>NZ_CP097263.1:0-4800000 GCF_028622115.1 Kutzneria chonburiensis
GTCGGGCATCGTGACGGCCGCGTTCGCCGAGGTGCTGCGGGCGTGGAGCTCGTCGCCGCAGTTCACCGTGAACCTGATGTGCTTCCCACGGATTCCGCTGCACCACGACGTGTCGTCGGTGCTCGGCGAGTTCAGCACCTCGGTGCTGGTCGCGGTGGATCCGGTCGGTGACAGCTTCGCCGAGCGCGCGCTGTCGTTGCAGCGCCGCATCGCCGAGGACGTGGAACACGCCCAGTACAGCGGATTCCGGGCGATCCGCGAGCACGTCGGCGCCGGTCGCGAGCCGCGCCCCGTGTTCCCGGTCGTGCTCACCGACCTGCTCGACCAGCCGCTGCGCCGCTGCCGTACCGCGCTCGGCACCGTGGTGCACACCTCGGCCAGCACCCCGCAGGTGCTGCTGGACCTCCAGATGTCCGAAGTGGACGGTGCGCTGACCGTGGCGCTGCACTCGGTGGACGCCGCCTATCCGGCGGGCATGGCCGTGGACATGACGGCCGCGCTGCGCCTGCTGCTGGACCGACTCGTTGACGACGCCGACTGCTGGCGCATGCGGGGACAGATGGTTCTCGCGCCCAACCCCGCTATGCGCGGCGCCCAAGCCCCCGTCACGGGCGACAGTGCTCCCATCGCCCGTGACGGGGCCCAATCCAGCTCGTCGACCAGGAGCGCGCAATGACCAACACAGCACCGCACGGCGCGTGGCAGTCCCCGCTCAGCGCGGAGGACGTGGCCCGCGCGGGTGGCGAGCCCCGCTGGCTGATGGAGCAGTGGGTGACGGTCGTGGACGACGCTGTCTGGTGGGCGGAGCTGCGGCCCACTGAGGGCGGCCGGTCCGCGGTGGTGCGGTGGACTCCCGACGGCGGCACCGAGGAGATGCTGCCGACCGGGTGGAACGCGCGCAACCGGCTGCACGAGATGGGATCCCGGCCGTTCGCGGTCGACGCGGACGGGGAGCGGTTCGTCTTCACCAACTGGGACGACCACCGGCTCTACCTGAAGGAGCCGGGCAGCGACCCGGCGCCGCTCACCCCGCTGCCCGAGGTGCCGGCGTCGCTGCGCTACTCCGACGCGATCTTCCACGGCGACGAGGTGTGGTGCCTGCGCGAGGCCATCACCGGCCCGCGCGGCACGGACACCTGGCGCGAGCTGATCGCGGTCCCGTTGGACGGCAGCGGTGACGTCCGCGTGCTGGCGCACTCGCACCGGTTCATGCACGGCCCGCGCGTCTCGCCGGACGGCCGGCACCTGGCCTGGCTGGGCTGGGACCACCCGGCAATGCCCTGGGACGGCACGGAGTTGTGCGTCGCCACCGTGAACGAGAACGGCGTCGTCGGCTCGCACCGAGTGCTGGCCGGCGGCCCGAAGGAGGCTATCTGCCAGCTGTGGTGGACGGGTGACGACGCGCTGACCGTGCTGTCCGACCCTGACGGGTGGTGGAATCCGTACCGCGTCGGCCTCGACGGCACCCAGACTCCACTGTGGACCGGCGAGCAGGAGATGGGCGGCCCGCTGTGGCGGCCCGGCCTGAGCTGGGGTGCGCCGCTGGCCGACGGCCGGATCGGCCTGATCTCGGTGGCGTGGCGGGAACGCGACGGCCGCCAGATCAACGCCGCCGGCCTGGTCGTCCTCGACCCGGCCACCGGCGAGCTGACCCGGATCGACTCCCCGCACGGCGTGGGCCGGCCTGGCCGCGTCCGGCACGACGTTCGCCGCGGTCGCCGCCGGCCCCGACGACCAGCCGACCGTGGTTCGGGTCGACGCCGACAGCGGGGAGATCACGCCACTGACGCCGCCGCGGTACACGCCGCTGCCGCCCGAGTGGCGGCCGCAGTCCTGGCACCGCCGGTTCCCGGCCGAGGACGGCAGCGACATCCACGCCGTCGTCTACCTGCCGCGCAACCCCGACTACGCCGCGCCAGAAGGCGAACTCCCGCCGCTGCTGGTGACCGTCCACGGTGGACCGACGGGGCGGGCGATCGACGCGCTCGACCCGGAGATCACGTTCTTCACCTCCCGCGGCATCGCGGTGGTGCAGGTCAACCACGGCGGCTCGGTCGGCCTCGGCCGGGCCTACCGGGAGCGCCTGCGCGGCCAGTGGGGCGTGATCGACGTGCAGGACTGCGTGATCGTCGCGACCACATTGGCCGACGAGGGCCTGGTCGACCGGGACCGGCTGGTGATCCGCGGCGGCTCGGCCGGCGGCTGGACCACCTGCCAGTCACTGACCACAGTGGACACCTACCGGTGCGGCACCTCGTACTACCCGGTGGTCGACCCGCTCGGCTGGGCCACCGGCGACACCCACGACCTGGAATCCCACTACCTGTACAGCATGCTCGGCCCGCTGCCCGAGGCCGAACCGCTCTACCACGAGCGGTCGCCGATCGCCAACGCGCACCGGCTCACCGCCCCGCTGCTGATGCTGGAGGAGGAGGACGTGATCTGCCCGCCGGAGCCGTGCGAGCGGATGATGGCCGCGATCAAGGGCCGCGACATCTTGCACGCCTACCTGACCTTCCCCGGCGAGCAGCACGTGTTCCGCCGCTCCGAGTCGGTGCGCCGGGCGCTGGAGTCCGAACTTTCCTTCTACGGCCAGATCCTCGGCTTCGACCCGGTCGGTGTGCCGCGGCTCGAGCTCACCACCTGACGTCAGGAGTCGGCGATGACCACCACCCCCCTGCCCACCGCCAGACACCGGCGCACCGTGCTCGCCGCGGTGTTCGGCAACCTGATCGAGCAGTTCGACTGGCTGGCGTTCGGGCTGTTCGCGCCGATGTTCGCCGGACAGTTCTTCCCGTCGGCGGACCCGGTCAGCTCGCTGCTGAGCACGTTCGCGGTGTTCGCCGCGGGCATGTTCTGCCGGCCCGTCGGCGGCATCCTGCTGGCCCGGTTCGCCGACCGCCGCGGCCGCAAACCCGCGCTGATGCTGGCCATCGTGCTGATGACCGGCGGGTCGCTGCTGATCGGGCTGTCACCGACCTACGCGCAGATCGGGGTGGCCGCGCCGCTGCTGCTGGCGGTGGCCCGGATCGCCCAGGGCATCTCCGCGGGCGGCGAGTGGCCGTCCGCGGTGACGTTCCTGATGGAACTGGCGCCGAAGAACCGCAGGTGCCGGTACGGCAGCTTCTTCGCCATCACGGGCGCGGGCGGCGTGATGATCGCCTCGCTGCTCGGCGCGGTGCTCAGCGGCGTGCTCGGCTCGTCGGCGATGGCCGCGTACGGCTGGCGGGCGCCGTTCCTGCTCGGCGGCGTGTTCGGCCTGCTGCTCCTGGTGCTGCGCAGCCGGATCGGCGAGAGCGCGGTGTTCGAGCGTGACGTCCGGGCCGAGCGGACCCGCGGCTCGCTGTCGGCCCTGCTGCGCGGGCACTGGCGGTCGGTGCTGCTGACCGTGGTGTTCGTGGCCGGCACGACCGTGGTCAGCAGCATCTGGACCGCGGTGGTGCCGGCGATGGGCCAGCGGATCGCGCCGGCCGGCGAGGTCTACTGGGTGGTCGTCGTCTGCACGCTCGCGTCCATGGCCGTCCAGATCCCGATCGGCATGCTCGGCGACCGCTTCGGCGTGCACCCGCTGCTGGCCGTGTTCGGCGCCGGCTGCGCGGTGCTGGGACCGTTCGCCTATCTCGGCATCGGCCCCAGCCCGGTCAACCTGTTGTTCTCGTACGGCAGCGGGATCTTGTTCATCACGTTCCTCACCGCGGCCATGCCGACGGTGATGGCGGCGATGTACCCGGCGCGGCTGCGCACGATCGGCATCGGCCTGCCGCACAGCGTCACCACGGCCCTGTTCGGCGGCGTCACGCCCTGGCTCGCGACCTATCTCGCGGGCCGGGGGGCGTCCGGCTGGTTCATCGCCGGCGCGGTGGTGACCGTGCTGGCGGCGTGGGGCGCGGCGATCGTGGCCGTGCGGCGGGCGTCTCGCCCGCGGGCCGAGGACGGCGGCGCCAGACCGATCGGCACCACGGTCACCACCTACGACACCGCGGCGTGACCCGACTGCCAGGAGGCAGCAGATGGAGGCCCTGACAGCGGCGCTGGAACCGGCGCTGGCCGCAGTGGGACAGCAGCCGGCCGGACACGCGATCACCGTGATCCGGCCGGTGGTCAGCGCCGAGCTGCTCGGCGCGGTGCTGCACCGGCTGTCCACGGTCACGTCGATGGTCACCTCGGTGCGCACGATGGCGACCCATCCCTGCACCGCACTGGAGTTCACGGTGCGGCTGGACAGCCCCGCCGGCAACGCCGAGGCCGTCCTGCGCGCCGCGCTGTCCGAGATCGGCGCTCGCTGCCGGGCGGACATCGCGGTGCGCCGCACGAGCATGCGCCACCGGCTCGTGGTGTTCGACGTGGATTCCACGCTCATCCGCGGCGAGGCGATCGACGTGCTCGCCGCGCACGTCGGCAAGGGCAGCGAGGTCCGGCGGGTCACCGACCAGACGATGCGGGGAGAGGTGGACTTCGCCACCTCCCTGCGGTCGCGGGTCTCGGTGCTCGCCGGACTGCCCATGGACGTCGTCGACCGCGCCGGGCGTGACCTGGAGCTCACGCCCGGCGCGCTGGTCGCCGTACGGTCGTTGCAGGCGCGGGGGATCCGGGTCGGCGCGGTGTCCGGCGGCCTGACGCCGATCGTGTCCCGGTTGGCCGAGCGGCTCGGCCTGGACTTCTTCCTGGCCAACATGCCCGAGGTGGTCGACGGCCGGCTGACCGGCGGCCTGACCGGCCGGATCGTCGACAGCGCCGGAAAGGCGGCCGCGCTGAACCACTTCGCGGCCGCCGAGGGGATTTCTCCGCGGGAGTGCGTGGCGGTCGGCGACGGCGCGAACGACATCGGCATGATCTCCGCCGCCGGGCTGGGCATCGCGTTCAACGCCAAGCCGGTCGTCCGCGCCGCCGCCGACGCCGTGCTGTCCTACCCGCGGCTCGACCTGGTGCTGCCGCTGCTCGGGATCCCGGTCCCGTGCGCGGTCGTCGACTCGCCGCTGGTGGCGTGACGGGTGCGGCCCAGCCCGGGCACGAACCGCCCGACCCGCGCGGTGTAGTGCCGGTAGGCGACACCGTGGACCTGGCGCAGGTTCGGCTCCTCGATGAGCCGGACCTGCGTTTCCACGCCCAGCACCAGCACGGCGAACAGGGCCACCGACAGCACGCTCGGCGCCATCAGCACGAAACCGATCACGGTCAGCAGCACCGAGCTGAAGATGGGGTTGCGCACCAGCGAGTACGGGCCACCGGTGACCAGCGACGTCTGCTCGGAGTGCTGCACCCCGATGCGCCACGAGTCGCCCAGCGCCAACTGCGACACCAGGCTCACCAGGATCCCGACCAGCACGACCACCAGGCCGGCCACCCGCAGCCCGGAGACGTCGGCCAGCAGCGGCAGTCCGAACAGCGCCCAAGCCGGCCCGAGCACGCCGCCGACGTGGCCGCCGACGAGCAGCAGACTGGACCACCACTCGGCGGAGCCGCGCTGCCCGCCGAAGCCGCGCAGCCCGGTGTCGCCGGTGCGCCGGTGCTGGATGATCGCCCGCAGGGCGATGCCCTGGGCGAGCCAGAGCACGTAGAGGACGAGAGCGAGCACGGTCATGGCAGCATCTCCTTGTAGGTCACGGGAAGTTCATGCAGGTGGTGCACGATGAAGCTCGGCTTCCACCGCAGCTGCGACACCGGCGTCGACAGCGTCAGGTCGGTGAACCGGGCCAGCAGCCGGCCGACCGCCAGCTGACCCTCCAGGCGCGCCAGCTGCGCGCCGACGCAGTAGTGCATGCCGAAGCCGAACGACACGTGGTGGTTGTCGGACCGTCCGATGTGGACGGTGTGCGGGTCGCGGAACCGGGCCTCGTCGAGGTTGGCGGCCGGCAGCGACACCGCGATGTGCTCGCCGGCGGCGATGTGCACGCCGCCGATGGTCAGCGGCTCGGCGGCGAACCGGTACGTGATGGTGGAGACCGGACTGTCCACCCGCAGCGCCTCCTCGACGGCCGCCGGCACGAGCGTGGGGTCCGCGTACAGGTCGGCCAGCGCGTCCGGGTGGGTGAGGATGAGCAGCAGCGTGTTGGCGATCAGGTTGACGGTGGTCTCGAAGCCGGCGTTGAGCAGCAGGAAGCTGTTGGACCGCACCTCGATGTCGGTCAGGCGGTCGTCGTTGTCCTGCGCCGCAAGGAGTCCGGAGATCAGATCCGACCCGGGGCGCCGGCGACGGTCGGCGATCAGCTCGGTGAAGTACCGGTCGAACCACTGCCCGGTCTGGATGAGGTCGCCGGGTTCGGTGCTGGCGTTCACCCCGATCAGCACGTCCGCGTGGCCGAGGAACTCGGGGCGGTCGCCGGCCGGGATGCCCAGCAGCTCGCAGATCACCGCGGCCGGCAGCGGCTGCGCGAGTTCGGCCACCAGGTCCGCCTCCGAGCGGCCGGACAGCTCGTCCAGCAGCTCGTCCACGAGCTCGCTGATCCGTGGCCGCAGCAGCTCCACGCGGCGCGGCGTGAAGGCCTTCACCACCAGACGGCGCAGTCGGGTGTGGTCGGGCGGGTCGGCGAACAGCATGTGCCGGCTGAGCACGAAATCGTCGCCGGCCAGGCCGAAGTAGCCGCGCAGCTCGGGTGCGGCGTGCTCGACCGAGCGGAGCACCCGTGGGTCCGACAGCGCGGCGCGCACCTCGTGGTAGCCGGTGACCAGCCAGGACGGCATGCCGTCCGGCAGGGTGATCCGGTGCACCGGGCCGGGGTCACCCAGCTCGGCGGTGAGCGCGCGGGCATCCGAGAACAGTTCCGTGCGCATGGAGCATCACCTCCTGGTGTTTTCGCAGATCGTGGCCATTCGCGGTTATCACGGGGTTACCGTCGCTGGTTGTTTTTTCGGGTGTCAACGCCGTTGTCGAATAGAATCGAGTCATGACGGAAACCATCGAGCCGGCGGCCGTCCTGCACGGCGACGCCGCGATCTACACACGTTCGGTGCTGGCCATCTACGACCCGATCGCACTCGGCGTGATGTGCCCGCTGGTCTGGAAGTGCTCGCCGCGGGTGATGCTGTCGTTCTACAACCGCAATGTGCGCGGCCGGCACCTCGATATCGGCCCCGGCACGGGGATCTTCCTCGACCGCTGCGCGTTCCCGGTGCCGAACCCGTCGGTCGTGGTCGCCGACCTCAATCAGAACGTGCTCGACACCGTGCGCGAGCGCATCGCCCGCTACCACCCGGAGACGCTGGTTCGCGACGCGCTGCTGCCGCTCGACCTGGGCGAACGGCGGTTCGAGTCGGTCGGCCTGCTCAGCGTGCTGCACTGCCTGCCCGGCACGATGGCCGACAAGGCCGTCGTGTTCGACAACGTGCGCGGGCACGTCGAGCCGGGCGGCCGGATCTTCGGCGGCACGGTGCTCGGCGACGGCCCTAACCACACCCGCCTCATGCGCTGGATGATCGGGAAGTACAACCAGGCCGGCAGTTTCGCCAATGACGGCGACCGGTTGGCCCAGCTGCACACGGAACTGGGTCGGCGTTTCGACGACTATCGAATCTACCTGCACGGTGCGATGGCGTTCTTCGAAATCCAGCTCTGATGCTCGACGTGTGGTTCCTGCCGGAGCGGGAACCACACGTCGAGTGCCTTTCAGTCCGTCGGCACGAAACTGATACGCGCGTTCAGCGTGCGATCAGGATCGAGCAGTATTTCCCCGTCGATGCCGGTCTTCGACAATTCGACTCCCCGCGCCCTGGCCGATTCCGCCGCCGCGTCCACGTCGGCGACGGCCAGCGCGACCCCGAACAGCCCGGGCCGGATCGCGGCGCCGGGTCCGATGAGCCGGACCACGGTGCCGTCGGCCAGCCGCCAGCTCGCGGTGGCGACGTCCAGCACCGGGTCGACGCCCCGCACGGCCGGCGGCTCCCCGAACAGCGTGGTGTAGCGGCGGATCCCCGCGGCGATGTCGGCCACGGCGACGTCGGCCCGGGACAGGCCGGTGATCGTGTAGCCGAGGTCGTCCGGATGCGGATCGGCCTGTGGCGGGTGCGTGTACGAGATCAGCGACGGCAGCAGGCCGGCGGCGAACTCCTCGCCGTAGCCGCCGAGGGAGAAGCCGCGGATGGAGCCGTCCGGGCGGACCGCGTGCCCGCTGATCGGCGGGTCAAGGGCCAGACCGGCCGCGTTGAGCTCCTCGACGGTGCCGACCAGGTCGTCGACCCCGAGCACGAACGCCAGCCAGCCGCCGCCCTCACCGCTCACCTCGATGATCCGCCGCCCCACCGGCAGCCCGCCGGCCACCGCGCGGTCGTGATCGGTGATCATCTCCAGGTACAGCCCGGGAATGTGCACGACCTTGTTCGCGGTGCCGAAGTCCGGGTGCACCCCGCCGCGCACGGCGTGCAGGCCGAGCGCGCCGGCCAGGCCGGCGACCGCGGTGTCCAGGTCGGCGACCGCCAGCATCACATGGTCGATTCCGGTGATCGGCACGTGTCCTCCTCTGGTAGCCCGCGGCGGTCGATCTTGCCGCCGCTGGTCGTCGGCAGCTCCGTCACGATCCACGCGGACGGCAGCATGAAGGCCGGCAGCGCACGGGCCAGCACCGCCCGCAATGCCGTGGTGTGCGGGGGATTCGCCGGCTCCGGCTCGACGTAGGCGACCAGCCGCCGCCCGCCGTCGCCGTCCTCCCGCGCGATCACCGCGCACCGGCGGACCCCGGGCTGCGCGGCCAGCACGCTCTCCACCTCGCCCGGATACACGCGGTGGCCCATGATCTTGACCTCGTCGTCGGCGCGGCCGACGACCTCGATCGTGCCGTCCGGCCAGCGGCGGGCGTGGTCGCCGGTCCGGTACAGCACCGGGTGCGGGTCGTCGGTGATCGGGTTGGGCAGGAACGTCGCGGCCGTCGCGTCGGCCCGGTTGAGGTAGCCCTGCGAGAGCCCGGCCCCCGAGACGTACAGCTCGCCGACGACTCCCGGCCCCACCACCGCCATACTGCCGTCCAGCACGTACGCGCGGACGTTGGGCACCGGGCGCCCGACCGGCACGGTCGGCCCACCGGCCAACCCGGTGAGGTCGCACGTGGCGACGACGTTGGCCTCGGTCGAGCCGTACACGTTCAGCACGCGGAACGGCAGCCCGGCCGGGGGCCAGTCGCGCAGCAGCTCGCCGGCCACGCGCATCGACCGCAGCGCACAGTCACGAGGCCATGGCAGCGCCCACAGTCGTTCGGCCATCGCGGTGAGTTGCAGCGTGTGCGTGATCCGCCGGTCGATCAGCCAGTCCCGCAACGCTTCCGGCGACGAGGCCGTGAGCTGGTCCGGGATCACGACCGTGCCGCCCGCGGCCAGCACCGGGAAGAAGTCCATTTCCACCAGGCCGAAACCCGGCCCGCACAGCCAGGTGCCGCGGCTGCCCGGTTCGATGCCGCACTGCTCGACGAGCACCCGCACGGTGTTGCTGAACGCCCGGTGCCGCAACAGAACCGCTTTCGGCACGCCGGTCGAGCCGGACGTGAAGGCGATGTGGCTGACCTCCTCGCCGGTGACCTCGGGCGACATCGCCACCGTGTCCGTCCACTCCGGAACGTCGGTGAGCACGACGGTCCGGTGCGTCCCGAAGCGCTCCAGCAGCGCCTGCCGCGTGACCACCGCGGTCACCGCGCACTCGTCGAGCGCGAAACCGATGCGCGCCGCCGGGTGCTCCGGGTCGAGCAGCACCACGGCGGCGCCGAGCTTGAACACGGCCAGCTGCGCCACCACGCTGTCCGGGCTGCGTTCCAACAGCACGGCGACCCGGTCACCCCGGCCGACGCCGTGCGCGCCGAGGCACCCGGCGAGCCGGCTGGCGTCGGCCTCCAGCTCACGGAAGGTGAGCTCGGTCCGGTCGCCGGACACCGCGACGGCGTCCGGCCGGTGCAGGGCGTGCTCGGCGATCAGCTCGTGGACGGGGGTCTCCATTCACGCCGCCGGATGCGCGAGCAGTTCGTGGTTGTAGAAGTCCTCCGCCGACAACACGCCGGCCGCGGCGGCGAAGTAGCGCTCGGTCAGCTCCTCGCTGTCCTGCACCCGGCGCAGCACGGCCAGCCGGTCCTCGTCCACGGTCAGCTTGGCCACCGCGACCGTGGCGCGGTAGTTGTCCTCCAGCAGCATGTCCCGGCGCTGGGCGTAGCGGCGCAGCGCGAGATCCAGCGGCAGGCCGGTGTCCGGGTCGCCGACACAGTCGGCCAGCAGCTCGGCCTGGATGAAGGCGTCCGTGATGCCCCGTGCGGTCAGGGAGTCCTTGTGGTGGCCGGCATCGCCGACCAGCGCCCAGCCGCGGCCGGCGGCCGTGCGCAGATAGTTGAGCTGGTCCCCGGTGCCGTACATGCGGTCGTCGCGGTCCGCGCCGGCCAGCCGCTCGTACAGCTGCGGCGCCGTCCGGCGGATGTTGTCCAGGTACGCGCTGGTGGCGTCGGCCCGGATCCGGCCGAACTCGTGCTGGCGGAAGTAGGCGGCCACCAGGACCTGGTCGTTGTTGGTCGGGATGACCCCGATCCAGTGCCCGACCCGTTGGTACTGCTCGAATCCGGCCGGCACCCCGCTCCAGTACGTGTAGTAGGCGCAGGACAGCTTGGGGTGCGTCGAGTACTCCTGTGCGCCGGCCAGACGGGCCACCGCCGAGCGCATGCCGTCGGCCCCGACCACCAGCCGGCACGACTCCGTCCGCACCGCGCCCCGCTCGTCCCGGAACCGCACGCCGGTCACCCGGCCGTCCTCTGTGGACAGACCCAGCAGGGTGCAGCTGGTGCGGACCTCGGCGCCGGCCTTGGCCGCCGCGTCGGCCAGGATCTGGTCCAGCAGGTGGCGACGCGGCCCGTACGCGGCGCGGTTGCCGCCGACCTCGGGGCCGCGGCCGTGCAGCCGGACGTCGCCGACCTGGTACAGCGGCCGGTCCAGCGGCGGGCAGCCGGTGTCGATCACCTCGTCCAGCACGTCCCAGTCGGCCAGCCGGGCCACCCCCGGCTGGTGGATGTAGAGCGTGGACAGCTTGTCGCTGGGAAAACGGGCTCGTTCCAGTACCAGTACCCGGTGCCCCTGCCGAGCCAGCAGCATGGCCGTGCTGGCCCCGGCGCACCGCGCGCCGACCACGATCGCGTCGTACATCCGGCTTCCCCCTCACAGTGGCGCTGGCCTACCAGCCTGCTGTCCGGGGTTCAGCCGCGGTTACGCCACGCACGGGAACCAACTCATAACCGCTGGTGGTTAGCGTCGTGACCACGAGAGTCCACACAGGACGCTTTTGGGGGATGGAGGCACCTGACGTGAGCGACAACGACACCACGGACCGCATCGCCGCACTGTCGGCGCAGCGCCGCGAGCTGCTGGCCGCGATGCGGCGCAGCCGCCGTCAGGAGCGCATGCGCCCGATCGGGCCGAGGCCGGCCGACTTCGGGGGACCGGTGCCGCTCTCGTACGCGCAGCGGCGGCTGTGGTTCGTGCACCAGCTCGGTGAGGGCAGCGTCGCCTACAGCGCGCCGGTCGTGTACCGGATCCGCGGCCCGCTGGACGTGCCCGCGCTGGAGTTCGCGCTGCGCACGCTGATCGAGCGGCACGAGCCGCTGCGCACGGTGTTCCCCGAGGTCGACGGCGAGCCCGTGTCGGCGGTCAAGGAGATCGCCGGCCCGGTGCTGCGGGTGGAGCACGCCGGTGCGCGTACCGCCGACGAGCTGCTACAGGCCGAGGTGGAGACGCCGTTCGACCTGGTCGACGGGCCGCTGATCCGCACGCTGCTGGTCACCGTGGATCCCGAGACCCACGTGCTGATGCTGAACATCCACCACATCGCCTCCGACCAGTGGTCGATGGGCGTGCTGGTGCGGGAGCTGTCGGAGGCCTATGCGGCGCACCGCGGCGGCCGGGCGCCGGCGCTGGCCGAGCTGGCGGTGAGTTATTCGGACTACGCGGTGTGGCAGCGGACGCGGATGTCCTCGCCGGAGACCGAGGAGCACCTTCGGTTCTGGACCGAGGAACTGGACGGCCTGACCGCCCTCGACCTGCCGTCGGACCGGCCCCGGCCGCCGCTGCCGTCCAACCGTGGCGCGGAGACTTCGCTGTGGCTGAAGCCGAACGTGCTGGACGGGCTGCGCGAGGTCGGCGCGGGCGAAGGCGCGTCGCCGTTCATGACCCTGCTGTCGGCGTTCACGGCGTTGCTGTCCCGCTACACCGGTGAGCACGACATCGCCGTCGGAACCACGGTGGCCGGCCGGGAGACCGAGGAAGTCGCCGGCCTGATCGGGTTTTTCGTCAACACGCTCGTGCTGCGCGTCGACCTGGCGGGGGACCCGTCGCTGCGCGAACTGCTCCGCCGCGTGCGAACCAGCGTGCTGGCCGGGCATGCACACCAGGAGCTGCCGTTCGACCTGTTGGTGGAGCAGCTCAGGCCGATCCGCGACCCCAGCCGGCCGCCGCTGGTGTCGGTGATGTTCCAGCAGGACAACACCCCGGACTGTGCGCTACAGCTGGCCGGCGTCGAGGTGACCCTGGCCGACGACTTCACGGTAGGCACCGCGAAGTACGACCTCCTCGTCAGCGTTCGGGTGTGGGACCAGGCCGCGCGCGTGCACGTGCAGTACAACACCGACCTGTTCGACGAGGAGACCGTGGGCCGGATCCTCGACTGCTACCAGCAGCTGATCGAGTCGGCGGTCACCGAGCCGGACACACCGGTGGCCCGGCTGCGCATGCTGCCGGCGGCCGAGGAGACCACGGTCGTCGACCGGTGGAACGACACCACCCGCGACCTGCCGTTCGACCAGGGCCTGCACCAGCTCTTCGAGCACCAGGCCGCGATCCAACCCTCGGCGGTGGCGGTGGTCGCGGGCGGCCGCGAGCACACGTTCGCCGAGGTTGACGAGCGAGCCAACCAACTCGCGCACCACCTGGTGGCGCTGGGTGTGTCGCCGGGCTCGATCGTCGCCGTGCAGCTGCCACCGGGCATCGACTATGTGGTCAGCGTGTTGGCCGTGCTGAAGGCCGGCGGCGCCTTCCTTCCGGTCGATCCCGAGTACCCGACCGCGCGGATCGAGTTCGTGCTCCGGGATTCCGGCGCGGACGTCGTGATCAGCCCGGAGGTGCCGGGCCTGGCCGCCGACCGCCCACGCACCCCGGTCGGCTCGTCGTTCGGGCCGGACAACCCCTGCTACGTGATCTACACCTCCGGCTCGACCGGCACGCCGAAAGCCGTCCTGGTACGGCATCGGGGCGCGGTGAACAACCTCTGCGACCTCAACACGCGCTACGGCGTCGGGGCCGGGGACAGCGTGCTGGCGTTGTCCCCCACCAGCTTCGACATGTCGGTCTACGAGCTGCTCGGCGTCACCGGCGCCGGCGGCACGGTCATCCTGCCCGAGCCGGAGCTGCTGCGCGATCCGGCGCACTGGGCCGAACTTCTCGTCGACCACGGCGTGACGGTGTGGAACTCCGCGCCCGCGGTCCTCGAACTGCTGCTGGATCACCTTGAGCAGTCCATCGACGGGCAGCCGGACACCTTGCGGGTGGCTCTGCTGGGCGGGGACTGGATTCCGGTGTCGATGCCGGACCGGCTGCGGGCCGTCGCGCCCGAGGTGAGGTTCGTCAGCCTCGGCGGCGCGACCGAGGCGTCCATCCACTCGATCGTCTACGAGGTCGACGAAGTCGATCCGCGGTGGACCGCCATCCCGTACGGGACCCCGCTGGCCAACCAGCAGGTGTTCATCCTCGACGACACCCTCCAACCGGTGCCGGTCGGCGTGTCGGGCGAGCTGTTCCTCGGCGGCATCGGCCTGGCCGCCGGCTACCTCAACCGGGCGGAGCTGACCGCGCAGAAGTTCCTCGGATGGCGCGGCCGGACCGTCTACCGGACCGGCGACCTCGCCCGATGGCGGACCGATGGCGTCATCGAGCTGTTGGGCCGCAAGGACTTCATGGTGAAGATCAACGGCGTCCGGATCGAGCTCGGCGAGGTCGAGTCGGCGTTGCGGGCCCACCCCGGCATCGCCGACGCGGTCGCGCTGGCCCGCACCGACGACCTCGGCGACCGGCAGCTGGCCGGCTTCGTCGTCGGCCACGGCAGCGTGGACACCGACGAGCTGCGGGCGTTCGTCGAGGACCGGCTGCCGGCGGCGATGGTGCCGGCACAGCTGGTCGTGCTGGACGCATTTCCCTTGAACGACAACGGAAAGGTCGACCGAAAGGCGCTGACCGGGGTGGTCGGCCGCCCGTCGGTCGTGGTCAGCGAGCCGCCGCGCGGCCCGCTGGAGGAGCAGATCGCGCAGGCGTGGCATCGGATTCTCGGCCTGCCGGAGTGCAACCGCACCGACGACTTCTTCGCGCTGGGCGGCGATTCGTTCAAGGCGGTCCGGCTGGCCCGGGCGCTGGGGGTGCGGCTGCCGGTCGTCGAGGTGTTCCGCAACCCGACGATCGCCGCGCTGGCTGCGCATCTGGCCGGCGGCGTCGTCGACCACGGGCTGATCCAGCGGCTCACCCCCGAGCGCCCGACGGCGTCCGTCGCACTGGTCTGCGTTCCCTACGGTGGCGGCAACGCGATCGCGTACCAGCCGCTGGCCGACCGGCTCGGCGAGCAGTTCTCCCTGTGGTCGCTGGACCTTCCCGGCCACGACCTGTCCGACCCGTCGGACCTGGAGCCGGTGCCGGACATCGCCGTGCGCTGCGCGCGGCAGATCCGTGAGGCGATCACCACACCGGTCGCGCTGTACGGCCAGTGCGCCGGCACGGCGGCGACGATCGAGCTGGCCCGTCGGCTGGAGGACATCGGCGTGCCGGTGCTCGGCGTGTTCCTCGGCGCGGCCATGCCCGACCTCGACCCCCAGCGCTCGTGGCGCATGGTGAACGAGGGCACCGAGTCGCAGCTGTTCGACCACATGCGCCGACTGGGCGGCTTCGACGGCGCCCTGAGCGATGACGACATCAACGACATCCTCCGCGTGGTCCGGCACGATCTCGCCGAGGCCGTCCAGTTCTACCTGCGGGAGCAGGAAAACCCCGGTCGTGCGCTGTCCTGCCCGGTGCACAGCGTCGTCGGCGACGGCGATCCGGCGACCGAGGGCTACACCGGCCGCTACCGGGACTGGGAGCGGTACGGCGCCGGCGTCAGCCTGTCGGTGGTGCACGGTGGCGGCCACTACTTCAGCAAGCACCAGCCCACCGCGGTCGCCGACATCGTGACGCGCCGGCTGTTCGGGCCGGCCGCGCTGGGCGCCGTGTTCGAGAGCCGGGAGGACTGAGCCGTGAAGTTGAGCAGACTGACCGCGGCGCAACGGGCCGACCTGCTGGCCAAGGCCCGGTCGAACGTTCCCGGCGCCGCGCCGGCGCTGACCGGGCACGACCGGCCCGACGGCCGGTCGGCGGCGTCGATTGCCCAGCAGCAGCAATGGTTCCTCGACCGGCTCGGGCCGGGCGAGGCCGCCTACCTGGTGCCGTTCGCCTTCGAGCTGCACGGCGCCCTCGACATCGACGCCCTGCGGTCGGCGCTGATCACGGTGGCCGAGCGGCACGAGGTGCTGCGCTGCCGCTTCGAGCTGTCCGGCGGCGAACTGGTCCAGGTTGTCGTGCCGGACCTGATTTCGCCGCTGCCGATCGAGGACGTCGCGGACGCGGCCGGGCGGGCGTACGAGCTCGCGCGGGAACGCTTCGACCTGACCGCCGGACCGCTGATCCGCACGCGGTTGCTGCGTCTGAGCGCTGACGAGCACGTGCTGGTGTGGATCGCCCATCATGCTGTGGCCGACGGCTTCTCCATCGGTGTGCTGGTCGACGAGCTGATCGCGTCCTACCGCCAACAGCCGCTTCCCGAGTTGGCCGTGCAGTACGCGGATTTCGCGGTATGGCAGCACGAGCGGCTCACCGACCAACGGCTGGCGGACCTGGTCGACCATTGGCGCACGCATCTCGGTGACGCGCCACCGGCCGTGCTGCCGAGCCGTCGACCACGGCCGGCGACGCAGCGATTTGTCGGTCGTGACTTGACCTTCCGCTATCCGTCCACTGTGGCCGATGACGTCGCCACGCTGAGCCGGCGGCACGGGGCCACGGTGTTCATGACCGTGCTGGCCGCGCTGCATGTCGTGCTGTCCAGGCACACCGGAGAGCCCGACGCGGTGCTCGGCGCCTCGCTGGCCGGCCGGTTCCGGCCCGAGACCGAGGGGCTGATCGGCCCGTTCTCCACGACCGTGCCGCTGCGCCTCGACGGCTCCGACGACCCGACCTTCGCCGAGCTCCTCCGGCGGGCCAAGGACGCCACCCTGGACGGCCTGACGCACCAGGAGATCCCGTTCGGGCACCTGGTACGCGGTCTCGGCGTGCCGCGCGACCCCGGCCGCAACCCGATCTACCAGGTGCTGTTCAGCATGGGCAGCCCGCAGGTCGCGGCGCCGGCCGTGCCCGTGACGCCCGAGCTGACGATCCGGCCGGCCGGCATCCCCAACGGCACCGCCCGGTTGGACCTCCAGCTGACCATGGAGCACGCCGACGGCGTGCTGGCCGGCCGGCTCGACTACAACACCGACCTGTACGACGACGTGGACGCGCAGAACCTCATCGACCAACTGGGCGTCTTGCTGGCCGCAGTCGCCGCCGACCCCGACCGTCCACTGAGGACGTACAGCCTGCTCGGCCCGGCCGACCAGGCCCGGCTGCTGGAACAGTGGCACGACGCCGCGCCGGCGCCGGTGACGGAGTTCCTGGCTCGGTTCGAGCAGGTCGATCCCGCCCGGATCGCTTGGTGCTACGGGGACGAACAGCTCACCTACGGCGAACTCGACGCCTGCGCGAACCGGATCGCCCAGGAGATCTGCGCGGCCGGCGGGGGACCGGGCCAGGTGGTCGCCGTCGGCCTGTCGCGGAGCCTGGCGCTGCTGCCGGTGCTGCTCGGCGTGATCAGGTCCGGGTCGACGTACCTGCCGCTGGATCCGACCTTTCCCCAGGAGCGCTTGGACTTCATGCTCCGGGACAGCGATGCCGCGGTGCTGGTCGACGACGACGGGGCAACGTCGCTCGATCGGCCCAATGCGGACTCCACGGCCGCGTATGTGATGTACACGTCCGGGTCGACCGGAACCCCGAAGGGAGTGGCCGTCGGACGCCGCGCGCTCGACAACTTTCTCGGTGCCATGGCCGGGTTGGGACTCGTCCGATCGGACGACACGGTCATCGCCCTGACCAACACGACGTTCGACATCTCGCTGGACGAACTCCTGCTGCCGCTGACCGTCGGGGCTCGGATCGTGCTCGCCGACCGCCCCACCGCCCGCGACGGCGCCGCCCTGCGCGGCCTGATCGACCGTCACGGCGTCACCGTGCTGCACGGCACCCCGGCGACCTGTCGGCTGCTGCTCGACGCCGGGTGGCGGGGCGACGGCGTGCGGCGGGTGCTCTGCGGCGGTGAGGCCATGTCCGCGCGGCTGGCCGCCGAGCTGGCCGAGTGGGTGCCCGAGATCTGGAACCTGTTCGGGCCGACCGAGGCCACCGTCTGGTCGCTCGTGCACCGGGTGACCGGCGGCGACGGCCCGCCGCCGATCGGAACGCCGCTGGTCAACACCACCGCGCTGGCCCTGGACGACGACCTGCGTCCGGTGCCGCCCGGCGTGCGGGCCGAGCTGTACCTCGGCGGGATCGGGCTGGCCGACGGGTACCTGAACCGGCCGGAGCGGACCTCCGAGCGGTTCGTGCTCGACCGGACCGGCCGGCGGCTCTACCGCACCGGCGATGTCGTGACGTACCGGCCGGACGGCGCGTTCGAGTTCCACGGCCGCACCGACCACCAGGTCAAGCTGCGCGGCTTCCGTATCGAGCTCGGTGAGGTCGAATCCGCGCTGGTCCGGCTGCCGGAGGTGGTGGAGGCCGTCGCCATGGTCCGGGAGTTCGGCCCCGACGACTCGCGGCTGGTCGCCTTCGTCCGGGTCTCGGGGACCGTCGGCGAGGACGAGCTGCGGGAGGCCCTGTCGCTGCCCGTGCACATGATCCCCGCCCGTGTCGTCGCGCTGGCGGAGTTTCCGCTGACCAGCAGCGGCAAGGTCGACCGCAAGGCGCTGGCCGCGCGGGACCTCGGCGAGGCGGTCGCCGGCGTCCGGCACGACCCGCCGTCCACGCCGACCGAGCAGTGGCTGGCCGACTCCTGGGGCCAGTTCCTCGGCCGCGACCGGATCGGCGTCAGCGACAACTTCTTCGCCCTCGGCGGCCATTCGCTGTTGGCGGTGAAGCTGTTGACCCTGGTCGCCGACACCTACGGCGTGGAGGTGTCGCTGGACCGGTTCTTCGCCGAGCCCACCATCGCCGCCCTCGCGCCGTGCCTGACCGGCTCCGACGACGACGAGCTGCTGGCCCGGATCGACCAGCTCAGCGACGAGGAGGTCGCCCGGCTGCTGCGGACCGGGACCTGACGGCGGCGAGCCCGTCCACGCCGGGCGTGGACGGGCTCTCAGGTCGGTTGTCAGCCCACGTGGCGCTGGGCCGGATCCGTCGCCGCGTGCACCCGGCCGCGGCCCGCCATCGGCGTGACCACCGGCACTCCCGCCATCCGCTGCGCGCGCGGCAGGCTGTGCCGCAGCTCCCCGCGCAGGGCCCGGTGGTAGATCCGGCCGGTCTCGATGTTCGGGGCCACGTCCAGTTCGTCGCGCAGTCGTCGCACGCAGATGTCGTGCCAGCGCCGGACCGTGCCCAGTTCGCCCAGGCTGCCGTGCACGCTCATCAGCAGCTGGTAGGTCGCCTCGTGGTAGGGGTCGAGGGAGATGATGATGCGGCACCAGTGCAGGACCTCGTCCAGCGCGCCCCGGCGTAATGCGCAGGTGCAGAGCCGGTCGAGGGCCCGCAGGGCCAGCGCTTTGCACCACTCCCGTTGCTCGATGATCCAGTCCGCCGAGTCGCCGGCCAGGAAGTCGCCCTGGTAGATCTCCATCGCCGCCGCGTACTCGGCCAGCGCCGCCCGCACGTCGCCGTCGCCGTCGGCCATGCGCCCGGCGGTCACCCGGGACTCGAACTCGTCCACGTCCACCCACACCCGGTCCGCGTGCAGCACGTAGCCGAAGTCCTGGCGCATGATGCGCAGGCCGCGCGAGTCCGTGCCGTCCGGGTCGACCTGGAGGATCTGGCGCAGCGCGTGCATCGCCACCTTGAGCGAACTCGAGTTCGGCGTCCAGGGGGTCTCCGGCCAGAGCACCTCGTAGAGCTTGTCCCGCAGGACCACCCGGTCCCGGTGCACCAGCAGGTACTGGAACAGGCTGCGCGCCTTGCCCGCACGCCAGCGCCGGACCGGTGTGCCGTCGATGGTGAGTTCGAAGTTTCCCAGCAGTCTGACCGAGATGGTCGGTGTCACGTTCGTGGCCATTCCTGCCCCTCCCTCTGCTCTCCTCCCGCGCCCTCCCCAGCGCGCGGTGAGGCGGCAGTCGTCAGGCTCGCAGAACCGGAGAAGCCGTCACCAGTGAGCGCGCCACCGATCCGATGTGGAGAATGCACATGCCGCACACGCGCTTCGCACACGAGCAGAAACGGCCGGGAGGCTACCGGCGGCCGGTGACGGCCAGGTCGAAAAGCAGGTGGGCGTTGCTCGCCAGTTCCTTCGTTGCGATCTCGTCGGAGGTAAGGAACCGCATTGCCTGGCCCTCGCCCAGGACGACATCTTCCTGGCGGGCGTCGGTACGGCCGGTGAACACATGGAAGCGGACCCCGGCCCCGTCGGCGACGACCTGTTCCACCACCCGGTCGAGCTCGAGGACAGCGGTCAGCCCGGTCTCCTCGAGCAGTTCGCGGTGGGCCGCCGTCACCGCGTCCTCCCCGGGCTCCAGCCGTCCGCCCGGAGGGGTCCACCGGCCCGGTTCCGGGTTCGCGTCGTGACTGCGATGCTGCATCAGCACCCGCCCGGCCCGATCAGTGAGAACAACGATCGCGACCTCGTCGATGATCTCCATGCGACGGACCCTAGACGGCACCCATGACACGTAGCGTCTGGCAGAGCGTCGCTGATGACCATCCGGAACGGAGCACCATCGAGCCGCGGACCCGGACACATGGATCATCGGCAACCACATCTCGGGGTCCGGGGCGGAGCCCCGGCGTGGGGGTCTGGGGGCTCGGCCCCCAGAAGCAAAAGCGAGAGGTCTGCCGGCGCTTTCCGCCGGCAGACCTCTCGCACTCTCGCGCGTGGGCGATACTGGGATCGAACCAGTGACCTCTTCGGTGTGAACGAGACCGGTCGCGTCTCACCAGTCCTGCCCCGTCCGGATCGTGCAGGTGACAGGCCCAGTTGTGCTGCCGTCTGTCCCGAGAGCAACTAGTTGAAGCCAGCTTTGTCAGGCCGGTTCAGCTACCGCCTCAGGCACCGCCTTGCCGTGATGAGCCTGACACCTCACCGCGAGATTGGTCTACTTCGGGCTGTCCAAGGCAGGTCGTCGGACCCGCCGGCTCGGCACCACCTCGACCTTCGCCCCTTCGAGCAGCGCGGACAGTGCTACGAGGAAGTGGTCAAGATCGTGCCTGCTGACCCACGTTGCGATGTAGTCCTCGCCAACGCTGGCCGTAAACGCCGAGTTGTGCGCAGCGGCCTGCATGCTCAACCTCTTCACGAAGCCGAGGCATAGGACCTCGACAGCGGGTACCAGCATCTTGTCGATGCGCTCAGCGCGCGTCGGGATGTCCAGTTCAACGAAGGCTTTCACCTGGTCCCGGGTGATCCCCAGCGCACCCGGAAGGTTGTGCTCGCTTGCGAGATCCTTCGACACTGTAGTTGTGGCCACGAGCCAAGCTTGCCTGCGTGACGCGCAGGTTGCCAGGACTGGCCGCCGCCCAGCGCCCGAACTGTCCTGGCATGCGCCTGGAATATGGCCGGTCAAGCTGGATCGCGTCACCTATCCTTCGAGCTCGCCCGCTTGCTTCAAAACAGTACGCAACTCTTCATTTACTGAAGCGGTCAGCTTGGCGATAGTCGCTTCGACCACTGTCTCAATGCATGCCGTCGCGTTGGAACTCAAATCTGGATAGAAGTCTTCGAATCGGAGCTTAACCTCGATTATTGTTGTCTCGGAATTAAAGGTGAAAGAAGTGCTAGCCGCAAGGGTGAACGGGAAGTTGGATCCTATGTCGTTCGCCACGCCAATGACAATCCAGATCCTTGATCGTATCTGTGTGTCGCCGATTAGCTCTACCCCTAGCGCGTGCCAATCGGCTATCTGGTGGGATTGCCAATTATATGTGGGCTTGCTGCCTGCCCCGCCTTTATAGGGTGGGTCTAGGGGGATGAGAAACCCGGCGCTTGATGAGATAAGTTGACTGAGCGCGCCGTCGAATTTGCTTATCACCTGAGGGGCGATGGCTCTGGCGACCGATCCGGCGTTGGGGACAAGAACCCTTCGGTGCTCCATGAAGGTTTCTGATAGTGACGCAAGCTCGTCGGATGTGTTCGGATTCGACCGCACTTGAATTTCAGTTGCGATCCGAACAAAGGAAGCTGTAATCTTCTGTTCGATGTATTTTAGAAAGTCGTGAGGGCGGCCCATGTTGGCACCCTCCAGTGCCTGCAAGTATGTCCTCTTGCGGTCCGAGTAGATTGCTAGTGGAACGCCGTACGCGCGATACAGAAACACTGACGCTAGAGCTCTTGCAACCCTTCCGTTTCCGTCTTCAAAAGGGTGTATAGAGACGAGTGTGTAGTGGGCGTAGGCAGCTTGCGTAACCGGCGGCGCGCTCTCAAATATGTCGCCGCGCAACTGTTGAATTAGTCGGTCCATCTCCGGTTTAACCTCATCGGGTGGAGCGTAGGCGTGGGCCTTGCCGCTGCGCGAGTAAACCAGGTTTTCCGTCTTTTTGTATTCACCATGCGTGAGTGGTCTCTGCTCGGTTCGTCGACCATCCAGGATGCGAACATCAACAGAATACGTCTTCTGTGCCGCGCATGATGTTACGTGAAGCTCGCGGATAAACTGCTCTGTAATGGGCTGGCTGCTCATGGCATGTTCGCGTGCGTATATGTAGCCTCTCAGTTGGGATTCGAAGATTGACAAGCCCGTGTCTGACTGTTCTGTTAGGATGTGTTCCCAGTTCTCGTCCTCGTTTCCAATCGATCGACTTTCGCCTGGGGTCAGTTCAAAGAACCCTTCCACTGCGACTGATTCTGCGGCTACTTCACGCTCAATCCTTTCGATTACATCTCTGACGACCTCTATGCTCGCTTGACCCTTTATTCTCTCAAATCGTGTTAGCTCACCTTGGAATTCGTTCCAGTCGTATTCTGTGGCATACCAGGAATTGAATTCGTTAAACGGTGCGTAGGGCATAATAGTGGACTCTCTGTTGTCATCTTCTTGGCTCATTGAAGCCTTCCCTGCTGAAGTGTCGCGCACTCTGCAAGCGGCTCAGGGGGAGTTCTATCGACCACAAGGAAACTGTCAGCAGCGACACGTGATCACCGGTCATGAGATCTGAAGATGCCACAGTCTGGGGCATGTGACGGTCGTGTCTGGTCGCCGAGGCTGCGGTACTTCGCTGCTGTGCGACCGATCGCGCGTAGGTCAAGCCGCAGGGCCCAAGATGCTGCGCAGTTGCTCGGCGATGGCCGCCGTCGGTACCCAGCCGTTGCGCTCGACCTGATCGCCAGGCACTGTCACGGTGGCAACCAGTTCCCCCACCGCTTGACCCTCCGCCGGAGCGAACAGCCTGATCTCCGGTGACGCTGGCGCCAACGGAACGACCACCGCCTGCCCGGCGTGGGTGCCTGTCAGCGCCCCGTATTCCCACCGTGGGACATCGGGCAGACGTCGAACCGGCGGTGTCTGGGCAACCTCGATCCCGGCCTCGGTCAGCCGCGCCACCACGGCCTTGACCAACTCCAGCGAGGCCACCACCAGTGTCCCGACCTGCTCATTGGTTGCCGCCTTCTTGTGGCGGTCGAACCAGTCCCGTGCGCCCTTCTCCAGCTCCTCCGTCGTCACCGCCGTGGTCGCCGCCATGTCGAGCCCTCCCCGATCGCTATACCTGCCGCCATCCTGGCCGATCACGGCCGGTGGAAACGCGGGCGACAGCGGGTGAACCCCCGATCGTGTCCACTGCCGAAACGCCGCTGAGCAGCCACGATGAACAGCGTGGAGGTGGTGTGGGAGCGGTTCCTGGTCGCGGTCGACACCGTGGCCCTAGTCAACGTCGACGACGCCGAGCTGGAGCGCTGGCCGGCCGGCGACCTCTACGAGCGCTTGCTGCTGGCCGGCGTGCCCATCACCTACGACCCCACCGGCGAGACCGGCCTGTTCGGCGACCGCAGCGACTACTTCGTGCTGCTGGTGGCCATGACCGCCGAGCTGGTCACCGCCTACCGGCCCGGCGCCGGCCTGGGCCAGGTCGACCTGCTCGAACCCGAGGTCGCCGAGATCGTGCTCGACTGGTACCGAAGGAACGTCGATGTGCCCTGATGAGCTGATCAGCGAGGCCGACAAGCAGCTGCTGGCCGAGCTCGATCGCCGCGCCGCACCGACCCGAGACCAGGCGGCGGCAGCGCTGTGGGTGTATGGGTCGGTGGAGGACCTGGTCATCCAGGCCGGCCGCTGGTACCTGCCCACGGTCGCGCCGCTGCCGGCAGGTGGGTTCTCCGGCGTCGCCCGGCAGGCCCGCGAACGCGGACTCCAGTACGTGGAGGGGTTCCTGCTGGACGTCAACTACGTGCTCCGCGAGGCGGCGTGGGCGGCCAACGGCGACCTGATCGTGGTCGGCACGGCCGGCGGGCTGGCGTTCCGGGGAGTGCCGTTGCGCGCCGGGTTCGCCGACATAGTACGGAAACGGTCCGGGTCCGCGTCGGTGCTGCATGGGCAGCGCCTGGACCGGTGGCGGCTGCTGGAGTTCGGCTTTCCCCGCAACGCCCTTGTCGACACGACCTGAACCGCGTCGGGACCGGTCGTGGTGTGTGCGGTGCTGCTCAGCGGGCGGCCAGTGCCCGCAGACCCCGGGCTGTGCGGCCGAGGCGCTCTGCGAGGTCGTGCGCTCCGTCCTGGGCTGCCAGCTTCCGTAGCTGCTCGTAGACGGCGGCCAGCGGACCGGCGCCGGCCGCGGCGTCGAGCAGGCAGGCGTCGTGCCGCTCGTGCCAGCGGTGGGCAAGATCGGCCGGGATGTCCATCGTTCGATGGTTACTCCCGCAACACCGCAGGTCAAGTAGCATGCGCCGCATAGGCTCACCGGCTGCGGTGGGTCTGCTTGGTGCCGGGTGCGAGCACGGTCTCCGGCAGCCACTGGTCAATGGCCTCAAGCCCCCCGGGGCGTCCGTCCAGGTAGGGGATGCGGTAGTTGCACCGTCCGATCCAGAGACCACCGTCCGCCTGTATCCACTGGCGTACAAGGCCCATCACTGGCTGGCTCACGTCGACCCCGTCCGTCACGCGCCGATCAGTGCCGGCGGGGCGCGGGAACAGCGCCGTCAGGTTGACCCAGGCCGGCCGCCACGGTTCGGAGGTTGTGTCGGCTGGCTCACTCCGGTCAACCCAGTCACTACTACCGATCATATGTTCTACTATGCGCCTTGACCTGCTGCGAGGGGAAGTCGCAGCGGGTCGCAGCGGGGTCGCCCGCACCCAAGGCATCCGCCTGGGCGACCCCGCTCTACCCCCTGCCCAGCCGGCCCAGCGAATGCCGCCGAGGCCCCCGTAGGGTAGGCCGGTGGATGACGAGGTCATGCGGTTGTGGCGAGCGCATGTGCAGGACCGTTTCAACCAGGGCGACTACGCCGAGCACCTCGCACCCGGCGAGTACGCGGCGATCATTCGCAACGGCGAGATGCGGGCGACCGAGCTGATCACGGCCCTGATGCGGGTTGCCGCCGATCGGGGAGTCCGTGCCGCAACTGTTGGCTGATCCTGTGGTCCGCCATCAACTGCGCGCTGTCGGCGCCACCGCCACCGGCGGCGCGTTCGACGACGACGCCCTGGATCGGGAGATCGGCGCGCTGGGTTGGCTGACGTAGAGGTCAGCGAAGCTGGATTCGGCGGGTGGTGTCGTGCCACAGGAACCGCCGACCAGCCGTGTCGGGACACTGGCCGTCGACCGGGGCATGGGTTTCCTCCCTGACCAGAGCGACCTCGCGTCCGTACACGGTCACGGGCTCGAGGAATCCGCCGATGGGGCCTGGCGTGCGCAGCAGCCGTGGTTGCAGCCCGTGGGTGTCGACGTCGTGACGGCAGTATGCCAGCGCCGTGTGGGGCCGCCATGCTCGACCGGCGCCGGCCGGTGGTCCGCCGGTGGTGCGCGTGATGGTTGCGGACACGCGCTCGTGCAGGCTGGCCAGTGCGGCGGTGGGTCGGATGTAGAGCTCGATGGCGACGTCGTTGACCAACGGCGGGCCGAGGTCGAGTTCGACCGGCGGGAGGTCGGCCAGGTTGGTGGTCAGTTCCGCGTACAGCTGTTCGACATCGATCGTGTCCGCCGGGGCCGCGACGGCGGCGAGGGTGAGGTGCCGCAGGCGGCGGTCGAGCACCTCCACGGGCGGCGTCAGCGACGCGTTGGCCGGGATGCTGGCCAACCAGGTCTGCACGGTGTCGGCGTAGGCGTCGCCGAGGTCCAGGGCGAGGTCGGGGAGCAGCAGATGCACGACCCACAGCGGCCCGCGATAGTCGTCGCCGGGCGCGAAACGGTGCACGAGCGGTGTCCTTTCCGCCGCGGCACCAGCCCGATGAGCAGCACCACGTCCGATGCGGTAACAACCCGGCTGTGCCATCACGGAGCAGCCGACCATTTGCAACGATAGCCAGATGCCGCACCCTGTCCGACGCCCCGATCGTCACGGCGGTCGATCGTGACGCCGGCCCAACAGGCCGCGCTGGACCGGCTGGTCGCGCTCATGTATGCCGACCTTGCGGACCTCGGCACGCTGCTGGCGGCACCGCGGCACGTGCGGGAGGGGAGCGCTGCGGACTGGGAGTTCCTGCGGGCACAGCGGGCCGTTCAGGCCGACCAGCTGCCCGGAGCTCGACCGCTGGTCGACGGTGACCTGGTCACCGGGGCGACCCGCGATCAGCTGCTGGCGTGGTTGCCCAGACTCAGCGGCCTGGGGATCACCGAGCAACGGCAGGCTACGTGGGACGACTTCGGTGAGCGCTCGACCCTGGCCGATGCCGAGCGTGTGCTGGCCGACGAGGGGCTCACCACGGTGGTAGAGCGGTTCGAGCACGACAACGGCGACGTGTCCGTGGTGCGGCTGCACCCGGCCGAGGGCATTCTTGCCGAGGTCAGCACGCGCCGGCTGGACCGGTGGCGGGTCACCACGGTTAGCGCGCGCCTGTACTGCAACCACGTCATGCACGACCACCTCGCGCACAGCGTCGCGGAGCATCGGGAGATCACGGATGCTCACGGCCCAACCGGTGTGTGGACGACGCGGATCGACGCGCATGGCGGCGTCCGGGTTCCGCTGGCGGTGCTCCGCGCGTTCGGTGAGTTCGTCCGGCCATGGCGCGCGCCAGCGGTGTCAGGATGGTTCGGCGGCGAGACGGCGGTCTCCCGACAGCAGGAACTCGGCACACGCGCCAGCGATCAGGATCCCATCCAGGTCGTGGGGATGCTTGAACAGCTGGCCGAAGGCCGGGTGGCCGGGTGGCCACGCGAGATCCACGACCTGCTCGGCCCGATCTACGCCAACCGGCACCGATAGCCGGCGTCATCGGCGGTCGACGAGGGGCTGGACGAACGTCAGCGGCGCAGGTCGTCGGTCTCGACCGTCATGACCACGGGCAGGTGGTCACTGGCCAACCGAGCCAGATCGGTGCGCACGACCTCGACATCCCGCAGCGCCGCCACAAAGTCATTGGTGCATTTCCACGCGTCGATCCGGCGGGGCCCGGATGGATCGGTGGCCCAATGCCCAACCGTCGGCTCCCACGCCGCCTTGAGTGCCGCGGCAGCGTCGACCAAGCCGCCGGCGGCGAGCACCTCGCCGGGTTCGCGGTCGGCCCAGTGTCGACGCTGCCCGGTCTCCGAGGACTCCCACCGACACTGGTAGACCATGTCGTCGTGCCAGGTGAGACCGGCGTAGGGATCCGGGTCGTAGTACCCGAGCCGGCCCTGGTCATCCGGTACGCGGTCCGCCGACACGCAGTTCCAGTCCGCGGCGACTGCGCCCGGGGCCCGGTCGTGCGGGCGGGTCAGCGACGCGACCACGCGCTCCATCTGGTCGGCCCGCATGTGCCGGCCGAACGGCGTCGCGTGATGACTGGCCACCCGGAACCGCGCACCGTCGACCACGACGGTCAGCCTCGCCAACGCGTGCCAAAAGTCCGTCCTGCCGGATGCCCAGAACGAGCCGGGCACGACCTCGACCCGGTCGGCCCGCCACAGCAGCCCGACATGGAACCGCTGGTTGCCCACGGCAACAGCCGGGGCATGTGGGGCATGCAGGCACGCTCGGCCGATCATCTCGCCGAACTGCTCAAGCCGGGCTCCGGCCGTCGAACCATCGATCGCGATGATCTCCTGTACGGCGACAATGTCGGCGTCGACGTCGCGCAGGACTTGCGCCACACGCTCGTAGCGAGCGAGCTCGCCGGGCTCAGAGGACTCGAACAGGTTGAGCGCGTTGTAAGAGACGGCCTTGAGCAGCATAGTCAGTTCTTGCCGGTTAGGGAGCGGTAATACATGCCGTTCGCTTGCCTAATGTGCGATGCTTTGACTTCCAGGCCGCGCGACGCCTGCTCTAGAGCCACATTCCACGAATCGTAAATTCGGACCGATTCGTCGGCAACTTTTCCAGAACGCACCTCCGCTGCCGCTTCGGCCGCAATTGGTGTTGCTTGCTTTTCCAGCGCGCTTGCTGCCGTTTCTAGAGCTTCATTGCAAAGGTAGTCAGCCGTGATCTCCGACCTTCGCATCTCGTCGACAAAGCTTGCCGCGCGCAACCATGCAGCTGCCAAACCTTCGACGTCTTCGTAAGTGTTCACATGCTCCCCAGATCCGACTGCTCGCTGCATCAAAGCACCGGAGCCGCGCGTGCGGCCCGGGGCTGTCAAGTCCGGCGCAGTCACTTCGGCAATTTTCGCGAATCCGTGTCGTTTGTAGTACTCCTGCAATGACTGATTGAATCGGTGAACGTCTAGCCGTAGCCACTTCTTACCCCAGGTCGCCACTTGACTACTGGCCCAGTCTAGCAGCTGGCCACCAATATCATTGCCGGCCGCGCTCCGTCGCACTGCCATGCGAAAGACATAGCCGCCCGTCTCGGGACCATCCGGCCATCCGTGCGCAAACTGCGGGTCGGCAGCCTTCGAGAGGGTGACTGTGGCGACCGCTTGGCCCGCCTCATTGCGCGCAAGGAAAGTCATGCCGTGTTCAATGTATGACCGAATCCTGTCCGTTCGCCATGTCGCATCGGCTGTAAATGACGCTGGCCACTGGTCGATACCCCGCGTTTGAAGCCATCCGGCTGCATCGTCAAGGATTTCAAGCACGGCGGACAGTTCGTCTGGTTGTGCGACCTTGATTGATAGTTTCATGAACGTTCCTCACGCTTCTCGTCTACAGCGGGATAACTGGGGGCGAGTTCGTAGCGTACATACTGTCGGTCGCCCGCGAAGACACTCACGAGGACGCGAATGCGTTTACCGTGATCGTCAATACCGATTCGCGCATGTTCACCCACGGGCGTCCCCTTGGGTAGTAGCAGTAGCTCGGCCTCTTCGTCCGACGGCATTCGCGATCGTAGTTCGTCGATAAACTTGACCTGCCGAATTCCGAGGGACCGAATAATGCCGCCAGGCATGGTGATGTCGCGCTCTTCAAGTAGCGGTGCGACGCCGTTCAGCTGTCGGGTCGCTACATCTTCAGGAAACCACGAGTCGGCGACCATGGCTGGCGTCCACTCGATCGCGCCAGGGCGGCGGACCGACCGAATACGTCGCCGGCGATAGAGGCGTACGCCGGGCTCGGTTTCGAGCCACCGGGCTACCTGATGAGGTGCGGCCCGCTGAGTGACGGTGACATGCTGGCGCGCCTCCCAGCCTTGATGTTCAACATCGTTCGCCCACTGGTCGACACCACGCACTACGTCTTCTTGATACTCGCCAACCTCGAACTTGGTTGCGTTGAAGCTGATCTCCAGCGCGCTGCGGACGGTCCTGCCGAGGCTGCCAGCACCAGCCGACACGAGGCCAGCCTGCTCCAGGCGGGTGAACGCGTTCCGAATTGTGGACCTCGCCACCTGGTATCGCTCGACCAGCTCCCGCTCGGACGGCAACTGGTCACCGGCGGCGTATTTCCCCTGCTCGATGGCCTCGCGCAAGTCGTCGTAGACGACCTGCCAACGCGCCCTGCTGTCCACCTTCACGCCTCCCGGTGCGGCCGGTTTGGTCAGCTTGGATCGTACCAAGCTCTTGCGTGGGCGTACGGTTGGTGCCTATGGTACGTACCAAGCGAACCAAGAGCGCAGAGGTAGCCCTCCCAGCTAGGTCCAGCTTTCGTTCTTTGAGAACTGAAGAAAAGCGCCCGCGTGCCACCTTCGGGTGGCATCACGTCGCCCCAAGCGACCGCATCTCGACTCAGTACGGCGGTTGCAAAACGTGAGTAGGCCGGGGAGTGAAGACCCACCTCCCTCGGGGCCTACACCCCTTCTCGTCCCACCTCCTACCTGCGTAAACACCCATCGGTGCGGGTGGTCGGCCACCGCACCCCACTCGGTCGTCACGCCGTTCGCCGCCGTCTGGAGGCCTTCCATGCCGAAATCCTTCGCCCCGCCCACCGACCGCTTCGACCTTGACCAGCTGACCGCGATCGTGGCCGCCGGCCGCGACGGACACAGCACGTTGAACGGAACTGGTTTGACCAGCACGGTCGCTGACGGCGAGGCCAGGCAGCACCGCGACCACCGTGCCGCCGCCCGGCCCGCCCCCGAAACCACCAGCACCATCGCCGCGCCCACGGGGCAAGTCGTCAGGCCGCCGCGCCGGCTGCGCCCTCGCCGCACCCCTCAGCCCGTCCGCCCCGGCGTTCTGCCGGTGGCCACCACCAGCAACTGACCAGCCCTCACCCACCCATCGATTCTGGGGAGCACCACCATGACCAGCCCGTACCTGCACGTCACCGACGCCGCCGTCTACCCCGACCACGCCGCGGACGTCGACCTGGACCAGGCCAACCTGCTGCTGACGCCGCTGGACCCGGAGTTCGCCCACTTGATCAGCCGTCCTCGGCTGTCCGCTCAGCTGGCCGTTGTCCGCCAGCCCGGCCCGGAGCCCACCACCGCGCTGCTGGACGGCAGCGCCCGCGCCGCCCGGGACGCCCGTGTCGCCCGCCGCGCCGAGCAGGCCGCGAACAACGTCCGTGCGCTGCGGCCCGCGTGTGCGGTCCCGGTCACCGAGGTCGAGGCGGACGCCGCGTGATGACCACGACGACCAGCCTGCACGCCCTGTACCTGCGCATGGAGACCACCGCCGCCGGCTACCTGACCGCGCACAAGGCCCTGCGCACGCTCGACCAGCACAAGGCCGGGCTGTCCCTGCTGGTCGCCGCCCAGCCCCGCCGGATCGACTACCGGGCGGCCTGGCGTAAGGCCGTCGCTGACCACGCCGAGGCCGTCGACCGAGCAAACCTCGCCTACCAGCAGTGGCAGGACGCCGGCCACGCCTACGACACGTTGTGGACCGCCACCCGCGGCCGCGCCACTGGCACCGTTGCCCCGATCTTTGCGCAGGCCGCCTGATGGCCGCCACGACCACACCCGCCCTGCCGCTGCTGGCCGAGATCCAGCAGTTGGCCACCACCCGGCCCGGCCCGCTCGACCCGCCCGTGGTCGTCGCCGCCTGGTACGAGGCCAAGGCCGCCCTGCTCGACCGACTCGCCGACTCCACCGACCCGGAGGCCGCCGGCTACGCCGAGCAGGCCATTCGCGCCCACCAACACGCCATCGACCTACGTCAGGGAAAGGGATCCCGATGAGCAACGACATGATCGCCATGCTGCGCACGCTGACCAAGCACGTCGACCGCAACGGCCTGGCCGACAGCATCGTGTCGGTGCGGATCTCGTTCGGCGAGTTCGACCTCTCCGTCAAGGACTACGAGGTCGGTATGGCCGTGATCCTGGGCCGCTGGGCCGACCTGCTCGGCGAGGTCACGATCACCGCCAAGCCCAGCAGCGGCGGCTACGACTACGTGCACGTGAAGCTGGCCGGCCGCATCGACGACTACCCGGCCAACGTCACGTGGGTGGCCAGCGGTGAGCAGGCCGCGGGCCTGCGCCGCCTGCTCGGCCTGGCCGAGCAGCCCGCCTACCCGCTGGACCTGGCCGCCCTCGCCGACCTGCCGGCCGCGGCCTAATGGCGGCCGGGCCGGACCCGGTCCGCGACGCCGTGCTGGCGCTGCTGGCCGACATGCCGCCCGCGTTCGCGCCCGCCGAGCAGACCTTGGCGTGGTTGCGCCGCAAGGCATCCGTGCTCGCCGAGCTCGCCGAGGTCGACGTGCCGTACGCGGCCGAGGCCGCCGAGCTGGCCGAGTTCGCCCGCCAGCGTGCCGAGCAGTTCGCGGCCCGGCACGGCATCGCCGACCCTACCGACACCGAAGGGAGCGACCCGTGAAGGTCCGCTCGTTCTTGACGCTGCCGTTCGTCGTGCTGTTCGAGCTGCTGCGGATGCTGTTCTTCCCGGCGCTGGTCGTCGCCGGGGCCTGGCTGTTCACCCCGGCCACCGTCTTCCTGGTCATCCTCGCCGTGGCCGGCGTCTACACCCTGATCGTGTTGGCGGTGTGGCAACTGCGGTTGCGCGCCACGCTGCGCAGGATCGGCCGCGCCCCGATCGTGATCACCGCACTGGGCGGCGATGACGACCGCGGCGCCCGCCGCCGGGGAGGCGATGACCATGGCCGCGACCAATGGTGCGCTGGTGGCCGAGATCCGCCAACACCTCGACACCGCCCGCCAGTCTGGTGAGGAACCGCCGGGGCGGCCAACGTTGGCCAAGAAGACCGGGGCTACTGAGTGGCAGGTGCGGCGGGCGCTGGAGGTGCTGGAGGCCGAGCAGGCCGCCACCGCCGCCACCCCGACCGCCGACGGCACCGGCATCACCGAGACCGTCCCCGCCGAGTCGGCCGACGCGGCAGCAACCCCTGCCGCGGACCCCGCGGTCTCAGACGCCGACGGCGGCGGGCTGGCGGGTACCGGCGGGGTTGGCACGAAGGTGGCGCCATCGCCCGAATCGAGCATTGACAACGGATCCGAACACAGCTCGGCCGGTGGCCGGCTGGTTGCCTGGGCGGGGTTCTTGTTCGGTGCGATGGTGTCGATCGCGGCGAACGTGTTGGCCGCTCGGATCCCTCCGGAGCACGCCCCGGCCGGCTGGGAGCCCAGTATGGTCGCCGAGGTTTTCGCCGCGGTGTGGCCCCTTGCGCTGCTGCTTTCTGTAGAAGCCTTGTCCAGGGTGCGCTGGCCGGCGGGTCCGATGTGGAACATGGCCCGCTACGGCGGCGCCGGCACCGTCGCGCTGGGCTCGGCCGTCATCTCCTATGGCCACATCAACGAAGTCTTGACATTTTGGGGCTACACGGTCATCGGTGCGGGTGTCGGGCCGCTGGTGATTGATGGCCTGATGACCATCTGCGGTTTCGCCATGCTGGCGGGCTCGATCGCCAGCCGCCGCCAGCGTGCCGCCGGCCAGGCCGCGGCCGACGCCCCGACGGCGTGACCACTGCCCGGCATCGGGCGCATCGCAACTCCTCACTAAGTGGTTCCTGTGGGGCTGGCGGCTGCCCGCGCCAGCCCACCGCCACACGCGCACCCATCGCCGCCACAAGCCCGGGGCGGGTGGTCGTCGACTGGACTCCGACCACCCGCCCCGCCACCACCGGAGGGGACACATGACCACCACGACCACGCCCACCGTGGCCGACCAGATGCTCATCCAGGCCCGCCGGCTGCTCGACAAGACGTTCCCGGTCGACAGCGACATCACCATCGCCGAGGTCTACCTGGACGCGGCCGAGACCGCCCGCAGCTACCCCGGCGGTGCCGAGGACGTGCTGGCCGCCGCCGTCGCGCTGCGCAAGGCCGAGGACCGCCCGCACGCTGGCGACCGGGAGCGCCACATCACCTCCGCCCGCCTGCGGTTGCGCGTCGCCGCGGCCAGCCATCAGCCCGTCGACGACACGTTGCCGGCGCCCAAACCGACCCCGCGCCGCTTCTACGGCGACCTGGCCAACCGCTGACCGTCCACAACGATCGACTCTGCCTCATAACCGTTGTCCCGCAACGCATCCGACCACCACGCGGAGGAATCGTGAACACCGACTACACCACGCCGAGCACGGCCGAGGACTTCCTGGACCTGGCCCGCCAGACGCTGATCGCCAAGGCCGTGCCCGACCAGCGCCACGTCCAGGTCGCCGCGACCTACGACCGGGCGGCCGAGATGCTCTCCCGCAACCCCAGCGCGCTGCCCGACCTGCTGTGCGCCCACCAGCGCCTGTGCGACGCCCTGGACGACAGCACCCCGGGCACCTGGCAGACCCAGCAGTTCGCCGCCGACACCTGGGTGAGCATCGCCGACACGACCGTCCAGGCCCGCCGCCGGGCCACCCGCCAGGCCGAGCAGGTTGCCGCCGAGCGGGCCGTCTTCGAGCTGCCCCACGCGGCCGACATCGACGGCTTGGTGCCCTGACCCACACCCGTCCTGTTCAACCAACCTTGTTGCACTGCAAGGGAAAGGCTCCGTGATGGCGCAGAACTTCTTCGGCGAGCCGGAGTTCTACTCCAGCAGCCAGATCCGCGACTACTGCAACCGCGCCCGGCTGGCGCTGCGGCCGCTGCACAACGAGCTGCACATCTCCGCCGAGGAGTTGCAGGCCGTGCTCAAGCACGTCAGCTCGGCCAACCCCCAGGTGTTCGGCCTGGACTCGCGGTTCCGGGCGAAGTTGGTGGCCAAGCACATGCACCACGCCGCCGACGCGATCGAGGTCGCCACCGTGTCGATCGTGCGCTGCTACGCCAGCTTCCGCCAGCACTACGTCAAGCCCATGAGCGAGCGCGACAAGTCCCCGCAGCGCCGCCAGTTCGACTTCGACGCCTGACCAGCAACCCAGCGTTCGACTGTCCCGCGAGGACACCCCAGGAAGGAGTAAACCCGTGGCAAGCAAGCGCAATCGTGGCGGTGACCTCGCGGGCATGGAGGTCAACAAGGAGTTCGGCTACTACGTCCCCCGCAAGTACTGGGCCTCCCGCCTGGCCCCCTACGTCGGCGAATGGGCCGCGGTCGGCGGGGTGTGGGTGGCGGGTGAGGGGGTGCACCTGTGGATGGCCTCGGCCACGGCGCTGCCGTGGGTGTCCACCGCCGAGACCCTGCTCGGGACCGGGTTGACCGCGCTGACCTGGACCTGCGCCAAGGCCCGCTCGGCGTTCACCCGCCGACACGCCACCGCCACCACCGGCGTGACCGCCGCCTGGCTGACCGCCGCCACCATCACCGGGGCCACGGCGACGCCGGTATGGCAGGTGTGGGCACTGGGCGGCGCCACCGTCGCCCTGTCCTGGAACATCCGCCGGCTGCTGCGCAACTCCAGCGAGGACGGCGGGGCCGACGGACTGTTCGAGAAGGTCAAGCTCGCTGGGGTCAAGGCCCGGGAGATCGAGGTCGGCCCGAACAAGCTGACGGCTCCGTTGCAGCTGACCTCGCCGGAGACCAGCATCGCCGACGTGCAGGCCCAGGCCGACACGATGGGCCGGCTGCTGCACCTGCACAAGGGCGCCGTGCGGGTCACCGAGCACCCCGACGACCAGGCCCAGGGCACGCTGACGATCGTCCCGAACGACGTGCTGCGCCACCCCCAGCCCTGGCAGGGCCCCTCCGCGCCCGGCGGCAGCATCATGGCCGGCCTGCGGGTCGGCCTGTACGAGGACAACGAGCCTCAGCTGATCTACCTGCCCGGCGACAAGCGCACGCACCGCAACGCCACCCACTACATCGTCCAGGGCATGAACGGCTCCGGAAAGTCCCACGGCGCCAAGGAAGCCTGGACGGAGATCCTGACCCGCCGCGACGTGTGCCTGATCGTGCTGGACCCGTCCAAGGGGGAGCAAACCGTCAGCTTCCTGGGCAAGGACAACGCGCACGTCATCACCGGCGCCAAGGAGTGCAAGCAGTTCGTGAAGAAGGTGCCGGCCGCAGTCACCGCGAACGCCTCGACGCTGGGCCAGTGGGGCTTTGACCAGTGGACCCCGCAGGCGTTCGAGCAGTACGGCATGCCCTACACCGTGCTGTGGATCGAGGAAGCCCCGCGGGTGCTGGAAGACGCCGCGACCATCACGCGGATCGTGCAGGAAGCCCGCTCGGCCGGCATCAGCGTGGTGTTGTCGCTGCAAAAGGCCAGCTTCAGGCAGATGTCCACCGACACCCGCTCGCAGCTGGGCGGGGTGTGGTGCTTCGGCGTCAACGAGCTGGAGGACGCCGCCTACACGCTGGACGAGGCGGTCATCGACGCCGGGGCGCGCCCGGACCGGTGGAAGAACCGGCGGCCGGGCTGCAACTACCTGGTCGGCCCCGGTATCGACGAGGAGCGCTTCGCCGTGCCCGGCCGCACCTTCGGTGCCAGCGACCAGCAGTTGGCCGCCGACATCGAAGCGGGCAAGCCCTACCGGGCGGCGATGCACCCGATCACCGCCAACGCCTTGGGTCTACCGATCCGACCGGGCGAGGTTGACGGCCTGCCCGCCGCCACTGCTGCCCAGGCTGCCGCGGCCAGCACCGGCGGCCCGACGCCACCCGCGCCGGTCGACGACGACCGGGACGACTGGGAGGACGACGACATGGACCTGGAGGCCCTGGCCGACGAGATCGACGACGACGAGGTGGACGACTTGGCGCCGCTGCCGGCCGAGCATGAGCCGGAACTGGTGGTCGACGCCGACGCCGAGCTGCCGGTCGACGACCTGGACATGGCGCTGCCCGGGGGCCGGCCGACGCCGGCCGAGGCCCGGCAGATGCTGGCGGAGATGGTCGCGGCACTGGCCGCGACCGGGCGCACCACCTTCACCGTGCGGGACCTGCCCGACCCCGAACAGACCTTCGGTCGGGGCCGGTCGTGGCTGTCGGGTCAGCTCGGTCAGCTGGTGGTCGACGGCACCCTGACCGAGGCCGGCACCGACGGCAAGGCGACCGTGTACGCCTTCCGCATGCGTGACGCAGCGTGACAAGCGCGCGGGTGTGACGTCATCTGACGTGACGTGACGTCACACCCGCCCATTTCCCGGGTCCAATGCGTGCGCGCGCACGTGCGCGCGCGAAAACTCATTCATAACACTGTTCTGACAACGGTCTGACGGTCCTCTGACGACCGGCAGGCCAACCTTGCACACCCTCATTCGGCTACTCAATGTGATCAAACGGAGGTTCGTGTGGTGTCCCCCATGCAGTACAGGACCGTGGTCGGCGACCCATCCCCGGCGCTGCCGGCGGTCGACCCGAACCGCCCGCCCTACGACCAGTACGACGACGGCGACCACCCGGCGGGCGGTCTGGCCGACGGGTCGCACCCGGTGATCCAGGCCCGCCTGCGCACCGCGGTCGAGCAGGTCGACGACCAGGCCACCCGCACCCACCGGCGACTGGTCGGCATGCTGCCGGTGCCGGCGGTGCTGCTGGCCGCCGCGATCGTGTTGGCCCAGACCCAGCCGGGCCTGGCCGTGCGGCTGATCCTGGACGCCGCCGCGCTGTCCGCCGCCGGCGCGCTGGTGGCCGGCCTGCTCGGCGCCGCCCAGCAGCACACCGACCCCACCACCGGGTTCAGCCGGTGGGCGCTGTTCGCGAAAGCCCCGGCCAGCGCCGTGTACGCCGACCTGGCCCGCACCGCCGTCGGTCATCCCGCATCGCTGGCGGGCCGGCTGGTGGCCGAGTCGGTCGCCCTGTCCCGTGTCGCCTACCTGCGCCACGCGCTGCTGATCGGCGCCGCCGGCTCGACCGTGCTGCTCACCCTCGCCGCCCTGACCGCCTGACCACGCCACCACGCACGAGAGGCATCAGCAAGTTGGCCGAGGTCGCCGACAAGCTGCGCCAGACCGCCCACGCCCTGGCGTTCCAGTGTCGCACCACCGCCCACGGCGGCAACCCCGCCGCCAGCGAGCAGGTCGTCGACACGACCCGCAAGGTCGTCGACTTCCTGCGGATCGCCGAGACCGACGCCGGCCACACCCGCGGTGCGCTCACCGACGCGCACGGCTGGATAGGGGAGCTGGCCGACGCCGTACGCGGCACCACGTTCACGTTCTGACCCACACACCCGGCACACAATCGAGGAGAGCTCATGGCACGGCTCGTTGACGTGGTCAAGGCTGCCCAGCAGGCGATGGCCAGCGTGGAACTCACCGCCGATGTCCGGGACCACTCCGCCCAGGACCTCGCCAAAGCGCTGATGGGGCTCACCAGCATCGCCCACAGCCTGGGACGAACCACGACCCTGCTCAAGCGTGCGGTCGCCGTCACCGCCCGCGGCGACAACCCCGCGGCCACCAAGGAGTTGGCGGAGATGGCCGGCGGTGTCGTGGAACACCTCCAACGGGGTGCGCGTCAGGCCGACCAGGTCATGTTGGCGTGCAACAACGCTGCGTTCGACTTGAGCGAGTTCGTCAAGAAGGCCGACAAGGCGGAGGCCACGCGCAAGTTCGTCTTCACCCAGCCGCGGTGAGCCATTCGTCCGCGCGGCGTTCACGGCCTGACTGCTAGCCCCGGTTCGACCTACCTCCGTTTCCGAAGGGAATTCGCATGAAGTTTGTCGATGCCGCGAAGGATGCGGCAAACACCATGTCTCAGGTTGAGCGTTCCGTCACCGGCTTACGGTCCGCCAGCCCGAAGGACATGGCCGATGGCCTTGAGCCGTTGTCCGAGGCCGCGATGCACTTGGCCAGGGCGACCCGGAAGTTGCTCACGCGGGTCCTGAAGACCGCCAACGGTGACAACCCGAATGCCAACCAGCAGGTCGCGGAGTACGCCGAGGCCTTGGTCAAGCACCTCGGAGACGCCTCCAACGACATGTTCAGGGCGTGCAACGAGCTCGGCTGCGCCGCCAGTGTGGCCGCGTCGCTGTCCCGCAGTCCCGAGGGCCGCGACTTCACCTTCTGATCATGCGCCGTCGGTTCATCGCTGAGGACGACCTCGATCCCGACCTGCTGATCGTCGCGGCGCACGAACTCGGCCACGCCGTGCTCGCCAGCGCCTACGGCATCACCGTGGTCTCGATCGAGGTCGACCCCGCCGCCTACACCGGCCTGACCCGCCGCGACCCGAACCTGAACTACGACCAGTGCTCGATCGAGGTCCTGCGGGCCGGGCTGCTCGGCGACGTCGCCGGGTTCGAGGCCGAACGGATGTGGGGCGCCCGCCACGGCGGGCACGTCGACCGGGCCGGCTCCACAACCGACCTCACCCAGTTCGCCCGCTACCGGCGCCGCGCCGACCTCACCACCGTCGGCGCCCGACGCCAGGCCCGGCTCGTGCTGCGGCAGCACTGGGCGACCGTCGAACGCCTCGCGCCGCAGCTGGCCCGCCACGGCCACGTCCCCGCCGTGGTGAGCCCGCCTCACCCACCCCCTTTCCCACACCACCGTTGAAAGGACCTGACATGGTCGGATTGCCCGAGCTCACCATGGCCGGCACGCTCACGGCCGACCCCGAGCTCCGTTTCACCCAGTCCGGGGTCGCCGTCGCGAACTTCACCGTGGCCTGCAACCCCCGGACCCTCAATCGGCAGACCGGGCAGTGGGAGGACGGCGACGCGACGTTCCTGCGCTGCACGATCTGGCGGGAGGCCGCCGAGCACGTCGCCGAGTCCCTCAAGCGCGGCCAGCGCGTGATCGTTGTCGGCCAGCTGCGGCAGCGCAGCTACGAGCACGAGGGCCAGAAGCGCACCACCTACGAGCTGGACGTCACCGAGGTCGGCCCCAGCCTGAAGTGGGCGACCGCCGAGGTCCGCAAGGCCGTCCGCACCGGTGGTGCGGCCGACCCCGGCGCCTGGGGCACCCCGCCCGCCCCGGCGTCGGTCCCCGCCGGTGTGGGTGCCGGCAACGGCGGCTTCGCTGACGAACCGCCCTTCTAGCACCGGATCCCGCACCCACCTACCCGATCAGCGGAGCCGACCCCAGCCACCACGGGGTCGGCTCCGCTGTCTCGTCGTCACACCCCACCGCGTCGCCTCACCGAGAGGTCACCGCCATGAACACCGCCCTCGAGGCCGCCCTGATCGCTACGCCCGCCCTCACCACGATCGGCGTCACCGGCTACGCCGCACTGCTGCACCACCGCCTGCACACCGACACCACCACCGGCCTGGCCAATCGCAAAGCGCTGCGCCGACTCGCGGGCCGCGCCGCCCGTCACCGGCACGGCTCGGTCGGCCTGCTGCTGCTGGACCTGGACCGGTTCAAGCAGATCAACGACACCCACGGGCACCCCACCGGCACCGCCGTGCTGGTCGAGCTCGCCGAGCGCCTGGCCGACGCCGCACAGCCCGGCGAACTCTCCATTCGGCTGCATGGCGACGAGTTCGCCCTGTGGCTGGGCCACCTGCCCAGCGGCCAGGCCGGGCACGAGGTCGCCGAGCAGCGCGCCGCCGAGGTCGCCGATGCGTTGGCCGGACCGGTGCACGTCGATGGGCTCGAGCTGACCGTGACCGCGAGCATCGGCGTCCACACCGCGCCGGCGCACCGCGTGTCGCTGTCGGGGCTGCTGGCCGGCGCCGACGGCGCCATGTACGCGGCCAAGCGCGCCGGTCGGCTCGTTCGACTGCGCCCGGTGCCGACGGTCGGCGAGACCGGAGAGAGCGCCTGATGTCCCGGCAGCGCGCGGAAGTGGAGGACGTGCGGCCCATCGTCGCCGCCCACGAGGTCGGCCACCTCATCGCCTTCCAACTCGCCGACATGACAATCACCGAAGTTCGGCTCGTCGGCTCACGCATCAGGGCCGAGGGCTACGTACAGATTGAGGACGCCGACCAGCCCCACGACGCCGCCCAGGCCCACGCGGTGCTGGTCGGCGTACTCGCCGGTGTCGCGGCCGGTCACCGCTGGTGCGACCGACACGGCCTGACGCACCTGGTCGGCGAAGACGTCCACGACCGCGCCGCATGGCTTGACCTGCGCCCCAAGCCGCTGTTTCGCGACGTCGATCGCCGTCAGGCCCTCGCCGACGCCCGCCGACTGGTGCGCCAGCACTGGTCGCGGATCGAGCGGCTGGCCCCGGTACTGGCCGAACGCGGCTTCCTGCCACCCGACGCCAGCTGACCCCCGACTCGCCTACCTGGGGAGCCCCTATGACCACCACCGACCCCGCCGGCTGGATCCGGGTCACCGCCCAGCACGGCCTGGACCTGCTCAACCTGCCCGCCGAACCCACCTCTACGGCGGGCCTGCTCATCACGCCCGACTGGCGCGACAGCCGGTGGACCGGCCTCTACGCCGTCGTCCACGCCGCCTCCGGCCAGGTCCTCCCGTACACCGACCTGCCGCTGGTCTACACCCGCGAGGTCGCCGACCAGCTCGGCCGGCACGGCATCGACTGGACCGAGCCGACCGCCCGACCCACCAGGCCGAGCCCGGGGAGCCTCCGGAACATCACGGCAGCGGCCGCCGACGCCTGGCAGCGCGGCATTCCCCTGTGGTGGGCTCGGCCGAGCTGGCAGGCCTGCCCGCCGCTGTGGCGCCTGAACGGCATCGACGTCGCCGACGGCGAGGACGGCTGGATCTCCGACCTCGACTACGGCCCCGCCTGGACCACCTGGCGCGGAGTCGTCGGCTGGCTGGACCTGACCCACGACGACCCATTCACCGAGCCGCTGATCGGCACGATCACCGTCTCGCGGGACCAAGTCCTGTCCTGGCGGCTGGTGTGCGCCGCGCCGCTGTGCCACGACGACCAGCCCGCCGTGGCCGGCTGGTTCGACGCCGAGGGCGACTTCGTCGAACGCCCCACCACCGACCGCGAGTTCCTGGCCGTGACCTCGACTGAGCTCGGCTGGCGCCAGCACGGCCGGCACTGGCTGTGCCCGACCTGCGCCCACGACCACACGCCCAACTACGACCGCAGTTGGTGGTGACCGCCATGACCGCGTTGCCCCCCGCCCAGGCCGCCCGGGTCGGTGCCGTGCTCGACCTGATCGACCGCGGCATGGCCGTGTTCCCGCTACGGCCCAACAGCAAGCTGCCCGCGGTCAAGGACTGGGAAAACCGAGCCACCCTCGACCGCGACCACGCCCAACAGTTCTGGACGGCCCGACCCGCCTACAACGTGGCTATCGCCTGCAAACCGTCCAACGTGCTGGTCGTCGATTGCGATGTCGCGACCGAGGGCAAGGCCGCGCCGGATGGCTTCAACATGATCGGGATTTCCGACGGGCTCGGCGTGCTGGGCGAACTGGCACGCCGCCATTGTGGCGACCTGCCCGCCACCTACACCGTCGCGACCCCGTCGGGCGGAACCCACCTGGTCTACCGCCAGCCCGCCGGTGTCCGACTGGGGTCGACGATCGGCACGCTCGGGTGGCTGCTGGACACCCGCGGGCACGGCGGCTACGTCGTCGCCGCCGGCTCGACTCTCCCCAGCGGCGGATACGAGCTGGTCGACGACACCGACCCGGTCGAGCTGCCCACCTGGTTGGTCCAGGCCCTGTTCCCCAAGCCGCCCACGGCCGTCTCCGGGCGAAACGAGAAGCCCGTCACCAACCCGAACCGGCTGATGGACGCGATCCTTGCCAGCGAACACGACAAGGTCCGAGCGGCCCCGTCAGGGCGTCACAACAAGACCCTGTTCCAGGCCGCCCTGACCCTCGGCCAGCTGGTCGCGGGCAACGAACTCGACCACGCCGAAGCGTTGTTCATGTTGCAGCAAGCCGCCGAGCCGCTGGTGGCCGGCGCCTGCCGGTGCACCCAGGCCGAGGTCGACGCCACCATCCGCTCCGGTCTCAAGCTCGGCGGCAGCAAAGAACGCCGCCTCACCCCACGGAGGGCAGCATGAGCATCACGTTCACCGACATCTTCTGCGGCGCCGGTGGCAGCAGCATCGGCCTGACCGCCGCCGGCATGACGCTCAAACTCGCCGCCAACCACTGGGATCGCGCAATCGAGACCCATGCCGCCAACTTCCGCGACGCCGAGCACCTTTGCGCCGACGTCAACAACTACGACATGCGCCGCCTGCCTCGCACCGACGGCCTGTGGGCATCCCCGATCTGCACCGAGATCTCGCCGGCCGGCGGACGTCGCCGCACACGCGGCCAGACCGACCTGCTGGAAGCCACCGGCCACGTGGCCGGCGACGCGTTCACCCGCACCAGGGCCACGTTCATGGACGTCATCCGCGCCACCGAGGTCCACCGCTACCGATTCATCATCGTGGAGAACGTCGTCGACGTCGCCCGCGACTGGGAACTGTTCGACTGGTGGGTCGGCGGCATGAAACTGCTCGGCTACCAGGTGCAGTTCGTGTCGGTGTCCGCCGCCCACATCGGCGACGACACCAACGAATCGGCAGCCCAATGGCGGGACCGGCTGTTCATGGTGTTCACCCGCGACGGTGTGCCGCTGCCCGATGTCGACCCGCGCCCGCCGGCCTGGTGCCCGGTCTGCGACGAGGTCGTGGCCGCGGTGCAGTCCTGGAAGCGCCCCGACCGCCGCCGGATCGGCAAGTACGGACAGCAGTACCTCTACCGGTGTCCGTCCGCGCGTTGCCGGCACAGCGTGGTCGAGCCGTTCGTCCGGCCGGCCGCCGCGATCATCGACTGGTCCGACCCCGGGAGTCGGATCGGCGACCGGCGGAAGCCGTTGGCCGCCGCGACGCTGCGCCGCATCCAGGCCGGAGTCGAGCTGTTCACCCGGCCGTCGCGGGAGGCGTTCACGGTGCCGTGCGGTGGAACGTGGCGTACCGATCCCGTGCCGGTGTCGACGCCGATGGGCGCCCGGACCACCTCCGAGTCGGACGGGCTGGTGGTGCCGCCGTTCATGCTGTCGGTCAACCACGACGACGGCGGCCGGCACTACCCCGCGCACGCCGCGCCGCTGCCGACCCGATCGACCAAGATCGGCGACGGTGTGGTCACCCCGCCCGCGTTCGTGGGGGTGCTGCGCAATCACACCCGCCCGGCCGCTGTCGACCGCCCGGTGCCCACCGTCGCCGCCGGCGGCAACCACCACTTCCTGACCGTGTTGCCCGCCGAGGCCGGAATGGACCGGCAGCGGATGGTGATCCCGTACCGCAAGGGCTCAACCCCGTATCCGGCGCGGACCGGACCACTGTCCACGGTGGCCACCCGCGAGCAGCACGGTGTCATGCACGCCGCCGTGGACGTCGAGGACTGCCACTTCCGGATGCTCTCGCCACGCGAACACCTGCGTGCACAACGGTTCCCCGACTCCTACAGGGTGACCGGGAACCAGGGCGAGCAGACCATGCAGGCCGGCAACGCCGTGCCCGCCAACGTCGCCCAGTGGATCGGCGGTCGGCTGCTGGCCGTGCTGTGACCCCATCGACCAGCCCCGCATGGCGGTCACACCAAAACGAACTTCCGCAACAGAATCGGAGCATGACCATGATCGAGCCCACGATCCCGTGTCCCCTGTGCGAGGGATCGGGCGTCCAGCCCGACCCGGACAACCCCGGCGGCGACTGCGAGGACTGCCTCGGCGAGGGCGAGCTGCCGGTGTCCGAGCAGGAATACCAGCGCTACCTCGCCGAGACCACCACCGACCAGAACACCGAGTCCTGATCGGCGCCACCCGCAGGGCCGGCCGGGAATCCGTTCCCGGTCGGCCCTCGCCATGCCAAGACGAACCCGACACGGCGAACACCGCACTGAACGCGTGCACCCCTCGCGAAAGGCAGTGCCGGCATGAGCACAGCACCACACGCCGGACCCGCCCACCTCCGGGCGGTGCCCCCTACGACGACGCCCCACCACCCGACCCGGCCGAGCCGGTCGAGGTGTGGGAGCCCCCGCTCCCGCTGATCGGCTCCCGCACCCTGCCGCCGTTCCCGGTTGACGCCCTGCCGGGCTGGGTGGCCGACATGGTGGCCGCGGTCGCGGAGTTCACCCAGACCCCGCCCGACCTCGCCGGCTGCATCGCCCTGGCGGCCCTGTCGACTGCGGCCGGTGGCCGGTCGGTGGTCGAGATCCGGCCTGGCTGGGAGGAACCGACCAACATCTACACAGTGGTCGTGCTCCCGCCCTCGGCCCGCAAGTCCCCGGTGTTTCGGGCGATGACCCGCCCGATCGCCGCGGTCGAGCGGGAACTGGTTGAGTGCGCCCGCCCCGCGATCGAGCAGGCCCGCATCACCCGCCGCACCGCCGAAGCGTTGATGGAGCAGGCCGAGGCCCGCGCGTTCAAAACCGCTGGCGCCGACCAGGACAACGCCATGGCCGAGGCCGTCGACGCCGCCCTGCAAGCCGCCCAGGTCGACGTGCCGGTTGAGCCGCGGCTGCTGGCCGACGACATCACCCCAGAGCAGACCGCGACCCTGCTGGCCCAGCACGGCGGACGGCTCGCGATCCTGTCCGCCGAGGGTGGCCTGTTCGGCACGCTGGCCGGCCGCTACTCGGGTTCGCCGAACCTGGACGTGTTCCTCAAGGGCTACTCCGGTGACACCCATCGCGTCGACCGCGGCGGCCGGCCACCGGAGTACATCGAAAACGCCACCCTCACCATCGGCCTGACCACCCAACCCGCCATCCTCGAAGAGCTGGGCAAGACCAGCCTGTTTCGCGGCACCGGGCTGCTGGCCCGGTTCCTGTACTCACTGCCGGTCAACACCGTCGGCGGCCGCATCGCCCGCCCCGCCCCGGTCCCCGAGGCCGTCGCCGCCGAGTACGACCGGCGGCTCCGGGTGTTGGTCCACACCCTGGTGGACTGGACCGACCCCGCACGGCTCACCTTCACCCCCGCCGCCGACGACGCCATGGCCGAACTGCAAGACGAGATCGAACCCCGCCTGCACCCGGTCACCGGCACCTGGTCCCACATCGGAGACTGGGGCGGCAAAGTCGCCGGCCAAACCGCCCGCCTGGCCGGCCTGATCCACGTTGCCGAACACCCGAGGGAGCCCTGGACGCGGCCGGTCGAGGCCGACACCTTCGGCGCCGCCCGGCGGCTCGGCGGCTACTTCGCCGCCCACGCGCTGGCGGTGTTCGACCAGCTGGGCACCGATGCCACGATCCGTGGCGCCCAACATGTGCTCGACTGGCTGGCCAAGACCCGGCCCGAACGCTTCACCGTGCGGGAGCTGTTCACCGGCATCAGTCGCGCCCAGTTCCGCAAGGTCGGCGACCTCGCCCCCGCCCTTGCCGTGCTGGAGGAACACGGCCACGTCCGCCGGCTACCAGACCCTGATCGAACCGGGCAGCGCGGCCGGGCGCCCTCACCGACCTACCTGGTCCACCCCACCCACCGGCAACCCTGACCCTGCCGCAGAAACCGCAGAAACCGCAAAACCCCATCAGCAGCCGTGTTTGCGCTGGTCAGCGTGCCGTGGCGTGATCACGCCGGGATGCCGCAGAAAAGCCGCAAAAATGCCGCAGAAATACCCCACGCTCCGCCGACCCACACGGGGCTGAGCCAGCCAAAGTAGCGCTGAGTGAGCATGCCTGTCTCGCGGCACCGCGAGCAGGGTGCCGGTGGGTATTTCTGCGGCATTTTTGCGGCAATATTGCGGCAGCCGTCCATGATCACGCCACGAGCCCGGGACCTCGGCAGACAGGACCACGCTCGGGTTTTTGCGGTTTCTGCGGTTTCTGCGGCACACCCCGCGCCAGCCCCCTTCCGGGAGGTGACTCTACGTGTCCGAAACCTCGACCCGTGTCTGGCGGACTGAACTGGACTGCGACGACCGGCTTGGCGAACGCCACCCGGTGCCCACCTACCCGTGGGGCAAGGCGCCGATGCACCTGATCACCCGCCGCCAGATCCGCGACGCCGGCCTGTCCCCGGGACACCCGCCAGTTGCACAGATGTTGCGCTGCCGCAAGCGCCACCCGGACCGGCCGCTGCGGGCGTGGCTGTACGACGTCCACCACGCCGTCGACAAGCGCGTGCCCAGCCCCGCCCAGCTCGACTCGATTCGCAAGGCCAACCGCGCGTGGCGCATCTGCTCACGCTGCCGGCGCGACGTTGGCTACCGCATCCCGCGCACACCGCCGTGTTCCGGCGAGTGCGTCGACTGCGCAACCACCGCCGGTCGCATCCCGCGACCCGTTGCCGCATAACCGAAGGGTGACTGACGTGCCTGATCAGCAAGCCAACGTCATCGCGCTCGCGACTGCACTGGCGCAGTTGCTCGCCTCGCAGCCGGTCGCTCCGGAACCGGCGCCGTCGCTGCCGCAAGTTGTCGACGACTCACCGGCGCTGATGTCCATTCCGGACGCCGCCAAAGTCTTGGGGCTCAGCCGATCCTCGGCCTACCGCTATGCGAACAGCGGCGAGTTGCCAACGAAGCGCATTGGCGGGCGCGTGTATGTGGTGCGGGCACAGTTGGCCGACTTTCTCGCCACCGACAGCACTCAGGAGAACCCCGCAGCATGAGCCCCCGCAAGAAGAACAACCGCAAGACCATCCCCGGCAGCGTGTTCCAGCGCGGCAACAAGTGGGCCTACTCGTTCTACGGCCCCGAGGACCCGCTCACCGGTGAGAAGGAGAAGATTCGTAAGAGCGGCTTCGATAGCGACGAAGAGGCGTGGGCGGCGATGTTGGAGGCTCGCGCCGAGTTGGCCGCCGAGACCTACGTCAAGCCGAGCAAGCGAACAGTGAAGGACTTCTTCGACGCCTGGCTGCCATACGTCAAGACCATCACGGAGGCAGCGACAGCCGCGAACTACGCGGCGTACGCCAAGGCGTACGTGGTGCCGTGGATCGGCAAGCGGCCCATGCAGGACATCACCCCATCGGTAATCGCTGCCCTGTACGACAAGTTGTTGACCGAGGGCAGGCGCAAGAGCGACTCCAACTGGGCGATGTACCAGATGTGGCGCGCGGCGCTGGCAGCGAAGCGGGAGATCCGGCCGCGCGAGCTTGCCGAGGCGGTCGGTGTGCACATCACGGCGGCTCGGCGAGCGGTCAGGCGCTACGAAGCCGGTCGGGTGCCCGACGAACCGACACCTGGGCTGTCGCCGAAGACCGTCAAGAGTGTGCACATCATGTTGGGGCCGGCGATGGCTACGGCAAGGGTGTGGAAGTACATCTCGGTCAACCCAATGGTGGGGGTGAAGCCGCCGAGGGTTCCTCGCGGTGTGCACAACACGTGGACGGCTGACCAGGTCGCGCGTTTCCTCGAACTGACCAGCGCCGAACGCCTCTACGGGTTGTGGGTCCTGGTGGCCTCGACCGGCATGCGGCGGTCCGAACTGTGCGGCCTGACGCTGGCCGGGCTCGATCTGGCCGCGGCCAGCGTGCGGATGACTACGACACGGGTAGTTGCCGGCGGCAAGGTCAGCGACAGCGGCGGCAAGAGCGAGCGGAGCCGCCGGCAGATCGCACTCGACCAGTACACGGTCAGTGTGCTGCGCACCCACGTTGCCCAGCTTGAAGACGAACGGCGCGCATGGGGGAACGGCTACCAGGACCACGGCCTGGTGTTCTGCTGGGAAGATGGCCGCCCGATCTACCCCGACACGATCACTGAACAGTTCAACCGGCTGGTGGACCTCGCGGGGCTGCCACGGATTCGACTGCACGACGTTCGACACAGCTACGCGACGATCGCCCTGCGGGCCAAGGTTCATCCGAAGATCGTCAGCAGCCGGCTCGGTCACGCCACGGTGGCGTTCACGCTCGACCAGTACTCGGCCGACGTCCCGGACCTCGACCAGGAGGCAGCCGAGTCGATCGGTGGTCTGTTCCTGCCAGCGCCACCGGAGAAGTCCGCCTGACCGTTCAGAAGGGCCGTTAGGCACCGTTCTAGGCACCGATGCTGTGTGATCCGGGCATACCCGGCGTGCCGAGCCATGCGAAAGGCCCCTGACCGTGCTGGTCAGGGGCCTTTCATGCAATGTGGGCGATACTGGGATCGAACCAGTGACCTCTTCGGTGTGAACGAAGCGCTCTCCCCCTGAGCTAATCGCCCTTTGCAGTTGTGTTCCCCGCTCTCGCGGTGATGTCAGTACCTTACAACATCACCCGCGTGGACGCGAAAACGGGGGGTCGAGTATCGGGTTGTGGAGGCCGAACCAGCCGGCGACCAGGGAGAACACGCCGAGTAGCCAGAGGGTGGCGAGGATGACGAGCCCGGTGGCGGCGAGGACGAGCAGGCGTAGGGGGAGGGGTTGGCGGCGGAGCCAGGCGGTCCACTGGTCGTAGCGGGCGCGGGCGTATGCGAGGACGCGGCCGGCCCAGGCGAATTCGGTGGCGAGGATGGCGAGGCCGGCGAAGACGACGAGCCAGCCGGGCCCGGGGTAGGGGATGAGCACGATGCCGAGGGCGAGCACGGCGGAGCCGGCGACGGCGATGCCGATGCGGCGGAAGGTGCGGAGCGGGCTCAGCTGGTCACCTCGCCACTGGCGATGACGTCGGTGGGCTTGGCCGGCAGGCTGCGGCCGGGTTCGAGGGAGATGGCGAACTTCTGGTGCTGGGCGGCGGCGCTGTTCCAGGCGAGCAGCTGGGTGGTGGCGCCGGTGACGTCGAAGGAGCTGAGCGCGATGGGGGTGCCGGTGGACAGCCCCCAGACGACGTAGGTCTGGGCGGCGGAGTTGTTGGGGCGCAGGGCGAGCGGCATCACGGCGGCGGAGCCGGGGGTGGAGAGCAGCACGGCGACCTCCTGCCCGTTGGTCTCGCGCAGCACGGTCCGGTGCATGGCGGGGTCGCCGAGCACGCTCAGCAGCTGGCTCTGGGCTTGCTGCTGCGAGTCGAGGCGGCTCACCTGCCAGCCGAGCACGCCGACGGCGGCGGCGAGTACGAGCATGATCCCGGCGGCCACCAGCCCGGCGGCCCGCCGTGGCCGGGGACGTTCGACGATCTCGGCCGGCCGGTTGGGGCTTTCGGACAGGGCGGAGCCGATGCGGAAGGGCAGCGGCTCGTAGGGCTCCTGGGGCGTGTGGGCGGCGGTGTCGAGGACCTTCTGCCGCAGCCGGGCCGGCGGGTCCTCCTGCGGCACGGAGCCGCCCAGCAGCGCCGCGACCTGCTCGGTCGATCGCACGGTCTCGCGGCACACGGCGCAGCCCGGCAGGTGGGCCCGCAGCGCGTGTTCGTCGTCCGGCTCCAGCGCCCGCAGCGCCCAGCCGACGGCCAGTTCCTCGTTCGGGCAGCGCCCGTTGTCGGCGTTCACCGCTGCACCCCCGTTCGGAGCTCGGTCCCGTCGCCGTCGCCCAGCAGCGACGACAGCAGCCCCCGCAGTCGTCTGATCCCGGCGAAGGTGCGCGACTTGACGGTGCCCAGCGGCAGTCCGGTCAGCGCGGACACCTCGCACTGCGTATAGCCGCCGAAGTAGGCGAGCGTGATCACTTCGCGTTGCTCGTCGGTCAGCCGGCTGAGCGCCTCCCGCACCTGGCCGCCGACCATGCCGACCAGCGCCTCGTCGTCGGCGCCCGGGCCGGGCGGTGTGAGCCGCTCCGCGGCCTCGTCGGCGCCCGGCACGGTGCGCTTGCGCTGCACCGCCTCCCGTCGCACGGCGTCGACCGCGCGGTGGTGTACGAGCGTGAGCAGCCAGGACGCGAAGCCGCCGCGCTGCGGGTCGAAGCGGCCCGGGGTTCGCCAGAGCGCGAGGAAGGCCTCCTGGACCACGTCCTCGGCGAATTCCGGGTCCACGCACACCCGGCGGGCCAGCGAGTAGGCCTGCCGGCAGTAGCGGTCGTACAGCTCGGCGAAGGCCGTCTGGTCGCCCTCGGTGACGCGGCGAACCAGTTCGGCGTCGGTCGCGGCGGACCTGGCCGGTGGGACGGGCGCGTCAGCCACCACGGAAATCCTCACGTCCAACATTCGCGCAACATGCGGTACCGGGTTCAGGTTAAACCCAGCAAGATGGGGGTCGCCGAAGGGAAGGGTTCACGGAGAGTGTCCGGCCGGTCGCCCAGCGACACCGGTCTGGCCCGGACGGGTGAAGTAGTTCGTCTCCGCGAGCGGTGTTCCTCGCTTCGGCGTCACAACTGAGGAGCTCGGTCGTTTGCTGGCCGGGAAGGGAGCAGAAGGGTAACGACGATGCGCAACGACCACGTGACGCTCCGCTCTACCGCGGTGTTCGACCTGCTCGCCCCGCGCACACCCGCGGTGCCGGTGCAGGTGGAGCTCCGCTACGACACCCGTGACCCGTACGCCGTGGTCGCCGCCTTCCGCACCGGGCGCGCCGGCTGGGTGGAGTGGGTGTACGCGCGGGACCTGCTCGCCGACGGTCTCATCGCCGAGGCCGGTGACGGGGACGTGCGGATCAAGCCGGCCACCGACGATCCCGAGGTCGTCGTGATCGAGCTCAACTCCCCGTCCGGGCACGCCACCTTCGAGGCCGCCTCCGAGGAGCTCGCTGATTTCCTCGACAGAACCTACGACGTCGTCGTTCCGGGCAACGAGCACCTCTGGGTCAACGTCGACCAGGCCCTGACCCACCTGATCTCCAACGATATGAGCTGAACCGCCCCTGACCTGCGGCGATGCCCTTGATCGACCCCCGATTTGATCCAGAGCGGGGCCATCGGATAAGGTTTCACCAGCACCACGGAGAACGGATCCCAACCGCGAGATGAACCCCCGGGTTCACTTACGGAGATCCACTCCCGAAGTCGCATGCGGACGTAGCGCAGTTGGTAGCGCATCACCTTGCCAAGGTGAGGGTCGCGAGTTCGAGTCTCGTCGTCCGCTCGGGTAACGGCCCCTCGTCATTCGGGTCGATGTTCTCGGGGTAAGATCCGAGAAACGGCGGAGTGGCCGAGTGGCTTAGGCAAGGGCCTGCAAAGCCCTGTACACGGGTTCGATTCCCGTCTCCGCCTCGGGCGATTAGCTCAGTGGGAGAGCACTACCTTGACACGGTAGGGGTCACTGGTTCAATCCCAGTATCGCCCACCAGTTATACACGCTGGTGACAAGGACGACCGACGATCATCGTCGGTCGTTTTTTGTGTCTGAGGAAGATCATGGGGCGCAAATGGGGCGCGGAGTGCCCTGGCCTCGCGGGTCGCCTCCTCCAGCTCCGGCCCCAGGAACCAGTCACCCAGCTGCAGCCGCTCGGCCGCGGTCAGCGCGACGAGTGATGCCACCTCTCCTTCGGTGCCGGTTGTAGTGCCGCTCGTACTCGCCAAGCGCGTGCCGGAGGTGGGTCTCGTTCCACATCAGGGTGCGGTCGAGCAGTTCGGTGCGCAACGTCTTTACCCAGCGCTCGGTGATCGCGTTCACGCGAGGCATCCGGACACCGGTCAACACCGTGGTGATCCCCGCGTCGCTGAGGATCGTATTGATCAGCGTGGGGTATTTGGCGTCGCGGTCGCGGATGAGGAATCGGACCCACGCGAGGCTTCCGGCGGTCTCAAGCTGGGAACGCAGGAAGGTCGACCACGTGGCGGTTGCCCGGCACGTCCACGGTCAGGCGTGCTCGACGGCGTCGGCCTGCGGGCCCCGGTCGCTCTGCCGGATGCGGAAGCGCACCCGCTCACCGGCCACCAGGGGCTCGCCGGAGACCACCGAGACGTGCACGAAGAGGTCGGGCCCGCCTGCGTCGGGGGTGATGAAGCCGAAGCCGCGGTCCCCGTCGTAGCGGGCCACCGTTCCGTTGCCGGCGCGGGCTGCGGGCCGGGTGGCCGGACGGGCCTGGCTGGGGGCCGCGGCGGCCTCCACCGGCGCGCCGGTGGCCACGAACCGCACCTCGCGCGCCTGACGACCCTGGTCCGTGGTGACCGTGGTGAACGCGACCCGGTCACCCTCGGCCGGTAGGTACCGCTCGTCGACCAGGGCGCGCACGCGCAGGAAGACGTCGCCCGCCCCGTCGTCGGCGGCCACGAAGCCGAACGACTTCTCCTCGTCGAACCACAGGACGGAGCCGTCGGCGCCGTCGCCGGGCGCGACCAGGGGGCTCTGCGGACCCCGGCGTCGAAGCTCAGCGGCACCAGGTGCTGGGCCTGCGGCCCCTTCTCTCCGGCGGTGACGACGAAGGCCACCCGCTGCCCGGCCGCGAGGACGCCCCCGGTGACGATGGCGGAGGAGTGCACGAACACCTCCGCACCCCCGCCGTCCGGCGCGGCGAACCCGTAGCCCTTGGCCGGCTCGTACCAGGAGACGGTGGCGAGCACGCCCAGGGTCGCGTCGGGCGCGACGTCCCCGGTGACAGCGACGTGCAGCGCCTGTGGACCGCGGGGTCCCTCACCGGGCTCGAACTCTACCGTCTGGCCCTCGCGCAGCGCCCGGGCCGCGCCCTCGCCCTGCACCTGCGAGACGTGCACGAAGATGTCGGCGCTGCCGTCGTCGGGGGCGAGGAAGCCGAAGCCGCGCTCGAGGTCGTACCAGCGGACGGTTCCCTGCTGCACAGTGCACTCCTGGTCTCGCGGGTGGTCGGGGGTCCAGTGTCCCAGGCGCCGGATCCCCGCTGCGCTACCGTGCGTCGCTACCGTGGCCGGCGTGCCGCGGCGGCGATCGACAGGGCACTGGGCGCCAACGGCCAGCTGGCGCTGCGTTCGGATACGGTCACGACCTCCGACGACCGGATCCGGGGGCGTCGGCCGCGCTGCCCGTGGCGTAACTGATCAGGCGTTTCCGGCCCCGAACGGGCGTAGCCAGCCGTACGAGCGGGACCGCCCGAACGACCTGGCCGGCCTGGAAAACCTCGTGCAAACCTTCACCGGCCGGCCGCTCCAGGTGTCGATCAACGGGATCGACGGACCGCTGACCGGAGCCAAGGCGCAGCATCCCGGTCACCTCCTTCACCGTGGCCATCGCCTGGATGCCCGTCATGGGGCCGCCCCGACTTGTCAAGGCGCACGGAACGTGGGAATTCGATCCGAAGTACGTCAACGGAAGCGCGCCGGACGATTTTGCCGCGATGCAACTCAAGCTCGCGCCCGGCCAACGCATTCGGAACACCACCTGGGCGACTTGGGACGGCTTGGACAAACTGACCGACGTCGGTTATCTCAAGGATTCCGGTGTGACCACCGGTGCGCCGATCGTCGGCCTTCGTGACGGAATGACGAAGGACGGCTTCTCCCTCAACGTCAGAAAGGGGGTGGTCGACACGGTCGTCGAGGGCGGAAGCGGCCAAGTTGGCGCGGCGTTCGCCTATGAGCACAACCAGGACGGCGGCGCCGTCATGAGCGTCTCCGCCGCGTGGGGCGCGTTCGGCGTCACCTACACCGGAAATGAGTCGCACATGCGGAAATCGATGCAGCCGGTCTATACCAACCTCTGACAACCCCGTCGGCTAGGATGGGAATGTGCGTTTTCTGCCGTGGTTCCTGCTCGCCATCGCCGCCGTTGTCTCGATCATCGGATGGGACCAGCTCCCCACTCCCGACCGGTCGGGCCGAGTGGCGCTCCTGCTGTGCGTCGCCGCGGTGTTGACCGCGCTGACCACACGGGGAGGTAGCAGCAGAGACCGCTCTTGACCGCCGACGACTGCGGCGGAGACTCAGCCATTGCAAAATGAGTCTTTCTGCAAAAATGCACAGTGGACCGTCCGGAAGTCATCGACGTGCAATCGAATTCGGCGTGACACGGGGTTGTTCCTGCGCCGCTGCCACGTGATCGGCTTCAGCGAGACGCGCACCGCGTCCGCGGCGTAGGCGTTGAGACCGCGCTCGTACTCGTGCACTGCGAGAGGGATCGTCGTGAGGCCCTTGGCGGCGTCAGCCCGGCGCTCCTTCGGGCAGCGGAGGATCTGCCGCCGCATCGCCGGCGTGACGTGGTCGTGGACCCGGGCCATTCCCTCAAGGCCCGGCTGACCTGTCCGCGTGGTCGAAGATCCAGTTGAGCCAATGCTCGAAGATGTCCTGCTGGCTCCACCGGGAAATCTGCTCGTTCACCGTGTGGAGCGCTGGGAACTGCTGCTGGTCCAGGGCCCGGAACAGTTCGCGGACGCGTTTCCATTCGTTGACGTCGTCCGCTTTGCTCCGCCGCGGGTACACCAGTGCGCTGCCGAGGATGAACCGTTGCAGGCCGCTGTAGACCAGGGCGGCCGTCTCGACGTCGAACCCGGCGTCGAGCATGTGCTGGTACAGGCGTTCCGCCAGCAGCAACTGGTGGGGACTCCCGGTGGTGTGCCCGAGGTCGATGTTCACGAGGCCGGGATGCGTGATCAGAGCCTGGAAGTATCTCCGGGCGAGTTCCTTGGCGCCTTCCAGGCCGGACTGTTCCGGCGGCTCGATATTGGCGAACACGTCGTCGACGAACGCGGCCAGCAGCGCGTCCTTGTCCTTGAAGTGTCGGTAGAGGGCCATCGGATCGACCTGGAGCTCGGTGGCGATCCCCCGCATCGTGACGGCGACCACGCCTTTGGCCTCGACCGTCCTCGCCACCGCGTCGAGCACACTCCGTCGAGTGAGAGTCCCCCGCGGCGTTGCCGTGCGGGAGGCCTTGCGGCCCCGCCCCCGAGGTTCTTCACCCTCGGGCTGGGGGCTGTCGCTGTGCTGCGCGGACTTGTCCTCCACGTGATGCCCCTACTCCAGGTACGCCGAGAGATCTATGTCTACATAGTAGACTATGGGGTAGAGTGCTCTCCGTGACGCGTACCTACACCGAACGCGACTACCAGCGAGCCGAACACATGCTGCAACACCACCGGGCCGCCCTCATCACCGGGATGGTGGATCGTCCGGTGTGGCTGGAGAAGTCGGAGTCGTTCTGGTGTGCCACGTCGAGTCCGGCCGGCGTGGAGTACCTGGTGGTGGACCCGGTCGCCGGCACAAGGCGGTCGGCCTTCGACCACCCCAGGCTCGCTGCCGCCCTGTCCAGGGCGACCGGCCGCACGATCGACCGCGCGACACTGCGGCTGTCGACCTTCGAGTTCGAGGACGGCGACGTGATCGTCGAACTCGGCGGCCGTCGCTGGCGGTGTTCACTCGAGGACTACGTCTGCACGCCCGTCGAGTCGAGTGCGGTCGGGCCAGGGAGTCCCGGTCGCCGAACGGGCGGTGGACGGTCTTCGTCCGTGACCACAATCTGTGGCTACGAGACGAGACGGGCGCGGAGGTTCCGCTCACGCGGGACGGGACGGCCGACAACGGGTACGCGGTCGACCCGATGTTCGGGCGGCGACGCCCGTTCATGGGAGTGGACGGCGCCGTCGCGTCCCCGGTGGTGCAGTGGTCGCCGGACGGCTCCAAGCTGCTGACCCATCGGATGGACGAGCGCGACGTCGAGGTGTTGCACCTGGTCGAATCGACGCCGGCGTCGGCTCGCCGGCCGATGACGCACACGTGTCGGTATCCGATGCCGGACGAACCGGGACAGCCGAAGGCCTACTTCGTCGTCGTCGACCCGGAGCGCCGGACGGTCACACCGTCCACCGGGGATCCCGTGCACACGCCCTATGTCTCACCGGTGACGTGGGGGCGGGTGTGGTGGTCCTCGGACGGTGAGACGGTCTACTACCTCGATCCCGAGCGTTTCGGTCGGTGTCTGCGGCTGATCGCCGTTGATGCCGTGACCGGCCGAAGCCGGGTGATCATCGAGGAGCACGGCAAGACCAGGGTCGAGCCCACCCAGATCATGGCCGATCCGGCGATGGTGCACCTGTGCGGGAACGGGGAACTGCTCTGGTACTCCCAGCGTGACGGGTGGGGCCATCTCTACCGCTACACGCCGTCCGGGGCCCTGATCAACCAGGTCACGAGGGGTACCTGGGCTGTTCGCGGCATACTCCATGTCGACGAGGAAGACGGCGTCGTCTACTTCTCGGCGTCGGGGCTGGTGAGTTCCGATCCCTATCTTCGGCAGCTGTGCCGCATCAATCTGGACGGCACCGGGTTCGCCCGGTTGACCGACGATGTCGACGACCACGTGGCACGGATCTCGCCACTGGGCAGTTACCTGGTCGACACCGCCTCGCGGGCGGACAAGCCACCGCTCGTGGTGGTGCGCGATCTCGTCGGTCGTGTGGTGGTGGAGGTCGCGCGGGCTGACGTCTCGGCCCTGGTGCGGGAAGGATGGGCGCCACCCGAGCGGTTCACCGTCAAGGCGGCCGACGGGGTCACCGACATCTACGGGACGCTGTGGCGCCCCTACGGATTCGATCCGAATCTCCGCTACCCGGTCGTCGACCACATCTACCCCGGACCGCAGAGTCACCGCGCACCGCAGAATTTCGAGAACAACTACACGGGCGAGGCCGAGGCGTTCGCCGCGCTGGGGTTCGCCGTGGTCGCCATTGACGGCCGCGGGACGCCGGGACGCAGCAAGGAGTTCCATGACGCCTCGTACGGGCGTCTCGGTGACGGCGGCGGTCTCGACGACCACGTGGTCGGCATCATCGAGCTCGGCCGGAGGTATCCGTGGCTGGACACGGATCGTGTCGGCATCACCGGTTCGTCGGGCGGCGGGTTCGCCGCGGTCCGTGCCGTGCTCGCCCACCCGGACTTCTTCCAGGCGGGAATCTCGGTGGCCGGCTGCCATGACATCCGGCAGTACCTGTCGTTCTGGGGGGAGACCTACCATGGGCCGTGGGATCCGGAGAGCTACCGTGTCGCCGCGAATTCCGAACTTGCCGGGAACCTGCGCGGAAAACTCCTGCTGGTCCATGGCGAGCTCGATGACAATGTTCCGCACTACCAGACGCTCGGTCTTGTCGATGCCCTGATCGAGGCGAACAGGGACTTCGAGATGCTTCTGGTTCCGGGCGTCGGCCATCACATGCTCCACCGCGAGGGTTACGTGATTCGGCGAAGATGGGATTTCTTCGTCCGCAATCTCATGAATGCTTTGCCGCCGAGTGGGTACAGATTGGCAGACATTCCGTTCTGCTGACGGCGCCAGATTGCGGTTCACGCTCGATGCCTGTCAGTGGCCGATCAGGTGCGGTCGCTGGTGACACGCTTTTCCTTCGAGAGGAAAAATCGTGCAGAGTTCAACTGGGGAGTACGGAAGTGACACCGAGCCGGACCTCGGCTCGGCGTTCGAGACGATTGCGACACTGAGCAGAACGACGACGGAGATCCCGATCGCGGACGTGGCGGTCGGTGAGTTCTCGGTGCGCGCCAACGGTGTGGACCGGGGCCACCTTCAGCTACTCATCGATTCGGCGGCGCGGCTTCCGCCGGTCATCGTCCACCGGCAGACCATGGCGGTCATCGACGGGGTGCACCGACTGCGGGTGGCCGCGCTGCGCGGCGACAGCACGATCCGGGTCCGGTTCTTCGACGGCGATGCCGAGGCGGCGTTCGCCCTCGCGGTGCGCCTGAACATCGCACACGGCCTGCCGCTGTCGGTGAGCGACCGCAAGCGGGCCGCGCGGCGGATCCTCACCGCGCATCCGGACTGGTCGTACCGATACGTCGCCGGCATGGCGGGGCTGTCGGACAAGACGGTGGCCGCGCTGTCGCGGAGCATGGCCGCGGAGATTCCGCAGTCGAACATCCGGCTCGCACGCAACGGCGTGCGGCGCCGAGTGGACAGCACACAGGCGCGGCTGCGGACCGCCGAACTGTTTCGGCAGGACGACGCGATGTCACTGCGGGAGGCGGCCTCTCGTACCGGCGTGTCGGTCTCCACGGCCAGCGACGTCCGCAACCGGATCCGGCGTGGCGACGATCCGCTGCCGGTCCGGCTGCGTTCGGCCGCCGCCGAGGCCGCACCGCGGCGCGCGAACGAGGCCGGCGGCGTCGGGAACACCGCGCCGATGAATCGCGAGATGCTGCGGCGGCGACTGAAGAACGATCCGTCGCTGCGTTTCACCGATGCCGGCAGGACGCTGCTCCGCTGGCTCGAGGGGCCGACGACGGCGTCGGAGTGGGAGTCCGTGCTGGACAGCGTGCCCGGGTACTGCCGGGAACTGATCTCCGAGATCGCCACGATGTATGCGGAAGATCTGCGGAGTTACGCGAACACACTCAAGCGCGGTGCTTCCACCGCGTCCTAGCCATGGATACGATCGAAATGAACCGAGGCTCCGGGGGAAATATGCTCGGTCAGGATCCGCTCCGCCTGTCGGCGGCTCAGCAACCCATGTGGTTGGCGCAGAAATGGAGGCCGGAGACTCCCAACATCATCTCGGTGTACTGGGATGTCGACGGCTACCTCGATCTTTTCGTTGTTCGCCAGTCATTTCTCGAGGCATTGCGCGAGGTTCGACCGTTTCTGGTGAATTTTCACGAGGACGAGCACGGGCCGTACCAGTTCGTCCGGGACGACGCGGCTGACGACCCGCTGATCGGCGATCTCACCATGGAAGTCGACCCGGTCGCCGCTGCCCACGCGGTGATGGCCGGTGACTGGCCGACCCCACTCGACCTCGCGAAGGACACGCTCTACCGGGTCGGCGCCATCAAGGTCGCGCCGTCTCGCTACTTCGTGTTCGTCTCGATGCACCACCTGATGACCGACGGATACGGCTTCGTGGCCTTCATGCGTCGGGTCGCGGAGGTCTACACCGCGAAGCTCGCCGGGGTGGCGGCCGAACCGGCGGGATTCGGCGAGCCCGGGCAGCTCAACGAGGCTGACCGCGGCTACCAGGAGTCAGCCGAGGCGCGGACGGACCGGGACTTCTGGCGGGAACACCTCGCATCCGCCCCGGCGCCGCTGCGCCTGACCGGCAGCGCCACGTCCGATCGGGTCGGTGTCGAGCGGTATCGGCTGGAGATTTCCGCGGCGGAGCTTGGCCGGTGGCGCGCCGGCGCCGACGAGATCGGACAGCGGTTCCCCGGTTATCTCCTCGCCGGCATGTCGGCGCTGATGTGCCAACTCGGCGGAGCGGACGACTTCGTCGTCCGTTTCACGGTCGCCAACCGGACCAGTTCGACGCGGGCGCAGCCTGGACTGCGCTCGAGTTACGCGCCGCTGCGGGTGTCGGTCCAGCCGGGTCTGCCGTTCGCCATCGCCGCCAAGCAGATCGCCGACCAGGTGCGCGAATCGGTCCGGCACGCGCGGTACCCGACATCGGACCTGATCTCGGACGCCGGCTGGTCGGCGGCCGAGAGTCTGGGGCCCGCCCTCAACGTCATCCCGTTCGCGGAGGCGCTGGACTTCGGCGGCGCGGCCGGATCGTTCGCCGTCGAGTCAGCCGGCGCGGTCGACGACCTGCTGATCACCGCCTATGAGGACGAGCGGCGCGGCACGCTCGTCCTGCATTTCGACGGCGACGCCGAGCGGTACCGCGGCGCGGACCTGGAGGTGCTGGCCGAGCGCTTTCGCGCTGTGATGGGACAAGTGGCCGCCGATCCGACCGTCGCGCTGGGCAGAGTGGATGTCGTCACGGCGGATGAGCGTGAACTCGTGCGGCAGTGGCAGCGGGCCGAGGGACCCGAGCTGTCGGCCAGTGTGCCGGATCTGTTTGCCGCACAAGTGGATCGGTCGCCGGACGCGGTGGCGATCACGTGCGACGGCCTTGAGCTGTCCTACCGAGATCTGGCCGACCGGGTGGATCGGCTGGCTCGGGTGCTGCGTGGTCGTGGCGTCGGTGCGGACACCGTCGTAGCGGTGGCACTGCCGCGGTCCGCGGAGTTGGTCGTCGCGCTGCTGGCGGTGCTGCGAGCCGGCGGCGCCTATCTGCCGGTCGACCCGAGATATCCGAGTCAGCGCTTGGAGTTCGTGCTGGCCGACGGCCGGCCGACCCTGCTCGTCACGGACTCCGCGCTGGCCCCGGACCTGCCGCGGACCTCGCTGCCCTTGCTGCTCGTCGACGAGGAACAGGCCGACGGGGAAGGGACGGACCTGGGGCCGGGTCCCGGCCTGCGCGATCTGGCCTATGTCATCTACACCTCCGGGTCGACCGGCGTGCCGAAGGGCGTCGCCGTCGAACACGCCACCGCCGCGAACTTCGTGCTTCAGGTGGGGGCGCGGATGGGCGTGACACCGGGTGCGCTGATGCTGGCGAGCACGTCGGTGGATTTCGACGTCTCGGTGTTCGAGATCTTCGGGTCACTGTGCACCGGCGGCACGCTCGAGCTGGTTCGGGATGTGCTGGTGCTCGGTGAGCGCGATGGCTGGTCCGGCGGTGTGATCAGTGCGGTGCCTTCGGTGTTCGCCGAGGTCCTGGCTCACGCCGAGGGCCGGATCAGCGCGGACACCATCGTGTTCGCCGGCGAGGCACTGTCGAGCTCGCTGGTGCGCCAGGTCCGCGCCGCGATGCCGAGCGTGACCATCGTCAATGGTTACGGGCCAACGGAAACCTTCTACTGCACAAGTCAGGTCCTCGACCCGGCGGACACCGATCCGCGTTCAGTGCCGATCGGGGTGCCGTTGGGCAATGAGCGGGTGTATGTGTTGGGGCCGGGTCTGGTGCCGGTGCCGGTTGGTGTGGTTGGTGAGTTGTACGTTGGTGGGGCTGGTGTTGCCCGTGGCTATCGTGGCCGTTTCGACTTGACGGCGTCGAGGTTCGTGGCGGATCCGTTCGGGCCGTCCGGTAGTCGGATGTACCGGACGGGTGATCTCGTTCGGTGGGAGTCTGACGGACTGCTGCGATATGTCGGACGTATCGACAGCCAGGTGAAGATCCGGGGCTTCCGGATCGAGCCCGGCGAGGTCGAGTCAGCCCTGTCGACCCACCCACAGGTCGCCCAGGCCGTCGTGGTCGTGTGGAGTCGCGGCGGTTCGAGTCCGCAGTTGGTGGCGTATGTGGTTGCTGCTGACGGCTGCTCGGTCGATGGGGGAGAGCTGCGTCGCTTCGTGGGCGGCCGGCTGCCGGAGTACATGGTTCCCGGCGCCGTCATGGTGCTTGACCGGTTGCCGTTGAACGCCAATGGGAAGTTGGATCGGCGGGCGTTGCCCGAGCCGGAGTTCACGCAGGCGCGGTTCAGGGCGGCGCGGACTGCGGAGGAGCAGGTGCTGGCCGAGGCGTTCGCCGAGGTGTTGGGGGTCGAGCGCGTCGGCATCGACGACGACTTCTTCGACCTCGGCGGTCAGTCTCTGTTGGCCGCACGGATGATCGCCAGGATCCGGGCGGTGATGGGTGTCGAGGTGCCGATCAGGGTGATCTTCGAGGCACCTACCGTCGCCGGGCTCGTCGATCGGCTGGACCGGCTGTCGAAGGTCCGCCCCGCGTTGGTCGCGCGCCCGCGTGTGGACACGGTCCCGTTGTCGTCCGCGCAGCGTCGACTGTGGTTCCTGGCGCGTTTACAGGGATCGTCGGTGACCTACAACATACCGTTGGTGCTGCGGCTGTCCGGTCGCCTCGACACGGCAGCGCTGCGGTCCGCGTTGTCGGATGTCGTTGCGCGGCAAGAGACTCTGCGCACTCTGATCGGCGAGAGCGTCCAGGGCGATCCGGTCCAGCGCATTGTCCCGGCCGGCGACGCCGCCGTTGCGTTCCACGACGTCGACCTGTCGCCGGGCGAGCTCGACGCGGCGATCGAGACCCGCGGACGGCACCGGTTCGACCTGACGACCGAGATCCCGGTGCGGGCATGGCTGTTTCGCTGCTCGGACAACGAGTACACGCTTCTCGTGCTGGTGCACCACATCGCCGCCGACGGGTGGTCGATCGCGCCGCTCGTGCGCGATCTGTCGGTTGCGTATGCGGCTCGGCTGGCGGGTGGCGTCCCGCAGTGGTCGCCGTTGCCCGTGCGCTACGCCGACTACACCCTGTGGCAGCAGGAGTTGCTGGCTTCGCGAGGTATGCTCACACCGCAGTTCGAGTACTGGCGCGGAGAGCTCGCTGGCCTGCCTCAGCCGATGCAGCTACCACTGGACCGCCCGCGGCCGCAGGTCTTCTCCTACCGCGGCGATGTCGTCTGGTTCGCTATCGACTCCGACCAGCTGCCGATGATCGAGGAGCTGGCCCGACGACGTGGTGCGACGTTGGCGATGGTGTGGCAGGCGGTGCTCGCCGTGGTGCTGTTCCAGGTCGGCGCCGGTGACGACATCGCCATCGGCTTTCCCGTCGCCGGCCGGACGGACGACTCGCTGACCGATCTCGTAGGGTTGTTCGTCAACAACCTGGTGCTGCGGGTCGACCTGTCGGACAACCCGTCCTTCGCCCAGCTGCTGGACCGGGTGCGCGGCAAGGCGCTGGCGGCGTACGACAACCAGGACGCACCGTTCGAGCGTCTCGTGGAACTGCTCAACCCGGAGCGGTCCACCGCCTACGCGCCGCTGTTCCAGGTGTTGTTGGCCTGGCACAACACCGCGCCGGTGCGACTGGATCTGCCCGAGCTGGACGGCACGGTCGAGTGGACAGCTGCCGGATCGGCGCGGTTCGATCTGGCCTTCGATCTCCTGGAGGCCATGGATTCCGACGGAAACCGTGCGGTCAAGGGCCGGGTGGAATTCGCGACGGACCTGTTCGAGCGCAAGACCGTCGAACGGCTGGCGGAGCGCTTCTGTTCGGTGGTGCGGCAGGTGATCGCGGACCAGGACCGGCCGGTACGCCGGCTCGACGCACTGCTGCCGGCGGAACAGGCACTCCTGCGGAGCTGGAGCGAGTCGCCGGTGGAGGCGCCGGCGACGACGCTGGCGGATCTTTTCGCCGCGCAGGTTGATCGGTCACCGCACGGGGTGGCGATGGCGTGCGATGGCGTGGAACTGACCTACCGGGAACTGGCCGACCGAGTCGATCGGTTGGCCCGGGTGCTGCGCGGTCGGGGCGTCGGGGCGGAGTCCGTTGTGGCGGTTGCCCTACCGAGAACGACGGAGTTGATCGTCGCGCTGTTGGCCGTGCTCCGGGCCGGTGGCGCGTACCTGCCGCTGGACCCGAGGAATCCGAGCCAGCGACTGGAGTTCGTGCTGGCCGACGCCCAACCGACGCTGCTCATCACCGACGCCGCGACACGGGAGAAGCTCCCGCCGGCGCTGCCGCCCACACTCCTCGTCCACGACGTGAGCGGGCACCGCGTCGAAGGCGAGCTCGATGCCGGCCCCACGGCGAAGAATCTGGCCTATGTCATCTACACGTCCGGATCGACCGGCAAGCCCAAGGGAGTCGCCGTCGAGCACGCCAACGCGGTCCAGTTCGTCACCCAGGCCGCACCCCGGCTGGGAGTGCACCCCGGGACGCGGATGCTGGCCAGCACGTCGGCGAGTTTCGACGTCTCGGTGTTGGAGATCTTCGGGACGTTGTGCACCGGTGGCACACTGGAGCTGGTTCGGGACGCGCTGGTGCTCGGTGAGCGCGGTGGCTGGTCCGGCGGTGTGATCAGTGCGGTGCCTTCGGTGTTCGCGGAGGTGCTCGACAGCGTCACCGGCTCGGTCACCGCCGACACGATCATCTTCATCGGTGAGGCTTTGCCCACCTCACTGGTGCGGCGGGTGCAGGTGGCGCTGCCGGGCACCAGGATCGTGAACGGATACGGTCCGACCGAAACCGCGGTCGCGTCGACGGAACACACCCTGACAGCGGCGCTCGACTCCGAATCATGGGGCGCCACCGACGTTTCCATGCCGATCGGGGTGCCGTTGGGCAATGAGCGGGTGTATGTGTTGGGGCCGGGTTTGGTGCCGGTGCCGGTTGGTGTGGTTGGTGAGTTGTACGTTGGTGGGGCTGGTGTTGCCCGTGGCTATCGTGGCCGTTTCGACTTGACGGCGTCGAGGTTCGTGGCGGATCCGTTCGGGCCGTGTGGTGGTCGGATGTACCGGACGGGTGATCTGGTGCGGTGGGGTGCCGACGGGCTGCTGCGGTTTGTGGGGCGTGTGGACGATCAGGTGAAGATCCGGGGCTTCCGGATCGAGCCTGGTGAGGTTGAGTCGGTGCTGTTGTCGCATGCGGACGTTGTTCAGGCTGCCGTGGTCGCGTGGAGTCGCGAGGGGTCGAGTCCGCGGTTGGTGGCGTATGTGGTTGTTGCCGACGGTTGCTCAGTTGATGGGGGAGAGTTGCGTCGGTTGGTGGCCAGCCGGTTGCCGGAGTACATGGTGCCGGCCGCGGTGGTGATGCTTGACCGGTTGCCGTTGAACGCCAATGGGAAGTTGGATCGGCGGGCGTTGCCCGAGCCGGAGTTCACGCAGGCCCAATTCAGGGCGGCTGGGACTGCGGAGGAGCAGGTGCTGGTCGAGGTGTTCGCCGAGGTGTTGGGGGTTGAGCGTGTCGGTGTCGACGACGACTTCTTCGACCGCGGTGGCCAATCCCTGTTGGCGGCAAGGCTGATCGCCAGGATCCGGGCGGTGATGGGTGTCGAGGTGCCGATCAGGGTGATCTTCGAAGCACCCACCGTTGCCCTGCTGGCGCAGCGCTGGCATCGCATGGCCACATCCACACGCCCCCAGCTCCGACGCATGACCGGCCGGTGACCGCCTGGGCAAGAGGTTCGTGTCGATCCACTCGACGCCCGGCCTGTGTCTGATTCGTCGCAGCGCAGGCGTTTGAGCACGAGAGAACCCGAGAGAAAGACGGCCATGAGCAAAGTCGCCACCTCCGTTCGATCGCCCGCGTGGATCCTCGTGGTCCTGTGCGTGTGTGTGCTCGTGATCAACATGGACGCCATGATCGTGAACGTGGCGCTGCCGAGTCTGGTGGACCAGCTGCACGCCACCACCCGTGACCTGCAATGGGTCGTCGATGCCTACAGCCTGGCCTTCGCGGCGCTGGTCATCGCCGCGGGAAGCCTCAGCGACCGGTTCGGCCGGCGGGAGGCGCTGGTGTTCGGCCTCGGCCTGTTCACCGTGTCCTCCGGGCTGGGCGCGTTCAGCGGCTCGACCTTCGAGCTGATCCTGGCGCGTGCGGTGATGGGCATCGGATCGGCCTTCATCTATCCGGCGACGCTGTCCATCCTGACGACGGTCTTCGTCGAGCGGAAGGCGCGGGCGACCGCGATCGGGATCTGGGGCGCCGTCTCCGGTCTCGGCATCGTCCTCGGCCCGCTCGTCGGCGGCGTCCTGCTCCAGCAGTTCTGGTGGGGCAGCATCCTCCTCGTGATGGCGCCGATCGGCCTGGTGGCCCTGGTGCTGACCGCGCTTGTCGTACCCACGTCCCGAAACCCGGAGACCCCTGCCCTCGACAAGAGCGGACTCGTGCTGTCGTGCCTGGCCGTCGGCGCCCTGGTGTACACCATCATCGAGGCCCCGCGACTGGGCTGGGCGAGCAGCGCGACCGTCATCGGCTTCGTGGTGACCGCCGTGTTCTTCGCCGCCCTGGTCGTGCGCGAACTCAAGGCCCGGACGCCGATGGTCGACCTCGCCCTGTTCCGGGACACGCGGTTCTCGGCGGCGTGCGGATCGATGACCGTCGCGTTCTTCACGCTCTACGGGCTGATCTTCCTCATCACGCAGTACATGCAGTTCCTGAAGCTCTACTCGCCGATGCAGACCGGACTGCGGTTCATCCCGGTCGCGGTCGGGATGGTGATCGGCTCGACACTCGGCGGCCGTCTGGCGGTCCGGTGGGGTTCCCGGGTCGTGGTCACCGGCGGGCTGGCCATCCTGACCGTCGTGTACGCCTGGTTCACCGTGGAGACCGGTGACACGAGCTACCTGGTCCTGGCCCCTCAGCTGGTTCTCATCGGGTTGGGGCTGGGTGTGGTCGGCGTGCCGGCGACCGACGCGATCATGCGCGTCGTGCCGCCGGCCAAGGCCAGTGTCGGATCGGCGCTCAACGACGCCACCCGGCTGTTCGGCGGGACGCTCGGTATCGCGATCGTCGGCAGTCTCTTCCAGTCGCTGTACGCGAACGGACTGGCCACGTCGATGTCCTCGGCGCTGCTGCCCGGTTCTCTGGCCAAGGCCCAGGATTCGATGGGCAACTCGCTGTCCGAGGCCGCGCAGTACATCCACAGTGGACAGTCTGGAGTGGCACAGAGCTTGATTCAGAACGCTCGGTCGAGCTTTCTCGACGGCTTCCATGCCTCGTGCTGGACCATTGCCGCCATCTCGGCGGTGATGGTCGTCGCCGCGTGGTTCTGGCTGCCGGCGGAGAAGCCGGAACCGGCGGCGACGGAACCGGAGCAGTCGGTGGCGAGCGCCTGACCGGACGGGTTTCACCCGGCCGAGTTTCGCCGGTGTCACGGCGAACCCCGGCCGGCGAGCGCGGATGCGCCGCGTGGCAGACAGGTCGGAGTGGGGGGAAAACTTGTGGTTCCGTTGTCGTTCGCGCAACGCCGACTGTGGTTCATGCACCAATTCGAGGGTGCGTCGACGACGTACAACATCCCGCTGACCGTCACCCTGTCCGGGCAGTTGGACGTGGCGGCGTTGCAGTACGCGGTGCGTGATGTCGTGGACCGGCACGAGAGTCTGCGGACCATGATCGTGCAGGACGAGCGGGGCGACTCGGTGCAGCGGGTGTGCCCGCTTTCCGAGCTGCCGTCGGCACTTCTTCCAGTTGTGGAGGTGGCCTCCGACGGCGTGGCCGCCGCGCTCGCGGACGTGGTCGGGCACCGGTTCGACCTGAGTACGAAGATCCCGTTGCGGGCTGCTCTGCTGCGGCGCTCGAGCACCGAGCACGTGCTGGTCGTCGTGCTGCACCACATCGCGGGTGACGGGTGGTCGATGCGGCCCCTGATCCGCGATCTGTCGATGGCTTATGCCGCGCGGTGCACGGGGCGGGAGCCGGCGTGGGAACCCTTGCCGGTGCAGTATTCGGACTACACGCTGTGGCAGCGCGAGCTTCTGGGAGACGAGGGCGACCCGAACAGCGTCATCGCGACACAGCTGGAGTACTGGCGCGCGGAGCTGGCGGACCTGCCTCAGCCGATGCGATTGCCGACGGATCGGCCACGGCCGGCGGTGGCGACCCGGCGGGGCGAGGTGGTGCGGTTCACGATCGACGGGCAGCTGCTTGACGCGGTCGAGGGGCTGGCCCGCCGCGAACACGTCACGGTGTCGATGGTGATGCAGACGGCCCTCGTGGTGCTGCTGTCCCATCTCGGCGCCGGCGCCGACATCGCCGTGGGATCACCGATCGCGGGACGGACCGACGAGGCACTGACCGAGCTGGTGGGATTCTTCGTCAACACGTGGGTTCTGCGGGTGGCGGTGTCGCCGGAGGACGCTTTCGTCGAGGTGCTGCAACGGGTTCGGGACAAGGCGCTGGCCGCATACGCGAATCAGGACGCTCCCTTCGAACGACTGGTCGAGCTGCTGAATCCGGCGCGTTCGGTGGCCCATCACCCGTTGTTCCAGGTGATGTTCGCCTGGCACAACAACGAGTTGCCGGTGCTGGACCTGCCAGGGGTGCGCGGCGCCATCGACCTGGCCGAGACGGGGACCGCCAAATTCGATCTGGACTTCAGCCTGGTCGAGGTCGAGCAGTTGCCCGGTGCGTCGCGACGCGGGGTGCGGGCCAGTGTCGAATACGCGACGGACCTCTTCGACCGCGGCACGGTCGAGGCGATCGCGGCCCGGTTCAACGAGGTTCTCCGGGAAGCTGTCGCGGATCCGGCGAAGGCCGTCGGTCGTGTGAACGTCCTGTTGCCGGCCGAGTGGGACCAGTTGGCCGGCTGGGGCCGGGCAGGCACTGCGCTGACGCGTCGGCCCGAGGCGACGCTGGATCGGCTGTTCGCCGAGCAGGTGCGTCGGTCACCGGACGCGGTGGCGGTGTCGTGCGGTGCCACGAAGCTGACGTATCGGGAGCTGGACGCGCGTGCTTCACGGCTGGCCGGAGTGCTCGTGCGGTGGGGGGTCGGCGCGGAAGACGTGGTGGCGGTGGCCCTTCCCCGATCCACGGACCTGGTTGTCGCGTTGCTGGCGGTGTTGAAGGCCGGCGGTGCGTGTCTTCCGGTCGACACGTACTACGCGAGTGCGCGGCTGGAAGGCATTCTTCGGGAGGCCGGGCCGGCCTTGGTGATCGCCGACCGTGAACTGCCGGTGTCCGGGCAGCCGTGCCTGTTGATCGAGGACGCGGAGCTGTCGGCCGCTGACACGTGCGAGCCGATTGCGGTCGACGTGCATCCGGACAACCTCGCGTATCTGATCCACACCTCGGGGTCGACCGGGACACCGAAGGGGGTCGCGCTCACTCACGCCGGCATCGTTTCCCTGTTCGACGGCATCGCGTCGTCGCACCGGTACGGCGGCGACGACGTGTGGGCGCTCTGTCATTCGGTCGCGTTCGACTTCGCCATCTGGGAGATGTTCGGGGCGCTGCTGCACGGCGGCGAACTCGTGGTCATCCCGTGGCCCGTCGTCCTCGATCCGATCCAGTTGTGGAAGCAGGTCGTCGAGGCTCGAGTCACCGTGCTCAGCCAAACCCCGTCCGCGTTCTACGAACTGGCACGGTCGGTGGACGAGGCGGTGATCCGGGACTCCGCGGTCAGGGAGATCGTCTTCGGCGGTGAGGCCCTGGATCCCGGCCGGTTCGGCGGGTGGACACCGGCCTCGGGCATCCGCATGGTCAACGGCTACGGACCGACGGAGACGTCGATCTTCGTCAGCTGGCACCGGCTCGACGGCCGTGAAAGTGCGTCGTCGATGCCGATCGGGGTGCCGTTGGGCAATGGCCGGGTGTATGTGTTGGGGCCGGGTTTGGTGCCGGTGCCGGTTGGTGTGGTTGGTGAGTTGTACGTTGGTGGGGCTGGTGTTGCTCGCGGGTATCGGGGTCGCGGTGGTGTGACGGCGTCGAGGTTCGTGGCGGATCCGTTCGGGCCGTCCGGTAGTCGGATGTACCGGACGGGTGATCTTGTTCGCTGGGGGTCTGACGGGCTGCTGCGGTACGTCGGACGCGTCGACAGTCAGGTGAAGATCCGGGGTTTCCGGATCGAGCCCGGTGAGGTCGAGTCGGTGCTCTTGTCCCACTTTGCAGTTGCCCAGGCCGCAGTGGTCGCTTGGCATCGCGAAGGGTCGGATCCGCAGTTGGTGGCGTATGTCGTTGCTGCTGAGGGTGGTTCGGTCGATGTGGCGGAGCTGCGTCGGTTTGTGGCGGGCCGGCTGCCGGAGTACATGGTTCCCGGCGCCGTCATGGTGCTTGACCGGTTGCCGTTGAACGCCAATGGGAAGTTGGATCGGCGGGCGTTGCCCGAGCCGGAGTTCACGCAGGCGCGGTTCAGGGCGGCGGGGACTGCGGAGGAGCAGGTGTTGGCCGAGGTGTTCGCCGAGGTGTTGGGGGTTGAGCGTGTCGGTGTCGACGACAACTTCTTCGACCTCGGCGGCGACAGCATCGCGTCCATGCGGGTGGTGTCGCGTGCGAAGGCGCTCGGGGTGACCGTCAGTCCACGCCAACTGTTCGAGCACCGGAACATCGCGAGCCTCGTCGAGGCGCGGGCTTCGAGTACGCCGCTCGACCCACCCGGCACGCCGGCCGAGCCGACAGACGATCCGACCGGTCCTATCCCGCTGCTGCCGGTGGCTCGGTCGATGTTCGATTCCGGCTCACACCCGCGGTTTGCCCAGTGGCTGACCTTCGAACTACCCGCCCGTACCGACGAGAGGACACTTCGGCACACCATCGACGCGGTGGTTGCCCGGCACGAACTGCTCCGCTCCCGACTGGTGTCGGATGGCCCGGCGGCGCAACGGGGACTGCTGCCCGTCGGAGCGGACGCGGTGCCACTGGACCAGTTGATCAACCGGGCGGCCGGCCCCTGGGAAGACGTGCGTGCCGGCGAACTCGCGTCGGCGCTGGGACGCCTTGCCCCGGAAGACGGCGTCATGGTGCAGTTCGTATGGTTCACCACGGAGGATTCCGAGCCGGACCGTGTCCTGGTCGTCGCCCACCATTTGGTGATCGATAGCGTTTCCTGGCGGATTCTCGCGGAGGACTTCGCGACAGTGTCGGCCCAGGTGTCACCGGGGGTGGCGGCGGCGTCGACACCGTCGGGACGTTCGATGCGTCTATGGGCGGCGGCGTTGCGGGCCGATGCGCACAGCGCTTCGCGTGCCGGTGAACTGCCGATGTGGATCGAGACGCTGACGGGCCCGGATCCGCTGTTCGGTCCGCGTCGACGTGACCCACGAACCGATTTCTGCCGGGACACCGTGGAACTGGAGGTTCAGCTGTCCGCGCCGGTGACCGAGGCCGTCGTGACGACGCTGCCCAAGGTTCTGGCGGGAGGTCCTGCGGACGGCTTGCTGGCGGCGCTCGTTCTGGCGACAGCGCGGTTGCGTCGGGCGCACGGAGTCGCCGCCGAATCGCTCCTGGTGCAGCTCTCCGGGCACGGGCGGGACCAGGGCCCGGCCACGGGCGTTGATGTGTCGCGAACCGTCGGGTGGCTGGCCAAGGCCTATCCGGCTCGGCTGGACCTCGCGGGCATCGACCTGACGGAAGCCCTTGAGGTCGTCAAGGCCGTCGGGCGTCAGCTGCGCGCTGTCCCGGACGGGGGAATCGGATACGGTCTGCTGCGGTACTTCAACGAGGAAACCGCCGTGGACCTGAAGAAGTTCCATGGCCCGCAGGTCGGATTCAACTACCTGGGCCGGTTCGTCGCCGGCGCGCGGTCCGGTCGAGCGCGGGGAGGATCCTGGATCGCCCTGACCGAGAGCCTCGCCGGGCAGCGGGATCCGGACATGCCGATACCGCTCGCGCTGGACATCAACGCGTTGGTCGTCGACACGCGCGGTGGACCGGTGTTGAACGCCTCGTTCGGGTTCCACCCGAAGGTCATTCCACACGATGTCGTCAGCGAGCTGATGGAGATGTGGAACATCGAGGTGGCGATGCTGGCGCGCTCTGTGTCGAGAACCGCGCCGCCGGTCCTGACCGGGACCAGTTGCGAGAACACCTCGGTTACCGCGGGAGGTGGTGATACGGTCGAACGCGGTCGTCGTTCCACAACGTAGCAACCACGCTTGCCGTGCGGGCAACGAGATGCCGCCATACCTCGAAGGGCCGCCCCGATGACCCGCAGCGTCTGGACGACCGTCGTCCTGCTGTTCGCCGCCTATGCGGTCGACTTCATCGACCGCCTCGTCATCAGCAACGCGCTGCCGCAGATCGGCACGGACCTCCACCTCGACCACGCCGATCGCGGGCTGGTGGTGTCGGTGTTCTTCGTGGCCTACGCCGTGGTGCAGGTGCCGGGAGGGCTGCTCGCCGACCGGTTCGGCGCATGGCGGATCTGTGTCTTCGCCATGCTCGCCTGGTCGGTCTGCGCCGGACTCACCGCGCTGGCCTGGTCTCTCGGTGCGCTGGTGGTGATCCGCTGTGTGTTCGGTGTCGCGCAGGGGACGTTTCCGGCCGCCGCGGTCAAGGCGCTGGCCGAGCGCAGTCCGCCCGGACTGCGGACCACCGCCAACAGTTGGGTCAACTCGGCGAATGCCGGCGGCGTGCTGCTGGCCGGCCTGATCGCCGCGTGGCTGCTCCCGACCGTCGGGTGGCGTGGCCTGTTCCTCGCGATCTCCGGCCTCGGTCTCCTGGTGGCACTGGCCTGGACGCGATGGATGCCTCGTCCGTCGTCGCCGGCCCTGATGGAGAGCGTCGGCGTCGCGCCGTCACCGTGGACGCTCATCCGCGCCCCGGCGATCATCGGCTGCGCCGCCATCTCGTTCGGATACAACACGGTGGCGTGGGGGCTCACCACGTGGATTCCCAGCTACCTGGAGGAGCGACGCGGGGTGGACGTCGGTTCCGCCGCCCTGCTGATGACGCTGCCGACCCTGGTGGCCGCGGTGACCATCGTGCTCGGTGGGCGCCTCGCGGACCGTCTCGGCGGCCGGCCGCGGGTGATTGTGTTGCCTGCCATGGTTTTCGTCGGCGTCCTTGAGTTGCTGCTGCCGGCGATGACGTCGGTCGCGCAGTTCATCGGGCTGCTGACGGTGCTGTATGCCGTGCTGGGGCTCTGTTCGATGGCCTCGTTGTCGGTTCCGTTGCGCGCCTTGCCCGCCGCGTCGCTCGGCGTGGCGGCCGGCGTGATCATGATTGGCGCACAGGCGGCCGGCATCGTCGTCCCGTACCTGTTCGGCCTGGTCGTCGACCACTGGTCCTACGACGCCGGGTTCGTCATGCTCGGACTCGGCCCGGCGGTCGCCATCGTCGCCGCAGTTCTCGTGCCGCAGAACGCCGAGGCGTTCCGAGCGGCGCTGCGGATATCGGCCGTCGAGGTCTCGACCACAACACGATGAGGCGATAGCATCCTTACCGTGGGAGTGGTATCGGCGTGAACCTCCCGACATTCGTGTGTGTCCGTTGCCCGGAGGTTCGACCGCGGAATCTCCGCGAGCGAACAGCCTTGCGTCCGCCCGATGTGATGCCGCGTGCCCGTCGTAGGTCGCTCTCTGTGCGGTGTCCTACGCACGGGCCTCTATTGCAGGAGTTGTGTCCCATTGAACAACAATCCGTTCGACAACGAGAACGGCCGGTTCTTCGTACTGGTGAACGACGAACAGCAGTATTCGCTGTGGCCCACGTTCGCGCCGATCCCGTCCGGCTGGCGGGTCGCGTTCGGTGAGAGCGGCCGCGCGGAGTGCCTGGAATACGTGGACCAGCACTGGACGGACATGCGACCGGAGAGCCTGCGGGTGGCCATGGGAGACGGTACGCGCTGATGGACTTCGGCCTGTTCTACTTCGCCAACGCCGACCGGCGGGGATACGACCTCCTGATCAAGGGCGCCACGTTCGCCGACGAGAACGGATTCTCGGCGGTCTGGACGCCCGAGCGGCACTTCCACGAGTTCGGCGGCATCTACCCGAACCCGGCGGTGACCGGGGCGGCGGTCGCCGCGGTGACCGAGCGGGTGGCGATCCGGGCCGGCAGCGTCGTCGCGCCGCTGCACAACCCGATCCGGATCGCCGAGGAGTGGTCCGTCGTCGACAACCTCTCCGGGGGGCGTGCGGGGATCGCCTTCGCCTCCGGCTGGCATGCCGGGGACTTCGTGTTCAGCCCTGGTCGCTTCCAGGATCGCCGCGCCGACACCCAGGCCGTGCTGGCGCGGGTGCGGCGGCTGTGGCGCGGTGAGTCGGTGACCGTGCCCGACGGGAACGGCAATCCGGTCGAGGTCCGGATCCATCCACGGCCGGTGCAGGCCGAGCTGCCGACGTGGCTGACGACCAGTGGCGGCATCGAGTCGTTCGCCGCCGCCGGCCGGATCGGCGCGGGCGTGCTCACCCATCTGCTCGGCCAGGAGATCTCGGCGATCGGCGAGAAGATCGATGTCTACCGCGCCGCGCGACGCGACGCCGGGCACGCCGGGCCCGGCCATGTCGCCCTCATGATCCATACCTTTGTCGGTGCGGATCGGGAGTCGGTGAAGGAGATCGTGCGCGAGCCGTTCAGTCGGTACCTGCTGAGCTCGTTCGATCTGATCGCGCGGGCGGTCGACCGCTCCGGCGAGCCGGGCGCGGCGGACGACCTGGCCGCGCTCACCGACGAGGATCGACGATTTCTCGTCGATGTCGCATTCGACCGATATTTCCTCGGCAACGGGCTCTTCGGCAGCGTCGGCGACTGCCTGGAGATCTGTGCCGACGTGGCCGATGCGGGGGTCGACGAAATCGCCTGCCTCATCGATTTCGGCGTGGACCACGAGCTGGTCCTCGATGGTCTTGATCGGCTCTCTGGGCTGCGGCAGGCGTGGGCTCGGCGGGACCGGGCGTCGGCGAGCTGAAACACCGTTCGGGGACGCGCGATGTCGGAGTTCAAGACCGTCTTCGACGAGCGATCGCCATCTATTACTGAAGCGCCGGCACTCTTCTCAATTGCGCTTGACGCCCACCTCGACCGTATGTGACAGTCAATTATCGACAGTTCGAGGCTGGCTGACGTGAATAGCTCGACGGCAGTGGCTCGCTGGAATTTCTGAATACCGATTGATCGCCGCGAGTGCGCTTCTCCTGCGGCGAAGATCCTTTTGGGGGGATTCGTTTGATGCATGATGCGCACGTCCACATCAACCTGCTCGGCAAGCTGGAAATCGTGCCCATGGCTCGGGAGTCGGACGACACCGAGCACCATCACAGGATCACCGCGACCAAGCTGCGACAGGTCCTGGTGCTGCTGGCCGCCAACGCCGGCACGACGATGCGGACCGACCAGCTGATCGACGAACTCTGGCCGGCAGGGCCGCCGCAGAGCGTCCGAACCATCGTGCAGACCTACATCTACCAGCTGCGCAAGCTGTTCGTGCACAGCTCGCAGTCACCGCAGGGCCGGCAGCTGCTGGCCACCGACCCGGACGGCTACGTGCTGTCGGTACCGCGCGAGAACATCGACCTCTTCCGGTTCCAGAACCTCATCGAGGACGGTCGGGCCGCGCTTCGGGAGAACCGCTTCGGCTGCGGCGCCGAGATGCTGCGCGAATGTCTGGAGCTCTGGCGCGGGTCCATGCCGGCCGACGTCACCACCGGCCCGCGGCTGCGCGGGCTGTCGGCGTTCCTGGAGGAACAGCGGCTCGAGGCGATCTCGCTGCGCATCGAGGCCGATCTGGCCAGCGACCGCCACGTGGAGATCGTCGGTGAACTCCGGTCGCTGGTGGCCGTCTACCCGCTGCATGAGGTCTTCCATCTACGCCTCATGCAGGCTCTGCACGGCTCCGGGCGGCGGGGCGAGGCGCTCTGCGTCTACCGCGAACTGCGCAGCACCCTGAACAAGGAGTTGGGCCTGGAGCCTTCGTCCGAGGTGCGCAAGGTCCACCACGAGATCCTCGTCGGTCAGTAGTGGACCGGCCGGGTGGCGCGTCTCGCCGTGGACGACGTGCCGCTCGGCCGGCGTGCGAGGTCACGCGCGCAGCCAGTCCATGACGACCCAGTCGTGCGGGCCGTCGAGCCGGCGCCGCAGGCTCAGCACGCCGTCGGCCAGGGTGATTTCCCTGACCTGTTCGGTGTTCACGACGCGGGACTGGGATCCGATGGAGACGTCGTGGACGACCTCGTCACCGCGCAGGCGCCAGCGTCCCGAGTACCCGAGATAGTCGGCGGCCGAGCCGAGAAAGGTGGCGCCGTCCGTCGCGGGCTCGGTGCGCATCAGGCTGGCGGCCATGTATCCGCACTCGTGGTAGATCAGAATGCCCGCCGCCTTCTCGCCCATCGGCCCTTCGGCGACGGCGCCGTCGTCTTCAAGGTAGTAGTGGGCCCTGAGTCGCCAGGCTCCGACGAGGTCCTTTTCAGACAGCATGCTCACTCCCGGTGTTGATCGACGTCGACATCGTGGCGCAGCGGTCTCGAACGGCACTCGAATGCCTTCGCCGCGCGGGTTGAGCGGCGGTGCAGGCAGCGTTGAGACGCCGCCGCTAGCTTCGAGTGAAATCGTCTGGGTAAGGGGATTGCGACCATGCGGATCATCGATCTCTGTGTGGCCACTGTGGATGGTCCGAGCGAGGCAACGCCGGTCGAGGTCAGCGTCCTCGACCATGCTTCGGCCCCGGCCGCGCTCGGCCTGCGGCCCGAGGACTTTCCCGAAGGAGAGGCGATCTCGAACGAGACGGTCACTCTCACCACGCACACCGGCACGCACATGGACGCCCCGTTGCACTACGGGCTGCGCAGCGGTGGCCGCCCCGCGGCCGCCATCGACGAGATTCCGTTGGAATGGTGTTACGCGCCCGGGGTTCGGCTGGACCTCCGGCATGTTCCACCGGGCGTGGGGATCACGGTCGCCGACATCGAGGACGCGGTGGCGAAGACCCAGCACGAGTTGCGTCCCGGTGACATCCCGCTGCTGTGGACCGGTGCGGATCGACTGTGGGGGACCGAGGCCTACCGCACGGACCATCCGGGGATGACGCGCGAGGCCACGGCGTGGCTCGTCGAGCGCGGCGCCCGGGTGATCGGCATCGACGCATGGGGCTTCGATCGGCCGTTCGCCTCGATGCTGGCGGACTACCGCGCGGAGGGCGACAACTCCGTGCTCTGGCCGGCCCACCTCTACGGTCGGGAAAAGCCGTACTGCCAGTTGGAGAAGCTCGCGCACCTCGACGAGCTGCCCGCTGCCACGGGTTTCACCATCGCGTGCTTCCCGGTCAAGCTCGCCGGGCTCGGCGCGGGCTGGACGCGCGTGGTCGCGATCGTCGAGGAGGCGTAAGGAAAAGCCGCGGCCGGCGAGGAGCTCGATGCTCCCCGCCGGCCGCGGCAGATGTGTGCCGCACTCACAACCGATGGGAGTTGTGGGCGGCGCCGTTGGGCGAGTGGGCCGGTGCTTCGCCAGCCGGCGTGTGGGCGGCCAGCTCGTTCAGCATTGCCTCGGCCGCGTCGTCCAGTGTCCGGTCGGACCGCAGCGTCCCGTCGGAGATCCGCTGAAAGTGGAACGGGATGCTGACGCTTTCGAATATCGGCTTCATCCGCAGCGGGAGAACGACCTGCTTGAGATGCTGCACCGCTCGGGTGCCGCCGGCGACACCGCCGTAGGAGACGAATCCGACGGGCTTTCCGTTCCATTCCTGGTGCAGGTAGTCGAGCGCGTTCTTGATCGTCGCCGGATAACTGTGGTTGTACTCCGGAGTGACGATAACGAACGCGTTCGACGCGTCGACGATTTCGCTCCACCGGAACGTGTGTTCCTGGGTGTACTGTCTTGCCCGCGGGTGATTCGGCTCGTCCAGCAGTGGGAGGTCGATTTTCGCGAGGTCCGCGACGGCGACGTCGAATTCGCCGTGCGCGCCGGCCAGCGCGGCGAACCACTCCGCGATCGGCAATCCGGCTCGTCCTGGCCGGGTGGCGGCGATGATGATCGTCAATCTGGGCACGGTGGACGCTTTCTCGTGTCGGTGCCGCGATACGCGACGTCGCGCGGGCGACCAGGTCGGCGCACGATCGTGTTTCGGGCCGGGGTCAGGCGGACGCCGCAGAGCCGGCCCGGATGTCGTCGCGAAAGCCTTCCAGCAGCGTGATGAGATCCTTGTGCTCCTGCTGCGGCACGCCGCAGTTGGTCAGCACGGCGGCCAGCTCGATCAGCACCACGTCGTACTCGTAGTCGCTGACGGTCATGTTGGCGTGCGCGGTTCGCATGTCCGCCCCCGGATACACCTTGGGGCCGCCGGTTTCCTGAATCATCCATGCCATGAGCGTGAACTTGAAGCCGGGTCGGCCCTTTTCGTTGTGCAGCCGCAGCACGGCGGGGTTCTGGTTGAGCGTGTCGTTTTCGTAGAGTCGGTCGCCCAGGATGTCAAGAAAATGTGCGATACCGAAGATTCCTCCGAGCCGCTCGAAGAGGGAAGGAGTCTGTGGCAGGTCCGTCATGGATTCTCCTCGTTTTATCCGTGGACTCCGCCGAAGTTACGTCGCCGCCCTCGAGCCGTGCTCAACCTGACCTCCAGCGAGCGGCCCTTGAGAGCCGTTCTAGCAGTGGCGGCCACGATTCGACCGCATGGACCAGATGGCGACGTGTAGGGGAAAGACATGATCGTTCACACGCTGCTGTACCGTTTTCCCCCGGAAAACGACGAGAGTGACATCCGTGATTTCTTCGCCGGACTGCAGTCGCTGGCGGTCGACTCCGGCCTGGTCGCGGGCTTCGGCTGGCAGCAGCACGTGCTGCTGCCGGCGGACGAGCGGGCCAAGGGGATGACGGCAACGCATGTCGCGCAGGTCTCCTGCGTCGACATCCCGACGCTGCGGAAGTTCTCCGAATCGGCACCGGTTCATGACTTCGTCGCGAAGTGGCGAGGGAAGCTCAACTACGAAGCCGCCTACGCGAATCACGAGACGCTGCTTCCCGGTGCGGAGAAGGAGGACGGCATGTTCCACACCGAGCACACCATGACGGTGGACGCGCCCGTCGACGTGGTCTTCGAGGTGCTGGCCGACGTCATGGGCTATGCCGAGCTGTTCCCGCCCACCGAGTCGGTGACGATCCTGGAGGAGAGCGAGACGCACCAGATCGTGCGTCTGGTGGTGGATGTGAGCGGGCAGACGCAGAGCTGGGTCAGCCGCCGCGATATCGACCGGCCGAACCGGACCATTGCCTACCGTCAGCTGGAAACCGCCGCGATCGTGAAGCACATGGGCGGCGAGTGGCGTGCGCTTCCCCTCGACGACCAGCGTACCCAGCTGGTCATCACGCACGACTTCGCCGCCAGGCCCACGGAGAAGGTGCCCAGCCAGGAAGAGGCCACCCGGCTGTTGCGGGCGGCGGTCGAGAACAACAGCCACGCCGACCTCACCGCCGTGCGCGACGAGTCCGAGAAGCGCGCGCAGACCGTCGGGAGTCGTGCCTGATGCCCGCCGTTCAGCCCGACAGCGGGGACAACCTGCCCATCACGACGTTGCGGGAGCTGGCGCTCGCGGCGGCCGCCTCGGCCGGTCTGCGGGCCGTTGTCCGGGTCGGCGTTGCCGACGCGCTCGGCGACGCACCTGTCCCGGTCGCAGAGCTGGCGAAGACGCTGGACGTCGATGCGGCGATCCTGGCGCGGGTACTGCGGAATCTGCGGTGTTATGACCTGTTCGACCAGACCGACGAAGGCATCGTGCACACGCCGGCGTCCAGGCTGCTGCGCGAGGACCACCCGCAGCGGTTGAAGAACTGGGTGCTGTGGGCCACCGAGCCGTGGGTGTGGCAACTGTGGCCGGACCTCGAACAGGCGCTTCGCACCGGGCGCGGGCACTTCGACGAGCGTTTCGGTGACAACTTCTTCGCGCACCTGCACAAGGAGTGGCCGGAGTCGACGGAGACGTTCAACCGATCCCAGATCGAGCTGAGCAGGCTCACGTCGGCGGCGATCGCCGACACGCTGAATCTGGCGGACGCCAAGACTTTCGCCGACGTCGGCGGTGGCACCGGCTACACACTGGCGGCCATCCTGGAGCGGCATCCGCATCTGCACGGGACGCTCGTCGACCTGCCGGCCGCGATCGCGTCGCCGGACCCTCGGCTGCGTCCCGACGGCACGCTGGCCGCGCGGTCGCAGGTCGTCGCCGGTGACTGCCTGCACGAGATACCGGTCGACGCGGATGTGTACCAGTTCAAGAGTGTTCTCGAGTGGGACGACGAGCTGACGGTGACCGCCCTGCGCAACGCCACCCGCGCCGGACACCCCGGCAGCCGGGTGCTGGTGATCACGAACCTGATCGACGACAGCCCGGAGATCCGCTACGCGACCGGTGTCGATCTGCTATTGCTGCTCAACACCAATGGCAAGCGGCACACCAGGGCCGGCGTGACCGCGCTGGCCGAGCGCGCCGGACTGCGTGTCGTGGGCGTCACGCCGGCCGGGCCGCTGCTGCACGTCGTGGAGACCGTCATCCCATGACCGCGGTGGAATTCCTGTCCGACGCGTACCTCGACGAACTCGGCCGGCCGAACCGCTCGGAGCAGGCGGAGATCCCGCATGTCCACGTCCGGGTCCAGTTCCACGCCATCGGCACGCCCAACGGCGACGTGGACTACCACCTGGTCGTCGAGCGGGGCGCGATCGTGGAGGCCGGCCGTGGCTCGCTCGCGGACAGCGATCTGGCGGTTCGCGCTAGCTATCGCGACCTGCTGGCCTTCGAGTCCGGCGAGCTGCACGCCGCGACGGCGTTCGTCACCGGGCGGCTGGCGGTGACCGGGAACCGCGCGAAGCTGCTGGACCTCATGGTGGTGCTCCAGAACGGAAACTACCACCGGTTCACCGCCGATCTGCGGGAGCGGGCCCCATGGTGACGCACACCCTGGTCGTGTCGTTCCCGGACGACATGTCCGAAGTGGACCGTGCCCGGTTCTTCGCGGACGGCGCCGAGGTGGTGCTCGGCTCCGGCTTCGCCCAGTCCTACCGGCACTGGCCGGCCGTGTCCGTGCCGAGTGCCGTCAGCCAGTCGGCGTTCGTGGCTTCGGCGCTGGTGCAGATCCGCTGCGCCGACGTCGAAGCCATGCGGAAGCTGTTCGCGCACCCGGCACTGGCCGAGTACGCGAAGCGATGGCGCGGCCGGTTCCCCTTCCACGTGGTCGCCGTCAACACGGCGGAACGACCAGCCGAGTCCGATTCGAGGCAACCGTGAAACCTCTCATCCTCACGCCTTCCGAGTACCGCCCGAAATCCCCGGGCGACATCCCGTTCAAGCTCCTCGCCGAGGACAGCGGCGGCAATCTGAGCCTGCTCGAGTGGACGCTCAAACCGTGGCAGTCCGGGCCGTTCCTGCACGCGCACGACTTCGCCGAGGCGTTCTACGTCATCGACGGGCAGCTGGAGATCCAGTTGGGCGAGCAGCGCCACGTTCTCGGCCCTCGGCACCTGGCCTGGGCGCCCGGCGGCACCCCGCACGCCTTCGCCAACGCGGACGCCTCCGAGGTCACCGTGCTCACCATCTGCAGCCCCGGCGGCCTTGAGCACTTCTTCGCCGCCCAGGGCGACGACCCGAACTCGTTCCCGGACGTTCCCGGACTCGGCCTGCGACTCCTCGGACCGCGCATCCGCGCCACCGGCGCACCCGATCAGGACTGACTGAATGGAGGACCGATGACCGCAGAGGCCATCCTCACCCGGTTCCGCGAGTACCTGGTCGGGCCGTCGAGGTTCATGACCCTGGTGTCCTGCTTCGAACTCGGCTTGGTCGACGCGCTGCGGGACGCCCCGCCGCAGACCGCGGAGCAGCTCGCGGCGGTCGCCGGCGTCAAGCCGGATGCCGTGCAGCAACTTCTGTACCTCCTGGTCAAGGACGACTTCCTTGCCTACGACGAGACGACAGGGACCTACGCGCTCGGCGGGCTCGCGGAGGTGGCCGATGTCGACCTCAATCGGGTCCTGTCGATCTCTCGCCTCATCAAGGTGCTGATGCTGCGCCAGGGCTACTACCTGACCGAGAGCGTCCGCGCCGCGGTTCCCGTTGGTCTCAAGGAGTTCTACGGCTTCGACGGGAACGTCTACGACGCCGCGCTCGAGCACGAGGAGCTGTTCGAGTCGTGGGGCAAGACGATGGACATGTACACCGCGCACATCGATCCGTGGTTCTTCGAGAACGTCGACATCCCGCCGGGCTCGCGGGTGCTCGACCTCGCCGGGAACACCGGCCTCGGCGCGATCCTGACGCACAAGCTGAAGGGGTCGAGCGGGTTGCACGTGACCACGTTCGACCTGCCGGAGAAGCAGGACGCGGCACTGCGGAACTTCCGCGAGCACGGCCTCGACGGCCAGTGCGGGTTCATCGGCGGTGACGTCTTCGAAGGCGTGCCCTCCGGTTTCGACGTCGTCCTGATCAAGCACTTCATCGACATGTTCGACCGGAGCGAAGTCCTCGCCATATTCAAGGGTGTCCGGGACGCGGTCGAGGTCGGCTCGCTCGTCCACATTCTCGTCCCGGTGTATCCGGAAGACATCAGGGACTCGTACAGCGTCGACTTCTTTCCGGCGTTCTTCCTCGGCTGTGCCATGGGCAAGGGCGGTCCGCAGAAGCTGTCGACGTATCGCGCGTGGCTCGAGGAGTGTGGCTTCGAGGTCACGCGGGCGATCGCCCAGAACCCCGCGGACATGCCGGCGGACTCCTGGTCGGCGCAGGGGATCCTGAGCGCGAGGAAGATCTGATGACGGCCGTGGCCGGGCAGCAGGAGCACGCCGCCAACGAGGCGCTGGCCGAGCTGCTGTTCTCGCCGGAAGGGCTGGCGGATCCGTTCTCGCGGTACCGCCGGATCAGGGAGTCGGCGCCGGTGCACTGGAGCACCTTGGGAAACTGGGTGCTCACCCGTCACGACGATGTCGACAACTTCCTGCGCAGCAAGCACGTCGACAAGAACGTCCACACGTGGATGGGTGGGCGGTTCAGCGGGCAGTGGGAACAGCACCACGCATTGCGGAAGCTGGCCGCGAACATGCTGTGGATGAACCCGCCGGACCACACACGACTGCGCCGCATCGTGAATCGCGCGTTCACCCCGAAACGGGTGCGGGAACACCGGAAGGTCATCGAGCGCAGGTTCGACTCGCTCATGCGTCCGCTGGAGGAGGCGGGCGGGGGAGACATCTGCAACCTGGTGTTCTTCCCGCTGGCGTTCAGCGTGGTGGCCGGCCTCATCGGCGTCCCGGACGAGGACGGGGCCATGCTGCGGGAGTGGATCCGGGACTTCCAGCGGATCTTCGAGGTGGGCATGACCGACTCGGAGCTGCGTACGGCCAACGAGGCGGCGGCGGCGCTCGATGGGTACTTCGGTTCCCTCGTACGCTCGCGGCAGCGTGCCCGCGCCGACGATCTGCTGTCCGCGCTGATCGATGCCGACGACGAGGGCGGGCCGCTGGAGTTCGCGGAGCTCGTGCAGCTGTGCCACATGATCATCGCCGCCGGCAGCGAGACGACGACGTTCTTCCTGACCAACGGGGTGCACCAGCTGATCAACCACCCCGACCAGGCTGATCTGGTGCGGGCGGACCTTTCCCTGCTGGGCGGTGCGATCGACGAGGTGCTGCGGTACGCGCCGGCCGCGCACATGATCCCCAGGACCACGACGTCGCCGGTGGAGGTCGGCGGCGTCACGATCCCGGCGGACGCGCGCGTGATGGTGATGATCGCGGCCGCCAACCGCGACCCGGAGCGGTTTCCCGATCCGGACCGGTTCGACGTCACCCGGACCGGCAGCGCGCTGATGTCCTATGGCCTCGGCACGCATTTCTGCCTGGGTTGGCGGCTGGCGAACCTCCAGGCCGAGGTGGTGTTCCACACGGTGCTCACCCGGTACACGGACTTGACGCTGCTCGAGGTGCCGCGGCCGAGGACGAGGGTGGCGGTCCCCCAGGTGGAGAACCTGCGCATCGGTTTCCGCCTCGCCCGTTAGGTGTTCCGCCCGAGGAGTTCGCGAACACGGGACGCCCGTGGGAAGCGAGTCCTGGGGCGGCCGTGTGTGAGTGTGGCGAGCGATGCCTGCGCGGTGGCAATCCCACCAGAGCAGGCGGCAAGTCGGACGGCTCACACAACGGTTCCCGAAGAGCCGGATGAACGGGAGACCCCCGTATCCGGTGCGGTGAGAGGCCGCGCGGAAGGACCAACCCGAACGGTTGGCGCCTCGCCGCGCGGCCGACCCGCATCTGCCAGGCCGGGACGGGCGTGTCGAGAGCAGCCCGCTAGGCCGCACCTACGCGCCCTCGACCGTCGCACAGGGCACGAGCTGCGATGCCGCCTACGAGCGGAGCTCGTAGGCGGCATCGACGGGCATATCCCTCCGGGTTCGTCAGCGTCCGTTCTGGACGCCACGGACGACGACGGCGGCGTTGAACCCCCAGCGGCCACGGGCGAGGACGAGGGCGTTGCGCACGGCCGCCGGTCGTGCTTCGCCCGTCACCAGGTCGATCCCGTAGTCGTCGGGCACGACCGCAGTGCCTGAGGTCGGCGGAATGACGCCTTCCTGGATGCTCATCAGCGCGGTGACGACGTCGAGCATGCCGCCGCCGGACAGCAGCCGGCCGGTCAACGCCTTCGGCACGGTGACCGGCACGCCGCGGGTCCCGAACAGCTCTCGCAACGTCAGAGCCTCAGCCCGGTCGAGTTTCGGCAGGCCGGCCCCGTCAGCGAAGACCACATCCACATCGCCGACGTCGATGCCGGCATCGACCAGTGCGAGTTCGGCGGCGCGGCGCAGTCCCGGCGGTCCGCCGCGGTCGGGATGCGGGTCGAACGTGGCCGCATAGCCGGCGAGTTCTCCGTATGCCCGCACGCCGCGGGCCCGCGCCGACTCCGGGCTCTCCACGATGCAGATCGCACCGCCCTCGCCGGGGATGTAGCCGGACGCACCGACGTCGAACGGGCGGTACGCGGTCGCGGGGTCCGGGTCGAGGCTGACCTGGCCGCTCGAGAGGTGGGACAGCCAGCCCCATGGGTCGAAAGCGGAGTCGAGCCCGCCGCAGACGACCAACGGCACGTCGTTGCGAATCGTCCGGGCGGCCTGGCCCAGCGCGTACAGGCCGCCCGCCTGCTCCGCGACAAGTGCGCTGCCGGGACCGCGCATGCCGTGCCGGATGGAGATCTGACCGGTGTTCACGGCATAGAACCACGCGAACGACTCGTACACGCTGATGTGCTCGGGTCCTTGCGCCCACAGCTTCTTGAACTCGCGGTGGGCGAACTCGAAACCACCGGACGCGTTGGCCGTCACGACACTCATGTCGTAGTCGGCAAGTTCGGCCGTGTCGACTTCGGCATCCTCCAGCGCCCACTGGGCGGCGATGAGTGCGAGCCTCGTGGAGACGTCGGTCTGCGGCAGCAGCCGGCCGGGCAGGTGTTTCGCGCTGTCGAGATCGCGCACCAGCCCGGCCAGCCGTGCCGGGTAGTCGGACGTGTCGAACCGGTCCAGCTCGGTGATTCCACTGCGGCCGGACAACGTCGCTGTCCAGAATTCCTTGAGGCCGAGTCCGTTCGGCGCGATCACGCCCAGTCCGGTGATGACACTCATGCCGCCCTGCCTTTCATGCTTGACGAACGCATCAGGCGGTCCCCCTTGTCAATACCATCGCACTCTGGAATCCGCCGAACCCGCTGCCGACGGTCAGCACCGTGTCCACTTTGTGCTCGCGGGCCTCCACCGGCACGTAGTCCAGATCGCACTCCGGGTCCGCGGAATGCAGGTTCGCCGTCGGCGGCACGGCCTGGTTCTCCATCGCCAGCACACAGGCCGCGATCTCCACCGAGCCGATGGCGCCCAGTGAGTGCCCGACCATCGATTTGATCGAACTGACCGGCGTGCGATACGCGTGCTCGCCGAGGCTGCGTTTGAATGCGGCGGTCTCGTGCCGGTCATTCTGCTTGGTGCCGGAACCGTGCGCGTTGATGTAGTCGACGGAATCGGGGTTCAATTTCGCCTTGTCCAGCGCCGCCCGAATGGCTTCCGCCATCTCGCGGCCGTCGATCTTGAGTCCGGTCATGTGGTAGGCGTTGCACCTGTTGGCGAAGCCGGCGACCTCGGCGTAGATGTGCGCACCGCGACGGCGGGCGGCGGTCAACTCCTCCAGCACGAACATGGCAGCGCCCTCGGCCAGCACGAAGCCGTTGCGGGTGCCGTCGAACGGCCGGGAAGCCTGTCCCGGCGTGTCGTTGTAGTTGGTCGTCGCCCTGATCGCGTCGAAGCTGGCGACCGTGATGGGCGTGATCGGGGCATCCGTGGCGCCGGCGACGACCACGTCCGCGCTGCCTTCACGGATCAGCGCGGCGCCGTGCCCGACGGAGTCCATGCCCGAGGTGCACCCGGCGGACATCATCACGACCGGCCCCTCGGCGTCGACCGCCCAGGCCACCTCGGCGGGCATGATGCTGGGCACCATGTAGTCGAACATCTGCGGCGTGAGCTGATCCGTCGACATCGTCCAGCGTTTCCCGGAATCCGACAGCACGAGGTACTCACGTTCGAGGCTGGTCGACGACGCGATCGCCGAGCCGAGGCTGACGCCGACGCGGTGCGGGTCGGCCGTTTCGCCGAGTCCGCTGTCGTTCATCGCGTCGCGGGCGCACACCACGGCAAGCTGCGTCGCGCGGTCCATTCTCCGAATCTCGCGGGGGCTCAGCCCTTCGGCCGGCGCGTCGAAATCCACCTCGGCGGCGACCTGGGAACGGTACGGCGAGGGGTCGAAGAAGGTAATGCGCCTGGTCGCCGTCCGCCCGGCGGAGAGCAATTCCCAGAACGCGTCCTTGCCCAGCGAGCCTGGTGCTCGGACACCCACTCCGGTAATGACCACTCGGCGATTCATCTTGCCGCGCATAGATGCATCCTTCGCTACGGAGGCCAGGTGCGGGAAATCGAATCCCGATGCACGAGGAGTCTGGGCTCGCTCTCTCGATGCCGGCTCAACCGGGGCTCTACCCGGTGCCGGTGATTCAGTGCGACGGGTCGGCGTCGGACTTGACTTAGAGCGCGCTCTAAGACCTAGCGTAACCGGCCGAGGACCGGGAAACTGAGGAGAACTCCGTGCCAGAACTCACCCGACGTCGACAGCTGCTGGTGCTGCTGATCTGCTGCGCCAGCATGGTCGTGGTGACGATGGACATCTCCATCGTCACGGTCGCGCTTCCCGCGATCCGCAGCGACCTGCACGCCAGCGAAGCGAGTCTACAATGGACGGTTGATGCGTACACCCTGGTACTGGCCGGCTTCCTGGTGCTGGCCGGCGCCACCGCGGACCGGTTCGGCCGCAAGCGCGTCTTCCAGATCGGCTTGGCCGCCTTCGGAATCGGCTCGATTCTGTGCGCACTGTCCCCCACCGTCGGCTGGCTGATCGCGGCCAGGGCGGTGCAGGCCGTTGGCGGCACGATGCTCAACCCCGTCGCGATGGCCATCATCGCCACCACGTTCCCCACTCCCGCCCAGCGGGCCAAAGCCATCGGCGTGTTCGGCGCCACGGCGGGCCTTTCCCTGGCGCTGGGGCCGACCCTCGGTGGCGCGCTGGTCGACGGCGTCAACTGGCAGTCGGTGTTCTGGATCAACGTGCCGATCGTGGCCGTCGCGATCGTGGGCGCCGCGCTGTTCGTGCCGGAATCCCGCGCCGAGCGCGCCCGCCGGTTCGACCCGGTCGGCCAGGTCCTGATGGTCATCCTGCTGGGTGCGGTGGTCTACGCGACCATTGAGTCCGCCCGGCTCGGGTGGACGTCGCCGACCATCCTCAGCCTGCTCGCCGTGGCGGTGGTGGCGATGGTGGGCCTGATCGTGTACGAGCCCCGCCGCACCGATCCGTTGCTGGAGCTACGTCTTTTCCGCAGTGTGCCGTTCACGTCGGCGCTGGTGATCGCCCTGGCGGCGCTGTGCGGATTCGGCTCGTTCCTGTTCCTGACGACGCAGTACCTCGAAGAGGTCCGAGGCATGACCGCGGTCACGGCCGGGTTGAGCCTGCTCCCGGCGGGCGCCGTGATCGTCGTGGTGTCCCCGATCTCGGGCCGCGTGGTCGGATCGCGTGGCCCGCTTGGACCGCTGCTCGTCTCGGGCGCCGCACTGGCGCTCGGTGGCCTGGCGTCGCTGTGGCTGACCCCGACCACCCCGTTGGTGGCCGTGCTCGCGATCTACCTGCTGTTCGGCCTGTCGATCGCGACGAGCGCGGCGCCGATCACCAATACCGCGGTATCCGGAATGCCGCGTTCGATGGCCGGCGTGGCCGCGTCGATCGCGTCGGTCGGCCGGCAGACCGGGACCACGCTGGGGGTCGCGATCGCCGGCGTGACGGTCAGTTCCGCGGTGGGGGACAAGGGAACCGCGTTCACGACGGCCGAGCACGGCATGTGGTGGCTGGCCATCGGACTCGGGGTGACCATCGTCGTGTTGGGCATCGTGAGCACCAGCGCGGGCGCCCGCCGTACCGCCGAGCGCGCGGCGGCGTTGTTCGAAGAAGTGGACCGGGCGGGAGAGCGGCAGGTGGGGGCCACCCGTTGAGTCCGGATGGTTGTCGACAGGAGAAAGAGGTAACGGATGTCCTGGTATCTCGTACGGACCCGCTACGACCACGAGAAGATCGACCCGGTGCATGAGGAACACATTGCCTACATGGAAAAACTGGTGAGCGACGGTGTCCTCGCCGTGGCCGGTCCGATGGTCGACGGCAGTGGCGGTATCGCCATCATGAGCGCGGAGACCGAGGACGCGGTGTGGGATGCGCTCAATGCCGACCCTTTTCATCAGGCGGATCCTTCGGCCGAGCGGTCGGTCGGCGCGTACAAGCCCAACCTGGGCTTCTGGCTTTCCGAGGATGCGTCGTGAAGTGATGCCGGCCTGAGCGACTGGCGTTCCACCGCCCACCTGCGCGGGATCACGGCGAACCCCCTCCCAGCCGGCGATCTCGATGGTGATGCGCAGTGTGGTGCGGGTCCATTCCGCCGGGCCCCGGCGAAAGCCGGGGCCCGGCGGACAGGTGCCGGGGCGAGCGCTTGGCGCTCGCCCCGGTCCTGCTAGAGCACGGCTTTAGGTGCCCCTGAGTTCGCTTCCCTAGCATCGGAAAGTGTCGACCTGACGGGGCGAGGAAAGCATGTCCGGTCGGCGCGACGTTATTGCGGCGACCTGCCGTGTTGCCTACCGAGCTGACGAACGGGGAGTGCGTGATGGTCGACATCACTCTGGAGGATCTGGTCGAGATCATGCGAAAGTGCGCTGGTGAGGATGAGAATCTGATCGCCAACGACGCTGTCGCCACTACCGATTTCGACGAGCTGGGATACGACTCACTGGCTCTCATGGCCGCATCCGCCGAGGTTGAGAAGAGCTACGGCGTCGCCGTGGACGAGGGCGAACTGGCCGAGATCCGGAACCTGGCGTCGTTCGTCGAGCTCGTCAACAAAAAACTGGCGTTGCGCGCACCAGCCTCGTAGCGGGCGTGCCGTGGACAACTCGGACCTCTGGATCGCGGGATGTGCCAGCTGGCTGCCGCCGGCCGTCACCGCGGAAGAAGCCGCGGCCGACGGCCGGTGTGACCGGGCACTGCTGAAACTGACCGGGATGATCTCGGTGTGCGTCACGGACCGGGATTCGGCGCCGGAAATGGCCGTTCGCGCTGGCCGTTCCGCGCTGGCTCGTTCCGGGATCGGTCCGGACGACATCGATCTCGTCCTGCATGCGAACGCCTTCTATCAAGGTCACGACCTGTGGGCTCCTGCCTCGTATGTTCAGCGGAATGTCGTCGGCGGCAGCTGTCCGGCCATGGAAGTACGACAGGCGTCCAATGGCGGTATGGCGGCGATCGAGCTGGCCGGAGCGTATCTGTCAGCCGATTCCGCCAGGCACAGTGCCCTCCTGACAACGGGTGACCGATTCTGCCTACCGGGATTCGATCGTTGGCGGAGTGACACCGGCACCGTCTACGCCGATGGCGGAACGGCGTTGGTCCTGTCCCGGAAGCGGGGCTTCGCGCGCGTCAGGAGCTTGGTCACCCGCTCCGCGCCGGAGCTGGAACAACTGCACCGGGGCGACGACCCGTTTGCCCGCCTGCCCCACGACCATCGGACCACGGTGGATCTCGACGCGTGCCGGCGGGCGTTCCTGGCCAAGAACAGTTCGTCCTACCTGGTGGCGAGAATCAGTGCGGTGCAGGAACAAACCGTCAAGGAAGCGCTGGCCCGCGCGGGCGTCAGCATGGACGACATAGCTCGCTTCGTTCTTCCGCACTTCGGGCTTCGTCGCCTCGAAGTGGGGTACTTCCGGAAGTTCGATCTGGATCCGAACGCCACGACCTGGCCATGGGCGAGGAAGGTCGGTCACCTTGGCGCCGGCGACCAGTTCGCCGGGTTCGAGCACCTCGTTGCCACCGGGGCGGTCCGCCCCGGCGACCTGTGTTGCCTCATGAGCGTCGGGGCGGGGTTCAGCTGGTCCGCCGCGGTCGTGGAGGTGGTTCACACGCCTGATTGGAGTCGGTCATGACCGAAGCGCGTTCTGCCTGTCCTCGGCTGGTACTTCTCCTGCCGGGCCAGGGATCCCAGTATCCGCGAATGGCGGCCGGGCTCTACGCGAGCGAACCGGTTTTCGCCGCGGCACTGGACGAGGTGTTCGACGCGATGGGAGCCGAAGGGGTTCGCATCCGGGCCGACTGGCTCAGCGATCGACCAGTGGTGTCGACGGACCACGTCACCCGCGCGCAGCCGCTGTTGTTCGCGGTGGACTACGCCGTCGGGCGGTTGGTGTGGAGTTGGGCGGGGCAGCCTGGCGCGCTTCTCGGACACAGTGCGGGCGAGGTGGTGGCCGCGACCCTGGCCGGGGTTTTCTCGCTGGCCGACGCCACCCGCCTGATGCTGGACCGGGTGGAGAGGCTGGCCGGCGCACCGCCGGGCGGGATGCTGGCGGTTGCCGCGAGTCCGGACGAGCTGGCGCCGTTCCTCGACGACGAGGTCGCGATCGCCGCGATCAACGCCCCCCGAAACACCATTCTCTCCGGTTTCGACCGTCCCCTGGCGCGAGTGGTGACCGCGTTGCGTGCGCAGGGCTACTGGTGTCAGCCCGTACCGGCGCAGACGGCGTTCCACAGCCCCCTGCTGGGTGAGTTCAGCCTGGGAGCGGCGGACTTCGTCAACTCCGTTCCGGTCGAGGCGCCGACCATGCCGATCTGTTCTGGCTACACCGCGGATTTCTTGGACATGGGCGAGCTGCGGGACGGCAAGTTCTGGGCTGAGCAGCCGGCCAGGCCGGTGTTGTTCTGGGCGGCGCTCAACCGGCTGCTGGCACAAGGTGAGTATGTGTTGGTTGAGGCCGGGCCAGGCCGGCTCCTGTCCGGCATCGCGCGGCGTCACCCAGCAGTACGCGCAGGTCGTCACGCGACGCACGCCGTGCTGCCGGATCGGCCCGGTCATCCGGATGCCGATCGCGCCGCCGCGGTGCAGGCCCGGAACTGGCTGGCCGCTCAGCTGTCCGGGGACTGATGGCCGACCGCCCACGATGCGGCTAGGATTTAGAGCATGCTCGAAGTCAGCTCGTCAGCCGACTTGACCGATGCCGATACGGGCCTCACCATCGCCGAAGCGGCGCGCCGAACCGGGGTGACCGCCCACACGCTGCGCTACTACGAACGCGCCGGCCTGGTGGTCACCACCGTGGATCGGACGGCGAGCGGCCGGCGCCGCTATCACCAGCGCGACCTGACCTGGATCGTGGTCTGCACGAAGCTCCGGGCCACCGGCATGTCCATCCAGAGCATCCGGCGCTATGCCGAACTCGTGTCCGCCGGGCACGGCAACGAGCAGGAGCGGCTGGCGCTGCTGGAAGAACACCGGGCCACCGTCCTGGCCCAGCTGGCGCAGCTGCGAGGCAACCTCGAGCTGATCGACCACAAGATCGACGTCTACCGCGGCAGGCTCGAAGCGGGCGACGCCGACCAGCTGTGGGCGCCATCGCACGCCCGGTGAACCGATCGCTCACGACAGGAGCAGAACCGAGTCCCACTCGGCGCAGATTCCGGCATAGGACGCCAACGCGAGGCCAACACCGGCCGCACCTTCCAACAGCCCGGCCTTGCCGGCCGGTGTTCCACCTTCGACGATCTTCTGCACGAGCCCGTCGGCGTTCGTGCTGTGGCGCACGATCTGGAGCAGACCGGCCATCCCGTGGCACAGCGCCGTGTCGTTCAGGTTGGCCCGGCGCCAGGGGCGCTTGAAGACGCCCTCCAGTGCGCTGCCGGCCACGGACATCGCTTCGGCGTGGTCGAGCGCGCGCCCGGCCAGGTTCAGCGCGTGTGCCACGCCGGCCGTGCCATAGCACCAAGCGGCTCGCGTCGGACCGGGCTCGACTCGGCCGGCCAGCTGGTCGGCGATGCCGATCCGGTGCGGCCACAGCGGCCCGTGTTCGTCGGCGAAACGCCCGCACAGCAACCAATCGACGATGCGGCGCATGGCCGGCTCCATGCCTTCCGCGCGATATCCGCGGTCGTGGGCGATCGCCAGCAGGGCCAGCGGGCCGGAGATGCCGTGGGCCAGCCCGACATTGAAATCCCCGTCCGGGTAGTGGTTCCGGTCGAGTTCCTCGGTGTAGTGCCGGGGCTGCACCACCAGCCCGGAACTTCCTTCCCCCGCACCATGATCGGTTCGGTGATGGCCACGAGATGGCCCAGCACCGCGGTGAGGGCCTCCGCGCACACGTCCAGCCCGTGCTCGGCCAGTGCGAGCAAGGTTCGACCCTGTCCGGCCAGACCGGACACGACGTCGTAGTCGGACATCGCGACGCCGGGGCCGTCCTTCTCCCACCCGCGGCGCTGCGCCGCTACCCGCGATCGGCACAGCACCGCCAGCGCCGTTCCCGCCTGGCGCAACAGGCCTTCGTACCCGCCGTGCGCCCGGTGGTGGATCAGCGCCGCGGGGACGAGATCAGCCGCCGCATCTCCGGTCATCGTCGGTGACCTGGCCGCGGTCAGGCGGGCGTTGGTCGCGGCGGCCCAAGAGCTGTCGTGCGCCGACATCGCCGCGTAGAGGACGGCGATTCCGGGATGTCCGCGCCACAGCGACGAGCCGTCCGCGAGTTCGGACGGCTCCTGCAGTCGTTCCGCGATGTCCTGGGCCGCGTCCGCGGCGCGGCGTTTCAACTCGGTCATGTGCCGTGTCGCTTCCGGCCGAGACTGCGCGCCAGACCGGACCGGAGCAGCGCGTACACTGCGCTCTCCTTGGCGCGGTCGGGTCCGAACAGCCGGTTGCAGTGCATGTGGGCCAGACTGAGGCCGACGTGAATCGGAGCCGATCGAAGCGCCCGCAGGTACACGTCGACGGCCTGCCGTCGCGCGACGAAGGAGGGCTCGTCCTCCTCCAGGCGCTCGGCCAGCGCATCGGCATCCTTGCGTGCGACCGCTCGCCGTTCTTCCACGCCGGTCAGGGTGTCCAGCACGTGGAGAAGCTCGTCCGGCTGCCTGAAGGCAAGGAGCAGGTCGAGCACGCTGTGCGCGGCCGTGGTCATCTCCACGGACCTGCGCAGGAGGGCGATGGCGACCTGGCTGTCGGCATGGAAAACCGCCTCAGCCTCGGCCATCGCGCCGTACCGCTCGATCTCCGGCCGATAGGTGTCCACGGTGAGACCGGAGGTCAGCCCGGCGGCCCGCAACTCGGCCGCCCAGGTGTTCAGACGCGGCAGAAGCCTCACGTTCAGCTCCGCCGGCCGACCGTGGAAACGCAGGCGCAGATGGGGTTCGGGGTCTTCGTAGCGGACGAAGAACCAGGTGTCCACATCGGAGAAGTCCAGGTGGTCGGCCAGGATCTGCCGCTGTGCGGCGTCGCTGGCGTACAGCTTGGCGTACAACCACTCGCCACCGGGGAGGTGGACGACATCGCACCGTGGCCGGGCGAACCCCTTCGGGCGCCGGTCCCGCCGCGGTGGGCCGTACAGTGGGATCAGCACCTCGCAGGCGTGCGTCCCGGCGAACGCCTCCTGCACCTGAAGGCCCGGCGTCTTGCGGAGTTCGTCGCGGAACACCTCACGGTGCACGGGATCCTCCAGGTCCACCTCGATGCGGTGATCCATCATCGCGAGGCGCACGACCGCCGGGACATCCCACCGGTCGCGCCACTCCCGCAGGTCGTTCTCCCAGCGATCACCGTCGAGCAGGTGCCGTTCCGGCAGCCAGCGAGCCGGTGCCAGGATCGTCCGGCCGGACCGGACACGCGGCGCGTACGGGGCGCCGGAGAAAGTGCCCCAGTTCCACGGACGGCATCGTGGTGTGTCCAGTTCGCCCAGTTCGAGCAGGAACCGCGCGGTCGGCGGGACGTGCCCGCTGCGCGGGTTCAGCGCCGAATAGGAAACCGGCGCCACCGGAGTCCCGCTCGCGTCCAGGAGGAAGAGACGTTCGGTAGTGGCCCCCACCGCGAGATCGGCCAGGGCCAGGTCGGTGGCCGGGGTGGTCGCCGGCCCGCAGCCGATCGGGATGCGACGTGGTAGCCACTGCGGGACCGAGGTGACATTCGCCGACCGCGGCACCCGGGTTCGGAAAGCCAGCTGAGCCGCTCGTTCCGTGGGCACGCCCGTGCGGACGAGCCGGTGCAATTCCTCTCGGTGCTCGGGAAACAGGTGCGCGAACCGGCCCACGCTGGTCCCCACCGCCGACAGCCCCGGGTACTCGCCGATGGCGAGGAGGAAGTCGTTGGCGTTCAAGCTGTCCCAGTCCCGGGTCAGCAGCTCGACGCAGAGCTCCATGGAGGCCGGCGGCTCGGGCGCGCCGTTGGCGAGTGCCTCGATCAGCGCGGCGTCCAGAACAACCTCCGCGCGCCGGTCCCGAACCGCGCTCACCAGGAGCTCGCCGAGCAGCCGGTCCCCACGCCGGGGCCTGGCCTCGGCGCTGTCATCGTCGCGCGGCAGTCCGAGGCCACGATCCGGGTTGAGCAGATCGAGGACCGGCACCACCTGCCCAGTGCCGTACCGTTCGAGGAACCGGGTGTGGTAGGCGGTATGCCACGGTGGCGCGACAGTGGTTCCCAGTCGCCGCAACACATCCGCCGCGCGTTCGGCCTCTCGTCCCACTTCCGTCGGCACCGCGCCCTCGACGTCCATCCGGAGGTCGGTCTGGACGACGTTGGCGCTGTCGTGGATCGCGCGCCTCCCGTGCGGGTCCGGACAGGTCCGGGCCAGCTCGGCGAACAGGGGTGCGCCGTCGACGCGGGGTGGCGGTGCAGATAACCGAGCGGATCGGTGCAGTCCGGCGGCGGATCGAGGTCGGTCAGCAGCGCGCCCGCCTCGACGAGCTGTCGGACGAGCTTCGCGTAACTCTCCTGCTTGGCGCGGAACAGGCCGATCAGGTCGTCCCAGCTGATCGGCGTCGCGGTTGCCGCCAACACTGAGCGGACGGGTGCGGAAAATTTGATCGACACCTGCTTCCGGCAGGCGCCGCCGTCCGCGTACCGGTCCGGCAGTACGAGCCGGCCACCGCGCACGAGGTGGACCGGGTTCGCCACCAGTCGGGACCTGGCCAGTATCGCCGGATCGGCGCGGACCGTGTCGAGCACGGCACCCAGCCAGTCGGCGTCAGGGCGGCTGACCGGCCGGTGCGCCCGGCCCGGCCGGATCGGCCGGCCGTCGTCGAAACGCGTCACGGCGACCCCGGCGAACAGCCCGAACGGCGTCGCCCGCGTGGTCATGCGCAGCTGGTACTTCGTCAGGGCAAGGGCGGCCCGGCGCACGGATTTCGCCTTGACCGGCCGGCCCCGGACGACGTCGTCCACGGTGCGGGCCAAGGAGGGACTGGCATGCTTGACCGCCGCCATCAGTTGGTCATCCGTCGCCAGGGCCTTGATCCGGTCTTCGTAGGAACCCGGCAGAACAGCCGTTGTGTTCTTCGGCCGGGCCGCGATCCGGAGCAGAGCGAGGTCCGCGTGGCGGAACGGTGCTGAGGGCTGAGGGCCCCCGCGGAAGGGGGCCTCAGCGACGTCGGTCAGCACTCGCAGTGAGTGATCGGGCAGGTCGGGGTGGCCGTCGCCACGGTGGCCGACCTGACCGGCAGCTCCGAGGTGAGAGAGGACTCCTCGATCTGCAGATCCAGATCGAAATCCTCGACGAGCGCGTTCTGTGTTGGCATTTCTCGCTCCTTTCGCACAGTTCTCGGCGTACACCATGGTCGTCGAAAGAGTTATAGCGACGCTCAAGTCGCACTCATGCGGGGTTCCCGATTCCTGTGCGGAGATCTAGGGTGAACGCATCAAGCAGGCCTGTGTTCAGATCCGACAAGAATCGAGCTTGCGAGTCCATGGGTATCACGCCGGAAATGGCTGCGGAAAAGAAAATCCCGCACGCCGCCGCCCCGATCGCCTCGGTAACCGCACGGGGTCGGATTCGTGGGACGCTGGCGATGCTCGGGCCGGCGTTCGTGGCCGCTGTCGCGTACGTCGATCCGGGAAACTACTCGACCAACATCACCGCCGGCGCCGAGTTCGGCTACCACCTGGTGTGGGTGGTCCTGCTGGCGAACCTGATGGCGATGCCGGTGCAGTTCTTGTCGGCGAAGGTGGGCATCGTCACCGGCCGGTCGCTGCCCGAGTTGTGTGCGGGCCGCTATTCCCTGCCGGTGCGCTGGGTGCTGTGGTCGCAGGCCGAAGCTGTCGCGATGGCCACCGATCTGGCCGAGTTCCTCGGAGCCGCCCTCGGGTTGAATCTGCTGTTCGGCGTGCCCATGCTGCCCGCGGGTGCGATCACCGGTGTGGTCGCCTTCATCGTCCTCGGCCTCCAGGCGCGCGGGCACCGGCCGTTCGAGCGGGCCGTCGCGGCAATGTTGCTGATCGTGGCCTGTGGATTCGCGTACGAACTGCTGTGTGTCGGTCCGAGCCCGGCCTCGACGGTCACGGGCTTGCTGCCCGTCCTGCCGTCGGGTGGCGCGGTGTTCGTGGCCGTGGGCATCATCGGTGCGACCGTCATGCCACACGTGATCTACGTGCACTCCGGGCTGACCAGCCGGCGGGTCGATGCCGATGGCCCCGAGCAACGCCGTCAGGCACTGCGCTCGGTGCGTTGGGATGTGGTCATCGCGCTGGGGTTGGCCGGGATCATCAACCTGACGATGCTCACGGTCGCCGCGAAGCTGTTCGACGGCACGGGAAACGCCGGTGTGGTGACGATCGCGGACGCGCACGGCCGACTCGGTCAGGTGGCGGGCGGAGGGGCCACGTTGGCCTTCTCGGTCGCGTTGTTGGCCTCGGGCGTGTCGTCATCGTCGGTCGGGACGCTCGCCGGGCAGATCGTCATGGCCGGTTTCGTGCGGATGCGGGTTCGGCTCGTGGTACGCCGTACGGTCACCATGCTGCCGTCGCTCCTGGTGCTGGCGGCCGGCCTGAACACAACGGACGTGCTCAACGTCAGCCAGGTCGCACTGAGCTTCGGTATTCCGTTCGCGCTCATACCCCTGATCGCGATCAGCCGCGATCCGCGGGTGATGGGCGCCTTCGCGAACCGTCGCTGGGTCACCGCAACCATGGTGGGCATCGCGGTGACGATCATTTCGCTCAACGCGGCATTGCTGACACTGCAGTTCTTCGATTGAGTTGCACCACCTCGACCGGAGCTGGTTGTTCACAATCTCAGATCGGACTTGTGGTGCTGGCGCCGCGCAGGGCGTGTGCTGGCGTGATGCTGGGCGCGGCTCCATCGGGATCGAGGGACATCTCGACCTGAGGTGCCTCGACGATCGTGCATTCAACGGCGAAGATCGTCTCGGCTCGGCGGCCGAGTCATCGAGCAGTGCAAGTACGGCCCAGATCTGTGCTCAGCGGGTGGTAAGAACCCGAACTGCTCGATGCGGTGATGGCCGACACCTGATCAGGGGACCTGGTTGTGGGGTGCCCGTGCTCCGCTTCTGAAACTGTCTGGTGGTCGGGCTCGGCCATCCGAGCCCGACCACCAGCGGTCAGTGCCTCTGTACCGGCAGCAGTCCGCCCACGAATGTCGGAGAGGGTGAGTCCGCGGCTGCTCTGGCGGCGAGGGAGCCGGATGGGACGGTGTGGTACAGGTACACGCGGTCTTCGGTGTCGCGGAAGACGATCGCCCAGACCCCGGTGCTGAGCTGAGCGGCCGACGGGTCGGACCCTGCGTTGTTCATCGGGTCGACGACCGTCCAGGAGCGGAAGGCGGGGTTGGCCGGGGCGAGTTGGCCGGTGTTGTAGACGAGGCCGTCGTTGCCCTTGACGACCACCTCTACGGTGCCGGTGTTGGTGGCCAATGCCGAGGGGGCGCCGGCGGCAGTGAGACCGGGGATGGTCGTCCAGGTGGTGGGCCAGCTGAGGTCGGTGTTCTGTTTGATGGTCCGCACGCTCATGTCGCTGGAGTCGAGCGCGAACACCTGGGCGGTGCCGTCGGCGCGGATCACCACGGACGGGACGGCCGAGCCCGACACACCGGAGGCGAGGCCGGTCAGCTCGGTCCATGAGCTCAGCGTGGTACCGGTGACGGTGGCCGTGCTGAGCCGGTTGTTGGCGTTCAGGGTGAACAGTCGGATCGTGCTGCCCTGGGCGACGGCGGTGAGCGTGTTCTTCATGCCCGTGCTACCCAGACTCTGCCACGAGGTGAGGTCGCCGTTCTTGGCGAGCTGCGGTCGGTACCAGAGGCCGCCCTGGGCATCGAGGCCGAACGCGACCAGTGTGTTGTCGGGCTTGCGCACGATCGCCGGCTCGACCGGGAAGTAGCCGCCGGCCGGGGATAGCGTCGACCAGTTGCCGGCGATGGCGGGCTGTACTGCGCCGCGGATCTCGCTGTCGGTGCCGAGCGCGAGGACCTGCGCGCCGCCGTTGTCGTTGAGGGCGGCCGCAATCCGTCCGGTGAAGGTGCCCGAGGTGGCCAGCACGCCGAACTGAGCGGTACTGCCGTCGGCGACGTCGCTCTGGTCGACTGTGACGACGGAGCCGTCCTTACCGACGTAGTAGTACTCGAGGCGGCCGTTTGTGTTGGGCAGCAATGTGGCCGCGACCGCGCCGGTCAGCGTGACGGGCGGCTTGGGCGGCAGCGTCATGGTGCTGGAGCACGTGTTGGAGATCGAGGTGACCAGCCAGCTCGGGTCCCAGCCGAAGCCGATGTAGTTGCGGCCGGCCCAGAGGCCGGTGTCGTTGTTGAAGTGGTACCAGTACAGTTCGCCGCGCGGGTCGTTGGTGTGTCCGTACAGGGTGTCGCCGCCGGCGGAGAAGATGCCGCTGTAGATGTTCCAGCCGATGCCGAGGTCGCGTTTGCGTTGCAGCCAGCGTTGTGAGTTGGCGTCGTATTGGTAGCGGTAGAGCTCGCCGCCGTTGACGTTGGGGTCGCGGGCGTAGAGGACGCCGGGTCCGCCGGCGATGATGAGGTTGTAGTTGCCCCAGTTGGTGTCGATCACGTGCTCGACGAGCTTGCCGGCGGCCGCGTCGTAGTGGTTGACGTGGAGGTTGTTGTCCTCGCCGACGGAGTAGATGTTGCCAAGGGGATCGACGGTGATGCGGTTGTGGTAGGCGGGAAGGTCCCAGCCGCCCCATCCCTGCGCGATCACCTGGTAGGGGTTGTCCCAGCCGGTGCCGTTCCAGTGGTATCGGCGGAACTCGCCGTTGTGCTGGATGTTGTAGACGTCGCCGCTCGGGCCGCCCATCAGCGTGCCGCCGTTGGGGCCGCCGACCACGGTCGGGTTGCTGAATCCCGCGGAACCGTTGACCGGGTCCGGGTGGGTGTAAAGGCGGGTGGAGCCGTCCGGAAGTGCGGCGAAAATCTGCGTCGGCCCGGTGCATGTCGCTGTCGAATCCGCGTGCGAATACCCGGCCGGAAGGATTGCTGACATCGCGATTGTCGCGGCGACGATTGTCGCCGCCGGTCTGAAGTTGTTGGTACTCAAAGTTCCCCCATCCCCCTTGTTTTGCCTGGTCGAAGCCTTGACACAGGTGGCGGTGGCCGACCGTACCGCATCGGAGTGACGCCGTCATGACGCCTCTCGGCGGCGGGTGTCGTTACGTAATTTGGATCGCATGAGGGTTACTTCGACTGCCCGCTTGACTGGCTATAAAAGACGTGTTAGGTGAGATTTCACCTTGCCTTTACGGTTGTTCTTGCCGCATCCTGTTCCCCGCGTCATCTCGGTGTGCGCGTCTTCTTGGGGGAGGAATTCGGTGTCTGCTGCCGGTGTCGGACGTCCGCGTGCGCGTGGGGTCCGCAGCACGGTCAACCTGCTCGTCGTCGTCCTGGTCGTGGGCCTCTTCGGGCCGACGGCTGCTCAGGTCACGCCGCCGTTGTTCGGCGACCTGCACGCGCTCGTGGACGCGTTGTCCTTGGCGCCCAAGCAGCATTGGGGCTCGGCTGCGGACGCCGCCAGTCAGCAACCTGGCGAGCATGACCACATCGTGGCCACCACGGCCGGCAACCAGCAGGCCGCCCGCGGCCTGCTGGCCGACTATCCGGCGATCAAGTTCCCGTCGGCCCGGCCGAAGGCAAACACCGCCAGCGCCACTGTCGGCCCGACCTCGGTGCGCGGCTTCGATCCGGCCACCAGCAAGGAAGTCCCCGCCCAGCGCGGCCGAAACGAGTCCACCTACCGCAACGCCGACGGCACGCAGACCACCGAGTTCAGCAAGGACCCGGTCAACTACCGCAAGCCTGACGGCACGTGGCAGGCGATCGACACCACCCTGGTGCCCGACGGCAGCGACTGGCGCAACGCAGCCGACGACGTCTCAACCCGTTTCGCCGGCCACGCCGGCGGCAGCGGCATGGTCAGCTTCGCCGTCGACGGCGACCACGTGTTCGGCTACGGCCTCGACGGCGCGCAGCCGGTGGCCGGGCAGACCCAGGGCGGCACGGTCACCTACCCCGGTGTCCTGGCCGACACCGACCTGCGGCTGGATGTCCAGCCCGGCGGCGTCAAGGAATCGCTGGTGCTGGCCTCGCGCAACGCGCCGCACAGCTTCCTGTTCCCGTTGCAGCTCAAGGGTTTGACCGCCAAGCTGGTGGACGGCCGGATCGCACTGGTCGACGCCGCGGGCAAGGAACGGGCCAGCGTCCCGGCCGGCTCGATGACCGACTCCAGTCGCAACCCGCACACCGGCGACGCCGCCACCTCCAGCGGCGTCAGCTACCACCTCGTGTCCGGCGGCCTGCGCGTCGACCTGGACCAGAACTGGCTCAACGACCCCGCACGGCAGTACCCGGTGGTCGTCGACCCGACAGTGGCCAGCCCCGCCGCCAGCGCGGCCATGTATGTGCAGAACGGCGTTCAGAACGACGGCGGCGCCGAGGTGAAGGCCGGCTTCGACGGCGCCGACAACATCCACGCCGCCACCTACTTGAAGTTCGACGGCATCGAGAACACCCTGCGCAACGAGAAGATTTTCGGCGCGCAGCTGTGGCTGGTCAACGACTGGTCCTGGTCGTGCCAGCCGAGGCCGGTGTACGTGCACGCGGTTACCTCGCCGTGGAGCAACAATCCCAGCTTCGGTCCGGAGTTGTCCGAGGCGTCGTTCGCGCACGGCTACATCGCCTCCGGGCAGAGCAGGTCCAACTGTCCGGTCGCCGGCGAAGGCATCGACCTCGGGTCTGCTGGCCGCGATGTGGTGCAGGCGTGGGTCAACGGCACCATGCCCAACTACGGCCTGACGGTTCGCGGCTCCGACACCGACAGCTACGGCTGGAAGAAGTTCACCGGCTCCAGGACCGCCAACCCGCCCAAGCTGTTCGTGACGCACACGCCGTTCAACGCCGACTACAACATCACCCAGCCGGTGCCGAACCCGCCGATCACCCGCACGCAGGGCGGCCAGATCAAGATCACGGTGACCAACCGCGGCGTGGACACCTGGACTCCCGACGCCTACGCGCTGGGCTACCGCGTCTACACCAGCGATGGCCGGCCGGTTGCGTCCAAGGAAGCCGGACAGCTGCCCGGAAATGTCGCGCGCGGCCAGACCGTCAACCTGGACGCCACCATTCAGGCTCTGGATCCGGGCGACTATTACCTCGACTTCAGCATGCTCAAGCGGGGCGGTCCGTTCTTCACCGACGAGCAGATCCCGCCGGCCCGGCTGGTACTGCGGGTGTACAATATTCCGCCGGTCGTGCGCGCCCAGTACCCGCCCAACGGTTACTCAGCGCCCACGTTGATCCCGCAGCTGTGGGCCGACGCCGTGAAGGTCGACGCCCCGGCGAACAGCTCCCTGCAGTACCGCTTCGAGGTCTGTGAGCAGGACAGCGCCGGCAACCCGGCCAACTGCTTCGATTCCGGGCACATCTCCGCCAACAGGTGGGCCCTGCCGGCCGGAAAGCTGGTGTGGAGCAAGACCTATCTCTGGCGGGCCTTCGCGTTCGACGGCACCAACGAGAGCCAGACGCTGCCCTACAGCGCGCTGCTGACGGCGGTGCCGCAGCCGGAGATCACCTCGCACCTGGGCAACGCGCCGTACAGCACGGATAGCAACGACTTCGACCCTCAGGTCGGCAACTTCTACCGCAGCGCGCTGGACGCCGCGCTCGGGTTCGTCGGTCCCGCGGTCTCCGTCGCCCGTACGTACAACAGCCTGGATTCACGGCGCACCAACGTTTTCGGCGAAGGTTGGGCGACCCAGTACGACATGTCGGTGGCGCCAGACAACGACGGCTCCGGCAATGTCGTGGTCACCTATCCCGACGGGCAACAGGTCCGGTTCGGCCTCAACCCGGACGGCACGTACGCGCCGCCGCAGGGCCGCTACGCGACGCTGTCCCACCCCAGCGCCACCGTGTGGGACGTCGTCGACAAGGCCGCCACCAAGTACGAGTTCGTGGACAACAAGCTGTCCACGATCGCGGACAGTCAGGGCCGCACGATCGTCTTCACCTACAGCGGCGGCAAGCTCGCTGCCGTGCGCCGGCAGTCGCAGCAGGCAGGACAGACCAGTCTCGGCCTGAGCTTCACGTGGACCGGTGCGCACGTCACCACGGTCACCATCGAGCAGGCCAGCGGCACGGCACCGACCTGGATCTACAGCTACGACGGGGACAAACTGACCAAGGTCTGCGACCCGCTGTCCAACTGCACGACCTACAACTACGAGGCGGGCTCGCACTATCGGAGTGCCGTGATCGACGGCAAGCCCGACTCGTACTGGCGTCTCGGCGACACTTCCGGCGCAGACGCGACGAGCGAAGTCGGCGTCAACCTCGGCGCCGACAAGGGCACGTACAAGGACGTCACGCTCGGTGCCGCCGGGCCGGTCGCGGGCTCGACCGGAGCCACGTTGAACGGCACGTCCTCTGTGATCACGTTGCCTGACGGCACCCTGCGCAAGGATCGCAACCTTGCCGTGTCGCTGTGGTTCCGGACAACCAAATCGGGCCCATTGGTCGGATACCAGAACAAGCCCCTGGGAGGTGACACCGCGCCGACCGCCGCCGCGCCGATGCTCTATGTCGGCACCGACGGCAAGCTGCGTGGGCAGATCTGGACCGACCACGTCGCGCCGATCGCCACCAGCGGGGCCGTCAACGACGGCAGGTGGCATCAGGTTGTGCTCACCGGTGCGATGACGACGCAGTCCATGTACCTGGACGGCAACCTCGTCGGCTCCCTGGACGGAGCCATCAACGGCCTGGACATGGCCAACAACCAGCTCGGCGCCGACTTCATCATCGGCCCGGGCAGCTGGCCGGGCACGACCGGCGGGCAATGGCAGTACTACAGCGGCGACATCGCCGAGGTCGCGTTCTACGAGCACCCGCTCGGCCAGCCCGCCATCGCCGCGCAGTTCGCGGCGGCCGCCGGCAGCGACGAGCTCAACAAGATCACTCTGCCCAGCGGGAAGGTCGGCGCGGCAGCCACCTACGACGTTGCCCATGACCGCGTGCGCCAGTACACCGACGCGAACGGCGGCGTGTGGACGCTGGCCGTGCCGACCATCACCGGCTCCGCGGACAACCCGATCAAGGTCGCCTCGGTCAGCGATCCGGCCGGCCGGCCGCACGAGTACGACTACGATCCGCTGCGCGGGCGCATCGTGCGGTCCATCGCCCCGCTGGGCCAGGGCGTGCGCCCGGAGGACACACCGGGCAGCACGACCACCACGACCACAGCCCCACCCACCACCACTTGCACCACACCGACCAACGGCGGCCCGGTCCTCTGCGGCGGCCCGGTCGGCGGCGGCCCCACGTGGGTCGGCGGCCCGGTCTCCGGCGAGGGCGTGCGGGCCTACTCGTACGACTCGAGCGGCTACCAGAACACCATCACCGACGAGAACGGCGACCAGGTCACCCTCGCCTACGACAAGCGCGGCAACGTCGTCTCCAAGAAGACGTGCCGTACCACGCAGATCGATTGCCAAACGGCTTACGTCGACTACTACCTCAACGCCGCCAGTGCGACGGATCCCCGCAATGACAAGGCGATCGCGACTCGGGATGCGCGGTCGGCGAACGCGACCGATACCACGTACCTGACTTCCGTGTCGTACACGGCAACCGGTTTGCTCGACACGCAGACCACTGCCGATGGTGGCAAGGTCAAGCACACGTACACCACCGGGAGCGAGGGCATCAGCCCGTCCACGGGGATGTCCGGTACCTCGCCCAGCGCGTGTCCCTGTGTGCCCGCCGGTCTGGTGATGACCTCGACCGACGCCATGGGCGCGGTGACGACGTACAACTACTTCCTTGACGGCACCCTCGCACAGGCCATCAGCCCGTCTGGCCTGGTCACGAAGTACACCTATGACGCTCAGGGGCGGGTGCTGACCCAGACCCAGATCTCGGACAGCCAGCCCGCCGGCGTCACCACGCAGTTCACCTACGACGTCCTGTCCCGCCTCCGCACGGTGACACAGCCGGCCACCACTGACGCCGTCACCGGGGTCAAGCACACCGCGCGAAGCACGACCACGTACGACGCCGACGGCAACGTCGCCAAGACCGAGGTCACCGACCTGACCGGCGGTGACAAGCCGCGCTCGGTCACCTACGAGTACGACTCACACAACCTGGTCAGCAAGCAGACCGACGCACTGGGCAACGTCACCAGCTACGGCCACGACACCTTCGGCAACCGCGTGTGGATGGTCGACCCCGCCGGCACCAAGACGAAGTACCTCTACACGGCACGCAACCAGATCGCCGAGGTGGTGCTCGTCGGGTGGACGGGCGCCGCGCTGAGCGGGGTATCCGGCAGCGGCGGCGACGGCAGTGGCGACACATCGCCCGGACAGGACCTGCCGTTGCGCTCGTACGCCTACGACCTCGGCGGGCGCCTGGTGCGTGACACCGATGCCATGGGGCGCACCACGAAGTACACGTACTACAACGACGACCTGGTGCACCAGGTCGTCCAGGTGGGCTTCCACTCGGACAACACCACCCGCGACATCGTGCTGCACGACTACAGCTACGACGCCGCCGGCAAGGTGGTCAAGGACGTCGCCGGCGGCGGCAAGGCCACCACCGTGACCACGTACGACGCTGTCGGCCGCATCGCCACCACGACCGTCGATCCCACCGTCCTGGCGCGCAAGACGCGTTACGCGTACAACCTCAACGGCGCTGTGACCAGCGTGGTTCGCACCGGCAACAGCTCCAACGCCGGCACGTTCTCGCCCTCCACCACCGAGATCGTCGACTACGGCTACGACCTCGCCGGACGGCAGACGAGCCAGGTGGTACACAACAGCCCCACTAACCTGACCACGGCGTACGCATACGATCAGCGCGGCCTGGTCACCGCCACGATCGACCCACGGGGCAATGTCCCCAACGCCGACCGCGCGGCGTACACCACCAACGTCAGCTACGACGAACTCGGTCGACAGGTCGGTGTGACGCTGCCGCCGGTGTCCGTGGAGTCCAACGGCGGCCAGCCGAGCCCGCAGCGGCCGGTCACCACGTACGGTCTGGACACGTTCGGCGAGCAGATCGCGGTCAAGGACCCGGTCGGCAACGTAAGTCGCATCGAGTACGACCAGGGTGCCCGTCCGGTCACCCGGATCGCGCCGAGCTATACCGCACCCGGCACGACCACGACGATTACCCCGACCACGACGGCCACGTACGACTCGCTCGGTCATGTCGCCACGGTGACCGATCCCCGAGGCAACGTGACCAAGCACGCCTACGACCAGCTCGGCCGGCTCGTGAGTACCGAGGAGCCTGGGGCGCGAACCTCCGTGTTCCAGTACGACAACAACGGCGAACTGCTGCAGACCACCGTGCCTGGCGGTGCGACGACCACCGCCACGTACGACGACCTCGGCCGGATGGCCACCTCCACCCAGGTCGAACGAGTCCCGCAGCCCGCGGCGTACACCACCACCTACGGCTACGACGACATCGGCCACCTGACCTCCGTGACCACGCCGGCCGGCGAGACGTCGACGGCGAAGTTCGACGGGGCCGGCGAGCAGATCAGCGCCACCGATGCCGCCGGCGTCACCACCCAGCACGGCTACGACCTGGCCGGCCGGACCGTGCTGGTCTCGGACGCATCGAGCCTCAACCACTGGACAAAGTACGACCTGGCCGGCCGGCCGGTGTCCACTTCGGACTGGAAGGGCGGCAGCACCCACCTGCGGGACACGGCGGCGGGCTACGACCCGGCCGGAAACCTGTTGTCGACCACCGACGCCCTCAACCACACCACCACGTTCAGCTACAACGCGGTCAACCAGATCACGCAGCAGACACAACCGGTCGCCGACTCGAAGTCGATCACCACGACGTACGGCTACGACCTGGCCGGACGGGCGTCCCGGCTCACCGACGGCCGCGGCAATTCCACCATCACCACCTACAACAGCCTCGGTCTGGCGGAATCGGTTATCGAGCCTGCTACCGCGACCGAGCCGGCCGCGACCTGGACGGCCGGCTACGACGCCGCCGGCAACGTCGTCGGTGTCACCGCTCCCGGCGGTGTCGCCGCCACGAGCACGTTCGACGACCACAACCGCCTGAAGAAGCAGACCGGCAGCGGCGCCGAAGCCGCCACCGCCGACCGCGTCCTCGACTACGACGAAGCCGGCCGACTCAAGTCGGTCTCCGCGCCGGGTGGTTCGATCACCGCCGCCTACGACGACCGGGGCGACGTCCTGTCAACCACGGGCAGCGGCGCGGACTCCACGTTCACCTACGACGCCGACGCCCGCATGGCCACCCGGTCCGACGCGTCCGGCCAGGCCGTCTACCACTACACGGGCGGGCGGCTCGCCAGCGTCCAGGACGGCATCACCGGCGTCGTGCAGACCGCGCACTACAACGCGGTCGGCGACATCGACAACATCGCCTACTCGTCCGGGCAGTCACGTGGCTACACCTATGACGACCTTGGACGCCTGCACTCCGACACCACCAAGACCGCCGGCGGCTCCGTTACCGCGGCCGTCACCTACAACTACGACAACGCCGACAACCTGACGGAGAAGGACACCGCCGGCACCGCGGGAGCGGGCACCAACACCTACGGCTACGACTACGCCGGCCGGATGCTCTCGTGGACCGCCAGCGGCAAGACCGTCTCGTACGGTTGGGACGACGCCGGCAACCGGGTGCAGAACGGCGCCAAGACCGCGAGCTACGACCAGCGCAACCGGCTGTTGTCCGACGGCGACTACACCTACACGTACACGCCTCGGGGCACCATGGCCTCGCGGACCAGCTCCGGTCTGACCGAGAAGATGTCCTTCGACGCCTTCGACCGCATGATCGGCGACGGTTCGTCGAGCTACACCTACGACGGCCTCGACCGCCTCGCCGGCCGCAACGGGCAGGCATTCAGCTACTCCGGCCTGGCCGACCAGATCGCCGGCGACGGCGTCTCCACCTACAGCCGTGCCCCCGGCGGCGAGTTGCTCGCTGCTGGCAACGGCAATGACAAGCAGTTGACGATTTCCGACAAGCACGATGACGTGATTGCGGGCTTCGCCCCTGGCGACGGCAACACCGGGCTATCGCACTCGGCCGCGTACGACCCATTCGGCCAGCTGACCGCGACTTCCGGCACCCAACAGTCGATCGGTTTCCAGGGTGCCTACACCGATCCTGACACCGCCCAGGTGCACATGGGTGCGCGTTGGTACAACCCGTCCACCGGCGACTTCGACTCCCGAGACAGCATTCAGATTGCGAGCAACCCGAACCGCTACACGTACGCCGACAGCGCCCCGATCAACTACACCGACCCCTCCGGCCACTGCCCGTGCATCGTGCTGATCGGGCTGGCTTTTACCGCTGTTACCGGTATTGCCGTTGGTGCTGAGACCATCTTCGCGCCGCCGCCGCCGTCGCCCAAGGGTTTCTGGCATGGCGTCAAGAACATCCACTTCATCGGTCCCTGCGGCGGCTGCGGTGGCGGCGGTGGTAACCCGCCGCAGCCTGGGACGTCCAGCGGTCCACCAAACGGTGGCGGACATGGCCCGGGGCCTGGAGTCTCAGGCAGTTGTTCGGGCAAAGCCTGTAGCTACGGGCCCGCGCCAACACCTGACCCCGCGATTGCCGCACGGCAGGCGCAACAGCAGGCCGCGCAGAACAATCCGATCCAGGTGCCCGAGGCGTTGCAGCAGCCGCACTACGCGCAACAGTCGCCGCCGGTGTCGTCTTCCCCGTCGCTGCCGGCCAACCAGGTCGGACAGTCAACGAACGTCGTGGGGGACAACGCGACGCAAGCACAGCAGTTGCAGCAGGCGGTGGCTGGTAATCAACCAGTGATCCAATCCATCCAGGACGCTCCGTCCGACCTCACCCCAACCAACTGCTCGACCTGCATCGGCGGTCGTGCGCCGTTGGGTGATCGGCTTGAAGCGGGTGGTCACACTTGGCTGGACATCACATCCCTGGTGCCGGGCGTGGGTTCGGTCGCCGGCGGGCTCAACGCGGTTTGGTACGGCATCGAGGGTGACTGGGCGAATGCTGTGCCCGCCGGCATCAGCGCCATCCCGTTCGCCAGTGACGCCAAGTTCGTGACCAGCTTGGCCGGCGACGCCGATCGTGTCGCGCCCCGGCTCGGTGAGCACCTCGACAGCGGACCGTGTATCCCCGGCGCAAACAGTTTCGCTGGTGACACCAAGGTAGAAATGTCCGACGGCTCTACCAAGCCGATCGACTCCGTCGAGGTCGGCGACCAGGTCCGCGCCACTGACCCCACCACCGGCAAGTCCGCCAACGAGCCCGTCACCGACGTCATCGTCGGTCAGGGGCTCAAACATCTCGTCGATGTCGTCGTCACTGATCACGGCGAATCCGACTCGGTCACTGCCACCGACAATCACCCCTTCTGGGTGGTGGACCTCGCCCGATGGGTGAATGCCGGCCAGCTCAAGGTCGGCCAGCACCTGCTCACCGATGACGGCCGTACCGTCGTCGTCGGCCGCCTTCGCGCTCACGACGAGATCACCCGCGTTTACAACCTCACCGTCGACACCCTCCATACCTACTACGTGCTGGCCGGCGAGACGTCGGTCCTGGTTCACAACGCAGGCTGCAAGTTCTGGTCACTGACCGACTACAATGGTCAGCGTGTTTACCAGCGAGATGACTTAGTTAACCCGAGCTACGTCTCGCCGGCAGACAAGTACGGTCGAAGCAATCTTAAGAGAATGCAGCAGGGACTGGCTCCGATGGGGCCGGACGACAAGCCGCTCAACCTCCATCACATGCTCCAGACGCAGGACGGGCCGATCGCCGAGGTGACGAACTCCATGCACTTCGGGAACTACAATCAGTTACACTGGAAGTCGGGCACCAAGATCCCAAGTGGCATCGATCGTGATGCATTTAATACCTGGAAATCTCAGTACTGGAAAGACAGGGCGGCGGGGTTCAAATGACGAGCGCTATCGAGGCCAGTGAGCGTCTGATCGAACTGGTTCGTGGCAATGATGACATCGCGAACCATGCGGATGGATGTGACGCCGAGATGCTCGCTGCCGCCGAGCGTGAGCTGGGCGTCGCGTTCCCGCCCTCGTACCGGCGGGTGGTTGAAGAGTTCGGGACCTGGGATATCGCTGGCGAAGAGTTTCTTGGTGTATATCAGACTGGGGCTATGGGGCGGAAGCTGCTGGGTTCTGTAACTGAGACTCTGGATGCTCGCGACCGGTATGGAATGCCGTCCGACCTGATCGGCGTGATGTTCGACGGAATGGGTGGCTTGATTGTTCTTGACTCGTCCCAGGTGGACTCGGGGGGCGATTATCCGGTCCTTGTTTGGAATCCTGGCGTAACGGACCGTCGTGATATGGAGAGGCTTGGAGAGGATTTTGGTTCGTTTGCGCTTTCTCTGTGCAGTCGGGCTGTGACTCGCTGGCGAGAATCCAGTTGACATTCACGGTTTGAGTGAAAAAGCCTGAAGCCTCGCTGGAATTCTTCTGGCGGGGCTTCTGCTGTTTTCGGCACGAATGCTGGCGACAACATCGGTGGACGGGGCCCGCGCTTGGCGGCTGTTGGGTGCGCCGCCGGCGACGGGGCCCTCGGCGAGGCCGAGGCTGGCAATACTGCCCCGCAGGCCAAGGGCGTGTGCTCGCGCACGAGGCTCGGGAAACTGTCGGACGATCAAAGAAGCGAGGGAGCACGGCATTATCGCGGCGGCGCCGACGCCTCCACGGCACGCGATGATCGGGAGGGGCGTGGTCGGCGCCAACGGGCACAATGCGGACCGACGCCGAACAAGACCGCACCGAGCATGTAGATCCGCCGCAAGCCGTAGCGATCGCCGAGCGAGCCGGCGGTGAGCATGCCGGCGGCCAACACGATGGTGTAGCCAGCCGCCATCCGCTGCTCCCAGCCAAGACCGCCGCCGATGCTGCGGCGGATGGCCTCGAGGGCCACGTTGATCAAGGCCACGTCGAGTTGGACGACGAAAATCCCATGCACAGCGCAACAAGCGCGAGACGCTGCGAGGTCTGCTCGATAACGACCCGATCGTGTCGCGGGTTCGGTTCGACGCCGGCCGAAGTGTCGTCACGGCTCGCAGTACGCGTTAGTTGCGCAAGTCTGCAAGTGTCGGGAGGATGAGGCCTTCCGACCGGGATGGAGGGGTCGTGGGCGCGTTCGTAGCTACGTTGCGCACTCAGGTCGACCTTGCGCAGCGGGCGTTGGCGAGGGCGGGGGACACCGACGAGGTGCACCGGCACAGTGCTCGGCTGCTGGACCTGCTGGAACGGGCGGAGGCGAACGGGGTGGACACTACGGAGTGGGTGCCCTCGGACGTGGTGTCGGCGGCCTCGCTGGCGGCGGGCAACGGGGCCTGATCGGCTACGCCTCGGAGGGCTTGCGCAGGTCGGCCAACAGCTCGACCTGGCCGGACAGCACGCCGGTGAGGATGGATCGGGCGACTGCGAGCAGCTCGGCCACCTGGGGGCTGGTCAACGAGTAGTAGACGTTCGAGCCTTCCTTGCGGGTGGCCACGAGACCGGCGCGGCGCAGCACGGCCAGCTGCTGGGAGAGGTTGGCGGCCTCGATCCCGACCTCGGGCAGCATCTCGGCGACGGCGTGCTCACGCTGGCTTAGCAGCTCGAGCACCCGGATCCGCGCGGGATGCCCGAGCGTCTTGAAGAACTCGGCCTTCAGCTGGTACAGCGGCCTGCTCACGCGGACCACCACGCCCTCGTCGTCATGACGTGATTCTCCCTGGTGCCGCCGCGGTCCGGCACATCCGGGCGCTACGCGCCGACGAGATGGTGGGTGGTGCCGCTGCTGCTGGCGACCCAAGCGTCGGGCAAAGCGGCGGCCAACGCGTGCTGGGCGCGCCAACCGGTGCAGTGACCGGGCACGATCCGGTGCGGATTCATGCTGGTCAACGCGGCGACGGTGGGCGGGATGACCGGGTCGAAGGCGGGGCCGCTGAGGTGGAAGCCGCCGAGCAGGGCATGCAGGGTGGGCACGCCGGTCAGCCGCTGGGCGTGCCGGACGATGTTGATCACGCCGGAGTGGCCGCAGCCGGTGAGCACGACCAGACCCTGGCCACGCAGGTGCACGACGAGGGCCTGGTCGTCGATGACGGTGGGGTCGTGCTGCCAGCGCCCCTCGAGGTGGGCCTCGTGAGCCGCGGGCATGCCGTGCTCGAAGTCGGTCGTCCGGTCGACCTCGCCGGTGATCAGCACGCTGCCGTCGACCAGCAGCGACGGCCGGGTCCGCTCGATGACGTCGAATCCCTCGGCGATCAGCGCCTTCTGGCTCAGCGTCGGCATCTCGAACGGCCGCTGAGGGATGTTCAGCCGACGCGGTGTCCACGCGAAGGGGTGAATGGTCATCGGCATGCGCCGGCCGAACCGACGGGCCAGGCCACCGAGTCCGCCGGCGTGGTCGAAGTGCCCGTGGCTGAGGATCACGCCCTGCACGTCGTCGAAACGCAGGCCGAGCTGGTCGGCGTTGGTGAGGATGCCGGTGGGCGACAGGCCGGCGTCGAACACCAGCGTGGTGCGCTGCTGGCCCCGGCGAACGGTGACCAGCGCGGAGAATCCGTGCTCGGCCAACAGCCCCACGGCGGTGGTCCCGCCGGCGAAGTGGTCGGCCGGCACGGGCGGCCCGAAGCCGGCCCGGGTGGTGTGCGCGTCGCTGGGCAGCAGTCCGTCGAAGGTGTTGTCCATCAGCACGGTGATGCTGACCTCGTCGACGGGCTCCAGCGCGATCGGGTCCACGGCGCTGCCGGGGGCGAGTCGAGGCGCGGACAGGGCCGCCTCGGCCGTCGAGGACTGGCTGGTGTCACACATGGCGTTCCTCCGGTGCGCGGGCACTCGGATGTTACGTCGCCACGGCCTCGCTCGCCCCGCGGCGTCAGTGCACGACGACCTTCGCCGGGGAAAGGCGGACGATCACCCGCTCGGTGCCGGGCTTGTCGGTCGTCCACGGAACGCCCTTGTAGCGCAGGGAAAGCTCGTTGATCAGGCTGCCGGGCGGGTCGTCCACGACCGTGACCGCGCCGCGGATCTCCACGTACCGATAGGGATTGGCGCTGTCGTGCACCAGCAGCGTCGCCCGCGCGTCACGGTCGATGTTCACCGCCTTGCGCCGGCCGCGGACCGTCGACACCAGGATGTCGTCGCCCTCACGCTTGAACCAGACCACCGAGAGGTGCGGCTGACCGGTCGGCTCGATCGTCGCCAGCGAGGCGAACTGCGGGCTGTCGAGCAGGTCGTGGACTTCTTCCGGCAGTGCGGTCACTGAGCTCTCCTTGGACGGGACAACTGGTCCGTCCACCCTATGCCGTGCGCCGATCCCTGAGCAGGGCCACCGGGATGGGAGCCAGCCCGAGCAGCGCCACGACGGCGTTGGCGATGGTGAGCAACGCCTGCTGGCCGGGGCTGGCGACCTCCGTGTTCAGCAGGTGGTAGAAGAAGTGCGGCACCGCGAACATCGAGTACGCCAGCGCCGCCGGCACCACGAAGTGCGTGCGCGGCTTGACGAAGGCGATGGCCAGCAGCAGGGCGATGCCCAGGGTGGCACCGCCGAAGTCGTGCGCGAAGTGGTCGCTGAACGGCGGATTCAGGTCCACGGTGGGGAAGTCGTCGTAGAAGCTGGCCGGGGCGAACTGGTTCCAGCCGCCCACGACGAGCTCCTCGCCCAGCGGGATCAGCAGCAGGATGCGCAGCAGCGTGGTCATCGGCGTCCCTTCTCGACCTGGTGCAGGTACTCGGCAAACGTCTCGCGGCCCTCGGTGAAGTCGTCGCGGGGGAGCAGCGCGCCGCCGGCCATGGCCTTGCCGACCGCCCCGGGCAGCCGGATCGGCAGCACCATCTTGCGCACGCCGCGGGCCTTGACCAGCCGTCGGGTCATGTCGGCCATCCGTAGCCGTTCTGGCCCGGCGATCGGCCGCAGGTACCCGGCCGCCGGCCGACCGACCTGCGCGACCAGGGCGCGGGCCACGTCGGTGGTACCGACCGGCTGTGACAGCGAGTTCGGCACGATGGTGAACGGCCCGGGCGCGCTGTCGATGAGCTGCTCGGGGAACGCGTGGAACTGGGTCGCGCGCAGGATGCTCCACGGCACCGGGCCGTTGCGCACCACTTCCTCCTGGGCCCGTTTGCCCAGGTAGTAGCCCAGGGCGACGTCGTCGATGCCGACGATCGACAGCGTGATCACCTGCTTGGCGCCCGAGCCCGCGTTGAGCAGGTTCGTCGCCGCCGTGGTGAAGAACTCCACCGCCTGCTTCCGGCTCAGGGTGTTCTTGTTCGACACGTCGATGATCTCGTCGCAGCCGGCCAGCGCCTCGGCCAGACCGTCCCCGCTGATCAGGTCGATCCCGTTCGACCGGGCCAGCACCACCGGCTCGTGACCGGCTTTTCGGAGCTCACCCACCACCAGCCGGCCGACCAGGCCCGTCCCGCCTGCTACCGCCACCCGCATCGCCCTGTCCCCTCGTTCGGCGTCGTGCCCTTCCGACCAGGCAGGGCGCCGAAACGTGACAGTGTGTCCGTCCGCCGCTGACCGCACATCCGTCGGCGCTGTCGGCAGAATGAGCGGGTGACCGATCTCGACGCCCTGGCGTTGTTCAACGAGGCGCGGCCGAGCCTGTTCGGCATCGCGTACCGGATGCTCGGCAGCGTCGCCGACGCCGAGGACGTGTTGCAGGACGCGTGGCTGCGCTGGGCTCGGGCCGAGCGGGGCGAGGTCCGCAACGCCGCCGCGTTCCTGACCACGGTCACCACCAGGCTGGCCATCACCGCCGCGACCTCGGCCCGGGCCCGGCGCGAGGTGTACGTCGGGCCGTGGCTGCCCGAGCCGGTGTCCACTGTGGATGATCCCACGCTCGGCGCCGAGCGGGCCGAGGCGATGGACCTGGCCGTGCTGCTGCTGATGGAGCGGTTGCCGGCCCGTGAGCGGGCGGCGTATGTGCTGCGGGAGGCGTTCGACTACTCGTTCCGGGACATCGCCGAGGTGTTGGAGACGTCCGAGGCCAACGCCCGTCAACTGGCCCGGCGGGCTCGGACGCACCTGGCCGAGGAGCGGCACACACCCGTCGACCAGGCTGAGCATGGTCGCCTGCTGGCCGCGTTCCTGGCCGCCGCCGAGAAAGGCGACCTGGCCGGGTTGGAGAAGCTGCTGACCCAGGACGCCGTGTCGATCTCGGACGGCGGCGGTGTCGTCACGGCCGCTCGCGCCCCGATCGTCGGCCGCGAACGGGTCGCCCGGTTTGTTGTCGGGGCACTGGCCAAGTTCGGCACCGGCGCGGCGGTGTCCTTTGTGGACGTCAACGGGCAGCCGGGATTGTTGGCCGTCCGCGACGGCGCGCCGCTCGCGTTGGTCACGATGGACGCCGGCGCGGACGGCGTCCATCGGCTTCTCATGATCCTCAATCCCGCGAAGCTTTCCGGCTTGGCCGGCGGCTGAGTCCTGCACCGTGGCACTGGACCTCCAGTGCGGTGGAGATGCGAGAGTCGTCAGGTGAAGGGAAGCGCGCTGTGGGCGCCAGACCGCCGCGGCGCGACCGTCGGCGTGTTGCTGCTGGTCGTGTTGGCGGCGTTCGAGTCGATGGGCGTGACCACGGCGCTGCCGACCATCGTGCGGGACCTGCACGGCGAGGCTCTGTACTCGTGGCCGTTCACCATGTTCTTGGCCGCGCAGGTCGTCGGCAACGTGGTCAGCGGCCGGGTGTGTGACCGCCGTGGACCAGCGCCGATGCTCGTGCTCGGGCCGCTGCTGTTCGCACTGGGTCTGCTGGTCGCCGGCACCGCCGGCAGCATGGCCCAGCTGCTGGCCGGCCGGGCGTTGCAGGGCTTCGGCGGCGGCGCCGAGGTTGTCGCCATCTACGTGATGATCGCGGCGGTGTATCCGGAGCGGGACCGGCCGGTGATCATCGGCGCGATGTCGGCGGCGTGGGTCGGGCCGTCGCTGGTCGGGCCGGCCGTCGCCGGGCTGCTGACGCAGTACGTCAACTGGCATTGGGTCTTTCTCGGCCTGCTCCCGTTCGAGCTGGTCGGGTGGGTGTTGGTGGTCGCCGTGGTCCGCCGGCTGCCGGTTGTCTCGCAGTCCGGGCCGCGCCGCCGTGGGCAGGTGTTGGTCGCCGTGTCCGCCGCCGTCGGGTTGGCCTTGGTGAGCTCGGCCGGCGATCAGCTGAATCTCGTCGGCGTCGGGGTGATCGTGCTCGGCCTGGCCCTGGTCGCACCCGCCGTGGTGGTCCTGCTCCCTCGCGGCACCTTGACCGCGCGCCGGGGGCTACCCAGCGCCATGATCGCCCGGGCCTTGATGTCCGCCGCGTTCATGGGTTGCGAGGCGTTCTTGCCGTTGGTGTTGCAGCAGGTGCACGGCTACGAGCCCGCTTGGGCCGGCCTGCCGCTGACCGCCGGGGCGATCGGGTGGGCCCTCGGTTCGTCCATCCAGGCCCGACGGCCCGCGTTGGGCGAGGCTGTGTTCCTCCGTTGGGGCTTCTTCAGCCTCGCCGTCGGCGTCGCCTTGGTGACCTTGGTCGCCCCCGCTTGGGGGCCCGCGTGGTTGGCCGCCCCCGCTTGGATCTTCTCCGGCATCGGCATGGGCTTGGCCACCGCAAGCGCTTCCGTCCTGGTGCTGCGCCTTTCACCCGCGCACGACCGTGGTTTCACCACCGCAGCCCTCCAGATGTCCGACCTGTTCGCCCAGTCGTTGTCCATCGGCTTGGGCGGCGTCTTGGTCGCCTTGCTCGGCCCCACCGCCGGTTGGGCCCCGCTCAACGCCGTCTTCGTCACCTTCACCTTGATCGGCGCCTTGGTCATCAGCCGCCGAGCCGCCGAGCCCGACCCGACCACACAGTGCCGAGCCCGACGGCGCCAGTGAACTCAGCGGCTGCCGACGTGTGGCGAACCGGCTTCGCCGGTTTCCATCATCTCGACCATCCAGTCGTTGTATTCCTCGTCCATGTCGGCGGCGGCCAGCTCGTCGAGCTCCTCGACGAGGTCATCGGCGGACAGACCACCGGCGAAGCGCCGGGCGGGGAGACCGTCGCGGTACATCACGATGGTGGGCAGCGCCCGCAGGCCGTGCCGATCGGACAGGTCCCGCTGCTCCATGGCCTCGACGGTCCACACGGCGATCTCGGGCCGCCGGGCGACGAACGTATCGAGCTCGGGCTGGAAGCTCTGGCAGGCGGGGCTTTCGGCGACGCGGAAGACCAACACGGCCAACCCCTCGGCGAGGGCGGCGTCGTGCTGGTCGGCGGACAGTGCCTTCATCATGCGGTCACGGTACGGCGGCTCGTTCCGCAGGAGACGGTGTCCGGCCGGTGGACTGCCCGTTCGCCCACTGAATTCGGGACTGGCCGACCGGTGGACGCATCAGACCCCGCCGGGTTGCCTCGGCGAGACGTATCCCACTGATGAGTGTTCCCCGATCGGGTGAAGGGTAGACCGGATGTGTACTGTCCGCGAAGAAGGGAGTGTCACTCATGAATACCGGACTCCGTCGTTTTGTCGCCGGCACGGCCGTGCTCGGTGCCACCGCCGCGGTCGTGCTCACGTCGGCCGCGGCGGCCTCGGCCATGCCGACCGACTTCCGGTGCACCTCGGCCCAGGTCGACACCACCCTCGTGCCGGGATCGCCCGGTGCGGGCCAGCGCTACGCCCAGGTGAAGTTCACCGCGAAGCCCGGCGTGACGTGCAACTTCCAGGGCAGCCTGCCGGTGTCGCTGGCCGGCGCGCCCGGTATCACGGTGGTGAACGAAGGCGGTGACGCTCCTCTCGTGACCATTTCGGACGGTCAGTCGGCCACGATGCTGCTGCACTGGACGGGAATCGAGTCGCCGGCGAACCAGGTTCAGCCGGCCAGCGTCACCGTGGTCGCGCCGAGTGACACCGATCCTCGCGGCGTGACCAGTGACCCGCACATCACGCTGCCGTGGAACCAGGGCCCGATGGACGACTCGGCCCAGGCGCACGAGCTGATCGTCGGACCGGTCACGGCTGCCTGACCGGCTCGATCCGGGTCCGCAGCAGACAGAACTCGTTGCCCTCGGGGTCCATCAGCACGTGCCAGCTCTCCTCGCCGGTCTGACCGACGTCGGCCGGCCGGGCCCCGAGGGCCAACAGCCGGGCCAGCTCGTCCTCCTGATCGCGGTCGGTCGGGCTGACGTCGATGTGCAGCGGCAGCTTCACGCGGGGAGCCGAATTCGTCCGGTCGAAGACCAGAGTCGGCTCCGCGCCGCCGAATCCGGTGCCCGGCGGGCCGATCTCGACCGCGTTGCCCTCCCGGCCGATCTCCACGTAGCCCAGCACCTCGGCCCAGAACCGGGCCAACAGCTCGGGGTCACGTGCCTCGATCACGATTTCGCTGATGCGGCAGGCCATCCGCCGAGGCTAGCAGCGTCGGCACGATCCGGGTGGCGCTTTCCCCGGGTCCGCGGTGGACACGCGGCGGCCGATCCGGCCAAGGCCGCCCGGTTCGTGGAACTCCTGCTGTGCGACGGCATGCACAGCGGCGACTACCTCTACACCAGCGAAGTGTCCTCCATGGACTTCGGCCTGACCAAGGCGGAGGGGCAGCTGCTGTTCGACCGCGGGCTGGCCGCCGGAAAGGCTTTCCTGGCCCGGATGTGACGCCGGCACGCAACTCTGACCGTTCAGGCACAGAAGTTCGGCGATCGCCGTTTCGGTGCGGCACGAACACCTCCGAGTACGGCAGGCTCAACGCGTCATCGCCGTTCACGTGAGGATTGACCATGACGGACACCCAGCTGGCCGACGTCAGAGACATGTACATGATCCATACGTTGCTGCTGCGCGAATTCGGCGCGATGGCCGGCTTGGTACGCGGCGTCCGCGACGGCGACGCCGAGCAGGTGCGGATCGTCGTCGAGCACATCGAGCTGGTGGCCGACCTGCTGCACCATCACCACGCCGCCGAGGACAGCCACATCTGGCCCAAACTGCTCGACCGGCTGCCGGCCGAGACCACGCTGCTCGTGCACGAGATGGAAAGCCACCACAAGGAGATCGAGGCGCTCAACCAGGAACTGACCGCCTCGCTCACCGCTTGGCGAGTCGCCGCATCGGGCGAGGCCGGCGGGCGGGTCGCTGCCGTGCTCGACGAGCTGGTGCCGCTGCTCACCATGCACCTGATCACCGAGGAGGACGAGATGGTGCCGCTGATCGGCCGCTGCGTCACGGCCGCGGAGTGGGCGGAGATGCTCGCCGAAGGCTCCAGCGGCCTCGACCCCGCTTCGGTGCCGCTGCTGTTCGGCATGCTCGCGTACGACGCCGATCCGTGGGTTTTCCGGATGACCGTCGAACAGCTGCCGGCCGAGCTCCGGCCGGTGATCGACGACCTCGCCGGCAAGGCCTACGCCGCGCACGCCGAGCGCGTGTACGGCACTCCGACGCCGCCGCACGCGCCTCGACCCGACCGCGTCTGATGACCAGGCAGCACAGGGTTTTGTCGGCTCCACCACCGATTCGCCGGTGTGGCGCGCCCTGTGCGCCCTGGCCCTCGTAGCCTCCGTGGTCGCCGCGATCCGCACCAACCCGATGCGCTCGCAGCATCAAGTCCTTTGTGGACGATCAACTCACCGGACCGCCGGCACTGCGCCAGTCAGGTCGCGGGCCACCTCCTTGGCCGACGGCATCGCCGCGATCTCGTCGCCCATGGCCAGCGCCGCCAACAGGTGCTCGCCGCCGAGGACCTTCGACACCGCCTGCCGCACGGTTTCCGCGTCGAACCGGTCCGGCGTCACCACCTCCGCGACGCCGGCCGCGCGGCAGGCCGCCGCCGTGGGGAACTGGTCCGCGCCCTGCGGCAGCAGCACCAACGGCAGCCGGTGCGCCAGCGCCGCCAGCGTTGTGCCCGCCCCGGCGTGGCAGAGCACCGCCGAGCAGCGGGGAGCAGGGCCGCCAGCGACACCCACTGTTCAATGTGGACGTTCGCCGGCGCCTTGAACGTCGCCGGATCGTTGTTGTGCCCCACGGTGACGACCACCTCCGCGTCGAGGTCGGCCACCGCCGTCAGCAGGACCTCGAACACGTCGCGCCGGTTGAACACCGGCACCGTGCCCAGGGACACGTACAGCACCGGCCGATGGCCCAGTTCCGGCAGACGGTCGTCGGCGGCACCCGGCACGTGCGGCCGGATCGACCGGCTGATCGTGGTGGCCGGACCCAGCTCCGGCTGCAACGTCGCCGGTACCGGATTCAGGTAGGAATCCCGGTACATCCCGGCGTTGTCGTCCCCGTCAAGGCCTTGCTCGGCCCACAGGGGCTGCACCCATTCCGCCATCTTCGACATCAGCGGCTGTTCCAGCACCAGGCCGGTGCCGTACGTCAGCGTCGGCACGCCCCGGCTCGCCGCGGCCAGCGGTGCTGCGAGGTCGACCGGCGCTTGCAGCACCAGGTCCGGCTGGAGCTCGTCGATCAGTTTCTGCAGCTCCGGCAGCCGTCGCGGAGCCATCACCCGGGCGAACATCGTCGCCCCCAGCCGCCAGGGCTCCGGGCCTTCGGCGAACACCGGGTCGTTGATCGCCTGGGCGGCTGCCTCCGGCGCGGTCGGCCCGATCCCCACCGCCGTCAATCCGGCCCGGCGGACCCGGTCCACCAGCTCCGGCCCCGTCGCCACCGTCACCTCATGACCCTGGCCGATCAGGGCCTTGACCAGCGGAACCATCGGCGCGAACACGCCTTCCATGGGCGTGCAACAGGCAAGGACTCGCATCCCCATACCCCCGTTATAGTGGACTATATAGTCGACTATAAGTTAGGTTCGCACCGTGTCAAGCTCGAATCGCCGGTCCGTGACCCGGCGCCGTATCGCCGAGGCGGCCGCCGCGCTGTTCTCGTCGAACGGCTATGCCGAGACCACCATGCAGGCCATCGCCGACCGCGCCGGCGTGCATGTGCAGTCCGTGTACCAGGTCTTCGGCAGCAAGGTGAAGGTGCTGGCCGAGGCCGCCGCCGTGCTTGTCGCCGGTCCCGACGTCGATGCCGCCGTGCCCCCGCCCGAGCGCCGCTGGGTGATCGACATGTTCGCCGAGCCCGACCCCGCCCGTCAGCTCGCCCTGTACGTGCACCACATGCGCGAGGTCTCCGACCGCTACCTGCGCCTCGTCGACATCATGCGCGTCACCGCCGCCGCCGATCCCGACGTCGGCTCTTTCCTCGCCCAGGCCGAGGAGGGCCGCTACGCCGGCCCCGCCCACCTCATGCAGGAGCTCGCCGCCAAGAACGCGCTGCGCCCGGGCCTCACGCCGGAGCGCGCCGCCGACATGGTCTACGCCCTCACCAGCTACGACGTGTTCCGTACGCTCGTCGACGAACGCGGCTGGTCCGCCGACGACACCGAGTTCTGGCTGGCCCAGACGCTCGCCGCGCTGCTCCTGGCCTGACACGCGCACCGAATGGTGAACTCCTTCTCCCGCCCGGCCAGGCTGCTCAGCCAGAACCTCTGACCGTCCGCCAGGCGTCGAACCACGAGATCAACGCCGTCCGCAGCCTGGGGGAGCGGACCGGCTCCCCACGCCGCCGGGCTCGAAGCTCCTCGATCAGCGAAGCCGGCCCGGCGATCTGCCCGATGGCGTCGCTCTTGGTCAGCAAAGTGCCGGTACGCAGGGCATGTCGCCCTCGCGCCATCGCCGTCAGGCTGAGGTCGGCCATGCCCGGATCCAGCCACAGCGACGGCCGCCGCACCGCTCGCGTCCAGTAGCCGCCGAGCTCGGCCCGGGCCGCCGCCCGCACGTCGTCCGGGCCCATCGGCGGCAGCACGGCCAGCGGCGGCCGCCCGAACACGGCTTATCCGTGCAGCACCAACTCGGCCCGGTTGACGCCGGACAGGATCCGGTACAGGAAAACGCCGTTCGTCCAGGTCGGATGCTTCGCCGCGAGATCGTCGACGAGATGCTCGGGCACGTACACACAGCCCAGCTTCAACGCCGGATCCGTGCTGTCGTGGATCGAAGCCAGCTCGGCCTCGCGCGCAGCGGTCACCGGCCCGTCGACCAGGGCGACCAGGTCGATGTCGCTCACGCCGGGCACGTGGTCGCCGGTGGCCATCGAGCCCGCCACCAGCAGGTCGGTGACCCAGCCAAGGCCGGCCAGTCGAGTGCCGAACTCCGCAACCCCCATGAGGTCGAGCGTTGCACATGTGCGAGCGTCGGACATGTGTGGGTGTCAACCCACGAAGGAGAACGATGGCAATCGAGACCGACGCCGAGTTCTCGGCCATGTACCGGGCCCAGTACGCGGACGTGCTGGCGTTCGTCCGCAGGCGGGCGCATCCGGTGCAGGCCGACGACGTGGTCGGGGAGACGTTCCTGACCGCATGGCGACGTCGGCGGGACCTGCCGCCCGACCCACGGCCATGGCTGTTCCGGACGGCGCGAAACCTGATGCTGAACGCGGATCGCAGCGTGCGGCGGCAGCGGGCGGTGGCGGTCAGGATGGCGGAGAACGACCGGGGCGACGGGTACGAGCCGATGCTGTCGGCGGAAGCTCGGATGGACCTGGTGACGGCCTGGCGAGCACTGTCCACAACGGACCAGGAACTCCTTGCCCTGCACGCCTGGGAAGGCCTGACGGACAAGGCGGCGGCGAAGGTGCTGGGCTGCACCAGGGCGGCGTTCAGCATGCGGCTGTCCCGGGCCAAACGCCGACTGGCCAAGCATGCCGGCCCCACCTCCGACCTGCCGATCGCCTTCGCCAATCTGAACGGAGCATCATGAACCGCGACATGCTGGCCGCGCTCGACCCGGCCCCGAAGCGGGAGCTGTCCCCGGCGGAGCGGCACCGGCAGGACCAGCTGCTGACCTCGATCCTCGCGGACGCGGCCCCGGTCGAACGCCGCCGGCCGGTGCGACGCATCGCGATCGGCGGGGCGCTGGTCGCCGGTATGGCGGCGGCGGTGGTCCTCGGGCCGGTGGCCTACCACATGATCAGGGGCAACCCGAACATTCTGTCGGCGGCGGCGATCGGCAGCTGGACCGGCACGCCGACCCGTCTCACGGCGGATTCCGTTGCACGGCAATGGTGTGAGCACCACGCGACCGGCGACCAGAACGCCACCGGACCGTTCACGGTCAGCAACGCCGACCGACGCGGCGAGGTCACATCCATGATTCTCACCCGCGGCCAGGACATCACGCTCTGCCTGGTCGGCTCGGACGAAGCCGGCCTGACCGAGGCGATCGACCCCGTCACGAAGCTCGCCGCGAACGCGATCGATCTCGACACGGCCGGCGGTCACGGCGACGGCGTCACCGGCTTCAACTACGCCGAGGGCAGTGCCGGCGCCGACGTCACATCGGTCACTCTGCATGAAGGCAGCCGCACGATCGACGCCCTGATCGACCACGGCCGGTGGACGGCGTGGTGGCCGGCCGATCCGCCGACCGGGCTGCTCGGCGGCGACGTGACGATCACGATGAAGGACGGTTCCGTCCGCTCGGTACCGGCCCAGTCGCTGTTCCACTGACCGGAAGTTGAACGGTGACAACGAGTCCGCCGTCCGGCCGAGGCTGGGCGGCGACTCGTCCACCGTGCGCCGCGGCGATGGCCCGTACGATCGACAGCCCGAGCCCCACGCCGTCCTTCTTGTCCGTGGCGCGGTGGAACGGCTCGAACAGCAGCGCGGCATCCTCGTCGGACACGGCCGGACCGGTGTTGGCGACGGTCAATTCCCCTTGGGCTGTAACGCGAACCCACACCGTGCCGCCGGGAACGTTGTAGCGGGAGGCGTTGTCGACCAGGTTGCGGACAACTTGGCTCAGCAGCAGCGAATCGCCCAGCAGTGAACACGGCTCGGTACGCATCTCGATCGTCACGTCGGACGGCGCGTCGACCTCGGCCACGGCCTGCTCGACCACACTGTCCAGCCGCACCGGCTCGCGGTGCTCCAGCTCCCGCTCGCCGCGGGCCAGCTGGAGTAGGCCGTTGATCAGCGCGATGGCCCGGTCGTTGCTGCGCAACAACTCTTCCTTGGCCCGCCGCACGCGATCAGGGTCCGAAGAGGACAGGCCGACCTGGATCACGGTCCGGGTCACGGCCAGCGGCGTGCGCAGCTCGTGCGAGGCATTGGCGATGAACCGGCCCTGCACCTGGAAGCTGTCGTCCAACCGGGACAGCAGGCCGTTGAACGTGTCGGCCAACTCCTTGAGCTCGTCCTGCGGCCCGTCCAACGCGATCCGCTCGTGCAGGTTGGCGGTGGAGATCTGCTGCGCCTGCGCGGTCATCGCGTGCACGCGCCGCAGCACCCGCCCGCTCAGCCACCAGCCCAGCACGCCGGCGACCAGGCCCAGCGCCAGAAACGTCAGCAGGGACTGGAACAACAGGTTGAACAGCACGGTGCTGAAGGCATCGTCGGCGTACGTCCGCGGCATCGCGACGCCCGACAGGCGCGGCGTCACCTGCTCCTGCAACCCGAGGACGCTGCGGATGTTCTGCCAGTAGAACAGGCCGACGACGATCAGGCTGGCCAGCAGGAACAGTCCGGTGTGGATGATCGTCAGCCGGGTCCGCAGCGTGATGCGCTTCATCTGTCGCGCCGCAGTCGGTAGCCGACGCCGGCGACGGTCTCGATCACCTGGGGATCGCCGAGCTTGGCCCGCAGCCGGGACATGGTGATGCGCACGGCATTGGTGAACGGATCGGCGTTCTCGTCCCACACTCCGCTGAGCAGCTCCTCGGCGCTGACCACGGCACCGTCGGCCGCCATCAGCGCGTGCAGCACACCGAACTCCTTGACCGACAACGAAACGTAACGTCCGCCCTGCAACACCTGGCGCAGCGCGATGTTCAGCTCGATGTCGCCGTGCCGCATCACGGGCGGCGCCGCCGGCCGGGCCCGCCGCCCCAGCGCATCGATGCGGGCCACCAGCTCGTCGAAGTCGAACGGCTTGGCCAGGTAGTCGTCGGCGCCGAGACGAAGCCCGGCAACACGTTCCCGCACGTCGCCCATGGCGGTCAGCATCAGGATCCGGGCCCGCAGACCCTCGTCGACGATCTCCCGGCACACGTCGTCGCCGTGCTTGCCGGGCAGGTCCCGGTCCAGCACGACGACGTCGTACTCGTCGGCGGCCAGCTTCTGCACGGCGGTCAGCCCGTCGTGCGCGATGTCGACCGCCATCGCCTGCTGTCTCAGCCCTTCGGCGATGAAGGCCGCCAGCACGGGCTCGTCCTCGGCCACCAGCACACGCATCTCGACCTCCACACTCCGGTCAGCCTGCGCTCACCCTGGCACAACACATGTTTCATCCGCATATCGAGGCGGCGAGACGCCGGTGAAACGGGAGGATCCCTAACGTTGCTCCCGTGTCCGCCACCTGGTGGGCGAAACCGAGCAGAAAGAGGTGCTGTCATGGCTGACACCACTGCCCGCGTCACTCCTCGCGTCTACACCAAGCCGCGGATCATCGCCGTTCCGCGCGGTGGCGTGACGCCGCGCGTCGAGATCGACCCGATTCCGCGCAGCTACGAGAAGTGATCCGATCGACCGGCCCGCGGCGAATGCCGCGGGCCGGTCGGCCGTCCGAAACGGAGTGTGCACAGTGGACTCGACAACGCCGGTGCTGTCGACCAGGGCGGTCTTCCGCCGGTTCTGGCCGCTGACCAGGACCGACCGGCGCTGGCTCGCCGCCGGGAGCCTGCTGCTGATCGGCGCGGCCGCCTGTGACTCGGTCGCCGTGGCCATGTTCGGGACCATTGTGGACAGTTCGCTCAAGGCCGGCGACCTCGCCGCGTTCTGGCTGCCGGCCGGCATCTGGGCCGGCGTCGCGGTGACGTCCGGGCTGCTGGTGTTCGGCGGCGAGTACCTCGTGGCCAGATCGGCCGAGCGTTTCCTGCTTCGCCTGCGTACCAAGGTTTTCGGGCATGTGCAGACGCTGACGCCGGACTTCTTCCAGCGCCGCCGCCTCGGCGACCTGATCGCCCGGCTCACCGACGACGTCGACACCGTCGAGCGGTTCGTCAGCACCGGCCTGGTCCAGCTGGTGACCGCGTTGTTCGGCGTGGCCTTCTTCGCCGGCTACGCCCTGCTCCTGAACTGGCAGCTGGCGCTGGCCGCGTTCGTCGTCGCGCCGATCTTCGCGGTGATCACCCGCCGGTTCGCCCGTCGGGTCAACGAGCGGTCGCGCGAGCAGCGGGCGCTCAACGGCGACATCACCGCGCTGCTGGAGGAGAACCTGGCCAACGTCACCGTGGTGCAGGCGTACAACCGGCAGGAGACCGAGGAGAAGCGCCTGCTCACGGCCGGCACGCGGATGCTACGGGCCAATGTGTCGATTGCGCGCCTCGGCGCCTGCTACACGCCGGTCGTGCAGATCACCGAGACCGCCTGCGTGCTCGGCGTCATCGCCCTCGGCACCTGGGAAGTCGCCGCCGGCCGCCTCAGCCTGGGCGGTGTGCTCGCCTTTGCCGCCATCCTCGCGTCCATCTACGGCCCGCTGCGGCAACTCGGCCAGCTCAGGGTGATGATCTCCGCCGCAACCACCGGCTCGGAGCGCATCGTCGAGCTGCTGGACGCCGAGCCGGCGATCACCGACTCCCCGGACGCGGTGTCCATGCACCGCGCCGTCGGACAGCTCAGCCTGTGCTCGGTCGGCTTCACCTATCCCGACGCGGAAAGACCCACCCTCGTTCAGTGCACTGTGGACGTTCGGCCCGGCGAGCTGGTGGCGATCACCGGGGCCAGCGGGGCCGGCAAGTCCACCATCGCCAAGCTGCTGCTGCGGTTCCACGACCCCGATGCCGGCACGATCCGCCTCGACGGCATAGATGTCCGCAGGCTGACCCTGGAGTCCTTGCGCCGCAACATAGCCCTCGTCCAACAGGAGACACTGATGTTCCACGGCACCATCCGGGACAACATCGCCTACGGCCGTGACGGAGCCGCCGACCACGACGTCGTCCAGGCGGCGATCAATGCCGACGCGCACGGCTTCGTCAGCGAGCTGCCGGACGGCTACGACACCGTGATCGGGCAGCACGGCCACGGCCTGTCCGGCGGGCAGCGCCAGCGCATCGCCATCGCCCGCGCCATGGTGGCCAACGCGCCCGTGCTCGTGCTCGACGAGCCGACGGCCAGCCTCGACGGCGAGGCCGTCGACCGGCTGGTCGGGCCGCTGCGCCGGCTGACAACGGGCCGGACCACGATCATGATCACTCACGATCCACGGCTGACCGCCATCGCCGACCGCGTGCTGACCGTGGCCGGTGGGCACGTGACCCCAGGGGACGCACCAGTGGGTGTGACCGGGGCGAGCGGGCCACCCTGGCGGTGAAGGTGGTGTCCGCAACCACTACCGAAGGGTTCACGGACATGACCTCGCTCCGTCGCATCTATCTCGTCCGCGGTCTGGTCGCCCTCGCCTGGTCGGCGGCGTTCGCCCTGGTGCACACGCCGCTGACCAGCCTGGTCGTCGCGCTGCTGGTGATCTACCCGCTGATCGACGTGGTGGCCACGCTGCTGGACGTCCGCGCCGGCACGCCCGGCCGCGGGCTCCAGGTGTTCAACACCGTGCTCAGCGGCCTGGCCGCCGTCGGGCTCGGCCTGGCCGCGCTCAGCGGAGTCGGCCCGGTGCTGTTCGTCTTCGGCCTGTGGGCCATCGTCTCCGGGCTGGCCCAGCTCATCGTCGCCCTGCGCCGCCGCAGTCCCGAGCTGGGCCGGCAGTGGCCGCTGATCATCGCCGGCACGCTGTCCGTGATCGCCGGCGGCAGCTACCTCCCGGTGGCCCTGAGCGCTGACCCGTCGCTAACCGCGCTGATCATGTACACCGCCGCCGGCGGCGCGTTCTTCGTGGTCCAGGCGGGCATCCTGGCCTGGAAGGCCCGTCGGGCCCGCGTGCTTCTGGACCGCTGAGTACATTCGACGACGTGCTCACCCCCAAAGGCGCCGCGACCCGGCGGCGGATCATCGAGGCGGCGGCGGCCGAGATCAGCGAACGCGGCATCGGCGCCGTGACCCTGGACGACGTCGGCCGCCGCAGCGGCACCGGCAAGAGCCAGCTGTTCCACTACTTCCCGGACGGCCGGGAGCAGCTGCTGCTGGCGGTGGCCCAGCGCGAGGCCGACCGGGTGATCGAGGACCAGGAGCCCTACCTGAGCGGCCTGACCTCGTGGCCGGCCTGGCGGCAGTGGCGCGACGCGGTCGTCGACCGCTACCGCCGGCAGGGGGTGAACTGCCCGCTGGGGGCGCTGATCACCGAGATCAACCGCCGCACCCCGGCCGCGCAGGAGGTGACCCTGCGACTGTTCGAGCAGTGGCAGGCCAGGGTCGAGACCGGCATCCGGGACATGCAGCGGCTGGGCCACATCGACCACGCCTTGGACGCCGTGGCCGCCGCGTCCGCGGTGATCGCCGCCATCCAGGGCGGCGTGGTGATCCTCATGACCACCGGCTCCGAGCGTCATCTCGAGGCGGCGCTGGACTTCTGCCTCGATCACCTGGCCCAGTTCCGCACCGGCGGCTGATAGCCGGTGGGCTTGTCGCCGACCTTGGCGCCGACGTTGATGATCCAGGATTGGTACTCGGGCGTGAACATCGAGTACGGCTTGGCCGGGGGAATGGCGCTGGCCTCGTCCAGCGACGCCCTGAGCTCGGCCGGCAACTCGAAATCCAGTGCCGCCAACGAGGTGTCGAGCTGGGCGGCGCTGCTGGCCCCGACGATCGCGGCGGCGACCCCGGGCTGCGTGATCACCCAGTTCAGCGCGACCTGAGCCATCGTCACATCGAGTTCGCGCGACACCTTTTCCAGTACGCTCAGCAGGTTCCACTGTTGCTCGGTCCAGGACTGGCCGGCCAGCCGGCCCGAATCGCCGGAACGGTACTTGCCGGTGAGGAAGCCGCCGGCCAGCGGGCTCCACGCCGTGATACCAAGTCCCAGTTCTTGGCCGGCGGCAACGTGTTCCGTCTCGATGGCCCGATCGATCAGGGAGTACGGCAGCTGGAGGGTGACCAGCGGGCGGGAGGCCAACGTCTGGGCCCGCGCCGCGTACCAGGCCGGCACGTCCGACAGCCCGGCGTAGCGGATCTTGCCGGCCGCGGCCAGATCGTCGAACGTGTGCAGCACCTCCTCGATCGGCGTCAGGCGATCCCAGGTGTGCAGCAGGAACAGGTCGAGATAGTCGGTGCGCAGCCGCCGCAGGGAGTCCTCGACCGCGCGGATCATGTGCTTGCGCCCGTTGCCGCCGGCGTTCGGGTCGCCCGGGTCGACGCTGTTGGTGAACTTGCTGGTCAGCACCAGCTTTTCCCGTACGCCGGCGATCAGCCGGCCGAGCATCTCCTCGCTCTCGCCGGCCGTGTAGAAGTCGGCCGTGTCGATGAGGTTGCCGCCGGCGTCGAGGTAGCGGTGGAAGATCGGCGCGGCCTGCTCCTCGCGCAGCCCGTAGGCGGCGTGGAAGCCGCCGGTGCCGAAGTTCATCGTGCCCAGCGCCAGCCGGCTCACCCGCAGCCCGGAGCGCCCGAGCAGAAAGTACTCGTCCATGCCGTCCAGCAAACGTCGCGAAAAATGGACCCGCAAGTACAGAACAGCGCCACCCCACGGATCCCGCCAGCCGCCGCTGGTCCGCAGTGGACGTCGGTAGGCTCGCCGACGTGCTGCTGGGACGACGACGCGAGCAGGAAACCCTCAACCGGCTGCTGCGGGACGTCCGCGGCGGTCAGAGCCGGGTCCTGGTGCTGCGGGGCGAGGCCGGCGCGGGCAAGACCGCGCTGCTGGACTACCTGGCCGAGACGATGCCGGCCGAGAGCGTGTCCCGGGCCGTCGGCGTCGAGCCGGAGAGCGAGATCGCCTACGCCACGCTGCAACGCCTGTGCGCGCCGCTGATGGAGTACGTGGCCCGGCTGCCCGAGCCGCAGCGGCAGGCCCTGGAGATCGGCTTCGGCCTGCGGGTCGGGCCGACGCCGGACGTGCTGCTGATCGGGCTGGCCGTGCTGGGGCTGCTGGCCGAGGCCGCCGCCGAGCGGCCGCTGCTGTGCGTGGTCGACGACGTGCAGTGGCTGGACCGGATGTCCGAGGTGATCCTGACCTTCGTCGCCCGGCGGCTGGACGCCGAGTCCGTCGCGCTGGTGTTCGCCGCGCGGACCCCGGGCGACGAGCAGCTGCTCGGCGGGCTGCCCGAGCTGCGGGTCGACGGCCTGCCGGACGGGGATGCCCGTGCGCTGCTCGATTCCGTGCTGCCGGGGCCGGTGGATGCCCGTGTGCGGGACCGGATTGTCACCGAGACGCAGGGAAACCCATTGGCGCTGCTGGAACTTCCGCGCGGCTTGTCGCCGGCCGAGCTGGCTTTCGGCTTCGGTGGACGGGCTATGCCGATCGCCAACCGGATCGAAGAGGGTTTCCAGCGGCGCATCGCCGAGCTGCCGGCCGACACCCAGACGCTGCTGCTGGCCGCGGCCGTCGAGCCGCTGGGCGACGTGCCGCTGCTGTGGCGGGCGTTGGAGCGCCTCAACGTCGGGCCGGAGGCCGTTGCGGCGGCTGAGTCGTCCGAGCTGCTCCAACTCGGGGCCCGCGTGCGGTTCCGGCATCCGCTCGTACGGTCGGCGAGCTGGCGGTCGGCCACGCCGGCCCGGCTTCGTGCCGTGCACCAAGCGTTTGCCGACGTCACCGATCCGCACCAGGACCCCGACCGGCGGGCCTGGCACCGGGCCCATGCGACGCTCGGGCTGGACGAGGAAGTCGCGGCCGAGTTGGAGCAGTCGGCCGATCGAGCCCGGGCGCGCGGCGGGCATGCCGCGGCCGCCGCCTTCCTGGAACGGGCGGCCGAGCTGACCGCCGACCCGAAGCCGCGGGCTGCCCGGGCGTTGGCCGCGGCGGCGGCCAGTTTCGCCGCCGGCAACCCGGCCAAGGTGCCGGAGTTGTTGGCAGCGGCGGAACTTGGGCCGTTGGAGCCGTTGCAGCAGGCCGGGGTCGAGCGGCTACGGGCCCAGGTCGCCTTCGCCGTCAACCGTGGCCGGGATGCCGCTCCGCCGTTGTTGGCCGCCGCGCGGAAGCTGGCGGACCTGGACTTGGGGGCGGCGCGAGAGACGTATCTGACGGCGTTGGGCGCAACCATCCATGCCGGTGATGGCGTGAAGGCCGTGGCCGAGGCGGCCCGGTCGCTGCCGGCCGGGGACGATCCGGCCGGGCGGCTGCTGACGGCGTTGTCGGGCTGGGCGCTGGGCGACAATACGCAGCTCAGGGCCGCTTTGACCGACGATCTCGGCCTGCTGTGGCTGACCGCGCCGGCCGCCCAGGAGGTCTGGGACGCCGACGCGTGGCGTCGGATCACCTCGGCCGCGCTGGACGCCGCCCGGAGCGCCGGGGCGCTGTTCGTGCTGCCGACGGCGTTGACCGCGCGGGCCGGCGCATTGCTGGCTGATCTCCGCCTGGCCGACGCGGCGACGCTGCTCGATGAGGCCCGCGGCCTTCAGGAGGCCACCGGGCTGGCCGGTGATCCATTGGCTGCCATGTTGCTCGTTGCCTTGCAGGGACAGGAAAAGCCGGCGCTGGAGCTGATCGACGCGGCGATGCGGGACGCCGTCGAGCGCGGCGAGGGGCGGCTCACCGCGATGGCCGACCACGCCCGTGCGGTGCTGAACAACGGCCTCGGCCGATACGCCGCCGCGCAGGCCGCGGCGGCGAATGCCGTGGGGCACCTCGGGATTTCCCCCTGGGCCGAGCTCGTTGAGGCCGCCGCCCACGCCGGCGACGTGGCGGCCGCGGCCGAGGCCCGTGATCGATTGGCCGAACAGACCGGCACGGATTGGGCTGACGGCACGCACGCGCTGGCCGATGCCCTCGTCACGCCGGCCGACGAGACCTTCCGCGCGGCAATCGACTTGCTGCCGCTGGAACTTCCCAAGGCACGGGCCCGGCTGCTGTACGGGGAGTGGCTGCGCCGGGAGAACCGCCGCGCCGACGCCCGGGATTTCCTGCGCCCGGCCCACGAGGCGTTCCAGACCGCCGGGGCCACGGGCTTCGCCGCCCGTGCCGCCCGTGAGCTCGCCGCCACCGGCGAGACCGTCCGCAAGCGTTCCGGCTCGGCCGCCGAGGAGGAGCTCACGCCGCAGGAGGCGCAGATCGTCCGTCTCGCCGTCGCCGGCAAGACCAATCCCGAGATCGCGGCCGCGCTGTTCCTCAGCCCTCGTACCGTGGAATGGCACCTGCGCAAGGTGTTCACCAAGCTCGGCATCACCTCGCGGCGCGAGTTGGCTACTGCCCTTTGAGCGCCGCCTCGAACGACTTGCGCAGCGGGCCGACGCCGACGAGCGGCAACGCGGCGGCCAGCAGCCGCTGCTTGACGTTGTGCGGCTCCCTGGTCAGTTCCACGTCGACCTTGGTGCCGCCGTCGTCCGCCGTGAGCGCGAACACCCAGCCCCCGCCGGTCCCGAACAGCTTCGACTCGCGGGTGGTCACCGTGACCCGGTCGGCGCTCCATTCGTAGCGCGCCCGCTCCCAGGCGGCCGCCGTGCCTTCGGTCACCTCCGCCCAGTTCTCCCCCTGGCCGTGCACCTGGAAGTGCTCCGCGTCGATCGACGGCCACCGCTGCGCACGGGCCGGGCTGAAGTCGGTGAGCACGGCCATGACCTCGGCCGGCGTGAGCGTGGAGCGCAGCTGGAAACGGGTGACGGACATCTCGGATCTCCTTCGTGGGACTCGGTTCTGACACCGAGAATGCTCGTCCCACGGGAGGTCCCGTCGCACCCGGGTGACCCACTGGCCGCCACCCTGGCGCACCCCGGCCATGTCGTAGAGGTCCACTACCGCCCGTCACACCTCAGCTGACCGGCCGTACACGCGATCCAGCTCCCCGAAGATCTCCGCCAGCGCATCCGGCGCCGTCTTCACCACGTCCGGCACCGCCAGACGCCAGTCCGTCAGCGTCAACGCCTCGGCCACCAGCCCCAACTTCAGCAACGCCTCGCCACGACGCCGCTGATCGCTGATCGTCCGAGCAACCTCCTCGGCCCGCTCGAGGTCGCCGGCGGCCGCCACCGCCTTGACGACGTCCACCAGCGCACTGGGGTCGTCAACCATGTGACTGAGCTCCACCGCCGCCTCGACCTGTCCGGCGAGGGCGGTCGCGTGCGCCACCTTCGCCAAGGCGCGGTGCCGGGTGTCCGGCTCACGAAGGGAATCGACGACCTGCATGGCCGCGTCGAGATGGCCCGACCGTGCGAAGGCCCACGCCATCGCCGGCCACGCGTCGCGAGCCATGCGATTCCGCCTCCTGGGCACGATTTCGAGGGCGCGATCGAACTGCCCGGCCAGCGCCAGCACGCCGGCCAGCGCCGTCCGGACATCGGGCCGGTCCAGCGAATCGGCGATCCGCTCGACCAGTTCGACCGCGCGACCACCGCTGTCGTTCTCGGCCGCCGCGATGGCCAAGGTCGCCAGCAGCTCCGAGCGGAGGTCGTCACGGGGCATGGCCCTGGCCACCTGCTCGGCGCGGTCCACCGCGCCGACCGAGACCAGCATCCGGACCAGGCCGTTCACCGTGTTCCACGGCAGGCCCGGGTTGTCGGCGTAGCCGGCGGCGCGGCCGAGCACGTCGAGGGCCGACGACAGCTGGCCGGCCTCGGCCAGCCGAGCCGCGACCGTGGTCAGACCATCGATGATCAGCCGGTCCTGGCGCACGGCGATGGACAAACCGCGTTCGAGATCCCCGCCCAGCGCCACCGCGACACCGAGTTCGTGCGCCGCGGTGAACGACAGCCCATGGGTGTCCACCCGTCCGATCACCTCGGCCGCATGGGTGTGGTCGCCGGCCATGGCCAGTGCTTCCGCGATTCGAGCCGAGGCCTCAAGGCGGCCGCGGACGCCGGCCGACTCGCCGTGGACCCGCTGTTCGGCCCGGGTGACGAACGCGATGGCTTGGTCGCGGTGGCCGCCATCGAGCAGTGTCATCGCGATGCGGGCCAGCGCTTTCGTCGAGTGCCGCTGATCGAGAATGCCGTCGGCGGCGGCCGCCGCCGCGCGGGTGTCGCCGATTCGGGCGAACCCGTCGGCAATCGAGACCAGCACGTCGTCATCGTCATCGGGCGGGGCCGGCAGAGTTCGCCGGGCCAGGTCGAGCAGCTCCGCCGCCCGGCCCCTGTGCCCGTTCGCCACCGTGACCAGTGCGGCGGCCCGTTCGACGGGATCACCGACCGTCCGCGCGGTCGTCTCCGCCTCGTCGAGCTCGCCGACCGCGACCAAGGCCTCGGCCAGGAAACGCCGCGACGCCGCGTCCGTGGCTTGCGCGGCCAGTTTCCGTGCCCAACGCAGCAGGTCGTGTGCCTTATCCGTGGCACCGCCGCCGACCAGTTCGGTGATCAGCGCGGCCAACGGCTGCATCCGATGGCGTGGATTCCACGCCATATGCGCGGTAATGGCGTCTCGGACCCGTTCGACCGCGTCGTCGCCCAGCGTCGGGGCCAGCGCGATCAGCGCATCGACCTCGTACTCCGGGGCGGTGATGGCGCCGAACAGTGCTTCGGCCCGGTCGTAGGCGCCCACGGCGGCCAGCGCGATGGCCACCTTGGACATGGCCTCGTCCCGTTCCTCGACCGGGTTGATGTCGGTGACCAGCGCCTCGGCCCGATCCGGTTCGCGGGCCTTCACCAGGGCCACGGCCACGGCCGACAACGCCTCGGCCCGCTCCTCGTAGTCGGTGGCGGTCCTGGCGATTCGTTCGGCACGGTCCAGCAGTTCCATGGCCCGGTCGCGAATGCCGGCAGCGAGCATCGCCTTGGCCACCTGAGCGAGCGCCGCCGCCTGCTCGTCCGGCGCGGCCATGGAGTCGGCGATGGCTTCGGCGCGGTCGTAGTTGCGCAGGGCGGCCCACGCGGCAGCCAGTTCCACCGGGACGTCGGCGTGGCGTTCGGTGAGGTGGTCGCGGTGGATGGCCAGCCGGGTCAACGCCACCAGGTCGGGATTTTCCTTGGCGGCCAAGGTTTCCATGGCCGAGCGGAGCTCGGCCAGTGCAGCGGTGTCGCCGCCGGTGAGGGAGAGCAGGCGGTCCTGGCGGTGGGTGTCGGTGGCGCACGACAACAGCTCGGGGATGTTGTCGGTGGCGATCAACATGCGGAAGTAGCCGCGTAGCAGGTATTCCGGAGTGTCGGCGGGCCACTGGCGGTCACGGTAGCCGTGCGCCCAGGTGTGGAGGCGATCCCGGTAACCGGCGAGACGTACGGGGCCGAGCATGTCCAAGGCGGTGAGCTGGAGTTCCTCGTGCGCCAGCAGGTAAGCGGAAGGGGCCTCGGTGGAGTAGTACGGGTCGCGGATGGCGAAGCTGCGGCCGGCGATGGTCTGGAGCTGGCCGTCGATCTCCCACAAGAGCTGACCGGTGAGCGACACGAGATCGGCGGCGGAAAGGCCGCCGCCGGCGGCGGTGACGAGACCGAGAAGATCACGGGAATCGGGGTTCAGGAGCAGGCGTTTGAGGTCCTTCTCCATCTCGACGCGCAACGCCTGGGCCCGGGGCGAAGGGGTCAACTCCCGAATGATCGAGGGGTCGCGAAGCGGGTGGTGCGCAGGGACATCGCCGGGGACGGGCGGATTGGGACGGCCGGCGACGAGGACGTGCATGCCGGGAGGAGGGGAGAGGGGGAGGAGGGCGGCGATGCTGTGCTCGTCGACGCCGCGGTCCTCGTCGAGACCGTCGACCAGGAGCACGAAATGCTCGCCGCGCGAAGAACACGCGGCGGCGGCGCGGCTCAGGTGGTCGAGGAGGTGGGCCTCGCGGGTGGACTCGGTGAGGAAGGCGGGCATGGACTCGCCGAGCAGGGCCAGCAGCTGTTCGAGCACGTTCTCGACGAAGGCGTTGCGGTCGTTCTGGGCGGCCAGCCGCGCGGTGATGAAGAACGAGACGATCCGCACGCCGGGCGGGGGATGCAGCACGAACCACGACATGAGGGCGGACTTGCCGGACCAGGCCTTGGCCCGCCACCAGGCGTAGCCGGTGGACGAGGTGCAGAAGGCGGCGAGTTCCGCCAGCTCGGCGGCGCGGTCGGTGAGGGCCGGCGGGGCGATGCGCTCGACCTGCCGGTGGTACTGGGTCCGGACCAGCGCGGACGGCGCCAGGTACTGGATGTTGATCGCGTTGGCGCCGGTGGAGACGATGCCGGAGTTGTCAGCCATTTCGCTGGATGTTGATCGCCCCGTCCCCGGACGAGACGATGCCGGTGTTGTCGCCGCCGATGGAGATGCCCCGCTCGGTGGCGCTGCTGGCCAGCATCTCGGACAGCTCGGCGGCCAGGGCATCGTCCTCGCGCAGCAGCTTCTTGATCTGCGCCCGCAGCGCGGCCTGGAAATCGGGGTCGTCGACGGCGGCGGCCAGGTCGGTGACGGCGGCCTTGATCGGCTCCTTGGCCTTGGCCCGGCTGAAGATCCGGGCCAGCAGCCGCTGGCCGAGCTTGACCGACTCGGTCGCGGCGGTGTCGGACGCCTTGGTCAGCGCGGACTCGCCCCACTTGGCGACGGCGGCGGTCGCCAGCGGGCCGATCTGGGTGATGAGGGCGTCGATGTCCACCGGCAGAGCCTGGCACGCCGACGGCGCGAGCGGGCCCGGATTACCCGAATGCACCAGCGAGGGCGTCACCGACCGTGGCATGACGGAACGAGAAGCCGTGCCGCAGCAGGGCATCGGGCACGGCCCGCTGACCGGTCAGCGCCCCGGCGTCGGCCAGCTCGCCGGCGAACGCCCGCAGCAGCCAGGCCGGATACACCCACGGCGTCGGCCGGCGCAGCAGCTCCCCGACGGCCCGGACCATCTCGGCATTGGTCACGGGTGTGGGCCCGGACAGATTGAGCGGCCCGCGAATCTCGTTGTGCTCCAAGGCGAACTGGATGGCGGCGACCTCGTCGTGCAGGGAGATCCACGACAGGTACTGCTGCCCGGAGCCCATCCGCCCGCCGAAGCCCCACGCGACCATCGGCCGCAGCTGCCCGAGCAGCCCGCCCCGAGGCGACAGCACGATCCCGGTCCGCAGCGACACCACCCGCGCGTCACCGGCGGCGGCGACGGCCGCCTCGCGGTCACGGTCCATCTCGGCCAGAAAACCACGGCCGGCCGGCTCCGACTCGGTGATCACGCGGTCGCCGGTGTCGCCGTAGTAGGCGACCGAGGAGCTGTTGAGCAGCGCGGGAATGCCATGGGCGGCAACGGCTTCGGCCAGCACGCGGGTCGGAACGACGCGGCTGTCCAGCAGCTCCTGCTTGAACGCCGGCGTCCACCGCTTCTCGGTGGTGTCGACCGCGCAGAGGTTGATCACGGCATCGGCGCCGTCCAGCGCCCCGTCGGCGATGGTGCCGGCGTCGGGATCCCACGACCGCTCGTCGGCGGCCGCGGCCGGCCGCCGGACCAGCCGCAGCACCTCGTGCCCGGCGGCCCGCAGGACCGGCGTCAGCGCCGTCCCGATCACGCCGGACGCACCGGCCACCGCTACCCGCATCGAAGCCTCCTCGTGAGTTAACGGTGTTAACCCTAGCGGTCCACGGGGTGGACCGCCCACCAGGGGGACCGGCTACAGTGGCCGGGCAGCTGGTTCGGCCGTCCCACCCGGGGCGGTCGTCGCAAGAGGGAATCCGGTGCGAATCCGGGACTGCCCCGCAGCGGTGAGTGGGAACGACCGCCGTCACACGCACTGAGCCGACAGGCTTGGGAAGCGACGGCCAGTAGGCACGAGCACGACGCCCGCGAGTCCGAAGACCTGCCCGCTGTGCGCCCCGCGACCGTGGGGCGCAGGCCGAGACCTCGCGGGCGGGTCGGTGTCGAGCCTCGACAAGGGGCTGGTCGCGGCGTGTCCGCGGGTCCACGTGGACTCGCGAAGGAGAGCCCCGTGACCTCAAGCAGCACTCTGCACGGATATCCGCGGCAGGGCCCGGACCGGCAGTTGAAGAAGGCGATCGAGGCCTACTGGGCCGGCCGTGTCGACGCCGACGCGCTGCTCGGCGCGGCCCGTGAGCTGCGGCTGAACAACCTGGCCGAGCTGCGCGCCGCCGGCATCGACGAGATCCCGAGCAACTACTTCTCGCTCTACGACCACGTCCTCGACACGGCCTGGCTGCTTGGCGCGATCCCGCGGCGGCACATCGACGCCGTGCCGGACGTGTCGACCGAGAAGGGCCGCCTCGACCGCTACTTCGCGATGGCCCGTGGCACCGCCGACGCGCCGCCGCTGGAGATGACCAAGTGGTTCGACACCAACTACCACTACCTGGTCCCGGAACTGGGCCCGGACACCACATTCAGCCTGGACGCCAGCAAGCCGCTCGAGGAGTTCACCGAGGCGCTTGAGCAGGGCGTGGTGACGCGACCGGTGCTGGTCGGCCCGGTGACATTCCTGTTGCTGGCCAAGAACCTCGACGGTGACTTCCCGCCGCTCGACCTGCTGGACAAGATCGTTCCACTGTACGTCGACCTGCTGCGGCAGCTGCGCGAAGCCGGCGCGGACTGGGTGCAGCTGGACGAGCCGGCCCTGGTCGCCGACCAGCCGTCCGACGTGCTGGACAAGGTCGCCGAGACGTACGAAACCCTTGCCGCGGCAACGAATCGCCCGAAGATCCTGGTCGCCTCCTACTTCGACGGCCTCGGCGACGCCCTGCCGGTGCTGGCCAGGACGCCGGTCGAGGGCCTGGCCATGGACTTCACCGCGGGGGACAACCTCAAGGGGCTGGCCGCGATCGGCGGCATCCAGGACAAACGCCTGGTCGCCGGCGTGGTCAACGGCCGCAACATCTGGGCCGCGAACCTGTCCGAAGCCCTTGGCGTCCTGGGCACGCTGCTCGGCCTGGCCGCTTCCGTCGACGTGGCGGCGTCGAGCTCGCTGCTGCACGTGCCCTACGACGTCACCCTCGAGACGGACCTGGACCCGGAGATCGCCGGCTGGCTGTCGTTCGCGCGGCAGAAGGTGCAGGAGATCGTCACGCTGCGCCGTGGCCTGACCGAGGGTCGCGCGGCCATCGGAACTGTCTTGCACGTCAACGAAACCCGGCTGGCGTCGAGGGCGTCCTCGCCGATCGTCAAGGTGCCGGCCGTCCGCGAGCGGGTCATCCCCGATGTCCGTCGCAGCGCTTACGACCAACGCGCGAAGGCCCAGCGGGAGCAGCTCACGCTTCCGCAGCTGCCGACCACCACGATCGGCTCGTTCCCGCAGACGGCCGAGCTGCGCAAGGCCCGGGCCGCGCTCCGTAATGGCCAACTCGACCAAGACGCTTACCGGGCGGCGATGCGGGCCGAGATCCGCGCGGTGATCGCCGAGCAGGAGCGGATCGGGCTGGACGTGCTGGTGCACGGCGAGCCCGAGCGCAACGACATGGTCCAGTACTTCGGCGAGCAGCTGGCCGGATTCCTGGCCACGCAACAGGGTTGGGTCCAGTCCTACGGCACCCGCTACGTCCGCCCGCCGATCATCGTCGGCGACGTGTTCCGCCCGGCCCCGATGACCGTCGAATGGGCGACCTACGCGCAAAGCCTGACCGACAAGCCGGTCAAGGGCATGCTGACCGGCCCGGTGACCATGCTGGCCTGGTCGTTCGTCCGCGACGACCAGCCGGCGGGCGACACCGCCCGGCAGGTCGCGCTGGCCCTGCGTGACGAGGTGGTCGACCTGGAATCCGCTGGTGTCAAGGTGATCCAGGTCGACGAGCCGGCGCTGCGGGAGACGCTGCCGCTGCGGGCCGCGGACCGGGCCGCGTACCTGGAATGGGCCGTGACCGCCTTCCGCCTGGCCACTTCCGGCGTCCGCGACGAGACGCAGATCCACACGCACATGTGCTACGCCGAGTTCGGCGACGTGCTGGAGGCGATCATCGACATGGACGCCGACGTGATCAGCCTGGAGGCGGCCCGGTCGAACATGGCGATCGTCGCCGACCTGGCCGCCGCCGGCTATCCCAACGAGGCCGGCCCGGGCGTGTGGGACATCCACTCGCCGCGCGTCCCGTCGGTCGAGGAGATCGCCGGTCACCTGGTCAAGGCGATGGCGGCGTTCCCGGCCGAGCGCCTGTGGGTGAACCCGGACTGCGGGCTGAAGACCCGCGGCTACCCCGAAGTGAAGGCCACGCTGGAGAACCTGGTCGAAGCCACCGGGCAGCTGCGGGCGTGACCGCACGGTTGTGGGCGGCGCAAGCCGCCCACAACCCGTCCTTGAGCACGGCCGGATAGGGTCCGTTGACGAGGCCCGCCACGAGAATGGAGCAGACACGCGGTGGAAGCACACGTGCTGGACCGTCTGCAGGGGCCGAGACCGGTGTTCTCGGTCGAGTTCTTCCCGCCCCGCGACGCGGCCGACGAGCACAAGCTGTGGCTGGCGATCCGGCAGCTGGAGGGGCTGGAGCCGGCGTTCATGTCGGTGACCTACGGCGCCGGCGGGTCGAGCCGCGACCGCACGATCCGCACCACGGGACGTGTGGTGCAGGAGACGTCGCTGTTGCCGATGGCCCACCTGACGGCCGTGGATCACTCGGTCGCCGAGTTGCGCAACGTGATCGGCTGGTACGCGGCGGTCGGCGTGCGCAACGTGCTGGCGGTGCGGGGCGACCCGCCCGGCGACCCCAACGGCGAGTGGGTCAAGCACCCGCAGGGGTTGACCTACGCCGAGGAGCTGGTCTCGCTGGTGCGCGAGCTCGGCGATTTCTGCGTCGGCGTGTCCGCCTTCCCGTACGGGCATCCGCGGTCGGCCGACCTGGACACCGACACCGAGTACCTGGTGCGGAAGTTCCGGGCCGGCGCGGACTTCGCCATCGCCCAGCTGTTCTTCGAGGCCGAGGACTTCCTGCGGCTGCGTGACCGGATGGCCGCCCGCGGCTGCGACGCCCCGCTGCTGCCGGGCATTCTGCCGCTGACCACCGTTCGTACGCTGCTCAAGACGGTCGAGCTGTCCGGGGCGCCGGTGCCGCCGGCCTTGGCGCGGCGGCTGGACCCGCTGGTCGACGACCCGAAGGCGTTCCGGGCCGAGGGCATCGACATCGTGACCGAGCTGTCCCAGCGCCTGATCGACGAAGGCGTGCCGGGCGTGCACTTCTACACGTTCAACATGTCCAAGGCCACCACCGAAGTGGTGGCCCGCCTCGGGTTGTCGCCGGTCCGCGTGTGAGCTGGACGGCGGCCGTGCGGCCGCCGTCCACTGTGGACCTACACCGCGGTCAGCTTCTGCGGGTTGATCACCCACATCACCTGGTCGATGTGGGTCGCGCCGTCCACGGCGACCACACCGACCGTCTCACCGGCCTTCTTGAGCACCATGCCCGGCGCGCCGTTGAGCACGGCGAGCTCCATCTCCAGTCCGTCCCAGAAGTCGCTGGAACCCCAGGCGCGCACCAACTTCGCCACCGCGACGGCCCCGGTGACCACGTACTTGGTCGCGCGGGCCACGCCGCCGCCGTCGGAGTAGCTGACCACGTCCTCGGCGAACAGCTCCTCCAGCGCGCTCAGGTCACCGGCCTGCGCCGCCTGCACGAACGCGGTCAGCAGCCGCCGCTGCTCGGACGGGTCGACCGGGGCCTTGCGCTCGGCCGCGAGATGCTTCCGAGCCCGGCTCACGTACTGTCGCGCGGTCACCTCGGTCGTCTGCACGATCTCGGCGATCTGCTCGTAGGGATAGTCGAACGCCTCCCGCAGCACATAGGCCGCCCGCTCGTTCGGCGTGAGCTTTTCCAGCAGCAGCAACACACCCAGCTCCAGCGCCGCCGCACGCTCGGCCCCCAGCTGCGGGTCGGCCGAGGTGTCGACCGGCTCCGGCAGCCACGGCCCGACGTAGCTCTCCCGCCGCGCGTAGGCCGACTGGGTGGCGTTGATGGCCAGCCGGGTGGTCGTGGTGGCCAGGTAGGCCGCCGGGTTCTCGACCACCGACCGGTCGCAGGTCTGCCAGCGGATCCAGACGTCCTGCACCAGGTCCTCGGCATCGACCGCGCTGCCCAGCATCCGGTAGGCGATGCCGAACAGCCGCGGCCGCACCTGCGCGAAGACCTCGGTGGCGTCGTCCAGGGTCTCCATGGATGCTGATCCCTTTCGCCGGGGCGCACGGCAGAGCCGGGCGGCGTGCTGCCTCTCGCAGCGTACGCCAGCCCGGCCGCCTTCCCCGTCCCGACGGATCAGTCGGGCTTCATCCGTTGGACTGAACGCCAACGGAAACCGCGTTGGTGAAAAGGAAAACCGCGTCGGTCACGGCCTCGACCCGGTGCCGCCGGTCGGGCAGCGCGAGCAGGTCGCCCGGCACCGCCTCCCAGCTGTCCCGCCCCGCGACCAGCCGGACCCGGCCCTGCAACACGAACACCGTGGTGTCGCCGCCGTGCTCGTGTTCGTGCAGGTGCTCGCCGGCCAGCAGCGCCATCACCGTCTGACGCAAGGAATGCTCGTGACCGCCGTGCACGGTCCGGGCGCTGCGGTTCTGCGGGCAGTTGCGCGCGGTGTCCAGCTGGCCCTGGGCCACCGCGGTCAGCGACGTCTTGGTCATGCCCGTCGGTCCTTGCGCTGCTCGAGCTCCTCGGCGCTGACCGGGATCATCATCGGCTGACCCGGCACGCAGAACATCGTCACCACGAACTGCGACTCCGCGTCGGCCAGGTTGTTGCCGTCCTGGTAGTGGATGACGTCGCCGCCCGGCTCCCAGAACGTCTCGCCCGCCTTGACCACGCGGGCCGGCTCGCCCTCCAGCTCGAAGACGATCTCGCCCTTGAGCACGTAGCCGTAGGCCGGGCCGGAGTGCCGGTGCGGCGGCGCGCCCGGGCTGCCCGGCGGCAGCGTGACGTGGATGGTCATGGCCTCGGCGTGGTCGTCGATCTGCGGCACGCCGGTGACCGTCGAGAGCAGGTCGATCTGCGGCGGTGGCCCGTCGGCGTACGGGTTGGGCAGGTAGTGGTCATGCTGGGTGCTCAAGGCAGCCTCCTGGTCGGCGACGCTGTGCACCAGCTAGGACCGGACACGACCACGATCTGTGACAGCTGAGTCGCCGATCACACCCTGTCACTTTTGACCGGCCTGTCTTGTCCACCTGATATGAAGCGGATTCTGATCGTCGGCGGCGGCTACGCCGGCTTCTACGCCGCCCGTGGGCTGGAGAAGCGGCTGCGGGCGGGGGAGGCGTCGGTGACGGTCGTCGATCCGCGGCCGTATCTGACCTACCAGCCGTTCCTGCCGGAGGTGCTGGCCGGCTCGATCGAGGCGCGGCACGCGGCCGTGTCGATGCGCTCGCATCTGCGGCGCACCAAGGTGATCGCCGGCCGGGTGCGGAAGATCGACCACGCCGGCCGGACCGTCGTCGTGCAGCCGCCGGACGGGGCCGAGTTTTCGTTGGACTACGACGTGATCGTGGTGACCGCCGGCGCGGTGACCCGGCGGCTCCCGGTGCCGGGCATCGCCGAGCAGGCGATCGGGTTGAAGCACGTCGAGGAGGCCGTGGCCATCCGCGACCAACTGCTGACCTCGTTCGACCGCGCGGCCGTCCTGCCGCCCGGCCCTGAGCGGAGCAAGCTGCTCACGGTGGTCTTCGTCGGCGGCGGCTTCTCCGGTGTCGAGGGCTTCGGCGAGCTGCTGTCCCTGGCATCGGCGCTGCTCAAGCGGTATCCGGAGATCTCGGCCTCGGAGCCGCGGTTCCACCTGGTCGAGGGTTCCGGGCGGATCCTGCCCGAGGTGTCGGCCAAGGCCGGGGGCTGGGTCGTGCGCTCACTTGAACGCCGCGGTTCAGTTGTGCACCTGAACTGCACCGTACAGTCCGCGGTCGGCGGCGAGGTCGTGCTGACCGACGGAAGCACGGTCGACGCCGGCCTGATCGTGTGGACCGCCGGCAACGACGCCAACCCTGTGGTCAGGACGCACACCGACCTGCCGATCACCGCGCGCGGCCTGATCATCGTGCGGCCCGACCTGCGGGTCGGCACCGAGACCGACATCGTGCCGGACGCATGGGCCGCCGGTGACGACGCCGCCGTGCCGGACCTGGCCGTGCCCGGCACATACACCGTGCCCAACGCCCAGCACGCGTTCCGGCAGGGCAAACTGCTGGCCCGCAACATCGCCGCCGCGCTACGAAAGCGGCCCCTGGTTGCGTACGTGCACCACAGCCTCGGCTCGGTGGCCACGCTCGGCCTCGGGCGCGGCATATTCCAGTACAAGAAGATCACCATCAAGGGGCCGCCGGCCTGGCTGATGCACCGCGGTTACCACGTGCTGGCCGTGCCGACCTGGGAACGCAAGATCCGGGTGCTCGCGGTGTGGCTGACCGCGGCCGTCTTCGGCCGCGACATCGTCTCGCTGGCCGCCGTGGAGCATCCACGGGAGGCTTTCCTCCGGGACGGTGTCACAAACCGAGCCTCTGTCCTGTCCTAGCTGGTGAGCCAACGAGGAAGGGAACACAGATGAAGATCGTGGTCATCGGGGGCACCGGGCTGATCGGCTCGAACGCCGTGGCGAAGCTGCGGGCGGAGGGCCACGAGGTGGTGCCGGCCGCGCCGAGCACCGGCGTGAACACCCTCACCGGCGAGGGCCTCAAGGAGGTGCTCCAGGGCGCGGACGTGCTGGTCGACGTGTCCAACTCGCCGTCGTTCGCCGACGACGACGTGATGAGCTTCTTCACCACGTCCACCACCAATCTGCTGGCCGCCGCCGAGGAGGCCGGCGTCGGGCACTACGTGGCGCTGTCGATCATCGGCATCGACCGGATGCCCGACATCGGCTACTACCGGGCCAAGGTCGCGCAGGAGGGGCTGATCCGGGCCGCCGGGCTGCCGCACACGATCATCCGGGCCACCCAGTTCTTCGAGTTCGCCGGCGGCATCGCCGACACCTGCACCGTGGATGGCGCCGTCCGGCTGCCGGCGGCGAAGGCGCAGCCGATGGCCGCCGCCGACGTCTCCACCGCCGTCGCGCGCACCGCCGCCGGCGACCCGTTCAACGGCATCTTCGAGATCGCCGGGCCGGAGGCATTCGGCCTGGACGAGTGGATCCGCACCGTGCTCGACGCGCGGCAGGACACCCGTCAGGTGATCACCGACCCGACCGCCCAGTTCTTCGGCGGCGTCCCCGGGCAGACCGCCCTGCTGCCCGGTCCCGACGTCCGCCTGGCGCAGACCCGGCTCGCCGCCTGGCTCACGGCGGAAGGCGAGAAGTGACCTGCGCCGGCACGGCTTGAGCCGTGCGAAGACCCGTGCGGGTGGCGTCCCTCCATGCGCCACCCGCACGGCCTTCCCTGCACTGCTCAGCGGTGGTACCTGGCGATGTGCTGGGCCAGCACGTCGTCGCCGAAGTCGTTGAGCGGGTCCCGCCAGACGGTGTGCACGTGGTTGGCGTCGCGCTGCGTGTTGTCGTACTCGGCCAGCAGGCGCGGGCCCTGGAGCCGGTAGTAGTGCGGCTTGCCCGGTTCCGTCGAGCCCGCCCAGGCGAAGCTCACGTCCTTGATCGCGTCACCCGCGAACTTCGCCGCCTCCCGCTCGGCCAGCTCGTCCGGGGCGCGGCCGAGGAACGTCATGAGTACCGCTCGTAGCTGCTCCCGTTGCTGTGGCGACATTTCCGCCGCGTTGACGCCCTTCGGCTTCGCCGTCAGGCTCAGCTGATCGTGGTGCTCCTCGGTGATGCCGATGTGTTGATCGGCCTGACGTTGGAACTCCGCCACCGCGTTGTTCAGCTTCGGGTCGTCGAACCGCCCGCGCCACACCTCGGCCAGCGCCAGCGCCTTGTCGCCTTCGCCGACGCGCGGCCGGTTCCCCGTCACGATGTCCGTCGGCGCCACCGCACTGATCACCGCTTTCGCGGTCTGCTCATCGTCCAGGCTCCTGACCAGCTCCCGGGCCAGGTCTTCCAGCGCCCCCAGTGGCCGCAGCAGATGCCCGCCCAGCAACGGTGACGCCGCCGGGTCCGCCCCGAGAAACGTCGGCGTGCTTCCCTGAACTGTCCCGTTCAGTACAACATGCTGCACCGACACGTGATGGCCGCCGAACCGCCACGACCAGGGGCCTTCCATCGTCGGCTCCCCGAACACCCTCAGGTAGTACAGCTGCGGGTCCCGGCCCCTTTCCCGCTCCCAGTCCACCTGCCAGCCTTCCAGCTGGTCCAGGACGTTCTCCAGGCCCAGGATCGTCGACACCGTCACGAAGCCCGGCCTCGACAGCCCCGCCGCCACCAGCTTCATCGCCCGTTGTTGCTGCCGCTGCGCCATTCTCGCCAGCGGCAGACCCCCGTGATCCGTCGGCGTGTAGTACCACCGGTGGCGTTCCTCCTCCGCTGGCCAGGCCCACTGCGCCGCTTCGCGCTGCTCTTCGTCCAGGCTGTCCAGCCAGGCCTGCGCCGCTGCCACCATGCGCTCAGCCGGATCACGGTCCGTCACACCTTCGAACCTACGACTCCCGCACGACCGGCACCACCGCGGTCAGATCGACGGCGGCGCGAGGCGGACGCGGTCGCGGCCCGCGGCCTTGGCGGCGTAGAGGGCGGCGTCGGCGGCCAGTTGGAGGTCGGAGAGGCTGGCGATGCCGGGGCTGGGGTAGCGCGCGCCGCCGATGGAGACGGTCTGGTCGGTGACCTTGCCGTCGGACGGGATGTCGACGACGAGGGAGCGGACCCGGTGCCGCAGCCGCTCGGCGATCTCGTGCAGCTCCTCGGGGCCGACATCGGGCAGCAGGATGGCGAATTCCTCGCCGCCCCAACGACAAGCGGCGTCGTAGGAGCGGACGGCGTCGGTGATGGCGTCGGCGACGGCGCGGAGCACCTGATCGCCGGCGAGGTGGCCGTGGGTGTCGTTGAGCCGTTTGAAGTGATCGAGGTCGAGCATGAGCACGCCGAGCGAGGTGCGCTCGGCCTCGGCCCGGGTGAAGGCGCCCTCGGCGATCTGGTGCCACCAGTTGGGCGTGTACAAGCCGGTCTTGCCGTCGGTCTGGGAGGCGCGGCGGAACTGCGGCAGCAACACGCTGCGGTGCAGGGCGTAGAGGCCGATGACCACGCCGATGAGCAGCCGCGGGTCGTACTCGACGAGCCCGGCGGCGGCCAGGCCGATGCCCATGGCGCCGGCCTCGAGGACCTGCTCGCCGAACTCGCCGACGATCTGGCCGGCCCGCAGGTCGGGCGAGGAGACCAGGATGGCGCCGAGGATGAGGGAGTAGTTGATCAGCCACCGGAGCAGGGCGGCGGCCAGGATGAAGCCGATGCCGATCCAGCCGGTGGGGATGCCGGGGTGCGGCCCGGGCGCGGCCAGCAGCAGCACGGCGGAGGCCTGCGTGGCCAGCAGCACGGTCGCGGCGCTGAACACCCACTTGTACAGCGGCCGCCGGCCACGCCAGACCCGGAACCACACGTAGGTCTGGGTGAACACGACCAGCGCGGTGGCCAGCGGCGCGGGCAGGATCAGCACGGCGGTGAAGTGCCACACCGTCAGTCCGTCGACGAACGGACCGGCTCCGGAGGCCAGCTTGCGGGCGCGCTCGATGGACCGGGACAGCTCGATGTGGGCGATGACGCAGCCGGCGAGGATGCCGAGGCGGATCCAGTCGGTGGCCGTGACGGGTAACAGCGCGGCCGTCGACCCGGTCGCGATCAGCGCCAGGGCGTCCACGACCAGCACGTACGCCAGCACGTGCCGAGGCGTGGTCCACACCTCGAAGCCGCGGACCCATCCCACGCAAGCAGGGTAACCGACTGGCGCAGCCGGAGTCTGCGCTGGTAGGAGACCATATGAACCGCACCCGGTTGGCCCAGCGTCTCTAGGGCACCCGCCTTGTCAGCGAGGAGGTGAGCGGCAATGCGTGAGAACACCTGGCGTGAGAACACCTGGAAGTGACCCGTTCGGCGGATTCTCAGCTCGCCGCGCGTCGCCAGGCAACACCGGCGGCGACGGCGGCGACCACGCCGGCCGCCCCCGCCAGTCCGACCACGGCGGCCGGCGTGAGGATCTGCGCCAGCAGGCCCGCCAGCACGATGCCGAACCCCTGCGCGGCCTGCATCGCCGCGCTGGCCAGGCCGATCGCCTGCCCACGCGACGCGTCCGGCACGCGTTGGACGAACGTCCCCTGCACCACCATGTCGTGCGCGCTGGCCAGGCCCGACACCGCCCACAGCACCGCCGACACCGCCAGCACGGGGGCCCAGGCGCTCGGGATCAGGACCGCGCAGGTCGCCACGGTGAGCGGTGCCATCAGCCGTAGCCGCAGGTCGGGGCGCAGGCTCTTGAGCCAGATCATGCCCACGATCGAGCCCGCCGGCACCGCCGCCAGCAGCCAGCCCACCGCCGCCGTGCCCTGGCCGAGCTGCGCCGCGTACGGCACCGCCAGCGACTCCGGCACCACGTAGAACCCGTTCACGCAGGCGATCGCCACCAGCGCCCGGAGCTGGGGATCCTTGGCCACGACGCGAAGCCCCGCCTTGAGCCGCGTGCGGTGCCCAGCCCTCGGCGGCCGGTGGCTCCGGACGCCGATCTGGATCAGCAGCGCCGACAGTGCGAACGTCGCCGCGTCGATCACCAGCGTCGTCGAGGTGCCGAGGTACGTCACCAGCGTCGCCCCGATCGCGATGCCGCCGACCAGGCCCAGCTGGTCGGTCGTGCGCATCACTGCCAGGCCCGCCATGTACCGGTCGCCGTCCAGCACCGCCGGCAGCACCGCGTTGCGGGCCGCCGAGAACGGCGCGTACGGCAGCTGCACCAGGCACAGCAGCACCACCAGCACCGCGATCGGCTGCCCCGGCACCACCATCAACGCCACCAAAGCCGCTCTGGTGGCGTCCGCCGCCACCATCACCGACCTTCGGTCGAACCGATCCGCCAGTCCCGCCAGCAGCGTGCCGCCGACCAGGTTGGGCAGGATCGTCATCGCGTACGTCAGGGCCGTCCAGGCCGGCGAGTGCGTGCGGTCGTACACCAGCACCGACAGCGCCACCCGGGCCAGCTGATCGCCGATCCTCGACTGCGCGTGGGCCAGCCACAGCACGCGGAACTGGCCCACCGCCGCCACGTCCCGCCATCGCGCCGCCGCTACCCCGCCCGCCACCTCGACACAGTGACACAAAGCCGTTCGGCGCACGAAGTAGCCGGCCGGTCACGCGATCGACTCTTCGACCTCCTCGGCTTCCCAGCGGAGCAGGTCGCCCGGCTGGCATTCGAGCACGTCGCACAGGGCGGCCAGGGTGGCGAAGCGGACGGCCTTGGCGCGGCCGTTCTTGAGCACGGCCAGGTTGGCCGGCGTGATGCCGACGCGGTCGGCCAGCTCGCCGACGGACATCTTGCGGCGGGCCAGCATCACGTCGATGTCGACGACGATCGGCATCAGATCACCTCGTCCAGCTCGGCCCGCAGCTGCGAGGCCTCGACGTCGCGGGCGACGGCCTTGGCCAGCAGCTGGCGCAGCACGAACACGATCAGCGCGACACCGAGGATGGCCAGGCCGATGCCGGCCATGATCACGCTGACGCCCGGGTCGTCGCGCTGGCCGGGGGCGTTGATGATCGTGACGGCGAACCACACCAGGGCGGCCGCCACGATCGCGCCGATCACGACGTCCACGTATCGGAAGGCCGCGTGGGAGAACACGGTGCCGCGGCGCACCATCGCCACCAGCCGCCACACGCAGAACAGCGTCACCTCAACGGTGATCAGACCGATGATCGTGACGATCCGGAACTGCGTCAGCGGCAGCGACCCGTCGTCCGGCTTGGTGAACATCGCCCACACCATCAACGCCTGCACCAGCACGGTGCCGACGAACACCACCGCCAGCACGACGCGCAGCGCGTGCACAGCCACCTTGCCCATGGCCCACCCCTTCGATCGACTTCCGATGGGAATCTATCGAAAGTCGATAGGCTAGGCAAGGTGGGGAGCGGTGAGGTCCAGGCGCAGCACCGGTTCCCCGTCGTCGACCTCGCCGGTCGGCACGAAACCGTACTTCCGGTAGAACGGTCCCGGGCCGTCCTCGGCCGGATGATGGCTGGTCAGCAGCTCCGTCGCCCCGTCGGCCCGAACGAGCGCGACGACCGCGTCGAGGATCGCGGTCCCGTAGCCCAGTCCCTGGAACCGCCCGTCGACCAGCAGTCGCCACAGGTAGTACGGCCCCAGGATCCCCGGCCGTCCCGGCGGCACGTTCCAGCTCAGCATCACGAACCCCACCGGCTCGTCGCCCGCGTACACGGCCCGAAACCACGGCTCCGCCTCGGGAATCGCCGCCGCCTGTTCCAGCGACCGCGCCACGCCCGTCACGAACCGTTCCTGCCCGGGATGCACGCGCAGCGCGCAGACCGCCTCCCGGTTCGCGTCGGTGATCTCCACCAACTGCACTTCGGTCCCCCTCAACAGGTGCTGATCCGGTCCAGGATCCGCTGGCAGACGCGTTCCAGCGCGGCGATGTCGTCCACGGAGTCGATCACCAGGTCCCGCACCCGGTCCACGTGCGCGGGGGCGATCGAGGTCAGCAGGCACTGGCCGGCGTCGGTGAGGATCACGTTGGTGGAGCGGCGATCGGCCGGATCGGGCTCACGTCGGACGAGCTCGCGCCGCTCCAGCCGTCGGACCAGGTGCGACAGCCGGGACAGCTCGGCGTTGGCCAGATCGGCCAGCGCGGTCATCCGGCAGGTCCGCGCCGGCTGGTCGGACAGCCGCGCCAGCACGTAGTACTCCAGGTAGCTGACCTGCCCGTCCTGCTGAAGCTGCGGCTCGAGCGCCGCGGGCAGCCGGGCCAGCACCCGGTTGAACGCGGTCCAGGTGGCCAGCTGCTGTTCGTTCAGCCAGCCGCGGGTGGGGGTCACGGGCAGACCCTATCCGATCACTTGAATGTTCATCTTTTCGTTGCTAGGTTCACGTGAACATTCAAGTAACGCATGGGTGATGACATGCCACTGTCCGCAGTCAGACCACCGATCGGTGCCTGGGAAGAGCACGCCATCCGCTCGCTCGCGGACGGCGCCGGCGCCAACGCCTGGGCCCGCCGTGCCCAACTGGTGATCGCGGCCTGGCGCGGCGGCTCGGTGACCTCGATCGCCAGCGACGCCGGCCTCACCCCGCACACCGTCAAGCGCTGGCTGGCCACCTTCGACGAGCAGGGTGTGCCCGGCCTGATGGCGCAGCCGGGCTCCGGCCGCCGCTCCCGCATCAGCGATCACGACCGCGACCGGATCGTCGCGGTCGCCATCCAGCGTCCGTGGACGCTGGCCGCGCTCGCGGAGGCGGTCCGCGCCGAGGGCATCCGCCTCAGCGCGGGCCAGCTCCGCAAGATCCTCATCGCCGCCGGCGTCAACTGGCGCTGACCGGCGCCTTGTGAGCCGCCCGCACCGCGTGGCTGAGGTCGAGGCCGGTCGTCTCCGGCGCCAGGAACTGCGACACCAGGCCGCCGATGGCCAGCACCGCCGCGCCGATCAGCAGCGTGAACCCGACGCCGACCTCGGTCAGCGCGACCGGCAGCAGGAAAGTGCCGATCGCCGCGCCGACGCGGCTCATCGCGGTGGCGAAACCGACGCCGGTGGTGCGGATCGAAGTCGGGAACACCTCCAGCGGGTACACCGCGGTCAGCGCGCTGGACGCCGCGTTGAGGAAGGAGAACACCAGGAAGCAGATCACCACGACGGCGATCGGCGCATTCGGCCAGATCCCGACGACCGCCAGTGCCACGGCCGTGATCCAGAACGGCGGGATCAGCAGCTTGCGCCGCCCGATCCGTTCCACCAGCAGACAGCCGACGGCCACGCCGAGCACCGCGAAACCGTTGCTGGCCAACGAACCCGCCAACGCGTCAGCGCCGAGACCGAGCGCGGCCAGCACCTGCGGGTAGAAGGTGCTGATCGCGAAGTACGGCAGCACAAGGCAAGCCCAGAACGTGCTGGCGAAGATGGTGCTGCGCAGGTGCTCCCGGGTGAACAGGGCCCGCAAACTGTTGCGGGGCTCGGCATCCGCGACCTCGGTGTCGACGTCGACGTCCATGCCGAAGCGCTCGATCAGCGCCTCCGCCTCGGCCCGTCGGCCCTTGCTCAGCAGCCAGCGCGCCGACTCCGGGATGCCGCCCCGCAGCGACACACAGATCACCGCGATCACGGTGCTGCTGGCCAACGTCCACCGCCACCCGTCCGGCACGTCGACCAGCGCGTAGCCGACGGCGAAGGCGACCATGTAGCCGACGTACCAGCTGACCTCCAGGCTGGCCAGCAGCCGGCCGCGGTTGGCCTTGGGCGCGTACTCCGACAGCAGCGGCGCGCCGATCGCGTACTCGCCACCGATCGCGATGCCCATCAGCAGCCGGATCAGGAACAGCTGCCACGCGTCCTGCACGAAGAACTGGGCCACCGAGCCGACCAGGAAGATCAGCATGTCGGTGAGGAAGACGATGCGGCGGCCGTAGCGGTCGGCGAACCAGCCGAACAGCGGTCCGCCGACGAAGATGCCGACCAGCGCGGACGAGCCGATCAGGCCGACCATCCAGGCCGACATGTGCAGCGCCGTGGTCACGGCGGGCACCACCGCGCCGAGGCCGCCCAGGATGTAGCCGTCGATGCCCTCGCCGACCTGGGTGGCCAGGGTGAGCTTGAGGCGGACGCGGGCGGTGGCTCTGTCGGTGCCGGGCTTCGTTGCCATGTGGCGATCCTGTTCTGTCAGGGGATGTTCGGCCAGTCCACAGCGATGTACTTCGTCTCGAGGAAGGCGTCGATACCCTCGCGCCCGCCCTCTCGCCCCAGTCCCGACTGCTTCACGCCGCCGAACGGGGCGGCGGGGTCGGAGATCAGCCCCCGGTTCAGTCCGACCATGCCCGCGTCGAGCCGGTCGCCGATGCGCAGCGCCCGCTCGAGGCTGCCGGAGTACACATAGGACGCCAGGCCGTGCTCGGCGTCGTTGGCCCGCTTGAGCATCTCGTTCTCGTCCCGGTAGGTCAGGATCGGGGCCACCGGGCCGAACACCTCGGTGCGCAGCAGCTCGGCGTCTTCCGGGACGTCCGTGAGCACGGTCGCCGGGAAGTACCAGCCCGGCCCGTCCGGCGTCGGTCCCTGGGCCGCCACCTTGGCCCCCTTGGTGATCGCATCGTCGACAAGGCCCCAGATCTTGGCCACCGCGGCCTCGTTGATCATCGGACCGAGCTCCGTGCCCTCGGCCAGACCGGGTCCGATCCGGACGGACGCCATCGCCGCGCCGAACTTCGCCGTGAACTCGTCGGCCACGTCCTCGTGCACGTAGAACCGGTTGGCGGCAATGCACACCTCGCCGCCGCCGCGCATCTTGGCGTCCATCGCGCCGCGTACCGCCGAGTCGATGTCCGCGTCCGGGCAGACGATGAACGGCGCGTTGCCGCCCAGCTCCATCGTCACGTTCACCACGTGCTCCGCCGCCTGGCGTAACAGGATTCGGCCCGTCGCGGTCGATCCCGTGAACGAGAACTTGCGCACCCGGTCGTCCCGGAACCACACGTCGGCCACCTCGGCCGCGCGGTCGGTCGGCAGCACACTGCATACACCATCCGGCAGACCGACTTCCTTGAGCAGCCCCGCCACCGCCAGCGCCGTCAGCGGCGTGTCCGGCGCCGGTTTGAGGATCACCGTGCAGCCCGCGGCCAGCGCCGGCGCGATCTTCCGGGTCGCCATCGCCGCCGGGAAGTTCCACGGCGTCACGAAAGCCGTCACACCCACCGCTTGTTTCCGTACCAGGTGGCGGAATCCGCCCGCCGGCGCGTCGCCGAAGCTCGACCCGATGCGCACCGCTTCCTCCGCGAACCACCGGAAGAACTCCGCCGCGTAGAACACCTCCGCCTTGGCGTCCCGGTAGGCCTTGCCGTTCTCCAGCGTGATCAGCCGGGCCAGCGCGTCCGCGTGGTCGCGCATCGCCGCGTGCATGTCGTGCAGGATCTCCGACCGTCGCCGCCGCGACGTCGTCCGCCAGCCGTCGAGCGCCTCTGCCGCCACGTCGACCGCTTCCGCCGAGTCCCGCGGGCCCGCCGCCGACACCTCCCGGATCACCGCACCCGTCGCCGGGTCGGTCACCCCGTACGTCCGCCCGTCGGCCGCCGCCCGCCACTCGCCGGCCAGGAATAGATCCCCGCTTCCCGACGCCTTGGCGATTCCGTCAACGTCCATGGCCGGGAATTGTCGACCCGGAAAAGAGGGGGAACAAGGAATCGAGGGAATTCGAAACCCCAGTTGCGCTGAGGGCAACCCCCGCGAGTCCCGCTCTCCGGCACACCGAGTCCCGCTCTCCAGCACATTCGAATGTCACATGCGCGTCGTACTTGCCTCCCTGAGGCACATCCGGACCGCATGTGCCGAATGCTTGGGGGTGGTGCGTGGGTGGGAGAGCGGGGTCAGGTGAGGCGGGCTTGGGTCGGGCGGGCGGGCCGGGCCTCCCAGCCCATCTGGGCCGAGACGGTGCCGGCGGCGGCCGCGGTGATGCGGCCGGCCTCGTCCAGGCGGGAGCTCAACCGCTCGGCGGGGGCGGAGACGTTCAACGCGGCGACGACGCGGCCGCGGAAGTCGCGGACGGGGGCGGAGACTCCGACGAGGGAGTCCTCGAACTCCTCCCGCACCCGGGCGTAGCCGTCGCGGCGGGCCTCCTGGATGCGGGCCCACAGGTCGGCGTGCGTGCGCACGGTGGAGTTGCCGGCGGCGATCTCCACGCCGGCGGGGAAACGCACGTAGAGGTCGTCGGGGGTGGAGTCGAGCAGCAGCACCCGGCCGGCGGAGGTGCAGGTGACGGGAACGCCGCGGCCCTCCCAGCCATGGGCCCGGAAGGAGTGCCCGGAGACGGAGAGCAGGGTGAGCACGAGGCGGTCGCGAAGCACGCAGAGGTGCACGGTCTCCTCGAGGTCGGTGGAAAGACCCCGCATGATCGGCTCGGCCACCCGGACCAGGCGGTTCTCGACGGACCGCGCGACGAGGGAGAACAGCCGCCAACCGAGGCGGTACTCGAGGGTGTCGGGATCACGCTCGACGATGCCCTCGTCGGCCAGGGCCTTCAACGCCCGCGACACCTGGCTCTTCTCCCGCCCGACGAGCTGCGCCAGCCGCACGACGCCGAGGCCGCCGGCCCGCTGGGCCTCGGCGGAGCCGAGCGCCTCCAGCAGCTCGATGTCACGGCGCAGGCCGTGGCCCTGGTGGCGTTCCATCCGATCAGACTAGGGCGGGTTGGCGTGAGCGCAACCGTCATTGCGATTTCTTGCTCACCCGAACATGCCGTCCTAAATTCGGATTCATGATTCTCATCGGCGAATCATTCGTCGGCGACGGGGCGAATGCGGCGCACACGAACATCGTGCTCGGCAGCTTGGACGGACCGGTCGCCACGGCGTGGGCGACGGCGCTGGCGACACCGAGCGCGGGGCACGTGCCGTTCGTGACGGTGCTGCGGCCCTCGGTCCCGGTCAAGCCGTTCACGTTGTTCGTCAGCAAGGCGGCGCCGGCGGGGGAGCTGCACGAGCGGGCGATCTGGGGTTCGGCGCAGGCGGGCCTGGCCCAGGGCGTGGCCGACGCGGTGGCGCGGCGACTCCTCGAGAACCCGGACGAGCTGCTGATCATCGCGGCGGTGTGGGTGAACCCGGCGGTACAGGACCTGGACGAGTCGTACCGCAACCAGCGGGACGCGGCGTTCAACGCGGTCAAGGCGGCCGTCGAGGGCACGCCGACCGTCGACGACGTGCTGAAGGCGGCCGAACAAGGCGCGTACAACCCGTTCTACACACCTGGGGACCGCGGATGAAGATCACCGACATCACGCTGGAGCGGCTGCGCCTTGAGCTGGACCCACCGCTGCGCGCGGCCTGGGACCCGGAGCCGCGCACCACGTTCGACGCCACGATCGTCCGGGTTCACACCGACGAGGGCGTCACCGGCATCGGCTCGGGCGACACCATGGACGGCTTCGCCGCGTTCAAGGACCTCTTCCTCGGCCAGGACCCGCTGGACATCGTCCGTCACGTCAAGGCGATCGAGACGGCCAACTTCCACGGCGGCTACTACTGGCCGCTGGAGGTGGCGCTCTGGGACATCATCGGCAAGGTCGCGGGCCTGCCGGTGGCCACGCTGCTGGGCAACGCCCAGCGGTCGGTGCCGGCCTACGCGTCCTCGGCCGAGCTCAAGCCGCCGGCCGAGCGCGTGCAGACCGCCTTGCACGCCAAGGAACTCGGCTTCCGGGCGATGAAGATCCGCATCGACCGCGACCGGGCCGATGACGGCGTCCGGGCGGTCGCGGCGGTGCGGGAAGCGCTGGGCAGCGGCTTCGAGATCATGGTCGACCTCAACCAGTCCTGGCGGATGGCCGGCGACACGGCGGCCGCGTCCGACCTCGCCACCACCCGCAGGCTGGTCCGCCGGCTGGCCGAGTACGACGTGTTCTGGGTCGAGGAACCGTTGCCGTACAACGATCTCGACGGTTTCAAGACGCTGAGGGCGGAGAATCCGGGCGTGCGCATCGCGGCCGGCGAGATGCAGCACTCGCTGCCCGAGCTGCTGCGCTACCTCGAACACGACGTGCTGGACATCTACCAGATGGACGTGGTGCTGGCGATCGGCATGCACCGGGCCCGCACGCTGGCCGAGCTGGCCCAGCTCAAGCACCGCCAGTTCACCCCGCACAGCTGGACCAACGGCATCGGCGTGCTGGCCAACCTGCACGTGGCCGCGGGCGTCGGCGGCGGCCCGTACTTCGAATTCCCGTTCGACCCGCCGGGCTGGACCCCGCGGCGCCGCGACTTCATGCTGGCCGAGCCGGTCATGGTCAACCGTGCGGGCGAGCTGGAAGTGCCGCAGACTCCCGGACTGGGCATCGAGCTGGACGAGGACGCCGTGCGGCGGTGGAGGATCGGATGAACCACGAGTACTGGCTGATCGCGGCGGCGAAGATCGAGCCGGAGACCCGCCCGCACATCGGCGGCCGGTTCGTCGACGCCCGGTCGGGGCTGACCTTCGACAGCGTCTCGCCGCGTGACGGGAGCGTGATCGCGCGGGTTTCCGCCGGTGGCAAGGACGATGTCGACGAGGCCGTGCGCGCGGCGCGGGCGGCGTTCGACAGCGGGGTGTGGCGCGAGCTCCCACCCAAGGAGCGCAAGCGGATCATGCTGCGCTGGGCCGAGCTGATCATGGAGAACGCCGAGGAGCTGGCGCTGCTGGACACGCTGGAGATGGGCAAGCCCATCGGCGAAGCCATCCGGGTGGACGTGACCAAGGCGGCGGAGACGATTGCCTGGTACGCCGAGACGATCGACAAGACGTACGACGAGGTGGCGCCGACGCCGGGCGACGCGCTCGCGTTGATCACCCGCGAGCCGCTGGGCGTGATCGGCGCCGTGGTGCCGTGGAACTACGCGCTGCTGATCGCGTCCTGGAAGCTCGCGCCGGCCATCGCCACCGGCAACTCGGTGGTGCTCAAGCCGGCCGAGCAGACGTCGCTGGCCGCGCTTGTGTTGTCCCGCTTGGCTTCCGAGGCCGGCCTGCCCGACGGTGTGCTGAACGTGGTGCCGGGCCTCGGCGAGGTGGCCGGGCAGGCGCTCGGCCGCCACCCGGACGTCGACAAGATCGCGTTCACCGGCTCGGCCGAGGTGGCCCGGCTGTTCCAGGTGTACGCGGGGGAGTCCAACGGCAAGCAGGTCGCGGTGGAGGCCGGCGGCAAGTCGCCGCAGCTCGTGCTGCCGGACGCGGACCTCGCCGCCGCGGCGGCGGCGATCGCCTGGGGCATCTTCTACAACGCGGGCCAGACCTGCAACGCCGGCTCCCGCGTGATCGTGCACAACTCCGTGCGGGACAAGCTGATCGACGAGATCGTCAAGGTCACGAACGCGACGTTCAAGGTCGGCGATCCGCTCGACCCGGACACCGTGATGGGGCCGATCGTCGACTCCGCCCAGCTGGCCAAGGTTCTCGGCTACGTGCGCACCGGGGTCGCGCAGGGCGCCAGGGTCGTGGTCGGCGGGGATGTGTTGGACGGCAACTACATGGCGCCGACCGTGCTGGCCGATGTGTCCAATCAGGACACCGTCGCCCGTGAGGAGATCTTCGGCCCGGTGCTGGCCGTGATCGGCTTCGACGGGGACGCCGACGAGGGCGTGCGGCTGGCCAACGACACCGACTTCGGCCTGGCCGCGTCGGTGTGGACCCGGGACATCGGTGTCGCGCACCGGATCGCCAAGCGGTTGCGCGCCGGCACGGTGTGGGTCAACACCTTCGACGCCAGCGACGTGATCACCCCGTTCGGCGGCTTCAAGGCGACCGGCGCGGGCCGGGACAAGTCCCTGCACGCGCTGGACGCCTACACCGCCGTGAAGACCACCTGGATCGACCTGACCTGAGGGGCAGCAGATGAGAATTGGCTTTGTCGGCCTGGGCAACATGGGGCGACACATGGCGCGGCACCTGATCATGGCCGGCCATCAGGTCACCGTGCACGATGTGCGGGAGAAGGCCGCCGAGGAACACCTCGCGCTGGGGGCGGCGTGGGCCGCCACCCCGGCCGAATGTGCCGCCGCGGCAGAGGTTTTCATCACGATGGTGCCGACGCCGCGGGTCGTCGAGGACGTGATGCTGCGGGCCGGCGCCGCTGCCGCGCTGCCCGGGGGCGCGCTGTGGGTCGACATGTCCACGTCCACCCCGGCCGCCGCCGAGCACGTCGGCATCCGCCGGCTGGACGCCCCGGTCAGCGGCATGGCCCGCGGGGCCGAGGCCGGCCTGTTGCAGATCTTCGTCGGCGGCGACGCCGAGGACTTCGCCCGAGCGCTGCCGCTGTTCCACGTCATGGGCGACCCGTCGAAGGTGCTGCACGTCGGCGGCCTCGGCGCCGGCTACACCGTGAAGCTGATGATCAACCTGCTCTGGTTCTGCCACCTGGTCGCCACGTCAGAGGTGCTGGCCATGGGCGTGAAGGCCGGCGTCGACCTGGGCGTGCTGCGGGACGCGCTGCTGGCCAGCCCGGCCGCGTCGAACTTCCTGGAGAGCGACGTGCTGTCCGTGCTCAACGACGGCGACTACGACGACTCGTTCGCGATGGCCTTGGCGTGCAAGGATCTCGGGCTCGCCGTCGACCTCGGTCGGGATCTCGGCGTTTCCTCCGAGCTGTCCGCGCTGGTCGAGCAGATCTTCCGCCGGGCACGAGCCCAGTACGGCGACCTGGCCGGCGAGATGAGCCCCGTCCGGCTGTACGAAACCCTGGCCGGCAAGCAGTTCCGGCTGACCGAGGGAGGCGAGCCGTGTCTGGTGCCGGCGGTCTGAGCATCGAGCCCACCGCCCGCGTCGAGTTCGGGCCGGGCGTTGTCCAGCGACTGCCCGAGTTCGTCGACACGCTGGGGTTCACCCGCGCTTTTGTCGTCACCGACCGTGGTCTTCGCGCGGCCGGCATCGTCGACCGGGTCGTGAAGATCCTCGACGCAGCCGGCGTGGAAACCGCTGTGCACGACGACATCAGCCCCAATCCGTCCACTGTGGAGATCGACCGGGGCGCGGCCCGCGCCCGCGACTTCGGCACCGCGGTGATCATCGCCCTTGGCGGCGGCTCGCCGCTGGACGCCGCCAAGGGCATCTCCCTCCTGGTCGGCAACGCTTCGTCGACCGCGGCCGACGCCGACACACTGTGGGACGCCGAGCCCGGGCTGCCGCTGATCGCCATCCCCACGACGTCGGGCACCGGGGCGGAGACCAACGGCTTCGGCGTCATCGAGGACACCCATGCCCGGCGCAAGGTCTACATCGGACACTCGTCGGTGCAACCCCGGATCGCCGTGCTGGATCCGGAGCTGACTGTCGGCCTGCCGGCCAAGGTCACCGCCGCCACGGGAATCGACGCACTGGTCCACGGCGTCGAATCCCTGTCTTCCCGTGGCGCCAACGCTTTCTCCCGGGCTTACGCCGCTCAGGCCGTCACCTTGGTCAGCCGCTGGCTGCCCGTCGCCTACCGTGACGGCTCCGACCTGGAGGCCCGTTCGCAGCTCATGCTCGGCGCCCACCTGGCCGGCCGGGCGCTGACCATCTCCGGACTCGGCCTCGTGCACGGCATCGGGCATGCCCTCACCGCCCACACCGGCACGCCCCACGGCGTCGCCCTTGCCACGGTGTTCGAGGAGGTCATGCGGTTCAGTCTCGTCGAGGCCGCCGACGCCTACGCCGAGGCCGCCCGGGCCATGCAGGTCACCCCCGACGCCGACGCCGCCATCGACTCCGTCCAGTTCCTCTGCGCTGTCGTCGACGTCAAACGTCCGCTACGCGATCTTGGTGCCACACCGGAGTTGTTGTCCGCCATGGCTTCCGCGGCCGTTGCCGACGCCGTGACCAAGAACAGCCCGAGGCTGCCGTCGGAGTCCGAGGTGCTGGAGATCCTGCGGGCGGTCTACTGAAGGGCCGTGACCAGGCGCTCCAGGATGTCGATCAGCTCGTCGGTCGGGATCTCGGCGGTGAAGACCACCCCGGCGTGCTCGGGATGCGCACGGAGGTGGTCCTCCCGCCAGAACTGCGCGGTGATGGCGGTGTTGTCGCCGTTGCGGTAGAGGTACGACTGCACGTTGTCGGTGGTCGGACCCCAGCTGAGGGCGTGGTGTTCCGAGTCGTTCAGGCCGTCCAGGGTGCCGGCGACCGACAAGCGGAACTGCGGCACGTAGACCGTGTTGTCGTCACAGGTGAGCCACTGGCCGGCGACCCACAGGTCGACGCGGCGCAGGTCCGGCCCGTCGGGATCGCCGACTTCGGCCGCGAAGGTGTTCTTGTCACCGAGGAGTAGGGCCACCGTGGCACGATGCCAGCCGGTGGCCCGATCCACAATCCACTCAGTGCCAGGGTTCGTCGTCCACCCGGGCGGTGAGCCCGCTGTTGGCGGCCTCGTCGATGGCCAGGGCGATGCGATGGTCCTGGAGGCCGTCGGCCAGGGGATAGGGCGCCGGCCCCTCGTCGCGGACCCAGCGGCCCATGTCCTGCACCAGGGTGGCGATGGCGATCTCCTCGTCGTTCCACCGCTTGCCCTGGTACGGATTGCGGTACAGGACCTCGTCGCCGAAGGTGATGTGGTCGGTGTCGTAACCGTCCAGGTCGAGGTCGTAGCCGGTCTGCCGGCGCACGATCTCGCTGCGCACAATGGTCTTCGGGCCGACCAGCCGCACGACCTCGTTGTCCCGCAACTCACCCAGCGTGCCGCGGACCAGGATTCGGCGCATCAGCAGCTGGTTGTGCCACTGGTTGTCGGTGAAGTCGTACAGGCCGAGGCCGCCGCCGTCGAATTCGACGGTGGCGATCACGGTCGCGGCGTCCTTGACCTCGGCCGGCTCGGCCCAGCCGTCCCGGGTGAGGGGATCGGTCAGCCGGGCGATGGTCCGCACGGCCCGCACATCGGCCCGCCCCCGACCGATGCCCAGCAGGGTCCGCATCAGCGACACGGCGTGGTACTGGTGCGTCGACGACACGTCCACCCGCGTCGGCTCGCCCAGCACTCCCTTGTGTACCAAGGCAACCCGCGCGGCATGCGACGGCATCCGGGTGTACTGCTCGGCCACCTGCACCAGGCCGGTCGACCCGACACGGGCCCACAACGCCCGCAGCCCGTCCAGGTCCGGGGCCGGCGGCGTCTCGGCCAGCACCGGCACGCCGGCGTCCGCCAGCTCCGCCACCACCGACGGCGTCACCGCCCACGGCGTGGCGGTCACCACGAAGTCCGGCTTGGCCGCCAAACACTCGTCCAGCGTGCGGAATACCGGCACCGGCAGGTCGCTCTTGCTCCGGGACACCACGCCGACGCAGTCCAGGTCGCCCAGCTCCGCCGCCAGCCGCCAGAAGAACTCGGCCCGCCAGCCCGTGCCCACGATCGCGAATCCACTCACGCACCCATCCAACCACCGGCCTGTAGGTCGGGCGTAAGACGTCAAGCGGTTATGGGTCTTACGGCGCGATGCCCAGGCCTTCGACCTATCACGGCAACAGCGCGGCGGTCAGGCGGGCGACCAGCGTTTCCATGGCCGCCCGGAGCTCCGGGCCGCCTTCCACCCGGAACGGGATCGACACGGTGGCCAGCCATTCCTGGGCGTACATGGTCGGATTGCTGGTGCTGCCGATGAGCACGCAGCCGTCGTCGAGCGGCTCCAGCCGGCCCATCGGGCCGCCGATCCACGGCGCGACCTGCGCCACCGGCCGGTCGAACCGGACCCGCGTCTCGTACTGCCAGCCCGAGCCGAGGTTCTCCTCCAACGACGCGACCGGATCCAGGTCGGCCGGCGGCACGAACGACTGCTCGGTCGGCACCAGCTCCCGGATCCGGTCGATCCGGTACGTCCGCACGGCGTCGGCCCGATGCGAGTGGCAGAGCAGGTACCAACGTCCATGCCGGACGACCACTGCCCACGGATCGACCTCGGTGTGCCACTCGTTCCCGGCCTCGCTCCGGTACGTGACCTCCACTCGCCGGCTTGCCGCGACGGCCGCGACCAGGGCACTCGTGGTGGCCGGGTCCGGCCTTGCGGCGCTTCGATCCGGCGCGGCCGAGGCGTGATCACGCAGCGCGGCCGCCTGTCGGCTGATGCCCTCCGGCAGCGCCCGGATGACCTTGCCCAGCGCGCCGCCGAGCATGTCGTCGCCCGGCGGCCCGTCGAGCACGGCCATGACCAGCACCAATGCCTCGGCCTGGGTGAAGACGATCGGCGGCAGCTTGAGGCCGCGGCCGAGCCGGTAGCCGCCGTGCGGGCCCCGCGTCGACTCCACCGGGATGCCGGCCTCGCGCAGGATGCTGACGTAGCGCCGTGCCGCCCGCTCGGTCACGCCCAGCCGCATGGCCAGCTCGTCGGCCGTGGTGCCGGGGCGATTCTGGAGGATCTCCAGGGTCCGCAGGGCCCGTGCGGTGGGGCTGATATCCGTGCTCACACCAGCAGGCTAGGGGAACCGGCAGTAGAACGTCCGGAATTGGTCCTACGGTGCCGCGCATGGACATCTTGCTCACCGCCGGTCTGTGGCTCGACGGGTCGACCGTCTGGGACGACGTCGTCGCCCACCTCGACCACCCGGCCGTGCCCGTCGCCCTGCCCGGCCAGGGCGACGGCAACACCGTCGCCACCCTCGCCGACCAGCTCGCCGCCGTATTGTCCGCAGTGGACGCCGCCACGGAAAAGCCCATGGTGGTAGGGCATTCCGCCGCCTGCACGCTGGCTTGGCTGGCCGCCGACGCCCGGCCCGGGCGCATCGCCAAGGTCGTGCTCATCGGCGGCTTCCCGACCACCGGCGGCCAGCCGTACGCCGAGGTCTGCGAGATCCGCGACGGCGTGATGGCCTTCCCCGGCTGGGCGCCGTTCGAGGGGCCTGATGCCGTCGACCTCGACGAACCCACCCGGCAGCGGATGGCCGCCGAGGCCATTCCCGTCCCGGCCGGTGTGGCCAGTGGCATCGTCCGCTACACCGACGAGCGCCGCTTCGACGTGCCGGTCACCGTGATCTGCCCCGAGTTCAGCCCCGCGCAGGCCCAGAAGTGGATCGACGCCGGCGAGATCCCCGAGCTGTCCGCGGCCAGGCACCTGGAGCTGGTGGACATCGACTCCGGGCACTGGCCCATGATCACCCGGCCGGCCGAGCTGGCCCGGCTGCTCGACGCGAGCTGACCGTTTTGCCAGCACAGCGGCGGTTCTTCTGCTGAGATCCGGTGGTGGGGCGGACCCGTTCGATTTGCTTGCGGAAACGTGTCGATCGGGGGCGGGGCCGTTCGACGCGTTCGTGACAAGGCAAGGACGACAACAGGGAGCACCACGATGCGGTTCCTCATGATGCACCGGATGGACGAGAGCCTGCCCGAGGCCTGGAACCCCAGCCAGGAGTTCATCGAGAAGATGGGCGCGATGATCCAGGACTGGACGGCGCGCGGCATCCTCATCACCGCCGAGGGAGTGCACCCGTCGGCCAAGGGCGCGCTGGTGCGCAAGACGAGCGCGGGGGCCATCGGCACGACCGACGGGCCGTTCGCCGAGGCCAAGGAGGTCATCGGCGGCTTCGCGCTGATCAACGCGGACGACCGTGAGCAGGCCGTGGCCTACGCGCGGGAGTACGCCGCGCTGTTCACCGAGATCGAGGTCGAGGTGCGGCAGGTCGTCGAGTTCGCGGACTTCCAGTAGGACCGTCGCCGGGCCGGCCGATCGGGGCCGGCCCGCAGGTCGCGGCGAGCACGAGGCCGGCGAGGACGGCGATCAGCGACACGACGGCGTACGGCGGACTGATCTCGCCGTGATTGCTCAGCGCCAGACCGGACGGCCCCGAGGTCACGGCGACGCCGGCGCCGAGGAAGATCAGCACCCGGTTGCGGGTCGGGGCGACGGCGGCGATCGCGCCGGCCAGCACCAGGATTCCCGTGGCCACCAAGAAGGTTCGCTGGGTGACGGTGTCGAAGCCGGCGGGGCCGCCCCAGGCCCGGCCGCCGACGGACCAGAGGATCATCGCGACGGCGTAGACACCGGCGGCCGTGGCGGCAACGACGGTCGGACGGGCCACCGAAGTCCGTTGTGGACTCAGCACGCCCGGCCAGCGCTCCTCGGCGTAGCCGACGAAGCCGACGAGCAAGGCCAAGCCCTGCAAGACAAAGCCGCCGTCGACGCAGGCGTAGACCCAGCCCTGCAAGCCGTTGTCGGCCGGCGCGGGCGAGCCGCCGGTCACCGCCTGCACGGCCAGACCGACCGGTACGCCCAGGGCGATCGGCGCCAGCAGTCCGACGCCGAGCCAGATCGGGCCGGCGATCAACAATGCCGGAATCCGCTGCCCCCAACGCATGCACAGCGCGAGGGCGAGGACGACCGCCACCACCTCCATGCCGGCGGTGATCAGGTCGCCCAGCAGGTGCCGGGTGTCCAGCAGTTCCGCCGCACCGGCCGGCGTGCTGGCCCCGACCGGGACGCCGGCCAGCCAGATCGCCTTCAGCACCAGGTAGGGCAGGCCGGCGGCGATCGTCACGACGCACGCCGACCGGCGAGCCAGGCTCATGGCCGGAAGGCTAGCGATCCGGTCCGGCGGGTGTGGGCGTTTCGGCGCGAATGCCCGTGACGATCAGACGTAGGCCGTGTTCGAAGTGCTCGTCGGGATGCGGCGCCGGCACGAACTCGATGGCCGCCGCGAGATTCGGGTACGGCGAGACGGCGGCGGTCAGCCGTTCGGGGCCCTCGCCGGCCGACGCGAGCTGGTGCTCGATCGTATGGGCCACAACGTGATACGTGACGGTGTCGGCCGTCCAGGCGGCATCACGGGGCGACAGGCCGGCCTCCAGCAGTGCGCCGATCATCGCGTCGCCGTAGGCCAAAGCGTTGGGTAGCGGGAAGAAGACGGCGGAATAGACCCGAGCGCCGTCGCGGCGACTGAGCAACGCCCGTCGCAGACGTCGGGCGAGGTCGGTGACGCGGACGTCCCACGGGCCGGCCGGCACGGCGGCGACGCCGGCCAACAGCTCGTCGGCCATGGCCTCGAGCAGGGCGCTCTTGCTGCGGAAATGCCAATACGTGGCCCCGTTCTGCACGCCGAGCGCGGTGCTCAGCCGGCGCATGGTCAGCTGGTCCAACCCGACCTCGTCGAGCAGGTCGAGCGCGGCGGTCAGCACCTGCTCGCGATTCAGCCGCACCGGAGCCCTCCTAACACGGTTGACGACGCGGACCAGTATGCCGCACACTTCAACGGCGTTGAAGTTCAACAGTGTTGAAGTCAGGGGGTGGGCGTGAAAAGCATCGTTTTCCGCAGGCACGGCGGGCCCGAGGTGCTGGAGCTCGACCGGACGGCGCGACCGGAGCCGGCTGAGGGCGAGGTGTTGGTCGAGGTGGACGCGATCGGCGTGAGCCTGCCGATCGTGCGTCTCAGCCGGTCGGAAAGCGCCGAGCTGCCGCACGTCCCGGGCGGTGAGGTCGTCGGGCGCGTCGCCGCAATCGGGTCCGGTGTCACGGGGTTTGACCTGGGACAACGGGTCGCCGGCCTGGCTTTCACGGGGGCCTACGCCGAGTTCACCCGCGTCGCGGCCCCGTTCCTCGCGCCGGTGCCGGACGGCGTCGACGACGCGGCGGCGGTGTCACTGGTCCGAGGCGGCCAGGTCGCGCTCGGCACGCTGCGGGCGTCGGCGATGCAGCCGGGCGAGAGCGTGCTGATCACCGCAGCCGCCGGGGCGGTCGGCCACCTGGCGATCCAGCTGGCCAAGGCGTTCGGCGCGAGCCGGGTCGTCGCGGCGGTCAGCGACACGAGCAAGGCCGACTTCCTACACGGCATTGGCGCGGACGAGGTCATCCGTTACGACCAGACCACTGAGGCGCCGGTCGACGTCGTACTCGACGGTGCCGGCGGCGAGGCGCAAAACGCTGCGCTGCAACAACTTGCCCCGTTCGGACGGCTGGTGTCGTTCAACGCGGCCGGGGAGAAGGTCGACGTCAACGAGCTGCGCTTCCACGGCCGCAGCATCATCGGCTTCGCCATGGCGCACCTCGCCGCGAAACGTCCCGAGGTCTACACAAGGCATCGTCAGGAGCTGTGGGACCTCCACCACCAGGGCGCGCTCAAGCCGGCGATCCACGCCACGCTGCCGTTGGAGCAGGCGGCCGAGGCGCATCGGATCATGGAGACCAGGGCCAACCTCGGCAAGATCGTACTGACGCCCTAGATCCCCTCGGCGATCCGTTCGATCAGCGGCACGACCGAGGCCAGCAAGGCCAATTCCTCGGGGGAGAAGCCGGAGCCGAGGGCGGCGGCGAGGTGGCGGGCGTGGTCGGCGCGCCTGCGGCGCAACACTTCCCGGCCGGAGTCGCTGACCGACATGATGATCCGACGGCCGTCGTGCGGGTCGTTGCGCCGCTCGACCAGGCCCCGCTGTTCCAGCCCGCCGAGCGTGATGGCCATGGCCTGCGGCGTGATCTGCTCCGACCGGGCCAGCTCCGCCGAGGTCGTCGGCCCGCCACGGTCCAAACGCGACAGTGCGGACCGCTCGGGCAGCGTCAGCTCACCGGACGTGGACGCCTGGCGCAGCCGCCGCGCGAGCAGACTCACGCTGTCCTGCAACGCTGCGGCCAGATCGTCGACGTCCATGCCGGCGAGCCTAGCCTGCCCGTACGGCTTGGGTTTCGGCCACGGCGACCGCCGCGCGCACGAAGGCCGCGACGGCCGGGGAGCGGGCGTCGCGCGGCCACGCGACGGTGAGGGTGAGCGGCGTGAGGTCGACGACGGGCCGGTAGACGATGCCGGGGCGGGAATGGCGGCGCGCAACCGATTGCGGCGGATACCAGACGACGCGGCCCAGTTCGACGAGGCTGAAGATCTGGGCCAGGTCCAGCTGCCGCCCGGCCGCGACGTCGCTCGGACCCGGACGGTCGGCCAGGTCGGCCAGGCACAGGGTTTCCCGTGCTGCCAACGGATCCATCACGGACAATGCCACCAGGCAGGGCTCGGTGGCGATGGGCTCGAAGTCCAGGTCCCGGTCGTCGAATGGGGCCGGGATGAGCGCGACGTCGACGCGGCCGTCCCGCAATGCGGGGGCCTGCTCGTCGCGCCCGCCGAGATGCACGGACACCGGCATGGCGGCCGGATCCTGCTCGTACCGGGCCAGGATCTGCGGCAGCAGCCCGGCGTCGTAGTCGGCCTTCAACGCCAGTCGGAGCCCCGGTTCCGCCCGCCCGGCCTCCTGCGTACGCCGGCCGGCGGCAGCGACGGCGTCCAGGGCGGCCCGGCCGTCACGGAGCAGCACTTCGCCGGCACGCGTGAGCGACACCTGCCGGGTGGTCCGTACCAGCAGCTGCACGCCCAGCTGCCGCTCCAGCTCCCGGATCGCCCGGGACAGCGGCGGCTGGGCCATGCCCAACCGCTCGGCCGCCCGCCCGAAATGCAGCTCCTCGGCGACGGCGACGAAGTAGCGGAGCTGCCGCACCTCCAGGTCACTCATATCCCCACGGTATCAATGGCAACCGGATTGGTCATTCCGTTTACCCGAGAACCCCGCTTGACTTCAGGACATGATCGTTGTGACCACACCGACCGGCGCCATCGGCAGCAAGCTCGTCCGCACCCTGCTCGACCACGACAGCTTGGTCCGGGTGATCGTCCGCGACCCGGCCCGCCTGCCCGACGAGATCAGGGACCGGATCGACGTCATCCCCGGCACGCACGCCGACCCCGATGTCGTCGACAAGGCGTTCGCCGGCGCGGACGCGGTGTTCTGGCTCGTCCCGCCGAACGTGCGGGCCGAGAGCCTCGACGCCGCCTACCTCGACTTCACCCGCCCGGCCGTGAAAGCCCTTGCCGCCCAGGGAGTTCAGCGCGTGGTCAGCGTGTCGGCCCTCGGTCGCGGCACGCCGTGGGCCGACAGGGCCGGCCTCGTCACGGCGTCGTTGCGGATGGACGACCTGCTGGCCGGCGCCGGCACGCGTTTCCGGGCGCTGGCGCTACCGTCCTTCATGGACAATGTCCTGCGCCAGAAAGCCGCCATTGTCGACGAAGGTGTGTTGCGCGACCCGCTGGACCCCGATGCCAAGCACCCGACCGCGTGCACCGCGGACTTCGCCGCCGCGGCCGCCCGGCTGCTGCTCGACGACACGTGGACCGGTCAGGGCAGCCAGGCCGTGCTCGGCCCGGAAGACCTGTCCGGCAACGACAAGGCGGCCATCCTGGCCGAGGTCCTCGGCCGGCCCGTCCGCTACGAGATGGTCCCGCCGGACGCCTTCCGGGCCGGGCTCAGCGGCTTGTCCGAGGCCATGATCCACGGCTTCTACGACATGATGATCGCCAAGCGGGCCGGCATGGACAACGCCGAGCGCCGCACGCCGGAAACGGCCAGTCCCACCACCTTCCGGGACTGGGCCGCGACAGTGTTCTAGGCCGGCACCGCGTTCACCGCAAGGGAAAGGTCGACGACCATGCCCTCGTCGACCTCCTCGGCCCGCCGCACCTTGGCCTTCAGCGGCACGATGTACCGGCCGTCCTTGGGAAACAACGACGTCTGCCAGGTCGTGTCGCCGAGGGTGACGGTCGCGGGCACGCACCCCCAGCCGTACGACACCGCGGCCGACACCTCGTGCAGCTCCCGGCACTGCTCCTCGGGCATGGTCACGAAGTAGAACGGCGACGGCCCGCGCCAGTGCCAGATCTCGCCGCTGAAGCGGAACTCCATCACGGGGCGTCCTCCCCGACGCGCCCGTCGATCGTCTCGCGGATCAGGTCGGCGTGCCCGGTGTGCCGGGCGTACTCCTCGATCATGTCGGTGAGCAGCCGGCGCAGGCTCGGCGTGCCCCAGCCGGGGAATTCGTGCCCCTTGGCCCGGTCCAGGCCGCCGTCGGCCAGCGCCTCGGCGACGAGTTGCCGCGAGCGCGAGACGGCGGCGCGCCAGTCCGTCCAGGTCTGCTCGACGTCGCTGTCCGGACCCCATTCCCAGTCGGAGGCCCATTCCGCGGGGGTGGGGGCCGGGCCGCCGTTGAGCTTCCACACGAAGGTCGACGCCTCGCAGCGGGTCAGGTGCCGCAGCAGCCCGCCGAGCGTGATCGCCGACGTGCCGACACGGGTCGACAGGGCCGTGGCGTCCAGGTCGGCGCACTTCCAGGCCAGCGTCCTGCGGTTGCGTTCGAGGGTGCCGACCAGCGTGGCCAGCTCGTCGCCGTCCACCGGCGGCTCGGCTTCCACGCCGTCGAACAGGACGTCCTCGAAATGCGCGGTCTCGGTCATGCCGACACCGTAGGACCAGTTCCGGACGATCCGCTGCCGGAATTCAAGGCGGTCAGATCCCGTTCGGCGTACAGCCGGTGCTCCCACTCCTCGTTGAGCACGGTCAGCAGGCACTCCCGCACCGGGAAGCTGCGCCCGGCCGGCGGCCAGCCGACACCGTCGACCGGCTCGGTGTCGCCGGCCAGGAACTCCTCGGTCAGGTCGTCGACCAGCTCGCGCACCGTGGCCATCCGGTCCCGCCGCAGCTCCAGCACCTCGTCCAGCGACGGCCGCACGGCGCGGTCACGGGGCACGCCCGGGGTGTCCGGCATCTCGTCCCATGGCAGGGAAAGCTCGTGCCACGGCGCCGGCTGGCCGAGAATGCCGCGGTATATCCAGCACTCGGTGGCGAACACCAAGTGCCGCAACGTTTCGATGAACGACCACTCGCCGTCGACCGACTCGTGGAGCAGCGCGGGGTCGACGCTGCGGGCCCGTTGCACGGTGCCGTCCCACAGCCGTTCGACGGTGTCCCAGGCGAGGCGGAAACCGGCCGGGTCGGTCGGCCGCATCTTCGCCCGATCGGGGTACCGGCGGTCCAGTTCGGCCTCGACCAGCGGGCCGATGTCGACCCCGTTCACGGTGACGCCGACCAGCTCGCCGGTGATGTCCACATTGCACAGTTCCAGGCCGTGCAGGGTGGCGTCCTTGACCAGCGCGCCGCGGATCCGCACGTCGGTCAGGTTCACGGCACGGAATTCGGCCCCGATCAGCCGGACACGCTCGAACCGGGAGCCGCTGAGGTCCTCGCGGATGAACTCGGGCATGTCAGGACTGTAGGTGCCGGCTCAAGTCCCCACGGAGGTGGATGCTCACCTCCCGCCGCGCGAACCGCCACCGGCCGTCGGCCCGCGCGAAGCGGTCGCGGTAGCGGCCGGCGGCGACGCATTGCAGCGGAAAGTCCGGCAGGGCCTGGAAAATCGTCACGTACGCCTGCGTGGTCGCGGTGTCCCGGTCGACCTCGATGATCAGGTTGGTGGTGGCGTGCTGGGTACCGGGCGTGCCGTCCGCGTAGCGGATGACGGAGCGCTCGAGCATGCCGGTGACGGCCTCGCGGCCGGTGAACTCGGCCGCCCCGACGAAGGTGGCGTCGGCGAACAGGTCGCCGACGCCGGCGAAGTCGCCGGTGTCGACCAGGAGGGCGTAGCGGGCGATCAGGTTCTGGATCGCCACGTGATCGTCGGACATGCCGCCATCATCGTCGACCGGGCATCGGCCGCTCCTTGGCCACGCGAAGTTGGCGCGAAGTGAGCGGCCTGGGAGGTTGCGGCTAGCACAGCCTAGAAAAGTGGTCGTGGTAACCGGAATCTTGTTGGAGCACCATCGAACTAGTCAGGGAGGAACCGCTCGGAAAGCGAGATTCACATGAGCAAGGTCGCTGTTGTCACCGGTGCTTCGCAGGGCATCGGCGCGGGTCTGGTCACCGCCTATCGCAAGCTCGGCCACCGCGTCGTCGCCGTTTCCCGGAGCATGCCGGAATCGGACGATCCCGAGGTGCTGGCGATTCGCGCCGACCTTTCGGAAGCCGGTCGGGGCGTCGAGGTCGTCGAGCAGGCGCTGGCCCGGTTCGGTCGGATCGACACGCTGGTGAACAATGCCGGCATATTCGTGGCCAAGCCGTTCACCGAGTACACCGCCGAGGACTACGACGCGGTCACCGGCATCAACCTGCGCGCATTCTTCGACGTCTCCCGCGGCGCGGTGGCGGCGATGGTCGAGCAGGGCGGCGGACACGTCGTCACGGTGTCGACCACGTTGGTCGATCACGCCCTCGCGGCCGTGCCGTCGGCCCTGGCCTCGCTGACCAAGGGCGGCCTCAACGCCGTGACCAAGGCGTTGGCCATTGAATACGCGGCCCGCAACGTGCGGGTCAACAGTGTGGCGCTGGGCATCATCCGCACCCCGATGCACGCCCCGGAAACGTACGACTACCTGGCCGGCTTGCACCCCGTCGGTAGGCTGGGCGAGATCGACGAAGTTGTCGACGCCATTCTCTTCTTGGAGCACAACCGGTTCGTCACCGGCGAGATCCTGCACGTCGACGGCGGCCAGAGCGCGGGGCACTGAGCATGAACGCAGAAGAGCAGCTCCTGACCACGGTGCTGAACCGGTGGAAGGACGCGGTCGACTCGCACGAACCCGAGCGCGTGGCCGAGAACTTCACCGAGGATGCCATTTTTCAGGGCCTGCATCCTTACACGATCGGCCCCAAGGGTGTCGCCGAGTACTATCATTCCCAGCCGATCGGTATGAAGGCGAACTACGAGATCCAGGAAACGCGCCGGCTGAGCGAGAACCTGGTTCTAGGCTACCTGCACGTCGATTTCACCTTCACCGATCGGGACACCGTGAGCGTGCAGCTGAGCATTCTGCTCGACGGTGAGAAGATTCGGCACTACCAGGTATCGCGGCTCTGAAGAAACGGCACCACCACATCGCGGAACTGGTTCGGGCACCGGCTGTGCACGCGGTGCCCGGCCGCGATCGCCACCAGCCGGCCGTGCGGCAGCCGCCGGGTCATCTCGGTGATGTGGTCCAGGCGCACGTGACTGCCGGGTCCGCCGTGCACGAGCAGCGTCGGCGCGACGACGGCCGGCAGCCGTGACCACCAGTACGGGTCCGGCGTGCGGATCTGCGTGATCACCGACGGCGCCATGGTCCGGTCGAACGTCCGCCACCAGAACGTCGGTGTGATCGGCGGATCCGGTTCGTGCGGCGGCGGGGCGGTGTCCTCGAGGACCAGCCGCCGCACCCGGGCCGGCGATTCCAGCGCGATCATCGCCGCCACCCGGCCGCCGAGGGCATGACCGACCAGGTCCACCCGGCCTAGGCGCAGTTCGTCCAGCAGGCCGACGATGTCGTCCCGGAATCCGGCCAGCGGATAGCCGGCCACGCGGGAACTCCGGCCGTGGCCGCGCAGGTCCGGCATGATCACGCGGCGGTCGGCCAGGCACGCCGCCAACCGCCGCCAGGTGGTTCCACGACTGGCCATGGCGTGCAGCAACACCACCGGCGTCCCGTCCCGGCAGCCGGTTTCCCGGTAGGCGATGTCCACGTCCCCGACGCGCACGGTCGGCAGCTCGGTGACGGGCATCGACCAACTCTAACGGTGACCGCCCGATCGCGGTGCGTGGTCACTCGAACGCCGCAGCGGGGCCTTCCGGTCGGTAAATCGCGGCGACCGTGGCGTTACGGCGACCGACGGGGTAGAACTAGCCAACCTCCCATCACAACACCACATGCGGACCCGTCCGGCCGTTCGAGAGAGCGCTCCCACCGGATCAGGTCCAAGGCTTGGAAGGGGCCTTCCTCCACTCCGAGTGGAGGAAGGCCCCTTCCAAGCCGAACTTGGCCCCCGAGACAAGGACGACTCGATGACCATGGCCCGAAGACTTGGCCGGGCGCTCGTGCTCGGCATCGCGCTGGTGGCGGCCCTGCCCGCCATGGCCCTGCCCGCTGCGGCGGCCGGGGCTGCCGCGCCGCAGTACCACCCCGGCGGCGCCCAGGATCTCGGCCCGAACGTGACGGTGTTCGACCCGTCGATGCCGGTCGGTCAGATCCAGGCGGCGCTGGACGCGGCCAGCACGCAGCAGGTCGACAACGAGATGGGCACGCAGCGCTTCGCGTTCCTGTTCAAGCCGGGCACCTACGGCACCGCGACCCAGCCGCTGCAGATCAAGGTCGGCTACTACACCGAGATCGCCGGCCTCGGCGCGTCCCCGACCGACGTCGTGATCAACGGCAAGATCGAGACCTACAACCGCTGCCTCGAGGGCGGCGGCACCAGCAACTGCCTGGCGCTGGTGAACTTCTGGCGCACGGTGTCCAATCTCTCGCTCAACATCAACGCCACCGGCCAGGACGGCTGCCGGGCCACGGCCAACTTCTGGGCCGTGTCGCAGGCCGCGTCGGTGCGCCGGGTCAACGTCACCGGCAACACCCTGTCGCTGATGGACTACTGCACCGCCGGCCCGCAGTACGCCAGCGGCGGCTTCATCGCCGACTCCAAGCTGCCGTCGGTGGTCAACGGCTCGCAGCAGCAGTGGCTGATCCGCAACAGCGAGGTCGCCGGCTGGTCCAACGGCGTGTGGAACCAGGTGTTCTCCGGCGTGGTCGGCGCGCCGGCCGAGACCGGCTTCCCCAACCCGCCGTACACCACGCTCGACACCACGCCGGCCAGCCGCGAGAAGTCGTACCTGTTCGTGGACTCGCACGGCCGGTACAACGTGCGGGTGCCGTCGGTTCAGCACAACAGCAAGGGCATCACCTGGGCCAACGGCATGACGCCGGGGCGGACCGTGCCGCTGTCCGACTTCTTCGTGGCCAAGCCGTCCGACCCGGTGTGGCTGATCAACGCGGAACTGGCGCTGGGCAAGAACCTTCTCCTGACGCCCGGCGTCTACAACGTCGCGCAGAGCATCCACGTGTTCCGGCCCGACACCGTGATCCTCGGCCTCGGGCATGCCACCCTCACCGCCGATCGCGGCGCGATTCCGCTGGACATCGCCGGCGTGCCCGGCGTGATCGTGGCCGGCGTGACCTTCGACGCCGGCGCGCAGAAGTCCCCGGTGCTGCTGCGGGTCGGCCGTGAGCACGGCTTCGGCTTCAGCTCGGCCGGCGACCCGACCACACTGTCCGATGTGTACTTCCGCGTCGGCGGCCCGCACGTCGGCAGCGCCGACACCGCGCTGGAAGTCAACAGCGACAACGTGATCATCGACAACACCTGGGTGTGGCGGGCCGACCACGGCGTGGAGAACCTGACCGACACCCAGCGCTGGAACACCAACATCGGCCGGCTCGGCGCGGTGATCAACGGTGACCACGTGACCGCGACCGGCATGTTCGTCGAGCACTTCCAGACCTACAACACGGTCTGGAACGGCAACGACGGCACCACGATCATGTACCAGAACGAGCTGCCCTACGACCCGCCGACGCAGGCCGACTGGATGAACGGCAGCACGTTGGGCTACGGCGGGTACAAGGTGGGCGACAAGGTCAAGACGCACCACCTGTACGGCGCCGGGGTGTACGTGTTCAACCAGAACAACCCGGCCATCCACACCGCCAACGGGTTCGAGGCCCCGAACCGGCCCGGTGTGCAGCTGCACCACATCATGACGGTCAACCTCAGCGCCGGCACCATCGACCACGTGGTCAACGGCGTCGGCGGCCCCGCCGACACGACCAAGGTCGGCCAGCCGGTCTTCGTGACCGACTATCCGTGACGGCCGGCGTTCGGGGGAAGCCCTGCTTCCCCCGAACGCCTGGCCACCAACACCTTGGTCACGTGTCCGTCCTCGCGCACGGCCCACACATCGAAGCGATTCTCTTCGTAGACCGGGAAATCCGGTGGAACCGGGCCCGGGCGTCCGATTCGGACAGTGCGCCGTCGCCCACGTGGCGGTTGACCACCTCGTCGACCATCGGCGTCACGGCCGGAGGCTGGCGCCGCGGTGGCACCGCTGCCGCATGTAATACCTGTACCCTGTTATGGGTCTTACATCGAGAGGCGGTGCGCGCATGTGGCCGGCGAACGGGCGGTTCGGGATGGAGGTCGCCCCGGCGGGCCTGGCCTTCGTGCACGACCTGCTCAACACCCTCCCGGCCGGCAAGCCCCGGGCGGCCGACCTGTTGGGCTCGCTGGACGAGGCCCGCCCGTGGCTGGACGGCGCGCTGACGGCCTGGGCCGCGGAAACCGGCCGTGAGCAGCCCGTGGTTTCGCTGACGGAACGTGATCTGGGGCAGATCCGCGGCCTGCGCGAGGAGATCAAGAACGTGCTGACCGGGGGCGAGGGTGCGCCGGAGCGCCCTTCGGCCGCGCTCGAGCTGTCTTCGGCGGCGTTGCGGCTGGAAACGGACGGCCGGGTCGTGATCGAACCGCGTGGGACCGGTGCTCAGCTGGTGTCGTCGGTGGTGATGATCGAGATGCTCACCGCGCAGCAGGCCGACACGTGGCGGCGGCTCAAGGTGTGCCGCAATCCGCGGTGCCAGGTCGCATTCTTCGACCGCTCTCGTAACAACAGCGGGGTGTGGCACTCCACCAAGGCCTGCGGCAACGTGGAGAACCTGCGGGCCCACCGGGCCCGGGCCAAGTCGACGGCGTGACCGGATCTCCGTCGGGCCGCTCATCCGTGCCGTGTGCGGGTGACCGGTGACGGCGATGGTGCAGGACTCGCGCCGTTCCTTATTCACGAGTGTGACGAAAATGTCCGGTCAAGACAGCTGGTACACCAGCGTACTGACCGCCCGGAAATCCGGCCCAACCTGGCGAATTACCGTCCCCCGACAATGGTCGCGCGGGAATCGTCCGAAGCGCCCGATCGGGGTGATCAACTCGGCATCGTCCCAGCAAGCGGATGCCCCGACGAATGACGGTAGCCGCCCACTCGGTGCTGGGTTACACTGACCGGCGAATCGGGAGAAAAGCGTTTCTGCATGGGGAAACGAGCCGGGGAGGGTGACCCCGCTGGGGGTGAGTCACCCTCCCCTTCCGGTAGTCGCCGATTCAACTTTCTCGCCGTCCGGCTGTGACGAAAAGGCGCGAATTCAGCTCCGAATCGCGGCCGGTGCCGTCGAACAGCTCGGCGAGGCTGAGGTGGTGCACGGTGGCAACGGCTGGATGGTCGGCGTCGCCCCGTGGGCGTTGGGGCGAGGGGCGCGCCGAGCAGCCGTGGGAGGTCACCGCGGCGATGCTTCGCGCCAGCCGCGGGTGAGCACGATGTTGGCCTTCTCGTCGATGGCCTGCTCGAGGTCGATGCCCAGCTCCTCGGCCGTGGCGAAGGCCGTGATGATCACGTCGGCCAGCTCGGCCCGCATCTCCTCGGCCGTGCCGCTCCGGCGGGCCTGTCCCGACCAGCGTCGATAGGCGCCGACGAACTCGCCGCACTCCTCGGCCAGCGCCAGCACCTGCCGGTTGGCCCCGCCCTCGGCCGGAAAACCGTTGGCGTGCAGGTGTTCCACGATCACGCGGGCCAGGTCGCGAAGGTTGCCGGTGTTGATGTCCACGGAGGAGATCCTGCCGCAAGTCTTGCCGGGGTCCGGGGCGGAGCCCCGGCGTGGGGTGTGGGGGCCGGGCCCCCACAGGGCACCGCGAGCGACCTGGTTCGTGCTGTCCGCGGACATAGGTCCGCGGAGTTGGCGAAAGGGCGAGCTGTGACTTCCCCTCACGGCTCGCCCTCTCATGGATAACTGTAGCACAACATCGAACGTCTGTTCGACCGGCCGTGGTTCAGGTCACGCGGTAGGGTCGACGGCCTAAGGGGGATACCACATGATCGTCAATGTCAACGGCGTCGAGATCGAGGCGGACACGTTCGGGGAGCCGGGGCGGGCGGCGGTGTTGCTGCTGTCCGGCGCGACCGACTCGAAGGAGTTCTGGCGGCCCGAGTTCTGCCAACGCCTGGCCGAGAAGACCGGGCTGGTCATCCGCTACGACATGCGGGACACCGGCCAGTCGACGACGTACCCGGTGGGCGAACCGGGCTACACGCTGCACGACCTGGCCGCCGACGCGGTGGCGCTGCTGGATCACTTCGAGGTGCGGCGGGCCCACGTGGTCGGCTTCTCGATGGGCGGCGCGGTGGCGCAGATCCTCGGCATCAGCCACGCCGACCGGGTGGCCTCGCTGACGCTGATGGCCACCAGCTCCGGCGAGCCGGACCTGCCCGAACCGACCGACCGCATCAAGGCGTTCTTCGACGCGGACAAGCCGACCGACGGGGTCGAAGCGGCGCTGGCCGGCTGGCGCGCCCACGCGGCGCAGTCGGTGCCGTTCGACGAGACGGCGGCGCGGGAGCGCATCCGCCACGATCGGGCCCGGGCCAAGAACATCGAGGCCGCGACCAACGTGTTCAAGACCGAGCGCATCGACAACTGGTACCCGCGGCTGGGCGAGATCGGTGCGCCGACGCTGGTCATCCAGAACGACGAGGACCCGCTCTTCACCGCGGCGCACGGCGAGTCGCTGGCCAAGGCGATTCCGGGGGCGGAGCTGCTGACGCTCAAACAGGTCGGGCACGAGCTGCCGCCCCGCGCGTGGGACACGGTGATCGACGCGATCGCCGAGATGGCCACCGACGACTGGGACCTGCGTGCCGATCGCCTTGCCGCGCAGTCGATCGCGGTCGGCGACCCGACGGGATGGTTCGACCGCCTGTACGGCGAGGGCGTGCGCGGCGAGGTCCTGATGCCGTGGAACCGCCAGCACCCGCACCCGATCCTGGCCGAGTACCTCGACGGCAAGACCGGCAAGGGCAAGGGTCTTGTCGTCGGCTGCGGGCTCGGCGTCGACGCGGAGTTCCTGCGCGGCAAGGGGTTCGACACCACGGCGTTCGACGTCTCCGAGACGGCGATCGAGGTGGCCCGCGAGCGGCATCCCGGTATCGACTTCCAGGTCGCCGACCTGTTCAACCTGCCGCCGGAGTGGTTGCGGGCCTTCGACTTCATCGTCGAGATCTTCACCGTGCAGGCCCTGCCGGAGTCGGTGCGGGACAAGGCAACCGCCGCGGTCGGCAGCCTGCTCGCGCCCGGCGGCACGCTGTTCGTGGTCGCCGTGTCCCGTGACGAGGGCACGATCGCGGACGGCCCGCCGTGGCCGCTGACCCGAAGCCAGGTCGACGGGTTCGCGGTCGACGGCGTCACCCCGGTGTCCGTCGAGGAACGCGACCAGCGCTGGATCGGAGTCTTCACGCGATGAGCCTGTCCAGCCGGGGCCTGGCCCGCCTCTACGACACGCTCCGCCGGCATGTCGACGGCGGTGCCTGCCCCGGTCTGGTCAGCGTGATCAGCCGCCGCGGCGAGACCCACGTTGACGTGATCGGGGACGTCCAGCGGGACACCGTCTTCCGGGTCAGCTCCATGACCAAACCGATCACCGCGGCGCTGGCCATGGTGCTGGTGGAGCAGGGCCGGTTACGGCTGGACGACCCGGTCGACGAGCTGCTGCCCGAGCTGGCCGACCGCCGCGTGCTCACGTCGATCGACGCCCCGCTCGACGACACGGTGAAAGCCGACCGCCCCATCACGGTGCGGGACCTGCTGACGTTTCGCCTCGGCTGGGGCGGCATCTTCGCCCCGCCCGGCACCCATCCCGTGCAGGCCGCCGCGGCGGAGCTGAAACTGGGCCTCGGCGATCATCCGCCGCGCCCGGCCGAGCCGCCCGAGCCGGACGAGTGGCTGCGCCGGTTCGGCACGCTGCCGCTGCTCAGCCAGCCGGGGGAGCGGTGGATGTACCACGCGGGCTCGGAGGTGCTGGGCGTGCTGCTGGCCCGCGCCACCGGGCGCACGCTCGGCGAAGCCATGCGGGAGCACCTGTTCGAGCCGCTGGGCATGATCGACACCGGTTTCCACGTGCCGGAGCACAACCTGCACCGGCTCAGGACGAGCTACGGCGAGGGCGGCCAGGTCTTCGATCCCGTCGACGGCCAGTGGAGCCGGCCGCCGGCGTTCGAGGCCGGCGGCGGCGGGCTGGTCGCCACCGCCGACGACTACCTGGCCTTCGCGACCATGTTGCTGCGCAACGGAAAGAACGGCCGGGACCGGATACTGTCCCGGCCTTCGGTCGAGCTGATGACCACCGACCACCTCACCGCCGAGCAGCACGCCACCGACGGCTTCTGGCCCGGTTTCTTCGGCGAGTACCGGGGTTGGGGCTTCGGCGTGCAGGTCGTCACCAAACGTGACCAGCTGTGGGCCACGCCCGGCCGCTACGGCTGGGACGGCGGACTCGGCACGTCCTGGCACAACGACCCGGCCGAGGAGCTCACCGCCGTGCTGATGACCCAGCAGACCGCGTTTCCGCTGACTTCCGCGCTGTACCTGGACTTCTGGAACGGCGTCTACGCCTCACTGGACGACTGATAGCCCTTCTCCTGCAACACCCACGTGTTGCCGTCCGGGTCGGCGAAGTCGGCGAACGAGTTGTAGTCGGTGTGCTCCGGGTCGACGCCGGGCTGCCAGCCGTCCTTCATGTGCCGGACCTCGCTGACGGCCAATCCCTTGGCCGCCAACGATTCCCGTACCGCGGCGAGGTCACTCACGACCAGGTGCAGGCCCTTGACCGTGCCCGGTTCGGCGTCGGTGATGCCGACGCCGAACGCGATCGAGCAGGCCGAGCCCGGCGGATCCATCTGCACCACCCGGAAGGTGTCGCCGGCCCGGTGGTCGACGTGCACGGCGAAGCCGCACTTCTCGGCGTAGAACGCCTTGGCCCGGTCAACATCGGCAACCGGCAGCAACACGAGCTCCAGCTTCAGTTCCACGCGGCCAAGCGTGCCACATGCGCTTCCTATGTGGCATCAGGCGCCACATAGGAAGCGCATGTGGCGGAACAGGCGGGGGTGTGGCGGGGGCGGGAGTAGGCTGGAGGTCAGCCGGCGTCCGGGCCGGTGAGCATCTTCAGCGTCGTCACCGTGTAGGACAGCGAGCCGCGGAAGCCGGCGCCGGTGCGCACGGGCGCCAGGTCGGCCAGTTCCTCGCCGGGCGCGGCGAAGAAGGTCAGCGAGCTGGTGCCGCTCCAGTTGTTGCCGACGACCGGGGTGTCCAGCACGGACTGGGTCAGCTCGTGCACGGACGGGTTGCGGTACTGGCCGGCGAGCAGGCGCGGGAAGTGGCGCAGGTTCACGATCGGCCGGCCCAGCGCGGGCAGCGTGGCCGACGGCGACTGGAGGGTGATCTGCGCTTCGGCCAGCCGCCGCCCGTTGGCCGACAGGCTGGCGCCGAAGCGGCCGCCGGGGCCGACGATCGGGGATGCCTGGCCCGGCACGGCGAACGCCCGCGTCTGCCGGATCGAGCCCATCTTTTTTGGGAAGCCCTGGAACCAGCCGCGGGCCAGCGCCGCGTCGTTGTCCACCCAGATGTACGGGCACCAGGCCACGGCCCGGCCCTGGAACTGGGCGTCCATCAGGATCAGGAACTCGGAGTACTGGCTGCGCACCGGATCCAGGTACTCCTGCTGGGAACCGGCCCACTGCCAGTCGATGAACAGCGCGTAGGCGTGGCCGCTGGTGGTGGGGTCGGGGGTCAGCCCGGCCGGCAGCGCGGCCTGCGCGGCGGCCGGCGTGGTCCAGAACTCGACGCCGACCACGTCGCCGGCGTAGTGCCACGGCGGCTCGGGCACGATGTTGGCCGTGCCCTTCGGGCTCAGCGGCAGGCTGTAGCCGAGCAGTTCGTTGGGCGGCAACGGGTCGGCCACGGCCGGCGCCGCCATCGCCGCGGCGCCGACGGTGGCGATGCCGCTCGCCAGCACGCTCCGTCTCCCGATCTCGGACACGCGTTCCTCCTTGTGCGGGTGGGACTACGCCGCGAAACTACCCGCGGCGGCGGACCCGCCCTGCGGTGATCGACTGCTCGATGCCTTACCACTGCCCGAAAAGCCGACACCACCGGAGAACCGGCCGAGTCAGTCCACCGGCGGGAAAACGCGATCCAGGTTGTAGTCCAACGTGGCCAGCACCTTCTCGGCGGTCGCGGTCCCGACCAGCACGTCCGGCCCCATCCCGTTGGCCACGGCGATCAGCGTCGCCACCTCACGTTCGGGATCCAGCCACGCCGGCGAGGCGCCGGCGGCCTGGGAATCCCTGATCAGGCCGGCAAAGAAGGCCGCCAGCTCGTCCGTGCCGTCGCCGCGGAACGCCTCGCCCATGTCCGGATCATTCAGTGCCCGCACGAAAAACGCGATGAACACCAGGGAAACCATCCGCCCGTGCTCGTCGACCGGCACGAGTTCGAGCAGCGAGGCCCGGATGATCTCCCGGGCCGTCGGCTCGCGGCCGAGGTCCAGCCGGGCCCGCACACGTTGTTCCAGCACCTCGTTCAGGTGCTTGAGCGCGTACAGCAGCATCCCGTGCTTGGTCTCGAAGTAGTACTGCACGAGCCGCATCGAGACGCCGGCCTCGGCCGCGACCTGGCGCAGGCTCACCGATTCCAGCCCGGACGTGCTGGCCAGCCGCCAGACCGCCGCGGCGATCTCCTGCCGCCGCTGCTCATGGTCGACCACTTTCGGCACCCGCGGCTCCTCACGATCTGTTATGGTGCGATCGCACCATAAAAACACGTGTCGATCAAACTCGGGGGAGAACATGAGCAAGCAGACCTGTGACGCGCTCCAGACCGTGGCCGCGCTGATCGGCATCCACAGCGGCGTGCTGCCGTTCGTGTTCAGGCTGATCGGCCGCGGCCCGTCCGGCCTGGCCCTGCCGCTCTACCTGCCGGACCCGGCCGCGCTGATCGTGGCCGGGTCCGTGCTGGTGGCGAGCGTCGCGGCGCTGTGGCTGCTGGAGAACGCCAAGAAGCGCGCGGTCTCCTAGACCGCTGCCGTCGGCTCCTCGCGGAACTGCGTGTTGTGCAGGTCCGCATAACGTCCGCCGGCGGCCATCAGCGCGGCGTGGGTGCCCCGCTCCACCACCGTGCCGTCCTCGATCACCAGGATCTGGTCGGCGCTGCGGATGGTGGACAGGCGGTGCGCGATGACCAGCGCGGTCCGGCCCTGCAATGCCTCGGTCAGCGCGGCCTGCACCGCGACCTCCGACTCGGAGTCCAGGTGCGCGGTCGCCTCGTCCAGGATCACCACGCGGGGCCGGGCCAGCAGCAGCCGGGCGATGGTCAGCCGCTGCCGCTCGCCGCCGGACAGCCGGTAGCCGCGTTCACCGACCACGGTCTCCAGGCCGTCGGGCAGGCTCCGGATCAGGTCGCCGAGGCGGGCCCGCTCGATCGCGTCCCACACCTCGTCGTCGGTGGCGTCCGGCCGCGCGTAGCGCAGGTTGGCGTCGATGGTGTCGTGGAACAGGTGCCCGTCCTGGGTCACCACGCCGACCGCGCCCCGCACGTCGTCGAACGACAGCCGGCGAACGTCCACATCGGACAGCCGAACCGCGCCCGAGTTCACGTCGTACAGCCGCGGCACCAGCGAGGCCAGTGTCGACTTGCCGGCGCCGGAGGACCCGACCAGCGCCACGAGCTGCCCGGGCTCGGCCCGGAAACTGATGCCGTGCAACACTTCCTGGCCGCCGCGGGTGTCCAGGTTGGCCACCGCCTCCAGCGAGGCCAGCGACACCTGGTCGGCCGACGGGTAGCCGAACCGCACGTCGTCGAACTCGACCGACACCGGGCCCGTCGGCAGCGGCTCGGTGCGCTCGGCCTCCTGGATCATCGGACGCACGTCCAGCACCTCGAAGACCCGCTCGAACGACACCAGGGCGGTCATGATGTCCACGCGGGCGTTGGCCAGCGCGGCCAGCGGCGTGTAGAGCCGGGTCAGCAGCAGCGCCAGCGACACCACGGTGCCGGCGGCCAGCTGCCCGGTCAGCGCCAGCCAACCGCCGACGCCGTACACGACGGCCTGGGCCACGGTCGGCAGCAGCGACATGCCGGTGAGGAACCAGCGGGTGGCCATCGCCGACTTCACGCCGATGTCCCGCACCCGGCGGGCCTTGTCGCCGAACTCCTCGGCCTCGGCCTTGGGCCGGCCGAACAGCTTGACCAGGGTGGCCCCCGGCGCGGAGAAGCGCTCGGTCATCTGGTTGGTCATCGACGCGTTCAGCCCGGCGGCCTCCCGCTCCAGCCCGGCCATCCGGGTGCCCATCCGCCTGGCCGGCAACAGGAACGCCGGCAGCAGCACCAGCGCCAGCAGCGTGACCTGCCACGACAGCGACAGCATCACGACCAGCGTCAGCACCAGCTGGATCACGTTGGTGACCAGGCCCGACAGGGAGGACGTGAACGCGCGCTGCGCGCCGATCACGTCGTTGTTCAGGCGGCTGACCAGTGCGCCGGTCCGCGTCCGGGTGAAGAAGGCGACCGGCATGCGCTGCACGTGCTCGAACACCGTGCGGCGCAGATCGTAGATCAGGCCCTCGCCGATCCGTGACGACTGCCAGCGCTCGACCAGGCTGGTGCCCGCGCTGACCAGGGCGACCAGCGCGATCAGCAGGGCCAGTCCGACCACCACGCCGATGGCCGCCCTGGTGATGATCGCGTCGACCACCCGGCCGGCCAGCACCGGCGTGCTCACGGCGAGGAACGCGTCCACCACCGTCAGCGCGAGGAACACCCCGAGCTTGCCCCAGTGCGGGCGGGCGAACTCCAGCACCCGCCGCAGGGTCCCGCGGCGCACCTGGCTGGGCGTGTCCGCCCTGGCCATCGCCCCGCGCATCAACATCCAGGAATCCATGATCCCCCCGACCTCGAGTGTTCCGACGACCGGGGAACCGGGCCGTCTACCCTTCTATTCCATGTACCTCGGCGTCGACGCTGGCGGCACCAACACGAGGGCGGTGCTCGTCGACGCGGACGGCGCCGTGCTCGGCACCGGCAAGGCCGCCGGCGCCAATCCTGTGGCCCACGGCGTCGAGCACGCCGGCCGGCAACTGGAGTCGGCGCTCCGGCAGGCCTTGGGAGACTTTACTGCCGCCCGCGTCACTTCCGCCGTGATCGGTCTCGCCGGCGGGCCCACGGCCGGCCGCCCGCTGCTCGACGAGGTCGCCCGCGTGGCCCGTGACCTGGGCATTGTCGTGCCGCGGGTGGTCAGCGACGTGGAGGTGGCCTTCGCCGCCGGCAGCGAGTCGCCGTCCGGGGTGGTGGTGCTGTCCGGCACCGGCGCGGCCGCCGCCGAGGTGCGGGACTGGCAGATCGTGCGGCACGTCGACGGCAACGGCTGGCTGGTCGGCGACGACGGCTCCGGCTTCTGGATGGGGCGACAGGCGGTGCGGGCCGTGCTGCGCATGATCGACGGGCGCGGCCGGCCGACCAAGCTGGTCGACGTCATCTGCTACGCGTTGGCCGCCGAGCCGGACATCGCCTCGCTGGAGGCCGCCGTCTACAACGAGCCGCCGCTGCGGCTGGCCGCCCTCGCGCCGTTGGTCACCGCGCTGTACCGGGACGACTCCGTGGCCGCCGAGATCGTCACCGAGGCGGCGGAGCTGCTGTTGGCCGCCGTCGCCGCGCTCGGTCCCGTCGCCGCCGGCTACCGCGAGGCCGTGCTGGCCGGCGGCCTCCTGCTGGCCCGCGGTCCGCTGCGTGACCTGGTCGCCGGCGGCATCGAGGACCGTTACGGCCTCACCGCCCGCTTCGCCGACGACGGCGCCTTAGGCGCCTCCCGCCTCGCCCGCATGTAACGCCTGAAACGCTTGGAAGGGGCCTTCCTGCACTCGGAGTGCAGGAAGGCCCCCTTCCAAGCGAAGGTCGCTACTTGACGACGGCCCCGGTCTTGGGGTCGAGGATCAGCTTCTTGTCGCTCGGGCGCTGCCAGAAGTTGAACATGTCGCACAGCGAGCCCGCCCGCTGGTCGAACGAGTGGTCGCCGATCTGGCCGGTCCGCCAGTTCTCCTCGATGAACTTGAGGATCGAGGTCTGGTCGGTCAGCGAGTGGTCGACGTGGTTGGTCTTGGCGTACGGCGAGACCACCAGCAGCGGCAGGCGCGGGCCGTAGCCGCAGCGGTCGGCGTAGCCGCCCGACACCGGCTTCTTGCCGCACAGCGCGGACTGGTCGAGCGCGGCGTCCTTGGAGCCGTTCACGCTCGGCGGCAGCACGTGGTCGTACCAGCCGTCGGAGTCGTCGTAGGCCAGGATGACCGCGGTCGACGACCACTCCTTGGACTTCTGCAGCTGGTTGATCTCACGCACGACGAACGCCTGCTCGTCCAGCGGATCCGAGTAGGCGCCGTGACCGTCCTGGTACGAGCCGGCCTTGAGGAAGCTGACCGACGGCAGGTTGTTCGCGGCCAGCGCCGCGTCGAAGTCCGAGGTGTCGTACTGGTGGTTGGCCTGGTCGGTGCGGCCGATCATGTTCACCGACGACGGCGGCAGGTGCTGCGGGTTGGCCGTCGACTTGTAGTACATGAACGGCTCGTGGTGCGGGCTGTAGTCGTTGGACGAGTTGCCGCCGATGTTGGCGTGCGTCGCGCCGCAGACCGCCTTGCCGTCGGCGCTCTTCGAGGTCGGCTTGAAGCCGCCCTGGAACCAGCCCCACGTCACGTGCTTCTGGTTGAGCAGGTCGCCGATGTTCTGCCCGTGCATGACGGCCAGGTTGTTGGACGACTTGCCGTTGCTGTTGGAGCAGTCGTCGTAGAACGGGTCGGGGTCGTTGGTCATCGTCCCGATGCCGTTGCTGTCCGGCGACTGCACCGTGTACGAGTCCGTGGTGGGCTTGCCGGTCTTCGGGTCGTACGCCTGCACGCCGTGGGTGTTGCCGGAGATCAGGTTGATCGCGCCCGGGGACGACGGGCCGTACACCGTGTCGAAGGAGTTGTCGCTCAGCGCGTAGTGCTGGGCGTAGTTCCACATCGCGGTGACGGTGTTGCCGTCGTAGTAGTCCATCACCAGGCCGGGTTCGCCGAACAGGATCGGCTGGCCGGTGCACTTGTCCGTCTCGGTGCTCTCGACGAACTTGTCCATCTTGCCGCCGTTGACGGCCTTCTGCTCCGGCCCGTAGCTGTGGTTCTGGTCGCAGGTCAGCGCCTGCGACGGGGCCAGCCGCTTCGGGTTGTAGGCGTTGGGGTTGTTGGTCAGCAGCTGCTTGGACAGCCCGTTGACGTGCGGGGTGCCCGGCGCCGCCTTGAACGGCGTGCCGTCCGCGTTGGTGGCGTTCGGGTAGGTGCCGAAGTAGTGGTCGAACGAGATGTTCTCGCCGAAGATCACCACCACGTGCTGGATCGGCGTCGTCGGATGGACGAGCTGGTACGACTCGGCGGCGTTGGCCACCTGGTTGGCGTCACCACCGCTGCACGCGGCCAGCAACAGCCCCGTCGCGGCCACGGCGGCCGTGGCCAGGACACGGCGTCTAGGCATGCCTTTTCCTCCTGAGTGACTCATGCGAGCAACGACCGTCCGAAGTGGTCGCCGCTGTCCCGAACACCGGGAAGCGCGAAGAAGTAGCCGCCGCCGACCGGCCGGATGTAGTCGACGAGGGGCTCGTCGGCCAGCCGGGTCTGCACGGCCTCGAACTGCCGGGCGATGTCCTGCTGGTATCCGCAGAACAGCAGCCCCATGTCCAGGTCGCCGACGGAGTCGGTGCCCCTGTCGTAGTTGTAGCCCCGCCGCAGGAACTGGCTGGACGCCGTCTCGGCGGTACGCGGGTTGGCCACCCGGATGTGGCTGGTCAGCGGGATCGCCGTGCCGGTCGGGTCGGCCGGGTAGTTCGGCACGTCGGTCTCGCTGTTGCCGTCCAGCGGTGCACCGGAGTCGCGCCGCCGGCCGAACATGTTCTCCTGCTCGCTGACGTCGACCCGGTCCCAGAACTCCACCAGCATCCGGATCTGGCGCAGCACCTGGTAACTGCCGCCCTCGACCCACGACGGCTCGCCGTTCCCCTTGCCGACCCAGACGAGCTTGTCGAAGTCGGCCGGCACGGGTTTGACGATGCCGTCCTTGAAGCCCATCAGGTTGCGCTGCGTGCCGGACGGGCGGGGCGGGCTCTGGAAACCGTCGACCCGCCAGCGCAGCTGCATGCCGCCGCGGGTGTGCCGGGCGATGTCCCGCAGCGCGTGCAGCACGGTGTCGGTGTCGGTGGCGCACAGCTGGAGGCTGAGGTCCCCATGACACTGGCTGTCGTCCAGGGTGTCGTTGGGGAACGTCTTCATCGCGGTCAGCTTGGCCGGCTTGCGGTCCTTGAGACCGTAGCGGTCGTCGAACAGCGAGGCGCCGACGCCGACCGTGACGGTCAGGTCGTCGCCGGGCATGTCCGGGCCCAGCACGCCGGAGTCGGCCGGCGGCGCGGTAATGCCCAGCGGCGGCAGCGCGCCGCCGGCGGTGAGCAGCCGGGCCCGGTCGGTCAGCGTCTGCAACAGGTCTTTCAACTCGCCCTTGTCGGCGGCGATCACGTCGAAGCTGGCGAAGACGGCTTGTCGCTGCGGCGGGGTGTCAATGCCGGCCTGGTGAATGCCGTGGAAGGGCACGGAGTTCGAGGTCGCGGCGTCGGCCGTCACCGTCATGCCGGTCACCGCCGCAGCGCCCGCGCCGACGAGCGCGCCGCGCAGGAAGGAACGGCGGCCGACGCCGGTCATGAGCTTCTCCGAACTTCGCAGATGGCGGCGACCGGGGCGAGCTTCTCCAGCAGCTCGCCGACCGCCCCGTTGAGCTGTTGCCGCGTGGTCCGGTCGAGCTGGCCGACCGGCGTGTTCAGGTGCGCGGTCAGCAGCGCGCGGGTCCGGTCCGACCACTTCTGCACGGCCGGCAGGTCCGGGTAGCGGGGCTTGAGCACCGGATCGAGGATCGCCAGCACCTTGGCGGTGCCGTCCAGGTTGGCCAGCGCGGTGTTCAGCGTGGTGCCGCTGCCCTGGTCGTTCTCACCGGTCAGCTCGAACTGGAGGGCGTTCTCCATGATCTCGTGGGCCCGCAGCCCGAGATCGTTCGGATCCACCTGATCGTTGGGCAGCTCGTTCTGGAGTCCGTGCACGTCGGTGGCCAGCTGGTCGGCGACCGGCTTCAGGTCGGCGGCCGATGCGTTGTGCCACAGGCCCTTCTCCAGCGGATGGAAGCCCGCGTCGGAGCCGTCGATCTTGTCCGAGAAGTCGCCGAAGGCGTCATAGGCCGCGCCGAGCGAGTTGTACGCCAGGTGTGCCGGCAGCCAGTCGGCCCGGGCCGCGTCCAGGTTGCCGGCGTCGACGTCGTCCCGCAGCTTGTCGGTCTTGGCCGCCAGGTCGGCGACACCGGTGGCCACCGCCGCCTCGTACTGCTTGACCAGCGGCAACAGGTCGTTCTTGGTCACCGGGACGACGGCCGGGCCGCCCTTGGCGTCGCCCTGGAGCTGCGTCACCGGGCCAGTGATCGGATCGGTGTCCTCGATCAGGCAGCGGAACGCGAACTGCCCGGCGCCCAGCTGCACGTCCATCGGCGCGCTGGTGTTCGGGCCGAGGCCCTCGACCTCGGCGTACACCTTGTTGCTGGCCACCTCGACCAGGTCCACCTCGGCCGCCGCGTCACCGGTGTTGTGCAGCGTGAAGGTCTGGCGGCCGGTCTTGGGCCCGGTCCAGCCCTGGCCGCACTGGCTGCGGGACACGGTGATCTGCGGCGGGGCGCCGGCCGCGTCGGCCGTCGACTCCCAGGGCCGCCAGACCGCCACCGCCACGACCGCGCCGACGCCGATCACCGCGATCGCCGTCGGCAGGGGACGGAGGGTCGGCACAGGGTCGCTCCTGGTCATCGGAGGTTTCTATCGTGGGGAATCCTAAGGGTGCCGTCCGGAGAGTCCAGCAGTGTTGGCACGCTGGTCACTCAGTGTTCGTCCTAGTCGGACAGAATAGGCATTGTGCCCTCGAATGGACGCACCACTCATCTACTGTCGGTGACGGGTTCGGTACGGGATTGGCTGGTTCGGCCGGTGGTCACCGCGCCGGTGCCCGAAGACGATCTCGGGTTGGCCGCTTCGGGTTCGCCCTGGGGGCCCGACGGCCGATGGGTCCTCACGAACGGTCCGGACGTCACGCCGCTGAAGCGCCGGCTCTACCTCGCCCGGCCGTTGGACAGCGCCGGGCCGGTGCCGGAAGTTGTTGAGGGGGCGGAGTTTCGTCGTATTCATACCGGTGCGGACGGTTTGGTCGATTGGAGCGAATTCTGCTTCACGCCGACCTACCGGACCGCCGTCGCCGGCACCGCGTTCGAGGTCGACCAGGCCGAGTGGCGGACGTTGTGCGTGGCCAGCACCGGCCCGTTCTTGCTGCATGTCAACGGTGAACTCCTTTTGCACGCCGACACCGTGAGCTACATGGAGCCGGTCGAGCACTCGGTCCGGGTGTGGTTGCCGTCCGGCGTCTCGCGGGTCGTGATCACGTCCTGGCAGGTCGGTTTCCGGGAGTGCCGACAGGTCGTGCGGCTGCGCGTCGGCGGCCTGCCGGTGCGGGTGGTGATCCCCAGTCCCGGCGCGGACGAGCGTGCGTCGGCCGCGGCGGAGCGGATCCTGTCGGCCGTTGGCACGCCTTCCTGGGGAACGGTCAACGGTGAGGTCGCGTTGACGGGTCCTTCCGGTGCATCGGTGCGGGTCGGCCGCGAGCTCGTGACCTTTGTCGACGGCCGGGCTTCCGTGCGGCTGGACTCGTCGGCCGAAGGGGCCGTCGGATCGGCGTCGATGCTGGCCAGCGGCGAGGTCGTGCTGCGGGTGTCGGTCGACGGCTCGCCGGTGTTCCGCGAGTTCCCGATCGCGGTGCTGCCTCCGGCGTATCGGGGCGAACCCGTTGGCTCACCGGCCCAGTGGCGGTCGGAGCTGCTGGCACACGTGCGCTCGACTCCGCCGAGCGTGGCGACCGCGTTGGCGTCCGGGCAGGTATCCGCTTCCGCGTTGGAGCGGTCGCTGTGGATGATCGGCAGCCGGGCCGACTGCGCCGACTTCGAGGCGGTCGGGCTGCTCACGGCGCTGCACCGGGTTTCCTCGTGGGAGCCCGGCCTGCGGGACACCGTGCGGGCCGCGTTGCTGGGGTTCAAGTACTGGATCGATCAGCCCGGCCTGGACGCCATGTGCTACTTCACCGAGAACCACCAGCTGGTGTGGCACACCGCCGAGCTGCTGGCCGGCGAGCTGTTCGCCTCCTCGACGTTCGGCAACACCGGCTGGACCGGCGCTCAGCATGCCGCCCATGGCGGTGAGCTGGCCGCCGAGTGGATCAGACGACGGTTGGCCGGCGGTTTCAGCGAGTTCAACTCCAACGCCTACCTGGCCATCGACGCGCTGGCCCTGGTGTCCATTGTGGAATTTGCCGCGGATTCGTCGCTGGTGGCATCGGCTCGGGAGCTGCTGGACCGGATTCTGACCGGGTTGCACGCGACGTCCTGGCGGGGCATCAACGGTGCCGCGCACGGCCGTTCGTACGTGAACACCGTGCGGTCGTCGCGGTTCGAGGAGACCGCGCCGATCTTGTGGCTCTGTTACGGCGTCGGCGCATTGAACGCCGCCGTGTTGCCCGCGACGGCCCTGGCCACCGCCGTCCGGTACCAGCTGCCGGCGGCGCCTGACGGTGTTGAGCTCGCCCGCATCAGTTCGGCGGGGGAGTACCGCTTCGAGCACGACCTGCTCTCCCGGCCGTACGACTCGGACATCGTGGTGTACAAGACTCCTGACGTGATGTTGTCCACAGTGGAGGATTACCGGCCGGGGCTGCCCGGATTGCAGGAGCACATCTGGGGCGCGACGCTCGGGCCGGAGACGCAGGTCTACGTCACGCACGCGCCCAATTCCTCGACCAGCTCATCGGCCCGGCCCAATGCGTGGGCCGGCAACCGGATCCTGCCTCGGGCCCGGCAGTTCCGGGACGTCGTGCTGGCGCTGTACCGGATTCCGCCGGACGACCCGATGGGCTACACCCACGCCTGGTTCCCACTGTCTACTTTGGACTCGTGGGAGCAGCGCGGGGTGTGGACGATCGGCCGGCGCGGTGCCGGCATCGTGGCCCTGGCCTGCGAAGGCGGGGCTCGGATCGTCACCTCGGGGCCGGACGCCTATCAGGAGCTGCGGCCCAACGGTCCTGGCACCGCGTGGGTGTGCGTGGTCGGTGATCCGTCGCCGGCCGAGCCGGAATTCTGGCCTGGTGGCGTGAAATACCGGTCGCATTCGTTGGATTGGGAGGGACCGTGACCGGGCTGGATCCCAGTTCCTCGCTGTACGCCGAGCCTCCGCTGCCGCCCGTCGATCCGTCGACGTTGACAGTTGACGTGCTGGCCGACACCGGGCGTCGGATCGCCTTGCGGGCCATCGACATGGGCTTGACGCGGTGGTTCTGGGGCGAGGGCGTGGTGCTGCTCGGGATGCTCCGGCTCGCCGAGGCCACCGGTTCTCCGACGCCGCCGTTCGTGATCGAATTCGTCGAACGCCGGCTGGCTTCGGGCATCATGCCCGATCACGTCAATTCGATCATTCCCGGCGCGGCTTGTGCTTGGCTGTACCGGGAAACCGGCGATCCCCGCTACGCCGACGCCTGCTCGGGGTTGTTGGACTGGCTGTCCTCGCGGATCGGTCCCGGGCCGTTGGAGCACTGGCCCGGCGGCGTGTGGGCGGACACCGCTTTCATGGCCGGCGTGTTCCTCGTCCACTGCGGACGCGCTTTGGACCGTCCCGAGCTGATCGCCGAGGCCGCTCGGCAGTGGCTGTTGCACGCCGAGGTGCTCGGCTCCGAGACCGGTTTGTTCGCGCACGGCTCGCACCGTGGCGAGACCATCTGGTGCTTCTGGGGCCGGGCCAATGCGTGGCTCGCCTTGGCCGGCGTCGAAATACTCGAAGCCGACCCGAGCCTCGATCACATCCGTGAACGCCTTACCGCGCAGTTGACCGCTTTGGTGTCGCTCCAGCCCGCGCACGGCGTGTGGGATGTTCTGGTCGACGGGCACCCGGAAACCCGGGGCATCATCGAGACCTCCGCCACAGCCGGCATCGCCGCCGCCCTGTTCCGGGCCGCCGCACTGGGTGTTTCTGCTGAAACGTTCAGGTCATCGGCCTGGCGCGCCTTGGCCGGCCTGCATCCGTACGTGACCTCGGACGGTTCGGTCACCAGAACCAGTGCGGGCACGGTGTTACAACTCGTGCCGTTCGGGTACTCCGTTATTCGTGACGACCGCGTTCAGCCTTGGGGTCAAGGTCTGGGGCTGCACGCGTACGCCGCCGCCCTGGTCACCCGGACGTGTCGCTGATCCCGTTCGCTACGGTGAACCAAGACGGGTCGCGCGGCGTGGTCCCCACCGGGAAGCCTGGGCGTCAGCTGTCGAGATGCTGAAGGTCACCTGTCCGGCCCGGCGTAACGGGTCGGCGGGAATCCCCTGGTCAGAAGGGACATGCGCGGATCGTGGGAGAGCTCGCGGGGCCATCGAAAGCTTATCGACAGGCAACAAAACGCCCATCCTTAATCCACTCTCAGGTCGAGGTTGTTAGCTAGTCACCGATCACGAGAGGGACGAGGGAGGACACGCCCGATGAGCGTTCAGCTGCTCCCCGCCGCGCCGGCGGCCACCACCACGGCGAAGGCGGGCAAGGGACACCTCAACCAGGTCGACCTGGTCCGAGTGCTGACCTTCGCCAGCGTGATCGCCGTGCACGTCATCACGTACACCAATGACGGCGCCAGCGTGACCGCGTACGGGACGCTCACCCTGCTGCACTTCACCCGGTCCGTGTTCTTCTTCCTCACCGGCTTCGTGCTCGTCTACACCTATCGCAGGCGCCCGCTGGCCCCCGGCAACTTCTGGCGGCGGCGGATGTCGCTGGTCGGAATTCCGTACCTGGTGTGGACCGGGTTCTACTTCGGCATCATCCAGCAGGTCGGCATGCCCGCGCTGCCCGTCGGCGAGTTCCTCGACTACCTGTGGGGCTGCATCTACAAGGGCATCGGCTGGTACCACCTGTACTTCCTGCTGGTGTCGCTCCAGTTCTACATCCTGTTCCCGTTCGTGCTGGCCGCCCTGAAGGCCACCGTCCGGCACCACAAGAAGATCCTCATCGGCTCCGCGGTTTTGCAGCTCGGCATCTCGCTGGCCGAGACCTACCTGCCCGCGCCGTCCGACGGCGACTCGCTGCTGGGGCAGCTGTGGGGCAACCAGGGCACGCTCGTCGTCAGCTACCAGTTCTTCCTGATCGCCGGCTGCATCGCCGCGTTCCACTACGAGGCGTTCCAGGCGTGGATCACCGCCCACAGCCGCCTCATCTGGTGGGGCCTCGGCCTTTCCGCCGCTTTCGCCCTCACCTGGTACGGCGTCAACCTCGCCTACGGTCACACCCCCGGCGACGCCACCGGCGTGCTCCAGCCCGAGATGCTGCCGTGGTACGCCTTCGTCGTGCTGGCCCTCTACCTCGTCGGCTCCCGGTGGGCCTCCCGCCAGGCCACCGGCTCCCGTTGGCAGCGCATCGTCGCGGCGGCGTCGCAGCGCTCCTTCGGCGTCTTCCTCGTGCACCCCGCCATGCTCTGGGTGTTCCTCAACGAGTTCGACATGTGGTTCCCCAACCACCTCGACCAGGGCCTGCCCCTGACCTTGTCCGCCTACGTCTTCGCCGTGGTCACGTCCCTGATCTTCGTCGAGATCGTCATCAGGACCCCGTTGGCCAAGGTCCTCATCGGCCGGGCCCGCATCCCGTTCGGCAAGCCGGTCAAGGCCGCCGCGAAGCCCGAGCCCCAGCCCGCCGCCGCGTAGCCCCCGTGAGTCCCGCCCAGCGTCACCCCGAAACCTGCTTTCCCGCAGCCCCCGCCACATGCGGTCCGGATGTGGCGCTGGGAGGCAAGTACGGCGCGCATGTGACGTTCGGATGTGCGCGACAGCGGATTTCGGTGTGCTGGAGAGCGGGACTCGCGGGGGTTATACGGTGGTCCAGGCGGCGATCAACTCCGGCGAATAGAACACGCCGTCCACCTCGGCGATCTCGTCGCGAAGACGGGAGTACAAGGTCTCAGGCCCGACCTCCTCGACGGTGGCGAGGCCGGCCTTCTCGATCATGGGGATGAGGGAGACGGCGGTGGCGGCGGCGTGCACGACGTTGACGGAGTCGGCGTTGCCGGCGGGGCGGGAGCTGGAGAGGTCGGGGAGGGGAAGCCGGCGTCGCGGAAGATGCGGTAGAGGTCCTCGCCGGGGTTGGGGGTGATGCCGCCGGCCCGCATGGAACCCCGGATCCAGTCCAGACAGCGGGTGGCGAGCGCTGTGGGCGGGGCGGCGCGGCAGGTGTCGAGCTCGAAGTCCTGGAAGGTGACGACACCGCCGGGACGAACGTGCCGGGCCAGCTCCCGCACGGTGCCGGCGGGGTCGGCGAGGTGCATGAGGATCAAACGCCCGACGACGGCGTCGACGGGACCGGCGAGCTCGACGGAAGGCAGCACGGCCTGGCGGAACTCGACGTTGGGGAGGCCCTGGGCCCGTGACCGGGCGACGGCCAGCACGGCGGGATCGGCGTCGATGCCGAGCACGGAACCGGTGGGACCGACGAGGTCGGCGATGAGCAAGCTGATGTCGCCGGCACCGCAGCCGACGTCGAGGACCCGCATGCCGGGAGAGATGCCGGCCAGGGTGAACAGGTGCCGGCTGTGCGGCCGATAGAGCTCGGCTTGCAGCATCAGCCGCTCGGTCTCCCGGTCGTTGCGCCCCATCGCGTAGTCCATACGGCCCATTCTCACGGCACCGGGACAAGCCGCAATTCCGGACAGTGGCAACCGAACGGCCCTACCGGCAAGTAGCGATCACTCCCTACCGTCAAGTCCATGCGTGGGGCGATGATCCTGGCAACGGCGCTGGTCATGACGGTCACGGGCGCGCCGGCGGTGGCGGCGCCGCAGGCGGCGGCGGAGGTGTCGGGCACACCGGCGCAGTCGGTGCAGGGCTTCGGCGCATCGGGCGCCTGGTGGGTGAACGACCTCGCGAACTTTGCCCCGACGGTCCAGCAGCGGGTCGGCGATCTGCTGTTCGGCCCGGACGGACTGAACCTGAGCGTCTACCGCTACAACGTGGGCGGCGGCGGGGTCGGCGTGACGAATCCGCCCCGCGCGCCGCAGACGGCGCTGGTCAGCCCGGGCGTCTACGACTGGTCGAAAGACCCGGGCGGCACGACGTTCGTGAAACAGGCGGCGCAGCACGGGGTGCCGGACATCCAGGCGTTCGTGAACAGTGCGCCGCCGGTGTGGACGACGAACGGCAAGAGCTGCGGCGGCTCGCTGAAGAGCGGCAGCGAGGCGGCGTACGGGCAGTTCCTGACCGACGTCGTCACCCACTTCCAGCAGCAGGGCGTGACGTTCTCGCAGGTCAGCCCGATGAACGAGCCGGACAACAGCTTCGGCGACTGCGGCCAGGAGGGCATGTCGGTCGGCACCGGCCAGCGCGGTCCGATCGTCCGGGCCCTCGGCGCGGCCCTGGCCAACGCCGGCTCGCCGGCCCAGGTGCTGGCCGACGAGACCAGCTGGGCGCTCCAGGACATCTTCGAGCTGCCGGCCTGGGCCGGCGACGCCACCACCCAGCGCTACCTGGTCGCGCTGGCCCACCACACCTACGACTTCCCGAGCAACGCCACCCTGAACACGCTGCGGGCCAGCGCCAAGAACTACGGCAAACCGTTGTGGGCCACGGAGATCTGCTGCTCCAACGGCGGCGGCTACGGCCAGGGCTACGACCCGACGATCGACGGCGGCCTGCGCATGGCCGACCTGATCCACCAGGACCTGACCGAGGCCAACGACGCCCAGTTCGACTGGTGGACGGCGCTGTCGCCGGTGTTGGGCTGCGACCCGGTGGCCGCGCCGAGCTGCCCGAGCACCAAGAACGGCAACGGCTGGAACGACGGCCTGATCTACTACGACCCGAACCACGCGAGCAACGGCAACCAGAATCTCTATGTCACCAAACGGTTCTGGGCGCTGGCCAACTTCAGCCGGTTCGTTCGCCCCAACGCGGTGCGGTTCCCGATCAGCGGCATGCCGTCCGGCGTGTGGCCGGTGGCTTTCGAGTCCGGCGGCACGTGGACGGTCGTGGCGATCAACGACAACGCCGCGGACACCGCTTTCCCGCTGCACTTCGGCGCGACGAACGGCCAGCTCACCGCCACCGGCGCGTACCGGACGTCGGCCACCGAGGACCTCGCGTCGGTGGCGTTACCGAGCGTCAGCGGCAGCACGGCGACGGCCACGCTGCCGGCCCGCAGCATCACCACGTTCACCTTCAGCCAGCCGACAACCGTTGTCTCAGGCCACAACTACCTCATCCAGGCGGCCAACGGCTCGTCGGCCGACGTCGCCGGGGCGTCCACTTCGGACGGTGCGGCGGTGATCCAGTATCACACCACCGGTGACGCCAACCAGCGTTTCACCGTGCAGGCCAACGGAACGATCACCGGCGTGCAGAGCGGCAAGTGTCTGGACGCCAGTGCGGCAACTGTCGTGCAGCGGACCTGCAACGGCTCGGCGGCCCAGCAATGGACCATCGCCGGCGGAGTGATCTCCAACCAGGGCAGGGGATTGACAGCAGTGTCCACAGTGGACGGTGTGCAGCTGACCGTCGGTGCGAACCAGCAGTGGACGCTGAACGCTACCGGTTGACGATGGTGTTCTTGTCCATGGACAGCAACGTGTACGTGTCCATGTCGATCACCAGCTGCAACGACAGCGGCCCGACGTCGAGCACGTAGAGCGCGCCCGACCGGCCGGTCAGGTCATAGGCCTTCGACGAGTCGAGCAGGCCAACTCCATGCTGCCCCAACAGAACTTTCACGGTCAGTTGGCGCATCTCCGGGCTCAGCCCCGGCTTGCTGAGCAGGTCGCCCAGCACCTCGCCCTCGTACTTGCCGTTCTGCTTGGCCACCATATGTACTGCCGCGTTCAGGTCGGTCTCGGTGCGCGGCAGGCCGGCGACAACGGTGCGCTGGTCGGCCACCAGCACGTCCGGCGACATCCGCGCGAACTCGGCCGGCATGCCCGGTCGGTTCAGGGCGATCGGCTCCGGCACGTCGGTGAAGGTCCGGTCGAAGTCCGGCGACTTGAGCCGCACGGTGTGGTGCACGTCGTCGATCCACACCTCGTCGGCCCGCTCGCGGTTCGGGCCGTCGGCCGGGCTGAGCCAGCGCAGGTAGCGGATCGGCGTCGGCGGGCTCGCCGTCGACATCTCGGTCGGAGCCGTCGGCCGCACCACCGTCAACACGAGCAGAGCCGCCGCCGCTGCCGCCGCACCGACCACCGGCAGCCAGCGCCGCTTGCGCCGGACCGGCTCGGCCTGTCTCAGGCCGGCCAGCAGGCGCTCCTCGAGCGGGGTCAGCTCAGGCACGTGGACCCCTCCGCCAGCGGCGTCAGCTTGCGCCGGGCCCGGGTCAGCCGCATCCGGGCCGCCGACGGCGAGATGCCCAGCACCTCGGCCGCCTCGATCGGCGTCAGCTCGTCCAGGCTGACCAGCAGGAACAGCTCCCGCTCGGCCGGCGGCAGGTCGTCGAGGCCGGCCAGCACGGCGGTCGCGGCGTTGGCGGCGTCCACGCGTGCCTCCAATTCGGCGAAGTCGTCGGCGGCCAGTGTGCGTTGACCGTAGACCCGCTGCAACGCCCGGTACTCGGCGCTACGCCGCCGGCCACGGGAGGCGATCATGTGCGCCGCGATGCCGAACAGCCAGGCCCGCGGCGTGCCGCGGGCCGGGTCGTAGCCGCCCGGCCGTTCCAGCACGGCCAGGAACACCGCCGCGACCACGTCCGCCGCCTCGTTGGGATCGCCGAGCCGGCGCGCGGCGTACCCGAGCAGCGCGTGCACGTGCTCCCGGTACAGCGATTCCAGGTCTTCCACGGGGTGGTCGACGAGCGAGTGGCGAAAGAAGTTGCGCGGCCGCATGCTCGTGCCAATCCCCAGTGACGCCGTTCGTTCGCTCAAGGGGTCCGTGTTCATGTTCCGAAGCGTGAAAGTGCTGGTCACAGGCTCGGCCGTGCTGTTGGCCGCCGCGTGCGGCCAGGCCGAGTCGGCACCAGCGCCGGCGGCGCACACTGTGACGTCAACCACAACCACGACGCCGCCCAAGCCTGCCTTGCCCTCCACCTCCGAGGTGCAGCGGGCCTTGTTCACGCTGGGCTACCAGACCCGTCAGGTCACCGGCCAGGTCGACGATGAGACCAAGCACGCCATCGTCGCGTTTCAGAAGGTGCAGGGCTTACCTCGCACCGGCGTCGTCGACGACGCCACCGCCGCCGCGCTGCGCGCACCCAAGACGATCACCCCTCGCACCACCGCCGCTGGCACCCACCTTGAGGTAGACATCGCCCGTCAGGTCGCCTACGTCGTCGCCGACGGCCAGGTCACCAAGATCTACGACGCCTGCACCGGCGACAACGTCGGCGACCGCGTCACCCCGCTCGGCGACTTCCACGTCTACTACCAGATCAACTTCGTGGAGTACGCGCCGCTGGGCAACCTCTACCGCCCCAGCTACATCACCACCACCGGCATCGCCGTGCACGGCGGCGAGCCCGTCGAGGCCGTGCCGGCCAGCAATGGCTGCGTGCGCCTCACCGACCCCTCCATCGACGAGGTCTTCCCCTTGCTGCACCCCGGAACCGAGGTCCTCATCTTCTAACCGCCCCGAGCGGCACATGCGGTCCGGATGTGCCGCTGGGAGGCAAGTATGGCGCGCATGTGACATTCGAATGTGCTGGACTGCGGTGATGCATTGCGCACGATTTAAGAGTGCGCTATGGTTCCTGGCAGGCAACCACCACCGAGGGAGGCACCACAATGCCCAGTCGCGACGCCACCACCCACTGGGAAGGCGGACTGCAGGACGGCAAGGGGACGGTCACGTTCGACTCCTCGAACGCGGGTCAGTTCGACGTGTCGTTCCCGACCCGCACGGGGAACCCGGACGGGCAGACCTCGCCGGAAGAGCTGATCGCGGCGGCGCACAGCTCGTGCCTGGCGATGAACCTGTCGGGCGTGCTGGGCGCGAACGGCCTGACGGCGGACGCGATCGACGTGAGCGCGGAGGTGACGCTGGGCCCGGACCCGGCGGGTGGCTTTGCGATCACGAGCGTCGCGGTGACGGTCAACGCCAAGGTGCCGGGCCTGGACGCGGCGAAGTTCGCGGAGCTGGCGCAGACGGCCAAGGACACCTGCCCGGTGAGCAAGGCCCTGGCCGGCACCACGATCACGCTGGACGCGAAGCTGGTGTGACTGCGAAAGCCGGCCACGAGCGGGGAGGTGGTCGCCGGCCACCTCCCCGGAGGCGATCATCACGCCGAAGCTGGTGTGACTGCGAAGGCCGCCCACAACCGGGCGTAGTGGTCGCTCTCGGCGAGCAACTGTGAGTGCGTGCCGACGGCGACCACGCGCCCGGCGTCCATCACCACGATCCGGTCGGCGCCGCGAGCGGTCTGCAAGCGGTGCGCGACCAGGATCGTGGTGCGGCCGTCGGCCAACGTGGACATGGCGGCCGAGACAACGGATTCCGTGGCCAGGTCGAGGTTGGCGGTGGCCTCGTCCAGCAGCAGCAACACGGGATTGACGATCTGGGCCCGGGCCAGGCAGAGCAACTGTCGCTGCCCGGCGGACAAAGAGCCGCCCCGCTCGCCAATCTCGTGCAGGTAGCCGCCGGGCAGCTTGGCCACGAACTCGTGCGCGCCGATGGCCCGGGCGGCGGCCTCGACTTCGGCGTCGGTGGCCGAAGGTCGACCGTAGGCGATGTTGTCCCGGATGGTGCCGGGGAACAGGAACGCCTCCTGCGGCACGTAGCCCAGCTGCCGCCGGAACTCCGACGGATCGAGGGAACGCAGGTCCAGGCCGTCGATGGTGACGGATCCCTTGTCGGGGTCGTAGAACCGGGCCAACATCTTGACCACAGTGGACTTTCCGGCACCGGTCTCGCCGATCAACGCGACGGTTTCCCCCGGCTCCACAACGAGATCCACGCCTTGCAGCACGTCGCTGTCCACGCCCGGATAGCGGAACCACACGTCCTGCAACGCGATCCGCCCGCGCAACCGGCCGGGATGTGTCGGCGAAGCGGCGGTCGGCGTGAGGTCGGGCTCGGCCAACAGGTCGTTGATCCGGGTCATCGACACCCGCGCCTGCTGCCAGTCGTCGAACACGCCGGACAGCTGCTGGATGGGGGAGAAGAACAACCCGAGGTAGAGCACGAACGCGATCAGCTCGCCGGCGGTCAACTCGTTGCGGGCAATGAGGAAGTACCCCGCACCGAGCACCAGCGCCGCGCCGAGGTCGGACAGGAACTCCAGGAACGGGAAGTACGCCGAGATCAGCCGCTGCGACTTCATCCGGGCGTCCAGATAGCCCCGGGTGAGCCGCTTGAACTCGGTGTGCCGCCGCCCCTGCTGCCCGAATGCCTGCGATTCCCGCACGCCGGCCAAGGTTTCCTGCAATCCGGCGTTGACGTCGGAGATCTTCTCCCGCGCCTGCACGTAACTGCTCTTGGACAGCCGCCGGAACACGGTGGTGGCCAACACGAACGGAATCAGCACCAGCGCGGCCACGCCGGTCAGCTCGATGTTCATCACGGCCATCGCCACCAGCACCCCGGTGAACGTCAGCACGCTGGCCGCGGCCTGGAGCAAACCGTTCTGTAGCAACGAGGAGAACGAATCGGTGTCGGTGGTCATGCGGGTCATGACCTGCCCGACCATCTCCCGGTCGTAGAACGAGACCGGCAGCCGCAGCAGCCGCTTGAACACACGGACCTTCAGCGCCATCAGCAAACGCTCGCCGGTACGGCCGTTGACCAGCGTCATCGCCACCGACACGGCCAGGTCGCCGAGGACAACGGCGAGGAAAATGCCGGCCGACAAGAACAACGCGCCGGCCGAGCCGTTGAGCACGCCGTTGTCGATGCCCTCACGGGAGAAGTACGGCCCGGCGGCCGTGGCGACGGCGTCCAGCAGCACCAGGAACAGGCCGAGGCCCAACGCCGTGCGGTGCCGCCAGACGAAGCGGCGGAACGAGAATCGGGGCTCGTCGTCGCCGACGGTGTCGATGTCGGCGCGATCGCGGGCCGGCGGCAGCAAGAGCAGGCCGGCGGCCATCTCGGACGGCGTCTCCATGATCGCCAGCTGCTTGCGCTTGCCGCCGTCGGCCTGCCACGCCTCCTCGGTCACACCCGTGGTCACCTCGACGTCGATGTCCTCGTCGGTGCCGGCCAACAGTCGCCGGTACAGCGGACTGGCGGCCATCAGTTCCTCGTGACTGCCTTGTGCGACAACACGTCCCTTGTCCACCACGACGATCCGGCTGGCCAGTCGCAACGTGGAGCGGCGGTGGGCGATGAGCAGCGTGGTGCGGTCGACCATCACGCGCCGCAGGGTGGCGTGAATGCCCTCCTCGATCCGGGCGTCCACCGCGCTGGTCGCGTCGTCCAACACCAGGATCCGGGGATCGGTCAGCAGCGCCCGCGCCAGCGCGATGCGCTGACGCTGACCGCCGGACAGCGTCAGTCCGCGCTCGCCGACCTGCGTGTCGTAGCCCTCCGGTAGGGCTGTGATGAACTCGTGTGCCTCGGCTGCCCGGGCCGCCGCCTCGATCTCCTCGTCGGTGGCGTCCGGCCGGCCGTAGCCGATATTGGCCCGAACGGTGTCGGAGAACAGGAAACTCTCCTCGAAGACCATGCCGACCTGGCTACGTAACGTGTCGACCGTTACGTCCCGGACGTCATGCCCGTCGATCTTGACGCTGCCGGCCTGCACGTCGTGGAACCGGGCCAGCAGCATGGCCACAGTGGACTTCCCCGAACCCGAAGTCCCCACCAGGGCAACGGTTTCACCCGGCTGAACGTGCAGGCTGAACCCGTCGAGCACCGGTTCCGAGCTGAGGTAGCCGAATCGCGCGTCCGTGATGGCGATGTCACCGCTGACCGGCGGCAACGGCGAGGCGTCCTGCTTGTCCGTCACGGCCGGCACCGAGTCCAGCAGGTCGAAGATCCGCCGGGCCGAGATGCCGGCCCGCTGGGTGGCGCTGATCATCGCCGCGAACATCTGCGCCGGCCCGATCACCTGCGACAGATACGTGGCGAAGGCCAGGAACGTGCCGACGGTGATGTTGCCGTGCAACGCCAGCCAGCCGCCCAGCCCCAGCAGCAGCACCTGCCCGATGGCCGGGATCGCCTGTAGCAGCGGCTGGTACTTGGCGATCAGCCGCACCGACCGGATGCGCGCCCCGTACAACTTCTGGCTGGCCTCGACGAACCGGTCCAGCTCGTGGTCCTCCTGGCCGAACGCCTTGACCACGCGGATCCCGGACACGGTCTGGGTGACCGTCTGCGTCACCTCGGCCCCGCGCTGCTGACTGTCCCAGGTGGCCGGTCGCACCTGCCGTCGCATCCGGTAGACGATGATCACCAGTGCCGGCACCACCAGCGCGCTGATCAACGCCAGCAGCGGCGACAGCACGATCATGACCACCAGCGACACCACGATCAGCAACACGTTGCTGCTCAACGCCGGCAGGTACGACAGCACGCGGACCATCACACCGGCGTCGGTGGAGATCCGCGACACCAGCTGGCCGGTCGGCATCGCCTGGTGGCTGCCGATGTCCAGGCGCTGCAACTGTTCGTGCACCGCGTTGCGGATCTGGTACTGGACCTCCAGCACCACCTTGGCTGCCCGGTAACGCCTGATGCGTGACGCCACGAAGGTCAACACGCCGACGGCGACCAGCGCACCCAGCCACGGCAGCAGCGCCGAGCGGTGCGTGAGGATGACGTCGTCGACGATGTGCCGCTCCAGCAGCGGCGTGACCGCGGCCAGCCCGGCCCCGGCCAGCGCGGCGATGAAGGTCAGCACCATGCTCCGGCGCTGGATCTTGAGGAACGGCAGCAGCCGGCGGATCCAGTGGTCAGTCATCGGCCAGCCGATCCATCAGCTCGGCCGCGTCGGCCAGCAGCTGACGTTCGGCCGGCGACAGCCGGATGTCCATCGCCTTGGCCAGCCAGAGCTCACGGGCCTGCATGTCCTCGGACAATGCGGCCAGGCCCTGCTCGGTGATGCCGATGACCGCCTGCCGGCGGTCCAGCGGGTCCGGCCGGCGCGCGATCAGGCCGTCGGCCGCCAGCGACGCCAGCGTCCTGGTCAGCGACTGCGGCTGGATCCGCTCCAGGTCGGCCAGGTCGCCTGCGCACATCTCGCCGTTGCGCCAGAGCTGGGCAAGTACACTGATCTTGGTTGGGGCCAGCGCGTCGGCCGGCCGCTCGGCGCGCAGCCGGCGGGACAGCCGGACCACCGCCGACCGGATCCGGCGCACGTTCTCGTCACGAGGCACATTAGTACGCTACGTCGTACTAACGCCCCGGCGCGACCGGTTTACGGTATCGACGGCTTTCTGGCCTGGAACCGGAAGGCCCCCTCCCGGAGCGTGACTTCCACGTCCTCGAAGCCGGCATGCCGCAGCCGCTCCGGCAGCTCGTCCGGGTCGACGATGTTCATCGTGTCACCGATGTGCAGCAGCCGGAACCGCAGGCTCAACCGGCTGTCGCTGCCGGCGAACACCCCGCCCGGCTGCAACACGCGGAACGCCTCGGCGAAGATCCCGTCCTGCATCGGCCTGGTCGGCACGTGATGCAGCATCGTGAAGCAGACGACCGAGCTGAACTCCTGGTCCGGCAACGACATCCGGCTGCCGTCGCCGTGCAGGATCGTGGCCTTGCCGTCGAATTCCCGTTGCAGATCCTGGGCCGATCGACCGTCCACCTCCACCGCCGTCACGTTCGGCGCCAGATCGACCAGCACTCGGGTCGTGGCCCCGTAGCCCGGCCCGATCTCCAGCAGGTTCGCGCCCAGCTCCACGCCGGTCAGCGACCACGGCAGGCTGCGCTCACGCACGTTCTTGGCCCAGTCCTGGGAAGAGCAGATCCTTCGGTGCATGAAGTTCATCGGCATGTCGTCGACGCTAGGACCCTCGAACGTTGTCCGCTACCGAGTAGGCTGACATACGATGTCGCGAGACGGACATAGCCCAAAGCAACAAGCACTGATGGTGCTCAGCGTGACCATGCCCAAGGGGGAATGGTTCGACTGGCACCTGCATCCCCAGCATCAGTTCGCGTGGGCCGCCGAGGGCATGCTCACCGTGCAGATCGGCGACGCCGCCTATGTGCTGCCGCCGTCCCGCGCCCTATGGATCCCGGCTGGCATCCTGCACCGCACCGGCGCCGCCAGCACGTCGTCCATGCACAGCATCTACTTCGGCGGGCGGCAGTGGGTCGAGCCGACCGTGGTCGCCGTCGGACCGCTGCTGGCCGAGCTCATTCAGTACCTCGCCGACCTCACGTTGCCCAGCGCTCCCCGCCGCCGCGCCGAAGCCGTGCTGCGGGATCTGCTCGTGCCGGTGCCGGTCTCCACCATCCATGTCCCGACGGTGTCGAAACGCCTGTCGTTGATCGCCCAGGCCTTGACCGACGACCCCGCCGACGACCGCGACCTGGCCGCCTGGGGCCGTCTCGTCGGCGCCTCTTCTCGTACGCTGGCAAGGGCTTTCGTCGCCGAGACCGGCATGACGTTCGGCGCCTGGCGCACCCAGGTCCGCCTGCTCGCGTCACTGCCGCTGCTCGCCGCCGGCATGCCCGTCGCCACCGTCGCCCGCCGCGTCGGCTACGCCACCCCGAGCGCCTTCGTCGCCGCCTTCCGCCGCGTCACCGACACGACACCGGGCGCCTACTTCAGCTGAGCGTCCAGTTCGCCGTGCTTGATGAGCCAGCGTACGGATTCCAACACGGCCGCCTCAGGCTCGTACCGAGGCGCATAACCCAGCAGCCGCACGGCCTTGTCGATCGAGCAGACCTGGCTACGCATCAGGTGCGCCCAGCTGGCGTCGGCGTGCTCAGCCGAGGTCGACGCGCGGAAGTCCTCCCACGACACGGATTCCAGGTTCGCGGTCTGGCCGAACCAGCCGGCGGCGATCTCGGCATAGCCGCGGAGGTTCAACGCCGTCGCGGCCACCACGTTGAAGTCCTCGCCGGCCGCGGCGTCACGGTTGGCGATGGCCAGCTCGAAGGCCTGGGCAACGTCGTCGGCGTGCACGTGGTTCAGGTGCTCGGCCCCGATTCCCGGCACCCGCAACGGTTCTCCGGCTGAAAGCGCTTGCCAGACCGCCGGGTCCAAGTTGCCGAGCGGGCCGATCGGATGCCAGCCGGGACCGACGATGTGCCCGGGGTGCAGCGACGTGGTGACGAGATCGGTCTCGGCCTTCAGCATGCGGGCGATGGCGGCCTTGTTGATGCCGTACTCGCCGATCGGCGGCGTGCCGGCGTCTTCGAAGATCGGGGCCTTGTGGCTTGGGCCGTAGCGCCAGATCGAACCGCAGTGCAGGAGATGCCCGACCTCGCCACGCAGCCGCTCGACCAGCCCGGCCGCCGATTCCAGCGTGAAGCAGATCAGGTCGACGACCACCTCGGGCCGCAGCTCGGCCACCCGGTCGTCGAAGCCGTCCTGCGACCGATCGGCGGCGATCTGCCGCACCTGCTGCCATTCTGCTGCCTCGACATACGCCGACCGCGTGCCGCGGCTCAGGTTCACGACCTCGTGCCCGGCGCGCACCAGCCGCGGCACGAGGAAGGTGCCGATGTGCCCGCTGCCACCAATGACCACGATCTTCACGTCAGCAACCCCGCCAGCTCGGAAGTCAACAGGTCGAGGCCCATCGGCCCGAGGTCCAACGCGGTGCTGTGGAACGTCCGCAGGTCGAAACGGGATCCCTGACGGGCACGGGCGTCGGCCCGGGCGGCGAGCCAGGCCCGCTCGCCGACCTTGTACGCGATGGCCTGACCGGGCAGGCCCAGGTAGCGGTCGACCTCGAAGCGGGCGAACTCGATGCCGCCCATGGCGCCGGACCGGGCGGCGACGAACTCGACGGCAAGCTCCGGCGTCCACACGGCACCGTCGTGGAAACCCACCCCGGCCGGGATCGGCAGTTCGAGATGCAGTCCGATGTCGACGACGACCCGGGCGGCCCGAAGTTGTTGCCCACCGGCGAACATGCCCATCCGGTACGCCGGCAGCTCGTAGTAGCCGAGCTCGTCCATGAGCTTCTCGGCGTAGAGGCCCCAGCCCTCGCCGTGCCCGGGGTGCAGCTCGGCGCTCAGCCGCTGGAACCGGTTGAGGGTACGGGTGTTGAGCACGTTGAGCCCCAGCTGGAGGTGGTGCCCGGGCGCGCCCTCGTGGAACATCACGGACGGCACCGACCAGGTGGCCGGCTCGTCGGACGTCATGGAGTACCACACGGTCCCGGGCCGGCTGAGGTCCTCGGCCGGGGCCAGGTAGTAGACGCCGGTGTTGGTCGCCGGCACGCGGCAGTCCAGCCGCCGCAACGGTTCCGGAATGTCGAAGTGGGTGCCGTCCAGGTCGGCGATGGCCTTGTCGGCCAGCTCCTGGATCCGCCCCCGGAACTGCTCGGCCCCGCGCACCCGGTGCGCCGGATCGGCGTCCAGGGCGGCCAGCACGGCCGGCAGCGGCTCGCCGGGCAGGATCTCCGCGCCGACGGTGCGCATCTCCGCCTCGAGCCGGGCCAGCTCCTGCCAGCCCCATTCGTACGTCTCCAGCAGATCGACCTTGCTGCCGAGGTGGTTGCGCGCCTCCAGGGCATAGCGCTCACGCCCGACGGCGTCGCGCCGAGGAGCGTTCGGGGCCAAATCATCGGCCAGGTAGGACGCGAACTCGACCAGCGCCACGCCGGCCCGCTCGGTCTCGGCCCGGTACGTCGAGGGCAGCGTGCCGAGATAGTCGGCGAATTCCTTGCTCTGCCGGGCACAGTTGACGACCTGGCGCACCGCCGACACACGCCCCTGCTGCCGGCCTCGCTCCAAGGACGCCCGCAGCCCGGAAAGCGCTTGCGGGATGCCCGCCAACCGCGACCGCATGTCCGCGACCACGGTGCGTTCGCCCTGGTCCAGCACCTCGATCGCCTGCCGCAGCAGCTGCGGCGGGCTGGTGATGGTGTTCAGGTCGGCGTCCACGTAGCCGGCGGCGAACCGGGCCAGATCGATCTCCAGCCGGTCCCGCAGCACCGCCGCGGCCCGCCGCTGCGCGTCGGTGTGGACGGGCGTGGTGTTCAACTCGGCGAGAGTCCGCTCGGCCAGCTCGTGCCGGGCCGAGAAACCCTCCGGGCCGTAGTCGGTCAGCTCGCCGTCATGGCCGGCAATGCCCATCATGGCCGCGGCACAGGGGTCGGCCGCGGCGAACTCGCCCACGTACCGGTCGGACAGCGCATCGACGTCGCTCACCGGAGCGAGCATAGGTGCTCGACGCCGCGCTCGTGGCTAATGGTGCCGGCGACGAGTTGCTGGGCCACGGATTTGGCCGTGTTGCCGGGAATGGCGAAGCCGATGCCGACGCTGCCCTTGTTGGGCGAGTAGATGGCCGAGTTGATGCCGATGACCTGGCCCTGCATGTTGAACAAGGGGCCGCCGGAGTTGCCCGGGTTGATCGGCGCGTCGGTCTGGATCACGCCCTTGTAGTTGGTCTGCGACGCGCCGGACTGCGCGTACGGGCTCTGGTTGCCCTCGCCGGCGCTGATGTTCCGGTTGAGCGCGCTGACCACACCGGACGTGACGGTGCCCTGAAGGCCCTCGGGCGAGCCGATGGCCACCACCTGGTCACCCACCTTGACCTGCGAGGAGTCCGCGAACGTGGCCGCCTTCAGCCCGCTGACGCCCTGCACCTTGAGCACCGCCAGGTCGGTCGACGGGTCGGTGCCGACCACGGTCGCCGGGTGCTTGCTGCCGTCGTTGAACGTGACGGTGAACGAGCCGCCGCTGGACACCACGTGGTTGTTGGTCAGGATCAGCCCGTCGGAGCTGATCACCACGCCGGAGCCGATGTCGTTCTGGTTGGCGATCTGCACCACCACCGGCAGTCCGGCCGCGGCCACCGAGCTGATCGAGCCGGTCGCGGTGTTGTTGGCCGCCGGCGTGCCGGAGGTGGTGCCGCCGGCCGTACTGACCACAGTGGACGGTGCCGCGGCGGAGCTGGTGATCCACGCGCCGGTGCCGCCGCCGACCACCGCCGCCATCACCGCCGCGCCGACCAGGATCGCCGTTCCCTTGCGGGACTTGCGTGGCGGCTGTGGTTGGGGCGGCACGAACAGCGGGTTCGGGAAGCCGGTCGGCGGCGTCGGCGTGTCGTCGGTGAAGACGGCGGTGGCGGGCTCAGGGGTGCGGGGCGTCTCGGTCATGGCTCAACTGTGGGGCCCGCACATATGAGGAACCTGAGGCGAAGGCGTGTGCTCCCCAAGAGTTTCCTGGCGTTATCTGGGGGATAGGCCGGCCTTGCGATAGATCTCGTCGATCACGGTCATGTTCCGGACCGAATCGGACGGTGGCGTGAGCACCGGCCGGCCGCGCAGCACCGCGTCGCAGAAGGCGTCCAGCTGATAGCTGTAGGACGGCCGCCTGGACAGCCGCTCCACGCGCTTGCCGGTGGCCGTGCGCACGGTCAGCCGGTGATAGGCCTGCGGCTGGACGAAGTTGAAGACGTCGATGCGGCCCTTGTCGCCCTGCGCCGAGGCGGTGATCTTGAGGATGTCGGACGACCACAGCGACGCCACCAATGAGCCGGTATGTGCGCCTGGGAACACCAATGTGGCTTTCATGGCGCGGTCCACGTCCGGCTTGTGCAGCTTGGCCTGAGCGGAGACGACCGTCGGCTCACCGCCGCCGAGCAGCCGGGTCATGTGCAGCGCGTAGCAGCCGGCGTCCATCATCGCGCCGCCGCCGAGCTCGCGGTTGTAGCGGATGTCGGAGAACTTGGGCAGCGGGAAGCACAGCGCGGCCTGCACATGCTTGAGCGTGCCGATCTCGCCGGACTCGATGATCTCGGCGAGGCGCGCGGCCAGCGGGTGGTAGCGGTAGTGGAACGCCTCCATCACCACCAGACCGCTCTTGTCGGCGGCGTCGGCCACGGTCTGGGCCTCGACGGCGTTGCTGGTGAACGGCTTCTCGCACAGCACGTGCTTGCCGGCATCGAGCGCCGCCAGCGTCCACTGCGCGTGCAGGGCGTTGGGCAGCGGGTTGTAGACGGCGTCGATGCCGGGGTCGGCCAGCAGCTCCTCGTAGCTGCCGTGCACGGTGGCGATGCCGTGCTTGGCCGCGTACTCGGCGGCGCGGCCACGGTCCCGCGCCGCCACCGCGACCACCTCGGCCTCGGCGTTGTCCCGGGCCGGCGCGATCAGGGCGGTCGGCGCGATACGCGCCGCGCCGAGCACCCCGATGCGGACTTTGTTCGTGCTCATGGGGCGATGATGCCCCATGGTTGGTAAACAGGTGTAACTAGCCCTGCTGGGTGCCGTTCTGCGGGCCCGGGCCGTGGTTGCCGCGCGGGCCGAAGCCGCCCTGCGGGCCGTTGTACTGGCCGTTGAACGGCCGGTGCACGCCCGGTCCGTAGCCCCCGCCGTGGTGGGAGCCGATGAGGCCGCCGATGCCGCCGCCCACGATCAGGCCGACCACCAGCGCGGCCACCACCTGCGTCACCCGGTGCCGGGCGAAGTTGGCGAACTTGCCGGGCGGCCGCTGCACGTAGATCACCTGCGGCTGCGGCTGGCCGGGCGGGGGCGGCGCGTAGGACGGCGACTCGGCCGCGAACGCCTGGGTCTGCGGCTCCTCGGCCGCCACCGGCTCGGGCTGGGCCTGCGGCGGCGTCGGTGCCGCCGGCGCCTCGGCTGCGGGCGCGGGCTGGTGTTCGGCCGCGGGCTCGGCCGCGGTCGGCTGCTGCTGCGCGTCGGGGCCGGCCACGGGCCGCTGGTGCTGCTCGGTCGGCTGCTCGTCTGGGTTCTTCGGCTCGGACATCTGGCCTGCTCCTGGGGTCCACTCGAAACTGCTCTCCACCAGACTGTGCGAGCGGGCTGTGCCTGCGCTGAGCGGAACCTGTCGAAGTCGTAGCGAAACCATGACACCGCACGCACAGTTCACACACAGGACACGGGCAGTGTCGATCTCATGAGGCTGCTGTCCGTGGTGGGGTGCGTGTTCGGGTTGGTGCTCGCCTACGTGGTTTTCGTGGTGTCCCCGAGCGGACGCGCGCTGGAGGACGCCACGCTGCCGGCCCCGAGCAACGGCGGCCCGATCGCGGCGATCAGCCCGCAGCTGATCGGCGTGGGCATCATTCTCGTGCTGGCGATCGGGGCCTCGCAGCGCCGCTGGCGGCAGACCGGTGCCGCGGCCGTGCTGATGGCCGGCGCGATCGCGTCCGCGCAGCTGCTGAAGGTGTCGCTGCTGTACCGCCCGGGCCCCATCGCCAACAGCTTCCCCGGCGGCCACGTCACGGCCTGTGCCGCGATCGTGCTGGCCCTGCTCCTGGTGCTGCCGCTGGACCTGCGGCCGTTCGCCCTGATCCTCGGCGCGGTGCTGACGGCCTATGTCGCTGCCACGACCACGGAGCTGGGCTGGCACCGGCTCAGTGACACGATCGGGGCGTTGTCGCTGTGCGGGGCCTTCGCGGTGGCCGTCTCGGACGTCGAACCGGTGTGGTGGGCGACCCTGATGGCCGCCGCCGCGCCGGCCACCGCCGTCGTCGCCGGATATGTGGTAGCCGCCCTGACCACCCGCACCGACCTGGTGATCGTCGCCACGGGAGCGATCACCGCCGGCGTGGTCGCGGCCGTCGCGCTGCCGCTGTGTGCCCAGCCGAGGGCTACGGCGAACGCCGAGGTGTCCGCTGGATACGATGGGGAGCCGACAAGGCCGTATCCAGTGTGAAGCCGTGTCCCGGATGAAGGAGTTACTGTGTCGCAGCCGCGTCCCTCAGGCCCAGGAGCAGCACCCCGTGTGACGGTGCCGGCCGGGACGACTGCGGGCACGGCGGTCCGCGAGGCGGGTCTGCCGGGCAAGGGTTCCGACGCGATCGTCGTGGTGCGCGACGCCGACGGCAAGCTGCGCGACCTGTCCTGGGCCCCGGAGGCCGACGTCGAGGTGGAGGCCGTCGCCGCCGACACCGACGACGGCCGCAGCGTGATCCGGCACTCCACCGCGCACGTGCTGGCGCAGGCCGTCCAGCAGGCCTTCCCCGAGGCCAAGCTGGGCATCGGCCCGCCGATCAAGGACGGCTTCTACTACGACTTCCAGGTGGACAAGCCGTTCACCCCCGAGGATCTGGCCGACCTCGAGAAGCGGATGAAGCAGATCATCAAGGGCTCGCAGCGGTTCTCCCGCCGCGTGGTCGAGTCCGTCGACGCGGCGAAGGACGAGCTCAAGGCCGAGCCGTTCAAGCTGGAACTGGTCGACATCAAGTCCGACGTCGACACGTCCGAGGTGATGGAGGTCGGCGCCGGTGAGCTGACCATCTACGACAACCTCGACCCGCGCTCCGGCGACCGGGTGTGGGGCGACCTGTGCCGCGGCCCGCACGTGCCGACGACCAAGCACATCCCGGCGTTCAAGCTGACCCGCTCGGCCGCCGCCTACTGGCGCGGCAGCGAGAAGAACCCGCAGCTCCAGCGGGTGTACGGCACCGCGTGGGAGTCGCAGGAGGCGCTGGACAAGCATATGGAGCTGCTGGCCGAGGCCGAGCGCCGCGACCACCGCCGCCTCGGCACCGAGCTCGACCTGTTCAGCTTCCCCGACGAGATCGGCTCCGGCCTGGCCGTGTTCCACCCCCGCGGCGGCATCGTGCGCCGGGCCATGGAGGACTACTCGCGCCGCCGGCACGAGGAAGAGGGCTACGAGTTCGTCTACTCGCCGCACATCACCAAGGGCGCGCTGTTCGAGACCTCCGGCCACCTCGACTGGTACCGCGACGGCATGTACCCGGCGATGCACCTGGACGCCGAGCACAACGAGGACGGCTCCCTGCGCAAGCCCGGCCAGGACTACTACCTCAAGCCGATGAACTGCCCGTTCCACGACCTGATCTTCCGGTCGCGCGGGCGCTCCTACCGCGAGCTGCCGCTGCGCATGTTCGAGTTCGGCACGGTCTACCGGTACGAGAAGTCCGGCGTGATCCACGGCCTGACCCGCGTGCGCGGCATGACGCAGGACGACGCGCACATCTTCTGCACCCCGGAGCAGGTGCAGGAGGAGCTCAAGTCGCTGCTCGGCTTCGTGCTCGGGCTGCTGCGCGACTACGGCCTCGACGACTTCTACCTCGAGCTGTCGACCCGCAACGACGAGAAGTACGTCGGCTCGGACGAGGTGTGGGAGCAGGCCACCGCGGCGCTGCGCGAGGCGGCCGAGGACTCCGGCCTCGAGCTGGTGCCGGACCCGGGCGGCGCCGCCTTCTACGGCCCCAAGATCTCCGTGCAGGCCAAGGACGCGCTGGGCCGCACCTGGCAGATGTCGACCATCCAGCTGGACTTCAACCTGCCGGAGCGGTTCGAGCTGGAGTACACGTCCAGCGACGGCAGCCGGCAGCGGCCGGTCATGATCCACCGCGCGCTGTTCGGCTCCATCGAGCGGTTCTTCGGCGTGCTCACCGAGCACTACGCCGGTGCGTTCCCGGCCTGGCTGGCCCCGGTACAGGTGGTCGGCATCCCGATCGCCGACGAGCACGTGGACCACCTGCTCCAGGTGACCAAGGCGCTGCGGGCCAAGGGCATGCGGGTCGAGGTGGACGCCTCCGACGACCGGATGCAGAAGAAGATCCGCAACCACACCATGCAGAAGGTGCCGTTCATGCTGGTCGCCGGCCAGAAGGACGTGGAGGCCGGCGCGGTGTCGTTCCGCTTCCGTGACGGCAGCCAGGTCAACGGCGTGCCGGTGGAGCAGGCCGTGGACGCGGTGGTGAACTGGGTGCAGCGTCGCGAGAACGCCTCGCCCAGTGCCGAGTCCTTCACGGTGGCCACCGCGTGACGGTGCCGCAGGAGGGCGTGGGGGTCCCGGACGCGTTGCAGCGGCTGTGGACCCCGCACCGGATGGCCTACATCCGGGGCGAGAACAAGCCCGAGGGCGACGAGCCGGCGGGCTGCCCGTTCTGCGCCATCGTCAACCTGCCCGACGAGCAGGCGCTGATCCTGGCCCGCGGGCAGCTGGTGTACGCCGTGCTGAACCTGTACCCGTACAACGCCGGGCACCTGATGGTCGTGCCGTACCGGCATGTCGCCGACTACACCGACCTGAACGCGGCCGAGACCGTGGAGCTGGGGGAGTACACCCAGACCGCGATGCGCGTGGTGCGGAGCGTGTCGGCCCCGCACGGCTTCAACATCGGCATGAACCAGGGCGCGATCGCCGGCGCCGGCATCGCCGCCCACCTGCACCAGCACGTGGTGCCGCGCTGGGGCGGCGACGCCAACTTCATGCCGGTCATCGGCCAGACCCGCACCATCCCCCAGCTGCTGGGCGAGACCTGGGACCTGCTGTCCAAGGCCTGGCCCCGCTAACCCCGCGAGTCCCGCCTAGCGTCACACCGAATGTGTGAATCGGATTCAAACATTCGGTGTGACGCTGAGCGGGACTCGCGGGGGTGTGGGGAGGTCAGGCCTGCAGGCCGGCCTCGACGTCCAGCTCGATCTTGATCTTGTCGCTGACCACGGCCGACGGGATGCCGCCGCCGACGCCGAAGTCCGAGCGCTTGATCTCGGTGCTGGCCGACACGCCCAGGACCTTGCTGTTCGGGCCGTCGCCGAAGCCGCCGAGCTCGCCGGTCAGGGTGACGGACTTGGTCACGCCGTGCAGCGTCAGGTCGCCGTCGATCTCGATGTCCTCGCCGTCGATGCGCACCGCGGTCGACGTGAAGGTCAGGTGCTCGTGCTCCTCGACGTGCAGGAAGTCGGCCGAGCGGACGTGACCGTCGCGCTGCTCGTTCTTGGTGTCCACGCTGTCGGCCACGATCTGGGCGGTGACCGACGACTTGGTCGGGTCCTCGCCGGTGACGATCGTGCCGCTGATGGTGTTGAAACGACCGCGAACCTTGGACACGCCGAGGTGGCGGACGATGAACGCGACCTCGGAGTGCACCGGGTCGATGGTCCAGGTGCCGGCGACATATCCGGGGATCTGGGTTGCGGCAGTCATCTTTCGGTCCTCCATGAGCAGGTTCAGAGCCTTGGTTGAACTCTCAACTGAACCCTAGCACTGAGATTGAGCGTTCAACAACAGGTATGATGTGACTCATGAGCGAGCCGCGGTGGTTGTCCGATTCCGAGCAGCAGGTGTGGCGGGCGTACACCGCCGCGACCAAGCTGGTCAACGAGCGTCTGGACCGCCAGCTGCAGCGTGACTCCGGCATGCCGACCACGTACTACGAGATCCTCGTCGCACTCTCCGAGTCCCCCGATCGTCAGCTGCGGATGAGCGAGTTGGCCGAGTTCACCAAATCCTCCCGCAGCCGGCTGTCGCACGCGATCGCCCGCCTGGAGGAGAACGGCTGGGTGCTGCGGCAGTCCTGCGCCACCGACAAGCGCGGCGCGTTCGCCGTGCTCACCGACGACGGCCTGGCTGCGGTTGCCGCCGCCGCACCCGGGCACGTCGGCGAGGTGCGCAGCGTGCTGTTCGACGGGCTGAGCGAGGAGCAGGTGTGGCAGCTCGGCCTGATCTGCGAGGCCATCACCACCCAGGCCAGCAAGGGCTGCCCCACCAACCCGTGTGACGAATGAGACGCGGGGTGTCGCTGGCACACCGCTCACCCTCGCTGGTTAGGCTGGTCCTCCCAGGTCCTGACGTGCAGGTAGGTGCCGCCGCCGCCCCATGCTGAACATCTTCGCTCGCGCCTCGGTCTCCCGCGTCACCGATCCGGTCGGGACGTGGCTGCTGCGACGCGGTGTCACGCCCAACGCCGTCACGATCATCGGCACCGCCGGCACCGTGCTCGGCGCACTCTGGTTCCTGCCGCGCGGCGAGCTGTTCGCCGGCACGCTCGTGATCACCTTCTTCGTGCTGTTCGACCTGCTCGACGGGGCCGTCGCGCGGGCCAGCGGGGCCGGCACCCGGTTCGGCGCGGTGCTCGACGCCAGCTGCGACCGCATCGCCGACGGCGCCCTGCTCGGGGCCATCGCGTGGTGGTGCCTGGCCGTGGCCGGTGACCGTCCGGCCGGCGCCGCCGCGTTGATCGCCCTGGTCGGGGCCCAGGTCATCTCGTACGTCAAGGCGCGGGCCGAGGCCACCGGCCTGACGGCTGACGGCGGCCTGGTCGAACGGGCCGAGCGCATGATCCTGGCCCTGGTCGGCACCGGGCTCGCCGGCCTCGGCGTGCCGTACGCGCTGGATATCGCGCTGTGGGTGTTGGCCCTGCTGGCCGTCATCACCGTCGGGCAGCGCATCGTCGCCGTCCACCGATCGGCCAAGGAGCAGACCGGGTGAAGGGTCTGCTGATCACCGCCGCCTACCGAGCCGGTTGGGCGTTCGCGCGGATCATGCCCGAGCAGGTCGCCGCCGGCGTCTTCCAGTGGGGCGCCGACCTCGCGACCCGGCGCAACGGGCCCGGGGTCGCGCAGTTACGCCGGAACCTGGCCCGGGTGGTTCCCCGCGCCGGGGCCGCCGAACTGGACGAGCTCGTTGCGCGGGGCATGCGTTCGTACGCCCGCTACTGGTGCGAGACGTTCCGGCTGCGGCGCGGCGACGTCGCCGCCGTGCACGAGGCGGTCGAGCGCACCGCCACCGGCCAGGAGAACCTGCACGCCGCGTGCGCCGAGGGCAACGGCGTGATCCTGGCGTTGCCGCACTGCGGCAGTTGGGACCTGGCCGGCGTGTGGCTGCTCGGTCACACCGACCAGGTCAGCGTCGTGGTGCAGCGGCTGCGGCCCGAGTCCCTGTTCCGGAGCTTCACGCGGGCCCGTGAACGGCTGGGGTTCGACGTCGTGCCGTCTTCCGGCGGTTCCTCGCGGCCCACCGAGCACCTGGCCCAGCGGCTGCGGGCCGGCGGGGTCGTGTGCCTGTTCGCCGACCGGGACCTCACCGCCAACGGCGTGCCCGTGTCGTTCTTCAACGGCACCACTCGCATGCCCGCCGGGCCGGCGTATCTGGCCGCCACCACCGGCGCGGCGCTGCTGCCCGTCGGCACGTGGTTCACCGAGACCGGGTGGGGGATGCGGGTGCATCCGCCCGTCAAGGTCAACGGCATCGACGGCATCCCGGCGGCAACGCAGGCTTTGGCCGACGTGTTCGCCGCCGACATCGCGGCCCATCCCGAGGACTGGCACATGCTCCAGCGGCTGTGGTTGACCGAGGACCTCTTCGAGTGAGGATCGGCCTGGTCTGCCCGTACTCGCTGGCCGTGCCGGGCGGGGTCCAGGCCCACGTCACCGGTCTCGCCGCCGCACTTCGCGGGCTCGGCCACTCCGTGTCCGTGCTGGCCCCGTCCGGGCGGGCCTTCGCCGTGCCGTTCAACGGTTCCGTCGCTCGCTTGGCCTTCGGTCCTCGCGCTTACCTTCGCGTTCGGCGTTGGCTCCGTGACGGCGACTTCGACCTGCTGCACCTGCACGAGCCCATCGCCCCCAGCCTGTCCTTCCTGGCTTTGACCTTGGCTCGCGGTCCCGTCGTCGCCACCTTCCACACCTCTTTCGACCGTTCGTGGATCTTGTTGGCCGCCCAGGGCGTTCTTCGTCCTCAGCTGGAGAAGGTCACCGCCCGGATCGCCGTGTCCGAGCCCGCTCGGCGGGTGCAGGTCGAGCATCTCGGCGGCGATGCCGTCGAGATCCCCAACGGCGTGGATGTCGGGTTTTTCGCGGGTGCCTCGCCCCTGCCTGGTTATCCCCGCTCCGGCGGCACCATCGGCTTCGTCGGCCGGTTCGACGAGCCCCGCAAGGGCATGTCCGTTCTCGTCGATGCCGTGCGCTATTTGGACCGCCCCGGTTTGCGCCTGCTCGTCGCCGGCCGCGGCAACGCCGCCGCTCTGCGGGCCGCTTGTCCCCAGGCCGAGGTCCTCGGCGAGGTTTCCGACGCCACCAAGGCGTCTTTGCTCCGTTCCGTCGATGTGCTGTGCGCCCCCAACACCGGCGGCGAGAGCTTCGGCATCGTCCTCGCCGAGGCCCTCGCCGCCGGCACCCCCGTCGTCGCCTCCGACCTCGACGCCTTCCGCCGCGTCCTCGGTCCCGCCGCTTCCTTCTCCCCACCCGGCGACCCCGCCGCCTTGGCCTCGTCCTTGGCTTCGATGCTCGACGATCCCCTACGCCGCAGGGAATTCGCTTTCGCCGGCGCTTCCCGCGCCCTAGCCTTCGACTGGTCCGTGGTCGCCGACTCCGTACTCCGCGTCTACGAAGCCGCCACATCAGCTTCGCCGCTACCGTCCCGAATGTAGGTGGGCATGCCTCAGGGCTACTCCGGCCGTTTCCTCGGCATCGGCACCGAGCGCTACCGCTGGTCCCTGCGGCACACCCATGCCGACCTCCCCGATCCCACCGAGCGCGACAAGACCTGCCGCGAGATCGTCTGGTTCCGCCGCGAGGGATCCCAGGCCACCGTGCAGGTGGTCTTCCGCCCCGGCAACGGTTTTTTCGTGCCGGAGGGCATGTTCCTGCACTCAGGCATGGTCCGGCACGCCGACCGCCGGGGCCTCAACCTCAACACCCCCGGCATGGCCCGCGCCCTCCTCGACGCCGCCATGGCCGCCGGCTGGGATCCCCTCGGCGACGGCACCACCGAACTCGACGGCTGGTCCCTCTTCGACGCCGCCTTCGCCAACGCCACCTCCGGTCAGTACCACCCGCGGCCCGCTACCTCCGACGGCTGAGCCCTTTCCGGTTCGCTGGAGTGAGCCACCTCCCGGGCGGGCGGGAGGTGGCGTCGATTCACGGGCACGTTTTCCAGGCGAAGTGATACGTCGTCTTGATTCCGCCGTCCGTCGAGAACATCTGGATGAAACTCGTCGTCTGCGGATCGGAGGTGCCCAATCCGACCCGCAGTTCGGTGTTGATGTTGAAGTTGCGTTCTTCCCCGCACGGCAGGTAGACGAGGGTGGCGATATCCGTGGTGTCGGTCTCCTGCCAATCGTCGTCAAGTGGACTGTCCAACGAATGGGCGACCGACGTCGTCTGCGGCATACCCTGGAAGTAGTAGTTCGCCTTCTCTCGCCCGGTCGCCCCCGGCTCCAGATGGCCGTATCCGCGGTAATCGGCCTCCGCGATCGCGTACGTGAAGCCCTGCGGCACGTGCACCCGCAGGTTGAGCTGGCAATTCTTGATGAAGTCGGTCGGCCCGGCCCCCTTGCCCACCTTGGCCATGAAGGCGCTGTACGTCACGGTGAACGACGTGTTGTCCGTCGAAACGGCCACCGCGGCCGTAGTGGCCGGACAGCCGGATCCGTTCACCGTCGCTACATCGATAACGATCTTGTCCGGTGGCGGCGGCGAGTTCCAGTGGGGTGACATCGTCGACATGGATAACAATGCGCCGACCGTGACAATCGCCTTGAGCATGAATTCCCTCCCGCACTTCATGGCATGATCGCGAGCGCATCTCACCTTATCGCGATAACGTTTTCACGCCACCCACTAAACGGCGTAAGTGTCCTCATTCGCGGATCATCCGACGTTCGGTGATCCTCGTCGCCGACGTCTGGTCCTCGATGGACGTCGGAGCCGAGGGGACAGCAAGCCGGCAATCGCGCGGCGCGGGCACCCCGCGCGACCACAGGACCTCCGTCCCCCGTCCGGCGTAGGGTCGGGCGGTGATCTTCGAGGGGGTGGCGGCGGGCCTGGCGGTGCTCGGTGTCCTGGTGGCCAGGACGATGCGCCTGACCAGCCGGCTGGACCGCCTGCACATCCGGACCGATGCGGCCTGGGCGGCGTTGGATGCGGCATTGGCCCGCAGGGCGTTGCTGGCGCGGCTGGCGAGCCCGAAGTTGCACGAGGCGACGGGGCAGGCCGAGAAGGCGGAGAAGGGTGACCGCGAAGCGGCGGAGAACGAAGTGAGCCGGCTGCTGGGGGAGCTGGATCGGGAGGCGCTGCCGGCGGAGATCGCGACGGAACTGGCCGACGCGGAGCATCGGCTGGTGCTGGCACGGAGGGTGCACAACGACGCGGTGCGGGACACGTTGTCGTTGCGGCGTAAGAAATCGGTGCGGTGGCTGAGGCTGGCCGGGAAAGCGCCGCTGCCCAGCTACTTCGAGATCGCGGAGCCGATGGCGCCGGAGAGTGGCGAGCAGGCGATGGTGCCGCGGGCGTCGGCCCGGATTCTGCTGGTGGACGACGACAAGCGGGTGCTGTTGTTCCGGGGTGGCAATCCGCCGCCGAACAACACGGAGCAGTGGTGGTTCACGCCGGGTGGTGGCGTTGAAAAGGGCGAGGCGCTCCGGGAAGCGGCGGTCCGGGAACTGGCGGAGGAGACGGGAATCCGTTGCGGTGAAGCGGATCTGACGGGGCCGGTGTGGCTGCGCCGCGTCACGTTCTGCTTCGACGGCCGGTGGTTTCTCGGTGAAGAGTGGTTCTTCCTGTTGCGCACCAACGCGGATGCCATCGACACGTCCGGTTTCACGGAGCTGGAGCACGACACCGTGACGGGCCACCGCTGGTGGACCACGCAAGAACTGGCGAAGTCGGACGAGCTGATCTACCCGCCGCTGATCGGCCCACTGCTGGACGACCTGCTGACCACGGAATGGGACGGGACGGTGCGGCCCGTGCGGTGAGGCACGGGCCGCGCCGACGTCACGCCTTGGCCGCCAGGTTGTCGGGCAGCGGGTCGTACCGAGCGAAGTGCCGGGTGAACGTGGCGGTGCCCGACGCCAGGGAGCGCAGCTCGACGGCGTAGCGAACGAGCTCGGTCGCGGGCACCTCGGCCCGGATGAGCGTCCGCCCGGGCGTGATGTCGGCCTCGGTGCCCAGCACCCGAGCCCGCCGACCGGACAGGTCGCCGAGCACGGCCCCGAGATAGTCGTCGGGCAGTCGGATGGTGACCTCGTCCATCGGCTCCAGCAGCGAGATCCGGCTGTTGGCGGCGGCCTCCTTCAACGCCATCGCGCCGGCGGTCTGGAACGCGGCGTCGGAGGAGTCGACGCTGTGGGCCTTGCCGTCGACCAGGGTCACGCGCACGTCGACGCACGGACGGTCGCTGTGCAGACCCCGCGCGAGCTGGGCCCGAACGCCCTTCTCCACGCTGGGAATGAACTGGTGCGGCACCGACCCGCCGACGACCCGGTCCACGAACTCGAAACCGGAGCCACGCGGCAGCGGCTCCACCTCCAGATCGCACACGGCGTACTGGCCGTGCCCGCCGGACTGCTTCACGTGCCGGCCGTGTCCCTTGGCGGCCTTGGCAAAGGTCTCCCGCAGCGGCACCCGGACGTCCTCGGTGTCGACCTCGGCCCCGCCGGCCCGCAGCCGGGCCAGCACGACGTCGGCATGGGCCTCGCCCATGCACCACAACACCATCTGGTGCGTCTCGACGTTGCGCTCCAGCCGCAGCGTCGGATCCCCGGCGACCAGCCGCGCGAGGTTGCGGGCCAGGGTGTCCTCGTCGCTACGTTTGCGAGCGACGATCGCCACCGGCAGCAGCGGCTCGGGCATCAGCCACGGCGACATCAGCAGCGGCTGGTCGGGGCTGGACACGGTGTCACCGGTCTCGGCCGAACCCAGCTTGGTCAGCGCGCAGAGATCACCAGCCACGCAGAACGGCACTTCCCGCAGCTGCGATCCCAACGGCGAGTAGATGTGCGCGACGCGCTCGTCCTCGTCGTGGTCCTCGTGCCCGCGGTCGCTCATGCCGTGCCCCGACACGTGCACGGACCGCTCCGGTCGCAGCGTCCCGGAAAACACCCGGACGAGCGACACCCGACCGACGTACGAGTCGACGGCGGTGCGCACGACCTCGGCCGCGAGCGGACCGTCCGGGTCGGTGCTGATGTCCAGCACGACACCGCCGACCGGGTCGGTCACCGACGGCAGCGGATGCTCGAGCGGGGACGGGAAGGCGCGCACGATGCCGTCCAGGATCTCGGCCAGCCCGAGCCCGGTGCCGGCGCACGCCGGCACGACCGGGTGGAACGACCCCCGGCTGACCGCGGTCTCCAGGTCGGCGATGAGCACGTCCTGGTCGATCTCCTCGCCGCCGAGGTAGCGCTCCATCAGGGTCTCGTCCTCGCTCTCGGCGATGACGCCCTCGATCAGCGCGTTGCGGTGGTCGGCCATGAAGTCGGTCAGCGCGGCGTCGGGCTCCTGGACCGTGGGCGGATAGCCGTCGGCGTAGTCGAAGACGCGCTGGGTGATCAGGCCGACCAGCTTGGTGTTGTCCGAACCGGGGACCGGCAGGTAGAGCGGCAGCACGCCGGCGCCGAACGCGGCCTGGCAGGCGGCCAGTTCGGCGTCGAAGTCGGCGCGGTGGTGGTCGAGCCGGGCGATCACGACGCCGCGCGGCATGCCGACGGCCGCGCATTCCTCCCACAGCGCCATGGTCATGGCGTCGACGCCCTCGGCCGCGCCGACCACGAAGATCGCCGCGTCGGCCGCCCGCAGGCCGGCCCGCAGCTCGCCGACGAAGTCGACGTATCCGGGCGTGTCGATGAGGTTGATCTTGACGTCCTGGTGGACCAGCGGTGCCACCGCCAGCCCGACCGAGCGCTGCTGGCGCTGGGCCGCGGGGTCGTGGTCGCACACGGTCGTGCCTTCTGTGACGGACCCGGCCCTGGTCAGCACGCCGGAGGCGGCCAGAAGCGCCTCGGTGAGCGTGGTCTTGCCGGCCCCCGACGGGCCGACCAGCACGACGTTGCGGACCTTGGCCGGGTCGCTTACAGCGACCGCGCCGCCGGAATGGGTGTTGTCGGTGTTCTTGGACCCCATGGGGTCACCTCCCGTACGAACGGAATACACCTCGGTGTGGTCGATCTCACACCTGATCCGCTGGTCGGACAAGCCCGCCGGCGAAGTGGCCTTCGGAGATTCCGTCAAATTGGCCTCAAACACCAGGCCACGTCCGACCTAGCATGAATGGCGTACCCATCCCGTCATCCTCGAAAGGTCGGCACGGTGAACATCGAGCCCACTCCCGCCACCGGCACCGCGCGGGTCAAGCGCGGCATGGCCGAGATGCTCAAGGGCGGTGTGATCATGGACGTGGTCACCCCCGAGCAGGCCAAGATCGCCGAGGACGCCGGCGCCGTCGCCGTCATGGCGCTGGAGCGCGTGCCGGCCGACATCCGCGTGCAGGGCGGCGTCGCCCGGATGAGCGACCCCGACATGATCGACGGCATCATCGGCGCCGTCTCCATCCCCGTGATGGCCAAGGCTCGCATCGGGCACTTCGTCGAGGCCCAGGTGCTCCAGTCGCTCGGCGTCGACTACATCGACGAGTCCGAGGTGCTCACCCCGGCCGACGAGGCCAACCACATCGACAAGTGGCCCTTCACCGTGCCGTTCGTCTGCGGCGCCACCAACCTGGGCGAGGCCCTGCGCCGCATCGCCGAGGGCGCGGCCATGATCCGCTCCAAGGGCGAGGCCGGCACCGGCAACGTCGTCGAGGCCACCCGGCACATGCGCCAGATCCGCGCCGACATCCGCCGGCTCTCCGTCCTCGACGAGGCCGAGCTGTACGCCGCCGCCAAGGAGCTGCGCGCCCCGTACGAGCTGGTCAAGGAGATCGCCACCACCGGCAAGCTGCCGGTCGTGCTGTTCACCGCCGGCGGCATCGCCACCCCGGCCGACGCCGCCATGATGATGCAGCTCGGCGCCGAGGGCGTCTTCGTCGGCTCCGGCATCTTCAAGTCCGGCGACCCGGCCCAGCGCGCCGCCGCCATCGTCAAGGCCACCACCTTCCACGACGACCCCGACGTCATCGCCAAGGTCTCCCGCGGCCTCGGCGAGGCCATGGTCGGCATCAACGTCTCGGAGCTCCCCGAGTCCCAGAAGCTCGCCACCCGCGGCTGGTAACCCTCAGCAACCCCCGCTTTGGTTGGGAAGGGGCTTTCCCGCACTCCGAGTGCGGGAAAGCCCCTTCACGCCATTCGGCGGCGGATCGTGGCCATGTGGTGGTCACCGGCGGTGACGATGCCGACAATGTCATCGAACTGGGCCGGGTCCGTGAGGATCCGGGCCAGTTCGATGTGCACGTCGTCATCGGCGAAGTCGGCCAGCAGTGTGCCGTGCACCGCGAAGTCTGATCCCCGGCCGGCGGTGGCGTTCTCGCGGACGAGGCGGAGAAGTTCGTTGCGCCACACCGGATCCGTCTCGGCCTGGTAGATCCAGCGGGGGCCGAGCACGCTGTGCTCGGCGGTCACGATCAGCGCCCCGCCGGCCAGCGGCGCACCGCGATAGGTCATCGGGATCTGGTACGTCACGCCGCCGGCCTCGAGAACGTGCGTTTCGATACCGACCTCGCCGGCCGGGTCCTCGAACCGGAAGAACCCGACCGAGGCCGGTGCGCCGCCGCGGAACCAGGGCTGCCGGGTCAGCCAGGCCGGCAGGAACTCGCGGAAGGACGGTGTGAGAGTGGGCTTCACACCACCATCCAACTCAGGACCGGCGTCGACTGCAGGTAAACCAGCAGACACATGATGGCCAGCAGGATGAGGCTCCACAGGAAGACGCGGCGGAACAGGTCGCCCTCGCGGCCGGCCATGCCGACGGCGCCGGCGGCGATGGCCAGGTTCTGGGGGCTGATCATCTTGCCCAGGACACCGCCGGAGGAGTTGGCGGCGGCCATCAGGGTGGGACTGAGGCCGGCGTGCTGGGCGGCGGTCACCTGGAGCGCGCCGAACAGGGAGTTGGACGAGGTGTCGGACCCGGTGACGGCCACGCCGAGCCAACCGAGCACGGGCGACAACAGGGCGAACAGGCCGCCGGCGTTGGCCATCCACGTGCCGAGGGTGGTGGTCTGCCCGCTGGCGTTCATGACGTAGGCCAACGCCAGCACGGCCATCACGGTGACGATGGCGGTGGCCAATTGCCGGTAGGTGCCGCCGTAGGTGCGCAACGCCGCGCCAGGGCGGATGCGGATCACGGGCACGGTGATCAGGCCGGCGATGATCAGCAGGCTGCCGGCGGCGGCCAGCCAGTCGAACTTGAACTGGGGCAGCGTGGACGGCTTGCCGCTGATGGTGTTCAGGTGCAGGCCGGGCCAGTTGAACGTGACGGTGACGCCCGACAGCGCCGCCTTGATCGCCGGGATCTGAGCCAACGCGAAGACGGCGATGATGATCGCGTACGGGGCATAGGCGCGCAGCACCTCGGCCCGGCTGTCGGTACTTTCGGCCCGACTGCGCCGCCGCACGACGATGATCACGGCCAGCGCGCTGAGCAGCGAGGCGACGATGTCCGTCAGCGGCGCACTGAAGAAGTTGGCGGTGGCGTACTGCGCGACGGCGAACACCACGCCGCAGGCCAGCGTCGCCGGCAGGGTCTCCCGCACGCCGCGCCAGCCGTCGATGATGCCCACCAACACCATCGGCACGAACAACGCCAGCACCGGCGTCTGCCGCCCGACCATCGACGCCAGGTCGTGCAGCGGCAGCCCGGTCACCGTGGCCAGGGTGGTGATCGGCACCGCCAGCGCGCCGAACGCCACCGGCGCGGTGTTGGCCACCAACGCTACGGTGGCGGCCTTGAGCGGTTGGAACCCCAGCGCTATGAGCATCACGCTGGTGATCGCGACCGGCGTGCCGAAACCGGCCAGCGCCTCCAGCAGCGCGCCGAAGCTGAAGGCCACGATCACGCCCTGGATCCGCTGGTCGTCGCTGACCCGCTCGAAGGACCGCCGCAGCACGTCGAAATGTCCGGTGTGGACGGTCATGTTGTAGATCCAGATCGCGTTGACCACGATCCACAGGATCGGGAAGAAGCCGAACGCCGCGCCTTCGGTGGCGGCCAGCAGCGCCGGGCCGATCGGCATCGGATAGCCGAGCACCGCGACCAGCAGGCTGGCCAGCAGGGAGATGGCCGCCGCCAGCCAGGCCCGCATCCGGAACACGCCCAGCAGCACGAACAGCACCAGCAGGGGCAGGGCCGCGAGCAGGGCGGACAGGGTCAGTGAGCCGGCGATCGGGGCAAGGACCGGGGTGTACATACGTCACCACCTCGCCGTTGAGGGTGCGCTAGACGCTAGTTCACGGTTGCCTTGGTAGACCAGGGATCCACAGTTGACGGATGGAGATCCGGTGTCGGCGAACGTGACGGTGCACAGCTCGGGCAGCCACGCGGAGGTGGTGCTCGGTTCCGGCGGCAGCGCCAATGCCCTGGGGCACGACGACTGGCGTGCCCTGGAACTGGCCTTTCGAAACCTTTCGGAGGACATCCGCGTAGTGGTCGTGCGGGGGAGTGGCAGCACCTTCAGCGCCGGCTCCGACCTGCGGGAGTGGGTCCACGCCGCGCCGCACGACGTGGACCGGGCCTTCGCCGCGATGGAAGCCGCGTGCACGGCCATCGAGGAATGCCCGACGCCGGTGATCGCCCAGGTCAACGGGGTCGCCGCCGGTGCCGGCTGCCAGCTGGCCCTGGCCTGCGACCTGCGGGTCTTCGCCGACGACGCCCGTATCGGCATGCCCATCGCCCGGCTCGGCATCCTGGTCAGCCCGGCCTTCGCCGCCCGGCTGGCGCTGCTGGCCGGGCACGGCCTGGCCCGTGAACTCCTCTACACCGGGCGGCTGCTGTCCGCCGCCGAAGCCGTCGCTTCAGGCCTGGCCAACCGGCGCGTGCCGGCGTCGGAGCTGTCGGCCGCGACCGCGGAGCTGGCCGCCGCCGTGGCCGCCCAGCCCCGCGCCGCGTTGGTCGCCGCGAAACAGGCCGTCAGCGTCGGGCTGTCCCCGACCCGCGCCGCCGCCGACAGCTTCGCCAGCGGCCCGGCAGTGTCCTATGAGGACTTCCAGCGCGGCGTGACGGCTTTCCTTTCACGGAGCCGTCATCAGTAGGTCACTTCGTCCAGAACGTGATGTTCTTGAAGTGGGCCTCGGACTTGGCCGAGCGGGTGTTGTAGACGCCGTTCTTGAAGTACCAGACCTTGCTGGCCGGGGCGTCGTAGTGGTCGGAAAGCACCTGCTGGCCGTTCACCCACACCCGGAGGTTGCCGTTGGCCGGGTTGAAGTCGGCGTTGAGGTGGAACCACTTGCCCCACAGACCGGTGGCGATCGGTTTGTCGATCACGCTGTTGTACAGGTTGCCGTTGCTGTGCACGTTCAGGTAGATCGCCTCGCCGCCGGTGGAGCCCTTGACCTGCATGATGCAGGCGCCGTCGGTGCCCGAGTCGACCAGGACGTCGGCTGAGAACTGGTGCTCGATCTGTGACCACGTCCGGTGCCAGCGCATCTCGGTGCGCGGACCGGTGGGGGAGCCTTCCTTGAATGCCTTGTCGCCCTGCTGGATCCAGGCGTTGTACACCGGCCCGGCCGAGGTCGAGAAGCGGTCGGACGTCGCGAGGTTGTACGGCTTCTGCACACTGAAGTCGTCGCTGTACTGCTTGAGCCCGGCCGTCGGGTCGGCCTGCGGCGCCGCGAGCGCCGCAGGCCCTCCCGTCACGGCCGCGCCGGCGATCGCCAGCGCGGCAAGGAACTTCCTCATCGCCTCACTCCACTGAAACGTCGTTGCAAACGTTTACGCGGCGGCGGGAGGCGACTGTACCAGCGGGTGCGGCCGTTCGGCTGGAGCCGATCGGCCACATCAGTAGCGGTAGTGCTCCGGCTTGTACGGGCCGGTCACGTCGACGCCGATGTACTCGGCCTGCACCTTGGACAGCTCGGTCAGCCGCACGCCCAGCGCGTCCAGGTGCAGCCGGGCCACCTTCTCGTCAAGGTGCTTGGGCAGCCGGTAGACCTGGCGCTCGTAGTCGCCGGGCTTGGTGAACAGCTCGATCTGCGCGATCACCTGGTTGGAGAACGAGTTCGACATGACGAAGCTGGGGTGGCCGGTGGCGTTGCCCAGGTTCATCAGCCGGCCCTCGGACAGCACGATGACCGCGTGCCCGTCCGGGAACACCCACTCGTGCACCTGCGGCTTGATCTCGACCTTGCGGATGCCGGCGACCTTGGCCAGCCCGGCCATGTCGATCTCGTTGTCGAAGTGGCCGACGTTGCCGACGATGGCGTTGTGCTTCATCCGGGCCATGTGCTCGGTCATGATGATGTCGCGGTTGCCGGTGGTGGTGATGAAGATGTCGCCCTTGTGCACCACGTCGTCCAGGTGCACCACCTCGAGGCCCTCCATCGAGGCCTGGAGCGCGCAGATCGGGTCGACCTCGGTCACCACGACCCGTGCGCCCTGGCCGCGCAGCGCCTCGGCCGCGCCCTTGCCCACGTCGCCGTAGCCGCAGACCACGGCCAGCTTGCCGCCCAACATCACGTCCGTCGCCCGGTTCAGGCCGTCGGCCAGCGAGTGCCGGATGCCGTACTTGTTGTCGAACTTGGACTTCGTCACCGAGTCGTTCACGTTGATCGCCGGGAACAGCAGCTCGCCGTCCGCGGCCAGCCGGTACATCCGGTTCACGCCGGCCGTGGTCTCCTCGGTGACGCCGATCATCTGCTCGGCGACCCGGGTGAACCGCTTCGGGTCACGCGCCATGCTGGCCGCGATCGTCGCCAGCAGGATGCCGTACTCCTCAGGGTCGTTCTCGCCCGGCTGGGGGACCGCACCCGCCTTCTCGAACTCGACTCCCTTGTGCACCAACATGGTCGCGTCGCCGCCGTCGTCGACGATCATGTTCGGCAGCTCGCCGTCGGCGAAGGTGAACAGCTGGTCCGTGCACCACCAGTACTCCGCCAGCGACTCGCCCTTCCAGGCGAACACCGGCGTGCCCTTGGGCTCGTGCACCGTCCCGTCGCGGCCCACCACCACGGCCGCCGCCGCCTCGTCCTGCGTGGAGAAGATGTTGCACGACACCCAGCGCACCTGCGCGCCCAGGTGCACCAGCGTCTCGATCAGCACCGCCGTCTGCACCGTCATGTGCAGCGAGCCCGCGATCCTGGCCCCCGCCAACGGCTTGCTCTCGCCGAACTCCGCCCGCAGCGCCATCAGGCCCGGCATCTCCAGCTCCGCCAGCCGGATCTGGTGCCGCCCCGCCTCGGCCAGCGCCAGATCGGCCACCGCGAAGTCGATCCCGTTGACCTGCCTCAGTTTCCCGCTCATTCCGGTTTCCTCCGCATGCTCAGCAGGGAGGTCGCCCCTTCACGACGAAGGGCGCCTCCCGCTTGGGGAGGCGCCCTTGTGACGTTCACTCGGAGCCGAGCGTGGCGGACCTCCGTCCGCTGCAGCGCCTCTCGACTCCACCGACGAAGTTAGCCACGCCGTGCCGACCCTGTCAACGAACCCCGGCGAGTCCCGCTCTGCGGCACACCGAAACGCGGTTTCCGGCACATTCGAATGTCACATGCGCGTCGTACTTGCCTCCCAGAGGCACATCCGGACCGCATGTGACAACGGAGGAGGGTGGGGAGACGCGTGGCTCAGGTCTGCTTGAAACCGTATTTCGGGGTGTCCCGGAGCGGGACTCGCGGGGATTACACGTGCTCCATCACCATGACGGTGACGCTGTCGGGGAGCAGGGCCTGGTACAGGTGGGGGATGTCGCCGGGGTACGAGAGGTAGTCGCCGGGGCCGAGTTCGACGGGGTCGTCGGCGGGGCCGGCGAGGACGCGGCCGGCGGAGACGACGAGGTGCTCGACGGTGCCGGCGTTGTGGGGCAAGGAGTGGCGGCCGGCGTCGGTGCTCATGGTGGCGAGGTAGATGTCGCGGCGGGCGCCGGGGGGACAGGCGGAGAGCAGGGCGGCGGAGTAGTTGGACTCCTCGGAGTGCAGGTAGTTGCCCTCGCCGAAGCGGACGACGCGGACGGGGGGCCGGGGCGGGTCGACGAGGCGGGAGAAGGGCACGCCGAGGGCGACGCCGAGGGCCCAGAGGGTCTCGACGGAAGGATTGCCGGCGCCGGACTCGAGCTGGGAGAGGGTGCTCTTGGCGATGCCGGCCCGCTTGGCCAGCTCGGACAGGGACAGGCCGACACGGTCGCGCTCCCGGCGTAGCGCGGCGGCGATGACGTCCAGCGGGGCGGTGCTGCGATCCACGTGTTCGTTCCATCGGTCGGGACGTTCGGCTTGACGAACGCCGGGGTGGGGTGTTCAGCTTGCACTATGGTTCGTTCGATCTGGCGAACATTAGACCCGACTGTGGTCCGCAATGTCTCGCCCATCGCCCTGACGGCGTTCGTGACCGGTGCGTCCTTCGGCGCCATCGCGGTGGCGGCGCACATCCCGGTGGCCCTGGTCTGCGCGATGTCGCTGCTGATCTTCGCGGGCGGCTCCCAGTTCATGGTGGTCGGCATCGTCGCGGCCGGCGGCAGCCTGCTCGCGGCGGTGTTCGCCGGCCTGCTGCTCAACGCCCGCCACCTGCCGTTCGGCCTGGCCATCGGGGACGTGCTCGGCCGGCGCCTGGCCACCCGGATCATCGGCAGCCACATTCTGATCGACGAGTCGGTGGCCTTCGCGATGGCGCAAGGCGACCGCCGCAAGGCCAAAGCGGCCTACTGGACCTGCGGTCTGGCCCTGTTCCTCACGTGGAACACCGGCACCCTGCTCGGCGCCCTCATCGGTCAGGTCATCGGCGACCCCAGCCGCTTCGGCATGGACGCGGCGTTCCCGGCGGCGATGTTCGCGCTCATCCTGCCGGCATTGAAGGAGCGCAAGACCCTCACCGTCGCCCTCCTCGGCGCGGCGATCGCCGTTGCCACGACGCCGTTCCTGCCGCCGGGAATTCCGGTCGTGCTGGCGGCATTGGGTGTCGTCGCGGCGCTGCCGACCCGGCAAAAGGTGGCGGCATGAACATCGCGATCGTCCTCGCCCTCGGCCTCGGCACCTATGCCATTCGCTTCGCCGGACCCCAACTCCGCAATCGCATCACCGTGCCGCCGCGCGTGCAAATGCTGCTGTCAATGGCCGCAACGGCGCTTCTTCTTGCCCTTGTCGCGGTCAACGCGTTCGTTCCCGGCGGGAAATTCGGCGGCTGGGCACTGCTCGGCGGCGTCACCGTCGGAGCGCTCGCGGCCTGGCGGAAAGTGCCGTTCGTGCTGGTAGTCATCCTGGCCGCCGGCACAACGGCGGTGCTGCGGCTGATCGGCGTCGCGTAAACGGTGTCGCTCGTCACATCAAGGCTTGCTCAAACGGAATAGAACGCTGCTCCGAACGCTGGCTAGAGTCCCGATCTCATCAGGGGTGTGGTCCGCCTCACCCCGAGGTCGAGTTCTCCAGCACCGGAGCCGGGGGCGGTTTCGGTGCCATTTCGCAGTACCGAAGGGAAACCGTTTCCGTGGATTCTTCCCACGACGGCGAGGGCTACGCTAAGTCCCTCGGCAACCGCCAGGTGCAGATGATCGCGATGGGCGGCGCCATCGGCGTCGGCCTGTTCCTCGGCGCCGGCGGCCGCCTGCACGCCGCCGGCCCCGGCCTGATCCTGTCCTACGCGCTGTGCGGCGCCGCCGCCTTCTTCGTCATGCGCGCGCTGGGCGAGCTGGTGCTGTACCGGCCGACGTCGGGCAGCTTCGTCACCTACGCCCGCGAGTTCATCGGCCCGTGGGCCGGCTTCACCGCGGGCTGGATGTACTGGCTCAACTGGGCCATGACCGGCGTCGCCGAGATCACCGCGGTCGGCATCTACGTGCAGCGCTGGCTGCCGAACCTGCCGACCTGGATCACCGCGCTGATCGCGCTGGTCGCGCTGCTGACCATCAACCTGGTCTCGGTGAAGCTGTTCGGCGAGCTGGAGTTCTGGTTCTCGGTCATCAAGGTGACCGCGATCATCGCCTTCCTGCTGGTCGGCATCTTCCTGGTGGCCTCGTCCACGAACATCGGCGGCCATACGGCCAGCCCGGGCAACCTGGTCGCCGACGGCGGCTTCTTCCCGCACGGCATCGGCGTCGCGCTGATCGCCCTGCAGGCCGTGATCTTCGCGTACTCGGCGATCGAGCTGGTCGGCATCGCCGCCGGCGAGACCAAGGACGCGCACAAGGTCATGCCCAAGGCGATCAACGGCGTGATCTGGCGGATCGCCATCTTCTACGTCGGCTCGGTGACCTTGCTGGCCATGCTGCTGCCCTCGGTCATGTACAAGTCGTCGGAGAGCCCGTTCGTCACGGTGTTCAGCGCGCTCGGCCTGCCCTGGGTCGGCGACCTGATGAACGCCATCGTGCTCACGGCCGCCCTGTCGTCCTGCAACTCGGGCCTGTACTCGACCGGCCGGGTGCTGCGCTCGCTGGCCGACAAGAAGGAGGCCCCGGCCTTCGCCGGCAAGATGAGCAGCCGCCACGTGCCCTACGGCGGCATCCTGTTCACCAGCGTCGTCTACGTCGCCGGTGTCGCGCTCAACCAGTTCAAGGGCGCCACCGCGGCGTTCGACATCGCCACCGCCATCGCCTCCCTCGGCGTGGTCGCCACCTGGGCCACGCTGGTGTTCTGCCAGATGCGGCTGCGGCAGAAGGCGCTGGCCGGCGAGATCGAACGCCCGGCCTACCGGATGCCGGGCGCGCCCTGGACCGGCTGGCTGACGCTGGGCTTCCTGGCGCTGATCGTGGTGATGATGGGCTTCGCCGGCGGCGCCGAGCAGATCGCCTTCTACTCGATCCCGGGCATTGCCGTGGTCATCGCGGTCGGCTGGTGGGCCGTCGGCCGACGGCGGAAAGCCGACGAGTCCGACCCCACCAGCGCGGTCCCGGTCGGCGGTCAATAAGCTGAGGGTCCAGGTACTGCCCGTCCAGGAGGTCGCTCGCCCGTGCCCGCCCAGCCCGTCATCGGTGTGCTCGCCCTGCAGGGCGACGTGCGTGAGCACCTCGTGTCGCTGGCCGAGTGCGACGTGATCGCGCGACCGGTGCGCAGGCCCGAGGAGCTCGCCGAGGTCGACGGCATCGTGCTGCCCGGCGGCGAGTCGACCACCATGAGCCGGCTGCTGGAGACCTTCGAACTGCTCGAGCCGTTGCGCAAGCGGCTGGCCGACGGCCTGCCCGCGTACGGCTCGTGCGCCGGCATGATCCTGCTGGCCGGGACGGTCGTCGACGGCCGTCCCGACCAGCAGCAGCTGGCCGCCGTGGACATGGTGGTCCGGCGCAACGCCTTCGGCCGGCAGGTCGACTCGTTCGAGTCCGAGCTGACGGTGACCGGGGTCGACGGCGGCCCGGTGCACGCGGTGTTCATCCGCGCCCCCTGGGTGGAGTCGGTCGGCGATGGTGTCGAGGTACTCGCCCGGGTGCCCGACATACCGGCTTCCGGCGCCGCCGCCGGTAGGATCGTCGCAGTTCGGCAGGGGTCCGTGCTCGCGACCGCTTTCCATCCCGAGCTCACCGGCGACGAGCGCGTGCACCGCCTGTTCGTGGAGACTGTCCGCGCGGCCTGAGGGCGTGGGAACGGTCGTCGAAGGTCGTCGAGTCTGACGGAGGAAGTTTCATGAGCGGCCACTCCAAGTGGGCGACTACCAAGCACAAGAAGGCCGCGATCGACGCCAAGCGCGGCAAGCTGTTCGCGCGGCTGATCAAGAACATCGAGGTCGCGGCGCGGACCGGGGGCAGTGACCCGGACGGCAACCCCACGCTGTTCGACGCGATCCAGAAGGCCCGCAAGAACTCGGTCCCGCTGGACAACATCGAGCGGGCCCGCAAGCGGGGCGGCGGCGAGGAGGCCGGCGGCGCCGACTGGCAGACGATCATGTACGAGGGCTACGGGCCCAACGGGGTCGCCGTGCTGATCGAGTGCCTGACCGACAACCGCAACCGGGCGGCGTCCGAGGTGCGGACCGCGATGACCCGCAACGGCGGCAACATGGCCGACCCGGGCTCGGTGGCCTACCTGTTCTCCCGCAAGGGCGTCGTGCTCATGCCGAAGAACGAGCTGTCCGAGGACGACGTGCTGATGGCCGTGCTCGACGCGGGTGCCGAGGAGGTCAACGACCTCGGCGAGAGCTTCGAGATCGTGTCCGAGGCCGGCGACATGATCCCGGTGCGCAAGGCGCTGCAGGAGGCCGGCTACGACTACGAGTCGGCCGAGGCCAACTTCCTGCCGTCCATGACGGTGCAGCTGGAGGCCGAGGGCGCGCGCAAGATGTTCAAGCTGATCGACGCGCTCGAGGACTGCGACGACGTGCAGAACGTCTTCGCCAACTTCGATGTCAGCGACGAGGTCATGGCCGAGGTCGACGCCTGAGCTTGACAGATTTCTGTTGCCCGGCAACGAGAGTTGCCGGGCAACACTTTGTCTTGACACGTTTTGTGTGCAGAATGGCCGCGTGCCCGTTAACCCTGCGTTGAACAACCTCTCTCAGTCCGACCGCGATCTGCGGCAGTGGCTGCTCAAGCAGGCGGAGGACCACGGCAACGCGGTGGTCGAGGTGGCCGGCGACGAGCACGGTGCGCCGTACTGCTTCACGGTCGGCGCCTGGCGGCGGTTCGGCGTGGCCGAGGCGGTCGTCATCGGGCTGCCGCTGGAGCTGGGTCGGGTGCTCATCACCGCGTACGTGAACGAGGCGCGCCAAGGCGTTCGGTTCCAGCCGGGGCAGCTGTACGGGCAGTTCTTCAACGGCGTGCCGATCACCGTGGAACGGGTCGCCCGCGGCTACTACCCCGAGTTCTTCGGCAGCGCCTTCCTGTTGTACCCCAACGGTGACTTCCCCGCGGTGCAGCTGATCGTGCCGTCGGAGGGCGGCTACTGGCCGTGGCACCCCCAGGCGCCGCAGGGCTTCGCCCAGTGGCAGCCGGTGCTGACCCCGAGCGGCCGCCCCGAGTCCTGGCGCCCGGGCATCGACGGCGCCTGATTGTCAGGAAGGGCCCCTTCCTGACGTTGAACGTCAGTAAGGGGCCCTTCCTGACGTTCAACGTCAGGAAAGGTCCCTTGGCGTGGGTACTGCGGCGTGTTGCCGTCCGAGCCGATCTTCGGGCCCGGTAGTGTCCCTCCTCGAACGGGTGTTCGGCGATGGAGGCGGGACGAAGTGCGGGTGTTTGGCGTCGACCCTGGACTGACGCGCTGCGGTCTGGGCGTGGTCGACGGCGGCCCGGGGCGCACGGTGCGGCTCGTCGAGGTGGGCGTGGCCCGGACCCCGGCGGAGGACGACCTGGCCAACCGCCTGCTCCAGCTGTCCGAGGTGGTGGAGGACTGGCTGGACCGGCACCGCCCCGGGGTGGTGGCGATCGAGCGGGTGTTCAGCCAGCACAACGTGCGTACGGCGATGGGCACAGCCCAGGCCGGCGGGGTGGTGGCGCTGCTGGCGGCCAAGCGGGGCCTGCCGGTCGCGTTCCATACGCCGAGCGAGGTGAAGGCGGCGGTCACGGGCTCGGGCACGGCGGACAAGGCGCAGGTCACGGCCATGGTGACCCGCCTGCTGGGGCTGACCGTCGCGCCGAAGCCGGCCGACGCCGCCGACGCGCTGGCGCTGGGCATCTGCCACCTGTGGCGGGCCCCGCTGATGGCCCGGCTGGCGCAGGCCGAGGCCCGCGCCGCGGAACTGCAACGTCGACACAAGGCCCGGCTGGCCGAGGCCGCGAACAGGGGAGTCGCCCGGTGATCTCGTCGGTACGTGGACCGGTGCTGTCCATCGCCCTGGACCATGCCGTCATCGAGGTCGGCGGCCTTGGCTACGCCGTGCTGGCCACGCCGACGACGCTGGCGGGCCTGCGCCGCGGCGACGAGGCGATGCTGCACACCGCGCTGATCGTGCGCGAGGATTCGCTGACCCTGTACGGCTTCACCGACCCGGACGCGCGCGGGCTGTTCGGCCTGCTGCTGACGGTGTCGGGCATCGGCCCGAAGATCGCGCTGGCCACGCTGGCCGTGCTGGAGCCGGACAAGCTGCGGGCGGCGCTGGCCGAGGGCAACACCTCGATGCTGACGCAGGTGCCGGGCATCGGCCGCAAGGGCGCGGAGCGCCTGATCATCGAGCTGCGGGACAAGGTCGGCGCGCTGACCAGCGGCACCCCCGGCCCCGAGGTCGCGGCGGACGCCGAGCTGGTGCGCGCGCAGGTCACGGAGGCGTTGCTGGGCCTGGGCTTCGCGGCCAAGCCGGCCGAGCAGGCGGTGGACGCGGTGCTGGCCAAGGACGGCGCCCAGAACACGGCGGCGGTGCTGCGGCAGGCCCTGACCTCGTTGGGGCGCAAGCGATGAGCGACTACGACGAGCACGGCCCGCTGTCCGCGCTGGCGGAGCCGACCGAGCGGGACGTGGAGTCGACGCTGCGGCCGCGGCGGATGACCGAGTTCGTCGGCCAGCCGCGGGTCCGCGAGCAGCTGGAGCTGGTGCTGCGCGGCGCGCAGATGCGCGGCCAGCCGCCGGACCACGTGCTGCTGTCCGGCCCGCCCGGGCTGGGCAAGACCAGCCTTTCCATGATCATCGCCGCCGAGCTGGGCAGCTCCATCCGGATCACCTCGGGCCCGGCGCTCGAGCGGGCCGGCGACCTCGCCGCGATGCTGTCCAACCTGGTCGAGGGCGACGTCCTGTTCATCGACGAGATCCATCGCATCGCGCGCCCGGCCGAAGAGATGCTGTACCTCGCGATGGAGGACTTCCGGGTCGACGTGGTCGTGGGCAAGGGCCCGGGCGCGACCTCGATCCCGTTGGAGATCGCCCCGTTCACGCTGGTCGGCGCGACCACCCGGTCCGGATCGCTGACCGGTCCGCTGCGTGACCGTTTCGGCTTCACCGGTCACATGGAGTTCTACACGCCGGAGGAATTGCAACAAGTTCTGCACCGTTCGGCCTCGATCCTGGGCATGGATCTGCCGGGTGACGGCGCGGCCGAGATCGCGCGGCGGTCCCGCGGCACACCCCGTATCGCCAACCGGCTGCTGCGCCGGGTCCGTGACTACGCCGAGGTGCGGGCCGACGGCGTGATCAGCACCGACGTCGCCCGGGCCGCGCTGGCCGTCTACGACGTGGACGACCTCGGCCTCGACCGGCTGGACCGCGCGGTGCTGAACGCGCTGGTCAGGAGCTTCCACGGGGGTCCGGTGGGGGTGGCGACGCTGGCCGTCGCGGTGGGGGAGGAGCCCACCACCGTGGAGGAGGTCTGCGAGCCGTTCCTGGTCCGCGCCGGCATGCTCGCGCGCACCCCGCGGGGCCGCGTCGCGACGGCCGCCGCGTGGCAGCACATGGGTCTGACGCCGCCGGCCGAGGCGCCGGGCGAGCCCCCAGCCACGGGTTATGGCCGATAAGCGGTGTGGCAGACTCAATGGGCATACCCAGCATGTGACGCCCGCCGAAGGTATGGGCCGTCGCCGAACGGAGAATGATGGACCCCTCGAACCTGCTGCTTCCGCTTCTGATCATCCTGGTCGGCGGCATGCTCTTCTTCGGCAGCCGTCGCCAGCGCAAGGCGGTGGCCGCGCAGCAGCAGCTGCAGACGTCGCTGACCGTCGGCGACCGGGTGATGACCACGTCCGGCCTGTTCGCCACGGTGGCGGGTGTCGACTCGGAGACCGACATCGACCTGGAGATCGCGCCGGGTGTCGTGACGACCTGGCTGCGGGCCGCGGTCCGCGAGAAGGTGAACCCGACGACCGACTCGGACGTCGTGGAGTCCGAGGACGCGGACGAGGAGCAGACCGCGGGCGAGCCGGCGAGCACCGCCGAGATCGCTCCCCCGCTGGAGAGCAAGACCAAGAGCTGAGCCGTCCGGCCGGTGCGGGGTCGCCCACGCAGGGGCGACCTCGCACAGTGACGCGCGCCTCACACGGTGGGGAGTACGCTGCGACCTCGCCCGCACTCTGACCGCCACGTGAGGGCACCCTGTCGCCCGGCCCGGGCCTCGGGGTACACCACCGACAACTATCAGCACGAGGAGACCGACCGACCGTGGCACCTCCGGCCGGGCAGATCCGCCCAGTGCGTTACCTGGGTGTCTTCGCCCTCATCGTGGTCGTGCTCTACGCCTTGGTGTTCTTCACCGGCAGTGGACAGCCGACGCCCAAACTCGGTATCGACCTGCAAGGGGGCACGCGGGTCACGCTGACCGCGATCTCCCCGGACGGCAAGCCACCGGCACAGGACTCCCTCAACCAGGCCCGCCAGATCCTGGCCGACCGCGTCAACGGCAACGGCGTCTCCGGCGCCGAGATCGTCCAGGACGGCAGCAACCTGGTCATCACCGCGCCGGGCAACGACGGCGACCAGCTGAAGTCGGTGAGCCAGCCGGCCGTGCTGAAGTTCCGGCCGGTGCTGATCGACGCCCAGTCGAACCAGCCGATGATCGTGCCGGTCGCTCCGCCGAGCACCTCGAGCAAGCCGACGACCAGCGGCAACACCGCCAAGCCGAGCGGCTCGACCACGCCGACCAGCACCTCGGCCACGTCGACCTCGACCTCGGCCAAGCCGCAGGGCATGCCGGTGCCGATGAAGCAGGCCGCGCCGACCACGACGACGAACCCGTCGCCGTCCACGTCGGCCTCCTCGACCACCACGACCGGCCCGCCGCCCAGCGTGAGCGGTGTCGCGGACCCGAACCAGGCCAAGGCGATCCAGCAGGCCAAGGCGGTCCGGCAGAACCCGGCCGTGGTCAGCGACCCGACCGCGCAGCAGGCCGCGCTCGCCGCGCTCGACTGCTCCAAGCCCGACCCGATGGCCGGGTACGACGACTCGGACAAGCCGCTGGTCACCTGCGACCGCGACCACCAGAACAAGTACATCCTCGGCCCGTCCTTCCTGGAGGGCAAGGAGATCGCCTCCGCGCAGTCGCAGTTCGACTCGCAGCAGGCGCAGTGGATCGTCACGCTGACCTTCAAGGCCGACGGGGCCAAGACCTGGGCCGACTACACCGGCAAGAACGTCGGCCAGTACGCCGCGTTCACGCTGGACGGCCAGGTGCAGTCCGCGCCCAAGATCAACCAGCAGATCATCGGCAACACCGAGATCAGCGGCTCGTTCACCCAGGCCTCGTCCAAGCAGCTGGCCAACTCGCTGAGCTACGGCTCGCTGCCGCTGTCGTTCACCGTGTCGGAGAACCAGACGGTGTCGGCCACGCTGGGCCTGTCCTCGTTGCAGGCCGGCCTGCTGGCCGGCGGCCTCGGCCTGCTGCTGGTGATCATCTACTGTCTGTTCTACTACCGGGCGCTGGGCGTGCTGACCCTGCTCTCGCTGATCTGCTCCGGCCTGGTCGTGTACGCGATCCTGGTGCTGTTCGGGCGGTGGATCAACTACAGCCTCGACCTGCCCGGCATCGCCGGTTTCATCATCGCCATCGGTATCACCGCCGACTCCTTCGTGGTGTTCTTCGAACGCATGAAGGACGAAGTGCGCGAGGGCCGGTCGTTCCGGTCCGCGGTGCCACGGGCCTGGGTCCGCGCCCGGCGCACCATCCTGTCCGCCGACGCGGTCAGCTTCCTCGCCGCCGCGGTGCTGTACACGCTGGCCGTCGGCGACGTGCGCGGCTTCGCGTTCACCACCGGCATGTCCACGGTGATCGACCTGCTGGTGGTCTTCATCGTCACGCACCCGTTGGTGGCGCTGGCCTCCCGCTCCAAGACCCTGTCCAAGCCGGCCTTCTCCGGCCTCGGCGCCGTGCACGACGCCGGCGTGGAGCTGCGTGCCGCCGAGCGCGCCGCCAACCCCGTGAAGGAGGCGTGACGTGTCGACTCCAGTGAAGCCGCCGAAGCACGGTGTCCTGCACAACCTGTACGTCGGCACCGGCGCGTTCGACATCATCGGCAAGCGCAAGCGCTGGTACATCGCGTTCGCCGTGCTGATCGCGATCTGCCTGGGCTCGATGGCCATCAAGGGCTTCAACTACGGCATCGAGTTCAGCGGCGGCACGCAGATCCAGATGCCGGTGAAGGGCCAGTCCGGCAACGCCACCACCGATGACGCGCTCGCGGTCTACAAGCAGGCCATCGGCCACGACGCCGAGCAGGCCCAGACCGTCGGCTCGGGCGAATCGGCGACGATCCAGCTGCGCTCGGTGCCGCTGGACGGCACGCAGGTGGTCAAGCTCAAGGAAGCGCTGTTCGCCAAGTTCAAGCCGCTGGGCACCAACGGGCAGCCCAACCAGCAGTCCATCAGCGACAGCGCGGTCAGCTCGTCCTGGGGCGGCGAGATCTCCCAGAAGGCGCTCATCGCGCTGGCCGTGTTCCTGGTGCTGGTGACCATCTTCCTGACGTTCTACTTCGAACGCGCGATGGCCATCGCCGCACTGGGCTCGCTGGTCAACGACCTGATCGTGACCGCGGGCGTGTACTCCATCGTCGGCTTCGAGGTCACGCCGGCCACGGTGATCGGCTTCCTGACGATTCTGGGCTTCTCGCTGTACGACACCGTTGTCGTGTTCGACAAGGTCCGGGAGAACACCCGAGGCCTGCTCAAGCTGACCCGGCGCACCTACGGCGAGGCGGCCAACCTGGCCGTCAACCAGACCCTGATGCGCTCCATCAACACCTCGCTGATCGCGCTGCTGCCGGTGCTCGGCCTGCTCGTGGTCGGCGTCGTGCTGCTGGGCGTCGGCACGCTCCAGGACCTGGCGCTGATCCAGCTCACCGGTATGTTGGTCGGCGCGGTCTCGTCGATCTTCCTGGCAACCCCGCTGGTGGTGGACCTGAAGATGCGCGACCCGAAGTACAAGCAGCAGGCCGAGCGGGTCGCGCACCGCCGCGCCAACCTGGCCCGCAAGGCCGAGCTGGCCGCCCAGGGGGAATCTGGCCAGGGCATCGAGGACGGCGGGGACTTCGACCCGAGCGACGACGAGGCCCTGAGCGCCGAGATCCGCAAGGAGAAGGCCATGGCCGCGGCGGCCAGCACGCCGTCGCGCACGCCCAAGGCGCGGCCGTCCGGCAAGAGCGGCCGTCCGACCGGGAAGAGGCGGCACTGAGCAGCACCGCACTCGACGGCGCGCTCGGGCTCATCCGGGAGGTCCCCGACTTCCCCGAGCCCGGCGTGCTGTTCCGGGACATCAGCCCGGTGCTCGCCGACCCGGCGGCCTTCCGCGTCCTGGTGGACGCGATGGCCGCCGGGCTGCCGGCCGGCACCGACGCCGTGGTGGCCATCGAGGCCCGCGGCTTCATCCTCGGCGCGGCCATCGCCTACGCCAGCGGCCTCGGCCTGGTGTGCGTGCGCAAGCCCGGCAAGCTGCCGGCGGTGCGGCACCGGGTCAGCTACGCGCTGGAGTACGGCACCGCCACGCTCGAGCTGCCGGAGGACACCATTCGCGCAGGTCAGCGCGTTGCCATCGTGGACGACGTGCTGGCAACCGGTGGCACCGTCGCCGCTACCCGTGAGCTGGTCGAACACGCAGGCGGCATCGTCACGGGCGTGTCCGTGATCCTCGAACTGGCCTTCTTGAAGGGCCGCGACCGCGTCCCCGGCGTGGACGTCACAGCGCTCGTCACCACCTGACACCCCCGCGAGTCCCGCTTAGCGTCACACCGAAACGCCGAGTTTTTTTCGTGCTTTCGGTGTGACGGTGGGCGGGACTCGCCGGGGTCTGGGGGCCGGTGGGCTGAACAGCGTTGACTAGTGCGGCCGATATTCGTCCCACGTTCGTCGTGTCGAGCGGCACGCTTGTCGTGATCCGGAATCCTCGGGCTCGATCCAGAGTTATCCTCGGTGCAGAAACTTTGCTACCCCGATAGCACCGGGAGTGTGGTTGAGCCAAGACGTCGAACCCGCCGCATCGCCACAGCCGGTGGCTGCTCGGCCACCCTCGGCGACGCGTCGGGTGCGCGCGCGCCTGGCCCGCCGGATCACCGCGCAGCGCGCCGCACCGGTCAAGCAGGTGCTGGAGCCGCTGGCCGCGGTGCACCGCGAACTGCACCCCAAGGCCGACCTGGGCCTGTTGCAGTTCGCCTACGACGTCGCCGAGGAGAAGCACCGCAGTCAGCGGCGCAAGTCCGGCGACCCGTACATCACCCACCCGCTGGCCGTCGCCACCATCCTGGCCGAGCTGGGCATGGACACCACCACGCTGGTCGCCGCCCTGCTGCACGACACCGTCGAGGACACCGACTACTCGCTCGACCTGCTCAGCGAGGACTTCGGCGACGAGGTGGCGCACCTGGTCGACGGCGTCACCAAGCTGGACAAGGTCAAGCTGGGCGCGGCGGCCGAGGCTGAGACCATCCGCAAGATGGTCATCGCCATGGCCCGCGACCCCCGGGTGCTGGTGATCAAGCTGGCCGACCGGCTGCACAACATGCGCACCATGCGCTTCCTGCCGCCGGAGAAGCAGGCCCGCAAGGCCCGCGAGACGCTGGAGGTGCTGGCCCCGCTGGCCCACCGCCTCGGCATGGCCACCGTCAAGTGGGAGCTGGAGGACCTGGCCTTCGCCATTCTGCAGCCCAAGAAGTACGACGAGATCGTGCGGCTGGTGGCCAACCGGGCCCCGTCCCGCGACACCTACCTGCGCAAGGTCGTCGACGAGCTGAACAGCCAGCTCGAGTCGTCCCGGATCAACGCCAAGGTCGAGGGCAGGCCCAAGCACTACTACTCGATCAACCAGAAGATGATCGTCCGGGGCCGCGACTTCGACGACATCCACGACCTGGTCGGCGTGCGCATCATGGTCGACGACGTGCGCGACTGCTACGCCGCCATGGGCGTGGTGCACGCGCTGTGGCAGCCGATGCCCGGCCGGTTCAAGGACTACATCGCCCAGCCCCGGTTCGGCGTCTACCAGTCGCTGCACACCACCGTGATCGGCCCGGACGGCAAGCCGCTCGAGGTGCAGATCCGCACCCACGACATGCACCGCACGGCCGAGTACGGCATCGCCGCGCACTGGCGGTACAAGGAGACCAAGGGCACCCACTCCGGCCGTGGCGTCGAGGTCGACGAGATGGCCTGGATGCGGCAGCTGCTGGACTGGCAGCGGGAGGCCGCCGACCCGGGCGAGTTCCTCGAGGCGCTGCGCTACGACCTGGCCGCCCGCGAGATCTTCGTGTTCACGCCCAAGGGCGACGTGGAGACGCTGCCGGCGGACTCCACGCCGGTCGACTTCGCGTACGCCGTGCACACCGAGGTCGGCAACCGCTGCATCGGCGCGCGGGTGAACGGCCGGCTGGTGGCGCTGGAGCGCAAGCTGGAGAACGGTGAGGTCGTCGAGATCTTCACCTCGAAGGCCGAGGGCGCCGGGCCCAGCCGGGACTGGCTGGCCTTCGTCGCCTCGCCGCGGGCCAAGGCCAAGATCAAGCAGTGGTTCGCCAAGGAACGGCGTGAGGAGGCGATCGAGGCCGGCAAGGAGTCGATCGCCAAGGAGGTCCGCCGGGTCGGGCTGCCGATCCAGCGGCTGGTCACCGCCGACTCGATGGGCGCGCTGACCAAGGAGCTGCGGCTGGCCGACGTCAGCGCGCTGTACCGGGCGGTCGGCGAAGGACAGGTCTCCGGCCGGCACCTGGTGCAGCGGCTGGTGGCGCTGCTCGGCGGCGTCGACCATGCCGAGGAGGAGCTGGCCGAGCGGGCCACGCCGTCCACGGTGGTGCGGCGGCGCGCGCCCGGCGACCCGGGCGTTGTCGTCAAGGACGCCAGCGATGTGTGGGTCAAGCTGGCCCGCTGCTGCACGCCGGTGCCGGGCGACGACATCATGGGCTTCGTGACCCGCGGCGGCGGCGTGTCCGTGCACCGCACCGACTGCACCAACGCCACCGAGCTGCTGGCCTCGCCGGAGCGGCTGGTCGACGTGGAGTGGGCGCCGAACTCGTCCTCGCTGTTCCTGGTGGCCATCCAGGTCGAGGCGCTCGACCGGCACCGGCTGCTGTCCGACATCACCAAGGTGCTGGCCGACGAGAAGGTCAACATCCTGTCGGCCTCGGTGACCACGTCCAAGGACCGGGTGGCGGTCAGCCGCTTCTCGTTCGAGATGGGCGACCCCAAGCACCTCGGCCACGTGCTCAAGGTGGTCCGCGGCGTCGAGGGCGTCTACGACGTCTACCGCGTGACCTCCGCGTCCTGAGGTGAAAAAGGGGCCCCGCCTTTCGGCGGGGCCCCTTTTCATGTCCGGCTCAGGCCGCGACCTGGGACTTGGTGATGGTGACCTTCTTGTTCGGGTGGCCACCGCCGGCGCTGCTGTCGTAGGCGCCGTCGTCACCGGCGCGGGCGATGTCGTCGATCACCTTCAGGCCGGCGTCGGAGATGGTGCCGAAGACGGTGTAGCTGGGCGGCAGCTGCGCGTCGCCGTAGACCAGGAAGAACTGGCTGCCGTTGGTGTTCGGGCCCGAGTTGGCCATGGCCAGGTAGCCGCGGCCGTACTTGATCGAGTCCCACACCTCGTCGTTGAACTTGTAGCCGGGGCCGCCGGTGCCGTCGCCCTTGGGGTCGCCGCACTGGAGCATCTGCAGGCCCGACGTGCTCAGCCGGTGGCAGCTGGTGTTGTCGTAGTAGCCCTGGCCGGACAGGCTCACGAAGCTGTTCACCGCGCACGGCGCGAGCGAGCGGTCCAACGTGAGCGGGATGTCGCCGTCGTTGGTCTTCAGCGTGACCGCCACCGTGCCCTGGGCCGAGACGTTGGCGCCGTTGGGCAGGTTGTTGGCCTTGGCCGCGTCGCCGTCCTTGGTGTACGTGCAGTTCACCGTGGCGCCCAGCGGCGTCGGCCGCTTCGGCGCGGCGGCCAGCGCGGTCGGGATGGTGATCGGCGCCTTCGACGTCGGGGTGGTCGGCGTGGTCGACTGCGACGCCGCGTCGGAGGAGCTGGTGCCGCTGGCGGCGACCGCCCACCAGATGCCACCGGCGGCCAGCAGCACCACCACCGTGGTCACGGAAATGCTGGTCAGGCGGCGGCGACGGGCCCGCTGAGCTCGGCGAACGAGCTGCCGCTCCAACTTCCGCTTCGCGGCCTCGCGGCGCTGTTCGTTGCTCGGCACCTGCGCTCTCCCCATGGTCGTGACGACAAGACTGCCGCGAGTGTAGGACGACGGGGTGTGACCGCTGTGTGGTGGTCCCCGCCCGGTAGGCTTGGCGGGTTCGTCCGCCGCCCAGATGGAGGTTCCGCCCGTGCTCGTCGTCGGGTTCCCGACCGGCGCCCTCCAGGCCAACTGCTATCTGCTGGCGGCCGGCGAAGGCGAGGCCTGCGTCGTCGTCGACCCTGGTCAGGACGCGGTCGAGCCGATCGCCGACGCGCTGCGCAAGCACCGGCTGTCCCCGGTCGCCGTGCTGCTCACGCACGGTCATTTCGATCACGCCTTTTCCGTGACGCCGGTGTGCGACGGCAACGACGTGCCGGCCTGGATTCACCCCGACGACCGCGGCATGCTGTCCGATCCGCTGCGCGGCGTGAGCGCGGAGACGGCCGCGTTCTTCGGCGGCCGCCTGGAGATGCGCGAGCCGTCCGAGGTCCGCGAGCTGTCCGACGGCGTCACCCTTGACCTGGCCGGGCTCCAGCTGCTGGTCGACCACACGCCGGGCCACACCGGCGGCTCGGTGATGTTCCGTGCCGGCACCGAGGAGGGCGGCCGGCTGGTGCTGTCCGGCGACACCCTGTTCGCCGGCTCCATCGGGCGCACCGACCTGCCCGGCGGCGACCACTCGGCGATGCTGGACTCGTTGCGGGACAAGGTGTTGACCCTGCCCGACGACACCGTGGTGCTGCCGGGGCACGGTGGCACGACGACCATCGGGCGGGAACGCGCCGGCAACCCGTTCCTGCTCGGCCTCGACGACCGTCCCTCCGCGCCGCGACGGGGGATGTGAGGCGTGTCCGAGCGCATCCCGCTTGACCTGCTGGAGCCGGCGGTGGTGCGCAAGCGCGCCCGCTTCGTGGTGATCGCCGCGCTGGTGCTGGGCCTGGTCATCGGCGAGGTGGTGGCGCTGCTCGGTGGCTTGATCGCCGGTGGTGTCACGGCGCTGGTGGTGGCCGTGCCGATCATCGTGCTGGCGCTGGTGGAGGCCCGCCGCCGGGTGTGGCTGGAAGGCTCGCAGGTCTGCGTACGGGCGCTGGGCACGCGGACCGTCGACCTGCACGGCCTGACCGACCTGGACCTGATGGTCACCGACGTGCGCGGCAACCGCACCATCGGCCTGCTGGTCACCGGCGCACCCAAGGGCCGCACGATCAACGTCGCGCTGGCCACGTACACCGCGGTCGCCGGGCGCTCGCTGGGCATCCTGGCGCTGCGGCGGCTGGCCGACGGCCTGTCCGGCGCCGGCGACCCCGGCCCGCTGGTCTTCGCCGAGCTGCTGGTGGCCGAACTGCGGGCCGAGGCACGCGGCGAGGACCTGCCCGGCCGGCCGCTATTTCAGTTGGCCGCCGCCGTGCCGGGCGGCAAGCTGGCCCAACGTATCCAGACCGACGCCGTGACCCGATTCGTGGCCACGCTCGACTCCTAAAACACTCGCTGAGGAACCGACACCGTGAAGATGGACAACAGCCCCGCCCGGGGCACCCGTGACCTGCTCCCGTCGGCCGTGGCCACCCGGGACCATGTGCTCGCCACGATCACGGACGTCTACCACCGGTTCGGCTACCAGCGCATCGAGACCCCGGCGCTGGAGGACATCACCCGGCTCACCGGCGGCCAGGGCGGCGAGAACGAGAAGCTGCTGTTCCAGGTGCTGCGGCGGGGGCTGCCGGCCATCGTCGAGGCCGGCACGCCGCTGTCCGAGCTGGTCGACCTCGGGCTGCGCTTCGACCTGACCGTCCCGCTGACCCGGTTCTACGGCAACAACCAGGCCGCGCTGCCGCAGCCGTTCCGGTCCTTCCAGTTCGGGCCGGTGTGGCGGGCCGAGCGGCCGGCCAAGGGCCGCTACCGGCAGTTCTACCAGTGCGACATCGACATGATCGGCGAGGCCTCGGTGCTGGCCGAGGTGGAGCTGATCGAGGCGACCGCGGCGGCGCTGGCCGGCGTCGGCCTGACCGGCACCACCGTCCGGCTGTCCGACCGGCGCTACCTGTCGGCGCTGGCCGCCGCGGTCGGACTGGACGAGTCGGCCTGGTCCGGCTTCTTCATCGGCCTGGACAAGCTGGACAAGATCGGCTGGGACGGCGTGCGGGCCGAGCTGACCGGCCGTGGCCTGCCCGGCGAGGCCGTGGACGCGGCGCGGGAGCGGATCGAGGCCCTCACCGGCCTGGCCGCCGACAAGGTGGCCGACGCGCTGTCCGACACCATCCCGTCGCTGGCCGACGACGTCGTCGCCGACCTCGGCACGGTCGCCGGCTGCCTGGACGACCTGGCCGGGCTCACCTGGGAGTTCGACCCGACCCTGGTCCGCGGCATGGGCTACTACACCGGCCAGATCTTCGAGGTCGGCCACCCGTCGGTGAGCTACTCGCTGGCCGGCGGCGGCCGCTACGACCGGCTGGTCGGCCGTTCGCTGGGCAAGGACGTGCCGGCCTGCGGCTTCTCCATCGGCTTCGAGCGCATCGTCGACATGCTGGGCGAGCTGCCCCGTGCGGACAGCGTCGCCGTGCTGTTCGAGTCCGATGTCCCGCTGGCTCGCGTGTTCGAGGTGGCTCGTGGCGTGCGGGGCGATGGTAGGACCGCCGCCGTGCAGCCCCGTTCCGGCAAGTTCGGCGCGCAGCTGGGTCGGCTGGAGGCCGCCGGCTTCACGTCGTTCATCCACGTCAAGGCCGACACCGTCGAGGTCGAGGAGAGGCCGCTCGGCGGCAAGTGATCAGCGCCGGTCCTCGGCGTTGTACGGACGGTTGCGCAGCTCGGGCGGCGCGGACGGGTGGCCGCCCGGCAGCTCGGGCGGCGGCGGCAGCCGTCGGGTCTGACCCGGCGGCGGCTGCCGCCGCGGGACCTGCCCCTGGCGCGGCGCCATCTGGGTCTGCTGCTCGGGCCGCGGTCGCCGCATGGCTTCCGTGGGCTGATGTTGGTGCGCCCCAGGCGGATTCTGGGGACGTGGGCGCACGGCCTCGAACCGTTCGGTGGGCATGTCGTCCGGGTTGACGCGCTTGCGGCGGGCCGGCTGCTCCGGTTCGGGCTTCTGCTCGGCCTTGGGCGGCTCGGGCTCCGGGACGTCCGCCGGCTCGGCCACTGCCGGCTCGTCGATCTCCTCCTGGCGGGCGATCATGGCTGCGAGGAAGGTCGTGATGGGTACGGAGGCCACCAGGCCGATGCTGCCGACCAGGGTTCGCACCAGTTCCTGGGCGATGGTCTCGGCGGTCAGCAGGTCGGTGAGCCCGCGGCCGCTCGCGGAATAGGCCAGCAGCAGCGGCAGACCCGCACCGGCGTAGGCCATCACGAGTGTGTTGACCGACGAGGACATGTGGTCGCGGCCGATGCGCAGGCCGGCGGCGTACAGGTCGCGCCAGCCGAGCTTGGGGTTGGCCCGCCGCAGCTCCCACACGGCGCTGGTCTGCGTGACGGTCACGTCGTCGAGCACGCCGACCGAGCCGATCACGATGCCGGCCAGCAGCAGTCCGCGGGCGTCGATGCCGTGGCCCAGCACGGAGATCAGGTTCGCGGTGTCCTCGTCGAGACCGGTCAGGTTGGCGACGACGGAGAACAGCCAGCCCAGCACCCCGATCAGGCCCAGGCTGACCAGCGTGCCGACCACGGCCGTGGATGTTCGCGCCGACAGCCCATGGGTCAGGTACAGCACCATGAACATGATCACCGCGGCGCCGACCACGCCGACGGTGAGCGGGTCCTTTCCGGCAACCATCGCCGGCAGTACAAAAAGGACGATGACCACGAAGGTGAGAACCAGCGCGCCCAACGCCTTCAGACCCTGCATCCGGCCCAGGATCAGCACCGCCGCCGCGAACAGCACGCCCAGCAGCGCCAATGGGAAACCGCGCTGGAAGTCCAGCAGCTGGTACGAGCCGGGATCATTGGGATCGGCGCCGTTGTAGCCGAGCACGACCTTGTCGCCAACGGTGAACCGCGGCGTGGACGGCTCGATCGGCATCGGCTCGGTGATGGACTGCTGGTTGTCCAGCTGCACCGTGATGGCCTCGCACTGCTTGCCACCACCGCCACTGTTATCCCCGCCCCCTCCTCCACACGCACTGGCCACCACCTTCGTGACCACGCCGTACTCGGTGACCATGGCCTGCTGGGTGGTGTTCGCGTGGCCGCCCCAGGGGAACAGCACCACGACGCCGACGACCGTCAGGGCGGCGAGCGGCAGCAGCAGGCCGATGACCAGCCTGCGCACCCGGGCCGACGCCGGGGCGGCCGGCTCGTGGCCGTGTCCGTGCCCGTGGCTCATCACCACATCCTGACTGGTCCCCGCTCCGGCCTTGCCGCGGGTGCCGTTCTCCATGCCGGTGCAGACTCCGCTGCCACCTGTTCGGTTGCTCCGAACGCCGATCCGGTTGACGCGCGATCGAACATGTGTTCGACTGCTGGGGTGCGATGGGACGAGCAACGGGTCGACCGTGACGAACCGGCGCTGCTGGGACTGTCCGGCCTCATCAGGTCGGTGCGGTCGCCGGAGTTCAACGGCGTGGTGTTCCACGAGGTGCGGGCCAAGAGCGTGCTGAACCGGGTGCCCGGCGGGTCGCCCATGCCGTTCAGCTGGACCGTCAACCCCTACCGCGGCTGCACCCACGCCTGCGTCTACTGCCTGGCCGGCGAGACGCCGATCCTGCTGGCCGACGGCGGCACGAAACCGTTGGCCCGACTGGAAGTCGGCGACGACATCGTCGGCACGCGGGTGGTCGGGGCCGAGCGGCGCTACGTGCGGACGAAGGTGCTGGCGCACTGGCGAACCAGCAAGCGCGCCTACCGGATCACCCTGCACGACGGCACCGAGATCGTGGCCAGCGGCGACCACCGCTTCCTCGCCGCCGACGGCTGGCGCTACGTCACCGGGGCCATGCGGCCTCATCTGACCGTCGGCGTCCGCCTTGTCGGCACCGGGAGTTTCGCCTTACCGCCGGAGGAAACCGAGGGCTACCAACGGGGTTACCTGTGCGGCATGGTCCAGGGCGGTGGCATGGAAGGCTTTCGGGTCGCGCTGGCCGGCGCCGAGGGCATCGACCGCACCGAGCGCTACCTGTCCGAGCTCGGCACCTCGGCCGTGCCGGAGGAACTACCGCTGGCGCCGGGGTTGGACTGGCACAAGGGTTTGCTGGCCGGCATCTTCGACGCGCGGGGCAGCGTCCGTGACGGCGTGATCCGGATCTTCACCCGGGACCACCGGCTGCTGGACGCGATCGGCCTGGCGTTGAAGGAACTCCACTTCGACCACCACGTGACCGAGGACCGCCGGGCCGTGGTGCTGACCGCGGAGCTGGGGGAGCGGCTGCGGTTCCGGCAGACCGTCGATCCGGCCACCGCCGACCGGCTGGCCCTGGACGGCGAGCTGGTGCCGGCCGCGGACCGGACCGTGACGAGGATCGAACGCCTGGAATCCCGGGGCCTGTACGACATCACCACCGGCACCGGCGACTTCGTCGCCGACGGAATCGTCAGCCACAATTGTTTTGCCAGAAACACCCACACGTATCTTGATCTCGACTCGGGGCACGATTTCGACAGCCAGGTCGTGGTCAAGGTCAATGCCGCGGAGTTGTTGCGGGCCAAGCTTTCCTCCCCGCGCTGGACCCGCGAGCACGTGGCCATGGGCACCAACACCGACCCGTACCAACGGGCCGAAGGCCGTTATCAACTCATGCCCGGCATCATCAAGGCGTTGGCCGACAACAGCACCCCGTTCTCCATCCTGACCAAGGGCACCACCATGTCCCGCGACATCCCATTGCTGGCCGAGGCGGCCAAGCGGGTGCCGGTCGGGTTGGGCGTGTCGATCGCCTTGCTGGACAAGGAGATCCACCACACCTTGGAGCCCGGCACGCCCAGCCCGCAGGCCCGGCTGGAGCTGGTCCGGCGGCTGGCCGACGCCGGGCTGCCGTGCGGCGTGTTCATCGCGCCGGTGCTGCCGGGACTGACCGATTCGGCCGAGCAGCTGGACGACCTGCTGGCGGCGATCGCCGCGGCCGGCGCCACCGGCGTGACCGTGCTGGCGCTGCATCTGCGTCCGGGCGCGAAAGAGTGGTTTGCCGGCTGGCTGAAACGGGAACACCCGCAATTGGTCCCTGGCTACCGCGAGCTGTACGGCACCGGCAGCTATGCGGACCGTCGCTACCGGCGCCGACTCGCGGCCCTGGTGGAACCGTTGGTGCGCAAGCACGGACTCGCGCCCAAGGTCGCCAGGGACGCCCCGTCCGGCGTGCCCGGCGCGGACCAGGACGCGACCTGGCCGGCCGGGGCGCTGCCGGTCGACGCGGTGGCCCCTGCCCACCGCGTCGACCAGGAGCAGCTCACTCTGCTGTAGGACTTACGGCTTGCGGCCGATGCCGCCGACGATGCAGTACTGCACCGGGTCCATCGGCCGGATCTGCGGGCCGTCCGGCCACCAGCGCACGCACTCGACCACGCCCGGCTCCACCATCTCCAGGCCGGGGAACATGCCCTCGATCTCGGCCCTGGTGCGGAACACGCCGCTGCCCATCGGGCTGTGCACGAACATGTCCTCCATGCGGCGGGCCAGCTCGTTGTACTCCTCCGACTCGGGGTCGAAGAAGTGGCTGATGCCCACGTACGAGCCCGACGGCAGCGCGTCAACGTAGGTCTGCATGATCTCGTGCACCCGGTCGCCGGTGTAGTGGTGCAGGGTGCCCATGTGGAACAGGGCCAGCGGCTCGTTGAAGTCGATGTACTTGCGCACCACCTCGTCCTGCAGCACCGACTCCGGGTCGAAGATGTCGGCCGCGCTGAAGTGGGTCTGGTCGTTCTCCTCCAGCAGCGCGCGGCCGTGCGCGATCACCACCGGGTCGTTGTCCACGTAGACGACCTTGGAGTCCGGGCTGAGCCGCTGCGCCACCTGGTGCGTGTTCTCCGCCGTGGGCAGGCCGGATCCGCAGTCGAGGTACTGCGTGATGTTGGTCTGGCTGGCGATGAACCGGGTCGCGCGGATCAGGAAGTTCCGGTTGTCGATGGCGAGCAGCGCGGCCTCGGGCGCGACCGACTTCACCCGCCGGAACACCTCCCGGTCGACCTCGTAGTTGTCCTTCCCGTTCAGGAAGGCGTCGTACACGCGGGCAATGCTGGCCTTGGTCGTGTCGATGTGCACTGGTGCTTTGGGAGTGGGCATCTCCGCCTCGCAGACCGTCAGGGTGGTTCCGACAACCGAGCGAGTAAGCCTATTGGTGCCCGACAACTGCGGTAAACGGCGGTGCGCTGTCGGGCTCGGCCTGCCTCGGTGTACGTTGAGTAGTCGGGTTCGCCGGCAAAAGGCCCTGATGGAAGCGCTTGGGGAGGGGCCGGCGAGCAGGGCGGACCCGGGTGCTGGAGGCGTAAGGGAGGAGCCGGAATGGGCGCGATTGACCCCACCAATTCATCCGAAAGTGGTAACGGCCGCTCGGTTGATCACGGTGCTGGGCCGACCGCGCGGCGGATCGTGCTCGGTTCACAGCTGCGCCGGCTGCGGGAGGCGGCCGAGATCACCAGGGCCGACGCCGGCTACGCCATCCGCGGCTCCGAGTCCAAGATCAGCCGGCTCGAGCTGGGGCGGGTCAGCTTCAAGGAGCGCGACGTCGCCGATCTCCTGTCGCTGTACGGCGTGGACGATCCGGGGGAGCGCGAGGTCTTCCTCGAGATGGTCAAGCGGTCCAACGAGCCCGGGTGGTGGCACCGGTTCACCGACCTGATGCCCGACTGGTTCCAGGACTACGTCGGCCTCGAGGAGTCCGCGGCCCGGATCCAGACGTACGAGGCGCAGTTCGTGCCGGGCCTGTTGCAGACCGAGGACTACGCGCGGGCCATCGCCACGCGCGGCCGGCCCGAGGCGGCCAGCGACGTCGTCGAGCGGCGGGTGCGGCTGCGGTTGAAGCGGCAGGAGCTGCTGACCAGGCCCAACGCGCCGCGGCTGTGGGCCGTGCTCGACGAGTCGGTGCTGCACCGGCCCATCGGCGGCAAGGAGGTGATGCGGGCGCAGCTGAAGCGGCTGATCGAGTTCACCAAGCGGCCCAACATCACCATTCAGGTGGTTCCGTTCGATCTGAGCGGGTACGCGGCCGAGGGATCCTTCACAATGCTGCGCTTCGCCGAGCCGGAGCTGCCCAACCTGGTCTACATCGAGCACCTGACCGGGGCGCTGTACCTGGACAAGCGGCAGGAGATCGAGCAGTACAGCCGGGTCGTCGACCGGCTGATGGTCGACGCCGAGACCCCTGAGCGCAGCCGTCGTTCGCTGGGCGAAGTCATGGACGCCCTTTAGCTTTCGCGCGGAAGATCACCCCACCGGCCCAACTTGCGAGTCGCGCAGATGCACGTGCATGTGAGCGTGCTAGTGTGACGCAGCGCTCAGATGCACGTGCAGCTGCAAGCCCGAATGCAAGTCTGGAGGGTGGGGAGCATGGCCGACGTAGCCGGTGCCGGCTCTCCGGGGACCGCTGCCCGGTGCACGAGCGCGCCCAGCTCCCGCTACCAGGGCCGTGATCGCGGCTGCCCCGGAGGACGGCGATGACCGCACCCAGCTCCACCGACCTACGCCTGGCCGAACTGGTCAGCCGTGGCTTCCGGTTCATGCATCCCCGCAACCCCGACGGCCACGTCGTCGCCGTGATCGGCGTGCGGGCCCACCACAACGTCATCGACGTCGTGTGGCTGCGCGGTGAGGACGACGTCATCGCCACCCGGATGCCGGGCGACGAGACCAACTTCCTCACGCCGGCCCGCATCATCTGGCGCTCCTCCGGCACCGCCGGCGAGGTACTGGACGAGCTGCTCGGCCTGCCCGACGACCGCACCCCCGGCACCGTCCTGCTCCGCCACGCCGTCGCCAGCTGAGCTGTTCGGAACGGACCATTCCTCGACTCGGAGTTTGGCAACGGCGCTTTCATGGCGCCGCCCGGCCGCCGCGGCGGGCTCGAACTACCATCGCCCGATGACCGCGGTGCGCCGGATCAAGATCATCGCCACCGGCCTCGCGCTCGTGTTGCTCGCCGTTGAACTCTGGTACGGGGCGCCCGCTCTCGCCGCCGCGCTCGCCCACCTTCGGACGCCGAACTGGCCGTTGCTCGGTCTTGCCGTGGTCGCCGATCTGGGCTCGATGGGCCTGTTCGCCCGCATGCAGCGCCGTCTGCTGCGCGCCGCCGGCACGCTCGTGCCGATCCAGCGGGCCGTCGCCCTCGCCTACGCCGCCCATTCCCTGAGCGTCACTCTTCCAGGTGGTCCCGTCTTCTCGACCGCGTTCAACTTCTCGCAGATGCGGCGATTCGGGGCGACACCCGCCGTCGCGTCCTGGGCTGTCGCCGTCAGCGGCACGCTGTCCACCGGCACGTTGATCCTCATCGGCGCCGTCGGCGGTGTGCTGGCCCGTGGCGGTCATGGCTGGCTCGCGTTGGCCGGCGACGTCATCGTGGCCATCGGGCTCGCCGTCTGCCTGCGTACCTTCGTGCAGCACCCCAATTGGCTGCTTTGGTTGTGCGGCAAGGTGTTGACCGGTTTCGCGCGGATTACCGGTCGGTCTGTCGAGCGTGGCAACCGGTTGGTCAGCGGCGCCGTCGAGCAGCTGTCCGTGATCCGCATGTCCACCCGGGACCTTCGCATCGCCATGGCTTTCGCCGCCGGCAACTGGCTGCTCGACGCCGTCTGCTTCGGCCTCTGCTGCGTCGCCGCCGGCGTTCCCGGCCTTTCCGTCGCCCAGATCTTCATCGCCTACACCGCCGGCATGGCCGCCGCCAGCTTCCCCCTCGTCCCCGGCGGCCTCGGCGTCGTGGACGGCGCCCTCATCCTCGGCCTCGCCGCCGGCGGCACCCTCTCGACGACGCCGTCGCCGGCGTCATCCTCTACCGCCTCATCAGCCTCGTCCTGGTGATCGGCGTCGGCTGGGTCCTGTGGGCCGTCCTCCGTCGCCGCCACGAAGCCCTGATCGCCGACTGACTTTTTGTCAGGGGTGCCTGGTTGCATGGGCAGCAGCATCGGGTGATCGAAGGAGTGAGCGTGGGGGCATGGGGTGCGGGTCCGTTCGACAACGACGACGCCGCCGACTTCGTCGGCGACATCGGCCGGCTGGGTGAGGCCGACCGGCGAGAGGCGTTGCGTGCCGCATTGACGGCCGCTGTTGCCGAGGAGGGCTATCTCGACGCCGACATCGGGTCGGTCGCGGTTGCCGCGGCCGCCCTCGTGGCGAGTGGCGAGTACGACTTGGGCGAACTCGTCGAGCAGGCGTTGGACCGCGTGCTCGAGGACGACTCCGAGTTGGCCCAGTTATGGGCGGAGCACGGGGACGCCAATCCGTGGCCGACGGAGATCGCGAGGCTGCGTCAGGCGGTCAGCTCCTGAAGTCGCCGCGTCAGGAATGCCTGCTCTGTCGCGTTTTCCGTGAGGCCGATGGCCCGGCGGTAGGCGTCGGCGGCTTCTGTCGGCCGGTCGAGTCGGCGTAGCAGATCGGCTCGGGCCGCGTGGAAGACGTGATAGGCGGGCAGATCCAGGTCGTCGACGATGGCCAGAGCTGTTGCCGGGCCGGACACCTCGGCGACGGCGACGGCGCGGTGCAGTGCGACGACGGGCGTGGGGGTGAAGTGCATGAGCTGGTCGTAGAGCTGCACGATCTGGGCCCAGTCGGTCGGCGGATCGCTGTGCACGGCGTTGATCGCGGCCTGGATCTGGTACGGGCCGGGCCGCCGCCAGCCGAGGCAGCGGCGCACGATGGCCTGGCCCTCGGCGACGAGGGCGGCGTCCCAGCGTCCGCGGTCCTGGTCGTTGAGCAGCACAAGGTCGCCGGCGGCGGTGGTACGGGCGTCCCGGCGGGAGTGCACGAGCAGCATCAGCGCCAGCAGGCCCCACACCTCGGGCTCGTCGGGCATCAGCTCGGCCAGCACGCGGGCCAGCCGGACGGCCTCCGTGCACAGGTCGTCCCGGACCAGTTCGGCGCCGGAGCTCGCGGTGTGCCCCTCGGTGAAGATCAGGTACAGCACCGCGAGCACCGCCCGCAGCCGGTCCGGCAGATCGGCGTCGCGCGGCACCCGGTAGGGGATGCCGGCATCGCGGATCTTGGCCTTCGCCCGCACGATCCGTTGCGCCATGGTCTTTTCCGGCACCAGGAACGCCTTCGCGATCTCCGGCGTCCCGAGGCCGCCGAGCAGCCGCAGCGTCAGCGCCACCCGTGCCGCCGGGGCCAACGCCGGGTGGCAGCACGTGAAGATCAGCCGCAGCCGCTCGTCACGCACGGGTCCCTCCTCAACCGGATCCTCCGCGGCGTGCAGCAGTGCCGCCTGGGCGTGCTTGTCCTGCCTTGACGCCTCTCGCCGCAGGCGGTCGATCGCCGCGTTGCGGGCCGTCGTGATGATCCAGCCCGCCGGGCTCGGCGGCTCGCCCTGCTCAGGCCACTTGCGGACCGCCGTCGCGAAGGCTTCCTGCACGGCCTCTTCCGCGATGTCGATGTCACCGAACGTCCTGATGAGCACCGACACCGCCCGCCCGTACTCCGCCGCGAAGACCCGCTCGATGCTCACTGGAACGGTCGGACCTCGATCGGCAACGTCGTCGCCGCCGCCAACTTGCGTCCCCACACCAGTGCCTCGTCCAGGTCCGCTGCCTGCACGATCGTCAAGCCGCCCAGGTGTTCCTTGCCCTCCACGTACGGGCCGTCCGTCATGCCGACCTCGTCGTCCCGCACCCGGATCACGGTGGCCGTGTCCGGCGGGAACAGGCCGCCGTCGAACACCCACGCCCCCTTCGCCCGCATCTCCTCGTTCAGTGCCGTCAGCGCCGTCATGATCGGCCCCAGCACCTCCGGTCCCGGGATCGGGCCGTCCGGCTGGTACACGCTGAGCAGGTACTTCTTCATGGTGAGCGCCTCCTTGAGGTGGATTCTCACCCCCTACACGAACGGCCCGCACGCCGATCGACACCCGCGTGGGATTTCTATCGGCTGAACCGGTCGCTCGTGAGGCGCCCGGCCGGCAGCTTCCGTCCGCACAACACGAGGAGCAGGTCCTGGGCGCTGCCGTGCAGCGGCTCCCCGTCGCCGTAGGTCCAGTCGAGGTCGTCGGCCACCAGCCGCACCCCGTCGAGGTCCACGCCGAAGAACCCGACCGCCCGGGCATTGATCCCGTCCATCACGGCCCGCATCCGCTCCCTCGGCACCGGCTTGTCGACACCCAGCGCCACCGTGATGTCCAGGCCGTGGATCACGTCGTGCGACAGCGCCCCGACAAAACCGCCGCCCGGCGGCTTCCATGCGTGCTCCGCGTTGTCCCTCATGCTCGCGACAAGGTCGTTCACGGACATGGCTTCCGCATCACGCCGCGCCGTCGTGTCCGCCATGCGGTTCACGTCGCCTCGCGCCTTCAGCATCGCCAGCGCGAACCGTGGCATCGACGTGCGAAACGGCATCGTCAGGTGCGCCACCACCTCGCGTACCCGCCACCCTGCACACAGCGTCGCCGCGTCCCACTCCCGCTCCGACAGCCCCGCCAGCAGTTCCGCCAGCTCACGCCGCTGATCCGCGATCATCGTCCTGATGTCCATCGGGCTCCGTCCCTCGGTGTCATCAGACGTCGAACGGGATCGAGCTACTCGGACGTCCGGAACTCCGCGATGTCACGAAAGGTGGCGCGAAGCCCGGATGCCGCCGAGCCGAAGAGCTGCTCGTCGAGCGACTGTGCCTGTTCGATGGCATCCCGGGCCACGGCACGGCCCTTCGGGGTCAGGCTCACGCGGAGCGAACGGGCGTTGGACTCGTTGGCCTGTCGGGTGATCAAGCCCTGGTCCTGGAGGACGCGGATGACGCGGGAGGTCATTTGACGGTCGGTGCCGGCACCGTCGGCGACCTGCTGCTGGGTGGGCGGGCCGTCGACGTGCTCCAGCCAACCGGCGGTAGCCAGCACCATGAACTGCGTGGGCGTCAGGCCCAGCGGGCGCAGCCGGGCGTCCAACTCGGCCCGCCAGGTCAACGCGGCGTGGTGCAGCCAGAACCCAGCCGACAGCATCGGGCCCGACTCCTCACGCGGCATGGCGTCGGGCCGCCTCTCGCTCCAGCGCGGTGAACGTCTTCAGCATGTCGGCCCGCATGCGCCGGCCGAAGTAGAAGCGAAACAGCGGCGCGAGCGGCCCGTAGACCCGCACTGTCTTGACGCAGCGGATTTTCCCGTCGCCGCGCGGCTCGAAGGTGTTCGTCCCGGCGATCTTCCCGCCGGGCAGGCCGCATTCCGACGCCCAACTCCGGAGCGGGACGACGTCGGTGATGGTCCAGTCCGTTGCGGGGCCGCCGTGCGGCTTGGACCAGCCGGTCGTGCCCGCCTCGAACGGCCCGTCCAGCCGGGCGGCCTGCTCGTGCGGATCCCAGGCCGGCCACCCGTTGACGTCGGCGACCACGGCCCAGGCCGTGGCCGCGTCGGCGGTGATCTCCGCCTGCGCGCTGAACTCGTACATGTGTCCTCCCATTGGTGTCGCGACACCAACCTACTTGGTGTCGCGACACCATGCAACGCTCGCGGCGGCGACCAGCACCAGTCCGGGCAGGACCAGCAGGCTCAGCCGGAGTCCGACGGCCTGCGCCAGGGCCCCGCTGACCAGCGGACCGACGATCTGGCCGAGGCCGGCGACCGTGAGGATCTCGCCGAGGGCCTGGTCGGCGGTGCGATGACTGGCGCTGACGTGCAGGGCCGAGGCCAGCGGGAACGTGCCACCGATGCCGATGCCGGCCACGGCGAGCCCGATCGTCGCGACGGTGGCGTTGGTGGCCGTCAGCAGAATGGGGGAGCCGACCAGCGCGGCGGCCAGGGACAGTTGGAGCACGACCGCGGTGGACAGCCGGCGCGCCAGCCGGCTGGCCAGCAGTCGGCCGACGAGATTGGCCGCGTACAGGGCGCTGACCAGGGCGACGGACGTGTCCTGGGCGATGCCGACGTCGTCGTGCAGGTAGCTGGCGGCCCAGAAGCTGAGGGTGAACTCCAGGGCCACCACGGCGAAGATCGTCAACAGCGAGCGGCCCGGCCGGTGACGGTCGGCGGCGGCGCGCGCTGGCGGGCTCGCCGCCGGCAGTTTGATGGACGCCATGGCCGCCGCGGCGGCGACAACCACCACGGCGACCAGCGCGAAGGAGAACCGCCAGGTCAGCCACGTGGCGGCGCAGGCGCTGACCACCACCGGCGTCAGGATGCCGGCGAGGCTGACCGAGATCTCGCCTTCCGTCATGGCGATGACGCGGTGAACGTGGTGCAGGTCCGACAGCAGCGCCCACATCCGGATCAGCGCCGTGGTGGCGAACGCGCTCAGCAGCAGCGCCGCCATGAGCGTTGCCGCGAACACCTGGCCGTAGCCGAGCAGCAGGGCCGCGGCCGCCGCCCCGATGAGGCCGACGACCGTCGCCAGCCGTCTCGGCACCGTCCAGCGGCTGGCCAGGACGCCGGCGGTGATGCCGCCGACGGCGAAGGCCACCTGGTGCAGCGCGCCGACGACGTACGAGATCTGCTCGGTTTCGCGCAGGTACGGCAGCGCCGGTCCGAGCAGCGCGTTGACGGCGCCGAACGCGAACAGTGCGGCGAAGCAGACCCAGGTCGCGGTGTCACGGCGATAGCTCACCGCTCAGACCACCCGGATCCCGTCCTTCCACACTTCATGGATGTTCGTGGGCAAACTCGGGAAGTCATAGGGATCACCGTTCACCACCACGAGGTCCGCGCGCCAGCCCGGCTCGATGCGGCCCAGTTGGTCGTCCAGGCCCAGCAGTTTGGCCGACGACGAGGTCGTCGCTGTAACGACGTCAGCCGGCGACATGCCGCAGGCGTGCATCAGGGCCAGTTCTTCCAGGTTCGTCCCGTGCGGCCCCACGCCGCTGTCCGTGCCCATCGCGATCCGGACGCCCGCTGCGTGCGCCCGGCGGACCGAATCCCGGTGCGCCACCACGACTTCTCGCGCCTTCGCCACCACCGCCGCCGGCAGATCCACGCCCGCGTCCGCCGCTCGCAGCACGTTCACCGGTGCGACCAGCGTCGGCACCAGCCAGGTCCCGTTGCCCAGCATCAGTTCGATCGCCTCGTCATCCAGGTAGATGCCGTGCTCGATCGACCGCACACCCGCCCGCACCGCGTTCTTGATCCCCTCCGCGCCTTGGGCGTGCGCCATCACCGGGCGGCCTTGCATCTTCGCCTCGGTATTCAGGACATCCAGCTCCTCCGGCGTGAACTGCGAGTGCCGCGGGTCGTCCCTCGGCGACAGCACCCCGCCCGTCGTGCACACCTTCAGCACGTCCGCCCCCGCCCGCAGCAGCGTCCGGGCCACCTTCCGCATCTCGTCCGGTCCGTCCACCCTGCTGTCCGGCCGCCCCGGATGCGGCGGCATCAGCGGCACGGACAGGCCTGACGGATGCCAGGCATCCCCGTGCCCGCCCGTCGGGCTGATCAGTCCCACCGAGATCTGCATCCTCGGCCCCGGAATCAGCCCGTCCTCCACCGCCTGCTTGATCCCCAGATCCGCCCCGGCAGCGTCCCGTACGGTCGTGATCCCTTGCTTCAGCGTCGCCCGCAGATTCCTCGCCGCCTCGTAGAACTGGTACGAGAACGGCTTCTGCACCCTCGCCAGCAGCCCGATGTCCGAGACCGTCACGTGCACGTGGCAGTCGAACAACCCCGGCAGCAGCACCTTTCCGGCGCAGTCCACCCCCTCGTCCCCGTCCAGCCCGGTCCCGACATCGACGATCCGGCCGTCCTCCACCACCACGTCCGCCGGCGCCGGATCCGTGCCCGTCCCGTCGAAGACCGAACCCCCGCTGAACACCGTGCGCGCCATGCCGTCTCCCTCCCGATCATCTCCGGCCTACCCGCCGACGCGTCGGCAGGCAACCCGCCGGACGTTTCGCGTATCCGCCGGAGCGCGTCGACCACGCGGACCGCCAACTAACAATCAGGCTTGACTGTTTGTTAGTTGGCGGGGAGACTTCCTCTCATGGCACCGGAGCTGACGCGGCAGCGGCAGGCCGACCGCAGCCGGGAGACCAGGCGGAAGCTGATGGAGGCGACGGTCGACTGCCTGGTGGAGCACGGCTGGTCGGGCACGACGACGACGCTGGTGGCGGAGCGGGCGGGGGTGTCGAGGGGGCGCAGCTGCACCACTTCCGCACGCGAAACGAACTGGTGACGGCGGCGGTGGAGTACGTGGGCCACGAAAGCGCGGAACAGCTGCTGAGGGAGTCGGAAAGGGTCACGACGGCGCAGGACCGCACCCGCGCGGTGGTGGAGCTGGTGGTGGACTTCTTCGCCAGCCCGATGTTCACGGCGGCGCTGGAGCTGTGGGTCGCCGCCCGGACAGACCCGGAGCTGAAGCCGGTGGTGGTGGACCTGGAGGCCCGGCTGGGCCGGGAGTGCCACCGGCTGACGGTGGAGCTGCTGGCGGCGGACGAGAAGAAGCCGGGAGTGCGGGAAACGGTGCAGGCGACGCTGGACCTGGCCCGAGGGCTGGCGCTGGCCAGCCAGCTGACGGACGACTCGCGACGGCGGGCCCGGATCGTGCGGCAGTGGTCGGCGATGCTCGACGGCGTGCTGAAGGAGCAGTCATGACGGACATCTCCGCCCTGCTGGCGGATCTGGTCGCGGAGAGCGCGAGCGCCGACGCGCTGGTGGCGGAGCTGCCGGAAGAGCGGTGGACGACGGCGACGCCGGCGGAAGGCTGGACGATCGCGCACCAAGTGGCGCACCTGGCCTGGACGGACCGGCAGGCGGCGCTGGCGGCGACCGACGAGGAAGCCTTTGCCGACACGGTGAAGCAGGCGCAGGCCAACCCGACGGGCTTCGTGGACGAGGCGGCCGAGGCCTGGTCGAAGCGGGACCCGGCGGAGCTGCTGCGCGAGTGGCGGCAGAGTAGAAACGATCTGGCGCAAGCGCTTGCGAACGTCCCGAGTGGACAGAAGCTGCCGTGGTTCGGGCCGCCGATGGCCCCGGCGTCGATGGCGACGGCGCGGATCATGGAGACCTGGGCCCACGGCCAGGACATCGCCGACGCGCTGAAGGTCCGCCGCGAGCCGACGGCCCGACTGCGGCACGTGGCCCACATCGGCGTGCGGGCCATGGGTTTCGCCTTCCAGATCCACGGCCTGCCCAAGCCGACCGAGCCGGTACGGGTCGAGCTGACCGGACCGGGCGGCGAGGTCTGGACCTGGAACGACGACGCGGCCGAGAACCGGATCACCGCGCCGGCACTGGACTTCTGCTTCCTTGTCACGCAACGACGGCACCTCGACGACCTGGACATCACCGCCGCCGGCCCGGTCGCCACGGAGTTCGTTCAGGTGGCGCAAGCGTTTGCCGGCCTGCCGGGTGCCGGCCGGAAGCCGGGGAGTTCGCGTGACCTACCGCATTGGCAATGCATCGGGCTTCTACGGCGATCGTTTCGACGCGGTCCGCGAGATGCTTGAAGGCGGCCCGCTTGATGTGCTCACGGGCGACTACCTGGCCGAGCTGACCATGCTCATCCTGGGTCGGGACCTGATGAAGGACCCGACCAAGGGTTACGCGAAAACCTTTCTGCGCCAACTGGAAGGCTCGCTGGGCACGGCCGTCGACCGTGGCGTGAAGATCGTGGCCAACGCCGGCGGACTGAACCCGGCCGGTCTGGCGACGGCGATCCGTGAATTGGCCGACCGTCTTGGGATCGCGGTGAAGGTCGCGCACGTCGAAGGCGACGACGTGCGGTCCAAGTTCGACGGATTCCTTACGGCCAATGCCTATCTGGGCTGCTGGGGCATCGTCGAGGCGCTGAACCAGGGCGCCGACATCGTCGTCACGGGCCGCGTGACCGACGCGTCGCTGATCGTCGGTCCGGCGGCGGCGCACTACGGCTGGGCTCGCGACGACTGGGACGCGCTGGCCGGGGCCACCGTGGCCGGGCACGTGATCGAGTGCGGCGCCCAGGCCACCGGCGGCAACTTCGCGTTCTTCACCGAGATCCCGGACCTGCTGCACGCCGGCTTCCCGATCGCCGAGATCGAGGCCGACGGCTCGGCGGTGATCACCAAGCACGCCGGCACCGGCGGCGCGGTCACCACGGAAACCGTGACGGCCCAACTGCTCTACGAGATCGGTGGCCCGGACTATCTCGGCCCGGATGTGGTCAGCCGCTTCGACACGATCAACCTTGCCCAAGCCGGCCCGGATCGGGTCGGCATCACCGGTGTCAAGGGCACTCCGCCGCCGCCGGATGTCAAGGTGTGCCTGAACAAGCTCGGCGGCTTCCGCAACGCGATGACCTTCGTCCTGTGTGGACTTGACGTGGAAGCCAAGGCAGACCTGGTCAAACGCCAGCTGACCGAGCGCATCGGGTCGGACGGCGTCACCTGGAGCCTGGGTACGGTTGCGCATGATGAGCCGGCGACCGAGGAATCGGCCAGTGCGCTGCTGCACGTGACTATCAAGGACGCTGACGGTAAGCGATCGGGACGAGCGTTCTCGCAGGCTGCGGTCGAGCTGGCGCTGGCCTCCTACCCGGGCTTTCACGCCACCACGCCACCGGGCGACGCGACGCCGTTCGGGGTGTTCTCGGCGGCTTTCCTGCCGCAGCAAGCGATTGCCCACACGGTCGTGTTGCCCGACGGTCGGCGTGTCGAGGTGACACCGCCCGCCCAGACAGCCCCGGCGGCCGAGGCGAAAAGCGTCGAGCCTGACGGCGAACCTGGTGCCACACCAAAGTTCCGCATCGGGGAACGGTTCGGGGCGCGCTCCGGCGACAAGGGCGGCGACGCCAACCTCGGTGTCTGGGCCCGTACCGACGAGGACTACGAGTGGCTGACCCAGACCCTGAGCTCCGCCCGCCTCAAGGAGTTGCTGCCGGAGCTGAAGGACCTGTTTGTCGAGCGCTACCCGCTGCCCAACCTGCGGGCGGTCAACTTCGTGGTCCGCGGCCTGCTCGGTGACGGCGTCGCGGCCAGCACCCGGTTCGACCCCCAGGCAAAGGCGCTGGGGGAGTGGCTCCGATCGGTCGAGGTGAGCGTGTGAGTCCCTGGGAGACTCCGGAACGACGACAGCTGCGCGACACCGTGCGCGCCTTTGTCGAGCGCGAGGTCCGTCCCAATATCGACCAGTGGGAGCGTGACGGCGAGCTGCCGAGATCGTTGCACCGCAAGGCAGCCGAGCTCGGGCTGCTCGGCGTCGGTTTCGACGAGAAGGTCGGCGGCAGTGGCGGCGACCTGCTCGACACCGTTGTGGTGACGGAGGAACTGATCCAGGCCGGCGGCTCGTCCGGGCTGATCGCGGGCCTCATGACGCACGGCATCGCCATCCCGCACATCGTCGCTGCCGGCGACCCCGACCACATCGAGCGCTTCGTCAAGCCGGCGCTGGCCGGCGAGAAGATCGGCTCCTTGGCCGTCACCGAGCCGGACGGCGGCTCGGACGTGGCCTCGCTGCGCACCAGGGCCGTTCGCGATGGCGATCACTACATCGTCAACGGCGCCAAGATGTTCATCACCTCGGGCACCCGCGCCGACTTCGTCACCACCGCGGTGCGCACCGGCGAGGCCGGCTACCAGGGCGTGAGCCTGCTGGTGATCGAACGCGGCACGCCCGGCTTCACGGCAAGCCGCAAGCTGGAGAAGATGGGCTGGCACTGCTCCGACACCGCCGAACTGTCCTTTTCGGACGCTCGCGTGCCGGCGGCCAATCTGGTGGGCCCGGAGAACGGCGGCTTTCCCCAGCTGATGCAACAGTTCCAGGTGGAGCGGCTGTCGCTGGCCGTGCAGGCCTACGCCACCGCGCAGCGTGCGCTCGACCTGACCGTGGACTACGTCCGCAATCGCGTCACCTTCGACCGGCCGCTGATCAGCCGCCAGGTGGTGCGGCACAAGCTGGTCGAGATGACCCAGCGCACCGCGCTGGCCCGCACCTACACCCGCGAGGTCGCGACCAAGGTGGCGGCCGGGCAGGAGGTCATCGCCGAGGTGTCGATGGCCAAGAACGCCAGCACCGACGCCTGCGACTTCGTGGTGAACGAGGCCGTGCAGCTGCACGGCGGCGCGGGCTACCTGCGGGAGTCCGAAGTGGAACGACACTACCGGGACGCGCGCATCCTCAGCATCGGCGGCGGCGCCCGCGAGGTGATGGCCGAGCTGGCCGCGCGCAGGATGGGATTCGCCTGATGAGCGTTATCAAGTCCACTGTGGATCCGAACTCGGTCGAGCACAAGGAGAACCGCGAGGCGCTGCTGGATAAGCTGGCCGGGCTGGACGCCGAGCATGCCAAGGCGCTGGCCGGCGGCGGGCCGAAGTACGTTGAGCGGCACCGCAAGCGTGGCAAGCTGCTGGCCCGCGAACGTATCGAGCTCGTGGTCGACCAGGACGCGCCGTTCCTCGAGTTCTCCGCGCTGGCCGCCTGGGGCAGCGACTACCAGGTCGGGGCCAGCGTGGTCACCGGTATCGGCGTGGTCGAGGGCGTCGAATGCCTGATCACGGCCAACGACCCGACCGTGCGCGGCGGCGCGAGCAACCCGTGGACGCTGCGCAAGACCTTGCGGGCCAACGACATCGCACTGGCCAACCGGCTACCGGTGATCAGCCTGGTCGAGTCGGGCGGTGCCGATCTGCCCAGCCAGGCCGAGATCTTCATCCCCGGCGGCCAGATGTTCCGTGACCTCACCAGGCTTTCCGCCGCGGGGATTCCGACCGTCACGGCGGTGTTCGGCAACGCCACCGCCGGCGGCGCCTACGTGCCGGGCATGTCCGACTACGTGATCATGGTCAAGGAGCGCTCGAAGGTGTTCCTCGGCGGGCCGCCGCTGGTCAAGATGGCCACCGGCGAGGAGGCCGAGGACGAGGCCCTTGGCGGCGCGGACATGCATGGCCGCGTCTCCGGACTGGCGGATTACGTTGCCGCGGACGAGGTCGACGCCATCCGCAACATCCGCCGCGTGGTCGCCCGGCTGAACTGGCGCAAGCGCGGCCCGGAGCCGCGGGCCACCGTGCTCGAACCCCGTTACGACGCCGAGGAACTGCTCGGCCTGGTGCCGACCGATCTGCGGATTCCCTTCGACCCCAGGGAAGTCATCGCCCGTATCATCGACGACTCGGACTTCGACGAGTTCAAGCCGCGCTACGGCGACAGCCTGGTCACCGGCTGGGCCACCCTGCACGGCTACCCGATCGGCATCCTGGCCAACGCCCGCGGCGTGCTGTTCAGCGAAGAGGCGCAGAAGGCGACGCAGTTCATCCAGCTGGCCAACCGCGCCGACACCCCGTTGCTGTTCCTCCAGAACACCACCGGCTACATGGTCGGGGCCTCCTACGAGCAGGCCGGCATCATCAAGCACGGCTCGATGATGATCAACGCCGTGTCCAACTCCAAGGTGCCGCACCTGACCGTGGTGATGGGCGCGTCCTACGGCGCCGGCAACTACGGCATGTGCGGCCGGGCCTACGCACCGCGCTTCCTGTTCACCTGGCCCAACGCCAAGTCGGCGGTGATGGGGCCGGCGCAGCTGGCCGGCGTGCTGTCCATCGTGGCGCGGCAGGCCGCCGCCGCGAAGGGCCAGCCGTACAACGACGAGCACGACGCCGCCATGCGGCAGATGGTCGAGGGGCAGATCGAGTCGCAGTCGCTGGCCGCGTTCCTGTCCGGCCGGCTCTACGACGACGGCGTGATCGACCCGCGGGACACCCGAACCGTGCTGGGCCTGTGCCTGTCCGCGGTGCACAGCAACGACGTCAAGGGCGCCGAGGGCTTCGGCGTCTTCCGGATGTGAGGGCCATGATCACCCGACTGCTGGTGGCCAACCGGGGCGAGATCGCCCGCCGCGTCTTCCGGTCGTGCCGGCTGGCCGGCATCTCGCCGGTGGCCGTGTTCTCCGACCCGGACGCCGACGCCCCATTCGTCGCCGAAGCCGACCACGCCGTGCGGCTGCCCGGCGCCGCGCCGGCGGAGACGTACCTCCGGATCGACGCGCTGATCGCCGCGGCCAAGGCGACCGGGGCCGATGCCGTGCATCCCGGATACGGCTTCCTGTCGGAGAATGCCGGCTTCGCCCGTGCCGTGCTCGACGCGGGCCTGACCTGGGTCGGGCCGTCGCCGGAGTCCATCGAGGCCATGGGATCCAAGGTGGCGGCGAAGAAGCGCGTGGCCGCTGACGGCGTGCCCGTGCTGCGTGAGCTCGACCCGGAGACCGTGACCGAGGACGACCTGCCGGTGCTGATCAAGGCGTCGGCCGGCGGCGGCGGTCGCGGTATGCGGATCGTGCGCGAATTGTCCACGCTGCGTGAGGAAGTCGCCGCGGCCCGTCGCGAAGCCGAGTCGGCGTTCGGCGACGGCACCGTGTTCTGCGAGCCGCTGCTGGAGGGCGCGCGGCACGTCGAGGTGCAGATTCTGGCCGACTCGCACGGCACGGTGTGGGCGTTGGGGGAGCGGGAATGCTCCATTCAGCGGCGGCACCAGAAGATCGTCGAGGAGACGCCGTCGCCGGCCGTGACGCCGGAGATCCGGACGAAGCTGTTCGACGCCGCGGTCGCCGCGGCCCGGTCGATCAGCTACGTCGGTGCCGGCACCGTCGAGTTCCTGCTGTCGGCCAAGGGGACCATCCACTTCCTCGAGGTCAACACCCGCCTCCAGGTGGAACACCCGGTGACCGAGTGCGTGTACGGTATCGACCTGGTTCGCTGGCAACTGGCCATCGCTGAGGGTGGCCAGTTGCCGGCGGACCGCCCATCGCCGCGCGGGCACGCCATCGAGGTCCGGCTCTACGCCGAGGACCCGGCCCTGGACTGGCGGCCGCAGAGCGGGGTGTTGCACCGGTTCGCACTGTCCGATGTGGACGCCGAGTTCGCCGTGCCGCGGGATTTCGGGCTGCGGCTGGACAGTGGCGTCGAGGACGGGTCGGTCGTCGGCGTGCACTACGACCCGATGCTGGCCAAGGTCATCGCCTGGGGCCCGGATCGCGCCGCCGCCGCGCGTCGGCTGTCCGCCGCGCTGGCGTCGGCCAAGATCCATGGCGTGCTGACCAACCGTGATCTGCTGGTGAACGTGTTGCGCAGCAGGGAGTTCCTGGCTGGCGACACCGATACCGGGTTCTTGGACCGGGTCGGCCTCGACGGTCTGGCGAAGCCGCTGGTGTCCAATGTGGACCGTCATGCGCTGGCGGCGGCGATCGCCCTCGCTCAGGAGCGCAAGACGCGCTTCCCGCTGGGCTGGCGGAACATTCCGTCACAGCCGCAGCGGACCGAGTTCGAGCAGGCCGAGGTGACGTATCGTTTCGACCGCAACGGAAAGCTCGTCGAACCGGCCGGCGTCGAGCTGATCAAGGCATCGGCCGACGAGGTCGTGCTGGACGCCGACGGTGTGCGGCAGCGGTACGAGATCGCCCGCCACGGCGACACCGTGTACGTCGGTCCGGTGGCATTGACGCTGGTCCCGCGCTTCCCGGACCCGACCGACAAGGTCGCCGAGGGCGCGACGGTGGCCCCGATGCCCGGCACGGTCGTGCGGGTGTCCGTGGCCGCGGGCGAAACTGTCGAAGCCGGCGCGGAACTGCTCGTGCTGGAGGCGATGAAGATGGAGCACCGGGTGGTGGCCGCCGCCGGCGGGACCGTGGCCGAGGTGCTCGTGCAGGCAGGTCAGCAGGTCGAGGCGGGCGCCGTGCTCGCGGTCGTGGAGGGTGAGCAGGCATGAGCTTTGTCGAGAGCGAGGAGCGGCAGGCGCTGCGCAAGGCCGTCTTCGAGTTCGGGTCGCAGTACGGCGCCGAGTACTTCACCGCGAAGGCCCGGGCCGGCGAGAAGACCACCGAGCTGTGGTCGGAGGCCGGCAAGCTCGGCTATCTCGGCGTCGCCGTGCCCGAGGAGTTCGGCGGCGGTGGCGGCGGCATCGGCGATCTCGCCGCCGTGTGCGAGGAGTTGGCCGCTGCCGGCAGTCCGCTGCTGATGATGGTCGTGTCGCCGGCCATCTGCGCCACCATCATCGCCCGCTTCGGCACCGAGGCGCAGAAGCAGCAGTGGCTGCCCGGCTTCGCCGACGGCACGACCAAGATGGCCTTCGCGATCACCGAGCCCGACGCCGGCTCCAACTCGCACAGGCTGTCCACGTCCATCCGCCGCGAGGGCGACGAGTGGGTGCTCAACGGCCGCAAGACGTTCATCTCCGGGGTCGACGAGGCCGACGCCGTGCTCGTCGTCGCCCGGCACGTCGATTCGAAGGGCCAGCGCCTGCTGCCGTCCTTGATGATCGTGCCCACCGACGCGCCCGGCTTCGAGTGGCAGCCCATCGAGATGGACATCGTGTCGCCCGAGAAGCAGTTCACCCTGTTCCTCGACGAGGTCCGCTTGCCCGCCGACGCTCTCGTCGGCGCGCCCGACGCCGGCATCGGGCAGCTGTTCGCCGGCCTCAACCCCGAGCGCATCATGGCCGCTTCGTTCTCCACCGGCCTCGCCCGCAACGCGCTGGCCCGGGCCACCGAGTACGTCAAGACGCGCAAGGTGTGGGAGGTGCCCATCGGCGCCCACCAGGGGCTTTCCCACCCCTTGGCCCAGTGCGCCGTCCAGATCGAGCTGGCCCGCCTCATGACCCAGAAGGCCGCCGCGCTCTACGACGCCGGCGACGACAAGGGCGCCGGCGAGGCCGCCAACATGGCCAAGTACTCCGCCGCCGAGGCCGCCACCGCCACCGTCGACCAGGCCATCCAGTCCCACGGCGGCAACGGCCTGGCCACCGAGTACGGCCTCGGCGCGCTGCTCGGCGCCTCCCGCCTTGGCCGGATCGCCCCGGTCAGCCGGGAGATGATCCTCAACTACGTCGCCCAGCACACCTTGGGCCTGCCCAAGTCCTACTGAGTCGAGCGGGGCATCCGGGTCGAGCACGGTCGACCCGGATGCCCGGCTTCGAGGTCACCAACTCGGCCCCATCTGCCGGGTCCGCTGGTCCGTGGCCGGAATGAAGCCGGGTGGACAGTGCGCGGTGTGGTGGGCCGAGGCGCGCTCGCCGGCCGCGCCGGTGAAGTACCGCACCAGGAACTCGGCTGTGGTGTACGGGGTCGGCGACCAGTCGTCCCACTCGTGGTTGCCCACCAGCACCGTCCAGTCGTCCGGATCGGACGCGCTGGTGTCCCACCAGAACTCGCACTCGCCGCCGGCGACCGCCGCCCAGTGCAGCAGCCCGCCCTTGTCCGGGAACCAGGTGAAGCCGGGATACGAGCCGTCCGCCTCGTGAACCTCACGGTAGACGTCGACGAGTTCCTCGTGCTGGGCGACAAGATCGGTCGGGAAGTCGCCGGACGGCCAGTGCACCTGGAAGTCGTCGGCGAAGCAGCCATGGCCGTAGCGTTCGGCGATCCACTTGTAGGCCGCGGGCAAGGCTGTGCCCAGCGTTTCCTCCGCCCGGGTCCAGTCGATCTCCATCGGCGGCAGCGGCGGACCCACTATCGACGCGAGGTGGTCAGCGTCGGCTCGGGCACCGAGTACGGGCAGGTCGATCCGACCCGCCCGCCACTGGTCGATGAACTCACTGGCCGTGCACGAAAGTCGTTGCCAGCCAACACCTTCGGCATCGAGTACGACCACGGGCCAGCCGTTGGGGTCCACCACGACGGCGACCACCAGCACGTCTCACCGCTGTCGAAGACGCCCCATGGCACCGCCGGGCTCGGGCCCGCCAACGCCTTCGGCAGCGGCCCGGGTCGCTCGCTGCCGGGCGGGAGCAGTCGCAGAACGCCGCCCACGGGCCCCGTGCCGTGCTCGGCGAGGAGTCGGTCGAAGTCGTCCGGGATGCTGCCGCGGGCCGGTAACGCTTGGGGCAGCGGCGCTTCGAGCCAGGCCACATCGTCCGGCGGGCTCAACTGGTGCACGGTCGCGTCGGCCGCCGCGTGGTCCAGGATGATGTCGGTGGCTCGGCGGTCCACCTCGCGCACCTCACTGCCGTGCCTGGGCACCATGACGATCGGCCACTTTGCGGGATCGGCGTCCGCCCGTCGCCAGTAGTAGCGGTACGCGTCGTCCGCCGCCCACGGGATCAGACCGCCGGCCTCAGGGAACAGCGGATGATCGGCTTCGGGTAAGCCGGCCGGCTCCAACTGCCGCCACAGCCGCGTGCGTTCGTAATCCCACGTGATTCCGGCCTGGAAACCGCCTCGACCGAGTCGTACGGTCGACAGCCTGCCCACCGAGCAGGGGCCGTAGATGTCCATGAACGCCACGAAGTCCGGTGGCAGCGGTCCGCCGACTTGCGCCCGCACGGCGTCCCATCCGATGTCGAAAGCCCGCGACTCCGATGGCCCCAACAGCGCGCGCAACTGCTCCATGTCCCGCCCTCCCCTTCGGCAACGGCCACAGCCTGCCAGCACCCCCTGACAATTCCGGTCTCAGCGCAGGTCGTTGACCTCGACCGACAACTGTGGCGACCACAGCAGCTCGTCCACCTTCACCGTGCCCATCGCGCGCACCGCCTCAGCTGGACGGAACTGGACCGTCGTTCCGGTAGTCCCGTCTGCCTCGATCGGCACGAGATCGGTGATCGGCAGCGCATGTTCGTAGCGCTGGGTCCAGGAACCGTTGTCCCGTCGGTTGGTGTGCACCAGCCATTCGCTCAGCGCGGCCACCACCGAGATGCCTCGGCGCGGGTGGCCGTCCGCCAGACACGGCGCGTCGGGCGCGTCGAAGAACCGCAGATCCCTCGACACCATGACCGGCTTCTTGACGACCTGTCCCTGCCGGTCCACCACGGTGGCGGTCCCCCTCCCGTTGTCCGACACCGTCACCGACCCGTCGGCGTGCAGCGTGATCGAACACCGTCCGCCGCCGTTGGCCGCGGCTTCCTCCTCGGCGTAGGCGACGACCTCGAGGATCAGATGTCCCACCCCGCCCGGGGCGAACAGCGCCGGGGCTCGGCGGATGCGCTCGAGGTGCTCGACGTCGACCTGGCTCGCCCAGTCATGTGTCTGGCCCATCAGCCGAGCATTCCAGGACGTCTGGCGATGAGCAGCCATTTTGCCGTGCCCGCGACAGGGCATCGGAAGACTTCTCGGCGCGAGGTGTCGATCGCGGCGGCGTCCGCTCGACGCAGTCATGACGGCACGGCCGCCGCCGACCGGCAGTGAAAGGGGATTGACGATGAGCAGGACACCACTGCGGCTGTACATGTCCATGTCGGTTGACGGATACGTCACCGGGCCGGACGACCGGCCGGGCCAGGAACTCGGCCGTGACGGCTGGCGGCTGTTCGACTGGCTCGACGACCGGATGTCCGAGGGCGTCAACGGGCAGGTGTACGCCGAGGCCGGCGCGACCGGTGCGGTGATATCCGGACGCCGCACGTTCGAGCTGGCCAAGCGATGGAACGGCGACCACCACGACGGCGTGCCGATCCACGTGCTCACCCATCACATCGACCCGGCCGACGAACCGCCGGGCAGTGCGAGGTTCTTCACCGACGTCAACGCGTGTGCCGACGAAGCCCGAGCAGCGGCGGGAGATCGAGCCGTGCTGGTCCACGGCGCCGGTGCGGCCCAGGCTCTGCTGGCGGCCGGTCAACTCGACGAGCTCGAACTGCACCTCATCCCGGTGCTACTGGGTGCCGGCCGACGGCTGTTCGAGCCGACCGGACTCGGCCACGTCGAGTTGGAGCCCGTCCGCCGCCTTGAAGGCCGTGACGTCACACATCTGCGCTACCGCATAGTCCGTCCAGAAGGGAAACCGGCCTGACCGCCGTTCCCCCGCACACCCGGATCTGCCCGTTCGGCCAGCTCGGGAATGGATTGAGCAACCGTTGAGGTTGTGTTCGATAAAGGTCGTACAAGGGAGGGTGGGCCATGGGCACGACGGCGCAGCTGGGCACGGGATGGCGGCTGGGCGAGCTGGCGGCACGGCCGGGGACGCCCTCCGGGGAACGACTGGCGGCAGGGCGGCACGAGTTCGGGGACGGGCTGCTCCAGGTGCCGGCCGGCGACGGTCCGGTGCCGCTGGTGGTGCTGTTCCATGGGGCGGGCTCGAACCCGGAGAGAGTGCTGGCGGTGATGAAGGACCGGCCGGCCCTGGTGTACGCGCCGAAGTCGGGGGCCAGGACGTGGGATGCGATCCACGGGAACTTCGGGCCGGACGTGGAGGCGCTGGACCGGAGCCTGGCGGAGCTGTTCGAACACTTCGAGGTGAGCAGGGCGGCGATCGCGGGGTTCTCGGACGGGGCCTCGTACGCGCTGTCGCTGGGACTGGTGAACGGGACGCTGTTCGAGCACGTGGTGGCGTTCTCGCCAGGCTTTGTGGTGCCGGGAGCCAGGGCGGGCAAGCCGGAGGTGTTCGTGTCGCACGGACGCCAGGACGGGGTGCTGCCGATCGAGGCGACGAGCCGCCGGATCGTGCCGGCGCTGCGGATCGTGGGCTACCGGGTCGACTACCGCGAGTTCACGGGCGGACACGAGGTGCCGCCGAGCGTGGCCGACGCCGCCTTCCGGCGAATCGTCTGAGGAAAAAAACCGTTATCCGCTGGTGAACGGGCCAGTGGAGTTGAACACATGGAAGCTTCCGGGGCGTAAGTGCGAGAGTGCGGACGAATCCGCATCGCGTCCGGGAGTGTGTGGTGAGCGACGACTGGGACCTGGTGATCGCGGCGCGGAAGGGCCGCGCGGATGCCATCGACGAACTGGTGGCGGCGTACCTGCCGCTGGTCTACAACATCGTGGGCCGCGCGATGGCCGGCCACCCGGACATGGACGACGCGGTCCAGGACACGATGCTGGCGGCCCTGGACGGCCTGCCGGACCTCAAGGACCCGGCGAACTTCCGCTCCTGGCTGGTGGTCATCGCGATGCGCGAGGTCCGCAACCGCCGGCGCACGGGCGACGGTTTCCCGGCGGTGCAACCCGATGACGTGGCGGACCCGGGCGCGGACTTCGTTGATCTGACGATCGACCGCCTGCATCTCGTCGACCAGCGCAAGGACCTGGTGGAGGCGACGCGCTGGCTGGAGGACGACGAGCGCGAGCTGCTGTCGCTGTGGTGGCTGGAGGCGGCGGGCCGGCTGACCCGGTCGGAAGTGGCGGCGGGCCTGGGCCTGACGCCGCAGCACACGGCGGTACGCGTGCAGCGGATGCGGGCCAAGCTGGACGCGGCCCGCATGGTGGTACGGGCGTTGCGGCAGCGCTGCCCGGACCTGTCTTTCCTCACGGCGGAGTGGGACGGCCGGCCGAGTCCGTTGTGGCGCAAGCGAATGGCCCGGCACGTGCGGGACTGCGCCCGGTGCCGGCGGGACGACCTGATGCCGGCGGAGCGCCTGCTGCTGGCCATTCCGCTGGTGCCGATCCCGGCGGACTTCGGGGCGACGGTCCCGACAGCAAAGGCCCCGACACCGGTCAAACACTGGTGGCAGCACGCCGCGACAAAGCCGTTGGTGGCCGCAGCCGCAGCGATCGCGGTTGTCGTGGCAGTGCTGATCCCGAAGCACGCCACGCCCGAACCGGTCGCGGTGGCAGCGCCGATCACCACCACGACCGTCGCGACCACCACAACAACAACTACGACCGTCCCGCCGACCACAACGACGACCAAGCCGGCGCTGAGCACGAAGGCCGTGCCACAACAACAAGCCCGGAAGTCGACGAGGAAAGGCGTCAGCACCTGGGCCTTCGGCGCGGCCACGGCCTCGCTCAAGGATGTCGGCGCGAGCTGGTTCTACAACTGGGACGCCAACCACAACTCGATCCCGGCCCCGGCCGGCGTCGAGTACGTGCCGATGATCTGGGGCCAGAAGTCGGTCACCGTGGACACGTTGGCCCAGGCCAAGAAGCAGGGCACCGAGCTGCTCGGCTTCAACGAGCCGGACCTGGCCGCGCAGTCCAACATGACGCCGGCCCAGGCGCTGGACCTGTGGCCGCAGCTCCAGGCGACGGGGATGCGCCTGGGCAGCCCGGCCGTGGCCTTCGGCGGCGACCGGGCCGGCGGCTGGCTCGACCAGTTCATGTCCGGCGCGGCGAGCAAGGGCTACCGGGTCGACTTCATCACCCTGCACTGGTACGGCAGCGACTTCAGCGCCGCCGCCGTCAACCAGCTCAAGGGATACCTCCAGGCGGTATCCAACCGCTACCACAAACCCGTCTGGCTCACCGAGTTCGCGCTGATCAACTTCTCTGGCGCGCCCAAGTTCCCGACCCAGGCCCAGCAGTCGGCGTTCGTCACCAACGGGACGGCGATGCTGGACTCGCTGCCGTTCCTGGAGCGCTACGCCTGGTTCTCGCTGCCGTCCCAGGGCGAGGACACCGGCCTGTACAACGGATCCGGCCAGCCGACGCAGGTCGGGCTGGCCTACAAGGCCGCGTCCTAGCCGCACGCCTCGTCGATCATCCCCTCGAACTGCGGGAATCGCTGACGGGCCAAGGAGATCACCTCGGCCGCCGACTTGCGGGCGGCCGGGGCGTGCCGCTCGGCGATCGCGGTCAGCTCCGGGTGGGGCCGCGACGGCCGCTCCGGGTCCTCCACGGCCTCGTAAGGTCCGGAACCGTCGGCCAGCAGCCACAGGAAATCGGCCAGGTCGCTCGCGATCACACCGTGCTCGCCCTCGGACCCCATGAACACCACCGGCTGCTCGATGACCGGCACATCCTCGCGGGCCAGCCAGATGACCGCGTAGCCGCCGCTGCCGTCCTGGCCGAACACGAGGAAGTCCCTGGGGTTCAACAGGTCCGTGCCGGTCCACAGCGGCAGCCAGTAGGCGGTGTCCTCGTCCGGCCGAAACTCCTGGTACGGCTCGAAGTCGATGTCGTCGTCGCTGTCGTACGGGAACTCGACCAGGGCGACCTCGGCCAGCGCGGCCGGGAACTCGGTGCTCACCCGCGCACTCTAATGGGCCAACGCTGCCCGATGGGGCAGCGGTCGAGCCCGCAAAGGCGTCACGCCCGCGCCGAATTCGGCCTACGCTGGCCCGAACTGGGGCGGTGGAGGGGTTCTTCGTGCGGCACATCGTGATCGTCGGCGCTGGTCAGGCCGGTTCGCTGCTGGCGCTGGGGCTGCTGGGCGCGGGCTACCGGGTGACCATGATCTCGGAGCGGACCGCCGACCAGATCAGGGACGGACGCATCCTGTCCAACCAGTGCGTCTTCGAGCCGGCGCTGCGGCACGAGCGGGCGCTGGGCCTCAACCACTGGGACGGCGAGGTGCCGCCGGTGATCGGCATCGCCTTCGACGCCGGCATGCCGGGCGCCGCCGATCCGTTCATATCCTGGGTGTCGCCGCTGGACCAGCCGGCCCAGTCGGTCGACCAGCGGCTGAAGATGTCCTTCTGGCTGACCGAGTTCGTGGCCCGCGGCGGCGAGCTCCGCACCGAGAAGGCCACCCCGGAGCGGCTGTCCGACTACGCCCGCGAGGCCGATCTGGTGCTGGTCGCCGCCGGTCGTGGGCCGCAGTTCGACAGCGTTTTCCCGCGTGACGCCGCGCGTTCGCCGTATTCGGAGCCGCAGCGCGGCATCACCCTGCACCTGGTCAAGCACTCCGGCGACTTCTACCAGGGCGTCACGTTCGGCCTGGTGCCCGGCGTCGGCGAGTTCTTCGTGCTGCCGGTGCTCACCGCCGGTGGACCCAAGATGGGCCTGTACTTCTCCGGCATTCCCGGCGGGCCGATGGACGTCTTCGACGGCGTCACCGACGCCGGGCAGCACCTGGAGCTGTGCCGGGAGCAGCTGCGCCGGTTCTTCCCGTGGTCGGCCGGCGCGGCCGAGGACACCGAGTCCGGTGGGCCGCTGGAGTTCCTGACCGGCCGGATCACGCCGGTCGTCCGGCACGGTGTCGGCACGCTGGCCACCGGCCAACACGTGTTGGCCATGGGCGACACCGCCATCACCAACGACCCGATCGCCGGCCAGGGCGCCAACAACGCCGTGCACTGCGCGCGGATCTACCAGCAGCTCATCGTCGAGCAGGGCGACCGCCCGTTCGACGCCGAGTTCATGACCACGTGTTTCGACCGGTACTGGGACTACGCCCGGCATTCCACCCGGTTCAACAACGACCTGCTCGCGCCGCCGCCCGCGCACATCCTGGAGACGCTCCAGGCCGCGCAGGAGTATCCCGAGGTGGCGCACCGGTTCGCGCACCTGTTCAACGACCCCACCGACTACGAGCCGTGGCTCGGCGACGAGCAGGTGGCGCGGGACTACCTCAAGGAAGTGGCCGCCCGGGTCGGCCCTTGACCGATCGCACGGTCACGCGGGACCGTGCCCCGCGCGGGACGCGCGGCTATCGTGCACTGAATGACAACCACGTTGCACTGGGGCCGCGTGGTGATTGTGGCTACCCTGCTGGCCCTGCTGAGCCCGACACCTTCTGCCGTCGCCGCCCCGCCCGGCGGCGGGCACGACGTGATCGCGAACCTGTTCGAGTGGCCGTGGACCTCGGTCGGCTCCGAGTGCACGACTGTGCTGGGGCCCAAGGGATACGGCGGTGTCCAGGTGTCGCCGCCGGAGGAGTCGGTGACGGTGGCCGGCCATCCGTGGTGGGAGGTGTACCAGCCGGTCAGCTATCAGCTGACCAGCCGGATGGGCAACCGCCAGCAGTTCGCCGCGATGGTCAGCTCCTGCCACGCGGCCGGTGTGAAGGTCTACGCCGACGCGGTGATCAACCACATGACCGGCCAGGGCAACACGGGGTACGGCGGCACGACTTTCCCGGACAAGTACGACTATCCGGGCCGGTACTCGTCGGCCGACTTCCATCACTACCCGAATCCCTGCCCGGAGTCGGACGGCCAGATCCACAACTACGGGGTGCAGGCCGACGTTCAAGAGTGCGAGCTGGTCGGGCTGGCTGATCTCTACACCGAGCACGACAACGTCCGCACCTCCATTGCCGGCTACCTGAACGACCTGCTTTCCCTTGGCGTGGACGGGTTCCGGGTCGACGCGGCCAAGCACATCAACCCGGCCGACATCGCCGGCATCGAGGCCAAGCTGACCAAACCGGCCTACCTGTACCAAGAGGTGATCTACGGTGCCGGCGAGGCGGTGCAGCCGCAGCAGTACGAAGGCACCGGCGATCTGCTGGAATTCCGCTACGGCACCAATCTCAAGGCCAAGTTCAACGGCGGCAACATCGCCGATCTGGCGACCTTCGGCCAGTCGTGGGGCATGGAGCCGAGCGCCAAGGCGGTCGTGTTCGTGGACAACCATGACACGCAACGCAACGGCAGCACACTGTCCTACAAGGACGGTGCGGTCTACCGGCTGGCCACGGTGTTCGGCCTGGCCTGGAACTACGGCACGCCGAACGTCATGTCCAGCTTCGACTTCGCCAACAACGACCAGTCGCCGCCGAGCGCCGCCAACGGCATGGTCTCGGCGGTCAGCTGTGGCAGCGGCTGGGAATGCGAGCACCGACAACGGTATGCGGCGAACATGGTCGGCTTCCACAATGCGGTCGCCGGCACGGGAGTCGGCAACTGGTGGTCGGACGGCAGCAACCAGATCGCGTTCAGCCGGGGCGGCAACGGCTTCGTGGCGATCAACAAGGAAGGCGGCACCCTCGCCCGGACGTTCGTGACCGGCCTGCCCGCCGGCAACTACTGCGACGTGCTGCACGGCGATGTCGCCAACGGGACCTGCACCGGCCCGGTAATCACAGTTGACGGCAACGGAAACGCGGCGATCACGGTCGGCGGCATGGACGCCGTGGCCATTCATGCCGGCTCCAAGGTCACCGGCAGCCACGTCCAGGTGACGTTCACCGAAAACGCCACCACGAGCTGGGGCCAGAACGTCTATGTGGTCGGCTCCATCCCGGCGCTGGGCCGCTGGAACACGGCCAACGCCATCGCCCTGTCCTCGGCCGGTTACCCGGCCTGGACCGCGACGACCTCGCTGCCGGTGAACACGGCCTTCCAGTACAAGTACGTCAAGAAGAACTCCGACGGAACGGTCACGTGGGAAAGCGATCCGAACCGGTCGGCGTCGACCGGAACGGGACCGTTGAACCTCTCTGACAGTTGGCGTTGAGGCACTTGAGCACCTACGTGACAACTACTCGACACCGCGGATGAACTGACTCACACGGCGCCGCCGACCGGCCCGGAAGCTGGCTACGGTCCGGGAATTCCCCGTTGCGAGAGAGGAATTCCCATGGGTCGTCACAGTGTGGTCCGGCGGTCGGCGTTCGGCGCCGCCGTCGGTGGTGGGGTGGTCGCGGCGATGATGCTGCTGCCGTTGGCCGGTTCGGCCAGCGCTAGCACGGTCAACGCCGAGCCGACCGACTTCACCGATGCCGGCATCACCGCCGGCGAGCAGCTCGGCTCCGGTATCGGCGGCTTCGCCGGCGGCACGGTCGGCGCGGTGGCCGACGGCATCTTCGGCGTGAAGGACGGTTCCGGGCAGAAGGCCGGTGAGCAGTTCGGCCAGCAGACCGGTTCCGTGCTGGGGTCTACCGCCGGCGGCGGGCTGGGTGGCGCGGTGGACGGCGGCATCGGCGGCGTCACCGGCACCGCAACCGGTACCGCCAAGCCGGGCAGCGACATCGGCAAGGCCGTCGGCGGCGCGGTCGGCGGTGCGGCGGGCGGCGCGATCGGCGGTGCCATCGGCGGCGCGATCGCTCCGCCGGCAGCCCCGATCGGTACGGCCATCGGCACCGCGATCGGCACGGCCGGCGGTCAGCTCGCCGGCGCGGCGGCCGGTGGCGCCGCGGGCGGCGCTTTCGACGGCGCGATCAAGGGCTACGAGGACGCGACCGGCCAGCAGCCGCCGTTCCTCCCGGGACAGCTGGTGCCGCTTACCTGATCAGCTGAAGGGCCACTCAGCTGATCAAGGCGCGGAAGTCCGCTCGGCCCCGCCCCTGCTTCGCCCGGTTGCCGGATTTTTCGAGGTCCGCCACCCACGCGGCCCACTACCGAGCCGATGCGGGCCTCGGAAAATTCGGCAAGGGCGAGGCAGGGGTCACGAGGGGCCGAGCCGCGACGCCGGAGGCGGCGCCATCCAACACGTCCCGGCGGATCTCGTCTCGCAGGAAGCCGGAGAACCGGCCGGCTCCCTGCGATGAGAAGGACGTGCTGCTCAGCACAGCCGGGGCGACGTAGTCGGCGAGATAGTCGTGGTCCGACACCAGCGGCACCCGGGTGTCCAGCGACAGCACGGTTGTCGTGGCGTCCAACAAGTCGAAGTACGACACGCGGCGCAGACCGCCGCGAACGCGGAACCGGCCGTTGTCGGAGGCCAACGCGCGACCGGGCACGTTGAGCAGCGTGGCGGCATCGCGGTGCAGGCCCCAATATGCCGACGCTGCCGCCTTGCGCAGCGCGATGCCGCACGGCAGGCCGACGTTGTGCAGCGCCTGACCGGAGCTGAACCGCACGGTCGCCTCGGACAGGTGCAGCTCCTCGGCGATCATCCGGCTGGCCGCGGCCTGCGCGACGGCGTCGAAGGCGATGTCCCTGCTGTACAACAGGATCTCGCCCGGCCGCAGGATCAGCCACGCGTCCGGCGCCGGCTGGGGAGCGGCGTCGCGCTGGAAGGTGAAGCCGACGGCCAGCGCGCCGGTGGTGCGGGCCCGGCCGAGCCGCGGCTTCCGGCCGCTCGGGGCCAGAGCGGTACGGCAGGCATTGGTGCTGGATTGCATGGGGGCCTCGCAAGAACTGTGCGCGCGATCACACATATTGGTCGTCTTGCTGAGGAATCTACGCCGCCGGAAGCCGGCGGTCGGCCAATTCCGGCCTATCGGTCGGTGATGACTGCCTCATAGTCGATTCGTGTATCTCGCGGGAATTTCCAGGCACCTGTAGAGGTTGCACGCTGGACTCGGCCGTCAGGCCGATGGTGGCCTGTTCTACGCTGGCCGGGTGGTGAACCTGCGCTTGCTCGTCGTGCCCGCCGCCGCACTGCTCCTGGTCACCGCCGGGTGCAGCCGGGAGGCCGGTCCGAGCGGGCCGCCGGTGGCCAAGTACGGGCCGTCCGTCGCCGACCTGAGCGTGAAGGTCGACGCACTCGAGGCCGACCAGTGCCAGACCGTCGATCCGGCCAAGGTCTATCCGGAATGCGAGCGGTACGCGACGCAGGTCGTCAACTTCGGTAACAGCGTGGTCTCGGAGACCGCCGGCAGCAAGCAGGCCGACGCCATCAAGGCCGTCGTGGACAAGTTGCAGGCCGCGGTGGCCGACTACGAGAAGCGCACGTGCGGCGTCGGTACCCAGAATCCGGGCGTGAACAATGCCGATCCCAGCACCGCGGGCCCGAACGCCGCGCCCTGTGCCGCCGCTCTGACAACTGTCAGGGAACAGATCGACGCGATCGGCAGGCTGCTCAAGCAGGTCGGCTAAAACCCGAATTTATTTCACGGAAATCCCCGGCGGTGTCCGTTGGGGCAGCAAGGGCGGGACGATATGCTCCCGCTGTTCTGCCCGGCGATCACCTGGTGCGATTGTGGACGGGTAGCGGTGTTTTCGCAGGCCGGAGGGGGTCCTGCCGGTGATGTCGAGCGGTTCGGTGACAGCTGGTCCGGTGCATCCCGAGGGGGTGCCGGGTGACCGGCTGCTCGACGACGGCATCGTCCAGCTGCTCGATCGGATGAATCCCCGTAAACACAGTGCCTCGGCATTGGGCGCTTTGGTGGCAGCCCTGCCGCGCAACGGCCGCCTGCCCGCTGTGGTGCGTACGGCGGCAAAGCACACCGCCAAGCGATGTGAGCGGGAGTCGATGGTCCTGCCGGGACTGCACTTCGGTCAGTCGGGGGCGGTGTGGGCGCTGCTGGACGCGGCGCGGGCGCTCGACGACCAGAAGCTGATGGCCCGTGCGACCAAGCTGGCCACCGAGATCCCCGTGATGAGCACGAATCCGGACGTCTGCGACGGCTCGGCCGGCGCCGGTCTGACGCTGCTGCACGCGTGGCGGGTCACCGGGGACGGGCAGTTCCTGGCCCGGGCCGCGGAATGCGCGCGGCACCAGGACACCGGGCAGGGCAAGTACGGCTTCGGCCACGGCATCGCCGGCATCGCGGCCTTCCTGCTGGACTACGCCCTGGTCACCGGGGACAAACTCGGCCGGATCAAGGCGATCCGGCTGGCCGACGCGCTGTGCGACGGGGCGATGTGGGACCGGACGGCCGCGCGGTGGCCGTCGGGGCCGGGGAGAGCGTGCCGCTGGGCGGCTGGTGCGGCGACGCCGCCGGTGTCGGCAGCTTCCTGGTCCGAGCCTGGCTCGCCACCGGCGACGAGCGTTACCGCAAGGTCGCCGACGCCGCCGCGGCGGCGGTGCGGGCCGACCAGTGGACCATGGCCACCGCTTCCTGCCACGGCGTGGTGGAGAACGTCGAGTTTCTCCTCGACATGGCCGAAGCCACCGGGGATGCCCGGCACCGCGACTGGGCGTTCAAGACGATCGGCCGGCTGGCCTGGCCGGACGACGCCGCCCTGCCGGTGTTGGTGGCGGCCTTGGTACGCATGGTCGTGCCGGGCGCCGAGCGGCTGTGGATGCCGCCGCTGCGCCCGGCCGACCTCTGATCTACACGAAGGCGCTCAGGCCGGTGATCGCCCGGCCGGTGACCAGCGAGTTGATCTCCCGCGTGCCCTCGTACGAGTACACCGCCTCGGCGTCGGCGACGAACCGGCCGACGTGGTAGTCGAGCACGATCCCGTTGCCGCCCAGGATCTCCCGGGCCCAGCCGACCGCCTCGCGCATCCGTGACGTGCAGAACGCCTTGGCCAGCGAGGAGTGCTCGTCCCGGTAGACGCCCTCGTCCTGGAGCTGGGCCAGCCGGACGACCATGCCCAGCGACGCCGTGACGTTGCCCAGCATCTTGACCAGCAGGTCCTGCACGAGCTGGAAGCCGGCGATGGGCTTGCCGAACTGCTTGCGCTCCTTGGCATAGGCCAGCGCGAGATCGTAGGCGCCCATCATCACGCCGACCGACTGCCAGGCCACGCCGCCGCGGGTCTGCCGCAGAATGTCCGCGGTGTCCCGGAAACCGTGCGCGTTCTGGAGGCGATTCGCTTCCGGCACACGGCAATCGGTCAGGGTGATGTCGGCATTCTGCACGGTCCGCAGGGCCATCTTGTGCTCGATCTTGGTGGCGGTGAATCCGGGCGTGCCCTTCTCCACCACAAAACCCTTGACCTTGTTGTCGGCCTCGTCGCGGGCCCACACGATCACCAGGTCGGCGAAGGTGGCGTTGCCGATCCAGCGCTTGGCCCCGTTGAGGATCCAGTCGTCACCGTCGCGCCGGGCCGTGGTCTGCAGGCCGCCGGCCACGTCCGAGCCGCCGTTGGGCTCGGTCAGCGCGAAGGCGCCGATCTTCTCCATCCGGGCCATCGCCGGTAGCCAGCGCTGCTTCTGCTCGTCGGAGCCGCAGCGGTTGATGCTGCCCATGGCCAGTCCACTGTGGACGCCGAAGAAGGTGGCGATGGACGGGTCGACCCGGTTCATCTCCAGCGCCAGGAAACCGGTGAGCAGGCTGCGGGCGCCGCGGTAGGCCAGGCCGGCGATGTCCAGCTCGGCGAAGCCCTTCACGATCTGGTGCGGGAACTCGGCGTCGGCCCAGGACTCGTTGGCGATCGGCGCGACCTCGGTGCGCAGGAACTCCCGCGTCTTCTCGACGATCGCCTTCTCCTCGTCGGTGAGCAGGCCCTGGAAGTCGTAGAAGTCACCGGACATCGTCGTCACGCTCCTTCAGTGCAATGATCTCGAGCTGTTGGCGGTCGCGCTCGGCGGCGCGCTTCTCGTTGTCCGCCAACGGATAAACGGTTTCGGCCTGGTCGGCCAGCCGGGCCTGGACGTCGACCGGGATGTAGGGCATCAGGTGGGACATCATGTGTCGCAGCCCGCCCGGGCCGCCGCCGAGGTGGAACGCCAGGAACGGGCCTACCGTGGCCCACCGGACACCGACCGAGTTGGTGACGATGTCGTCCAGCTCGGTCATCGACACCACGCCCTGCTCGACCAGGTTCACGCACTCCTCGAACAGCACGCGCTGCAAGCGATTCGCGACGTGGCCGCGCACCTCCTGGTGCACCACCACCGGAACCTTGCCCAGCGAGAGGTAGAACTCCTTGGCACGAGCCACTTCGTCCGCCGAGGCCCCGACCAGTTCCACCAACGGGATCAGGTGCGGCGGGTTGAACGGGTGGCCGACCACCAATCGTGCCGGGTCGGCCATCTTCGACGACATCGAGGACGGCGTCAGGCCCGAGGTCGATGACAGGATCAGCGCGTCGGCCGGCGCGGCCTTCTCAATGGTGGCAAAGAGATCCTGCTTGAACTCCAGGCGCTCCGGCCCGTTCTCCTGCACCGCCTGGACACCGTCGACGGCTTGCTCGACCGAGCCGACGATCTCCACCCGGGACAGGAGTTCCTCGACGTCACCGGTGAAACCCGGGACGGTCGGGGCGAATTCGCGCACCGCGTCGCGTACGGCCTGCGCCAGATCGGGACGGGGGTCCGTGACCCGCACGGTGTGTCCCTTGGCCAGCATCAGGGTCGTCCACGACAGGCCGATGGTGCCGGCGCCGACAACTGCCACAGTCATGGTCAGCGCTCCTTGAGGTAGTCGAACACCGGGGTGACGCCGGACAGCGTCAGGTCGGTGATGATGTGGCTGGCCGAGACGACCTCCAGCACCGGCAGGTCGGCCAGCGGGGCCAGCACGTGCTGGAACAGTTGCAGCCGGGCCGGTCCGGTCCACGCCGCCTTCACCGTGATGTCGGTGATCTGCGTGCGGACCAGCTCGCACACCCGCGGCGCCCGCTCGTAGCCCGGCACGATCTTGACCATGTACGTGGGCAGGGTCAGCTCGGCCTTGGCCTCGTCCAGGTCCATCGGGTAGTGCTTGTAGCCCATGGTCGCGGTGGCCACCCGCTGCGAGCCGTAGTCCAGTGTGCCCACCAGGGCGCCGGCCTCGGCGAACAGCTGCGGCGAGCCGGTCGACTTCGGGTACGCGCTGATCTCCCGGCCGGCCACCGTCGCGGCCACGTTGTCCAGGTACATCGCGTGCAGGTACTCGCCGCGCTCCTCGCCGAAGCGGACCGGGATCACCTGCCCGGACTCGGTGTACGGGCCGAAGCTGGTGCTGTCGCCCATCTTCATGACCTCGAAGCGCACCAGCGGCTCGTCGAACTCCAGCGGCTCGGGAACCGCGGCCCGCAGCGCCTCGGGATCGGTGCGGTAGACGATGTTCAGGTACTCGCGGTCGGTGAACCGCGACCGGACCGGGGCCCACGCGGGCGCGGTCAGCGGGGTCGCGAGCCGACGGGCGACTTCCGATGCCTTCACTGGTTACCTCCTCACCGTGACGCCGGCCTCGGCCAGCTCACGACGGTCGTCCTCGGAGTACCCGAGCTCGCTCAGCACCTCGTCGTTGTCCTGCCCCAATCGCGGCGCGTGCCTGCGCACACTCGCAGGCGTGGCCGAGAACCGCACGGGGGAACCGATCACCCGATAGGTGCCCTCGGTCGGGTGTTCCGCGCATTCCAGCAGGCCCATGGCCTTGACGTAGGGGTCCTCGGTCACGTCGTCCAGGTCCAGCACCGGCGCGAACGGGATGCTCAGCCGGGCGCAGGTCGCCTCCCATTCGGCGGTCGTCCGCTGCGCCGCGTACGTCTCGATCAGGTCGTAGAAGGCGTCGAAGTTGGCCGCCAGACTGGCCGAATCGGCGAAACGCGGGTCCTCGAGGTGTTCGGGGTGGCCGACCTCGGCGAAGAAGTCGTCGATGTTGCGGCGGCTGTACGGGAGGATGCAGGCCCAGCCGTCCTTCGTGCGGACCGCGCGGTGGCCTGGGGACAGGCTGCGGGAGAAGCCCATCAGGCCGGCGGCCGGTTCGAACGTGCGGCCGGCGAGGTGCTCGACCAGGTTGAACGCCAGCATGGTGTCGGTCATCGGCACCTCGACGCGCTGGCCTTCGCCGGTGCGCTGCTTGTGCACCAGTGCCGCCAGAACACTGTAGACAATAGTCAGTCCACTGACCTTGTCGCCGAGAATCGTCGGCATGTACGTCGGCGTGCCGGTGGCGCGGCGCATCAGATCGGCCGTGCCGGACGCGGCCTGCACGATCTCGTCGTAGGCGGCGCGGTCGGCCAGCGTCGAGTCGCTGCGGAAACCCTGGGCGTTGCAGTAGATCAGGCCCGGATTCACCTCGGCCAGCTGCTCGTAGTCCAGGCCCAGCCGGTGCAGCGCGCCGGGGCGCATGTTGGTCACCAGCACGTCGGCCGTCTTCACCAGGTCGAGGAAGACCTGCTTGCCGCGCGGGTTCTTCAGGTCGACGGCGACCGCCCGCTTGTTGCGGTTGACGTTGAGGGCCAGCGAGCCCATGCCCTCGTTGCGGTACGGGGCGGTCAGCCGGCTCATGTCGCCGGCCGGCGGCTCCACCTTGATCACGTCGGCGCCCAGGTCGCCGAGGATCTGCGTGGCGTACGGGCCCATGACCACCGTCGCGAGGTCGATCACCCTGATGCCGTCCAGAGCCCCCATGCTCTCCGCCTCCTTCAGTTGTTTGCCTTACATCAACTACCTTGCTCCTCTCGGACGGCTTACGCAATGTGATACCGTTCTACCCATATAGGTAAGGAGGACACTGGTGGCCGAGCTCCGTCCGCACCACCGGGCCGTGGACCGGATCGCCGAGATCCTCGAGGCCGTCGTCACCGAGCCGTCCGGTCTCACCCTCACCCAGCTCGCGTTGCGTCTCGAAGCCCCCGTGTCTTCCGTGCAGAAGCTCGTCAACGGCCTCGTCGCCGTCGGCTACCTCGAGGAGGACGACAAACGCTTCCGCCTCGGCGCCGCGCCCTACCTCTTGGCCATGCGCTCCGGCCAGCGGCTCGTCTCCACCGTCGGGCACTCCGATCTTGTCGACCTACACACTCGCAGCGGTCTCAGCGCCGTGCTCGCCGTGCGTACCGGCGACACCTCCGTCTACGCCGATTGGGCCGGCACCGACGATCCCTTCAACTACCTCACCGTTCAACAGCTCCGCACCCCGTTGCCCGAGACCGCCGTCGGTCGCATCCTGTTGGCCTTCACGCCCGACCGTGAACGCCACTCCCTCGTCTCCGCCCGCTATCCTTCCGACCCCTCCGCCGCTTTGGCGTTGTTGACCGAGCTCAGCTCCATCCGCGAGGCCGGCTACACCATGGGCGACAGCGGCCCCATGCTCCGTGGCATCGCCTCCGTGGCCGCCCCGGTGTGGGAGCAGGGTTTGGTGGTCGGGGCCGTCGCTTTGGCCGGCCCCCACGACAAAGCCGTCGACCGCCTCCCCGAGCTCGTCAACCTCCTCCTCGACGCCCTGCACAAGTTCAGCCGGCGGCGGGTGAACTGACCCAGGCCGCGATGTCGTCGATCACCTGCTGGTCGACGTGGGAACCGTTGTCCTGGAAGAACATGTGGTCCAGGTCCGGGTAGATCCGGGCCTCGGCGCGGGGGACGCGACGCCAGCCGGGGAGGTCGTCCTCGACGGTGACCTGGTAGTCGCGGCCGCCCTGGAGGGCGAGGACGGGGCGGTCGATCTCGATGGCGGTGGCGACCTGGTCGTACTCGCGGAGCTGGAGCCAGTAGGTCGCGGGGAGGCCGAAGGGGAGGTCGCCGGCGGGGGTGGTGGGGGAGAGGTCGGGGCTGGCGGCGCGGGCGGCGAGGCGGGTCATGGTGTCGACCTCGAGGCCGAAGTGGCGGGCGACGCGCACGACGGCGGCGGGCATGGGGGAGGTGTCGGCGGCGAGCAGGATGAGGCCGGCGACGGTCGGGGCCCACTGGGCGACATTGGGGGCGATCTTGCCGCCGGCGCTGTGGCCGGCGACGTACACGCGGTCGACGTGCTGGCGGAGCAGGTCGACGCCGGCGACGGCGGCGGGGACGTACTCCTCGATGAGGGTCGGCGTGTCGGTGGGCTTGTCGAAACGGACAGAGGCGACGCCGAGGGAAGCCAGGCCCCAGGCGAGGTCCTTGAGCATCTTCATCGGGCCGGCGGTCTCGTCGCGGTCGAACGCGCCGGCGCCGCTGAGCAGCACGATGCCGGCGCCGTTTCCGTTGTGGGGCAACACCAACGCTCCAGGTTGATGGCCGACGAGCACCTCCTGCTCGGTGAAGCGGTCGGGCTGCACGTACGACGGCGGCTGCCACTGGGCGTCCGGAGCGGTCAGTCGAAGACCGTTGACCCGGCCGAGGGAGTCCATCGACATCCGCAGTTCGACGTCTCCGTTCAACAGAACGCTGAACCGGTTGTCGCCCAACGGGATCGGCTCGCCCACGTGGCGCACCGCGCCGACCTCCTTGGCCCAGGCGATCCGCATGATGTCAGCCGACACCGCGGCCCGCAGCTCCGGCGCGAACAGTTCGGTCAGCTCGTCGAAGCGGCCGGCGGCGGCCAGCTCCACTAACGTTCTCAACATATGCGAACGGTAGCACGATGTGAGAACATAGGGGTGTGACTGCCAAGGAGCTGCTGGCCCACCCGGTGCGGATGCGGATCGTGCATGCGTTGCGGGGCCGCGAGTTGACCACGGGGCGGCTGTGCGAGCTGCTGCCGGACGTGTCGAAGGCGATGGTGTACCGGCACGTCGAGGCACTGGCCGCCGGCGGCGTCATCGAGGTGGCCGAGGAGCGGCGGGTTCGCGGCGCGGTGGAGCGGACCTACCGGCTGCGCCAGGCGACCATCGACACCGAGGACCTGACACCGGACGACTACCGCCGCGGCTTCGACCTCGCCCTGGCCACGCTACTGGCGGAGTTCACGGCTTACATGGATCGCGACGGGGTCGACCCGACGGCTGATCTGGTCGGCTTCCGGCAGCATGCGGTGTGGTTGAGCCGGGAGGAGCTTGAGGAGCTGATCGCCGAGCTGCGCAACGTGATCGTGCCACGGCTGGGGCATGAGCCGAGTGCGGAGCGGACCCGCTACCTGTTGAGCCCCATCCTGTTTCCGGCTGCGGAATGAGCACTGCCCCGGACGCGCGAACGCGTCCGGGGCAGCATGACGTGAAAACTCAGCCCAGGCCGCCGCGCATCGCGGAGGCGAGCTCGCCGTTGGAGGTGTCACCGTCGGCGGACCAGAAGAAGGCGCCGCCGAGGCCCTGGCTCTTGGCGTAGCTCATCTTGCCCTTGACGGTCGACACGGTGTCGTAGCTCCACCACTGGCTGCCGCACTTGGCGTACGCGGTGCCGGCGATGGTGCCGGTGGACGGGCAGGACGTCTTGAGCAGCTTGTAGTCCTGGATACCGGCCTCGTACTTGCCGGGCGCGGCGCCGGTGGCCTTGCCGCCGGGGGTGGCCTGCGTGACGCCGGTCCAGCCACGGCCGTAGAAGCCGATGCCCAGCAGCAGCTTGGACGACGCGATGCCCTTGCCCTTGAGCTTCTGGATGGCGGCGTCGGCGAAGAAGTTGGCCGTCGGGATGCCGCTGTAGCTGGTCAACGGGGAGTGCGGCGCGGTGGGACCGGTGGGGTTGAAGGCGCCGAAGTAGTCGTAGGTCATGACGTTGTACCAGTTCACGGAGGCAGCCGCGCCGGCGTAGTCGGCGGCGTCGATCTTGCCGCCGCTGGTGCCGTCGGCGGTGATCGCGGCGGTCACCAGGGCGCCGGAGCCGAACTTGGACCGGACGGCCGAGACGACCTTCTTGAACGCCGCCGCGCCGCTGCTGTCACAGCTGAGGCCGCACGCGTTCGGGTACTCCCAGTCGATGTCGATGCCGTCGAAGACATCGGCCCACCGCGAGTCCTTGACCATGCTGTAGCACGAGTTGGCGAAGGCGGTCGGGTTCTGGGCGGCCTGGGTGAAGCCGCTGGACAGGGTCCAGCCGCCGACCGAGAACACCACCTTGAGCCCGGGGTGCATCTTCTTCAGCTTGCGCAGCTGCCCGAAGTTGCCGTACAGCGGCCCGGTGTCGGCCTTGCCGTCCACGCTGCTGCCGGCGTCGAACACCTTCTGGTAGTCGGCGTACGCGTCGGTCAGCGAGCACTGCCCGTTGGCCGTGCTGCCGAACGCGTAGTTGATCACGTTCAGCTTGGCCGCGGTGCCGCTGGTCTCCAGGTTCTTCACCTGGTAGCCACGGTCGTAGATGCCCCAGTTGGTGAAGTAGCCGACCATCGTCGAACCCGCGGCGGGGGCGGCCGTCGATGCGGGCGCGGCGCCGACGAGCGAGGCGGCGACCAGGCCGACCAACGCGGCGGCGCCGGCCATCAGCCGCCGCTTTCCGAACACTGCCATGCGTTTCTCCCTGAATCCGCAGGAGGGATCCCGGCACGGGGCGGCGGCGGAGGGCCCGTGCGAGGGACCGGTAAAAGGGACAAAGCGTGTGCTGCGCATCACGGTAGGTGGTCTGGACCACTTCGTCAACGGCACCGCCGCGAATGGCGTCGCGCGAGGTTGGCTAACCTGTGACTCGGCAGTATTGACAAAGCCATGACCCGATTCAATCGAGGAGTGCTGTACCCGTGATGCGCACGCACGAGGCCGGGACGCTCCGGGCCGAGCAGGCCGGGCAGTCCGTCACCCTGACCGGGTGGGTGGCGCGCCGGCGCGATCACGGCGGCGTCATCTTCATCGACCTGCGGGACGCCTCCGGCGTGGCCCAGGTCGTGTTCCGCGAGGGCGAGATGGCCGAGCGCGCCCACCGGCTGCGCGCCGAGTACTGCCTCAAGGTCACCGGCGAGGTCGTGCGCCGCCCCGAGGGCAACGACAACCCGGACATCGCCACCGGCCAGATCGAGGTCACGGTCACCGAGTTCGACGTCCTCTCCGAGGCCGCGCCGCTGCCGTTCCAGCTCGACGACAACCTGGAGGTCGGCGAGGAGGCGCGGCTGCGCCACCGCTACCTCGACCTGCGCCGCAGCGGCCCGGCCAAGGCCATCCGGATGCGCAGCCACGCCAGCCGGATCGCCCGCCGCGTGCTGGACGACCGCGACTTCGTCGAGATCGAGACGCCCACGCTCACCCGCTCCACCCCCGAGGGCGCGCGCGACTTCCTGGTGCCGGCCCGCCTGGCCCCCGGCTCCTGGTACGCCCTGCCGCAGTCGCCCCAGCTGTTCAAGCAGCTGCTGATGGTCGCCGGCATGGAGCGCTACTACCAGATCGCCCGCTGCTACCGGGACGAGGACTTCCGGGCCGACCGCCAGCCCGAGTTCACGCAGCTCGACATCGAGATGAGCTTCGTCGAGCAGGACGACGTCATCGAGCTCGGCGAGGCCGTGGTCAAGGCGCTGTGGAGCGAGCTGGCCGGCCACACCATCGAGGGCCCGATCGCCCGCATGTCCTACGCCGACGCGATGGCCCGCTACGGCACCGACAAGCCGGACCTGCGCTTCGACCTCCAGCTCACCGAGCTCACCGACTACTTCAAGGACACCCCGTTCCGGGTGTTCAAGGCCCCGTACGTCGGCGCGGTGGTCATGCCCGGCGGCGCCGACCAGCCCCGCCGCACCCTGGACGCCTGGCAGGACTGGGCCAAGCAGCGCGGCGCCAGGGGCCTGGCCTACGTGCTCGTCGCCGAGGACGGCACGCTCGGCGGCCCGGTGGCCAAGAACCTGTCCGACGCCGAGCGCGAGGGCCTGGCCAAGGCCGTCGGCGCCAACGCGGGCGACTGCATCTTCTTCGCCGCCGGCGACCCGTCCGACGCCCGTGCCCTGCTCGGCGCGGCGCGGCTGGAGATCGGCCGCCGCGTCGGCCTGATCGACGAGTCGGCCTGGTCGTTCGTCTGGGTCGTCGACGCCCCGTTGTTCGAGTCGGTCGACAAGATCGGCGACGACGTGGCCGTCGGCAGCGGCAAGTGGACCGCGGTGCACCACGCCTTCACCTCGCCGACGCCGGAGTGGATCGACCGGTTCGAGGAGGACCCGGGCAAGGCCCTGGCCTACGCCTACGACATCGTCTGCAACGGCAACGAGATCGGTGGCGGGTCCATCCGTATCCACCGCCCGGACGTGCAGAAGCGGGTGTTCGCGATCATGGGCCTCGGCGAGGCCGAGGCCGAGGAGAAGTTCGGCTTCCTGCTCGAGGCGTTCAAGTACGGCGCCCCGCCGCACGGCGGCATCGCCTTCGGCTGGGACCGCATCGTCATGCTGCTGTCCGGCGCGGACTCGATCCGCGAGGTGATCGCCTTCCCGAAGTCCGGCGGCGGCTACGACCCCCTGACCGCCGCGCCCGCGCCGATCACCGCGCAGCAGCGCAAGGAGGCCGGGGTAGACGCCAAGCCGGCCGTGAAGGGCGAGCAGGCCAAGGGCTGAGCGCCACTCCGTGCCGGGGGTACCCGATCAGGTGTCCCCCGGCCGCACCAACCCGTTACCAAGCCGTATTCCAGCGCGGTGATGCTCGAACATGACGGGCGCAGCGACTGCTCCGGGTAGCCGATTGTGCCGATCGTGTAGACGTGCTGTGCACTCGAAGGAGTAGGGTCGGAAGGGATGAGCGTGGAGACCACCGCCGGCCCCGCCAACGCCGCCGGGGCAGCGGACAACGAGGTCCTGGCAGCCGTTGCGGCCGCCGAAGCAGTGCTCACCAGGCGTTTCGGGGCGTCGATCAGACTGGCGGATCCGGAGGATCTGCGGGGCAGCGGCAAGTCGACCGTACTTCGGGTACGGGTGGCGTCGACGCCGTTCTCGCTGCCGCGCACCCTGGTGGTGAAGAGCTATCTCGAGCCGCCGGTCGGCGACCTGGTCGACCCGTTCCCCCATGAGGCGGTGAGCTACCAGCTGTTCACCGCATTGGGGCAGGACGACCGCATCTGCCCCGAGCTGATCGCGCACGACGGCGCCAAGCGGGTCATCGTGTTGGAAGATCTCGGGCGGGCTCCCACGCTCGCCGACAAGCTGCTCGACCACGACGCCCGCGGCGCCGAGCGGGCGCTGCTGGCCTGGGCGCGGGCGCTGGGCCGGCTGCACGCCACGACGGCCGGCCGTGAGGCCGACTTCGACGCGCTGACCCGACGCCTGGGCGGCAGTCCGGGCCAGGATCCGCTGGCGCGCAAGGCCAAGGTGGCGCTGGCCGAGCTGCCTGACCTGCTGCACGACGTGCTCGGCGTGACCGTCGGCGCCGATGCGCTCGGCCACGCCCGCGAGGGAGGCCGGCTGCTCACCAGCAGCAGGCACCGGGCGTTCAGTCCCTCGGACGCGTGCGCCGATAACAACCTCATCACCGGCAAGGGCCTGCGGGTGCTGGACTTCGAGGGCGGCTGCGTGCGCGACGTCGCACTGGACGCTGCCGCGCTGCGCATCCCGTTCCCGCTCTGCGGCTGCTCGTTCCGGCTGCCCAACGGCATGACCGAGGCGATGGTGGCGGCGTGGCGGGCCGAGGTCAGCCCGGTCTTCCCCGACCTGGACGACGACGAGGTGCTGATGCCCAAGCTGCTGCACGGGCAGCTGCTGTGGGTGTGGCTGTCGACCTGGATGTACCTGCCGCGGCCGGGTGTGCCCGACGGCCCGATCACCACGCGGCTGGCTTCGCCCCGGCGCAGCAGCGCGCTGCACGCCCGGTGGCAGCGGCTGCGTGACGACGCCGCCCGGCTCAAGGTGCCGGCCGTCGCCGAGCACGCCGAGCAGGTGGCGTCGGCGATCGCCGCGCAGCACGGCGCCGAGGCCGTTCACCTGCCGTTGTTCCCCGCATTCAGCTGATCCAACTATTCTCCGAGCCGTCCCCGTCACGCCACCCGGCCATCACCAGGAGTGATTCTCCGCGGGTGATCGTGGACGGGTGACGGTTCAGGCGATGTCGGAGAGCGTGCCCGCCCGCCGCGCGGTCGGACGGCTCGTGGTGCTGGGGGACTCGACCAGCGTCGGTCTCGGTGATCCGCTGCCCGGCGGCGGCTGGCGCGGCTTCGGTCCGCTGCTGGCCGACGCGCTCGGCGGCTGCGACCTGACGAACCTGTCCCGCACCGGGGCCCGCATCGGCACCGTGCGGCACGAGCAGCTGCCGATGGCGGCGGCGCTGCGCCCGGACGCCGTGGTCGTGGTCGCCGGCATGAACGACACCATGCGCTCGGACTTCGATCCGGCCCGATTGCGAGCGGACCTCGACCACGTGGTCGGCAAGCTGCTCGACGTGGGCGCGGTGGTGGTGCTGGCCAGTTATCACGACCACGCAAGGGTGTTCCGGCTGCCGGCCCCGCTTCGGCGGGCGCTGCGCCGGCGGGTGGACGAGCTCAACGCGGTGATCCGCTCGGTGGTGCTGGCCCGCGGCATCGGCTGCGTCGACCTGGACACGCTGCCCGGCGCCTACGACCTCGCGGCCTGGAGCGTTGACCGGCTGCACCCGTCCGAGCTGGGGCACCGCATGCTGGCCCAGGGCTTCTCCCAGGAGCTGGAGCTGGCCGGCTGCCAGATCGAGGCGCCGGTCAGCCTGGAGTGCGCCGGCGGCCGGGTGGTGGCCGCGTGGCAGCATGTCGCGTGGCTGGTGCTCAAGGGCATTCCGTGGGTGTGGCGACGGGGTTCGGATCTGGTTCCTTATGCGTTCACTGTCTTGTTCAGGACAGCCGTAGGCGATTCGCGCCATTCGTCGTGGGCCACCTGGACGAATTATTCACAAGAGAATTCCGTGAATAGTTGACGTAGGCTCGGTCCGTAATTGCGTGGGTACGCTCCCGATGTTGGACGAGTTCTTCCATTTCAGGAGGACAGGTGTCGGGAACGTTCGTCAGATCAACCCTGCTCGGCGTGAGCGCGGTGGCCGTCGCCGCGCTCACCGCTTTTGCCCCGGTCGCCCAGGCCGCCGGTGATCCGCACGTCGTCACGCCGCAGGTCCAGTCGCTGCGGGCCCAGGTCCACAACGGGACGCTGCTGCGGTCGCACGGCACGCTCGCGCCCTGCGCGTTCTGCCAGTCCAAGCTCGTCACCGCCGCGCCCGGGTCGAAGACACCCTGTCGACCACGGTCCCGGTCGGGTACGGCGCGGGCGACCTGGCCGCCGCGTACCACCTGCCCGACGCTGCCACCGGGGCCAAGGGCACGATCGCGATCATCGACGCCGGCGCGTACCCGAACCTCGAGGCCGACATCAACGCCTACCGGTCCCAGTACGGCCTCCCGGCCTGCACCACGGCCGGCGGCTGCCTGAAGATCGCCGGCTTCGACGGCGGCGCCACGCAGCCGCCGGCCACGTCCTTCCCGAACACCTACTACGAGGAGCAGGTCGGCGTCGAGACCGCGCTGGACGTGGACATGGCCTCGGCGGCCTGCCCCTCGTGCAACATCATCGAGCTCCAGCTGCCGATCACCGACGCGCTCACCGGCACCAAGCAGCACATGGACGCGGCCATGGCCGACTTCGGCACGGCCGTCAACACCGCGGCCAAGTTGGGCGCGTCCGCGGTCAGCATGAGCTACCAGTACCCCAGTGACACCGACGTCGAGTTCGGACAGGCCGGCCGCGACCTGTTCCACCCGGGCATGGCCGTGCTGGCCTCGTCGGGCGACTCCGGCTACGAGGGCAACGTGCACACCGGCTGGCCGCAGAACCTGCCGTGGGTCGTGTCGGTCGGCGGCACCTCGCTGTTCCAGAACGGCGACGCCTACACCGACGTGGCCTGGTCCGGCGCCGGCAGCGGCTGCGAGACCGACCTGCCGGCCGCGATCGGCGCCCCGACCTCGGTCAGCGCCAACTGCGGCGGCCACCGCGCCGCGTCCGACGTGTCCGCGGTCGCCGACCCCAACACCGGTGTGGCGGTGTTCGACACCTACTCGCCGTTCAGCGGTTCGCCGTACAACTGGATCCTCGTCGGCGGCACCAGCGCGTCGTCGCCGTTCGTGGCCGGCCTGTACGCCCGTGGCGGCCACACGTCGCAGGTGATGGGGCCGAACACGCTGTACACCGCGCCGGCCGGCGCGTTCACCGACGTGACGCTGGGCCAGAACGCCAAGCCGCACCAGTGCCCGACCGCCACGCCGGCGCTGTGCGCGGCGCAGAAGGGCTGGGATGCGCCGACCGGCGTCGGCGTGCCGAATGGACTGGCCGGGTTCTGATTCATTGATGAATTGTGGCGGGCGGTTTCGGTCACCGCCCGCCACAATTTCGTTCCGGTCCGAATAGATGGTCCGATTCACTCCGTTCGTTGTGGTCTCGTCGGCGCAATGTGTTCACAGTGGCGTCCGCGTGAATGGATTCCCGTATTTGTGTTGGTAGCCTCGCGCTGTTGGTCCCGGTAATTACTTTCCTGGAGGACCCGTGTTCGCGAGAAATTCCCTGTTCACCCTCGGTGCGGCCGTTGTCGCCGCGGTCACCGTGCTGGCCCCGGTCGCCAAGGCGGCCGGCAATGATCCGCATGCCGTCACCCCGCAGGTCCAGTCGCTGCGCGCCCAGGTGCACGCCGGCACGTTGATGAAGACGCACGGCACCAAGAAAGCCTGTGACGCCTGTCAGGCGCAGATCGTCACCACCGGATCCGGGTCGAAAACACCCTGTCGACCCCGGCCCCGGCCGGCTACGGCGCCGACGAGCTCGCCGCCGCCTACAACCTGTCCGGCGGCGCCGCCGGCACGATCGCGATCATCGACGCCGGCGCGTACCCGCCGGCCAACCTCGAAGCCGACGTCAACGCCTACCGGGCCCAGTACGGTCTGCCGGCCTGCACCGTGGAAAGCGGTTGCCTGAAGGTCGCCGGCTTCGACGGCGGCGCACCACAGGCGCCCTCCACCGACCCGAACCTCAAGCTGGGCGATGAAGAAGTCGCCGTGGAGACCGCGCTCGACATGGACATGGCCTCGGCGGCCTGCCCCGGGTGCAAGCTGGTCGAGCTCCAGCTGCCCATCCTCGACGCCTTCTTCGGCGACCAGGCCCACCTGGACGCGGCCATGGCCGACTTCGGCACGGCCGTCAACACGGCGGCCAAGCTGGGCGCGTCGTCGGTGAGCATGAGCTACCAGTACCCGAGCGACAAGACCGTGGAGTTCGGGCAGGCCGGGCGGGACCTGTTCCACCCCGGCATGGCCGTGCTGGCCTCGTCCGGCGACGGCGGCTACGAGGGCGACCAGCACGGCGGCTGGCCGTCGAACCTGCCGTGGGTCGTGTCGGTCGGCGGCACCTCGCTGTTCCAGACCGCTGACGGCTACACCAACACCGTGTGGTCCGGCGCCGGCAGCGGCTGCGAGACCGACCTGCCCGGCGCGATCGGCGCGCCCGCCTCGGTCAGCGCCGTCTGCGGTGGGCACCGCGCGTCGTCCGACGTGTCGGCCGTCGCCGACCCGGCCACCGGCGTCGCCGTGTACGACACGTACGCGCCGTTCACCGGTCAGCCGCTGAACTGGATCACCGTCGGCGGCACCAGCGCGTCGTCGCCGTTCATCGCCGGCCTGTACGCGCGGGGCGGCCACCTCTCGCAGGTGATGGGGCCCAACACCATGTACACCGCCCCGGCCGGCGCGTTCACCGACGTGACGTTCGGCCAGAACGCCCCGATCCGCTCCTGCACGCCGGCCGAGATCGCGCTGTGCAACGCCCGTGCGGGCTGGGACGGCCCGACCGGCGTCGGCGTGCCCAACGGGCTCGCCGGCTTCTGACCGATAGCGGGCGGTCTCGACGAGACCGCCCGCTTCGCTTGTCAGCTCAGGGTTTTCCCCAGTGCCCGGCCGGCCGCCCGGCCGGAGAAGATGCAGCCGCCGAGGAACGTGCCCTCCAGCGCGTTGTAGCCGTGCACGCCGCCGCCGCCGAAGCCGGCGACCTCGCCGGCCGCGTACAGGCCCGGGAACGCCTCGCCGTCCGACCGGATCACCTGGGAGTCCAGGTTGGTCTGCACGCCGCCCAACGTCTTGCGGGTCAGGATGTTCAGCCGGACTGCGATCAGCGGGCCGTGCGCCGGGTCCAGGATGCGGTGCGGCTTGGCCGTGCGGGCCAGCTTGTCGCCCAGGTAGTGCCGGGCGTTGGCGATGGCCATCAGCTGGAGGTCCTTGGTGTAGCTGTTGCGCAGCTCCTGGTCGCGGGCCCGGATCTGGCGCAGCATGTCCTCATAGGACAGTTGCGGGCCCCGGGACAGCTTGTTCATGCCGGCCACCAGGTCCTGGAGGTTGTCCGAGACGACGAAGTCGACGCCGTGCTCCTTGAACGCCTCCACCGGGCCGGGCGCGCCCTTGCCCAGCCGGCCGGTCAGCGTGAGCTTGAGGTCCTTGCCGGTGATGTCCGGGTTCTGCTCGGAGCCCGACAGCGCGAACTCCTTCTCGATGATCGACTGCGTCAGCACGAACCACGAGTAGTCATGGCCGGTGGACAGGATCGCCTTCATCGTGCCGTTGGTGTCGAAGCCCGGGAAGTTGGGGGAGGGCAGCCGCTTTCCGGTGGCGTCGAACCACATCGACGACGGGCCCGGGATGATCCGGATGGCGTGGTCGGGCCAGATCGGGTCCCAGTTGTTGATGCCCTCGGTGTAGTTCCACATCCGGTCGCGGTTGACGATGGTCGCGCCGGCCGCCTCCGAGATCGCGATCATGCGCCCGTCCACGTGTGCCGGCACGCCCGAGATCATCGTCTTCGGAGCCGGCCCCATCCGCTCGGTCGGCCAGTTCTTGCGGATCAGGTCGTGGTTGTGGCCGATGCCGCCGGACGACACGATGACCGCCTTGGCCCGCAGCTCGAACTCGCCGACCTTGGTCCGCGAGGAGGCAACGCCCCGCTCCAGGTCGGTCGGCTCCAGCACGGTGCCGCGGACGCCGACCGCGCGGCCGTCCTCGACGATGATGTCGTCGACCTGGTGCCGGAACGCGAACTCGACCAGACCGCGCTTTTCCCCTTCCAGCACGGGTTCCAGGAACACCCGGACCACCTCGGGGCCGGTGCCCCAGGTCAGGTGGAAGCGGGGGACCGAGTTGCCGTGCCCGTCGGCCAGGCCGCCGCCGCGCTCGGCCCAGCCGACCAGCGGCGTGATCCGCAGGCCCAGCGCGGCCAGATAGTCGCGCTTCTCGGTGGCCGCGAACTTCACGTAGGCGCGGGCCCACTGCCGGCCCCAGAGGTCCTCGTCGTCACGGTCGAAGCCGGCCGAGCCCTGCCAGTCCTGCCAGGCCAGCTCCTCGGAGTCCTTCACGCCCATCCGGCGCTGCTCCGGGCTGTCCACCAGGAACAGGCCGCCCAGCGACCAGAAGGCCTGGCCGCCCAGGTTGTTGCGGTTCTCCTGGTCCAGCACCAGGACCTTGCGACCCGCCTTGACCAGCTCGTGCGTGGCGACCAGACCGGCCAGGCCGGCCCCGACCACGATGACGTCCGGCTCGATTGTCATGACCGTCCTCCGGTTTCGATGCTGTAGGCCGTCAGGACCCGTTCGAACAGGTCGGTGCGGCGCCGCCACACGGCGGGATTGTCCGGTTCCAGCAGGCACTGCACCGCCGTGCCGTCGTGCACGGCCACCAGCGCCTGACCCAGCGCCACCTGATCGGGTGTTTCTCGGCCGATTTCCGCCAGCAGTGCCGCCACCACGGGCGTGATCGCCCCGCCGATGGCCTCTTCCCTGGTCTTCATCACCCGGCCGAGGCCCGGGTTGCGCAGCGCGTGCGCGGTGAACTCGGCCGTGATGCGATACCAGCTGTCGTCCACCGGCACCGCCGGCGTGACCAGCTCGACCACGCCCCTGACGTCGGTCACCTTGGTCTTGTCCATGTGGTGCAGGGCTTCTCTCAGCCCGTCGATCAGCTCCGTCGAGCGCTGCTCCCACATGGCCAGGAACAGGTCGTCCAGCGAGGCGAAGTTCGAGTAGAACGCGCCTCTCGTGTAGCCGGCGCGCTCACACACCTGCTCCACCGTCGAGCGGCCGAAGCCCTGCTCGGCGAACACGTGCAGGGCGGCGTCGAGCAGCCGCTGGCGGGTCTCGCCGCGGCGTTTGGTCACTCGTTTCGGGGTCGTCTCCATCTGATACAGAAATGTATCGGATACATGAGTGGATTGGAAGCGCGAAGTCGGGTAGTTGTCCACACACTGAGGTCACGCAGAGTGTCCGGAGGTCACCGAATGTTTGCTGCCTTGGCCGCAGTCCTGCTGGCGTCGTCGTCGCTCGTCTCCGTCTACCCCGACACCACCGCCCTGCACCACCAGGTGCAGTCCGGGACGCTGCTGCAGAACCACGGCGTCATCGCCACCTGCGACGTCTGCGACTCCGAGGTCGTCACCGTCGCCCAGGGCTCGGCGACGCCGCTCACGACGCCCGTGCCCATCGGCTACAGCGCCGCCGAGCTGGCCGCCGCCTATCACCTGCCGGCATCCGGCGGCGCGACCGGCACCGTCGCCATCGTCGATGGCGGCGGCTATCCCTCTTTCGAGGACGATCTGGCCAAGTACCGGTCGCAGTTCGCCCTGCCGCCGTGCACCTCCGCGTCCGGGTGTCTGAAGGTCGTCGACTACACCGGCGGGCCGCCGCTGCACCCGGACGGCACCGACGAGGAGAAAGAGCTGTCCCTGGAGACGGCCCTGGACGCGCAGATGGTCTCCGCCGCCTGTCCGGCGTGCAAGATCCTTCTGGTGCAGGCGCCGACGCGCGACTTCTACCTGTCGTCCCTGCACACCGCCACCGAGGCCGTGCCGTCCATCGTCAAGGGCGTGTCGACGGCCATCGCCGCCGGGGCGTCCGCCGTCAGCATGAGCTTCGGCTATCCGTCCACAAAGGACATCAACACCGGCCCGCTGTCGGCCGTGTTCTCCCATCCCGGCATCGCTTTCGTCGCCTCCTCGGGCGACAGCGGCTATCACGGCAACGTGCACGGCTACTGGCCGCAGAACCTGCCGACCGTCATCTCGGCCGGCGGCACCGCCCTGTACGAGACCTCTGACGGCTTCCTGTCCAACGCCTGGAACGAGGCCGGCAGCGCCTGTGAGACGGACCTCCCGCCGGCGCACGGGCAGCCCGCCGCCGTCGCTGCTTTCTGCGGCGGCCATCGCGCCTCGTCCGACCTTTCCGCCGTCTCCGACCCGTCCACCGGTGTCGCCATCTACAACTCCTATGCCCTCGACGGCTGGCTCACCGCCGGCGGCACCAGTGCGGCCGCACCCTTCATTGCCGCGCTGTACGTCCGCGCCGGTCATCTGTCCCGTGTGGACGGTCCCAACACCGTTTATGCCGCCCCGGCCGGCGCTTTCACCGATGTCGCCCTCGGTCAGAACGCCGCCGCCCACTCCTGTCAGACCAAGTTCCCGCAGCTGTGCGTCTCCGGTGCCGGCTGGGACGGGCCCACCGGCGTCGGCACCCCGAACGGCCTGGCCGGCTTCTAGGTGGTGCTAGCACCACCTACTTTCCTGGTCCTGGTGCCCGCTGATTTCGGGTACTGATGCCAGTGCATTCCTTGCCGCCGGCGGCAAAGCTGATCCCATGCCATCTCTGCTCAGACGCGTCACCGCCGGCCTGGCCGCCGTGGCGCTGGCCGCCGCACTGATACCCGCCGCGCCGGCCTCGGCCGCGCCGCCGCTGTCCTGGGGAGCGTGCCCGGCCGACGCGTCCGTGCCGGCCGGGGCGCTGCCGCTCGACCACTACCAGTGCGCGACACTGGCCGTGCCACTGTCCTATCGGGACGTTCATGGGCCGTCGATCTCCATCGCGGTCGGCCGCTTACCGGCGGCCGACCAGGCCCACAAGCTCGGCACGCTGTTCTACAACCCGGGCGGCCCGGGCCAGTCCGGGCGGATCCCGCCGGTGCTGACGCCCGAACTGCACCGGCGCTTCGACCTCGTCGGCTTCGACCCGCGCGGCATCGGCGCGAGCACCACCGCGCACTGCTTCACCTCGCTCGACCAGGTGGCCGTGCTCCAGCGGGTCGCCGCCCAGTTCCCGACGACGCCCGAGGAGACCAAGCAGGAGATCGCCGACGCGCTCACGGTCGACGATCTGTGCGCACGCAACGCGGGGCCGCTGTACAGCCACCTGTCCACCGCGAACGTCGCCCGCGACCTCGACCGACTCCGGGCCGCGGTCGGCTCGCCGACCCTGTCGTACTACGGCCTGTCGTACGGCACGGTGATCGGCGAGACCTACGCGAACCTGTTCCCGGACCGGATCCGCGCCGCCGTGCTCGACGCCGTCGACGATCCGGTGAACTGGACCACCGGCTACCGTCCGGCCGACGCGAACGTGCCGTTCAGCGTGCGCCTCGGGGCCGACCTCGGCGCGCAGCAGACGCTGCGGTCCTTCCTCGCCGCCTGCGCCGCTGACACGCGCTGCGCCTTCCGGCAGCCCGGAACCGACCTTCTGGCCAAGTACAACCATGTTCTGGACCGGCTTGCCGCCGGGCCGGTCACGTTCATCGACCCTGCTACCGGAAAGCCGGCCACGATCCGGTACCCGGACGCGGTCTCACGGATCATCGAGTACCTCACCGACGCCGCCAACTCGCCGGAGCTCGCCCGTTTCCTCCAAGCACTGTCGACGCCGACCGCGGCCGGTGCCGTCGCTGGGCCGGCCCCCATTCCGACCGAGTTCGACAGCCTGCTCGCCGGCGCGGCGACCTACTGCGCCGACTCCGTCAACCCGACCGATCCCGCTGTCTGGCCTCGGTTCGGCGCCGCCACCGATCTCCGTGCCCGCGGTTTCGGGCCGCACTACACGTATCTCTCGTTGCCGTGCGTGCGATTCCCGTCCGCCGACGCCGATCACTACGCCGGGCCGTGGAACCGGCCCACCGCGCATCCCGTGCTGCTGGTGGGGAACAGCCAGGGCGATCCCGCCACCCCGTACGACGGCGCGCAGCGCACCGCCGGCCTGCTCGGCAATGCCCGGCTGCTCACCCTCGACACGTTCGGGCACGGCTCGTTGGGCCACAGCCAGTGCGTCGACGATGCCGTGGACAGCTACTTCCTCCGGCTCCGCCTGCCGGCGGTCGGCACCGTGTGCGCGCCGAACCACGGGCCGTTCGAGCCGTGACCGATGGGTGTTTCGTGCACACGCGCAGTCGTCGGCGGACATGACCGATTGCCAAGTCGTTGCCACGGTGCGAAAGTCACGCCCATGACTGCACAGGCGCGGCTGCTTCCGGGACTGGTCGAGCACTGGGCGGAGGCGAAGCCCGACGCCGAGGCGATCAGCTACGAGGGGCAGAGCTACACGTGGGCGCAGTGGTGGGACCGCATCCAGCGGGTCGCCGGCGCGCTGCGGGCCGCCGGCATCGGGCGCGGCGACCGGGTCGCCTACCTGGACAAGAACAACCTGTCGTGCCTTGAGGTCGCGCTGGCCGCCGGTGCGCTCGGCGCGTCGACGGCCATCCTCAACTGGCGGCTCGCCGCCGACGAGCTCGACTACGTCGTACGCGACTCCGGGGCCCGGCTGCTGTTCGTGGCCGACGAGCTGCTGCCCGGCGTCGATGGGATCGTCGACCGGCCGGCGACCGTGCTGCTCAGCTCGTACGAGGAGCTGATCGCCGCGGCGTCGCCGGTCGGCATCGATCCCGAGGCGCAGGCCGAGGAGCCCGTGCTGGTCATGTACAGCTCCGGCACCACCGGTCGGCCCAAGGGCGTGTTGCTCAGCCACGCCAACGTGCTGGCCCATGCCCGCAACACGGGCGACGCCATGCCGGTGACCTCCGACTCCCGGAGCCTGGTGGCCATGCCGCTGTTCCACGTCGGTGGCTCCTGCTACGCGATGTCCGGCTTCCGCGAGGGCATTCCGTCCACGCTGTTGCGGGAGCCGACCGGGCCCGGGCTGCTCGGGGCCATCGCCCAGGGTTGCACCCACGCCTTCCTGGTGCCGGCCGTCGTCGCCGGCATCATGGCCGCCGGGCAGCCCGCCATCAGTGCGTTCGGGCGGCTCCGGCGCCTGGTCTACGGCGCGTCGCCGATGCCGCTTCCGTTGCTGCGCGCCGCGTTGACCGCGTGGCCGGACATGGAGTTCGTGCAGGTGTACGGCATGACCGAGATGGCCGGCGCGATCACCGTGCTCAGTCCTGCCGACCACCGCGACACCGACCACCCCGAACGGCTCACCTCCGCCGGGCGGCCGATCGGCGAGGCCGAGATGCGCGTCGTCGATCCGGCCACCTTCGAGGACTCGGACACCGGCGAGCTCTGGTTCCGTACGCCGCAGACCATGCTCGGCTACCACGGCCAGCCCGCCGCCACCGCCGACACCGTCACCGCCGAGGGCTGGCTCCGCACCGGCGACGTCGGCCGCCTCGACTCCGGCGGCTACGTGTACATCGTCGACCGGGTCAAGGACATGATCATCACCGGTGGTGAGAACGTCTACTCGCCCGAGGTCGAGCGCGTGCTGGCCGAGCACCCCGCCGTGGCCGACGTCGCCGTCATCGGCGTGCCCGACGACCGCTGGGGCGAGTCCGTCAAGGCCGTCGTCCAGGCCGCCGACGGCCAGTCCCTCGACCCCGACGAGCTCGTCGCCTACGCCCGCGCGCACCTCGCCGGCTACAAGGTCCCCCGCAGCATCGACGTCGTCGCCGAGATGCCCCGCAACGCCACCGGCAAGATCCTCAAGAAGGTCCTCCGCCGCCCCTACTGGCCCGACCGCGCCATCTAGTCCCGTATTTTCGGGATTCTCGTGAACACCGATTATTCGCCCGCCGAATATCGATCACTCCACCCGGCGGATTGACCCTCGTCCCGATTACTGCGGCCGGGGGTCAAATCCGCCGGACAAAGTGCGCATCGGCTACATCTTGTCCCTGCGTGCCGGTCGTGGGCGGAGGGAGGTCGCGGCGGTGCTCAAAGGGTTCTTTTCCTGGTTCGAGAGCTATCTGTCCAGGTCCGGTGTGGTGGGTCTGGCCGAAGGGGTGCTCGGTGTGCTGGCGTTCGGCGGGGCATTGTCGGCGGTGCTCGGCGATTCCTCGGCAAAGCTGGCCGCGGTCGTCGCGGTGCTGCTGGCGACCCTTGGTCTGATTGTGTTGCTGGCCGCGAGTCGGGCGGAGTGGCAGCGCCGCAGCGAACTCTACGATCATCTTGTCACCCGGTACTGCACCGCTTTCACCGATGACAACGTCTCGTCCTGGCAGCTGAAACAGTGGATCGAGAGCCATCGCATCGATGCCGACGGCGATGCGACCGTGCTGATCACCGTGCATGCCGTGGTCACGTGCAGTGTGCTGCGGCTCTACCGCTTTCGCGTCGGCGCCGGCTGGAACCAGCCCGAGAAGATGCGCCAGCGGGTCGATGTCCAGGTCAGGAGCCTGGTGTTCGACGGCATCGGCGGCGCCCGGTGTGATCTGACCAAGCACTGGCTCGACGACGGCCGGCTCGAGGTGCTCGTGCACTTTCCGTCACCGGTGCGGCAGGGCAGCGAGTTTCGGGTGCTCATCGAGAGCCGGTGGCCGGCCCGTTCGAAAATGCTGGTCAAGGATCGGCTGCCGGAGGATTTCTGCGTGCAGGTGAAGAGCCCTCTCGACCTGCTCGAGTACACCGTCGTGCTGCCGGCGGGTGAGGAGGCGTTCGTCGACCCGATCGGATTCCGGCCCGACGACCAGCGTTTCCTGCTCGTGTCGTCCGGTTCGGACGGAACCGGCCGGCAGGAGATCCGCCTTGTCGGCCGGGGAATCGGCGACACCGGCCGGACCGGAATCCGTCTCGATCTCAAGCGCAAAGCGCTCCTGTGACCTGCTGGAAGCGCTTTCCGACAGTGCTACTTGTCATTTCCGTCCGACTCGCCACCGGGCGCGCTGTCGGGGAGCGGGTAGATCATGAGCGTTCCTCGCGTATTATCGGGATGGTGCGGAAGACGGCGAGTGGGGGCCGTCTGGTAGCGGCGGTCCCGCTTCTTCCCTGGTTGCGGTAGGAAGATCGTACTGAACCGAACGGTCCACCTTCGGGGTGGCCCCCTCCTTGCCAACACAAGCACGACTTTCGCCGGCCATCGCCGGAACATAACGGGCCGGTCCGCCCGTCACCCTTTTGTGTGACACCGGGATCGGCGTGACCTGGAGAAACCGCTGCGCCCGCGTCCCCCGGTCGAGTAGAACCGTGCCATGGCCACGCATCGCATCGCCCCCGGACTGTTCCCGCCGCCCACCTATTCGCACAGCGTCGTCGTCGAGCCCGGTGAGCAGTTGGTGTTCACCGCCGGCGGTGTTCCGCTGGACTCCGACGGCAACCTGGTCGGCCCCGGCGACCGGGTCCGGCAGGCCGAGCAGGTGCTGGCCAACCTGGGGGAGCAGCTGGCGCAGGCCGGCACCGACCTGGAGCACGTCGTCAACACCACCGTCTACGTCGTCGCCGAGCAGCCGTCGGATCTCGTCGCCGTCTGGGATGTGGTGACGGCCTCCGGGCTGGCCAAGGGGCCGCACAGCTCCACCCTGCTCGGCGTCAGCATGCTCGGCTACGGCGGCCAGCTGGTGGAGATCACCGCCGTCGCCGTCATCCCGTCCTAGCAGCGGCAGAAGGCCGGTACGCCCGCGAAGTCCACGCTGTGACGGCCGGGTTCCGCGCACGGGACGTCGCCGCAGATGTGGACGGCGGGCCAGCCACCGGCCGCGGCCAGCGCCAGGTCGGTGCTGCTGTCGCCGGCCAGCAGGCACACCTCGCGGCCGTCCAGTGCCTTGATCAGTGCCTCGGCGAACTCCGGGCTGCCCTTGGGACGACCGACCTCACCCGACACGAAGATCCGCTCGAACCGGTCGTCGAAGCCGGAGCGTCGCAGCTTTTCTCGTTGCAGCGAACGGCAACCGTCGGTGGCCAGCCACAGGCTGTGCCCCTCCGCCAGTCGATCCAATGCCGCTACCGCACCGACGAACGGCACCACCAGCTGGCTTCGCTGCCTTACGTAGGCCCTGTTCAGGGCTTCGGCGTCGGCACCAGGGCAGGCCGCCCGCCACACCGTTACGGCATGGCCGCTCAGCGCTTCGGCGATTTCCGGCAGCACCGTGAAGTCCGCCCACAGCGCCTCCCACGAGCTGACCCGCTCGACCTCGCGATGCCCCCGATACGCATTGGCCCGCCACGTCTCACGGGCCGCGGCCAGCACCGCGTCGACGTCCTCGTGAAGGGAAAACTCCTGCAACACAAGGGAAATCGCCGCACGCGCGGCGGAGACGTCCGGGATCAGCGTGTCGTCGAGATCGACGAGGACAACCGGCCGCATCAGGCGGCCGAGGCCGTCTCGGTGGTCCAGGCGGCCAGTTCGGCGGCGGCGCGGTCGGGGGTGGTGCGGCGCATGCCGGCGTTCAGGCAGCGGCGTACGACCGCCGGCTGCTCGCGCCACAGCCGCAGGCCGCGGCGGATCAGCACGTGCAGCGGTTTGCGGGCCTCGGTGACGTCGCGGACGAAGCGGCGCACGAAGGTCTTCGCCGCCGACGGGGCCAGCACGATGGCGTCGGCCAGCACACCGGCGTCGCGGCAGCCCTGGACCAGCCGATCGGCGAACAGGCCTTCGGCCAGGAACACCGGGGAGTCACCCAGCGCGATGTCGTGGCAGCCGGTGCGGCGGTCCTCGCCGAAGGAGTAGACCGGCGCGGACACCTGGCCCGTCGAGGCCAGCTCGACGATCGCGGCCAGCGCGGCGTCGGCATGCCAGGAGTTCTCGTGGTCCCAGTCGACCCGGCCGGCATCGTCGCGCGGGAGCAGCGGATCCGTGCCTTCACGGTAGAAGTCGTCCAGACGCAGCACGGGCCAGCCCAGGTGGGCGGCGAGGGTGGACTTGCCCGAGCCCGAGGGCCCGGCCAGCAGCACGACGCGCGGATGAACGGAAGCTGACGGCACGGGTAACGAGTATCTCACACGCGCGGGCGTTGTAACGTCGAACTTATGAGCGACCAGTTGTACGACGGCGGGCTGTTCGGGGCCGACGTCGAGGAGCGGAGCAAGGCCCAGGTGGCGGCCAACGCCCCGCTGGCGGTGCGGATGCGTCCCCGGTCGCTGGACGAGGTCGTCGGCCAGGGGCACCTGCTCGGTGCCGGCGCGCCGCTGCGCCGGCTGGTCGAGGGCGCCGCGCCCGCCTCCGTGATGCTGTACGGCCCGCCCGGCACCGGCAAGACCACCCTGGCCACCCTCGTCTCGCAGGCCACCGGCCGCCGGTTCGTCGCCCTGTCCGCGCTGTCCGCGGGCGTCAAGGAGGTGCGCGAGGTCATCAACGAGGCGCGCCGCCGGCTCGGCCGGACCGGCGAGGCCACGGTGCTGTTCATCGACGAAGTCCACCGTTTCTCCAAGACCCAGCAGGACGCCCTGTTGGGGGCCGTCGAGGACCGGATCGTGCTGCTGGTCGCCGCCACCACCGAGAACCCGTTCTTCTCGGTCGTGTCGCCGCTGCTGTCGCGTTCCCTTGTGCTGCAACTGAAATCCCTCACCGACGACGACGTCCGCGAGGTCGTCCGCCGGGCCGTCACCGACGAGCGAGGCCTCGGCGGCTCGCCCACCTTGTCGCCCGAGGCCGAGGACCACCTCGTCCGCCTCGCCGGCGGCGACGCCCGCCGTGCGCTGACCGCGTTGGAGGCCGCCGCCGAGTCGGCTTCTTCTACCGGCGCCGCCGTCATCGACCTGGCCACGCTCGAGGCCACCGTCGACAAGGCCGCCGTGCGCTACGACCGTGACGGCGACCAGCACTACGACGTGATCAGCGCCTTCATCAAGTCCATCCGCGGTTCCGATGTCGACGCCACCCTGCACTACCTGGCCCGCATGATCGAGGCCGGCGAGGACCCTCGCTTCATCGCCCGTCGGCTCGTCGTGCATGCCAGCGAGGACGTCGGCATGGCCGACCCCACCGCCATCCAGGTCTGCGTCGCCGCCGCGCAGGCCGTGCAGCTCATCGGCATGCCCGAGGCTCGGATCAACCTTGCCCAGGCCGCCATCCACCTCGCCACTGCCCCCAAGTCCAACTCCGTCGTCGTCGCCATCGACGCCGCCCTCTCCGACGTTCGCCGTGGGTCCGCCGGCACAGTTCCCCCTCATCTCCGCGACGGCCACTACGCCGGCGCCAAGAAGCTCGGCAACGCCCAGGGCTACCGCTATCCCCACGACGTTCCCGAGGGCGTCGTCACGCAGCAGTACCCGCCCGACGATCTGGTGGGGACGGACTACTACAACCCGACTTCCCGGGGGAACGAGCGAGCCTTGTCCGAGCGCGTTCCCAAGCTGCGCAAGGTGATCCGCGGCCAGGAGTGAAGTCGGCGGCCTCGACGCAGGATTGTCGGTGCCCGCACCTACGATGCGAAGCATGCCCCGATATGTCGACGAGGACCTCAACGGTGCCGAGTTTCGAGAGTGCGACCTGACCGGAGCCCGGCTGATCGGCGTCGTCATGCAGGATGCCGTGATCGACGGATTCGTCACCAACCTCGTGGTGAACGGGGTCGAGGTCACCGAGTACGTCGAGGCGGAGCTTGACCGGCGGCATCCGGTGCGGGGGCTGCTCCGCGCCGAGGAGCCGGCCGATCTGCGCGAGGCGTCGCGTCAGCTCCATGCCGGCTGGGCGGACACGATTGAACGAATCCGCCGTGCGCCGGGCATCGAGCGCCGAAGCGTGAACGACGAGTGGTCGGCGGTGCAGACGCTGCGCCACCTGGTGTTCGTCCACGACTCGTGGTTCCGCCGCTGCTGCCTGGGCTCGACGGCAGGGTTCACGCCGATGGGCATCGGGCCGAGCGTCGAGCCCTACCGTGAGGCGCACGGGCTTGACCGTTCGCTCGATCCCGACCTCGACGAGATCGTGAGCGTGCGTGACGCGCAGACCGCCGAGCTGGAGGCCTGGCTGGACGAGGTCACGGCCGCGCAGCTGGCAGCGCGAGCGCCGGTGCCGGACGACGATGTCTGGCCGCCGTACGCCCGGGGCCGCTCGGTGCGGCAGTGCCTCGGCACGGTGCTCAACGAAACGTTCGAGCACCACGGCTTCTGCGTCCGCGACCTCGACCTGATCGAGGCACAGAACGCCGAATAGTCAGGCGTTGGTGTCGGCCCAGGCGTTCAACGCGTCTTCGTACACGGCCGCATCCGGTTCGAAGTTGAGGTCGTGCCCGGCGTCGGGCAGCACGGCGGCGGTGAAACGAAGCGAATGCGCAAAGTAAGGCCGTTCCTCGGAGGCCAATGCAGCGGCGGAGGAACAGGAGCCGCCGAGCAAGCCTCCGCAGAACAAGGCGTCCAACTCGCCGTCGACCAGGTACACGGGCCGGGTGATGCCCAACGACGTGGGCAGGGCGAAACCGAGGGCGATCGCGTCGGCCATCTCGGTGGCGGACACGACGCCCTTGGTGGCCTCGTCGTAGGCCAACATCGCGGGATCGGGATGGGGCCCGTAGAACAAAGCGGCGCGACGACCGGGCACGGTGGTGAGATAGCCGGGGTCGTACCGAGATGCCAGCGGCCCGGGGTCCACAGTGACCGGACGGACGTCGAAGGCCAACGCCGAAGCCAAACCCTCCGGTGACACGCGATGCGTCAGGGCGGTCAACGCCACGGCGGAAGCGTCGTTGTACAGGGAGGTCTCGATCAACGCCACAGCGCTGCCGACGGAGTGCCCGACCAGCAACACGGTCCGGAAAGAGGTCCGCAGCCACGAAACGACCTGGTGCACGGTCAGGGCCTGGGTCAAAGCGGTCAGCAGCACGCTGGGCTCACGCGTGCTCGCCCCGTAGCCGACGCGGTCGATGGCCAACGTCGCCCAACGGTCGCCAAGCGCCCGCCGCACGTACGAGAACCGGCCGCCGCCAATGGGCTCGTCCCAGTATCGGCCGTCGTAGGTCGCCCCGTGCACCAACAGCTGCACGCGGTCGGCCCCGCCCGGCGGCAGGCACAGCCGGCCGTGCACGGAGGCCGGCAACAGCACGTCGAGCTGCACGGGCACGGTGACGTCCGAGCACGAAGGAGCAGCGGCAGCGGGCGCGGCCAGACCGACGATCAGCGCCACGGCGAGGACCACCGCCTGCCAGCGCACCACGGCCTCCCGAAGATCGACTCGGGAGGGAGGGTAGACCTAGAAAGGCTTTTCCGCGCCTGGCCGGCCCAACCGAATGTGGTCCGTAAGGAGTCGCTGGGCCAACAGGGTGCCCCCGGCGGTCGCCGCCGGCATCACGATGATCGCCAGCAGCGGCACCAGACACAGCAGGTACGCCGGCAGCGCGAAGCCGAAAGCCATCGCCCGCCGCTGCCCGAGCACATGCCGCCGTGCGGCCAGCGGCAGCCCCCGCCGCGAGAACGGCACGACGCTGAGCTCCAGCCCGAACATCCAGGCGGCCACGCAGACGCCGATCACCGGCCCGACGGTCTCGCCGACGACCGGCACGAGGTCGATCAGGAACAGCGGGATGGACAGCAGCGCCGACGCCCCGACCACCTTGGCGTTGTCCACGGTGTCGGTCCACCACGACGTGTCGTGCTCGGTCGGCACGCCGCCGAAACGGTCCTCGACCCGCCGCGCGATCGACTCGTAGAACGGCGCGCCGATGGCCAGCGTGGCCGCGGCGAACACCAGCAGCCCCAGGTAGAGCAGCCCGACCACGAGCGCAACGGCGACAAGGTCCCGGAAGACCTCCTGGTAGGCGTGGTCCCAGCCGTCGGCGAACGGCGTGGCCAGCGCGACCAGGTTCGGCGCGAACACGGCGAGCGTGATCACCAGCCCCAGCAGCAGGCCGCCGGTGAGCACCGCCGGCAGCGCCCCGAGCAGCAGCAGCCGGGGCGTCCGGAAGACGATTCCGAAGCCCCGCAGCAGCAGGCCCACGCCCGCGAAGAAGTCCCTGATCATGAGGCCAGCAGGATAGCCGGTGGAAACGCCCGTAAAACCCGATTGCCCCTCGGGGCGACGACATCGACACCGAGGCGCGACAAATGCCGGGACACCCGCCCGACCACGGAGCTAGCGTGCCGCCATGACCTCACGCCGCGAGCTGATCGACGCCTCGATCCCGCTGATCACCGCCAACTACGTCTTCCCGGACATCGCCGAGAAGGTGGTGGAGGTGTTGCGGCGCAACGACTACGAGCACCTCGCGAACATCGACGAGTTCGCCGCGGCGGTCACCGCCGATCTCCAGTCGGTCAACGGGGACAAGCATCTGCGCCTGCTGCACGAGGAACCCAGGCCCCGCGCGGCGACCGAGCACCACGGCTTCGACAAGGTGGAGGTCCTCGACGGCAACATCGGCTACGTCGAGAACACTTGGCTACGGGAGGCCGGCCGGTTCGGCGACTTCGCCGTCGCCGCGATGACGCTGGTCGCCGGCACGGACGCGCTGATCATCGACCTGCGCCGGTGCCGCGGCGGCGACCCGGGCATGGTCTCGCTGATCTGCGCCTACCTGTTCGACGAGTCCAAGCACGTCAACGACATCTACAGCCGCCCGGACGACCTCACCATCCAGTTCTGGACCCCGCCCTACGTGCCGGGCCGGCGCTTCGGCGGCACGAAGCCGGTCTGGGTGCTGACCAGCTCGTTCACCTTCTCCGGCGGCGAGGAGCTGGCCTACGACCTCCAGCAGACCGGCCGGGCGACCCTCGTCGGCGAGACCACCCGCGGCGGCGCGCACCCGACCGACTGGCACGAGCTGGCCGAACACCTCTATCTCACGGTGCCCGAGGCGCGGGCGATCAACCCGAGGTCCGGCACCAACTGGGAGGGTGTCGGCGTCGTGCCGGACATCGCCGTTCCCGCTGATCAAGCCATGGACCACGCCGTCGAACTGGCTCGAAAATTCCTGGCCGACCCGGGCAACTGACGGCCCTGCCGCCGCGTCCTCGATGTGACGTATCACACCTTTTGTCGGGAGAGGTCATGAACAGAACCAAGTCGCTGGCCGCCCTGGTCATCGCCCTGCTGGCGATGCTCGCGCTCGTGCCGTCGGCCGGCGCCGCGCCCAGCGACACCACCGCGTACCTGACCAACATCCGCGTCGGCGCGCACCCCACGTACGACCGGGTCGTGCTCGACGTGACGAACCTGCCCAGCAGCTTCGCCTACACGCCGCAGGACAAGCTCTACTACGACCCGAGCGGCCTGCCGGTGAACATCCCCGGCTGCACCTTCGGCCGGCTGGCCATGCAGGGCGCCACCGAGCACACCGACAGCGGCCAGCTCACCTACACCGGCCCGCAGACCTTCACCACGCCGCAGCTGACCAACGTCCGTGCGGTCGCGGTCATCGGCGACTTCGAGAAGGTGCTGAGCATCGGCCTCGGCCTGCGGCACGCCGCCGCCGTGCACGTCTTCACCCTCACCGCGCCCAACCGTGTGGTCATCGACGTCAACCACTGAAGCTGCCGCACGGTTTTCTTGCCGGTGAAGGCAACGCGCTCGACGATCTTGGCGTTGACGAGGCGTACAGCCAACACCGCAGGGGGGAACACAACCCATGATCAAGACGAAGGCGCTGGCCGCCGTGCTGGCCACCGCCCTGGCGATGGTCGTCGCCGCACCGCTGGCCGGTGCGGCGACGCAGGGTGTCGACGGCCCGCAGCTGACCGACATCAAGGTGCAGGCGAACGCCACGTTCGACCGGGTCGAGCTGGACTTCGACTCGCTGCCGGTCGCCAGCTGGGAGCAGGTCGACGAGCTGGTGGCCGACCCGAGCGGCAAGCCCTACAGCCTGCCCGGCAACACCTACATCTCGCTGGTGGCCCAGAACTCGAGCAGCTTCGGCACCTACTCCGGCTCCCGGAAGTTCACCACCCCGACGCTGAGCAACGTCCGCGCGGTCGGCATCACCGGCGACTTCGAGCGGGTGCTCAGCGTCGGCATCGGCCTCGATCACTCCGCCGCCATCCACGTTTCGCCCCTCACGGGACCGAATCGCCTGGTAATCGACGTGGACCACTGATCGCTGGCAGTGATCGCCGCACCACTCCTTTGACCGATGACCCCGCCGCCGCCAGCCCGTAAGTTGGGGCGGGTCAGGGTCCCCTAACTGGGAGGTTTGTCGATGGAGAGCGGCCTGCTGATCAGCGTCGAGTCCCTGGACGCCGCGGTCGACCGCGGCAAGGCCAACGGCGCCGTTGCCGACAACGACGGCAACGACTGAGTGACCGGCATTCCTCAACTGGCTGACCTCGTCGCACCGATCGAGGTCAGCCAGTTCTTTGCCACGGTGCAGGGCCGGACGCACCGGCGGTTCGCCGGACAGGCCGGCCGGTTCGCCCGGCTGCTGCCGTGGGCGGACCTCAACCGCGCGCTGCGCCAGCACCGGCTGGACTTCCCGCGGCTGCGGCTGGCGCTGGACGGCGCGGTCGTGCCGGTGCACACGTACACCGAGATGGTCGACACCCGCCGCAACGGGCAGGTGCCGCGCCTGCTCAACGCGCCGCTGTCCGAGCAGCTGCGGGCCGGCGCCACCCTGGTGCTCGACTCCGTGCAGGAGATGTTCGAGCCGGTCGGCGACCTGGCCGCCGGGCTCGAGCACGACCTGCGGGAGAAGATCCAGGTCAACCTGTACGCCGGCTGGGGCACCACGCACGGCTTCGACGTGCACTGGGACGACCACGACGCGTTCATCATCCAGATCGCCGGCCGCAAGCGCTGGCGCATCCACGGCGTCAGCCGCCCGTTCCCGCTGATGCGCGACACCGAGCTGCCGCAGCGCCCCGAGGGCGAGCCGATCGACGACTTCATGATGGAAGACGGCGACGTGCTCTACCTGCCCCGCGGGCACTGGCACGACGTGTCGGCGGTGGGGGAGCAGTCGCTGCACCTGACCATCGGCTTCAACCGGGCGACCGGCGTGGACCTGGTGTCGTGGCTGGCCGACCAGCTGCGGGTGGAGCAGGTGTTCCGCGAGGACCTGCCGCGGTTCGGGTCGACCGAGGAGCGTCAGCAGCGGGCCAAGGAGATCCGCGAGCAGCTGGTCGCGCGGCTCACCGACGACGTCGTGGACCGGTTCCTGACCGATCGCGACGCCCAGGCGCCCGCGCACAGCCGGCTCGGCCTGCCGTTCACCGCGACCCCGGGCCTGCTGCCCGAGGGTGACGAGGCCGAGGTGCTGCTGGTCGTGCCGCGTGCGGTCGTGGAGCACGGGAACGGCACGGTCGCGCTCGCCGCGGCCGGAAAACGCCTGGTCTTCGCCGCTGCCGCGGCGCCGGTGCTGGAGGCTTTGCTTCCCGCGCAACCGTTGTCCGTCAAGACCTTGGTCGAGCTGGCGGCCCCGACACTCGATCGGCGTACCGTCCGGGCCTTGTTGGGCGAGTTGGTCACACACGGGGTGCTGTCGCCACGGTGACTGTGTAAGATTAGGTATGCCTAAGGTAACTTCCGAGGATGCTGCACGAGGCTGTGCCTTCGTGACCAGGCTGCTCGGTGGCAACCCGGCCGGGACCGCGGCCCTGATGACCTCGTGGCTGCTCATCGAGCAGCCCGGGCCGTGGCCGGCCGACGCGCTGGAGAACGTGCTGACCGAGGCGTTCCCGGACGGGCGGATGGAGCAGCTGCGGGCCCGTGGCCTGCGCCCGCTGCTCATCCGCACGCCGGGACGCCACCAGCGCGACCAGCAGGCATCGCGAACCGTTTTCGTCGCCAGCGGTGTGCCCGGGGCCCGTTGGCTGGAGCGCCTGACGATCACCGACCTGTCCGACCTGTCCGAGCTGGCCGCCATCGACCTCGAAGCCGTCGTGGATGGGCGGGCCGGTCACGGCGAGCCGGTGGCCGGGCCGCTGTTCCTGGCGTGCACCCACGGGGCCAAGGACATGTGCTGCGCCGTGCTCGGCCGGCCCGTCGCCGCCGCGCTGGCCGAGAACCACCCCGGCCTGTCGTGGGAGGTCAGCCACGTCGGCGGCGACCGCTGGGCCGGCAATCTGCTGGTCGTGCCGGACGGTTTCCTGCACGGGCAGCTCACGCCGGCCGAGGCCGTGCTGGTGGCCAAGGACGCCTTGAAGGGGCAGGTGCAGCTGGAGCAGCTGCGCGGGCGGACCGCTTCGCCGACCCAGTGGACCCAGTACGCCGAGATCATCGTCCGCCGGCACGCCAACCTGCGCGGTCTCGACGACGCCGTCGCCACCGGTGAGCGTCTCAACGCCGACGACACCCGTACGGTGACAGTTCGCTGCCCGTTCGGGGTGTACGAGGTGACCGTCGGTCGCGAGGCCGCGGACCGCGCCGGCACCAGCCGCTGCGCCGGCAAGGTCGCCCCCACCGGCTTCCACGCCTCCGCCCCCCGCCTCCTCGCCACGGCCTAACCCCCACCTGAGTGGCTCATTTGCGCTTGGACCCCACCTGAGTGGCTCATTTGAACCCGACAGTGCCCGAGCGACCCACGTGAGTGGCTCAGTTGGCCGCCAATGCCAAATGAGCCACTCACGTGGCCCGAAAATGCCAAGTGAGCCACTCAGGTGGGGAACGGGGTGGGCAAGATCAACTTCTGGCGGTGGAAGGGCTGGTCGGTGCGGGTCGTCCAAAGGCACGGCGATATGGTGAGCGCCACCCCACGTCTCGCCTAGGAGGATCCGTGTCACCGGAGTGGATCACCGCGCTGGTGGTGGCCGCCGTCGTCGTCGTGCTGGCGGTGGTGGTCGTGTTGGTGATCGTGCTGGTCAAGCTCGGGCGCACGCTGGACGAGGCGACCAAGGCGATCCGCAAGGCGCACGAGAACAGCGAGCCGCTGTTCGTCGAGGCCAACACCACGCTGACCCACGTCAACACCCAGCTGGAGCGGGTGGACGGCATCACCGCGAACGCCAAGGCGGTCAGCGGCAACGTCTCCGCGCTCACGTCGCTGTTCACCGCGACCCTGGGCGGCCCGCTGGTGAAAGCGGCTGCGCTTTCCTACGGGATCAGCAAAGCTGTACGGGCCCGCCGCGCGAAGACGGCGGCCAAGGAGAACCGGCGACCCAAGCGCGGGAGGCGATGATGAAGCGGCTGTTCTGGCTCGGCCTCGGCGTCGCCGCCGGTGTCGTCGCCACGCGTAAAATCGCTGGTATGACCTTCAAGGCCACCCCCGCCGGCGTTGCCGAGAACCTCGGCGACGCCATGCGCGAGATGGCCGGCGCCATCGGCACCTTCGGGGCCGACGTGCGGGCCGGCATGAGCGAGCGCGAGGACGAACTGGCCCGCGAGGTGCAGGAGAAGACCGGTCACAGCTACTCGCGTAGCGCCGAGGCGCGAGCGCGCAGGGCGGGCGGCAACTAGTTCCCGCCCGCCGTGTCCGCGCCCACCTTCACCTGACCACGCAAGGAAAACAGCCGTGCAGACCCACGACATCATCAAGCGCTTCCGCGAGCACTTCGAGCGCAACGGCCATACGGTCGTGCCCAGTGCCTCGCTCATCCTGGACGACCCGACGTTGCTGTTCGTCAACGCCGGCATGGTGCCGTTCAAGCCGTACTTCCTCGGCGAGGCCCCGGCCCCGTACCAGCGCGCCACCAGCGTGCAGAAGGTCGTCCGCACCCCGGACATCGACGAGGTCGGCAAGACCACCCGCCACCTCACCTTCTTCCAGATGGCCGGCAACTTCTCGTTCGGCGACTACTTCAAGGACGGCGCCATCCGGTTCGCCTGGGAGCTGATCACCAGGTCCCAGGACGACGGCGGCTACGGCTTCGACCCGAACCGCATCTGGGTCACCGTCTACCAGGACGACGACGAGGCCATCGAGCTCTGGCAGAAGATCGCCGGCCTGCCGCCGGAGCGCATCCAGCGCCGCGACGGCCTCGACAACTACTGGGACATGGGCGTGCCCGGCCCCGGCGGCCCCTGCTCGGAGATCTACTTCGACCGCGGCCCCGAGTACGGCAAGGAAGGCGGCCCGGTCGCCGACGAGGACCGGTACCTGGAGATCTGGAACCTGGTCTTCATGCAGGACGTCCGCGGCGAGCAGAGCCCCAAGTACGGGCACAAGCCGATCGGCGAGCTGCCGGCCAAGAACATCGACACCGGCATGGGCGTCGAGCGGGTGGCCATGCTGCTTCAGGGCGTGGAGAACGTCTACGAGACGGACCTGATCCGGGCCGTGATCAACAAGGCCGAGCAGCTGTCCGGCAAGCGCTACGGCGACAACGAGGTCGACGACGTCCGGTTCCGGGTCATCGCCGACCATGCCCGCAGCGGCATCATGATCGTCTCCGACGGCGTGAGCCCGGGCAACGAGGGCCGCGGCTACGTGCTGCGCCGCCTGCTGCGCCGCATCGTGCGCTCGTCCCGCCTGCTCGGCATCACCGAGCCGGTGCTGGGCGCCTTCGCCGCCGTGGTGCGTGACGAGATGGGCGAGTCCTACCCCGACCTGGTGAGCAGCTTCGAGCGGGTGGACGCCGTGGTCCGGGCCGAGGAGGACGCCTTCCTGGCCACCCTGACCACCGGCTCCAGGATGTTCGAGACGGCCGCCGACGAGACCCGGTCGGCCGGCGGCGCCACGCTGTCCGGCGACAAGGCCTTCCAGCTGCACGACACGTTCGGCTTCCCGATCGACCTGACCCTGGAGATGGCCGCCGAGCAGGGCCTCAAGGTCGACGAGGAGGGCTTCCGCCGCCTCATGGCCGAGCAGCGGCAGCGGGCCAAGGCCGACGCCGCCGCCCGCAAGACCGGCCACGGCGACGCCTCGGCCTACCGGGCCGTGCTCGAGGGCCACGGGCGCACCGACTTCCTCGGCTACAACCAGCTGGGCAGCGAGGCCCGCGTGGTCGGCCTGCTGGTCGGCGGCGTGTCCGTGCCGGCCGCCCCGGCCGGCGCCGAGGTCGAGGTCGTGCTGGACCGCACCCCGTTCTACGCCGAGGGCGGCGGCCAGCAGGCCGACTCCGGCCGGATCGTCGCCGACGGCGCCGTGGTCGAGGTGCACGACGTGCAGTCGCCGGTGCCGGGCCTGACCGTGCACCGCGGCAAGGTCGTCTCCGGCGAGATCCTGCTCGACGCCGCCGTGCAGGCCGACGTGGACGTCACCCGGCGCACCGCCATCGCCCGCTCGCACTCGGCCACCCACCTGGTGCACGCCGGCGTGCGCAAGGCCATCGGCGAGACGGCCGCCCAGGCCGGCTCGCTCAATGCCCCTGGTCGCCTGCGCTTCGACTTCACCTCGCCCGGCGGCGCCGTGCCGGCCAGCGTGCTGGCCGACGTCGAGGACGAGGTCAACGACGTGCTGCTGCACGACTACGACGTGCAGGCCGAGATCATGACCATGGACGCCGCCCGCAAGTCCGGCGCCATGGCCCTGTTCGGCGAGAAGTACGGCGACCAGGTCCGCGTGGTCACCATCGGCGACTACTCCAAGGAGCTGTGCGGCGGCACCCACGTCGGCCGCTCCGGCGAGATCGGCGTGATCAAGCTGCTGTCCGAGGCCTCCATCGGCTCCGGCGTGCGGCGGGTCGAGGCCCTGGTCGGCCTGGACGCCTACCGGTTCCTGGCCCGTGAGCACGTGCTGGTGTCGCAGCTGGCCGAGCAGTTCAAGGCCCGGCCCGAGGAGCTGCCCGAGCGCATCGGGCAGACCGTCGAGCGGCTGCGGGCCGCCGAGAAGGAGCTGGAGAAGCTGCGCGGCGCCCAGCTGCTGTCCTCGGGCGGCGCCCTGGCCGACGGCGCCGAGAACCTGGGCGGCACCTTCCTGGTGGCTGCCGCCGCCCCCGACGGCGTCTCCGGCAACGACCTGCGCGCCCTGGCCATGGACGTGCGTGGCCGCCTCGGCGACAAGCCGGGCGTGGTCGCCCTGTTCTCGGCCGACGGCGACAAGGTCGCCTTCGTGGTCGCCACCACGGCCGCCGGCCGTGACAAGGGCCTGGCCGCCGGCAAGCTCGTGCCGGTGTTCGGCCCGGCCATCGGCGGCCGCGGCGGCGGCAAGCCCGACCTGGCCCAGGGCGGCGGCACCCAGCCGGGTGGCATTCCCGACGCCATCGCCGCCCTGCGGACCGAGATTCAGCGTGGTTCGTAGCAAGGACAAGCGGCGGCCGGTCCCGGAGTTCCTGCCGGGGCCGGGCCGCCGCCTTGGCGTCGACGTCGGTTCCGTTCGGGTCGGCGTCGCGTTGAGCGACCCGTCGCCGATGCTGGCGTCTCCGCTGGTCACGCTGCCGCGCGACGGCAGCGTGGATGCCCTGGTGGCGCTGGTTCGGGAGCACGAGGTCGTGGAGCTGGTCGTCGGGCTGCCGCGGACGCTGGCCGGCAAGCACGGCACGGCCGCCGAGATCGCCACCGAGTTCGCCGGCCAGTTGGCTGAACGGCTCGACATGCCGGTGCGTCTAGCCGATGAGAGGCTGACCACGGTCACCGCGACCAGGGTGCTCGCCGATGCCGGCGTGCGTGGTCGGCGGCAGCGTGCCGTCGTCGACCAGGCCGCCGCCGTGGAGATCCTCCAGGCGTGGCTGGACGCGCGGGCCGCCGCACTCGCCAGGGAGGGCAGGCCGTGAACGACGTGAACGACCAGGTCGAGCAGCACGAGGACGGGTTCGATCTCTTCGAGAGCGACGAGGACGCCGGCGGCCGCGGGAAGAAGCGCAAGCCACGCCGCAAGGTCGTGCTGCTGTCCATCCTGCTGGTGGTGTTGATCGGCGGCGGCTGGGGCGCGTACTACGGCGCCGGCTCCTACCTGGGCATCGGCAGTTACGGCAACTACGGCGGCGACGGCGACCAGGACGTGCTGGTGCGCGTGGACAACGGCGCCACCACCCGGGACATCGCCGACATGCTCCAGTCCCAGGACGTGGTGCGGACCGTGCGGGCGTTCCTGAACGCCTCGGCCGGCAACGCCGAGATCGGCAACGTGCAGCCCGGTTTCTACGTGATGAAGACGCACATGTCCGGCGACGCGGCGGTGACCCGGCTGATCGCGCCGGCCAGCCGCGTCGGCAACGTGCAGATCAAGGCGGGCACGCAGCTCGACGACACCAAGAACCCCGACAACTCGGTGAAGCCGGGCATCCTGTCCCAGCTGGCCGCGGCCAGCTGCGTGACGCTCAACGGCACCAAGAGCTGCGTGTCGGCCGACGACGTGAAGAAGGCCGCGCAGACCGCCGACCCGGCCAAGCTGGGCATCCCCAGCTGGGCCGCGCCGGCCGTGGCCAAGGCCGACCCCGTGCACCGGCTGGAGGGGCTGATGGTCTCCGGCGTGTACGACGTCAAGCCGGGCACCGACGCCGTCACGCTGCTGCGGTCGATGCTGACCCAGTCCGGGGCCAAGCTGGCCACGCTGCCGCAGACCTCGCAGGACACCGGTATGTCGCCGTACCAGATCCTGGTCATCGCCTCGCTGATCGAGCGCGAGGCCATCACCTCGGACTTCGCCAAGGTGTCGCGGGTGATCTACAACCGGCTGGCCCAGGGCATCCCGATGGGCGACGACTCGACCATCAACTACGTGCTCGACCAGCCGTTGATCCGGACGTCCGACGAGAACCGGGCCAAGCCGGGGCCGTACAACACGTACCTGAACACCGGCCTCATGCCGACGCCGATCTCCTCGCCGAGCCCGGAGGCGCTGGCCGCCGCGCAGAAGCCGGCCGACGGCCCGTGGCTGTTCTTCGTCAAGTGCGACAAGGACGGCAACTCCTGTTTCGCCGTCACCCAGGCCGAGCAGGACGAGAACGCCCACAAGGCCCAAGCGGCGGGAGTGTTCTAGGTGGGGTCACGGCAGGCGGCGGTCTTAGGCTCGCCGATCGAGCATTCGCTGTCGCCGGTGCTGCACGGCGCGGCGTATCGGGAGCTGGGGCTCGACTGGACGTTCTCGCGCGTGTTGTGCACCGCCGAGGAGCTGCCCGCGTTCGTCGACGGGCTCGGGCCGGAGTGGGCCGGGCTGGCCGTGACCATGCCCGGCAAGCGGGCCGCGTTGGCGTACGCCACCGAGCTGACCCGCGTCGCCGAGCTCGTCGGTGCCGCGAACACCTTGGTGCCTCGTGACGGCGGTTGGCTGGCCGACTGCACGGACGTCGAGGGCATCGTGGGGTCGCTGACCGCCGCCGGGGGAGTGCCCGACGGTGGCCGGGCCGTGGTGCTCGGGGCCGGCGGGACCGCGACCGCCGCGCTGACCGCGTTGGAGGCCTTCAAGATCCCCGCCGCCACGATCGTCGTGCGGGACCCCGCTCGGGCCGATGAGGCGTTGGCCTGCGCCTCGCGCGTCGGGCTCGACGTCGACCTGATCCGCTGGGACACGGCCGATTTCGCCGCTTTGTGCGGCGAGGCGGATCTGGTCGTCAGCACCGTGCCGACCGGGGCCGTTGAAGCGGTTGCCTCGGACATCGTCCGGGCCGGCTGCGTTTTCGACGTCATCTACCACCCGTGGCCGACGCCCTTGGCTTTGGCGGCGCAGAAGCAGCGCACCCGGCTCGTCACCGGGTTGGACATGCTGCTGCACCAGGCTTTCGCGCAGGTTCGTTGGTTCACCGGCCAGGACGCTCCCCGTGAGGCGATGCGGGTGGCCCTGCGTTCCGCCACCGCCACCGAGCTCCAGCTCCCCGTCTAGGTCCCCACATGCGCTTCCTATGTGGCATCTGATGCCACATAGGAAGCGCATGTGGCTTTCGATCCGGTGCTTGTGGACAGACACGGGTAGTTAGCCCGGGCGTCGCTTTGCGTGACCGGAAGTGCAGTCACTTGGGCAACTCCCTTGGGACGGTTGGCTTCCGACCCATGCGGCCTCTTGACTTGCGTGATCGCCGGGCGGAGGGTGTGGCCACCAATTGGTGTAGACCAACCAGGGAGCTGGACATGCCCCGCACCAGAGGCAGGGTCGCCGTCGCGGCGGCCGTGATCGCGATGGCCGGCCCGTTGCTGGCGGTTCCGGCCGTGGCCGCGACTGCCAACCACCACCCCCGACAGGACGACGGCCGCGTCGTGTCGGCCTACTTCGCCGACTGGGACGTCTACGGACGGGCCTACAACGTCAAGGACATCCCGGCCGACAAGCTGAACGTCATCCAGTACGCGTTCGGCGCGCCCACGTTCGACCAGGCCACCGGCGCCGTCGGGTGCTCGATCCTGGACCCGTGGGCCGACTACCAGCGGCCGATCGACGCGTCGCTGGCCGTCGACGGCGTCGGCGATGTCGCCGGGCAGCCGCTGTTCGGCAACTTCAACCAGCTGCTCAAGCTGAAGAAGGCCCACCCCGGTCTCAAGGTGGAGATCTCCCTCGGCGGCTGGACGAAGTCCACGTATTTCAGTGACGTCGCGGCGACCGCGCAGCGCCGCCAGGACTTCGTGAAGTCCTGTGTGGACACTTTCATCAACGGCAACATCCCGGGCCTGGCCCCGGGTGCGGCCAAGGGCGTGTTCGACGGCATCGACATCGACTGGGAGTACCCGACCCAGTTCGCCGGCGGCAACCCGGATGCCGGGCCCGCCGACAAGCACAACGCCACGCTGCTCATGCAGGAGTTCCGTCGCCAGCTCGGCGCGGACCACCTGCTCACGGCGGCGTTCCCGGCCACCTCCAAGGCCGGTGACTACTGGGAGCTCAACGCGGCGATCGCGCCGATGAACTGGGTCAACGTCATGACCTACGACTACAACATCCCCAGTGGTGGCGTCGCCGCGCCCGACACCCTGTTCACGCACAGCTTCCGCGACCCCAACGCCGCGGACCCGTCGTGGAACACCGTGGGCACGGTCCAGTACTACCTGGCCGCCGGCATCCCGCCGAACAAGATCGTCGTCGGCGTTCCCTTCTACGGCAACCAGTACCTGCGGTCGAGCGGCCTGTGGGAGAAGTCCGACAACAGCGGCCTCGACCCCAACAGCCTGGTGCCCGACCAGAAGCCGCAGCCGACGTACCACGACCTCGTCGACACCGCCAAGATCGTCGGTGCTGGTGGCTACACGGCCAACTGGGACGTTCAGTCCGGCGAGCCCTGGCTGTTCAACCCGGCCGGCGTGCACAACCTGTGCTCGACCTTCGCCGCCGACGGGACCTGCGCCGCTCCTTACGTGGCAACGGTTCCGACCGTGATCGCCTACTCGGACCCCAAGTCCGTTGCCGAGCGCACCACGCTCATCAAGGGCTGGGGGCTGCGCGGGGCGATGGCGTGGGAGATCAGCCAGGACTCCGACAGCCACGCGCTCATCTCCGCGCTGTCGCCGCTGTTGAAGTGATGCTTGGGTAGGAAGTGGTTGCCCCGCCCGGGATTTCCCGGGCGGGGCTTCTTCTTGTGGTGCGACAGCGCACAAGCCCCAGCCGCCGCACGCCCGCTGTCGAAATGTCACATGAGCGTCGTTGTTGCCTCTATAGGGCACATCCGGACCGCATGTGACGTTGAGTGGGGGCGCACGCAAGGGCCGCACGTGACCGGGGAGTGGTCACGTGCGGCCCTGGTAGAGCGAAGGGCTCAGGCCTCGTCGTGGTCGGTGGCGATGAGCGCCGCGACCGTCTCAAGGGCCTGGTCCGCACCGGCTCCTTCGGCGGACAGGATCACCTCGTCACCGTGCATCGCGCCCAGCGTCATCAGGCCCAGCACGCTGGCGGCGTCGACCTGCTCGCCACCCTCCTTGCGGATGGAGACGGGCACGGCCTGCCCGGCGGCAGCCTTGGCCAGCAGAGCGGCCGGCCGAGCGTGCAAACCCACCTTGCTGGCCACGGTGACCCGAAGTTCCGGCATGGTCTTTCCCTTTCGTGCGGTGTGGCGGACCCGGGAGAGTCCTAGCTGGACTGGTTGCGGGAGCTGGTCGTCTCGGGCACGGAGCCGCCCTCGGCGATCTGCTCGTCGGCGTCGTCCTCACGACCCGGGGTGCGGAGGTTCCACTTGATGATCACGAAGCGGAACGCGAAGTAGTAGATCAGGCCGTAGATCACGCCGATGATCAACAACAGCCAGGGCTTCTGGGCGATGCCCCAGTTGATGACGAAGTCGATGGCACCGGCCGAGAACGAGAAGCCGTCATGGATGCCCAGCGCGTTCACGATGGCCAGCGAGGTGCCGGTCAGGATGGCGTGGATGATGTACAGCGGCCACGCCACGAACATGAACGAGAACTCGATCGGCTCGGTCACACCGGTCAGGAACGCGGTCAGCGCGGCCGAGATCATGATGCCGCCGACGATCTTCTTCTGGGACGGCTTCGCGGTCTGCCAGATGGCCAGCGCGGCCGCCGGCAGGGCGAACATGAAGATCGGGAAGAAGCCGGTCATGTAGCCGCCGGCGCTCGGGTCGTGGGCGAAGAAGCGGGTCAGGTCGCCCGTGACCTCCTTGCCGTCGGCGCCGGTGAAGTGGCCGCTGAGGAACCACACCACGGAGTTGATGACGTTGTGCAGACCGAACGGGATCAGCAGGCGGTTGACCACACCGTAGATGCCGCCGCCGACGATCGGGTTGTTCGAGACGAAGTTGCCGAACGCGGTCAGGCCGCTGTTGAAGATCGGGTACAGCAGGCCGAAGATGATGCCCAGCACGATCATGACCAGCGAGTTGACGATCGGCACGAACCGGCGACCACCGAAGAAGGCCAGGTACGGGGGGAGCTTCGTGCGGTAGAAGCGCTGCCACATCAGGGCCGACACGATGCCGACCAGGATGCCGGCGAGCACGCCGTACGGCCAGCCGCCGGGCGGGATCGGGGCGTCACCGACCTTCTTGGCCTGCACCGGCGCGAACACCTGGACGACCTGGGTGAACACCACAAAACCGACGACCGCCGCGACGGCGGTGGAGCCGTCGCCCTTGCGGGCGAAGCCGATCGCGATGCCGACCGCGAACAGCAGGGGCAGGTAGTTGAACAACCCACCGCCCGCCGCGGCGAAGATCGCCGCGACCTTCTGCATGAAGTCGTTCTTGAAGCTACCGAGCAGGTCGTCCTGACCGAGCCGCAGCAACAAGCCGGCGGCGGGCAGCGTCGCGATCGGCAGCATCAGGCTCCGGCCGAGGCGTTGCAGCCCGGCCAGACCCTTGTTGCCGCCGGCCACCGTGGGGGCGCTGGCACTCATCGGTTTCCTCCGTGGGCGGAAAGCGGACCGGAACCCGGGTCGCCCCGGTCCAATTGCATGGTTACCTGGTAGAGGTCGCCCCGGTACCAGGACGTCATGTCCTCGATGGCCTCGCCGTCGGCGGTCGAGATCCGTCGGAACACCAGCACCGGCGAACCGGTGCGAACCCCCAGCAGACGAGCGGTCTCGCGGTCGGCCGCCTCGGCCCACACCGTCTGCCGGCCGTGGCTGAGCTGCACGCCGAAATGCTCGGCCATCAGCGTGTACAGCGACCGGGTCAGGTCGAGGTCGAGCAGGCCGGACAGCCGGCCGGCGTTGTACCAGCCGCGTTCGACCGCCAGCGGCGTGCCGTCGGCCCGGCGCAGCCGGAACAGTCGGTACGCCGAGTCGGTGGACTCCAGCCCCAGCGCGGCGGCCGCCGCGGGCGGCGGCACCTCGTGGGCGCAGGACAGCACCTCGGTGCCGGGCTCGTGCCCACGCCGCCGCATGTCGTCGGTGAAGGACTCCAGATAGAGCTGGGCCTCCATCCGCCGCTGCGCGGTGAACGTGCCACGGCCACGCGCCCTGGCCAGCAGGCCTTCGGCGACCAGCTGGCCGACCGCGGCCCGCACCGTGAGCCGCGACACGCCGTACTGCTCGGCCAGGTCGCGTTCGGACGGGATGGGGGAGCCGGGCGGCAGGTCCTGCTGGGCCAGCTTGCGCAGGATTTCCCGCAGCTGGGCATGCTTGGGCTTGGGGCCGTCGACGATCCGGTCACCGGTGCCCGAAACACCGTCGAACACGGCCATGGCACCTCCCTGACGGTCTCGATTCGGCCCCACCTGTCGATCCTCGCCGCGAACATTGGTACGTTCCGGTCTAGACCAGTGGTGCGGGGAGGATGCGCCGCCGGGCGACCGGGTGTCAACCGCCGTTACGAGTTCGTGCTGCTGGCGGCGACCATCCGGCCGACTCGGGTGAGACTGGCGGAAGTCGTGTCCAAAACCGACTAGTGAGAGCAGGCGACGAGATGGCAGACGACAGGGCGGCGCAGATCATCGCCGCGATCGGCGGCGCTGACAACATCATCGAGATCGAGCCGTGCATCACGCGGCTGCGCTGCGAGCTCGAGGACGGGTCCAAGGTGGACGAGGCCGCGCTCAAGAAGATCGGCGCGCACGGCGTCATCCGCGCGGGTTCCGTGGTCCAGATCATCGTCGGCCCCGAGGCGGACACGATCGCCTCCGACATCGAGGACCTGCTGTGAGTGTCAAAGTCCTGAGCCCCGTCAAGGGTGTGCTCGCGCCGATCACCGAGGTTCCGGACCCGGTGTTCGCGCAGGCGATGGTCGGCCCCGGCCTGGCCGTGCACCCGGAGCTCACCGCCGGTGACGCGGTGTCCCCGGTGGACGGCACGGTCGTCACGCTGCACCCGCACGCGTTCGTGGTCGCGACCGCGGAGGGCCCGGCGGTGCTGGTGCACCTGGGCATCGACACGGTCAAGCTCAAGGGCGAGGGTTTTACGCTGCACGTGGCCAAGGGCGACTCGGTCAAGGCCGGCCAGCCGGTGATCGGCTGGGACCCGAAGGCGATCGAGGACGGCGGCCGCTCGCCGATCTGCCCGGTCGTGGCACTGGACGCGACCGCGGAGAACCTGGTCGACGTGCGCGAGCCCGGCCCGGTCGAGGCCGGTGACACGCTGTTCACCTGGCAGCGCTGAGCCACCAGCGACGGCGGCCCTCCCGAACGGGAGGGCCGCCGAGCTGTCCCATGTGGACGATGACACCGGCGGTCACGGCGGTCCGAGGTGATTTGCAGCGGCGCCCGAGCCGGATGTGAAAGGATCCAGGGGTGCTGCGCTGGATCACCGCTGGAGAATCGCACGGACCCGCGCTGGTCGGTGTCCTTGAGGGCATGATCGCCGGAGTGTCCGTCACCACCGAGGACCTCTCGGTGCAACTGGCCCGTCGGCGGCTGGGCTTCGGCCGCAGCCCGCGGATGGACTTCGAGACGGACAAGGTCGAGTTCCTCGGCGGTGTGCGCCACGGCCTGTCCCAGGGCGGGCCGATCGCCGTGCACATCGACAACGCCGAATGGCCGAAGTGGCAGAAGGTGATGGCCGCCGACCCGGTCGACCCGGCCGAGCTGGAGGGGTCCGCCCGCAACGCGCCGCTGACCCGGCCGCGTCCCGGCCACGCCGACCTGCCGGGCATGCAGAAGTACGGCTTCGACGAGGCCCGGCCGGTGCTGGAGCGGGCGAGCGCCCGCGAGACGGCCGAGCGGGTGGCGCTGGGCACGGTGGCCCGCAACCTGCTGCGCCAGGTGCTGGGCGCCGAGATCGTCAGCCACGTGGTGTCCATCGGCGCCGCGGAGTGCTCGCCGGACGCCCCGCTGCCCAAGCCGGAGGACCTGGCCGCGATCGACGAGAACCCGGTGCGGGCCTTCGACGCGGCCGGCACCGAGGCCATGGTGGCCGAGGTCGAGGCGGCCAAGAAGGACGGCGACACGCTGGGCGGCGTGATCGAGGCCATCGTCTACGGCCTGCCGCCGGGCCTGGGCTCGCACGTGCACTGGGACCGCCGCCTCGACGCGCGGCTGGCCGGCGCGCTGATGGGTATCCAGGCCATGAAGGGCGTGGAGATCGGCGACGGCTTCACCACCGCGCACCGCCGCGGCAGCCAGGCCCACGACGAGATCGACCGCGGCCCCGGCATCACCGGCGTCACGCGGCGGTCGAACCGGGCCGGCGGCCTTGAGGGCGGCATCACCAACGGCGAGCCGCTGCGCGTGCGCGTGGCGATGAAGCCCATTTCGACGGTGCCGCGCGCGCTGGCCACGGTCGACGTGGAGACGGGCGAGGCGGCGGTGGCCATCCACCAGCGCTCGGACATCTGCGCGGTGCCGCGGGCCGGCGTGGTCGTGGAGTCGGTGGTGGCGCTGGTGCTGGCCGACGCGCTGCTGGAGAAGTTCGGCGGCGACTCGCTGGCCGAGACCCGGCACAACGTCGAGGGCTACCTGAAGTCGCTGCAGGACCGCTGGTGAGTCCGAAAGCAGTGGTGGTCGGCCCGCCGGGCGCGGGCAAGACCACCGTCGGCGAGCTGTTGGCGGACAAGCTGGGCGTGCCGTTCCGTGACGTCGACGCAGACATCGTCGAGCTGGCCGGCAAGCCGATCGCCGACATCTTCACCGATGACGGCGAGGCGGAGTTCCGGCGCATCGAGGGCGAGGCGGTGGCCCGCGCGCTGCTGGAGCACGACGGCGTGCTGGCGCTGGGCGGCGGCGCAGTGTTGGCCGAGTCGACCCGCAAGCTGCTGGCCGAGCACACGGTCGTCTTCCTCAACGTCGGCATGGCCGAGGGCGTGCGCCGCACCGGCCTGTCCACGGCGCGCCCGCTGCTGGCCGGTGTGAACCCCCGGGCCACGTTCCGCGCGCTGCTGGACGCCCGGCTGCCGCTGTACCGCGAGGTCGCCACCGTCGAGATCGACACCGACAAGCACGAGCCCGCGGGCATCGTCGACGAGGTCGTCAAAGCACTCACCGAAGGAAGCTGATGTCCGACCCGACCCGCATCCACGTGGCCGCGGAGCGCCCCTACGACGTCATCGTCGGGCGGGGCCTGCTCGGCGACCTGGTCGACACGCTCAAGGGCGTGCCGACGGTGGCGATCCTGCACCAGCCCACGCTGACCGCGACGGCCGAGGCCGTGCGGGATGAGCTGGCGGCCGCCGGCATCGACGCGCACCGGGTGGAGATCCCGGACGCCGAGGACGGCAAGGCGCTGGCGGTGGCCGGTTTCGCCTGGGAGGTGCTGGGCCGGATCGGTCTCGACCGCACGGGTGCGGTGATCGGCCTCGGCGGCGGCGCGGTGACCGACCTGGCCGGCTTCGTCGCCGGCACGTGGCTGCGCGGCGTGAAGGTCGTGCACGTGCCGACCACGCTGCTGGGCATGGTGGACGCGGCGGTCGGCGGCAAGGCCGGCATCAACACCGACGCCGGCAAGAACCTGGTCGGGGTGTTCCACGAGCCCACGGCCGTGCTGGTCGACCTGGCCACGCTGGAGACGCTGCCGGCCAACGAGCTGGTCGCCGGCATGGCCGAGGTGGTCAAGGCCGGGTTCCTCAACGACCCTCGGATCCTGGAGCTGATCGAGGCCGACCCGAAGGCCGCGGTCGATCCGGCCGGCGAGGTCATCGGCGAGCTGGTCACCCGGGCCATCCAGTACAAGGCGAGCGTGGTGTCGAGCGACCTGCGTGAGGCCGGGCAGCGGGAGTTCCTCAACTACGGCCACACGCTGGGCCACGCGATCGAGCGCCGTGAGCGCTACCGCTGGCGTCACGGCGCGGCGGTCAGCGTCGGCCTGGTCTTCGCGGCCGAGCTGGCCCGGCTGGCCGGCCGGCTGGACGACGCGACGGCCGACCGGCACCGCTCGGTGTTGACCTCGCTCGGCCTGCCGGTGAACTACGAGCCGGGGGCGTTGCCGCAGCTCATGGAGGGCATGCGCAACGACAAGAAGACCCGTGCCGGCGTGCTGCGGTTCGTGGTGCTGGACGGCCTGGCCAAGCCGGGCCGGCTGGAAGGCCCCGACCCGAGCCTGATCGCCGCCGCCTACTCGGTCATCGCCGGCGAGGAGCCGTCGAGCGGAAAGGTGTTGCTGTGAGCCGGGTTTTCGTTCTCAACGGCCCCAACCTCGGCCGGCTGGGCGCGCGGGAGCCGCTGATCTACGGCTCGACCACGCACGCCGACCTGGTCGAGCTGTGCGTGGCCGCGGGCAAGGAGTACGGCCTGGACGTCGAGGTGCGGCAGACCGATTCCGAGGGCGAGATGATCGGCTGGCTGCACGAGGCCGCCGACGCCGAGATCCCGGTGGTGCTCAACGGGGCGGCGTGGACGCACTACTCGATCGCCATCCGGGACGCCTGCTCGCAGCTGACCTCGAAGCTGGTCGAGGTGCACATCAGCAACATCCACAAGCGCGAGGAGTTCCGCCACCACAGCGTGATCTCCGCGGTGGCCGACGGCGTGATCGCCGGACTCGGCGTGGACGGCTACAAGCTGGCCCTGCGCTGGGTGGCTGACCACAGGTAACCCACACGGGTGACCGGATTCCCTACACTGGCCGGGATTCGCCGTCACTCGATCGTGGAGGAAGCGCCGGCATGCCGAGACCCATCAGGGCCACTTTCGGCTGCCTGACGCTGGCCGTCGTGCTCACGGCGTGCGGCAGTGCCGAGGGCATCACCACGCCGTCCACGACCGGGCCGACAGCCGTGCAGAAGCGGGCGGACCAGCCGCCGGCCGACGCGGCCGAGGCGCCGTTACGCACCGATCGGCCCAGGCCGCCGGCCGGCACGCTGGTGTCCGGCGGCCCGGAGGCGCCGTACAACTACGCGCCGACCGCGATGTTCGACGGCGGCCGGTACCGGATCTGGTGGTGCAGTCAGCTGCCGGACGTCGGGGTGCCCGGCGACGACGTGCTGACCTCCTCCGCCGACAGTCTGACCACGGCGTTTCCCTGGGGAACCGCCGTGCTGCACGGTTCCGGCACCGGATTCGACGGCGAGCACACCTGCGACCCGTCGGTCATCAAGATCAACGGTGTCTACTACATGTACTACACCGGCGCGGCGAGCGACGGGGACGACCTGGTCAACTCCATCGGTCTGGCCGTCAGCGGCGACGGCGTGCACTGGCAGCGCCGGCCCGACCCGATCGTGTCGCCGTCGATGGACAAGCTGCGGCCCAACAAATACGGCGTCGGCCAGCCGTCCGTGCTGCATCTCGACGGCTGGTTCTACCTGATGTTCACCGACACCACCGGCCTCGCCGCCAATACCGCCGGGGCCGCGCAGTTCGTGCTCCGCTCGCCCGACCCGACCTTCGCCGCGTCCGTGCAAGCGTTGACCCCCAACGGTTTTCGGGACGTTCCCGGCACGAAGGCCCAGCGTTCGCTATCCGTGGCCAATGCCTTCAGTGCCGACTGGATGTGGGTCGACGCGTTGAACGCCTTCGCCATCGCCCACGAGGTCGATGGCAAGGGCACGGTGATCTCGTTCTGGGACAAGGACTTCACCACGCACCCGTACCAGGACGTGGCGCTCGGCGGGGCGTGGAAGGAAGGTCCCGGGCTCGTTCGCCGGGCCGATGGGCATGCACCCGCGTCGGCCGAGGATCCGTGCGGGCGAGTGCCGCTCGACGTCGTACGGGCCACCGGCGACGCCGGTCATGGGCCCACCGACCTGCGCCTGTTCGGCATCGACATCACCAATGCCGACGGCTGCAAAACCCTGGCCACCGCCGAGGGTGTGGCCATGCCGTCGCCCGACCGCATGATCGTCATGGTGTTCGGCGACCGGCTGGTCAAGATCGAACGGCGGTCGGTGTCGGCCCAGATCGCCGTGAAGGTCCTGGACAAGCCGGTGCCAGGGCTCGACTCGCTGCCCGTCGTGGCGTTGATCAAGGCCGGCACGCCGGCCGTGCACGCCCCGAACCGGCCCTACGCGTTCCTGTTGGACGGCAAGCTCTGGCCCGTCGGTGCGGACGCGGTGCAGGCCAACTCCTCGCCGGTCACCGAGACGACGGACGAGGATTGGGACGCGCGGCCCAAGGGCGGCGACCTCTCGGCATTCCGGGGGAATTAGCGAGGGGGCGGCCCGCGATCGCGGGGACTGCGCCGGGCGACTGTGGTGGGGTGCGGGTGGTGGGTCGGCGTGCGGCGGGCGACTGTGGTGGGGTGCGGGTGGTGGGTCGGCGTGCGGCGGGCGACTGTGGCGGGGCGCGGGTGGTGGGTCGGCGTGCGGCGGGCGACTGTGGCGGGGCGCGGGTGGTGGGTCGGCGTGCGGCGGGCGACTGTGGCGGGGCGCGGGTGGTGGGTCGGCGTGCGGCGGGCGACTGCGGTGGGCGCGGGCGGTGGGTCGGCGTGTCGTGGGGGCTGGGCGTTGGTGTGGCGGCGGTCAGCTGCGTTCTTGGTGAGGTTGGGCTAGGCCGGGACGGTGGGCAGCTGTTTTCTCGGCGGGGGCGTGGTGGATCGGGGTGGGCGTTGGGTTGGTGTGCCGTGGGGCTAGGCGTTGGTTGGGGCGGCGGGCCGGGCCATCTTGCCGAACAGCAGGCCAACTGCCGCCGGGACCAGCACCAGCAGCGCGATGAACGCGGCCCCGCCGGTGATCGCCACGGGCAGCGCCTCCGCGCCGGTGTCGTCGACGAACACGCCCTGGCCGATGACGCCGAGCACACCGCCGACGGGGCCGGCGACCAGGGACGCCTTGAACCAGGCCAGGCCCCGGCCCTCGAGGCCGCGCCAACCGTCGATGCCGCCCCACACCACGGCGACGGCGACCAACACGCTCAGCGCGGTCGGCCGTAGCCAGCCGACGGCGGTGGGATCGCCGGCGCGCACCCACGCCTGGGCGGTCTGCACCGCGGCGTGCACCACCGCCAACACCAACCCGCGCACCAGCCACACCTTCATAGGCCCAGGGTAAACCCGCGGCTGATTCCGGCTGGGTTGTGCCCCTTGTGGGTGGTGGGTGGCGTTTGGTGGGTGAGTGGGTGGGTGGCCGCGCCGCGCGGTTGGCGTTTGGGGGGATTTATTCGGTGTGGTCGCGTGGATTTGGTGTGGAGCCTCTGCGCGATGGCCCAAGGGCTAAAAGCGGGCAGGACGAGCCTGCCCTTGGCCTGTCAATTGTACGCCATCGCGCCCCTCCACACAAAATCCACGCGACTGGTACGAGTTGCCGTGTTGTGGTGTGGCGGGAGGAAATAAAAGCCTTTCTGCTCGGCGGGATTCACCCGTTAGGGATTCGTGTTCGATCTTGTGTTCGAGTATTCTCAGAAGTATGGAACTCACCTGCGAGATTGAGAACATGGAACCCATCGGGGCCATGTTCGATCTGATCGTCGGTGCGGATCCGGCGAGCCTGACCCAAGAAGACTTGGTCAATTTTGTGGGGGTGGCCCGGAAGGTGCGGGCCGTGTGTGAATGGGCCGAACATGAGGCCCTCAACCACATCGACGACCTCACCGAATTGGCAATGGCCACGAAGGTCTCGGAGCCGGCCCTGGCCCGCTCGCAAGAGATCGCCGCCGCCCTGGAGACTCACCCTGCGCTGGCGGAGCGGTTCCGCCGGGGAGAGATCGACCTCGCCCGGTTCGCGGCGGTCCACGAACGGACCCGCCACCTCTCGGACCCGGCCCAGGTCGCCGAAGTGGACCAGGCCCTGGCTGAGGAGGCCGCTGGTATGACCCGGACGCAGGTGTGCCGCAAGGCCACCGCGCTGGTCGCGAAGGCCGATCCGGATGGTTATGAGCAGCGCTGCCACAAGGCCAAAGACGACCGGCAGGTCGGGCTCTCGGCCTTGCCCGACGGCATGGCCAAACTGGTGTGGATCCTCCCCGCCGCTGAGGCCCACCAGCTGTTCCAGCAGATCTGCGCCGACGCCAAGTCCCTACCGAAGGACGAGCGCACCACCGACCAGAAACGCTCCGATGTGCTCTGGGACCGTCTGCGGGGCAAGCACACCACCTGGAACGTCCGCACCTTCGTGACCATCTCCATGGAGACCCTGCTCGGGTTGACCAACGACCCCGGCCAGCTCGCCGGCTACGGCCCGATCGCGGCCGAGGCGGCCCGCGAGCTGGCCATGCACGGCCCATTCCGAGGGCTCCTGCTGGATGAGTACCAGCAGATCTCCGCGATCAGCACCGACACCTACCGGCCCACGGCGCTGATGAAGGAGACGTCCGTTGCTCGGGCCGGCGGGACCTGCACTGCCCCCGGCTGCACCCTGCCCATCCAGGAACACGACCACATCACCCCCTGGCCAGCGGGCCCCACCCAAGCGACCAACCTGCAAGGGCTCTGCACCTGGCACCACCACCGCAAACACGACAACTACACAGTGACCCAGGATTCAGACGGCACCACCCACTGGATCACCCCGGCCGGCCGCCATCACATCACCCGCCCCCTGCGACACTAACCGGGGAACGGGCACCGGGAAAAGGACTTCCCGCAGCCACCACAAAAAGGGCGCACAGCGGGAGCAAAACCCAGCCACCGCCATTCCTTCACACCCCGATCGCCAACTCCCGAATTGGGTCGATTTTGTGTGGAGGGGCGCGATGGCGTACAATTGACAGGCCAAGGGTAGGTTTGTCCTGCCCGCTTTTAGCCCTTGGGCCATCGCGCAGAGGCTCCACACCAAATCGACCCATAACCCGAAGAACCCCGGGAAACTACGCAGCACGCGCGCAAAACCCAACCACCGCACAAACACAACCACCGCACAAACACCCCCAACCCTCCCGCACGTAATACCCTGTTCGGCATGGCTGAGGTGCACGGCAGGAGACGGAACGCGCTGCGACGGCTGCTCGACGACCGCAGTCTGGATGCGCTACTCGTGACCAATCTGCTCAACGTGCGGTACCTCACGGGCTTCACCGGCTCCAACGCGGCGCTGCTCGTGACGAGGGACAACGCCATCTTCTGCACCGACGGCCGGTACGAGACCTCAGCCCAGTCCCAGGTCCCCGACCTGCAACGCGTGATCGAACGGGACTGCGCCTTGGCGCTGGCCGCCCGCGCCAAGGGCCGCACCGGCTTCGAGAGCGATCACGTCACCGTCGACGGTCTCCAAGCCCTCACCGAAGCCGCCACCGCAGGGCTGCACGCAGAGCTGCACAAAGCCCCAGGCCTCACCGCCGAGCTGCGGATCGTCAAGGACGAGACGGAGATCGAGGCGCTGCGGATGGCCTGCGCGGCGGCCGACCGGGCCCTGGCGGCGTTGATCGAGCACGGCGGCCTGCGCCCCGGCCGCACCGAGCGCGAAGTCGCCCGCGCCCTTGACGACGGCATGCGTGACCAGGGGGCCGAGGGCCCGGCGTTCGCGACCATCGTCGCCGCCGGCGAGCACTCGGCCATCCCGCACCACGAGCCGACCGACGCCCAGCTCAAAACCGGTGACCTGGTCAAGATGGACTTCGGCGCGCTGGTCGACGGCTACCACTCGGACATGACCAGGGTGGTCGTGCTCGGGCCGGCGGCCGACTGGCAGACCGAGCTGTACGCCCTGGTGGCGGCGTCGCAGGCGGCCGGCCGCAAGGCCCTGAAGCCGGGCGCGACGTTCGCCGAGGTGGATGACGCCGCCCGCTCGGTGATCGCCGCCGCCGGCCGGTCCGAGCAGTTCATGCACGGTCTCGGACACGGCGTCGGGCTGGAGATCCACGAGGCTCCGGCACTGAGCAGGGCCGGGACCGGTACACTTGCCGCCGGCATGGCGGTCACCGTCGAGCCCGGCGTCTACGTGCCCGGGCAGGGTGGGGTCCGCATCGAGGACACTCTCATCGTGCGCGAGGGTGCGCCCGAGCTGCTCACCTTGACCACGAAAGAGCTCGTGGTCGTCTGACGCACGACCCGAACCCCGGCAGTCCGCGACTACAGGAGATTCCACCACCGTGGCCACCACCAACGACCTCAAGAACGGCCTCGTGCTCAGCCTGGACAACGGGCTGTGGACGGTCGTCGCGTTCCAGCACGTCAAGCCGGGCAAGGGCGGCGCCTTCGTGCGCACCACCCTCAAGCACGTGCTCACCGGCAAGGTGGTCGACCGGACCTTCAACGCCGGCACCAAGGTGGACACCGCCACGGTCGACAAGCGCGGCATGACCTACCTGTACAAGGACGGCGCCGACTTCGTCTTCATGGACGGCGACACCTACGACCAGATGACCATCCCGGCCGACACGGTCGGCGACGCGGCCAACTACATGCTGGAGAACACCGAGGCGATCGTCGCCGTGCACGAGGGCGTCGCGCTGTTCATCGAGCTGCCCACCTCGGTCGAGCTGGTCATCCAGCACACCGACCCGGGCCTGCAGGGCGACCGCTCCACCGGCGGCACCAAGCCGGCCACCCTGGAGACCGGCGCCGAGATCCAGGTGCCGCTGTTCGTCACCACCGGCGAGAAGGTCAAGGTCGACACCCGCGACGGCCGCTACCTGGGCCGGATCAACAACTGATGGGTGCCCGTAGCAAATACCGCAAACGCGCGGTCGACGTCCTCTACGAGGCCGACCTGCGCGCCGCGGACGCCGTGACGCTGCTCGCCGACCGGGTGGGCTCGCCCGACGTGCCGCCGGTCAGCGACTACACGATCACCCTGATCGAGGGCGTGACGGCCAACCGGACGCGGATCGACGAGCTGATCTCCGAGCACGCCGAGGGCTGGACCCTGGCCCGGATGCCGGCGGTCGACCGGGCGATCCTGCGGCTGGGCGTGTACGAGCTGCTGTGGGAGGCCGACGTGGACGACGCGGTGGCCATCACCGAGGCCGTCGAGCTGGCCAAGCAGCTGTCCACCGACGACTCGCCGCGCTTTGTCAACGGCGTCCTGGACAGTATCGCCCGTATCGCCGTGCACCTTCGCGCGGCGCTGTAGCGCTGGTTCAAATCTGGAAGGCCGCACCACCGGAACTCGGTGGTGCGGCCTTCCAGCGTTTGTCCCCAGGCTGTTGCGCGCTACGCGCGCCTTAATCCTCCTTGGACGGCCTTGCCTCAGGCGGCAGGACACCCCAGTCGATGAGCTGCTCGGTGAGCTCGCCGGGGGTCATGTCGTAGATGATGGCCAGCGACCGCAGGTCCTCGGTGCGGATGGAGAGCACCTTGCCGTTGTAGTCGCCGCGCTGGCTCTGGATGGTGGCGGCGTAGCGGGCCAGCGGACCGACCTTCTCCGCCGGCAGCTGCTGGAGCCGCTCCAGGTTTATGACGATCTTCGTGGCCGGCTCGGCCCCGGACGGCACGCGGCCCTCGGGCAGCAGCTCGGCCACGGGCACGCCGTAGAAGTCCGCCAGCTCGGCCAGCTTCTGCACGGTGACCGCGCGGTCGCCGCGCTCGTAGGAGCCGACGACGACCGCCTTCCAGCGACCGCCGGACTTCTGCTCGACGCCATGCAGTGACAATCCCTGCTGCTGGCGGATGGCGCGGAGCTTGGCCCCCAGCGCCTTGGCGTAATCGCCCATGTGGCGGTTCTCCGTTCATTCGCCCCGTCGGCCGGTAGCCATCGCCGCGGGGAGCCTGAGATCAATACGCAGAGTAATGGTCGCTCGCTGTCGTCACCAGGTCAAGCTGACTTCGCTGCGTCATGCGGGGGAGGGGGCCCCAACCACCCGGAAGGGCTACGCAGCGTGGCTGGTAACGTAGGTCCTGAGCTCGGCAGATGCCGAGCCGACCCGACGTCCTTTAAGGACCCGTCCGGTGAGGCGGGGAAGGAGGTCCACCGTGGCGCCGCGTGTTCGCGACGCGACGGACCCGGCCGAGCGTGAGCTCCTCTCGGCCGGCGATGTCGCGCGCACCATCGCCCGAATGGCCCATCAGATCATCGAGAAGACCTCGCTCGGTGGCGAGGCCCACCGCCCGGTCGTCCTGTTGGGGATCCCCAGTCGAGGGGCCCCGCTGGCCCGCCGGCTGGCCGAGTTGATCGCCGAGTTCTCCGACGTGACCGTTCCGGTCGGCGCGCTCGACGTCACCCTCTACCGCGACGACCTGCGGCGGCGGCCCAACCGGCCGCTGGAGTCCACCACGCTGCCCGACGGCGGCATCGACGACTGCCTGGTCGTGCTGGTGGACGACGTGCTGTTCTCCGGCCGCACCATCCGCGCCGCCCTCGACGCCCTGCGCGACGCCGGCCGCCCGGCCGCGGTGCAGCTGGCCGTCCTGGTCGACCGCGGGCACCGCGAGCTGCCCATCCGCGCCGACTACGTGGGCAAGAACGTGCCGACCTCGCGCACCGAGGAGGTGGCCGTCTGCCTCGCCGAGCTGGACGGGCGCGACGGCGTGTACCTGCGACGGGAAGACCACCAGTGAAACACCTGCTCTCCACCGACGGCCTCGACCCGGCGCAGGCCACCGCGGTGCTGGACACCGCGGACACGCTCAAGCGCACGCTGCTCGGCCGCGAGGTGCGCAAGCTGCCCACGCTGCGCGGCCGGACCGTCGTCACGATGTTCTACGAGAACTCCACCCGCACCCGGGTCTCCTTCGAGGTCGCGGGCAAGTGGATGAGCGCCGACGTGATCAACGTGTCGGCCGGCGGCTCCTCGGTCGGCAAGGGCGAGTCGCTGCGCGACACCGCTCTGACGCTGTCCGCGGCCGGCGCCGACCTGGTGATCGTCCGCCACCCCGCCTCCGGCGCGGCGCAGCGCCTGGCCGGCTGGCTGGAAGGCACCGGAACCGGCGTGGTCAACGCCGGCGACGGCATGCACGAGCACCCGACGCAGGCCCTGCTCGACGCGGCCACGCTGCGGGAACGCCTCGGCACCATCGCCGGCCGGCGCATCGCCATCGTCGGCGACGTGCTGCACAGCCGGGTCGCCCGGTCCAACGTCCACCTGCTGACCGCGCTGGGCGCGGAGGTCGTGCTGGTCGCGCCGCCGACGCTGCTGCCGACCGGGGTGGAGAGCTGGCCGGTGTCGGTCTCGCACGACCTGGACCCGGAGCTGCCGGCGCTGGACGCGGTGATGATGCTGCGGGTGCAGGCCGAGCGCATGCACGGCGGCTTCTTCCCGTCGGCACGGGAGTACTCGATCGCCTACGGCCTCAACGAGCGCCGGTTCAACCAACTGCCCGAGCACGCCGTCGTGCTGCATCCCGGGCCCATGCTGCGCGGCATGGAGATCGCGGCGGCCGTCGCGGACTCGCCGCGCGCCGCCATCACCGAGCAAGTCCGCAACGGGGTGCACGTCCGCATGGCCGTGCTGTACCACCTGCTCGCGGGGGAGGAAGAAGCCGCATGATGCTGATCAAGGGAGTCCGTCTCTACGGCGAGGGCGACCCGGTCGACATCCTGGTGCGCGACGGCGTGATCGCCGAGATCGGCCCGTGGCTGGACGCCGCGAGCACCCAGGAGCTCACTGATGTCGAGGTCATCGACGCCGACGGTCTCGTCGCGCTGCCCGGCTTCGTCGACCTGCACACGCACCTGCGTGAGCCGGGCCGTGAGGACACCGAGACGATCGCCACCGGCTCGGCCGCGGCGGCGCTGGGCGGCTACACCGCCGTGTTCGCCATGGCCAACACCGACCCGGTGGCCGACAACGCCGTGATCGTGGAGCACGTCTGGCGCCGCGGCCGCGAGGTCGGCCTGGTCGACGTGCACCCGGTCGGCGCGGTCACCGTGGGCCTGAAGGGCGAGAAGCTGGCCGAGCTGGGCACCATGGCCCGCAGCCAGGCGAATGTCCGCGTGTTCTCCGACGACGGCCACTGCGTCAGCGACCCGCTGATCATGCGCCGGGCGCTGGAGTACACCAAGGCGCTGGACGGCGTGATCGCGCAGCACGCCGAGGAGCCGCGGCTGACCGTCGGCGCGCAGGCCCATGAGGGCGAGCGGGCGGCCCGGCTGGGCCTGGCCGGCTGGCCGGCGGCGGCCGAGGAGTCGATCGTGGCCCGGGACTGCCTGCTGGCCAAGCAGACCGGGGCGCGGCTGCACGTCTGCCACGTCTCCACCGCCGGCACGGTCGACGTGCTGCGGTGGGCCAAGGAGCGCGGCACCAAGGTGTCGGCCGAGGTCACGCCGCACCACCTGCTGCTGACCGACGAGCGCCTGGCCACGTACGACCCGGTGAACAAGGTGAACCCGCCGCTGCGCACCGAGTCCGACGTGCAGGTGCTGCGGGAGGCGCTGGCCGAGGGCATCGTCGACTGCATCGCCACCGACCACGCCCCGCACGCCCCGCAGGACAAGGACTGCGAGTGGTCGGCCGCCCGTCCGGGCATGCTGGGCCTGCAGACGGCGCTGTCCATCGTGGTGGAGACGCTGGTGCGGCCGGGCCTGCTGGACTGGCGCGGCGTGGCCCGCGTGATGAGCGAGAAGCCGGCGGAGATCGCCGGTCTGCCCGACCAGGGCCGCCCGCTGGCCGTCGGCGAGCCGGCGACGCTCGTGCTGGTCGACCCGCAGGCCCGGTGGACGGTGCGCGGCACCGAGCTGGCGAGCATCGCCGGCAACACCCCGTTCGAGGGCATGGAGTTGCCGGGGGTGGTCCGCACCACGATGCTGCGCGGGCGGGTCACCGTGTCCGAGGGGAAGGTCCAGTCATGACGCGCCTGGTCTTGGTGCTCGTCGTGCTGGCCTTCTTCGTGCTGTGCGCCGCGGCGATGTGGTGGGGCTGGCGCAACAAGGGCCGCCGGCAGGCGCGGACGCTGCCGGCCTTCCCGACCGCGCCGGCCGAGCTGGGCAGCGAGCTGCTGCCCGAGCAGAGCGGTGTGTACGTCAGCACGACGCTGGACGACAGCTGGCAGAACCGGGTCGCGGTCGGCGATGTGGGCTTCCGCTCGGAGGCCACGCTGCACCTGCACGACAAGGGTCTGCTGATCGACCGGGTCGGCGCGAGCCCGGTCTGGATTCCCCGCGAGACGGTGCGGGACGCGCGGGTCGGCCAGGGCCTGGCCGGCAAGGTGATGTTCGGCGACGGTCTGCTCATCGTGCGGTGGCAGGTCGAGGACCAGCTGCTGGACAGCGGGTTTCGCGCGGACGAGAAAGAGCACTACCAGGAGTGGGTGGCCGCGCTGCGGTCCATGGCAGGCGTTGGAGGTGGCGCGCAGTGAGCGCTCGCGAGCAGGCGGCGTTGGTGGTCGAGGACGGCCGGGTCTTCCGTGGTGAGGCGTACGGGGCGCTCGGCGCGACCCTGGGCGAGGTCGTGTTCTGCACGGGCATGACCGGCTACCAGGAGACGCTGACCGACCCGTCCTACCACGGCCAGATCGTGGTGCAGACGGCGCCGCAGATCGGCAACACCGGCTGGAACGACGAGGACGACGAGTCGTCGCGGATCTGGGTTTCCGGTTACGTGGTGCGGGATCCCGCCCGCCGCCCGTCCAACTGGCGGGCCACCCGCTCGCTGGACGACGAGCTGGTGCGGCAGGGCATCGTCGGTATCGCCGGCGTCGACACCCGCACGCTGACCCGGCACATCCGGGAGCAGGGGGCCATGCGGGCCGGGGTGTTCTCCGGCGCCGAACTGTCCGATGTGGACACCATGCTGGCCAAGGTGAAGGCCGCGCCGCAGATGAAGGGCGCGGACCTGGCCGGCGACGTCACCACCGCGCAGACGTATGTGGTGCCGGCCGACGGCGAGCGCCGGTTCCGGGTGGCCGCGCTGGACCTGGGCATCAAGTCCAACACCCCGCGGATGATGGCCGCCCGCGGCATCGAGGTGCACGTCCTGCCGCTCAACTCCACGCTGGACGACATCCTGGCCGTCGAAGCCGACGGTGTGTTCCTGTCCAACGGCCCGGGCGACCCGGCCACGCAGGACCACGGCGTTGCCTTGACGCAGGGCATCCTGGAGCGGCGGATCCCGCTGTTCGGCATCTGCTTCGGCAACCAGATCCTGGGCCGGGCGCTGGGCCGCGGCACGTACAAGCTCCAGTACGGCCACCGTGGCATCAACGTGCCGGTGATCGACACCGCCACCGGCCGCGTGGCCATCACCGCGCAGAACCACGGCTTTGCCCTGGAGGGCGAGCCGGGGGAGCGCTTCGACACCCCGTTCGGCGCGGCCACCGTGAGCCACTACTGCCCGAACGACGGCACGGTGGAGGGCCTGCGCTGTCTGGAAGCGCCGGCGTTCTCCGTGCAGTACCACCCGGAGGCCGCCGCCGGACCGCACGACGCGGCCGCCCTGTTCGACGAGTTCTGCCAGCTGATGAGTGAGGCCCGCTGATGCCGAAGAGGACTGATATCGAGCACGTCCTGGTGATCGGCTCCGGACCGATCGTGATCGGCCAGGCCTGCGAGTTCGACTACTCCGGCACCCAGGCGTGCCGGGTGCTGCGCGACGAGGGCCTGCGCGTCAGCCTGGTCAACTCCAACCCGGCCACGATCATGACCGACCCGGAGTTCGCCGACGCCACCTACATCGAGCCGATCACGCCCGAGTTCGTGGAGAAGGTGATCGCCGAGGAGTTGGCGCTCGGCCACCCGATCCAGGCCGTGCTGGCCACCCTCGGCGGGCAGACCGCGCTCAACACCGCCGTCGCCCTGCACGAGCGTGGCGTGCTGGAGAAGTACAACGTCGAGCTGATCGGCGCGGACATCGGCGCCATCCAGCGCGGCGAGGACCGCCAGCTGTTCAAGGACATCTGCGCCTCCGTCGGCGCCGAGACCCCGCGCAGCCGGGTCTGCAAGACCATGGACGAGGTCCGCTCCACGGTGGCCGAGTTGGGTCTGCCGGTGGTCATCCGGCCGTCGTTCACCATGGGCGGCCTGGGTTCGGGCATGGCCCACACCCCGGACGAGCTGGAGCGGCTGGCCACGGTCGGCCTCGACGAGTCGCCGGTGACCGAGGTGCTGATCGAGGAGAGCGTGCTCGGCTGGAAGGAGTACGAGCTCGAGCTCATGCGGGACCGCAACGACAACGTCGTGGTCATCTGCTCGATCGAGAACATCGACCCGATGGGCGTGCACACCGGTGACTCCGTGACGGTCGCGCCGGCCATGACGCTGACCGACCGCGAGTACCAGCACATGCGCGATGTCGGTATCGACGTGCTGCGCGCGGTCGGGGTGGAGACCGGCGGCTGCAACATCCAGTTCGCCATCCACCCGCGGACCGGACGCATGGTCGTCATCGAGATGAACCCGCGCGTGTCCCGGTCGTCCGCGCTGGCCTCCAAGGCGACCGGCTTCCCGATCGCCAAGATCGCCGCCCGGCTGGCCATCGGCTACACGCTGGACGAGATCCAGAACGACATCACGAGCCGAGAAGATGGGCACAGTACCCCGGCCTCGTTCGAGCCGACCCTGGACTACGTGGTCGTGAAGGTGCCGCGGTTCGCGTTCGAGAAGTTCCCCGGCGCGGACCCGACGCTGACCACCACCATGAAGTCCGTCGGCGAGGCCATGTCCATCGGCCGCAACTTCTCCGAGGCGCTGAACAAGGCGCTGCGCTCGATGGAGACCAAGGATGCCGGGTTCTGGACCCGGCCCGATCCGGACGGCGTCACGCTGGAGGACACGCTCAAGGCGTTGGAGCGGGGCCACGACGGCCGGCTCTACACCGTGGAGCGGGCCTTGCGGCTCGGCGCGACCGTGGACCAGGTCCACGAGGCGTCCGGCATCGACCCGTGGTTCATCGACCAGATCCTCGCCCTCGGCGAACTCCGCGAGGAGATCGTCGCCGCGGCCGTGCTGGACGAGGCTCTGCTGCGGCGGGCCAAGCGGGCCGGTCTGTCCGACCGGCAGATCGCCGCGCTGCGGCCGGAGCTGGCCGGTGAGGACGGGGTCCGCACGCTGCGGCACCGCCTGAACGTGCGGCCGGTGTTCAAGACCGTCGACACCTGCGCCGCCGAGTTCGCCGCGTTGACGCCGTATCACTACTCGGCCTACGAGTCCGACCCCGCGGCGGAGACCGAGGTGCTGCCGCAGCCCGACAAGCCCAAGGTGCTGATCCTGGGCTCCGGGCCGAACCGCATCGGGCAGGGCATCGAGTTCGACTACTCGTGTGTGCACGCGGCCATGGAGCTGCGGCGGGCCGGGTTCGAGACCGTGATGGTCAACTGCAACCCGGAGACGGTGTCCACCGACTACGACACCTCCGACCGCCTCTACTTCGAGCCGTTGACGTTCGAGGACGTGCTGGAGGTCGTGCACTCCGAGCGCGAGTCGGGCACGGTCGCCGGCGTGATCGTGCAGCTGGGCGGGCAGACGCCGCTGGGCTTGGCGCAGCGGCTGGCCGACGCGGGCGTGCCGGTCGTCGGCACCTCGCCCGAGGCCATCCACCTGGCCGAGGACCGCGGCGCGTTCGGCGAGGTGCTGACCGGCGCCGGGCTGCCGGCGCCGAAGTACGGCACGGCGACGTCGTTCCCGCAGGCCAAGCGGATCGCCGACGAGATCGGCTACCCGGTGCTGGTCCGCCCCTCGTACGTGCTGGGCGGGCGCGGCATGGAGATCGTCTACGACGAGACCACGCTGGCCGGCTACATCGCCCGCGCCACCGAGGTCTCGCCGGAGCACCCGGTGCTGGTCGACCGCTTCCTCGACGATGCCATCGAGATCGATGTGGACGCGCTGTGCGACGGCGAGCAGGTCTACATCGGCGGGGTCATGGAGCACATCGAGGAGGCCGGTATCCACTCCGGGGACTCCTCGTGTGCGCTGCCGCCGATAACGCTGGGCCGTAGCGACCTGGAGGCGGTGCGCCGCTCGACCGAGGCCATCGCCCACGGCGTCGGAGTGCGTGGGCTGCTGAATGTGCAGTACGCGCTCAAGGACGACGTGCTGTACGTGCTGGAGGCCAACCCCCGTGCCTCGCGCACGGTGCCGTTCGTGTCCAAGGCGACGGCGGTGCCGCTGGCCAAGGCGGCGGCCCGGATCGCGTTGGGCGCCACCATCGCCGAGCTGCGCGAGGAGGGCGTGCTGCCGGCTACCGGTGACGGCGCGGAGATGCCCGACGACTGCCCGGTCGCGGTCAAGGAGGCCGTGCTGCCGTTCCACCGGTTCCGCACGCCCGAGGGCCACGGCGTGGACTCGTTGCTGGGCCCGGAGATGAAGTCCACCGGCGAGGTGATGGGCATCGACTTCTCGTTCGGCAAGGCGTTCGCCAAGTCGCAGACCGCCTCGTACGGGTCGCTGCCGACCAAGGGCCGGGTGTTCGTGTCGGTGGCCAACCGGGACAAGCGGGCCATGGTGTTCCCGGTCAAGCGGCTGGCCGACCTGGGCTTCGAGATCCTCGCGACGACCGGCACCGCCGAGGTGCTGCGCCGCAACGGGGTGGCCTGCACCGTGGTGCGCAAGCACTTCGAGGGCGAGGGCAACATCGTGGAGAAGATCCTGGCCGGCGAGGTCGACATGATCATGAACACGCCGTACGGCAACCACGGGCCGCGCGTGGACGGCTACGAGATCCGGACGGCGGCGGTGGCGCGGGACATTCCGTGCATCACCACCGTTTCCGGGGCTGCCGCGGCCGTACACGGCATCGAAGCCCTCATCCGGGGTGACATCGGCGTGCGCAGCCTCCAGGCGCTCCAGGCCGCGTTGAAGGGTGCGAACGCGTGAGCGAGCTTGCGAGCGAACCAATGGGCACAGTAGCGGCGCTCGCGCTGCCGACGAAGGAGGCGGCGTGAGCGAGTCTTTCGGTGTTCGGCTGGCGGCGAAGGTCGCCGCCAGCGGGCCGCTGGTGGCCGGCATCGACCCGCATCCCGGGCTGCTGGCCGACTGGGGCCTTTCCATCGATGCAAACGGCCTTGAGCGCTTCGCCCTGACCTGTGTCGAGGCGTTCGGGGCGGAAGTCGCCCTGGTGAAGCCTCAGGCCGCCTTTTTCGAGGCCTTCGGGTCCCGAGGGGTGGCCGTGCTGGAGCGGACCATCGCCGAGGCGCGGTCGGCCGGCGCGCTGGTCATCGTGGACGCCAAGCGGGGCGACATCGGGTCGACCATGGCCGCCTACGCGACGGCGTTCCTGTCCGACGACTCGCCGTTGGCCGGCGACGCGCTGACCGTCTCGCCCTATCTCGGATTCGGATCTCTTGATCCGGCTTTGGAGCTCAGTGCGAAAACCGGTCGCGGACTTTTTGTGCTGGCCTTGACATCGAACAAGGAAGGCGCGTCCGTGCAAAGGGCCCGTACCGACACGGGTGTTTCCATCGCGCAGTCGATCGTCGATTCCGCCGCCGAGCGCAATCATGGGGCCGATCCGCTGGGCCATGTGGGTGTCGTCATCGGGGCCACGGTGGGCGAGACAACGTTGGATCTGTCCCGACTCAACGGGGCCGTGCTCGCGCCCGGTCTTGGCGCCCAGGGCGGCACCGTCGCCGACCTGCGGCGACTTTTCGGCGGCATTTCCGGCCAGGTGCTGCCCAGTTCGTCACGGGATGTGCTGCGGCACGGGCCCGATGTGGCGGCGCTGCGCGCCGCCGCCGTCGCGACCAGGGAATCCGTCCGCGAGCTGGGCGAATCCACAGGCGCGGCAGGGCATTCCGTGAGTTGATCTTGGAACCCCGCTGGTCGTGCATAGCACACGGGGCCGGCGGGGCACATCACCGGTGGCGGTGATCAGGCTGTCGGGGGTCCTTGGTAGTACTTCTTTCACGTCGTGACCGCCGCAATGGTCGAGATGCACCCGACCGGGTGGGGGAGTGTCACCGCATTGGTTGTGCGTTGTCACCACGGGGACCCACGTTGTACCGGGCGATGCTCGATCGGTACGGTCGCGACACCGATCCCACTGAAGAACACCCACACCACGGAGGAGATCGTGGCCCTTCCCCAGCTGACCGAGGAGCAGCGGGCCGCAGCGCTGGAGAAGGCGGCTGCCGCTCGTCGCGCCCGGGCCGAGCTCAAGGAGCGCCTCAAGCGTGGCGGCACGAACCTGAAGGACGTGCTGACCGCCGCCGACACCGACGAGGTCCTCGGCAAGATGAAGGTCTCCGCACTCCTGGAGTCCCTGCCCGGCGTCGGCAAGGTCCGGGCCGCCCAGATCATGGAGCGGCTCGAGATCGCGACCAGCCGCCGGCTGCGTGGTCTCGGCGACCGCCAGCGCAAGGCCCTGCTGACCGAGTTCGGCGGCGAGTGACCAAGAAGGACGAGATGGGGTCGGGCACCCGTGCCCGGCCCCGCCTCACCGTGCTCGCCGGCCCGTCCGGCGTCGGCAAGTCCAGCGTGCTCGACGAGCTGCGCACGTTGGGCACCGAGGTGTACTACAGCGTCTCGGTGACGACCCGGAAGCCGCGACCCGGCGAGGTGGACGGCGAGCACTACCACTTCGTCGACCGCGACGAGTACGACCGCATGGTCGCCGACGGCGAGCTGCTCGAGCACGCCGAATACGCGGGCAACTGCTACGGCACACCGCGCCGACCCGTCGAGGCCGCGCTGGAGCGGGGAACTCCAGCGATCCTCGAGATCGAGGTCCAGGGCGCCCGCCAGGTGCGGCGGGCCATGCCCGAGGCGCTGCTGGTGCTGCTCAAGCCGCCGACGTGGGAGGTCCTGGTGGCCCGGCTGACCGGCCGGGGCACCGAGGATCCGGCGGTCGTGGCGCACCGGCTCAAGGTGGCCGAGGAGGAGCTGGCCGCCGAAGGGGAGTTCGACGTGGTGCTTGTCAACTCCGATGTTCGTACCGTTGCCCGCCACTTGCTAACCTTGGTGGTCGGCTCGCCCACCGAGCGTGTGTCCAGCGAGCCGTGACTACCTCCAGGAGCGTTGTCTTGACCATCCCGAGCCACCTGTCCGCCATCGGCGAGCCCGTCAGCACGCCTGAGGGCATCACCAACCCGCCGATCGACGACCTGCTGGAGCAGGTCAGCTCGAAGTACGCGCTGGTGATCTACTCGGCCAAGCGCGCGCGGCAGATCAACGACTACTACGCCCAGCTCGGCGAGGGCCTGCTCGAGTACGTCGGCCCGCTGGTCGAGCCGGGTCCGCGCGAGAAGCCGCTGTCGATCGCGCTGCGCGAGATCCACTCCGGCATGCTCGAGCACACCGAGGGCGAGTGACCTCTCCCCAGATCGTTCTGGGTGTGGGCGGCGGCATCGCCGCCTACAAGGCGTGTGAGGTGCTGCGCCGGCTGACCGAGTCCGGTCACCGGGTGCGCGTGGTGCCCACCGAGGCCGCGCTGAACTTCGTCGGCGCGGCCACCTTCGAGGCGCTGTCCGGTCAGCCGGTGGCCACCGGGGTGTTCACCGACGTCCCGGCGGTCCCGCACGTCAAGATCGGGCAGACCGCCGACCTGGTCGTGGTCGCCCCGGCCACCGCCGACCTGCTGGCCCGCGCCGCCCACGGCATGGCCGACGACCTGCTCACCGGCACGCTGCTCACCGCGCGCTGCCCGGTGCTGATGGTGCCGGCGATGCACACCGAGATGTGGGAGCACCCGGCCACCCAGGCCAACGTGGCCACGCTGCGCTCCCGCGGCGTGGTCGTGGCCGAGCCGGCCAGCGGCCGGCTGACCGGCAAGGACACCGGCAAGGGCCGGCTGCCCGAGCCGGTCGAGATCGTCGAGCTGGCCCGGCTGCTGCTGGCCGCCCCGACCGCGCTGCCGCGTGACCTGGAAGGCCGCCGCGTCGTCATCTCCGCCGGCGGCACCCGCGAGGCGCTCGACCCCGTCCGCTATCTGGGCAACCGGTCGTCGGGCAAGCAGGGTTACGCGCTGGCCCGGGTCGCCGCCCAGCGCGGTGCCGACGTCACGCTGGTCGCCGGGCACACCGCCGACCTGGCCGACCCGGCCGGCGTTCGCGTTGTCCGTATCGGCTCCGCGGTCGAACTGCGCGACGCCATGCACGCCGAGAGCCCTTCGGCCGATGCGGTGGTGATGGCCGCCGCCGTGGCCGACTTCCGGCCGCTGGGCCTGTCCCCGTCCAAGATCAAGAAGGGTGACCGGGAGCCGGCGCCGATCCGACTGGCGGTCAACCCGGACATCCTGGTCGAGCTGGTCAAGGCCCGTCCCAGTGGGCAGATCGTGGTCGGCTTCGCCGCCGAGACCGGGGACGAGACCGGGGACGTGCTGCACCACGGCCGGGCCAAACTGGCCCGCAAGGGCGTCGACCTGCTGGTCGTCAATGCCGTCGGCGACGGGCTGGCCTTCGAGATGGAGGACAACGCCGGCTGGCTGCTGTCCGCCGAGGGTGACGAGCGTCCCATCCCGCACGGTTCCAAGGCGCGCCTGGCGGCCACACTGTGGGACGCCGTGGTTCCGTTGCTCGGGACTTGAGTCGGCCACGACGTCACGCCCGATAATGTTGTGGCGATAGAGAGCCTGATCGAGCAGCCCACCTGGCGCCGCCAAGTGAAATACCTGTGAGGAGTTGTCGTGAGCGAACACAGCCGGAGGCTGTTCACCTCTGAGTCGGTCACCGAGGGCCACCCCGACAAGATCTGTGACGCGATCAGCGACTCCATCCTGGACGGGCTGCTGTCCAAGGACCCGCGCAGCCGCGTCGCCGTCGAGACCCTGATCACCACCGGTCAGGTGCACGTGGCCGGCGAGGTCACCACCGAGGCCTACGCCGACATCCCGACCATCGTGCGGGAGAAGATCCTCGAGATCGGCTACGACTCCTCGGCCAAGGGCTTCGACGGCAACTCGTGCGGCGTGAACGTGGCGATCGGCTCGCAGTCGCCCGACATCGCCCAGGGCGTGGACACCGCCTACGAGTCCCGCGTCGAGTCGGCCGAGGACGAGATCGCCCGCCAGGGCGCCGGTGACCAGGGCCTGATGTTCGGCTACGCCACCACCGACACCCCCGAGCTGATGCCGCTGCCGATCGCGCTGGCCCACCGCCTGTCCCGGCGGCTCACGGCCGTGCGCAAGAACGGCGCGCTGCCCTATCTGCGGCCCGACGGCAAGACCCAGGTCACCATCGAATACGCCGGCGACCAGCCGGTTCGCCTCGACACCGTGGTCGTGTCCTCCCAGCACGCCGACGGCATCGACCTGGAGAAGATGCTCGCCGTCGACGTTCGTGAGCAGGTCGTGCTGCCCGAGCTGGCCGAGCTGTCCCTGGACACCGAGAGCGTGCGACTGTTCGTCAACCCCACCGGCCGCTTCGTCATCGGCGGTCCGATGGGCGACGCCGGCCTGACCGGCCGCAAGATCATCGTCGACACCTACGGCGGCATGGCCCGCCACGGTGGCGGCGCCTTCTCCGGCAAGGACCCGTCGAAGGTCGACCGCTCGGCGGCGTACGCCATGCGCTGGGTCGCCAAGAACGTCGTCGCCGCCGGTCTGGCCACCCGGACCGAGGTCCAGGTCGCCTACGCCATCGGCAAGGCCGCCCCGGTCGGCCTGTTCGTCGAGACCTTCGGCACCGAGGTCGTCGACCCCGCCAAGATCCAGCAGGCCATCAGCGAGGTCTTCGACCTGCGGCCCGCCGCGATCATCCGCGACCTCGACCTGCTGCGGCCGATCTACGCCCCCACCGCCGCGTACGGCCACTTCGGCCGTCCGGACCTCGACCTTCCGTGGGAGCGCACCGACCGCGCCGAGGCCTTGAAGTCCGCCGCCGGCGCGTGAGTTCACCCCTTCCCGACGAAGCCGCCCGTGACCTCTACGGGCGGCTTCGCCGTTTCCTGCCCGGCCCGCTCTTGGACGTCGGCTGCGGCGTAGGCACCGTCGCCGCCCAACTCGGCGGCCCTCTCGTCTTGCTCGACGCCGTCGACCTGCGCGGCCCCGACGCACCCGCGGCACCCTTCCTCCGCGCCGACGCTTGCGCCCTACCCTTCGCCGACGGATCTTTCGCCGGCGTGCACCTCGCCCGGGTCCTGCACCACGTCTCCGATTGGCGGCTCGCCCTGCTCGAGGCCCAGCGCGTGGTCCGCCCCGGCGGCTCCGTCGCCGTGACCCTCGGCGGCCGCATGTTCGCCTCCGAGCTGTCCCGCTCCGCGACGCCGTCTTCTCCGAGGGCCAGCGCCTCGGCCTGCACGGTGCCCATCACGTCCACGGCCCCTCCGGCTACGAGGACGTCGATTCGATCCTCGGCCCCGGCGAGCCCGTCGAGGTGCGGTTCCCACAGCTCGACACCCCGCGCCAGGTCGTCTTCGACGCGGCGAGTCACCCGTATGCTTGGCTCCCCGGCCAGGACCTGTCGCCGCTACAGGCGATAGCCTCCCAGGTGCTGGCGAGGTCCGGGTTCGAGCCGGACGTGCCGGTCGTGCACGAGCGGGTCATCTCGTATCGCGTGTACCGCAAGGGGGAATGACCGATGCCGGACGACCCGGCCCCGAACGACGCGCCGACACCGCCGCAGGGCGTGCCGGTGCCGCCCTACAGCCCGCCGTCGCCATGGCAACAGCAGCCGGAGAGCTCTCCGACGCCTTACTACCCGACGTCGCAGCCCGCCAGCCCGCAACAGCCGTCGCCCCAGCAGCGGCCGGAGGGCAGCCCGGGCGGCTGGAGCGGTCCGCCCAGCTACCTCGACACGCCGGCGCCGCCCGCACCTGTGGTGAACCGGGCCGACCTCGACAAGCCTCCCGCGGATTTCGACGGCTGATGGTTCCCAGCACCTGGCTCACAGTCGTCCTGTTCCTGCTGCTGGTCTCGCCCGGCCTGCTGTTCGACCTGCTGGCGGTGCGCCGCCGCACCGGGGCGGTGGAGTCGGCGTTCCACGAGACCAGCCGGATCGTGCTGGCCAGCCTCGGGTTCACGGCGCTGGCCGTGGCCGTGCTGGCGGTGGTCGCGGCGCTGTTCCCGGGACTGCTGCCCGATCCGAAAGGTCTGCTGGATCCGGACGGCCGCTACGCCGCCGACCACTGGCCGGCGGTGATCGGCGCGCTGGCGGCGGAGTCGGTGCTGGCCCACGCGGCGGCGCTGCTGACGCACGGGATCCTGGTCCGCCGCGGTGGGGCGACGATCCGGCCGATGAGTGCCTGGACGGCGTTGTTCCGGCGGGATCGGCCCAAGGGCCACCGGCCGTACGTTCGGCTGCGGCTGACCGGCGGCATCGTGTACACGGGAACGGTCGTGAGCTTCACGTCCGACCTGCCGCTGGCCGACCGGGAGCTGGTGCTTGGGCCGCCGCTGTACAGCAAGACGGGGGACCGGCAGCTGTCCCCGCTGCCGCCGGACTACACGCGGGTGGTGATCCGCGGCGCGATGATCGAGACGATGGCGGTGGAGTACCGGCCGTCATACGACGGCGAGCCGGATGCGATAGGTCCACCACCAGGTGCGGGGGTGGGGGATACGGCGCTCGGCGACCTCGCGTAGCCGGGTGAGGCCGATCTCGTCCTCGGTGAGGCCGCGGTCGAGGAGGGCGACGACGCCGCCCTGGCTGCGCAGGATGTCGACGAAGCGGGCGGCGTCGCCGGTGTCGGTGGCGTGCAGGGCGAGCTCGGAGACGTGGCGGAACAGGCCGGACTCGCGCAGGCGGGCCACATGGTCGGCCTTGGTGGCATAGGCGGGACGAACGCCGTGCCGCACCTCGAGCACCCGGTAGTGAGCCTCGACGGAACGGTAGGTGTCGTCGCACTCGGGGTCGACGGTGGGCGGCCAGTCGCAGTCGAACGCGGCGAACACGCCACCGGGGCGCAGGATGCGGGCGATCTCGGGGAAGGTGCGCTCGGGATCGAACCAGTGCAGGGCCTGGCCGGCGGTGACGATGTCGGCGCAGGCGTCGGGCAGACCGGTGGCCTCGGCGGTTCCCTCGACGACCCGGACACCCCGAGCGGCGGCGACGGCGCGCATGCCGGGGTCCGGCTCGACGCCGAGGGCGTCCGGCCACAGCACGGTGGACAGTCCGGTTCCGGCGCCGAGGTCGACGACATCGGGCTCGGCCTTCCCGGACCACTGGGTGAGCAGCGGGACGAGCTCGGCCGGCGGCTGCGGCCGAACGCGGTCGTACTCCTCGGCGAAGCCGCCGAAGCGGGCGGTGGCGTCCGTCATGCCGGGCAGGCTAACAGTACGGACGTACGGTTTGCTAGCGGTCAGACGGCACTCATCACGTGTTTCACCCGGGTGTAGTCGTCGAGGCTGTAGCCGGAGAGGTCCTTGCCGTGCCCGGACAGCTTGAACCCGCCGTGCGGCATCTCGGACACCAGCGGCCCGTGCGTGTTGACCCAGACGCAGCCGAAGTCGAGTGCGGCGCTGACTCGCAGCACCCGGCGGTGGTTGTCCGACCACACCGACGAAGCCAGCCCGTAGGGCACGCCGTTGGCCAGCTCGACGGCCTCCTCCTCGGACGAGAAGGCCTGCACGGTGATGACCGGCGCGAACACCTCCTCCTGCACGATCTCGTCGTCCTGGCCGACCCCGGAGACGACGGTCGGGGCGAAGAAGAAACCCCGGTCGCCGAACCGGTGTCCGCCGCAGTGCACGACGGCCCCGGCGGGCAGGCGCGAGATCAGCCCGGTGACCCGGTCCAGCTGGGCCTGGCTGTTCAGCGGCCCGAAGTCGGCGGCCTCGCGCGAACCGCGGCCCGTCCGCTGCGCGGAGGCGACCTTGGTCAGCGCCTCGACCAGCTCGTCGTGCACGTTGGCGTGCACCAGGACGCGGCTGGCGGCGGTGCAGTCCTGCCCGGCGTTGTAGAACGCCGCGCCGACGATCTTCTCGGCGGTGTCGGCCACGTCGACATCGTCGAACACGATGACGGGAGCGTTCCCGCCCAGTTCGAGATGAGTCCGCTTCAGCGTCGCCGCCGCGCTTGCCGCGACCTGCATGCCGGCCCTGGTCGAGCCGGTGATGGACACCAGCGCCGGCGTCGGGTGCTCGACCAGCAGCCGGCCGGTCTCGCGGTCGCCGCAGAGCACGTTGACCACGCCGGACGGCAGGTGTTCGCCGGCCAGCTCGGCCAGCAGCACGGCGCTGGACGGCGTGGTCTCGGCCGGCTTGAGCACGGTGGTGTTGCCGGCGGCGACCGCCGGGGCGATCTTCCAGACGGCCATCAGCAGCGGGTAGTTCCACGGCGCGATCTGCACGCACACGCCGACCGGCTCGCGGCGGATCGTCGAGGTCAGCCCGGTGGCGTACTCGCCGGCTGCCTTGCCGTCGAGGTTGCGGGCGGCGCCGGCGAAGAAGCGCAGCGCGTCCACACAGGCCGGGATCTCCTCGTCCAGCATCACGTGCCACTGCTTGCCGGTCTCCGCGCATTCGGCGTCGGCCAGCAGCTTGGCGTTGTCCTCGACGGCGTCGGCCAGTCCCAGCAGCGCGTTGGCCCGCTCGCCGGGCGTGCCGCGCCGCCAGGAGCGGAACGCCGTCGCGGCGGCACGCAGCGCGTTGTCCACATCGGACGGTCCGGAGATGGGAGCGCTTCCACGGATCTCGCCCGTCGCCGGGTCGACCAGGTCGGCCGTGTGTCCGTCCACACCGGACAGTCGCTCACCGTTGATCACGTTGTGCGCCATTGCACCTCCTGGTGGGTCGGCGCGAACATCTTGAGCACCGCGGGCAGCACGACGACGCTCGGGCCGTCGACCGCCAGCGAGTTGATCATGTCGGACGTTAGCCGGGCCGGACTGCTCAGGGTCGCCGGCACGCCGAACGACCTGGCCAACGCCACGAAGTCCGGGCGGGTCAGCTCGGTCCCGTACGGGGTGTCCATGTACTCGCGGAGAATCCCATAGCCTCCATCATCCACGATCAACCACGTGACGCGCAGCTTGTGCTGGGCCGCCGTCGCCAGTTCGGCCAGTCCGTACATGGCCCCGCCGTCGCCGGAAACGGCCAACACCGGCCGGTTTCCGCGCTGTGCGGCGGCCGCGCCGACGGCCGCCGGGAACGCCCAGCCGAGACCGCCGGAACCCTGCGCGGTGTGCATGCCGCCGCGCCGGGGGTCCCAGGCTGACCAGGCCCAATAGCCGAGAATAGTCATGTCCCAGAAACTGGGAGCGTCGTCCGGCAGCGCTTCCCTTATGGCGGCCAGAGTGTCGCGCTCTAACGTCAGCGACTGCCCGTCCAGCCGTGCCCGCACCCGGGCCAGCAGGCCGGCCGTGTCCGGCGCCGGCCGGTCGGCGACAGTGATGTGTTTGACAACTTCGGACAGAAATTCCCCGGCGTCGGCGTGGATCCCCAATGCTGGGTAGTTCGCCGCCAGCCGGGCTGAGTCGGCCTCGACCTGGATGACCCGTCCCGTTGGGCGGAACGTGCCGTAGTTCGTGGACAGTTCGCCGAGTCCGGAGCCGACCACCAGCAGCACGTCGGCCGAGGCCAGGAACTCCGTGGTGTGCCGGTCCTCCAGCCAGGCCCGCAGCGACAGCGGATGCTCCCACGGGAACGCGCCGCGGCCGCCGAACGTGCTGGCCACGGGCGCGCCGAGACGTTCGGCCAGTGCCAGCAACGCTTCCTGGGCGCCGGCCCGCACCACGCCGCCGCCGGCGAGGATCATCGGGCGCTCGGCCGCGTCGAGCAGTTTTGCCGCCTCCGCGACCAGTTCTGCTTGCGGCCGCAAGGTTCTCGGCTCGGCGTCGACCGAAACCACCGGTGGCTGGATGGTCGGCCCGGCCAGCACGTCCTGCGGAATTTCCACCCATACGGGGCCGGTCGGCGCGGTCGCGGCGGTTCGCCACGCCTCGGCCAGCGCCGCCGGGATCTGCGCCGAAGTGCGTACCACGTGCACGGATTTCACCACATCGCGGAAACTTGCCGCCTGGTCGGGAAGTTCGTGCAGGTAGCCGCGCCGCCGCCCGCCAAGGCCGTCCGACGGGATCTGGCTGCTGATGCCCAACACCGGTGAAGAAGATGAGACTGCCTCATGTAGTCCGGCCAACGTGAGCAATGCGCCGGGACCCGTTGACACGACGAGCGGTGTCACCCGTCCGGTGGTCCGCGCGTGCCCGTCGGCCGCGAACGCGGCCGACGGCTCGGTGCGGTTGCCGACATAGCGCAGGTCGGAGCGGCGCAGCGCGTCGAACAGGGCGAGCGCGTGCTGCCCGGGCTCGCCGAACACGGTGTCCGCACCGAGCGCCCGCAACGTCTCGACGACAAGATCGGCCCCGATCCGAGGCAAATCTGGCCGAGTCACGCCGACACCCCCATCGCCAGCAGCGACACCAGGTCGTAGGCCACGTGCGAGGCGGCGATCGACGTGATGTCCGCGTGGTCGTAGGCCGGGGCGACCTCGACCACGTCGGCCGACACCAGGTTCGTGCCGGCCAGACCACGCAGGATCTCCAGCAGTTCACGGCTGGTCATGCCGCCGGCCTCCGGGGTGCCGGTGCCCGGCGCGTGGGCCGGATCCAGCACGTCGATGTCGACCGACACGTACAGCGGCCGGTCGCCGATGCGTTCCCGCAGCCCGCCGACCACCTCGTCGACACCGCGCCGCATGACATCGGCCGAGGTCACGATGCCGAAGCCGAGCTCCTTGTCACCGGTCAGGTCGGCACGGCTGTAGAGCGGCCCCCGGATGCCGACGTGGCACAGCGCCGAGGTGTCCAGCACGCCTTCCTCGACGGCCCGCCGGAACGGCGTGCCATGTGTGTAGGACGCACCGAAGTAGGAGTCCCATGTGTCCAGGTGGGCGTCGAAGTGCAGTAACGCCACCGGTCCGTGCCGCCGTGCCATGGCCCGGAGCAGCGGCAGCGCGATCGTGTGGTCGCCGCCGACGGTGACCAGCCGTGCGCCACTGTCCAGCAACTCGCCGGCTTCGCGTTCGATCGTGCCGATGGCCTGCGGGATGTCCATCGGGTTGGCCGCGATGTCGCCGGCGTCCACCACCTGCGCCCGCTCGAACGGCGACACGTCGAGGCCGGGGTGGTACGGCCGCAGCAGCCGACTCGCCTCGCGCACCGCCGCTGGGCCGAACCGTGCGCCCGGGCGATAGGAGACGCCGGAGTCGAACGGGACGCCGACCACGGCCACGTCGGCCCGGCTCACCTGGTCGATGCGCGGCAGCCGGGCGAACGTGGCCAGGCCGGCGAAGCGCGGGACGACGGACGAGTCGATCGGGCCGATCGGGGTCATGCGGGCACTCCAGCGAGTCGTTGTTCCCAGGTGGTCAGCACGGACGCCGCAGTGCGCGGGGTGGCCAGGCTGACCGCCACGTACACGACGAGGCTGGCGAGCAGGCCGTAGTAGATGGGCTCGTCGGCCAGCAAGCCGAAAGTCAGCATGCACGCGATGACGGTGGCCGCGCCGGCGATCATGGACGCCATGGCGCCGACCCGTGTTCCGCGCTTCCAGAGCAGCCCACCGATGATCGCCACCAAAAGGCCGCCGACCAGCAGGTTGTAGGCCACGGTGAGGGCCGCTACCACGTCGTCCACGATGATCGCAATCAAGATCACCACGACCCCCAGCGCGAGGGTGGCGATGCGGTTCGCACCCACCCCGCCGCGCCTCAGGATGTCGTTCTGGGCGACGGTCGAGCAGGCGATCAGCGCGCCCGAGGCGGTCGACATCATCGCCGCCAGCGCGGCGGCCAGCACCAGACCGCGCAGACCGGCCGGCAGCAGGCCGGTGACGATGGTGGCGAAGGCGGCGTCCGGCTTGGGCAGGTTCGGGTACAGCACCTTGGCGGCGCTGCCGATCAGCGCGCCGGCGATGGCATAGACGACGCAATACAGGCCCGAGGTGAGGCCGCCGGCCGTGGCCACGCGAGGGGTCCGTGCGGTGAACACGCGCTGCCAGATGTCCTGGCCGATGAGCAGCCCGAACACGTAGATCAGCAGGTAGGTGACGATGCGGCCGGTGCCGATCGAGCCGACGTCGAAGAAGCTGGCCGGCAGCCGCGCGTGCAGGCCGCCGAAGCCGCCCACCGCGATCAGCGCCGTCGGCAGCAGGATCAGCAGGATGCCGACCGTCTTCACGACGAACTGCACGATGTCGGTCATGGTGATCGACCACATGCCGCCCAGCGCCGAGTACAGCACCACGATCACGCCGCCGATGACCACGCCGCCCACCTTGGGCAGGCCGAACAGCACCTCGAACACCGTGGCGTAGGCGATGGTGGACGTCACCGACAGCATCAGCGTGTAGCCCCACATCACCACGCCGGAGACGATGCTGGTGGAGCCGCCGTAGCGCAGATCGAGCATCTCGGGGACGGTGTAGACGCGGAGGCGGACGATGCGCCGGGCGAAGAACGCCGACAGCGCCAGGATGCCGAGGCCGATGGTGAACACCAGCCAGGCGCCGGAGATGCCGAACTGGTAGCCGAGCGCGATTCCACCAATTGTAGAAGCGCCGCCCAGAACGACGGCGCTCATCGTGCCGGAGTACATCGCCCAGCCGAGCCGGCGGCCGGCGACCAGGTAGTCGCTGCGGGTGGTCGCGCGGCGTGCGCCCCACCAGCCGACGCCGACCATGCCCAGCACGTACGCCGCGATCACCACGTAATCGAGAGCCATCGGCTTCCTCCTGTCGTTCAGGTCACCCTAGGAAGCGACGGGGTGCGTCCGCTGTGGCCGAAGTGCACAATCTCGTGCCATGTCACCGGGCAGAACGTCCACAGTCCCTCTCGGCGCGCTGGTGCGTCGGCCGGAGCTGCGGCTGGCCGTGCTCACCGGGTCGGACCAGTTGGACCGCCCGATCCGGTGGGCCCACGTCAGCGAGCTGCGGGACCCGGTGCCGTACCTGCTCGGCGGGGAGCTGCTGCTGACCGCCGGCGTGAACTTCCCCGATGACGTCGACGGGTACGTGCGCGGGCTGGTCGTGGCCGGCGTGCAGGCACTGGGCTTCGGCGTCACGCCCGTGTACGACGAGGTGCCGCCCGTTTTGGTTGAGGCGTGCGCGCGGCACGGATTGCCGTTGCTTGCGTTGCCGCCGTCGACGCCGTTCCTCGCCGTGAGTCAGGCCGTGGGCGTGGCGCTGGCCGAGGCCGAGCACGCGGAGCTGCGGTGGCTGTCCGAGGCGCAGTCGGCGTTGACCCGTGCGGCGCTGCGACCCGATCCCGTACAGGCGGTGGTGGCGGAGTTGGCCACGCTGGCCGACTGGTGGTGCGTGTTGTTGGACGACGCCGTTGTTGCTGCGCAGGCCGGGATCGATGACGTCGATCCGGTGGTCGTGGAGTTGGCGTCGCGGCTTCGTGGAGGCAGTGGTCCGCGTAGCGCCGCCACGGAGGTCGGGCCGTGGCATGTCGTCGGCTATCCGGTCGATGCCGCCCGGGTGTTGGTGGTCGGTGCCCTGGTGCCGTTCTCCGTGGCCGATCGCGCGGTGATCGCGGTTGCCTTGGCGCTGTTGGCATTGGCCGAGCGGGCCGACGGTCGTTTGGTCACGAAAATGTTGCTCGGCGACGACGACGGCCGGGAGTACCGGGTCGTGCGGGGGCGGCGGAAATCCAGTCAGGCCAAGGACATCGACCTCGGCACCGCGTTCGTCGACGTCGAAAACGGCGAATTGCGTGCCGTCGTCACGACTTCGCCGGATGTCGTTGCGGCACAAGCGGCCGGTTGGCTGCTGGCGGTGAGCTCGCCGGTCGGTGTCGGAGAACTGCCGGCCGCTGACCGGGAAGCCGGCCGCATGCTGGACCGGGCCGTGGCCGTCGGCCGGCCCGTGACCGCCGCCGACGGCGTGTCGGCTTTGGTCGATCCCGGGGCCGCCGCCCGATTCGCCGCCTCGGTGCTGGCCCCGTTGGCCGACCGTCCCGAGCTCGTGCACACCCTGCGAATCTGGTTGGCGTGCAACGGGAACTGGGACCGGACGGCCGCCGAGCTCGGCGTGCACCGCAACAGCGTGCGGCACCGGATCGGCGTGGTGGCCCGGGAACTGGACATCGACCTGTCCGATGTGCAGCGGCGGATGGAACTTTGGTTCGCTTTGCGCTGGTCTGACTGATTCAAGGGTTCGTGCCAAGGGGTTTCCCGCTTCTGCCGGCCGGGCGTGCCTCCTTAGCGTTGCCGTGCAGCGTTTTCCCACCCCTGCACGAGGAGAACCCGTCGTGAACACGCGCCTGCGTATCGCCATCGCCGTGCTCGCCCCGCTGGCGTTGGTCGGCTTGGCCACTCCGACCGCCACCGCCGCCCCCGCGCCGCACGTCCACAAGCCTTTGAACCACGGTCTGTCGCACAGCACCAGCGGCAACTGGGCCGGCTACGCCGTGACCGGCGCCAAGTTCACCAGCGTGTCGGCCAGCTGGGTGCAGCCGTCCGTGAAGGCCACCTCCCAGGACGCGTACTCCAGCTTCTGGGTCGGCATCGACGGCGACGGCAGCAACTCCGTCGAGCAGCTCGGGACCGAGGTCGACTACATCAACGGGCAGGCAGAGTACTACGCCTGGTACGAGATGTACCCGGCCTACCCGGTCAACTTCAGCGACACCGTGCGCCCCGGCGACCACTTCACCGCATCCGTGACCGAGACCACCGGCGGCAAGTTCACGCTGAAGATCGCCGACACCACGCGGGGCTGGAGCCACACGATCAACAAGACCTACTCGGCGGCCAAGCTGGCCAGCGCCGAGATCATCGCCGAGGCCCCGTCGGACAGCAACGGCACGCTGCCGCTGGCCGACTTCGGCAGCGTCGCCTTCAGCAACGCCACCGCCAACGGCCAGGCCATCGGCGGCCAGAACCCCGACCCGATCACCCAGGCCAGCGGCGGAGTCACCAAGGACGCCGTGTCCGGCCTGTCCGGCGGCACCAACTTCACCTGCACCTGGAAGCACGTGTAAGCGTCGCGTGTGGACCTTCGCTTGGAAGGGGCCCTTCCTCACGTTGAACGTCAGGAAAGGCCCCTTCACAGCATTGGCGGGGTGTCTCTGGTAGACCTCAGGCGTGGCATCCAGCGGGCAGGTCCGGCGTGGTGAGCGGCAGCCCGCCGCCACCGCGGCTGTCGCGCGGGTGAGTGTGGACGTGCCGCTGCCGTACCACCTCGACTTCCCCTTCGACTACCGGATCCCGGCGGAGTGCGATGCCGACGCGCAGCCGGGGGTGCGGGTGCGGGTGCGGTTCCGCGGCAAGCTGACCGATGGTTTCCTGCTGGAGCGGGTGGCGCACACCGAGGTCGCGGACAAGATCAAGTACATCGAACGGGTGGTGTCGCCGGAAGTCGTGCTGACGCCGGAGATCCACGGCCTGGCCCGCGCGGTGGCCGACCGGTACGTCGGGTCGCTGGCCAACGTGCTGAGGCTGGCGGTCCCGCCCCGCCACGCCAGGGCAGAGGCGCGCCCGGCTGACGATCCGGTGGCGCCGCCGGCGCGTCCGGCGGCGGAGGGCTGGCAGCGGTACACCCGTGGCCCGGCCTACCTGGATGCCCTGGCCAACGGCCGTTCGGCCAACGCGGTGTGGCAGGCGCTGCCGGGGGAGGACTGGCCGGCGCGGCTGGCCGAAGTTGCCGCGACGGTGGCGTCCACGGGCAAGGGCGTGGTCATCGTGGTGCCGGACTACCGTGACGTGAAACGCGTTTTCATGGCGTGTGACGCCATCATCGACGGTGTCGTGGCGTTGTCGGCCGACCTCGGGCCGGAAGCGCGCTACAAGCGGTGGCTGTCGGTGCTGCGCGGCACGGTACGAGTGGTCGTCGGCACGAAGGCCGCCACGTTCGCGCCCATCGCCGATCCCGGGCTGTTCATCGTGTGGGACGACGGCGACAGCGGCCATGCCGAGCAGCTGGCGCCGTATCCGCATGTACGGGACGTGCTGGTGCAGCGAGCGCACATGGCCGGGGCGTCGCTGCTCGTGGCGGCCTTTGCCCGTACGGCCGAGGCGCAGCTGCTCGTGGACACGGGATGGGCGCCGGAGATCGTGGCGTCACGGGAGCAGCTCCGCGCCGCCGCGCCGCGCGTCACGGCCATCGGCGAGACCGACACGCAGCTGGCGCGCGACGAGGCAGCCCGTACGGCTCGGCTGCCGGCGATCGCCTTCGAGGCGGCGCGCGAGGCCCTCAAAGCCGGACGGCCCGTGCTCGTGCAGGTGCCACGCCGCGGCTACGTGCCGGCGCTGTCGTGCGCCAACTGCCGCGTACGGGCGCAGTGCCGCAAGTGCGCCGGGCCGCTGTCCCTGCCCGGCGGCAACGACGACGGCGCGCCACGCCCGGCCGAATGCCGGTGGTGCGGGGCCGTGGAGGTCATGTTCCGCTGCGCCGCCTGCGGCTCCCGCCGGCTGCGGGCCGTGGTCGTCGGCTCCAAGCGCACCGCCGAGGAGCTCGGCCGCGCGTTCCCCGGCACCGTCGTACGCACCTCCGGCGCTGGCGAGGTGCTGGCCGAGGTGCCCGACGCGCCCGCACTCGTCGTCGCCACGCCCGGCGCCGAGCCCCACGCCGTCGGCGGCTATGGCGCCGCGCTGCTCCTCGACGGCTGGGCCATCCTCGGCCGCGCCGACCTCCGTGCCACCGAGGAAGCCCTCCGCCTGTGGATGACCGCCGCCGGCATGGTCGTCCCCGGCACGCGCGGCGGCCGCGTCATCGTCACGGCCGAGTCGTCGTTGCCCACCGTGCAGGCCCTCGTCCGCTGGGACCCCGTCTGGCACGCCAACCTGGAGCTGTCCGGCCGCACCGAGCTCGGCTTCCCGCCTGCTGTGCGGATGGCCACCATCGACGGCGTCCCCGACGCCGTCAACGCCGTGCTCGACGAGCTCCGCCTACCCGCCACCGGCGAGATCCTCGGCCCCGTGCCGCTCGGCACCGATTCCCATGGGGAGGACAAGGAACGCGCCCTCGTCCGCACCTCCCGCGCCGAGGGCCGCGCCCTCGCCGAAGCCGTCGCCGCCGCCATCCGCGTGCGCACCGCCCGCAAGGACCCCGACCCCGTCCGCGTCCGCATGGACCCGCTGGAACTGCTCTAACCGACCAGCTCGACCCGGCAGAAGGACATCGCGGTACGGGCAAGCCGGCCATCCGCGGTCACGAGGGTCACGCCGCGCGCCTCGGCGAGTGCGACGTACGCGGCGTCGTAGCCGCTGACGTTGCCGCGAAGCTCCCACATCCTCGGCAGCAGCTCGTCGAGCGAAACGGTCTTCACCCCGACACGCGGCAGCAGGCCCACCACGCGAGATGCCTGTGACTCAGTGATCTTTCCGCCGAGCGTCAGCCCTCGAACGACGGAGAAGACCTCGGCCTTCCAGTGCTCCGGCGCGATCCATTCGATGTCCCTGGCCAGTACGGCGCGAGCCTTTCGACCGCGCTCGTCGGTGTATACCAGCATGTTCGACATCGCCGAGGCGTCGACCACAATCACGCGGCACCGCCGTCCCCGTGCGTCCGGCGGCCGCTGTGCCCGGCCTCGCGGCGAGCCGCGTCCAGCACATCAGCCGCGTCGGGTGCGTCGTCCCCGGCCCCGCCACCCTCGGCCAGATCCCGCTCGATTTCAACGAGCAGCTGTCGGTTACGGCTGAACGCAGCCTGTTGCTTGAGGACGGCCAGTAAATACGCCTGGAGCGACTGGCCGCGCTCCCGCGCTTCCAGGGTGAGCGCGGCCTTCACGTCGTCGGGCACGTCGCGGATGGTCAGAACGGAGGTCATGACTGCATTATGCAGTCATTTTAATGGCAGAGTCAATTTAGTTCACCGTCCCCTGCCCGACGATCCGGCCCTGGGCGTCGCGGGCGATGAGGGTGAACGGCCCGGAGGCCTCGGCGAGGAACATGCCGGTGTCGAAGGCTGCGGGGGCGTTGTCGACGGTGACGGAGGCGACGTTGCTCGCGGTGACGCCGTAGGCGAGGCCGAGGTCGTGGAAGGCGGTGTAGCTGGTCGGGCCGATGCTCTGCCAGGTGGTCGAGGACCACGTGCCGTGCCCGCCGGTGATGACGCACAGGCCGAGGGTGTTGCTGCGGGTCTCGAGGGCGAGCTGGACGCCGCCGCCGTCGGGGCGCGGCAGGTAAGGGCCGGTGACCCAGGAGCCGGAGCCGTGGTCGGGGCAGTAGGTGCTCAGGCGCAAGCCGGCGGCCAAAGCGGGAGCCGACGACGGGGACACGGAGGGCGAGGCGACGGGGGCGGGGGTGCGAGCAGGGGATAGGAGCAACGCAGTGGTGACGCACGCGGTGGCGATGAGGGCGGCGGCGACAAGGTAGGCGCCACGGTGGCTGGGGCGTGGGCTGAACGCGGGCAGCACACGGGCCCGCAACCGCAGCCGGACCTCGGGCGGCATCTCCCGGTACGGGGGCAGTTCCACGGCTACATCTCCTCCTGAAGCAACGAACGCAGCCGCGCACGGGCCCGGGACAGCCGCGACCGCACGGTGACCTCGGCGACGCCGAGCACGACGGCGGCGTCGGCGGTGGAGACGTCGCCGAGCAGGCACAGCCGCACGGCCTCCTGCTCGGCCCGGGGCAACCGGTCGACGGCGAGGAGCACTCGGCTCATCCCCTGGTCGGAGTCGACCTGGTCGGCGACGTCATCGGCATGGTCGACCTGGTCACGGCCGAGCGGCAGCCGGGCGATCAGTGAACGGAACCGGTGCGCCCGCCGGAACTCGGTACGGGCGAGGAAGCCGGCGACGGCGTAGAGCCACGGCCGGGCGCTGTCCCGCACCAGGGTGAGCTCGCGACGCCGCCGCCACGCGGTCATGAAGGTCATGGACGTCAGGTCCTCGGCCAGCGACCACGAGCCGGTCAGCCGGTAGGCGTGGTTCCACACGGCCTCGGCGTGCCGCTCGAACAGCTCGGTGAAGGCCTCGTCGGCCCACAGCTCGCCGTCACTGGGCCCCAGCACCTGTTCCCCCTGCCTCATGCCATGAGGTGTCCGGCAACCGCGAGGTTGTTGCGGTCATCCCGAGGGATGACCGACGGAATGCGACCGCACGCCGACGCCCGATGACGACCGCGGGAGCGAACCTTGAGTCACGATCCACCGGAGGAGACACCATGACCACGCTGACCGCCACCCCGACCACCATCACCGTCCACTGGCCGGCGCAGCTGCTCAAGGCCCTCCTGACCGCGGCCAGGTTCACCGGGCACTTCATCCTGGCCCTGGCGACCGTGCTGTTCGTGGGGGCCGACTACGCAGAGCACTGATCTCCTAAACTGGGGCGGCCAGACCGCCACAGCCCAGGGAGACCAGTGACCGTCCAGCCCATCCGCCTGTTCGGGGACCCGGTGCTGCGCACCCGCGCCGCCGAGGTGACCGACTTCGACAAGGAACTCCGCGGCCTGGTCGCCGACCTCTGGGAGACCATGGAGGACAAGGGCGGCGCCGGCCTGGCCGCGCCGCAGCTGGGCGTGGGCCTGCGGGTGTTCACCTACCACTGCGACGGCTTCGAGGGCCACCTGGTCAACCCCACCTTCGACGTGGTCGGCGAGGAGATGCAGGAGGGCCCGGAGGGCTGCCTGTCCATCCCGGGCATGGCCTGGGACTGCAAGCGCCACCTGCACATCGTGGCCAAGGGCTGGAACATGCACGGCGAGCCGGTCGAGATCGAGGGTAGCGAGCTGCTGGCCCGCTGCATCCAGCACGAGAGCGACCACCTCGACGGCGTGCTGTTCCTGGACCGCCTGGACCAGGCGACCCGCAAGGAGGCCATGAAGGCCATCCGCGAGGCGGAGTGGTTCACCGGCGCGGCCCCCGTGATCAAGCAGAGCCCGCACAGCCTGTTCGGCGGTGGCCACTGATGCGGCTGGTGTTCGCCGGCACGCCGGAGGTCGCGCTGCCCTCGCTGCGGGCGCTGATCGCCTCCGAACGCCACGAGGTGGCGGCCGTCGTGACCAGGCCGGATGCCCCGGCCGGCCGCGGTCGGCACCTGGTCCGCAGCCCGGTGGGGGCGCTGGCCGACGAGCACGGCATCGAGGTGCTGACGCCGGAGAAGGCCGGCGCGCCGGAGTTCCTGGACCGGCTACGTGAGATCAACCCGGACTGCTGCCCGGTCGTCGCGTACGGGGCCCTGCTGCCGCAGCGCACGTTGGACATTCCGCGGCACGGCTGGGTGAACCTGCACTTCTCGCTGCTGCCGGCCTGGCGTGGCGCGGCCCCGGTGCAGGCGTCGGTGCGGGCCGGTGACGAGATCACCGGCGCGAGCACGTTCCGCATCGTCAAGGAGCTGGACGCGGGCCCGATGTTCGGCACGCTGACGGTCGAGGTCGGCGCGCACGAGACCGCCGGCGAACTGCTGGACCGACTGGCCGTCGCCGGCGCGGACCTGCTGGTCGCGACCCTGGACGGGATCGAGGACGGCACGCTGGAGGCCCGGGAGCAGCCGGCCGCCGACGGCGTCAGCTACGCGAGCAAGATCACCGTGGACGATGCGCACCTGGACTTCTCCCACCCGGCGCAGGCGGTGGACCGGCTGGCCCGCGCGGTGACGCCGGAGCCGGGGGCCTGGGCGGTGTTCCGCGACGAGCGGCTCAAGCTGGGGCCGGTGCGGCTGTCCGATGTGGACGACCTGGCCGCCGGCGAGATCCGGGTGGAGCGCAAGCGCGTGCTCGTCGGCACGTCTACTGTCGCCGTGCAGCTGGGCGACGTGCAGGCGCCGGGCAAGAAGCGAATGGCCGCGACCGACTGGGCGCGCGGCTCGAGGATCGAAGCAGGGGAGCGGTTGGCGTGACGGAGCGAAGCGGCGGACCGAGCAGGCGTCCGTCCCGGCCGGAGCGCCAGCACCCGCCGGCCCGCCGCCAGGGACCGCGCCGCCCGCCGGAGGACGACCCGGCGCGGCAGGCCGCCTGGGACACGCTGAAGGCGATCCGCGAGCGCGACGCGTACGCCAACCTGGTGCTGCCGAAGCTGCTGCGGGACCGCCGCATCAACGGCCGCGACGCCGCGCTGGCCACCGAGCTGGCCTACGGTGCGGCGCGGGCCAAGGGGCTGCTGGACGAGATCATCGCCGCCTGCTCGGACCGTCCACTGTCCGAAATAGACGGACCTTTCCTCGACGCGATGCGGCTGGGTGCGTACCAGTTGCTGCGTACCAGGATTCCGGCTCACGCCGCGGTGGCGTCCACTGTGGACCTTGTACGGGGTGCGCACGGATCCGGGCCGGCCGGCTTCGTCAACGCCGTGCTGCGGCGGGTCGGCGAGCAGGACGAGCAGGCGTGGGTCAAGCAGCTCGCCCCCGAGGACCCGGTTGGCTACCTGGCCTTCGCCAACGCCCACCCCAAGTGGATCGCGCAAGCGTTTGCCGATGCCTTGGGGGACAAGGGCGACGAACTCGCGGCCGCGTTGACGGCCGACGACGCCCGGCCGCTGGTCCACCTGGCCGCGCGGCCGGGCGAGGTCAGCAACGAGGAGCTCGCCGCCATCACCGGCGGCGACGTCGCCCCGTACTCGCCCTACGGCGTGCACCTGGAGCCGGGCTCCGGCGACCCCGGCGACCTGGAGCCCGTACGTGAGCGGCTGGCCGCCGTGCAGGACGAGGGCAGCCAGCTCTGCGCCCTCGCGCTGACCACGGCCCCGCTCGACGGCCGGGACGAGCGCTGGCTGGACCTGTGTGCCGGTCCCGGTGGCAAGGCGGTGCTGCTGGCCGCCCTGGCCCGGTTGCAGGGGGCCACGCTGGACGCCGTCGAGAAGGCCCCGCACCGCGCTGAGCTGGTGCGCAAGGCCACCACCGGTCTGGAAATCACCGTGCACGTCGCCGACGGCCGCGACTCCGGGCTGCCCGAGGGCAGCTTCGACCGCGTGCTCGTCGATGCCCCGTGCACGGGCCTCGGGGCGCTGCGCCGCCGGCCCGAAGCCCGCTGGCGTCGCAAGCCCGATGACGTCTCCGACCTGACCAAGCTCCAGCGTGAACTGCTCACCGCCGCGCTGAAGCTGGTCCGCCCCGGCGGTGTCGTGGTGTACGTGACGTGCTCGCCGCACCTGCGGGAGACGATCGGCGTCACCAGCGACATCGTGCGCAAGGGCCTGGCCGAGGCCGTGGACACCCGGGAGTTGTTCCCGGGTGTCCCGCAGCTCGGCGACGGCCCGCACGTGCAGCTCTGGCCGCACCGGCACGGCACCGACGCGATGTTCTGCCAGGTGCTGCGCCGAATTTAGGGAAGCTCACCAGGTCCTGGACGGTGTGTCCGGGACCGGCGGCGGCGCCGGTGTTGTTCACGATGTGCGTGATCGTGCCGGCGTTGCTGCCGAGCATCACGGTCACCATGTCGTGGAACTTGACGCCGCTGCTCGGGGTCTCGATGGCGTGCGCGTTGGAGATGCTGGCGTCGTTGACGAACAGGCAGTAGACGCCGAGTCCCCACGCCTCATGGCTGGTCACCGAGCTGCCGACCTTGTACGACGCCCAGCCCTTGGTCGAGCCGTTCATGTACGCGCCCTGGTTCGGCGGGTCGTAGGGCATCTCGGACTGGTAGAAGATGGTCTTGCCGCCGTTGCCGTTCCAGATCACCTGGTACTGCTGGTAGTGCTCGGCGAACAGCCCGTACGCGGTGACGTTGTTGCCGTTCACCACCAGGCCGTTGGCCGCGGTGTTGCTGTTCCAGCCGACGCCGTTGCCGTGGTCGGCCCGCCACAGCCAGGTGTCGTCGGTGATCACGTTGTTGCTGTTGACGACCAGCGACTGGGTCGCCTTGCCGACACCGGCGCCGCCGATGCGGAAGTGCACGTCGGACAGCACGGTCGGGTCGGCGGCGTGGTTGGCCGTCGAGCCGGTCGGACCGACCCGCATGAGCACCGGCGAGTTGGTCGGGCCGGCGTCGATCAGCAGCCCGGCGATCTTCACGCCGTTCACGTCGGCGGTCTGGATGGCGGTGATCCCGTTGTCCGGCACCAGGGTCGCGATGCCCAGCCCGAGCACCACGGTGTCGGCCCGGGTCACGTTCAGCGTCTGGTTGAGGTGGTAGATGCCCGGCGTGACAAGGAGATTCTTGCCGGCGGCCAGCTGCGCGTTGATCGTCGCCGCCGAGTCGCCCGGCTTGACGATGTAGAAGCCGCTGATCGGCAACGACGTGCCGGCCGGATTGCCGTTGGCCCACGACGTGCCGGAACTGTTGGTACGCAAGGCCGGCACGAACACGTTGTAGTTGCCGGCGCTGTCCACGTACAGGAACGGCTTCTCGGCGATCACCGGAGTCTGCGCGACCGCGGTGTACGGCGGCTTCGGGAACGAGTTGGCTGCCGGCGCGCCCTGCACACCGGAGAACACCATGTTCCAGTTCTGGCCGGTCCACGCGCCGATCTGGTCGTTGCGCGACAGCCACTGCTGCTGGCTGCCCGACCGGACCTGGCCCGTCACCCGGGAATCGGCCAGGAAGCCGCCCGACGACCAGCCGCCGTCGTCCAGCTTCAGGTTGCCGTTGACCTGCACCCGTCGCAGCGGGTCGGCCTGGGACACCGCCCAGGTGTCGGTGCCGCCCGGTGGATTGATGGTCAGGTTTTCCGCGTCACGCCAGAAGTTCAGTGTGGCGTTGCCGCCCTGCCAGTCGGCCTCGGCGTGCACCTGGCCGTTGATGGTGACCTGGCCCGGAAGTAGACCAAGGCCCGAGACCTGCTCGTAGAAGCCGACGTTCGCGTCGACGTTGTAGGTGCCGGGCTTGAACAGCAGGGCGGTGCGGGCGTTGCCGAACTGCGCCTTCTCCTGCGCGGAGAACACCGAGTTGAGCTTGCTCTGGATGGACGACGCCGACATGGAGGGGTCGAAGATCGTCACGTTGGGGCCGAAGTCCGGCGTCGCCTGGGGTGCGCCGGCTGCCGGCAGTGCGCCGGCGGCGGTGGAGATCGCGGTCAGGGTCAGGGCTGCCGCGGCGATCGCCGCGGTCCGCATACGGGCCACCTCGGGTCCTCCTGCATCGGTGGGAGAGGACGGTGTCAGGGCGGCTCCGACGGCTTCGAATGCTATTGGGGGACAGGAGGAAGCGTCAATACACGACTTAATGCAAGAGTGAAGGAATGAATCCGATAGGTCGGAAGGATGCAACGGTGCCGAGGCACCCTCGCACCCCTGGGCACAGCCGACAACCGGACGTATAGTGCGAGATATGGGAGCGCTTCCAGGAGCGCACGCCGCCTCTCATCGGGTCGTCCGCGCACTTCCCTGCCAGGAGGTTCCCTTGCCCCGCATCAGGATTCCGCGCCCAGTCCTCGCCGCCGCCGCAGCACTGCTGGCCATCGCCGCGGTGACCACGCCGGCCACCGCCCAGCCGCACGCCGGCCTGCCGTACCAGAATCCGGCCCTGCCGGTCGCCGACCGGGTCAGCGACCTGATGGCGCGGATGAGCCTTGACGAGAAACTCGGCCAGATGACCCAGGCCGAGCGCACCGCGCTGAATCCGCAGAGCGACCTCGCGACGTACCGGATCGGCTCGGTGCTGTCCGGCGGCGGCTCCGCGCCCAGCCCGAACACCGCGCAGTCCTGGGCCGACATGTACGACAGCTTCCAGCGGACAGCGCTTTCCACCCCGCTCGGCATCCCGATGATCTACGGCGCGGACGCGGTGCACGGCCACAACAACGTGGTCGGCGCGACGATCTTCCCGCACAACATCGGCCTCGGCGCGACCCGTGATCCCGCGCTGGTGCAACAGATCGGCCGGGCCACCGCCGAGGAGGTCGCCGGCACCGGCGTCAACTGGGACTTCGCGCCCTGCCTGTGCGTGGCCCGCAACGACCGCTGGGGCCGCACCTACGAGTCCTTCGGCGAAGTGCCCAGCATCGCGACCTCGATGACCACAATCGTCACGGGCCTCCAGGGCACCACGCTCGGCGCGGCACCGGCGTCCGTGCTGGCCACGGCAAAGCACTACCTCGGCGATGGCGGCACCACCGGCGGCGTCAACGAAGGCAACACCCAGCTGTCCGAGGCCGACCTCAGGGCCATTCACCTGCCGCCGTTCAAGGCGGCCGTGGACAAGGGCGTCGGCTCGGTGATGATCTCGTACAGCAGCTGGAACGGGGTCAAGGACCACGGCAACCGGCACCTGATCACCGACATCCTCAAGGGCGAGCTGGGCTTCAGCGGCTTCGTGGTGTCGGACTGGGCCGGCATCGACCAGATCGACGGCCAGTCCGGCTTCTCCGCGGCCGACATCGACGCCAGCATCAACGCCGGCATCGACATGGTCATGGTGCCGACCAACTACAAGCAGTTCATCAGCATGCTGCGCACCGAGGTCAACAACGGCCACATCTCACGGGCCCGGATCGACGACGCCAACCGACGCATCCTGACCAAGAAGTTCCAGCTGGGCCTGTTCGAGCACCCGCTGGCCGACCGCACCTTCACCGGCACCGTCGGCTCCGCGGCACACCGGGCAACCGCCCGGCAGGCCGTCCGCGAATCCCAGGTGGTGTTGAAGAACGCCGGCAACATCCTGCCGCTGTCCAAGTCGGCCAAGGTGTTCGTGGCCGGCAAGTCGGCCGACGACATCGGTAACCAGAGCGGCGGCTGGACGATCAGCTGGCAGGGCGGCAGCGGCAACGTCACGCCCGGGACCACTGTGCTGCAAGGCATCCGCAACACGGTGGCCGGGGCCGGCTCGGTCACGTACAACCGTGACGGCAACGGGATCAACTCCAGCTACACCGCGGCCGTCGCGGTCATCGGCGAGACCCCGTACGCCGAGGGCGCGGGCGACCGGCCCGGCGGCATGGGACTGGACCAGACGGACCTGGCCACACTGAATCGGTTGCGTGCATCGGGCGTGCCGGTGGTGGTCGTGCTCGTGTCGGGCCGGCCGCTTGACATCAGCGCGCAGCTGCCCGACTGGCGGGCGCTGGTCGAGTCGTGGCTGCCGGGCACCGAGGGCCAGGGCGTGGCCGACGTGCTCTTCGGCACCGTCCACCCGACCGGGAAACTGCCGGTGAGCTGGCCGCAGAGCGCGTCCCAGGAGCCGGTCAACGACGGCGACGGCAAGACGCCGCTGTTCCCGCTGGGCTTCGGCCTGACCTGGTAGATGTGACCTACGGCCTATCGGGACGATCGGCGCGCGGCCGGATACATGCGGGTCCGGCAACTAGACTCGGTCTGTGCCACAGTCGCCGCTGATCGCCCCGAGCATCCTGTCCGCCGACTTCGCCCGGTTGGGCGAGGAGGCCAACGCCGTGACCGGCGCGGACTGGCTGCACGTGGACGTGATGGACGCCCACTTCGTGCCCAACCTGACCCTGGGCCTGCCGGTGGTGCAGGCGCTGCGCAAGGCGACGGACATCCCGCTCGACTGCCACCTGATGATCGACGACCCGGACCGCTGGGCCATCGGGTACGCCGAGGCCGGCGCCTACAACGTGACCATCCACGTCGAGGCGGCCGCCGATCCGGTCAAGATCGCCAAGGACCTGCGGGCGGCCGGGGCCAAGGCCGGCCTGTCGGTGAAGCCCGGCACCCCGCTCGAGCCCTATGTGGACGTCCTCAAGCACTACGACACCCTGCTGGTGATGTCGGTCGAGCCGGGCTTCGGCGGCCAGTCGTTCATGCCGGAGGTGCTGGACAAGGTCCGCACCGCCCGCCGACTGGTCGACACCGGCCACCTGACGCTGCTGGTGGAGATCGACGGCGGCATCAACGACGACACCATCGAGCAGGCGGCCGACGCCGGCGTGGACTGCTTCGTGGCCGGCTCGGCGGTCTACGGCGCGCAGGACCCGGCCGAGGCGGTCCGCAAGCTCCGGGCCAAGGCGGCCCGATGACCGACGCAATGCGGGCGGCGATCGAGGCCAGCGAGGCGACGCGGGGCGTCACCAGCCCCAACCCGCCGGTCGGGGCGGCGATCGTGTCGGCCGGCGGCGAGATCGTCGGCATCGGTGCCACGCAGCCGCCCGGCGGCCCGCACGCCGAGGTCATGGCGCTGCGCGCGGCGGGGGAGCGGGCCAGCGGCGGCACCGCCTACGTGACGCTGGAGCCGTGCTCGCATTACGGCCGCACGCCGCCGTGCACGCAGGCGCTGCTGGCGGCCGGCATCAAGCGCGTGTTCTACGCGGTCCCGGACCCCAACCCCGAGCGGCCGGCGGTGCTGACGTGCTGCGCGCCGCGGGCGTCGAGGTCGAGGGCGGCCTGCTCGGTGAGGACGTGGAGCGGGGGCCGCTGCGCGCGTGGCTGCACTACGCCCGTACGGGCCGTCCGCACGTCACGTGGAAGTACGCCGCCAGCCTCGACGGCCGCGTGGCCGCGGCGGACGGCACGAGCCGCTGGATCAGCTCCCCGATGTCCCGCGCCGAGGTGCACGACATCCGCCGCAAGGTGGACGCCATCGTCGCCGGCACCGGCACCGTGACCACCGACGACCCGCAGCTCACCGCCCGTGAGGACGACGGCACGCTGTCGGACCGGCAGCCGCTGCGCGTGGTCGTCGGCACGTCCGAAATAGACGCGGCCGCCCGCGTGTTGGACGACGCGGCGGAGACGCTGCACGTGCGGAGCCACGACCCCGACGAGGTGTTGGCCGCGCTGGCCGAACGGGGTGTGGTGGACGTGTTGCTCGAAGGCGGGCCGAGACTGGCCGGTGCCTTCCTCAAGGCGCACCGTGTGGACCGTGTGCTGGTCTACGTCGCCCCGATACTGCTGGGGGCCGGGCCCGCCGCTCTGCTGGACGCCGGCGTGAACACCATCACCCAGGCGCTGCCTTTCGCCATCGAAGACGTCACCATGAGCGGACCCGACGTGCGGATCTCCGCAGTGCCGGTCAAGACCGAGTAAGGGGATTCCCGTGTTCACCGGGATCGTCGAGGAACTGGGCGAGATCGTCGCCGTCGAGCAACTGCCCAACGCCGCGCGGTTGACAGTGCGAGGGCCGCTGGTGACCTCGGACGCCAAGCACGGCGACTCGATCGCCGTCAACGGCGTGTGCCTGACCGTGGTGGAGACCGGCGACGGCACCTTCACCGTCGACGTGGTGGACGAGACGCTGCAGCGGTCCAGCCTGGACAAGATCCACGAGGGCGACCGGGTCAACCTGGAGCGCGCGATGGCCGCCGGCCAGCGCCTCGGCGGCCACATCGTGCAGGGTCACGTTGACGGCGTCGGCCTGTTCCTGGAGCACCACGACGGCGGCCTGACCAAGTTCGGCATCCCCGCGTCGCTGTCCCGCTACCTGGTGCAGAAGGGCTCGGTCACCATCGACGGCATCTCGCTGACCGTCGTGGACGTCACCGACGACACCTTCTCGGTGGCGCTGATCCCGACCACGCTGGAACTGACCACCATGGGCCGCCGCCAGCCGGGCGACCGGGTCAACATCGAGGTCGACGTGCTGGCCAAGTACGTCGAGCGGCTGGCCACGCCGCACCTGGCCGCGCTGGGCAACAAGGAGGTCCGGTGAGCAACCCGATCAGCACCCACGCCGCCATCGAGCAGGCGATCGCGGACATCGCCGCCGGCAAGGCCGTCGTCGTGGTGGACGACGAGGACCGTGAGAACGAGGGCGATCTGATCTTCGCGGCCGAGAAGGCCACGCCGGAGCTGATCGCCTTCATGGTCCGCTACACCTCCGGCTACATCTGCGTGCCGCTGCCCGAGTCGGTGTGCGACCGACTGGACCTGCCGCCGATGTTCCACACCAACCAGGACGCGCGCGGCACCGCCTACACCGTCACGGTCGACGCCAAGCAGGGCGTGACCACGGGCATCTCGGCCGCCGACCGCGCCCACACCATCCGCCTGCTGGCCGACCCCCAGTCGGTCGCCAACGACTTCAACCGCCCCGGCCACGTCGTGCCGCTGCGGGCCCGTGAGGGCGGCGTGCTGCGCCGCGCCGGCCACACCGAGGCGGCGGTGGACCTGGCCAAGCTGGCCGGCCTGCACCCGGCCGGCGTGCTGTGCGAGATCGTCAGCCAGAAGGACGAGGGCGACATGGCCCGCCGCGACGAGCTGATGGTGTTCGCCGCGGAGCACGAGCTCCAGATGATCACCATCGCCGACCTGATCGCCTACCGGCGGCGCACCGAGCGGCACGTGATCCGGGTGGCCGACGCCCGCATCCCCACCGCGCACGGCGAGTTCCAGGCCGTCGGCTACGACTCCACGCTGGACGGCATCGAGCACATCGCGCTGGTCAAGGGCGAGCTCGGCGACGGCGAGGACGTGCTGGTCCGCGTGCACTCCGAGTGCCTGACCGGTGACGTGTTCGGCTCGCTGCGCTGCGACTGCGGCCCGCAGCTGGACGCGGCCATGGAGGCCGTGGCCGCCGAGGGCCGCGGCGTCGTGCTGTACATGCGCGGACACGAGGGCCGGGGCATCGGCCTGCTGCACAAGCTCCAGGCCTACCAGCTCCAGGACCGCGGCGCCGACACCGTGGACGCGAACCTGGCCCAGGGCCTGCCGGCCGACGCCCGCGACTACGGCACCGGCGCGCAGATCCTCGTCGACCTGGGCATCAAGTCGATGCGGCTGCTCACCAACAACCCGGACAAGCGCGTCGGCCTGGAGGGATACGGCCTCAAGGTGGTCGACCGGGTGCCGCTGCCGGTGTGGCCGAACCCGGAGAACCTGCGCTACCTGAGGACCAAGCGCGACCGCATGGGACACGACCTGCATCATCTAGAGCAGTACGAGTCCGACAGCGATGGGGTAGAGCAATGAGTGGCGACGGCCGGCCGACCATCCAGGTGCCGCAGTGGTGTGAGGACCTGCGACTCGCGGTGGTGGCCACCCGATGGCACGAGACGATCACCACCAACCTGCTGGAGCGGGCGCTGACCGCGGCGTCCAAGGCCGGCATCAAGGAGCCCACGGTGGTCCGGGTGGCCGGCGCGATCGAGCTGCCGGTGATGGCGCAGGCGCTGGCCAAGCACCACGACGCCGTGGTCGCGCTGGGTGTGGTGATCCGTGGCGGCACCCCGCACTTCGAGTACGTGTGCGACGCCGTGACGGCCGGGCTGACCCGGGTGTCGCTGGACGAGTCCACACCGATCGGCAACGGCGTGCTCACCTGCGACACCGAGCAGCAGGCGCTGGACCGCTGCGGCATGCCGTCCTCGGCCGAGGACAAGGGTTTCGAGGCGACGGTGGCCGCGCTGGACACGGCCGTGCAGCTGCGCAACATCAACCGGCCGTGGACGGATCGGGGCCTGGCATGAGCGCCGAGACCGTGACCTGCCGGCCGCGCCGCGTGCGGTTCGTCGCCATCCCGGCGGCGGCCGGCCTGGTCGCGCTGTTCGTGATCATCGCCATCCTGCTGCGCAACACGCCGACCGGCGCCTACTTCGAGGTGTCCGACCAGATCGCCATGGCCATGGTCGGCGTGCTGCTGGCCTGCGGCGTGCTGTTGCTGACCCGGCCGCGGGTGCGGGCCACGGCCGAGTGGATCGAGGTCCGCAACCTGCTCGGCGCCACCCGGTATCCGTGGTCCGAGGTGCGCGGCCTCAGCTTCCCCGACGGCTCCGCCTGGGCCCGCCTGGATCTGCCGGCCGACGAGTACGTCTCGATCATGGCCGTGCAGGCGGCCGACGGCGCTCGCGCCGTCACCGCCATGCGGGGTTTGCGGGCCCTGTACAAGGAGTCCTCGGTTTACACGGAGGCGACCAGCAAGCCGCGTTCCTGACCGAATGCGCGGATGCCTCATAGGGCAGCGATCTCCTTTTATGGTGGGGATGTCGGGCAACGCCCGGGATGCTGTGGCTCACTGACCACTGAGCCAGGAGACATCCGTGATGCGAGCCGTTCGACGGCGCGCGGTGCTGGGCGGGCTGCTCGCGGCAGCCGTGCTCGGCACCACGCTGGTCGTACCCCCGCAGGCCTCGGCCGCCGCGATCGACGACAATGCGTTGGCCAACGTCCTTGTCGGCGACTACGTGCGCTTCGCCGACAAGGACCGGGACTACGCCAAGCACCTCGTCGCCAGCGCCGAGCTGCTCGACTACCGGGCCGCGCACCCCGACAAGGACGAGCAGGCGCTGGCCAAGCACCTCAGCGACGTGCAGCTGGCCATCGAGAAGGCCGTGCCGTCCTCGCTGGGCCAGGACTACGAGATCGCCGGTGCCGCGCTGGTCGCCGTGCACAGCGTCGCCGACGCCACGATGACCGGGCCACAGATCGAGAAGCTGCTGGTCGCGCTGACCGCGCGCGACATCCGCCCGCAGTCCGGCCTGATGGTCGACCGCCTGTCCGGTGAGTTGCAGGTGTACTCCTGGACCGTCGGCTACGAGAATGCGCAGGCCGATGTGTGGGCCGGCGTCGCCGGCTCGGCCCGGGCCGACGCCAAGTTCGACAACGCCTGGTTCTCCGCCCTCGGCGCGCAGGTCGGTGCCGGCGGGTTCCACGCCAGGTCGACGGCGCTGGACGTCTCCAAGATCCCCGAGTTCAAGCTGGCCTTCAACGCGGCCGACTACCTGGCGCTGCGCGACGATCCGACGCAGCTGAAGGTGTACACCGAGAAGAAGATGCAGGACCAGATCGCGCAGACCGAGCTGGACATCAAGAACGGCAAGATCAAGCTCGAGGCGGCCAAGCCCGACGGGACGAAGACCAAGGAGCAGCTGACCAAGGAGCAGGAGGAGCGACAGCAGTACATCGACGGCGCCAAGTCCGCCTTCGACGGCCTGTCCTGGTTCCTCGGCGCGGTCGGCGACAAGGACGCGGCCCGCGACCTCAAGGCGTTCGGCAGCGGCGCGATCCAGGTCGCGACCGCGATCAACAAGTGCATCACCGCGTTCCAGGCCATCAACGCCGTGATGTCACTGGCCACGGTCGCCTTCACCGGCAACGTGATCGGCGCGATCAGCACGCTGGTCGGGCTGTTCGCCGGGGCCGGGCCGGACATGAACCTGCAGATCCTCCAGGAGATCCAGAACCTGCGGCAGGACATCCAGAACCTGCACAACGACATGCTCAAGCAGTTCGCCCGGATCGACCAGCGGCTGGCCGACATGACCCAGCGGCTCAACCTCCAGCTGGACCACATGCAGGGCACGGTCGACCAGATCAAGAGCCAGGTCGGCACCATGATGACCAACCTGACCGCGATCGACGACACGCTGCGCAACATCGGGTCCAGCACCGCGGCCGGCTTCCAGGGCACGCAGGTCGCGCCGGTGCTCAAGCAGGCCAACACCGCGCTCGACGTCACGCTGACCCACCCCGACAAGACCGTGACCGAGCAGATGTACAAGGACGCCGAGCCGGAGTTCTACACCGCGGGCAACGACATCCCGGTCATGCCGTCGGTCTTCACCACCGACACCGCCTCCCTCGGCGACCACACCACGCACACCGCCGTCGACCAGCTGGACAAGTACGGCCCGACCGGCAACATCACCTATCTCGCCGCACTGGCCAATTCCCGGTGGAGCGCGAAGATCCAGGTGCCCGACCACGTGGCCAACGCCGACATGTGGAGGTTCGGCTCGACCGCGTTCACCCTGCTCGACTTCCAGAACCCGGCGCTGGCCAGGGCCAACGGCAGCACGGTGTGGGCGAAGGACCTGCTCACCCGGGGCCACGACGTGGTCAACTCGGCGCAGGCGTTCGGCCAGGTCGGTCCGGACGGCGCGACCAGCCCGCTGTTCAACGGCCTGATGGGCGACTACAGCCGGGCGCTGGCCGGCTACTTCAACAGCCTGATCCCGCTGGAGAACGACGTCACGTCGACCAGCGACCACTCCAACTACAACCTGTGGGCCGGGCCGACCCAGCCGACCTCGCTGCTGCCCGACACCGACGCGAACGACCAGATGGAGATGTGCAACAACGGCAGCACCGACTTCCGGATCGCCCGGCCGGACAACATGAAGGCGTCCCAGCTGCCGCCGGCGACCATGTTCGCGCGCAACGTCTTCGGCGGTCACGCGGACGACCCGAAGCGGCCCGGCTACGGCGTCTGCTGGTACGCGACCTTCGAGAACGAGCACGACGTCCAGACACAGGGCGTCGAGTGCGGCCAGCAGGGCGAGCACCCGATCTACTGCACGCAGCACGACACGTACGCCGACCTGAAGGTGCGGGTGACCCAGTCGACCTGCTTCCCGGGGGTCAACTGCGGCATCGAGGGGGCCGACCAGGCCTCCCGCGGCGGCACGATGATCGTGAAGCAGAACGTCCGCCTGCGGTGGTCCTGGGTCGGGGCCGACGGCACCGGGCGCGGCGGCGCGGACTTCCACCTGGACCCGCGGGACCTGCTGAAGAAGGACTGGGACTCGACCTATCGCGGCATGTTCGAGCACAGCGCCGACGTCTGGGTCGCGGACGACGGCGAGGCCATCGCCAAGACGCAGGTGGAGAACTTCCTGCGGGCCAGCCAGGCCAAGTACTACGCCCGCGTGGCGGGCAAGGGCGATGACCCCGTCTTGGGGCAGTTGCAGGACTCGATCCGGCTGATGCGGGGCTACAGCGAGCTGGCGTTCCCGCGGTCGCTGCAGACCGACGACCAGTTCCGGGGCCTGCTCTACGGCGGCAAGTCGCTGCTGTCGAACTTCCTGGGCATGCCGGTGGACAAGGACAACGGGCCCCACCCCATGCTGAACGAGGCATTCGCGCGGGCCGCGGCCAACCTCAGGGACAGCAGTCCGCGCCTGGCCTGGGATCAGGAGCAGTTCGACGGCGACGTCAGCAAGCCGTGCGGGCACGTGGACGGCATCTTCAGCGCCGACCCGTTCGCCAATTGCATGGCCTGGAGCGCGTCGCTGCGGCTGAACTCGCTGGCCGACCGGTACAAGGCGCATCTCAACCCGCATGCCGACGAGAGCCTGCCGGACGTGCAGAACCAGCTGCGCAACCTGTGGCTGGTCACCAAGTGGGTCTTCCCGAACGCCGGCGACCTCGGCGGGCCGATCGACCCGAAGCAGGACACCGTACAGGTCGACGCCGACTACGACGGCGACCACAAGACCGACAGCGCGTTCTGGCGGCCGTCCGACGGCATGTGGTCGGTGCGGCCCAGCACCGGCGGCCCGGTCCGGACCGTCCAGCTGGGGCAGCCGGGTGACCTGCCGGTGCCGGCCGACTACGACGGCACGGGCAAGGCCGAGCCGGCGGTGGTCCGGCCCACGGCGAACCAGTTCTACGCCCGGCAGCTGCCCGGGGACACGCCGCCCGCGTCGCAGGAATGGCTGCGGCCGGACTACCAGCCCGTGCCGGCCGACTACGACAGGATGCAGCTGCTGGCCGGCCGGCTGACCCAGCTGGCGTACCAGTTCTCCAGCGGTGGCAAGGGTTCTGACGCGCCGATAGCGCAGACTGTGGCCCGGGACATCTTCCGCAAGCTGACCCAGGCCGACGCCCGCTACCGGTCGCAGCTGGCCAACGCGTCGGTCATCCTCGGCTCGTTCCTCGACGGCGCCGGGAAGAAGACCGAGGCACTGGCCCCGACCCAGGAAGGCGTGGACATCTTCCGGGCGCTCGGCGACAAGCCGAACCTGGCCTGGGCGTTGACCAATCTCGCCTACCGCTTCTCGTCGGCCGGCCGGGTCACCGACGCCCCGCCGGCGGAGCGGGAAGCGCGGGACATCTATCGGGCGCTGGGCGACAAGCCGAATCTGGCCAACTCGTCGGTGCTGCTGGGGTCGTTCGACACGGGCGCCAAGTTGTACGACGAGTCGGTGACGGCGACGCAGGAAGGCGTCGACCTCTACCGGCAGCTCGGGGACAAGCCGCATCTGGCGTGGGCGTTGACCAATCTCGCCTACCGATTCTCGGCCGCGGGCAAGCCCGCCGACGCCCCGGCGCCGGAGCAGGAGGCCCATGACATCTACCGGTCGCTCGGCGACAAGGCGAATCAGGCCAACTCGGCCGTGATTCTCGGCTCGTTCCTGAGCGGCGCCGGACGGCACGACGAGGCGATCGTCGCGGCCAAGGAAGGCGTGGACGGCTATCGACAGCTCAACGACCAGGACCACCTGGGCTGGGCGTTGAACAACCTCGGCTATCGCTACGCCGCGGCCGGCCGGCCCGCCGACGCGGCGACCGCCGAACGGGAGTCGCGGGACATCTACCGCACCCTGGCCAAGACCGACCCGCGGACGTACCAGCCGCAGTGGGCCGAGGCCGCCTTCCTGCTCGGCAGCTGGCTGAAGCAGGCCAACCAGATCCCCGAGGCCCGGACCGCGGCCCAGGAGGCCGTCGACCAGTTCACCATCCTGGCCGCCGCCAACCCCGCCTACAACGCCCGCCTCACCGACTCCCGCACCCTCCGCGCCTCCCTCGGCTAAAACGCTGGGAAGGGGGCCTTCCTACACTCCGAGTGCAGGAAGGCCCCCTTCCCAGCGTCCAACTCAGGCGGTGCGGACGGCGCGGATGGCGTCCTGGCATTCGCGGACGGCGTGGAGCTGGCGGTACTGGGCCGACTCCGTGACGAAGTCCTGGAGCTTGCGCCGGACCCGACCCGACCGCAGCCGCACCACCATCGGCAGCACGGACTGGATCAGCTCGCACGCCGCCTCCGGCTCGCCGGTGGCCAGCCGGGTGCGGGCCAGGCCGATCACGTCGAACACCCGGCTGCGGGCCCGTGACGGGTCGCGCAGCGCCAGCGCCCGGCGGATGTGGCGCTCGGCCAGGGGAGCCTGGGTGGGGTCGTGCCGGGCCAGGTCACGCAGCCGGGCGCCGATCACCCCCTCCATCTCCGCCTCGTCGAACGAGGCCATCCAGTTCGGCTCCGACGACCGGTCCCGCGCGCCGAAGCACTCCTGCGCGTGGCCGACCGCCCGGTGGAACTCGTTGACCCGGCCCATCAGCGCGTACGCCCACGCCTCACGGGTGTGCAGCAGCGCCCGCAGCGCCGGCGTGGCCGTGCGGCGGGTGCCGTACTGGCCCAGCTGCACCAGCTCCAGCCCGTCCTCGGCCCGGCCGAGGTCGAACATCTGCCGGGCCATGGACGCCAGGCACAGCGCGCCGAACGGCTCGTTGCGGCTGGCCTTGGCCATCCGCACCGCCAGCACGTAGTAGCGCTGGGCCGAGTCGTGCAGGCCGGCGTCGAACGACATGCTGGCCGCCATCTTGGACAGCTCCGCCCCCAGCTGGAACGCCTGCTGGGTGGTGGGCGAGTCCGGCGCCCGGCGCAGCCGCTCGGCCAGCTCGTTGAGCTGCCCGAGCACGGCCTTGCGGGCGACACCGCCGCCGCCCGACCAGCCGCGCAGCCCGTCGACGACCATGCGCATCGCCGCCAGCTCATCGGCGCTGATGACGCCGCCCGCCGCCCACTTGGCCAGCGGTTGCAGCGGTGTCAGCCAATGCTGCATCGGTTCGACGAGAGAGGGTCCTACCGCTACCGCGGCGCCTGCGGTCAGCGCCGCTCGTCTGCTGAGAGTCAAGTCGCTCCTCGTCACCTCTTCGACGGACCGGGCAGTGCTCAGCGCGTCCCAGGACGGGGTGAAGACGTCCTGGGCCGTGGAGCCCTCGGGGTCACGGGGTCGGGGAGGGCCCGTGCGGTCGAACCAGAGGCGTTCCGGTGGCACCCGGAGCACCTCCGCGAAGGCGCGCAGCTTGTCGATCCGGTCGATCGGGTTCTCCCCGTTCTCGTACCGGGACAGCTGTGCCTGGCTGATGCCCAGCCAGCCCGCCATCCGGTCCTGCGTTATCCGGTGCGGGTGCTGCGGGTGGTGTCGGTACGCGCCGATGAGGCCGCCCATGCTCTGGTCGGCGAAGGCCTCGGCGAGCACCGGGTGGTCCCAGAAACCCTCGGGCAACGGGGGCGGGCCGAACACCTCGTCCCGCGCGCCGCGGCGGCACGCGGTGCACAGGCGGTCGGAGTTGTCGGCCGCGATGCGGGCGCCACACGGACATGTTCGTCCGGTGCTGGCTTGCCGTAACCTGATCGGTTCCATGGCACCTCGCACCCGTCACTGAGCGTGTTCACAGTGTAATCGCTGGTGAGAGCCTGTCTATTCACCTCATGCATGAACCGGTCGACCCTTCATCCGGACCGGTGATGCAGCAGCCGGATAGAACCCATCCGGGTGCGGTTTGGCGGTGGCCCGGCGTGTCGGCGCACCCTGCTGGCACACAGGGCGCCCGGCGACGAACCCGCCGGTCACCGCCGCAGCGACCGCCCGACCCGGGAGGACGTCCGCCAATGCGTACCTCGACCCAGCCGCCACGAGCCCCGCAGGCCGTCGTGCAACCGCCGCAGCCGCCCGAGAGCAGCTTCGGCCGGACCCTTGGCGAGGTCGTCGCCAACTACCGGATGCTCGGCTGGCGGGTCAACGTCACCGAGCAGGGCGTGCTGCTGCCGCTCGGGCCGACCACCACCGCGCTGGTGATGCCGGCCCGTATCGGCTCCGCCGTGCTGGCCGAGCTGCGGGCCCGGATGCTGGCCGGGCCGACCCTGGTCATCCCCAGCCCCCAGGAGAACTGGCTGTTCCTGGCCGAGCTGGTCGCCCTGCTGCCGGCGCAGCTGCGCACCCCGTCCGAGATCCGGTTCGTGAAGTCGCCCAGCAGCATCGTGCTGCCGCCGACCATGACGCCGTACGGGCGGGTGCGGTGGGCCAACGCCCCCTCCTTCAGCCGGCACTGGCTGCCGCCGTTCACCGCCGTGCTCGCGGTGGCGCGCACCATCGCCAGCTCGGCCAACTGACCCCCTGCCGCTGCCCTGCCCGCTGAGCCCTGTCGCGGGGAATCGGCGCCTACCCGCGTTCGGGGCGCGGGTAGGCGCCTCTTTGTCGGAATTCCGCATTCTCTGAGCAGATTCCGAGGTCCGAATTCCGGCCGATTCACAGGTGATACGGATGAACCCCTGATCTCACGGCCACGTGTATCTGGTGGACTGTGCCTTACCCACCACCTTGCACGGAGGCTTGTTTTGAAGACGCCCGAGGTCATCGCCAACCCGAACCGCCGCCAGGTGCTCTGCGGCCTGGTCGCCGCCCTGGTCGCCGGCGGCGCGGTCACGACGGCGTGCAGCAGCCCGTCCAGCGCCTCGGGCGGCACCACCACCGACAACCAGCCCAAGGCGGCCGCCGGCACCGAGATCGCCAAGCTGGCGTCCGTGCCGGTCGGCGGCGGCCTGCTGGTCGACGAGCCGGGCGGCAGCGGCAGCAAGCTGCTGCTGGTGCAGCCCAGTGCCGGCGAGGTCAAGGCGTTCAGCGCCATTTGCCCGCACCAGGGCGTCACGGTCGGTGTGCCGCAGGGCGGCACCATCACCTGCCCCGGCCACGGCAGCCAGTTCAACGCGGCCAGCGGCGCCGTCACCCGCGGCCCGGCCACGACCGGCCTCACCGCGGTCAACGTGAAGGTCAACGGCGCCGCGGTCGTGCTGGCCTGACGTGCCTCCCACACGCTTCGCCCGATGCAGGGAAGGACGCCTTACCTGCGCTGGATGCAGGTAAGGCGTCCTTCCCTGCATCGGGTCGGCGACCGCGTGCGGGAACTGTCGGACCACGGCCGTAGGCTGGACGGGTGGCCGACCCGTCGACCTATCGCCCAGCCCCAGGCACGATCCCCGACAACCCTGGCGTGTACAAGTTCCGCGACCAGCACCGCCGGGTGATCTACGTCGGCAAGGCCAAGAGCCTGCGCAGCCGCCTGTCGTCGTACTTCGCCGACGTGTCGACGCTGCATCCGCGCACCCGGCAGATGGTCACCACGGCGGCCAGCGTCGAGTGGACGGTGGTCAAGACCGAGGTCGAGTCGCTCCAGCTGGAGTACTCCTGGATCAAGGAGTTCGACCCGCGGTTCAACGTCCGCTATCGCGACGACAAGTCGTACCCGGTGCTCGCGGTGACGCTGAACGAGGAATTCCCTCGCCTCTACGTCTATCGCGGCCCGAAGCGCAAGGGCGTGCGCTACTTCGGCCCCTATTCGCACGCCTGGGCCATCCGGGAAACGCTGGACCTGCTGCTGCGCGTGTTTCCGGCCAGGACGTGCTCGAACGGCGTGTTCAAGCGGCACGGCCAGATCGGCCGGCCCTGCCTGCTCGGCTACATCGACAAGTGCTCGGCCCCGTGCGTCGGCCGCGTGTCGGCCGACGAGCACCGCGACATCGTGCTGGACTTCTGCGACTTCCTGGCCGGCAAGACCGACGGTCTGATCAAGCGGCTGGAACGGGAGATGCTGGCCGCGTCCGAGGAGTTGGAGTTCGAGCGGGCAGCCCGGCTGCGCGACGACCTCGGTGCGGCGAAGATGGCACTGGAGAAGCAGGCGGTCGTGCTCGGTGACGGCACCGACGCGGACGTGGTGGCCTTCGCGCAGGACGAGCTCGAGGCGTCCGTGCAGGTGTTCCACGTGCGCGGCGGGCGGGTCCGCGGCCAGCGCGGCTGGGTGGTCGACAAGGTCGAGGAGACCGACACGAAGGGACTGGTGGACCAGTTCCTCAGCCAGTTCTACGGCGACCAGGCGGACATGGCGGAAAACGCGGAGCAGACGGGCAGCGCGGTGCCACGCGAGGTGCTGGTGCCGGAGCTGCCCGACGACGCCGAAGCCGTCCAGGACTGGTTGTCCGGCCTTCGCGGCTCGCGAGTGCAGCTCCGCATCCCGCAGCGCGGCGACAAGCGCGCGCTCATGGAGACCGTGCAGCGCAACGCCGCCGACGCCTTCACTCAGCACAAACTGCGCCGTGCCGGCGACCTGACCGCCCGCTCGGCCGCGTTGCAGGAGCTCCAGGACGCGCTGGGCCTGGACTCGGCCCCGCTGCGCATCGAGTGCACCGACGTCAGCCACGTGCAGGGCACGGACGTGGTGGCCTCGCTCGTGGTCTTCGAGGACGGCCTGGCCCGCAAGTCGGAGTACCGCCGGTTCGCCATCCGTGAGGGTGCCGAGGGCGGCGACGTCGGCTCGATCGCCGAGGTGGTCCGCCGCAGGTTCGCCCGCTACCAGCAGGAAGCCGCCGCCCCGGTCGACCCCGATCGGCCCGGCATCGACCCGGAGACCGGCAAACCGCGTAGGTTCGCGTACCCGCCGAACCTGCTTGTGGTCGACGGTGGCGCGCCGCAGGTCGCGGTGGCCGCCGACGTGCTGGCCGAGCTCGGCGTGACCGACGTGGCCGTGATCGGCCTGGCCAAGCGCCTTGAGGAGGTGTGGGTCCCGGGCGAACCCGATCCGGTGATCCTGCCGCGGACCAGCGAGGCGCTGTACCTGTTGCAGCGCGTGCGGGACGAGGCTCACCGCTTCGCCATCACCTACCACCGTCAGAAGCGCGGGCAGCGCATGACCGTCTCGGAGCTGGACCAGGTCCCCGGACTCGGCCAGACCCGGAAGGCGGCGCTGCTCAAGCACTTCGGCTCGGTGCGCAAGCTGCGCGAGGCCACCGTGGATGAGATCAGCGGTGTGCCCGGCGTGGGCCGGCGCACCGCCGAGGCCGTGTACACCACCCTGGCGAGTGCCGGGAAGGAAAGGGAAACGCCGTGAACGCACCCGCCAACAAGTCGGGCATCGAGGTCGCCGTGGTGACCGGGCTGTCCGGCGCCGGCCGCAGCACCGCCGCGAAGTGCCTCGAGGACCTGGGCTGGTTCGTCGTGGACAACCTGCCGCCGGAGCTGATCGCCACCATGGTCGAGCTGGGCGCGCAGGCCCGTGGCGCGATCACCCGGGTCGCCGTCGTGATGGACGTGCGCAGCCGCGCCTTCACCGACGACCTGGCCGCGATCATCAAGGACCTCGACGCCCGCGGCTACAAGCCCCGCGTGCTGTTCCTGGAAGCCACCGACGACGTGCTGGTGCGTCGCTTCGAGTCCGTCCGCCGCGGCCACCCGATGCAGGCCGACGGCCGGCTCGCCGACGGCATCGCCGCCGAGCGCCTGCTGCTGACCCCGCTGCGCGAGGCGGCCGACCTGGTGCTGGACACCAGCTCGCTGTCCGTGCACCAGCTGCGGGCCAAGATCGAGGACACCTTCGGGTCCGAGGCCAGCGCCCGCACCCGGGTCACCGTGCTCTCCTTCGGCTACAAGTACGGCCTGCCGATGGACGCCGACCTGGTGATGGACGTGCGCTTCCTGCCCAACCCGTTCTGGATCCCCGAGCTGCGCGAGCAGACCGGCCTCGACGCCGACGTGCGCAACTACGTGCTGAGCCAGGAGGGCGCCGAGGAGTTTCTCGACCGCTACCACGAGCTGCTCAAGCTGATCGGCGCCGGCTACCGGCGTGAAGGCAAGCGGTACTTGACCTTGGCAGTGGGGTGCACCGGTGGTAAGCACCGAAGTGTGGCCATTTCCGAAGAACTTTCAGGACTGCTGTCGACGGAGGACGGGATGACCGTGAAGGTCGTGCACCGGGACCTGGGTCGCGAGTGATCCCCGTGCAGCCTTCCGGCGCGCATGACAAGCCCCTCCGGGCCGTCGCCCTCGGCGGCGGCCACGGACTCCAGGCGACCCTGCGCGCCCTGCGCCTGCTCACGCCGGACGTCACCGCCGTGGTCACGGTGGCCGACGACGGCGGCTCCTCCGGCCGTCTGCGCCGTGAGCTCGGCCTGCTGCCGCCCGGCGACCTGCGCAAGGCGCTGGCCGCGCTGGCCGCCGAGGACGACGCCGGTCGGATGTGGGCGGAGGTGTTCCAGCACCGCTTCGGCGGCAACGGGGCGCTGGCCGGCCATGCCGTCGGCAACCTGCTCATCGCCGGCCTGCTGGAGACCCTCGGCGACCCGGTCGCCGTGCTGGACGAAGTCGCCCGGCTGATGGGCCTGCGCGGTCGGGTGTTACCGATGTGCAATGTTCCGCTGGACATCGAGGCGGACGTCACCGGGCTGGACGAGGACGTCACCGCGGTTCGCCGGATCAGGGGACAGGTGGCGGTCGCCACCACACCCGGTCAGGTGCAGCGGATCCGGCTGCGGGCCGACCGCAACGGGCCGCCGGCCGCCTGCCCGCAGGCCGTCACGGCGGTGCTCGACGCGGACGTCGTGCTGCTCGGACCTGGATCTTGGTTCACCAGCGTGCTGCCGCACCTGCTCGTGCCCGAGCTGCACGAGGCACTCGTCGAGACCGCCGCGTGCAAGGTCGTCGTGCTCAACCTCGTCCCCCAACCAGGTGAGACCGCCGGTTTCTCCCCCGAACGCCACTTGGACGTACTCTGCCAACACGCACCGAGACTGCGGGTCGACGCCGTTGTCGCCGACGTGGACTCGGTGCCGACCCCGGAGCGGCTGCGCACTGCCGCGGCCTCCCTGGGGGCAACGGCGCACCTGTCCACCGTGACGGCCGGGGGCGCCGCCGACCGGCACGATCCGGCGGCGCTGGCGCTGTCCCTGCGGGACGCCCTGCAGCTGCACGGACTGCACGACCGAGTGTGAAGTAGAGGCGGAGGAGACCACCAGTGGCGATGACCGGCGCGGTCAAGGACGAGCTGAGCCGGCTGGCCGTGGCCAAGACCTGTTGCCGCCGGGCCGAGGTCTCCTCCCTGCTGCGGTTCGCCGGTGGGCTGCACATCGTCGCCGGGCGCGTGGTCGTCGAGGCCGAGCTGGACACCGGCGCGGCCGCGCGGCGGCTGCGCAAGGAGATCCACGACCTGTTCGGGCACCACTCGGACGTGCACGTGCTGACCTCCGGCGGGCTGCGCAAGGGGACCCGCTGGGTGGTGCGCGTGGTCAAGGACGGCGAGGGGCTGGCCCGGCAGACCGGTCTGCTGGACCCGCGCGGCCGTCCGGTGCGAGGCCTGCCCGCGCCGGTCGTGTCCGGCGGCACGTGCGACTCCGAAGCCGCGTGGCGCGGGGCGTTTCTGGCGCACGGCTCATTGACCGAGCCCGGTCGCTCCAGCGCTTTGGAAGTTACCTGCCCCGGGCCCGAGGCCGCTTTGGCTCTTGTCGGCGCCGCGCGGCGGATGGGCATCCAGGCCAAGTCCCGTGAGGTGCGCGGGGCCGACCGTGTCGTGGTTCGTGACGGCGACGCCATCGGCGCGCTGCTGACCCGCCTCGGCGCGCACGACTCCGTGATGGCGTGGGAAGAGCGGCGGATGCGCCGCGAGGTCCGCGCCACCGCCAACCGCCTGGCCAACTTCGACGACGCCAACCTGCGTCGCTCCGCCCGGGCCGCCGTCGCCGCCGCCGCTCGGGTCGAGCGGGCGTTGGACATCCTCGGGCCGTCCGCGCCGACCCACCTCGTCACGGCGGGACGGCTGCGGCTGAGCAACCGTCAGGCGTCGTTGGAGGAGCTCGGCCAGCTGTCCGAGCCGCCGATGACCAAGGACGCCGTCGCCGGCCGGATCCGCCGGCTGTTGGCCATGGCGGACAAGCGCGCGCACGAGCTCGGTCTGCCCGACACCGAGTCCGCGGTGACTCCCGAGATGTTGGAGGTCGAGGAGGCCGACGTCTGACCGGCCCAGATTCCCTCCAGCACCGGCAAAGCACGCAATCCGGTCGCTGAGCGGGCGCCACCCGATCCAGACCTTGCCGCCCGGGCGGCGCTGCCGCGACCATGGCTGCGCTCGTCGCTGAGGGGAACGTGACATGACCGAGGACCGGTTAGGCGATCAGGTCCGCACCCTGCTGCGAAACTCCGGCCGCGCCCGACCGTTCCGGCGGGGCGAGGTGCTGATCGTGGAGGGCGCGCCCAGCGACGAGGTGCTGCTGATCGAGACCGGCAAGGTCAAGGTGGTGCTGCACGGCCCCAACGGCGCCGATTCCATTCTCGGCTTCTACGGCGCCGGCGAGCTGATGGGCGAGATGGGCGTGATGGGGGAGCGGCCGCGCAGTGCCGACGTCATCGCCCGCACGCCCGGCATCGCCCTGCACGTCGACGCGCACACCTTCCGCACCCTGCTGCGCGATCACCCGGTGCTGGCCGCCTACGTCACCGACGTGTTGAGCAAGCGGCTGTTCCAGGCCGACCAGCGGCAGCGGCTGCACGCCTCGTTCGAGGTGTCGGTCCGGGTGGCCAAGCAGCTGTTGAGCTGGGCTCAGTCCTCCGGCGAGGCCGTCGCCGGCGGCGGGCTGCGGGTGAAGGGCCTGACCCAGCTGGAGATCGCCCAGTTCGTCACCGCCTCGGCCAAGACCGTCGACCACGTGCTCAAGCAGCTGCGCTCGGACAAGCTGCTGGAGACCGGCCGCCGCAGCTACCTGCTGCCCGATCCGTCGCTGCTGGAACGCTGCCTGGCCGACCCCGAATGGCGGCCCGGTCGGGGCGATGTCTCCCGCTTTTCCGGGAGACCGGACACCTTCGCCCAACCAGACTCCACACGTGCCTGCTGACGCGCAGCCTGGAGGAGCCGTGGAGTCGATCGTCCCCGAAATCCGGACCCTGCTCGGGGTCGACGTGATCGACTCGGCCCGGACCGCGCCGCACCTGCGGCCGCAGGTGCCGGCGGTGCTGGAGACGCTGCTCTCGGCGGGCATGGCCGCGGTCGGGATCTCCCGGGACGAGGCCGTGGACGCGCAGTACACCGGCGACGGCTGGCTGTACGCGTTCCCGATCGGGTTGCTGGGCCGGGTGGTCGACCTGGGTCAGGCGCTGGACGGGATCGTCGCCGAGCACAACAAGTGGAACAAGCTGGAGCTGCGGCTGCGGCTGGCCGTCGACGCCGGGCCGCTGCCCGACACCCAGGGCTTCCACGCCGCGAACATCGCCCGCGCCCGGCTGCTGGAGGCGCCGGCGTTCAAGCTGCTGGCCCGGGAGTGCATGGCCGCCCGCCCGGACGGCTCGATGAGCACGGCGATGATCATGTCCGACACCGCGTACCGGACCACCTTCGACGGGGCGTACGCCAAGGTCGCGCGGGCCACCGACTTCGCGTCGCTGGCCGTGACCAACAAGGAGTTCACCGCCCGCGCCTGGGTCGCGGTGCCCGGTTTCGACGCCAGGACCCTCGCCGAGATGGCCGAGCAGGACGGCACGGCGGCATCTGCACCGGTCGAGGAGAGCGAGCCCACACGCCGCGGCCGTGTGAAGAACACCATCAAATCGAACTCCGGCCACGCCGTGCAGGCCGACTCCATCACCGGCGGCATCACCTTCGGCCGCGGCCCCCACTGACCCCCGCCGCCCACGTTTCCCGCTTGGCGCACAGCGCCTTGCGGGAATTTCCGCCGGCCTCGGTCTGGATCAATTCACCACGGTTCCCTAGCCCGAACGGAGCAGTGTCTGCTGGCTCGATCAAGAAAGCTGCCATACCACTGTGACCAGCGCTACTTCGTAACGCTAGTGTTGCCGGCAGGCAGCGTCGCCGCATCTACTGGGCTCCGGCATTCGACCGGTTCGAGTTTCGAGGAGACACACCGTGACGGTTCGCGTAGGTGTCAACGGCTTCGGCCGCATCGGCCGCAACTTCTTCAGGGCGGTCAAGGCCAGCGGGCACGACATCGAGATCGTGGCCTTCAACGACCTGGGTGACGTCGCGACCATGGCGCACCTGCTGAAGTACGACTCCATCCTTGGCCGCTTCCCGGGCGAGGTGGCGCTGCACGACGAGGGCATCGAGGTCGACGGCACCGTCATCAAGGCGCTGGCCGAGCGCGACCCGGGCAAGCTGCCGTGGAAGGACCTCGGCGTGGACGTCGTGGTCGAGTCGACCGGCTTCTTCACCGACGCCGCGGCGGCCCGCAAGCACGTCGACGAGGGCGGCGCCAAGAAGGTCATCATCTCCGCGCCGGCCAAGGGCGAGGACCTGACCGTGGTGCTCGGCGCCAACGACGACCAGTACGACGGCTCGCAGACCGTCATCTCCAACGCCTCCTGCACCACCAACTGCCTGGCCCCGCTGGCCAAGGTGCTGCACGACGCGTTCACCATCGAGCGTGGCCTGATGACCACCATCCACGCGTACACGCAGGACCAGAACCTGCAGGACGCGCCGCACAAGGACTTGCGCCGCGCCCGCGCCGCCGCGCTGAACATCGTGCCCACCTCCACCGGTGCGGCCAAGGCCATCGGCCTGGTGCTGCCGGAGCTCAAGGGCAAGCTGGACGGCTACGCGCTGCGCGTGCCGGTGCCGACCGGCTCGGCCACCGACCTCACCGTCACCGTCGGCCGCGAGGTCACCCTGGACGAGGTCAACGCCGCGTACAAGGCCGCCGCCGAGGGTGCGCTGTCCAAGTACCTGCGCTACAACACCGACCCGATCGTGTCGGCCGACATCGTCACCGACCCGGCGTCCTGCATCTACGACGCGCCGCTGACCAAGGTCATCGGCAACCAGGTCAAGGTCGTCGGCTGGTACGACAACGAGTGGGGCTACTCCAACCGCCTCGCCGACCTGGTGTCGCTGGTCGCCTCGAAGCTCTGAGAGGGCAACCGCAAGTGAAGACTCTCGACGACCTGATCGCCGAGGGCGTGGCGGGTCGGCACGTCTTGGTGCGTGCCGACCTCAACGTCCCGCTGGACGGCGACAAGATCACGGACGACGGCCGCATCCGGGCGTTCCTGCCCACCGCGCGGCGCCTCACCGAGGCCGGCGCGCGGGTCGTCGTCACGGCCCACCTCGGCCGTCCCAAGGGCGAGCCGGACCCGAAGTTCTCGCTGGCCCCGGCCGCCGCCCGGCTGGGTGAGCTGCTGGGCGCCGAGGTCGCGCTGGCCGCCGACGTCGTCGGCGACTCGGCCAAGGCCGTGGTCGGCGCGCTCACCGACGGCGGCGTGGCGCTGCTGGAGAACATCCGCTTCGACGCCCGCGAGACCAGCAAGGACGCCGCCGAGCGCGAGTCGCTGGCCGACGACCTGGTGTCGCTGGTCGGTGACAAGGCCGCTTTCGTGTCCGACGGCTTCGGCGTCGTGCACCGCAAGCAGGCGTCGGTCTACGACGTGGCCGCCAAGCTCCCGCACTACGCGGGCGGCCTGGTGCTGGCCGAGGTCGAGGTGCTGCGCAAGCTCACCGACGACACCGCCCGCCCGTACGTGGTCGTGCTCGGCGGCGCGAAGGTGTCCGACAAGCTCGGCGTCATCGCCAACCTGCTGACCAAGGTCGACCGGCTGCTCATCGGCGGCGGCATGGCGTACACGTTCCTCAAGGCCCAGGGCAAGGAGGTCGGCAACTCGCTGTTGCAGGCCGACCAGCTCGACCAGGTCAAGGGGTTCCTGGACGAGGCCGCCAAGCGCGGCGTCGAGCTCGTGCTGCCGGTCGACGTGCTGGCCGCGACGACGTTCGCCGAGGACGCCCCGTTCGAGGTCGTGTCCACCGACGCCATCCCGGCCGACCGGGAGGGCCTCGACATCGGCCCGGCCACCCGTGAGCTGTTCGCCGGCAAGCTGGCCGACGCCAAGACCGTGTTCTGGAACGGCCCGATGGGCGTGTTCGAGTTCGCCGCGTTCGCCGACGGCACCCGTGCCGTCGCGCAGGCGCTGGTCGAGTCCGACGCGTTCACCGTGGTCGGCGGCGGCGACTCGGCCGCCGCCGTGCGCCAGCTCGGCCTGCCCGAGGACGGCTTCTCGCACATCTCCACCGGCGGCGGCGCGTCGCTGGAGTACCTGGAGGGCAAGGAGCTCCCCGGCGTGAAGGTCTTGGAGGACTGATGGCCCGCCTTCCGCTGGTCGCCGGCAACTGGAAGATGAACCTCAACCACCTCGAGGCCATCGCCCTGACGCAGAAGATCGCCTTCTCGCTGCCGGAGAAGTACTTCGCCAAGGTCGAGGTGGCGGTGCTGCCGCCGTTCATCTCGCTGCGCAGCGTGCAGACCCTGGTCGACGGGGACAAGCTGCTGCTCAAGTACGGGGCGCAGGACCTGTCCCCGCACGACTCCGGCGCCTACACCGGCGATGTGTCCGGGGCGCAGCTGGCCAAGCTGGGCTGCACCTACGTCGTGGTCGGGCACTCCGAGCGCCGCGAGTACCACCACGAGGACGACGAGCTGGTCAACCGCAAGGTCAAGGCCGCGCTCAAGCACGGTCTGACGCCCATCCTGTGCGTCGGCGAGCGGCTCGAGGTCCGTGAGGTCAACGGGCACCTCGAGCACTGCAACACGCAGTTGATCGCCGGGCTCAAGGGTCTCAAGGCGGAGCAGGCGGCCAAGGTCGTCATCGCCTACGAGCCCGTGTGGGCCATCGGCACCGGCAAGGTCGCCACGCCGTCCGACGCGCAGGAGGTGTGTGCGTCGATCCGGTCCACGCTGGCCGACAAGTACGGCCAGGAGGTCGCCGACGTCGTGCGGGTGCTCTATGGCGGCTCGGTCAAGTCCGGCAGCATCGCCGACCTGATCAAGCAGCCCGACATCGACGGTGGTCTCGTCGGCGGGGCCAGCCTCGACGGCGACGAGTTCGCCAAGCTGTGTGCGCTGGCGGCCGGCGGGCCGCTGCCGTAGATCGTTGTCGCAGGTCGGGGCCTCGCTCGCGTTCGGGCGGGGCCCCGGTTCCGTTTCCGTGACTGTTCCTTTCCGGACCGTGCGCCGAAGGCCGGGGTGGAGCAGGTAACCTGTAGCGTCTATACGCCTTACAGCGAGGGTGAGATGAACCTGTTCCTGCAGATCCTGTTGATCGTCGCCAGCCTGCTGCTGATCCTGCTGGTGCTGCTGCACCGTGGTCGTGGCGGCGGTCTGTCCTCGCTGTTCGGCGGCGGCATGCAGTCGAGCCTGTCCGGGTCGAGCGTCGTCGAGAAGAACCTGGACCGGATCACGCTGTTCGTGGCCGCGATCTGGATCATCAGCATCGTCGGCATCGGTCTGCTGGCCAAGCTCGGCGGCTGAGTGCCGTCATCCGTCACTGGGGTTGTTCAACCACGTCTTGTGGGAGTGTGAGGGTCGATGACTGGCGGTAACGCGATCCGCGGTACCCGAGTCGGATCGGGCCCGATGGGCGAGTCGGAGCGCGGCGAGTCCGCGCCCCGGCACCGGGTGTCGTACTGGTGCGCCAATGGCCACGAGTCGCGTCCGTCGTTCGCCCTCGAGGCCGAGGAGCCGGAGTCGTGGGACTGCCCGCGGTGCGGGCTTCCTGCCGGGCGGGACGAGAAGGCCCCGCCCGCGCCACCGCGCAACGAGCCGTACAAGACGCACCTGGCCTACGTGAAGGAGCGCCGCTCCGACGCCGACGGCGAGGCCATCCTGGCCGAGGCGCTGGCCAAGCTCCGGGCCCAGCGCGAGGGCGAGTTCTAGCCCGATCCGACCCGAAAGGCCGCGCTGCCCCGGCAAGTCAGGGGCAGAGCGGCCTTTCCGCGCTTTCAGCCCTCCGTGGTCGCCGCCGCCCGCCCGACTTTCGGCGACGGCGGTCCGCCGGACTCTCGCCCACCGTGGACTGCCCGCCGAGTCCGGTCGCAGCGGTCCGCCTGCCGTGGTCGGTCGCCTCGGTCCGCTTGCCGCTGACCGTCCCGCTCTGCTGTTTCCGCCGGGCCTGCTCTGCGGTTCTGCCCGTCCGCTGGCCCGTTCTGCGCTGAGCTCTGCCGTCCTCTGGCGCTGCATTCCGCCCGGCCCGCAGGCTCACCGCAGGCAGTTCCGCCCCACGTCGGCCGCCTCGCCCGCCGCGTCCCGCCCTGCCGCACCTTTCCCTGCTCGCCTCCCCTTCCTTTTCCTTCCCGTCCCACCAACACGAAAGCCGCTTTGCTCGCGACGTGCGCAAGCAAAGCGGCTTTCGTTGCGTGGCTGATCAGGAGAGGGGAGTCCCGCGCCCGGCTTCCCCTCCGGCCCGACCCTCCTATGCGTGCTGGGGAGCCTGCGGCGCCGGCACACCGGGCAGGGCGAGCGGGAACCGTGAGGTCACCACGAACCCACCGTCCCGACTCGGCTCGGCATGACAGCTGCCTCCCAGCAATTCGGCCCGTTCGGTGAGTCCGACCAGGCCATGGCCGCCAGAGGGCAGGGCAGGGGTCCGCTGTCCTCGGGGCCGTCCGTTGCGCACCCGCACCTCCAGTTCGTCCTCGCCCACCTGGACGAGCACGGACACGGCGGCCGACGGGGCGTGCTTGCCGACATTGGTCAGTGCTTCCTGCACCGTCCGGTACGCGGCGGCCGACACCGGCCGCGGGATGCTCTCGATGTCGCCGTCCACGTTGAGCGTGACGGCGAGGCCGCAGTCGGAGACCATGCGGCGAAGGTCGGTCAGGTCGGTAAGGCCGTCGTCATCGTCGCTGGTGGTCCGCAGAACGCCGACCAACTGGCGCAGCTCCTCCAACGTCTTGGTGGACAGCCGGCGAATGGTGTTGGCGATCTCCCGCGAATCGGCGTCGGTGACGGTCATCTTCAGCGCGCCGGCCTGCATGGCGATCAGGGTGACCTGGTGCGACACGACGTCGTGCATCTCGCGGGCCAGCCGGGTGCGCTCCTCGGCGCGGATGGCCTGGGCCTGTAGCTGCTGCTTGCGCTCGCGTGTGGCGGCCAGCTCGGTGAGTCGGCGCACGAGCTCCTTGCGGGTGGTGACCAACAGACCCAGCGCCAGCGGCATGCCGGCGTTGATCACGGCCCACAGCAGGTTGAGCAGCTGGTGCCGCCAGTCGAGGCCGACGAACTCGGACAGCGGCCAGATGATGAACGCGCACAGCATCATCAGCACCGCGCCGGCCATGGTCTGCCAGTTCCAGGCCTTCTTCTTGGCCAGCGAGTACAGCGCGATCATGCCGGCGAGCTGGGACCAGCCGGCGAGGTAGCCGGGCACGGTGGCCAGCAGCACGAGGAACGGGTAGCGGCGGCGCAGCACCAGCGCGAGGCAGGCCACGCCGGACAGGATGTGTGAGTACAGCTCGGCGTCCTTGGGGAACACCAGCAGCACATCGAGCAGGGCCAGCGCGATGGCACCGACATCGCTCAGCGGCCCCGAGTGCCGGCGCACGAAGCGGCTGCCCCGGTCGCGCAGCTCGGCCAGCGGGCCGGGACGGTGCACGACAGTGCTCACGATGTCGGCCGCTTGCGCGCCGCTCATCGGCTGGCCGGTCCAGATCCTGTCGTCGTTGTCGCGCTGGGTCGGCACACCGACCTCGGACATGTCGGGACCGTTCACGGCGTGGCGCGGCCGATTCGGCACGGCTCCGTCCTCCTCGGGCAGGGCGAGTTGGTCTTGTGCTCTTAGACAGTCCTAACACTCGTTCGGGACGCGCCTCCCGAAACTTGTGTGCATCTGCACACGTCACGTGTCCACCCGTACACCCAACGTGACGTCTGACCTGCGGCTTTGTCGGAAGACTAACACGCCTCGTCACGCGCAGTACCGGTCGAACTACCTGTTAACGGTGTTCAGGATTAACCGAAAAGACCAGACCATCGGGGGTTGACCCAACGCGATCGATCGCGTTCGACCTCGACACGCCCTCTCGCGACGGCCGGCGGTCGGCGCTGAGGCGAGGAACAGTCGGCCCGGCCGCTGTCACTCCGTGACGAACCGTCGGCGATCGGGGACCGCGGCCAGGAACGCCTCCGTGTCGTAGAAGGCCCCGATCGGCAGTTCCTGCCACACGGCGTCCAGGAACCGGTCGACCGCCGCCCGTTCCTCGGCCGGCCAGGTCGGCAACACCTTGCCCAGCACGATGCCCGGGTCGAGCTCACCCGTGGTCACCAGACTCTGGAGCAGCGTCGGCAGCAACGCCTTCACGTCGGCCTCGGTGCCGACCGTGTTGCCCAGCTTGATCGTCAGCCAGAACAGGTCATGGTCGGCCACTCGGACGTCACCGCGGCAGTGCGGACAGCCTTCGAGCACGGCTCGTCGCGGGTAGGCGGCGAACACGGTCTCGATCTGGGCGAGTGCCTCCGTCAGCCGGGTGGTCATGCCGTCATTGTGGGATGAGGCCAGCGCTGCTCGCCTCTCCATTCCGATCCCGGTCGGATGTACCTCCAAACGTTGCAGTGACCATCAGTGGTGCGAGACGCCCGCCGGGCTCACCGTCGACGGGCGTCTCGTCGACCGCTAGAACCCGGCGCGATCCTGGCTACGCGGGTCGTCACGGATCAGGTGCGGCTCATAGAAGCCGGCGCGGGCGGTTCGCCGCCACGGCCGGGCCAGGTACTCCACGTTGCCGTCCAGATCCGCGACGGCGATCGGGCCGTCGTCGGTGCGGGCGATCCACTGGCCGTCCGGCGAGATCACGCCGGAGCCAGCGTCGGAGGCATAGCCCACCCAGTAGCTGTTGGTCGCGGCGTGGGCCTGAGCCTCGGTCGCGAACACCTCGGTCGGCGCGGCGGTCGCGAACAGCACCGCGTCCACGTCCAGCCGCTCGTACTCCAGGAACAGCTCCGGGAAGTGCACCTCCATCCCCAGCGCCAGCCCGATCCGCACGCCGTCGACCTCGAAGGTCACCGGCGCGGCGCCGGGCGTGTACAGGAAACTGACCTTGGTGTTGGACAGCATCCGCTCGTCGTAGCGGGTGACCACCTCTCCCTTGTCGGACAACACATACAGGCTGTTGTGCGGACGGTTCGGCGGGGTCAGCCGGTGCACCGCCCCGACCACCGTCCACAGGCCGAGCTCCCGGGCCAGGTCGGCGATGCGGCCCAGCTCGTCCCGCAGCACCTCCCACTCGACCAGGCTCCAGTCGGCCGGTCCGACGCGGTTCGGGTCGGCCGACATGATGCGCTTGTGCGGCGAGCAGGTCGCCCCCTCCGGAAACACCACCAGCCGCGCGCCCGCCGCGTAGGCGTCACGCATCAGCCGGCGGATCTCCCGCCCGCTCTCCCGTACCAGATCCGCGTCCCGCGGGTCCTGCCGCAGCGTGGTGCGCGCCGCGGCCAGCCGCAGGGTTTTCGTCTTCGGCATCTCGTTTCCCGATATCGGGCGGAAGTGCCGAAGCGCGGTCGTGTACGACTGCCCGGTCTTGGCCGCGCGGGCCCTGACCCGTCGTTTGAAATTGCCTCTCGCGGTCACGTCCTCGGCCTTCCACGTCCCGGATCAGCGATCCCCCAGCGATGCGCACGTCCGGAACGGACGGCTTCGGATGGCGACCCGAGACAGGAAGTCCCTTTGCCTCCGCGGGGAGCCGGGCTGGGGCCGGCTCGTGGAGGTGAGGCGTGGGTCACGCGCAGAAACACCGTAGCACGTGTCGAGGACGGTCCGTCGGCGCCGACCAGAGGGCAGGGAACCGAACAGAAGGAGTTGGCATCATGGCGATCCGCGTGCACACCTCGATGACCCTCGACGGCTTCTCGGCCGACGAGAAGGGCTGGCCGGTGCTGCTGCACATGCCCGCATTCCAGTCCGGCGTCTCGTACGGACACGAGGAGTTCTTCGCCCAGTGCACGGCCGTGATCATGGGCCGGCACACCTTCGAGCCCGCGCTGGGTGCGCAGAGCTGGCCGTGGCCCGGCAAGAAGGTCTTCGTGCTCAGCTCCGGCTCGGTGGACGTGCCGGTTGACCAGGACGTCACGGTCTGCGCCAATGTCGCCGAGGTGCTGGCCGCGTTGCCGGACGGCGACGCTCAGCTGCTGGGCGGACCCAGCACGATCGCCGCCTTCCACCAGGCCGGCGCGATCGACCGGTTGGAGATCGTCCTGCTGCCTCTGTTGCTGGGCAAGGGAAAGCCGCTGTTCCCGTTGGGCGACGACACCGCGCCGCTGGCCTTCGACGAGCAGGTCGTCTATCCGGACGGCACGGTCAAGTTGTGCTACAACGTGACGACGACCTTGCCGCGGGCGTGACCCTGTTGCACGTAGCGAATGGCGGCAACGGCTTCGGCCAGCGGGAAGGTGCGGTCGAGGACCGGCGTGACTGCTCCTTCCGCGATGAGCCGCTTGAGTTCGAGCAGGTCGGCGGGGTTTTCCGCGGTGGCGATCAGACCCTTGAGCTGGTGGCTCACGAATGGCGAGAGCAGGGCGGCGCGCAGGGTGCGGGCGACGCTGCCGACGAGCTTGCCGCCGCCTTCGCCGCCGACGATGACCAGTGTGCCCTTGGGCGAGAGGTGTTGGCGCAGTTGGGAAAGCGGTCGGTCGCCGGCGGTGTCCAGGATGACATCGTAGCGGCCGGTGATGGATTCCTTTTGTAGTCAACGATCTCGTCGGCACCGAGCATCTTGACCAGGTCGGTCTTGGCCGTGCTGCACACCCCGGTCACGTGGGCCTGCCGGGCCTTGGCCAGCTGCACGGCGTAGCTGCCGACCCCGCCGCCGGCGCCGATGACGAGCAGTCGCTGTCCGGACTGGACGGACAGTAGCCCCTTCAACGCGGTGCAGGCCGATACCGGCACGGCGGCGGCCTGGTCAAAGGCCAGATTGGCCGGCTTCGCGACGACCCTCGACGCCTTGGCGATCGCGTACTCGGCGAACGACCCGTCGGCAGTGCCGAAAACCTCGTCGCCCGGACGGAGGTCGGTGACGCCGGGGCCGATTTCCTCGATGGTGCCGGCAAGGTCGAGGCCAGGTACCAGTCTTCTCGGTCTGCGTAAGCCGAAGCCCAGCAGACGGATCAGGTACGGCTGGCCGCTGGTGAGGTGCCAGATGCTGGGGTCGACGCCGGCCGCGCGCACGCGGACCGCAACCTCTCCGGGGCCGGGCCGAGGCCGTTCGATGTCCTTGAGCTGCAACACATCCAACGATCCATAGCGGTCGCTCACGATGGCTCTCACGGTGAATCTCCCTCCGGGTACTGGAAAACGTCGTCGAGTGGCACCCCGAACACGCGGGCGATCTGGAACGCCACCTCGAGCGACGGCGAGTACTTGCCCTGCTCGATCGCGATCACCGTCTGCCGCGTCACGCCGATCCGGTCGGCCAGCTCGGCCTGGGTCATCTCGCCCTCGGCGAAACGCAGCGCGCGGATCGAGTTCGTCACCCTGGTCGGCTTCACCATGTCTGGAACCCCCGCCGGTAGCCGACGATGCGCGCTACCGAGCCCAGCACCGCTGACAGCGTGAAGGTCAGGTAGATGACGTTGGCGATCCAGAAGTGGTCCAGCCGGAACATCGCGAGGAACATCGCGAGCACCCCGCCGACCACCACGAACGACTGGCCGACGCGGTCGCCGAACTGCCCGATCTCCCGGTCGCGCTGGTCGCGCCGGCTGTCCTTGGGGTTGCGGATCGACACCGCGATGGTCAGCACGATTGTCGTCACGATCGAGGCCGCCGTGACCCACAGCAGTGTTGCCACATAGGGCACCTGGGTCAGTGGTGTCGGTCCCGATCTGCCCAGCACCATCACGGCGTACACGGCATAGCCGATCGCCGACACCACCAGCATGATCCACGCGCGCTTCTCTTCGTAGGCCACGGCCGCGCTCCTCCCCGCTCGATGGCGTCAAATGTAAAGAAGCTTGGACATCGTGTCAAACATTCTTAACTTCACCCGGTCGGTGGGGCCATGCGCGGTGACATCACCGCGGATGTGGTCGCGCTCAGCGCCACTAACGGCACATTGGTGGCGCGGCGGTCTCCCGGCCGGTCTCCGCGAAAGTGTCAGACCCTGCCGGCACGATGACGGCGTGAACGTTGAGGTGGCGAGCAAGCGGCGGAGGTCGGCGTTCCCGGCGGACGTCGTGGTGGTGGATGTGACCTCGCGCGGGCCGGAGCCCTGGGTGCGGCTGAGCCCGTTCTATCCGCATGGCGGCATCCCGGTGCCGTTGTCGCCGGGCGAGGTCGGCACGTCGGTGGAAGGCATCTGGCAGGCGCTGAAGGTCTTTGCCGACAACGATGTGGACGCGTCGAAGCTGGCCGTCACGAGGATGACCGGTCTCAAGAGGACGGTTCGCCGGTTCGGGCCGGTGCTGGGGCATCGTGGGGGCCTGCGGGGGAGTGGCCTGCTGGACTACGAGACCGCGCGGCGGCGGATCTATCTGCCGGCGTACCGCTGGATGCTGGACAACTGTGTGCAGGACGAGCTTGCGGCGCTGAGGGCGATCGCCGCGGCGAAACCGTTGGTGCTGCTGGACTACACCACCAACGGGGACGTGGCGAACCTGGTCACGCCGCTGTCGCATGCCGCCCTCGTGGCCCGATACCTGACCGACCGATGGGACGAATGAGGAGTAGGTTGCGGGCGGTTGATTTTTCTGAAGCTGTTGTGCGGCAACGAGTTAATCGCACTCGGAGGGTGACCGTGGGACGCTGTTGATCAGCGGATTGCGCATCGCGGGAAAACGTCCGGCGGGTGGAGTTGAATCGGCGGCATGAACACAGCACCGACCGACGGGGACCGGATCCACCGCACCTACGACACCACCCGACGAGGCATGGACCGCCTACTGTTCGCCGACAACATCCTCGGCCTGATGCCCACCGGCCGGGAGTGGGACCGGGAGGACCCGTCGTCTGGCTGGCCGCAGTACCCGACCTGCGGCAGGGCCCGGCCGGTCGCCTGCGCAGCGCCGGCCCTGAAATCCGTTGGACCCGATGACATGATGGGGAGGTGGAGTCCACCCGAGTGGACCGCTGGCTCTGGGCGGTCCGGCTGACCAAGACCCGTCCGGACGCCGCGGCGGCCTGCCGGGGCGGCCATGTGCGCGTGAACGACAAACCGGCGAAGCCGGCGACCGTGGTGTCGCCCGGCGACGAGGTGCGCGCCCGGGTCGGCGACCGGACCAAGGTCGTCGAGGTGGTGCGGGTGATCCAGAAGCGGGTGGGTGCCGCGGACGCCGCGACCTGCTTCATCGACCGCACGCCCGCGCCCCCGCCGGAGGCCGCCATTCCGGTCGCCCGCCGTGAGCGGGGCGCCGGCCGGCCGACCAAACGGGAGCGGCGCGTGCTGGACAGGTTCCGTTCCGGCCAATTCTAGTCAAGGAACTCGTCCAGCAACGGGAGCAGCAGCTCGGACCGCAGCGTCACGTTCATGTGCGTGGTGTTCGGCAGCACCGCCAGGTGCGAGCCGGGGATCAGCCGCTTCATCAGTGCGCCGTGCTCGATGGTCGTGAAGTCGTGGTCGCCCAGCACCAGCAGCGTCGGCGCGGTGATGCCGGCCAGCTGGTCGTCGGTCCAGCCCTTGAGGTCGGCGGCCGAGGCCGACATCGTGGCCAGGAACTCGTCGAAGTGCTCCGGGTGCGGCGACAGCCGCTGGTAGGCGTCCCGGAAGTCGGCGAAGTCCTGCTGCGTCGGCAGCCGGTCGGAGGTCGCGTGCCGGGACGGGTCGAGCAGGTCCTCGTGCATGCCGTCGGGCCGGACGCTCGCGGAGATCGGCACCACCGAGAGCACCCGGTCCGGGTGGCTGACCGCCAGCTCAAGGGCGACCGCCGCCCCCATGCTGTGGCCGAGCACGTGGGCCCGGTCGATGCCGAGATGGTCCAGCAGCGCCACCACGTCGCTCGCCAGCGCGGCCGGGGTGATCGCCCGGTCGATGTCGGCGGTGCGGCCGTGGCCCTGCATCTCTACGCCGATCACCTGGTGCTTCCGGGCCAGCGTAGGGATGAGGCCGGCGAAGTTCAGGTCGATGGTCAGCATGCCGCCGTGCAGGAGGACCAGGGTGTGCCGGCCTCGCCGTGCCGCTCGTAGTACAGGTGCAGGCCGTTCACGTCGGCATAGCCCATGACCGTTTTCCTCTCAGCGCAACGTTCGTTGTCACCAGTGCGTCGAATGGAGGTTCACCCGGATCGACACGTCCCTAGAGTTTTTCGTGACGAGTTTTCGCGTCGATGACGTGCGTACCGCGACCGAGCCGCTGCCCACCCTGCCACTGGCCGAGGTGCAGGCCGAGTTGTTCGGCGAGGTGCTGGCCAGTGGTGGTGACCCCGATACGCCGGTGATCGAGCCGAACGGCGTGCACCCGTTGCTGGACGCCGTGTCCCGGGCGTTCGGTGAGCACCGGCCGCTGGTGCTGTCGCCTGATGCCGTGTGGCTGACCATCGCCCAGGGTGTGGCCCAGCACATCCGGCTCCACGCGGAGGAGCTGCGGCCGAAGCTGGTCGGGCGTCCGGGCCGCGAGGCCCTCGTGCTGGAGATGCTGGAGCCACCAGCCAATGCCGACGAGTGGCGTGCGGTGATCGAGCAGTTGGGAAAGGAGGTGGCGAGCCGGGCAGCAGGTGCGGACCTGTTCGAGTGCGACTTCACCACCAGCACGGAGGTCGAGCGGACAGCCAGCCGAGTGATCATGCTCGACGGCTACTCGCCCTACTTCTCGTACTGGATGAAGTTCGTGTGCGGCATCCCGCGGATCACGCTTACCGGCACGGTCGAGGACTGGCGGAAGATCCGCTCGCGGGTCGATCGCCTGCCCGAGTTCGGGTTGGAGAAGTGGGTCCGGTCGCTGGTGCCGATCGCCGACGAGTTCGTCCGGGCCGCGAGCGGCGAGCCGAACCTGTGGTTCTGGCAGCGCATCTACAACCCGGCCGATGCCTATGGTGGTGCGGTGATCACGGGGTGGGCCGCGCGGTTCTACCCGTATCTGCGGGTCAGGGGCGTCAGTGACTGTTCGAATCCGCTGTTGGACCTGCCGATCGGTGAGCCGCGGAATGTCACACGCAACAGCTATGGCGCTGTCGAGAGCCCGTCGATCACGACCGAGCAGGTCCCGGCCACGCTGTCCCAGGCAGTGGTGCGGATCAACAACATGGTGACCGGCGAGAACACGGCGGTGGCGCTCCACGGCGGCCTGGTCGGGGTGACTCAGGACCGCAACTGGCAGCTGCAGCCGATCGCCGGCTGGCACATCACGTTGGCGACTCCGGCAGTCGGTCCGGTGCTGGACCGCATCATCCGGGACCACGAGACGACGCCGCCGGTCGATGTGCCGCAGTTCTTTCCCGCTTCGGCCGAGTACATCGAGCTCTATCGGCGGATGGGTTCGGCCGGCTTGCATGGCGGCGCGGCCCGGATCGTGCCGCATGAGGAACAGCGCAAGGTGTTTGCCGGTACCAGAGAGCGCACGCTGCTCGGTGTCGTCGAACTGGCCGACGGGCGGACCGTGGCCATGGCCACCGACACGGACGACATCCACTGGGTGCTGTGCCGGTTCGAGCCGGATACCGAGAACGAGCAGCCGAAGCGATGGCGGCTGGCCGAAAGTCGTGCCGACGCGCTTGACCTGGGCACGTCGCTGGCGATGGTGCTGGACGTCCTCCTCGACGGGGACGAGCTTGAGCGGTTGGAGGTGGGTCGGCTGAGCGACCTGGACTCAGGGGGTCTTTAGCAGCAGGGCACGGGTGTAGAGGAGGTCGAAGCCGCGGCGCTGGACGTTCTGCTGGGACTTCGTGCCGGGGCCGGTGGTCACGGTGGCGATGTCGCAGCCGGCGGCCTTGGCCATGCCGAGACGGGAGGCGATGAGAGCGGTCTGCACGCCGCGACGGCGGTGCTGGGCCAGGGTGGCGGTGCCGGCGAAGTAGGCGACGCCGTCGGAGATACGGAGGGCGCCGGTGGCGACCGGGATGCCGTCGATGAGGGCGAGGTAGCGCCGGGTTCCGGCGGCGTCCATGTCGCGGATGGCGTTGCGGAGGGCGTCGCGTGGGAAGTCCTCGTCGGTGGCGGCACCCTCGGTGTCGGGGGTGAGTACGGCCTCCAACAGGAGGTCCAGCGCGGTCTCGGACTCGTCGTCACGGCAGGGCCGAACCTCGACGCCGACCGGAGGCTCGACAGCGGGCAGGTCCGCGAGGGCGATGCCGAGCACGTTCTCGTAGCCGGCCAGGCGGTAGCCGCGATCGGTGAGGAACTGGCCGACGGCCGGTTCGGCAAGGTTGGACAGCTCGACCTGGACGGGGGCGCCGAGGTCATGGAAGGCCTGCTCGACCTGAGCCAGCTCGTCCGTCTCGGGCACGCCGGCGAAGCCGAGGCCGGCGACCTTGTTGAACGGCGAGTCAGGCTCGGCGTAGCAGGCGATGCCGCCGGCGATCGCGCGCGCGAAGGCGACCTGGTCGCCGCGGCGGGCGGTCGTGGCCTCGGTGGCCTTGGCCATGAAACCGGCTTCGACGCGTTCGAGCCGCTGGGCCAGGTCGGTGCCGCAGAACAAGGGTGTCCGAATCGTCATGGTGCTCGCAGTCTCGTGATCGGCGTGCCCGCGCGGCAACCGGTTTTCGTGTGGAAGTCTGCTGCACATGCGAGTGGCCGTCGTTGCCGGGCCGGACGCCGGTCACGTCTTTCCCGCGGTCGCGCTGTGCCTGCGCTTCGCGGCGGTCGGCGACGAGCCGGTCCTGCTCACGGCGGACGGCTGGCGTGATGCGGCGGTGTCGGCTGGGGTCGAGGCGCCGCCGTTGGAATGGCTGAAGTTGCGGGCCGAGGCCGACATCGGGCAGTGGCTGTACGAGCGGGCGGCGGGGTTGGCGCGACAGCTTGTGCCGACGCTGGAGGCGTTGCGCCCGGACATCGTCGTGTCGGATGTGTTGGCGAAATGCGGTGGCATGGCGGCCGAGTTGCTGGGGCTGCCGTGGGTCGAGTTGTCGCCGCATCCGCTCTACTTGCCGTCGCGGGGTCTGCCGCCGATTGGCAGTGGGCTGGCCCGAGGTGTCGGCGTTGGTGGTCGGCTGCGGGACGCCGTGCTGCGGGGCTTCACCGCTCGATCGCTGCGTCAGGGACGGCGGCAGCAGTTCGCCGCCCGTACGGGAATCGGTTTGCCGGCAAGGGATCCCGGCCCGGCCGCGCGGTTGATTGCCACGCTGCCGGCGCTGGAGGTGCCGCGTCCGGACTGGCCGCGTCGGGCGCACGTCGTCGGGCCGCTGCTGTGGGATCCGCTGCCGGTGGGGCTCGAGCCACCGCCCGGTGCTTGGCCGCTGGTGGTGGTGGCGCCGTCCACTGCGGCGAGCGGTGCCGCCGATATGTTGTCCATAACCCTTGCCGCGCTTGACGGTCTTGATGTCCGGGCGGCGATCTCCACGTTTCGGCCGCCGGATGGTCTGCCGTCGTGGGTCACTGCTGGGGCCGGCGGTCAGGACGACCTGCTCCGGCAGGCGTCCGTTGTGGTGTGCGGTGCCGGGCATGGCTTGCTGGCCAAGGCTTTGCTTGCCGGTGTGCCGGTTGTCGCCGTGCCCGGTGGTGGCGACCAGTGGGAGCTCGCCAACCGTGCCGCGAGGCAGGGGAGTGCCGTGATCGTCCGACCGCCGGATGTCGCGGCTGTGCGCGCGGCGGTACGGAAAGTATTGGCAGATCCTGATTTTGCCGCCGCGGCGGCCGAGGCTGGCAAAACCGTCGCCGATGTGGCCGATCCGGTCACGGTGTGCCGAGCCGTGCTCTAGGCTCCCCCGGCGTGGCTGCCCCGACGCTGATTCCCATTGCCTGCGAGCCTTATCGCACAGAGACGATCGGCCGGTATCGCGACGGCCAGTTCTTCGCCAAGATCCTCAGGGCCGGTCGGCCCAACGGCTGGTACGTGTACATGCATCTGTTCGACCACGAGGGGAACTACGTCTCCTCGGACATCACGATGGTCGGCGAGGCGGATGTGCTCCAAGGCGAAATGCGCGAGCGGGCGGAGCGGCGGCTGGCGGAACTGGTGGCGGGGCTGCCGGAGCGGGAGTTCTGCGACATCGCGATCCGGCTGTTCGAATTCGATCACGACGGCGTGCGGTTCGCTCTGGTCGACGAGTCCGAGCCGGAACGGGGCGACTGGGTGGAGCTCTATCCCGAGCGGTACGGGTTCCACGAGCCGTGGGACGGCCTGTACGACACGTGAGCGGGCAGGATGACCGGGTGACCGAATACCGACTTGATCCCAGCGCCGACACCGTCACCGACGTCTTCGACCGTGACCGGCCGTCGGTTCTGACCGTGGATCCGGGGGACACGCTGGTCGTCCGGAGCCTCAACGCACACGGGTATCTGGGCGCGGACCGGCACGGCGAGAAGCTGATACCGGATCGCCGGGGGCACTGCCTGACGGGACCGATCGCGGTCCGCGGGGCGGAGCCGGGGATGATGCTGGCGGTGCGGCTGGGTCACTCCAGCCGGACGATTGGGGCTTCACGGTGACCGGGGCGGACACTCCGCTGAACCGACGGCTGAACACGGTGTCGGACGAGCGGACGTGGCTGCACTGGGACATCGCGGACGGGAAAGCGGTCAACAACCTGGGGTTCGCGGTGCGGCTGGCGCCGTTCCTCGGGGTGATCGGCTTGCCGCCGGAGGAAGCGGGGGAGCACTCGACGATCCCGCCACGACCGTGTGGCGGCAACATCGACTGCCGTGAGCTGGTCGCGGGCTCGACGCTGTATCTGCCGATCACGGTGCCGGAAGCGTTGCTGTGCCTTGGCGACGGGCACGGGGCGCAGGGCGACGGGGAAGTCTGCGGCACGGCGGTGGAGTGCGGCATGACCACGCGTCTGGTGCTGGACCTGGTGACGGACCCGCCGATCCGGACGGCCCACGCGACGACGCCGGCGGGGCGGGTGACCTTCGGGTTCGACAGCGACCTCAACGAGGCGTCGGCGCAGGCGCTGTCGGCGATGCTGGACTGGATGGCGGTGAGCTACCAGGTCGACCGGACCACGGCCCTTGCACTGGCCAGTCCGGCGGTCGACCTGCGTATCACGCAGATCGCCAACGAGACGTGGGGTGTGCACGCCGTGCTGGCCGACGACGCCCTGCTCAAAGGCTGATTCGCGATCACGGTGGCGGCAGGCTGACCAGCGCGTGAACGCTACTGGCGGGCCTACCGGAGTCACGCGTGAGCTGCTACTCGTAGTGATCGCTTTGCCTCTCGTCCGCTATGCCTTCGAAGACGGAGACAGCCATGCGTCGTCTGGCCCTGCTGCTCGTCCCTGTGATCGCGATCCTGTTGCCGGCCACGGCCGCCGCCGCGCCGGCGGCGACCGCCAAGTACGTGGCGCTCGGTGATTCCTACGCCGTGGGCGTCGGCACCTACACCTACGACGACCCGAACGACGCGTGCCGCCGCGGGCCGTTGGCCTACAGCCGGCTGTGGGCGGCCGCGCACCCGTCCACCACCTACGTCGAGGCGTCCTGCTCCGGGGCGGAGGTGGCCGACGTCGTCAACCAGAGCGCGGCCCTGACGCCGGACACCTCGCTGGTCACCGTGCAGGTGGGCGGCAATGACGTGGGCTTCGTCAGCACCTTGGAGACGTGCATCCTCAACCTGCCCGACTCCACCTGCATCAACGCCGTCAACACCGCCATCAGCACCGGCCGCTCGGTGCTGCCCGGCGGCTTGGCCAACCTGTACTCCGGGATCCGGGCCAAGGCCCCGTCGGCACAGGTCGTCGTGATGGGCTACCCGCGGATGTACAAGATCGGCGGCAACTGCCTCTTCGGGCTCAGCGACACCAAGCGCACCGCCCTGAACAACGCCGCCGACGTGCTCGACGGCATCATCCAGACCGCCGCCGCCAACGCCGGCTTCCGCTTCGTCGACGCCCGTACCGTGTTCGCCGGCCACGAGATCTGCTCCGGCAACTCGGTGTGGATGACCAGCCTCCAGTGGGACAAGCTCAACGAGTCCTACCACCCGAACGCCAACGGCCACCAGGGCTACTTCGGCGCGCTGAAGGCGATCACCGGCTGATTCCCTTGTGGTGGAGGGCAGGCCGCTGCCCTCCACCGTCCAGGGCGACGGTCAGTCCGCGAGGACGACGTCGGACCGGCCCCGGCGGGGTAGTCCGTGGGGGTGATTCGGCGGTCGGGCCAGCCTGCCGTCGACGTTTCCACAACAAACTGCTGGTGTGGCTGAGCCTGCCGATGTGCGCAACGACCTTGGCGGCACGGTGCACGGGCCGGCGTTGCAGATCGGGGCCATGCACGGTGTCGTGATGACCGGCGCCGCCACGACCACCGAGCGGCCACGGCAACTGCCGTTGGCGATCGGGCAGTTCACCGGGCGCGTGACGTACCTGGAAGCGCTGAACGCACTCGTTCCGGGCGATGCCGTGGTCATCACCGCGATGGACGGCACCGCCGGCATCGGCAAGACGATGCTGGCGGTGAGCTGGGCGCACAGCGTTCAGGACCGGTTCCCCGGCGGCACTCTGTTCGCGAACCTGCGTGGCTACGGTCCCGGTGCGCCGGCCACCCCCGAGGAGGTGCTGGACGGCTTCCTCCGTGCGCTCGATCCGGCGTCGGACCGGATCCCCGTCGGCGTGGAGGCAAAGGCGGCGCGGTTCCGTTCGTTGCTGTCCGGACGACAGGTGCTGATCGTGCTGGACAACGCCGGTAGCGCGGAACAGGTGCGGCCGCTGCTGCCGGGTGAGCCCGGATCGATGGTCGTTGTGACCAGCCGCGACAGCATGCGCGGCTTGGTCGTGACGGAGTCGGCACACCGGCTGACCGTCGGACTGCTGCCGGAATCCGAGGCGGTGGAACTGGTCGCACGTATCGTCGGACCGGCCCGCGCCGCGCACGAACGGCAGGCCGTGACGTCGCTGGTCGAGCTGTGCGGACGGTTGCCCCTGGCAGTGCGGATCGCGGCGACCAGGGTCGCCGCGTCGCCGTACAACACGGTCGCCGGTGTCGTGGCCGAACTCGCCGACGAGCGTGGTCGGCTGGACGTGCTCAGCCCGGACGGTGACGAGCGGGCCGCTGTGCGGGCCGTGCTGGGCTGGTCCTACCGGCGTCTTCCCGACGACCAGGCCATTCTGTTCCGCCGCCTGGGTTTGCACCCCGGCCCCGAGTTCAGCGTGCACGCCGCTGCCGTCGTCGCGGGCCTCGAACCGCCGTCGGCGCGGCGACTCGTCGAGGCCTTGGCTGCGGCCCACCTGATCGAGCCGGTGGCGCCGGACCGCTACCGGTGCCACGACCTGCTCCGTGCCTACGCGGCGGAGCTGACCGAACAGAACGACAGCCCGGTGGTTCGCCGAGCAGCGATCGCCGCGTTGGCCATGTGGTATGCCCGGATGGCCTGGGAGTGCGACCGCCTGGCCTTTCCCGGCACTTTCCGGCTGCCGTTCGACGCTCCCTACGTCGGACCGGCGATTGTCGACGGCCTTCGGGCGTTGGACCGGCTCGATACCGAGCGGTCCAATCTCCGTGCGCTGCTGCACATGGCCGACCGGCACGGTCTGGGCGCGGAGGTTGTGCGTCTGGCCGAGGGCGTGCGGTTTCTCTGGATGAGAGGCACGGTGGAGGATGCCGTCGAGCTGACCGGTCTCGGGATGCGCGCCGCTCGGCGCGTAGGCGACCGCCTCGCCGAGTTCTGGTTCTGCATCAGGCAGTCGGAGAACCATTACCGCGGCCATGACTGGAGCGAGGCAACGGCGCTCGTCGACCGTGCCGCGGAGTTGGCCGTGGGGTTGGCCGATCCCGTGCTTCGGGGCATCGCGTTGGACAACCGTGCGTGGCTGCACGTCTATCGGGGCGACTTCGCCGACGCACTCGCATGTGCCCAGCAGGCGCTGTCGCTGGTGCAGGGCAGCGGCCGTTCAGAGGCCGTCGCCAGAGAGGCTTTGGCCTGGGCGCTCAACGGACTCGGCCGGCATGAGGAAGCCCGTCGCCAGGCCGAACTCGGCCTGGCGTGGCGGCAGGGGCGGGATCCGATCGGTGCGGCCCAGGCGATGCACCAGGTGGGGGTGGCGTGGCAGGGCCTCGGCGACGACCACAAGGCCATCGACATCCTGCGGGAGGCGATCGCCCGCGGCCGGGCCTTTGGTCACCTGGAGGAAGCCGTCGCGGCGCCGCTGATGACCATGGCCGCGTCGTTGCGGCGCGTGGGCCGGGAGGACGAAGCCGTGGCCTGCTGGCAGGAAGCGGCTGAGTTGTACGACGACTACGGCCGTCCGTGGCACGCGGCACAGGCCCGACAGAGCATCCAGGGCCTCAGCTGACCAGGTCGGCCAGTTGACGGACGACGTCGTCGAGGACCCTGGTCAAGCGCGGGCCCATTCGATGGCCTGGCGCAGCCGGGGCAGGTGGCTGGGAGCGGAGTCGAAGGGCAACGCCATGGCCAACAGGGCGGTTTCAGCCATGTAGGAACTCGACCACGTCGAGAATACGGTCCAGGGCCGAGATGTGACCGTCCGAAGGGGACGGACGGAGGGTGGCGTCGGGCAGGTGGCGGGTGAGCCACTGGGCGTGGGAGAAGGGGATGACGCGGTCCTGCTCGCCGTGCAGGAGCAGCACGGGGCGGCGGATGTCGGCGACGGAGAAGCCCCAGGGGGTGACGTAGGCGAGGTCGTCGTCGATCATGCCGTCGAAGCCGTTGGCGGTGGCGAGCTCGGCGTTGCGGCCCAGGTCGGACCACGCGCCGGTGGCGGAAGTGGCGGCATGGTCGGCGGGGGTGAAGGCGTTGGGATCGAACAGGCCGGTGGCGAGCTGCTTGGCCAAGGCCTCGCGGCCGGCGACGGTGGCGCGGAGTTCCTCGGGCGCGACCATGCCGGCCCACCAGTCCAGGTCGTCCGGTTCGAACGGGGCCAGGGCGCCGACGGTCACGCAGCGGGTGACGCGGTCGGGCAGCAAGGCGGCGCAGGCCAAGGCGTGGTTGGCGCCACCGGAGTGGCCGAGTACGGAAAACTGGGAAACGCCAAGGGAATCGGCGATGGCGGCGACGTCGGAGGCGGCCGAGGCGATGGTGCGGCCGGGGTGAGCGGTGGAGCCGCCGTAGCCGGGACGGTCGTAGGACAGCCAGCGAATCCCCGGCAGGGCAAGGAGAGGCGCGGGCACGGCGCCGATCTGCGGGGTGCCGTGATGCCAGAAGACCGGCGTGCCGGTGCCGGTGTCGTAGAGGTGCAGCGTGCGGCCGTCGGCGAGGACGAGGTCGGTCTCCATGGAACGGAGCCTAGCCGTGGGGTATGACAAACGGCCCCCGGCGGAGCCGGGGGCCGTCAGCACAACAAAGCTCAAGACAACTTGGCCGCGGCGGCGGAGTCCAGCAGCCACAAGGTGCGGTCGGTGCCACGAGCGCCGGCCGCGGGGATCTCGATCGGGGAAGCGCCGGCAAGGGCACGGGCGACGGGGTCGGCCTTGGCCTCGCCGGTGGTCATGAGCCACACCTGGCGGGCGCGGCGGATGGCGGGCAAGGTCAGGGAAACCCGGGTCGGCGGGGGCTTGGGGCAGTCGCGGACGGCGACGACCGAGCGCGAAACCTCATGCACGGCAGGGGAATCGGGGAAGAGGGAGGCGGTGTGCCCCTCCTCGCCGACGCCCAACAGCAACACGTCGAAAGCGGCGGAGCCGATGACGGAGGCGTAGTCCGAGGCAGCGGCGTCGGGGTCGTCGCCGAAACGGCCGTCGGAAGGCTCCATGGCGTGGACACGAGCAGGGTCCACACCAACATGGTCCAACAGCGCCGCGCGGTTCTGGGTCTCGTTGCGGTCGGCGTGCCCGGCGGGCAGGAAACGCTCGTCGCCCCAATAGAAATCGACCCGGGACCAATCGACGGCCTGAAGAGCCGGACTGGAGCGAACGTGCTCCAGAACGGCATTGCCGGTACGACCGCCGGTCAGACCGAGGGACGCGACGCCGTGATCGGCCTGGGCGTCCACCAGGGCGGTGATCAGACGGGCCGCAGCGGCGGCGGCCAGAAGGTCGCCGCCGCTGTGGACCACAACATCGGAACGGGTCACGAGTCAGCCTTGGCGGTCGCCTTCTTCGAAGAAGACGCACGCTTGGGCTTGTCCTCCGCCGGAGCCTCGGCCTTGGGCTTGGCGGCCTTGGCCGGCGCCTTCGCGGCAGCGGGCTTCGCGGCAGCGGACTTGGCCGCCGGCGTCGCCACCCGACCCTTGGTGACCTTCGGGACGGCCATCAGGGCGTCCTTGTAGATCTCGTCGGGGTCGAGCCGACGCAGCTCCTCGGCCAGGCAGTCCCGAACGGAACGGCGCTGCAGCGCGATCCGCCGGTCGGGCTGGCCGGGCTGCGTCAGGGTGCCGGTCTTGGCATCCGGCCGAACCAGGTCGACGGCGCCGGACCGACGCTGCAAGGTCACCTGCACGATGCCCTCGCCGCTCGACGCCTTGGACCGACCCACCGGCACGCCCAGCCGCGAGGCGAACCAACCGGCCAACAGCTCGGACGACGGCGAGTCGGCCTCACCGACCACGTTGGCCGCGGTGACCTTCTCGTGCGGCGGCAGGTCGAGCGCCGCCGCGAGCTGGGCCCGCCAGTTGGTCAACCGGGTCCAGGCCAGGTCGCTGTCACCGTCCGAATAGGACTTGCGCCGCTGCTCCAACGCCTTGATCGGGTTCTTCTCGGCGGCGGAGTCGGTGATCCGGCGGGTGGCCAGCTGCCCGATGGAGTCCTCGGCCGGCACGTCCGGCGCCTCGGACGGCCACCACGCCACCACCGGCGCGTCCGGCAGCAGCAGCGGCACCACGCAGCTGGCGGCCTGGTCGGCCAGCGGCCCGTAGAGCCGCAGCACGATCACGTCGCTGGCGCCGGCGTCGCCGCCGACCCGGATCTGGGCGTCCAACCGGGCCGCGGCCTTGCGGGCCCCGCGGGCCAGCACGATCACCCGGCACGGGTGCTCGCGGCTGGCCTCGTTGGCCGCCTGGATGGCGTCCTCGGTCTTGGCGCTGTCGTCGGTGACGATGACCAGCGTGAGCACGCGGCCGAGGGCCACCGCCCCGCCGGTCTCGCGGACCTCCACCAGCTTGCTGTTGACCTGTGCGGTCGTGGTGGACGGCAGGTCGATGATCACGGGCGCCTCCAATGACGACCGGTGCGGGTGAGCATCTGGTCGGCCGAGGGCGGACCCCAGCTGCCGGGGGCGTAGCCCTCGGGCATGCCCTGCTTGGCCCAGTGGTTGAGCACCGGGTCCAGGATCTGCCAGGACAGCTCGACCTCTTCGTTCATCGGGAACAGCGACGGCTCGCCCAGCAGCACGTCCAGGATCAGCCGCTCGTAGGCCTCGGGCGACGACTCGGTGAACGCGTGGCCGTAGCCGAAGTCCATCGTGACGTCCCGGACCTCCATGGTGTTGCCCGGCACCTTGGAGCCGAACCGCATGGTCACGCCCTCGTCCGGCTGCACCCGGATGACCAGGGCGTTCTGCCCCAGCTCCTCGGTCGCGGTGGAGTCGAAGGGCAGGTGCGGGGCCCGCTTGAAGACCACCGCGATCTCGGTGACCTTGCGGCCGAGCCGCTTGCCGTGCCGCAGGTAGAACGGCACACCGGCCCAGCGGCGGGTGTTGACCTCGAGCGTGATGCCGGCGTAGGTCTCGGTCTTGGAGTCCGGCGCGAAGCCGCCCTCCTCGAGCAGGCCGAGCACCTTCTGGCCGCCCTGCCACCCGCCGACGTACTGGCCGCGCGCGCAGGTCTCGTCGTACGGCCCGGGCACCCGCGCCGCCGAAAGCACCTTGATCTTCTCGGCCCGCAGCGCCCGCGGGTGGAAGGAGACGGGCTCCTCCATCGCGGTCAGCGCCATCAGCTGGAGCAGGTGGTTCTGGATCACGTCGCGCGCCGCGCCGATGCCGTCGTAGTAGCCGGCGCGACCACCGAGACCGATGTCCTCGGCCATGGTGATCTGCACGTGGTCCACGTAGTTGGCGTTCCAGATCGGCTCGAACATCTGGTTGGCGAAGCGCAGCGCCAGGATGTTCTGCACCGTCTCCTTGCCGAGGTAGTGGTCGATGCGGAACACCGACTCCTCGGGGAAGACGTCGTTGACGACGTTGTTGAGCTCCTTGGCCGACTTGAGGTCGTGGCCGAAGGGCTTCTCGATGACGACCCGGCGCCACTGCTCGGCGTCCTGGTCGGCCAGGCCGGCCCGGGACAGCTGCTTGGTCACCACCGGGAACGCGCTCGGCGGGATCGACAGGTAGAACGCGTGGTTGCCGCCGGTGCCGCGCTGCTCGTCGAGCTCTCGCACCGTCTTGGCCAGGTTGTCGAAGGCGTTGTCGTCGTCGAACGTGCCCTGGACGAACCGGATGCCCTCGGACAGCTGGTTCCACACCTCGGCCCGGTACGGCGTGCGGGCGTGCTGCTTGACCGCCTCGTGCACGACCTCGCCGAAGTCCTCGTTGGCCCAGTCCCGCCGGGCGAAGCCGGTGAGCGCGAAGCCCGGCGGCAGCAGACCCCGGTTGGCCAGGTCGTAGATGGCCGGCATCAGCTTCTTGCGGGACAGGTCGCCGGTCACCCCGAAGATCACCAGGCCGCACGGCCCGGCGATCCTGGGCAGCCGCTTGTCGCGCTCGTCCCGCAGCGGATTGCGCCACGTGCGCAGAGGGCTGCTCACCTCTTGACCTCCTGGACGGCCTTGGTCAGCTCGACCAGGCCGGCGGCCCGGTCGGTCAGGTGCAGGCGCAGCACCGGACGCCCGTGCTCGGCCAGCACGGAGCCGTCGCCAAGGGCCTGCGCGTGCTGGAGCACGCCCAGCGTGTACGGGCGGTCCGGCACGTCGAGATCCTGCTCCACCACACCGGTGATCTGCAGGAACACGCCGTTCTGGTGACCGCCCTTGTGGTACTGGCCGGTGGAGTGCAGGAACCGCGGGCCCCAGCCGAACGTGGTCTGCAGCCGGCTGGCCCGGGCGACGGCGGGCCGCAGCACGGCCGCGGAGGCGTCGTCGAGCCGGTCCAGGTACGCCTGCACGGCCACGTACCCGTGATCGGGGGCGGCGGCCAGGAAGGCGTTCAGCACATCGGCCAGCGTGGTGGCGGTGGCCGGCAGCCAGTCGCCGCTCTGGTGCACCTCGACCGAGCCGACGGTCAGCGCCGGAGCCGCCTCGGGCTCGCCGCCGACCGGTTTGTCGAGCAGGGCACGCGCGGCGACCTTGGCCGCCTCCACGTCCGGCTGGTCGAACGGGTTGATCCCGATCAGCCGGCCGGCGATGGCGGTGGCGAACTCCCACAACAGGAACAGGCCGCCGAGCTCGCCTGCGGTGCTCATGAACGCGGCGTCGACGTCCGGGCCGATGGCGATCGGAGTGGCGTCGGTGCCGGCGGTGACGAAGCCGGGCGCGTCCGCGTTCTCCACGGCCACCGGCAGCAGGCCGATGCCCTCCTTGCCGGTGGACTCGGCGATCAGCTGCTCCGCCCAGTCGGGGAAGCCCTTCACGCCAGAGCCGGTGTCGGCCAGGATGACCTTCTCCGCACCGTTCGCGTGCGCCGCGCCCCACGCCGCACCCAGCCACAGGGCCGGGTTCTGGTCGTCGTCACGCGACAGCAGCTCGAACGCCGCGGCGGCGTCGTTGAGCAGCGTGTTGATGTCCACACCGGCCAGGCCGGCCGGCACGAGGCCGAACGCGGTCAGCGCCGAGTAGCGGCCGCCGACGTGCGGGTCGGCGGTGAACACCTTGCGGTAGCCCGCTTCTTCCGACATCTTCTGCAGCGGCGAGCCCGGGTCGGTGACGACCACGATGCGGCTCTTGGCGTCGATACCGGCCTCGGTGAAGGCCTTCTCGAAGATGCGGCGGTGGCTGTCGGTCTCGACGGTGCCGCCCGACTTGGACGACACCACGATCACCGTGCGGGACAGGTCGCCGGCCAGCGCGTCGGCCACCTGGCCGGCGTCGGTGGTGTCCAGCACGACCAGCGGCACACCCGCGGTCGCGGTGATCACCTCGGGGGCCAGCGACGAGCCGCCCATGCCGGCCAGCACGACGCGGTCGATGCCCTCGCCGGCCAGCTCGGCCGACAGCGCCTCGATCTCACCGACCAGCGGCCGCGAGCTCTCGTGCAGCGTGGTCCACGACAGCCGGATGGACGACTCGGGCTCGGCCTCCGGCCCCCACAGCGTCGCGTCCTTCGCGGCCAGCCGGGACGCGACCTTGTCCGCGATCAGCTGGTCCACCAGCGGACGCGCCTTCTCGGCGAGTCCGTCGTGGACGATGTCGACGGAGATCCCCACAGTTATCCCCTCAGCCCTTCGCCTTGTCCAGCTGCGACTGCACCGTCTCGAGCAGCTCGGCCCACGACTTGTCGAACTTGTCCACGCCCTCGGTCTCGAGCACCTCGTAGACGTCGTCGATGTCGATGCCGGCCTGCTCCAGGGAGTCGAACAGCTCCTGGGCCTGCTCCTCGGTGCCGGAGACGGTGTCGCCGCGCAGGTTCGCGTGGTCGGCCACCGCGTCCAAGGTCTTCTCCGGCATGGTGTTCACCACGTTGTCGACCACGAGCTCGTCGACGTAGCGGGTGTCGGAGTAGGCCGGGTCCTTGACACCGGTGGACGCCCACAGCGGACGCTGCGCGTGCGCGCCGGCCGCGGCCAGCTCCTGCCAGCGCGGCGTGCTGAACGCGCCGACGTAGGCGGCGTAGGCCAGACGGGCGTTGGCGATCGCGGCCTCGCCCTTGAGCGCCTCGGCCTCGGGCGTGCCGATGGCGGCCAGGCGCTTGTCCACCTCGGTGTCCACACGGGACACGAAGAACGACGCCACCGAGTGGATCTGCGAGATGTCGTGGCCGTTGGCCCTCGCCTGCTCGATGCCGGCGATGAAGGCGTCCATCACGTCCAGGTAGCGCTGCACCGAGAAGATCAGCGTCACGTTCACGCTGACCCCCTCGGCCAGTGTGCGGGTGATCGCCGGCAGGCCCTCGACGGTGGCCGGGATCTTCACCATCAGGTTCGGGCGGTCGACCGTCTTCCACAGCTCCAGCGCCTGCGCGACGGTGCCGTCGGTGTTCTTGGCCAGGCCCGGCTCGACCTCGATGGACACCCGGCCGTCCTTGCCGCCGGAGGCCTGGTAGGTCTCGCGGAACACGTCGCACGCGTTGCGCACGTCGGTCGTGGTCAGCTCGCGCACCACGGCGTCGACGTCGGCGCCGCGGGCGGCCAGCTCACGCACCTGCTCGTCGTAGGCCTCGCCGTGCGACAGCGCGTTGGCGAAGATGGTCGGGTTGGTGGTGACCCCGACCACGTGCTTGTCCTTGATCAGGCCGACCAGGCTGCCGGTCTGCAGCCGGCTCCGCGACAGGTCGTCGAGCCAGATCGACACGCCGGCCTCGCTGAGCGCGGCCAAGTTGTTGGCGCTCATGATTACTTTCCCTCCACCTTGGCGATGCTTCGGCGTGCGGCCTCGACGACGTTCTCGGTCGTGAAGCCGAACTCGCGGAACAACGTCTGATAGTCAGCGGATGCCCCGAAGTGCTCCAGCGAAACGATCTCGCCGTTGTCGCCGGCGAACCGGTACCACGGCTGGGCGATGCCCGCCTCGACCGTGACCCTTGCACGGACGGACGGCGGGATCACCTGGTCGCGGTACGACTGGTCCTGCTCGTCGAACCACTCCACGCACGGCATGGACACCACACGGGTGGCAACGCCGTCGGCCTCGAGGACCTTCCTGGCCTCGACCGCGATCTGCAGCTCGGAGCCGGTGGCGATGATCACGACCTGCGGCTCGCCGTTGCCGGCGTCGGCCAGCACGTAGCCGCCCTTGGCCACGCCGTCGACGTCGGTGCCCTCCAGCACCGGCAGGTTCTGCCGGCTCAGGGCCAGACCCGTCGGGTGGTCGTGCCGCTTGACCAGCGCCTGCCACGCGAACGAGGTCTCGTTGGCGTCGCCGGGGCGGACGAAGGCCAGGCCCGGGATCGCCCGCAGCGCCGCGTAGTGCTCGACCGGCTGGTGGGTCGGGCCGTCCTCGCCGAGGCCGATCGAGTCGTGCGTCCACACGTAGGTGACCGGGATGCCCATCAGCGCGGCCAGGCGCACCGCCGGGCGCATGTAGTCGCTGAAGACGAGGAAGGTGCCGCCGTACGGGCGGGTCGGGCCGTGCAGGGCGATGCCGTTGAGGATCATGCCCATGGCGTGCTCGCGGATGCCGAAGTGCAGCGTGCGGCCGTACGGGTTGGCGTTCCACGTGCTGGTGGAGATGGACGTCGGGCCGAACGAGTCGGCGCCCTTGATCGTGGTGAGGTTGCTCTCGGCCAGGTCGGCCGAGCCGCCCCACAGCTCCGGCAGCGCCTCGCCCAGCGCCGACAGCACCTCGCTGGACGCCTTGCGGGTGGCAACGCCCTTGGGGTCCGGGGTCCACGTCGGCAGCTTCTCGGCCCAGCCGGCCGGCAGCTCCCGCGCGGTCAGCCGGTCGAGCAGCGCCTTGCGCTCCGGGTTGGCCGCCGCCCACACGTCGAAGGACTTCTGCCACTCGACGTGGGCCGCGTTGCCGCGCTCGACGGCCTTGCGGGTGTGCGCGAGCACCTCGTCGGCGATCGGGAACTTCACCTCGGGGTCGAAACCGAGGATCTTCTTGATCTCGACGATCTCGTCCTCGCCCAGCGCGGCGCCGTGCGCCTTGCCGGTGTTCATCTTGGTCGGCGCCGGGAAGCCGATGATCGTGCGCAGCACGATGATCGAGGGCCGCGCGGTCTCGGCGTTCGCCGCCTCGAGCGCGTCCAGCAGCCCCTGCACGTTCTCGCCGCTCTCGACGACCTGCACGTGCCAGCCGTAGGCCTCGTAGCGCTTGGCCGTGTCCTCGGACAGCGCGATCGTGGTGTCGTCCTCGATCGAGATCTTGTTGTCGTCGTAGATCAGCGTGAGGTTGCCCAGCTGCTGCGTGCCGGCAAGCGAGGACGCCTCGGAGGTGACGCCCTCCTCGATGTCACCGTCGGAGGCGATCACGTAGACGTGGTGGTCGAACGGGCTCTGCCCGGGCGCCGCGTCCGGGTCGAACAGGCCGCGCTCGCGGCGGGCCGCCATGGCCATGCCGACCGCGGCGGCCAGGCCGCTGCCCAGCGGGCCGGTGGTGATCTCCACACCGGCGGTGTGGTGCACCTCGGGGTGGCCGGGGGTCTTGGAGCCCCACGTCCGCAGCGCCTTGATGTCGTCCAGCTCGAGGCCGTAGCCGGCCAGGAACAGCTGGAGGTACAGGGTCAGGCTGGAGTGCCCCGCCGACAGCACGAACCGGTCCCGGCCCAGCCAGTGCGGGTCGGTCGGGTCGTGCTTCATGACCCGCTGGAACAGGGTGTACGCGGCCGGGGCCAGGCTCATCGCGGTGCCGGGGTGGCCGTTGCCGGCCTTCTGCACGGCGTCGGCCGCCAGCACCCGGATGGTGTCAACCGCGCGCTTGTCCAGCTCGGTCCAGTCCTTGGGCAGATGGGCGGTGGTCAGCCGGGTGACTTCGTCGGTGTCGGACACGGACCTGAGCTCCCACTCTTCACGTCAGGCAGGTGGGGGTGTGGCGGCGCTGGTCGAACGGCTCTTGATCGATACCGTAAGCCGACCGTGCCCAGCCCCTCCCGCTCGCTTCGCTCGTCGTCGGCAAGCCTAGTCCCGACGTCTCGAATATGTGATCTCAACATGGCTGAGTGAGTCGTGACGGACCTCGCAACGACCCCACAAGAGCGCGTCGGCGGCACGCGGTTACGATTCATGCGATCGGTGGGACGCCCGCCGGTCCCCATTCTTGTCAACTGTCCGATTCGAGGAGCGAGATGCCGCCGGTGAGCCCCGCCAAGGGAATGCCTGGCAGCACCGCCGTCGACGCCACCACCACATCCGGTCGCTCCGTGCGCGCCGTGCTCGGGGCCTACATCGCCCTGATGAAACCGCGCGTGATCGAACTGCTGCTGGTGACGACGATCCCAGCGATGTTGCTCGCACAGCGTGGAATTCCGTCGGTGTGGCTGGTGTTGGCCACCCTGCTCGGCGGCACCATGGCCGCCGGCAGCGCCAACGCGCTCAACTGCGTCTGGGACGCCGACATCGACGCGGTGATGAAGCGCACCAAGGCCCGGCCGCTGGCCAAGCACTCGGTGCCGGTGCGCAACGCGCTGATCTTCGGGCTGGCCCTCGGCGTCGCGTCGTTCGCCTTCCTGTGGCTGACCACGAACCTGCTGTCCGCGGTGCTGGCCGTGGCCACGATCATGTTCTACGTCCTGATCTACACGATGGTGCTCAAGCGGCGCACCGCGCAGAACATCGTGTGGGGCGGGGCGGCCGGCTGCATGCCGGTGGTGATCGGCTGGTCCGCGGTGACCGGCACGGTGGGCTGGCAGCCGCTGGTCATGTTCGGCGTGATCTTCTGCTGGACTCCGCCGCATTTCTGGGCGCTGGCCATGAAGTTCAAGGACGACTACGCCGCGGTGAACGTGCCGATGCTGCCCGTGGTGGCAACTCGGGAACAGGTTTCGCGACAGATTGTCGTCTACTCCTGGGCCATGGTCGCGCTGTCGCTGCTGTTGCTGCCGGCGACCAGTTGGATCTACGGCGTGTTCGCCGTCGTGTTCGGCGCCTGGTTCCTGGTGTTCGCCCACCGTTTGCACAATGAGGTGCGGCGGGGCCAGGAGGGCAACCCGATGAAGCTGTTCCATCTCTCCAACACGTATCTGATGCTGGTGTTCGTGGCGCTGGCGGCGGACGCCGTCGTCGGCCTGCCGGTCATCGGCCTGCCGTTCTGACGGACGCACAAAAGGGCCATTCCGTTCACGGAATGGCCCTTTCGCGTGTCAGAGCGTGATGGACGGCGTGGTGAGTGACACGTCCGTGGCGCTCACGACCAGGTGGGCCGGGCCGTGGCGAAGTCCGTTGATGGTGAACCGGCCGTGCACATCGCTGCGGGTGCACAGGCGCTGGTCGTCGGTGCGCAGCTCGACGTCGTGGCTGCCGGGCGGGGAGAGCCGGCCGTCCATGCGCACCGTTCCGTCCCGGTTGACGCCGACGCTGAGGCTGATGGTCAGCTCGTCGCTGTCGAAGGTGATGCGGCCGAGGTCGTCGGAACCGGTGCGCTGCCGGCACACCGCGACCGACGGCGGGCCCAGTCTCAGGCCGTGCAGCGCGACCGCGCAGCGCACCCGCTCGACCAGGTCGGCCGGCGGCGGGTCGGCCGCCGACCACAGGTCGCGAACGGCGGCCAGGATGCGCAGGTCCAGCTCGTCGATCGGGTCGTCAGGGCGCGGGGTCATCCCCACTCTCCTTCCGGGTCGGCGATCAGCAGTTCCCGTAACTTCGCCAGGCACCGGCCGCGGGTCGGGCCGATGCTGCCGCGCGGCATACCCAGCCGGTTCGCGACCAGGCCGTAGTCCGGGCGGGGCGTGAAGGCGACCACCCGCAACAGCTGTTGGCAGCGGGTGGACAGCTGGTCGACGGCCCTCCACAGCCGTCGCCGTTCGTCGGTGGCCATGGCCCGCTCGTCCGGGCCGTCGGCCGCGTCCAGCAGGTCGGCGAACGCCTCGTCGCTGGCCACGATCTCCTGCCGGTGCGCGTCCTTGGCCCGCCACGCCTCCCGTTTCGTGGCGGTCACCAGCCAGGCCGTCAGCGCGGCCGGGGTGTGGATGTCGGCCAGCGAGCGCAGCAGGTTCAGCCAGGTCGTCTGCACCACGTCGGCGCAGTTGGCGGCGTCGAGTCCCTGGGCCCTGGCCACGTGCCAGAGCAGCGGCGTGAGCTCGACGATGAGCTGGTCCATGCCGCCGCGCGGGTCGGCGCGGGCGGCTTCGAGCAGGTCGGCGATCTGTTCGTAGCGATTGTTGGGGTCCCCGTTGCCGGAGTCCCCGCTGGTGTCCCCGTCACCCATGTCGGTCGGTGGCCTGCCCGGTCCGTGCCGCGGGTGTCCCACCATCCACCCCCTCCTCTCGTCCTTCAATCAGGGACGGCCGGGCCGGGTGGGGATACCTGGCGGTAGGTCACGAACAGGTAACGCGGCGGGCCCGTTAGGCTCGCGGACCATGCGCACTGCCGGCCTCGCGGCCCTGATCCTCGCCACCCTGCTCTCGGCGGCCGCCTGCGGCGGCTCCTCCACCGCCGGGTCCCAGACCACGTCCACCGGGCCGACCAAGACGTGCACCGCGGACGACATCCAGGTCAGCGGCGCGTTCGGCGCCAAGCCGACGATCACCCTGCCGACCACCTGCCTGCCGCCGAAGCAGCAGCTGAGCAAGGACCTCACGCCCGGCACCGGCGCCGAGGTCAAGGTCGGCGACTCCGTCGCCACCTACTACGACCTGATCACGTGGTCGGACAAGCAGGAGGTGGACTCCTCCTGGGCCCACCAGCCGTTCCAGCCGTTCCCGGTACAGCCGGTCGGGCAGGCGCCGGTCATCCAGGGCTGGAACGACGGCCTGGTCGGCATGAAGCAGGGCGGCCGGCGGCTGCTGATCATCCCGCCCGACAAGGGCTACGGCCCCGACGGCAACTCCGGCATCAAGGGCAACGAGACCCTGGTGTTCGTCGTCGACGCCGTCACGGTGACGTCGGCCTCCTGAGCTGGGAGAACGGCACCTGCGGTCCGGTCGGTTCCGGCCGGACCGTATGGTGCGCTCGTGACCGGAGACGATGAGGAGGCCGAGTTCGTCGCGGACTCGGTGGCCGAGCAGATGTACACCGTGTGCCACCAGTGCGGTGGCATCGGCGAGGTGCCCATCCCGGTGCTCGCGGTGCTGGGCGGCGTCGGCCGCACCGCCACCGCCAACCGCACGTGCCACGTGTGCGACACCAACGGCCGGCTGACCGGCATGGTGCCGCCGATCTGACGGTTGTCCACAGCCCCCGAGTTGTCCACAGGCGGCGGGTTTGCAAGATCAACTTGGGGTCGGGGCGGGTAGAATGGTGCTGGGGCGGCCACCCCAGGGAGGGCGGGGGTTTAGGATCACTCAGCGTCGCGACTGGCGTGTTGGGGTGGAATCGACCACCGGGGAGCGACTGGAAACGGTGGCGTCGCGCGCCTGGGTGTCAGCTGCCACAACCGACATGGGAGTTTGACGATGCATCAGCCCGCACTCAACGCCCTCACCGCGGCCGATCCCGAACTGGCCGGACTGGTCGAGTCCGAGGCCAAGCGGCAGCACGACAAGATCCGCCTGATCGCCTCCGAGAACTATGTCTCCACCGCCGTGCTCGAGGCCACCGGCACGGTGCTGACCAACAAGTACTCCGAGGGCTACGCCGGCAAGCGCTACTACGAGGGCCAGCAGTTCATCGACCCGATCGAGCAGCTGGCCGTGCAGCGGGCCAAGGACGTGTTCGGCGTCGAGCACGCCAACGTGCAGCCGTACTCGGGCTCGCCGGCCAACCTGGCCATCTACCTGGCCTTCCTCAAGCCGGGCGAGACCGTGATGGGCATGGGCCTGCCCTCGGGCGGCCACCTGACCCACGGCTGGACGGTGTCGGCCACCGGCAAGTGGTTCAACGCGGTCCGCTACGGCGTGACCAAGGAGACCGGCCGCGTCGACATGGACGAGGTGCGCGACCTGGCCCTGGCCGAGCGGCCGAAGGTGATCTTCTGCGGCGGCACGGCCATCCCGCGCACCATCGACTTCCCGGCCTTCGCCGAGATCGCCCGTGAGGTCGGGGCGGTGCTGGCGGCCGACATCGCGCACATCGCCGGCCTGATCGCCGGCGGCGCGCACCCGTCGCCGGTCGGCCACGCCAACGTGATCTCCACGACCACGCACAAGACGCTGCGCGGCCCCCGTGGCGCGATGCTGATGTCCGACGCCGAGCACGCCTCCGCGCTGGACAAGGCGGTCTTCCCGGGTCTGCAGGGCGGTCCGCACAACCACACCACGGCGGGTATCGCGGTGGCGCTGAAGGAAGCCGGCACCGACGACTTCCGGACGTACGCGCACACCATCGTGGCCAACGCCAAGGCGCTGGCCGAGGCGCTGGTGGAGCGGGGCTTCGACCTGGTCTCCGGCGGCACCGACAACCACCTGCTGCTGATCGACCTGACGTCCAAGAACGTGGCCGGCAAGCCGGCGGCCAAGGCGCTGGACCGGGCCGGCATCGAGCTGAACTACAACACGGTGCCGTTCGACCCGCGCAAGCCGTTCGACCCGTCCGGAATCCGCCTCGGCACGGCCGCGATCACCACCCGCGGCCTCGGCGTCGAGCAGATGCCGCAGCTGGCCACGTGGATCGACCGGGTCGTGACGGCCGCGGCCGAGGGCGACGAGTCCGTGGTCGACGCCACCGCGGCCGAGATCTCGGAGCTGCTGGCCGGCTACCCGATGCCGGGCTGGGCCTGACCACATGTCCGGGGAGTCTCTCGGCTACGCCGTGGTCGAGGGCTCGCTGGAGCGCATCACCTACGCCAACGAGGAGACCGGGTACACCGTCGCCAAGGTCGACACCGGCCGCGGCGGCGGTGACCTGCTGACCGTCGTCGGAGCACTGCTGGGCGCGCAGCCGGGGGAGAGCCTGCGGCTGCGCGGCCGGTGGGGCAGCCATCCCCAGTACGGCAAGCAGTTCCTCGTCGACTCGTACAGCACGGTGCTGCCGGCGACCGTGCAGGGCATCCGGCGCTATCTGGGTTCCGGGCTGGTCAAAGGCATCGGGCCGCGGATCGCCGACCGGATCGTGGAGCATTTCGGGCTGACCGCGTTGGACGTCATCGAGACCGACGTCGGCCGGCTGATCGAGGTGCCGGGGCTGGGACCCAAACGCACCAAGCTGATCGCCGGCGCGTGGGAGGAACAGAAGGCCATCAAGGAGGTCATGCTGTTCCTCCAGGGCGTCGGCGTGTCGACCTCGCTGGGCGTGCGGATCTACAAGACCTACCGGGACGACTCGATCCGGGTGGTCAAGGAGGAGCCGTACAAGCTGGCCGCGGATGTGTGGGGCATCGGCTTCAAGACCGCGGACGTGCTGGCCAAGGCCGTCGGCATTCCGCACGACAGTCCGCAGCGGGTCAAGGCCGGCATCCAGTTCACGCTGTCGCAGGCCTCCGATGACGGCAACTGCTTTCTGCCGCAGGATGAGTTGATCGCCAAGGCGGTGGAGATCCTGGAGGTCTCCAGCGTGTTGGTGGGGGACTGCCTGCGGGAGCTGGTTGTTGAGGAAGGGGTCGTCCGGGAGGAGATCTTCGAGGGCGACCCGGCGGCGATCTACCTGGTTCCCTTTCACCGAGCCGAAATCTCACTGGCTAATCAACTTACTCGGCTGTTGCGGTCCGATGTGGACAGACTTGACGCCTTCGCTTCGGTGGACTGGGGCAAGGCGCTGGACTGGCTGCGGCGGTCGACCGGCACGACGCTGGCCCCGGAGCAGGAGCTGGCCGTTCGGTTGGCGTTGACGGAAAAGGTCGCCGTGCTGACCGGGGGACCGGGCTGCGGCAAGAGTTTCACCGTGCGTTCCATCGTGATGCTGGCGAAAGCCAAGGGGGCCAAGGTGTTGCTGGCCGCGCCGACCGGACGGGCGGCCAAGCGGCTGGCCGAGCTGACCGGCGTGGACGCGGCGACCGTGCACCGGATGCTGGAGCTCAGGCCCGGTGGTGACGCCGCGTACGACCGTGATCGGCCGCTGGACGTCGATCTGCTGGTCGTCGACGAAGTGTCGATGCTGGACCTGTTGCTGGCCAACAAGTTGCTCAAAGCCGTGCCGCCCGGCGCGCATGTGCTGCTGGTCGGCGACGTTGATCAGCTGCCCAGCGTCGGGGCCGGCGAGGTGCTGCGGGACCTGTTGGCGGCCGAGCCCGTGCCGCGGGTCCGGCTGACCCAGATCTTCCGGCAGGCCCAGCAGTCCGGTGTCGTCACCAACGCGCACCTGATCAACTCCGGCCGTCAGCCCGTGACCGACGGCCTGCCCGACTTCTTCCTGTTCGCCGAGGACGACACCGAGACCGTCGCGTCGCTGACCGTCGACGTCGTCGCCAACCGCATCCCGCGCAAGTTCGGCCTCGACCCTCGCCGTGACGTTCAGGTCCTTGCCCCCATGCACCGCGGTCCCGCCGGCGCCGGGGCGTTGAACACCTTGCTCCAGGAGGCTTTGACCCCGTCCAAGCCCAACCTGCCCGAGCGCCGCTTCGGCGGCCGCGTGTTCCGGGTGGGTGACAAGGTCACCCAGATCCGCAACAACTACGACAAGGGCGTCGCCGGCGTCTTCAACGGCACCGTCGGCGTGGTGACCGCGCTGTCGGCCGAGGAACAGACCCTCACCGTGCGGACCGACGAGGACGAGGACGTCGACTACGAGTTCGGCGAACTGGACGAATTGGTCCATGCCTACGCCATCACCATCCACCGCTCGCAGGGCAGCGAGTACCCGTGCGTGGTCATCCCCATCACCACCAGCGCGTGGATGATGTTGCAGCGCAACCTGCTCTACACCGCCGTCACCCGGGCCAAGAAGCTCGTCGTGCTCGTCGGCTCCCGCCGCGCCATCCAGCAGGCCGTCCGCACCCCGTCCACCGGCCGCCGCTACACCGCCTTGGCCCACCGCATCCGCACGGCCTGAGCACGGGTCAGGCCGGGGTAGGGCCCGTCGAGCGGCGGATGCTCAGCGACAGCGGGGCGGTGACGTGGGTGGGGGCGGTGCCGTCGATGTCGGCGAGCAGGGCCTGGACGGCCAGACGGCCGAGGTCCTCGGCGGGGATGGCGACGGAGGTGGCCTCGGGGGCGAGGTAGCGGGCGAGGTCGACGTCGTTGAAGCCGATGAGCGAGAGGTCGGCGGGGATGGCGACGTGGAGCTGGGCGCAGGCCCGGTAGAGGGCGGCGACGAGGATGTCGTCGTCGCAGAAGATGGCGGTGACGGGGGTGCGGCGCAGGAAGCGGGCGGCGGCGGTGGTGGCCTCGGTGATGGAGAAGGGCGAGCGGTAGCGCGCCGCCGGGGGAAGGCCGAGGCGGGAGAGCTCGGCGGCGAGGTGGTGCTCGCGGAGCTGGAAGGTGCTGCGCCGGAGATCGGCCTGGGCGTGGCCGATGTGGCGGTGGCCGAGGTCGGCGAGGTGGGTGACGACGTCGCGCATGGCGGCGGCAATGTCGATGTCGACGGACGAGCGGCCGGCGGGGTCGGGGCACTCGATGAAGACGACGGAGTCGAGGTCGGCGGCCAGACGGGCGGTGACGGGGGCGGGCTCGGCGTAGACGATGGCGCCGGCGAACAGGCCGACGCGGCTCATGTCGACCAGGCGGTCGGTCCAGGCCGGGTCGGCGGCGGTGTCGACGAGCAGCACGGCCAGGTCGGACTCGCGGGCGGCCTGCTCGGCGCCGAGCAGCACGCGGGCGAAGTACGGATTGCGCACGTCGGGCACGGCGAGGGCGAGCACCTGGGGCCGGCCGCCGCGAAGCACCCGGGCGGGGCCGGAGGGCACGTAGCCGAGCTCGGCGGCGGTGGACTCGACCAGCTCGCGGGTGCGGTCGGAGACGCGGCCGGCGGCCCGGCCCGAGAACACCAGGGACACGGTGGTCTGCGAGACGCCGGCGGCCCGGGCCACGTCGACGCTGGTCACGGACCTACGTCTGGTCAACGGTGTGTCCTCCTCGGCGAGCCCGTGCTAGCTTGCCACGTACTACGTAGTACCCAACGTGAGGACCCGCCATGACGGCCACCCGGATCGACTGGACGCGCGAGCACTGCCGGCTGCTGCACAGGATCCGGGAGGAGTTTGCCCGGACCCGCCCGTTCGAAGGCCGGACCATCGGCACCGGCATCCACATCGAGGCCAAGACGGTGGCGCTGCTGACCACGCTGCGCGCGGGCGGCGCGGCGGTGGTGGCGACCGGCAACCTGAACAGCACCCAGCCCGAGGCGGTCGAGGCGCTCCGGGCCGAGGGCGTCACGGTGATCGGCGAGCCGACCAAGGACGAGCACGAGCACCGCGGCTACCAGCGCCAGCTGCTGGCCACCCGCCCGGACCTGATCTTGGACAACGGCGGCGACCTGTTCGCGCAGTATCTCGACGACCCGTACCCGGGGCTGCTGGGCGGGACCGAGGAGACGACCTCGGGCCGGATGCGCCTCGCCCCGTTGCGGGACAAGCTGAACCGGCCGATCCTGGTGATCAACGACAGCCCGATCAAGCAGTTCGCCGAGAACCAGCACGCCGTCGGTCAGAGCACGCTGGAGTCGTTGCTGCGCTTGACGAATCGGGCAACTAACGGTCTGCGCGTTACTGTCTTCGGCTACGGCGCCTGCGGCCGTGGCGTCGCCGACAACTTCCGCGGCGCACACGCCAAGGTCTCCGTCGTCGAGGTCGACCCGGTCACCCGCCTGCGGGCCCACCTCGACGGCTTCGACACCCCGTCCCGAGACCAGGCCGTCGCCACCGCCGACGTGATCATCACGGTCACTGGCGCCCGGGACCTGATCACCGCCGATGATCTGCCGCTGCTGCGGGACGGCGTGATCCTGGCCAACGCCGGTCACTTCCCGGTCGAGATCGACGCCGACGGCCTGCTCGCGGCCGCCGACGCCGTGCGCGAGTACCAGGACGACCTGGCCACCCTGGAGCTCGCCGACGGTCGCCGCATCCATCTCGTTGCCCGTGGCCACATGGTCAACCTCGCCGGCCCGCGCGCCCTGGGCAACTCCATCGAGTCCATGGATCTCGGCTTCGCCTTGCAGGCCCGCTGCCTCGAAGCCGTTGCCCTGGGCCAGGTCGACGCCGCCAGCAGCGTGGTTCCGGTGCCCGCGGCGATCGACGCCCAGGTGGCAAACGCTTACCTGGCCGACCGGTATCAGTAGCGGACGTCCGAGGCCAACAGCGGTGGGTACACAGTGGACTCCACACCGTCCACAGTGGTCCCGGCGAACTGGAGCATCGCCTGCTGGGCGCCGTGCATGGGGGCGGGATAGTCGAGCGTCGGGGCGGAAATCTCGTCGAGGACACGGAGGTGCTCGTCGGTCAGCACGACATCCAAGCCGGCCAGGTTGTCGGTGAGGTGCTCCAGCCGGCGCGCCCCGACGATCGGCACGACAGTGCCCCGGCGAGCCCGGAGCCAGGCCAACGACACGGCAGCGGAGGTGGTCTCGAGCTCCTCGGCGATCACAGCCACGGCCTCGATCACCTCGTACTCCTCCTCGGTCGGGCCACCGACATAGGCGGTGCGCTCGGAGTCGGCGACCATGGTGCCGCGGCGGTACTTCCCTGACAGGAAGCCGTTCTTCAACGGGCTCCATGGCGTCAATGCCATGCCCTGGTCCACCGCGAGCGGCGCGAGTTCGCCCTCGACGGTCCGCGCCAGCAACGAATACTCCACCTGCAACGCGATGATCGGCGTCCAGGACCGCAGGAGCGCCATGGTCTGGGCTTGCGCGGTGACCCACGCGGGCGTGTTGGAGAAGCCGATGTAGCGAATCTTGCCGGCGGCGACGAGGTCGTCCAGCGTCCGCATGGTCTCCTCGATCGGCGTGTGCCGGTCCCAGTTGTGCAGCCAGTACAGGTCGAGGTGGTCGGTGTTGAGCCGCCGCAGGCTCTCGTGCAGCTGCGCGATGATCGACGCCCTCCCGGCGCCGCCGCCGTTGGGGTCGCCGGGATACATGTTGCCGAAGAACTTGGACGCCACCACCACGTGCTGGCGGCGACGGCCGAGGAAGTCGCCGACGATCTTCTCGGAGTGGCCGTTGGCGTAGAAGTTGGCGCAGTCGATGAAGTTCCCGCCACGTTCGAGATACGCGGCCATGATCTTCTCGGACTCGCCGACGTCGCAGCCGGCCGAGCCGGGATCGGTGCCGAAGGTCATCGCGCCCAGGGCGAACGGGCTGACCCGCAGCCCGGAGCGGCCGAGGGTGACGTAGTGGTCGAGCGGCATGGTCGGGCTCCCCGATCTTCTCGGATGTGGTGACCGCTCCATGACACCGCCCGAGGCCGGTCGACCGGTAGGTCGATCCGACCCGGCTCTTGCCCGATCCTGCCGTTCTCGCCGCGATCGGGTTGCCGGCGCGGCCGGCCGGTGCTGTCCTGGTGGCATGGCGCTCGACGAGATCCGGGACCTGATCGCCCGGCATGCCCGGCCGGACATGGCTTCCCCGATCGACGGCCTCCAGGTGTCCAGTGTGGACAGCACCGAGGAGCACCACTCGCTGACCGAACCGCTGCTGGTCGTGCTGGCGCAGGGTGGCAAGCGTTTGCTGCTGGGCGACGAGGTGCACGAGTACCGCACCGGCGACTGCCTGGTGGTCAGCGCCGAAGTGCCGGTGAGCGGCCATTTCTTCGACATCGGCAAGGACCGGCCGGCGCTGGGTGTCGGCTTGGCCCTGCGCCCCACCGTGATCGCCCCGCTGCTGCTGGCCGCGCCGGCCGATCGCCGGGCCGCGCCGGCGATTGCCACCGGCAAGGCCGAGCCGGCGCTGCTGGACGCCGTGCTGCGCATGCTCCGGCTGCTCGACCACCCGAGCGACGCGCGAGTGCTGGCCCCGCTGTACGAGCAGGAGATCCTGTGGCGGCTGCTGACCGGTCGGCACGGGCCGCTGGTCCGCCAGATCGGGCTGGCCGACAGCGGACTGTCGCTGGTCGGCCGGGCCATCCGCTGGATACGGGAGAACTACGCCGAGCCCATCCGGGTGGCCGACCTGGCCCGGCTGGCCGGCATGAGCGAGTCGGCGTTCCACCGGCACTTCCGCGCGGTCACCACGATGAGCCCGATCCAGTACCGCAAGATCATCCGGTTGCAGGAGGCGCGGGCGCTGCTGGTTGCCCGTCCGGGCGATGTCGCCGGCATCGGGCATCTCGTCGGCTACGACAGCGCGACCCAGTTCAGCCGCGAGTACCGCGAGCTGTTCGGCGCGCCGCCGGGCCAGGACGCGGCCCGGCTGCGGGCCGACGCCGGCACGTTCGGGCAGCACCGGCTCCCTTAATCGGTGGACGCCGCCGGAAATGCCGGTTTCACTGGCCCGATGCGACTTCCCGACGGCTATCGGACGCTGCGACCGGCGCTGGCCGACGTCGACGAGATCCTCGACCTGGTGCACGCCACCGAGGAGGTCTACCTCGGCTACCGCGACTACGAGCGCAGCGAGGTGGTCGACGCGCTCACCGGCCCCGGCGTCGACCTGAACGCCGACGCCTGGCTGGTGCGGGACGGCGACGACCGGCTCGTCGGCTGGGGCCAGCTGTACCCGTCGGGGCCGTTCTGCGACGCCTACGCCCGGCCCGGCGAGGGCCCGTCGGTGCAGGCGTACCTGATCGAGGCGCTGCTGGACCGTGTGGTCGAACGGGCCGACGGCAAACCGCTGGTCAAGGCCGGTGCGTTGCAGACGGAGGAGCAGTACATCGGCGTGCTCGCCGAGGCCGGCTTCGAGTTCAATCACCTCCACGCGCGGATGACGCGGCCGCTGACCGGCGACGAGCAGCCGCCCGCACCGGTCCCCGGCTACACGATCCGCCCTCCCGCCGAGGAGGAACTGCCCGCCGCCGGCGACGTGCTGCGCGCGGCGTTCACCGATCAGCACGACTACGAGGGCACGCCGAGCCTGGTGTTGGCCGAATGCCTGGTCGCCGCAGCGGAATCCGGCGAGCTGGGCGGCGTGCTGCTGGCATCCGCGCCGTCCGAGGTCACGGGCGAGGGCTGGGTGAAATGGCTCGGCGTGCATCCCGATCACCGCCGCCGCGGCCTGGCCGCGGCGCTGCTGACCACGGCGATCGCCGCGAATGCCCGACTGGGTCGGCCGTTCGTCGGATTGGGCGTTGACACCGACAGCCTGACGCGGGCCTTCGACCTGTACGAGCGGCTCGGCTTCACGGTGAAGTACCGGGCCAACGACTACCGCGTCGATCTTGGGCCGCGCATGATCGGGGATGAGGTTCATACCCCGCCGGACGGACATCCGGCCGCGCCACCCCGAGGACTTCGACGAGATCTACGCCGACCGGGCGCCGTGGGACGTCGGCCATCCGCAGCCGGCGATCCGCGCGCGGGCCGGCGAGTTCGCCGGGCGTGTGCTGGATGTCGGCTGCGGGACGGGGAACACGCGCTGCTGGCCGCGAGTCTGGGACTGGCGGCGACGGGCATCGACACCTCGCCCGTGGCCATCGAACGGGCCCGGGCCAAGGCGGCCGAGCGCGGGCTTGAGGTCCGTTTCGAGGTGGGCAACGCGCTGGAGCTCACCGGCGAGTTCGAGACCATTGTGGACAGTGCGCTGTTCCACGTGTTCGAGGACGACGACCGGATCCGCTACGTGGCCACGCTGGCGGCGGTGACCCGGGCCGGGGCCCGCCTGCACCTGCTGTGCTTCAGCGACCGGCAGGAGGGCGAGTGGGGGCCGCGGCGGATCAGCGAGGCCGAGATCCGCGCCGCCTTCGCCGACGGCTGGCACGTCGACTCGATCGAACCGTCCACAATGGACCTCGCGGGCGGCACGGTCGAGGCGTGGCTGGCCTCGATCTCCCGGCTGTGACAGAAGGGGGTGTGCCGGAGGCACACCCCCATCTGCCCTAAGCGAAGGCGAAGTAGTCCAGGTTGGCCACGCCCGGCGACGAGCCCAGCGCCACCAGGTACACGTCGTGCACGCCGGCGGTCGGCGTGATCGGCATGGACTGGTCGGTGTAGGTGTCGAAACCGCCGGTGGACAAGGCGGTCACGGTAGTGATCACCGGTCCGGTGAGGCTGTCCAGGCGGACCTGGAACTGGCGGCCGGCGTAGGCCGGGTCCTCGCCGACGCTGCCGTGGAACCAGGTTCGCCCGCTGCCGAAGTCGACGGCGGTGTACTTGGCCCAGTCGCCGCCGTCGAAACTGCCGAGCACGACACCGGTTCCGGCGGCATGCCGGGCAACGCCGCTGTTGTCGGCGTAGCGCTCGGCCTGCACGGTGGTGCGGTCGCCGGGCGCGCCGGCCGACCACTTCGGTGCGCCGTACTGGTACGCGCCGGCGCTGGGCTTGCGGTCGCGGTAGCCGTCGGTGGCCGGCGGGCGCACCACGCCGAAGTTGCGGGCCGGCGAGCCGGACTGGAGCGAGTAGTCGTACGCCGATGGGTTGGCGAACAACGGATCCGTGGAATACGGCAGGTTGTTGGTCACCGTGGCCCCGGCCCGCACGTCCACGTCGCCGATGTTGTTGGCGAACTCGCTGTTCGGGTAGCTGCTGCCGAACAGCGACACCGCCTTGGGATCGGTGCCGGACGTGTTGTTGTAGATCTTGTTGCCGGTCGAGGAGTCGCCGTTGAGCAGCACCACGCCATAGGTGTTGTGCCAGGCCACATTGTCGTACGCGGTGGCGTTGTACGCGCCGTTATCCAGGTAGATGCCGGGCGTCAGGTTGTTGTTGGGCGTGGCCGCCGGGTCGTGCAGCAGGTTGTGGTCGAACACCGTGCCGGCGAGGTTGTTGTGGCAGCACACGTAGATCGCGCCGCCGTCGTTGACCAGGTTGTTCCAGTCGGAAAGGTCGTTGTACGAGACCGTTTCGCCCGGCACGGTCTGGCTGGTCATCTTGTCGTCGATGTTGACCGGGGTACGGCCGACGCTCGAGACCGTGTTGTGCGTGACGGTCTCGTACGGGCCGATGATGTTGATGCCCGAGGCGTAGCTGGCCATGTAGTCGGTATGCAGAATGGTGTTGCCGGTGACCGTGTTGTGCGAGCCGCCGACCACCACGCCGTTGCCGGCGCTCCAGTCGATCGTGCTGTTGCGCAACGTGTTCTGCGTGCCCATGAGCATGACGCCGGAGGTGCTCTCGCCCGCGGTCAGGAACGCGCAGTCGTCCGGGTTCTCCACCATGTTCGGGTCCGGCGCGATGTCGTCGTACGCCGACAGGTAGCGCCCGGTCAGGCCGTCGATGACGTCGTGGGTCGAGGTGGCCGAGGTCTGCACGGTGGTGCCGCGCACGCCGAGGTTCTTCAGCGTGGTGTACGACCTGCCGGCCAGATCGAAGCCCAGGTTGCGCTGCTTGGCCTCCACGGCGTGGCCGGCCGGCGAGTCGCCGTCCAGCGTCCACAGGTAGAGGGAACCGTTGGTGTAGAACCATTCGCCGGCGTGGCCGAGCAGTTCGAGGCGGCCGCTGAGCGAGTACGTCTCGACGCCGTTCGGGGCCAGACCCACACAGTTGTGCCAGCCGTCGGCGGTGACACTGCCGACCGCGGAGGCCGTCACGGTCTCGGTCTCGGTGATGAACCAGTTGCGGGCGGTCAGCCGCGCACCGATCCAGTAACCGTCGGGTTGCGTGAGGGCGCTGTCGGACAGGCTCTTGGCGGTGCCGCCCTGGGCCGTGCCCAGGTTGGGGTGCATGGGATTGGTGCCGGGGTAGACCAGCGCCGCCTGGGCACTGAGCGCGCCGTCGACGAAGACCTGATTGCCGGGCAGCTTCGGGTTGAGCGTGACCGGCGCGCGGTAGATGTGGCCGGCGTTGACGCCCGCGGCGAAGGGAGAGCCGGGGATGTGGCTGTCGCCGGCGGCGAGTGTGGCCAGGTCACCGGCGGTGACCTGGGCCCAACCGGTGACCGGGTCGGTGCCGTCGACCGTGACGGCCGCGCCGGGGGCGGCGGTGTAGGTGATGGGGGAGTTCGCGGTGCCGCTGTTGGCCGGGGTCACGGTCTCGCGGTACGTGCCGGCGGCGATCACGCAGGTGTCGCCGGCGGTGAGCACCTTCGCGCACTGCTGGACGTGCTGGAAGGGCTTGGCCGAGCTGCCGGCGTCGCTGTCGTTGCCGGTCGTGCTGACGTAGAACGTGCGGCCGTGCTGGGCGGGGGCGGCGTGTGCGGTCGCGCTGGTGACCAGCAGGGCGACGGCGACCAGGGACACCAGTCCCGATCTCGAGGGCGTCATTGCCGATCCAATCGGTAATCGATTAGTGGCCGGACGGTAGGCAGCGAGGCCCGCCGGTGTCAATGGCTATCGGTTATCGTTTGATCTCGACGACGATCAGGGGGAGGGCGAGATGGCCTCGATGCCCGAGGAGGCGCTGCCGCGGGTGCTGCTGTCCGACCAGGCCTACGAGCTGGTGCGCCGGTGGATCCTGGACGGCACCCTCGAGCCGGGTGACCGCATCGTCGAGTCGGAGATCGCGCGGCGGCTCGGGGTGAGCCAGGCGCCGGTCCGCGAAGCGGTGAAACGCCTGGCCCACGAGGGTTTGATCACCTCGCTGCCGCGGCGCGGCAGCTACGTGACGCAGATCTCCACCGAGGACGTGGATGACGCCCGCGAGGTGCGAGCGATGCTGGAGGAGGCGGCCGCCCGCGAGGCGGTGACCCACTTCGACCCGCCGGCCCGGCAGCGGCTGGAGGGCTTCGTGGACGGCATGCGCCGGGCCGCCGAAGCGCTGGACTTAGCCGCGTTCCGGGCGGCCGACATGGGCTTCCACCGCAGCGTGGTCGAGCTGTCGGGCAACGTCTACCTGCCCAGGCTGTGGGACGTCATGGAGTCGCGGCTGCTCAGCCTGCGGGTGGTCGGCGACCCCGGTTTCACCGGCAGCTGGGCCGAGATGGCCGAGGCCCACCAGGACCTGATCGAGCTGCTGGCCAGCGGAAACCGCGGTCGGGCGGCGGCCGCGTTCCATGATCACGCGGCCGGCCGGGAGCTGCCGGGCCGGCCCAACCGGGACGGGTAACGGCTCCGTCACGAGGGTTGACGGCGGCCGCCTCCCCGTCTTTCGATGGTTCATCGCTAATCGATAGACGATTGAAGGTGTCCCATGAGACGCACACACCGCGGTGTGCTGGCGGTCGCCGTGCTCCTGCTGGCGACTGCCTGTGGGGGTGGCTTCCAGCAGTCCGGCGAGTCCGGTTCGACGACGTCGGCGCAGCTCAGGATGCTGGTCAACATCACGCCGGTGCTGACCAAGCAGTTCTACGCCGACCTCGTCGCCCCGTACGAGAAGGCCCACCCCGGCGTCAAGGTGACGGTCGAGGCCCCGACCGCGGCCGACGTCAGCGCCACGCTCCAGCAGGAGCTGGCCGCCGGCTCCGCGCCCGACCTGGTCACCGGCAGCCTGTCCACGGCGATCGTGCCGCAGCTGACCGCACTGCCGAACGAGCCGTGGGTCACCGACGCGCCCTATGCCGTGCAGTCCAAGGTCGGCGGCCAGATCTGGCAGGTCGGCAGCGGCACCCAGGCGCAGTCGATCGTCTTCTACAACAAGGACGCCTTCGCGAAGGCCGGCATCGCGGCGCCGCCCAAGACCTTCGACGAGTTCACCGCCGACCTGGTCAAGCTCAAGGCCGCCGGCTACGTGCCGACGCAGACCGCCGGCGACTGGGTCACCGGGGCGCAGGCGCAGATGATGGCCAATCCCAACGTGTTGAACACGACGGCGGACTGGTTCGCCCAGCGGAACAAGACTTCCGTGACCTTCGCCGACAGCAACTGGACCAAGGTGCTCGGCGTGTACCAGAGCTGGATCGGGCAGGGGCTGACCTCGCCCAACGCGATGGGCCTGAAGTACCAGGACTCGATCGACCAGTTCGTGGCCGGCAAGTCCGGCACGTACATCATGGGCAGCTGGCTGGTGCCCACTTTGGACAGTGCCAGGCTGCCGTTCCAGGCCGGCGTGTTCTCGATGCCGACCTTCGACGGCTCACCGGCGCCGCTGGCCGGCGGCCCGTCGGTGCCGTGGTCGATCCTCAAGTCGTCCAAGAACCAGGCGGCCGCGCTGGATCTGGTCAAGTACCTGGTCAGCGACAAGGCCGCGGTGACCGCCGAGCTGGCCGCCGAGGGCAACTTCCGTACCGGCTTCGACTACCCGGCTTCGGCGCTGAACAAGGAGGTCGGCGCGATCGTGGCCGCGGCCAGGACGACCGTCGTCGCTTCGGCCGGGCAGGGCGACAACTCCGCGCCGACCGGGTTCGGCGACGAGGTCAACAAGCTGGTGCAGGGCTTGTACGTCGGGCAGACGGCGCCGCAGGTGATCACCGCACTCGACGACTGGTACACCGCCAATGCGAAGTAGCGCGCAGCGGGCGCTGATGCTCGGGCCGGCGCTGGTGCTGCTGGCGGTGTTCATGCTGGTGCCCATCGCCATCGCCGGCTACCTCAGCTTCACCGACTGGGACGGGCTCACGCCGAACCCGAATCCCGTGGGCTGGGCCAACTACCAGCGCCTGCTGTCCGATGTGGACGTACGGAACGCGGCCGTGGTGACGCTGGTGATCACGGTCGTCGGCACGATCGGCTGCAACGCCGCCGGGCTCGGGCTGGCGCTGTTGCTCAACCGCCGCAACCGTTTCACCAGTCTGCTGCGGGCCGTGGTGTTCTATCCGTACGTGGTCGGGCCGATCATCATCGGCTTCCTGTGGTCGGCCATCCTCGGCGCGGACGGCGTGATCGCCAACGCGGTGATCCCCGTGCCGTTCCTGTCCGACCCGGTGTGGGCGGTCGGCAGCATCACGTTCGTCGTGGTGTGGTCCCAGTTCGGCGTGAACGTCGTGCTGTACCTGGCCGGGTTGCAGACCGTGCCACCGAGCCTGCTGGAAGCGGCCACTGTGGACGGTGCCGGGCGGTGGCAGACGTTCCGGGCGGTGACGTGGCCGGTGTTGGCGCCCTCGGTGACCGTGAACATCGTGCTGGTGCTGGTCGGGTTGCTGCGGGTGTACGAGATCGTGCTCGCCCTGACCGGCGGTGGCCCGGCCGGCCGGACCAGCACCTTCGCCTTCCTGATCCTGTCGAGTTCGTTCCGCAGCAACCAGTTGGGCTACGGGGCGGCGCAGGCGATCACGTTGATGGTGGTGATCGGCGCGCTGGCCCTTGGCGTGACGGCGTTGCGGCAGCGGGCCGAGAAGGCGGTGGCGGCATGATCCGACGCCTCATCCTGCTGCCGGTGGTGATCTTGATGGTGGTGCCGGCCTACCTGCTGGTCGTCAACTCCTTCAAGTCACAGCAGGACATCACCCAGGAGCCGTTCGGCATCCCGCTGCCGCGGCTGTCGGTCGACTACCTGCTCGGCGCGCTCAACTCGCCGGACTTCTCCTTGGTCAAGGCCTATATCGTGACGGCGTTGTTCGCCGTCGGGGTGAATGTGCTGTCATTGCTGGTCAGCGGCCCGGCGGCGTACGTGATCGCCCGCGGCACGCGGATCGGGCATCGGGCGCTGCTGGTGCTGTTCCTGGTGGGTATGTTCATCCCGAGCCAGGTTCTGGTGATCCCGGTGATCTACGTGCTCAAGACGCTGGGCCTGATGGGCACGGTGCCGGGATTCCTGTTGTTCGAGACCACGCTGACCCTGCCGATCTCCATGTTCCTCTACGTCTCGTACATCAAGACGCTGCCGCGGGAGCTGGACGAGGCGGCGCGGATGGACGGCGCGGGGCCGTTCACCACGTTCTGGCGGATCATCTTTCCGCTGATGAAGCCGGCGGTGGTGACGGCGATCGTGTTGCACACCATCGGGGTCTGGACCGACTTCGTCAACCCGCAGATCATCCTGGGGCCGGCGTCGAGCCTGTACACCGTGACGACCAGCGTGTACGCGGCGATCGGCAAGTACTCCACCGACTTCACCGTGGTGTACCCGAACCTGCTGGTCGCGGTGGTGCCGGTGTTGGCGTTCTTCGTGTTCCTGCAACGGAACATCGTGTCCGGGCTGACGACGGGGGCGACGAAGGGATGAGCACCACCGCCTCCGCGACGACGCCGCTGGTCCAGCCGCCACGCTGGGCGCTGTTGCAGCGCGAGCTGTTCGCGTTGCTGGACCAGGGTTGGCGGCGGTTCGAGGAGCTGTACTGCGCCTCGGACGGCTCGCTGGTCTACGCCGGCCGCACCTTCGGCCGTGACGGCGTCGACGACTTCTACGAGCCGTTCTTCAACTGGCCCATGCTCTATCTGCTCGGCGGGGCCGATGACCTGCTCGACGCGTGCAAGCGGCACTGGCACGGCGTGACCGCGCAGCTGACCGAGCGCGGCCTGCTGACCAATGAGTTCGAGGACGGCTACGACTGGTTCCACCAGGGCGAGTCGCTGCTGTTCTTCTACACCCTCTGCGCGGCCGATCCTGAGTATTTCCGTGACAGGGCACTGAGATTCGCCGACCTGTTCCTGCCGGACTCGCCGGTGCACAACTACGACGGTCGGCGTCGGATGATGCGGGCACCGCACGTCGGCGCTCTCGGTCCGCGGCCGGGGCTCGGCGAGGACCAGCCGTTCTCGGCGTCCAACACCGGAATGCGGAAGTACGGCCTGCCGTTGCGGGACGTGCGGGGCATTCTCGACTGGGACGATCTCGCGCAACCGCTGCTGGCGCACCGCATGGCCGACGCGATGAACGCCCGTCTCGGCGTCGGCGACGTGCCGTTGAACCTGGCCAGCACGTCGTTGGCGACCAATGCCTGGCTGTACGACCATGATCCCCGGTACTCCGGCTTCGTCAAGTCCTATGTGGACAAGTGGGCGGGCAGGACCGTGGACGGTCTGCTGCCCGACAACGTGGGGCCACGGGGCGAGGTCGGCGAGATGCACGGCGGCCGGTGGTACGGCGGCCACTACGGCTGGACCTGGCCGCACGGGCTGTACAGCGTGCTGGCCCCGGCGTTGATCGGCGCTTCGAACGCGACCGTGGTCAGCGGCAAGGACCGGCCACTTTCCCTGCCACGGGACATGATCAAGGCGATCTTGGGGTACGCGCGGCATGCGGCGATGGATCCCGACGACGCCACGTTCTTCGACCACTGGCAGGAGCGGCTGGGCGACGGCGTCCATGACGAGCTGCTGCTGGTGCCGTATCGGCGTGACGAGAAGGGCTGGTTCGACTTCCAGCCGCTGCCGCCGGCCTACCTGGCCTGGCTGTGGTGGCTGACCCGCAGTGTCGAGGACCGCCGCCTGATCGAGCGTATCGCCGCCGGCTCCGGCTACGAATGGCCGACCGTCAGGGATTTCCGTGAGAAGGAGGAAGCCGGTCACGAGCCGCCGTGGCTGACGTATCTGCTCGGCGACAACCCGGACTGGCCCGAGGAAGCTCTGGAGATGGCGATCCGCCAGGTGCGTGTGCGGCTGCGGCTGATGGAGGAGCATCCGACACCGCCGCCGGACGACAACATCCACTGGTGGCAGGAGCTCAACCCGGTGGTCACCGAGGTGTTGACCCAGCTCATCGCCGGCGCGCCGCAGATGCTGTACAACGGCGGGCTGCCGTACAGCCAGCTCCGCTGGACCGACGCCCTGCGTAATCGGCCCGGCCTGCCCGAGGACGTTGCTGCCCTGGTCGAGCAGCTCGACGACTCGACCGTCACCGTGCAGGTGCTCAATCTCGGGGCCGCCCAACAACTTCTGCGCCTGACCGGCGGCGGCTACGGCGAACATCCGTTCACCGAGCTGACGGCCGACGGCGTGACCATGCCCGTCGACCAATCCCTGCTGGTGGACCTGCCGCCGCGCACCCGTATCCGCCTGCGGCTGCGGTTCCAGCGGTTCGGCCGGCGACCCGCCCATCAACCGAGAGGACTGTGAATGAGCTGGCCCCTGCCGGTGCGCGGCCCGGCTTACACCCGCGCCGACGCCGAGATCATGGCCGCGCTGCAACCGGTCAGTAGTGCCACGGCGTGCGCCCAGCTGCACAAGGACGGCATCACGCGCACGTTCATCGAGGGCCCGAAGCCGTTGAGCCTCGGGCAGCGGATCGTCGGCTCCAGCGTGACATTGCAGTTCATGCCGCAGCGGGAGGACATCGCCAGCGGCGTGGCCCAGGAGTACGTGGAGCGGACCACCGCGCTGTGGGCCGTGCTGGAGACCGTGCAGCCGGGCGATGTCCTTGTCGTGCAGGCGTATGGCAGCGCCTATACGGGATGCCTCGGCGACATGCTCGTGCGCTACTTCAAGCGCCGCGGCGGGGCCGGGATCATCGTCGACGGCCGTATCCGCGATGCGCCTCGGGTGCGCAAGCTCGGCGTGCCCATCTGGTGCACGGGATCGACGCCGCACTATGCCTCGCAGTCGGAGCTTTTCCCGTGGGCGTATGACGTTCCCGTCGCTGTCGGCGGTGTCCTGTGCCTGCCCGGTGACGTTGTCGTCGCCGATGACGACGGGGCCGTGGTGGTGCCCCAGCGCAGCGCGGCCGATCTCGCGCGCAGCGCCGGTGATCACGAGGAGTGGGAGGTGTTCAGCCGCATGAGGATCGACCAGGGGGCGACCCTCAGCGACTACTACCCGCTCACCTCCGACAGCCGCGCCGAATACGAGGCGTGGCGGGAGGCCCGTGACACCATGGGGACATGACGACACGGGTGATCCTCGACTGCGATCCCGGGCATGACGACGCGTTGGCCATCCTGCTGGCCGCCCGGCGACTCGACCTGCGGGCGATCACCACCGTGGCCGGCAACCAGACGCTGGCCAAGACCACGATGAACGCCCGTCGGATGTGCACGGTCGCTGGTATCACCGACGTGCCCATCGCGGCCGGCGCCGACCGGCCGTTGGTCCAGGAACCGTTGTACGCCGGGGAGATCCACGGCGACAGCGGCCTGGACGGGCCCAACTTCCCGCCGCCCACCGTGGACGTCGACCCGCGCGGGGCGTATGAACTCGCCTCCGATGTACTCACCGAGCCCACCACGATCATCGCCACCGGCCCGCTGACCACTGTGGCCGGGTTGGTGGGGCACAAGAACATCGAGCGCATCGTGCTCATGGGCGGCTCGACCGGCCGCGGCAACATGGCACCGTTGGCCGAGTTCAACATCCTGGCCGACCCGGAGGCGGCGGACGTGGTCTTCCGGTCTGGAGTGCCGATCACCATGTGCGGGCTGGACGTCACCCACCAGGCCTTGGCCACGCCGGATGTGCTCGCCCGCATCGCCGCGATCGGCACGCCGTTGGCCCAGGTGTGCCATGACCTGCTGACCTACTTCAGCGATACCTACCGGACGTATTTCGGCTTCGAGTCCCCGCCCGTCCACGACCCGGTGGCCGTGGCGGCGGTGATCGACCCGACGATCCTTGCGGTACGGCCGTTGAATGTGGAGATCGAGCTGACCGGCACCTACACGCGCGGCGCGACCGTCGTCGACGTGGACCGGGTCACCGGCCGCAAGCCCAACGCCATGGTCGCCACTGGATTGGACGCCGCGAGGTTCTGGGACCTGATGATCGGGGCGATGGGGGGATAGGTGAGGGTTGGGTGCGCGTGCCGCGCGGTTTCCCGGGGGTTCTTCGGTTTGTGGGTCGATTTGGTGTGGAGCCTCTGCGCGATGGCCCAAGGGCTAAAAGCGGGCAGGACGAGCCTGCCCTTGGCCTGTCAATTGTACGCCATCGCGCCCCTCCACACAAAATCGACCCAATTCGCGGAGTTGGCGATCGGTGTGTGAAGGGAATGGCGGTGGCTGGGTTTTGACTCCCGCTGTGCACCCTTTTGGTGGTGGCTGTGGGAGGTCCTTTTCCCGGTGTCCGTTCCCCGGTTAGTGCCGCAGGGGGCGGGTGGTGTGGTGGCGGCCGGCCGGTGTGATCCAGTGGGTGGTGCCGTCTGAATCCTGGGTCACTGTGTAGTTGTCGTGTTTGCGGTGGTGGTGCCAGGTGCAGAGCCCTTGCAGGTTGGTCGCCTCTGTGGGGCCCTCTGGCCACGGGGTGATGTGGTCGTGCTCCTGGATGGGCAAGGTGCAGCCGGGTGCGGTGCAGGTCCCGCCGGCCCGAGCAACGGACGTCTCCTTCATCAGCGCCGTGGGTCGGTAGGTGTCGGTGCTGATCGCGGAGATCTGCTGGTACTCATCCAGCAGCAGTCCCCGAAAGGGGCCATGCATGGCCAGTTCGCGGGCCGCCTCGGCCGCGATCGGCCCATAACCGGCAAGCTGACCGGGGTCGTTCGTGAGGCCGAGCAGGGTCTCCATGGAGATGGTGACGAAGGTGCGGACGTTCCAGTTGGTGTGCTTGCCCCGCAGGCGGTCCCACAGCACGTCCGAGCGTTTCTCGTCGGTGGTGCGCTCGTCCTTCGGCAGCGACTTCGCGTCGGCGCAGATCTGTTGGAACAGCTGGTGGGCCTCAGTGGCGGGGAGGATCCAGGTCAGTTGGGCCATGCCGTCGGGCAAGGGAGAGAGCCTGACCTGCCGATCGTTTTTGGCTTTGTGGCAGCGCTGCTCATAACCATCCGGATCGGCCTTCGCGACCAGCGCGGTGGCCTTGCGGCACACCTGCGTCCGAGTCATACCGGCGGCCTGTTCGGCCAGGGCCTGGTCGACTTCGGCGACCTGCGCCGGGTCCGAGAGGTGGCGGGTGCGTTCCCACACGGCGGCGAAGCGGGCGAGGTCGATCTCTCCCCGGCGGAACCGCTCGGCCAGCGCGGGATGGGTCTCCAGGGCGGCGGCGATCTCTTGTGAGCGGGCCAGGGCCGGCTCTGACACCTTCGTGGCCATCGCCAATTCGGTGAGGTCGTCGATGTGGTTGAGGGCCTCATGTTCGGCCCATTCACACACGGCCCGCACCTTCCGGGCCACCCCCACGAAATTGACCAAATCTTCTTGGGTGAGGCTCGCTGGATCCACACCCACCACCAGATCGAACATGGCCCCGGTGGGTTCCATGCTCTCGATGTCGCGGGTGAGTTCCATACCTTTGAGAATACTCGAACACAAGATCGAACACGAATCCCTAACGGGTGAATCCCGTCAGGCAGAAAGGCTTTTCTTTCCTCCCGCCACACCACAACACGGCAACTCGTACCAGTCGCGTGGATTTTGTGTGGAGGGGCGCGATGGCGTACAATTGACAGGCCAAGGGCAGGCTCGTCCTGCCCGCTTTTAGCCCTTGGGCCATCGCGCAGATGGCTCCACACCAAATCCACGCGACCACACCGAATAAATCCCACCGACAAGCCGCACCTATTCGCTGAGCAGGCCTTTTCGAAGGTCCACCAGCGTCCGGGCCAACAGCCGCGACACGTGCATCTGCGAGATGCCGATCCGGTCGGCGATCTGCGTCTGCGTGAGGTTGCCGAAGAACCGCAGCAGGATGATGGTCCGCTCCCGCTCCGGCAGCTGCTGCAACAGCGGTTGCAGGGCCTCCCGGTTCTCCACGCCCATCAGCTCGGGGTCCTCGTCGCCGAGAGCGTCCCCGAGCGACACCGACTTGTCCGTGCCGACGAGCAGCTCGTCCAGCGACGAACTGCGGTAGGCGTTGGACGCCTCCAAGCCCTCGTACACCTCGTCCTTGGTGATACCGAGATGAGTGGCCAGCTCGCTGGGCGTCGGCGCGCGGCCGAGGTGCTGGGACAGCTCGTTGGTGGCGCCGGTGATGGCCAGGTGCAGCTCCTTGAGCCGCCGAGGCACCCGCACCGACCAACTGGTGTCCCGGAAGTGCCGGCGCACCTCGCCCATGATGGTGGGCACGGCGAAGGACAGGAAGTCGCTGCCCCGCGTCGGGTCGAAGCGGTCGATGGCGCTGATCAGGCCGACCGTCGCCACCTGCACGAGGTCGTCGTGCGGCTCGCCGCGCTGCCCGAAGCGCCGCGCGATGTGCTGGGCCACCGGCAGGAACTCGGTCACCAGGCGGTCCCGCAGCTCGGTCCGGCGGGGATCCGCAGCGTCCAGGCCGGCCAGCTCGGCCAGCACGGGATCCAGGTGCGCGTAGTCGTTGGTAGCGCGTTCAGAAGACTGTGTCACAGGCCCACCACGTCGTCGGCCCGCTTCTTCACCAGGTCGAACCGCAGCACATGCCCGCCACCGGGGCCGGGGACGACCCACGTGTTCACCGAGTCGGTGAGCGCGGTCAGCACCCGCCAGCCGAAGCTCTCCCGGCTCGGCGGCACGACCGTGCTGGTCGCCGACTCGGCCGAGAAGTGGATCTGCTCGCCCTCCACGGAGAACCGGCACACCAGGTCCCCGTCGGGCACCGACCGGGAGATCAGCTCTGAGCAGGCCTCGTCAACGGCCATCTTCAGGTCGGAGATCGCGTCCAACGTGAAGTCGGCCCGCATCGCCAGGTCGGCGGCGACCGCCCGGACCACGGACAGGTGCGCGGGCGAGGCCGCGATGCGCACCTCCACGTCGGCCCCGGACGCGGGCTTGTCGCTGGTGGTGGTGCTGGGCTCGTGCTCGCTCACTGTCACCTCGGTGCCGTCGACGTCTACCTCGCCCATTGTTCCCCCCAACCCCTCAGCCCGGCGCGCCGACCGCGTCGTCCCGGCTGGGAAACGTGGTCAACACCTCAGTGAGCCCGGTGATCTCCAACGGTCGCCGCACCGACCGGCCGGCCGCGACCAGGCGCAGCTCCACCTGCCGGCTCCGCGCCTCGTGCGAGGCCTCGACCAGCACGGCCAGCCCGGCCGAGCCGAGGAAATCGACCCCGGACAGGTCGATCACCAGCACCGTGCAGTCATCCAGCTCGGCCAGCACCACGGCCCGCAGGGCCGGTGCGGTGAGCATGTCCACCTCGCCGGCGACGGTGGCCACGGCCACGCCGTCGGCGGGCCGGTCGACCACCACGTCGATCGGGAGTGCACTGTTGTTCTCGGTCACGTTCAGGCCACTGTCCTCACGTCCACGGAAAGGGAACTGTCGGGAGTTCGACACCGACGAAGACGCGGCGGCTGGCTGCTCAACCACTGCGTCGAACACGTTACCCGAGCCGGTGATCATCCGAGTGCCTGCCAGGTCACCCGCGCGGCCTGCACGGCAGGCGGCGGCGGCACCGTGGTCGGACCGGTGTCCGGCTCCTGCTCGCCGACGGGCGCGCCGCCGACCACCTCGACCAGCGCGGCCGAGATGTCCCGCAGCTTGACGTTGAAGTGCTGGCTGGTCCGCACCAGCGTGCGGAACGCGGCCCCGGCGTCGCAGCCGACCCGGCCCATGACCAGGCCCTTGGCCTGCTCGATGAGCCTGCGGTTCTGCACCATCTCCACCATCTGGTCGGCCCGCAGCATCTCGTCCGCGCAGAACTCGATGACCGCGGTCGCCGTGGCCAGCAGCGGCTCGACCTGGTCGATCAGCCGGAGGTCGTCCTCCTTGGGCTCGTGGTCGGTGTACACCGACAGCACCGACGGGCCCTCCTGGGTCCAGCTGCCGGGCACGGCGGTGAGCCACGTCATGCCGTCGGGCAGGGCCTCGATCAGGGTCTCCTCGCCGGTCGCGGCGGCCACCACCGGGCCTTCGCCGCGCGCCCACTGCTCGGCGTCCCGCTTCGCGGCGGCGCCGATCGCGCGCAGGCTCCGCGAGTTCGTGCTCACCCCGGCTCCGTCGCAGCCGGGCACGCGCTCGACCAGGTGCCGCAGCAGCCGGTCCAGCAGTTCGGGGCCGAATCTCACCTCGTCCACGGGCCCCGGATACCCGGTCGGGGGAGATCGTCAAACCCGAGGTTTGGGTACTTCGCGGACGGGTACCAGATGGCGGACGACGAGTACCTCAAGGAGGCGCACATGGCCGACGTGCACCGGCTACCCATCCCGGTCTCCGAGAACTGGGACTGGCAGCGCCTGGGCGCCTGCCGCGGCGCCAACAGCGCTGTCTTCTTCCACCCGGACAGCGAGCGGGGCTCCGCGCGGCAGGCCAGGGAGGCCAATGCCAAGCGTATCTGCCATTCCTGTCCGGTGCGCGCCGAGTGCCTCCGGCACGCGATCAACGTGCAGGAGCCGTACGGCATCTGGGGCGGCATGGGCGAGAACGAGCGCCGCGCGGTGATCTCGGCAACCCGCCGGCGGCTCAAGACCCACGCCAGCTAGGCCACGACCGTCACCGATTCGGGCGCACCCGGGGACTTCGAGCTGTACAGCACGGTTCCCGGGACATCGATCTGCGTGCCGCCGAGGTTGCAGACGACCCGCAGCCGGCCGCGGTGCAGCGTGACGACGCGACGGTCCTCGTCCAGGTCGACGGTGAACTGATGCAGGCGGGGATCGGACAGCTCGGGGTGCTCGCGCCGCAGCGCGATCAGCGCGCGATAGGTGGCCAGCACCTCGCTGTTGTCGGCTTCTTCCCACCGCAGCTTGGACCGCTGGAACGTGGCCGGGTCCATGGGATCCGGCACGTCCTCGGCGGCCCAGCCGTGGTCGGCGAACTCCTTGCGGCGGCCGGTGCGCACGGCGTCGGCCAGCTTCGGGTCCGGGAAGGACGCGAAGAACTGCCACGGCGCCGACGCCGCCCACTCCTCGCCCATGAAGATCATCGGCGTGTAGGGGGAGCACAGCACGATCGCCGCCCCGCAAGCCAGCAGGCCGGGGGACACGGTGGCGGACAGCCGGTCGCCGGTGGCGCGGTTGCCGATCTGGTCGTGGTTCTGGAGGTACGCCAGGAACCGGTGGCCCGGCGTGGTGAGCGTGTTCACCGGGCGGCCGTGGTGGCGGCCGCGGAACGAGGACCAGGTGCCGGCATGGAAGAACACCCCGGTCAGGGTGGCCGCAAGCGCTTGCAGCGAGCCGAAGTCGGCATAGTAGCCCTGGGTCTCGCCGGACAGTGTCGAATGTAGACAGTGGTGCAGGTCGTCGCTCCACTGCGCGTGCAGGCCGTAACCTCCAGCCTCGCGCGGGGTGACCAGCTTGGGGTCGTTCAGGTCCGACTCGGCGATCAGCGTGAGCGGCCGGCGCACGTGGGCGGCCAGAGCGTCCACTTCGGACGAAAGCTCTTCCAGCAGGTGCGTGGCCCGGCGGTCGGACAGGGCGTGCACGGCGTCGAGGCGCAGGCCGTCGATGTGGAAGTCACGCAGCCAACTCAGGGCGTTGTCGATGACGTACCGGCGGACCTCGTCGGACTGCGGGCCGTCGAGGTTGAGCGTCGGGCCCCAGATCGTCTCGCCGGCGAAGTACGGGCCGAAGCGGTCGAGGTAGGCGCCGGACGGCCCGAGGTGGTTGTAGACCACGTCGAGCAGCACGGCCAGACCCCGGTTGTGGCAGGCGTCGACGAAGCGCTTGAAGCCGTCCGGGCCGCCGTACGGGTCGTGCGCCGCGTACCACAGCACGCCGTCGTAGCCCCAGCCGTGCGGACCGTCGAAGGCGTTGACCGGCAACACTTCCACGAAGTCGATGCCGAGCTGGACCAAATGGTCCAGTTTGCCGATGGCCGCGTCGAAGGTGCCCTCGGCCGTGAACGTGCCGATGTGCAGCTCGTACACCACGCCACCGGGTAACGGCCGCCCCGACCAGGCGGAATCCGTCCACTGGAAGGCATTGTGGTCGTACGTGCGGGACCGCTGGTGCACGCCGTCGGGCTGCCAGCGGGAGCGGGGATCGGGCAGCTCGTCGGGCTCGTCGTCCAGCTGGAAGGCGTAGTCCGGCGCGGCAGCGGGCACCTCGGCCCGCCACCAGCCGTCCGCGTCGCGGCTCATCTCGTGCACGGACAGTCCATTGTGGACCCGAACCCGGGATCGGTTCGGGGCCCACACGGAGAACTCGGTCACGAACGCACCACCAAGGCAACCGGATACGTGGACAACAGCTCGGACAGCAGGGGAGCTCCAAAGTTATCAGTGCTGCTCGTCGGTCGACCGGTGATCACGTCGGTCCACTCCCCGGCGGGCAACGGAAGCACGGTATCGCGCCAACCCCCGGCGGCCGCCAGGCCGATCGGCAATCTCGTGCACACTGCGACAAGTCGGTCACCACGGCCGAACGCCAGCGCGTGCTCGGCCGCCGGGCCCTGTGCCGGCACGACGCGGTACCCGGTGAACAGCTCCGGCCGCTCCCGTCGCAGGCGCAACACGCGGCTGGTGACCAGGAGTTTCGCCGCGCCGGACGCGTCGATCTCGGGCAGCCAGCCGTCGTCGATGCGGGCCAGCAGCGCGGCCCGCTGCTCGAAGTCCACCGGCCGCCGGTTGTCCGGGTCGACCAGCGAGAAGTCCCACAGCTCGGTGCCCTGGTACACGTCCGGCACACCCGGGCCGGCCAGCTGCACCAGCTTCTGCCCCAACGAGTTCGACCAGCCGGCCGGCGTGATCCGGTCGACCAGCTCGGTCACCTCGGCCATCAGCGCCGCATCGCCGAACACGTCATCGGGCCAGGCGGCGATCGCCTTGTCCACCTCGGGATTGCCGTCCACCCACGAGGTGGCGGTCTTGGCTTCCTTGGCCGCTTTGGCCAGATAGTCCCGCAGCCGGTCGGCGCTGATCGGATACGCGCCGACCACGGTCTGCCAGCCCAGCCGCGTCAAAGACCGCTCGGGCAACGGCTTGCGCTCGCTCCAGCGGGCGAACGCCGTCTCGAACTCCACTTCGGACAGTACGGCCAGTCGGGCCCGGACGTCCTCGGCCCGCTTGGTGTCGTGAGTGGACAGTGCCGTCATCGTCTCCGGCGACCCGGACTCGCGGGCCTGCATGGCGACGTGGAACTCGGTCGGCGACACGCCGAACCGGGACGGGTCGCTGCCGACCTCGTTCAGCGCCACGAACCGGTTGTAGCGGTAGAAAGCCGTGTCCTCGACGCCCTTGGCCATCACCATGCCGGACGTCTGCTGCACGCGCGTGGCCAACTCACCGTGCGGATCGGCCAGCATCAGCCGCGCGATCTCCGCGCACCGCGGGTTCGCCGAGGCCGCCTGCTCCAGCGAGTTCCGGCCCTCCGGCAGATAGCTGCGGTAGACCGGGAACATCGACAGCAGCTCGATGACGGCTTCTTCGTCGTCGAAGGGCAGCAACGCGTTGATGCGCCGCACCTCCGCGCGCAGCAACGTCCGGGCCGCCGTCTCCTTGCAACGATTTTCCAGGAACTGCAACGATCCCGCGTTCGGCGGCTCGCCGTTGGGGTCGATGAACAGCCCGCAGATCTCACGCATCGCGTCGTAGCCGGTGGTGCCGGCGACCGGCCACGACACCGGCAGCGACTCGCCGACGGCCAGGATCTTCTCGGCCACGATCCACATCTCCGGCGCGGCATCGCGCAGCCGGCGCAGGTAGCCGCCCGGGTCGGACAGGCCGTCCGGATGGTCGATGCGCAGGCCGTCCACGCCCCAGCTCAGCACGTGGGCATGCGTCGCCTCGAACACCTCCGGGTCTTCCACCCGTACCGCGGCCAAGGTGTTGATGTCGAAGAACCGCCGGTAGTTCAGCTCGGTGTTGGCCGTCCGCCAGTGCACGAGCCGATAGTGCTGCCGCTCATGGACTTCCTGCGGCGCGCCACCGTCCGTGCCCGGCGCGACGGGGAACATCTGCTCGTAGTAGACGAGACGGTCCCCGTCCAGCTGCAACTCCTCGAGGCCGTGCTCGTCGCCGAGGATCGGCACCATGATCGGCCCGCGCGACCAGTCGATGTCGAACTTGCTGGCGTGCAAGGACTCCTGGCCGTAGCGCAGGACGTCCCACCACCACGGGTTGGCCTGCGGCACCGAGATGCCGACGTGGTTGGGCACGATGTCGACGACGAAGCCGAGGCCCAGCTCACGCAGCCGGGCGTGCAGCGCCTGCCGGCCGACCTCGCCGCCCAGCCCGGCCGACGTCGCCGTCGGATCGGTGACGTCGTAGCCGTGCGTGGAACCGGGCGTGGCCTGCAACAGCGGCGACGCGTACAGCGCGCCGACGCCCAGCCGGTCCAGGTAGGTCGCGATCTGCTTGGCCCGCGCGAAACCCATGCCGGGCCCGAACTGGATCCGGTACGTGGACGAGGGAATCATTCGGCACTCCGACGCAGCACGACCAGCGACCGGGCCGGCACCGGCAGCGTGGCGCCACCGGCCAGCTCGGTCTCCGGCTCCTCGTTCGACTCCACGGACGTGTCCACCACGACCAGCCAGTTGCTGCCGTACTCACCGTCCGGGATACGGAAGTCGACGGCCTCGTGCCAGGCGTTGAAGCACAACAGGAACGAGTCGTCGGTGACCCACTCGCCGCGCCGGTCCAGCTCGTCCATGGCGTCGCCGTTGAGGAAAACCCCGACGGCACGGCCGAAGTCGGCGTCCCAGTCGGCCTCGGTCATCTCCTCGCCGTCCGGGTTGAACCACGCGATGTCGCGGCGGTCGTCGTCCCGGCGCAGCGGGCGGCCCTGGAAGAACTTGCGCCGCCGGAACACCGGGTGCTCGGCCCGCAGCGCCGCCATCCGCCCGGTGAACTCGACCAGGTCGGCATTGTCCTTGGCCAGCGCCCAGTCGACCCAGGAGGTCTCGTTGTCCTGGCAGTACACGTTGTTGTTGCCGTGCTGGGTGCGGCCGAGCTCGTCGCCGTGCAGCAGCATCGGCACGCCCTGGGACAGGAACAGGGTGGCGATGAAGTTGCGCCGCTGCTTGGCCCGCAGCGCCTGCACCTCGGGATCCTCGCTCGGGCCCTCGGCGCCGCAGTTCCACGACCGGTTGTCGTCGGCCCCGTCGTTGCCGTCCTCGCCGTTGGCCTCGTTGTGCTTGTCGTTGTACGACACCAGGTCGTTCAGCGTGAAGCCGTCGTGCGCGGTGACGAAGTTGATCGAGGCGAACGGCCGCCGCCCGTCGTCCTGGTACAGGTCGGACGAGCCGGTGATCCGGGAGGCGAACTCGCCCAGCGTGCCGGCCTCGCCGCGCCAGAAGTCCCGTACGGTGTCGCGGTACTTGCCGTTCCACTCCGTCCACAATGGAGGGAAGTTGCCCACCTGGTAGCCACCGGGGCCGACGTCCCACGGCTCGGCGATCAGCTTCACCTGGCTGACCACCGGGTCCTGCTGCACGATGTCGAAGAAGGCCGACAGCCGGTCGACGTCGTAGAACTCACGGGCCAGGGTGGCCGCCAGGTCGAAGCGGAAGCCGTCCACATGCATCTCGGTCACCCAGTACCGCAGCGAGTCCATGATCAGCTGGAGGGTGTGCGGGTTGCGGGCGTTGAGCGAGTTGCCGGTGCCGGTGTAGTCCATGTAGTAGCGCGGCTCGTCGTCGACCAGCCGGTAGTAGGCGGCGTTGTCGATGCCGCGCATGGACAGCGTCGGGCCCATGTGGTTGCCCTCGGCGGTGTGGTTGTAGACCACGTCGAGGATGACCTCGATGCCGGCGTCGTGCAGCGACCGCACCATCGCCTTGAACTCCTGCACCTGGTTGCCCAGCGCGCCCTGCGAGGCGTAGCGGTTGTGCGGGGCCAGGAAGGCGATCGTGTTGTAGCCCCAGTAGTTGGACAGGCCGCGCTCGGTCAGGTGGTGGTCGTCGACGAACTGGTGCACCGGCATCAGCTCGACCGCCGTCACGCCGAGCCGGGTGAAGTGCTCGATCATCACCGGATGCGCCAGGCCCGAGTAGGTGCCGCGCAGGTCCGCGGGGATGAACGGGTGGTTGATCGTGGTGCCGCGGACGTGCGCCTCGTAGATCACGGTCTCGTGGTACGGCGTGCGCGGGCGGCGGTCCTCGGCCCAGTCGAAGAACGGGTTGATCACCACCGACTTGGGCAGGTGCGGCGCCGAGTCGGCGTCGTTGCGCTGGTCGGGCTGGTCGAAGTGGTAGCCGAACAGCGACTCGTCCCAGTCGATGGTGCCGTCGACCGCCTTGGCGTACGGGTCGATGAGCAGCTTCTTCGGATTGCACCGCAACCCGTCGGCCGGCCGGTACGGGCCGTGCACGCGGTAGCCGTAGCGCTGGCCCGGTCCGATGCCCGGGAGGTAGCCGTGGTGCACGAAACCGTCCACCTCGGGCAGCCGCACCACCGTCTCCGTGCCGTCCGCCTCGAACAGGCACAGGTCGACGTACTCGGCCACCTCCGAGAACAGCGCGAAGTTCGTGCCGGCGCCGTCGTACGACGCGCCGAGCGGGTAGGAGTTGCCCGGCCACGGACGCATTGCCGCTCCTTCCAGCGTTGGTGCCGAACGATCAAATCATCCAGCCGGTCACCGGGCCACTGAACCATGAAAGTGACAGCCTGGTGTGGTGGGCGAAGAGTTCGACCGGTTCGCCGGTCAGTGGTGGCGGCCCGACGGTCCGTTCGCGATGCTGCACTGGCTCGCCGCCGCCCGGGGAGCACTTGTGCCACTCGCGGAGCGACCTGGGGCGTTGCTCGTCGATCTCGGCTGTGGCGGCGGGCTGCTCGCACCCCATGTCGCCGGCCTCGGCTACCGCCATGTCGGCGTGGATCTGGTCGACAGCGCGTTGTGGGAGGCCCGCGCACACGGTGTCGTGCCGATCAAGGGTGATGTGCTTCACGTGCCATTGGGTGACGGGTGTGCCGATGTTGTCGTCGCGGGCGAGATCCTGGAGCACGTGGCCGACCTCGACACGGCGGTCAGCGAGGCCTGCCGGCTGCTGCGGCCGGGCGGTCGGCTGGTGCTGGACACCCTGGCCGACACGTACCTGGCCCGGTTGCTGGCCGTCACGCTGGCCGAGCGGGTGCCGGGAGTGCCGCGGGGCCTGCACGACCCGGCGCTGTTCGTGAACCGCGAGCGGCTGGTCCGGTTGTGCGCGGCGGCCGGTGTGCCACTGTCGCTACGGGGTATTCGACCGTCCGTGCCCCAGCTCATCCGGTGGCTGCCGCGCCGAACGGGCAGGGTGGAGCTGGTGCCGTCGGCGTCGACGGCCGTTCTGTTCCAGGGCCGGGGGATTAAGGAGGCGGGATGACCGCCGTGAGCATCGCCGGCATGGGGCGGGCGCTGCCGGCCGCCGTGTCGCAGCACGAGCTGTGGGACGGCTACTTCCGGCAGCGCGTGGACTCACCCGGCTTCGGCGAGCGGATCTTCGCCAACTCCGGCGTCGTCCGCCGGCATGCCGCGGTGAATCCGCTGGTCGAGGACGTGTCGCGATGGTCGACCGGGCAGCGGATGAGTCGCTACCTGGCCGAGGCCGTGCCGTTGGGGTCCGGCGCGGTGTCGTCGGCGCTGGCGGAGGCTGGGATTGCCGCGTCGGAGGTCGGGCTGTTCGCCGTCGCCTCGTGCACCGGGTACGTCAGTCCTGGCGTGGACGTGCACGTGGCGGCGGAGCTCGGGATGCCGGTTGACCTGCGGCGACTGGTGTTCGGGCACATGGGCTGCTACGCCGCGATTCCCGCGTTGGGGGCGGTGTCGGACTACGTTGCCGCGCGCGGTCGGCCGGCCGTGCTGCTCAACGTGGAGATCACGTCGCTGCACGTGCAGCCCTCGTTGTCGCGGGACCAGGTCGTGGCTCACGCCCTGTTCAGCGACGCCGCCGTCGCCACCGTGCTCACGCCCGGTAGTGGTCTGGAGGTCGTGGACCTGGTGGCGCTGACCGATCCCGGCACGCCCGACCACATGACCTGGGACGTCACCGACCTGGGGTTTCGTATGGGCCTGTCACCCAAGGTGCCCGACGTGCTGGCCGTGCATCTGCGGCCGGCGGTCTCGGAGCTTCTTCGGCGCAACGGCGTCGACTCCGTCGCCGGCTGGGCCGTGCATCCCGGTGGGCCGCGGATCCTGGAGACCGTGGAGGACGTGCTGGGGCTGCCGCCGGACGCGCTGGACGCCTCCCGGGCCGTGCTGGCCGAGCACGGCAACTGCTCCTCGGCCACGGTTCTGCTTGTGTTGCAACGGCTTCTGGCCGTGGACGGGCCGATCGTGCTGCTGGCCTTCGGGCCAGGGCTGACCCTCTACGCCTTGCTGCTGCGCCACCAATGACGGCCGACGATCAGCTCCTCCAGGCCGCTGAGCCGCTCCGCCGTCAGGTCGGGTTCGTGGTTGAGGTCGTAGGCCACGAAGTACGCCTCACGGGCTTCGCACTCCGTGCGCAGCACGTCCTTGTGCGTGGCCGTCGCCTCGGCGACCAGGTCGAGCACGTCGGCCTCGTGCCGGCCGCTGAAGCGGATCAGGAAGAACCAGTCGTCCATCGGCTCGCCGAAGCGGGCCCACTCGAAGTCCAGCAGGGCAGTAACGGTCTCACCGTTACTCAGCCAGTTGTCCCAGAAGCAGTCGGCGTGCACCGGGACGGTGGTCTTGGCCCGCTCGGGCGCGTTCCCGGCGATCGCCTTCAGGCCGTCGACCAGGTGTTGCGGCACGTCCTTGAGACGGTCGATCTCCAGCTGGAGCGCGTCCTTGCTGGTGAAGCCGCCGTGGTCGAAGTCCGCACGCAGCGTCGGCAGGGCCTCGGCCGGCGGCGTCCAGTCATGCAGGCGTTCGAGCGTGTCGATCGCCTGCACGGCCAGGGTTCGCGCGGTCTTGGCGTCGATGTCGTCCATGCGGGGTGGTGAGCCGGGCAGGCGGGTGTAGCAGGCGTAGTTGACGCCGTCCTGTTGGCCGCTGGCCAGCAGCGGGGCCGTGATGCCGGCCGGCAGGTACGGCGTGAGCGCGATCTCCCGGCTCAGCCTGGTGTGGCGGTCGTTCAGCTTCACCACGATGTCCGTGCCCAGGTAGACCTGGTTGGACCGGCTGGCGGCCTTGGTCAGCGGGCCGGGGTCGCGGCCCAGCGCGGCGGCCGCGATGCCGCGGGGGTCGAGGTTCATCGCAGGCTTTCGGTGAAGGCGGCCAGGTTCTGCGTCCCCAGTACCGCGAAGACGACGTGCTCGAAGAACCTATTCTCGTCGATCGCCGCCCGGAACGCCCGCGAAACGGTGATCGGGTCGTTGCCGAAAACGCCGCATCCCCAGGCGCCCAGGACAAGTCGCGTGTGGCCATGCGCCGCCGCGACCTGGAGCACGCGGGCCGCACGCCGGCGCAGGATCGCCGGGATGTGGTGGGTCCGTTCGGGTTGGTTGCGCTCGACCGCGCCTCGGTTCGGCGCCGCGGCCGTCAGAAAGCTCACCGTGTACGGCTGGTTGAGCAGGCCGCCCCGGTCGTCGCGGAACACCGGCACGTCGGGGGAGTAGATCACCCGGTCGCTGTAGGTGAGGTCCTCGTGCGCGCGGTGGTGCGCGTAGAAGTCGCCGGCCTTCAGCTGATACGGGTACAGCGCCGAGCTGCGGGCGATGCTTTCCTCCTGGGCCTGCGCCCCGTTCAGGAAGCCGCCGCCCGGATTCCGGGCCGAGGCGAAGACCAGGGCCGCCGCGTTCGGCAGCCGCCGGGCCGCCTGGAGCGTCGACTCGTTCGTCACGTCGATCACGGGCAGCGATTGCCGCTCCGGCCGGTCCAGGGGCTCATCCGGCCGGTACAGCCGGGTGCGGTCCGGCTCGACGGTGATCTCGGCCCGGCCGGTCGCCGTCTCGTACCAGCCCCGATCACAGATCGCCACGGTCTCGGCGGCGGTCGCTCGCAGTTTCTCTCTCATCTCCCGGCCATTGTCCGGGCCCGGCGCAACCGGTTTCCGGGCCCGGACCCGGCGTCAGCCGACGACCTGCCAGTGGTTGTACTTGTTGATCATCTGGTAGGTGCGGCTCGAGCAGTGGTAGGCCGCGTCACCGGAGTCGAAGCGGGTGTCCGAGTTGGCCGTGCTGGCCGCCGTCCAGGTGGTGCCCAGCCGCACCTGGATGTTGTTGGCCGAGAACGTCTTGTTGGCCATGTCCGTGCAGGCGTAGCTCTGGCCGTTGCTCTGCAGCTCCGAGTACAGCTCGTTCACGTCCCAGCCGGTGGTGCCGGCCTGGGTGCTGCCCGAGGACGTGTAGAGCTTGTCGTAGGCCTTGGTGCTGTAGTTGTAGAGGTAGGCCACCCAGGTGCTGCCCGTCGTCTTCACGATCTGCGTCGTGTACGCGCCGCCGCTGGTGTACTTGCTGACGAAGGTCGCGTTGATCGCCACCGACGCCTCGAAGTCGATGTGGTTGCACCAGTCCCACGCCTCGACCGCCTGCGTGGTGTTCGTGTACACCGTCGTCACCTCGATGCACGAGCCGCCCGCCGGGTACAGCGTCGGCGTGTAGATCGTCGTGCCGCCGTTCTTAGGCTTCAACGCAGTGGTCACGCTCTGCGCCGCCGACGCGCCCGTGTTGTTGCCCGTGTTGATGAACGCCGTGCCGGCCGACGGGTGGATCGTCGCCGGCGCCGCCACCGCGTGGCCGCTCAGCCGCCGCCCCAGCAGGCCCTCGTGCGCCGTCAGGAACGACTCCTTCTGCTGCGCCGTCGCCTGCCGCACCGCGTCACCGCGCTGCACGCCCGCCACGTCCTGGCCCATCGGGTCGGTCGCATTCGCCGGCGCCGCCATCAGCACCACCGCCGCGCACGCCACCACCCCGGCGCCCATGCGCCGTAAAATGCTCGCTCGCATTGATTTGTCCGCTCGTCGCAGGGTTACGAGTGGCCCTCGACGCTACCGACGCCGCCGCGCCCGCGAACCGTCCGGAAGTCCTGTCCGCCGGCCAGGAAATCAACAGTGAACGGGTCGTCCGGGCTCGTCCAGCCACAGCGTCCACCCGTTCCCGCCGACCGTCAGCCCGAACCGTTCCCATCCCGGATCGCCGTGGTCCCGCCACCACTCGTAGGCCCGCTCGACTGCCGCCCACAGCGGGGTCGGTCCGCCTTCTCGTACGACGCCTTCGCTTACGTGGCACCAAGAGCCGTCCGGCGACCGCAGCATCGACGCTGTCGGCTGCCGGGTGGCCGGATCCAGTGTGTAGCCGTAGCGCAGACCGGTCGGGAGTGCTCGGGCCGCCAGGAACCACACCTCCCGGTGGTCGTCCCATGGCCGCGCCGGCGCCGTCGTCCTCCGGTGGCCGTGTCCCTCCGCCTTCGGCGCCTCGGCCAGATCGACGTCGCCGTCGTGCCGCATCGCCATGAACGCTGCCCACCGCTTCGTGAAGCGCCCCTCGAGACAGTCTTCGTGCTTGGTCAGCAGCACCAGATTGCCCGCGCCGGTGTTGACCTTGACGTCCACCAGCACCTTGCCGCCGTCAGTCACCTGGCCGAGCCAGGCCGTCGGCACGTTCGGCACCGCGCAGGTGGCGATGATTCGGTCGTACGGGCCGTGCTCCGGCCAGCCGCCGACGCCGTCCACCTCCGCCAGCCTCGGCCGCCGCCCGATCTCCGCCAGCCGCTTGCGGGCCATCCGCACCAGCTCAGGAGCCACGTCCACCGAGTACACGTTCTCGTCCCCGAGCCGATGGGCCAGCAGCGCCGCGTTGTATCCCGTCCCCGTGCCGATCTCCAGCACCCTCGGCGTCTCCGCCACCGCCGCCGCCCACGCCGGATCCGCCAGGTCACCGCTGTCCCGCAACCGCTCCGCCAGCGCCGCCGCGCTCACCGCCCAGCCCTCGCCCGTCACGCGGGCACCCCCGTCAGCAGGTCGGCGAGCTGGGCCGTCAACGGTGCACCGGTGGCGTTCTCCACGAACCCATACTGGCCGGAAGTACGAGGAGTAACCCGATTGAGGGGTACAAGCTGTCGCGGCCTGCCGGAGTGAATTCCCGGGCCCACCGGGAACGTGCTCCCTGGCGGTCGGGACGAGCCCGGTCGAATACTCGGGCAATGGTCACATTCACGGGAAAGGCGCTGCTCACGGTCGGTGTGGCGGCGGTGCTGGGGTTGGGGCTGGCGGCCCCGGCGCAGGCGGCGAACGGGCTGATCTACAACAACGGCACGGGGCAGTGCATGGCGGTGGATCCGAACCGGATCTACGTGGGAGCGCCGGTGGTGCAGGCGAGCTGCAACGCCTACGAGGCGCACTGGAACTGGGGGCCGCTGGGCCTGTTGAGCAACCAGCGGGCGGGGTTGTGCCTTGAGGTCCCGAACGGCGGCGGCTACGCGTATCTGAACAACTGCGGCGGCCCGTACCAGCAGATGGACCTGACGCCGTCGACCGGCCTGATCGGGGTGCACAACGACAACCGCCGGATGCTGGGCATCGACGGGACGGGGCGGGTGCTGTCGTCCCTTTACGGCGCGTCGAACCAGTACTGGTCCTGGTGAGCTAAAACCCTGACTCTTCGAGTCAGAACTAGAGTAGTCTGGGTTCGTGAAGATCGTGCTGCCGGGCGGGACGGGACATATCGGCGAGCTGCTGGCCGGGGCGTTGCGGGACGAGGGCCACGAGGTGGTGGTGCTGAGCCGAGGCCCGGGCCACGTGTGGTGGGACGGGCGCACCCAGGGCGCATGGACCAGGGAGATCGACGGCGCGGATGCCGTGGTCAACCTGGCCGGACGCAGCGTGAACTGCCGTTACACCCCGGCCAACCTCCGGGAGATGATGGCCTCCCGGGTCGACTCGACGCGGGCGGTGGGGGAGGCGATCGCCAACGCGAGCCGGCCGCCGGCCGTGTGGCTCCAGATGAGCACGGCGACGATCTACGCCCACACCTTCGGCCCGCCGAACGACGATGTCACGGGGGTGATCGGCGGCAGTGAGCCGGACGCGCCGGGCTACTGGGAGTACAGCGTCCGCATCGCCAAGGCGTGGGAGGAAGAGCAGCGCAAGGCGGTCACGCCGACCACCCGCAAGGTGGCGCTGCGGACGGCGATCGTGATGTCGCCGGGCCGCGGCGGAGCCTTCGACATGCTGCGCCGCATGGCCCGGCTCGGCCTGGGCGGACCGATCGCCGGCGGCCGGCAGTTCGTGTCCTGGATCCACGAGCAGGACTTCGTCCGGGCCATCGATTTCCTGCTGGCCGGCGACATCGACGGCCCGGTGAACATCGCGGCCCCGAACCCGTTGCCGCAGCGGGACTTCAACCGCATCCTGCGCACGGCCAACGGCCGCCTGATCGGCCTGCCGGCGACGAAGTGGATGGCCGAGATCGGGGCCTTCGCGCTGCGTTCGGACACGGAGCTGCTGCTCAAGAGCCGCCACGTCGTCCCGGCGCGGTTACGGCAGGCCGGCTTCGAGTTCGAGTTCCCGACCTGGTCGGAAGCGGCCTACGACCTGACGGCCCGAACCTAGAGCAGCTCCAGCGCCAGCTCACGCGCCGAGTCGACGTCCCCGGCCACCCGGACGAGGGAACTCTCGGTCACCCCGCCGGCCGGATCACCGACGACGACGTGCGGGATGCCGGCCAGCAAGGCCAGGAGATGCCCGTGCAGGTCGTCGGTCACGAGCACCCGCCCGCCGCCCAGCACGGTCAGCGCGTACTGCACGTGGGCCTTGGACAGCGGCACGAAGGTGGCGGACAGCGCCCGCCAGGTGCGACGGGCGAACTCGGGGTCGCGGAACGCTCGTGAGCGCAGCTCGGCGTTGGCCCGCGCGGTCACGCGCTGACGCGGCGTGTAGGCCGGTTCCGGCGACTCCCAGGACACGACCCGGCTGCTCACGCCCTCGGGCGGCGCGCCGTCGGCGCAGTGCCACAGCACGTCGACCTCGACGCTGCCCAGCCGCGGTAACGCCCCCAGGGCCAGCGCCAGCGGCGGCGCCTTCAGGTCGGCGAGGGACACAACCGGCAGGTCAGACCCCACGGAGACACCGCCGGCCAGCAGCAGCGGCCCGTCAACGGCCTCCGGGCACAGCGTCTCCGACAGGCACTGGTACGCCACCCGCACGCCCAGCCGCCGCAGCGCGATCCGGGTGCCCAGCCACGCGGCGGGCTCACCGGGGGAGTCGGGGTCGGGAAAGTGCACCAGGGAGACCCGGCGGGCCTCGCCGAGCACGGCGCGCAGGCCGTCGTCGACAGCCGTGTTCAGCGACCGGAGCAGCGTGCAGTCGGGATGCGGCACCAGCAGATCATGGCAGGCTCGGCTGTCACCTAGACTGGGAGGGGAGAGAAAACCACGCGCGTGTCCGAACCGCGGGTGGCTACGCTGATCGAATCAACTTGCGAATCAAATGGGATCGCCACCGGTGACTGCTGCCCACATCGAACTGCCCCAGCTGATGCTGCGCGACGAGCATCGGCTGCGTCGGCGTATCGACGGCACGCGCAAGATCCGTGACGAGGCGAAACGCCGCGCCGCGCTGGCTCAGATCGACGACGAGGTGCTGGCCGCGCAGGCCAAGCTGGCCGCCCGGGTCGCCGCGGTGCCGCGGATCGATTACCCGGCAGAGCTGCCGGTCAGCCAGCGCCGCCAGGACATCCTGGACGTGATCCGGGACAACCAGGTGGTCATCGTGGCCGGCGAGACCGGCTCGGGCAAGACCACCCAGCTGCCCAAGATCTGCCTCGAGCTGGGCCGGGGCCTGCGCGGCGTGATCGGCCACACCCAGCCGCGCCGGATCGCCGCCCGCACGGTGGCCGAGCGGGTGGCCGAGGAGCTGCGCACCGAGTTGGGCAAGGTGGTCGGCTACAAGGTCCGCTTCACCGACCAGGTCGGCGACGACACGCTGGTCAAGCTGATGACCGACGGCATCCTGCTGGCCGAGATCCAGAACGACCGGCTGCTGTCCCGCTACGACACGCTGATCATCGACGAGGCCCACGAGCGCAGCCTCAACATCGACTTCATCCTGGGCTACCTCAGGCAGCTGCTGCCGCGCCGCCCCGACCTGAAGGTGATCATCACGTCGGCGACGATCGACCCGGAGCGGTTCTCCCGGCACTTCGGCGACGCCCCGATCGTCGAGGTCTCCGGCCGCACCTACCCGGTGGAGACCCGGTACCGGCCGGTGATCGACCCGGAGGATCCGGACGCCGACCCGGACCGTGACCAGGTGCAGGCCATTCTCGACGCGGTGGACGAGCTCCAGGCCGAGGGCCCCGGCGACATCCTGGTGTTCCTGTCCGGCGAGAGGGAGATCCGCGACACCGCCGACGCACTGTCCAAACAGGACCTGCGCAACACCGAGATCCTGCCGCTGTACGCGCGACTATCCGTGGGCGAGCAGCATCGGGTGTTCCAACGCCATACCGGCCGCCGGGTCGTGCTGGCCACCAACGTGGCCGAGACCTCGCTCACGGTCCCCGGCATCAAGTACGTGATCGACCCGGGCAACGCCCGCATCTCCCGCTACAGCCACCGGCTCAAGGTGCAGCGGCTGCCCATCGAACCCATCTCGCAGGCGTCGGCCAACCAGCGCAAAGGCCGCTGCGGCCGAGTGTCCGAGGGCATCTGCATCCGGCTGTACTCCGAGGAGGACTTCGAGTCCCGCCCCGAGTTCACCGACGCCGAGATCCTGCGCACCAACCTCGCCTCCGTGATCCTCCAGATGATCGCCGCCGGCCTCGGCGACATTGCCGCCTTCCCGTTCATCGACCCGCCGGACCGCCGCAACATCAACGACGGCATCGGCCTGCTCCAGGAACTGGGCGCGCTGGACAAGGACAAGCTGACGCCGATCGGCCGCCGGCTGTCCCAGCTGCCCGTCGACCCCCGGCTGGCCCGCATGGTCGTGGCCGCCGAGGAGAACGGCTGCGTGCGCGAGGTCATGGTGATCGCCGCCGCACTGTCCATTCAGGACCCCCGCGAGCGGCCGACCGAGCAGCAGGAGCAGGCCCAGCAGCAGCACGCCCGGTTCCGGGACAACGACAGCGACTTCATCAGCTTCCTCAACCTGTGGAACTACCTGCGGGAGCAGCAGAAGGAGCTGTCCTCCAACCAGTTCCGCAAGATGTGCCGGGCCGAGTTCCTGAACTACCTGCGGGTCCGCGAGTGGCAGGACATCTACGCCCAGCTGCGCCAGGTGGTCAAGGGTCAGGGCGTGTCGGTCAACGGCGGCGACATCGACACCAAGGGCATCCACCTGTCCCTGCTGGCCGGGCTGCTCTCGCACCTGGGCATGAAGGACGTCGTCACGAAGGGCGTGCCGCGCAAGGGACCCACCGAGTATCTCGGGGCCCGTGGGGCCAAGTTCGCGATCTTCCCGGGCTCGGCCCTGTCCCGCCAGCAGCCGCAGTGGGTGATGGCCGCCGAACTCGTCGAGACGTCCCGGCTGTGGGCCAGGACCGTGGCCAAGATCGAACCGGAGTGGGCCGAGAAACTCGGCGCGCACCTGGTCAAGCGCAACTACAGCGAGCCGCACTGGGAAGCCAAGCAGGGCGCGGTGATCGCCGTCGAGAAGGTCACCCTGTACGGCCTGCCGATCGTGGCCGCACGCCGGATCAACTACGGCCGTATCGACCCCGAGGTGAGCCGCGAGCTGTTCATCCGGCACGCGCTGGTGGACGGCGAGTGGCGCACCAGCCACCAGTTCTTCCACCACAACCGCAAGCTGCTCGACGACGTCGAGCAGCTGGAGGACCGGGTCCGCCGCCGGGACATCAAGGTCGACGACGAGACCCTGTTCGACTTCTACGACAAGCGGGTCGGCGCCGAGGTGGTGTCGGTGCGGCACTTCGACACGTGGTGGAAGAAAACCCGGCGCGAGCAGCCCGACCTGCTCACCTTCGATCCGGACATGCTGATCAACGACAGCGCCGACGGCGTCACGCCGGCCGACTACCCGGACCACTGGACGCAGGGTGGCGTGGAGCTGCCGCTGACGTACCGGTTCGAGCCCGGCCGTCGCGACGACGGCGTCACGGTCCGAGTGCCGCTGCCGGTGCTCGGCCAGGTCGACGGCGACGGCCTGGCCTGGCAGATCCCCGGCCTGCGGCTGGAGCTGGTGACGGCGCTGATCAAGTCGCTGCCCAAGCAGATCCGCCGCAACTTCGTGCCCGCACCGACCTTCGCCAAGGCCGTGGTCGACCGGCTCGGCCCGAACGACCAGCACGTGCTGGAGTCCGTCGAACGCGAGCTGCGCACGCTGTCCGGCGTGACCATCCCGCGCGAGGCGTGGCAGCTGGACCAGGTGCCGGATCACCTCAAGACCACCTTCCACGTGGTCGACGAGCAGGACAAGACGCTGGCCGAGGGCAAGGACCTGGCGGCGATCAAGGAAGACCTGCGGGCCACCATGCGCGCCGCGCTGTCGGCCGCGCCCAACGACATCGAGCGCACCAACGTCACGACCTGGGATTTCGGCACCCTGCCGCGCACCCATCGCCAGGCCGTCACCGGCTACGAGGTCACCACGTACCCGTCGCTGGTCGACCGCGGCGACCACGTGGACGTGAAGCTGCTGGACAGCGCCGCCCAGCAGCGTGCGGCCATGGCCCTCGGCACGCGGCGCCTGCTGCTGCTCCAGCTGCCGTCGCCGGTGAAGCTGATAGTCCGCAGCCTCAGCAACGACGCCAAGCTCACCCTGAGCCGCAACCCGCACGGCGGCGTGCCGGCGCTGCTCGACGACTGCATCGCCACCGCCGTGGACAAGCTCGTGGCCGACGGCGGCGGTGTCGTGTTCGACCAGGCCGGCTTCGAGAAACTGCTGGTCCGGGCCCGTTCCGGGCTGAACGAGACCGTGCTGGACGTGGTGAACCGGGTGCGCCGGGTGCTCAACGCCGCGCACGCCGTGGAACGTCAGCTGCCGGCGGCCAAGTTCGCCCCGGACGCCTCCGTCGCCGACATCCGGGCGCAGCTGCGCAGCCTGGTCCACGCCGGTTTCGCCGCCGAGACCGGCTACCAGCGGCTGCCCGACGTCGAGCGCTACCTCAAGGCGATCGAGCGCCGGCTGGAGAAGCTGCCGGAGAACCCGCAGCGGGACGTGCAGCGCACCGAGGAGATCGCCGAGATCACCGGCGAGTACCGGGCGCTGCTGGCCGCCGTGCCCAAGGGCGAGCCGGTGGACAAGGCGCTGCGGGCCATCGGCTGGATGATCGAGGAGCTGCGGGTCAGCTACTTCGCGCAGACCCTCGGCACCGCCTACCCGGTGTCCGAGAAGCGGATCTACAAGGCGATGGACGAGCTGTGAGCGAGCTTGCGAGCAACTTCGGCCCGGGCCGCGGCGTCTAGCCTGTCGATGTCCTTCGACGAGTTCGTGCACGAGCACCAGCAGGCGCTGGTCCGCTATGCCACGCTGCTGTGTGGCGGGCAGGGCGACGCCGAGGACCTGGTGCAGGAGGTGCTGATCCGCGTGTACCCGCGGTGGGACGCCCTGGAGGGCTCCCGCTACGCCTACGTGCGGCGGGCCGTGACCAACGAGTTCCTGTCGTGGCGGCGACGGTGGAGCACCCGGCACATCTTCACCACCGCCGAGGTGCCCGAGGAACGGGTCGAGTTCGGCTGGGACGAGCCCGACCAGCGCCTGGCCCGTGAGCTGCGGAAACTGCCCCGGCAGCAACGGGCGGCGGTCGTGCTGCGTTATTACGAGGACCTGACCGATCCGGAGATCGCCGCCTTGCTCGGCTGCCGCGAGGGCACCGTGCGGGCCCACATCAGCCGCGGACTGGCGGCGCTGCGGTCGGTGCTGGGATCGGAACGCGTCCAGGAGGATGTCGGAGGGTGGGGCCATGAGTGACGAGGAGGACGAGCTGCGGCGGCTGTTGGCGGCTCGGGCCGACCGGGTGCACTCCAGCCTGTCCGGCCCGGCCATTCGGGCCCGCGCTTCGGTCCGCTCACCGCTGCGGCGCTTCGCACCGGTTCTGACGGCCGCGGCCGTGCTGGCGGTCGTCGTGGTCAGCCTGGTGTTGTTGCAGCGTGGCGGCGGTGCGCCGGTGCCTCAGGTGCCGCCGGCCGCGCCCGTGACCACGTCGCAAACGGTCACCGTCTCGCCGACCACGGCCGTGGAGACGACCACCAAGCATTCGTCGGACAGCACCACCTCGCCGACGAACACGACCAGGACGACCACCGAGACGACCACCACGAAGACGCACTGAAACTTTTTCCCGGCCGCTGCAACAGATCCGGCCCGGGCCGCATGGAAGTGGTGTCAGACCCTCAGAACCGAGAGGACACCCCTCCAATGCGTATCCCCGCTGTGCTGCGCTCCCGTAAGGCCATCGTGGCGGCGGCGGTCACCGTCGGCGTGCTGGGGGCCGGCACGGTCGCCATGGCGGCGACCTCGGCGTCCGGCGGCTCGCCATCGCCGACCGTGACCACCAGCCCCGCCGCGTCGGCGCCCGTGACCACGTCGCCGATCGAGACGACCAGGACCACGGAGCCGACCTCGTCGCCGATCGAGACCACCAAGGTCGCCTCGCCCACCGAGACGACCAAGGTCGCCGGGCCGACCGAGACCACGCGGACCGCGTACCCGACGGAGACGACCAACAAGTACCCGACGGAGACGACCAGGACCACGACCTACCCGACGGAGACCACGACCACCAAGCACCACTGATCAGCCGAAGCTCCGGACGACCCCGGCCGCCCAGCCGGGGTCGCCGGTCTCGGCGAACCGCACCCAGGCCGCGTTCATCTCACTGGCCAGCTCCCGCGGCGGCTCCGACCCGACCAGCCCTTCGGCACTGGCCAAGGTGTCGAAGACGAACGGCAGCTCCAGGCCGTGGCAGGCGCCGAGCCGGCCGTCGAACAGCGGCGACCGCCAGTCGAAGCGGTACCGGTAGGCGCGGCCGGGATGCTCCTCGGCCAGCCGCCGGGCGCCGTCGGCGAACACCAGGTCGGTCATCGCCTCCAGGAACATCTCGCCGGTCGGCCGCTCGCCGAGGCCGTAGCGTTTGAGGATCTCGGCCGCGTCCGGCCTCGAGTTGGCCAGGAGCGCCACCGCCTGCTCGTCGGTGATCACGTCGAGCAGACCGCTCGGCACGAAGTAGAGCCGCATCTCCTCGGCGTTGCTGCCGGCGATCAGGTCGACGTCGGCGTCCATGTTCTCGCGCGGATGGGTCGGCAGCACGTCGTCGCCGAGCACCGGCTGGAACGGCGCCAGCCCGACGCCCGTGTCGACACCGTTGGCATCACGCATGTCCAGCGTCTGGCCGGGCGTGATGATCTCCGTCTGCACCGCTTGCAGCTGCGCGGTGGACAGCGTCCGGAACGCCGCCGCGGTCGCCGGCACGCCCAGTTTCGCGGCCAGCCCGTCGACCAGCACCCGGGCGTTGTCCGGGGTGCGGACCATGTCCGGGTGGCCGGACTCCACGATGGCCCGCCGGAACAGTCCACGGGCCAGCGGCGAGCCCAGCAGGCAGGAGATGCTCATCCCGCCGGCCGACTCGCCGAACACCGTGAGGTTGTCCGGGTCGCCGCCGAACGCCGCCGCGTTGTCCCGCACCCAGTGCAGGGCCGCGATCTGGTCGCGCAGGCCGAGGTTGGTGTCACCGCCGTCGAGCGGCAGGAAGCCGTCGATGCCCAGGCGGTAGTTGATCGTCACGAGGACCACGCCGCGGCGGGCGAACGCCATGCCGTCGTACACCGCGGCCGACCCGGTGCCGTAGACGAACGCGCCGCCGTGGATGAACACCATCACCGGCAGCCCGCCGGCCGACGGGTCGGGCGTGTGGACGTCGACGGTCAGAAAGTCGCCGCCCTGCCGGTGATCGCCGCCGAGAATGGAGCCGAGGTCAAGGCCCGGCAGCTTGCGCACGGTCTGCGGCGCGATCGGTCCCGGCCTCGTCGCGTCCCGCTCACCGTCCCATGTGGACGGTTGCGGCTTGGCGAAGCGCAGCTCACCCTCCGGCGCCGCCGCGTACGGGACGGAGCGGAACCGGTGGATGCCGTCGACGACCTCGCCGCGGATCCGGCCGGAGCCGGTGCTGATCACGGTCACGCGAACACCTTCCCTGGGTTGAGAATCCCGTGCGGGTCAAGGGCTTTCTTGACCGCGCGGTGCATGTCCAGCACCGCCGGACTGAGCTCCTTGACCAGGCCCGGACGCTTGAGCAGACCCACCCCGTGCTCGCCGGTCACCGTGCCGCCGAGCCGGAGCGCGTCGTTGATGATGTCCTCGAACGCCGCCTGCGCCCGTCGTCGGGCACCGTCGTCGTCCAGCGGCGTGATCAGCAGCGGGTGCAGGTTGCCGTCGCCGACGTGCGCCACGTTCGCGATCACCGTGTCGTGCCGGCGGGCCGCCGCCTCGATCCGGCCCAGCATCTCGGCGATCTTGTTCGTCGGCACGCACACGTCCTCGGTCAGCACCGGGCCCAGCCGCTCCAGCGCCGGGTAGGCCAGTCGGCGGGCCGAGAACAGGGCGTCGGCCTCCTCCTGGTCGGTCGACATCGCCGCCCAGGTCGCACCGGCCTGCTCGAAGCACTTGAGCATGGCCGCGGCCTCGTCCTCGCCGGGCGTGTCGGTGCGGCCCAGCAGCACCACCTCGGCCTCGGCCGACAGTCCCATGTTCTTCCAGGCGTCCACCGCCTTCAGGCAGTGCTTGTCCACCAGCTCCAGCGCCGACGGCACCACACCCGCGGCGACCACCGCCGCCGCGGCCTCACCGGCCGCGACGATCGAGTCGAAGTAGCCGGCCACGGTCCGTTCCGCCGCCCGCTTCGCCTTCAGCCGCACGGTGATCTCCGTGATCACGCCCAGCGTGCCTTCGCTGCCGACCATCAGGCCGGCCAGGTCGTAGCCGGCCACCCCCTTGGCCGTGCGGCGGCCCAGCCGGACGATCTCGCCCGTGCCGGTCACGACCTCCAGGCCCAGCACGTAGTCCCGGGTGACGCCGTACTTCACACAGCACACCCCACCGGCGTTGGTGGCCACGTTGCCGCCGATCGTCGACCAGGGCGAACTGGCCGGATCCGGCGGGTACCAGAGGTTGTGCCCGGCGCACGCGGCCCGTAGGTCGTCGTTCACCACGCCCGGCTCGACCACCGCCAGCCGCTCCACCGCATCGATCTCGGTGATCCGGTTCAGCTGGTCCATGGCGACGACCACACAGCCGTCGACCGCATTCGCCCCACCGGACAGCCCCGTGCCGGCGCCCCTGGTCACCAGCGGCGTCCCGTGCTCGATGCAGGTTTTCACCACTGCCTGCACGTCCTCCGCACCACGCGGCCGCACCACGGCCGCCGGCAGCGCCCACGGCGCCCATTCGGCTTCGTCGTGCGCGTAGCTCCGGAGCACGTCCGGATCCGTCACCACGCGATCCTCGGGCAGCACCGCTCGCAGGTCGTCGATCAGCACGCCGTCCAGGCTAAGCCCGCAACCTCACTTTCTCCCGGTCAAGATCGGTGATGGAGTTGGCCCCCACCAGCCTCATCGTGCGTTCCAGCTCCTCTCGCAGGATGGCGATCGCCCTGGCCACGCCCCGTTCCCCGCCGGCCATCAGGCCGTACAGGTAGGGCCGCCCGATCAGGCAGGCTTTCGCCCCCAGTCCCACCGCGGCCGCGATGTCGCCGCCGGTGCGGACGCCCCCGTCGACGTAGATCTCCAGCCGGTCGCCGACCTCGTCGGCCACCGGTGCGACCAGTTCCAGCGGCGCCGGGCCCCGATCCAGCTGCCGGCCGCCGTGATTGGACAGCACCACCGCGTCCGCGCCGGCCTCCGCCGCCCGCTTCGCGTCGTGCCGGCTCTGGATGCCCTTGACCACCAGCGGTCCGCCCCAGGTCTCCCGGAGCCAGGACACGTCGGCCCACGTCACGTTGCGGTCGAACATCTTGGTCCCGATGTCCGACGGGGCCAGCGAGCCGTCGCCGTCGAACGTCGCGAACCGGAGCGGCTCCGTGGTCAGCAGGTGCCACCACCAGCGGGGCTTGCTCGCCCCGTCCAGCAGGGTCTTGATGCCCAGCCGCGGCGGCAGCGTCAGGCCGTTGCGGACGTCCCGGACCCGGTTGCCCGGCACCGGCGTGTCGACCGTCAGCACCAGCGCCGTGTATCCCGCGCCGCGGGCCCGTTCGATCAGGTCGGTCGTGAAGCCCCGATCACGCCAGACGTAGAGCTGGAACCAGAGATCGGTGCCCTTGAGGTCCTCCGGAGCGGTCGTGCCCATTGTGGACAGTGTGTAGGGGACACCGGCTTGCGTTGCCGCGCCGGCCACTGCCGGCTCGCCGAGGTGGTGCATCATCCGCGTGTAGCCCGTCGGCGCCAGCACCAGCGGCAGCGCCGCCGGCCGGCCCAGGATCGTCGTCCCCGTGCTCACCTCGCCGCCGACCAGCACCCGCGGGCTGAACTCCACCCGTTCGAACGCGGATCGGTTGCGCCGCAAGCTGATCTCGTCGTCGGCCCCTCCTTCCACGTAGTCGAACACCGACCGCGGCACCCTTTTCGCCGCCGCCGCACGGAGATCTCTCAGCGTGTGGGCCCTCTTGACGGGATCCAGCTCCGGTGCTCGGGGCTGCAACAGCGGTCGAAGATCCCGCCAGCGGGGCACACGTCGGCTCATGCCGGCCAGTCAAGCACTGTGCGCCAGGCGCTTTCCACCTCCTCCGGGGTCGTCGCGCCGACACTGCGCCAGGCGATGACGAAGTCCGGTCGTACCAGCGTGGCCCCCTCGGGCGTGATGCCGTACTTGGCGAAGAACTCCGGCTCCTCGATCACGTGCACGTCGATCGGCAGGCCCTTGAGCGCCGGATTTCCCGTGAGCACGACAAATCCGTGCCCCAGCCGGTCGGTGGTCGAGCCGTCGGTCAGCCTCACGAACGGGGCCCGGACGCCCGGCCGGCCCGTCGGCCGCTCCGGGTTCTCCCACAGGTCGTCGCCCGGCTCGGCCACGATCGCCCCGCCCAGTTGGCGGTAACCGAAGAACAGCGCGCTCACCGGCTCCACCGGCGCGGGCAGCGTCGGGTCGTCGGCCAGATCCGGCCGGCCGCGCTGGGTGTAGAGCAGGTACTGCTGGTCGGCCAGGATCGTCGAGTACGGCCGGCGTTCCGGGTCGTGGCCGGCCAGCAGGCCCGGGCCGGCCTCGCCCCTGGTCACCATGGCCAGCTTCCAGGCAAGGCTGAAGCCGTCCATGATCGCTGTGTTGCCGCCGAAGGCGCCCGTCGGCGGCATCATCCTGGCCGCGTCGCCGACCAGGAACACCCGGCCGTCGGTGAACCGCTCGGCCACGCCGTGCCTGGTCTGCGACCGGCCGTGCGGCAGGTCCAGGATCTTCGGCTCCAGATCCGGAATCCCCGTGGCCGTGCGGATGATCTGCTTCCAGTCCTTGTCGCCGACGGTGTTCGACACCCCGACCGCGTAGCGGCCCGGGACGTCCGTGCTCACCAGCACGCCCGCGCCGCCCGGCAGGTCCGGGTTCAGCAGGTAGGCCAGGAACTGTTGCTGGCCTTGGAGATCGGCCTCGAAGAGCGCCCCCGTCCCCTCTCCGAGCACGCCCCTCCCCACGAGTTCGATGCCCAGCGTCTGCCGGATCGGGCTCCGGTGGCCGTCGGCCGCCACCAGGTAATCGACCTCGACCGTTTCTTCCGTCCCGGTGTCGAGGTTCCTGAGCACCGCCGTGACCCCGTTGTCGTGCTGCCGCCACGACACCAGTTCCGTACTGAACCGCAGGTCCGCGCCCAGTTCGCGGGCCCGGTCGGCCAGGATCGGCTCCATCCGCTCCTGGCTCACGTCGGCCCAGGGCGCCTGCGACAGGTGCGTGAAGTCCGGGGATTCGGTCAGGATCTCCTGCAGCACCGGGCCGTTCAGGCTCACCGCCCGGATGATGCGGAACTTGCCGTCCTTCGGCGAGGCGTCGAGCACCCGTTCGTCCACCCCGGCCACCCGCAGCGCCTCCATGACGTGCGGAAACTGCCCCCTGGCCTTGGGATGCACCGATGTTGTCGGGTGCTTCTCCACCAGTAACGGCGGCGCCCCGTGCAGTGCCATGAACATCGCCGTCGACAGCCCGGACAGGCCGCCGCCCACCACCAGCACACTCATCTTCTCCACCCCTTCGAACCCCGTTCGTTTCTCCGAACACCGTTTCTAGTCGCGAACGGCGTTCGTGTCAACTAGGGTGTGGGGGTGTCACTTCCCGAACCGCCGTGGCGGCAGCCCAGGCGTCGTCAGCTCAGCCGCGAGTTGATCGTCGACGTCGCCTACCGGCTGCTCGACCAGGTCGGCATGGACGGCGTGAGCATGCGGCGGATCGCCGTCGAGCTCGACACCGGGCCCGCTTCGCTGTACGCGCACGTCAGCAACAAGGACGAGCTCCAGGAGCTGCTGCTCGAGCGCGTCCTTTCCGAGGTTCCGCGCGAGGCCCCCGACCCCGCTCGCTGGGCCGACCAGCTTCGCGAGCTCTGCCGGCACACCCTCGACGCCTTGATCACGTACAACGGCATCGCCCAGGTCGCGCTGGCCACCATCGTGCCCGCCGGCGAGGCCTCTTCTCCCAGGCCGAGGCCATGCTCGGCCTCCTTCGCGCCTCCGGCCTCCCCGACCCCCAGGTCGCCGTCGCCTTCGACGTGCTCAGCCTCTACGTCACCGCCTACGCCGTCGAGGCCAACGCCGTGCGCTCCGGGCAGTTCAGCGAGGCCGAGATCGCCGAACGCACCCGCCAGCTCGGCCAGTACATGGCCGCCCTGCCGCCCGACCGCTTCCCCGCCCTCCTCGCCCTCGGCCCCTTGTTGGGCTCCGGCGACCGCTTCGCGGCGGCGCTGGACCTGATCATCGCCGGCATCGAAGCCCTGGCGGCGCGAGCGTCAGAGATCAGCCAGAGCCAGTAGGCGGTCCATCTCCTCGACCGGCAGGACAGGCGAGCCGGCCGCCGCCTGCGCCACCCATTCCGTCTCGTCGGCCAGGAGGGCGACCAGCGCCGATGCCGGCAGGTTCGGGTGACCGGCGACGGCGAGGCGCACCTGGTTGCTGGGATCCCTGGCCAACTGCTCGGCCAGCTCGGCCGGCAGATCGGGATCGCGGGGCGCCAGTTGGCGCATCCAGCTGTCCGGGTCGGTCGCGAAGCGCCGCAACGTCTCCGGGGAGAAGTCGAACATGTCGGCCGGTCGCCACCGGGTTTTGCCGACCGGCGCGAACTCCCGGTCAATGCGCTCCATCGTCGTCGCGTCGACCTGATCCGGCGCGTGTCCGGCCATGGTCGTCCGCACCCTGCTGTCCGGATCGTCGAGCAGCCGCGCGACGACATCCGGCGCGAGTTCCCGGTTCGCCGCCGCGGCCGCCCGGAAGCACGGGTAGGGCGAGTCCACATAAGGCAGCGGATCGGCCTTGACCCAGGACAGCCGGACGGTCGCCAGCTCCAAGTTGGCCCAGTGGTCGGCAATTGCCTTCCCGCGTACCGCTTTGTCGACGTCACGGGCGAACATCGTCAGCACCGGGTCGGGGCCACTGCGGAGCTGGGCGTAGATCGCCGACCGCAGCTCCTCGGGGGTGTCCGGGCGGGTGAACACGCTGACCCTGACCCGGTTGTCGGGATCGGCGGCGAGCACGTCACGCAGCTCCGTGGGCAGCTGGGGATGCTTCGCGAGTTCTTGACGGACCGTGTGATCCGGATCTTCGACCAGGCGGGCGGCCGTCTCGTGGTCCAGGTCCACATGTCGGAGCACCCCGGTGCGGGTGGCCGGGTCGGCGAGCAGGGCCGGGATCAGGTCGGCCGGCGGCACCGGGTGCGGGCCCCGGGCGTAGTACGTCGAACAGGCCGCCGCTCGAACCTTGGCGTCCCGGTCGGTCAGCAGGGCCCGTCGAACCTCGACCGGCGCCTCCGGCCACCACCGCGCCAGCGTCGCCCTGACCTCGGGGTCCGGATCGGCCGCGAGCCTGCGGCGCTGCGCCACCGTCAACCGGTCGGACTGGGCCAGCAACTCTCGGGCGAAGCGGTCGGGGTCGTCGATCAGCGGCTCGAACAGCTCGGGCGGAGCACCTTCGCCACCGATCACCAGCGCAGACCGGATCATGTGGTCCGGATGCCGCGCCAGCCGCTGCCGGAACTCGTTGGGCAGCTGTTGGTTCAGTGCCAGCATGTGGACCAGGTCGGGCCGGTCGTCGTCGAGGATCTCGGTGATCATGTCCGCCGTGAGGTCAGGCCGCTTCGCCACCCGGCCCATGCCTCTGCCGCCCTTCAGCAGCCGCCGGACCATGTCGGCCGGCAGCGCCGGGTTCAGCCCGAGGGCGTCGAGCACCTTCACCAAATGGACGGGGACCGACATCGGCGTGCTCCCAGGGCTCCGCGCGTTCGCTACGCCGTCGATTCTGGGGTGTGGCCGATGCAGCCCGGGCAACCTTCCCCTTGGAGCGTAATCCAGCACGACAAAGCGGTCTGCCGCCGTGTCGTGATGTGCGATCCTCGCGGCGTGATGGAAGCGGCGAGACAAGAGCTGGCCAAGGTGCGGGCACGGGCGGAGTGGCCGGAGCTGGGGTACGAAGAGGGCAAGGATGCGGAAGGGCTCACGTACGACCGGAACGCGGTGCGCCGGGCGAAGGTGTTGTGGGCCCTGCAGTACGACCATGGGCCGGAAGATCTGCCGCTGGTGCGGTGGATTGCGGAGCAGGAGGCGCGCTGCCGGCACGAGGCGCCGTTTCAAGGGATGACGGAAGAGACGGAGCTGGCGGGGTTTCTGCTGGCGGAGCACGGAGAGCTCCAGGACGTCTGGCGGCACTGGCAGATCAAGCGGGCCAACTTCGACACGTGGTGCGGCTACGACCTGCAATACCTGGTGGCGGCGGGGGTGCGTGCGACGGTGGACTTCGTGCGGGCCAGTGATGATGCCGAACGGGACGGCGTGCTGGAACGGCTGCTCGACGGTGCAGGGGAGCCGCACGTGTCCGAAGAGGAGCTGGACGAGTGGCGGCAGCACATCCGCCAACGTTTCTCCACCGACCCGAACGACGAGGATCCGCTCACGTGGGTCGAACGGGCGAAGCTGGCCGGGGAATTCGAGCTGGCGCGAGGGGACTTGACCGACTGGGCCGCCGGGCGGCCGCGGGACAAGGCGACGTTGAGTGTGCTGAGCTACGAATGGGCCGACCTCGGCGATTTCGCGGCGGCGGCGGAGGCTCAACGCGAGAGTGTGGCTTTTGCCGACACGGCATGGGATTCGGCCTCGGCGTGGCAGCGGCTGGCCGGCCTTGAACGCCAGGCGGGCGATGCTGAAGCGGCGTGGCAGGCGCTGGTCGAATGCCGCAAAGCCCTGGCCGATGTCGCCGACTGGCAGGGAGTTGGGCTCGGTCGCATGTACGTGGAGGAGCTGTTCCTGCTGACCGCCACGGCCCCGGCCGACCTGGCCCCGACCGTCTTCGCCGAGGCTGACCGCCAGGCCCGAGAAGTCCCCGGTCTGCCCCTGGTCGTGCTGCGCGCAGCGGTCGACGCCGCCGAAAGCGTCAACGACCAGGCCAGCGCGGAACGGTATCGCGACCTCCGCGATGCCGAAGAAGAACGCATCCGGAAGCCGTAGGGTCGGCGGCGTGGGGAGCTTCGACAAGACGTACCGGGTTGTGGACGGCCAGCGGATCGAGGGGGTGATGCGGCCGGCGTTCATCAACAACGGCGGCCGCTACTTCCTGACCAACCTGAGGATCTACGCGGACGGCATGGTCGACTGCTGGGGCCACTGCACCCTGGAGGAGTTCGCGGACAAGGTCCGCAAGGGCTGGGTGGCGACGGTGCTGCCGGACGGCGCGCAGGCCTCGGCCCTGCACGTCGGGCACTGGACGATGTCCGAACCCGGCGGCTGGGTGGACGCGGACGGGCTGATCGGCGAGGTGGCGGACGAGATCGACACGCTGGCGGGTCGGCCGGACTCGACGAAACGCTGCCTGGCCACGGTGGACGAGTACCTGGCCGAGCCGACGGAGGAGAACCGGAAGCGGATAACCGAGGCGTACCAAGCGATCCCGGAGCACCTGAGGATGTACGCCCTGGGGGACATGGACCGCAAGGACCGGCCGCTGCAAGCGCTGGCCTTCGATCAAGGTGAAGAGGCACGGCAGCACGCCATCGCCTACTTCGCCCAACAGCGCCAGATCAAGGAGACGTACGAGACCAAGGTGCCGGCGGATGGTCCGGACACCTCGGAACGGTCGACGATCACGATCCGCGGCACGGTCTACCCGAAGGGATGGCCCACAGATCCGGGATTCGAGGTGCTGCAGAACAAGTTCCCCGCGCCGATCACGGTCGGCGACGCCACCTATCCGACCGTGATCCACGCGTACTGGGCGCTGAGCACCTCTGACGACGAGCAGCGCCAGCTGATCGCGGAAGCCGAAAACCCTTACCAGGCGCAGAAGCTGGCCGAAGCCGTGCCTCGGCGCCCAGGCTGGGCCGACGCTCGGCTGGCGGTGATGACCGGCCTGCTGCGGGCGAAGTACCGACAACACCCGCAGCTGGCCAAGGTCCTACTGTCCACAGGGGACGCCACCCTGGTGTCGAACGAATACGCATTCTCCGGATTCTGGGGCCCGAACGGCCGGCACTGGGTGGCGCGCCTGCTGGAGGTCGTCCGGTCGGAACTGGCGGCCGAACGCATCACACCGATGCCACCCACTCCTCGATGAGCTCGGCCAGCACGGACAGCGGCACCGGGCCCTCGCCGAGCACGGCCTCGTGGAAGTCACGGATGTCGAACCTCGAGCCGAGCCGGGCCTCGGCGTCCCGGCGCAGCCGCTGGATCTCCAAGCGCCCCACCATGTACGCCAACGCCTGCCCGGGAGCGGCCAGGTAACGGTCCACTTCGGACACCACGTGGTGGGGTGCCATCGGGGTGTTGGCCAGCAGGTAGTCCATGGCCTGCTGCCGCGACCAGCCCTTGGCGTGCAGGCCGGTGTCGGCGACGAGCCGGCCGGCCCGGGTGGAGTCCATCATCAGCATGCCGAGCCGGGACAGGTCGTCGGAGTACAGGCCCATCTCGTCGGCCAGCCGCTCCGAGTACAGCGCCCAACCCTCGCGGTACGCGGTGACGGAGCCGGTGCGCCGCAGCATGGGCAGCTCGGTGCGCGACTCGGCGTTGGTCACCTCGAAGTGGTGCCCGGGCACGGCTTCGTGGAACGAAGTGACCTCGTTCTTGTATCGCACGGACTCCTCGGGCACCGCGGTGTTGACGTAGTACGTGCCGGGCCGCGAGCCGTCGAGGGAGCCGTGCCGGTAGGCCGGCGGCGTCGAAGCCGGCACGGACGGCGGATACGGCATCACGGCGCACGCCGTGGCCGGCAGCCGCCGGAACCAAGCTGGTGCGGCGGCCTCGGCCCGATGCACGGCGACCTCGGCGGCGGCGACCATCTCCTCCGCCGTGGACCACCGCAGCGACGGGTCGTCCCGCAGCCGACGGAAGATCTCCTGGAGGTCGCCAACCCCGAACACAGCCGTCCCCAGGTCGACGTATTCACGGGCGAGCCCGTCGATCACGTCCAGCCCGATCTGGTGCAGCTCGTCGGGCGTCAACGCGGTGGTGGTGTGCTGACGGGCGAGGGCCGCGTAGCGCTCGTCGCCACCGGGCAGCCAACACAGCCCGGCGTTCGAGGTGTCGCGGCCGCGCGGCAGCATCTCGGCGGCGAGGAAATCCCGGTACGCCTTGATCGCCGGCGCCACCTGCTCCATGACGACCACGCGGCACGCTTCCGACCGGATGAAAGCGTCCATAGAGGTCTGATCGAGGTAGTCGATGGCCTGCTGCACGAGATGCGCCACCGGGGTCAGCCCGTCGGCCAGCCCGGCCCGCTGCCGCTGCGCGATGGTCTCCAGCACGGACGGCACCGCGGCCAGCCGCCGCGGGAAGTCCTCGCTCAGCGGCACGTCGAGCAGCGACGTGAGCATTCCGGCCACCGGCGTCAGCATCAGGTTGCTGACCGTGAACTCGACGTAGCGGCCCTCGATCTGGGCCGCCATCCCCGAGGCCTCGTGCACGATGGTCCGCTTGGTGAGCCGGTCGGACGGGCTCAGCCCCTCGTCCGGCACGGCCCGGGCCTGGTCGGCGATGGCCGTGACGGCGGCGAGGAAGCGCTGCTCGGCGGCCGTGCCGAAGTCGGTGAGCCGGTCGTCGTGTCCGGGTATGCCCATGAAGCTCGCGGCGAACGGGAACCGCTCGATCAGCAGGTCGAAGAGGTTGTCGGCGAGGTCGGTGACTGCTGACATGCATCCCCCAGGCACTAGATGTCAGTGGGGGAGGACACGACACGGCGGAAAACTGCCGTTATGCTTGCGTGCCTCGGTTCCCCCTGGCGGCGACCCTACCGGGATCGCCCTTCCGCCGGTCGGCGCCGACGAGCACGCCGATCGCCGCGCCCACCCCTACTCGCGGCTCGGGCGCAAGCACCTCTGGATCGGTCCCACCTCGGCGACTGACCGACTGGTTGAGACGTACGTCCGACTGATCCGCGGTCTTCGCCCGGCGAGCCCGGATGTAACCGTGTGACCTGCGGATTCGATATGTCACATGACCGCGCCGTCACTCCGATACACCAAGATCTGGCGGAGCGGCGGGACTGTCACCTGAACGGAGGTTAGGTATGGCTAACCTCCTAGAGAACCCCTATAAACCGAACGTAAGATCCCTAAACTTGGTTGAGTCCAAGGTTGCGCTCAGGCAGAGTGATATTGGCCACAGCGAAGTGGAGACACTGAGGGAAGCCGGAACGACATGAGATCTGGGGAGTGAGAACCCATGGGACGACTGGACATCGACGACAGCCCTCGCACCTGGAGCTGGAACTGGGGCGAGGAGGAAGGCGACGGTCAGGAGCTGCCGCAGCAGAGCCTGGTCTGGGACGCCGACCGTGAGGACGGCTACGAGCCACTCATCATGCGCGGCTTCGAGTAACCGAACCGCCAGCCGACCTTCCCCGGCCACCAGCTCGGGGCGGGACGCCACGTGATGACGGACGTGCTCCCGCGCGAAAGTGAGGGGCACTGCGGCTACCGCCGCCATGTCGATGTCGTCGCACCCGACGGCACCGAGTCCTCCGGGCCCAGTGCCCGGAGCGCGCCGAACGCGAGCAGGTCGCCGGCCAACCGCCCGACCGGCCTGCGCGTTCCGGCCAACACCCGCTCTCCGGTCACCGGAGACCACGTTCATCGCGCCCACCTCGACGGCCCGTAGCCCGCCGGGACCGCGCCCGGTAGCCACAAGCACCGCGCGCCCCCGATTCCGGTGCTGCCGGCCCCGCGCGATGGACAGCGGGAGCCCTTCAAGGGTCCCGCAAGCCGCGCGCCCGCGGCCATCGCATCGGCTCGGGCGCGGCGTCCTTCGACGTGATCACGCCGTCGAACCGGTCGAACGCCCCGCCCTCGCGAAAAGGCAGCGTTCTCTCCTGATCGGGTACTAAATCGTTTCAAACAGCAGATTGCCTGGTCGCGATGGTGATACTTGACACCATCGGGTGGAAACGGCACGCTCCACGGGGCGGCAAATTGAAACGATTTAGGAGGCGTGGGTGCGGATCGACCTGGCGGAGGTGAGCAAGTCCTTCGGCGCGGTGCAGGCCCTGCGCGAGGTGTCGCTGACGCTCGTCCCGGGTCGGGCCCACGCGCTGCTGGGCGAGAACGGCGCCGGCAAGTCCACCCTGATCAAGGTGCTGGCCGGCGTGCACCGGCCGGATGCCGGTCGGCTGCTGCTGGACGGCGCGCCGGCCCGGTTCGCCTCGCCGGCCGACGCCAAGGCCGCCGGCGTGGCCGTCATCTACCAGGAGCCGACGCTGTTCGGCGACCTGTCCGTGGCCGAGAACGTCGCCATGGGGCGGCATCCGACCCGGCGCGGCGGCATGGTCGACACCGCCGCCATGCGCGAGCAGGCCGAGCGGCTGTTCGAGCGGCTGGGCGTGGACATCGACCCGCGCCGGCCGGCCCGTGGCCTGTCCATCGCCGACCAGCAGCTGGTGGAGATCGCCAAGGCCCTCAGCTCCGACGCCCGCGTGATCGTCATGGACGAGCCGACGGCGGCGCTGTCCGGCGCCGAGGTGGCGCGGCTGTTCGGCGTGGTCGGTGCGCTGCGGGAGCACGGCGCGGCGGTGCTGTTCGTGTCGCACCGCATCGACGAGGTCTTCGAGCTGTGCCAGGACGCGACCGTGCTGCGTGACGGCGGCTTCGTCTGGTCGGGTCCGCTGGACGAGCAGACGCCGGACGGGGTCGTGCGGCTGATGGTCGGCCGCGAGCTGGCTGCGCTGTTCCCCAAGCAGGACGTCGTCGCCGGTGAGACCGTGTTGTCGGTACGCAGGCTGACCCGGGAAGGCGTGTTCACGGACGTCACGTTCGCGGTCCGCGCCGGGGAGATCGTGGCGCTGGCCGGGCTGGTCGGGGCCGGACGCAGCGAGATCGCCCGTGCCGTGTTCGGCGTCGACCGGGCCGACGCGGGCGAGGTCCTGCTGCGGGGTAAGCGGATCCGTGCCGGCTCGCCCGGCGCGGCGATGGCCGCCGGCATCGGGTTCGTGCCCGAGGACCGGCGGCAACAAGGGCTCGTGCTGGCGGCGTCGATCGAGCGCAACACCGCCCTGGCCTCGCTGAACCGGTTGTCCCGCTTCGGCTTCATCCGCCGCTCGGCCGAGCGGGCGCTGGCCCGCGACTGGGCCGTCCGGCTCCGGCTGACCTTCGCCCGGCTCAGCGACCCGGTCGGCGTGCTGTCCGGCGGCAACCAGCAGAAGGTGGTGCTGGCCAAGTGGTTGGCCCGGCAGCCACAGGTGTTGATCGTGGACGAGCCGACCCGCGGTATCGACGTCGGCGCCAAGGCCGAGGTGCATCGGCTGCTGTCCGAGCTGGCGGCGCAGGGGGTGGCGATCCTGATGATCTCGTCCGAGCTGCCGGAGGTGCTGGGCATGGCCGACCGGGTGCTGGTCGTGCGGGAAGGCCGGCTGGTGGCCGAGTTCGGCCGGGCCGAGGCCGACGAGGAGCGGGTCGTGCTGGCGGCGACGGGGGTGGCGGCCGGATGATCCGTGAGCTCGGCATTCTCATCGCGCTGGCCGTTGTCGTCGCCGTGACCGCTCTCGTGAACACGCTGTTCCTGAGCGGGCAGGGGATTCGGGACCTGCTGCTGAACGCCTGCCTGGTCGCGCTGCTGACCGTCGGCCAGACGATGGTCGTGATCACCCGCAACGTGGACCTGTCGGTCGGCTCGGTGCTCGGGCTGTCGGCCTTCGTCACGGCCGACACGTTCGCGGTCAACCCGGTGCTGGCCATCGTGGTGGGCCTGGTGGTCGGCGCGCTGTGTGGGCTGCTCAACGGGGTTCTGGTCGGACTGGGCCGGGTGCCGAGCCTGGTCGTCACGCTGGGCACGCTGAGCGTGTTCCGCGGGCTGGACTTCATGTGGGCGCAGGGCCGGCAGATCAACGCGGCCAACCTGCCGGACGGGTTCCTGGCGCTGGGCAGCGGCAGCGTGCTCGGCCTGCCGTACCTGGTGATCATCACGGTGCTCGTGCTGGCCGTCGCCGCGCTGCACCTGGGCAGTTACCGCAGCGGCCGCGAGCTGTACGCCATCGGCTCCAACCCGGAGGCGGCGGTGTTGGTCGGCATTCCCGTGGGGCGCAGGGTGTTCACGACTTTCCTGATGTCCGGCACGGTCGCCGGGCTGGCCGGCGTGTTGGCAGTGGCCCGTTACGGCACGGTCGACGCGACGGTCGGCACCGGCCTGGAGTTGCAGGTGATCTCCGCGGTCGTGGTCGGCGGCGTCGCGATCTTCGGCGGCAGCGGCACGGTCGTCGGGGCGGCGCTCGGGGCCTTGTTGTTGTCCACCATCGGAAGCGCGCTGGAGGTCGTGCACATCGCGCAGTTCTGGCAGCAGGCGATCACCGGCGCTCTGCTGATCGCCGCGATCGCGCTGGACCGGTCGGTCGCGCTGCGCGTGGCCGCGCGGCTGCGCCGGCAGTCGAGGGGAGTCAGCGCGTGAAGACCTTGCTGCGCTGGGAAAGCGCCCTCTTCGTGCTGCTGGTGCTGGTGGTCGTCGGCGGTTCGGCCGCGACGGGCGGCAGCTTCCTCACCGATCGCGGCGCGTTCAACGTGGGCAGCGACCTCGCGGTGATGGCGCTGATCGCGCTGCCGTTGACGCTGGTGATCGTGGCGGCCGAGATCGACCTGTCGGTGGCGTCGGTGCTGGGGCTGTCCAGCGCCCTGATCGGCGTGCTGTGGAACGACGGCTGGCCGCTGGAGGCGATCCTGCCGTTCGTGATCGTCGTCGGCGCGGTGTGCGGTGCGGTCAACGGGTTTCTGGTGACCAAGCTCGGCCTGCCGTCGCTGGCCGTGACCATCGGGTCGCTGGCCCTGTACCGGGGTCTGGCCTTCGTGGTGTTGGGGGACAAGGCCGTCGCCGATTTCCCCGACAGCTACACACAGTTCGGCACCACACCGGTGCCGGGAACCTGGATTCCGTACCCCATAGTGCTTTTTGTCGTGCTGGCCGTGGTCTTCGGACTGCTGTTGCACGCCACCACCTTCGGCCGCGCGGTGTTCGCCATCGGCGCCAACGAGGAAGCGGCGCGGTTCTCCGGCATCCGGGTCAAGCGGACCAAGTTCATCCTGTTCGTGCTGACGGGCGCGGTCGCCGCGCTCGCCGGCATCGTCTACACGCTGCGGTTCGCCAGTGCCCGGGCCGACAACGGCACCGGGCTGGAGCTGGAGGTGGTGACCGCGGTGCTGCTCGGCGGCGTGTCCATCTTCGGCGGCCGCGGCACGATCGGCGGTGTCGTGCTGGCCACGCTCGTGCTCGGCGGCCTGACCGACGCGCTCATCCTCGACGACGTCGCCACCGAGGTCGTCACGCTCGTGACCGGAATCCTGTTGCTGGCCAGCGTGTTCGCGCCGGCCGTCACCCATCGCCCGACGAGAGGCACACCATGAAGCGGATGATCGCCATCGTCGCCGCCGCACTGCTGCTGGCCGGCTGCGGCGGCACCACCAAGAACAACTCGGGCGGCGACAGCGGCGCCGGGCCGACCTCCGGCGCCGCCGATCCGAATGCGCCGACGGCCAAGGATCTGAAGATCACGTTCCTGCCCAAGCAGGTCAACAATCCCTACTTCACGGTCGCGCAGGGCGGCGCCGAGAAGGCCGCGGCCGCGCTGGGCGAGCAGCTCAAGGCCACCGGGCCGTCCAGCGCCGACGCGTCTTCCCAGGTCACCTACATCAACACCGCCGCGCAACAGGGCCAGAACGCGCTTCTGTTGGCCGCCAACGACAGCAATGCCGTCGCGCCGGCACTCAAGGCTGCCCGCAAGCAGGGCATGAAGGTCGTGACCTTCGACTCGGACGCCGCCCCCGACGCCCGTGACGTGTTCATCAACCAGGCCTCGTCCCAGGAGATCGCCGCCGGCCAGGTGAAGCTGATCTCCGACGCGATCGGCGGCGCCGGCGAGATCGCCATCCTGTCGGCCACGGCCAACGCGACCAACCAGAACGCCTGGATCGCGATCATGAAGCAGGAGCTGGCCAAGCCGGCGTACGCCAAGATCACGCTGGACGAGATCGCCTACGGCAACGACGACGACCAGACCTCGTTCCAGAAGACGCAGGGTCTCCTCCAGGCCCACCCCGACCTCAAGGGCATCATCTCGCCGACCACGGTCGGCGTGGCCGCGGCCGCGCGCTACCTGGACTCCTCGTCGTACAAGGGAAAGGTCGCGCTGACCGGGCTCGGCACGCCCAACCAGATGCGCAAGTTCCTCCAGGACGGCACGGTCGGCTCGATCGCGCTGTGGGACCCGGCGCAGCTGGGCGCGCTGGCCACCTATGCCGCGGTCGCGCTGGCCTCCGGCCAGATCACCGGCAAGCAGGGCGAGAAGTTCAAGGCCGGTGAGCTCGGGGAGTACACCGTCGGGGCGAACGGCGAGGTGGTGCTGGGCCCGCCGCTGACGTTCACCAAGGACAACGTGGACAAGTACAACTTCTGACCCGCTCAGCTGAAGGAGACCGGCCGTGGAAGGCGTGAAGGCGCAGCTGCGCAGGCACCGGATCGAGACGCCGTCGTGGGCGTACGGCAACTCGGGCACCCGGTTCAAGGTCTACGCCCAGGCGGGCGTGCCGCGCACGCCGCAGGAGAAGATCGCCGACGCGGCCAAGGTGCACGAGCTGACCGGCGTCGCGCCGAGCATCGCCCTGCACATCCCATGGGACCGCGTCGACGACTATCCGGCGCTGGCCCGGTTCGCCACCGATCACGGCATTGCTGTCGGGGCCATCAACCCCAACGTGTTCCAGGAGGACGACTACCGGCTGGGCAGCGTCTGCAACCCCGATCCCAAGATCCGCCGCAAGGCGATCGACCATCTCCTGGAGTGCGTCGACATCGGCATTCGGACGGGGTCGTCGATCCTCTCGCTGTGGTTCGCCGACGGCACCAACTATCCCGGCCAGGACTCGATCCGGGCCCGGCAGGACCGGCTGGCCGACGCACTGTCCGAAGTGTACGGTCAGCTGCCCGGCGACATGCGGATGCTGGTGGAGTACAAGCTGTTCGAGCCCAGCTTCTACACCATGGACCTGCCGGACTGGGGCACCTCGTTCGCGCACTGCGTGAACCTGGGGCCCCAGGCGCAGGTTCTGGTGGACACCGGACACCACGCGCCCGGCACCAACATCGAGTTCATCGTGGCGGTGCTGCGGCGGGCCGGCAAGCTCGGCGGTTTCCACTTCAACAGCCGGTTCTACGCCGACGACGACCTGATGGTCGGGGCGGCGGATCCGTTCCAGCTGTTCCGGATCATGCACGAGATCGTGGCCGCGGACGCGTTGGCGCCCGAGGCCGGGGTGGCGTTCATGCTCGACCAGTGCCACAACATCGAGGCCAAGGTGCCGGCGATGATCCGGTCCGTGCTCAACGTGCAGGAGGCCACGGCCAAGGCGCTGCTGGTCGACCAGGAGGCGTTGGCTGCCGCGCAGGCGGCCGGCGATGTGTTGGCGGCCAACGCGGTGCTGATGGACGCCTACAACACCGACGTCCGGCCGCTGCTGGCCGAGCTTCGGGCCGAGGACGGGCTCGACCCGGATCCGATCGGGGCCTATCGCCGGTCGGGCTATCAGGAGAAGATCGAGGCCGAGCGGGTGGGCGGCTCGGCGATGGGATGGGGCGCGTGAATCCCGCTGTTTCCTCGTTGCTGGACCGGGCGCACGCTCTCGGCGCGGACCGGCGGAATACGAACTTCGCCGGTGGCAACGCGTCGTGCAAGGCGGTGGACCGGGATCCGGTGACCGGCGGCGACGTGGAACTGATGTGGGTCAAGGGTTCCGGCGGCGATCTGGGCACCCTGACCTCGTCGGGTTTGGCGGTGCTGCGGCTGGATCGGTTGCGTGCCTTGGTGGACGTGTATCCGGGGGTGGAGCGCGAGGACGAGATGGTCGCCGCGTTCGACTTCTGCCTGCACGGGCGTGGCGGGGCCGCGCCGTCCATCGACACCGCCATGCACGGGCTGGTCGACGCCGCCCATGTCGACCACCTGCACCCCGATGCCGGGATCGCGTTGGCGACGGCCGCCGATGGGCCGGCGTTGACCCGGGAGTGCTTCGGCGACCGGGTGGCGTGGGTGGACTGGCGGCGGCCGGGTTTCCAGCTGGGCCTGGACATCGCCGCCATTCGACGGGCCCAGCCGGCGGCGATCGGCGTGATCCTCGGCGGGCACGGCATCACCGCCTGGGGTTCGACCTCCGAGGAATGCCAGGCACATTCGTTGGAGATCATCCGCCGGGCGCAGGAGTTCCTCGACGCGCGAGGGTCTTCGGCGCCGTTCGGCGCGGTTGTCGAGGGCGGCGAGCGCTTGCGGATGGTGATCGGCGCGCTCGTGCGGCCGCGTTGGCCCCGGTGATCCGCGGGCTGGCGTCGACCGATCACCGTCAGGTCGGGCACTTCACCGATTCCCCTGAGGTGGTGGAGTTTCTTGTCGGGGCGAAGGCTCCGGCGCTGGCGGCACTGGGGACCTCGTGCCCGGATCACTTCCTGCGCACCAAGGTTCGGCCGCTGTTCGTCGACACCGCGGCCGACGCTCCCATTGAGTCCGTTGTGGAGCGTCTGCGGATGCTGCACCACGAGTACCGTGAGGACTACCGGGCCTATTACTCCCGGCACGCTGTCGAAGGCTCGCCGGCGATGCGCGGCGCCGACCCGGCGATCGTGTTGGTGCCTGGTGTTGGCATGTTCTCCTTCGGTGCCGACGAGCAGACTGCCCGGGTGGCCGGGGAGTTCTACGTCAACGCCATCAACGTGATGCGCGGGGCCGAGTCCGTGTCCCGGTATGCGCCGATTCCGGAGAGCGAGAAGTTCCGGATCGAGTATTGGGACCTGGAGGAGGCGAAGCTGCGTCGGCGGCCCAAGCCTCGGGCGTTGGCCGGGCGGGTCGCCATTGTCACCGGCGGCGGCTCGGGTATCGGCCGTGCAACCGCTTTGCGGTTGGCTGCTGAAGGCGCATGCGTCGCGGTCGCCGATCGCGACCTGGCCGCCGCCGAGTCCGTGGCCAAGGAGATCGGCTCCTCGGCCGTCGCCGTTGCCGTCGATGTGTCCTCTTCGGACGCTGTCGACTCCGCCATCTCCGCTGCCTGTCTGGCTTTCGGCGGCATCGACCTGGTGGTCAACAATGCCGGGCTGTCGGTGTCGAAGGCGTTGGTGGACACCACCGACGAGGATTGGGACCGTCAGCACGACGTGATGGCCCGTGGCTCGTTCCTGGTGTCCCGCGCCGCCGCTCGCGTCATGATCGCCCAGGGCATCGGCGGCGACATCGTCTACGTGGTCAGCAAGAACGCCGTGTTCGCCGGGCCCAACAACGTTGCCTACGGCTCGGCCAAGGCCGACCAGGCGCATCAGGTCCGTCTGCTCGCCGCCGAACTCGCGGCGCACGGCATTCGCGTCAACGGCGTCAATCCCGATGCCGTCGTCCGTGGTTCCGGCATCTTCTCGTCTGGCTGGGGCGCGCAGCGGGCGGCCGTGTACGGGGTGCCCGAGGAGAAGCTGGGGGAGTATTACGCGCAGCGGACGCTGCTCAAGGCCGAGGTTCTGCCCGAGCACGTCGCCGCCGCTATCTTCGTGCTCACTGCCGGCGAGCTGTCCCGCACCACCGGTCTGCACGTGCCCGTGGACGCCGGCGTCGCCGCCGCCTTCCTGCGATGACTTCCTACGCCGCCGTCGACCTCGGCGCGTCCAGCGGCCGTGTCATGCTCGGTCGCGTCGAGGCCGACACCTTGTCCTTGCAGGAGGTTTCCCGCTTCTCCTACCGTCCCACCGTCCGCGACGGCGCTCTGCGTTGGGACGCTGCCCTGCTTCGTCGTTCCGTGGAGGATGGCTTGCGGGGCTTGGACGTTCGCAGCGTAGGCATCGATTCTTGGGCCGTCGACTACGGCCTGCTCGACTCTTCCGGCGAACTGCTCGCCGATCCCGTCTGCTACCGCGATTCCCGTACCGACGGCATTGTCGATCAGGTCCTTGGCGTTGTCCCGGCTCATGAGCTCTACGGCCTCACCGGCATCCAGATCCTGCCCATCAACACCTTGTTCCAGCTCGTGGCCGATCCTTTGGCACAGCGGGCTTCCCACCTCCTGCTCATCCCCGACCTCGTCGCCTACTGGCTCACCGGCGAGCTCGGGGCCGAGCACACCAATGCCTCCACCACCCAGCTGCTCGATGTCCACACCGGACAGTGGGCCACCGGTTTGCTCTCCCGCCTCGGTCTCCCCACCTCCATCTTTCCTCCGCTGCGCCAGCCGGGTTCTCCCATCGGCGGCAACCTCGTCACCGTCGGCTCCCACGACACCGCCTCCGCCGTACACGCCATTCCCGCTTCGACCGACCGCTTCGGCTACATCTCCTGCGGCACTTGGTCTCTCGTCGGCGTCGAGCTGGACCGTCCCGTCCTCACCGCTGACAGTCTCGCCGCCAACTTCACCAACGAGGCCGGCGTCGGCGGCACCGTCCGTTTCCTCCGCAACGTCATGGGCCTGTGGCTCCTCGAGGAGTCCCTCCGCGTCTGGGGCGTCGACCGGGATCCTCTGCTCCGCGCTGCTGCCTCCCTGCCTCGCCGCTCGATCATCGACCCCAACGCCCCCGAGTTCCTTCCCCCCGGCGACATGCCCGCCCGCATCATCGCCGCCTGCCGCGATTCCGGTCAGCCGATACCCGTTGACCCGCCCGAGATCGTCCGCTGCATCCTCGACAGTCTCGCCTCCGCCTACCGCTCCACCCTCCTCGACGCCCAGCGCCTCTCAGGCAAGGAGATCGACGTCGTCCACCTGGTTGGCGGCGGTTCCCGCAACTCCCTGCTCTGCCAGCTCACCGCCGACGCCTGCCGTCTCCCCGTCCTCGCCGGCCCCGTCGAGGCCACGGCCCTCGGCAACCTCCTCGTCCAGGCCGCCGTCCCCAACCCCCACCACCTCGTCGCCGCCACCCAGGAGATCCGCCGCTACGACCCGACCGGCTGAATCCTCACGCCGTGGCGATCACCCAGCGGTTGCCGGCGAGGGGGTCGGCGGGCACGGGGAGGGGGCCGGCGCCGTAGCGGGTGGTGAAGTCGAAGCAGGTGTGTACGGAGACGGACCAGCCCAGCGAAGCGAGCAAGGCGGCGGAGTCGCGGGGGACGTGGTCGGCGAACAGGGCGAGGAGGTCGATGCCGGTCTCGGCCAAGGTCTCGGCGTAGAGGGGGCCGGCAACGGCGGGCGTCGCGACGATCTCGTGGAAGAGGCGGCTGCCGGGCTCGGAGAGGGTGCTGACGGTGCGTACGAGCGAAGGGGAGAGGGTGAGCAGCACACCCTCGGCAACCCAGGTGGTGGGCAGACCGGGACGGAAGCCGGCGTCGACGAGGGCGGCGGACCAGTTGCCGCGGAGGTCCACGGGGATGGGGGTGCGCCGGACGACGGGGAGGGCCCCGACGGAGGCCAACACCTCGTGCTTGAAGTCGAGGACGGCCGGGCGGTCGACCTCGAAGACGTGGGAGTCGGCGGGCCAGCGCAGGCGGAAGGCGCGGGTGTCGAGGCCGGCGCCGAGCAGGACGGTCTGCGGAGTGCCGATGACGAAGTCATCGACCAAGCGGGTACGAAGGCCGAAGTAGCGGCCGAGCCGGCCCCACAGCGGGCGGGAGTCGAGGTCGTCGGACCAGACGGCGGGCCATGAAACGCCCGCCGCCCCGACGAAAAGGCGGGCGAACTGGTCCTGGGCCAAGGAATCGGGACGGGTGGCCTCCTGCGCCCGGGCGGCGGCGACCAGCAGGGAAGTCAGCCCGACATCGGCCATGACATCTCCTCATCGGGGCAGCCGCCCCCATGCGGGATCGTCATGGGACGCGGTCCTCACGGCCCCAGTGTCGGGGCGGCGCGAGGCGAGCACAACAACCCGTCACCGGAAGGTGTGAGCGCGTTTTCCCAGGCGGGACAAGGCAATACGGCAAACGGGGGCGATAGTGCGGCGACCGGGGGACTCGCGCTACCCGAACGTGAAGTCGTAGGCCTCGACGCCCGGTGTGAAGGCCAGGGTCATTGTCGAGCGCTGGTACGGCCCGTTGTTCACGAGCGTGTACAGCTTCGGCACACCGGACACGTCGATGGTCTTGGTCGTCTTGCCGTCCATCTGCACGGTGACAGTGCCGGATCCGCCCAGCACGAGGTACACGTCCCGGGCCTGGTAGCTGAGTTGGAGCTGGGCGTCGGGGCCGGAGGTCAGGGACTCGGGGCCGCCGCGCCACGCGCCGGCCAGCGCGAAGGTGTCCGGCTGCACGGCCGAAGGGAACTGGAACAGCTGATTGTTGTTGCCACCATTGGGAATTGGGCCGCTGGCGTGCAGCGGGGCGTACTGCGAGCCGAGGTAGGTCTCGGGGGTCTGCTGCTCGGCCGGCGTGGTGTCGGCGACCTCGGTCTCGGCGGGAAGGTCCACAGTGGACGAAGCGCTGGTCAGCAGCTGGCGGATGAGCTGCTCGGTGCCGCTGTAGTCGCCCTCGCCGAAGTTCACGTGCCGAACCGTGCCGCCGGCGTCGATCAGGTACTCGGCCGGCCAGTACTGGTTGCTGTAGGCGTTCCAGGTGCCGTAACCGTTGTCGACGGCCACGGGGTACTTCACGCCGAGCGTCTTGGACTGCGCGGTGATGTTGGCGACGTCGTGCTCGAAGGCGAACTCCGGGGTGTGCACGCCGATGATCTCCAGACCGGCCTGGTGATAGGCCTGGTACCAGGACTCGACGTGGGGCAGGGTGCGCAGGCAGTTGATACAGCTGTACGTCCAGAAGTCGATCAGCACCACCTTGCCGTGCAGCCCGGCCAGGGTGAGCGGCTTGGAGTTGATCCAGTCGCTGATGCCGGTCAGCTCGGGCGCCCTGCCGCAGTCCTTCAGGGTCTGGCCGCCGGGCTGGCAGTTCACGCCCGGCGCGGCGGTGGAGGGGGAGGTGTTGTCGGGGCTGCCGTTGAGCTTGTGCAGTTCACCCTGGGCCTGGGCGTCGCCCTCGACCGATTGCTGCAACGCGCTGGTATATCCCGGGACGGCCGTCTGCAATCCGTCGGTGAGGTTGAATGCGATTGCCACGGCCACGACCAGCATCACGACGCCGCTGACGAGGCGAAATCCACGGGCTCGCGTCCGAATGGCCGACAGGCGCCGGGTGATGGCGTCACCGGCCACCGCGAGAACGAGCAGCGGCACACCGCAGCCGATGGCGAATGCGGCGGTCAGGGCCAGCGCGCCGGCACTGAACGTGTGATTCGCGCCGATCACGGCGATCGTCGCCAGCACCGGCCCGGCACACGGCACGAATAGCAGCCCGAGGCCGAGACCGAGCACGATTCCGTTGCCGTTCGGATTGACCGGACGGCCGCTGAGCCGGGCGAACGGGCGTTCCAGCAGATCGCCGAACCGCGGCCAGATCAGGCCGACGCCGATCAGCACGAGCACGGCGATGCCGGCGTCGCGCAGCAGCGTCTGGGGCAGCCCGAGCGCGCTCAACACCAGCGAGCCGAACAGCGTGGACAGCGCGAAACTCAGCACCAGCCCGGCGATGACCAGGTACGGCCGCCCCTTGCGGCGCTGCGGCCCGCCCGAGGTGAGCACGACCGGCAGCACCGGCAGCACACAGGGGGAGAGGCTGGTGATCACCCCGGCCAGAAACCCGACGACGACCAACGTGACCATGGGGCAAGGTTACTGCCCGCGCGCACCCGACCACGTTACCGATCTCTTACGCCCGCCGGCCCAAGGGAGTCCGACTGCCGTGCTACCGTACGCGTCTGAACGGTTCCCGTTGGTGATCGACGGCGGTTCATGCGGCTTTTACGCCGATGCCGGCGTCAACTCCAGTCGCCAAGCGGGTGTATTCTGAGATTGCTGTTAACAGTTACAGTGGCGTTCTGTCCGGTAATTCGCATTAGTGCGAAAACTAGGGACGATCGGGCGTCCTGTGCTGGCGGGAAACGCGCATAGGCTCCGGCGGTCCGTTATGGAGTCGCCCGGAATGAGGTGTGCGCGGATGGTCCGCCAACAACGCCGAAGACTGGTGCTCGTCGTGGCCACGGTCACCGGCATGCTCGCCGCGACCGGCCCGAACGCGCTGGCCGCCACCGCGGCCGCCGCCGACCAGGCTTTGGCCCAGGGGAGCAAGCAGTCGGTGATCGTGGTGTTGAAGAACCAACATCCCGAGTTATCACCGAAGGCCCAGCGCAGCCAACGCCAGCAGACCGTCGGCCAGGAGCAGGCGCCGCTGGTCAACCAGGCCAAGCAGGTCGGCGCGCAGAACGTGAAGGCGTTCGACGTGCTCAACGGCTTCTCGGCCAAGGTGACCGACGCCGAGTCGGCCAAGCTGGCCGCCGACCCGAACGTCGCCGCCGTCGTGCCTGACCGCACCCGGGCCGTGAAACCCCTGAGCACGGCCCAGAAGCAGCAGATCCAGGCCACGCCGCCGCCGGACCAGCCGCTCGCCGCGGGCGCGTGCCCGACCGACCCGGGCAAGCCGGTGTTGGAGCCCGAGGCGCTACAGACCACGCACACCGCCTTCACCAACCCGAGCGTGCCGCAGGCGCAGAACATCGTGGACGGCAAGGGCGTCAGCGTGGCGTGGATCGCCGACGGCATGGACCCGAACAACCCCGACTTCATCCGGGCCGACGGCAGCCACGTCTTCACCGACTACCAGGACTTCTCCGGCACCGACCCGAACGGGCCGCAGAGCGGTGAGGAGGCGTTCGGTGACGCCAGCTCCATCGCCGCGCAGGGCCGCGTGACCTACGATCTGTCCACTGTGGTCGCCGCCGCGCACCCGCTGCCCAAGGGCTGCAACGTCACCGTGCGCGGCATCGCGCCCGGCGCCAGCCTGGTCGGCCTGAACATCTTCGGCAGCGCCGAGCTGGTCACCAACTCGATCGTGTTGCAGGCCATCGACTACGCCGTGAACAACGACAACGTCGACGTGATCAACGAGTCGCTTGGCGGCAACCCGTTCCCGGCCGACGGCGTGGACCCGGTCGCGCTGGCCAACGACGCCGCCGTCGCCGCGGGCGTCACCGTGGTCGCCTCCACCGGCGACGCCGGCCCCAGCGGCACCATCGGCACCCCGGCGGTCGACCCGCACGTGATCTCCGCCGGCTCCGTCACCAACTACCGGCTGTACGCCCAGACCGGCGAGCGGGGCGCCCGCACCTTCGCCAAGACCTGGGCCAACGACAACATGTCCTCGCTGTCCTCCGGCGGAATCGACGACCTCGGCCGCGTGCCGGACCTGGTCGCGCCGGGCGAGTCCGGCTGGTCGGTGTGCGACGCCGACCCGCGTTTCGCCGGCTGCACCAATGAGCAGGGCCGCCCGTCCGCCATCCGCACGTTCGGCGGCACCAGCGAGGCCGCGCCGTTCATCGCCGGCGGCGCCGCGCTGGTCATCCAGGCGTACAAGAACACGCACAACGGCGCCAAGCCGAGCCCGCAGCTGGTCAAGCAGATCCTCACCAGCACCGCCACCGACCTCGGCCACCCGGCCGACGAGCAGGGCGCGGGCGAGATGAACACCTACGCCGCGGTGCGGGCCGCCATGTCCATCCAGGACGGCAACGGCAAGCCCTCGGCCCAGGGCGCGGGCCTGCTGGCCACCACGACCGGCGGCGACACGCAGCTCACCGCCGTGGCCAAGCCGGGCAGCTCGGTCACCGAGCCGCTGACCATCACCAACACCAGCCCCAACACCCAGACCGTGTCCGCGCACGGCCGCGTGCTGGGCAAGACGCTGGCCGACACGACCAGCAGCATCGCCCTGGACGCCACCTCGGCCACCGCGCCGACGTTCATCGACGGCACCAGCGCCACCCGCGTGTACGCCAAGACGACGTTCCAGGTGCCGTTCGGCGCCGACCACCTCCAGGGCAGCCTGGCCTGGCCGGGCAACCCGTCGCAGAGCGCGACGGTCCGGATGGCGCTGATCGACCCCAACGGCGTCTACCAGTCCGACTCCCGCCCGCAGAACAGCGGCGCCCAGTCCAACCACGGCCGGGTCGACGTGCACTACCCGGCCCCGGGCACCTGGACCGCGGTGTTCTACGTGACCAAGGGCGCGACCGGGTTCAAGGGCAACGTGGCCTACCAGTTCACCAGCACCAAGTACGTGGACTTCGGCTCGGTCAGCCCGAAGACGCTGACCCTCAAGCCCGGCCAGTCCGGCACCTTCCACGTCACCGCCAAGACGCCGGACCAGCCCGGCGACCTGTCGGCCGCGGTCGAGCTGGACACCCCGCTCGGCGGCGTGTCCTCGGTGCCGTTCACGCTGCGCAGCCTGATCACGACGGCCAACGGCGGCGCGTTCAGCGGCACCATCGTCGGCGGCAACGGCCGTGACTTCGCGCCGGCGCAGACCCAGACGTACTGGTTCGACGTGCCGGCCGGCAAGAAGGACTTCGGCATCGACGTCAGCCTCGGCGGCGACCCCAACCAGGTCGTCTACGCGGCGCTCAAGTCGCCCAGCGGCGAGGTCGTGTCGCTGTCGACGAACCAGCAGCAGGGCGCCGGTGGCGTGGTCCGCACCAAGTCCATGCAGGGCTACGTGCACGCCCCGGAGAAGGGCCGCTGGGAACTGGTGATCAACGTCAACCAGGGCGTCAGCGGCACGGCGCTGTCCCAGCCGTTCACCGGGCACCTCAAGTTCAACGTGGTCGACGCGTCGGTCACCGGCCTGCCCAGCGGCAAGGTCGCGGCCGGCAAGCCGATCACCGTGCAGGTGAAGGTGCGCAACAACGGCGTCGCCCCGGAGTCGGTGTTCGTCGACCCGCGCCTGACCACCGAGTCCGACCAGACGCTGGTCGTGCTGGGCGGCACCTCGGCCAACCAGACGTTCCCGCAGCCGGCCACGGCCACCGGGACGGCCTGGCTGGTGCCGACCGAGTCGCGCTCGCTGACCATCCAGCAGAACGCGACGCTGCCGGCCGACTTCGACGCGTCCGGCTTCAGCGGCGTGTCGGAGATCCGCGGCACGCCGCGGGGCAACTCGGCCACCGGCAGCACTGCCGCGCCGGAGGTCACCCAGGGCCAGTGGCTCGCCGTGGCCACCCCGGTCGGCCCGGAGAACGCCGAGGTCAGCGGCTCGGCGTCGCTGGCGGCGCAGGTGCACGCGCAGGACTTCGACCGCACGGTCACCAGCACCACCGGCGACCTGTGGCGGTTCAGCGTGGACACCGACGGCAACTTCGCGCCGGTGCAGCTGGCCCCCGGTCAGAGCGCCACCATCAGCGTGACCATCACCCCGACCGGGGCGAAGGGCACGAAGGTGAGCGGCGTGCTGTACGTGGACAACTTCAACGGCGTGCTGCTCAGCGGTGACGAGCTGGCCGGCGTTCCGTACAGCTACACGATCGGTTAAGCCTGTTGCGCTTCGGGGACCCCGTCGGACACTAGGTGTCTGACGGGGTCCCCTCGCGTTTGGAGGAACCGTGCTCACCGACCACCTCGCCGCCTGGGCCGCGAGCAACTCCGACGACGCCGCCATCACCTACGTCGACCACAGCACCAGCCTCGACGGGCTGTCGGTCACCGCGACCTGGGGTTCGCTGCACCGCCGGGTCGCGTCCACCGCCGCCGCGCTGCGACGCGTCGCCGGCCCGGGCAGCCGCGTCGTGGTGCTCGCGCCGCAGGGCGTGGACGACGTCGTGGCCCTGCTGGCCGCCATGTGGGCCGGCGTGGTCGCCGTGCCCATCGACCTGGCCGACCTCGACGACCAGCCGGCACACGTGAGCGCCGTGCTGTCCGACTGCCTGGCCACGGCCGTGCTCACGACGAGCGCCGCCAAGCCGCGGGTGCAGGCGGTCTTCGACGCGCCCGTGGTCCTCGTGGACGCCATGCCCGACGACGAGCTGGCCCGCTACCCGGCCGTGCCGCGTGACATCGCGATGCTGCGCTACCCCGTCGACCCCGGCGCCGATCCGTACGGCACGCCGCTCAGCCACGGCGACCTGGCCGCCGCGGGGCAGCGCGCGGTGACGGCGTTCCGGGCCGTGACAGGCCGCTCGGTGACCGTGAACTGGCTGCCCCTGTGCTACGACCTGGGCTTCGTGCTCGCCGTCGCCGCGCCGCTGGTCGGGCGGCTGCGGGCAGTGTTGCTGGAGCAGTCCTCGGTACTTGAGCAGCCGCGCCGCTGGTTGCAGGCGTTGGCGTCCGGGCAGGACGTCATCACCGCCGCCCCCGACTTCGCGCTGGCCTACTGCGCATCGCGTACCACCGAGCAGGACCGCTCGTGGCTACGGTTGTCGCAGGTCAGCACCATGTTGGACGGTGGCGAGGCGATCAACGCCAGTACCGTGCGGGTGGCCATCGACGTCTTCGGGCAGTGCGGGCTGCCGCCGCAGTCCCTGCGTACCTGCTACACCGCGCTCGGGGCCGTCGGTCCCGTGACCGTGACGCCGGCCGGCGCGCCGCCGCGGCGGATCACCGTCGACCGGGAGCAGTTGGCCGCCGGCAAGGCCGTGCTGCGTACCGACGGGCGGTCGTCGCTGCTGGTGTCCAGCGGCCTGCCCGTCGACTGCTCCGTGCTCGTCGTCGATCCCGGGGCCAGCTGGCCGCTGCCCGACGGCATGGTCGGCGAGATCTGGATTGCCGGGCCCGCCGTCGCCGTCCGGCAGCCACTGGTCTCTTTGGACGGTCGGTCGTGGTTGCGTACCGGCGATCTCGGCTTCCTGCACGAGGGCGAGCTGTTCGTGCTCGGGCGGCAGGAGGACCTGCTCACCGTCGACGGCCGTCGCCTCGACCCCCATGAGGTCGAGCTCGTCGCCCGCGCCGCCCACCCCGCCGTCCGCCCCGACCGCGTGGTCGCACTGTCCTTCGGCGAGGCCGTCGTCATCGTCGCCGAACGCTCCCAGCACGTCCCGCCCACCGACCTCGACCTCACGGAGATCGTCTCCACCGTCCGCGCCGCCGTCGCCAAGCGCTTCAACGTAGGCGTCCGCGACGTCGTCCTCGTCGAGTCCGGCCGCATGCCCGCCGGCTGGTCCGGCCACCCCACCCGCGCCGCCATCAGGCGCCGCTACCTGGACGGCACCCTGTAGTCAGCGGCGTCGGGCCCGGCGGCGCTCCTGTCGGCGGGTGCCGACCCGGTACGGCCAGCTGTGTTCCCAGCCGCCGCCGATGTGTGGTTGGTCCGCGCCCGCCGCCAGCGCGAAACCGCCGATCATGAGGAGTGCTCCGCCGAGCGCGATCGGCAGCGGCCCGACCCGGTCGACCGCCGACAGCTCTTCGGTCGGCACCCGCCCCAGCGGATCCGCCACCACGCGCAGCGTGCTGCCCGCGACGATCGGCGAATCCGGGTTGTGGACGATCATGGCTCGCTGGATGCCGTCGAACCGGACCGTGTAGACGTACTCGTTCTTGCCGTGGCTCACCTGCACGTCGGAGACCGTGGCCAGCACGGTGTGGCCCGCGGTGGCCAACACCTGGTCGTCGATGTAGTTCGGCCCGGCCAGGCCCAGCATCACCGCGCCGGCCACCACCGGGAAGGCGGACAGCTCGAGCGACCCCAGCCACCAGGCGGCCCCGACCGCGAGCAGCGCGCCGCACACGGCGACGAGGACCTGCGAGACGCCGTCCTTGTCCGATCCGAGGGTCAACCAGGTCATCCCGGCCTGGTAGCCCAACACCGCCACTGACGCCGCGGTCGTCCAGACCACAACCTGCCGCCGGCCCCAGGCCGGCCGGTTGCGACCGATGCCGCGCAACCGGAGTCTCTTGCGGCGAACCATCACTGCCCCCTCGCGTCCCAAGCGGACGCTCGTCAAGGCGATGATCCTCCCGCCGGGTCAACCCGGCGGTGTCTGTCCGGACACAGTTTCAGGGGATGATGACGCCGAAGACCACCGTCAGTAGGTTCCAGGTGGCGAAGGCCAGGCCGAGCAGGATCAACGCCACCACCAGGGTCACCATCAACCGGCGGTGTCCCCTGGACCGGTTGGCCGACTCGGCGAAATCGGTGACACCGGCCAGATAGCCCTCCACGGTGTAGCCGTTGCGGACGCGTTCCATCCGGTCGAGATGCTCGGCGAAGGCCCTGGCCTCGGGATCGTCGCGGTCCAACCCGACAAGGTCGTCCTCGAAGCGGTCCTCAGGCCCCGGCGGCTGGTGCCCTTCCATGCCCGACACGGTACTCAGCTTGGCACCGAGACGGCCGCGCCTTAGGCTGGCGCTCCGACGCAGAGCCGAACAGGATCTCGCACATGTCCGTTCAGCCACCCGACGGCGCCCACCCCCAGTTGGCCGTAGACATCGTCGACCGGCTGGAATGGGTGTCCGGGCTCTACCCCGGCTACCGCCGGGCGCACGCGAAGGGCTCCTGCTACCGCGCGGTCTTCCTGCCGACGGGCGCGGCCGCCGAGTACACCACGGCGGCGCACCTGCAGGGCGACCCGGTGCCGGCGACCGTGCGGTTCTCCAACTTCTCGGGAAATCCCTACATCTGGGACCGGACGCGCTCGGCCCGCGGCCTGTCGGTGGCCTTCCACCTGCCCGGCGGCGTGGCCACCGATCTGGTGTCGGTCAGCCAGCCGGTGTTCGTGGCGGCGACCCCGCAGGCGTTCCGCAACTTCCTGGAGGCGGCCGAGCCGAACATGTTCACCGGCTCGCCCGACCCGGAGGTGGTCCGCCGCTACGCCACCGAGCACGCGGAGGCGATGCGCGGCCTGCGCGCGGTGAAGAACACGCCGATCCCGGTGAGCTACGCCACGATTCGCTACTGGGCGGTACATGCCTTCATCTGGCTGGACAAGATGCGCCGCCGCACGGCGGTGCGCTACCGCTGGGAACCCGAGGCCGGCGTGCAGCAGCTGTCGGACGAGCGTGCCTCGGAGAAGTCGCCGACCTACCTGTCGGACGAGCTGGCCGACCGGTTGGCCTCGACCACGGTGGCGTTCCAGCTGAAGGTGCAGATCGCCGAGCCGGGCGACCCCACCGACGACTGCACGGTGCTGTGGCCCAACGACCGCGCCGAGATCACCGCCGGGCGGCTGCTGGTCACCGGGCCGGTGGAGGACCAGGCCAAGTGGGACCGGCGGATGTTCGACCCGACCCGGCTGGTGCCGGGCATCGAGCTGTCCGACGACCCGGTGCTGCGGTTCCGTGGCCAGGTCTATTCGGTGTCGCACGGCCGTAGGACGCAGGGGAAGTGAGCATGGCGATCGTCGCCACCAGGAACGGGCGGGTCCGCGGCGTCGATCTCGGTGGGGCGGTGGCGTGGCGCGGCATCCCGTACGCGCAGCCGCCGACGGGGTCGCTCCGGCACCGGCCGCCGCTGCCGGCGGCGCCGTGGTTCGGCGTGCGGGACGCGACGACGTTCGGCGCCCGGGCCATGCAGCCCGTGCTGCCGCCCGAGACCGTTCCCGGGCCGCGACCGTCCGCTGTGGACGATCCACGGCGGATGAGCGAGGATTGCCTGTACGTCAACGTATGCGCGCCTTCTCGCCCTTCGACGGCGCCGCGGCCGGTGTTCGTGTGGATCCACGGCGGCGGGTACCTGACCGGCGCCGGGCCGGACGGCATCGGCGATGGCGAGATGTTCGTGCGCAACCACGATGTTGTCGTCGTCACCTTCAACTATCGGTTGGGGGCCTTCGGTTTTCTCGACGACACCAACTGCGGGGTGCTGGACCAGATCGCCGCGCTGCGGTGGGTGCGGGACAACATCGTGGCCTTCGGTGGGGATCCGCGGCAGGTGACCGTCGGCGGCGTGTCGGCCGGGGCCAAGAGCGTCGCGACGTTGTTGGCCGTGCCGGCGGCGGCCGGGCTGTTCCAGCGGGCCATCTCGCAGAGCGGCGGCGGTGATCACGTCACGACCGTTGACGTCGCGCGGGCCACCGTCGACCGGTTGGGCATCTCCCGTCGGCTGATTCCCGTTGTGCCGGCAGGGGAGTTGCTCGCCGCGCAGCAAGCCGTGTCGCCGCCTTTCTACGGCGTGTGGACGTGGCGGCCGGTCGTCGACGGCGCTCTGCTGTCCGACCTCCCCGTACGGCGGGTCGCCGCCGGCTCCGCCACGAAAGTCGCTTTGCTTGCATCCAGCGCCACGAACGAGTCCGGTGCCTTCGTCGGCTTGGATCCCCGAGCCGCCTCCCACGCGCCCCGCGTGCTCACCCAAGCTTTCGGCGAGGCCCGCGCCAAGGAGATCTTGGCTGTGTACGGCAATGATCTCGCCGCCGTCATGACCGACGAGCGCTACGGCATTCCCACCCTCCGCCTCGTCGACGCCCAGTCGTCCTTCGCCCCGACGTGGCGCTACCTCTTCGACGGCACCCTGCCCGGCGCCATTCCCGCCGCCCACGGCACCGACGTCGCTTTCGCTTGGGGCATCGGCGATTTCGGCGACCCCGCCGCCAACGAGCTCTCCCGCGCCATGCACACCGCGTGGGGCTCTTTCGTCCGCGACGGCAAGGTCCCTTGGACGCCGTACTCCACCGCCACCCGCCCCACCATGATCATGGCCACGCCGCCGCGGCTCGAGGACGACCCCGGCTCCACCCGCCGGCAGGCGTGGGGCGATCTCACCTGGCCTTCCGGCACCTGGTTCTAGCTTCCCCCGAGTTGTGCGGTGGTTCCGTCGGCTGCCCGCGGTTGACGACTCCCTGCGCTCACCACGTCATCGGCCTTCTCCGTCACCCATCCGTCGTCGCCTCCGCCCATCGCCACACCCCATCGCCTACCCTTCCTGGGTGAGCTCGGATCCCTCGCCGCAGCAGCGTGCGGTCGTCCACCCGCAGCCGCCTCGCGAGCGTCGCGCCCGGGTCTGGCTCGGTGGTCTCCTCCTGCTCAGCGGCGGGTTCTTCTTCGGCGACACCCTGCATCGCCTCGACACCGTCTGGGTGATGCTTGCGCAGTGGTGGCCATGGGCGTTGATCGTGTTGGCCGTGGTCAACCTGGCGAGGTCGTTCCTCCGCGTGGAATCCCTGCTTGCTCCCGGTCTCCTGGTGCTGGTCGCCGTGGTCTTCCTGGCCGTGCGTCAGGGGATCGAGGCCGGCATGGTCATCAACTTCGCCGTTCCGCTGGTTGCCATCCTGGGCGGCCTCACACTGCTCGTCTCCGTCGGCTCAGCTGCCGGCCGATCCTGGACCCGGATCCTGGTCACCGGCCGCGTGGAGGCCGTGGGGCCGGTCACCCGGACCTTGCGTCCCCGTGCCGTCCTCGGCGAGGTTCGGGTCGATCTTCGTGGTTGCCCGGGCCGCGCCGACGGTGGCCCGATCGTGGTGCATCCGACGGTGCTGTTCGGACACGTGCGGCTGGACGTACCCAAGCACTGGGTGCTGACGATGAAGCGGGACGGCGCGCTGCTCACTCAGATCCGGGATCCCGGAACGAATCCCTCCGAGGCCGACAGGACGGTAGAACTGGAGATATTCGCGCTCGGCTTTGCCGGTGTGATCAGTGTGGCGCGCGGGGACTAGTCGTGGTGGTAGCGGGGAGTGTCCCCGTTGGCGTCGGCAAGTCCGTGTGCCTCCCGGTCGGTTTCCCTTGGTGCCAACAGGAAGTCGGACAATGCTTCGAACGTGGTGCTCTCCTCCTTCCGTGTCCTCGGGAGTTTGTAATGAAGTGCCTTGAGCATGTCGAATCGGTGTAGGTCGTAAGCGACGTGCAGACACGTGTTGAATCGGGTTGCGGCGGCGATGGAACCCGTGTAGCACAAGCACATCAGGATCAGTGCGAGTGCGGGAATCCAGTAATTGACCGGCTCGCGGTAGAGGCCTGCGACGCCGAGCACCGCGACCAGGAAGAAGCTGACGGTCAGGTTGGCGGCGGTGTCGACAGCGTCCCGAGCGGCGTCGCACACCTCCGCGAATTTCGGCGAGAGCTGTGGGTACAGCCTCGGCCAGGAAGCGATCGTGTTGAGCCGGTACCGCTCGCCGGCTGAGATTTCGCCGGTACGCAGGGCATTGCCCAATGCCGTCGGCAGCAGTGGTGTCGCGTTCGGTCGATCCCAGTCATCCGGATCCAGGCCAGAATCTTGATCGTGGATGCCCTCCACCGGCGCCTCCGGATAGCGAAGTATCCGCTGTTTGACGCGGTCGAGTTCGGATCGGCGGCGGACGCTGTCGCGCAGCGCCGCCGCCTGCTCGGCCAGACCGCGCACCGGCGGCCCGGGTTCGAGCTCTTCATTCAGTTCACTCTCACGTTCCAGCAGCCGATGCAGCCGACGACGTTGGAATTCGATGAACACCGGGGCCAGTCGGGCGGTCGGTGCCCATCCGGACCAGTAGCCCTCCAGCAGGCGCACGACGCGGACCTGGAACGGTTGCAGGATCGCGGCCAGCACGGCGATCGCAACGAGGGCGAGCAGGATCGCGAACGCGTCTGAGGCGGTCGTGCTGGGCAGCACCGCGGACCAGTCGCTGTTGCCGGTGAAACTGTGTGCTCGAAGCAGGGTCCAGAGGAAGAAGACCGGGAGGGCATTGGGGATCAGCACCGTCATCAGCAGTCGGCCGAACGTCGCCGAGCCGGAGGTGAGCAGGGAAGCGAACCACATCGCTGCCTCCTAGGCCCGCCGAAAGTCTGTGGGTGTCGGCTTGGCCGCAGTCGCCCGGAAAACCGGAGCTGGATGGTGCGTGCGCCGTCCCCAGCTTGCTTCGCACTTCAATGCAGTACTCGTCGACCGCGCCGTCCCGAAAATGAGCCGCTCGCCGCAACCGGTACATTTCTTGATAGCGCGTATGGACGTACGGTGATTGTTCGCGCAGTTGGGTGCCCGCACAGGCCGCTGGGCATACACCTGCACGACTTCAGTACAGGTGAAGCAGACCCGCGCGAAACCGTCCCGCCTGGCATGCGCTGTCGGCATGCCAGGCAGCTCTTCACGTTGGTCGAGCAGCAGGAGAGCGATCAGGGTTCGGGCCAGACGAACTGGTCCCATGCTCCTCACCGCCTGATGCCGGGGACGGTACGGGCTACGAGAGTACAAGCGGGGCGGGTGCGGTCCGGATGCCTCTGCCGGGCAGCCAACCCGAATGGAGCAGCTTCAGTCGGTCCACGTCGATGGCGTGGTCTGAAAGGGGAAGCAAGGACAGGGTACGGACCGGCAGACGAACAAGCGCACCCGGCGGAGCCGGGTGCGCTTGCGGACAACAGAAGCTCAGTGCACGGTGTGCGTGGCCAGTGCCGGGGCGAAGCCGTTGGCGAAGTTGGCGTCGACCTGGCTGACCTCGGCCGCCGAGGGGATGGCGTTCTTGCAGGCGGTGCCGGGGCCGTGTCCGGACATGACCTCGCTGCACGGACCGGTGTAGTCGTCGGGCAGGCCGAGGTTGTGGCCGAACTCGTGGGTGATGATCCGGGTCGGGTCGAAGCCCTGGGCGACCTGCTGGCGGTCGATGTAGATGTCGCCGTGGCCGTGCCCGTCGGTGTTGGTGTACGAACCACCGCCGTTGATCTCGTGCAGGCGGATGGTGGCGGTGCCGCCGGCCACCAGCTGCACGTTCTTCAGCCGGGTGTCCCAGTTCTTCACGGCCTGGACGACCTGGGCCGAGTAGTGCGTGATCCCGCTCGCGCTGTAGTGCAGGGTAACCACGGCCGGCGCCGCGTCCGCGGGCGCGGCGACAGCGATGCCGGCCAACGGGAGCAGGGTGGCGGCAAGGCCGAGGGTCAAACGTCGAAGCATCTCGTCACTCCTCTGGCGTGGACGTCCGGCCAGGTTGGCAGGGCCGGATGTGACGCAGCCACCTGCGTTCGTCGGGCCGCTTTCACGGTTGACCCGGGTAATTTGAACGACCATGAGCCTGTCCGAGGAACTCTCGCTCACCGTCGACGGACCGGTGGCGACGCTGACGATCGACCGCCGGGCCAAGCGGAACGCGTTCGCGCTGCGCATGTGGCAGGCGATCCCGGACGTGGTGCGCACGGTCGAGGACGACGAGTCGGTGCGGGTGCTGGTGATCCGCGGCGCGGGCGACGGACCGTTCTCGGCGGGGGCGGACATCACGGAGTTCCAGACGGTGCGCCGAGGCGAAGAGGCCGCGGCGGCGTACTCGGAGGTGGTGCACGAGGCGGAGCGGGCATTGGCAACGATGTCAAAGCCGTCCATGGCGCTGATTCAGGGCTGGTGCGTGGGCGGCGGCTGCGAGCTGGCATTGGCCTGCGACCTGCGAATTGCCGACAACACGGCCAAGTTCGGCATAACGCCGTCGAAACTCGGCGTGGTCTACCACCAGATGTCCACCGCCCGCGTGGTGGAGACGGTCGGCGCGGCCTGGGCCCGGTACATCCTGTTCACCGGTGAGCTGCTCGACGCCGACGTGGCTCTGCGCATCGGCCTCGTGCACGAGGTGCACCCGGTGGACCGGGCCGCGGCCAAGGCCTACGCCCTGGCGGAAACCCTGGCCACCCGCGCCCCGATCACGTTGGCCGGGGCCAAGCAGCTGATCGCCCGGGCCGCCGCCGGCACCGCGGCCGACGACGAATGGGCGCACCGCTGGTACCGCGCCTCCTACGCCAGCCGCGACTACGCCGAAGGCGTCGACGCGTTCGTGGAGAAGCGCCAGCCGGACTTCACCGCCATCCCGTGGCCCAAACTGGACCAGGACGGCGCACCGTCATAACGCCCAGCCGTCACCGTGTCAACACCTTGACGTTGTGAACGGACCGTTCCAAAACTCCGAGTAGAGGAATGGTCCGTTCCGAACGATCAGGCCACGGCGGTGTCGAGGGGGTGGGAGTCGAAGAAGGACCACATGATCTCGTTGGGGTCGATCTTCGGCAGGGCGAAGCCCTTGGCCATGGACTCGGGGGTGCCGGGCCACGAGTGCCGCTGCCCGGTCACGGTGTACAGCACGACCTGGCGGCCGTCGCCGCAGTTGCTGAACGTGGTGCTGACAACCCCGGGCACGACCTGCTTCTGCACGCCCTTGCCGCAGTGGTCGGCGGCGGCCCAACGCTGCGCGGCGACGGGCACGCTGTAGGACCAGTAGAGCTGCTTGCTGCCGTTGTACGGGTTGGTGCCGTCGGAGGTGCCGTGGAAGGACAACACCGACTGCGGCCGGCCCAGCTTGCAGTTGCCGGGCATGCGCAGCCCGGACATCGGGGCGATGGCGGCGATCTCGCCGGCCAGCTCGCAACCCAGCTGCGAGGTCATCCGGGCGCCGCCGGAGAAGCCGGTGATGTACACCCGCTTGGGGTCCACGCACAGCGCCTTGTTCATGGCGGCGATGGTGTCCCGGATGAACTGCACGTCGTTGGGCGCGCCGTGCGGGACGGGCACGCCGTTCATCAGCGGCACGCCGGGCACGTTCCAGGCGAAACCGTGGGACTTGCCGGCGATGAACGGAATGCCGGCCTGGGGCGCGACGACCACGAAGCCGTGTTTGTCGGCGGTGGCGGCGATTTCCGAACCGGCCAGCTGCTGCAGCGGGGTGCTGCCGCTGCCGTGCAGGTCGAGCACCATCGGGATCGGCTTGCCGCCCGGCTTGTGCCCGTGCGGGTAGTAGACGACGACGGTGCGCCGCATCCCGCCGGACATCACGTGCTGGGTGCTCAACCCGGCCGGCACGTCGGGCTTGGCGCAGGTGGAGCCGGTGGCGGCGGACACGGCGGCCTGGGGCGACGGCTTGATCGAGGAACCCTCGACTGCACCGGACGCGCACGCGGTAGCGGTCAGCGCGACCAGGAGCGCACCCGTGGCAAGCACGGTGCGGCGGCGCGTGGCGGCGGCGGTACTCATCGGCGGTTCCTCTGGCGGCGGCGGTGGGGCCGACGTCGTCGTCGACGGTCGGCCCCAAATCTACGTTAAGAAGATTCTGAATTTTCCCTGTAGACGTGTTATCCGCCGGTGGGGTTGCAAACGTTCCGCCTGACAACGTTGTCATCGGCCGGATGTGGCCGGGATTACACGGTGTGCGGGCGCAACAGGTCGGCCAGGCCGATCCGCTCGTAGAAGGCCGAACGCAGGCGGTCGGCCACGGCGTTGACGACCTCGGCGCCGTCCTGCGACGGGTCGATGTGGGTGCGCAGCGGGCGCCGGCCGAACGGCGTGTCGACCACGCGGACCACGGCCCGGGCGACCTCGGTCGGGTCGGCGTCGGCCGGCTCGAGCTCGGTCAGCTTCTCGGTGATCTGGGCGCTCAGCCCGGCGTAGAACTCCTCGTACTGCTCGGCCACGGCGGTGTCGGCCGGCCGGCCCGAGTTGGTGAAGTGGTTGGTGCCGCCGGTGAAGGCGCCGGGCACGATGATCGAGGTCTCGATGCCGAACCGGGCCAGCTCGACGGCGTAGCTCAGGGCCAGCGAGTCCATGGCCGCCTTGGCCGCGAAGTACGGGGCGAGGTAGGGCGGCGTGCCGGCCCGGGCCGAGCTGCTGCTGCTGTTCCACACGACCAGGCCGCGGCGGGCGGCCCGCATGTGCGGCAGCACGGCGCGGTTGACCCGCTGCGAACCGAGCACATTGGACTCGTAGAGCTCGCCCAGCTGCTCGGGGGTGAAGGCCTCGGCCGGGCCGAGCACCATGTGGCCGACGTTGTGGAACAGGACGTCGATCCGGCCCTCCTCGCCGACGATCCGGGCCACCGCGGCGTCGACGGACGCCTGGTCGGCCACGTCCATCTCGACCGCCCGCAGCTTGACGCCGTTCTCGGCGGCGTACTGCTGGATCTGTACGACCTTGCCGGCGTTGCGCCCGGCGGTGGCCCGCATGCCGGCGTACACGGTGTGACCGGCGTCGGCCAGCCGGTGCGCGCTCATCCAGCCGAAGCCGCTCGACGCGCCGGTGACGACCACGACCTGCTGCTCGCTCATGGTTCCTGCTCCTCATTTGTGGACGGTGTGTACATATAAGCATTTAGGAGACAGTGTGTCCATATCTACGGGTGTGACGGCGGTCATGACAAAGCGGCCCGACCTCGCAGAGGTCGGGCCGCTGGTGAGCGCGGGGATCAGTGCACGGGGACGGTGGCGTGCCCGTTGGCCGGGCGGTTGGCGTCGCCGAACAGGTCGAGGGCGGTGTTGCCGGGCGGCAGGTCGAGGGTGAACAGCGTGACCGGGGAGCCGTTGTTGCCCGACGCATACGCCTCGTACCACGGGAACGCGTCGACCAGGCCGCTGAAGCTGACCGCGCCGGTGAACGGGTCGACGCTGAACCAGCCGTTCATGTCGGCGGCGGGCGACCCGGACAGCAGCGGCATCGACGCCGAGCCCTCGTACCAGATGTGCACGGTCTGGTCCTGGATGTGCGGCTCGGCGAAGCCGCCGTGGCACTCGGCGGTCTTGCTGTCGACCACGGTGCCGTGCGCGTCCAGCGCGTGCGACTCGCCGCACATGTTCCACTGGAACGAGATGTGCGGCCGGCCGGTGTTCAGGCCGACGATCTCGACCTCGGAGTGGATCCGCGACGAGGCGTGGATGTCCGAGCTGTAGCCCCGGTTGTCGCCGGCGAAGTACTGGTAGTTGAACAACAGCCCGGCGCCGGGCGGCGAGTCGACCCGCTCCGGCGAGATGAAGGCGTTGATCCAGAACTTCACGGTGTGCAGCCCCGCGTGCGACCAGTCCGGCGCGGTGGCCACCGGCGGCGCGGTCGTCACGCCGCCCGGCAGGCCGCCGTCCAGCGCGTCGGACGACGCGTGCGTCGCGTGCACCGGCTGCCAGTGGGTGCCGTCCCACCACCAGTTGCCGTCTTCGGACCGATGAGCGCCCTCGGGCACAGTCATGTCGCCTCCCCCTGTAGGAGAGGTCAATTCTCACCGCGACCGCCGGCCCGGCCCATGTCCGTTCGGACGGCCGAAGAGGCAGCCGGCGCAGCCCGCCAGTTGCCACATGCGCTTCCCATGTGGCACCAGGGCGCAAGTGGGAAGCGCATGTGGCGCGAGAGGTGGTGGGGGTTGGTCGGCGTGGATACGCTGCACGCGGGGCCCGACCGGTGGGGCTTTACCTGTCGTTGACGGGCGCTTGTGGGTAGGTTGGCGCGGATTCCGCACCGAGGGAGCCTTCACCATGAGCAGAACCCGGATCGCCGGGATTGTGCTGGCCGTCGCCGCCGTCGCGATCACGGCCATTCCCGCGGCCAACGCGGTGCCGCAGTCCCCGGACCACGCCTCCGGCCCGACGGTGATCGGCCACCGCGGCGCGTCGGGCTACCGGCCCGAGCACACGCTGGCCTCCTACGAGCTGGCCGCCCGGATGGGCGCCGACTACGTCGAGCCCGACCTGGTGTCCACAAAGGACGGGGTGCTGGTCGCCCGGCACGAGCCGGAGATCGGCGGCACCACCGACGTTTCCAAGCACCCGGAGTTCGCCGACCGCAAGACGACCAAGATGCTCGACGGCGTCGCGGTCACCGGCTGGTTCACCACCGACTTCACGCTGGCCGAGCTGAAGACGCTCCGTGCGGTCGAGCGCCTGCCGCAGGTCCGCCAGCGCAACACGGTCTACGACGGCCGCTACCAGATCCCGACCTTCCAGGAGATCATCGACCTGGTCCAGCGGCTGGACCGGGAGCTGCACCGGGACATCGGCATCTACCCGGAGACCAAGCACCCCACCTTCTTCAAGAACCTGGGCCTCGGCACCGACCAGAAGCTGGTGGACACGCTCAACCGCAACGGCCTCAACCGGCGAGGCGCCAAGGTGTACGTGCAGTCCTTCGAAGTGGGCAACCTCAAGGCATTGCACCGCCAGCTGCGGGTGCCGCTGATCCAGCTGACCGAGGCCACCGGCCAGCCGTACGACTTCACGGTCAGCGGCGACAAGCGCACCTGGGCCGACATCACCTCGGCCGCCGGCCTGCGTGAGGTTGCGACCTACGCACAGGGCATCGGCCCGGACAAGAACCAGGTCATCCCGCGCGACGCCACCGACCACCTGGGCAAGCCGACCTCGCTGGTCAAGGACGCCCACGCGGCCCGCCTCAAGGTGCACCCGTACACGTTCCGGCCGGAGAACGTGTTCCTGCCGGCCGACTTCCGCTCCAGCGCCGACCCGACGGCCTACGGCAACCTGTTCGGCGAGATCGAGACGTACCTGCGGGCCGGCATCGACGGCTTCTTCACCGACACGGCCGACATCGGCATCGTGGCGCGCGACGAGTTCCTGCAGGGCTGAGAAATGCCGGGCCGAGAAAAAGCTGGGCCGAGAAAGGGCTGGAGCCCCTGTCCGGGGGTAGGCAAGGGCTCCAGCTGTCGCCTGCCACCAGGGGGATTGGTAGCGGCAACCTCAGCTTAAGGCCAATGCGGCCCACCCGGGGCCGCATTGGCGGAACTCAACTGCTGGTGGAGAGCAGCTGGGCCAGCGCGGCGTCCACCCCGTTGCCGTTCTGCACCGAGGCGAGGCTGCCGCCGGTGTCCTGGGCGATGGCGCTGAGCTGGTCGTGGTCCACGTTGCCGCCGACCGCGATGATGTTGACCGACACCGGCCGCTTGCCGTCCTTGAGCTGGCCGAGCTGGGTGCGCAGCTGGTCGAACGTCGTCCCGCCGTCGTTGCGGCCGGCGACCACGACGACCACCCGGTTGTGCTTGCCGTCCTGGTAGTTGGCCAGCACCGACTGGTACACCGCGAGAATGCTGCCGTAGAGCTGGCTGCCGTTGCCGGGGGCGAGCTTGTCGATGCCGGCGTGCAGCTGGTCGGTGCCGGAATCGATGCGCACCACCGGCACCAGCTGCTTGTACGGCTTGTCGCCGTCAAGACCGGCCGCGTACGCCCACAGCCCCATCGAGCCGGACACCGTCCGGTTGACCTCGCCGGTCAGCGCGTTGCGCACCGCCCGCACGCCGTCGGCGCCCATCGCCGGCGAGGTGTCGACGAGCACCGACAGCACCTCGTTGCCCAGCGCGGCCGCGGTCCAGCTGGCCGAGATGTCCTGGGTGGTCGTGGCGTCGGCCGGCACCAGCGTCTGCGACGTGGCCGGCCAGCGCATGCCGACGGCGTCGGTCGGGTGGTCCGGCGTGGCCGCCACCCGCAAACCGGCCGTGGCGAACAGCTTCTGCTGCGCCGGCTGCCGTACGAAGTCGCGGAACTGCTGCGCCGCCTTGTTCTGCGTCGAGCCGACCCAGCTGCCCGAGAGCGTGACGAACGGGAAGTCGGCGGCCGGGGTGGCGCCGCCCATGGCCACCTCGTACAGCGGGGTCGCCGGCTTGGGCGCGCCGTCCTTGCCCAGGTTGCGCCGGTACAGGTCGACCTCGGTCACCGGCACCGCGCTGTAGCTGGCGGTGCCGATGTCGGCCGCCTTGGCCAGGCCGTCCAGCGCGTCCAGCGTGTCGGCCGGCGCGCCGGAGGCCCGCGAGTTGGCCAGCTTGCTGATGGTGTCCTTGGCCCCCTGCTGACCCAGCAGATCGGTGGTGACCGGGCCGGCGCCGTTGGCGGTTGCGCCGGCCAGCGCCGACTGGACGGCCAGCGCGGTCGCCGGGTTGGTCGCCGGATCGGGCATGGCCAGCCGGAACTTGCCCCACTGCGGCTTGCCGTAGCCCGACCAGCCGCTCGGCGCCGAGGTCAGGCCGGGCAGGTCGGTCCACTGCACGAGGTTGCCGCTGGCCAGCGCGTCCGCGCCGGCCTGCTGGGTGGCCAGCACCACCGGGCTGGTGGCGATGGACTGCGGGGCGGTGCCGACGATGCCGTTGTTCTGCGCGGTCAGCCGGTTGGCCCACAGCATGGAGTCGGGCAGCCACGCCGCCGGCTGCTCGCCGAGCTTGCCGCTGTCCCACTTGGTGGTCAGCCCGGTCAGCACGGTCTGCGAGTCGACCGACTGCACCTGGAGCCGTACGCACTCGTCGTCGATGACCGGGTGCGTGTCGGTCCAGCGCTGGGCCGCGTCCCGCACCGGCTGCGCGATGCTCGGCGTGACGGCCACCCGCAGCACCACGTCACCGCCGGTGCAGCCGTTGGCCTCGGCGGCGGCCCGCCGCTCCAGGACGCCGCCCAGCCAGGTCCAGGCCAGCCAGCCCAGCAGGATCAGCACCACCAGGCCGGTGATCGCGACCGGCCACTTGGCCATCCGCCGCCGGACCCGCGTCACCAGTGCGCGGTGTCGAGCCATCACGTCCCTCTCCGAGGCCCCCAGGTCAACTAGGTGAAAGGTGACCGACGGGCTGTGACATCTGCGTCATGAAAGCGCAGATTCTGCCCTACGCGAGAAGGCGGCGGTGCCCGATCGGGGGACTGGCCCCCCGACCGGACACCCTGGGTCACCGTCCGCTTACGTGAGTGCCATCCCGGACGGTGCCTACGTACTCCTCGACCAGGTCTTCCAGTGCCACCACGCCCAGCTGCTGCCCGTCCGCGTCCACGGCCCGGGCCAGGTGGCTCTGGGCCCGCCGCAGCGCGGCCAGGGCGTCGTCCAGGCGGGCGTCGGCCGGCAGCTCCGGCAGGCCACGGACCCGGTTGCGCGGCACCGGCGTGCCCGGCGGCTGGTCGGCCAGGTCCAGCACGTCCTTCACGTGCAGGTACCCGACCAGCCGGCGATCGGCCCCGAGCAGCGGGAACCGGGAGAAGCCGGTCGCGGCCACCGCCGCCTCCACGTCGCCAACGGTCGGCTCGGCCGGCACGGTGGTCAGCCCGTCCAGCGGCACCAGCACGTCCTTGACGGTCCGCGCCGCCGAGGACAGCGTCTTGGCCAGCCGCCGGTGCTCCGGCTCGTCGAGCAGGCCTTCCTGCCGGGACTCGCCCAGCAGCGAGGCCAGCTCGTCCGGCGTGTAGGCGCCTTCCAGCTCGTCCTTGGGCTCCACCTTGATCAGCCGCAGCAGCGCCTGCGAGATCGCGGTGAACGCGTTGAGCAGCGGCCGGGTCAGCCGGCAGAACGCGAAGTGCACCGGCACCAGCCACAGCGCCGCCCGCTCCGGGCCGGCGATGGTCAGGTTCTTCGGCACCATCTCGCCGATCACCGTGTGGCAGAACGACACCACGGCCAACGCGACCACGAACGAGATGCCGTGCACCACGGTCGCCGGCACGCCCAGCGGGGCCAGCGGCTCCTCCAGCAGGCTCGCCACGGTCGGCTCGGCCAGCGCACCGAGGGCCAGCGAGCACACCGTGACACCGAGCTGCGCGCCGGCGATCAGCAGCGGCAGCTGCTGACCGGCCCGGATCACCGTGCGGGCGCGTTGCTGCCCCTGCCGGGCCAGCTCCTCCAGCCGGTCCCGGCGGGCGGTGATGATCGCGAACTCGGCGCCGACGAAGAAGCCGTTGCCCAGCAACAACACCACGGTCAGGAACAAGGCGAGCACGTCGTTCACGCCGTCACCTCGCTCGGGGCCGGGGCGGGGACCTCGCTGACCTTGGCCACCCGCAACTCGGCGATGCGGTGCCGGTCCATGGCCATCACGGTGATCCGCCAGCCGTCCACCCGCAGCTCGTCGCCGACGTCCGGGATCTCGCCGAGCCGGGTCAGGACCAGGCCGGCCAGGGTCTCGTAGTCGCCGTCGGGCATGCGGAAACCGGTGGCCTCGGCCACCTCGTCCTCCCGCAGCAGCCCGGACACCATCCAGCTGTCCCGGCCCAGCGGCCGAACCGGCGCCTTCTCGCGCCGGTCGTGCTCGTCGCGGACGTCGCCGATGATCTCCTCGACCAGGTCCTCCATGGTCACGATGCCGGCGGTGCCGCCGTACTCGTCGACCACGATGGCGATCTGGAGCCCGGAGCCCAGCCGTTCCAGCAGCGCGTCGGCCTCCAGGCTCTCCGGCACCGTCGGCACCGGCCGCATGAGCGAGGCCATCGGCGTGGTCCCGCGTTCGGCCGCGGGCACACCGAAGACCTGCTTCACGTGCACGACCCCGCGCACGTCGTCGAGGTCGCCCTCGTGCACGAGGAAGCGCGAGAAGCCGGTGCGCAGCGCGGCGGCGGTCAGGTCGACCACGGTGTCGTCGCAGCGCAGCGCCTCGACCTGCACCCGTGGCGTCATGAGCTCGTCGGCCGTGCGGTCGCCGAAGCGCAGCGACCGGTCCAGCAGCGTCGCGGTGCCCTGGTCGAGGGTGCCGTGCGCGGCGCTGGAGCGGACCAGCGAACCCAGCTCCTGCGGCGACCGCGCCGACCGCAGCTCCTCGGCCGGCTCCACGCCGAACCGGCGCACGATCCAGTTGGCCGAGCCGTTGAGCACGGTGATCGGGGCCTTGCAGGCGCGGGAGAAGGCGTACTGGAAGCCGGCCACCGCGCGCGCGGTCTGCATCGGCCGGGCGATCGCCAGGTTCTTCGGCACGAGCTCGCCCAGCACCACCGACAGCGCCGACGCCAGCAACAGCGCCAACGCCGCGCCCACGGCCTCGGCACCGCCGGACGGCATGCCGACGGCCGTCAGCGGCACCTCGATCAGGTCGGCCAGCGCCGGCTCGGCCAGGGCACCGGTGACCAGAGTCGCCAGCGTGATGCCCAGCTGGGCACCGGACAGCTGGAACGACAGCGTGCGGTGCGCCTTCTGCACAGTGCGCGAGCGCGCGTCGCCGACCTGGGCGACCGCCGTGTCGACCTGGCTGCGTTCCAATGTGGTCAGGGAGAACTCCGCCGTCACGAACACCGCGTTGGCCGCGGTCAGCAGCAGCACGGCGAGCAGACAGAGGACGTCGAAAAGGTAGCCGGTCATCGCGGACTCACGTCCGTGACCGGGTTCGTATCGCAGCCGGGGCTTTCCCCCGGCTCACTACTGTGGCCAGGTGACCGCGCGTCAGGCACGGAGACAGTCACTCCTCAGATGGTGAACGTGGCACGTCAACTGCCAGTGTAAGGGCTGCGTATGTGCGACGGCCGGACAGCCACGTGTCCGTCACGAAGATTTCGTGCGGTGGTGTGTGCGCCGGGTCACCGTTCAGGCACACCAGGTCAGCACGGCGGCCCACCGCGAGCTCGCCCCACTCGCGCTCGGCCTGCGCCTGCCACGCCACGCCCGTGGTCTGCGCGGCGAACGCCTGCGCCACGTCCAACCGCTCGCCGGGCAGCCATTCCCGGGTGATCGCGATGCGCAGGCCCGCCAGCGGATCGGCCGGGCTGACCGGCCAGTCGCTGCCGAAGGCCAGTCGCGTGCCCAGCCGGGCCAGCGTGGCGAACGGGTACTGCCGGCCGGCGCGGACCGGGCCGAGCCGGGGGATGGTGAGCTCCGTCATCAGCGGATCGGTCTGCGCCCACTGCGGCTGCACGGTCGCGATCACGCCCAGCTCGGCGAATCGGGGCAGGTCCGCCGGATCCACCACCTGCACGTGGGCGATCACCGGCCGGCGATCCCACGGTGGATTGGCGTTGCGTGCCCGTTCGACGGCGTCCAGGGCCGCCCGCACGGCCGCGTCGCCGATGGCGTGCACGTGAACCTGGAACCGCTCGGCGTCGAACGCCGTGATCGCGGCGGCCAGCTCCGGCGGCGACCACACCGGCATCCCGTGCGAATGCGGCACATCCACGTACGGCTCCAACATGGACGCCGTGCCGGTCTCGATCACACCGTCGGCGAAGAACTTGACCGTGCGGGCGGTGAGCAGGTCCCGACCGAAGCGCTTGACCCGTTCCCGTTGGACGGCGAAAGCGTGGACCTGATCGCGCCAGTGGTCGGGATCGGCCCGCTGGGCCAGATCCGCCCGGAACAGCAGTCGTTCCTGTTCCACGGCAAGGAGATACGCGTCCACCATGGCCGGTTCGACCCAGGCATCCTGCACCCACGTGACGCCCGCGGCGGTGTAGGTTCGGCCGGCTTCCTCCAGCGCCGCAACGAGATCCTGCTCCGGTGGAATCAGGTCCAGCACGAGATCGCAGGCGTGCCACTCCAGCAGTGTCCCCAGTGGACTGCCGTCGTCACGCCGCAGAATCCGCCCCAGCCGCGGATCCGGCGTGTCTTCGCTGATCCCGGCCTTGCGCAGGGCGGCGGTGTTGCACCACACCGCGTGATAGTCCCGGGACCGCAGCGCCACCGGCCGGTCCGGCACGACCGCGTCCAGCCAGCGGGCGTCGAACGCGCCGTCGGCGGCCAGCGTCGGGTCGTAGCTCGCGCTCAGAATCCAGCCGTCGCCCGGATTCTGCTCGGCCCAGTGGCCGACCGCCGCCACGATGCCGTCCACAGTGGACTCGTCGGTGATCGGCGGCCCCTGCCGTTCCAGGCCGCCCAGCACGGGATGCGCGTGCCCGTCGCCGAAGCTCGGCGACAGGAAACCGCTTCCCAGGTCAACGACATCCGTGATGCCCAGCTCTTCGGCATCCGGTCCGATCGCGACGATCCGGTTCTCGGCGATGGCCACCGACTGGGTGGCCGTCCTCAACAGGATCAAAGCTTCCGGGTGCTTTCCCGCAGCACGACCTCGGCCGCGATGCGCACCGTGCGCGGGCTGCCGTCGTGGTCACCCAGCGCCATGTGCGCCGCCCGCGCGCCCATCTCCTCCAGCGGCAGCCGGACCGTGGTCAGCGTGGGGGAGACGTCCCGCAGCGTCGGGATGTCGTCGAAACCGGCCACCGAGATGTCCTCCGGCACCCGCACCCCGGCCGCCCGCATGGCCGCCATCGCACCCAGTGCCATCACGTCGTTGACGGCGAAAACACAGGTCGCGTCGGTGCCTTCGGCCAGCAGCTCGGTCACGGTGTCGTAGCCGCCGTCGCGCGTGAACTCACCGTACCGAATGGACTCCTCGGCCAGCTCGACGCCGGATTCGGCCAGCCCTGTCCGGAAACCCGCGACGCGGTCCCGACTGGTCAGCAGCTCCTCCGGCCCGCCGAGCACGACGAACTTGCGGTGCCCCAGCTCGGCCAGCGCCACCGCCAGCGCCTTGGCGCCGGCCCGGTTGCCCGGCACCACCGTGTCGACGGCCAGCTTGGCCTGCGACACGCACGCCACCCGGCCGCCCTGCTCGGTGAACGCGGCGACTTCTTCGGCCAGCTTGGCCGTGATGGACCGCTTCGTGGTGCGGCTGCCGATCATCACCACGGCCTTGGCCCGGTGTCCGCGCAGCGTGGCCAACAGCTCCCGCTCCCGGTCGGCGCTGCGCGCGGTCGTGCCCAGCACCACAACCAGGCCGGCGTCCTCGGCCACCCGGGTGACACCGGCGGCGATGCTGGAGAAATAGGGATCGGCGATGTCGTGCACCACCAGGCCGACCAGCGAGCTGCTGTTGCGCGCCAAGGCCTGCGCCGAGGCGTTGGGCAGGTAGCCGAGCGAGTCCGCGCTGGCCATCACCCGGTCCCGCAACGGGTCGCTGACCTGCCGATCGCTGCCGTTGATCACCCGTGACGCCGTGGCCAGCGAGACCCCGGCGTGCCGGGCCACCTCCGCGAGCGTGATCTGCCGTCCGGGCACGGGCTCACTCCCTTCGCCAACTGAACAGGGACAGTACCGGTGACCTGTGGACCGGACGCGTCACCGGTCCCGGCTTGTCGCGGACAGGGCGCGGGTTGTCACACGCCTGAGCGCGTCGGCCGTGGCCTTGATCGCCGGGCGACGACTTGTCCGCTCCCGCCACACCGTGAACAGCCGTCGCGTGGGCACCGGCTCCAGCGTCACCGCGACCACGTTGTCCGGCAGTGCAGCGCGGCCCAGTCTCGGCATCAGCGCGATCCCGATGCCGGCGCGCAGGAACTCCAGCTGGCTCTGGTATTCCGGGACCACGTAGGACACCACCGGCTCGTGGCCGGTCGAGCGGACCGTGGCGACCAGCCAGTCGTGGCAGATCGATCCCGGCGGCTGGCACAGCCACCGCTCGCCGACGAGATCCTCGGCCCTGACGGCTTTTCGTCCGGCCAGCCGGTGATCGGCCGGCACCAGCAGATCGGCCACGTCCTCGCCGATCACCTCACGGGCCAGGTCGTCCGGCATGGCCAGCGGGGCGATCTGCCAGTCGTGCACCACGGCCACGTCGAGTTCGCCGCGCTGCACCGCCGTGACGGCACCCGGCGGATCGATCTCCACCACGGTCACGTCCAGCGCCGGGTGCTCGACCATCAGCTCGGAGACCACCGACGGCAGCAAGCCGCGGCAGCCCGTCGCGAACGCGCCCAGCGCCACGTTGCCGACCGGTTGGCCGCGCTGCTCCTCGAGCTGGATCTCCGCCTGCTCGACGAGCTTGAGCACCTCGGCGGCGGTGTCGGCCAGCGCCTGGGCCGCGTCGGTCAGCACAACACCGCGGCCGCGGCGCTCCAGGAGTGTGGTTTGCGTCTCCCGCTCCAGCTTGTTCAGCTGCTGCGAGATCGCCGATGGCGTGTAGCCCAGCGCCTCCGCGGCCCCGTTCACCGAGCCGTAGACGGCAATCGCGTGCAGCGCCCGCAGCCGACCCAGGTCAATCATGTAGCGATGCTACCGCGAACCGTGAAGAACTATTTGCTGGTGCTTAACTGATCGGCCGCCGAAGCTGACGACATGCACCCTCGTCACCTGCTCGCGGCGGTCGTCGTCGCCCTCATCTGGGGCATCAACTTCGTCGTCATCGACATCGGCCTTGAGCACTTTCCGCCGTTCCTGTTCACCGCGCTGCGCTTCACCGTCGCCGCCGTGCCGGCGGTGTTCTTCATCGGCCGGCCGCAGGTGCCGTGGCGTTGGGTGTTGGCGGTCGGCCTGTCCATCGGCGCTTTCCAGTTCGGCTTGCTGTTCCTCGGCATCCATCTCGGCATGCCGGCCGGACTGTCCTCGCTCGTGATGCAGTCGCAGGCGGTGTTCACCATGGCCTTCGCCGCGCTGCTGCTGGGGGAGCGGCCGGGGCGTTGGCAGATCGTCGGCATGGTCATCGCTCTGGCCGGCATGGGGTTGGTGGCGTTGGACTACGGGCAGGCCAGCCCACTGCTGGCGTTCGTATTGGTCCTTGCGGCCGCGGCCAGCTGGGCGTTGGGCAATGTCGCCACCCGTAAGGCCGCGCCGCCGGACGCCTTCAAGTTCATGGTCTGGGTAAGCGTCGTCCCGCCATTGCCCATGTTCGCGTTGTCGTTGCTGGTCGAGGGCGTCGGGCCGGACCTTCAGGCGCTGACCCGCGTGACCTTCCCGGCGCTGTTCTCCCTCGGCTTCGTCGCGTGGCTGTCCACCCTCGTCGCCTACGGCCTGTGGGGCATGCTCATTCGTCGTTACGGCGCAACGACCGTTGCTCCTTACTCTCTGCTCGTGCCCGTGTTCGGAATGTCGTCGTCGGCGCTGGTGCTGCACGAGAAAATGTCCGGCATCGCGATCGCCTCGGCCGGCCTCGTGATCGTCGGCGTCGCTCTGACCTCGGGTTTCGGCCAGAAGCTGACGGGGTGGCAACGGGCTCGGACGGCCGCGCGCTATGGTGCGGGCCACGACGTTGAGTGAACGTCGTATTGACTGAGAGTGCACCACAGGAGGTAGTCGGTTGAGCGCCACCGTTGAGAGCGCGAAGCCGCCCCAAAAGGGCTTCTTCGGCCACCCTGCCGCTCTCGGGCCGCTGTTCTTCACCGAGTTCTGGGAGCGCGTCTCCTACTACGGGATGCGCGCGATCCTGCTGTTCTTCATGTACAGCAAGCTCAGCGAGGGCGGCCTGGGCCTCGATCCGACACTGGCCAAGAGCCTGATGTCGATCTACGGCGCCAGCGTGTTCATGTCCGGTGTCGTCGGCGGCTGGCTGGCCGACCGCGTCCTCGGCTCGCGCCGGGCCGTGCTCTACGGCGGCGTGCTGATCATGTGCGGGCACATCGCGCTGTCGTTCCCCTCGGGCGTGGCCGCGCTGTACGTGTCGATGCTGTTGATCACCATCGGCACCGGTCTGCTCAAGCCGAACATCTCCAACATGGTCGGTGGCCTCTACGACGAGAAGGACCGCCGCCGCGACGCCGGCTTCTCGATCTTCTACATGAGCACCAACCTCGGCGCCGTGGTCGCGCCCCTGCTCGTCGGCACCCTCGGCCAGCAGGTCAGCTACCACCTCGGCTTCTCCGTGGCCGCCGTCGGCATGTTCCTGGCGCTGGTCATCTACCTCTTCGGCCGCAAGCGCCTCGCCGCCGTCGGCGATGCCCCCGGCAACCCCCTCACCGCCGAGGAGCGGGGCAAGGTCCTCACCCGCATCGGCATCGGCGCCGTGATCGTCGTCGTCGCCTTCATCGGCGTCGTGCTGGCCGGCCTGTTCACCGTCAAGCTGGTCATCAACGTCATCAGTGCGCTGGGCATCATCCTGCCCACCGCCTACTTCGTGACCATGATCCGCAGCAAGCAGGTCACGTCGGTCGAGCGGTCCCGGGTGATCGCCTACATCCCGTTGTTCATCGCCTCGTTGTTCTTCTGGATGATCGAGGAGCAGGGTTCGGTGGTGTTGGCCGACTACGCCGACAAACGCACCGACCTCCACATCGGCGGTCTCCCCCTGCTCGCTTCGTGGTTCCAGACCCTCAACCCGGGTTTCATCGTCGTCTTCGCGCCCCTGTTCGCGCTGCTGTGGACCAAGCTCGGCTCCCGTCAGCCCTCCACTCCCGTGAAGTTCTCCCTCGGCCTCGGCCTTGCCGGCCTCTCGTACCTCTTGATGATCCTGCCGGCCGCTTTGTACGGCCCCGACGCCAAGGTCAGTCCTTTCTGGCTGGTCGGCAGCTTCTTCATCGTCATCATCGGCGAGCTCTGCCTTTCCCCGGTCGGCCTCTCCGCCACCACCCGCTTGGCCCCCAAGGCCTTCGGCGCCCAGATGATGAGCCTCTGGTTCCTCTCCGACGCCGCCGCCCAGGGCATCTCCGCCCAGATCGTCCCCTTCGCCACCCCCCAAACGGAGATCCCCTACTTCGGCATCGTCGGCGGCGTCACCATCGTGTTGGCCATCGGCCTGCTCTTCCTGGCCCCCGCCATCTCCCGCAAGATGCAGGGCGTCGACTGAGTTTCCGTTGCCTGGCAAAGGGCCTCGTCCTTGCGGACGGGGCCCTCTGTCATGGCATCGCCGCCGACACCAACGCCTTTGCCTTGCGCAGCGCCCGGTCCCGGATCACCGGCGGCTCCGCCCGCAGCGACATCGCCTCCGCCAGCGCTTCCATGCAGTCATCCCACTCCGGCGGTCTTTCCCAGCGTGGATCGTCCGGCGCCCAGCCGTGAAAGCAGCTCAGCAGCGCCAGTCCCACCGCCACCACGTACGCCACTTGGTTCCCGTTGCCCTTCGGCATCCGTCGTCGCGGATCCGCTTCCCCTACGGCCACCGCCAGCACCGCTTGCCTCAGCTCACACAGATACCGCCCGTCCGCGCCCGCCTTCCGCAGCGCGTTGTCGATCAGTGCCAGCAGATCCTCCGTCACCGCCGTCCGCATAATCGTCGCCACGTTCCCGTCCCTCCGGTGGATCTCCACACACCGCCGGGCCGTCCGCAGCAGATCCCTGGCCAGCCCTCCCGACCACACGTGACATCCGTGCGTCAGCACCGTCGGAAAGTTCGCCACCCTCCTCCAGGATGTCCTTCGACTCGGTCAGCGTCAGTCCCCGCATCCTGAACACCGTGTCGAACGTCGAGTCAAACGCATCCCGAGCCGCCATCCCCCGCTGCTCGAACTGCACCAGCGCATCGACGGACACCGACACCACGAAATGCACCCCCGGGATGTGCATCAGGTCTTTGATCCCGTTGACCGCCTCGGTCAAATCCTCCATCTTTGCCATCTTCTCCAGTTCGTCGATGAAGACGACAAACCGCTCCTTGCTGGGATCCGTCCGATCCCTGGAAAACTGCGTCAGCATCTCCCGGAAGTCGGCCACCAATTCCGGCAGCGACCTCTCCCGCCGCTTTCGCGTAACACTGTCCTCGCCGCCCAGTGTCAGCAGACCGGTCAGCAGCTTTATGGAGCCGGACTCCTTCTGTCCGTGTTCCAGGTTCCATGCCAGATCCTCGAGCGCATCCACCGCCAGTCGAACCGATGACGGCAGAGCGAACGGTGTCGGCCCGGTCCGGTGCAGAAGGGCCGACGCTACCGGTGCCATGACAACCAGGATCAAGAGGACGCTGGCGGCCAAGCCGAGTGTCAGCTGCCACTGCCACGCCAACGGGCTGTTGTTGTCGACGGCCCAGAGAAACACCGCGCAGGCAAGCACCGCGAACAGTCCCACCGTCAGCGCGTTGCGAATGCCCCGTTGCGTCCGGAACCGCCGGCGTCGCACCCGGTGCTCCGCCTCAACGTTGTGCCCCGATGCGGCGATGATCTCCGCCGCCGCCTGGGCAAACAGCCGTCGCGTGAAGTCCATCGCGTCGTACTTCACCGGAGCCGTCAGCAGCACATGGTGTGTGACCAGGTCTTCGGCGTTACGGACCGCCTCCATCAGCGTCGACTTTCCCGCCCCTCGCGACCCGGCGATCCCGATTGCCGACGTCTCGTGGTTCCGAATGAAGTCGACCACGTCGGCATGTGTTCGCGACGGTGATATTTTGCCGCTCGACAGTTCCACCAGGGTCGGAGCCGTCATCGGGAAGACGAGCACCCCGGTGCTTCGGTAGGCATCTGTGACACATCGCCGCAGCACCTCTCGAACTGCATGGGTCAACTGTGCGGCGTAACGGCCCTCCGCAATCCTGGTTCTCTCCCTGTGCATCTGCGTGATCAGCCTGCGGTCGCGAACCATGGTGGTGCTCAGCCAGATCATCGAAACGGTGAGGCCGATGGCTACCAAGCCGATGGTCCAGACGGACCAGGTCGGAAGTCCGGAGAACCATCCGAGGAACAGTGCCGCCGTACCGGCCAGGCCGACGGCGAGGAGGCCGAGAACGGTGGGAACGGGGACAATCAGCGGCAGAGATATCCCCAAGGCGAGCAAGGACGGGATTTGAGCATCCAGAATTAAATCCCAACGCATGGTCAGCGCGAAGGGCTCGGCCGGCTCCAGGAGGGCGTCGTACAGGGAGTCCGACAACTCCGGGCGGCTGGCCAGGAAAGCCACCCGGATCTCGGTCTCCTTCTCGCGGTAGCGGACGAACTCGTCGGTGGCCATGGCGGCGTCGAACTCACGCTCAAGCTCCGCCGCGGTGGGGCGCGACTCCTCCTCGGGCACTACCTGTCATCGCGGTGGGTACCGCCGGTGTTACTCGTGGCTACCGCCAGGAAATGGGCGCTGGCGTTGATGAGCAAGGGATCCTGTTCGACCAACCTGGCCGCTGCCAGCGCAGCCGGGGCCAACGTGTCGAAACTGTCGATGCCGGCGGCGTCGAGCGCGGTCCAGGTGGGGCCTTCGATGCCGTAGACCTCGACGTCGGGCAGGCCGGCGGCGGTGAGTTCGTCGTGGAGCTCGGAGGCGGTGTGCCAGTGGGTGGGGAGGAAGCCGGCATGGCCGTCGTAGCGGCCGGAAGCCATGACGGCGGAGAGGGAATCGGCCAAGCCGGGGTGGAGGGTGCCGGCGGAACCGGTTTCCATGAGGGTGAGGTAACGGCTGATGGCGGCGGCGATGAGGAGACCGCCGGGGCGGAGGATGCGGCGGGCCTCGGCGAGGGCCTGAGCGCGGTCGGCGGGGGAGACGAGGTGGTAGAGGGGGCCGAGCAGGAGAACGACGTCGACGCTGGAGTCCGGAGTGGACAGTTGGCGGGCGTCGCCGACGGAGGCGGTGACGCCGGGAAGTTGTGCTGCGGCCTGGACGTGGGTGGGGACGACGTCGATGACGTGCACGGTATGGCCGTCGGCGGCCAGCCACTCGGCGTGGATGCCGGTGCCGCCGCCGACGTCGAGCACGGTGGTGGGAGCGGGAAGATGTCGGCGGATGAGCTCCTGGGTGCGCAAGAATTCCAGGCGGCCATGGGGAGTCCGGGACAGCCGCAGCTCTTCGCGGCTGGCGGTGTAGTGCTCGACGATGTCCATGCGGCATGGTCGTGGCCCGAAAGCCCCCGAGGCAAAGCATTAACGCGGCCGGCGGGGAGTTTCTTGCTGCTGGCAAGGATTGTGCGACGGTCGGAGTGATCCCGCCCGCGATCGGAGTGACGGTGACGAGCGGTGGCCGCAGGGATGTCGAGTGCGTGGCGCGGGCTCACCGCCGTCATGGTCGTTGCCGGAACGTCCTTGTGGCGAAGGGCCAGCGCGGTTCGGCCGGCACGCTCCCCGTTTGCTGGCCGAGGATCGCGGGGCGGAGCCCCGCCTCGGGGGGTGTGGGGGGTCGTCCCCCCACAGTGAACGCGGGCCGAAGGCCGGCGCTTTCCGCCGGCATGCGGCGGCGAGCAAGCGAACCCCTCGATCCGCCACGGCGGCGGGGCGGCGGATCGAGGGGCGCTGGTTCCAGAGTGCCTGAAGAATGGGGAAAAGCGGAACGTCATGACCCGAACGGGTGGGTGACGCGGGTCTCGTTTGACGGTTCGTGGTCAGGCGATCGCGGCTGGTTGACGGGAAGTGACCCGAACGGGCAAGCGGAGGGGACCGCGGACAGCCCGGCTGGCGCGGCGCTGGACGGTGCCGCCAAGGCGTAGGTCGGGGAAGCGGCGGAAAAGGGCACGAAGGGCAATGGCACCCTCCATCCGGGCCAGACCGGCGCCGAGGCAGTAGTGGACGCCGGAAGAGAACGTCAGATGATCACGGGCGTTGTGACGGTCGGGGTCGAAGCGGTGGGGATCGGGGAAGACCGAAGGATCGCGGTTGGCGGCGGCGGTCAACAACACGACGGCGCGGCCCTTGGGGACGACGCGGCCGGCTATGCGGGCGTCGTCGGACAACGGGAGTCGGGCGGTGTACTGAATGGGGGGATCCAGGCGGAGGATCTCCTCGACGATGTTGTCGGCGGCGGCGGGGTCGTCGACAAGTCGTTGCCGCACAGAAGGATTGGACAGCAGGGCCAGGACGCCGTTGCCGATCAGGTTGACGGTGGTCTCGAAGCCGGCGGCCAACAGCAAACCGGAGGTGGCCAGGAGTTCGAACTCGGTCAGGTCGCCCTCGGCCAGCATGTGGCCGATGACGTCGTCGTTCGGCTCCGCACGACGTAAGGCGATCCGTGCGGACAGGAAGTCGTTGAGCTCCCGGAGGGTGGCCCGAAGCTCACGGACCTGGGCCATGCTGCCCATGCCGTCGATGGACGCGGCAAGGGTGGTGCCCCAGTCGATCATGCGGCGGTGCTCGGCATCGGGCACGCCGAGCAGGTCGCAGATGATCTTGATGGGGACCCGGGCGGCGAACTCGCCGACCAGGTCGAACTCGTCGCGGCCGGCCAGCTGGTCCAAGAAGTCCTCGACCACGGCCTCGATGCGGGCCTGGCGCTCGTGCATGGCCCTCGGCGTGAAGAGCGGCGACACGACACGACGCAGCCGGCTGTGCTCGGGCGGGTTGCGGAAGATGAACGAGTCCTCGAGCGGGTTGACCAGACCGTCCATACCGAGATCGGGCTGGCCCATCTCCTTGTTGGGCGCGACGCCGAACGCGGGATCGCGAAGGACCGCGCTGCACAGCTCGTGGTCGGACACCAACAGCATGCCGAGCTTGCTGGGCACGACCTTGCCTCGCGCCCGAATGCGCTCGTAGTGCGGATACGGATCGATGGCCTGGGACGGCCTGATCAACATCGCGCCCGGATCGTCCAGCAGCCGGAACCAGCCGAGCACGACCTTGCCCACGGCGATGGAGGTCGCGAGTTGCCTGTCGGACATGGTGTTCTCCTCACCCCGTTGCCGTCTTTGTACCACCGCCTTGACCGTGCGGGTCGGCGGATGAGAATCTCTGCCACTAAGAGATAGGGGGTGGGCATCATGTCGCTGCCCGAACCGGCCCGCTCGGAGATCGCGGTGCCGCTGCGGCTGTCCAACGACGACCGCGAGCGCGCGGTGGAACAGCTCAACCGGGCGGTCGCCGACGGCCGCCTGACCTGGCCGGAACACGCCGAACGGGTGGAGGCGGTCTACGCCGCCCGGGTCACCGACGACCTCCGGCCGCTGCTGGCCGACCTCGGCCGCGCGGACGTGGTGCCGCTGGCTGACGGCACGACCGAGGTGTCGGCGCTGCTGAGCAAGATCGTCCGTGTGCCGGACACCAGCCGCCGCATCCACGCCCGCTCGCTGTTCGGCGCGGTGGTGCTCAACCTCGCCTCGGTGCCGGCCGGCCAAGAGGTCGAAGTGCAGGTGGACGCCTTCTGCGGCAAGGTCCAGCTGATGGTGGCCGACGACGCGACGGTGATCGACGACGGCGCGGCGATCCTGGGCAAGCGCGCGGTCTACGGCGAGCAGGAAGGCCTGGACGGCCCGCGAATCCGCCTCACCGGCACGGTGAAACTGGGCAACCTCAAGGTCTTCAGGGTCTGAGGTCGGCCGCCACTTCGGCGACCCGCTCGCGCACCCACACATGCGCCGGGTCGGAGTTGAGCCGCGGGTGCCACACCATGCCGTACGGGAAGGGCGCCGCGATCTCCGCCGGCGCCTCGATCAGCCGCACCGACGAGTCGTTGCGGCGGGCCTCGACCAGTCGCCGTGGCACCAGCGCGATCAACAGGGTGCCCGGTAGGGCGGTGAAAGCCGCCTCGAAGTACGGCACCCGCAGGCCGCTGCGCTGGGTCACGCCGAGCTCGGCCAGCCGCCGGTCGATCACCATCACCTGCTGCGGCAGCACGACAACGCTGACCCGGGGGTACTCGGCCAGCTGGTCCAGGGTGAGCCGCGAGGCGGTGATCGGGTGGTCAAACGCCACCGCGCAGACGTAGTCCTCCTGGAACAGCGGCTGCCAGTGCAGGCCGGACGGCGGCTGCACCGGTGACAGCGCCAAGTCGACGCGGCCGTGCTCGATCTCGTCGTACGTGCGTGGGCTGAGCGGCTCGACGGTCAGCGACAGCCGCGGCGCCTGCTCGAAGATCCGGCCGAACAGCCGACCGCCCAACACGGTGACGGCGTAGTCGGTGCAGTTGACCCGGATCGAGTCGGCCGAGGTGGCCGGGTCGAACTCGCCGCCACGGACCAGCGCCCGCAGCCGGGGCAGGATGAACTCCAGCTCCTGCTGGATGGCCCGGGCTCGCGGCGTCAGCTCGTAGCCACGGGTGGTGCGGACCAACAGCTCGTCGCCGAAGGTCTCGCGAAGGCGGCTGAGCGTGCGGCTCATCGCCGACTGGCTCAGGTGGAACCGGGCCGCGGCCCGCGACACGTGGCGCTCCTCGAGCAGGACATCGAGCGCCTTGAGCAGGTTCAGGTCGGCGTTCTCGATATGCATGACACACATAGTACTGCTGACCAATGTGCACTGGACGCCTCGATGGGCCGGACGCAGACTCGCTGTCAGGAATCCGTGGAAAGGGGCAGTCTGATGATTCTCGACGCGATGGCGGACGCGCTCGGCGGTCGGGCGGCGCTGGCCGCGACCACCACCGAAACTGTGACGGCAACCGGCGTCCGGCGTCACCCGGGCTGGGGAAAAGTGCCGTCAGAACCGGAATTGGTGGCCGAATTCGCCTACACCCAGACGGTCGACGTGGTCGCGCCGCGCTACCGGCTGGAACTGGAGGCCGACACCAAACTGGTGCCGACCAAGCTGCGCTACACCGAAATCGGCAACGGCAGCGTCGGATATGTGGACGGCATCGACTTCATGTTCGACCCGCGCCCGGCTTCCACGGCCATCCCGTCCTGGCGGGTGGCGGCGCGGCAGCGGCACATCGACCTGACCTCGGTGCCGCGCCTGGCGACCAAGCTGCTGGACCCGGCGGCTGACGTGATGATCGACGGCTCGACCGTGACGCTCCGCGAGACCGGCCGGCCGCCGGTCCGGGTGGTGCTCGACGACGACAGCCGGCCGGCCAGGCTGGAGATCATCGAGGAGCACTCGCCGCACGGTGATGCCCTGGTCGAAGTGCGATTCGACGACTACCGCCCGGTCGGCGCGCTCGTGCTGCCGCACCACGTGGTGATCACTGTCGACGGCCTGGTCGTGCACGACGAGACCCGCACGGTCGAGCTGGACCGCGAGGCCGACTTCCGGGTGCCGGACGACGCGGTCGTCGATGCCAGCGCCGCTCAGTCGGCCTACGCGAACTACGCCACCGAATGGCTCATGAACTACGTGCTGGCCGGGGTGCGGTTCTATTTCGACCTCCAGACCACGCCGACCGATCCGGAACCGGTGGACGTCGCGCCGGGTGTGAAGATCGTGCTCGGTCCCAGCCACAATGTGCTGGTGGTGGAAATGGACGACCATGTGGTGGCCGTCGACGCCCCGCTGTACGACGAATACACCCGGGCCGCGCTGGCTCAGGTGAAGAGGGCATTTCCCGGCAAACCACTGCGCAAGGTCATTGGCACGCATTTCCACTACGACCACATCGGCGGCATTCGCGAATTCGTGGCCGACGGGGGAGTGCAGGTCATCGTCGGCGAACCGAGCGTGCGGTATTTCCGGGATCTGCTGAACAGTCCGCACACCGTCGACCCGGACCGCCTCGCCGGCCACCCGGTCGAGACCGAGGTCATCGGCGTCAAGGACAGCCTGGAGCTGCCCACGGCCGACGGCGGCGTGATGCGGATCCTCCGCATCAAGACCGACCACACCGAGGACGGGCTGGTCGTCCACCTGAGCAAGCCGGGCCTGCTGTTCGAGTCCGACCTGTGGAACCCGACGCCGGTGATGCCGGCCCCGAATTCCGGCCGCGGCCGCCTGGCCGTGCAGCTCTATGACGGCATCAAGGAGCTCGGCCTGGATGTGCAAACGATTGTCAGCGGGCACTCCGGCACCGATGGTCACACCCTTGCCCACAGTGCGCCGTTGGGGTTCTTGAAAACGGCGGCCGGTTACTAACAGCGAGGCCCCGCCCCTGCTTCGCCCGGTTGGCGGATTTCGGCCGCCGCTAGGGACGCGCCCCACCACGCACGCCGACGCGGCGGGCTAAATCCGGCAAGGGCGAGGCAGGGGTCACGAGGGGCCGAGCGGCGACGCCGGAGGCGGCGCAATCAAGCACAGTCGCTGCGGCGGTGGCGGCGGACGGTCTCCTCGACGAGGTCCAGCACGGGGCCGAGGTCGTCGGCCGGCAGGCCCATCGCCAGGTGCGAGACCAGGCCCTCCAGCACCAGCTCCAGGAAGTCGGAGAGCACCTCGACGGCCACGTCGTCACGCAGGTTGCCGGCCTCGCGCTGGCGGCGCAGGCGGTCCTGGGTGGCCTTGGTCAGCTGCTCGGACCGCTCGGCCCAGCGGGCCCGGAAGTCGGGGTCGGTGCGCAGCCGTCTGGACACCTCGAGGCGGGTGCCGAGCCAGTCGGCCGGGTGCTCATCGGCATCCGAGTCCTTGCGGCCGTCGAGCAGGTCGCGCATGACCTGGACGAGACCCTGCTCGGCGACCACCTCGGCCATCCGCAGGGCGTCGTCCTCGGCCAGCGCGAGGAACAGCGACTCCTTGTCCCGGAAGTGATGGAAGATCGCGCCGCGGGACAGTCCGGTAGCCTCTTCCAGCCGCCGTACCGTGGCCCCCTCGTAGCCGTGGCGGGCGAAACAGGCACGCGCGCCGTCGAGGATCTGGCGGCGGCGGGCCTCAAGATGGTCCTGGCTGACGCGGGGCATTCGACCATGGTCGCAGCGGAGAGCCGAAAACTGCAATCCGTACGTACGGATTGCATACAGAACGTAACCGATGAAACATCCTATGACGTCAGTGCCGAATGAAGGCAAGCGCTTTCCCCATTGACAGCGTGACGGACAAATGGTCTGATCCACCTACGGTCGCAGTTATTGCCGGCCGTTCCGCCGCCACAGACCCCGAACCCCTGCTGTGGGAGGAATCGTGGCACCCCCGTCCCGCCTGAGGCTGGCGCTCGCCTGCGGTCTGTCCGCGGTGGTCGCCCTCGCGATCACGGTCCCCGACGCGCTGGCCGCCCCGCAGGCCAGCACGGTCTACGAAGCAGAGAGCGCGTCGCTTTCCCAAGCGACCGTGGCGAACAATCACACCGGTTACACCGGAACCGGATTTGTCGACTACACAAACATCGTCGGCAGCTATGTCGAGTTCACGGTCAACGCGCCGGCCGCCGGCAGCGCGCGGCTGGACTTCCGCTACGCCTTCGACGCGCCCGACAACCGCCCGATGGACGTGACCGTCAACGGCACCACGGCGGTCAGCAACCTCGGCTTCCCGACCACCGGCAGCTGGACCACGTGGCAGGTGGCCACCACCACCGTCAACCTCAAGGCCGGCAGCAACAAGGTCCGCGCCACGGCCACCACCGCCAACGGCGGCCCCAACCTCGACAACGTGACGGTGACGCCGAACAACGTCGACACCACGCCGCCGACGCCGCCGACCAACCTGGTGGTCAGCGACATCACGCCGACCACCGCCCACTTCACCTGGGGCGCCGCCACCGACAACACGAGCGTGGTGCGCTACGAGGTCAACCGCGGCGGCAACGTGCTGAAGACCGTGGACGGCAAGACGCTGTCGGCCACTGTGGACACTCTGACGCCGAACACCGCCTACGACATCTCGGTCGGCGCGTTCGATGCCGCGGGCAACGCCTCGCAGCAGAGCAATGTCGTCACGTTCACCACGCCGCCCAGCAACGACCACACCCCGCCGTCGGTGCCGCAGAACCTGCGCTCCACCGGAGTCACCGCCGACAGCGCCGCACTGGCGTGGGACGCCTCCACCGACAACGGCGGCGTGATCGCCGGCTACGACGTGTACCAGGGCAGCACCAAGGTCGCCACGACCAACTCGACCACCACCACGGTCACGGACCTCAGCCCCAGCACCAAGTACACGTTCACGGTGACCGCGCGCGACCCCGACGGCAACACGTCCGCGGCCAGTAACGCCCTGTCCGTTACGACGTCGGCGCCCGGCGGCAAGGGCGGCATTCCCACGTACGAAAAGGATGTCGCCAAGCTCGACCTGCCGTGGGGCATCGACTGGCTGCCCGACGGCTCCGCGCTGGTGGCCGAACGGGACCGGTTCGAGATCGACCGCGTCACCCTCGACGGCCAGGTGACCGTGCTGGGCAAGGTGCCCGGCGCCGTGACGACCAGCGGCGAGGGTGGCGTGATGGGCCTGGCCGTCTCGCCCAACTTCGCCAACGACCACTTCATCTACATCGACCACACCGCGGCCAACGACAACCGGATCGTGCGGATGACCTATCAGAACGGTCAGCTGTCGACCACGTCGACGCCGATCCTCACCGGCATCCAGAAGAACCGGTACCACAACGGCGGCCGGCTGCGCTTCGGTCCGGACGGCAAGCTCTACGCCACCGCGGGCGACGCCAAGAACGGCGCCAACGCGCAGGACAAGAGCTCCCTCAACGGCAAGGTGCTGCGGCTCAACGCCGACGGCAGCGCGCCGTCCGACAACCCGTTCTTCTCGCAGGGCGGCAACGCGCGGTACGTCTACAGCATGGGCCACCGCAACCCGCAGGGCATCGCCTGGGACTCGCGCGGCCAGCTGTGGGAGACCGAGTTCGGTGAGAACAGCCAGGACGAGCTGAACCTGATCCAGAAGGGCGGCAACTACGGCTGGCCGTCGTGCGAGGGCACGCAGGGCAACTGCGGCGGCTTCATCGCGCCCAAGCAGACCTGGGCCACCGCGCAGGGCGGGCCGAGCGCCATCGAGATCGTCAACAACTGGATCTACGTCGCGGCGGTCACCGGCGAGCGCATGTACGTGGCGCAGATCAACTCGGCCGGCACCGGCACGAGCACCCCTCAGTCCATCTTCGCCGGACGCTGGGGCCGACTGCGCACCGTGGTCAAGACGCCCGACGGCGGGCTGTGGGTGACCTCGACCAACGACGACAAGAACGGCGGCACGCCGAGCTCCAAGGACAACGTCATCGTGAAGCTGAAGTTCCCCTAGTCGACGGCCGGCCGTGTCGCCTCGGGCAGCCGGGGCGGCACGGACGGTCGGAAGTCCTTACCAACAGGTGAACGAGCGCCAGGTCGGGCCGGGAACGCCGTGCGATTGTCAGACCCCCGTGTAGCGTCGGAACGACGACGATCACGAAGGGTGGTAACGGTGACTACCGTCAGTGTTCCTCCCGCCACCGACTCGGCGCCGGACTTACTCCGCGACCGTGAGCGGGCCGAGGCCTACGTGGCCTCGGTCTGCTTCAAACACGGGCCACCGCGGTACGTCGGCGCTGAGATCGAGTGGACGGTGCACCACGCGCAGGACCGATGTCAGCCGCTGGACCCGCAAGTCCTGGTGAAAGCCCTGGGGCCGCACGCCCCCGCCACGCTCCGGCCCGACAGCCCGAACCTGCCGCTTCGCGGTGGTTCCCCTGTCACCGTCGAGCCCGGTGGCCAGGTGGAGATCTCCACTCCGCCCAAGACGACCGCAGCCGACCTGCTCACCACCGTCTCCGCCGACATCACGCAGCTCACGGGGCTGCTCGCGGCGGAAGGTCTGGAACTGGGCACGGCCGGCGCCGATCCCCATCGCCCGCCGCGACGCATCCTCGACACCCCGCGCTACGCGGCGATGAACTCCCGTTTCGACCGGTACGGACCCGACGGCGTCACCATGATGTGCAGCTCCGCCGGGCTTCAGGTGTGCCTGGACACGGGGGAGCAGAAACAGGTCGCCACCCGCTGGAACGCGCTGCACGCGCTGGGTCCGGCGCTGCTGGCGGCGTTCGCCAACTCGCCGGGACTGTGCGGCCGCGACACCGGCTGGGCCTCGGCCCGCACCCGTGTGGTGCTGGGGGCCGAGCCCGCGCGCAGCGGCCCGGGCGATACCGGCGACGACCCGGCGGCCAGCTGGGCCCGGCGCGTGCTGGACACGCCGCTGATCTGCTTCCGGCACGGCGGCGACAACTGGGACGTGCCCGGTGACGTCACGTTCGCCGAGTGGATCGACGGCGCGCTGCCCGGCGTGCCCACCACCGAGGACCTCGACTACCACCTGAGCACCATGTTCACCCCGGTCCGGCCGCGCGGCTACTTCGAGGTGCGGTACCTGGACTCGCAGCCGCCGGACGACTGGAGCCCGGCGGTCGCGCTGCTCATCGCCCTGTTCAGCGCGGACGACGTCGTCGACGCCGCGCTGGACGCGGCCGCGCCCGCGGCGGGGCGCTGGCTGCCGGCGGCCCGGCACGGACTGGACGACCCGCTGGTCGCCCGGGCCGCGGCCGCCGCACTGGAGCTGGGCCTGCGTCATCTGGACCGGCTCGGCCTGCCGACGGAGCTGTCCGCGCCGGTGATCGAGAGCCTCGATCGCCGCCTCGCGACGGCCACCGCGAAGCTTGGAGGCACCTCGCTGTGACTGCAATTGATCTTCGTTTCGCCATCGCGGAGGCTCTTGAGCGCTCCCGTGACCGCAGCACCCGGCTCACCGATGCCGTCGACGACAACGACCTGGTGCGCCAGCACTCCAAGCTGATGTCCCCGCTGGTGTGGGATCTCGCGCACATCGGCAACCAGGAGGAGCTCTGGCTGGTCCGTGACGTCGGCGGCCGCGACCCGGTGCGCCAGGACATCGACGAGCTGTACGACGCGTTCCAGCATCCGCGGGCCGAACGGCCGGCGCTGCCGCTGCTCAACCCGACCGAGGCCCGCGCGTACGTGCGCGAGGTGCGGGACAAGGTGTTCGACGTGCTGGACCGCACGCCGCTGGAGGGGCGCAAGCTGGTCGAGAACGGCTTCGCCTTCGGCATGATCGTGCAGCACGAGCAGCAGCACGACGAGACCATGCTGGCCACGCACCAGCTCCGCACGGGCGCGCCGGTGCTGCACGCGCCCGAGCCGCCGGCGGCTTCGGGTGAACGCCTGCCGGCCGAGGTGTTCGTGGCCGGCGGTCCGTTCGAGATGGGCACCTCGCTGGAACCCTGGGCGCTGGACAACGAAAGGCCGGCGCACCAGGTGCAGGTCGACTCGTTCTGGATCGACACCGTGCCGGTGAGCAACGGGCAGTACCTGGCCTTCATCGACGCCGGCGGCTACGACGACCAGCGCTGGTGGAGCGAGCGGGGCTGGGCCTACCGCAACGAGGCCAACCTGACCGCTCCTCGGTTCTGGCGGCGGGACGGCGACGGCTGGCTGCGCACCAGATTCGGCGTGGTGGAGCCGATTCCGCTGGACGAACCGGTGGTGCACGTGTGCTTCTGGGAGGCGCAGGCCTACGCGGCGTGGGCCGGCAAGCGGCTGCCGACCGAGCCGGAGTGGGAGAAGGCGGCCCGCTACGACCCGGAGACCGGGCGGTCCCGCCGATATCCCTGGGGCGACGAGGATCCCACGCCCGAGCACGCCAACCTGGGCCAGCGGCACCTGCGGCCGGCCCCGGTCGGCGCGTATCCGCTCGGGCAGTCGGCCTACGGTGTGCGGCAGCTCGTCGGCGACGTGTGGGAGTGGCTCGACTCCGACTTCCGGCCCTATCCCGGCTTCAAGGCGTTCCCGTACAAGGAGTACTCCGAGGTGTTCTTCGGCGGGGACTACAAGATGCTGCGGGGCGGGTCGTTCGGCACCGACAAGGCGGCGGTCAGAGGCACCTTCCGCAACTGGGACCACCCGATACGGCGGCAGATCTTCGCCGGCTTCCGGTGCGCCCGCGACCACCGGCCGGACTGACGCCGGTGTGCCGCCATCTGGGCTACCTGGGCCCCGCCGTGCCGCTGACGGAGCTGCTGCTGGCGCCGCCGCACTCGCTGCTGCACCAGTCGTACGCGCCGCAGGACATGCGGCACGGCGGGACCATCAACGCCGACGGTTTCGGCGCGGGCTGGTTCGCGCCGGGCGAGAAGTCGCCCGTGCGCTACCGGCGTGACGTGCCGATGTGGACCGACGCCGCCTTCGCCTCGCTGGCCGGTGCGAGCACGGCCACGGCCGTGGTCGCCGCCGTGCGGTCGGCGACCGTCGGCATGCCCGTCGTGGAGACGGCCAGCGCCCCTTTGCCGAGGGGAACTGGCTGTTCAGCCACAACGGCGTGGTCCGCGGCTGGCCGGACAGCGTTTCACTGCTGGCGCAACGACTTCCCGTGGCCGATCTGCTCACTTTGGACGCCCCGACCGACGCCGCCCTGCTGTGGGCGTTGGTCCGGCATCGGCTGCGGGCCGGGCAGGAGCCCGTCGACGCCGTCGAGGCCGTCATGCTCGAGGTCGCCGCCGCGGCGCCCGATTCCCGGCTGAACCTGTTGCTGGGCAACGATGAGCTGCTCGTCGCCACCGCGTGGTGGCACTCGCTGTGGGTGCGGCCCGGTCCCGGCGCCGTGACCGTGGCGTCCGAGCCCATCGACGACGACCCGGCCTGGGTCGCCGTGCCCGACCACAGCATCGTGTTCGCCTCCAAGACCACTGTGGACATCCGACCCCTGGATCCAGGACGGCAGGAACCATGACCAACCCCGTGGTGGAAAACCACCTCACCGCCGACCACATGGCCCGCGCGCTGCGCAACGACGTGCGGGCCGGGCTGGCCGGCCCGCTGAAGTCGTTGCCGCCCAAGTGGTTCTACGACGCCGTGGGCAGCGATCTGTTCGAGCGGATCACCGAGCTGCCCGAGTACTACCCGACCAGGGCCGAGCGCGAGGTGCTGCGGGCCAGGGCCGGCGAGATCGCTGCCGTGACGCAGGCGCGGACGTTGGTCGAGCTCGGCTCCGGCTCGTCGGACAAGACCAGGACCCTGCTGGACGCGTTGCGGGACAACGGTTCCCTGCGGCAGTTCGTGCCCATGGACGTGTCCGAGAGCGCACTGCGGGCCGCCGCCGAGACCATCGTCGGCGAGTATCCCGGGCTGTCCGTGCACGCCGTCGTCGGCGACTTCACCGAGCATCTCGCCCTGCTGCCCGGCGAGGGGCCGCGGATGATCGCGTTCCTCGGCGGCACCATCGGCAACCTGCTGCCGGCCGAGCGGGAGAAGTTCTTCCGCTCCATCCGCGAGGTGCTGGAGCCGGGGGAGTGGCTGCTGCTCGGCACCGACCTCGTCAAGGATCCCGGCGTGCTGGTGCCGGCCTACGACGACTCGGCCGGTGTCACGGCCGCGTTCAACCGCAACGTGCTCCGGGTCGTCAACCGTGAGCTCGACGCCGACTTCGACCCGGACGCCTTCGCCCACGTGGCGCTGTGGGACGCCGAGAACGAGTGGATCGAGATGCGGCTGCGGGCCCTGCGGGCCATGCACGTGCGGCTGCCCGGGGCCGGCGTCGAGATCGACTTCGCCGAGGGCGAGGAGCTGCGGACCGAGATCTCGGCCAAGTTCCGCCGCGAGGGCGCCGGTGCCGAGCTGGCCGAGGCCGGCTTCGGCCTGTCGCACTGGTGGACCGACGAGGCCGGGCGGTTCGCCGTGTCCTTGTCCCGCGCGGAGTAGTGCGGGTCACCGGCGGGTGCCTTTCGGCACCCGCCGGTGTATCTTTCGACCCCCATCGTGACGGCGTAGAACCGTTCGTGCCCGCACGACCGTGTGCACGCCATGAGGACACTTCGAACCTTCCAGCTCCCCGCCGAGGTCACCGGTTCGATCTGGGACATCGCGCTGGGTGTCGAACTCGTCCGTGCCTGGCAGACCGACGGCATCCTCCAGGTGGCCACCGACAGCATCGCCAACGCCGTCACCGCTGCCGCGCTCCGTGAGAGTCGCCGGTTCTTCGCGTTGCCGCTGCGTGACAAGGCACGCCTGGTCAGCGATCTCACCTATGCCGGCTATGTCGCCTCCGGTGAGGAGGTGACCGCCGGTGAGCAGGACTTCTCCGAGATCTTCACGGTGTGCAAGGACCTGCCGACCACCGATCCGCGCGTCCGCGCCGGCTGGCCCGGCCACGGGCCGGTGCCGTGGCCCGATCCGGTCTACCGGGACGTGATGACCGCCCTGATGTTCCAGTTCGGCCTCATCGGCGACAAGATCCTCAAGCTCACCGCGTTGGGCCTCGGCCTGCCCGACATGAACGTCCTGACCGAGCTGGCCACCGACGGCTGGCACCACATGCGCGTGCTGCGGTTCCCCGCCCGCTCCGCCGTGACGGCCCGTGGCATCGGGGCGCACACCGACTACGGCATGCTGGTCATCGCCACCCAGGACGACGTCGGCCAGGGCCTGTTCGTCCGTCCCCCGGTCGACGGCGAGAAGCGGCCCCGCAACTGGCTGGAGCACGAGAGCTCGGCCGGCGTCTTCGAGCACGAGGAGCCTTGGCACCTGGTCGATCCCGTGCCGAGCACCTTCACCGTGTTCCCCGGCGACATCCTCCAGTTCCTCACCGCGGGGGAGCTGCTGTCCACGCCGCACAAGGTCAAGCTGGCCGACCGTGACCGGTACTCCGTGGCCTACTTCCACGAGCCCGACTTCCCGGTCACGCTCCGTCCGGTCAACGGCGGCGACCCCGAGGAGACCATCCACTACGGCACGCATTTCACCAACATGTTCATGCGCTGCTACCCGGATCGCGTGACCACACAACGCATCCTGGCCGAAAACCGCCTCTCCATCCTCACCCGCATGCGCGAGTCGGCGCTGACCCCCTGACCCCCGCGAGTCCCGGTTAGCGTCACACCGAAATGCGGGTTCCGGCATGCGCCCGCTGGGGTGGCGTGGCGGCGGCATACCCCGCGAGTCCCGCTCTCGGGCGCCTTGGCGAGTTCCGCCCTCGGGCCACTTCCAGCGTGGTGCGTAGGTGGGTGGGCCCGAGGACGGAACTCTCCAGCCCGAGAGCGGGACTCGCGTGGGCGTGGGGTCAGTTGGCTGGGACGAGGGTCCAGCGCTGGTTGGCCCCGTTGTTGGCGGACCACTGGATGACGGCGGCGCCGTCGGTCAGGGAGTTGTTGTAGGCGTCCAACAGCAGGCCGCTGGAGGCGCTGGTGATGGTGAGGCGGTTGGGGCCGGCGTCGGCCAGCCGCCAGCGGGAGTTGGCGTTGCCGTCGTCGTGGTACTGGATCAGCTGCGTGCCCTGCGTGGTGGAGCCGCCGGGGACGTTGAGCAGCTTGCCGCTGTTGACGTTGGTGATCGTGTAGAGGCCGCCGGCCGCCGGGGCCAGCGTCCACAGCTGGTCGGCCTGCTCGTTGTCCTCCCACTGGAGGACCTTGGCGGCGTCGGCGGTGGAGTCGTTGTCCACGTCCATCCGGCCGCCGCTGTTGAGGTTGACGAGCTTGTAGCGCGTGCCGGCGTCGATCACCGGCGTGAGCTGCCACTGCTGGTCCGACGATCCGGTGCCGACGGCCTGGCTGGCGTTGGCGCCGACGACCAACCCGTTGAGGGCGCTGGTGATCGTGCTCCCGGACACCCGCCACTGGGCGGCCCCGCCGGTGTCGTGGGACTGGACCAGAGTGGCGCCAGGGGTGGAGTTCGGCACGGTCAGCAGCCGGCCGGTGCTGCGGTTGACGAGCTTGACCGTGCCGGCGCCGGTGCTGACGGCTTGCCACTGCTGGGTGGTGCCGCCGTTGGCCGGGCGCTGGACGACGGCGGAGCCGTCCGTGGAGGACGTGACGTCGAGGGCACCGTTGGCGTTGCCGATCGTGTAGTACATGCCGGTGTAGTGGAAGCCGGCGGCGGGCACGACCCGGAGCAGCCGTGAGGCATGCGGCGCAAGGGATGCGCTGAACGTGTTCGTCGCGGTGCCGAGATCGGTGTGCGTCCACAGGTCACGCACCGAAGCCGTGCCGCCGAAACCGAGGTCGCTCCACCGAGCGGTGACGGTGGCGGTGGAACCGGTGAGGTTGAACAACGCCACGGTGTAGCTGCCGTCCGCGTTGCCGGTGGCCCAGGTCTGCAACTGGGTCAGCCGGTCCACCGGCCGGGCGGCGTTGCCGCGCTGGTCGACGGCCAGCACCTCGTCGTTGGTGAGCAGCGACAGGTCGTCGGCCGTGAGCGCGGTGAGGTCGGTGCCCAGGGTGATCGGCGAGGCCGTGACCGCCCACAGCGTCATCGCGGTACGGCGCTCGTCAGCGGTCAGGCCGGTGTTCGAACCGCCGATTTCCAGCGAGTCCGGGTCGTTCCAACCGCCGGCACTGGCCCAGTCGGTCCAGTTCGGCAGGTCGCCGAACCGCTGCGCCACGTTGTTCCAGTTCGTCAGCGTCGAGCAGTAGCACTCGACGTCGCCCTCGATGCGCCAGCCGTTGGCGTACTGCTTCCACGTCGCCGCGTCGGACAGCGCCAGCGAGTTGGACAGCTCGAAGTGGATCGGCCGCCCGGCCTGGTTGAGCGCCTGCGACCAGTGCTGCACGTCCGGGATGTCCCAGTCGCCGACGCCGTCCAGCTTGACGTAGTCCACGCCCCACGACGCCAGCTGGTTCGCCCAGGAGTTGAGGAACGCCTGCGCGGCGGCCGGGTTCTTGGCGTAGTCGATGTAGTACATCGAGCCGTTGCCGAAGTTGTAGTTCGTCTCGTAGCGGCTGGTGTCGGAGACGATGTCGCGGGCGTGCCAGCCGGTGCCCTCGATCGGCGTGTTCTGCTGGTACGCCGCGACCGGGATGCCCGGCGTCAGGTACATGCCGAACTTCTCACCGAGACCGTGCACATAGTCGGCCACGACCGCCATGCCGTGCGGGAAGTGACCCGGGTCGATGGCCCAGCGGCCGCCGGAGTCCACCGTGGTCTTCGGGTTGAGGTAGTAGAAGTCGTCGATGTTCAGATAGGTGTAACCGTGCGTGACCAGGCCGCTGTCGTGCATGGCCTTGGCCTGCCCCTCGATGTTCGCCTCGGTCGGATTGCTCCGTACGAAGCTCCAGCTGCTCCAGCCCAGCTGCGGCGTGGCCGCGACGCCGTTGGCCTGCATCGGCGCCAGGCCACCCGACGTGACCTGGTTACGGTCAGGCTCCGCGTGTGCGGCTGGCAGGGGCAGCACGCACAGCAGGGCCGCGCAGAAAAGTGAATGTGTCAACCGTCCGAAGTGCAACGCCCACCCTCACAGGGTCCGGGGCGGCGGAGACGACGTCACGTTGTCATACGAGGCCGGCACGGTCAAGACGCCGTTTGGTTCGACAATGTGAATCCGCTGTTTTATCGGCGTTACCGCCACAAAACGTGAGAAGTTGCCCGTTGAATCATTTGAATCCACGGCGCAGTGGCCTCGTCGAGATGGCGGACTCGACGATGCCCGACCCGGGGGATGTGGTCAGTCCGCGTTCTGCCGCCGCTGCACCGGGATCCGCCGGGACCGCCGGGCCGCCACCGCCGCGCTCTCCCAGCGCTCCGACGGGCAGCCCAGCACCTCGCTGAGCCAGTTGCGCCAGTAGGGACCGGGGATGCGCTTGCCGCGCTCCCAGCGCGACACCTCCTCCCTGGTCACCGCGTCGTTGCCGGACACCCCCGCCAGCTGGTCGGCCAACTCGTACTGGGTCAGCCCGTGCTGGCCCCGGAGATGGATTATCAACTCGCCGATGGAGAGTTGCGTACGCATTCCAGTGCCGCCGATCACGTTCCACTCCCTGCTGCATGCGCCGGAATAGTGGATCCACGCGCGTCACATGCTCACCGCCCAAGGACCGTTTGGGATCCTATCGGCGGGTGCCCGCCATAGCTACGGTCCGTGCATGGTTTGTCGGAGAGATTCGGCCGTGTTGCCGGCCACGGATGAACGGAACTCACGCGCAATACCCGGAATGGAGTAGATCCGGGCCGCCCCGGTCGCCGCACCGGCCGCTGCACGCGCATTCGACCGCACCCAGCCGCTGTCACGATGATCGGTCGTCCGCCACCTGGGTCTCGCGGCGCAACGCGAAGAACAACGCAGCCAGCAGACTCAAGCCGATCATGCCCACCGCCGACGCCGTCAGCGCGCCCTGCGCCGTCAGCGCAAGGATCAGCGGCGCGCCGATCAGTGCGCCGGCCGGGCTGGCCAGGGACAGCACCGCTCCCCGAGCAGCCAGCACCGGAGCCAGCTGCTCCTTGGGTACTGCACGCTGGAACAGCACCGTTGTGGTGGACGGGAACGGCCCCCACGTCAGACCACACAGCCCGAACGCGAGCCAGCCGATGTACACCGAGCCGCTCAACCCCAGCGGCAACAGCACCAGACCGAAGCACAGCACGGTACCGACCGTGGTCAGCCGCATCGGCCAGTTCTTCAGGTAGCCAGCCAGGATCGCACCCAGCACTGCGCCGATACCGAACGACGTGTAGTAGCCGGCTAGTTGTGCCGCCGATCCGTGCAGGTCTTGGGACACATGTAGCGGCAGCGCGACCGTGACCGGGCCGAACAAGACGAAGAAGCCGAAGGACAGCACCACCAATCCCAGCAGTTCCCGGCTGCGTCCGATCAGCTGGAAGCCGGCCGAGCGCCCCGACGTCGCCTTGACCGAGACGGCCTTGGCTTCCGGGGGGACGGCACGCCCATAGGTCAGTGCCAGCACCGCGAACGTGGCAGCATCCACGGCGATCACCGCCGCCGGACCGACCAACCAAATGATCAACGCGGCCAGCGGCGGACCGCCGACCGTCGAGAACTCGAGCAGCACGTTTACCACGGCGTTGCCGGCCAGCATGTGCTCGTCGGGCAGCAACTCGGCCAGCAGGGTGTACCGCCCGGCCTTGCCCCAGGCGCTGAGCAGCGAAGACAGCGCGAGCAGCACAACGTACAGCACCGGCGACAGCGCGCCGAGCACGAAGCACAGCGGGATGGCGCCCAGTAGCACGGCCCTGGTCACTGCATCCCAACCGGCGAGTTGGGCACCGGAGCGTCCGCGAAGGAAGCGGTCGAACGCCACGGCGCCCAGCGCGCCGGGGAGCACGTACGCCGCCGCCGCGAGGGCGACCCACGTGCCGCGCTGGTCAGGGGCGCGATCTGCAGTGCCAACCATGCGATGGCGATGGTGCTCATACCGTCACCGATGCTGGAAAGACCGATACCCGGCAACACCTTACGCAGCACCGGGTGGGTGACCACCGGCCAGTACGGCGTGCGCTTCACCGCAGTCAACATCGCAGAACTCCGCCCCTGTCGTTGCTTGTCCCGGCTTCAGCCGAGGTAGTTCTCCGGCCCGCCGTCGCGCACGACGTCGAGGGTCACGCAGTGGAAACCGCCGCCGAGCACCCGCTGGTGGCGCAGCCGGTGTGGGACCACGGTGATGCCGCGCCGCTCCAGCGTCGCGAGCAGCGCGGGCTGGTCGGCGTCGACGACGGCGTGCTGTTCATCGAGCATCAGCAGGTTCATGCTGATCCAGCGACCACTCAGCGCGTGATCCATGGCCAGCGGACCCTCGTCAATCGGCGGGCACCAGACGACGTCCCAGCCGGCCAACGGCGCGGGCACGGTGTCGGGCGTGATTCGCTCAGGGTTGAGCAGGACCAGACCGGGCCGCAGGAATGCGATCGTGCTGTCGATGTGCGTGTAGCCGTACACGTCGCGCAGCGGGTGCACACGCACATCGCCGACGAGTCGCATGGTCGACTCCAGCCAGCGCAGGCCTAACTCGTTGCCGCTGCGGGAGACCTGGTACAGCAGGTCTCGGCCGAGCCGGAGCACGTTGGCAGCCTCGAAGGCGGGCTCCGTCTCGCCGAGGACCGGCAGTCCCTGCTCGTCCAGCGCGAACAGCTCGTCGGTCAGCCGCGGCCGCGGCGCGGCCAGCCACTGCGCGCCCTGCGCCAGATAGTCCTGCAACAGCGGGCGCAGGCCGAACTGCTCGAAGTAGCGCGACCGTGCCGGACTCGGCGTCTCGATGAGGGTCGAGCCGACGACGAGGGTGAGGTCGCGCGGGCAGTAGGTGCTGAAGCCCGTGGTGTGCCAGTCGGGTGTGCCGAACCGCGCGCTGTGGTCGATCGGGACCGGCCGGCGCACTGTGACCCCGAATTGCTCGAGCAGGCCGACCAGACCGGCCAGGTCCTCGTTGGTCTCGTCGATGATCCACTGCGGGTAGCGGCCGGTGCGCACCGCGGCCAGTTCGGACGCGGTGAGCTCCGGGTAGTAGTTGAGCCAGGCGGACGGGTCCGCGGTCAGGTCGGGAATGGCGGCGCCGGTGGCGTCCCCTACTACCACTTCCCGCAAAGTGGTGAACTCGTCCCACGAGTTGACCACGGGACGGGTGGCGGGCTCGGCGCGGGCGTGCTCGCTCGGCGCGAGCAGGTGCTCTACGGTCATGACGGTGGTGTCTCCGGACGCGTTCAGGCCGAGCCGACCGGCAAGGCGTCGATGGTCGCGATCACGGCCTCGGCCGACTCATAGTCCTCGCCGACGATGCAGTACATGACGATGCCGTTGACGTCGACGTAGTTGCCGGTGAGCACGACACCAGTACCGGTCGTGGCATCGAACTCCAGTCCCGCCGCACGCAGCGCCTCGACGGCGGCGACGAAGGACGGGACCGTCCAGGCCGCGCGTTCGATCATGACCCGGTGGCCACGGTGTTCCGGTCGCAGCATGCGGTCGCGCAGCGTGATGTGCAGATGCGTCGACCCGGTCAGCCGGCCGTTGGTCTCGCTGAACACGATTCGGCCGTCGCTGGTGCGGATCGCGTCAGCGCTGATGTTGCCCCGGTAGCCGAGGCCACGGAACGCCTCGCACAGTCGGCGTCCCTCGTCCACGAGTTCCTGGTGCTGCTCGGGGCTGACACCCTGCGGCGGCACGATCTCGCCGATGGCCACCGGCTCCATCAGGATCTGCCCGGTACCGCGCAACTCGCTGGCACGCTCTCCGACCTCGAACTCCGAGTAGACGGTGACCGCATCGGTGAAGTACTGCTCGATGACCAGCCGGTCGTCGCGGCCGCCGGTCAGCCACGACCAGCGCTCGGCGACGTAGTCCTTGATGGCCTGTTCGTCAGGCAACACGACAACCTTGCGCGCCCCGGCCGGACGCACCCCCTCGGCCGTCGCCAAGATCTCGTTGCCGAAGCCGCCGCCGGCGAACTCCTTCTTGACGATGACGGCGTCGCCGTTGCCCAGGATCCGGGCGATCGTGGCCTCGGCCAGCTCCGGACGACCGGCGATCGCGCCCGGCGCGATGGCAACTCCGATACCCGCCGCGACGGCCCGGAAGGCGGCCTTGCTGTTGACCAATGCGTCGCCACCCTGCTCGCTGAAGGCGAAGCCGGGCAGGGCAGTCTCGATGCCTACGGCCCTGGCCAGTTCGATGACGTAAGCGTCGTCGTAACAGGTGACGATCTCGTCGATCTCCCGCCCGGTCAGCGCCTGCTCCAGTTGTGCACGCAATCCCGGGTCGGTCAGCCGGTCCGGGGTGAGCAACTCGGCACCGAGGTAGCCGGGCGACGGGACGAGCAGGGTGAGGGAAGCGCGGTCGACGCCGGTCCGGCCGAGGACGTAGTCGATGTAGTCGTCGTCCGCGATCCACGGCAGGACGAGGATGTCGCCGTCGTCGGCGAACCAGAACATGCGCTGAGCGCCCCAACCGCCCGCGACGCGCTCGGCCGGCGTCAGCAGCGACAGGTCGCCGACCATTTCCTCGGTGCGGCTGTTGGCGATGATCAGTTTCGACATGCGAAGTCCCCCTACAGGCTCACATGGTTGTGACGGATGCTCACCTGGGAGAAGACGCGCGAGGGCCCGGAACTCCGAACCCGTCCCCCCTGACGAGCCGCCGGACGTTCACCCGGCGTTCACTTCGCACCCTAAACGACCCTGGCGGTGCCTGTCCTGGGATTCGGCACCGAACACCGGGCCGAAAGGGCCGTCACCGGGAGGATCCCGGTGACGGCCCTGGACGCGGTCAGGTCAGCTGTTGACCATCTTGCGCAGCACGTACTGCATGATGCCGCCGTTGCGGTAGTAGTCGGCCTCGCCGGGGGTGTCGATGCGGACGACCGCGTCGAACTCGACGGTGGTGCCGTCGGCCTTGGCCGCGGTGACCTTGACGGTGCGCGGCGTCGAGCCGTTGTTCAGCTCGGTGACGCCGGCGAAGTCGAAGGTCTCGGTGCCGTCGAGGCCCAGCGACGCGGCGGTCTCGCCGGCCGGGAACTGCAGCGGGAGCACGCCCATGCCGATCAGGTTGGAGCGGTGGATGCGCTCGAACGACTCGGCGATGACGGCCCGCACGCCCAGCAGGCTGGTGCCCTTGGCGGCCCAGTCACGCGAGGAACCCGAGCCGTACTCCTTGCCGGCCAGGATCACCAGCGGCACACCGGCCTCGATGTAGGCGGCCGACGCGTCGAAGATGGTGGTCTGCTCGCCATCCGCGAGGAAGTTGCGGGTGAAGCCGCCCTCCACGCCGTCCAGCAGCAGGTTCTTGAGCCGGATGTTGGCGAACGTGCCCCGGATCATCACCTCGTGGTTGCCACGGCGGGAACCGTACGAGTTGAAGTCGCGGCGCTCGATGCCGTGCTCGGTCAGGTACTTGCCGGCCGGCGAGTCGGCCTTGATGGAGCCGGCGGGCGAGATGTGGTCGGTGGTGACCGAGTCGCCCAGCAGCGCCAGCACCCGCGCGCCGTTGATCTCCGTGACCGGGGACGGCTCCAGCGCCATGCCCTCGAAGTACGGGGGCTTGCGCACGTAGGTGGAGTCGTCGGCCCAGTCGAAGGTGTTGCCGGTCGGCGTGGGCAGCGACTGCCAGCGCTCGTCGCCGGCGAACACGTCGGCGTAGTCCTTGGTGAACATCTCGGCGGTGACCGCGGTCGAGATGACGTCCTGCACGTCCTGCGGCGACGGCCAGATGTCGGCGAGGTAGACGTCCTTGCCCTCGCTGTCCACGCCGATCGGGTCGCTGCTCAGGTCCAGGTCCATGGTGCCGGCCAGGGCGTACGCGACCACCAGCGGCGGGCTGGCCAGGTAGTTCATCTTGACGTCGGGGTTGATCCGGCCCTCGAAGTTCCGGTTGCCGGACAGCACCGACACGATGGCCAGGTCGTTGTCCTGCACCGCGGCGGAGATCTCCTCCGGCAGCGGGCCGGAGTTGCCGATGCAGGTGGTGCAGCCGTAGCCGACCAGGTTGAAGCCCAGCTTGTCCAGGTACGGAGTCAGGCCGGCCTTCTCGTAGTAGTCCATGACGACCTTGGAGCCCGGGGCCAGGGTGGTCTTCACCCACGGCTTGCGGGACAGGCCGCGCTCGACCGCGTTCTTGGCCAGCAGCGCCGCGCCGATCATCACCGACGGGTTGGACGTGTTGGTGCATGAGGTGATTGCCGCGATGCCGACGTGGCCGTGGTCCAGCGTGGTCTCGGTGCCGTCCTCCAGGGTCACCGACACGACCTTGCGCGGGCGGGCGCCGTTGGCGGCCGCGTTGTGCGCCGGGGCGTCGCTGGCCGGGAACGACTCGTCGATCTCCTCGTCCACGTTGTCGTCGGCCTTGACGTAGTTGCGCACGTCCTGCTGGAAGCGCTTCTTGGCCTCGGCCAGCTCGATGCGGTCCTGCGGGCGCTTGGGGCCGGCGATCGACGGCACGACCGTCGCCAGGTCCAGCTCCAGGTTCTCGGAGTAGACCGGCTCACGGCTGTCGTCGTGCCAGAGGCCCTGCTCCTTGGCGTAGGCCTCGACCAGCGCGACCTGCTCGGCCGAGCGGCCGGTGAGCTTGAGGTAGTCCACCGTCTCGCCGTCGATCGGGAAGATGGCGCAGGTGGAGCCGAACTCGGGGCTCATGTTGCCGATGGTGGCGCGGTTGGCCAGCGGCACCGCGGACACGCCGGAGCCGTAGAACTCGACGAACTTGCCGACCACGCCGTGCTTGCGCAGCATCTCGGTGATGGTCAGCACCAGGTCGGTGGCGGTGGCGCCGGCGGGCAGCTCGCCGTGCAGCTTGAAGCCGACGACGCGCGGGATGAGCATGGAGACCGGCTGGCCCAGCATGGCCGCCTCGGCCTCGATGCCGCCGACGCCCCAGCCCAGCACGCCGATGCCGTTGACCATGGTGGTGTGGCTGTCGGTGCCGACGACGGTGTCCGGGTAGGCGACGCCGTTGCGGATCATCACCACGCGGGCCAGGTGCTCGATGTTGACCTGGTGCACGATGCCGGTGCCGGGCGGGACGACCTTGAACTCGTCGAAGGCGGTCTGGCCCCAGCGCAGGAACTGGTAGCGCTCGCGGTTGCGCTCGTACTCCAGGTCCACGTTGCGCTCGAAGGCGTCGGGGCGGCCGAAGATGTCGGCGATGACCGAGTGGTCGATGACCAGCTCGGCCGGGGCCAGCGGGTTCACCTTGGCCGGGTCGCCGCCCAGCTGGGTGACGGCCTCGCGCATGGTGGCCAGGTCGACCACGCAGGGCACGCCGGTGAAGTCCTGCATGATCACCCGGGCCGGGGTGAACTGGATCTCGGTGTCGGGATCCGCGGTGGGGTCCCAGCCCGCCAGCGCACGGACGTGGTCGGCCGTGATGTTGGCACCGTCCTCGGTGCGCAGCAGGTTCTCCAGAAGGATCTTGAGGCTGTACGGCAGGCGCTCGGCGCCGTCGACCGCGCTCAGTCGGAAAACCTCGTAGGAGGCGTCTCCGACGGTGAGCGTGCCACGGGCGCCGAAGCTGTCCTTGCTCGCAGGTGCAGTCACGTCAAACTCCATCGTGCGACGGCGCTGGTCAGGTTCGGGAACGTAGGGACCGAGTGTCGCGCACCTTGGTGGGGTGCGCCGCCGGACCCTGCTCGGCTTTAACAGTACGCTTGTCCTGTATTGGCCTTCAAGTGGGGTCTTGCTCACGTCAATCTCTCATCGCGTCTGCCAGGATCGGCCACCGGGAGGGGTGCGGTTGATCACTGTCGACGGGGTCTGGATGCGCTACGGCCGGGGGCCGATGGTGCTGTGGGGCGTCGACCTGGATCTGGCGCCCGGCTCGGTGACGGTGGTGCTCGGCGAGAACGGCTGCGGCAAGTCGACCCTGCTGCGGATCGCCGCCGGCGTGACCGTGCCCAGCATCGGCACGGTCCGCGGACGGCCGGCTTCGGTGTCGTACCTCCCGGAGCGGTTCCCCGACCAGCTGCGCCTGTCGGCCCGTGCCTACCTGCGGCACTTTGCCCGCATCCGGCGGCTGCCCACCCGTGTCGAGCTGCTGGACCGCCTCGGCTTCGCCGGCGACCTGGACCAGCCGATGGCCGAGCTGTCCAAGGGCAACGCCCAGAAGGTCGGCCTCACCCAGACGTTCGGTGCGATCGACGGCTTCCTCGTCCTGGACGAGCCGTGGGCCGGTCTCGACGTCGCGGCCCGGGCGGTGCTCAGCGACCTGGTCCGCGAGGCGGCCGACGCCGGCGCGACGGTGCTGGTCACCGATCACACCGGTGCGGCGGCCAAGCTCCCCGGCGCGACCGTGTACCGCATGGTCGACGGGCTGGTGCAGCCGGTCGAGGACGTCGGCTTGGTGGAGGTCGTCGTGACCTGCACGTCCGAGGCCGTCGACCAGGTCGCGAAGCTGCCCGGCGTGCACTCGGTGCGGAGGGCCACGTGATCCGCTACCTGCTGGCCGACCTGGTCAAGTCCCAGCGCTGGCTGCCGCCCGCCTTCGTCTACCTGGCCATGATCGGCGTGCTCTACGGCGGCGACCCCGGCACACCGCTGCCGCCGTACGGCGTGTCGGCCATGGTGCTGTTCCCGTTGGCGGCGTGGGTGACCGTGGTGCTCGTCAACAACGAGGATCCGGTGCAGCGTCACGTCACCATGGCCGCCGTCGGCGGTTGGCGCCGGCTGCTCGGCAGTCTCGTCGCCACGGCGTTCGTGCTCACCGGCGCGCTGGTGCTGCTGGCCACGCTCGTGCCGGCCGTCATCCACCACCACCCGTACGCACTGTCCGATGTGGTCCTCGGCTTCACCGCCCACGCCATCAGCGCCGTCACCGGCGTCGGGCTCGGGGTGCTGTGCTCACGGCCGCTCATCCCGACCACGGGTTGGTCGCTGGTGGCCGTCCTCGGCGTGTCGCTGCTGCTGCTCGTGGTGGCCAACCGCCTGCCGCCCGTCGGGGCCATGGCCCACCTGCTGTTCACCAACGGGCCCGTGCCGGTGGCATCGGTGCTCGTCCAGGTGGCCGTGGCGCTCGTGGTCGCCACGGCCTGTTTCGTAACGGCCCACCGCCTGGGCCGCCGCCGCTTCTAGCTTTGGCACATGCGGACCGGATGTGCCGCTGGGAGGCAACAACGACGCGCATGTGACATTCGAATGTGCGTGGTAGCGGATTTCGGTGTGACGGAGAGCGGGACTCGCGGGGGTGGGCCGTCTGGTCCAATGCGGTGATTGGACTGGTCCCTTCGCGTCGAACATCCCAAGGTCGGGCGTTGACGCGCCGACAACCTTGTCAGGGAGCACCACGCCGTCCATGAGGGAGGCCCCCATGAGCCGGTCGAAACACGAGCCGCGGCCCGAAGGGCCCACGCCGGACCTGCCGATCCCGTACCCGCGGCGACCGCTCGGGTGAGTGGTTGGCGTGCGGGCCACCGCTTCCCCTTCACCAAGTGGCCCGCACGCCGGCACGTGGGTGGCGGCGCTGCTCTCCGCTACGAAGAGGCAACGTAGCGTGGCGCGGATACCCCCTGGCCGTTCTGTCACCCGATGGGCCCAGCAGCGCTGCCTCTGCGTGCCATTTGACGCAGACGAACGCCGCAGCGGTGGTTAGCCTTGCCGCGACGGGGCGGCAACTTACGATGGCCGGGCGAAGATCGTGAGCGACGGGGAGGCGCGGGTGGACTCTGCTGGCCGGCCGCGGCTGCCGGAAACCGTGCGCAACCGGCTGGTGGCGCTGCTGCTCGAGGTGGACGAACTCCAGGACCCGACCACCCGCGGCTCGATCGTGACCGAGCTGCGCAACCGCCTCGGCCCCGGTTTCGACGTGCCGACCCAGACGACCGACCGGCTCTACACGATCGCCCTGGTCGAGGAGTGCCAACGGCACTACGGCGGCCTGCGCAAGCTGGTGGACGCGCTGCGCCTGTTCTGCCAGGGGCACTACCGCGTGGAAGAGGCCGCGGACCTGATCGCCGGGCACGTGCCGCTGGAGATCCTGTTCCCGGCCGAGCGCGCGGATCTGCGCAAGCTGCTGTCGCCGCTGACCGGCGAGGTCGACGCGCACAGCGTGTACCGCGCGTCGTCGGGACCGCTGGCGCCGCCGCTGGAGTCGGCATCGGACGATCTGCTCGGCGTGGCCGACGAGCTCGTGAACCGGATGATGCTGCCCGGACAACTGCCGCCGCTGCTGAACTTCATCGAGTACCTCGCAGCCTTTGTGGACGGTCGTGGGCAGACGGCGCAGGCGTTGCGCCGCTGGAACGCGGACGTGGTGCGCCGCTGCGAACTGCCGTCGCAACTGCTGGCCGTGGCGCGGGAGAACGCGCACCTGCACGTGACCAAGCGCGTCGGCCGTGCCTCGCTGCTCGTGCAGATCGAGGAGGACGGCCTCGACCACAACCGGTACCAGGTGTCGGTGTGGCTGTGGCTGGACACCGACAGCCAGACGCTCGCGCGTGACGACCACTCGTACGCGCTGGAGGAGATCCGCGACGTCGTGGACCGCGCGTTGCAGGACTGTGTCGGCCTGTTGGTCACGGATGCCGTGGTGCCGACGGTGGAGTTCATCCTGCCGCACCGGTTGCTGGTGACGGACGTGGACAAGTGGCTCGTCACACACGGCAGTCCGTTCGGCCGCCGGCTCGGCACCTACTACCCCGTGGTCGTGCGCAGCCTGGACCGCCTGCGCACCACGTCGCTGCCCTTGCGCCAACTGTGGCGTGCGAAGTGGCGGTGGTTGCAGGAACACAGCGGACTGCACCCGGAGTCGGCGGTGCGTTGGCTCGGCGACGAAGACGGCCGCGACCCGCAGCGGTTGTACCGCGAGCTGAGTGGGGACCAGCAGCCCGTCGCAGTCGCGTGGCACGGACCGCCGCCGCCGGAACACCAGGCGGCCGACTCCGTGCTGGGCGCGGCGGTGTGGGCCGGCACGCCCGTCGCGCTGTGGTGCCGTGAGCACCACGGCGAGGGCGGTCACCTCCAGCTGGCCGACATGCTCACCAACCGTCCGCTGCCGGGACTGCCCGACCACGCGCTGCGCGCCCGTATGGAGGCCGACGCCCCCGGCGCCGCCGACGACCACTGCGGCAACCACCTCAGCCTGCTCTGGGACGACCCGTCCCGCCTGCCCGAGCCACGATTCGGGCTGTCCGCGCCGAGCTCAACGGGAGGATCCCCACCATGACCGGGGATGAGGACTGGCTGATCTACCGGGGTGCCGGCGAGCCGCACGACGGCATCGACCGCCTCCCGCCGCCACCGCGGTGGCGTGAGTTCGGCGGCCTGCCCCTGGTGGAGCCGCTGCTCGGCACGGACGGTTCGGGCGGCCGCAAGCTGGGGGAGCAGGAGCGGGCCACCACGTACCGCGCCGACAGTGAGGTCACGGAGATCGTCAACGCGGCGCTGTACCTGCGCCGGCCGCTGCTCGTCACCGGCAAGCCCGGCACCGGCAAGTCCACGCTGGCGTACAGCATCGCCCACGAGCTCAAGCTGGGGCCCGTGCTGCGCTGGCCGATCACCAGCCGCTCCACGCTCCAGGACGGCCTCTACCGCTACGACGCGGTTGGCCGGTTGCAGGACGCCAGCCTGCGCCAGGGCAGCGCGCGGCCGTTGCTGCGTACGGGAAGTGGCGAGCCGGCGGCGCCGCCGAGCATCGGCCGCTACATCCGGTTGGGCAAGCTCGGCACGGCGCTGCTGCCGCAGGCGCGGCCCCGGGTGCTGCTGATCGACGAGATCGACAAGAGCGATGTCGACCTGCCCAACGACCTGCTCAACGTGTTCGAGGAGGGCGAGTTCGAGATCCCCGAGCTCACCCGGCTGCCCGACGACCAGGCCACGGTCGAGGTGATGATTGCCGACGGCACCGACCGGGTGCCGATCCAGCGCGGTCGCGTGCGCTGCAACGCTTTCCCGGTCGTGGTGCTGACCAGCAACGGCGAGCGCGACTTCCCGCCGGCCTTCCTGCGCCGCTGCCTGCGCGTGGACATCCGCACGCCCAACCGGCAGCAGCTGACCGACATCGTGACGGCGCATCTCGGTGCCGACGCGGTGACCGCCAGCGAAGACGTGATCGATCGCTTCCTCGAGGACCGCCGCGTCGGCGACCTGGCCAACGACCAGCTGCTCAACGCCATCTACCTGGCCGCGTCCGGCGGCCGTCCGCCCGAGGAGACCCGGGCCCGGCTGCTCGACGCGCTGCTGCGGCCGCTCAGCCAGCCGGGCCAATGAGACTGGAGCGGCTCGTCGACGCGCTGGCGGCGGCCCAGGTGGACGTCACCGGCGAGGAGCTGGCCGACGCCATCTGGCTGGCCGGCTTCTTCGGCGACGCCCGGTCCGTCGGCAGCGAGCCGGTGCCGGAGCGGGAGGTGCTGCCGCCGCCGGTGGAGCCGGAGGGGCCGGTTTCCACGGACGCCGTGGAGACGGATCGCCGGCCACGCCTGGGATCCCGGCCGTCGCCGGGGGCCACGGAGGTGCCCGCGTCTTCGGCGGCCATGCACCTGCCGGGGCGCGGGAATCACGTGGATGGCATGAGCGCCTTGACCATGCTCAGCCCGGCGGCCCCGGCGCTGCCGGACACGCTGCGGCTGTCGCGCGCGCTGCGGCCGTTGAAGCGGCGGGTGCCCGACCCGCACCGGCTGGTCGTCAACGAGCAGGACACGGCCGACCACATCGCCGACACGGGCCTGTGGCTGCCGGAGTTCCAACCGGAGATGACGCGCTGGCTGGAAGTCGCGCTGGTCGTCGACTCCGGGCCGTCCATGCGGATCTGGCAACGCGCGGCCGTGGAGCTGCGGGTGTTGCTGGAGCGCATGGGGGCGTTCCGGGACGTGCGCGTGTGGGAGATGGACACCCGTGAGGACGAGCCGCGGCTGCGGCGACCGGGTGCGCCGAGCCGCAGTCCCCGTGAGCTGATCGACCCGAGCGGCCGTCGACTCGTGCTGATGCTGAGCGACTGCGTCGGCGAGGCGTGGGTTTCCGGTGCCATGTCACGGTTGTTGACGCTGTGGTCGAAGTCGGGGTCGGTGGCGATCGTGCAGACGCTGCCGCAGCGGCTGTGGCACCGCACCGGTGTGGTGCCGGTTCCGGTGCGGCTGCGGGCTTTCGAGTCGGGGCTCCCGTTCCGGCGCTTCGAGTTCCAGCCGCGCAACCAGGGTTTCGGCGCGCCGCCGCCGACCGGGATTCCCGTGCCCATCATGGAGTTGGACCCGCGGTGGATCGGCCGCTGGGCGTCGCTGCTGGCCGGCGAGAACCGCGGCTGGGTCGACGGCGTGGTGGTGTTGGCCGGCGGCGAGATCGGGGCCCGTCCGGAGTGGATGGTCGACGTGCCACCGGACACGCCGCTCGATCTCGTGCAGGCCTTCCGCGCCACGGCATCGCCGACGGCGTTCCGACTGGCCGGCTTCCTGTCCACGGCCCCGCTGAACCTGCCGGTGATGCGCCTGGTGCAGGCGACGATGCTGCCCGAATCGGGGCCGGCGCACCTGGCCGAGGTGTTCCTGGGGCAGCTGCTGCACCGTGTGGGGGAGGAGCAGCCGCGCGAGGACCCGGACGACGTCCAGTACGACTTCCACAAGGGCGTAAGGGAAACGCTGCTGGGCACGCTGCGCCGGGACGAGGCCGTACGGGTCTTCGGCGAGGTGTCGCGGTTCGTCGGCAGCCGGATGGGGCAGCCGCTGGACTTCGCCGCCATGCTCGCGGATCCCTTCGGGCACAACGGTCCTCGGCTGTCGCCGGACAGCGTGGCGTTCGCCCAGGTGTTCAAGACGGTGCTGGAATCGTTGGGACCGCCGTATTCGCAGGCGGCCAAGCGTTGGAGCGAGCTCGCGCCGCCGTCGGAGGACGACGGCTCACCGGCCATGGTCGAACTGACCACTTTGGACGGTGGGGAGACCACAGCGCAGATTGAGGCTGGTGAACTGGGCACGGAGGAAGTCGAGCGCACGGAACGGATGGCCTCGCAGATCTGCCTCTGCTACCACCCTCGGGACTACGCCTGGGCGGAATGGCTGCGCTGGGAACTGGACCGGCTCGGCTACGCCGTGGTGATCCGGCCGCTGTCCGAGGCGTCGACCCCGGACGGCCTGCGCCGGCTCGCCGCCGAGGCGCTGGAGAACGGCCGCTACGTCATCACGGTGATCTCCGCGAGCACGGTCGCGCTGCCGTTCGCCGGCGAGGCGTGGTTGCAGGCGCTGATCGACAGCCCCGGCACCCGCGGCCGCGTGCTGGCGGTGACCGTGCACGCCGGGCTGCTGCTGGCCGAACTGGTGGACCGGATCGACGGCGTCACGTTCGAGGGCAAGGACGCCCGCACGGCGCTCAACGCCATCGTCGACTGCCTCGGCCGGGTCGCGGCCCGGCCGGCGCGGACCACGCCGCCGGAGGTGCTGCGCTTCCCGCCGCCGCCGTTCCCGGGCGACGAGTCGCACGTCGGCGAGCCGGACAGCCAGGGGCCGGTGTGGGTGCTGACCGAGATCCGCGCGGGCGGGCGGTCGCTGCTGGCCCGCGGCGGCGCTGACGGCGCGGTGCGGCTGATCGACGTGGCCACCGGGCAGACCGTGCTCAACCTGGAGGGCCACACCGGCCCGGTCCGGGTGCTGGCGGCGATTCCCTCGGCCGACGGCGGCCACGACATGATCGCCAGCGGCGGCGTTGACGGCATCGTCCGCACGTGGGACCTGGATTCCGGCGCGCTGGTCCGGGAGAGCCGGTTCCTCGAGGGCGAGGTGTGGGCGCTGGCCACGGTCCGCGTCGGCGGCCGGATCTGCCTGGCCGGCACCGGATCCGGCTCGATGATCCAGCTCTGGGACCCGGAGACCGGGCAGCGGATGCGCACCCTGGTCCGCCGCGGCGGCCGCGTGTGGGCGCTGGCCTCGGTCGCGGTCGGCGGCCGCGAGCTGCTGGCCAGCGGCGGCGCCGACGGCACGATCCGGCTGTGGGATCCGGAGACCAGCGCGGTGCTGCGGACCATCCAGGCCCATCGCAGCACGGTGTGGGCCCTGACCACGATCGACGTGGACGGCCAGTCGCTGCTGGCCAGCGGCGGGGCCGACGGGATGATCCACATGTGGCATCCGCGCACCGGCGCGCTGGTCAACTCGTTCGTCGGGCACGTGAGCACCATTCGCACGCTCGCGGTCGTGCCCAGCCGCAACGGCGATCTGCTGGCCAGCGGCAGCGCCGACAGCACGGTGCGGCTGTGGAATCCGCGTGGCACAAGGGATGGCGTCGAGCACCGGTTCAACCACCACACCGGCGAGGTGTGGGCGCTGGCCGCGGTCGAGGTGGATGGCCGGGTCCAGCTGGCCAGCGGCGGCGTGGACGGCACGATCCGGCTGGCCGACCCCGTCACCTTCCAGACCGACGAGCTCCAGTCCGTACGGTCGAGTGCAGTCTGGGCGTTGACCTCCGTGCTGCTGCCGGACCGGACCCTGCTGGCCAGCGGGGCGCTGGACGGGTCGGTGCACCTGCACGAGCTGTCCGGCTTCTCCGAGGAGCGGACCCTGCGTGGACATCGCAGCACGATCCGGGCGCTGGCCTCGGTTCCCGGTCCGGGCCGGGTGCTGCTGGCCACGGGTTCCTCCGACGGCACCGTACGGATCTGGGACGCCGACACCGGTGAGCATCTGTCGACCAGGGCCGAGCACACCGGCGAGGTGTGGACGGTGACGCCGCTGCTGGTCAACGGCGAGCGTTTCATGGCCAGCGGCAGCGCCGACGGCACGATTCGGCTGTGGCCGCTGGACCGGGCCGAGGAGTCGCAGGTGCTGCGGGGGCCGGCGGCCGAGGTGGTGTCGCTGGCCGCGATCGACAGTGCCGACGGGCCGCTGCTGGCCAGCGCGGACAGCGACGGCCGGGTGCTGCTGTGGGATCCGGCCTCGTGCGAGCTGCTCGGCACGTTCGACGATGGCCTGGCCGGCGTGGTCACGCTGACCGTGGTCGACGGCCGGCTGGCCGCCGGCTGCCAGGACGGCACCATCGCCGTCGGCGATCCCGGCGGCGAGGTGCGGCTGGTGATGGACAGCGGGCTCGGCCACGTCGGGGCGCTCGGGCCGGCCCGGGTCGGTGACCGCCGGCTGTTGGCCAGCGGCGGTTTCGGTGGGCTGGTGCAGTTCTGGGACGTGCGGACCGGCGAGCTCGTCGGCGAGTACCAGGCCCACGGCGGGACCGTGCGGGCGCTGACCCGGGTCCGGGTCGACGGGCTGCCGCTGATCGCCAGCGCCTCCGACGACGGCGACTTCCTGCTGTGGGATCCGGCCAGCCGAATGCGGCCGCGGACGTGACGATGCTGAGCGAAAAGGAAACCAAGGTGCGCAGGCTGGACGCGCTGGATTGGGTGGCGATCGGGCTGCTCGCGGTGGGCCTGGTGTTCCTGGCGACGGGCCTGCTGCCGCTGGCGCAGGCCGAGGCGACCATGGTTCGGATCGGGCCGATCCTGGTGTTCCTGGGCGCGGTGATCGTGCTGGCCGAGCTGACCGCCGAGGCCGGTGTGTTCGACGCCATCGCGATCCGGCTGACCATCCTGGCCCGCGGCAACTTCGTGCTGCTTTTCGTGCTGTGCGTGCTGTTCGCCGCGATCACCACCGCGACTTTGAACCTGGACACCACGGCCGTGCTGCTCACCCCGGTCATGCTGGCCGTGGCCGCGCGGCTGGCCATTCCGGGCGCGCCGCTGGCCATGACCACGGTGTGGCTGGCCAACACCGCGAGTCTGCTGCTGCCGGTGTCGAATCTGACGAACCTGTTGGCGATGAACCGGGTCGCGCTGAGCGCCCCGGCCTTCGCGCAGCGCATGGTGTTGCCGGAGCTGGCGTCCGTGGTCGCGACGGCCGTCTGCCTGTGGATCTTCTACTGGCGGCGGGGCCGCCGCGGCATGGACCGCTACGAGCCGCCGACCGCCCCGAAACCGGCCGATCCGGTGCTGTTCGGGATCTGCGCCGTCGCCTGCGTGATCTTCATCGCCGGTGTCGTGGCCGGGGTGGAGCTGGCCATCGTGTCGCCGGTCTGCGCGGCCGTGGTGGTGATCGCCTTCGCCGTACGCAAGCGGGGCTCGCTGCGCTGGGGCCTGCTGCCGTGGCGGCTGCTGGTGTTCGTCACGGGCCTGTTCTTCGTCGTCCAGACGATCAGCGATCTCGGGCTGGCCGGCATCATGCACGCCGTGATGGGCGGCGACAACGGCCCCGGCGGCGTGTTCCGGGCCGCCGGCGCCGGCGCCGGGCTGTCCAATGTGCTCAACAACCTGCCGGCCTACACCGCGGGCGAGGCCGTGGTGCCGGTGGCCAACCACAACCAGCTGCTGGGCCTGCTGATCGGCACGAACGTCGGGCCCATCGTCACGCCGTGGGCCTCGCTGGCGACCTTGCTCTGGTACGAGCGGTGCCGCTCGGCCGGGGTGAAGGTGGCGTGGGCTCGATTCGTGCGGACCGGTCTCGTCACGGCGCTGGCCTGCCTCGCCGCCGCCACCGGCGCGCTCGTGCTGACCGGCTGAACAGGCGGATTTCCGGCAACTCGGGTACCGGCCCCTTGCTGATCGTGATCGATTCACTACAGAGTGGCGGGCATGTCTCCCCTGCGTGCACTGGCCCTCGGGGTCGCCGCGCTGACCGTCGCCGGCACGGTCACCGGCGCCGCGACCGCGGCCACCGACCACGGCCACTCGAACCACATCGTCGGCGCGTACTTCACCGCCTGGGAACACGACGCGTTCCCGGTGTCGAAGATCCCGGCCGCCGTCACCAACGTCTTCTACGCCTTCGGCGGCATCGCCAACGGGGTCTGTGCCGCGCCGGACGCCGGCAACGTCGCCGACTTCGCGGCGTTGAAGCAGCTCAAGGCCGCGCGGCCGGGCCTGCGGGTGTCGATCTCCATCGGCGGCTGGGGCGCCGGCGGCTTCTCCGACGCGGCGCTGACCGACGCCTCCCGCAAGAAGGTCGTCGCCTCCTGCCTGACCACGTTCTTCACGACCTATCCGGGCACGTTCGACGGCGTCGACATCGACTGGGAGTTCCCGGTCTCCGGCGGCCCGGCCGAGATCACCGCCCGGCCGGTCGACAAGGTGAACGCGACCTTGCTGGCCAAGGAGTTCCGGCGTCAGCTGGACGCGCTGGGCGGCGGCCACAAGCTGGTCACCGCGGCGCTGCCGGCCGGACGGCTGCAGACCGGCAAGGGCAAGTACGGGGACCCGTACGACCCGGCGGCCAGCTTCGAGCTGGGCCAGATCGCCCAGGTGCTGGACTGGATCAACCTGATGACCTACGACATGGGCACCGGTTTCTCCCCGGTGTCCACGTTCAACGCGCCGATGGGCCAGGTGCCGGCGGATCCGCTGGGCCAGCCGATGAAACGCTGGAACAACGTCACCGGCGCGGTGCGGTACTACGAGCAGCACGGGGTGCCGGCCGACCGGATGGTGCTGGGCGTGCCGTACTACGGCCGCGGCTTCCACGTGACGCAGGCCGGGCCGAACCACGGGTTGTTCCAGCCGTGGGACAGCGGTTTCGACCCGGGCAGCTGGAACGACATCAAGTCCACGCTGCTCACCGACCCGGCCTGGGAGCAGCACTGGGACGCCGACGCCCGGTCGCCGTGGCTGTTCAACCCGGGTAAGCAAGTTTTCGTCAGCTACGAAAACCCGCGGTCCATCGGCATCCGCGCCGACTTCGCCAAGGCCGCCGGCCTGCGCGGCGCCTTCACGTGGGAGATCGCCGAGGACGACGCCCAGCACAGCATGCTCAACGCCATGGCCCGCCCCTGGTGATCATCACTCCAATGCAGGTAAGGCGTCCTTCCCTGCATCACGGGTCAGTCCTGGTCCACCAGTGACGCCAGGATCGTCACCACGTCGCCGTGCAGCGCGTCGACGTCGAGGCTGTCGATGCCTTCGATGCGCTGCACGGCGGTGAGCAGCGCGGCCAGCCCGCCGTCGCGCGTCATGCACGTGCGAACGATCGCGCGAACGTCCGTGCGGGCGCGCGTGCTGCGCGGGATGGACACTCGGATCTGCATCGGCAGCTCCTCGACCACGTCCCGGCGGGCCATGTCGTCCACCATGGACGGCACGCGCAGGAACGCCTCGGCCAGCGCGTGCAGCGCCTCGTCGGGGGCGCTGCGCATGTCGTGCTGCGGCCAGCGGGTCCGAGTGGCGTCCATCAGCGACGGTGACTGCCGGATGGCCTGCACCAGCTGGCCGACCAGCCGCTCGCCGCCGGGCACCACGCGCACCACGCCCGCTTCGACGTCCAGCACCAGCGGCCGCCGGTCCGGCTTGGTCGCCACGGCCTGCGTGACGCCGCCGCGCAGCCAGCCGACGGCCTCCGTCTCCTTGGCGCTGACCTGCACTTCCGCGTAGCTGTCCGGGGCGGCGGCCGGCTCGCCCAACACGACGTGGCGGTAGAAGTCGTCCGACACGATCATCGACAGCGGCGCCTCACCGCGCTTCAACGCGTCCCGCACCGGGTGGCTGTCGACCAGCCGGCACGCGTGGATCACCGCCGCGGCCGACGCGCCGGTGGCGTCGAAGAACACCTGTCCGTGGTGCAGCGCCACCCGCAGGCGGATCTGCGCGCCGTCGGCGTAGCGGCTGTTGTGCTCACGCAGCAACAGCTCCAGCTCGTGCGGCAGCTGCCGCACGAGCCGGCTCTCCGGCACGTCCGAGGTGAGGAACACGACCACGCCGTCACCGGTGTCGTTGTGGTACCCGGCCTCGTAGTCGTGCCCGATACCGTGCAGCGATGCGGTGAGCATCTCGCGCAGACCGGCGCGGACCAGCCGCCGGTGGTCCTCACTGCGGTGGCCACCGCTGAAGCTCTCCACATCGACAACGAGGATCGCCCGGTACACCGAAGGCTGACGCTCTGACATCCGTGTCGTGCCCTCCCAGCAACTACTCTTGCCGAACACCATAGGGGAGGTGATCGCGCTGACCGGTCCGGCCGGCACGTTCTGGGGGCGGCTGTCACCGGCCGAGCAGGCCGCGTTCGCCACCGTGGCCACCCGCAGCCGGTTCGCCGCCGGCGCGGTGATCGTCGGGCAGGGCGAGCAGACCAAGCAGGTCTACGTGGTGCTCGGCGGCCACATCAAGGTGATCGCCGGGGCCGCCGCGGGTCACGGCGTGATGCTGGCCGTGTGCGGGCCCGGCGAGGTCCTCGGCGAGCTGTCGGCCATCGACGGCCGGCCGCGGTCGGCCACGATGACCGCCATCGACGCCGTCGATGTGCTGCAACTGCCGGCCAGCCGGTTGCAGGGCCTGTGCGACCTGCATCCCCGTATCGCCTGGTCGCTGCTGGAGGTCATCGCCCAGCGGCTGCGGGAGACCGACCAGCAGCGCGCCGAGTACGGCGGCGGCAGCACCATGCAACGGGTCGTCACGTTGCTCCTGGACCTCGCCAACCGCCTCGGCCGGCTCACCCCCGACGGCGTGCACATCGCCTCGCCGTTCACCCAGCAGGAGCTGGCCGAGACCGCCTCGACCTCACGTGAGTCGATGGCCCGCATGCTGCGGGAACTGCGCGAGGAAGGCGTGATCACCACCGGCCGGGGCTACTTCGTGATTCACCGGATGGAACGGCTTCGCGAGCTCGTTCGTTGAACTAGACGCCGGTGACGCCGTCGATGGCCTCCCGCAGCAGATCGGCGTGGCCGTCACGTCCAGGGACTCGCCCGCCAGGCCACCGTCTTCGATGTGGTCCCTGCGCGTCCCGCCCGGCGTCACACCGAAACCCGCTCTCACGCACCTCCGAATGTCACATGCGCGTCGTTGTTGCCTCCTAGAGGCACCTCCGGTCCGCATGTGCCGACACCGCCGTTGCTCTCACCGACCCCCCCGAAAATGTCACATGCGCGTCGTTGTTGCCTCCCAGCGGCACTTCCGGTCCGCATGTGACAACGGGGTGGGGCGGTGACCGCCAGGCGGGCGGAGGGGGCGTCGGCCGGTCTGCGAACCACAGATGGCCGGCATGCAAGTGCAGGGCGAAATTTCGTCGTGTGTGTCATGTGACGCAGAACTGGGCCGCCGTGCGGTCTACAAAGGTACTGCGTGCCTGATCAGGCAGGCAGAGGAGGGGACCACCGATGAGCACGAAGCACGAGGAGCGCCGACCCTACAACCGAGTCTTCACCCGTGTCGTCCTGACCGCTTTCTTCACCGCGGTGCAGCTGTGGGCCACGGTCGTGCTGCTGACCCAGATCCACGTCGGCGGCGTGGTCGCCGTCGCACTGGCCGTGGTGATGGCCGGCAGCGTGCTGGCCGCGATCTACGGCTGGCAGGAGGTCCGCGCGGCCAGCCGGCCGCAGACGGGTGACGACGAACTGTCCGACCGGGTCCGGTGGGCCCGCGACAACACCCGCTTCCTCGACGACTTCTACCCGATCGAGCAGCGACAGCGCCGTCGGGACCAGCGCGACCAGATCGCGGTCTAGGCCGAAAGGTCGCCCCGGATCGAGGTGGTCGTCGGCCGGGGACTCGGGACCGCCCGCCTCACGCTCGGGGGAGCGTGGGGCGGGTGAGCAGCACCGGGGGTGGGAGAGGGACCGCCCGCCCGGCCCATTCGGGGAGCCGGGCGGGTGTGCCAGGAAGAGAACCGTGACGCTTCCCGGCAGGGGCGGGAAGCGCCACGGTTCGCTTCCTTTTCGGGAAAAGCTCGACATGACCGGCCGTCGCGAGGTTAATCTCCGCCAATGCAGTTGCCGTGGCGCACGTCCGCTCGCACCGGCCTGAGCAGCGGCAGTTCCGTCGTGGTGGCGACGGTGACCGGTCTGCTCCTGGCTTTCGTCGCCGCATCGGCCGTGTTGTGTGCGGTGAGCACCGGCAACGCCGCGCTGAGTTACCAGGTCGGCCGCGCCTGCCCGCAGTCGTTGGCGGCCACGGTCAACGGGCTGGGCGCGCCGCCGGACCAGGTCGCGCGGATTGCCGAGGACGCCAAGCAGGTCGCACGACAGCAGGGCTTCCCGCAGCCGTTGTTCGGTGCCTACACCCGGCCGACCCGACTCGATCTCGGCGGCCGGCCGTCGCCGGTGATGCGGTTCGGTTACCGCGACGACGCGATGCGGAACCTGCACGCGGTGCAGGGCGGCGCGACGAGCGGCATGTGGCTGGCGCAGAGCCCGGCGCAGGACGCGCATCTGGGGCTCGGTGAGCTGAGCAGCGGGCTGCCGCCGGTCACGGCGATCTACGCCGACCTCGAGGAGCCGGTGCCGGCGTTCTGGTGCAGCGAGGTCGCCAACGTCGTCTACAACAAGCTGGCCGGCGACGGCGGCAGCGCCACCACGGAGTTCCTGCCCACGCTGGCCGACGTCACGAACTTCGGGGAGCGGCTGGACGTCTCGGTCCGCTTTCCCGTGACGGCACCGCGGACCATCGCCGAAGCCCGCGACCTGGCTGCCCGCACCGATCGGCTGGCCGCCGCGCTGCGGACGAAGTTCGCTGCCGACGGTCTGACCGCCTACGCCCCGGTGCGGCAGCCGTTCGTGTCCTCCTTGGCCGAGGCGGAGAAGGCGCAGCGCAACGTGATCGCCTTCGTGCTGCCGCTGACCGCGATCAGCCTTTTGGTCGGGCTGGTCGGCGTCGGGGCGATGGCCGCGCAGTGGTGCCAGCGCCGGCAGCCGGTGCTGCGGCTGCTGTGGGCCCGCGGCAGTTCGCCGCTGGCGTTGGGGGCCAAGGCATTGCTCGAACTCGCCGGCCCGCTGGTGGTCGGCGCCGTGGTCGGGCTGGTGGTCGCGCGGGCGGCGCTGCCCTGGTACGCCCCGGTGGCCTCGTTGGATCCCGGCACGACGACGTGGGCGGCGCTGGTGGTGCTGGGCGTGGTCCTGGCCGCCGGCGCGGTGTTGACGGCGACGGCGGCGTGGCGCACGCACCGGATGTTCCAGGCGCAGGCGCGCCGCCGGATTCCTCGTGTGCTGCGGCTGATTCCGTTCGAGCTGCCGGTCGCCGTGGCGGCAGTGTTCTCCGGGCTGAGCCTGACCCGGTCGGTGCCGTCGACCGGCGGCGTGACGCCACCGCTGGACGCGTTTGCGCTGGCGTTCCCGGTGTTGGTGGTCGTGGTGATCGCTGGCATTGCCGCCCGGCTCGGCCGACTGCTGCTCACGTGGTCGCATCGGCTGAGCGTGTGGTCGCTGCCGTCGGTGCAGCTCGCCGTTCGCCGGCTGGCCGCGGCGAGCACGGCGGCGACGGGTGTGCTGCTGGTCGGGGTGCTGGCTGTCGGCACGCTCGCGGTTGGCAACAGCGTCAACCGGGCCGAGCAGGACGCGTTGGCCAGCAAGTCCGGGAACCTGGTCGGCGGCAACACTTCCGTGCAGATCTCCACCTCGTTCGGTCAGAGCAAGCAGCCGCTGCCGGCCACGGTCGGCGCACACGCCACGGTGGTCGGCGTGGTCGACCGGGGCGCGAGCAACATGGTCGCGGTCGACCCGGACACCTTCGCCAACGGCGCGTGGATCGAGCCCTCCCGGCGGGCCGAGCTGCTGGACCTGGTCGCCAAGCTGGGCCACGGGGCGGCGATCGCCGTCGGAGGTGCGAAAACCGGTTCGGGCATCAGCATTCCCGGGTTCACGCCGCTGCACACGGTCGGCACGCTGCCGGTGTTTCCCGGGATGCCGAACAACATCGGGTACGTGACGGCCCGGTCGGACATCACCACCGCTTCGGAGATCAACTCGTTCTTCGTGTGGTCGAGCGAGGATGCCCCGGCCGTGCTCAAGGCCCTCGGCGACGCGCACATCGACCACATCGCTTACAAGACAACCGAATTGGCGCTGGATGCGTTGCCGTTCTACACGGTGGCATGGACTTTCGGGTACATCGCGTCGGTCGGCGCGCTGCTGGCCGTGATCGCGGCGGCTTCGCTGCTGCTGGCCGTCGGGGCGCGGCGCAGGCAGACGGCGTTGTCCGGGGCTCTGGCGACCCGGATGGGGCTGCGGCCGATCACGTTGATCACAAGTCATCTGCTGGAATTCGGGGCGGTGGCCGGGGCGGTGCTGCTGGCCGGGGTGACGGTCGGGCTGGTCGTGGCCGCGTTCTCCGTGCCACGCCTGGATCCCGCGCCGTGGCTGCGGCCGGTGTCGGTGCTGCCGGACTCGGTGATGTTCGTGGTGATCGCGGTCGTCATCGCGGCCGCGGTGGTCGCGGCGGCCGGTTGGATCGCGGTGCGCGGGGTGCGCACCGCCCGAGTCGGGGAGCTCATCCGTGGCTGATGTCCTTGCCGCCCAAGGGGTCGGTGTCGACTACTCGACGCCGGCCGGCACCGTGACGGCGATCGACGATGTCACGGTTGTGGTGCCCGACAACGGGATCACGGTATTCGCCGGCCCGTCCGGCTCGGGCAAGTCGACGCTGCTGCGCGTGCTGGCGCTGGTCGAGCGGCCAACGCGGGGCGCTGTGGATCTCAGCGGTGAGACGGTGAGCCGGCGTTCGCACCGGCAACTCCGAGCGCTGCGGCGTCAGACCATCGCGCTGATGTTCCAGAACCCCATGGAGAATCTGCTCCCGGAGCTCACTGCCGCGCAGAACGTCATTGCCGCTGCGCAGAGTGCTGGTCGCACAGCCGATCTCGGGTTGCTCGGCGTTGTCGGGCTCGATGGCATGGGCGATTACCGCGTGCCGGCGCTGTCCGGTGGGCAGCAGCAACGGCTGGCGCTGTGCTGCGCGCTGGCCCGTGATCCCAAGGTCGTGCTGGCCGACGAACCGACCTCACAGCTGGACGACGCGTCGGCCGGTCTGGTACTGGAATCGCTGAAAGTATTGGTGGACCGGGGAGTTCCGGTCGCGGTCGCCTCGCACGACGACCGTCTGATCAGCCTGGCCGACCGCGTGGTGCGGATGGAATCTGGGCGGGTGGCGTGATGGCGCTGGTGGCGCAGGGGATCGGCCGGTCCTTCCGGCAGGTCGAGGTGCTGCGCGGGGTGGACCTCGCGGTGGCGCCGGGTGAGTTCGTCACGATCGGCGGACCGTCCGGCTCCGGCAAGAGCGCGCTGCTGTCCATCCTGTGCGGCTTCGACCGGCCGGACGTCGGCAGCGTGCTCATCCGTGACGTGGAACTGGACGGCGCGCCGAGCTGGCAGCGCTGCGCCGTGCTGCCGCAGGCCCTCGGGCTGGCCGGCGAGCTGACGTTGGCGGAGAACACCGCGCTGCCGCTGCTGCTGACCGGGTCGCCGGAGGCCAAGTCGCGCAGCGTCGCCGTGCTGACCGAGCTCGGCATCGGCGAACTCGCCGACCGGTACCCGAACGAGGTGTCCTACGGCCAGCAGCAGCGGGCGGCGCTGGCCCGGGCGATCGTCGTCGAGCCCGAGGTGCTGCTGGCCGACGAGCCCACCGCGCACGTCGACCAGGCCAGCGCCGAAGTCGTGCTGACCGTGCTGCGGCGGGTCGCCGACCGCGGCACCGCCGTGATCGCCGCGACGCACGATCCCCGGGTGCACGCCGTGGCCGATCGGCAGCTTCGGCTGGACAAGGGTCGCCTCGTGGCGTAGCCAGGAGTACATGCGGGACGCGATGCGACTGATCGGCGGGGCCTGGCGCATCACTGTGCTCACCGGGGCCGGTGTGTCGACGTCGTCCGGGATTCCCGATTTCCGCGGGCCGAACGGCGTGTGGACCAAGGATCCCGAGGCGCAGCGGCTGTCGTCCTTGCAGGACTACCTCGCCGACCCTGCAGTACGGGTTCAGGCCTGGCGCAGCCGGGCCGTGCACCCGGCCTGGACGGCCGAGCCCAATGCCGCGCACGCGGCGCTGGTCGAGCTCGAACGCTCCGGCCGGCTGCGGGCGTTGCTCACGCAGAACATCGACGGCCTGCACCAGAAAGCCGGTTCTCAGGCGGTCGTGGAGCTGCACGGATCGTTGATCGAGACGGAGTGCCTGAGCTGCGGTGACCGGCGGCCGATGACCGAGGCCCTCGGCCGTGTCGCCGCCGGCGAGGCCGATCCGCCGTGCCTGGTGTGCGGCGGACTTCTCAAGTCGGCGACCATCTCGTTCGGGCAGGAGCTCGACCAGGACGTGCTGCGGCGGGCCCAGCAGGCCACGTTGGACTGCGATCTGTTCCTCGCCGCCGGCACCTCGCTGACCGTCTTCCCGGCCGCCGCGCTGCCGGAGTTGGCCGTACGGGCCGGGGCCGCGCTGCTGATCTGCAACGCCGAGCCCACCCCGTTCGACGACCTCGCCGACGCCGTGGTGCGTGCGCCGCTGACCGAGTCACTGCCCGCTTTGGTGGCCGCTGAAACGATCGAGCCGCGTGGTCGCCTGTCGACGTGGGGCGATCCGGCCACTTGGTAGCTAGGGTGTTGTGATGCGGGTCCCACTCACCGTCAGTGACTTCCTGGACCGTGCAGCGACGGTCCTCGCCGACAGCGTCGCGATCGTGGACGAGCCGGCCCAGCCGGCCGATCCCGTCGCCACCACCACCTACCGCGAGCTGGCCGGGCGGGTTCGCGCCTGGCAGGCCGGCCTGGACGCGTTGGGCGTCGGCGAGGGCGAGCGGGTCGCCGTCGTCAGCCACAACTCGGCGCGGTTGATGGAGTTGCTGCACGCCGTGCCGGCCAGCGGGCGCATCTGCGTGCCGGTCAACTTCCGGCTGCGGGCCGACGAGATCGCCTACATCGTCGAGCACAGCGGCGCGTCCGTGCTGTTGGTCGACCCCGAGCTGGACGACCCTCTCAAGGGCGTGACGGCGCCGCACCGGTTCGTGTTGGGGGCGGAGACCGAGCAGCTCATGCGCTTCGACACCGAGCCGCGGCCGTGGTCGGCGCCGGACGAGGACGCCACCGCCACGATCAACTACACCTCCGGCACCACCGCGCGGCCCAAGGGCGTGCAGCTGACGCACCGCAACATCTGGACCAACGCCGTCACCTTCGCCATGCACGTTCGGGCGTGGGAGCGGGATGTCTATATGCACACGCTGCCGATGTTCCACTGCAACGGCTGGGGCATGCCGTACGGGTTGACCGGCGTCGGCGCGCGGCACATCGTGCTGCGCAAGGTCGACGGCACCGAGATCCTCCGGCGCGTTCAGGACCACGGCGTGACCCTGATGTGCGGCGCGCCGGCCGTGTGGAACGCCGTTCTCGACGCCGCCCAGACCTGGTCCGGCGAGATTCCCGGGCGCGACAAGGTTCGCATCGTCTGCGCCGGCGCTCCGCCGCCCACCCGGACCATCGCTCGCGTGCAGGACGAGCTGGGGTGGGAGTTCCTCCAGATCTACGGTCTGACCGAGACGTCGCCTCTGCTCACCTTCAACCGCACCCGGCCGCAGGACGTCGACCTGCCGCCGTTGGAGCGCGCCGCCAAGCTCTCCCGCGCCGGCGGGGCCGCCCTCGGCGCCCGGATCGCCATCTCCGACAGCGGTGAGGTGCTCGCCCGGTCCAATGTGGTGCTCGAAGGCTACTGGGAGAACCCTGACGCGACCGCCGATGCGTTGGCCGACGGATGGTTCCACACCGGTGACGGCGGTTCCCTCGACGAGGAGGGCCATCTCGTCATCTCCGACCGCCGCAAGGACGTCATCATCACCGGCGGCGAGAACGTGTCGTCCATCGAGGTCGAGGACTGCCTGTTCAGCCACCCCGCCGTCGCCGAGGTCGCGGTCATCGGCGTGCCCGACGAGAAGTGGGGCGAGACCATCAAGGCCCTCGTCGTGCTCTCCGCCGAGGCCACCGAGGCCGAGCTCATCGCCCACTGCAAGCAGCGCCTCGCCGGCTACAAGGCCCCCACCTCCGTCGAGTTCCGCGAGGCCATCCCCCGCACGGCCACCGGCAAGATCCAGAAGTACAAGCTCCGCGAGCCGTACTGGAGCGGCCGGGACCGTAAGGTCAACTGACGTGAGCCGCTATCTGCTGGACAACCGCCGCCCGGAAGCCGGTGAACGGTTCGTCGCGCTGGCCGAGCTGTTCGATCCGTGGACGTTCCGCCATCTCGACGACGTGGGCCTCGGCGCGGGCTGGTGGTGCTGGGAGGTCGGCGCCGGCGGCGTCTCGGTGCCGAACGGCCTGGCCGAGCGGGTCGGGCCCGGCGGCCGGGTGCTGGCCACCGACATCGACGTGTCGTGGACCGAGCCCGCGGCCGGCGGTGCACTGGAGGTCCGTCGTCACGACGTGACGACCGACCCGCCCCCGGCCGAGCAGTTCGACCTGGTCCACGCCCGCCTGGTGCTCGTTCACCTGGAGGATCGCGCGGCCGCGTTGCAGGTCATGGTCGATGCGCTCCGGCCGGGCGGCTGGCTGGTGATCGAGGATGCGGACCCCGCGCTGCAACCGCTGGCCTGTCCGGACGAGCGCGGTCCCGCCGAGGAGTTGGCCAACCGTCTGCGCGCCGCAACCCGCGCGCTGATGGTCGAGCGCGGCGCCGACCTCGCCTACGGGCGCACGCTGCCCAGGCTGCTGCGTGAGTCGGACCTGCTGGACGTTCGCGCGGAGGCTTACTTCCCGATCGGATCACCCGCCTGCACCGTCCTGGAAGCCGCCACCATGCACCACGTTCGCGACCAGTTGCTGAGCGCGGGACTGGCGACCCCTGAGGAGATCGAGACCCACCTGGAGAACCTCGCCGCCGGCGACCTACAGCTCATGCTGGCCCCGATGGTCACTGCCTGGGGCCGGAAACCGACGCCTTGACTCTCAAGTCGGTTGAGATCCCATAGTGGCCGGTGTGAACGAGCTCTATCCCATCGGGGACGTCGCCCGCCGCACCGGCCTGAGCGTGAGCGCGATCAGGTTCTACGCCGACGAGGGCGTCGTCACGCCCAGCGGCCATACCGAGGGCGGCTTCCGGCTGTACGACGTGCACGCCATCGCCCGTCTCGAACTCGTGCGCACCTTGCGTGATCTCGGCGCCGGTCTGGACGACATCCGCCGGGTGCTGGCCGAGCAGACCACCCTGCACGACCTGGCCGTCGCGCATCTGCGGCTGGTCGAGGACCAGCTGCGCCAGTTCCGGGCCCGCCGCGCGGTGCTGCGGACCATCGTGCGCCAACACACCACTACGGAGCAGGTGAGCCTGATGCACAAGCTCGCGTCGATGTCCGACGACGACCGCGACCAGCTCATCACCCGGTTCTGGGACTTCGTGACCGACGGCCTCGACGTCCACCCCGGCTACGTCGAGCAGCTGCGCGACCGGCGGCCGCACCTGCCCGACGAGCCCACCACCGCACAGCTCGAGGCCTGGATCGAGCTGGCCGAGGTCGTGCAGGACGACCAGTTCCGCACGGCGCTGCGCGATCACCTGCACCGGATCTTCGGCACCGAGCAGGGCAAGCTGATGACCTCGCCGGAGATGATGGCGCATGCCGAGACGCAGCGGCAGCTCTTCCTGGAGGCCCAGGCGGCGCAGCAGGCCGGTGTGCCTACGACGTCACCGCAGGCCCGGGACATCGCCGAGCGCACGGCCGCCCACCGCGCCGAAATGGTCGCCGCCATGACCGGGCGGCACGACGCCGCCAAGTCCCGGCGCAGCATGGTCGACTTCGACCGGGGCCGGGCGGCCGAGCTCCGGGCCAGGATGACCGGGCTGAACCTGATCACCCGGTACGGCGCCTTGGTGGCGACGATCAACGGCACGCCCCAGCCGGATCCCGAACGAACGACGACGGTGCAGGAATGGCTGGCCGCCGCCCTGCGTCACGACCCCGCCTGACACCGCTGTCCGGCAGTCGTGAATTGGTTTCATGACTGCCTCGGGCGGAGGCCTGGTCGGGCCTGCGGTGAGTGCGCCGTCAACCACCCATTACCCCTGCTGAGGGGCCTGTGCGTAGCACGTCGCTAGGCCATTGGTGTGACACGTGTGGCTGATGATGGGTGAGTTTTGCACGGGGTATGTGGCGTGCGTGGGGCGGGAGTGGCACAGTGGCCTCGTGCCTGGTTGACGCCGTTCGGCTGTGCGCAGTACGCCGAACGGCCCAACCTTCGCGAGGAGGTGCGGGGTGGTTCGAGCAGCGGTGCTGGCCGGGGTGGTGCTGGCCCTGGTGATGGGCTCGGCCGGAGCGGGCAGCGCGGCGCCCCCGCCGCCGAACAACCCTTCGGACACCGACATCAGTGCCGGCCAGGACGCGGTCAAGGACAAGGCGGCGAAGGTCGGCGACCTGAGCAACCAGCTGGCGGCCGCGGACGCGAAGCTCGAAGACCTCCAGTCCCAGGTCGAAGCCCGGATGGAAGAGGTCAACAAGGCCCGGGTCGACCTCGAAACGGCGCAGGCGGCGGCGCAGCAGGCTGGCGACGAGGCGGCGGCGGCCAAGCTGGAGTCGGACGCGGCGTCGAAGGCGATGGACGACGCCCGCAAGCGCCTCGACGACTTCGCGGCGGCCAGTTTCTCGCAGGGCAGTGCGGTCGGCGGCTTCTCGGCCCTGTTCGACGCGACCAGCCCCGACAACCTGCTGGCCCGCGTGCAGATGCTGAACGCCGTCAGCGAGTCGGAGCTCAAGGCGATGGACGTGACGCAGCGGGCCGAGGTGGACCGCGCGAACAAGGAGTCGGCCAGCCGCAAGGCAGTGCAGGTGGCCAAGGAGAAGCAGGACGCGGCCGACGCGGCCAAGCGCAAGGTGGACGCGGCGATGGCGGCGGCGGTGGCCGCGCGGCAGAGCGAGGCGGCGCAGGAGAAGCAGCTCCAGTCGTCCAAGTCGGACATGGAGGGCCAGCTGTCGGCGGCCCAGGCCAACGTCACCGACCTCCAGGCCCAGCGCCAGCGCTACGTCGACTGGCAGGCGCAGAAGAAGAAGGAAGAAGAAGCGGCTGCGGCGGCCGCTGCTGCGGCGGCGGCCTCGCGACCGGTGGGCAACCGGCCGGCCCCGCCGCCGCGCCCGGTGCCGGTCGCGGCCGCCGGACGGGCGGCGGCGGTGATCGGCCGCGCGATGGCCGAGCTGGGTATGCCGTACGCGTGGGGCGGCGGCACGCCGAGCGGCCCGAGCCGCGGCATCAGCGACGGCGGCGGCGACGCCGACTACTACGGCGACTACAACAAGATCGGCTTCGACTGCTCCGGCCTGATGGTCTACGCCTTCGCCGGCGTCGGCATCTACCTGCCGCACTACAGCGGCTACCAGTACTACGCCGGCCAGCACGTGCCGCTGTCCCAGATGGCCCCGGGCGACATGCTGTTCTACGGCAACCCCAGCAACATCCACCACGTCACCATGTACATCGGCGGTGGCCGCATGATCGAGGCGCCGTACTCCGGCTCCTATGTACGCGTGGTACCGGTGCGCTGGGGCGAGATCATGCCGTACGCCACGCGCGTCCTCTGAGGCCGCCGCAGCGTGAACGGCGTGGCCAGCGCCAGCACGCCGGCCACAGCGATCGCCTCGCGCGGCCCGATCCAGCTGGCCAGCAAGCCCCACAGTGCCGTCATGAGCGCGATGCTGACCTTGGTCGTGACCGACCACGCCGACAACACCCGGGCGACGTTGTCGTGCGCGGAGTTCTCCAGCCGGGTGGTCGCCGACACCGGGGCGTAGATGCTGCAACACACGATGATCCCGAACTCGAGGCCGATCACCAGCAGCAGTCCGGGCAGACCCGGCCCGACGAAGGCCAGCCCCACCACCCAGATTGCCCTGAGCGCGCCGGAAAAGTACAGCACACGGTCCTGGCCGAACCGCCGCACGAGCGGCCGTGACAGCCGTGAGCCGACCAGGCCACCCAGGCACGGAATGCCGAACGCCAAGCCGTATTGCCACGGTGTGAAGCCGAGGTCGCCGAGCATCAACACCGCCAGCAGCGGGGCGGTCGCCATGAGCAAACCGTTGTACAGCGCGGAGTTCACGAACAGCGGCCGCAGCACCGGGTGGCGCACGACATGCCGCCAGCCGTCGAAGATCTCGCCGGCACCGAGCTTGCGCGCCTGACCCGGTGCCGGCTCCTGGCCGTTGATCGCCCGAATTCCCAACGCCGACAAGAGAAAGCTCACCGCGTTGGCCACGATCGTGGTCAACGGCCCGAACGCGCCGATGGCCAGCCCGCCGGCCGGCGGCCCGACAGCGGTCGCGGCCCAGGCCGTCGCCTCGAAGCGGCCGTTGGCCTGGAGTAGATCTTCCTTGGCCACCAACGACTTCAGGAACGCCCCGCTGGCCGCCGTGAACACGATGTCGGCCGTGGCGACCACCACCGACACCACGACCAGCTGCCCGAACGTCAAGGCGTGCACCAGATACGCCGCCGGCAGCGTCAACAGGGCCGTGAACCGCAGCAGGTCCATGGCCACCATCACCGGCCGCTTGCGCCGGAACTCGACCCACGGCCCCAGCGGCACCGCGACCAGCGCGCCGACGATCAGCCCGGCCGCCGCCAGCAGCGACACCTCGGCCGGCGTGCTGTGCAGCACCAGGATCGCCACGAGCGGGAAGGCGTCGAACGCGAACCAGGTGCCGACCGTGCTGGCCGCGTAGGCCGCCCACAGCCAGCCGAAATCCCTACCCATACGGCGATCTTCACGGCTGTCGGCCGTGCCGGCAAACAACCCCGGGCCGGCGAGCCACAACCGGCGGTTGTAGCCTCGCGCCGTGGACCTCAACGCCGTGCGGACCTTCGTGGTGTCGACCGAGGAGGGCCAGCTCCAGGAGGCCGGCGTCGAGCTGGGCATCAGCCAGCAGGCCGTGTCCAAACGCATTGCCGCGCTGGAGAAGGAACTCGGCGTCCGGCTGTTCACCCGCACCGCTCGCGGCATCCAGCTGACCGCCGACGGCCAGGCGTTCCTGCCGCACGCCCGCGCCCTGCTCGACGCCGCCGACCGGGCCGTCGCGTCGATCAGGCCCGGCGGCCGGCCGCTGCGGGTCGACGTGCTCGGCCGCCGGGTGGTCACCGGCACCCTGCTGCACGAATTCCACCGTCAGCACCCGGAAATCGAGCTCGACGTGGTGGTGCTGGCCCATGGCGAGGAGGCCACCGCCGCCGTGCTGGCCGGCACGGTCGACGCGGCGTTCCGCGCCCAGCTCACGCCGCCGCCGGCCGGCGTCGAGATGATGCGGGTGCACGACGAGCCCCTGGATTTTCTGGTCGGCCCCAGGCACGAACTCGCCCACAACGCCGAACTGACGCTGAAAGACCTTGTGGGCCACCGGATCTGGATTCCCGGCATCGCGCCGGGCACGGAATGGGGCGCCTACTACGGGGAGCTGGCCGCCGAATTCGGCCTCTCGATCGACGGCGACGGCCCGAACTTCGGCAGCGACACCATGCTCGACCTGATTGCCGACACGCCGAAGCTGGCAACCCTGTGGGGCACCGGCATTCGCAACGCAGTGCGAGCCGACCTGCGCAGCATCCCGCTCAACGACCCGACGCCGGCCTACCCGCACTCGCTCATCTGGCGCGCCGACAACCGTCATCCGGCGCTGGCCGAGCTCCGCCGGCACCTGGCCGACCACTGGCGGTCCAGTCGCCGGGAGAACGTCTGGACCGCCGGCTCGTTCTAGAGCGCGCGGACGATGTCCTCCACGCGTTCCTTGGCGTCGCCGAACAGCATCTTGCTGTTGTCCTTGAAGAACAACGGGTTCTGCACACCGGCGTAGCCGACGGCCATGGAGCGCTTGAACACGATGACGTTCTGCGCCTCCCACACGTGCAGCACGGGCATGCCGGCGATGGGGCTGCCGGGATCGTCGGCCGCCGGGTTGACGGTGTCGTTGGCCCCGATCACCAGCACCACCGAGGTCTGCGGGAAGTCGTCGTTGATCTCGTCCATCTCCAGCACGATGTCGTACGGCACCTTGGCCTCGGCCAGCAGCACGTTCATGTGCCCGGGCAGCCGTCCGGCCACCGGGTGGATGCCGAACCGCACGTCCACGCCGCGTTCCCGGAGCTTGCGGGTCAGATCGGCGACGGGGTACTGGGCCTGCGCGACGGCCATGCCGTAGCCGGGCGTGATGATCACGGTCTCGGCCTCGCGCAGCAGCTCCGCGGTGTCGGCCGGGGTGATCTCCCGGTGCTCGCCCTGCTCGATGGCCGCGAACGTGCCGGCCTCCACGCCGAACCCGCCGGCGATGACCGAGATGAACGACCGGTTCATCGCCTTGCACATGATGTACGACAGGTAGGCGCCGGAGGAGCCGACCAACGCGCCGGTGACGATCAGCAGGTCGTTGTCGAGCAGGAAGCCCGAAGCCGCGGCGGCCCAACCGGAATAGCTGTTCAGCATGGACACCACGACCGGCATGTCGCCGCCGCCGATGGACGCCACCAGGTGCCAGCCCAGCAGCAACGCGATCGCCGTGACGGCGGCCAGAATGCCCACATTCGGCGTGATGACGAAGAAGACGGTCAGCACGGCAAAGGCGACCAGCGCGCCGAGATTGAGGAAATGCCGGCCCGGCAACATCATCGGGGCCGACCTGATCCGGGCCGACAGCTTGAGGAAGGCCACGATCGAGCCGGTGAACGTGACGGCGCCGATGAACACGCCGATGCACACCTCGGCGTGGTGGATGCCCGGCAGCGAGCCGGCATCGGCGTCCAGATAACCGTTCCAGCCGACCAGCACGGCCGCCAGACCGACAAAGCTGTGCAGCAGTGCGATGAGCTCGGGCATGCCGGTCATCTCGACGACCCGGGCCCGCCACAGGCCGATGCCGCCGCCGGCCGCCATCGCCACGATCAGCAGCACGATGCCGAGGACGGCCATTCCCTGGAGCGCCAGCACAATGGTGGCGATCAGGGCCAGCGCCATGCCGGTGATGCCGAACAGCACGCCGTTTCGCGACGTCTCGTGCTTGCTCAAACCGGCCAGGCTGAGCACGAAGAGCAGTGCTGCCACGAGGTATGCGGCCTGCGCCGCCGTTGCCACGGTCATGGGTCAGCTCCTCGAGAACATGCTGAGCATGCGCCGGGTCACGGCGAATCCGCCGAAGATGTTGATACTGGCCAACAGCACCGCCGCCGCGGACAGCACGGTGACCGCGATCGTGCTGTGGCCGATCTGGAGCAGCGCGCCGACCACCACGATGCCGGAGATGGCGTTGGTGACCGACATCAGCGGGGTGTGCAGGGCGTGGTGCACGTTGCCGATCACGTAGAAGCCGATCACCACGGACAGCGCGAACACCGTGAGGTGACCGATCAACTCGTTGGGGGAGAAGCCGACCAGGAGGAACAGCGCGATCGCCGCGGCGGCGACGACCACGTGCCGCGCCCGTCGGGGTTTCTCTTCCTTTTGTGGCGCAGGGGTTTTCTGCACCTGTTGCGGTGGCGCGGCGCTGACGCTGATCTTGGGCGGCGGCCAGGTCGTCTCGCCGTCGCGGACCACGGTCATGCCGCGCAGCACGACATCCTCGAAGTCCAGCACCACTTCGCCGTCCTTGCCCGGCGTCAGCAGCTTCAGCAGGTTCACCACGTTGGTGCCGTACAGCTGCGAGGACTGCGCCGGCAGCCGTCCGGCCAGGTCGGTGTAGCCGATGATCGTCACGCCGTTGGCCGTGGTCACGACCTCGCCGGCCACCGTGCCCTCGACATTGCCACCCTGCGCCGCCGCCATGTCGACGATCACGCTGCCCGGCCGCATGCTGGCCACGTGTTCGGCCGTCACCAACCGGGGCGCGGGCCGGCCGGGGATCAGGGCGGTGGTGATGATGATGTCGACATCGCGGGCCTGCTCGGCGTAGATCTCGGCGGCGCGCCGGTCGTACGCCTCCGAGGTGGCCTTGGCGTAGCCGTCGGTGCTGGCCTCCTGCTCGACGTCGACGGCCAGGAAGTCGCCGCCCAGCGACTTCACCTGCTCGGCGACCTCGCTGCGCGGGTCGGTGGCCCGCACCACCGCGCCGAGGCTGTTGGCCGTGGCGATCGCGGCCAGCCCGGCCACACCGGCCCCGGCCACCAGCACCTTGGCCGGCGGCACCTTGCCGGCCGCGGTGACCTGGCCGGTGAAGAACCGCCCGAACCGGTTGGCCGCCTCGATGACGGCCCGGTAGCCGGCGATGTTGGCCATCGAGCTGAGCACGTCCAGCGACTGGGCTCGGGAGATGCGCGGCACCGCGTCCATGGCCAGCACGGTGATCGGCCGCTCGGACAGGGTCTGGACCAATTCAGGCCGTAATGCCGGGCCGATCATGCCGATCAGCGTCGCCCCGTCGTGCAGGGCCGCGATCTCGGGTTCGGTCGGCGGGTTCACCTTGATCACGACATCGGTGGCCCAGGCCTCGCCTCGGGTCGCGATCCGGGCCCCGGCCTGCGCGTACGCCTCGTCGGGGCAGCTCGCGGCGGTGCCCGCGCCGGCCTCGACGAGCACCTCGTAGCCGAGGGCGGCCAGTTGGCGCACGGTCGCCGGCGTGGCCGCCACCCGCGTCTCGCCGGCGGCCGACTCGGTGACCACGCCCAGTGTCCGACCCATCACGGCTCCCGTCTGTGTCGCTGGCCCCCACTCCATCTTCGTTCACAATGACCATTCCGCGACTCATTTCGGTTCACACGTGAATCTCGATCGGGAAATGCACCGGATGGCGGAGCGTCTACAGTGCACACGCCCAGGTAGATGTGACGGTTGCCACAAAAGGCTTGTTAGGCCTGTTCCAGCCGTCCGAGCCGGGGCATGAGCAGCAGTGACAGGGCCAGCAGCACGCCGCCGATGATGATGGGGGCTCGCACGTCCAGCAGGGTGCCGAGCACGCCGCCCAGCGCCGCGCCGATCGGGCCCGCGCCCCAGCTGATCAGCCGGTAGGCGCTGGTGACCCGGCCCATCAGGTCGCGCGGGGTGAGCCGTTGGCGGACCACGACGGCCTGCACGTTCCACAGCAGGATGCCGAAGCTGCCGATCGTGTAGCCGACCGCGACCAGCGGGATCGACCCGGCGACCCCCACCACCAGCAGCGAGACCGCCATGGCCCCGATGGCCAGGCCCAGCCCCACACCGAGGCTCAGGTGCCGTCGGACCCAGCCGCCGGCGAGGCTGCCCAGCAGGCCGCCGACCGCGCCGATGGCCAGGATCACGCCGTACAGGGCGGCCGGGGCGTGCAGCGTGTTCACGATCAGCAGCACGAGCATGGTTATCGCCATCTGCACGCTCAGGTTGGCCAGGCCGAGCTCCAGCGCCAGCAGGCGCAGGCCTTTGTGTCGCCACAGCCACCGCACGCCTTCGGCGATGTCGGCGCGGATCGTCGTCGTCACCTCGGCTCGGGCCGGTGCGTGCCGGGCTCGGATCGCGAACACCAGGCCCGCCGCCGCCACGAACGTCACCGCGTCCACCACCAGCGGCGCGCCCGCCGACACCGCGAACAGCGCCGCCCCGAGCGGCGGTCCCAGGAACTGAAAACTGATCAGCTGGGCCGCTTGCAGCCGCCCGTTGGCCTTGGCCAGGTTGTCGCCGTCGATCAGATCGGCGATGAACGATCCCGCGATGGTGTCGAACACCGCCCCCGCGCTGCCGATCAGGAACGTCATCAGGACCAGGCCCCACAGCGGCGGCGTGGTCGTCAGGACCCAAACGGCAAATGCCGCCACCAGCACTCCGCGCCCCAGATCCATGCGCCACATCAGGTTGCGCCGGTCGTGCCGGTCCGCCAGCGCCCCGCCGTACAGCGTGAACAGCAGAATCGGCACCGTGCCGGCAAACGTCACCACACTGACGGCCGCCGCCGTCGGCGACAGCACCGCCGCGAGCAGCGGCAGCGCCGCCGTGCGAATCCCGTCCCCGAGCAGCGACGTCGACGCCGCCGCCAGGAGTTTGGTGAAGTCAGTGGTACGAGTTTCCGACGATGCCCCCATCGCATGGAGGCTAGCCGACTTCGCGCTCGGCCGACTTTCCTGGTTCGGGGCGGCCGAAACGGGCGGCGGCGCGGCGGGCGGGCCAAGCGGCGCCGAGGAGTTCGTAGCGGCGGAGGGCCTCGGTCAAGGCGGCCTCGCCCTCGGCACGGCGGCCGGTGGCGGCGAGCACGACGGCGAGATCTTCCAAAGTCTGGGCCAGTTCGACCGGGCGGCCGACGGTGCGGTAGTGGGCGACGGCCTGGGCGACGGAGGCGGGATCGCGGTCGGCGAGCCCGCGGCAACGCAGGAGGGCGGCGGCGGCGCGGGTGGGGACGACCTCGCGGGCGGCCTCGCCGGCGCAGATGGAGAGGGCCTGGGTGACAAGGTCGGGGGAATCGGCCTGTAGGGCAAGGCGAACGACGTCGGGGAGCCACTGGTGCCGAAGCATCATGGGCGCATAACGGGGATCCAGAACGGGGGCCAAAGCGATGAGGGCCTCGTCGAAACGGCCGTCCCGCTCGGCGGCCTGGGCCTCGGCCATCAACAGGAAGTCGCAGTTCTCCCGGTCGGCGGTGGTGAGCATGGGCAGCTCATCGGCGGCGGCGAGATGGGCGGCGACCTCGTCGCCGTCGTCACGGAGCGCGGCGATCAAGGCGGCGACGCCGTGCGAGAGCAACAACATGGGACTGCTTTCCCGCAACCCGAGGAAAGCCAGCTCGGGCCCGGACCGGGTGATGATGCTGAGCTCCAGCAGCCCGTCGCTCCACCGGCCGGCCCAATAGTGGTTGACGGCAGTGGACATCGGCAAACCGCCGGGCAGCTGGTACCGGTGCACCAGGCTGCGTACGGCCAGCAACGCCTGGTCGGCCTCGTCGAGGCGGTCCAGGTTCTGTAGGCTGAACACGCGGTTGTCGAGCAGGCTCAAGTGCAGGTGGGCCAGGCCGGCGTCCTCGGCGACGACGGCCAAAGCCTCGTCCACGTACCGCAAAGCGGCGGCGTGATCGCGGTCGATGGACTCGAACAACCACAGTGCCTGCAAGGCGAAGGCCACGGCGAAGTTGTCGCCGGCTTTCTCGCCCCGGTCGATCGCCTCGGCGGCGGTGACCTCGGCCCGGTCGAACTCCAGCAGCCCCATGCCTTCCCGCACGGCCAGCAACGCCTGGCAACGGGCCTGCCACGTCGGCGAAATCTCCGGCGCGTCCGAAGCTTCCCGAAGCGCCGCAACGGAGTTGTCCTCCTGGCCGCGGCGATAGTAGATGACGGCCCGAATCCACTGCATCTCGCCGGACAGGTCGGGATCACGGGTCAGGGCCAACACCGACCGAACCTCGTCCTCGGGCAGCTCGCCGCGCCAATACAGCACGCGAGCCAACACGGCGGTCAGGTCCACGTGCCGGGGATCGTCGGGCTCGCAGACGGCGACAACCCGGCGCAGCAGGTCCAACCCGATGTCCGGCGCCCGGTGGGCGATGCGCTCGCCGTGCTGGAGCATCCAGTCGATCACCCACGAGTCGACCGCCACCGGTGACGCGACCAGTTGCCGGGCAACGGTTTCCATCGACGCGCCGGCCCGGTCCAACCGCTCGGCGGCCTGCCGGTGCAGCACCGTCCGTACGGTCGGCGAAGTGGCGTCGTACAGCGCCTGGCGGATCAGGGCGTGTCGGAAGGTGTAACGATTCCCGTTGGCCAGCAACACCTTTGCCGCGGCGGCCTCGTCGAGCGCGGGCAACAGCGAGGCCGCCGGGCGGTCCATCAGCACGCTCAGGTCGGCCATCACGAACTCGGTGCCGAGCAAAGCCGCACGCCGCAACACTTCCGTCGTGGCAGTACTGAGAAAACCCAGCCGGTGCGTCAAAGCCGACGACAACGAGGTCGGCACGGACACGTCCTCGCCGGCGCACACCTCGGCCTGCCCGGACGACACCTCGACGTGCCGGTCCCGCAGTAAAGCGTCGGCCAACTCGCCGACGTACAACGGGTTTCCGGCGGCACGGTCGGCCAGCCCGAGCAGACCGGCGCCGGGCGTGCCGCCGACGATTCCCCGCAGCAGCTCGGCGACCTCACCGCCGGCCAGCGGGGCCAGTTGCACCACCGCGCCACCCCGCTTGGCCACGATGTCCCGGACCCCGTCCAGCACCGCGGTCCGCGGCACCGGCCGCAGCGCGCCGACCAACAACAACGGCAGCGTGGCGGTCTCCATGGCCAGCCGGCTGAACACCAGCAGGCTGGCCTCGTCGGCCCACTGGATGTCGTCGGCGACCAGCGTGAGCGGGCCGTCGGCGCACATCTCCCGCACGATCGCGACCAGCTCGTTGACCACGGCCAGCGTCGGATCGCCGCCGCCGAGCGGGTCCCGGTTGGACTGGGCCAGCCGCATCATCTCGGCCACCCGGGCCCGGGCCGGATCGGGCGAGTCGGCGTCGATGCCCAGGCAGTCCAGCATGAGCCGCAACGGAAAACGGCTGGCCAGCTCGTCGCCCGCGCCCCAGACCAGCTGTACGCCTTGGTCTTCGCAGTCGGCCAGGCCGGTGGTCAGCAGCTCCGACTTGCCGATGCCGGGCTCGCCCTCGACGAGCAGCACGCCGCCGAGGCCGTCCGACACGCGGCGTACCGCTTGGCGCAGAACGGAAAGCTCGGCCGCCCGGGCGACGAACGTCCGGGCGCGGGGACGGGGCCGCGCGGCCCACCACGCCGGCCGGCGCTGTTCCTTCACCGGGGTGGACACGGCCGGCGCGGCCAGAGCCGGGTCGTTGGTCAGGATCTGCTGCTGGATCTCGGCCAACCGCGGACCGGGCAGCGTGCCGAGTTCGGCCATCAGCACCTGGGCCACCGCCCGGAACTGATCCACGGCGTCGGCCTGCCGACCCACCCGGTACAGCGCGATCATCAGCAGCCCGCGCAGGCCCTCGTGCAGCGGGTTCTCCCGCACGAGCGCGGTCAGCTCGGCCACCAGCTCCGCGTGCTGACCGGCGGCCAGGCCACCGACCGCACGGATCTCCAGCAGGTCGAGACGGTCGGTGAGCAGCCGGTCGCGCAGGCTGGCCGCCCACGGGCCGGGCAAACCGGACAGCGGTTCGCCGTGCCACAGGGCCAACGCCCCGTCGGCGGCTGAGACCGCGGCGACCTGGTCGCCGTCCGCGCGGGCCTGCTCGGCCTTGCGCCGCAACGCATCGAACTCGTGCAGGTCGATGTCGTCGGCCGGAATCCGCAGCCGGTAGCCGGGTCCTTCGGACAGCAGCACGGACGAGACGGCACGGTTGCCGCGATCCGGCTCCAGAGCGCGGCGCAGGCCGGAGACGTAGGTGTAGATGCTGCCGTCGGCCGACGCGGGGGCGTCCTGGCCCCAGATCGCGGTGATCAGGTCCTCGCGGGACACCACTTTGTCCGGCCGGGAGGCCAGTACGGCGAACAGCGCGCGCTGGCGCGGGGCACCGAGCTTGCGCTCGTCCCCGTCGACCCGCACGAGTACCGGTCCCAGCAGTTCGACCCTTGGTTCCCGGGCCCGTTCAGCCACTGCGTTCCCCAGTCTCGATTGCCCCCGAATGCCCGGTCACCTTACCCACCAGGTCCGGCCGCGAGTCCACCCCCAGCTTCTGCATCACCCGCGAGACATGGGCCTGCACGACCCGGCGCGACAGTGCCAACTCGGCGGCGATGTCCGGATTGGACCGGCCGAGCGCGACCAGCTCGGCGACCCGGATCTCGTCTCCCACCAGGGAATGCCAGCCGGCGACGGTCGGCTGGCCGGTCGACACGCCGGCCCGGCGGATGCCGAATTCGCGCAGCCGCGACTCGGCCCGCCGGATGTCCCAAGAGGCACCGAGTTCTGCATAGACGAGCATGGCTTGCGGAAAGATCCGGCGGGCCCGGTCGACCTCGCCGCGGCGGGCCAACAGGACGGCGGCGTCCTCGCTCGTGACCGCGAACTCGATACGCCGTCCGGATTCCCGGTACCGCTGGGCCACTTGCAGCAGTGGCTCGGCGTCGCCGTCGATCAACGCCGCGCAGCGCTCGGCGGCGTTGGAGGCCCGTGCCGGCACGGTTTCCGAGGCAGCCTCGGCCTGGGCCAGCCGCAGCGCCGCCTGCGCCACGTCGCTTGCGTCGGCGTCCAGGGCGAGCCGGGTCAGCTCCGGCAACCACTGATGCCGCAACGTCATCCGACCATAGGACGGGTCGAGGATCGGCTCGTAGGCCGCCAGCGCGGCCGGCAGATCGCCGTCCTGCTCGGCCGCCATCGCCTTGGCCGCCAGGAAGAAGTCGCTGTTCTCCTGGTCCGACGGCGCGATCACCGGGTACGAGCCGGCAGTGCGCAGATGGGCGTGCAGCTGCTCGGTGTCGCCGCGGTGCCCGGCGATCAGCGCCGCCGTGCCGTACTGCAACAGCGGCACCCGGGACCGCAGGTCGAAGATGGTGATCTCGGGCTCGCCACCGACGATGGCGTCGAGCTCGGCCAGCGCCTCGTCCCAGCGGCCGAGCCAGTAGTAGTGCACGGCCGCGCCGATGTGGATCCGCCCGGACGGGCGGCCGGCCCGACGGGCCATCGCCTTGGTGCGGGCCACCGTGTCGGTGCCGTCGGTCAGCCGGTCCAGGTTCTGCAGGCTGAACAGCCGCGCGCCGAGCAGGTTGATCTGGAGGTCGACCAGGTGCTGGTTGCCGGTCGCCGCGGCCAATGCGTTGTTCACGTGGGCCAGCGCCGCGGAATGGTTGCGGCGCACCGATTCCACGTACCAGAGCTCCTGCTCGGCGGCGGCGATGGCCGGGGCGTCGTTGGCCTCGGTGGCCTGCGTCAGGGCGGCCGTGGCGGTGACCTCCGCCGTGTCGAGGTCGTCCAGGCCTGTGCGTTCGAACTGGGCCCGCAGTGTGTCGTGCCGCGCCACCCAGAAATCCGGCGCGGCCGGATCCGCTGCCGCCGCACGGAGATCGGCGATCGCCTGCGCCACCTCGCCCCGCCCGTACGTCAAACAGGCCAGGGTCCACCGCATTTCCGCGGCATGGGCCGGATCCCGCGTCACGTCCAGCAGCGCGCGGGCGGCCGCCTCGGGCTGCCGGCCCAGCCGGAACTGCCAGCGAACCTGGCTCACCAGCAGGATTTCCCGCTCCTCGGGCGTCGGCGAGGTGCTGTCCAAGGCGCGGTCCAGCAGGTCGAGCACCAACGCCGGATCACGGCCGGCGACCGTCTCCACGTTGGCCAGCAGCCACTGCACCGACCAGTGGTCGAACTCGCCGGCCACCGCCAGCTGCGCCGCGACACGCTCCACCGGCACGCCGGCGTGGGCCATCGCCTTGGCCGACTCGCGGTGCAAGGTCGTGCGGACCGCCGCCGAGCGCTCCTCGTACAGCGCCTGGCGGACGGCCGGATCCCGGAAGGCCAGCCGGTTGCCGGCGTCGACCAGCAGGCCGGCGTCGGTGGCCTCCTCGACCGCGCCGACCAGGTCGGCCGGTGACGTGCCGACGACCGCCGCCAGGTCGGAGAGATCGAACTCGACGCCGAGCAGCGCCGCCCATCGCAGGCGATCCAAGGCGCTGGGGGAGAGGAACTCCAGTCGCCGCGCGGCCATCGCCGCCATCGTCGGTGACAAGTCGAGACCCGGATCGATCTCGGCCACACCGCCGGCGGTGTGCAGCACCGCGTCGCGGATCAACTCGTCGACGAGTTCGCGCACGTGCAACGGATTGCCGGCGGCGTGGTCGACCAGGCCACGCAGCACCGGACCCGGCGCCGCGCCGATCACCCGGGCGACCAGCTCATGCACGTCGTCGGCGTGCAGCGCGCCGAGGGCCAGCGTGCGACCGCCGGCCAGGTCCACGTGGTGCGCGGTCGGATTTGTGCGGCGTGCACCGACCAGCAACAGCGGGAGCTGCTGGGTCAGGCGGGACAGCCGGTGCCACGCCAGCAGACCGGTCTCGTCGAGCCACTGCACGTCGTCGATCACCAGCACCAGCGGCGCCTCCGCGCATGCCTGGTCGACGAACGACAGGAGCCGGCTGATCGGGGCCAGCGGGCCGTCGCCGGACAGGTCCTCGCCCAGCGCCCACACCACGCGACAGCCGGCCACCGGCGCATCGGCCAGACCCACCGCCAGCAGCGCCGACTTGCCGATGCCGGGTTCGCCCTCGATCAGCACACAGCCGCCGGCGCCGTCGGCCAGCGCCACCACCAGCGCCCGCAGCCAGCCCACCTCGCGCGGCCGGCCGACGAACTGGGCCGGCGCCTCGGGCTGACGGGTCGACGGAGCCAGTTCGTGCTGCGCGCCGATGCCGGGGATCGGCACCGTCTGCTGGGCCACGATCCGGTCGTGGATGTCCTGCAACGCCGGCCCCGGGTCCAGGCCGAGCTCGTTGACCAGCACCTCGCGGGCACTGTCGAACTCGGCCAGCGCCTCGTCGCGACGGCCGGCCCGGTACAGCGCGACCATGAGCAGCCCGCGCAGGCCCTCCCGGCGTGGATGCTCCCGCACCAGGCCGGTCAGCTCGGCAACGGCGGTGCCCTGGTTGCCCAGCGCCAGCAGCAGCGCGCACCGGCGTTCCAGCGTGGCCAGCCGCAGCTCGGCCAGCCGCGCCCGGTGCAGCTCGGCGAAGGGGCCGGACAAACCTGAGAGGGCTTCGCCTTGCCACAGCGCCAAGGCCGCCGTCACCGACCGCAGCGAGCCGCCGAGGTCGTCGGCCGCCGCGCGAAGTTCGTCGAACCGGGTGACATCCAGCTGCTCCACGCGCAGCACGTAGGCCGAGCCCATGGACTCCAGCACCGGCTCGGCCGACTGCTTGCGGGCCGGCTCGTGCAGGGATCGCCGCAGGTCGGAGATGTACGTGTGCAGGATGCCGACCGCGCGGGCCGGCGGATCCTCGCCCCAGACGCCGTCGACCAGCTCCTCGCGGGTCACCGCCCGGCCCTCGGCCAGCGCGAGGATGGCGAACACCGCGCGCCGTCCGGCCGAGCCGAGATCCACCTCCTGCTCGCCGCGCCAGGCGCGGACCGGGCCGAGGAGTTGCACCCGCAGTGGAGCGGTCACGCCTGAGCATCCCCGGGACGACCTGCGGCGACGGAGTCCATGTGCGGAGTGTAGCCATCGGCGGAGACAATGCTGTCCCGCCGAAAGGTCGTGATCGCCAGCGTTCCCCGTCACAGTGGGAGAGGAGTCGGACATGGCCGGGTACCCGCCGATCGAGCCGTACGAGCAGGGGTTGCTCGACGTCGGCGACGGCAACCAGATCTATTGGGAGACCAGCGGAAATCCCGACGGCAAGGTCGCGCTGTGCGTGCACGGCGGCCCCGGCGGCGGCGGAACCCGGGGCTCCCGCAAGGCGTTTGATCCCGAACGTTTTCGGATCGTGCTGTTCGACCAGCGGGGTTGTGGCTCCAGTCGGCCCAATGCCGCCGATCCGGCCGTGGACATGGAGGTGAACACCACCGAGCACCTGATCGCCGACATGGAGCGGTTGCGCGAGCACCTCGGCGTGGACAAGTGGCTGCTCTACGGCGGTTCGTGGGGCTCGACCCTGATCTTGGCCTATGCCCGGCGCCATCCCGAGCGCGTCTCGGAAATCATCCTGGTCTCGGTGACCCTGTCCACTGCGGCCGAGAACGACTGGCTTTACGGCGGCGGCCTGCGGCTGCTGTTGCCCGATGCCTACGAGGCGTTCGTCGCCGGTGCTCGGTCCGATGACGTGGTGGACGGGTACTGGCGGCTCGTGAACAGCCCGGACCCGGTCGTCCGGGAACAGGCCGCAGCCGACTGGTGTGCGTGGGAGGACGCCGTCATCGCGCACGAGACCCTTGGCCGTCCCGGGCAGTACAGCGATCATGCCGGCATGCTCGCGATGGTGCGGATCATCGTGCACTACGCGCGGCACGGGGCGTGGCTGGCCGACGGGCAGTTGCTGCGGGACGTGTCCAAGCTGGCCGGGATTCCGGCCGTGATCGTGCACGGGCGGCGGGACCTCAGCTGCCCGCTGCTGCACGCGTGGGACCTGGCGCGGGCGTGGCCGGACGCTTCGCTGGTGATCGTCGAGGACTCCGGGCACACCGGCAGCCAGGCCATGGCCGACGCCATCGCGGCGGCCGTCGAGCGGTTCTCACCGCCCCGGCAAGTTTGATGCCGGACCGGGTCCTGTTCCCCTCCGGTGCGCGAGCATGGCTGGTCGACGCATCGGCAAGGGGAGAAACGCATGGGCTGGAAGACAATGGCGGCGGCGGTCGTGCTGTTGACGGCGGCGTCGACGACACCGGCGATGGCAGCGGAAACGCCGCACTGGCAGGTGACGCTGTTGCCGATGCCGGCCGATGTGCCCAATGCCCTGGCCTATCTGAACGGGGCCGACGGGCACGGCGGCTACGTCGGCACGATCGGGACCGACGACCGCTTCCTGATCGTGCGGTGGCACTGCGGCGAGGTCGTCGTGCAGCCCGGGCCGCCGAACGGCAACGACTACCCGCGGGTGAACGGTGAGAGCCGGGACGGCACCGTTCTGGTCGACAGCTTCACGCTCGACCGCGCGGGCGTCTACCACCCGGTGTCGACCGGCCCGTGGCGGTACGCCGGGCCGTCGAAGATCGGCCCGCGTGGCGATCTCCTCGGCGCGGGGGACGATCCGGTCACTCTGTCGCCCGTGGTGCTGTACTGGCCGTCGCCGAGCGCCGAGCCGGTGGTACTGACGGGGGCGCTGCCGGGTTCGTGGCCGACCGCGATCGACGACGACGGCACGGTGTTGCTCGGTCACCCCGACGGGCCCTACCTGCTGCACGACGGTGTCGTGCGCAAGCTGGCGCTGCCTGAGGGCTACCGCAACGGGCGCGCCGACGCCATCCGCCACGGCGTCGTGGTCGGCGCGGCCACGCCGACGGACGGTCCGGGCGACGGAGGCTTGGTGTGGGCGTCGCCGGACTCGCCACAGGTGCTGCCCAACTCGCGCTACGCGCAGGGCCTGAACAGCCACGGCTTGGTCGTCGGCGGCGACTCCAACGGCACCACGGCCGCGTGGCAGGACGGGCAGGAGCTGGGGCCGCTGCCGGGCCCGGACGGGCTGCCGAAGGTCTTCAGCTACCTGGTCGACGACGACGGGGCCATCCCCGGCGAGGCCACGCCCGCCACGTCGGGACTCGGCTACCGTGTGGCCGTGTGGCGGCCTACCACGGGGTGAAGGGCATTCGTCGGCGGGTGATCGGCGTCGCGGCCGTGCTCATGGCGACAGCGTGCGCCGCACCGCCGCCGCCGCAAACGCCGCACTGGCAGCTGATTCCGTTGCCGCTGCCGGCCGGTTCGGCGCCCCACGCCACCGCGGAACTGCAAGCCTCTGACGGCCATGGCGGCTACGCGGGCATTGTCTACCGCGGCGGCGGCCGCCCACCGGCCATCGGGAGGTGGCACGACGGCCGGGTCGACGTGTTCGAGCTGCCGGGTGACCCCGGACCGGGTCGACGAGTGTGCTCGGGGAGAGCCGCGACGACACCGTCCTGCTCCAGGCGTCGCCGGGCTATTTCACGCTCGACCGCGGCGGCGTGTACCACCCGGTGTCGACCAGCTCGCTGGATGGCGGCTACCCGCAGTTCATGGGACCGAACGGCGATCTGGTCGGCGAGGCCCTCGACCCGGACAATCCCGGGAATTACATGGCGGTGTACTGGCCGTCGCCCGACGCCGAGCCGTCGCGGCTGGAAGGGATGCAGGGCGGTTCGAAGGCCCAGGCGATCGACGACGAAGGCACGGTGCTGGTCAACTGCGCCTGCGGCATCTACCTGCTGCACGAGGGCGATACGCGCCTGCTGGACGGGTCCGGCCAGCAGGGGTTCTCCATCGCCCACGGCGTCGTGGCCGGCGTCGGCAGTGACCGGGACGCCCCGGCCGGGGTCGGGATGCTGTGGATGTCGCCGGACTCGCCGCAGGTGCAGGAGAACTCGCAGCGCCTGTTCGCCGCGAACAGCCACGGCCTGAGCGTGGGCCAGGAGCGCAACTCGCGTCAGGCCCGCGGTCCCGTGGCCGTGTGGCAGGACGGCCACGAGCTGGGCCGCCTGCCGGCCGCGGACGGGTTGCCGTTCGTCCGGGCCAAGTTCGTCGACGAGGACGGGACCGTCGCCGGCGTGGTCTCGCCCGACGAGGCGCATTCCGACGGCGGCCCCGTGCAGTGGCGGTTCGTGAGGAGCTGACGGCGCTAGGGTCCACTGCGTGACGGATTTCGCGGCCGTACTGCTGGCCGGCGGCGGTGGCCGCCGGATGGGCGGGGTGCACAAGCCGGCGCTGGTGGTGGCCGGCAGCACCCTGCTCGACCGCTGCCTCCAGGCAGTCGCGGACGCCTCGCCCGTGGTCGTCGTGGGGCCATCCACGGAGACCGCGCGGCCCGTGCGGTGGACGCGTGAGGACCCGCCCGGCGGCGGTCCCGTCGCCGGGCTGGCGGCGGGCCTGAAGCTGGTGGACGCACCGCTGGTGGCCGTGCTGGCCACGGACCTCGTGGGCGTCACGGCGAAGACGGTGCAGCGACTGCGAGCAGCCGTCACCAACGACGGCGCGGTGCTGGACGACGGCCACCGGCAGTGGCTCATCGGCGTGTGGCGGACCGAAGCCCTGCGTAGAGTGCTGCCGGAGGACCCGGCGGGCGCGTCGCTGCGCTCCGTGCTGGGGGCGTTGGACTACGCCCCGGTGGCGGCCGAGCCGGGGGAGACAGTCGACGTGGACACGCCCGCCGACCTGGCCCGGGCTGCTTCACAGCACCCACACCGGTGATCGGGTTACCTACCGTCGGAGCACGCCGTCATCTAGGAGGTCCGCACGTGAGCGAGCCCGTTGTCACCGAGGGCACGCCGCCGAACACGCCGGCTCGGGACGCCCAGCTGCTCGAGCGCACGGTGTTCGAGGTCAAGCGGGTGATCGTCGGCCAGGACCGGCTGGTCGAGCGCATGCTCGTCGGCCTGCTGGCCAAGGGCCACCTACTGCTGGAGGGCGTGCCCGGCGTGGCCAAGACGCTCGCCGTGGAGACCTTCGCCAAGGTGGTGGGCGGCAGCTTCAGCCGGGTGCAGTTCACCCCGGACCTGGTGCCGGCCGACATCCTCGGCACCCGGATCTACCGCCAGTCCAGCGAGTCCTTCGACGTGGAGCTGGGCCCGGTTGTGGCCAACTTCGTGCTGGCCGACGAGATCAACCGCGCGCCGGCCAAGGTGCAGTCGGCGATGCTCGAGGTGATGGCCGAGCGGCACGTGTCGATCGGCGGCAAGACCTTCCCGATGCCCGACCCGTTCCTGGTGCTGGCCACCCAGAACCCCATCGAGAACGAGGGTGTCTACCCGCTGCCCGAGGCCCAGCGCGACCGGTTCCTCTTCAAGATCGTCGTGGAGTACCCGACGGCCGAGGAGGAGCGCGAGATCGTCTACCGGATGGGCGTCACCCCGCCGCAGCCGCAGCAGGTGCTCGGCACCGACGAGCTGGTCCGGCTGCAGGACGTGGCGGCCAAGGTCTTCGTGCACCACGCGCTGGTGGACTACGTGGTCCGGCTGGTGCTGGCCACCCGCTCGCCCGGCGACCACGGCCTGACCGACGTGGCCGGCTGGGTCGCCTACGGCGCGTCGCCGCGTGCCAGCCTGGGCATCGTGGCCGCCGCCCGTGCGCTCGCGCTGGTCCGCGGCCGCGACTACGTGCTGCCGCAGGACGTGGTGGACGTGGTGCCGGACGTGCTGCGGCACCGCCTCGTGCTGTCGTACGACGCGCTGGCCGACGGCGTGCCGCTGGACCACATCGTGGCCCGCGTGCTTCAGACCGTGCCGCTGCCGCAGGTGTCGGCGCGGCCGCAGGGCGGCCAGCCGATGACCGGCCCGCAGGTCCAGCAGCAGCAGCCGTTCCAGCCGCACCTCGGGCCGATGCAGCCGCCCGCGCCGGTCGGTAGGCCGTGAGCGAACCTCGTCCCCGTTGGGCTCCTCCCGTGCTGCGGGAGGAGAAGCTGGAGTCGGCGCTGCGCACGCTCGAGTTGGACGTGCGACGCCGCTTGGACGGCCTGCTTCAGGGCAACCACCTGGGCCTGGTGCCCGGGCCCGGCACGGAGCCGGGGGAGGCGCGGCCGTACCAGCCGGGCGACGACGTGCGCCGCATGGACTGGGCCGTCACCGCGCGGACCACGCTGCCGCACATCCGTGAGACGGTCGCCGACCGTGAGCTGGAGACGTGGCTGGCGGTCGACCTGTCGGCGTCGTTGGACTTCGGCACCGCGGCGTGCGAGAAGCGCGACCTGGCCGTTGCCGCCGTGGCCGCTTTCACGCATCTGACCGGCGGCGGTGGCAACCGCATCGGCGCCGTGCTGTCCACGGGGCAGGAGACGGTGCGACTGCCGGCCCGTGGCGGCCTCGCGCATGCCCGCGGCCTCGTACGCCGCGTCGCGACGACGCCCCGCGCGCCGGAGGGCGTGCGTGGTGACCTGGTGGCGCTGTTGGAGCAGCTGCGCCGGCCGCCGCGCCGCCGTGGCCTGGCCGTGGTGATCTCCGACTTCCTCGGTGACCTCTCGTGGCAGCGGCCGCTGCGCGGGCTGTCGGCCCGGCATGACCTGGTCGCCGTGGAGATCGTTGATCCGCGTGACATCGACCTGCCCGAGGTCGGCCTGGTGACCCTGGTCGACCCGGAGAGCGGTCGGCAGCGCGAGGTGAACGCGTCGCCGCTGCTGCGCCGGCAGTTCGCCGCCGCGGCCGACGAGCACCGCGCGCAGGTCGCTGCCGGGCTGCGGCAGGCCAACTGCGCGCACCTGGTGCTGCGCACGGATTCCGACTGGATCGCCGACATGGTCCGGTTCGTGGTGGCCCGCAAGCGGCGGTGGTCCGGGGAGTAGCGGGATGAGCTTGTCCGGGTTCACGGACCCGTGGTGGCTGCTGCTGATCGGCGTGGTTGCCGTGCTCGCGGCCGGCTACCTCGTCATCCAGCGCCTGCGTCGCCGGGACACCAAGCGGTTCACCAATCTCGAGCTGCTGGCCAAGGTCGCCCTCGGCGTCCCGGCTGGCAGCGCCACGTGCCGCCGGCCATGCTGGCCGTCGGCCTGATCCTGCTCAGCGTCGCGCTGGCCGGGCCGACCGCCGAGCAGAAGGTGCCGCGCAACCGAGCCACCGTGATGCTGGTCATCGACGTGTCGTTGTCCATGAACGCCAAGGACATCCCGCCGTCACGGCTGGCCGCCGCGCAGAAGGCGGCCAAGTCCTTCGCCGACCAGCTCACGCCCGGCGTCAACCTGGGGCTGATCGAGTTCGCCGGCTCCGCCACCACGCTGGTGTCGCCGACGACCGACCGCACCCAGGTCAAGGCCGGCATCGACGCGTTGAAGGCGGCCGAAGGCACCGCGACCGGCGACGCCATCGCCGCCGCCGTGCAGGCCATCCAGTCGTTCGGCAAGCTCATCACCGGCCCGGACGGGCCGCCGCCGGCCCGCATCGTGCTGCTGTCCGACGGTCGGGAGAACAACCCCGCCGACCCCAACGCCGCGCGCGGCGCGTACACCCAGGCGAGGGCGGCTCGACAGGCGCAGATGCCGATCTCCGGCATCTACTTCGGCACCAAGGGCGGCAGCGCCGACGTCGAGGGGCAGGCCGAGGACGTGCCCGGCGACCAGCAGGCCATGCAGCAGGTCGCCCAGCTGTCCGGCGGCGAGGCCTACGACGCCGAGAGCGCCGGGCAGCTGCAGAACGTCTACAGCTCGCTGGCCTCGCAGATCGGCTACGAGACCAAGACCGTCGACGCCAGCCAGCCGTGGCTGGCACTGGGCACGCTGATCTCGCTGCTGTCGGTCGCCGCTTCGGTGCTCATCACTCAGCGGATCTCCTGATCATCCTGCCCGTTTAGCCCGACAGGAGGCCGAAGGGCACCCGGTTGCTATCAGGACGCCCAGAAAGTCGATCTTGATCTTGCCTACGGGCCGTGACGCTCGCGATGATGCCGGTATGGGGCGCTGCCGGTGGTGAATGGGAACCGTCCCGGCGGCCTTGGCGGCTATTCCATCCTGTGGGCCGGGCAGATCTTGTCGGTCAGCGCGGCCCGGATGGTCAACTTCGGTTTCGGCGTCTGGCTGTTCCTCCAGACGCACAGCGCATTCGACCTGTCGCTGATGACCGGCGCCGCCTTCGTGGCCACCATGCTGTGCAGTCCCTTCGCCGGCGCCGCCATCGATCGCCTGCCCCGGCGGCTGACCATCGCCGTCGGCGATGCCGGCACCGTCGTCGTGCTCGGCACCCTGCTCGTGCTGTTCCACTTCCACGGCGTGCACGTGTGGGAGTTGTTCCTGGCCAACACCCTCATCGGCGTGCTGGTGGCCTTCGAGGTGCCGGCCTACTCGGCCACCATCTCGCTGATGGTGGCCAAGGAGGACCTGTCCCGGGCCAACGCCATGCGAACGATTGCCGACTCGGTGCAGAACGTCGTCGCCCCCACGCTCGGCGCGATCGCCTTGCAGTATCTGGGGATCGACGTGGTCGTGCTCATCGCCGTGCTCGCCGGCGCCGTCGCCGCCGGCACGGTGTTCCTCGTGCGCATCCCTCAACCCGACCGCTCCGACGCGTGCGCCACCGGCTGGTGGAGCAGCGCCGTCCTCGGCTTCCGCTACATCGCCGCCCGACCCGGTCTCGTCGGTCTCCAGCTGACGTTCTTCGTCGTCAGCATGCTGTCCGTGATGGGCTGGCAGGTCCTGACGCCGATGGTCCTGTTACGTAGCGGCAATTCGGAGCTGGCCGCCGGCCTGGTCCAGACCGTCGGCGCCTTCGGCGGCGTGGTCGGCGGTGTCGTCATGCTGTTACGCCCGCCACCGGTTCGTCCCGTCCGTTCCGTTCTGCTGGCCGTGCTGGCCTACTACTCGCTCGGCCGGATCGTGCTCGGCATGGGCGACGGCATCTTCTGGTGGTCAGCCAGCTGGTTCTGCTCCTGGGTCTGCATGCCGTTCCTGCGCGGCAATCTCGACGCCATCTGGCAGGTCAAGGTCGATCCGGCCATGCAGGGCCGCGTCTTCGGCGCCCGCCAGGTCATCGACAACCTCGCCCTGCCGCTGGCCCTGCTCATCGTTGGTCCGCTCGCCGACGACGTCCTCGAGCCCGGCATGCAACCCGGCGGCACCCTGCTCGCCGTCTTCGGCTCCCTCGTCCCCGGCGGTCCCGGCGGCGGCATGGCCCTCGTCTTCTTCGGCACCGGGGTGCTCGGCGTGGTCGTCGGCCTGTCCGGGTTCCTCGTGAAGGTCGTTCGTGACGTCGACACCGACCTGCCCGACCACGACGCCCTGCCCGATCTCGTCACCACCCCCAGCCACGCCTGAACTCCTCAGGCGACGATGCCGAACGACACGGCGATTCCGGTTGTGCTCATGGTGTTGCCTCCCTTCGGTTGTCGTTCGGTGTGGCGATGCGGAGCTCAGGCCTGGTCACCCGCCGCACCGAGCTGCCGGAGCAGACCGAGGTCGTCGCGGACAGCCCAGTGCTCGACGAACCTCCCGTCGGCCAACCGAAACACGTGCACGGCGGGCCAGCTCACGGGCCGCCCTTCGGGGACCCGCCCGTGAGCCAGCTGCGGAAACGCGTTGCCGGTGTGCCGTCCGCGCACGACCCACCAGGCCAGCACCAGCTCACCGTCGACACCAACTGCCCGCAGATCGATCGCGAGGTCGCCGAAGCTCGCCGTGAGCCAGCCGCGCACGGTGCGATAGATGTCCGGGCCGACCTGACCGCTCACGTGGTCGTGGTGGTCGTCGGCGACGACCTGGGCCAGCAGCGACTCCTCCCCGGTCAGGAAGTACCGGATCAGCGTCTGCACCTCGTCCATGCCGCTGACGCTGCCCGACGGCGCTGTCCGGGAACACCGACAACCGCACTGACAAATCGCTACCATGCCGACCATGGACCTGGCCGGGTTGCTGCGGGCCTGCCGGCTCCGCGCCGGACTCACCCAGGAGGAACTGGCGGAACTCGCCGGCCTCAGCACGGATGCGATCGGCCTGCTGGAACGCGGCGAGCGTCGTCGACCGCAGCGACACACTGTCGACCGACTCACCTCCGCGCTCGACCTCACCGGTGCCGCTCTCGACGAATTCCGCCGGGCCGCACGTGGCATGCGCGTCGTCGCGCCGCCGGCGCCGACAACGCCGCTGCTCGGCCGGGAACGTGAGCTGGCAGAGATCGAGGAACTACTGGCCGAGGTCCGCCTGGTGACACTGACCGGACCGGGTGGGGTCGGCAAGACACGGCTCGCCATCGCCGTGGCGGCGCGGTTCGGGGCCGCGTTCCTCCCGCTCGCCGAGCTGTCCGATCCGGCTCAGCTGGCGTCCGAACTGGACCGAGCCCGGCGCGGCCGGCCGCCCTGATCGTCCTGGACAATTTCGAGCACCTGCTCGGCGCTCGCGGGCTGGTCGCCGATCTGCTGGCCGACGCGAAGGTTCTGGTCACGAGCCGGGCCGCGCTGTCGCTGAGCGGCGAACACCGGTACGAGGTCGCCTGTCTGCCCGCCCGGACCGCGTCCGAGCTGTTCGAACAGCGCGCCCGCGCCGTGGTGCCCGGATTCACCACCGACCCGGCCGTCGAACCGATCTGCCGACGGCTGGACGGCCTGCCGCTGGCCATCGAGCTGGCCGCGCCCTGGCTGCGAGTTCTTTCCCCGCAACAACTTCTGGACCGGTGCCACACCCTGCTCACCGACGGGCCGCACGACAGCCCGGCCCGCCAGCGCACCCTGGACGCAACGCTCAACTGGAGCTATGAGCTGCTCGATGCCCGCCAGCGCACGCTGTTCGCGAACCTGGCGGTGTTCGTCGGCGGGTGCACCGAGGCGGCGGCCGCCGCCGTGTGCGACGCGACGCTGGGGGAGTTGGCCTCGCTCGTGGACCTGAGCCTGCTGACCGTGTCCGGCCAGCGCTTCGGCATGCTTGAGACCGTTCACGACTACGCGACCCGGCTCGACGACTCCTCACCGGACCGGCATGCAGCCTACTTCCTCGATCTGGTCGAGCACATCGAACTCGTCGGCCCGGGCGAGCTGGACCACCGGGAGACGTTGGACCGCGAGCGGGCCAACATCCATCGCGCCATCGGGCACGCGGTCGCGGCGCGAGACGTGTCGGCGTGCATGACCTTCGCTCGGCGACTCTGGCGCTACCGACCGCTCAACGCCTGGCTGCCCACCATTGTCGACGTGGTCGGCGAAGACCCCGAGCTGTGCCTGTGGGCCGGGATGGTGGCGCGGTCGCGGGATGATCACCCGCTGGCCAAGAAGCTGTTCCACACATGCATCGCCGCCTGCGACGCCACACTGTGGAACACCAGAGTGGCCGCCGAGCACAATCTGGGCGTCACGTATTTCGAAGAGGGCGACTACCAGCGGGCCGCGGAGCTCGAACGCGCGGCACTGGCCGCGGCGCGGTCCGTGAACAGCGGGTACGGCGTGCCGTTCGGTCTCGTCTCGCTCGGTGACGTCGAGTGGGCGATGGGAGATCTCGCCGCCGCGCGCGCGTGCTACCGCGAAGGCCTGACGCTGTTCGAGCAGTTGGGCCACAACGCCGGCATCTCGCACGCGCAGACCGGCCTTGGTCGGGTCGCGCTGCGGTGCGGCGACACCGCGGAAGCCGCCGAGAGGTACCGAGCCGGCCTTGCCGCCGGCGGCGATCCGGTTTTCGCCGTCGAGTGCCTGGAAACGCTCGCCGATCTCGTCGGTCCGGCGGAAGCGACGGACCTGCGTGCGCGGGCTGCCGTGCTGCGCGAGGACGACGAGACGCTCTGAGTTGGCGTTGGTTTGTCGGTGCGGTTGTCGGTGGTTGCCTCGAGGAATTGGCGAGGCTCGACGATGTGCTGGCCACCGCCGACCCCGCCACGACCTGTCGGACTCTGTGGCTGACCGAGTCGGCACCGGAGTTCTGGACCCGCCGGCACGCCCACGAGTTGGCCATCCACCGTGTCGATCTCCATCACACACTGAGCCTCGCTCGGCTACCCATCTCACCCCCTCCGGCGGGCCTTCCCCACCCCCGCCGCCGTCCCGGGCGTATGCAGAATCCATGGCCGCCCCGCTACGGCCTGGTCCGCGGCCCGGAAAAGGTGCCCCTCACCTGGTAAATCGCAGCTACGCTGCGAGCCATGCCGACCCTGTCCACGATCCTGCTCTTCATCGCGGCGACCATGGCACTGTTGGTCTTCCCCGGCCCGGCGGTGCTCTACATCGTCACCCGCTCCATCTCCCAGGGCCGTGCCGCCGGCCTGGCCTCGGTGCTGGGCGTGCACGTCGGCACGATCTTCTTCGTGCTGGCCACGTCGTTCGGCCTCTCCGCCCTCCTCGCCGCCTCGGAGACGGCGTTCCAGATCGTGAAGTACCTCGGCGTGGCCTACCTGCTCTACCTGGGCGTCCAGAAGCTGTGGCTGTCCCGCGCCACCGCCGCCGACGACAACCTCCGGCCACCGGCGCCGGCCTCCCTGCGCCGGATCTTCACCCAGGGCGTCGTCGTCAACCTGCTCAACCCGAAGACCTTGATCTTCTTCGCCGCCTTCCTGCCGCAGTTCGTGGACCCGGCCCGAGGCTCGGTGACCCTGCAACTGGTGTTCTTCGGCGTCGGCTTCATCCTGCTGGGCATTCTCAGCGACGGCACGTACGCGCTGGCGGCCAGCGCGATCGCCGGCCGGCTGCGCCGCACGGCGAAGGCCCGCCGCCGGCTGGACCGGTCGAGCGGGCTGGTCTATCTGCTGCTGGCGGCGTTCGCGGCGACGGTACGCCAGACCTGAGCGTCCCTCGATAGGGGGATGCCGGTTGCCGACCCTGGTGAGCGGGATAACGCTTTCCATCGGGAGGCCGTGATGATGACGAGTGCCGAGAAGCGCGCCGCGGTCGGTGGATTCCTGTGGATCGTCGCGATGGTGCAGTACTTCGTCGCGCAGTTCGCGGTGGCGGCGCACTGGCGGGTCCCGTACAGCTGGCGGGACAACCCGATCAGCGACCTGGGCAACACGGCCTGCGGCGACTTCATGGGGAACTACGTGTGCTCTCCGCTGTACGGGGTGATGAACGCGTCGTTCATCATCGCCGGCCTGCTGACGATCACCGGCGTCGGCCTGCTGCGCTCGATCTGGCCGGACACGGCCGTGGCGACGGTGGGCCTGCTGCTGCTGATCCTGGCCGGTGCGGGCAAGGTGCTGGTCGGGGCGGTCCCGGAGAACGAGGACGTGGGCCTGCACATGATCGGCGTGCTCAACCTGCCGGTGGCCGGCGTGGCGATCCTGCTGCTGTCGCTGGCGACCCGGCACACGAGGCTGGGCATGTTCGGCCTCGTGTGCGCGTTCTTCAGCCTGCTGGGCACGGCGATGACCTTGTTCGCGCCGCAGCTGCTTGGCGTGGGCGGCGCCGAGCGACTGGCCGGATATCCCGGCTACATCTGGGTTTTCATCGTCGGCGGCGCCGCCCTGCTGCCCAAGCGCCGGTCAGCCGAGGTGGTCCCGGAGATGGCGTAGCTGCCGCTCCACGTGCCCGCGCGGCACGTCGTGCCCGCCGAACGGGGACACGGTGATCTCCTTGGGCGCCTTGATCTCGTTGTACGCGGCGTACACAGTGGACGGTGGGCAGACCGCGTCCATCAGCCCCGCGCTGAACAGCGTGGTGGCGGTGATCCGCCGGGCCAGCAGCGCACAGTCCACGTACCGCAGGGTTTCGAACACCGCCGGCACCAGATCGATGTGCTGGGCCAGGAAATCGCTGATCTCGGTGAACGGCGCCTCGGGCGTGATCCTGACGGCCCGGTGGAAGTCGCACAGGAACGGGATGTCCGCGTGGCACACCCGAACCCGGTCCCCGCACAGCGCCGCGGCGGCCAGCGCCAGCCCGCCGCCCTGGCTGCCGCCGCTGACGGCGATCCGCGCCGGATCGACACCGTCCAATTCGGACGCGACGTCGACCGCCCGCACCGCGTCCACGAAAAGCCGGCTGTAGTAGTACGTTTCCGGGCTGGCGATACCCCGGGTCATCACGCCCGGGTACTCGGGCCCGGCCGGCGTGCGCCCCGGGTCGCCGGTCGCGCCGATGGCCCACTTCGCGCCCTGCCCCCGGGTGTCCATCACGAGCACGGCATAGCCGGCGGCGGCCCACAGCGTGTGGTCGTGCGGCAGGCCCCGCCCGCCGCCGTATCCGATGTACCGCACCACGATCGGCAGCTGCTGGCCCTCGGAACCGGCCGGCCGCAGGTACCAGCCGCGGATCCGGTCGCCGCCGTCGCCGGAGAACTCCACGTCCCACACCGGCATCGGCCCGTACGCCAGTTCATCGTGCCGCACAAGCGAAACCGGCTCGGCCACGGCCCGCGCGGCGGCGATACGGGCCGCCCACCACGCGTCAAGGCCGTCCGGCTCGGTCGCGGTCACCCTGTGCTCGGCCAGCTCCGACGGTTCCGAGAGGTCGAACAGGGGCATGTTTTCCTCCTACTGGCAACAGGTCAGGTCCTTGGGCGAGTATCGCAGCAGCACGACATCGCCGACCTGGGTGCAGCCTAGGAGTTTCATCCGGGCCGTAGTGCCGCCGGGATAGTTGGCCGGGCCGAGGAAACGGGGCGCCTCGGCCTGCCCGACAACGAGCGGCGCGATCGCCACGTGCAGCTCGTCGGCCAGGTTGAGCGCCACCAGCTGGGTGTGCACGGTGCCGCCGCCCTCGACCATGAGCCGGTCGACACCGCGCTCGCCCAGCCGGGCCAGCACGGTATGCCAGTCGAACACCGCGCCCGTGCTGACCACCTCGGCAAGGTCGCCGAGGCGGTCATGCAGCTTCTCCGCCGCCGAGTCCACGGTGAACACCAGTTTTTCGCCGCCGCAGCCCCACACGGCCAGGTCCGCGTCGAGGTCGCCGGAGCCGGTGACGACGACCTTCATCGGATACGCCGGCAGGCCCCGGGCCTGCCGCTGCGCCCGGCGTTGCTCCGAGCGCACGATCAGTCGCGGATTGTCACGGCGAACCGTGTTGGCCCCGACCAACACGGCGTCGGCGTCGGCGCGGACCGCGTCGACCCGGTCGAAGTCCTCCGGACAGGACAGCAGGAGGCGCTGGCACCCGGCGTCGTCGAGGAAGCCGTCGATGCTCACGGCCGCCGACAGCACGACATACGGCAGTTTCATGGGCCTCAACTCACGAGACTGGACAGCGTGATGGTGTGTCCGGTGTGGTCCACCTTGGCCCGCAGGTAGCGCAGGTTGGTCTCGGTGGCGAACACGCCGGTCGGCACGCGGCGGCGCACCGAGACGCCGAGCGCACGCAGCTGCTCGGCCTTGTCCGGGTTGTTGGAGAGCAGGTCGATCTTGCGCACGCCCAGCGCGGCCAGCATCTGCGCGCCCGCGGTGTAGTCGCGGCCGTCCTCGGGCAGGCCCAGCGCCGCGTTGGCCGCGTACGTGTCCAGGCCGTTGTCCTGAAGGGCGTACGCGTCGAGCTTGTTGTACAGGCCGATGCCGCGGCCCTCCTGGCGCAGGTAGAGCAGCACGCCGCCGGTGTTGGAGATGCGCTCGACGGCCTCCCGCAGCTGGGGGCCGCAGTCGCAGCGGGCGGAGCCGAAGACGTCGCCGGTCAGGCACTCGGAGTGCATGCGGACCAGGGGAGTGCCCTCGGTCGGGTCGCCGAAGACCATGGCCACGTGCTCGAGGCCGTCGGTCAGGCCGTGGAAGGTGACCGCGTCGGCAGTGACGGAGAAGCCGTCCGCGAAGCGCAACGGGATGCGCACGCGGGTGCGGACGGTTGCTTCGGCGCCGCTCGTCGACATGGTGGACTCCGATCTGCCAGTGGCCGCGCTACGACCGTGTTCCTGTTCAAATTTCAACAACATCGCGGCGGCCCGGTATGGTTTCCCGGACAGATGTGACCTGCGTCGCATGTGCTGCGCCCTGGTGAAGCATCGCCGAGCCTAACTCCTCTCCCTCTACCCCAAGACACGATCACCGAGGCCTCCTGGTTCATCCCAGGTTCAGGGAATTCGGTTGCGCGGACGTGCGCCGTACGGGCCGCCGCCTGGTCGTCCGGCCAGGTGACGGGCCGTGGTGGTGTTGTTCGGCCGGGTGTTCGGTGACAGTTGACGGTAGGTTTCGCGTCGACTGTGGAGCGACCGGAACTCGAGGTCCGTCCGGTACCTCCCGATCGCCAGGTCACGCCGCCCGGCTACCCGGTTCGGCCGGGGTGTCAAACCGACTCGGGATCCGGTCCATCCGGACGGCCGGTGCGATTCCACTCCTGACTGCCGGACAATGCCCGGATGGCGATCACTGCTGCTCGCGTGGAGATCTCCGACGCCAGCCGCCGGCGCGTCGTGGCCGTGCTGCTGCTGTCGGCCTTGATCACCGTCTCCTACATCCTGCTGTGGATCTTCGCTCGGGACGTGGTCGCCAGCGAGACCCGGCCCGGCTACGTCGAGTTCGAGAACTCCTTCCCGTTGGCCGACACCTGGCTCCTGGCCTGCCTGCTCGGGGCCACGTACACCCTGCTCACCCACCGACCGGCCGCCCTGTTCTGGCTGGTGGCCGGCGGCGGCGCCGCCATCTACCTGCTGTGCATCGATTCCCTGTACGACATCGAGAACGGCATCTGGTGGCTGCCCGGCGGGGCCGGCCTGATGGAGCTCGGCATCAACCTCACTACGCTCGTCGTCAGCGTCGGCCTGCTCCGCTGGGCCTGGCGCCGCCGCTACGCGCTGCTCTAACGCAGGATCGCGGCCAGCATCAGACCCCGGATCTCAGCGGCGATGTCGGCGACCGGCCACGGCGGCTGGTGCGCCTGCCATTCCCGCAGCAGACCGGTGATCGCGCCGACCAGCCCGATGGCCGTGAGCCGGTAGTCGCGATCGGGGGCGACGCCGTGGGCGGCGGCGTGGCGGGCCTCGGCCTCGATGAAGTCGGCCCAGCGCGTGACCCACTCCTGGTGCTGCCGCTCCAGGTCCTCGCTGACGCCGACGGCCTCCACGTAGTTCAGCCGCGGCAGCCGCGGATCGGCGGTGACGCTGGCGACGAAAGCGTCCAGCAGCAAGGAGATCCGCCTCACGACGTCGTCGGAGTCCAGCGTCGCCAGGGCGCTGCGGACCCGGTCGAGGGCGACGGAGTTGATCAGGTCGTGCAGGGTCAGCAGCACCTGCTCCTTGCCGGCGAACTCCTCGTAGAAGTTGCGGGTCGACACGCCGGCCTCGGCGCAGATCTGCACGATCTTGGTCTGCCGGTAGCCGATCGTGGTGAACAGGCCGAGAGCCGCTTCGAGCAGCCGCTGCCGGCGCTCGGCCCGGCGCTGCTCGGCGTCCACTCCCGCGTAGGCGCGTCTGGCGATGACCGGCTCCTCACCCGCGTGACAAATTCTGGTAATCGGGATTGCCAGATTACCCGACCCGGCCCTACCTTGTGAAAATCCTGATTACCACTTCAGCTCGGAGGCAACGATGCTTCGCCGAGTGCTCGCGCCGCTGCTGGGCCTGTCCCTGCTGATGGCCACCCCGACCGTCGCCCAGGCCGATGCCCGGCCGCCGTCGCCGACCCAGGACCCCTTCTACACGCCGCCCTCGCCGCTCGAAGGCCAGGCCGGCGACCTGATCCGGCAACGCCAGGTCGACTGGTACCCGGAGCCGTTCCGCGTGTTCCAGGCCCCGGTCCACACCTGGCTGGTGCTCTACCGCTCCACCTCCGCCACCGGCACGGCCAACGCCGTCTCGGGCATGGTGCTGGTGCCGCCGATCCCGTGGAACGGCCCCGGCCCACGGCCGGTCATCGCGTACGCCATGGGCACGCAGGGCCTGGGCGACGACTGCGCGCCGTCGTATCACCTGCGTACGGGCACCGAGGTGGAGATCGCCTTCCTCGCGCAGGCGATGCTCAAGGGCTACGCCGTCGCGTTGACGGACTACGAAGGCCTTGGCACGCCAGGAACTCACACCTACGCCGTGGCCAACTCCGAGGGGCACGCGCTGCTCGACGTCGCCCGCGCGGCGAGCAAGGTCGACGGCGCCGACATCAGTGCCGACGCCCCGATTGGCCTGTTCGGCTACTCCCAAGGCGGTCAGGCCGCGGCCGCGGCAGGGGAGTTGCAGCCGTCGTACGCACCGGACGTGCACGTCGTCGGCGTCGCCGAGGGCGGCGTGCCGGCCGATCTCAGCGAAGTCGCCGCCTACAACGACGGCAACCTGGGCTTCAGCCTCGTCGCCGGCGCCGCAGTCGGTTACGCCGCAGCGTATCCCGAGCTGCCGTTCGCGAACGTCTTGAACGCCAAGGGCCGTGACGTCGTGCAGAAGGTCGAGACCTCCTGCATAGTCGAACTTGCCCTCGCGGATCCCTTCGACCGCTTGGACAATCTCACCACGACACCGGGCATGATCAAGGATCCACGCTGGCAGGCCCGGCTGGCCGAGAACCGCCTCGGCGCGCACAAGCCGACCGCCCCCGTGTTGCTCTATCACGGCACACTGGACGAGCTGATCCCGTTCCACGTCGGCGAAGAGCTCCGCGACCGCCTCTGCGCACTCGGCGCTTCCGTTCAGTGGCAACCAGTTCCGCTCGCCGGGCACATCGTCGCCGTCAGCGTCTACGGCACCGCGGCGCTGAGCTGGCTCGGGGATCGCTTCGCCGGCAAAGCACCCACCCCGAACTGCTGATCGTGATAGGCAGGACGGGTGGAACTGTTCACCCGCACCTGGGGTTCGCCCGCCGCGCCGGCCATGGTCCTGCTGCACGGCGCGTCGGGCAACGGCGGCGCCTGGCAGGAATTCGCCGCCAGCTTCTCCGACCGCTGGCACGTCATAGCGCCGGACCAGCGGGGACACGGCCAAAGCCCACGGGCCGACGCCTACTCGTTCGACCTGTTCGCCGATGACCTGCACGGCCTGCTCGACGCCTTCCACGTCGAGCAGGCCGTGCTCGTCGGGCATTCCATGGGCGGCGTCGCCGCCTATCGCTACGCCGAGAAGCGCCCGTCGCGTGTAACCGCGTTGGTGCTGGAGGAAGCGCCGCCGCCGGTTCCGTTGGGGCTGCAACTGGCGCCGCGCCCCGAGGGCGAGTTGGACTACGACTGGGCTCTCCGCCCGCAGATCATCGCCGAGCTGAACGCCCCGCGGCCGCTGGGAAAGATCGCCGTGCCGACGCTGATCGTGGCCGGCGGGGAACAGAGCCACCTGCCGCAGGCCGAGATCGCCGCCATGGCCGAGCAGCTGTCGGCCGAGCTCGTCACGATCGACGCCGGCCACCTCGTGCACCGTAACCGGCCGGCCGAGTTCGCCGCCGCCGTACGAGCCTTCCTGGCCGACACCAACAGGTGAATCACCGTGCTGTCACCGGCTTTCTGGCCTAGCGTGACGGCGGGTGAGGACGGTACAGCTTGTCGCCGTTGGCGTGGCGATCGCGGTGCTCGCGACGGGCGGCATCATCGCCTTCCGGCTCGACACCGGCACCCGCAAACTCGACTACATCGCCGGCAGCAACGATCCCAACCGGGTCGAGTTGGACGTGACGCTGCAACGGGTCGACGTCACCGGGCGCGAACTCGACCTGCGCATCGTGCCGATCCTGTACGGCAACCTGGCCGACGGCACCGACGCCGTGCCGGCGCGTGACCTCGAGATCGACACCAGTTCGCTGACCACCGGCCTCCTGCGGTTCAAGGCGCACGACCGGGTCTCGTTGCAGGACGTGCGGATGGGCGTGGACGAAGGCCTGGTGTCGTCGTACCCGTTCGACAGCTACGCGGCCACGATCGGCTTCTTCGTCACCGCGGGCGACCAGAATGTGCCGGTCTCGCTGCGGTTCCGCAGCTACGACGCGCTGTTCACGGCCGAGCTGACCGACGCCGCGTGGCCGACCGGCCAGCTCAAGGCCAACGTGCTGGCCGGCCGCACGTTCAGCTCGTCGGTGCTGGCCTGGTTCCTGATGGTGGCGATGTGGGCGCTGGCGCTGTCCGTGCTCGGCGCTGCGTTGACCATAGTGTCCAAGAAGATGGGCCTGGTCTGGCCGGCGATGGGCTGGATGGCTGCCACGCTGTTCGCGCTCGTCGGCTTCCGCAACGCCGCGCCGGGGTCGCCGCCGATCGGCGCGCTGATCGACTACGGCGCCTTCTTCTGGGCCGAGCTCCTGACCACCGCTTCCCTGGTTTACGTGACAGTGAACGGGATCCGGCGCGCGCGGCTAACCTGAGCGCCGTTCGAGCAGCGGGCTGATCCGGTAGCCGACCAGCTCCCGCATCACCAGCGCCGTGCTGGTCCGCTCCACGCCGGGGATGGCCAGCATCAGGCCGGCGATGCGGTACAGGTCGTCGCCGTCCTGGGCGACGACGTGCACGAACAGGTCGGGCTGGCCGCTGATGCCGTGCACCTGGAGCACTTCCGGCACGTCGGCCAGCGCGGCGGCGACCTCGTCCAGCCGCTGCTGGGTCACGACCATCATCACGAACGCGGTCAGCGGATAGCCCAGCGCGCGGGGCGGGATGCGGTGCTCGAACGTGTCCAGCACGCCCGGTTGTTCCAGCCGCAGCAGGCGTGCCTGCACGGTGTTGCGGGACAGCCCGGTCTGCTCGGCCAGCGCCACAGCGGTGGCCCGCGGCTGCTCGGCCAGCGCACGCAGCAGGCGGAGGTCGGTCTGGTCGAAGCGGTCGTCGTTGCGCACTCTGCTCGCTTTCGCCGGGTGGTTCGGGCGCCGGATTGTGCGATCTGCTCAATTGAGCGTACTCACATTGTGCGTAGTGAGCGTTGGTGTTGTCATTCTGGCACGTTGTGCCCATGTTGGAGGGTGGCGGAGATGACCAGGCAGAGTCCGGCGGCGCCGGCCGTGCTGACCGAGATCGAGCAGCGGGTGCTGTGGCTGTCCACCGCCATGATCCATCACGCGAACCTGGTGCGCCCCAACGATTCCGGCCTCAAGGTTGGCGGGCACCAGGCGTCCAGCGCCTCGATGGTGTCGATCATGACCTCGCTGTGGTTCCGGCACCTGCGCGCGGAGGACCGCGTCTCGGTCAAGCCGCACGCCTCGCCGGTGCTGCACGCGATCAACTACCTGCTCGGGGAGCTGGACGAGTCGTATCTGACGACACTGCGCGAATTCGGCGGGTTGCAGAGCTACCCGAGCCGGTCCAAGGACCCCGATCCCGTCGACTACTCGACCGGATCGGTCGGAATCGGTGCCACCGCGCCGATCTGGGGCGCGATCGCCCGTCGTTACGTGGGCGCGGGAACCGGGCGGCAGTACTCGCTGCTGGGCGACGCCGAGCTGGACGAGGGCGCGGTCTGGGAGGCGGTGCTCGACCCGTCGGTGGCCGAACTGGGCGAGATCGTGTGGATCGTCGACCTGAACCGGCAGTCGCTGGACCGGGTCGTGCCGCAGATCGCCGGTGACCGGCTGCGCGACATGTTCACCGGCGCCGGCTGGCAGGTCATCACCCTCAAGTACGGGCGGCTGCTGGCGGAGCTGTTCACTCGTCCGGGTGGTTCGGCGCTGCGGGCGCGCCTCGACACCATGCCCAATCCGGAGTACCAGCGGCTGCTCCGCTGCGACGCCGCACAGCTGCGGGATCGTTTGCCGGCAGGGGATTCCGCCATCGCCGAACTGGTGTCCGGTGTGGACGATCCGACCCTGCTGGCGGCGATCCGCAACCTCGGCGGGCACGACCTGGCGGCGCTGGACGGGGCCTTCGAGGAGATCGACGACGGCCGGCCGACCGTGATCCTGGCGTACACTGTGAAGGGCAACGGGCTGCCCACCCAAGGGCACCCGCAGAACCACTCATCACTGCTGACCGCGGAGCAACTGGCCGAACTCGCCCGACGTCTTGGTACCCACGTCGACGATCCCTGGCTGGCCTTTCCGCCCGGCACCGATGCGGCCGACCTGTGCGAGGACACGGCAAACCGCCTGCGACGCGACGGCGTCGCGACCGCGGAACCGCCTTCGATCCCGCTCGACCTCGGCCGGGTTCAGCAGGGCACGACGACGACTCAGGCAGCCCTCGGCCGAACGCTGCTCGATCTCACCCGCCGTGCCCCCGAAGCCGCCCAGCGTGTGGTGACCGTGAGCCCTGACGTCAGCTCCAGCACCAACCTGGGCGGCTGGGTCAACAAGGTCGGCGTGTGGTCGCCCGACGAGCGCGTCGACTGGTTCGCCGACGACTCCGACACGATCCTGCATTGGAGGGAAAGCCCTGGGGGACAACACATCGAACTCGGCATCGCCGAGACCAACCTGGTCGGACTGATCGGGGAGCTCGGCGCCACCTGGAGTCGCTGGGGCCAACCGCTGCTGCCGATCGGCGTGCTCTACGACCCGTTCGTCTCGCGGGCCCTTGAGCCCTGGTCGTTCGGCATCTACGCCGGCGGGCAGTCCATTCTGGTCGGCACGCCGTCCGGGGTCACACTGGCCCCGGAGGGCGGGGCGCACCAGTCGATCACGACGCCGTCCATCGGGCTGGAGCAGCCCGGCTGCGTCACGTACGAGCCGGCGTTCGCGATCGACGTCGAGTGGACGCTGCTGGCCAGCCTGGCCCGGCTGGGCCGGCCCGACGGCACCTCGGCCTACCTGCGCCTGTCGACCCGGCCGGTCGACCAGTCGCTGGCCGACGTGCCGGCGGACCCGGCCGCCCGGGAACGCCGCCGCCGTCAGGTCGTGGCCGGTGCGTACTCGTTGCGCCGCAAGGACAATCCGGCGATCACCATCGCCGCGATGGGTGCGGTCGTGCCCGAGGCGCTGGCCGCCGCCGACCGGCTGGACCAGGTCGGCATCCCGGCCGACGTGGTCTGCGTGACCAGCCCGGGCCTGTTGTTCCAGGCCCAGCAGGCCAGGCACGGCCGCGCCGACGCCCCGTCGTGGATCCTGGACCAGGTGCTACGCCCGACGCCGCTGGTGACCGTCCTGGACGGCCATCCGCACACGCTCGCCTGCCTGGCCACGGTCAACCGGGTGCCGTCGATCTCCCTCGGCGTCACCCGGTTCGGCCAGGCCGGCGCGCTGGCCGACGTCTACCGCTACCACGGCCTCGACGCCGACAGCATCGTGCGCGCGGCGCTGGATCTCAGCTGACCTCGACCACGCGCCGGTCGAAAGCCACGTAGTCGGTGAAGTCCTGGCCGACGCGGCTGACCGCGTCGGCCGGCGGCTGGGTGTAGCTCCAGCCGGCGTCGGTCTGACCGGCCACGGTGTGGTACTGGGCCACGCCCTTCCACGCGCAGGTGTACGGGGTCGGGCTGGCCACGAACTCGCTGTCCGTGAGGGACGACGGCGGGAAGTACCAGTTGCCCTCGATCGACACGACCTCGGACTCGGGGGCCTCGGCCACGACGCGGCCGTTGATGGTTGCCTTCATGTAGGCGTCAACGGCCGGCCGTGCCGCGGTAATTCCGTCGTGTGTCCGAACGGGCAGCAATACGCTCGGTCCAGTGACCCCGCCTCCAGTGACGCCGCCGCGGCGCCTGCTGGTCGACGTCGCCCCGTTCCGCCGGTCGCCGGCCTTCCGCCGGTACTGGATCGGTGCCGGGCTCTCGGCCATCGGCACCCAGATGACCCTGTTCGCCGTCACCTATCAGGTCTTCACGCTGACCGGCAGTTCGCTGGCCGTCGGCGGCATCGGGCTGTGCGCCGCCGTGCCGGCGCTGGCCTTCGGCATGCTCGGCGGCAGCATCGGCGACGCCGCCGACCGCCGCAAGGTCGTGCTCTACACCAGCCTCGGGCTGGCCGCCGTGTCGGCGCTGTTCGCCGTGCAGGCCATCCTCGACCTGCGGCAGCTGTGGCTGCTCTACGTGCTCGCGGTGCTGGAGGCGCTGATCGTCTCGGTCAACGTGCCGGCCCGGCGAACGTTCACGCCCCGCCTGCTGCCGGCCGAACTCCTGCCGGCCGGCGCGGCGCTGAACTTGATGACCATGCACCTGAGCAACACCGTCGGCCCGCTGCTGGCCGGGGCGGTCGCGGCGGCCTGGGGACTCAAGGCCTGCTACGTGCTCGACGTGCTCAGCTTCGCGGCCGCGCTGTACGGCGTGTTCCGGCTGCCGCCGATGCCGCCCGAGGGCGGGCCGGCCAAGCCCGGCCTGAAGGCCGTCGTCGAGGCCGTCGGCTTCATCCGAGGCTCTCAGGTCCTGACTGGCACCCTGCTGGCCGACCTGTCCGCGATGACCTTGGGCGCGCCGTTCGCCGTGTTCCCGGCGATCAACGCGGCGTTGTTCGGCGGCGGGCCGCAGACCCTCGGCCTGCTCAACGCCGCGCCGGCGATCGGCGGCGTGCTCGGCTCGATGCTGTCCGGGCCGGCCGGGCGTGTGTCGCGGCAGGGGCGGGCCCAGCTGATGGCCGGCATGGCCTGGGCGGTCACGCTCGTCGGCTTCGGACTGTCCACCACGCTGTGGCTGTCGCTCGGGCTTCTGGTCGTCGGCGGTGCGGTCGACGTGATCGGCGTGGTGTTCCGGACGACCATCCTCCAGACGGCCACGCCCGACCGGTATCTGAGCCGGGTCGGGGCCGCCGAGTACGTCGTCGGCTTCGGTGGCTCGCAGCTGGGCAACTTCCGTGGCGGCGCGGCCGCCGCCCTCAGCACGCCCGGGTTGTCCGCCGTGATCGGCGGTCTGTCCACCATCGTCGGCGCGCTCCTGTTGTGGCGCAAGCTGCCCGGCTACGCCACATACCGAGCGCCATAACGGATCTGCTCGGTTTCGGGTTGGCGTTTCAGGCAACAACACCGTGACAATTGTCCCGAGCAGGTTTGAAACGCTCGCGTGCGCGGCCGGTGAGCGCTCGCACCGGCAGCGTGACCTGCGGCGAGAACCGTGACCGTGACAAAGGTTCACGCCTTCTACCGGTTGCGGACCGACCACTTTGGCGGTAGATCTCTAAACCTGCTCGTAACCCGCCGGCCACATGTGCGCGAACGTTTCGGCAACGCACGCGACATCGGGGAGAATTCCATGACAGCAGCCAGTGCCGCCGGGACGGCGACGCCACAGGTGAGCCTCGTTCCCGCCAGAATGGACCGGTTGCCGTGGACCCGGTTCCACTGGTCGATCGTGATCGGCCTGGGCGTCTCGTGGATCCTGGACGGCCTCGAGATCCAGATCGTGTCCGCGGGCGGCTTCGAGCAGACCCTGCAGATGACCACGTCCGAGGTCGCCCTCACCGGCACCATCTACCTGATCGGGCAGGTGGTCGGCGCGCTCTACTTCGGCCGGCTGACCGACAAGATCGGCCGGAAACGGCTGTTCATCCTGACGCTGGCGATCTACCTGCTGGCCAGCGGCCTGGCCGGGTTCTCGTTCAGCGTGTGGTTCCTGTGGATCTTCCGCTTCATCGCCGGGCTGGGCATCGGCGGCGAGTACACCGCCATCAACTCGGCCATCGACGAGCTGATCCCGTCCCGCTATCGGGGCCGCGTCGACATCGCCGTCAACGGCACCTACTGGGGCGGCGCGATGATCGGCGCCACCGCCAACCTGTGGCTGCTCGACCCGAACGTGATCGCGGTGGACTGGGGCTGGCGCATCGGCTTCTTCATCGGCCCGGTGCTCGGCCTGATCATCATCTACCTGCGCCGGCACATCCCGGAGAGCCCGCGGTGGCTGATGACGCACGGCAAGCTGGCCGAGGCCGAGCGCACCGTCGACGAGATCGAGGCCGGCGTGCGGCGCGAGGGCGTGACCCTGAGCGAGGTGCCGCCGGAGAAGGCGATGTCCATCGTGGAGGCGCCGCGGCTGGGCTTCCGCACCGTGTCGGGCATCTTCCTCAAGAAGTACCCGAAACGCTCGTTCCTCGGCTTCTCGATGATGGTCACCCAGTCGTTCCTGTACAACGCCATCTTCTTCACGTATTCCTTGGTGTTGCAGAACTTCTACCACATCAGCAAGGCCGACACCTCGGTGTACTTCTTCCCGTTCGCGGTGGGCAACCTGCTCGGCCCGCTGATCCTCGGGCCGTTCTTCGACACCATCGGCCGGCGGAAGATGATCCTCGGCACGTACGGCTTCGCCGGGCTGGTGCTGGCCATCTCGGCCGCGCTGTTCCAGGCCGGCACGTTGAACGCCACCACCCACACGATCTTCTGGTGTGTGTCGTTCTTCTTCGCCTCGGCCGGTGCGTCGTCGGCCTATCTGACGGTCAGCGAGATCTTCCCGCTGGAGCTGCGGGGGCAGGCGATCTCCTACTTCTTCGCCATCTCCCAGGCCGCCGGTGCGACCGCGCCGGCCGTGTTCGGCGTGCTGATCGGCGACGGCACCACCCGCGGTCCGCTGACCATCGGCTACTTCGTCGGCGCCGGCATCATGATCGCCGGCGGTCTGATCGCCTGGTTCTGCGGCGTCAACGCCGAGGGACAATCCCTTGAGGACGTGGCCGATCCGCTGTCCAAGGCGCCCGCGGCCGCGGCCGGTTAGTATCCGCGACGACGAGGAGGTAAGCCGTGGCTGATGTCATCGTCGTGGGCGTGAGTGTCCGTAGTGGATCGCCCACCGCGCTGCGCTGGGCCGCCGACGAGGCTCGTCGTCGGCGGTGCGGCCTGGTCGCCGTCCGTGCCTGGCGGGCCCCTCGGCCGCCGGCCGCCCCCGGTGGGCATCCGCCCGCCGTCAGCCGTGACGTCGACGCCGCTTTCGCCGACAGCGAGGAGAAGCTCCGCGCCGATGTCGCCGCCGCGCTGGGCGACGAGGCCAAGGTCGAGTGCCGGCTGGTCAAGGGCACGCCCGTTTCGGTGCTGCTGAAGGAAAGCGAGGGCGCCGTCATGCTGGTCCTCGACGCCCCTCGGCGCACCGACATCAAGGCCAACACCCTGTTGGCCCATCGGCTCATGTACCACGTCGGTTGCCCCGTCGTGGTCATGCCGCCCGCGCTCACCCTGCCCGGTCCCGGCCCGGCCGCCCGGCTCGGCAAGCAGGTCGGCACCCGGTTGGCCAAGGCCGCCGCGTCCGCCGGCCGTCCCGGTATCAGAATTCCGCGCCAGGCCGACTGAGCACCGTTTGCCGAAGGTCCGAGCCCACGGGCTCGGGCCTTTTCGGCGTCCGGCCCGTGATCGCGATCGCCGCACCGATCAGCACGATTCCCGCCCACTGCCCCGCCGACAGTTCCTCGTGCAGCGCCACCGCCGCGATCACCGCCGCCGCGGCCGGCTCCAGCAGCGTGATCGTCACCGCCGCAGCCGCCCCGATGTGCTTGATCCCCCGGGCGAACAGCCAGTACGACAGGCCGGTAGTCACCACGCCCAGATACCCCACCCCAGCAATCCCTTGCACCGTAAGCAGTTCCGCCGTCGCCGTCGTCACGATGACCGGTGTCATCAGCACCGCCCCCAGCGCCAGAATCCCCGTCAGCGCCGTCGCTTCATCGTGCCGCTTGGTCAGCGCTTGAATGGACACCGCCTGCAGGCTGAAAAACGCCGCCGCCAGCACCGACAGTCCCAGCCCCACCAGCGAGAACGTCACCGCTTTGGTCAGCGCCAGCAGACAGAGCCCACCCACCGCCACCGCCGTCCCGACCATCCACCCCGCACTCGGCACCCGCCGCTCGGTGATCGCGGTCCAGAGCCCCGTGAACACCGGCGACAGTCCGATGCCCACCGCCGTGCTCACCGCCACCCCCGCACTCCCGATCGCCCCGAAATAGGCAACCTGAAAGCCCGCGATCCCCACCGCCCCACCCACCAGCGGCCCCACATCCGCCCGCGTCCACGAGCCCGCCCGCCGCACCCCAGGCCCCAGCCGCCCTCTGACCCCACCCGCCGACGCCAGTGCATCGGCGCGTATCCGAGAGCGGGTCCGCCACAACCCGCGCCGCGACCGGCCGCTGGTCGAACCCGCCGACGCCAGTGCGTCTGTGCCCGCCTGCCCCGCCTCGGCCACGCCCACTGACTCCAGCCCATCCGCCCGCGTCCGCCATAACCCGCGTAGCGGCCGGCCTCTCGCCACGACGACCAACACCAGCGCGCCGACCGCCAGCCGAATGCCGCCCGCCGCGATGCGGTCGCCGGTGTTGAACAGCGCCGCGACCGGCCCCAGCGTGCCCCACAACAATGCTCCGGCGACCGCGCTGGCCGTTGCTTTCCCGCCGCTACCCATGCCGCGACGGTAATACGGTATGACAGTCATACGCAACGGTCTGACCGCTATACTCACACGCTGTGACGGCGCTTCAGACGACCAGCACGCGGGATGCCCTGGTCGCGGAGGTACGCAGGCTGATCCTCAGCGGGGAGCTGCCTCCGGGTGCGAGCCTGACCGAGACGATGCTGGCTTCGCGGTTCGGGGTGGCCCGGCCGACGATCCGGTCGGCGCTGCAAGAGCTGGTGGCGCGGAATCTGGCGCAGCGGGCCAACGGGCGGTCGCTGATCGTGCCGGTGCTGACCGAGGCCGATATCAAGGACCTGTTCCTGATCCGCACGCCGCTGGAGCTGGAAGCGGTGCGGGTGATCGTCGAATCGGGGACGTCGCTGGCCCGGCCGGAGCGCATCCTGGCCGAGATGGACGCGCTGGCCGCCGATGCGAGTTGGGCGGACCGGGTGGAGATCCACACGGAGTTCCACATCGCGCTGGTCGAGCTGGCGGGAAGTCCGCGCCTGAATCGGATCTACCCGGCGCTCCAGGAGGAGATGCAGCTCTGCCTGGCGCAGCTGCACAACTTCTACCCGGGCGGCACCAACCTGGCCGACGAACACCGCCGCCTGCTGGCCGCTATCGGGTCCGGCGATGTGGCGGTGGCGCAGGCCGAGATGCGCGAACACCTGTCCACGGCGGTCCGCCACCTGGCGGTCGGCCGCTGAGCGTCCTGCCCGTAAATCGGTTGCCCCGGTTCGGCCACTTCTGCTCAACTCCTGGCGTACCCGATCAGGGAGTTGAGATGCGAGCAGCTGTCATGTCTACCGCAGATGGAATGCACCCCCTTCTGAAGGACATGACGCTGTATGCCCGTGCTCAATCTGGGAATTCTCGCGCACGTCGACGCCGGTAAGACCAGCCTGACCGAGCGGCTGCTGTTCGCCGCCGGGATCATCGACGAGATCGGCCGCGTGGACGACGGCAACACGCAGACCGATTCGATGGCGCTGGAACGCCGTCGAGGTATCACGATCAAGTCGGCGGTGGTGTCATTCACCATGGCTGACCGAACCGTCAACCTCATCGACACGCCCGGTCACCCGGATTTCATCGCCGAGGTGGAACGGGTGCTGGGTGTGCTCGACGGCGCGGTGCTGGTCGTGTCGGCAGTGGAAGGCGTGCAGGCGCAGACCCGAATCCTGATGCGGGTGCTGCAAAGGCTGCGGATTCCGACGCTCATCTTCGTGAACAAGGTCGACCGCGGCGGCGCCCGATACGACGGGCTGCTGACCGACATCGCGGCCAAACTGTCACCGTCGATCGTGCCCATGGGATCGGTGATGGACATCGGCGCCCGGGCTGCCCGGGCCGTTCCGTTCGGTGTCGACGACGTCGATTTCGTGGAACGACTGGTCGAGCTGGACGACGAGTTGACGGCCGCCTATCTGTCCTCTTCGGACATTCCCTACGGCCGAGCATTGTCCACATTGGCCGCACGATCACGGTGTGGACTCGTGCATCCGGTGTTCTTCGGCTCGGCGATCACCGGTGCCGGCATCGACGCGTTGACCGAGGGCATCACGTCGTTCCTGCCGGTGGCCTCCGAGGACGCCGACGCGCCGGTGTCGGGCACGGTGTTCAAGGTCGAGCGCGGTCCGGCCGGCGAGAAGATCGCCTACGTGCGCATGCACGCCGGCACGCTGCGGGTCCGCGACCGGTTGCCCGACGGCGACGACAAGGTGACCGGCATCGCCGTCTTCGCCGACGGCGCAAGCGTTTTACAACCGGCCGTGACCGCCGGCCGGATCGCCAAGGTGTGGGGGCTCAACGGCATTCGCATCGGCGATGTCATTGGTTCGCCGACCGTGGCGGCCGAGCATTACTTCTCGCCGCCGACGCTGGAGACCGTCGTTCTGCCGGCGCGTTCGGGGGAGCGCGGCACGCTGCGCGCCGCCCTCGATCAGCTGGCCGAACAGGATCCGCTGATCGACGTTCGGCAGGACGAAATCCGTCGCGAGATCACGGTTTCCCTCTACGGCGAGGTCCAGAAGGAGGTCATTCAGGCCACGCTCGCCGAGGAGTTCGGCCTCGACGTCTCGTTCCGGGAGACCACCACCATCAACGTCGAACGCGTGGTCGGCGCCGGCGCCGCGGTCGAGATCATCCACGTGGCGCCCAATCCTTTCCTTGCCACCGTGGGACTTCGCATCGAGCCCGGCCCCGTCGACAGTGGCGTGCGGTACCGATTGGACGTCGAACTCGGGTCGATGCCCTATGCCTTCATGAAGACCGTCGAGGACAGTGTTCGTGAGACTCTCTCGCAGGGGCTGTACGGTTGGCGGGTCATCGACTGTGTCGTCACGATGACTCAGTCCGGCTATTCGCCGCGGCAGAGTCATATGCACCAGAAGTTCGACAAGTCCATGTCCAGCACCGGCGCCGACTTTCGCGGCCTCACGCCACTGGTCCTGATGTCCGCGTTGGCCAGCGCCGGAACGAGGGTGCACGAGCCCATTCACCGCTACCAGTTGGAGATTCCCGCCGAATCCTTCGCCGCCGTGCTGCCCGTGCTCGTGCAACTGCGCGCCGCGCCTTTGACGTCGTCCATCAGCGGCCGGACCCACGTTCTGAACGGCGACATTCCGGCGGCCGCCGTGCATGGTCTCGAACGGCGGCTGCCGTCACTGACCAGTGGCGAGGGTGTGCTCGAGGCCGCGTTCGACCACTACCGCCCCATTCCCGGCGCTGCCCCGAACCGGGCCCGCTGGGACCACAATCCGTTGAGCCGCAAGGAATACCTGCTGCATGTGCTACGCCGGGTGTGAGCTCAGCGGCGGCGGGCCATCACCCAGGCGATATTGGCCACCGTGATCGCGGACAACGCCGCCAGCAGGACGCCGGCCCAGGTCATGCCCAGGTGGAAGGAGGCAACCGTCGCCGCCAGGCAGAGCGTCAGTCCCAGCGCCGCCAGCCACAGCCGCATGCTGCCCGATCCCATCTTGATCATTGGCCCGTTTCGAGCACCCCCCGATCTCCATCCAACCAGATCAACCTGGCAGTGGGGCCGATGGCCGATCGGGGGTGATCTTGGTCGAGTCGATTGTCGGGGCGGCGTGGTTGGATGGAAGACGGGGGCTGCATTTTCAGGGGGCGAAGGATGAGCGAGATCAAGCGGCGGCTGGTGACGTGGTTCCAGCGCAGCATCGCGAACCCGGTGCTGGTGCGGATGCCGGGACGCACGGTGCTGGAGACGAGCGGCCGCAAGTCGGGGCAGAAGCGCCGGACGCCGATCGGCGGCCGGCGGGTGGGCGACGACTTCTGGCTGGTGTCGGAGTACGGCGAGAAGTCGCAGTACGTGCGCAACATCAAGGCGGACCCGAGGGTGCGGGTACGCATCAAGGGGCGCTGGCGGACGGGCATCGCGTACCTGATGCCGGAGGACGACGCGAAGGCCCGACTGCGTGGGCTGCCGGTGGTGAACAGCGCGGGCGTAAGGATGCTGGGCACGAACCTGCTGACGATCCGCGTCGAGCTGACGAATCACACTGCGGGCGGCCGCGCGACGTCGTAGCAGTCCCAGTCGAGCCGGATGAACGGGTCGAGCCCGTGTTCCCGGATGTACTGCCGCTCGACGTCGTGGATGGGGAACAGGCCGGCGATGCTCACCGGCCGCTCCTCGCCGACGTCGATGTCGGTGTAGTCGGCCGGATCGAGCACAGCCGGCGGCCCGACGACGAAGGCGGTCATGGTCGACTCGGGGGAGATCGGCTCACCGAAGTTGATGGTGTCGCCGTAGCAGAACGGGCAGCTGCCGCGGAGGGTCTGGGCCACGTTGCCGGCGACGATCGCCCACGCCGGGTCCTCGGACCGCACGCTGATGCACAGCTCGGGCTTGCTGAGCGGCCACTCCTCGTGCTCGGCCAGGGAAAGGCCGTAGGTGAGGCCGGTGATCAGGCCCTCGGGCAGGCCCCGATAGACGATCGAGGTCACGGCGGGCAGACCGGGCTTGGTCGAGTCCCAGATCTTGTACTCCGCCTCGACGCCGCCGGACAGGGCGTCCAGGTGGGCCAGGTACCTATCGACACGGCTGGTCACGGCTGACTTCCCCTTCGGAGATGGGCGAGCAGGTCGTCGACGAGGTCCTCGGGATCGGCGTTGCCCTTGCCGTCGGCGGCGAGATGCCCGGCGGACGCGAGGTCGGCGGCGCCGTGGGCGAGCGACCGAAGCAGGGACGCGAGCCGGATCGGGTCGCCGGCGGGGAGCAGGCCGGCCTGCTGGGCTGCGGCGACGGTGTCGACGAACCGGGCCTGGGCAGCCTCGGCGGCGAGGTGCAGCTCGGTGGAGTCGACGGTCCACGGCCCGAAGATCAACCGGAATCGGGCGGGGGAGTCGAGCGCCCACCGGACGTAGCTGTGCAGGGCGTCGCGAAGCCGCTCGGCCGGTGACGAGGAGGGCTCGGGGCGGGCGGCGCGGCGTTCGAGCTCACGGGCGGCGAACGCCGCCAACAACGCCTCCTTGCTGGGGAAATGCTTGTACGGGGCGTTGTGCGACACCCCCGCCTGCCGCCCGACTTCCCGCAGCGTGACGGCCTCGACCCCGCCGGCGTCGAGCAGTCGCGCCGCGGCGTCGAGCAGCGCCTCGCGGGTCCCGGAAGCCATGGCGGCATGGTAGCCCGAGGTTGACGCTGTCAACGGACAGAGCTAGGTTGACGGTGTCAACCAAGGGGGAAGTCATGCACGCGGTGGTGACCGGCGCGACGTCCGGCATCGGCGAGGCGATCGCGACGGCGCTGGCCCGATCGGCGACGGTGACAATGGTCGGCCGGGACGACGCCCGGCTCCGAGCAGCGGCAGAGCGGATCACAAAAGCTGTTCCCAGCGCCGATCTGATCCTCGAACGGGCGGATCTGGCCCTGCTCAAGGACGTTCGCGACCTGGCCGAGCGGCTGGACCTACCGGACGTGGTGGTCAGCAACGCGGCGGTGATCACGGATCTCGATGACCGTACGGAGGAGGGCACGCAGCGGCTGCTGGCGGTGAACCACCTGGCCCCGTACCTGCTGCTGCGTCTCCTGGCGCAAAGGATCGAAACTCGTCAGGCCAGGTTTGTGATCGTCGGCGCGGACCCGACAGCGCTGGCCCGCGTACCCGTGGATCTGGACGACCTGGAGTCCGGAAACCTCCACCTGCCCGATCCCGACCTGACGCCGTTCGCCGCCTACGGCCGGACCAAGAACATGAACGCGATGTTCGGCTACGAACTGGCCCGCAGGCTGCCGACGATCACGGTCAACAGCGCGCATCCGGGCATCATCGGCGGCACCGGCCTCGGCCGGAATGTTCGTGGGGCACTGCGGAAACTGGGCGACGAGCTGGGGCGCACGGCGCCAGGACCGGAGGTCGGCGCGGACACGCCGGTCTGGCTGGCGACAACGTCCGAAGTGGACGGAAGGACCGGCGGCTTCTACGTCGACCGCCGGCTCACCGAGACGGCGGAACACACCACGGACCGCGACCGATGTGCCCGGCTGTGGCGGGAAAGTGCCCAGCTGGTGGGAATTTCCCAGTGACGGCAGGGTGATCCGGTAGCGTGACGGCACGTGCGCCGCTGGAACCGTGACTTCTCCCTGTTCTTCGTGGCCCGCGCGGCGGCCCGCCTCGGCGACATGATGTTGCCGGTCGCGCTGGCCGCCGGCCTGATCCAGTACGGCTACGGCGTCGGCGCGGTCGGCGGCGCGATGGCCGCGTTCAGCGCGTGTTTCGCCGGGTTCGTCATCTTCGGCGGCGTGATCGCGGACCGGTTCGACACCCGGGCGGTGATGGTCGGCGCCGACCTGACCAGGGTGCTCACGCAGTCCTCGGTGGCGGTCATGTTCTTCACCGGCCATGTCGTGTTCTGGCAGATCTGCGCGGTGGGCGCGGTGAACGGCCTGTGCGCGGCGCTGTTCCAGCCGGGCATCGCCAGCACGATCCCGCGCATCGCCACGGATGTGCAGAGCGCCAACAGCATCATCCGCGTGGCCGAGTCGGTGATGGGCGTGGCCGGCCCGGCCTTCGCCGGTCTGCTGATCGGCGTCACGTCGGTCGGCGGCGTCTTCGCGGTGCACGCGGCCACCTATCTGACGAGTGCCTTGTGCCTGCTGGGTTTGCGTCTGGGCCGAGCACCGCGCCCGGCCCGGCGCGAGCGCTTCCGGACCGATCTGGTCGAGGGCTGGCGGGAATTCCGGGCCCGCGGCTGGGTGTGGGGCGTGATCCTGGTCTGGATGGTGCTGATGATCACCACCTTCGGCCCGCTGACCCCGCTGGTCGCCACCGAGATCATCACCACCAACGGCGACACCGCGTACGGCCTGGTCAACTCGATCGGCGGGGCCGGCATGGCGGTGGGCGGCCTGATCGCGATGCGGCTGCGCCCCCGGCATCCGCTGCGGGCCGGCGCGATCGCCATGCTGGTCTACGGGATCCAGCCGGTCATGGTCGCGCTGCACGCCCCGATCTGGCTGGTCGCCCTGGGTTTCGCGGTGGCCGGCGGCGTGCAGACGTTCTGGAGCGTGATGTGGGCGACCAGCATCCAGACCCAGATCCCGGGCTCGATCCTCAACCGCATCCACGCCTACGAGGTCGCCGGCTCGCTGGCCATGATGCCGGTCGGCCAGGCGCTGGCCGGCCCGGCCGCCGGCGTGCTCGGCAGCGGACCGGTGCTGCTCGTCGGTGCGGTCGCCGCGGTGGCCGGCATGGTCGCCCTGCTGCTGGCCCGGCCCGTCCGAGACCTCGGCCGCGCCTGCCGGACCGAGCTGGCCGCCGTGTCAGGAAGGGCCCCTTCCTGACGTTGAACGCCAGGATCGGTCCCTTGATCTTGGCGAGAGTGTCAGGAAGGGGTCCTTCCTGACGTTCAACGAGAGGAATGGTCCCTTGATCTTGGGGCGGGGTCGCGGGGGATCGGCGCTGGTGAGAAGGTGGCGGGCATGCGCACCGAGCTGCTTTCCGTCCCCGGCGAACCGGCGCGTGCCAACGAGGACTTCGCGGCGATCTCGCCACTGGGCGCCGCGGTCGTGTTGGACGGGGTGACGCCGCCGCCCGACGGCCAGACCGGCTGCGTCCACACGGTGACGTGGTTCGTGCAGCAGCTGGGCCCGGCGTTGCTGGACCAAGCGGCGGGGCGGCGGGACCAGTCGCTGGCCGACTGCCTGGCCGACGCAATCGGACAAACCAAGGCGAAGCACGAGGACACCTGCGACCTGAGCCACCGGCGAACGCCGCAGGCAACGGTCGTCGCGCTGCGGTGGGACGAAAAGCGGGTCGAATACCTGGTGTTGTCGGATTCGGTGCTGCTGCTGGACATCGAGGGCACCGTGACGCCGCTGTTGGACGGCCGGCTGGACGAAGTCACCGGCCGCCCGGAAATGCGGGAAATCCGATACACGCCAGGGTATTTCGATGCCCTGGAGAGCCTTCGAAACGCCGACGGCGGCTTCTACACGGCGGCGGCCGACGCTGAGGTGGCCAAGCGTGCGGTGACGGGGCAGTTGCCGCGAAACGACGTCCGCGCGGCGGTGGCGATGTCGGACGGGGCGAGCCGCTGGAGCGAGGTGTTCCACTTCGGCGACTGGACGGATCTGTTCGGGCAAGCCGAAAAGAGCGTCGAGGGCCTCGTCGACGCGGTACGGGCGGCGGAGACCGCCGACCCGGACCGCAAGGACTTCCCGCGCGGCAAGGCCCGTGACGATGCGTCGGTGGTGTTCATCGAGCTAGCCGATAGGTGAGGACTGCTCATCCAATCGAGCCAGCGCCGAGGTGAGGGCGGCTCGCGGATACGGCGACTGCCGGCTCTCCACGAACAGCGCGGCGTAGAAGTCGTTGAACGGCACGGCTACCGACTGGTAGCGGCGCAGCAGCTCGGCGGCGGCCGGGGGAAACTCCGTGTCATCGGTGAAGTCGCGGATGAAGTCCATCCGGGACCGCGGCACGGTCGGGTCGACGTCGGCCAGCGCCCGCACCATCATGGTGACCATATGGGCCAGCACGTGGCTGCGGTCGTGCCCGGCATTGGCCACCAGGAACTCCCGTTCCTCGGGTGACAGATCGAAACGGGTCGAGGTCGCCAGTCCGAAGTCGGCGACGTAGAGCCGGTCGCCATCGGAAAGAATGTTGCCGAAATGGGCGTCGAAATGGAACAGACCTTTGCGCTCCATGAATTCAAATGTGGATCGCAGATCGCGTTCGACCACCGGCACCACGCGATCGAACTCGCCGGCCCGCAGCTGGTCCTCGAACCACGGGTGCATCGTGTGCGGGAAGTACTCCATGAACATCGCCACGCCGGCCGGCGCGTCGATCAGCGCCTCGGCCCGTTCCCGCACACCCGGCGCGTTGTGCATGTACTCGACGCACTTGTCGACGTCGAGCAGGTCCTCCCATACCGGCGGCGGCGAGTCCACGACCCGCCAGTGGTAGAGCATCGGGAAATTGGGGCATTCGCCGGACAACACCCAGTTCGTGGCCATCGTGTGCGCGGCGACCTCGCGCCACACGCTGCCGCCGGGGCCGCCGACGCCGTACTGGGTCCAGGGCGGCAGGCCGAACAGATTGGCGGTCGAGCGCAGGTTCTCCGGCCGGCGCTCCAGCTCGGTCAGCGGCGCCTTCTTGACGAACACCTTCGCACCGGCCACGGTTACCACCCCGGCTTTGCCGCCGGCCCCGGACGAGTCGACCGGCACGGCCGACTCCACCAGGTCGGCGAGCTGACGGTCGCTGAGCAACGCCAATGCCGTGGACACGTCCGCGAATCGCCCGGTTCTCGTCACTTCACCACGTTACCGGCCGGGATGATCGGACCGCCAACGGGTTTTGACAATCCTTCTTTCGTCGGGCGTGAGGTGTTGATGCCTGTTGACGCCATATCCCAAGGAATGGGCGTCGAAGTTGTTGTTTTGTCCGCTTTGCCGGGCGATCTGTCACGATCTGTTGACCTATGACGCTCGCTACGTGACGACCCGGTCACGATATGGCCAACCGTGACGGGCGATTCCATACCTTGGTAGGGAATCCATTCCATGGCCGTTCACGGGCTGTTAGTGTTCCGCCTAACTCCCTCGCCGAGGGAAATAACCCCTGCCATTTTCATCTCCCCTGTAGGGATGGAGCAATCGTGAAGCTGACCCGTCGCGCCTCAGTGGCGCTGCTGGTTGCCGCGCCGATGGTCCTGGCCACCGGCGCCGGGTTCACCGCCGCCGCGCAGACGACCCCGAACACCACCCAGCTGGCCAACAGCGCCGCCCCGGGACTCGAGTTCGCCACGAGAACCGGCTCGGTGAGCGCCGACCAGCAGATGCAGGTCGCCGTCTCGCTGAACTACCGTGACGCGGCCGGCCTGGACGCCTTCCTGGCCCGGGTGAACAACCCGAGCTCGGCCGACTACCACCACTACCTGACGCCGGCGCAGTTCCGCGACCGCTTCGCGCCGACCCAGGCCCAGGTCGACCAGGTGCGGGCCTACCTGCAGAGCAAGGGCCTTACCGTCACCAACGTGGCGTCGAACCGGATGCTGATCGACGCCGCCGGCCCGGCCAAGACCGTGCAGAGCGCCTTCGCCACCACGGAGTCGCGCTACCACGACAACAAGACCAACAAGGACTTCACGGCCAACGACGAGGCCCCCTCGGTCGACAGCTCGGTCGCCGGCCTGATCGGCGGCATCTCCGGCCTGAACAACCACTACCAGCTGCACAACTACACCAAGGCGCCCAACGCGAACGCGCCGAAGGCGGGCAGCGGCCCGGCCGGCGGCTACACCGCGCAGGAGCTGCGCTCGGCCTACGGCGTCGACAAGCTGAACAGCGCCGGCACCACCGGCTCCGGCCAGACCGTGGCCATGCTGGAGTTCTCGCACTTCAGCCAGACCAACATCAGCAAGTACGACTCGCAGTACGGCACCGGCTCGCCGACCCCGACCGTGGTCAAGGTCGACGGCGGCGACGACGACACCGCCGGTGACGGCACCGTCGAGGTCGAGCTGGACATCGAGGTCGCGCACGCGGTCGCGCCCAAGGCCAATGTCGCGGTCTACGAGGCCCCGAACAGCGACCAGGGCGAGATCGACATGTGGAACAAGTTCATCACCGACAACGTGTCGGTGGTGTCCTCCAGCTGGGGCGCCTGCGAGCTCGACGACACCGCGTCCACCGAGACGGCCGTGGACAACGTGGCCAAGCAGGGCGCGGCCCAGGGCCAGACCTTCCTGTCGGCCGCCGGTGACTCCGGCGCCTACGACTGCTACCGCCACAGCGGCACGCAGTCCCCGAACGCCAACAACCTCGCGGTCGACTTCCCCGGCTCCGACCCGTACGTGGTCAGCGTCGGCGGCACCGTGCTGACCGAGGGCAGCGGCGGCAGCTACAGCTCCGAGACCGTGTGGAACGAGGGCACGGCCACCAAGTGGGCCGGCGGCGGCGGTGTGTCCAGCAAGTTCGCCCGCCCGTCCTGGCAGACCGGCCCCGGCGTCAACACCAGCGCGCTGCGCCAGGTGCCGGACGTCTCGGCCGTCGCGTCGGACTACTCGATCTACACCCAGGGCCAGTGGACCACCGTCGGCGGCACCAGCGCGGCCACCCCGCTGTGGGCGTCCGTGCTGACGCTGGCCAACCAGCAGGCGGCCGCCAACGGCAAGTCCCGCGTCGGCCAGGTCCAGTCCACGCTGTACCAGCTGGGCTCGTCCAGCAGCTACAGCTCGCTGTTCCACGACATCACCACCGGCGACAACCTGCACTACAGCGCGGTCGCCAACTACGACGAGGCCAGCGGCTGGGGCTCGCCCAAGGCCGACGCCCTCGTCGCGAACCTGTCCGGCGGCACCACCCAGCCGGGCTCCCCGTCGGTGACCAGCCCGGGCAACCAGTCCAACCTGGTCGGTGACAGCGTCAACGTCACCGTGCACGCCACCGGCGGCACCGCGCCGTACACCTGGTCCGCCTCGGGCCTGCCGACCGGCCTGTCCATCGCCTCGGGCACCGGCGTGATCAGCGGCACCACCAACACCGCCGGCAGCTACAACGTCTCCGTCACGGCGACCGACGCCGCCGGCAAGACCGGCAGCGCCTCCTTCACCTGGGCCGTCGGCACCACCGGCGGCAACTGCTCCGGCCAGAAGCTCGGCAACCCCGGCTTCGAGACCGGCAGCGCGTCGCCGTGGAGCTCCTCCACCGGCGTCGTCAGCAACGCCTCGGCCGGCGAGGCCGCGCACGGCGGCAGCTACCTGGCCTGGCTGGACGGCTACGGCTCGACCCACACCGACACGCTGTCCCAGTCGGTGACCATCCCGGCCGGCTGCCACGCGACCCTGTCGTTCTGGCTGCACATCGACACCGCCGAGACCACCACCTCGACGGCCTACGACAAGCTGACCGTCAAGGCCGGCTCGACCACCCTGGCCACCTACTCCAACCTCAACAAGGCCAGCGGCTACGTGCAGAAGACGTTCGACGTCTCCTCGCTGGCCGGCCAGACGGTGACGGTCTCGTTCACCGGCGCCGAGGACTCGGGCCTGCAGACCTCGTTCGTCATCGACGACACGGCTGTCACCCTGAGCTGACGCGACTGCTTGGAAGGGGCCCTTCCTGACGTTCAACGTCAGGAAGGGCCCCTTCACCGCGTTCGGAGCTTGGCCCGGAGGGCCTTGCGGGCTAGAGGGCCTAGCTCGTCCACGACCTCGACGAGGACGGCCAGCCGGTCCAAGGCGGACAGTGCGGCCTCGGCCCCGGCCGGGTCCACGCCCTCGAACAGCTCCAGGCCGATGAAACCGGCGCACAGCGCCTCGGCCAGCCCGCCGATGTCGATCAGATCGGCCACCGGCGACGTGGCCAGCAGGCGGTCCAGGGCCTGGCGGATCGGCGTCACCCACAGGCGCAGCGCGGCCCCGGTCGCCTCGGCCAGCTGCGGATCACCCTGCGCACCGGCCATCATCTGGGCCAGCACCCGCACGTTGCCGCGGGCCTGCTCCTCGGCGTGCAGCTCGCGGCCGGCGGCCAGCAGGTCGCGCAGGCTGGGCACGGTGGCCAGCCGCTCCTCGAACTGGTCCAGCCGGTCCTTGGTCGCGGCCAGACAGGCCGCCTTGAGCAGGTCGTTCACGCTGCCGAAGTGGTAGAAGACCAGCGCCTGGTTGACGCCGGCGGTGGCCGCGATGCTGCGCGCGGACGTGCCGGCGATGCCGTGCTGCCGGATCGTCTCGATCGCGCCGTCGATCAGGCGCCGGCGGGTGTCGGCCATGTGATCACCGTACGAACCGGCTCACCCGGTGAACCAGCCGGGGGCGTCCAGCCGGAAGAAGTTGCCGGGCGTCATGGTGCGCAGGCCGGCCTCCATGTCGCGGAGTCGTTGCGGCCCCAGCGTGTGCGCCCACTCCGCGCGGAGCACCTCGAAGATCTGCGCTGATCGGACGAGCGCGTCCACGCCGCGTGGGGTGAGGCGGACAAGCTTGCGGCGGGCGTCCTGGCTGTCGTCGATGCGTTCGACGTAGCCCATCGCTTCCAGCCGGTCGGCGGTCTTGCCGGCGGCCTGCTTGGACACGCCGAGGCGGCGGCCCATCTCGCTGGCCGTGGTGCCGGCGCGGCCGATCGCCTGCAACGCGAAGCCGTGCGCCGGCCGCAGGTCGGGGTGGCCCTGCGCGGCCAGGTCGGCGTGCAGGCGGTCGATGAGCGTGCGGAAGCCCGCGAACAGCAGCAGGGGCAGGGCGAAGCCAGGCTCGTCGGTATTAGCCATTGCGCAACTCGACAACCTGGTTTACCTTTTCACCGATCGCATCGACAACCATGTTGACGATCCTAGTCCATCCGGAGGAGAAAGTTGTTCGTCGACCACACCCTGGAGACCGCGCCCGAGGCGGCCCGTAGGTCGCTCAAGGCCACCGTCGACCAGCTCGGCTACCTGCCGGCGCCGATGGCCCGGCTGGCCGCGTCGCCGGAGCTGCTTGACGGTTTCCTCAAGCTCACCAAGATGTTCGAGAACACGTCGCTGGAGCCGCTGGCCCGCGAGACCGTGGTCATGACCGTGGCCGTGCGCAACGGCTGCCACGTCTGCATCGCCATGCACACCGCCATGCTCGGCGGCATCGGGGCCGACGCCGACCTGGTGGCCGCGCTGCGCGAACAGCGGCCGCTGCCCGACGTGAAGCTGGAAGCCTTGCGTACCTTCACGATCGAGGTCATGACCACCGCGGGCGGCGTCGATGACGTGGTGCTCAAGGAGTTCCTCGAGCACGGCTACACCACGCAGCAGGCGCTGGAGGTGGTGCTGGGCATCGGCACCTACACCCTGTCCACCTTCGCCAACCGCATGACCAAGGCGCCGCTGGACTATCAGCTGGCGGCGTTCGCCTGATCCTCCTGCCACTGGGCTTCTTGACGATCCGGTTCCTCACGCAGGATCGCCGCATCGAGGAAGCGTTCTGGCACAGCGAAAGCGTCGACCAGTATGCGGGCGTGCGGCCGCAGCTCGGCGCACAGCTTGTTCACCGCACCGTTCACCGCCTTGCCGCGACCGGCCGCCAGCCGGCCGTGGGCCAGGAACCAGGCCAGATCCTCGTTCACCGTGTGCACCGCGTACAGCGTGCACACCCGGTCGAGCAGGCGCTGCACCTCCGGGTCGGCACACCGCTCGACCGCGTCCGCGAACGCTTGCAGCACAACGCGTTCGGTGTGCACGCGGCCGGCGCGCAGCACGTGGTCCTGCGCGCTGTTGAACACCTCGAACGGATCGGCGTCACCACTCGCGGCCCGGCGCAGCCGCCGGGCCAGGCCGTCCAGCACGTGCGCCTCACGGTCCTCGAACGCCCGCAGCTGCCAGCCGCGGTCGTACAGGGCGTCGGCGTCCTCCCGGCCGGGGCCGAGGCTGGGCAGCCGCTCGGCGACCAGGCCGACGAACTGCTCGGCGACGAAACGGGCCAGGCCGAGCGTGCCGAGATCCTCGAACTGGCTGCGGTAGTTGGTCAGCAGGCCCTTGGCCACCAGTTGCAGCAGCACCGTGTTGTCGCCCTCGAACGTGGTGAACACGTCCGTGTCGGCCTTCAGCGTGGTGAGCAGGTTCTCGGCCAGGTAACCGGCTCCGCCGCACGCCTCGCGGCAGGTCTGGATCACGGCCGTGGTGTGCCAGGTGGACAGTGCCTTGATGCCGGCGGCGTGGGACTCCAGCTCACGCTGCCGGCGTTCGTCCGGCTCGGAGGTGCTCTGCAACTCGTCCAGGGACCGCGTCAGGTTCTCCTGGGCGAAGTGCAGCGCATAGGACTTTGCCAAAGCGGGGAGCAGTTTGCGTTGGTGCGCCTGGTAATCCAGTAGCACGACCTCGCGGGCGTCGTCCGGGCGGTTGAACTGGCGGCGGGCGTCGGCGTAGCGGACGGCGACGGTCAGCGCGCGCTTGGCCGCGCTGCCGGCGCTGCCGGCCACGCTGACCCGGCCCCGGATCAGCGTGCCCAGCATGGTGAAGAAGCGCCGGTTGTCGCTGTCGATCGGGCTGCGGTAGGTGCCGTCCGGCTCGACCTGGCCGTAGTGGTCGAGCAGGTTCTCCCTCGGCACGCGGACGTGGTCGAAGCTCAGCCGTCCGTTGTCCACGCCGTTCAGGCCGCCCTTGCGGCCACAGTCCTCAATGGACATTCCGGGCAGTGGATTGCCTTCGTCGTCACGGATCGGCACCAGGAAGGCGTGCACGCCGCGCCCGCGGCCGTCGGTGATCAGCTGCGCGAACACCACCGCCGCACGGCCGTCCCGCGCCGCGTTGCCGATGTAGTCCTTGCGTGCGGACTGATGGGGCGTGTGCAGCACGAAGTCGGTGCCGTCATACGTGGCCGTCGTGCGCAGATGTTGCACGTCCGAACCGTGACCGGTCTCGGTCATGGCGAAGCAGCCCGGCAGCGTCAGGTCCATGATGTCGGCGAGGTAGCGCTCGTGGTGCCGGCGCGTGCCCAGCAGCTGCACGGCCCCGCCGAACAGCCCCCACTGCACGCCGGCCTTCACCATCAGCGACAGGTCGCCGAAGCCGAGCGTCTCGAACGCCACCACCGAGCCGCCGATGTCGCCGCCGCCACCGTAGGCGCGGTCGAAGCCCAGCTTCGGACCGTCCGTCTTGGCCAGCGCGTGCAGCTGTTCGAACACCAGCGCTCGGTGCTCTTCGGTGCTCAGGCCGCTGGTGTCGCGGTACTCGACGCCGGCCAGCTGCTCCCGCACCGTGCGGCGCAGCGTGGCCCACCGCCCGTCCAGGACCTCGGTGATCGAACTCGGCTCCACGGGCCGAGACTACGCACATTTGCGTATGTGCGCCGATCAAGCCGCTGGCCAGGATGTCGCCATGTCACGTATTCGGGCCACCGTGCTGGCGGCTGCCCTCACCATGGTCGCGGCGCTGCTCGGCGCGCCGGCCGCGCACGCCGGCAACGGCTTCTTCACCAAGCAGGATCTCACCGCCACCGCGGGCGCGCCGACGGGATTCGGCCCCCAGGTCGGCTGGACCACGCCGTGGGACAACAAGCGGCACTTTGCCTATTACGGTGGCGACAGCGAGCTCATCGTCGCGTCGGCCGCCGTCGGAGGCGCGTGGAGCTGGACCTCGCTCGTCCGTCGCGAGCCCATCAACACGTTCTACAGCGCGTACGCGTACTCCTGGGACCACAGTTCGCGCATCGTCTATGCCGACGGCGTGACCCATCACCTGATCGAATGGTGGTCCAGCGACACCTCGCCGACCTGGCAGAAGGTCGATCTCACCGCCACCCACAACGGCCCGCTGATCCAGACCGACCCGCACGGCTACGAGCAGGACGGCCAGCAGCACATCGTCTTTCGCGATGCGAACCCGGGGGGACCGCTGTGGGAGGCCGTGTACAAGCCCGGCGGCGACTGGACGTTCACGGACCTGACCGCGCTCACGGGCATCAAGCCGGCGTACAACGAAGGCTGGTGGATCAACGCGCGGTCGCTCGGCCTCGACGGCGAGGCCGTCGGCTACATCGGTGACGACGGCTATCCGCACGTGCTCATGGGGCAGCGTGGCCGATGGCTGGACACCCGGGTCGGCGTGGCCGCCGACGACCACGAGTACTACACCGTGAACTCCATGGCGTTCCTGCGCTACGGGCACCTGCAGCGCTACGCCTTCCGTTACATCACCAGCGATCACCACATGCACGAGGCGGCGTGGCAGGTCGGCCGGTGGACCGACACCGACGTCACCGCGGTCACCGGCGCCGCCCCGCGGCAGGTGCCCAACACGACCAGCGACTCGTTCCTGTGGAATGCCGACGGCAGCGAGCACATGTTCACGGGTACCGACGACGGCACGGTGATCGAGTACGTGCGGACCTACGACGGCCGCTGGTTCCTGTGGCGGGACACCGGTCCCAACCCGAACAGTCCCGGCTGGGTCTGTGCCTTCGCCGCGGCGGACGACTTCACCAGTGGCACCGAGACCGAGTTCTACGTGTACTACGACGACGACAAGCACGTGATCGTCGGCGATCTGACCGCGCCTTTCCAGGCCTGAAAGGGAATCAGTGAGACGCAAGGGCATGCTGTCGCTCGTGTTGGCCGCCGGCCTGGCCGTGCTCGGCGCGCCGGCCGCGCACGCCGGCAACGGCTACTTCACCGCCCAGGACCTGACCACGTCGATCGGCGCGCCCATCGGTTTGGGCCAACCGGTCGGGTGGTCGACTCCGTGGGACCTGAAGCGGCACTTCGCCTACGTCGGCTATCACGGTTCCGAGCTCATCGTGGCCAGCTCGTCGCCGGGCGGCGGCTGGACGTGGACCCGGGCCGTCGATCACGTCTACGGCGGTTTCCTGTCGGCGTACTCGTATTCGTGGGACCACAGCTCGCACATCGTCTACGAGGACGGCGTGCGGCATCACTTGATGGAGACGTGGTCGAGCGACGCTTCGCCGACGTGGCAGACCGTCGACCTGACCGCGACCTACGGCGGGCCCGACGTCAGCATGGATCCGCACGGGTATGAGCAGGACGGCGAGCAGCACATCACGTTCGAGCGGGTCGACACCAACGCCGGCGAGCTCTGGCAGGCTGTGTTCAAGCCCGGTGTCGGCTGGCGTTTCGTCAACGTGTCCGCCGCCAGCGGCGTCCACATGATCGACGACCTCGGTTGGTCCCTGCACGCCACGTCCCTCGGCCTCGACGGCGAGGCCATCGGCTACCTCAGTGCCGACGGCTATCCACACGTGTTGGTCGGCCGGCGTGGCCAGTGGTCCGATCTTCGCGTCGGTGGGCAGTACCAGCTCACCTATTTCAACCTCATCTCCATGGTGTTCTTGCGTGAGGGCCACACCCAGCGATACGTGCTGCGCTATCCCGGTTCCGACGGCGACGTGCACGAGGCCGCTTGGACCGCTGCCGGCTGGACCGACACCGACGTCACCGCCGTGACCGGTTCGCGTGGCATAGCGGAGCCTTTCCTGGCCAACGACTCCTACATCTGGAACGCCGACGGCAGCGAGCACATGTTCGCCACCGACCGCTCCACCCTCGCCGTCCACGAGTTCGTCCGCACCCGCGACGGCCGTTGGTTCTTCTGGACCGACACCGGTCCCGTGCACAACGACCTCGGCTGGGTCGCCGGTTTCGCCGCCCCCGACGATTCCGTGCACGGCACCGAGACCGAGTTCTACATCTATTACGACGACAATTCCCACGTCATCGTCTCGGACCTGTCCGCGCCCTACCAGGCGTGATCGGTGTGGGGGAACAACCGCAGGGGTCCGGGGTGTTGCACGTCGTATGACGACGAGCAAGCCGGTGAAGGTTCCTGACGCGCAGCACCCGATCACCGTGACCGCCCAGGGCCAGCATGTGGTCGCGACGGTCGGCGGGCGGGTCATCGCCGACACGCGGGCCGCGTTGACCTTGCAGGAGAGCACCTATCCCGCCGTGCAGTACATTCCGCGCGCCGACGTGGACTTTTCCCTGTTGGAGCGGTCTGCGCACGAGACGTATTGCCCGTACAAGGGTGACGCCTCGTACTACAGCATTCGGGCGGGGGAGACGTCGGCCGACAACGCCGTGTGGACCTATGAGCAGCCGTATGACGCCGTCGCCGACATCAAGGACTATGTCGCTTTCTACCCGAACGTCGTCGATGTGCAGGTCCGCGAGGACTGAGCCGTGGTGAAGGTGCGGTTGGGCGTCGGCCTCGGCGCCGGCGCCGCCGACTTCCCGTCGGTGGTGGACGAGTTGGAGTCCGCCGGCGTCGATTCGCTGTGGCTGTCCGAGGTCGTGTACGGCGCGAATGTGGAGCCGTTGATCGGCATGACCCATGCGCTGGCCCGTACGGTCCGGTTGAAGGTCGGCACCGGTGTCTCGGTGCTGCCCGGCCGTCATCCCGTCCTGGTGGCCAAGCAGTTGGCCACGCTCGCCGGCTTGGCGCCGAGGCGTGTCCTGCCCGTTTTCGGCCTCCGTCCGGCCCGCCGCGCCGAGTGGAACCTGTTTCCCGTCCCTTCGGGCCGTCGCGCCGCCGTTTTCGACGAGTCGCTCCAGCTCGTGAAGCTCTTGCTCACCTCGGACAACGTCCAGTTCTCGGGCGAGTTCTTCCAGCTGGACGGTGTTTCCCTCGCCGACCGCCCCGCCCGTCCGGTGGACATCTGGGTCGGCGGCAGCGCCCCGTCCGCCCTTCGCCGCGTCGGCCGCCTCGCCGACGGCTGGCTCGGCAGTTTCGTCTCTCCGTCTCAGGCCAAGCTGGCCGTCGAGACCATCAAGGCCGCCGCCGCTGACGCCGGCCGCGAGGTCGAGGAGGACCACTACGGCCTTTCCCTGGCCGTCGCCCCGTTCGGCATTCCTCCCGAGCTGGCCCGCGCCGCTTCCGACCGTGCCCCCGGCATCGATCCCGCCGACCTCGTCGCCACCAGTTGGGACGACGCCCGGCGCCTCCTGGACCGCTACCTCGACGCCGGCCTGTCCAAGTTCGTCCTCCGCCCCGCCGGCCCCGTTTCGTGGTCCGACTTCATGCGGCATTTCCTGCCCCTGGCCGAGGCCTTGCACAACTAGCCTTCAGCAGGTCGTCGAACACCGGCACGTTGTCCTCGATCCGTACTCCCCAGTTCCCGTGATGCACCACCCGATGATGCTCACCACACAGCAACACCAGATTGTCCAACGCGGTCACCCCACCATCAGCCCAGTGCACCGCATGATGCCCGTGACACTGACGCGGCCGGCGATCACACCCCGGAAACGCACACCCCTTGTCCCGCTGTATCAACGCCTTCCTGATCGGCCCCGGGATCGTCCGCCGGGCCCGCCCCACATCCAGCACCTCCGACCTCGCCCCAAGATCACCCGCATCACCTTGCTGTCACACCCAATCCTGCGCACCGAATGCACATTCAGCACACCCCCACCCTCAATCCGCGCGGTCGCCTTCCGCTGCTCGAACTCCGCCATCGACATCGTCAACGCCAGATGCGGCCGCTCCCCACCCTCCACCGGCAGATCCTCACTCGCCGCCGCCATCCCGATGATCTCCACCAACGCATCCCCCTGCCGCTCCACCAACGTACGCGAGTCCTTGCCCGACGTCGGCTTCGCCAACGGACTCAGCAACGCCTCCAACCCCGCCCCCGCCTCCGCATCAATCCGCCCCCTGATCACCACCGACCCATCCCGGCGCGTCTCCACAGACAACTCCCGCTCAGGCCGCGCCAACTCCCGATCATCCGGCGCTTTCCCGTCCTGATCCAACAACTGCAAGATGCGCAGCCCGATCGCCTTCAACCGCGCCCCGTCAAACTCCACCGCGTTCTCCAGCAACACCGCCTCAACCTTGTCCCGATCGACCTCCGGCGCCTCATCCAGAGTCTTCCCGATCACGTTCAGATGCAGCCGACTCAGCACCCCCGCCCCCGCCGCTTCCCTGATCTGCCTGCTACGAAACAACTCCGCATGCCGCAACAGCTCCCGCCCCTGCCCCCGCGTGAGCTTCCACCGCCGCATCAGATCCGTCACCATCGCCCGGCGATCGTCCTTCGCCCCCGGCGTCCGCGACCACAACTCCGCCACCACCCCCACCTGCCGCGCATAATCCCTCCTACGCCGCTCTTCAATCTCCCCACCCACCTCCCACAACTCCCCCTCCCCATACTTCCACAACTCGTCTTCCACAGACTTCCCCCAGCCCTCTTCCATACCCCCATTCTACGCGCCCCAAAAGATCGATTTCCGTTACACACCAACCCATACACGATCGTGTCACCATCCTGAAGCCGCCTTCAGAAAAGCGCTTTCCAGCACCATTCACCCGCCTCCCTCGCGCACCCAACCCACACGACCAGGCGGGCGACATTCTGGAATGTGTTGGGAGAGAGGGATGTCAACCGCGCGGCGCGGGCGCCTGAAGCAGCCCCGGCGGAGCGGATCCTGGCTACAGGCCCCCGACAAAGCTGAGCCGGCAACCACTGCGTGCGAGGATGGGGAGATGCCATCTCGATCGCATGCTGTGGATTCTGACCTGCTGGCCCGGTGGTGTGTGGAGCATCTGGGGAGTGGGCCGGCGAAGGAGCTCTTCAGGTCGGGGCATCTGTCGGCGGTGATGGGGCTGCGGCTGGATGACGGGCGGGAGGTGGTGGTCAAGGTACGCCCGGACTCGCCGCGCCTGGCGGCATGTGTGGAAGTTCAACGCCGTATGTTCGAAGCGGGCTACCCGTGCCCGGAGCCGCTGACGGGCGTGGAGAGGCTGGGCGGCGACATGGCGACGGCGGAAAGGTACGTGCCGGGCGGGGCGGTGCTGCCGGGCGGGAAAGACGCGTCGGTGGCATTTGCGGAAGCGTTTGTGGGGCTGATGGAGCTTGCGCCGAGGCCGGAAGAGGTAGGAACGCTCAACCCGCCACCGGAGTGGATGGACTGGAATCACTGCGGGGAAGGACTGTGGCCCAAGCCCGACCTGGACGGCGTGGCGGGAGCGGAGTGGATCGACGAAGCGGGGCGGAGGGCCCGGGAAAGGCTGCGGGCGGACGAAGGCGCGGCGGTGATCGGGCATTGCGACTGGCTGGCGGGCAACGTGCGCTGGAATGAAGGCGAACTGCTGGTGGTGCACGACTGGGACAGCGTGGCGGCGGAGAGCGAAGCGGTCCTGGTGGGGTGTGCGGCGGCGCTGCATTCGACGGTCGACCCCGAAGAACTGGCCACGGTGGAAGAGACGGAACGGTTCCTCGTGGCGTACGGCCGGGCGCGGGGACGGGAGCTCGACGAGAACGAAAGAAGAAGGGCGTGGGCGGCGGGGGTCTGGACGAGGGCCTTCGACGCGAAGTGTCAACATGCGATGGGGCAACGCATCACGGCGTTGTCGGAGGGCGAGGCCCGCGAACGGCTCAAGCGGGCCTAGAAGCCGAGCCAACGAAGGACGGACTCGGTGTGCTGGCCCACAGCGGGCACGGGACCCATCGAAGGCTCCTGACCGCGAACGGTGACGGGCGGCAACAAAGCCTGGACGTCGCCGCCGGGCGTCGAGACGGTGCGCCAACGATCACGGGACTGTAGCTGGGGATGCTGAGCGAACTCGGCAACGGTGCGCTGCTGACCGAAAGCGATCCGGGCGGACTCCAATCGCCCGACGAGCTCGGAACCACTCAACCCGCCGAAGACGGAGTCGATCACGGCGTCGAGCTCCGAACGGTGCGCCACGCGAGCGGAGTTCGAAGCGAAACGGGCGTCAACAGCGACATGGGGCAGCAGAAGGACAACCCGGCAGAACTCGAGCCACTCGCGCTCGTTCTGCACGCCCAACTGGAGCACGGCGCCGTCACCGGCCCGGTAAGCGCCATAAGGCGCGATGGTGGCGTGATGGACGCCGCTACGAACGGGCGCGGAACCGCCATAAACGCCGTAGTAGTAAGGAAAACCCATCCACTCGCCCAGAGCCTCCAGCATGGACACCTCGAAAGCGCAGCCCCGCCCGGTGCGAGAACGGTCGTACAACGCGGTGAGAATGCCGCTGTACGCGTACATTCCGGCGGCGATGTCGGCGGCGGCGATGCCGACCTTCGCCGGCGACGACGGAGTACCGGTCACGGAGATGAGCCCGGCCTCGCTCTGGATGAGCAGGTCGTACGCCTTGCGGTCACGGTAGGGCCCATCGGAGCCGTAACCGGAGATGTCGCACGTGATGAGCCGCGGAAAGTCCTCGGCCAAGGACGCACCGAACCCGAGTCGACCCATGGCACCGGGGGCGAGGTTCTGGACGAAGACGTCGGCCCGGGCGAGCAGAGCCCGCAACACATGGGCGTCCTGCTTCAGGTCGAGCTCGACGCTCTCCTTGCCACGGTTGAGCCACACGAAATGGCTGGACTGACCGTGCACGGCAGCGTCGTAGTCACGGGCGAAGTCGCCGCCGGGCCGCTCGATCTTGATGACCCGGGCGCCGAGGTCGGCGAGCTGACGGGTCGCGAACGGCGCGGCGACGGCCTGCTCGACGGCGACGACGAGCAGCCCACTCAACGGTCCTGGCATCGGTACCTCCTGATCACCCGCAATAATGGACCCGTGACGCGAATCCTGATCATCGGCGGCGGCATCGCGGGCACGTCGGCGGCCCTGGCCGTGCACAAGGCGGGCTTCGACGCGACCGTGTACGAGGCCCACCCGAACACCGGCGCCGACATCGGAGCCTTCCTCACGCTGGCCAGCAACGGCATGATCGCGCTGGCCCAGCTGGACGCGGCCGAGGCGATCGCCCGGGTCGGCTTCCCGCTGACCAGCATGCGCATCACCGCGAACACCGGCGATGTGCTGGGCGTCACACCGATCGGCGAGCAGGACGACCCGCTGAAGCACTACCGCTGCATCGGTCGGGCCGAACTGGGTGCGGCGCTGCGCGAAGAAGCGGTCCGCCGGGGTATCGAGATCGTGCACGGCAAGCGCCTGACCAACATCGACGACGACACGGTGACCTTCGCGGACGGCAGCACGGCCACCGGCGACCTGATCCTCGGCGCGGACGGCCTCAACTCGACGACCCGGCAGCTGTTCGCGCCGACCACGCCCCGCTACGCCGGCCAGCGCGTCTTCTACGGCTACACCTCGGACGCGAAGCCGGACCACGAGCCGGGCCGGATCGACATGGTCCGCGGCAGCGGCGCGGCGATGGGCTACACGGTGTCGCCGCAGGGCGAGACCAACTGGTTCTGCCGCGTGGCCGACGACGAACTGAGCGCCGACGACATCGCCGCCGGTACGCCCGAGCACTGGCGCGCCGTGCTGTTGCCGCTGGTCGAAGCGGACAACACGCCGGCGGCGGAGATCATCGCGGCCACCGCGGACCGGCTGATGGTGACCAACGCCAAGGATCTGCCGGAAGGCATGCCATGGCGGTCGGGCCGGCTGCTGCTGATCGGCGACGCCGCCCACGCCGCCTCCCCGGCCACGGGCCAGGGCGCGTCGATGGCCATCGAGGACGCGGTGGTGCTGGGCAAGGCCCTGCGCGACCTCGGCGTGACGACCGAGGCGCTGGAAGCCTACGAATCCCTGCGCCGGCCCCGGGTCGAGCAGAACATCGCCACGAGTGCCCGGTTCACCGCGGCGCGCACGTCCTCGCAGACCCCGCCGCAGGCCCGGCCGGCCCCGTCCGGCGACGCGGACCTGATGGCACAGCTCGATTGGTCGCAATCGATCTGATGTTGTAGCCGGATTCGTGTATCTCGGCGCGGAGGGGCAACTCCTGGAAGCCGTGGGGCCTCGGTCGCTACGATGTCCCGTCCCGCCGCGGGTAGGGTCGAGTCACGGGTGCAGGAGAGGGAGTGCCGTTGTCAGTGGCACCGACGCGCTGCGAGACGTGCGGGAACGAGTTGCCGTCGCGCGCCGACGGACCGGGTCGGCCGGCTCGGTTCTGCTCGCCTGCCTGCCGCCAGCGGGCCTACCGCCAGCGCACCGGTGACCCCCAGCCCGAGGAGACCGGTGCCGAGCCGCAAGCCACGGCGGCACGCCGTCTGCCAGCCAGTCGGGACGCCTTCATCGGCCGCGTCCATGAGCTGACCGACACCGGCGTTCTGCTGCGCCGGGCCCGTCTGGTGAGCCTGGTCGGCCCGGGCGGCGCCGGCAAGACGCGGCTGGCCACCGAGTACGCGGCGCGCGCGGCGGCGACTTATCCGGACGGTGTCTGGATCGTCGAGCTGGCCCCGCTGACCAGCGATCACCTGCTGGCCCAGACGATCGCGTCCGCGCTGGGCGTGCGCGAGCAGGGCGGCGAGGACCTCGTCGACACGGTTGTCCATGCGCTGCAAGGAAAGCGTGCACTGCTCGTGATCGACAACTGTGAGCATCTCGTCGACGCGAGCGCGTCGATGGCCGATGCCCTGCTGACCGGCTGCCCGCAGCTGCGCGTGCTGGTCACCAGCCGCGAATCCCTTGACCTGCCAGGCGAAGCGGTGCTGCGGGTCGGGCATCTCTCGCTGCCCAACGAGGTCGTGTCCTCGCGGTCGGACGCCGTGCAGCTGTTCGTGGAGCGGGCTCGCCTGCTGCGCCCGGACTTCGAGTTGACCGACGCGAACCGCCCGGTCGTCGCCGAGATCTGCGTACGGCTGGACGGCATTCCGCTGGCGATCGAACTCGCCGCGCGCTGGGTGCGCGTGCTGTCGGTGGACGAGATCCTTGCCCGCCTTGACGACCGGTTCGAGCTGCTGTCCCGCGGCCCCCGTACGGCCGCGACGCGGCACCGCGATCTGCGTGCGACCATCGAGTGGAGCTATGAGCTGCTCGACGACACCGAACGGGAGGCGCTGCGCCGCCTGTCGGTGCTGGCCGGCGACTTCAGCCTGGACTCGGCCAGCGCGGTCTGTGGGACGTCGCCGCAGCGCACACTGCGGCTGCTGGCCGACCTCGACGCGAAGTCGCTGGTCGTGGCCGTGCCCGGGGTGATCCAGCGGTTCCGCCAGCTGGAGTCGATCCGGCTGTACGCACGGGAGAAGCTGGCCGAGGCGGGCGAGGTCGACGACACCACCGAGCGGCTGGTCGGCTGGCTGACCTCGCTCGGCGAGTCGCACTACGTGGACCAGATGCTGCTCACCGTGTACGACGACGGCCCCAAGGTGGACGATGAGCGCGACAACCTGTTGCAGGCCGTGGAATGGACGACGGCGCGCCGCGACGAGCGCCTTGCGGTGCTGGCCGCGGCGCTCGGCGGTGCCTGGCGGCGGCAGGGGCACACGGTCCAGATCCGCAAGCTGCTCGAGGCCGCGCTGACCATCACGACGGCCGACAATCCGTACCGCAGCCTTGCGTTGATCGAACTGGGCTGGTTCAACTTCACCGCCGGAGACTTCGAACACGCCCTCGAGCTGGCCGTGGAGGCGGCGGCACTGGAGGAGCCACAGGGGCGGGCGGTGGTGCTCGGCCGCAACATGACCCTGCTTTCCATGGTCTACCAGGCGTTGGGCGACCTGGACCGCAGCCTGCGCTGCGCCCAGCGTTGCGTCGACCTGGTCCGGCCCCTCGGCCGGCCGCTGGACACCGCGGTCGGCCTGCACAATCTCGGCTACGGCGCGCTGGCCGGCGGCGATCTGGTGCGGGCGGCGGAGCTGATCGAGGAGTGCCTGCCGGTCTACCTGGAGCTGGCGGATCCGGTGAAGCAGATGGAGATCCTGCACTCGGCCGGCGGCATCGCGCTGGAGCGCGGGAAGATCGACCAGGCCGGGGACTACTTCCTGCGCAGCGTCGAGGCCTGCCCGACGGCGGGCGAGCCGTCCACGTATCCGGTCGAGGGGCTGGCGATCGTCGCGGCGCTGACCGGCGAGCCCAAGCGCGCGCTGCTGCTCGGCACGGCGATGGCGGCCCAGCTGCGGAAGTGGCGGATGCGTCGGGAACCGTTCTGGCAGGGGCACGTCGATGCCGCGATGGCCACCGCGCGGGCGGCGCTGAGCGCGCAGGCCGCGCGGGAGGCGACCGAGGCCGGCGAGCGGATGACCCTGGAGCAGGCGGTCGCGTACTCGCTGCGGGCGCCGGTCGCGAACGACGACTCGCCGCTGTCGCAGCGCGAGTGCGACGTGGCCATGCTGACCGCGGAGGGCCTGACCAACCGGGAGATCGCCGGCCGGCTGTCGATCTCCGAGCGGACCGTGGAGACGCATCTGCTGCACATCCGCACCAAGCTCGACTTGCGGACCCGGGCCCAGGTGGCGGCATGGGCGGTGGAGCGGGGCCGGGTTTCGTCACGCCCCTGAGCGCTGTGGGTTTCCCCGATGTCGCGGCCCGCTCAATGGTTGAAACTCAAACCATGGCTAGGGGTGAGAAGGTCGTCCGGGCGTTGTACCAGCAGCACGGGGCCGCGCTGATGGCGTACGCGAACCGGCTGACCGGGGGCCGTCAGGCCTGGGCCGACGACGTCGTCACGCAGACCCTCGTCCGCGCCGCCACCGCCACCGACCTGGGCAAAGGCATGCAGACACGGCTGTGGCTGTTCCGCACCGTGCAGGACGTGGTCGGCGAGGGCACGGACACCGTGGTGCCGGTGGCGCAGCGCCGCCAGCTCGCCGTCGCCGACGCGCTGTTCGCGCTGCCGCCCCGGCACCGTGACGTTTTGGTCGCTCCCGGGACGACCGCCACCACAGGCGCTTTCGCGGCGCTGCACGCCTTCAAAGCCGCACTCGCGGCGCGCGGCGTGACGAAATCAGGTCTCGACGATCTGCTTGCCGAGCGGCAGCAGTGACACCGGGATCAGCTTGAAGTTGGCGATGCCGAACGGGATGCCGATGATCGTGACGCAGAGCAGGAAGCCGGTGACCAGATGACCGAGTGCCAGCCACCAGCCGGCAACCACGATCCAGATGATGTTGCCCAGCAGCGCCCCCGCGCCCGCGGTCGGCTTGTCCACCAGGGTGCGGCCGAACGGCCACAGGGCGTAGCTGGCCATCCGGAACGACGCGATGCCGAACGGGATCGTGACGATCAGCACGCAGCAGATCAGGCCGGCCACGGCGTAGCCGAGCGCCATCCAGAAGCCGGACAGCACCAGCCAGATCAGGTTCAGCAGGGTCTTCATGCCCTCATCCTGCCCGGCCGGCGCCGGGCCCGGCGGCTCATCGGGCCAGGACCAGGGTCATTTCAGGGTCGGCATCAGGGTGGCGGCGGCTGCCCCGACTGGTCAGCGCGCCAGCAGCTGGTCGAGGAACGACCGGTAGCCGCGCAGGGCAAGGCGGAGATCCTCGGTCTCGGCGTGCGACCCCTGCTGCCACTGCTCCTCGAGCAGGTGCTTGCGCTGGCTGAACGCTGAGGCCACCGACTGCATCAGCTCGGCGACCAGCACGTCCGCGTCCTGCACGGCCCGCTTCGGGTCGTCGACGAAGCCGGCCTGGACCTCGCTCCAGCGGGTACGGAACCGGGTCGCGTCGGCCTCGTCGAACAGCACGTCGGCGGCCGCGTCGGGGCGGTCGGTCGGCTGCTTCTGGCCGGTCAGGGTGGTGTCGGAGGGCCGAGCCGTCTCGTCGACCTCGGTGATCCGGTCGCCGCTCAGGTGGTCCTGGTCGTACAGCCGGTCCTCGGTGCCGGTCCGGCCGGTGTCCGTCCGGTCGAAGTCGGCACGGTCGTCGGTCCGGTCGGAGTCGATCGGGTCCGTCTCGGCGCGCGGCTCGTCGGCCGTGCCCCGGGTCGGGTTGGCGATGTCCTCGGTGGTGGTGACGTTCTCGTGCTGGCGCATCACTTGCTCCGCTCCGTGGTGGCGTGGTCGAGCAGGTCCTCGACGATGGTCCGGTAGTGCCGCATGGCGTTGCGCAGGTCCTCTGTGGACGGTGCGTCGTCGTCGCCGCGGCTGGAGATGCCGTGGGCGATCCGGTAGCTGTCCAGCACCTGGCCGTGTTCGACGGACAGGTCGGCGATCTGCTGCTCGGTGCCCTCGACCGGGTAGCCGCGCTCACGCATGATCTGGCCGACCAGCTCGTCGGCCCGGCGGACCGCGCCGTGCGGCGAGTCGACGAACTGCTCCTGGGCCCAGGTCCAGTCGCGCAGGTAGCCCTCGCGGCTCTCCTTGGTCAGCGGACGCAGCTCGAACTTGTCGTGCCGGCGCTGCCTTTCCTCGAGCTCGTGCTCGGCGCTGCGGCGATCTCCCTTGTCCCGCACCAGGTGCTCGTACTCCGGGCCGAACTTCTCCTGGAGCCGGCGGCGCTTGAGGTACGGCAGGGCGACCAGCGCACCCACCAGCAGCACGACGACGACTACGACCACGATCACGATTGCTGTGGTCGACATGGTTTCCTCCTTCGTTGGTGTGACCACCGACGATTGCCCGGTTCCCGGCAGGCGAAACGCGGTTTGGTCCGGTTCGGAGGGGGAGTGCGGCCAGCGGGAGCAGCCGGCGCTGGGCCGGCCGGGCGTTACCGCCAGGCACGCGGCGGCCGTGCGAACACGCCCGTGCGCGCAGCGTGAGAGTCGATGCCGGATATCCTTGGCGAAAATCGGGACCTGGGAAGGGATCATGGTGGCCGTCCCCGTGATCGTGCTGGCCGGTTTTCTCGGCGCCGGCAAGACGACTCTGCTCAACCACCTGCTGCGGGCCGGCGGCGGCACGCGGATCGGGGTGGTGGTCAACGACTTCGGCGCGGTCAACATCGACGCGATGGCGGTCGCCGGCCAGGTCGACTCGATGGTGTCGCTGTCCAACGGCTGTGTGTGCTGCGTGACCGACGGGGGCGGTCTCGACGACGTGCTGGGCAAGCTCACCGGCGCGGTGGACGTGATCGTGGTGGAGGCCAGCGGCATCGCCGAGCCGCAGGCGGTGGCCCAGCAGGTGCTGGGCAGCGCCGATCCGGCGGTCGACTACGGCGGCCTGGTCGAGGTGGTCGACGCGGTCGAGTTCACGGCCACCCGCGCGCGGCATCCGGAGCTGGACAAGCACCTGGCCGTGGCCGACCTGGTGGTGCTGAACAAGATCGACCGGGTGGACGCGGCCGAGCTGGCCGAGGTGTTCGCCGTGGTGACGGAGCTGGCCGACGGCGCGGCGATCGTCACGACCGAGCACGGGCGGCTCGACCCCGGCCTGCTGTTCGACCGGCGCGAGCGGCCGAAGCCGGCCCAGCTGTCGTTCGACGACCTCGAGGACCACAGCCAGCACGTGCACGCGGCGTACCAGAGCATCGTGTTCGAGTCCGACGAGCCGATGCACCCCGAGCGGCTGATGGCCTTCCTCGACGGCCGCCCGGAGGGCGTGTTCCGGATCAAGGGGTACGTCCACTTCGGACGGCACGGCACCCTCGAACTCCAGGTGGTCGGCGGCTTCCTGCGCTTCCGGCCCACCCGATCGGGCAGTCATCGCACCAGCCTGGTGTTGATCGGCGTCGACATGAGCGGACTGGAAGAACAGCTGGTCGGCTGCGTGGGGGAGGGCGAAGAACAGGCCATGTTCGCGGTGCACCGGCACACCGAGTCGTGAACTCGTTATTCAACAGCTGTTGAGTTTACCGGCGCTTGGTCTTAACCTCGGCGTCATGTCAACGCTGACCTTGGACTTCACCGGGATCGACGGCACCATGCTGGCCACGGTCGGCGGCAAGGCGGCCAACCTGGGCGTGCTCACCGCGGCCGGCCTGCCGGTGCCGCCCGGCTTCTGCGTCACCACCGAGGCGTACCGGCGGGTGGCCGCCGGCGTGCCGCTGGACCAGGTCCGGGACGTGCTCCTCGGCGTGGAGATCCCGGCCGACATCGCCGACGAGATCCGCACGCGCTACCTGGAGCTGGGCGCGGATGCCCCGGTCGCGGTGCGCTCGTCGGCCACCGCCGAGGACCTGCCGTTCGCCAGTTTTGCCGGCCAGCAGGACACTTTCCTCAACGTCGTCGGCGTCGACAGGGTGCTCGACGCCGTCCGTCGGTGCTGGGCGTCGCTGTGGACCGATCGCGCCGTTGCCTACCGGGACAGCAACGGCATCGACCACGGCGCTGTTGAGCTGGCCGTGGTGGTGCAGCTCATGGTCGACTCCGCGGTGGCCGGCGTGCTGTTCACCGCCAATCCGGTCACCGGCCGGCGGCGCGAGGCCGTGATCGACGCCAACGCCGGGCTGGGGGAGACGGTGGTGTCGGGCTCGGTCAATCCCGACCACTTCGTGGTCGACACGGCGTCGGCGACGATCCTCCAGCGGCGCTTGGGAGACAAGAAGGTTGCCATCCGGTCGGTCGCCGGCGGTGGCACCGAAGAGGTTCCGCTCGACTCGGCCGAAGCGTGCCTGTCGGACCAGCAGATCCTGGCGCTGGCGGAACTCGGCGACCGGGTCGAGCGGCACTACGGCAGCCCGCAGGACACGGAGTGGGCCATCGACGCCGACGGGCGGTTGTGGCTGACCCAGGCCCGGCCGATCACGACGCTGTACCCCGTGCCCGACAGCCCGTCCAACGACGGCCGCGGCCGGCACGCCTACCTCTGTGTTTCCGTTGCGCAGGGCCTGTATCGGCCGATCACGCCGATGGGGATCGCCTCGTTCCGGCTCATCGCCAGCGGCGGCCGCCGCATGTTCCGGCTGCCGGTGACCGATGCCCTGGCCGGGCCGGCGTTCTTCTCCGACGCCGGTGAGCGCGTGTACGCCGACGTCACCGCCGTCGTGCGCAGTCGCCTGGGCCGATTCATCGTGCCGAAGGTCTTCGACGTCATGGAGGCGCGGTCGGCCGCCGCGATGCGGTCGCTGTTCGACGACCCCGACATGTCGCTGCGGCCCGGCGCGGCCCGCGCGGCGCTGCGTATCCTGAAACTGGCGCTGCGTATGGGTTTCCCGTTCCGGCTGGTCGAGGCGATCATCCGGCCGGCGGCGGCCGAGCGGCGGCTCGACCGGCTGGGCGCGTGGTTGGCCGGTCGGGCGACCCTGACCGGCGAGCACGATTCACGGACCAGGCTCGACCACGTGATCCAGGCGCTGCCGCTGATTCCGACGATGCTGCCCCGGGCACTGCCGACGCCGCTGGCCGGGTTCGTCATGCTGGCCTGGGCACGAAAGCTGCTGGGCAGCGGCGAAGGGCTGGAGACCGTCCTTCGTGGACTCCCACACAACGTGACCACCGAGATGGACCTGGAGCTGTGGCGGGTGGCGACCGAGCTGCGGGCCGAAGGGGTTGAACCATCCGTGGCCTCGCCTGCGGTGCAACGATTCCTGAGCCGTTACGGTCATCGCGCGGTCGCCGAGATCGACCCGGGCATGCCGCGCTGGTCCGACGACCCGGCCCATATTCTCGGTGTGCTGGCCAACTACCTGCGTGTCGACGACCCCGATGCCGCACCGGATGCCCAGTTCAAGCGGGGCGCGGCCGAGGCCGAGGCGATGATCCAGTCGTTGTCCGCCAAGGCTGGTGGCGTCCGTGGCCGGCTGGTCGGCTTCGCCCTGCGCCGGACCCGGCGGCTGGCCGGGCTGCGCGAGACGCCGAAGTTCTTCCTGATCCAGTTCCTGGCCCAGGTCCGCCGCCAGCTCCAGTACGTCGGTGCGGAGTTGGCTGCCGCCAACCGGATCGACCGGGCCGACGACGTGTTCTTCCTTTCGCTCAAGGAATGCCGGGAAGCGTTGGACGGCAAGGACTTCCGGGAGATCGTCGCCGGCCGCCACGAGTCGTACGACCGGGAGATCAGGCGTCGGCGGGTGCCGCAGATGCTGCTGTCCGACGGCACCGACCCGGAGGCGATCAGCGCCCCGCCGGCCGACGGGGCCATGATCGGCACCGCCGCGTCCACCGGTCAGATCACCGGAACCGCCCGGGTGGTGCTGGATCCGGTCGGCGCACACCTCGAACCGGGCGAGATTCTCGTTGCCCCGTCGACGGATCCGGGCTGGACGCCGCTGTTCCTGACCGCCGGCGGACTCGTGATGGAGATGGGCGGCGCCAACTCGCACGGCGCCGTCGTCGCCCGGGAGTACGGAATCCCCGCGGTGGTCGGGGTTCCGAACGCCACGCTGCGCATCGCCACCGGTGACGTGATCACGGTCGACGGGGCGGCCGGGACGGTGTCGCTGCTTCCCGCAGCCGACCGAACTCCGCCGCCAGCGCCGGCAGCTGCCACTGCGCGTTGAGGCCACTGGGATTGGGCAGCACCCACACCCGGGTGTCGCCGATCACCTTGTCCTGCAAGCCAACCGTGGCCTTCGGTGCGTCGAACGCGGTCCGATAGGCGCCGACGCCCACCACGGCAAGGAATCTCGGCCGGCACTCCAGCACGACCGACACCAACCGCTGGCCGCCGGCCACGAACTCGTCGGCGGTCAGCTCGTCGGCCCGGGCGGTTGCCCGGGCGACGACGTTGGTGATGCCCAGACCCAGTCCCGGCAACAGCTTCTGCTCGGACGCGGCGAACAGTCGCGGCGTGAAGCCGGCCGCGTGCAGCGCCGGCCAGAAGCGGTTGCCGGGACGGGCGAAGTGGAAACCGGTGGCCGCCGACCACAGACCCGGATTGATCCCGCAGAACAGGACGTTCAGACCGGGAGCGATCAGGTCGTCGATGACGGTGCCGTGGGCGGCGGCCAACTCGGCCTTGCTGGGCTTGTGCACCCGTAGAACCTAGTTGAACGGGTCCAGGGTCATCGTGGCGCTGCTCGGGTTGCCGTCGTTGACCAGGGACTCGAAGTTGCCCACGTCGTCGAAGGCGAACGCGTAGGCCTTGCCGTCGACCATCTGGGCGTGGATCAGCTTGGCGTACTGGTTGGTCACGCTGTCCTTGTAGAAGTCGCCGGCGTTGTTGTCGGGCTGGTTGGCCGAGGTCAGCAGCGTGCCGCGGTTGTAGCCGGCGCACAGCGTGCGGGAGATCGGCCCGCGGACCAGGTCGTTCGGCGCGTCAAGGAGCTTGAAGCAGCCGAAGATGCTGGAGGCGTCCGGTTTCTGGAACGACGTGACCACTTGCCCGGCGCTGTTGGTGAAGTTCATGACGTTGCCCGAGACCCGCCCGAAGTACTTGGTGTTGGGCTGGTCGGCGAACGGCGTCACGGTCAGCGTCGAGCCGGCGTACTTGCTCCACACGCGATTGACGTAGTCGGCCATCGCGCTCTCGGTCAGCGCCCCGGTCTCGACCCCGTGCCCCGGTGACAGCGCGCGGATCACGCTGCTGCCGGAGGTCTGGATCAGCCCGGACCAGCCGCTCATCGCCTTCAGCCCGTTCAGCACGGCGTTGTAGCCGCCGGCTTTGAGGTGCCCGGTGGTCTTCGAGCCGACACTCACCGCGTAGGGCGCGGAGAACATGTCGACCTGGGTGCTGTTGATCCAGATGCCGGCGTCGTTGAGCGTGTACTCGGACCAGTTGAACAGGATGTTCCGGTTGGGATCGCTGGGGTTCTGCACGGCCGGCTGGACAAGGCCGCCGGTGGTCAGCTTGAACACCAGCTTCTGGCCGTAGGAGAAGTAGACCCGGCCGGAGAACTTGGGGATCCGGATGGTGACCGAGCCGCCGTTGCCCGGCCCGGCGATGGACGCGTCCGGGGCGGCGGTCGGCGGATTGCCGCCCGGCGGCCAGGCGTGGAAGCCGCCGTTGGCATCGGCCCAGCCCTGCTGGCCGGTGGCCAGGTTGGTGCCGAGGTCGTAGATGTAGACCGGGCCGGACTTGCCGGAGTTGTTGACGATCTTCAGCGGGATGGTGGCCGGCACCGCGGCCTGGGCCGGTGCGACCAGCACACCGGCGGCCACCGCGGTGGCGGCGATGGTGCACAACAACCTTGTCGTGCGCATACGTGAATTCCCCTCGTCGTGGGCAGGGTGGCGAGGCGGCCGTGCTCTCGGGTCAGGGTGTGAGAGCGCTCTCATGGTCACGCGCCGGTCATCTGCTGTCAATGTCGGAACCGGTCCCGGGTTGTTCCGGACAAAGGTCTGGACCTTCGGTACCGGTTCCGAGAGGCTGTGGGGCATGTTGACCTCACGACTGGCCCGTGGGCTGGCCGCGGCCGCGGCACTCGCCGCGGTGGCCGCCACGGTGACTCCCGCGGCGGCGGCCGAACACCACCAGCGGGCGATTCCGGCGCACGTGTTCGCGCCGTACTTCCAGACGTACAAGCCGGGCGACCCGGCGGAGCAGGCGGCGGCCTCCGGCGCCCGCTACCTGACCATGGCCTTCCTCCAGACGCCGGTCGCCGGCTCCTGCGAGGCGACCTGGGACGGCGACCCGAACCGGCCGATCTCACCGGCCCAGTACGGCGACTCCATCAAGCGGCTGCGGGCCATGGGCGGCGACGTGATCGCGTCGTACGGCGGCGGCGACGCGTCGGGCCACGGCACCGACATCGCCGACAGCTGCACCGATGTCGCCAAGATCGCCGCGAACTTCGAGAAGGTGATCACGACCTACGACATCACCCGTATCGACCTCGACGTCGAGGGGCCGATGCAGAAGAACCTGGCCGGCGTGGACCGTCGCAACAAGGCCATCGCCGAGGTGGAGAAGTGGGCGGCGGCCAACCACCGCCTGATCCAGTTCGACTACACCGTGCCGACCGACGTCATCGGCGTCACCCAGGGCTCGCGGGACATGCTGGCCAACGCCAAGGCCAACGGCGCCGAGATCCACATCGTCAACATCATGACCTTCGACTACTACGACGACAAGCCGCACCAGATGGCCGCCGACACCAAGACGGCGGCCGCCCTGCTGCTGGCCGCCCTGCGCGCGCTGCACCCGGGCACGCCGGACGCCAAGCTGTGGCCGCAGATCGGCATCATCGAGATGGTCGGCATCGACGACTACGGCTCGGGCGGCGAGACCGGCCCGCTGGAGATCTTCACCCCGCGCGACGCCGTCGACGTGACGGTGTGGTCGTGGCAGCACAACATCGGCTCGCTGTCGTTCTGGGCGCTCGGCCGCGACAGCGGCTCCTGCCCCGGCCAGCACTCCGACGCCTGCTCCGGCGTCCAGCAGGCCGACTGGCAGTACACCCACACCATGACCGCCTTCACGCACAACTGACCGACGCCATGAAGGGGCTTTCCTCCACTCCGAGTGCAGGAAGGCCCCTTCCAAGCGAAAAAGGCGTCAGGCGGGGGTGTAGATCAGCTCTATGGCGCCGCCGGGGTGGGTGCGCTGGCACTGGAGGTGCAGGGGTTGGCCGGGGGTGCCGGCGAACAGGGGGACGCCGGAACCCAGCAGCATCGGCAGCACGACGACGCCGAGCCGGGCGACGGCCCCGAGTTCGAGGAAGGCTCGGATCGTGCGGGCCCCGCCGAGCAGGTGCACGTCGCCCATGAGACCGGTGAGCTGGAGGCGGCGCAGCAGTTCCGCCGGGTCGTCGCAGGCCCGCGCCCGCACGTCGGACGGCAACGGCCGGGAGGTCAGCACGTGCACTTCTTTGTCGGTCCACGGCCAGTCCTGGGACCAACGGGCCAGGCCGCGGTCGAAGGTGGCCCGGCCCATCACCACGGCCTCGCAGTGCTCCAGCACCTCGGCGATGCCGTGCGAGCGGTGCTCGTAACCGGGCAGCGACTCCCAGGCCGCCACGCCGTCCGCATCGGCCACGAACCCGTCGAGGCTGACCCCGACGTGCGTGCGGATCACCATGCCAGCCCCTTCACGATCGGTGTCCTCGGGACACACAGGTGTCTGCCGGACACTTCGGTGTACGGTAGACACGCCTGGGGAGGACAGCAAGGGGCCGTCGGTGACAGAAAGTGCCAGGTTTTCCGGCACGGATTTGCTCTGGGAGCTGGGCGACCAGGGCGGATCGGTCACGCGAACCCCGCTGACGGTGCCCCGCATCGCCGCGGCCGGCATCACGCTGGCCGACGCGGCCGGCATGGCCTCGGTGTCCATGCAGCAGGTGGCCGGCCTGCTTGACGTGACCAAGATGGCCCTCTACCGCCACGTCACCAACAAGGCCGAGCTGGTCGCGGTGATGATCGAGATCGCGGTGGGGGAGCCGCCCGACCTGTCGACGGTGCCCGGCGGCTGGCGGCCCAAGCTGGCCGCGTGGGCCGGCCTGATGCGCGAGACCTGGCAGCGGCATCCGTGGCTGCCGGCGGCGACGGTCGGTGAGCGGGCGATGGGCCCGCGTGAGATCGGCTGGACCGAGGCGGCGGTGGCCGCGCTGGACGGCACGGGCCTGACCGGCGCCGAGCGGATGGACGCCGTTTTCCTGGTCAGCGGGCATATCCGCAACACCCGCTCGGCCTCGACCGCCGGCACGCAGCCGTGGAACCGGGACAAGAGCCTGCGGGAACGGATCGCCGCGCACGGCGACCGGTTCCCGGCCCTGGTCGCCGCGACCGACGACGCCGCCGGCGCGAAACCGGACAGCAGCTGGCAGTTCGGGCTCGACCGGATCTTCGACGGCCTGGAGCTGCTGATCACCGGCCGATAACCTGGCCGTATGAGCATCTATGTGCGCGTCGAGATCACCCCGCACGACGGCAAGCAGGCCGAGTTCGAGGAGATCGCCAAGGCGCTGGTCGCCGGCACCGCCGACGAGCCCGGCACGCTGTCCTACCGCGTGTTCTCCGACGCCCCCGGCAGCTACACCTTCATCGAGGAGTACGTCGACGCGGCCGCGTCGGCCGCCCACGGCAAGAACAGCCGCGAGCTGCTCGGTCAGCTGCCCGGCATCGCCGACATCACCCGTATCGACGTCTACGGCGGCCCCGGCGACGACGTCGCCAAGATCGCCAGCGTCTTCCCGCGGGCCACGCCGCACGCCCAGGTGTTCTAGCGCTCCGGCGTCACGATCCCGTACTCGTGGATCTTGCGGTACAGCGTCGCCCGGGACATGCCCAGCAGCTGCGCGGTCTGCACCTTGTTGCCGCCGCTGTCGGCCAGGCCCTGCACGATGGCGTCCCGCTCGATCGACTCCAGCCGGGACAGCGGCCGCCGGGTCAGGGTGCGGAACTCGGCCGGCAGGTCGCCGGGCTGGATGGTGCCCGTCCGCCGCTGCTGCACCGCGGTCTTGAGCACGTGGTGCAGCTCGGCGACGTTGCCCGGCCAGTCGGCCCGCATCAGCAGGTGCATCGCCGCCGGCGAGCAGGTCAGCTGACCGCCGTGGCCAAGGCGGTTGAGGAACAACGGGACCAGCTCGGACAGGTCCTCCACGTGCCGGCGCAGCGGGGGGACCCGCACGGTACGGGGGAACAGCGCCAGCAGCTCGGCCAGCTCCGGCCGGTTGATGGCGTTCTCGGTCAACGTCAGCGACACCCATGTGGTGCGGGAAGCCAGGCGTAGCAACCGAATCGTGGTCGCCAGCGCCGGGCCGGCCAGCCGGTCGACGTGCCGGATCACCAGCGCGTCCACCGGATCCTCGACCAGCTCGCGCCGGAGATCGTCGTGCCAGCCGGCGTTCGCGGCCGCCGCGTCGAGCAGGTGCACGCGGCCGGTCGGGTGCCGGCGCTGGTGCACGCAGCGGGCCAGCGTCGTCTTGCCCACGCCCGGATCCCCACCCAGCACCAGCCATTCGCCCGCGCTGTAAGCGGAATCCACGTCGTGGGCGCAGCGCAGCCACAGCGGCGCGGAGCCGACCGCGCCGGGCAGGAACATCGGCAGCCGCGGCTCGGGCACGCCCGCCCCCTCCGGCTCGGAGTCGATCAGCTTGCCGCACAGCACGACGCCGGCCACGTCGGTGCGGTGCTGGCCGAACACCTTGCGGCACTGGGACCGCACCTTGCTGCCGGTCGGCAGGGCCACGTCCGCGGTGCTGGACCGCCGCTCGGCCACGGCCTGGGTGGCGTGCCCGATCAGCACCGACTGGTCGGCCGGGTCCAGCAGCTGCCGGGCGTGGTCGTTCATCATCACGATGCCGTCGTTGAACGCCAGCACGATGCCGGTGGTCCGCCGGCAGGCCCGCAGATAGGCCTGGAACAGGGCCAGCTCACGGGGATTGCTGTGGGTCAACAGGGTCTGGCTGATCTGCTCGGCCGTCGACTGGGCCAGCGCCACCAGCAGCCGGCCGGCGTCCCGGCTCCAGCACGTCAGGTCGATCGCGCCGACCAGCTTGCCGGTCACCGGGTGCTGGATCGGTGCGCCCGCGCAGGCCAGGGTCTCCAGGTTCTCGGCGTAGTGCTCGTGTCCGAACACGTGGGTCGGCCGGCCCTCCTCCAGCGCGGTGCCGATGCCGTTGGTGCCGACGAACTGCTCGCCGTAGCTGAAACCGGGCACCAGCTCCACCCGCTCCAGCTTGCGGTGCAGGTCGGCGTCGCCGGTGCGCTGGGTCAGCACCACACCCGTCGGATCGGTGAGGATCAGGCTGATGGGCTGGCCGTCGAGCTGGTCGCCCAGTCGTTGCAGGACGGGCGTCGCGGCGCGGATCAGCGGCGAGTCCAGCTCGGGCTCGCGGACGTAGGGCAGCACGATCCGGTCGGCCGGCACCCGCAGCCGCCGCGACCGCCACCACGAGTCCAGAATCGCCTTGCGCACCTGGTCGGCGGCAAAGGACTCCGAGGTCAGGAACCGCTCCCGGGTGCGGGCTAGTCGCCTCTCGTCGGCCGCCACTACGTCCTGCACATGGACCTCCTACCCACGGACAGCCCTGGCCGCGGGCACCCGGCGGTGCCTCCCGCTCGGCCCAGCGTAGGCCCCTTCCCGCGTCGGCGGGTGTCTCAAATTGAGACACCCGACTTCCCCGACCGGAGTGGGATGAGAGGTCGGAGGTGTGTGGGCAATGGAGGAGAAGGAGTCCTACAACCCCTGGACGATTGTCAACGTCGTCTTCACTCACTTGGTCGAACAGGGCTACCACCCGGTGCTCGGCGAAGCCGGGCATCCCGGCGAGCCCGCGGCCCAGCTGCTGCGGGCCCTTGGCCTCACCCCCGTTGTCGGCGGCACCGACGAACGGGTGGTCCAGGAGAACCGCGCGAAGCTCGCGGAGCTGCTCGACAAGGAGTTCGGGCCCCGCTGACTGTCTCATTTTGAGACCGGGAACGACCCGTGTTCCCGGTTGTAATTCCTAGCGCGACAGGCGCAACGACGACGCGCTCACCGCCGGCGACCGGCGGGTTAGGAGTGACCATGAGCCGCCAGAGCGTGGCGAAAGCACACCAGAAGATCCAGGAGCTGAGCTGGGACCCGGTGTACCACGAGCCGGTCTCGCACTACGGCACCGACTACACCTTCCGCAAGGCGAAGAAGAAGGACCCGCTCAAGCAGGTGCTGCGGTCCTACTTCCCGATGCAGGAGGAGAAGGACCACCGCGTGTACGGCGCCGAGGACGGCGCCATTCGCGGCAACATGTTCCGGCAGGTCCAGGAACGCTGGCTGGAATGGCAGAAGCTGTTCCTGTCCATCATCCCGCTGCCCGAGATCTCGGCCGCCCGGGCGATGCCGCTGCTGTTCCGCACGGTGCCCAACCCGGAGCTGCACAACGGCCAGGCGATCCAGATGATCGACGAGGTACGGCACTCGACGATCCAGCAGAACCTCAAGCGCCTGTACATGAACAACTACATCGATCCCGCCGGCTTCAACTCCAGCCTGCGCAACTTCCAGAACGACTACTGCGGCACCATCGGCCGGCAGTTCGCCGAGGGCTTCATCACCGGCGACGCCATCACCGCGGCCAGCATCTACCTGACCATCGTGGCCGAGACGGCGTTCACCAACACGCTGTTCGTGGCCATGCCGGCCGAGGCCGCGGCCAACGGCGACTACCTGCTGCCGACGGTGTTCCACTCGGTGCAGTCCGACGAGTCCCGGCACATCAGCAACGGCTACGCCACGCTGCTGATGGCGCTGTCCGACGAGTCCAACCACCAGTTGCTCGAACGCGACCTGCGCTACGCGTGGTGGAACAACCACCGCGTGGTCGACGCCGCGATCGGCACCTTCATCGAGTACGGCACCAAGGACCGCCGCAAGGACCGTGAGAGCTACGCGGAGATGTGGCGGCGCTGGATCTACGACGACTACTACCGCAGCTACCTCGTGCCGCTGGAGAAGTACGGCCTGACCATTCCGCACGACCTCATCGAGGAGTCCTGGAACCAGATCTGGAACAAGGGCTACGTGCACGAGGTCGCGCAGTTCTTCGCCACCGGCTGGCTGGCCAACTACTGGCGCATCGACGCGATGACCGACACCGACTTCGAGTGGTTCGAGTACAAGTACCCGGGCTGGTACGACAAGTACGGCAAGTGGTGGGAGAACTACAACCGCCTGGCCACGCCGAACGGGCACCACCCGATCGTCGCCGAGAACGTCGACTACGTGTACCCGCACCGCTGCTGGACCTGCATGGTGCCGTGCCTGGTCCGCGAGGACATGGTGATGGACAAGGTCGACGGCCAGTGGCGCACGTACTGCCACGAGGCCTGCCGCTGGACCGACGCCGAGGCGTTCCGGCCGACCTACCAGGGCCGCAACACGCCGAACATGGGCCAGCTGATCGGCGCCCGCGAGTGGGAGACCCTGTACCACGGCTGGAACTGGGCCGATGTGGTGCAGGACATGGGTTTCGTGCGCGACGACGGCAAGACCATGGTCGCGCAGCCGCACCTGGACCTGAACCCGAAGAAGATGTGGACGCTGGACCACCTTCGGCGGATGCCCCCGGTGCAGAGCCCGAACGTGCTGCTCAACCAGATGACCGACGAGGAGCGGGCCGCGTTCCAGGCCGACTACAACCGGCAGGGTCCTGCCGGCAGGCCGGCTCCCGCCCGGGCCTGACACGCGGTCGAAGAGGAGGCGACCTCCGGCCGCCTCCCTCGCCCCCAGCGAGAGGCTTTTCCATGGGCGACAAGCACCGCATCCGCTTCGAGCCGGTCGGCATCGAGATCGAGGCCGACGAGGACCAGACCATTCTGCGGGCCGCCGCCGAGCAGGGCGTGATGCTCATGCACGGCTGCAAGGAGGGCCAGTGCGCGGCCTGCAAGTCGTTCATCCTCGACGGCGACGACGTCGAGCACGACCGGTACTCCACGTTCGCGCTGCCCGACTACGAGAAGGAGGAGGGCTACACGCTGCTGTGCCGGGCCCACGCGTACGAGGACGTGACCATCGAGCTGATCAACTACGACGAGGAGATGATCCGCTCCGGGCTGCCGATCCAGCAGGCGGTCGTCGAGGTCGTGTCCAAGGACCGCGTCACCCATGACCTGGTGCAGCTGGTGGTGCGGCTGGTCGAGCCGGCCGACCTGAAGTACTTTCCCGGCCAGTACCTGGACTTCGCGGTGCCCGGGCGGGACGCCACGCGGTCGTTCTCGATGGCCACCACCTCGGCCGCCGGCGGCCTGCTCGAGTTCGTCATCAAGATCTACCCCGACGGCCTGTTCTCCGGCGTGCTGGACAACGAAGTCGCGGTCGGCGACCGGTTGTCGGTGACCGGGCCGTTCGGGGTGTTCACGTTGCGGGACAGCACTTCCCGGCTGGTGTTCCTGGGCGGCGGGGCCGGCATTGCGCCGATTCTGGCGCTGCTGCGGACCATGGCCGAACGGGGCATCGACCGCGAGGCGGTGTTCTACTACGGCGCCCGCTCCCGGCGTGATCTCTGCTTCGAGAAGGAGCTCGCCGAGCTGGCCACCCGGTTGCCCCGCTTGACGTTCGTGCCGGCACTGTCCGAACCGGACGGTGAGCCGTGGGACGGCGAGGTCGGGCTGATCACCGACGTGGTCCGGCGGCGGGAGTCCGACCTGTCCGGGGCCGACGCCTACGTGTGCGGGCCGCCGCCGATGGTCGAGGCGGCGCTGGAGCTGTTGCCCGCCTTGGGCGTGGCCGACAAGCGGGTCTTCTACGACAAGTTCACCACGACCGGCGGCTGAAGGAGTTAGCCGATGACAACCACCGCAGAACCCACCACCGAACGCAGCGTGCCCAAGCCGGTGTTCACCGACGCCGAGGCGGGCGCCAAGGTGTTCCCCGACTCCGACGCACGCCGCTACAACTACTTCAAGCCGGCCAAGCGCAAGCAGAGCCACTACGAGGACGTCACCGTCGAGGTGCAGCCCGACCCACGGCACTACCTGTCCCAGGGCTGGCTGTACGGCTTCGCCGACGGCACGGGCGGCTATCCGTTGGAGTGGACCGCTTTGCGGGCTTGGGGCAGCGACCGGCCGGTGCCGGAGCGCTACGCCGGCTCCGGCGGCCAGGGCTACGAGTGGCCGGCCCACGGCTGGCACGAGTTCCGTGACCCCAACGAGGAGTGGGAGCTCACCCTCTACCGCTACAACTCCAACGTGGTCCGCCAGCTCAACCAGAACATCGAGGCGGCCCGCCAGGCCAAGGCGTTCGACCAGTGGAACCGCAACTGGGTGCAGTTCGTGGCCCAGCACGTTGGCGCGTGGATGCACGTGGACCACGGCCTCGGCCTGTACCTGTTCGCCAACGCCAACCGGCGTGCGCCGACGAACATGCACAACAACGCGATCTCCGTGAACAGCATGCACCGCATCCGGGCGGCGCAGGACCTGGCGCTGTACAACCTGACGCTGAGCGAGGAGATCGCCGACTTCGACGGCGGCGCGCACCTGGCCACGTGGAACTCCGACCCGTCCTGGCAGGGCGTTCGCGAGACCGCCGAGCAGCTGACCGGCGTGTGGGACTGGTGCGAGGCGATCTTCGCGGCCAACGTCGTCTTCGAGCCGTTGGTCGGGGAACTGTTCCGCAGCAACCTGGTCCAGCAGGCGGCACCGTCCAATGGGGACTTCATCACGCCGACCCTGATCGGCGCCGAGGAGTACGACTTCGCCGAGCGGGATCTCCGCTACACCAAGCCGATGTTCCAGCTGCTGGTCAACGACAAGCAGTTCGGCACGGAGAACCGCCGGCTGATGCAGTCCTGGCTGGCGACCTGGGTGCCGCGCTGCATCCACGCCGCCCGCACGCTGCAACCGCTGTGGTCGCAGCCGGACGCCAAGCCGCCGCGCTTCGAGGACGGCCTCGACCGGGCCAAGAGTCGGTTCAGCGCGATCCTGTCCGAACTGGAACTGACGGCACCGAAGGAGTTGGGCCAGTGACCACCTTCAAGACGGCCGAGAGCCCGTTCAAGCAGAACAGCACCGCCTCCAACATGTGCGGCTTCACCCTGATGAACAACCAGGTCGGGGCGATCGTCGCGGAAGTGATGGCCGCCAAGGACAACGTCACCGTGCTGCCGCTGCCGTCGATGATCAGGGTGGACGCGGTCGGCCGGATGGACGTCGTGTACAGCGAGATCGACGAGGCGGCCGGCGAGGAGGAGGGCTGGTTCACCGCGGCCGAGTTCGAGGAGAGCATGTCCACCCACTACGGGCGCATGATCCACGAGGACGACCGCACGATCATGTTCGCCAATCCCGAGGACGCCGCCGAGTACCTCGACTTCGACCTCGTGGCCCGGTCCTAGGAGGCAGCGTGTACGTCAAGGACGGTGTGAAGTACTTCGTGGTCGACGGCCACACCCACTTCTGGGACGCCAGCCCGGCCAACTGGGTGCCCGGCCAGGAGGAGTTCGCCAAGGGCTGGATCGAGTGCTTCCACGCGTACCAGAGCCTCGGCCCGGCGCAGACGCACTGGCCGCTGGAGAAGTTCCAGAAGTACTCCGAAGAGCAGATGATGACCGATCTGTTCGACCAGGGCCACGTGGACGTCGCGATCTTCCAGCCGACCAACCTCCGGCAGTGGTACACGGAGGGGTTCAACACCACGGAGGCCAACGGTGCCTTGGCTGAACGGCATCCCGGCAAGTTCGTGGTGAACACCAACTGGGATCCCCGCGACGGCGAGGACGGACTGAAGGCGCTCGAGGAGCGAGCCAAGCGCTGGGGTTGTGTCGGGGCGAAGCTCTACACCGCTGAGTGGAAGGGCGACTCACGCGGCTGGAGCCTCAAGAGCCCGGAAGCCGCGCGGTACCTGGAGAAGTGCCAGGAACTGGGCATCCGCAACATCCACATCCACAAGGGGCCGACGATCTGGCCGCTGGACAAGGATGCCTTCGATGTGTCCGATGTGGACCACGCGGCGACCAACTTCCCGGAGCTGAACTTCATCGTCGAGCACGTCGGCCTGCCGCGGATCGAGGACTTCTGCTTCATGGCCACGCAGGAGCCCAACGTCTACGCGGGACTGTCCGTTGTGGTCGGTGGTCTGATGCACGCGCGGCCGCGGTTCTTCGCCAAGGTCATGGGCGAGCTGCTGTTCTGGCTCGGCGAGGACCGGCTGGTGTTCGGCGCGGACTACGCCATCTGGGAGCCCAAGTGGCAGGTCGAGGGCTTCGTCGACTGGCAGATGCCGGACGGCGAGGAGTTCTCCGACTACGGCAAGCTCTCGGTGACGGCCAAGAAGAAGATCCTCGGCCTCAACGCGGCCAAGTTGTACGACCTGAAGGTGCCCCCGGAGTGCGAGGTCGACGCGCCCGAGGTCGAGCCGGTCGGTGTGCCGGCGTCATGACCTCCGTGACTCGTACCCCCGACCAGGCCGCCGCCGTGCTGGCGGCGGTCTGGTCGGCCCTGGGCACCGTGCTCGATCCCGAGCTGGACGAGCCGTTGACCCACCTGGGTTTCGTCTCGCACTGCCTGGTCACCGAGGAGGGCGAGGTTCGCGTGCGGCTGCGGCTGCCGACGTATTTCTGCGCGCCGAACTTCGCCTATCTGATGGTGGCGGACGCCTATGACGCCGTTCGCGCCGTGCCCGGCGTGACCGCGGTGTCCGTGAAGCTGGAGGACCACTTCGCCGCTGCGTCGATCAACGACGGAGTGGCTCAGCGGGCCGGCTTCGTGGACTCCTTCCCCGGTGAGGCTGTCGCCGAGCTCGACGACCTGCGCGCGGACTTCCTGCGCCGGGCCGTGCTCGCCGGCACCGACCGGGTCTGCCGGGCGCTGATCGCCACCGGCGTCGACCGTTTCAGCCTTGTCGACCTCACTCTCGGCGACGCACCGGAGGGCGCCGACCGAGAGCGGTTGCGTTCCCGCAGAAGGAACTCGGCCTGCCCAGCGGGGACTCCGATCCGCTGGTGCTCGATCCGGCGACGGGCGAGGCGGTCACCGACATCCGGGCCCACCTTGGCCTTGCCCGGCTGACACGGGTCAGCCAGGAGGCCAATTCCGGGGTGTGCCGGGGAATGCTGCTCGGCCGTTACGGAGTGAAGGAGGAGCTATGAAGGCCGTTCGGCTGCACTCCTACCACAAGCAGCCCGTCGTCGAAGAGGTGCCGGAGCCGCGGGTTTCCGACCCGTTCGACGTGGTGGTGCGCATCGGCGGCGCCGGTGTCTGCCGCACCGACCTGCACATCATCGAGGAGCAGTGGGCGTCGCGGTCCGGCGTCACGCTGCCGTACACCATCGGACACGAGAACGCCGGCTGGGTCGAGGAAATCGGTTCCGGAGTGTCCAATGTGGCCGTCGGTGACACGGTCATCCTGCACCCGACGCCGACCTGCGGCCTGTGCCACGCCTGCCGTGCCGGCGACGACATGCACTGTGTCAGCTCGGTTTTCCCGGGGATCAACGCCGACGGCGGCATGGCCGAGTACCTGCTGACCTCGGCCCGGGCCTGCATCAAGCTGGACCCGGCCACGCAGCCGTCCGACGTGGCGGCGTTGGCCGACGCCGGCATCACGGCGTACCACGCCGTGCGCAAGGCGGTTCCTCTGCTGTACCCCGGTACGGTATGCGTGGTGAACGGGGCCGGCGGGCTCGGGCACATCGGCATCCAGTCGCTGGCCGCGCTGACCGCGACCACGATTGTCGTCGTCGATCGCAACCCGGAAGCCCTTGACCTGGCGGCGAAACTCGGCGCGGACCAGACGATCGTGGCCGACGGCAAGCACGTCGACGCGGTGCTCGACCTGACCGGCGGCAACGGGGCCGAGGTGGTGCTGGACTTCGTTGCCGAGCAGGGCGCCCAGCAGGACGCCTTCGCCATGACCCGGCGCGGCGGCTCGCATTTCGTCATCGGCTACGGCAGCAACCTCGACATCCCCACCATCGACATCATCTCCACCGAGCGCAACGTGGTCGGCAACCTGGTCGGCACGTACAACGACCTGGTCGAGCTGATGGTGTTGGCGCAGAAGGGGAAGGTCACCCTGCACACCCGCAAGTACCCGCTGGACGCCGCGCCGGACGCGCTGGCCGACCTGGACGCCGGCCGGGTGCGCGGCCGGGCCGTGCTCACCCCGTAGAGAGGCTTGGACCATGGCCAAGGAACTGCGCTTCGGCGCGCAAGCCCGGGACCTGCTGCTCTCGGGGGTGGACAAGCTGGCCGAGGCGGTCAAGTCCACGCTGGGCCCCAAGGGCCGCAACGTGATCATCGAGAAGATCACCGGATCGCCGGTGGTCACCAACGACGGCGTGACCATCGCGCGGGAGATCCACCTCAAGGACCAGTTCGAGAACATGGGCGCGCAGCTGGTCAAGGAAGCCGCGATCAAGACCAACGACGTGGTCGGCGACGGCACCACCACGGCCACGGTCATCGCGCAGGCCATCATCCGCGAGGGCATGGCCCGGATCAGCCAGGGCGGCAACCCGGTGCTGATCAAGCGGGGCATCGACCACGCCGTCGGCCTGTTGGTCGAGCACCTGGAGAAGGTGGCGCACCCGGTCGGCTCGCGCCAGGATTTCGCCCGGGTGGCCGCGATTTCGGCCAACGACGACGATCACGTCGGCGCCGTGATCGCCGAGGCGCTGCACACCGTCGGCGAGGGCGGCGTGGTCAGCATCGAGGAGTCGCCGAAGATCGGCATGCGGGTCGACTTCGTCGAGGGCTTCGAGTTCGACAACGGCTACCTTTCGCCTTATCTGGTCACCGATCCCGGCCGGCTGGAGGCCGTGCTCGACGACCCGTACATCCTGATGTGCAGCGAGAAGATCACCAAGGTCCAGGAGCTGATGCCGATACTGGACAAGGTGATGCGGGATCCGCGGCCGCTGCTGGTGATCGCCGAGAACGTCGAGGGCACGGCACTGAGCATGTTGGTGCACAACCACGTCAACGGCATGTTCAAGGCCTGTGCCGTGCGGGCTCCCGGCTTCGGCGACCGGCGGCTGCACAAGCTGGAGGATCTCGCCGCCGTGGTCGGCGGGGCCGTGCTGTCACGGCAGTCCGGGTTCTCGCTGGAGACGTTGACGTTGGAGCATCTCGGCCGGGCGCAACAGGTTCGTATCACCGAGAACAGCACGACCGTGGTCGGCGGCTTCGGCAGCGAGGCCGACATCGAGTTCCGGGTGACGCAGCTGCGTTCCGAGCTGGAACGTGCGGTCAACGGCACCGACGAGGACGTGCTGACCGAGCGAATCGGCGCTCTCACCGGGAAAGTCGCGTTGATTCGGGTCGGCGCGGCGACTCCGGCCGAACTCAAGGAACTCCAGCACCGCGTCGAGGACGCCCTGTCCGCGACTCGGGCCGCCATGGCCGAGGGCATCGTGCCCGGCGGCGGGGCGGCGTTGCTGCACGCCGAGAAGGTGTTGACCGACCTCGGCGTCACCGGCGACTACGCCACCGGCGCCGAGATCGTCCGGCGGGCGCTGTCCGAGCCGGCGTTCCTCATCGCCGCCAACGCCGGCCTGCCGGCCGCGCAGATCCTGGCCCGTACTCGCGAACTCGGCGAGGACGAGGGTTTCGACGCCCTGCACGAGCGTTACGGGAACATGGTCGAGATGGGCATCATCGACCCTCTTCGCGTGTGCCGGTCGGCCCTCCAGAACGGCGCTTCCGTCGCCGGCCTGCTGCTCACGACGAACTCGTTGATCGCCGAGGAACAGACCCCGTGGGGCGGCAGCGCCGCCCTGATGACCGAATTCGGCCCCCTGGACGAGGGCCTGCACCAGCCCTCACCCGACGCCAGCACCCCCAATCCCTAGGCATGGGCCCGTCCGTCGCCTGATTTTTCGCTTGGAAGGGGGCCTTCCTGCACTCGGAGTGGAGGAAGGCCCCCTTCCAAGCATCGCACTTTGACACATGGGAGGTGGCTGTGCTTGAGCGTGATCCGGGCTCTGTCGCGTTGCGGCCGGCTGTCTCCGCGAAGCTGGTGGGACCGGCGTTCGTGGCCGCGGTGGCGTACATCGATCCCGGCAACTTCGCCACGAACGTCACGGCCGGCGGGCTGTTCGGGTACCGGCTGCTGTGGGTGATCCTGGCGGCCAACGTGATGGCGATGCTGGTGCAGTACCTGTCGGCCAAGCTGGGCATCGCCACCGGGCGGGACCTGCCGGAGCTGTGCCGGGAGCACTTCCCGCGGCCGGTGTCGCGGGGGTTGTGGGTACAGGCCGAGCTGGTGGCGATGGCGACCGACCTGGCCGAGCTGGTCGGCGCGGCGGTCGGCCTGAACCTGCTGTTCGGGGTGCCGCTGCCGATCGCCGGCGTGATGACGGCCGGGGTGGCGTTCGGGGTGCTCGCGTTGGAGCAGCACGGCCGTCGCCCGTTCGAGCTGGCCATCGCGGCGCTGTTCGGCGTGGTGTTCCTGGGGTTCGCCTACGACCTGGCCACGGTCGGCGTGCACGGGGACGTCGCGTCGGGGCTGGTGCCGGGGTTCGCCGGGTCGAGCAGCGTGCTGCTGGCCGTGAGCATCATCGGCGCGACGGTGATGCCGCACGTGATCTACCTGCACTCGGCGCTGACCAAGAAGCGTGCCCATCACCGTAGCGAGATGTCCCGGCATACGTTGCTGCGGTCGCAGGCCGTGGACGTGTTGCTGGCCTTGGGCACCGCCGGTTTGATCAACATGGCCATGCTGGTGCTGGCGGCGTCGCTGCCGATCGCCGGAGACCCGATCCTGTCCGCGCACGACTCGCTCGGGCGGCTCGTCGGGGAGGGGCGGCGTTGGCCTTCGCGATCGCGTTGCTGGCCTCGGGGGTTTCGTCGTCCAGCGTCGGGACATATGCCGGGCAGGTCGTGATGCAGGGCTTCATCCGCCGCGGCATTCCGTTGTACGTGCGGCGGGGGATCACCATGCTGCCCGGGTTGACCGTGTTGGCGCTGGGGCTGCCGACTACGGACAGCCTGGTCATCTCCCAGGTCGCGCTGTCGTTCGGCATTCCGTTCGCTCTCATTCCCTTGGTGCTTTTGACGCGGAGGGCCGACGTCATGGGGTCTTTCGTCAACCGCCGCGTCACCACCGTCGCCGCGGCCGGCTGCGCGGCGTTGATCACCGTGCTGAACGTGTACCTGGTCGTCGCGGAGGTGAGCTCGTGATCTCGTTGGTCGTGCTCGGTGGCACGCTCACGCTGTCCCTGCTGGCGTTCCGCTTCGCGGAGTTGGGCGCGGTGCCTTCGTGCGTGCGGGCGCGGGTGGCGTGGCTTTGTTCCCACGCCTCAACTTTGCTCACCATCGGCGCGGCGGTATTGATCATCGGTATCGTGGGCCTCGCCCACTCGACAGGAGGCTCGCCGTGATCTTCATCGTGGTCAGGTTCACCGTCCGTCCCGAGGTTGCCGACCGCTGGCTGGACATCGTCGCCGACTTCACCGCCGCGACACGGTCCGAGCCCGGCAACGTCTTCTTCGACTGGTCCCGCAGCGTCGACGACCCGAACGTCTATGTGCTGACCGAGGGCTTCCAGGACGACGCCGCCGAGGCCCACGTGACGTCCGCGCACTTCCAGGCGGCCATGGCTGAGCTGCCCAAGGCCATCGCCACCACGCCGCAGATCATCAACGTCACCATCCCGCAGGACGGCTGGTCCGAGATGGCCGAGCTCAAGCCCGCCTGATTCGGCTGACAGCCCCAGACCCCCGCGAGTCCCGCTCTCCGGCACACCGAAATGCGGTTTCGGGCACACCTTCTCAGCGGTGGGCCCGAACCACGCGCCACCGGGGGCCGATGCGCCGGCCGAGTTCGCCGACGAAGTCATCCCGCAGCGGCGGCCAGTTGGTGAAGCGCACGCCCAGATTGCCGACCTGGCAGGTCCATGTGCCCGGCCAGTCACCCAGCAGCGCCGCATGCCCGCACGCGGGACAGCCGACGGTCGGCTCACCGGACAGCAGCCAGGGTGTCATCTGGTCGATGTAGTGGTCGATGCCGAGGCGAACGGTGCAGGCCGGACAGTCGGGCGGCGTGACGTTCTGCGCCGAGTCGAAGACCATCCGGTCCGTGATGACAGTGACGCCGGTGTTCCACAACAAGTCGATGACCGTCTCGGTGGTGGTCCGAGACGCGGCTTCCGGGCCAGGGAGGTATGCGGGCCCGGGGGAGGTTCGGCACGACCACGCCGATGGCGAGCAGCCAGTCGAGCACCGCGTCGGCGCGGGCCGACACCTCGCTTTCCGGCACGGAGATCTCGACCACCGTCTCGTCGTTGTCGCTCACCGGGCGACCCTAACGGGCAGCCGAGGGTCGGTTCTGCGCGAAAACGTATTTCGGTGTGCCGGAGAGCGGGACTCGCGGGGGTTCAGTGGTCGATGGGGCGGCGGGTGAGCTTGCGGACGACGATGACGACGACGCCGACGGCGAGCCAGATGAGGCCGCCGATCTTGGCGTCGTCGTCGGCGTTGAGCAGGACGTAGCCGATGATCACGAAACCGATGAGGGGCACGGCGAGGTGCATGCCGAAGGTGCGCTGGCGGCGCTTGATCAGGTGGTAGACGGCCACCGAGACGTGGAGCATGAGGAAGGCGAACAGGGCGCCGAAGTTGACGAGGGTGGAGAGGAACTCGATCTGGCCGACGAAGAAGATGCCGAGGATGAGGGACACGACGGCGACGAGCAGGACGGCGCGCTCGGGGACGCGGCGTTTCTGGTTCACGTGGGCCAGGAACGACGGCAGGGTGTGGTCGCGGGCCATGGAGAACAGCAGGCGGGCGGTGGCGTTCTGGGCGACGAGGCTGTTGGCCACGGCGGCGGCCAAGGCTGACGTGATGGCGACGAGGACGGTGAGCCACGGCCCGGCGGCGAGCCCGGCGACCTGGTAGAAGGCCTGGTTGGTCGCGTCCTGGCCGACGAACTCGGTGGTGCCGGGCACCAGCATCGCGGCGAGCCAGGTCTGCACGATGAACAGCACGGCGACCAGGCACAGCGAGATGACGGTGGCCCGGCCGACGACCCGCGGCCCGCCCTGGACCTCCTCGGACTGGGTGGAAATGGCGTCGAAGCCGAGGAAGGACAACACGGCCACCGACAACGCGGCGAAGACGAGGCCGGGGGAGAACTCGGCGGCGTTGAAGAACGGGGTGAACGACCACGCCCCACGGGCGGACACGGTGATCACGGCGGCGACGACGAAGATGGCCAACACCACCAGCTCGCCGATGAGGAACCAGCGGTTGACCTGGGCCGTGGTCTCGATGCCGGCCAGGTTGACCACGGTGTTCAACACGACGAACAACACCACCCACAGCCACTGCGGCACGACCGGTACCACGGTGCCCAGCGCCGCCGCGCCGGTGACATAGAGCAGGGTCGGCACGAGCAGGTAGTCGAGCAGAATGGCCCAACCGGCCAGGAAACCGACCCACGGGGCGATGCCGCGACCGGCGTAGGAGTACACCGAGCCGGCGACCGGGAAGGCGCGGCTCATCTCCCGGTAGCTCAACGCGGTGAACAACATCGCCACCAGGCCGATGACGTACGTCAGCGGCACCATGCCCTTGGCGGCGTTGAAGACCACGCCGAAGATGGCGAACGGGGCGATCGGCACCATGAAGATCAAGCCGTACACCAGCAGGTCCCGCAGCCGCAGCGAGCGCTTGAGCTCCTGCCGGTAGCCGAAGTCGGCGAGCTCGCTCACGACAGCGTCCCCAGGAACCCGCCGACGACCTCGGCGAACCGCTCGGGCTCCTCGACGTGCGGCATATGGCTGGACTCGGCGAAGATCTCCCAGCGCACATCGGGAATGGCGTCGAAGTACGGCTGCACGGTCTCCGGTGTCGCCTCGTCGAAGTGACCGCTCACGAGCAGGGTCGGCACGGCGACGGCCGAGACCCGGTCGATGATCGACCAGTCCCGGATGCTGCCGATCACGTGGAACTCGCTGGGGCCGTTCATCGCGTGGTACACGGTGGGATCCCGATCGATCTGGCCCATCGCGTAGGCCACCTCGTCGGGCATCGGCACGATGCGACACAGATGCCGTTCGTAGAACACGTCGACGGCCTCCTTGTACTCCTGGCTGTCGGTGGTGCCGGCGGCCTCGTGCGCACGCAGCGTCTGCTCGACGGCCGGCGGCAGTTCGGCCCGCAGCCGGTCGGCGGCCGCCGACCACAGGTGCATGGACGCCGGCGAGTTGGCGATCACCAAGCCGCGCAGGCCCGCCGGCCGGCGCACGGCGTGCTCGGCGGCCAGCATGCCGCCCCACGACTGCCCGAGCAGCGCGTACCGGTCGGCGATGCCCAGCGTCTCCAGCAGATTGTCCAGCTCCGCCAGGAAGAGCTCAACCGTCCAGAAGTCGGGTGCTGCCTCCGGAAGATGAGTCGACCGGCCATTGCCGAGCTGGTCGTAGTGCACGACGGCCCGGTCGCCGGCCAACGACGTCAGCCGCAGCAGGTAGTCGTGCGTGCAGCCGGGGCCGCCGTGCAGCACGACCAGCGGCACCCCACCTGAGCCGAGCTCACCGGTGATCCGGTACCAGGTCTCGTGTTCGCCGAACTTCGCACGCCCCTCAGTGACCATGCCTCTCTCAGTACAGAGGTCGGCCGGGTCACGTCAATAGCGGTGTGAGACCGGCTCGAGCGGCTTCCAGGTCGAGCCGCTGCTGGATGTTGAACTTGTAGCTGGGGCAGGGTGATTTTCCCTCGCCCCAGTGCTTCGGGCAGCCGCCGCCGCACACCGGCAGGAACACGCAGCCGGCGCAGCTCTGCTCGCCGCGGTTGATCCGGTCGTGCCAGTCGTCGTACTGCCCGGCCGGCCGCTGCCGGTCGTGGTCGGCGTGCTCGACGAGCTCCAGCACGTCGCCCTGCTCGTGCTGGGGCACGAGCGGATGCTCGGTGCACGAGAAGATCGCGCCGCTGCTGCTGATCACCTCGGCGCTGCGGGTCACGGCCGGGCAGATCGGGCCGCGCAGCTGCCCCGGGATGAGGGTCCGGGTGACCATGCCGACGTCGTGCATCCGCCGCAGCCACCGGGGTTCCGCCGCGGCGAACCGCTGCCGGGCCACCCGCGGCGCGGCCACGTCGTTGGTCCACGAGGGCACGACGCGCAGGTCGAATTCGATCATCGGGTGGTTGAGGCCGGCCTTGACCATGACGTCGATGAAGGCGTCAACGTGGTCCAGGTTCGCCAGCTCCAGATTGCCGCGAATCGTCAGGCGCAGCAACGGGAACTCGTCGGCCTGCCGCACGACGTCGGCCATCACGCCCAACACCCGCCCGTGCCGGTCGCCGAAGCCGTCGATCGTCACGCACAGCGCATCGACCCCGCATTCCTCATACAGGACACGGAGTTTGCGCATGGTCAGTTCAGATCCGTCAGTGGTCAGCCGTGACCGGTAGCGCACGCCGGCCGTCGCGCACGCCTCGACGAACTGCCCGGCCAGGTCACGGATGACCGGATACGCCAGCAGCGGTTCGCCGCCGAACCACCCGATCCGGATCTCCTCGGTGCTCGGCCGGTGCACGGCGCGCAGGATCCGGTCCCGCACGGCGCTGCGGTGGTTGGCCGAGCTCTTGCCGCGCACGTGCACCTGGCCGCAGTACTCACAGCCCAGATTGCAGTAGCCGGTCGGCACCAGCATGTAGTTCAGCGACGCCGCCGAGCGCGACCGGGCCCGCTGCTCGTCCAGCACGTCGGTCAGCTCGTCACGGCCCTCGGGCACCAGGATCCTGAGGTCGGCGAGGTGATCGGAGACGGCCGCCGGCAACGTGCCGCAATCGCCGTGAGACAGCGTCCGGGCCACCTTGTCGCCGAGCGTGCTGACACGCGAGGTGCGGGTGTTGAGCACGAGGCGCACGGGATCGCCGTGGCCGTCGGTGTAGACGGTGTCGCTGACGACGAGATACCTGCTTGCTTGCTGACCCACGACGTGCGTTCTCCCCGGCCTGACCTGCTGATGACACGAATCCTCATCTCGCGGCCGGGCCGCCGGGTATACGCACATCTACGTAGGACGGTGATGTATCTGTTGTCTCCCAATGCTTTTCCGGTGACCTGACTGCCCGGGAGTCACTGCCGGCCGGGTAGTTTCGGGCAACCGGTGGGCTATGGTCGGTGGCATGGAGGTCGAGCCGGTCACCGTCACGACACCGCGGCCGCTGCGCCGAGCGGTGATGACGCAGTCGTGGCGCGAGCTCGCCTTCCTGCACTGGCCGGTCGAACCGGACCGCGTCGCCGGGCTGCTCCCACCCGGCACGCGACCGGACACCCTGGCCGGCGCCACCTATGTGGGGCTGGTTCCGTTCCGCATGCGGTGGGTGTGGCGCATGCCCTATCTCGGCACGTTCCCGGAGACGAACGTGCGACTGTACTCAGTGGACGATCATGGCCGACGCGGCGTGGTCTTCCGCTCGCTCGACGCCGCCCGGCTGCTGCCCGTGCTCATCGGCCAGCACGGCGTGGGCCTGCCGTACCTCTGGGCGTCGATGCGGATCGACCACGAGGGCGACGTCGTCACCTACACCAGCCGCCGCCGCGGCGGGCCGTCGAGCCGGATCCGGGTGTTGCGCGGGCCACCTGTTCCCGAACCGAGTGAGCTGGAACACTTCCTGACCGCGCGCTGGGGACTGCACGTGGCCTGGCACGGTCGCACGCGCTACATACCGAACGAGCACCCACGGTGGCCGCTGCACCGGGCCGAGCTGCTGGACCTCGAGGAGGGCCTGGTCGCGGCGGCCGGCCTGCCGCGGCCGGCCGAGCCACCGGTGAGCGTGCTGTGGTCACCCGGAGTGCCGGTGCGCTTCGGCCTGCCCTTGACCCGATGAGGTGATGCCGTCACCCACGGTGGTCCTCGCGCGGGCGGAACGCCCCGGTTGTCCAGGTCGCCCGCCCGGACGGGCGGCGGCCGCCTCACAGCGGGCAACGGCAAGGCACTATGGACGTCTAAGGGAGAGTGGGTGCACCGCCGTGCGACCCCGTTGACCACGCAGAAGGGGGTCGCGCCATGCCGGAGCGCCTCGACACGCGGCGGATGCCGCCGCGTCCGGCCGGGCCGCCGCCCCGGCCGGTCGCGCGCCGCCGCCAGAACCCGGCCCTGCGCACCGTCCAGGTGCTGCTGGCCGTGGTGTCGATGGTCGTGTTCGGCGGCACCTGGTACGCGTGGTCCCAGCTGGCCCGGCTCGACGGCCTGACCACGGCCAACGTCATCGGCAAGAGCGTGCCCCCGGCGGCCGAGCAGAACATCCTCATGGTCGGCCTGGACACCCGTACCGACGCCATGGGCAATCCGCTGCCGCAGGACGTGCTCAACCAGCTGCACGCCGGCGGCGCGGACGACGGCGGCGACACCACCGACACCATGATCGTGATCCACATCCCGGCCGGCGGCGGCGCGGCCACCGCCATCTCCATCCCGCGCGACTCCTACGTGCAGATCGCCGGCGACTACGGCAAGCACAAGATCAACTCGGCCTACAGCTACGGCCGCAACGACGCCTACGCCACGCTGTCCAAGCAGGGCGTCAAGGGCGCGGAGCTGGAGACCAAGGCGGCCGAGGCCGGCGCCAAGAGCTCCATCGCCACCATCCAGCAGTTCACCGGGCTGGAGATCACCCACTACGCCGCGGTCAACCTGGCCGGCTTCTACTTCATCAGCCAGGCCATCGGCGGCGTGCCGGTGTGTCTGATCAACCCGGTCAAGGACTCCTTCTCCGGGGCCAACTTCCCGGCCGGCCAGCAGACCGTGGAGGGCTCCAACGCGCTGGCCTTCGTCCGGCAGCGGCACGGCCTGCCCAACGGCGACCTCGACCGGATCAAGCGGCAGCAGGCGTTCATGTCCAGCATGGCCAAGACCGTGCTGTCGGCCGGCACGCTGACCAACCCGACCAAGCTGAACAACCTGATCGACGCCGTGAAGAAGGCCGTGGTCATCGACCAGGGCTGGGACGTGCTCCAGTTCGCCCAGCAGCTGCAGGGCATGAGCACCGGCAACATCAAGTTCGTGACGATCCCGATCGTCAGCATCACCCTTCAGACCCCGCACGACGGCGACGCCGTGCAGGTCGACCCGGCCCAGGTGCAGCAGTTCGTCCAGCAGACCATCGCCGGGCCGGCCGGCTCGACCGCCGCCGGCGGCACCGGCGCGGCCAAGCCCAACACCGCCGACTACTCGTCGACCATCGTGGACGTTCGCAACGGCTCCGGCGTCTCCGGCCTCGCGGCCAGCGTGCTGGACACGGCCGTGAGCAAGGGCTTCGGCCGCGGCGACACCGGCAATGCCACTGCCCGCAAGGCTTCCAGCGTGAACTACCCGGCCGGCGGCAAGGCGGCGGCGCAGGCCGTGGCCACCGCGCTGGGCGGGATTCCGTTGGTGGCCGACGATTCCATCACCGACGGCCACGTCCGGGTCATCCTCGGCAGCGACTACAACACCAAGTACGGCTTCACCGGCAACGCCGCCGTGCAGCTCAACACCTTCGCCGCCGCCGCACAGACCAGCTCGTCCAACGCGGCCATCACGGCCGACGGTGTGCCCTGCATCAACTGACCGGTCGTCGGCCGACGGCCAGACCGCGGCCGACGAGGTACTCGTAGCAGTTGTTGAGCAGCCAGTACATGTCGTAGTGCGAGCGGTCCATCTCGACGATGTTCCAGCGCACGTCGGGGTTGGCGCGGGCGATGCCGTCGACGTCGATCGTGCCCGTGCCGTAGGGGACCATGTAGTCGTCCATGCCGGTGGCCGGACCGTCCTTGATGTGGATGTACTCGACCCGGCGGCCGAGTGACCGGAGCACCTTCACCGGGTCGGCGCCGCCGGTCTGGGCCCAGTACGTGTCGAGCTCGATGACCACTGCCGGGTCCAGCGCGTTCAGCAGGATCCGGTAGGCCTGCTGGCCGTTGAAGGAGTTGCGGAATTCGGCGAAGTGGTTGTGGTAGCCGATGCGCATGCCGTACGGGCGAGCGTTGACGACCGCCTCGTTGATCCGGTCGGCCCCGCGCAGAATCGCGTCCCGGCTGTCGAACTCCTCCGGCTCCAGGCTCCACACCAGGGTGCGGGAACCCAGTTCCGCGTACGTGTCGAGGATCGACTTCGCGTCCGGGCCGGACGGGAACGGCGCGTGCGAGCTGCACAGCCCGAGGCCGAGGTTGTCCAGGTGCGCCCGCACGACCTTCGGCGAATTGTCGTACAGGTCATAGCTTTCGATCGCCACGTAGCCGATCGCCGCGACCTTGTCGAGCGTGCCGAGCAGGTCCTGCTCGGCCTGGTCGTTCAGCGACCACATCTGCAATGCGATCGGTGACGGGCAGCGCCGGTTCGTCGCGCCGGCGGCCGGCGCGGCCAGCGCACTGCCGGCCGCCAGCAGCGCGGCCGAGGTCAGCAGTGAGCGGCGGCTGAGCTGACTCATAGGGATTGTCCTTCACAGGAGGCGGAAGTCGCCGGCGGCAGGCGAAAAGTGACTCTCACTCCACCGTGGCCGGCGACCCCGGTCAACCCGTGGCGATCGATGAGGCATGAGGTCGGGGTCAGTAGTACTGGCGGGGGCGGGGTTTGCCCGCGACGAACCACAACAGGCTGCCCAGGAACGGCAGGCACAGCACCACGAAGAACCACAGGATCTTGCCGCCGCACCCGATGTCCGCCCCGAGGATGCTGAACAGCGCGGCCAGGAAGAAGACGACGAGAAACAGGCCGACCGCGACCATGACCACGATCAGCCCGATGCCGAGGCCCTGCGTGGCCAGGTCGTGGTTGATCTCCAGCGAGAGGTGCGACATGCCACGAAACTATGAGCTGATCGGGTGATCGGGCATCGATCTCGCGTCGGAACGCGGCGTACTACTTTTGTCGAATGGTGTACCGGTAGAGGTTCGACTCCCGCAGCTCGAAGCCCAGCCGCTGATACAGCCGGTTCGCGCCTTCACGGGACGGCCGCGAGGTGAGGTCGACCGTGCGGACCCCGGCCTCGCCGGCCCGGCGGACTGCCGCCATCGTGAGGGCCTCGCCGACGCCCTTGCCCCGCGCGGCCGAGTCGACGACCACGTCGTCGATGTGGGCCCGCAGCCCGGTGATGATGGGGTACAGCACCAAAGTCAGCGTGCCGACAATGGTTTCCCCGTCCCGGGCCACGAAAACGGTCGTGGCCGGGTGGGCGGCGATGGCCGCCAGCGCCGCCCTGGACAGCGGCGCGGCGGAGGAGGAAAGCTGAGGCAGCAGCCGCGTGAAGGCGTCCGCCACCTCGTCGGTGACCTCGGACAGGATGTCGATCTGCACGTTCCTACTGTGCCAGAACCTATTGGGCCAGCAGCTGCTCGAACGGCACGAAGGTGTCGGCCGGCTTGGCCACGGTCCGCAGACCGGCCGCCCGGTCGGCCAACTCCGCGCCGGCGCGGCGGACGCGGTCGTGCAGCGACGGGCTGCCGAAGTCGGAGGACGCGGCGTAGACGCCGGTCGGGGTGACCTCGGCCCGCAGGTAGGCGAACAGGGGCCGCAGCTGGTAGTCGAGCACCAGGGAATGCCGCTCGGTGCCGCCGGTGGCGGCGATCAGCACGGGCTTGCCGACCAGGGCGTCCTTGTCCAGCACGTCGAAGAAGGACTTGAACAGCCCGCTGTACGAAGCGGTGAACACCGGGGTGACGGTGATCAGGGCGTCGGCCGACGTCACGGCGGAGATGGCGGCGGCCAGCTTGGGGCTGGGGAAGCCGGTGAGCATGTTGTTGGTGACGTCGACGGCGATGTCCCGCAGCTCGATGACGGTCACCTCGGCCTCGCCCAACGCGTCCCGCGTGGCGGCGGCGAGCTGGTCGGCCAACAGCCGGGTGGACGACGGCTGGCCGAGACCGGCCGTCACGACGGCGATGGTGGTCATGCGGACACCTTCTTCGCGAGCAGCGACTGGTGGGTGGGGGCGTCGGGCACGTGGGCCGGGCGCTTGGCGTCCAGCTCGCGGCGCAGCACGGGCACGATCTCGCCGAGCAGGTCGAGCTGCTCGAGCACGGTCTTCAACGGCAGGCCGGCGTGGTCCATCAGGAACAGCTGGCGCTGGTAGTCGCCGAAGTGCTCGCGGAAGGTCAGGGTCTTGTCGATGACCTCCTGCGGGCTGCCGACGGTCAGCGGCGTCTGCGAGGTGAAGTCCTCCAGCGACGGCCCGTGCCCGTACACCGGCGCGTTGTCGAAGTACGGCCGGAACTCGCGCACGGCGTCCTGCGAGTTGCGGCGCATGAACACCTGCCCACCCAGCCCGACGATGGCCTGGTCGGCAGACCCGTGCCCGTAGTGCTCGAACCGCTGCCGGTACAGCTGGATCAGCTGCTGGAAGTGGTACGTGGGCCAGAAGATGTGGTTGGCGAAGAAGCCGTCGCCGTAGTAGGCCGCCTGCTCGGCGATCTCGGGGCTGCGGATGGAGCCGTGCCACACGAACGGCGGCACACCGTCCAGCGGCCGCGGCGTCGAGGTGAACTCCTGGAGCGGCGTGCGGAACTTGCCGGACCAGTTGACCACGTCCTCGCGCCACAACTTGTGCAGCAGCGCGTAGTTCTCGATGGCCAGCGGGATGCCCTGGCGGATGTCCTGCCCGAACCACGGGTACACCGGCCCGGTGTTGCCACGGCCCATCATCAGATCGACCCGGCCGTCGGCCAGGTGCTGGAGCATCGCGAAGTCCTCGGCGATCTTCACCGGGTCGTTCGTGGTGATCAGCGTGGTCGAGGTGGACAGGATCAGCTTCTCGGTGCGCGCGGCGACGTAGCCGAGCATGGTGGTCGGCGAGGACGGCACGAACGGCGGGTTGTGGTGCTCGCCGGTGGCGAACACGTCCAGCCCGACCTCCTCGGCCTTGAGCGCGATCGTGACCATCGCCTTGATCCGCTCCGCCTCCGTCGGCGTGACGCCGGTGGTGGGGTCGGTGGTCACGTCGCCGACCGTGAAGATTCCGAACTGCATCGTCGCTCTCCTCTCGACTCATCCAGTACTTGAACTCTCAACTACCGGACGCTCGACAGTATTCCACGGTCAGCACGGGTCTGTCGGCGAGTCCTCGCTCACATAGGTCCGCCACTCGGCGGCGCTGACCGGCGTGCCCCGCACCGCGCACACCTGGCCCGCCACGGCCTCGGGATCGGTCTGCCACAAGGAGTTCGGCCCGTTGGCCACGCCGGCGGCGATGCTGCCACCACGTGGATCGAACGCCACCGCGGTCACGTTGTCGGTCGGCCCGGACAGGGTGGCCGTCGGCTGCGGCGCATGGGGATCGCTGACGTCCCAGATGGACACCGTCCGGTCCCAGCTGGCGCTGGCCAGCGACTTGCCGTCGGCGGAGAACACCACCGACGTCACGGTGTTGGTGTGGTCGGTCAGGACGCTGACCTGCGACGGAGCGTCGCCGACGGCGTACAGCTCGACGGCGTGGTCCTCGCCGCCGGTGGCCAGCAGCGTGCCGTCGGGCGACAGGGCGATGCTGCGGATCGCGGCCGGATGCTCGGCGGCGAACCGGTATCGGCTGACCGGATGCACCGGATCGGAGACGTCCCACAGCCGGGCCGAGCCGTCGTAGCTGCCGCTGGCCAGGGTCTTGCCGTCGGCCGAGAAGGCCAGCGAGCTCACCCCGTCGGTGTGCTCGGCCAGCGGTTTCCCGATCTCCGTCACGTGTGTCGTGTCCGTCACGTCCCATAGTCTGATCAAATGATCGTCACCAGATGTGACTATCATTTTCCCTGACGGATCGTACACGACCGCTTCCAACTGCCCGGTGGACGCCGGAATGGTGGTCAGCAACCGGGCATGGGCCGGGTCGGCGACGTCCCACAGCCTCGCGGTGTGGTCGTAGCTCACGCTGGCCAGGGTCTTGTCGTCCGGGCTGAACGCCACCGAGGTCACCGGCCCGGTGTGCCCGGTCAGCGTGGCCAGGGCCGTTGGCCGGCGCGGGTCCGAGGTGCCCCACAGCCGCACGGTGCCGTCGTAGTGGCCGCTGGCCAGCACCTTGCCCGTCTTGTCGAACGCCATGCCCCAGCCCGACTGCGCATGTCCGTCGACCTCGGCGGCCCGCACGTCCCACACCGACACGCACCAGTTCGCGGCCCCGGTCGCCACCGATGAGCCGTCGGGGCTGAACATGACCGCCCGGATCGTCGAGGGGGCGGTGAAGGCGGCGACCTGCGTGCCGCCGGCGACGTCCCACAGCCGGGTGATGTGGTCGTCGCCGCCGGCCGCGACCGTGCGGCCGTCGGGGCTGAACGCGACGGCTTCGAGGAAACTGGTGGCGCCGGTGAACGTCGACACCGCAGCGCCATTGGCCGGATCCCAGACGCGCACCGACTCGTCGTAGCTGGCGCTGGCCAGGCGTCGGCTGTCGGGGCTGAACGCCACGCCCGTCACGGCATTGGTGTGGCCGGTCAGCACGCCGGCCGGCGCGCCGGTGGCGGTGTCCCACAGCCGCACCGTGTTGTCGTAGCTGCCGCTGGCGATCAGCTTGCCGTCCGGGCTGTACGCGATCGAGGTGACGGTCTTCTCGTGCCCGGCCAACGTGAACAGCGACGTGACCTGACGACCGTCCACTTGCCACAGTCGCACGGTCTTGTCCCCGCTGGCCGACGCGAGTCGCGTGCCGTCGGGGCTGAACGCCAGCGCGAACACGCTGTCGGTGTGGCCCTTGGCCACTGCGAGCTGCGCCGGGCTGTGGGGATTGCTGACGTCCCACAGGATGATCGACCCGTCGGCGATGCCGGCGGCCAAGCGTTTGCCGTCACGGCTCAACGCCACCCCGTACGCGGCGCTGGGAACCTGAAGCGTGGCAACGGAAGTGCGACCGTCCCACAGCCGAACCGACTTGTCCTTGCTGGCACTGGCCAGCAGATTTCCGCCGTACGACAAGGCAGTCACGCCGTCGTTGTGGCCTAGCAGCCGAGTCGTCGCGGGCACGCCCGAAGTCGTCAGCAGGCTGCCACGGGCCTCCGCGGTGGGGGAGATCCGGTACGCCACCAGGCTCAGCTGCGCCGCCAGCGCGGGATCGGCGGCCTGTAGGGAATTCGCGCGCAGCGCGACCTGTCTCGACATGGCATCGGCCCGCTCCCGCAACGCCGTCGACCGCTCCACAAAGGCAAAGACCGTCGAGGCCACGGCCACCAGCAACAGCACGGTCAACGCGGCCACCAGCTGCCGCAGCCGCCGGGTCTGCCGCACCGCCGCCTGCTGCTCGGCCGTCTCACGAGAACGGCTGGCGTCCAACAACTCCCGCTCGACCGGCGCCAGCGAGCCGTCGTCCGGGGCCGAGTTCAGCGCGATGGCCAGCTTCGCACCCCGGTACAGCCCCGAGTCGTCACGGCCGTCGCGCTGCCACGACCGGGCGTCCTGCGCCAGCTGTTGGTGCAGCCGCAGGCCCTCGCGGTTGTCGGCGACCCACTGCCGCAGCCGTGGCCACGACCGCAGCAGCGCCTCGTGGCTGATCTCCGCGGTGTGCTCATCCAACGTGACCAGCCGCGCGCGGGCCAGCGCGTCCAGCACCGCCGCCGCGGTGCCCGGGTCGGCGGCACCGTCGATCAGGCTGGCCCGGTCGACCCGGGCCCGGGTCACCTCGACGCCCTCGCCGACGTGCACCATGCGCAGCAACAGCCGCCGCACCAGGTCGCGGCCGGCCGGATCGAACCGTGCGTAAGTGGCGTCGGCCGTCGTGGCGATGGCCCGGTGGATGCCGCCGACCTCGGCGTACCCCTGCAACGTCAGCCGATTGCCTTCGCGGACCTGCCACGTGGCGAGCAGCGCGTGCGCGAGCAGCGGCAGCGCACCGCCGGTGTCTTCTTCGGCACCGAGATCGCGCAGCAGCAGGTCGGCGAGTCCCGGTTCCAGCTCCAACCCGGCCAGCGCGGCCGGCCGTTCGATCGTCTCCCGCAGCGCCGACGCCGTCATCGGGCCGACCACGACCGCCCGTTCGAGGGACGCCACCAGCTCCGGAAAACGCGCGCAGTGCCCGTAGAAGTCGGCCCGCACCCCGTACACCACGGCTGCGTTCAGTGCGGTCAACGCCGCGACGAAGATCCGCCGCTGGGCCTCGTCGTCGCAGAGCGTGAACAGCTCCTCGAACTGGTCGATCACCACCACGAGGCGTCCAGAGCTCCTTGGATCAGCGCCGTCCAGCACGCCGGCCAGTTCGCCCGGATCCTCCTGCATCAGCGCCAGCAGCTCGGACGGCGGCCGTCCGGTGCCCTGGGCCAGCGCAGAGGCCAGCGCCTCCACCGGTTTGTTGCCCGGCGTGAACAGCAGCCACGACCAGCGTCGCGGCGTGGCCAGATCCATGCCCTCGATCGTCGGCACCAGGCCGGCCCGCAAAAGCGAGGACTTGCCCGAGCCGGACGCGCCGACCACGGCCATCGGGCCGTCTCGGCGCGGGTCGCCCAGCCGGTCCACCAGCGTCGCCGTCAGCTGCTCACGCCCGAAGAAGTACTGCGCGTTGCCCACCGAGAAGGCCAGCAGCCCCGGATACGGACTCCGACCTTCACGCGTCGGTGTCGGCGGCTCCTCGCGGGGCAGCGTCACCGTCACGCGGGGCGTCGGCCGGCCCAGCGCCGGGTCGTTGGCCAGGATCTGCTGGTAGACGTCCTGCACCTCGGTGCCCGGGTCGACGCCCAGCTCCGCGGCCAGCATCCGGCGCAGCCGGTCGTGGTGCTCCAGCGCCTCGGCCTGCCGGCCGCCCCGGTACAGGGCGATCATGTGCAGGGCTCGCAACCGCTCCCGCAGCGGGTTGTCCTCCACGGTCGTCCGCAGGTCGACGACCACTTCGGACTCCCGGCCCAGCGACAGCAGCGCCTCCGCGCGGTCCTCGATCGCCGCCAGCCGCAGCTCCTCCAGATGCTGGCGCTCGCTCGCCGCGAACGGCCCCGGCACCCCCGGCAGCGGCGCGCCCTGCCACAGCTTCAGGCCGTCATCCCAGTACGCGATCGCCCGCTCGACGTCGTCGGCCGCGCGGGCCTGGTGGAACGCGTGCTCGAACCGCCAGGCGTCCAGGTTCGCCGGCTCCAGCGCCAGCCGATAGCCCGAGCCCACGCTGGTCAGCACGCTTTCGCGGGCCGTCGCCCTGCGGTCGCCGGCCAGCGCCTGCCGCAGCTTGGAGACGTAGGTGTGGATGATGCCGCGGACGCTTTCCGGGGGTTCCTCGCCCCACACGCCGTCGATCAGCTCGGTGCGCGAGACCACCTGGTTGCGCCGCACCGCCAGCTGCGCGAACAGGGCCCGTTGCTTGGGTGGCCCCAGGTCCAGCTCTCGTCCGTCCACTTCTGCGTGCAGCGCCCCCAAGAGCTTCACCAGCAGCATCGCGAGAGTGTATCTACAGGTAGCGGGGTCCCTGGTGAAGGTTTATCGTCCGCGCGTGGAGGCGGTACGGGTGGCGCGGGTCTACGACGATCCGAGCGCCGATGACGGGACGCGGGTGCTGGTCGACCGGCTCTGGCCGCGCGGGCTGCGCAAGGAACTGGCCCACTTGGACAGCTGGTGCCGGTCCGTGTCGCCGTCCACCGAGCTGCGCGTCTGGTACGGCCACGACCCCGATCGCTTCGAGGAGTTCGCGCAGCGGTACCGAGCCGAGCTCGACGACCCCGACCGGCAGGCGGCGCTGCGCGGACTGGTCGAGCTGGCCGGCACCGTGACCCTGTTGACCGCCACCGCCGCCGTGGAGATCAGCCACGCCGCAGTGCTGGCCGACGTGCTGCGCGCTGCGCGTTAACTCCGGCGCAGGGTCAGTTCGAACGGCGCGAATCCGTGCGAACGGTAGAACGCGATCGCCGCCTCGTTGTCGACGAACGCAGTCACCCGGAATTCGGTCGCGCCGTTCCGTTCGGCCCAGGCGGTGAATTCGGCGACCAATGCCGAACCCGCGCCGGTGCGGCGGAATTCCTCGCCGACCCGCATGCTTTCCAGCACGGCCGTCGTCGCGCCGGGCCGGAGCTCGCTGCTGTTCAGCCGGCCGACCAGGTGGCCGGCCGGCACGTCGTCGACCCGGGCCAGCAGACACAAAGCGCTGGTCAGGAGGCCTCGGTAGTAGTCGGTGCCGTGCTTGTTCGGCCAGTCGGTGTCCATCCACGGGTCGCGCCGCCCGCCGTCCTCGGCGAACAGCGCGCCCGCGGACGCCACCAGCTCGGGAATGAGTTCCTCGGTCGCTTCGACGATTGTCGTGGCCATGAAACGACCGTAGCGGGTTCTTATTTCGGTGTAAATTAATCCGCGAACTGGCCGGCTCAGGCGTGGATCTTGTTGCAGGCGTTGCCGCGCTGGCGGTAGCCGCCGTTGATGTGCTCCCAGCCGGCCACACAGACCAGCGCCTGGTCGGGCAGGTTGTGGCCGACGGTGACCCGCCAGTGGTCCGGGAAGCCCCAGCTCTGCGTGCCCGAGTTGACGTTCAGGCCGCCGCCGGAGATCTGGAAGTGCCCGAAGAACCGGCTGTTCCAGGTCAGCTGCGCCTCCACCCACTCCACCTGGAGCCCGGTGCCCTCGATCTCCTCGCACACCAGCACGTGGCAGGACCGTGCGCCCGCCTGCGCGGGGCCGGCGCCGGCCAGGGTGGCGGCGACAACGGCGGCGACGGTCAGGACAACGCGAACGGATTTCACGGCGGGCTCCCCAACAAAGTCGAGTGGTACTCGCCTCCTTGCATAGGGGAGTCGGCCGGCCGGCGCAAGCGGATTCACTCCTCGAACACGACTTCCGGGGGCGGGCGGCGGAAGCCGCGGGTGAGGTAGGCGAGGTAGCAGACGCCGAGGGCCAGCCAGATCAGGCCGAGGGTGATGGCGGTGCCGTCGAGGTGGACGAGCAGCCAGAGGTCGACGGCCGCGCCGACGACCGGCACGACGAGATTGCGCAGCACGGAGCCGCGTTGCCGCAGCCACAGGGCGATCACCGACAGGTTGACGAAGGTGAAGGCGGTGAACGCGCCGAAGTTGATGAACGACGTCGACGTGGTGACGTCGAGGGCCAGCGCGCCGAGTCCGATCAGTCCGATGAGGACGATGCCGAACACCGGCGTCTCCAGCTTCGGTTGCAGGTAGCCGAAGAACCGCTTGGGCAGCACGCCGTCGCGGCCCATGGCGAACATCAGCCGGGAGGCGCCGGCCTGGGCGGCGATGCCGGAGGCGAACTGCGCCACCATCAGCCCGGCCAGGAAGATCGCGGCGAACAGGTCGCCGCCGATGTCGGTGGCGATCTCGAAGGCGGCCGAGGACTCGTCGTGGAAGACGGCGCCGGGGTGCACCAATTGGGTGGCGTAGGACAGGATCACGAACAACACACCGCCGAGCAGCGCGGTGAGCAGGATGGCGCGGGGAATGGTCTTGCGCGGCTCGAAGGTCTCCTCGGTCAGCGTGGTCACGGCGTCGAAGCCGAGGAAGGAATACGCGGCGACGGCGGCCCCGGCCGAGATGCCGCCGAACGAGGAACCGCTGTGGTAGAAGGGAGTTCCGCTGAGCAGGCCGGGGGCGTGGCTGAACGACAGGATCACGAAGAACAGGATCACCAGCAGCTGGAAGGCCATCAGCAGGAAGTTGGCCGTCACCGCCACCCGGATGCCCAGTACGTTGAGGACGGTCGTGAGCACGATGAAGCCCAGCACCCACACGAAACTCGGCACCGACGGGAACTGGGCCGACATGTAGGCCGCGCCGATCAGCCAGATCACCATGGGCAGGAAGAAGTAGTCCAGCAACACGGCCCAGCCGACCAGGAAGCCGACGCGGGAGTCGATAGACTTACGCACGTAAGTATACGCCGAACCGGCGACCGGATACTCCGCCGCCATGCGCCCGTAGCTGGCGGCGGTGAACAGCATCGCGACGGTGGCCAGCAGGTACGCCGTCGGCACCGTGCCGTCCGTGGTGACGGCCACGATGCCGTACGTGCCAAGGACGATCAGCGGCGCCATGTAGGCCAGTCCAAAAAGGACAACGCCTCTCAGTCGCAGATGCGGGGTGAGGGTTGTGGTCATCGCTCGCCACCTCCACGCGGCCGCCAGCGGCCGGGCTCGATCCTGCCCTGGTAAAGCGGAAGCTCGATGGGAGCGTCGGATTCCGTGAACTGCTCCCACATCCGGTTCACGCCGGCGGTTCCCCGCTGCCGGACGCGGGCCACCTCGTCGACGTCCAACGCCACCGGCAGCACGGCCGGCGCCGCGTCGGGCGTCTCGGCCAGCACCTGGCCCTCGGGCCCGACGACGATGCTGCGTCCCATGCCGAACGGCCCGGCCACGTTGAGGCTGACCACGAAGACCTGGTTGACGATCGCGTTGGCGCGGGCCAACACCAGCTCCTGGACGCGGTCGGCCGTGGTCGTCTGCACGGGGTTGAGCACGACCTCCGCGCCCATCCAGGCCAGATGCCGGGTCAGCTCGGGAAACCACGCGTCGTAGCAGATGGAGAAGCCGATCCGACCGGCCTCGGGGATGTCGAAGACGACGAACCGATCACCGGGGTCGTAGGGCTCGTACGGCCGCCACGGGAAGATCTTCCGATACGAGGCGACCAGCGAACCATCGGGGGAGAAGGCCAGCGCGGTGTTGAACACCTCGCCCGCCGGCCCCAGCTCGCAGACGCTGCCCGGCACCAGCCAGATGCCCAGGTCGCCGGCCAGTTCGGCCAGTCGGCGGGTGCGCGGGCCGTCGAGCGGCTCGGCGCTGTCGGCCGGCCGCTCCGCACCGCACAGGTGCAGCTCGGGGTACATCAGCAGGCGGGTGCCGGGATGCTCGGCCAGCACCGCCGCGACCTCGTCGACGAACACGTCCAGCGGCCGGTCGAACGGCACGGGCTCGGCCTGGACCAGGACCATCGGCAGCACGGGCGGCTCCTTCCGTGTTGCCGGCAAAATAGTCCAAGCTGAACACTTTCACAAGAGTGTTCAAATTGAGCAGTTTGAACGGGTAGGGTGGCCGGCATGGACGGCCTGAGCGCGCCCGCGCTGACCGGCATTCGCCGGCTGTCCGCGCTGGACACGGTGCGGGCGCGCATCGCGCTGGCTGTCGAACTCGGGCTGCTCGCGCCGGGCGAGGCCCTGCCGCCGGGGCCGGAAATCGCCTCCGCGCTCGGCGTCGGCGAGATCACCGTGCGCCGGGCGCTGGTGTCCCTGTGCACCGACGGCGTGCTCGTCCGGCGACGCGGCCGCGGCGGCGGAACCTCGGTCGCCGCTGAGCCGGCGCTGGGCGCTGTCGCGGAAATCGCCGCCTACACCGGAGCCACGGCCGAGGTGCACGAGCTGATCGACCACCGCCTCGCGTTGGAAGTGGGCCTGGTGCATCTGGCCGCGCTGCGGCGTGACGACGACATCGTGTCCGAGCTGTGGAATCTGGTGCTACGTATGGAGAAAGCCTCCGGTTGGGCCGAATTCCACGAGCTGGACGCCCGTTTCCACACCGCCGTCGTCGAGGCCAGCGGCGTCACCGCCGGCATCCGCCGCCACGGCGAGGTCGTGCGCGAGCTCTACCGCTACTACCTGCCGTACCCCTTGGAATACCTGCGGGAATCCAACCGCGAGCACGCCGAACTGGTCGCCGCCGTCGACCGCCGCGACGCGATGACCGCCGTCGCCGTCACCTGCCGGCACGTGGAAGTGCTGCACAACACCATGTTGTCCAGTCATTCGCGCTAGTTCCCACACTCTGGATGCGCTTCCCCGCCGGGGTCGGCATTGTTAGGCATACGGCCATGCGCCTGCCCATTCTCGCGTTGGCCATCGCCGCCCTCGTCCCCGCCGCACCGGCCGCCGCCGCCGAGCCACAGCTGCCGCCGCTGACGGTGCTCACGAATGCCCCAAACGCCGGGAAGGGGGACATCTTCGTCACCCCGACCTCGGCCGACGGCAAGTACGCCAACGGCGTGGCCATTCTCAGTCCCGACGGCAAGAAGACCGTGTGGTCGCACATCTTGCCGGCCGGCCTGTCGGCCGCCGACTTCCGCAGGCAGACCTATCACGGCCGGCCGGTGCTGACCTGGTGGCAGGGCAAGGGATTGGGCGGACTGGCCGTCGGTGTCGACGAGATCTACGACGCCGACTACCACCAGATCGCCGAGGTCCGGGCCGGCAACGGCTATCAGGCCGATGGCCACGAGTTCGTCATCACGCCGCGCGGCACCGCGCTGATCCTGGCCTACCGTCAGGCCACCGCCGATCTCACGTCGATCGGCGGGCCGGCACGCCAGCAGGTGATCGACGGCGTCGTGCAGGAGATCGACATCGCCACCGGCGCGGTGCTCTTCCAGTGGGACAGCAGCGATCACGTGCCGTACGCGCAGAGCCAGCAGCCGCTGCCGGCCTCGCCCGACACGCCGTGGGACTGGTTCCACATCAACGCGGTCAAGGTGGACGGGGACAATCTGCTGCTGGATTCCCGAAACACCTGGGCGGCCTACGAGATCTCCCGGCGTGACGGCCGAATCCTGTGGCAGCTGGGAGGAAAGGCCAGCTCGTTCACGCCGGAAGGCGCGGAGCTCAACACGGCCGGTGCGCTGGTCGCCTGGCAGCACGACCCGGAGCCGCTGGGTAACGGCTACTACTCGTTCTTCGACAACGAATCCGCCGGCGTGGCCAACACCGGCAGCGGGGCCGTGTCCGAGTACGCCAACAGTCGGGTTGTCGTGGTGAAGCTGGATCCGGCCAAACACACGGCAACCCTGGTGCGGACGTACAACCAGCCGGCCGGGCTGCTCGCGACGTCGCAGGGCAACGCGCAGCCGGAGCCGGGCGGGCGGACGTTCGTCGGCTGGGGCGCGCTGCCGTACCTGTCGGAGTTCGACCGGCACGGGGCCGTCGTGTTCGGCGCGAAGTTCCCGGCCGGTGTGAACACCTACCGCGCCTACCGTTTCGACTGGCGCTGACCGAAAGCGCCGGCCGCCCGTGGGACGGCCGGCGCTGTTCGCTCAGCCGCCGACCTGGGAGGCGGCGGTGCGGGCGCGGGACATGAACTGGTTGTAGGCGCCGTTCTGGTAGGTCGTCCACGGCGTCCAGTTGCTGCCGTTGGACGAGATGCGGGCCGTCTGTTGGGCCGCGGTGACCGGGTTGAACGCCTGGGCGTCCGAGACCTCGCTGTGCCACTTGGAGTTGATCTGCCACACGCCGCGGTCGCGGCTGCAGTCGGTGTTGATCAGCACCGCCTTGGTCCAGCCCTGGCTCTCGGCCAGTGCGACCGCGATGGAGATGACCAGGCCGTTGCCGTGCAGGCCGCCGTTGTTGCGCGCGTACTGGGCGATCTGCTTGTCCGACAAATGGGTGCCGGCCAGCGTGCTCTGCTGGGTGCACAGCGGCGACGCCGGCACGGCGACGTTCGCGGGCACGGTGCCGGCCGAGGCCAGCGGGGCGGCGGCCAGCAGGCCGCTGAGCACGAGCCCGGAGAGGGCGACGAGGCGCGTCGAAACCTTCGCCATGATGTTTCCTCACAGTCATCGCAGGGGTAATGACGTGATGTCCCGTGGCGGCGTCCGCCCATCGTGACAGCGAAAGATCCGCCGGCGAAGCGTTCACCCTTGACAGATTTGGTCTAGACCTCCTCGGCGGGCACGAAAAACGCCGCCCCGACTGGGAAGTCGGGGCGGCGTCTGGTGGGTGGATCAGCCGGCGACGGGCGCGGGCGGGGCCGCGCACTCGGCGTCGGAGGCGTTGCCGGCCTTCCGCGCCGGCAACGTTCCGCTGCTGAGATAGTTGCCCAGCACGGAGTTCACACATGTGTCCGCGGTCGGCGTGACACCGTGGGTGATCGCGCCGTGCACGGTCAGCAGTGCGGAGTGGGAATACCGCTGGCGCAAGGCCATGCTGCCGGACGGCGGGGCGACACCGTCAAGTTCGTTCTGCAGCAGCAGGACACTGGCACTGGTCAGCCCGAGCACCGGCACCGGATTCGCCGCCTTGGCCGGCCATACCCGGCACGGGGCGTTGAACCAGTTGTTGCCCCACGCGATGTCCGGCGCCTGCGTGGCGGCGGCCTGCGCGTTGGTCCGCCAGGTCGACCAGTCAGCCGGCGACGGGGCGTCGGTGCAGGTCTCGGCCAGCAGCGCGGCGTACACGTTGTCGGTGCCGCGCTGGTAGAACTGCGTGTACAGGAACTGCAACGCCGAAGCGTCGCCGGTGTGCACGAAGTTGGCGAACATGCCGCCGAGCGTCGGCCAGAAGGCCTGGTAGTACGGCGTCAGCGTGAGCAGATCGGTCAGCTCGGCCGGCCCGATCAGGCCGTTGGCCGGATGGGCCGTGACCGCGGCCAGCTGCGCCGTCCACACCTGCTGGATGGCGTCACGCGTGGTGCCGAGGTGATAGGTGGCGTCGTTGCCGGCCAGCCAGTCGAAGAACAGGTGGAAGTTCCGCTCCAGGTTGGCGTTCTGGTCAAGGTTGGCCGCGTTGTACCAGACCCGGTCCGGGTTGATGGCGCTGTCCAGCACCATCCGCTTGACCGCCAACGGGTGCAGCGTGGCGTAGACCTCGCCCACGTAGGTGCCGTACGACTGGGCGTACAGGCTGGTCTGGACCACGCCGAGCGCCGCGCGGACGTCGTCGATGTCGGCGGCCACGTCGGTGGTCTTCATATGCGGCAACAGGTCCGGATTGGCCTGGCCGCACGCGGTGGCGTAACCCTGCACCCGGTTGAGCCAGTCGACCTCGTTGGTCGGCGCGGTCGGCGCGTAGTTCGGACGGTTGAAGGAGTTGTAGCCCGGATCGCAGCTCAGCGCCGGCACGCTGGGCGCGAGGCCACGGCGGGCGATGCCGATCCAGTCGTAGCCGTCGCCGCCGGGCAGCTGCTGGCCGAGCAGCGAGGACTCGTAGCCGGCGCCGGCCAGCGGATCCGGCGCCGCGATCATGACGCCCTGATAGGCACTGGAAGCCTTGTGCGCCAAGCGGGACAGTGCAAGCGTGAGCTTCGTACCCGTCGGGTTGGCGTGGTCGAGCGGCACCTGAAGGGTGCCGCACTGCGCGCCGGCGTTGGCCAGCGTCTGGTCGGAGCAGGCGCCCCAGGTGATCGTCTCGGTCGGGTAGGTCGCGCCGACGGCGGCGGCGTTGCCCATGGTGATCACTGCCGCCGCGACGACGGCGGCAGCAGACAGCACACGTCTCACCAGAAATGGCCTCTCTCACGGTGGTTCCCCGTGATCACCGTAGGCAGCGCGACTGTGCGCGTGCACAAACCCGGTCGGTTTCGGCGCATCTTTTGTTCCCCTACGGACACCGGCGTTACTGTGCGGGAATGAGCCGTTGCCCGTACGCGTCTTGGCAGGCAGGTGTGGCGTGACCGCCGGCATTCTCGGCAGCCTGGTCGCCGGTCTGTCCTGGCCGGACTGGGTCCGCTACCTCGGGCTGGCGCCGATCGTGGCCGGCGCGGCCGTCGCGTGGCCGGCTCGGCGCACCCGTGACGCGCGGCTCGGCATCGGGCTCGCCCTGGCCGGGGCCGGCCTGCTCATCGTGCTGGCCGCGTGAGAATCAGCTGACCGGGAATTAGTTGGCCGGGAATTCGGTGACCGCTGACGACAAAGGCGGCGACCGGCCTCTCTGGGGGTGAGGCCGGGCCGCCGCCGATGTCCTGTGTACTCCGTGACTCGTTGTTCGCGGTCGACGACTGGACTCTGGACATCATCTTGTGAACAATGCGGCGAGAACTCCGGGGGGATGATCGCCAATGCCACGTGTCGAGCGCCCGCTCGCGGCCGGGGACAGCCCGGTCCTGCGGTTCGCCGCTGACCTGCGCAAACTGCGGGAACGCGCGGGAAACCCGGTCTACCGCGAGTTGAGCCGCCGGGCCCACTACTCGCCGGCCGCACTGTCCGAGGCGGCGGCCGGCCGTCGGCTGCCCAGCCTGTCGGTCACGCTGGCCTACGTGTCGGCCTGCGCCGGCGACACCGTGGCCTGGGAGCGGCGCTGGCGCGACGCGATGGCCGAGATGCGCGAGCCGGTGGTCGAGGCCGAGCAGGCCGACGCACCCTACGTCGGCCTGACGCCGTTCCAGGTCGGCGACGCCGATCGGTTCTTCGGCCGCGAGGAACTGGTCGCCGAACTCGTCGAGCGGACGCGCGACCACCGCTTCGTCGGCCTTTTCGGACCGTCGGGGTCGGGTAAGTCCTCCATTCTCAGGGCCGGCCTCGTGGCCGGTAGGGGAAATCGGCCGACCATTCTTTTCACGCCGGGTCGATCGCCGGTCGAGGAATGTGCCGTGCAGCTGGCCGCTTTTCTCGGTGAATCGCCGGTGGCGCTGCGGGCCGAATTCTCGGCCGACCCGGAGAATCTCGGGCTGCGTATTCGGCAGGCGCTGGTCGACCGTGGCGACGACGTCGACCTGCTGCTGGTCGTGGACCAGTTCGAAGAGGTTTTCACGCTGTGTGAGAACCGGGCCGAGCGGGACGCCTTCATCACCACGCTGCTGCTCGCCTCGGCCGGGCGGGCGCGCGTGGTCATCGGCGTCCGCGCCGACTTCTACGGGCACTGCGCGCGGCACCAGGGCCTGGTCGCGGCGTTGCGGGACGCGCAGGTGCTCGTCGGCCCGATGAACCCGGAAGAGCTGCGCCGGGCCATCATCCAGCCGGCGGTCGGGGCCGGCTGCATCGTGTCCACGGCCCTGGTCGCGCGCATGGTGTCCGATGCCGCCGGCGAGGCCGCCGCGCTGCCGATGCTCTCGCACGCCCTGCTGGAGACGTGGCGACGTCGACAGGGAACCACGCTGACCGTGGCCGGCTACGAAGCGGTCGGCGGCATCCACCACGCCCTCGCCCGTACCGCCGACGAGGTGTACGACAGGCTGACCGAGGAGCAGCAGCGCACCGCCCGCCGGCTGTTCCTGCGGCTGATCGCCCTCGGCGACGGCACCGAGGACACCAAACGGAGGGTGTCAGGCCGGGAGCTGGACGCGGATCCGGCCACCAACGCCGTTCTTGACGCACTGGTCGACGCCCGGCTGCTGACCACGGAGGCCGACGGCGTCGAGATCGCGCACGAGGCCCTGATCCGGCACTGGCCGCGGCTGCGGGACTGGCTGGCCGAGGACCGCGAGGGGCTGCGCATCCACCGCCGGCTGACCCAGGCCACCGACGACTGGGAATCGCTCGGCCGCGACCCGGGTGCGCTCTACCAGGGCATCCGCCTCGAGTCGGCGGCCGAGTGGACCGAGCGCGCCGGCGAGGCCGTCAGCCTGCGGGAGCACGCTTTCCTCGACGCCAGCCTGTCGGCGCGACGGGGCCGCACGCGTCGCCTGCGCCAGGCCGCGGCCCTGCTCGGCGCGCTGCTGCTGATCGCCGTCGCGGCCACGGCGTACGCCGTCCAGGCGTCGCGGACCGCCACCGAGCAGCGCAATGTGGCGTTGTCGCAGCGTCTGCTGGGGCTGACGTCGCTGCGGGCAACCGATCCGGCGCTGGCCCTGCAACTGACGGTCGCCGCCTATCGGCTCGATCCGTCGCCGTCGGCGCGGGACAGCGTGCTCAGCAGCCTGGCCGCCCCGTACGCGGCGCAGGTCAGCGTGGGGAACGGCGCGGCCCTGAGCACGGCGGTGAGCCAGCGCGGGCATCTGCTCGTCGCCAGCGGCGACGACGGGGCCGTGACCCTGTTCGACGTTGCCGATCCGCACCACCCGGTATCTGTGGCGAAATTGCCCGGCCGTAGCGGCCCGGTGACCTCCGTCGCCGTCAACGCCGCCGGCACTCTCATCGCCACCGGCGGCGCGGACCACGTCGTCGAGCTGTGGGATGTGAGCGATCCTCGCCAGCCACGAAAGCGTGCTTCCTTGGCCGGACACGCCGCCATGGTGGCTTTCGTGGCGTTCAGCCCCGACGGCCGCACCCTCGCCTCCGGCGGTTACGACAACACCGCGCGGCTGTGGGACGTCGACACCGCCGGTCAGCTGGCCGTCATCCCCGGCAACGGCGGCGTCGTGCCCGGTGTCGCCTTCAGCCGTGACGGCCACACCGTGGCCACCGCCAACTACGACGGCACCGCTCGGCTGTGGAACGTCACCGACGCTCGGCAACCCTTGGCCGGGGCTGTCCTCAAGGCCCCGGGGGCGATGACCGCCGTCGCCTTCGGCCCTTCCGTGCTCGCCACTGCCGGCAATGACGCCACGATCCGGCTCTGGGACCTCGACGGCACGCAGCTCGCCACGTTGGCAGGGCACAGCAAAGCCTTGCTGGCGCTGGCTTTCAGCCCCGACGGGCGCACTCTGGCCAGCGGCAGCGCCGACAAGACCGTGCGGCTGTGGGACGTCTCGCAGCCGCGGCAGGCCCGCGAGTCCCAGTCGCTGCCAGGGCACACCAACGCCGTCTCCTCGGTCGCTTTCGGGCCCGACGGGCAGGTGTTGGCCACCGCCAGCTCCGACAAGACCGTTCGCGTCGAGGACCTCTCGCCGCGGACTCCCGCCACCGCCGTCGCCGTGCACGGCTCCCAGGCCGTCGTCGGCGGCCGCGACGGCGTCACCCGCCTGATCGACGTTTCCGCCGGCTCACGGGTGATCGCCACCTTCCCCGGCGGCTCGTCCCCGATTAACGCCGCCTTCTTCGACGGCCACGTAGTGTCCACTGTGGACGTTTCCGGTGCAGTGCGCCGTTGGGACGTCGACCATCCGGCCCAGGTCTCCGTCCAGCAGACCGATCCCGCCGTCTGGTCCGCCTTCAGTCCCGACGGGCACACCCTGGCCGGTTCCGGCATCGACGGTTCCGTTCGGCTCTGGCGTGGCACCGAGGCGTTGCGGCTGCCGTCCTCCGGCCCCACCGCCACCGCCGTCGCCTTCAGCCCTGACGGCCGTTACCTGGCCTCCGGCGCCGCCGACAACAAGATCCGCGTCTGGCGCCTGTCCGACCGCTCCCTGCTCGCCACCCTGTTCGGGCACACCGACGTCGTCAACGCCCTCGCCTTTTCCCCCGACGGTTCCACCTTGGCTTCCGGCGGCGTCGACACCACCGTGCGACTGTGGGACCTGCACCACCAGACCGCGCTGTTCACCGGCCACACCGACGCCGTCGAGGCACTTTCCTTCTCGCCCAACGGTTCCACCCTCGCGTCCGCCGGCACCGACGACACCGTGCGCCTCTGGGACGTGCATAATCCCGGCACCCCCACGGTTCTCACCGGCCACGCCGACACCGTCAACGTCGTCGCCTTCGCCGGCGGCACGCTCTTGAGCGCCGGCGACGACACCGTGCGGTCGTGGGATCCTGACGTCTCCGGCACCATCTCCCGCATCTGCGCCACCGCTTGGCCCCGGATCACCGCCGAGGAGTGGGACCGCTACCTACCCGGCGTCGAATACCAGCCGCCCTGCCCCTGATCAGGGACGACGAGCGCCCGTCCAGCACCCCCTCTGCGGCCGACGGAATTCGTGCAACCCCGGCGGCTGTCGCGGGCGTGTTCACTGGTGGAGCCGACGACACGGAGGGGACATGGCCGATCGCGACATCGCGTTCGCGCAGTTCGTCACGGCCAAGGGGGACGGGCTGCAGCGCACGGCCTACCTGCTGTGCGGGGACTGGCACCGCGCCGAGGACCTGACCCAGGTCACGTTCACGAAGCTGTACCGGCAGTGGCCGAAGCTGACCGACCGGGAGGCGCTGGACGGCTACGCCCGCAAGGTGCTGGTGCGGACGTTCCTGTCGGAGCGCCGCCTTGGCTGGTTCCGGCGGGAGCACGTCACGGCGGAGCACGAGGACGCCGCGGACCGCGGGATCGGGCAGCCGGAGGACCGGATGATGCTGCTGGCGGCGCTGGCCCGGGTGCCGAAGGGGCAGCGGGCGGTGCTGGTGCTCAGGTACTGGGAGGACCTGTCGATCGAGGACACGGCCCGGCTGCTGGAGTGCTCGGAAGGGACCGTGAAGAGCCAGGCGGCACGGGGGTTGCAGGCGCTGCGAACGCTGCTGGACGTGACACCACTGAGCCCGAGGAGGGGCGCGTGAACGAGCAGGACCTGCGGGAAGCACTCAGGGATGCGATGACGGAGGCGGTCCCGCCGCGCCCGGTGACGGCCGATGCGGCGCTGACGAAGGCGCAGCGGGCGCTGCGGGCCCGGCGGGCGAACATCGCCGGCCTGGGGGTGGGCGTGGCGGTGGTGGCGCTGGTCGCGGGGGCATTCACGGTGCCGTCGGCGCGCACGCTGCTGGGCCCGGCGGCGGGGCCGAAGACGACGCCCGCGCCGACGTCGTCGATCTCGCACGGCGACCGTACGCAGTACAAGGGCCCGCAGTACGACAAGGGCGTGCAGCTGTTGGACGCGCTCGACGGCATCCTGCCGTACCCGCTCCAGCGGGCCACCGCGGAGCAGACCAAGGGCGCGCGGTTCGACCTGCGCACGCATCAGGCCCAGGTCGAGGACTGGGACAAGAACACGTGGAGCTATTCGGCGATTGAGGCGGTCGCCCCGCCGGGGGCCAACGGCGCCGGACAGCTGAACGTCGAAGTGCACAGCCCGGGCAACGACATCCCGGCCGACCCCTGCCTGGCGGCCAAGGCCTTCTGGGGCGGGACGATCGGCGGCGACTGCCAGGACGTCCAGGTGGCCGGCAAGCACGTCGGGCTGGTCCGGCACACCACCAGCTCGCATCCCGACGCGCTCGCGGCGTACCGGTATCCGGACGGCACGGTGGTGTACCTGACGCAGAGCAAGGACTACTTCATGTCGGGCGCGGCCGGCCTGGCGACGCTGCCGCTGACCGACGACCAGTTGGCCAATCTGGTGCTCACGCCGGGCTTCAAGGTGGCCCCCTGAGGATTTCGTTGGGACGAACCGGGTCCCGTGTGTCAACCTGATCGCCGACAACGGACGATCAAGGGGGCACGGCCATGGAGAAGATTCCGACGATCTTCGAGCGGGACGGCCGTTTCCACGTCGTCGACCGCCCGCGCGCCGACTGCGCGTGGGTGTTCGACGGCGAGGGCACGGCGACGGAGAAGCTCGACGGCACCAACGTCCGGCTGACCGTGCGCTGTGGCAGCGTCGTCCGGGTCGAGAAGCGGCGCAACCCGAACCGGGAGCAGAAGCAGCGCGGCATCGTGGACGGCTGGTACGTCGACGCCGGTCCCGAGGACAAGTGGATCACGGCGGCGGCCGACGGCACCGACGTGTCGGCGTGGCCGGACGGCGAGCACTCGTGCGAGGCGATCGGCCCGCGCGTGCAGGGCAATCCGCTCGGCCTTGACGCCCATGTCTGCGTGCCGTTCAACCTGAGCGCGCCGGTGTATCTTGACGTGCCACGGGACTTCGCCGGCCTGAAGGCGTTCCTGGCCACTGTGGACAGTGTCTACTCGCCGGGGAACCTGGCCGAGGGACTGGTGTTCCACCACCAGGACGGCCGGCGGGCGAAGATCAAGCGCAAGGACTTCGGGCCGTGAAGGTTGCCCCCTTGAGAAGACACTATCCGCGCACGCCGCACCTGCCGTGGTCCCCGGGCGCCACGGCGGACGACGAGCGGACCGCGGACGTGTCCGGGCTGGCCGGGCGCGAGGTCGTGGTGACCGAGAAGCTGGACGGCGAGAACACCACGCTGTACCGCGACGGCCTGCACGCCCGGTCGTTGGACTCGGCCCATCACCCGTCGCGGGCGTGGGTGAAGTCCTTGCACGGCAACGTGTCCGGCGCGATACCGGAGGGATGGCGGGTGTGCGGCGAGAACATGTTCGCCCGCCATTCCCTCGGCTACGACGACCTGGACAGCTGGTTCTACGCCTTCTCGGTGTGGGCCGGCGACCGCTGCCTGTCCTGGGACGCCACGGTCCGGTTTGCCACGTCGCTGGGCATCCCGACGCCGAAGGTGTTGTGGCGCGGTGTTTTCGACGAACGCGTGCTGCGCAAGCTCCGGCTCGACCTGAGCAGGCAGGAGGGCTACGTCGTCCGGGCCGCCGACAGCTTCACGTTCGACAAGTTCCGGCACCGTGTGGCGAAGTGGGTGCGGACCGGCCACGTGCAGACCGACCAGCACTGGATGCTGGCCCCGGTGGTGGCCAACGGCCGCGGCCCGGCGTCGGCGCTGTGGGACGTCCGCGCCGGCATGGCGCCGGACGTGCCGGCCTTGCTGAACGCGGTAGGGTTTGACGCGGTGGAAGACCTCGGTGACGTGGTCGGTCGGCTGGATCTGCTGGGGCGTAGGGGAGACGCTCGGCTCTCCGGCGTGCTGGCGACGATGCTGCGTGGGCAGTCGCGGTGGAGGGTCGCGGCGGATCTCGTTGCACCGCTCGGCATGCGGCTCGCTCGACAGGTCGCCGACCTGACCGGTCTGTACGGCCGACTGCTGACGCCGTTCCCCGACGAGGAGCGTCGGGTCGGGCTCACGCGGTTGGCGTTGGCGGCCGATCTCGGTGTGCTGCATGCCGTTGCCGCGGCGGCCCAGCCGGACAACCCCGAGGTCGAGTGGTCTTCGCTGCATGCCGAGGAAGCCGGTCTGCTAGGCGCGAATCCGTTCGAGCCACTGAAGTCGGCGCTGCGGATGCAGGCGCTCGACGAGGACGTGGCCGACCGTTGCTGGGCCGAGGCCCGGTGCCGGATTTCCACTGCCGCCGAGGCGATTCCGCTGTCGTGGCGCTGGCGGTCGGGCGATTTCCCCCGTCTGATCGCCATGATCGGCCCGTCGGGCAGCGGCAAGAGCCAGTTCATCGCTTCCCTCAAGGGGATCGACGAGGTCGTGTCACTGGACGACCTGCGCGAGGCCCGGGGCTCTCGGGCCGACCAGAGCGCCAACTCGGCCATTTTTCACCTCGGCGTGCGGCAGCTGGATCAGACCCTCAAGCCCGGACGGACCGTGGTGTGGGACGCGACGTCGCTGAACCGCCGGCAGCGCGGCATGATCGAGACCGTCGCGGCCCGGCGGGACGCCTTGGTCACCAACGCGGTGCTGCTGGTGCCGGCCGAGGAGCTGTTCCGCCGCAACGGCAACCGCAGGCATCCGGTGCCGTCGGAGGTGCTTTCCGCCCAGCTGGGCCGGTTCTCACCGCCGTATCCGGGCGAGGCGCACCGCACGTGGTACGTCGGCCCGTCCGGTAGGGTCGAGGACGCCGCCGGGGCGCTCGGTCGCGAGGAGGGATGATGCGGACCAGCGAGGAGATCTATCACCGGGTCCGCTGGGATGCGCGGTTCGACCCGGCCCGGTTCGTGCTGGGCGTGGGCATGCGCGGCCGGCCGCCCAAGCGTGTGCCGCTGCCCGCGTTCGTGCCCGGCGGCGAGATTCCGTGGCACCGCATCGTGTTCGTGGAGGCCGACGGCGAGTTGGTGTGGGACCGCGCCAGCGGCGTCGACCGGATCGACGAGTCCGAGGCCGGCCGCGTGCTCGATCCGCGTCGACTGCACGCCCCGTTCTTCACCGCCAAGTCCCCGTTCGCGTGGGACGGCCTGGCCTGGTCGCCGGTCCGCACTGTCCAAGATGGACTTTTCGGCGATGGCCGGCTTCGGGTGTTGACGTGGAACACCTTGTGGGACCGCTACGACGCCGACCGTATCGACACCGCCGGCCGCCGTCCGCGGCTGATCGAGGAGCTGCGCAGCGCCGACGCCGACGTGATCGCCCTCCAGGAGGTCGAGGCCGGCTTGTTGACGCTGTTGCTGGCCACGCCCTGGGTGCGCACCGAGTACGTGGTCAGCGCCATCGACGGCCGGGAGGTCGACAGCACCGGCTTGCTGCTGCTGAGCCGAATTCCCGTGCGCGAGGCCGGTTTTCACGATCTCGGCCCACACAAGGCCGTCTCCGCTTTTGTCGTGGAGACCGCCGCCGGCGTGGTCGCCGTGGCCACCACGCACCTGACCAGCGACCACAGCGACCGTGGCGCCGAGATTCGTGTCACGGAACTCGCGGCGATCTTCGACGGCCTGTCCGATGTGGATTGTCCGTTGGTGCTGTTGGGCGACTTCAACGACGGCACCTCGATGCCGGCCGAGGCCCTACAGCTGACCGACGCGTGGGCCGAGGTCCACGGCCTCGCCGACCAGACCCCGACCTTCGACCCCGTGGCCAACCCGCTCGCCGCAATATCGTCGCTGACCGGCCGCGCTTCGCGGATCGACCGCGTTCTGGTCCGTGGGCTGCGTCCCGTCAACGCCTCGCTGCGGCGCGCCCCCGTCTCCGACCACTACGGCGTCGAGGCAGAGTTGTTGGTGGGCAAGGAGGACGGTGATGTCCTCGACATCCCGCCCACTGCCCGCACCGCCGTCGCCTGGCTGCCGCCTGACCTGCCCGAGGTGGCCGCCCTGCGCCGCCGGCACGATCCGCAGTTCGACCGTTGGCCCGCCCACGTGAACCTGTTGTTCGGCTTCGTGCCCGAGTCGGAATTCGAACGCGCCATACCCCTGTTGGCCGCCGCTGTCGCCCAGGTGCCGCCGTTTTCCGTGCGCCTGGACGGCGTGCACACCTTCGGCCATCGCCATGACGCCACCATCTGGCTCGACCCCGTCGCTCCCGAATGGACGGAGCTGCGCTCCGTCATCGCTCGCCCGTTCCCCGCTTGTGGTGGCCGGGACTTCACGCCGCACCTCACGTTGGGCCGCAGCAAAGACGCGCAAACGGTTGCGGCCGAGTGCGCCGCCCGACTGTCCCCTGTGGACGCCCAGGTAGGCGAGCTGGTCGTGCTCTCCCGCCGCGCCGACGAGCCAATGCGCGTCCGCGCCCGCATCGCTCTCGGCACCGGCACTGTGGGGTGGATCCCCGATGCCAGCGGCGCGACCGTGGCCGAGAGCGCCTCGGTCGACGCCATCGTCGATCGGGTGGCCGCCGCACTGGACGCCGCCGTGGTGCACGTTGTCGGTTCGCAGCGTACGGGCACCGCGTTGGCCGACTCCGATGTGGACCTTGTCGCGGCGGTAAGAGGTATCGCGGTAACAGGTCTTACCGACGCGCCGGGCATCACCGACGTCCGGCCGGTCGTGGGGGCGCGGGTGCCGGGCACGCGGATGGTCATCGATGGCCGGAAGGTGGATCTGGCGCTGGTCGACACCGGTGACCTGGACCCGGCCGAGGTGGTCGGTCGCCGCGCGGAGCTGGGATCGGCCGCTGCGATCGCGCTGAGCGCTGTCACCGATGCCGAGGCCCTCAGCGGCGTGAACACCACTGTGGTCCGTTCGGTCAAGGCGTGGGCCAGGGCTCGCGGCCTGGATTCGGCCCCGTTCGGCGGCCTGCCCGGCATCGCCTGGGCGATCATGGCCGCTTCCGTTGATTCCTCGAGTTTGGTCGACTTCTTCGCCCAATGGGCCGCTTGGGACTGGCGCGATGCCGTTGCCCTACGCGGCAGGCACACCGCCTACGGGCCCGTCACGATCATGACTCCCACCGAGCCCATTCGTTCGTGCACCGAACAGGTCGGCCTCGGTATGCGTGACCTGCTCACGCAGGAGCTCTACCGCGCCTGGGAGATCGCCGCCACCGAGCTGGATCCGTTGCCCCGCCTACTCGAATCTCCTCCGCTGCATCAGCGTCACGCCGCGTGGGCCGTGCTCGCCGCCGCCGACGATGGTCTGTTTCGGGGTCGCGTTCGGGCGCTACTCGCCTTGCTGGAGCCGGAGATGCCTGATGTGCACGCGTGGCCTCGCCCGTTCGCCCCGCACACTTACGCCATCGGCCTCGGCCGCACCCCGGTGACCGCCGACGGTCTCACCGCGCTCGCCTCCGCGTGGAGTGCTCGCACCACCGTCGAGTGGCGGCCTTCCGGTGATGTCCCCACGCTGCGCTGAAATTGGCTTGCCGTTCCGTGCCACAGTGGTGGTGTGGATCTGCTCCAGGCTGGTCTCGTGCTGCGCCCGCTGTGGCCCGATGTCTCGGTCACCGCCGTCGTCCCGCGCACCGGCGGCCAGCTCAGTCCGGTCTTCGAGCTCCGCGCCGCCGACCGCGTCGTGATCGTCAAGGCCTATGACGAGAAGTGGCGTTGGAAGCAGTCCAAGGAAGCCCACGTCTATCGCCTGTTGGCGTCCCACGGCGTCGCCCCCGTGCCCACTGTCCTTCGCGTCGAGCCCGACCCTTCCGTCATCGGCCGCGCTTTCACCGTCATGACCCATCTGCCCGGCACTCCGCTGTCCGAGACCCCGGTCGACGACCCCGCCGACGTCTACCGCCAGCTGGGCCGTTTGCTCGCCGCCATCCACACCATCCCCCAGCCCGCTTTCGGTTACGTCACCACCCATGTGCTCGACCCCGTGCCCGACAACACCACCTACATGGGCCGCCAGTTCGCCCGCAAGCTCCGCGAGTTCCTAGAGCTACAGGGCGATCCCCGCCTGCACGACCTCGTCCAGTCCTATGTCGCCGCCCACTCCGACCTCTTCTCCCGCTGCGTCGCCCCCGTCCTCTGCCACAACGACATCCACGAGGGCAACCTCCTCGTCCAGGACGGCAAGATCACCGGCCTCGTCGACGTCGAGAACACCTTGGCCGGCGACCCGTGGCTGGACGTGGCCAAGGCCGACTACTACAGCCGCCGCGCCCAGCTCCCGGCCCTCCTCGACGGCTACGGCGCTCTCCCCGACGACCGCCTGCGCCTGTACACCGTCTACCACGCCCTCGAGCTGTGGGACTGGTTCGCTTCGACCGGTCAACCCCAGTACCTCGACAGCATCGCCGCCGACATGTCCGCTCTTGTATCGGGCCCTTGACCCGCTTCGCCGCCACCCATGCATACCGGCGGGGGCTTCGTGGTAACCCTCGGTCATGGCTACGCGGACGAAGGAGACGGAGCGCAAGTACGAGCCGGTGGGGGAGGGGCTGCCGGCCGGTGTGCCGGGGGTGACCGTGGTGGGCAGCGGGGAAGACCTGCTGCTGGACGCGGTCTATCACGACACCGCCGACCTCCGGCTGGCCCGGAGCGGGGTGACGCTGCGGCGGCGCTCGGGGGTGCGGACGCGGGCTGGCATCTGAAGCTGCCGATCGAGGGTGACGCGAGGGATGAGATCAGGGCGAAGAAAGACGGGAAGCGGGTTCCCAAAGAGCTGGCGGATCTGGTGCTGGGGCTGACCAGGGGAGAACCGCTGGCACCGGTGGCGCACATCCGTACCAGGCGCAAGCGGTGGGAGCTGCTGGACAAGAACGGCAAGGTGGCGGCGGAGCTCGTAGAAGACGACGTCGAGGCGCAGACGCTCGGGGAGAACGAGCAGATGAAGGCCTGGCGTGAGATTGAAGTGGAGCTGGTGGCGGGCGGGCGAGAAGTGTTCGAGACCGTCGAGCGGACGCTGGGACGGCCGTCGAAAGCGCCGGCGAAGCTGATTCGGCTGCTGGGGGAACGAATTCCGAAACGGCCCAAGGCGGATGGGGTCACGGGGTACGTGCAACAGCAGGTGGAAGAGATGCGCCGACAAGACCTGCGGATACGGCAGGATGCCGACGACGCGGTGCACCGGATGCGGGTGGCCAGCCGACGGATTCGTAGTGTTCTGCAAGCGCATAGAGGGTCCCGCACGCTGAAGGAAGAGCTGCGGTGGCTGGGAACGGTGCTGGGAGAGGCCCGTGACCTGGAGGTTCTGTACGGACACCTGCGACAGAGCATCGGCGAGCTGCCGGAAGAACTGGTGCTGGGCAACGTCCGGCAGCGGCTGACGGAGACGTTTGCGCCACGGGAGCAGCAAGCCCGCGCCAAGGTGATGGAAGCCCTGCGTAGCAAGAGGTACTTCGCGCTGCTGAATCGGCTGGAGACGGTCAAGCTCCGGTTGAACGACCCGAAGGGGCGCCTGCGTAAGACGAAGAAGCGGGTGGCGAAGGCCTGGCGCGACGAGGCGAACAACCGAGGGTCCCTGCACGACGTGCGAAAGGCGGCGAAGCGCGCCAGGTACGCGGCGGAAGCGGCGGGCAAGGAGAAGCTGGCCCGCCGTATGAAGAAGCTGACCAAACGCCTCGGCGCGCATCAGGATTCCGTTGTGGCCAGGCAGGAACTCCGAGCGATCGGCATTCAGTCGCATTTGGACGGAGACAACGCCTATACGTACGGACTGCTGCACGGGTGTGAGCTACATCGCGCCGAAAACGCGAAGAAAGCCTTGCGGCGCAAAGTTTAGCGACCGGCCGCTCGGGAACCCTCAGGTCAGCGGAAGGGAGGCTCACAGACATGAGCACCGAAGGCAAGTTCGAAGGCAAGGCCGACGAGGTCAAGGGCAAGGTCAAGGAGGGCGTCGGCGACGCCACCGGCAACGAGCAGTGGCAGGCCGAAGGCCGCGCGGACCAGGTCAAGGGCGGCTTGAAGCAGGCCGGCGAGAAGGTCAAGGACGCCGCCGAGAAGGTGAAGGACGCGGTAAAGGGCAAGTGATCTGCCCCGAAGTCGCCCGCGCTCAGCGTTTGCTGGGCGCGGGCGACGGGTATCTATACCCGCGGTGAACGCGAACAAGGGACGCCCTGATGATCGAAGAAGACGTGAAGACGCTGCCCCTGTCCGGTGAGCTCGACGTCGGAACCCAGGCGGCGACCTCGGCGCGCATCGCCGAGGCGCTCGACGAGTCGCCCCGGTTTCTGGTGCTCGACCTGCGGGACGTCGACTTCCTCGGCTCGGCCGGACTGTCGGTCCTGATCGAGACGCAGCGCGCGGCGCAGGCCCGGGGCGTCGAGGTGTGCCTGGTGGCGACCCGCCGGGCGACGCTGCTGCCGCTGGAGCTGACCGGCCTGCTGACGATGTTCCCGGTGTTCGCGACCCCGGAGGACGCGGCCCGCTCAGCGCGCGCGCAGCGCGAGCAGGCAGGTGTCGTCCCGAGCGTTGGCTCCAACATGCGCCAATAGCCGGTCGGCGTACTGCTCAATCCCCTCGACCGTGTGCGCCGCGGTCGCCACGAGGTCGTCGAGGCACTCGTCGATGTCGAGGTTGGGCCGCTCGACGAGCCCGTCGGTGAACAACACGAGCCGATCCCCCGGCGCAAGCACCAGGGTGCTCTCCTCGTATCGGGGCGTGCTGAACGCCCCGAGCAGCGGACCGGCCGGCAGAGGCAGCAAGGACGCGACGCCGTCCCGTACCAACAGCGGCGGCAGATGCCCTGCCCGCGCCCAGACCAGCGTTGACGTCGAGGCGTCGTACAGCCCGCACAGCACGGTCCCGCTGACCCGCTCGGGCAGCGCCGCGGCGCTCGTGTTCAGCCAGGCCAGCATCTGCGCCGGCGGAGCCCCGGTCATGGCCAGCCCACGCAACGCGTTCCGCATCGCGATCATGCCCGTGACCACGGGAATCCCGTGCCCGGCGATATCGCCGATGACGAGCAGCAACTGCCCGGACGGCAGCGCGACGGCGTCGTACCAGTCGCCACCGACCAGGTGCTGCGTCGCGGCCGGCTGGTACCGCACGGCAATCTCCAGCCCGGCGGTCTGCGGCAGCTGCGTGGTCGGCGGAATGATCGCGTGTTGCAGCTGAATAGCCAGTTTCTGCTGCTCGTCGGCGTGCTCCGCGGTCACCTCCAGCGCGAATTCCGTGTGGTACTCGGATGTCACGTCCTGCCACGCCCCGCGCAGCTCGACGACGTCGCCGGCGCCCGGGTAGTCAGGCGCTGTCAACACCGGCTCGGCGAACAGCCGCAGCTGCCGGTCGGGCTTCTTGAACACGGCAGTGGCCGGCCGGCGGCCGTTGATCACGGTGTGCAGCAGCCGGCCCATGGTCGACTCGCCGTCCGGGCCGAGCTCGGCGGCCAGCTCCCGCAGCGGCATCGGATGCCCGACGCCGATCACCTCGGTCAGCCGCGGCGTCCACGTCACCCGCCCGGTGACCAGGCTTTCCTCCCACCCACCGAGCCCACCGGCCCGCAGCGCGTTCTCGGCCAGCTCGGCGTCCCCACGCTGCCGCCAGCTGATGGCCACGCCGTCGTACAGCCGGGCCACCCGCACCCGGCGCTCCTCGTCAAGGAACTCTTCGCTGACCCCGGTCTCCAGCACCCGTACGGCCCGCTCGAACAGCCCGTCGGCCTTCGCCGCGAACGGGAACAGGGCCAGCAGCCGCTCGCCGACCATGTCCGCCGGCAGCAGCGGCCAGCCCTCGCCCACGTGCTCAACGACGAAGTCGACGATTTTGCCGCCGACCCGCTCGGCCCGGGCCGTGAGCACGGCATCGACGAGACTGTCCAGCAGCCCGAGCAGCCAGGACTGCTCCCCGTCCACGTCGGTCAGGGCGCTGGCGCACAGGTCGGCCAGCGCGACCAGTTCGGTGCGCTGACCAGCGGTGAACTCCCGCCGCGGCACCGGCCAGCAGATCTCCAGCGCGCCCAGCACGGCCCGGCTGTTGCGGATCGGCAGCACGGCCCGAGCCCCGCCCGGCCAGCGCTCGGCTGCCGGCGCCAGCGCCGGATCCGACACGCCGGCCCGCAGCCAGAGCTGCCGTTGCTCCGCGACGGCGGTACGGACGTTGGCGGCGAACTGGGGCGGCAGGTGGCGCCACCGGCTGGCCTCCGACACCCCCAGGCCACGCTGGCCGACCAGCCCCAACGTGCCGTCCGGCTCGACCCGCCAGATCGCCAGCGCCACCGCGCCGGTCGGCAGCAGCGCCTCGGTGTACACGGCATCGGCCAGCGCGTCGCCGTCACGGGCGGTCGACACGCGGGCCTCGGCCAGCCGCAGGCCCAGCACGGGGATGTCGCCGCCGGCCGGCGGCGGGGCCGTCTCCATCAGCTCGGCGGCCATCTCCAGCGGCGTCAGTCCGACGCTCTCGGCCAGCGTGTGCAGGTGCTGGGTGGCATGGGCCAGGCTGCCCCCGACCCGCTCGACCAGCCGCCCCTTCGCCTGTTCGAGGACGGCGTCGGCGGCGGCGCGCGCCCGGAGCTGTGCGAGCTGCTCCCGCTGATGGGCCACCAGACGGGCGAGCCGTTCGAGGTCGGACACCGGCCGAGTGTAGAAGTGTCCGTTGCGTGATGCTCGCGTGCCAGGATGGATCTCCGGGGTACGGACGCGGTAGGAGCGGTGGATGGTGGTGGAGGGCAAGGCCGTGCAGAACGAGCGGCTCCAGCAGCTGCTCCAGGGCCTCAAGGCGGTGCGTGACGGCGATTTCAGCACGCGGCTGCCGCGGGTCGACGACGTGCTGATGGACGAGATGTCCGCCGTCTTCAACGGCATGGTCGACCAGCTCGCGCTGTTCACGTCCGAGGTGACCCGGGTGGCCCGCGAGGTGGGCACCGACGGCAAGCTGGGCGGCCAGGCCATCGTCCCGGGCGTGTCGGGCACCTGGAAGGACCTGACCGACTCGGTGAACGCGATGGCCGGCAACCTGACCGGCCAGGTCCGCGACATCGCCGAGGTGGCCACCGCGGTGGCCAAGGGCGACCTGACCCAGAAGATCACCGTTGACGTCAAGGGCGAGATGCTGGCCCTGAAGAACACCATCAACACCATGGTCGACCAGCTGTCCTCGTTCGCCGACGAGGTGACCCGGGTGGCCCGCGAGGTCGGCTCCGAGGGCCGGCTGGGCGGTCAGGCGACGGTGCCCGGCGTGGCCGGCACCTGGCGCGACCTCACCACCTCGGTGAACTTCATGGCCGGCAACCTGACCGACCAGGTCCGCAACGTCGCCCAGGTGACCACCGCGGTGGCCAAGGGCGACCTGACGCAGAAGATCACCGTCGACGCCCGCGGCGAGATCCTGGAGTTGAAGAACACCATCAACACGATGGTCGACCAGCTGTCGGCCTTCGCCGACGAGGTCACGCGCGTGGCCCGCGAGGTCGGCACCGACGGCATCCTCGGCGGCCAGGCCCAGGTGCCCGGCGTCGGCGGCACCTGGCGGGCGCTGACCACGTCGGTGAACTTCATGGCCGGCAACCTGACCTCCCAGGTGCGGTCGATCGCCCAGGTCACCACGGCCGTCGCCAAGGGCGACCTGACGCAGAAGATCACCGTGGACGTCAAGGGCGAGATGCTGGCCCTGAAGAACACCGTGAACACGATGGTCGACCAGCTGTCCTCCTTCGCCGACGAGGTCACGCGCGTGGCCCGCGAGGTCGGCACCGACGGCAAGCTGGGCGGCCAGGCCGACGTGAAGGGCGTGTCCGGCACCTGGAAGGACCTCACCGACTCGGTGAACGTCATGGCCGGCAACCTCACCGACCAGGTGCGCTCCATCGCCCAGGTGACCACGGCGGTGGCCCGCGGCGACCTGACGCAGAAGATCCGGGTCGACGCCCGCGGCGAGATCCTGGAGCTCAAGGAGACCATCAACACGATGGTCGACCAGCTGTCGGCCTTCGCCGACGAGGTCACGCGGGTGGCCCGCGACGTCGGCACGCAGGGCGACCTCGGCGGCCAGGCCATCGTGCGTGGCGTGTCGGGCACCTGGAAGGACCTGACCGACAACGTCAACGTGATGGCGTCCAACCTGACCGGCCAGGTGCGGTCCATCGCCCAGGTGGCCACCGCGGTCGCCCAGGGCGACCTGACCAAGCGGATCCGCGTCGAGGCCAAGGGCGAGATCGCCGGCCTGGCCGACACCATCAACACCATGGTCGACACGCTGTCGGCCTTCGGTGACGAGGTCACGCGGGTGGCCCGCGAGGTCGGCACCGAGGGCATGCTCGGCGGCCAGGCCCGGGTGCCCGGCGTGTCCGGCACGTGGAAGGACCTCACCGACTCGGTGAACGTGATGGCCGACAACCTGACCTCGCAGGTGCGGTCGATCGCCCAGGTGACCACGGCGGTGGCCCGCGGCGACATGTCCAAGAAGATCGACGTGGACGCGCGCGGCGAGATCCTGGAGCTGAAGACGACCATCAACACGATGGTCGACACGCTGTCCTCGTTCGCGGTCGAGTCGACCAGGGTGGCCCGGGAGGTCGGCCGCGAGGGCCGGCTGGGCGTGCAGGCCGAGGTCGAGGGCGTGTCGGGCACGTGGAAGCGGCTCACCGAGAACGTCAACGAGCTGGCGCTGAACCTGACCCGGCAGGTGCGGTCCATCGCCGAGGTGACCAGCGCCGTGGCCACCGGCGACCTGACCCGCTCCATCACGGGCGAGGCGCAGGGCGAGCTGGCCGAGCTCAAGGACAACATCAACTCGATGGTGCAGTCGCTGCGCGAGACCACGCGGGCCAACCAGGACCAGGACTGGCTCAACACCAACCTGGCCCGGTTCTCCGGTCTCATGCAGGGCCACCGCGAGCTGCGGATGGTGGCCGAGCTGATCATGAACGAGCTGACGCCGCTGGTCGACGCCCAGCTCGGCACGTTCTTCCTGGCCGAGCCGGGCGAGGAGGGCGTGACGCTGCGGCTGGTCGCCGGCTACGGCACGGTGCGGCTGGGCGACGAGCAGCACGACGAGCTGCCGACCGAGTTCCGGCTGGGCCAGTCGCTGGTCGGACAGGTGGCCAGCACCAAGAAGGCCATCGTGGTCGACCAGACGCCGACCGACTACGTGCGCATCGCCTCCAGCCTGGGCTCGTCCAACCGGGCCAGCCTGATCGTGCTGCCCATCGTGTTCGAGGACCAGGCCCTCGGCGTGATCGAGCTGGCCTCCTTCAGCCGGTTCACGCCGGTCCAGCGGGACTTCCTCGAGCAGCTGATGGAGACCATCGGCGTCAACGTGAACACGATCATCGCCAACGCCCGCACCGACTCGCTGCTGGCCGAGTCCCAGCGGCTGACCCAGGAGCTGCGGGCCCGTTCCGAGCAGCTCCAGGAGCAGCAGGGCGAGCTGCGCCGCTCCAACGCCGAGCTGGCCCGGCAGAACCGGGACATCGAGGTCAAGAACTTCGAGATCGAGCAGGCCCGCCAGGAGCTGGAGGAACGGGCCCAGCAGCTGGCCCTGACCTCCAAGTACAAGTCCGAGTTCCTGGCCAACATGTCGCACGAGCTGCGCACGCCGCTCAACAGCCTGCTCATCCTGGCCCGGCTGCTGGCCCAGAACCCCAGCCGCAACCTGACGCCCAAGCAGGTCGAGTTCGCCAACGTGATCCACTCCGCCGGCACCGACCTGCTCCAGCTGATCGACGACATCCTCGACCTGTCCAAGGTCGAGGCGGGCAAGATGGACATCCACCCGGAGCGCTTCCCGCTGCCGCAGCTGCTGGAGTACGTGCGGGCCACGTTCCAGCCGCTGACCGTGGAGAAGGGCCTCGGCTTCGGCGTGCAGGTGGCGCCGGACGTGCCCGAGCACATCTACACCGACGAGCCCCGGCTGCGGCAGGTGCTGCGCAACCTGCTGTCCAACGCGGTCAAGTTCACCGAGACCGGCCGGGTCAACCTGGCAGTGCGGCTGGCCGGCGACACCGTCGAGTTCGCCGTCTCGGACACCGGCATCGGCATCGCCCCGGACAACCTGGAGACCATCTTCGGCGCGTTCCAGCAGGCCGACGGCACCACCAGCCGCCGGTACGGCGGCACCGGCCTCGGCCTGTCGATCAGCCGCGAGGTGGCCTACCTGCTCGGCGGCGAGATCAAGGCCGAGAGCGAGCTCGGCGTCGGCAGCACGTTCACCCTGCACCTGCCGGTCGAGCCGGACTTCGCCGAGCCCGCGCCGGCCCTGGAGCCGGCCGCGCCGGACGCCCGCCGCCGGGTGCTGGTGCTGGAGTCCGGCGGCGACGAGCTGTCCACGCTGGCCCGGCAGGTCGCCGTCACCCTCGGGGATCCGCACGTCACGGTGGCCGCCACCCCGGACGAGGCCGTGTCGGCGCTGCTGGCCGCCCCGCACCAGGCCGTTGTCGTCGACCTCAACCTGCCCGAGGCCATGTCGCTGACGTTCCTCAAGCGGCTGGCCAACCACCCCGACCTGGTCGCGCTGCCGGTGTTCGCCTACCTGTCGCGGCCGCTCACGCCGGCCCAGGACCGGCTGCTCCAGTCGCACGTGCGCAACCGGGCCGTGGAGCTGGTCGGCAGCGTCGACGCGCTGCGCGAGCGGCTGGTGCGGCAGCTGTCCACCGAGGAGCACGCGCACGACGGCCTGCGCGGGCGCAAGGTGCTGGTCATCGACGACGACGTGCGCAACGTGTTCGCCATCGTCGGCATGCTGGAGACGTACGGCATGACCGTGCTGCACGCCCCCAACGGCCGCAAGGGCATCGAGGTGCTGCTGGCCAACGCCGACATCGACCTCATCCTGATGGACGTGATGATGCCGGAGATGGACGGCTACGCCACCACCGCCGCGGTGCGGGCCATGTCCCAGTTCGCCGACCTGCCGATCATCGCCGTCACGGCCAAGGCCATGCAGGGCGACCGGGAGAAGAGCCTTGCCTCCGGGGCCAACGGCTACGTGACCAAGCCGGTGGACGCCGATCAGCTGCTCGACACGATGCAGACGGTGCTGGGCGAGGCCGGCGAGAACTGACCCGTGCCGTATTCTGCGGCGTCAGTCGACCATGGGAGAGCACGTGCCCGAGAACTCCGGCTCCTTCGCCGCCGCCACCGAGCTGGTCGGCGGTGTCGCCGTCGTCCGCCTGGCCGGTGAGCTCGACATGCAGACCGTGCCGGCGGCGACCCTCGAGCTGGACAACGCCATCGAGGGCGCGCCGGCCGGCCTGGTGGTCGACCTGACCGGGCTGACCTTCCTGGCCTCGGCCGGCCTGGCCATGCTGGCCGCCGTGAGCGCGAAGGCCGGTCAGGCGTCGGTGACGCTGCGGTTGGCCGCCGACAACCGCGTGGTGCTGCGCCCGCTCCAGATCACCGGCCTCGACGCGGGCTTCGACATCCGGGAGTCCGTCGAGTCGGCGCTGGGCGATCTCGGCTAGCGGCCGAGCGCGTTGGCCAGCTGCTTCTTCGTCATCTTCGAGCGGCCCTTGATGTTGCGCTGCTTCGCCTCGTTGTAGAGCTGGTCCCTGGTCGGGCCCTGCGAGCCGGAGTGCGAGCGCTTGCCGCCGCGGTGCTGCGGCGACACGTCCTTGATGGACGACCGGCTCGCGGTGCGGGACTCGCCTTCCTGGGCCCGGTTCTTGTTCACGGTGCGGGCCGCGATCTCCTCGGCCCGTTTCGTGCTGGCGCCGCGCTCCTTCTGCGAGTCCTTGATGTGCTGGTACTGCCGCTCACGCTTGTTGCTCCACGCCTGGGGCATGACTGCGCACCTCCTTGGTGCCGGGAGTACCCGCAGGCACGGCAAGCTATGCTGAGGGCGGTTCCCATAGGAGGATGTGTGTCCGTCGACCCCGATGTCGACGTCCATATCCCGGCGCAACGGCGTGAGCTGGCCCGTACCCACGGCGGGGTGCTGGTGGTGATCGCGCTCGGCGGCGGGTTGGGGGCGTTGGCCCGCTACGGCATCTCGCAGTGGCTGCCGACCACGCCGGATCACTTTCCCTTGGGCACGTTCCTCATCAACGTGGTGGGCTGTTTCCTGATCGGCGTGCTGATGGTCCGATGGGGACAGCGGCCGCTGCTGCGACCGTTCCTCGGCGTGGGCATTCTGGGCGGTTTCACCACTTTTTCCACCTATGCCGTGGAAACGCGGGCCATGCTCACCCCGGGGCAGGTGCCGCTGGCGATGGCGTACCTGTTCGGCACGCTGGCCGCGGCCATGCTCGCGGTGCTGGGCGGCGTGGTGTTGATGCGGGCGCTGACCCGGAAGCCGGTGGCGGTGTGACGCTGGTTCTGGTGTTCGTGGGGGCGATGGTCGGCGCCCCGCTGCGCTATCTGACCGACCGGACCGTGCAGGTCCGGCACGACTCGATCTTCCCGTGGGGCACCATGACGGTGAACGTCGTCGGCTGCCTGGTGCTGGGATTCCTTGCCGGGCTGGGGACAACGCTGCCCAGCGGGGTGGCGGCGCTGGCGGGCACCGGTTTCTGCGGCGCGCTGACCACGTACAGCACCTTCAGCTACGAGACGCTGCGGCTGATCGAGCAGAAAGCCTATGTGTACGCGGTGATGAACGTGCTGATCAGTCTGATCGCCGGCCTGGGCGCGGTGTTCCTCGGCTACGCACTGGCCGCATGAGCGATACTCGGTTACTTGCCTCGCCGGGATTCCGGCTGTTCTGGGCGTCCGACGCCGTCTCCATGACCGGCTCGTACGTGACGACGGTGGCGGTGCCGCTGCTGGCGGCCAACGTGCTCCAGGCCACCGGCACCGAGTTCGGCCTGCTGCGGGCCGCGCCGTGGCTGCCGTACCTGCTGTTCGGCGTGGTCGCCGGCGTGCTGGTGGACCGGTGTCACCGCAAGCCGATCCTGGTCGGGGCCGACCTGGCCCGGTTCGTGCTGATGGCCGTGATCCCGTTGCTGGCGGCGTTCGATCGGCTGTCGATGCCGGTGCTGATCGTGCTGACGGCCCTGATCGGCACGTTGTCGCTGGCCTATGACGCCGCGCACCAGTCGTTCCTGCCGCGTCTGGTGCCGCGGGAGCAGTTGGCCGACGGCAACGCCCGTCTGCACCAGACCGATTCCACCGCGCAGATGGTCGGGCCCGCGCTGGCCGGTGCGCTCGTGCAGGCCGTCGGCGCGGCCGCCGCCGTGCTGGTCGACGCCGTGTCGTTCCTGCTCTCCGGGCTCCTGCTGGCCCGCGTCCGCGTCGACGAGCCGGTTGAGCGGCCCGAATCCCGCAACCTGCGGCGGGAGATGCGGGAGGGCCTGGCGTGGGTGTACCGCGACCCGGTGCTGGCCGCGATGGCGCTCACCGGGCACGTGTGGTTCTTCTTCAATGCCATCGCCAGCACCGCCCTGCCGCTGTACCTCGTGCGGGTGCTGCATGCCGATTCGTTGGCGTACGGCGTGACCGTCGCCGCGGCCGGCGTCGGCGGGGTTCTCGGCGCGCTGTTGTCCACTCGCCTCGGCCGGCGCCTCGGCGGCGGGCCCGTCATCGTCGCCGGGCATTGGTTGGTCCCGCTGGGCTACCTGCTGGTCCCGTTCGGCGGCGGCGGTATCGCCGGTCTGATCATGGTCGGCGCCGCGCAGTTCGTGTTCGGGCTCGGCATCGGCATCCAGAGCCCGTTGGAGATGGGCTACCGCCAAGGCGTCACGCCGGACCGCTTGCAGGGCCGGATGAACGCCACCATGCGCTCGTTCAACCGCGGCTCCCTCGTGCTCGGCGCCGCCCTCGGCGGCGTGCTCACCGACTGGATCGGCCTCTCGGCCGCGTTGTGGGTAGGCATCGCCGGGCTCGTCGCACAGGCCGTCGCCGCGATGCTGTCCCCTTTGCGCACCATTTCCTGAACGCTATCGGCGGGCCGACAATGATCGTTAGCGGCGGCCGGACCCGTGTCACTCGATCGGATGTACAGGTGTCTCGAATTCGCATACGTGGATTCCATCGCTAACACATGGCGACAGGTCGACGACGTGTCATCACAGTTCACGGGCAACGGGTCCGGAATTCGTGTGATGGAATATGCGAGGATGGTGAACCCATGGTCGACCGCTACACCAAAGGGGCTGTCGGTGTCATGGTCGCGGCCGTCATCGGTCTGGTGATCGGTGCGAGCATGCACGCCAAGTACGCCTCCGAGGTGCAGTCCTGCTCGACGTTGTTGCACCAGATCGAGCAGCGCGTCTCGTCGACGTACAAGGCGACCTGCACGACCGCTTCGTCGATGGCCGGCATCGGCACCGCAATCATGGTCGTCTGCGGCGCGGTGGCTGTGCTCGCCGCCGTCGTCGGAATCGTGCGTTACCTGCAAACCGTGCAGAGCAAGTCCGCGTAGTGCGGTTCTTGTCGCGTTTTCGTTTCGGGTCCGCACCATTTTCCTGGTGCGGACCTCGCGTCGCGCCGGGATTGACGGCGGCTCCCTCGCCGCGCACCATCCCCTAATCCTCGGCAACCGCCAGGAACGTCACCGTGATGCCGCCGCCCGTGCCGATGACGGCGCGGTCGAAGGTGTAGTGGGTCAACGGGTTCCAGCTCAGCGGACTTGGCTTGCCGGTCTCGCTCCACTGGCTCACGTAGGAGAGGTCGCAGTTGCTCCGCCAGCGCGCCTCGGGTCCGAGCAGGTCGATCAACCGCGCGAGCATCGTCGTCGCCTCGGCCGTGCGGACCGGACCTGTCTCGACGCCGTAGGCGAGATCGCGGGTGCAGGTGTTCACCAGAAACGCCAGCAGGCGGTCGGTCGGCACGTCGACCGGCAGCAGCGCCGCAGCGACGTCCTCGATTGTGGTCGGCAGCGTGCCGTGGGTGGCCGCGGGCGGGTACGGCCAGGAGATGTCTCCGGTCAGCATCGAGTGCAGCGGCTGTGCGGACTCTCCGCCGGCGTCGACCACCGAGAGCCGCAGCGGCAGGTCCTGCTCGGTCAGGTGGCGCAGCAGCGAGCGGACGGTGTCCCGGTCGGCGATCATGCCGTGCAGCCTATCCTTCTTGACCGATCGTTCCGTTATGGCTAGCGTGGCGGCATGGCCAGGACCAAGGAGTTCGATCCGGACGTCGCGCTGCGGGCGGCGCTGGACCTGTTCTGGCGGCAGGGCTACGAGGCGACGTCGGTGCAGGATCTGGTCGATCACCTTGGCATCGGCCGGGCCAGCATCTACGCCACCTTCGGCAGCAAGGACGAGCTCTACCGGCAGGCCCTGAAGCGGTACTCGGGCGATCTCGGCCTGCGCTACCTCGACCTGCTGTCCGGGCCGAGCCCGCTGGCGGCGGTGCGGGAGCTGATGGCGTCGGTGGCGTTCGAGGCGGTCACCGACCCGAAGGGCTGCCTGATCACCAACACCGCGGTCGAATGCCCGGCGGTCAGTGGCATCGAAGTGCTGGTGGAACGGGGATTCAACGGCTTGCAGGCGATGCTGGCCGGGGCGCTGGTGCGGGCGCAGGACGAGGGGGAGCTGGCGGCGGACAAGGATCCGCAGGCGTTGGCCCGGTTCCTGGTGACGTTCATGCAGGGCCTGCGGGTGATGGCCCACCGGCCGGACGAGCACCGCATCCGCGACGCCCTCGACCAGGCGCTCACCCTCCTCGCCTGACCCGGCCCGACCGACCCCCGCGCTTTTTGCCGCTACCTGAGTGGCTCATTTGCGCTCCGAAGCCAACTGAGCCACTCACGTGCATCCCCCGGGCACGTGAGTGGCTCAGTTGGGTGCTGAGGCCAACTGAGCCACTCAGGTAGCGAAAAATTATGGAACGAACGGTCTGGAAAGGTGTGAGGATGGGTGACGTCGAGCTTGCGGCGGAGCTGGGGCTGCGGAGTGGGCACGCGGAGGTGAACGGGACGCGGCTGCACTACGTGACGGGTGGCGAAGGGGAGCCGCTGGTGCTGCTGCCGGGGTGGCCGCAGACCTGGTGGTCGTACCACCGGATTTTGCCGAAGCTGGCGCGGCGGCGGGTGATCGCGGTCGATCTCAGGGGCATGGGCGGGTCGGACAAGCCGGTAATGGGCTATGACAAGAAGACCATGGCGGGGGATGTCCACGAGCTGATCCGCCACCTCGGCCACGAAAAGGCCGATGTGGCCGGGCACGACATCGGGGCGATGGTGGCGTTCAGCCTGGCGGCCAACCACCCCGAGTCCGTGAACAAGATCGCGCTGCTGGACGTGCCGCACCCGAGCGACTCCTTCCACGAGCTGCGGGTGCTGGGGCCGAACGCGCTGTGGTGGTTCGCCTTCAACCAGCTGACCACGCTGCCGGCGCAGCTGCTCGCCGGCCGGGCCCGGCTGCTGGTCGACCACATGATCGAGCGACTGGCCCTGGACCCGGCGGCGATCCCGGACCGCGACCGGGCGATCTACGCGGCGGCGTACGACACGGAAGAGGCGATCACGGCGGGCAACCGGTGGTACCAGGCGTTCGAACGGGACATCGAGGACCTGCGCTCGTACGACAAGGTGACGACCCCGGTGCTGGGCCTGCTGGCGCCCTGGGCCGCCCCGGCGGTGGAGGCGGCCATCACGCGGGCCGCCACCGACGTGCGGATCCGCGTGATTCCGGACAGCGGACACTTCCTCGCCGAGGAACGGCCGGAACAGGTGCTGGCCGAGTTCGAAGAATTCTTCGGGTAGCCGGTTTCCCGACAGCGAAGGCATACTGCGGCCATGAGTCGACCGACGCGGGGCTTCGTCGGCAAGCGACGGGCCCCGAGGGACCGGCGGTTGCCGCCCGGCCAGTACGACATCGGCCGCGACTTCCCGGTGCTGACCGCGGAAGTCACGCCACGGGTGCACACCGACCGCTGGACCATGACGGTCGACGGCCTGGTGCGCAAACCCGGCAGGTGGACGTGGGACGAGCTGCACGCGCTGCCGCAGGAGGAGTACCGCGGCGACATCCACTGCGTCACCACGTGGTCGAAGTTCGACACGCGGTTCGGCGGCGTCAGCATCGACCTGCTGCTGGACCAGGCCGAGCCGCTGGACACGGCCACGCACGTGCTGGCCACGTCGACCACGGGCTACACCACCAACCTGCCGCTGGAGCACCTGCGCAACGGCAAGGCCTGGCTGGTGTGGACGCACGAGGGCAAGCCGCTGCACCGCGACCACGGCGGCCCGGTGCGGCTGCTGGTGCCGCACCTGTACTTCTGGAAGAGCGCCAAATGGGTCACCAAGCTGACCCTGCTCGACCACGACGTGCAGGGTTTCTGGGAGCGCAACGGCTATCACGACCTCGGCGACCCCTGGCGCGAACAGCGGTACCAAGGTGACTGACCCCCGCGGCTGGCGCTACGCCAAGGTCATCTCGACGAGCCACGACACCCCGCACAGCGTGACGCTGCGGCTGGACGTGCCGGACCGGGTGCGGCATCTGTCCGGCCAGCACTACGTGATTCGGCTGACCGCCGAGGACGGCTACCGGGCGCAGCGCTCGTACTCGGTGGCGTCGGCGCCGGACGACCCGCTGCTGGAGCTGTTCGTGGAACGGCTCGAGGACGGCGAGGTCTCCACGTACCTGGCCGATGTCGTGGTGCCCGGCGACGAGCTGGAGATCCGCGGCCCGATCGGCGGCTGGTTCGCGTGGAACGGCAGCACGCCGGCGCTGGGCATCGGCGGCGGCTCCGGTGTCGTGCCGATGATTTCCATGCTGCGGCACAATTCCGACAACTTCCGCGTGGCTGCGTCGGTGCGCACGGCGGTGGATCTGCCCTATGCCGCCGAACTTACGGCCGCCGGGGCGCTGATCGCGGTGACCCGGGAGGACTTCGGCGGCCGGGCCGCGGGTCGGCTGACCGCGCACGAACTGCTGCCCCTCTACACGCCCGGCGCCGTCTGCTACGTCTGCGGATCGGCCGCTTTCGCCGAGGCGGCAAGCATGTTGCTGCTCGACATCGGCGTGCCGACGGAGGACATCCGGGTCGAAAGGTTCGGTCCCTCGGGCTGATTCACCGTACGGACAGATGGCGTTCATGGCATGGATGCTCCCTCGGCCTAGGTTCCTCGCGTTCCCGGAGCTGAGGAGACCCGCATGTCCGACAAGCGCACTGTCAGCCGAAGAGGGGCGCTGGGCCTGTTCGGCGCGACCGCCGTGGCGGCCCCGTTGCTCGGCACCGCCACCGCGGAAGCCGCCACGCCGGCGTTCGTGCCGAGCGTCGGCAACGGCAGCACCCCGGTGCAGGGCCTGCACCTCCAGTTCGGGGCCGACCCGGCGCGCCAGATGGTCGTCTCCTGGATCACCGAGAGCTCGGTGCGCAAGCCGCGGGTCGTCTACGGCACGCTGGAAGGCGGCTTCGGCGGCTGCGCCGATGCGGACACCAAGACCTATGTGGACGGCACTTCCGGTCGCACGGTCTACATCCACCACGCCACGCTGAACCGCCTGCGCCCCAACACCCAGTACATGTACGCCGCCCAGCACGACGGCGCGACCCCGGACGCCGGCACCTTCCGGACCGCGCCGTCGGGCCGGATGCCGTTCACCTTCACCAGCTTCGGCGACCAGTCCGCGCCGCAGGTCACGTGGGCCAGCAACGGCAGCGTCGGCCTCGACGCCAACTCGACGCCGGCCACCAAGGACATCGTCACCGGCATCGAGACCGTGGCCCCGCTGTTCCACCTGCTCAACGGCGACCTGTGCTACGCCAACCTGGACGTGGACCGGGTCCGCACCTGGAACAACTTCTTCACCAACAACACCCGCTCGGCGCGGTTCCGGCCGTGGATGCCGGCCGCCGGCAACCACGAGATCGAGAAGCAGAACGGCCCCATCGGCCTTGCCGCCTACCAGGCCTACTTCGACCTGCCGTCCACCGAGACCGACGCGGAGCTCCAGGGCCTGTGGTACGGCTTCACCGCCGGCTCGGTGCGGGTGATCGTGCTCCAGAACGACGACAACTGCCTCCAGGACGGCGGCGACGTCTACGTCAACGGCTACTCCGGCGGCCGCCAGCTCAAGTGGCTGGAGAAGGAGCTGGCCGCCGCGCGCCGGTCCCGTGACATCGACTGGATCGTCGTCGCCATGCACCAGGTGATGATCAGCACCTCCGACGCCAACGGCGCCGATCTCGGGCTGCGCCAGCTGTACGGGCCGCTGTTCGACAAGTACGGCGTGGACCTGGTGCTGTGTGGGCACGAGCACGACTACGAGCGGTCGCTGGCCGTGCACGGCGTCGTGCCCGGCAGCGAGACCCTGACGCCCAACCCGGTGTCGTCGGCCACCGACAACATCGACGCCACCCACGGCACCGTGCACATGATCCTCGGCGGCGGCGGCGTTTCCGGCACCACCAACGGCTCCTTCTTCAAGGACGGCACCGGCAAGGTCATCACCGCCGTGTCGGCGACGCCGGGCTCCAACGGCAAGCGAACTTCCACCTATGTCAAGGAAGAGGCCGTGTACAGCGCGGTCCGCGACCTCGACCACCCGTACGGCTTCGCCGCCTTCACCGTCGACCCGGGCCGCCACCCCGGCGACACCACGACCATGCACGTCACGTACTACAACGTGAACAAGCCGCACGGCGACCTGTCGGTGTTCGAGAAGTTCAGCCTGCACCGCAGGCGTTCCGACGGCTGAGCCCGCCGGCCCCGGTCGTCGAGCGACCGACGATCGGGGCCGGTCAGCTTCGCTGCTGGTAGAGGGCGGTGCTGGCCTTGTGGACGGCCGAGGTCAGTTCGCCGACCGCCCGCTGGAGCGCGGACGGCGAGTTCGCGTCCAGCGCCTTGCGGGTGGCCTCGACCGCGCGGTGGACCTCCTGCCGGACCGACAACGGCAGCGCCGCGGCGTTGTCGGTGACGAGCTGCTCGCTCTTGTAGATCAGCGACTCCGCGGCCAGCCGGGCCTCGGTCTCGTCCCGCCGGACCCGGTCCTGTTCGGCGTAGGTCTCGGCCTCGGCGACCATGCGGTCGATGTCGGCCACGGGCAGCGCCGAGCCGCCGGTGATGGTGATCGACTGTTCCTTGCCGGTGCCCAGGTCCTTGGCGTGGACGTGCACGATGCCGCTCTGGTCGATGTCGAAGGTGACCTCGATCTGCGGCACGCCGCGCGGCGCGGGGGCGATGCCCCGTAGTTCGAACTCACCCAGCTTCTTGTTGTGCACCGCGATCTCGCGCTCGCCCTGGAAGACGTGGATCAGCACCGACGGCTGGTTGTCGTCGGCGGTCGTGAAGACCTCGGTGCGCTTGCACGGCAGCGTGGTGTTGCGCTCGATGAGCTTGGTGAACACGCCGCCCTTGGTCTCGATGCCCAGTGACAGCGGCGTCACGTCGAGCGGCAGCACGTCCTTGATCTCGCCCATCATCACGCCGGCCTGTAGTGCGGCGCCCATGGCCACGGCCTCGTCACGGTCGAGGCCGCGGTAGGGCTCCCTGCCGCCGGTCAGCTGCCGGACCAGCTCGGCGACCGCCGGCATCCGGGTCGCGCCACCGGCCAGCACCACGTGGTCGATGTCGCCGATCGACAGCTCCGCGTCCTCGATCACCCGGCGGAACAGCGGACGGGTGCGGTCGAGCAGGTCGGCGGTGATCCGCTGGAACTCGGCGCGGGACAAGGTCTCGTCGAGGAACAGCGGGTTCCCGGCGTTGTCCGTGCTGATGTAGGGCAGGGTGATGGTGGTGGAGTTGATGCTGGACAGCTCGATCTTCGCCTTCTCCGCCGCGTCCATGAGCCGCTGCGTTGCCGCCGGATCCCGGCTCAGGTCGACGCCGGTGGCCGCCTTGAACCGCTGGACCAGCCACTCCACGATCCGCCGGTCGAACTGCTCACCGCCGAGCGTGGTGTCCCCGCTCGTGGCCCGAACCTCGACCACCCCGTCGCCGATCTCGATCAGCGACACGTCGAACGTGCCGCCGCCGAGATCGAAGACGATGATCGTGTGCTCCGGCTCGCCCCGGGTGAGCCCGTAGGACAGCGCGGCCGCGGTCGGCTCGTTGAGGATGCGCTGGATGTTCAGGCCGGCGATGCGGCCCGCCTCCAGGGTGGCCAGCCGCTGCGCGTCCCCGAAGTGCGCCGGCACCGTCGCCACCACGTCGGTGATCGCCTGGCCGAGGAAGGCCTCGGCGTCCCGCTTGAGCTTCATCAGCACGCGCGCGGCGATCTCCTGCGCGGTATAGGTTTTCTCGTCTATCCGCATCCGCCAGCTGGTGCCGAGGTGGTGCTTGACCGACCGGATCGTACGGTCGACGTTGGTCACGGCGGCGCGTCGTGCGGACTCCCCGACCAGGACGTCCCCGTTGCGGGCGAAGGAGACCACCGACGGCGTCGTCCGCTGCCCCTCGGCGTTGGGCACCACGATCGGCTTGCCGTCGCGCAGCACGCTGATCGCGGAGCTGGTGGTGCCGAACGACATTCCCACCGACAGCCTGCTGGTCGGCGCGACCGCGGGCTCGGCCGGCGGCGGGCCGACGCGCGCAGGCTCGGGCTCGCGGCGCGCGGCCTGCTTGGCCGCCTCCAGGTTCCGCAACGCGGCCTGGGCTGCCGCCGACACCATCCGGCTGTCGTCGTCGGTGAGGTGCGTCAGCGTGGTGAACGCCTGGTCGGCGTAGTTCGGGTCGTCGGCCAGCACCGCCAACAGATCCACGGCGCCGCGCCGGATCCGCTGGTCGTGATCCTCCAGCAGACGCATGACGTTGACCGGCAGCGCGCCGTGCTCGTCCTCAGTGGACGGTGCGTGCCAGGCCGGATTCCGGGCCAGCGCCAGCAGATCCGACGTGCCGGTGCCACGCCGCTGCGGCTTGGGCAGCCCGCCCGCGGTCAGCGCGGCCAGCAGGTGGATGTAGATCTGTTCGAGCGTGATGAGTTCGGAACCGGTGGCCACGCCGTGGTTGAGCAGCCGCAGCAACTCGCCGGTGAAGGCGGTGTGCCGCGCGCCGTCGGGGGCGATGGCCGGCTGGTTGGCCGGGGCCGACGTCAGCGTGTAGACCCCGCTGATCTCGATCTGTCCGGACACCACCGAGTCCCGGTCGCTCATCGCCTCGATGGCCCGCCCGGAGAAACAGCAGTCCAGGATCAGGATCCGGTTGCGCGCCGGGCTGTTCAGGAACGCTTCCCGGATGTAGTCGAACGGCATGGCCGAGTAGTAGACGCTCTCGCTGTTCGTCGTGGTCAGGCCCAGGTACAGCCGGCCCTGGGCGTCGAGCAGACCGTGCCCGGCGTAGTAGACGAGGAAGGTGTCCTGGGCTTGGCGGGCCTCGGCGGCGACCATCTCGCCCAGCAACCCGGCGTGCTCGGGGTCGGGGATCGTGGTGACGCTGTCACGGCGGAACGAGCCGGTGCGCTCGTCGCCGAGCCGGTCGGCGAGATCTTGCACATTCCCCAGTGCGCCAAGCAGATCGTGCAGGTGGTCGTCACGGTAGCGGGCCACCCCGATCAGCACGGCGCGTGAGCGGGCGAGATCCGGCAGCCGCTCGCCGCTAGGGGGTGTCTCGTGGATCATGATCGATGAGAGTCGGGATCGAGGTGGTTCCTGGCGGTGCGGCGGGAACGCCCTCATACCGGGTGTATTCGGGTGTTCCCGCGGTGCCGCCAGGGGCCGCGTCGGCGCGGCTATCGCGGTTATGATCCACGAGACGCCCCTGGTCACCGAGGGCGCTCCGGATGATTGCCTCGGCATCCGCGGCACGGTCGACGGTGACCTCGACGGTCCGGCCGTTCTCGGTGAGCTTCACGGTGACGGCGGACTTGCGCTGCCGCAGCCACACCGTGATCGAGTTGGCCAGCACGGTGATCGCGCCGCCGCTGCCGACAGCCACCACGAGCGCGTCGGCCAGCGTGCCCATCTCACCCGGCACGGGCGGGGCGTTCTCCAGCGTCACCTGGCCGCGCAGCTCGTCCTCCTGCTGCAACCACTGGTGCAGCGAACGCAGCTCGTCGGGCTGGTCGACCTGGATCCGCGCCTGCATGCGGCCACTGTAGGCGGGCTGATCGGCGGCACCGACATTTCGGGCAATCGGTCGCGCTAATGGCCTAGGGGTCGTCGGTGAAGGCCAGCAGCATCTCGTCGGCGAACACGTCGTAGCGGCCGCGGCCGTTGCGCTTGGCCCGGTACATGGCGATGTCGGCCCGGCGGACCAGGGCGGCCGGGTCGGTCATGCCGTGGGTGCTCAGCGTGATGCCGATGGAGGCGTTGACCTGCAACTGCCGGCCGGCGATGCGCATCGGCTCGTGCAGGCCGCGCAGGATGCGGTCGGCGACCTTGGCCGCGTCGACCGGGGTGGAGACGTTCTGCAGCATCACGGCGAACTCGTCGCCGCCGAAGCGGGCGGCGACGTCGCTGTCCCGCAGCTGGGCGACGATCCGGTCGGCGGTGATGGTGAGCAGGGTGTCGCCGGCGGCGTGGCCGAGGGTGTCGTTGATGGCCTTGAACCGGTCGAGGTCGATGAACAGCAGCGCCACCCGCGAGCCGCCGTGCCCGGTGAGCTCGAGCTGGTGGGACAGCCGGTCCAGGAACAGGCTGCGGCTGGCCAGGCCGGTCACGGAGTCGTGGAACGCCTGGTGCATCCGGTCGACGGTGTTGGCGTCGGTCAGCGCCAGGCTGACGTGCTCGGCGAAGGACTGGAGCATCTGCACCTCGGGCGGCGCGTAGACCCGGCCGGGCCGCTCGGCCAGTACGACGAGGCCGCCGGTGATGGTGCCGGAGTCGTGCACGGGCGCGGCCATGGACGCGATGCCGTCGGCCGAGTCGTCCTCGCACACCACGACGCCGCCGGACATGATGGCCGCGCCGACGGTGCCGGCCTCGGCCAGCGGCATCGACGGCGTCTCCAGTTCGGTGTCCACGGCCAGCCCGGCCCCGGCGACCAGGGTGATCCGCTGCGGATCGGAGTCGTCCCGCAGCCACAGGCCGACGGCCCCGTCGCCGAGCAGCTGCCGGGCCGCGGCGGCGATCATGTCGAGGACCTGGGGCAGCGGCCGCCGCCGCGAGATGGCCCGCTGCACGTCGAACAGGTGCTCCAGCAGCCGCTGCCGCTGCTGCAACGACGCCAGCAGCTCGGCGTTCTCGGCGGCCTGCCGCTCGCTGCGCTCCCGCATCTCGTGCTCGGCCTGCAAGGTGCGCAGCATGGTCAGGGCCAGCTCCAGCAGCCGGGCCATGCCCCGCACGATGTTGCGCTCCTCCACGGAGAAGCCCTGCTCACCCCACCGGGCCAGCACGAGATGCCCGGGCCGGCCGCCACCCCAGTCGGCGGCGATGGCCCGGCAGCGCCCGACCCCCGGCACGTCAACGTTGTCGAGTTCGCGGTTCGCCACCGCGACCAGGTCGTCCGCCGGGACCCGGCCCACCGGGAAGCCGACGACCGCGACCACCTCGTCGTCGATGACCACCGCGGCGACCTCGGCGTCCAGCGCCCGCGCGGCCCGCTCGACGGCGGCGTAAGCGGCCGACTCCTCGTCCGAGCACTCCGACACCACGGCCAGCAGCTCCAACAGTTGCTGTCCGTCGTGGTACGCGCCCCCGAAACTGGTCATCCGCTAGCCGAGGGCCAGCACGGCGAGGGTCTGGTTGTGGAAGCCGTGGATGCCGCGGGCCCGGGCGATCTCGCCGTACGCGTAGAAGCCGGCGAACGGGGCCGCCTCGGCCCACTTGGCCAGCCGGGCGTTGTCCCGCCGCAGCGCCTCGTCGTCGAGGATGGCCCGGATCGCCGCGCAGCTGATGGTCAGCAGCCCCACCGGTTCCCGCCCGCCCAGCCCGGCCAGTGCCTCCTGGCAGGCGGCGTCGGTGGCGGCCAGGATGGACTGCTCGTCGCCGGTCATGGCCCACACCAGGCCGCCGTGGTCGAAGTTGCCGCCGCCGCCGAGCGACCGGCCTTCCAGGTCGATCTGGGTGCTGACGTTGCGTGCGTCGACACTGTTGCGGCGCTGCAGGCCAAGCGGCCGCGGCAGCGCGAACCGCATCAGCGCCTCCTTGTCGGTGTACGCCTCCGGCGGCGCGCCGAGCCGCTCCAGGTAGACGTCCAGCGCCGGCCGGTCGTCCACGGTCTGGATGCGCCCGTCGCGACTGCCGGTGACGATCATCGGCTCGCCGACCGTGCGGAAGCCGTGCCGCACGCCGACCGACAGCGGCGCCTCGGAGTGGATCGTCGCGGCCACCACGGCGTTGGTCAGCACCCGGTCGCCGGACAGCAGATACGCCTGCTTCATCCGCCAGCCATCGGCGCCGGAACCGCCGAACAGCGGCACACTGGCGCCCAGCACGCTGTAACAGCCCCGCACGATCTGCTCCTGCTCGCGGACCAACCCGTCGGTCAGCAATACGAGCACGCGATGGGGCAGGTTCGGAATTTCGGTCACGCTGCGACCCAATTCCTCGCCGGCCTCGCGCTGCCGGCCCCGCACGTCCTCGGCCGCGGCCGTGGTTACGGCGAAACCGGGGCCGCCGATGGCCGCCACCACCACGGTGCCGTCGTTGGCGCCGCCGCCGCAGATCTCGCCGCGCGTGGTGCAGCCGATCACCGGCACGTCCGGGCCGACCACGTCCCGGACACCGGCGCGCACCAGCGCCGGGTCGTACGTGATCGCCGAGAAGACGATGAGCAGCTTGGGATCCGCCCCACTGAGGGCGGTGGTGGCTGCCTGTGCCGCTGCTGTCCTCGGTTCGGTGGTGTTGGATTGGCCGACACCCATCCAACGCCTGCCGTCGGGACGCGCGTCCATGTTCATGACGCCTCCACTCGACGGCGGTCGGTCAGACAACTTAGTCGCTCATCAGGCCCGGTGAAGAGTCGGACATGTAGATCTTCACTCAAACGGCGCATCTGTTCGGCGGCACGTGGAGCGGTTGATTGACACGGTCGGCACGCATTGGTCTAGTGCAGCACGTAATCAGCTGGCTACCGTAAGGGGTGGGCCGTATGCGGATCCGTGCGGCGACGGCGGTTTCGGCGCTGGTGGCGGGCTTTCTGACGGTCACGGTGGGTTCGCCCGCGGCCGCCGCCTCCACCGATCCGACGACGTTGGTGAACCCGTTCGTGGGCACCGAGAACTTCGGCAACACCTTTCCCGGCCCGAGCGCCCCGTTCGGCATGGTGCAGGTCAGTCCGGACACCGGCGGCCAGGGCGGCTACGACTACGACCAGAACGCCATCTACGGTTTCAGCCAGACCCATCTGTCCGGGGTCGGCTGTGGCGTGATGGGCGAAGTGCCGGTCATGCCGACCACCGGCGACGTGTCCTCGGTGGACCCGGCCCACTACGCCTCGGCCTATTCACACGGTGACGAGCAGGCCACTCCCGGTTACTACCGGGTCGGTCTGTCCACCTACGGCGTGAACGCCGAGCTCACGGCCACGCCGCGGACCGGGTGGCAGCGCTACACGTTCCCCTCGACCGGGCAGGCAAACGTCCTGTTCAACACCGGCAAGGCGAACCAGTCGGTGCTCGACTCAGAGGTCCACGTCGTCGACAACCACACGGTCGAGGGACGCGTGCACGACGGCGGCTTCTGCGCCGGGCACGACGAGCACACCGTCTACTTCACCGCCAGCTTCGACCGCCCCTTCGCCTCGTACGGGACCTGGCGCGACAGCACGACCACCGCCGGTTCGCGGGACGCCTCCGGCGCCGGCGGCAACGGCGCGTGGGTCACCTTCGACGCCTCCCAGCAGCACACCGTCACGCTCAAGGTCGGCCTGTCCTACACCGGCCCGGCCGGCGCGCGGGCCAATCTCCAGCAGGAGACCGGCGGCTCGTACGACTTCAACACCGTGCGGCAGCGGCTGCACGACGCGTGGGTCAGCGAGCTGAACAGCATCGAGGTCGGCGGCGGCAGCCAGGACCGGCAGACCGCCTTCTACACCTCGCTCTACCACGCCCAGCTGCACCCGAACCTGGCCGGCGACGTGGACGGCCGCTACGCCGGCTTCGACAACCGGGTGCACCGGGCCAGCGACTTCACGCCGTACCAGAACTTCTCGCTGTGGGACACCTACCGGCCGCAGAACCAGCTGCTGGAGATGCTGCACGCCGACGTGGCACGGGACGTGGCGCTGTCGGTGGTGGCGGCCGGTCGGGACGGCGGCTGGCTGCCGCGCTGGGCGCTGGCCAACAGCGAGACCAACATCATGACCGGCGACCCGGTGACACCGTTCCTGGTCGAGGCCTGGTCCAAGGGCCTGCTGCGCGGTCACGAGCAGGAGGCGTACGGGCTGCTCAAGGCCAACGCGACCAGCCTGCCGCCGGCCAATTCGCCGTACAACGGGCGCACCGGTGTGCCGTACTACGCCGACCGCGGCTACATCCCGTCCGGGCTCAAGCGCGGCGCCGACTGTGCCGACAAGGGCGGCGACAACGACTGCGACCACCCGGCGTCGTCCACCCTGGAGTACTCGCTGGCCGACGCCGCGCTGGCGCTGATGGCCGACGGCCTCGGACACAAGTCCGACGCCAAGATGTTCGCCGCGCGCGGGCAGTTCTACCGCAACCTGTGGGACCCGTCGATCGGCATGTTCCGGCCGCGCACCACCGACGGCACGTTCCTCACCCCGTACGACCCGGTGCCGGCCGACCACCAGTTCCACGAGGGCGGCGCGTACCAGTACCAGTGGCTGGTGCCGCAGGACCCGGCCGGGCTGGTGCAGCTGATGGGCGGCCGGGAGGCGGCCGAGCGGCGGCTGGACGCGTTCTTCGCCTACCCGCACCTGCTGTCGGACGTCGGCCGGACCGTGCACGACGACTGGATCGCCAGCCCGTACGACTACTACAGCAAGCCGACCTACAACCCGAACAACGAGCCCGACCTGCTGGCCCCGTACATGTACCTGTGGGCGGGCGCGCCGGCCAAGACGGCGACCGTGGTGCGGGCGGCGATGACGCTGTTCACCACCGGCCCCAACGGCATGACCGGCAACGACGACCTGGGCACCATGAGCGCCTGGTACGTGTTCTCCTCGCTGGGCTTCTACCCGACGGTGTCGGGCGGGCAGTTCCTGGCCCTGTCCAGCCCGCAGTTCCCGAGCATGACCGTCCACTCCGGACAGAAGAGCTTCACCGTCAGCGCGCCCGGGGTCACGGATGTGAACCGGTACGTGCAGACCGTGTCGCTCAACGGCCGGGCGGTCAACGGCAGCTGGCTCAACTGGAGCGACCTGGCCGCCGGCGGCACGCTCACCGTCAACGTCGGCAGTTCGCCGTCGCGCTGGGCCACCGCCGACCGGGACCAGCCGCCGTCGGTCGGCCGTGCCGAGCCGGACTCGCGCCGGCACGTGGACGCGTCGGTCCGCGGCGCGAGCGTCGACGTGGTGGGTCAGGCGCCGGGGGCGTTACCGATCTCGTTATCCGCCTCCGGCGGCTGGACCGTCCACCCCGGCGCGCTGCTGCTCCGCTCGAACCACGTGCCCACGCAGCAGACCGTCGCCCTCGTACCACCACCCGGCACCAAGCCCGGCAGCTACCAGGTCACCGTGACCGTCAGGGCCGCCGGCGCCAACACCGTGACCCGAACCGCCACAGTCCAGGTCACCGCTCCCTAGCCCCGCTCTTTGCTTGGAAGGGGGCCTTCCTGCACTCCGAGTGCAGGAAGGCCCCTTCCAAGCTTCGATCGGCCGCTGCCCCGGTATCCTGCGTTGTTCGGTGGCCCGGTGCTCGACGCCGGGCCGCCGGTGCGAACAGCGAAAGGATTCCCGGTGAACACGCCAGTCGAGACGCTCGAGTTCCAGGCCGAGGCGCGCCAGCTGCTCCAGCTCATGGTGCACTCGATCTACTCGAACAAGGACACCTTCCTGCGTGAGCTGATCTCCAACGCCTCCGACGCGCTGGACAAGCTCCGCCTGGAGACCTACCGCGACAAGGACCTCGCGGCCGACACCTCGGACCTGCGCATCGAGCTGGTCGCCGACCGGGTCGAGCGCACGCTGACCGTGCGGGACAACGGCATCGGCATGTCCCGGGACGAGGTGGTCGGCCTGATCGGCACCATCGCCAAGTCCGGCACGGCCGAGTTCCTGCGCAAGCTCAAGGAGTCCAAGGACTCCTCGGCCTCGCAGGACCTGATCGGCCAGTTCGGCGTCGGCTTCTACTCCTCGTTCATGGTGGCCGACCACGTCACGCTGCTGACCCGCAAGGCCGGCGAGGCGGCCGGCACCCGCTGGGAGTCGGCCGGCGAGGGCACGTACACCATCGAGACGGTGGACGACGCCCCGCAGGGGACGTCGGTGATCCTCAAGCTCAAGCCCGAGGACACCGAGGACCACCTGTACGACTACACCGCCGAGTGGAAGCTGCGGGAGATCGTCACGCGGTACTCGGACTTCATCACCTGGCCGGTGAAGCTCGAGGTGGAGCGCACGGTCGAGGACAGGACCACCCGCGAGTTCGAGACGGTGAACTCGGGCAAGGCGCTGTGGGCCCGGTCCAAGGACGAGGTGCCGGCCGAGGAGTACACCGAGTTCTACAAGCACATCAGCCGGGACTGGAATGACCCCCTTGAGATGATCCAGGTCAAGGCCGAGGGCACGTTCGAGTACCAGGCGCTGCTGTTCCTGCCGGCCAAGGCGCCGTACGACCTGTTCATGCGGGAGCGCAAGCGCGGCGTGCAGCTGTACGTCAAGCGGGTGTTCATCATGGACGACTGCGAAGCGCTCATGCCCGAGTACCTGCGCTTCGTCAAGGGCGTGGTGGACGCGGCCGACCTGTCGCTCAACGTGTCCCGCGAGATCCTCCAGCAGGACCGGCAGATCCAGCTGATGCGCCGCCGCCTGGTCAAGCGGGTGCTGGCCACCGTGAAGACCATGATGGCCGAGTCGCCGGAGAAGTACGCGACCTTCTGGTCCGAGTTCGGGCCCGCGGTCAAGGAGGGCCTGCTCTCCGACGCCGAGAACCGCGAGACGCTGCTGGACATCGCCTCCTTCGCGTCGACCCACGACGCCGAGAAGCCGACCACGCTGGCCGACTACGTCGACCGGCTGCCCGAGGGCCAGGAGCACATCTACTACATGACCGGCGCGTCCCGGTCGATCGTGGAGAGCTCCCCGCACCTGGAGGCGTTCCGGGCCAAGGGCCTCGAGGTCCTCATCCTGACCGACGCCATCGACGAGATGTGGGTCGACGCCGGCGACGAGTACCGGGGCAAGAAGTTCCAGTCGGTGGCCAAGGGCCAGGTCGACCTGGACTCCGAGAAGTCGGAGGAGGCCGGCGAGTTCGAGCCGCTGCTCACCTGGCTGTCGTCGAGTCTCGAGGACAGCGTCAAGCAGGTGCGGCTGTCGTCCCGGCTCACCACCTCGCCGGCCTGCCTGGTCGGCGAGGCCGGCGACCTCACGCCCACGCTGGAGAAGATGTACCGGGCGATGGGGCAGCCGGTGCCGGCGGTGAAGCGGGTGCTGGAGCTCAACCCGGAGCACGCGCTGGTCACCGGCATGCGAACCGCGTTCACGGCCGGCGGGCACGAGACCGAGCTGGGGGAGACCGCCGAGCTGCTCTACGGCATGGCCCTGCTGGCCGAGGGCGGCGAGCTGCCCGACCCGGCCCAGTTCACCAAGGTCCTGGCGGAGAGGCTGGCCAAGAGCCTGTGATCTGCCCGGCGGGGGCATGTGCTGGTCACATGCCCCCCGCTAGCCTTGGTCGCGGAGGTGATGGCGTATCACCGACGACGAGCAGGGTGACGAGCTGACGACGGCCGCACGGCTGGTGTTCGACGCGGCCGCCGGCGCGGTCGGGTTGGTCGCGCGGACGCATCGGGCGATCTCCCGGACCGGAGTGCTGTCGGGCTTCGTCTACGCGTGTGTCAGCGCCGGCATCACGATCGGCGGCGCGGTGGCCGACCTCACCCTGACGACCACCGGCATCGGACGTCACTACCGGCCGTTCCAGAGCACGGTGGCCGGCCGGCGGATCGGCGCGGCGCTGAATGGGGCGGTCGGGGACAGCCTCACCGGTCGCTACGCCGCGCTGGCCACGCCGATGCGGTTGCGGGCCGACGGGGCGGACCTGCCGCTGGCAGCGCTGCGCCAATGCCAAGATGCCTCGCCGCACGTGATCGTGCTGGTGCACGGCCTGCTGGAGAACGAGGAGTGGTGGCAGCAGGACGCGGCGGAGGACCGGGTCGACTTCGGGCGCGGCCTGGCCGAGGACCTCGGCGCGAGCGTGCTTCGGGTGCGCTACAACAGCGGCCGCCCTGTCGCCGACAACGGGCGTGAGCTGGCGTTGCTGCTTGACGAGGTCGTCGCCAACTGGCCCGTGCCGATCGAACGGCTCTCGCTGGTCGGACACTCCATGGGCGGCCTGGTGGCCCGCAGCGCCGTGCACCACGCGGTCACCGACGGCTTGCCCTGCGCGGGCGTGGTCGGCGACGTCGTCTGCCTCGGCACCCCGCACCAGGGTTCCGACGTCGAGCGGGCGGCCGAGGCCGTCGGCCGCACGATCGGCCTGTTCCGCCAGTCCGCGCCGCTGGCCACGCTGTTCGTGCTGCGCAGCGCCGGCATCAAGGACCTGCGGCACGGCCGGATCGCCGCCTCCGAGCGGGTCGGCCGGCAGCTGTTCGTCGCCGCCACACTGGCCCGCGATCCCGACAGCTGGCCCGGCCGGGTGTTCGGCGATCTGCTCGTCACGCCGGCCAGCGCCACCGACTCGACCCAGACGGCCGACCGGCGGACCCTCGGCGGCGTCAGCCACAACGCCCTGCTGCGCCATCCCCGTGTGTACGCCGAACTTCGCGGCTGGCTGCGTGGTTGACCGCTGGGGCTAGCCCAGCAGCTCCCGTGTCGCGGTCATGTCGAGGCGGCCGCCGACCTGGTCGCTGATGGCGTTGACCACGGCGTACCGAATGCCGCGAACCTCGATGGCGCGGATCATGATCTCGTACAGGTCGGTCTCCAGCAGGTGGAGGAACTCGTTGTACGGCAAGGGTTCCGGCTGCGTGCCCGCGGTGTGGAAGGCGCCGATGCGCAGCGCGATCACCGACAGGCCCCGCTGCTCGGCGTAGTAGCGGCCGAGGGCCTCGCCGAAAACCTTGGTGACGCCGTAGAGATTGCCGGGGTTGACCGGGTCGTCGGCGGAAATCTGTTTGCCGGCCGGATATCCGGACACGGCGTGCACCGACGACGCGAACACCACCCGCCGCACGCCGGCCTGCGCCGCGGCCTCGAACACGTTGCGGCAGCCGACGATGTTGTTGGGCAGCAACGACTCCCAGTCGGCGGCCAGGCTGGGATCGGCCCCGAGATGGACGACGGTGTCCACCTCCGCGCAGGCCCGGGCCAACGCATCCGTGTCGCCGAGGTCGGCCGGCACGTAGTCGGAGAACTCCAGCGGCCGGACGTCGGTGGCCCGCAGCACGTACCGGCCGGCCACGTGCCGCAGGAACCCGGATCCGATCCGCCCCGCCGCCCCGGTGACCAGCACCCGCCCGACGGCGGCGTCCCCGGGCAGCGGCGTGCTCAGCGTGAAGACCATGAACCTCAGGCTATCCGCACCGGCAGCTCTTTCAGCCCGCGCAGGATGATGTTGTCGTTGTACGTCGGCTCGCCGGCCAGCTCCAGCCCGTCCAGCCGGGCCAGCGCCTCGAACACGATCCGCCCCTCCAGCCGGGCCAGCGGCGCGCCGAGGCAGAAGTGCGGCCCGTGCCCGAAGGCCAGGTGCCGCGCCGGCTCCCGCCCGATGTCCAGGGTGTCCGGGTTCTCGCACACCTCGGGATCCCGGTTGGCCGCGCCGAACAGCAGGATGGCGGCGCTGCCGGCGGGCGCGTCGAACGAGCCGACCTTGGCGTCCTGCAAGGCGATCCGGGCGGTGAACTGCACCGGCGGGTCGTAGCGCAGGAACTCCTCGACGGCCCGCTCGGCCAGCGCCGGCTCGGCCCGCAGCCGGGCCAGCTCGCCCGGGTTGCGCAGCAGCGCGAGGGTGCCGTTGCCGATGAGGTTGACGGTGGTCTCGTGCCCGGCGATCAGCAGCAGGATGCACGTGGTCAGCAGCTCGGCCTCGGTCAGCACGTCACCGGCCTCCTGCACCTGCACCAGCCCGGACAGCAGGTCCTCGCCGGGGTCGGCGCGGCGCTTGTCGGCCAGCTGCTGCATGTACTGCCGGAACGCCTCGCGGGCCTTGAACTGCCGGTCCCGCACGCCTTCCGGGATGAGGAAGTCGGGGTCGAGGCCGCGGGCCATGTCGTGCGACCAGGCGACGACCAGGTCCCGGTCCTCGACCGGCACGTCCAGCAGCTCGCAGATCACCGCGACCGGCAGCGGGCGGGCGATCGCGTCCATCAGGTTGACGGTGTTGCCCAGATTTCCCTCAGCCAGTGCCGCGGAGACCAGCTCGGCGGTGGTCTGCTCGATCATCGGCGTCAGCCGCTCGACCACCTTGCGGGTGAACGCCTTCGACACCAGCCCGCGCAGCCGGGTGTGGTCCGGCGGGTTCATGCCGAGGAAGCTGCGCTGCGGCGGGGAGTGCTGTTCAGCGGGCCGGTCTGCTCGCCCTCGGCGTGGCCGAACCGGCTGTCCCGCAACACGGTCGAGCAGTCCTGCTGACGGGTCACGATCAGCGGCTGGCCGTTGCCGCCGGAGATCGGCGCGGTCTCCCGCCACTGCCGGAAGGTCGGGTACGGGTCCTGTCTGAGCGCGGGATCGAGCAGCGCGAGCAGGGACGGTGCGGTCATTGCGGCTCCTCATCTGCCAGAGCGCCGGTGAAAAGCCAGCGCAGGGCGTGGCCGAACAGCTCGTCGGGCACGCTGTCCGGATCCACCCGGCGCATCCGCACCAGCCCCTGGAACAGCGCGATGACGATGGCGGACAGCTCGCCGGCCCGCTCCGGGTCCGGCACCGACCGCGCGACCAGCTGGGTGAGCAGGTCCCGCGGCTCCCGCATCCGCTCGGCGTAGGCCTCCATCAGCTCGGGATTGCGCACGGCGTACAGCCAGAACTCGGCCTGCAGCGGCGCGAAGTCGACGTCCTTGTCGGCCACCTCGACCAGCAGCCGGCTGAACGCCCGCTGGGCCTGCGCCGGCTCGGCGTCGGCGGCGATCGCGGTGGCCTGGGTGACCCGGTCGTTGGCTCTCTCCTTGAGCAGCTCGACGAACAGCTGCTCCTTGCCGCCGAAGTTCGAGTACACCGCCCCGATCGAGTAGCCGGCCGCCTCGGCGATCTCGTCAACCGACGCGCCGGCCAGGCCCTTCTGCGCGAACACCCGGGCCGCCGCATCCAGCAGCAGCTCCCGGGTGCGCGCCTTGGCCTCTGCCCTGGTCAGCCTGGTCACATAGCCGACGCTACTCGGATAGTGAACGCTATGTCAATTGACCTCGGGTCCATCAGCTGGCGAGCGCCTTGGCGCAGATCGCGCCCACCTGGCGGGCGAAGGCGTCCGGGTCGGCCGGCTTCTTGATGCTCATGATCAGCCCGCAGCCCCGGTCGTTGCCCTGCATGGCGAAGTTGGTGCCGTTGGCGTTACGCATGGCCGGGTAGGGGAAACCGGTGACGTCGACGGCGTCCGGCCACCCGTCCTTGAAATCGGACAGCGTGCCGGTGCCGGAGAACTCGCCGAAGCCGATGCTCAGCGCCACCCGGGTGCCCGGCGTTGCCGCGCCCGACGGGTGGTAGGCGCAGGTGGAGCCGACCGGCGAGGCCGACTCGTTCTTGGCCGGCCCGGTCGGCATGCCCAGCATCGACTCGGCGTCGGCCTGGGTGAAGAACTTGCAGGCGTCGACCGGCTTGCCGGCCGTCGCCGACGAGCCGGTGGTGGCCGCCGGCGCACCGGAGGACGTGGTCTGGGCGGCGGCACAGCCGGTGGCGGCGACGGCGGCCAGCAGCAGAGTGATCACGATGCGCATGTCAGCCCAACACCTTCTTGCAGATCGCGGATTCCTTGGCCGAGGTCCCGTCCGGGTCGGACGGCTGTTCGATCATCACGGCCACCAGGCAGCCCCGGTTGCCCTTGGTCGCGGCGAACTGGGCGCCGTTGGCCGACCGCGCCGCCGCATAGCCCAGGCCGTCGACCGGACGGGCGGTGTCGTTGTCGCCCTGGAACTCCGTGACGGTGGTCGGGCCGAGCGGCCCGGTGAACACGGTGACGCTCACGGCCAGCTTGAAGCCGTCCACAGTGGCGTCGGCGGCGGCGTAGGCACAGGTGCTGTCGTTCTCGGTGATGTGCGTGAGCTTGCCGGCGGCGACGGCCTTGGCGCCCAGCAGCGCCTCCGCCTCCGAGTGCCCGATGTACTTGCAGGTGTCGACCGAGCCGCCGTCCTGGAACGTGTCGCCCTCGACCGACGGGGAGGCCGACGTCGATGTCGGCGCGGCGGCCGGGGGCGGTGACTTGGCGGGCTGACCGCAGGCCGTCACGGTGACGGCGGCCAGCAGCAGGGGGATCACTTGGCGCATAACCGCAGATGGTGGGCCATGCCCCAAGGGGCACCGCCTCCGGATCTACGCGGTTGCCCCTAAGTTCACTTGACCAGACCGATGAGCCCGACAGCCCCGAACATCAGGCACAGCACGATGTTCTTCCACCGGTTCTCCACCAGCACGGCCACGAACTCGCGCAGGAAGGCGTTGGGCCAGAAGTAGCGGGCCGTCGGCGCGCCGAGCACCTGCCCGTTCACCTTGGCCCGCCGGGCGTACAGCGCGGCCCGCAGCACGTGATAGTTGCTCGTGACGATGGTGCAGCGGTAGTCCGGCTTGTCGGCCAGCATGATCCGCCGGCTGAAGGTCAGGTTCTCCAGCGTGGTGGTGGACTTGTCCTCGAGCCGGATGGCCTCGGCCGGCACGCCGGTGGAGATCAGGTAGTCGGCCATCGCCCGGGCCTCCGACACGGGCTCGTCCGCGCCCTGCCCGCCAGACGTGATCATCAGCGGCGCGCCGCCACGGCCCCGCACCCGCTCCCACACCTGCCGGCCGCGGTCCAGCCGGCCGGCCAGCAGCTTGGACACCTCGCCGCGGATCAGCCCGGCGCCCAGCACCACCACGAAGTCCACGTCCTGGCGCTGCCGCACCCGGCCGTAGAACACCGAGTACAGCAGGAAACAGCAGAACACGAACGAGATGTAGAACAGCATGCCGCCGATGCCGATGAACGCCGAGATCAGGAACCGGTTCTCGGAGCCGACGGCCAGCAGCGTCAGCCCGAAGAAGGCGACGATCACCAGGCCGGCCAGCGTGGTCAGCACCGAGGACAGCCGCAGCCCTTCGCGCCGGATCATGGTGAAGCCGTTGACGAACAGGAACACGGTCAGCGCCACCGTGGTCAGCGGCACGCCGATGGCCAGCAGCGCCAGCGGGACCACGGCCAGCCACGGCGACACCGACCTGGCGGCGCCGAGCCCGGCGAAGGACAGGAAGAACAGCGCGAACACGAGGTACACACCGTTGCGCAGCCGGCGGCGGTCGATCAGGAAGCTGATCAGGAACACCAGCGTCCAGCCGAGGCCGAACGCCAGCCACACCACCGTGTTCATGGACCGGACTGTAGCCGGTGGGTCACGCACCGCCGTCAGCGGCCCGGCCGGCTCAGGCGCTGGTCAGCCGCCGTCGGTCGCGCTGTGCGGCCGGATCCGGCACGGGCGAGGCGAGCAGCAGGGCCTGCGTGTACGGGTGCGTGGGCTGGTGCAGCACGGTGGCGCACGGCCCCTGCTCGACCAGGTGGCCGGCCCGCAGCACGGCAACCCGCTCACAGACGCGATCAACCACCGCGAGATCGTGGCTGATGAACAGGCAGCCGAAGCCGAACTCCGCGTGCAGCCGCTCCAGCACGTCCAGTACCGCCGCCTGCACCGAGACGTCCAGGGCGCTGGTCGGCTCGTCGGCGATCAGCAGATCCGGTCCCAGCACCACGGCCCGGGCCAGGCTGACCCGTTGCCGCTGGCCGCCGGACAACTCGTGGCCGCGGCGGTCCAGCAGGGTGTGCGGCAGCTCGACGGCGTCCATCAGCTCCCGGACCTTGCGCAGCCGCTCGGCCCTGCCGGCCCTGGTGTGGATCACCAGCGGCTCGGCGATGGTCTGCGCCACGGTCTTGGTCGGGTCCAAAGAGGACGCCGGGTCCTGGAACACCACGCCAAGGCGGCGGCGGTCCAGCTTGCCGTCGAAGAGGGTGACCATGCCGGACCTGGGCTTGACCAGACCGAGCGCGCACTGGGCCAGTGTGGTCTTGCCGGAGCCGGACTCGCCGACCAGGCCGACGATCTCGCCGCGGCCGACGTGCAGCGACACGTCGTCGACGACGCGGCGACCGTGGTACTCCACCACGATGTTGTCCAGCCTGAGCACCGGGTTCTCGACGGCCGGCTGTTCCTCGTGCCGGGTGTCGCCGAGTTTCGGCACGGCGGCCAGGAGTTTCTTGGTGTAGTCGGCCTTCGGGGCGGCGAACAGTGTCTCGGTGTCCGCCTCCTCGACGACCTTTCCGTTGCGCAGCACCAGCACCCGGTCGGCGACGTCGGCCACCACGCCGAGGTTGTGGGTGATCAGCAGCGTGCCGGTGCCCTCGGTGTCGCGGATGTCCCGCAGCAGATCGAGGATCTGCTGCTGCACGGTGACATCGAGGGACGTGGTCGGCTCGTCGGCCAGGATCAGCCCGGGGCCGGCGGCGATCGCGATGGCGATCAGCACGCGTTGCCGCAGGCCGCCGGAAAGCTGGTGCGGATACTGCTTGAGCCGTTTGGCCGCCTCCGGCACGCCGACGCGTTCGAGGAGTGTGACAACGTGGTCGTGGTAGCGCTTGTGTCGTTGTGGCTTGGCGTCATGGTTGCGTATTGCCTCGGCGACCTGGAAGCCGATGGTGTGCAACGGGTTCAGCGCGGTCATCGGCTCCTGGAACACCATGCCCGCGCCACGCCCGCGCAGCTGCCGCAGCTCTTCGCCGGTTGCTTCGGCGATGTTCTTGCCGGCCACCGTGATCGTGCCGGCCACGGTGGCGGACCGGGGGAGCAGGCCGAGCGCCGCCAGCGCGACCGTGCTCTTGCCCGAGCCCGACTCGCCGACGAGGGCGACGATCTCGCCCCTGGACACGGTCACCGACAGGCCGTCGACGGCGACGGCGGAACCGTAGCTGACCCGCAGGTCGGCGATGTCCAGAACACTCATGCCCGCCCCCTCGCCGCGAACGCGTCGCGCAGCCCGTCGCCGACGAAGTTGATCGCGCAGACCACCAGCACGATCGCGATGCCGGGCGGCAGGATCAGCCACCACGCGCCGTCATAGGTGTACGTGATGCCCTTGCTCAGCATCGCGCCCCAGTCGGTGGCCGGCGGCGGCACGCCAAGCCCGAGGAAGCTCACGTACGCCACCAGCAGGATCGCCTCGGCGATCTGGAGGGTGCCGGCCACCACCAGCGTGCCGACCGCGTTGGGCAGCAGGTGGCTGAACACCACCCGCAGCCGGCCGGCGCCCATCACCGTGATGGCCTTGATGAAGTCCCGTTCCCGCAACGTCGCCGCCTCGGCCCGCAGCAACCGCGCCGGCACCAGCCAGGACACGCAGCCGATCACCAGTGACAGCACCAGCACCGATGGCGTGATCAGCGTGGCCGCGACGAGCAGCAGGAACAGTGCGGGAATGGCCACGCCGGTGTCGACGACGCGCATCAGCACCGCGTCGAGCCAACCGCCGGCGTAGCCGGCGAGCGCGCCCCAGATCGCGCCGATGGCCGTGGCCAGCAGGCCGGCCAGCACGCCGATGGCCAGCGAGGTCCGGCCGGCGACCATCAGTCGGCCCAGCACGTCGTAGCCGAGGTCGTCGGTGCCGAGCGGATGTCCCTGCTGCCCAGGGGAAAGCCGGGACGCGCCGAGGTCGGTGTGCACCTGGTCGGTGTGGTAGAGCAGCGGGCCGAGCAGGCAGAAAGCCAGCACCAGCAGCAGGATCACCGTGCCGGCGACGGCCAATCGGTTGCTGCGCAGGCGGAATCGGGCGGGCATCATGGTCATGACTTCGCTCCCGGCACCCGGACCCGCGGGTCGATCAGCAGTTGCAGCACGTCGGCCAGCAGCGACCCGAGCACCGTGGTCACCGCGATCACCAGCACCACGCCGAGCAGCACCGGGAAGTCGGCGTTGCGGGCGGCGGTCCAGAACAGCAGTCCGACGCCCGGGTAGTTGAACATCGACTCCACCACCAGCGAGCCGCCGAACACCACCGGGATCGAGTAGCCGATCAGCGACACCACCGAGGTCAGCGAGTTCGGCCAGACGTGCCGCCACAGGATCGTGCGCTCCGGCGTGCCCTTGGCCCGGGCCGTGCGGACGTAGTCCTCGGCCAGGTTGTCCACTGTGGACGAGCGCATGTATCGGCTGTAGGCGACGGCGGTGGCCGCCCCGCCGGCAATCACCGGCAGCACCAGCGATCCCGGTTGGGACAACAGGTCGGCCACGGTGTCGCCCTGCGCCGCCTGGGCCGGGAAGATCGGCCAGACCTGGGCGAACAGGATGATCAGCACCAGCGACAGGAAGAACACCGGCGTCGCGTACAGCACGAAGGCCAGCCCGGTGCTGACCACGTCCAGCGCCCGGCCGCGGCGGGTCGCCTGCCACACGCCCAGCGGCAGTGCCACCAGAATGCCCAGAATGGTGGAAGTTGCCGTCAGCACCAGGGTTTTCGGCAGCCGCTCGGCCAGCAGCGTGCTGACGTCGGTGTTGAGCGTGTAGGAGGAGCCGAGGTCGCCGTGCAGCAGCCGGAGCAGATAGTCCCAGTACTGCACGGGAATCGACTGGTCGAAACCTTGGCTCTTGTTGAAGGCGTCGATCTGCGCCGGGGTGGCCTTGACGCCGAGCACGCCGCGGGCCGGACCGCCGGGCAGCAAATGCAGGATCACGAAGGTCACCACCGTGACCAGGAAGACCACGAGCAGCGCCAACAGCAGTCGGCGGGCCAGGAATCTCGTCATGGTGTCACCTCCGGTACCAGCGCTGGGGTTGCAGGCCCGCCAGGGGATCCTGCGTGATGCCGCCGAGCGAGGTGTCGATGGCCGACACCTGGTAGGGCGGGTTGGGCATCCAGATCACCGGCAGCTGCTCGGCCAGCCGGGCGCTGTAGTCGACCATGGCCTGGGGCGAGGTGGACAGCGTGGACGCGGCGATCAGATCGTCGGTCGGCTTGTCCCGGTAGTTGCCGAAGTTGACCCCGGCGTCGGTGGCGAACAGCTGCTCGCCGCTGGGATAGGCCGGGAAGTACCAGCTGCCCTGCGTGCCGAAGTACGACAGCTGCCAGGCGCAGGCCGGGCTGCTCGGCTCGCACGTGCTTCCGTTGGCCAGCACGGTGTTCAGCGGCTGGGCGTTGATCCGCAGCTCGATGCCGACCTTCGACAGCTCGGACTTGAGCTCCTGCATGGTGCCGTCGGTCTCGTCCGAACCGGATTCGGTCAGCAGCGTCATCGACAGCCGCGTGCCCTTGTCGATGCCCTGGCCACATTTCTTCGGTTCCTGGCAGGTCCGGACACCGTCCGCGCCGGGCTGCCAGCCGTGATCGCCGAGGAGCTTTTTCGCCGCGTCCAGATCGAACGGGTAGGGATCGTTCTTCTGGCTCTCCGACAGGAAGGTCGGGTCGTTGTCCTGCGGCACCGGGCCGTGGCCGGGAGTGGCGGTGCCGCGCCAGATCACTTGCGAGATGGCCTGCTGGTCGACCGTGTGCTGGATCGCCTGCCTGATGTACAGCTGCTTGAAGACGTTTCCCAGCGCCGGATTGTTGAAGTTGTACGGGATGTAGGTGATGGACCAGCCGTTCCACGGCTCGATCCGGTAGCCCAACGACTCCAGTTTCGGCTTCTGGCCCAGGTTCGTGGTCGGCACGTAGCCGTAGTCGACGCCGCCGGCCAGCAGCACGTTGTACTCGGCGGCCGAGCTGGTGAACGTCAGGAAGGTGACCTTGTCCAGGTGCGCGGCGTCTTCCCCGGTGTAGTGCGGGTTCTTGGCCAGCGTGACCTGGCCGGTGGGGGAGAACGACTGCAACTCGAACGGGCCGTCGACGACCTTCCACAGTGGACTGGAGTTGTACCCGCCCAGGTTCTTGGCCTGGGACACCAGGTAGTCGAAGTTCTTGCGCGGATCGGTGTCGTGGCTCCAGGCGTGCTTGGGCAGCGGCGCCATCAGCGCCAGCTGGTTGGCCGTGAACCAGCCCGGGTTGTACGTCTTGTCCAGGGTGAGCGTGAAGGTGTGGTCGTCGACGACGTGGAAGTCGGTGACGTCGTCGGGCATCAGGCCCTTGGAGTAGACCGCCCACTCGTCCTTGGCCGCGCGCACCATGTCGAACCAGAACTGGACGTCGGCGCTGGTCAGCGGCGTGCCGTCGGACCAGCTCAGCGGCTTGAGCGTGATCGTCACCGACTTGCCGTCGGGCGCGTACACGGGAGCGTCGGCCGCGCTGGCCTTGTCGTCGAGGGCGACCGCGCCGGAGGAGCCGTCGTAGGCGTAGAGCGGCAGGAACAGCGCCGACTGAATGACACCGTTGTAGCTGGCGGTGTAGCCGGGGATCGGCAGCGGCAGGATCCAGTTCGGGGCGGCCGAGGGCGGCAGCGCGAAGCTCACGGTGTTCGGGCCGCCGACGCCGTGCCGCACCTGGCCGCCGGTGCACGCGGCCAACGCCAGACAACACATCAGGGCGGCCAGCCGGCCGAGCCTCCGTCGCATCCCGCCTCACTTCCAACAAAACTGTTGTAAGTCCGCTTGCTGCGAGTTTCGGGCTGACTATACTCACGGCCAGGCCCAGCTGAGGGTCGCGCGAGCAAAGGTTCTCGACACTTGAACCAGAAATGTGTCAACGATGCACGGGCTTGAGGCGAGCGCCGCGCGGGTGGTCGAGCTGGTCGCCGCCGGCCGGGCCACCTCCCGCAACGAGCTCGCGGTCGGGCTCGGGCTGCCACCGTCCACAGTGAACCTTCGCGTGCAGGCGCTGCTGTCCGCCGGAGTTCTGGTCGAGCAGGGCGAAGGCCGTTCACACGGCGGTCGCCGGCCGCGGCTGCTGACCGTGAACCCGGGCTTCGGTCACGTCTGGACCATCGACATCGGCTCCCGGCACGTGCGCCTCGGCCCCATGGACATGACCGGGTCGTTGCTCGCCACCCACGAGCTGCCGATCAGCATCGACACCGAGCCGACTTTGCTGCTCGGTGAAATCTCCGCCGCCGTGCACGCCCTGCCGCGACCGCCGGGGCGGTGGCTCGGCGTCGGCGTCGGGCTGCCCGGGCCGGTCGACGTCGTTGCCGGCACCGTGACGCTGCCGTCCCGAATGCCCGGCTGGCGCGGGTTTCCGGCCCGCGAAGCGTTGCAGCGGCTGTTCGAGGTGCCAGTGGTGATCGACAACGACGCCAACCTGATGGCGCTGGGGCAGGCTCGCCGCGGTGCGCCGGGGGAGACGCTGGTCGTGGTCAAGGCCGGCACCGGCATCGGCTCGGGGCTGGTCGTCGACGGGCGTCTGCACCGCGGTCGCGACGGGGCCGCCGGGGACATCAGCCACGTGCGCATCCCGGCCGGCGGCGACCGGCCGTGCAGCTGCGGCAACCACGGCTGCCTGGAGACCGTGGCCAGCGGCGCGGCCCTGGTGGCGCAACTTGGCCTGCACAGCACCAGCGATCTGTTGGCCGCCACCGAGGATGTCACGGTGATGACCGCGGTTCGGCGGGCCGGCGGGCTGCTGGGCGAGGTGTTGGCGACGGTGGTCAACTTCGCCAACCCCGACGCCGTGTTGCTGGGCGGCGCTTTGGCCGGCTGCGAGGCCTTTGTCGCCGCCGCGCGTGGGGCGTTGTACGAACGGTGTCTGCCGCTGGCCACGCGGCGGCTGCGCATCGACACCGTGTTCGGCGGGGCCGACGCGGGACTGCTCGGGGCCGGCTCGCTGGCCCTGGAATCCGTTCTGGACGAGGCACTTCGAGGGGAATCGCGCTGATGCGGATCGGGATCGCCGGCATTGCCATCGAGTCCAGCACCTTCTCGCCCCATCGGACCACGGTGGACGACTTCCGCATCACCCGTGGCGACGACCTGCTTGCCCGGTATGCGTTTCTCGATGCTGACGTGGAGTGGGTGCCGCTGCTGCACGCCGTGTCGCTGCCCGGCGGGGCCGTCACCGAACAGACCTACGCCGCGCTGTCCGAGGAGATCTACGCCCGGCTGCGCTCGTGCGGGCCGTTGGACGGGCTGTTCTTCGACATCCACGGTGCGATGAGCGTGGTCGGCCGGGTCGACGTCGAGGCCGATCTGATCGAGGGCATCCGGGCGATCATCGGTCCCGATGTTCTGGTGTCGGCGTCGATGGACTTGCACGGCAACGTTTCCCATCGGCTGGCCCGCGCCTTGGACCTGATCACGTGCTACCGCAAGGCCCCGCACACCGACGCCTGGGACACGCGGGAACGGGCCGTGCGGAACCTGGTCACTCGCTTGCGTGACGGCGGAAAGCCGTTGAAGGCATGGGTGCAGGTGCCGGTGCTGCTGCCCGGCGAGAAGACCAGCACCCGCATCGAGCCCGCCCGCGGCGTGTACGCCATGGTGGACGAAGTCGAGGCCCTGCCCGGGGTTCTCGACGCCGCCATCTGGGTCGGCTACGCCTGGGCCGACGAACCCCGTTGCCAGGCCGCGATCGTCGTCACCGGCGATGATCGTTCAGTGATCGAGGCACAGGCTGCCCGCTTGGCGCAGGCCTATTGGGACGCCCGGCACGACTTCGCTTTCGTTGCGCCGACGGGAAGTCTGGGCGAGTGCGTGGCGCAGGCGCTGGCCAGTGACGCCCGGCCGTTCTTCATCAGCGACTCCGGCGACAATCCGACGGCCGGCGGGGCCGGCGACACGTCGTGGAGCCTGCACGAGCTGCTGGGCATGCCGGAAGTCCTTGAGCGGACCACGATCTACGCCCAGATCGTCGATCCGGCGGCCACCGCGGCCGCCGTGCGGGCCGGCGTCGGCAACCGCGTCGAGGTGTCGGTCGGCGGGCACATCGACTCCGGTCCCTGCGGCCCGGTGCCGCTGGACGCTGTCGTGGAGGCGGTCGATGCCGACGACCCGGTTGCCGGCACGGCCGTGGTGCTCGGGGTCGGCGGGCTCAAGGTGATCGTCACCGAGCGACGCAAGCCGTACCACCTCGAATCCGACTTCCTGGCCCTCGGGCTGTCGCCGCGCACCGCCGACCTGGTCATCGTCAAGATCGGGTACCTCGAGCCCGAGCTGTACGACCTGGCCGCCGACTGGCTGCTGGCGCTGACGCCCGGCGGCGTCGACCAGGACCTGCTTCGCCTCGGACACCGAGGCATCGAGCGGCCGATGTTCCCGTTCGACCCGGACATGCCCTCGCCGTCATTCGTTCCCGTGTCCATCTGGTGAGACACGAAATTCCCCGGCGGTGGCCGGCGTTGTGCTCGGTATGACTTTCGCGGGCGAATGGCAGGCATGGCACACCGAACGTGAGCAGGCGCTGGCTGACCCGTACGGGTGGCTGGCGCTGGTCTCCCTGGACTGGCTGGAGGACAGCGCCCGGTCTTATCCCGGGCTGCCGGGGCTGTGGTGGCAGGACGCCGAGGCGGCGTATTTCGATCCGCAGGGCGCTTCCGTCACCTATGACGGCCAGCCCGTCACCGAGGTCCTTCGGCTCTCGCTGATCAACAGCGGGCCCGGCGTGCGGATCATCGTCGGCAATCTGGAGGTCGAGGTCGCCCGGCGCTCCGGATACCTGATCCGGGTCCACGACCCCAAGGCTTCGGTCCTGCGCGACTTCCACGGCGTGCCGTCCTACGACCCCGACGAGTCCTTCGTCTTCGCCGGCGCGTTCGAACCCTTCGACCAGCCGCGCCCGACCACCGTCGGCGCCGTTGTCGAAGGCCTCAGCCACGTCTACACCGCCCCCGGCATCGTCCGGTTCTCACGGGACGGCGTCGAGCACACGCTCACCGCCTTCAACGGCAAGGACGGCGGGCTCAGCATCCTGTTCACCGACGGCACCAGCGGCGTCACCACCTACGCCGCCAACCGGTCGTTGGCCGTGCCTGCCGCCGCCCCCGACGGCACCGTCACGCTCGACTTCAACCGCGCCGTCAACCTGCCGTGCGCCTTCACCGACTTCGCCACCTGCCCGCTGCCGCCCGAGGGCAACCGCCTGCCGTTCTCCGTTGAGGCCGGGGAGAAGACGCCTTACGAGCGGTCCTGATCGGGCCACAGGCTCGGCAGGTTGACCACGATGCCCTCCTGGCTGCTCCGGGCGATGATCACCACCGCCGGCTCGTCGCCCGGATTCTCCTCGCGGTGCGGCACGTACGGCGGCACGAACACGTAGTCGCCCGGGCCGGTCTCCAGCCGGACCTCCCGGTCGCCGTCGGCGAAGACGAACACCGGGTGGCCCTCCTTCACGTAGATGGCGGTCTCCGCCTCGCCGTGATGGTGGTCGCCCGAGTTCGTCGCCGGGGCGACGTGGGTCTCGCCCATCCACACCTTGCTGGAGCCGACGGTCTTGCCGGAGATCGCCTCCAGCCGAGTCATCCCGCTGGTCTGGCTGGTGTCCCCGGTCAGCGTCGCGCCCTTGATGTGCCGTAGCGGCTGGTGCCAGTGGTCCGTCACCCCGCCAGTATCGTCGTCTTGCTGCCGCCGAACCCGACGGCCTTTGTCACGAGGGCCAGCGTTGTCCGGCCAGCACGGCCAAATGCAGCGCCACCAACGTGTCCTCCAGCGCGGGCAGTTCGGCGGCCCGGTTGTGACGGACCCGCACGCTGACCAACTCCGTGGTGGCGCCGGCCAGCGCGAGGTAGGCGTCGTACGGCACGGTGGGCCAGTCGGGGTGGTGGTTGAGGGCATGCCGGTGCCAGGCGCGGTTGAGCTCGGCGAAACGGTGCTGGGCGGCGTCCATACGGTTCACGGCCCCGGCGCCGGCCGCCGGCATGTCCACGTAGAAGACGCGGGCGAAAGCGGGCTCGTCGGCCAGGAAACGCAGGAACGCCCGGCAGGATGCGCGCAGGATCGCCTCGGGGAAGAGTCCGCGGGCAGGGCGCGGGTGGCGCCGATGACCGCGTCGACCAGGAGGTTGCCGCCGTAGGCGGTGGCCGCGAGGAAGCAGTCCTCCTTGTCGCTGAAGTGCGCGTAGAAGGCGGCCCGGGAGACGCGGGCGCCGCGGACGATGTCGGCGACGGTGATGGCCGAGAAGCCGACGGCGGCCACCGCGGCGACGGTCGCGGTGAGCAGGCGCTGCCGCTGAGCGGCGCGAACCTCGTCGGCCGGCAGGCTGGAGCGGCCCCGGGGCAGCCCCGGAGCGTCGTCGTGCCGCCTGGCCAGTGAGCCCTCTTGTCCCACCCTCTGCCAACCCCTAAAGTACCGCCGCGTACCTGTGACCGGTGACACAGGCTATCGGACACCGTAGTCCGAAGGAGGCGTCGATGAGCGTCCTGTGGCAACGTCGACTCGACCACTACCCCGACACCCGACGGCGCTTCTGGTACCTCGGCATCGTGGTGGCGGCGACCGTGATCCTCTACTACGAGCTGTATGTGCCGGGCGCGGTCGCGACCGAGATCATCGCCCACTACCACATGACCTTCCCGTACTACGTCTACATCTCGGTGGTGGGCAACGCGGTCGGCGCCTTCTCGTCGCTGCTGGCCGGGCTGGCCGACCGGTGGGGCCGGGCCAACCTGGTGGCCTACGGCCTCGGCGTGACCGGCCTGCTGACGCTGTTCGGCCTGCCCAACGCCCCCGACCAGCTGACCTTCGGCGTGCTGTTCGCGGTGGTCAGCTTCGTCGAAGGCATCATCCTGGTGGCGACGCCCGCGCTGGTGCGGGACTTCTCGCCACAGCTGGGCCGGGCCTCGGCGATGGGGTTCTGGACGCTGGGGCCGGTGGTCGGCAGCCTGGTGCTGTCCGAGGTCTCCAGCAACACGATCTCCGTGCTGCCCGACTGGCGCTCCCAGTTCGTCATCTGCGGCATCGTCGGACTGGTCGTGTTCGTGATCGCGCTGTTCGGGCTGCGCGAGCTGTCGCCCAACCTGCGGGACCAGCTCATGGTCAGCCTGCACGACAAGGCGCTGATCGAGGCCCGCGCGGCCGGCATCGACGTCAGCAAGGCGATCGAACGGCCGTGGCGGCAGATGATGACCATGCGCGTGGTCGGCAGCGCCTTCGCCATCTCGGTGTTCCTGATCATCTACTACACCGCGGTCGGCTTCTTCACCATCTACTTCACCACCATCTACGGCTTCAGCCTGGCCCAGGCCAACGGCATCGGGAACTGGTTCTGGGGCATCGACGCGCTGTCGCTGATCGTGGTCGGCGTGCTGTCCGACCGGCTGGCCGTGCGCAAGCCGTTCATGCTGGTCGGCGCGCTCGGCGCGATCGTGATGACCATCGTGTTCCTCGGTCTCGGCACCGGCACCGGCTACTACACCTTCGTCTGGGTGATCAGCGTGCTCGCGGTGTTCATGGCCGTGGCCTACGCGCCGTGGATGGCCAGCTTCACCGAGACCGTCGAGCGCATCAATCCCGCTTTGACGGCAACGGGTCTGGCCGTGTGGGGCTGGATCATCCGGGCCGTGGTGGCGCTGTCGGTGTTCGCGCTGCCGTTCGTCGTGACGTCGATGACGCCGCTCGTGCAGTACGGCGGCGAGGTCGCCACGCTGGCCGCCAAGTACGAGCCCCAGATCAAGACGCTCGGCGCGGTCGACCCGGCGACGCTCGGCACCCTGGGCCGCAACCCGACCGATCCGGCGGCCGGCGCCAAGGCCGTCGCCGAGATCATGCAGGCCGAGAACGTCGACCAGGCCACCGCGCTGCAACGGCTCCAGGCCGCCGCGGCCGTGCCCAAGGCCGACCTGGCCTTCCTCCAGGAGCACGCCGCCGAGGTGCAGGCGGCCGCCGCGGCCACGCCGGGCCAGTGGCAGAACTGGTGGTGGGTCTGCGTCGGCGGCGAGGCGGTGTTCCTGCCGTTGATCTTCGTGATGGTCGGGCGGTGGCGGCCCAAGCAGGCCCGGGCCGACCTCGCCGAGCACCAGGCCCGTGTCGACGAGGAGCTGGAGCAGCTAAGTTCATCTACCGGAGGGACTTCCCGAGGCTGAGAAGAGGCACGCGTGACCGGGTTCTTCACGTCCGTCGACGAGGTGGCGGCGCGGCTGGCCGAGGCCGGCTACCTGGCGTCCGACGCGGTCGCCACCACCGTCTACCTCGCCGACCGGCTCGGCAAGCCGCTGCTGGTGGAGGGCCCGGCCGGCGTCGGCAAGACCGAGCTGGCCAAGGCGGTCGCGCAGGTCACCGGGTCGCGGCTGGTGCGGCTGCAGTGCTACGAGGGCGTCGACGAGTCCCGGGCCCTGTACGAGTGGAACCACGCCAAGCAGCTGCTGCGCATCACCGCCGGGCGGGACGAGACGTGGGACCAGACCCGCAACGACATCTTCAGCGAGGAGTTCCTGCTGTCGCGGCCGCTGCTCACCGCCATCCGCGGCGACGAGCCGACCGTGCTGCTGATCGACGAGACCGACAAGGCCGACGTCGAGGTGGAGGGGCTCCTGCTGGAGGTGCTCGGCGACTTCCAGGTGACGGTGCCCGAGCTCGGCACCATCACCGCCACCCAGCGACCGTTCGCCGTGCTGACGTCCAACGCCACCCGTGAGCTGTCCGAGGCGCTGCGGCGGCGGTGCCTGTTCCTGCACATCGACTTTCCGGACGAGGACCTGGAGAAGCGGATCGTGCTGGCCCGGGTGCCGGACATCGACGACACCCTGGCCACCTCGCTCGTACGGGTCATCAATGCCTTGCGGGCCATGGAGTTGCGCAAGTCGCCGTCGGTCGCCGAGACCATCGACTGGGCCCGGACGCTGCTGGAGCTCGGGGCCGAGGGGCTGACCGAGGAGCTGGTGCGGGACAGCCTCGGCGTGATCCTCAAGCACCAGGAGGACATCGTCAAGGCCGGTCAGCGGCTGGAGCTGGACAAGCTGTGAGTGTCGCCGACCGGCTCACCGAGTTCGTGCAGGTGTTGCGGGCCAAGGGAATCCAGGCCGGTCCCGGCGAGACCGTGGACGCCGCGGCCGCGTTGGAGGTGCTCGGCTTCGACGACCGCGAGCGCACCCGGGAGGGCCTCGCCGCGTGCCTGATCCGGCGGGACGGGCAGCGGGCCGTCTTCGACTCCACCTTCGACCTGTTCTTTCCTTTGGGCGTAGGCATTCCCGAGCAGGCCCGGCACGAGCACCTCACCCTCGACGAGCTCGACGACCGGTTGGTCGCCGCTTTCGCTGCCGACGACGAATCCGCTTTGCTGCAACTCGCCGGGCTGGCCGTCGATGCCTTCGGCCAGTACGGGCAAGGCGGCTCCGGCACCAGCGGCTGGTCCGCCCACCAGACGCTCGATCGCGTGCAGCCCCAGACCTTGCTCGTCCGGGTGTTGGCCGCCATGCGGGCTCAGGCCGGTTTCACCGAGCGGCTCGACCGTGACGAGATTCGGCGTCGTATCGAGCGTTTCCGTGAGCTCGTCCGCGGCGAGGCTCTGCGTCGCGTCGCCGAACTCCGTGGCCGGGAACGACTTTCCCGCAGCGCCGTGCCGCCGACGCCCGATCAGGTCGACTTCCTCCAGGCCGGCCGTTCTCAGGTGGCCGAGATGCGGCGCATGGTCCAGCCTTTGGCCCGCAAGCTGGCGACCCGCCTCGCCGCCCGTCGCCGCCGCGCCGCCCGTGGCCAGATCGACCTCCGCCGCACCCTCCGCCGTTCCCTGTCCACCGGCGGCGTCCCCATGACCCCCGTCTTCCGCAAGCACCGCCCCGGCCGTCCCGAGATCGTCCTCCTCTGCGACATGTCCGGCTCCGTGGCTTCTTTCGCCAACTTCACCATGCTTCTCGTGCAGGCCCTACGCGACCAGTTCTCCAAGGTCCGCGTCTTCGCCTTCGTCGACGGCATCGACGAGGTCACCCATCTCGTCACCGCCGGCGTAGCCGACCCCGCCGCCCTCGGTGCCCGGATCCTCTCCGAGGCGTCCGTCATCCGTTGGGACGGCCATTCCGACTACGGCCGCTCCCTCGAGGAGTTCTCCGACCGCTACCCCGACGTCATCGGCCCCCGCACGTCCGTCCTCATCCTCGGCGACGCCCGCAACAACCACGGCGACCCCCGCCTGGCCACCCTCGCCCACATCCTCCGCCCCGCCCGCCGCTCCTTCTGGCTCAACCCCGAGCGCCGCGACCTCTGGTCGACCGGCGACTCCGCCGCCCACGACTACGCCTCCGTCGTGGAAATGCACGAATGCCGCAACGCCAGGCAGTTGGGCACCCTGGTGTCGAGGCTGATCCCCGTCTAGCGAGGTCCTCTCACGATCGCCCATCGGCGACAGTCGTAGCGCTGCAAAGGATTTCACTGCGGCAGCAGCCGAAGTAGAGCGGCACTCGACGCTGCCTGCCACGCTCGGTGTTCGAAACATGAGCGTTGCGTGGTGACGAAGATGATCACGTGACAGGCGTCTCTTCACATGCTTGAATGAGTTAGGAAACCTTCCTAACTATTGATGGAGGCCCTGCCCTCATGTCATCTCCCTGCATGCGCTTAACCGTGGCCGCAGCTGCCGCGCTCGCGCTCGTCGTGCCGCTCGCTGTCAACTCCGCCGCCGCCACGGCGAGCACCGCCGCACCCGCGGCCGCCACATCCTCGGCCGCCCCTGCGTACACGGCCGACGAAGTGCTGGCCGGCGTGCAGCGGAACAGCACGGCCGAGAACCAGGTCAACACCGCACCGCACATCAACACCATGACGCGCGAGCAGAACGTGAACGTGTATCAGGTGGCGTCCGGCGTCTACGCCTACAGCTCCAGCCTGGCCGTCGACACCGACGGCAGCGACCCCGATTCCGATCCGGACCACCAGGGCTCGACGACCTTCCAGGACAGCAACGGCGAGTCGCTCGGCGCCCACCGCGTGCCGTACTACGTGCAGGGCGCCGACTGTTGGGATCAGCAGTCGCCCTGTCCGCACTTCTTCTACCAGGAGCACGGCATCCAGGGCCGGCAGTTCGCGCTGATGTTCTATCAGGGCAAGGTGATCGGCGCGATCCTCGGCGACACGCAGACCGCGAACAGCCAGACCACGTCGGACAACGACTCCCGTGAACTGGGCGAGGCGTCCGTGAAGGCGGCCGACCTGCTCGACATCCCCAGCAGCGGCACGTCCGGTGGCGTGGCCGGCGGTGTGACCGTGGTGATCTTCTCCGGGGACGAGTGGGTCGTCAACGGCAGCAACGACGACCTGAACGACACGGCCCAGGCCATGGTGCAGAAGGCGTTGGACAGCCTCGGCGCGAGCATGGGCGGCTCGTCCTCGCGATGAGCCCACGGTGAACGCGATCACCACCGATCTGGTGGAGATCGCGTTCACCGGTGTCAGCTCGCCGGCTGGGCCGCTGTCGACTTCTCCGAAACCCCGCCGTACGACAGTCGAAGTGCGGCCCAGCCTTCGCGTTCGGTGGCGCAGATGTCCTCGACCGCCTCCACCAGGACGACGGCCGCGCCGGGTTCGGCGTATTTGCCGTGGTGCACCGCGAAGAGCGCGATCTCCCGCTCGATGGCGTACCGGGCCCGTGTCCGGCTGGTCCAGTTCTCCTTGAAACCGCCGAGCGCGCGGAGTCCGTTGACCAGCACCGCGACCGAGCCGACCGCGGCGACGATTCTCGCGTCGAGCGCGAAGGCGGCGAGCGCGGGAATCGCCGCACTGACGACAAGGCTCGACACCTCGACAACGGAATGCCGACGCCGCGCCGACCATGAGGTCCTCTGATAGCGCTGCCACTCGGCCAGCACGGACGGCGGCACGGGTTCGCCGCCGGCTCCCTGGGCCTCCTGCACCCACTGGCTCTTGAAGACGGCACGCTGCGCTGAGGTCATGGGTGAAGGTTTCACCACAAGTCGACCCGCAACGCAAGCCATCGCGCTGCTCAGCCCTTCCTCGCCCAGTCCAGCAGCTCGTCGGCCGGCCAGGTGTTGATGACGCGGTCGGCGCCGATGCCGGCCTCCTCGGCGCGGGCGCAGCCGAGGGGTTGCCAGGTGAGCTGACCGGGGGCGTGGGCGTCGGTGTCTATGGCGAACAGGCAACCCAGGGACTCGGCCAACCTGAGCAGGCGGCGAGGGGGATCCAGGCGCTCGGGGCGGGAGTTGATCTCGACGGCTACGCCGTTGTCGCGGCAGGCGGCGAAGACGGCCTCGGGGTCGAACTCGGACTCGGGGCGGCCGCGGCCGGTGACGAGGCGGCCGGTGCAGTGGCCGAGGACGGTGACGTGCGGGTTGGAGATGGCGGTGAGCATGCGAGGGGTCATCTCGGCCGCCGGCATGCGGAGCTTGGAGTGGACGCTGGCTACGACGACGTCGAGGCGGGACAGCAACTCCTCGGACTGGTCGAGGGAGCCGTCGAGGTTGATGTCGACCTCGATGCCGGTGAGGATGCGGAACGGGGCGAGTTCGGCGTTCAAGGCGGCGATGAGGTCGAGCTGGGCGGAGAGCCGCTCAGGAGACAGGCCGTTGGCGACGGTGAGCCGAGGGGAGTGGTCGGTGAGGGCGACCCAGTCGTGTCCGAGGTCCCGGGCGGCCCGGGCCATGACGTCAGGGGGACTGCCGCCGTCGGACCAGTCGGAATGGGTGTGGCAGTCGCCGCGGAGCAAGGCCCGCAGGGAAGCGCCGGCGGAGAGGTCGGGACCGGGAGAGGAGGCGGCTTTCTCCAGGTAGGCGATGGGCTCGCCGCGGACGGCGTTCTCGACGACGCCGGCGGTGGCCTTGCCGATGCCGGGCAGCCGGGTCAGGGAGCCCATACGGACCATGTGGGCGAGCTTGTCGGCGGGGATGCCGGCGATGACCGAAGCGGCGTTGCGGAAGGCGCGGACCCGGTAGCTGGGCTCGCCGGCGCGCTCGAGCTCGAACGCGACCTGCTCCAACGCCCGTACGGGGTCCACGTCTCCTGCCTACCAGACCTCAGCCCATACCGCTGACGTCGTCGGCCGCAATGGTGACGATGAGCCGCACCTGGTCCCGCCCCCGATGCCACACGTACGGCTTGCCGGTGTAGCGCTTGGCGACGAGATCGATGTGGTCGGCGCCGCCGTCGGCGGTGATGTCGATGACGCGGCCCCGCACCCGGAAGTAGCGGAACGGGTTCGACGGGTCGGCGATGTTGAGCGCGACCCGGGGATCACGCCGCATGTTGCGCACCTTTTGGAACCCCTCGACGGTGTTGACGAGCACGTGCTCGCCGTCGGTGTCCACCCAGGTCTGGGTGAGCTGGGGCGACCCGTCCGGGTTGGCCGTGGCGATGAAGCACGGGCTGGGCTTGCGCAGCAGGTCCAGGAGGTCCTCGGGAAGTGCCATGCGGGTGATCCTAGCCACCCAGCATGGTCAACAAGGTTGATAGTCACTAATCTTGACTATACGAACCGAGGAGGCCCCGATGTCGGTCATCGAACTGACCACCTTCACCGTCAAACCCCAGAACACGGCGGCGATGCTGGCCGCCCGCCCGGGCATGGTGGACGCGTTCCGCCGCGACCGCCGCGGCTTCGTCGCGGCCAGGCTGATCCGCGTCGCCGAGGACACGTGGCTGGACCAGGTGGAGTGGACGGACGACACCGCCTGGGACGAGTCGAGGGCCAAGGGCGGCAACCAGCCGGAGATCGCGGCCTTCTTCGCCACCATCGACGCCCTGGTCAGCTCGGACCGCGGCGTCCGCTACGACGACGAGGACGGCCGTGCGGTCCGGACGGTGGCCTACGGCCCGCACCCGTCGCAGGTCGGCGAGCTGTACGTGCCGGAAGGCGAAGGCCCGTTTCCGGTGGTCGTCCTGATCCACGGCGGCTACTGGACGGCGATGTTCGACCGTCGGCAGGTCACGCCGCTGGCCGACGACCTGGTCAAGGGCGGCTACGCGGTCTGGAACATCGAGTACCGCCGCCTCGGCGAGGAAGGCGGCGGCTGGCCCGGCACGTTCGACGACGTCAACACCGCACTGGACCGGTTGGACGGCCTGGACGACCGCCTCGACCTGACGAAGGTGCAGGTCGTGGGCCACTCCGCCGGCGGCCAGCTGGCCAAGTACCTGGCCGGCCGGACCGACGGCAAGCTCCGGGAGCCGTCTCCCTCGCCGGCGTCATCGACCTGGTCGAGGCGGACAAGGATCACCTGGGCTCGGTGTTCACCGACCCGAACGCCAAGGAGCCCGCCGGCGCTCCGCCGGCCCAGGCGCCGGAGTTCGCGCCGGTGGTCGTCGCCAACGCGGGCCAGGGCATCCCGTTCTGGCTGCTCGGCGGCCACCACGACCAGGTCCCCGACCGCTACGCCGAGGTCACGGGCCCGGCCGTGGTGCCGCTGCTGACCGTGCACGGCACGGACGACGACGTCGTCGCCTCGAAGTACGCCGGCGACCCGGTCGAGTTCCAGGGTGCCCATCACTTCGACGTCATCAACCCCGAGCACGAGAGCTGGCGCATGGTGCGCGGCTGGCTCGCCGACCGATTGGCCTGACATGGATCACGAGAGGCTGTTGGACGAGGCCTGGCACCGGCCCGGCGTCACCGCGATCGACCTGCCGCCGGTGGACGTCAACCAGGTGCTGGCCGAGCGCTACGAGCTGGACCGGGAGCTGACGTTCACCCGGACCATGCTGTGGGACATGGAGTCGCGCAAGGCCGCCGCCCCGGACATCTACATCCCGACGGTGGTGCGGGCCGGCAGCGCGAAGAAGTGGCCGAGCCTGCGCCACGAGGGGCTGGAGGACTTCACCCGCGTCTCCGACCAGCGGCTGTGGGCCGACCCGGACCGCTTCGGCACGATCATCGAGCACGTCCGCCTCGACCACGGCCACCAGCGGGCGTTCTTCGTCGGCGACACGACCTTCGAGGGCCGCACCGCCACCACCGACCAGCCGGTCTTCCACGTGGAGCACTCGGTCACCGGGGCCGAGGACCGGCCGCTGAACCTGTGGCGGATCGTCCTGCTCACCGAGCAGGTCGACCGGCGCCTGCTGGACGTGTTCACCGAGCTGGGCGAGGACCCGTACCTGCGGGTGTTCATCGAGGTGTACCTGCAAAAGGACTTGGGCGTGTCGTTTCGCCGCAAGTAGCTTGACGGAGTGGACACCTTGGCCCGCGCGCTGACGGGACGGCTGCTGCTGCCCGCGGACGCCGAGTACGCGCGGGCCAAGCTCGCCTTCCTGTCCCAGTTCGACGGCCGCCGCCCGGCGGCCATCGCGCTGTGCGCGACCGAGTCGGACGTGCAGAGGTGCGTGGAATTCGCGGCCACGCAAGGGATGCCGGTGGCCGCCCGGAGCGGTGGCCACAGCTATGCCGGCTACTCCACACCGGACGGCGGCCTGATCATCGACGTGTCCGAACTCGACCTGGTCGAGGTGCGCGAGGACGGCACGGCAGTGGTCGGCGCCGGCGCGCGGATGGCCGGTGTCTACGCGGGAATCGGCCGCGCCGGGCGCATGCTGTCGGCCGGCACCTGCCCGTCGGTCGGCATCGCCGGCCTGACCCTGGGCGGCGGCATCGGCGTGCTCGGCCGCATGCTCGGCCTGACCAGCGACCAGCTGATCGCGGCCCGGATTGTCACCGCCGACGGCGTCCTCCGCGTCGTCTCGGCGGCGGAAGAACCCGACCTGTTCTGGGCGCTGCGCGGCGGTGGCGGCGGCAACTTCGGTGTCGTCACGGAGTTCACGTTCCGCACGGCACCGGCCGAGCCACTGACGGTGTGGTCGCTGGACTGCACGCCCGATCGCCGGCCGCAGATCCTGCACGCCTGGCAGGAGTGGCAGCGCGACGTACCGGACGAGATGTGGTCGCTGTGCCGCGTGAGCACGGCGCAGAACCGGTCCGACGTCGGCGGCTGCCTGGTCGGCACGGACACCGGCCTCATCGACGACCTTGCCCGGCGTATCGGCGGCGAACCCCAACGCCGGCAACGGGAACTCGACTTCCCGGCCGCGATGGACCACTACGCCGAGGGCATGAGCCGGCGGGCGGCGTTCGTGGCCACGTCACGCATGCTCACCGGCCCGATGGACGCGGAGGCCATGGTCGACCTGGTCACGGCCGGTCCGGAGCTGACGTGCCTCATCGACAGCTTCGGCGGCGCGATCGCCCGCGGCGGCGGCGCGTTCCCCCACCGGGACGCCATCGCCAGTATTCAGATCACCAACCAGATCCGCACCACCTCCTCCGACGCCCACCGTGAGCTCGCGCCGATTCGGCGCCAACTCGGCGAGTGGTTCGGTACCAACGGTTTCGTCAACTACATCGACCCGGAGATGCCCGACTGGCGCTCAGCTTACTACGGCGCGAACGCACCCGGTCTGGCCGAAGTCGCCGATGCCTTTGATCCGAATCGGGTCTTCTCGTTCCCCCAGGGCATCTAGGATCCGCGGTGTGACACTGAACGAGGCCGTGCTGGCGCTGGCCAGGGCCATTCACGCCAACGGACCCGAAGGGTGGCGGACCGCGACCATCTCGATGCGCTGCACGGAGTTCGGTCATGGCGGGCAGTCCGGCTACGACAACCGCAGTTGGCTCAGCGTCGATCACACGTTGCAGACCGACCTCGCCACCGTGCTGCTGAACGGCGAAAGCAGCGCGGTCTACGAGCTCGTGGTGCGCTCGACCGGCGAGGTTCGTCTGGCCTACACCAACGCCTCCGGCGTCGGCCCCAGCAGTGCGACCATCATGCGGGACAAGGACTTCCGCCTGCCCGGCCATCCGCTGCCCGGCAGCATACCGCGGCCGGAGCACGCACGGATCACCGACGCGCCAACGGATCCGGCCGCCCTGGCCCGTGTCCCGAAGCTCGGCGACGGCCGCAGCGAGGAGGACATCCTCGCCGCGGAAAGGGAAATCGGCTTCCGGCTGCCCGAGGTCCTCCGCGCGCTGCACCGCAACGGCCACACCGAGATCGACCAATTCATGTTGGCGACGGTGGAAGAGCTCGTCGAGTGGCGTGGCGAGGACGGCCCCCAGTTCGGCGGCTGGAACGACGACGAGCCCCTCGATCTCGATCCCGTGCCCGACGTCTGGCCGCACGGGCACGTGAAACGCCTGTGCCGCAACGATTGGTGGCTGCCGTTCGCCTACGGCGACAACTGGGACTACCTCGCCGTCGACCTCGACCCGGCCGAGCAGGGCCGCCCCGGCCAGATCATCTGGTTCGACGACAACACCGAGATGGCCGCACTGGTGGCCGACTCGGTGGACAGCCTGCTGCCGCCGTGGACCTGGTCCGACGACGTGCTGCGGAACACCGCCCTCGTACTCCGTGAGGAACCGGCCCCGGATCCGCACATCCAGGAGGTGAACGCGAACCAGGGCGGCGACATCGACCTGGCGTCCTTCGCCGTGCTGCCGAACCTGCGGGATCTGCGCGTCAACCAGGCCGGCCGGGTCCAAGCCACGGCGCTGCCCGGCCTGGAAGCGCTCCGGGTCGACGCCCGCGAGTTCGACCTCGCGCCGCTGACCGGCCACCCGACGCTGTGGAGCCTGCGGCTGTACGGCCTCCAGCACCCGGTCGACGCCCGTGTCATCGCCACCATGACCGGGCTGATCCGGCTCGACCTGGCCGGCGTCGAGGTGACGAACATCGAAGCCCTCCAGGAACTGCCGAACCTGAAGGTCGTGACGCTCAACGTCGAGCAGTGGGACGGTGTCGAGCTGCCGAACCTCGCCGTCGCCGTGCTGAGCCGGGCCGACCTGGCCCAGCGCCTGGCCTGGCTGGACCGGTACGACCCGCTCGACCGAAACCGCGAGCTGCACGTGTTCGAGGCCCCTAACCTGGAGGCGTGAGCACCGAGCTGACGCTGTTGTCGGGGGTGTGCTGCCGGGGGCGGGAGATCACCGGGCCACGGCTGCGCGACCTGCTGGCGCTGCTGGCCGGCAGCCCGCGCGCCGGCTGCGGCGTGCCGGCGCTGGTCGACGGCCTGTGGCCGGACGCGCAGCCGGACAACCCGGCCAAGGCCGTACAGGTCCTGGTCGCCCGCCTCCGCGCGCAGCTCGGCGCGGACCTGATCGCCACCACCGCCACCGGCTACCGCCTGACCCTGGCCGAGGAACAGATCGACGCCTCGTTCGTCCTGCTCCAGGCGGCGAAAGGCCGGTCGACGGACCCGGCAACGGCTCTCAAGGCCGCGGAGCAGGGCCTGGCCTGCTGGGACGGCGAACCCGAGGTCACGGCCGGCGACCCGCTGTCCCGGCTCCGGGCCGAGCGCGCGTCGACTTACCGTGACCTGCAACGGATCCGCGGCCTCGCGCTGTCCCAGCTGGGCCGGCACGAGGAAGCCATGACGGTCCTCGATCCGGACGGCGACGAGGAGACGCTCCGCGCGCTGCTGCGGTCGGAGGCGGCCACCGCCGGCCCGTCGGCGGCGCTGGCCCGTTACGACACGTACCGCCGCCGCATCCGCGACGACCTCGGTGCCGACCCCGGCCTGGAACTCCAAGCCCTGCACCGAGAACTGCTCCAGGCCCAGGCGCCGATCCGCCGGCACGGGGTCGCTCACGAGCCGAACGAGCTGCTCGGCCGTGACGACGATATTGCGGCCGTGCGGACTCTGCTGCGTACGTCCAGGGTCGTGTCCATCGTCGGTCCCGGCGGCCTCGGCAAGACCCGGCTGGCCCACGCCGTCAGCCGCGATGCCACGCAACGACTGGTGCATTTCGTGTCGCTGGCCGCAACGAACTCCGACAGTGATGTCACGGCCGAGGTCGCGTCGAGCATCGGCGACGCCCGGCCCGCCCGCGTCGGCAACGAGGTCACCGGCATCGTCAGCGCGCTCGGCCCGGCCCTGCTGGTGCTGGACAACTGCGAGCACGTGGTCGACGGTGTGGCCGAGTTGGTGCGCGCGCTGGTGGCCATGAGCCGTGAGCTGCGGATCCTCACCACGAGCCGAGCACCGCTCGGCCTGTCCTCGGAAGCCGTACATCTGCTGCCCGAGCTGACCCTGGCTGACAGTGTCGAACTCTTCCGGCAACGCGCCCGCGCCGCACGACCGAACGTCGACCTGACTGACGCCACGGAAATCTGCCGGCAGTTGGACGGCCTGCCGCTGGCCGTCGAACTCGCCGCGGCGAAGGTCCGCGTGCTGTCTGTACGGGAGATCGCCGGCCGTCTCGACGACCGATTCTCCTTGCTGCGCGGCGGTTCCCGCGACGCGCCGGAGCGCCACCGCACCCTGGCCGCGGTCGTCGACTGGAGCTGGAACCTGCTCGACGGCAAGGGCCAGGACGCGCTCGCCGATCTGTCGATCTTCCCCAACGGCTTTACCGTCGACGCGGCCGGTCACCTCGTCGATCACGACCTTGCCGACCTGGTCGAGCAGTCGCTGCTCAAGGTCGTGGACACGCCGTGGGGCAGCCGGTTCCTGATGCTGGCGACCGTGCGCGAGTTCGCCGCCGCCCGCCGGTCCGACCCGGACCGTGCGATCACCGGTTTCCTCAAGTGGGCCACGGAATTCGGCCTCACGCACCACGAGCAGGTGTACGGCGAGCGGCCGACCGCGACCGTCGAGCTGATCCGCAGCGAGCAGGACAACCTGAGCCTGGCGCTGCGCCACGCCATCGACCGTGGCGACGCCCGCAGCATGGTCGGCGTCGGGATCGTGCTGGCCAGCCTGTGGGTGGTCGAGAACCGTTACGTGCGGCTGGTTCGGCTCCAGGAAGAGACGGCCTGGCTGCTGTCACACTACGAGCCGGACGAAGAGACGCTGGACGCCACCCGCACGCTGGCCACGATCGGCGTCTCGACCACGTTCGCCGTGCAGGGACCGAAAGCCGTGCGGGCCATGGCCGTGCTGCGCCGGCTGCCGCTGGCCCCGCCGACCACGATGTACCGGGCCATCGCGACGCTGGTCGTCACGCCGGGGGAGCAGTGGCCGGCGATGTGCGAGGCGGAGGAGCCGGTGCTGGCCGCGATGGCCAACGTCGTCATGAGCTATCTGTACGAGATCGAGTGCGACGTGGACCGGGCCGTGCTGGCCGGGCGGCGGGCCCTCGAGGTGCTCGACCGGGGGCCCCGGACCTGGCTGCGGATCATGGTCCACGCCCGCTACTCCGAGCTGTGCCTCCAGGTCGGCCGGCCCGAGGAGGCGCTGGCCCAGGCGCACGCCATCCTGGCGCTGATCGGCGACCAGGGGGACTGGCCGACCGAGGCCGGCATCCGCTGGGGCGCGGCGATCGCGTGCCTGCAACTCGGCGATCCCGACGAGGCCGAGCGCTGGCTCGACGAGATCCTGCCGGACTACGGCGAGCAGAACGTGCTCGCGCCCGATCTGGGCCTGCGGGCGTCGATCAAGTTGTCCCGCGGCGACATCGACGGCGGCCTCGCGCTGTGGCGGGAGTCGCTGGCTCGGCTGCGCGACGAGGAGCTGGTGCGGCAGGACCTGCCCGGTTTCGACACCTGGGCGATGGAGAACGAGGCCGCCGCGGTCATCGCGCACGCCCTGCACGGGCGGCTCGACCTGGTGGCAGCCGTCACCCGCGGGCAGCACGAGCGGCTGGTGGCGAGGCTCGTGACCCTGCCTACCACCTCGTCGCTGTCCGTCGGCGGCTATCCGGTGCTCGGCGCGCTGCTGCTGGCCGTCGCCGCGACCGACGTCGCGCACGCGCCGACACGGTCGGCCCAGCTGGTCGCCATCGCCGAGAAATGGCGCTACACCAAGACGTTCGTCGGCATCGACCGGATGCGGCAGGTGGCCACCGACGCCGATCGGGCCGGCTACGAGCAGGCCGTCGCCGACTATGCCGGGCTGGCCAACGACGAGCTGCGCCGGGTCGCCCTCGACCTGCTTTCCGGTTAGATGGGGTGCATGACCGAGTACGGGTACTGGCAGGACGTGCCGACCAGGTGGAAGGACAACGACCACTACGGGCACGTGAACAACGCGGTGCACTACTCGGTGATGGACACCGTGATCAACACCTGGCTGATCGAGCGTGCCGGCCTCGAGCTGGACGGCGGCGGCCCGATCGGCCTCTGCGTCGAGTCGCACTGCGTGTACAAGGCTTCGGTGTCGTTTCCCGAGGTCATCGCGGTCGGGCTGCGGGTCGGGCACCTCGGGACCAGCAGCGTCCGCTACGAGACGGGCCTGTTCCGCAGCGACCGCAGCACGCTGATCGCCGAGGGCACCTTCACGCACGTGTTCGTGGACCGCGACACCCGCCGGCCGGTGCCGATCGCCGGGCCGATGCGGGACGAGCTGGAGAAGTTGGTGAACGCATGAAGGTGAACGCGGCAGTCCTGGTGGCCTCCGGCGTGGACCGGCCGTACGCCGACTCGCGGCCGTTGCAGGTCCAGGAGCTGGAGCTGGACCCGCCGGGGCGCGGCGAGATCCTGGTGCGGATCGGGGCGGCCGGCCTGTGCCACTCCGACCTGTCGGTGATCAACGGCTCCCGGCCGCGGCCGCTGCCGATGGTGTTGGGGCACGAGGCAGCCGGCGAGGTCGTCGAGGTCGGACCGGACGCCGAGTTCGCGGTCGGGGACCACGTGGTGCTGGCCTTCGTGCCGGCCTGCGGGTCGTGCCGGATGTGCCTGGCCGGGCGGCCGGCGCTGTGCGAGCCGGGGGCTGTGGCCAACCGTGCCGGCACGTTGCTGTCCGGCGAAAAGCGTTGGCGGGGCGGGGAAAACCACCACCTTGGCGTGTCGGCGTTCGCGGAGTACGCCGTGGTGTCGAGCAAGTCCGCGGTGAAGGTGGATCCAACGTTGCCGCTGGAGCTGGCAGCGCTGTTCGGCTGCGCCGTGCTCACCGGGGCCGGCGCGGCGTTCCACAGCGCCGAGATCAAGCCGGGGGAGACGGTCGCGATCTTCGGCCTCGGCGGCGTCGGCATGGCGGCGTTGCTGGCCGCTCGGGCGGCCGGCGCGAGCCAGATCGTCGCGGTCGACATCGTTGACACGAAACTCGCTTTGGCGGCACGGTTGGCCACGAAACACGTGGTTCGTGGCGGCCCGGACGCGGTCGACGAGGTCCGCGAGCTCACGCACGGCGGCGCGGACAAGGTCATCGACACCACCGGCAGCGAGCACGTGCTGGCCCAGGCGTATCACGCGACCCGGATCGGCGGCACGACCGTGACGGTCGGCCTGCCCCATCCCGACCGGCAGCTGGTGCTGCCGGCGCTGAGCCTGGTCGCCGAGGAACGCACACTGCGCGGCAGTTACCTCGGTTCCAGCGTGCCGCGCCGGGACATCCCGCGGTTCATCCAGCTCTACCAGGCCGGTCTGCTGCCGGTGGCCGAGCTGGTGTCCGGACGGTTGCGGCTGGACCAGGTCAACGAGGGCTTCGACCAGCTGGCCGGCGGTGAGGCCGTACGGCAGGTCATCGTGCCGACAGCGTCCTGACCGCGGCCACCGTCGCCTCGATCAGCTCCTCCTGCGGGAGATCGGCGCCGAGCACCATGCGGCGCAGCTGCGGCATGGCCTTGCCCCAGTTGACCAGGCCCAACGTGAAGAAGTAGACCATCGCGGCGTTCGGCACGCCGTCTTCGATCTCCGTGACCCGCTTCTGGTACTCGGCCGTGCGCACGTCCTCGGCCGGCACCTCACGGCCGCCCATTTCCAGCGCCTCCCACATCAGCAGGCGCAGCGCCTCGGGGTTGGCGGCGTGGTAGTCGAACAGCTTGCGGGCGTAGTCGGCCAGGTCGGGCTCCACCGGCACAGCGTCGGCGCAGCGGGACAGCATGCGCTCCAGGACGGCCGCGAACAGCGCCTTCTTGTCGCCGAAGTAGTCGTAGATGGCCCGCTTGTTGGCCTCGGCCGCCTCGGCGATCCGGTCGACCCGGGCCCCCGCGACGCCGTGGGCGGCGAACTCGGTGGTCGCGGCGGCCAGGATCCGCTCTTTCGTCGCTTTCGAGTCGTATCCCACGGGTCCAGGTTAACGAACCGGTTCGTTCTCGGGTTACGATCGAACTAGTTGGTTCGATTGGAAGGGGAGCCGTGCCGAACCGCTGGACCATCCCGCTGCTCACGCTGGCCTGTGCCGTGTGCGTGGCCACGATCTACTTCCCGCAGGCCATCAGCCCGCTCATCGCGGCCGACCTGCGGGTCACGCCCAGCGCCGCCGCGCAGACCGCGACCGGCGCCCAACTCGGCTACGCCGTCGGCATCTTCCTGCTGGTCCCGCTGGGGGACCGGGTCAGGGCCCGGCCGCTGATCGTCGTGCTGATGGTGCTCACCGCGGCCGCCATGCTCGCCGCCGGACTGGCCACGTCGCTGCCGATGCTGCTCATCGCCGGCACGCTGGCCGGTGCGTTCACCGTGGTGCCGCAGGTGATCATCCCGATGGTCGCCGGCCTGGTGCCGGACAACCGGCGCGGCTCCGTCGTCGGCATGCTGCTCGGCGGCGTGCTGGCCGGCATCCTGCTGGCCCGCACCTTCGGTGGCACGGTCGGCGAGTGGCTCGGCTGGCGCGCCCCGTACATCGTGGCCGCGGCTGTGATCTTGCTGCTGGCCGCCGTGCTGGCCATGGCGGTCCCGCACACCGAGCCGTCCGCGCGCCACAACTACCCGTCACTGCTGGCCGAGGCGCTGCGCCTGCTGCGCACCCAGCCCGAGCTGCGCCGATCCGCCCTGTACCAGGTGCTGTTGTTCGGCTCGTTCAGCGCCGCGTGGACGTGCCTGGCCCTGCTGATCAGCGGCCCCCGCTACGGCCTCGGTGCCCAGACCGTCGGCCTGATCGGCCTCGCCGGCGCGGTCAGCGTCTTCGTCACGCCCATCGCCGGCCGCTGGATCGACCGCCGCGGCCCCGAGCCGGTCAGCATGATCGCCATCCTCGGCGTCGTCGCCTCGGCTGGCGTGCTGGCGTTCGGCCTGCTCGGCGGAGTGGTTGGGCTGGTCGTGTTGATCGCCGGCCTGGTGTTGCTGGACGTTGCCGTGCAGTGCAACCAGGTCGCCAACCAGTCGCGCATCTTCGCCCTGCTGCCCGAGGCCCGCAGCCGCTTGAACACCGCCTACATGACGTGCACGTTCCTCGGCGGCACCCTCGGCTCATGGCTGGGCGTGCAGGCCTACGACCTCTTCGGCTGGGGCGCGGTCGCCGCCTTGATCGCGTTGGCCGCCATCGCCGCGCTCAGCCGGCACCTGGCCCATCGCTCCCGGCCAGGAACTCCTGCGCCAGCCGTTTCGGCGCCTTCAGCAGCCACGCCTCGGTGACCACCTCGTCCAGTTCGTCGACGCCGATCCGGTCCAGCCGGACCAGCACCGCCGGATAGCCGTCGAAGTGCGGGATGGTGAAGAAGACCGCCGGGTCGTCGGCGATCATGGCCTGCTTGACGCCCTCGTCGGCGACCCGGACGCCCAGGATCGGGCCGTCCTCGGCGCGGCCGTCGGACTTGCGCAGCGGGCGGTCCCAGACGAAGCTCTTGCCCTTCACCTGCCAGGCCGGCGTGCCCCAGGACAGCTTCTCGCCGGTCTCCGGCAGCGCCAGCGCGATCCGGCGCACGTCCTCCCAGGTCGCCATCCCACCCACCCCTCTTTTTCACATGCGCTTCCCATGTGGCACCAGAGCGCAAGTGGGAAGCGCATGTGGCGTTCTAGCGGTAGCGCTCGTAGAGGCTAGTGGGGAAGTGGGTGTTGTCGGGGTCGCCGACGTGCAGGAACCCGGCTTTCTCGTAGTAGCGCCGCAGTCCGGGGTTGTCCTTGGCGGCGGCCAGCCGCACGTACCGCCAGCCCTTCGCCGACGCCGCCGCCTGCACCCAGTCCAGGATCCGGTACCCCAGCCCGCGGCCGCCGGCCTCACGGGCCACCGCCAGCTGGGAGATGTAGTACGCCGGCACCGCGTTGTCGCCCCACAGGTCCGGCTCGCTGGCCGTGACCACCACCGTCGCCACCGCCGGCTTGCCCACCAGCAGCGCCTCGCCCGCGGCGATCTGCTCCCGCACCGACTCCAGCGGGAACCGCTCCGGCCACTGCTCTATGCCACGCCCGCGCAGCCACGACGAGGCCCCCGCGAGCAGGTCGAGCACCGTGTCCTCGTCGCCGGGTAACGCCGTGCGGATCGGGGCGTGGTTGAACAGCAGGATCGCCACGGGGATGAGGCTACTTGGCCGTCCAGAACTGGCGAGGGGCGTAGCCGTCACGGCGTAGCCAGTGCTCCGTGTAGACGATCCGCTCGGCCGCCACGACGACCAGGGGCCCGCCCGGCGGCTCGTCCAACGACCGCGACCGCTCCACGTGGTCGGACTGCCAACGAAAGGCCGACCAGTAGTGCCGGAAGTCGGCGTGATCGTCGTCCAGCACCCGCGCCCGGCCGAACACCTGCGCGCCCCGGCTGCCGAGCCTGCGCGTCGGGGCCGGCCCGGCCAGCCAGGGATTGGTCACCGCCATGATCAATACAATCACGGCCGGTGCGTGCGACGCGCGGAACGCACGCACCGGCCGGGCTTGAGGGCCGCCGACTTTGTGTCACATGCGCGTCATACTTGCCTCCCAGAGGCACATCCGGACCGCATGTGACAGAAAAGGTCAGCCGCCGACGATGCGGCGGGCGGTGTAGTAGTCGCTGCCGCCGCCGCTGACCGGCACCACCTTGACGACCTGGCCCACGTCCGGCGCGTGGACGATCTGGTTGTTGCCGATGTACATCGCCACGTGGTGCACGTTGCCCGAGGTGCCGAAGAACAGCAGGTCGCCGGGGATCCACGCGCCCTTGGCGACCGGGGTCCCGAGCAGCACCTGCTCGTAGGTGGTGCGGGGCAGCGTCACACCGGCCTGCCGGTAGGCGTACTGCACCAGCGAGGAGCAGTCCAGCGCGGAGCCGGGGGTGTTGCCGCCGTAGACGTACGGCACGCCGACCTGGCCCAACGCCGCCTTCACCGCTGTGCCGGCGGCGCCGGCGGGGATGTTGCTGGTGTCGAACGGCTGCCCCTTGTCGGACTTCAGCGCCGTCTTCTGCGTGCCGCTGAGCCGGTTGTACGCCGTCTGCGCGGCCTGCTGGGCCTGCACGGCGGCGTCCCGCTGCTGCTGGAGGCCGTCGGCCACCTGCTTGGCCTTGGCGGAGGCGTCGTTGGCCTTGGTCTGGGCCTGCGTCGCCGCCTTGCTGGCCGCGCTGGCCTTGTCCAACGACTTGGTCAGGCCGTCCATGGCGTCGCCGTTGAACTTGCTGACCTCCTGCAACAGCCAGGCCCGGTCAAGGAAGTCGCTCGGCGACTGACCGGTCAGCAGCGCGGACATGCTGCTCAGGTCCGCCCCCTCGGTGGTGGCCGAGACCCAGCGGTCCACGTCGCCCCGGTAGCGGTCCTCCTCGGCCTTGGCCTGCTTCTCGGCCGCCTGGTCGGTGGCCAGCTCGGCGGTGGCCCGCTGCACATCGGCCTGGCGGTCGTTGTAGGCCCCGAGCGCGGCGTTGTACTGCTCGCCGAGGGATTCCTGCTTCTGGCTCGCGTCGTGCAGCTGGGCCAGCGCGTCGTTGGCGTTGGTCGGGGGATCCGCCTGGGCCGAGGCCGGACTGAGGCTGATGACCGCCAAGGTCACGCCGAGCGCGCCGAGCACGTGCTTGTACGGGTTCTTCACTTCGCCGGTGTCTCCTTCGCAGGGGCGTCAGGAGTCGATACGCGGTTGACCGCGGCGATGGTTCAACGCCGAGCCGTGTCTTGACCGAGTGGAGTCGATGTCCTACGCTCCGTCGCGAATTGGAAAGTATCTTAACAAACTCGGCCTCCGCCGCCGTGTAGCCAGGACCGTCCGGTCCGTGACACACCGGGAGAGGACCGCGTGCGCAAGCTGCCCCAGATCACCCTGGCCTTCTGGATCATGAAGATCTGCGCGACCACCCTCGGCGAGACCGCGGGCGACCTGATCGCGCAGACCCTCCAGGTCGGCTACCTGCTCAGCTCGGCCGTGCTGGTCGGCATCTTCCTGGTCACCGTCGTGACCCAGCTGTGGACCAAGCGCTTCCACCCGGCGCTGTACTGGACGGTCATCCTGTCCACCAGCATGGCCGGCACCACCATGTCCGACTTCATGAACCGCACCGCCGGCCTCGGCTACGCCAACGGCGCGGCCGTCCTGATCACCCTGCTGGTCGCGGTGTTCGCGCTGTGGAAGGTCAGCGGCTACCCGTTCCGGGTGCAGGACATCACCACCTTCCGCGGCGAGATGCTGTACTGGACGGCGATCCTGATCTCCAACACGCTCGGCACCTCGCTGGGCGACTTCCTGGCCGACGACACCGGTCTCGGCTTCGCCGGCACCGCGCTGGTGATCGGCGGCGTGCTGCTGCTGGCGCTGGCCGCGATGCGGTTCACCGCCATCTCCAACACCCTGCTGTTCTGGTTCGCCTTCGTGCTGACCCGTCCGCTCGGGGCCTCGGCCGGGGACTTCTTCAGCAAGCCGGTCGACCAGGGGGCGCTGGGCTACGGCACGGTCGGCGCCTCGGTGATCCTGTTGTCGGTGCTGGTGCTGCTGGTCGGCCGGCAATACTGGCAGCAGTCCCGGGCGTCAACCGGGCTGCTCACGGTCGTCCCGCAGGAGTGAATCGTGATGTGGCCGCGTCGATCCGTCGGCGCGGCCACGCAACCTCGGGGCTAGATCGAACACCTTTCATTACATGAGACTGGGGAGTCGGGGGGCGTGGCCGCTGTGGGTGGCGGTGGGGGCTGCGCTGGTGTGTGTCTTCGTGCTGATCCGCGGCCTGATCGGTGACGTCGCGACGGCGGCGCAGCAGGCCGCGCCGCGGGCCACGCTGGGGATCGAGGTCTACGACCGGACCGCGGACAAGGTGCTGCTCACGTCCGGGGCGGACCGGCCGTTCGCGGCGGAGTCGGTGGTGAAGCTGCTGATCGCCATCGACGCGCTGAAGCGGCACACCGGTTCGGCCGCGAAAGTGACGCAAATGCTGGCCCGCAGCGATGATTCGATCGCCAACACGCTGTGGTCGGCCGGCGGCGGCACGAAGATCGTGACTTCGTTGGCGGCGCAGCTGCATCTCCAGCACACGACGCCGCCGCAGGATCCGGCCCGCTGGGGCGACACGCAGATCTCGGCCGACGACGTGGTGAAGGTCTACCAGTACCTGGAGTCGTCCGACCAGCAGACGATCATCAAGGCGCTCTACCACGCCCCGGCCATCGCCGCCGACGGCTTCGACCAGTCCTTCGGCATCCCGTCGCTCGGACTGGGGGAGTGGTGGGTGAAGCAGGGCTGGGGCTGCTGCCGACCTGATCGAGTTCTGCACACCACCGGACTCGTCGGCAGCGGCCAGCGATATGTGGTAGTCATCCTCAGCAGCGCTCCGAGCAGCACAAACGCCGCCGACGAGACGCGGGCGATCACCGCCGCGACACAGGCATTGGTCCCTCTTCTCAAAGCACGATAACTTCAGTGCCCATTGAAGTGAACCCTCGCTAAGGTCGTCTCGATGGCCCGACAAGACGGCTAGGGGGAACACATGCTGAAGGCACTGGCGCCGGTGATCCTGGCGTCGATGGTGGCAACGGCACTGCCAGCGGTGGCTGATCCCGTGACGCCAGGATCGCCAGGGATCACGGCCTACTTCGACACCGGGCGGAAGGACTGTCTTGGCACCGCCCGGAACACAAGATCAAGGTCTGGTACACGGTCGCCGACGGCGTGCTGTCGGACGTCTACGAACCGACGATCGACAACACCGACGTCGGCACCTTGCAGTACGTGGTGACCGACGGCCGCTCGTTCACCGACCTCCAGACCCGGGACACCACCTACACCGTGCGCGCCGACCGCACCGGCATGGTCTGCACGGTCACGTCGACCAGCGCCAAACACCGATATCGGCTCACCACCACGTACATCACCGATCCCTTACGCGACTCGGTGGTCATGCACACCACCGTCGACGGCCCGCCCAACCTGCACGTGTATGCCCGCCTCGACGCGCACGTGAACGGCAACAGCGGGGACAGCGCGGCGGTGGTCGACGGCGTGCCGGTGCTCTACGACCAGGACACCGTCAGCACGGCGACGAACCGTGACTACGCGGTACCGACGTACATCGCCCTGGCCGCGACCTCGACCCGGGCGGCGACCGTCGGCTACGCCGGCACGGCCAGCGACGGCCTGACCCAGCTCGACGCCAACCACTCGATCACCCGCTACTCGAGCGCCACCAACGGCCACGTCACCGCAACCACCGACGTGACCGCCCGGGACTTCACCCTGGCCCTGGGCTTCGGCCGCGACCAGAACCAGGCCGTCGGCACGGCTCGGGCCTCGGCCCGCTCGTGGTTCGACCGCATGAGTGACGACTACGCCGACGGCTGGCGGGACTACGACTCGGATCTCGCGCCGGGCACCCTGCCGCTGGACGCCAACGTGCTGAAAGCCAGCGAGGACAAGACGTTCCCCGGCGCCGTCGTCGCGTCGCTGGCCAGCCCGTGGGGGCAGGCGGTGAAGGCCGACAAGCCGACGTACTTCGGCTCCTACCGCGAGGTGTTCGCCCGCGACGCCTACGAGGCGTTCACCGGATTCCTTGCCGCCGGCGACAAATCGACCGCCCGGGCGATCGCCACGTTCCTGTTAGCCAAGCAGCAGCTGCCGACCGGCGAGCTGCCGCGCAACTCCCTGGTCAACGGCAAGATCGCCCCCGACACCGGCGGCGACCAGCTGGACGAGACCGCGTACCCGATCCTGATGGCCCAGCTGACCGGGCTCGACGACAACTCCCTGTGGACACAGCACATCAAGCCGGCCGCCGACTATCTGCTGGCCCACGGGCCGTCGTTCGGCGTGGAGCGCTGGGAAGAGCAGTCCGGGTACTCGCCGTCCACCATCGCCGCCGAGATCGCCGGCCTGGTCGCCGCTTCCGTGTTGGCCGACCAGCACGATGATCACGCCGACGCGCGGATCTATCGGGCCGCGGCCGACGACTTCCAGCGCAACGTCAAGTCGTGGACCGTCACCACCACCGGTCCGTACGGCCCGTCGTATTTCGTGCGGCTGACCAAGAACGGCGACCCGAACTCGGCCGTCAGCTACAACCTCGGCAACGGCGGGCCGACCGCCGACCAGCGGGCCGTCGTCGACGGCGGCTTCCAGGAGCTGGTGCGCCTTGGCGAGATCTCCCCGCAGGACAAGGACTTCACCGCGTCTCTGGCCGTGCTGGACAAGCAGATCTCGGTGCGGACATCGACCGGCGTCGGCTACTACCGTTACGGCACTTCGGCTTCGGCCGGCAGCGCCGACGGCTACGGCGACTGCTACCAGCCCAGCCAGAGCACCTGCACCGGTCAGGGCCAGCCGTGGCCGACCACCGACACCGGCACCGGTCACCTGTGGCCCGTGCTGTCCGGCGAACGGGCCGAGTCGGCGCTCGCCCTCGGCGACCGGCATGGGGCGAAGTCCTTGCTGGACAGCATGTTCGGCTCGGCCTCGGGTGTCGGCCTGGTGCCGGAGCAGGAGTGGGAGAACCCCGACCTGCCCGCGTCCCCGTACGGCACCGATCCCACCGTGGCCTCCATCGGCTTCGCCAACGGCCACGCCGCCGGTTCCGCCTCACCGCTGACCTGGGCCCAGGCGCAGCGCCTCCGCCTGGCCGCCGACCTGCGTGCCGGCCACGTGCTCGACCGCCCGTCCGCCACCACCGACCGCTACGTTTCCCATGCCGCGCCAGGCAAAGTCGATGTGACCGTGTCGGCTGTCGCCAGCGGTGCCAGCGCATCGGTCACCGGCAAGACGGTGCCGGGCGCTGACGTGAGCGTGCAGGCCCTGGCCACCGACACCGCCGGCAAGGCCGCCACTGTCGCCACAACGGCCGGGGCCGACGGGTCGTACGCCGTCACGGTGCCGCTCGGGTTCGGCTCAAACTCCATCACCGTCGGCGTTTCCGCCGCCGGCAACCGAACCGGCTATGCCCACACCACGGTCACCGGCGATCTCGTCGGCGGTACCACCGTGCTCGACACCGCCGATCCGGCCAACGACGACAACGGCCCCGGCACCTTCCAGTACCCGACCGCCCCCGACTTCGCCGCCGGCTCCTTCGACATCACCCGATTCCAGGCGATCACCTTGGGCGACACCGTCTATCTGCGCACGACCTTGCGGAACCTGGTGCCCACCTTCGGCAACACCATGGGCGCGCAGCTGTTGGACGTCTTCGTCGGCGCTCCCGGCAAACCGACCTCCACGGCCGCGCCGTTCCCGTCCCGCAACTACCAGGTTTCGCCGTGGTCCCAACGTATCGAGCTCCAGGGCTTCGCCTCGCCCGCCTGGCTCGACGCCGCCGGACACCAGGTCGGCACGCCCACGGCCGCGGTGGCGTCGGTGGACACCAAGACCATCACCGTCGCCCTGCCCAAGGCCGCCTTCGGCGAGCCCGGCCCCGGCTGGACGTTCTCGGTCGTGCTCACCGGCCAGGACGGCTTCAGCCCCGACCAGGCCCGGGCCTTCGCGCCCACCCCGGCCGGCTACCAGTTCGGGATCTGCCCGCCCGGCGGCTCCGCGCCGATCTGCGCCATCGATCCGGCCACCGCGCCCAAGGCCATGGACACCGTGCCCGCATCCCAGCTGGATCCGACGAAGGGCCAGGTGGTGATCAACGCCGTCACTGTGCCGTAGCCGCTTTCGGTGGGGTCGGGAATCGCCCGGCCCCACCCGGGAGTCAGTACCTGGATGGCGACGACCAGGTCCGATTCGCCGCGATCCCCGCCGGCCTGCTTGCTGTCCGACACCGCCGCCGAGACGGTACCTGCCCCGCGCCGCCAGCGCCGCCGCCCTCGCCAAGCGCCACCCGCTCCAGACCCGCAGCCCGCCGCGCGATTGCTGTCGGCCTGTTACCGGCCGATCGTGCTTTCGCGCCGGGAACAGTGTTGATTGTCAGCTGTCTGTGTGCTTGCTTTTTATGGATTCGGAGGTTCGGGGGGTGTGGGTGGTGGCGGGTTGAGTGGGTTGGGTTTGGTGGCCCGCCCACCCGCCCTTTGCTGGGGTTGGGTTTTGTGTCCGTGCTGCGCAGTTTTCCGGGGGTTATTCGGTTTATGGGTCGATTTGGTGTGGAGCCTCTGCGCGATGGCCCAAGGGCTAAAAGCGGGCAGGACGAGCCTGCCCTTGGCCTGTCAATTGTACGCCATCGCGCCCCTCCACACAAAATCGACCCAATTCGGGAGTTGACGATCGGGGTGTGAAGGAATGGCGGTGGCTGGGTTTTGACTCCCACTGTGCACCCTTTTCCCGGTGCCCGTTTCCCCGGTTAGTGCCGCAGGGGGCGGGTGATGTGATGGCGACCCGCCGGGGTGATCCAGTGAGTGGTGCCGTCTGAATCCTGGGTCACTGTGTAGTTGTCGTGTTTGCGGTGGTGGTGCCAGGTGCAGAGCCCTTGCAGGTTGGTCGCCTCTGTGGGGCCCTCTGGCCATGGGGTGATGTGGTCGTGCTCCTGGATGGGCAAGGTGCAGCCCGGGGCAGTGCAGGTCCCGCCGGCCCGAGCGACGGACGTCTCTTTCATCAGCGCCGTGGGCCGGTAGGTGTCGGTGCTGATGGCGCTGATCTGCTGGTACTCGTCGAGCAGGAGTCCCCGGAAGGGGCCGTGCATCGCGAGTTCGCGGGCTGCCTCGGCCGCGATGGGGCCGTAGCCGGCGAGCTGGCCAGGGTCATTGGTCAACCCGAGCAGGGTCTCCATCGAGATCGTCACGAAGGTCCGCACGTTCCAGTTGGTGTGCTCGCCCCGCAGGCGATCCCAGAGCACATCGGAGCGTTTCTGGTCGGTGGTGCGCTCGTCCTTCGGGAGGGACTTGGCGTCGGCGCAGATCTGTTGGAACAGCTGGTGAGCCTCAGCGGCGGGGAGGATCCAGGTCAGCTTGGCCATGCCGTCGGGCAAGGCCGAGAGCCCGACCTGCCGGTCGTCTTTGGCCTTGTGGCAGCGCTGCTCATAACCATCCGGGTCGGCCTTGGCGACCAGGGCGGTGGCCTTGCGACACACCTGAGTCCGAGTCATACCAGCGGCCTCCTCGGCCAGGGCCTGATCAACCTCGGCGACCTGGGCCGGATCGGACAGGTGGCGGGTGCGTTCCCACACGGCGGCGAAGCGGGCCAGGTCGATCTCGCCCCGGCGGAACCGCTCCGCCAGCGCAGGATGGGTCTCCAGGGCGGCGGCGACCTCTTGCGAGCGGGCCAGGGCTGGCTCCGAGACCTTCGTGGCCATCGCCAATTCGGTAAGGTCGTCGATGTGGTTGAGGGCCTCATGTTCGGCCCATTCACACACCGCCCGCACCTTCCGGGCCACCCCCACAAAATTGACCAACTGTTCTTGGGTCAGGCTCGCCGGATCCACACCCACCACCAGATCGAACAGGGCCCCAGTGGGTTCCCTGTTCTCAATCTCGCGGGTGAGTTCCATACTTCTGAGAATACTCGAACACAAGATCGAACACGAATCTCTAACGGGTGAATCCCGCCGGGTAGAAAGGCTTTTCTTTCCTCCCGCCACACCACAACACGGCAACTCCGACCAGTCGCGTGGATTTTGTGTGGAGGGGCGCGATGGCGTACAATTGACAGGCCAAGGGCAGGCTCGTCCTGCCCGCTTTTAGCCCTTGGGCCATCGCGCAGAGGCTCCACACCAAATCCACGCGACCACACCGAAAATGTCAACGCACAATACCGCAACAGCTTGTCGGTGAATCGACAGACCAGCGGATCGTCTTACGCGGCAACGATTACTGGTGCACCAGCGGCGGTGTGGCTTGCCGGGGGACCGGTGGTGGCTCGCGGCGTGCGGCGGTCCAGTCGATCACCGCCGCGGTGGCGTTGTCCCGGCCGCCGAGCGCCGCCGAGGCCTCGATCAACGCCTGGGCCGGCCGGACCGAGCTGGTGAGCTCGCGGTGCATGGCGATCGCCGGCACCACCTTGTGCACGCCGTCGGTGGCCAGCAGCAGGCCGGAGCCGCTGGTGCGGACCTGGGTCCAGCCGATCTGGTCGGTGGTCGTGGTCCGCACGGTGTTGGTGACGATGTGCTCCATCCGCGGCGTGGTCGGCCGCAACTGAGAACGGAGGTACGCGGCGACAGTCTGGTCCGACGTGAGCTGGTGCAGCGTCTTGTCGTCCCACAGGTAGGCCCGGCAGTCGCCGACCCAGGCGATGCGGTAGCCGGTGCTGACCCGGTCGGTGAACGGCATGGCCACGATCAGCACGCAGTCGTCCTCCGCGAGCAGCAGGGCCTGCTGGGCGGCGAGCACCGCCTGGATGGCGCCCTGGGCGACCGGCGTGGCCACGGCGGCGGCGACGGCCTTGCGCGCGGCCTCGGCCGACCGCTGGGTGTCGCCGATGCCGTCGGCGACGGCGAAGACGAGCTCGCCGGTGCTTGGGTCCCGCCGCGTGGCCACGGCGTCGGCGTTGACGGCACGCAGGTTGCGCTCGCTGGCGGTGTCCCAGCGGATGTCGAGATCGTGGTGCACGGCGATCTCCTCCCCGAACTCGGCGGTAGGAGGCAGCCCACCGCACACGACCAGGTTCGCGGACTCGCCTGTGAGGACGCTGAGACGGTCGTAGTCACTTGCTGAGGGAAATCGGGAGTCGCCCTGCCTACTGCGTTCGCCGCGCGAGCCCGAAGCGTAGGGCATGGATACCCGCAGCGCTGGCTTATGCAACCGTAGCGTGTCCGTAGATCACCCAGTTGGCGGCTTGATCCACTGTGGACACCACGGTAACCGCAGGTGAGAGGGGTCGCCGGACGATCACCACCGGAATACCGAGCCGTCGGGCGGCGACCAGTTTCGCGTCGTCGCCGCCGCTGTCCTTGGTCACGAGCACGTCGATGTCGTGCGCGCGCAGCAGGTCGAGCTCCGATTCGACGGTGAACGGGCCGCGGGCCAGCATTGCCCGCACGGGCACGTTCGGTTGCTCGATCGACCTGGCCAGCAGCCACACGTCACTGATATGGACGAAGGGCGCCAGCTCCTGGCGGCCGACCGTGAGCAATGCGCGCGTACCGACCGAGGGCAGCAGCTCGGCGGCCTCGGCCACCGAGTCCACCCAACGCCAGTCGTCGCCGTCGACCGCACGCCAGCCGGGCCGCCGCAGCACGAGAAACGGCAGCCCGAGCTCGGCGGTGGCCGTCGCCGCCGAGGCCGTGATGCGCGCCGCGAACGGGTGCGTGGCATCGACCACGGCAGCGACGTGTTCGTCACGCAGCCACGTGAGCAGACCCGGGACGCCGTCGAAGCCGCCGATCCGGACCTCGCCCGGCGGCAGGTGAGGGCGGCTCACGCGCCCGGCCAGCGACGTGACGACGCGCAGCTCAGCCACCGGGGCCAGCGCCTCGGCGAGCCGGCGGGCCTCGGTGGTGCCGCCCAGCACGAGCACGGTCCTGACCACCGCCGCACGATAGCCTGCACGAGTGGCCCGTACTGAACGTGACGACCTCGGCCGGGAGGTCACCCTGCCGGCCGAGGTGCGCCGGGTGGTGTCCCTGGTGCCGTCCCTGACCGAGGCGATCGCGGCGATCGACGCCGGCCTGCTCGTGGCGGCCACGCAGTGGTGCACCCACCCGGTCGACCTGGACGTCGAGCGGGTCAGGGGCACGAAGAACCCCGACACCCGCCGGATCGCCGAGCTGCGCCCGGACCTCGTGGTCGTGAACAAGGAGGAGAACCGGGAGATCGACGTCCGGCGGCTGGAAGACGCCGGCGTGCCGGTGTGGGTGACGGTGGTCGAGGACGTCCCCAGCGCGCTGAGCTCGTTGGATCGGCTGATCACGGTCGCGCTGGGCCACCCGGAGCCGGCCTGGCTCGCCGGAGCTCACGCCCAGCTGGACGGGCCGGTGCTGGAGCCGGAGAAGTCGGCGCTGGTGGCCATTTGGCGGGACCCGTGGATGGTCGTCGGCAGCCGGACCTTCGCCACCGATCTGCTGGCCCGGGTCGGCGTGCGCAACGTCTACGCCGACCACGCCGACCGGTATCCGAAGCAGGAACTGGCCGAGCTCAGGGCAGCGGACCTGGTGATCCTGCCGGACGAGCCGTACGTCTTCACGGCCACCGACGGCCCGGAATGCTTCGACGCCGACCGGGTTCGGCTGGTCAGCGGCCGGATGCTGACCTGGTACGGCCCCTCGCTGGCCACCGCCGTGCGCACGCTGCGCGGCCAGCTCGGGCTCGACTCAGACGGCCTTGCGTGACTCCACGGCCTCGGGACGGCCGCGGTGCTCGGCCCACTCGTGGGCCAGGATGGACATGACGTGCGCGTCGAAGCGTTGGCCCTCCCACAGCAACGCGTCCCGCAGCACGCCCTCGGCCCGGAAGCCGACCTTCTCGTACACCCGGCGCGCCCGGGAGTTGAACGAGTAGACCTCGAGGCTGATCCGGTGCAGCCCGACCCGTTCGAAGGCGTAGCCCAGCACCAGCCGGGTGGCCTCGGTGCCCAGCCCGCGGTTCTGCCCGGTCGCCCCCAGCGCGATCCGGAACGAGCAGGAGTTGTTGTTCGGGTCGAGCTCGTTGAGCACGACCTCGCCGACGTAGCGGCCGCTGGCCCGGTCGACGGCGGCCAGGTCGAGGCGGTCCTCGTGGTCGGCGCGGCTGCCGTACCACTGGCGCATCGGCTCGACGTCGTCGGGCGAGAGGGTGCCGTGCGACCCGGTCAGCCGCAGCACGTCGCCGTCGGCCAGCACCTCCAGCATGTCGACCGCGTCGTCGGCGATGACCGGGCGCAGCACCACGGTCTCGCCGGCCAGCACGGGTTTCTCACGGAAGTTCGGCATACGACGGATCATGCCGGATGCCCGGAGCGGCCGACCACCGTGCCGGCCCGATCGATCACCACGATGTCGACGGCGATCTCCGCGCCCCCGGATTGCCGCCAGCCAGGATGTCGTCGGCCACGGTCCGGCAGCGGTCCGCGACCAGGTCGCCCAGCGGAAGCCCTTCTGCTTGGCACAGCTGCAAAGCGCCAAGGGCGGTGTTGGCCGTCCGCACGGCTTCGATCAGCTCGGGCGGGCCGCCGGCCGTGGTCACGAGGGCGGCCAGCAGCTCGTGGTTGACCTGTGAACGACCGGAGTGCAGGTCCAGGTGCCCGTCGGCGAACTTGGCCAGCTTGCCGATGCCGCCGGCGATGGTCAGCCGCGGCACCGGGTGCCGGCGCAGGTGCTTGAGCATCGCGCCGACGAAGTCGCCCATGTCGAGCAGCGCGTCCTCGGGCAGGCCGTAGAGCTCGGTGACCACCCGTTCGGACGTGCTGCCGGTGCAGCCGGCGACGTGCCGGTGCCCGGCGGCGCGGGCGACGTCGATGCCGCGGCGGATGCTGTCGATCCAGGCCGAGCAGGAGTACGGCACGACCACGCCGGTCGTGCCGAGGATGGACAGGCCGCCGAGGATGCCGAGCCGCGGGTTCCAGGTGTGCCGGGCGATCTCCTCGCCGTTGTCGACGGAGATCTCCACCACCACGTCGCCGGCATCGCCGTACGCCGCCGCCACCTCGGCGACCACGCCTTGCATCAGCTGCCGTGGCACCGGGTTGATCGCCGGCTCGCCCACGGCCAGCGGCAGCCCCGGCTTGGTCACCGTGCCGACGCCCGGCCCGGCCCGGAACACCACACCCGAGCCGGCCTCGCCCAGCGACACCGTCGACCGGATCAGCGCCCCGTGCGTGACGTCCGGGTCGTCGCCCGCGTCCTTGACGATGCCGGCCGTGGCCGAGCCGTCGGCCAGCGACTCCACCGCGAGGGCGAACGCCGGCCGCTGGCCCTTGGGCAGGGTGATCTCCACCGGGTCCGGGAACGTGCCGGTCAGCAGGGCCGTGTAGGCGGCCTTGGTCGCCGCCGTGGCGCATGCCCCGGTCGTCCAGCCCCGGCGCAGCCCGGTCGCGTCCCTGCTCACGGACCACAGCATCGCACCAGCCCAGCTTCCCCCGAACGGGCGGCCAAGTCGCGCCCCACGAGTCCGAGATGTCCGGCAAGATCGGCTTGAGGTGAGGAGGAGCCGTGAACGAGGCGATCGACCAGCTCCAGCAGCAGATCACGGACGTTCGGGAACAGCTGGCCGCGATCGTGCAGCGCGGCGGGCGGCTGCGGCCGGGGCTCGACGACGTGAACGAGGACCTGGCCGATGCCGTCAAGACACTGGCCCAGGCGCACGACGCCGAGCGCCGGCAGCTGACGTCCGACCAAGCCAACGCCCTGCGCAAGCGGATCGCCGAGGTGCAGACCCAGTTGGCCAAGCCGGGCAGCCGCCGGCAGGGCGGTGACGGGTACATCAACCTCACGCCCAAGCAGGTGCAGGCCAAGTGGGCCACCGTGGAGGCGGCCCAGCGCATGATCGAGTCCGACCAGCAGAAGCTGGAGGAGGCCAACCTCGGCGGTGGTCCCGACAAGGACCAGGTCGCCGCGGCCAAGGCCCGGATCAGCGTGGTGGCCAGGCAGCGCCTCAACGACGCACTCGCCGCCAACGAGTCCTTGCCGATGTGGCTGACCAGCGCCGTCGGCTCCCCGCCGCGGCCGGACCCCGAGCCGTGGCTCAAGGCCGCCCACAACGTGCTGGTCTACCGCCTCGAGCACGGCGTCAGCGACCCGCTGCTGCCCCTCGGCGGCAAGCCCAGCGGCGACGACGCCTACGGCTCGCGCCGGGCCGGCGAGTGGAAGAAGATCGCCGAGGAGCTCAACAAGCTGCACGGCCTGGCCGGCAAGAGCGAGTACAAGCTCTAGTCAGTCCGACATCTGGTCGAACAGCACGAGCACGCCCATGCCCATGCCCAGGAGGACCGCCCCGATCACCATGCCGCGGGCCGCTGCCACCAGCCGCAGCCGGCCGCCGAAGACCAGACCCGGCAGCGCGCACGCCAGCGGGGACAGCGCCCAGGGCGTCGCGAGGTCCCACATCACGCTGGGATGATGGAGATGCGCGATCAGCCAGAAGAACAGCGCTTCCGCCAGCGCCGTCCCGAACAAGTCACGAGCCAACTTCCGCCGCACGCTTGGCGTCCCGGCCGAGTGCTGGCCGGCGACCGAACCATCGCCGCCCGTGTCCTGTGTGGACATCTTTCCTCCCTCTGTCCCGCGGAATCCTCGCCGCGGAACAGAGGGTGCGACATCCGTGGTTCTACCTAGCTACGGCTTGATCATCGTCATACCGGCGGCGGTGGAGCGGTCCATCTCGGCCAAGGCGTCGGCGGCCTCGGCGAGGGTGATGGTGCGGGCGATGAGCAGGTCGGGGCGCAGGGCGCCGGCGGCGACCAGGTCCATCATCGCGGGATAGGCGTGGGCGGCCATGCCGTGGCTGCCGAGGATCTCCAGCTCCCAGCCGATGACGCGGGACATGGGGAGCGGCGTGGTCTCGGCGGGCAGTAGCCCGACCTGGACGTGGCGGCCGCGACGGCGTAGCGACAGCACGGAATTGGCGGCCGTGACGGGATGGCCGAGGGCGTCGAGGGACAGGTGAGCGCCGCCGCCGGTGGCCGCCACAACGTCCGAGACGACGTCTGGATGCGCTTCCAGAGTGACGGTGGCGCCGAACTGCTTGGCGAGGTCCAAGGCGGCGGGGTTGACGTCGACGGCGACGACCTGGGCGCCGACGGCGGCGGCGATCATGATGGCGGAGAGGCCGACGCCACCGCAGCCGTGCACCACGACCCACTCGCCGGCCCGCGCCCGGCCCTGGGCCACAACGGATCGGAACGCGGTGGCGAAGCGGCAGCCCAGCGCGGCGGCGGTGCTGTACGACATGTCGGCCGGCAGGGCGACCAGGTTGACGTCGGCGTGGTCGATGGCGACGTACTCGGCGAACGACCCCCAGTGCGTGAAGCCGGGCTGGGTCTGCCGGGAACACACCTGCTGATCACCGGCGACGCAGGACGGACACCGCCCGCAAGCGCAGATGAACGGCACGGTGACGCGGTCGCCGACGCGCCAGCCCGTGACGTCGTCGCCGACCGCGCGCACCTCTCCGGCCAGCTCATGCCCCGGCACATGGGGCAGTTCCGTGATGTCGGCATCGTGCCCCTGCCAGCCGTGCCAGTCGCTGCGGCACAACCCGGTCGCACGGACCTCGATCACCACCCCCTCCCGCCGGGGTGACGGATCGGGCACCTCGCGGACCTGGGGTCGGCCGCCGAACGACTCGTACACGACTGCTCGCACCCGACCACCGTAACTTCAGCTGCCGAAGACCTGGAATTCCCAGAGAGAAACGCCATACGGGGTGGCCCTGGTCTGCCCGAGCACCCGCACGTAGCGCCCGCTGCCGTTGACGGCCAGGGTGTTCACGCCGCCGGTACCGGCTGAAGTGGCGTAGAGATCCGTGGACGTGGCGAAACTCGGGTCGTTGGACGCCTGGACGCGGAACTGCCGGGCGTAGGCGGCTTCCCAGTTCAGCACGACCCGGTTGATCTGCCGCGTCGAGCCGAGGTCGACCTGGATCCACTGCCCGTCCTGGAAAGCGCTGCTCCATCGCGTGGATCCGTTGCCGTCAAAGGCATTCGAAGCCGGGTAGGACGCGTTCTCGACCGACGACGACGTCGCCGGCCGCCCCTGGGACAACGGCGTGGCGCCGGAGCCGGCGGTGGCGCTGAACGAGAAGCTGTTGGTGGCCAGCCCCTGGCCGCCCTTCCAGATCTCGAAACCGGCCTCGGCGTCGAGCAGGTAGTGGTTGGCGTTGGTCACGCCGCGAGCCACCGAGTCGTCGATCAGGGCCTTGACGTTCAGACCGTTGACCGCGGTCGAGCCGCCTTGCAGCACATAGGACACGATGTTCCAGGACGTCTGCCGCCCGGTCCACACGTCCCAGTTCAGGCCGGCGATGGTGGCCGTGGCCACCTTCTGGCCGAACGGGCTGACGCCGCCGCGGCTGTTGAGCCAGATCATGATCTCGCTGCCGTCGGGCTGCCCGCCGGTTGTCGCGCTCGAGTTGGTCCACAGGTCGTAGGCCACGTCGTACGCACCGGAAGCCGGCTGGACCGTGCTCCACGACGACGTCGAGCTGGCGATCTTGTTGACCTGGATCGGCAGGCCGCTGCCGGCGGTGCAGGCGCCCCAGTGGCAGCCCTTGTAGATGGACGGATACGTGGCCGGCGCGCCGCCCGAGAGGTTGAAGTTGGCCGTGCTCACCGACCACGCGGTACCGCCGGTGTAGGTGATGCACTGCTGGTCGGACGAGTTCCACTCGTTGGCCTGAATGGTGTATTCACCGCCGGCCGCGCTGATCGTGCCCTGGGGCTGGCACGTGGTCGTCGCGGCGTGGGCGGTGGCGACGGGCAGCAGCATGGCGGCCGCGCCGACCAGCGCTGCCACCGCCAACCGTCGCAGGTGTGCTCCGGACATGAATGGGCCTTTCGCAGGGTGGGTGGCGGCCCGGGGCGGGTTCTGGAAGCGCTTCCAGAAGGTAACCCCGGTCACACCCGCCTGTAAACCCTGGCGATCGCCGAGCCGGCCAGCGCGGCCGTGACCACGCCGTGCAGCAGTGCGAACCACGGGGCGCTGACGTGCGGGCCCCAGACGTCGTCGCCGACGTAGGTGAACGTGTCGCCGAGCAGCAGCGATCCGAGCATGAAGAACACCTCGGGCCCGGCGTACGCGACGATCGCGGCGGTCACGAACAGCCGCTGCGGCGCGGTCACGGTCCGCGCCAGCACGGCCAGCACGCACAGCCCGGCCCACGGCACGACCGCCAGCAGCCCGGCCACCAGGCCGACCACGCCGCTGATGGTGAAGGAGTTGTCGAAGCCGGCGGAATCGACGTACGGCACGGCCGCGAGCAGCAGGACCAGCTCGACCACGGCCGCGCCGATGGTCACCCAGGCCAGCGGCCGCTGCGTCGGCGGCACCAGCGTCACCCGCCTCGGCACCTGGTCGAACGGCCACAGCCGAATGCCCAGCAGCACCAGCAGCGCCGCGGCCAGGACCAGTTGCAGCCACGACCACACGTTGCCGACGGAATGCAGGCTGCCCAGGCTGTCGACCAGCAGAAACACGGCGTTGGCGGTCACGATGCCGTGCCCGACGATCCGCGGCGGCCCGGTCCGCTCCAGCAGCGGGATACCGACCAGCAGCGGCCCCCAGCGCAGCGCCTCGTAGACGAAGCCGAGGAAGGTCGAATGGCCCAGCATGTCGGTGGCGGCCCCGAGCACGACCACCAGCAGCGCCACCGCGACACCGAAAAGCACGCGCCAGTCCCGGAAACGCGTCAGATCCGGCGCCGGGATCGTCGCCCGCGCCCACAATCGGCCCGCCGGCCGGCACACCACCGGCACCACGACCGGTCCGAGCCTGCTGGTCACGGTGAAGTCGCCGCGCAGCTCGCCGTAGCCCTCGGGATAGGCCGCCGGATCGGCCCGCACGATCACCGCGCCGCCCTCGTGCGACACCCGCAGCCAGCGGGTTTCCGTTGTCACGTGGAAGATCCGGGCCAGCGGCGCGCCGGCGAAAGCCACGGTCTGCTCGGTCACCTCGCCCAGTTCGACCAACGTCGGCGACGGCCGCAACTGGGCCACGACCAGCGCCTCCACCGCCGCCGTGCGGACGGCCACGCTGTCGTCGCCGGTCAAGCCCTGTAACAACATCAGCGCGCCGGCCGCCACGGCCACGTCGTCGCCGACGAGCAGCGTCCGTAATGAGCCGACGGCCGCTAATCGAACCGTTGCGTCAAGATCCTTCGCCTGCACCGCCAGGGATTCCGGCACGTCCGAAGGCGCGATGCGGCGTGCCAGCGGCGTGCGGGCGACCAGCAGCGACGCGCCGTGACCGCCGCCCGACTGGTGCGGCGTCTGATGCGCGGTCGCGGCGGTAACCCTTGCGTAGACGTACTTGTAGAGCTCGTCAAGATCCACGGAGCCGTCGCCGTTGAGGTCGGCGTCGCCGGTCCGCAGGCCCTCCACCACGGCCTCGGTGAACAGCGACGGCTGCAACCGACCGGATTCGGCCAGCTCCTCGCCCTCGAAGGCGTATTCGGTCGCCGACGACGCCGTGATCACCACGCGGCTGCGGCCCGGCCGTTGCGGGAACGACTGCTCCACATCGACGTCGTCGACCGCGCGGGACACGCTGCCCTTGGCGAACGCGCCGCCGAAGCAACAGTCCAGGAGCAACGCAACATGCTGGGCCCGGCATTCGGCCAGCTCGTCGTTGACGAACCGCGCCGCGACCGCGGTCGCGGACAGGCGGTTGGGCACGGTGTCCGAACCGGCCAGGAACAGCTCACCGGCCGCGTTCTTCAAGCCGTGGCACGAGAAATGGAGCAGCAGCACGTCGTCCCGGGCGGCGGAAGCCAGGAAGTCGGCCACCCGCCGCTGGATCTGGTGCGAGGGCAGGTCTCGCGCCACGTCCACCTCGAAGCCGCCCAGCTCCGGGTCGGCCAGCACGGCCCGTAGCGCGTCGGCGTCGTGCGCCGGCGCGGCCAACCGGCGCAGCCCCCGGTGCTCGTAGCTGCCGGTGGCCACGACCAGCGCCCGCCGGGCGCCCATCAGCACGACGTGCCCGGCCGGAGGCCGGGCACGTCCATATTCAGCTTGGCAGGAGCGGTCACATGGCGCAGGGTAGCGCCGAGATCAACTGGTTGGTGGGGAACAGGCCGGGGTCAGCTTCGCCACCTGCTGACCGGCCATCAGGTAGGCCCCGACGGCGTAGGCGCCGGTGTCCGAGGCCGTCACCGGCTGCGCGCCGTGCGGGCCGGTCGCGTCGCCCTGCACGTAGCCGAACAGCCCGCTGGGCTGCAACGCCTTCGTGGTCAGGGCATTCCAGCCCTTGGTGACGGTCGGCGTGAACTTCTTGGCGTCCAGGATGCCGTTGTTCACGCCCCAGCCGAGCGCGTAGGTGAACAGCGCGGTGCCGCTGCTCTCCGGGCCCGGGTGGTCGAACGGGTTGAGCAGATCCACGTTCCAGAAGCCGTCATTTCGCTGAACCAGCCGAAGGGTGTTGGCCATCTTCTGGAACACCCGTACGTACTCCGGACGGTTCGGGTCGTCCTTGGGCAGCCACTGCAACACGGTGGCCAGCGCGGCCAGCGCCTCGCCGTTGCCCCGCGACCAGAACTGGAACGAGCCGACCTGGCTCGCGTCGTGGTACCACAGGCCGGTGAACTCGTTGAACAGGCCGAAGCCGCCGGCCCGCTTCTCGGCGTAGTGGAACAGGTCCTGCGCCGCCTGGATGTTCTCCGGCTTCTTGTCCATCACACCGAGCCGCACGAACTGCGGCCACGCCTGGTTGAGCGCGTCGACGGTGTTCCAGTACTTGACGTGGCCGGCCTGCACGCTCGCCACCTCGTCGGCCACCCGGGCGCGCAGCGCGGCCAGGATCGGCGGGTCCGGGTGGAAGTAGGTGTAGAGGTCGAGATAGGCCTCCCCGGCGGCTTCGTTCGCCGGGGTGAACTCGTTGGCCGGGTCGGTGTCGAGCTGGTACTTCAGCGCCTGCGCCCACGGCAGGGTCTTGTGGTTGGACTGGCCACTGGTCAGCACCATGGCCAGATTCCCGACATGGAAGACGGCATTCTTCCAACTGGCCGAGGCCAGGTCGGTCCCGTGGGCGAGCCAGTAGTCGGCGGCGGTGTACATCGGCGCGACGACCGGGCAGGCTGCGGGCACCGGGTCGGCAGTGTCAACAGACGCTGCCGCGGCTTGTCCGACCAACACGGTAGTGCTCAAGGTCAGACTGGCGACCAACGTCGCAGCGACCCTCATGTCGTCCTCCTCGATCACGGGGACGCGGCGGTGCAGTCATCTCACTACGCACGTGGGTGACTGTCAATCTCGCGCGCTGCTAGCCTCACCGTGAGTTACGTCGACTCCGCCGCGTCGACCCTCTCCCTGAGGAGGTCGCATGGCAGGAAGTGTGTCCCGGCGCGGTTTTCTGGGCAGCGCGGCGGCCGCGTCGGTCGTCGGCACGGTGACCGTGGCCCCCGGTCGGGCCTGGGCCGATGTCACCCCACCGGACCGGATTCGGTTGTCCGTCAACGGCAAGGCGTACGAGATCGACGCCGATCCCACGGTCACGCTGCTGGATGCGCTGCGTGAGCGGCTCGGGTTGACCGGCACCAAGAAGGGCTGCGACCGCGGCCAGTGCGGAGCCTGCACGGTGCATGTGGACGGCCGGCGCGTGGTGTCCTGCCTGACGTTGGCGATCGCCTGTGCCGGCAAGAATGTCGTCACGATCGAGGGCATCGCGACCGGCGATTCGTTGCATCCCGTGCAACAGGCCTTTGTCGACTGCGACGGATTCCAGTGCGGCTTCTGCACATCGGGGCAGATCATGTCCGCGGTCGAGGTGGTCGCGCAGGGCGCCGCCCGCAGCGACGAGGAGATCCGGGAGGCCATGTCCGGCAACATCTGCCGCTGCGGCGCCTACCCCAACATCGTGGACGCGATCAAGCAGTGCCGGGGTGACCACTCGTGAAGACGTACAGCTACGGTTCAGCGACCAGCGTACGGCAAGCGCTTTCCCAGGACGGAGCCTATCTGGCCGGCGGCACCACGCTGGTCGACCTGATGAAGCTGGAGGTGCTGACGCCGAGCCGTGTCGTCGACATCAACTCCCTGCCGTTGCGCGGGATCCAATGCACGCCGCTGGGTCTGCGGATCGGCGCGCTGGAGCGGATGGCCGACGTGGCCGTGCACCACGAGGTGGTGCGGCGCTGGTCCATGGTGTCGACGGCGCTTGGCCTGAGCGCCTCGCCGCAGCTGCGCAACATGGCCAGCATCGGCGGCAACCTGTTGCAGCGCACCCGCTGCGACTACTTTCGTGACGTGCGCATGCCGTGCAACAAGCGCAAACCGGGCAGCGGCTGCCCGGCGGTCAACGGGGACAACCGGATGCACGCCATCCTCGGCACCAGCGCCGCCTGCGTCGCCACCCACGCCAGCGACCTCGCCGTTGCGCTGGTTGCAATGGACGCCGCGATCCGGCTCCAGGACCGGTACGGCGAACGGGTGCTGCGATTGGCCGACTTCTACCGGCTGCCCGGCGACACGCCGCAGGTGGAGAACCAGCTGCGGCCGGGGGAACTGATCACCGAGGTGATCGTGCCGGCGCTGGACTGGCCACAGGCGTACGTGAAGGTTCGGGACCGAACGTCCTACGAGTTCGCGCTGGCCTCGGCCGCCGTGGCGGTGGACGTGCACGGGGAGTGGTGCGGGACGCCCGGATCGCGGTCGGCGGCGTCGGCACGCGGCCGTGGCGGTTGCAGGCCGTGGAGAAGGCGCTGCGAGGCAAGTCGGCGACCGAGGACAGCTACCTGGAGGCGGCGAAGTTGGCGGTCGTGGACGCGCAACCGTTGTCCGGCAACGGCTTCAAGGTGCCGCTGGTGCAGCGGACCATCGCGCGGGCCTTGGCGGGTACGCGATGACCGTCTCACTGTCCCGCGTGGAATCGCATCTCAAGGTCACCGGCGGCGCGGTGTACGCGGCCGACAATGCCGCTACCGCGTACGGGTATCTGCTGACCAGCACGATCGCGCTCGGCACCGTGACCGCAATGGACACAACCGCCGCCGTTGCCGCGCCGGGTGTGTTCGCGGTGTACACGCCGTTCAACCCGTTGAAGCTCTACGGCTATGGCGACGGCTCCACCGACGAGACCGCGCCCGTGTTGCAGGACAACAATGTCCGCTACAACGGGCAGGTGATCGGCATGGTCGTCGCCGACACCTTCGAGCACGCACGGGATGCCGCCTCGCTCGTCTCGCCGACCTACGACGTCAAGCCCGGCATGGTGAACTTCGCCGCCGGCGTCGCGACCGCCACGCCGCAGGGCACGCCGACCGAGGTCCTGGCCCCCGGTGTGACGTCGATCGACGCCGCGCTGGCGGCCAGCGATGTGACCGTGTCAGCCGTGTACACAACCCCGCACCAGCACCATAATCCGATGGAGCCGCACGCGGCCGTCGCGGTGTGGACCGACGACCGGCTCACGCTCTACACGGCCACGCAGGGCGTGATGAACGTGGTCAGCCACATGGCGCGGGCCCTCGGTGTCGATCAGTCCAAAGTGCACGTGGTGAATCCCCATGTGGGCGGGGCGTTCGGCGGCAAGATCGGCAACTGGGCCAACGTCCCGCTGGCCGCCGCGGCGGCGCGGGCGCTGAGCCGGCCGGTCAAGGTCGCGCTGACCCGTGAGCAGACTTTCACCGTCTCAGGGCATCGGCCGCCGTCGCACCAGACCGTGTCGCTGGGCGCGACGCACGACGGCACGCTCGTGGCGGTCAAACACGACGGCATCGCCGGCAAGTCGCAATCCGGGCCGTCCTCGGAGAACCTGGCCAACCACTCGCTGACCGCCTACGCGTCGCCGAACCTGCACGCGTCACGGGCGATCGTGCCGCTGGACGTGTCGGCGATGACCCCGATGCGGGCTCCCGGCGAGACCCACGGCGCGTTCGCCCTGGAAAGCGCCATGGACGAGCTGGCGTTCACACTGGGCATGGATCCGTTGGCTTTGCGGCAGAAGAACTACGCCGCGAAGGTCCCGAGCAACGGCAATCCGTGGTCCAGCAAGCATCTCGACGAGTGCTACGAGGTCGGCGCAAACGCTTTCGGCTGGGAGAAGAGGAATCCCGCGCCGGGCGCGGTGCGGGACGGGGACTGGTTGGTCGGCCTCGGCATGGCCACCGCGACCTATCCGGCTTCGCGCTCGAAGTCGTCCGTCAAGGTGCGGTTGCAGGCCGACGGCACCGCGGTCGTCTCCGGCACCGGCGCGGACCTCGGCACCGGCCAGTTCACCGTGTTCGCCATCCTCGGCTCGCAGGCGCTGGGCCTGCCGGTGAGCGCGATCAAGGCCGAGCTGGGCGACTCCTCGCTGCCGCCGGCAACCCCGGCCGGCGGCTCGACGTCGACGTCCAGCAACGGGCCGTCCATCATGGTCGCCGCCGACGCCGCCAAGTCCGCGCTGCTGGCGCAGGCCGCAACGAATCCGCAGTCTCCCTTCTACGGCAAGACCCCGGTCTACGATGCCGGCAACGTCAAAGCCGACGGTGTCGCGATGAGTTTCGGCAGCCTGCTCACCGCGCTGGACCTGCCGGCCGTCGAGGGCACGTCCGCGCTGCCCAGCGGTACCACCAAGGGCTACGGCTACCTGTCCTTCGGGGCGCACTTCTGCGAGGTCCGGGTCAACCGGTGGACCGGCGAGCCGCGGGTGGCGCGCTGGCTGACCGTGATCGACGGCGGCACCATCGTCAACGAGAAGACCGCCCGCAGCCAGATCCTCGGGGCCGTGGTCATGGGCATCGGCGGCGCGCTGCTGGAGGACAGCCGGGTCGAGCCCGACACCGGCCGCTACGCCGGCGCCAACATGGCCGCCTACCTGGTGCCGGTCAACGCCGACATCCCGCCCATCGACGTCCGCTTCCTCGACCACCCGGACACCGTGTTCAGCCCGCTCGGCGCGCGCGGCATCGGCGAGCTGGGCATCGTCGGCGTGGCCGGGGCCATCGCCAACGCCGTGCACAACGCCACCGGCAAACGCGTCCGCGACCTGCCGATCACCCTCGACAAGCTGCTGTGAAGCCCGACTACACCTCGGTTGAAGCCGCGGTAGCTGGACGCCACCGGTAATCATTGAGGCATGAACGAGATGTCGGCGGAGACCGTCCTCACCACGACCAGGGCCGTGCGCAAGCGGCTCGACCTGACCCGGCCGGTGGACCTGGCCGTGGTGCGGGACTGTCTCACCATCGCCTTGCAGGCCCCGAGCGGTTCCAACCGCCAGGAATGGCAGTGGATTGTCGTCACCGACGCCGCCCAGCGCGCCGCGATCGGCGACGTGTACCGCCGGGCCTGCAACGCCTACCTGGAGTCCGCGGTGGCCGCCGGCAAGCTGTTCGCCGACGACGCCGAGCGCTCGGCCGTGCAGCAGCGGGTGCACTCCTCCGTCGCCGCCCTGGCCGACACCATGGGGCAGGTGCCGGTGCTGCTGATCCCGTGCATCAAGACCGGCCGCGACCTGCCGGCCGGCAACCAGGCCGGCCTGTGGGCCTCGCTGCTGCCCGCCGCGTGGAGCTACATGCTGGCCGCCCGCACCCGCGGTCTCGGCACCGCGTGGACCACGCTGCACCTCACGTACGAGTCCGAGGTGGCGGAGATCCTCGGCCTGCCCGACGGCGTGCACCAGGCGGCCCTCATCCCGACCGCGTACTACACCGGCGACAGCTTCAAGCCCGCCCCGCGCCAGCCGCTGGACGAGGTCCTGCACGTCGACCGCTGGTGATGCGTCAGACCCGCGGCCGGGCACCGCTGGTCGCGGCCTCCAGGACGGCGTCCGTGCCGCGGTAGGCGTACATGCCGTCGAGGAACTTGCGGCGCAGCGCGGGAACCTTGTCGGTGAGGCTGAAGTAGGTGCGGGCGGCGAACAGCGCCGCCCGCCCGGTGACTGGGTTGTACAGCGGGTCCTTGCCGCTGGTGCCGTTGTTGCTGAGCGACTCGGCGACACGGGCGGTGCCGTACGGCAGCATCTCCGCCTCGTAGTCGCCCACCGCCTTGAGCAGCGTCTTCTCGCCGCGGTTGGCGGCGGTGAGCTCGTGGCACAGCAGGGCGGCGTCGCGCAGCGCGGTGTTCGCGCCGACGCCCTGACCCGGCGTCATGGTGTGGATGGCGTCGCCCAGCAGCGTGATGTTGGTGGCCGGCCAGGGCGTGACCGGCGACGAGGTGGCGATGCGCATGGCGAACGCCGCGTCCGGGTCGGACAACTGGAACAGCCTGCGCAGGTTCGGATGCCAGTTCTTGGTGGCCCGCAGCGCGGTGGCGACCAGCTCGGCGCCGCGCTGCTTGGCCGTGCCGGCCGGGAAGTGCTCGTGCGAGCTCCAGATGGACAGGTTGATGTAGTCGCCGGCGTTGTGCTCGCCGGCCCGGAACTCCATCACGTGCAGCATGCCGACCATGCCCTTGGTGCCGAAGATCAGCGACAGTCCGTTGAGCACCTTGGGCTTGAGCAGTGCTCGGGTTTGCGGCGTGAGCGGGGTCTTGGTGGCGATCGCGGTGACGCCGGTGTCGGTGACGTCGGCGTCCGGCAGGAACTGGCGGCGCACGGCCGAGCGGGTGCCGTCCGCGGCGACCAGGAGATCGCCGCTGGCCATGGTGCCGTCGGCGAAGAAGGCGGTGACGGTGCCGTCGTCGTTGCGCTCGTAGCGGGTGAAGACCTTGCCGTAGTGCACCACGTCTTCCATGCCGCTGAACAACACCTGGCGCAGCGTGGCCCGCGAGACCGACCGCTCGGCGTCCACGTCGTCGCTGTCGTCACGCAGCTCGAAGCTGGCCGTGCTGTGCATGTTCTGGGTCAGGATGTTGAGGTGCCGGGGCGTGCGGGCGCAGGTGGCGACGAAGGTCTCGAACAGGTCCGGCGGCAGGCAGGCCTTGAGGGCACGGTTTCCGGTGGGGTCGATGCCGACCCGGTAGCCGTACAGGCCGTCCAGACGCGAGCCGTAGCGCTCGTACACCGCGACTGAGACGCCCGCCCGCTTGAGACCGTGCGCGAGGCACATGCCGCCGGTGCCACCACCGATGATCATCACGTGCATGGGCGTCTCGTCTCACTTGATTTTCAAGTATCTTGGTTGTCGAGGAACCTAGCGACGGGTATTTTGCTTGTCAAGAGAAAACGGGAGGGTCGACCGTGACACAGGACGTGCTGGCCGAACTGGGCCTGGTCGTCCAGGCCTACCAGGCCGCCGTTGACGACTTCGACCGCGAGAACGCCCGGCTGCTCGGGGTCAACGGCACCGACCTGCGCTGCCTCGAACTGCTGCTCGGCGCGGGCGAGCTCACCCCGCGTGAACTGGGCGAACGGCTCAACCTGACCACCGGCAGCGTCACCGCCATGCTGGACCGCCTCGAACGGCTCGACCTGCTGTCCCGCGCCCCGCACCCCACCGACCGGCGCAAGGTGGTCGTGCGGATGACCAAGGTCGGCGCCGGCCGCTGTCTTGACCAGATACGGCCGTTACTGGCCGAGGGCCAGCAGGAGCTCGCCGCCCGGTACAGCACCGAGCAGCTGCTGCTGGTCATCGATTTCCTGCGCACCAGCACGGCATTGCAGCAGCGGCACGTGGAACGCCTGCGGGCGGCTAAGGCTTCGTGAAACGCATGACGCCGTCGGTGACCGGGGCGTAGGTCAGGTCTACATGGTCGACGAGGTAGCTCTCCCGTGACCGCCACGGCCGGCGCGTGCCCTGCTTCGGCAGGATCGCCGCGGCGCGGTTGACGTAGCCGGAGGTCAGGTTGAGGATCGTCCTGCTGCTGTCGGCCCGGCTCGGCGGCGTAGGGGTGCAGACGGTGAACCCCTTGCGGGCCATGTGGTTGAGCAGCCGGCAGACGTAGCGCGCGGTCAGGTCGGCCCGGAGCGTCCAGGAGGCGTTGGCGTAGCCGACGCACCAGGCCAGATTGGGCACGCCGCTGAGCATCATTCCCTTGTAGACGGTCGTTTTCCCGGTGTCGACGGGCTTTCCGTCCACGGTGAGCGCGATGCCGCCGACAGCGATCATGTTCAGGCCGGTGGCCGTGACGATGATGTCCGCGGTGAGCTCCCGGCCCGACTTGAGGCGCAGGCCGTCAGGGGTGAACGTCTCGATGTGGTCGGTGACGATGCTGGCCTGCTTGGCCCGCAAGGCAGTGAACAGGTCGCCGTCCGGCACCAGGCACAGCCGCTGGTCCCACGGGTTGTACCGCGGCGCGAAATGCGGGTCCAGCGGCACGGAGTCGCCGAGCGCGGCGGCGGCGCCCTTGCGGAGCAGGGCGGCCGCACGGGTCGGGAAGCGGCGCATGTACTGGTAGAAGATGGCGCTGCGTACCAGAATCTTGGCCCGTACGACCCGATGGCCGAGGGGATCCGGCAGCTTGGCGCGGATCCTGTTGGCCGCTTCGTCCTGTTGCGGGCGGGCCACGACGTAGCTGGGGGAGCGCTGCACCATCGTCACGTGCGCGGCCTTCTCGGCCATCGCCGGCACGAGCGTGACGGCCGTCGCGCCGCTGCCGATGACCACCACGTTCTTGTCGGTGTAGTCCAGGTCCTCGGGCCAGAACTGGGGATGCACCGTGGTGCCGGTGAAGTCGCCCTGGCCGGGGAAGTCGACGACGTGGCCGCGGTCGTAGCTGTAGTAGCCGCTGCACAGGTAGAGGAACGAGCAGGTGAAGGTCTTCGGTTCGCCGTCGTGCACGGCCTCGACCGTCCACATCGCGTCCTTTGTGGACCAGCTGGCCGAGATCACCTTGTGCCCGAAGCGGATCTCCCGGTCGATGCCGTACGTCGACGCCGTGTCGCGGACGTAGCTCAAGATCGACGGGCCGTCGGCGATCGCCTGCGGGTTCGGCCACGGGCGGAACGGATAGCCGAGGGTGAACATGTCGGAGTCGGACCGGATGCCCGGGTAGCGGAACTGGTCCCAGGTGCCGCCGATCGTGTCGCGGGCCTCCAGGATGACGTACGTGCGGCGCGGCGACCGGGTGCGCAGCCGGTAGGCCGCGTTCACGCCGGACAGCCCCGCGCCGACGATCAGGACGTCCACGTGCATCTGCCGTCCCCCTTCTCCCTTACGCACGGTACCTGTTGACACACGGGGCTGATGGTAAGAATATTGAACCGGTAACGGAACTGAACCAGGAGGGCGCATGCTGTCCAGCGCAGTCAAGGCCGCCGCGGTGGCCCGCGAGCTGGCCGACGAGACCGAGCGGGGGCGGCAGCTCGCGCCCGGCCTCGTCGCCGAGCTCAAGGCGCACGACCTGCTGCGCATCGGGCTGACCGCCGACCTCGGCGGCGTCGAGCCGACCGCCGCCGAGATCCTGGAGGCCGCCGAGACCATCGCGGTCGGCGACGCCTCCGCCGGCTGGTGCGTGTCCATCGCCGCCACCAGCAGCCTGCTCGGCGCGTACCTGCCGGCCAAGGGTGCGCAGGAGGTGTTTGGCGACCCCGCCGCGGTCGCCGCCGGCGTGTGGGCGCCGCGAGCCAAGGGGTCCGTGGTCGACGGCGGCGTCCGGATCTCCGGCCGGTGGTCGTTCTGCAGCGGCGTCCGGCACTCCGACTGGATCTTCCTCGGCTTCATCCAGGACGGGCAGGTTCGCACCGCGGCCTTCTCGACGGCCGAGCTGGAGATCCTCGACACCTGGAAGACGGGCGGGTTGCGCGGCACAGGCAGCACCGATGTCGTGGCTGCCGACGTCTTCGTGCCCGATCACCGCTTGTTCTCCGTGCTGGCCGGGCCGCCGGCCGGTTCCCGTACGCTGCAACGGTTCCCGCTGTTCGGCTTCTTCGCCGCGTCCATCGCCGCCGCCGCGTTGGGCAACGCCCGTGGGGCTCTCACCGAGTTCGTCGAGCTCGCCACCGTGCGCAAGCCGTCCGGTTCCAGCCGCAGCACCGCCGAGCGGCCGACCACGCAGGGCGCTTTCGCCGCCGCCGAGGCTTCGCTGCGGGCCGCTCGGGGCTTGTACTACCAGGCCATCGACGACGCCTGGCGGGCGGCTTCGGGTTCCTCGGAAGTCTCGGTCGAGCTCCGTACGTCGCTCCGCTTGGCCTGCACCCACGCCGTTCGTACCGCCGCCGACGTCGTCAGCTCCGTCTACGACCTCGGCGGCGGCTCCGCGATCTACGAGGATTCCCCGTTGCAGCGCCGTTTCCGCGACGCCCACACCGCCACCGCGCACTTCCAGGTCAACCCGGCCAGCTTCGAGCTCGCCGGCCGGGTGCTGCTCGGGCTGCCGACCGACACGGCCCAGTGGTGAGCGACATCGGCGTGGTCGCGCCGTACTGGTTGGACCGGCCGGACAACGAGGTCGTCGGCATCGCCCTCGAGGCCGAGCGGTGCGGTTTCGGCACCATGTGGCTGGGCGAGATGGCCACCTACGACGCGTTTTCCCTCGCCACCGCCATCGGTCTCCGCACGTCTCGAATCGCCATTCGGGTCGGACCGCTGCCGATTTCCGTCCGCACGCCTGTTTCCGTGGCGTTGGGCGTGTCCTCCGTCGCCGACCTGGCCCGTCCTGTCGCCGGTATCGGCCTCGGCGGCTCCAGCCCGTTCATCGTTTCCGGTTGGCACGACCGTGAATGGGCCCATGCCGCCGGGCGCATGCGTGAGTCCGTCGGCGTCCTTCGGTCCATTCTGGACGGTGGCCGCTCCGACTTCGCCGGCTCTCATGTCCGTAGCAAGGGATTCCGGCTGCGACAACCGCTGCCCGGCTTGCCCATCACCGTCGCCGCCTTCGGGCCCGCCATGACCCGTGTCGCCGCCGAGGTTGCCGACGAGGTCGTGCTCAACCTCGTTTCCCCGGCCCATGTCGCTGCCGTTCGGGCCGACCTGGACCGTTTCGCCGCTGCCGTCGGCCGGACCCCGCCCCGGCTCGCCGTGTGGATCCCCGTCGCCCTCGACCCCGATCCCGCTGTGCTGCACCAGCTTGCGGCGCAGACCGCCGTCTACCTCGCACCGCCCGGTTACGGGGAGATGTTCGCTTCCCTCGGCTACGCTTCCCTCGTGGACCGTGCCCGGGCCGGCGAGCCTCGTGCTTCCCTCGCCGCCGACATCCCGTTGTCGTTGTTCTCCGCCGTCGGCGCCGTCGGCTCCCGCTCCGACGTCTTGGAAGGCATCGCCGCCTTCCACTCCGCCGGCGCCGACCACGTCGGCATCGTGCCTCCCACCGCCTCCGACCCTTGCGGCGCAAGGCTTCTCTCCTCGTTGGGCCGCCGATGACCGCCGAACAGGAGTTCCGCCACCGCTTCACCGCCGAGTCCGTCGGCCGGGCCCTCGAGCTCGTCGGCGAGCGGTGGACCCTGCTCATCCTCCGCGAGGCCTTCTTCGGCGTGCGCCGTTACGGCCAGTTCGCCCGCAACCTCGGCATTCCCCGCCCCACCCTCTCCACCCGTCTCAAGCGCCTCGTCGAGGCCGGCCTGCTCGAGAAGGTCCCGTACGACGAGGACCGTCACGAGTACCGCCTCACCGACGCCGGCAAGGGCCTGTTCCCCGCCGTCGTCGCCCTCATGAACTGGGGCGACACCTACCTCCCGACCCCCGACGGTCCACCCATCGTCCTGCACCACAACGACTGCCACCAGCCCGTCGCCCCTTACCTCGCCTGCCGCCACTGCTCCGGCGAGATCACCACCACCTCCGTCACCCCCCACCCCGGCCCCGGCTACGCCGGCTGATCAGGCCAGGGCAGCACCGTCAGCTCCGGCCACTGCTTGCGCCAGCGCTCGGTCTTCGTCTCGTACACGTGACGCGGCGCCAGCACCGGATTCGGTCTCACCACGAGGTTGAACACGTCCGCCAGCCCGTGCGGCGCATACACGCGCCACTTTCCGGACTCCAGCCGGATCCCCAGGCAGCACGTCGTCGCCGCGAACGAGTCGATCGCCGCTTCCGTCGAGGTGTAGGGCTGGCACGGCACCCCGAACTTCTCCTCGTACCAGAGATGCACCCGCGCCTCGTTGCGGATCTCCACCTCCGCCGGGATCCCGGCAAAGGCCGTGCCACCGGCCCGGATGGCCACGTCCTCCGCCTCCCAGGACAGGTCAGAGCCGTCGAAGTAGAACAGGTCGTAGTCCCGGATCCCTTCGGTGGCCGGCCGTCCCGTCACCACGTTCCACACCGTCTGGAACACGCAGCCCGCCGTCAGACACCACCCCGGCAGATCCAGCTCCGCCGCTCTTGCCAGCACGTCGGTGAGAACCGTGTTGCGGCTCAGGATGTCCCGCAGGGCCTCGATCTGCTCGTCGAGGGGGAGTCGGCTGATCGGCGTCAACGCGGCAGGACCAAGGTCAGGTAGACCATGCCCAACACGCCGCGCCAACCCTTCAATCGCCAGGTGCGCTGCTGGTCGGCGCGTTCGCGGACGGTGGTGTCGTCGGGGTGGTCGGCCAGCCGACGCTCGTAGGCGAGGGCGTGGCCGGACTCGAATTCGTCCCACTCGTCCTGACTGGCCTGGGAGAGCCAGCGGAGCCGATAGCCGTGGGAGAAGGCCAGGTCGACGAGGGAGTCGACGGAGCCGTACTGCTCGCGGGGGATGGGCATGGCGGCGAGCTGGGAGGGGGTGGGCTCCCGCTCCCAAAAGCCCTCGCCGAGCAGGAGACGGCCGCCGGGACGGAGGATGCGGCGGCCGGCGGCGAGGGTGTTGGCGGTGTGCCGCACGGGATCGCCGCCGAAGACCTGGGTGGAGCCGTTGACGATGAGCACGTCGGCGGAGCCGGACCACTCGCCGGCATCGCCGACGGAGAGGGTGACCCGGGAGGAGAGGCCGCGATCGGCGGCGAGTTTGCGGCCATGGGCGATGTCGTCGGCGCTGAGGTCGACGCCCTCGCCGGTGGCGCCGGCGGCGACGGTGCGGAGCAGCAGCTCGGCCCAACCGCAACCGAGGTCGACGACGTGCTGCCCATCGAGGGGCCCGAGGGAGCGCACGAGCAGATCGGCACGGTAGGAGGACATGGGGCCGTGGAAGACGAGGTCGTCGTACAGCGGAGTCAAGGTCACAGGCCCAGCCTCTCGACGGGCGCAAGCGAATATCAGCCGGTGACGACGGCGACGATGGTGGTGCCGGCGGGGAAGTGACCGGAGCGCACGTGGGCGAACACGCCGTGCAGCATCTTGGCCACGTACACACGATCGAGGGAAATGTCGTGCCGGCGGCGGAAGTCGGCGATGAACGCGTCGAGTTCAGGGGTGTGCCTGGCGTAACCGCCGAAGTGCGAGTCGACGTCGATGGACCAGTTGTCGGTCGCGGCCCCGAAGGCCTCGGTCTGTAGCCGACGGACGTCGGCGACCAGGAAATCCCCGCCTTTCAACGCGGCGAAGCCAAGGGCGCGCTGGCCGGGGCGGAGACCGGCGGCGAGGCCGGCGAGGGTGCCACCGGTGCCGCAGGCGCAGCACAAGACATCGAAATCGACGGTGATCTCGGCCGGAAGCTCCCTGCATCCCTTGAGAGCCAACGAGTTCGTGCCGCCCTCGGGCAGCAGGTAGAAGTCGCCGAACTCGGCGGCCAAAGCCTCCAGCACCGCTGAAGAAGTCTTGCGGCGGTAGGCCGAGCGGTCCAGATAGGACAGTCGCATGCCGTTGCGCACGGCCTGGGCCAGGGAATCGTTGAGCGGACGGTGCTCCTCGCCGCGAATGACGCCGATGGTGTCGAAGCCGAACCGGGCACCAGCGGCGGCGGTGGCGCGGATGTGGTTCGAATAGGCCCCACCGAAGGTGAGCAGCGTGTGGTGCGCCTGTTCACGGGCGGTGACCAGGTTGTACTTGAGCTTGCGCCACTTGTTGCCGGGGATGTCCGGGCTGATGAGGTCGTCCCGCTTCAGCCAGAGGCGAACGTCCCCGAGTCGCTCGTCGCGCAACTCGGTCAGCGGGGAGGGCACCTGCATCGAGTCACCCTATGGTGAACCGCCGCGCCCTGAAATGTCAGACCCCGCTGCGACGATGCTCTCGTGTCGGGACGGCCCACTGTCCCGCGACTCAACGAGGAGCACCATCATGAGCGCTGTGGCGCCGGGCGTGCCCGGCTGGATCGACCTCGGCTCGCCCGACCTGGAGGCGACGAGAGCCTTCTACACGGAGCTGTTCGGCTGGACCGCGCACACCGGCGGCGAGGAGTTCGGCGGCTACACCATCTTCAACCTTGGCGACGACCCGGTCGCCGGCGCCGGCCCGCTGTTCAACGAGGGCCAGCCGCCGGCGTGGAACACCTACGTGATCACCGACAGCGCCGACGACGTGGCGGCCAAGGTGGAGGCCAACGGCGGCAAGGTGCTGATGGCCCCGGGCGATGTCGGCGAGAACGGCCGGATGGCCGTGTTCATGGACAACGGCGGCGCGGTGTTCTCGGTCTGGCAGCCGGGCACCATGCCCGGCGCGACCGCGTTCAACAAGCCCGGCGCGATGAGCTGGAACGAGCTGATGACCCGCGACCCGGCCGGCGCGAAGTCCTTCTACGAGGGCGTTTTCGGCTGGGGCCACGAGGACCAGCCGGCCGCCGACAGCACGTACACGATGTGGTCGCTGAACGGCGCGCCGGTCGGCGGCATGCTGCCGATGGAGGGCGACAACTGGCCGGCCGAGCTGCCGGCGCACTGGATGGTCTACTTCGCCGTCGAGGACGCCGACGCCGCCGTGGCCAAGTGCGTCGAGCTGGGCGGCTCGGTGGTCGTGCCGCCGATGGACATCCCGCAGGGCCGCTTCTCGGTGCTCAACGACCCGCACGGCGCGGCCTTCTCGGTCATCAAGCTGACGATGTGACCGCATGCCAGGGCTCGGAGCCCCGGCTGCGCACGGTGCTGACCGCCGCGACCAGTCCGATCAGGACGGTCGCGACGGCCAGCGCCCAGGCCCGATGGACGTGCAGGACCAGCACAGCCCCGATCAGCGCGCCCAGGAACATGGTGAACACGGCCAGCGCCCGCCGCGCCGCCGTCACCCGGCCCTGACGGCGGATCTCGGCGGCCAGGCCGGACATGGTCGTCGTGAGCACGGTCGTGGTCAGGTCGGGCACGGCCAGCCGGCGCGCGGTCGAGTTCTGCAGGCCCATCGCGACGGCCAGCAGCGCGGCCGGCACCACCAGCAGGTCCGTCCACACCGAGAGGAGGAGTGTCAACGCCACTAGCGACAACTCGACAAGCGCGACGTTGCGCAGCAGCCGTCCGCGGTGCGTGTGCCGGCGGCCCAGCCGGCCGCCGACGAACGCGCCGGCCAGGAAGCCGAGCAGCGCGACCACGGAGGCGGCCAGCGAGAAGTCGGGCACGCCGGCCAGCGCGAAGCCCACGAACACGACATTGCCGGTCATGTTCGCGACGAAGACGCGGCCGAGGGCCAGCACGCTCACCGCGTCGACGACACCGGTCGCGAGCGTCAGCACCAGCAGCAGCGCCGGCAGCGGACCATGCCGGTCGCCGTCGGTCAGTTCGTGCCAGACCCGCATGCGGTCAGTCCACCGGCGCCGGGGCGGCCAGCGCGTGCCGCACGGTCGGCTCGCCCTCGGCCAGCCGCCGGGCCCGTTCCAGCACGTCGTGGTCGGCCCCGGTGTAGCGGGAGTGGTGCTGGGCCAGGTGCTCGGCCCAGGACGGCACCTGGAACGTCTCCAGGAACAGCGCCGGGTCGGCGATGTCCCGGTGCAGGCCCCAGCTGGTCGCGCCGGTGCGCCGGCGGGAGCGCTCGACCACGGTCATCGCGCGCCCGAAGTCGGTCACGTTGTCCTCGGGCACCCGGTACTCGATCTGCACGAGCACCGGCCCGTCGGTCGGCCGGAGGTCTAAAACCAGCGACGGGTCGGGCCAGCCGGAGCCGACCGTCCGGTCCAGGTTGCTGTCGTAGAGCGGCCACCACAGGCCGGTGACCGCGCCCAGCACGAGCAGCCCGGCCGCGACGACCATGGTGACGGTCAGGCCGGCATAGCCGGCCACGATGCCCCAGATCGCCGCGCCGAACGCCTGGCTGCCCATGAACACGACCAGGTAGAAGGCCAGGCCGCGGGCTCGGACCCAGCCGGCCAGGTTGAGCTGCATGGCCGCGTTCAACGTCGACAGCACGCCGATCCACGCCGCGCCGGCCAGGATCAGCACGACGCCGGCCACCAGGGCGTTCGGCGCTATCGGCAGCACCGCCGTGACCAGGGCAAACACGGTGCCGGAGATCATCAGCGTGGCCGTGCCGCTGATCCGGCCGGCCGTCGCCGGCAGGGCCAGCGCGCCCGCGACAGCACCGACGCCGAGGGCGCCGAGCATCAGGCCGTAGCCGCCGGAGTCGAGGTGCAGCACCTGCGCGGAGATCGTTGGCAGCAGCGCCCACAGCGCCGACGCCGCCGGCACGAACAGCAGCGCCCGGAGCAGGATCCGGCGGATGCCGGGGGCGTTGCGCAGGTAGCGCACGCCGGCCCGCACCGCCGCCACCGTGTGCTCGCGTTCGGTCTCGCTCGGCCGGGGCTGCGGCGCGCGCCGCCACAGCTGCAACGCCAGCAGGATGACCACGAACGACGCCGCGTTCAGCGCGAACGTCCAGCCGACGCCGGCCACCGACACCAGAAGGCCGCCCAGCGCCGGTCCGACCGCGCGAGCCGTGTTCATGTTCACCGCGCCCAGCGCCGACGCCTGTTTGAGCTGGTCGCGGGGCACCAGCTCGGGTTGGATCGCCTGCCAGGCCGGTCCCACCAGCGCGCCCCCGCAGCCCAACAGGAACGTCAGCGTCAGCAGCAGCCCCGGCGTCATGCCGCCGGTGAACGTCGCCAGGGCCAGCAGCCCCGCCACCACCGTCATGAAGAGCTGGGACCACACCAGCAGCTTCTTGCGGTCCGCCAGGTCCGCCAGCACCCCCGCCGGCAGTGCGAACAGGAAAGCCGGCAGCGTGCTGGCTGTCTGCACCAGCGCCACCACCGTCGGGCCGTGGTCCAGCACCAGCCACTGCGCGCCCACCGACTGCACCCATGTGCCCACGTTCGAGGCGAACTGCGCCAGCCACAGTGCTCGGAACGATCGGGCGGCCAGCGGCGCCCAGGCGGAGGTGCTGCTCGATGCCAAGGTCGGCTCATTTCGGCGGCGGTCGGAGGCGTTCAACCTAGTGGCTGAAGGGCGCGACCAGCGGTATCGCACGCCGCACGGCCCCCGGATCGGGGCACATGCGGTCCGGATGTGCCGCAGGGAGGCAAGTATGACGCGCATGTGACATTCGAATGTGCCGGAAGGTGGGATTCGGTGTGACGGAGAGCGGGACTCGCGGGGGTTATTGGCGGCGGGCGCGGGCGCGGCGTTTGCCCTCGTGCATGGCCTGGACGCGGGCGACCGGGATGGTGTGGCCCTCGGCGACCAGGTCCTCAGGCAACGGCTGGGGTGCGGGCATGGCGTCGGACCAGGGGTCGCCGGTGCCGAGCAGAGCGGGGGCGGTGCGGATGGTGAAGTCGGAAGGGGAGACGGTGTCGAGGGAGTCCCACGACACCGGGAAAGAGACGGGGACGCCGGGGCGGAGGCGGGGGCTGTAGGCGGCGGCGACGGTGGCGCCGCCGGCGCGGGTGGAGTCGAGGAAGACCTTGCCGTGGCGGTCCTCGACGATGAAAGCGGTGGTGGCGAGCGCCGGATCGAGGCGTTCGGCGCGGGCGGCGATGGCGCGGGTGGCGGCGGCGACGTCCTCGACGGGGGAACCGGCGACGGGCACGAAGATGTGCACGCCCTTGGAGCCGGAGGTCTTCACCGCCCCGGAAAGACCGCAGTCGGTCAAAGCCTGGCGGATCAGATGCGCGGCCTGGACGACCAGGCGGAAAGAGTCGCCCGCGGGGGGATCGAGGTCGAGGACCATGTGGGTGGGATGGGCGTACTGGTCCAGCAGGAACAGGGTGGGGTGGTACTCGACGGCCCGCTGGTTGGCGAACCACAACAGGGTCCGCCGGTCGTTGCACAGCGCGTACGAGATCTCACGCTTGGACGCCTCGGCCCAGATGGGCTGCCGGGCCACCCAGGAAGGCGTGTATTTCGGCAGGTTCTTCTGCATGAACGACGGCTGGTCGCGCAACGCGCGGATCACCGACAAAGGCCGGTCGGTGAGCACGGACACCAGCTGCGGGTGCACGGCGTCGAGGTAGTCGACCAGGTCCCCCTTGGTGGCCTCGGCCCCGTCGAACAGCGGCTGGTCGAGATTGGTCAGCGCGACACCGTCCCGTTCCATGGCACCACGATCCCCGGGCTGACGCGCCAAGGCAACCGGAACCGGTTGTGTCGGCGACGGTCACGCTATTACCCTTCGCCTCGTGACGAACGACGTGCGCTTCGGCGGGGCCCCGCGCGGCTCCCGCTCGCCCGCGCGTCGGATCAAGGGCCGCCGGGTGCGGTACCACATCGGCAGCGAACCGGGTCAGGTCCGCGGGATGCGATGGCCGGGCTGAGTTTCCCCAGCCCGATTTCCGTTATCCCGTAAGGACAACCTCATATGTCTTTCTTCCATCCCGCCCACGGCGACGGGACGGGCCGCTTCGGCCGCTTCGGCGGCCAGTACGTGCCCGAGGCCCTGGTCGCCGCGATCGACGAGCTCACCGTGGCCTACGACAAGGCCCGCCACGACGAGGCCTTCGCGGCCGAGCTGACCGACCTGCTGGAGAACTACGCCGGCCGGCCGACCCCGCTGACCGAGGTGCCGCGTTTCGCCGAGGCCGTCGGGGCCAGGGTGTTCCTCAAGCGTGAGGACCTCAACCACACCGGCTCGCACAAGCTGAACAACGCGCTGGGCCAGGCGTTGTTGGCCAAGCGCATGGGAAAGCCCCGCGTCATCGCCGAGACCGGCGCCGGCCAGCACGGTGTCGCGACGGCGACGGCCTGCGCCCTGCTCGGCATCGACTGCACTGTCTACATGGGAACGCTCGACATCGAGCGGCAGGCGCTGAACGTGGCCCGGATGCGCATTCTCGGCACCGAGGTCGTGGCGGTGCCGACCGGCGCGGGCACCCTCAAGGACGCCATCAACGAGGCGTTCCGCGACTGGGTGGCCAATGTGGACTCCACGCACTACCTGTTCGGCACGGCCGCCGGCCCGCATCCGTTCCCGACGATCGTGCGTGACCTGCAACGGGTGGTCGGAGTCGAGGCGAGGGAACAGATCCAGCGCCGTACCGGCCGGCTGCCCGACGCGGTGGTGGCCTGTGTCGGCGGCGGCTCCAACGCCATCGGCGCGTTCCACCCCTTCCTCGACGACGCCGGAACCAGGCTGATCGGCTGCGAAGCAGCCGGTGACGGTGTGGAGACCGGCCGGCACGCGGCGACGTTCGCCGGCGGCAAGGTGGGTGTCCTGCACGGATCGCGTTCGTACGTGCTCCAGGACGAGGACGGCCAAACCCGGGAAACCCACTCGATCTCGGCCGGCCTCGACTACGCCGGCGTCGGGCCCGAGCACTCCCACCTGCGGGACAGCGGCCGCGCCGAGTACGTGCCGGTGACCGACGACGAGGCGATGGCCGCGCTGCGGCTGCTGGCCCGGACCGAGGGCATCATCCCGGCCATCGAGTCCAGCCACGCCCTGGCCGGTGCGATCAAACTCAACGCCGACCTGGGCGAGGTCGTGCTGATCAACCTGTCCGGCCGCGGCGACAAGGACATGGACACCGCGGCGGGCTACTTCGACCTGGTGGGGGAGTGACCATGTTCAAGCCGAACACGAAGTCTCTCGTCGGCTATCTGCCGGCCGGTTTCCCCACGGTCGACGACGGTGTCCGGACGCTGATCGCCATGGTGGAAGCCGGGTGCGACGCGCTGGAGATCGGCCTGCCCTACACCGACCCGGTGATGGACGGCCCGGCCGTCCAGGATGCGGTGACCCGAGCCCTGGAGAACGGCACCAGGACCGAGGACGTGCTGCGCACGGTCGAGCGGGTGGCCGCGAGGACGCAGGTGCCGGTGCTGGTCATGACGTACTGGAATCCCGTTGAGCAGTACGGGATCGAGCGCTTCGCGCAGCGGCTGGCGGACGCCGGCGGGGCCGGGTGTGTGCTGCCGGACCTGCCGGTGCAGCATTCGCTGCCGTGGCGCGAAGTGGCCGGAAAGCACGGCCTGGACAGCGTTTTCATCGCCGCGCCGAGCTCGACCGACCAGCGGGTGGCCGAGATTGCCAAGGCCAGCACCGGTTTCGTGTACGCGGCGTCCACGATGGGCGTGACGGGGATGCGCTCGGAGGTCAGCGGCGCGAACCTGGTGGCCCGGATCAGGCAGGCCACCGACCTGCCGGTGCTGGTGGGACTGGGCGTCTCGAACGGCGCTCAGGCCCGTGAGATCGCCGGCTTCGCCGACGGCGTGATCGTCGGCTCGGCGATCGTGCGCCGGATGCTCGACGCGCCGGACACCGACACCGGCATCGCCGAGATCCGCGCACTGTGCGGCGAACTCGCCGCCGGGACCCACGCGCTAGTCGGCAGCCCGTGACGCGATGAGCAGCAGGCACAGCGTGGCTACGGCGGCGACCAGGCCGGCGACCAGCAACATCGGGTCCAAAGTGGACTGATCGGTCGGCGTCATCGCCTGCATCACTTGTGGGGCAGCGGTAGACGTGGTTGGTGGCGCGCTCGTCATGGTCATGGTCGTCGTGGTCCGAGGCTGGACGGCGGCGGGCGCGCCACCGGCTGTCGTGTGCCGTGCGGCAGTGGTCGTGGCCGGCCGCTGTGGCGGCGCGGTCGTGGCCGCCGGCAGCACGGTGATCTGTGCCTTCATGTCGGGGTGGATGGAGCAGATGTAGGCGTACGTGCCGGGTTGGCTGAACGTGTATGTCCAGGACTGGCCGGTGGACAGCGTCGGTGAGTGCAGCGGCACCGGCGCACTGGTCGTGGTCACGTCGTGCGGCGCCTGATCCTGGTTGGTCCAGGTGACGGTGTCGCCGACGTGCACGGTGATCGTGGCTGGGGCGAACGCGTACTGCGCCATCGTGACGGCCTGCGTCGCGGCGGTCGCCGGGGCGGGTGCCAGCACCGTCAGGAACGGCAATACCAGCAAGGCGAACAGCAGCCGGCGGGTCATCGGATGAACTCCATGGCGGCCTCGATGCGGAGTCGGCGGCGGCCGGACGCGACGGCCGTGCCGGTGGCGGCGAACACCAGCCCGTCGTCGTCCACGTGCACGACGCGGGCCGTGAGCCGGAGGGTGTGCCGTCGGTCGCGCAGGTTGAGCCAGCCGGCTATACGCAGTCGGCGCCGGCCCTCGACGACGACGGTCGCGGTGATCAGGTCGGGCAGCGTCAGTGTCGTCTCGTCGCCGACCGTCAGTTCGCCGCCGTTGGTCGGGATCCTGCGGTGCAGCAAGGGAAGCGAGGTGCGTTCGAGCACGCAGCCGGCGAGCCGGTACCCGCCGGGCGGCGGCAGGGCGGTGCGCTCGCCGACCGGCAGCACTGCGGTGTCGGGCATGGGGTCCCTTTCGGTGCGGGGCGAGGACCGCGGCGGGCCACGTTGACCGCCGGGGCCCCGCGGTCAGCAGGTCAGCTGGTTGAACACCGGTTCGAGCATGCTTTCCACCAGCACGGTGTGGGTCTTGACGTACTGGTCCACGTTCAGCAGGTCGCTGACCTGCTGGCCGAGCGACTCGTCGAGGTGGGCCGCCTTCAGGTGGGCCAGCAGCGGCGTGAGCACGTCCTTGACCGACTGGTCGGCGTCACCGTTGAGGATCGGGGCGAGCATGTTCTCGATCAGCACGGTGTGCGTCTTGATGTACTGGTCGAGGTTGAGCGCGTCGTTGACCTGCTGGCCGACGGATTCCTCCAGGTGGGCGGCCTTGAGGTGGGCGATGAACGGGGCCAGCGCCTCCTTGACCGCGCAGCCGCTGCCCGGGGTGGACGTCGGCATGGTCATGGTGGTCGTGGTGGTGGGCGGCGCCGTCGTCGTCGGCGCGGTTGTCGTGGTGGGCGGGGGAGTCGAGCCCTGGACCGTGACGCTGGCCTTCATGTCCGGGTGCACGGCGCAGTAGTACGAGTACGAGCCGGCCTTGGTGAAGGTGTAGCTGAACTTCTGGCCCTGTTGCAGGGTCGGCGACGCGAACTTCTCCGGCCCGTCGGAGACCGTCACGGTGTGCGGGGCGGTGTCCTCGTTGGTCCAGGTCACGGTGTCCCCGACGGACACGGTGAGGCTGGCCGGGGTGAACGTGTAGCTCTTGATGTCCACCGCGATCGCCGAGGACTCCGCGGACGGCGAGTACTGCGCGACGGCGGCCTTCTGCGCGTCGACAACCGATGCCGGCAGTGCGGCGGTCTGCGCGGCCGGCTGAGGGACGGCCGTGCGCTGGTTGTCGGCGTACAGCGAGGTCAGCGCGAAGACCGACCCGGCGACGGCGAGCACCGCGATCGCGGGTAGCAGCAGGCCACGCCGACGTGTGGGCAGGGGTGGTTGGTCCACAACGGTTTCCTTTCGGTGGGGACGTCAGCGGCCGGGATTGGCCGTGACGAGCACACTCGCGGCGAGCAGCACGAACACCACGAGTACGGTCTCGGCGGTGACGGAGTAGACGAACGGCCGGAGCGTGCGGGCGTCGCCGCGCAGCACGACGGCGAAGTCCAGCCGCCGGCCGACCCAGGCCTTGCTGGCCTGGGCCGCGGCCAGCACCACGGCCAGCACGCCGACCTTGATCAGCAGGATCCGGCCGTAGTCGGTGTGCAGCAAGGCATCGACCGATCCCAGCGACTGCCAGGCCAGCACCACGCCGGCCAGCACGACGGTGCCGACGCTGATCATCGCGAGCCGCGAGTAGCGCGGCACCACTCGGGCCAGCTCGTCCGGCCGCCGCCGGGGCAGCACGCCGAACAACAGCACCGCGAGCCCGCCGATCCACAGCGCCATGCCCAGCAGGTGCACCAGATCGGCGATCTCCACCAGCGCGGCCCCGGAGTCGGACGTGTGCCCGGTCAGGCCGATCGCGCGGACCAGGCCCAGCCCGACGGCGAGCGCGCCGATCCGCCACGCCGCCGATCGTGCGGCAATCTCCTTGCGCTGCAACAGGTCCGCCAGCACCACGCCGGCGAGCACCCAGAGCAGCGCGATGGCCAGCCAGACCCGGCCGAAGTCGGTGGCCAGCACCCGGGTGACCAGCGGCCAGCCGATCGGGCCGCCGCCGGCCCACACCCCCTCCAGCACGATGGTGGCGGCGGCGCCGGCGACACCGAGCAGCCAGCCGGTGGCGATCACGCGCCGGGTGGCGCGCACCGCGCTGCCGGCCGGCCACAGCAACGCGACGAAACCGCTGCCACCGAAGAAAAGCGCGATGCCGAGGTAGTCGACCAGCCGGGCGAGCACGTACCAGGACCGGGCCGCGTCGACGGTCATCGGGTGGTCGGTGTCGGCGTGGTCGTGGTGGTCGCCGGGCACGAGCCCAGCAGCGTGTCGACCAGCGGCGGCAGGCCGACGCCGGCCACCACCGGGCCGAGCAGCGGAAGCCCTTGTACGCCAGTGGTCAGCGTGTCGACGACCTGCGGCACCAGACCGGGCGTGCACGACGGCGCACTGGTCGTCGTGGTGCCGGGCGATGTCGTCGTCGGCGCTGTGGTGGTGGCCGTCGGTGTGGCCGTCCCGACCGGAACCGGTGCGATTGTCGTTGCCACGTAAGGGTTGCCGCCTTGCGGGCTGTCCCCGGAGTAGCCCGCCGGCTGATACCCGCCGCCGGCCGGCTCGCCGCTGGTGTCGGTGGTGGGCGGCGCGGCGCCGCCGGGGGTGGGCGCCGCGACCGTGCCCGTGGCGGTGTGGTGGATGCCGAGGCCGGAGGCGAATCCCAGGACCACGACCACCGAGCCGACCAGGCTCGCGGCCACCACGTGCTCGCGCCGTAAGGAGATTCGTGTCGCCACGTGTCAGCTCCCCGCTGTCGCTGTGACGCCGGTGGGCGGAGCGGGACTGCTCCGTTCGTCCGTCGGCGTGCGCGTCACAGTGGAGCAGGCGGCACATGGCGGGCAGTGACCGATCGATCACTGATCGGTAAAGGCGACCTCACCGTCGCGAAGATCGCGTTGTGCGGAAGATCGGCCCCAGCCGAAATAGGCAAGCGGGCCGATGAAGTTGACGCCGATGGCCAAGGTCCAGGCCCACTTCGGGCCGCGGACCCTGGCCGCCGGGCGGATCGCCAGATCGATCCAGGCGGCGACGGCCAGTAGCACTTGGACGATGCCGAGCGCCGCCAGTTGGCGGCGGCGATGCGGGCTCAGGTCGCCCCAGTTCAGCATCTCAGTCCTCCACGTCACGCCGCCGAGGAGCGCGGCCCGGGGGTTGCTCGCTGGGTCGCACGCGGGGAGCGGGCGGAATGGCCAGCTCCTGCACGGAGTCCAGCCGCACGGTCTGTCCATGATGGACGATCGTCAGCTCGTCCGGACCGTCCACCTCGTACCGGGCGGACGACGGCGTCACGGTCACCCGGATCCGTGAATCCCGTTGCCGCACAGTGAACTTCAGCCGGGACAGACCCGGTGGCAGCCGCGGTGCGAAACGCAGCATGCCGCCGTCCTGACGCAAACCGCCGAGCCCGTTGACCAGGGCGATCCACGCGCCGGCCAGCGAGGCGATGTGCAGGCCGTCGGCGGTGTTGTGCTCGAGGTCGGCGATGTCCATCAGCGCTGCCTCGGCCGTGTAGTCGTGGGCCAGCTGCAACTGCCCGACCTCGGCCGCCACCACGGCCTGCACACACGCCGACAGCGACGAGTCCCGTACGGTGATCCGCTCGTAGTAGTCGAAGTCGCGGGCCTTCTGCTCCGGCGTGAACTCCTCCGGGCACTGCATGATGGCCAGCACCAGGTCGGCCTGCTTGACCACCTGCTTGCGGTAGATGTCGAAGTACGGGTGGTGCAGCAGCAGCGGGTACTCGGACCGGGCGAAGTCCCATTCCTGGTGCCGGGTGAAGCCGTCGGACTGCGGATGCACGCCCAGCGCCTCGTCGTACGGCACCAGCACCGCCTTGGCGGCGTCGTGCCAGGCCGCGGCCTCCTCCTCGCCGACGCCCAGCTCACGGGCCCGGTCGGGGAAGCGGTGCACGTACTCGTAGGCGGCCATCAGGTTCTTCTTGGCCATCAGGTTCGTGTACACGTTGTTGTCGGCAATGGCGCTGTACTCGTCAGGACCGGTCACGCCGTCGATGCAGAACCGGCCCTCGCTGTTGTGGTGGCCGAGTGACCGCCACAGCCGCGCGGTCTCGACCAGCAGCGCGATGCCGGCGGCCGCGGCGAACTCCTCGTCACCGCTGGCGCTCACGTAGCGCGTGACGGCGGCGGCGATGGCGGCGTTGAGGTGGAACGCGGCGGTGCCGGCCGGCCAGTAGCCCGAGCACTCCAAGCCGGTGATCGTCCGCCACGGGAAGGCGGCGCCGTCGAATCCCAGCTGCGCGGCGCGGTCCTGGGCCAGCGGGATGGTGTCGTGCCGCCACCACAGGGCATGCGCGACCGCTTCCGGGTACGTGTAGGTCAGCACCGGCAGCACCAGCATCTCGGTGTCCCAGAACGCGTGCCCGTCGTAGCCGGGGCCGGTCAGCCCCTTGGCCGCGATGGCCCGCCGCTCGCCCCGCGCGGCCGCCTGGAGCACGTGGAACAGGGCGAACCGGACCGCCTGTTGCACCTCGGCGTCGCCGTCCACCTCCACGTCGGCGTCGCGCCAGAACCGGTCCAGGAACTCCTTCTGCTCGGCCACCAGGCCGTCCCAGCCGGTCACCTTGGCCGCGGCCAGCGCCGCCTCGACCTGGTCCCGCAGCGCCGGCACGGACCGGGTGCTGGACCAGCCGTAGGCCACGAACTTGGCGAAACCGAGCTTCTGCCCCGGTTCCAGCCGGTTGCCCACGGAGAACCGGGCCAGATCGGGTTCGACCTCGGTGCGGCAGGGCAGCTCGTCCTCACCGGACACGGTGTGGTCCATCGCCGCCGCCACGCCCAGCCCGCTGTGCTCAACCCGGTGCACCAGAACGGCTTTCGTGCCGTGGGCGGCGTGCATCACGGCGGCCAGCGGCCGGGCCAGCACGGCCGAGGACCGCGGGTCGTCGGACTGCGCCGGCTGCTCCTCGTTGGCGATCAGCTCCGACTGGATCACCACGCGGACCGTCTTGTCGACCGCCTCCACCTCGTAGCCGATCGCCGCGACGGCCCGCTGCGTGAACGACACCAGCCGGGTCGAACGGACCTTGACCGCCTTGCCGGCCGGCGACACCCAGTGGATCTCCCGCGTGAGCAGCCCGGTGCGGAAGTCCAGAGTGCGCTCGTGGCTGACCAGGGTGCCGTAGCGCAGGTCCAGCGGCTCGTCGTCGACCAGCAGCCGGATCACCTTGCCGTTGGTCACGTTGATGACCGTCTGGCTGTCCTCGGGATTGCCGTAGCCGCGCTCGGCATAGGGCAGCGGACGCACCTCGTGCACCCCGTTGAGGTAGCTGCCGGGCAGCGCGTGCGGCTCACCCTCGTCGAGGTTGCCGCGCCAGCCGATGTGGCCGTTGGACAGCGCGAACAGCGACTCGGCCTGGGCCAGCAGGTCCAGGTTGAGCGTGCACTCACGTAGTCGCCACGGCTCGACGGAGAAGTCGGGGTTGGGGATCACAGCAGGTCCGCCAGGTCCTTGACGACGTGGTCGGCCCCGTGCCGGCGCAGCGCGTCGGCCTGCCCGACCCGGTCGACGCCGACCACGAAGCCGAACTTGCCGGCGTGCCCGGCCTCGACCCCGGCCAGCGCGTCCTCGAACACGACCGCCTCGGACGGCTCGACGCCCAGCTCCTTGGCCGCGGCGAGGAACGTGTCGGGGGCCGGCTTGCCCTTCAGCCGGCGCACGGCCGCCACGATGCCGTCCACCTCGGCCTGGAAGTAGCCGTCGAGACCGGCGGCGACCAGCACCTCGCGCGTGTTGGCGCTGGAGGAGACCACGGCCCGCGACAGGCCGGCGGCCACCGCCGCGTCCAGGTACTGGCGGGAGCCCTGGTACGCCTCGACGCCGTCGCGGCGGATCAGCTCCTGCACCAGGTCGTTCTTGTGGTCGCCGATGCGGCGGACCAGGTCCTCGTCGAAGGGGATGCCGCGCGCCTGGAGGAAGCTGCGCACCCCGTCGGCCCGCGGCTTGCCGTCCACGTACTCGTCGTAGTCCACGACCGGGTCGAACGGCTCGTAGGGATCGCCCCGGGAGGCCAGGAACTCGTCGAACGCCTGCTGCCACGCCTTCGCGTGCACCACGGCGGTTTTCGTCAGCACGCCGTCCATGTCGAACAGCAGCGCCCTGGTGGAATCCGGGACACCGAGCACTCGGTTGTCACTCCCCTCAGCCGCGCCTGCGGGTCCGGTGCCGGAACAGCAGCGTGCCGCACACGGCCGCCATCACGAATCCCCAGATGGCGAGCGTGCCGCTGGCACACACGCAGCCCAGCGCGAACAAGGCAGCACCGAGAATACCCGTCGCGAGCACGATCCACCGATGACGCACCACCCAGTTCAGGGTCAGCCGGCTGGCCAGGCGCGGATCCTCGTTGCGTAGCCGTCGTTCGATCTCCTCCAGTTGGCGACGCTCGTTCTGACTCAACATCGACCGCTCCACTTCACCGCCGGCCCGACCGCACGGGCCACCCCCGCGTGGGTACCGCGTCCGGCACCGGCGAAAACGCGTGCGATTGAGCGACGCCGACCCGGGTACCCGAACCGTGAAGAGAGGAGCAGACAGCGATGACCACCATCGAGAAGAGCATCGATGTGCTGGTGCCGGTGCGCACCGCCTACAACCAGTGGACGCAGTTCGAGTCGTTCCCCTACTTCATGGAAGGCGTGGAACGCGTCATCCAGGTTGACGACCGGACCACGCACTGGGAGACCACCGTCGCCGGCGCACACCGCGAGTTCGACGCGGAGATCACCGAGCAGCACCCGGACGAGCGGGTCGCCTGGCACACCACCGAGGGTCCCTCGCACGGCGGCGTGGTGACCTTCCACCGGCTCGACGAGCACTCCACGCGGGTCAGCCTGCAGATGGAATACGAGCCCGACACCCTGGCCGAGAAGGCCGGTGCGGCGCTGGGCATCGTCGGCGGCCGGGTCAGCGGCGACCTCCAGCGCTTCAAGGAGTACATCGAGCAGCAGGGGCACGAGACCGGCGCGTGGCGCGGCAACATCGACGCCCCGCCGCAGTCCCCGATGCCGCATCCGCCGGCCCGCGACGACGCCGCCGCCGGACGTGACGACCCGGCCGATGTCGAGGCCCGGCCGATCTACCCGGGCATTCCCGGCCCTGGCCTGCCGAGGATGCAGCCATGACCGTGCCCCCCATCGACCCCGAGCCCCAGCCGGACGAGAACCGCCCCGTCGGTGACCCCGGCCGGGGCACGGTTCAGGGCCGGTGGCGCCGGACGACCCGGACGCACCGGAGGAACTGGAGGACCCGGTTCCGCTGGATCCCGAGGACTACCGCTAGTTGTGTCAGGAAGGGCCCCTTACTGACGTTGAACGCCAGGATTCGTCCCTTGATCTTGGCGGCGGTGTCAGGAAGGGGTCCTTCCTGACGTTCAACGCGAGGATCGGTCCCTTGATCATGGGGCGGGTAGCACGATGCGGGCCACGGTGGGGCCGCCGGGTGGGCTGGTGATGTCCAGGCGGCCGTCGAAGACGGCGATGCGCCGCCGGAGACCGCTGAGCCCGCCGGCTTCGACCACGCCGCCGCGACCGTCGTCCGCCACCTCGATGACGATCGCGGCGGCTTGCCGGGTCAGGGAAATCCGGGCCTGCGTGGCCTGGGCGTGCTTGCCGACGTTGGCCAGCAGCTCGGCTATGGCGAAGTACAGTGCGGACTCGATGGGCGGGTCGAGCCGGGGGAGCGAAGCGTCCACGAGTGTCTCAAGTGGACTGTCGAGGGCCAGTGCCCGGACGGCGTCGACGAGGCCGCGCTCGGTCAGCAGCGGCGGGCTGATTCCCTTTACGAGGTCACGAAGTTCGGTCAGCGACGCGGCCGCGCCGGCCCGGGCCTCGCGGAGCAGTTCGACGGCCTGGTCGGGATTGGTCTGCAACAACCGCTCGGCGGTCGCCAGTGACATGCCGAGGGCGACGAGCCGCGCCTGCGCGCCATCGTGCAGATCCCGTTCGATGCGGCGGATCTCCGAGGCCTGGGCGACCGTGGTGTCGGCCCGCTGCGTCTCCAGTTCCTTGACCCGGACGCTGAGCGGCCGCAGCAGGCGAACGATCATCGGCTCGGCGACCCGCCACACGAACGGCGACGCGACGACCGTGATGATCACGCCGACCGGGACGTTGATCAGCACCGCGACGGCGATACCGGCCAGCGGTACAGCCGCGACCAGGCCGACCGTGACCGGGGCGACCAGCACGAACCGCAGGTCACGCCAGCCGGCCGGATCCCGGAACCAGGTCCGCAGCCGCAGCTCCCGCCGGGCGTCCCGGGCCGACCGTGAGTAGGAATAGCCGTTCCACCAGTAGCCGGTGGACAGCTCGGTGACAGCGGGAAGCGGCCGATAGCCGTCCGGAATCTCGACCTGCGACCAGCGCAGGACCAGCGCGCGGAACATCCGGCACACCGGACGGGCCAGCAACGCCGTGCCGATGGCCGCCCACACGAACGGCGCGATCCACGACCACGCAGTGCCGCCCCACCACTGCCAGATCCCCACCGCGGCGGCCCAGACCGCCGGCACCAGCATGCTGACCGCGAAAACGACGCACGCCCGTGCGAACCCCAGCCCGGTGTCCACCACCCACTTCCGCATGGCGTCCGCTTCAGACCCGTTCGCCGGCAACCAGCCGTTGCACCGCGTCGGCGCTGGCCGTACCGGCCTCGGCGTGGAACACCACCAGCGTCAGCGCGGTGTTGGCGATGGGCAATTTCTCGCTGTGCAGGTCCAGCGGGCCGGCGATGGGGTGCGCGAACCGGACCATGTGCCCGGCGCGGGCCCGCACGTCGTGCCGCGCCCACAGCTCCCGGAACCGCTCGCTGCCGGCCGACAGCTCCTCGACCAGCGCCACCAGGTCCGGATCGTCCAGGTCGGCGCCGAACGAGGCCCGCAGGATGCCGACACCGTCCGTCACGGTCTCGTCCCAGTCCAGCCGGAACTCCCGCTCGGCCGGGTCGAGGAAGACCGTCCGCATCAGGTTCACACCGACCGCGTAGCACGGGCCGAGGGCGGTGGCCGCGCGGTTGGCCGCGACGACGGTGGTCAGCCGGTCCTGGACATACGCAGGCGTCGCCGGCCAGCTGTCGATCAGGTGCAGGATGCTCGCCGGGACCTGCTCGCTGCGTCGGGGCGTTATCGGCCGGGCCAGTTCGTGCAGATAGGCCGTGGCCTGTGGGTCCAGCCGCAGCACGGTCGCCAGCGCGTCCAGCACCTGTCCGGACGGATGCTGGTCGCGGCCCTGCTCGAGGCGCATGTAGTAGTCGCTGCTGATGCCGGCCAGCAGCGCCAGCTCCTCCCGGCGCAGCCCCTGCACCCGCCGCCGTCCGCCGCCCGCGGGCAGGCCGACATCGGCCGGCCGGACCTGCTCACGCCGGGCCCGCAGGTAGTCGCCGAGACGGTTCGTCACGTTCGCCAGTCTAGAACCCGGCCGCGCGGTAGGCGGCGAAGTCCAGCGGCGGGGCCACGTCGACCTGGTCGCACTGCGGGGTGTTCTCCCGGGTCTTGGGCCACTGGGTCAGGTACAGGATCCGCCGGCCGCTGTCCTTGCTGCCCTTGGCGAACCCGTCCGCGGCCACCGGGTCGTTGTAGAACGACTCGCCGACGATCACCGGCTGCGTGGCGTAGCCCTGCCGGCGCAGCTGCCGGTCGTCGCCGACGAACTGGTTGTACTCGTCGCCGTAGATGTGCAGGTCGAACACCGGCGGCGGAGTGCTGCCGTAGACCTTGGCCACATTGGGGATCTGGCCGGGATCGTTGCTGTTGACCGAGAAGCCGACCGTGTCGGCGGTGCCGTACCTGGCCGTGTAGTCCCGCCACAGCTGCTGGTCGTAGCGGACCACGATGCTCTGGCCGGTGGACGGCGTCAGCTCGTTGCCCAGGTCGATCCGGTACGGCAGCCTGGCCGCGGTGACGAGGTCGTGCACCTTCTGGATGAGCTGCCAGTTCTCGTCGTACAGGTCCTGCCGCCATGACCCCCAGTCGCTGGGATTGCTGGGGTACTGGGAGTTGAACGCCACTGTCACCTCGGCGAAGCCGGCGGTCTTCACGGTGGCCAGCAGGTCGGTGAAGTTCTTCAGGTCGGCCGGCGAGAGCGTGCCGCCGGTGGAGTCCATCACCGCGCCGCCGCCCGGGCCGTGGTGGTGGAAGACGCCGATGGTCAGCCGGTCCTGGCCGGCCTTGCGCATCTGGCCGAGCTGGAGGCGGATCATGTCCGGGGCCCGGGAGAAGCCGCTGATGACGTTGTACGGCTCGCGGTAGCAGCCGTTGAGGTAGTAGAAGTCGTAGTTGGAGCCGCCGGCCGAGGGTGGCGTCACGGCGTCCGGCGCGGCGGCGAGCGGCGCGGGATCGGCCGGCAGCGGTGCGGTGGCCGGCAGGGGCTGGTCGGCGCCGGCTCGCACGACCGGGGCCGCGACGGTCGCGACCAGCAGCACGGACAGGGACAGGATGCGGCCGATTCGCATGGGCGACCTCCTCCGCGGGTCCCACCAGCGTCGCACCACCGTCCCAAGTGGACCGATGAAGATCGGTCCAATCCACTCGTACGGGTGATTGTCGGCTCAAGCACCGTCGGCGAGCACGGCCCAGACGACCTTGCCGCCGGCCCAGGTCGGGGCGTATCCCCAGGCCCGGGCGATGACGTCGACGATGAACACGCCGCGGCCGCCGGTCGGCGCGGTGCCGACCAGGCGGCGTCGCGGCGGCGCCGGGGCGTCGTCGCGGACGGCGATCGTGAGGACTCCACGGGACAGGTCCAACCGCAGCCCGGCCGCGGAATGCCCGTGCCGGACGGCGTTCTCCACGAGCTCGGACGCGATCAGACAGGCGTCCTCGCGTAAACCGTCGATCTGCCACGCGTCACAGGTGTCGTCGACGAAGCGCCTGGCCTCGGCCGCGCTGTCGACCGCGGCCGGCAACTGCACCGAGGCCTGTTGGTGCTCGGGCACCGTGCCCAGCGCCCGGACGGCCTCGGCGACACCGGCGAAGGTCGGCACCACGCGGTCCAAAGCCGTGTGCCGCAACAACTCTCGTACCGGACCGGGCGGAACGGCCAGCGCCAGCAGGATGCCGGGCCACTCGGCCGCGCGCCGGGCCAGCGTGCCGAAGGCGTTCAGCGCGACCGGCGCGCCGATGGTCACGTCGTCGAGTTCGACGACCAGGCCGGAGGGCTGGTCGGCGAGGCATTTGAGCAGCGCCGTGCGCAGCTGATCGACCGTGCGCAGACCGATCTCACCGGAGACCCGGGCGATCGTCGCGTGTCCCCGGTGGGTGACGTCGACCGTGAGCGTGGAACCTGTCATGTCGGACACGGACTACCCGGCGTGCAGCGCCATACACCTGTCCGTTGAGGACCGAGGTTTTGGCTCGGCCCGGATCGGAAAGCCTGCGAAGGTGAGAATTGCGATGGTCGGCGAGCCCTCGCGGCCGCTCACCGCGCTCACCTCGGCGCTGGCCGCCCAGGGGCACCAGGTGAGTCACGAGGAAGTCGTGCCCGGTCACGGCGAGGTCGACGCCGGGCTGGTCGAGCGGCTGCGGGAGAGCTGGCGGGCGGAGCCGCCCGAGGTGGTGCACGCCCATTCGTGGCTGTCGGGCATGGCCTCGGCGCTGGCCGTCGGTGACCGGTCGATCGCCAAGGTGCTGACCGTGCCGACCACCGTGAGCTTCGACCCGGAGGTGCAGCGGCTGGAGCGGCTGGTGTGCCGACGGGTCGACCGGGTGCTGGCCGCGGGTGGTGCTCAGGTTCGGCGGCTGGCGGCGCTCGGCGTGCCGCGCGGCCAGATCACCGTGGTGCCGCACGGGGTCGATCATCAGCAGTTCACTCCGGACGGTCCGGCGGCGGCCAGGGGACAGCGCTTTCGGCTGCTCGGCGTCGGGGACATCGCGGTCTACCACCGGTTCGACCTGATCGTCAGCGTGCTGGCCGCGCTCAACGACGTCGAGTTCGTCATCGCCGGCGGCCCGGTGCACGGCAATGCCGAGGCGGAGCGGTTGATCCGCTGTGCCCGGCACTACGGCGTCGAGGACCGGGTGCGGCTGCTGGGTCCGGTCGAGGACATGGCGGCGCTGTACCGGTCGGCCGACATCGTCACGTGCACGCCGGCCCGCAGCACGTTCGCCACCATCGCGCTGGAGGCGATGGCCAGCGGCGTGCCGGTGATCGCCTCGGCGGTCGGCGGGCTGACCGACACCGTGGTGCACGAGGTGACCGGGCTGCTCGTGCCGCCGCTGCGGCCGGCCGACCTGCTGCGTGCGATTCGCCACATGCTGGGTGATCCGGCGCTGCGCGAGGCTTTCGGCGCGGCCGGCCGTGATCGCGCGTGTGCCCGCTATTCCTGGGAAAGGGTGGCCGCCGACACCTCACGGGCCTACGCTCGCGCCGCGTACGGCATCGCGCCGGCCCTGGGTTGATCTCGTCCGGTTGATCTTGCCCGGGCCGTTGACGCTGCGGTAAAGCTTTACCGCAGCGTGGGAGAGGAGTCGTGGTCGTGACCAAGGCAGTGACGGTGCTCGGGACCGGGCTGATGGGGGCCGGCATGGCCCGCAGCCTGCTCCGGGCCGGCCTGGACGTGACGGTGTGGAACCGCAGTGCGGACAAGGCCCGCCCGCTGGCCGCCGACGGCGCGACCGTGGCCGAGGATCCGGTGGCCGCGGTGGCCGGCGCCGATGTCGTGGTGACCATGCTTTTCGACGCCGAATCCGTCGGCGCGGTGATGACCGAGGCCATCGGCGCGATGAAGTCCGAGGCCGTGTGGGCGCAATGCGCGACCGTCGGTCTCGACGGCGTGGAAGCGCTTGCCTCGTTGGCGGCCAAGCACAATGTGCCGTACGTGGACGCCCCGGTGCTGGGCAGCCGGCAGCCGGCCGAGGACGGCAAACTGATCGTGTTGGCCGGTGGCGACTCGGGCTTGCAGGACGCGCTCGCGCCCGTGTTCGACGCGATCGGCACGCGCACGCTGTGGGTCGGGCCGCGAGCGGGTGACGGGCACCGGCTCAAGCTGGCCGCCAACTCGTGGGTGCTGTCCCTGACCGCCGGCACCGCGCAGGCCCTCGCGCTGACCCGCAATCTTGGGCTGGACCCGCAGCTGTTCCTGGACCTGATCGCCGGCGGCGGTCTGGACAACGGGTATGCGCAGCTCAAGGGCCGAGCGATGATCGCAGGCGAGTTCCCGGCCGCGTTCAGCCTCGACGGGGCGGTCAAGGACGCCGGGCTGATCGCCGCCGCGCTGCGGTCGGCCGGGGCCGACGACCGGCTGATGACCGCCATCCGGTCGCAGTACGAGAGCGCCGCGGCCGCCGGACACGGCGACAGCGACATGTCCGCCGTCTTCGTCACGCACGGTCAGGAGGACGCCCAGTGAACATCGCCGAGCTGCTCACCGACGGCTTCGGCCGGGTCCACGGCGTCGTGCACGAGGTGGTGGACGGGCTCAACGCCGACCAACTGGCGTGGCGTGTGACGCCCGAGGCCAACTCCATCGCGTGGCTGGTGTGGCACCTCACGCGCGTGCAGGACGACCACGTGTCCGAGGTTGCCGGCGTGCCGCAGGCGTGGACGGCCGAAGGCTGGGCCGAGCGCTTCTCGCTGCCGTTCGACGAGGACGCCACCGGTTACGGCCACGACTCCGACGACGTCGCCGCCGTGCGCGTCTCCGCGGATCTGCTCGCCGGCTACTTCGACGCCGTCTACGCGCGGACCATCGCCTACGTCGCCAAGCTCGGCGACGCCGACCTCGACCAGGTCGTCGACCGCCGCTGGGATCCTCCGGTCACGCTCGGTGTGCGTCTGGTCAGCGTGGTCGACGACGACATCCAGCACGCCGGCCAGGCCGCGTTCGTCCGCGGCGTCCTGCCTGGTTGACGTTTCGTCCCGGCCGCGTCAAGGGAATCCCCGCGGCATGGGAAGAGCGACACAAGAGGCGAAACAGGCGGAGACCAGCCGGCCGGTGCAGATCATCGGCCGGCTCGGCATGGGCGGGTACGGCGTGGTGCACCTGATGGTCGCGTGGCTGGCCGCCCAGATCGCGTTCGGCGGCGGTGGCGAGGCCGACCAGAAGGGCGCGGTGTCGACCATCGCCGCGCAGCCGTTCGGCGAGGTGCTGTTATGGATCCTGGCCGTGTTGCTGGTCGGCTTCGGCCTGTGGCAGCTGCTCGCCGCCGCCGTCGGGTACCGGTGGATGCAGGACGAGAAGAAGCGATTACGGCGTCGGCTCGGCGTTGCCGGACGTGGCATCGTGGTGCTCGGGCTCGCGACGTACGCGATCAAGCTGACCGTCTCCGGCGGGGGCAGCTCCGGCAACCAGGGGGAGCAGGACGCCACCGCCAAGCTGCTCGGCCTACCCGCCGGGCCCGCGTTGGTGATCGCCGTCGCCGTGGTGGTCCTGATTTCCGCCGGCATCATCGCCTATCGCGGGGCGTCGCGGAAGTTCCTCGAGGACCTCGACCTGACCAGGCTGCCGTCCAAGACCGGCCGCGTCGTCGAGTTGCTCGGCGTCGTCGGCTACATCGCCAAGGGTGTTTCCTACGGCGTGATCGGCGTGCTCACCGCCATCGCCGCGATCACCGCCGACCCGTCCAAGACCGGCGGCCTGGACAAGGCGTTGCACACCATGGCCGGCCAGCCCTTCGGCGTCGTGCTGCTGATCGCCGTCGCCCTCGGCTTTGCCGCTTTCGGCCTCTACTGCTTCGGCGACGCCCGCTGCCGCCGAATGTGAGCCTCTTTACGCCACGTTGTCGTGCCGGATCTCGTCGGCCGGCACCGAGACGCAGTCACAGCCGCCGTCCACCGCGCTGCAGTCCACGATCGCCAGGTGGCGCGTCTCCTCGTGGCTCTCGCACAGCAGTTCCGTGCACTCGACGAACTCGGTGGTGTGCACGATCAGCGTGCCGTGGCAGTGGTCCAGACCCCGAGTGCAGTTGACGCACTCCATTGTTGTGCCCTCCGTGCGATTGACCCTCACGGCCTTTCTTGCTACCACCGCGAGGCCGCAGAGTCTCGCACAACCGCCCGGCGTGTCGTCCCCGGGGCCGGTCGGTGCTCGATGGTGAGGCGGTGTATGGCGGTGGGTGGGTGGGGCATCCGACGCGCCCGCCGCGTGGGGCCGGATCGAGCAGCCCCCGAATCAATCCAACCAGACCGCCCTGACAACCTCGGCCGAGCGGATCCCGGTTGATCTTGAACGAAGAGCCCCTCCCAGGTTCGCCGAGTAGGCTCGATTCGGGGCTGCTCATTCCAGCCCGGCTCGCCGAGCAGCCCGGAGGAAGCTGGTGGACCCGAGCTCGTACGTTCCGCCGGGGCTTCTCACCCCGGCCGACGGTCGGAAGTGGGCGGAAAGGCACTGGTTGAACGTGCCGGGCCCGTTCTACACCGGGCAGACCGACAACTGTTGGTGCGCTCGACTGCACGCCCCACGTCACGTGCTCTACGGCGGCGACTTCTACAACGAGTTCGTCTACCGGCAGCCCCGGACTCGTGACGAGGTCGCCAGCCTGGTGACGGCGGCGGAGCAGGACCCCTTCGACGGCTACGCCTGCGATGGGGACGAGCGCTGGACGCCGGAGGCCGTCGCCGGCTGATTCGCCACATGCGCTTCCTATGTGGCACCAGGGCGCAAGTGGGAAGCGCATGTGGCGAATCCGGGGTGAGCCCGGAACCTACCGTCAAGCGCTGCGGGTGGGGCGGCGTTTGGCGGGCGGCTTCTTCTCGACGGCAGCGGGTTTCTTGGCGGCGGGCTTGCGCGACGACGAAGGGCGGCTGGCGGCCTTGACGCTGGCCTGCAAGGCACTGATGAGGTCGACGACCTCGGCGGTCTGCTCGACGCCGGGCGGGGTGGTGACCTCCTCGCCCTCGATCTTGGCGTCGATCAGGTTCTCCAACGCCTGCCGGTAGCTGTCCTGGTAGCGGTCGGGCTCGAAGACGGGCTCGGCCAACGAGTCGATGAGCTGACCGGCCATGGTCAGCTCCTGCTCCCGCACCTGCGGCGAATCCTGTTGCAGGAAGGCGAAATCGGGCGTACGGACCTCGTCGGGCCACAGCATGGTTGACATGGTGAGCACGTCGTTGTGCACCCGCAGCACGGCAAGGACCTCGCGCTGGCGCAGGGCGACCTTGGCGATGGCGACGTGCCCGGACTTGTGCAGGGCGTCGCGCAGCAGCACGTAAGGCTTGACGGCGGACTTCTGCGGCTCGAGGTAGTAGGCCTTGTCGAAGAACAGCGGATCGATGGCGGCCAGCGGCACGAACTCGAGCACGTCGATGGTCTTCTGGGTGGGCAGCGGCAGGCTGGACAGCTCGGTGTCGGTGAGCACGACCATGCGCCCGTCCTCGAGCTCGTACCCCTTGGCGATCTCGGCGTACGGCACCTCGGCGTCCTCGACCGAACACCAGCGCTTGTACTGGATCCGCCCGCCGTCGGCCTCGTGCACCTGCCGCAGCTGGACGCCCTTGTTCTCGGTCGCCGCGTACAGGTTGATCGGGATGGCGACCAGTCCGAAGGCCACCGTCCCCTTCCACATCGCCCGCATGGTGCACACCCTCCGGCCGCTGACCAGGGCTGACGACCTGTTCTCCATGGTGAGCGAGATCGGGGCGATGCGCCAGGTGTGACGGTTTGGCGACACCGCGGGCGGGCACCCGAAAGCATGGCCATCGCTACGGTGAACCCGACGACGGGACGCACGGAACGCTCCTTCGAGCCGCACACCGACGCCGAGGTCGAGCGCCGGATCGCGAACGCGCGTGCGGGCTTCGACGAGCTCCGCCGGACGAGTTTCGCGCAACGCGCGACGTGGCTGCGGCGGGCGGCGGAACTGCTGGACAACGAGGCGTCCGAGATCGCCGAGACGATGACCACGGAGATGGGCAAGACGCTGGTCGCGGCCAAGGCCGAGGCGAACAAGTGTGCGACCGGGATGCGGTTCTACGCCGAGCACGCCGAGGATTTCCTGGCCGACGTGCCGGCCGACGCCGAGGCGGTGAACGCCAGGAGCGCCTACGTGACGTATCAGCCGCTGGGCGTGGTGCTGGCGGTCATGCCCTGGAACTTTCCGCTGTGGCAGGTGGTCCGATTCGCCGCGCCGGCGCTGATGGCCGGCAACGCCGGCCTGCTCAAGCACGCCTCCAACGTCCCGCAAACCGCCCTCTACCTGGGCGAACTGTTCGTGCGGGCCGGTTTCCCCGAGGGTGCGTTCCAGACGCTGCTGGTCGGCTCGGACAAGGTCGCCGACATCATCGCTGACGACCGCGTGCAGGCGGCGACGCTCACCGGCAGTGAAGGGGCCGGTCGGTCGCTGGCCGCCGAGGCGGGCAAGCACCTGAAGAAAACCGTGCTGGAGCTGGGCGGATCCGATCCGTACGTGGTGATGCCGAGCGCCGACCTGGCCCGCGCCGCCGAGGTCGCGGCGACGGCCCGCTGCCAGAACAACGGTCAGAGCTGCATCGCGGCGAAGCGCTTCATCGTGCACACCGACGCCTACGACGAGTTCACCGAGCACTTCGTGAAGGCGATGTCGCAGCTGACGCTCGGCGACCCGATGCGGGAGTCCACCGACGTGGGCCCGCTGGCGACCGAGCAGGGCCGCCAGGACGTCGCCGAGCTGGTGGCTGACGCGGTCGAAGGCGGCGCGCAGGTGCTGGTCGGCGGCGAAGTGCCGGAGCGGGACGGCTGGTGGTACCCGCCGACCGTGATCGCCGGCGTCACCGAGAAGATGCGGATGTTCAAGGAAGAAGTGTTCGGGCCGGTGGCGGCACTGTACCGAGTGGACAGTTACGACGAAGCGGTCGCGCTGGCCAATGCGACCAGCTTCGGTCTTGGCGCCAACGCCTGGACGTCCGACGACGGCGAGCGCGACCGCTTCGTCCGCGATCTCGATGCGGGCCTGGTGTTCATCAACGGCATGGTGGCCTCGTACCCGCACCTGCCCTTCGGCGGCGTGAAGAACTCCGGCTACGGCCGCGAGCTCTCCGCCGTGGGCATCAAGGAGTTCTGCAACGCCAAGGCGGTCTGGATCAACTAGCGAATACCTGGAACTCCGAGACCTGTCCGGCCGGCCAGCCGGTGTTGGCGGTGAACGTCAGCCGCAGGTACCGGCGGCTGCCGGCCGGCACCGGGATGGTGACGGTGTTGCCGGTGTTGGGATCGAACGTGTAGCCGGTCGACCCGACGAGCGTGGTGAAGGTGCTGCCGTCGACCGACCCGGACACGGACAACGTCTGGGTACGGGCGCCCCAGGCGGCTACCGGCGGCAGCGTGAGCACGATCCGGCTGACCGGGGTCGAGCCGCCGAGGTCGACCTGAAGCCATTGCGGGAACGCATTGTTAGCGCTTTCCCAGTACGTGCCGGAGTTGCCGTCCACGGCGTTGCCGGACCCGTAGACCTGGGTGTGGCTGGATTCGGCGGTCGGCCGGTTCAACGCCAGGTTGGTGTTGCCGCCGGGATCCGTGGTCACGGAGGCGGCCGCCGAGGCAGGGGAGGAGTTTCCGGCGGCATCCTGTGCGGTCACGGTGAAGCTGTACGCGGTCGACGGCGTCAAACCGTTGGCGGTGAAGGAGGTCGACGCCGTGGTGCCGACCTGGGAGCCGTTGGCGAAGATCCGGTAACCGGTGACGCCGACGTTGTCGGTGGACGCGGTCCAGGCCAGGCCCGCCGAAGTTGCCGTGTGCGCGGTGACGTGGAGTCCACTTGGGACGGACGGTGCCTGGGTGTCGCCACCGCCGCCCAGCACCGGTGGTGTCGGACGTGTTGGTGTCACAGCGATCTGACCCTTGAGCATGCGGCCGCCGTCGGCGGTGAGCCGCAGGTAGTAGTCGGACGAGCAGGGGGTGCCGTCCTCGTCCAGTGCCAGCATGCCGGAGTTGACCGGCAGCATCGCCGAGGTCTCGGCCGACTTGGCGATCTGGTTGCCCTCGCCGTACTCGTCGAACATGGAGATGTAGATGCCTTGCGCCCCAACACGAACCATGTTGTAGAACTGCCGCCACATGAAGTCGCCGTGGGCCCGCTGCCGGGCGTGCACCTCGCCGGGCAGCACGCAGGGCTGGTAGTCGATGCCATGGCTGTTGCAGTCGGCCTGGTCGCCGATGTTGATCGTGTTGTAGATGTTGTCGGATCCTCCCGCGTCGCTGATCGCGCCGACCATCCACGGCGAGAGCATGTTGAACGCGTGGTAGGTGTCGATGAACCCGGTGCGGGTGCCGGCCCCGCCGACCCGCCATTCCCTCGGCACGCCACCGATCACGTAGCAGCCCTGGCCCTTGAACCAGTTGATCACGTCCAGGCAGGTGCCGGCGTCCCACGGGTGGTTGCCGTCGCTGAAGCCGAAGCCCCAGATGCAGACCACCGGTTTGCCGTTCTGCCGCGCGTACATCGGCGATGCCGTGTGCGCGGACATCTTGGTCGTCCAGTCGGCCTTGATCTCCGGCTGCATGGTGGTCCAGCCGGAGACGTCGTACATGATGTAGAACTTCACGCCGTACTTCTCGGCCGACGACCGCACCCGCGCGGCCACGGCGTCGCGGGTTGCGCCCTCGCCGCCGTTGGGGTTGAAGCGTTGCAGGGCCGCGGTGTCGCAGCCGTACTGGTGCATCCACGAGAAATGCGTGTCGACGGCCTGCTGGTCGTAGGAGGAGAACAGCGTCGCCGGCTGGCCGTTGCCGAGATTCCCGTACGCCGTCGGGTAGCCGCGGCTGTACTCGCGCATGTCCGGCCAGACGTTGATCCAGTTGTTGGTCGGCGACGGCGGCTGGCCCCAGTCGTTGCTCCAGTGCCACCAGGCGTTGATCGGCGCGCCGTCGCCGACACAGGCGAACCAGCCCTGGTAGCCGACGGTGATCTTGCCGACGACGTCGCCCGGCGGGCTGGCGGCGTACGCCGTTGCGGTGCCGAGTGGCAAGGCGGTCAAGGCTGTCGCGGCCGCGGTCGTGCCTAAGAACCTCCGGCGGGAGATTTCCACGCGTAGTTCCTCTCGTCCGTCATTGCACGAGATGGGCAGGGACCTCAAACAGTAGGCAGCACGACAACGGAGAGCAAGATAAGCACCAGTTTTCGCAAATTTGCAACGATCAAGCGCAAATGGCCCGCAGCGGTGGATTCAATGTTTCCACAATGGTCGTGACGGCCCCGGCTGACACGATCCGTGCATCGCTTACCTGGGGGCTGGGCTGTGACGCGGACACGTAGGTTGAGCTGGGTGGCGCTGACCATGGCATCGACCGTGACGGCGGGGGTGGCGGTGCCGGCGGCGGTGATGCTCTCGCGACGGGAGCCGGCCGTGACCGTCGTGCCGGTCGAGATCGAGACGGCCACGGTCGTCAACCGGGACACCGGGATCGGGCTCGGCTACCGGCCCGACATCAAGCGCTGGGTCTTCGGTTCCTAGGATCTGCGGTGTGATCGAGACCGTCGCGCTGGTGCATGTCCGGGACTCGCGGGTGCTGTTGGTGCGCACCCACGGGCGCAAGGCGTTCTACCTGCCCGGCGGCAAGTACGAGCCAGGGGAGACCGACCAGGCCGCGCTGACCCGGGAAGTGCTGGAGGAGACCGGCTGCACGCTGCTCTCCTCGTGGCCGTACGGCGTCTTCGAGGGCGACGCGCACGGGCAGGGCCCGGGCACGCAGGTGCGGATCACCTGCTATTTCGGGGAAGTCGCCGGCGAGCCCACGGCCAGCTCGGAGATCGCCGAGTGCGGGTACCACACCTATGAGCAGTACTCGGCCATGCCGGAGACGGCGCCGGTCGTCCACGCCATCGTGGACGACCTGCACCGACTCGGGCTGGTCTAGGCCTGTAGGGCGATGCCGGCTTCGCCGGTGTGCACCTGGAAGGTCAGCGACTCCTGGAAGTACAGCTCGATGCTCTCGGCGTCGTGCGACAGGTAGCCGATCGACAGGTCCTGCCCGAGATGCAGCTCGTAGTCGCCGCCACGGGCCGACAGCAGGAAAGCGCCGTCGATGGCCGGGGCCCAGATGATGTCGCCGCCCTTGATCACCCGCGACAGGTGCTCGCGGATCGGGTAACCGTGGTCGGTCGTCTCCTCCACCGCCGTGTAGGCGTCGGCCGACAGCAGCAGTGTGTACGGCCCGTCGACGCCGGCCAGCCGCAGCGCGCTCAGTGCCTGCGCGACGATGTTCGGGTACTCGCGGACGTCCTGCGGCAGCGTCAGGGCGTCGTTCGTGGTCGCGGCCCGCACACCGGCGATGTCGGCGCCGCGCAGGCCGTCGAAGATCGCCCGGTCCTCGACGAAGGCGATGCGCTTGGCCGCTTCCTTCACCGGATCCCAGTCGGCGTCCTTGGCCCCGCGCTCCACGTCGTCGACGGCGCGGCGGGACACCGTGAACGGCACCCGGATCTCCACGATCGGCTGCACCTCGCGGCTGCGCACCAGCACGCCGTCGGCGTCGGAGAGAGCCTTGAGGTGGCCGGTGCCGACCGCGGACAGCGTCTCGCCGGCCGGGCCGGTCAGGTCGACGACCCGGCGGCCGGCGACGTGGCGGGTGAAGGTGCGGCGGGCCTCCTCCTCGATGTCGGCCCACGCCGCCTCGGAGATCGGCGCGAGTTCCCGGTGCAGGTTGTTCATGGGGTCCCTTTCAGGCTGCCGACACGCAACGAGAACGTCACCGGTTCCGCGGTCTGGTCGGTTTCGGTCACGTCGGGTTCCGGCGGGTTCTCCAGGAAATCGGCGGTCGGCACGAAGAACAGCGTTCCGGTGACCGCGGTCGAGAAGTCGAGCACCCGGTCGGTGGTGCCGACCGGCCGGCCGATGAACATGTTGCGCAGCATCAGCTCGATGATGTCCGGGCTGGCCGCGTAGCCGATGAAGTAGGTGCCGTACTCGGCGCTGCCGACATGGCCGAACGGCATGTTGTCGCGCAGGATCTCCCGCTCGTCGCCGTTCTCGTCGACCACGGTGTTCAGCGCCACGTGCGAGTTCGCCGGTTTGACGTCGTCGGCCAGCTCCATGTCGCCGAGCTTGGTGCGGCCGATCACCCGCTCCTGCTCTTCCGTCGACAAGGTGTGCCATGACGTCAAGTCGTGCAGATACTTCTGCACGATCACATAGCTGCCGCCGGCGAAGTCCGGGTCCTCGTCGCCGATCGTCACCGCCTCGGCCGCCGCCCGGCCGGTCGGGTTCTCCGTGCCGTCCACGAAGCCCAGCAGGTCCCGGCGGTCGAAGTACTTGAAACCGTGCACCTCGTCGACGATCTCGACGGCCGGGCCGAGCTGCCGGGCCAGTCGGTCGGCCAGCTCGAAGCACAGGTCCATGCGGCTGCCCCTGATGTGGAACAGCAGGTCGCCGGGCGTGGACGGGGCGGTGTGCCGGTCGCCGCGCAGCTCGGTGAACGGATGCAGGCCGACCGGCCGGCCCGCGCCCGGGTAGAGCCGGTCCCACCCGTCGGAGCCGATGCCGACCACGCAGGTCAGGCCGCCGTCGGGGATGCGGAAGCCCACCGACCGGGTGATGCCGGCGACGTCGGCCAGCACCTCGGCGACCGTCGCCTCGCCGCCGTCCGCCACCGTCGCCACCAGGAAGATCGCCGCCTCGGTCAACGGCGTCAGCACCGGCTGTGGCTCAACACTCGCCATGCCGGTGATCTTAGGCATGAAACCTGGTCGGACGCCTGTCCCGCCGGTGACAACCGGGTAGGTTCGGGACCGGTTCCGTGACCGGTTCCGGACAAGTCGGTCGTGGCGGCTTGTCTGCCGGTGGGCCACGTCGTAAGAACGATTCAGCGGACGTGGTCGCGGCAGGCAAGGGGGCCTCATGCGGAAACTGCGAAGAGCGTTAGCCATCGGCGTCGCGCTGGTCTTGGGCGCGGCAACCCCCGTCGTGGCGGCCGCCGCGCCGGACAGCGGGCCGAACCCGGCCTGTCCCTGGGTCGGCTCGCACGCGCCGACCGACGTCAAGGTGTCGCGGGTGCTCGGCCGGATGACCCTCGACGAGAAGATCACCATGGTGCACGGGGCCGCGAGCTCGGCCTACACCGGCATCGTCCCCGGCAACACCAGGCTCTGTGTCCCGGCGCTGAAGATGCAGGACGGGCCGGTCGGCGTCCGGATGACCGACACCACCCAGCTGCCGGCCGCGGCCGATCTCGCCGCGAGCTTCGACCCGGCCCTGGCCCACAGCTACGGCAAGGTGATCGGGGCCGAGGACAAGGCCAAGGGTGTCGACGTGGACCTCGGGCCGACGATCAACATCGTGCGCGATCCGCGCTGGGGCCGGGCCTTCGAGAGCTACAGCGAGGACCCGTTCCTGACCGGGCAGATCGGCGCCGCCGACATCGAGGGCATCCAGTCCCAGGGCGTGATGGCGCAGGTCAAGCACTTCGCCGTGTACAACCAGGAGACCAACCGCAACACCGTCGCCGACAACGCGGTGGTCGACGACCGGACCGTGCACGAGATCTACACCGCCGCCTTCGGCGCGATCGTCGACCAGGCCAAGCCGTCCTCGGCGATGTGCTCGTACTCGGCCGTCAACGGCGTTTTCGCCTGTGAGAACGCGTATCTGAACAACATCCTGAAGAACCAGTTCGGCTTCGACGGCTTCATCACCTCCGACTGGGGCGGCACCCACAGCACCGTCGCCTCGGCCACCGCCGGCATGGACATGGAGATGCCCGGCGGCGACTTCTTCGGCGACGCCCTCAAGGCCGCCGTGCAGAGCGGCAAGGTGGCGCAGAGCCGGGTCGACGACATGGTCACGCGCATCATGCGCGAGGAGTTCCGGTTCGGGCTGTTCGACCACCCGTCGCCGGACACCCCGACCGCCGTCGCGTCCACGCCGGCCAACGTGGCCACCGCGCGCAAGGTCGCCGAGGACGGCGCGGTGCTGCTGAAGAACCAGGACAACGTGCTTCCGTTGAACGCCAAGAAGGTGCACTCGATCGCCGTGATCGGCGACGGGGCCGGCAAGGACGCCATGACCGCCGGCGGCGGCAGTGCGGTCGTCGCGGGCACGGGCACCGTCACACCGTTCGACGGCATCAAGGCCCGCGCCGGGGCTGGCGTGGACGTCCAGTACGCGCAAGGCAATCTGAGCTCGAACGGCCAGCTGCCGGCGATCGACAGCACGTACTTCACCGGCAACGGCCTGTCGGGCCAGTACTTCAACAACAAGACCCTCGACGGCACGCCGGTCGCCACCAGGACCGACCCCACGGTGTCCTTCGACTGGACCGGGAAGTCGCCCATCGCCGGCCTGTCCACCACGAACTACTCCGTGAAGTGGACCGGTACGCTCAACCCGCCGGAGACCGGCACCTACACCTTCGGCCTGTCCAGCGACGACGGCAGCCGGCTGTTCGTCAACGGCAAGCAGGTCATCGACAACTGGCGGGACCAGGCCAGCCACACCGAGACCGCCACGGTCGACCTGACCGCCGGCACCCCGGCCCAGATCGAGGTCGACTACTACCAGTCCGGCGGCGACGCGACCGTGAACCTCGGCTGGTCCCGCCCGAACCAGGATCTCCAGGGGCAGGCGGTCGCGCTGGCGGCCAAGTCCGATGTCGCGATCGTGTACGCCAACGACTTCGAGTCCGAGGGCAGCGACCTGGCGAACATCGAGCTGCCGGGCACGCAGAACTCGCTGATCTCGGCCGTCGCGGCGGTCAACCCGAACACCGTCGTCGTGCTCAACACCGGCTCCGCGGTCACGATGCCGTGGCTGGACAAGGTGAAGGGTGTCTTCGAGGCGTGGTACCCGGGTCAGGAGTCGGGCAACGCCATCGCCCGGCTGCTCTACGGCGACGTCAACCCGTCCGGCAAGCTGCCGGTGACCTTCCCGACGTCCATGGACCAGGTGCCGGCGGCGACCGCCGCGCAGTGGCCCGGCGTCGGCGGCCAGGTGCGGTACTCCGAGGGCCTGAACGTCGGCTATCGCTGGTACGACACGAAGAACCTGACGCCGGCCTACCCGTTCGGCTACGGGCTGTCGTACACCAGCTTCGCCTTCTCGCACCTGCACGTGGACGGCAACACCCTGCGGGAGAACGGAAAGATCCGAGTCAGCGCCGACGTCACCAACACCGGCCGGCGCGCCGGGGCCGAGGTGGCGCAGCTGTACCTGTCGGCGCCGGCCTCGGTCGGCGAGCCGGCCAACCAGCTCAAGGGTTTCCAGAAGGTGGAGCTGGCCCCGCGGCAGACCAGGCGGGTGAGCTTCGAGCTCAGCGCCCAGGACGCCTCGTACTGGAATTCCGACGCCCAGGCCTGGACGCTCGGCGTCGGCCAGTACACCGTCCACATCGGAGACTCGTCACGGAACCTGCCGCTGTCCGGCGGTTTCCGGGTCGACCGGACCTCCGGCCCGCGCTACACCAAGGTCGCCGCGCCGGCTTCGGCCTTGGGCGGCGGCACGTTGTCGGTGACCACGACCTTCACCAACGGGGCCACCGAGGACGTCCGGGACGCCGTCAGCTCGCTGACCGTGCCGGCCGGCTGGAAGGCAACTGCCAAGTCGCCCAACCACTTCCGGACTGTTCGGACCGGACAGTCGGTATCGACGACGTGGTCCGTGACCGTGCCGACCGGGGCCACGCCCGGCGCGGCGACGCTCAAGGGCGGCACGCGATACCAGGGCTCCGGGCGCACGTCGCCCGGTGACGGCACCGCGACTGTGCAGGTGGCGTACCAGAATCTGGCCGCTGCCTTCACAGATGTCGGCGTGAGCGACGACGCCAACCCGACCGCGGGCAACCTGGACGGCGCGGGGTACAGCTATTCGGCGCAAGCGCTTGCCGCTGTCGGTGTCACACCCGGGTCGGCCGTCGGCGGCTTCACGTGGCCGAATATCCCCGCGGGTCAACCGAACACCGTCACGACGGCTGGACAGTTGGTGCAGCTCAACGGGACCGGCAGCACGCTGTCGTTCCTCGGCACTGGTACGAACGGTGTACAGTCCGGATCGGTGACAGTCACCTATACGGACGGCACGACATCCAGCGGCGCCATCACCTTCGCCGACTGGTACAGCAACGCCGCCGTCGCCGGCTGCACACTCGTGGTGACCTCGCCGCACTGGAACCGCCCGGCCGGCAGCACATTGCCGGCCGATCACCAGGTCAGCCTGTACGCCAGCGCGATCCCGCTGACCGCGGGCAAGCAGATCGCCTCGATCAGCCTGCCCAGCAACGCCAGGCTGCACATCTTCGCGACGAACGTCGGCTGATCGGTGCGCCGGACCGCTGGCCACCCCCAAAGGGTCAGCGGTCCGGCGTGTACACACTGGTAGCCGGTGGAGATCGTGCTGTCCAACACGGCTGCCACCGCCGGATCGGCGGCGCGGATCACGTCCACCGCGCGTTTGATCGCCTTGCGCACCGAGGTTCGGGCACGCTCGGCCGGCCCGGTGAACGTGCGGCCGCGGCCGCCGAGCCCGGTGGTGACGTCCAGTTCGGCGGCGAGGGCGTCCAGCTCCCGCCGCAGCTGTTCGGCCCGTGCCGGCTCGGCGCGGGGAATCTCCTCGGCGATCTCCTGCGCCCGTGCGGCGTACGCGGCCCGGGCCTGATCGTCCAGAATGGACTGTTCCGACGACGCCTCGGCGCCCCCATGGGCCAGCTCGACCGCCGAGATCGACACGTCCGGATGGGCCAGCAGCCGGGCCAGGTGCCGCATCCCGATCAGGTCGTCGACCAGCACCTCCCGACCGGGAAAGCCGATGAGCCAACGGTTCTCGCGCCGCCGCATGGCCACGTGCCGCGCGGCCCGGCCGGCCGCCCAGGCCGCGGCCCGCTGCCCCATGCCCATCGCGGTCGCCTCGCGCGCGGCGCTGTCCAGCAGCTCCTCGGCCGCCCGGTGCTCGCCGCGCCGTCGCAGCACGGTCGCCAGGTCGGCCTGGCTCATCGCGGTCATCGGCCGGTTGCCGAGCCGCAGGTTCGCCGCCACCGCCCGCCGCAGATGCCCCTCGGCCAGGTCGACGTCGCCGAACGTGGCCGCGGCGATGCCCAGAGTCCGTTCCGTGGAGCCGAAACAGACCACAGCCATGGACGGCATCGTCGGCAGCTCGGCGAACGGCAGCAGCAGATCGTAGGCCTGCCGGGCGATATCGGCATCGCCGAGCGAGGACGCGGCCTCGACGATGGCCAGCATGCCGGACAGCCACGTGCTGGACTGCGGCAACACGTCCAGTCCCGGGGCGGTCAGCCGGGACAGCGTGGACCGGGCCCGGTCGTGCCGGCCGGTGTCGGCGGCCAGATGCGCGACCGTGGCCCGGAACGTGAACTCGGCCTCGATCAGCGTGGGGGAGTCGGCCATCTGCTCGGCCACGTCCAGCAGTTCGCCGGCCCGGCCCTGCAACCAGCGGATGGCCAGCAGGTGCGCCCCGTAGTAGGCCACGGCATCGGCGTCGCCGACCTCGTTGCCCAGCGCCAGGCAACGGCCGGCCGCCTCCTCGGCCTCGGCCAGCCGCCCCTCGCGGAACAGGCGCATCACGTCCAGCGCGGCGACGATGAACCGCACGCTGTGCACGTCCAGCAGGTCGACCCGGGTCTTGAGCTCGGCCAGCGACCGCTCGGCCCGTGGATCGCCCAGGTGGTACAGATCGACCGTCTGCCAGCACAACCCTTGCAACGCAAGGATGTCGATCCCCGCGGCGGCGGCGACCGCCATCAGCTCCTGCGCGATGCCCAGCCGCTCGTGCACGTGCTCGGGCGTCAGCAGGGCGTGGTGGCACAGGGACAACGCCTCGGCCAGCGCGCGATCGTCCTTCAGCTCACGGATCTCGTCCACGGCCTTGAGCACCTCGGCCACCGGGCCGCCGCTGTACACCAGCTCCGCGGCCAGCCGCAGCTCCAGCCGGCAGCGCAGGACGACCTCGTGCGCCGGCAACTCGGCCAGCGCTTTCCTTTGCGCACCGAGCATTCGATGTCGTTCGATCTGATCACGCCGTTCGTTGAGCCAGATGCCGCCCAACCCCAGCGCCGTTCGCGCGTACAGCACGGGATCCCGCTCGTCCTGTGCCGCGTCGGCCGCCCGGTCGTACAGGACGCGCGCCTCGGCCAGACGGCCGGAGGCCAGCACCGCTTCGGCCCACTCCAGCAGCAGTTCGGCCGAGGGTTCGCCGAAATTGGCCGCCTGGGCCAACAGTGCGGCCGCCTGCTCGTACGAGAACCGGCGCACCATCGTTGCCGCAGCTGAGCGGCACACCACGACGGCCCGCCGGGCATCCTCCGGCGAGCGCGGCGCGGCGTTGATCGCGTGATGGGCCTTGCGGGCGCTGTGGCTGACGATGTCCACCGCGCGGGCGTGGGCATCGAGCAGTTGCGCCGCCGTGAGCCGCGACAACGCCGCCCGGCGCACGAGATCATGGCTGTACTCGAACGAATCCGGGCCGCCAGTGGTCACCAGCCCGGCCTGCACGGCGTTTTCCGCGGTGTCGATGACCTGCGCCGCCCGCACGCCCAGCAGCGCCGCCGCCTCGGCCGAGGACACCGAGTCGCCGAGGATCGCGCTGGTGGCCAACAACTGCGCGGTGTCCGGCGTGAGCTGGGCAAACGACTGGTCGATCGCTTCCCTGAGCCCGCCGGCGAAATCGGCCGCGCCGAGCGCGATGAGCCGTCTCAGGAACAGCGGGCTGCCGTCGGTCAGCCGGTGGATGGTGTCGGTCAGCGGCGCTTCGAGCCGTTCGACTCCGTGCGTGACAAGGTAGTCCCGCGTCTCGGCGGCGTCGAACGGCCGCAGCATGATCGGCAGCGCCTCGGCACTGAGATCGAGGGAATGCCGATGCGTGACGACCATCGTCAACGGCAGCCGGGCCTTGGCCACGAACCGGGTCAGCAGCTGGGCCGCCGGGTCGGCCGCGTGCAGGTCGTCGATCACCACCATCGTCGGCCGCTGCGTCACCACGCGGGCCAGCTGGTCGGTCACCGCCTGGAACCGGGAAAACCGTTCCGGGTCAACACTGTGCAGGTCAACTACTTTTGGCTCGGAGCTGAGCAGACCGGCGGTCGGCGCCCCGCAGAGCTCGGCCAGCAGCGGCTGCCACGGCCACAGCGCCGGCGCGCCGTCCGACCAGCAACGACCCCACACCACACGGAGTCCGGCCGCCCGGGCGCGGTCCGACGCCTCCTCGCACAGCCGGGTCTTGCCCACACCGGCCGGTCCCGTCACCGCCACCAGACGCCCCCGTGCGGTGTCGCGCCAGGCGTACTCCAAGCGGCGTAGTTCCGCTGCCCTGCCGACGAATCGGTCCACGCATACAGATGAGCGCGCCCGGTTCGTCGGGATACGTGACACGGGATGGCACATGCCGTGTCACGCCATCCAGGTATGACAAGAATCCTGCTCGCCGACAGCCAGCCGGTGTTCGTCGACGGGCTGTGCACGCACGTGACCCGCACCGCCGACCTCGACGTCGTCGGCGTCGCCGGCACCCACGCCGAGCTCGTCGAGCTGCTGCCAACCGCGGCCGCGGACGTCGTGGTGCTCGGCATCGGCCTCGACCTCGTCGAAGGGGCCGCGGAGAACGCGGCCGTGCTGGTCGTGAGCTCGTCGACGCGGGAGGAGGACGTCACCGCCGCGATGTTCGCCGGCGCCGCCGGATACGTGACGCGGCAAGCAGTTCCCGACGACATCCTCACCGCCATCCGGGTCGTGGCGCGGGGCGGGCTGTTCGTCACCGCCGACATGGCGCCGCTGGTGCGCAACCGGCTCGGGGCCGGTCGGGTGGACTCGTTCTTCCCGCAGTTGACGCCACGTGAACAAGACGTGCTGGAACTGCTGGTGCGTGACGCCGGCACCACCGCCATCGCGCGGCACCTCGGCATCACCGTGAAGACCGTGCAGAACCACGTCTCCAACATCCTGGTCAAGCTGCCGGCGCGGACCCGGACCGAAGCCGCTTGGCTGGCCCGGGAAAAGCTCCGTGCGCACCGCCCCGCTGTGCGCACGGAGCCCGCCATCAGCTGATCACCCGCTCAGCTGATCACGATGTGGGCCTGTCGCGACCTCGTGAACATCTCGCGGTTGTCCATGTTCGATCGCTCCTGTGATCGGGATGGTGACCCGTACATCCTCCGCCCAGGCCTCCCCGGGCGTCATGGGTCGCCCGTCCCGACCACACGGGAATTCCGTGACCCAAGGGGATCCGCTCAGACGGGGACGTCCTCCACCGGTGGGACCGGACCGAGATCCATGGCCTTCGCCAGGTAGCGTGCGACCGTCTTGCGCAGCTGGTCCGCGTGGCGGTAGATATCCTCGGTGTCGGTGATCGGCATCCTGGTCTCGACCTTGTTCTCGTCGAAGACACCGAGATACTTCCTCGAGCGGTTGAACCACAGCCGTGCGATCGGTTTGCGGTTGTTGTCGTCGAGGAGAACCCCGAAATAGGTCTTGGTGTCCCTGGCGACGATCCGGGCCGCGGCGACCTCGCTGCACACGATGGCCCGGACGATCCGGTATCCCTCCAGTTCCTCCTCGGTCGTCACGACATCATCGACGTCGACCGGCCTGCTCTCCGGCTCCGGTTCGACCGGCATTTCGGTGGAAACGCTCACATACGCGTCCGGCCCGCCGAGCGCGTTCTTCAGTCGGTCGTTGACCTGTTCGTTGAGGAACTGCCGCGCGGCCTTGCTGACCAGCGGTACGAACTGGTCCCGGACGCGTTGGGTGAAGGAACCCTCGTAGACGCGGGTGGTCAGGAATCGCACCCACTCGTCCTCGGGCTGCTTGAACTGCGCGGCCAGGATCCGTTTGAGCTGACCGATGTACTTGAGCTCGCCGGCCGCGCTGATCACCGAGTCAAGGTCGAATGACTCCTTGGTGAGCTTGGCCAGCTCCGGCAGCAGTGTCTCGTCGATATCGGCGAGGTCCAGCACCAGGAACGGCTTGGCATCCATCCGGTTCGGCGCGTCGAGGTCGGTATAGAACTCGTACGTCTCGCCGTTGGTCAGGATCGCGATCCGCGCGTTGGTCACCGCGAAGTACCGGAAGAGCTGGGAGGCGTGCTCGATGCGCAACGGGTCGCTGATCTTCTTGACCTCGATCAGCACCTGCACCTGGCCGCCGTGGGCGATCGCGTAGTCGATCTTCTCGCCCTTTTTCGTGCCCACATCCGCGGTGAACTCCGGAATGACCTCGGAGGGGTTGAAGACGTCGTAGCCGAGCACGGTGCTGATGAACGGCATGACGAAGGCGTTCTTCGTCGCCTCTTCCGTCGCGATGTCGGCCTTGTGCTTGCGGATTTTCAGCGCGAGCGCCTGTGCTCTCTCCGCGATCTCCATGACGAAGCCCTTCCGGGTTTTCTGGCCTTTTCATGTGTGCGCTCTCACATCGACGACTGTTGGTGCTGTGTTACGTACGCCCGGGAATCGGAGTCGATCTGCCGCGCCGTAGCCGCGCTGACATGGGGCCGGTCGCGGGGCTGAGCGTTACTCGGGCCACATGCGGCCGATCGGTCGATGTCCGTGAGGTACGGTTTGGGCGTTTCGACAACTGCATGTTCCAAGGGGGGAACGTTGACTGTATTTCGCACGCTCACGGTCGCGGGCGTGGTCGCCGCGCTGGCCATGGCGGTGCTGCCCGGCGTGGCGGCGGCCAAGGGGCCGCAGGCGGCGTCGGCGGGGGCGACTTTCGTGCCGGTGGCGGCGAAGCGGGTGCTCGACCCGAAGACCGTGGGGGCGGAGAAGTACCTCTGGATCGACCTGAACAAGGTGGTGCCGGCCAACGCGACGGCGGTGGTGCTGGACGTGACGGCCACGAACGCGACGGCCGACACGACGGTGCGGGCGACGCCGACGCCGATCGGCAACGGGGAGGGGCGTCGAACCTGAACCTGGGGCCCGGTGAGACGCGCACGAACCTGGTGACGATCGCACTGGGACGGTCGCAGTTCCAGGGCGAGGTGTACCTGACCAACCACGCCGGCTCGGTGGATCTGACGGCCGACCTCGCGGGCTACTACGTGGACGACAACAGCGGGTCGCGGTACACGGCGATCAGCCCGCAGCGCGTGCAGAAAGCGGTTTCCGGCACGACTTCGGTCGACCTGTCGAACGTCCTGCCGAGCACGGCCAAGGCGGTCACGTTCAACCTGACCGGCGCCAATCCGACGGCGGCGACGGCGGTCACGGCCTGGCCGCACGGCACGCCGCAGCCGCAAGGGGCGAACCTGAGCCTGCTGCCGGGCGAGACCAGGGCCAACCTGGTCACGGTGGCCGTCGGCGCGGATCGCGTGGTGGACCTGAACACCGCGGCCAACGTGGACCTGGCGGTCGACGTCGAGGGCTACTACGCGACCGATCGCGGCGACGCGTACTTCACGCTGTCGCCGCTGCGGGTCAACAGCACGACGGTGGCCAATGACAGCACGGTCGACCTGTCGCCATGGCTGCCGACGACGGCGAAAGCCGTGGTGCACAACGTGACCGCGACCAGCACGGACGCCACGGCGATCACCGCCTACGCGGCCGGCGGCGCGCTGCCGACGGCGGCCAACGTGAGCCTGGCGGCCGGAAAGACCGCCGCCAATCAGACCGTCACGCCGCTCAGTGACCTGAAGTTGGCGCTGCACACCGACGGCCGCGCCGACGTGGCCACGGACATCGCCGGCTACTTCGGCACAGCGGCCTCGCCCTGCGCCGGGCAGTGCCTGTACGCGTTCGGGCGCAACGACTTCGGCCAGCTCGGCGACGGGACCGCCACCACCTACCGGACGCGGGGCGTCGGCCAGGTCGCCGGCCTGACGGCGGTCAAGCAGATCACCGGCGACTACGAAGCCGGCTACGTGCTTCGCGAGGACGGCACCGTGTGGGCGATCGGCCACACCGGCAAGACCAACGGCTACAGCACGCAGCCCGTGCCGATCCGTGGCCTGAGCGACGTCGTCTCGGTCGACGCCGGCAACGGCGAAGGCCTGGCGGTCAAGGCGGACGGCACGGTGTGGCACTGGGGCGACTCGCTGATCGCGACCCAGGTCGCCGGCCTGTCGGACGTCACCCAGGTCTCCGCCGGCTCGAACCTCGCGCTCCGGCGCGACGGCACCGTGTGGTGGTGGTTCGGCGACTACGCCCCGAGCCAGCTCACGATGCCGGGCCGGATCACCTCGGTCGCGTCCAGCGGCCTGACCAGGTTCGTCGTCCGCGACGACGGCACGGTGTGGTCCTGGGGCTCGAACTACTCGGGCGAGCTGGGCATCGGCACCGACGCCACGTACGTCGACCAGCCGACCCAGGTGGTCGGGCTCACCGGGGTGACCAAGGTGGTCGCGGCCCGCGCGCAGGCGACGTACGCGATCAAGGCGGACGGTACCGTGTGGGCGTGGGGCAGCTCCTGGCTGTCCGGGCAGGTAACCCCGTCGAACGGCCCGTACCGCTACTCGTCGCCGCGGCAGGTGCCGTCGCTGTCGCACGTGACCGATGTGGTGGCGGGCTACTACTACGCGCTGGCCCTGACCGCCGACGGCACCGTGTGGGCGTGGGGCTCGCTGGTGTCGGCCGAGGCCCTCAAGACGCCGGACATGCGGCCCGAGGAGACGCCGACCAAGGTGCCGGGCCTGGACGGGTTGCACGTCGCGAGCATCGCCGCCGGCGGCTACCAGGGCTACATCGTGGCCAACGGGTGAGGTAGCGGCTGCGCGTGCAGCACGGTGAGCCGGGAGATCGCCCGCGTCAGCGCGATGTAGAGCAGTCGCAGGCCGGTCGCGCCGGCCGCGGCGATCTCCGCCGGCTCCAGCACGACGACGTGGTCGAACTCTAGGCCCTTGGCCAGCCCGACCGGCACCAGGGACAGCTTGTGATCGGCCCCGTCCTCGTGCGGCAGCCCGGCTTCGATGCCGGCCTTGGCCAGCTGCTTGGCCACGCTCGTGAAACGCGCGTCGTCGAGCACGACCCCGACGCTGTCGGGATGGTGCTCGGCGGCGCGCAGCACGTCCACCAGTTCGATGAGCACGTCATCGCAGGCCACGGTGGCCAACGCGCCAGGCACGTGCCGGCCGGAGACGGTCGGCGGCAGGTCGTCGGCGATCACCGGCAGCAGGGCGTTGGCCACCTCGATGATCTCCCGCGGCACCCGGAAACTGGTGGTCAGCCGGACCAGATCGGTCGGCACGCCCAGGTGCCCGGCCACCGTCTCCCAGCTGCCGGCGGCCCACGGCGTCGTCCGTTGGGCCATGTCGCCCAACAGGGTCGCGGAGCCGGCGCAGCGCCGCATGATCGCGCGCAGCTGGATCGGCGACAGGTCCTGGGCCTCGTCGATCACCACATGGCCGTAGCGGTCCGGCGGGTTCATCAGACCGGCGATCTCGTCGATCAGGAACCGGTCGGCCGGTGACCACTTCGCCCGGCCCACCGACACCGGTTCTGCCGGCCACAGCAGGGATTCCTGCTCCTCATCGGTCAGCACGCCGTCGGCCGCCCGGTGCAGGGCGTCGGCGTCGGTCAGCAGCGTGAACAGCATCTGGGTCGCCGTGACGTTCGGCCACACGCCGTTGACCAAGTCCCGCAACGACTTCGCCCGCAGCAGCCGGCGCGCCTCGCTGTCGGTCAGGGCATGGCCGCGTTCTTCGAGGTTGCGGCGGACGTAGCTGACCGCCCGTTCCAGCAGGTGCTCGCGGGCTCGGGCCAACGGCACCTGACGGTCGACCAGATCCGAGCACAGCTCGGTTACGGCGTAGGGTGGGATCCGTACGTACGGGCTGGTCTCGCGGACCACGACGTCCTCGTCCGGCAGCCGCAACCCCGACCAGACCGCCCGGCGCAGCACCTCCGCCATCCGCGCATCGCCTTTCAGCACGGCAAGTTCCGGCTCCTCGGCGACGGTTTTCCTGCGGTCGGCCACCAGACCGTCGACCGAGCTGTGCACCACCTGGCTCTCGCCCAGGGTCGGCAGCACGCGGGAGATGTAGCGGACGAAGGTGTCGTTCGGGCCGACCACCAGCACGCCCTCGCGGCGCAGCCGGCTGTGCTCGTACAGCAGATACGCCGCCCGGTGCAGGCCGACGGCCGTCTTGCCGGTGCCCGGCCCGCCCTGCACGATCAGCGTGCTGGCCAGCTCGGTGCGGACGATCTCGTCCTGGTCGGGCTGGATGGTGGCCACGATGTCACGCATCGGGCCGTAGTGGGTGCGTTCGATCTCGGCGATGACCAGCCGGCTCAGGCCGGTGTCCTCGGTCAGCGGCTCGTCGTCGAAGCTGGTCAGGGTGACGCCGTCGAAGCCGAACCGGCGCCGGCGCGTCACCTCCATCCGGTCGGCCGCGCTGGCCCGGTAGAACCGGGCGGCCATGCCGGTACGCCAGTCGATCACCACCGGCTCGTCGCGCTCGTCGCTGACGTAGCGCCGGCCGATGTAGCACGGCTTCGGCTCCGGCCCGTCGATACGGCCGAAGAACAGCGGCGACTCGTTGGCGTCACGCAGCTGGTCGGCCCGCCATTCCAGCCACTCCACCATCAGCTCGTCGCCGGGACGCTTGCGCGCCCGTTCGGCCAGCTCACGCAGCTGCCGGCGGCTCTGCCGCAGACAGACGTGCGCGTGGTCCAGATACTCTCGTTCGGACAGTAGTTCCTGTTCGGCGCTCACGGCTTCCCCCTCGTCCGAATGCGGCGGGCGAGAATAGTCGGGAAAGTCGCGACGGTAAACCGAATTACCCTCGGCGCAGAAGTTGCCCGAACACCATCGCGAAGAAGTCGTCGACCGGCTGGTCGTTCTTGACCACTTTGGACCGCAGCAGCGCGCCTTCCCAGGCGTCGAGAATGAACCGGCCGAGCAGGTCCGGATCGGCGTCGGTGCTGATCTCGCCGTCCGCGCGCGCGGCGCGCAGCGTGTCGGCGATGCCCGCGGCCCAGCCGCCGAGGCTTGCTCGCACCTGCTCTCGCATCGGCTCGCTGTGGTCGGCCAGCTCCTCGCCCATGTTGCCGATCATGCAGCCGCGGGTGTAGCCGTTGCCCACGAGCACGTCGCCCATCACCCGGAACTGGGCCCGCAGCCTCTCCAGCGGCGTCAACGTCGGATCGGTGACGTCGTTCCACTCGGCCTCGGCGGTGTACTTGGCCACCACCTCGACGGCCAGGTCTTCCTTGCTCTTGAAATGGTTGTAGAACGAGCCCTTGGGCACGCCCGCGGCCCGCGTGATGGTGTCCACCGAGCAGGCGGCGAAGCCGGTGCGGTGGAACTCGCCGAGCGCGGTCTCGACGATCACGTCCCGGACGCTGTGACGAGGCATGACTCCAATATGACTAGTCGTCTTACCCGCTGTCAATCCGGGCTCGGGTGACAATGGCCGCATGACGGAGCTGCTCCCCGACGAACCGCTGCACCGGCTGCGCGAGCGGCGCAGTGCCAAGTGGCAGCGGTACGGGCCGGACGTGCTGCCGCTGACCATCGCCGAGATGGACTTCGCGCTGGCCGACGTGGTCAAGGACACCCTGGCCGACGCGGTCGAGCGCTCCGACACCGGCTACGTGATGCCCGGCGTCCTCGACGAGGCGGTGGCCGGCTTCGCCGAGCGGCGCTGGGGCTGGCGGCTCGACCCCACCGCCGTGACCATGACGCTCGACGTGAACGCCGGCGTCGTCGAGCTGCTGCGGCTGGTCGCGAAGCCGGGGGACCGGGTCGTCGTGAACACGCCCGTCTACCCGCCGTTCTTCGACTGGCTTCGGGAGGCCGGCACCGTGCTGCACGAGGTGCCGCTCCAGGACGGCCGGCTCGACCGGCCGGCGATGGAGCGGGCGTTCGCCAGCCGGCCGGCCGCCTTCCTGCTGTGCAACCCGCAGAACCCGGTCGGTCGCGTCCACACGCCCGACGAGCTGCGGTTCGTCGTGGATCTGGCCACCCGGCACGGCGTGCCGGTGATCAGCGACGAGATCCACGGCCCACTGGTCCTGCCCGGCGCGACCTTCACGCCGTTGCTCAGCCTGCCCGGTGCGGCCGAGATCGGCGTGACGGTGATGTCGGCCAGCAAGGCGTTCAACCTCGCGGCGCTGAAGTGCGCGATGATCGTCACCGGTTCGCCGCGGATGCGCGATCTGGTGGCGGCGCTGCCGCCCGACACGGCATGGCGTGCCGGCCACTTCGGCGCGCTGGCCACCGCGGCGGCCTACGCCCACGGCGATGAGTGGCTCGACCGGCTGCTGCTCACCTTGGACGACCGCCGCTCACGCCTGGCCAAGCTGATCCGTGACCGGCTGCCGTCGATCGGTTGGCGGCCGCCGGAGGCGACGTACCTGGCGTGGCTGGATTGCCGCAGCTTGGGCAGCGGTGACGAGCCCCGCGACCTTTTCTTCGACGCCGGGGTGGCGCTGGAGCCGGGCACGCGGTTCGGTGAGGACAGCGGCTACCTGCGGCTGAACTTCGGCACCAGCGTCGAGGTCCTGGAATTGGCCGTCGACAGGATGGCTCGTGCTCTCTGACGTGGAACTGGTGCGGGCCGCGCGTGACGGCGACGTCGGCGCGGTCGGCCTGCTGCTGACCAGGCACGAAGCCGGTATGAAGGCCGTCGCGCTGAGCATTCTCGGGTTCGGGCCGGACGCCGAGGACGCCGTTCAGGACGCCTCGCTGGCCGCCCTGCGCCGGATCGGCGACCTGCGGGACGCCGCGTCGGTCGGGCCGTGGCTGCGGATGATCGTCCGCAACGCGTGCCGGCTGCGGCTGCGTTCCGTGCGTACGGTCGTGCCGGTGGCCGAGCCGCCGGCGCCCGTCGACCTGCTGTCGCCGGACCGTGTGCTGGACAGCCACGCCTCTCGGGACTGGATCTGGCACGCGGTGAACGAACTCTCGCCGTCGTTGCGGCAGGCGGTGCTGCTCCGGTACTTCACCGACGTCAATTCGTACGAGCAGATCGCGACGATCCTGGAGCTGCCGGTCGGCACCGTGCGCAGCCGGCTCAACCAGGCCCGCGGCAAGCTGGCCGAGGCGCTCAAGGCCACCGCCGACCACGCCCATGTCGATGCCGGCGCGGTCAACGCCGCCTCGGCCCGTGAAGCCGTCGAGACGCTCGAAGTGGCCGAGCGCGGGGAGTTCCCGGCGCTGGTCGCCGACCGCTGGCTGCCCGAGACCGAGTTCGTCGCCGGCAACGGCTTGATCCGCGGCGGCCGCGAGATGCTCACGTACGGGATGCACAAGGACCTGTCCGAGGGCGTGCACCAGCGGTTCGTGCAGGCCGTGTCGAGCCGGGACGTGACCATCTGGACCATGGACCTGCTCAGCCCGCCCGACGACCCCGAGCACTGCCCGCCCGGCGTGGTCTGGGTGATGACCCGGCGTGCCGGCCGGTTCGCCAAGATCCGGCTGTTCCATCCGGCGTGACGACGGTCACAGGAATCGGATCGAACTTTCCGTCGGGCATCGAATCGTGTGGGCATGACCATCACCACGCACAGCGTTTTCCTGGACGGCATCGAGCAGCGCTACCACGTGGCCGGCACCGGGCCGGTCTGCGTCGCCCATTCCGGCGGGCCCGGCATCAGCTGGGACTCCGTGCGGATGCGGCCGCTCGAGGAGCACCTGACCATGGTGTACGTCGAGCCCATCGGCACCGGCGACTCCGGTCGGCTGCCGAATGACGCCGACTACACGCTGGACAACTACGTCCGATACCTGCACGCCGTCATCCAGGACCTCAACTGCGGCCCCGTCGCGCTGCTCGGCCATTCGCATGGCGGTTTCGTCGCCTTGAAGTACGCGTTGGCGCACCCGGTCGACGCACTCGTGCTGTACGACACCTCGCCCGTCACCGGGGCCGAGTTCTTCGCCGACGCCGTGGCCAACATCCAGCACGCCGGCGCCGAGGTCCTGGCCGCGTTCACCTCGCAGCACGCCGAGATGACCGACGACGAGCTGACCGGCGTGCTGCGCACGATCCTGCCCGCCTACTTCGCCGAGTGGCGCCTCGAGTTCGAGCCTTTCCGGGCGGCGACCCGGATCTGGAGCGCACCCTCCCGTGGTCAGGACGGGCCGTACGACGTGCGCGACCGGTTGGGTGAGATCACCGTGCCGGCGCTCGTGCTCGTCGGCGACCGTGACGTCATCTGCGGGCCTCGGTGGGCTCAGCAGTTGCACCAGGGGTTGCCGTCCTCGCGGTTGCGGGTGATCGAGCATTGTGGGCACATCGCGCACGTCGAACGGCCCGAGGTGTTCTACGCCGAAGTGCTCAAGTTCCTGGCGTGACCTGCGGAGGCGGGACGTCGCCCAGTGTTCGGCGTCCCGCCTCTGGCCCTCGCGGCCGGTCACGCTCGACGATCGTCGGATGAACCGACTCGGCGCGTACCTGACCGCACTGACCGCCGTCTCCTCCCTGATCGCCACCCCCGCCGCCGGTCCCGCTTTCGTGGACTCGATTTTCTTGGCCACGCACAACAGCTATTCCGGCAACGTCGACGGGGCCAAGGGCTCGATCCCGTACCAGCTGGACCATGGGGTGCGTTTCATCGAGCTCGACGTGCACGACAACGACTACGCCGCCAACCACGACTACTCCATCGGGCACAGCTCGCCCGGCGACCTCGTCGACCACGCCGGCAACCCTTCGTCCAACCTGCTGCACGACTGGCTCGCTTTGATCTCCAGTTGGTCGTCAGCTCATCCCACCCATGCGCCTCTTGTCGTCATGCTGGATTTGAAGGACGACCTGACCGACAACGCCAACTTCGCCGCCGGCAACCTGACCGCTTTGAACGCCGAGTTGCAGTCCTCGTTCGGCGCCCAGCTGTTGCACCCCGCCGACTACATCGGTTCGCCGTCGGTCGATTCCTTGCGGGGCCGGGTGCTTCCCTTGCTGTCCGGTGATTCGGGGACTCGTACCGAGTACAAGCGCGACGTCGGCTACCGGCCGGCCGTGGCCATCAACTCCCGTGGCCAGATCGTCGAGGTCCACGACTCCGGCGCCGGCGGTTTGTGGTACTGGACCGGCGTTCTCGGCTCCGACGGCACCGTTTCGTGGCTCCGGCACGGCAAGTACGACACCGGCATCTCACCCGCGGTGGCCCTCAACGATAGCGGTCAGCTCGTCGAGGTGCACCAGTCGGAGACCGCCAGCACCTTGTGGTACCACGTCGGTCAGCTCGGTTCCGACGGCGAGATCACTTGGCAGGCCAGTCACCAGTACGACAACGGCGTGACGCCCACGGTGGCCTTCACCGGCAGCGGTTCCCTGGTCGAGGTGCACCGGAGCCAGAGCAGCAGCCAGAACTGGACGTGGAACGGCGTGCTGTCCAGCGCTTCCGTCTCGTGGACCGGCAACGCCAAGACCTCCAGCCCTCTGCTCACCAAGTCTTCTGCTTCTTCTGGCGGTCGCAGCATCACCGTCTACACCGCCGCCGACGGTCCCACCGAGTCTCAGACCCTGCGCTACAACACTTCTTCTGTGACCGGTGGCCGTATCCGTTACCAGCAAACCGCTTTCGACGAGTTCCAGGCCGGCGACAGCGCCACCTTGCAGCAGGGAGCCTTGTTCTACGCCTCCACCGCCACGGATTCGTCCTTCATCGTCTCCGCCCGCCAGTCCGGCCACGTCGTCCGCGGCTGGGACTTCGACTCCGCGTCCGACGCCACCACCCCGTTGGCCAACTATCCCGCGTCCAACACCCCGTGGGCCTCGTGGTACCAGTCCCTCACCGCCGGCGCCGTCCAGTAGGCCTTTGCTTTCCGTCCGGGGCTCCGTTCGTCGGGGCCCCGGACTTCGTTGCGGGCGGATATGTTTGCACGGGTGACCACCATGGACCCGTTGCTCCCCGTCCTCGCCGGATTGGTCGTCGACGCCGTCTGGTTCCTCGACAGTTGCGGAGACGACGAAGTGAATCCCGACTCCGCGGTCACGATCGCGGAGGGCGTAGCCGGGACGCTCCATGCGCTACCCGCCGACCAGCTCGCCCGATTCCTGGACGCACTCGCAGACCTGGCCGCCGCCGAGCCCAACCCGGCGCGTCGGACATACCTGGAGTCTTTCCCCTTCTCGTGCGGACTGGTCGAGGACCAGCCCGGCTGAGTCACCACCGACCCCGCTGCCCGGTCGCGTCCTGTCTCCGCTCTCGCAGTCGCCATCCCAGGTTCAACTCCGCCGCACCGCCAGCCGCCGCCTGCGCCGGTCACTTGCTTCGCCCACTTGTGGTCGCGGAGGGTCGCCCTGGTGCGCAACCACCGTCCCCGGCCAATTCCGCCACACGAACTCACCGGCCGCTCGCAGCGATTGTCGCGTGATCACCGTTCCCCGGCTCACTGCCCGTGCGGGTCGGGTCGGCTGCCCGCGCCGCGCGCTTGCCGTCTTCGGGGTCGACCCGCGACATCAACCGGCTGTCCGCTAGCCAACACTTCCGACCGTGGTTGCGTCGGGTGCCCGCGCCGCGCGCCCGCCATCCCCGAGCCAAACCCACCACACCAACCCATTGCCCACCCACCATCGCCGGCCGAAGTTGCATCCGATGCCCACGCCACACAACTGCCATCCCCTGGCTAATCCCCACCACATCACTCCACCGCCCGCCGGTCAGCGCCTCCGACTGCGGTTGCGTCGGGTGCCCGCGCCGCGCGGTTGACATCCCTCTCTCCCAACACATTCCTCAACGTCGCTCGCCTGGTGGTGCCGGTTGGGTGCGCGAGGGAGGTGGGTGGTTGTGTGGGATCCGGCGGCGGTGGTGGGGAGCGTGGTTGCGGTTACTGAAGCTTGGGAAGGGGAAGGGGTGACCGTCTGGGCGAGGCCGGAGTTAGGTGGACGGTGCTGGAAAGCGCTTTCCTGAAGGCGGCTTCAGGGTGGTGACACGATCGTGTATGGGTTGGTGTGTAACGGAAATCGATCTTTTGGGGCGCGTAGAATGGGGGTATGGAAGAGGACTGGGGGAAGTCTGTGGAAGACGAAGCGTGGAAGTATGGGGAGGGGGAGTTGTGGGAGGTGGGTGGGGAGATTGAAGAGCGGCGTAGGAGGGATTATGCGCGGCAGGTGGGGGTGGTGGCGGAGTTGTGGTCGCGGACGCCGGGGGCGAAGGACGATCGCCGGGCGATGGTGACGGATCTGATGCGGCGGTGGAAGCTCACGCGGGGGCAGGGGCGGGAGCTGTTGCGGCATGCGGAGTTGTTTCGTAGCAGGCAGATCAGGGAAGCGGCGGGGGCGGGGGTGCTGAGCCGGCTGCATCTGAACGTGATCGGGAAGACTCTGGATGAGGCGCCGGAGGTCGATCGGGACAAGGTTGAGGCGGTGTTGTTGGAGAACGCGGTGGAGTTTGACGGGGCGCGGTTGAAGACGATCGGGCTGCGCATCCTGCAGTTGTTGGATCAGGACGGGAAAGCGCCGGATGATCGGGAGTTGGCGCGGCCTGAGCGGGAGTTGTCTGTGGAGACGCGTAGGGATGGGTCGGTGGTGATCAGGGGGCGGATTGACGCGGAGGCGGGGGCGGGGTTGGAGGCGTTGCTGAGTCCGTTGGCGAAGCCGACGTCGGGCAGAGACTCGCGTACGTTGGTGGAGCGGCAGGGGGATGCGTTGGTGGAGATCATCGGGATGGCGGCGGCGAGTGAGGATCTGCCGGTGGAGGGTGGGGAGCGGCCGCATCTGGCGTTGACGATGTCGATGGCGGAGTTCGAGCAGCGGAAGGCGACCGCGCGGATTGAGGGTGGGGGTGTGCTGAATGTGCATTCGGTGCGCCGGATTGGGTGTGACAGCAAGGTGATGCGGGTGATCTTGGGGGCGAGGTCGGAGGTGCTGGATGTGGGGCGGGCTCGGCGGACGATCCCGGGGCCGATCAGGAAGGCGTTGATACAGCGGGACAAGGGGTGTGCGTTTCCGGGGTGTGATCGCCGGCCGCGTCAGTGTCACGGGCATCATGCGGTGCACTGGGCTGATGGTGGGGTGACCGCGTTGGACAATCTGGTGTTGCTGTGTGGTGAGCATCATCGGGTGGTGCATCACGGGAACTGGGGAGTACGGATCGAGGACAACGTGCCGGTGTTCGACGACCTGTTGGCGGAAGCGGGCTAAGCCTCGGAGCGGCGGGCGCGGCTGGGGGCTACGCGAGGGGGCTCGTTGGGCATCTTGGGATAGACGGGCGGCCACGGGGCGTCCATGAGACCGGCGGCCATGTCGCGCTCCGAACGTTCCAGCAAAGGCTCCAAAGACTGGGGAGAAGCGTTCATCGCGGACCACGCGTCGCCGTGGGAGGCGACGAAGTCCGGAACGGTCTGGATGGTCAAGGCGTCGGGGTCCACAGTGGACAGGTGGTCCCAACTGATCGGGGTGGAAACCTGGCCGCCGATGCGGGGACGGGCGCACCACGCGCCGAAAACGGTCTTGTGCGGGGCGTTCTGGTTGAAGTCGACGAAAACGCGGGTGTCACGCTCCTCCTTCCACCACTGGGCGGTGATGAGAGCGGGGTGGCGGCGTTCGAGCTCGCGGGCGAGGGCGACGGCGGCGGCGCGGACCTGGTAGCCGTCCCAACGCTCGGCCAAGCGGACGTAGATGTGTAGACCGCGGGAGCCGGTGGTCTTCACGAAAGACGTGATGCCGCACGAAACGAGGAAATCCCGCACCAGGAAAGCGGCCTCCTGGATCTGGGGGAAACCGATGCCGGGAGAAGGATCCAGGTCGATGCGGAGCTCATCGGCGACCGAAGGGTTCGCGGCATGGAACGGCCACACGTGAAAGCCGAGACAACCCATGTTGACGGCCCACAAGACATGCGCCAGATCGGCGGCGACCAAGGCGTCGCTGGTGGTGCCGTTCGGGGTGGAGACGACGGTGGTTTGCAGCCACGGCGGGGCGGACTTGGGAACACGCTTCTGGAAGAACGACTTGCCGCCGGCGCCCTCCGGATAGCGCTCCAACAACAACGGCCGGCCCCGGACGGTGGACAGGAACGGGGCGGCCACGGCCTGGTAGTACCGCACCAGGTCGAGCTTGGTCGCCCCGATCCCGCCGAAGAACACCTTCTCCGGATGGGTGATCTCCACGCCCTCGACGATCATGCCCCGAACAGCGCCTTCAACTCGGCCGGGGCGACCTGGTCCAACTGCGAATAGGTGCACGACGCGGGCGTGCGATCAGGGCGGAACCGGACGAGACGGCCGCCATGGCGGAAACGGCCGGCCATCACGTGCTCGTACCGCACCTCGGCGACCAACTCGGTCCGCAGCGGCTCCCAACTCAGATCCTTGCCGGCGCTCCACCGGCTCTGCCCACCGGGCATCCGCCCGCCGGCCTCGGCCTGGGCAACCGCCCAATCCCGCCACGGGTGCGTCTCCAAAGCGCCAACACGCAACGGGGCGAGCTCATCGACGAGCTCCTTGCGGCGCGCGGCGGTCATGCTGCTGGCCACGCCGACATGGTGCAGAGTGCCCTCGTCGTCGTACAGCCCGAGCAGCAGCGACCCCACGCCGTTGCCGTCCTTGTGCCAACGGAAACCGGCCACCACGCAGTCGGCGGTCCGCTCGTGCTTGACCTTCCACATCACCCGCTTGTCCTGCTCGTACGGCAGATCGCCGGGCTTGGCCATCACGCCGTCGAAACCGGCGCCCTCGAACCGCGTGAACCAGTCCTGGGCGACCGCGGGGTCACGGGTCAACGGCGTGATGTGGATACGGGCCAGATCACCGCCGATCACGCTCTCCAACAACTCGCGCCGCCGCGTGAACGGCTCGTCCATCAGGTTCTCGGAGCCCAACGCGAGCAGGTCGAAGGCGACGAAGCTGGCGGGCGTCTCCACGGCCAGCTTGCGCACGCGCGACGCGGCGGGATGCAGCCGGTTCTGCAAGGTGTCGAAATCCAGGCCGTCGCCGGTGACCACGACGATCTCGCCGTCGACCACGCAGCGTGGCGGCAGCACCTCGAGCAGCAGGTCGACCAGCTCGGGGAAGTAGCGGGTCAGCGGCCGGTCGTTGCGGGAGCCGAGCTCCACCTCGTCGCCGTCCCGGAACACGATGCAGCGGAAGCCGTCCCACTTGGGCTCGAACAGCAACCCGTCCGCGGTCGGCACTTCATGCACGGCCTTGGCGAGCATCGGCCGCACCGGGGGCATCACTGGAAGGTCCACAGCCGGTCACGATAGGGCGTGACCGGCCGTATCGCCTGGTGACAGCGCTGTCAGAGCTCTGCGTGACCGGACTGGTCCAGCTGCGTGTCCGCCACCGGCCGGCTGGTCGTCACCCGGAAGTCGGACACGTCGTCCAGCACGAAGGTCGGCGTGCCGGCGGCCTTGTCCGCCTTGACGTGGTGGAAGTCGGCGTCGACCACGTCGCGCAGCGCGAACGCGGGCCGCAGGTCCTGCTGCTCGTAGCGGACCTCGACATTGTCCAGGGTGACGCCGTCGACGTGCCGGAGGAAGAAGCCGAACGCCGGCAGCGGGCCGAACATGCTCGGCTCCGGATAGGCGTTCTCGTTCTCGGGCGGGTTCTCCGGAATGCCGCTCATGGTCAGCCCGCCGACCATGTGGTGGCGCACGTTGCTGATCCGCACGTCCTCGATCCGGTGACCGGGAATGCCGGCGATGGCCGACGGGTAGCGCGGGTCGGAGTTGTGCGCGATCAGGTTGGCGATGCTGACCCGGCGCAGCGTGCCGACGGGCACGCCGGCCGGGCCCCGCATGCGCGAGCCGAGCCGGAAGAAGATCGGCATCTGCACCTCGCGCATGGTGATGTTGCTGACCGTGATGTCCTCCAGCGCGCCGCCGTCCACAGTCTCGAAGGCCAGCCCGCGGCAGTGCTCGAACACAACGTTGGAGATGGCGATGTTCTTGAAGCCGCCGTTGGATTCGGTGCCGCACTTGATCCGGCCGGTGCGGCCGAAGTTGGCCGTCTTGTACGTGCCGTCGACCAGTGTGCCCAGGTCGTAGCCGCTGACGAAACAGTTGTCGATCGTGACGTTCTCGGTGTCACGGGCGTAGCCCAGCGCGTACGACGCCTTGAGCACGATGGCGTCGTCGGCCGGCGAGTTGACGGTGGTGTTGGAGATGCGGACGTTCTTGCAGCAGTCGACGTCGATGCCGTCACGGTTGGTGTCGATCACGACGTTGTCGATGCGGAAGTTGTCCACGCCGGTCGGCAGGATGCAGAAATGCCCTCCGTTGACCATGGTGACGTCCCTGATCACCACGTTGCGGCACAGCTTGAGCGCGATGCTTTTGTTGCCCTGCAACGGCTGCGACTCGGCGTTGCCGCCGCTGACCAGGCCCTTGCCGTCGATCGTGCCGGGCCCGCCGATGGTCACGTTGACCAGGTTCTCGCCCCAGATCAGGCTGTTGTGCCAGTGGCTGTGCCCGAAGTCCTGGTAGTTGTTGCCGGCGCCGGGCTGCTCGGCCGGGTCGTAGCCCTTGCCGCCGGCCGGCGCGGCGGCCAGCAGGGTCGCGTTGTGGGCCAGGTAGAGCGCCACGTTGCTCTTGAGGTGCACGGAGTAGCTGGCGTAGGTGCCGGCCGGGAAGAACACCGTGCCGCCGTTGCGGGCGGCCGCGTCGATGGCACGGTTGATCGCCACGGTGTCGATCGTGACGCCGTCGCCACGGGCGCCGAACTCCGTGACGTCGAACAGTTTCCCGGCCGGTCGGGCCGGCTCCGCGGCGGCGGTGCCGGCCAGCGGCAGGGCCATCCCGGCCGCGCCCGCGGCCCCCAGCGTGACGATGCGACGACGACTCACCCGGTCCATGGGACGGAGGCTACAAACGTTTACATCTTGTTTCAATAGGCCGTTCGCAACGGCAGCCGGGACACTCCCGTGCTGTTCGTCGTGGCGGTGAGCACCGGCGGGTCGGCCGGGTCGGTTCGCAGCACCGGGAAGCGGTCGAGCAGCAGGTTCAGCGCGATCCGGCCCTCCAGCCGGGCCAGCGGCGCGCCGAGGCAGAAGTGGATGCCGCGGCCGAACGACAGGTGCGGATTGGGGTCGCGGAGCGGATCGAACTCGTCCGGACGGGCGAACACCCGCGGGTCCCGGTTGGCCTGGTTCGCCCACAGCAGCACCATCCGGTCGGCCGGGATGACCTGGCCGCCCAGCGCGGTCTCGACCGCCGTGACCCGGGCCAGCACGTTGAACGGGCTGCGCAGCCGCAGCGACTCCTCGATCGCACCCGGCAGCAGCGACCGGTCGGCCCGGATCTTGGCCGCGTGCTCGGGATTCTCGTCAAGGCACAGCACGGTGTTGGTGAGCAGCATGGTGGTGGTGATGTGCCCGGCGAGCAGCAGCACCGTGGTGAAGTTGACCAGCTGGCCGTCGGTCAGGCGCTCGCCGTCCAGCTCGGCCTGGACCAGCCTGGTCAGCAGATCCTCGCGCGGCCTGGTCCGCCGCTCGTTGAGGTGGGACAACAGGTAGTCGGCCATCGGCTGGAGCGCCGCGGCCATCTCCTGGAAGCGCCTGGCCTGTGCGCCGTCCTCGTCCTTGGCCGTGAACTCGCCGTCGTTGAGCAGCAGCAGATCGGCCCACTGCCGGAACAGCTCCCGGTCACTGACCGGCACGCCGAGCAGCTCGGCGATCACGATCACCGGCAGCGGATGGGCCAGCTGCGACACCAGCTCCAGGTCGCCGTCGACGGCGTCGAGCAGCTCGGTGGTCAGCTCGACGATGCGCGGCTGGAGGGCGGCCACGACCTTCGGCGTGAACGCGGTGTTGGCCAGCGAGCGCAGCTTGCGGTGGTCCGGCGGATCGGTCTGGACCAGGTTGCCGTCGCTGATCCGGTCGTCCGGGTGCTCGCCGAACAGACGGGGGATGTTGGACGAGAACGTCGCCGGGTCGTTGAGCGCGGACAGCATCTCCGGATGGCCGGTCACGTTCCAGGTGCCCAGCCGGTCGTCGTAGTGCACGTGGGTCGTCATGGCCGATACCCTGACGCTGTCCGGCGTTGCGGCGGTTTCACAGCGGTTTCAGCGGGTGTCAACTACGCAGATCTGCGTATGTCGTACGTGATCGGGCCATCAGGACAATTTCCGGGTGGCGTTGATCAGGATCGGTACGGCACCAGCGCCGCGACTGACGGAGACCTTCACCCTGCCGCTGCCGGACGGCGGCCTGCACAGCGTCGTCGTGCTGCCCGACGGGGACACCGGCGTGGTCAGCGCGGAGAACGACGGCACCCTGTACCTGGTGTCGCTGGCCGAAGGGCGGGCGTTCGACCGGCTGGTCGGGCACGCCGGGCCGGTGAACAGCCTGGCGCTGGGGGATGCCGGCCGGCTGCTGCTGTCGGCGTCGGACGACGGGTCGATCCGGGTGTGGGACACCAGGACCTGGCGGACCGTGACCGTGTTGACCGGGCACAGCGGGTACATCCGCCAGGTCGCGGCGCAGGGCCGGATCGCGGTGTCCGCCGGCGAGGACCGCACGGTTCGGGTGTGGGACCTGGAATCCGGGGACTGCCAGGCCGTTTTCGACGACCATGTGTCCAGTGTGGACCATGTGGCGATCAGCCCGGACGGCATGGTCGCGGCGTCGGCGGCGCGGGACAACCAGGTGCTGCTGTGGGACCTGGACGCGCTGCGGCTGAAGCGGGAGCTGTACGGGACGCCGCAGTTCATCCGCGAGATGCCGGACCTGGGATGGATGGGCGACACCTGGATCCTTTGTGGACGCAACGACACCGGTCGTGGGCATGAGGAAGCGCCGACGGCCCTGCTGTTCGACGACTCGTACCTGTACACGGCGGCGGCCGAGGTGATCCGCTGGGATCTCGGCGACGGGTCGGAGGTCGCGCGGTTTCCGCGACAGGGGTTCATCAATGCCCTTGGCGTCCATGGGGATTTCGTCGCCGCCGGGTCGCTGCACGGGGTTCGGGTGTGCGGGGACGACGGGGCGCTGGCGACGTTCGGCGTGGACATCGGGCGTGTGGTCGATCTCGCGTACCTGCCGGACGGGCAGTTGGTGACCGCGCACGAGCCCGGGGCTCTGAAGCTGTGGCCGGCCTTGCGGGGCGACGAGCGTGACGGTGGGCGGCACCAGGCGGCCGTCGCCGATCTTGTGGTGTCGGATGACGGGTCGCGGGCGGCGAGCCTGAGCCTGACCGGCGAGGTGCTGCTGTGGGACGTCGATGCCGGCGCGGTGGTTGCCGTGGTGGACAGCCACGATGTCCCGTGCGAGCCGGTGTTCCTGGCCGACGGGACGTTGGTCGTGGCCGAGCGCACCAAGCTGCATCTGGTGTCGCCCGACGGAAGTCGGCGGGTTCTGCCGCCGACCGGCAAGGAACCCAACATCGTCTCCGTGGCGGCGATCGGCGATCACTCGGTGCTGATCGTGCCGTACACCGGCGCGCCCGAACTGTGGAACCTGGACGGTCCACAGTGGACCTTCGTCGGCGCCGCCGGCAATGGCGTGCGGTTCCGGCCGCTGATCGCCGACGGGCTCGCGGTGGTCGCCGCCGGGTTGCCGTCCGAGCACGAGCTGATCGGCGGCGCCCCGGTCAACGTCGTCGGCGTGCCGGCCTTGCAGTGCTGGGACCTCGGCCGCGGCGAGCTCGTGTGGACCCGACACGGGCGGATCACCACCGAGCTCGCCTGGCCGACGTACTCCTGGACTGTGCAGCTTGCCAACGGCACCGTGGCCACCCCTGGCGACCTCAGCTCGCTGGTGCTGCTCGACGCCGCGAGCGGCGAGGTCCGCCAGGAGTTCCCGCTGCCCAAGGCGTGCCACCGTCCGTGCGTCGAGTTGTCCGACGGCACCCTGCTGTTCGTCGACCATGACGAACTCGTCAGCGCCGTGTGGGGCATCGACCCCGGCGCGGATGTCCTGCTGCCGTGGTTGCAGTTCCCCCGATCCCAGGCGCTCTGCCTGGCCCCGAGACAGAACCTGGTGGTACGCCTGGGCGAACAGCAGCTGCACGCCCATCGGCTCAGCTCCGGCCGCGACCTCGGCTGCGTCCGGCTACCGGCCGAGGCGGCCTGCCTGGCCCTGGCCGGTGACGTGGCCGTGGTCGGCGACCGCGACGGCGGTGTGCACTTCTTCCGCGTCGAGGTGTAGCGAGCACGGCGGGCGTGGTCTCAAATATGCTCGGCGAATGACCAGCTTGCAGGGCCTGTGGTCGACGCCGGCAGCATTGCGCGCGGTGCGGGCCACGGTGGTGGTGCCGGGCTTGTTCGCGTTCTGCTACGGGGTGCTCGGCGACCTCCAAGTGGCGACGTTCGCGGCGTTCGGTGGCTTCGCGACTCTGGTGCTGGCGGCGTTCGGCGGCCGGGCGCGGGACAAGGTCGTCGCACACCTGGGCCTGGCGGTGGCCGGCAGCGCGCTGATCGTGATCGGCACGGCGGTGAACGGGTCGGTGGTGGTGGCCACCGTGGTCACGCTGCCGGTGGTGTTCCTGGTGCTGTTCGCGCAGGTCGGCGGCCCCAACGCGGCCTCGGGCAGCGCGGCGGCACTGCTGGCCTACGTGCTGCCGGCGGCCTCGCCGGGCACCATGGCCATGCTGCCGGAGCGCCTGGCCGGCTGGTGGCTGGCGTCGGTGGTGGGCACGCTGGCCGTGCTGGCGCTGTCACCCAAGCCGCCGGGCGCGCAGCTGCGGCTGGCGGTGGCCGACAACGCCCGCGCGCTGGCCGACCAGCTGTCGGCGGCCCTGTCGGGCGACCGTGACCCGAAGTACCGGCAGCACTCGCTGGACCGCAAGCACAACCTGCTCACCACGTTCACCGCGACGCCCTACCGGCCGACCGGCCTGGCCGCGGCCGACCAGGCCCTGGACAGCCTGGTCGGGCTGCTGGAGTGGTGCACGTCGGTGATCTGCGACAGCCTCAGCGAGTACGACGACCTCACCGACATCGACGAGGTCGAGCGGCGCCTGCTGGCCGACACGGCCGCGGTGCTCAGGGACGTGGCCGCGCTGCTGACCGACGAGCCGACCAAGCCCCAGCTGGAGTGCCTGGAGCGCAGTCTGGCCGACAGCGTCGAGCACCTGCGACGGCTACGCAGCGACAGTGCCGAGTTCGGGGCGGCGGTGCACCTGTCGTTCCACGCCCGGGCGGCAGCCGTGGCCGCGCACACGGCCCTGGCCGACGCCCTGATCGCCGCGCACCGGGCGGACCCGGCGATCGTGTCGAACGGCCGCCGCCGCTGGTACGGCACCGACCCCACCGGCGCGGAGACCACCGGCGGCGAGAGCCGCCTGGCCGGCGTGTCGACCATCGCCAGCGCGGTGTCCCGCCACGCCAACCTGAGGTCCGTGTGGTTCCTCAACAGCGCACGGGGCGCCATCGCGTTGGCCGCGGCGGTCGCCGTCGCCGACCTCACCGGCGTGGAGCACGGCTTCTGGGTCGTGCTCGGCACGCTGTCCGTGCTCCGCACCAACGCCGCGTCCACCGGCTCCACGGTGCTGCGGGCGCTGCTCGGCACGGTGGTCGGCTTCGTCATCGGCGCCGCGCTGCTGCTGGCCATCGGCTCCAGCACCGCCGCCCTGTGGACGGCGCTGCCGCTGGCCGTGCTCGTCGCCGCCTACGCCCCCGGCGTGCTGCCTTTCGCCGCTGGTCAGGCCGCGTTCACGGTTGTCGTCTGTGTCCTGTTCAACCTCCTCGTGCCGGCTGGCTGGGAAATCGGCGTGGTGCGGATCGAGGACGTGGCCATCGGCTGCGCGGTCAGCTTCGCGGTCGGCGTCCTGTTCTGGCCGCGCGGCGCCGGGTCGCTGGTCGCCGACGACCTGGCCGATGCCTTCCGCACCGGTGGCGTCTACCTCTCCGACGCCGCCCACTGGGCCCTGGGCCTGCGCCCGGAGGCACCGGCCGCCTCGGCCGCGATCGCCGCCGGCAGCCGCCTGGACGAGGCGCTGCGCGGCTTCCTGGCCGAGCAGGGCACCAAGCGGGTGCCGAAGGAAGACCTCTGGCGGCTGGTCGCCGGGGCCCTGCGGGCCCGGCTCACCGCCCACTCCCTGGCCGGCCTGCCGGCCGCGCCGGGGAGCCGGATCCGCTGCGTCAGCAGCTCGGCGAGCACGCGGGCCAGGTGGCGGCCTGGTTCGACCACCTCGCCTCACGGCTGGACCGTGCCGACCACAGCGGCGCGCCCATGCTCGCGCCCCCGCAGCTGCGGGAACCGGTCTTGCCGAACGGGACCACGGTCCCGGACCTGTCGACGGCCCTGTGGGTGGGCGAGCACCTCAAGCACGTGACGCCCAGGCTGATGGAGTTGGTGGCGCCGGCCGGCGCGGTGGCCGCGCAGCGGCACCGCCCGTGGTGGCGTTAGAACTGGATGGTCGGCATGTCCTTCAGGTAGGAGTTCATGTACTGCTGCCAGATCCCGGTCGGGACGTCCACGCCCTCCTTCATGGGGGCGAGGTCCTTGCGATGGCCCAGCCAGACCGCGGTGACCAGCTGGGGCGTGTAGCCGACGGCCCAGGCGTCGGAGTTGTCGGGGGAGTCGAGGAACTGGGTGGCGCCGGCCTTGGCCGCCACCGGCCGGCCGCCGGCCAGCCCGGGCCCGGTGAGCAGGGACTGGGTGACCAGCTGGGCCTGGGGCTGCTCGAACACCTGCTGCGGTGTGGCGGCCGGGTCGGCCGCGTGCTCGAAGATCGTGTTGCCGTTGGTTTCGGCGATGCTGGTGATGAAGTGCGCCGGCACGTACTTGCCGCCGGTCGCCAGGGTGGCGTACGCCTGCGCCATGTCACGGGGTCGGACGGGGTAGCCGCCCGAGCCGATGATGTCGCCGGGCTGCTTGCCGTCGCTGCCGGTCAGTGCCGGGCCGGTCTTGCCGCCGATGATCTGGGTGGTGGCGATGCCGGCCTTGAACGCGGTCTCCCGCACCTTGTTCGGGCCGATGTCGTCGGTGATCTTGTAGAAGACGGTGTTGGTGTTGTTCTTCATGGCGTCGGCGACGGTGCACTGCGGGCCGCAGTCGGCGCCGCCGAAGTTCTTCACCGCCAGGCCGCCGACGGTTACCGGCGCGGTGCCGTTGTATTGGTTGGCCAGGGTGATCGGCGGGGTGTTCCGCACTCCGGCCATCAGCACCAGCGGCTGGAAGGTGGGGCCGGGCTGGGCCGCGGTGTCGGCGGCGTCGGGCAGCGACTGGCTGTCACCGCCGAACCAGGACACGACGGCCCCGGTGGCCGGGCTGATCGACACCAGCGCGTCGCCCACGTCAGGATCGGTCGACTTGAGGGAATGCGCGGCGTCCTCGGCCATGGCCTGGGCCTTGGGGTCGATGGTGGTGTGCACCTGCGCGCCGATGTGCCGCAGCGCGTCCTCGTCGAACCCCTTCTCCTTGGCCTCGGCCAGCACCTGCCGCGCGATGAGCGCGCGGGCCGGCGGCAGCGAGCCCGAGTTGGGGCTGACCGGCTTGGGCGGCTTGGTGAAGTCGGCTCGCGCGGTCGGGTCGAGCCAGCCGTTGGCCACCATCCGGTCGAGGGTGTGCGTCCACTGCTGCTCGGTCCACTTGTCGTCCTCGCTGCGGGACGGCTGGTCGATGAGACCGGCCAGGAACGCCGCCTCCGACGTGTCGAGCTTGCCCACGTCCTTGGCGAAGTAGGCCTGCGCGGCGGCCTGGATGCCGTAGGCGCCGCGGCCGAGGTAGACCAGGTTGAGGTAGCCGGTCAGCACGTCGGCCTTGCTGCGCTGCTCGGTGAGCTTGATCGCCCGCACCAGCTGCACCCACTGCGCCGGCAGGGACTGGGCGTCCTCGCCGGTGGCCAGCCGGACGAACTGGGTGCTGATGCCGCCCTGCCCGACGTTGGTCTCGTAGCCCTCGTCCTCGGCCGCCTCGACGGCATGCCGCACGACCGGCGGGATCTGGTCGTAGCCGACGACGGTGCGGGTGCCGCCGGTCGCGGTGCCGATCGTGGTCATCACCGAGCCGTCGGCGTAGTAGAGGGTCACCGTCTGCTGCTGGTCGGCGACGGCCTTGGGGTCGGGCACGTGCACCGCGGTATAGGTGACGCCGAACGCGATCACCGGTATCGCGACGATGACAGCCACCACGATGTACCCGATCCGGCGCACGCGACGCCAATTGATGTCGGGATGCGTGGCTTCCTCGTTCACGCCGGACTACCCCCTCACGTCGGAGCGTCATGTCTATCAGTTGCTTGTGTGGACACCGTCAGGCGGTGGTTGTCACGTCACCGCGTTCGGCAGGGTGAACAAAGGGAAATGCTCGGCCCCGAGGAACGAGGTCAGTTCGGCGATCCGGTCGTCGCGCAGCGTCAGCACGGTGATCGACCAGGCCAGATGCGGGCCGTCGCCGTCGCGGCGCAGGTAGAACGCGACCGCGGGTTGGCCGTTCGCCGTCAGCACCCGATGTCGCCAGCTGCCGCAGGAGCTGAGGGGCACGCGTACGGCAAAGTCCATCACGGACTCCCGTCCGCGGTACCACTGCGTCAACGGCGGCATCGACCACGTGACGTCTTCGGTCAACAGCGCCAGCAACGCGTCGGCGTCGCCGCGTTCCAGCGCGCCGGCGTATTCCGCGACGATTTCCCGGACCCGGGCGTCGCCGATCTTCCGCAGCGTCCGCTGCTGGCTCGCGGCCGGAATCCGGTCGGCCACGATCGCGCGGGCTCGCTGCAACGCGCTGTTCACCGACGCCGTCGAGGTGGCCATCACGTCGGCGATCTCGGCCGCGGAGAAGCCGAGCACCTCGAACAGCAGCAGCGCCGCCCGCTGATTGCCGGGTAAATGCTGCAACGCGGCGACGAACGCCAGTTCCACGGCCTCACGTTGCTCATAGCGGGCGTCCGGATAGGGCCCCAGCCAGGCGGTGTCCTCGGTGTGGTCCATCGGCAGCGCCCGGCGGGCGCGGGCGCCGACCAGATCCAGGCACGTGCGGGTGGCGACGGTGTAGAGCCAGGAGCGCAGCGAACTTCGCCCCTCGAAGCCGGCTACTCCCTTCCACGCCCGTAACAGGGCGTCCTGGAGCGCGTCGTCGGCGTCGTGGGTCGAGCCGAGCATTCGATAGCAGTGCGCATGCAGTTCGCCGCGCAGCGGCTGTACGAGTCGCGTGAACGCGGCGTCGTCCCCGCCGCGGGCGGCGGCGAGATCGGTGTCATGAAGCTGGACTTCGCTCACGCCGATGATTCTGCCGGAGTCGGCCGGTCTCCTTTCCCGACCGCGTTCTGACGAGAGGAACGACCGTGAAGGAAGATCTACACCACTACCTGCGCGACGCCCGCAGGTCGATGCTGTGGAAGCTGGATGACCTGGGCGAACGCGATATCCGGCGGCCGCTGACGCCCACCGGAACAAACCTGCTGGGACTTGTCAAACACCTCACCACGGTGGAGCTGCTGTACCTCGGGATCGTGTTCGACCGGCCGCCGCTGGAGCCGGTTCCGTGGCTGCGGCCGGACCTCGAGCCCAACATCGACCTGTGGGCGGCCGAGGACGAGTCCCGCGAGTACATCGTCGAGGGCTACCGGGACGCGTGGCGCCATGCCGACGCCACGATCGCCGAGCTGGATCTGGCGGCCGTCGGCACGGTCGTGTGGTGGCCGGAGAAGCAGGCGACGCTGCACCGCGTGCTGGCCCACGTCCTCGCCGAAACCCAGCGCCACCTGGGACATGCCGACATCGTGCGCGAATTGGTCGACGGGGCCGCCGGCCTGCGCAAGGGCCAGGACTTCCTGCCGTCGCGCGACGAGCTGGGCTGGCATGCGCACTACAGCCGGCTGGCCAAGCTGGCCGACAGGTTCGAGTGACACGAAAGCCGCTTTGGTTGCGTTTCGCGCAACCAAAGCGGCTTTCGTGTCACTGCAAGCTAACCAGCTGAGATCGTCGACCGCACCCACGAGGCGATGACGCTGGCCGTCGCGTCGCCGTAGATGGACTTGGTCCGGCCGCAGGTGTCGGCGCCGGGGCCGTCCGCGCCGCGGCTGTCGCTGCCGACCAGCATGCCGTTGACCACGGCCGGGCCGCCGGAGTCGCCGTAGCAGTCGCTGCCCGACACCGTGGTGGCGAAGCACAACTCGACGCTGCCGGTGATGCCGCCACAGCTGCTGTCGGTGGCCACCTTGGTGGACAGCTGGCGCAGCGTGGAGCTCATCGGGCCGCAGCCGCGGGTGCCGCAGGTCTGGCCGAAGCCGTACAGCGTCACCGCGGAGCCGACCGCCGGCGAGGTGCTGGCGATCTGGATCGGCGTCTGGCTGACCGCGGAGGTCAGCTTGTACAGCGAGAAGTCGTAGCCGCCGCCGTTGTACTTGGGATTGCGCACCCACTTGGAGACCTTGGCCAGCGTGCCGCCGCTGTTCAGGTTCTTCGAGCCGATGCGGATCTGGGTGGCGCCTTCGCAGTGGGCCGCGGTGAGCACCCACTGGCTGGCGACGAGCTCGCCGCTGCACCACATGCCGGAGCTGTCGCCGACGGCGGCGGCCCAGGACGGGGCGGTGCCGACGGTGGTGCCGCCGACGATGTCCGGCGTGCTGGCGGCCTGGGCCGGCACGGTCGTGGCGCCGAGCAGCGCCAGCGCCATCGCCGCGATGGCGGAAAGCCTGCTGATCTTCAAGGGGCACGCCTCCACAGGGATACTGGTGGCGAACCGGGTTGTGGTGTCAGGGTTTCCGGTGCGCCACGAGCGGATGGTGTGCGCCCAACGTAGGAGTAGTCACATGGGCCCGGACACGGCCGAAAGTCGGGTATTTCGGACGTGTCGGGTTGCCTGTCGTGTCAATCCGCCGAAAGCCCGGACCAGGTCCAGCGGGGCATCGGCGCATCGGTCGGCACGATGCTGTCCGTCGGGGCGTAGATCAGGACATCGCTGACCGACCATTCCATGTAGGCCCGCATCGCCGAGCGGAACTCCGGATCATCGGGCATTCCCACGTCGTCGATCGCCGCCATGAAACAGTCCACGAAGCGGCGGCCCAGGTCGTGCATGCCGATGCCGTTGTGGGCGTGCATCCGCAGCAGCGCGGACTGGTCGCCGGCCGTCGTCGAGTACGTCGGCGGCCCGCCGAGCACCTCCGCCCAGTAGGCGGCCAGTCGCGCCACGTGCTCGGGATGCTGGCCCGGGTGCGAGAACGGGTGGTTGAGCTCGGGATCGGCCAGACAGCGCTGGTGGTGTGCGGCGGCCAGCGCAAGGAAGGCCGCCTGTCCGCCGGCGTGCTCGTACAGGCTGGGTCGCATGCCGGCCAGCGTGGCACAGTGGTCGCCGGTCCGGAATGGACAACGTTGTCCCGGCTTTTCTCGAGTCGCGGACGAAAGTCCGGTGGATCGGTACACCCGTCTCTTTCGACGTATTCGACGAGGTTTGCCGTCCCATACCCAGGTTGGTGTGGTTGCATCTGTTCCTCACCACCGGAAAGGGAACGCGGATGTCCATCGAGCAGCGGCGTCGCGCCGTGCTGCTGCCGGCCGAGGCGGAGATACTGCGCCGCGGCCTCGACGCGTTCGCCGAGCTCGGCTACGAGGCGACTTCCGTGCGGGAGCTGGGCAATCGCCTCGGGGTCAGCCACAACTTCGTCAACGACCGCTACGGCTCCAAGGGCGCGTTCTGGGAGGCCGTGGTCGACTTCGCGCTGACCGAGTCCCGCCGTCAGCTGGATCCCGTGCTGCTGCGGCATTTCGAGGATCCGGCCGAGCGGCTCGCGGCGATCGTGCGGCGGTTCTACCAGATCGCCGTGCGCAGCCCGCAGCTGAGCCGGCTGATGGCGTATGAAGGGACAAGGGATTCCGCCCGACTGGACTACCTGTACGAGCGCTTCCTCACGCCGGTGCTGCTGCTGTGCGTGCCGTCGCTGGACGAACTCGTTGCGGCGGGCCGAATGCGGCCGGTGTCACTGTTCCAGTTGTACTCCCTGGTCACCGGGCCGATCGCGACCATGACGCAGAGCCCGCTGGCCCGGCGCTTCGGTGAGCCGTCGGTGAGCGACCAGGAACGCAGCGCGACCGCGGACTCGTTGGCCACCATGGTGATGTCCGGGCTGCTCCAGGACTGAGCATGCGATGATGGCCGCCGGGGTGGGGTTGTTGGTGCATGTTCATCCGTCGGCCGTCGTCGCACCCGAGGCCGAGCTGGCTGACGACGTTGTCATCGGCCCGTACGCGGTGGTGCACGGCTGCGTGCGCCTTGCCGCCGGCGTGCGTGTGGACTCACATGCCGTGCTGGGCGGGGATCCCCAGGACCTGGCGTTCACCGGCGGCCCGACCACGGTGGAGATCGGGCCGGACACGGTGATCCGCGAAGCGGTGATCGTGCACCGGTCGACCACGTCGACGCCGACCCGGATCGGGGCCGGCTGCGTGATCATGGGGCAGGTGCACGTGGCCCACGACTGCCAGCTGGGCGACGGTGTCGTGGTGTCGCAGGCGGCGTCGCTCGGCGGTCACGTCGCCGTCGACGACGGCGCGGTCGTCGGCGGCATGTCCTTGGTGCAGCAGCATGTTCGCATCGGCCGGCAGGCCGTGGTCGGCGCGATGTCCAAGGTGACAAGGGATGTGCTGCCGTTCTGCGGCGTCGAGGGCAGCCCGGCGACGCACCGTGCGCTGAACGTGGTGGGGTTGAAGCGATCCGGCATGCCGCCGGCCGACTACCGCGCGCTGCGGCACGTGTTCGACCTGTTACGCGACGGCCACGAACTAGACTCCTGGGCCGACGGTCCCGTCGCGCAGCTGGTCGAGTTCCTGGCCGGGCCGTCACGGCGTGGTATCAGCCCGTTTCGTCATGGCGGCGAGGCGGTGTGAGGATTGCTCACCACCTAGGCCCTGAGTCCGGCCAGCGCCAGGCGCAGCACCCGTTCCCGCTGCTCGTCATCCATGAACTGCACCGTGCTGACGGCGGCGATGAGCATCAGCACGTCCTCGATGGACGGGTCCGGGTTGGCCACTCCGGCCTCCTGCGCCCGCGCCAGCAGCGGCGTGCCGGCCGCGTACAGCGCCGCCCTTGACGCCTGGAACCGGTCGCCGGCGCGGTTGAGGCCGTCGGCCAGGGCCTGCTTGGCCACGATGTAGTCGATGAACCGGTGCAGCCAGCGCACCAGCGCTTCCCACGGCGGCAGCGCATCCAGGCCGTCGGCCGCCCGGCACAGGTCGTCGACCTCCTGGAGGTAGACCTCCTCGATGAGGTCCTCCTGGTCGGGAAGTTGCGGTAGAGCGTGGCGATGCTCGTGCCCGAGCGCCGGGCGATCTCGTCCAGCGAGGCCTGCGCCCCCTGCTCCGCGAACGTCTCCCGCGCGGCCGCCAGCAGCGCGTCGAAGTTGCGCCGGGCGTCCGCACGCTTGGGCCGTCGCGAGGGCAGGTCCATCGAGTCTCCTGGACAACTGAACCGTAGGAGGTCTACGGTTAAACCGTAGGGATACTTCGGATCTTAGGGGAGCTCGTTCGCATGTCCACCATTGCCCTGGTCACCGGGGCCAACAAGGGCGTCGGCCTGGCCACCGCCCGGCAGCTCGCCCAGCTCGGCATGACCGTCCACCTGGGCAGCCGTGACCTGTCGCGCGGCACCGAGGCCGCGGCCCAGCTGGCCGCGCAGGGGATCGTCGTGCATCCGTTGGAGATCGACATCACCGACGACGCCTCCGTAGGCAAGGCGGCCGACTTCCTGGCGGCCGAGCACGGGCGGCTCGACGTCCTCGTCAACAACGCCGGCATGCTCAACCGCAAGGCCGCCCTCACGGTCACCGCCTCCGACATGCGCCCCGAATTCGAGACGAACGTGTTCGGGCTCGTGCGCGTCATCCACGCCATGCTGCCGCTGCTGCGCCGCTCCGACGCCGCCCGCATCGTCAACGTCAGCAGCACGTCCGCCGTCTTCACGCACACCGCCGACCCGTCGTCGATGTTCGCGCAGTCGCACGACTCCTTCGCCTACGCTGCCGGCAAAGCCGCCGTCACGATGCTCACCCTCAAGTACGCCAACGCTTTCCGGGCCGACCCGGCACTGGCCAACGCCAAGATCAACGCCGTCACCCCGGGCTACGTGGCCACCGACCTCAACGGCTTCCAGGGCGTACGGACCACCGAGCAGGGCGCCCGCGCCTCCGTCCGGTTCGCCACCCTCGGCCCCGACGGCCCGTCCGGCGGCTTCTTCGACGAGGAGGGCCCCGTGCCGTGGTGACGCCCTACCCCAGCTGCTTGTCGACGAAGCACCAGCGCCAGCTCTCGCCGGGCTCGTAGCTGCGCATCACGGGGTGGCGGGTGTCGCGGAAGTGCTGGTCGGAGTGCTTGCCGACGGACGAGTCGCAGCAGGCGACGTTGCCGCACTTCAGGCACATCCGCAGGTGGACCCAGGTGAGCCCGGCCTCGATGCAGGCGGCGCAGCTGTCCTGGCTGCTGGGCGGGACGTCACGCCACTCGTGGGCGAGGTGCTTGCACGCTTCGGCGAGGGAGGCGGGGGCGCGGAGTTCGCGGTCCTCCTGTGACGGCTCGTCGTCGTCGCGGTCGAGCATGGACTCCTCGATGTCGAGGCGCTCCAGGACACGGCGGAGCACGACGTCGTCGGCGGAGCCGTTGTCGCGGGCCTTCAGGCAATGCTCCCGCTCGACCTGGAGCAGATCGAGGCGTAGCCGTCGATAGGCGTCGCTGGGGGTTTCGTTGAGCGCGGACTGCCGGCCCAACTGCTCCCAAGCGGCGTCGGTGCGGCCCTGGAGTCGTTCCCGAAGCCGCTCGACGACCTCGGGTGGGTCGTTCTCGGTGCTGATCTCGTCCAGCCGGACCAGGGCGACGCGGACCATGTCGTGCAGCAGAGCGGCTTCCTGCAAGGCGTCCTGCGCGGGATCGGGCCCGGGCAGGCCCATCCGGCGCACCAGCATGGGCAGAGTGGTTCCCTGGAGCAGCAAGGTGCCGGCCACGACGACGAAAGCGGCGAGCACGAGCACGACCCCGACCCGATCCGGCATGGCGGCGGGCAGGATGAAGGCGGCGGCGAGCGTCACGACGCCGCGCATGCCGGCCCAGCCGATGACCACGGAGTACCGCCACGGCCACGCCTTGTGCTTCTTGAATCCGAGCGCCTGCTTGACCCGCTTCCAGACGGCGATGACGAACAACCAGACCAGCCGGGTGAGGATGGTCGCGGCCAGCACGGCGGCGCAGATCAGGACGAGCATGGGGACGGACAGGCCGCTCCGCCCGACCTCGGTCAGGATCCGCCGCAGCTGGAGCCCGATGAGCAGGAAGACGGTGTTCTCCAGCAGGTACGCCACGGTCTGCCAGTTGTGCCGGCTGGCGGTCCTGGCCGCGCCGGACAGCACCCGCGGCGACTGGTGGCCCATGATCAGGCCGGCGACCACCACGGAGAGCACGCCGGACCCGTGGATCTCCTCGCCCAGCAGGTACGCCACGAACGGCACGGCGAACGACAAGGCGGTGTCGGCCACCGGCTCCTGGAGCTTGAGCCGGATGAACGAGGCGGCGTAGCCGACGACCACGCCGCCCACCGCGCCGCCGACGGCGGCCCACACGAAGTCCAGGCCGACCTGCCAGAGCGAGATCGTGCTGGCGATGGCCACGAGGCTGGTATTCAGTGCGACCAGCGCGGCCGCGTCGTTGAACAGGCTCTCGCCCTCCAGCAGCCGCACCAGTTTGCGCGGCATTGCCACCCGCCGGGCCACGGCGGACGCGGCGACGGCGTCGGGCGGCGCGACCACGGCACCGAGCGCGAGGCCGGCGGCGAGCGGCAGGCCGGGGATCACCAGCCACGCGACCAGGCCGACGCCGGCAGTGGTGAACAGCACCAGGCCGACCGACAGCACGGCGATGGGGCCGCGCAACCGCCGGAAGTCGAGCAGCGAGGTCTGGATCGCCGTCGAGTACAGCAGCGGAGGCAGCAGGCCGACCAGCACCACATCGGAAGTCAGCTGGTACTCCGGTACGCCCGGCACGAACGAGGCGGCGACACCGACCACGATCAGGCACAACGGCGCCGACCAGTCCAGCCGCCGCGCGATCGCGGTGACGGCCAGCACCGCCACCACCAAAGCAACAATTTCCGCCGCGATCTCCACGGCGGTGATTTTCACTCGTCGGCCGCCTCGACAGCCAACCGACCCGCCTGAGCTTCGTGAGAGCTTACTTGCACGAAGCGAGTGAGCGTGCCTAAGCTCGTGAGAGTCAACTCTTGCGAAGGAGCTCGTCATGACGTTCGATCTGGGCGACGGCCTCACGGTGGCGGTGGACCAGCGGGACGGGACCGGTGATCCGGTGCTGGTGCTGCACGGCGGCGCGGGCCCGCGCTCGGTGCGGGGACTGGCCGACCTGCTGCCGGGCGACTCGACCGTGCTGACGCCGACGCACCCCGGTTTCGACGGGCAGCCCCGGCCGGACTGGTTCGACAGCGTCCCGGACCTCGCTGTGGCCTACCTCGACCTGCTTGACCTGCTGAAACTGGACCGGGTGCTGGTCGTCGGGAGCTCGATCGGCGGCTGGATCGCGGCCGAGATGGCGACCCGCGACACGCGGGATCGCATCGGCGCGGTGGTGCTGCTCAACGCCGTGGGCATCGACCCGGCGGCGGGCCGGTTGACCGACACCCGTGACCTGAACCCGGCCCGGCTCGGGGAACTGGCCTTCGTGAACCCGGCGCTGCGCCTGGACCCGTCGACGCTGACCGACGAGCAGCGGGCGGCGAGCCTGGCCAACCAGCAGACGCTGGCGGTGTACGCGGGGGAGCCGTTCATGTACGACCCCAAGCTGCGCCGCCGGCTGCGCCGGGTCGATGCGCCGGCGCTGGTGGTCTGGGGCGAGGAGGACGGCATCGCGACCGGCGACTACGGACGGTCGTACGCGCAGGCGTTTCCCCAGGGGCGCTTCGTGTTGGCGCCCGGCGCCGGGCATTTCCCGCACATCGAGGCGGCCGCGCTGACGGCCGCCTCGATCGAGGAGTTCGTGAAGCAGCTTTAGGTCGCGGGGGTGGTGGCGTACCGCGCCATCACCTTTACGGTCGTGGCGGGGGTCAGCTCGCCGTCGGCGGCGATGGTGTCCCGCAGGTCCCGGAAGTACTGCACGTACAGGTCGGGCGTGAAGGTGTTGAGCATGACCGCCGGCTCGTCGCCGGGGTTGGCGAAGGTGTGCGGCACGCCCGGCGGCACCATGACCAGGGTGCCCTTGGGCGCGTCGTGGTCCCGGTCGCCGACGGTGAACCGGACCAGGCCGGACACCACGTAGAACCCCTCGTCGTGCTGGGCATGCCGGTGCTGCGGCGGCCCGGCGCTGTGCGGCGCGAGGGTGATCTCGCCGATGCTGAGCCGGTGTTCGGTGACGCTGCCGTCCTCCATGATCCGCATCCGGGCCGGGCCCAGTTCGATGACCTCGCCGCCGTCCGGGCCGGTGATCGAGACGTCGTTCACGGCTTCTCCCTCGTGAGAATTAACTCTCACGAGGCTAGGTGGCAGTCATGGGCAGACGCAAGTGCTCTCTCGCGAGTGGGGTAGACTGATGCGCATGCAGACCGCCTCCGGCCGGGTCAACCAGAAGACCCGCACCCGCACGGCCATCGTGCGGGCGGCCGCCGAGCTCAGCGCGACCGGCCGCGAGGTGACGATGCCGGAGGTGGCCCGGGCCGCGCTGGTCTCCGAGGCAACCGCTTACCGCTACTTCCCGGACCTGGCCTCGCTGCTGCGCGAGGCCATCGCCGACCAGATCCCCAGTCCCGAGGAGGCGCTGGCCGGCGTCGCCGACTCGGTCGACCCGGTGGAGCGCATCGCCGCCGCCACCGAGTTCCTGCTCCGGCACGTGCAGGCCCGTCAGGGCGTGGTGCGCGCGATGATCGCCGCCACCATCGTCCGTCCCGAGCAGGCCGACGCCCGCCCCGGCATGCGCTTCGGGCTCATCGACTACGCCCTGGCCCCGCTGGCCGGCACTCTCGGCGGCCGCGACCCGCAGGCATTGGCCCAGCTCAAGAACGACCTCGCCGTCGTGGTCAGCGCCGAGGCCCTGTTCTCGCTCACCGATCTGCGGGGTATGACCGCGCAGGCCGCGATCACCAGCCTGGTGCGCACGGCCACCACGCTGACCCGGGCGGCAATCGGCTGACTGCAAGCGGTTCAGGTAAGCGCTTGGTGACTTTTTCCTGGCGCTACACCATTTCGCAGCAATTGATCCTTTGTGGATGAATGCCGCCGATGTGCCGAGCCGTTGTCCGCGCTGGACAACGGCCGCCCCGTGTTGACCATCCACTGTGGACGTGACGTTGACCCGACCGAAAGTTACCGACTGGTAAGTAGTGACGGGCGAGGGATTGAAAAGTATAACTTGTTCTAATCCCTCAACGGTGAGGAAGATCACATGGACAAAGATTCTGTGTGTACCAACACCTCTGGCCAATTTTCGCGACGAGCGTTCATAGCTGGAACGGGTTCTATCTTGGGCGCGGTGGCGCTGGGCCCTGCCACCGCTTTCGGATCGGCCGCCAGGGCGGCGGCCGGGCCCATCCAGACCGGCGCGCATGTGCCCGTGCTGGTCATCGGCACCGGGTACGGCGGCTGTGTGGCGGCGCTGCGCATGGCCCAGCACGGCGTCGACGTGCAGATGATCGAGATGGGCATGGCCTGGGACACCCCCGGCGCCGACGGCAAGATCTTCGCCAACACCACCACGCCCGATCAGCGGTCGTACTGGTTGCGCACCAGGACGAAGCAGCCGCTGAGCAACTTCCTCGGCTTCCCCATCGACAAGGACATCCCGCGCTACACCGGGATCCTGGACGCCGAGGAGTTCGCCGGCATCATCGTGTACCAGGGCCGCGGTCTCGGCGGCGGCTCGCTGGTCAACGGCGGCATGGCGGTCACGCCCAAGCGGGAGAACTTCGGCGCCATCCTGCCGACGGTCAACCCGGACGAGATGTACAACACCTACTACCCCAGGGCCAACTCCGAGCTCGGCGTCGGCCTGGTCGACCCGGCCTGGTTCGACACGGTGGACTGCTACCAGTTCGCCCGGGTCGGCCGGAAACAGGCGGGACGGTCGGGTTTTCCCTTCGTGTTCGTGCCCGACGTGTACGACTGGGACTACATGAAGCAGGAGGCCGCGGGCACCGTGCCGAAGTCGGCGGTGGCCGGCGAGATCCTGTACGGCAACAACTACGGCAAGAAATCCCTGCAGAAGACCTACGTGCCAAGGATCATGGCCACCGGCAGGGTGAACATCTCCACCCTGCACAAGGTGACCTCGGTGTCGCCGGCCTCCGGCGGCGGCTACACGGTGCTCATCGACCAGCTCAACACCAACGGCGACGCCGTGACCACCAAGTCCGTCACCGCGGACCGGGTGTTCTTCGCCGCCGGCAGTGTCGGCACCAGCAAGCTGCTGACCATGTTGAAGGCCACCGGAAAGCTGCCCAACCTGAGCTCGGAGATCGGCAAGGGCTGGGGCGACAACGGCAATGTGATGGTCGGCCGGGCCAACTGGTGGTGGGACGCGACCGGCGCGGTGCAGGCCTCCATTCCCTGTGGCGGCATCGACAACTGGGCCGCGGGCGGCGCTTTCGCCGAGGTGGCCCCGCTGCCGACCGGCATCGAGACCTACGCCTCGTTCTACCTGTCCATCACCAAGAACCCCAACCGGGCCGAGTTCAGCTGGAACGCGGCCACCAACAAGGTCGACCTGTCCTGGCAGACCGCATGGAAGCAGCCGTCCATCGACATGGCCAAGACCATCTTCGACAAGATCAACGCCACCGAGGCGACGATCTACCGCTCGGATCTGTTCGGTGTCAACAAGATCTGGGGCGACCATCTCACCTACCACCCACTCGGCGGCGCGGTGCTCGGCAAGGCCACCGACAACTACGGGCGGCTCAACGGCTATCCGGGCCTGTACGCCATCGACGGCTCGCTGATCCCGGGCAACACCAGCGTGAATCCCTTCGTCACCATCACCGCGCTGGCCGAGCGCAACATCGAGAAGATCATCGCCACCGATCTGTAGCGGCGGCTGCCGGGGCGGCGCTCAGTGCCCCGGCAGCACGCACACCGCGTCGATGCCCAGCACGTGGTTGAGCCGCCCGAAGGCCAGCCACGCGCCGATGCTCATGCTCAGCTCGACGATCTCCTTCTGGCTGTAGTGCTCGGACATCCGCGTCCAGAACTCCTCGTCGATGTTGTGGTGGTCCACCGCGTAGCGCTCGGCGTACTCGGCGGCCAGCCGGGTCCGGTCGTCGAAGCGCTCGGTGGTGCGCCAGTTCAGCACCGCGTCGGCGAACTCCTCCTCGACCTTGACGCCGTCCCGGTCGGTCCGCCAGTCCAGGCAGAACAGGCACCCGTTGATCTGGGCGATCCGCAGCCGCGCGGCCTCGAACTCGCGCAGCCCCAGCGTGGTGTGCTGGTACACCGACAGCGAGAAGGCGGCCGCGGCCGTGCCGATGCCCGGCACCATCTCGCCCCACACGTAGCCGATCGCGTCCTTGCCCGCCGGGATGTCGATGTTCATCGTGATTGTCCTTCCGGAACAGTCTTGGCCAAGGACAGTCAGGCGCGGCTCAGCTTGCCGATCGCCGGCCGCAGCGGGACGTCCAGCGCGTCGTAGAGCCCCGGCTTGGCCTGCGCGAGCCAGTCGATGGCGTTGACCAGCCGGCCGACCGCCGTGGCGTTGCCGCCGGCCGAGCGGTTCTCGCTCTCGTCGGTCGCCTCCACGGTGACCTCGATGCGTGGCCGGCCTTCGATGATGACCCGGTGCGCGCCGTCGCCGCTGGGCGGCTGCGGCCAGTCCGAGGCGCACGAGGCGTGGATGCGGGTGACGTGCTCGATGACGATGCGGGCCTCGCCGTTGACGATGCCCTGCACCTCGAACCGCACCGCGCCCTGCGTGCCGGCCTCGAACTCGCCCATGGTCCGCGTGGTCACCGTGGTCTCGAGCGGACGCCGGTCCATGGTCTCGCGGATCTCGTCGAGCTCCACGCCGAGCTCGCGGGCGATCATCCGGACCTGGCCGCCCCACACCATGGTCGGCACGGTGGCGATCAGCATCGGGGCCTGGTAGTCCATCGGCTGGCCCATGCCGACCAGGTAGCGCACCGAGTCCGGCTGCTCGTAGGTCGAGTAGTCGAAGATCTCCTGGCAGCGGATCACGTCGATGGTGCTGGCCAGGCCGCTGATCAGCAGCGGCAGCACGTCGTTGCCCCAGCCCGGGTCCACGCCCGAGACGAACAGCGAGCCGCCGCCGGTCTCCACCGCCTTCTGCACCGGGTCCAGCAGCTCCGGCGGCGCGTTGCGGTAGTCGTAGAGCGGATACAGCGAGGGGGAGACGACCACCGCGCCGCACTCGATCGCCCGGACCAGGTCGGCCAGCGCCTCCATGCCGCGGATGTCCCCCGAGGCCGCGTACACCACAGCCCGCGGCTTGGCCGCCAGCACCGCGTCGATGTCGTCGGTCGCCGGCACGCCCAGTTCGACGTCCAGGCCGGCCAGCTCGCCGGCGTCGCGGCCGACCTTGGCGGGATCGTGCACCAGGACCGCGGCCAGCTCCAGCGCCGGATGGGCCTGCACGGCCCGGATCGCCGCGCGGCCGACGTTGCCTGTGCCCCAGACAACCGTGGCTATCATGCCGGCAAACCTAGCAAACGCTTGGTTGACTCTCGAGGGGCCAATGGAGTGAGCAGATCGCCCGCCGCCGATGCGCCGCGATGGAGCGCCTCTCGGCGTTCTTGATGCCGATCGAGTTGTTCTTGGCCGGCCGCCCGTCCGCGAAGCGGTTGGCTGTCCTACTTAGACTTTTCGTCTAGGCCTGGATGAAAAGTCCAGGGACTGGAGGGTGCGGAAGGCGGTGTCGGTCGTGCGCAGGGCTTCGGACGTGGAGAGGTGCCAGCCCTGGTCGTATGCCGCGTCGAAGGCCTCCGCGCCGAGCGCCGCCCGAGCGTGCCGGCTCAACGCCTGGACCTGGGGATCGGTGGGGTCGTGGGCGCCACGGAGGCGGGCGGCGGCGCCGAGCACCAGCGCCACGTCGTAGTGGCGGCCGTGCAGCGCGGACAGGCCGGCGGCGGTGACCGCGACCGAAGCCACGACCGGCATGTCCATGCTGCCGACGGCCCCGGCATAGGCGCGGGCGAGCGCGGACGAAGCGCCGGGACCGTCGCCAAGGGCGAGGCAGAGCGCCGCGCGCACGGTGTTGACGAGCGCCTGCCCGTGGTCGCGGTCGAACACGTTCGGCGTGGACAACGCCGCCTCGGCCGATTCGACGAGTTGGCTCGCACGCGCCAGGTCGCCGAGCCGCACCTGGAACCCGGCCTCGCGGGTGTCGAGCAGCAGCACGTTCTCGGGCGACGGCGCGCGTTGCACGCGTGAACGAGTCGCGGCGATCAGCACGGCGGCCACGGCGGTGTCGCCGAGCCGGAGGTGCAGGTCGATCAGGCGGAAGTCGACGAAGATCTCGTCGCTCAGGCTGAGCGACCCGAACTCGCGAGCCAGTCGCTTGGCCTCCAACAGGTCGGCCAGCGCGCCGTCGAGATCGCCGTCGTACTGCCGCAGCTGCGCCCGCAACGGCAAGGCCGACGCTAGCCCCCAACGGTCTCCGGCCGTGCCGAAGCACTCCAGGGCATGCGTCACGTCGGAACGCACGCGGTCGAGCAGGCCCTGGTTCTCCTCTGCCCGCGCCCGATACAGATGGGCCAGCCCGGCCAGCCAGCGGTCTGGATCGTCAATCACCTGCTGCACGTAAGCCGAGTTGTCCTCAAGGAACGCCTGCCGCAGCGCAATCAGCGCACCGCCGAAACCAGGCAGCTCAGCGCTGAGCTGCCCGCCGGGCGGCTGTTTGGCCAGCGCGCTCTGCGTGGCGGCGGTGTGCCGCATCATCGCCTCGGCGACGTCCCGCAGCGCACTCGGTCCCGGAACGGCGACGGTCTCGCCGAGCCAGTAGATGGCGTCGCGGAAGCGGCCGAGCAGCGTCCAGTACCAGGTCAGGTCCACGGCCAGCCCGATGGCGCGCTCGGCGTCGCCGCTGTCGCAGAGATGCCGCAGCGCGAACAGCACGTTGTCGTGCTCGGCCCGCAGCACGTGCAGCGCATCGAGCTGCGATGCCCCCCGCAGCAGCGGATCGCTGCGCGCGACCAAGTCGGCGAAGTACGAGGCCGCGAGGTCCCGCACCTCAGCGCCTACGTTCTCCTGCCCGTACTCGCGAATGGTCTCCAGCATCCGGTACCGGCCGCTGTCGGGCACGAGCTGGAGCAGCGACCGGTCGACGAGGTCGGCCAGCAGCTCACGCACGTCGTCCAAGCAGACGGCGGCGGCTGAAGCCGGAGTGATGCCGCCGGGCAGCACCGAGATCCGTGCCGCCACGTCACGCGCGGCTGGCGACAGCAGATCCCAGCTCCACGCGATGACGGCGCGCAGCGTGCGATGACGTGGGAACGCCGTGCGGCTGCCGGTGCTGAGCAAGCGGAAGCGGTCGGACAGCCCGGCGGCGAGGTCGTCCAATGAGAGCGTGCGCAGGCGCGCGGCGGCCAGTTCGAGCGCAAGCGGCAGGCCGTCGAGGTCACGCACGATGCGGAGCACCTGCGCACGGTTGCCCGCCGTGACGCGGAACCCCGGCCGCACGGCCGCCGCGCGTTCGACGAACAGCCGGACCGACGGCGCCGCCGTAACGTCGGCGTCGGACGACGGCAGCGGCAGTGGACCGAGCGGGACCAATGCCTCACCGTCTACTGCCAGGGGCTCGCGGCTGGTGGCCAGCACGCGCAGCGTGGCGCAGCGAGTGAGCAGCGCCGACACGAGGTGCGCCACGGCGTCGATCAGGTGCTCGCAGTTGTCCACCACGAGCAGGCTTTCCCGGCCGTTGAGCTGATCGGCCAGTACCTCTATCTCTGTACGCGCCGCGCCCGGCGAGAACAGCGCCGAGCCGCGCAGCCCGATCGCGGCCAGCACCGCCGCGCCGACCTTGGTCGGCTCCGTGACCGAGGACAGGTCGACGAACCATGCGTGGGAGTCCCGGCGCGCGGCCTCGATCGCCAGCCGCGTCTTGCCGGCACCGCCGGGGCCGACCACGGTGACCAAGCGCCCATCGGCAAGCAGCGACGAGATGCGCGCGAGGTCGTCCTCGCGGCCGATGAAGCTGGTCAGCGGCGCGGGCAGCGTGCTCGGCGGCGGCGCCGGCGCGGGGTCGTCGGCCCGCAGCAGGCGCAGGTGGCGGTCGCGCAGCGCCGCCCCCGGGTCAGCGCCGAGCGTGTCGGCCAGCGCCTCCCGGATTCGCTCATACGACGCGAGGGCCTCGGCCTGACGACCCTGCACGGCCAGCGCATCCATGAGCAGCGCGGCGGCGTGCTCGTGCGTAGGTTGTACCGCCAGCAACGCGGTCAGACGCGCGGCGGCCGCGTCGGCCCGGCCCAACGCCAACTCGGCCGCGGCGAGGTCTGTGGCAGCTTCCACCGACACGTGCGCCAACCGCGTCGCAACAGCGGGCGCGACCACGGCGACCACCGCCGGCTCGACGCCAGGATGCTCACCCCACAACGCCGCCGCCTCACCGAGCACGGCCGCCGCAGCGGTGACGTCACCGGCACGCAGGCGATCGCGGCCCGATGCGGCGAGCTCCTCGAACCGCAGCGCGTCCACGTCGTCGATGGCCAGCCGATAGCCGCCCGTCACCACAGCGACAGCCGCCGTCCGGCGTAGCCGTGAGACCAGGGCTTGGAGCGCGTGCGTCGGATCGGCCGGCGGGCTCTCGGCCCAGATCGCGTCGATCAGCGCGCTCGGCTCGACCGCACGGCCGCCGGCCAGCGCCAGCCGTACGACCAGCGCCTGGAGCCGTGCGCCGGGCACGGGCAGTACGGCGTCACCGCGCGACACCTGGAAGGCGTCGAGCAGCGTGACCCGAAGCCCGTCGTCCATCCGTCGATCTTCGCGCACATCCGCGTGAGCGCCATGTGCGCCCCGTGTGAGCGGCCTCGACGACTCTGGTCCAGCCCGGACGGTCCGGGCGGGAAGGGAGCAAATTCGTGCAGGCAGTCGAGTTCCGCCGCTTCGGCGGCCCGGAGGTCCTCGAGCTCGTCGACCGGCCGGACCCGCATCCGGGCCCCGGCCAGGTCCGCATCGCCGTGCGCGCGGCCGGCATCAACGCCAGCGACTGGAAGAAGCGCCAGGGCGCGATGGACCAGGAGCTGCCGCAGGCCCTCGGGCACGAAGCCGCCGGCGTCGTCGACGAACTCGGCGCGGGCGTCACCGACGTCGCCGTAGGGGATCACGTGTTCGGGTTCTCCGCGGCGAGTGGTGCGCAGGCCGAGCTGACCGTGCTGTCCCACTACGCCCCGATGCCGCCGTCGCTCAGCTTCGTTGAGGCCGCCGCGCTGCCGGCGGCCGTCGAGACCGCCGCACGGGCCCTCGACCAGCTGGGCATCGACGGCACGATCCTCATCAACGGCGCGTCCGGCAGCGTCGGCAGCGCCGCCGTGCAGCTGGCCGTGGCCAGGGGCGCACGCGTGATCGGCACCGGCAGCCCCGCCAGCCACGACTACCTGCGCTCCCTCGGCGCCGAGCCCGTGGCCTACGGTCCCGGTCTCAAGGACCGGGTCGGACCGGTCGACCGTGCGCTCGACATCGCCGGCAGCGGCGTCCTGCCCGAGCTCATCGACCTGGCCGGCGGGGCCGAGCACGTGATCACCGTCGCCGATCCGGGTGCGGAAAGGCACGGCGTGCGGTTCAGCCGAGGCGATGCCGGCCGTGCGCTGTACGTGCTGCACGAGATCGGCGGCATCACCGTGCCGGTCGGCCGGACGTTCCCGCTGGCCGAAGTGGCCGACGCCCATCGGGTCGGCGAGGCCGGGGAGTGCGCGGCAAGCTCGTCCTGGTGGTCGGCCGATGAGCCGCTGGCTCGCTCTCGTCGTCCTCAGCCTGGCCCAGCTGATGGACATCCTCGACTCGACGATCGTCACCATCGCGCTGCCGACGGCCCAACGTGACCTGGGCTTCCCGGCCGACAACCGGCAGTGGATCCTGACCGGCTACGCGCTGGCGTTCGGCAGCCTGCTGCTGCTCGGCGGCCGGCTGTCGGACTTCTTCGGCCGCAAGCGGATGTTCCTGGTCGGCGTGGGCGGATTCGCGGTGGCGTCGGCCTTCGGCGGCGCGGCCGGCGACTTCGCCACGCTGCTGGCCGCCCGTATCGGCCAGGGCGTGTTCGCGGCACTGCTGGCCCCGGCGGCGTTGTCGCTGCTGTCGGTCACGTTCGCCGAAGACGCCGAGGAACGCGGCCGCGCGTTCGGGATCTTCGGCGCGATCTCCGGCGCCGGCGGGGCCATCGGCCTGCTGCTGGGCGGCGTCCTGACGCAGGGCCTGTCGTGGCGCTGGTGCCTGTACGTGAACCTGTTCATCGCGGCGGTCGCCTTCGTCGGCGGCATCGTCGTCCTGCGTGACGGGGATCGGCCGGCGCGAGTCAGACCCGACATCGCCGGCACGGTCACGGTGGTGCTGGGCTTGATCGGCATCGTCTACGGCCTCGGCACAGCCGAGCTTCACGGCTGGTCCGACCTCCGCACGATTGGGCCGGTCGTGGCGGGCAGCGCACTCATCGGCGCTTTCGTGGCCATCGAACGCCGCGCCGCGCACCTGCTGCTGCCGCTACGGGTGATCATGGACCGGACCCGCGGCGCGGCCTACCTCTCGCTCGGCATCTGCGGCACCGGCATGTTCGCCGTCTTCCTGTTCCTCACCTACCACCTGACCACCGCACTCGGCTTCACCCCGGTCCAGACCGGGCTGGCCTTTCTCCCGATGATCGCCTCGGTGATGGCCGGCGCGGTCTTCTCCGGCGCGGTTCTGTTGCCACGCACCGGACCCCGGCCGTTGGTCCCGATCGGCTGCGTGCTCGCGGCGATCGGCATGGTGATGCTCACCGGCTCCGGTTACGCCACCGGCATCCTGCCGGCACTACTGGTCACCGGCGTCGGCTTCGGGCTGATTTTCGGCCCGGTGCAGAACGCCGCGACCAGCGGGGTCGGCCCGCACGATGCCGGCGTGGCCGCCGCGCTGGTGACCACCGCCCAGCAGATCGGCGGCTCCATCGGCTTGGCGGTGTTCAGCTCGCTCGCCGGCGACCACGTCGTGTTCGGCATCACGGCCGTCGTCTTCCTGGTCAGCGCCGTCGTCGCCGCGACCGTCTTCCGCCCCGGACCGTTGCCCGTCAACGACATGGCGTGAGGAGATCAGGTTCGGACGCCGATGCCGGTCAGCGCCCGGACCTCCATCTCGGCCTGCTTGTTCGGGTCGCCCTTGCGGCCGCCCAGGAACGTGCCGACGATCCCGCACACGAACGAGAACGGGATCGACACGATGCCCGGGTTGCTCAGCGGGAACCAGTGGAAGTCGGCCGACGGGATCAGCGAGGTCGGCGCCCCGGACAGCACCGGCGAGAAGATGATCAGCACCAGGCAGGCGCCGAGGCCGCCGTAGATGCTGAACAGCGTGCCGGTGGTGTTGAACCGCTTCCAGAACAGCGAGAACAGGATGGTCGACAGGTTGGCCGACGCGGCCAGCGCCAGCGCCAGCGACACCAGGAAGGCCACGTTCTGGCCGTTGGCCGCGATGCCGCCGATGATGGCGAAGAAGCCGACCACCAGCGCGGTCAGCCGGGCCACCCGGACCTCGCGCCGCGGGTCGGCGTGGCCGCGCTTGATGATGTTGGCGTACACGTCGTGCGCGAACGAGGCCGACGAGGCCAGCGTCAGCCCGGCGACCACGGCGAGGATGGTGGCGAACGCGGCCGCGGACACCACACCGAGCAGGACGGTGCCGCCGATGCGGAAGGCCAGCAGCGGCGCGGCCGAGTTCTCGCCGCCCGGCGCGTGCAGGATGGTGTCGGTGCCGACCAGCGCGGCCGCGCCGTAGCCGATCACCAGCGTGCACAGGTAGAACACGAACACGGTCCAGATCGCCCACACCATCGACCGCCGCGCCTGCTTGGCGTCCGGCACCGTGTAGAAGCGCATCAGCACGTGCGGCAGCGAGCAGATGCCCAGCACCAGCGTCAGCGCCAGGGACACGAAGTCCAGCTCGTTCTTGCCGTACTGCGCGCCCGGCCCGAGGATCGCGGTGCCCAGCTTGTTGTTCTGGGTGGCCTTGTCCAGGATGGCCGAGAAGTCGAAGCCGAACTTGCCCAGCAGGAACACGCTGATCAGGGTGCAGCACAGCAGCAGGAAGACGGCCTTGATGATCTGCACCCAGGTGGTGCCCTTCATGCCGCCGACCAGCACGTAGAAGATCATGATCGCGCCGACCACCACGATCAGCAGCGACTGCCCGGCCCGGTCGTGGATGCCCAGCAGCAGCGCGACCAGGCCGCCGGCGCCGGCCATCTGGGCCAGCATGTAGAAGAACGAGATGACCAGCGTGGAGATGGCCGCCGCGGCGCGCACCGGCCGGGCCCGCATCCGGTAGGCCATCACGTCGCCGATGGTGAACCGGCCGGTGTTGCGCAGCATCTCGGCGATCAGCAGCAGCCCGACCAGCCAGGCCACCACCCAGCCGACCGAGTACAGGAAGCCGTCGTAGCCGTGCACCGCGATGCCGCCGGCGATGCCGAGGAACGAGGCGGCCGACAGGAAGTCGCCGGACAGCGCGATCCCGTTCTGCGCCCCGGTGAACCCGCCGCCGGCGGCGTAGTAGTCCGACGCGGTCGCGTTGGCGCTGCTGACCCGGTAGACGATGTAGAGCGTGATCGCCGCGAACACGATGAACACGCTGACGTTGACCAACGGGTTGCCGGTGGCGGTCCCGTCCGCGAGAAGGAACGTGCTCACTTGGTCTCCAGTCCGGCCTGCGAACGGATCAGCGCGACCTGCGGATCGATGCGCCGACGGGCGAACCTGTTGTACGCCAACGTGATCAACACCGTTGAGACGAACTGGGCCAGGCCGAGCAGCAGGCCGACGTTGACCAGGCCGAAGACCTGGGTGGCCATGAACTCGTGGGCATAGGCCGACAGGAGCACATAGGTGAGGTACCAGACCAGGAACAGCGCCGTCATCGGGAAGATGAAGCGGCGCAGCCGGTGGCGCAGCTCGGCGAACTCCGGACTGTCCTGGATGGCCTCGAAGTCCGGCCGCTGCGGTCCGGCCGGGCGCCCGCCGAACGCGGGCTGCTCCGGTTCGAGCGCCGCGTGCCGACCCGTCGTCGACGCTGTGGTCACCTGTCCTCCAGGACGTGCCGACACAATATGGCCGGCCAACTCTAACGGGGGTGTGATCGGAGTCAACCGCAGGCCGGACCAGGTCCGGCCGCGCTGCGTGCCCGGCCCGTTCCGGTGCGCGGTAATGGCTCCGGCTGACGTGTCGGCCTTGACAGCGGAATTCACGCTGGAGTACACCCCAGCAGCGGCCAGAAGTCCGTAACGCGTTTCCCGTCTCGGCAGACAACCGAACACAGGGGAAGCCGGACGAACCCGGTGCGACTGCCGCGCCCCGTGAGATACCCAGGAAGGACGCATCGTGGTTCAGCCCAGCCCGGGTCCGTGGTGGCACACGGTCGCGCGGTGGCGCAACTGGCCGGTGCTGGTCAAGCTGGCCGCGGTGCTGGTGGTTCCGGTCGTGGTCGCGGTGACGCTCGGCTTCCTCCAGGTGCGCAGCGAGATCCGGCAGGCCGACAGCTACACCACCATCCAGCGGGTCATCGCGCTGCGTGACGCGATCACCCCGCTGACCTCGCAGCTGCAGCGCGAGCGCACGCTGGCCGCCCAGGTGACCGGCCAGGGCGTGGACGCGTACCACCAGCAGGCCAAGGCCGTCGACACCGCCGCGACCAAGCTCGCCGACACCGCGCACCGGACACCGGGCCTGTCCGCCGCCGCCTCGGCGTGGTTCAACGACCTCGAATTGTCACTGGGCCAGTTGCCGGCCATCCGCCGCCCGGTGGAGCAGTCCCAGGACAACGACACCGACGCCGTGTCGGCCTACACCCAGATCATCGGCACCGCGCTGAACTTCGACCAGGCGCTGGTCGTGCAGCTCGGCGACCCGTCGCTGTCCAGCCCGGCCACCGCGCTGCTCGACCTGGAGGGCGCGCAGGAGCAGATCCGGCTGGAGCAGGCCGTCGTGCTGGTCGGCATCGCCCGCGGCCACCTGGTCGACGCCGAGGCCAAGATGCTGGCCGCCTCCGAGACGCGCTTCGACGACAACGTGGCCAACTTCCAGGCGGTCGCCTCGCCCGAATGGCAGCAGGCCTACCAGCAGACGGTGGCCGGCGTCGACGTCGGCACCCGGCGGCAGCTGCTCGACTTCGCCGCCACCCAGCCGATCGGGCAGGCCGCCCCGGCCCAGAACAACGCGGTCAAGAAGACCACCGGCGTGCACAGCGCGCCGCCGCCGGCCGGGCTGACCATCCCGCAGGAGGAGTGGAACCGGACCTCGGACGCCACCGTGGCGCTGGTGAACAAGGTCACCGAGGCCATCGCGGCGCAGGTCCGCAACACCGCCACCGACCTCCAGGAGGCCAGCAGCGACCGGGCCGGCCTCGAGTCGGTCGTCCTGGTCGTGACCGTGCTGCTGGCCGGCGGCATCGGCCTGATCGTCGGCCGCTACCTGCTCGGCTCGCTCGGCGTGCTGCGCCGCACCGCCCTCGACGTCGCCTCCCGGCGGCTGCCCGAGGCCGTCGCCAAGATTCGTGAGGGTCGCGGCGAGGACGTGAAGATAGATCCGGTTCCGGTGTACACCACCGAGGAGTTCGGCCAGGTGGCCCGGGCCTTCGACGAGGTGCACGGGCAGGCCGTCAAGTCCGCGGCCGAGCAGGCCAGCCTGCGCAGCAACCTGGGCAACATCTTCGTCAACCTGTCCCGCCGGAGCCAGGGCCTGGTTGAACGGCAGCTGCGCCTGATGGAGCAGCTGGAGCGGCACGAGGAGAACCCCGAGCAGCTGGCCAACCTGTTCAAGCTGGACCACCTCGCGACCCGCATGCGGCGCAACAACGAGAACCTGATGGTGCTCTCCGGCCTCGACCTGTCCCGCCGGTTCACCAAGCCGCTGCCGCTGGGCGACGTGCTGCGCGCCGCCGTCTCCGAGATCGAGCACTACCAGCGGGCCGTGGTCCGCTCCGCGCCGACCGCGACCATCGTCGGCTACGCCGCCGGCGACCTCGTGCGCCTCATCGCCGAGCTGCTGGACAACGCCACCGCCTTCTCCCGGCCGGACACCCAGGTCACCGTGGACAGCCACCGCGAGCCCGGCGGCGACATCGTGATCCAGGTGGTCGACCAGGGCATCGGCATGGGGGAGACGGAACTCGGCGCGGCCAACGACCGCGTCTCCGCCGGCTCCGCCGTCGAGGTCCCGGTGTCCCGGCAGATGGGTCTGTTCGTGGTCGGCCGGCTGGCCAGCCGCCACTCCTTCCGCGTCAAGTTCGAAACCCGCCCCGGTGGCGGCGACGGCCTGGCCGCCGTGGTCACCGTGCCGGCCGAGCTGGTGGTCCGTGGCACCGGCGGCCGTGAGCGTCCGCTGACCACGCCGATCGAGCCGGGGTTGAACGGCAACGCCCCGGCGCCGCGGCTCGCGCCCGACGACACCACGCGGATCCGGCGCATCGACGACGAGGTCGTCTGGCCCAGTGACACCGTCGAGGACGAGCCGTGGGACCCGCCGCAGCGCAACGCCCCCGTCGTGCCCGACACGCCGCCGCCCAACGTGGTCAAGGCGATCGACCCGTCGCCGACACCGCTGCCGTCCCGCAAGGGCCCGCGCAAGCCCGTCGACCCGGGAGCGCTCGAGCCGCCGACGCTGCAGACCGGCTCCACGCCGGCGCCGTCGCCCGGTGACCTGCCACGTCGCACCTTCACGCCGCCGCCCGCGGTGCAGCCGCCGGCCAACCCGGCCGCCGGCTGGTTCGCCGCCAACACGCCGAGTGGCCCCGACAACGCGAATCCGCCGTCGCGTCCGGAATCGGAATCCGTCCGACGACCGGAGGTCTCGCTGGAACCGACCAGCTACGCTTGGTTCGAGCACATGTCGGGGGGACCGGGAAACGGGTCGCCCGTTCAGGTGAACCCGTCGGACGCGACCGTGTCCGATCCGGTCCCGGCCGCGACGCCGGAACCGGCCTGGCCGACCGAGCAGCCGACCGCGCAACCCGCGCCGCCCGCTCGGGCCCAGGGCACCCAGAACGGGGCTGGCCTGCCCAAACGCGTGCCCAAGGCGGGACTGTTCCCGTCGACGGGCGCGCCGGCGGCCGGACCCGCCAACGGTGCCGCGCACCGCGATCCGAACCGGACACGCGGGTTCCTTGCCAGCTACCAGTCTGGTATCCGTCAGGACCACACTGGTGCAGCAGCGTCGAGTGAGAACGAACGGGGGCAGGAGAGCCCATGACCGCACCCCAGTCGCGGCAGGTGAACCAGTTCGGGTGGTTGGTCAACAACTTCGCCGAGCACGTGCCAGGTGTCGCGCACGCGGTCGTCGTGTCCGTGGACGGGGTGCTGCTCACCTCGTCCTCACGGCTGCCGGCCGAGCGGGCCGAGCAGGTGGCCGCCATCGCGGCCGGCGCGGTCAGCCTCACCCAGGGCGCGTCCCGCTGTTTCGACGGCGGTCCGGTGCGTCGCACCGTCGTGGAGATGCAGGGTGGCATCATGCTGCTCATGACGATCATGGACGGCTCGTGCCTCGCGGTGCTCGCCGCTCCGAACTGCGACGTTGGCCAGGTGGCCTACGAGATGACCGTCCTGGTCGACCAGGTCGGCCCGCTGCTCACACCGGAGCTGCGGACCGAGCTCAGGGTCGCCAAGCAGGCCATGGACAGCCAGCCCGTCTGAGGGTGGAGATGAGTTCCGAGGACTGGGGCGAAGACCCCGCGGAGAGCACGTTCGCGGACGTGCTCAACGGTTTCACGCTCAACGGCGGCGGCGGGCGGACCCGCCGCGGCCGGGGCGAGCCCGACGGCCGGCACGCCGAGCAGCCGCCGGCGGCGCCCGAGCCGGCGGCGCTACCGCCGGTGGCCGCCGACCCGGACGAGTCGTCCGCCGCCATCGTCCGCGCCTACGCGTGGACCGGTGGGCGAACACGGTCCGAGGTGCCGCTCCAGATCGAGACCCTGGTCTCGACCAGCGAGCACGGCACCAGCACCGGCGAGCCCATGCAGGCCGAGTACCGGGCCATCGCCGACCTGTGCGCGCAGACCCGGTCGGTGGCCGAGATCGCCGCGCTGCTGTCGATCCCGCTCGGCGTGTCCAAGGTGTTGGTCGGCGACATGGCCAGCCTCGGGCTGGTTTTCGTGCACGCCGCCGACAACTCGGGCGACGGCGTGCCCAACCTGGGGTTGATGGAGCGGGTGCTCAGCGGGCTGCGCCGGCTGTAGTCCGCTTCTCGGCCTGGAACGCGTCCTCGTGCAGGCCGCGCCGCCAGTAGCCGGAGATCGACAGCTGGGCCACGTCCTTGACCAGGCCGCGGAGTTCCTTGACCATGCCCGCCTCGCCGTGCACGAAGGCGTGCCCGCGGCCGGCCGGCAGGGTCAGGTTCTTGACCGTCGCCACGACGTCGTCCGGGTCGACCCAGATGACGTCGTGCGGCAGGTCCTGCGGCTCGTTGCTGCCTACGATGGCAATGATCCGCGCGTTTTCGGGCAGCTGTTCGAGGGCCGCGCCGATCGCCGGCAGGGCTGCCTCGTCGCCGACCAGCAGGTGCCAGTCGGCCGTCGGGTCGGGGGTGTAGGCGCCGCCCGGGCCGAGGAAGTACAGCTCGTCGCCCGGCTTGGCGTTGGCCGCCCAGGGGCCGGCCAGCCCGCTGTCGCCGTGGTGGACGAAGTCGATCGTCAGCTCGTCGTCGTGGGCCGACCTGATCGTGTAAGTCCGGCGGGGCGGCATCTCGTTGCGGGGCAGGGTGTCCAGGTTGTCCGGGTAGACGCCGTCCACCGGGAACAGCAGTTTCACGTAGCGGTCGGTGAAGCCGTTGTCGACGGCGAGGTTGTCGCCGGTGAAGGTCACTCGGACCATGTGCGGCGTGATCCGCTCCGTGCGGCGGACGTTGATGCGGGTCGCTGGCATTGGTTCAGCTTAGCCTAACCTTACCAACGGTTGTAAACCTATAACCGTTCTTGGTCGATAGGGTAGCCGACATGAACGATCAGCGTGAGGTGCTGACCTGGGACCTTTTCGGCACCGCCAGCCGTGAGTTGGCCGCCGCCGTCGCTTCCGACGGTTTCGAGCCCGACCTGCTGCTGTCCATCGCCCGCGGCGGCCTTTTCGTCGCCGGCGCGTTGGGGTATGCGCTGGACGTCAAGAACCTGCACGTCATGAACGTCGAGTTCTACACCGGGGTGGACCAGCGCCTCGACCTTCCCGTCATGCTCCCGCCCGTGCCGTCCGCCGTCGACCTCCACGGCGCCAAGGTCCTCGTCTGCGACGACGTGGCCGACACCGGGGCGACGTTGAAGCTCGTCCGCGACTTCTGCGCCGACCAGGTCGCGGACGTGCGGTGCGCCGTCGTGTACGAGAAGCCCCATTCCACCGTCAAGTGCGAGTACGTGTGGCGGCACACCGACCGTTGGATCAACTTCCCGTGGTCGACTCTGCCCCCGGTCGTCCAGCGCCGTGGCCAGGTCCTCGATGCTTGAGCTCGTCGAGGGTGACATCACCGCCCAGGAGGTCGACGTCATCGTCAACGCCGCCAACTCTTCCCTGCTCGGCGGCGGCGGTGTCGACGGCGCGATTCACCGGCGCGGCGGCCCTTCCATCCTGGCCGAGTGCCGTCGTCTGCGTGCCGGCCACTACGGCCGTGGCCTCCGCGTCGGCCAGGCCGTCGCCACCACCGCCGGCCGCCTCCCCGCTCGGTGGGTCGTGCACACCGTCGGTCCCGTTTGGTCCGCTACCGAGGACCGCTCCGCGTTGTTGGCCGACTGCCACCGCAATTCGTTGCGGGTAGCCGCTTCCCTCGGCGCTGTGAGCGTCGCCTTCCCGGCTGTTTCCACCGGTATCTACCGCTGGCCCTTGGAGTCGGCGGCCGACATCGCGTTGTCCACCGTGGCCGAGGAGTTGGCGGGGGAGACGTCGGTGAAGCTGGTGCGCTTCGTCCTCTTTGGACAGCAGGCTTACGACATCTTCCGTTCGCGCGCCGTCTGACACGCCCTTCTTTTGCCACATGCGCTCCCCACTTGTCACCAGAGTGCAAGTAGGAAGCGCATGTGGCATCACGGCCGGCGGTCGCGACCGACCTACTTGGTCAACCGGAGTTGGAGTTGGGCGACGAGGCGCTGGTCGGGGTCGGAGAGGTCGAGGCCGCTGACTTCGCAGGCGCGGCGGACGCGGTAGCGCAAGGTGTTGGGGTGGACGTGAAGGACGGCGGAAGCGGAGCGGACGTCGCCGAAAGCGTCGAGGTAGGCGAGTAGGGAACGGCCGAGGTCGCTGCCGGCCAGAGGGTCGAGGCGAGGATCGCGGATGCGGGGGTTGTCGGCGAGCAAGGTGAGGGTCTCGCTGAGCAACACCTGGGTCCGTACGTCGGCGAGGGCGGCGACGTCGAGGGACGGCCGAGCGGCGATGGCGTCGAGCACGCGGTCGGCTTCCTGGCGGGAGACGGGAACGTCCTCGAGCCCGGCGACGACGGAGCCGATGCCGGCCTGGACGGAAACGCCGAGGTGCCGGCGGGTGGCGGCGACGGCGTCCCGGGTCATGGATGTGACGGTGGCGGCGTCGGTGACCTCAGGCAGGAGCACGTAAACGCGGCCGGCGATGGGGGTGACGAGGGCGGAACGGCGGTAAGAAGCGGCGTGCACGGAGATGATGCTGATCATCTCGGCGCGGTGCAGCTCGACCTCGGAACGGGTGCGATCGGTGCTGCGCAAGAGGAAAGCGACGACGGCGGCCGGCTTCAGAGGATCGGCGCCGATCTGGCCGGCGACGGCGGTGCCGGTGATGCGACCGCCGAGGACACCGGCGAGGAGGTTCTCCCGCAAGCGAAGACCGGCGCTGGTGGTGTTGCGGTGCTGCACGAGGTACAAGGCAGTGATCCGGGCAGCACCGAGCAGGGCACGGTCGGCGTGCTCGGCCAACGGGTGGCTGCCCTCCTGCACCCACACGGTCCCGAGCGGCTGCGACCCGGCATGGATGCCGACGGCGATCCGCCGCTTGATCCCCAACTCGGGCCGCGCGTCGATGTGCACGACGTCCTCGCCGGAACGAAGCCGCTGGTAGACGCCCCATTCCCGGAGCATCTTGAGGTACGGCTCCGGCCCCTGCCGGCCGAGAATGGACAGCCGCCGCAGCTCGTCGACCTCGTCGGAGGACCGCGAATAGGCCAGCACCCGGTTGGCGGTGTCCTCGATGCTGACGCTGCCGCCGGTCAGGGCGGCGATGGTCTGGGCCAACGAGAACAGGTCACCGAGCACCTCGCCGGCATCGGCGTCGGCGGTGCCACGGGCGGCGCTGACCACGTTGCGCGACAACGATTCCAGCTGCTCCCACCGCACCTCGGTCCGTACGTCCAACAGCGCGACACCGGCATCGGCGGCGGTCTGCCGCAACGGCTCGGCATCCTTGACGGCGACGGCGGTCGCCCCACGCTTGCCGGCCGCCCGCACATGCGCGGCGGCGGACCGGCCGCGGGCGCCGATCACCAGCACCAGGTCGCCGGCCCGGGAGTCGGGGGCGTCGTCGGGATCGAGGATGACGACGTCGCGCACCTCGGCGTCCAGGCCGTCGGGCGCGGTCAGCACCTCGACGAACGGCTCGCCGAGCGCGAGCAGCAGCTGCTGGATGGTCGAGCCGGGGATGACCACTCCTTTGTTCGGCAGAACAATCCGGTACCTCCAAGCTTAGCCGTCCGGACAACACGGCGCCGAGCGTGGCTGCATAGCCTTCTGCCATCGACGACGTCGCCGAAGGAGTGCCAGTGGATGCCGTGACGCAGGTCCCGACCCCCGTGAACGAGCCGGTGCTGCAGTACGCGCCGGGCAGCCCGGAGCGGACCGAGCTCGAGGCGAAGCTGGTTGAACTGGCCAAGGAGCAGATCGAGCTGCCGCTGACCATCGGCGGCGAGCGCCGGATGGGCGGCGGCGAGCGGGTCGACGTCGTGCAGCCGCACAACCACCGCCACGTGCTGGGCACCTTCGCCGGCGCCACCCAGGCCGACACCCGCGACGCGATCGCCGCGGCCAAGGCCGCGGCCCCGGCCTGGCGCGCGATGCCGTTCGACGAGCGGGCGGCGGTCCTGCTGCGCGCGGCCGACCTGCTGTCCGGCCCGTGGCGCTCGACGCTGAACGCGGCGACCATGCTCGGCCAGTCCAAGACGGCGATCCAGGCCGAGATCGACGCGGCCTGCGAGCTGGCCGACTTCTGGCGCTACAACGTGGCCTTCGCCCGTGAGCTCCAGGCCAAGCAGCCGGAGAGCTCGAAGGGCGTGTGGAACCGCACCGACCACCGCCCGCTCGAGGGCTTCGTCTACGCGATCACGCCGTTCAACTTCACCGCCATCGCCGCCAACCTGCCGACCGCGCCGGCCCTGCTGGGCAACGTGGTGCTGTGGAAGCCGTCCCCGACCCAGACCTTCGCCGCGCACCTGACCATGCGGCTGCTGGAGCAGGCCGGCATGCCCCCGGGCGTGATCAACCTGCTGACCGGCGACGGCATCGCGGTGTCCGAGGTGGCGCTGGCCGACCCGGACCTGGCCGGCATCCACTTCACCGGTTCGACCAAGACCTTCCAGCACCTGTGGGCGGGCGTCGGCGCGAACATCGCCAACTACCGCAGCTACCCGCGGCTGGTCGGCGAGACCGGCGGCAAGGACTTCGTGGTCGCGCACCCGTCGGCCGATCTGGACGTGCTGCGCACCGCGCTGGTCCGCGGCGCCTTCGAGTACCAGGGCCAGAAGTGCTCGGCCGCGTCCCGCGCCTACGTCCCGCGTTCGGTGTGGACCCGGCTGCGTGACGGCCTCGTCGCCGAGACCGAGGCGCTGAGCATGGGTGACGTCACCGACCTGGGCAACTTCATGGGTGCGGTGATCGACCGCCGCTCGTACGACAAGCTGGCCGGCGTGCTCGACCGGGCCCGCGCCGACAGCAAGCTGGAGGTCATCGCCGGCGGCACCGCCGACGACTCCGACGGCTACTTCGTGCGGCCGACCGTGCTCGTGGGCGATGACCCCTCGCACGACGTGTTCAAGACCGAGTTCTTCGGCCCGGTCCTGGCCGTGCACGTCTACGAGGACAACGACTTCGACTCGGTTTTGTCCACTGTGGACGCTGCCTCGCCGTACGCGCTGACCGGCTCGATCATCGCCGACGACCGCGCCGCCGTGCTCAAGGCGTCCGAGGCGCTGCGCTTCACCGCCGGCAACTTCTACGTCAACGACAAGCCGACCGGCGCCGTCGTCGGCCAGCAGCCGTTCGGCGGCGGCCGGGCCTCCGGCACCAACGACAAGGCCGGCTCCGTGCACAACCTGCTGCGCTGGGTCAGCCCGCGGTCGATCAAGGAGACCTTCGTCGCCCCGACCACCGTCCGTCACCCCCACCAGGGCTGAAGTGGCACATGCGGCGCGCATTTGACGCTGGAAGGCAAATGCGCGCCGCATGTGACAAAACGATGATTGCAGAGAGTGAGGAAACCCCATGCTGCGCACCGCTTTGCTGGCCGCCGCCCGCTCGCCGCTGGCCCGTCAGACCGTCGAGCGCACCCCACTGGCCAAGCCGGTGGTGCGCAGGTTCGTGGCCGGCTCCTCGCTCGCCGAGGCCGTCGACGTGACCGCGTCGCTGATCGCCGACGGCCGCAAGGTCACGCTCGACCACCTCGGCGAGGACACCACCGACGCCGCCCAGGCCGCGCTCACCGTGGACGCCTACGAGCGGCTGCTGGCCGAGCTGGGCGGCACCGGGCTGTCGAGCGGGGCCGAGGTGTCGGTGAAGCTCTCGGCCGTCGGCCAGTCGCTGCCCAAGGACGGCGAGAAGATCGCCCTGGACAACGCCCGGCTGATCTGCGAGGCGGCCGCGGCCGTCGGCACCACGGTGACGCTGGACATGGAGGACCACACCACCACGGACTCCACCCTGGGCATCCTCGCCGACCTGCGGGTCGACTTCCCGTCCACCGGCGCCGTGCTCCAGGCGTACCTGCGGCGCACCGAGCAGGACTGCCGTGACCTGTCCGGCGCCGGCTCCCGCGTCCGGCTGTGCAAGGGCGCCTACAAGGAGCCGGAAACCGTTGCCTACCAGGACAAGTCCGAGGTCGACCGGTCGTACGTGCGCTGCCTGAAGATCCTCATGGCCGGCGACGGCTACCCGATGGTCGCTTCGCACGACCCGCGCCTGGTGGCCATCGCCGCCGACCTGGCCGAGTCGCTGGGCCGGACCCCCGACACCTACGAGCACCAGATGCTCTACGGCGTCCGCCCCGACGCGCAGCGCGAGATCGCCGCCGCCGGTAAGACCCTAAGGGTCTACGTCCCTTACGGCGACCAGTGGTACGGCTACTTCATGCGCCGCCTGGCCGAGCGCCCGGCCAACGTCGCGTTCTTCCTGCGCTCCCTCGCCACCAAGAGCTAGCTCCCGTATTGCCACATGCGCTTCCCACTTGGCGCCAGACGCCAAGTGGGAAGCGCATGTGGCCTGAGCTGATTAGTCGAAGTTGGTGCTGCGGCTGACCTTTTCCCAGGTCGCTAGCTCGGTGCGGAATCGGTCCGAGTGGGCGAGCAGCACGTCCACGGCGTCGCCGCCGAGCGGCAGCCGCAGCGGTGTCTGCTCGGCGTCGAGTGCGGCGATGATCGCGGCGGCGGCCTTGGCCGGGTCGCCGGCCTGCTGGCCGTCGGAGGCGGCGGCCGCCGCGGCGGTGGCGCCGACCGTGGCCTCGTACGCCGGCATCGGCGTCGACCGGACGAAGCCGTTCTGCAAGCCCGTCCGGAAGGAGCCGGGCTCGACGATCAAGACCTTGATGCCGAGCGGGCCCACCTCGGCGGCCAGTGCCTCGGACAGTCCTTCCAGCGCGCACTTCGCGGCCGAGTAGGCGGAGTAACCGGCGAACGACAGCTGTCCGCCGATACTGCTGATCTGCACGATGGCCCCGGAGCCCTGGCCCCGCAGGTGCGGCAGCACGGCGCGGGTCACGGCGGCCGCGCCGAAGAACATCACCTCCATCATGCCGCGCAGCTCGGCGTCGGTGTTCTCCTCGACCGCGCCGACCAGTGCGTACCCGGCGTTGTTGACCAGCACGTCGAGCCGGCCCTGCCACTGCACGGCTTCCGCCACCGCCGCCGGGATGCGGTCGCCGTCGGTGACGTCCAACTCCAGTGGCAGTACCCGACCCGGGTACGCCGCCGCGAGGTCGGCCAGCGCCGACGGCCGCCGCGCGCTGGCCACCACGTCGTCACCCGCGGCCAGCGCCGCCTCCGCGATGGACCGCCCGAAGCCGGACGAGGCACCCGTGATCAACCAAATCCTGCTCATTCCCCCCACACCTTCCGGTCGTGATCATGCTGAGCCTCCTTTCTAGCAGCGCGGCTTCCCCAATGGCAGGACGAATCAACCGGTCACCAGGCAGGATGATCGGCCATGCGGACAGTGGTGTGGCGGCCGGTGCTGATCGTCGCGGCGATTGCCGCCGTGGTGCACCTGGCGGTGGCGCTGCGCTACGGCTGGCACCGGGACGAGTTCTACTTCGTGATCTCCGGCCAGCATCCGGACTTCGGCTACGTGGACCAGCCGCCGCTGACGCCGCTGCTGGCGGCGCTGGCGGGGAACCTGCTGGTGCTGCGGATCATGGCGATCGCGGCGCAGGTGGGCTGCATCGTGCTGACGGCGATGCTGGCGGCGGAGCTGGGCGGCGAGCGGAAGGCACAGACGCTGGCGGCGGCGGTGATCGCGGCGTGCCCGATCTTCGTGGGGGCGTCGCTGCTGTTCGGCACGACGGTGCTGGACCAGGTGGTGTGGATCGGCGTTTTCCTGACGACGGCCCGGGCACTGCGGATCGGCACGGTGAAACCGTGGCTGTGGCCGGGGGTGATCGCCGGCCTGGGCCTGGAGAACAAGGACACGGTGGCGGTGCTGCTGGCGGGCATAGGCGTCGGCCTGCTGCTGTACCGGCGAGACGTGCTGAAGACCCCTGGCCCGTGGCTGGCGGTGGGTGTGGCATTGCTGATCGCGCTGCCGAACATCGTGTGGCAGGCGGTGCACGGCTGGCCGCAGTTCGCAATGGCTTCGGTGCTGGCGGACCGCACCGGCGGCACGCTGGGCTCGCTGGGGCAGTTGCTGGTGCTGGCTTTCCTCCAGGCCGGGCCGCCGCTCGTGGCGGTGTGGGTGCTCGGGGCCCGTGAGCTGACCAAGCACCGCTGGCTGCTGGTGGTCGTGATCCTCGCACCGGTGGTGTTCACGCTGGCCGGCGGCAAGTCCTACTACCCGGCCCCGGTGCTGGCCGTGCTGTTCGCGGCCGGCGCGGTGCGGATCGGCAAGCTGTCCAAGGGATGGCTGACGGCCGTGGCCGTGACGGCCGTGGTGTCGCTGGCGGTGGCCCTGCCGGTGCTGCCGCCGACGATCCAGACCAACCTGCGGGCGGTCGACCCGGAGCCGATGGAGACCTACGGCTGGCCCGAATTCGTCAACCAGGTCAAGCAGGTCGCGCAGACCCTGCCGCCAGGAACGCCCATCTTCACCAGCAACTACGGCGAAGCCGGCGCGCTGACGGTCATCGGCGGCCTGCCCAATGTCTACAGTGGACAGAACTCCTACGGCGACTGGGGCCCGCCGCCCGGCAGTGCGCAGACCGTGCTGATGGTCGGCGGATTCACCGCCGACCAACTACGACAGGGCTGGCAGAAGGTCCAGACGATCGCCCCGATCACCCTGCCGGACGGCATCAAGAACGACGAGATCCTCTGGCACGCCACCATCTTCCGTTGCGACGAGCCCAAAGCCGGCTGGGCCCAGCTGTGGCCCAAGCTGCGGCACCTCAGCTAGGAGCCCAACGCCGCCCGGGTCACCGGCCGCGACGGCACCGGCCAGGACAGGATCATGGCGCTGGACGTCTCGCCGTAGCCCCACAGCCGTTCCAGCACGGCGGTCAGCTGCTGCACGTCCTTGGCGGCGATGTGCACGACGGAGCACACGTCGCCGGTGAGCCGGACGATGGACAGGATCTCGGCGAAGTCGGCGACCCGCTCGGGTTGCAGGGTGATGCACCGCGGCCCGTAGCAGCGCATGGACACCAGGGCCTGCACGCCGAGCCCGACGGCCGAGACGTCGACGGTGGCGCGGTAACCGGTGATCACGCCGGCTTCCTCGAGCCGCCGGACCCGTTGCGCGACGGTGGGGGAGGAGACGCCGAGACGGCGGGCCAGCTCGTTGAACGAGGTCCGCGCGTCGGCCTGGAGCTCGTTCAGCAGGCCCCAGTCGAGGTTGTCCAGCTCCATCTCACGAGTGTAAGCCGCAACCGCTCACGACTTTACGATCGGCAGTGAAACACACCGCAACCAGCGACAACGCCCATGGCGACCCTCACCCGATCGAGCGACGATGGAGCACGTGAAAACCGAGCCGAAGCTGGAGTTCGCCGAGCCGAGCCCGTACGACCGGTACGTGCACGCGTCCACGCTCACGTCCCTGCAGCAGCCGTGGTCGGACGACCCGGCGGAGATGGCGTTCCTGATCACCACCCAGGTGATGGAACTGTGGTTCACACTGCTCGTCCACGAATGGCGCACGGCCCGCGACGCCCTCAAGCAGGACCGCCTGGCCGACGCGCTGGCGGCGCTGCGCCGCAGCCTGCCGCAGCTCAAGGCGCTCAACGCCTCGTGGCAGCCGATCTCCTCGCTGACCCCGGGCCAGTTCAACTCGTACCGCTCGGCGCTGGGCGAGGGCTCGGGCTTCCAGTCGGCGATGTTCCGCCAGCTGGAGTTCGTGCTCGGCGACAAGAGCGCCAGCCTGCTCCAGCCGCACAAGGCGGTCCCGCAGGTGCACCGCGAGCTGGAGAAGGCGCTGCACGAGCCCAGCCTGTACGACGAGGTGCTGGCCTTCCTGCACCGCCGCGGCTTCGCCGTGCCGCAGGAGGTCCTCGACCGTGACGTCTCCCAGCGCTACCAGGACAATCCGGGTGTCGAGGCGGTGTGGGCGGAGATCTACCAGGATCCACGCCATGATGATCTGGTGACACTGGGAGAGGCACTGACCGACGTGGCCGAGCTCGTCGGCCGCTGGCGCACCGACCACCTGCTGGCCACCCGGCGCGCGATGGGGGCCAAGCCCGGCACCGGCGGCTCGGCCGGCGTGGCCTGGCTGGAGAAGCGGGCCAACAAGGTCGTCTTCCCCGAGCTGTGGACGGCGCGCAGCCATGTCTGAGCTCGCGGAGCGGGCGGCCAAGCTGGACGGATGCGACCCGCTGCAAGGCCGTCGGGACCTGTTCGACCTGGACGACGGCGTGATCTACCTGGACGGCAACTCGCTCGGCGCGCTGCCCCGGCACGTGCCGGCCCGGGTGGCCGACGTGTTGACCCGGCAGTGGGGGCGGATGCGCATCCGGTCCTGGACCGAGGAAGGCTGGTGGGAGGCCCCGGAGCGGATCGGCGAGCGCATCGCGCCGCTGATCGGCGCGGCCCCGGGCCACGTCGTCGTCGGCGACTCGACCAGTGTCAACGTGTTCCGGGCGGTCGTGTCCGCGCTGCGCATGACGCCCGGCCGCAGCGAGATTCTCTTTGACGCCACGACTTTCCCGACCGACGGCTACATCGCGGCGTCGGCCGCCCGCATGACCGGCGCGACGGTCCGTGCCGTGGATCCGGCCGAGGTCGCCAAGAGCTTGACTGACGACACGGCCGTGGTGCTGCTCAATCATGTGGACTACCGCTCGGGCCGCCTGCACGACATGGGCGCCCTGACCGAGGCCGTGCACAATGCCGGGGCTCGCGTGGTCTGGGACCTGTCGCACAGCGCCGGCGCGCTGCCGGTCGACATCACCGGCCACAACGTGGATTTCGCCGTCGGCTGCACGTACAAGTACCTCAACGGCGGCCCCGGCGCGCCGGCGTTCTTCGCCGTCCGGCCAGACCTGTTGCCGCAGCTGGACCAACCGCTGGGTGGCTGGTGCTCACACCGCGAGCCGTTCGCCATGGACACGGAATACGTTGCGGCGGAAGGCATCGCCAAGGCCCGTGCCGGCACGCCGGAGATCGTCTCGCTGCTGACCCTTGACGCCGCGCTGGACGTCTGGGACGGCGTGGACCTGCACCAGCTGCGCGAGAAAAGCCTGGCGCTGACCGGCTTCTTCGAGGAGTGTGTCAAGGAGCTGGCCCCGGCCGCGCGCAGCGTCACGCCGGAAATCCGTGGCAGCCAGGTCTCACTGTCCTGTGTGGACGCTGAACGGGTCATGGGCGAGCTGGTCAACCGGGGTGTGGTCGGCGATCACCGGCCGCCGGACCTGCTGCGCTTCGGCTTCACGCCGCTCTACACCCGGTTCGCCGACGCCTTGCGGGCGGCGGAGATTCTCGGTGAGATCCTGGCATGAGAACCGTCGCTTACGGCGAGCACGCCGACAACGTCGTCGACGCCTGGGACACCGATGCCGACACCGTCGCGGTGCTGGTGCACGGCGGCTACTGGCGGGTGCGCTACGACCGCTCCTACCTGACGCCGTTCGCGGAATACCTGGTGGCCCAAGGGCTTTCGGTGGCCTCGCTGGAGTACCGGCGGATCGGCAACGGCGGCGAGTGGCCGGTGCTGCACCAGGACGTGGTCGCCGGCGTCGACAAGGTGGTGGAACTGTTCCCCGGCAAGCGGATCGTGCTCGTCGGCCACTCGGCCGGCGGCCACCTCGCGCTGCTGGCGGCCGACCGGCCGGGCGTAGCCAAGGTCGTGTCCGTTGCCGGGCTGTGCGACCTCGCCCGGGCCCATGAGCTGGGCCTGAGCGACAACGCCGTCACGGAGCTGCTGGGCGGCGACATGGGTCGGCTGGCGGAGGCGGACCCGATGAACCGCATGCCGCCACCCGTGCCCGTGACGTTGCTGCACGGCGACGCCGACACTCACGTGCCGCTGGAGCTTTCCCAGCGGTACCAGGCGAAGAGCGGCGCCGAGCTGGTGGTGCTGCCCGGGATCGACCATTTCGAGCCGGTCGAGCCCGGGGCAGCGGCCACGGTCGAGGCGATTCAGCGACGGTAGGTGTACACCGCGATGTCGGTGTTGCACGGGCTCGGCGGCAGCACCTCGACCCGCAGCTCACCGGTGACGGCGTCGTAGTCGACGCCCTCGGCGGTGTACGCGCCGACGCAGGTGCTGGCCAGCGGCAGCTGCCCGAGCGAGGTCACGTGCGCCTTGACGTCCTTGCCGCGCAGCGGATGCTGGAGGTCGATCTGCAGCAGCGGCTTGCTGGTCGGGTACAGGTCGTTGTTGGAGTCGTCGGACGCGCAGATCAGTCGGGTCGAGCTGACGAAGTCGCAGCCCTGAAGGTTGCGGACCGGCTTGTCCAGCAGCACCTTCGCGGCCAGCGGCAGGGTGCCGCCGCCCGCCGGCAGCGAGTTGTTCAAGATCGGCGCCGGCCACACCAGCAGGCGGTCGACCTGGGCCAGCTCGCTGGACACCAGCCACTGCCCGTCCGGCGTGACCGCGGTGTAGGCGTTGCTGTTGGCCACGACCTCGTCCGGGCCCAGCGTGTGCGCGTACTCGTACTGCTGGCCGGTCGGGGTCGTCACCAGCATCATCTTCTGCGTGATGGTGGCGGTGGTCTGCTGGTACGGGTCGAAGACGTAGCCGTGTAGGGAGTCGGAGTCGCCGATGTGGCCCCAGCCCTCGGCCTTCAGGTTGGCCGGGATGGTGTTGCCGGCGGTGTAGTACAGCTTCGCCGGCTGGCCCGGCAGTCTGACCGTCGCCACGCCCTCGCCGCCGACGGCCGCCGGCACGGTGGTCTTGTCCACGACGTGCCACGACTCGTGGTGGGCATCGTTGGCCAGCGCCGCCGGGGCGGCGACGGTGGTCAGCATGGCCGCGAACAGCACGGCCGCAACGCCTCGGATCATCGAGCTGCCTCCTCAAGCAGGATTACCGAACAAGGAAAGCTAGAAGGCCGATCCGAGCCCGTCAATGGCCGATTTCCCGGTTCACATCGGTGAAATGGACGAGCCCGTCTTCTTGTTCCACGATGACGTCAGTGCCGACTGAAGTTCGTATATGTGAAATGAAATGGGCCGAATAGCGGCGTGAATTCCGGAAAGGTGAACGCCGGATGGCCGCCGACCGACGGTGACCCGGCGATGACGGCGCGCGAGGAGTTAATACCGTTCACTCACCCGTTCGGGTATAGCGTTGGGGCCAACGGAACCGCTCTCACGCACGGAGTCCTCGCGTTGACGATCATCGAGGAGACCGCCCTCCCCGATCTGGGGCACCTCCGCATCGGCCTGCTCGGCCCCGTCCGCGCGTGGCTGGACGACGCCGAGGTCGCGGTCGGGCCGCCGCGCCAGCAGGCCCTGCTCGCGGTGCTGGCCACCAACCCCAACCAGGTGATCTCCCGTTCCGAGCTGATCGACGCCATCTGGGGCACCGAGCCGCCGGCCAGCGCGGTCGGCAGCGTGCACACCTACGTCGCCGGCCTGCGGCGGGCCCTCGAGCCGGCCCGCAAGACGTTCCAGGTGCTGGTCAGCGCCGGTTCCGGCTACAGCCTGCGGGTCGGCCCCGAAGGTGTGGACGCCGAGCGCTTCACCCGCTACCGGCAGGACGCGCGGCAGTTGCTGGGCCGCGGCAACCCTGAGGCCGCGTTGGCCGGCTTCGACCGGGCCTTGGCGCTGTGGGCCGGCACGCCGCTGGGTGGCATCGGCGGGCCGTTCGCCGACATCGAGCGGCAGCGGCTGGCCGAGCTGCGGCTGGACGTCATCGAGGAGCGGGCCGACCTGCTGCTGGCCCTGCGCCGACCGGCCGAGGTCGTCGGCCAGCTCAAGGAGGTCCTGGAGGATCACCCGCTGCGCGAGTCGACCCGGGCGCTGCTGATCACCGCGCTGCACCAGCAGGGCCGGGCCGGCGAGGCCAAATCGGTCTACCAGGCCGGCGCCCGGCTGCTCGACGACCGGCTGGGCGTGCAGCCCGGGCCGGCGCTGCGCCGCGTGTACGAGACGCTGATCGACAGCGAGCAGCCGGCCGAGGAGATCCTGCCGCGGGTCGTGCCGTCCCAGCTGCCGCACGACACCCGGCGGTTCACCGGGCGCGGCGAGGAGCTGCGGCGACTGGACGGTCTGCTGCCCGCGGCCGGGGCCGTCGGCGGCGGCAGCACCGTCGTCATCACGACGATCGAGGGCACCGCCGGAATCGGCAAGACCTCACTGGCCGTGCACTGGTCGCATTTGGTCCGCGACATGTTTCCGGACGGTCAGGTTTATCTGAACCTGCGCGGATTCGATGTCGCCGACAAACCGGTCCAGCCGCACGACGCCCTTTACACATTGCTGTCGGCATTTCGGGTGCCGTCGGAGAAGATTCCGCAGGACACCGGTGGGCGCAGCGCCATGCTGCGCAGCGTCGTCGCCGGCCGGCGGATGCTGATGGTGTTGGACAACGCCATGTCCACCGACCAGGTCACGCCGCTGCTGCCGGCCAACCAGAGCTGCGTGGTCCTGGTGACCAGCCGCAACCGCTTGGACGGGCTGGTCGCGACCGGCGACGGCCGGCAGCTGACGCTGGGCCTGTTCGACAAGGCCGATTCGTCGGCGCTGCTGGCCAGCTACCTCAGTCCGGAGCGGGTGTCCGAGGAGCGCGATGCGTTCGCCGAGCTGCTCGGCCTGTGCGCCGGGCTGCCGCTGGCGCTGAGCATCGTCGGCGCGCGGGCCTGGTGCAGCCCGAACCTGCCGCTCGCCCAGTTCGTCGACGAACTGAGAGACGCTCACTTCCGGTTGGATGCTTTGGACACCGGCGATGACGCCGCATCCAGCGTGCGGGCCGTGTTCTCGTGGTCGTACGACGCGTTGAGCCCCGCGGCCGCGCGCATGTTCCGCCTGCTCGGCCTGCACGCCGGGCCCGACGTCAGCCGGCACGCCGCCGGCGCGCTGGCCGACGTGACCGAGGACGAGGCCCGAGCCCAGCTCGACGAGCTCGTGCGGGCGCACCTGTTGGAGCTGCGCGCCGACGGCCGTTTCCAGTTCCACGACCTGCTGCGCGTGTACGCGTTGGAGCGGGCCACCAGCGACGAGTCCGACGCCGAGCGCGACGCCGCCGCGCGACGCGGCGTCCGGTGGTACATGCACGCCGCCAACCAGGCCGACCGGGTCATGCTGACCTTCAAGCCCGTGCACAACATCATCGATCCGCCGCCGCACTGGAGCTTTCCCACGCAGGCCGATCCCGACGGGGCCAAGGCGTGGTTCATGGCCGAGGAGACCAACCTCGTCGAGGCCATCCGGCGGGCCGCCGAGCTCGGCGAGCATGCCGTGGCGTGGCGGTTGCCGCAGACCATGTCCAGCTTCTGGTACGTCTACAACAAGCGTTGGGAGCTGTGGAACGAGATGCTCCGCATCTCGTTGGAGCACGCCGTTCTCGACGCCGACACCAACGGCATCGCGTCCGCGCACTCGTCGCTCGGCATCGTCGCCAACGACCTCAAGCGTTACGACGAGGCCGTCCAGCACTACCTGCGGGCCATCGAGCTTTTCCCCCAGCTCGACGAGAAGTGGTTGGTGGGCATCACCTACAACTCCCTCGGCCACACCTACGTCGCCCTCGGCCGGTTCCCCGAGGCCATGGCCGCCCTGCGCACCGCCGCCGAGGCGTACGAGGCCACCGGCAACATCTGGGGCCGGGCGTGGGCACTACAGGGCACCGCTTCGGCCTACAACGCCATGGGCGATCACGCGAAAGCCTTGGAGTACGGCCGTTTGACCCTCGCCGCCTGGCACGACGTCGACTACAAGCACGGCATCGGCTCGGGTCTCAACCTCCTCGGCGAGATCCACCTCGCCGCCGGCGACTACACCTCCGCGATCGACTACTACGACCAGGCCGTGCAGGCCCGACAGGCCATCAACGACCGCTTCGGCATCGCCAACGCCTTGCGCGGCAAGGCTTTGTCCGAATGGCGTGCCGGTCTCGTCGACGACGCCCGCGAGTCCTACCGCCGCGCCCTGCCCATCCTGACGGCCTTGGAGTCCCCGGAGCTCTCCGAGGTCGAGGCCGAACTCGCCCAACTCGACGCCGACCACCCCTGACCCCGCGAGTCCCGCCCAGCGTCACACCGAATGTCGGAACCGTGCAGAACTGAGCTTCGGAGCTCAGTTCTGCACGAAACCGCATTTCAGTATGACGCTGGGCGGGACTCGCGGGGTTTACTCGGGGTCGTAGGCGAGGTTGGGGCGGAGCCAGCGTTCGACGACGGACAGCGGCAGGCCGCGGCGGGTGGCGTAGTCGGCGACCTGGTCGCGGCCGAGGCGGCCGACGGTGAAGTACTTGGACTCGGGGTGGGCGAAGATCAGGCCGCTGACGCTGGCCGCCGGGGTCATGGCGTAGGACTCGGTGAGGGCCATGCCGAAGGACTCGGCGTCGAGCATCTGGAACAGGTCGGCCTTCTCGCTGTGGTCGGGGCTGGCGGGGTAGCCCAACGCGGGGCGGATGCCGCGGAAGCGCTCGGCGTGCAGGTCGGCGAGCTCGGGCTGGGCGTCGGGCTCGAACCACTCGCGCCGGGCCACGAGGTGGATGTACTCGGCGAAAGCCTCGGCGAGGCGGTCGGCCAACGCCTTGACCATGATGGCCCGGTAGTCGTCGCCGGCGGCCTCGTACTTCCCGGCCAGCTCCTCGGCGCCGAGGATGGTGACGGCGAAGCCGCCGAGGTGGTCGCCGGACGGCGCGATGTAGTCGGAAAGGCAGCGGTTGGGGCGGCCGTCGGGCTTCTGGGTCTGCTGGCGCAGCATGGGGAAGTCGGGGGCGCCCTCGAGGATGATGTCGTCGCCCTCGGAGTGCGCGGGCCAGAAGCCGTACACGCCCTCGGCGCGCAGTGAGCCCTCGGCGATGATCTGGTCCAGCAAGGTGTTGGCGTCGTCGAACAGCTCCCGCGCCACCGGGTTCTCCAGGATGGCCGGGTACTTGCCCTTGACCTCCCAGGCCAGGAACAAGAACGTCCAGTCGACCATCTCACGCAACGTGGTCAGGTCGGGGCTGACCCGACGGGTGCCGGTGAACGGGGGCACCGGCAGGTCGTCGAAGGACACGACCTCGCGGTTGGCCCGAGCCTGCTCGACGGTGAGCAACGGCCGCTGCTGGCGGTTGGCGTGCTGCTCCCGCAACCGCTCCTGCTCGACGGAGTTGTTCTCGGCCAAGATCTCGGCCCGCTCGGGGTCCAACAGATCGGAGACGACGCCGACGACCCGGGACGCGTCCAGCACGTGCACGGTGGTCGATTCGTAGGCCGGCGCGATGCGCACGGCGGTGTGCTGACGGGACGTGGTCGCGCCGCCGATCAGCAGCGGCAGCTTCAACCCACGACGCTGCATCTCCGCGGCCACCGACACCATCTCGTCCAACGACGGCGTGATCAGGCCGGACAGCCCGATCGCGTCCGCGCCCTCGGCCACGGCGGTGTCCAGGATCTTGGCCGCCGGCACCATCACGCCGAGGTCGATCACGTCGTAGCTGTTGCAGCCCAACACGACACCGACGATGTTCTTGCCGATGTCGTGCACGTCGCCCTTCACGGTGGCCAGCACGACCTTGCCGTTGCCCCGCGCGGTCTCGACCACGCCGGACAGCCGCAGCTGCTCCTTCTCCTCCTCCATGTACGGCTCCAGGTAGGCCACCGCGCGCTTCATCACCCGCGCGCTCTTGACCACCTGCGGAAGGAACATCTTGCCGGAGCCGAACAGGTCGCCGACGATCTTCATGCCGTCCATCAGCGGACCCTCGATGACCTCGAGCGGCCGGGCGGCCTGCTGCCGGGCCTCCTCGGTGTCCTCCTCGATGTAGTCCACGATGCCGTGCACGAGCGCGTGCGAAAGCCGCTCCCGCACCGGGTTCTCGCGCCACGACAGGTCGACGACCCGCTTGGTTCCCTTGCCCCGCACGGTCTCGGCGAACTCGACCAGCCGGTCGGTGGCGTCCTCGCGCCGGTCGAAGATCACATCCTCGACCAGCTCCAGCAGGTCGGCCGGGATGTCCTGGTACACCGCGAGCTGGCCGGCGTTGACGATGCCCATGTCGAGGCCGGCGGCGACGGCGTAGTAGAGGAAGGCCGAGTGCATGGCCTCGCGCACCACGTCGTTGCCACGGAAGGAGAACGACAGGTTGGAGATGCCGCCGGAGGTTCGCGCGCCGGGACAGCGCTGCTTGATCAGCGGCAGCGCGTCGATGAACGCCTTGGCGTAGCCGTTGTGCTCGCTGATGCCGGTGGCCACGGCCAGCACGTTCGGGTCGAAGATGATGTCGGTGGCCGGGAAGCCGACCTGCTGCGTGAGCAGGTCGTAGGCCCGGGCGCAGATCTCCACCTTGCGCTCGGTGGTGTCGGCCTGGCCCTGCTCGTCGAAGGCCATCACGACCACGCCGGCGCCGTACTCGCGGATCTTGCGGGCCTGGGCCAGGAACGGCTCCTCGCCCTCCTTGAGCGAGATCGAGTTGACCACGCCCTTGCCCTGCACGCAGCGCAGGCCGGCCTCGAGCACGCTCCACCGGGAGCTGTCGATCATGATCGGGATCCGGGCCGCCTCGGGCTCGGTGGCGATCAGGTTCAGGAACGTGGTCATCGCCTGCTCGCTGTCCAGCAGGTCGGCGTCCATGTTGACGTCCAGCAGGTTGGCGCCGCCGCGCACCTGCTCCAGCGCCACGTCCACGGCGGCCTGGTGGTTGTCGGACTCGATGAGCCGGCGGAACTTGGCCGAGCCGGTGACGTTGGTCCGCTCGCCGATCATCACGAAGCCGGTGTCGTGGCCGATGGCGAACGGCTCCAGGCCGCTGAACCGGGTGGCCGGCTCGATCGCCGGCAGCGCGCGGGGCTTGAGGCCCTTGACCTTCTCGGCGATCTTGGCGATGTGCGCGGGCGTGGTGCCGCAGCAGCCGCCGGCGATGTTGAGCAGGCCGGACTCGGCGAACTCGCCGACCAGCGCGCTGGTCTGGTCCGGGGTCTCGTCGTAGCCGCCGAAGGCGTTGGGCAGGCCGGCGTTGGGGTGCGCGGCCACGTGGGTGTCGGCCAGCCGGGCCAGGTCGACGATGTGCGGGCGCATCTCGGTCGCGCCCAGCGAGCAGTTCACGCCGACGACCAGCGGCTTGGCGTGCTCGACGGACCGCCAGAACGCCTCCACCGTCTGCCCGGACAGGGTGCGGCCGGACAGGTCGACGATGGTCACCGAGATCCACAGCGGCAGGTCGGGGGCGACCTCCTTGGCCGCGGCGATGGCCGCCTTGCAGTTGAGCGTGTCGAAGATCGTCTCGATCAGCAGCAGGTCGACGCCGCCCTCGGCCAGCGCGGAGATCTGCTCGGCGTACGAGTCGCGGACCTGGTTGAAGGTGACCGCGCGGTAGGCCGGGTCCTCGACCCGCGGCGACAGCGACAGGGTGACGTTGAGCGGCCCGATCGAGCCGGCCACGAAGCGGCCGCCGAACTCGTCGGCCGCCTGCCGGGCCAGGCCGGCGGCCTCGATGTTCATGTCGCGGACCAGGTGTTGCAGGTCGTAGTCGGCCTGGCCGATGCTGGTCGCGGTGAAGGTGTTGGTGGTGGTGATGTCGGCGCCGGCGGCCAGGTACTGGCGGTGCACGTCCAGCACGACGTCCGGGCGGGTCAGGTTGAGCAGGTCCGGGTCGCCGGTGACGTCCTTGCTGTGGTCCTCGAACCGCCCGGCCTTGTAGTCCTCCGGCTTGAGACCCGCGTTCTGGAACATGGTGCCCCAGGCGCCGTCCAGCACGGCGATCCGCTGGTCCAGCAGTGACTTCAGCGCTTCTGCGCCCACACCGACCTCCCATGTCGTGGGAGGCGCCCTTGCATCACGGTTCACCGGCCGAGCGTGGCGGGCCCGAGCCCGTTGCAGCGCCTCTCGACCTGAGCCAAAGATTACCGGAGCGCGCTCGAGGCTCACCAGAAACCCGCTGATGTCCGGCTCGCTCCCGCTCCTACCAGGTGGAACAACGCTTCCCGGTGCGGGAAAAGTCCCGGCTCCCAGCATGTGGAACACGATCGGGCCTGGTCGGCGGTGAGTATGCCTCGGTCGAAAAGTCCGCGACGGTCGGCACTTTCACCCGGTCGTGCCCGGGGTCCACATGCCGACGGCGTCCAGATGTCGCAACAGGCGGCGTTCGCCGTCCTTGACGTGTCGGTAGACGGCCTCGCGAGCTGCGTTGGCGTCTCGGGCCCGCAACGCGGCGACGATGGCGGCGTGGTCGGCCACGACCTGCACCCGCCACTCGGGGTCGGCGGTGTAGACCCGGGCCGGTGTGTAGCGGCTGGCCATGTCCAGGAACCGGGCCAGTTTCCGGGAGCCGGCGGCCTTGTTGATCAGGCGGTGGAACTCGTACTCCAGGGTGGACAGCTCCTGGTGGCCCTCGGCCGCGGCGAGCTCGTCGGCGACCTGGGCCACGTGCGCCAGCTGCTGCTCGCTGATCAGCGTGGTGGCCCGGCCGATCAGCTGGGCGGCCAGCTCGGCCTGGAGCCCGAACATGTCCTTGACGTCCCGGCGGGACAGCGGGCTGACCACGAAGCCGCGGCGGGGCTCCAGTTCGACCATGTCCTCGCCGCGCAGCGCCAGCAGTGCCTCGCGGACCGGCGTGACGCTGACGCCCAGCTCGGCGGCGACCGCGTCGAGGCGGACGAACTGCCCGGGCTGGAGCGCGCCGGACATGATCGCCTCGCGGAGGTGCGCGGCGACCTCGTCGGACAGCTGCGGACGGGACGACAGAGGCCTGGCCATAAGATATATTATATGCGCGGTCCCATCGAGGAGGCCTGATATGCGGCTCAGCGTGCCGTTGCAGTACGCCGGCGACCCGATCCGGCTCATGGAGCAGGTGGTCGCGCTGGAACGGGCCGGCCTCGACGCCGTATGGGTGGCCGAGGCCTACGGCTTCGACGCGCCGACGCTGATGGGCTACCTCGCCGCGCGTACCGAGCGGCTGCTGATCGGCTCGGCGATCCTGCCGATCTACTCCCGTACCCCGGCACTGATCGCGCAGACCGCCGCCGGTCTCGACGCCGTCTCCGGCGGGCGGGCCCTGCTCGGGCTGGGCGCGTCCGGGCCGCAGGTGATCGAGGGCTGGCACGGCGTCCGCTACGACAAGCCGCTCGGCCGTACCCGCGAGGTCGTCGACCTGTGCCGGCGCATCTGGCGTCGTGAGGTGATCAGCAACGACGGCATCTACCCGCTGCCGCTGCCCGGCGGCACCGGCCTCGGCAAGCCGTTGAAGCTGCTGACCCGGCCGGTGCGGGACTCCATCCCGATCTACGTGGCCTCGTTGGGGGACAAGAACGTCGAGCTCACCGCCGAGATCGCCGACGGCTGGCTGCCGACGTTGTTCCTACCGGAGAAGGCATCCGCGGTGTGGGGCAAGGCTTTGGCCGCCGGCCGGGCTCGTCGCACGGTGGAGGCACCCCTGGACGTGGTGGCCGGCGGGCTGCTGGCCATCGGCGACGACGTCGCCGGGCTGCGGGACATCGCCCGCGCGTCGATCGCCCTGTACGTCGGCGGTATGGGCGCGCGGGACCGCAACTTCTACAACGACCTCATGCGCCGGTACGGCTACGAGGACGAGGCCCGGACCATCCAGGACCTGTACCTGGCCGGCCGCAAGGACGAGGCCGCCGCCGCGGTGCCGGCCGAGTTCCTGGAGCTGAGCTCGCTGGTCGGGCCGGCCGGACACGTCAAGGAGCGCGTCGAGGCCTATCGCGAGGCCGGCGTGACCATGCTCAACGTGACCCCGGTCGGGCCCGATCCGGTGGCCGACGTTCGTACCGTGCGCGAGTGGTTGGGGTGAGTCGTGGGCCGCTGGGACAACCTCAGGCACATCTTGTCGCTGGATCCCGAGCGTGACCACCAGGAGATCTACCGCTTGTCCTCGGGTTTCGAGTTTCCGTGGGACTACCAGCGGTCGATGGAGTTCGCCTTGTTCCGCACGTACTGCGTGCCGTCGATCTCCACGCTGCTCGCCGCTACCCGCGAGTTCGAGCTGCGGCCGCAACGTCGTTATGACGACACCGCGCTGCTCATCGCCGAGATGATGGAGCACGGCTACGACTCGCCTCGCGGCAAGGCCGCCCTGCGGTCGATCAACCGCGCGCACAACCGGTTCCGCATCAGCAACGACGACATGCTGTATGTGTTGTCCACCTTCGTTTTCGAGCCCGTCCGCTGGCTCGACCGCTTCGGTTGGCGGCGTTTGTCCTCCCACGAGCGCCTCGCCGCCTTCCACTTCTACCGCGCCGTCGGCGCCCGCATGGGCATCCGCTCCATCCCCTCCGGCTATGCCGAGTTCGAACAGTTCAATGTGGACTTCGAACGTCGTCACTTCACGTACACCGCAACGAATGCCGCCATCGGCCGGTACACCCTCGAGCTCTTCTGCTCCTGGTATCCGCCCGCTTCACGGCCGTTGATCCGCCCCGCCCTCCGGTCCTTGATGGACCGCCCCCTCCTGGACGCTTTCGGCTTCCCTCCCGCGCCCCCTTGGCTCACCGCCCTGTCCGAGGCCGGCGTCCGTTTCCGCTCCGCCGTCGTCCGGGAGTTGCCGCCCCGCCGGCATTCCAAGCTGGCCAACGACCCCAAGAACCGGACCTATCCGGGATATCCCACCGGCTACGACCCGTCCGAGATGGGTGCGGGGGAGCCGCCGGCGGACATCGACCCGTCGCTGCTACGGCGGTAGGGTTGGCGGCATGACGATCAACCGAAAGGGCCATGCCGCGTAGGCGCCCGAGTGAGCTGCGGTTCCGCCGCAGCGACGTCAAGAAGAAGCCGCCCGGCCTGCCGCGTGGTTCCGCTCGCCTGCTGACGGCCGTCGCGGCGTTGGAGCGCAACGGCTTCGATTCAGTCGGCGGCGCGCTGCGCAACTGGCGACTCAACGTGCAGGGACGGTGGGAACTCACTGGCTGCGACCACTGCGACTGGCTCGTGATCACGGCCCGGGAGACCCTCGACTCCGCCATGCGGGCGCTGCCGCCACCGTTGGCGCGTGAACTGGGGGCGATGGTCGCCCCGCTGGATGAGCTCTACGAAGCGCGAACCGTGCCCGATCCAGCCGCCCCTTCGAACGCCCCGGCTTGGTCCCGGCGCACGAGGTCGTAGGGTCGTGCCTATGACGATCAACCGAAAGGGCCATGCCGCGTAGGCGGCCCCGTGAGCTGCGGGACGGTCGAGTCCGCCGCAGCGAGACCCGTCACGTGCGCGGACTGCCGCGGGCTTCGGCTCGGCTGGTCGGTGCGGTCAGCCGCTGGGAGAAGTTCCCGGGTGAAGTGGCTTTGGCGTTGAAGTTCTGGGGCGACGCCGTTCGGCGGCCGCATCACGTGCGCTACCGGACCGGCGGATGGGACTTCCCGTACGAGCTCCGCGACCGGCTGGAGGATGCGCTGCGGGCGCTGCCCCGGCAGGCGGCCCGTGAACTGCGCGAACTGATACGACCGCTGGACGAGATCTACCTGGCCAACACGGCGAACGATCCCTTCGCGGCCAGGGACGAACCGTGGTGGCACCGGAGGTTGTGAGGGCACGGTGCTGGTGCACCGAATTGGGGGTGCAGGGGGCGAAGCCCGCCCTGCCTGGGGGTGTGGGGCGCGAGCCCCACAAAACACGACAAGAGCCCCATGTCTGCGCTTTCCGCAGACATGGGGCTCCCAGGATCGCGTCTCTCACACGCGGTCGGGGGACCGCTCGATGACGTGGTCGATGAAGCCGTAGGCCAGCGCGTCCTTGGCGGTGAACCAGCGGTCGCGGTCACCGTCGCGGATGATGTTCTCGACCGGCTGGCCGGTCTGGCGCGCGGTGATCTCGGCCAGCTCCTTCTTCCACAGCGCGTAGACCTCGGCGCGGATCTTGATGTCCGAGGCGGTGCCGCCGACGCCGCCGGAGGGCTGGTGCATCATGATCCGGGCGTACGGCAGCGCGTAGCGCTTGCCGGGGGCACCGGAGGACAGCAGGAACTGCCCCATCGACGCGGCCAGGCCCATCGCGTAGGTCTGCACGTCGGGCTGCACGAACTGCATGGTGTCGTAGATCGCGAAGCCCGCGGTGACCGAGCCGCCGGGGGAGTTGATGTAGAGCCGGATGTCCTCTTCCGGGTTCTCCGCGGTCAGCAGCAGCAGCTGGGCGACGATCCGGTTGGCCACGTCGTCGTCGACCTCGGAACCGAGCACGATGATCCGGTCGCGGAGCAGGCGCTCGTAGACCGAGTCGGTGAGGTTCATCCCGGACGAGGCTCGCGCCACGAGGTCCATGTTGGCGTGGTGTTCCACTTCTGTCCGCCTCTTCTTGAAAGCCAGGACTTCTGATTCCTGGCCGCTACTCTAGCCGAGCGGATCGCGGCGGAGTTGGGCGGCACGGCCGTGTTCGCCCACAGCAGTACGTCGGCCCTTGTCGACCGCTCTGAGCTGCGACAACGTGACCGCGCACCGCCTTGACGGCGTGTCGTGGCAATTTCCGTTCGCCATCGGCGGAATTGTATTTGGCGGGGAATATCACTGCCCGGTGTAGAACCCGATGGCCAGGTCGCCGCCGGCCTTGGCCTTGGCCGGGTCGGTGCCGGACGCGATGTCGGCCTCGATCCACGACCGGCCGCTGGCGGTGTAGAACTCCCTGGCCTCGTCGGAGACCATCCACGCGGCGGCCTCCTCGGGGGCCATGCCGGCGCCGGTGGACAGGTACATGGCCAGGCCGAGCACGGCGCCGTCCCAACCGATGCCGACGGCGCCGGGGCCGTAGCTGTCCCACTCCTCGACGATGACGGCGATGTGGTTGAGCTCGAACCGGGTGCCGCCGTCGACCTCGCTCAGCCGCAGCTCGATCCAGCTGACCTGGTCGCCCATCTCCCACGTGGCGTCCAGCGCCCGCGGCGCGTCGCACGCGGTGACGGTGCCGCCGGCGTTGCCCTCGAACTGGTAGTGGCCGCCGAGCTTGAGCTCGCCGCTGACCGGGAGGAACCAGCGCTGGATGCGCTCGGCCGTGGTGACGGCGTCCCACAGGTCGTCGATGTCGGTGCCGTACGTCTGGCTGATGGTGACGATGCGGGCCTCGCCCGCGTCCAGCGTCCGGTTGCCGACCTGACGGGTGACGGCATTGATCTGGTGCTTCACGTCGAACATGGCCGACAAATTATCAGCAGAGGCTTATATAAGCAATGACTGGGTTTAGGGTAATCGTTGCCGTACGGGTGAAGTTGATCGCCGGTCCCGGCCGCAGCATATCGGGCGGCCGTGGCGCGCTTCTGGTAGTGCGGCAAGGGATCCCGGAAATGCGGTGGGAGCGAAAGACGATCTTCGAGGAACCGTCGCGATGGGCGTTTTGTCGGTAGCTGGACCGAGTGATGACGGTCCGTGACCGGGGTCGGGCACCGGTGGTGGCGCCCGCTGAGCTCTGCTTACGTCCGGCCCATGGCACCAGGACGAAGTTTGAGGATGGCCGCGCTGGCGGCGGCGGTGTGCGGGCTGATGCTGCTCGCCGTCGCGCCGGCATCGGCCGATCCGAGCACGAGCGACTGGCTGAAGCTGCGCCGCTGCGAGTCCGGCAACCGCTACGACCTGAACAGCGGCAACGGCGAGTACGGCGCCTACCAGTTCACCCTGCGCACCTGGCAGGGCCTCGGCGGCGCCGGCTACCCGCACCGCGCGGCCCCGGCCGTGCAGGACGCGAAGGCGCTGGCCCTGTGGCGGCAGCGCGGCTGGCAGCCGTGGGCCAACTGCGCCCGAAGGTGTGGCTTGCACTGACGCCAACGTTTGTCGGGTCGTCGGCGGGCTACCCCACCGGCGACCCGACAAGGAGGCCGACGATGCTGAAAACGCTGGCCAGGCCGATGCTGGCGGCGACGTTCGTGACCAACGCGTGGGCCACGCTGAAGGACCCCGCGCCGATCGCCAAGCACGCGGAGCCGATGATCGAGCGCTACCGCAAGGTGCTGCCGGACTGGTTTCCGACCGACGCCATGACGCTGACCAAGGTCGACGCGTGCGTGAAGCTCGGCTGCGGCGCGCTGCTCACGGTCGGGCGGCTGCCGCGGCTGGCCTCGCTCGTGCTGGCCGCCGACCTGGTGCCGACCACGCTGGTCGGCCACCGGATCTGGGAGTCCGGCGACCCCGAGGAACGGATCCACTTCCTGAAGAACCTGGCCATCTTCGGCGGGCTGCTGGCCTCGATATGACGGCCGTCGTCCCGCCGCGCGGCGGCCTGGCCGCACTGCGCCGGGCCGCCGCCGACTGCCGCGGGTGTGACCGAGCTTGCGAGGGCACCATTCAGCACAGGGACCTGGGTCGCAGACCCGCCGAGCGTCAGCGAGGTGGGCCTGCGACCTCTACAAGGACGCCACCCAGACGGTGTTCGGTGACGGGCCGGGCACGGCGCGGGTGATGATGATCGGCGAGCAGCCGGGCGACCGTGAGGACGTGGCCGGCGAGCCGTTCGTCGGCCCGGCCGGCAGGCTGCTGGACCGGGCGCTGGCCGAGGTGGGCATCGACCGGGCCGAGGTCTACCTGACCAACGCCGTGAAGCACTTCAAGTTCACGCTGCCGGAGCGCGGCAAACGCCGTATCCACAAGAAGCCCAGCCAGGGCGAGATCACGGCCTGCAAGCCGTGGCTGCTGGCCGAACTGGACCGCGTCAAGCCGAAGCTGGTCGTGTTCCTCGGCGTCACGGCGGCATCGGCCCTGCTGGGCAAGGATTTCCGGCTCACCGAGCAACGCGGGCGGATCGTCGAGCTGGCGCAGGGGATACCGGCGGTGGCGACCGTGCACCCGTCGGCGGTGCTGCGTGCGCCCGACCGTGAGGCGGCGTACCAGGGGCTGGTCGCCGACCTCACGGTCGTCGCTCGTCACCAGGAATAGTGCTCCGGCGCGGTCTTGTAGCCCGGGAAGATCTCGTCGATCGTCGCCAGGTCGTCCTCGGACAGCGTGATGTCCACGGACTTCAGGCCGCCGGCCAGCTGCTCCGGGGTGCGCGGGCCGATGATCGGCGCGGTCACCGCCGGCTGGTGCAGCAGCCACGCCAGGGCCAGGTCGCCGGGCTGGTGCCCGAGCTTCTCGGCGAAGTCCTCCCACTGGCCGAGCTGTTCACGCTTGCGTTCCAAGGTCTTGGCCAGGAAGTCGCTGAACCGGCGCTTGCCCTCGCGCTGCCCACGCACCGAACCGCCCAGCAGACCGGAGGCCAAGGGGCTCCACGGGATCACGCCGATGCCGTGGGCCTGCGCCGACGGCAGCACCTCCAACTCGACCTCGCGGGTCAGCAGGTTGTAGTGCGACTGCTCGCTGACCAGGCCGAGGAAGTTGCGCTTGGCCGCCTCGGCCTGCGCGACGGCCAGGTGCCAGCCGGCGAAGTTGGACGAGCCGAAGTAGAGCACCTTGCCTTGCGTGACCAGGGTTTCGCAGGCCTGCCACAGCTCTTCCACGGCGTGGCCCGGTCGATGTGGTGGAACTGGTACAGGTCGACGTAGTCGGTCTGAAGCCGGCGCAACGAGGCGTCGATGGCGCGGCGGATGTTCAGCGCGGACAGCTTGCCCTCGTTGGGCCAGTCGCCGGTGGCGCCGTAGAGCTTGGTGGCGATGACGGTCCGCTCGCGGCGGTTGCCGCCGGAGGCGAACCAGCGGCCGATGATCTCCTCGGTCGCCCCCTTGCCGGCCTCCCCGCCGTACACGTTGGCCGAGTCGAAGAAGTTGATGCCGTTGTCCAGCGCCTCGTCCATGATGCCGTGGCTGGTGGCCTCGTCGGTCTGGCCGCCGAAGTTCATGGTGCCCAGGCACAGTCGCGAGACGGACAGCCCGGTCCTGCCGAGGTGTGTGTACTCCATGGCGTCCATCTAAGTACGTGACGGGGCCGCCCGCAGGCGACCCCGTCGACGTTCTCACACTCCGGTCGTCGACCGGATCCAGCTGCGGCTGGCCGCGATGCTGGCGTAGTTCTGGATGCCGTGCGGGTCGGACCCGCTGTTGCCGGCGGTCGAGGCGACGCCGACCTGGAGGCCGTTGGAGACCTCGGGGCCGCCGGAGTCGCCGTGCCAGGCCGCGCCGTTGATGCCGCGGCTGGCGATGGCCCGCCCGCCGTAGGCGTCGGTGCTGCGCCCGGTCACCTGGACGTTGGCCGTCTTCAGCACCGGCGACGGCGGACTCTGGTTCAGCGTCCGGCCCCAGCCGTAGATCTGGTTGGTGGCGCCGGTGGCCGGATCGGCGCTGCCCAGCCGCATGTACGTCGTCTGCACCGGGGAAGCCAGGTGCAGCAACGCGATGTCGCCGTTGGGCGAGGTGACCTGCCGGTCCACGGCCACGTTCGTGCCCTGGTCGAAGCGCACGTCACCGATCTTCACGTGCATGCCCGAGGCACTCTGGCAGTGATGGGCGGTGATCACCCACTGCGCCGCGATGATCGTGCCGGAGCACTCGAATCCGTCGAATTCGCTGCCGCCGCTGTTCCAGTAGACCTGTGCGCCCCACGGGGCCGAACTCACCTGCGTGCCGCCGATGATGTTCGGGCTCACCGAGGCCGAGGCCATCGCCGGCGCGGCCAGCATGGCCGCGCCGACGAGCGCGGCCGCCACTACGGACCCGCGCATCACACCCCCGCGGTGCTGCGAATGAACGAACGGCTCGAGGCGACGCTGGCGTAGTTCTGCGTGCCCTGGGGGTTGGAGCCGCTGTTGCTGCCGGTCGAGCACACGCCGACCTGGAGGCCGTTGAAGACCTCGGGGCCGCCGGAGTCGCCGTGCCACGCCGCGCCGTTGATGCCGACGCTGGCGATCGCGCTGCCGCCGAAGGCGTCCGAGCTGTGGCCGGTCACGCGCACGTTGGCCGTCTTGAGCACCGGGGACGGCGGGTTGCTGCCCTGGGTGCGGCCCCAGCCGTAGATCTGGTTGGTGCTGCCGGTGGCCGGGTCGGAGCTGGCCAGCCGGCTGTAGGTGGTGTTGATCGACGTGGTCAGGTGCACCAGCAGGATGTCGCCGTTGGGCGACGGAACCTGGCGGTCGACGGTTGCCCGCGTGCCCTGGCCCAGGTTCAGGCTGCCGACCAGCACGTACATGCCGGGGTTGTTCTGGCAGTGCCGCGCGGTCAGCACCCACTGCGGGGCGATGATCGTGCCGGAGCACTCGAAGCCGTTGCCGGAGCCGGCGTTGGTCCAGTAGATCTGGGCGCCGTAGGGGATGTTGCTGGCGGCGCCACCACCGATGATGTTCGGGTTGACGCCGGCCGAGGCCGGCGCGGCGGCAAGGCCCGCGGCCAGGGCGGCGCCGGCGATCGTGGCGGCGACGAGGGATTTACGCATGGGAAAGACACCTTTCGGCGACTGGCAGGGACAGTCGTGCGTAACCGAAAGCTAGCCCCGTGTGAGCGGCGGCGGCACCCGACGATCGTCGGTACCTTTTCCGCCGTTTTACCCCAGTTTGCGGAAGTCCCAGGAGACTATGGTGTGCGGGCACAGGCGCAGCCACGCGTGCCGGCCGTCGTGGTACATCTGGTCGAGGCCGAAGTACTTGGCGGCGAACAACTTCTCCGGTTCGACCAGCTCAGGCACGTGCTCGCCGGTGCGCGGCGCCTCGCCGACGAACTCGACCTCGCCGCGCAGCTCCACCCCGCGCAGCTCACCGTAGTCGTGGCCGGCGTCGACCAGCACCGACACCTTGGGGTCCTTCTTGAGCTGGGCCCAGCGCTTGGCCCGGGTGATCGACGTCAGCCACAGCGTCTTGTCGTGCCACAGGAACCACAGTGCGGTCAGGTGCGGGCCGTCGGCGCCGGCGGTGGCCACCCGGCAGGTGCGTTCTTCGCCGAGGAAGTCGTCGAGTTCCGTGTCGCTCATGGCGATGCGTCGGCCACGCCGCTGTTCTGCCATCGTGTTCCTCCGGCCAGTCCGTCGATCACCGTGGTCGCCTGCGCGACGATGCCGGTGATCAGTTCCTCGCAGCTTGGCAGATCCTTGAGCACGCCGACCACCTGGCCGGCGGCCAGCACACCGGCGTCGGTGTTGCCCTGCACCAGACCGGAGCGCAGCAGCATCGGCGTGTTCGCCGCCATGATCACCTGAGACCAGCTCAGTTCCCGGCCGTGTTTCATGCGCAGGCCGTCGCTGATCAGGCCACGCCAGCTCATCCCGGTCAGCGCCTTGAACTTGCGGGCGTTGGCCAGCGCCTTGACCAGCGACCGGAGCCGTCCCGACTGCTCCAACCGGTTCACGAGTTCGGTGCGCAGCACTCGGTGTGGCATGCCGTCAACCTTGGTTGTAACAACCGTTCCGTCCAGACCTCTTACGAGGTAGAGCTGTTTGACCTCGTCCGGCACCGGGCTGTCGCTGGTCAGCAGAAACCGGGTGCCCATGGCGATGCCGGCCGCGCCGTAGGCCAGGGCGGCGGCGAGGCCGCGACCGTCGTAGAAGCCGCCGGCCGCGACGACGGGGATGTCCACGGCGTCGACCACGCTGGGCAGCAGCAACGTCGTCGCCACCGCGCCGGTGTGGCCGCCGCCCTCGCCGCCCTGCACGACGACGGCGTCGACGCCCCACGCGGCGACCTTCTCGGCGTGCCGGACCGCGCCGATCGACGGCATCACCACGATGCCGTGGTCCTTGAGCCTGCTGATCAGGTCCTTTTTCGGCGCCAGCGCGAAGGATGCCACCTTGACGCCGTGTTTGATCAGCAGCTCGACCCGGTCGACGGCGTCGCCCGCGTCGGCGCGGAGATTGACGCCGAACGGATTCTCCGTTCGCTGCTTGGTTTCCGTGATCGCTCGGTCGAGTTCTTCGAGCGTCATCGTGGCCGAGGCGATGATGCCGAGGCCGCCGGCGTTGGCCGTGGCCGAGACGAGTTTCGGCCCGGCGACCCAGCCCATGCCGGTCTGCACCACCGGATGCCGTACGCCGGTGAGGCGGGTGAGGTCAGTGTCGAGCATGGTCGGGATCCAGCTTGTCGATCAGCTCCAGCTCCTGCGGCGTGGGCTCGCGGGTCGTGCCGGCCTCGCCCACGTCCAGCGGAAAGCCGGTGTTGTCCAGGACTTCCTCGACGGTGACGCCGGGATGGGTTGACACCAGCCGCATCGAGCCGTCCGGGGTGGCGAAGTCCAGTACGCACAGGTCGGTCACGACCCGGTGCACGTTGTGGAAGCCGCGATCATGGCCGACGCCGCTGACCACGTCCACCCGCGGCACGAACACCCGCTTGCTGTGCTTGGGCACCCAGTAGCTGGTGCGGTGGTTGACCGTGTTGCCGGGCGCGCCGCGGAAGCCCAGCAGCTGCCGGGTCGGCTTGTCGTGGTCGCCGATGCACGAGATGTTCTGATTGCCGAAGCGGTCCAGCTGGTTGGCCCCCATCACCACGTGCCGGCGGCCGTGGGCGACCACGTCGAACACCTTGCGGTACGGCAGCCAGCCCTCGATCCCGTGCTCGCCCAACAGGTACGCCTCGCCGTCGGACATCAGCAGATCGGGCTCGCTGGTCAGCCGGGCCAGTTTCGCGCCCAGCTGCGGGATCAACCCCATGGGACTGGCCAGGATCTCGCCGGCGCCGAGGAACAGGTCGGCACAGGCGGCGACGCACACGTCTATGCGGCTCATGACATCCCCTGCACGGCGAGTTGGTAGCCAGTCTCGCCCCTCGACAGGAACTGGTCCACGAAGGATGGCCAGAGTTCCTGGTCGGCGGCGGATTTCGCGTAGTGGCGCTGGAACTTCTCGTCCCGGCCGTAGTCGGGCACGCAGGAGGTGAAGTGCGCGCCGTTGGGGGTCTCGACCACGCCGTCGACCATCATCCGGTTGGTCAGCAGCGACTGCGGCGGCCCGTCCAGCTCGGCGGTGTCCACGATCCGTTCGCACGACAGGAAACGGCGCTTGGCCGCCAGACAGAACAGGTCGTCGAAGTACGGGTCCGGGCCGAGGTACTGGCCGTTGCCGTGCCGGTCGGCCCGGTTGAGGTGGATCAGCGCCACGTCCAGCTGAAGTGCCGGCATGGCGACCAGTTCCTCGTCGTCATAAGGAGATCGCACGGTCTTCAGGTCGGGGTTGACCCGCATGACGTCCGAGCCGAGGCCGGCCCGGATGGGCAGGAACGGCAGCCGGTGGGACGCCGCCAACAGTCCACTGTAGAGCATGCCCTCGTCGTACTCGCGGACCTCGATACCGCCCTGCTGGCGGACTCGCTGGAACCACGGGTCGTAGGCGATGCTGTCCAGGGAGACGAAACCGAACACCAGCCGGCGGACTTTGCCGGCGGCGCACAGCAAACCGACGTCCGGGCCGCCGTAGGAGACGACGGTCAGGTCCCGCACGGGCGAGTCGAGAATGGCCCGCACCAGGGCCATCGGTTTGCGCCGCGAGCCCCAGCCGCCGATGCCGACGGTCATCCCGTCGGACAGCTCGGCCGCCACCTCGGCGGCGCTCATCCGCTTGTCCCGCACTGTCATCCCTCCAGGAAGGCCCGCCGTGCCTCGTCGGACACGCCGGACAGGTTCAGCTCGAAGGTGAAGCCCTGCTCGTAGCGGTAGCTGCGGTGCACGTGCTGGGTGTCGATGCCGTTGAGCGCCTCCTTGGCGCAGCGGATCACCCGGGTGTCCTTGGCCGCGATCTCCTCGGCCAGCGCCATCGCCGCCGCGTCCAGCTTGTCCGGCTGCACCACCTCGTACACCGAGCCGTGGTGGTGCAGCTCCTCGGCCGAGATCCGCCGGGCCGTGTAGTACAGGGCGCGCATCAGATGCGGTGGCACCAGCCGGGCCAGGTGGGTGGCCGCGCCGAGCGCCCCTCTGTCCACTTCGGGCAGTCCGAAGCTGGCATCCGTTGCCGCCACGACGATGTCGGCGTTGCCGACCAGACCGACGCCGCCGCCGAGGCAGAAACCGTTGACCGCGGCGATGACCGGCACCTCGCAGTCGTAGACCGCGGCGAACGCGGCCGCACAGCCGCGATTGGCGCCGATCAGCGCGTCGAAGCCCTCGGTGCGCTGGATCTCCTTGATGTCCACGCCCGCGCAGTAGCCCCGGCCCTCGGCCCGCAGCACCACGACGTGCGTGTCCGGCCGCCGCCCGGCGGCGGTCAGCTCGTCGGCCAGGTCGAACCAGCCGCGGACCGGGACGGCGTTCACCGGCGGATAGTCGATCGTGATCACCGTGACGCCGGATCCGGTGTGGCTGCTGGAGATGCCCATCGGCACTCCTTCCCAACCTAGCGGTTGCTTGGTACGTTAACAGGCATCAGCGGACCTTGGAAGTGTCGATGGAATTGACCGACCGGGTAGTCCTCGTGACCGGTGGCACCAGGGGAGTGGGCGCGGGCATCACCCGCGTGTTCCGGCAGGCCGGGGCCACCGTCGTCACCTGCGCGCGGCGGCCGTCCGGCGATCCCGACTTCGTCGCGTGCGACGTGCGCGAGCCCGAGCAGGTGATCGCCATGATCGACGGCATCGTGGCGCGTCACGGGCGGCTCGACGTGCTGGTCAACAACGCCGGCGGCGCCCCGTACGCCGACGCCGCCGAGGCCTCGCCCCGGTTTCACGCCAAGGTCGTTGAGCTCAACCTGTTGGCCCCGCTGCTCGTCTCGCAGGCGGCCAACCGCGTGATGCAGGGGCAGCCCGACGGCGGCGCGATCGTCATGGTCAGCAGCGTCAGCGGGCAGCGGCCGTCGCCCGGCACCGCCGGCTACGGGGCGGCCAAGGCCGGCCTGGACAGCCTGACCGGCAGCCTGGCCGTGGAGTGGGCGCCGAAGGTGCGGGTCAACGCCCTGGCCGTCGGGCCGGTCCGCACCGAACTGTCCGAACTGCATTTCCCCGACCTGGCGGCGGTGGCCAAGACCGTGCCGCTGGGCCGGCTGGCCGAGCCCGAGGACGTCGGCCACTGCGCGTTGTTCCTCGCCTCGCCGCTCGCCTCGTACGTGTCGGGCGCGACGCTGCTCGTGCACGGCGGCGGCGAGTGGCCCGCTTTCCTGACTGCGCAGTATTCATCAGACCGGGGAGAACGATGAGGGTAGCCATCGTCACCGGCGCCGGCCGCGGCCTCGGCCGGGCCCACGCGCTGGCCTTCGCCGCCGCCGGCTACGCCGTGGTGGTCAACGATGTCGACGACGCCGCTGCCGATGTCGTGGCCGAGATCGGCTCACATGCCGTGGCCAACCGGGACGACATCGCCGACTGGGACGGGGCCGCGCGGCTGGTCGACACCGCGCTGAGCGCGTTCGGGCGGCTGGACGTGCTGGTCAACAACGCCGGTTTCGTGCGGGACCGGATGCTGGTCAACCTCGGCGAGTCCGAGTGGGACGACGTGGTCCGCGTGCACCTGAAGGGCCATTTCGCGCCGCTGCGACACGCCGCGGCGTACTGGCGGGGCGAACACAAGGCGGGACGGCCCGTAACGGCCCGCGTGATCAACACGACTTCCGGGGCGGGACTGCTGGGCAGTGTCGGCCAGGGCAACTACTCGGCCGCCAAGGCCGGCATCCTCGGCTTGACGTTCGTCGCCGCGGCGGAGCTCGATCGCTACGGCGTGACCGTCAACGCCATCGCGCCCGCGGCCCGGACCCGGATGACCGCGGAGACCTTCGCCGCGCAGATGGCCGCGCCCACAACGGGTTTCGACGCCATGGCGCCGGAAAACGTGTCGCCCCTTGTGGTGTGGCTCGGCAGCGAGGAAGCCGGCGACGTCACCGGGCGTGTCTTCGAGGTCGAGGGCGGCCGCATCTGCCTGGCCGACGGCTGGCGTCGCGGACCCACCGTTGAGCGGGAAGAACGCTGGCCGGTCAACGAAGTCGGCCCCGCCGTGCGAGCACTGCTCGACAAGTCCGTGCCGCCGGAGCCCGTGTACGGGGCGGGATGATCCGGTCACACAGCGGCAAATTCTGCTAACGAACCGGCAACGTCACTGTCCATTGTGGTCCATTTGGCGCAAGCTCCTGAGCGGAACTCCACTTCGCCGTCGCTTCGCTGGAGGCCGCCATGGCCAGGTCGGTCATTCGCAACACCCTCGCCGCCGCACTGATCGTCGGGGGCCTCGCCCTGTCCGTGGCCGGTGCCGCATTCGGCGCACCGCCCCCGCCACCGCCGTCCGGCGACCCACGCGCCGTCGTGCACGGCGGCAACGCCACCACGTGCTTGGAAGCGGGCTTGGACGGCGGCTTCATCACCGTCACCGACACGATCAAGGACAACACGTACATCACCATCACCGGGCTGCCCGACAACACCACCGTCACCGGCGTCGTGGTCAAGGGCAGCGACGGCTACAACGTGTATCTGCCCGGCGCGCTCGGCTCGCTGCCGTGGGTCGACCTGCACTCGCCGATCGCCGGCAACAGCGGCGCACCGGCGACCATCAGCCACTGGTTCGTGTGCGGCACCGCGACGACCACCACCACGCCGCCGACGACCACCACGACGACCACGACCACCACGACGACGACGACGAAGTCGACGACCACGACGACCGTGCCGTCGACCACCACCACCACCGACACGACGACCACGACGTCGGACACCACGACGACGACGCCGACCAGCACCACCACGACCGCCCCGGTCACCACCACCGAGGCGCCGCCGACCACCACCGAGGTGGCGTCGACCTCGTCCGGAGGGCTGGCCTTCACCGGCTTCTCCGGGGGCTGGCTGATCATCATCGCGCTGGTGCTCATGCTGGCCGGCCTGTCGCTGCTGACGGTGCCGAAGCTGCTGGCCCGCCGTCGCTGAGGGCTCGGTCCGCCCGTCCTACCGCGCTCGCGGTAGGACGGGCGGCCGCCGTCTGCGGTCGACGCGGTAGGGCGAAAGCCTGTCGTGGCCGGACGACGGGAGAGCGGCGTTTCGCCAGGCTTTCGGCATGGTTCTCGGCACGAAACGGTGGGTTCGGTGGAGCCTGCGGGGGATGGCGACGCTGGTCGCGGCGGATGCGTACGGGCAGGCGGTGCTGGCCGGGCGGTTCCTGTCCGGCGACGTCGGAATGTTGTTGGCGCACCGGTACAACGCCACGGACGGGCTCGTCTGGCTGTCGGTCGGCCTGATCGTGGTCACGGTGATCGGCTGGCGTACACGTCAGGTGTCGGGGCACATGCCGGCGCTGGCCACCGCCCTGACGGTGATGGTCGTGGTGCAGGTGGCGATGGGGTTCAACCGGGTGCTCGGCGTGCACATCCCGCTGGGCGTGGGAATCATCGCGCTGGCGACCGTGCTGGCGGTGTGGGCGTGGCGGCGATGATCACCCGACGGCAGCTGCTGGGATACCTGGGTGGGGTAGCGGCGATGGGCGTCGGCCTGCCGCTGCTCGGCGGTACGACCGAGCCGGGGACGCTGATCCCGAGCCTGCTGCCGCTGCCCACGCCGTTCCGCGCCAGGCTGCCGATACCGCGCACGCTGACGCCCGGCCGGCATCCCGAACACCCGGGCGCGGACTACTACGAGATCGTCGACCAGGTCGTGGCGCACGAGATCATTCCGGGCGTCAAGACGCGGCTCTGGGCACCGGGCGGCACGTTCCCCGGGCCGACCATCGTCTCGCGCAGCGGTCGGCCGACGGTGGTGCGACGGATCAACCGGCTGCCCGTCCCGACCGTCAACCACCTGCACGGCGGCCACGTGCCGGCGGACAGCGACGGCTTCCCCACGGACCTGGTCTTTCCGCTCGACTACGAGCCGGAGCACGAATCCATGGCCGGCATGCCGATGGTCGAGGACCCCTCAGCGGTCACCACGGTCGGTCACCGCGACTACGTGTATCCCATGAACCAGCGCGCGGCGACACTTTGGTACCACGACCACCGGATGGGCGCGACGGGCACGGATGTGTGGAACGGCCTCGCCGGCTTCCACCTGATCCGTGACGACGAGGAGCAGGCCCTGCCGCTGCCGTCGGGCGACCGGGACATCCCGCTGATGGTGGCCGACCGGTCGTTCAACCGTGACGGCTCGTTCCGCTCGCCGGACACGGCCATGGACGGCGCTCTCGGCGACGTGATCCTGGTCAACGGCGCGCCGTGGCCGGTGGCCGACGTGCATGCTTGCCGCTATCGTTTGCGCCTGCTCAACGCCTCCAACGCTCGTCGCTACCGCTTTGCGCTAGGCGGCCTTCCGTTCGTCCAAATAGGATCGGACGGCGGCCTGCTCGAACGGCCCCTGACTCACTCCACTGTGGACGTTGCCCCGGCCGAGCGGTTCGACGTGATCGTCGACTTCAGCGGCCACCAAGGCCGTTCCGTCACGTTGACCGACGAACTCGACGGCGGGCCGATCATGCGGTTCCGGGTCGGGGACCCTCTGCCGGACCGCACCGACGTCCCCGACCGGCTGAGCGAAGTGCCGCTGTTGCGCCGTGAACAGGCCGCTGTCATCAGGGAATTCGCGTTCCAGAAGGGACCGCGCTACTGGGGCATCAACGGCGAGCTGTTCGATCCGACGAAGCCGATCGCCACGCCGCGGCTCGGCGAGTACGAGATCTGGCGGCTGGTCACCGACTTCCACCACCCGGTGCACCTGCATCTGGCCCAGTTCCAGGTGCTGTCCCGCAACGGGAAGGGCCCGGGCCCGGCCGACGCCGGCTGGAAGGACACGATCGACCTGCGGCCGGCCGAGGTCGCCGAGATCATCGTGCGGTTCACCGACTACCGGGGCCGCTATGTGCTGCACTGTCACAACCTGGAGCACGAGGACATGGCCATGATGGCCCTGGTGACGGTGGTGTGAATGAGACGGCAGCTGGCCGAGGCCACGGTGCTCGGCGGCACGGCGGTGGTCGGCCTGTTCGGCGTGGCGGCCGAGTGCACGTATGCCCATCGCCCGCCGCCTCCGCTGGCCTGGGCACTCGCGCTGACCGTGGTAACGGTCTTGGCGTTACCTCTCCGGCGGCGCTTCCCGGTCGCCGTGGTCGTCGGGATCCTGGCCGCCTGCCTGGTCTACCACCTGGTCGGCTACCCCGGCCTGGCGATCGCGGCGGCGATCGCCCCGGCTTGCTACACGCTCGTCGCCGAGGGCGATGGACGGCGATCCTTGCTGGTCGGCGCGCTGGCGGCGGCTGCCGTGACGGTCATCTCGTTCCTGCCGCCGGCCAGCTTCAACCTAGGTGCCACCACCGGCATCGTGACGATCCTGGTCGCCCTGCTCGCGATGGCCGAGGCGCGCCGGGCTTGGCGGTTCGCGGCCGACGAGAGGCTGCGGGCCGTCACCCGGGAATCCGAGCGACGCCTGGTCGACGAGCGGTTGACCATCGCCCGCGAGCTGCACGACGTGCTCGCCCACACCATTACCTTGATCTCCGTACAGGCCGCGGCCGGCTTGGACGCCCTGCCGGCCCGTCCGGACAATGCCGAGGAGGCGCTGCGCACGATTCGCGGTGCGGCCAAGGAGGCCATGGCCGAGCTGCGCAGCACCGTGCGCGTCCTGCGCGAGGTCGACGAGCTGGCCCCGCAGCCCCGACTCGACCAGGTCGGCCAGCTCGTGGACGTGGCGCGGAAGGCTGGCATCGACGTCGACCTCACGACCAGCGGCGATGCACGTGAGCTACCGGCCGGCGTGGAACTGGCGGCCTATCGCGTCGTCCAGGAGGCGCTGACCAACGTCGTCCGGCACGCGCACGCCACGGCGGCAACCGTCCGTATCGACCATCGCGCCGACTGCCTGCACGTCGAGGTCGTCGACAACGGGGACGCGAGCGAGCCGCCGGTCGACGGCCACGGCATGATCGGCATGCGGGAGCGGGTCCGCGCGGTCGGCGGCTCCTTCGCCGCCGGCCCGACTCCGGGCGGCGGCTTCGCCGTGTCGGCCCGGTTGGACCTCGGAGGTGCGCGATGACCGTCCGGCTGGCGTTGGCCGACGACCAGGCCCTGGTCCGCGCCGGTTTCCGAGCGTTGCTGGAGAACACTCCCGACTTCGACGTGGTCGGCGAGGCCGCCGACGGCCGGGCCGCCGTCGACCTGGCCGTCCGTACGAAACCGGACGTCGTGCTCATGGACGTCCGCATGCCCGTCCTCGACGGCATCGAGGCCACCCGTGAGATCTGCGCCGCGCTCCCCGCGACCCGGGTGATCATGCTGACCACCTTCGAGATCGACGAGTACGTCTTCGCCGCACTTCGCGTAGGGGCCAGCGGCTTCCTGCTCAAGGACGTCGAGCCCGACGACCTCCGCAACGCTGTCCGCGTCGTCGCCGCCGGCGAGGCCCTGCTGTCCCCGAGCGTGACCCGCCGCCTGATCGCCGAGTTCGTCGCCACCCCGCAGCGCACCGCCGCCCAGACCTCGTTGCTGGACAAGCTGACCGACCGCGAACGCGAGATCACCGCACTCGCCGCCGAAGGGCTCACCAACGACGACATCGCCGAGCGCCTCGTGATCAGCGTCGCCACCGCCCGCACCCACGTCTCCCGGGCCATGACCAAGGTCGACGCCCGCGACCGTGCCCAACTGGTCGTCTTCGCGTACCAGTCAGGGTTGGTCCGCCCCTAGCCGACCTCGTACGAGGTCGGCGGGCGGTTGCCGTCGATGTCGGTGAAGCCGTAGCGCTCGGCCAACGCGGCGGTGGTCTCGACGCTGCCGGTCCGTTCGAGCCGAGCGGGATCCGTGGCCAGGCCGACGACAGCGCGGCCGATGAACCGGGGCGTCTCGGCCAGGTTGACGTCGAGCACGCGACCGTCGGGGAAGTCCAAGACCTGGTGGCCGTCGGAGGTGGTGCGGGCGGCGGCGAGCAGGAACTCGGTGCGTACGAGTCCGGGCCAGAGGGAGAACACCGCAACGCCACGGAGTTTGAGCTGGGTGGCGAGCTCGGCGACCAAGCGGTCCGTGGCGGCCTTGCCGACGCTGTAGGACACGTTCGGCACCTGCTCGCCCGGCGACGACACGGCGACGATCAGGCCACTGTCGGACATCATCGGCACGGCGTGCACGGCGGCCACATACGCCGCCCGGGTGCCGAGGCCCAGGACCTGGTCCCAACTGCCGATGGGCAGCTCCCAGAACGGCCGGGTCAGCCAACCGGCCAGGTCGGGGGAGCAGAAGGCGCTGTTGACCACGATGTCGACGGTGCCCTGCTCGTCGGCGATCCGGTCGAACAGCGCGGCGGTCTGCCCGTCGTCGAGGACGTCGGCCGCGACCGCGATGCCGACGCCGCCGGCTTCGGTGACTGCCGCGGCGGTCTCGGCCAACGGCCCGGCGCTGCGTGCGACGACGTACACCGTGGCACCTGCGGTGCCTAACTCGACCGCGATTCCCTTGCCCACGCCGCGACTGGCGCCGGTGACCACCGCGACCTTGCCCTTGAGCTCCATCCGGCCAAGCTACGTGATCATGCCGCTGACATCGGCCGCCGCTGTCCGGATGTGCACTATTTGCGGGCCCGCACCGAGAACGTCACCGGAGTCGCCTCGTCGCCCTCGCCGAACCGCTCCACGGTGAAGCCGACATCGGTGAAGGCGTTGAGCAGCTGGTGCATCGGCCAGTGCGCGGCCCCGACCCGGTTGCGCACGCCCTGGTCGGTCCACGACCTCTTGGTCCAGCTGCCGTCGCGGTACCCACCGCCGATCACGATGTTGTCCGGATCCGACCGGTCCGCGAAATGCCCACAGAAGCACGGGTGCACGCCGATGTGGACAAAAACCCCGCCCGGCTGAAGTACCCGCCGCACCTCGCGCAGCACGCTCGGATAATCGGGCATATCGGTATGGACCATCACCGACAGGACCGCCGGCAGCGAGTCGCTCGGGAACGGCAGGTGCTCGGCGTCGGCCCGCATCACCGGCAGCCGGTCCATCGCGTAGCCCAGCATCCCGGTGGACAGGTCCACCCCGATCGGCGTCCAGCCCAGCGCCTGCACCGCCGCCGCGTGCGCGCCCGTGCCGCACCCGATCTCCAGGCACACCCCGGTGCCCTTGCCGAGCATCTCGACGAGCTGCCGGGGCAAACCGGGCAGCGGGGAGAATTGTTCCTCGTACCAGTCGGCGATCTCGTCATATACGGCCTTCACCCCGTCCACGCTGGCGTGAACGGGGTGAAGGGCAACCGTGTTCGCTACGGGATGACCATCACCGGTTCCGGTGCGAACCGGATGTCGGCCAATGTGCCCGGCCGCAGGTCGACGGCGGCGGAGCTGGGCAGGTCGCTGTCCACCTCGGTGCCGTCGGCCAATTCCACGGTGACCCGGGTGACGGGACCGCGGAAACTGCTGCGTGCCACCCGGACGGTGCCGGCGACCGCCGGACTGAGCAGCACGGACTCGGGGCGCACAAGGGCCGTGATCTTGGCGCCGGCGGAGACCTCGGGCGGCTGGGTGACGGCCAGCCGCTGGCCGAGAACCTCGACCTCGGTGCCGGAGGCGATGCCGGGAATGCGGTTCATGGCGCCGACGAACGCGGCCACGAACGGCGTGGCCGGGCGGGTGTAGACCTCGTCGGGGCTCGCGCACTGCTCCAACCGGCCGGCGTTCATCACGGCGACCCGGTCGGACATGCTGAGCGCCTCCTCCTGGTCGTGCGTGACGAACAGGGTGGTGATGCCCAGACGTTGTTGCAGGCCACGGATCTCGTCCCGCAGCTGCACGCGCACCTTGGCGTCCAAAGCGGACAGTGGCTCGTCCAGCAGCAGCACCTTGGGCTCGATGGCCAGCGCACGGGCCAACGCGACGCGCTGCTGCTGGCCGCCGGACATCTGTGTGGCGTAACGGTCGTAGTGCTGGTTGAGCCCGACGAGCTCGAGCAGCTCACCGGCCCGCTTGGCCCGCGCGGCCGGGCTGACGCCGCGCAGGCGCAGCCCGAACGCGACGTTCTCGCCGGCGGTCAGGTTGGGGAACAGGCTGTAGGACTGGAAAACCATGGCCATGTCCCGCTTGTTGGCCGGCACCTTGGTGATGTCCCGGCCGTCCACGAACACCGCGCCGGCGTCGCTGTGCTCCAGCCCGGCCACGATGCGCAGCGCGGTGGTCTTGCCGCAGCCGGACGGCCCGAGCAGGCTGACCAGCTCGCCGGGCGCGATGTCCAGGTCCAGCCCGTCCAGCGCGGTCACCGGGCCGTAGCCGCGGCGCAGCCCGGCCAGCCGGACCGGGCTGCCGGGCTTGGCCTCGGTGCTGGGATCGATGGTGGCGGTCATCCGGACCTCCCGGTGCGGCGGGCCCCGCGCTGCCCGAACACGGACATCAGCAGCAACAGCGCCCAGGTGACGATGAGGATCAGCATGGAAGCCGCGGTGGCGACCTCGCCGTCCTGCTGACCGGCCTGGACCGTCCAGACCGGCAGGGTGTTCATCAGCAGCAGGTTGGCGATGGTGAACTCGCCCAACACCATGGCCGCGCTGAGGATCGAGGCGTTGAGGATGGACGTGCGCAGGTTCGGCACCACCACCCGCAGCAACACGGTCAGCCAGCTCGCGCCGAGGTTGCGGCCGGCCTCGACCAGCGTGGTCAGCGGAATCGACGACAGGCCGGCGTCCAGCGTGCGATAAGTGAACGGCAGGGCCAGCACCACGTACTCCAGCGCCAGGATGACCGGCGTGCCGGTGAGCCAGTTCGGCCCGCCGCGGAACGCCACCAACACTCCGTTGGCCAGCACCACGGCCGGGATCACCAGCGGCAGCACGCAGATCGCCTCGATCAGCCGCCGCAGCTTCGGCAGCCGCAGGTGCACCCACGCGGTGGTCGGGACCATCAGCACCAATGTGATCACCACGGTGCCGGCGGCCAGCTCGAGCGAGGTGATCAGGTTGTCCACGAAACCGGGCTGCCCGAACAGGTTCTCCCACGTGGACAGGTCGTGCGTGTCGTGAACGCCGCGCAGGCTGAACTCCACCGACGCCGCGATGGGGATCAGAAAGTACAGCGCGGCAACGATCAGCACCAGCCACGCGGCGACGCGACCCTTGCCGAGCTTGCGGCGGGGGCCCTGCGTCGCAACGGTCAGATCGGCAACTGCGGTCATCGCAACCACCTCGACGTGCGGCGCTGCATCCACGCGTAGCCGGCCAGCGCGAGGCCGACGATCAGGATCATGCCCAGACCCAAGGCATTGCCCAGGTTCTCCTGGCCGACGGCCACGTTGCCGGACATCACGGCGGCGATCTGGATCGGCACCAACGGAATGATGCCGTTGGTCAGCGCCGCGGCCGTCGCGTACGCGGCGAAGGCGTTGGCGAACAACAACATCAGTGCACCAAGGAACGGCGGCAGCAGCAGCGGGCCGCCGACCAGCCGCCAGTACTGCCAGCGGCTCGCGCCCAGGTTGCTGGCCGCCTCCTGCCACTGTGGACGGAGACCCTCCAGCGCCGGGAAGATCACCAGCACCATCAGCGGGATCTGGAAGTACAGGTACACCAGGGTGATCCCGGCGAAGCCGAACAGGCTGAAGCCGGAGATGTCCAGGCCGGCCGAACCCAGCCACTTGGTCACCAGACCCTGGCTGCCGATGGCCGCGATGAACGCGAAAGCCAGTGGCACGCCGGCGAAGTACGCCAGCACGCCGGAGGCCGTCGACACCACCTGGCGCAACGCGCCGCCGGGCGGCGAGGCGCTGACCGCGAAGGCAATGGCCAGCCCGACCACGGCCCCGATGACCGCCGTCAGCGCGGAGATCTCCGTGCTGACCACGAAAGCGTGCAGATACGGGTCGCCGGCGGCGGCGCCGATGTTGCCCAGCGTCCAGCCGCCGGCGTCGTCCTGGAACGCGCCGACGACCACGGAGATCGTCGGCACGCCCAGGAACACCGCGACGTAGGCCAGAAACGGCAGCAGCCCGAGCAGGTCGAGCCGCCGCCGCACCTTCTGCTCAGCCAACGGTCTTCGCCCAGTTGGCGGCGATGACCTTCTTGGCCGCGTCCAGCTGCGCCTCGGTCGGGAACGGCGAGTTGCCGCTGACCTTGGGCAGCGCGTCCAGCAGCGTCTTGTCCACGGTGCCGGCGCCCTGCATGGCGGCCAGCTCGACCGGACGGGCCCAGCCCTTCAGGAAGCCGTTCTGGCCCTCGGCGGAGTACAGGTACTCCTCCCACAGGCGGGCGGCGGCCGGATGCGGGGCGGTGGCGCTGACGGCCTGGTTGTAGTAGTTGGCGTACAGGCCGTCGGTCGGCACGACGACCTTCCAGTCCACCTTGCCCTTGAGCGTGTCGGCCGCCGAGACCTGGAGGTAGTCCCAGTCGATGGTGATCGGCGTCTGGCCGGACTGGATGGTCGCCTGGGTGGCGCCGACCGGGATGAAGTTGCCGGACTTCTTCAGCTCGCCGAAGAAGTCGATGCCCGGCTGGATGTTGTCGGCGTTGCCGCCCTTGGCCAGCGAGGCCGCGAACACGCCGGCGAAGGCCGCGCCGGCCTTGGTCGGGTCGCCGTTGAGCGCCACCTTGCCCTTGTAGTCCGGCTTGGCCAGGTCGGCGAACGAGGTCGGCGGCGTGGTGATCTGCTTGGCGTCGTAGCCGATGGAGATGTAGCCGCCGTAGTCGTTGAACCAGCGGCCCTGCGCGTCCTTCTGCGAGTCCGGGATGTCCTTCCAGGTCGAGACCTGGTACGGGGCGAGCAGGTTGGCGCTGGCCGCCGACAGCGCGAAGGAGGAGCCGAGGTCGAGCACGTCCGGGGCGCGGTCCTGGCCCTTGAGCTGCTTGACCGCGTTGATCTCGTCCTGGCTGCTGCCGTCCGGGTTGGCATCGTTGATCTTGATGCCGTACTTCTTGGTGAAGTTGTCCATCAGATCGCCGTAGCCGGCCCAGGTGCGGGGCAGCGTGATGACGTTGAGCGTGCCCTCCTTCTTGGCCGCGGCGATGAGGGCGTCCATGCCCCCGAGGTCGGCGGCGCTCTTCGCGGTGGCCGCCTTGTCGTCCGACGCGCTGCTCGCGCCGGACGAGGAGCCGCATGCGGTGGTGGCCAGCGCGACGACGGCCAGCAGACCGGCCGCGAGGGTACGGCTTCTGTTCACGGGGGACTCCAGGAGTACGGGGAACGACTGGCGGCAGACTTGTTCACCGAACTGACCACTTGGCTAGATAAGTGGGAACATGGTTGAACAGCGACATGAACTCCGGATGTCGGATTCCCCTCACGGCGGGTGACCGAGCGGTTGCCGGTTACGGTGCTCGGCATGGGGACGACGCTCTACCGCCGAGTGGCCGAGGACATCAGGGCAGCCATCGTTTCCGGTGCGTACCAGGCGGGAGCCCGGTTGCCGTCCGAGTCGGAGCTGGCTTCCCGCTACGGCGCGTCGAGGGGCACGATCCGGCAGGCGTTCGCCGCGCTGGTGGCCGACGGAGTGATCTCGTCACGACAGGGCGCGCGCCGGGTGGTGCTGGGCGGGCCGCGGTTGCAGACGTTCAACGAGCTGGTGAGCTTTTCCCGCTGGGCCAGGGCGATCGGTGAGGAGCCGGCCGGCCGGGTCGAGCGGCTGGAGCTGAGGCCGGCCGCCGAGGAGGAGTGCGCGCAGCTGGAGGTGCCGCCGGGCAGCCGGGTCTATCACCTGACCCGCGTGCGGTTCCTGTCCGGACGGCCGGTGATGGTCGAGCGGACCGCCTGGCGCGAGCCGGTCGGCGCCATGGTCGCCGGCATGGACCTGGACGTCGTGTCGATCACCGACCGGCTGGAGGACCTCGGCGTGATCTTCGCCGACGCCGAGCACCAGATCGACGCCGTGGCCGCGACGTCGGAGGACGCGCGGCTGCTCGACGTCCGGCCGCGCACGCCGCTGCTGCGGGAGCGGCGGCGCACGGCCGATCCGAACGGCGTCATGCTGGAGTGGTCCGATGATCGCTACGTCGGCGACGTCGTGGCGTTCACGGTGCGGAATTCCGCGGGTGCCAAGGCCTTGTCGCGGCTACCCTCGCAGCGGTGACGACGAACTGGGTGGAGTGGCACAACGCCTATGACGACCCGACGTCCGGGCTGGTTCGCCGGCTGGCCCACGTGCGGCGGCGGGTGCTGACGGCGCTGCGGGACGCGCCGGCCGGCGAGATCCGGCTGATCAGCATGTGCGCCGGGCAGGGGTTGGACGTCTTCGGTGCAGTGGCGGAGTTCGACCGTACGGACGACGTGGTGGGGCGGCTGGTCGAGCTGGACCCGGAGAACGTCGCCGCTGCGAAGGCGCGGGGTGTGCCGGGCATCGAAATCGTCGAGGGTGACGCGTCGGTCACCTCGGCCTACTACCCGGCCGATGTCGTGCTGGCGTGCGGCGTTTTCGGCAATGTGTCCGATGAGGACGTTCAGCGCACGGTGACACTGCTGCCGATGCTGTGCCGTCCGGGCGCGACCGTGGTGTGGACCCGCCACCACGAAGCGCCGGATCTGACGCCGTCGATCCGGGAATGGTTCGCTGCGGCCGGTTTCGAGGAGCTGGGCTTCGACACCGAGCCGGGCTACTCGTACTCGGTCGGCACGCACCGGCTCGTGGGAGAGCCTTTGCCTTGGCAGGACACGAAGTTGTTCGACTTCGTCGGCAAGCCGTTCGACGGCCGCCGCAGCCCTGTGTCGTAGCGGCGGTCAGATCCGTTCCAGGATGCTGCCGGTGGCCAGCGCGCCGCCGGCACACATGGAGATCAGCGCCGTCGACGCGTCCCGCCGCTCCAACTCGTGCAGGGCGGTCGTGATCAGGCGCGTGCCGGTGCTGCCGACCGGGTGGCCGATGGCGATCGCGCCGCCGTTCACGTTGACCTTGGACGGGTCGGGCTGGTGCACCGACTGCCACGACAGGACCACGGAGGCAAAGGCTTCGTTGACCTCGAACAGGTCGAGGTCGTCGATCTTCATGCCGCTGCGCTCCAACACCCGGTTGGTGGCCGCGACCGGCCCGTCCAGGTGGTAGTACGGCTCGGCCCCGACCAGACACTGTGAGACGATCCGTGCGCGGGGAGTGAGTCCCAGCTGCCGGGCCCGTTCCTCCGACACCAGCAGCACGGCGCTGGCCCCGTCGGAGATCTGCGATGAGGTGCCGGCCGTGTGCACACCGTCCTCCAGCACGGGCTTCAACCGGGCCAACGCCTCCATGCTGGTCTCGCGCAGGCCCTGGTCGATGTCCACGCCCTTCACCGGCACGACCTCGTCACGGAACCGGCCGGCGTCCCACGCGGCGCGGGCGAGTTCCTGCGACCGCAACCCGAACCGGTCCACGTCCTCACGGGTGATGCCGCGCCGCTGCGCGATCCGCTCCGCGGCCAGGTACTGGTTGGGCAGGTCGATGTCCCACGACTCCGGCCGCGGCGCGCCCGCGTCGCTGCCTCGGTTGCTGCCCAAGGGAACCCGGCTCATCGCCTCCACGCCGCAGGCGATGCCGACGTCGATCGCGCCGACCGCGATCAGGCCGGCGATCAGGTGCGTGGACTGCTGGGCCGAGCCGCACTGGCAGTCCACGGTCATGCAACCCGCGCCTTGCGGCAGGCCGGCGTGCAGCCATGCCGTTCGGGTGATGTTGTTGGACTGCTCGCCGGCCTGCGTCACGCAGCCGCCGATCACCTGCTCCACCAACGCCGGATCGATGCCGGCCCGCTCCACCACCGCCTGCTGCGCCGCGCCGAGCAGCTCGGCGGCATGAAGTCCGGCCAGCCAGCCGCCGCGCCTGCCGATCGGCGTGCGTGCCGCCGCCACGATCACCGGGGTGCCCATGACCTCAAAACTAGAACAGGTTCTCGTTGCATGCAATGGTCGTTTGAGCAGCAGGGTTCCGCTAGTTAACGCCGTATGCTAGGAAGGTCGTAGAACCCGTTCCACGCACGACGAGGTGCCTGGAGGCAGCGTGGTACCCGACGGTTACGACTTCACCGATCCCGATGTCTACGCAGACGGCGTGCCGTACGGGCACTTCGCCGAGCTGCGTCGCACCGCGCCCGTCTGGTGGAACGCGCAGAGCGGACACTGCGGCGGTTTCAGCGACGGCGGCTTCTGGGCCGTGACGCGGCACGCCGACGTGCGCGAGATCTCCCGCCGCAGCGACGTCTTCTCCTCGTGGGCCAAGGGCGCGATCGTCCGCTTCGGCCAGGAGATGCCGCCGGAGCGGATGGAGATGCTGCGGCTGATCATGCTCAACCAGGACCCGCCGCAGCACACCAAGGTCCGCGGCATCGTCTCCCGCGGCTTCACCCCCAAGTCGATCAACTCCTTACGCGACGCGCTGCGCGACCGGGCCGAGCGCATCGTCGACGCCGCGGTGGCCGGTGGCAGCGGTGACTTCGTCACCGATGTCGCGTGCGAGCTGCCGCTGCAGGCGATTGCCGAGCTGCTCGGCGTGCCGCAGGAGGACCGGCTCAAGATCTTCGACTGGTCGAACCAGATGATCGCGTACGACGACCCGGAGTACGAGATCGAGCCGGACGTGGCCAGCGCGCAACTGCTCGGCTACGCCTGGAACATGGCCGAGCAGCGTCGCGCCTGCCCGATGGACGACATCGTCACCAAGCTCGTGCAGGCCGACGTGGACGGCGAGGCGCTGGGCTCCGACCAGTTCGGCTTCTTCGTGCTGCTGCTGGCCGTGGCCGGCAACGAGACCACGCGCAACGCCATCACCCATGGCATGGCGGCCTTCCTCGACCACCCCGAGCAGTGGGAGCGGTTCAAGGCCGAGCGCACCGCAACCGCCGCCGACGAGATCGTCCGCTGGGCCACGCCGGTCGTCGCCTTCCAGCGCACGGCCAAGGAGGACGTGGAGATCGGCGGCGTGTCGATCAAGCAGGGGCAGCGGGTCGGCATGTACTACAGCTCGGCCAACTTCGACCCCGAGGTGTTCGACAACCCGCACGCCTTCGACATCGGCCGCGACCCCAACCCGCACCTCGGCTTCGGCGGCAGCGGCACGCACTACTGCCTCGGGGCCAACCTGGCCCGGCTGGAGATCGAGCTGATCTTCAACGCCATCGCCGACCGGATGCCCGACATCCACAAGCTGGCCGAGCCCGAGCGGCTGCGTTCCGGCTGGCTCAACGGCATCAAGCACTTCCAGGTCGCCTACGCCTAACCCCCGCGAGTCCCGCTCACAGACACCCCGAAATGCGGTTTCCAGCACATTCGAATGTCACATGCGCGGCGCACTTGCCTCCCTGAGGCACGTGCGGTCCGCATGTGACAGGAGAGGGCTACCGGAAGCCGTATTTCGGTGTGACGCTGGGCGGGACTCGCCGCTTTGTTCTACTTGGCCGTGAACACGAGTGGGGGCCGCGACCAAGTAGAGATGTGATGACAGCAATCGACGAGGCGGCGCCACCTGGCCACCTCGCGGATTTCGAGCAGCTGTTCGAGGCGCACGCCGATGACCTGCACCGCTACCTGGGCAGACTCGTCGGCGGCGTGGCCGACGACCTGGTCGCCGACACGTTCGTGGCGGCCTTGAAGGGCCGCGACGGCTTCGATCCGGCGCGGGCATCGGCCCGGGCCTGGCTGTTCGGGATCGCCAACAACCTCGCCCGCAACCACCTGCGCCGCCGTAAACGTGAGACGGCCGCGACCGCCCGGCTGGCCGACGCCGCCCGGGCCGAGAGCCACGAGAATCGCGTGGTCGAGCAGGTCGACGCGCAGCTACGGGCCCGCCGGCTGCGCGCGGCCATCGCCGAGTTGGACGACGCCGACCGCGATGTGCTGCTGCTGACCAGCTGGGCCGGCCTCGACTCGAACGAGATCGCGGAGGTGCTCGGCATCCCGGCCGGCACCGTGCGGTCCCGCCTGCACCGCGTGCGCCGCCACCTGCGGGTCGCCGCGCCGAGAATGGATCTTGGGAGCACCGATGATGTGGACTGACAGCGAGCTCGACCAGGCCCTGGCCGACCAGCCGGCGCCGGCCTTCAGCCCCGAGGCCCGGGCCCGTGCGCTGGCCGCCCTGCGCGCGGCCGAGGCCGCGCCGGCCCGTCGCAACGGCAAGGCGTGGTGGCTGGCCGCCGCGGCGGCGGCCGTGGTGGCCACCGGCGTGACGGCCACCTTTCTGTCCGGCGGACCCGCCCCGCAAGCCAGCGCCGCGGCAGTGCAGAGCCTCCAGCAGGCGTCAACCGTAGTCGGCGACGTGCGGGTCGGGCCGGGGCAGTACTACTACACCGCCACCCACGACTGGGACCTCGGCGCGGCCCAGACGCGCACCGGCAAGCACCTGGACGCCATGCTGGAGAACGTCCGCGAGGTATGGATCCCGGCCAACCGCTCCGACGAGTGGCTGCGGCGCTCCGGGTACACCGGCCGGCACACCTGGATCGTCGGCAGCGACGACCTGGTCAAGGCCGAGGGCGACGGCGGCCTGTTCGAGCCGGCCAAGATCACCGAGGAGCGGGGCACCTGCGGCGACTGGAACGGACGCCAGATGCCGCAGCTGGGCGGTTCCCCGGACGACGGCAAGCCGTGCGACCAGCGGATCGGCGATTTCTCCGCGCCGACTCCGAGGTTCATCGCCCAGCTGCCGACCGACCCGGCCAAGCTGTACGACCAGCTGCTGGCCGCCGCCCATGGCGACAAGTCCACCGCGCTGAAGGATGCCGCCGGCGTCCTGCTGTCGGCCGACGCCGACCATGCCGTGCGGTCCACTGTGTACAAAGCGCTGATGTTGATGCCAGGGCTGGACGTCACCGACAATGCGGCCAATTTGGACGGTCAGCGCGGTGTCGCCCTCGGTGTGTCCAACGGCACCCTGCGCCAGGAGATCGTCCTCGACCCGGGCACCGGTCGGTACATCGGTGACCGCCTGACGCTGGTCGTCGACGGCAGCGACTACTGGGCCGGGGTGAAGGCCGGCAGCGTGGTGGAGTTCAACTCGGTGCGGATCGGCGTCGCCGAGAAAATCGGTGTCGCGCCTCGGTAACGTGGAGGCATGGATACGGAGCGACTCACGTGGGCGATCGGCGAGCCGGTCGTCCGCGTGACGCCGTTCGGCGGCCGTGGCTACACGCCGGCCCGCCGGATGATCGTGGAACTGGCCGACGGCACAACGGTGTTCGCCAAGCAGGCGGTGAACGAGTACACGGCGGGGGAGTTGCGGCGCGAGCACGCGAACTACCTTCGACTGGACGCGTCGTTCATGCCCCGGCTGCGCGGCTGGGACGACGACGGCAGCGTGGAGCCGATCCTGGTGCTGGACGACCTGTCCGGCGCGCACTGGCCGCCGCCGTGGCGGCTGGACCAGGTGCGTCAGGTGCTGGACACCATCACGGCGATCGGCCGGCAGCCGGTCCCGGACGGCATGCCGGTGCTGGACGAGAGCTCGATCAATGGTGGCTGGCAGACCGTCGCCGAGGACCCGGAACCCTTTCTGTCGCTGGGACTGTGCACGCGAGCCGGGCTGAACTGGATGCTGCCGACCATGCTCGAGGCGTCCGCCGCGGCGAAGCTGTCCGGCGATTCCGTGGTGCACCTGGACGTGCGCAGCGACAACCTGTGTTTCTCCGGCGACCGCACGGTGTTCGTCGACTGGAACCACAGCTGCCTGGCCAACCCGGAGCTCGACCGCGCGGCTTTCCTGCCCAGCGTGCACGCCGAAGGCGGACCGCGGCCGGACGACGTCGCGGACATCGACATCACCCTGGTCGCGGTCGTGGCCGGGTTCTTCGCCGCCCGGGCCGGGTTGCCGCCGGTGCCGGACGCGCCGGGGTGCGCCCGATCCAGCGCAAGCAGCTGGAAGTGGCGCTGCCGTGGGCGATTCGGGCGCTAGGGCTTGGCTCGTAGCGTCTTCATCGCGCGTTCCATCTCCCAGTGCGCCCGGACCGAGCGGATCAGCCCGTCCTCGTCGATCCGGTAGACGAACACGCCGTCGGTGTCCATCAGGTTGTTGCCGGGCAGGTGGATCGTGATGGTGCCGACGTTGGCGCACTCAAGACCGTTGGCGTACGAGTCGGTCATGGTGAAGTCGAAACCCTCGGCCAGCGCGATCGCCTTGTCCCAGAAGGCCGCGATGGCCTCGTGCCCGTGATGGCCGAGGCCGTCGGGGTCGAACGGGGACGGGCCGACCGGGTCCTCCACGCTGCCGTCGAGCGCGAACAGCGAGATCCACTTCTCCTTCTCGCCGGCCACCACGGCCTCCATGGACCGCCAGGACGCCTTGCGCGCCGGGTGTTCGGCCTTCGACGCCCGCCAGTCGATCATGCCGTCACCTTCTCGATCACCTCGTGCTGGAAGCGCCGCAGCGCGTCCTGCTTGGCCGCCAGCTCGCCGTCGAAGCCGACGCCGTAGAGCAGCCACGGCATGACGATGGCGTCGGTGACACCGGCCCCGGCCAGGTCGCGGTAGCCGTCGACGCCGAACTTGTCGATCGACACGGCCTGGATCTCGAACGGCTGGTCGTCGCGCCCGTATTCCTTGCGCAGCTCGGCGAGCCGGGCGACGATCTGCTGGAGGTCACCGAACTTGATCATCGCTGACGTCCAGCCGTCACCGATGCGGGCGGCCCGGCGCAGCCCGGCCTCGGTGTGCCCGCCGACGTAGAACGGAACCGGTTTCCCGGGCGTGGGGCTCATCTGGAGCTTGTCGAAGTCGTAGTACCTGCCGTGGTACTCGACCATGCCGCCGCCGAGGATCAGCTTCAGCACGTCGATCATCTCGTCCGAGCGCGGCCCGCGGTGCGCGTATTCCGTGCCGCACCAGGCGAATTCCTCCGGCGACCAGCCGAGTCCGACGCCGAGCCCGAACCGGTCGTTGGTCAACGCGGCCACCGAGTTGACCTGCCGGGCCAGCAGCACGGGATTGCGCGAGCCGAGCTTGAGGACCTGTGTGTAGAAGCGGATCGTGCTGGTGCCGGCGCCCATCGCGGCTGCGGCGATCAGCGGGTCGGCCCACGGCGTGTCGGCGTTCCAGAACCGGCTGCCGTCCGGCGTGTACGGATAGTCGGCCGACACCTTTTCCGACCAGAACAGGGAATCCGGCAGCGCGATCGACGCGAAGCCGCACTCCTCGGCCGTCTTGGCCAGCTCGACCAGCTGGTCCAGCGGGCTCATGGCAATCGCCAGCGTGAACTTCACCGCGCACCCGGCCTTTCCGATCCGACCACCCAGAGCGAGAAGTACTGCGAGCCGCCGCCGTAGGCGTGGCCCAGCGCGACGCGCGCGCCGTCGACCTGGTGGTCGCCGGCCCGGCCGAGCACCTGCATCGCCGCCTCGGCGTAGCGCAGCAACCCTGATGCCCCAATGGGATTCGAGGACAGCACACCGCCGGACGGGTTCACCGGCAGGCGTCCGCCGATCGCGGTCTCGCCCGCCTCGGTGAACTTCCAGCCCTGGCCTTCCTCGGTGAAACCGAGGTTCTCCAACCACATCGGTTCGAACCACGAGAACGGCACGTAGATCTCGGCAACGTCCACTTCGGACACGGGATCCTTGATGCCGGCCTGCTTCCACAGCGCCGCCGAGGCATCCTTGCCGGCCTGTGGGCTGACCTGGTCGCGTCCGGCGAACGTTGTCGGCTCCGTGCGCATCGCCGTGGCGTGGATCCACGCCGCCGGGCGGCCCTTGGCCGTCTGCTCGTCGGCGATCACCACGGCCGCCGCGCCGTCCGAGGACGGACACGTTTCGTCGTACCGGATCGGGTCCCACAGCATCGGCGACGCCTGCACCGACTCGACCGTGATGTCCGGCTGTTTCAGGTGTGCGTAAGGATTGAGGGCGCCATTGCGGCGGTCCTTGGCCGCGACGATCGCGCCGATGTGGTCCGGCGCACCGGAACGCCGGATGTAGGACCGGACGTGCGGCGCGAAGTAGCCGCCCGCGCCGGCGCCGACCGGCATGTGGAACGGCGGCATCACCGACAGCGCCCACATGGCATTGGACTCGGACTGCTTCTCGAATGCCACCGCCAGCACCCGGCGGTGCACGCCCGACTGCACCAGGCTGGCCGCCACATTGCCGGTCGAGCCACCCACCGAACCCGCGGTATGCACGCGCAGCAACGGTTTCCCGGTCGCGCCGAGCGCGTCGGCCAGGAACAGTTCGGGCATCATGACGCCCTCGAACAGGTCCGGGGCCTTGCCCAGGACGACCGCGTCGATGTCGGCCCAGTCGGTGCCGGCGTCGGCCATCGCGCGGTCGATCGCCTCCCGGCAGAGGCCGGCCATGGACACGTCGAGCCGCTTGGCGGTGTGGTTGGTCTGGCCGGTCCCGATCACGGCCGCGAGTTGCCCGCCCATCAGCGTCCCTCCAGCACACAGACGAGATTCTGTTGCAGCAGCGGGCCGCTGGTCGCGTGGGCCATGGCCTTGTCGGCTCGGCCGGCGCGGATCTCGGCGGCCGCCGCGCCGATGCGGATCAGGCCGGCGGCGAACAGCGGATTTCCGGCCAGCACGCCGCCGGACGGGTTCACCCGCACCTCCTCGCCGAGACCAAGTGCTTGGCGCAGCAGGATTTCCTGGTGCGTGAAGGGCGCGTAGAGCTCGGCCACCTGGACTCCGTCGATGCCAGCCGCCTTGGCCGCCGCGATGGTCGACGGCGACGTGGTCAGGTCGCGGGCACCGATCAGGGGAGTGTCGATCCGATGCTCGAATCCGGTGATCCAGGCCGGCCGCTCGCTCAGCTCGCGGGCTTTGTCGCCGGCGGCCAGGATGATCGCCGCCGCACCGTCGGTGATCGGCGCGCAGTCGTGCGCCCGCAGCGGATCCGCGATGTACGGCTGTCGCAGCAGTTCCTCGACCGTGGTTTCACCGGACAGCTGTGCGTCCGCATTGGACAGTGCCGCACGACGGCTGGCCGCCGCCACCGCGGCCATGTCCCGTTGGCTCCACAGGCCGGCGTCGAGGCCCAGCCGGGCCTGAAGTCCGGCCAGGCCAACGGTGTCCGGCCACAGCGGCGTCGTCAGGTAGGGGTCCATCTGCATGGCCATGACCCGCCGCAGCTCGCCGGCCGACGACTTGCCGAAGCCGTACACCAGCGCAGTCTCCACCTCGCCGGTGCGGATCTTCACCCACGCCTCGTACAGCGCCCACGCGGCGTCCATCTCCACGTGCGACTCCATGATCGGCGGGAACGCGCCGATCGCGTCCACCGCAGCGATGAAGGAGAACGCCCGCCCGGCAAGGTAGTCCGACGACCCCGAGCACCAGAATCCGATGTCCTGTTTGGACAGACTGGTGTCGGCGAGCAGCCGGTGGAACACCGGCACCAGCATCTCGACGCCGTTGGTGGTGCCGGGTGTGCGGCGCACGTTCGGCGCCTGCGCGAAGCCGACGACCGCCACCTCGCTCACGAGGGCCTCCTACAGATGCTGTGAATACGATTCATAAGGCGCGTCCGGTTCGCCCGTCGGCTCGAAGTGGTCGATGTTCTCCAGCGTGGTGCCCCACTGGTCGCGCGGCCGCCAGGCCGCCCGCACCCGCATGCCCATCCGGACCTCGCTCGCCTCGCAGCCCAGCACCAGGTGCAGGAACGCGATGTCCGCGCCTTCGAGCAGGATGTAGGCGGCCACGTAGGGCGGCTTGATCCGTTGGCCCAGGAACGGCACGTTCACCACGCAGAACGTGGTCACCACGCCGTGGTCGGGCAGTTCGATCTCGTCTTCGGTCGGCACGCCGTCGGTCGGGCAGGAGCCGCGCGGCGGGATGTAGACCTTCTCGCAGGCCGGGCAGCGCTGGCCGAGCAGCTTGCCCTCGGCCAGGCCGCGCAGGTAACGGCTTTCCTCCGGCGAGGCCGCGTGCTGGTACGTGAGGTGGATCGGCGTGGTCACCATCGTGACCGGGTCGCCCGCTCCCGGCTCGCGTTCGGTGGGCTCATTGTCCAGCGGTTCAAAGCATTCGATGTCCCGGATGCTGCCGATCGGTTCGGCGGCCCAGCGCACGCGAACGCGCATGCCGGTGCTCATCCGGTCCGGCGAGCCGGCGTCGACGGCGTGCAGCAATCCGGTGTCGGCGCCGTCGAGTTTGATCAGCGCCCAGGCAAAGGGATGCTGAAGTGGTTGGCCCGCAAGCGGTTGCGGGATCCAGGACCAGGTCTGCACCACGCCTTCGGTGGCCACGTCGACGAATTCGGTGAGCTTCTCCGCGGTCACCGGGTCGTACTCGGTCGGCGGCACCAGGATTCGGCCGTCCGAGCCGCGGACGCCGGCGATCTTGTGCTCGCGCAGCCCCGTGGCGAACCGGCCCAGCACCGGCCCGAGCGAGCGGGTGTAGTCGAACCCCACGTTCAGCGGGGCGCTCAACGGTTCCGAGCTGATCGTCACCATCGAAGTGAAACACGTTCTCGTTTTTGCGGCAAGATGAAGGCATGAGGCTTGGACTGCAACTCGGCTACTGGACCCCGGTGCCGGCCCCCAACACTCCCGAGCTGGTCGCCGCGGCGGAGCGGTCCGGCTTCGACTCGGTGTTCGCCGCCGAGGCGTGGGGCTCGGACGCGTTCACCCCGCTGGCGTGGTGGGGTTCCCGCACGTCACGGCTGCGGTTGGGCACCTCGGTGGCCCAGCTGTCGGCGCGCACGCCGACCGCGTGCGCCATGCACGCCCTCACCCTGGACCGGCTCAGCGGTGGCCGCTTCATCCTGGGGCTGGGCGTGTCCGGGCCGCAGGTGGTGGAGGGCTGGTACGGGCAGCCGTTCGGCCAGCCGCTGGCCCGGACCAGGGAATATGTCTCGATTGTGCGGCAGGTGCTGGCCCGCGAGGCGCCGGTCGTCAACAACGGCCGGCACTATCCGCTGCCGTACCAGGGGCCCGGGGCGCTGGGGCTGGGCAAGCCGTTGAAGCCGATCGCCCATCCGCTGCGGCCCGACGTGCCGATCATGCTCGGCGCGGAGGGGCCCAAGAATGTGGCCCTGACCGCGGAGATCGCCGATGGCTGGCTGGCCATCTACTACACGCCGAGGCTGGCCGCGATGTACAACGAGTGGCTGGACGAGGGCTTCGCGCGGCCGGGGGCGCGGCGGTCGCGTGAGGAGTTCGAGATCGTCGCGAGCTGCCAGATCGTGCTCACCGATGACCGTGCGCGAGCCTTGCAGGCGATGAAACCCGTGCTGGCGCTGTACATCGGCGGCATGGGCGCGGCCGGCATGAACTTCCACGCCGATGTGTTCGCCCGTATGGGCTATGCCTCGGAGGTCGCCGCCATCGGCGAGTTGTTCCGGGCCGGTCGCAAGGACGAGGCCGCCGCCGTGGTGCCGGATGCCCTGGTCGAGGGCATCGCGCTGATCGGCTCCGCCGAGGAGGTGCGAGCCCAGGTGGCCGAGCTCGAGCGGGGCGGCGTGACCACCCTGCTGGTCGGCTGCGGCAACGTCGAACAGGTCGAGCAGCTGTCCTCGGCCCTTGTCGGCGAAGTGGAACACGTTCTAGATTGAGGCGTATGACGGCGCCTGGACTTTGGCACATCGCGGCTGCGGAACCCGGGTTGACGGCGGTGGTCGACCCTGACGGCGGCGAGGTGAGCTACGGCTCGCTCGCCGCTGCGGCGGATCGGTACGGGCGGGGGTTGCAGGCCATGGGCCTGCGCCCTGGCGACAGTGTCGTGGTGTTGCTGCCCAACGGGTCCGACCTGATGGCGATGTACTTTGCCGCCATGCAGACCGGGCTGTACATCGTGCCCGTGAACTGGCATCTGGTCGGTCCGGAGATCGCGTATCTGATCTCCGACTCCGGCGCCAAGGCTTTCGTCGCCTCTTCCCGCTTCGCCGAGGCCGCCGCCGTCGCCGGCGAGTCGCTGCCTGCTTCCGCACGGTTCTCGGTGGGGGAGATCCCCGGCTTCCAGCCGTTGTCCTCCCTTGGCGCGTCGGAACCCGTTGGCCGGCCCGACATCCGCACCGCCGGCGCACCCATGCTCTACACCTCCGGCACCACCGGCCGGCCCAAGGGCGTCCGCCGGGCTTTGACCGGGGCCGATCCCGACGACGTGCCCGCCGCCGGCATCTGGTTCTTCGGCATCTTCGACCTCAAGCCGTTCGACGGGCACGTGCACCTGTGCGGTTCGCCGCTCTATCACACCGCCGTGCTGAACTTCGTCGCCCTGTCCATCCAGTTCGGACACACGGCCGTGTTGATGGACCGTTGGGACGCCGAGGAGATGCTTCGGCTGATCGCCAAGTACCGCGTCACCCACAGTCACATGGTCCCCACCCAGTTCCGCCGCCTGTTGGCCCTGCCCGAGGACGTTCGTTCTTCTTACGACGTCTCTTCGTGGCGGGCCGCCATCCACGGCGCCGCCCCGTGCCCGCTCGAGGTCAAGCGCCGCATGATCGAGTGGTGGGGGCCGGTCGTCACCGAGTACTACGCCGCCACCGAGGGCGGCGGCACCGTAATCAATTCCGTCGACTGGCTCCGCAAGCCCGGCTCGGTCGGCCTCCCTTGGCCCGGCTCGGTGGTCAAGGTCCTCGCCGACGACGGCTCCGAGCTCCCCGCCGGCGAGATCGGCACCGTGTACATGCGCATGGGCGCTTCCACCTTCGAGTACTACAAGGACAAGGCCAAGACCCAGGCCGGCCGCGTCCGCGACCTCTTCACCCTCGGCGACATCGGCTACCTCGACGAGGACGGTTACCTGTTCCTCTGCGACCGCAAGGCCGACATGATCATCTCCGGCGGCGTCAACATCTACCCGGCGGAGATCGAGGGCGAGCTGGCGTGCCACCCCGCCGTCGCCGACGTCGCGGTCTTCGGCATTCCCCACCCCGATTGGGGCGAGGAGATCAAGGCCGTCGTCCAGCCCGTCGACGGTGTCTCCGGTTCCCCCGAGCTCACCGCCGAGCTGCTCTCGTACCTCGCCACCCGCCTCGCCAAGTTCAAGCTGCCCCGCACCGTCGACTACGCCGCCGAGCTCCCTCGCGACCCCAACGGCAAGCTCTACAAGCGCCGCCTGCGGGACCCGTACTGGGAGGGGCAGGAGCGCGCCATCTGAACCCCCGCGAGTCCCGCTCTCAGACACACCGAAACACGCTCTCACGCACATTCGATGTCACATGCGCGTCATACTTGCCTCCCTGAGGCACCTCCGGACCGCATGTGCCAGGGGAGAGGGGCGGGTGCCTCCTTGGCGTCGGCGCTGGGGAACAGGCGCATTCCGTGGTGGGCCTCGTGGTTGCGTCGGATGCCCGCGCCGCGCGGTCGGCACATGGTGCCTGCAGTCCCCCTTTCGACCTCGAAGTTGTGGACCGTCTAGTTCCGTCCCGATCAACCTGACGCGCCGGATCGCCCAGGTCGCGTCGACCGTGGTCGGCGCGACGGCGCGACGGCGCGACGGCGCGACGGCGCGACGGCGGGGCGGTTGGGCGGCGGCTGGCCACGGCGCAGCTGGAGGGACCCGATGGCTGTCGGCGGCGAGCAACGCCGTGAAGGGCGCAGATCCCTTGTCGAGGCGAACTTCTCTGCCGCGGACATCGAGCTGGCGCTCGAACTGCTGCCCCTGGCCGACATGGCATGGCACGACTGCTACGGCCCGAGCGTGCTGGAAATGCCCACGCCGGTGCTCGACGACGTGCGGCTCCTCGCGGCGGGTGATCTCGCACGACTGATCCGATTCGGGCGAACGGCTGTCCGGGATGTCCGAATCGCCGCGGACAACGAGCGCGCGACAGCTCCGTAAATCTCCACCAGTCCCGCTCTCGGACTACCACGGGTCGAGTTGATGTTCGCCAGAAAACGTGTTTCGGTGTGACGGAGAGCGGGACTCGCGGGGGTTTACCTGCCCTGGAAGTCGGGCTTGCGCTTGGCGGCGAAGGCGGCGGGGCCCTCCTTGGCGTCGGCGCTGAGGAACACGCGCATTCCGTGCTGGGCCTCGATGGCGAAGGCCTCGTTCTCGGGCATGGCCTCGGTCTCGCGGATGGTGCGCAGGATGGCCTGCACGGCCAACGGTCCGTTGGCGGCGATCATGTCGGCGAGTTCCAACGCCTTGGTCAAGGCCTGTCCGTCGGGGACAACGTGACCGATCAAGCCGATGCTCAACGCCTCGGCGGCGGTGATGTGCCGGCCGGTCAGCAAAAGATCGGCGGCGACGGTGTACGGGATCTGGCGGGGCAGCCGGACGGCGGAGCCGCCGAGGGGGAAGAGGCCCCAGCGGGCTTCGGAGACGCCGAAGCGGGCGCTCTCGCCGGCCACGCGGATATCGGTGGCCTGCAAGATCTCCGTGCCGCCGGCGATGGCCGGCCCCTCGACGGCGGCGATCAGCGGCTTGGTCAGCCGACGGCCCTTGAGCAGGGGCTCGATGACGGACAGGTCCCAGCCGCCGCCGGAGAAGGAATCGCCGGGATGGCTGGTGGTCATGGCCTTGAGATCGGCCCCGGCGCAGAACGCGCCGCCGGCGCCGGTGAGCACACAGACCCGGACGCTGTCGTCCGAGTCGACGCGGTCCCAGGCCTCGCGCATGATCGCCATCATCGGGCCGGACAGGGCGTTGCGTGCCTCCGGGCGGTTCATCGTCACCACCAGGACCCCGCCTCGTTGGTCTACCAGGCAGTGCTCGGACTCCTGCGTCGCCGTCATCAAGCCTCCCAGGGGATTGCCCAAAACAGTAACACGTTCTAGTTTGCAGGGGTGGCCCTGAACATCGCAGACCTCGTGGAGCACGCAGCCGATCTCGTCCCCGAGCGTGCCGCGGTGATCTGCGGCCAACGCCGGGTGACCTACGCCGAACTGGACGAGCGAGCCAACCGGCTGGCCAACCACCTGGCCGCCGCCGGCGTGCGGCCGGGCGACCACGTCGGCGTCCACTCGCGGAATTCCATTGAGATGGTGGAAAGCATGCTCGCGGCCTACAAGCTGCGGGCGGTCGCCATCAACGTCAACTACCGGTACACCAGCGCCGAGCTGCGCTACGTGTTCGACAACTCCGACCTCGTCGCGCTGGTGCACGAACGCCGTTACGCACCGTTGGTGGCCGAGGTGCTGCCGGACGTGCCGCGCCTGCGCCACGTGATCTACACCGACGACGGCTCGAACGAGAACGTGTCCTATTCCGCCGTCGAGTACGAGGCGGCGCTGGCCGGCGCGAGCCCGGCCCGGGATTTCCCCGAACGCAGCCCGGACGACATCTACATCCTCTACACCGGCGGCACGACCGGCTACCCCAAGGGCGTGCTGTGGCGGCAGGAGGACGTGTGGCGCGTGCTCGGCGGCGGCATCGACTTCATCACCGGCGTGCCGGTCGAGGACGAGTGGCAGCAGGCCCGGCAGGGCCAGGCCTACGGGCTGGTCCGGCTGTGCGCCCCGCCCATGATCCACGGCGCCGCGCAGTGGGGCGTGTTCGGTGCGCTGTTCACCGGCAGCACCGTCGTGCTGCTGCCGCAGTTCGACGCCGACGAAATCTGGCGGGCAGTGCAGCAGCACAAGGTCCAGGTGATGATGATCGTCGGCGACGCCATGGCTCGGCCGCTGATCGAGTCCTATCGGGACGGTTCGTACGACGCGTCCTCGCTGGCCGCGATCTCCAGCAGTGCGGCGCTGTTCTCCAAGGCCGTCAAGGAGGAGTACGTCGCCGCCTTCCCCAATGTCGTTATCACGGACGCGATCGGCGCGTCCGAGACCGGCTTCACGGGCATCGGTGTCGTGCAGAGCGGGGCGCCGCAGAACGGTGGCCCACGGGTGAAGGCCGACCCGGCCAGCGTCGTACTCGGCGACGACGGCCGACCGGCCCCGCCCGGCGTGATCGGGAAACTGGCCCGTGGCGGGCACATTCCGCTCGGCTACTACAAGGATGAGGCAAAGACCGCGGCGCTGTTCACCGAGGTGGACGGCAAACGCTATGCCGTGCCAGGGGATTTCGCGCGTCTCGAGGAGGACGGCACCGTGACCCTGTTGGGGCGCGGCAACATGTGCGTCAACACCGCGGGGGAGAAGGTGTTCCCCGAGGAGGTCGAGGGCGTCCTCAAGTCGCATCCCGACGTCTTCGACGCGCTGGTGCTCGGCATCCCGGACGAGCGGCTCGGTCAGCGCGTCGCCGCCGTCGTGCAGACGAGGTCGGGGCGGACACTGTCCTTCGACGAGCTCGATGCCCATGCACGCCAACAGATCGCTGGTTACAAGGTGCCGCGTAGCATCTGGCTGGTCGACGAGATCAGCCGGCTCCCCAGCGGCAAACCCGACTACCGGTGGGCGCGGGAGCTCGTCGCCGAACGCGCGCCATCGGTCGAGGTCCAGACCACCGCCGGGCTGGGAGGCTCTCGTGCGCACGGCACTGTGTGACCGGTTCGGCATCGAACACCCGATCTTCGGCTTCACGCCGTCCGAGCACGTCGCCGCGGCGATCAGCCGCGCCGGCGGGCTGGGTGTGCTGGGCTGCGTCCGCTTCAACGACCCGGCCGAGCTGGACGCCGCGCTGACCTGGATGGACGAGAACACCGACGGCCGGCCGTACGGTGTCGACGTGGTGATGCCGGCGAAGATCCCCACCGAGGGCACCGCGGTCGATCTCGACGCCCTGATTCCGCCCGGGCACAGGGATTTCGTCGATCGGACCTTGATCGAGCTCGGCGTGCCGCCGCTGGATTCCCACGGCGCCGGCGTGTTGGGCTGGCTGCACTCCGTTGCACGGTCCCATGTGGACGTTGCCCTGCAACATCCGATCCGCCTGATCGCCAACGCCCTCGGCTCGCCGCCGGTCGACGTCATCGAACAGGCGCACCGCCATGACGTGCCCGTCGCCGCGCTCGCCGGCAAGGCCGAGCACGCCCGTCGGCACGTCGACAACGGCGTGGACATCGTTGTGGCGCAAGGCTACGAGGCCGGCGGGCACACCGGCGAGATCGCCAGCATGGTGCTCGTGCCCGAGATCGTCGACGCCGTCGGGGCCGACGTGCCCGTGCTCGCGGCCGGCGGCATCGGCAGCGGCCGCCAACTCGCCGCCGCCCTCGCCCTGGGCGCGTCCGGCGGTTGGCTCGGCTCGTGCTGGCTGACCACCGCCGAATACTCCGTCGGCCTGCCCGTCTCCGCCACCCAGCAGGCGTTGCTCGCCGCCGGCTCCAGCGACACCGTGCGGACCCGGATCTACACCGGCAAACCGGCACGGCTGCTCAAGACCCGGTGGACCGAGGCGTGGGCCCGGCCCGACGCCCCCGAGCCGCTGCCCATGCCGCTGCAGAACCTGCTCGTCGCCGACGCCCACCAGCGGATCGCCAGTTCCGGCGATCCCAGCGTCGTGTCCATGCCCGTCGGCCAGATCGTCGGGCGGATGAACGAGATCCGTCCCGTCGCCGCTGTCATGGCCGACCTGCTGCGGGAGTTCGACGAGACCCTCACCCGGCTGGACAAGCTTCGTTAGCGGCTGGCCACCCAGTCCGCCAGCCGCTCGAGCGACTCCCGGCTGTGCGGGTCGATGCCGCGACGCGAGCGGCCGAACGCGTACACCCTCGTGCGGCGCTCCTCGTCCCCGTCCCGCCAGAGCAGCGCGCTGCCTTCCTGATCCACGCCCGTCACCGCGTGCGTCGGGATCGACACCGTCCTCACCCATCCGCGCACCCTGACCGTGTCGGCCGTGCAGTCGACGCCACACTCCGTGCCGCGCACGCTCAGCGTGATCGCTACCAGCAACGCCACCACCAGCAGCGGAATCCGCAGGCCGCCGCCGACCACCGGCCCCGCCAGGATGAACACGCCGAACGGCAGTAACCAGCTGAGCACGATCGTCGCCACCTGCGACAGGGCGGTCATCCGAAGTCTCAGCGGCACGGGACCTGATGGTATCCGGAGGGGGAACCCGCTGGTCTAGACGGGGGTGGCGGCCAGGGCGGAGCCGATGTGGCGGAGCTGGGTGGTGGCGCCGCCGAGGGCGAACTCATGGCGTTTGGCGGCGGTGAAATACCTGTGCAAAGAGTGGCTGAGGTCGATGCCCATGCCGCCATGGACGTGCACGGCGGTGTGGGCGACGTAGTGGCCGCCCTCGGCGGCCCAGAACTTGGCGGTGGCGAGCTCGGTGTCGCACGGCAGCCCCTCGGACAGGCGCCAGGCGGCCTGCCACAAGGTGAGCCGGATGGCCTCGACCTGGATGTACGCGTCGGCAAGCCGCTGGGTGACGGCTTGGAAGCTGCCGATGGGGCGGTCGAACTGCTGCCGGGTACGGGCGTACTCGGTGGTCAGCTCCAAAGCCCGTTCGACGACGCCGAGTTGAAGGGCGCAAAGGCCGACGATGCCGCGCTGGAGGGCGTAGGAAACGGCGGCGCCGGGCAGGACGCGGTCGGGACCGAGGTGCACGTCGGAGAGGTCGAGCAGGCAGGAGTCGCCGTCGACAACGGACTGCGGCAGCACGGCGGCCTCGTCGGCCTGCACGATGAACAGGCGCAAGCCGTCGGAAGTGCTGGCGGGCACCAGGAAGACGTCGGCGGGGGAGACCAGGGACTTGGACCCGGTCAGCCGCCAGCCGGAGGAAACCTCCGACGCCCGCGTAACCGGGGCCAGGGGATCGTCGTTGTTCTCCTCGGACAAGGCGACCGAAAGCACGATCGACCCGGTCAGCGCCGGCCGCACCCAGCGGTCGACGTGCTCGGCCGTGCCGAACCGGGCCACCGTCGACGCACCCTGCACGATGGACGGCAGGTATGGCGCCGACGACACGGCACGGCCGAGTTCGACCAGCACGCTGCACTGCTCCAACAGCCCGAAACCGTTGCCACCGGCCGATTCCGGCAAGGCGGCGGCCAGCACTCCGGACGCCGCCAGGTCCGTCCACTGTGGATGCTCACGGACCATGGCGGCCAGATCCCGCTGCGCTTCCGACAACTCGAAGTCCACCGGAGGTTCCTTTCAGCGCCGGCCGACGGGCAGGCCGAGGCCCACCGCGGCGATGATGTCCCGCTGCACCTCGTTGGTGCCGCCGCCGAACGTCAGGATCAGTGACGACCGATGCATCCGCTCGATCCGCCCGTGCAGCAGTGCGCCCGGGGATCCCTGGCGCACCACGGCGTTCGTGCCGAGCACCTCCATCAGCAGCCGGTACGCCTCGGTGGCGAACTCGGTGCCGAACACCTTGGTCGCGGACGCGTCGGCCGGGCTGGGCGACTGCTTGACGCCCCAGGCGATCCGCCAGTTCATCAGCTTGAGGAACTCGGCCTTGGCGTGCACACGGGCCAGGTGCAGCTGCACCCATTCCTGGTCGATCACGCGGTTGCCGTCGGGCAGCTTGGTCCGCTGCGCCCACGCGGTGACCTCGTGCAGTGCGGTCAGAACGGGCGCGGCCGAGGTCAGCGCGACCCGCTCGTGGTTGAGCTGGTTGGTGATCAGCGGCCAGCCCCGGTGCTCCTCACCCACCAGCGCGGAAGCAGGCACGCGCACGTCCTCGTAGTACGTGGCGCTGGTGGTCGGCCCGGCCATGGTGTGCACGGGCGTCCAGCTGAAGCCCTTCGCGTCCGTCGGCACGATCAGGATGCTCAAACCCTTGTGCTTGACCGCATCCGGATCGGTACGGGCCGCGAGCCAGACGTAGTCGGCGTACTGGATCAGGCTGGTCCACATCTTCTGGCCGTTGATCACGTAGTCGTCGCCGTCGCGCACCGCGCGGGTCCGCAGCGACGCGAGGTCGGTGCCGGCGCCGGGCTCGGAGTAGCCGATGGCGAAATGCACCTGCCCGGCGGCGATCCGGGGCAGGAACTCGGCCTTCTGCGCGTCGGTGCCGAAGCGCATGATCGTCGGCCCGATGGTGTTCAACGTCAGGAACGGCACCGGCACGCCGGCCGCGGCCGCCTCGTCCAGGAAGATCAGCTGCTCCAGCATGGACCGGTCCTGGCCGCCGTGCTCGGCCGGCCAGCCGATCACCAGCCAGCCGTCCCGGCCGAGCTGCGCGACGACCTCCTTGTAGGCGACGCCGTCGCCGTACTCGCCGCCGGTGGTGGCCAACGCCTCCCGCCGGTCCGGCGTCATCAGCTCCGCGAAGTACGCCCGCAGTTCGGCGCGCAGCCGCTCCTGCTCGGGGGTGTACGCGATCCGCATCCGCGGCCTCCCGGCTCGGCGAGGTGGAACGTGTTCTAGTAACCGTAGCACGGTGTTACCGTGAATCGCGCCCAGCTGATGCGACGGGAGGCGGTCATGGTGATCGAGGTCGACCGGACCATGTGTGAGGCCAACGGCCGGTGCGTTGCGGCCGCGCCGGACGTGTTCGAGCTGGACAACGACGAGGAACTGGTGATCACCGAGCCGTCGGCCGGCGACGAGGTGGCGCGCCGGGTCGCGGTCGCGGTGGCCAGCTGCCCGCGCAACGCGCTGCGCGTGACCGGCTGAACGGTCTTGCCCAGAACGAGAACAGATTCTAGTGTGGCCCGAGTAACACTGGCGGCAACGAGGAGCGGCGAGTGGACTTGGCGGGCAAGGTCGCGATCGTCACCGGTGCGGCGGCCGGACTCGGCCGGGCCGAAGCGCTGGCGCTGGCCGCGGCCGGCGCGTCGGTGGTGCTGGGCGACGTGGCCGACGCATCCGGTGTGCTGGACGAGATCGAGGCGCTGGGCGGCAAGGCCGAGATCGTCCCGGGTGACGTGGCCGAGCGGTCCACGGCCGACGCGCTCGTGCAAGCGGCGGTGGAAGGCTTGGGCGGCCTGCACATCGTGGTGAACAACGCGGGCGTGCTGCGTGACCGGATGTTGTTCAACATGTCCGACGAAGAGTGGGACACGGTGATCCGCGTGCACCTGCGCGGCCATTTCCTGCTGTCCCGCAACGCCTCGGCCTACTGGCGGCAGCAGTCCAAACAGGAGGGCCAGCCGGTGTACGGCCGGCTGGTCAACACCTCGTCGGAGGCGTTCCTGCTCGGCTCCGAAGGCCAGCCCAACTACGCCGCCGCGAAGGCCGGCATCGTCGCGCTCACGGTCGCGACGTCACGCGGCATGGCCCGCTATGGCGTGAAGGCCAACGCGATCTGCCCGCGCGCCCGCACGGCGATGACCGCGGGCGTCTTCGGCGACGCGCCGGAGGGCGAGGATCCCCTTTCCCCGCAACACGTCGCGCCGTTCGTCGCCTATCTCGCGTCGCCGGCCGCCGACCACATCAGCGGGCAGCTCTTCGTCGTGCACGGCGGCATGGTGGCGCTGATCGCCGCCCCGTCGGTCGAGCAGACCTTCCACGCGGCCGACGGCGACTGGGCCGCGGTCGGCGGCTACTTCGCCGACCGGGATCCGGCGCGAACCTTTGCCTGCACCGAAGTTATGACCCTCGGTTAGGAGACGGCCATGACGGGGCGACTCGACGGCAAGATCACGCTGATCACCGGCGCGGCCCGGGGACAGGGCGCGGCCGCGGCGCGGCGGTTCGTCGCCGAGGGCGCGCGCGTGATCATCGCCGACGTCAACGACGACGCCGGCAAGGCGCTGGCCGACGAGCTCGGCGACGCCGCCGACTACCGGCACCTCGACGTCGGCTCGGAAGCGGAATGGGCCGAGCTGGCGAACTCGTTGGAACGGCTGGACGTGCTGGTGAACAACGCCGGCGTGCTGCACTTCTCGCCGCTGCCGCAGACCACGCTGGCCGACTACGAGCGCGTGATCCGGATCAACCAGGTCGGCACCTTCCTCGGCATGCGCACGGCAGTGCCCCTGATGAAGGAGCACGGCGGCTCCATCGTCAACGTGTCCTCTGTGGAGGGTCTGGCCGCGATGCCACTCCTGGTGGCCTACACCGCGTCCAAGTTCGCCATCCGCGGCATGACCAAGGTGGCGGCCGTAGAGCTTGGCCGCCACGACATCCGCGTCAACTCCGTGCATCCCGGCGCGATCGCCACCGACATGGTCAAGGACGCCCTCGGCGGCCACGACGTCGACATGACGCCCATGTTGAAGAAGCTGGCCATCCGCCGCGCCGGGAAGCCGGAAGAGGTCGCGAACCTGGTGCTGTTCCTGGCCAGCGACGAGAGTTCCTACTGCACCGGCGGCGAGTTCTCCATCGACGGCGGCGCGGCCGCCACCCACGCCCTGGCCCCCTCGTGATCGTCGCGTTCCGTCAGGTCGGGCGGATCTCGCTGCTGGGTTGGGACGTCGTGCGGGCGGTGCCGCAGCGGCCCTTCCAGTGGCGCGAGCTGATCCGCCAGTCCTGGTTCTTCGCCAGCGTCACCATCCTGCCGACGGCGATGGTGGCAATCCCGTTCGGCGCGGTCATCTCGCTGCACCTGGGCTCGCTGACCAAGCAGATCGGCGCGCAGTCGTTCACCGGCGCGGCCAGCGCGCTGGCGATCATCCAGCAGGCCAGCCCGCTGATCACGGCGCTGCTGGTGGCCGGCGCGGGCGGCTCGGCGATGTGCGCGGACGTCGGCGCCCGCACCATCCGCGAGGAGATCGACGCCATGCGGGTGCTGGGCGTGCCGCCGGTGCAGCGGCTGATCGTGCCCAGGGTGCTGGCCGCGATGTTCGTGTCCATCCTGCTCAACGGCCTGGTCAGCGTGGTCGGCGTGCTGGGCGGCTACTTCTTCAACGTGATCATGCAGGGCGGCACGCCCGGCGCGTACCTGGCCAGCTTCAACGCCTTGGCCCAGCTGCCGGACCTGATGATCAGTGAGCTCAAGGCGGTGATCTACGGCTTCATCGCCGGCGTGGTCGCGGCCTACCGCGGGCTCAACCCGTCGGCCGGCCCGAAGGGCGTCGGCGACGCCGTGAACCAGGCCGTTGTCATCACCTTCCTGCTGCTGTTCCTGGTGAACGTGGTGCTGACCGGCATCTATCTCCAGCTGGTCCCGCCGAAGGGCATGTGATGACGACCCCTGCCGTTCAGCTGGAGAACCTCGGCCGCCAGATGGCGTTCTACGGCCGGGCCATCGCCTGGGCCCCACAGACCCTGCGCCGCTACCCGCGCGAGGTGCTGCGGCTGCTGGGCGAGGTCAGCTTCGGCAGCGGGGCGCTGGCGGTGATCGGCGGCACGCTCGGCGTGATGATCGGCATGACCCTGTTCACCGGCACGATCGTCGGCCTCCAGGGCTACTCGGCGCTGAACCAGCTCGGCACCTCGGCGCTGACCGGCTTCATCTCGGCCTACTTCGACACGCGCGAGGTTGCCCCGCTGTCCGCCGGCCTGGCGTTGTCGGCCACCGTGGGCTGCGGCTTCACCGCCCAGCTCGGGGCGATGCGGATCTCCGAGGAGGTCGACGCCCTCGAAGTGATGGGCGTGCCCAGCCTGCCGTATCTGGTCACCACGCGTGTACTGGCCGGTGTTGCCGCTGTCATCCCGTTGTATGTCATTGGTCTGCTCTGCTCCTATCTGGCCTCCCGTGAGATCACCGTGCTGTTCTACGGCCAGTCCGCCGGCACCTACGACCATTACTTCGCGCTGTTCCTGCCACCGGAAGACGTGCTGTGGTCGTTCGGCAAGGTCATGGTGTTCAGCGTCGTGGTGATCCTCGTGCACTGCTACTACGGCTACACCGCGACCGGCGGCCCGGCCGGGGTCGGCGTGGCCGTCGGCCGCGCGGTGCGGGCCGCGCTGGTGTCGCAGACCGTCCTGGACTTCTTCCTCAGCCTGGCGATCTGGGGTTCGTCGACCACGGTGCGGATAGCCGGATGAACCGGTATCACGTGCTCGGCGCGGCCTTCCTGGTGGTCATCGTGGCCTTCCTGACCTTCACGGTCGCGGTCTACGAGAAGGCGTTCACACCGGCCGTGCACGTGACCCTCAAGACCGACTCGATCGGCAACCAGCTCACCCCGGGCGCGGACGTGAAGGTGCGGGGCGTGGTGGTGGGGGAGGTGCGGTCCGTCGGCACCGACGGCGGCGTCGCGTCGCTCGACCTTGCGCTGCAACCGGATCTGGTCGACCAGGTGCCGGCCAACGTGACGGCGCGGCTGCTGCCGAAAACGCTGTTCGGCGAACGCTATGTGGCGCTTCAGATTCCCGCTGCCCCGGCCGCGCCGATCGCCGCAGGCGCGGTGATCGGGCAGGACCGGAGCAGCTCGGCCATCGAGATCAGCAAGGTGCTGGACGACCTGATGCCGGTGTTGCAGGCCGTGCAGCCGCAGAAGCTGGCCGGCACGCTGACCGCGTTGTCGCAGGCCCTGGACGGCCGGGGCAAGCAGCTCGGGGAAGTCCTGACGCAGGCCGATTCGTACCTCCGGCAGCTCGCGCCGTCGCTGCCGGACCTCAACGCCGACCTGGCCGCGCTGTCGCAGGTCGCCGACACGTATTCGACGGCCGCGCCGGACTTCCTGACCGCCCTGTCCGAGCTGACCACGACCAGCCGCACCCTGGTCGACCAGCGCAACCAGCTCGACACGTTGTATTCCGTGGTCACCACCACGGCAGTCGACCTGAACACCTTCCTCCGGGTCAACCAGAGCAACGTGATCGGGCTCGCCGCCTCGGCCGCGCCGACGCTGGCCGTGCTGGCCAAGTACGCGCCGGAGTACCCGTGTGTGCTGGGGCAGTTGGCCGACCAGGTGGCCAATGCCGACTTCACCTTCGGCAAGGGCACCGACCACCCCGAGATGGGCAAGTTCACGCTGTCGATCACCGCCAGCCGCGGCGCCTACCAGCCGGGCGTGGACACGCCGAAGTACCTGGACACCCGTGGCCCGCAGTGCTACCAGAAAGCCGGTCCCGGCCACCTGTTCCCGCAGTACCCGCCCGGCGGGCCCATTCAGGACGGGTCCACGCATCCCGGCGCCGGCACCACGGTCCAAGCCGCCGGGTCTCCGGCCGAGCAGCAACTGCTCAACCTGCTCGAAGCGCCTCAGCTCGGCGTGATGCCCAAGGACGCCCCCGGCTGGAGCGCGTTGCTGGTCGGTCCGCTGCTGCGCGGCTCGGAGGTGACGCTGAAGTGAGATCCACCCTCGGCGCCGGCGTGAAGATCACCATCTTCACGGTGGTCACCGTGCTGCTCACCGGCATGCTGGCGGCCACGATCGTCAATGCCAGCCTGGGCAACACGGCGACGTACCACGCGATCTTCACCGACGTCAGCGGCCTGAACAAAGGCGACGACGTCCGGGTGGCCGGTGTCCGAATAGGACAGGTCGACGACATCGCCCTGGTGGACAACAAGAATGCCGACGTGACCTTCGAACTGGCGGCCGACCGCAAGCTGCCGGGCGCGACGGCCGCCACCATCAAGTACCGGAACCTGGTGGGGCAGCGGTACATCTCGCTCGGTACCGACGTCGGCGACCCCAATGCGATCCTTGAGCCTGGCACCACCATCCCGCTCAGCCGCACTCAGCCGGCGCTGAACCTGACCGCCCTGTTCAACGGGTTCAAGCCGCTGTTCCAGGCCCTGTCGCCCAAGGACGTCAACCAGCTGTCGTACGAGATCATTCAAGTGCTGCAAGGAGAAGGCGGCACGGTCAGCGACCTGCTCGCGCACACTGCGTCCATCACCTCGGCCATTGCCGGACGGGACAAGGTGATCGGTCAGGTGATCGACAACCTGACCGCCGTGCTGGCCACGATCAACGGGCGCGGCAGCGAGCTGTCGAGCCTGATCTCGACCGTGCAGCAGCTGGTCAGCGGTCTGGCCGAGGACCGGCAGCCGATCGCCGACGCGATCACCGCGCTGGACGGCCTGACCGCGACGACCTCTGATCTGTTGTCGCAGGCCCGACCGTCGTTGAAGGGCGACATCGACGGACTCGGCCAAGTGTCCACTTTGCTCAATCGCGCCGACCCGACGCTGGACGCGTTCCTCAAGAAGCTGCCCGGCGACCTCCAGGCGTTCACCCGGACCGCCAGCTACGGCGGCTGGTTCAACTACTACCTGTGCCGACTGTCCGGCACGGTCAGCATCGGCTCGCTGGGCGTGTCGGTGCCGATCGTGCCGTTCCCGGTGTCCCAGATGCCGTCGAGGTGTGGCCCATGAGGCGGGAAGCGCTGGTCGGATTGGTCACGGTGGTGGTGTTGGCGCTCGGCGTGCTGGCCGCGTTCAACGCCGACGACCTGCCGATCATCGGCGGTGGTACGACGTACTCCGCCTACTTCAGCGAGTCGGCCGGGCTGGTTTCCGGCAACGAGGTCAGCGTGGCCGGGGTGAAGGTCGGCCAGGTGCGGCGGGTCTCGTTGGCCGGCAACAAGGTGCTGGTCGAGTTCCGGGTCAGCGATGTGTTCGTCGGCGACAAGACGAGCGCGTCGATCCAGATCCGGACCGTGCTGGGCGACAAGTACCTTGCCCTGCAACCGGACGGGACGCAGGCGCAGGATCCGCGGCAGACCATTCCCAAGTCCCGCACCCTGTCGCCGTTCGACGTTACGGACGCGATCGACCAGCTCGGCAGCACCGTCGGCCAGATCGACCCGACCCAGCTCGCCGCCAGCTTCCAGGTGATCTCCGATGCGCTCAAGGACACCCCGGAGCCGTTGAAACAGGCGGCGGCCGGCCTGTCGTCACTGTCCACGACGATCGCCTCCCGTGACAGTCAGATTGCTGGAATGTTGGCCGGCACCAATCAACTGAGCTCGACCGTGGCCTCCCGGGACAGCGAGATCGGCAAGCTGCTCGACGACGGCAATCTGCTGCTCAGCGTGGTGCAGCAACGCAAACAGGCCATCGCGCGGCTGCTCACCGGCACCCAGGAGCTGGCCAAGCAGCTCAGCGGCCTGGTCACCGACAACCAGAACCAGCTGAAGCCGGCGCTGGACCAGCTGGACGAGGTGACCGCGGTGTTGGCCCGCAACCAGGACAACCTGAGTCAGGCGCTGGCCTCGCTGGCCCCGTTCGTCCGGGTCTTCAACAACACCATCGGCACCGGCCGCTGGTTCGACGGCTACATCTGCGGCCTGCTGCCGCCGGCGCAGACCACCGCGGGACTGGAGTTCAATCCCGGCGGCTGCTCGACGCCGCTGGCCGATCCCAGCCTGGGGTCGAAATGAGGCGCCTCCTGGTCATCGGCTGCGTGGCCGCCCTGCTGCTGGCCAGCGCGTTCATCTGGCTGGCCCCGGCTTCCGGCACGATCGTCACCGCCTACTTCGACAAGACCATCGGTCTCTACGCCGGCTCGGCCGTGCGGGTGCTCGGCGTCAAGGTCGGCACCATCGATTCCGTTACGCCCGAGGGCGGCCAGGTCCGGGTTCAGTTCACTGTGGACAGTGATGTGCAGATCCCGGCCGACGTGCACGCCGTGGTCATCGCGCCCAGCTTGGTCAGCGACCGTTACGTGCAGCTCACCCCGGCTTACGATGGCGGCCCCGAGCTGCCGGCCCATTCCACGTTGACCCGTGACCGCACCGCCAGCCCGGTCGAGCTCGACCAGTTGTTCACCAGTGTCGACCAGCTCAGCCAGGCCCTCGGCCCGTCCGGTGCCAACAAGAACGGCGCACTGTCCAACGTGGTCGGTGCGGCCGCCGCGAACCTGTCCGGCACCGGCGATTCCCTCAACAACACCCTCAAGCAGCTGTCGTCCGCCGCCAGCACCCTTGACCATTCCAAGGGCGACCTCTTCGGCACCGTCGACAACCTCAGCAAGATCACGTCCACGTTGGCGTCCAGCGATCAGCAGGTGCATGACCTCACCGGCCGCCTGGCCGACACCACCGGTTTTCTCGCCGACAACCGGCAGCAACTGGCCGCCGCCGTGTCCTCGCTGGCGTCCGCGCTGACCAAGGTGCAGGGCTTCGTCACCGACAACAAGGGACTCATCCAGACCAACGTCGACAACCTGGCCGCCATCACCAAGACCCTGGTCGACCAGCGCGCCGCCCTCGCCGAGGTGCTCGACGTCGCGCCCACCGCCGCCACCAACTTCGTCAACGCCTACGACGCCAAGTCCGGCTCCATCGCCGTGCGCGGCAACATCAACGAGCTCACCTATCCGCCCGTGATGATGGTCTGCCAGCTGCTCCAGCGCAGCACCCCCACGCAGATCCCCGCAACCCTGGCCAACCTCTGCACCCAGATCGCGCCGCTGCTGGACGGCACCCTGCACCTCCCCTCCGCCGCCGAGGCCTTGGCCGCGTTGCAGCAGGGCAAGCTGCCGCCGCTGCCCTTGCCGCTGTTGGGAGGGGGAAATGAAGCGTTTGTGGGCTGTTGTGCCGGTCATGTTGTTGGCGGGGTGCAGCCTTTACGACACGCCGCTGCCCGGTGGAGCGGATCTCGGTGATCACCCCTATCACGTGACCGTGCAGTTCGCGGACGTGCTGGATCTGGTGCCGCAGTCGAGCGTGAAGGTCGACGACGTGCCGGTGGGACGGGTGGATCGCATCGACCTGGCGCCGGACAACAAGACGGCGCTGGTGTTCGTTCTCATCAACGGATCCGTGCGGCTGCCGGCCAATTCCGGTGCGCGGGTGGGGCAGTCGAGCCTGCTGGGCGAGAAGTACGTGGAGCTCACGGCGCCTGCGCAGGCCACCGGTTCGCTCAAGGAAGGCTCTGTGATCACGAAGGACCGCACGGGGCGCAGTCCAGAGATCGAAGAGGTGCTGGGGGCGCTGTCGTTGCTGCTCAACGGCGGCGACATCGGTCAGGTGCAGAACATCGTGCGAGAGCTGAACGCGGCCATGACCGGCAACGAGCCGCAGATCCGATCCTTCCTGTCCCAAGTGGACAATCTGGTGCGGGACCTGGACGGGCAGAAGGACAGCATCGTCAAGGCGATCGACGCGATGAACCGCCTCACCACGAGCTTGGCGGCGCAGCGAGACAACATCGCGACGGCGCTCGACGGGCTCGGGCCGGGGCTGAAGGTCGTCACGGAGCAGCGGGACGAGCTCACGGGCATGCTCAATGCGCTGGACCACCTGTCGTCGGTGGCGGTCGACACGGTCGACCGGAGTCGGGACGATCTGGTGGGTGATCTCCAGAAGTTGCAGCCGGTGCTGCAAAAGCTGGCCGAGACGGGCTCGAAGCTGCCGACGGCGCTGGAGTACCTGGCGACGTATCCGTTCAGCGACTATGCCGCCGGTGACGTGAAGGGCGACTACTTCAATTCCGACATCCGGTTCAACCTGGACCTGAGCGCGCTGCTGGGACCCCAGTCACCGATCATCGGGGGTGGGGGATGAGGCTGCGCGTGCAACTCGTGATCTTCCTGGTCGTCGCCCTGGTCGGCATCGTCGGGCTCTACCGGTTCCTGCAAACGCCCGGCTACCAGATCTCCGTGCAGCTGAGCGATTCCGGTGGTGTGTTCCCGAACGCCGAGGTGTCGTACCGGGGCGTGACAGTGGGTCGGGTGAACCAGCTGAAACTGTCCAGCGCCGGAGTGCAGGCCCTGCTCACGATCGACGCCTCGGCGCCGCGCATTCCGGCCAGTGCCAAGGCAGTGGTGGCGAACCGGTCGGCGGTGGGGGAGCAGTACATCGACCTGGAGCCGGCGGACGACCAAGGTCCTTACCTGGCCCAGGGATCGGTCATACCGCAGGATCGGACGGCGCTGCCGCCGAGCCCGGACCAGGTTCTGTCCAATCTGGACGCACTGGTGCGCAGTGTGCCGGCGGACAAGCTCAAGGTCGTGGTGGACGAGCTCGACAAGGCGTTCACCGGCACCGGGCCCGACCTGCAAAAGCTGTTGGACGCCAGTCACAGCCTGACCGAGGAAGCGGCGAGGAACCTGCCGCAGACCAAATCCCTGCTGAGCGATGGCAAGACGGTGCTGGGCACGCAGAACCGGGATGCCAACGAGATCACGTCGTTCGCAAAGTCGCTGAACCAGGTGGCGGCGCAGCTCAAGGGCTCGGACGGGGACATCCGGGCGCTGATCTCCGCCGCGCCGGCGGCGGCCCAGCCGGTGGACGACGTGCTCCGCACATCGGGTCGGAATCTCAGCGTCGTGCTGGCGAACCTGTACACCACAACGGCAATCACGTCGAACCGGACGGCCGGTATCGAAGAGCTGCTGGTGGCGTACCCGGTGATCACGGCGTTCACGCCGGGCCTGTCGCCGGACGGCACCGGACATCTGGGCCTGGTGCTGAACTTCTTCAACCCGTTCCCCTGCACCAAGGGCTACGAGACGACCCAGCAGCGGCCGGCCAACAGCACCGCGCCCAAGGCGGCGAACGCCCAGGCCTACTGTGCGGAGCCGCCGAACAGCCCGATCGACGTCCGAGGCTCGCAGAATGTGCCGCGCGGCAACGCAACCCGGCTGCCGGGCGCGCTCGGCACGACCACGACGACGCCGTCGCCGACGAACATGGCCCAGCTGCTGGGACTGCCGGGATGAGCCGCGTGCTGGCGGTGCTCGCGCTGCTCGCGGTGTTGGGCACCGGCTGGGCCGGCTGGACCTGCTGGCAGTCCGCGCATTCCGACGACGTGACCTACGGCCAGACCCGCGATCTGGTGCTGACCACGGCCTCGGACCAGATCAAGACGTTGAACACGGTCGACTACCGCAAGGCCGAGGAAGACCTCACGCGGTGGCAGCGGGTCACGACCGGCAACCTGCTGACCCAGCTCACCAATCAGCACGACAGCGACGTGAATTCGACCAAGGCGCAGAAAACCGTGTCCACGGCCAAGGTCGTCGACGCGGCAGTGGACACAGTGGACACTCGCGCCGGCACGGCGACCGTGCTCGTGGCGATTGAGGTGACGATCACCCAGGCCGATGGGCCGCCGTCGGTGCGGAAGAGCCGGGTCGACGCGGTGCTGTCACGCACCGAGGACGGCTGGAAGACCGGCACCGTGCAGGTGATCGAATGAGGGCGTCGATCCTGGTCATCGTGCTTGCCCTCGCGGCGACGGTCTGGTTCCTGGTCGACCGGCAACCGACGGCGGCCAACACCGCGCTGGTCGACACCGGCACCACGAATCAGGTGAAGGCGCAGGTCCGGACGGCGATCGAGAACTCGTTCTCCTACGACTACACCGACACCGCCCGCACCGAGAAGGCCGCCAGAAACGTGCTGGTCGGGGACGCGATGCGGCAGTACGAGCAGCTGTTCGAGCAGGTCCGCACCCAGGCCGCCGCGCAGAAGCTGGTGCTGGTCAGCACCGTCCGGGCGATCGCGGTCCGGGAGCTCCACGACGACGACGCGACGCTGCTGGTGTTCGTGGACCAGCAGGCCGTACGAACCGGAGACAACGGCAACACCTCCACATCGGCCCAGCTCAGAGTGGTCGCGCACCGCTCGGGCGACACCTGGCGGGTCACCGGCCTCACCGTGCTCTGAGGTTGACAGCACTCCTATAGTCGGATCCGAATAGTCGGATCCGAGGAGTGAACGTGGCCAGGAGAAGCCGCAACACGCTGGCGCTGGCGGTGCTGGGCCTGCTCATGGAGCAGCCGTCCCACCCGTACGAGATGGCCCAGCGCCTGCGGGAACGCAACAAGGGGACCAGCTTCAAGGTCACCACGGGCTCGCTGTACGACGTGGTCGAGGGCCTCGAGCGGGACGGGTGGATCCGCGCGGTGGAGATCGTCCGCGACGGCAACCGGCCCGAGCGCACCGTCTACGAGCACACCGAGCTGGGGCTGACCGGGTTCCAGCAGTGGATCGACGAGCTGATCCGGGTGCCGGTCAACGAGTTCCCGAAGTTCGTCGCCGCGGTCAGCTACGTCGGCGTGCTCGGCCAGGACGGCGCGGTCGAAGCGCTGACCGAGCGGGCCGACCGGCTGACCGAGTCGATCGAGCAGACGGATCAGCTGCTGGCCGCGGTGGCCGCGCCGCGGCTGTTCATGATCGAGGTCGAGTACGCGCAGGCGATGCGGCACGCGGAAGTGAACTGGTTGCGGCACACCGCGGCCGAGATGACCGCCGGCGCGATCACGTGGCCGAAACCGGGGGAGTACTGATGGACACCGATGTGGTGATCGCCGGCGCCGGCCCGGCCGGCCTGACGCTGGCGTGCGAGCTGGCGATCGCCGGCGTGCGCACGATCCTGCTCGAACGCGAGGAACGCCGGCCGGCGTTCTGCCGTGGCTACAACCTGAACGCCCGCAGCCTGGACGCCTTCGACCGGCGCGGCATCGCCGACCGCTTCATCGCCGAGGGCGTCAAGGTCCCGGCGGCCCACTTCGGCGGCCTGCCCGGGCCGCTGGACATCGGCGGCCTGGGTTGGGACCACCCGTACACGCTCGGCATCGCGCAGACCCGGGTCGAGGAGATCCTGGAGGACCGGGCCGTCGAACTCGGCGTCGACCTCCGCCGCGGTCAGGCCGTCACGGCCTTCGACCAGGACAGTAACGGTGTGACCGTTAGCAATGAGATCCGCGCGCAGTACCTGGTCGGCTGTGACGGCAGCCGCAGCGCCGTGCGCAAGCTCGCCGGCATCGACTTCCCGGGCACGCCGAACACCCGGTACGCCATGATCGGCGACGTCGAAACCGACCTTACGCCCGGCAGGCACGGCGGCGTGTTCGTGATCCCGCGGCCGGGATACGTCCGCGTCGTGGTGGCCGATCCGATGGTCGACCGCGCCGAGCCGATCACGCTGGCCCTGCTCAATTCCACTGTGGACGAGGCGCTCGGCCGGCACGTCGAGCTGGCCAATCCGCGCTGGCTCACCCGGTTCGGCAACGCCGCCCGACAGGCCGCCGACTACCGCAGCGGCCGAGTGCTGCTCGCCGGCGATGCCGCGCACATCCACCCGCCGGCCGGCGCCCAGGGCGTCAACGTCGCCATCGCCGACGCGATGAACCTGGGCTGGAAGCTGGCCGCCGCCGTGCACGGCTGGGCGTCCGGAGCACTGCTCGACTCGTACCACCGGGAGCGGCATGCGGCCGGTGCGCGCGTCCTGCTGCACACGCAGGCACAGGGGTTGCTCGGCGGCGATGATCTTGGCCCCTTGCGGGACCTGTTCGCGGAGCTGAGCCGGCTCGACGGCGTCGGTCGCTTTCTGGCCGAACTGACCACCGGTGTGGAAACCCGTTACGAGATGGGCGAAATCGTCGGACATCCGTGGTTGGGGCGAATGGCGCCGGATATTCCACTCGTGATCGACGGGAGGGCGGCCGGTGTCGCCGAACTGCTGCACGGCGGCCGCGGTGTGCTGCTCGACTTCGGCGTACTGGATCATCCGCCGCTGGAAAGGGTCGACATGGTGCGGGCCGAACCGCTGCGCGAAGTGCCGGTCGGCGCGATGCTGATCAGGCCGGACGGGCACATCGCCTGGCTGGCCACGACGGACGGGCGGGCCGAGCCGGGGCCGCTGGCCGCGGCGCTGGAACGCTGGTTCGGGCTGGTGCCGGTGTGACAACGCGCCGGAGCGCCCGGTTCGGCGGCTGGAACCGGGACTCGGCGTGCCGGGCGGCGCTGCGGGCGCCGCGTGCGAGGGGCGCCCGCAAGGCCGGGGGAACCGTCAGGTGGTCGGTGGCGCCGGGGGGACGCCACCGATCCGGGTGATCGCGATTACCGAGATCAACATTCCTTCCACGCGAAGCGATAAGTGGTGCGAATGCTTCCGTCCGTGGAGTCCATCGTCATGAAACTGGTGCTCGACGGGTCCGAGCTGCCGGCGGCCACACGCAGCTCGGTGTTGACATTGAGGTTACGGTCGACGCCGCAGGGAGCGAAGACCAATGCCGCTACGTCGGTCCTGTCGTTCGTCTCCCAGTCGTCCGAGAACGGGCCGGAGAACCGGTGGGCGACCCGCGCTGTCGGTGCGGTGCCCTGGAAATAATAGTTGGCCTGTTCCATGCCCGTCGCGCCCGATTGCAGGTTCGCGAAGCCGCGGTAATCGCCCTCGGCGATCGCGTACGTGAACCCCTGGGGCACGTGCACACGCAAGGAGAGCTGGCAGTTCTTGCGTATGTCGGTCGGCGCCGACTGCGGGCCGACCTGGGCCAGGTAGTCGCTGTAGGTGACGGTGAAAGCGGTGTTGTCCGAGGCGACGGCCACCGCCGTCGTACCGGCAGGGCACCCGGATCCGTTGACCGTGACGACGCTGACGGTGACCGGACCAGAAGGCGGAGCTGAAGCGGGAGCGGAAACCGGGGCAGTGATCATCGATAATGCCAGACCGGTGGCCGCCATCGTAGTAAGCATGGGTTTCCTTCCCAATACTTTTCACGACAGGATCGCACGCGTGGCTCACGGTAGCGCAGTCGTAACAACGGGGGACCCACTGAACGGTGGAACATGAAAACGGCCCGTTGTCCGATGGTGGGATGAATTGACCTCGGTTGCTTTACGTGTCGGAAACGCCTTTCCTTGTCTTTGCTGCGTACGGGCTATCGGTAAACGCTCACGCCGATGCTGCGACTGCGCAAACGCGACGGCTCCGTTCGGCCGACGCGTTTGACTCGCCGCGTATCGGGTACCCGCTGCCAACGGGCCGGACGGCCCCCAGTGGAGGTGAACGGCCATGATCGTCGGACTCGTGCTGATCGTGCTGTCGGTCGCCGCGGCGGTGGCGGCGGTGGCGTTCAACGGCGCCGGATCAGGACACGAGATCACCGCGTTCGGTCAGCACGTGACCAACGCCAACGATATGCAGATCTTCCTGGGCGGCATCGTGGTCGCCCTGGTCTTCTGCCTCGGCCTGTGGATGGTGGCCGTCGCCGGCCGCCGTCGCCGGGCCGCGCGGGCCGACTACCGGACGGCTCGACGGGAGGCGGCCGACGCGTCCCGTGAGCGCGACCGGCTGGCGGAGCAGCTCAGCACGCAGCAGGAGATCACCCAGCGGGAGCAGCAGGACACCACCGTCATCGGTCGCCACCACGACCGCGAGGTCAGGTCCTGAGCGCTCGCAGTTCCTTGCGCCACACGAATTTCAGGGCCGACCAGTCGTTCGACAGCATGGCGACCTTGACGTCGACCAGCCCGGTCGGCAGCAGCAGTTCACGGAGCACGTTGTCCGTGATGTCGCTGCGGTGGCCGCCGGCCCGACGAGGCCAGCAGATCCACAGCGACGACGACGCCGCCAGGTCCGACTCGAAGGCGGCGACGTCGTCGTCGAGGTCGGCCTGGCTGCGGTAGAAGGCGAGGACGACATCCGCCCCGGCGATGTCGTCCTCGACCATTTCTACATCCGGGAACGTGAACCCGGACGGGGCGTGCCGCAGCGTCACCTGGTGGCCCGGCTTGATGCCGAGCTTGCGATCGAGCGGCGTCGTTCCCTCGGCCATCCGGCGATTCTAGGCGGCCCCGGCGGCGGACGGCGCCCAGCGGGCGAGTTCGGCGCGGGCGGCGGCCAGCTGGCTGTCCGACGGTGACCCCTCGGTCACCAGCAGGTAGTGCAGGCCGGCCGTGGCCGGCACGAGCAGGCGATCGCCGCTGCGGGACGTGGCCAGGTCCGACACCGCGACGGCGTTCATGTCCGCCGGCACGTGCAGCTCCGTCGGGGCGTCGCCGGCGGATCCCTGCCACACCAACACACCGTACCGTCCGCTGCCGACGACCGCCGCGGTGGCGGGCATGCTGCTGGGCACGGGATTCCAGGTCAGCACCTGGCTTCCGTCACGGGAGTGGTCCTCGTAGGTGAACGCCAGCGTGTGGCCGGCCACCGCCGCCGGGTACAGGCGGTCCAGCAGGCGCGGGTCCTGGCGGAGCTGATTTCCTTGCAGCGCCGAGTAGTCCTCGCCGTTCCAGGCGTCGGCCGTGGTCTGAACCTTGCTCGGGTTGTCGTTCATCAGCTCGTGGTGCTGTCCACTGTAGACGTCCCAGTGCCACTGCGTGCCCGACAGCACCGGGCCGGACTGCGCCGGGTGGCTCCACCAGTTCGCGCCGGACAGCCGGGAGTCGAGGGCCTGGTACATCGCCTTGTCCACGGTCGGCGTCTTGTCCGAGGTGTTGCCGGTCTCCGGATGCCCGAACTCGGTGACGATCGCCGCCGTGCCCAGTGCCGTCGCGCGGTCCCGGATCGTGCCGAAGTCGTTCGAATACTGGCCGTCGCCGGCCTTGCCCGGCATGAACACGCCGGACTGCGCCAGTTCGTCGTAGAAGTGCGTGTTGAAGACGTAGCGGGTGCCCATCGCGCCCGTGTCCAGGAAACCGCCGACCTGCTTCTGGAACGAGATGTTGGCGTTCCAGAACATGTTCGGCTCGACGAAGGCCGGCTTGTCCTGCCAGCCGGCGGTGTCCATGGCCTGCCGGAAGCGCTGGAAGAACGGCCACAGCATGCTCTGCTCCCAGGACCGGCTGTTCTGGTTGCTGTCGTAGCGGCCGGCGAACGGCTCGTTCCACGGGTCCATGCCGGCGATCCCGGCGAACTCGTCGGCGTTCAGGTGGTCGTGCAGGTACTGCATGGTCTGCGTGGCCTGGTTGACGAACTCGTCCTGCACGCCGTTGGCGTTGTGCCAGAAGTCGCTGGTGGCCGCCGTGACCGCGCCGTTGTTCGTGACGTTCTGTCCCCAGTGGACACAGATGCCGCAGCTCTCCTGCGGGTAGTGGCCCTGGTCCACCACCCACTTCGGCGCGCCGTCGCCGCTGTACCAGCTGCCGGTGTTGAACAGGTAGCGGGAGTAGAGGTCCTGGTGGTAGTCCGGCAGCACCACGAAGCCGGCGTCGAGGAAGGCCCTCATCTGGTCGGTCAGCTTGGCCAGGTACGTCGTGTCGAGCTGGCCCTTCACCGGTTCCGTGCCGGCCCACGATACGAGGAACCGCACCGCGTTCGCGCCCGTCAGCCGGCGCATCGCCGCCGCCGAGGACTGCGCGTCGGCCGTGCTGGCGAACGGGAGGAAACCGTTTTCCGCCAGCTTCACCTCGCCCGCGACATTGAAGCCGCGCAACACGACCTCACGGCCGTGACCGTCCACAAAGGTCCCGTTGCGGACGGTCAGACCGTGCGCCTGTTCGGTCGCCACCGCCGCGGGGGCCGTGCTCAGCACTGCCGTCGCCGCCGCGAGCACCGCGATCAGTGCCCTCATCACCGCTCCCTGGAAAACGTGAAAAAATTCGCGCTTGACGGTAGTGAGGGGCGTGACGAGGGGTCAATGGGCCGTTCGGTGCCTTTCCGACGGCGTGGACGCACCTGAGTGGCTCATTTGGCCGCTGGAGCCAAATGAGCCACTCAGGTGGAGCGGGGGGAGTGAGGGGTGGTGGGCGGTTAGGCGTGCTGGGCTCGTTCGTACAGCGGCTTGGTGATGGTGCTGCTGAATTGCGGCCCGACCAGATGGCGCGTGCATCCGGTGTGGTCTGGCGTGGTACAGACTTTGTCTGTTCCGGTCATGAAATAGCCGCCCTGGGTATTGTCGCCGACCACGGTCCCGATGCCGTGGTGGAAGTCGGCGATGCGTGGACCGCCGCTGGAGCCGCCGCCCATGGTGCAAGCCGGGCCCCACAGGTCGGGACCGGCGGGAAAGTCCGGTGTGCCGGGATACTCGGCGGCGATGCCGTGGCAGAAGGCGAGGCGCTCGCCGGTGTACTCGGGAAGGTTCTCCCGGGCGGGATCGGTGCTGGCCCGCGGATAGCCGAACTGGAACTGGTCGCTGCTGCCGGGACGGTCGAAGCCGATGTGCTGGGCGGCATCCACGGCGTCCTGGACGCGACGGCCCTGGGCGTTCGGGTTGAGCACGTCGAAGGCCTGGTCGTAAGGGTCGTACTTGACGGCGTTCTGCTGGTCATTCTGGAGCCAGGTCGCGTCGGCCACGCCGAGCCGGCCGACGAACCTGCCGTACGGGGCCTGGCCATCGTGGTAGCCGGGGATGAACAGCACGTTGGCGTTCCAGGCGTTGTTGTCCCCCAACAGGTCCGTGTTGTTGACGCAGTGCCCGGCGGTGACGACGGTGCTGCGGTTGGCGCTGTCCACAACGGTCGCCGTGCAGCTGGCGTCCTCGCCGTGGTCGGTGAAGAACAGCCGGCCGACGGTCGGGTTCGAGCCGGTCCACGGCGCGCCGTCGGGACCGGCCTTGGGCGGATTGTCCACAGTGGACGGAACGATCAGCGCCTTGATCCGCTCGGGCGTCCAGTAGGCCAGCACCGCCTGCTGATCGGCCGCGCTGACCGCCTGCTCGTGTACGACCACATGGCCGGTCGCCGGCACCAGCGCCGTGCCGGCGAGCAGAATTCCGATACCCAGTGTGCTCAGCATGACGCGCACGGTAGGACCGCGATGTCAGGAACCTGTTGCGGTCTAATTCGGCTGCGGTAGTGGACCTTGAATCGCTACGCTGCCGGCCATCATGACGACGAAGCTGAACCAGATCATCGCGGTGGAGAAGGGCGTCAAGAGCGGCGCGCTCCGCGACCTCACCGACGCGCACCACCAGCTCCAGAAGCCGGCGCTGCTGGCCGGCATCTCGCGCACGTACCAGCCCAAGGACGAGGACGGCGAGGTGCTGCCGCCGGAGTCCACCCGCGTCCAGGTCAAGACCGAGGACGTGCTGCGGCACACCGCGACCGTGCTGACCAGGCTGTTCGACGTCACCGCGACCAAGGACTGGGCCAACTGCGTGGCCCGGGCCGACGTGGTCGTGGACGGCCGCACGCTGCTGTCCGACGTGCCCGTGTCCTACCTGCTCTTCCTCGAGAAGCAGCTGGTCGACCTGCACACGTTCGTGAAGAAGCTGCCGCTGCTGGACGCCGCCGAGTCCTGGAGCTTCGAGGAATCCGCCGACTACTGGCGCACCGAGCAGGTGCGGACCATCCGCACCAAGAAGGTGCCCCGCAACCACGTCAAGGCCGAGGCCACCGAGAAGCACCCGGCGCAGGTCGAGGTGTACTACGAGGACGTGCCGGTGGGCTACTGGACCACCGTCAAGTTCTCCGGTGCGCTGCCGGCCCGCCGGGTCAACGAGCTGGTCGACCGGGTCGAGAAGCTCCAGCAGGCGGTCAAGTTCGCCCGCGAGGAGGCCAACGCCCTCGAGGTCACCGACCAGCGGATCGGCGACGCCGTGTTCGGCTACCTGTTCGGGTAGCCTCCCTGATTCCCCGCTGGAGCGCGGGGTGCGCCCCGGACTCGGGGCGCGAAGCTGAAACTGAGTCGTCAGCCTGACAAACCCAGGCCCCAGTGGAGGTTCGAGTCCTCCTCCCGGCACTCGCGCCGGGATGGCCCAACTGGCAGAGGCAGCCCGGGCATCAACCTCAGACTCTCGCTCCAGCTTCAGCATTCCGCCGAACACCGGATCGCCCGGGGACGGGCGACGATCGCCGAGGTGCGGGTTCAAATCCCGCTGGCCGCGCCAACCATGCGGCCGTAGCTCAACGGAAGAGCGCGGCGACCTCATACTGACCCGTCCCCTTAAACGTGCCGGTGTGCGAATTGGGCGGCCAAGCGAGGCCCCGGACTGGCTATGTCCGGGGCCTCACCCTGTTTTTGCCGCGCGTTCCGCGCGGGGCTCGGCCCCTGTGGGGCCGATGCCTCGCCCTTGCCGGATTTCGACCGCCGCGTCGGCGTCGGTGGTGGGGCGCTTCGGTGGCGGCGGCCGAAATCCGGCAACCGGGCGAAGCATCGGCGGGGCCGAGCCGATTTTCGGTGTGGCAACCGGGCGAAGCATCGGCGGGGCCGAGCCGGTCTTCGGTGTGGCAACCGGGCGAAGCATCGGCGGGGCCGAGCCGATTTTCGGTGTGGCGGACTTCAACCAGCTTGGCGGTCCTCCTCCTGGGCTGCGGGGGGCTCGGTCAGGGAGGCGGCGCGCAGGGCCACTTCCAGCTCGAAACGGGCGTCGGGGCAGCGGAGCTGGTCGCCGAACAGGCGTTCCACCTGCCGCATCCGGTAGCGCACGGTCTGCGGGTGCACCCGCAGCCGGGCGGCGATCTCGGGGGCGCCGCCGCGGGTTTCGAGCCAGGCCAACAGGGTCTCGCCGAGCCGCTTGTGCTGCTTGTCGGTCAGCGGGGCCAGCGGGGCCAGGCGCTTGCGGATGAGCTGCTCGACCAGGAACTCGTCGGTCAGCAGCCACAGCGTGGACAGGTGGTCGGCGCAGCGCACCGGGGACTCGTCCTCGATGGTGTTGCGCCGCACCAGCTCCCGGGCCAGCTGCGCGTGCCGGAACGACTTGGCGGCGTCGGCCAGCGCGGTGGTCGGCCCGATCACCACGCGCCAGTCGGCCAGCGCGTCGGCGCAACGCGACCACCAGTCGGTGGCGTCGGGATCGGGCACCACCAGACAGGCCTGCGCGCCCTGGAAGTCGGCCAGCACGTGGTCCGGCAGCTCGGGGACGGCATCGGCCGGCCCGCTGACACGATCCAGCATCACCACGCACAGCTGCGCCGGCAGCGGCCACCGCGCCGCCCCGGCCAGCTCGGCCGCCTCGGCACGGTCCTTGTCCTCGTCACTGATCAGCAGGCGCACCAGGCGCTTGCGCCGTCGCAGCAGGCCCTGCGCGCTGCGCGCCTGCATGTCGGCGTAGCCCTCGACGGACAGCGCGATGAGCTCGTCGGCGTAGGCCAGCGTGGCCTCGCCCAGCGTGAACATCATCGCGGTGGGCAGGCCGCTGCGCTGCCGGAACCGGATCAGGTGGCGCCAGGCCACTCTGGTGCCCAGCCGGTAGGCCTTCTGCAGCGAGTCGAGGCTGCGGCCCTCGCTCGCCTCCAGCCGGCCGAGCTGGCGGTAGACCTCGGCGAATTCGGTACGTGGCCGGTCCGGGTCGGCGATGCGGTCCACGAACTGCGTCAGCGCCTGGTTGACGCCCAGCCGGATGGCCTGCCCGTAGCAGCCGTCCAGCGGCTTCGCGTACTCCGGGATCGTGGCCCGGATGGTGTGGACGATGTCCTCGGCCAGCGGTGCCAGCTGAGGTCTGATCAGTGTCGCCAATTCCCTGGGCAGCCGTTCGGCGGTCGTTCTCATGGCTTCATCCCCAGAACTGTCGGTGTTCGGCGATTCTGCCACACGGAGACCGGTTTTGACTCCGGTCAGTAATCGTCACAACAGTGACAGTGAACTACTCACGATCATGATAAAAACCGCAGAAAAGCCTTTCGGGGCAGGCCACTTTGTTGGCGTCGGAAAGGAACGGCGCCGGCCCGGTCGTGGCGGAGGGTGACCTGCGAGGAATCCTCAGGCCCGCACGGCCACGAGCGACTTGGTCAGGCCGGCGGCGCGCTCGCGCCAGATGTCGGAACCGGGGAACAGCAGGCGCATCTCGGTCAGTGACAACAACTCCGTGGCCAGCACGGCGTCGGTGGACTCGGCCCGGCCGGGAATGGCGGCGTGCCCGAGGGGCCAGCGGCGTACGGCGGCGGCCCGGGCCGGCAGCGGCAGGAACTGGAGCCCGGGAAAAGCCCAGTGCGGCTCGATCGGGAAATACCGGTAGGGGGTTTGCACCCAGTGTCGCGGCGCGTGCTGGTGGATGACGTCGGCCAGCTGCCGGCGCCGGGCGTAACCGCCGACGTGCTCAAGCAGGGAATTGGACACGACGAGGTCGAAATCCTTGCCGGACAAGCCTTCCGGCGCGCAGGCGTCGCCGACGACGTGGTCGAGCCACTGCTCGTCGGGCCGGCGCGGCCACCAGGTTGACGGTGGTGACGTGGGCCGGCCGCGACAGGGACTTGCGCCAGAAGTCGGGCAGCCCACCGAGATCGAGCACCCGCATGGACCGCAGCGCCGGGAACCGCCGCATCAGCTCGGCCCACCGTCTGGCCCGCGCCCGCGCGGACAGCGATCGGTGGTTGTTCGGGTCGGTCAGCACTCGTTGGATCGTTCGGCTCACGGACATGGCCGGCTCCTCTCCCCGTACCGGAACCATCGGCCCGACGGCGGGGCTGATTACGCCGGTACGAAAGGACGCCACCTTCGGGCCAGGAGCCTGTCCACCGCGCGACTACGTAGACTCCGCCGGGTGAGCGAAACGGCCGGGATCCCTGTCCGCCAACAGGGGATGCGCGACCACAACCTGGGTGTGGTGCTGCGCGCCGTCGCCGACGGCGAGGGCGTGTCCCGGGCGGAGGTGGCGGCGGCCACCGGACTGACCAAGGCGACGGTCTCCAGCCTCGTGGACGAGCTGGCCCGCAACGGGCTGATCGTCGAGGCCGGCCCGGCCGGCAACAGCGTCGGCCGGCCGGGGCAGGCGCTGCGGCTCAACCCGGACGGCCCGGTCGGTGTCGGCGTCGAGATCAACGTGGACTACCTGGCCTGCTGCGTGCTGGACCTGTCCGGACGGCCGCGGCACCAGGCGGTGTCGCTGGCCGACAACCGGGATCGCCCGGTGGCCGAGGTGCTGGCCGAGGCGGCGGGCCTGGTGGAGTCGGCACTGGACGGCGCGAAGGCGGCGAACCTGCCGGCGGCCGGCGTGGTCGCGGCGGTGCCGGGCCTGGTCCGCACGGCCGAAGGGCTGCTGGCCTCGGCCCCGAACCTGGGCTGGACGCAGGTGCGGGTCGTGGACGGGCTGGCCCGGCCGGGTTGGCCGCGGGTGAGCGTGGAGAACGAGGCGAACCTGGCGGCGCTGGGGGAGTTGTGGTTCGGGGAGCCGGCCCGCGCCGACTTCATCCACGTCTCCGGCGAGATCGGCATCGGCGCCGGCGTGGTCGTCGGCGGCGAGCTGTTCCGTGGCCGCAACGGTTTTGCCGGCGAGCTCGGTCACGTGACGGTACGGCCGGACGGACCTGTCTGTGGTTGCGGGGCTCGCGGCTGCCTGGAGGCGATCGCCGGCCAGGAGGCGATTCTGCGCGCGGCCGGCCTGCCGCCCAGCACCGGCACGACCCTGGCCACACCGGCCGGTCCGTTGGCCCGCCTGGTGGAACGGGCCGAGGCCGGCGACGAACGGGCGGTCGACGCCGTGCGCACGGCCGGCGAGGCCTTGGGCGTGGCCTTGGCCGGCATGGTCAACCTGCTCGACCTGGACGCCGTGCTGCTGGGCGGCATGTTCGCGCTGCTCGCCCCGTGGCTCCGCGAGCCGGTGCAAACCGAGTTGGCCGAGCGCGTGCTGGGCGCGCCGTGGACCGAGCCGCGGGTCGAGGTGTCCAGGCTGGGCTGGGAGGCCGCCGTGCGCGGCGCGGCCGGCTCGGTGGTCAACCGCATCGTGCAGAACCCGGCCGACCACATGCGCCGCAGCGCCTGACCGAAGATCCACACCACCCCTCTGTCTGCTCTTGGACCGAGTCCGGGAACAACGTCCCGAACTGGGACATTTTCGCGCCCCGTGACCGTTCCCGGAGATAAGGTTGTATGAGCAAACTTTCGGCTACAGTGAGGCCGCGGGGGAGGTGGGGATCTTGAACATCCGGCGGGCCTACCACCAGTACTGCGGCCTCGCGGCCGCGCTCGACGTGCTGGGGGAGCGGTGGACGCTGCTGATCGTGCGCGAGCTGCTGCTGGGGCCGCGCCGCTACAGCGACCTGCTGGCCGACCTGCCCGGCCTCGGCACCAACCTGCTGGCCGACCGGCTGAAGTTCCTGGTCGACAAGGGCGTCATCCGGCAGGGTCCGAGCCGCCCGGCCTACGAGCTGACCGAGGCCGGCGCGCTGCTGCGGCCGATGGTCCTCGACCTGACCCGCTGGGGCTTCGGCTTCACCCCGGACAAGTCCACTGTGGACGCCGTACGTCCGCGCTGGGGCTTTCTCGCCGCCGAGACACGGCTGCGGGCGGAGCGGGCCGGCGATGTCGACGAGGACTACGAGTTCCATGTGGACGACGAGGTGTTCCGCATCGAGGTTCGGGCCGGCCAGGTGCGGGCGGCCGCCGGCCGGGCCGGGGAGGCCTCGGTGGTGGTCAAGGTCGACGCCGTGACGCTGGTGCGCTTGGGTGCGGGCCAGCTGACGGCTGACGACGCGCTGGCCGCGGGTGAGCTGACGATCAGCGGTCCCGACGACGCCGTGCGGCGCTGCCGCCGCCTGCTCGATCTGGCCTGAAACCCCGCGAGTCACGCTCCGGGGCAGTGTGAATTACGGCCTCGAAACCGCATTCGACATGCCGGAGAGCGTGACTCGCAGAGGTTCGAATGGCCCGTCCGGGTTAGGGGCAGGTCTTCCAGGCGAAGTGGTAAGTGGTCTGAATGCCGAGGTCGGTGGAGTCCATGCTCAGGAAGCTGGTCGTCGTCTTCGGGTTGGACGTGCCGGCCCCGACCCGCAGTTCGGTGTTAATGTTGAAGTTGCGCTCCTGGCCGCAGGGCTCCCACACCAGAGACGCGATATCGGTGGTGTCGGTGTTCTGCCAGTCGTCGTCGAACGGGCCGTTGAGGTTGTGTGAGATAAATGCCGTCGGCGCGTTGCCCTGGAAGTAGTAGTTGGCACGCTCCTGTCCGGTGGCACCCTTCTCCAGATGGCCGAACCCGCGGTAATCGGCCTCGGCGATCGCGTACGTGAATCCTGACGGCACGTGCACCCGCAGGTTCAGCTGGCAGTTCTTGCGCAGGTCGGTCGGCTGCGCGCCCACCCCGACCTGTGCGGTGTAGCTGCTGTAGGTCACGGTGAACGCCGTGTTGTCCGGGGCGACGGCGACCGCGGCCGTGCCGGCCGGGCACCCGGAACCGTTGACCGTCGCGACGTCGATGACAATCTTGTCCGGCGGCGGCGGGGTGGTCCACGCAAACGGTTGGGCGGTTTGCAACAGGGAGAAAACCACACCAGTTGCGGCCAGCGTTTTCAGCATGGGTGTCCTTCCCGATACTCCACGACTGGGGGCGGGTGCGACCCACGGTAGCCGCAAATGCGAAAAATGTGGCCCACTGAACGGAGTAACAAGCTGAGTCGTATTCAGCTTCGTCCTGACAGGGCACGATGGGATCGTCCCATGAGCGGCTTTTATTGTGTCAGCCGCGCCCGATGAATGGCATCGCCGTTGCCATCACGGTCATGAACTGCACATTGGCGCTCAACGGCAGCCCGGCCATGTAGAGCACCGCGTCGGACACCGCGGAGACGTCCATCCGCGGTTCCGCGCGAATGGAGCCGTCGGCCTGCGGCACACCGTCGGCCATTCGGGCGGTCATCGCCGTCTCGGCGTTGCCGATGTCGATCTGGCCGCACGCGATGTCGTGCCGGCGGCCCTCGAGCGACAGCACCCGGGTCAGCCCGGTCACCGCGTGCTTGCTGGCGGTGTAGGCCACCGAGTTGGGCCGCGGCACGTGCGCGGACAGCGAGCCGTTGTTGATGATCCGGCCGCCGCGGGGCTGCTGGCGCTTCATCACCCGAAAGGCGGCACGGGCGCACAGGAACGACCCGGTCAGATTGGTGCCGATCACCTTCGACCACATCTCGGCCGACATGTCCTCGACCGGCGCCGCCCGGCCGTTCGTGCCGGCATTGTTGACCAGCAGGTCGAGCCGGCCCCAGGCCTGCTCCACGGTGTCGAACAGGGTGTCCACCTGGGCCTCGACCGCCACGTCACACGGCACGACCAGGGCGTTGTCCCGGTCGCCGGCCCTCTCGCGCAGGGTCTGCTCACGTCGCCCGGCCAGCGCCACGTGGTAGCCGGCGTCCAGCAGGGCGACCGCGACGGCCGCCCCGATACCGGCGCCCGCGCCGGTCACAATCGCAGTCCTCATGCTGGTCAAGCTACCGGCGGACGTCCATAGTGGACCCGGGTCGGGTGTGGCCAAGACCTACTGCCCGTAGTAATACATGGTCGCTATTGTGTGACCCATCGAGGGACGTGCGGGTAAGGGTGTTCACGAGGAGTAATCGGTCATCGACACGGGGCAGCTGATCGGCGGGCACTACCGGCTGGTCGAACGGGTGGGCAGCGGCGCCATGGGCGTCGTCTGGCAGGCCAGGGACGAGCGTCTCGAGCGCATGGTCGCGATCAAGCAGCTCGTGCTCCAGCCCGGCCTGTCCGAACAGGAGACGGACGAGGCGCGGCGGCGCGCCATGCGCGAGGCCCGGATCGCCGCCCGGTTGCAGCACCCCAACGCGATCACCGTGTTCGACGTCGCCGAGAACGACGGCGAGCCGTGCCTGGTGATGGAGTTCCTGCCGTCCCGCAGCCTGTCCTCGGTGCTGGCCGAGCGGGGCACGCTCTCGCCCGAGGAAGCGGCCAAGATCTGCGCGCAGGTCGCGTCGGCGCTGACCGCGGCCCACGCCGCCGGCATCGTGCACCGCGATGTGAAGCCGGCCAACATCCTGCTCACCGAGAACGGCACCGCCAAGATCACCGACTTCGGCATCTCCCGCGCGGTCGGCGACGTCACCGTCACACAGACCGGCATCTCCGCCGGCACCCCGGCCTACCTGGCCCCCGAGGTGGCCCGCGGGCACGACCCGAGCCCGGCGGCCGACGTGTTCTCGCTCGGCGCGACTCTGTTCAACGCCGTCGAGGGCCGGCCACCGTTCGGCACCAGCCAGAACCCGCTGGCGCTGCTGCACGCCGTCGCCACCGGCAAGGTCCCGCCGCCCAAGCAGGCCGGCGTCGCCACCGACCTGCTGATGGGCATGCTGGATGCCGAGCCGGAGGCGCGGCCGACCATGCGCGAGGCTGCCGACGCGCTGACCGAGATCGGCGCGGGCCGCCCGATGACGTGGACGCCGACCGCCCGGACCGCGGTGCTGGAGGCCGAAGGCGGCGCCCCGGAGCCGCCGGCGTTATTCCTGGCTACGGCGGTCATGCCGCCGGAATCGACCACCAAGCGGGACGTTCGGCAGGCGCCGGACCTGGACAAGCCGGCGTCGCGGCGGGCCATCATCATCGGCCTGGTCGTGGCGGTCGTCGTGATCGCCACCGGCCTGATCGTGATCGCCACCCTGAACGGCGGCGGCAACAACGGCGGCACCCCGCCGACCACGTCGACCCGGACGACCACGGCCGGGCAGCAGCCGCCGCCCGCCACGTCCACCACCTCGGCGTCGACGGCCCCGTCGACCACGACGTCCGGCAGCACCACCACGTCGTCCAGCACGACGACGACCACCACGACGACCAACCAGACCAGCGTCACCAACGACCCGACCGGCGGCCCGATCGACTTCGGCCAGGCCGGCCAACTGGTGATCAACTACTACGATCAGGGCAACGGGCCGGCCGGGAACTGGGCCCTGCTGTCGCCGAACGCGCAGGCCCAGTTCGGCAGCCAGGACGCCTTCTCCGCCTACTGGGCGCAGTACAGCAATGTCGTGGGCAACAACGCCCAGGGCGTGACCGCGAATCCCGACGGCTCGGACAATGTGCCGGTCGACGTCAGGTACACGAAGAACGGGCAGCCGCCGGTCACCGAGCACAAGATCATCAAGGTGATCCGGCACAACGGACAACTGCTGATCGACGGCGACACGCGTCAGAGCTGATCCGGGTCGGGGTCGCACAGGACCCCGACCCGAACACCTCAACCGGTGAACGCCTCGAAACGCTTGCTGAAGTCGTACGGCTGCTGCGTGACGTTGGTGCAGTTGGTCAGGCTGCCGTTGCACGCGTTCCGGTCGCGGGTGACCTCCCAGAACGCCAGCTCGCCCAGGTGCTTGCCGTTCGCGTAGGTGGCCAGCGACGAGGCGTTGGCCAGCGAGAACGTGCTGGAGTCGTCGTTCACGCCGAGCATCGGCGTCACACCGACCATGCCCCAGAGCTGGGCGTCGGTCTTGCTCGGGTAGATGACCTTGAGCTGGTCGTGGGTGGCCTGCGCCGCCTGCTGCGCCTTCACGCCCATGTCGATTCCGTCGTGCTGGCCGTAATCCATGGCCATCACGTTGACCAGGCTCACGTTCACGCCGTGACTGGCCGCCGACTGCACGATGTACGTGCCGTCAGAAGTCAATCCGTCCGGCATCACCGGCAGCGTGTACGAGATCTGCAGACCCGGATTGGCCGCCTGCAACTTGGCCAGCACGGCATTGCGCCGGTCGACCGAGGTGTGGTCGACGACCGCCGCGCCCTCGATGTCGAAATCGAGCCGGCTGGTCGCGTAGGCCGTGATGATGGCCTGGTACTGCTGCTGGATCTGGGTCTGGTCGGTGCACGAGCCGGACAGCTCGGTGCCGGCCTCGCCGCCGAAGGAGATCGTCACGTCGCCGCCCTGGGCCCGCAGTGCGTCGATGTCGGTCCGGTCCCAGCCGGTCGTCGGGTCGTAGGCGTTGAACCACGATGCCTTGCAGCCGTTGCCGGTGACGAAGGCCAGCGTGAAGTTCTGGAGCCCGGAGGCGTTGGCCGTGTCGGTCAGCACCGGCGTCGGCCACGAGCCCATGTCCACGTACGGCGCGACCTTCAGCGGCCAGGTGCTGCCGCTGCCGGAGCCGGCCGCCGTGGTAACGGTGATGGCGTTACTTGCCGCCGACTGGTTGCCGGCCAGGTCGTGCGCCTTGACCGTGAACGTGTACGGAGTGGACGGTGCCAGCCCGGTGACCGTCGCCGAGGTGCCGGTGATGGTCAGCGCCTTGGTCGTGCCCCGGTAGACGTCGTAGCCGGTGACGCCGATGTTGTCGGTCGACCCGGTCCAGCTCAGCGCGACGCCGGTGGTCGTCACCGTGCCGGCCTTGAGGTTGCTCGGCGCGGACGGCGGCGTGGTGTCCACGACGCCGGCGCAGGTCGCCCCGTTCAGCAGGCAGTTGGCCGGCAGCGCCGATCCGCCGGCCACGAAGCCGAAGGCGGCCGTGGCCCCGGCCGCGACGGCGCCGTTGTAGCTCTTGTTGGTGAACGTGTAGTGGTTGCCGCTGACCGTTTCCGTGGCGTCCCAGGACGACGACACGGTGGTGCCGGCCGGCAGGTCGAACTCGACCTTCCAGCTGCTGATGGCGTGGTTGCTCTGGTTGGTGACGGTGTACTGCCCCTGATATCCACCGCCCCAGACCGAGGTCTGGGCGAAGTCGGCGCTGACGGCGCCGGGAGTGGCCGCGATGGCCGGCGTGCCGATCAAGGCGAGCGCGGCGGCGGACACCAGCAGGGTGAGGCGTCGTGACATAGGGCTGCTCCAGTGAGGTGGTGGCAGCCGTTGCAGATCATGCGCGACCGTTCGGCCATCGCGCTAGCGCCGTTCGCCGTAGCCTGCACCCTCATGGGGAACGTGCTGGACTTCGTCCTGTTGGCCGGGTTCACGGTAGTGACCGGGCTGCTGTTCGCGGGCCTGATGTCGCGGCTGATGGGGATGAACTTCGGCCTGGTCCGCCGGCTGCTGGCCGGGCTGGTCGCGATCGCGCTGTTCGAGCCGGTGCTCAACGGGATGCGGAGCACGATCCTCGGCGCCGGTGGCGTTTCCCAGCTGTACCTGACCCTGCTCGGCCTCGCCGCCGCGGTGTTGGGCGCGATGATCTGCCTGGTGCTGGCCGAGGTGCTGGTGCCGACCGGGTCGCTGCCGCGGCCGACGGACCTGGTCCGTGGCCTGCGCGGCCGGCTGGCCCGGGCCCGTCGCTACTCCCGGATTCTGCGCATCGCCGTCCGGCACGGCCTCGGCCCGTACCTGTCGGGCCGTCGCCGGGCCGACTTCGAGCAGGCCGGCGGCCGGTCCCGGATGGCCGACTCGCTGGCCACCGCGCTGGACGAGGCCGGCGTGACGTTCGTGAAGCTGGGGCAGATCCTGTCCACCCGCCGCGACCTGCTGCCGCCCGAGTTCGTGGACTCGTTGAGCCGGCTGCGTGATCAGGTGTCGCCGGCGCCGTGGGAACAGGTCGCGGCCGTGCTGGCGGCCGACCTGGGCCCGGTCGACGAGGTGTTCAGCGCTATCGACCGCGAGCCGCTGGCCGCCGCGTCGATCGCCCAGGTGTACGCCGCGACGCTGCGGTCGGGGGAACGGGTGGTGGTGAAGGTGCAGCGGCCGGGCATCGGCCCGGTGGTGCAACGAGACCTGGACATAGTGGCGCGTCTGGCCACGACCTTGCACTCTCGTACCCGGTGGGGCCGGACGATCGGCGTGCGCGAGCTGGCCGCCGGGTTCGCCGACGCCATGCGGGAAGAGCTGGATTTTCGGGTCGAGACGGCGAACATGGTCGCCGTGGCGGCCGGGAGCCGTACCGGGGTTCGGTATCCGCGCCCGTACGAGGCGTTGAGCGGCAAGCGGGTGCTCGTGATGGAGCGGCTGGACGGCGTCGCGCTGAGCGCGGCCGGGCCGGACACCCCGGATCGCGAGGCCCTGGCCCGCACGCTGCTGGACACCATGCTGCGCCAGGTGATGACGGACGGCGTCTTCCACGCCGATCCCCATCCCGGCAACGTGCTGCTGCTCAGCGGCGGTGGACTCGGCATGATCGACTTCGGCTCGGTCGGCCGGCTGGACAACGCGCTGCGGGAGGCGTTGCAGCGGCTGCTGCTGGCCATGGACAGGGCCGACGTGCTCGGCGTGGCCGACGCGCTGCTCGAAGTGGTGCGCCGGCCCGACGAGATCGACCAGGTGCGGCTGGAGCGGGCGATCGGCCAGTTCCTGGCCCGGCACATGGCCCCCGGCGCGTCGGCCGGCGTGCGCATGTTCGCCGACCTGTTCCGTATCGTCGCCGACTTCGGGCTGTCCGTGCCGCCCGAGGTGGCGGCGGTGTTCCGGGCGCTGGCCACGCTGGAGGGCGGCCTCACCCAGCTCTCGCCCGGCTTCGACATGGTCGCCGAGGCCCGCGCCGTCGCCGCCGGCTACGTGCACCACCAGGACCCGGACACCTTGCGCCGCACCGCGATGGACGAGCTCATGACACTCGTGCCGATGCTGCGGCGGCTGCCGCGACGGGTCGACCGGATCGCCGGCGCGCTGGAGAACGGGCGGCTCTCGGTGAACATCCGGCTGCTGGCCGACCAGCGCGACCGCCAGTACGTCATGGCGCTGCTGCACCAGGTGCTGCTGACCGTGCTCGGTGCGACGGCCGGCGTGATGGCCGTCATCCTGCTCGTCGGCGACAGCAGCCAGCCGCAGGTCACGCTGTTGCAGACGGTCGGCTACAGCCTGCTGATCATCAGCGCCGTGCTCGTGCTCCGCGTGCTGGCGCTGATCTTCCGGCGCGACCGGTAACGTCGCCACCGTGATCGAGGACCTGCTGCCCGCCGAGGTCGTGTCGGCCGACGTGCTCGGCGACGACCCGGACGCCCGGCTGCTGCCCGAGGAGGAGCCCGAGGTGGCCAAGGCCGTCGAGAAGCGGGTGCGGGAGTTCACCATCGCCCGCGCCTGCGCGCGGCGGGCGCTGGGCAAGCTCGGCCTGCCCGAGACGCCGATCCTGCGCGGCGCCAAGCGGCAACCGCTGTGGCCGGCCGGGATCGTCGGCAGCATCACGCACACTCGTGGGTACTACGCGGCAGCGGTGGCGCGGGCCGAAGAGGTGCTGACCGTCGGCATCGACGCCGAGACCCATGCCGAGCTGCCGGACGGCGTGCTGGGCGTCGTGACGTTGCCCGAGGAGCGGGAGATGCTGTCCCGGCTGCCTTCCGGGACGTTCTGGGGACGAATCCTGTTCAGTGCCAAGGAGAGCGTGTACAAGTCGTGGTTCCCGCTGACCGAGAAGTGGCTCGGCTTCAACGACGCCCGGGTGACCATCGATCCTTTTGAGAACACGTTCTCGGTCTCGCTGCTGGTCGAGCCGCCGCTGGTGCGCGGGGAGGCGCTGACCGGATTCGAGGGGCGCTATCTGGTGCGGGACGGGTTCGTGGTGACGGCCATCGCCGTCAGCATTTGAGCCAGGACAGGTGGAAGCGGGAGCTCACCGCGCCGTCGGTCGAGTCCATCGTCATGAAGCTGTTCGTGGACTGGCCGTCCAGCTTGAGGTCGGCCGTGATCGTCAGCGGCTTGCGGTCGGTGCACGGCCCGTGCACGACTTCGTTCGCGTCCGGACGATCGGTGACCTGCCAGTCGTCGTCCTTGGGGCCGGCGAAGGTCTGGGTGCTGTGCCTGGTCGGCAGGCCGGCGAAGCGGTAGGTCGCCGTCTCCACGCCGCGGGCCTTGTCGTCCAGGTGGGCGAAGCCGCGGTAGTCCGTCTCGTCGATGCCGTAGGTGTAGCCCGCCGGCGGGTTCACGCGGACCGTCAGCGTGCAGTCCTGGTGTGCCGCCTGGCCGTGCCCCTGCACCGTGAAGGCGCTGTAGGTCACCGTGAACGCCTGGTTGTCCGGGGAGATCGCGACAGCCGTCGTCGATGGCTGGCAGCCCGTGCCGCTCGCCGTGAGCAGGTCGATCGTCGCCGGCTGGGTCGGTGGCGTGACGGTGGCCAGCAGGAGGGCCGCCGCGATGGCTGCGTGCATGCCGTGGAAGGTAGCGGTGGACCTGGGCGTCGGCACTCCGCCGTCCGGCCGCTGTGGTCAGCGGGCCGGTCGTCGGGCTATCGTTTCTAGAACACGTTCTAGTTTGCGAGGTGGGCATGAGGTTCGGAGTCGTGCTGTTCAGCAGCGACCGGGGCATCCGCCCGGCGACGTGCGCCCGGGCCGCCGAGGACGCCGGCTTCTTCTCGTTCTATGTGCCCGAGCACACCCACATCCCGGTTCGCCGCGACGCCGCCCATCCCCGTACCGGCGGCGCCGAGCTGCCCGACGACCGCTATCTGCGCACCTTGGATCCGTGGGTGTCGCTCGGCGCTGCCGCCGCCGTGACGTCCCGGATTCGCCTCGCCACCGCCGTCGCCCTGCCCGTGGAGTCCGATCCGATCACCTTGGCCAAGACCATCGCCACCCTGGACTACCTGTCTGATGGTCGGGTCACCCTCGGGGCCGGTTTCGGTTGGAACACCGACGAACTGGCCGATCACGGTGTGCCGGGCAAGTTCCGCTACACGGCGCTGCGGGAGTACATCGAGGCCATGCGCGCCTTGTGGACGTCTGATGTCGCGTCGTACCAGGGTCGGTTCGTGTCCTTCGGCGACAGCTGGGCGTATCCCAAGCCCGTGCAGTCCCATCTGCCGCTGTTGATCGGTGCCGGCGGCACCGAGCGCACCTTCGACTGGATCTCCGCCCATGCCGACGGCTGGATCACCACGCCGGGCGAGGGGGATGTCGACGGCAGCGTCCGGTTGTTGCTGGAGCGCTGGGCCAAGGCCGGCCGTGCCGGCAAGCCGTACATCGTGGCCCTGGATCGCGCCACGCCCGACCGGATTTCGCACCTGGCCGGGCTGGGCGTCGACGAGATCGTGATCGGCGTGCCTGACCAGGACGAGGAGACCGCGCTGGCCTTCATCGCCAAGATGGGGACCCGCCTGTTCTGAACCGTCGCGCCCGGGCATCTCTCCCGGTTCGGCCGGGACTAATGTTGGTGCCATGAGCAGCCGAGCCGCCCAGACCATCGCCGCGCTGCGCCGCGGCCACGACGAGTTCGTCGGCCGGTTGGCCGCGCTGGGGCCGGACGACATCGTGCGCACCTCCGGGGGCGCCCAGGACTGGACCGTCGCGCAGGTCGTCAGCCACCTCGGCAGCGGCGCCGTGATCAGCAAGGCTTCGCTGGACGCCGCCATCGCCGGCGACGACAACCCGGGCATGGAGTTCAACAAGGAGGTGTGGGCCCGCTGGGACGGCATGACACCGGCCGAGCAGGTCGCCGCCTTCCCGGCGGTGAACGAGGAACTGGTCGCCGCCTACGAGGCGTTGGACGGCCAGGCCCTCGAGCAGCTGCGGATCGACGTGGGCTTCATGCCGCAGCCGCTGGACGTCGCCGGGCACGCCGGCATGCGGCTCACCGAGTTCGCCCTGCACGGCTGGGACGTCGCCGTCACCTTCGACCCGACCGCCGCCGTCCCCCGCGACGCCGCCGTGCTGCTCGTCGACACCATCGGCCCGCTGCTGCGCTTCGCCGGCAAGGCCGACCAGATCGACGGGGCCGTCACCGTGGCCGTGCGGGCGACCGTGCCGGACCGCGACCTCGGCCTGGTCATCGACGACGTGGTCGAGCTGACCGACGTGCCCCCCGCCGCCGAAGCGAAGATCATCGCACCGACCGAGTACCTGGTCCGGCTGTTCTCCGGCCGGCACGGCGCCGAGCACACCCCGGAATCCGTCAAGGTCACCGGCTCGCTCACCCTGGACGACCTGCGCCGCGTCTTTCCCGGCTACTGAGCCGTTGGCGCCGCCTTCGGCGTCGCGGCTCGGCCCCGCCACTGCTTCGCACGGTTGCTGGATTTTTCGAGGTCCGCCACCTGACGCGCCCCACCGCGCAAAGCGATGCGGGCCTCGAAAAATCCAGCAAGGGCGAGGCAGTGGCTTAGAGGGGCCGAGCTGCGCTGCCGAAGGCAGCGCCATTAAGCACAGTGTCCAGCACCGCCATCACGGCTGGACGGTTGCGGGATCCGGCCCGGATCACCGCGTCGATGCGGCGGGAGCGGCCGGTGGGCGTGGTCGGGACGTCGACGTGGCGCAGCGCGAGCTGGGGGAGCACCGCCGCGCCGACGCCGGCCGCGACGAGGCTGGCGATGGTGGACAGGCCCATGAACTCCCAGCGGGTGTCGGGCCGTACGCCGCGTTCGGCCATGATCGTCTCGACGATGCCGCGTGACGGCTGGTCCGGCGGGGCGACCAGCCAGGTCGGGTGGTCCGCCGGGCCGGCGATGACCAGCGGGTCGACCATCAACTCGGTGCGGATGAGGTCGGGTTCGGGGTCGACGGGCCGCCACGCGTCGACCACCGCGATGTCGATCTCGCGGCTGCGCAGGCGGTTCAGCGCCTCGTCGTCGATGTATTGGCGGAGCACGATCTGCGGGCCTTGCAGCGTGACGAGCCGGGGCGCGACGACCACGGCCACCGAGGGGATCGTGCTGATCGTGATCCGGCCCGTGGTGTCGGCGGTGGCCAGGTCGGCCTCGGCCGCCTCGACGGCGTCCAGCACGGTGGCGGCGTGCTTGGCCAGCCGCTGGCCGGCTTCGGTGAGGACGGCGCTGCGGGGCGTGCGCTCCAGCAGCGCAACGCCGGCTTCCTTCTCCAGCACGGCCAGCTGCTGCGACACCGCCGACGGGGAGTAGCCCGTGGCCGCGGCGACCGCGGCGATGCTGCCCATGGCCGCGAAGTGGTGCAGGAGGGCCAGCCGGCGCAGTTCGAGCATCGGATTACCTTACGCTGGCCCCTGGCTTTTCGCGCTTTACCCGATGCTCGGCGTCGGAGAGGGTGGGGTCATGCCCGTCTCCGCCACCCTCGCCGCCAACGACACCATCGCCCGCCGCCGCGCCGCCGGCCTGCCCGTGGTGCCGCTCGGTTTCGGCGAGGCCGGCCTTCCCGTGCATCCCCTGCTCGCCGCCGCTTTGGCTGACGCCGCCGGCCACGGCTCGTACGGTCCCGTCGCCGGTATCCCGGCGCTGTTGGACGCCGCCGCCGGCTACTGGTCACGGCGTGGACTGCCCACGGAGCCGTCTCAGGTTGTCGCCGGTCCTGGCAGCAAACCGTTGCTGTGGGCCATTCTCGGCACGTGTCGTGGCGGCGTCGTGCTGCCCAAGCCCAGTTGGGTCAGCTACGCCGCCCAGGCCGCGATGCACGGCCGCGACATCGTGCGGATCCGCAGCATCGGCGGCGTGCCCGATCCGGCCGAGCTCGACGCCGTCGCGTCCGGGCTCCGTCTCTCCACCGTGATCGTCACCCTGCCCGACAACCCCACCGGGCTCCTGGCCCCGCCCTCGGTGATCCGGGATCTGTGTGCCGTGGCCGAACGGCACGACCTGCTGATCATCTCCGACGAGATCTACCGTGACCTGACCGTTGGCGATTTCCTCAGCCCCGCAAGCGTTTCCCCCGACCGCGTGGTCGTGACGTCCGGGCTCAGCAAGTCCCTGGCCCTCGGCGGCTGGCGGCTCGGCATCGCCCGCTTCCCCGACGCCTCCCTTCGCTCCCAGGTCATCGACCTGGCCAGCGAGGTGTGGTCGGCCCCGGCTCATCCCGTTCAGGTGGCGGCGTCACTGGCCCTGTCCGAGCCGCCGGCCCTGGTCGAACACGTTGCGCGGAGCCGTCTTCTGCACCATCGCGTCGCCTCCGCCGTCGCCTCGGCGTTCGGCTGCCCGCCGCCGGACGGCGCTTTCTACCTCTACCCGCGGGTCGCCGGCTTTTCCGACGATCAGGCGGTTGCCGACCATCTCTTGTCCCGCAACGGTGTCGTCGTGCTTCCAGGCTCGTCGTTCGGCGACGACCCCGAGGCCTGCCGCATCCGCGTCGCCACCAGTCAGCTCTACGGCAGCACGGACGTGCAGCGCGAGCAGGCCCTCGACAGCGACGATCCCGTTGCCCTGCCGTGGATCGCCGAGCAGCTGGACCTCATCCGCGAGGCGCTACGGTAGATTCGAGCAGCTCCAGCCTCCGCTGTTCGGCGTCCAGCGCGACGCGGACACCCACCGGCATCGGCAGATTCGCGCCGGCATGTCCGAATTCGACGTTGCCCAACACCGGAATGTCCCGGTCGCCCACGACGTCCAGCACGATCTCCGCCAACGGAACGTCGTCGAGCCCGGCGATCTCGTGCGGGATGCCCATGGTTGATCACCCCGCCGATCAGCCGGCCCTCGGCCCGTCCCGGACGCCAGCATTCCCACGACGGCGTCGACGGCAGCGCGCCGATCGGTTCTGGATCGGTCAGCAGCCTCGAATACAACTCGGCGAGTTCCGCTTGGCGCGCCGGTGTGCGCGTAGAGCAGCAGATGCAGCAGGGAGATGTCGGTGAGGCCGAGGATCATGGCCGTCGAGCCGAAGATCGCTAGGCCCCGCCCCTGCTTCGCACTGGGCGACGCAGGGGGCCGAGCCGCGACGCCGGAGGCGGCGCCATTCAACACAGTCTTCGTGACTCCGGCGATCACACGCTACGGAGTTACCATTCCCAGCGGATGCCGTGCACGCCGGGCTGCGCGTCCAAAGTGACCGTGTGCACCGATTCCCCGCCGGTCAGCGGCAACGCCGACACGACGGCCCCTCGGTATCCCCAACACCGCGCCGGCACGGCCGCCGGGTGGAAACGCACCTGGAGCACCAGATCCCAGGCGGGCGAGACCAGCACCTGTTCCCAGCGGTCGGCCAGGCCCCGGCTGACCTCGTACTCGACGATGCAGGTCTCGCCGTTGGCCAAGGGATGGTCCAGCAACAGCACCCCGTCGCCGCCAACGCGGCAGTTGCGGGTGTCGAGAAACCGGGCGCCCGTCTCGACGCCGGGCCAGAACCGGTCCACGTCGTCCCGGCAGGCGCGGAGCACGGCGCGGGTGCGGGCGGTCTGCCGCGGGGCGTGGACGACGGTGTGCAGCGAAACGATGAAGGTGTCGGTGGTGAGCAGGGGGTCGCGGGTGGATCTCGGGGCGGGAATCGTCGGCACGGTACTCCCAAGAGCGGCGGTCGTCCGGTGTCGATTGTCCGCCGTGGCACCGGCCGACGCCGTCGTTAACTCTTGCGCCGCCGCATTGACTGTTGACGAGGGAGGGACCAACATCACCTCCAACGTACTAGGATAGGCTCGCCTAAGTTAGGTTAGGGTTCCCTGAACTGAGGGCGGACTGAGGGAGCGACATGAGTGCTGAGGCCGGCGAGCAGATCCCGATCTACGACGTCGTAGGAGTGGGCTTCGGACCGTCGAACCTGGCGCTGGCGATCGCGCTCGCGGAGCACAACGCGGGCGCGGCCGAGCCGGTCACCGCGCACTTCCTCGAACGCCAGCCGCGTTTCGGCTGGCACCGGGGCATGCTGATCGACACCGCCACCATGCAGGTGTCCTTCCTCAAGGACCTGGTCACGATGCGCAACCCGACCAGCGACTTCACCTTCGTCAACTACCTGCACTCGGCCGGCCGGCTGGTCGACTTCATCAACCACAAGAACCTGTTCCCGCTGCGCGTGGAGTTCCACGACTACTTCGAGTGGGCGGCGGCCAAGGTCGACGACGTGGTTTCGTACGGCGTCGAGGTGGTGGCCGTCGAGCCGGTGGCGGACAACGGGGAAATCGCTTTCTTCGACGTGCTGACCTCGGACGGCTCCACGCTGCGGGCCCGGAACCTGGTGATGGGCACGGGTCTTCGGCCGCAGCTGCCGGCCGGCGTCGAGACCGGGCCCCGGATCTGGCACAACAGCGAGCTGCTGCACCGGATCCCGGCGATCAAGGACGCCGATCCTCGACGGTTCGTGGTCGTCGGCGCGGGGCAGAGCGCGGCCGAGGTCGCTGCCCTGCTGCACGACGAGTTCCCTCGGGCCGAGATCTGTGCCGTGTTCGCCCGGTACGGCTACAGCCCGGCCGACGACAGCTCCTTCGCCAACCGGATCTTCGACCCCGAGGCGGTCGACCAGTTCTACCGCGCCGGCGAGCCGGTCAAGGACCGGCTGATGCGCTACCACGGCTCCACCAACTACTCGGCGGTGGACGTCGACCTGATCGACGAACTGTACCGGCGGGTTTACCGCGAGAAGGTCCTCGGCACGCAGCGCCTGCGCCTGTTCAACGTGTCCCGGCCGGTCGAGGTCCTCGACACCGGCACGGTCGTGGTGGAATCCCTGACCACGGGCGAGCGCACGATCCTCGACGCCGACGCGGTCATCTACGCCACCGGCTACCGGCCGGCCGACCCGACGCCGCTGCTGGGCACGCTGTGCGCCCGCGATGTGGAGGGCCGGCTGCTGGTCGAGCGCGACTACCGCGTCACCACGGAATCCGTTGTGCGTGGCGGCATCTACCTCCAGGGCGGCACCGAGCACTCGCACGGCATCACGTCGTCGCTGCTGTCCAACACCGCGGTGCGGGTCGGCGAGATCCTTGCGTCCATTGTGGACCGCCGTGCGGCGTTGACGCCGGCCGGGGAGTACGCGGTCAGCGTCAGCTGACGCCCTGGTGGTGCCGGCTGATCGGGATCACCATCGGCGTGCCGCTGACCGGGTCCGGCGTGACCTGGCAGCGCACGCCGAACACGGTGTCCACCAGCTCCTCGGTGATCACCTCGGACGGACGGCCGGACGCCACGATGCGGCCGGCCTTCATGGCGATCAGCTGGTCGGCGTACCGGCAGGCCTGCGGGAGGTCGTGCAGCACCATCACGACGGTCCGGCCCTCGGTGCGGTTCAGGTCGACGACCAGATCCAGCACGTCGATCTGGTGGGCCAGATCCAGGTACGTCGTCGGCTCGTCCAGCAGCAGCACCGGGGTGCCCTGGGCGACGGCCATGGCGATCCACGCCCGCTGCCGCTGCCCGCCGGACAGCTCGTCCACCCGCCGGTCGGCCAGCTCGGTCATCGCCGTGGCGGCCAACGCATCCCGCACGGCGGTTTCGTCCGAAGTGGACCATTGCCGCCACCACGCCTGGTGCGGCGCCCGGCCCCGGCCGACCAAATCCGACACCGTCATGCCCTCGGGGCTGACCGGGGACTGCGGCAGAATTCCCAGCCGCTGCGCCACCTGCCTGGTCGGCAGTTCGTGGATCGACCGGCCGTCCAGGTACACCGTGCCGGCCTTCGGGGCCAACAGCCGGGCCATGGTCCGCAGCAGCGTCGACTTGCCGCACGCGTTCGGGCCGACGACGGCGGTGATCTGCCCGGGCGGGATGTCCAGGTCGAGGCCGTCGATGACGATCCGGTCGTCGTAGGCGACGCGCAGGCCCTGCACCCGCAGCGAGGGCGTGTCGGAAGTCATCGGTCAGCCTCCAGAGCCGGAACGATTGGCCCTGACCAGCAGCCAGAGCAGGACGGGTGCGCCGAGCGCGCCGGTCACGATGCCGACCGGCAGCCCCGTCGGGGTGAGCACGCGGGCCAGGATGTCGCTGCCCAGCACCAGAACCCCGCCGCCCAACGCGGACGTCACGACCGGCGGCGAGGACACGCGAGCCAGCCGTTGCGCGATCTGCGGTGCCGTCAAGGCAACGAAGGCGATGGGGCCGGCCGATGCCGTGGCGAAGGCAACGAGGCCTGCGCCGGCGAGGAGCAGCCCGAGACGGACGGGTTGCACCGGCGTGCCGAGCCCGGCGGCCACCTCGTCGCCGAGCGCGAGCGTGCCCATCCAGCGGGAAAGCCCCAGCACCAACGGAAAGAGCACAACGGACGCCACGAACAGCGGAATCACGTTCTCCCAGCCGCGATTGGCCAGGTTGCCGACGAGCCAGCCCATGGACGACTGCGCCTCGGTGATCTGCGCCTTGCTGAGCAGATAGTCGGTCAGACTCGTGCACATCGCCGAGATCCCGATGCCTACCAACAGGATCCGGTAGCCGGTGGTGCCGCGCCGCCACGCCAGCAGGTACACGACGAGCCCGGACACCAGGCCGCCGAGCAGGCCCAACGTGGTCGTGCCGAGTCCGTCGCCGAAACCGAACGCGATGCCGGCGACCACGGCGGTCGCCGCGCCCGCGTTGATGCCGATCATGTCCGGACTGGCCAGCGGGTTGCGGGTGATGGTCTGGAACACCGCCCCGGACGCGCCGAACGCCAGCCCGGCCAGCAGCCCGGTCAGCGCCCGCGGCAGCCGCAGTTCCCGCACGATATAGGCGTTTCCGGCGTCGCCGCTGGTGAACAGGCCGGTGAGCACGTCGGACAGCCCCATCGGCACGTCGCCGATGGTCATCCCCAGGCACAGCAGCAGAAACGCCGCCGCCAGCAGTATTGCGCCCACGGTGACGACCCGCGGTGTCACTCGTACCGACATCGTGCTGAGCCGGATGGTCACGGGCAGGCTCATGTCACGACTCCAGCTGCTTGCGCCTGCGGACCAGGTAGATGAACGCCGGTGCGCCGAGGAACGCGACGATCACGCCGGCCCGGATCTCGGCGGGCCGGGCCATGATCCGGCCGAGGATGTCGGCCGCCAGCAGCAGACCCGGGGCCAGCACAGCGGAGTACGGCAGCAGCCAGCGCTGGTCGGGGCCGATGACGAAGCGCACGGCGTGCGGGATGATCAGGCCCAGGAACACGATCGGCCCGGCGACGGCGACGGCCGCGCCGGTGAGCAGCGTGATGGCCAGCGCGCCGCGCAGCCGTAGCGGCCCGAGCTTCCGGCCGAGCGCCACGGCCACGTCGTCGCCGAGGGCCAGGCTGTTCAGCGCGGGGCCGCTCGTGACCGCCAGCACCGCGCCGACCAGCATGAACGGCAGGATCTGGAGCAGTTGGCCGCTGTCCGCGCCGCCGAGCGAACCGGCCGACCAGAACCGGAAACGGTTGAGCGCGACCGGGTCCTGCAACACCATCGCGCTGGTGAACGAGCCCAGCAGCGCGGTGACCGCGGCCCCGGCCAGCGTCAGTTTCACCGGGCTGGACCCGGCATTGCCGCGCGTGCCGAGGAAGTACACGACCGCGGTGGCGGCGAGCGCGCCGGCGAAAGCGAACCAGATGTAGCCGTACAGCGAGCTCACGCCGAGCACGGTGATCGAGAACACGATGGCGAACGCCGCACCGGCGCTCACGCCCAGCAGCCCCGGGTCGGCCAGCGGGTTGCGGGTCAGCGCCTGCATCACGGTGCCGGCCAGGCCGAGCCCGGCGCCGACCAGCACGGCCAGCGCGGTCCGCGGCATCCGGACACTGTGGATGATCACGGCATCGGCCGAGCCGTCGTTGTGCAGCAGCACGCGCCAGACGTCGGCGACCGAGATCTCCTTGGATCCCAGCCAGATGCTCAGCAGGCACAGCAGGGCCAACACGCCGACGGCGGCCAGCAGGCCGAGCGCCCGGGCCGCGTGCCGTGGCTGACGCGTGAGGGTGTCTGGCCGCACCACGCCTCCGTTGAGTACGAATTTAGGCAAGGCTAACACTACAGGAGTGCATCCTAACCTTCCTTTTGTTAGGGTCGCCTAAGTTTGTGCCCGGCTGGGGGCACCCTGAGCAGCGGAGGCTGGTCTACCGGTGAGCAACGGTGACGCTGTGCGGCAGGTGGCGGACCTCGGGTTCTGGCTCGATCGCCTGGGCACCGCGCCGAAGGAGCTGCTGCTGCCGGTGGACCGGCCGCACCCGGCCGAGCCCGCAGCGCCCCGTGGCCTCGTGACCCGTCCGCTGTCGGGCTTCGACCGGGCGACCGTCATGGCCGGTTTCGTCGTGCTGCTGCACCGATACGCCGGCACGGCCGACATTGTGTTCGGCACGGGTTCCCTGGTGCCGGTGCGGGTCGACCTCGGCGGTTCGCCGGTGTTCGCCGACGTCGTCGCCCGGGTCAGGGCCGCCCATGCGGAGGCCTTGGCACACGAGGTTCCGTTCGACGAGCTGGTCGGCGAGCTCCAGCCTGAGCGTGGGCGCGGCGGGTCCGTGCTGGTCAACGTGGGTTTCGACGCCTCGACCGACCTGCCCCTTGACCTCGTCGTGTCGTACGACGGCTCCGAGTTGTCCGCCCGCTATCGCGAGGACGTACTTGACCGGTCCACTGTGGAGCGCATGGTGGGGCACCTTTCGTGCCTTCTGGCCGACGCCCGTCCGGACTGCCCGATCGGGGCGTTGGATCTGTTGTCGGAGCAGGAACTCCACCAGATTCTGGTGGAGTGGAACGACACCGACCTCAGCTCCGACCTGTCGACCTTGCCAACGTTGTTCGCCGCCCGCGTTCAGGCCACACCCGATGCGATCGCCTTGGTGTTCAAGGACATTCAGGTCACCTACGCCGAACTGGACGCCTGGGCCAACCGTCTTGCCCACGTCCTGATCTCCCACGGTGCCGGCCCGGAGCGCGTTGTCGCGCTGGCCGTACCCCGCTCGGCCGAGATGATCGTCGCCGAGCTCGCCGTGCTCAAGGCCGGCGCCGCGTATCTGCCGCTGGACCAGGACTATCCGGCCGAGCGCATTGCCTTCATGGTGTCCGACGCGCGGCCGGTGTGCGTGCTCACCACCCGCGACCTCGCTGACCGCTTCGACGGCGACATCGTCCTCCTGGACGACCTTGACCTCAACTCCGTCCCCGCCACCGATCCCGCCGCGGACATCGTGCCGGCCAACGCCGCCTACGTGATCTACACCTCCGGCTCCACCGGTCGTCCCAAGGGCGTCGTCGTGTCCCACGGCGGCGTCGCCAAGCTGGTCGCTACCCAGGTCGACCGCTTCGGCGTCGGCCCGCACAGTGTGGTGTTGCAGTTCGCCTCGCCGAGTTTCGACGTTGCGTTCTGGGACCTGTGCCTGGGCTTGCTCTCCGGCGGCCGCCTCGTCGTCGTCCCGCCCGAGCTCCGCTTCCCCGGTGCCGCCCTGGTCGACTACGCCTTCGCCAACAACGTGAACTTCATGATTCTCCCGCCGGCGCTGTTGGCCGAAATGCCCGAGGATCTGGACCTCCCGCGCGACAGCGTGCTTCTCGCCGGCACCGAACGCGTGTCGCCGGAGCTGGTCCGCCGCTGGGCTCCCGGTCGTCGCATGTTCAACGCCTACGGTCCAACCGAGGCCACCACCAACTCCACCCTGGGCCTGTGCGATCCCGACAGCCTGATCGTGCCGATCGGGTTCCCCGACCCGGGCACCCGTGCCTATGTCCTGGACGCGTCCCTGCGTCCGGTGCCGCCCGGCGTGGTCGGTGAGCTCTACCTCGCCGGTTCCGGCCTGGCCCGTGGTTACCTCGGCCGTGCCGCGCTGACCTCCGAGCGTTTCGTGGCGAATCCTTTCGGTATCGGTGATCGCTTGTACCGCACGGGTGATTTGGTCCGTTGGCTGCCTGACGGGCGCCTGGTCTTCTTGGGCCGGGCCGACGACCAGGTCAAGATCCGTGGCTACCGTATCGAGCTCGGCGAGATCGAATCGGTCCTGACGGAACACCCGCGCGTCGCGCAGTCGGTTGTCATCGCCCAGGACAACCGCCTCATCGCCTACGCCGTCGCCGCCACCGGCCGCGAATCGGAGTTGGAGCATGTCAGCGAGTGGCACGAGCTGCACGAGGACGTCTTCACCGGCGCCGCCGCCGGCGGCATGGAGGAGAACTTCGCCGGCTGGAACTCCAGCTACGACGGCACCCCCATTCCGCTGGACGAGATGCGTGAATGGCACGCGGCGACCATTGAGCGCATCCGGTCGCTCCACCCGCGCAAGGTGTTGGAGATCGGCGTCGGCAGCGGCCTCATCGTCTCCCGCATCGCGCCGGCCGCCGACGAGTACTGGGGCGTCGACCTCTCCGAGCAGGCCATCGCCAACCTCCACGCCGAACTCCCGCCCGAGTGGGCCCACAAGGTCCACCTCGCCGCGCGCCCCGCCCACGACCTCGGCGAACTCCCGGCGGATTTCGACACCGTGATCATCAATTCCGTCGCCCAGTACTTCCCCAGCGCCGACTACCTCACCGACGTGATCACCACCGTCGCCGCCAAGCTGGCCCCCGGCGGCGTGATCTTCCTGGGCGACATCCGCAACCTCCGCTCCCTCAAGGCTTTCCGCACCGCCACCGAGCTCAACCACGGCCGCCACACTGTCGCCGCCGTCGAGCAGGCCATCGCCCGCGAGGGCGAACTCGTCCTCGACCCGGATTTCTTCACCGGCTTCGCCGACGTCGCCGACGTCGACGTCCTGGTCAAGTGCGGCGTGGCCCACAACGAGCTCACCCGCCACCGCTACGACGTCATCATGCGCAAGGCCCCGCGCCGAACTGTGGCCGAGCAAGTCATCGAGTTCGGCGATCTCGGCGCTCTGGAACGACTTCTGGCCACCGAGCGGCCGGCGCGGCTGCGCGTGGTCGGGGTGCCGGACGCGCGGTTGTCGGGCGAGCTGGCGGCGGTCCGCGCGATGTACGACCCAAACCCGGGTTTGGGTCTTACATCGCTCGAAGGTAAGGCCGGGATCGACCCGGAGGACCTGCACCGGCTCGGAGAGCGGGTGGGTGTCTGGGTGGCCGTCACGGTGTCGGCCGAGGTCGGTTGGTTGGAGGCCGTCTTCACGACGGGGGAGGACGGCCCCGCCTACCGGCCGACTCAGGCCACCACGCTGGCCAACAACCCGGCGGCCCGGCGCGGGACCGTCGGGCTGGTGTCGGCGCTGCGGGCGCACGTGCGGGATCGGCTGCCGCAGTACATGGTGCCGTCGGCGTTCGTGGTGCTCGACCACCTGCCTGTGCTGGCTTCGGGCAAGCTCGACCGCAACGCCTTGCCCCGGCCGGAGCTGCCGGCAGCCGCCCAGGGCCGCGCGGCCCGCAACCCCGTCGAGCAGCTCCTGTGCGAGCTGTTCGCCGACGTGCTCGACGTGCCGCGAGTCGGCCCGGATGACGACTTCTTCGAGCTGGGCGGGCATTCGCTGACCGCGACCCGGCTGATCCAGCGCATCCGCGCCACGGTCGGGGCCGAGCTGTCGGTACGCGCCGTGTTCGACGCGCCGACCCCCGCCGCGCTGTCCGATCAGGTCGCCGGGGCGGTTTCCGGCACCGTTCGTCCGGCGCTGGTGCGGACCGAGCGGCCCGCGCGGAGCCTGTTGTCCTTCGCCCAACAGCGACTGTGGTTCCTGCACCGCCTCGAAGGCGGGTCGGCGACCTACAACGTGCCATTCGTGCTGCACCTGACCGGGGCGCTGGATGTCGACGCGCTGCGGGCGGCGCTGGCTGACGTGCTCGACCGGCACGAGACGCTGCGCACGGTGTTCCCGACCGGTCCGGATGGCCTGCCGTACCAGCATGTGCTGGACTCGGCCCCGGTCTCGCTGGCTGTTCGGGACGTCACGGAGTCCGAAGTGGACTCCGCCGTGGACGACGTCGTGCGCACGGTGTTCGACCTGGAGGCCGGGCCGATCGTGCGGGCCGAACTGCTGGCCGTCGACCAGCACCGGCACGTGTTCGTGCTGGTGGTGCACCACATCGCCGCCGACGGGTGGTCCATTGCCCCGCTGTGGCGGGACATTGCTGCGGCTTACGCGGCCCGCCGGCGCGGCGAAGTTCCACAGTGGACTGAGCTGCCGGTGCAGTACGTGGATTACACGCTGTGGCAGCGGGAACTGTTGGCCAGCACGGAAGTTGGCCAGCTGGCGTATTGGCGCAAGGCCTTGGACGGCCTGCCGGAGCGTATCGCGCTGCCGCTGGACCGCCCGCACCCGGCGGTGTCGTCCTATCGGGGCGGGCACTTCACCTTCCGCTGGGACGAGGACCTGCGGACCGGCCTGGCCGATCTCGGCCGAGCCTGTGGCGCAAGCGTTTTCATGGTGGTGCATGCGGGGTTGACGGCTCTGTTGTCGCGGTTGGGTGGTGGGACGGACATTCCGATCGGTACGCCGATCGCTGGTCGGACCGATCAGGCGTTGGATGATCTGGTCGGGTTCTTCGTGAACACGGTGGTGCTGCGGGTAAGTACGGGTGGTGATCCGTCGTTCCGTGATTTGGTGGCGAGGGTTCGTGAGCGGAGTTTGGATGCGTACGCGCATCAGGATGTGCCGTTCGAGCGGCTGGTGGAAGCGCTGAATCCGGCGCGGTCGCTGGCTTATCATCCGTTGTTCCAAACCATGCTGGCCTGGCAGAACTCGCCGGCCGCGGCCGTGGCACTGCCGGGGTTGAGCGCCGAAGAGCAGCATGTCGGTACCGGCACAGCCAAGTTCGACCTGTGGATCTCGCTGACCGAGCTGGCCGACGGCATCCACGGCGAAACCGAGTTCAACGCCGAGGTATTCGACCGGGCCACGGTGGACGCGCTGTTGAGCCGGCTCGTGGTGCTGCTGCGGCAGGCCGTCGAGAACCCGGATCGCCGGCTGAGCGTGCTGGATGTGTTGACCGGCAACGAGCGGGACCGGCTGGAGATGGTGTGGTCGGGGGACACCGTCGAGGTGCCGGCCGCGACCGTGCCGGAGTTGTTCGCGGCGCAGGTGGCGCGGACACCCGATCATCCGGCGCTGTGGTTCGAGGGGGAGGAGCTCAGCTACGCCGAGCTCGACGCCGCGTCCGATCGGCTGGCCCATGCGCTGATCGCGCGGGGTGTCGGGCCGGAGGGTGTGGTGGCGCTGGCGTTGCCGCGGTCGGTGCACCTCGTGGTGTCGATCCTGGCCGTGCTCAAGGCCGGGGCGGCGTATCTGCCGGTGGACCCGGGATATCCGGCCGAGCGTATCGAGTTCATGCTGGCCGACGCCGCGCCGACGCCCGTCCTGACAACATCTGTTGTCAAGCTGCCGGGCGCGCTGGTGCTGGACGACCCGGCCGTGATCGACGAACTCGCCGGGCTGCCGGCCACGCCGGTCTCAGTTCCGGTCGAGCCGGAGAATCCGGCGTACGTGATCTACACGTCCGGGTCGACGGGCCGGCCCAAGGGCGTTGTCGTGCCGCACGCCGGCATCGTCAACCGGCTGCTGTGGATGCAGGGCGAGTACGGGTTGCGGGCCGACGACAAGGTGCTACAGAAGACGCCGTCCAGTTTTGACGTGTCGGTGTGGGAATTCCTATGGCCGCTGATCGTCGGCGCGACCGAGGTCGTGGCCCGGCCGGACGGGCACAAGGATCCGGCTTACCTCGCCCGGTTGATCCGCGAGCAGCAGGTGACGACTGTCCACTTCGTACCGTCGATGTTGCAGGTGTTCTTGCAGGAGCCGGCAGTCGCTGAGTGCGTGTCGCTGCGGCGGGTGCTGTGCTCCGGCGAGGCCTTGCCGCCGGAGGCTGTGGCGCTGTTCCATCGCACGCTCACCGCCGAGCTGCACAACCTATACGGCCCAACCGAAGCCTCGGTCGACGTGACCTCCTGGCACCTCGCCGCCGCGGAGCCGACCGTCCCGATTGGACAGCCGGTGTGGAACACCCGTACCTACGTTCTGGATGCGGTGCTGCGGCCGGTGCCGCCGGGCACACCCGGCGAGCTGTACCTGGCCGGCGTGCAGCTGGCCCGTGGATACCTGGGCCGGGCGGCGTTGACGTCCGAGCGGTTCGTGGCAGATCCCTATGGCACACCGGGATCTCGCATGTATCGCACCGGTGACGTGGCTCGGTTCCGTACCGACGGTGTGCTGGAGTTCCTCGGCCGGGGCGACGAGCAGGTCAAGGTCCGTGGCTTCCGCATCGAGCCCGGCGAGATCGCCGCTACGCTGGCCGGTCACTCCGGCGTTGCCCATGCGGTGGTCGTGCCGCGCGAGGACCGTCCCGGCGATGTGCGCCTCGTCGGCTATGTCGTGCCGACGGCCGAGGACGTCGAGCCGACCGAGCAGGTTGACGAGTGGCGCGAGCTGTACGACGCCATGTACGCCGGCGAAGGCAACGAGTTCGTCGGCTGGAATTCCAGCTACACCGGCAAACCGATCCCGTTGGCCGACATGCGCGAGTGGCGTGACGCCATCGTGGCCCGGATCGCCGAGCTCGAACCGCGACGGGTCCTTGAGCTCGGCGTCGGCACCGGTTTGCTGCTCACCGAGCTCGCCCCGCACTGCGAAAGTTATTGGGGCACAGACTTCTCGGCCTCGGTCATTGACTCGCTGAGCCGTCGCGTCGCCGCCGACCCGGCGCTGGCCGGCAAGGTCGAACTCCGCACGGCCGACGCTGCCGACCTCTCCGCCCTGCCCACCGGCTACTTCGACACCATCGTGCTGAACTCCGTGGTTCAGTACTTCCCCAGCGGCACTTACCTGCTCGACGTGCTGCGCAAGGCGTTGTCCCTGCTGGCCCCTGGCGGTGCCGTCGTCATCGGTGACGTCCGCGACCTGCGGCAGGTGCGCGCCTTCCACGCCGCCGTCGCCGAGGCCCGTGGCGAGTCCGACCGCGTCGACCAGCGTCTCCTGCGCGAGAAGGAACTCCTCGTCGCCCCCGAGTTCTTCGCCCGCCTGGACGGCATCGCCGGCGCCGACATCCGCGTCAAGCGCGGCCGGGCCGTGAACGAGCTCACCCAGTACCGCTACGACGTCGTCCTGCACACCGATCCGACGCGTGTGCACCCCGTCACCGCCGCCGCAGTGTCCTGGGGCACTGACGTTTCAACGATTGACCAGGTCGTAGGCCTGCTTCGCGATGGGGGAGAGCTCCGCATCGATGGCGTGCCCAACGCCCGCACCGGCGACGGTATCGACCCCGAGGACTGGTACCGGCTCGGCGCTCGGCTGGGCTGCCGGACCGTCGTCACGTGGTCGGCGACCGGCGACGGCTCGGTGGACGTCGTCTTCACAGCCGATGACCGGTTCCCGGTCGGCGCTTTCCGGCCTGGTGCCGAACAATTGCTGTCTTACACCGGAAATCCCGGTCGGTTCCGGCGCGTGACGGCACTGACGGCCGAGCTCAAGGCGTTGGCGGAGGAGCGGTTGCCGGAGCACATGGTGCCCTCGGCGATCGTGGTGCTGGACGCGCTGCCGGTGACGGCGAATGGCAAGCTCGACCGCCGCGCGCTGCCGTCGCCGGACCCGGTCGTGGCGACCTCGGAGCGTGAGCCGGCAACGCCGGCCGAGCGGCAGTTGTGCGAGTTGTTCGCCGAGATCCTGGGCCTGCCCAAGGTGGGCCCGGACGACAGCTTCTTTGCGCTGGGCGGGCATTCGCTGCTGGCCACGCGGCTCATCGCGCGGGTAAGGGCCGAGTTCGGCGCGGAGTTGGAGGTGCGGTCGGTGTTCGAGACACCGACCGCGGCCGGGCTGGCCGGCCTGCTCGACTCCGTAGCCTCGGCCTCGCGTCCATCGCCGACCCGCCGGGAACGGCCGGCGCTGGTGCCGCTGTCCGGAGCACAGCGGCGGCTGTGGTTCCTCGACCAGTTCGAAGGCCCGTCGGCCACGTACAACGTGCCGCTGATCATGCGCCTCGAAGGCGACGTCGATGTCGACGCGCTGGCCCTCGCACTGTCCGATGTGGTCGGTCGACACGAGTCGCTGCGTACGCGCTTCCCGCAGCGCGATGGGGTGCCGTGCCAGGACATTCTCGACGACGCCAGCGTGACATTAGGTCTGCGTGACGTTGCAACCGAGGACTTCGACGCTGTGCTGACCGGACTGGTGCGAGCGCCGTTCGACCTGGAACGTCGCGTGCCGATGCGGGCCGAACTGCTGCGCCTGAGCGACCGGGAACACGTGCTGGCCTTGGTGTTCCACCACATCGCCTCCGACGGCTGGTCGATGGCCCCACTGTGGCGCGACATTGCCACGGCCTACACCGCCCGTCTCCGCAACGAAGCGCCACAGTGGACCAATCTGCCGGTTCAGTACGCGGATTACACGCTGTGGCAGCAGGAACTGCTGGGCAGTGAGGACGACCGGGCCAGCGTGCTGTCGGCGCAGCTGGACTACTGGCGCGAGACGTTGGACGGCCTGCCGGAGCGGATCGAGCTGCCGCTTGACCGGCCGCACCCGGCAACCGCGACATTCAAGGGGGAACTGCACACCTTCAAGTGGGACAACGAGCTGCACGCCCGACTGTCCACAGTGGCCAATGAGTGTGGTGCCAGTGTGTTCATGGTCGTGCACGCGGCGTTGGCTGCGTTGCTGACGCGGCTCGGCGCGGGCACGGACGTGCCGATCGGCTCGCCGATCGCCGGCCGGACCGACCAGGCACTGGACGACCTGGTCGGGTTCTTCGTCAACACGTTGGTGCTGCGCGTCGACACCGCCGGCGAGCCCTCGTTCCGCGAGCTCGTCGGACGGGTTCGTGAGCGCAACCTCGACGCGTACGCGCATCAGGACGTGCCGTTCGAGCGGTTGGTCGAGCTGCTCAACCCGACCCGTTCGCTGTCGTACCACCCGCTGTTCCAGGTGATGATCGCCGGCCAGAACAACGCCCGCGCCGATGTGGTGCTGCCCGGCCTGACGGTCACCGAGATCGGCGTGACCACCGGCACGTCCAAGTTCGACCTGGCGATCTCGCTCACCGAGCGGGAGGCCGGCATCGACGGCGTGCTGGAGTTCAACACCGACGTCTTCGACCACGCCGGGGCCGACGCCGTCCTGCGCCGGCTGGAGGTGTTGCTGCGGGCCGCTCTGGCCGCCCCGGACCGCCCGCTCGGCGAGCTGGACCTGCTGGCCGGCGACGAGCGCGACCGGGTGCTCACGGAGTGGGCCGGCAGCCTGGAGCCGGCCGGCACCGAGACGTTCCCCGGCTTGTTCCACCAGCGCGTCCAGGAGACACCCGACAAGATCGCGCTGGTCTTCGACGACGTCAAGCTGACCTACGCGGAACTCAACGCGCGGGCAAACCAGCTGGCCCACCTACTCATCGGGCGCGGCGCCGGCCCCGAGCGGGTGGTCGGCCTGGCCGTCCCCCGCTCGGCCGAGATGATCATCGCCGAGCTCGCCGTGCTGAAGTCGGGGGCGGCCTACCTGCCGCTGGACACCGACTACCCGGCCGACCGGATCGCGTTCATGGTCGAGGACTCGGCCCCGGTCTGCATCGTCACGACCGCCGAGATCGCGGCCAAGCTACCGGCCGACGTCCCGCAGGTGCTGGTCACCGTGGCCGCCGCGATGTCCACAGTGGACCCTGATGTCGTGGTCCGCCCGGAGAACGCGGCCTACGTGATCTACACGTCGGGCTCCTCCGGCCGCCCCAAGGGTGTTGTGCTGCAACACTCCGGCGTCGCCAAGTTGGTCGCCACCCAGGTCGACCGTTTCGGCGTCGGCCCGCACAGTGTGGTGTTGCAGTTTGCCTCGCCGAGTTTCGATGTTGCGTTCTGGGACCTGTGCCTGGGCTTGTTGTCCGGCGGCCGTCTTGTCGTGGTCCCGTCCGAGCTGCGCTTTCCCGGTGCCGCCCTGGTCGACTACGCCTTCGCCAACGACGTGAACTTCATGATCCTCCCGCCGGCCCTCTTGGCTGAGCTGCCCGAGGATCTGGACCTCCCGCGCGACAGCGTGCTTCTCGCCGGCACCGAACGCGTGTCGCCGGAGCTGGTCCGCCGCTGGGCTCCGGGCCGGCGGATGTTCAACGCCTACGGCCCAACCGAGGCGACCACGAACTCCACCTTGGGCTTATGCGATCCGGCGAGCTCGATCGTGCCGATTGGCATCCCCGACCCCGGCACCCGTGCCTACGTTCTGGACGCTTACCTGCGCCCGGTGCCGCCCGGCGTGGTCGGTGAGCTCTACCTCGCCGGTTCCGGCCTGGCCCGTGGCTATCTCGGCCGTGCCGCCCTGACCTCCGAGCGTTTCGTGGCGAATCCTTTCGGTATCGGTGATCGCTTGTACCGCACGGGTGATCTGGTCCGTTGGCTGCCGGACGGCCGCCTGGTCTTCTTGGGCCGGGCTGACGACCAGGTCAAGATCCGTGGCTACCGCATCGAGCTCGGCGAGATCGAATCGGTGCTGGTCGAACACGAGCAGATCGGCCAGTCGGTGGTGATCGCCAAGGACGGCCGGCTGCTGGCCTACGTCGTCCCGGCGGCATCCCGCGACCACACCGCGGAACTCAGCCACGTCAGCGAGTGGCACGACCTGCACGAGGACGTCTTCACCGATGCCGAGGCCGGCGGCATGGAGGAGAACTTCGCCGGCTGGAACTCCAGCTACGACGGCACCCCCATCCCGTTGGACGAGATGCGGGAATGGCACGCGGCCACCATTGAGCGCATCTCGGCGCTGCGTCCGAAGCGCGTGTTGGAGATCGGCGTCGGCAGCGGCTTGATCGTCTCCCGGATCGCGCCGATCGCCGACGAGTACTGGGGCGTCGACCTCTCCGAGCAGGCCATCGCCAACTTGCAACGCGCTCTGCCGCCCAACCTCGCCGCCAAGGTCCACCTCGCCGCGCGCCCCGCCCACGACCTCGGCGAGCTGCCCGCCGATGTCGACACCGTGATCATCAACTCCGTCGCCCAGTACTTCCCGAGCACCGAGTACCTGGCCGAGGTGATCCAGACGGCCGGCGGGCACCTGCGCCCCGGCGGCGTGATCTTCCTCGGCGACATCCGGAACCTGCGTTCGCTCAAGGCGTTCCGCGCCGCGACCGAGCTCAACCACGGCCGCCGCACCATCGCCGCCGTCGAGCAGGCCATCGCCCGCGAGGGCGAGCTCGTCCTCGACCCGGATTTCTTCCTCGGCTTCGAGGGCTTCGACGACATCGACGTCTGGGCGAAGCGCGGCCGGGCCCACAACGAGCTCACCCGGCACCGCTACGACGTGATCATGCGCAAGGCCCCGGCTCCGGCCGCCGTCGAGGAGCAGGTCGTCGGCTTTACCACCATCGAGGACATCACCCGTCAGCTGGCCCAACGCCCGTCCCGCCTGCGCGTCACCGCCCTCCCCGACGCCCGCCTGTCCGGCGAGCTGGCGGCCCTCCGCGCGATGTACGACCCAAACCCGGTTTTGGGTCTTACATCGCTCGAAGACAGGTCCGGGATCGAGTCCGAGGACCTGCAAGCGCTTGCGGCCGAGCAGGGGTACCAGGCCCACGCCACCGTCATGGCCGAGCCCGGCCTGCTGGAAGTGGTGTTCACCACCGGCACGCCGACCAGCATCTACCGGCCGACCCGTTCCGCCAGCAGCGCCAGCCACACCCGCGCCGCCCGCGACACCGGCACCGTCCGCACCGGCACCGCCCGCGACGGTCGTGCCGCTCGGGCTGCGCTGGGGAACAATCCGGCCGGCCAACGTGATCACAGTGCGCTGATCGCGTCGCTGCGGGAGCATGTGCGGGATCGGTTGCCGCAGTACATGATGCCGTCGGCCTACGCGGTGCTGGACCGGCTGCCGGTGCTGGCGTCGGGCAAGCTGGATCGGCGGGCGCTGCCCAGCGTGGAGGTGCGGGAGACGACTGGCGGGCGGGCGCCGCGCACGCCGGTGGAAGAGGTGCTCTGCGGGCTGTTCGCCGAGGTGCTGGACGTTGCCGCGGTGGGGGTCGACGACGACTTCTTTGCCCTCGGTGGGCATTCGCTGATGGCTACGCGGCTGGTCGCGAGGCTGCGGGCGGTGCTGGGGGTGGAGCTTCAGCTGCGGTCGGTGTTCGAGGCACCGACTGTCGCGGGGTTGGCGGCGCTGGTGTCCACAACGGACTCGCCGGTGGCGCGGCCGGCGCTGGTCCGGGTTGAGCCGCGGCCAGAGGTGCTGCCGCTGTCGTTTGCGCAACAGCGGCTGTGGTTCCTGCATCGGCTTGAGGGGCCGTCGGCGACCTACAACATGCCGAATGCGGTGCGTCTGACCGGTGTTCTGGACGTGGAGGCGCTGCGGCTGGCCGTCAACGATGTCGTTGCCAGGCATGAGGCGTTGCGGACGGTGTTCCCGGAGATCGACGGGGAGGCCCGGCAGCTCATCCTCGATGACGTCGAGGTCCCGCTGCCCGTCCGAGCCGTTACCGAGGAGTCGTTGGCGGCCGAGGTGTCCGAGGCGGCGAACACGGTGTTCCAACTGGAAACCGAGCTGCCGATCCGGGTTACGCTGCTGCGGCTGGACGAGCGGCGGCACGTGCTGGTGCTGGTGTTCCACCACATCGCCTCCGACGGCTGGTCGACGGCACCGCTGTGGCGCGACCTGGCCACGGCTTACACGGCTCGTCGCGGCGGCGAAGGTCCACAGTGGAGCGAGCTGCCGGTGCAGTATGCGGACTACACGCTGTGGCAGCGGGAAGCGCTGGGCGAAGCGGTGATCGAGCCGCAACTGGCGTACTGGCGGAAGGCACTGGCCGACCTGCCGGAACGGATCGAACTGCCGACTCGGCGGCCACATCCGGCCGAGGCCAGCTATCGGGGGGAGCAGTTCGGGTTCGTCTGGGATGCCGAGTTGCACAGTGGCATCGTGGAGCTGGCACGGGCCTGTGGCGCAAGCGTTTTCATGGTGGTGCAAGCGGGGTTGACGGCGTTGCTGTCGCGGTTGGGCGGTGGGACGGACATCCCGATCGGCACCTCGATCGCCGGGCGGACCGATCAGGCGTTGGATGATCTGGTCGGGTTCTTTGTGAACACGCTGGTGCTCAGGGTGAATACGGGTGGCGATCCGTCGTTCCGTGACTTGGTGGCGAGGGTTCGTGAGCGGAGTTTGGATGCGTATGCGCATCAGGATGTGCCGTTCGAGCGGCTGGTGGAAGCGCTGAATCCGGCGCGGTCGCTGGCTTATCATCCGTTGTTCCAGACCATGCTGGCCTGGCAGAACAACGCCGTCGCCGAGGTCACGCTGCCGGGTCTGACCATCGACGAAGAGCCGTTTGACACCGGTACCTCCCGGGCTGACCTGGTGCTCTTCGTCGGCGAGCAGGCGGGGATCCGTGGCACCGCCGAGTACAACAGCGACGTCTTCGACCGGGCCGATGTGGAGGCGATCCTGGCCCGGCTGCGGGAACTGCTGCGCGCGGCGGTGGGCGACCCGGACGTCCGCATCGGGGACATCGACCTGCTGACGGAGACGGAGCGGGCGCAGCTGGTCGACGAGACCGCGACGGCGCTGCCGGCGAAGACCGCGGCGGAGCTGTTCGCTGCGCAGGTGGCCCGCACGCCCGACGCCACTGCATTGGTATTCGGCGGCGAGAGCCTGACGTACGCCGAACTCGATGCTCGCGCGACGAAACTGGCCCAGGGGCTGATCGCCCGCGGTGCCGGTCCGGAACGTGTGGTGGCGATCGCGCTGCCGCGGTCGGTCGAGCTCGTCACGGCGATCCTGGCGGTGCTCAAGACCGGCGCGGCCTACCTGCCGCTGGACCTGAACCACCCGGCCGCCCGTATCGACCTCATGTTGGCTGACGCCAAGCCGCACCTGGTCATCGCGACGGAAGGCTTCGGTGACAAGCTCGTCCGACCGGATGCGAGCGGGCCTGAGCTGGCCACCTGGCCGGCGATCCACCCGGGCCACCCGTCGTACGTGATCTTCACGTCCGGCTCGACCGGCCGGCCCAAGGCGGTCGCCGGCACGCAGCGGGCGTTGGCCAACCGATTGCACTGGGGTCGAAGCCAGCTGGCCGGGTCGCGGATTGCCAAGAGCGCCTTGACGTTCATCGACGGCTCCACCGAACTGCTCGGCGGCCTCGTCGCCGGCGACCCGGTGATCCTGGCCGACGACGCCACCGCGACGGATCCGCTGGCGCTGGCCGAGCTGGTCAGCCGCAGCGGGGCCCAGGTGCTGACCGTCGTGCCGAGCCTGCTGGCCAGCTTCGCCGACGACGCGCCGGCCGGCGCGTTCGACTCGGTGACCACGTGGATCACCAGCGGTGAGGCGCTGTCCTCGACGCTGGCCGAGCGGGTGGCGAGCCGCTGGCCCACCGCGCGGCTGGTCAACCTGTACGGCTGCTCGGAAGTGGCCGGCGACAGCCTGATCCACACCTGCGGGACCGAAGTCGGGCTCGTGCCGATCGGCCGCCCGATCGCCAACACGCGCGCGTATGTGCTGGACGAGCGGCTGCGCCCGGTGCCGCCGGGCGTTCGGGGCGAGCTCTACCTGGCCGGCGCCGGCCTGGCCCGTGGCTACCTCGGCCGGCCGGCCCGCACCGCGGAACGGTTCCTGCCGGATCCGTTCGGCCCGTCCGGCACGCGCATGTATCGCACCGGCGACGTGGTTCGCCGCCGGACCGATGGCGCGCTGGAGTTCCTCGGCCGCGCCGACCAGCAGATCAAGATCCGGGGTTTCCGGGTCGAACCGGGCGAGATCGAGGCCGTGCTGACGGAAGACTCGGCGGTCACCCGGTCGGTCGTGATCGCCCGTGACGACAGCTTGATCGCCTACGTGGAGCCGGCCGGTGACCCGGCCGCGCTGCGCAAACGGTTGGCGTCCAGGCTGCCCGACCACCTGGTGCCGGCGGCCATCATCGTGCTGCCGGAGTTCCCGTTCAACGCCAACGGAAAGCTCGACCGCAAGGCACTACCCGCACCCGAGACCCACACCACCGAGCGCGTCGCGCGGACGCCGATCGAGCAGGCGCTGTGCGACCTGTTCGCCGACGTGCTCGGCGTGCCGGCGGTCGGCCCGGACGACGGATTCTTCGCGCTGGGCGGGCATTCCCTGCTCGCCACCCGGCTGGTCAGCCGGATCAGGGCCATGCTCGGCGTCGAGACGCCGATCCGGGCCGTCTTCGACGCCCAGACCCCGTCTCGACTGGCCGAGCTCCTCGATGCCGGCCGTACCCGCCGTCCCGCACTCACCCGGGCCGAGCGGCCGACCGCGCTTCCGTTGTCTTATGCGCAGCAACGGCTCTGGTTCCTCGACCGCCTCGACGGCCAGACCCCGACCTACAACATCCCGTGGGCGTGGGAGCTCACCGGCCCGATCGACACCGTCGCCTTGGCCGCAGCCCTGGCCGACGTCGTGGCCCGCCACGAGATCCTGCGCACGGTCATCATCGAGCAGGACGGAACGCCGCACCAGGTCGTGCTGCCTGAGGTCCAACCGGCGCTAACGCACATTGAGTCCGCTGAAGAAGATCTCGCCGACCGGGTTGGCGAAGCGGCTGGATACTGCTTCGCGCTGGATCGGGAGATTCCGGTACGGGGGACGCTGATCTCGACCAGTCCGGAGCGGCACGTGTTCGTGTTGCTGGTGCACCACATTGCCGGGGACGGCTGGTCGCTGCCGCCGCTGAAGCGGGATCTGGACACGGCCTATGCCGCTCGCCTCCGCAACGAAGCTCCACAGTGGACTCCACTGCCGGTGCAGTACGTGGACTACACGCTGTGGCAGCGGGAGGTGTTCGGGCGTGCCGACGACCCGGACAGCCTGCTCGGCCAGCAGGCGGCGTTCTGGCGGGATGCCCTCGCCGGCATTCCGGACGAGCTGACATTGCCGGTCGACCGGCAACGGCCGGCGAGGTCGACCAACAGCGGCGGCGTCGTTGCGTTCACGGTGCCGGTTGAGGTCCATCGCGGGCTGCGCAAGCTGGCGAACGGCAACGACACCAGCACGTTCATGGTGTTGCAAGCGGCGCTGGCGGCGCTGCTGACTCGGCTCGGGGCGGGCACGGACATCCCGTTGGGCACGCCGATCGCCGGGCGGACGGATCATGCGCTGGAGGAACTCGCCGGCTTCTTCGTGAACACGTTGGTGCTGCGCACGGACACCGGCGGCGACCCGACGTTCCGCGGGCTGCTGGACCGGGTTCGAGAGGCTGATCTGGCGGCGTACGCGCACCAAGATCTGCCGTTCGAACACCTGGTGGAGCTGCTGAATCCGCCACGGTCGCTGGCCCGGCACCCGCTGTTCCAGGTGATGCTGGCGGTGTATCACTCGACGGCCGGCAGCGAGGAACTGCTGGGGCTGCCGGCGTCCTATCGGGACACCGGGTTGCGGCCGGCCAAGTTCGATCTGTCCTTCGACCTGGTCGAAACCCCGGACGGAATTGATGGCGAACTGGAGTTCAGCCGAGACCTGTTCGACGAGGCCACCGCCCGCACCCTGACCGAGCGCCTGGTGCGGCTGATGACGGCCGTGGTGGCCGATCCGGACCGGCCGCTGAGCCGTATCGATGTGCTGGAAAGCAAGGAGCGGCAAAGGATCCTGCACGAGTGGGGCACCGGAGAGCCGCTCACGATGACCGCGCCGACAGTGGTGGACCGGCTGGCCGCGCAGACAGCGGCCACACCAACCGCCATCGCGCTCAGCGACGCCCGCCGCAGCCTGACGTTCGCGGAGTTCGCCGCCAGCACCGACCGGCTGGCCCGCTGGCTGACCACCCACGGCGCCGGCCCGGAAACCGTGGTGGCGCTGGTGTTGCCACGCTCGGCCGCGGTCATCGAAGCGATCTTCGGCGTGTTCAAGTCGGGCGCGGCCTACCTGCCGGTCGACCCGGACCAGCCGGCGGAACGCATCACCGCCGTGCTCGAAGGCGCGGATCTCGTGCTGACCACCCGGGAAATCCCCAAGCCGCAAGACAATGTCCTGTACGTCGAGGACATTGTGGACACTGATGCCACGCTGACCCCGCCCGCACCGGCCAACCCGGCCTATGTGCTCTACACGTCCGGCTCGACCGGCCGGCCGAAGGGCGTGGTGATCCCGCATTCCGGTCTGATCAACCTGTTCCACAGCCACCGCGAGACGCTGTACCGCCCGGCGGTCGAAGCCGCCGGCCGGCAACTGAAAGTCGGCCACGCGTGGGCGTTCTTCTTCGACGCCTCATGGCAGCCGCAGCTGTGGATGCTGGACGGCCATGAAGTGCACGTGGTGGACGACGACACCCGCCGAGACCCCGACCTGTTGGCGGCCGTGGTCCACGACCGGAAACTGGACTTCATCGAGCTCACGCCGTCCCACTTCGCACAGCTGGCCGCGGCCGGCGTGATCAAGGACGGCCGGTGCGCGCTCGGCGTCGTCGGCGTCGGCGGCGAAGCCGTGCCCCAGCAGCTGTGGGAGACGCTGCGCGAGCTGCCCGGCACCGAGGCGTACAACCTTTACGGTCCAACGGAAACCACGGTCGACGCGCTGGTCGGCCGGGTCCGCGACGGCGACCGCCCGGCGGTCGGCCGACCCGTCGCCAACGCCAACGCGTACGTGTTGGACGACGGCCTCAACCCGGTGCCGCCGGGCGTGCGCGGCGAGCTCTACATCGCCGGCGCCGGCCTGGCCCGCGGCTACCTCGGCCGCCCCGAGCTGACGGCGGAACGCTTCGTCGCCAATCCCTTCGGCCCGCCCGGCACCAGGATGTACCGCACCGGCGACCTCGCCCGGTGGCGCCAGGACGGGCAACTCGAGTACCTCGGCCGCGGCGACGACCAGGTCAAGATCCGTGGCTTCCGGATCGAGCCGGCCGAGATCGAAACCGTGCTGGCACACCACGACAACGTCGATCAAGCCCTGGTCGTCGTGCGCGAGGACCGGCCGGGGGACAAGCGCCTCGTCGCCTACACCACGCCCGGAACCACCGATCCGCAGCTGCTACGGGACCACGTCGCCCAGTCGCTCCCGGAGTACATGATCCCCGCGGCGATCGTGCCGATGGACGCGTTCCCCGTGACCCGCAACGGAAAACTCGACCGAACACTGCTGCCCGTACCCGAGCTCACAACCGGCGGGCGCGCGCCACAGACCCCGACCGAGCACACACTCTGCGAGGTCTTCGCGGAAGTGCTGGCCGTCGACACGGTCGGGGCCGACGACGACCTGTTCACCCTCGGCGGCCATTCCATGCTGCTGGTGGTCCTGCGCAACCGGATCGCCGCGCGGCTGGGCGCCGAGATCCCCATCGCCGAGTTCTTCCGCACCCCCACCGCGGCCGGCCTGGCCGCACTGCTGACCCGAGATGCGAGGTAGTCCATGCACCGCACGCTGATGAACGGCAAGATCCACCGGGCCACGGTGACCCAGGCCGACCTGCACTACGTCGGCTCGCTGACCATCGACGCCGACCTGATGGCGGCGGCCGACATCGTGGAGGGCGAGCGGGTCCAGATCGTCGACATCACCAACGGCGCGCGCCTGGAGACCTACGCCATCACCGGCGAGCCCGGCTCCGGCGTGATCGGCGTCAACGGCGCCGCCGCGCACCTCGTGCACCCGGGCGACCTCGTGATCATCATCACCTACGCCCAGGTCGACGACGCCGAGCGGGCGCACCACAAGCCGCGGGTGGTGCACGTGGACGCGGACAACCGGCAGGTCCACCTCGGCCATGACCCGGCCGAGCCGGTGCCGGGCGACGCGACGCAGCGCACGGGCCGGGCGGTTGCCGCCGCCGCGGCCACTAACTAAGGTATGCCTACCCTAAGATCCGGCGAGAGGTCATGATGCTCAGCAGACGTGGATTCCTGATCGGGGCGGGCGGGATCGCGGCCACCGTCGCCCTGGCCGCCTGCGGCAACGGCGGCGCGCAGCCCGCGACTGCCGGCGGGCCGTGGTCGTTCACCGACGACCGCAACCAGAAGGTCTCCCGCGACCAGCGCCCCACCCGCGTCGTCGCCTACGCCAGCTCCGCCGCCGCGCTGTGGGACTACGGCGTGCACGCGATCGGCGTGTTCGGTCCGCAGAAGACGGCCGACGGCAAGAAGGAGATCCAGGTCGGCAACGTCGACCTGAGCGCCGAGACCTCGATCGGCAACGCCTGGGACGACTTCAGCCTGGAGAAGTTCGCCGCGCTCAAGCCGGATCTGGTGGTCACCGGCCTGACCGGGGCCAAGCCGACCGACCTGTGGGTGATCAAGGACGATCTCGCCGCCAAGGTGCAGCAGCTGGCGCCGGTCCTCGCGCTGTCCGAGTACAAGGTCACGCTGCCCAAGGCGATCCAGCGCTACGAGCAGCTCGCGGTGGCGCTGGGCGGTGACGCCAACTCGCCGGCCATCACCAAGGCCAAGGCCGACTTCCAGCAGGCCTCCGACGACCTGAAGGCGGCGATCAAGGCCAAGCCGGGCCTGAAGGTGCTGGTCGTCTCCAGCGACAAGGACAACCTGTACGTCTGCAAGCCGGAGTTCTTCGCCGACCTGTCCTACTACCGCGACCTCGGCCTGGACATCGTCAACGGCGCCGGCCCCGACGACTACTTCGAGACGCTGAGCTGGGAGCAGGCCGGCAAGTACCCGGCCGACCTGATCCTGTCCGACAGCCGCACCTTCGCGCTGTCCAAGCAGCAGCTGGCGCAGATCCCGACCTGGGCCCAGATCCCGGCGGTCAAGGCCGGCCAGGTCGCCGACTGGTCGACCGAGCCGCGCTTCAACCCGGTGCTGGCCACGCCGGTGATCCAGAAGCTGGTCGAGGTCGTCAAGGGCGCCCGCACCGACATCACCGCCTGAGGAGGCCGCTATGACGAATCCGTTCGAGGATCAGGACGGCACGTATGTGGTGCTGGTGAACGCCGAGCGCCAGCACAGCCTGTGGCCGGCGGCCATCGACGTGCCGGCCGGCTGGACCGTCGCGTTCGGTCCCGACACGCGGCCGGCGTGCCTTGATCACGTAGAGGCCAACTGGACGGATATGCGGCCGAAGTCGCTGGCCGACGCGATGGATTTGTAGTCCGGCCGGCCGGACGGCCCGCCGGGAGAATCCCTCCCGGCGGGCCGTCGCCGTTTGGATGGGGGCCTTCCTGCACTCGGAGTGGAGGAAAGCCGCCTTCACGCCGTTAGTTCCGTTGTCCGGACCAGGCGGTCCAGAGCTTGGCGTATTGGCCGCCGCCGGCCACCAATTCCTCGTGGGTGCCGGTTTCCACCACCGCGCCGGCATCGAGCACGACAATGCGATCGGACGCCGCGGCCTGCGTGAGCCGGTGGGCCACAACCAATGCGGTCCGGCCGGCCAATGCCGCGGCGGCCGAAGCCTCCAGAACGCGGGAACCGGCGCTGCCGGCGTCGGCGGTGGCCTCGTCGAGAATGGCGATCGGCGGATCGGCCAACACCAGACGCGCCAAGGCCAATTGCTGGGCATGAGTCACGGTCAACTGGTGTCCGCCCTCGCCGACCACGGTGCCGAGGCCGTCGGGCAGACCGTCCACCCAGGACAGTGCGCCGACCTTGGTCAACGCCGCCCGCAGCTCGTCGTCACTCGCGGCCGGCCGGGCCAGGCGCAGGTCCTCGGCCAGCGGACCGGCGAAGACGTGCACCTCCTGGCTGATCAGCGCCACGGTGCGGCGGATGCCGTCCGAGCCGAGATCCGCCAGCGGCACGCCGCCGAGCGTGATCGACCCGGCGGTGGGCCGGTGGATGCCGGCGATCAGCTTGGCCAGCGTGGTCTTGCCGGCCCCGCTGGCCCCGACCAGCGCCACCCGCTCGCCCGGCGCGACGGCGATGTCCACGTCCCGCAGCACCGGATGCCCGTCCACATAGGAGAATCCGGCCCCGGCGGTCTTGACCGAGGCGTCGACCGGACGGGACGGCGTGACCGGCTCGGCCGCCGGCGGCAGGTCGGCCACGCCGATCAGCCGGGACAGGCTGGCCGTGGCGGCCTGGGCGTCGTCGACCAGCGCCAGCGCGGTGGTGATCGGCCCGAACAGGCTGTGGAAGTACAGCGCGGCGGCGGTGGCCACGCCCACCGTCGCCAGGTTGGCCCCGACCAGCACGAAACCCATGGCCAGCACGGCCGACAACCCGATGAACTCGGCCAGGTTGAGCCGGGTGTAGAACCGCGTGACCAGCCGAACCCCTTGCAGCGCAAGGCCGACCGCGCCGTCGGAGCGTTCCCGCACCCGGTCCAGATGGCTGTCGGACAGCCGGAAGGCCCGTACGGTCCGCGCGCCGCCGATCGTGTCCAGCAGCTGTTGCTGTTGCGTGCCAACGGCTTCACGCTGCCTGGCGTACAGCGGCTTGGCCAGCGGCAGGTACCACCGCACGGTGTGCAGCTGCACCGGCACGGCGACCAGCGCGGCCAGCAGGAACCGCCAGTCCAGGACGGCCAGCGCGCCCAGCGTGAGCACGACGGTCAGCACCGACCGGCCCAGCTCCGGCAGCGCCTGCCGGACGGCGTCGGCGACGACCGAAACGTCATTGGTGACGCGCGTCGTGAGGTCGCCGGAGCCGGCCTTTTCCAGCTGGTCCAACGGCAGGCCCAAGGCACGGGCGACGAATCGCTCGCGCAGCTCGGCCAGGATCGTCTCGCCCAGCCGCGCCACCAGCGACAGGCCCAGCGCCGTCGCCGCGGCACCGGCCACAGCGACCACGACCAGCGCCACCACCGGCGTGACCAGGGAGGTGGCCGGCTGCCGAGCGGCGACGAGGTCGACGATCCGGCCGAGCAGGGGAGCGGTGAGCAGGCCGATCGCGGTGGCGATGACCAGCATGCCGAACGCGGCCGCGGTGCGGCCCTTGGCCTGGCCCAACAACGAGCCGAGGACGGCGCGAACGCGGCGGCCGTCGGCCACGGGGAGGAGTTGACGGGTCATGCCAGCACCGCCGCCCGGTAGTCGGCGCGCGCCGTGAGCACGGCATGGCTGCCTTGCTCGACTATCCGCCCGTCATCGAGCAGCACCACCCGATCCGTCGCGGCCAGCAACGCCGGGCTGGTGGTCACGATGATCGTCGTACGGCCGCGTCGCAGCTCGGCCAGACCGGCGGCGATCCGCGCCTCGGTGACGGTGTCGACCGCGGTGGTCGGGTCGTGCAACACCAGCACGGGGGCGTCGACGGCTAACGCGCGGGCCAGCGCGACGCGTTGGCGCTGCCCGCCGGACAGCGACCGCCCGCGCTCGGTCACCAGAGTCGCGACGCCGTCGGGCAGCGCGCTGGCCACCTCGTCGACCGCCGACGCAGTCAGCGCTTCCTCCGTAACAGGCCCTGAGACGTTCTCGGCGATCGTGCCGGCGAACAGGTCGGCGTCGTGCGAGGCGATCAGGACCACCTCCCGCACCCGGCTGGGATCCACAGTGGACAGATCGACGGCGTCGACCGACACCGAGCCGGCAACCGGATCCACACTGCGCCCCAGGCAGTCGAGCAGGTCGGTGGCGGCGGCGGGATCGGTCGCGACCACGCCGAGCAGCTCACCCGGCCGGGCCTCGAACTCGACCTCCCGCAGCGCGCCACGGCTCAACGCCCGAACCCGCACGTGCCCGGCGGACGGTGTCGGCAGATCGCCCGACCCCGCGACGACCGCCGGCGGCGCGGTGAGCACGTCGGCGATGCGCCCGGCCGAGGCCCGGGCCTGCGCCAGCTCGCCGTTGACCCAGGAGAAGATCGAGAACGGCGTGATCAGGTACTGGGCCAGGCCGACCGCGGCGACCAGGTCGCCGATGCTGATCGACCCTGCCGCGGCGAGATTGCCGCCGACCAGCGCGACCACGGCGATGAAGATCCCGGTCAGCGCGAGCAGCGCCCCGTTGTGCCAGGCCTGGGCCCGCGCGGCCCGCAGCGTCGCGCGCAGCGAATCCTGGCTGGTCCGGCGATAACGGTCGACCGCCGCCCGCTCCGCACCGACGCCCTTGAGCACGCGCAGCCCGGCGACCAGGTCCGTGGCGACGCCGGAGGCGAAGGCCGAACGCTCCTGCTCGGCCTCGCTGCGGCGTTCCAGCGGCTTCCCGATCACGTGGGCGATGTACAAGATCGGCGGCGTGCCCAGCAGCACCAGCAGCCCCAACGGAATGGACCGGGTGAGCAGCGCGATCGCCGTGACCAGCAGGCCGGCCAGACCGGCGGCGCCGAACGGCAGCACGCCGTTGAGCGCGCCGACCCGTTTGGCGTCCGAGGTCCCGATGCTGACCAGCTCGCCGGCCAAAGCCTCGGCCCCGCCGCCCGGGTGCAACACCCGGCGCGTGATGTCCAGCCGCAGCTCATGGGCGGCCCGTTCGGCGCCACGCTCGGCGAACCGCGCGCCCCAGCGGTAGCTGGTCGACAGCCCGGCGAACAGCAGGCCGAGGACCGCCAGGGACAACACCAGCGTCAGCACCGAGGCACCGGCCACGGCCTGGTCGATCACCACGCCGATGACCACCGGCACCAGCGCCTCGCCGCCCTGGTGGCCCGCGGTCAGCAGCGATGCCGCGATCAGCTGTCGTCGTTGCCCGGCGATCGAACGGCGGAGTACGTCCCGTCCGGTCGTGCTCACCCGCGCCTCCCTTGCCCGTAGGTAAGGTAAGGCTAGACTAAGTACGGCGAGCGTCGGCGGGGGCGGGGATTTCGGGGGTGCAGGGGGCGGGGCCCGTCCTGCCTAGGGGACGCGAGCCCCGCAGAACAGCACGGGTGAGCTGTGCCAGCGCTTTCCGCTGGCACAGCTCACCCGTCAACTTGCTCTCAATGCGCGGCCTGGAATCGGGCGACCAGGTCGGCCGGGATGCGGCCGCGATCGGAGATCTGCGCGCCCTGGCTGCGCGCCCATTCCCGGATCGCCTGGTTCTGTGCCTTGTCGCCGGTGCGGCCGGTGGGCTTGCCGATCGCCCGCTGCTTGCGGCCGCCCACCCTGCGTGCGCTGTCCACATAGACCGACAGCGAATCGCGCAGTCGTTTTGCGTTCGCCGAGGACAGATCGATGTTGTACTCGACGCCGTCCAGGCCGAATGCGACGCTCTCCGCGGCAACACCGCCGTCCAGATCGTCGACGAGTTCGACGATGGTCTTCTGTGCCATGGTTGCTCCACCTGACGTACGACCTATTTACCGGGCTCATTCCCACCGTATCGCATGGGTGGCGGTTTCGGCGGGCGGACGCGCACTGAATACCTCGGATAGGTGCATGTCCGCGTCAGTAGCAATGCGCCATTCGACGTCCGTTATTGCCGCCGCTGGGCCGCTCGTCTATGTTGGTATACCAGATACCAACGAGAGAGGGTGGCCATGCTCGAGGACGTCAAGCGGGCGCTGCGGTCCGTGGTGATGATCACCGTGACCCCGTTCGACGCGGCCGGCGATGTCGACGACGAGGCCTACCGGTCGGTGCTGCGCCGGACCTTGGACGCCGGCATTGACGTGGTCACGCCGAACGGCAACACCAGCGAGTTCTACTCGCTCACCGCCGCCGAACGGGACCACGCGCTGGCGCTGACCGTCGAGGAGGCCGGGGACCGGGCGCTCGTCGTCGCCGGGGTCGGCTACGACGTGCGGACGGCCGTCGAATCGGCTCGCACGGCCGCCGACCTGGGCGCGCGGGCGATCATGGTCCACCAGCCGGTGCACCCGTACCTTTCGGCCGAAGGCTGGGTCGACTACCACCGCGCGGTCGCCGACGCCGTGCCCGAACTCGGCGTCGTCTGCTACCTGCGCAGCCCGCACATCCCGGCCGGGGCGCTGGCCGAGCTGGCCCGCGTCACCCCCAACTTCGTCGGCGTCAAGCACGCCGTGCCCGACCCGGTGGCCTTCGGCCAGGCCGTCGCCGTCGTCGAGGACGCCGCCGGCGCCGACCGGCTGGTGTGGATCTGTGGGCTGGCCGAGACCTGGGCCCCGTTCTTCTGGCCCGTCGGCGCCGAGGGCTTCACCTCCGGCCTGGCCAACGTCACCCCCGAGCTGTCGCTGCACCTGCTCGCCGCCCTGCGCGACGGCGACCGCTCAGCCGCGATGACGTTGTGGCGCAAGCTCAAGCCGTTCGAGGACCTCCGCGCCGCCAAGGGCAGCGCCGACAACGTGACGGTCGTGAAGGAAGCCCTGGCCCAGCTCGACCTGTGCACACGCACCGTGCGCCCGCCGATCAGCGAGCTGCCGACCGCCGGCCGGGCCGAGGTCGCCGCGTGGCTGAAGTCGGTGGGCTAACGGCCGAAGTTGATGTGGCCGCTGATGTCGCCGGCTTGGAGGACCGTGCCAGCGGTGCCGATCACCACGTTGTTCGGGGCCGCGTGGCGCGCGACCGGTGTCCTCGGGGCGAACAGCACGTGCGGCCAGATCGCGTCGAGCCGCTCGGCGAACGGCTCGCTCTCCTCGTAGGCGAAGCCGAGCTCCTCGGCCAACGCCTCGCCGAGGCGGAACTTGTCCTCGCCCGTCCGGGCCGCGTCCAAGGCGTCGGCCAGCGAGGGCACGGCCCGGACCAGCTCCTCGAGATGACCGAGGGCCGGCGATTCCGGTGCCGTCCCGCGATTGATCAGCTCAGCCGCGACCGACAGCATCCACATGTCGTCCATGATCGAATCCCCCCGATGGTTGTGGGGTCAATCTAGCTGACGACCTCGACCGCCCGCTGTCCTGACAGCTCAATATGCTGCCGCGTAAGGCGTTGGGCCGAATCGGCGTCCCCGGCGTCGACGGCCTTGAGGATGCGCTCGTGCTCCACGTGCTCCTCACGCCAGGTCGGCCAGTGCGGCCACAGCAGGCTCACCGCCGCCAGCGCGGCCAGATCCCGTACGCCGTCCAGGCTGGCGATGACGAACTCGTTGCCACAGCCGGCATACAGCGCCCGGTGGAAGTCCCGGTTGGCCACGCTCAGCTCGCCGTGATCCACGGTGTCCAGGTGCGCGGCCGACCGGGCCAATGCCGCCCGGGCCGGCCCGACGTCCACGCCGAGCCGGGTCGTGGCGGCCACGGCCCACGGCTCCAGCAGCAGCCGGACCTCCTGGACCTTGCGCAGGTCGGTGGCGTCCAACAGCCGCACCGAGGTGCCGCGGCTGGGCGTCAGCACGACAAGGCCGCCGGCCGCCAGCATGATCAACGCTTCCCGGACCGGCGTCTTGGACACGCCCAACTCGGCCGCCAGCCGTCGCTCCACCAGCGTGTCACCGGGCCGGATCCGGCCGGCCAGTATCGCCGTCCTGATCGAATCGGCCACCAGGTCGGCGCGGCTGGACACCGGGCTGAGCGGGCTCAGTCCGAGCGAGGCCAACGCCGGACGGGGTTGCTCGGACACCGTCAGAAGCGGAGCAGCCGCTTGCGCCGGGTGGCCAGCGCCTGCACGGCCCGCTTCCGCTCGTCCCGCAGCTTCTCGATCACCGGGATGTCCAGCGGGGCCAGCGGCTCGCCGACCGCCCAGCCCAGCAGCAGGTCCGCGAACTCGGGGTTGCGGGCCAGCACCGGGCCGTGCATGTACGTGCCGACGACGTGCCCGTTGTAGGCCCCGTCCGCGCCGTCGCCGTTGCCGGTGCCGTACACGACCTTGGACAGCGCCCGCGAGCCCGGGCCGACCTGCGTGTGGCCCTGGTGGTTCTCGAAGCCGGTCATCGACGACTGCAGCAGCGCCGGGTCCGGCGTGGTCAGCAGCTCGCCGACGGCCCGCGCGCCGGTGCCGGGCGTGGTCCGCACGTCCAGCAGGCTCAGGCCGCGGTGCGTGACGCCGTCGGTGCCGGTGAAGTCGTGGCCGAGGATCTGGAGGCCGGCGCAGATGGCCAGCACGACAGCGCCACGCGAGGCCGCCTCCTGCATGCCGGGGTTGGCGGTCAGGTGCGCGACGGCCAGCGTCTGCGCCCGGTCCTCGCCGCCGCCGAGCAGGTAGAAGTCCAGCGAGTTGGGCACGGTCTCGCCGACCGCGAGGTCCACGACCTCGGCCCGGTAGCCGCGCCACTCCAGCCGCTTGCGCAGCACGGTCGCGTTGCCGGAGTCGCCGTAGGTGCCCAGCACATCGGGCAGCACCAGGCCGATGCGGACGACAGAGTCACGAACCATTGCTGCTCAACCCCGACTTCAGGTCCCGGAACGCGGTGTAGTTGGCCACCAGCTCGACCGCGCCCGGCGCCACCGAGTCGATCGCCTGGTACGGGTCGGGCACGTGGGTGTGCCGGACGTCGGCGTAGGTCAGCCTCACGGCCAGGTCGGCCGACCGCTCGCCGGTGGCGATCACGGTCCGGCCCTGTAGCCGCTCGAACGGCACGTCCCACAGCCACGACTTGTCCCGGCCGTCGGCCTCGCGGCCGTTGATCGCGATGATCACCGGGTGCTCCGGGCTCTTGGCCAGCAGCGGCAGCGTCTCGGCCCAGCCGGCCGGGTTCTTGGCCAGCAGCAGCCGCACCACCCGGTCGTTGCGGGTCAGCGTGGTGTAGCGGCCGCCGACGCCGGTGATGGTGCGGATCCGCTCCAGCGCCGGCCGCAGCGGCACCCCGAGGTGGGTGGACGCGGCCAGGGCCAGCGTGGCGTCGGCCTCGTTGGCGCTGCCCGGCAGGCGCAGGGCCAGCTCGAAGGACTCGCCGGTCGGGCTGGTCATCTTGCCGTCGACGACCGACCAGGTCGGGTTGGGGCGGCGGAAGCCGCAGTCGCAGTACCAGTCGGTGGCGCCGCCGTGCACCCGCATGCCGCAGCGCGGGCACGAGGTCGAGTCGCCGCGCCAGTTGCCGCCGGCGCTGACCCAGATGGTGCTGGCGGCGTCGATGGCCGCCGAGGTGACCAGCACGTCGTCGCAGTTGGCCACGACGGTGGTGTTGTGCAGCCGGGAGATGGCCGTGCGCAGGTTGCGCTCGGTGTGCCGGACCTCGCCGACCCGGTCCATCTGGTCCCGGCTCAGGTTCAGCAGCACGATGACCGCGGGCTGCACCGCGTCGGAGATCTTCGGCAGGTAGTTCTCGTCGATCTCCAGCACGCCGACCGGCGCGGTCTGGTCGGTCGACAGCGCGGCGACCAGGCCGTCGGGCATGTTGGCGCCGCTGTGGTTGGTGGCAACCGGCGCGATCACGCTCATCGCCTTGGCCAGCATCATGGTCGTGGTGGTCTTGCCGTTGGTGCCGGTGACCAGGGCGACCGTGCGGTCCTTGCACAGCCGGGCCAGCGCGTGCGGGTCAAGGGCCAGCGTCACGCGGCCGCCGATGATGCCGCCGGCGCGACCGGTCGCCTTGGACAGCTTGGCCGCCAGATTGCCGGCCGCGACCGCCGCCGCGGTGCGGGTCGGCAGCTCCCCGTTCAGGTGGCTGGACGACACGTCCAGGCCGGCGTTCGTGGAATCCATCAGCCACCCATCATCACGACTGCAAGATCTTATGTGCTTCTCAGCCTACCGAACCAGCCGCCCGCCCCCGCGCACCCCGCGATGCAGGGAAGGACGCCTTACCTGCGTTGAACGCAGGTAAGGCGTCCTTCCCTGCATGACGGCGGGGCCGTGCCGGGTGGGTCACGCCCGTACGGTCATCCACTTCCGCATGGAGTGCTCGACCAGCGTGATCAGCGTCTGCTTGGTCGACTCCCGGTTACGGGCGTCACAGGTCACGATGGGCACCGACTCGTCGATGGTCAGCGCGTCCCGGACGTCGTCGATGCGGTGGTGCAGCATGCCGTCGAAGCAGTTCACCGCGACGACGTACGGCAGCTGCCGGTCGTCGAAGAAGTCGATCGAGGCGAACGCGTCGGCCAGCCGCCGGGTGTCCACCAGCACCACCGCGCCGATCGCGCCCCGCACCAGGTCGTCCCACATGAACCAGAAGCGGTGCTGGCCCGGCGTGCCGAACAGATACAGGATGAGATCGCTGTCCAACGAGACGCGGCCGAAGTCCATCGCCACGGTGGTGGTGACCTTGTTCGGCGTCGCCGACAGGTCGTCGACGCCCAGACTGGCCTCGGTCATCACCGCCTCGGTGGTCAACGGCACGATCTCCGACACCGACCCGACGAAGGTCGTCTTGCCGACACCGAACCCGCCCGCGACCACGATCTTGGCCGACGTCGTCGCCTGCCGGGCGACCTGCGCGCCCCGGCCCTGTCCTGATTCCACTCGGCTCCAGCCCTCTAGAACCGCCGCGCCGCGCTCATCGGCGCACCGCGGCCAACTGCAACTGCTCCCGCAGCTCGGGGGTGAGCTGCTGGCCGACCCGTTCCACCAGCCTGGCCATGGCGTACCCGACCAGTCCGATCTCGCAGCCGGGCGCCGCGAGCACGGCGAGGCACGACCCGTCGCTGATGGACATCAGGAAAAGATACCCGCGCTCCATTTCGACGACCGTCTGGTTCACCGTTCCGGCCTCGAAGACCCGCGCGGCGCCGGCCACCAGGCTGACCAGACCGGACGAAACCGCAGCCAGTTGGTCCGCGCGGTCGCGCGGCAGGCCCTCGGTCGCGCACAGCACCAGGCCGTCGGCGGAGACCACCACGGCGTGCGCCACGCCGGCGACCCGGTCGACGAAGTCGTCGATGAGCCAGCCGAAGTCGGTCACCTGCTGATCGGTCGGCTGGCCCTGCTGGTCGGTCTGTTGGTCGGACGGGGAACTCACGACTGCTCCTTGCCTTGCTCGGGTGGCGGCCCGAAGGTCGTCGGCTGGGTGTAGCCGGCGTCGATGGCCTCGTCGGGGGCGGCCGTCGGGGCGGAGTGCCGGCCGAGGCTGACACCGTGCTGGTACGTGGACATCCGGGCGCGCAGCGCGTCGGGGAGCGGCGTGGCATGGCCGGCGGGGCGCTGGCCAGCGGCACGGCCTGCGGGCGCGGCGCGGCCGAACCCGGCACGAGCTGCGACTTCGGCACCCGCTTGGGCAGGCCGGCGTCGGTGACGGTGTCCGGCTCCCTGGCCAGCAGGGTGCTCGCCTTGGCCCAGCCGTCGTCACCGGCCGAATGCCAGCCGTTGGTCGACGGCTCCTCGGCCGGTGCTTGCTCGACCGGGATCGGTTGGGCGGCCGGCTCCTCGCCCTCGGCCCGGGGGACCGGCACCGACTCCGTGACGTCCTGAGGCTCCTCGACCGGCGTTTCGGCGGTCTCCGGCGCCTTCTCGGCCGGGACCTGGAACCACTGGGACAGCACTTCCTGGTAGATCGGCAGCCGCTCGGTGGGCGGGTCGTCGTAGTCGAAGCGGCGCTGTGGCGTCGGCCACGGCTCGACGCTGCTGGCCGGCGTCACCTCCGGCTCGGCCGGCGGTGTCTTGCGGCGCGGCGCGAACAGGTCGACCGACTCCGTCACGGTCGGCTCGACCGGCACGTTCGTGACGAGTGGCGGCAGCTGGCCCGGGATCCACTTGGGCAGGCCGACGATGTCCTGCGGCAGGTCCGGCTCGGGCAGGGGAGTGCGCTGGGTGGCCGCCGCGGCCACGGTCGGCGGCGCGGCCGGCAGCGCCGGCGCGGTGTCGGCCCGGTCGACCAGCGAGGCCGGGATGATCACGTGCGCGGTGACGCCGCCGTCGATGTCGGCGTTGTCCCGCAGCCGCACCTTGATGTCGTGCCGCTTGGCCAGCTGCGCCACCACGTACAGGCCCATCTGGCGGGACGCCGTCACGTCCACCTCGCCCGGATCGGCCAGGCGCTCGTTGGCCGCCGCCAGGTCGGCCTCCTGCATGCCGACGCCGCGGTCGTGGATCTCCACGGCCAGCTCGCCGCGGCGCATCTTGGCCGACCGCACGGTGACCTTGCTGGACGGCGGCGAGAACGCGGTGGCGTTGTCCAGCAGCTCGGCGATCAGGTGGGTGATGTCGTTGACCGCGCGGCCCTGGATGGTCAGGTCCGGCGCCGGCGCGATCTGCACCCTGGCGTACTTCTCCACCTCGGACATGGCCGCGCCGAGCACCTCGGCCACCGGCACCGGCCGGGTCACCCGGCGGGTCAGCGTGGTGCCGGCCAGCACCAGCAGGTTCTCGCTGTTGCGGCGCATCTGGGTGGCCAGGTGGTCCAGCTCGAACAGACTGGCCAGCTGGTCCGGGTCCTGCTCGTCCTGCTCCAGCCGGTCGATCACGCCGATCTGCCGCTCGACCAGCGCCTGGCTGCGGCGGGACAGGTTGACGAACATCGCGTTCACGTTGCCGCGCAGCGCGGCCTGCTCGCCGGCCAGCCGCACGGCCTCGCGCTGCACCGCGTCGAACGCCCGGGCGACCTGGCCGACCTCCTCGGTGGTGTGCACCGGCACCGGCTCGACGGCGTCGCCCTCGGCCTCGCGGTCGCGCATGATCCGCTCGATCGCCGCCGGCAGCTTGGTACGGGCCACTTCCAGCGCGCTGCGGCGCAGTACGCGCAGCGGGACCAGCATGGAGCGGGCGACGAAAACCGTGAGCGCCAAGGCGATCAGCAGCGACAGCACGACCAGCACGCTGTCGCGGAACGCGGCGCCGCGCGCGGCCCGGGCCAGGGTGCGCAACACGGTGTCGGCCTGGCCCTGGATCTGGCCGACGACCCGCGTGAACAACGCGGCGGTGGTCGTGGACAGCGCCTGCACGTCGGCGGCTTTGACGGTGATCGTGCCGGAGCCGTCGCCGGCCTGCACGAGAGCCAGCTGCACCACACGGTTGCGCTCGTCGACATCCGGGCCGCTGATGGTGTCCTGCACCAGCTGGCGGTTGTCGGGGTCGGCCGCGTTGGTGAAGTCCTCCATGTCGGCGGCGAACCGGGCCTGCGCGGACCGCAGCAGATCGGCCAGGTCCGGCGCGAACTGCTTGTGCAGCGCGGCGGAGACCACGATCGTGCCTTGCAGCCGCTGCTGCTCCTTGGCGTCGGTCAGCGCCTGCACCGCGGCGTCCAAAGGGGACAGTCGAGGATGACTCACGTTCGTCGCGGCGGTGCGGACGATCTGGAGCAGCGCATCGACGACCTGGGTGTACGTGGTCAGCGCGGCGACGTCCGGCAACCTGGTCGTGACGGCGCTGTTGCGCAGCGCGGCGAGCTCGTCCAGCTGCTGCAAAGCCTTGTCCACGGCATCGCGCACCGGGCCGGACGCGGTGGCCTGCTGGCCGCGCAGCGCGTCGACCGCCGTGTCCACCGGGCCGAACTTCGGCGGCTGGTCGACCCGGCCGGCGGCGATGTAGGCCACAACCGAGTCCCGCTCGGCCTGGAGCAGGTCGACCACCTGGGCCGCCTGGCCGGCGACGGCCAGCTGCTGGCGGTCGTCGCCGTACTGGCGGGCGTCGTCGAGCTGGCTGGACAGGCGCAGACCGGCCAGCGTCAGCGTGCTCAGCGCCGGCACCAGCAGGATGACCACCAGCTTGCGGCCCAGTTTCCAGTTGCGCAGCCGCCAGCTGCCGCCCGTTTTGTCCCCGACGTCCGGTTCGGTGGACCGGACGCCGGTGCCCTCAGCCTCGTCGGCCGGACCACGCACGGTCAGCACTCCCCCACGGTCAGCTCGGTCCCCCGCCGAAGGTGGATCTTGGAGTGCGAGAGGCTCATTCCGTACCGCCGATCGGAGTACTGGGCACGACAGTCACGCGCATCGTGGTGCCTTCGGGGCAATCTGATCAAGCATTCGGGGGTCTGGACGGCGGTGGCCGCCGTTGGGGATGATCCTGCACCGTATAGGGGTGGTGACGGCTGGTAGCGGTGCCGATGTCCGGGGCGGTCAAAAATTGGCACGTACCGCAAATCTCCACTCTGTCGGGTGTCATCCGCGTCCATGATTGAATCACGCACCGTGTTCGATCGGCTACGGTGGTGCCCGTTCCGGGCCAGATCTGCCCGTGAATGGGTCATTCCCTTCACAACCGCACCCCGAGTACCGCTCAGAACTGTTGATTAAAGGAGAGTCCGCCGATGGCTACCCGCGCCACTCGATGGGCCGTGATGCTGGCCGTGACCGCTTTGTCCGTCGGAGGGTGCAGTCTGCTCAACGGCGGCAGCGCCGACACGACCGCGCCGGCGCCAGGCCACCAGAAGATCAATATCGGCATCATCGCTACCGTCGACGACGCCCCGGTGAAGCTGGCCCAGGCCAAGGGCTACTTCACCGAGCAGGGCCTCGACGCCAACGTCAAGGTCTACCCGTCGGTGAACCAGACGATGCCGGCCCTGCAGTCCGGCGAGATCGACGTCACGCTGATGAACTACGTGTCGTTCTTCCAGGCGTCGGCGGCCAAGACGCTGGACGCCAAGGTCGTGTCCGACGCCTACCAGGGCACCCCCGACTCCCTGGTGCTGCTGGCCAAGCCGGACTCCGGCATCCGCGCCCCGAAGGACCTGGCCGGCAAGAAGGTCTCGGTGCACGCCAAGGGCAACATCGTGGAGCTGCTGATCAGGGCCGTGCTCCAGGACAACGGCGTCGACCCCAACGCCGTCAGCTTCGTCGAGGTGAAGTTCCCTCAGATTCCCGCCGCGGTGGCCAACGGCCAGATCGACGCCGGCGGCGACCTCGAGCCGTACATCACCCAGGGTGAGCAGCAGTTCGGCGTGCAGCCCACCTTCAAGATCGTGACCGGCGCCACCGACAACATCCCGCTGTCCGGCTACATCGCGTCGTCCAAGTTCATCGGCGCCCACGCCGACACCGTCGCCGCGTTCCAGAAAGCCATGGTCAAGGCCCAGAAGGCCGCCGCCGACCGCAGCGCCATCAGCTCCGTGCTACCCGACCTGACCGGCGTGGACAAGCAGACATCCTCGCTGCTCAAGCTCGGCGTGTTCCCGACCTCGGTCGACGCCACCCGGTTGCAGCGCGTGGTCACCCTGATGAAGACCTACGGCTATCTCCAGCAGTCGATGGACGCCAGCACGCTCGTGCTGCCCACGCCGTCCAGCTGATGTCGCTGGTCCGCAAACTGGCCGGGCTGGTCGGCTTCCTGCTCGTGTGGGAGGCCGCCGCCCGGCTGGGGCTCGTCGACACCCGCGTGCTGCCGCCGCCGTCGGAAGTGTTGGTGCGCTTCGCTTTGCTCGGCACCGAGCCGCGTTTCGTGGCCGGCGCCATCTCCACCGTGCTGTCGTGGTTCATCGCCCTGCTGTGCGCCACGGTCGTCGGTGTCGCGTCGGGGCTGCTGCTGGGTTCCGTGCCGCTGGTGCGGTTGATCAGCACGCCCATCGTCGAGTTCCTCCGGCCGCTGCCGGCCGTGGCGTTGATCCCGTTGGCCATCGCCCTGTTCGGCACCGACGCCCAGACCAAGATCACCCTGGCCGCGTTCGCCGCCACCTGGCCGATTCTGCTCAACACCAGCTACGCCTTGGGCGAGGTCGATCCCCGGTTGCTGGAGACCGCCCGGTGTTTCCGGGTCAGCCGCTGGCGTCGTCTCACCGGCGTCACGCTGCCCAGCATCGGGCCGTTCGTCGTCACCGGTATTCGCATCTCCGCGTCCATCACGCTCATCGCCATCGTCGGCACCGAGTTCCTCGCCGGCGGCAGCATCGGCCTCGGTCAGTACGCATTCCTCCAGGGCACCAGCGGCGGCCGAATGGACGTGGTGTTGGCCGCCACCGTCTTCGCCGGCCTGTTCGGCTGTGTCGTGAACGCCGGTTTCCTGGCCGTGCAAAGGCGTTGGGTGTCGTGGGGCAGTGGCGAGGTGGCCGCGTGAACGGGTGGATCCGGGCCGGCGTTCTCTGCTGCGCCCTGCTCGTCTGGCAATTGGTCGCCGTCGAGGTCGGCAATCCCTACTTTCCGCCACCGTTGCGAATCGCCGAGGCAGCCGTTCGGCTGTGGCCGTCGCAGCATTTCGGGGCCGATGTGCTACCCAGTCTGCTGCGAGTGCTCGGCGGTTGGGCGGCGGCGTCGGTGTCGGGCATCGCGATCGGCGTGCTGCTGGGCCGTTCCCGGACCGTGGCCGACTACTTCGAGTTCGTGTTCACGTTCCTGCGGACCCTGCCGCCGCCGCTGCTGGTGCCGGTGTTCATGCTGATCTTCGGCATCAGCACCGAGATGGAGGTGGCGACCATCGTGTTCGGCGCGGTGTGGCCGGTGCTGCTCAACTCGGTCGACGGCGCCCGGTCGGTCGATCCCGTGATGGCCGACACCGCCCGGGTGTTCCGGCTTTCCCGGTCCCGCTGGCTGTTCGGCGTGGTGCTGCCGGCGGCCGGTCCGAAGATCTTCGCCGGGCTGCGGGTCAGCCTGTCCATCGCGTTGATCCTGATGGTCATCTCCGAAGTCGTCGGGGCCACCTCCGGAATCGGCTACCAGCTCGGCACCGCGCAGGGGGCGTCCGACCTGCCCGGGATGTGGTCGTGGATCGCGTTGATCAGCCTGCTCGGCTATCTACTCAACAGGGGGTTGCTCGCCGTGGAGCACAGGGCGCTGGCGTGGAGCCGGCCGTGAGCATGTTGGCGGTGGCCGGGCTCGGCCACACCTACGGTGCCGTCGATGCCGTGTCGGACGTGTCGTTCGCCATCGAGCCGGGGGAGCTGGTCTGCATCGTCGGGCCGTCCGGCTGCGGCAAGTCCACCTTGCTGCGCTGCATCGCCGGCCTGGTGCCGGCCTCTCGGGGCGACGTCTTCCTGCACGGCGACCGTGTTTCCGGCGTTCCGTCGGATCTCGCCGTCGTCTTCCAGGACTACAGCCGTTCTCTGCTGCCGTGGAAGACCGTTTCCGCCAACGTCGAGTTCCCGTTGCGCGACCGTGGTCTGTCCACTGTGGAACGCCGTTCCCGCGTCGAGGAGGCCCTCGAGTGGGTCGGCCTTTCCGCGGCTGCCGGCAAGCACCCGCACGAGCTCTCCGGCGGTATGCAGCAACGGGTTTCCATCGCCCGGGCCCTGGCCTACCGTCCGGCCCTGATGCTCATGGACGAGCCTTTCGCCTCCGTCGACGCCCAGACCCGGGCCGACCTGGAGGACCTGGTCCTCAAGGTGCGCCGGGAGGCCGGGATGACCGTTCTCGTTGTCACCCATGACATCGACGAGAGCGTGTACCTGGCCGACCGGGTTCTGGTCCTGTCGCCGTCGCCCGCTACCGTCGTCGAGACCTTGAAGGTGGATCTGCCTTCGCCTCGTGACCAGATCACTACTCGGGGGAGTGACTCTTTCGTGCGACTGCGCACCGAGATCGCCCGCCTCATCCGGCGGTAGCCGCGTGGAACTCTTCGACATCGCCGCCGAGTTGCTGCCCGGCGTCAGCCTCTCGTCGGCTTTCGTCGCCACCGACGGCAATGTCCATGACGTGCTGCTCATCCCCGGCGTCGCCGCCGTCCGTGTCAGCAAGCGCCCTTTGGCCGCTTCTCTCATGCCCCGCCGCGTCGAGGTCCTTCACCAGCTCGCTTCTTCTGGCCTCCCTTTCCAGATCCCCGAGCCCCTCACCCCCGTCACCCTTTTCGACTCCCGCGCCGCCGTTGCCGTCTCGTGGGTCGACGGCACTGCACTCCCCGAAGGTCAGGGCTCCCCGTCCCAGCTCGCCGAGGTCCTCGACGCCGTCCGCTCCGTGGAGTTGACCCCATCCCTGTTGGCCGTCCTCGACGACCGCCCCGCCGGCCCTTCGTGGTCCACCGTCATCGAGTCCGCCGTGTTGCCTCTGCTCCCTCCCCGTTGGCAGCCCGAGGTCCGCCGCCGTCTGGACGCCGCGCTCGCTCTGCCTCCCGTCCCCGACGCCTTGGTCCATGGAGACCTCGGCGGTTCCAACGTCCACTACTCGTCCGACGGCAAGCTCCTCGGCATCCTCGATTGGGACCTCGCCATGCCCGGCGACCCCGCCATCGACGCCGCCCTCATGGCGTGGCACGGTTGGGACACCGTCCGCCGCTCCGTTTCCGCCGACACCTACCAGCGGGCCCGCACGTGGGATTCCCTCCTCGGCGTCGGCCACCTCGTCGCGTGCATGAACGGCCGGGCCATGACCAACCCCGACGGCTTCGTCCAGGCCGTAGTTCCCTGGCTGGAACAGAACGCCTGACGATGAGTCAACCGCGCGGCGCGGGCGCCCGACGCAACCACCGCTAGTCCACAGTGGACACGGGATGGTGTGCGGCCTCCCGGGCGATCTCGCTGCGGGAATGGGCGGCGAGCTTGACCAGGATGTGGGAGACGTGGGTCTGCACGGTCCGCCGGGACAAGAACAACGCGGCGGCGATGTCGGGGTTGGAGCGGCCCTGGGCGACGAGGTGGGCTACCCGGAGCTCGGTGGGGGTCAGGCTCTCCCAACCGGTGGTGGGACGGGCCCGGCGACCACGCTGACCCCGCCGGACGCCGTAAGGACGGGTACGGGCGTCGGCCCGGCGGATGTCCCAATCGGCCCGGAGCTCGGTGTAGACCTCGATGGCCTCTGACAACGAAGCCCGAGCCCGGACGAGGTCGTTGGCCTCGCCGAACAATACGGAAGCGTCCTCCAAGGAGTTGGCCAACTCGAGGCGCCGGCCGGCGGAGCGGTAGTGCTCGGCGGCGGTGAGCAGGCGCAACGGATCACGCTCCAACAAACCCTGGCAACGAGCGGCGGCGGCGTCCTTGACGGGCATGGGGGCCTCGTCGGCCTCGGCCTGGCACTGCTGCGTGGCCGACAGGGCGGTCTCCCGGTCGCCGGCGGCGAGGGCCAAGCGGGTCAGCTCGGGGAGACACATATATCTGACATTCATCTCCAGGCCGGTGACGGGCGACAGCAACACCGGGGCCAGCTCGGCGACGGCCTGCGCCGGCAGACCGTCCCGCTCGCACGCCAAGGCCCGGGCCAACAAGACGTAGCCGGCGTTGCGCCGGTCGTCGGCGATGGCCAACGGCTCGGTCCGCACGGCCTTGAGGTGCACGGCGGCGGTGGTGCGGTCGTCCCGATGCCCGGCGATCAACGCCAACAGGCCGTGCAGGGTCAAGAACGAATAGCGCCCCTCGCTCAGCTCGGGGATGGACTCCAGCTCGCTCAGCGCGTCGTCCCACCGGCCCTGCAAGAAGTAGTGCGCGGCCATCATCACGTGCACCTGCGTGAAACGCGCCGCCCCGGCCTGCTCGGCCAACCCGCGCACGAGGGTGATCCGCTCGTCGATGCCGGCGGTCTCGTCCAGGTTGACGTCGGCCACGATCCGGTTGCACAACAACAGCAGCCGCAGGTCCAGGTGCTCACGGTCATCCCCGAGCACGGTCAGCGCCTGGTCGATCAGCTCTCGGTTGCCGCGCTCGTCGCCGACGAAACTGCGGTCGAGGGACATCACGTGCAGCCCCATGCCCACGGCGAACCGGTCGGGCGCGGCCTGCCCGGCCTCGATGGCCTCAGCAGCCGTGACCAGAGCAGTGGCGTCCAGGTCCACGGCCTGCACGAGGGCGGTCAACGACAGCAGCCGCGCCCGCCACCCGGCGGCCAACGGCGCGGAAAGCCCCTGCGCCAACACTTCCAGCGCCTCGGCGGAGTGCCCCGTACGCAACGAGGTGTACGCCAGGACCCAACTCATCTCGGCGACCCGGTCGGGATCGGACGTACGGCTCAGCACCTGCCGGGCCTGCTGCGAGGCATCGGCGTTACGCCCCATGCCGGCCAACGACGTGGCCAGCCAGCTGGCGAACACGTCACGCCGCCGGTCGTCCGAACCGACCTGGTCGATGGCCCGCCGCAACAGCTCGATCGCGGTCTGCGGGGCCCGGTGGGTCAGGATCGGGGCGGCCCCGGCCAACCAGTCGAGGAACCACTCGTCCTCGCTGCCGGCGGCCGGCAGCAGCTGCTCGGCGACCTGCGAGATCGGCGCGCCGGAATCGGCCAGCGCCCGCGCGGCCTCCCGGTGCAAAGCGGTGCGCACGGCCACCGGCGTGCCGTCGTACAAGGCCTGCCGGATCAACGGATACCGGAACGCCAGGTGCTGCCCGGCCTCGGTGATCACGCCGGCGCCGACGGCCTCGGCCAGCAGCAGCGCCAGCTCGGACGCCGGCATCCGGGCCACCACGGCCAGGTCGTGCACGGCGAACTCGGCGCCGAGCAGCGAAGCCGCCCGCAGTGCCTCGGTGGTCTCGTCGGACAGGAAGCCCAGCCGATCGGCGACGGCGGCGGCCAGCGACGCCGGCGCACTCCAGCCGACGGCCCGCCCGGCCAGCTCGGCGACCCGCCCGGTGACGCGCACGGCGTTCTCCCGCAGCAGCGCATCGACCAGCTCGGTCAGGTAGCCGGGGTTGCCGGCGGCCCGTTCGGCCAAACGAGTGAGCTCGGGCCCGACCTCACGCCCACCGGTGCGTACGGCGATCAGCTCGGCGACCTCGTCCGCGGCCAGCGGCCGCAGCGCCAGCGGCACACCGCCGCGAGCGGTGGAACTCCGGCGCAGCTGATCCAGTTCCACCCGCCGCGGCACCGGCCGGTACGCCCCGACCAGCAGTAAAGGGAGCTGCTCGGTGGCACGGGTGAGCCGGTGCCACACCTGAAGGCTGGCGGTGTCGGCCCACTGGAGGTCGTCCAGCACCATCAACACGGGCTTGGCCTCGCAGGCCCGGTCGACCAGGGCCAGCAGCTGCTCGGCCGCACCCAGCACGGCATCGCCGGTGCCGGTCACGCCGGGGGAGTGCTCCTGCCGCAGCAGCCGGATGATGTCGGCCCGCCACGGGTCCTCGGCCCGCCCGATCACGTCAAGGCAGTCCAGCACGGCGCGCAGCGGGAACGGCTGGCCGAGCTCGTCGGCGGCCGCCCAGAACACCTCGCAGCCCAGGTCACGAGCGGTGCGCAGACCGGCCGCCAGCAGCGCCGACTTGCCGATGCCGGGATCGCCCTCGACCAGCACGGACTGGCCCCGGCCGGCGACCACCTCACGCAGCAGCCGACCGAGCAGGGCGACGTCGGCGTGCCGACCCACGAAGGTCTCCGTCGCCGCGGTTGGCCCCATGCTGTGAGGGTAGACGGATCTTGAGGCGCGTCGCTCGTCTACCACCCGTACGTCCGTGCCTCACCGGTTCGTGTGCGGAGCGTGGTGGCGAACGGTGGTGAACCGAGTGGCGGTTGCTCTGCGTCATGACACGAGAGAGTGGCGGTCACAATTCTCCGCCGGATGGCGGATGTCCTTGACTGTCCATGCGCGGATGGTAATCGTTGTGGCGGCTGCCACACCTCAACAGAGCAGTTGAGGGGCGAACTCGGAAGGCGGTGAGCACGGATGGTGCTCTCGGTACAGCACCCCGATGCCACTCCCAGCGGCGAGCGCGGTCTTGAGGCCCTGCTCGACTCGTACCACCACGTTGCCGCGGATGTGCTGAACGCGCACGTCCGGGCCGGGGAGCACTGCACGGACTGCGGTCAGGTCTGGCCCTGCGAGCCGGTCAACTCGGCGGCATTCGCCCTCGACCTCTAGGCCGCCACCGGCACTGGGGGAGTACGGGTCACCTTGGGAGGGGTTGGCCCGGAGGTTGCGCCGGACGGCGCAGCACAGGGGGACGCATCGGCTGTTGACGGCCGCGCCGGAACACCGGCGCGGCCGTCGCCATACGTGGGCCCGGAGAAGCACGTCACACCCACCTGGACCATTCGTGCACACTTTCGGTACCTGGTGGTCATACGCACGCAGCCAACCAGTGGGAACATCCGGTCTTCGCTACCGCCGCACCCTGGCCTGGCCGTAGCGTCGCTGCCGTGGGCACGGGCATTTCGCTGCAACCGATCTGGTGGGTCGAGCAGAACGAGACCGAACTGGCGATCCAGGTGACGCACCCGGAGGGCGCGCGGTTCGCCGACCGGGCGGTCAGCGAGGTCGGCGCGGAGGTCAAGGTCGAGCTGGCGACCCTGGCCGACGCCGGCGGCTCGACCAGGATCGACGCGGCGCTGTCGACGTTACGGGTCCGGCTGCGTGAACCCATGGCCGACCGGCGGCTGGTCATGCTGGTCGACGGCGAGCCGATCACCGCGGCCCGGGTCACCCCGACCATCCAGACCCTGTCCAGCGACCCGGCCGACCCGGCCCGGCACCGCGCCGGCGAGCCGGTGCGCGCCGGCATCCCCGAGGACGGGCGGGTGCCGCGCTACTACGCGGTCAAGACGCAACTGCTGGAGCTGACCGGCAAGCTCGGCGAGGGCGCGGTGCTGCCGTCCGAACGTGAGCTGGCCGAACGTTTCGGCGTGGCCCGGATGACGCTGCGCCAGGCCGTCTCCGAGCTGGTGCTGGAGGGCAAGCTGCAACGCCGGCACGGCAGCGGCACCTATATCATGCCGCCCAAGCTGGTGCAGCCGTTGTCGCTGGTCAGCCTGTCCGAGGGCATCCGCCGCCAGGGCGCGACGCCCAGCCGCAAGCTGGTCACGCTCGAGCATCTGCCGGCCGATCCCACACTGGCCGCCGATCTCAACATCGAACCCGGCGACCTGGTGCTGCACATCGAGCGCACGGTCGAGGCCACCGGCCAGCACGTCGGCCTGGAGTCGACCTACCTGGCCGCGGCCCGCTTCCCGTCGCTGCTCGACGTGTTCGACCCGGCCACCTCGCTGCACAGCTGCCTGGCCAACCGGCTGGGCGTGGTGTTCGCCGAGGCCGAGGAGCGGGTGGAGACGGTGCTGGCCACGCCGCGCGAGGCCAAGCTGATCGGCACCAACCCGGCCCTGCCGATGCTGCTGCTGCACCGGCGCTCGCTCGACCCGGACGGGGTGCCGATCGAGCGGGTCCGGTCGCTGTTCCGCGGCGACCGGTTCAGCTTCAGCACCCGGTTGCGGCCGGAGGACTGATTCACGTCGCCGGCATTTCACCCTGCTGGGCGTCTCAATTCGGCATGACCGGATGACGATGTTTACGGATCGTCTCCGGCGGGTAAGGGCCGGCCGTGCCCATTACGGTGGTCGGTTGCGGCCCGGTTCGTCCTGACGGCGGTTTCCGGCTCAGGGCTGCCCGTGGATCCGACGATCGATGCGTCCGCCGACCCGATCGGGTAATTCCCGTGCGGCCGGACCGCACCGGCTGGCCCGGGCGGGGCCGGCCGTATCATCGTGGCGGCGAGGCTGTCGACGGTTGCGCCGGCAGATTGTAGAAACCGGCGGTGAATGCCGCGTGAAAGCCGGGGCACGCCCTTGTGACCGTCGGTGTGAACGTATCCGTGAACCCGCGGCCGGACATGGTGAGGTCCTGCACGGCGGCATGTCAAGCTCGCTTGTGAAGCGAGTGATGTAGATCACGTAACACCCGAAAGAGGCGCTCCACGCCGACCGGTTCTCGATATACTCGACCCCAGTGCCGCGAATTCCGGGGACCAAGAACCGCGGCTGAATATGTGGAGAGCCACGTGTTCGTTAGGGCCCTGGTATGAGCATGTTGGACGGAGCGGCCGCCCCACGGGCGGTGCCGCGCCTGGTCAGTGCCGGCTGCGAGGAACACCTCGCGCTGGCCGCCGGCTGGCGTCGGCTGGCCGAGCTGGTGCGGCACGACGCCGAGCTGCGCCTGCACCTCGCGCTGCGTCCCCCGCGCGACCTTTCCGCCGACCTGGGCGACGGCCCGCAGCCGGCCCATCCGCGCGCGTCCGACCAGGTCCGCGTGGTGCCGTTGGCCGGGCTGCTGGATCGTCGGGCCACCGACGAGCGGAGCCTGCTGGAGCAGGTCGTCGCCAATCAGCACGAGCCGATCGACGCGCTGGACTTCGTCGCCGAGCACTTCGTGCGGCCGGTCGTCGCGGTGTGGCGAGCGCTGGTCGACCGGCACGGGCTGGTGCTGCTCGACCTGGACGCCGTCACCTTCGAGCTCACGCCGGGCGTGCGCGCCACCGGCCGGATCGTGCTGACCTCGGTCGCCGGCCTGCGCGAGACGGACGGCATCGACCCGCTGGACGTGGCGCGTGCGTCCCAGGCCCTGCACGCCACCGTGAACACCTTGGCCGCGGGCTTCCAGCAGGCCAGCTTCGACGGCCGGCAGTACAAGGGACGCACGGTCCGCGCCACTTTCGAGTCCGTGATGGCGGCCGAGCTGCGTTATCTCGCACCGGCGACCGCTGATCTGCTGCGCGGCGACCATCCGCTGGACCGGCACGTGCATTCCGTGCCCGAGGAGCAGGACCGCCTGCTGCGCGAGGTGTTGCGCCGGGTCGAGGAGAGCTCGGCCGCCCGCCGCCGCGACCCGGCGCTGCCGGTGCCGGCCGTGGTCATCGACCTGGACCTTTGTGGACTGGTGCCCAAGGCGCGGACCCTGTACGCCGCCCGCACGTTGGCCGGTCCGCGTGAGGGCGCGCCGCAGGGCATTCCGGAGCTCGCCCGGCCGGGCACGCTGCGGGCGCTGCCGTCCTACTCCAAGCCGGCCTGGGACCGGTTCCTCGAGGTGTCCGGTGTGGCCGGGCGCTACCCGGACGTCGAGTGGGACGACGTGCACGCCGAGTTCTGCCCGGCGTTCTACCGGCCGTGGGAGCGATTGCGTTCCGACTCGCTCGCGCCCGGCCTTGTCCGTTTCGTACGGGACGTGGAGGACGCCGGCGGCGAGGTCGTGTTCAACACCGGCCGGCGGGACCGGGTGCGCGAGCACACCACCGCCGTGCTGGCCCGGGGTGGGCTCAACCACGTGCGGCTGCTCACGCTGCCCAATGACCGGGTGCGGCCGATCGCCGAGCTGAAGGTGGAGAACCTGCGCCGGCTGGGCGAGTTGGACGTGGTCGCCGTGTTCGACGACCTCACCGAGAACCGCCAGGTGCTGCGGGATTCCTTCCCCGGCGCGATGGTCGTCGCCGTCGAGGCGCCCGGTTTCGTCAGCGACCGCGCGCCCGGCTGCCCGCCGCCCGACGGCGCGCCGCTGATCGCCACCTTCGAACGGCTGCCGCGGCTGGCCGGCAGCGGCGCGCCGGCCTTGTCCCACACGCATTCCATCGCCGAGTTGCAGGTCAGCGAGCTGTCCGTGGGGCTGCCCGCGCGGGGCCACGCCGTCAATCTCTCGGTGGCGCAAACGTTGTCGGTGATCGACCGGCTCGTCGCCGAAGCCGACGCCTCCGCCCAGCGCACGGCCGCCGCGGCGCCCGGACACCTGCGTGCCGCACTGTCCACTGTGGCCGATCCGTTGGAACGAACCGTGTTGCTGCTGCACCACGTGTTCATGCGCAAGCAGTTCCATCGCGGCTCCCGCGCGACGTACACGCCGGAGATGGCCCGCGACGACCTGATGCCGTTCCTGCGGCAGAACCAGCCGATCCAGGTCGTGGTGCCCGGGTTCCCGGTGAAGCAGAGCCAGAGCGGGCTCAAGGCCACCGGCGTGTTGCCCGACCTGGCCGAGCTCGGCGTGCTGGTCCGGCTGCGTGAGCTCCAGCAGACCGTGAAATGCCTGTACGCGCCCGGCCTTCGCATCACCGTGCTCACCGACGGGCACCACTTCCGGCCCCGCCCCGCCGTGATCGTCGAGTCGTACCTGCGCAAGCTCAACCAGTACCTGCGGTTGGTCGGCGGTCAGGACTTCCTGGAGTTCGCCGACATCGACGACGTGGCCCGGCGTCGAATAGGGTCCTCTTTGGACAGTGAGCGGATCGTGCTCATCGAGTACTTCCAGAACGCCTTCCGCAAGGCCTTCGGCGAGCTCGACATCGCCGCCGACCCGATGGGCGTGCTGTCACGGGTGTCCGATGTGGACCCCATGGCCGAGCACACCCCTGGCGGGCTCGTCTTCCGTGACATGTTCCGCTCCATCCTGCACTCCGTCGCCCTCGACGTGCCGCCCGGCAAGGACCGCATGTCCTGGGCCCGTGCCGTCTACGCCGACCCGTACCAGCTCGCCGACCCCGCCACGCCCGCCCCCGTCGTCCGGGCCCGCCGGCAGGTCCTCCGTCAGGCGTGGAGCGACACCGTGCGCTATCTCTCCGCCGTCCTCACCGATCGGGAACTCGGCTACGACAGCCTTTTCACCCACCGGGTCCGCCTCACCGTCAGCATGCCTTCCCCCGGCCGCGTCGGCTTCGCCGCCCTCGGCGGCTCTGCTTTGTTGCCGTGGCACGGCACCGCCGCCGTCGACGAGAAGGGCACCCTCTCCACCGACTTCGCCATCTGGCTCTACGACCAGGGTTTCGTGCCGGTCTACTCACCCGTGCTCGGCTACCGCCAGCCGTGGCTGATGGCCCCCGTGACCTCCACCGCGGTCGTCGACAGCTCCCGTGGCGCCCAGTTGATCCCCGAGCTGTTGGAGGGAATTCACTTGCGCCGCAAGTGAACTAGCGGGCGCGGCGGCGGTCCCGGACCTCGGGCAGCGGCCGCATGCCGGCCGCGGCGTAGGTGGCGACGGCGGCGATGTTGGCGCTCGTGGCGCAGACGAGCACGCTCGACGAGCCCAACTCGCGCAGCTTTGCCGCGGCGGCAAGAGTGATCGCCTTGCCGTGGCCGCGCCCGCGATGGTCCGGGTGCGCGCCCATCGGCTCGATCAACCCGGGCCGTCCCGCCCCGGCCGACCACACCGTGACCGCGGCGACCGCGTTGTCCTGGTCGTCGAACGCGATCAGACAGCGGGCATCGGCGTACGGAATCCCGGCGGCCATCGCGTGCCAACGCTCCACCGTGAACGTCGACACCGTGAACGCGGCCCGGTGCACGGCGACCCGTGCCTGTACCAGCGCCGGCCCGACCACCTCGACCCGCACGCCGGGGTCCGGCACCGGCTCCGAGAGATCGCGTCGCAGCGGCGTCCACGGGTCGTCGAAGCCCCAGCCGTCCTCGGACAGCACGTCGTGGATCACCGCACCGGCCGGCGCGTCGATGCCCACCGGGCCGGTCGGCAGCACGCTGGTCATGTCCGCGACCAGCCGCCGCGCCAGCTCCTCGTCCGGCCGCGCGTCCGGCGCGATGACCAGCCGGAGCAGCGTGGGACTGTCCAGCAGGCCGAGCGCGACCATCCGCCCGTCTCGATGCCAGATCCGGACCGCGGCGGCCGTCGTCTCGGCGCTGAGCCGCCAGTACCAGCCGAGGTCGCCAGGATGCAGCTGCATCGGCGCGTCGTCGTGCTGCCACTCCCGCAGCACGCCAACGGCCTCGGCCAGCCCGTCGACCTGCGGCTGCCCCAACGTGATCGCCATCCCTCGATGACACACCATCCGGGCAACCGATTTAGTCGGCGACCGGTGTGAGCGACGGCGAACGACAGCCGGCCGGTCGGGCGCTCAGCGGGAGAAGGGCGCCCGACCCGGACGGCGGAAACAGCTCAGCCGGAGTAGTCGTAGAAGCCGCGGCCCGACTTCTTGCCCAGCAGGCCGGCGTCGACCATGCGCAGCAGCAGCGGCGGCGGCGAGTACAGCGGCTCCTTGAACTCCTCGTACATCGACTCGGCGATGGCCTTGGTGGTGTCGAGGCCGATCAGGTCGGTCAGCTGGAGCGGCCCCATCGGGTGCGCGCAGCCCAGCACCATGCCCTGGTCGATGTCGCCGGCGCTGGCGTAGCCCGACTCCATCATCCGGATCGCCGACAGCAGGTACGGGATGAGCAGCGAGTTCACCACGAAGCCGGCCCGGTCCTGGGCGGTGATGACCTCCTTGCGCAGCTGCCCGGCGGCGAAGCCACGCGCCCGCAGCGCGGTTTCCTGGCTGGTCAGCAGGGACGGCACCAGCTCGACCAGTTTGAGCACCGGCACCGGGTTGAAGAAGTGGATGCCGATCACGTTGGCCGGCCGCTGGGTGGCCATGCCCAGCTTCATGATCGGGATGGACGAGGTGTTGGAGGCGAAGATCGCCTCCGGGTCGGTGACCACCTTGTCCAGGGTGGTGAACACCTCGGTCTTGACCTGCTCGCTCTCGGCGACGGCCTCGACGACCAGCTCGCGGTCGGCGAAGTCGCCGAGGTCGGTGGTGAAGCGCATCCGGCCCTGCGCGGCGTCGCGGTCCTGTTCGGACAGCTTGCCGCTGCGCACGCCGCGGGCCAGCGACTTGGCGATCCGCTCCCGGCCCGCCTCCATCGCGGCCGGGCTCGCCTCGCTGACGATCACGTCCAGCCCGGCCCGCGCGCACACCTCCGCGATGCCCGAGCCCATCAGTCCGGCGCCAACCACGCCCACCCGGCGGATCTCAGCCACAGGGATCCTTCCTCCTTCATCGGTTCACCGTCGCCGGACAGGATCGCTGGCCGGCGAGGCCAACTGTATCTGTTCACCGCCGGACGGCTCCTCCGAAGCACGTGACGTCGTTTTCCGCATTGATCAGAAATGCCGCGACGCCGCGCGGGAGGTGCTTCGCATTGACCGAGACCACCATGGCGCCGAGCGAGCTCGGCGTCCGATTGTTCACCCCGCCGCCCGCCGATTTCGATCCGTTCACCGCCGATCAGCGTGAACTGCTGGTGCACGGATTCCCGGCCCGTCCCGACCAGGACACCGAGCGGCCGCTCTACACGCAGTGGAAGCGCAGAGTCAGCAGAAAGTACACCAGAATCGAGCCGGTGTTCGTGCGGAACACCGACAAGGTGCACGGCCCGATGCGCGGTCCGAGTGCGGAACCCGGCCAGCTGCTCGCGGCGCACAAGGCCAACGCCACCTCGACCAACTGGTCCGGCAGCGCCGTGTTCGCCGCGGCCGGCGACTCGTTCAAGTGGGTCGAGGGCGAGTGGACGGTGGCCGACCCGGCCGACCCCAAGGGCGGCAAGACCTCGTACTACTCCTCGTCGTGGGTCGGCATCGACGGCTGGGGCTCGCCCGACGTGCTCCAGGCCGGCACCGAGTCCTCGCTGGTCAACGGGGTGAAGAAGGTCTACGCCTGGTGGGAGTGGTACCCGGACTTCGAGATCGCCATCTCCAACTTCCCGATCTCCGCCGGCGACACCATGTTCTGCCTGATCTGCGCCACCTCGGCCACCACCGCCTCGATCTGGCTGACCAACGACAGCACCGACCAGTCGGTGTCGTTCGCCATCACCGCGCCCAGCGGCACCACGCTGCGGGGCAATGTCGCGGAATGGATCGTGGAGACGCCGAACGTCGGCGGCTCGCCGACCACCCTGCCCGATTACGGCGTCGTCTATTTCGACGACGCGCAGGCATTGGCCAACAGCGCCGGCTGGATCGCCGGCAACACCGGAACGCCGCTCACGATGGTCAATTCCGGTGGCACCGCGCTGTCCACCCCGACGCTGAAGGCGACGGATCTGCTGAAGCTCACGTACAACGACGTGTGATTCAGATTCCGCCGGCCACCCGCAGAATGGCACCGGAGGTGTAGGACGCCTGGTCGGACATGAGCCAGGCGATCGCGTCGGCGATTTCCGCTGGGTCGCCTGGTCGGCCCAGCGGGATCCGGCCGGCGGCCTTCCAGGCCCGCTCCGGGTCGCCGGACAGGGCGTGGATCTCGGTGTCGACCATGCCCGGCGCGACCGCGTTGACGCGGATGCCCTCCTTGGCGACCTCCTTGGCCAGGCCCACGGTCATCACGTCCACCGCGCCCTTGGACGCCGAGTAGTGCACGTACTCGCCGGGCCCGCCGTGGATGGTCGACGACGAGGAGATGAGCACGATGGAGCCGCCGTTGCCGCCGCGGGCGGTGGACATCGACTGGATGGCCCGCCGCGCCGACAGCAGTGCGCCGAGCACGTTCACCTCGACCAGGTAGCGGAGCTGGCTCACCGGCTGGTCGGCCAGCGGCGCCATCGGGCTGGTCACGCCGGCGTTGGCCACCAGGCCGGTGATCTGCCCCAACTCCTCACGGGCCGTGCGGAACAGCACCTCGGTGTCGTCCTCACGGGACACGTCGGCCCGCACCGCGATGCACCGGCCGCCGGCGTCCACGACCTCGCGGACGATCTTCTCGGCGGCCTCGACGTTCTCACGGAACGACAGGCACACCGCGTGCCCGTCGGCGGCCAGGCGTCGCACCGCCGCCGCGCCGATGCCGCGGCTGCCGCCGGTGACGATCGTGACTGGAGACACTCGTTCCCCCAAGCTCGTGCTTGCCAATACGGGCATTATCTCCCGTGTGGGGGTGCGCTACGGGGTGCTCGGCCCGCTCGCGGTCGAGATCGACAGCAAGCCGACAGCGCTGCCGGCGGCCAAGCACCGGGTCGTGCTGGCGGCGCTGCTGCTCAGCGCCAACCGTCCGGTATCGGTGGACGAGCTGGCCGAGCGGCTGTGGGGCGAGGAGCCGCCGGCCAGCGCGAAGGCGACGTTGCAGGGCTACGTGCTGAGGCTGCGGCGCACGCTGTCCGGTGTGGACCCGCTGCGCACGCGGCCGCCGGGATATCTGATCGAGGTGGCGCCGGGGCAGCTCGACCTGGACGTTTTCCGTGCGCTGGTCACGGAGGCCGAGGAGGCGCCGCCGGCTGTCGCGGCGGAACGGCTGCGCGAGGCGTTGGACCTGTGGCGGGGGCCGGCGTTGTCGGACGTGCCGTCGCCGTCGCTGCATGCCGTGGCCGGGCGCTGGCTGGCGGAGCTGCGGATCAACGCCCTTGAGCGGCGGATCGACGCGGACCTGCGGCTCGGCCGGCACGCCGACCTGCTGGGCGAACTCGCCGGCCTGGTAGCGGATTCGCCGCTGCACGAGCCGTTCCGAGCCCAGCTCATGCTGGCTCTGCACCGCGCCGGGCGCACCGCCGACGCCCTGGAGACGTACCGGCAGGCGCGGTCGACGATCGTCGCCGAGCTGGGCATCGAGCCGGGGGAGCGGCTGCGGGAGCTGGAACGTGGCGTGCTGGCCGGTGATCCCACGCTGGACTGGACGCCGGATCGAGTGGTGATCAGGCCGCAGTCGCTGCCGCCGGACGTGGACCTGGTCGGGCGAGCATCCCTCGCCGCCGAGCTGACGGCCCGGCTGGCCGCGCCGTCCGGGCACTGCGGCCGGCCGGTGGTGCAGGTGATCGCCGGCATGTCCGGTGTCGGCAAGTCCGCCCTTGCCGTCCACATAGGCCACCAACTCCGCAGTCATTTCCCGGACGGCCGCCTGCACGCCACGTTGAGCGACGCCACCGGCCCCGTCCATCCGGCCGAGGTGCTGGGTCGACTGCTGCGGCTGTTGGGCGTGCTCGGCACTCATCTCCCGGACAGCGTCGAGGGCCGCTCCACGCTGCTGCGCGACCGCCTGGCCGGCCGGCGGGTGCTGCTGGTGCTGGACGATGTCGTGGACGAAGCCCAGGTCAGGCCGCTGATTCCGGGTGACGAGCACTCGGCCGTGCTGATCACCAGCCGCAATCGGCTCACCGGTTTGGCCGGCGCGCGGACCGTGGACCTGACCGTGCTCGATGGGCCGGACTCGCAGCGCCTGCTGGCGACCGTGCTCGGGGCTGCCCGTGTCGCCGCCGAGCCTGAGGCGGCAGCGGATCTGGTCCGGCAGTGCGGCGGGCTGCCGCTGGCGCTGCGGATCGCCGCCGCACGCCTGGCCGCCCGGACCAGCCGTCCGCTGAGCTGGCTGGTCGCCCAGCTGGACGACGAGCAGCGGCGGCTGGACGGCCTTGAGGCCGGCGACATGCAGGTGCGAGCCAGCCTCGCAAGCGGCTACCGGGCGCTGGACGACGAGCGGCGTCGGGCCCTGCGGCTGTTGGGGGCGCTGGACAACACGGAGTACTCGCCCACGCTGGCCGCCGCCGTCCTGGACCGGCCGGCGCACCGGGCTGAACGGCTCGTCGAGGACCTCGTCGACGCCCAGCTGCTCGACGAGGTCGCCGGTCGGTACCGGATGCACGGGCTGGTCCGGCTCTACGCCCGTGAACAGGTGGACGCCGCCGAGCGGGACGAGGCCGTGTCACGGTCCTTGGACGCCTGGCTTGCCCTGGCCGAGGAGGCGGAGTCGTTGCTGCCCAATGCCGGCTGGCTGCCGCACCGGCAGGGGCGGGGCGGCCTGGAGGCCGGCGATCCGATGGCGTGGTTCGAGTTGGAACGGCCGCAACTGGCCATCGCCATCGAGCAGGCGGCTTTCGGCCATGCGGAACACTCATGGCGATTGGCCGCGGCATGCGAAGGCTTCCTGGAGCTGCGGGGCCACTGGGACGACTGGCGGCGCTGCCACGAGCGGGCGTTGGCCGCCGCCGTGACGGCCGGCGACCGTTGGGGCGAGGCCCGGATGCGGTACGGCCTCGGCCGGCTCTGCTTCGCCCAGGACCGGCACGTCCTGGCCTCACGGCTGCTGGAGCAGGCCGTGGAACTGTGGGCCGACGATCGGCTGTCCCATGCGCACGCGTTGATGGCGCTGGGCGACGTGCACCATCACAACGGCCGCTTCGACCTGGCCCGGCAGTGCTTCACGCAGGCCGTCGCCGGATACGAGCACGACCACCGCGGCCGCATCAACGCCGGCTTCTGCCTGGGACTGGTGGATCGCGACCAGGGGGACGTGGAGGCGGCCAAAGCCGCGCTGGCGGCGGCGCTGGTCGGGTTCCGCGGCCTCGGCGACTCGTACGGGCAGGCCCAGGTGCTGCACTTCCTCGGGTCCTCGCACTGCAAATGGGGCGACCTGGACGCCGCCGAGCGGTACCTGGTCGAGGCGACCGCGCTGTACCGGGGCTTCGGCGACCGCCTCGGCGAGCTGCGCTGCGTCCGCCAGCTCGGGCACGTGCTCGTCACGCGCGGCGACACCGCCCGCGCCGAGCGGGTGCTCAGCGGCTGCCAGCGGGCGTTCGCCGAGATCGGCGACGTGTTCGGCGAGGCCACGACCTGCTGGAGCCTGGCCGAACTGGCCCTGCGCGACGGCGACGCCGGCCTCGGCCGGCGACGGCTCACCGACGCGCTCGACCTGTTCACCCGAGCCGGTCTCGAGCCGTGGCAGCGGCGCATGCGGGCCCGGTTGACCGAACTGGGCAGGTCAACCCCGGTATGACCAGTGCGGCCGATCGGCGGTACCGGGACCGGCGCCCGATGGTCGGTCGCGCAGCTGCGCCGAACGGCATCGACGGTGACCCCCGGCACAAGTCGATCACGTGACGGGGATCGCAGCTGGGCGAGGAATCGGCCCGGCGGGCGCGGGCGGGGCCGGAATCGGGTTTCGGCGGCGGAAACGGGTCCAGAATCGTCCGGGTCGGGGTAACGCACAGCCACCGGGCGACAACTTCCCGGACGGAACCCCTCACGGAGGATTCAGCCAGTCATGAGCGTCACTGCCGAGGCAATCAGCCAGTCCGAGGCGACCCGCACGTCCCGTCCGCTGCCGACCGCGCCGTGCAGCGTCGTATGGAGCGGTGGGCACGCGTACGTCCTGGAGGGATCGCACGGCCGGGCCCGCTGGGTCGGCGTCGACGACCGCGGCCGCCCGCGCTTCTACACCGGTGACGAGCTCCAGCTCCGCGGCTGGTCCCGCTCCCGCTGAACCCCCGCGAGTCCCGCTCTCCAGCACACCGAAATACGGTTTCCGGCACACCGCCGGAGTCCCGCCCGGCGACACGCACACAGCCGTCGGGCGGGAAGCTGTCGGTCACCTAGGCTTGGGCCTGTGGTCCAAGGCAACGCGCACGTCCGGTCCGACCGGGTGCTCACCATCCCCAACCTGCTGAGCATCCTGCGCCTGGCGGGCGTGCCGCTCTTCCTGTGGCTGCTGCTCGGCCCGCGCGAGGACGTGTGGGCCATCGTCGTGCTCGCGCTGGCCGCCATCTCGGACTGGCTGGACGGCAAGCTGGCCCGCTGGCTCAACCAGGCCAGCCGGCTCGGGGCCCTGCTCGATCCGGCCGCCGACCGGCTCTACATCCTGGCCACCGCGTTCGCCTTCGTGGTGCGGGACATCCTGCCCTGGTGGTTCTTCGGCCTGATCCTGCTGCGCGACGTCGCCGTCTCGCTCTGCCTGCCGCTGCTGCGCCGGGCCGGCTACGACGCCCCCGACGTGATCTATCTCGGCAAAGCCGGCACCTTCTGCCTGCTGTACGCGCTGCCGATCCTGCTGCTGGCCCAGGTCGGCCCGGGCACCGCCCTGATCGCCGGTCCGATCGGCTACGGCTTCGCCGGCTGGGGCCTGCTGATGCACGTGTGGTCCGGGGCCCTGTACGTCTTCCAGTGCGTCAACGCCGCCCGCCATCCCGTGCGCCGCTGATCGACCCCGACCTCGGATCCGGGTCTCGTGCGGCTTGGTTCCGTTACACCTATTGACTGTAACCCAACCTCGCCCTACCGTTGGTCGCATCCCCGACGGCAGGAGGCGCGACGTGACCACCGCTCAGGAGCTGATCGACCGCAGCATCCCGTTCCTCGACCAGGTCAAGAACCGCACCGCCGGCGGCGAGCTGGAGACCTGGCTCAACACCACGTACGGACCGGGCAGCGAGCTGTACGAGGACCTGGCCCGCATGATCACTGACGGCGTGCGCGACGGGTGGGCGGCCAACGTCGAGGTGGACGGCCCGCACTACCGGCGCAGCCGCATCGCCGACCCGGCCGACCTGCTGAACTACTTCAGCATCACCGCGGTGTACATGGACAGTGTCGAACCGTTCCGCGGCCAGTACCACCAGCACCCGTACGGCGAGCTCAACCTGGTCGTGCCGCTGACGCCCGGCGCGGAGCTGATGGGCCCGCGCGGCTGGCAGGGCCCGGGCTGGACCGCGCCGGGGCCGGGCAGCCATCACTACCCGGAGGTCCGCGGCGGTGCGCTGATCGCGCTGTTCTACCTGCCGGCCGGGCGGATCTCCTACGACATCACGCCGCCGGCCGCCTGACACTCACCTTTTTGTCACATGCGGTCCGGATGTGCCTCAGGAAGGCAAGTATGACGCTCATGTGACATTCGAGGCGGGGTGGCGGGAGTCCACAATGGATGTTGTCGAGGCGTTGTCGCGCCGGCGCAGCTGCCGCGGCTACGTGGCGAGGCCGGTGCCGCCGGAGACGGTGGAACGGTTGCTGGCATTGGCCTCCCGGTCGGCGAGCAACGCCAACTCGCAGCCGTGGCAGGTCCACGTCGTCACCGGGGCGGCCAAGCGACGCCTGACCGCCGACCTGCTGGCCGCCTTCGACGCCGACGACCGTGGCCGTGACTACGACTACCAGCCGACCGACTGGCCGGAGCCGTTCCGCGCCCGGCGGCGGGAGTTCGGCGACCGGCTCTACGGCGAGGCGCTGGGCATCGGCCGGCACGACGCGGCCCGGCGACTGGCCCACCATCGTCGCAACTACGACTTCTTCGGCGCGCCGGTCGGCATGATCCTCACGGTCAGCCGGTCGCCGCGGCAGGGCGCGCTGGTCGACGCCGGCCTGTTCCTCCAGGCGTTCATGCTGGCCGCGGGCGCGCTGGGCCTGGACACGTGCGCGCAGGCGTCGCTGATCGACTTCTCGGCCGTGCTGCGCCGGAATCTGCGGATACCCGACGAGCAACTGATCGTGTGCGGACTGTCGCTCGGTTACGGCGACGGCGACCATTTGTCTACACGTTGCCGCACCGCGCGACTACCGGTGTCGTCCTTCACCACGTTTCACCACGACGAGGATGAATACTGCGAGGCATGACCGCGGAGAATGTCCGTCGAAGACGGGACGACTGGCCCGAGGTGGGCTGGACCTCGCTGCGGCTGACGCAGTTCGACAACGCCGAGCGGGCCGAGCTGCACCTGCCGCCGAGCGACCACCAGTCCATCGTGCTGGTCAACGCCGGCCGGCAGACCGTCGAATCACGTCACGGTTCCCGTTGGCACGCTGCGCACTACGGCCCCGGCACGGTCGGCCTGACCGCCCCGGGACAGTCGACCGACATCCGCTGGTGCGGCACGGAACGCACTCTCACCACGCATGTCGAGCTGCCAAGTGCCCTGATCGACCGCACCTGCGTCGAGCTGTGGGGCCGTGACGCCACCCGGCTGGGCCGGCCGGACGCGCTCGCGGTCGAGGATCCCGTGTTGTCCTCGGTCGTCGATGCCTTGTGCGTGGCCGCCCGCAACGGAGTCGACGAGTTCTACGCCGAGTCGGCGGCGACCTTCCTGGCCGCGCACCTGCTCACCGTGCACGCCGCCGCGCCCGCGCCGCGCGAGCTCGGGCGGGAGGACCAGCGGGTGCGGCGGGCGGCGCGCTTCATCCGTGACAACCACCAGCAGCCGTTGACGCTGGCCGAGATGGCGGCGGTGGCCGACCTGAGCCCGTTCCACTTCCTGCGGGTGTTCAAGGCGGCGACCGGGCAGACGCCGTACCGGTTCCTGACCAAGGTCCGGGTCGACCGGGCCCAGCGATACCTGGCCCGATCCGAACTGTCCATCACGGAAATCGCGCACCTGTGCGGATTCGCGTCCCCGTCCCGGCTGACCGCCGCCTTCCGCAGCGAAACCGGCATGTCACCCTCCGGTTATCGAGCGGCTGGATCGCAATAATCGCCCGTCGGGTACGCAATCTCCGGAATGCGCGGCCGGGGGCGGCGACCTAACGTGACGGCGTGTCCACGAACGACTTGCCCGCCGCCATGGTCGAAGTGAGCTGCACGGTCAACGACGAGCCGGTCCGGCTGCGGCTGGATCCCCGGGAGTCGCTGCTGGACGTGCTGCGCGAACGGCTGGCCCTCACCGGCACCAAGAAGGGCTGCGACCAGGGCCACTGCGGCGCCTGCACGGTGCACCTGGACGGCCGCCGAGTGGTGTCCTGCCTGACGCCGGCCGTGCAGGCCGACGGCCTCGCGGTGCACACCATCGAGAGCGTCGGCGGCCCCGACGGCGAGCTGCATCCGTTGCAGCAGGCCTTCGTCGACAACGACGCGCTCCAGTGCGGCTACTGCACGCCCGGGCAGATCATGTCCGGCCTGGCCTGCATCGCCGAGGGGCACACCGCCCACGACGAGCAGATCCGGGAGTACATGAGCGGGAACGTCTGCCGCTGCGGCGCGTACGTCGGCATCGTGGCCGCCGTGCGCCAGGCCGCCGGGAAGGTGCAGTGATGAAGCCCTTCGCCTATGCCGCGCCTTCGAGCGTGGACGCCGTGGTCGAGGCGCTGCGGGTGGCCGAGCCGGGGACCAGGATCCTGGCCGGCGGCACCACGTTGTACGACCTGATGAAGATCGGCGTCGAGTCGCCGCCCGCGGTGATCGACGTGCACCGGCTGCCCGAGCTGACCGGCATCACCGTGACGGACTCGGAGATCGTCTTCGGCGCCGGGGTGCGGATGGCCGACGTGTCGGCCCATCCCTTCGTGAGTGCCTCGTATCCGGCGCTGGCCGAGTCGATCTGGCGCGCGGCCACCCAGCAGCTGCGGAACATGGCCACGCTGGGCGGGAACCTGTTGCAGCGCACGCGATGCGGCTACTTCCGTGACGCGGACATGGCCTGCAACAAGCGGAATCCCGGCAGCGGCTGTGCGGCAATGGAGGGCATTGACCGTCCACATGCGTTGCTGGGCGCGAGTTCTTCTTGCAGCGCAACGTATGCCGGCGACTTCGGCATCGCGCTGCGGGCTTTCGACGCCGTGATTGATGTGATCGGGCCGCGCGGTGAACGCTCGCTGGCGTTGGCCGATCTGCACGTCGAGCCGGGGGAGGACCCGAGCCGGGAACACGTGTTGGAGGCCGACGAGCTGATCCTGCGTATCCGGGTGCCGCAGACCGAGGCCGGCCGGGGTTCCACCTATCTGAAGATTCGCGACCGCGAGTCCTACGCCTTCGCGTTGGCTTCGGCGGCCGTCGGGCTGGTGATCGACGGCGACGGCGTCGTCACCGAAAGCCGGATCGCGTTGGGTGGCGTGGCCACGCGGCCGTGGCGGGCGGTCGAGGCCGAGCGGTCGTTGCTCGGTGGCCCGCTGACGCCGGACGCCATGGCCCGCGCCGGCGAGCTCGCCTTCGCGGACGCGCGTCCCGGGCGTATGAACGGATTCCGAGTCGAGTTGGGCATGCGCACGGTGGCCGATGCCGTCCGCACCGCCGGGGAGCGAGCCGTCCGATGAGGGTCGACGCGTACGAGAAGGTCACCGGGAAGGCTTTGTACGGGGCCGACCGCGTGTTGCCGAACATGGCCTACGCCGCCTTGGCCCTGGCCAAGATCGGCCGTGGCACGGTGTCCGATGTGGACACTTCGGCCGCGTTGGCCGTGCCGGGCGTGCTGCTCGTGGAGACCCGGTTCGAGTTGGCCAGTCCCGGCTTCATCATGGGCGGGCAGTTCGGGTTCCAGAGCCTGCAACCCATGACCGGCGACCACATCGCCTATCGCGGCCAGCCGATCGCCATCGTCGTGGCGGAAACCCCGGTCGCCGCCACCGAAGCCGCCGAGGCGATCACCGCGACGTACCAGGAGGAGCCCTTCGCGCTGCACCTCGACTCCGAGGGCGCCACCACGCTCGTCCAGGAAGAGGCGATCCCGCTGCCGTTCCTGGCCGACATCAAGCTCGGCGATGCCGATGCCGTGATCGACAGCAGCGCGGTGCAGATCGACGCGACGTACGTGCACCCGCCGCAGCACGCCGTGCCGATGGAGCTCAACGGCGGCGTTGTCGAATGGCAGGGCGGTACGCTGATCGTGCACGAGGGCACCCAGAACGCCAACGCCGTCCGGTTCGGGCTGGCCCAGCAACTCGGCATCGACGCGGCCAAGATCGAGGTGCGATCTCCCTACGTAGGCGGCGGTTTCGGGCAGAAGAACTCGCTGTTGGTCCACATCGGACCGTTGGCCCTGGTGTCACAGCGGTTGGGACGTCCGGTGAAGCTCGTGCTGACCCGTACCCAGACCTTCCACAACGGCAGCTTCCGTCCGGTCAGCAAGCAGCGGATCCGGCTCGGCGCGGACGAATCCGGCAAGATCAACGCCGTGGTGCACGAGGTCGACCAGCAGACGTCCCGGCACGACCTGTTCATCGCCATGCACAACGAGACTTCCAGCCGGCTCTACGGCTACTCCGCATTCCGCGGCCGGCAGCGCCTGGTGCAGACCGACGTGCAGACCCCGGGTTACATGCGGGCGCCGTTCGAGAGTCCGTCGATGTTCGCCATCGAGCAGGCGGTCGACGAGTTGGCCTACCGGGTCGGCCGTGATCCGGTGGAACTGCGGCTGGCCAACGACACCGAGAACGACCCGATCACCGGGCTGCCGTTCTCCAGTCGGCACATCGGCGACTGCCTGCGCCGCGGGGCCGAGCTTTTCGGCTGGTCCGAGCGTAGTCCGGAGCCGCGGTCGATGCGGGCCGAGGACGGGTCGCTGGTCGGTTGGGGCGTGGCCATCGGCAACTATCCCGCCAGCATCGTGGCCGCCCACGCGAGTCTTGCCGCCGGCGAGGACGGCAAGGTGACCGTGGCCGTCGACGGACACGAGATGGGGCAAGGGATTCGCTCCACCATCGCGTTGCTGGTCGCCCGCGATCTCGGGATCCCGGTGGGCGACGTGATCGTGCGGGTCGGCGACACCAGGTACGGTCCCCAGCACCTCACCGCCGGCTCGTGGGGCACCGCCAGCGCGCTGCCGGCCGTCCACTCCGGACTCCAGGAGCTCCGCAAGCTGCTCAACGTTGCTGGCACCGGCGATGTCGACGTCGCCGCCGCCGTGGCCGATATCGGTCACGCCGTCGAGGTGTCCGCTCACGGGCTGGGCCCCGGCCAGTCCGCCGATGCCTTGGGCCAGACCGAAACCGGCCACATGGCCATCGCCGGCCCGGTGTTTCCCGGTTTCGTCACCTTCAGCTGGATCGCGCATTTCGTCGAGGTGCACGTCGAGCCGACCACCTGCCGCGTTCGGGTGCCCCGGGTCGTCAGCGTCGCCGACTGCGGCCGCGTCGCCAGTCCCGTCACCGCCGCCAGCCAGGTCCGTGGTGGCGTGATCTGGGGCATCGGCGCCGCGCTGCGGGAGGAATCCTTGGTGGACGACCGTTTCGGCGGCTTCCTGAACTCCACTTTGGAGGAATATCCGGTGATGGTCAACGCCGATGTGGGCAGCATCGACGTCGACTTCGTCGACAAGCCCGACTACCAGTTCAACCCGGTCGGCGTGAAGGGCCTCGGCGAGGTCTCCATGGTCGGCGCGGCCGCGGCCGTCGCCAACGCCGTGCACCACGCCACCGGTCGTCGCCACCACAGACTGCCGATTCGCATTGAGCACATCATCTGACCCCGGCGGCGGATCGAGCCCCGCCGGCGGGGCCGGTGTCGACGGCGGGTCGGCCGCTGATGCTCGTTCCTTGGTCAGCGCTGCTGATGCCTTGAGCACGTCATCTGACCCGGGCGTCAGTCCCGTTGCCGGGGCGGGTGTCGACGGTGTGCCGGCAGCCGACGCTCGTCCCGCGGTCAGCGCCCCCGATGCCTTGAGCCCGGCGGCGCTGGCCGAGGCGCGAGCCGCCCAGCCCCGACGTGCGTTGTTGGGCTTGCTGTTCGTCATCCCCGCATCGGTGTTGTTGGCCGTAGGGTGGGGCGGGCCGGTGCATTCGCTGACCGTGCTCGGCCCGCTCTTGACCTTCGCGCTGCCCATCGTCGCCGTGATCGCCTTCTGGTGGCAGGACTGGCCGGGTTCGCTGCTGACCGGCGGTTGGTCCGGCCTCGGCGACACCGTCATCGTCGCCCTGGGCGGCGTCGTCCTGACGGTCCTCGGCCAGGGTTTGCTCTCCGGCGTTGACCTGCAAGGCATTTTCGCCCCAGACCCCGGTCATCCCTCTGTGTCCGAGACCGTGCCGCTGGCGGTCGGCATCTTCGGCCTCATCCTCCAACTCACCTTGGTCGGCGAGTGCTGGCCGCTACGTTCGCTGGCCCGAATCCCTTCCGGCATCGCCGCCCTCGTCCTGTGCTGGGCCGTCGGCTACATCCTCTACAGTGGACTCGTCAGCACCGGTCTGGTCGCCGGCGAGGCTTACGCCAGCTGGTTCGCCGCTTTGGGCATGTGGCAGATGGTCTGGTACGTCGCCTTGCGCGGTTGGCCTTTCGCCCGCATCCGCCACCACGCCACCCGACTCATCACCGGCCACCTCTCCGTCATCGCCTGCGGCGCCGTCACCTACCTCTTCGCCACGTCCGTCCTCGATTGGACGCCCGGCCGCATCGCCGAGGTCTCCGGCTCCGCCATCGCCGCCATCCTCGTCGTAGCCATGCTCTTCGAGGCGTGGCCCGCCATCCGCCTTACCGAGGTCCCCGGCCGCTCCCTCGCCCTCGTGCTCGTCGTGGCCCTGACCTTCGCGCTCGCCACGTTCCTACCGGTCGTCGCCGCCTGGCTCGGCGTGCCCGACCGCCAGGCCTTGAGCTGGTCCACCCACGCCACCCTGAACGCCTTGAGCCTCGCCGTCATCCTCCACGTCGCCGTCTGGCGCCGCTGGCTGGCTGACTGAGAAAGCCACTACGTCACAACGGCATCGCTCGGCATCAACGTCGTATCGGTGACCTACCGGTTGGCGGGCCCCCACAGCGGCTCGGGGATTTCCGGTGTGTACGGGCGATCCCAATGGTTGCGGCTGCTCACCTCGTGCACGGGACGGCGGTTGGCGGCGACGCCCCAACGGCCCAGCGGATAGCCGAGCGCGAGCATGGCGGTCATCTGCCAACCCTCGTCGGTCGGCACGCCCAACAGCTCATGCACCTGCTCGGCCTGGTACCGCAGCATGGTCGTGATGATCCCGCCGACGCCCTCGGCCCGCGCGGCGAGCAAGGCGCTCCAGATCGCGGGGTAGATGTTGGCCCCGCCGTGGTCGTCGATGGCGAACACGAACAGCGGCAACGGAGTCTGTTCGAAGTGGTCGGCGAAGTACGTGCCGGAGCGGTTGATCCGCTGGAGGTTTTCCGCGTGTGCCACGGGATCATGGATGGTTCGGGCCAGAGTGCCGGCGGAGATCTCGGCGTACTCCATGGCCCGGGCAGCCCGGTAGAGGACGGCGAGCTCGGCCTTCACGGCGGGATCGTCCACGGCGATGAAGTGCCAACGCTGGGCATTGGCCCCGCTGGGGGCACGGATCGCGGCGTCAAGGATGCGGCTCTGGACGTCGACCGGAATCGGGTCCGGGCGCATGCGGCGCATCATGCGGGTGGTGTACAGCGCCTCGTGCACGTCCATGATCACTCCGAGGCGGCGATGGCCGGCCACAACACGGCCACCACACGGTCGGCGAGGTCCTTGGTCGGCTCGCCACGGTAGAAGGCGGCGAAGTAGCTGCCGAAGCACATGATCGCGATGGTGTGCGGGTCGATGCCGTCACGAACCGCGCCGCGCTCCCGCAACTGCCCCAGCACCTCTTCCAACATCGACACCCGCGGCTCGACGGCGTGCGTGCGCAGGATGTCGAGCAGCTCGGGGGTGCGGATGGCCTCGCCGGCGAAGTTGCCCATCAGCACCATGGCGTCCGGGTTGAAGTACGCCGGGTCGAGCCGCCGGACCGCCTCGACCAGGGCCTCGCGCGGCTCGAGCCCGGACAGGTCGACGGTGTACATGTCGCGCTGCCGGCGGAAGCCGTAGTCGAGCGCGTCCACGACCAGGTCGAACTTGGTGGCCCAGCGGCGGTACAGCGTCGGCCGGGTGACGCCGGCGTCGGTCGCGATGTCGCCGATGGTCATCCGCGAGTAGCCGTCCCGCACGAGCCGTTCCCGGGTGGCCAGGATGATGGCCTCGTCGATGGCCGCGTCCCGCGGCCGGCCGCCGAGGTTGCGCTCGCTGTGGTCCGCGCCGAGCTCGCTGTCGTCCTTCGCCATGACCCCACCCTAGCGGATCCGTTACAGCTGATGGTTGTAACTCTGCGTCTGGTTCGGTTACAGTCGCATCTTGTAACGAAACCTGGGGAGGCGACGTGATGGTCAGGCACTGGTTCGACTTCATGTGCCCGTTCTGCTACGTCGCCCAGCACCGCAACGACATCCTGGCGCGGCGCGGGATCGAGGTCGTGCACCTGCCGTACCAGATCCATCCCGAGATCCCGGAGGACGGCCTCGACGCCGGCCTGCGGATCGGGCCGATGTACGAGCACCTCGACCGGGAGGCGGCCGCTGCCGGGCTGGTGCTGAACTGGCCGGCGCGGCTCTCCAACACCCGGAGAGCGCTCTCCGTGGCCGAGTGGATCAGGCGAACTGCGCCGGACAAGGCCGACGACTTCACCAAACGCCTGTTCCACGCCTACTTCGTCGACGGCGAGAACCTTGGCGACCCAGCCGTGGTCGAGCGGCATGCCACTGCGGTTGACATCGATGTCGACGAGCTTCGGGGAGCGCTCTCCGACGGCACCGCCGCTACCTGGCTGGTCGAGTCCGAGCTGGCCGGCGCCGAAGCCGGCGTGCGGGCCACCCCCAGCTGGGAGATCAACGGACAGCTGATCTCCGGGCTGCTGCCCGCGTCCGAGTTCGAGCGCCTGACCGCCGCGCGCCGTCCGGCCTGAGCCGACGCGACCGAACGATCCGACAGCGCCGCCGCATGCCCGGCTGCGCCGAGAAAATATGAGGTCTGCTCATGCGACTGGTTGTCGCCATCACCGGCGCCACCGGCACGGTGCTGGGGGTACGCCTGCTGGAGGTCCTGCGGAAGCTCGACGTGGAGACGCACCTGGTGCTCAGCGACTGGGCCCGGGCCACGCTCAGCCTGGAGACCGACTACACGGTCAACGACGTGCGAGCGCTGGCCACGTACACCCACAGCGCCAAGGACCTCGCCGCCGCCATCTCCAGCGGCTCGTTCCTCACTGACGGCATGGTCGTCTGCCCGTGCAGCATGAAGACGTTGGCCGCCATCCGCATGGGCTACGGCGACAACCTCATCACCCGGGCCGCCGACGTCACCCTCAAGGAACGCCGCCGCCTGGTGCTGGTGGCCCGCGAGGCGCCGCTGAGCGAGATCCACCTGGAGAACATGCACTACCTGGCCCGGGCCGGCGCGGTCATCTTCCCGCCGACCATCGCCTACTACACCAAGCCGAACTCGGTCGACGACGTCACCGACCAGATCGCCGGCCGCGTCCTCGACCAGCTCGACATCCAGCACTCGACGATCGACCGCTGGAAGTCGCCCCTCACGGAGGAGAAGCAGTGAGCACCAGCACCACCAGTGCCCCGGCCGCCACCTCGCGGACCGGTCCCGACCTGCGCAGCTGGCTGTCCACCCTGGAGCAGGCCGGCCAGCTGGCCCGTATCGGCGCCGAGGTCGACTGGAACGAGGAGATCGGCGCGATCACCCGGGCCAACCTCGCGCTGGAGGGCCCCGGCCTGCTGTTCGAGAACATCACCGGCCACCAGGACACCGTCTGCACCAAGTTCCTGACCTCGGCGCTGGGCAACCGCCGGCAGGTCCAGCTGATGCTCGGCCTACCCGAGGGAACCTCGGATTCGGCCATCGTCCGGCACCTGCGCGAGCGGTTCCAGCACCCCGTGCCGCCCCGTGTCGTCGAGCGCGGTCCGGTGCAGGACAACGTGATCGAGGGCGACGACATCGACCTGGAGCAGTTCCCCGTGCCCCGCTGGCACGCCGCCGACGGCGGCCGCTACATCGACACCTTCTGCGGCGTCGTGACCCAGGACAGGTACACCGGCCGCGACAACATCGGCCTGTACCGCGGGCAGATCGTGGACCGCGACAAGATCGCCAAGCTGCTGGTCCCCAGCCAGGGCTGGGGCGTGCACGCCGAGGAGTACAAGCCCGAGCCGATGCCGGTGGCCATCGTGTACGGCTGGCACGACGTGCTGCCGTTCTGCGCGGGCAGCCCGTTCCCACGCAACGTCTGCGAGTGGGACATGATGGGCGCGCTGCTCGGCCAGCCGGTCGACCTGGTGGCGTGCGAGACCGTGCCGCTGCACGTGCCGGCCACCGCCGAGATCGTGGTCGAGGGCTACATCGACCCCGACCCGGCCACCTTCATGATGGAGGGGCCGTTCGCCGAGTACCCGGGCTTCGTCGGCGACGCTGCGCCGGCTCCGGTCGTGCGGGTCACGCGCATCATGCACCGCACCGACCCGGTGCTGCGCGGCACGCTGGAGGGCATCCGGCCCGGGCTGCTCAACGAGGACAGCATCACCAACTTCGCCCGCTCGGCCATCACCTGGAACACCCTCGAGGACCTCGGCATCGGCGGCATCACCGACCTGTGGATGACCGAGGTGTCCAACGGCCAGAACACCATCGTGCAGATCCAGAAGCGCTACCGCGGCCACGCCCAGCAGATCGCCTCGGCGCTGTGGGGCACCGGCGGCTCGGTGTGGTTCCACAAGAACGTCACCGTGGTCGAGCAGGACATCGACATCCACGACCCGGTCGCGCTGGACTGGGCGCTGTCCTACCGGGTCAACGTGGGCCTCGGCGACGTCGCGTTCTTCGGCCCCGGCATCGGCTCGGCCCTGGACCCGTCGACGCCGCCGGAGCTGAACAACGGCGCCAAGTACGGCACCGGGCAGTGGACCCGGATGCTCGTCGACGCCACCCGCAACTGGGAGATCGACCCGCGGCCGGAGTGGGGCGGCCGCCGCTTCCCGCCGACCGACCGGCTGGAGCCGGAGCTGGAGGCGCGGGTGGCCGATCGCTGGGCGGAGTACGGCATCGGCGTGCCCTACCTCGACGACGCCGGCCGCGAACGGCTCACCCTGGCCGAGCTCAGCAAGCGTCTGCCCGAAGTGTGATGGGCATCCACGTCAGCGTGGCGCTGCCGGCGTCGGCCGAGTCGACCGCTCACATCGTGACGGCCGAGCGGCTGGGCTACCGCTGCGCCTACGTCTACGACACGCCGTTCGAGGGCAGCGACGTCTGGCTGGCGCTGCACGAGGCCGCCGAGGCGACGGCGAGCATCGCGCTCGGCCCGGCCGTGCTGATCCCGACGCTGCGCCACCCGCTGGTCAACGCGGCACAGACCTTTTCCTTGCACCGCAAGGCGCCCGGTCGTGTCGTGACCGCGTTCGGCACCGGCTTCTCCAGTCGTGCCGCGGCCGGACAGCCGCCGGTTCCGTGGTCCTATGTCGAGAAGTACGTCCGCGCGCACACTTCCCTGCTGGCCGGCGAGGCAGCCGAGTGGGACGGCGCGCCGATCCAGCTGATGCCGACCTCGACGCAGCACGAGACGTTGCCGCTCAAGATCCCGCTGCTGATCGCGGCCGTAGGGCCGAAGGGCGCGGAGGTGGCCCGCCGGCTCGGCGCCGACGGAATCATGTCGATGTTCCAGCCCATCCCGCAGCAGCGGGACTTCAGCCGGGCGGTGGTCTCGGCCGTCGGCACCGTGCTTGATGATGGCGAGGAGCTGAACAGCGAGCGGGTGCGGCTGGCTGCCGGCCCGCCGTGGGCCGGCGTCTTCCACTTCACGTACACCGCGCAGGGGGCCGACGCGGTGCGCGCGCTGCCCGGCGGACCGGCTTGGCTGGAGGTCATCGAGCGGTACCCGGAAGCCGAGCGGCACCTGCACATCCACCGTGGCCACATGGTGGAGATGAACGAGGCCGACCTGGCCGCGTGGCACGCCGGCGGGTACGTCACGCTGACCTCGGGCACGTTGACCGGGCCTGCTGAGGTGGTGCGTCAGCGCGTGGCCGACCTGGCCGCGGCCGGCGCCACCGAGATCATGATCGAGCCGTCCGGCCCGGACATCGAACGCGAGCTCACCGCGTTCATCGCCGCCGTGTGCGGCTGACCGGGCACGATTCCGTAGCCACGGGGCGCGCGGGCCCGATGGGATCATGGCGTGGGTGGACATCGCACGTGCGCTCAAGCCCGGCGACGGGCACTCCGTGATGATCTCCGGCTTCGGGGCGACCCTCAAGCTGGACAGCAGGGACAGCGGCACCGTCGGCATCGTGGAGCACTCGTTCGCCGTCGGCACGATCACCGTGCCGCACCGGCACAGCCGCGAGGACGAGCACTCGTTCGTGCTCGACGGGGAGATCGGCTTCCGCTCCGACGACACCGAGGTCGTGCTCGGCCCCGGCGGCTTCGTCTCGAAGCCCCGGGGCCGGCTGCACGCCATGTGGAACGCCGGCGGCCGGCCCGGCCGGATACTGGAGGTCATCGCGCCCGGCGGGTTCGAGCACTACTTCCGTGAGCTGGCCGAGCTGCTCGGGTCGGTGACGCCGGCCGGCACCGCGCTCCACGACACGTCCGAGTTCGTCGAGCTGGCCGCCCGCTATGGCCTCAGCTACGGCAATCCCGAGTGGCTGGACGACGTCGTGGCCCGCTACGGCCTCACGCCGCCGCGGCGCTGATCACTTGGTCACCACGACCATGCGCCCGAAATCCGTGCCGGCAATGCGGTCCAGCGTGAAACCGACGGCCACGGCCTCCTCGGCCAGCTCCTCCGCGCTCGGCCCGAACCGCGCCTGCTGGCCGTGCGCGATCAGCCGGCGGACCGTCCACGCCGGCCGGTCCTGCTCGGTCGGCACGGCCTCCAGCTCCTGGATGAACAGTTTGCCGCCGGGTTTGAGCGCGCGCCGGATCATGGCCAGCGTGGCCGGTCGGATCGCCGCCGGGAAGAACGGCTGGGCCCAGAACGCCCCGACGAACTCGTCGCGTTCCGGCACGTCACGGGCATCCATCTGACGGATCTCCACCCGGTCGGCCACGCCGAAGGCCTCGGCCCGACGCTTCGCCTCGGCCGCCACGGCCGGCACCAGTTCGACCGCGACGCCGTGCATCTCCGGGACCGTGGTGGCCAAGGTGAGGGTTGCGCAGGCGACGCCGCAGCCCACGTCCAGCCAGCGGCCGGCGCGGACCTGCGCGGCCAGGTCGGGAAGTTGGGCCAGGAGCTGCGCGTACACCGCGCGGGTCACGTCGGTGACGTGGCCGCCGACGGCATTGGCCACCACCAGCGCGTCGGCCTCGGTCAGGGCCAGCGGTGTCGAGTCCTCGACCAGGGCGCGGACCTGGCGGACCTCCATCTCGATCTGCGCCAGCTTGTCGCCCAGCGGGATCCAGGCGTCGTCGGCCGCGACCGTGGCGAACGGCACGGTGAGGCGGACCTTGCCGTCCTCCTGCTCGACGATGCCGTTGGCCTGCAACGCTTCGAGCACGTCCTGCACGCGTTCGGCCGGCAGCCTGGCGAAGCCGGCCAGCTCCTCGACCGTGCGGGGCTCGAGGAGGAACTCCGTCCAGCCCTTCTCGTGCACCGCCGTCAGCAGGCTGAGCAGCTGCGCCTCGGCGCGCATGCCCTCCAGCCGCTGCCGGGCCTGCATGGCCAGTGCCACCGATTCCTGTTTCACCGCACGCCTTCCGCCCGAGGACCGTTCGTCCACAATGTACAGACTGAAGCGTTATTCAGGTTGCTTCAGGATCCGTTCAGCCTCTTTTCGGCATGATTCCCGCAGCACTCGCAGAAGGGAAGCGCGATGAGGAAACGAAGCCTCGGTTCTGCCTCGTTGGTCGGCGGCGCGGCGCTGATGGTCGCCGCGGCCGCCCCGGCGGCGGCCATCGTCGGCGGCACGGACGCCACCCAGCCCTACAGTTTCATGGCCTCCATGCAGTTCGCCTCCGGCGACCCGCTGTGCGGGGCCACGCTGATCGCGCCGCAGTGGCTGGTCACCGCCGGACACTGCGTGACCGATCCGGCCACGCTCGGCGTTGCGGATCCCGCGAAGTACCAGTTCCGGATCGCCTCTGTGGACCCGGCCCAGGGCGGCGAGCTGGTCAAGGCCGACAAGTTCATCCGACATGAGGGCTGGGACGACCAGCTGCACAACGACATCGCCCTGGTGCACCTGACAAAACAGGTGCGTGCCCGCCCCATCGCCATCGGCACGGCCCCGCCGCCGGGCGCGACGGTCCGTCAGCTGGGCTGGGGGAGCACCTGCCCGCACCATGGTTGCCCCGGCGCGGCGACCCTTCAGCAGCTCGACACCGCCATTGCCGATCCATCGGGATGCACCGTGCCCGACTTCAACTCCGCCCGCCAGCTGTGCATGGACAACAAGGGCGGTACCGCCAGCGCCTGTTACGGCGACTCCGGCGGACCGGCCGTGGTGGCGGGATATGGCCGGTGGCTGCTCGTCGGCGTGACCAGCCACGGTCAGACGTCGCCGTGCGTCGACCTGCCCGGCGTCGACACCAACGTGGCCTTCTACGCCGACTGGATCGCGGCTGACACCAGGCCCGGTGGCGCCGGGTAGGACGCCACCGGGCCGCCGACTCACGGATAGTCGGTGACCGTGGAGGGGACGGTGGCCGTGCCGACCGTCGGCTGGCCGACGTCGTTGATCACGTGGTTGAACTCGCCGTCGCCGGCCAGTGACACCACGGTCAGATCGTGCATGCGGACGCCGGCCGTGATCGGCACCTCGAAGCCGTGGTCCTGTCGGATGGATTTGTCGGAGGTGTAATTGCAGTAGCTGCCTAGGCCCCAGGCCTCATGGCTGGTCACCGAGTTCTCCACCTTGTAGGCGGCGAAGCCCAGCGTCGACCCGTTCTGCACGGCGGCCTGGTTCGGGGCGTCGTAGGCCTTCTCGTTCTGGAAGAAGATGGTCCGGCCGCCGTTGCCGAACCAGTCCACGTCGTACTTCTTGAAGTGCTCGCTGAACAGTCCGGTGGCCAGCACGTTGGTGCCGCGCACCACCAGGCCGTAGTCGGCCGGGTTGTCGTTCCAGCCGACACCGTCGCCGTGGTCGGCCCGCCACAGCCAGGTGTGGTCGATGACCGTGTCGTTGCTGTCGACCTCCATCGCCGTCCCGGCGGCGGCCCGGCCGGCGCCGCCGACGCGTACGTAGACGTCCTGGACGACGGTCGGATCGGCGGCGTGGCTCGTGGTCGAGCCGGGGGAGCCGAGCTGGATCAGCTGCGGCGAGGACACCGGGCCGGCGTCGAGCAGCAGGCCGGCGACACGGACACCGTCGACGTCGGCGACCTTGAGCGGAACGACGCCGTTGTCCGGCACCACCGTGGCCTCGCCCAGGCCCAGCACCACGGTGTCCGGCCGGGTGACGTTGATCGTCTGGTCGACGTGGTAGATGCCCGGCGTGAACAGCAGGTTCAGGCCTTGGGTCAGCGCGGCGTTGATCGCCGCGGCGGTCGCGCCCGCCTTGACGACGTAGAACCGGCTCAGTGGAAGGGAGGTACCGGGCGTGTGGCCGTTGGCCCAGGACACGCCGCGCACGTTCGTCCGCTTCGACGGCACGAACACCGCGTAGCCACCGCTGCCGTCCAGGTAGAGGTACGGCTTCTCCACCGACACCGGTGTGGTGTCGAGCGTGGTGTAGGTCGGGTTCGGGAAGCCTTGTGCCGGAGCGCCCTGCACGCCGGAGAACACCTGGTTCCACACGCCGTTGCTCCAGCCGCCGATCGCGCTGTCCCTGGTGTAGAACTGCTGCTGGGCGTAGTTGCCGACCTGGCCGGAGATCCGGCTGTCGGCGATGTAGCCGCCGCTGGCCCAGCCGTAGCTGGCCGAGTCCAGGTTCAGGCCGCCGTGCACGTCCATCCGCCGGAACGGGGCCGCTTGCGCCACCGCCCACCGATCGGTGCCGCTGACCGGATTCAGCGCCATGTTTTCCGCCGAGCGCCAAAAGTTCAGGGTCGCGTTGCCCGCGTTCCAGCCGGCGTCCACGGTGATGTCGCCGTTGATCGTGACGTCGTCCGGGTCCTGGCCGAGGCCGGAGATCGAGGTGTAGAAGCCGATCTGGGCGTTGATGCCGTTGTAGGTGCCCGGCTTGAGCAGGATCTGGTAGCGGCCGGCGCCGAACTGGGCCTTCTCCTGCTGCTGGAAGATCGCGTCGAGCCGGCCCTGGAGGTTGGGCGTCGACGGGTCGAAGACCAGCACGTTCGGGCCGAGGTCGCCGCCGCCTTGCGGGGGCGTCGTTCCGCCGCTGGTGTGCACCTGGAGTTCCCAGAGCGAGTAGCCGTACCCGGTGCCGCGCTGCGTCCCCGTCAGCCGCACGTACCGGGCATTCCCGCTCACCGCCAGCGTTTCCGTCCCACCCGCTCCGGTTGTCGTCGAGTACGCGGTCGTCCAGTTAGCGCCGTCGTTGGACAGCGCTATCTGATACGCCTTCCCGTACGCCGTTTCCCATTGCAGCACCACCTGGCACACGGTCACCGCCGCGCCCAGATCGACCTGCAACCACTGCGGATCCGCCGCCGCGCTCGACCAGCGCGTGGCTGCGTCCCCGTCCACCGCCGCCGACGCCGGCGTGCCCCCGTTCTCTTGGCTCGACGCCGTCGCCGCCTTGCCTTTCGCCGCGTTGTCCGTGCCGCAGTTCGGTCCCGTGCCGCCCGTCTCCCCGTACACCTGGAATTCGTAGACCGAGTACCCGTACCCCGTCGCCCTTTGCGTTCCCGTCAGCCTTACGTACCGGGCATTCCCCGACACCGCCAGCGTTTCCGTCCCGCCCGCGCCGTTCGTCGTCGAGTACGCCGTCGTCCAGTTCACGCCGTCGTTCGACAGCGCCACCTCATACGCCTTCGCGTACGCCGTCTCCCACCTGACCACCACTTGGCCGACCGCGCTCACCGCCCCCAGATCCACTTGCAGCCACTGCGGATCCGCCGCCGCGCTCGACCAGCGCGTGGCTGCGTCCCCGTCCACCGCCGCCGACGCCGGCGTCCCTCCGTTCTCTTGGCTCGACGCCGTCGCTGCCTTCCCTTGCGACAGCAGGCCCTGCGCTCCTCTCGCCGGTCCCGCCGCCGTCACCAGCGTCAGTCCGACCAGCAGCGACAACATCAGTGCGGCAATCCCGCCGCGCGGTCCCGACCGCGCTGACCCAGGCATGGGCGCTCCTTCATTCGGGCAGGGCTCGGCCGCGGGACCCTTCACACGGCCCCGCCGACCTGAGCGGACACAGAACTGAGCCGGAGCGCCCGGCGGTTTCCGAGCCTCGGAGAGCGCTCTCCCAACGCATGCTCCCGGCAAGCTCCAGCCCTGTCAATGCCCCTCCATTCCACCCCACAAGCCGGCATTCCCGCCAAAACCGGCGAACAGGGAGAGCGCTCTCCCGCCGGCTTGTCGCCCCACCCCGCCCTCGGCCGGCCGCGCCCCGCTCAACCCACTGTTTCGCCGGTGAGGTGGTCGGGTCGGGGTGACTGCGCCGCGCGCAAGGCGCCGTCCTGTTCGGCTTGGGTGTTCGAGCCGGGCTTTCTGTGGGGCGGGATGTTCGATGACCGCGTGCGGTGCCGGGCTCGGTGGGAGGTGGCTGGGTCGGGTGCCCGCGCCGCGCGCTTGGCAATTCCCTGATCGCCATCCCTTGTGGCTTCGAGGCGGGCGTGCGGGCGCGAGAGTCGCGAAGATTGCCCAGGGTGATGACCAGATGTGCCGTGTAAACCAGTGGTAGGCGGCATGAAGCTGACCGCGCGGCGCAGGCTCCCGCCTTGACCACGTGGGTGTGCACCGCTCTGCGACCGGCGCCGGCCGCAGAGCCCGCCCCGCCGGCTCCAGTCGCGCCGGTCGCCCGCCCCGCTCCGGTCGCCCCGGTCGCGCACTCACTCGCCGCCCGCTCCGCTTGCGCACCCGCTGACTTTGGTCGCCTGTCCGCACGTCTTGATTGCCGCATTTTTCCGCGCCGGCCCCTCCCGGTGAGTCCGCTTCTCTGAGCGGCGCTTCCTTTCTCACGCCCACAGCTGACACAGACCGTGGGGTGGGAGAACCGTGGTGGGAGAGCGCTCTCCGGATCGGGTCTCACGACCTGGGACGGGACTGCTCCGAACGGGTCGGGCGGCAACACTCTCGGTGGTGTTCCTTCGCCTCCGTTTGATCACGATCCAGGTACGGTGGGCACCCACGGCGGCGGTCCGGCGGCGGCGGGTGACATCCTCGTCGGTGCGGCCGACGCGGCGATGACCAGGAAGAAGGAAGGCTCGTTAGGTGGTTCCACAGGACCTCAGGCACACCCGTGAGCGCGAGTGGGCGCAGGTGACGGCACCGGGCACGGTGCGCGTCCGCCCTCGGCTCGACAACAGGGTGCTCGTCCGACTGCCCGTTCTCGGCGCGCGGGTCGGCGCCGGTCGGACGGTGGGCGAGGTGGAGTCCACCCCGTACGGCGGCACAAGGCAACTGATCAACTCTGACGCCCGCCGGGGCGGGGCCCTGGCGTACGCGAAGCGGGCGGCGTCGGACCACACGGAACACACGGAGCAGGGCTGATGTCGATCTTCCAGAGGCTCTTCGGCTGGTTGGGGAGCCGCCAGGGGCGCGGTCAGTCCAGCACGGTAGGTTTGAGCGGTCCCGAAGGATCCACCAGCAGGAGGCGAGCTCAGGTGAGCACGAACGACGGGCCCGGTGTTCCGCCGGAGCAGTCCCCGGAGCGGACCACCGTCTTCCGGGCAGACTTCCTCACCGACGCCGAAGGCGTCGAGGCCCCTGTCCAGGAGCCCCAGGTCGCCGGGGTCGACGCACTGCCGGCCGGGTCGGCCCTGCTGGTCGTCAAGCGCGGCCCCAACGCCGGCTCGCGCTTCCTGCTCGACCAGGACACCACGAGCGCGGGCCGTCACCCCGACAGCGACATCTTCCTCGACGACGTCACGGTCTCCCGCCGCCACGCCGAGTTCCGGCGCGAGGGCGGCGAGTTCGTGGTGATCGACGTGGGCAGCCTCAACGGCACCTACGTCAACCGCGAGCCGGTCGACCAGGCGGTGCTGGCCAACGGTGACGAGGTCCAGATCGGCAAGTTCCGCCTGGTGTTCCTCACCTCCGCGGGATCCGGGGGCCAGGGGGCCTGTGACGTCGGCCGGGCGGCCACAGCGCGACGGGCTGAGCATCGGGGCGGTGCTGGCGCAGCTGCGCCCGGAATTCCCGGACGTCACCATCTCCAAGATCCGGTTCCTCGAGTCCGAGGGGCTGCTGCGCCCGGCACGCACACCGTCGGGCTACCGGCAGTTCACGCAGTCGGACGTCGACCGGCTCCGCTACGTGCTGGCCGCCCAGCGCGATCACTACCTGCCGCTCAAGGTGATCAAAGAGCAGCTCGACGCGGCATCCGACCCCGACCAGCCGGTTCGCGCGCTGGTCGGGGTCGAGCGCTACCCACGCCTGAGGACTTCGCCGCCGGCCACGAGGTGCGAATGACCCGTGAGGAGCTGTTCGCCGAGACCGGCATCGACCAGCGTCTGCTGGCCGAACTGGAGAACTACGGCCTTGTCCGGTCGGGCGCGGCCGGCTTCTACGACTCCGACGCCATGCTGGTCGCCCGCATCGTGGTGGCCATGGGGGAATTCGGCATCGAACCCCGCCACCTGCGCGCCTTCAAGGTGTCCGCGGACCGCGAGGTGGGGCTGCTGCACCAGATCGTCGGCCCGATGTACCGGCAGCGCGATCCCGACGCACGGGAGCGGGCCGACGAGATCGTCCGCGAGCTGGCGTCGCTCTCGGTTGCGCTCCATACACTTCTGGTCAAGACGGGCCTGCGCGGTGTCGCCGGTGGGTGATCTTGACAACGTGCCCGCCCGCAAGCGTCGTGCCCGCATGGCGGGTAGCGTTGAGAGAGTCCGTGGGGGATCCTCGTAGGTGCGGGGACGCCGAGGTTCAGCCCGCTGAGGGAGGCGATACCCGATGAGCGAGATGCGCGTCGTCGGAGTCCGGGTCGAGCTGCCCGCGAACAGCCCGATCCTGTTGCTGCGCGAGACCGATGGGGACCGCTACCTGCCGATCTGGATCGGGAACGCGGAAGCGACCGCCATCGCCATCGAGCAGCAGGGCGTGCGGCCGGCCCGGCCGCTGACCCATGACCTGCTCAAAGAGGTGATCGCCGCCCTCGGCCGTGAGCTGACCCAGGTCCGCATCACCGACCTGCAGGAAGGCACCTACTTCGCCGAGCTCGTGTTCGACGGCGGCATCAAGGTGTCCGCCCGCCCGAGCGACTCGGTCGCCCTCGCGCTGCGCGCGGGTGTGCCCATCCACGCCGAGGAATCCGTGCTGGCCGAGGCCGGCCTCGTCATCCCCGACGAGCAGGAGGACGAGGTCGAGAAGTTCCGCGAGTTCCTGGATTCCGTGTCCCCCGAGGACTTCCGTGGGGCGGAACAGTAAACATGACTTGGTGAAGGGCCGTTCCGTGTGACGGAACGGCCCTTTGCCTTGTGGCCGTTCGGCCACCACCGACTTTCGTAGGCGGCGGGGTCACGGGCCAGCCTCTAGGGTCTCGGGGATGATCTCCAGTCGGGTCTTCGCGATCGCCGCGTCCGCCGCCGTGCTGTGCCTGTCCGGGATCGTCTCGGCCAGCGCCGCCCCCAAGTCAACACCCTCGACGTGCCGGCCAAGCCCAAGGCGCCGGCCGTCGCCCAAGCCGCCGATCCGGCCTGCGTCTACACCAAGGCGGTGCCGGCCGACAGATTCAAGGGCCTGCCCACCTTCGACCCGGCCAAGGCGGCCCAGCCGTACACCGCCCGGCTGGTCACCGACCAGGGCCTGATCACCTTCCAGGCGCTGACCGACAAGGCGCCCTGCACGACCAACTCGTTCCGGTTCCTGTCCGAGCACCACTACTACGATCTGACGCACTGTCACCGGCTCGTCACGCAGCGCATCTTCGTGCTCCAGTGCGGCGACCCGACGGGCACCGGCAGCGGCGGCCCGGGCTACTCGTTCCCGGACGAGAACCTCACCGGCGCCACCTACCCGGCCGGCACGGTCGCCATGGCCAACGCCGGCCCGAGCACCAACGGCTCCCAGTTCTTCTTCTGCACCGAGGACACCAAGCTGTCGCCGAACTACACCCCGTTCGGGCGAGTCACGGGCGGTCAGGACGTGCTGCGCAAGATCGCGGCCGGCGGCGAGGACGACCAGAACAACACCGGCGACGGGTTCCCGAATCTGCCCGTCGACATCCTGCACGTGCAGATCTCACCCAGGTAGCCACCCACTGTCAACGCTGTCATCGGTTCAGTGACACGCAGTCGTCACCGTGACGACCACCTCCACATGACGGTTTCGCCGCCCCGCGCGTCGCGTTGACCCGTCCCATGGGCGGACTTACCGTCAGAGGGGAGTTGGTCGTGACGGTGTGAACCCCCATCGTTGCGACCTTGTGACCGGCGGTTCCCCGGACGGAGGACCGTCGGTTCCGGTCGCCGGTCGTCAGGCCGGTCGAGGGGAGGCTGTCGTGGTCGAGGGTGCGCCCGCCAGGTCCGGCGCCGGTGAACAGGGTGCCCTGTTCCCGGACGCGTCGGTGCCGGACGAGCTCGTCGGCTACCGCGGGCCGGCCGCGTGCCAGATCGCCGGCATCACCTACCGGCAGCTGGACTACTGGGCCCGCACGGAGCTGGTCGCGCCGTCGATCCGCAGCGCGCACGGGTCCGGCAGCCAGCGGCTGTACTCGTTCAAGGACCTGCTGGTGCTCAAGGTGGTAAAACGCCTGCTGGACACCGGTGTCTCGCTGCAGAACATCCGGGTCGCGGTGGACCACCTGCGCCGTCGCGGCGTGGCCGACCTGGCCAAGATCACGCTGTTCAGCGACGGCACCACGGTCTACGAGTGCACTTCGCCGGAAGAGGTCGTCGACCTGCTGCAAGGCGGCCAGGGCGTGTTCGGCATCGCGGTCAGCGGGGCGATGCGGGAGATCAGCGGCACCATCCACGAGTTCCAGGCCGAGCGGGCCGACGGACTGGTGCTGGAGCCGCAGGAGGACGACGAGCTGACCAGCCGCAGGCGGGCCCGCCGCACCGGCTGAGCCGGCACCGGACGTGATCGAGATGACACGCCGTGCTCAGCTCTGGGGCTCGTAACCCGGCCGGGGTAAACTCACGCCCGTAGTCGCACATCCCGTGCGGGAGAGTCCGGGCCGCGAGGTCCGGCGCCGAAGGAGCAAATCCTCCCCGGAACCTCTCAGGCCCAAGGACCGTACGGGACAGACGCCTCTGGAAAGTGGGCGCGCAAGCGCCCCGCCGACGGTGCAAGCCCGCGCCGCGTCCACAAGACGCAGCATGGGTGAAGCTCTCAGGTGCCCGTCACGGGCGGGGACAGAGGGGAGGGCAACGGCCCGCGCCCGCTTGCCCCCGGAGGCTCGACGCATGACGACTGACCGCATTCCCTTGGCCGCGCTCGAGCACGGCACGCCGTTCGCCGACCGCCACGTCGGTCCCCGTGCCGCCGAGCTGGGCAAGATCCTGGACGTGATCGGCGTCGGCTCACTGGAGGAGCTGGCCCAGCGGGCCGTGCCGTCGGCCATCCGCAGCGACGCGCTGGCGCTGAGCCTGCCGGCCCCGGCCACCGAGGTCGAGGCGCTGGCCGAGCTGCGCGCGCTGGCCGACCGCAACCGGCCGATGACCCAGATGATCGGCCTCGGCTACTACGGCACGGTCACCCCGGGCGTCATCCTGCGCAACGTGCTGGAGAGCCCGGCCTGGTACACCGCCTACACGCCGTACCAGCCGGAGATCTCCCAGGGCCGCCTCGAGGCCCTGCTCAACTTCCAGACCATGGTCGGCGACCTGACCGGCCTGCCGGTGGCCAACGCCTCGATGCTGGACGAGTCGACCGCCGCGGCCGAGGCGATGACCCTGGTCCGCCGGGCCGGCAAGTCGAAGTCGAACAAGTTCGTCGTGGACGCGGACACGCTGCCGCAGACCATCGCGGTGATCGAGACCAGGGCCGAGCCGCTGGACATCGAGATCGTGGTGGCCGACCTGTCCCAGGGCATCGAGGGCCTCGGCCTCGGCGGCGACTTCTTCGGCGCGTTGCTGTCCTACCCGGGCGCCTCGGGCGTGATCCGCGACCACGAGTCCGTGATCGCCGAGATCCACGCGGCCGGCGCCTCCGCGGTCGTCGCGGCCGACCTGCTGGCCCTGACGCTGCTGCGTGCCCCGGGCGAGATCGGCGCGGACGTCGTGGTCGGCACGACGCAGCGGTTCGGCGTGCCGATGGGCTTCGGTGGCCCGCACGCCGGCTACATGGCCGTGCGCAAGGGCTTCGAGCGGCAGCTGCCCGGCCGTCTGGTCGGCGTGAGCGAGGACGCCGACGGCAACCGGGCCTACCGGCTGGCGCTTCAGACCCGTGAGCAGCACATCCGCCGCGAGAAGGCGACCAGCAACATCTGCACCGCGCAGGTGCTGCTGGCGGTGATCGCCTCCATGTACGCCGTCTACCACGGCCCCGACGGCCTCAAGGCCATCGCCACCCGGGCGCACCGGATGGCCACCGTGCTGGCCGCCGGCCTGGCCGAGGGCGGCGTCAACGTGGTGCACGGCGAGCTGTTCGACACCGTGCTGGCCGAGGTGTCCGGCACGGCCGCCGCTGTCGTGGCCAAGGCCCGCGAGCTCGGGGTGAACCTGCGGCTCGTCGATGAGAACCACGTCGGCATCGCCTGCGACGAGACGACCACGCGCCAGCACCTTTCCCTGGTGTGGCAGGCCTTCGGCGTCACGGTGTCCGATGTGGACGGTCTGGACGCGGACACCGCCGACGGCATCCCGCCGGCCCTGCGCCGCACCAGCGAGTACCTCACGCACCCGGTGTTCCACCAGCACCGCTCCGAGACGGCGCTGCTGCGCTACCTGCGGGCGCTGTCCGACAAGGACGTGGCCCTGGACCGCAGCATGATCCCGCTGGGCTCGTGCACCATGAAGCTCAACGCCACCACCGAGATGGAGGCCGTCACCTGGCCCGAGTTCTCGGGGCTGCACCCGTTCGCCCCGGCGGAGGACGCCGAGGGCCTGCTGTCCGTGGTGACGGACCTGGAGCAGTGGCTGGCCGAGATCACCGGCTACGACGCGGTCTCCCTGCAGCCCAACGCCGGCAGCCAGGGCGAGTTCGCCGGCCTGCTGGCCATCCGGGCCTACCACCGCTCGCAGGGGCACGGCGAGCGTGACGTCTGCCTGATCCCGGCCAGCGCGCACGGCACCAACGCCGCCAGCGCGGTGATGGCCGGCATGCGCGTCGTCGTGGTCAAGTGCGACGAGCAGGGCAACATCGACATGGACCACCTGCGCGCCACGGTCGCCGAGCACAGCGCTGACCTGGCCGCGATCATGATCACCTACCCGTCCACGCACGGCGTGTACGAGGACACCGTCGGCGAGGTCTGCGGCCTGGTGCACGACGCGGGCGGCCAGGTGTACGTGGACGGGGCCAACCTGAACGCGCTGATCGGCCTGGCCCAGTACGGCAAGTTCGGCTCGGACGTGTCGCACCTGAACCTGCACAAGACCTTCTGCATCCCGCACGGCGGCGGCGGCCCGGGCGTCGGCCCGATCGGCGTGCGCGCGCACCTCGCGCCGTTCCTGCCCAACCACCCGCTCCAGCCGGCCGCGGGCCCGGCCACCGGTGTCGGCCCGATCAGCGCGGCCCCGTGGGGCAGCGCGTCCATCCTGCCGATCTCCTGGGCCTACGTGCGGATGATGGGCGCGGACGGCCTGCGCCGGGCCACCCTGACCGCCGTCGCGGCGGCCAACTACGTGGCCCGCCGGCTCGACGAGTACTTCCCGGTGCTCTACGTCGGCGAGGGCGGTTTCGTCGCCCACGAGTGCATTCTCGACCTGCGCGGCATCACCAAGGCCACCGGCGTGACCGTGGACGACGTGGCCAAGCGGCTGGCCGACTACGGCCTGCACGCGCCGACCATGTCCTTCCCGGTGGCCGGCACGCTCATGGTCGAGCCGACCGAGAGCGAGGACCTGGCCGAGCTGGACCGCTTCTGCGACGCCATGATCGCGATCCGGCGGGAGATCGACCGGGTCGGCTCGGGCGAGTGGCCGGTCGACGACAACCCGCTGCGCAACGCCCCGCACACCGCGGCCTGCCTGACCGAGCAGGAGTGGAAGCACCCGTACACCCGGCACGAGGCGGTGTTCCCGGCCGGCGTGAACGCGCCGAAGATCTGGCCGCCGGTCCGCCGCATCGACGGCGCCAAGGGCGACCGCAACCTGGTCTGCTCCTGCCCGCCGCTGGAGGCCTACCAGAACTGAAAGATGTGACGATTGTGCAGGGAAGGACGCCTTACCTGCGTTGGACGCAGGTAAGGCGTCCTTCCCTGCATCACACAGAGGGGGAGCGGCGTGTCCTATCCGGAGATTCGCTATGACGGGGAGGGCGGCGAGGTCACGGCCTGGCTGCGTCCCGCCGACACTCCGGCCGAGCTGGTCGGCAATTCCGGCACCAGTTTTTCGTACCTGGCCAAGGGATCGCAGACCGGCGGCGACTTCGGGCTGTACCGGCTGGACATGCCGCCCCGGACCAAGGGCGCGTCCGACCACTTCCACCGCACCATCTCCGAGTCCTTCTTCGTGCTGTCCGGCACGGTGAAGCTGTTCAACGGCGGGGAGTGGGTCGACGGGCGGGAAGGCGACTTCCTGCACGTCCCGCCGGGCGGCCGGCACGGTTTCAGCAACGAGTCCGACGACCCGGTGTCGATGCTGCTGCTGTTCACGCCGGGCGCGCCGCGCGAGGGTTACTTCGAGGGCCTCAAGACCGTGTCCGACCTGTCCGATCCGGAGCGGCTGGAGTTCTTCCTGAAGCACGACAACATCTTTCCCTAGCAAGGAAAAGCGGCGGCGAACTCCCTCGGGTTCGCCGCCACCGGTCCTCAGGGCTGGTTCTCCGACGCGATCCCGGCCGGCGCGTGGTCCAACGCCGCCGTGATCGCCGCGGCCAACGCCCGCGCTGCCTCCTCCGTGAGCTCCACGGCCACCCGCGCGCCGGGGCCGTCGGCCGGATTGAGGAAGTCGATGTTCAGCGTGTGCGTGTACCGGGCGTGCGTGGGGTGGTCCACGTAGACCGAGCCGTCGGTCAGCTTGAACCAGCCGGTCGCGCCCTTGCCGGCGCCGTCGAGCAGGATCTTCTCAGTGAGATAGGTGCACATGGGGCCCCCTTCAGGACGCGAGGTGGCGGCCGTAGAAGTTGAAGATCTTCTGCCAGCCGTCGGCGGCGGCCTCGGCGCGGTAGCTCGGCCGCTCCACGGAGAAGAAGGCGTGGTTGGCGCCCTCGTAGGTGTGGAACTCGGTGGTCTTGCCGTGCTCCTTCAGTACGGCTTCGAGCTCGGCGGTCTCCTCCGGCGTCGGGAACTTGTCGTCGGCGCCGAACAGGCCCAGCAGCGGCGACGACAGGTTGGGCGCGATGTCCAGCAGCGGCCCCATGGTGGTGATGCCCATGGCCGGGTCGGGGCCGCGGGTGACGAACGCGCCGTAGCAGTCGACGGCCGCGTCGACCTGGAGCGAGCAGGCGACGAGGAAGGTGTGCCGGCCGCCGGAGCAGTAGCCGATCACGCCGACCTTGCCGTTGCTGGACTCCAGCGACTTCAGGTGTCGCAAAGCCCCGTCGGCGTCGCCGACGACCTGCGAGTCGGGCACGCCGCCCTGCGCGCGGGCGGCCGCCGCGGCGTCGTCGGGGCTGGCGCCGGGGGCGACGCGGTAGAACAGGTTGGGCGCGATGGCGTTGTAGCCGTTCACGGCGAACCTGCGCACGATCTCCTTGGTGCCCTCGTCGTAACCGGGCATGTGGTGGATCACCAGCACGCCGCCGCTCGGCGTGGTGTCGAGCGGCCTAGCCAGGTACGCCTCGATCTCGTCACCGCCGTTGCCGGTGATGGTGATGGTCTCGGCCAGCATCGCGTCGGACACGTCTGTCGTCCCTCCGTCGTTCGTGACGACACCCACCCTACCCGGAATGGTCATTCCGGTTACCTCAGAAGATCGGCATCCAGTTCCCGAACGGTCAGCGGCTCGGAAGTGAGCACGGCGACGGCGGCCTGGTGGCGTGGACCGGGGTTCACCATGGCCAGGCGGACGTGGTCGACGGGGATGTCCAGCGGCCACGACACCAGCGTGGGCGGCTGGTCGGCGGGGGAGACCTCGATCCGGCTCATCGGCATCCGCAGCCCGTGCCCGGTGGCCTTGAGCAGCGCCTCCTTGCGCACCCACAGCCGGTGGAAGTCGGCCCCGGGATGTGCGGACCCGTCCAGGTGGGCCAGTTCCCACGAACTCAACGTGTTCTCGGCCAGCTCACGGTCGAAATGCGCGGCCAGCGGCGTGAATTCGACGTCCACGCCGACCTCGCCGAGGCGGGTGACGGCCACGGCGACGCGCTCGCCGGCGTGCGACACGGACACCTCGATGCCGCTGGCCGGCAGTCGCGGCCGCCCGTGCTGCTGGCCGCAGTCGGTGCACGTGCGGTCGACCAGGATCTCGCCCGGCCGCTCGCCGGTCTGCACGGCGACGGCCGCGCGCAGCAGCCACGCCCCGACCATCGACCGCTGCCGGTCCACCCGCTGTCGGTACCGGCCGGCGCGGCGCTGCTCGGCCTCGGGCACCACGGCCGTGAGAACGTCGTCGGGCACCTGGTCGGGACGGGCCCACCAGATCTGGCACTCACCGTCGAGCAACTGATCAGCAGCCACGTTTGCCACGGTAGGGCGGGAGCAGCGGGCTATTCCGGTGACTTTGGCGTCCGATCCGGTGTACTGTACTCACCTATCGAGTTAGACCTATCGAAAACGACTTATGGGGGACTCTTGACCAGAGGTGGCGGCCGGCCCGGTCATCGCCGGGCCGTCACGGTGCCGGACAGCGGACTGACCGGCTCGGTGGACATTCCCGACCCGGCGCCGTCCGACGAGCCCAAGGACCTGCGGTCCCGGCTCCAGCGGCTGCGCCGGTCGGTCGGCGGCCTGCTCAAGGGGCTGCCGCGGGTGGTCAAGCTGGCCTGGGACGCCGGCCGCTGGCCGACCCTGTGGCTGGTGTTCGCCACCGTCGTCGCCGGCCTCACGCCGACGGCCACGGCGTACATCTCCAAGTTGCTGATCGACTCCGTGACCCATGCGATCGCCGTGCACAGCGCGCACCAGCCGGACGTGGTGCAGGTCGGCCCGCTGGCGCTGAGCACGGTCGGCGTGATCATCGCGGTGGCCGGCCTGCAACTGGTGGTCTACGCGGTGAACTCGGTGATGTCGGCCGTGTCCACGATGAACCAGCAGCTGCTCAACGACCGGGTGTCGCAGACCATCCGGCTGCGGGTGATGGCCCACGCCAGCCGGCTCGACCTGGCCTTCTTCGAGGGCTCGTCCTCGTACGACCTGATCCGGCAGGCCCAGGACGAGGCCCCTTCCCGCCCGGTGGCCATGCTGACCTCGGTGTTCGGCCTCATCCGCACCGGCATCACGTTCACCTCGATGATCGCGCTGCTGCTGTCGATCAACCCGTGGCTGGCGCTGGTCGCCGTGCTCTCGCCGATCCCGGCGTTCATCGCCGACTCCCGCTACGGCGCCCGCAGCTACGTGTACGCGGTGTGGAGCTCGCCGATCCGCCGCCGCATGGACTACCTGTCCTCGCTGGTCACCACCGACACGTACGCCAAGGAGATCAAGCTCTTCGGCCTCGGCGACTACCTGGTCGACCGGTTCCGCCGGATCAGCGCCGTCTACTTCGGACGGCAGCGCAAGCTGATCACCGAGCGGAACCTGCGCGGCACCGGTTGGGGCCTGATCACCACCATCACGGCTTCGCTGACGTACCTGTACATCGCGCTGGAGGCGGTCAACGGGCGGCTCACGGTCGGCGACCTGCTGCTGTTCACCCAGGCCTCGACCGCCGTGCAGCAGTCGGTGTCGTCGCTGTTCACCGGCTTCACCGGCATGTACGAGAACAACCTCTACCTGGACAACCTGTACAAGCTGCTGGCCACCGAGCCGGCGGTGGTCGCGCCGTCGCGGCCCCGCCCGCTGCCGGAGCCGGTGCGCGGCCATGTCGTGTTCGAGGACGTCACCTTCAGCTATCCGGGCACGGACGCGGTGGCGCTCAACGGAGTCAGCTTCGAGATCCAGCCCGGCCAGACCACCGCGGTGGTCGGCCGCAACGGCGCCGGCAAGTCGACCCTGTTCAAGCTGCTGTGCCGGCTCTACGACCCGAACTCCGGCCGGATCCTGTTGGACGGCACCGACATCCGCGAGTTCGACCCGGACGTGCTGCGCCGGCACATCAGCGCCATGTTCCAGGACTACGTGACCTATCAGGCCAGCGCGTCGGAGAACATCGGCGTCGGCGACATCGAGCACGTCACCGACCAGGAGCTGATCGACCGGTCGGCGGTGGCCGGCGGGGCCGACGAGCTGATCGCCGGCATGCCGATGGGCATGGGCACGCCGCTGGGCCGCTGGTTCAACGAGGGCGCGAACCTGTCCGGCGGCGAGTGGCAGAAGATCGCGCTGAGCCGGGCCTTCATGCGGGACGCGCCGCTGCTCATCCTGGACGAGCCGACCTCGGCGCTGGACGCGCAGGCCGAGCACGACCTGTTCGCCCGGCTGCGCAACCTGGCCCACGGCCGGACCACGCTCTACATCTCGCACCGGTTCTCCACGGTGCGTCAGGCCGACCGGATCCTGTTGCTGGACAACGGGAAGGTCGCCGAGTACGGCACGCACGAAGAGCTGATGGCGGCCGACGAGGGCTACGCCAACCTCTTCACGTTGCAGGCCTCGGCCTACCTCGACGCACCGCAGCGGAGCGCCTGATGTCGTTGCGGCACGCGCTGTTGGGGCTGCTCGCGCTCAGCCCCAACAGCGGCTACCAGCTGGGCCAGATCTTCCAGAACACGTTGCAGCAGATCTGGCATGCCCGTAACCACCAGCTCTACCCGGAGCTGGCCCGACTGTCGTCCGATGGGCACGTGGAGTGCGTCGAGGAAGGCGCACGCGGCAAGCGCACGTACGCCATCACCGACGACGGCCGGGCCGAGCTGCGGCGCTGGCTGGTCGACGTCCAGCCGGACCGCACCATGCGCAGCGAGACGTACCTGCGGGCCTGGCTGCTGTCCGTGGTGCTGAGCCGTGAGGACGCGTTGTGCGTGCTGGGGCGGGACATCGAGGCGCTGCGGGAACAGCGTGACGGCGTGTTGGCCGTGCAGGCCCGCAGCGCCGCGATCTCGCCGCCGTACGGGCCGCACAGCCTGTCGCTGGATCTCAATCTCCGCCTGACCGAGGCGATGCTGGGCTGGTCGGAGGAGGCGGCCCGGCGTATTGCCGAACGGCCGTGACTACTCGATGACCCAGGATTGGGCGCCGGCCGGCGCGGCCTGGCCGCAGGTGAACTGCATCAGCTCGCTGCCGGCCCCGCCGACGGTGTCCAGGCACTGGTTGGTGCCCAGATGCCGCAGGCTGAGCCCTTCCACCACCCACTGCTCGGACGTCAGGCCGTCACAGGTGAACTCGTCGACCGTCTCACCGGGGGTGGCCGTGCCGTTGTTGACCTCCATGCAGAATCCGCTGGCCCGGTTGACGATGAAGAACGTGTTCGGCGCCCCGGTCGGCACGAACACCCACCTCCGGGTGGCGAGGGTGGAACAGGGGGCGAGCCTGAGTCGGACGTTGAGCACCCCGCCGGGGGCGTCGACACACTGCGTGAACGCGGCGTTGCGCATCTGGCGGAAGGCGTCACTGGCCGCCGCCGGTTTGACCGGGGCGGCGGGCGCGGCGTTCGCGACGGCGACCGAGCCGGCCACGGCCAGGAACAGCGCCGCCGCGATGCTGGCGAGCCTGCTGGGAGTTTTCATCGGCATTTCTCCTCATGGTCTGCGACATGCGGCGGCTACCGTCGCAAGCGCTGTCGACAATCCGTCGACACACCCTTGAGTGCGACCACCTGAAGGCCAAGGGTGGTGACCAGGGCCATGACCGTCAGCGGGTAGCTGTTGCGGATCACGAAGGCCAGCGGTCCCTCGAAGTCGATCGAGATGATGCCGGTGGGCATGCCATGGCCGAAGTCGATGGGCGGGAGGTCGGTGGGAATCGCCGCGCCGGCAAGGAAAACCAGCGCCGGCACGTACCACGGCAGGCGCGCGGCCAGCGCGATGATCACTGGCAGGAACCAGACCCAGTGGTGCTCCCAGGAGAACGGCGACACCGCGGCGGCGGTCATGCCGACCAGGCCGAGGGCCAGCACGCGGTCGCCGCGCCGGTCGATCGCGCCGGCCACGGCGGTGCCGGCCAGGCCGACCGCGCCGCCGAGCAGCAGCCACGGCGGCCCGGACTGCGCCTCGCCCAGGACGCGGGCCAGCATGCCGTGGATGGACTGGTCCGACCACGACAGCACCGGGCCGACCCGGGAGGAGTCGCCGAACACGCCGCCGATCCAGTAGTGCATCGCCTCGGGCACAAAGAGAATGCCGATGATCACCGTGACGGCGAAGGTCGCGACGGCGACCCCGGCCTCCCGCCAGCGGCGGGCGAACAGCAGGTACACCACGAAGATCAGCGGGGTGAGCTTGATCGCGGCGGCCAGCCCGACGCCGATGCCGGCCCACTTCGACGGCCGTCGGCGGCACAGGTCGAACACGACCAGCCCGAGCAGGATGAGGTTGATCTGGCCCAGCGCCAGGCTGGTGCGCACGGGTTCCAGCCAGACGGCCAGGCCGAAGAACACCAGGGCCAGCGGCATCGGCAGGCCGGCTGTCGCGGTGCAGCGGCGCACGATCTGCCACAGCAGCACCAGGTTGCCGATGATCCACAGTCCATACAGGACCGGATACGGGATCACGGCCAGCGGCAGGAAGAAGATGGCGGCGAACGGGGGATAGGTGAACATCATCGGGCCGAGCACGCCCTGCGAGTACAGCGGCCGGCCGGTGATGAGCGCCTGCGCGCCGGCCCGGTAGACCTGCATGTCGATCAGGCCGCCGCTGAGCCACAGCACGAACATCAGCACGGCCGCGCCGACCAGCACCGCGGACACCATCCGCGCGTGCGCGGTCAGCCAGCGCCCGACCGCGTCCAGCGGCCGGTGGAACCCGTTGTCCGCCAGTGACTTCACCAACCGCCGCCGACCGGCCTCGAAAGCCTTCGTGGTCATCGGCGGCACCTCCCGCGCGATCAGGTCGACCAGCGCTGTCTCGTTCTGCATGTGGTTTATTGCCCTTTCCGGGCCAGCGCGTTCCCGAAGGCCACCACTGCCAGCAGACCGAGTCCGAACCAGACATAGGACGCACCGGGAATGTGCTGCCACAGGGCCCAACCCAGCTCCTGGTCGCCGCTGGACGGCAGCCAGCCGTAGGGCGGACCGAAAGAGAACACTGCTGTGGGCACGATCAGGAGTGCCATGCGCCGCCAGGCCCGCTGTTGCCACAGCGGCCAGCCGACGGCCATCAGTGCCGGCACCACCCAGACCCAGTGGTGCGACCAGGAAATCGGTGAGATGAGCAGGCCGGCAGCGCCGATCGAGACCAGTGCCAGGACGTCGTTGCCGGCCCGGCCGGCGGCCCGCCAGGCCAGGGCCAGCACCAGGATCGCCAAGATCACCCACAGTAGCGACTGCACGGAGGCCAAGGCGGGCAAGCGATACAGCTCGGCCCGCAGCGACTCGTTGGTCATGATCGACAGGGTGGTGATCCGTTCCGGGTTGACCATCGCGTGGAACCAGAACTCGACCGTGTCCCGGGGTGCCAGCAGCAGCCCGAGCAGCGCGAACCCGACGAACGATGTCGCCGCGGTGATGGCCGACCTACGGTTGCGTTTGACCAGGAAGTACACGATGAACACCAGCGGGGTGAGCTTGATCGCGGCGGCGAGTCCGACGAGAACACCCCGGAACCGTGTCACGGCAAGACAATCCAGTACGACCAGGGCCATCAGGAACAGGTTGACCTGGCCGTAGCCGAACGTCGATCCCACCGGCTCCAGGGACAGCGCGAGCACCGCGGCCGCCGGCCCGAGTGTCCACTTCAGACGCTGGTCCAACCGGCCGGCCACCACCACCGTCACCACCGACAGCGCGAGGAAACTGGCCAGCGTGACCAGCGTTTTGGCCAGCCGGAACGGGATGACGGCGAACCCGCTGAACAGGACCGCGGCGATCGGGGGATAGGTGAACGGCAGCGGCGGCCCGCCGAGCGGCCCGGGAAAGCCCACGTAGAGCGGGATGTCACGGAGCCAGGCCAGACCGCCGTTGCGGTACACCTGAAGATCGAGCATCCCGGCGCCCGGCACGAGCCGCACCGACGTCCAGACCAGCGCGAGCGCCCACACGGCCCAGACGGCGCGGCGGGCGATCCTTCGTCGGCGCTCCGACCGCAGGCACGACGTCAGGCGGAGGCGGCCGGCCGCGAACGCCTCGGCCGACATCGGCGGCACGCTGCGGGCGATGGTCGCGACCAGCTCGGTTTCGTTCGGCACGATGGGTATTGCCCTCGGCCGTTCGGCCCGTTCCCGGCGGTCAGACCTTGACGCGGACTTCAGCTACTGATTGTCTCCATCCGGTCACCCAGGGCTGCGGGGTGACAACGTTGTCAGCCGAAGGGAGCGCTGTCCGATGCGTCGAACGCTGGGGCTGGGCCTGCCACTCGTCTTAGCCGTGTCCGCGTTGGCCGCCGCGCCGGCCGCCGCGGACACGGATCATGGTTCGGACCTCGCCGCCTACGTGAACCCGTTCGTCGGCGCCGCCGCCGGCCAGACGCCCGAGACCAACAGCTACGCCGGCGACACGTTTCCCGGCGCGGACGTGCCGTTCGGCATGGTGCAGTGGAGCCCGGACAACCCGCTCGAACCCAAGGCGCCCGACGGGGCCGGCCGGTACTACGTGCGCGACCGTGACAGCGGCTACGCCTGGGAGGAGAACCGGCTCCGCGGCTTCAGCCTGACCCACTTCAACGGGGCCGGCTGCGGCGGCGCGGACGGCGACCTGCCGTTCATCCCGTACGCCGGCCCGGTCACCGTGTCGCCGGCGGCCGACCAGGCCCACTACTACTCGACCTTCCAGCACGCCAACGAATCCGCGTCGCCGGGCTACTACAAGGTCACCACCGATAGTGGCATCACCACCGAGCTGACTGCCTCCCTGCATACCGGCATGGGTCGATTCTCCTTTCCCGCCAACGGTCCCGCCACCCTGCTCGTGGACACCGCCGACTCGGCCATGGGCAGCGACGACGCCTCCGTGACCGTGGACGCGGCCAAGCACACCATCTCCGGCTGGGTTGCCAGCGGCCACTTCTGTGGCGGGCCGTCAAAGTACAAGGTCTACTTCACCGCTACCTTCGATCAGCCGTTCGCCGGCGTCGGCACCTGGCAGAACGGAACCGTGACGCCCGGCGGCACGCAGGCGCACGGCGGCAACCTCAGCAATACCCCGTGGGACAAGCAGGTTGTCACCGCCGACGGTGGTTCCGGCGCGTTCGTGACCTTCGCCCCCGGTACGACCGTGCAGGCTCGGGTTGGATTGTCCTATGTGGACGCGGCCGGTGCGGCGAACAACCTGCGCGCCGAGCAAGGCGGTTTCGACCAGCTCGTGCGGCAGGCCCGGCAGGCGTGGAACTCCCGACTGGGCCAGGTCCGGATCGGGGGAGGCACGCGCGACCAGCTCACGACCTTCTACACCGCGCTGTACCACTGTCTGTTGCAGCCCAACGTGTTCTCCGATGTCGACGGCCGGTACGCCGGCTTCGACAACAAGATCCACCAGCAGCCGCGCGGCCACGCCCAGTACGCCAACTTCTCCGGTTGGGACGTCTACCGGGACGAGATCCAGCTGCTCGCGTTGCTGGCCCCGCACGAGACCTCGGACATCGCGCAGTCGCTGTACAACCAGGCCACGCAGGCCGGCGGCATCTGGGACCGCTGGTCGCAGAACAACGACTTCATGGGCGTGATGGGCGGCGACCCGTTCCATTCCATGATCGCCAGCGCGGTTGCCTTCGGGGCCAAGGACTTCGACGTACGCGGCGCGCTGGCGTCGATGGTCACCGGGGCCACCCGGATCCAGCAGCCGGGGGAGCGGGCGCTGGAGCGGCCGGGCCTGTGGGACTACGAGACGCTGGGCTACCACGCCGACAACGTCTCCGACATGCTGGAGGAGACCACCGCCGACTTCGGCATCGCCCAACTCGCCGGCCGGGTCGGGCAGGTCGAGGTGCAGAAGCAGTTCATGGCCCGCGCGCAGTACTGGGAGAACGTCTACAACCCGGCCACCGGGTATTTGCAGACGCGTGACCGCAACGGGCAGTTCGCCACGCCGTTCGATCCCGCTGCCTACCAGGAGTTCCAGTACCAGGAGGGCAATGCCGCCCAGTACACCTGGATGGTGCCGTACAACGTGTCCGGGCTGGTCACCGCCATGGGCGGGCCGGCGGCCACGATCAAGCGGCTGGACAACTTCTTCACCATCCTGAACGGTTCGGCCGATCAGCCGTACGCGTGGATGGCCAACGAGCCGTCGTTCGAGGTTCCTTGGGAGTATTCGTACGCCGGCGCGCCGGCCAAGACCGCCGATGTCGTGCGGCGCAGCGCCGAGCAGCTGTTCGGGCCCGGTCCGGCCGGACTGCCCGGCAACGACGACCTCGGCGCGACGTCGTCCTGGTACGTGTGGGCGGCGCTGGGCATGTATCCGGAGGCGCCGGGGCGGGCCGAGCTCGTGCTGGCCAGCCCGCTGTTCCCCCGCATCACCATCACCCGCGAGGATGGGCAGCGCCTTGAGATCAACGCGCCGGCTGCGTCGTCAGCGAACAAGTACGTGCAGTCGTTGCGGCTCAACGGGAAAAGCAGCAGCAAGCCGTGGTTGCCGGAGTCGTTCGCGGCCAACGGCGGCCGCCTCGACTACGTTCTGGGCAACGCGCCCAGCTCCTGGGGAACCGCTGCCGCGGATGCGCCGCCGTCGTTCCGTGAAGGCGAGGTCCCGGTTCGCGGCGCGGTTTCCGGTCCCGTGCATCTGGCTCCGGGCGGCTCGGCTGTCGCCACCGTACGGGCCGAGGGCATCACCGGCTCGGGAACCGTTGCGTGGCAGGCCAATCCACCGGCCGGCATCACCGTGACGCCGTCCAGCGGCACGCTCACCGTCGGTCCGAACGGAACGTCCACACAGGACGTCAAGGTGACGGGTTCCGCTGAGACCCATGCGACGGTTCCGTTCACCTTCAAGGGATCCGGCGCTCAGCAGCTGCCGGCCCAGCTGACCGTTGACGTGGCCAAGCCGGGAACGCTTGCCGCAGCTGCGAACAATGTCGGCGTGAGCGACGACAGCAAGGGCTGGCTGGGCAAGTTCGGCGGGACGTCGTTGTATCCCGGCAACTTCGCCTACTCCGCGCAGCAGTTGGCGGCCAAGGGCGTCACGCCCGGCGGGCAGGTCGCCGGCTTCACCTGGCCGACGTCGGCCGGCACCGGCGCGCCGGACAACGTTGTCGCCGCGGGGCAAACCGTGCAGCTGACCGCGCCCGCCACCGCGACCAAGCTGGCGTTCCTGGGCGCGGCGACGGGCGGCGACGCCACCGGCAAGGTGACCATCACCTATACCGACGGCAGCACTCAGTCGGCCGATCTCGGGTTGTCGGAGTGGTTGCTGCAAGGGGGCGCTGAGCAGCCCCGGTTCGGCAACACCGTGGTCGCGAGCACGCCGTACGTGAACTCGGCGTTCCCGCGCTACGGGTTCCGGCTGCACCGGCCGTACACGTCCTACCTGTTCGCCACCGCGCCGATCGCGTTGGCCGCGGGCAAGCAGGTTCGCAGCGTCACCCTGCCAGCCGATGTCTCCGGCGGCGCGGCGCACGTGTTCGCCGTCTCGGTGAGCTAGGCTCGGTTACGCTGTGTGTCGTCTCGTCGACATGGCGAGGCGGCGGTGGCCTCCTGATTCGAGCAGGAGGCCACCCCCGCCGCCGTCGTGGGGCCCCTTTCAGGCCACACAGTCAGGCCATGTCGTCGAACTCGCCGTCCTTGACGCCGCCGACGAAGGCGGTGATCTCCGCCTGCGTGTAGACCAGCGCCGGGCCGTCCGGGAACCGCGAGTTCCGGACCGCGATATCGCCGTTGGCCAGCCGGGCGACTTCGACGCAGTTGCCGACCGCGCCGCTGCGCCGGCTCTTGCGCCAGCTGACGCCGGCCAGGTCGGTCGCGGACATGCCGTTGTGGATGTCGATCTGGTCTGCCATGACCCCTCCCGGTCAGTAGCGGTTCCAGTGCACATGCACGTGCAGGGGCGCGTGCACATGGCGAACCGTACCAGCTAATCGTGCACGTGCATATGGCTGTGCAGTCAGTCCAGCGCCGTGACCAGCGGCAGTGACCTGGGCACTTCATCCCATCGGGTGACGATCGGGGGCCGTAGACGCACAGCCCTGGTCGGCGTTGCTGTGAGGTTTGCCCGGTAGCCGACTGATCACTCGCGGCGACAGTATCTGGTCACGATTCCAGGGAGGGAAATCGATGATCAAGCGAATCCTTGTCGCCCTGCCCGTGGCCGCCGCCGTCGCCGTGCTGGCCGGACCGGCCGCCTTCGCCGACACCACGCCGGTCGCCAGCATCGACATCGCCGCCGCGCCCGGCTCGTACCCGGTCAAGACCAGCGGCCACTGGTCCGCGCCCGACCAGGAGGTGATGGTCAGCTACCCGAAGAACGTGCTCAAGGCGCAGACCGACGACGGCCTCGGCTACGTCGCCGTGCTGCTGCAAGCCCCGAACAACGAGCCGCTGCACGTCGGCACGTACACCAACGTCGGCTACACGCCCAGCCACCCGGAGCTGTCCGGCGTGTTGGTGATCCACGACGGCCTCGGCTGCTACGCGGAGGAGGGCGGCTTCACCGTCGACCGGATCGAGACCGACCCGGCCACCGGCTTCCTCACCGCCTTCGACGGCTCCTTCGACCAGCGCTGCCCCGGCTCCACCGGCACCGCCCACGGCGAGATCCACTTCCAGCGCTGACATGCAGGGAAGGACGCCTTACCTGCATCCGATGCAGGTAAGGCGTCCTTCCCTGCACCGCCTGAGCACTACGGTCGCGGGGTGAGCTTCAATCCCCGCTTCCGGCATCTCAGCGGCCATCCCGGTGTCGTAGTTCGGCTCGACACGGAGCTCGTCGTGCGGTACCGGGCCGTCGACCGCGAGTTCGTGTGGGCGCCGGCCCACGTCGTCGACACTCCGGCCCACCTCGACCGGTTGGCCGAGAGCATCGCCGCCGACGGCATCCGGGTCCCGCTGCGGATGGGCTTCAACACCAGCTACGGCTATCTGGACGGCAACCACCGCATCGCGGTCGCCCTCCGCCTCGGCCTGCCCGACGTCCCCGTCGAGCTGGTCGAGGAGCCGGCGGACGCACCCCGCGGCCACGGCCACCCGATGGACGGCGCGGATCTCGACGTCATCCGCGCCGCCATCGAACAGGCACGTGGCTAAGGCACTCAGGGGATCAGCAGGAGCTTGCCGGTGGTGCGGCGGGCCTGGAGGTCCTCGTGCGACTGGGCGGCGTCGGCCAGCGGGTACCGGCCGCTGATCCGGATGGTGAGCTTGCCGGCCTGGATGCCGGCGAAGACCTCGCCGGCCCGCCAGTCCAGCTCTTCCCGGGTCAGCACGTGGTGGCCCAGCGTCGGCCGGGTGACGAACAGCGAACCGGCGGAGTTGAGCCGCTGGAGGTCGAACGGCGGCACCGGGCCGCTGGCCGCTCCGTACAGCGCGAGCGTGCCGCGGATGCGCAGGCTGGCCAGGCTGGCGTCGAAGGTGTCCTTGCCGACGCCGTCGTAGACCACGTGCACCCCCTGCCCGTCGGTGAGGCGACGGACCTCCGGCGCGATCTCCGTCTCGGTGTACCGGATGATCTCGTCGGCCCCGGCCTCGCGGGCCAGCTTCTCCTTCTCGGCGGTCGACACCGTGCCGATGACCCGCCCGCCCAACGCCTTGACGCCCTGCGTGAGCAGCAGACCCATGCCGCCGGCCGCGGCGTGCACGAGCACCGTGTCGCCTTCCTGCACGGCATAGGTCGACCGGGTCAGGTAGTGCGCGGTCATGCCCTGCAACATCGCGCCGGCCGCCACCTCCAGCTCCACGCCGTCCGGCACCGCCACCGCACCGGCCTCGGGGACCTTGGCCAGCTCGGCGTAGCTGCCGATCGCCGCCGACCAGGCCACTCGGTCGCCCACCTTGAACCGGCTGACGCCGTCGCCGACCGCGACAACCTCGCCCGCGCCCTCCAGACCCGGCACGAACGGCGTCGGCATCGGGTAGGCGCCGGTCCGGTGATAGGTGTCGATGTAGTTCACGCCGGCGGCGGCCACCTTGACCAGCAGCTCGCCGTCGCCCGGCGTCGGATCGGCCACCTCTCCCGCCGTCAGGACCTCGGGACCGCCGAAGCTCTCGACCACTACCGCCCGCATGGACACACTCCTGTTCGATGGAAGTCGTACTTTAGCGCCAACCAGCGTGCTCCCCGGGTTGTTCCAACACCACCCGACGGGCCAGGCCCAGCGGCAGCGCGCCGGAGCCGGCGATGCGGTCGTGGAACTCCTTCAGGCTGCCGAGGCCGCGGGCCAGGAACTCGTTCCGGATCGCCTCGATCTCCATGGCCCCGGTCAGATAAGAAGGCGCCTGCGTCGGCCACGCGCAGTACCGGTCGACCTCACCCTTGGCCGTGCCGGCGGTCAGCGTGTACTTCGTGGTCATGAACTCCTCGGCCTGCGCCGGGGTCATGTCGCCGCAGTGCAGCTCGGTGTCCACGATGATCCGGGCCGCGCGGAACAGCCGGAAGTCCAGGTGCGCCAGCTCGTGCGCCGGGTCGGCGAAGTACCCCTGCTCGCGCATCATGTGTTCCGAGTACAGGCCCCAGCCCTCGGCGAAGTACGGGGTGCGGAACACCTTGCGGGCCGGTCGCGGATTGCCGGCGTGCCACGAGAAGTGCCAGTGGTGGCCGGGATACGCCTCGTGCACGGCCAGCGTCGGCAGCGACGCCCGGGAGTTGGTGCGCAGCCGCTGTTCCACCTGCTCCGGCGTGGCGTCATCCGGCGTGAACGGCACGAAGTGGAAGCCGACGCGGGACGTGGTCATCGCCGGCGGCGCGCCGTAGAAGGGGACGACGAACAGCGGCCGCAGGAACGACGGTGAGGGCACCACCTTGCACTCCTCGCCCTCGGCGAAGGTGACCAGGTCGTGGTCCTTGAGGAACTGCCGGGCCCGTTCCGTCTCCGTGGTCACGTCGGCCAGCAGCTCGTCCATGGACGCCGCGTGGTCGTCCTGGAACGTGCGCACCTTGGCCCGCCAGTCGCCGCCGGCCAGCTCCGTCGCCTCCGCGTCCAGCGCCTGCCAGGCGGCGACGCCCCTGGTCAGCAGCTCGCCCGCGCCGTAGCCGAGCAGCTCGCACTCGGTCAGCAGGGTCGAGTACAGCTTCTCGCCCATCCGCCAGTCGCCGATCGCCCGCTCGGCGAAGTCCGTCAGATAGACGGCCAGCTCTTCCGCCGCGTCCGCCGCTCGCGCACCCGCCTCGGCCATGCGCGCCCGGTCGCCTTCGTTCTCCACCGCCCCCGGCAGCACTTCCGTCAGGAAGGCGCGGGTCGTGCGCAACTGGTTGAGGGCTCGGCGGACGATCAGCGGCGACGCCTGCTCCACGTCCAGGTTCGCCCGGCAGGCCGCGTACACGCCCGGCAGTTCCTTCAGCCGGCTCAGCGCCGAGGCCACCAGCTCCGGCTCTGGTTGCAGGCGGTGTTGGAACGTGCCGAACAGGCCTTGCATCGGCAGGCCCACGTACAGCGCCGGGTCACGCCGCCAGGACGGCCAGTCCGCCATCGCCCGCTCTCGGCGTAGGTGCGTCAGCACCAGCTCGTGGTCGATCAGAGCACTGAAGTCCGTCGGCGGCCGCGCCTCCGTGAACCGCGCCAGCCACTGGTCGTGCTCCCGCTGCCGGGCCACGAACCCGTTCTCCGTGAAGTCGCCGAGCGTGCCCTCGTGCTCGGTGAGCCCCAGGCTCGCCGCCGCGATCGGATGGGCCGGCAGGTACCAGTCGAGAAATGAGGTAACGAGCGTCACTGCGCCCAATCTAGTCGCCTGCCTGGCCATATGCTCGGGTGATGTCCGAGTCGACCACCGTTGCACGCCGCGCCGTCTCCTCCGCCAAGGCCTTCGTCGCCGCCCACGGTCGTCCCACCCGCGCCATCGTCTCCCGCCTCGGCCGTGCCGGTGCCCGCGTCGTCCTCGTCGGCCACGACGGCGCCCTCGGCGACATCATCGTCCCCTCCGTTGAGGCCGGCGACGCCCTCGTCGCCACCACTGACCTGCACGCCGCCGAGTGGGACCGCGACACCACCGCCGCCGCCAAGATCGGCCCCCGCCACCGCCGCCGCATGGCCGCCCCGAAGGTCTGACGTATTAGCTGGGAAGGGGCTTTCCCGCACTCCGAGTGCGGGAAAGCCCCTTCCCACCTTCAGTGCTGTGCCCAGGGGCGGGCCCATTGGTGTAGCGCCGCGAGCAAGGCCGGGGCGAGCGGCTGGTTGTCGACGGGGCTGCCGGCCGGGTGGAAGAAGTGGTCGAGGCCGTCGAGGGTGACCAGGTGCTCGCCGTGCAAGGCGTCGAGCAGCGGCGGCAGGGTTGAACACGGGACGTTGGCGTCGGCGGTGCCGCAGGTGACGAGGATCCTTGTGCCGCGCGGGATCCGGCGGGCGACGTCGGGTGGGTAGATGGCGTCGTCGGCGCGGAGGAAGTCGCCCTGGGCTTCGAGCACCTGGAACAGCGAGGCGATGGACGGCAGCATGCCGGTGGTGCTGACGGGTCGACCGGCACGGTAGTCGGAGACCCAGGTCGCGATCAGTCCCTTTTGGACGGTGGCCTGGTCGGGCGGTAGGGCGGCGTCGAGCTGGGCGTCGACCTGCATGGCGATCATGTCGAGGATACGGCCGTCCTGCGGGGCCAACAGGGCGAGACCGGCCGGACGTGGCCACACGGAGGTGCCGACCAGCATGGCGTTCATGCCGCCCTCGCTGTGGCCCACGACGAGCATGGCCGACGGGTTCGTCTCGGGCTGCTGGCGCAAGGTCGCGTAAGCGGCGTCGGCCTGGCGGATGAAGACGCTGTAGTCGGTGCCGGCCGGCGGCAGGGTGCGGCTGGGACCGCTGCCGTACTTGTCGAAGCGGAACGTCATGATGCCGTCCTGCCCCAAGGCATCGGCGATCAGCGCCAAGGTGTTGGGTTGCAGGCCGGGAAGCTGGTTGCCGTTGCGATCGGTGGGACCGCTGCCTGGCAGCAACAGGGCGGCGGCCAGCCGGTCGCCGTGGCGGTGCGCGGGCACGTGCAGCGCGCCGTGCGCGGTGACGCCGTCCGACTGGAACGTGATCTCCCGGTCCACGGCGGCGACGCCGTTGGCGGGGGTGACGGTGGTGGCGACCAAGGCCGCGATTACCAAGCTGTGCACGGAAAATCTCCCCTCAGCGCAGGATGAGCGGCAGGAGCAGGCCGAGCGCGACGACCACGATCGTCAGGCTGGCGCAGGTGACCAGGGCGACCCGGTTGCCCACGTTGACCGTCCAGCCGAAGCCGAAGCGCCGCTGCACGAACCAGGACGGATCGTTGGCATTGCGGTAGAGGATGCCGCCGATCCAGTTGCTGTCATCGTCCCGATGGGACAGTCCGGTGTGCTCGTCGGGCTCGTGGTCGCGGTTGCGCCGCACGATGATCACGACCAGCAGTGCAACGCCGACCAGGATCGGGCCGAGCGTCAGCGGCACCAGCACGCCGACGTTGGACGAGCCGCTCCACATCGCCCAGTCGGTGGCCAGCAGACCCACGTTGATCAGCGTGGCCATGGCGATGAATCCCTTGCCCAGCCTCGTGATGAACTCCCGGTGTGCCCGCACCGACGCCGCCGGCCGAGCCGGGTCCACGTCGGCCGGGCCGCGGAACACCAGCGCTGCGATGCCGCACAGCAGCACCGTCAGGCCGGCTTGGATGAACACGACCGTGAACACGGTGCCGACCGACTTGGGTGCGTACCGGTTGGCCATGCCGTTGAGGTCGAAGTGCACCGGCATCGGATCCGGCAGGTCCGGGTAGCGGATCACGCCCAGCACCGCGCTGGCCGCGACCACCAGCGCCGGCAGCAGCAGCCAGGCCCACGGGAACTTCGGCGGGTCACTGCGCAGCGACGTGTCCGCCGTCACCGCTTGCCGCTTGCCCGCGAACCACTCGCCCTCGTCCTTCGCCGCCGTGATGCGTCGGTTGGCGCGGAAGTAGATCAGATACCAGGCGATGACCTGGGCCAGCACCGGCAGTGGCACCAGCGCCACGCCCGCCGCGTAGATCAGGCCGACGCCGACCGCCGCGATGATCACCCCCGTGATCAGCAGCGTCGTGCGGAAACGCCGGATCTCTTGCTGTATCACCGGGTCGTCCACCCGATCGTCCGGAACCCGGACGCCGAAGCGGACCGTCCGGGCCGACAGCGACGGCGTCAGCCAGGCCACGTAGAGCACCAGAGCCGTCAATACCAGATGCACCGCAACACCGGTCGTGGTCACGATGACTCATCCCCTTGTTGTTCGTCGAAGCCCGCCAGGACCGCTCGGCACGTCGCCAGCACGTCCGGCGCGGGCACCCCCTTCGCCACCGCTTCCGCCAGCAGCGTCCGCGCCCTGGCCGTCCAGTCGGCCAGGAACGCCTCGTCCGATGGCGTGGCCGCGACCACCGCCCCCGTCTTCCGGTTCAGGCGCACGAACCCCTGCTGCCGCAACAGGTCGTACGCCTTGTTCACCGTGTGGAAGTTGATCCCGAAGTCCGCCGCCAGCTGCCGCGTCGACGGCAGCGACTCCCCGTCCGGCAGCGTCCCCGCCGCGATCCCCTCCACGATGCGGTCCCGCAGCTGCTGGTAGATCGGCACGTCGCTGGACAGATCGAGGCTGATGATCACGTGACCCCCTCCCTTGGTGAGCTGTTGTAGTAGTTATAGAACAAAGCAACGCCGTCGGCAAGACCAGCCTTATTCGGTTGCCGGCGGCGCGAAGATCGACCCATGACCCAGCCCACGTTGCGTACCCAGCGGCTGACGCTCGTGCCGCTGACCGATGACCATCTGGAGTGGGAGATCGAGCTGGATTCCGACCCCGAGGTCATGCGCTACCTCACCGGTCGGGCGCTGACCCGGGCGGAAGCCGAGCAGGCTCATCACCGTCGCCTCGCCGCCGGGCGCAAGGAGCCCGGCCTGGGCTTCTGGGCCGGCTTCGCCGAGGACGGCTTCGTGGGCTGGTGGATTCTCCAGCCACCGCACGGGCCGGACCAGCCCGACGTCCCCGGTGAGGCCGATCTGGGCTACCGGCTGTTGCGCCGGCGTTGGCGTCAGGGCTACGCCAGCGAGGGCGCGCGGGAACTCATCCGCTACGGCTTCGCCGACCTGGGCCTCACCCGCATCCTGGCCCAGACCATGGCCGTCAACACCGCGTCACGGGCAACCATGGTCTCCGCCGGCCTCTCCTTCGCCCGCGCGTTCATCTCCGCCGAAACCTACGAAGACGTGATCGCCGGCGCCGAGCAAGGCGAAGTCGAGTACGACATCACCCGGGCCACGTGGCAGCAACGCCAATCCCCGCGATAAACACCGCGACGGCTGCCGTTGTCCCTTGCACAATGGCGGCCGTGGCGGAGATCGAGGTTGTGGTGGCGCATCAGGAGCGGGCGACGCTGCGGGTGGGCGAGGCGTTCCTGAAGATCGACACGGATGAGGGGCGGCTCGATCGGGAGGTGGCGGCGATGGAGCTGGCACCGGTGCCGACGGCGGAGGTGCTGTGGCGGAAAGGGCCGGTGCTGGCCCTCGGGGCGCTGAAGGGGAAAGAGCTGGGCATGCTGGGGGAGCCGTCGACGGCGTCGAGGCAGGCGTGGGAAACGGTGGGGGCGATGGCGAAGAGGCTGCACGAAGCGCCATTGCCGCCCTGGAAGTCGCGGAGCGCGGAGGAGATTGCCGCCGAACTGGACGTGGAATGCCATTGGCTGACGGCCAACGAGGTCCTGCCGGCTGAGTTGGTCAACCGCAACCGGGCGTTGGCGGAGACGGTGTTCAGGGAATGGACGCCGGTGTTCGTGCACGGGGACTTCCAGATCAGGCACGTGTTCGTGGACGGCGACGAGATCACGGGAGTGCTGGACTGGTCGGAAGGGGCGCAAGGGGATGCCTACGCGGATCTGGCGACCCTGACACTGGGGCACGAGGAACGCCTGCCGGAGGTGGTCGCGGGCTACGGCGGGGACGTGGACCGGGAGCTGATCCGGGCCTGGTGGTCGCTGCGCAGCCTGCTGGCGTCCCGTTGGCTGGTGCAGCACGGCTTCGACCCCTCGGCGCCGGGCTGCGAGTTCGACGTGCTGAAGGCCGTCAAATGATCAAGCGGCTTCCAGCCGGCGGTGGTGAAGGCTGGGCGGTGTATCTCGCCCCGCTCACGCAATGCCAACGACACCGGCCCGGCGCCGCAGCCGGCGTCGAGAATGCGACGGCCGGTCACATCCCCGGCCAGGTCCACGATTGCCGGCCGGGTGTAGTAGGCGCCATAAGCGATAACGGGGCGATACGGCGGCCGGCTAGCGTCCGGCGGCATGCGCAAACTCCTTCTGCTTCTGGTGTTTCCCCTGGTGCTGGCCAGCGGGGTGACCGCGGACGCGGCCACCGGCACGGTGCACTTCGTCGGGGGCAGCCACCCCGACCTGAAGAACCCGACGACCGGCAAGTGCTTCGACACCTCCACTCCGACCCCGGGACCGCGTGTCGTCGAGAACAACACCGACACCAAGCTGACGGTGTACCTCAACCCCACCTGCACCGCCGACGACAATTCCCGCGTCGTGGCCCCCGGCGGCTTCTACGCGGTCAGCGGCACCTGGTGGCCGATCGTCTACATCCGCTCGATCAAGGTGGGCTGACCGAGGAAGTCGACGCTCGGGACGGGCGACCGGCGCCACTTTTGTGACCGTGCAGGCGTTCCTCGCCGAACGTGAGAATGCCGCGCGATAACGCGGCGATACGGGGTCGGGCTAGCGTCGGGCAAATGCGCAAACTTGCTTTTCTCCTGGCCATTCCGCTGTTGCTGGGCACCGCCGCGACCGCCGACGCGGCGACCGGCACCGTGCACCTCATCGGCGGCAGCCACGCCGACCTCAAGAACCCCACGACGGGCCAGTGCGTCCAGCTCGCGCCGCCGTACCCGGGGCCGCGTGGCATCGACAACCACACCAACTCCACCGTGACGATCTACCTCAACAGCACCTGCACGAGCGACGACACCGCCCGGCTGGTGCCGCCCGGCAAGAGCTACGAGGTCAGCAGCACCTGGTACCCGATCATCTCCATCGTGACGCTCAAGGTCGGCTGACACCGCGGCGGCCGTCCACACTGGGCTGGTGGATTTCGACGAGATCGCGGCAGCCCTCGGGGGAGAAGTCGTCGACGTGCGCGTGCTGGCCGGCGGCTTCTCCCATCAGACCTCGTTGCTCACGTTGACCACCGGCCCCGTGGTCGTCCGGGTCGGCGGCACCGATCATGAGATCGAGGCGGCGGTCATGGCGGCTGCCGCCAGGGATGTCCCGGTGCCCGCGGTGCTGAAGATCCTGCCGACGGCGATGGTCTTGGAGTACGTCGAGGGCACCCCGTTGAGCGAGGTCCTCGACGGCGGCGCCGAACTGGGCGCGGAGGTCGGGCGGGTCGCGGCGGCGGTCGGCGCGGTGACCTTCGACCGTCCGGGCTTCTTCGCCGATGCCACCCTGACCGTCCAGCCGCAAATCCCGTGGTCTCAACAACTTTCCGAGTTCGCCGAGACCTGTATGGCGGCCGACACTCGGCTGGATGCGGCGACCCGCAAGGCGTGGACCGAGCTCTGCGCGGCCAACGCCCCGGCGTTGGCCGCGATCGACGGCGACGCCCGGCTGGTGCATGCCGACCTGAACCCCAAGAACATCCTCGTCGCCCGTGACGACGGCCGCTGGCGGGTTGCCGCCCTGCTCGACTGGGAGTTCAGCTTCGCCGGCTGCCCGTACGCCGACGCCGCCAACATGCTCCGCTTCGGGGCCGACTACCCGGTCGACTTCGTCGACGGCTTCACCGCCGCCTTCGCCGAGCATCTCCCCGCCGGCCCGGACTGGCGGCACCTCGGCCGGGTGCTGGACATGTTCGCGCTGAGCGACCTCGTCACCCGTCCCGCCGGCCACCCGGTCGCCGACCGGGCAGCACTGGAGATCCGCCGCTGGGTCGCCCAGGACCGCACCCACTCCTTCGGCTGGTCCGCCGACGGCGTCCTGCTGGCTAAGGTGCCAGACGAGGGATGACCGGAGGGGGAGCCTTGCCGCAGCTGAGCCAGAAGATCGTCGTGCCCGTGGTGTACGTCGCAGCGGTGTTCATGTCGATCCTGGACAGCACGGTGGTCAACGTGACCCTGCCGGTGATCGCCCGCCGCTTCGACGTGCAGCCGGAGCAGGGGCACGCGGTGGTCGTCGGCTACCTGCTCAGCCTGGCGGTGTTCATGCCGGCCTCGGGCTGGCTGGCCGACCGGTTCGGCGCGAAGCGGGTGTTCCTGGCGGCGCTGGCGGTGTTCGTGGCGGCCTCGGGACTGTGCGGCCTGGCCCAGAGCCTGCCGGAACTGGTGCTGTTCCGAGTGGTGCAGGGCGCGGGCGGCGGCCTGCTGGTGCCGGTGGGCATGACGATGATGCTGCACGCCTTCCCGCCGATCGAACGCATGAGCGTGACCCGCCTGACCAACCTGGTCACGATCATCGCGCCGGCCTCGGGACCGGTGCTGGGCGGCCTGCTCACGGTCCGGCTGTCCTGGCGGTACGTGTTCCTGGTGAACATCCCGATCGGGGTGCTGGCCTTCCTGTTCGGGCTGCTGTTCCTGACCGCGACCGGGCCCACCACGGCCGGCCGCTTCGATGTGCGGGGATTCCTGTTGTCGGGCTTCGGTTTCGCCGCGGCGATGTACGCATTGAGCGAGGGCCCGGACCGGGGCTGGACCCGTCCGGACGTGATCGCCGGCGGCCTGCTCGGCCTGACGATGCTGATCACCTTGGTCCGCGTCGAACTGCGCACCGACGGACCCCTGCTGAACCTGCGATTAGTGGGCAACCGGCCGTTCCGCACGCACGGCGCGGTGACGGTGCTGAACTCGGCGGCGTTCCTTGGCGTGCTCTACCTCATGCCCCAGTTCCTGCAGACGGTCCGCGGCTTCGATCCGCTCGAATCCGGTCTGACGACGTTCCCCGAGGCGCTGGGCGTGGTGCTCTGCGTACAGTTCGTGGCCCGGATCTATCCCCGGGTCGGCCCGCGCCGGCTCCAGCTGCCCGGCCTGCTCGGGCTGGCCGTCGTGATCGCCGGCATGGCGTTGACCGGCATCGACACGCCTCGGTGGGCGATCATTGCCCTGATGTTCATGGCTGGCGTGAGTGTGGGCTTCGTGTTCCTGCCGACGCAGACCGCCGCGTTCGCGACCGTGCAGAAGGAGGAGCTGGGCCAGGCCTCCGCCCTGTACAACGTGGGCCGGCAGCTCGGGGCAGCCGGCGGCGTGGCCGCGCTGAGCAGCGTCGTTGCCGCCCTCAGCTCGGCCGGGGACGGTCCCGGCCCGTTGGCCTACCGAGTCGCGTTTTTCACCGCCGCCACGCTCGCGCTGTTTGCCGCGGCCATCGCGGTCACCACTCGAGACGCCGACGCGGCGGCGACCATGAAACCGCGTGAGCGTGTCGCCGACCGCGGTTAGCTGCTACCTCCTACACTGGGGCTTCAGTGCCGATTGAAGTTGATCGGCGGGGAGGGGTGGGGCATGGCGACGCAGAGCCAGCTGTCGGCGTGGATCGAGCGCATGGCGGCGCACTTCGTGCCGGAGGGCATTCCGCTGATCGGCGGGCGGATCCTGGCCTACCTGCTGGTGTGCGACCCGGTCGAGCGCACCGCCGCCGAGCTGTCCGAGGAGCTGGAGGCCAGCAGCGGCTCCATCAGCACCAACGTCCGGCTGCTCATGCAGCTCGGCGTCGTCACCAAGACCACGCGGCGCGGTCGGCAGGCGGCCGAGTACAAGCTCAACGAGCAGGGCTGGAACGACATGATCGACCGGCGGCTGCGCGCACTGGCCGGCACCCGCGAGCTGACGGCCGCCGGCCTGCGCCTGCTCAGCGGCGATCCGCAGCGCGCGCAGCGGCTGCGCAACATCGACGAGATGTACGGCTGGCTGGCCGACGAGCTGCCGGGCGTCTGGGAGCGCCGTCCGGTCCCACCCCGCACCTGAAACTTTTAGCCTGCCAAAACTTTGGCACTCCCAAAATATATCCGCTAGTCTGGTCGCATGGCCGGGCTCAGGGAGCGGAAGAAGGCGCTGACGCGCCAGCACATCGTCGAGACCGCCGCGCGCCTGTTCGGCGAACGCGGCTACGACCAGGTGTCGATCGTCGACGTGGCGCGGGCGGCGGAGGTGTCGGACCAGACCGTCTACAACTACTTCCCGGCCAAGCAGGACCTCGTGCTCGACCGGGCCGAGGAGTACAGCCGGCGTTATCCGCAGCTGGTGCGCGACCGGCCGGCCGGCGTCAGCCCGGCCCAGGCTTTGCGCGTCATCGCCGAGGCCGACCTGGACCGACATCGCCGCGTGACGCCCGAGCAGACGCGCGGTGAGCTGCCGGCGATCTCCGCCAGCAGCCCCACGATCCGCCGCTACGTCCTCGAAATGCGGGACAACCACGCCGACGCCGTGGCCGAGGCCATCGTCGAGACCACGCCGGGCGTGCATCCCGCCGTCGCTCGGGTGCACGGCGCGGCGATCATGAAGGCCCTCCAGCTGATGACCGACCGTCTCGGTCAGGCCGTGCTCGCCGGCGTACCGAACGACGTCGTGGCCGACGAGCTGACGCCCGTCGTCGCGGCCATGTTCGACGACCTCGACCGGCACTTCTAAGCCCTGGCAACCAGTCGCGCCGTTCCGCGGGACGGCGCTCTCCACCGTGCCCGAAAATGGAGAACTCCCATGCACGTCACGATCATCGGCGCCGGACTCGGCGGCCTCACCCTGGCCCGTGTCCTGCACGTCAACGGCATCGCGTCCACCGTCTACGAGGCCGAGTCCTCGCCGACCGCCCGTGCCCAGGGCGGCATGCTCGACATCCACGACCACAACGGTCAGATCGCCGTCGAGGCCGCCGGTCTGATGACCGAGTTCCGCCAGCACGTCCTCGAGGGGCGGCAGGCGATGCGGATCATCGACCCGGACGGCACCGTCCTGTTCGAGCAGGACGACGACGGCACCGGCGGCCGTCCCGAGATCCAGCGCGCCGACCTGCGCCAGATCCTGCTCGACTCGCTGCCCGACGGCACGGTCCAGTGGGGCCGCAAGGTCGAGCGGGCCGATGCCGACAAGGTGACGTTCGACGACGGCAGCACGGTCTCCGTTGACGTGCTGGTCGGCGCGGACGGGGCCTGGTCGAAGGTGCGGCCGCTGCTGTCCGAGGCCACGCCGGAGTACGCGGGTTCGGCGTTCGTCGAGACGTACCTGTACCACGCCGACACCGAGCACCCGGCCGCCGCGCAGATGGTCGGCGGCGGCTCGATGATGGTTCCGCAGCGGGGCACGGAGATCCACGCCCACCATGAGAGCGGCGACACCCTGCACACCTACGTGGTGCTCAACCGGAGCATGGAGTGGTTCGGCGCCATCGACTTCAGCGACAACGCCGCCGCGACCGAGCGGATCGCCGCGGAGTTCGACGGCTGGGCCCCGGCCCTCAGGTCCTTGATCACCGATGGTGACACGCCGCTGGTCTTCCGCCCGCACCACAAGCTGCCGACTGGGCACAGTTGGGACCGTGTGCCGGGCGTGACGCTGGTCGGCGACGCCGCGCACCTCACGCCGCCGAACGGCGAGGGTGCGAACCTGGCGATGCTGGACGGGGCCGAGCTGGGCCTGGCCCTCGCGGCGAACCCGGACGACGTCGAGGCGGCGCTGGCCGCCTACGAGGCCACGATGTTCGCCCGCAGCGCCGAGGTCGCGGCCGAGACCGACTCGGCCAAGGATCTGACGCTGGAGGAGATGCTGACGTTCTTCAAGCAGGCCAGGGACTAGCGGGCGGCCAGCTCCGGCTCCTCCGCCGCGACCGGCTCGGCGGCCACGAACACCGGCGCGGGACCGCGGTCGCGGCTGGCGGTCCACAGCGAAGCGCCGGCGATGAGCACCAAGGTCGCGCCGAGCACGTGGACCAAGACCAGGATGTCCGGCACACCGGTCCAGTACTGGACGAGGCCGACGAGACCCTGGGCCAGGACCACGCCGACCAAGGTCCAGTAGCGGCGCCACTGCACGGCGGTGGCGTCCTTGATCCGCAGGCCGAAGCCCAACGCGAGCAACGAGCCGATGAGCAGGAACACGAGGTCGGCGTGGATCTGGGCGAGGGTGGACACCGGAATGTCGAGTCGTGGCGTCTTGATGTCGCCGGCGTGCGGACCGGCGGCGGTGACCAAGGTGCCGGCGATGAGGATGACGCCGACGGTGATGGCCTGGACCAGCTGGAGAGTCAACAACGGCCGGGGAAGCAGCGCTCGCGGCTTCTCGTCACCCTCGCCGACGGCACGGAACAGCAACACGGCCAACCAGATCAACGGCATGGAGGCCAAGAAGTGCGGGGCGACGCTCCACCACTGGAGTCCGGTGAGGACGGTCATACCGCCGATCACGGCCTGCGCCACCACACCCAGCGGCATCATCAGCGCCAACACGGTGACCCGACGACGCCTCGGCTTCGCGAACAGGGCCATCAACACGCACAGCGCGGACACCACGCCGAGCCCGCCGCCGAGCAGCCGGTTGCCGAACTCGATCCACTGGTGCACCTGCCCGCCGACGGGATCGGCGACCGGCACGAGGCTGCCGGGCTGGCACTGCGGCCACGTGGTGCACCCGAGCCCGGACTCGGTGACCCGCACGACGGCCCCGGTGACGGCGATGCCGGCCTGTCCGACGACCGCGGCCCCGGCGATGAAGCGCTGCACGGCGCGACTGGGGGCGGGGACGCGGGACAGCAGCGAGGGGGTTGACACGACTCGATGGTAGGACCGCGGCCATCGCCGCCCGGCACCGGCCCGTTTGTCCGAAAGCAGGGGTGGGGTGATCGGAGGAGAGGGTTTTCCCGCATTGGCTGTCCGGAACCGCGTGGTTACGTTCAGGTAGCGCCCCACCGGGCGTTGTCACCCCCACACCCTGCGTGGAGGTCCCTGTGAAACTCCTGTCCCTGCTGGCTGCCGCAGCGATGGCGGCCACGGCGCTGGCCACCGCCGGCACCGCGACGGCGGCACCCACCGTCACCACGGTGCACTCCTGCGCCGCGAAACCGGCCCCCGGCTACGCGGCCTGTACGGCGCTGCGCCGCACCGACGCCGGAGCGAAGTCGTTCGGCCCGCTCGTGTCCGGCCTCAGCCCGGCCAACCTGGCGTCGGCCTACAAGTTGGGCGCGGGCGGCTCGGGCAAGACGGTCGCGATCGTCGATGCCTACGACGACCCGAACGCCGAGAAGGACCTGGCCACCTACCGGTCGAACTTCGGCCTGCCGGCCTGCACGACGGCCAACGGCTGCTTCAAGAAGGTCAACCAGACCGGCGGCACCAGCTACCCGACCGGCGACACCGGCTGGAGCGAGGAGATCTCGCTCGACATCGACATGGTGTCGGCGGTCTGCCCGAGCTGCCACATCCTGTTGGTGGAGGCCACTTCTCCCTCGTACGCCAACCTCGGCACCGCGGTGAACACCGCGGTCCGGCTGGGCGCGACGGCGGTCTCCAACAGCTACGGCGGCGGCGAGTCCTCGGCCGAGACCAGCTACGACACCTACTACAACCACCCGGGCGTGGCCATCACGGTCAGCTCCGGTGACTCCGGCTACGGCGTCGAGTACCCGGCCGCCTCCCGGTATGTAACAGCTGTCGGCGGTACGCATCTTACGTCCGGCGGAGGCACCCGCGGCTGGACCGAAACGGCGTGGAGCGGCGCGGGTTCGGGCTGCTCGGCCTACGAGCCGAAGCCGTCCTGGCAGCACGACACCAGCTGCACCCGCCGCACGGTCGCGGACGTGTCCGCGGTGGCCGACCCGGCCACCGGTGTCGCGGTCTACGACACCTACGGCGAGTCGGGCTGGCTGGTCTTCGGCGGCACCAGCGTCGCGTCGCCGATCATCGCCTCGGTGTACGCGCTGTCCGGCAACGTCAGCGGCGTGCCGGCCTCGCTGGCCTACGCCAACACCGGGTCGCTGTTCGACGTGACCAGCGGCTCCAACGGCAGCTGCGGCGGCACCTACCTGTGCACCGCCAAGGCCGGCTACGACGGGCCGACCGGCCTGGGTACGCCGAACGGCACAGGGGCCTTCTGACAGGAGACGCCGGGCGGGGTCACCCCGCCCGGCGTTTTGTCGTTTTCGGCCAAGGGTTCCTGCGTTGAGCGTATTGGCGCGCGGTGACCGGGTGCCTACCGTCGGGGAGCTTCGTCCCGCTCTCCGTGTGGAGGTATCGGTGACCAAGAAAGTCCTGACCATCCTTGCCGTCGTCGCGCTGTGGGCCGGCGTGTCGGCGCTCAGCGGCCCGGCCCAGGCCCAGACCCAGAACCCGTCCACCATCACCACCGCCCGGTCGTGTGCCGAGACGCCCGCGCCGGGCTTCGCGGCGTGCAAGGCGTTGGTGCGCACCGATGCCGGGGCGCGCTCGTTCGCCCCGGCGGCCCCGGCCGGGCTGTCCCCGGCCAACCTGAAGTCCGCGTACAAGCTGGGCGCCGGCGGCGCCGGCCTCACCGTCGCCATCGTCGACGCCCAGGACGACCCCAAGGCCGAGTCCGACCTGGCGGTCTACCGCTCCACCTTCGGGCTGCCGGCCTGCACGACGGCCAACGGCTGCTTCAAGAAGGTCAACCAGAACGGCGCGGCGAGCCCGCTGCCGGCCGGCAACACCGGCTGGGCCGAGGAGATCTCGCTCGACCTCGACATGGTGTCGGCGATCTGCCCGAGCTGCCACATCCTGTTGGTGGAAGCCACTACCGCGTCCATCAACAACCTCGGCACCGCGGTCAACACCGCCGTGCGCCTCGGCGCCGTCGCGGTCTCCAACAGCTACGGCGGCGCGGAGTTCTCGACCGAGACCTCGGCCGACTCCTTCTACAACCACCCCGGTGTGGCGATCACCGTCAGCTCCGGTGACTCCGGCTTCGGCGTCGAGTACCCGGCTGCTTCTCGGTTCGTAACAGCCGTCGGCGGTACGCATCTTACGGCCGGTGGAGGCACCCGCGGCTGGACCGAAACCGCCTGGAGCGGCGCGGGTTCCGGCTGCTCGCGGTTCGAGGCCAAGCCGACCTGGCAGCACGACACCGGCTGCGCCCGGCGCACCGTCGCCGACGTGTCCGCGGTGGCCGACCCGGCGACCGGCGTGGCCGTCTACGACACGTACAACGTCGGCGGCTGGCTCGTGTTCGGCGGCACCAGCGTGGCCGCGCCGGTCATCGCCGGCGTCTACGCCCTGGCCGGGCGTCCGGCGGCCGGCAGCAACCCGGCATCGCTGGCCTACTCGCACACCGGGTCGCTGTTCGACGTGACCAGCGGCTCCAACGGCAGTTGCGGCGGCAGCTACCTGTGCACCGCGAAGGCCGGCTACGACGGCCCGACCGGCCTCGGCACCCCGAACGGCACCGGCGCGTTCTGACCCCAACGCAGGGAAGGACGCCTTACCTGCATCCCATGCAGGTAAGGCGTCCTTCCCTGCATCAGCGCCGGACCAGCTCAGCGCCGAACAAGGGACGTGATCTTGTCGAGCGCGGGCTTCAGCTCGTGCACCCGCAGCAGGGCCATCATGCCGAACGCCGCGAGCAGCCCCAGAATCCCGCCCACGATCAGGGAAGTGAACGCGCCGAGGGCGCCGTGGATGCCGCCCGGGATGTAGGTTCGCACGCCGAGTTCAACCACCAGGGCCACGGCCGCGCCCCACACGGCGGCGACCGCCACCTTGACGTACGTGCGGACCACGCGCCGGCTGCCCAGCCGCCCGAAACGCTTGCGCAGCCACAGTTCGCCGACCAGCACGCCCAGCGTGAAGCAGATGGCGTCGGAGAAGGTGAGCCCGAACACGACCTGGCTGGGCGGCAGCAGCTGGGCGGCCAGCAGCACCACCGGCACCTTCAACGTGATCATCACCGCGTTGATCAGGGTCGGCGTGCGGGAATCCTTCATCGCGTAGAACACGCGCATCTGCAACATGGTCAGCGCGTACGGCAGCAGCCCGAAGGCCGAGGCGGTGATGGCCAGGCCGAGGCGCGGGGCGTCCGAGCCGCCCTTGCCGAACACGGTGATGGCCACGGCCAGCGCCGGCCCGAGCACGGTCATCAGGGCGCTGATCGGCGCGAGCATCACCGCCGACATCCGGCTGCCCAGCGACAGGTCGTCCAGCAGCGCCGGGATGTTCTTGGTGGCGGCGGCCTTGCTCATCCGCGGCATGATCGCGGTCAGCAGCGACACGCCGAGCACGCCGTACGGCATCTGCACCAGCAGCCACGAGTACGTGTAGATGGTGATGCTGCCGGGCGCGGCGTTCGTGCCGACGCGGGTGATCGTGATGTAGCCGATCTGGCTGACCACCACATAACCGATGACCCACAGCGCCAGGCCGCCGAACTCGGACAGCCGCTTGTCCCAGCCCCACACCCAGCGCGGCCGGTAGCCGCTGCGCAGCAGCGGCGGGATCAGCACGGCCGCCTGGATCACGATGCCGAGCGTGGTGCCGGCGCCCAGCACCAGCAGCTTGAGGTCGGTGATGTGCACCGGGTTGGTGGCGATGTCACCCGGCAGCACGAAATACGCGCCGATGGTCAGCAGCAGCGTCACGTTGTTCAGCACCGGCGCCCACGCCGGGGCGGCGAACACGTTGCGGGTGTTGAGGATCGCGCCCAGCATGGCGAACAGGCCGTAGAACAGGATCTCCGGCAGCAGCAGGTACGCGAACGCGGTCACCAGCGCCGGATTGCCGTTGCCGCTGCTGCTGTCCACGAACAGCTTGGTCAGCAGCGGCGCGGCGGCGACCGCGAGCACGGTCATGCCCAGCAGCATGGTCAGGCTGACGGTGAGCAGCCGGTGCGTGTACTCCTGGCCGCCGTCCGGGTCCTCGTGCCGGGCCCGCACCAGCAGCGGCACCACCACGCTCGTCAGCACGCCGCCGAGGAGCAGCTCGTAGATGATGTTCGGCACGGTGTTGGCCACCGTGTACGAGTCGTTGATGGCGCCGGCGGACAGGCCGATGACGGCGCCGAGCAACAGCTTCGATACGAAGCCCGTGATGCGGCTGACCAGGGTGGCGACGGCCATCGAGCCGCTGGCCCTTGCCAGCGACGGCTCTTCTTCTTGGTTCTGGTCCACAGTAGTCGTGCTCAACTTGGGGGTTTGCCCTCTCGGGGGTCAGGTCAGCCGGGTGGTCCTGGTGGCGATGCCGCCCGCGGCGGCCGCCCAGATGATCAATACCAGCACCGGTTGCCAGCCCGGCGGCCCACCCTGGGTCAGCACGGTGTGCAGCCCCTCGGCCAATGCTCCGGACGGCAGCAGCTCGGCCACGACGCCCAGCCCGTCCAGCTGGCTCGGCGGCAGCGCGATGCCGCCGGCCAGCAACAACACGAACCACACGATGTTGGCCACCGCCAACACGATCTCGGCCCGCAGCGCGCCACCCAGCAGCACGCCCAGCGCGCCGAACGCGAACGTGCCGAGCAGCACCATCACGATCGCCCAGCCGATGCCCGACACGGCGGGCGACCAGCCCAGCAGAGCCGCCACCCCGCCCAGCACGACGACCTGGATGGCCACCACGGCCAGCGCCGCCAGCACCCGGCCGGCGCCGATCAGCCAACGCGGGATTGCCGTGGCGGCAAGGCGTTTGAGCACGCCGTAGCGGCGGTCGAAGCCGAAGGCGATGGCCTGCCCGGTGAACGCCGAGGACATCACGGCCAGCGCGAAGATGCGCGGCGTCAGCTCGTTCACCCGCGGCTCGGCCAGCGGCACGATCTTCAGCAGGGTCAGGCCGATCAGCAGGGCCAACGGGATCAGCAGGGTCAGCAGCACCTGCTCGCCGTGCCGCAGCGCCAGCGCCACCTCGGTGCGGGCCTGCGTCAGCAGCATCCTGCCGAGCTTGCCGCGGCCCGGGGCGGGCGTGAAAGCACCGGGGGAGAACGCCCGGGGGCTTGATGCTGTCACGAGCGCAGCTCCCGTCCGGTCAGCTCCAGGAACACGTCTTCCAGGCTGCGCCGGGCCACCCGGAGCTCCTCGGCCAGCACGCCCTGCTGCGCGCACCAGGCCGTCACCGTGGACACCACCTGTGGGTCGATACAGCCGGCCACCAGGTACGAGCCGGGGCCGACCTCGTCCACCTTCAGGTTCTCCGGCAGCGCGTCGACCAGCAGCCGGGTGTCGAGGCCCGGACGGGCCCGGAACCGCAGCTGCTGCTCGGCCGGGCCGCTGCTGGTCAGCTCGTGCGGGGTGCCGGCGGCCACCACCTGCCCGTGGTCGACGATCACGACCTGGTCGGCCAGCGTCTCCGCCTCGTCCATCAGGTGCGTGGTCAGCAGCACGCCGACGCCGTCGTTACGCAGCGCCTGCACCAGGTCCCAGACCAGGCGGCGGGCCTGCGGGTCCAGGCCGGCGGTCGGCTCGTCCAGGAACACCAGCTCGGGCCGGCCGACCAGCGCGCAGGCCAGCGACAGCCGCTGCTGCTGCCCGCCGGACAGCCGCTTGTACGGGGTTCGGCGCACGGCCGTCAGACCGAGGACGTCCAGCAGCCAGGCGGGATCCAGCGGCGTGGCCGCGCAGGCCGCCACCAGCCGCAGCATCTCCTCGGTGCGCACGCCGGGATAGGCGCCGCCGCCCTGCGGCATCACGCCGATACGGGCCCGCAGCTCGGCGCCCTCACGGACGGGGTCGAGGCCGAGCACCCGCACCGTGCCGCCGTCGGGGCGCAGGAAGCCCTCGCACAGCTCGACGGTGGTGGTCTTGCCGGCGCCGTTCGGGCCGAGCAGGGCGAGCACGGTGCCGCGGTCCATCCGCAGGTCCAGGCCGTTCACCGCGACGGTGGACCCGTAGCGCTTGAGCAGGCCCGACACCTCGACAGCCGGGGTGGTCGGGGTGGCGGTCACAGCGATCGAGCCTAGGGGGTGGCTCGCGTGCAGGCTCGTGGGGCTCATCCGAGCTTGCCGGCGGTGGCGGGGGTCACTAGGGGTTCACCTCGGGGTTCGCGTTCGGGGAGTTTGCCCCGAACCAGCAACAGCAGCAGGCCGACCAGGATGAGGGCGGCGACCGCGGCGGTGGGGATGAGGAAGGCGCGGCCGTCGAACGTGGCCCCGGTCGGCGGGGTGACCAGGGCGATCAGCGCGCTGAACACCGTGACCCAGAACCGGAAACGCCGGCTGCACTTGGCCGCGGCCAGCGGAATGATCGCCCACAGCGGGTACCAGGGCTGCACCACCGGGCCGAGCACGTTGAACCAGACCAGGAACAGGCCCAGCCCGGCCAGCGCCGACAGGTGGCCGCGGTAGGACCGCCAGAGCAGGAACACGCCGGAGCAGGCGAAGCCGACCCAGCCGATCGCCCGGGCCGCGCCGACGGTGGCGTCGATGTGCTGGCCCAGCTGGAACAGGATGCCGAGGCCGATACCGCCCAGCGCGACCAGCGTCACCGGGGACAGCCAGGTGATGATGATCGTGCCGCCGTTGAGCGTCTTCAGCCAGCCCCAGCCGAGGCCGCTGGCCACCGTGATCAACGTCATCACGACCACGCCGACCACCAGCATCGCGCCGGCCGCCTTGAGCAGCTGGGGCAGGCCGCCGCCCCAGCGCCGGGCGATCATCACGCCGACGAAGCCCAGCGCGACCAGCGCCAGGATCTTGACGCCGCCGCCCATGGTGATCAGGGTCGCGCCGGCCAGGATGCCGACGATCTCCTCCCGGGACCACGGCGGTATCGGATCACCGGGGGCGATCCTGGGCAGCTTGCTGATCGCCACCTGGAAGCCGGCCAGCATCAGGCCGATGGCCAGCGCCTCGTTGTGCACGCCGACGACCAGGTGGAAGACCACGAGCGGGTTGGCCGCGCCGAGCCAGATGGCCGACACCGGCGGCACGTGGAAGCGGCGGGCCAGCCGGGGCAGGGCCCACACGATCAGGCCCAGCCCGACCAGCGCCAGCACCCGCTCCAGCAGGATGCCGACCACGATGTTGTCGCCGGCGATGGCGGTGATCGGCCGGCCGAGGGTGAGGAACAGCGGTCCGTACGGGGAGGGCGTGTCCCGCCACAGCGTCGGCACGTTGCGGGCCAGCAGGTTGTCCGGGCCCAGCGCCTGGGCCGCGCCGACCGTGTACGGGTCGAGGCCGTGCGAGACCACCGAGCTCTGCGCCAGGTAGCTGTAGACGTCCTGGCTGAACATCGGCGGCACCAGGATCAGCGGGATCGTCCACATCACCAGCGTGCGGTCCATCTGCGCCCGGGACAGCACGCGGGGGCGGCCCGGCCAGACCAGCCGGCCCAGCCACAGCCAGGCCAGCACCATCATCAGCATGCCGGAGAAGGCGCTGGCCATGGCCACCGTCGGGATGCGGGCGAAGACCCCGAGGATGGGCGTGTCGAGCAGCGGGTTGATCGTCGGCGACGCGCCCGCGCCGAGGCCGCCGCAGGCCAGCAGCAGCGAGCCGATGGTGCCGAAGCGCCGGATCACCTGGAGCTGGCCGCGTTCGGTCCGGTCCAGCCGCAGCGGCGTCGCGTCGCCCGGGATCGACCCGGCCGGCGCGGTCTCGCCGACCGACCCGGTCACCAGCTCGCGGATCCTGACCGCCGAGCCGGTCCGCAGCTCTCGCAGTTTGGCGGCCAACACCCCGGCAGCCTACCGAGGCCCGCGTGAGCCCCCCGTTCCGGCACATGCGGTCCGCACTTGCCGCTTGGAGGCACATGCGGTCCGGATGTGCCGCAGGGAGGCAAGTATGGCGCGCATGTGACATTCAGACGGCGGTGCCTGTCACCCGGATGGGTGTGAAGCGGGTCACTAAGCGTGGTGCTAGGGGCGTCCCCGCTTTGCTGTACCGATCGAAATAGGCAACACTTGTGTTGTGAAAAACGTCGGGAGCGATCAGGAGCTGGCCGTGGCATCGCCGCAGCCGGCCGACGGCCGCACCCGGCAGGCGGTGGCCAGGCTGCTGCTCGAACGGGGACCGGTCACCACGGCCGACGTCGCCGACGAGCTGGGGCTGAGCCATGTCGCCGTGCGCCGGCACCTGGACGCACTGCTCGCCGACGGCGAGGCGACCACGAGGGACGCGCCGTCGCGTGGCCGCAGGGGGCGGGGCCGTCCGGCCAAGCTCTTCCTGCTCACCGAGGCGGGCCGGTCCCGTTTCGGACACGCGTACGACGACCTCGCGGTGGCCGCGCTGCGCTTCCTGGCCGAGAACGGCGGGGAGCAGGCGGTCAAGGCGTTCGCCGAGCGCAGGGTCGAAGCCATGATCGAACGGCATCGGGACGCCGTGACGGAGCCGGCGCAGCCGGCGGAGCGGGCCAAGGCCCTCGCCGCCGCGCTCACCCGCGAGGGCTACGCTTCGTCGTCACGGCACGTCGGCGCCGGGGAGCAGCTGTGTCAGCACCACTGCCCGGTGGCGCACGTCGCGGCCGAGTTCCCGCAGCTGTGTGAGGCCGAGACGACGGCGTTCGCCGCCATGCTCGGGGTACACGTGCAGCGGCTCGCGACGATCGCCCGCGGTGACGCAGCGTGCACAACCCACGTTCCGTTGCTCCCGACTCAAGGCAAGACCCCGAACATGACACCACCCACCCCGGACGGAGGGGAGCTCGCATGACTGCCGCTGCCGAGCAGCGCACGCCCACCACGGCCCAGACCACGCCGCTCACCCAGGAAGAAACCCTGGAGACCCTGGGCAAGTACGAGTACGGCTGGGCCGACGCGGATGTCGCTGGCGCCAGCGCTCGCCGCGGGCTGAACGAGGACGTCGTCCGGGACATCTCGGCCAAGAAGAGCGAGCCCGAGTGGATGCTCGAGCACCGTCTCAAGGGCCTGCGGCTCTTCGAGCGCAAGCCCATGCCGAACTGGGGCTCCGACCTGTCGGGCATCGACTTCGACAACATCAAGTACTTCGTGCGCTCCACCGAGAAGCAGGCCGCTTCCTGGGAGGACCTGCCCGAGGACATCAAGAACACCTACGACAAGCTGGGCATCCCGGAGGCGGAGAAGCAGCGCCTGGTCGCCGGGGTCGCCGCCCAGTACGAGTCCGAGGTGGTCTACCACCAGATCAACGAGGAGCTGGCCGCCCAGGGCGTCATCTTCCTGGACACCGACACCGGCCTCAAGGAGCACCCCGAGCTCTTCCAGGAGTACTTCGGCTCGGTGATCCCGTCCGGTGACAACAAGTTCTCCGCGCTGAACTCGGCGGTGTGGTCCGGCGGCTCGTTCATCTACGTCCCCAAGGGCGTGCACGTCGAGATCCCGCTGCAGGCCTACTTCCGGATCAACACCGAGAACATGGGCCAGTTCGAGCGCACGCTGATCATCGTCGACGAGGGCGCGTACGTGCACTACGTCGAGGGCTGCACCGCGCCGATCTACTCCTCCGACTCGCTGCACTCGGCCGTCGTGGAGATCATCGTCAAGAAGGGCGGCCGCTGCCGCTACACGACCATCCAGAACTGGTCGAACAACGTCTACAACCTGGTCACCAAGCGCGCCAAGGCCGAAGAGGGCGCGACCATGGAGTGGATCGACGGCAACATCGGCTCCAAGGTCACCATGAAGTACCCCTCGGTGTTCCTGATGGGCGAGCACGCCAAGGGCGAGGTGCTGTCGATCGCCTTCGCCGGCGAGGGCCAGCACCAGGACGCCGGCGCGAAGATGGTGCACCTGGCCCCGCACACCTCCTCGACGATCGTGTCGAAGTCGGTGGCCCGTGGCGGCGGCCGCACCTCGTACCGCGGCCTGGTCCGGGTGAACAAGGGCGCGCACCACTCCGCCTCCACGGTGAAGTGCGACGCGCTGCTGGTCGACCAGATCAGCCGGTCGGACACCTACCCGTACGTGGACGTCCGCGAGGACGACGTGTCCATGGGCCACGAGGCCACCGTCTCCAAGGTGAGCGCGGACCAGCTGTTCTACCTGATGTCCCGTGGCCTGACCGAGGACGAGGCGATGGCCATGGTCGTGCGTGGCTTCGTCGAGCCGATCGCGCGCGAGCTCCCGATGGAGTACGCGCTCGAACTGAACCGCCTGATCGAACTCCAGATGGAAGGGGCCGTCGGCTGACATGGCCACCCCGACGACGCAGCATGGGTTGACAGCGCATTCTCACGGGGCAGCTCCCACGGCTGGAGCAGTTGTCCCGCAGAGCTCGCGCGGCGACCGGTTCACCTCCTACGACGTGGACGCCTTCGAGGTTCCGGGCGGGCGCGAGGAGGACTGGCGGTTCACCCCGCTCAAGCGGCTGAACGGCCTGCACAACGGCACCGCGGTGGCCGGCGGCACGGCCTCGGTCGACGTGGACGAGTCGCCGGAGGTGCGCGTCGAGCGCGTCGCCCGCGACGACGAGCGCATCGGTCAGGGCGGTGTGCCGGCCGACCGCGTGTCGGCCCAGGCCTGGTCGGCGTTCACGCAGGCCACCGTCGTCACCTTCCCCAAGGAGACGAAGGCGTCCCGGCCGACCCTGGTCACGGTCAACGGCCCGGGTGAGGGCGGCGTGGCCTACGGGCACGTGCAGCTGCGCGCCGAGGCGTTCGCCGAGGCCGTGGTGGTCGTCGACTACCGCGGCTCCGGCACCTACGCCGACAACCTGGAGATCGTCGCCCTCGACGGCTCCAAGCTCACGGTCGTCGTCGTGCACGACTGGAGCGACGACGCCGTGCACGTGGGCGCGCACCTGGCCAAGGTCGGCCGGGACGCCACGCTCAAGCACACGGTCGTCACCATCGGCGGCAGCCTGGTGCGGGTCAGCCCGACCGTCACCTACGCCGACAAGGGCGGCGACGCCGACCTGGCCGGCCTGTACTTCGCCGACGCCGACCAGCACCTGGAGCACCGCACCTTCGTCGACCACGCGGTGTCCAACTGCCGCAGCAACGTGGTCTACAAGGGCGCGCTACAGGGCGACGGGGCGCACACGGTGTGGATCGGCGACGTGCTGATCCGGGCCGCGGCCGAGGGCACGAACACCTACGAGCTCAACCGGAACCTGGTGCTCACCGACGGCGCCCGCGCCGACTCGGTGCCCAACCTGGAGATCGAGACCGGCGAGATCGAGGGCGCCGGCCACGCCAGCGCCACCGGCCGGTTCGATGACGAGCAGCTGTTCTATCTCCAGGCCAGGGGCATCCCGGTGGACCAGGCGCGACGGCTGGTCGTGCGCGGCTTCTTCCACGAGGTGCTGCAGAAGATCGGCGTGCCCGAGGTGCGCGACCGGCTCGAGGCCGCGATCGAGGCCGAGCTGCAGGCCGTGGGGGCGTGACGATGCTGCGGGCGTGTTCGCTGGCCGACCTGGAGGACGGCAAGCCGTTCCCGGTCGAGCTGGCGGACACGCCCATCGTGCTCGTGCGCGGGGGCGACGAGGTGCACGCGCTGCGCGACGAGTGCACGCACGCCGAGATCGCCCTGGCCGAGGGCGAGCTGACCCGCAAGGGCCTGGAGTGCTGGCTGCACGGGTCGTGCTTCGACCTGCGCACCGGGGCGCCGTCCTCGCCGCCCGCCACCGAGCCGGTGGCCGTGTACGCGGTGACCGTGTCCGGGGACGACGTCCTCGTCGACCCGAGTCACCGCACCAACTGACTTTGAACTGAACCGCCACACAGGAGAACGAAGAGCCGATGGCCACCCTGGAGATCAAGGACCTGCACGTCTCGGTCGTCACCGACGACGCCCCCAAGGAGATCCTCAAGGGCGTTGACCTGACGATCAAGGCCGGCGAGACGCACGCCATCATGGGCCCCAACGGCTCCGGCAAGTCCACGCTGTCCTACGCGATCGCCGGCCACCCCAAGTACGAGGTCACCTCGGGCTCGGTGCTGCTGGACGGCGAGGACGTGCTGGGCATGGCCGTCGACGAGCGGGCGCGGGCCGGCATCTTCCTGGCCATGCAGTACCCGGTCGAGGTGCCCGGCGTGTCCATGTCGAACTTCCTGCGCACCGCGGCCACCGCCGTGCGCGGCGAGGCCCCGCAGGTGCGGCACTGGGTCAAGGAGGTCAAGAGCGCCATGTCGGAGCTGGAGATCGACCCGTCGTTCGCCGAGCGCAGCGTCAACGAGGGCTTCTCCGGCGGCGAGAAGAAGCGGCACGAGATCCTCCAGCTGGCCCTGCTCAACCCGAAGATCGCCATCCTCGACGAGACCGACTCCGGCCTCGACGTGGACGCGCTGCGGGTCGTCTCCGAGGGCGTGAACCGGTTCCGGGCCAACGGCGAGAGCGGCGTCATGCTGATCACGCACTACACCCGGATCCTCAAGCACATCACCCCCGACTTCGTGCACGTGTTCGCCGGCGGCCGGATCGTCGAGTCCGGCGGCGCCGAGCTGGCCGCGCGCCTGGAGGACGAGGGTTACGTGAAGTACACCGGCAAGCAGGAAGCCGCGCAGGTCGGCTGACGTTGCACCAAGTGACCTGTATCCGTTGATTGCGAGGAGGCGCCGGCAGTGACCACCACCGCTGCACCCTTGGACGTCGCCGCACTGAAAGCCGACTTCCCGATCCTGGCTCGCACGGTGCGCGAGGGCAAACGGCTGGTCTACCTGGACTCCGGCGCCACGTCGCAGCGTCCCCAGCAGGTGCTCGACTTCGAGCGGCAGTACGTCGAGACGGCCAACGCGGCCGTGCACCGCGGCGCGCACCAGCTGGCCGAGGAGGCCACCGACCTCTACGAGGACGCCCGCGAGAAGATCGCGAACTTCGTCGGCGTCGGCGTGGACGAGGTGGTGTTCACCAAGAACGCCACCGAGTCCATCAACCTGGTCGCCTACGCCTTCGGCAACGCGGCCTTCTCCGACGACCCGGCGGCCAAGCGCTTCGTGCTCGGCCCGGGCGACGAGATCGTCGTGACCGAGATGGAGCACCACGCCAACCTGCTGCCGTGGCAGCAGTTGGCGCTGCGCACCGGGGCCACCCTGAAGTGGTTGTCCGTCACGGCCGACGGCCGGCTCGATCTGTCCGACCTGGACGACGTGATCACGCCGCGCACCAAGGTCTTCGCCTTCACCCACCAGTCCAACGTGCTCGGCACCGTCAACCCGGTGTCGGTGCTCGTGGCCAAGGCCCAGTCGGTCGGCGCGCTGACCGTGCTGGACGCCTGCCAGTCGGTGCCGCACGGGCCGGTGGACTTCCGGGCGCTGGGCGTGGACTTCGCCGCCTTCTCCGGGCACAAGATGCTCGGGCCGTCGGGCATCGGCGTGCTGTACGGGCGGTTCGAGCTGCTCAACGCGATGCCGCCGTTCATCACCGGTGGGTCGATGATCGAGCAGGTGTTCATGGACCGCTCGACCTTCGCGCCGCCGCCGCAGCGGTTCGAGGCCGGCGTGCCCAACACGTCGCAGGCCATCGGCCTCGGCGCGGCCGTGGACTACCTGCGGCTGCTGGGCATGGACCGGGTCGCCGCCCACGAGCACGAGCTCACCGGCGCCGCCCTGGCCGGGCTGGCCGAGATCCCCGGCGTGCGCATCGTCGGGCCCGCCGAGAACGTGGACCGTGGCTCCGCCGTGTCGTTCGTCGTCGAGGGCGTGCACGCCCACGACGCCGGGCAGGTCCTCGACAGCCTCGGCATCGAGGTCCGCGTCGGGCACCACTGCGCGTGGCCGCTGCACCGCAAGCTCGACGCCGCCGCCACCGTGCGCGCCACCTTCTACGTCTACAACGACCTCTCCGACGTGCAGGCCCTGCTCGACGGCGTGCGCGAGACGCAGAAGTTCTTCGGGGTGAACGCCTGATGCAGCTCCAGCAGATGTACCAGGAGATCATCCTGGACCACTACAAGAACCCGCACCACCGCGGCCTGCGTGAGCCCTTCGAGGCCGAGGTGCACCACGTCAACCCGACCTGCGGGGACGAGGTCACCGTGCGGGTGCACCTGGAGGGCGACGGGCCCGAGGCCAAGGTGGTCGACGTCTCCTACGACGGGCAGGGCTGCTCCATCAGCCAGGCCTCCACCTCGGTGCTCACCGACCTGGTGATCGGCCGCACCGTCGGCGACGCCTTCGGCACCCTCGACGTGTTCGTGGAGCTCATGCAGGGCCGCGGCAAGGTCGAGCCCGACGAGGACGTCCTCGAGGACGCCGTCGCCTTCGCCGGTGTCGCGAAGTACCCGGCGCGCGTCAAGTGCGCCCTGCTCGGCTGGATGGCTTTCAAGGACGCGGTCGCCCGCGTCGTCGATGGAGGACAGGCATGACCGCGGAAGACATGACCCGGACCGCCGAGGCGCTGCCCGAGGCGCCGGCCAAGGCCGATGTGCCCTCGCTGGAGGACATCGAGGAGGCGATGCGTGACGTCGTCGACCCCGAGCTCGGCATCAACGTGGTCGACCTGGGCCTGGTGTACGACATCCACCTGGACGACGACAACGTCGCGACGCTGGACATGACGCTGACCTCGGCGGCCTGCCCGCTGACCGACGTGATCGAGGACCAGACCCGCGCCGCCCTGACCGGCGGCCCGGGCGGGGGCGTGGTCAGCGACTTCCGCATCAACTGGGTGTGGATGCCGCCGTGGGGCCCGGAGAAGATCACCGACGACGGCCGTGACCAGTTGCGTGCTTTGGGCTTCACCGTCTGAGAGTTGTGAAACGGTGTTATCACCGGCCCCTCCGACCGGAGGGGCCGGTGGCTTTTGAGGGGTGACACCGTGGAACTTCCGTTCATCGACGAGCACCGGGTGCTGGTGGCCGCGCCGCCGGCCGCGGTGTGGCGGGCGCTGGGCCAGCAGTTCAAGGGCAACCGCGTGACCAAGGCGGTGGCGCCGGTGGTCGGCGCGGAACCGCGGCGGGCAGCCGGCGCTGCGCTGGAAGCGGGCAGCACGGTGGCCGGCTTCACCGTCGCCGAGGTGGAGCCGGAGCGGCTGCTGCGGCTGGCCGGCCGGCATCGCTACTCGAACTACGAGCTGACCTTCGTCCTGACCGACGAGCCCGGCGGAACGATGCTGGCGGCGCGTACCCACGCCGCCTTCCCGGGACCGCTCGGGTTCGTTTACCGGAGCCTGGTCATCGGCACCGGCGGCCACCGGCTGGTGGTGCGTCGCATGCTGGCCGGCATCAAGCGGGCTTCGCGGCCCTGACCAGGAATCGGTGCGTGCGGACGGCGAGGGAGCCCTCGGCCTCGATCCGGGCATGCAGCCGGCGCAGGGCGGCGTCGTAGCGTTCGACGGTGAAGTCCTTGATCTGCCACGGAACCATCCGCAGCTGGTAGACAACCGCGCCGATGTCGTGGAACCGCAGCAGTGGCCGTTCCTCCCGGGCGTCGATCACCCGAAGCCCGGCGGCGGTCAACGCTTCCGTTGCCACGTCGAGGTTCCAGCGCTGGTCGGAGACCCGTGCGCCGAGCGCCCGATTCAGCTCCACGCAGTCGTCACTGCCGACCTGCTGGGTGAGCAGAATGCCGCCATCGGCCAACACGCGACTCAGACCGGCCGCGTCGAAACGGCCGTGGCGGTTCAGCACGAGCGAGAATTTCCATCGGCAAAGGGAAGTCCCTCGGTGCCGACGACCTCGACCCCCGGCGGCTTCAGGCGTTCCGTCGCCACGAGAACATTCGGCGGCCAGTCTCGGCCGCCGAACGTTCCCGAGTTTGCCAGCAACATCGCTCGGCCCCGCCCCTGCTTCGCACGGTTGGTGGATTTTCGCCCGCCGCCACTCGACGCGCCTACCCGCCCAAGCCGGATGCGGCGGGCGAAAATCCGGCAAGGGCGAGGCAGGGGTCACGAGGGGTCGAGCCGCGACGCCGGAGGCGGCGCCATCAAACACAGTCGATCGACTTACGCTACGCCCCAGGTCTGCTGCTTGCGGTTCTGGGTGAGCTCGATGCCGGAGACGTCCGTGCCCAGGTGCGTGCCGTCGGAGAAGTACAGGTCGACGCGCACGTTGAAGCGCCAGGTGTCGTGGCCGTTCGGGTCGATGCGGACCGTGGACGTGCCGAAGTCCACGTCGTCCCAGCGGGCGGGCGAGACCTGGAGCGAGAACGGCCCGGCGTCCGAGTTGTCGTCGAAGTGGCCGAAGTCGTTGGAGGTGTACGCCGCGACCGTGCCGCGCTTGTCCCGGACCGTCACCGTGACGTGGGTGTCGTCGTCCTTGTCCTCGTTGTTGGTGTGGAAGAAGACGGTGGCCTTCGTCAGCACGGCCCCGGAGGCCATCGGATGGGCCGGCGCGGCGGCGGCCGGGCCCGCGGTCGCGAGTGCGATCAGGCCCAGCGCGGCCGTGGTGGCGGCGATCCTGCTGCGAACAGTCATGCCTGGTTTTTCCTTCCCCAGTAGCGGCTTCGATCACCACCAAGCTATGCGGGGGCGCGCCGGGCCGTCATCGGGGCGAGCCCCCGGTAGGGCCGGGAGGATTTCCCGGGTGACCCGGGAAGGATTCGACCCTTCCTCACCTTGTCAGTGGTGGAACAGCCGCAATCCCGTACGCACCAGCGTGATCCCGTGCTTGCGGCAGGCCTGCGCCACGTCGTCGGAGCGGATGGACCCGCCGGGCTCGGCGATGTAACTGACCCCGTGCCGGGCAGCGTGGTCCACGTTGTCGCGGAACGGGAGGTAGCCGTCGGAGACGAAGGAGACGCCGGTCAGCCGCTCCATCCACTCGGCCCGCTCGACGGCGGTGAGGTCCTCCTCGATGTAGCGGATCTGCTCGTTGACCAGATCCTGCCGACGGGTGCCGGGCGCGACGTCGAGCAGCACTCGCACCGCCGGATGCCGCCGCAGCCACCAGATGTCGACCTTGCCGCCGGCCAACCGGGTGCAGTCCACACGGGACTGCTGACCGGCCCCGATGCCCAGCGTGGCACCGTCTTTCACGTAGCAGACGGAGTTGGACTGCGTGTAGCGCAGCACGGCCATGCCCAGCAGCAGGTCGTCGACGGCGGTGGACGGCAGACCGTCACCGAGCAGATCCCGGGTCAGCGGCAGGGGATCGCGGTCCTGGGTCAGCCGCATGCCGAACACCTCGCGGGTTTCCCGTTGCGGCGGCTCGAAATCGGGGTCGGCCTCGACGACGAGGAAGCGGCCGCCCTTCTTGGCGCTCAGCGTCGCCACGGTGCCGGGCTCGAAGCCGGGGGCCACGATCCCGTCGCACACCACGGTGCTGAGCAGCGCCGCCAGCTCGGCGTCGACCGGCGCGGACACGGCGGCGAAGTCGCCGAAGGAGGACTTGGGGTCGGCGTCGCGGGCCCGCAGGTAGGCGCTGGCCACCGGGCCGACGTCGTCCATGCCGTACAGGTCGGCGGTCACCGGGTCGATCGGCCCGGACAGCGCGGCGCCGGCCGGGGAGACGTGCTTGAACGAGGCGGCCACGGTCCGGCCGAGCGCCCGGGAGGCCTCCCGCACCAGCTGCCAGGCGTTGAGCGCGTCCAGCATGTTGATGTACGAGGGCTGCCCGTTCAGTATCCGGACCGCCGCGCCGTCGTACTCGGCGGCCTGCTGCGGGTTGATGCCGTAGCGGAACTCCATCGCTGCCTCCTCAGCTTCTCGGCTGACGGAGACGCCCAGGCGGTCGACGCTCGCATCTACATCCGGCCGCTCCCCGGTGGTAGCCCACCCTCGCCAGTCACGACCTCCCCGAATGATACCTTATCGAACATGAGTTCGAGCGAACTGCCGCGGCGCTGGCCCGAGACGAACGCCGCCGACGAGCTGACCCTGCTCACCGAGTTCCTGACCTTCCTGCGCATCACGGCCGTGAACAAGCTGGCCGGCCTCGACCGGGCGGCCGCGGCGGCCGCGCCGTTCCCGGCCTCGCCGGTGTTCAGCGCCATGGGCGTGATCCGCCACCTGACCTCGGTCGAGCGCTACTGGCTGGGCATCGTCGGCGGCGGCCTCGACCTGCCCAACCGCTGGGAGAGCCCCGATCGCGACATCGACTTCCGACTGTCCGAACAGGACACGCCGGAATCCGTGGTCGCCGAGTATCAGGAGCAGTGGGCGCTCTCCGAGCGGGCCTTGGCGGACAAGGCGGCCGGCGACCGGTCCACCAAGGACGAGGACAAGACCGTGCGCTGGCTGCTGACGCACGTGGTGCAGGAGACCGCGCGCCACGTGGGACATCTGGACGTGCTCAGGGAGTTCGCCGACGGCACGACCGGCGAGTGAGGCTCACACCAGGTCGTCGGCCCCGGCGGTCTGCGCGGTCAGCAGGTCCACCACGTCGGTGAGCTTGCCGTTGCGGCCGAACGCGCGTCGCTGCCGCGCGGCCCCACAGCCCTTGGCCACCAACGACTCCAGCAGATCCAGCACGAGTTCGAGGTCGCCGGCCTCCTCCAGCGCCGGCCGTACCCGGCCGATCAGCTGCCGGACCAGCACGGGCGTGGGCAGGGTGTGCCCGGTGACCGGGTTGACGCAGCTGCCGTCGAGCCCGTCGCGGGCGGCCCGCCAGCCGGCCGCCCGCAGCAGGTGCTGCGGCATGCCCAACGGCGGCCGGGTGTCCTCCAGGGCGGTCGCGACCATCGCTCGGGTCAGCGCGGCGATCAGCACCGCCTCGTCGGCCGTCGCGGCGACGTCGCACACCCGCAGCTCGATGGTCGGATGTTGTTGCGACAGACGGATGTCCCAGTAGGCCATGGCCCGGTCCATGGCCGCGCCGACCTGCATCAGCGACCGGACGGCGTGCTCGTACTGCTCGGCCGACTCGAACACCGGCGGCGGGCCGGCCGTCGGCCACCGCGCCCACACCAGGTAGCGCCAGCTGGCGTAGCCGGTGTCGCGGCCCTCCCAGAACGGGGAATTCGCGCTCAACGCCAGCAGAACCGGCAGCCACGGCCGCAGGTAGTTGCTGGCCCGAATACCTTCCTCCGGCCCGGGAATGCCGACGTGCACATGACATCCGCAGATGGACAGCCCGTCGGTGACGGCGCCGAACTCGGCGGCCATCTGGTGGTAGCGGGCGCTGTCGGTCAGCGGCGGCGGCGCGGCCCGGCCCAGCACGGGGGTGCCGGTGGCGGCCAGCCGCAATCCCTGCCGGCGCGCGGTCCCGGCCAGCTTTTCCCTGCTGTCAACAAGATTCGCCCGTACCTCGGCCATCGTGTGGCAGATCGGGGTGGCCGTCTCGACCTGGAACTGAGTGATCTCCGGTTGCAGCCCGGGCAGCCGGCCGGCCGCCGCGGCGAGCACGAGGGGTGCTCGCGGCGACACCCGCCGGGTGCGGTAGTCGACCAGCAGGAACTCCTCCTCGACGCCGACCGTCAGTCCCGTCCGGCCGCCTCCCGATCTGGGTGCGGGCACGGCCAACCGGCCCGTTTTCCCCTGGTGCTGCCGCTCGATTCCGTCAATGGTGTGCACCGAAGCTCCCGCCGCCGACTGGACATAGTCGCGTTCCGTCACCGAGGCAATGCTATGAGTGACCAACCAAGGCGCGCGTCCGGCGTTGGTGTGGTCCGAGCTTCACGATGGTGGCAGCACTTCACCGGGCTGTGGGGAGTACTAACCCGCTTGGCGGCGGCGTGACGCATGCACGCATTCAGGCGCTGACGGTGCCGCGCCGCGCCGGCGGCACCGCGGGCGCGGCGTTGCCGCCGCGCAGCACGTCCATCCGCTCCGAACCCGGCCGGCCCAGCACCCAGCTGTCCCCGCGCAGCGCCTTGGCGTGCTTCTTCAACGGCGCCAGCAGGCGTGACACCTCGCGATAATCGCTCACACTGCCGGGTGAACACACCAACGTGGCCAAGGACATCGAGATGGCCATGCCGCCGGCCGTGTGCCCGGTGTCGAGCTGGCCCGAGGACAGCGGCACCAGGTCGTCAAGGCCGGCGACGAACACGAAGTCGTCGCCGCCGACGTGTCCGACCTGCACGGTCGGCAGCACCGCGGCGGCGTCGGCCAGGGCCCGGCCGATCGCCCGGATCAGGTCGTCGCCGGCCGCGAACCCGGCCGAGTCGTTGACCTGCTTGAAGCCGTCCACGTCCAGCCAGCCCACGGCGAAGATCTCCCGGGTGGCGATGCGCCGGTCCACCTCGCGGGCCAGCGCGTCGCTGCCGGGCAGCCGGGTCAGCGGGTTGAGCGACGCGGCCTGCTCCACCTTCATCTCGGCGATGCCCCGCACCACGTCCGAGCTGTGCACGACGCCGAGGCAGCGGTCGTGCGAGTCGACGATGACGACCTCGTCGTTCATCCGCTGCCGTTCGGCCTTGGCCAGCAGGTCCAGCAGGTCCAGCGCGGTGGCGTCGCTGGGCAGGATGTACGGCCGGTCGGCCAGCCGGGCGGCCTCCCGCTTGGCGTGCAGCGCGTGCCCGTACGGGCCGGTGACGGCCAGCAGGAACCGGTTGCGGTCCACGGTGAAGTGCGGCCGGTTGTTCTCGTCGACCAGCACCACGCCGCCGACCGCGCCCTGGTTGGCCAGGATGGACCGGACCTCCTCGGCCGTCGCGGACACCGGCAGCATGGTCGCGGGGTGCAGGAAATCCGTCACCCGAGGACCGCTCGCCCGGCGCACCGGGCCGGTCAGCTCGGCCTCCGGCAGCTTGGTCAGCGCCGCCGCGATGGTGATCTCCACGTTGGGCCGGCGGCCGGCCATGGCCAGCAGGTTGCCCTGGGCCAGGCCGAAGCCCAGCCGCCGCACGGCGGCCAGCTGGAGCTCGTTCTCCACGCCCTCGGCGACCAGCTGCGCCCCGTTGTGCTCGGCCAGCACGGTCAGGGCCTGCACCAGGGCGGCCTTGCCGGCGTCGGTGGGCAGGCCGGCCACGATCCGCCGGTCCAGCTTGATCATCTCGGGGGTCAGCTCGGTGTACAGCGACAGCGGCACGTCGCCGTCGCCGACGCCGTCCAGCGCGATGTGGAAGCCGCTGCTGCGGAGCAGGTCAAGGCCGTTGCGCAGGTTCTCCCGGCGCAGCCGGGAGAAGGGCGTGCCGACCTCCAGCCACAGCGTGTCCGGCGCGCGGCCGGTCTCCCGCATCGCGTCCAGCAGCGGGCCGATCGACTCGGCCGCCTTGGACACGGTCGCGGCCAGCACGTTGACGTGCAGCGGCACGATGTTGTTGTGCTCGGCGGCGGCCCGTACCGCGGCGGCGGCCAGCGCAACGTCCGTCTCCAGCAGCTCACCGGCGCGCGCGGCGTCGCGGAGCAGCTCGTAGACGGAACGAGAGGCGGGCCTCGCGAGCGCTTCGATCGCGATGACGCCACCCGTGTGCAGGTTGAACAATGGCTGGAACGCGAAGCGCACATCCTCCAGCAACCCGGTCACGGTCCGATCCTGGCGTGTCCGAGGTGAAATTGCCGAGTGGCTTCACTGTGTGTTCATCGAGTTGTTGCGGCAAATGCAATCGCGCTGCGTAACCGGGGTGGAGCTGACCGGAACAACGCCAGCATCGCAGCCGCCGTACCGGTGAAATTCTCACGTTCTGTGAGGTAGATCCGTTGCTTTTCCGCGGGCAACCGGAAAAACAGCTCAAAAAACTCGGGAACGCGGGTCGATGGCAGGTGGAGCAATGCCGACAGGCCCCGTCGTCGCAATCCGTGCGTCATTCTGGCCTTGGGCGACCAGATCGTGTCACGAACCCGGGTCGGTGTCTCGGCTATTGCATGCGCAACTTTTGGCGCGAGTGTCAGCGCGGTGGCCACGCTGTAGCCGGTCGCCGGGTGCACCAGGGCGGCCCGCGCGCCGAACGTGACGAGCGGACCTCTCGGCCGGGGCGGGTTGAGCGGGAAGCGCACCCGTTCGTGGTCCGGACGGTCCAAGGGCCAGCCGTGCACGGCCAGCCGCCGGTGCAGGCGCTCGCGCAGCAGCCCGAACGAAAGCCCGGGCAGATGCGCGAGCGAGGTCTCCTCGACCAGCACCCGCTCGTCGTCGAGGGGCAGCGCGTAGCAGAAGGTCGGCGGGTCGCCGGCCTGCCGCCAGTCCATGAAAACCGCTTCGCCTTTGTCCAGCACATCGGCCGGCAGCGTGACGCCGACGGCGGTCTGCTCGGCGTACCGGCCGCGCGGCGGCCCACTCGCGTCGACCACGATGCCGGCGGTGATCGTCCGGCCGTTGATCGTTGCGGTCGTGGGCGTGATGTCGGCGGCCCGGCCGGCGATGGTCTCGATGTCCGGACGGGACAGATGCCGGCGCAGATTCTCGTTGTGCAGCACCACGTACTCGCCGTCGAGGCGGTGCTCGGTGAGGGCGAACGCCTTGACGGTCGTGGCGCGGGCGGCGATGGCGTCGTGGGGGAGCGGTGGCAGCTCGTGCGCCCAGGCCCCATAGGTGTGCCGCCAGGGCCTTTCCGGGTTCCGGTCCACGAGTGTCGTGCTGAGACCGAGGTCCGTGCAGGCGGCCGCCAGGGCGGACCCGGCCGGTCCGGCCCCGACCACCAGGACGTCGACCACCCGTCCAGGCTAACGTCACACGCATGCACGACCTGCGAGCGCACCGCCGATTCTCCGATTCCTCGGCCGACCTGGCCGCCAGCCCGTTCCGGGCCGACCGGGACCGGGTCGCCAGCTCGCCGTTCTTCGCCCGGCTCGGCGGCGTGACCCAGGTGATCAGCCCTACCGGCTCCGGCCTGCTGCTGCACAACCGGCTCACGCACAGCCTGAAGGTGGCGCAGGTGGCGCGGGCCATCGCCGAGCGGCTGACCGCCCGCGGCGACACCGCCGCCGTGCTGGACAAGCTCGGCGGCTGCGACCCGGACGTGGCCGAGGCAGCCAGCCTGGCCCACGACCTCGGGCACCCGCCGTTCGGGCATCTCGGCGAGCAGGTGCTGGACCGCATCGCCCGCAACCGGTTCGGGCTGGCCGACGGCTTCGAGGGCAACGCGCAGTCGTTCCGTATCGTGACGACCACGGACGTGCGCGGGCCGGCGGCCGTCGGTCTCGATCTGACCGTCGCCGTGCGGGCCGCGCTGCTGAAGTACCCGTGGACGCGGCTTTCCCATCCCTCGCCGCATCCGCGCACGCTGCGGATCCCGCCGCGCGGCGCGTCGGAGCCGCCGGAGGCCGTTGGCAGTGGCTCGGCCAAGTTCTCCGCCTACGTCACGGAACTCGACGACTTCGAGCAGTCGCGGGCCCCGTTCCACGGGCGTGTCGAGGACTGGCAGCAGACCGTGGAAGCGTCCGTTATGGACACTTCCGACGACATCGCGTACGCCATCCACGACGTCGAGGACTTCCACCGGGTCGGCGTGTTGCAGCACGCGACCGTGGCGGCCGAGCTGACGACGTGGCTCACCGACGCGCTGGAGCTGGCTTCGTTGTCCAAAGCCGAGCTTGCCTCGCAGTCGCGGCTGCCGGGGCGATCGCTGGAGGCCATGCGGCGTCGGTTGCACGAGAAGGACTCCTGGGCCGTGGACGACGACGCCTTTGCGGCGGCGGTTCGTCGCGTGCGGACGGAGTTGGTGGACGGCCTGCTCGCCGTGCCGTTCGACGGTTCCGCCGAGGCCGAGCAGCGCGTGGCCGCGTTCTCCGGGCGGTGGACCACGCGGTTGGTCGATGGCGTCGAGGTGCTGGTGGATCCGACGCCGAGGTCCGGTCACGTTCTGCTGGCGCCGGCCCAGTGGCACGAGGTCGCCGTGCTGAAGTTCGTGCACCGGCGGTTCGTGCTGCTGCGCCCCGACCTGGCCCTGCACCAGCGCGGCCAGGCCCGGCTGCTGACCAATCTCGTTGAGGCGCTTGACCAATGGCTGTCCGACCGGCACGAGGCCGACCGGCTGCCGCGGCGGCTGCACGACCTGGTCGAGCTGGCCGACACCGAGTACCGGTCACTCGCCCGGACGGCCCCGGACCTGCTAGCCGGACCGGCCGGCGACGTTCGGACTGGGCCGGATGCCGTGCGCGCCTTGGCCAGGGGCGGGCCGTGGTGGACTTCGTCGCGTCGCTGACGGACGGTCAGGCGGCCTCGATGTTGGATGCGCTGTCCGGGCGAACCGGACAGCTGTGGACAGATGCCTTTGTCTTGTAGTTATCGACAAAACGTGATGATTGGCCCACTTGGGCGACACCCGCAAGGCTGCTGTGGGTGATCGTGCGGAAACTTTACGTTGGGCTCACTGCTGGTGATCACCAGCAGTGAGCCCGCGCCACACCCTGGGAGGGCCAGTTGCGCAGATTCGTTCGTCACAGAAGCACCGTGTTAGTCGCTGGGGCCGCGTGCCTGGCCACGGCCCTCGGCCTCGCCTCGCCCGCGGCCGCCGCGCCGCACCCCAACCCCGGCATGATGGCCGCCAACACCGCGGCCCAGATCGCCGCGTTGCAGGACCTCAAGAAGTCCGAGTCGGCCACCGACCGGAAGATCGACAGCCAGCTGCTCGTCGAGAACAAGCTGCGCACCGACCGGTCGGCCCGGTCCGCGCTGCCGCACGTGCAGTCCAACCTCAAGGTGGGGGCGGGCAACACCGTCGCCGTCGACATCCGTGCCACCAAGACGTCCGACGCGCTGGTCGACGCCGTGCGCAAGGCCGGCGGCCAGATCCGCAACGTCTCGCAGCGCGAGGCCAGCATCCGCGCCGAGCTGCCGCTGTCCGCGCTGGGCGCGCTGGCCACCCGTGACGACATCAAGCGGATCGACGCCGGCAGCGACGCCATGACGTCCGAGGCCCCCGGGTCCGCCGCCCCCGGCCGTATCTCCAGCCAGCCCGACTCCGTCTCGAAGCAGACCAGGGACGCGCGCGTCGAGGCGGCCACCAAGCCCGGCCTGCGGGCCAACATCGCCGCGGCCATCACCAGCCAGGGCGACCGGGCGCACGCCGCCGACACCGCCCGGCAGCAGAACGGGATCACCGGCGTCGGCACCAAGCTGTGCGCGCTGTCCGACGGTGTCTCCTCGCTGGCCGCGTCCGTGGCCTCCGGCGAGCTGCCACCCGTGGACGTGCTGCCCGGCCAGGAAGGCAGCGGTGACGAGGGCACCGCGATGCTGGAGATCATGCACGACCTCGCGCCCGGTGCGGCGCTGGGCTTCGCGACCGCCTTCATCAGCGACAGCAGCTTCGCCGACAACATCCGTGCCCTGCGCAGCCAGGCACACTGCGATGTCATCGTCGACGACGTCTTCTACTTCAACGAGGCCGCCTTCCAGGACGGCCCCATCGCGCAGGCCGTCAACGCCGTGACCGCGGACGGCGCGCTGTACTTCTCGTCCGCCGGCAACGAGGGCAACGTCGTCGACGGGACCTCCGGGCACTGGGAGGGCGACTACGTCGACTCCGGCCAGGTGATCGGCAAGTTCGCCGGCGGGGCGCACAACTTCGCCGCTTCCGTTGGCGGAACCCAGGTTCTGGAGCCGCTGTCGGCCTCCTCCGCCGGTGTTCCCGTGACGCTGTGGTGGAACGACCCGCTGGGGCACGCGGGCGACGACTACGACCTCTACCTGCTCGACGCGTCCGGCAACGTCGTGTCGTTCAGCCAGAACCTCCAGACCGGCACCCAGGACCCGTACGAGCGGGTCAACACCTCCGCCGGTGGGCAGCGCCTGGCCATCGTGAAGTTCAAGGGCGACAACAAGTATCTGTCGCTGTCGGCTCTTCGTGGGCGGTTCGTGTCCGGCGGTGGCCTCCAGGCTTTCGTGACGCCCGGCATGACCAGTGGCCACTCCGCCGCCAAGGACGCCTACAGCGTCGCCGCCGCGCCCGCTGCCGCCGCTTTCGGCCGGCCGCTGGAGCCCGGTGACCCGGCCAACCCGGCCGGTCCGTACCCCGGCACGTTCAGCTCGTCCTCGCAGATCGAGCGGTTCAGCTCGGACGGTCCGCGCAAGATCTTCTTCAAGGCCGACGGGACGCCCGGGGCCGAGGTCCGGCAGAAGCCCGATCTGACCGCGGCCGACGGCGTTGCCACGTCCGCGCCCGGCTTCTCCCCGTTCTTCGGCACTTCCGCCGCCGCGCCGCACGCCGCCGCCATCGCCGGTCTGGTGCTGTCCGGCAATCCCGGTATGTCGCCCGCCGATGTTCGTCAGGCCCTGACGGCGACTGCCGTCGACATCGGCGCTCCTGGCGTCGACAACCGTACGGGCGTTGGCATTCTGTTGGCCGATCGGGTCCTGGCCTACACCGGCGCCAGCCCCCAGCCGTTGGCCACCGCCCAGGTGCCGACTGTGCGCGGTCCCAACGGTTCTCCGTTCGTGAAGCCCGGTGACACGGCTACCGTGACGCTGCCCGTCTACAACGGTGGCGACGGCACCGCCGCTTCGACGAGCGTCGTCGTCGACTCGCCCACGCCTGGCGTCACCATCGCGCCTCGTAGCAAGCGCTACGGCACCATCGAGGCCGGGCAGACCGTGATCAACTCGTTCACCTTGACCGTGCCCGCCACGCAGCAGCTCGGTGTGCCGGTCGTGTTGAACGCCAAGGTCACCTTCGCCGGCGCGCATTCGCCGACCACGCAGAGCTTCCAGATTCCCATCGGGCAGCCTTCTCCCGTGGTCCAGTCGTTCGCGTATTCCGGTGCCCCCGTTGCCATTCCCGACAACAGCACCGTCGGCGCCAGCGTCTCCATCCCCGTCACCGGCGTCGGTAGGGCTTCCAAGCTCACCTTCTCCATCGACGGCACTTCGTGCAGCACCACCGCTGGTTCCACCACCGTGGGTCTCGACCACACCTACGCCGGCGACCTCACCGGCACCTTGACCTCGCCGTCCGGTGCCACCGCCGTGTTGTTCCAGCGCCGTGGCGGCGCCGGGCACAACTTCTGCCAGGTCGTCTTCGACGACTCGGCGTCCGCGGCGTTCTCCACCGTCAGTTCCGCCAATGCTCCCTTCACCGGTTCTTGGAAGCCCCAGTCCGCCCTCGGCTCGCTGCTCAACGACGTCGCCGACGGCACCTGGACCTTCAAGGTCGTCGACGGCGGCGCCGTGGACACCGGCAGCATCCGCTCCGTTTCCTTGCACCTCAACGGTTTCGTAGCCTGATGTGATGACTCGCGGGGATCCGTTCCCGGATCCCCGCGAGTCACTCGGTCGAGTGCATTCCACCGGGTCCCGGCCAGGACAGGACCTAGGTCCCGGGCTCGGTCGGGGGCGACCGGAGTAGAACGGACGCATGGGGAGAATCGGGGGATTCAAGGACAGCGGATCCGTCCGGCACTACCGGGAGATCTACGCCCGGGTGCGGGCGCAATGGCCGCCGGGAGCGGAAGACCTCCGCGTCGACACCCGCTTCGGCGGCACGCATGTGATCCGGCACGGCACGGGGCCGCCGGTGGTGCTGGTGCCGGGCTCCGGGGCAACGGCGGCGAACTGGGTCCCGAACGCCGGAGCGCTGGCCGCGAGCTACACGGTGATCGCGCTCGACACGCTGGGCTATCCGGGGCTGGGCACGCAGATCGCGCCGATCGGAAGACCGGTGGACCTGGCGCTCTGGCTGGAGGACGTGCTCGACGGACTGGGCATCGACACGGCACACGTGGGGGGACTGTCCTACGGGGCCTGGGCGTCGATGCAGCTGGCCTGGCACGCGCCCAGGCGCGTCGACTCGCTGCTGTTGCTGGAACCCGGGGGCAACAGCATCGGACGACCGCCGCTGCGCGCTCTGCCGACGTTCCTGCGCATGCTGGTCAACCGAACCGAAGCGGAGTACGAGAGGTTCGGCCGGCTCGTGGAAGGCGGCTGGCCGAACGACCCGGACCGGCAACGGCTGGTGAACTACGGCCTGGCCCACTACCGGTCCAGCGTGCCGATGATCCGGTACGCGAGCGACGAGCAGCTGCACCGGCTGCGCATGCCGAGCCTGGTGTTGTTGGGGGAGAACAGCATCGTGCACGATGCGAGCAAGGTGCGGACCCGGGTCCGCCGACTGATGCCGGAGGCGTGCGTGGAGATCATCCCGGGCGCACCGCACCCGCTGGCCGAGACCCACGCGGAGGTGGTGAACGAGAAGGTGTTGGCCTTCCTCAAGTCGCACGGATGACGGTGCGGCAGCGGTCGACGACCGACTGGCCGGGATGAGCGGCGATGCTGTGGTGCTCGAGCTCGGCGTAGCCGCCGTAGTGGCCGTCGTCCTCGAAAACCTGGATGACGTCACCGGTCAGCTGGTAAGGGCCGTCCCGGTAGTCGCCGCCGGGCTGGACGTCGATGTGTCGCTCGATGACCAAGCCGGGCAAGGTGTAGCGGAGTAGGCCGGTGGCCACCGACGAGGTGATGCCGAACTTGGACATGATCTTGCCGGTCAGGTCTATGGTGGCCATGTCGGGGGAATGTGTGAAACGTGAGGGATCCACGGGGGAAGCGAGGTGGTCGCGGAACGAGAACTCGCCGGTGACGCCGATCTCCAGGCGGCCGCCGAGCGGGACCTGGACGATGTTCCACAGATCTACAGGGTGTCCGCCCTGGACTTGGAGCACCGTCTCGGTCACGTACTCGGCGACATAGCGGGTGTCGGCCAGCACGGTGACGTGCCGCTCGACGAGAACGCTGGTGGGCTCGCCGGTGTTGCGGTCGACGAGAGCGGCGCTGAGCACGAGATCGATGCCGTCGGGACGCTGGTGCACCAGGTCCCAGTTGCCGGGATCGATCTCGGGCGGAACATGGTGCCGTGACAGGTCGTCACGAGCGGTGCCGGCCCAGAACCAGTCCCGCTCGGGACCCAGCCACAGCCGATCGCCGCCCAGGTTCCAGCCGGCCGGCTCGGCCGCGACCCAGAAGGCGTCGCGACCGCGCACCGAGACCTGGAGGATCCGGCCGGAGCGGGGATCGAACGTGATGGTCACGAGCGCTCCAACACGATCACGTCGGCGTCCGCCGACGTCCAGTCGACCGGCAGGCCGACGGACATCAGATGGGCGCCGGAGTACGAGCCGTAGCTGGCCGTGGAATCCAGACCGGACAGACGGAGCCGAGGACGCCGGCCGGACAGGGCCGGAGTTCCGTCGAGCGGTCCGGTGTTCCACGCCAGCACCACGACCTGGTCGGCCCCGGTGTACTGGAGGGCGAACGTGGGGTCGGCGGGAGTGCCGATCATCGTGACGGTGGCGGAGTGCAGGAACGGGCGAAGTTCCTTGTACTGCGCGACATAACGGGCGGCCTCGGCCCGCTGGCCCGGCGTCCACGAGCGGATGTCGGCGCCGATGCCCAAGGCGCCGGCCATGGCCAGCACGAAACGGAACCGCAGCGACCGCGGCCGCTGGTCGAACACGCCGGCGGCGTCGGTCACCCACGAGCTCATCACATGCGGAGCGTGGGCGTGCAGGAAACCGTACTGAATGGACAGACGGTCCAGCGGGCCGGTGTTGTCGCTGGGCCACACCACGTCCGTACGGGAGATGGTGGCCAGCTCGACCCGGCCACCGCCGCCGGCGCAGCCCTCGATCGCGACGGAGGGGTGCGCGGCCCGCAGGTGGTCGAGGATGCGCAGGTAGTTGCGGGCATGGGCGCCGTCGAGGTCCAACGCCTCGGGATCACCCGAGCCGGGGCGGCCCCGCTCGGTCGGCGGCCGGTTCATGTCCCACTTCAGGTACCGGATCGGATAGGAGGACAGCAGACCGTCCAGTGTGGACAGCACGAACTCGAACACGTCGTCACGGCCCAGATCCAGCAGCAGCTGGTTGCGGATCAAGGTCGGCGCGCGGCCGTCCAGGTGGTACACCCAGTCGGGATGTTCGGCGTACAGGCGGGACCTGGGGCTGATCGCCTCCGGCTCCACCCACAGCCCGAACTCCAGGCCAAGAGCCCGGATCTCGGAGACGAACGAGCCGAAGCCGGCCGGGAACTTGGCCGGGTCGGGCGTCCAGTCGCCGAGACCGCCGGTGTCGTCGTCACGGCCGACGAACCAGCCGTCGTCGACGACGAAAAGCTCGGCGCCGATGTCGGCGGCCACCTTGGCCAGCTCCAGCTGCCCGGCGGCGTCGACGGCGAACTCCGTGGCCTCCCAGGAGTTGTACAGCACCTGGCGGCCGCCGGGGGACAGGTGACGCTCGTACGAGTGCCACACCTGGGCCAACCCGCCCAGGCCGTCGGCGCTGTACGCGGCGGCGACCCGAGGCGTCTCCATGGTGGCGCCAGGGGCCAGCAGAACCGCGCCCTCGTGCGGCTGACGGCCGACGCGCACCCGGCAGGAGCCGCTCAGCTCGATGTCGGCGTCGATCCGCCAGGAACCGGGCCACACCAACTGAAAACCCCACGTGGGACCGTCAACGACATCGTCCTGCACGGCCAGCCACGGCGAATAGCCGTGCCCGGCCACGCCCTGCCGACTGTCGATCTCGAACCGGCCGGCCGGCAGCACCACCTGGCGCAGCTGGAACTCCTGACACCAGCGGCCGATGAGGAACGACACCCGCGCGGTGTCCACGGGCAGACAGAAGCCGGCGGAGTCGAAGCGCTCCAAGCGGATCGGCACCGAACCGGTGTTGGTCAGCTCGGTCCAGCGCAGCAGCACGTCGGTGCCGGGCACGACCTCGTAGTACAGGTCGGTACGCAGCCCGGTCACCTGGTCGGCGAACGTCAGCCGAAGGGAGGTTTCCTTGTACGAAGCCGAATCGAATGTCCACCACGACTCACGGGGCGCGCCGACCGGCCCGGCCACCAGATCGGCGCCGGCGAACGGCCGCAGCCCGAACGGGGCGTACTCCACGGGTGCCCCGTCGGCCTCGGTCAGGTACGGTGTGCGGCCGACGTTGGCCAGCGGCGACGGCCCGTCCTCGACGCCGGCCGGCCCCCAGGACCGGAGCTCGGCCCAGCGCCGGTGCTCCGGCAGGCCGACGGTGTACGTGGTGGTGGCCAGGTGCAGTGTCCACTGCTGGGTCACTTCACTGCCCCCAAGGCGAGTCCGGCCACGAAGTGCCGCTGGAACCGGAGGAACACCGCCACGGTCGGGATGGCCGCGATCACCGAACCGGCGGCGATCACGTTCCACTGCGACACGTACTGCCCCTGCAATCCGAGCAGGGCCGAGGTGATCGGGAACTTGGAGTCGGTCCTGATCACCGTGATCGACCAGAGCAGGTCGTTGAACACCCAGGTGAACGCCAGTGCGGCCAGCGAAGCCAGCGCCGGGCGGGTCAGCGGCAGGATGATCCGCCAGAACAGCTGTAGCGGCGTGGCGCCGTCGATCACCGCGGCCTGCTGGATCTCGTTGGGAATGGCCCGCATGAAGCCGTACAGCACGAACGTGTAGAAGCCGAGGCCGAAGCCGATCTGCACGCCGATCAGCGCGCCGAGGGTGTCGTAGATGCCGAGCATCTCGGCCATCTTCGACACCGGCACCAGCAGGATCTGCGGCGGCAGCAGGTTGCCGGCCAGCATCACCAGCAGCACGGTCCGCCGGAACGGCAGGTCGTAGCGGCTCAGCGCGAACGCCGAGATCGCGCCGAGGGCCAACGTGATGATCACGGCCGGGATGGTCACGATGAGGCTGTTGACCATGGCCTGGAACTCGCCGCCGTCCACCCACGCCTGGCCGAAGTTGTCCAGCGTGAACGAGTGCGGCAGGCTGCCGACGCCGTTGGCGGCCACGTCGTCGAAGCTGCGGATGCTGGTGACCACGACCAGGATGATCGGCAGCAGCCACAGCAGGGAGATGCCGCCGGCGACCAGGTGGTAGCCGCCGGTGCGGAGCGGTCGCCGGCTCATGCGTCGGCGTCCCGGAACGCACGCACCAGGTACGTGAGGATGACCCCGAAGGCCAGCACGAAGATCACCACGGCCAGCGCGGACGCGTAGCCGAGCCGCAGCGACTGGAAAGCGGTGGAGTACATGTAGGTGCTCAGCAGTTCCGATGAGTGGTAGGGGCCGCCGCGGGTCAGCGCCCACACGACGTCGAACGAGCGCAGCGAGTCGATGATGATCACCGACAGCACCACCGAGTTGACGCTGCTCAGCTGGGGCAGGGTGATCTTGGTGAACTGTTGCCACTTCGAAGCGCCGTCCACGGTGGCCGCCTCGTACAGGGTCGGGTCGATGCCCTTGAGACCGGCCAGGTACAGCACCATGATGTAGCCGATCTGCCGCCACAGCGCCGGCACGATCACCGCGTACAGCGCGGTGTTGGCGTCGGACAGCCACGAGTGCTGCCAGCTGTCGAGGCCGATCGCGCCCAGCACGGTGTTGACCAGGCCGTTGGGCTGGTAGATGGCCTGCCAGATCAACGCCGTGGCGACCAGGGAGAACACCACCGGGGTGAACAGCGCGGCCCGGTAGAAGCCGACGCCGCGCCGGTCCTTGAGCAGCAGCATGGCCATCGCCAGGCCGCCGACCGCGGATAGGCCGCCGAACAGCACCAGCCACAGCACCGTGTCCAGGAACGCCTTGCCGAACGTGGGATCGCTGAACAGCTCGGCGTAGTTGCCGAAGCCGACCAGCGTCGCCGCCGAGACGCCGTCCCAGCTGGTGAAGGACAGGTACACGCCCTGGAGCGCGGGCCAGAACACCCACAGCGTCTCGACGAGCAGCGGCACCAGCACGAAGGCCAGCAGCGTCGGCGAGAGGGTGCGGCGCTTGCGGCGCGGCCCCGCCGGTGAGGGCGGGGCTGCGGCCGGTGCCGTCAGTGTTGCGGTCATCTCAGGAGGTCCAGACCTTCTTCGCGGCGCTCTGCCAGTCGGTGAGGATGGAGTCGATCTGTTCCGGGTGCTGGATGAACTTGATCAGCGCCGCGTCGGCCGTCGGTTGCAGGGCGTCGCTGGAGTCGCGGTTGAAGAACTGGGTCAGGTCGGCCGCCTTGTTCAGCATCTCCTTGCCCTTGGTGATCAAGGGGGTGCCGGAGTCCTTGGCGGTGGAGTTGGCCGGCAGCGAGCTGCCGGCCGAGGACTTCAGGTACGCCTCCTGGGCCTCGACCGTGGTGAGGTACTTGAGGAACTCGAGGGTCTGCGGCTTGCGCTGGGTGTGCGCGCTGGCGTAGAAGCCGTCGGTCGGGGCCTCCTCGACCAGCGGCATGTTCGGGTCGACGATCGGGAACCGGAAGAAGTCGATGTCGTCGACGTCCTCTTTGGGCGTGGTGTCGAGCAGGAAGGTGCCGATCAGCATCATGCCGGTGCGGCCCTGCAGCAGGTTGGTCGTCGCGTCCTGGAAGGACAGTGCGGTGCCCTTGGGGTCGAAGTAGGGCAGCGCCGTCTTCCACTGGTCGAACACCTTGTGCACCTGCGGGTCGGCGAAGCTGTGCTTGCCGGCCAGCAGCTCGCGGTGGTAGTTCGCGCCGTTGATGCGGACGTTGAGGTAGTCGAACCAGCCCGAGGCCACCCACGGCGTCGAGTTGTCCGCGCCGAGGCCGATCGGGGTCACGCCCTTCGACTTGATCGTCTCGCAGACCTGGAGGAACTCGGCCCAGGTGGTCGGCGCGGTCACGCCCCACTTGGCGAAGTTGGACTTCCGGTAGAACATGCCCCAGAAGTAGTAGCTGGCCGGGATGAAGATCTGCTTGCCGCTGTCGGTGCTGAGCTGCTTGAGCGCGTCGCTGTAGCCGGCAAGGCCGTTCCAGACCTCGCTCACGTCGAGCAGCAGGTTCTTGCCGGCGTACGAGCGGGCCACCGAGCCGGCGTACCAGGTGAGCACGTCCGGCGGGTTGGCCGAGGTCAGGTACGTGGGCAGCTGGGTGCGGAAGGTCTCGGACGCGACCGTGTTCAGGCTGGCCTGGGTCCCGCCCTTCTTGTTGAAGCTGTCGACCAGGGCCTGCATGGCGGCCTTGGCCGAGGGCGCGGAGAGGTTGGACTGCAAAGTCACCGGGCCGGAGGCCGACCCGCCGGCGGCCTGGCTGCCGGTCGAGGTCACGCAGCCGCCGAGGGCGGTGGCCGCGCCTACGGCGCCGAGTCCGGCGAGAAAACCGCGCCTGGAGAAGCCCGTGGTGGTCATCGGCGACCCCTGTCGTTCACGTGGGTGGGAAGTGACAGTGAGGTTGCAACCGCGAGGCGGCGGTGTCAAGATATATTACTAAATTAGTATCTGCGGTGGCTGAGCGATACTGTAGACCCTCGGTGTGTGACGGGTGGAGGGGTGTTGAGCGGGTACCAGCTCAGGGGAGTGCACGGGCAGACCGTGGAGGCGCTCGCGCTGCGCATCCTGTCCGGCGAGATTCCGGAGGGCGCGACGCTGGACCTGCTCGCGCTGCGCGAGGAGCTGGACGTCAGCCTCACCGCGCTCCGTGAGGCGCTGAAGGTGTTGTCCGCCAAGGGAATCATCGACGCCCGGCAGAAGCGCGGCACCTTCGTGCGGCCGCGCAGCAGCTGGAACATGCTCGACGGCGACGTGCTGCGCTGGCGCTCGGCCGGGCCGCCCGACCCCGACCTGCTCGAGCACCTGGCCGAGGTCCGGTCCATCGTGGAGCCGGCCGCGGCCAAGCTCGCCGCCCAGCGGGCCACCGACGAGGACCTGGCCGAACTGGACGACGCGCTGACCCGGATGAGCGAGGCCGCCGGCAACCCCGGCAAGCTCGTCGACGCCGACCTCGATTTCCACCGGGCGCTGCTCGGCGCCACCCACAACCAGCTCGTCGTGCAGATGGAGCGGGTCATCGCCAGCGGCCTGGCCATGCGGGACCAGGTCGTGCACAACGCCGACCCGGCCGACGATCCCGTGCCCAGCCACCGCGAGGTGCTGGACGCCATCCGCTCGCGGGACGCCGAGGCCGCCGAGCAGGCCATGCGGGCCCTGGTCGACAAGGCCAGCGAGGACCTGCGTCGCATCTCCGGGCAGTGATCGGCTGACTGGCGCGGATCCGCGAGCCCGCGCTGGCACGATCGGTTCATGACCGACGTTTCCGCGCAGGCCGCGCAGGTGCTGCGCACCTTGGCCCTCGACGAGGACCTGAAGTGGCGGATCCCCGCCGATCCCGTGCTCGGCCCGCTGGCCCGGCGGATCGCCCGTCGCTACGTGGCCGGCGACAGCCTGGCCGACGCGTTGCCGCGGGCCGCCGAGATCCAGGCGGCCGGGCACCGGGTGAACGTCGAGTACATGGGCGAGAGCTGCCGCGACGCCGCTCGCGCGGTCGAGGAGACGCAGGTTTTCCTCGACGCGGCCAAGGAACTGCCGGCCGGCTGTTCGCTCTCCCTCGACCTGTCGCACATCGGGCTGGCTATCGACGCGGATCTGGCTTTGCGCAACGCCATCGCCATCGCCGAGGCCACCGCCGACACCGGCCGGGAGATGGTGATCTCGGCCGAGGGCTCCGACCGGACCGATGCCGTCCTGGCCCTGCACGGTCGCCTCTGCGAGCGCTTCGAGCACGTCGGCGTCACCGTGCAGGCCCGGCTGCACCGGACCGTCCAGGACCTGCCCCGCCTGCTCGACCGCCCCGGCCGGATCCGCCTCGTCAAGGGCGCTTTCCTGGAGCCCACCGACGTCGCCTGGCCCCGCGAGGCCCCCGAGTTGGCCGAGGCCTACCTGCGCTACGCCGATCAGCTCGACGGGCACCTCTGCTCGTACGCCACCCACGACTGGGACCTCATCCGCGCGATCGCCCAGGACCGCACGCCCCGCCCTGACGCCCCGTGGGAGTTCGAGACCCTGCTCGGCCTCGGCCCCGACCGCCTCGCCGAGATGGCCGCGCTGGGCCATCCCACGCGCGAGTACATCGTGTTCGGCACCGAGTGGTGGCTCTACGTCTGCAACCGCATCGCCGAGGACCCCCAGCGCCTCCTCCAGGCGGTGGTCGACGCCGCTACGCCGACGCCAGCTTGACGAAGCGGGCGGCGCGGTCGGCCAACGCGGACAGGTCGCCGCCCGCAGCGGCGTCGCCGACCAGCGGGGAGCCGACGCCGACGGCGATGGCGCCGGCGGCGAGGTAGGACTCGGCCTCGGCGACGCCGACGCCGCCGACCGGTACGAACGGAACGTTCGGAAACGGTTGGCGCAGGGCGGAAAGGTAGGCGGGACCGCCGAGGGAGGCGGGGAAGAGCTTGACGGCCTCGGCGCCGACGGAGACGGCGGATTCGACCTCGGTGGGGGTGAGGGCGCCGGCCAGGATGGGCAGGCCGGCGGCGACGCAGGCGGTGACCGAGGCGGTGAGGGCGGGGCTGACGGCGAACGTCGCGCCGGCGGTGATGGCGGCGGAGGCGTCGTCGGCGGACCGCACGGTGCCGGCGCCGAGCCAACAGCCTTCGGGGACCTGGATGGAGGAGATGGCTTCCAGCGCACCAGGGCCGGTCAGCGAAACCTCGACCAGCCGAACGCCGGACTCGAACAACACCCGCACGGCGTCCCGGGTGTGGCCGACGCCGTCGCCCCGGACGATGCCGACCAACCGGCTCGACCGCAGGACTTCCCCAAAGGTCACCACTCCGCGAGACTCCCGTCCTCGTGCCGCCACAGCGGCGACCGCCACGCGTGGCCGATCTCGGCGGCCCGGCGCACGGCGTCCTCGTCGATCTCGATACCCAGCCCGGCGCCGGTCGGCCGGGCCATCTGCCCGTCCACGAAGGCGAACGGGGCGGTGTCCAGAAGATACCCGGTCAGCTCGCTGCCGGCGTTGTAGTGCAGGTTCAGACTCTGTTCCTGGATCAGGAAGTTGGGCGTGGCGAACGCGACCTGCACGCTGGCGGCCAACGAGATCGGCCCGAGCGGGCAGTGCGGCGCGATGCTGGCGCCGTAGATCTCGGCCAGGGAAGCGATGCGGCGCAGCTCGGAGATGCCGCCGGCGTGTGAGGGATCGGGTTGTGCCACGGCGATGCCGGCGTCCAGCACGGGCTTGAACTCCCAGCGGGAGTAGAGCCGCTCCCCGGTGGCGATCGGCACCGGGGAGGAGTCCACAACGGACTTGAGCACATCGGCCGGTAACTCGGGCAGGATCGGCTCCTCCACGAACAGCGGCTGCACCTCCTCCAGCCGCGGCAGCAGGCGCTTGGCCATCGCGGGGGAGACGCGGCCGTGGAAGTCGATGGCCAGCCCACGCTCGGGGCCGAGCACGTCACGGGCCTCATGGGCCCGCGCCAGCACGCCGTCGACGTCGGCCGGGGTGGCGATGGCGTCGATCGGCCCGCAGGCGTTCATCTTCACGGCGGTGAAGCCCCGGTCGACCTGACCCTGCACCGCCTCGCGAATCCCTTGTGGACGGTCGCCGCCGACCCAGGAGTAGACCCGGACGCGGTCGCGTACGGGACCGCCGAGCAGCTCGTGCACGGGCACGCCGCGCACCTTGCCGGCGATGTCCCACAGCGCCTGGTCGTAGCCGGCGAGCGCGCTGGAGAGCACCGGGCCGCCACGGTAGAAGCCACTGCGCCGCAACACCTGCCAGTGCTCCTCGATGCGCAGCGGGTCCTGCCCGCGCACCAGGTCGGCCAGTTCGCGCACGGCGGCCTGCACGGTCTCGGCCCGGCCCTCGACCACGGGCTCGCCCCACCCGATGACGCCCTCGTCCGTGCTGACCTTGAGGAACAGCCAGCGCGGCGGCACGAGGAACGTCTCGATGTCAGTGATCTTCACTAGCCCCCGCCTCACGCCTGGTCGCCGGACGTTGCTCACTGTACTTCAAATCATTAATTATGGATACATATTGACATGGTTCATACCATTGCCGGCATGCTGATCGACGTCACGCTGGCCGTCAGGCCGGACATGCCGCACTGGCCCGGTAGCACGTCCCCGGTGTGCGAGTGGGAGACCCGCATGGACCGCGGCGAGGAGTCCGACGCCAGCAAGTGGACGCTGTCGGCCCACCAGGGCACCCACGTCGACGCCCCGTCGCACTTCATCCCCGGCGCGGCCGGCATCGAGGACATCCCGCTGGACGTGCTGTGCGGGCCGGTCCACGTGGTCGGGATCCCCGACGACAGCCCGATCCGCGCCGACCACGTCGCCGAGCTGCCGGCCGGCGTGGAGCGGGTGTTGTTCCGCACCACCAACTCCACCACCGGCCGGCTGTTCAAGCCCTTCGACCCCGGCTACGTCGCGGTCAGTGCGCAAGCGGCGGAAGCCTTGGTGGCCAAGGGCATCCGCCTGGTCGGCATCGACTACCTGTCGGTGGAATGCTTCGGCACCACCGACTTTCCGGCCCACCACACCCTGTTGGGCGCGGGCGTGCCGATCATCGAGGGCCTCGACCTGGCCGCCGCCGCACCGGGCCACTACCAGCTGACCTGCCTGCCCATCCGCCTCACCGCCGCCGAGGCCGCGCCGGCCCGAGTGATCCTGACCCGCTGATCACGCCGAGTCCTTGGCCACGGTCCAGCCGCCGTCGACCACCAGGTCGGCGCCGGTGACGAAGGACGCCTCCGAGGACAGCAGGAACGCCACCACCGACGCCACCTCGGCCGGGTCGCCGAGACGTCGCATAGGCGTGGAATCCTGGCTGCGCAACCGGTCCTCTTCGGACACTCGGTCCCACGCACCGGTGAGCACCGGTCCCGGCAGCACCGTGTTGACCCGCACCTCGGGCGCGTACTCCACAGCCAACTGCCGACCCAACGACACCAACGCGCCCTTGCTCGCGGCGTACGCGGGATGACCCGGCAGCCCGGCCCGCGCGTGCACCGACGACACCAGCGCGATCGCGCCGCGCCGCTCGCGCAGCGACGGCAGGAACTGGTGTGCGCCAAGGTAAGCGGCGGTCAGGTTGACGTCGATCTGACGCGACCACTCGGCCGGCGTCTGCTCGTGCAACGGCTTCACGACAACGGTGAAGGCGTTGCTCACCAATGCGTCCACGGGCCCGGCGGCGGCCTCGGCGGCGAGATCCCACGTCTCCTGGGCGCTCACGTCGCCGCGGACGGCCACCTCGGGGCCGTCGGCGATGTCGATGCCGACCACCCGGTAGCCGTCCGCGGTGAGCCGCCGGGCGGTGGCCGCGCCGATACCCGACGCGGCCCCCGTCACGACTGCAACTCTTTCAGCCAAAACTGCTCCTCACAGCACGGTCTGGTGCACGTGGTCGTCCACTCCGCGGACGGCCACCCACGCCGAGCCTCCTGCGCCGGCGGCGACACCGAGGGTGCCGACGATGGCGTTGCTGGCGTACTCGCCGCGGGGGAACCATCCTCCCCACGCGCCGTCGGTGAAGTTGCGCTGCCACAGCGTGTAGTCACTGGCTCGGGCGAACATGTACAGCCGGCCGGAGGTGGCCAGCAGCGTCGGCGCGGTGCTGATCACGCCGCCGAGACCGGTCCAGCCGGTGCCCTGCTCCCACAGCCAAGCACTGTCGTCGAAGGCTCGCACGACGATGTGCGTGCCGTTGGCGTCGGCGACCGCGCTGGGCCGGCCGTAGGTCGGCTTGTCACTGGGCGAGCCCAGCGACGTCCAGCTGCCGGTGTTGCCGCGCTGCCACACCTTGCCGTCCGCGCCGCGGGCCACCAGGGTCCACTGGGTCGGGGACGTGAAGGCGACGGTCGGGGCGTCGGTCACGCTGCCGCCGAGCTTGATCCAGCGACCCCAGCAACCGTGCTCGAAGGTCCGCTGGTACACGGCGTTGTCCGTGCCCCGCACGAAGACGTCCACCCGGTCGGTGCCGGACCCGTACGCCGCCGGCTGGCCGACGATCTGGTTGTTGGTCGGGCCGCCGAGCTTGGCCCACGAGCCGCTGCCGACCGTGCTCTCGGCGAGCTGGCCGGACACGTCACGCACGAAGACGTGCGCGTGCGTGTCGTCGAAGCGGACCAGGGCCGGGCTGTCGCTGGCGTTGCCGCCGAGGTCGGCGCCGGGGGCGAGGTCCTTGCCGGCCAGCTTCAGCATCACGGTGCCGTGGGCCGGAACCGTGGCGGTGTAGGAGCCGGTGGCGCTGCCCTTGTCGGCGCGGGCCCGCAGGTCACGCACCTGGACCGTGCCGCTGAGGCCGGCCTTGGCGAAGTCGACCGTCATGTCGGCCGGGGCGGTGCCGCGGTTGAACAGCACGACCGCGCGGTTTCCCTTGCCCGACAACACCTTGCTATAGACGCTGCCGCCGCCGGAGTCGCCGATCCGCACGCCCTGGATGGCCAGCCGGTCCTGGTCGACGGCCAGGATCTCCGGGTTCTTCAACGTGTCCAGCATGGACTGGGGCAGCGTGCGCGGGTCGGAGCCGATGATCAGCGGCGATGCCATCTCCGCCCACATCACGAACTGCGTGGTCGACTCCTCCTCGGTCAGCTCGGTGCCGCCGGTCGGGAAGGGACGCATCGGGATCAGGTAGTCGGGGTCGTTGTAGTGACCGGGGCTCTGCGCCTCCGGATGCGCCGCGTTGTCGTCCATGTTGCGCACCACGGCCGGCCATTCACCCTGGGTCGGGTTGCCGAAGGCGACGTCGGTGTCGGTGCGCCAGGAGGTCGCCGCGCCGGGGCCCCAGGTGTAGGCGTAGCCGGCCTGCCGGGTGGACGGCCAGTCGGGCACGCCCCACTCGCCGGTGACCGGGTCGCACAGGTTGAGGATCATCTTGCGGCCGGAGTTGGCCACGGCGTCGGAGAACTGCTTGAACACGACCGCCGGGTCCAGCTTCTGGGCCAGGCCGCAGAGGAAGTCGATCTTGACCGCGTCGAAGCCCCACTTGGCGAACTGGTTGGCGTCGCGCTGGTAGTAGCCGCCGCCGCTGCCGAGGCCGCAGTTCTTGCCGTCGTAGGCACCCGCGTCGGTGTAGATGCCGGCCTTCAGGCCGAGGCCGTGGATGAACTTGACCAGGTTGTCCAGGCCGTGCGGCCAGCGCGCCGGGTCGACGACCAGGTTGCCGCCCGCGTCGCGCGGGGTGTTGTCGGCCTGCCAGCCGCCGTCCAGCCACACGATGTTGTAGCCGGACCTGGCCAGGCCGCTCGACACCAGGAAGTTGGCGACGCTGTGCACGTTGTCCTCGGTCGGTCGCCCGACGCCGAAGTAGGTGTTCCAGCCCATGTACGGGGTGGGGGAGACGACGCCGGCGTCGTTGGGCGCCACCTCGGCGGTCGCGACGGGAGCCGTCAGCGAGCCGATGCCGAGCGCGATCGCGCAGGCGAGCGTGAGTCTGCGTAACAAGCGGGACATCGATGACCTCGTTCCTGGCGGCTGCGCTGCTGCCGCGAGGAAGGTAACCGGGGAGGGGCGGTGCTGTCAATAATTATTCCTAATTTAGGAGAACGGCCAATGTACGAAAAAGCCCGTCGCCGGGGCAGGGCGACGGGCTCTTCGTTCGAGAACGGCTAGCGGCTGGGCCAGTCCCAGCGGATGCCGAAGACGCCGGGGCCGAAGCCCAGGGCGACCGAGTGCACACCGCCGGAGGGGTCGAGGGTGAGGTTGCGGCGGCGGGAGGGGCCCTCCTCGCCGGCCGGCACGGCGTACTGCTGGCAGCGGGCCGGCAGGTGCGACTGGTCGAACCGCACCTCGATCACGTACTCCCGCACCGGCAGCCGGAACTTGCGGCAGTAGGCGTTGCCGCTGGCCGGATACTGCGGCCCGGGATTGTTGAGCTGGTACTCCATGATCACGGTGTCGCCGCGCGCGAGCGTGCGGTCGAAGACGAGCTCGGCCACCATGATGCTGGACTCCTCGTCCACGGCGGTACGGCCGACCCGACAGTTGCTCAGGTTGGTCAGCTCGGGAATCATCCCGGGCCCGGACTCGGCGTCGTAGACGAGCACCCAGCGGTCGGCGCCGTCCTGCTCGGCCCGCAGCACCTGGCGCACCCACAGCGAGCGCTGCCCGCCGTCCGGCGCGACCTCGATGCGGTCGTGCTGGCTGAGCCGGCCGAGCCGGCAGTCGGAGCTGGTGTCGACCCGGTTGAGCAGCGCGGCCAGGCGCTCCCGCCGCGACCACAGTGCGTCGATGGGCAGCACGCGGGTCGGCCGGCTGCGACGGCCACGCGGCCGCGGTGGGCCGAGCAGCGCGGTCAGCGAGCTCGGCGGCACGCCGAGCACGGCCTCCAGGTGGCGCAGGGCCTCCAGCGACTCCGGCCGCTCGGGACGTCTGCGGCCGGACTGCCAGTAACTGAGCGTGGCGACGCTGATCGTGATGCCGCGCAGCCCCAGCCGGTGCTGGATGCGGTCCAGGCTCAACCGGCTGGTCTTGATCGCGGCGCGCAAGGCGTCGGGAAACGGACCGGTGGCCAGCAGGCCGACCAGTTCGTCCCGGTCGGCTGGCACGGTGTCGACGAACGACAGGTCCGGATGACCAGCAGCGATCGTCATAGTGACTCCTCGCTGTCAACTTGTCACGCAGCAGTGACACTACTGGGTGAGCACGTGACCGTGGCACCTCTGAACGGAGGCTGTGTGTACTCCTGATGGCGTAAAGTATTACTTGGAGTCGCCGAGTGTCCAGCTGTAGCCGGTTCGACGGTCCCGCGTTCGAGTTGGTTCACCTTAGTGTCGGACCGTCGGCAAGCCGCCAGGTGGCCGACCCGTAGTCTTGCTCGGTGACCACACCGAGACCCGCGGGCGACCGTGTGTTCATCGACGTGGCCACGGCTGTGCTGGGTCCCGGCGACCACCGTTTCGTCGATCTGCTCGACGTGTTGGCCCAGATGCCGCCCAACCAGGTCGACGTGGTCCATGCCAATGACGACCTGCTGCCCCGGTTGGCCCACGAGAACGGCCTCGACGCCGCGTTGTCGGCCGCCCGCCTCGCGCTACGTCCGGGCGGCCTGTTCATCGCCGCCGTGCCGGAGCTGGACAAACTCCGCCGGCTGCGCCCGACCGCCCCGCCGCCGCGGGTGTCGGGGCGGGGCGATCAGCGGCAGGTGACCGTGCAGCTGTGGGACTGGGCCGACGACGGGCAGTCCTACGGCCTCGAGGTGTTGCAGCTGGCCCGCTCGGGCAGCCAGTGGGAACTGATCCGGGCCGTCTCCACCCGGCACCAGGTGATCACCGGCGCGCAGGTCACCGCCGGGCTCACCGCCGCCGGCTTCGCCGCCGTGCAGCGCCTCACGCCCAAGGAGAGCGGCCACCCGCTGCCGCTGTGGGTGGCCGTCGCCCCTTAGCCGAAGGTGACGTGCTTGGACCAGAAGGTGAGCAGGTCGGCGTCGCCGGTCACGCCGACCGGCTCCTGACGGCGGTAGATGATCAGCAGCAGCTCGGTCAGCGGGGCCTCGACCGTGACGGCCGCGTCGGAAAGGCCGCGCCCGTTGACGATGGCGTCGCCGGTGAGGTCCACGTGCCAGGCCACGTCGGCGTCGGTGGCGCGGAAGGACAAGGTGCGGCCGGGGCCGAGGAGGTCCCGCTTGGCCGGGTTGAACTCGAAGTGCTGCGGCAGCGCGTCGAGCTCCATCCACTCGTCGATCGCATCGGTCACGACCTCGGGCCCGGCCACGAACTCCCGGCCGGCGGCCAGCATCGCGTCGGCCCGGTGCACCAGCGTTTCGTGGGCCATCCGGCGGGCGAAGAAGGACACCGGCATCGGCGCCAGCGGCGTCCACACCTTGGTGTCCGGCCCGGCGTCACGGATCGAGGCCGCCAGCCGCGTCGCACCGTCCAGCAGCCACTCCACCGGCGGCTCGCCCGAGTCGTCACCGTTCACGTCACGCGACGGGTCCGGCACCGGCTCCTGAGCCCGCGTGCGGACGACCTCCTCGATCCACGCGTGCGCCCCGCCCAAGTGGCGCAGCAGCCCGCCCAGCGTCCACTCCGGGCAGGACGGCACTGTCGCGGTCAGGTCCGCCCCGGCGATGCCCTCGGCGAGCAGTTCGGTCTGGTTGACGATCTCGGCGCAGTGGCGCTCGAAGTCCATCGGGTTCCCTCCAGTAGTCAGCGGTCACCTTAAAGTCGCTGCCCCGAAGCCGTCCTCGACATTACGATGCCGCGTCATGGTGGGAATATTTCTCCTGTTTGTCGTTTTGATCGCCATCGTGCTGGCGATCGTCGGCTTCGTCCGGGCCAAGGCCGCGATGCGGCGCAACGGATACTCGACGATGCCGAGCCGGCAGCCGATGGCTGATCTGCCGAAGCCGGTACGGAAGCAGCTGCTGCGCGCGATTCAGCGCGGTCAGCCGGTGCCGCCTGAGCTCCAGGGCCACGCCGAGCGCTGGGCCCGGTTCGTCCTCGTGCTGGCCCGCTACGGCTGGGCCTACCTGTGGCTGTCGGTGGCGCTGCTCGCGTTGCTGCTGAACGCCGTCACGGGTGGCAGCGAGGTCCTGGCGGCCATGGTCTGGGTTCTGGTTGTCTGCTTGGTCGTGTTGGTCCTGGTGAGCCTGATGCTGTGGCAGTACTACGTTGCCGCCCGACGGTTTCTGAATGGCGCTGCGGCGTAGCATTCGCGCCCATGTGGGGGATGATTTTCGGGCTGGCCGAACTGGTCAGCTTCGTGGCACTGGCGGCCATCCTGATCCGGATGACGGTCGTGCTGCGCCGGCACGGCATGCGCTTGTTCGCGTTCGAGCCGTGGAAGACCGTGTCGCGGTCGGACTGGCGGCGGATGATGCGGGCGTTGCGCCGCGGCGAGCCGGTGCCGGTCGAACTGCTGGGTGTGGCCCGGGAGTGGGCCCGCCGCCAGGTGCTGATCCGGATCCAGGTGTGGGTCCCGGTGGCGCTGATCCCGCTCCTCGCCAGTGGGCTGCGGGCTGACCTCGTCGACCCGTCGCTATGGGGGCAGGTCTCCTTCTGGCTGGCCATTGTCGTGATGGTCGTGATGGTGCCGGCGGCCCTACAGACATGGCGGGACAATCAAGCGGCCGCCCGGCTGCTCAGGGACACCGCTCCGACAGCTTGACCACGCCGAAGTCGATCTTCACGCCGGCCTGGATCTGGGTGCCGGCGGCGATGTTCTGGTTGCACACCTTCCAGTCGCGGTCGAGGACCTGATGCCGGCCGCGGCCGCCGGCATCGTGCGAGCTGGTGAAGAAGATCTTGTTGTCGGTCAGCTTCTGGATGGCGTCCTGGGCGTCCTGCAGACCGGAGCCGACCAGGTTGGGCATGGCCCAGTGCTGCACGAACGACGAGGTGGGCGTGACCGGCGGACCTCCAGGCTGGGTTTGGGGACCGCAGCTGGTGGCGACGGTGGCCAGCGCCACCCCGACGACGAACTTGAGCACGTCTCAACCCTTCCAGGCGACCGGCAGGCTCTTCACCCCGTTCTGGAAACTCGACCGTAGCCGCACCGGCGGGCCGGCCGGGCGAATCTCGCCCAAACGGTCCAACACGGCGGTGAAGACGGCGGTCATCTGGGCCCGGGCCAACTGGGCGCCGAGACAGAAGTGCGGGCCGTGGCCGAACGTCAGGTGGTCGTTGGGCGTGCGGCCGACGTCGAAACGGTGCGGATCATCGAACACCAGCGGATCCCGGTTGGCCGACGAGAACCACACCACCACCTTGTCGCCGGCGCGAATGTCCACTCCGGACAGTGTGGTGTCGGCGGTTGCCGTGCGGCGGAAGTGCATCACGGGTGTCCACCACCGCAGCATCTCGTCGACGGCGGTGGGCAGCAGCGACCGGTCGGCCAGCAGCCGCCGGTACTCGGCCGGATTCGACATCAACGCGATCAGCCCGCCGGGGATGCCGTTGCGCAGGGTTTCGTTGCCGGCCACGGAAAACAGCCAGAACAGGTTCTCGAACTCCTCGATCGACACCCGTCCGCCGTCGTCGTCCACATACCGCATGAGGTTGCTCATCACGTCGTCGCCCGGCTGCAAACGCTTGTGCTCACCCAGCGCCGTGGCATAGGCGTACAGGTCGGGCATTCCGGCGCGGGTACGGGGATCGGGCATCGTGCCGTCCGGCCCCGGCTCGGGGCGCACGGCCAACGCGGCGCGAGCCAAGGAGGTCACGCCAGAAAGATCCACAGTGTCGATCGACGCGTACTCGGCGTCCTGGAAGCCGATGGCCCGGCTGCTCCAGTCGAACATCAGCCGTCGGTCCTGCTCCGGCACACCGAACACGTCGGCCAGCACCAGCAGCGGCAGATCAGCCAGCTGCTTGGCCAGATCGGCCTCGCCGTCGTCCTGCACCGCCGCGACGAGATCATCCGCCCATACGGTGATCCGATCGGTCAGCCGGGCCACCGCCCGCGGCGTGAAGGCCCGGGCCAGCAGCCCACGCAGCCGGGGATGGTCCGGCGGATCCATGTTGAGCATCATTCGCCGCACGTACCGCAGATCCTCGGCCGTGCGAGGGTCACGGATCTGCGTGCCGCCGAGATGGGACGAGAACAGCTGCGGATTGCGCAGCACCTGCCGCACCTCGGCATGCCGCAGCACCACCCAGAAGTCGTCCACCCGGACGACCGCCGCCCGCGCCCGCAGCGAGTCGAGAAGGTCGTGCGGCACACCGTGCACGTACGTCTCCGGATCAGTGATCACGCCCGCGTCCACGGCCACGACGCTAGCCCGCCGGGGCCGTGGTGGGGAAAGATCCGCCCGGTGGACACGTTGAGGGTGCGAACGGGCGGAACCGGTGGACCGACCGTGCTGCTGCTGCACGGGCTGGGCGCGACGGGCGCGGTGTGGGACGGCCTCACCGAGCGGCTCGACCGCCGCTGGATCGCCCCCGACCTGCCCGGACACGGCAGATCCGGCCGGCTCAAACGGTACTCGTTCGGCGCCATGGCCGGTGCGGTGGCCGAGCACCTGCCGGCCGGCGAGCCGGTCACGGTGATCGGGCATTCCCTCGGCGGCGTGCTGGCGATCGCCCTGGCCAGCGGCTGGTACGGGGTCGAGGTGCGGCGCGCGGTGGCCGTCGGTGTGAAGGTCGAGTGGACCGACGACGAGCTCGCCGGCGCGGCGGCGATGGCCCAGCGGCCGGTGAAGATGTTCGGCAGCAAGGAAGAGGCCGCTCAGCGCTACCTCAAGGTGTCCGGGCTCGGCGGCCTGATGCCGGCCGACCCGGACGGACTGGCCGCGACCGGCGACGGCTGGCGGCTGGCGCTGGACCCGGCGACCTTCGCGGTCGGCCGGCCGGACATGCGCGGGCTGCTGGCCGCGGCCAAGTGCCCGGTGCTGATGGTGACCGGCGAGAACGACCCGATGAGCTCGCCCGAGCAGGTCCGGGCGCTGGCCGAGCACGTCGAGGTGCTGGCCGGCCTCGGCCACAACCTGCACGTCGAGGAACCAGGCACGCTCATGGACGTGATCAACCGGACTGGTGGCTGGTAGGAAAGGCGGCATGACTGCCCTCGGCACCGTGTTCCGTCCCCAGTTCCCGCCCGAGCTCCTGCGCCCGATGGCCGAGACGGCCGAGGCCACCGGCCTCGACCAGCTGTGGGTGTGGGAGGACTGCTTCTCCGAGAGCGGCGTCGCCGCCGCGGCGGCCGCCCTGGCCTGGACGGAGCGGCTGCCCGTCGGCATCGGGCTGCTGCCGGTGCCGCTGCGCAACGTCGCGCTGGCCGGCATGGAGGTCGCCACCCTGCACCGGTTGTTCCCCGACCGGGTGATCCTCGGTGTCGGGCACGGTGTGCAGGGCTGGATGGGCCAGGCCGGCGCGCGGGTGTCGTCCCCGATGACGTTGCTGCGGGAGTACCTCGACGCGTTGCGGGCTCTGCTGCGCGGCGAGGAGGTCACGGTCGACGGCCGCTACGTGAAGCTGGACAGGGTCCGCCTCGACTGGCCGCCGTCGACCCCGGTGAAGGTCTACGCCGGCGGCCAGGGGCCCAAGACGCTGCGGCTCACCGCCGAGGCGGCCGACGGCACGCTGCTGGTCGCCGACCAGTCCATCGACGCCACGCGCGAGATCCGGAAGTTCATCGACCACGAGATCATCGCGTCGCTGCACGTCGCCACCGGACCCGATGCGCTGGAGCGTCTGCGTCGCACGGACCCGGAGAACGGCGTTGCCGGAGACGCCGAAACGGTCGCCGCCGCGGTGCGGGAACTGGTCGGCGCCGGCGCCGACACCGTGATCCTCCAGCCGACCGGTGACGAGCCCGACCCCGTCGGCTTCGTGCGCTTCGTGACCGAGCAGGTGCGGCCGCTGGTGCCCTAGCGGCCGGTCAGGAAGTGGGTCGGCGGGGCCACGTCGACGTCGGAGCACCGCCGGTCGCGGGTGAGCGGCCACTGGGTCACGTACAGCACCTGGCGGCCGGTGGCGCCGATGGCGTGGCGGATGTCGGCGGCGGCCCAGCCGTCGTCGTAGTAGGTCTCGCCGATGATCCACGGCTGGTGGTAGCCCAGCGCGGTCATCTTCTTGTCGGCGTCCACGAACTGGCGGTACTCGTCGCCGTTCCAGTAGTCGCCGTACAGGTGCACGTCGAACACGTCCGGCGGGTTGTCGCCGTAGACGGCGTGCAGCTGGGTGGCCCGGTCGGCGATCCACACCGTCATGGAGAAGCCGACCGTGTCGGCCTTGCCGAACTCCCGCGTGTAGTCGGCCCACAGCCGCTTGGCATAGGACCGCAGCACCGGTTCGGACGACATCGGCATGCCCTCGTTGAGCAGGTCGATGCGGTACGGGATGCCGGCCGCCGCGATCAGCGGGTGCAGGGTGCGGATCAGGCTCCAGTTCTCCTGGTAGGCCTGCTCGTCCATGGCCGTCCAGTCCTGCGGGGAGTCGTCGCCCTGCGGGTGGAACGCCACCTCGATCTCCTGGAAACCGGCCTTTTTGACCGCCGCCAGCAGGTCGGTGAGCTGGCCGCGGTCGGCGGGGGAGAGGTCGCCGGTGCTGGAGTCCATCACCGTGCCGGTGTCCGGGCCGTGCTGGTGGAAGATACCGATGCGCAGCCGCCGCTGGCCCGCGTCGTACATCTGGCGCAGCTGCTCGGTGATCGTGTCCCGGCCACGGTCGAAGCTGTCGACCGTGCCGAACTTCTCCCGGCCGCAGCCGTTGGCCAGGTCGTAGAAGTCGTAGTTGGAACCGCCGGCCAGCGACACGGTGCCGGTGGGACGGACCAGGGTCGTCACGACGACCACGAGGACGGCCAGCACCACGGGCAACCACCGACGCATCACCGCGTCAGACTGGCAGAGCCGGCACATCACGCTTGGAAGGGGGCTTTCCAACACTCGGAGTGTAGGAAAGCCCCCTTCCAAGCATCAGAAGCCGGCGGCGGTGTAGGCGGAGAAGGAGATGGGTGGGGCCTGGTCGACGTCGGAGCATTTCTGGGCCCGGGTCAGCGGCCACTGGGTGAGGTAGCGGACGGAACGGCCGGTGTCGGCGATCGCCCGGCGGATGCCGTCGGCCGCGGTGCCGTCGTCGAAGTAGGTCTCGCCGATGATCCACTGCTGGTGGTAGCCCAGCGAGGTCATCTTCTGGTCGGCGTCGACGAACTGCTTGTACTCGTCGCCGTTCCAGCTGTCCCCGTACAGGTGCACGTCGAACACGCTGGGCGGATTGCTCCCGTACACCGCGGACAGCTGCGTGGCCCGGTCGGCGATCCACACCGTCATGGAGAAGCCGACGGTGTCGTCGCTGCCGAAGCGCGAGGTGTAGTCGCCCCACAGGCGCTGGGCGTACGAGCGCAGCACCGGTTCGGACGACATCGGCATGCCCTCGTTGAGCAGGTCGATGCGGTACGGGATGCCGGCCGCCGCGATCAGCGGGTGCAGGTTCGAGATGACGCCCCAGTCCTCCTGGTACGCCGACTCGTCCATGGCGTCCCAGCCGTGCGGGTCGTCGGCGCCGATCGGGTGGAACGCCACCTCGATCTCCTGGAACCCGGCCGATTTCACCGCGGCGAGCAGGTCGACGAGCTGCTGGCGATCGACAGGGGAGAGATCGCCGGAGCTGGAGTCCATGACGGTGCCGGAGTCGGCGGCGTGCTGGTGGAAGATGCCGATCCGCAGCCGGCGCTGGCCGCCGGCGTACATCTGGCCCAGCTGCGCGGTGATGGTGTCCCGGCCGCGCTCGAAGCTGTCCACGGTCCCGTACGGTTCGCGGTCGCAGCCGCCGCTGAGCGAGTAGAAGTCGTAGTTGGAGCCGCCGGCGGCGATCGGGTCGGCCGGCGCGGCGGCGGCAACGGGCGTGAGCACGGCGGCAAGCAGGGTCGCGGCGGCCAACGGCAGCCACTTGTGCTTTCGGAGCAAGGAATTCCCCTCACCGGTCGGATTCCGGGCGCGCGAGGGCACACAGGGAAAGCGCTTACCCCGGAAAGAGATCATTGGCGGCGGAACGTGATCTCAAGTGGACTGCTGGCGATCACGGAAAGTTGTTGATCTAGCAACTTCCTGCGTCCGGCGGAGTGTAGGCATAGCTCGAATGGAGTAGTCAAGACATTCACATTTGACGCGTGGTAGCTGTGTGTCGTGTCACAACTGCGCGGTGAAGTGCGGGGGTTGGCGAAATCGGCTCGCGCCGGCCCGTAAACTGGTCCCGTGATCAAGCTGATCTGCTAGGCGGCCCCCGGGCCCGCCGGCCGCGAGCCGGTGGGCGGACGAGCCCTGCCCGCGATCACATCGACCCGGAGTCTGCCTTGATCACCGTCACTGACCTTGAACTGCGCGCGGGTTCGCGCATCCTGCTCTCCGACGCCACGCTGCGCGTGCAGCCGGGCGACCGCATCGGCCTGGTCGGCCGCAACGGCGCCGGCAAGACGACCTCGCTGCGCGTGCTGGCCGGCGAGGGCCAGCCCTACGCCGGCGAGGTCCGCCGCAGCGGCGAACTCGGTTACCTGCCACAGGATCCGCGCGAGGGCGACCTGTCCGTCACGGCCAAGGACCGCGTGCTCTCGGCCCGCGGGCTCGACCAGCTGCTGCGCGAGATGGAGAAGGCGCAGACGGCCATGGCCGAGCTGGTCGACCAGGACGCGCTGGACACCGCGGTCCGCAAGTACGGCCGGCTGGAGGAGCGCTTCGGCGCGCTCGGCGGGTACGCGGCCGAGAGCGAAGCCGCGCGGATCTGCGCCAACCTGGCCCTGGCCGACCGCGTGCTGGCCCAGCCGCTGCGCACGCTGTCCGGCGGCCAGCGCCGCCGGGTCGAGCTGGCCCGCATCCTGTTCGGCGCCTCGGAATCCGGCGTCGGCGGCAAGGCCGGCACCACGCTGCTGCTGGACGAGCCGACCAACCACCTCGACGCCGACTCCATCGCCTGGCTGCGCTCGTTCCTCAAGCAGCACACCGGCGGCCTGGTCGTGATCAGCCACGACGTCGAGCTGCTGGCCGACGTGGTCAACAAGGTCTGGTTCCTCGACGCCACCCGCGGCGAGGTCGACATGTACAACATGGGCTGGTCGAAGTACCTGGAAGCCCGGGCATCGGACGAGAAGCGCCGCCGCCGCGAGCGGGCCAACGCCGAGAAGAAGGCGTCCGCGCTGATGGCCCAGGCCGACAAGATGCGGGCCAAGGCGACCAAGGCGGTCGCCGCGCAGAACATGGCCAAGCGGGCCGAGAAGCTGCTGTCCGGCCTTGAGGACCAGCGCACCGCCGACAAGGTGGCGAAGATCCGCTTCCCGCAGCCGGCCCCGTGCGGCAAGACGCCGCTGATGGCCGAGGGGCTGAGCAAGTCCTACGGCTCGCTGGAGATCTTCACCGGCGTCGACCTGGCCATCGATCGCGGCAGCAAGGTCGTGGTGCTCGGGCTCAACGGCGCCGGCAAGACCACGCTGCTGCGGCTGCTCGGCGGGATGGAGAAGGCCGACGCCGGCGGGCTCGTGCCCGGGCACGGCCTGCGGATCGGCTACTACGCGCAGGAGCACGAGACCCTCGACCACGACGCCTCGGTCTGGGCCAACATCCGGCACGCCGCGCCGGACACCCAGGAGCAGCAGCTGCGCTCGCTGCTCGGCACGTTCCTGTTCAGCGGCGAGCAGCTGGACCAGCCGGCCGGCACGCTGTCCGGCGGCGAGAAGACCCGGCTGGCGCTGGCCGGCCTGGTGTCCAGCGCGGCCAACGTGCTGCTGTTGGATGAGCCAACCAACAACCTGGACCCGGCCAGCCGCGAGCAGGTGCTGGACGCGCTGCGCCGCTTCGAGGGCGCGGTGGTGCTCGTGACCCACGACCCGGGCGCGGTTCAGGCACTGGAACCCGAGCGGGTGATCCTGTTGCCGGACGGCACCGAGGACCACTGGTCCGACGACTACCTCGAGCTGATCGAGTTGGCGTGATCCGCTGGTCGAGCCGCTGATCTGCCACAATGGAAACACTGATCACTTCCATCACTCCGGTGATCAGCCAGACGTAACTCAACGATCACCGAGAGATGATTTTGCTTGATCGTCTGGCGTTCGGGCCCGTCGTGTTCGATCATTGCGACGACAGGGGCCGAACACGGCCCGACCTGCACTCCCACGGAAGGCGGGACAAGGTGGCTGACCTGAAGAAGGGCGCCCGGATCACGGGGCCCACGCGGGACAAGCTGGCCGCTGACCTGAAGAAGAAGTACGAGAAGGGCGCCAGCATCCGCGCGCTCGCGGAGTCGACCGGGCGGTCCTATGGCTTCGTGCACCGGGTGTTGTCCGAGTCCGGCGTGACTCTTCGGGGCCGGGGCGGTGCCACCAGGACCAAGAAGAAGTAGGGCGAGGCTGCACCCGGACGACTGTTCCCCTTACATCATTAGGGTGATCATCGCCGTCCGGGTGATCAGTTGGGATCAGCCGATCGTGCGCAGGAACGTGCCGGCCACGTTCACCGCGGGGCCGGACGAGTCCGCGTGCGGCAGCAGCACCGCGAAGGCCACGTCGTTGCGGTAGCCGACGAACCAGCCGTGCGCGGCCCCGTCGCCGACCTCGGCCGTGCCGGTCTTGCCGTACGTGCCCGGCAGCGACGCCAGCCCGCGAGCCGTGCCCACCGTGCACACCTCACGCATCATGGTGCGCACCTGGTCGAGCACGCCCGCCGACGGCGCCGCGACCTGCCCGGTCGCGGTGGTCTGCTGACCCTCAACAGCATCGGCGTCGTCGCGTGTCCGTTGTGGACGGTGGCGGCGACCACCGCCATGCCGAACGGGCTGACCAGGTCGGTGCCCTGGCCGAAGCCGTCGACCGCGCGATCGACCTCGTCGCTCGCCGCGTCGATACGTCCGGTGTTGGTGGTCATGCCCGGGATGTCGAAGTCCACGCCGAGGCCGAGCTGGTGGGCGGCGGTGGGCAGGTCGTTCGCGCCCAGATTCGCCGCCAGCTGGGCGAACGTGGTGTTGCACGAGTAGGCGAACGCCTCGTGCATCGCGGTCGCGTAGTCCGGCGGCGAGCCGAGCTTGAGCGTGTCCTCGTTGGGGATCGTGCGCGGTCCGATGTGGACGGTGTTGGGGCAGTTCACGGTCGAGTTGGCGGTCAGGCCGTGCTCGATGGCCGCGGTGGCCGTCACGATCTTGATCGTGGAGCCGGGCGGGAAGGTGCCGGTGAGCGGGCTCAGGTTGCCGCTGTCGAACGCCGAGTTGGTGGCGATGCCCAGCACCTCGCCGGTGGACGCCTGCAACGCGACGATCGTCGCCGCGCCCTGGACGCCGTCGACCGCCTTCTGGGCCGCGGCCTGGACGGTGCCGTCGATGGTCAGCGCGTAGGCCGCCTTCTTGGTGCCTTCCTTCTGCTCCAACGTCTTCACGTCAGTGCCGGTCGCGTCCACGATGGTGATCGAGTGCCCGTCGACCGCCTGTAGGTCGCCGCCGATCGCTTGCTGCACACCGGCTTTGACCGACTTCGGCACCGAGTCCATGGTCATCGGCTGGCCGTTGCGGTCGGTCAGCGACGAGCCGCCGGGCGTGGTCCGCAGGGCCAGCGACTGACCCTTCGCCAGCTCGGGGTGGATGTCCGCGTCCGTCCAGTGCACGGCCCACTTTCCGTTGGCCTGCACCATTTTCAGCGGCACCTGGTAGGCCATGTCGAGCTGGCCGCTGTGCCAGTCCACGTTCATGCTGGCCGTGTCGCCCACCGCGTTGCCGGCCAGGCTCGCCGTCAGTCGAGCATTGCTCATGTTCTTGAACACCAGGGTGAGCGCCGCGGTCGCCGCCGTCGGGTCGTCGGTCACCTTGGCCGCGGCCGTGGGGTCGAGTGTCTCGAAACCCTGGGCGTACGCATGGGCGACGTCGTCGGCCGTCAGCGCCTGCGGCTGCGTGGCCGGCGAGTTCTGCGGCGGCACGTAGGCCGGCCCCGGCGCGAGCAGCAGGTAGCCGGCCATGGACAGGACGACAACCACGGCCGTGCCACCCGTGCCGAGGATCCACCATCTGGTCTTCGACTGCATGAAGTTCAGGCCCCCCTTGAGCGTCACGACGGACGCTAGACCCTCCCCGACTTCCTTTCCTCGGTATTTCTACGCACTCCTGGTGTCTGTTCCGTCACGCCAGGACGTCGATCCGGGGCGTGTACCTGGCCAGCAACGCCTTGTTGGCCGCGTCGCCGCCCTCGACGTTGGCGCTGCGCCACAGCGGCAGGTCGAAACCGCTGGCCGTTGCCCGGTCCAGCAGCCGAACCAGCAGCAGGTTCCACAGGAAGGCGTTGGCCAGCGACGAACTCGGCGCGGTCACCGGCGCGGCTGGCGGATAGGCCGAATCGCCCGGAATGACCAGGTTGTCGAGCACGAACGTGGCCTCCTCGGCCAGCGTGCTTCCGGCCCGCTTGGGCGCGACCGAGCTGGTCGGGATGGAGGTGAAGGCGACGACCGGCGTGCCGGCCGCCTTGGCCTGCCGGGCCAGCTCCACCGGATAGGGGTTGATGCCCGAGGTGGAGAAGATGATCAGCACGTCCCGCTCGGACAGCTCCACGCCGGCCAGCACCTCGGCGGCCAGGCCGGACTTGCGCTCGGCGTTGGTGCTGGACACCGCGCCGTGCATGGGCAGCAGCGACGGGTGGTAGAGCGGCCGCACGCAGGCCAGGCCGCCGGCGCGGTAGAACGTCTCGGCCACGGCGGCCAGCGAGTGCCCGGCGCCGGCGGCCAGCACCGTGCCGTCCGCCTTGATCGCGGCCAGCAGCACGTCCGCGATCTTGTCCAGCGCGTCCGCGTTGTGCTGCTCGATCCGGCCCAGCTCCGCGCGCAGGAACGTGCCGTAGTCCTCGGTCATGCGGTACCCCTTCGCCGGTCTATTGGTCCAGACCACTGTGCTCTTCGCCGGCCATGTTGTCCAGGTGGCGCTCCAGCGCGTCGAGGCTGTCGGCCCAGAGCCGCCGGTACGGCGCGAGCCAGTCGTCCAGCTCGCGCAGCGGGTCCAGCCGCAGCCGGTAGCAGCGGCGCTGCGCGTCCACCCGGACCGTCACCAGGCCGGCCTCGCGCAGCACGCGCAGGTGCTTGGACACCGCGGGCTGGCTCAGCGTCAGCTGGTCGACGAGCTGGCCGACGGAGCGTTCCTCGTCCCGCAGCAGGTCGAGGATCCGGCGCCGGCTCGGCTCGGCGAGCACTTCGAAGGTCGTGGCCACCAGCTTGGAGTACGTCACCGGCTATATGCTTGTCAAGGCATGAGCGTGGCTACCCGACCGTGTTCACCCGCGGCCCAGCAGATGTTGGGGCAGGAGACCGTGTCGAAGCTGCCGGTGTCGAACGTCCGCCAGTGCCGGCCGCCGTCCCAGCTCAGGTCGCTGCCGGTCGGGCCGACCGCGATCACCGCGGTGCCGAACAGCCACGCCACACCCGATCGGTAGCCGGCGACCGTGCTGGCCTGCCAGCTGCGCCCGGCGTCCCGGCTCGTGGCCGCCGCACCGGTCGTCGGCGCGGCGTAGTCGCCGCCGACGGCGACGCCGTGGTTGCGGTCGCGAAACGCCACCGCGAACACGCCGGAGGATTGGCTGCTGGGCAGCGGAGTGGCCGTCGCGTGCCAGGTCCGGCCGCGGTCGGTCGAGTGGTAGATCCGCGTCTGCGCCCCGCCGCCGCTGCCGATCCACGCGTCGTTCGCGCCGTTGGTGGCGATGCACTGGCCGCTGGCCGCGAACCCCGCTTCGCCCGGCTGGGCCTCGGGCATGCCGCTGTTGGGCAGGATCTGCCAGCTGCGGCCGCCGTCGTCGGTGGCCAGCACCTCGAACTTGCCGTCGACCGGGTCGCCGACGATCAGGCCGTGCCGCTGGTCGAAGAAGGCCATGCAGTCGTAGAACGCCTTCGGGTCAGTGTTGGTCTGCGTCTGCTGCCAGGACTGGCCGCCGTTGTCCGTGCGGTAGACGCGGGAGGCGTCACCCTCGCCGATCGACAGCGCCACCGCGTGCTGCGCGTCGAACGCCTGGATGTCCCGGAACTCCAGCGTTGCGGTGTTGGTCGGGGCCTTCTGTTCCCAGGTCCGGCCGCCGTCGACCGTCCGCAGGATCGTGCCCGCGCTACCGCTCGCCCACGCCACCAGCGGGTTCACCGCGCTCAGCCCTCGCAGCCGCGCGTCACTACCGGTCGCGTGCAGCCGCCAGCTCGGCCCCGGTGTCGCCGCCGCTGGCACCGCCATCGCCACCGTCAGCAGCGCCGCCGCAATTCCCGTCATCCACTTCATGGAAGATCCTCCGGCCGGTCCACGTCCTGCCCGTCCGCCACATCCTCACAGGCGATCTCCACGACGTCATGCCGCCGGAGGTAGGCCCTGGCCCCCTGATCACCCTGGGCCAGCTCGTGCACGCCGGCCCAGTGCTGCCGGCCGATCAGCACCGGATGCCCACGCTTGCCCGCGTACGTCGCCGCCGCGAGCACGTCCGGCGTTGCGTGGTGCAGCACGCGTCGGATCGCCTCGGTCGTCACTCCCGGCAGGTCCACCGTCATCACCGCGACCGCGGTTTCTCCTTGCAGCGCCTCGATTCCCCGCCTCAGTGACGACCCCATGCCGCTCGGCCAGTCCGGGTTCTCCACCACCTCGGCATCTTTGAGGTCCGCCTCGCGGACCTCGTCGACCGCCGCCCCCGCCACCACGACGATCCGCGTACAGCCCGCCGCCCGCAGCCGATCGACCGTCGACTCCACGAACAGCCGGCCGTCGTGCCGGACCAGCGCCTTCGGCATGCCGTACCGTCGGCCCTCACCCGCCGCCAGCACCAGCCCCACCACGTCGGTCATCCTGCCGAGCCTAGTGCCGCTGACGTGCGAGGATGGCCGACATGCCGTCCCACGAGGTCGACGAGGTCGATGTGGCGCTGCTGGACGCGATGCACGCCAACCCGAGGGCCAGCTTCGAGCGGCTGGCGTCGGTGCTGGGGCTGTCGGCGGTGACCGTTGCGCGGCGGTGGCAGCGGCTGTCCGGGACGGGCCGGGCCTGGGTGTCGTCGGTGCCGGGCCCGCGGCTGGCGCTGGTCGGCGCGGTGTTCCAGGTCGAGGCGAAGCCGGGGGAGACCGAGCGCGTCGGCCGGCAGCTGGCGCGGATTCCGCAGGTCGGCAGCGTGTATCTGACCGACGGGGCGTTCGACGTGCACGCACTGGTGTTCACCGACGACATGAGCACGCTCAGCACGCTCGTTTTCGATCACCTGCCGCGGGTGCACGGGGCCGCTCGCGTGCGTACCAACGTCGGCGTGGAGTGGTTCAGCGGCACGCAATGGCGTCTGCACGCGATCAGCAGCGGCCAGGAGCGGTCGGTGGTGGAGGGCGAAGCTCCGGAGCGCAACGGTGACCGAACGAAGACGTTCAATCCGACTGATCGGGCGTTGTTCCTTGCGCTGCAACGGGATGGCCGCGCGACCTACCGGGATCTGGCCGACGAGCTCGGTACCTCGGACAACCAGGTGCGGCGGCGTATGACCGCGTTGAACAGGGCCGGACTGCTCGGCTTCCGCACCGACTTCGCCCGCGGCGAGGGCGGCTGGCGCACCGAGCTCGTGCTGTGGCTGCGGGTGCCGGCCGGGCAGCTGCGGGCCGCGGGCACGGAGCTGAGCGGGTGGCCCGAGACGCGGATCTGCCTGTCCCTGGTCGGCGAGGCCAACCTGCTGCTCATGGTGCAGGTGCACCGGGTTCGAGAGCTTGCGGCGATTCTTGAGCGGGTCGCTCACGCGTTTCCGCAGGTCGTGGCCCTGGACCAGCGGGTGGTGCTGCGGCCGGTGAAGTCGTGGGGCCGGCTGCTGGACGACAGCGGTCACAGTATGGGGGTGGTCCCGGTCGATCCTTGGGCATTGTCACCGGCTTCTGTGTCGGAATCCATCGTCGAAACGGCTGCTGAGTAGCTTTTCCTTCGTTTTGGGGGTGGGGTAGCGCACTCGCCGTTCACTTCCCCCATGAACGAGGTGACGGTTCCCCTGGCCGAGTGGGTGGCCGGGCTGACCTTCGACGCCATTCCGGAGCGTGTGCGAACCCGCGCAAAGCACCTGCTGCTCGACGGTGTCGCTTGCGGCCTGGTCGGCGCGCAGTTGCCGTGGTCGCGGGTGGCCACGGACGCCGTGCTGGGCGTGGAGGGCCGCGGCGACGCCGTGATCATCGGCACCGGCAAGACGACGAGCGCGCCGGCGGCGGTGCTGCTCAACAGCACATTCGTCCAGGGCTTCGAGCTCGACGACTTCCACCCGCTCGCCCCGCTGCACAGCAGTTCGCTGCTGCTGCCGGTGCTGCTGACCTCGCGCGAGGCCACTGGCGCGGCGGCGCTCACGGCGGCGGTCGCCGGTTTCGAGGTGGGGCCACGGGTCGGTTCGGCGTTGCACGGGTCGCAGATGCTGTCACGGGGTTGGCACAGCGGCGCGGTGTTCGGCCCGCATCCGGCGGCTATGGCGGCGGGCAAGCTCCGCGGGCTCGACGCCGGCAGTCTCGAGGACGCGCTCGGCCTGGCCGGCACGCAGGCCGGTGGTCTGATGGCCGCCCAGTACGAGGCGATGTCCAAACGCATGCAACACGGTTTCGCCGCCCGCAACGGTTTCTACGCCGCCGCGCTGGCCGCCGGCGGCTACACCGGCATCAAGCGGGTGTTCGACCGGCCTTACGGCGGTTACCTGTCGGTGTTCGGCGAGGGCCACGACCCGGACCCCGGTCAGATCATCGCCGGGCTGGGGGAGTTCTGGCACACCGACGTGATCATGGTGAAGTCCTTTGCCGCGCAGGGAGGTCTGCACGGCGTCATCCAGGCCGCGTTGGAGCTGCGGGCCGAGCACGAGGTCACGGCGGCGATGGTTCGGCAGATCGACATCCGCGTCGGCCACGCCGTCTACCACCACGGCTGGTGGCCGCCCTCGCGGCCGTTGACCCCGGTCGGCGCACAGATGAACCTCGGCTACGCGGCCGTGGTGGCGCTGTTGGACGGGACCGTGATGCCGCCGCAGTTCACCGATGCCCGCTTGGACGCCGACGACGTCTGGGACCTGCTGTCCCGTGTGGACGTTCAGCTGGATGAAACAATCGAGAAAGCCCCATTGAACGAACGGTTCGCCACCGAGCTGACGCTGACCATGGTTGACGGCCGCGTGTTGCACCGGCGGGTCGTGCAGCCGCACGGCGCTCCGGACGACCCGGTGACCAACGAAGAGATCGTGGCCAAGTTCCATACCCTGGTCGATCCGTTGACCCCCAGGGCCGACGCGATCGCCGACGCCGTGCTGCGCCTGGACTCGTTCGACCATCTCGGCGAGTTGGTCGACCTGCTGGCCGCCCCGGTGCGGGGTGCGTTCGAGGAGGCGGCATGACCGGGCAGGCCCAACGCGAGGCGTTGCGGGCTCGGCTGGCCGAGCGACGGCTGATCGTCGCGCCCGGGGTGTTCGACGGCATCTCCGCGTCTTTGGTGTCCCGCATCGGTTTCCCGGCCGGCTACCTGACCGGGGCCGGCGTCGCCGCGGCCGGCTTCGGGCTGCCGGACATCGGGTTGCTGACCCAGACCGAGATGACCGAGCGGGCCCGCGTGCTGGCCCGGGCCCTCGGCGACGTGCCGCTCATCGCCGACGCCGACACCGGTTATGGGGCCCCGCTCAACGTGGTTCGCACGGTCCGTGAGTACGAGGCCGCCGGTGTCGCGGCGATCCAGTTGGAGGATCAGGCGTTTCCGAAGAAGTGCGGGCACCTTCCGGACAAGGAGCTCGTGCCGGCGGCCGAGTTCGTGCAGAAGCTCGGCGCGGCACTGGATGCTCGCACGGACCCCAATCTGGTGGTCATCGCGCGGACCGACGCCCGCGGGCCGCTCGGCCTCGACGAGGCGATCTTGAGGGCCAATGCCTATGCCGCGGCCGGCGCGGACGTCATCTTCGTCGAGGCGCCTGAGGGCGTCGACGAGATCGAGCGCATTGCCAAGGAGGTCTCGGCGCCGTTGCTGATCAACCTCGTCATCGGCGGCCTCACGCCACTGGAGTCCAGCTCTCGTCTGGACGAACTCGGCTACGCCATTGCCATTCAGCCCTCGCTGCCGCTCGGCGCGGCCGCCTGGGCGATGCTCAGCACGCTGGCCGAACTGGCCGGAACCGACCCGGCGCGCTGGGCGCCGACCAAGCCGGCCGAGTTCTTCACCCTGGTCGGCCTGGCCGAATGGTCGGCGATCGGCGAGCGTTTCCGGGAAGGAGCCTGATCATGGGTATGACGATGGTGGAGAACCTGTTGGCCCGCAAGGCCGGGCTGCCCCGGGTCGGGCCGGGTGACATCGTGACGGTGGACGTCGACATGTGTGTGCTGATCGACCTCCAGTTCGCCACGGTGTGGTTGCCGCCCAACCGCATCCACGATGCCGACAAGATCGCCGTGATCATGGACCACGCCGTGCCGGCGCCGTCCGTCAAGGACGCCGACGGCGGGGCGCGGGCCCGGAAGTTCGTGGCGGACTTCGGCATCGAGAAGTTCTTCGACGTCGGCCGGCACGGCATCTGCCACCAGGTGATGGCCGAGAACGGCCTCGCCCGGCCGGGCGAGGTGCTGGCCTGCACCGATTCGCACACCTGCGCCGCCGGCGCGTACAACACCGCCGCCCGCGGGCTCGGCCCGGCCGAGGTGTATTCGATCATGTGCACCGGCTCGACGTGGTTCCAGGTCGCGCCGACCGTGCGCTACGAGTTCGTCGGCGCCAAGCCGGACACCGTCAGCGGCAAGGACATCTTCCTCTACCTGGCCGCGGAATACGGCGATGCCACCAACCAGAACCTGGAGTTCGGTGGGATCGGGCTGGCCGGCATCCCGATCAACGACCGGCGCACCATCGCCACCCAGGCCGCCGAGATCTCCGCCGACTTCGCCACCTTTGCCGCCGACGACGTGCTCCTTGCCTTTCTGGAAGCCCGTGGCGTCAAGGACTTCGAGCCCGCCGCCGCCGATCCGGATGCTTCCTACGCCGACGTTCGCGTCATCGATCTGTCCACTTTGGAACCTTACGTCGCACGGCCCGGCACCGTCAGCCGCAACGGAGTCCCGCTGTTCGGCTTCGAGAAGCAGCGCATCGACCAGGCGTTCATCGGCTCGTGCGCCAACGGCCAGCTCGAGGACCTCCGCATCGCCGCCGACGTATTGCGTGGCCGCACCGTAGCTCCCGGCGTCCGCCTGCTCGTGACCCCCGCGTCCCAGCAGGTCTACCGCGACGCCATGCGCCTGGGGTATCTCCAGGCCATCGCCGACGCCGGCGGTGTCGTCACCAACTCCACCTGCGGCGCTTGTTTCGGTTACCACATGGGCGTTCTCGGCGCCGGAGAGGTCTGTCTGACTTCCAGCACCCGCAACTTCGCCGGTCGAATGGGCAGCACGGAGGCCGAGATCTACATGGCTTCTCCCGCCACCGTCGCCGCCTCCGCCATCACCGGCTTCATCACCGATCCTCGCGAGGTCACCGCATGAGCACCACCATTTCCGGCCGCGTCTGGCTCTTCGGCAACGCCCTCAACACCGACGCCATGTACCCCGCCCATGCCATGAAGCTGGACATTCCTTCCGCGGCAAAGCATGTCTTCCACTCCGTCCGTCCCGGTTGGACAGACGCCGTCCGCCCCGGCGACATCGTCATCGCCGGCACCAACTTCGGCATCGGCTCTTCCCGCCCCGCTGCTGCCCTCTTCCGTCACCTCGGCATCGCCGCCCTCATCGCCGAGGAGTTCAACTCCCTGTTCTTCCGCAACGCCGTCAACGCCGGCCTGCCCGTGCTCACCGCTCCCGGCGTGACCCAGCTGTTCCGTGACGGCGACATCGGCACCGTCGACATCGCCACCGGCCACTACCGCAACGAGACGACCGGCGTCGATGGCACCGCCCACCCGCTCCCCGCCCTCGTCTTGGAGATCCTCTCCAGCGGCGGCGTTCTCGCTCGCCTCGCCGAGCAGGGCTACCTGCCCATCGAGCTACTGGACGCCTTCCGCTCCGGCGCCATCCCCGCTTCCGCTGAGGGTGCCGCATGACCATCCAATCCATTGCTGATGGGGTCTGGCAGGTGGCGACTGCCCATGATACCAACGCTTTCCTTGTCGAGGAGGACGACGGCGTCACCCTCGTCGACGTCGGCTGGGCGGCCGCTCCGCCCACAATCATCAGTGCCCTAGCGGAAATCGGCCGGCCCCTGTCGGACGTTCGCCGCATCCTCATCACCCACGCGCACCCTGACCACGTCCGCGGCCTTGCCGGGTTGCTCCGCCTGGTCCCCGCCCCGGTTTTCATCCACCCGGCCGACGCCCCGTGGCTCCGCGCCGGCCGGGTGCCGGTCGACGGGCGCAGCGGCTTCCTCGGGAATGTGCTGGATGCGTTGCCACTTCTGCACTGGACGCCGGTCGCCCCGGCCGGCCTCCTCGTCCACGACGAGTTGGTCGGCGGCCTGCGGGTCATCCACACGCCTGGCCACTCGCCCGGCCACGTCGCGTTCCTCCACGAGCCGACCCGGACGCTTCTCACCGGCGACGCCGTCTTCCACAGGGGCCGCCTCGCGGCCGGTCCACCCGCCCTCGCGGCGGATCCGTCCCTGCGGGACCAGTCGCTGCACCGGCTCCCGCTCGACGTCGCCGCGGTCGGCTTCGCTCACGGCAGCCCGTTGACGGGCGATGACGTCGGCGCCTATCGGGACTGGCTCGAGGCCTGAAAAGCACTGGCACCGTGCTGATGCCAGTGCCAGACTCCGCGCCGTGCCGCTCACCGAGTCGGAGTACCTCCGGCAGATCGAACGCGTGGCCCGCAGCGTCGTCGACGCGGCGTCGGGCGAGGAGTGGCTGGGCATCGACGAAACCTACGAACAGATGTGCCGCCGGCTGGGCGTCGAGCCGCGGCCAGATGGCTGGGCCCTTTGGAACACCTGGGGCGAGAACGGCCAAGCGGCCACGATGATCGTCACCGACGTTGCGCCACCGAAGGCCTGCTGGCGAACTGGGCCCGTGGCATGGGGCGAGCCGATGACGTTCTCGCCGCACGCGACGCGCCACCTGGGCTTGACCGGACAACCGTGATCACGACGGTTATCGTCGCGGTGTGCCCGACTTCGAGCGGATCCAACGGCGTGAACTCGCCGCGCTGGCTGATGATCTGAGTGCGCTGGACCGGTGGCGGGACGGCACGCTGTGCGCGGACTGGGACGTCGAGGAGGTCGTGGCCCATCTCGGGGCGGCGACGAGGTTCACCCGGTTCACCTGGTTCCGCAGCATGGCCGGGGCCAGGTTCAACGCGGACGTGCACAATCGGCGGCGGCTGGAGGAGTTTCGCGGGACCACCCCGCAGGAAACGCTCGAACGGTTCCGTGGCGTCGGAACCATTAGCCTGCCCAATCGATCGTCCCCGTTCGGACTCAGCGAAGTGATCATTCACGGCGAGGACATCCGCCGGCCGCTCGGGCTGCGGCACGGCTACGACGCCGACGGTCTGCTGGCGGTGGCGCGTTTCCTGGTGGGCAAAGACTTCGCGGTGAAGAGCAGGACACTGGCGCGGGGGCTCGCGCTGCGGGCGACCGACGCGGAGTTCCGGGAAGGCGTCGGACCGGAGGTCCACGGGCCGTTGCTGGCTCTGGTCATGGTGCTGGCCGGCCGCGCTGCGTTCCTGCCGGACCTCGGTGGTGACGGGCTGCCCGAATTGACGGGACGTCTGGGAGGGAGTGGCACGTCCTGGTGACCGCGGCGGGCCCGACCTAGCTTCGAATCGTGAAGTCCTTACCGACAACCAAACGTCGCTGGGCCGTGGTCGCGGCGGTGGCCGCCGCGCTGATCGGCTCGCCGGCGACGGCGTCCGCGGCGGTCGATGCCCCGCGGATCGTCGCGCACTTCTCCCTCGCGGCCGGTCAACAGCCGGAGAATCTGCTCGTCGAGCCGGACGGCTCGGTCGACCTGACCTTCTCGTTCTCACGGGTGCTGGCGCATCTCGACCGGCAGGGGCGACTGACCACCGTCGCCACGGTGCCGGCGCCGCCGGACGGCACCGTGGTGCCGCTGATCGGCTCGGCCTTCGTCGGCGGCATTGCTCGTACGGCGGACGGGACGCTTTATGTCACCTACGCGGCCGGCGACGCCAACCTCACGGGAATCTGGCGGATCCGGCCGGGCGGCGAACCCCAGCGGATCACGGCGATGCCGGCCGATGGCGTGCCGAACGGGCTGGTGCTGGCCGACGGCTACCTCTACACGACGGACTCGGCGCGGGCAACGGTGTGGAAGTCGCCGATCAGCGGTGGCAATCCGACGGCGTGGATCACCGATCCCGCCCTGGCCGCGCCGGCCGGCCAGTTCGGTGTCAACGGGGCCAAACTGCACAACGGTGCGATCTGGGTGACCAATTTCGCCGCCGAGACGGTGGTGCGCATACCGTTCGCCGCCTGCGCGGCGGCCGGGAATCCGGTGATCGTGGCGTCCGGTGTCGGCCATGCGGACGATTTCGACTTCACCGGCACCGGTGATGACGCGCTCGTGACGACAAATCCGGACAACACCGTGGTTCTGGTCCACGGCGACGGCAGCCACACCACGGCACTCACCGCCGCCGACGGTCTGCAGAACCCGACATCGTTGGCCCGTCACGGAAATCTGGTGTACGTGGCCGACGCGGCGTACTTCAGCAAGGCCGACCCGAACCTGCTGGTCGCCCGGCTGGAGCGCTGATCTCGGTGGGTGGGTGTGCCACACCCACCCACCGCCAACGCCGTGCAGTTACGGTGAACAGCATGAATCGACTGGGCGAGTACCTGCGTGCCCGGCGCGAGGCGACGCGCCCCGACGACGTGGGGATCGCGGGCGGGGGCCGCCGTCGCAGTCCGGGGCTGCGCCGTGAGGAAGTCGCGGCGTTGTGCGGACTGAGCACCGACTACTACGCGCGGCTGGAACAGGGACGGGAGCGCAATCCGTCCGATCAGGTTCTCACCGCGCTGGCCCGCGTTTTCCGGCTTGACGAGGAAGCCTCGGCTTACCTTCAGCGTCTCGCCCGTCCGCGGGGCGCACGCCGTCGTACCGAGAAGGTGTCGCCACAGCTTGCCCTGCTGCTGGAGTCCTGGACCGACCGACCGGCCATGGTCCTCGGCCCGCGCCTGGACATCCTGGCTGTCAACGTCCTCGGTACAGCACTGTTCAACGTGCTTGGCGCGGAGCGAAACCTGGTCCGCTTCGCGTTCCTCGACCCGGCCGCCCGCGAGTTCTACCGGGACTGGGACAGCATCGCGCGGTCCAGCGTCGCCGCGCTGCGGGCCGCGAGTGATCTCGAGGACGACCCGGCCTTCATCGGCGAACTTGTGGTGCGGAGCCAGGAATTCAGCCGGCTCTGGGCCCGTCATGACGTGCGCGGCAAGACCCAGGAGGCCAAACGCTTGCGGCACCCCGATGTCGGCGACATCGACGTGACGTACCAGTCCTTCTCGGTCAACGGCAGCGCCGGTCAGCAATTGGTTGTGTACCAAGCGGAAGCCGGCAGCCCCAGCGCGGAGCGCATCGCCCTGCTGGGCTCGCTGTGCATCACCCCGACCGAAGCCGGCCCGCGGCAGAGCCGCAGGCCGGCCGAAGATCAACTCCAGTGAGTCATCTGCTCATTCATGATCAGGAACGCCCCGAGGCCGTGCGGATCATTCGTTGCCCGAGGCCGGGCAAGGTAGAACGCGGTGTCGCCCACGTTGGTGCCGATGCAGATGTCGGCGATGTTGGTCAGACCGTCACTCCCGATCGACACCTGGGCCAGCACGCCCTTGTACCCCTTCTGCGCCACGGCCAGGTAGCTGTGGTCGAGGTAGCCCTTCTCGACGCCCTTGGACAGCATGTACGTGAACATGGCTGAGCAGGACGTCTCGGTCCAGTTCCCGGACAGCGTGGGCTTCTCGGGCACCTGGAACCAGCGCCCGGTGGCCGGATCCTGGTACTTGCGCACAGCCTTGGCCAGGTTCTGCACGTTCTTGACGATCTTCGCCCGGTTCGGGTCGGAGCGCGGGGTGTAGTCGAGCACGTCGACCGAAGCCATGGCGTACCAACCGATCGAGCGGCACCAGAACTCGGGGGAGTGGTGCGTGGTCGGATCGGCCCAGCTCTGCGTGCCGGACTCGTCGTAGGCGTGCCAGAAGAAGCCGGACGGGTCGGACAGGTGGCTGCCGTAGGTGACGAGCTGCTTGGCCGCTTCGGCGTTGGCGTACTTGGCGTCGTTGAATGCCGCGCCGTAGCGCTCCAGGAACGGCAGCACCATGTACGTGCCGTCCAGCCACAGCTGGTGCTGGCGGCTGGTGGCGTGCCAGAAGCCGCCGTCCTCGGTGCGCGGGTAGGTGTTCAGCCGGGTGCGGATCTGCGCGGCGGCCTTCTGGTACCGGGGATCCTTGGTCTCCTGGTACAGCAGCACCAGCAGGTTGCCGGACTGCATGGAGTCCAGGCTGTTGAAGCTGTTGCTGACCTTGCCGTCGGCGTCGACGAAGCGGTCCACCCAGGCCTTGATGTAGTCCAGGTAGGTCTTGTCATGAGTCCGCTTGTAGACCAGATACTGACCGTAGAGGTACAACCCGGTCTGGTAGCCCCAGCTGCCGAGCGTGGCCGGCGTGAAGCGCTTCATGGTCGAGTCGACGACGGCCTTGGACCAGTCGGTGCTGGTCGACGGGGCGGCGGTGGCCGTGACCGGCAGGATCGGGACGAGGCTGGCGACCAGGACGATCCCGATCCGGCGGATCCAGCCGCCCCGCGTGCGCGGGCTGGGCATCGTGCTCCTCTCGATGGAGCCCGCGGCGGGAGGCTCGTTGCTGTCTCTGAACGACTACTCCGGTCACGCCCACGACGTCAAGGCTGAACATCCGATCTATAGCCGTTATGTCTACGCAGAATACGATTACATTCGCGAAGTCATCGGAGGTGTCGACGGCTGCGGTGATCGGCTGGGCCGAACGCGTCGACCCCGGGGCCGATCGGTTGAACCGCGTGGCTCCTACCTGCGTAAATCCATTAGTGTGCGCAATCCGATCGAGCGCGAGGACGGGACGAACGCCAGTGGAGTCCAGGGACGGTGAGCCCCGGTCGAAGGGGTTCTGGGACGTCCAGGTCGCCGGCGTGCCGCTGCGCACCATCGTGCCGGTGGTGCTGGCGCTGCTGACCAGCGTGGGCATCGCCGTGGTGACGCTGATGCCCGCCTCCAACCCGGACGCCGCGCCGCCGGTGGTCGTGCCCACCGGACCGTCGGTGGTCACGTTGCCGCCGGCCGGATCCCCGCCGCCGGCCGGCTCGACCTCGCCCACCAGCGGGACTTCCTCGACCGGCAGCACAAAACCGACGCCCACCGCGCCGGCCGGCAAGCCACCGGCCACGCCGACGCTGCCGTCCCAGGTCACGATCATGCTCGACGACCTCACGGCCGTGTTCGAGCAGGGCAAGACCACCCCGCAGTACGCCAACATCGTCAACGACCACGACGGCTGCGGCTTCAAGGCCGGCTGGGCCAGTTTCTGCACGGCCAGGGGCGATCTGTTCACCGTGGTCAGCCAGTACACGGATGCCGTGCCCGACAACGCGTTACGTCGCTACCTGCCGGTGTTGCAGCGGCTCGGCGAGACGCACAGCGACGACACCTCCCAGCTCGGCGACGCCTTCGTCAACGACTGGCGGGCCACCGCCACCGACCGCCGGTTCGACGACGCGCAGCTGCGGGTCGGCCACGAGTTGTTCCTCACGCCGGCGCTGGCCATCGCCAACCAGCTCAACATCCGCAGCAGCCTCGGCGCCGAGGACCTGTTCGACACCGCGTTGATGATGGGTCCCAGCAGCAGCGACTGCGACGGCCTGCCCAAGCTGATCACCGAGTCCATCATCGAGGCCGAGGGCACCCCGGCGTCGGGCATTCCCGAGCAGAAGTTCCTGGCCGCCTTCAACAAGATTCGGCTCAAGCACATGCGCAACCCCTGCACCGCCGGCCGGCAGAAGGTGTGGACCGCGGCCGTCGACCGGGTGCAGGCGTTGCAGGAGCTGGCCGACAAGAACTGCTGGAACCTCAACCCGCCGCTGATCGTCGGGGCCGACTTCAACCTGACGATCAGGACGCCGAGCGAGTAGCCGTGACCGATCGGGCCATGAGCTCGGCGGCGGCCCGCACCTGGATGCCGTGGGTTGCCGGCGTCTGAGCGGTGATGACGAGCCGCTCGTCGCCGAGGTCGACCAGGTGGTGGGTCTGCCGCCAGGTGTTGCCCCCTTGTTCATACTCGAGTTCAACGGCATCGAACGCGGCCGCGGATTGCTGGTCCACCAGGGTTTGGCCCGGACCGGCCAGCTGGGTCAGCGGCGGAATCCGGTCACGGCGGTACGGTCCCTGGAGGTAGATCGCGGAGCCGGCCGGGCCGAAGAGCAGGAACGGCGAGGAGTTGTCGTCGGCCGGCGGCGAGTCGATCGAGAAGCCCTCCGGCCAGTCGATCGTGAAGGGCGATGTCTCGATCCGCCAGACGGACCCGGCCGGACCGGTCAGCACCTCGACGACCTCGCCGGGCGACTCGGCACCGGTCAGCTCGACGTCCGCGGGCCCGGTGACGACGGCGGTGTGCGCGGTGTCGCCCGCCCAGCGGGTCACCTTGACGCTGCCCGGCCGGTGTTCAACGCGATCGAACGTGTACGGCCAGATCGGGATCAGCGTCATGCCGAAACCGGTCAGCCGAGCGAAGACGTGACCCATGGTCGGAAGGGTCTCATGCCGTCCGGCGCCGGCGGTGGTCGGCGACGTAGACCCGGGTGGCGCAGCGGGTGGCGCAGAACCGGCGGCGGCCGTTGCGGGAGGTGTCGACGAAGACGGTGTCGCAGCCGGGGCGGTCGCATACGGCGGCGCGGCCGGGGTCCTCGCACAGGAGGTGGGCGAGCCCGCCGGCGGTGTAGGCCCTAACACGGTCCACAATGGACCCGCCGGGCACATGGTAGTGCAGGTGCGGCGGCTTGCCGTCGTGGCGGGAAATGTAAGGGGCGCTGGCGGAATCGGCCAGCAGCTGGTTGAGCAGAGCGACCCGGGCGTCCACATCGGACGTGGCGAACACCTCGCGCAGGCGGGGCCGCCAGTCGTGGATGGCCAACGCCTCGGCGGGGCTCACCGCGGTGACGGCCATGCCGTGATCATGCAACGTGGCCAGCACGGGGTCGGCCGACGCCAGGTTGGCCAGGGCGGCGGCCAACTGGGCGCCGGGACCGCCGTAAGGGTTGAAGTGCACTGAAGCATTACAGCACGCTGGGGCCATGACCGACGAGACCTGTCCGCGCTGCTCATGGCCGGTGGCGGAGCTGCCGCGCGAGGCCCGGCGTCCGGGGCGACACGGCGTGGAGTACCTGCGCTGCCTCTGCGGCAGCTGGCTGGCCCGGGTGGACGGGGTGATCGTCGGCGCGACCCGCGTGCGCTGAGAGTGCGCGAAACTGCTCGAATTACCTACCTTCGGCGCATGGACGAGCAGTGGTGTGCAGTCGTAGTGTCCGTTCCCGACGATGAGGTCGGCGGGAAGGCGCAGCCATGGAGATGGGCCGGCGGTGGTTCCTGGCCATGAGCGGACTGGCCCCGCTCGCGGCGGTCGCCCCAGGGCAGCCGGCACGATCGGGCGACGGCCGCTGCGGGCACCGTTTCGCCTTCGCCCCGGACGGCAGTGGCTTCCTGCTCGACTGCCAGCGCTTCCAGATCCGCAGCGGCGAGATGCACCCGGCGCGCATCCCGGTCGAGCACTGGCGGCACCGCATCCAGCTGGCCAAGGCGATGGGCCTGAACACGATCTCGATCTACGTGATGTGGAACTACGTGGAGCCGAGCCCCGGCGTGTTCGACTTCCGCGGCGAGCGTCGCGACGTCGAGGCGTTCGTCCGGCTCTGCCAGACCGAGGGCATGTGGGTGCTGCTGCGCCCCGGACCGTACGTCTGCGGCGAGTGGGATCTCGGCGGCATCCCGTCGTACCTGTTGGCCACCAAGGACATCCGCCTCCGCTTGCACGACGACGAGCGCTACATGGCGGCCGTCCGCCGCTACATCGGCCAGCTCGCGTCCCGGATCCGGCCACTGATGATCGGCAACGGCGGCCCGATCCTGATGGTGCAGATCGAGAACGAGTACGGCTCCTACGGCAGCGACCCCACCTACCTCGACCAACTGCGCCAGCTGTGGCTGGCCGCCGGCATCGACGGCCCGTTCTACACCGAGGACGGCCTCGGCCAGCTGGAACACAACCACAGCAACGTCACCGGCGGGGCGATCGCGCTCAGCGGCGGCGACGCGCCGTCGATCGCCGCCGCGCGCCAGGCGTACCCGACCGTGCCGGCGATGGCCGGCGAGGTCTACCCGGGCTGGCTGACCCACTGGGGCGACAAGAACTTCGCCGGACCGAGCGACATCTCCGGCGACCTCAATGCCTTCATGGCCGGCGGGCTGTCGTTCAACCTGTACATGCTGCACGGCGGCACCAGCTTCGGCTTCTACGCCGGGGCCAACGCCAACGACCTCTCCGGCGCGTATCAGCCCGACGTCACCAGCTACGACTACGCCGCGCCGATCACCGAACAGGGTGTGGCCACGCCGGAATTCCACCGTTACCGCAGTCTGATCGGCAGCTACGGCGTGACCCTGCCGGCGATTCCCGCCCCGAAGCCGACAATCGTGCCCGCGCCGGTCACGCCGACCGTCCACGCCTCGCTGTGGGACAATCTCCCTGACGCCACAACGTCAACCGACCCGGTGCCGTTCGAGATGCTGGGCCAGAGCTACGGTTTCGCCCTGTACCGAACGACCATCGCCGGCAAGGGCGCCCTCGACATCCGCTGGGTGCACGACTACGCCACCGTTTTCGTCGACGGGCACTACCAGGGCGGCCTGTCCCGCACGCTGATCCCGGACGCCGAGTCGACGAAGCTCAACGTCACCAACGACAACGCGCCGCTGACCCTGACCACGTCCGGCAGCACGCTGGACGTCCTGGTCGAAGGCATGGGTCGGACCAACTACGGCCAGGCCATCGTCGACCGCAAGGGCATCCTGGAATCTGCTTCGCTGCAAGGAAAGCCGCTCAAGAACTGGCAGATCTTCCCGCTGCCCATGGACGACGTCGGCACTCTCAAGCCGACGGTCGAAGACCCCGATCGTCCCGGTCTGTTCTTCCGGGCCACGCTGCGACTGGACAAGACCGGCGACACCTACCTGGACCTGTCCCGCTGGACCAAGGGCGTGGTCTGGGTGAACGGCCACAACCTGGGCCGCTACTGGGAGATCGGCCCGCAGCACCGACTGTTCTGCCCGGTGTCCTGGCTGCGGCCGGGGCGCAACGAGATCCTCGTGTTCGACCTGCACCAGACCACACCGCAACCGATCAGCTTCGCTCGCACGCTGTATTAATCACCCTCGGGCTTGAAAGGCGCATCCGCCGTGCGATCAACACTCCTGCTCGCCGCGGTCACGGCCGCTTCCCTGCTGACTCCCGTGACCGCCGCCGCAGCCGCCCCGGCCACCCCGGCGACCCTGGCCGACACGCCGCCGATGGGCTGGAACGACTGGGCGCACTACCAGTGCGACTTCACCGAGCAGACCATCCTGGCCAACGCCGACGCCCTGGTCTCGACCGGACTGGCGGCCAAGGGCTACAACACCGTCACCATCGACGACTGCTGGATGTCGAAATCCCGTGACGGCAAGGAAACCTCGTCGCCGACCCGGCGAGATTCCCCGACGGCATGGCCTACGTCGGCAGGTACCTGCACGACAAGGGCCTCCGGTTCGGCATCTACGAGGACGCCGGCACGCTGACCTGCGGCGGCTATCCCGGTAGCTGGGACCACTTCCAGCAGGACGCGGACCTGTTCGCGAGCTGGGGCGTGGACTACCTCAAGCTGGACGGCTGCAACCTGCCCAGCGTGGCCGGCCAGACCGAGGAGCAGACCTACCGCGGCGCGTACGCCGCGCAGTCGGCGGCGCTGGCCAAGACCGGCCGCGCCATCGTGTTCTCCGAGTCGGCCCCGGCGTACTTCCAGGGAACACCCGACTGGTACACGATTCTGGGCTGGGTCAAGCAGTACGGCCAGCTCTGGCGTGAGGGCTGGGACGTCGCCACGTACGACGCGAAGAAGCCGGACGCCAGCCGTTGGGGCAGCGTGCTCGGCAACTACGGCTACAACAACCCGCTCGGCCGCTACGCCGCCCCCGGCAACTGGAACGACCCGGACTTCCTGATCGCCGGCGACCGCGGCCTGACCGCCGACGAGTCCCGCAGCCAGGTCGCGCTGTGGGCGATGATGGCCGCGCCGATGATCATGAGCTCGGATGTGACCAAGCTGTCGGCCGATGCCGTGAAGACCTTGGGCAACAAGGACATCATCGCCGTCGACCAGGATCGGCTCGGCCGGCAGGGTACCGTGTACGCCCAGAACGGCACCACCGACATCCTGTACCGGCCGCTGGCCAACGGCGACCGCGCGGTGGCCATTCTCAACCGTAGCGCCGCAAGTGTCACGACGAGCACCACAGCCGGCCTGCCCAGCTGTTCCTTCACGGCCAAGGATCTGTGGACCGGCAAGTCCTCGAACGCCGTCAGCGCAACAATTCCGGCCCACGGCACCGCCATCTTCCGTGTCACCCCGGGCAAGGACTGCGGAACCGTGAAGCCGATCGGCCAGATCTCCGGCACCAGCGGCAAGTGTATGGACGACAGCAACAGCGGGACCGCGAACGGCAACCCGGTGATCCTGTGGCCGTGCACCGGAAACGCCAATCAGCGCTGGCAGCTGTCCAACGGCACCGTGCAGTCGCTCGGCAAGTGCCTGGCCAACAGCGGCAACAAGGCAGTACTGTCCACATGCGACGGTAGCGCCGGCCAGCAGTGGTCGTACAAGCTGAACGGCAACCTGGTCAACCAGAACCTCTGCCTTGACGTCACGGGTGGCGGCAGCGACAACGGGACGGCGCTGGGCCTGTACGCCTGCGGCAACAACCAGCTCAACCAGATCTGGTCCCTGCCGGCATAACGCCCCCGGAGACGGCCTGCCGGTGGTCCCCCGAACGGCCACCGGCAGTGCCCTAATCCAGTCCCAACGCGTGCAGTGTCCGGTCCAGCGCCGCCTCCTGGAGCGCGGCGCTGTACGTGTCGGGGTCGGCCGAGGCCAGCGCCGCGGCGCCTTCGGCCATACCCATCAACGCCAACGCGGCGGTCGACACCTCAGAGTCCGACCACGTGGGGGAAGCGGCGGCAACGAGTCGCAGGATTCGTTGCCGCCAGGCCCTCGTGTTCACCCGATGCAGCTCGAGCAGCTCGTCGTCGCCGACCGTGGCGGCGAGAAACCCGATCCACACCACGCTTTCCACCGTGCCGGCCTCGGTCGTGGCCAACCCTTGGGCCAGCACCGCCCGCAGCGCCTCCCGAGGCGTGGACGCGGCCGCCTCCAACGCCTCCACGCGGGCCAGGGTGCGCGAGTGCAGCAGTTCACGAGCGTGCCGGAGCAGCGCCCGCCGGTTGGGGAAGCGATGCATCACGAGGCCGGTGGTGCAGCCGGCGGCCGCCGCGACGGCCCGGATGGTGAGGTGCTCCAAACCCTGCCGGGCCAGCACGTCCCACACCGCCTGCGACAGCTGCTCGGCCGCCCGCGGATTCGCCGCTCGTGACATGCGCACCCTTCCGTCCGTAACAGACGTTACCGTAACATCTGTTCCGTGACGACCATCGAGCAGCGCCCCTGGACCGACCCGCATGGCGTCTACCTGCGGGAAAAGCAGCGCGAGGAGGTGCTGACCCGCTACGGCGGCGAGGACACCGAGCCCGGCGTACACCCCAGCGCCGACGACGTGGCGGTCTTCCTGATCGCCTTCGACGACGCCGGCACACCGCTCGGCTGCGGCGCCCTACGCCAACTCGACGACACGTCGGCCGAGGTCAAGCGCATGTTCGTGGAGCCGCAGGCTCGCGGCACCGGCGTAGCGACGGCCATCCTCCGCGCACTGGAAAACGCCGCTGTTCACCGTGGCTGGACAACCCTCAAGCTCGAGACCGGCACCGGCCAACCCGACGCCGTCCGCTTCTACGAGCGCGAGGGCTACGTCGCGATCCCGGCCTACGGCGACTACGTCGGCAGCGAGACTTCGCTCTGCTACGAGCGCGTGCTCAGCTCCGGTGTGCCAGCAGATGCTCGATGAGCAGCCGGCACAGCTCCTCGGCCGCCTCCTCCGGGATCCAGTGCGAGACGTCCTCCACGATCTCCAGCCGGTAGGGCCCGGTGACGTGCTTCTCGGTGGCCAGCACGCCGGCCGAGCCGATCGCGTTGTCCTCGGTGCTCCACACCATCAGCGTCGGCACCTCGACCGGCCCGACCGTGCCGCCCAGATCCATCGCCCGGTACCAGTTCAGTGCCGCGGTCAGCGCCCCCGGCTGCTGGAAGCGGTCCAGGTAGTGCTCGATGTGGTCCTCGGGCACCTTCCAGTCGTAGATGCGGCGCAGCTTGTCGGCCTCGTCGGCCAGCAGCGTCTTCTCCGCCGAGCCGGCCGCCCGGAACGTGCTGATGTACCGCGACCGCTCGTGCTGGTCCTCGTCCGTGGCGCGGGCGTGATCGAAGGCCGCCGGGTGCGGCACCGACACCGCGGTCAGGGTCCGCACGCGCTCCGGCATCGCCGCCGCGGCCGCCCAGGCCACGATCGCGCCCCAGTCGTGGCCGACCAGGTCGAACCGCTGCCACCCCAGCTCGTTAGCGATCGCCGCGACGTCGCCGACCAGCTCCTCCAGCCGGTAGTCGCTGACGTGTTCGGGGCGCACGCCGGGGGAGTAGCCGCGCTGGTCCGGGGCGACCGCGCGGCAGCCGCCGCCCCCGAGCACCCGCAGCTGCTGCTCCCATTCCAGCGAGGACTGCGGAAATCCGTGCAGCAGCAGCACTTCCCGCCCGTCCTCGTCGCCGCTGGCCAGCGCGTCGAAGGTGCCGGCCGGCGTGGCGATGCGCATTTTCTCGATCACACGGTCGACTCTAGCGCCGCTGCCGCGGCCGGCTGGACGGGCCACCCCGGTAGCTCACCCGGCGAGAGCCCTCGCCGGGTGAGCACCTTGAGTCGCGCCGGTCAGCAGCTACGCAGGGGGTCGGTGTTGTCGTAGATGTCGTTGTCGGAGACGAACCCGTACTTGCCGGTGTGGTCGGCCTGGGTGTAGATCCAGCGGTACGGGTGCGGGCCGCCGTGGTAGTCGCCGCTGTCGTAACGACAGTCGAAGGCGTTGCGACCGGTGTCCAGGTAGCCGACGATCTTGTAGGCGTAGGTGACCGCGATGCCCGGCTTGTTGTTGCAGTACCAGTCGTTCTCCACCGTGTAGTAGGTGCAGCTGGCCGCAGGGCTGGCCGAGGCCGTCCCGGTCAGTGCGACAGGTGCGACCAGAGCCGTGAGAACAGAAGCAGCGGCGATGAGTTTGCGCATCCCAGCCTTCTCGGTTTCCGTTGACCACCGCGATGGTGGCGGGTTCCGGTCTACGGCACCGGGGTTGTTCAGCGCCGATGGTCAGGCGCTGGACAACCATGATCTGAACAACGGCGTCTCACGCCGAACTGACGCTCAGCTCGCCCTGGTCGTCGAGGATGGTGACGGTGACGTCCCCGCTGTGGGAGCCGTCCTTCAGGATTGCGCACCGGAACTTGGCGCCCGACACGACCGGGATGGAGACGGGGCACGCCGCCCTGAGGTTTGTGCCCTGGCCGCCGAGGGTCGCCTGGTCGGCCACCTGCTGCGCCACGGCCGTCGGATCCAACACCCGCTGCTGTTGGATCTGGATGCCACCGGTGAGCGCCTTGATCGTCACCACCGCGGCGCAGACGGCGACGACGATCGCGGAGACCGGCACTGCGATACGCATGAAGCTGCTCTGTTCAGCCATGCGCGCAGTACTACCGCCAGCCGATCACGTCGGACGCCGAATGGGTCAGGCTGTGGCGCACGTCACGCGACGCGCTCCAGCTCGCGTTCAGTGGTGCTGGACACCGGCGTGAAGTGGGCGATGAACTTGTCCTGCCAGAGGAGGGTCGCGCCCCAGACGGCCAGGCCGGCGAGGGTGGACAGCAGTGCCCCGGCGGTGATGTCGGCCGGGTAGTGCACGCCGACGAACACCCGGGAGATCGCGACCAGCGCGGCCACGCCCATGAAGTACGGCCCCCACTTGGCCGACACGAAGAACCAGACGGCGATGGCCAGCGCGAAGGATGCCGTGGCATGGTCGCTGGGCAGCGACACCCCGGGGTCATGGGTGATCAACATGTGCACCTGGTGGGTCTGGAACGGCCGCAGCGACAGGTGGAACATCCGAACGGTCACCGACAACGCCAGGGCGATGCCCAACGTGACGGCGACCTGGCCGATCCGCCACGCGCCGGCCGGCCACCAGCCGTCCTGCCTGGCCCGCAGGAACGTCACCGCGGCGCCGCCGGCGAACAGCAGGAAGATCAGGTACTTGGCGGCGAAGACCATCAGCAGGTCCAGCGGGCCGAAGACGCCGGCAAGTCCGTTGACCATGCTGAAGATCTCGTAGTTCACGCCCGCTCCTCACGTTGTTGATCAAGGATGCCGCACCGGCCGTTGGCCCGTCATTCACCCCCTGGTCATCTTCTCAACACTGCCAGGACATTCGGCCGGCCGGGTGTACGGAAGGTCACACCGAACCGGATGATCGTCGCGTGCGAATGGAGTGACATGTCCACACCAGGCCTGCGGGAACGCGGGCAGCGGCCCACCGGCGTCGCCCTGCTGCTGCACGGCGGCCGCGCCCGCAGCCACGAGCCCGCGACCAGGGCGAACCTCACCTACCTGCGGATGGTGCCGTTCGCCCGCGACCTGGCCCGCTACGGCCGCCGGCACGGCCTGCTCGTCGCCCAGCTCAGCTACCGGTACCGCGGCTGGAACGCCCCGGACCTCGACCCGGTGACGGACACCCGCTGGGCGCTGGACCGGCTGCGGGACAAGCACGGGGAGCTGCCGGTGGTGCTGGTCGGCCACTCCATGGGCGGCCGCGCCGCGCTGCACGCCGCCGACGATCCCGACGTGCTGGGCGTGTGCGCGCTGGCCCCGTGGACCGAGCCGGGCGAGCCGGTGGCGCAGCTGGCCGGCAAGTCGCTGCTGATGGCGCACGGTGACCGCGAGCGCTGGACCGACCCGCGCCTGTCCTACGACTACGCGGTGCGGGCCAAGGCCGTCACCGACGACGTGTGCCGGTTCGAGGTGCACGGCGACGGGCACGCGATGCTGCGGCGGGCCCCCGAGTGGACGAGGTTGGTCCGAAGTTTTGTCCTTGGTCGCCTGGATTACGAACCGATGCCCGGGTGGATCGCGAACGCTGTGCGTGAGCCGTCGCCGCGGGGCCTGCGGGTGCCGCTGAGCCTGGAAGGGGCCGCCGGATGAGCCGGGGCAAGATCGCGGTGATCGGTGCGGGAGTGGCCGGGCTGACCGCCGCCTACCTGCTGCAACGCCGCTACGACGTGTCGCTGTTCGAGGCCGACGCACGGCTGGGCGGGCACGCGCACACGCACGACCTGGCCACCCAGGACGGCGGCTACGTCGCCGTGGACAGCGGCTTCATCGTGCACAACGAGCAGACCTACCCGAACCTGCTGCGGCTGTTCCACGAGCTGGGCGTGGCCACGCAGGACTCGGAGATGTCCATGAGCGTGCGCTGTGACGGCTGCGGCCTGGAGTACGCGGGGGCGCGGCGTCTGCCGGGGCTGTTCGCCCAGCGGGCCAACGCCGTCCGCGGCCGGTACCTGCGGATGTTGGCCGAGGTCAAGCGGTTCCACCGGCACGCGCGGCGGGTGATGGCCGACGAGCGGGCCGGCGACGTGACGCTGGGGGCGTTCCTCGCGGTCGGCGGCTATTCGACGTACTTCATGCAGCACTTCATGGTGCCGATGGTGTCGGCGGTGTGGTCGGCGGGGGAGGCGCTGTCGCTGAGCTACCCGGCGCCGTACCTGTTCACCTTCCTGGCCAACCACGGGATGTTGTCCGTCGGCGGGTCGCCGCAGTGGAAGACGGTGGTCGGCGGGTCGCGCCGATACGTGGAGCGGGCGGCGAAAGGTCTGTCGGCGGTGGAGATCTCCACGCCCATCCGGTGTATCTCCCGTACGGCCGGCGGGGTGGCGGTGCGCGACGATGCCGACGAGGTCCACGAGTTCGACAAGATCGTGGTGGCCACCCACCCGGATCAGGCGCTCCGCTTACTCGCCGCGCCGACCGTCCCGGAGCGCGAGGTGCTCGGTGCGTTCGAGTACTCCCGCAATGAAACGTGGCTGCACAGCGACCCGTCCGTGCTGCCGGTCAGCCCGCGGGCCCGGGCGTCGTGGAACTACCTCAAGACCAGCTGCCACGACGGTGGCGGGCCGGTGCTCGTCAGCTACGACATGAACCGGTTGATGCGGTTGAACACCCCTGTTGAGTACGTCGTGACACTCAATGCGACGGACCGGGTCGCGCCCGATGCCGTGATCGCGAGGATGACGTACGAGCACCCGATCTACACGCCGTCGGCCCTGGCTGCACAGCGGCGTTTGCCCTCGTTGAACGACGGAACCGTGGCCTATGCCGGGGCCTATCACGGCTGGGGGTTCCATGAGGACGGTTGCGCCTCGGGCGTGCGCGCCGCCGAGTCGTTGGGCGTCACGTGGTAGCCGCCGCCCTGTACGACGTGGAGGTCGCCCACGCCCGGCGTGAACGCATCGACTACGCGTTCAAGCACCGGGTGTTCCTGTGGTTGGTGGACCTGGACGAGCTGCCGGTGCTGCCGTGGTGGCTGCGGCCGTTCGCCCGCTTCGAATCCCGTGATCACGTCGGGGACCCCGCACGGTCGATCCGGCAGAACCTGGACGCTTTCCTTGCCGCCCATGACATCTGGTGCGACAAGGTGCTGATGCTGGCCAACGCGCGGTCGCTCGGGCACGTGTTCAACCCGCTGACCGTGTACTGGTGCTACCAGCAGGAGACCCTGGTCTGCGTGGTCGCCGAGGTGCACAACACCTATGGCGAACGGCATCGCTACCTGCTGTTCCCCGACGACGCCGGGCGGGCTCGCGTCGACAAGGAGTTCTACGTCTCGCCGTTCTTGGCACTCGGCGGCGAGTACCTGATGCGGTTCGGCGAGCCCGGGCCGACGCTGTCGGTCACCATCGCGCTGCGGCAGCACGGCACGACCCCACTCACCGCGACACTGCGTGGCCATCGCCGCCCGGCGACTCCGTTCGCACTGGTCAAGCTGCTGGTGACCCGGCCGCTGACCACGCACCGGGTGTCCGCGCTGATCCGTCGGCACGGCATCGCGCTGTGGCTGCGGCGGATCCCCATCGTTGCCCGCACCCCGCACGAGGAGAGCACGTCATGACCAAGACCAGGACGATTCCGTTGCCCAGCAAGGGAATCTGGCCCGGGTTGGCCGCCGTGCCGCGGACGCCGCTGCGAGCCGCGGTGGCCGAGCGGCTGTTCCGGCACGCCGTGCGCACGATCCCGGTCCGCGTCGAGTTCCCCGACGGGCGGGTGCTCGGGGCCGGCGGTCCGGACGCGCCGGTGCTGCGGCTGCACCGGCCGGCGCACTTCTTCCACCGGCTCGGGGCCGACGCCAAGATCGGCTTCGGCGAGGCGTACATGGTCGGCGACTGGTCCAGCCCCGACGTGGCCGACGTGCTCACCCCGTTCGCCGCGCGGATGGCCACCCTCGTGCCGCGGCCGCTCCAGGCGCTGCGGCGGATCGCCGAGCGCACCCAGCCGTCGGTCGAGGACAACGACCTGGCCGGCGCGCGGGAGAACATCCACCGGCACTACGACCTGTCCAACGACCTGTTCGAGATCTTCCTCGACGAGACCATGACGTACTCGTCGGGCTGGTTCGCCGACCCTGAGCAGGACCTGGTCGACGCCCAGCTGCGCAAGATCGACGGCGTGCTGGACCTCGCCGGCGTCGGGCCGGACACCGACGTGCTGGAGATCGGCACCGGCTGGGGCGCGCTGGCCATCCGGGCCGCGTCGCGCGGCGCCCGCGTGACGACGCTGACGCTGTCGGCCGAGCAGAAAGCGCTGGCCGAGCAGCGGATCCAGGCCGCCGGCGTGGCCGATCGCGTGCGGGTGCTGCTGCGCGACTACCGCGAGGAGCACGGCCACTACGACGCGGTCGTCAGCGTCGAGATGATCGAGGCCGTCGGCAAGGGCTACTGGCCGACCTACTTCGCCACCCTTGACCGGCTGGTGCGGCCGGGCGGGCGGATCGGGTTGCAGGCCATCACCATGCCGCACGACCGGATGCTGGCCACCGCCAACGCGTACACGTGGATGCACAAGTACGTGTTCCCCGGCGGGCTGATCCCGTCGGTCGAGGCCATCGAGGACGCCGTCGCCCAGCACACCGGGCTGCGCGTCGTGCACGACCGGGCGTTCGGCCAGGACTACGCGCTGACCCTGCGGACCTGGCGGCGGCGGTTCCTTGAGCGTTGGCAGGAGGTCGCCGCGCTCGGCTTCGACGAGACGTTCCGCCGGATGTGGGAGTTCTACCTGGCCTACTCCGAGGCCGGGTTCCGGGCCGGCTACCTCGACGTGCACCAGTTCTGCCTGGCCAAGTGAGCACGGGTCACCCGCCCGGGTGTCGTTGATCTTGGTTGCGGTGCCGGGCACGCCTAAGGTGCCAGGGGTGGCAACGGCGTCAAATGAGCAGGTCCCCGCGTTCGACGTGCTGCTGTCCGGCACGGTGTTCCTGGACATCATCTTCACCGGGCTGGCCCACCAGCCCGCGGCCGGCACCGAGGTGTGGTCCACCGGGCTGGGCTCCAGCCCCGGCGGCATCGCCAACCTGGCCGTCGCGCTGAGCCGGTTGCAGCTGCGCACCGCGCTGGCCGCCGCGTTCGGCGAGGACCTCTACGGGGATTTCTGCTGGGAGGTGCTGGCCAACCAGGAGAACGTCGACCTGTCGTGCAGCCGGCGGTTCTACGGCTGGCACTCGCCGCTGACCGTGTCGATGGCCGTGGACCGGGACCGCAGCATGGTCACGCACGGTCACCCCTCGCCGGTCGGGCCGGACGAGCTGCTCAGCCCGCCGCCGCGCACCCGGGCCGCGTATGTGCACGTCGACCTTCAGGAAGAGCAGTGGGTCGGCGCGGTGAAGGAGCAGGGGGCGCTACTGTTCGCCGACGTCGGTTGGGATCCCACCGAGCAGTGGGCGCCTTCCATGCTGCGGAAACTCGACGGTTATGACGTGTTCCTGCCCAACTCCGTCGAGGCCATGCGCTACACCCGGGAGGACACCCCCGAGCGGGCCGCCCACAAGCTTGCCGAGGTCGTGCCGGTCGTTGTCGTCACCCGCGGCGGCAACGGCGCTTACGCCGTCGACTCCGCCCACGGCGTGACCTGCGACGTCGGCGGCCTCAACATGGCCGCCCTCGACCCCACCGGCGCCGGCGACGTCTTCGGCGCCGGCTTCGTCTTCGGCACCCTCGCCGACTGGCCGCTGGCCGACCGGGTGAACTTCGCCAACCTGTGCGCCGCGCTGTCCGTGCAGCACTTCGGCGGATCCCTGTCCGCGCCCGGTTGGCACGACATCGCCAGCTGGTGGCGGCACCTCGGCCGCCGCGACGCCGACGAGCTGCACCCGTACGAGTTCCTCAACAACGTGCTGCCCACCGACCCGGCCGCCATGGTCCGCCGGGCCAGCCCCACCATCGGTCTGCGCGGCCTGAACTGACCCCTGCGAGTCCCGCTCCCAGACACACCGAAATACGCCTTCAAGCACATTCGAATGTCACATGAGCGTCGTTGTTGCCTCCCTGAGGCACGTCCGGACCGCATGTGACAACACGGGGGTGGCGAGACTCGGGGCTCAGATGTGTCCGAGAGCGTATTTCGGTGTGCTCCTGGGCGGGACTCGCGGGGGTTTTACGTCCGAACCGGTTGACTGGGCATCGTGGGGATCGATTCGTTCGCGTCGCCGGTGTGGTTCGCGCTCCTGCTGGGCGTGGGCGCGGTGTTCGGCGCGTACTTCTGGGTGTCGCGGCGCAGGCGGCGGCACGTGGTGCGCTTCGCCAACATGGCGGTGCTGGACAAGGTCGCGCCGAAGCGGCCGAACCGGCTGCGGATGGTGCCGCCGATCCTCTTCCTGGTTGCCTTCATCGCGCTGACGGCGGCGCTGGCCGGGCCGATGGCCGAAGCCAAGGTGCCGCGCAACCGGGCGACGGTGATGCTGGTGATCGACGTGTCTCCCTCGATGGACGCCACCGACATCCAGCCGTCGCGGATCAAGGCGGCGCAGGCGGCGGCCAAGTCGTTCGTGGAGAACATGACCGGCGGCGTCAACCTCGGCCTGGTCACCTACGGCGGCTCGGCCACGGTGGACGTCAGCCCGACCACGGCCCGCAAGCCGGTGGCCGACGCCATCGACAACATCCAGCTCCAGCCGGCCACCGCCACCGGCGAGGCCATCGCGGCGGCGCTCCAGTCGATCCAGCAGTTCGAACGGGGCCTCGGCGGCGCGCAAGGGGCCCCGCCGGCGCAGATCGTGCTCATGTCCGACGGCAAGCAGACCGCCGGCCGCGACGAGTTCGCCATGGCCAAGGAGTCCAAGGAAGCCAAGATCCCGATCAACACCATCTCCTACGGCACCAGCGAGGGCGTGGTCGTCCTGCAGAACCAGGAGGTGCCGGTGCCGGTCGACGACGACTCGCTGCACCAGCTGGCCGACATCTCCGGCGGCCAGTTCTTCAAGGCCGACACCAGCGACAAGCTGAACCAGATCTACGCCTCGCTGGGCCAGCAGATCGGCTACGAGACGCAGGAGGCCGACGTCAGCAAGCCGTTCGTGGCCATCGGAGCGGTGCTCGCGGTCCTCGGCGCGGCCGGCGCGCTGGTGCTGTCGCAGCGCGTTCCCTGATACCGATCGGCCGGGCGCAACCAGCGCGCTCGGCCACACGTCCCTATTGTTGACGTCTGTCCAATAGCGGAGGTGGTCTGGTGCGCATCGGGCGTGTCATCGGGATCGTGCTGGTGGTCCTGATCCTGCTCGTGCTGGGTGTGTTCGTGTACGCCGACTTCTCGTTGAAGCGGACCGACGCGCTCCACGACTACTCCGGCCGCCCCGCGGCGGGCGCGGGCACGAACTGGCTGATGGTCGGGTCGGACAGCCGTGAAGGGCTGACCGAGGAACAGAAGCAGCAGCTGGCCACCGGGGACGCGGCGGGCTCCCGCACCGACTCGATCCTGTTGCTGCACGTGCCGTCCAGCGGCAAGCCGACGCTGGTCAGCCTGCTGCGTGACTCCTATGTGGACATCCCGGGCCACGGCAAGAACAAGCTCAACGCGGCCTTCGCGTTCGGCGGCCCGCAGCTGTTGCAGCAGACCGTCGAGGGCGCGACCGGCCTGCACATCGACCACTACATGGAGATCGGCTTCGGCGGCTTCTCCACCGTCGTCGACGACATCGGCGGCGTGAACATGTGCATCGACAAGCCGATGGTCGACCCGAAGGCCGGCATCAACCTGCAGCCCGGCTGCCAGGACCTCAACGGCGCGCAGGCGCTGGGCTACGTCCGCACCCGGGCCACGCCCTCGGCCGACCTGGACCGGGTGGTGCACCAGCGGCAGTTCCTGTCGGCGGTGGTCAGCAAGATCACCAGTCCCGGCGTGATGTTCAACCCGTTCAAGGTCTTCCCGCTGATGTCCAGCGTGCCGGGCGCGCTGACGGTCAACGACGGCGACCACGTCTGGCACCTGGTCAGCCTGGCGTTCTCGCTGGCCAGCAAGGATCTCGTCACCACGACGGTGCCGGTCGGCAGCACGCCGACCGTGTCCGGCGCCGGCTCGGTGGTGGTGTGGAACAAGGACAAGGCCACGCGCCTGTTCGATGCGCTGCGCACCGACGCCGAAGTGCCCACGGACGTGCTCAGCGGCCACTAGGCTGTGCCGGGTGTCCGCCGAGCGCCCGTTGACGTTGCAGGACCTGATCCGCCGGCGGCAGGCCGGCGGGTTCGTCGGCCGCGAGCGGCAGGTGGCGGTGTTCGAGGAGAACCTGCGCCTGCCGCTCAGCGACCCCCGCCGCCGCGTCCTGTTCACCGTGCACGGGGCGGCCGGCATCGGGAAGTCCTTCCTGATACGGCAGTTCCGCCGGATCGCGACTGATCATGGCTTCGCCACGGGACTTGTCACCGAGGCGGCCTACGACCTGCCGGGCGCCCTGGCCGCGCTGGCCGCGGATCTGGGGCCCGGCAAGGAGTTCGCCAAGCGGCTGGCGACGTACCGGCAGCACCGCCAGGACCTCGACGCCGATCCCACCGTGCCCGAGGGCCTGTCCTCGCTGCTCACCAAGGGCGCGGTGCGGATCGGGCTCGGCGTCGCCGGGGAGGTGCCGGGCGTCGGCGCCTTCACCAAGCCGATCGACGCCAAATCTGCCGCCGAGGACGTCGACAAGCTGCGGGTTTTCCTGTCCCGCAAGCTCCGCAGCCGTGACGACGTCGAGTTGGTGATGTCGCCGGCCGAGGTGCTCACGCCGGCGCTCGTCCGCGACCTCAACGCAGTGAACAAGCCGATCGCCCTGTTCTTCGACACCTACGAGCGGACCTCGCCCTTCCTCGACCAGTGGCTGCGGGACCTGTTGCTCGGCGAGTACGGCACGCTGCCGGGGGAGACGCTGTTCGTGATCGCGGGCCAGCGGCCGCTGGACCTCAACCTGTGGGGCGACTACCTCAGCGTCCGCACCGACCTGCCGCTGGACGTCTTCACCGAAGCCGAGACCCGCGGCTTCCTGGCCGCCCGCAACGTGACCGACGACCACGTGGTCGAGGACATCCTCGCGCTGTCGGGCCGGCTGCCGGTGCTGGTGGCGATGCTGGCCTCGAACCAGCCGACCAGCGTCGACGAGGTGCGGGACCACAGCGGCAGTGCCGTGGAACGCTTCCTGAAGTGGGAGCCCGATCCCGCACGGCAGCGGACGGCCCTGTCGGCCGCGTTGCCCCGCCGGTTCTCGGCCGAGGTGTTCGCGGTCGCCACCGGGTCTACCGATCACCTTTCCTGGTTGCGGCAACAACCTTTTGTCACCGAGCAGGCCGACGGCTTCCACTACCACGATGTCGTTCGGTCGCAAATGCTTCGGGTCCTGCGCCGTCGTGAGCCGGAGGAGTGGCGGTCGCGGCACCTCGCGCTGGCGGCCGATGCGGAGCCGTTGGAGCGGGCCTATCACCTGCTGTGCGCCGATCGGGCGGCCGCATTGCCGCAGGCGCTGGAGGGCTTGATCACCGCCTTCTCGGTTCGCCGGTCGATGTCCGTGCAGTGGGCGTCGATGATCCTGCAAGCCGGCCGCGAGACCGAGACCCCCGAGATCATTCGGCGCGGCACCGAACTGGTCGAGACGACCGACTACACCGAGCGGATCGGCCTGCTCGTGGACGACCGGTCGCTGCCGGCCTCAGCCCGCGCGCTGGCCCATGCCCAACGTGGCATTCTCTTGCGCCGCAACCGGTTCTTCGACGAGGCACTGGCCGACTTCGAGGCCGCCATCCAACTCGCGCCGGACTGGATCGTCTACGTCGGCGAGCGCGGAGAGACGCTGCGTCGCATGGGCCGGCCGGCCGACGCGCTGCCGGATCTGGACCGCCTGCTGGCCGCGAACCCCGACGACGACTGGGCGCTGGGCTGCCGCGGGGCCGCTTTCCAGGCGCTCGGCCGATTCGACGAGTCCCTTGTGGACCTGAGCCGATCCCTCGCGCTGCGGCCGACGTACCTGTGGGCGCTCGGCACCCGGGCCGAGACCCTCCTCCGAATGGGCCGCCTGCCCGAGGCGCTCGCCGACACCGAACGCGCGCTCGGCCGCGATCCCGACTACGCCTACGGCCTGAGCCGGCGGGCGCTGATCCTGGTCGGGATGGGCGAGTTCGACCGGGCCGCCGCCGACCTGACCCGGCTCGTCGAGCTGAAGTGGCCCGACGACACCTGGGCCCGGAGTCAGCTCGACCTGATCAAGGACCGCCGCACCTAGGGCCAGTCGGCTGGATCGCCACCACGCCGTCCGGCGGTGTCGGACGGTTGGTCGAGGGCCAAGAATGCCCTCCGGAGGTGGTTCAAGGCCATGCGTCGGCACCGGCGGTCGTCACGGCGCTGGCGTTTCCTGCTGCCCGTGTTGGTCGCGGTGCTGGCGGTCGGCGCGGTCGTCACGGCGAACGCGACCAACTCGGCCCGCACCTGCACCGGCGAGCTGCCACTGAGGGTGACCGTCACGCCGGCCATGGAGTCGGTCGTCCAGCAGGCCGCGACCGGCTTCGAGAAGGACCGGTCGGCCGTCGACGGCGTGTGCGTCAAGGTCGAGGTCGTCGCCGAGCAGGCCGCCGATGTGGTCGCCGAGCTGCCGACGAAGCCGATCGACCCGCCGGCGCTGTGGATCCCGGATTCCTCGCTGTGGGCGTCGACCGCGGTGGAGAAGGACGCCGCGGTGCCGGGCGTACGGCCGAACATCACCTCGAAGGGCTCGCTGGCATCGTCACCGCTGGTAGTCGTCGGCGGTATGGACGAGGTGGCCAAGCTGGGCTGGCCGCAGTCCTCGGTGAGCTGGAAACGCCTGGTGGACCCGGACGTCCCGGTGGACATCGCCGACCCGCTGACCAACACCGAGGGCATCGCCACGCTCGGCCTGGCCGAGGGCATGGCCCCGGCGCAGAACGGCACGCCGCCGCCGGAGCTCATCGCCACGCTGCTGCGGCTGCGCGACTCGACGCAGCGGGACATCGACACCTGCTACCAGCTGATGACCAAGAACCCGGCCAAGGCCCCGCTGTTCACCGCCACTGAACAGTCGGTGATCGCGCACAACAGCAGCTCGGACGTGGCCGCCGTCGCCCTGTACCCGACCGAGGGCTCGGTGCTGTTCGACTACCCCGTGGTCCGCGTGGCCACGGCCGAGGAGCAGCACGGAACAGGCGCCGCCGCCGACGCGTTCGACCGTCGGCTGCGGGCCGACACAACGGCGAAGTCCTTGAGCGAAGCGGGTTTCCGTGAACCGGGCGGCCGGGCCGCGTGGCCGGCACGGCAGGGCGTCCGGATGGACACCCCGACCAGGCTGCCCACGCCCACCGCGTCCCAGGTGACGACCGTGCTGCGGGCCTGGGACGTGATCCACCTGGACGGCCGCACCCTGGCCGTGATCGACACCTCCGGCTCGATGGCCGAACCCATGCCCGACGGCCAGTCCCGCATCGAGGTCGCCCGGGACGGCGCGCTGGTCGGCATGTCGCTGATGCCGGACACGACGGCCGTCGGCCTGTGGACGTTCTCCGAGCACGGGAACGAACTCGTGCCGCTCGGCCCGCTCGGCGGCAAGACCTCGGGCTCACCGCAGCGACAGGCCCTGCAACAGGCCGCACAGTCCCTGCCCACCCGCGTCGGCGGCAGTACCGCGCTGTACGACACCGCTTTACAGGCGTATCGAGTGCTACGCGACGGCTACGACGCCACCCGCGTCAACTCCGAGGTGCTGATCACCGACGGCCGCAACGAGACCACCGGCGGCACCGACCTGGACGGGCTGATCACGGCGCTGAGGGCCGAGGCCGACCCGAGCCGGCCGATCCAGATCATCGGCATCGGGCTCGGCCCCGACGCCGACATGGGCGTGCTCCAGCAGCTCGCCTCGGTCACCGGCGGCAAGGCCTACCAGGCACTCAGCGGCGCCGACTTCCGCAGCGTGCTGTTCGACGCGCTGAGCCGCCGGCCCTGCTTCACGTCCAACTGCTGAGCGATTTCCGACATCGGACCCAAACGTCCACATCCGAACCGGGGATTGAACCGAAGCCGACCGGGGTCCGTGTGCTGAAGTGGCACCATCGCCGCCACCGCACGGAAGGACCTCGGCTTGTCGCTCCTCACGCGCCCTCGCCAGCAGCCCGACGAGGGTTCCGACGATCGCCGTCCCCCGTCGCCCGTCCGCCGCGTCCTCGCCGTCACGGCAACCGTGCTGGCGTTCCTGCTGGTCCTGTTCGCGCTGGTGGCGCCGAACGACCTGAGCAAGCTGACGCCGCTGGCCTTCGTGCGCATCCCGGTGGAGGGCCTGGTCGGCGTGGTCGTGCTGTTGCTGCTGCCGAGCCGGGTCCGCAAGCCGGTGGCGATCGCGGCCGGCGGCCTGCTGGGCGTGCTGACCATTCTCAAGCTGGCCGACATGGGCTTCTACGCCTCGCTCAACCGGCCGTTCGACCCGGTGTACGACTGGACGTTCCTCGGCCCCGGCCTGGAGTTCGTGCAGGGCGAGGTCGGCGACTTCCTGGGCTGGGTGGCGGCCGGCCTGGTGATCGTCGTCGCGATCGGACTGATCGTCTTCACCGCGCTGTCGGTGTCCCGCCTCGGCGGTTTCGTCGGAAAGCACCGCACCGGCACGGTTCGCGGCGTCGCGCTGCTCGCGGTGATCTGGCTCGTGCTGGCCCCGACCGGCGCGCAGCTCACCCCGGGCCAGCCGGTGGCCGCCAGCAACGCCGCCGCGCTCGCCGTCAACGACCTGCGGCAGGTCAGCGCGGACATCAGGGACCAGCAGGCATTCGCCCGCGAGGTGGACGCCGACACCTACGCCGGCCAGGCGCCCGACAAGCTGCTCAGCGGCTTGCGCGGCAAGAACGTGCTGCTGGTGTTCGTGGAGAGCTACGGCCGGTCCGCGGTGATGAACTCCAGCTTCGCCCCCGGCATCGACGCCGTGCTCGACACCGGCACGAAGGAACTCCAGCAGGCCGGATTCGCGGCCAAGAGCGGCTTTCTGACCTCGCCCACGTTCGGCGGCGGCAGCTGGCTGGCCCACTCCACGCTCGAGTCCGGTGTGGACGTCAACACCCAGTACCGCTACACGAGCCTGATCAACGGTGAGCGGTTGACCCTGGCCCGCATGTTCAAGGATGCCGGCTGGCGCACTTTCGCCGACGATCCGGCCAACACCCGCGACTGGGTGCCGGAGACCCAGTTCTACGGCTACGACAGCGTCTACGACTCGCGCAACGTCGGCTACCAGGGGCCGGTGTTCTCCTATGCCACCGTGCCCGACCAGTACACGATGAACTTCGTGCGCCAGCACGAGATGGCCAAGACCGGCCCGGTGTTCGGCGAGATCGACCTGATCTCCAGCCACGTGCCGTGGACCCCGCTGCCGCAGCTGATGGACTGGAACGGCATGGGCGACGGCTCGGTGTTCGGGCCGCAGGCGGCGAACGGCAAGCAGGTCAAGGACGTCTGGCCCGATCAGGCCAAGGTGCAGGAGGTCTACGGCGAGTCGATCCAGTACTCGCTGAACACGCTGATCTCGTACCTGAAGAACTTCGGCGACGACAACACGGTGATGGTGTTCCTCGGTGATCACCAGCCGGGCACCCTGGTCAGCGGCACCGCCGCCGACCACGACGTGCCGATCAGCATCGTGGCCAAGGATCCGGCGGTGCTGAACCGGGTCGCCGGCTGGGGCTGGACCGACGGCCTCAAGCCCAGCCCGCACGCCCCGCTGTGGCCGATGAGCGCCTTCCGCGACAAGTTCCTGGCCGCGTTCGGGGAGCAGCCGACGCGTTAGTTCGTCCGGGCGGCGGCGGGAATGCTGCCGCCGCCGTCGACCCGGATGACCTGGCCGGTGGTGTATCCGCCGTCCCGCGAGAGCAGGAAGGCGATCGCCGCCACCACCTCGTCGACCCGGCCGACCCGGCCGAGCGGGATGGGGGCGAGGAACCGCTGCTCCTGCGGCGAGCCGACTGGGGTGTTGCGGCGCAGCATCTCCGTCTCGATCGGGCCCGGCGCGACCGCGTTGACCGTGATGCCGGTGCCGGCCAGCTCGCCGGCCCACACCCTGGTCAGCGCCTCCAGCGCGCCCTTGGCCGCCGCGCCGCTCCGGCCGCGAAGGCCCTGTTGGAGCAGATCGCCGGCGGGTGAATCCCGGTACGGTGATCGACATGCGCGCTTTCCGGATCACCGACTGGGGTCAGCAGCCGCAGGTCGTTGCCGTGCCCGTGCCGACTCCCGGGCGTGGTGAGGTGCTCGTGCGCGTGGCCGGCTGCGGGCTGTGCCATACCGATGTCACCCTGCCGCACATCCCTTCGTCGGTCGGCTCGCGGCTCGGCTGGCGCGTGCCGTTCACCCTCGGCCACGAGGCCGCCGGCTGGGTCGCCGGGCTCGGCCCCGACGTCACCGGCTTCGCCGAGGGCGACCCCGTCGCCCTCGTGTCCCCGACGTCGTGCGGCCAGTGCTGGCACTGCCTCCGGGGCCTGGATTCCTCCTGCCCCAACGGTCTCGCCGGTCGCGGCTACGGCCGCGACGGCGGTCTCGCCGAGTACGTCCTCGTCTCCGGCCCGCGTTTCCTCATCCCTCTGGGCTCCCTCGACCCCGTGACCGCCGGGCCTCTCACCGACGCCGGCGCCACCTCCTACCACGCCGTCCGCCGGGCGTTGCCCCGCATCCAGGCCGGCGGTCTCGTCGCTGTAATAGGTGTGGGCGGTCTTGGGTCTTACGCCGTGCAGTTCCTCACGCTCCTCACCGCCGCGACGGTCGTCGCCGTCGACACCAACCCCGCCCGCCTCGCTGCCGCCCCCGCCCTCGGCGCTTCGTCGGCCGTCGCTGACCTCTCCGGCGTTAAAGGCACCGACGCCGTCCTCGACTTCGTCGGTACCGACGACACCATTGCCACTGGTCTCGCCGCCCTCCGCCCCGGCGGCGTCTACGGGCTCATCGGCGCGGCCGGCGGCCGGCTCAAGGCGCCTCTCTTCGGCTCCCTCCCCAGGGACGGCGAGGTCTTCACGTTCCAGGGCTCATCCATCGCCGACCTGCACGACGTCATCTCCCTCGCCACCACCGGCGCCCTGCGCACCGACGTCCAGCGCTTCGGCTTCGACGACGTCCAGGACGCCTACTCCCGGCTGACCGCCGGCACCCTGGACAGCCCGCGGGCCCTGATCGTCTTCTGAACGGGTCAGGTCACCTGGACCTGCCGCACCACCGTCGTCTCGTCGAACTCCGAGGTGCGAACCGTGATCGCCAGCCGCCACCGGCCGGCGAACGGCAGCTCCGTGCTGCCCGCGCGGTAGCCGCCCATGGCCATGCCGGTACGGCGGATCGGCACCGGCATCGGGCCGATTCCCTTGTCCGGCATGGACAACTCCGCGTCCAGCTCGGCAACGTCGATGCGCATGCCGGTGCGGTCCGTGACGGTGACGGCGATGATGTTCGGGCCGACCGTGCCCGGCACGATGCCGATCTGTAGCCGGCCCTGGCCGTGCGGGCCGCCGGTGTCGAACGCCAGCGGGCCTTCGGGGGACAGCGGCGGGCGGCCGGGATCGGTGGTGACCAGCGCGGCCGTCAGGGCGAGCACGACCATCGCCCCGAGCGCCTCGACCAGCACCGATCGCCGGACTGCGGCCGACCGCAGCCAACGTCGGGAGAACCATGCGGCGTACAGGATCACCAGCACCACACCGACTTTGACCGCCAACAGCCGCGCGTAGGCGGTGTCGAGCGAGCTGAGTTGCTGCCAGCTCTGGAAAAGGCCGGTGGCGATGAGCACCGCGACGCTGGCCAGGGCGACCCGGCTGAACCGGGCGATCGCCGCGGGTGGCGGCTTGGCCAGCAGGATCACCGCCAGCCCGCCGAGCCACAACGCCATCGCGTCCAGGTGCAGCACGTCGGCCGGCAGCGTGGCCGGGCCGGCGGCGTGCCCGGACACCGACCACGTCAGCGCCAGGCCGTTGAGCAGCAGGGCCGCGATGGTGCGGCGGCCGCGAGGGAACGCGTCGGCGATCACCGGCGCGGTCAGGGCCAGCAGGGACAGCCGAAGCACCAGGCCCGTGCCTAGCGGGATGCCCAAGGTGACCGCCAGCAGGCCGCCGTCAAGGATGTGGTCGAGGCCCAGACCGGCGCCGTACGGGCCTTGTAGCACCGCGTCCGCGACGGTGGCGACGGCCAGCGCGATCCAACTGCCCCAGGTCAGCCGCCGGTCGATGGAACCGTTGGGCCAGCACAGGAACAGGAACCCGAGCGAACCGGCCAGCCCGGCGAATGCGACGTAGCCGAGCACCCGGAAGATCCAGTACAGCAACGCGACCCCGGGGTCGCCGGTGGGCGCCGTCGCGGCGGCGACCGTCGCGTGGCCGACGGAGAACGTGAACGCACCCGACACCGGATGTGAGTCCGCCGACTGCACGTGCCAGGACACCGTGTACGTGCCCGGTGCCCGCGCCTCGATCGCCACGCCGACCGTGTCGGCCCGGCCGTCCACCGGCCCGGCCCTTCCATCGTCCACAGTGGAGCCGTCGGGGCCGAGGACCCGAATGCCTTGCGCGCCAACCTGTACGGGCTCGCCGAAGTTCAGCGTCACGCTGGACGGCGCCGTCGCCACCACCGCCGACGGGGCCGGCTGCGTGCCGAGCAGCGCCGCGTGTGCGGCGGCCTGACCGGCGCTCGCGAACAGCGCCGCGAGGACGCCGGCCAGCACCACCAGCACGGCTCTCATAGGGCTACTTGACCGGTGCGTACGGGCGCATCATCTCGTTGTCCTCGTGGTCGAGGATGTGGCAGTGCCACACGTAGCCCGGGCCGGCCGTCGGGTCGAAGGCGAACCGGTTGACGCCCGGCTGCGCGTCGCCGATCGCGGTTTCCGTTGGCGCCCAACGGATAAGCACCCGGTTCACCATGCCGGGACTGATCTTGAAGGTGTCCTTCCAGCCCGCCTCGGACTCCTCCGGCGGCTGGGCCGCAGCGGTCAGGAACGGGCCGATCGCCGGGTTGCCGCCGAGCGCGCCGTCCGCGTTGGGCGTCAGGTAGTCGCGCGGGGGCCCGTAGCCGGGAATGATCTCGCCCGGCGCGTACGCGGTGCGGCCGAAGGAGCCGTCGCACTGCTGGCCGGCGAACGTGCCGCCGGGGAACATCGCCGCCCACGCCGCGCGGTAGCCGTCCACGTCGACGGCCTGCCGGTTGAGCACCTGGAACTGGATCAGGTGGATGTGGATGGGGTGCGCGTCGTCGGTGATGTCCAGCAGCTCCCACAGTTCCGTCGCACCGACCCGTGGCAGCTCGGTCAGGAACACGCCGGTGTTGGCGCGGGCGCCGGGGATCGGCGTGGTCGTCCCGTCCCGCAGGCCGTTCCACTTGCTGTTGTTCAGGAACGCTTCCAGCGGGCCGTCGCTGACGTCCGACACCGCGCAGTCGACCGTCTCCTGCTCGAACACGACAAGCTGCCGTTTCACCGTCGGCCGCACGCCCGCCGCGATCGTGCCCGTCGCCGGGTCGGCCAGCCGCACGATCGCCGGCGGCTGCCCGTTCCCGCCGCGCAGCGCCGCACCGGTCGCCGGGTTGTAGGTCGTGTCCGGGCCAGAAAGACGCTGCGTCACGTCGAACCGCATCAGCTGGCCGTCCAGGTTCGGGTCCGGCGGGCCGCCGCTCGGGTACGGGAACAGGCCGTCGTTGGTCAGCACCAGCGACCGGCCCCGCAGGCCGCTGAAGTCGATGATCACGTCCGCCCGCTCCGACGGCGCCAGGAACAGCTTCGGCGCATCGGCCTTGGCCGGATCGGCCAGCTTCGCCGGCCGGTCGAGCAGGCCGCCGTCGGTGCCGATCTGCCACATCGCCACCGCCGACGGTGGCGTCGTCGAGGACGCGTTCGCCGGGTCGGTCAGGTTCATCCGCAGGAAACGCGCGTTGCACGCGTTGAGGAACCGGAAGCGGTAGCGCCGCGGCTCCACCGCCAGCACCGGCCAGGTCCGGCCGTTGACCACCATCGCGTCGCCGAAGAACTCCGGGATCCAGAACGGGTGCGACAGCGGGTTGGACGGCGGCCCGTTCAGGTCGGCGTCCGGGTTGCTGCCGTCCGGGAAGCGCAGCTGGCCGTTGGTGGCGAACAGCCGGTCCTGGAGCATCAGCTCGATCTCGAACCGGCCGGCCGGCAGCCGCAGCGGATTGTCCGCCCGGCCCGTGTCGAACCTGTCGCGGACGAGGTAGAACGCGGCCAGGCCGCTCAGCACGGTGACCCTGGTGATGCCCAGCGTGTGATCGTGGAACCACAACGCCGTCGCCGGCTGCGTGTTCGGGTAGCAGTACACCGCGGCGTTCGCCGCCGTCGGATTCGCCGTGCTGTAGGCCGGTCCGTGCCGGCCGTCCGGCGTGAACCACGCTTCCGGCAGGCCGTCGAAGGCCGCCGGGACCTCCGCCCCGTGCAGGTGCACCACCCCCGGCATCGGCCCGGTGTACGGCTGCGACGCCTTCACCACGCCCAGCGGGTCCGCCCAGTGGATCGTCTGGTCGACCGTCAGCAGCGGCTGCACCCGTGAACTGCGGGGGAGGCCGTTGACGTACGTGATCGTCGTCGCCGTGCCCCGGGTCGCTTCCACCGTCGCCCCCGGCCACGACGCCGGCCGGCCGTCCACCTGGTAGGCCCACACCACCGTGCCGTCCGCGTGCCCCGCCGGGTACATCGAGCTCGGCAACACCAGTTGGGGCGCCTCCACGAACCGCGTCGTGAAGGCCGATCCCGACACCCGCGCGAGCGTCCGCAGCTGGGTCACGTACTTCGGGATCCTCGAGCTCGGCAGCGGCGTCTGCGCCTGCGGCACCGACTGGGCCACCGGCCCGCCCACCGCCGCCAGCCCCTTCGCCGCCGGGAAGGCCACCGCCCCCACCGCCGCACCGGCCACGAGCAACTGCCTTCTGCTGATCCCCGCCATGACTGGCCTCCGGGTTCGCACGCCCCCGGCCGGCAACATAACCAGCGCGCATCGTGCCGATAAATAGCCGGAAACCCCTAGGAACAGGGAGAACTCCCTAGGAAACGGGCCGTCCCCACCCTGTCGGACCAGTGACGCGCGTGCCGGCCTCGCCTACCGTCGGATGTGATGGTCGACCTGGAGATCCACCCCGTGCGCCCGGACGAAGCGCCGGCTCTCGGCGCGGCAGGCGGACAGGCCGGCTACGTCCGCGACCGGCTGGCTCGCCAGTCCGAGGGCCGTGGGCTGCTCCTCGCCGCCTGGCTGGGCGGCGAGGCCGTGGGTAGCGTCTACCTGTGGCTGGAGGCCGCCGAGGAGCCCGAGATCCGCGAGCACCTGCCGGAGACGCCCCTGCTCACCCACATCGAGGTGTTCGCCGGCCATCGCAACCAGGGCATCGGCACGCAGCTGGTCGAGACCGCCGAGCAGCTGCTGCGGGCGCGTGGTCACAAGGCCGTCGTGCTGGCCGTGGAGCAATCCAATGACGGTGCGGAACGGTTGTACAAGCGCCTCGGTTACCAGGACTGGGATTTCGGCCCGGTGCGCTGCGTTCAGCGTGAGTGGCTGCCGGACGGCACCCTGGAGGAAACGCGGGAGGAATGCACCGTCCTGGTGAAGCTCCTCGGCTGAGCAATACCGAGCGTCAGCAGCACGTCGTCCACATCCTTGGGTCCGGTGAACAGCTGGGCCTGCCGTTCCAGATGCCGCCGCCATTTCGTTCGGTCCGTGCGCCATGCCTTGAGGTACGCCACGCACAATTCCGGCGTGATGAGCGTGCACCGGCCCCGCGCGGCCCGCAACGCCGATTTCATTCGCTCCCGCGCGCCATCGCCGATATCGGACTCATCGGCCCGGCGCAGCACGTCGTTGATGAACGCGTGCCGCTTGGCCAGGTACTTCCGCCAGTACTCGACATCCGCGTCCTGGACGCGCTTGCCCTGGTCCAGCAGCCAGAACACGCCCTCGGCGAGCACATCGCCGAACTCTTCGGTGCGTGCCCGCTGCTCGTTGGCGAAGGGGTCGTACGGCTTCTGCACCGCCAGCCCGGCCGTCTTGGCGATCGGGCGCAGCCGGGTGTCGTTGAGCAGGAAGAACCAGTCCTCGTTGTAGACGTCCGGAAAGAACGACTCGAACGAGGTGGCGTTCACCGCCAACGCGCCGCCGCCGACGAACGTGTCCTGGAAACCGCCGGTCTGGCGGTGCGCGTGGCACACCACGGAATTGTCCGGGAATCCGCCGACCGTGAGGCCGACCCCGTCGAAATGGTGCAGCAGCCGCACCGCGTCGGTGAGGTGCTGGTGGTCCGGGATGTCGATGTCGTCGTCGAGGAAGACGACGTGTTTCCAGCCGGCCAGCCGCGCCACCAGCAGCCCGACGTTGCGTTTGCGGCTGGTGTCCGTGCCGCGGGCGAACGGCGTGCCGGCCAGCAGCGCGGTCGTGCCGAAGGTCGGAAGCAATGCGGGGGAGACGTCCTTCATGTCCACCGCGGCGATGTCGACGCCACTGGACCAGGCCAGGCTGCGCACCTCGGCGACCCGCGAGCGCTGGCTGTTCAGCGTGACCAGCGTGCAGCGCAGCTTCGCGGCCAGCTCAACGGCTCGCCGCAGGTAGCCGGCCGGTCGGGAGGTCGGCACGACGATCGCGTCGACCTCGCAGGTGCCGAGCGGCGGCTCGGCGACGTGGGCCAGCAGAGTGCGGTGGGAGCCATGGTGGAGCGTGGCCCCGTCGACGACGGCTTCGGTCAACTCGCGGCCTCCGGCCATTCGTGCAGCCGGGTCTCGGCGACGGTCCAGTCGGGGGTGACTACCTGGCCGGCCACCACCTGCACGCGCATCAGCAAGCTGTACACGCCGTGCCGGTCGAGCTGGTTACGCACGTAGTCGTCGTTGCGCCCGCGGAACTTGGCGTCGGTCAGCGCCCGCACCGCCCCGTAGGTGCCGCGGCCGTACATGCCGTTGCAGATGGTCACCGTGCGGGCCACGTTGAACGGGTTCTCGCCCCGGTAGAAGTGGGCCACGTCCTCCAGCAGCCGGCCGCCGCGCACGGTCGGCGAGTACATCCGCGGGCCGTGCTCGTCGGTCACCTCGAAGCCGCTGGGCTCCTCGGTGGTCGGCCGGGTGATCTGCTCCACGGGGACGTCTACGCGCTCGAGCAGCTCCCGGGTCAGTCGGTTCCAGTCGACGCCGCCGAGCAGCACCAGGTGCGCGGTGTAGTCGTCCCGCTCGAGCTGGTCGACCGTCTTGAACCGGACGTTGCTGACCGAGTTGACCGCGCGGATGTGGCCGAACAGCTCGATCAGCGCGTCGGGATCCGCGTAGGTGTACAGGTCGACGTAGTCGGGGTCGTTCGGATCCGTGTAGGAGCCCATGGAGTGCATCAGGTCCCGGGGCAGCCGGGCGCAGACGATGACGATGTTGTAGCTGTCCGGGAACTGCCACAGCCCCTTCGAGTGCGGGGCCGCGGTGAGATGGGCCCCGCGCTGGCCCGGTAGCTCCGGCCGCAGCGTGGTCAGCTGGTCGAGCAGCTCCTCGTAGGCCAGCCGTTCCGCCGTGTTCAGTTCGTCCACGGTGAGCAGTCGGAACGTGCCTTCCTCGGCCGACCTGACCGTGGCGAAGAACCTCGCGTACTGCTCAAGGCGGGCCGTCGGCGGCGGCTTGGGCGAGGTCGTGCTCTCCCATGAGGAGATCAGGGGCACGCTCGTCGACCGCTCAGCGCTGAACGCCTCGGCCAGCTGGCCCTGCGTCACGGGTCGGCCCGGCCACGCGCCTTCCCGCAACGTCCGAAGGCGCTGGGGTAGAGCTTGGGGGAGAGAGGTCGGCTGCACGGCGGTGAACCCCTTCAGTTAACTTCACCCTACCCTGCTGAAGCTGGCACGGTACACCCGGGGCCAGGTGTACCGATGTAGCCATCCCACTGGCGTGTCGCCGCCCCTTGTCGACCAGCGCCTCACACTCTAAGCTGAACTTCACTAGAGCTCAAACTGAAGTTGGCTGAGTCTGGTGAAGTTCATGATGTTTCAGGAGGTGGACGATGAACCACCGTGCCAGGCAGCCCCCGGTGGCAGTGTCCCGTCCTGCCCCGTACGGCACCCGGTCGGCCGCGCCGGCGTCTTCACACCGCCCCTGACCCCGCATCACCCGCACCGCCGGGAGTTGCCATGAACAGCTCGGATATGTCCCTCATGTTCGCCGGCACGCTGGTGCTCGGCGTCCTGCTGCTGATCGCCGTGGTCCGCATGCTCGGCCGGATCCTGTCCTCGGTGCACGACCTGCTCGGCACGGCCGGCCGCGCGGTGGCGGTGATGGTGTTCGCCTCCACGGTGTGCGGCGTGCTGCTCACGACGATGGTGCTGTCGATGGGCCACGCCTGACGCCTTACGACGCCGCGGCGGCGTTGTTGTCTGCCGGGTGGCCGCTGGGCGTGGTGCCGGTGGACGCGGCGATCGAGGTCGGGGCGACCAGGGTGCTGCCCTGGGGACCGGCCTGGACGGCCTGGTGGGTGGCGCTCTTGCCGAGCAGGGTCTGCCAGCTGTCGAACCAGTCGGTCCAGCCGTCGCCGGGCGTGCCGGCCAGCGGGCTGCCGATGATGGTCACGGGGTCGCCGGGCAGCTCTTCCTCGTAGTAGGTCTGAGCGGCCTCGGGCGACATGTTGACGCAGCCGTGGCTGACGTCCTCGCTGCCCTGCTGCCCGACCGACCAGTAGGCGTCGTGCAGGTAGTCGCCGCTCCACGTGAAGCGCACGGACCACGGCACCTTGAGGTCGTAGTAGCCCGGACCGCCGGGGGCGATGTCGGACGGCTTCATCTCGACGGGGTTGCCCTTGTCGATGGTCAGGTAGGTGCCGTTGGGCGTGTCGTGCCCGGGCCTGCCGGTGCTGATGGCCCAGTCGTACTGGAGGTTGCCGTTCTTGAACACCTGCATCCGGTGGCCGGAGGTGCTGGCGACGACGACGAGGGAGTCGCCGATGCTGAACGTCTGGGTGAGCTCGGCCGAACCGTACACGCCGGGGGAGACCTGCACGCCGTTCATGTGGGCGGCGAAGGAGACCTTGGTGTTGGCCGGCCAGTAGTCCCGCGGTCGGAAGTTGAGGTGGGTGTCGTCGGCCCACGCCCACGCCCCGACGACGGGCTGTGAAGTGGTGAGCGACATGGCCTGTTCAACGGCGGCCTTGTTCTGCACGGGCTTGTCGAACGTGAGCATGATCGGCATGCCGACGCCGTAGGTGACGTTCTCGCCCTCGAAGATGTGGGTGTGCACGATCGCGTTCGGCGTGACGGTGGTGAACGTGCTGGACGCGGTGGTGGTCTTGCCGGCCGGATTGGTCACGGTGGCGGACACGGTGTACGTCTTCGACACATTGAGCGTGCCACTGCTCGTCCACGTCTTGTTGTCGGCGTCGTACTTGCCGTCGACCTTGGTGTCGCCGCCGGTGACCTGCACATCGGTGATCTTGCCGCCGTCGGCGGTGATCTTGATGGGGGTCTCGGTGGCCACGGCCTGCCCGTTGGCGGCGGGGCTGATCGCCACCTTGGCCGGCGGGGGCGGCGGAGTGGTCGTGGTGGTCGTCGAGCCGGCTGTGGTCTCGCCGGAACACCCGGCGGCCAGCAGTCCGGTCACGGCCAACACGATCGCCGGCCACCTCTTCATCGCAACACGCCCTTCCGGTAACACCAGCCTGTGGTCGATCATGCCGCGCCGTGGCGCGAACAGCACAGGCTTTCTGTGTACTCGGACGCTGTCGGGGCCGGACGGGTTGCTTCCCGACCGGCCCCGAGGCGAATTCACCGCCAGGTGAACGTGGCGACCGCCTTCGCGGGCAGGGTGTACGTGAATGAACGGCCGTGTTCGGTCACGTTGAACGTGCGCGCGGCGGCGCTGTCGGCGTTGAGCACGATCAGCGCGGTGGAGCCGTCGGGGTTGCGGAAGGCCACGTCCTCGACGTTGCCGGCGCCGAAGGTGTTCGAGTCGATCCGCACGGCCCCGGGCTTGACGAACTTGCTGGCCTGGCCGAGCACGTAGTACTCGGCGTTGTACGACACGGAACCGCCGGCATTGTCCACAGTGACCGCCCCGGTGCACGTGGTGCAGTGCATGGTCGGCCCGCCGCTGGGATCCAGGGCGACGTTCCACGTCACCACGGACTTGGCCCAGTTCCGGGTCCCGCCGATGATCAGGTGCTCGGTCTGCCAGACCAGCGAGTCGGCGAACGTGTTGGCGTGGTTGGCCGACTGCGAGCCGGAGCACTCGGTGAAGTAGGCGTCCTTGGCCGGAAACGCGTCGTGCACCACGGACTGTGCGTCCGGATTGCCGCCGTAGCAGTGCCACGCGACACCGCTGGTGTACTCGGCCGCCGCCGGGTCGCCGAGCACCGTGGACGGGTACTTGGTGTCGTCCCAGTTGTGGTCGTAGGCCAGGATTCCGGTGTGCAGTCCAGCTGAACGCAAGGCCGGGCCGAGGTAGTCGGCGATGAACGTGGCCTGGTCGGCGGCGGTCATGGTGGCGCCGGGATAGTCGGCGGGGGAGTACTCGGGCTCGTTCTGCGCCGACAGCAGCGACACCGGCACGCCGGCTTTTCGGTACGCCTGCACGAACTTCACCAGATAGTCGGCGTAGGCCCGGAGGGTCTGATCATCGGTCCTGACCGAGCCGCCGATCATCGAGCCGCTGGTCTTCATCCAACCCGGAGCGCTCCATGGCGTGGCCATCACGGTGGTCTGCGGATTCAGCCGCAGCGCCTGGCGGAGGATCGGCAGGATGTAATCCTGGTCGTGCCGCACCGAGAACCGGGACAGCGTCGGATCGGCGGCCCCGTCGTCGTAGTTGAACAGCGACCGGGAGAAGTCCGAGGCGCCGATGGGCTGGCGCAGGAAATCCAGCCCGATGCCACGCCGGGGGTCGAACAGCTTGGTCATGATCGCGTCCCGCTGCGGCGAGTTGGCGATCAGCCAGGCCGACGAGTCGGTGAACGACGCGCCGAACCCGGTGATGGACTGGTATCTCCTGGTCTGGTCGATGCTGATGTTTTGTCCGTCGGCGGTGCCGTACCGGAAGGCGGTACCCGGTAACTGGGTCAGCAGCCGGCTCTGGTCGGCGGTGGTCTCCCACACCGACACCGGAGTCCAGGGTGCGGCGTCGGCGGTGACCGCCAAGGGTGCGGTGAGTGTGAGCGTCGCGGCGATGGCCGCCACGACGGTGGCGCGGGACGTCATCGGCCCCTCCCGAGGTCCTGAAACAAAATGGAACAGAACTGGAACAATTGCCGGCGCGGACAGCAAAGCAGTCGCTTGTCGGCACTGTCAACGAGCGGTCAACCGGCCGTTCACAAATCTGATCCAGGAATGATCCAGCGGAGTTACACTGCCGGCATGAAACAAACGGCTGGAACAATTGGCTAGGCGGGACGGCGGCCGGGCCACGGTGCGGGACATCGCGGCCGACGCCGGGGTGTCCATCGCGACCGTCTCGCGCGTGCTCAACGACAGCGAGGACGTCGCCCCGGCCACCCGCGACCTGGTGCTGGCCGCCATCCAGCGGCTCGGCGGCCTCGCCCCGGTGCCGCGCGCCCGCCGCAGTCGGGTCGCCGAGGGCGCGGTGTACGTGCACTGCCCGTACGTGCTGACCGACTACTTCGGGCTGATCGTCTCCTCCGTGGCCGAGACCCTCGACCTGCACGGACGACGCCTGCTGCTCAACGCCGGCGAGGCCGCGCAGCACAAGTCCGTGCTGTCCGGGCTGCCGCTGATGAGCGGTGTCGCCGGCGCGATCATGCTCCTGCCGCCCGAGCCGAGCGAGCAGCTGCTCACCCTGCGCGGCAGCGGTTTTCCCTTTGTCGTCATCGATCCCCGCACCACCTTGCCGCGGGACATCGCCGCCGTCTCCGCCGCCCATTTCACCGGTGCCCGGCGGCTCACCCAGCACCTGCTCGAGCTCGGCCACCGTCGCATCGGCATCATCGCCGGCCCCAACAACTGGCTCGCCGCCGACGCCCGCCGGGCCGGCCACGCCGCCGCGCTCGCCGAGGTCGGCGTGCTCACCCCGCCCGCGTTGATCCGCAGCGGCGAGCCCACCACCGAGGAGGGCCTCGGCCTCGCCGGCGAGCTCCTCGACCTCCCCGAACGCCCCACCGCCCTCATCGGCTTCAACGACAAGATGGCCGTCGGCGCCATGTCCGCCGCCGCCCGCCGCGGCCTGCGCATCCCCGAGGACCTGTCCATCGCCGGCTTCGACGACATCGACCTGGCCCGGGCCACCCGCCCGTTGCTCACGACCGTCCGGCAGCCGTTGGAAGAGATGGGGCGCATGGCCGTGACCCTGTTGATGCGTCTGCTTGAACGCCACCAGTTAGAGGCACTGCACGTGGAGTTGGCCACCGAGTTGATCGTGCGCGACTCGACCGCGCCACCGGCGCTCTGACGGCGGAGTCCCGGCCGCCCCTCGCAGGTCGGGACTCCACCAGCTTGGAGGTCCTAAGAGGACGGTCGGTCGATGAAGCGGCCGTTGCCCAGCGGCCATCGGGTGGACCAGGTCTCGATGTCCGCATCGGCGACGCCGGCGGTCCAGAGCACGGCCTGGCGGATGAGCTGCCGGAACCAGGGATTGCCCCAGGCCCGGGGATCGTGCCCGAGTGCCGTGTAGCAGACCCGGCCCCGGCCGTGTTCGCGCACGTAGGCGATGGGCTGCGGCCCGGCCGGGGTGTCCCGCTCGGCCAGCACCTCGATGTCCGGCTGGCCGTCGATCAGGTAGTACTCGTCGTCGATGGCGAAGTCGCCCAGGTGCCGGGTGACCGGGTGGCCGGCCTTCACCCGCACGTCGAACCGGCCCTCGGAGCCGGCGTCGCCGTGCGAGAGATACCGCGACCCGACCAGCTCGATACCGGCGCGATCCGCGTCGACTCCGCCGGGGCCGAAGCCGAACAGGTTGCTGGCGTGGATGGCGACCAAGCCCTTGCCCGCGGCCACCAGATCGGACAACGCCTGCTGCTCGGCCGGGTCGAATCGCGGCCCGGACAGGTAAAGCACGTACACATCGGCTTCGGCGGTGGCCGGCATCGGATCGGCGAAGCGGTGCACCCCGACGCCCCGCGCGGCCGGCAGCCCGGCCTCGGTGACGATCTCCTGCAGCGCCAGGGCGGCGCCGATGAGGTCGTGGTGCAGATCGGTCCCGTCGACCAGCACCAGCGTGGACGGTATGGCACGCAGCTTCACGACCGCCGACGCTACCTAGAATACAAAGGGTAGTCCAGAGCCATACCAGTTGAACCATGGCGAACCGTGGGCTACCGTCGGAGTGGTGCCGACCACGATCCTCGCCAGTCACCTCGGCTACGACACCGCCGGCAGCAAGAAAGCCGTGCTGCTGCTGACCGAGCCCACCGAGATTCGCACGGCAGCGTTGGTGGGCAAGGACGGCGCACGCCTGGCGCTGACGCCGGGGCCCGAGATGACCGTGGATCGCTGGTCGGTCGGCGCCTTCCGCCGTCTCGACTTCAGCCAGGCCCGCGAGCCGGGCACGTACCAGGTGGAGATCGAGACGGCGGAAGGCGTGCAGCGCTCGGCCCCGTTCGCCATCGCCGACAAGGGCCTGCCGGCGACCGCGATGTCCGACTGTGTCAACTACTTCCGGGCCGTCCGCTCCACCGGCGAGATCGACCGCAAGGACCGCGCCGCCAAGTTCTACGGCGACGATTCCGGCCGCACGGTCGACGCGCGCGGCGGCTGGCTGGACGCTTCCGGCGACTTCAGCAAGTTCCTCAGCCACCTCACGTACACGCGGATGATGAGCCCGCAGCAGATTCCGTTGTGCGCGTGGGCTTTCTTCGCCGCCCGGGACAACCTGCGGGACAATGACGAGGAGCTGTCCGGCGCGCTCGGCGCGAAGCTGCGGGACGAGGGCCTGCACGGCGCCGACTTCCTGGTCCGCTTCCAGTCGCCCGAGGGCTACTTCTACACCGGTATCTTCGACGCGCTGACCAAGAACCTCGACGAGCGCGTGATCAACGCGCCGCTCCAGGACAGCGTCCGCACCCAGCGCTGGCAGGCGGCTTTCCGCCACGGTGGCGGCCTGGCCGTCGCCGCGCTGGCCCGGGCTTCGATGTCCGAGGTCAGCGGTGACTTCACGCAGGCCGAGTACCTGCGAGCGGCCCGTCGCGGCTTCGACCACCTCCAGGAGCACAACACCGAGTACAGCTTCGACGGCACCGAGAGCGTGATCGACGACTACTGCGCCCTGCTGGCCGCGACCGAGCTGTGCAACGCCGGCGAAAGCCTGGTGCCCCAAGCGGAAGCCCGCGCCCGCTCGCTGATCGCCCGCTACACCAAGGGCCCTGGGTTCGGCTATCTCGTCGGCGACGTGGAGGGCCGGCCGTTCTTCCACGCCGCCGAGCCCGGCCTGCCGATCATCGCGCTGCTCCGGTTCGCCGAGGTCTGCACCGGCTCGCCGGTGGGCGCCGAGGCCCGGGCAACGGCGTTCGCGCTGGCCCGCGATGCCGTTTTTCTCAACGAGGAAGCCGACAATCCGTTCGGCATCAACCGGCAGTACGTGCAGCCCAAGGGAGAAGAGCCGCGGACCAGCTTCTTCTTCCCGCACGGCAACGAGACCGGCTACTGGTGGCAGGGTGAGAACGCCGGCATCTGCTCGGCCGCGTACGCCGCATTGGTCGCCGCCGCCCAGCCCGACTGCGACGACCAGCTCCGCGAGCGCCTGCACGTGCTGGCCGACGACCAGGTGCACTGGGTGCTCGGGCTGAACCCGTTCGACAGCTGCCTGCTCCAGGGCCGCGGCCGCAACACACCCGAGTACCACGCGATCTTCAAGAACGTGCCCGGCGGCATTCTCAACGGCATCACCGCCGGTTTCGAGGACGAGCACGACATCGACTTCATGCCGCCCGGCCCGGTGGCCAACGGCAACGCGTGGCGCTGGGCCGAGCAGTGGATTCCCCACTCGGCCTGGTTCCTGCTCGCGGCCTCGCTGCTGAGGTGATCAGCGCTGCGGTGACAGCATGCGCAGCGCCAGTACGACACCGCCGGCGACCGGAGGCACGTCGAGCAGGCGCAGGGTGAGTGAAGGGTAGAGGTCGGCGAGTCGGGCCCGGAAACGGTCGGCCAGCCGGGGCTGGTTGACGATCACGCTGCCTGCGGCGACCACCGTGTCACCGACTGCTCCACGGGCGATCAGCTGGCATACCAACAACTTCAGGCTGCGGGCGGCCTCGTCGATGACGCGGGCGGCGAGCGCTGAGCCGGCGTCGGCGGCCTGGAAGACCGCTACTGCGGCGGGGCCCCAGTTTTCCGGGGTCGGCACGTCGTTGACGGCGCGGGCCAGGGACGGCGGGTCGGCGACGGCGTAGTGATCGAGCAACGCCTGCAATAGACCGTCGTCCGGCCGGCGGTCGTCGTACGCGGCGAGCGCCGCTTTGGTGGCTTCACGGACAATGGCCGGCGCGCTCGCCTCGTCGCCGAGTACCCAACCCCAGCCGCCGGCGAACAGCACTGTGCCGGCGGAGTCCGCGCCGACCGCGATCGAGCCGGTGCCGGCGATCACGCCGATGCCGTGTTCCAGCCCCGCCGCCGGCACCAGCAGCGCGGCGTCGTTCACCACGGTCGCCGCCACGCCCAACTCGCCGAGGGCCTCGGCCAACGCCAGGCAGTGCTCCTGCGTATCGCACCCCTGTGCGCCGATACCGACCGCGACGATCTCGTCATCGGCCGGCACCGCAAGGGAAAGCAGCGATCGCAGCCATCGAGCCGCGTCCGTCACCGGCGAAGCCGACCAGGCGTCCGCCGGCCACTGGCGGTCGCTGACCACCTCGCCGTCCAGCGTCGCCACGCGCACCGCGACCTTCGTGCCTCCGACGTCGACCCCGACCACAACTCTCATAGTCCCGGCACCTTGATGTCGTTGTTGTGGAACACGAATTCCTCGATCACCACGTCGCGGACCGCGGCGACGGCCTCGACCAGGACCTGCACCACCACGATCTGCGCGATCGCGGCCTGCGCGGGCGGCAGGGCCGGCAGGCGCACCTGGTGCACCCGGGGGTCGAACAGTCCGGTGTCGAACTCCTCGCTGGTCACCAGGATCGCCGGGTGGCCGGCGCCGGCCAGCGTCTCGGCGGCGGCGAACTCCCGCTCCCCGCCGAACAGCACGTGTACGCCACCGCCGGCGGATTCCATGGAGCCGTGCAGGTACTGGCGGGTGCTCATGCCGGTGGACGGGATCCGTGCCACCTCACGGAACAGCAGCGCGGCGGCCTCGGCCGAGCCGACGAACGGCCCGGCGCCGACGAAGTCGGCCGACGTTGCCGCGGCGAACAACGGTGCCAGCGCACGGATCTGCGGCCCGAGGTCTCGGTCGATCATCGCCACCACATCGCCGATGCGCGACCAGCCGTCGTCGATCCGGCCGCCGTGCCAGGCATCGGCGACCAGCCCGAGCGCCGCCACGGTGGCGGTGAAGCCGATGGTCGAGGCGTAGCTGTCCTCGATGTTGCCCAGGTCGACCAGGGCCGACGCGAGGTCGGCTATCGGTGACGGCACCACGTTGACCACGGCGAACCGCTTGGCGAACGGGATGGTCTCGAGCACGGCAAGAGTCTCCGCGCTGCGGCCGCTCTGCGACACCCCGAACATGGGATGGCTGCTCGGCGGAAACGGCAGCGGATGATCGCCCGCCCCCAGCCGCCACGAGTGGATGCCGCGCGAGCGCAGCGTCCACACCGGCGCGCAGGCTGCCGCCAAACTCGCGCCGATGCCGACGAAAACCGGTCCAGGACCGGCAAAACGACCCCCAGAGGCCAGCTCCGCCACCGAGCCGGCCAGACGGTCGACCGCCGCCGCGAGCTCCGCCGCCTGGGTGGCGCGGGCCCGCGTGTAGGCGATGTAGCCGTCGATCATGATTGCTCCGTTCCCACATTTCTGGTGAAGGACGTGCGGAGCCGGTAGCGGTCGCCCGCGTACCGGATGGTGGAGGACAGCAGCGGGCGGCCGGCGCGGTCGCGGACCACCTGGTGCATCTGGAGAATCGGCGTGCCCTCGGGCACACCGAGGTGGCCGGCCATGGCGGCGGTGGCGGGGCGGGCCTCGATGGTGGTGTCGGCCTGGGCCAGCTGGAAACCGCGGCCGGTGACGACGGCGTACAGGGACGCGGTGGTGAAGTCCAGGGCGTCGAAGTCCTCAGCGACGTCGACGGGCAGCACGGACTCGTCCACGGCGATCGGCACGCCGTCGAGCAGGCGTACCCGGTCCAGGCGGAACAGGGGAGTGCCGGGGGCGATCTGGAAGGCCTCGGCCTCGTCGAAGCTGGCCGGGGCGGCGGCGGCGCGCAGCACCATGGAGGTGGGTGCCAAGCCCATTCGCCGGGCCGTCTCGGAGAACGACTCCAGTGTGTTGGGCCAGTCGCCACGCTCGGGTGCGGTGACGTACCAGCCGCGGCCGTGGGCCGATCGCAGCACACCCTCGTCGACCAGCGCGCCCAAGGCTTTGCGCAGCGTCACCCGGGAGATCGCCAGCTGCTGGCACAGGTCCCGCTCCGGGGGCAGCCGCGCGCCGGGGCGCAGCTCGCCGTCCGCGATGCGGGTACGCAGCAGCGTCGCGGCCTGCGTCCACAGCGGCTCCGGATAGGCGGCGGGCAGCACCGGCTGTTCGGCGGTCACACGGGCCCCTGCATCGGCTGTACCTCCCTGTCGGCGGATGACCAGAATACCAAGTGGTATTACTTTGGTCTTGTAGCGGTCTGCTCGATGAGTCGATCGAACGCGGAATTCAGGTCCTCGTCGACCGACCGCAGCCGGGGCTCCTTGTCGTGGTGCGCGACGAGCTCCCGGGCGCCCTCGGCGAACGACACCGCCGGCGTGAAGCCCGGCACCAGCGAGCGCAGCTTGCCGGTGTCGAAGAACATCGAGTGCCGGAAGTCCTCGACCAGCACGTCCCGCCAGCCCGGCAACACCTCGGCGATGGTCTCGCTGGACCGGTGACACAGCATCGGCTCCCGCACACCGGCCGCCGCGGCCAGCTCCAGGTGGATCTGGTCCCACGTCAGGATGTCGCCGGAGACCACGTTCACGCTCTCGCCCACCGCGTGCCCGTTGCCCAGCAGCGGCACGAACCCCGTGCGAAGTCCCGGGAGTGCATGAGGGTCCACAGGGATGTTCCGTCGCCATGAACAACGACGGGCCGGCCGGCCCGCATCCGGTCGATCGCGGTCCAACCGGCCAACACCGGCACCACGGTTCGGTCGTAGACGTGGGCCGGCCGCACGATGGTCAGCGGGAAACCGCTCTCCCGGAAAGCGTTCTCCAGGAACACCTCGCAGGCGATCTTGCCGCGCGGGTAGCCGAACACCGGCTGGCGGCGCGGCGTCGACTCGGTTACCGGCAGCTGCGGCACCGGCCGGGCGAACACCGAGCACGTGCTGATGAACACGTATTGCCCGGTCCGCCCGGCGAACACCTCCGGATGCGCACGGACGTCGTCGACCGAGAAGCCGACCCAGTTCACGACCGCGTCGAACTCCTCGTCGCCCAACACCGCCACCAGCTGAGAAGCGTCGCGGATGTCGGCCCGCAGGGCACGGACCCCGGGCGGCGGCTGCCGTTTCGGCTCGGTGCGCGTGATGACCGTGACGTCCAAACCGGACGCAACGGCCTCGTCCGCGCAGGCGGAGCCGATCATGCCAGCTCCGCCGAGGAACAGCACCTTCATCGCGCCCCCAGCGAGAGTCCGTTGCCGACCAGATAGTCGTAACTGCGTTGCAGCGCCTCGAACGTGTCGATGTGCAGCCGTTCCAGCTCGACGATGTGCCAGCGCAGCCCGGACGGCACGGAAAGCGTTTGCCGCCAGTCGATCCGGCCTTCGCCGATCGGCACCATCACGTCATCGGAATAGCTGACGGCCGGCCCGTCCTTGACATGAATGAACCGAGCACGGTCACCGAGCCGGGTCAGGATCTCGGCCGGATCGGCCCCGCCCAACACCGCCCAGTACGCGTCCAACTCCACCAGCACACGATCGTCCATATGCGACAGCAGTAGGTCATAAGCCTGCACGCCGTCGAAGAACTGGGAGAACTCGGCAAAGTGGTTGTGGTACGCGATTTTCATGCTGCGGGCGGCCGCGTGCTCGGCGGCCACGTTCACCCGCTGCACGCCGCGCTTGATCGCGTCGGGCGAGTCGAACTCCTCCCGTTCCATGCTCCACACCAGGACTTCCGCGCCGAGCTCCTGGTTCTGGTCCAAAATGGACTCTGCGTCCGGGCCGGCCGGGAACGGCGCGTGCGCGCTCGTCACGGCCAGCCCGGCCGCGTCCAGCGCGCCCCGTACCCGCGCCGGACCGAAGTGCTCGACCAGGCCGTAGGTCTCGACGCCCCGGTAGCCGATCTCGGCCAGCCGGGCGAACGTGCCGTCGAGATCGGCGCGAGCCTGGTCGAGCACGGTGTACGCCATGACGGCGAGGTCGGCGGTCACGCCGGCTTCAACCTCAGCGCCACCACCACGTTGGGCACGGCGGTGAAGTACGGGCTGTCCGGGTCGGGGAAGCCGGTCACCTTGGCCGTGCTCCAGCTGCTGTAGGAACCCCAGTAGAACATGGGGATCCACGGCAGTTTCTCCACGAAGACCTTCTCGATCTTGTCCAGGATGTCCTGCCGCGCCGCGTCGGTGGTGGCCAGGGGGTACTGCTTGAACAGCGCGGCCGCCTCGTCGTCCTTGAACCGCTCGATGTTCTGGAACGACGGCGTGGACTGGCCGATCGGGTAGTACAGGTTGGGGTTCATGGTGTCGTTGTAGAACGAGAAGGCCCGCGGCGTCGGGCTCACCGGGTAGCCCATGGTGGAGTCGAAGTCGCCCTTGGCCGTGCGCGGGTTGATGTCGTCCACGGTGGTCGTGTCGATGTTCAGCTTGATGCCGATGTCCTTGAGCTGCGACACCAGCACCTGCACGCGTGCGGCGATCTCGGTGTAGGAGGCCGGGAAGCTACAGCTGAACTCGACCCGCTTGCCGTCCTTGGTGTAGTAGCCGTCGCTGCCCTTGGTGTAGCCGGCGGCCTCCAGGGTCTGCATGGCCTTGTTCTTGTCCTCGACGAAGCCGACCCCGTTGTACGCCTTGGCCACCGAGGACTGGTAGGTCGGCAGCGGCAGGCCGGTGACGCTGGTCGCCGGCTGCTCGCCGCTGGCCGCGGCCACCTGCTTGCGGTTGACGCCGAGGCTGATCGCCTTGCGCACCGCGATGTCCGACAGCGGCCAGCGCTCCAGGTTGGGGATGAGGCCGTCGGTGCCGGCCCGCGGCGCCCAGAAGTGGTAGTTCTTGTTCTTGGACGTGAAGGTCTTGTCCGCGTTGGCGATGTAGGCGCCGGCCCAGTCGGCCTGGCCCTGCACCATCGCGTTGGTGATGGTGGAGTTGTCCTTGTACGGCACGAAGCGGATGGCCGCGATCGCCGCCTTGGTCTGCCAGTAGTCGTCGTTGCGGGTCAGCAGCAGGCTCTGCGGCGAGAACTGGCCGACCTTGAACGCGCCGGTGCCGACCGGGTTCGGGTCCTGGTAGGTGGTCGGGTCCTTGACCGACTCCCACAGGTGCTTGGCCACCACCGGGGCCGACACGATGCTCGGGAACAGCTGCTCGGACGGGTCCTTGAAGGCGAACACGACCTTGTTCGGGGCCGGCGTGCTGACCTCGGCCTCGGGCACGCCCTGCAGGTTCAGTGCCGGGTACTTCTTCAGCAGCTGGTAGGAGAACACCACGTCGTCGGCCGAGAACGGCTTGCCGTCGTGCCATTTCACGTTGTCCTGCAACGTGACCGTGAAGGTCTTGTTGTCGTCCGACCACTCCCAGGACTTGGCCAGCCACGGGATGTCCTTGCCGATGTCGGCGGTGTTGATCTGCACCAGCGGCTCGTAGATGAAGGAGCCGTTGTAGGTGACGCCGAGCGCGGTGTTCTCCAGGAACGGGTTGAACACCTGGGTCAGGTTGTCGGACTGGCCGGCGACGGTGACCGTCAGGCCGTTGGCCGACGACCCCGAGCCGCCGCCGGGCGAGCAGGCGGCGACGGCGAGACCACCCGCGGTGGCGAGCATGCCCGCCAGCAGGGTCCTTCTGGTGATGTGAACCTCGTTGGTCACTGGGCATCGGCCCTTTCCGGCGTGTCGGGCTTGTCCGCGTACAGCCAGCACCGGGCGGTGTGGCCGTCGGCGAGTTCGAAGGTCGGCGGCTTCTCCTGCTTGCAGCGGTCCATCGCGAACGGGCAGCGCGGATGGAACCGGCAGCCGCTCGGCGGCGAGATCAGGCTGGGCGGCTGGCCGATGTCCTTGACCCGGTTGGCATCCTTGCGTGATGGGTCGGGCGCAGAGGAGATCAGCAGCTGCGTGTACGGGTGGGCGGCCTGCTGGGTCACGGTCTCCGACGGCCCGGTCTCGACGATCTCGCCCGCGTACATCACGGCCGTGTCGGCGGCGAAGTAACGGGCCGACGCGATGTCGTGCGTGACGTAGAGCATGGCCACGTCGCGCTCTTCGGTCAAGCGCCGCAACAGGTTCAGGATGCCGAGCCGGATGGAGACGTCCAAACTGGACACCGGCTCGTCGGCCAGGAACACGTCCGGGCTGGCGGCCAGCGCGCGGGCGATGGACACCCGCTGGAGCTGCCCGCCGGACAGCTCGTGCGGGAACTTCTGGGTGAACTGGCGCGGTGGCACCAGGTTCGTCTGCGTGAGCAGGTCGTCGATCACGGCGAGCTGCTCGTCGCCGCGCTTGTCGCCGTGATGGATGGACACCGCGCGGCGCAGCGTGCTGAGGATCGAGGCGACCGGATTGAACGAGGCGAACGGGTCCTGGAGGATCAGCTGAACCTTGCTGGCGTGGTCGCGGAACGCCTTGCCCCGGGTGGCCTGCACGGGCGTGCCGTGCAGGCGGATCTCGCCGCTGGTCACCGGGTACAGCTGGGCCAGCAGACGGGCCAAAGTGGACTTTCCCGAGCCGGATTCACCGACCAGGGCGGTGATCCGGCCCGCGTACAGCTTCAGCGACACGTTGTCCACGGCGTGCACGACCCGCCCGCCGCCCCGCTTGACCAGGCCGCGCACCGGGAAGTGCTTCGTGACGTCGACGGCCTCCAACACCGGTGCGGTCATGCGCTCTCACCCATCTTCACGGCGTGATCATCGGAATACAGCAGGCAGGCGGCCGACGACGCGCCGATCCGGTACAGCCGCGGCTCGTGCTCGGCGCAGGCCTCGAAGACGGCTGGGCAGCGCGGCCGGAACGAGCAGCCGCTGGGCAGCCGCCGTAGGTCCGGCGGCGAGCCGGGAATGCCGGACAGCTCCTTCTTCGGGCCGCTCAGCGTGGGGAACGACTCCAGCAGACCGCGGCTGTAGGGATGTTGCGGCCGCTCGTGGAAGTCGTCGGCCGCGGCCATCTCCACGATCCGGCCGCCGTACATCACGGCGATCGTGTCGGACATCTCGATCAGCAGCGACAGGTCGTGGGTGATGAAGATGACCGAGAAGCCCAGCCGGTCCTTGAGCTCCATGATCTTGTCGATGATCTGCCGCTGGATCACCACGTCCAGCGCGGTGGTCGGCTCGTCCATGACGATGATCTCCGGGTCGAGGGCCAGCCCGACCGCGATCATCGCCCGCTGCCGCATGCCGCCGGAGAGCTCGTGCGGGTAGGAGTTGGCGCGGTCGGCCGGAATGCCCACGATGCCGAGGAGTTCGACGATCCGCGCGGCCCGTTCCGGCGCGGTGCTGCCGGGCCGGTGGGCCACCAGCGCGTCCTCGATCTGCTCGCCGATGCGCATGATCGGGTTGAGCGCGTGCATCGCCGACTGGAAGACGATGGACAGCTCCTCCCAGCGGAACGCGCGCAGCTGCTCGTCGTCCATGGCCAAAACGTCCACAGTGGACCCGTCCGGGTTGGTGTACCGGATCTCGCCTTGCGGTATCGCGGCCGGCGGCTTGTGCAGCCGAGTGATGGCGTAGGCCAAAGTGGACTTTCCCGAGCCGGACTCGCCGGCGATACCCAGGACTTCCCCCGCCTCAAGGTGAACGAGACGTCGTCGACGGCGGTGACGGCGCCGTAGTTCACCTTGAGGCCGCGGACGTCCAGGATGACGTCCGTGCTGTCGGCCGTGAACGGCGTGCCCGCCGGTCGCGGCTGCCGCGGCCCGGATCGCTTGACCCGTTTGCCGCGCTTACGGGCGATCTGGGCCTTCTGCGCCTTCCTGGTGCCGATGCCGGCCTGCCGCAGCCGCGGGTTGATGAACTCGTCGATGCCGAAGTTGACCAGCGACAGGGCAGTCCCGATCAGGGCGATGGCCAGGCCGGCCGGCCCGAACCACCACCACGAGTTGGTCAGCAGCGCGCTGTCGGCCTGGGCCCAGTACAGGATCGTGCCCCACGACCACTGCGTGACGTCGGTCAGGCCGAGGAACGCCAGGCTGGCCTGGGTCAGGATGGCCCCGGTCACCGTGCCGAGGAAGGACGCGGCGATCACCGCGAGCTGGTTGGGCAGGATGTCCCGCAGGATGATCTTCGACGTACGTTCGCCGGTGGCCCGCGCCGCTTCGACGAAATCCCGCTTGCGCAAGGACAACGTTTGCGCGCGCAGCACCCGGGCGCCCCAGGCCCAGCCGGTCAGCGCGATCACCAGGATGATGCCCAGTGAGCCGCTGTGCGGCAGGTAAGCAGCCAGGATGATGGTCAGCGGCAGGCCCGGCAGCACGAGGAACACGTTGGCCAGCAAGGAAAGCAGCTCGTCGCTGGTGCCGCCCAGATAGCCGGCGGTGACGCCGACCAGCACCGACAGGATGGTGGTGATCACCGCGGCGCCGAGACCGACGAACATCGATGCCTGTGCGCCGTAGAGCATCTGGGACAGGATGTCCTGGCCGTTCTGGGTGGTGCCCAGCCAGTGGTCGACCGACGGTGGAGCGGTGGCCGCGTCGCTGACCGCCGACGGGTCGTAGGGCGCGATCCACGGCCCGATCACCGCCAGCACGATGAAAACGAGGGTGATGATCACGCCGGTCAGGGTCAGCGGGGCGCGCAGCGCGCGCAGCCACAGCCGACCGGCCTCGGGTTCACCGGGTTCGGTCGCTTCGGCGAGGACCGCGGGTTGCATCGCCATCTCTCAGGCCTCCCTCGTCCTCGGGTCGAGGAACACGTAGACGACGTCCGCGAGCAGGTTGGCCACCAGCACCATGATCGTGATCAGCAGGAAGATGGCCGACATCAGCGGGTAGTCCGCGGCCTGCGCCGCCTTGAACAACGTGGTGCCGAGGCCGGGGTAGTTGAAGACCACTTCGGTGACGATCGAGCCGCCGATCACGAAGCCCAGCGACATCGCGAAACCCGACAGCGACGGCAGCATCGCGTTGCGGGCCGCGTACTTGTACATGACCCGGCGCTTCGAGAGCCCCTTGGCCTCGGCCAGCCGCACGTAGTCCTCGGACAGCGTGGTCACCATCATGTTCCGCATGCTGATCAGCCAGCCGCCGACCGAGGTGATCACGATGGTCGCCGCCGGCAGCACCGCGTAGTACAGCGCGCTGGCGATGAAGTCGCCGCTGAAGCCGATGGTGGTGTCGACCGAGTAGCCACCGGACAACGGGAACCAGTTCAGCGTGATGGCGAAGACCAGCACGATGATGATGGCGAACCAGAAGTACGGGATGGACGACAGGAACGTGGTCACCGGTATCAGCGAGTCCAGCCAGCTGCCCCGTTTCCAGCCGGCCACGATGCCGAGGCCGGTGCCGATCAGGAAGCCGAGGATGGTGCACGCGGTGATCAGACCGAGCGTCCAGTACATGCTCTGGCCCAGCACGGTGCTCACGTCGGCCGGGTAGTAGGCGTAGGAGATGCCGAAGTCGCCGGTCAGGATGCTGCGCCAGTAGTTGAGGTACTGGGTCCACATGCTGGCGTCCGGCTGTCCGAACAGGACCCGCAGGGCCTGGATGGCCGCCGGGCTGAGCTTGCCGTGGAACTGGTTGATCAGGTGCTCGGCCGGATCGCCCGGCATGATCCGGGGGATCAGGAAGTTCAGGCTGATCGCGACCCAGGCGGTGAGCAGGTAGAAGCCGAGCTTCCTGAGCACCGTGCGCATGGGTCGGCTCCCTTCACGCCCTGACGGACGACGTACCAGATGCATACCACGGCATACCAGCGTGGTCAGACGGCACGCTACTGTCTAGCGGCTGAATAGAGTAGTGACGCTATGGAAACGTGATGCGAGCATGTGGTGCGGCGGTTGAGCGGTGGGACAGGTCACCAGTCCACCGCATACCACTTCAAACCACTCGGAGACGAGCATGAGACTCAGCCAGTTGGTCGGCCCGCGTAAGTCGGAGGTCGCCGAGCTGCCCGATCCGGCGCCGGCGGCCGACCAGGTGCTGGTCGAGGTGCTGGCGTGCGGTGTCTGCACGTCCGACCTGTCGGCCTGGCGTGATCATGACCCCGCGGCGGCGCCGCTGCGCCTCGGCCACGAGATCGCCGGTCGCGTCGTGGCGGTCGGAAATCAGGCCACACGCTGGACCGAAGGCGATCTTGTCACCGGTCTCGGCGGCGAGGGCTTCGCTTCACTGTCCGTAATGGACGCTGCCGCGTTGCTGCCCGTGCCGGCCGGCATCGAGCCCGCCCACGCCTTCGGCGAGCCGATCGCCGTCCTTGAGGAAGCGCTCTCACGATCGCCGGTGGCGGCCGGCAGTCGGGTCGCCGTGGTCGGTCTGGGCTTCATGGGTCTCGGTCTGCTGCAACTGGCCAAACGTCATGCGCCAGGCCTCATCCTGGGCGTCGACCCCGATCCCGTTCGCCGCGAGAGAGCGCTCTCGCAAGGCGCGGATGTCGTCTTCGCGCCGGACGAGCTGCCGGCCGAGTACGTCGGAAAGTCCGGCCATGTCGCCGATGCCCGTTTCGACGTGGTGCTCGAAGCCACCGGCGTGACGCCCGGCCTGGCCACTGCCGGCCGACTCGTACGTCCCTTCGGCACGCTCAACGTCATCGGCTATCACCACGCCGGCGACGCCAAGATGGACATGGACCTCTGGTACAAGGGCGTCACCGTGGTCAACGGCTTCTGTCCCGACCGCACCCGCACCATCGCCGCCATGGCCGTGACCCTGGACCTGATCGCCCAGCGCCGCTTCAGCTACGCGCCGCTGGTCACCCACCGGTACGCCCTTGACCAGGTCGACCAGGCCTTCGCCGACATGGAAACGGCCGGTCCGGACTTCGTGAAAGGGGTGGTCAGTTCGACACGCGGCTGAACGAGGTCCGCAGGCGGTAGCGCTCGCCGACGTAGCGGATGGTCGATGTGAACAGTGGTTCGCCGTTGGCGTTGAGGGCCACCTGATGCATGGCCAGTATCGGCTCGCCGGGGTCGATCTCCAGGTGTCGGGCGGTGCGGTCGTCGGCCTTGGTCGCCTCGATGGTCGAGTCGGCCCGCACCGGCTCGATGCCGGCTTCGGCCAGCGCGGCATAGAGAGAGCGCTCTCCGAAGTCGAGCGACGGCAGCTCCGGGGCCAGGGCGAAGGCCATGCGGGTCAGGTCGAGGCCGATCGGCATGTCGTTGAGCAGCCGGACCCGCTCCAGCGTGTACAGCTGCGTGCCGGGCGCGATGGCCAGCTGTTCGGCCTGGTCGATCGTCGCCGGGTCGACGCGGTTCTGCACCACCTCGGACCGCGCTCGCAGGCCCATCCGCGCCGCGGTCTCGGTGAACGACTCCAGGGTGTTCGGCCACTCTTTACGCGGCTGTGCAGTCTGGCTGACGTACCAGCCGCGGCCGCGCGACGCGCTCAGCACGCCTTCCTCGACCAGGTGGCCCAGCGCCCGGCGCAGCGTCACCCGGCTGATGCCCAGCTGCTGGCACAGCTCGCGTTCCGGGGCCAGTCGCATGCCCGGCTTGAGGATGCCGCGTTCGATCTCCCCGCGCACCAGCGTCACCGCCTGGATCCACAGCGGGTCCGGATATCCCGGCAGGACGGCGGACGAGTCGCTCATGCTTCGGCAAACCCCATGGTCGGCGGCGAACAACGGCGCGCGATCCAGAATAGCCGTGCCGGATCTCGCCTTCCAGGAGGCGCGCGGGCCGGGCCGCCGCTCTAGAGTCGGGGCGTGACCATGATCTACGGCTGCATGGGCCTCGGCGGCACCTGGGACGACGCGCCGTTCACCGGCGCCGACGTGGAGGCGGCCGAGCGGGCCGTGCACGCGGCGGTGGAGATCGGCATCGACTGGTTCGACCACGCCGACATCTACCGGGTCGGCAAGGCCGAGCAGGTTTTCGGCGAGGTGTTGCGGCGCGACCCGGCGCTGGCCGGCCGGGTCAAGATCCAGACCAAGTGCGGGATCCGGCTCGGGGAAAGCGGTCTCCAGGCGTACTACGACCTGTCGAAACCGGCGATCCTGGAACGGGTCGATGCCAGCCTGCGCCGTCTCGGCGTGGCGCGGGTCGACGTCCTGCTGCTGCACCGCCCGGATCCGCTGCTCGACCCGGCCGAGGTCGCCGACGCGTACGGCGAGCTCCGGGACGCCGGCAAGGTCGGGGCGCTGGGCGTGTCGAACATGTCGGCCGGCCAGATGTCCTTGCTGCAACGGCATCTCGACGAGCCGCTGGTGGCCAACCAGCTGGAGATGAGCCTGCACCGGCGCGACTGGGTCGAGTCCGGCGTGCTGGTCAACCACCCGGAGGGCAGCGGCCTGAGCTTCCCCGAGGGCACGATCGAGTACTGCCGGGCCAACAACGTGCGGATCCAGGCGTGGGGCTCGCTGGCCCAGGGCATCTACAGCGGCGCGCCGCGGGCGGCGAGCGACGAGGCCGCGTACGAGCTGGTCAACGCCATGGCGGCGGAGAAGGGAACCACCGCCGAGGCCATCGTGCTGGCCTGGCTGATGCGGCATCCGGCCGGCATCGAACCCGTGCTCGGCACGTCCAACCCGGACCGCATCCGGGCCTGCGCCGACGCCGAGGCGCAGGCTGCGGCGATGACCACCGTCGAGTGGTACCGGCTGTGGACGGCGGCCCGCGGGCACGCCGTGCCGTGACCGCCGCTCGGGGGAAGCCGGTGCGTACCGCTCCCATGCCGGCCGCTGACCTGGTAGCAAACAGAGCGTGGACTTCGAGACCGTGAGGGCCAAGCTCCGGGCGCATGGGCGGCCGGCGGCGTTTCGCGGCGGGGACCTGCTGTGCGTCGCCGGCGAGGAGAGCGACGAGGTGCTGCTGATCGAGACCGGCTCGGTGAAGGTGGTGCTGCCCGGTCAGAACGGCGTCGATTCGATACTCGGCTTCTACGGACCGGGTGCGGTGCTGGGCGAGATCGGCGTGCTGTCCGGGGCCAGTCGGTCGGCGACCATCGTGGCCCGCACGCCCGGCCGCGCCGTGCACGTGGAGGGACACCGGTTCCTGACGCTGGCCGAGGAAGACCCGGACGTGCTGCGGTTCGTCACGGATCTGTTGCGGCACAGGCTTTCGCTGGCCGATCGGCGTCAGGAGTACCGGGCCTCGCTCGACGTGCCGGCGCGCCTGGCCCGGCAGCTGCTCGACCTGGCTCGGGAACTGGGCGAGCCACTGGGCGACGGCTGGGTCGTGCGCGGCGTGACGCAGGCGGAGCTGGCCCAGCTGGTGACAGCGTCGCCGAAGTCGGTGGAGTACGGCCTGGCCCTGCTGCGCCAGGAAGGCGTGTTGATCACCGATCGCCGCTATTACCGGATCGTCGACGCCGATCTGCTGGAACGCAAGCTCGCCGACCCGGAGTGGCGGCCGGGTTAGGCTTCCACGCGGATGATCCGCAGCTGATCGGGAGTGTCGAATGCCGTACGTCGCCGATGGGGCGAGATACCAGGCCATGCCCTACCGCCGGGTGGGCCGCAGCGGGCTGAAACTGCCGGCCGTGTCGCTGGGACTGTGGCACAACTTCGGTGACGTGGACCGGATCGAGAACCAGCGGGCGATCCTGCGCCGGGCTTTCGACCTCGGCGTCACGCACTTCGACCTGGCCAACAACTACGGCCCGCCGCCCGGCTCGGCCGAGCAGAACTTCGGCCGGCTGTTCGCCGAGGACTTCAGGCCGTACCGGGACGAGATCCTGGTGTCCACCAAGGCCGGCTACCTGATGTGGGACGGCCCGTACGGCGAGTGGGGCTCCCGCAAGTACCTGGTGTCCAGCCTGGACGCGAGCCTGCGGCGCATGGGTCTGGACTATGTGGACATCTTCTACCACCACCGCCCCGACCCCGAGACACCCGTCGAAGAGACCATGGGCGCGCTGCATTCCCTTGTGCAGCAAGGAAAGGCGCTCTACGTCGGCGTGTCGAACTACTCGGCCGAGCAGACCCGCCAGGCCGCCGCCGTGTTGCGGGAGCTGGGCACGCCGCTGCTGATCCACCAGCCGTCGTACTCCATGGTGAACCGCTGGGTGGAGGACGGTCTGCTCGACGCCCTGGACGAGGCCGGCGCCGGCTCCATCGCGTTTTCCCCGCTGGCGCAGGGCTTGCTGACCGGCCGCTACCTCAACGGCATCCCCGAGGACTCGCGGGCCGCCGGTGACAGCCCCTTCCTCACCAGCGAAGGCGTTGCCGCGCAACTGGATCGGGTGCGGGCGTTGAACGAGGTCGCACAGGGCCGCGGCCAGACCTTGGCGCAGATGGCCATCGCGTGGGTGCTGCGCAACGTGACGTCCGCGTTGGTCGGGGCGAGCAGCGTCCGTCAGATCGAGGACAGCGTCGGCGCGGCCGCCAACCTCGACTTCAGCGCGGAGGAGCTGGCGCTGATCGAGAAGCTGCTGGCCTAACCAAACCCGCACCCCCGCGCACACCGCCCGTGTCACATGCGGACCGGACGTGCCGCATGGAGGCAAGTATGACGCGCATGTGACGTTTGCTTCCGCGATTTGGGTGGGTTTGGTGGGTGCGGTCACGCGTCGGCCCGGAGGGGTGTGTCGGGCTGTGAGTCGGACGCCCGCCCACCTCGTCCGGGTCGGCGGTGTCAAGTGTGATGCCCGTTCGACCGGCGAAGGGCATGCCGCTGATCAGCTCGTCCAGGGTCACGGTTGCCGAGCGTAGTGGCCGGCCAGCAGGAACAGCCCCTGTCGGCGCAATCGCGACGCCGGCGCGTTGACGGAGCTCAGTGCCCGGTCCACCGGCCGAACTCCGTCGATTCGCCGGGTGTACGAGCGTTGCTCGACATATTCGGCCCGACCGGCCTTGCCGGACAACGAACCCGGCCGCACGCGGAACGCGGCCAGGCTGTCGGCGGTGCCGTGGAAGTCGCCGTGGTCGAGCAGCCGCAGCCACAGGTCGAGGTCCATCGGGAAGCGCAGCCGCCCGTCGAAGCCGCCCACCGCGTCGAAGTGCTCCCGGCGGAACAGGACCGAGCCGGGCTCGCCGACCGGATTTCCGCCGTCGCGCACGATCCGGCGGGCCACCGCCGTCCGATCGTGCCGACCGATCAGTCCGCGCAGCCCCCGACCGGCCACCAGCCGCCGACCGGCGTCGTCCACGAAATCACGCCGGCAGGCGGTCAGGGACAGATCGGGCCGGCCGATTAGCGTCTGATGTTGTAACCGCAAACAATCAGGCCTGAGAAGATCGTCCGCGCACAGCAGTTTCACCAGCGGGGCCCGGCTGGAATGGACGGCCAGGTTCCAGTTCTCGGCCAGTGGGAGAACCTTCGGGTTCCGTATCACCCGTATGCGGTAATCGTCGAATGAATGTGCAACAACGTCGGTGCCGTCGGTCGACGCGTTGTCGACCACGAGCAGCTCGAAGTCGCCGAAATTCTGCGCCAACACACTGCGCATCGTCGCGCCCAGGAAGCGTTCCGCCTGGTAGGCGGGCACGCAGACGGACACGGCAGGCGTCGCGGCCCTCATCGCGCCCTCACATCCCGCGTATCGACTTCCCGGCTCAGACGTTACCTCCGATCGCCGGCATAAGTCACGTGAACAGGGTCACAGATGTCGTCCACCCTGGCTAATGGCCGGACGAGCTGGGGGTTCATTCCACGTTCACGCGTCCGATCCGGTTGTTACTTAACGTCACCTCTGGACGTCACGTTCACTCGTCAGCATTATTCGGAACGTGCCATGCGAAACCCGTTCGTCGAGGCAGGCAGCCGAGCTATGACGCGTACCGAACGCCCCACCGTGACCATCGTCGTCCCCGCCCGCAACGAGGCCCGCAACCTGGAACGGGTGCTGCCCGAGTTACCCGACGGGCACGAGGTCGTCCTGGTCGACGGGGACTCGGTCGATGACACCGTGGCCACCGCGCGCCGGCTGTTACCCGGCATCCGGGTGGTGCGGCAGACCCGCCGCGGCAAGGGCAACGCGCTGGCCTGCGGCTTCCTCGCGGCGACCGGCGACGTGATCGTCATGTTCGATGCCGACGGCTCGGCCGACCCGGCCGAGATCCCGGACTTCCTGACCGCACTGACCGCCGGCGCGGACTTCGCCAAGGGCACCCGCTACGGCGCGGCCGGCGGCAGCGAGGACATCACGCCGCTGCGCAACCTCGGCAACGCCGGCCTCAACGGCATGTCCAACGTGCTGTTCGGGACCCGGTTCTCCGACCTGTGCTACGGCTACAACGCCTTCTGGCGCGACATCGTGCCGGTGCTGGACCTGCCGGCCGTCGAGCGCGTCGCGCCGCGCGGCGGCCTGCTGTGGGGCGACGGCTTCGAGATCGAGACGGTGATCAGCTGCCGCGTGGTCGCGGCCGGCCTGAAGGTCACCGAGGTGCCCAGCGTCGAGCGCCGCCGCATCCACGGCGAGAGTAACCTGCGCACCTTCAGCGACGGCTTCCGTGTGCTCAAAACCCTTGTCGCGGAACGGAGACGGGCGACGCTGCTCGGACGGGCGCAAAGAGCCGGCATCACCACCCTGCGGCCGCACCTGCCGACGCCGCGGTTCGACCTGGCGGAAGACCGCGCATCGTGAGGATTACCGTCGTCATCTGTGCCTATACCGAACGGCGCTGGCCCGATCTGGTCGCGGCCGTGGAATCCGTTGCCGCGCAGACTGTTCCGGTCGACCAGGTGCTCCTGGTGATCGACCACAATCCCTCCTTGGCCGCCCGTGCGGCGGCCGAGATCGGCGGCGTTTCCGTGCTGGCCAACGAGAATCGCCGTGGGCTGTCCGGGGCGCGCAACACCGCGTTGGCCCACGCCACCGGCGACATTGTGGTTTTCCTCGACGACGACGCGTCGGCCGCTTCGCCTGACTGGCTCGATCTGCTGCTGGCGCCGTACTCGGATCCCTCGGTCGCGGCCGTCGGCGGTGCGGCGACACCGCTGTGGCCGGATGAACGGCCGGCGACTCTGCCGGCGGGCTCCGAACGCGGCGAGCTGGACTGGGTCGTGGGCTGCACCTATACCGGGCAACCGGTCCAGCTCGCCGAGGTCCGCAACCTCATGGGCTGCAACATGTCCTTTCGCCGCACGGTGTTCGCGGCCGTCGGCGGGTTCACCGAGGACATGGGCCGGGTCGGCACCGTGCCGGTCGGCTGCGAGGAGACCGAGCTGTGCATCCGGCTGCGGCAGCACGATCCGTCGGCGCGGATCGTGTTCGAGCCGCGGGCGCTGGTACGGCACCGGGTCAGCCCGGACCGGCTGAGCTGGTCGTATCTGCGGCGAAGGTCTTGGGGCGAAGGAATTTCCAAGGCGGCAGTGTCCCGGTTGGTCGGTGCCGGGGACGCGTTGTCGACCGAACGTGCTTACACCACGCGGATCATCCCGGCGGCGTTCTTCCGTGAGCTGCTGCGGCTGCACGTCGCCGGCGCGTTGGCCCTGGTCGTGTCGGTGTTGTTCGCCGCCGCGGGGTACGCGCGGGGCAAGTTGACGCGGGCCAACCGTGAACTGGGGCCGGTGTCGGTGGGGGAGTGGGATAGGTCCGCCGAAGATCCACCCCGATTCCCTTATCCGGCAAGGGTTCTGGTGCGCGACAGGCTGACCGTGCTGGGCGAGGTGACGGTGGCTGCCGGCGCCGAACCCGACGGGCTGTGGGATCGGCCGGCCACCGAGGACGAGCGTTTCGCGACGCCGTCGGTGACCGTGGTCGTGCCCAGTGCCGGACGGCCGGAGCTGGCGGCGCGGTGCGTCCGTTCGCTGCTGGCCACAGGGTATCCGCAGCTTGAGATCATCGTCGTCGACAACCGGCCGGAAGTGCCGGCGCTGCGCCGGCTGGCCGCGTCGGACGACCGGATTCGCTATGTGCCGGAACCGGTGCGTGGGCTCAGCAACGCCCGTAACCGGGGCGCGGCCGAGGCCTCCGGGGAGATCATCGCCTTTACCGATGACGACGCCGTCGTCGATCGGCTGTGGCTGGACCGATTGGTCGCCGAGTTCGCCGATCCGGCCGTCGACTGTGTCACCGGGTTGGTCCTGCCGTACGCGTTGGAGACCCCGGCACAGCAGTGGTTCGAGCAGTGGGGTGGCTTCGGCAAGGGCTTCCGCCGCACCAGGTTCGACGCCCGCGGCGCGTCCGGTTCGGACGATATCCGCACTGGGCCGCTCTATCCCTTCGCCGCCGGGCTTTTCGGCTCCGGCAACAGCATGGCCTGGCGGGCCATGTCCTACCGTGAGCTCGGCGGCTGCGATCCGCTGCTCGGCGCCGGCAGCTCGACCAAGTCCGGCGAGGACCTCGAGTTGTTCATCCGCTTGCTGCGCACCGGCGGTGTGCTGGTCTACACCCTCATGCCGTTGTGCGGCACGAACATCGCCGCGGTCTGGACGACCTCATCGGCCAGATGCGGGGCTACGGCACCGGTTTGCTGCCGTTGTTCGCCGTGTATGTGGGCCGTCGTCCCACCGAGCTGCTCGCCGTGGCTCGCCGCATGCCCGGCGGCATCCGGCACTTCCTGTCCGACGACTCGACGCGGAAGCGTGGCCGTGGCGAGGATTTCCCGCCCGAACTGTCCAAAGCGGAGCTTCGCGGCGTGATCATCGGGCCGTTCGCCTTGCTGCGCGGACTTGTTACCGCCCCTCGACGCCGGCTCGGATTGCCCGAGCCCTTGGCCACCGCGGCCGTGCGGGCGGCGGAGGAAAGGGTGCCGCTGAAGTTGTTGCGGGGTAGTCGATGACGCGGCGGCGAACGGCGTTGATCCTGTTGGCGGTGGCTGCCGCGAATGCGCTCGCGGTGTTGATCGGCGTGGGTGGACCTTGGCGGCTGGTGCTGACCGTCCTGTTCGCGCTGACGGTGCCGGGATGGGCAATCGTGGCGTATCTCCGGCCGGTGCGGCAGTCGTATGTGTGGACGGTGGCGGTGGCGGTGAGCCTGGCGCTGTCGATCCTGCTGAGCCAGGCGATGTTGTCGCTGCACTACTGGCATCCGGAAGCGGCGCTGCTGGTGTTTGCGCTGGTGTGCATGGTGCCGCTGGCGCATCACGTGGTGCGGGCGGCGCAGTGACGGCGACGGTATCCGACGGCCGCATGGTGCGTGACGGCATCGCGCTGTCGGTGGGGGCGGCGTTCACGTCGGTGGCGGGACTGGTCGGCTGGGTGATCTCGGCGAGGCTGGTGCCGACTGCGGAAGTGGGCCTGACAGCGGCATTCACCTCGGGCTTTCTGCTGGTGTCGGGCGTGACGCAGGTCAGCCTGGGCCCGGCGGTGCTGCGCTGGCTGCCGAGGGCGGGTGGTCGCAGCGGGACGTTGCTGCTGCGCACGTACGGCGTGGTGATGGCGGGGGCGGTGCTGGGGGCCTTGGTGTTCCTGGCTTTCCCGGCGGGGCGGCAAGCGGCGTCGGCGGTGCCGGGCTGGGGTGCGCCGCTGTTCGTGATCGTCACGTTGGCCTGGGCGGTGTTGCAGTTCCAGGACCCGGTGCTGACGGGCCTGGACCGCGCCGGCACGGTACTGGTGAAGAACCTGGGCTTCGGCGTCGGGCGCATTGCGGTGCTGGTGCTGGCGGCATCCCTTGGGGCGCTGGGGATTCTCCTGTCGTGGGCGATACCGACGATCCTTGCGGTGCTGGGGGCGACGGTCGTGGTCGTGATGGCGTCGAACCAGAGAGACCGAAAAACTTCCGGCGGTGTCCTGCCGAATCGGCCGGAGGTGGTGGGGCTGCTCGGGCCGACCTACCTCGCCTCGATCGGGCAGTCGCTGATGTACTACCTGGTCCCGCTGATCGTCACCGCCCGCTACGGCCCGGCGCCGGGAGCGGTGTTCTTCGTGGTCTGGACGGCCGTGAACGCGGTCGACGTGGCGGCCACCGGGTTCGTCAACTCGCTGGTGGTCCGCATCGCCGGCGAACCCGAGCGTGCCGGTGACCTGGTGCGTCTGGCCGGCAAACGCTTGGCGATGTTGTTCGGGCCGATGATCGTCGCGGGCGTGCTGCTGGCGCGGCCGTTGCTGAGTATCTTCGGCCCGGACTATGCCGAGCTGGGGAGCACGGCCCTGATGGTGGTGCTGATCGGCTTCGCGCCGCGGCTTCTCATTCTCGTAGTCATCGGCGTGTTCCAGGCCGACGGCAGTGGCGTGCCGGTCGCGGCCTTCCAGTTGGCCGGCGCGGCGGTGATGTTGCCGGTGGCCCTGCTGCTGCCGACCGACAGCTTGGTGCCGCTAGCACTCGGATTCCTTGCTGTGCAAGGTGTTGTGGCGGCCGTCGCGGCTGTGAGCCTGCGTCGACGACTGGAGATCGTGGCGTGACACTGTCGACAATGGAGCGTCCGGTCGAGACGGAAGGCACAAGGTCCACCCGGGACTGGTGGCCGTTCGCCCTGACCGCTGCGGCGATCCTGTGCTGGGTGCTGGGCTTCCGCGAGATCGACCCGACGAAGCTGGGCAGCCTGGGGATCCTGCCGGGCCTGTCGCCGGTGCTGCTCGCGGCGTATCCGCTGCTGGTGGCGGCGTTTGTGCTGGAGCTGACCGGCAGCCACCGGACGGCGGTGCTGACGGGGATCACGGTCATCGCGGTGTTCGCGGTGTACGGGCTGCAGCCGGCGGCGGAACCGGCGGCGCGGTTGCCGGTGGCGTGGCTGCACTCGGGCTTCGCGAACTACATCGCGGCGCACGGGGACGTGCTGCACAACTTCGACACGAGGTTCAGCTGGCCGGGATTCTTCGCGCTGCTGGCCTTTCTGACCGAAGCGAGCGGCATGCACGACACGTCGGTGCTGCTGAACTGGGCGCCGGTGCTGCTGTCGGGCGTGGCGGTGTTGGGCGTGCGGGCGATCGCGGTGGCGATCGTGGGACCAGGCAGGACGTCGTGGATCGCGGCGTGGATCTTCCTGGTGGCCAACTGGACCGAGCAGGATTACGCGTCGCCGCAAGGCACGACGTACATCCTGCTGCTGGCGGCGCTGGCGATCACCTTCCAACACCTGGTGGCACCGAGCCCGCTGGCCACCGGCCGAGCCGACATCAAACGGCCGCCGGCACCGAACAGCACGGCGGGGAGCGGCTCCAGGCCGAGGGACTGGTGGTGCTGCTGGCGATGGCGCTGGCCCCGACCCACCAGCTGACGCCGTACCTGTTGGGCGGCCTGCTGATCGTGCTCACCCTCTGGGGAAGGCTGTGGCCGCGCTGGCTGCCGGTGGTGGTGCTGGCGCTGGCGGTCGGCTGGTTCGTGTTGGCGGCGCGGGAGTTCTGGATCGGACAGCTGAGCGTGATCACGGGCGGCCTGGGTGACCTGAACTCCAGTGTGAGCCAAGGAATCGGCCAACGGTTCGTGGGAAACCCGGGCCGGCAGACGATTCTGCTCACCCGGATGGGGATCACCTGCGCGGTGGCGCTGCTGGCCGCTGCCGGAGTCCTGGTGTTACGGCGTCAAGGCAGCAAGTCGTTGGTGTTGCCGGCGCTCGCGCTGGCGTCGTTCGGCTTGGCGGTGTTGCAGCCGTACGGCGGCGAGATCTTCATCCGCTGCTACCTGTTCGCCCTGCCGTTCTTCGCCGTACTCGGCGGCATCGCCCTCAACGCCCTGACCACCCGCTTCTACGTAACGGCTATAGCGCTATCAATGACGATCCTGACCACAGTCATGGTCCGAGGCGGCAACGATGCGTACGTGGCGTTCACCAAGGCGGACACGGACATCGTGCAGAGGGCCTACGACCTGGCCAAGAACGGCCAGAGCATCGGCACGGTCGTGTCCTACGCGCCACTGGAGTGGCAACGGGTCGGCGACGTGCGCCAAGTGTCCGCAGAGGACAGTTGCACCGTCTTCCCGAACCCGGAATCCTGCGTCACCAAAGCGAACCTGGACTACCTCGTGATCAACCAGGCCCAGGACGCCTACGGGACTGTCTACTTCGGAGCGCCGAAGGGCTGGACGGCCCAGCTGGCCGACCAGCTGATCGCCGACGGCCGCTACGAGCGAGTAGCGCAGGAGAACGGCAGCCAGCTGTTGGCCCGCAAGGAAGGAAAGCGATGAACAGCCTGGCCCGGCGGCTGGTCCGCGAAGCCCGCATCGACCTGTGGGCGGCCACGATCGGCGTGCTGGTGAACACGGTCCTTGGCAGCAACGTGGTGCCCCGGCCGATCAGGTGGCTGGGCTACAGGGCGTTCGGCACGAAGATCGACACGCCGAACATCTTCCCCGGGGCCAAGCTGCTCGGCCCGATGCGGCACATCAGCATCGCGGCCGGCACGTTCGCCAACCGCGAGCTCTACCTCGAAGCGGTGGCCCCGATCGCGATCGGCCGCGACTGCCAGCTCGGTCCGCAGGTGATGATCGTGACCTCGCACCATGACCGGACCGCCGACGGAGTGTCCAAAGTGCCCCGTGCCCGGCCGGTGACGATCGGCGACCGGGCGTGGATCGGCGCGAGGGCGATGATCCTGCCCGGGGTGACGGTGGGCGACGACGTGGTGATCGGGGCCGGCAGCGTCGTGACGAGGGACTGCCTCGAACCCGGTGTCTACGTCGGCTCGCCGGCGAGGAAGGTCGGGCCGTGAGCGAGACGACCTTCGTCACCGTGGCCGCGGTGCTCGGGCCGGTGTGGCTGGCGGTGATCGTGGTGCGCACGGTGCTGGCCGAGAAGGCGGCGGTGCCCGGACTGCCGCTGCGGCGCACGCTGAGAATTCGGGCGCTCGACCACGCCGGCATCGTGCTCGGCACGCTGCTGTTCCTGGCCCTGATCGGCAGGATGATCGCCGCGCTGGCGTGACCCGTATGCTCAGGCCTCGTGGGAACGACCTGCGTGTGCGGCCACGCCGCCGCGGCGCACGAGCACTACCGGCCCGGCAGCGACTGCGCCCTGTGCGACTGCCCGCGCTTCCGTGACCCCGAGCAGCCGACCAGCTGGTGGGCTCGGCTCAGGAAGCTGCTCAGCCGCTGACTGCCGCCTCGGCCCGCCGGATGTCCCACGCCGCGCCGAATCCCCGGTACAGCTCGACGCATTCCGCCAGCACGCCGGACGCTTCCTCGCCCCGCCCGGAACGGGCCAGCACCACGGCCCGTTCCTCCAAGGTCTGGGCCAGCTCGAACACGCGCCCGACCGCCCGGTAGTGCGTCGCCACCGCCAGCAGAGCATCGGCGTCACGCTCGATCACGGCCCGACACCGTTGCGCCGCCGCGGCAGCACGAGCCGCAGTCGTCTCCCGATGCGCCTCCGCCTCACACGCCGCGACAGCCGCCCGTGCAGTAGCCATGTCGTCGTTGTCGATACACATCCGCACCAACTCAGGCAGCCATTGGTGCCGCAGCATCATGCCCTCATACCGCGAATCGAGAATGACGCCCAGCTCGGCAATGGCATCGCCCAACCGGTCCTCACGCGCGGCGGCCATCGCCTTGGCGGCGATCAGGAAGTCGTTGTTCTCCCGCTCCGCCTCGCTCACCACCGGCAGGTTCATCCCGACCGACAAATGCCGCTGCACCCGCGCCGCGTCGTCACGGTGCGCGGCGATCAACGCCCCACAACCGTGCAGCAACAACACCGGACCGCCTTCACGCAGCCCATATCCGGTGAAATCGGGGGAGTCGTCCAGCGCGGCGGCCAGATCGTGCTCGGCCTCGTCCCACTGCCCCAGCCAGTACCGGTGCACGGCCCCGGCGACGTGCAGCCCGGCCAGCGGCGCGCCGTGGCCGGCGATCTCGAAGGCCATCCGCAGGTCCTCGCCGGCCTCCTGGAGCCGGTCAAGGCACTGCAACGTGAACATGCGGTTGTCCAGCAGGACCAGCCGCAGGTCGGTGAGGCTGATGTCGGTGCCGACGATGTCCATGGCCCGGTTGAGGTACTCGACGCCACGCGCGTAGTCCCGCCGCACGGCCTCGACCTGCCACAGCACCTCGAGCGACTGCCCGACGGAGAAGGCGTCGCCGACCTCCTCGCCGACCTCGACGGCCCGCTGCGCGGTCCCGGCCGACAGCTCCAGCTCACCCGCACCGGCCCGCTGCACCAACGCCAGCAGCGACATCAGCCGCGCCCGCCACAGCTGCGGCAGCGACGGATCGGCCAGCGCCTCGTCCAGCATGGCCACGGCGCGCTCGGCCTGCGACGCCCGGTACGGCACGTACGCCAGCACCCAGCGCACCTCCGCCGCCAGGTGAGCATCCCGCAGGTGCGTCAGCGCCTTGCGTCCCCACTGCTCCGCCTCGGCGTCGCGCCCGATCCGGAACAGCACGCTGGTCAGGTGGGCCATCAGCGCCGCCCGCCGCGTCTCCGCCATGTGCACGGTCTCCAGCACGCGCTGGAGTAGCTCCACCACGACCAGCGGCGCACGGTGGTGCAGCACCGGCGCGGCGTCCTCCAGCCACTGCGCCGCCCACGGCCCCATGCCCGCCTCGGCGGCCAGCAGCTGCTCCGCGACGTGCTCCTCGGGCACGCCAGCGTCGGCCAGCGCCTGCGCCGCCTGGTAGTGCAGCGCTACGCGCAGCGCCGACGGCGTGCCCTCGTACAGCGACTGCCGGATCAGCGGATGCCGGAACGCCAGCCGCAGGCCGGCGTCACGCAGCACGCCCGCCGCGATGGCCTCCTCGAACGGCTGCACGAGCGCCGACACCGACTTGCCGACGACCACGGACAGGTCGACCACGCCGAACTCGCCGCCCAGCAGCGCCGCCCACCGCAGCACCTCACGCGTCGCGTCCGACAGGAAGCTGAGCCGGCCGGTGACGGCCTGCACCAGTGACGCCGGCACGCGTTCGAATGCCTCCGGCGCCACCTCCGCGGTGTCCGCGACGTCCACGATGCGCTCACGCACCAGGGCGTCGGCCATCTCCCGCAGGTACAGCGGGTTGCCGCCGGAGCGGCGGGCGATCTCACGCAGCCGCGGCCCCGGCGGCGCGCCGACCAGCGTGCCGACCATGCCGGCGACGGCGTCGATGGTCAGCGGCGCCAGCCGCAGCACGGTCCCGCCCAGGCTCTCCGTGTCGCGGCGCAGCTGGTCCACCTCGGGACGCTGGTGCCCCGGCCGCGTCACGCCGATCAGCAGCAGCGGCAGCTTGGCCGTGAGCAGGCACAGCCGGTGCCACACCTCGAGGCTGGACTCGTCGGCCCACTGCACGTCGTCCAGGCCCACGGCCAGCGGACCGTCCGCGCACAGCTCCTCGACCAGCGCCACCAACCGGTCGATGGTGCTGAAGATGCTGTTGCCGCCGCCGACGATCGACTGGTTGGCCTCGCTGTCACGCAGCGCGTGCGCCAGCGCCACGCGGCGCGGGTCGGTCGACTGCGGCGTCACGTCGAGACAGTCCAGCATGGCGCGCAGCGGGAAGCGCTGGCCGAGCGTGTCGGCCACCGCGTGCGACACGCTGCACCCGGCCCACGCGGCGTACGCGAGGCCGGCGGCGAGCAGCGCCGACTTGCCGATGCCGAGCTCGCCCTCGATCCACACGGTCTGCCCGTGCCCGGCGCTGACCTCGGTGACCGCCGCACGCAGCGCGTCCATCTCGGCGTCGCGTCCCACCAGTGTTGCCGTGGGCGGCGGGGTGGTGGGCGTCGGAACGCGTGGCGCGGCGGCTGGCACGGGAACGACGGACAGTTCCAACAGCAGACCCGGGTCGTTGGCGAGGATGCGTTCCTGTAGCTCCTGGAGCTGCGGACCGGGCTCGACGCCGAGCTCGTCGATCAGCACCTGTCTGGCCTCGCGGAACGCCGTCAGCGCCTCGGCCTGCCGCCCGCAGCGGTACAGCGCCAGCATGAGCAGCGACCGCGGCCGCTCACGGATCGGGTACTCGTGCACCAGCGCCGCGATGTCGGCCACGGCGGTCGTGTGCTGCCCGTTGGCCAGCGCCGCCTCCTGCCGCAGCTCACGCGCGACCACGCGCAGCTCGCCGAGCCGGTTGCGCTGCGACTGCGCGTACGGCCCCGTCACGCCCGAGAACGCTTCGCCCTGCCACAGGGACAGCGCCTCGTCGATGGACCGCAGCGCCCCAGGGCGTCGCCGCCGGCCAGTTGGCGCTCGGACTGCTCACGCAGCCGGTCGAACTCCACGACGTCCAGGTTGTGCGGCGCGAGCAGCAGTCGGTAGCCCGCGCCCTCCGACACCAGCAGCCCCGACGACTCGCGCCGGCCGCGGTCCGGCTCCAACGCCTTACGCAGCGAGGAGATGTACGTGTAGAGGCTGCCTTCCACGGTGGCGGGCGGGTTCTCGCCCCAGACGCCGTCGATGAGCTCCTCTCGGGAAACGACCGTGGACGTGCGCATGGCCAGCATGGCGATGACGGCCCGCGGCAGCGGGGAGCCCAGGGTGACGTCCCTCGACCCCACCCGCAGGCGCACCGGCCCGAGCAGCTTGGCCCGCAGCTCGGGTGTCGGTTGGCTCGTCATCAGGAATCACTCCGCCGGTCTGCTGGTCACGATCACCGCACAGTGTCACGTATCGGGCGTCGCCTGTGCCACAGCGGCCGGTCTGGAGACGGCGTCGAGAGCCTTTGGAGATCGACGGGCAACGCTGGCCGACGTGGGTGGATGTGGATTGTGCGTTGAGGCGGGCGGCCCGGCGGACGCGCCGGTCGGCGGCCGGCCGGACGGGCACGCTTTTCTGACCGCGCGTACGACGCTCGGCGATGTCGTGGGCTTCTCCACCGGCTGCTTCGAGCCGCCGGAGTTCACGGTCGCGGCGCTGGCCTGCCAGGCCCACGGCGGCAACGCCGTGGAGATCGCCTGCGGCGAGTCGCCCCGCCTTGACGCCCTGGTGCACGCCCGTGACCAGCTCAGACTGCACGGCCTGCGGCCCTCCCTGCACGCCATCGGCTCGCTCGACCGCCTCGTCCACCTCGACATGCCGGTCGTCGTGCCGGCCGACCTGGCCTTCGGCACGGCGACCCGGGCCGTGCTGCTGCGCAACACCTGCGACCCCGACCTGCTGGACAAGGCGCTGGCCGCGCACCCGGCCGCCTCCTTCTGCCTGGACGCCTCCCTGGCCCACGCGATGGGCGGCTTCACCGAGGTCAAGGCGTTCGCCTCGCGGCACGCCGACCGGCTGGCCCAGGTCAACATCGGCGGCGTCGACACCGACACCGAGCCGGTCGACCTGGTCCGGGCCTGTTTCGACGCGGGCGGCCGGGCCGTCCCGGTGATCGTGGAACGGTCCGGCTCGGTCTGGTCGGAGGACCTGTCCGGCGAGGTGGAGCGGCTGCGGGCGCTGGCCCGCCGCTTCCTCACGCCGTACCGGTGACCCTGCTGGCGCGCAGTACATAGGTGTCGAGCGGCAGCGCGATGGTCGCGGTGAGCTCGAAGCCGGCACCGGCCAGCAGTGCGCGGTAGTGCGACTCCGTGCGCTCACGGCCGCCCACGTTGCACAGCATGTGCACGTCCCACGCGACCGCGAGCGACTCGACGTCGCCGTCCGGCAGCAGGCGCTCGATCACCAGCAGCTCGGCGTGCGCGGGCATGGCCTCGGCCAGCGTGGCCAGGATGCCGCGGCACTGCTCGTCGTCCCAGTCGTGCAGCACGCGTGACAGCAGGTAGACGTCGCCGTGGCCCGGCACGCTCTCCGTGAAGTCACCGGCGACGAGGCGGCACCGGTCGGCCACGGCCGCCAGCGTCGTCTCGGCGGAGGCCAGGGCGTGCGGGCGCTCGACCAGCGTGCCGCGCGCGGCCGGGTTGGCGGCGAGCACGCGGGACAGCAGCTCGCCGTTGCCGCCGGCGACGTCCACGACCTCACGAGCGTCGCTCAGGTCGACCACGCGCACCAGGTCGGCGAACACGGCGTTGCTGGCCGCCATGGACTGGTGGAACAGCTCGGCCAGCACGGGGTCGGCGGCCATGTGCTTGAAGTGGTGGGCGCCGAAGACCTTGGCGTACGACTCCTCGCCCGTGCGGACGGCGTCGGTGAGTGCCCCGAACGACTGGTAGAACGGCCCGCCGTACATCAGGGCCAGTGGCCGCAGCGAGCCCTCCACGTCCGAGCGCAGCAGCGCGCCCATGTCCGTGAGCAGGTAGTGCTCGCCGTGCGCGCGGACCAGGCCGAGCGTGGCGAGGTAGCGCAGCAGGCGGCCGAGGGCGTCGCGGTCGGCGCCGGTCTCGGCGGCCAGCGCCTGAAGGCCCGAGATGGTCATCAGGTGGTCCGGCAGCCGCAGCGCCGCGGCGGCGGCGATGGCCTGCGTGGCCCACGCCCCGGTCATCAGCCCCAGCAGCCGCGTGCCGGCGGCGGACTCACGCTGGTGCGCGGCCAGCACCTGCGGGAACCGGCCGGCGCTGATCAGCTCCAGTCGGCGGTACGCCGGCACGGCGTGCTGGGCGTCCCGGAAGTACAGGATGGTGCTGTCTTCGTGCTCGTTGTAGCCGCCGCCGTCGGGCAGCATCCGGGTGGAGACGGCCGTGCGCAGTCCGCTGAGCAGCACGGGATCGGCGTGCGGCACGGCCAGCGCGAAGTGGTTCTCCCGTCCGTGCAGGCGCTCGTCGGCGGCGATGTGGTCGAACTCCTCCGGCGTGGCCATGGCGAAGATCTCCAGCTCGCACCGGGCGCCGTGGCGATCGGTCAGCCGGGCCCGCAGGATGCCGACGGCCAGGTTCTCCACCGGCACGCCGTAGCGGGCGCTGAGCCGGTCGCGCACGACCACGCTCGGCGTCATCGCGCCGACCCGCACGCCCAGGTGTGTCAGCTCCTCACGCAGTCCGTCGAATGTCCGCGGGAAGATCAGCACCGCGGCGTGCGTGAAGCGGGTGTAGCGGGTCAGCGCGGTCCGCTCGGCCGTGCCCAGCGACGGCATCGCCGCGGCCAGCACGGAATCGGTGTCGCCGGCGCCGATCAGCGCGGCCGCCGAGGTCAGGCGGTCGAGGTCCTCCGGGGCGAGCGCGGGGGCGATCGTCGCGGTCATGTGCAACTCCAACTGGTCAGATACCGACGTAGTTCTCAGCGAAGAAGTCCTGGTGGGAGCGGGAGTCGCGGAGGCTGTCCAGCCGGGCGCGGCGCAGCACCCGCTGGAAGCCGGCATCGGGCCCGTTCGACGGCCCGTGCAGCAGCGTGATCATCCAGTGCGAGAACTCCTGTGCGCGCCAGATGCGCGGCAGGCAGGTGCTCGAGTACGCCTCCAGTCCGCGCTCGTCGCCGGTGGCCACGGCATCGGTCAGGGCTTTGGCCAGCACCTCGGCCTGCATGATCGCCAGGTTCGCGCCCTTGGCCGCGGACGGGCTGATCAGGCTGGCGGCGTCGCCGGCCAGGAACATCCGGCCGTGCCGCATCGGGTCCACGACGTCGGAGCGCAGCCGCACGACCCGGCGCTCCACGATCGGGCCCTGCCGCAGCGGGCCGAAGCGGTCGACCCGCATCCGGGTGTTGAGCTCGGCCCAGACGCGCTCGTCGGGCCAGGCCGCCGGGCTGTCGTCGGGGGAGACCTGGAGGTAGTAGCGGGTGATCTCCGGGCTGCGGGCCATGTGGCCGGCGAAACCGTTGTCGTGCATGGCGTACGTGACGGCCGACATGCTCGGCGGGGCCTGCGCCAGCACGGCCAGCCAGGCGATGCCGTGGTCACGGGCGTGGCGGACGGCCGAGGCGGGCATGGCCGCGCGGGTGACGCCGTTGCTGCCGTCGCAGCCGATCAGGAACCGGCCTTTCGACTGGCCGTCAAGGTGACGGACAGTGGCCGTCTTCGGGTCCACCCCGGTGACGGTGACGTCGAAGCGCAGCCGGCCGCCGCGGTCGAGGTACTCGGCGATGAGGTCGGTGACGAGGTCCTGCTGCGGGTAGACGGTGTGCACCTCGCCGCGGCCGAGCGCGGCGTAGTTCAGCTCGAACTGCCCGTCGGAGTCCCGAAAAGCGCACTTGTAGTGCCACTGCCCGCGTTGCCGAAGGCCGGCGTCGAGGCCGTGCTCGGCGAGCACGCGGGCGCTGTTGGCGCCGAGAAAGCCTGCCCTGGCCCGGGTCTGTACCCGCTCACGGCTGCCGCGTTCCAGGATGAGCGTGTCGATTCCGTTGGCCCGCAACAGATTGCCCAGCACGAGGCCGGCCGGTCCGGCACCGACGATGAGCACGGTCGCCTGATCGGCCATGATCGTCCTTTGTCTGCAGGGGAACGACACGGCCGTCACGGACCGTGTTTGATCTGACAACTATCGGTGACCCTTGATGATCTTTTCGGGGCGAGACTTAACAGCGCCGCCGCGCGGCCCGTCCAGCCGCACCACTCCTTGGCGCGGAGTTGATCACCTGACCGAGCTACGTCCGGCGCGTTGTGGATCAGTGCCCTGTGAGGTGCATACGGTATACAGTAGCCATCCCGGTGTGAGTGAACGGAGGCGCGCGTCCCCATGTACACAGTCACCAACCCCGCGACCGGCGAGCTGGTCGAGCAGATCGAGAACGCGACGGACGAGCAGGTCGATGCCGCGATCGGGCGGGTGCACAACGCCTTCGCGGCCTGGCGCCGTCGCTCGGCCACGGACCGGGCGAAGATCGTCCTGCGGGCCGCCGAGCTGTTCGCCGAGCGTGCGGACGAGCTGGCCGAGATCATGACCCTGGAGATGGGCAAGCGGATCAACGAGGGCCGCGGCGAGGTCGGCGTGGTCGTCGACATCTTCACCTACTACGGGCAGCACGGCCCCGACCTGGTCGCCGACCAGCCGATGACCGTGCGCGGCGGCGAGGCCGTCATCCAGAAGACGCCGCTGGGCGCGCTGCTGGGCGTGATGCCGTGGAACTTCCCGTGCTACCAGGTGGCTCGGTTCGTCGCGCCCAACCTGGTGCTGGGCAACACGATCCTGCTCAAGCACGCGTCGATCTGCCCGCGCTCGGCGCTGGCCATCGAGCAGATCCTGCACGACGCCGGCGTGCCGGAGGACGTGTACGTCAACACCTTCGCCGCCAGCCGCCAGGTGCCGGCGATCCTGGCCGATCCACGCATCCAGGGCGTCTCGCTGACCGGCTCCGAGGCCGCCGGCATCTCCGTCGCCGCCGAGGCCGGCCGCAACCTGAAGAAGGCCGTGCTGGAGCTCGGCGGCTCCGACCCGTTGATCGTGCTGGACACCGCCGACATGGACGAGACGGTGGCCCGGACGGCGACCGCCCGGATGCGCAACTGCGGCCAGTCGTGCAACGCGCCCAAGCGGATGATCGTGCTGGCCGACATCTACGACGAGTTCGTCGAGAAGCTCACGCGGCGGGTTGCCGACTTCTTCAAGCCCGGCGATCCCAGGGACCCCGACACCAAGCTGCCGCCGCTGGCCTCGACGGCCGCCCGGGACGAGGTCGCGGCCCAGGTCGCGCAGGCCATCGAGCAGGGCGCGACGCTGCGGGCCGGCGGGCACGTCGTCGACGGGCCCGGCGCGTACCTCGAGGCGACGGTGCTGACCGACGTCACGCCGGAGATGAACGCCTACTACGAGGAGATCTTCGGGCCGGTGGTGCTGGTGTTCAAGGCGGAGACCGAGGAGCAGGCGATCGAGATCGCCAACGACTCGCCGTTCGGGCTCGGGGCCAGCGTGTGGGGCACCGATCCGGCGCGGCTGCGCCGGGTCGCCGAGCAGATCGAGTCCGGCATGGTCTACCTGAACAGCGCCGGCGGGTCGCAGGCCGACCTGCCCTTCGGCGGCATCAAGCGATCCGGCATGGGCCGTGAGCTCGGACCGGCCGGCATCGAGGAATTTATGAACCAGAAGTCCATCCGCCTTTAGACCGTTCGGGTAAGTCGGGGCGGACTTTCGCTCCGGAACACATCCGCTGAGGCGATTCCTGCGTGTGTCAAGACATCCGAAAGAGGGAGGGTGTCATGACAGCCGCTACGGAGCGTCGCAGCTTCGACAGCCGTCGGGTGTTCCGGTTGCACGCCATGTTCCGCCGCGAAGTCGGCCGCGGCGCCGGCCTGGTCCGGGCCGTCGCGGCCGGCGACCGCGCGCACGCGCTGGTCGTCGCCGAGCGGGTTCGGCTGGTCGACAACGCCGTGTACCGGCACAACTGCGCCGAGGACGCCGTGCTGTGGCCGAAGCTGGTGAGCGACAAGCCCAGCGAGGCCGACATCATGGTCGACGTCATGCACCGCCAGCACCGGGCCCTGGACGCCATGTCCCTCGGCGTGCAGGCCGCCATCCTGGCGTGGGAGGACGAGCCCGGCGAGGACCGCCGCGAGATGCTGGCCGACGCACTCGACCGCATCGGCGATGCCCTCGGCGAGCACATCTGCGCCACCGAGCTGTTCCTCGTGCCGCTGTTGGAGCGCTTCCTGTGCGCCGGCGACTGGCGCGACGTGATCCGCCGCGGCATCGCCGACTGCGACCCGGAGACTTCGGCGGCCCTGGCCGGCCTGATCCGCCTGGCCTGAGGGCCCGCGCCGGTCTCCCCCTCTCCGGCGCGTCAGATTCTGGCCGGTCGGGTCACCACCCCCACCCGACCGGCCAGTCCGGTGTCAGCCCGGTCCGCTCTCAGCTCAGGGCGCCGTTGTAGTCCGGCAGCTTGAACGTGCGCTCGGCGTGGCCGCCGTCCAGGTCCGTCGTGTTGTTGCCGATGTTGGCGACGATCGTGTAGCCCTGGGCCTCGATCGCCGCCCGCGCCTTGGTCTTGTTGACCTGCACCGGGTCGAAGTTGAACAGCGGCCGCATGGACAGCCCGTCCACCGGATAGCCGACGCCGGTCAGGTTGCTCTGGGTGAGCGAGCGGATGAACTCGGTGCGGTCGGTGACGAAGAAGACCGCGGCGCCGTCGGCCTTGGCCAGCTTGGCCAACGCCAGCACGGGCGGGGTCGCCGGAGTGGTCAGCGACGGGTGGTAGTAGCTCTCCAGCGACGTGTTGTCGATGTCCAACACGATGGCGTTCTTGCCGGGGCTCGACAGTCGCTGCTCGAGATAGCTGGTCGCCTGGTCGGTCACGGTGGTGACGTCGGTGATCCAGGTGGCCTCGCTGGGCGCGGCGGCGGGGGCGGCCTCAGCCGTGCCCGCGCCCAGGAGCAGCAGCCCGGCGGTCAGGCCGGCGGCGGCGAAACGAAGGGTGATCGTCATGCCCGGCAGTCCAGCAGCTGCCGACCGCCGCCACGAGTGCCGAATAGGTGAAATTTCTTCATATAGAGGGTGTGGGCTGCGTCGATACAGTCGATGGCGCACCGGGTCTGTGGGCAGCGGACAACAGGGCGCCGGGCATCGGTGAGCGGCGGACAGCGTCAGCAGTGGCCCGGGCGGGCGGCAGTCAGCAAGGGCATGGCCAGGCTGGGCCGGGCCTGATCCTGGGTGAGCAGGCCGCCGGGCGGGATGGGGTTCTGGCGGGCCCACGCGGTGAGCTGGCTGAGCGCCAGGCGCGCGGACGGGCTCACGATCAGGCCGTTGAAGTTGGTGCCGACGGAGAAGTCGACGGTGGCGTCGGTCCGCTTGTCCCGCATGAGCTGCGCGCACGGCACGAGCAGGCTCAGTGTCCTGGCGGCGGCCGCGCCTTGCGGACCGAAGCGGATCTGGCCGACGCAGTTCATGTTGCCCAGCGGATAGGCCGGGTCGTCGGCGGCGTCGGCGGCCAGCGGGAAGCCGAGGTCGGCCAGCTGCAAGGACATCAGCCGGGCGGCGCCGCGCAACGAGCTGCCGTTGAAGACGCGAACGGCCATCCGGTCGGGCGGGGACGGCGCGACGGCGTCGAGATCGTGGTAGCCGACGGGGGACAGCCCGGCGGCCGCCGGCGTGCAGCCGACGGACTGGTCGATCGTGGGCACGGTGAGGAAAACCCGCACCCACACCACCATCGAGGTGATCAGCAGCAGGCTCAGCAGCACCAGCGAACGAGTCCGCCGCCAGCGTTTCGACCGCACGTCACCACCCCTGCCCCGAACCCGGTCCGTGCGCCGCCGAATAGTAGTGACTGTTGATCACTATCGGGTGACGATCCTGTGCAGAACGCAAGGGTAGGCCCGGGATCGCGGCCGCTGTCACCTCAGTGGCGGTCGAAATCGACCATAACTCACCAACGTGACAAGCCGACCTGGGTGAATTGCCAAGAGGGTGGAGTACCCACCTGCGATAACCGAGAAACCCTCCGAACGCAGGGTGTCTGGTGACCGAGCGTTCGGTCAGAGTCGGTGCCACCGGCGGGGCCACCCGGCCCCAACCCTGCATCCGGAGGTCCAACCACCATGCGAGCACGCCTTCTCGCGTTCGCCGCGGCCGGCGCCGCCACCCTGCTGGCCGGCGCCGCCCCCGCACTGGCCACACCCGCGGGTTTCGCCCCGCAGCACTCGAATCACGTGAAGCACCACTCGGTGGGCGGCACGTTCAACCAGGACGGCGGCAACTGGTCGGGCTGGGTGTCCCAGGGCAGCGGCTTCAGCTCGGTGAGCGCCAGCTGGACCGAGCCCGCGGTCACCTGCAACTCGTCCAACGACCTCTACGCCCCGTGGGTCGGCATCGACGGCTACGGCAGCCAGTCGGTCGAGCAGACCGGCGTGGCAACCGACTGCTCGTCGGGATCGCCCAACTACCAGGCCTGGTACGAGATGTACCCGGACTCACCGGTCTACTACGACAACCCCGTCCAGGCCGGCGACAACTTCACCGCCAGCGTGCAGCGCAGCGGCACCAACTACACGCTGACCATCACCGACAACACGGCGGGCTGGACCCAGCACGTCACCAAGTCCTACAACGGCGCGAACTCCTCGGCCGAGTTCATCCTCGAGTCGCCGACCGGGGCCTACCCGAACTTCGGCACGGTGACCTTCACCGGGGCGAAGGTCGACGGCTCCACGTACACCGGTGAGGGTGGCGTCGCCCTGGACGCCAGCAACAACTCCGGGTTCGAGGACCAGACCGGGCAGATCTCCAACGGCTCCTTCGACGTGAACTACGTCCAGGAGTGATCGAACCGGCGGGCGGCGCGTTCTCGACAGCGTTGTCGGCATCGCGCCGCTCGCCGGCAATTCGGACAGCAATCCCGTTCCACCGCACACCATCGGCCCGGTTCCGGGCTGTTGCCGGACGGGTGACTCGGCAACTCTTTCCGCGTGCGAAACCTGATCACACTCGGCGCGATCGCGGCGCTCGTCGCGACGACGACGTCGACCGGCACGGCGGGCGCGGCCACCGGCCGGCCGGCGCCGATTCCGCCGCACGTCTTCGCGCCCTACTTCCAGGCCTACCTACCCGGAGATCCGGCCGATTTCGCCGCCCGGTCCGGCGCGCGCTTCCAGAACCTGGCCTTTCTCGAGACCGACAAGCCCGGCTCGTGCCAGGTCTATCCGAACGGCGTGGCCAACGGCCCCGACTACGCCGACGCCGCGGCCAAGCTGAGCGCGTCCGGCGGGCAGCTGATCCCGTCCTTCGGCGGCGCCTACGCCGGCGACAACGGCATCGAGATCGCCGACAGCTGCACCGACGTCCATGCCATTGCGCTGGCTTATGAACAAGCCTTGGTCAAGTACAACGCGACCCAGCTCGACATGGACATCGAGGACGCGTCGCTGACCAACGCCGCGGGCATCGACCGCCGCAACAAGGCGCTGCGCGAGGCCGAGGACTGGGCCGCCGCGCAGGGCCGCCCGCTCAAGGTCGTCTACACCATGGGCACCGGCCCGACCGCGCCCAACGGCGACGCGGTGAAGATGCTGGTGAACGCCGTGGCCAACGGCACCCGGGTCGACGTGGTCAACATCATGACCTTCGACTACTACGACGGCAAGCAGCACGAGATGGCCACCGACGCCAGGTCGGCCGCCGCCGCGCTGGTGTCCACGCTGCACGGCTTGTGGCCGGACAAGTCGCCGTCGCAGCTGTGGGGCATGGTCGGCATCACCGCGATGATCGGACTCGACGACTACGGCTCCGGCGGCGAGACCGGGCCGGTGGAGGAGTTCACCCCGGCCGACGCCGTCGACATCACGGTGTGGGCCTGGCAGCACGGCATCGCCCTGCTGTCGTTCTGGGGCCTGCACCGGGACAACGGCAGCTGCCCCGGCCAGCACCTGGAGGCGTGCTCCGGCGTGCGGCAGCTGCCATGGGAGTACTCGACGATCATGGGAGCTTTCACCCATCGGTAGTTCCGATCGGTGACCGAAGCCGGTCGCGGGGCCTACAGGGCGGGTCCCGGGGCCGAAACGGGTCGTCCGGCGGCCGCACGTGGACGGTGGCCGCCGGGCGACCCCCTTTTTTGTCACACGCGGTCCGGATGTGCCTCAGGGAGGCAAGTATGACGCGTATGTGACAAAGGCCGATGGGTAGAAAGGGTTTTCTGCGCGTCGTTGAGCGGTCTTGGTGGCGTCGCTCGGGTTGGACCGCGGCCGGCCCGTAGAGCGCGAAATCGATCAGGCCGGCGGTCCTCGCGGTGGCAATCAGGCCGGCCGTCGGGCCTTCCGTGCCGGCGAACAGGGCCGGATCGGCCGTGAGTGCCGGGCCGACAGGTTCGGCCCCGTTCCGTTCATCATCGTGAACAGCGACAAAAATTCCGGTTCCTTGCTGAAACCGCCGCAATATTCGGTCGGAAAGCTGCCCTGAACGAAGCCGCGCTGCTGGTCGGACCAGCCGTGGCCTCGGGCGGCGAAGCAATCGCGGGCATGTCCTGATACGTGGCCTTGCCTACGCTGAAACCCATTTCATCCGCCCGGTCAGGGCCTTCCGTGTCACCGTTCCTCGACAATCGGACGGGGTCGAACGAATTGTGAACTCCTTCGTATAGTTTGACGGGCCTGAGGTCGTGTTCGCATGGGTTGATGAGGCAGGGCCGTGGAGTCGTCGTTCTGGTGGACTGTGCTGGGGCCGGTGCGCGGCCGGCGCGCGGGCCGCGAGGCGCGGCTGGGCTCGCCCCAGCGGCGTGCCCTGATGGCGCTGCTGCTGGCCCGGGCCGGCCAACCGCTGACGATGGCCGAGATCACCCGTGCGCTGTGGCGCTGCGATCCGCCGGAGCTCGCGGCCAACGTGGTGCAGGGGCACGTCGGTGCGATCCGGCGCATGCTGGAGCCCGAGCTGCCGCGCCGCGCGACCGGGCGTTGGCTGTTGCCGGCGCCGGGCGGCTATCGGCTGGCCATGACCGCGGAAACCCTTGACCTGCTTCAATTCCGTGAGCTGACGGCCGGTCGGCCGCCGCTGGGCAACCTGGTCGCGGCGCTGGCCCTGGCCACCGGCGAGATTGCCGAGGACGTGCCGGCCGAGGTTCGCTCACATCCCATTTTCACCGCGCTGGCCGAGGAGTACGACGGCGTGCTGCGAGCCGCCGCCGACCGCGCCCTGGCCGACGGCATGGCCGCCGTGGTGCTGCCGACGATCCGTGCCGCCGCCGGCCGCCGGCCGCTCGACGAGGAACTCCACGCGAGCCTGATGCTGTTGCTGCACGCCGACGGGCAGCAGGCCGCCGCCCTGGAGCTGTTCGGCGAGGTGCGGGATCGGCTGCGCCAGGAACTCGGCGTGCATCCCGGCCGACGGCTGCGTGAGGCGTACCGCCAGGTGCTGTCCGACCGGCCGGCCGAGACCACGCGGTTCGTCGGCCGCGAGGAGGAGCTGGCGGCGTTGCTGGCCCGGTTGCCGGAGCCGTTCGAGCCGGCGGCGGTGATCGCCGTGACCGGGCTGGCCGGCGTCGGAAAGACCAGCCTGGCCACGCACGCCGCGCAGCTGGCCGCCGACCGGTTCCCCGACGGCGTGCTGCACGTCGACCTGCGCGGCTTCGACCCGGACCACCCGGCGCTGACCACCGGCGAAGCGGTCCGCTCGCTGCTCGGCGTGCCGGACACGGGCGACCCGGCCGCGCTGTACCGCAGCTCGCTGTCCGGCCGGCGGATGCTCGTGGTGCTGGACAACGCCCGCGACGCCGAGCAGGCCCGTGAGCTGCTGCCCGGCTCCGACGGCTGCGCGGCCATCGTCACCAGCCGCGACGACCTGACCGGGCTGGTGGCGTTCAACGACGCGTACCCGATCCGGCTGGGCTTGCCGGCCACGACCGCGCCGATGACCGTGGACGTGCGGTCCTCGTTCGCCCGTTCCTACGAGGCGTTGACGCCGGCCGCCACCACCATGTTCCATGCGCTGGCGCTGCACCCGACCCGGGAGATCGAGCCGGTCGCGGCGGCCGCCATGGTCGGCGGCGAGCCGCGGCAGGCCCGGGGCCTGCTGACCGAGTTGACCTCGGCCCACCTGCTCGACGAGCACCGCCCCGGCCGCTTCAGCTGGCACAGCCTCGTGCACGACTACGGCGTGGAGATGGCCGCGTCGCGGCTGCCCGACGACGAGCGGGATCGCCTGCGCCGCCGCATGTTCGACCACTACCTGTTCAACAACCGGCAGTCCGGCGCGATCGCCCGGATGAAGCTGGCGCTGGTGCCGCCGGAGGAGCGCGTCATGCCGGCCTGCCCCGGCTACGAGGCCGAAAGCCGAATGCTGCGCACGTTGATGACGCAGGCCCTGGTCGAGGGGTACGGGGAGTACGTGTGGCGGTTCGCCGCCGTGATCGGCGACCACCTCGACCGGTCGGAGCTGTGGCCGGAGCTTCGGGCCGCCGGCGCGGCGGCGCTGGTCTGCGCCGAGCGGTCCGGGGATCCGCGACGGACGGCCGAGGCGATGCGCGGCCTGGCCCGCGTGCATGCCGGGCTACGCGACTACGGCACGGCGATCGACCTGATGACCGCGGCGATCCCGCTGTTCGCCGAGCTCGACGACCGCAAGTCGCTGGCCCGTCAACACCTCGGCTCGGCCTGGCTGCGAGCCACCGCCGGCCGACCGGCCGCCGCCGCGCTGCATGCCGACCAGACGCTGGCCATCAGCCGCCAGGACGCCGAGCCGGCCGATGTGGCCTCGGTGCTCAACGCCGTCGGCTGGTTCGCGGCGCGGCAGGGCCGGTACGAGGCGGCGGTCGGGCACTGCCGCGAGGCGTTGGGCCTGCTGTCCGGGCTGGGCCTGCGCCGGGCCGGCGCCGACACCTGGGACACCCTCGGTTTTGTCAACCAGCGGCTCGGACGGCACCGCGAGGCCCTGGCCAGCTACCGGCGCGCGCTGACGCTGCACCGCGAGTTCGGCGACCGGGCGGCCGAGGCGACGACGCTGCGCCGCATCGCGTCGGTCGCGCGGGTCCACGACGTGCCGGCCGCGCGCAAGGCGCTGGACGAGGCCGTGGCGATCCTGCGTGAGCTGGGCCATCCCGCCGTTCATCGAATGGTGCCCGCCGCTGACAGTCACTGTTGTTGACCGTCACCCGTCCGACCGTGTGGGATGATCACCACCGACGGCGACGGGACGGGAGGCACGGTGGGCACGAGGACCGAGCGCAACAAGACCAATCCCGACCTGGGCATACTGTCGGCCCGGCTGCTGTTCGGCATCCAGCAGGAGCTGTTCGGCACCTTGGCCGCGCAGGGCTTCGACGACCTCCAACCGCGGCATGGTGCCGTGCTGGCCTACCTTGACGTGGACGGCGTGCGGGCCACCGACCTTTCCCGGCTGTCCGGCCAGCACAAGCAGGTCATCGGCACCATCATCGACGAGTTGGAAGCGCTGGGCTACGTGCACCGCCAGCCCGACCCGGCCGACCGGCGGGCCAAGCTGGTGTGCCCCACCGAGCGCGGGCTGGCCCAGCAGCGGGCGGCCGACAAGATCATGACCGCCATCCAGGACCGGCACGCCCGCCGCCTCGGTCGCGAGGCCTACGCCCAGTTCAAGTCGGCCTTCATCGACGTGACCGACCACCAGCGCCGCCGCCAAACCCCTGAACCCCCGCGAGTCCCGCCCAGCGTCACACCGAAAGCACGAAACGGATTCAGCATTTCGGTGTGACGGTAAGCGGGACTCGCGGGGGTTAGATCAGGTTGGTCTGGAGGGCGTGGGCGACGATGTGCGCGCGGTTGCGGGCGTGGTAGCGCTGCAACAGATCCCGCACCAACCGCTTCACGGTGTGGTTGGAGCAGTGCAGTTCCCGGGCGATCGTCGCGGTGTCGGCCCCGTCCGCCAACAGGTTCAGCAGCCGCACCTCACGTGAGTCCAGGCCGCGCGGGCGGGGGGACTGCCGGCGCAGATCGGACAGCAGCCGGTCCAGATGCATGGCCGCGGGCTCACCCCGCTCGGCGGCGACAACGTGCAGCATTGCCGCGATGCCTTGGGTTGTCGCGTCCCGCCGGGGCACCAACCGAACCGGTCCGGACGCCATCTCGGCCGCCAGCGGCTGGCCCAGCACCGTCTCCGTGACGACGAGAACCGCGGGCCTGCGGCGGGAATCGGCGGCGAACACCAGGTTCGAGGCGATCTCCTCGGTCAGGTCCATGGTCACCGCCAGCAGGGCGTCGGCCTGCTCCGGCGCGGTCGCGGCGTGGCGCAGCCGCGCCCCGGCGGCGGCGATCCCCTCCGCGGCCAGGACATCGTCCCCGAACATCGAGAAACACACCGTCGGCACGGCCTGCAGTGCGGTGTCCATCGCGCCCTCACCAGTCCTTCCCAGCGAACGCCATCGACGCTAGCCGCCGGAACTGACGAACGAGTGACCGTGGTGCGCCGGGCGGATCGGATCGCCTACCCGTTGGTAGTGCGCACTGTTGCGTGCCGTCGCGGCTGTGGCCTGATCGGTGTCAGGACACGGGAGGACGCCGATGGAGGCGGTCGAACAGCCGTCCGGTCTGGACGTGCTGCGCACGACGTCGTGCCCGCCGCTGCCGGCGGGCGGCGAACCGCGCTGGGTGTGTGTTGAGGAGGGCGACGTGGTCATCGCGACCGAACTGCGGCGTGCTCCGGCGATGGCCGGGCTGCTGGAAGCGGTGCTGGGCTTCGCCGTCCGCAGCACGCTCCGGCCCGGCGGCGACTTCGCCATGCTCGACCTGCGGGTCAGCTACGTGCGCCCGGCGAGCCGGGCGCAGGGCGAGGTCTTCGCCCGCGGCTGGGTCCGCGAGTCCTGCCACCAGGTCCGGTTCGCCGAGGCCGACGTCTGCGACGCGGCCGGCGACGTGCTGGCCACCGCGTCGACCACCTGCCTCGTGGTGTCCCCTGAGGAGAGGACCCGATGAACACCATCCCGTTGCGCCGGCCCGCGCACTGCCCGTTCGACCCGCCGGCCGAGTTCGCCCGGCTGCGCCGCGACGAGCCCGTCTCACTGGTCGTGACCCCGGCCGGCACGCAGGCCTGGCTGGTCACCCGGCACGAGGACGCCCGTGCCGTGCTCGCCGACCCGCGGTTCACCGCCCGCGGCCCGCTCGAGACCCGCGGCGTGATCGACGTCGACGGGCCCGAGCACCGGCGGCTGCGCCAACTGCTGATCCCCGAGCTGACCATCCGCCGGGCCGAGGGCTGGCGGCTGCGCGTGCGCAAGGCGGCCGAGGAGCGTTCCGCCGCCCTGGAGTCGCCGGCCGACCTCGTCGCCGACTACGCCCGGCCGCTGACCGGACGCGTGCTCGGCGAGCTGATCGGCCTGCCGGAGGGCTTCCCGGTCGGGCTGGAGGCGGCGCTGCTGCGGCCGATGCTGACCGACGTCGTCGACCAGCGCCGCCGCGAGCCCACCACCGACCTGATCTCGGGTCTGCTGCGGCAGGCGGCCGTGATGGCGCAGCCGCCGTCCACCGCGGAGATGGTCACCCTCGCGATGACCGTGCTGAACGCCGGCTACGAGACCTCGGTCGGCATGCTGACGCTCAGCGCGCTGGTGCTGATGGACGATCCGCAGCGGGTGGAGTCGCTGACCGAGGGCGAGGTCGCCGTGTCGGTGGCCGTCGAGGAGCTGCTGCGCTACCTGTCCGTGGTCCAGCAGGGCCTGCCGCGCTACGCCACCGAGGACGTGCGGATCGGCGAGCACCTGGTGCGCCGGGGGGAGTGCGTGATCGTGTCGATCAGCTCGGCCAACCGCGACCCGTCGGTGTTCCACCACCCGGACGAGCTGCGCCTGGTGCGGCCGACGTCGCGAGCACACCTCGCTTTCGGTTACGGACCGCACCAGTGCCTCGGCAGTCAGCTGGCCCGTGTGCTCGTGCAGGAGGGCCTGGCCACGTTGTTCGGCCTGCGACCGCAGCTGCGGCTGGCCAAGCCGCGGGCCGAGCTGGTGTTCACGGACCGGTCGCCGGTGCACGGAGTGCGGTCGCTGCCGGTGATGTGGTGAGGATGGTCAGCGTCGCTGACTGTCCCGTCTCATGACTGTCGTAGAATCCCGGGGGTGTTGACGTTCACGGTGTTCGGCCAGGTGACGGCCGCCCGGGACGGCCACCCCGTTGACCTGGGGCCGCCGCAGCAGCGCGCGGTGCTGGCCCTGCTGCTGGCCAAGGCGGGCAAGCCGGCCGGCCAGTCCGAGCTGATCGACCTGGTCTGGGGCGAACAGGCCCCGGCCAGTGCGGCCAACCTGGTGCACCGCTATGTCGGTGCCCTGCGGCGGGTGCTCGAACCCGGGCTGACGGCACGCAGCCAGGGTGAGCTGCTGAGCCGGCAGGCCGGCGGCTACGAGCTGCTGGTCGATCCGGACGCGTGCGACCTGTCCCGGTTCCGTGCGCTGGTCGCCAAAGCCGGCATGGCCGACGGCCTCGACGAGTACGTCGCCGCGTTGGACCTGGTCCGGGGCCGCTGTGCCGCCGAAGTCGGCCGCCCGCATCCCGTCTTCGCCGAGGTCGACCACGAGATCGCCGACGTCGCGCGGGCCGCCGCCGACCGGGCGTTGACCCTCGGCACGCCCGAGGTCGTGCACGACGCCGTACGCCGGATCGCCTGTTGGCTGCCGTTGGACGAGGCGTTGCACGTACGGCTGATGAAGCTGCTGGTGGCGATGGGTCGGCCCGGTGTGGCCGAGGACGTCTACCGGGACATCGCGCTGCGGCTCGTCGACCAGCTCGGCATCGACCCCGGCAAGGAGCTGCGGGCCGCGTTGCGCCTGGCCGACGTTCGCTCCGCCGTGCTCCGGCCGGCCCAGCTGCCGGCCGACGTGCGGTCCTTCGCCGGCCGTGATCGTGAGCTGGCCGAGCTCGACCGACTTGCCGACCTGCCCGTGGACATCTTGTCCCTGGACGGCATGCCTGGCGCCGGCAAGTCCACGTTGGCCGTGCATTGGGCGCATCGGCGCAAGCTCCGCTTTCGCGACGGGCAGCTGTACGTGAACCTGCACCACGGCGGTCCCGACAGCGGCGTGCCGATGCTGCGGTCCTTCTTGCGGGCGCTCGGTCTGCCGGGCGAGGAGGTGCCGGAATCGTATGACGAGCTGTCGGCCGAGTACCGACGGATGACCGCCGGCAAGCAGCTGCTGGTCGTGGTGGACGGCGCTTGCACCGTCGAGCAGGTCCGTGGACTCGTGCCGGCGCAGGCCGGTTCGCTCGTGTTGTTGACGCTCAAGCGCCGGCTGCCGGAACTGTCCGAGGTCGGCAAGGTAGGGGTGGTATCCGTCGGCATGCTGGACCCCGGCCAGTCCCGGGAACTGTTGGTGCGGCGGCTCGGCGCCGCCCGGGTCGACGCGGAACCCGCTGCCGCCGATCAGATCGTGCAGGCCTGTGGCGGATTGCCGTTGGCGTTGTCGCTGGTTGCCGCGCGGCTGTTGATGAATCCCGGTTTCACGCTCGCCGCCGTGGTCGAGGACCTGACCAGCGTGTTCGGCGGCGGCGGTCTGCGCACCGTGTTCTCGTGGTCGTACGAGCGGCTCGGTCCCACCGCCGCCCGCTTGTTCCGCTTGCTCAGCCTGCACCCCTTGGACGGTTTCTCCGCCCCCGTCACCGCCCGGCTGCTCGACGTCGACGCCCCGACCGCCGAGGCCGCGCTGGCCGAGCTCGTCGAGTCGTGGCTGGTCGACGAGCCGCGCCCCGGCCGCTACCAGGCGCATGAGCTCGTGATGGCCTACGCCGACGACCTCTGCCGTGAGCTCGACTCCGACGACGACCGTGCCGGGGCGCGGGCGCGCATGGTCGAGCACTACGTGCAGGGCGCGCAGTGGGCGCACGACAGCCTCGCCGCCGACCGTAACGAGCGGGAGGCCGTCGCTTGGTACACGCGGGAGTACGAGGTCGTCGAGACGCTCATTCGTGAGGTCGACGAGCCGTGGCGGCTCACCATTCCCATGCAGCGCTTCTACCTGCGGCGGGGGCTGTTGCAGGATTGGGAGGACAGCGTTCGCTACAGCTTGGCCAAGGCCGTCGAGCCCGGCCCTCGGGCACGGCTCCTGATGGGCCTCGCCGGCGTCGCCCAGTGCACCGGCCGTTTCGACGAATCCGTGACCCTGTACCGGGAATCCCTCATCGTCGGCAAGGACGTCGACGACCCTCGCCGGGTCGTGATCACCCTCATCGGCCTCGCCGGCGTCGAGGAATCCCGCGGCGACCGCAAGACCGCCGGCGTGGTGATCGCCGAGGCCATGCAGATCATGGAGACCCGCCTCGGCGTCGGCGGCGGCCCCATCTCCGAGGACACCCGCACCCTGCTGCGTTACCTGCTCGACGCGGGGGCGGAGATCGGCCTGTTCGAGAGCGAGGTCGTTCGCGCCCGGCTGTCAGCGGCGTTGGACTAGCTCGCGGCCCGGTTGGAGCGTCAGTAAGGGCCCTTCCTGACGTTCAACGTCAGTATCGGTCCCTTGATCTTGGCGGTGAGGCGGTTGACAGCTGCCTGGGCGGAAACCGCGGACTAGATGGCGCCGATGCGCAGGGCGTAGGCGACGGCGTGGGCGCGGTTCTGGAGGTTGTGGCGGCTCAACAGGTCCTTGAGGATGCGCTTGATCGTGTGCTCCGAATACTTGAGCTCACGGGCGATGTCGGCGTTCTCGGCGCCCTGCGCGACCAGTCGGAGCACCTCGACCTCGCGGGCGTCGAGGCCGGCGACGCCGTAGCCGGTGGTGGTGATCAACACCTGGTCGATGTGGCGCAGGTGGTCGACCAGGAGGCGGGCGACGGACGGGGAGCACGGAGCGGCCCTCGGCGGTGGTGACGAGGGCCTTGGTGATGGTGGCCAGGTCAGTGGATCGCCGTGGCAAGAAGCTGACGACGCCGGCGTGCAGGCTGCGCAGCAGCTGCCGGCCGCCGAGACGGTCGGCGACCAACAACACGGGGGCGGTGGTGTTGGCGGTGATGTCGGCCAACAGCTCGTCGGTGACCTCGTTGGTGATGGCCAACAGCACCTCGCCGGGCCCGGCGGCGTCGATGAGGCGGAGCCGGGGGTGGGCGGCGATCGCCTGGGCCACCGCGTCCCGCGTGAGCGCGTCCTGGACGGCCAAGCGCACCGGGAAGACCGGCTCGGTACGCGGACCGATCGTGGACACGGTCGCGAGTGCGGTGTTCATGCGGCAAACGGTAGGACCGTTCACTGACGAACGAGTGACCGTCGCGGGGTTGTCGGCCAGTGCGCACAGAACTGTCACACAAGCCGGCGAGTGTGGAGAGTACCGACTCCTGGGGGTGCTCGTTGTTCGCTCGTCCGTTGTTCGCCGTGGTCACGGCCGCGCTGCTGGTGTCGGCGTGCGGGACCAGTGCCGCGGCGCCGCTGGGCGACGCCGACGGCGTGATCGCGGACAGCGTCAGCCCGTTCGACACGGCCAAGGCGGCGATCCACAACCTCGATCCGGCGCTGCTGGCGGCCGTGCAACAGGCGGCGAAGGACGCGCGGCAGCACGGCATCGACGTGAAGATCACCTCCGGCTGGCGCAGCAAGGCCTACCAACAGCAGCTGCTGGACGACGCGGTGCACAAGTACGGCACGCTCGAGGCCGCGCGGCAGTACGTGAACACGCCGGACAGGTCGACCCATGTCACGGGCAAGGCCGTGGACATCGGGCCGACCGACGCGGACGACTGGGTGAACCGACATGGCACCGACTACGGGCTGTGCCAGGCCTACGCCAACGAGATGTGGCACTTCGAGCTGCTGACCACGCCGGGCGGCCGGTGCCCGGCGCAGCGGCCGGACGCCGCCGGCTGATCAGTCCACTGTGGACGGATCAGCGGCGGCGCCACCACAGGTGCCACACGGCGAGCGCGGGGAAGCCGACGGCTAAGACCGAGCCGATCGCGACCGTGGCCGGCGAGCCGATGCCCGCGCCGGACACCGCGATCACGATGCCGCTGGCGTGCATGGCCAGGCTGCCGCTGATCAGCGCCGCCGTCGAGCCGGGCGTCAGCGGCCGCAGCTCGGCCAGCCGGGACAGCTTGGGGTCGGTCTCCGTCAACAGTCGTTCGATCTCCGCGAGCGATCGCAGCTCGTCGTCACGCAGCGTCATGGCTCCCCCTGCCGGTTGACCGACTGACGCTCTCTATTATTCCAGCCCGAGGCTGCTCTGTCGAACATGTTTTCGAGTCTGCTCCGTCGTACCTGTGAACGAACGTGTCTTGACGGTGATCGGCAGCCATCGCTATGGTCTGAACCACATTTTCGTCTCTTTCGTCCCGCTCCCCGCCCCCCTTGGCGCTCGCGACGCCAGTTCCGGGGCAACCCTGCAAGGAGTCGGCATGAATCTGAACAAAAGGCTGGTCGCTGCCCTCGTGGGCGCGATCGCGGCGCCCCTGATCGTCGTGATCGGCCCGGCGGCAATCGCCAGCGCCCACGGATACGTCAACGCACCGGCCAGTAGGCAGGCGCAGTGCGCCGCCGGCACGGTGAGCTGCGGCGACATCAAGTACGAGCCGCAGAGTGTGGAGGGCCCCAAGGGTTTGCGCAGCTGCAACGGCGGCGTTGCCCGGTTCGCGGAGCTCAACGACAACAAGAAACCGTGGCAGGCGGCCGGTGTCGGCCAGACGGTGACCTTCAACTGGACGTTCACCGCGCGGCATCGCACCGCCAGCTACCAGTACTTCATCGGCAACACCAAGATCGCCGAGATCAACGGCAACAACCAGCAGCCGCCGGCGACGGTGTCCCACAAGGTCAGCATGGGCGGCCGCACCGGCCGGATCACCGTGCTCGCCGTCTGGAACATCGGTGACACGGCCAACGCGTTCTACAGCTGTATCGACCTGAACGTCGGCAAGAGCTAGCTTTACCGGCGGCCCGTCCGTCCGAAATGGACGGACGGGCCGTCACTGCCGGCCGAGATAGAGCTCGACACCGTCCAGAATGCGTTCCAGGCCGAATTCCAGGCCCTGGTCGCGGGTTCCGTGCTGCTCGGCCGACGCCAGCGCCTCGGCCACGTGCGGGAACCGGTCCGCGTGCGTGGCCAGCACCTTGGCCCAGCCCTGGGCGATCTCCTCTTCCGAGGTGCTCGCCGTCTGCTCGACCAGTGAGCGGATCTGACCGGTCAGCACCACGATCACGTCCATCATCTGGCCGCCGTTCATCGGCTGCCCGGCCAGCGCCGCCAGCGCTTCCTCGACCCAGGCCAGCTCGTTCGGGCCGGTCACGCGTCGGCCGACGGTCGCGCTCAAAGCCCACGGGTGCGCGCTCATCCGCTCGTACATGGCGAGCGTCCACGTCCTCAGCCGCGGCCGCCAGCCGCCCTCGATCTCCTTGAGCTCCGGCGGTTCCCCCATCGCCGTGTCCACCATCAGGGCGACGAGCTCGTCCTTGCCCGGCACATAGCGGTACGTGGCCATCTTGGTCACGCCCAGCGCCTCGGCGACGCGCTGCATGGTGACCGCGGCCAGGCCTTCCCGGTCGGCCAGCTCGATGCCCGCGCGGGCCAGGTCGCTCACCGTCAGCGTCGGCCTCGGCCCCCGTCGGGGCGCGCTCCGCTCGCCCCACAGCACCTCGAACGCGTCCATCGCCACTCCCGTCTGTGCGGTGTCAGCTTCTCAGTCCGTCCTCCGTGACCGCCTCTTGCCATGGCGCAAAACTGTGTCTACCGTACACTGTGTCGCAGGGACACAATTAACGGAGGCGATCATGCGGGTGTTGGTGTCGGGGGCGGGCGTTGCCGGGCCGGCGGTGGCGACGGCGTTGGGGCGGCACGGGATCGAGGTCACCGTGGTCGAGGCGGCGGCCAAGCTGCGGACCAGCGGCTTCGCCGTGGACTTCCGAGGCGAGACGCACATGAAGGTGCTGCGGGCCCTCGGCGTGCTGGACGAGCTGAAAGCGGTCCAGACGCACGGCGGCGCGATGGAGGCCGTCGACGAGCACGGCCGGCGCATCTTCCGGCTGCCGGAGGAGTTCGCCGGCGGCGAGATCGAGGTCCGGCGCAGCGACCTGTCGAGAATCCTGTACGAGCGCAGCCTGACCCACGCGGACTACCTCTTCGGCGACACGATCACCGCTCTGACCGAGACGGCCGACGGGGTGCGGGCGGACTTCGCCCGGGCCGAGTCGCGGACGGTCGACCTGGTGATCGGCGCGGACGGCCTGCACTCGGGCGTGCGGCGGCTGGCCTTCGGACCGGAACGGGACCACGTCAAGCACCTGGGCTACTACATCGCGGGCTGGGACCTGGCCAACGGCCGCGGCTACGGCACCACGCAGACCTCGTACAACATCCCGGGGCGGATGGCCGCCGTGAACGCGGACTTCCGTGACCCGAGCAGGGCCGGGGCGCTGTTCGTGTTCGCCGGCCCGCGGGCGGACGTGGACTGGCGCGACCTGGACCGGCAGAAGCGGATGATCGGCGAGGCGTTCGCCGGAATGCGTTGGCACGTCCCGTATCTGCTGGACACGCTGCGCGACGTGGACGAGATGTACTTCGACTCGATCAGCCGGGTCCACGCGCTGCGGTGGACGCAGGGCCGAGTCGCGCTGCTCGGTGACGCGGCGTGGGGCGTCACGCTCGGTGGCATGGGCGTCGGTACCGGCATCGTCGGTGCGTACGTGCTGGCCGGCGAGTTGGCCCAGGCGCGCGGCGATCACCAGGCGGCGCTGGCGGCGTACGAGCGGCGGATGCGCGGCTACGCCGGCCGGTGGCAGAAGGGTGCGAGCCCGGGTCAGTTCCTGGCGCCGTCCAACGCCGCGCTGTTGTGGCTGCGCAACGCCATGTTCAGCACCAAGACCGTGCAGAAGATGATGGTCGCCGGCACCACCAGGCTGGCCAGTGACGTGGAGCTGCCGGACTACGCGGTGGCCTGAGCCGTCCTTGACGGTCGCCGCGCGGGACGGCTACTCTGCCGACAATAGGAAGGTAACTTTCCTAACTGCCGATGTGAGGCGGCCTCGGCCGTCGAACCGGAAATCACTGCCGCCACAGGGGTTTCTACTCGAGCGAAGCATCTTCGCGGAGGGAATCCTGATGGCCGCTCCCGTTGTCGGACCCGCCTGTGGCGCGCCGTCCAGACCGGTCTGCTGATCACCTCCACCGCTCGCTCGCGTTGACTCCGCCGCGGTACCCCCTGCCCATCCCTGTGGAGGAAGTCCATGATCAGAAGACTGCTGGTCGCCCTGTTCGCGGTCCTGCTCGGCACGTCGCTGGCGGCCGCGTCGTACGCGTCCACCGCGCCGCGGCCGAACACCGTCACCGTACCGGCGGCCACGCCGAAGTCGGACGACGGCAATCCCACCGCGGCCCAGCTGCTGGCCAAGACCGCGCACTGCAACCAGGTCTCGCACGGGACCTACTCGGACAAGAACGGCGGCCAGACCCCGATCTGCGGTACCGCAAGCGCGTACTTCTGGACCTCCGGCATGGCCATCGACTGCGACGGCCAGCGCACCAGCCAGTGCAACGAGCAGACCGACTGCTGCTTCTACAACGACACGTCGTTCCACCAGTCCGACGGCAAGCCGTTCAACGCCGCCCAGGTGCCCTACGTTGTCATCCCGCTGCCCAGCTCCCGGTGGAACTACGAGACCGCCGGCATCAAGGGCGGTGACGTGCTTGCCGTGATCTACAAGGGACACGTCGAATACGCCGTGTTCGGCGACGAGGGTCCGGACGACTCCATCGGCGAGGCCTCCTACGCCACCGCCAAGGCGCTCGGCATCGACCCCGACCCGTCCAACGGCGGCACCTCGGACAAGGTCACCTATATCGTGTTCAAGAACTCCAAGGTCTCGCCCATCGAGAACCACGGCAGCGCCGTGACCCAGGGCCGAAAGTTCGCCCAGCAGTTCGTGAACGGCAGCTGACAAACCAGCAGTAGCAAGAGAAATCGCGGTGGCGGTCCCCGAAGGGGCCGCCACCTCCTTACTGTGCCAGGAAATCATCGACGAGTGCGTCGGTGAATGAGCGGTCGACGGGCTCGCCGGTGACGAGCACGCGGTAGTGGATGACGGCGATCAACCGCTGCGCGGCGGCGTCGATGTCCACATCGGACGGAAGTTCGCCACGGGCGATGGCGCGCTCGAACGGGAGGCGGTCGCGCACGCGCTGATCGGCGAGGTGGGTGGAGCGCAGGCGGTCGGCCAGGACCGGATCGTGCTGGGCCTGGCCGACCAGGGCGCGGTAGACGGCGCCGGCGTCGGACGTGGTGAGGAAGGACGCGACGGTGGCCAGATGGGCCCGCAGGTCGGCGTCCAGCGAGCCGAGGTCGGCGGGTGTGAGGTCCCGGGCCTGGTCGGGGCCGTAGGCGTCCAGCAGGATGTCCACTTTGGACGGCCACCAGCGGTAGATGGTCTGCTTGGCCACGCCGGCCTTGGCGGCGATCTTCTCGATGGTCAGCCCGGCGAAGCCGTGCTCGACGAGCAGGTCGTCGGCGGCGTGCAGGACGGCGGTCCGCGCCTGCTCGCTGCGGCCGTAGCGGTTGCCGTGATGATCGGAGCCCACGGGGGCACAGCCTAGCGAGGGATAGACAAGACGCAACGTTGCGTCTACGCTAGCCGAGCCTCGACACCGCCCGATCCGGGCCGACCTGTCCGATGATGTGATGATTCTCGACGTCTGAGGCGACGCGAGAGGGGAGTGTCCACATGTGCGCCACCTGCGGCGTGCCAACGCATGTCCCGGCGCCGCCGGCCCGCAAGTTCGCGGCGCTGCGCAACGCCGACTGCCGCACCTACCTGATCGGCGCGGCGCTGGCCATGATGGCCGACAACATCGAGCACGTCATCACCTACTGGGTGCTCTGGGAGAAGTTCCACTCGCCCGCGCTGACCGGCTTCGAGGTGATCAGCCACTGGGTGCCGTTCCTGCTCGGCTCGGTCTACTTCGGCGGCCTGGCCGACCGGCACGACTGCCGCCGGGTGATCCAGGCGGCGCAGGTGCTGTTCATGGCGGTTTCCGTGGCCTGGGGCGTCCTGTTCCTCACCGGCACGCTCGAGGTGTGGGAGGCGTGCCTGCTGCTCGTGCTGCACGGTTGCGCCGGCGCCATCTGGGGCCCGGGGGAGCAGCTGATGCTGCACGACTTCGTCGGCGACAAGGAGCTGCCCAGCGCGGTCCGGCTCAACGCCACGTTCCGCAGCCTGGGCATCCTGTTCGGGCCGGTGGTCGGCTCGGCGCTGCTGCTGGGCCTCGGCCCGGAGGCCGGCATCTTCGTGAACGTGCTGTTCTACCTGCCGCTGACGCTGTTCCTGTTCCGTACCAAGGTGACCGGCCACAGCCGGGACGGCGGCGTGCCGCGCACCCGGATGGGCCTGATGGACTCGGTCCGGGTGTTCAAGGAGGTGCGTTCCGACCCGACCATCGTCAGCATGATCATCCTGGGCGGCCTCGGCGCGTTCTTCGTCGGCGCGTCCTTGCAGACGTCGATGCCGATTTATGCCCAGGACCTGGGCGCGGGTGCGGCCGGCACGGCCTACGGCGTGCTCCTGTTCGCCAACGGTGCCGGCGGCGTGATCGGCGGCATCCTGCTCGAAGCCACCGGACGCATCAAACCGAGCGTCAGGGCCGCCGTGATCAGCACCGGTATCTACGGCTTGACCAGCCTGTTCTTCGCCGTCACGACCAGTTGGGCGCTGGCCGTGGTCGCCCTGTTGATCGGCGGTGTGGCCAATCTGGCCTCGATGTCCATCGGCCAGACGGTCGTGCAGCTGCGGGCCAATCCGGCCGACCGCGGCCGCGTGATCGGCGTGTACGGCGTCGCCGCCAACGGCCTGCGCGCCGGGAGCGGCTTCACGGTGGGGCTGCTGGGCTCGGCGGTCGGCGTGCACTGGTCGCTGGGGATGTCGGCGACCGCGCTGACGCTCGGCACCGGCGTGGCCGGCTGGCACGCGCTGCGCCGGCGCTAGTGCGATTTCCGGAATTCGCAAGGTGTATTTCCGGAAGTGGGGGATATCCCGGAATGACCTTCGCTACACCCGTTCGGCGAACTGTATCGAGAACTGAACCGATGCGGTTCGCGAACGGGTGTTAGCGGGGCCACGACCGATTGCGGGGTGCGTTGTCCGGCCCAACACTGGACGGTCTGTCGCCCACGTCGAGGAGCCCCGAAATGCCCAAGTTCGTGTACGCCTTCGCCGAAGCCAACAAGGACATGAAGGACCTGCTGGGCGGCAAGGGGGCGAACCTGGGCGAGATGACGCGGCTCGGCCTTCCGGTGCCGCCGGGCTTCACCATCACCACCGAGGCCTGCCTGGCCTACCTGGCCGACCGCGACTTCCCGGCCGGGCTGTCCGACGAGGTGTCCGAGCAGCTGGCCGCGCTAGAGAAATCGATGGGCAAGACCCTTGGCGACGCGGCCGATCCACTGCTCGTATCGGTGCGCAGCGGGGCCAAGTTCTCGATGCCGGGCATGATGGAAACGGTACTGAACGTGGGGCTGAACGACGAGTCCGTGCACGGACTGGTCAGCCAGTCCGGTGACGAGCGGTTCGCGTTCGACTCGTACCGGCGGCTCATCCAGATGTTCGGCAAGACCGTGCTCGGTATCGACGGCGAGCACTTCGAGGACGCCATCGACGAGGCCAAGCGGGTCAAGGGCGTGACGAACGACCTCGACCTGGACGCCGAGGACCTCAAGCAGCTGGTCGAGGTGTTCAAGAAGGTCGTGCTCGAGCACGCCGGCCGGCCGTTCCCGCAGCCGCCCCGCGAGCAGATGGACCTGGCCGTGCGGGCGGTGTTCGACTCGTGGAACACGCCGCGCGCGGTCATCTACCGCCGCCAGGAGCGCATCCCGTCCGACCTGGGCACCGCGGTCAACATCGTGGCGATGGTCTTCGGCAACCTGGGCATGGACTCCGGCACCGGCGTGGCCTTCACCCGCGACCCGGCCAGCGGGGCGCAGGGCATCTACGGCGACTACCTCCAGAACGCGCAGGGCGAGGACGTGGTGGCCGGCATCCGCAACACGGTGCCGCTGCGTGACCTCGAGCAGATCGACAAGCGGGTCTACGACGAGCTGCTGCGGATCATGCAGACCCTGGAGGAGCACTACCGGGACCTGTGCGACATCGAGTTCACCGTCGAGCGCGGCAAGCTCTGGATGCTCCAGACCCGTGTCGGCAAGCGCACCGCGGCGGCGGCCTTCCGCATCGCCACCCAGCTGGTCGACCAGGGCCTGATCGACATGAACGAGGCGCTCAACCGGGTCACCGGCGCGCAGCTGGCCCAGCTGATGTTCCCGCGTTTCGACGAGAAGGCCTCGGGACGGCGCAAGATTGCGCAGGGCATGAACGCCTCGCCCGGCGCGGCGGTCGGCAAGGTCGTGTTCGACTCGTACACCGCGGTCAAGTGGTCGCGCTCCGGCGAGAAGGTCATCCTGGTGCGGCGCGAGACCAACCCGGACGACCTGAACGGCATGATCGCCGCCTCCGGCATCCTGACCAGCCGCGGCGGCAAGACCTCGCACGCGGCCGTCGTGGCCCGCGGCATGGGCAAGACCTGTGTCTGCGGCGCCGAGGAACTGGACGTCAACACCAAGGAGCGCGTGTTCCGCGCGCCGCACGGCGTCACCGTGCACGAGGGCGACGTGATCTCCATCGACGGCGCGACCGGCGAAGTGTTCCTGGGCGAGGTGCCGGTCGTGGACTCCCCGGTGGTGCGGTACTTCGAGGGCGAGCTGGACCCGGAGGAGGCCGGCGACCTGGTCAAGGCCGTGCACCGGGTGATCGGCCACGCCGACGGCGTGCGGCGGATGGCCGTGCGCACCAACGCCGACACGCCCGAGGACGCCTTGCGGGCCCGTCGCTTCGGCGCGCAGGGCATCGGCCTGTGCCGTACCGAGCACATGTTCCTCGGCGAGCGGCGGTCGCTGGTCGAGCAGCTGATCCTGGCCGACACCGACGAAGAGCGCGAGCGGCAGCTGGGTGAGCTGCTTCCGTTGCAGCGTCAGGACTTCGTCGAGCTGCTGGAGGCGATGGACGGGCTGCCGGTGACCATCCGGCTGCTCGACCCGCCGCTGCACGAGTTCCTGCCCGACATCACCGAGCTGTCGGTGCGGGTCGCCGTGGCCGAGTCCCGTGGCGAGGCACGGGAGAACGACCTGCGGCTGTTGCAGGCCGTGCACAAGCTGCATGAGCAGAACCCGATGCTGGGCCTGCGCGGCGTGCGGCTCGGCGTGGTCATCCCCGGCCTGTTCCAGATGCAGGCCCGGGCCATCCTGGAGGCGGCCGCGCTGCGGATCAGGGCCGGGGCCGTGCCGCGGGTGGAGATCATGGTGCCGCTGGTGGCCAACGTGCAGGAGTTCGAGACGGTCAAGCAGGACATCATCCAGGTGGCCCGCGAGGTGCGGGAGGCCGAGTCGACGCACCTGGAGTTCCTCATCGGCACCATGATCGAGCTGCCGAGGGCCGCGCTGACCGCCGACCAGATCGCCGAGGCGGCCGAGTTCTTCTCCTTCGGCACCAACGACCTCACCCAGACCACCTGGGGCTTCTCCCGTGACGACGTGGAGGCCGCGTTCTTCTCGGCCTACCTGGAGCGCGGCATCTTCGGCATCAGCCCGTTCGAGTCGATCGACCGGGACGGCGTCGGCGAGCTGGTCCGGATCGCCGCGGAGAAGGGCCGGGCCCAGCGGTCGGGCCTCAAGCTGGGCGTGTGCGGCGAGCACGGTGGAGATCCGGACAGCGTGCACTTCTTCAACGAGGTCGGCCTGGACTACGTGTCCTGCTCGCCGTTCCGGGTGCCGGTAGCACGGTTGGAGGCCGGCCGGGCGACGTTGGCCGGACGCGCGCGCTGAACTGCTGTGTTTGTTGGCGCCGCCTTCGGCGTCGCGGCTCGGCCCCCGGGTAGCCGGTGCCTCGCCCTTGCTGGATTTCGACCGCCGCGTCGGCTTGAGTGGTCGGTTGCGTCGGTTGGCGGCGGCCGAAATCCAGCAACCGTGCGAAGCACCGGCGGGGCCTCGCGAAGCCAAGCACCGGCCGACATGACCGGAAGGCCAATCACCGGTGGTGCCAGCCGGCACGCCCAAAGGAATCTGTGGAGCTGGCGCGGCAGGACTGGTTGGGCAGCGCGGCCTTCGACCGTGGCGTGGGCGACAAGCTCGGTGAGGACTTCTGGGCTCGGCAGTGGGCCAACTTGCCGACGGGCACGGGAATTCCGTGCCGCGTTTCCACGTCACGTGGGGCACCGGGCCCGCGGTGATCGATCCGTTCGTGCGGCGCGTGCGTGCCGCCGCCGAGCGCGGCTTGGTGGAATTCCGCTTCCGGCACCGGGTTGACGAGGTCACCGTGTCCAACGGCGTGGTCGACGGCGTGCGGGGTGCCGTGCTGGAACCGAGTTCCGCCCCCGGGGCACGGCCAGTTCTCGGGTCGTGGTCGGGGATTTCGAGCTGCACGCCCAGGCCGTGCTGGTGGCGTCCGGCGGTATCGGGGCCAACCACGACCTGGTGCGCGCCAACTGGCCGGTGGATCGGCTCGGCCCTGTGCCGCGACGGATGTTGACCGGCGTACCGGCCCATGTGGACGGTCGTATGCTGGCGATCAGCGAGAAGGCCGGCGGCCGGATCGTCAACCATGACCGGATGTGGCACTACACCGAGGGCGTGCGGGACTGGGAGCCGATCTGGCCCAACCACGGCATCCGTATCCTGCCCGGGCCCTCTTCGCTGTGGTTCGATGCTCGCGGAAACCGTTTCGCCGCACCGGCTCTGCCCGGTTTCGACACCGTCGGCACGCTGCGGGCCATCGGGCAGACCGGCCACGACTACTCGTGGTTCGTGCTGAACGAGAAGATCATCGCCAAGGAGTTCGCGCTGTCCGGCTCCGAGCAGAACCCCGACCTGACCGGCAAGAACATCCTGGCCACGCTCGGACGCGTCTTCCACAAGGGTCCGCCGGAGCCGGTGCAGGCGTTCATGGACAAGGGTGCGGACTTCGTCGTCGCACGCAGCCTGCCGGAGTTGGTCGCCGGCATGAACCGCTTGGCCGGCAACAGTTTGCTCGATGTGGAGGTGCTGCGCCGGCAGATCGAGGCTCGGGACCGTGAGGTGACGAACGCGTTCACCAAGGACGCCCAGATGACCGCCATCCGCGGCGCTCGGCGTTACCTGGGCGACCGTTTCGTCCGCACCGCCTCGCCCGGCCGTCTTCTCGACCCGTCCGGCGGGCCGTTGATCGCCGTGCGGTTGAGCATCCTGACCCGCAAGACCTTGGGCGGTTTGCAGACCGACCTGACCGGTCAGGTCCTACGGGCCGACGGCACGCCTCTGCCGGGAATGTATGCGGCCGGCGAGGTTTCCGGCTTCGGCGGCGGGGGAGTGCACGGCTACCGGGCGTTGGAGGGCACGTTCCTCGGCGGCTGCATCTTCACCGGCCGCACCGCCGGACGTTCCCTAGCCGCGGCCCTTGGCTAGCACTCCAGCGGCGAGCGCCGCCACGACGAGGATCACGGCGGCGAGGAGCAGCGCGGGCCGATATCCGTTGTGCAGCAACGGGGCTGCGGCCAGCGGGCCGAGGATCTGGCCGACGGAGTAGCCGGCGGTGAGCAGCGCCACGGAGCGTGGGAAACGGAGCTCCGCGCCCGTGGCCAGGGCCAGGGTCGCGATGCCGATGAACGTGCCGCCGAACAGCACCGCCGCGATCAGCGCCCCGGCCGTGTCGTCCAGCAGCGCCGGCAACGCAACCCCGATCGCCTGCACCAGCAGCGCCACCACCAGCAGCCACGGCTTCACCCACCGCCGGCCCAGCCATGCCCACAGCGCCGCCGACGGAGTCGCCGCCAGGCCGACCAGCACCCACGCTCCGCTCCCCAACCATCCCGGCGAGGTCTGGTCGATGGCGGCGACGAGGAACGTGCCGGCGATGATGTAGCCGACACCTTCGAGGCTGTAGCTGGCGAAAAGTGCTGCGAATGAACGGGAACTGCCTCGCTTGACGTCTACAGTGGACTCACTTGACGGCTCCGGATGCATGGTCCACGCCCACGCGGCGAAGACGGCGGCCAGCAGCGCGGAACACCACCAGGCGGTCTGCCAATCGCCGATCGTACGGAGAACGAGCACCAACAGGCCGGACAACGCGATCCCGCCGCCGATGCCGCCCATCGCCCAACCGGGCAGGTGGGCGGGATGCTCACGGAGGTGGTGCAGCGCGGAGCCGACGGCGGCGACGAACGTGACGGCGCTGGCGAAGCCGGCGATCAAACGTAGTGCCAGCCAGAGGAAAACGCTGTGCGTCAACGGCATCGTGGCCAGCGTGAGCACGATGACGACCAACGACGCGCGGGCCACGGACGGCCGGCGGAACACGGGCAACGCGCCGGCCAAGGCCCCGATGAGGTAACCGACGTAGTTGGAGGTCGCCAGTGCGGCCCCGCCCTGCGCCGACAGCCCGGCCTGCGCGGTCATCAACGGCAGGATCGGTGTGTAGACGAACCGGCCGATGCCCATGCTGGCCGCCAACGCCGCGGCGGACCGGCCGACGTGCACCCAAGGTGGCCCGTAGCGGGCAATGGTCACCACTGGTTCAGCACGGGGTCGTTCGGGTGCGATTCGAGCTCGACGATCTCGGCCGACATCCACGGCCACAGCGGCAGCGTCCCGAGCACGTTGCCGCGCAGGTCGGCCTCGTCCTCGCCGCGCCAGATGCCGATGCTGCGCTTCTCGCCGGCCGGCCGCCAGATCCGGTACAGGCGCCCGGTGGCGGCCAGCTCCCTGGCACGGACCTTCTCCGCCGCGCGGCGGCGGTCGACCTCGGCCGGGTCGGTGCCGTCCGGAATGGTGGTGGTGATGGTCACGAGGAAGTCCTTCATGCCTTCATGGTGGGCGCTGACCTGTGCGGATGCCACGACCGGTCGACTCGCCTGTGATAGGCACAGCCTCCTAGGATCAGGCTGTGGAGCTACGCCAGCTGAAGTACTTCGTCGCGGTCGCCGAGGAGCTGCACTTCGGGCGGGCGGCGGAGCGGCTGCTGATCGCCGGACCGTCGCTGTCGCAGCAGATCAAGGCGCTGGAGCGGGATCTCGGCGTGGTGCTGTTCGAGCGCAACCGGCGCGGCGTCGCGTTGACCCAGGCCGGCGCGAACCTGCTGCCGCACACCAAAGCGCTGCTGGAACAGGCCGACGACCTCCAGCGGCGGGCCGGGCGGCTGGCCGGCACCGAGCAGGTGCGGCTCGGCTACGTGAACTGGCGACCGGCCGATCTCCGCAGCCGGGCGGCCCCGGCCGCGGAGCTGATCATCGACACCTGGGTGGTGCCTTCGCACGCCCAGGCGTCACGCGTCGCCGAAGGCAGCCTGGACCTGGCGATCTGCTGGATCCGCAAGCAGGACCTGGACCGCATGGACCTGGCTTCGCGGCTGCTCGGCTTCGACCGCCTGCACGCCGTGTCGGTCGGCGAGGACGAACGGCCGGTGCGGGCGGCGGACGTGCTCGTGCCGGTCGACGACGACGAGACGTCCTGGTCGTCGTGGAATGCCTACGCCGAGGAGTTCGCCGAGCACACCGGGGCTACGGTCGTGCGGATCTCCGACGGCGGCATCACCGGTGAGGCGTTCGTGGACCATGTCCGACGGCTGCGGCGGCCGGTGCTGAACTCGCCCAAGGGACAGGAAGTCCTGCTGCCGCCGGACCTCGTGCGCCGGCCGATCGTCGACCCGAGTCCACTGTGGACGTGGTCGCTGGTGTGGCGGCGGGCTGAGGTGCGGCGGTCGGTGTTCGACACGGTCGAGGCCGTCATGCGCGGCCCGGCATCCGAATTGGACGGTTGGCTACCCGCCGACGACCCGTACCGCCCGTGATGTCAGGAAGGGCCCCTTACTGACGTTCAACGGGCGGATTCCAGGGGTCGTTGCAACACTGGTGATCAACTGGTGTTGGCCAGGAGCATAGTCAGACGCTCGGCTGGGGTGTCCCAGCCGAGCGTTTTGCGTGGTCGGCCGTTGAGTTGGGCGGCGACCGCGGCCAGGTCGGCGGGGGTGTGGACGGACAGGTCGGTGCCTTTGGGGAAGTACTGGCGTAGCAGGCCGTTGGTGTTCTCGTTGGAGCCGCGTTGCCAGGGAGAGTGCGGGTCGCAGAAGTAGACCTGGATGCCGGTGGCCGCGCTGAACTCGTGGTGGCGGGCCATCTCCACGCCCTGGTCCCAGGTCAGCGACCGTGTGAGGTGGGCGGGTAGGGCGGTGATGGTGGTGATCAGGCCGTCGCGGACGGTCTCGGCGTCGTGGCGGCCGGGTAGGTGGACCAGCATCACGTAGCGGGTGCTGCGTTCGACCAGGGTGCCGATCGCGGAGGCGTTGCCCAGGCCCATGATCAGGTCGCCTTCCCAGTTCCCGGGGTAGGCGCGGTCTTCCACCTCGGCCGGGCGGTCGCTGATCATGACCATCGGTTCGGTGAACCGGGGGCGGCGTTGGTCGGGCCGGCGTCGGGGTGTGCGGGCGGTGCGTCCGGTGCGCAGGGCGCCGGTCAGCTCGCGGCGCAGCGCGCCGCGTGTTTGGACGTAGAGGGCCTGGTAGATGGTCTCGTGGGTCACGTGCAGCTCCGGCCGGTCGGGGTGGTCACGGCGTAGCCGACAGGCGATCTGCTCGGGGCTGTGCCGATCGTCGAGCATGCCCTGCACCAGATCGCGCAGTTCGGGGCGGGCGGCGATCTTGCCGGTTTTCGGGCGTGGTCGGCGGGCCTCGGCCCGGGCCTGGGCGGCGTGGGGCCGGTAGTCGCCGCTGGCGGGGTGGCGGTTGCGGGCCAGTTCCCGGCTGATCGTGGACGGGGTGCGTCCCAGTGCGGTCGCGATGGCCCGTACGCCGGTCCCGGCCCGGTGCAGGTCGGCGATCGCGATCCGTTCCTCGACGGACAGGAACCGGGACGAGATCGCCGGCCGCGCGGCCGGCAGACACGCGGGCGGGGCGGACGACTGGCTGGTCGTCCGCCCCGGGCTGGGTGCTCGTCCGTGCCGCCACCGGTGGCCGGTGCGGCGGTTGATCCCCACGATCCGACATGCTTCGGTCGTGCCCACGCCCTGCTTCACAAGATCAAGATAGTGCTGGCGTTCAGCGTGGAGTTTCTTACGGCCCTGTGGTGAGCGGTCTTTGCGGATCTCGAACACGGCAACCCCTGAACGGGTCAGGTGTTGCAACCACCACTAGAACCCAAGCGTTCAACGCCAGTAAGGGGCCCTTCCTGACGTTCAACGCCAGGATCGGTCCCTTGATCTTGGGGGTCGAAATCAGAGGCCGATGGTGTTCCAGTACTGCTTCCAGCCGCCGACGCAGTCCGACTGTGCCAGCAGCAGGCCGTTGTCGGTGTTCCAGCCGGGCAGCTCCACGCACTTGCCGCTGTGCGCGTTCACCAGCCACGAGGATCCGCTGGCGTTGGGGAACGGGTTGACCTGGAACCGCCACTGCTGCGAGGAGTCGGCGGTGAAACAGGACGCCGTCACGATCAGCGCGCCGGCGTAGGTGGCGTCGCCGTCCACCGTCATGCACTTGCCGGTGCGCCGGCTGACCAGCTGGATGGTGCCGTTGGTCTGCAGCACCGGCGACCACTGCTGGTTGGAGACGTCGTCCTTGCACGACCACTGCTGGACGTGCGGGAAGGAGGAATTGGCCTCCTGATCACGCAGATCCATGCACTTGCCGCTCCACTTGCTCGTGATCTGGTACCAGTCCGTGTCGGCGCCGGCCGGGGCGGCGGTCAGCCCCAGCATCAGCGCCACCAGCGGCAGGACGATCAAGCCCAGTCGTCTCAGTCGGGACACCAACATGATCCTTTCGATGCGGACAGCGTGCTTCGCTGCCGGACGAAAGGCTGTCAACGTCGGGAGAAACGCACCATTAGTAGAAGTGCGTATGCCTTCACCGCTGGGCGAGGTGCCTGAGCAGGGCGCGGCGGGCGGAGTGCACGTGTTCCTCGGCGGTACGCGCCAGCAGATCGCGATCGTTGCCCCGGATCAGGGCGGCCAGCTCCGTGTGCTCGACCACCACTCGGGCGAGGTAGTCCTGCTGGTTGGTGGCGATTCGTCGCAGCTGGAACAGGTACACCTGGGAACGGACGGCCTGCCACGCCTGGATCAGCCGGCTGTTGCCGGTCGCGGCGTAAACCGTGTCGTGGAAGGCGATGTCGAGCGCCAGCAGGTGCGCCGCGCCGCGGTCGATGTCGGCGGCCATCGCCGCGACGATGTCGTCCATCGCCGCCAGGGCGTCCGGGTCGGTGGCGGTCAGCGCGGCCAGGCGGTCGAGCGCGGCGCGGACCGTGTACACCTCCTCGACGTCACGCGGGGTCACGTCGATCACGTGCGTGCCGCGGTGCCAGGCGCTGTGCACCAGGCCCTCCCGCTCCAGCAGCGCCAGCCCTTCACGCACCGAACCGCGGCTGACGTCCAGATCTTTGGCCAGGTCCACCTCACGCAGCGACGCGCCGGGCGGGAAGAAGCCGTCGAAGATCGCGTCCCGGATCCGGTCGGCCGACTCCTCGGCCAGGCCGCGGCGGGCGGCCCTGGGCAGGCTCATGTCCCAATGTTGACATTCGAACATTCGACCCGCAAGGTGGGGGCCATGACCACTCGCCCCGCCTTCCACCTGGCCATCCCCGTCGACGACCTGGCCGCCGCCCGCTCCTTCTACGGCGGCGTGCTCGGCCTGGCCGAGGGCCGTTCCGCCGAGCAGTGGGTGGACTGGGACTTCCACGGCCACCAGGTCGTCACCCACGTCGTGCCCGGTGCCCGCGCCGAGGCCGGCCGCAACCCCGTCGACGGCCACGACGTGCCGGTGCCGCACTTCGGCCTCGTGCTCACCGTTGACGACTTCCACGTGCTGGCCGGCAAGCTCCGCGCCGCCGACACGGCCTTCGTCATCGAGCCCTACCAGCGCTTTGCCGGCGAGCCGGGGGAGCAGTGGACCATGTTCCTGCACGACCCCGCCGGGAACGCCCTGGAGTTCAAGGCGTTCCGCGACGAGGCCCAGCTGTTCGCTAAGTGAGCAGGGCCGCCAGCTCGCTCGCGGACAACACACGCTGGTAGACCTGGGCTTCGCCGATGTCGCCGGCGAAGTACTGCCAGGTGGACAACGCGTCGCCGACCGTCGGGTCGACCCGTGCGGCGCCGAACTGCATATCGGTGTGGATCCCGGTCAACACCCCCTGGTTGGTGTCGTGGTGGGCCACCGTGGCACAGCCGCTGACGTACAGGTCGTTGTGGAAGGTCGTGCCGGCGGCATCGGCGGTGCTGGTGACGACGATGGTGTGCCACTGGCCGTCGGCGATCGAGCAGTCCGAGTTGAGCGGGTTGTCCATCACGTAGCTGCGAACCTTGCCGCCCACCACGCTGATCGCCGCCACCGACGCCGGACTGTTGGCGATGTAGGGATACGGCACCGACTCCGGATACGCGCCGTACTGCTCGCCGAGCACCGGGCCGCCCGCGCCGCCGACCGGCACGCGCACCCGGACGGCGACGGTCTCCGGCGCGACCACGGTGACGCTGCGCTTGGCGATGACCGGTGCCGTGCCGTTCGCGTCACCGGTGAAATGCAGACCGGTGCCGTCGGCCGGACGTGCGCTGTGCGCGGTCGTCAGGTCGTGTTCGGCGGCGCTGTCCCGGAACGTGGTGCTGCCGGCCGCCTCGTCGAACTTCCAGTCCGCGAAGGCCGGCGACGGCGGCTTCGGGGCCGCCAGCGTCTGGACGTCGGGCGCGGCCAGGGCCCGGTGATAGACGCGGACGTCGTCGAGTGCGCCGATGAACGGCATGTAGCCGCCGGTGGTGCCGGGCCAGACGAAGTCGTGGTTGCTGTGATCTGTGGTGAAGCCGGTGCCCAGCACGGCGAAGCTCTGGCCGAGCGGCGCACAGGCGTTGTTGCCCCACAGCTTGCCGTCGAGATACAGGAACGAGTCGTCGCCGAGGGTGCGGGTCATGGCCACGTGATGCCAGTTGCCGTCCCGCACGTTGACCGGCGCGACCATCTCCGGGCACACGGTGGAGTTTCCGCCGCTGTGCAGCCAACCCTTGTCGGTGTTGTCCACGTACAGCAGGGGCGCGGCGGCCGTCGGCGGATGGGAGGCCGGCCGGGCCGGATCGGTGTTGACCATGCCGTCGTTCTGCGTGCCGAGGATGACGCCGGCCGTGGAAGTGCGGAACCACAACGACACCGAGTCGCCGGTCTGCGAGGTGAACAGGTTGTCGGCCGTGGCACCGTTGGTGTTCTTGGTGAACACGATGTACTGCGTGCCGTCGAAGGACAACGCGCCGTTGCGTGGACCGCTCGGGAGCTCGGCCGGCGTCTTGGGATTCAGACCGACCCGGATTCCCCAGTGGTCGCCCGGAGTGCTGTCGGCGATGTAGCGGAAGTGCTGCCGCTGCGCGTCGAGCTTCCACCACGCCACCAGATCCTGGGTGGTGGAGACGCCGTTCCAGGTGAAGTCGCCGGCGGTGCTGCCGGTGCCGGGATCGCTGCCGTAGCGGCGCACGGTGCCGTTGCTGAACACGAAGCGCTGGTTGGTCTCGTCGCCGTCGTCCTCGGCGTAGACGTAGTGCCGGCCGTCGGTGTTGGTGAACGCGGCCATCGACAGACCCATGTCGATCTCGCCGGTGTTCTCCCGGGGCGGCGTGGCGGCGGCGTGCCCGACCGGCAGGCCGTCCCAGGTGCGCATGTCGACTTCCTGGCCGCGGTGGGTGAAGTTGGTGGTGTAGAGATAGCCGCCGGTCGAGTCGAGCGCGATGGCGTCGATCGTGTCCCGCGTCGCGACCGGCGTGCCGTCGAGCGGGGAGCGGCCCGGGATCAGGAAGCGCTTGCCGGTCGACAGGCTCACCACCGACACGGTGTTGCCCATGTAGCCGCCGAACTGGTTGAAGCTGCCGGTGTCCGCCTCGGAATAGACGAGGTCGCTGCCGGCGTTGTGGCGGACCTGCTGGCCCAACGGGGATCCCGCGCCGGTCGACGGGTCGAACTCGTGCTGGCCGGCCTGAGGCACGGCGAAGTCGGCCAGGTCGTACAACGCGGTGCCGGTGTGGTGCATCTTCAGCGTGCCGATGCCGACGGTGGCGGGCTGGCCGGTGTGGTACTGGCCGGCCTCGGCGAACCAGAGGTCGCCGTTGCCGTCCACCCACAGCGACGGATTGCCCATCACGAAACCCGAGGTGTTGGTGTGCGTCTCCGGGTCGCCGGCCTTGATGCCGTCCCGATCGGTGGTCAGCCGGAGGAAGTCGCCGTCGGGTGCGCCGGACAGCGGCGTGCCGGTGGCGATGACCCGCAGCTGGGCCACCCTGGTCGCGCCGCGGCCGCCGTTGTCGCCAAGGCGGTAGACGATGACGCCGCCGTGCGGGAACTCGGGGGTCTGGGAGCCGCCCATGTCGATCTCGTACAGGTACTGGCGGCCGTCGATGGTGCGGATCACCGAGCCGTTGGCGATGTAGGCCGCGTCGGCGTTGTCGTCCGGGGTCCAGTTGGCCGCCAGCTGCCACGGATGCCCCGGCAGGTCGTATCGCACGGCGAACTGGAGGCCTTTGCTGTTCAGCACGCCGTTGTCGACGTCAGGGGCCGGGTTGAAGACGCCGCCGAACCGCTCCGGCCGGGCCTTGCCGGTCGTGGTGTCGAAGAACAGCGTGCGCTGGTTCCAGATGTCGGTCACCACCAGGGTCGTGCCGTCCGGCGAGACCGCGATCGACGCGCCGTGCCTCATGGCCGACAAGGTGTCCAGCTGCCAGCCGAAGTGGTCGTCGTCGACCGGTCCCGGGCCGTTCATCAGGCCGAGGTGGTCGAACTGCGCCGGCTTGGTGTCGCGCGGTGCGGCCGACACGTCGAAGACGCGGATCTTGCCGGTGCCGGCGTCGGAGACGTACAGCAGGGAATGCGTGTGGTCCCAGGCGACTCCGTACGGCTGGTTCAGGCCGCTGATCGTCTGGCCGGCGGTGAAATGGCCGGCGCTGTCGAGTGTGTACTGCTGCACCGTGGTTCCGACGGCGATCCAGTAGGTGCCGGCGCCGTCGGTCGCGATCGCGTGCGGCGCGGCGCTCAGGTGCAGCGACGACTGTCCATTGAGGACTGGTGCCGGCGCGCCGGTGGTCTTGTCGTACGCCAGCAGGTTGTTCGTGTTGTTGTCCGACACCAGCAGATAGCGCTGGTCGACGGCCATGCAGCTGACCACGGGCCGGCCGTAGGTCCACTGCCCGTTCACGACGATGTACGGCGTGCCGGCCGAGAACGGCGCGTTCGCGCCGGTATGGGCATCGGTGCGGTAGATGACCAGCTGGTTCGCGTTGGCCCCGTCGAGCCGGGCCGCCACGTAGATGTGGTCGTTGTCGGCCGCGACCGCGTAGCCCCGGTGGCCGGTGCCGCCGGGCATGTACCAGGACCGCTGGCCGTCGGCGACCGTGCCCGGCGGGTACTTCCGCAGCGGGTCGAACTCCTCCGACTGGGACTCGGTGAACAGGTTGCCGGCGGGGTCGTAGGCCACGCCCGCGGTCAGGCTCGGCGTCTCGGTCGCCGCGAACGGCTTGTTGCCGACCTGCTTGCCGGGGTCGCCGACCTGGTTGTCATAGGCGCCGGTCACCGTGCTCACCGCGGCGCGCCAGCTGTACCTGCCCGGCGGCATGTCGTCGCCGTTGTCGTCCTTGCCGTCCCAGCTGACCGGGCGCTGGCCGGTGCGTTCGCTCAGGTCGGCCAGCTGGCGAACGACGTTGCCGGCTTCGTCGTAGATCGAGACGGACAGCCGCTGGCCGGCCTGCACCGGCACGGTGCCCAGCACGGTGGCGGCCGAGGCCGTCACACGCGCGACCATGGCCGCCACCGCCATGGTCGTTGTCAGTAAAGCAATGCGTGCGCGCATCTCGCTCCCGTCCGGGTCGTGATCAGGCAACGATCGCCGGGACGGGGCGGGAAATGCCGTCTGCTGCACGAAAAGGCGGTTTTGTCAGCCCTGCTCGGTCCGACGGAGCATGTCGGCCAGCAGCTCGCTGGCCGAGTTCTTGGGCTTGTTCTCGGCCACCGACAGCGAGGTGTCGGTGCGCTGGATGCCCTCGATCTGCCAGACCCCGTTGATCAGCAGTTCCCGCAGGTGGGTGTGGTCGCGCACGCGCACCCGAACCACCATGTCCACCCCGCCGGTGACGATCATGACCTCCTCGACCTCGGGCAGCGCGGCCAGCTTGGTCATGATCGTGCCCTGCTCGAAGCCCTGGCCGGCGGTGACGGTCAGGTAGGCGATGGTCGGATAGCCCAGCGCGCTCCAGTTGAGCCGCACGCCGTAGCCCTCGATGACGCCCTGGCGGTGCAGGCGGGCGATCCGGTCGGCCACGGCCGGCGCGGACATGCCGAGCTCGCGGGCCAGGCTGCGCTGGGAGATCCGCGCGTCCTGGCTGAGCAGCAGCAACAGCTGGAGGTCGATGGCGTCGAGCTGGGCCGGTTCGACGGGCCGGGCCGCGTGCTCGCCGATGCCGCCGAGCGGCTTGACCCACTCCATTGTCACTCTCCGTCACTTGATTGGCATCTGGACGTCATTGGTTGGGATATGTAAGGTCGATGACGGAACTCTCCTGGCAAACGTAACCGACTGTCAAGCGAGGGGTGACATGTGATCGACTGGACGACCCGGCTGGCCCGTCGCACGAGCACGACGCCGGACCTCATCGGCGGCATTCTGGCGCTGGCCGGCGCCAAGGATCTGATCAACTTCTCCGGCGGGTTCCCGGACCCGTCGCTGTTCGCCACCGACGTGGTCGGCGACATCGCCCGCAAGCTCATCGACAGCGACGCGGCGGTGGCGCTGCAGTACTCGTCCAGCGAGGGCATCGCCAGCACCCGCGAGGCGCTGGCCGACCGGGTGGCGCAGACCGACGGGCGTCGGCCGGCCGACGACGAGCTGATGGTCACCAGCGGCGGCATCGACGCGATCACGTTGATAGCCAAGAGCATGCTCGACCCCGGTGACGTGGTCGTGGTCGAGGAGCCGAGCTATCTCGGCGCGGTCTCCGGCTTCATGGCCTTCGACCCGGCGCTGCGTGGCGTGCCGCTGGACGCCGACGGCCTGGACGTGGACGCGTTCGCCGCCCTGCTGTCCGGGCTGCCGACGCCGCCCAAGCTCGTCTACACCATCCCCGACTTCCAGAATCCCAGTGGCCGCACCATGTCCGTCGAGCGGCGGACCGCGCTGGTGGAGCTGTGCCGGCGGCACGGGATCCTGATCGTGGAGGACGTCGCCTACAGCCAGCTCGGCTTCGACGACACGCCGCGGCCCAGCCTGTGGTCGCTCGGGCCGGACGTGGTCGTGCAGATCGGCACGTTCTCCAAGGTGTTCTTCCCCGGCGTGCGACTGGGCTGGGCCGTCGGGCCGTCGGCGATCATCGGGCAGCTGACGATCGGCAAGCAGAACTCCGACCAGTGCGCCGGGGCGTTGGGGCAGCGGATGCTGGAGGAATACCTGCGGGGCGGGCATCTCGACGAGCACCTGCCGCTGGCCCGTGCTCTGTATCGTCGGCGCGCGTCGTTGTTGACCGACGCGCTGGCACGGCATTTCGACGGGCTGGCCACGTGGACCGTGCCGCAGGGCGGGTTCTTCAGCTGGCTGCGGGTGCCCGGCGTGGACACCATGGCGCTGGCCGCCGTGGCCCGGGAGAGCAAGGTCGCCTTCGTGCCGGGCGCGGGATTCTTCGCCGCCGGCCGGGACGACGAGCATCTTCGGTTGTCCTACAGCAGGATCAGCGAGTCCGACATCGAGGAGGGCGTCGTCCGGCTGGCCGCCGCCGTCCGAACCATGCGGGAGAGGCCATGACCACCAGCTCCGAGCACTTCAAGACCGACGGCTGCGGCACGCCGACCGCGGTTGGGCGGTTCGTGGACGTCCAGGCGATCAAGGCCATGACTCTGGTGCCGGGGCTGGACTTCCAGCCTGTGTTGGGCGAGAGCCTGTTGCTGAACTTCGCCTCGTACGAGCCCAATACCGAGGCTCCCATGCACAGTCATGCCGAGGAACAGATCGTCATCGTCACCGAGGGCGAGTTCGAGTTCACCATCGACGGCGTCACGCGGACCATGCGGGCCGGCGATGTCGCCGTTGTGCCGCCGTGGGTTCCGCACGGCGCACGGACTCTTGACACCACGTGCAAGGAGATCGACGTCTTCACGCCGCCGCGGCCGACCCTCGTGGACTACGCCGCCACCCAGGTCGAGCCGTCGAAGGCCGAGGACTGACCCGTGGATCTTGGTCTGACCGGCCGCCGGGCCATCGTGACCGGCGGCTCCAAGGGCATCGGCCTGGCCGTCGCCGCCGAGCTGGTGGCCGAGGGCGCTTCCGTTGCCATCTGCTCCCGCTCCGCCTCGGAGCTTGCGGCGGCCGCGTCTTCCTTGGGCGACAACATCTTCCACCAGGTCTGCGACGTCACCGACGCCGCCGCCGTCAAGTCCTTTGTGGACTCGGCCGCGGCGGCTCTCGGCGGCGTCGACATCCTGGTGAACAACGCCGGCCGCGCCCATCCCGGCAACTTCGAGACCTTGAGCGACGAGGACTGGCGGGCCGATCTCGACGTCAAGCTCTTCTCCCAGATCCGCTGCTTCCGCGCCGCCCTGCCGCACCTTCGCGCCAGCACTTCGCCTCGGGTCGTCAACATCAACGCCGTCTACGCCCGTCAGCCCGATCCGGCGTTCTTCTCCACCACCGTCGTCCGCGCCGCGTGCCTGAACCTCAACAAGGTGCTCGCCCAGGAGTTCGGGGCCGACGGAATTCTGGTCAACAGCGTCAACATCGGCTTCGTCGACACCCCACAGTGGGGCAACATCCACGCGCGGCGGGCTCCCACCCAGGACCGCACCGAGTTCCTCGACGGCCTCGCCGCCGCCGAGGTCCCCCTCGCCCGCTTCGGCCGCGTCGACGAGGTCTCCGGCCTCGTCGCCTTCCTCGCCGGCGCCCGCGCCAGCTACATCACCGGCGCCGTCATCGACGTGGCCGGCGGCATGGGCAAGTATGTGTAGGTGTTGCTCTTCCTCGACGTCGACGGGGTCCTGATCCCGTTCGGCGGTTCCGGCTATCCCGTGTATCCCACCGATTCCGCCAATCCGCTGCTCGCACGCGTCGACCCCGCCCATGGCGCTCGCCTGTCCGCGCTGCCGTGCGACCTGGTGTGGGCCACGACGTGGTTGTCCGACGCGAACGACCAGATCGCGCCGCTGCTCGGTCTGCCGCCGCTGCCCGTCGTCACGTGGCCGGACGTGGACCCGCTGGTTCCTCACGGCGTGCACTGGAAGACGCCGTTCCTGGTCGAGTTCGCCGCCGGCCGCCCTTTCGCGTGGGTCGACGACGAGCTCGGACAAGCCGATCGCGCCTGGGTTTCCGCACGTCACCGCGGGGACGCCCTGCTGCACAAGGTTGATCCCCGGGTCGGTCTCGCCGCCGCCGACTACGCGATCTTGGCCAGCTGGTTCGAGGGGTGCGGGTAGCCGGGGGAGCGGTGGTGATCCAGAATGTCGGGCATGCCCGAGTTCGACGAGTCCGTGGACATCAGCCGGCCCAACCCGGCCCGGATGTACGACTACTACCTGGGCGGGGCACACAACTTCGCGGTGGATCGGGAGGCGGCGGACCGGGTGCTGGCGATTCTGCCGGAGACACGCGAGTTCGCCATGCGCAACCGGGAGTTCCTCCAGCGTGTGGTGCGGTTCCTGGCCGGCGAGGTCGGCATCACGCAGTTCCTCGACCTGGGCTCCGGCATTCCGACCGTGGGCAACGTGCACGAGGTGGCTCAGGCCGCGCATCCCAACAACCGCGTCGTGTACGTCGACCACGAACCGGTGGCCGTGGCCCAGTCCCAGCGCCTGCTGGCCGACAACCCCTACGCCGCCGTCATCCACGCCGACATCCGTGATCACGAGAAGGTCCTCAACCACCCGGAAACGCTGCGCCTGCTGGACTTCTCCAAGCCCGTGGCCGTCCTGATGCTCCAGGTCCTGCCGTTCATCCCGGACGCCGACGACCCGGCCCAGGTGGTCGCCGGCTATCGCGACGTCTGCGTTTCGGGCAGCTATCTGGCCCTGGCCCACAGCCTGTCGTTCGACTACTGGCCCGGCGCCGTCGCCGAGGCCGTCGAGATGTACACCAAGAGCACCCATCCGCTCAATCTCCGCACCCCCGACCAGGTCGCGGCCTTCTTCGACGGCTACGACCTGGTCGAACCCGGCGTCGTCTTCACCGCCGTGTGGCGACCGGAGCGGCCGGTCGCCGACGACGAGGCCATCGGCAGCCGCGCCGTCGCCGGCCTCGGTCGGTTGTCCTAGCCCGGCTCAACCCACTCCCGCACGACGGCCGCCACCCGGTCCGGCACCTCGATCTGCGGCAAATGTCCTACGCCGTCCAGAAACAAGGCCTTCCACTGTGGATTGCGGCGCGCGGCCTCCCGGGCCGAACCGACCGGCACGAGACGGTCCTGCTCGCCGTGGATCAACAGCACGGGAACCGTGACGTCGCGCAGGGCGGCCCAAGCGGTGCGGCGGTTGATGGCCAACAAAGTCCGTGCGGAGGCAAGGAAAGCGTCGTCGGCGCCGGGACGGGCGGCGCGGTGCTCAAGGAGCTCGGCGACGGCGGTGACAAGAGCGTCCGGAACTCGGGAAGGGTCGAAGCAACACCGCCTGTAGGTCTCCAGAACCTGCCGGCGAGCGGTACGGCCACGACGGGAGAAAGCAAGCGCGGACCGCCCCAACACAGGCAACGCCAACCGGCCAAGAGTCATCACCAGAGCGACGTCGGGACGGTAGGGCAAAGCAGGGTCGATCAACACCAGGCGGGAAACTGAGGGACCGCCGACCCGGGAAGCGATGAGCCCGCCCATGGAGTTGCCGACGAGCACGACGGGCCCACCGACGACCTCGGTGATGAACCGGCGGACCAGGTCGGTGTTGGCGGCGATCGTGGAGTGCCGGTGATCGGGGGCGTTGAGGCCGTAACCGAGCAGGTCCGGCGCGAAGACGCGGAAGCGGTCGGTGAGGTGACCGGCCAGCAACACCCAGTCCAGGTGGGAGCCACCGAGACCGTGCACCAACACGACGGCGGGCCCGTCGGCCGGGCCGCCGAAGTCCACATAGTGGACGGGGCCGTCGAGATCGACGTGCCGGCTCACGCCGCCCCAACGGCTCAGTGAGGAAACCACTCCGCCAGCATACGTTCCAGTACGTGAACACGAGATCGATCGGTCGGCGGGTATCCGGCACCGCGATCACGCCGATAGCCTGCGGCGATGACCCGAAAACTGTTGTGCCTGACGGTGTCCTGCCTGGCGGCACTGCTGTTCGCGCCGATCGCGACAGCCGCGCCGCCACCGCCACCGAAGGTGGTGCCCGAACCGTCCTCGATCGTCACGCTGCCGGGCCAGACGTTCACGCTCAAGCCCACGGCGAAGATCGTCGCGCCGGCCGGGGCGGCGGCGACGGGGAGTACCTGGCGACGCTGCTGCGGAAGTCGACGGGATTCCGGTTACCGGTGACGACAACCGGCCTCCCGGGCGACATCCGACTCACCCTCGGCGGCCCGCAGAGCCTCGGCACCGAGGGGTACCGGCTGACGGTGACGGCCGTGAACGTCGACATCAGCGCGAAGGCCGAAGCGGGGCTGTTCTACGGCGTCCAGACGCTCCGCCAGCTGCTGCCGGCCAAGATCGAGGCCAAGACGGTCCAAAGTGGACCATGGACGGTGAAAGCCGTGACGGTGCAGGACACGCCCCGTTACGCCTGGCGTGGCGCGATGCTGGACGTGGCCCGGCACTTCTTCCCGGTCCCGCAGGTCGAGCAGTACATCGACCTGATGTCGATGTACAAGATGAACACGCTGCACCTGCACCTGAGCGACAACGACGGCTGGCGCATCGACATCAAGTCCTGGCCCCGGCTGGCCCGCTACGGCGGCAGCACGGACGCCAGCCGCGGCCCGGGCGGCTTCTACACGCAGGACGACTACACCGCGATCGTGCGCTACGCGGCCAGCCGGCACGTCACGATCGTGCCGGAGATCGACACCCCTGGCCACGTCACGGCGGCGCTGGCCTCTTACGCGCCGCTGAACTGCGACGGCGTCGCGCCGCCGCTGCTGAATCCGGGCTGGAGCTCGCTCTGCGTGCCGCTGGACATCACGTACAAGTGGCTGGACGACGTGATCGGTGAACTGGCGGCCATCACGCCGGGCGATTACATCGACATCGGCGGCGACGAGGCCGTCAACACCAGCGCGGCCGACTACAAGTACTTCGTGAACCGGGTGCAGGCAATTGTCACCGCGCACGGCAAGAAACTGATGGGCTGGCACCAGGTCGAGGCGGCCGACCTCGCCGGATCGGCGGTCGCCGACTATTGGGGAACGGCCGGTTCAAAGGATGACGAGGCATTGGCCAAGGTGGCGCAAAACCGTGGAAACAAACTGGTGCTCTCGCCGGCCGACAAGGTCTATCTGGACATGAAATACGACGCCAGCACGCCGATCGGCCAGGACTGGGCCGGTTACAACAGTGTGCGGGATTCCTACGACTGGGATCCGGCGACCTTCGTGCCGGGTGTCGCCGACGATGTCGCCGGCGTCGAGGCTCCGCTGTGGACCGACGTGTTCCCGAACTGGGACGACGTGCAGTTCATGGCCTTCCCACGGCTGCCCGGTATCGCCGAGATCGGCTGGTCGGCGCAGCGGACGCATTCCTGGGACGACTACCGGGTGCGGCTGGCGGCGCAGGGACCGCGCTGGGATGTGCTGGGCGTGAAGTACTTCCGTTCGCCCGAAGTGCCCTGGTAGCGGAAATGCGGTAGAGGGGCCGCCACCCCGCCACATCCCGGCATACTGTGCGCCAGCGTCGAACCACTGGAGCATGGAATGCCGAGGAGAGAACGTCCCATCGAGACCGAGGACGTCCCCGCCCGCTTCGCCGCCGGCTTGCGTGACCTGCGGGCCAAGGCCGGCAACCCGCCCTATCGCGAACTCGGCCGCCGCGCCCACTACTCCGCCGGCACGCTCTCCGACGCCGCCGCCGGCCGCAAACTCCCGAGCCTCGCCGTGACCCTGGCCTACGTCCAGGCCCTCGGCGGCGACAGCGCCGAGTGGGAACGCCGCTGGCGCGACGCCGCCGCGGCCATCCCGGCGCCCGAGCCGACCGCGGACACCGCGACGGACTCGCCCTACGTCGGCCTCGCGGCCTTCCGTACCGACGACGCCGACCGGTTCTTCGGCCGGGAACGCCTGGTCGACCTGCTGGCCACCCGCCTGGAACAACACCGCCTGATCGGCGTGTTCGGCGCGTCCGGGGCCGGCAAGTCCTCGCTGCTGCGCGCCGGCCTGATCCCCCGGCTGCTGGCCGACGACCCGGGCCGTGCTGTCCGGATCATCGCCCCCGGCGCGCATCCCCTCAAGCAACTAGACGACCTCGACACCGAGGACGTCATCGTCGTCGACCAGTTCGAGGAGCTCTTCACGCTCTGCGAGGACGCCGAGGAACGCACACAGTTCATCGACCAGCTCCTCGCCACTGACGCCCTCGTGGTGCTGGGCGTCCGTGCCGACTTCTACGGCCACTGCACCGCCCACGCCGAGCTGGTCGAGGCGCTGCGTGATGCTCAGATCGCCGTCGGCCCGATGACGGTCGACGAGCTGCGCCAGGCGATCACGCAGCCGGCCATCGCCGTCGGCTGCACGGTCGAAGGCGCGCTGCTGGCCGAACTCGTCGTCCACACGCACGGCCAGGTCGGTGTCCTGCCGCTGCTGTCCCACGCCTTGCGCGAGACCTGGCGCCGCCGCCGCGGCAACACGTTGACCCTGACGGCTTTCCAGGCGGCCGGCGGCATCGAAGGGGCCCTCGCGAACACGGCCGAGTCGCTGTACGAAGAGCTGAGGGCCGACCAGCAGGACCTCGTCCGCGGCCTGTTCCTGCGGCTCACCGCCCTCGGCAAGGGCACGGAGGACACCAAGCGCCGCCTCCCGCTGGCCGATCTCGGCGACGACGAGAAGACGGTGCTGGACAAGCTCGTCGACCGGCGGCTGCTCACGGTCGACGGCGACACCGTCGAGATCACGCACGAGGCCCTGATCCGCAGCTGGCCGCGCCTACGGGACTGGCTGGCCGACAACCGTGAGGGCATGCGGACGCACGCCCAGCTCGGCGAGGCGGCGGCCGGCTGGATCGAGCTCGGTCGGGAGAAGGCCGCGCTGTACCGGGGAACCCGGCTGGCCGTGGCCCGCGACTGGGCGTCCACGAGCGGAAACGCCCTGAGCGCCAAGGAAAGGGACTTCCTCGACGCCAGCATCGCCGTCGCCGACGAGGAACAGCGGTCCACGAAGCGAAGAACGCGCCGCCTGCGCCAGCTGGTCGCCGGTCTGACGGTGCTGTTGCTGGTGGCCGCCGGGGCGACCGGACTGGCCGTCAACGCCCAGAATTCGGCCAACGAGCAGCGGGACATCGCACTGTCGCAGAAGGTCGCCGGCCAGGTGGCCCAGCTGCGCATCGCCAACCCCGCGCTGGCCGCGCAGCTCGCCCTGGCCGCGTACCGGCTGCAACCGACGGTCGAGGCCCGCTCGGCCCTGCTCTCGGCCTTCGCCACGCCGTACGCCACCAAGCTGCTCGGCCATGACAACAACGTCTGGTCGGTGGCCTACAGCCCGAACGGCAAGCTGCTGGCCAGCGGCGGCGAGGACAACAAGGCGCAGCTGTGGGACGTCAGCGGTGCGACACCGAAGGTCGCGGCCGAGCTGCACGGCTACGGCAGCATGGTCAACGTGGTGGCATTCAGCCCCGACAGCAAGATCCTGGCCACCGGCAGCAACGACAACACGGTGCGCCTGTTCAACGTCACCGATCCCCGGCGCCCGCAGGAGATCGCCACCGCGGTCGGCCACACCGGCGGTGTCGACGGCCTCACGTTCAGCCGTGACGGCAAGCTGATGGCCACCGGCAGCGATGACCACACCGTCCGGCTGTGGGACGTGTCGGACCCGAGCCATCCCACGACGATCTCCGTCCTGTCCGGGCACACCGAGCGCGTCAACGCGGTGTCGATCAGCCCGGACGGCCACACGCTGGCGTCGATCAGCTACGACGGCACCGGCCGGCTCTGGGACATCAGCGATCCGCGGCAGCCGCATGAGCTGCCCTCGCCGGTCAAGCACGACAGCGACATCCGCGCCGTCACCTTCAGCGGCAACGGCAAGCTCCTGGCCAGCGCCGGCAACGACAACGCGGTGCGGCTGTGGGACACCAGCGACCCCGGCAACGTGAAGCCGCTGGCCGTGCTGCCGCACGACAACCAGGCCACCGCCGTCGCGTTCAGCCCGGACAACCGGATCCTGGCCACCGGCAGCGCGGACACCACCGTGCAGCTGTGGGACCTGGCCGATCCGACCAAGCCGGTGCGGCTGGACGCGCTGACCGGGCACACCAACTTCGTGATCTCGCTGGCCTTCAGCCCGGACGGCAAGTCGCTGGCCAGCGGCAGCTGGGACCGCACGGTCCGGATCTGGGACCTCGGCAGCCTGCCGCTGGCCGGGCACAGCACGACCGCCAACGCGGTGGCCTTCGCGCCGGACGGTCGTCTGTATACAGGCGACAATGACGGCACGATCCGGTCATGGGATCCGAACGCCACCGGCGTCCCGGAGTCGAAGGCGAGCTTCTCCGGCAACGACAAGCCGGTGCGCGAGCTGGTCGTCAGCCCCACCGGCACGTTCCTGGCCGGCGCCGGCAACGACAACTCGACCGAGCTGTGGGACCTCGGCGGCACGAAGCTGGCCGACCTGCCCGGCCACACCAACATCGGTTTTCAGGACACGGTGTTCTCGGCCGCGATCAGCCCGGACGGCAAGCTGCTGGCCAGCACCGACAACGACCGCATGGCGCTGCTGCGCGACATCTCCAACCCGGCCGCCCCGCGCGACCTGGCCGAGGTGAGCGGCCCCGGCAAGGTGGTGCACGACATCGCCTTCAGCCCGGACGGCACCATGATCGCGGTGGCCAGCGGGGACAACACCGTGTGGCTGTCGGACGTCAGCAACCCGAGCGCGCCGACGACGCTGGCCACCATCAAGGGCCACACCGACGAGGTCTACGCGGTGGCCTTCAGCCCGGACGGCAAGACGCTGGCCACCGGCAGCGGCGACAACACGGCCCGGCTGTGGGACGTGTCCGACCGCCAGCACCCGACGCCGATCGCCACCCTGACCGGGCACAGCCACATCGTGTACTCGGTGGCGTTCAGCCCCGACGGCCGGCTGCTGGCGACCGGCAGCAACGACGGCACCGCCCGGCTGTGGGACATGGCCGACCCGCACAACCCGACCCCGTACGCCGTGATCACGGGGCACGAGGCCGGTGTGCGTGGCGTTGCGCTCAGTGCCGACGGGCACACGCTGGCCACGGCCAGCAACGACGGCACCGCGCGGCTGTGGAACACCGATCCGGAGCAGGTCGCGCAGCGGATCTGCGGCCGCGTCTACCCGGAGATCACGCCGGCCGAGTGGGAGCAGTACCTGCCCAATGTGGGCTATCAGCCACCGTGCCGGCGGTGAACGGGCTCTGGCGGCGCAGCCGCGCATCGACCTCCGCGTGGCGGCCGAGCCGCCGGCCGAGGTCGGCGTACTCGATGGCCACGGCCACGCGCTGATCGGCCAGCGTGACGGCGGCGGGATGGTGCCGCAGCCGGGCGTCGAAGCCGACCAGCGGCGATCCCCGCCAGCAGTCCAGGCTCGCCGCGTACAGCTCGTACGCCCGGACCAGGTCGCCCGCGCCGCGGGTGGCCGTGGCGCGCGCGGCCAGCGCCCGGAATTCCAGCAGGTCGAGCTGGCCGGGCTCGACCTTCAGCACGTAGCCGGTCCTGGCCGCCGACGACAACCACGGCGTCTGACCGAGCAGTCGCCGGACGGCGTCGGCGTGCCCGCGCAGCAGCCGCAGGCACGAGGCCGGCGGCGTGTCGCCCCACAGTGTGTTGATCACCTCGTCCCGGCTGACCTCCCGGTTGGGCTGTAGCGCCAGCACGGCCAGCAGCGCCGCCGCCTTCGGCCGCAGCAGGCCGAGCTCACGGCTGCGGCCCTGCACGGTCAGCGGTCCGAGCACGCCGATCCGCACCCGGTCGGGGCTGTGCGCCGGCGCGCCGTCGAGCACCTGCTGGATCTGCTGCCGCGACGCCATCCGCGGCGTGTTGATCTTGCCGTTCTCCCAGTAGCGCAGCGCCCGCACGCTGACGCCGGCCCGCACCGCGAGCTCACGCTGCGTCATCCCCGCGGTCTGCCGCTGCTGCCGCAGCGATCTGCCGAACTGCCCATCGTCCACGATCCGCTCCCCACCTCAGTTCCGACAGGCCAAGCAGTAGTCCGAGCGGCAAGTTCGATGTCGCCGGTCCGACGGCGAACGACAAAGACCGAACATCTGCGGAACAAGGCGGCAACCGGCAGGGTTGGGCTGAACAGCTGAGCAGCCGCGAAGGGAACGTCGATGTCGAACACGTATCGGGCCGTCGAATACCGCGAGCACGGGGACTCCTCGGTGCTCGAGGTGGGCGAGCGCGAGGTGCCGGAGCCCGGCCCCGGCCAGGTCCGGCTGGCGGTCAAGGCCGCCGGGGTGAACCCGTTCGACTGGAAGGTGCGCCGCGGTTTGTTCGGGCCCTCGATGCCCGGCACCTTCCCGGCCGTCCCAGGATCGGATGTCTCGGGCGTGGTCGACGCCGTCGGTCCGGGCGTCACGGCGTTCACTGTCGGTGACGAAGTGCTGGGCGCGGCCTCCGGTTCGTACGCGGAGATGGCGCTGGCCTCGGCCGACAATCTGGTGGCCAAGCCGGCCGAGCTGTCCTGGGCCGACGCCGCCGCGCTGAACACCGGCGTGACCACGGCCTACCGGGCGTTGGCGCTGCTCAAACTGGTCGCGGGGGAGACGTTGCTGATCGACGGCGCCGCCGGCACGGTCGGCAGCGTCGCCGCCCAGATCGCCGTCGCGCGCGGCCTGACCGTGATCGGGACCGCGAGCGAGCGCAACCACGAGTACCTGCGTTCGCTCGGCGTCATCCCGGTGCGTTACGGCGACGGTTTTCTCGACCGCGTGGACGCCATCGGCCAGATCGACGCCGCCCTGGACGCGTCCGGCCGTGGCAACCTGCCGGCCCTGATCGAGCTGACCGGCGGCACCGAGCGGGTGATCACCATCGCCGACGGGCAGGCCGGCGAGCTCGGCGTGCACTTCACGTCGGGCAGTGCGGAGGAGCAGGTGCCGGGGGCGCTGGCCGAGGGCGTCGCGCTGGCGGCCGCCGGCAAGCTGACCCTGCCGGTGACCACGTATCCGCTGGCCGAGGCCGCCGAGGCGCAGGACGAGAGCGAGGAAGGCCACGTCCGGGGCAAGCTGGTGCTGCTCACGTGATGACCGAGCCGGGTGGTGAGACACTCGGCTTATGATCAGTTCGCGTCAGCTGGAGTACTTCCAGGCGGTGGCCCGGGAACTGCACTTCACCCGGGCCGCCGAGGCGCTGCGCATCGCCCAGCCGGCGCTGTCCCAGCAGATCCGCAAGCTGGAGCGCCAGCTGGGGCTGGACCTGTTCGAGCGCAACAACCACAAGGTGGCGCTGACGCCGGCCGGCGTCGCGCTGCTGGCCCACACCGAGCGCATCCTGTCCGACCTGGTCGCGGTCGAGGAGGAGATGCTGGGCTGGGCCGGCGGCGTGCGCGGGCACATCCGGCTCGGCGTGGCCCGCGGCCTGACCGCCCGGCTGGCGGTGGTGTTCGCCGCCTTCTCGGCCACCTATCCCGCGGTCGAGATCGAGCTCCAGGAGCAGAACACCGTCGAGATGCTGGCCGGGCTGCACGCCGGCCGGCTGGACGTGGTGACGCTGGCCGCCCCGCCACCGCCCGGCGACCGCAGCCTGGTGTCGTACTCGCTCGGCGCGGAGCCGCTGGTGCTGGTGGCCGGGGAGAACACCGCGCTGGGCAGGCGCTGGCGCATCAAGGTCGGCGACCTGGACGGCGTCGACCTGATCAAGTATCCGCCCGGCTCGGCGGTGGGGGAGATCATCGCCGGCGCACTGGCCGCGGCCGGCGCGGAGCCACGGGTGCGCTTCGAGACGCGGGACTACACCACGGCTCGGGCGCTGGCCAACGTCGGGCTGGCGGCGGCGATCATGCCGCGTTCGGTGGCCGAGTCTCCGGGTCCGGCGGTGCGGGTGGTGGAGCTGACCCCGGAGCCGGTGTGGACGCCGGCGCTGGCCTGGTCGGCCAACCGGCGGCCGGCGCCGGCACTGGAGACGCTGATCGACTTCATGGTCGGGCACCCGTCGCTGGCCCTGGACGGTGATATCTCGCAAGTCTGACCATCAGCTTTTTCAGGTCTTGGACATATGGCCGGCGACCGTCGAATCTGGTCGACATGACCGTCACATCGTTGGCCGACGCACGCATGCTCGGCCTGGCCAAACGGATGTCGCTCGACACCGGCTTTCCCCGAGGGCTCGACACCGTGACGATGGTCGACGCCCACCCGCCGGCCCAGCTGCACCGGGTGCGCCTGGCCGACCATGACACCGTGGTCGCGCAGCGCGGCGACGCCGGGCCGGCCGTGCTGCTCGTGCACGCCCTCGGCCTCGATCACCAGATGTGGGAGCCGGTGATGGACGCGCTGGCCGTCGGCCGCCGCGTGTTCGCCTACGACGTGCGAGGCCACGGCGCGGCCGCCGGCTCGCCGAACCCGTACACGATGGCCGACACCGCCCGCGACCTCATCGGGGTTCTGGACGCGATCGGCGTGCAGCGGGCGCACGTCGTCGGACTGTCCTTCGGCGGCGGCATCGCGCAGACGGCGGCCGTGCGGGCGCCGGAGCGGTTCGCCTCGCTGGCGCTGCTCGCGACCACGGACTTCCCGTTCGACGCCTTCGAGGGGCGGGCGTTGTCCGGGGAGAACGACGGCATGGCGGCGCAGGTCGCCCCGTCGCTCACGCGGTGGTTCACCGCGGACGCCCTCGCCGTGAACGGCGAGAGCGTGCAGTACGCCAGGGAACGCGTGCTCGGCGGCAATCCGGTCGACTGGGCTGCCGCCTGGCGCGCGTTCAAGAGCCTTGACGTGCAAGGAAAGTTGGCTGACCTGGGCGTGCCGACGCTCGTGTTGGCCGGCGAAGCCGACGTGTCGACGACACCGGAGATCATGCGGGGCATCGCGACCAGGATCCCGGGCTCGCGGTTCCGGGTGCTGCCCGGCACGCCGCACATGCAGGTGCTGGAACAGCCCGCGCTGGTCGCCGACGCGCTGGCGGAGTTCTGGAGATGAGAGCCGCCTGGTACGAGCGGGTCGGCCCGGCCGAGGACGTGCTCGTGGTCGGTGAGCTGCCCGACCCGGAGCCGGGCATCGGCGAGGTGCGGGTCCGGTTGTCGGCGACCGGGATCAACCCGGCGGACGTGAAGCGGCGGGCCGGCGCCGGCGGTCGAGCCATGACCTATCCGCGGGTGATTCCCGGGGACGACGGCGCCGGCGTGATCGACCGGATCGGCCCGCGCGTCCCGTACACCCGGCTCGGCGAGCGGGTCTGGCTGCACTGCGCCAATCAAGGACGGCCCTACGGGACGTCGGCCGACTACGTTGTGCTGCCGTCGGATCGGGCCATCGCCTTGCCGGACAACACCGAGTTCGAGGTGGGCGCGTGTCTGGGCGTGCCGGCTCTGACGGCTCATCGGGCAGTCTTCGTCGACGGCCCGGTGTCCGGCAAGACGGTGCTGGTCACCGGCGGGGCCGGGGCGGTCGGCCACTACGCCATCGAACTGGCCAAGCACGGCGGGGCCACGGTGGTGGCCACCGCCAGCACGCCGGACAAGCAGAAGGCGGCGCTGGCCGCCGGCGCGGACCACGTCGTGGACTACCGGTCGGCCGACGCGGCGGCGGAGATCCTGGCCCTGTCCGGCGGTGGCGTGCAGCGGGTGGTGGATGTCGCGTTCGGGGCGAATCTCCCGTTGACGTCGGTGGTGATCGCGACGAACGGGACGATCGTGGCCTACGGCTCCGATGCCGTGACCGAGCCGGCGCTGCCGTTCTATCCGCTGATGCGACGAAACGTCACCATTCGCGCGGTGCAGGTGTTCACCATGCCGCTGCCGGCGTTGCGGGCCGCCACCGAGCACGTGAACCGGCTGCTGGCCGACACCGCGCTCACCCATCCGATCGCCGACCGGTACCCGCTGGAAGAGATCGCCGCCGCGCACCGGCGGGTGGAGAGTGGCGACGTGGTCGGCAAGGTCCTGATCGAGCAGCGGTAGGTTGGCAGCACAACGTTTTCCCGACCGCGAGCGGAGTGACATGCGCAAGGGCATGGTGGACGTGGCGACCCCGGACGGCGTCGCCGACTCGTACCTGGTGGTGCCGGACGGCGGCGGCCCCGGGGTGCTGCTGTTCATGGACGCCTTCGGCCTGCGGCCCCGTATCGAGGAGATGGCCGACGCCATCGCCGCGCGCGGTTTTGCCGTGCTGGCCCCGAATCTGCTCTACCGTGGCGGCCGCGCGCCGCAGTTCGACCTGGCCGACCTGGGCGACCCGGATAAGCGCGGCGCGCTGTTCGGGCAGATCATGCCGCTGATCGGCGCGCTCACCCCGGCCGCGATCGCCGCCGACGCCGGCGCGTACATCGACTTCCTGACCGCGCAGGACGGCGTCGAGGCCGGCCCGGTGGTGATCACCGGCTACTGCATGGGCGGCAAGAACGCCCTGCTCGCGATCGAGGCGCTGCCCTCGCGCGTCAAGGCCATCGCCTCGTTCCACGGCGGCCGGCTGGCCACCGACCAGCCCGACAGCCCGCACCTGTCGGTCGGCAAGATCACCGGCGAGGTCTACTTCGGACACGCCGACCACGACCACTCCATGGACGCCGACCAGATCAAGCTGCTGGAGAACGCCCTGGACGAGGCCGGCGTGACCTACACCTCCGAGGTGTACGAGGGCGCGGAGCACGGTTACACCATGACCGACACCGCCGCGTACCAGGAGGCCGGCGAGCGACGGCACTGGGAGAACCTGTTCGCGCTGCTCGAGCGCACCCGTTGAGATCACCGGTGGATCCCGCCTCGTGCCGCGGCGGGATCCACTGTGGACAGACGCTAGGTGTTTCCTGGTGAGTACAGCTCCGTGAGCAGGGCGATCGCCGCGTGGGTGGCCGGATGCGGATCGTGGCGGCGCCAGACCAGCTGCACCGGTACCGGCGGCGCGTCCCGCACGCGGCGGTAGACGATCCCGTCCCGGCGGTACTGGGTGACCGTGGCCTGCGGCGTGATGCCGACGAAGTGGCCGGCCGCGATGGTGGCCAGCCAGTCGTCGACGTCGTTGATCGGCGTCAGTTTCGGGCGGTGCTCCGGCGGCCAGAGATCGGCGGTCGTGGTGCCGGTGCGGCGGTCGACCAGCAGGTCCCGGTCGGCGATCTCGGCCAGCGTGATCGACCGGCGCTTGGCCCACGGGTCGTCGGCCGCCATCACGCAGTAGCGGGGCTCGCTGCCGACCGTGGCGTGCGAATAGCGTTGGCGGTCGATCGGCGTGCGGACGACGGCGAGGTCGCACAGGCCCTCGGCCAGACCGCCGGTTGCCGTGTTCGTACGGATGAACAGCAGCTCGACGCCGGGGTAGCGGGCCGCCCAGCGACGTTGGAACTCGGCCGTGTGGCGGCCGATCGCCGACCAGGCGTGGCCGATGCGCAGCCGCGTGTGGCCGGTCGTGGCCTCGCGGACCAGGTTGTCGGCCTCGGCCAGCAGTTGCCGCGCGCGGGCCAGCACCTGCACGCCCGCGGTCGTCGGCGTGACGGAACGGCTGGTGCGGTGCAGCAGGCGCACGCCGAGCACCTGTTCAAGCGCCGACAGCGTGCGGGACACCGCCGCCTGGGACACGCCCAGCTCGATCGCGGCGTCGGTGAACGTGCCGGTGTCCACGATCGCGACCAGGCAGCGGAGCTGACGCAGTTCGAGATCCATGCGTTTATCGTATAGATGACGTGTCGGATGCATTTTGCGTATGCGTCGGCCCGGCGCAGGCTGCCGTCATGGCGACGGAACGGGTCGGGGGCATGGCGATGATGCTGGGCGGCGCGCTGTCCAGCCAGGTCGGGGCCGCGACGGCGGCGCTGGCGTTTCCGGTGATCGGGCCGGCCGGTGTCGTCGCGGTCCGGCAGTGGGTGGCCGGCGCGGTGCTGCTGGCCGCCGGCCGGCCGCGATTACGGTCGTTCACCGGTCGGGAGTGGCGGCCCGTGCTGGCATTGGCTTTGGTGTTCGCCACCATGAACCTGTCGCTGTACACCGCCATCGACCGCCTCGGCCTCGGGCTCGCGGTGACTTTGGAGTTCCTCGGGCCCATCGCCGTCGCGCTGGCCGGTTCGCGGCGTCTGGTCGACGTGATCTGCGCTCTCATCGCGGCTCCCGCCGCCATCGTGCTGGCCCGTCCGCAGGCCAGCACCGACTATCTCGGCATCGGGCTGGCGTTGCTCGCCGCCACCTGCTGGGCGTGCTACATCTTGTTGAACCGGACCGTGGGGGAGCGGTTGCCCGGTGCGCAGGGATCTGCCGCAGCCGCCCTGATTTCCGCCCTCGTGTATGTCCCCGTTGGACTCGTCGTGCTGGTTCTGCACCCGCCGACCCCGTATTCGCTGGGCGAGGCCCTGGCCGCCGGTGTGCTGTCGTCCGCCATTCCCTTCCTGGTCGACCTGTTCGCCCTCCGGCGCGTGCCCACCCAGTTCTTCGGGCTGTTCATGAGCGTCAACCCCGTGTTGGCCGCCTTGGTCGGTTTCGTCGTGCTCGGTCAGCGGCTCGCGTGGCTCGACTGGGCCGCCATCGTCGTCGTCGCCGGGGCCATGGTGGTCGCTAGTGTGGGGTCATGGGCGTTCGGCACACGATCACGGAGTCGCCCGTCGGACCGCTGACCTTGGTCGCCGACGGCTCCGCCTTGATCGGCCTCTACTTCTCCGACCACAGCCGCACACCCCGCATCCCGTTGGGCGAGCGCGACGACTCCGGCTTCTCCTCGGTGATTTCCCAGCTGGGCGAGTACTTCGCGGGTGCGCGGACCTCGTTCTCCCTCGAGCTGGCCCCTCGCGGCTCCGCCTTCGAACTCGCCGTCTGGGCCGCCCTCGTCACGATCCCGTACGGCGAGACCCGCACCTACGGCCAGCTCGCCGCCGCCCTCGGCGACCCCGCCGGCGCCCAGGCCGTCGGCAACGCCAACGGGTGGAACCCCATCAGCATCATCGTCCCTTGCCACCGCGTCGTCGGCTCCTCCGGCCGCCTCACCGGCTACGCCGGCGGCCTGCACCGCAAGCGATTCCTGCTGTCCCTGGAGGAACCGCCCGCCGAAGACCTCGGCCTGCTGTTCTAACCGATGGTCTGTCGTCGCAAACCGGACCCCTTGTCCTATTTCCCGGACCGGTCCGCCAGCTTCTCGCGGACCGCATCGGCCTCCGAGGCCAGCCGCTGTGCCCGGTACAGCTCGGCCGCCCGTTCCCATGCCTGGACCGCCTTGGCCGGGTCGATCGCCACGGCCGCGTCGCCGAGGTGGTCTAGCACCCTTGCCTCGGACTTGGCGTCGCCGAGCCGCTGCGAGATCGCCTGTGATTCCTCGTACTGGCGAATTGCCGCAACGGGGTCGCCGATACCGTTGGCGATGAAGCCGAGGGTCATCAACGCCTTGGCCTCGCCGCTGGCGTCCATCCGCTCTCGGCATTGCGCGAGGGCGGCCGTCGAGCGCGTGCGTGCCTCCTCGAACCGGCCGAGTTTGGCCGTGTACCAGCCGATCTCGTCGAGCGCGTGCGAACCGCTGAGCGCCTGGCCCAGCCGGTCATAGAGTTCCAGTGCACGGATGGAGTGCTTGAGTGCCTCCTCGTCATCGCCTCGACGTTCACACGCCCGGGCGACGGCTCGGCGCGTATGTGCCTCGCCCAGTTCATCGCCACATTCCCGGGCCCAGGCCAGACCCTCGAGGCCATAGTGGTAGGCGTCTTCGTACCGGCTGAGATCGGAGCAGGCACGGCTGAGATGCCGATAGGCCCGGGTCCTCAGGTCCTTGTCCAGGTGCTTGGCCGCTTCCACGCCGGACACCCACGCCGTGAAATTGTCATGTAGATGTCCCTGGCGGAGATTGAACGTCGTCATGGTCCAGGCCAGCGCCCACACTGTTGCAAACCAGCCGCGCTTGAACGCCTCTTGCTGGAGTGCCATCACATTGGCCCGCTCGGTGACCAGCCAGTGCCACGCTTGGTTCTCCTGCTTCAGATCGGGCAGTGTGCAGTCGGGCGGCAGTTCACCAAGCGTGATTTCCTGGTGGTGGGCGGCGATAAGCCGGTCGGCGGCATGTGAGGTGTGGCTGGACGCGGCCGCGAGGCGCAGCAGCGCGTCAGTTGTCTCCTCCGGAGTGGCCAGCGAGGCCGCGTATAAGCGCACCAGGTCGTGCAGCCGCACACTCGTCGTGAAATGACCTTGGACCAGTGATACCCGGGCCAACGCCTGCAGGGATGTCGACAGGAGCTGCTTGGACAGGCCCGTGAGATTGGCCGCCTCGAACCGGCTGATGTCCGCGCCGGGTGCGGTGCCGAGCAGCCGGAACACACGGGCGTCCTGCGGCGTCAGTGCGTGATACGACCATGACAGCACCGCCTGCAGTGCGGTTTTGCCGCCGCCGTCGAGCGCGCTCAGCCGCGACGAGGCGTCGCGTAGCTCCTCGGCGAGGGTCGCTAGGGGAATGTCCACGTTGATCTGCGCCTGCCCGGCGACGATGCTGAGCGCCAGCGGCAGTCCGGCACACCAGCGGATCAGCTCGTCGACGGCGTCCGGTTCGTCGGCAAGCCGTTGGGCGCCAAGCCGTTGGGTCAACAGATCTCGGGCGGCCGCGTCGTCCAGCGCCGTGACTGCGACCGGACGCGCATGGTATCCGGTGACCAGCGCGTCCATCCGGTCCCGGCTGGTGATGAGAACGGTGCCAGACGCGCCGGGGAGCAGCGGCTCGACCTGTTCGCTGTCCCGCGCGTTGTCCAGCACGATCAGGATCCGCTTGTCGGCGGTCAGTGTTCGGTAGAGCCCGATCTGCGCCGCCGGGTCCTGCGGCATGTCGTCCGGCGGAACCCCGAGCGCATCCAGGAAACCGCGTACTGCTTCGTGCGGTGGCATGGGCTTCTCGTGCTGGTCGAAGCCGCGCAAGTCGACGAACAGTTGGCCGTCAGGGAACCGGTCGAGATTCCGGTAGGCCCAGTGCAGCGCCAACCATGTCTTGCCGATCCCGCCGACGCCTCCGAGCGCGGAGATCACCACCGTCGGGCTGGTGTCGTGCGCCACGGTGAGCTGGTGCAACTCCGTCTCACGGCCGATGAAGTCCGCGGACGGCAGCGGCAGCTGCCGGGGGATGGCGCGGTTGTGCGGTGCAATGTGCTGGATCACGGTGTCGACGTATCCGGCCTGCACGCCTGAGATGGACTGTGCTTTGTTCCGGATCTCTGACGCCCCAGTCATGACGATCAGTTTGCCGCACGGGCATTTTGTGTCTGTCAGCGCTGCCAGAACGGGCCCGCGTGGGGGGAGATCTTCACGGTGGGCGGGGTGTTCCAGTCGGCGGCGAGGATCTCGCGGAGGGCGGCGCGGCGGCGTTTCGGGTCCATCCGGTCGATGAACAGGACGCCGTCGAGGTGGTCGGTCTCGTGCTGGAGGCAGCGGGCGAGGTCGCCGCTGCCGACTATTTGCAAAGGATCGCCGTGCATGGTGTAGCCCTTGGCGACGACGTTGAGACGACGTTTGGTGTCGAAGTAGAGACCGGGCATGGACAGGCAGCCCTCGGGACCGTCCTGCTCCTGCTCGTCGGGGAAACGCAGGGTGGGATTGACGAGGTGACCCCGGGTGCCGCCCATGTTGTAGACGAAGACTCGGCGGGAAATCCCCAGCTGGGGAGCGGCGATAGCGGCACCTTGCTGCGCGGCGAGGGTGTCGTGGAGGTCCCGGACGAGCTTGTGCAGCTCCCGGTCGAAGTCGGTGACGGGGGCGGCGGGCTGGGTGAGGACGGGGTCGCCGAACAGGCGTACGGGCAGCACGGTCATGGCGACGAGAGTAGGGCGGCAGCAGATAGTTTGCAAAGAGAGTAGACTTTGCAAACATGGAGAACCATCCGGTCCGGGAAGCCTTGTTGGAGCTGCTGCGCACCCGGGACGAGCTGACGTCGACGGACGCGGCGAGGGAGCTGGGCGGCAACACCGGGCTGTACTCGTTCCACCTGCGCAAGCTGGCCGAGCAAGGCCTGGTGGAGGACGTGCCGGGCGCGACGGGGCGGATCCGGCCGTGGCGGCTGGCCCGGGGTGGGCCGAAGGAGCCGGAGCTGGCGGAGCTCAACCGGCGCCTGGAGGACGAGAGCTATCAGCGCTGGCGCGACAACCGCGCCCAGGCGCCGGCCGAGTGGCGCGTCGACGAGGCGTTCAGCGAGGTCGTCTACCTGACGCCGGAAGAGATGGCGGCGATGGGTGATGCCATCCGCTCGATGATCACCCTGTTCCGCCACCGGGAGACGCAGCCGGCGGCGCGGCCGTCAGACGCGGCGCCGGTGGCGGTGGTGGCCCGCCTGTTCCCGATGCTGGATCCCGAATGACGTCGTGACCGAACGGGTAAGCGAGGCGGGCCGATGACCTTCACCGAAGAACACCGGACGGTCGCGGTGTCATGCTTGCACCGGACCTCGGGTCCGTACCGGGACCGGCGTCCGACGCGTTGGCGCTGGTCCCGGGCCTGACCGGCGGCCTGCTGGCGATCGGCGCGACGGCGCTGGTGTACTTCGCCGAGGACCTGTTCGCCCGCCTGCCGGTGCACTGGATGTGGTGGCCGGCGCTGGGCGGCCTGATCATCGGCATCGGCGGCCTGATCGAACCGAGGGCGCTCGGCGTCGGCTACGACGTGATCGACCAGCTCCTGACCGGCCACGCCACCCAGGCACTGATCGTCGGCATCCTGGTGGTGAAGACGGCGATCTGGTCGCTGTCACTGGGATCGGGCACCTCGGGCGGCGTGCTGGCGCCGGTGTTCATGATCGGCGCCTCGCTCGGCGCTGCGGAAAGCGGCTTCCTGCCGCACTGCACGCCGGGGTTTTGGGCCACGCTCGGCCTGGCGGCGGTGGTCGGCGGCGTGATGCGTTCCCCGTTGACGGGCACGTCGGTGTCGGCGTACGCGCTGTCGGTGTTGCTGCTCAAGCGATCCGTGTTGACGGAGAAGATCGCCCGCCGCCGGCTGCACCTGACCCGTGAGTACACCACCGACCCGCTGGAGTCGTTCTTCGCGCACGAAGTGATGACGCCCGAGCCACGTGCCGACTTCGCCACCCCGGCCCGGGTGTTCGTACACCCGGACGAGACTCTGCGCGAGGTGGCCAACAAGCTGGCCGAGAACTACGTGACCAGCGCGCCGGTGGTCGACCGCGACGACCCGACCAGCCACCTTGGCGTGATCACGCTGGCCCAGCTGCTGCACGCCCGCCGGCGCGACCTGCACGAGGAGCACCACCGGGAACGCCTTTGCCCTGACCAACTCGGTCAGCACGCCGCGGTTGAGCCTTTGCACCGCGTCGACGGCTGCCGCGCCGAAAAAGCAGGCGGTGCGGTTCCAGTGCTGGGCGAACACGCCGAAGCCGTGGTCGCGGCCGACGAAACCGAGCAGGTGGTGGCGGTCCGGGTAGTGCGAGCGCTCCCAGTCCTTCAGTTCCGTGATGTCGTCGACGCGGTGCGGGCGGTACTGGCCGGGCCAGTGCAACTCGATGTGGTGGAACACCGAGTCCCAGTCCTCCACACACGCTCGCAGCACGTCGTTGACCAGCTGGGCGAAGGGCTGTCGTGATTCGATCTCGGGCAGCCGGTAGGTGAGCGAGGGCGCTGGCTCGACGTAGCCGCGTTCGTCCCAGCTGACGGCGAAGTCCTCCTTGAACTGTCGGATCAGCTCGTAGCGGGTGTCCCAGTCCAACTCAACCCAGGCGAACTCCGGCATGGCTCAAAGGGTAAGGGAGCCTTCAGGAATGCCGGCTGCTGCCCTAGGAGGCGTCGGGCACCGGCAGCTGCCCGTAGTCCACGTCGCCGGTGGTCTCCAACACCTGCATGTGCATCTTGATGAAGTTGTTGGCCGAGTCGGCCAACGGGCGCACCACGGTGTTGCGTGTGTCGGCGCGCACCTGGGCGATCAGGATGAATGCCTCGCCATGGGCCTGCCGCAGGGTGTTGGCGTAGTCGGTGTCGAAGGTCTTGCCGTTCTCCTTGGCCATCCGGTCGATGCCGATCTGCATGTCCTCGGCCGGCTTGTCGGGCAGCGTGAGGCCGAGCTGGGCGGCGGCTGCCAGGTCCTCCTTCTGTAGCTGCACGTGCTGCGTGACGATCATCTGCGCGGCCGCCCTGACCTGCGGGTTGGCCGAGCGCTGGAGTGCCCACTGGGACAGCGTGATCTCGCGGATGCTGGTCTCCTGCACCAGATTCATCAGCTTCACGTCGGCCGCGCTGAGCGGCCCGTACTTCGAGTCGGTCAGCGCCGCCGGCTTCGGCGTCGGCGGCGTGGCGGCCATGGTCTGCTGCGGGGCGGCGCATGCCGTCGTCAGCGCGGCGAGCGCGCCGAAAATGCCGAGAATTGACCGAGTCCTCATCGTCCCACGCTCCACATCGGACCGTTGCATGATCACACTGTTGTGCACTGCTAGTGTCCGATACGCGACGGAACGGCCGTTGGTTCAGCCGACGGTCAAACCGGCCAGGGCGGCGCCGACGCCGAGGACGGCCGCGCCGAGCAGGGCGGGCACGACGCCGCGGCGTAGCAGCAGGAGCCAGAGGGCGGCCAGTGCGAGCACGATCGCCTGCCACGGGTGGTGCAACGTCAACCCGAGCGGTACGGCCGAACCGGCGATCGCGCCGATCGCCGCTGGTCCGGCACCGTCCAGAAAGGACTGTGCGGCCGCGCTGGCCCGCAGCCGCTCGAACCGGGGCCCGCCGATCAGCACGAACAGCAGCGACGGCGCGAAGGCCAGCAACGACGCGAGCAGCCCGCCGGACAGGCCGCCGGCGGCGTAGCCGACCACGGCGACGGTCTGCACGACCGGGCCGGGCGTGATCTGGCCGAGGGCGACGGCGTTGAGGAACTGCGCGCCGGTCATCCAGTGGTAGTGGTCGACGGCGTCGGCCTGCATCAGCGGGATGATCACGAAGCCGCCGCCGTAGGACAGCGCCCCGACCTTCAACGCCACCCACGGCAGCCCGCCGGCGATGCCGCCGACCAGCGGGAAGGCGAACGACCGCGCGGTTCGCGTACGCCACGTGACCTCGACGAACCCGCACCCGGCCAGCACGAGCACCACCCATGGCCCGAACAGGACGGTCGCGGCCGCTCCGAGCAGCAGATACGCGATCCAGCGCCCGTGATTCCGGGCTCGAGTCCAGCTGGCCGGGATCAGCCCGACCGCCGCGTGCACGGCCACCGCCGCGACCGCCGCCCCGGCCCCGGCCGCCGCACCCGTCACCCACAGTGGCGGCGTGCCGCTGAGGAACAGCGCCGCCAGCGCCAGGATGACGACGAGCCCTGGGCAGATGAAGCCGACCGCGCCGACCAGCGCGCCCGGAATGCCCCGCAGCCGCCACGCGCAGAAGATCGCCAGCTGGGTCGAGGCGGGGCCGGGCAGCAGGTTGGTGGCGGCGATGCCGTCCTCGAACTCCTCGGCGGTCAGCCAGCCCCGCCGGTGTACGCACAGCTGCCGCAGCAACAGGATGTGCGTCGGCGGGCCGCCGAAGCCGATGCAGCCGATCCGACCCCACTGCGCGAGGATGGTGCCAAGGCCGACCCGTTCGTCCACGAGCTAACACTATGACTTCAGTGCCGATCGAAATCAATTCGTTCCGTCAAACCTTGCTCAAGTCCCGTGGAGTTGCGGGGGTGACCCGGACAACACTCCTGGAACAGGTCGCGGACCCGGGGTCAGGGGGACACCGCCGAGGCGGCCGCAGGAGGTGACGTGATGGCGTTCAGCCTGCTCATCATGGTCGGAATCGCCCTGCTCATCGTCGGTATCGTCCAGTCGGCCACCGCCGGACGGCGCCGTCGCCGCGACTTCGGCGGCGACGGCTACTACGACTCCGGTTCGTCGAACGGCCACCACCATCACCACCATGGGTCCTTCGGAGGCCACCATCACGACGGTGGTGGCTGGGGCGGTTTCGGTGACGGCGGCGGTGGCGGCCACCACGGCTGACCTGATCGTGTGATCAGCACGGCCGCGGCGGGCCCGGATGGCGTTAGATGGGGGACATGGCGCGATTCCGGCTGGTGCCCGCCGCGGCGGTGCTGCTGCTGATGACGGCGTGCTCCGGCCAGGCCCCGGCGCCCGCGCCGACCACCACCACGACGACAGCGGTGCCGGCCGGGTCGGCCCTTGTCGTGAAGATCGACAACGTCGCCGCGGCCCGGCCGCAGACCGGCCTGGCCGCGGCCAGCGTGGTCTACGTCGAGCCGGTCGAGGGCGGCCTGACCCGTATCGCGGCCGTCTACCTGAACCAGATCCCGGCCGAGATCGGGCCGGTGCGCAGCGCCCGCGAGACCGACATCGATCTGCTCGGCCAGTACGGCAAACCGACGCTGGCCTGCTCCGGCTCGGCCCCGCAGCTGGTGCCGCTGCTGCAGAGCGCCGGTCTGGGGACCGGCTGCCAGAGCGCGGTGCCCGCCGCGTACTTCCGGAACACCAGCCGGCAGGCGCCGCATGATCTGTACGTGCACCCGGACAAGCTGCCCAAGGGCACCGGGCCGGTCGACCTCCAGGCCGTCGGACCCGCGCCGGCCGGTGGCACGCCGACGACCAAGCGACACGAGCAGGTGGCGCAGGTGGGCTTCGACTTCGAGTGGTCGGACCAGAAGTGGCTGATCTCCATGGACGGCAAGCCGTTGACCACCACCGACGGCGGCCAGGTCGGTGCGGCCACGGTGATCGTCCAGAAGATCACGACCCGCGCCGGCACGGTTCCCGGTGATGTGGCCGGCAATCCTTCGCCGGTCGGCGTGACGGTCGGCAGCGGGGCGGCAACCGTGCTTCGGGACGGAAAGCTGTTCGAGGCCACGTGGTCGCGGACCACCCGCACCACCGCGACGATCTTCGCCGACGCCGCGGGCAACGCCGTGCCGGCGGCCGAAGGTCCACTGTGGATTCTGCTGGCCCCGGTGTCCTGACGGTGGCGAGCCGGCAGTACACGCCCCTGGACGGGCTGGACGACATCCCGTGGGCGCAGTTACACCATGCTTACGGCAACGCATCGGACATCCCGGGCCGGTTGCGTGCGCTGGCCAGCAACTGGAACATGCGCGAGCAGCTGGACGGTATCGAGGGCGCTCTGTTCTCGTTGGACGGGGGCATCTGCTCGGCGACCACGCCGACTCTGCCGTACCTCGTGGAGCTCGTCAGCACGCCGAAGGTCCGCATCCGGGCCGACATCGTGGAGATGTTGGGGCGCCTGGTGATGCGCCTCAACGACCCGCGGTGGCGGTCGGAGCCCGACGCGGTGGCCGGCCGTGAGGTATTGATCTCCTTGCACGACAAGGTGATCGCGCTGCTCAAGGAACGCAACGCCAATCTGCGCCGGGAAGTCGTCGGCCTGCTCTGGCAGTACGCGGCGATAACGCCGCGGGCCAAGGAGATCGAGAAGGCGTTGCTGGCCAAGGACTCCCGGGAGAAGGAGCTGCGGATCCGGGTCAAGTCCCGGTTGGAGGGCGCCGGCGCCGGACGGGCCGCCGCGCTCCGGTTGGCCGAGACGCCGGAGCTGCGGTTCGCGAACCTGGTGGCCCGCCGCATTCTCGACCGTGATTCGGTGTCCGTGCCGGAGTTGATCACTGCCGCCCTCGCCCCGGAGGTGCCGCGCGGGGCGTACGACATGTGGGCCGGCGATGGCCGCTACCTGTGCGACGCGCTGTGCCTCGACGACGATGTGCCGGCCCGGATGGAGATCATCCGGCCGCTGCTCATCCACGGCTCCGACGGAGTGCTGACCGGAGCCGTGGAGGCGGCCGGCGACGTCATGCGGCGGTCGCGTTCCGCCACCCGGTCGTTGCTGCCGCTGGTCGGAAACCTCTTGTACGACAGCAATGCCTACAACCGCGCCCGCGCCGCCGACCTCCTCGCCGCCGTCGGTGACGCGGGCACGCCGTACGCCGACCGGCTGGCCGCCCTGCTGGCCGACGGTGATCCCATGGTCGAGGCGGCCGCCACGTGGGCCTTGGCGCGGCAGGGCGATGAGCGCGCGGTGTCGGTGGTTCTCCGTGCTGTCAAGGAAAGCAGTCGACAGCGGTCCGTCTTCGCCGCGAATCTCGGCGACATGGTCATCACCTGCGCGCGACTCAGCCCGAAGCGGGTGATCCCCGTGCTGCATGCCGCGTTGGAGAAGTCCGGTCCCGAGCCGACTCCGTTGCAGGAGAACCTGTGGCGCGCCCTCGCTTCGTGCGGGCCGGCCGGCTACGGCGCCGAGGACTCGTTGCTGCTCATGTTGGCGTCCAAGGAACCTGGGCTGGCGCTGACCGTCTTCGCGGGCTTCGGCTCCGCCGCCATCCACCTGGCGCCGTGGATCGAGGCCTTGGTCCGGGTCGTCGATGATCCCTACGTCGAGCTGCGCGCCGCCGGGGTGCACTGCCTCGTCACCGGCGACAACACCGTGCTGACCGAGGTGATCGACCGGCTCGGACCGCCCGAGCACTGGCGGTTCGCCCACGCCTTCGCCTCGGCCGCGCCACTGCTCGACCCGCCCGACCGGGCCGTCGTGCTCAAGCGGGTCGAGAAGTGGGTCCGGGACAATCCCGCCTATTGGGGCGGCTATGGCGTGGCCGAGAGCGTCGTCGCCTGCGGTGACACCGACCTTGCCGTCGCCGTGCTGACCCAGGCCCTTGACGCCCCCGAACACGAGACCGCCGTCCTGACCGCGCTGCACGCCATCGCCAAGATCGGCCCGCCCGCCGCCGTCCTTCGGTCTCGCGTGTTGGCCCTGTTGGAACGGGACGAGCGGCTCGTTCCGCTGTTCGACGTCGGCACCATCGAGACCGACGACCGGATCCAGGCCGCCGCCCTCGACGCGCTGGCCGCCATCGGCCCTTGAGTCGCCGGCACGGGCGGTGCCGGGCTTGGAGCGCACGGCGCGAGAGTCGACCCCGAGGCCGCCGGCTCAGACCGTGAGGCGTGCGACGGCCTTGGCGACCTCGCCAGGGCCGTCGTCCTCGGCGAGCTTGGTGGCGACGATCTTGGCGTTGACGCGGAGCTCGTCGTCGGTCATGGCCCGGGTGATGGCGGCGGCCAACTGGTCGGCGGTGAACTTGCGCTGGGACAAGGTGCCGGCGCTGACGCCGAGGCGGCGCAGGCGGCGGGCCCAGAAGGGCTGGTCGCCGGCGAAGCCGGGAAGGGCGATGGCGGGCACACCGGCGCGTAGCCCGGCGGCGGTGGTGCCGGCGCCGCAGGCGTGGGCGACGACGGCGACGTGGTCGAACAGCCAGTCGTGGGGGATCTCGTCGATGGTGATGACGTCGTCGGAAGAGACGGCGAGCTGGGCCCAACCGGCCTGCACGATGCCGCGAACGCCGGCGGTGCGCAGGGCTTCGGCGATGAGGCCGGAGACGCGGACGGACTCGGCGGTGGGCATGGGCATGCTGCCGAAGCCGATGTAGACGGGCGGCGGGCCGGATTCCAGGAACTGGACGACATCGGCGGGCGGCGACCAACCGAGCGGGCGCGTGGGCCACCAGTAGCCGACGACGTCGAGGCCGGGGCGCCAATCCTGGGGACGCGGCACGACCGAAGGGGAAAACCCGTGCAGGACGGGCCATTCCGCCGCGGCGCGGCGTTTGCTGAGTGCTCGTGCCGACACCTGGGGCAGGCCCAGCTGGGACCGGAGCGCGGCGAGCGGCTTGCGGTAGTAGTGGTCGAGCCACGCGGCGCCGAACCGGCCGACGGCCCGGTTGAGCACCGGGCCGGCCGACCAGCCGCCCACGGTCGACGGCGTGAAGTCGGCGGTGGCGGACCACGGCTGGAGGCGGATGCCGAGACTCGGGATGCCTCGCGCCTCGGCCAGCGGATGGCCGGCCAGCTCGGCCAACGGCGACAGCAGCAGGATGTCCGCCGGCTCGTCGGCCATGGCCGTCAGCAGTGCCTCGCCGGCCCGCTGCATGCCCCTCGGCGACATGAACTCCATGACCGCCTTGGCCGGGTTCTCCACCTCGCCCATCCGGCTGAGGTCGCCGGCCGCCATCGACATCGCCTCGTGCGGCCGGAAACGCAGGCCGCAACTCGTGATCAGTTCCTCGAAAACAGGTAACGCTGTCAGCGTTACGTCGTGTCCCTCGGCTTGCAGCCGAGTGCCGATCCCGATCAGTGGCGCGGTGTCACCCCGCGAACCGACCGCCGCGATCACCACCTTGGCCATGCTCTACCCCCTTCGTGTCGCCAGGTCGAACGTCGTCACCAACTCCCCGGCGTACCCGTCCATGTCGTAGTTCGGATTGAGCGCCAGCTCCAGCAGCGGTCCGTTGCGGACCGCGCCGTTGATCGCCGACGCCATGTGTGCGACGTCGAAGTCGCGGAACTCCCCGGATTCCTGGCCCTCGCGCAGAATGGTGGCCAGGTCGAGCTTGGCGATGTCGGCCACCAGCTCCGGGTCGAGCGCGATCGCGTTCATGCGGTCGCCGCCGGCCGTGCGATAGCTCATGCCGATGTCGAACACCGCCGAGTACTGCGTGCGGTGCGACAGCATGAAGTCGGCGTTGGCCACGATGTACGCCCGCAGCTTCCCGCCGGCCGTCCGCTCCATCTCCAGCGCCGGCACGATCGCGTCGAGCGCCTCCCGGAACGAGTGGTGCACGATCTCCCGGACCAGGTCGTCCTTGTTGGCGAAGTGGTACAGCACCACGCTCATCGCCACCCCCACCCGCTCGGCGATCTTGCGGATCGAGGCCTGCGCGTACCCGATCTCGGCGATCACCTCGATCGCCGCCAGCGTGATCTGCTTGCGTCGGGCGTTGTCGGCGAAGGTCCGGCCGTTCGATCGCACGATCTAAGATTAGATCGATCGATCGAACGACGTCAAGGCGCACCGGGGCGCTGCACCTGAGTGGCTCACTTGGCTTTCAGCGCCAAGTGAGCCACTCAGGTGGGGTCAGAACGCCAAGTGAGCCACTCAGGTGGGGAGAGGGGTGGGCCAGGTGCCGGGGGTGGTGAGGCGGGCGGCGATGTAGCCGTCGGGGCGGACGAGCAGCGCGTCCTGGGGGCCGAGGTCCCATGCGGTGACCTGCTGGATGCGGACGGGCCAAGGAGCCGGGGACTGCCAGGCGTCGGGGGAAGGCGTGAAGACGGTGAACCACTCGCCGAGGGCGTCGAGGGTGGAACGGCCGTCGGGGAGCCGGAGGTGGGGCATGCGGTGCCCGGGTAGGGGTGGGCACGTAGTCGGTGCCGGGTTCGACGGTGGAACCGTAAGCGACGCCGAGCACGAGCCCGAGCTGGTCGAAGTACTGCTGAGACCAAGGAAGCTCGACGTCGTCAGGAGGAGTGCCGGCGAGGAGCTGGGCGCGGCGGCTGGCGGCGGCGGACTCCATGAGGCGGCTGTTGGCTACGGCCTGGCGGAGGGTGATCTGGGCGACGGGCAGGCGCTCGGACTGGTAGGAGTCGAGCAGCGAGCCGGAAGCCCAGCCCTGCAAGGACGCGGCGAGCTTCCAACACAGGTTGTGCACGCCGGCGAGACCGGTGTTCATGCCGAGGCCGCCGGCGCCGGGCACGGTGTGGGCGGCGTCGCCGGCCAGGAACACGGGGCCCACGCGGAAGGACGACGCGACGAAAGCGGTGATGGTCCACTGCTGCACCCGCTGGACCTTGATCGCGACGGGGGAGCCGATGGCCTGGGAGACAAGGGATTCCCAGTCGGTGTCCGAAGTAGACGGAGAGATCCAGGCCCAGCCGCCCTCGGGGTACACGGGCAGGAACATGCCGTGGGCGGTGGCGTAGACACCGGCGGGCTCGGCGGCGGACCATTCAGACAGGTCGGCGTCGAAGACAACCGTCGTCATGTCGGACAGGGCACCGGGACCGTCGGTGCCGATCGACAACAGTGAGCGCACGGTGGACTTGGCGCCGTCGGTGGCCAGCAGGTAACGGGCGTGGATCGTCTGGTCGCCGACGACAGCGGTCACGCCGTCGTCGGAGATGGACAGACCCGTCAGCTCGGCGCCGAAGACCATCGGATCGTCGGCGGCGGCAAGGAGGGTGGGCTCCAAACGGTCCTGGGAGGTGACGACGCCGAACTCGGGGCTGTCGGGGATCGGCGCGTGCACGCCGGTCATGGCGGCGGTGCCGAAATCGGGGCCGAACAGGGTGTCGCGGAAGCGGATGCGCCCGAAGCGAGGGGCGAAGGCGCGGGAGCGCACGGTGTCGGCGATGCCGAGCTGACGGAAGATCTCCATCGAGCGCACGTTGACCAGCCGCGACCGTGGGAACGGCGACAGCTTCTCGCGCTTCTCCACCAGCAGCGTCCGCACGCCCCAGCGCGCCAGCAGCGCGCGGGCGGTGAGTCCGACGGGTCCCCCGCCGACGATCAGCACGTCGGTCATGGCTCCAAGGTCGCGCAGCCGGCGGCCGGCGGCAACGGTCGATCGGGCACCTGATCAGGCGAGTGAAAGGAGTGAACGTGCTACGGTTATTTCACCGACGAGTGAGGAGCCCGACATGCGAGCCATCCAGTACCACCAGTTCGGCGACTACGACGTGCTCGGCGCGGCAACCGTCCGTGAGCCGGTCGCGCCCGAGGGCTGGGCGGTGGTGCGGATCGTGCTGGCCGGTGTCAGCCCCCTGGACAACACCGCCCGCCTGGGCAAACTCCCGGCCGGCGCGATCAAGCCGTTCCCGGTGGTCCCCGGCGTGACCGGGGTGGGCGTCCTGGTCGAGCCGGGCACATCGGACCTGCCGGTCGGGACCAGGGTCGTGCTGGGCGGCGGCCGTTACGGGCTCGGCGTCGACGGGACGTGGGCCGAGCTGGTGGCCGCCGATCCGGCCAACCTCGTGCCCGTTCCGGACGCCGTCGACGACACGGCGGCCGCGGCGCTGACCACCGGCGCCGGCCACCTGACCGCGTTGCTCACCCTCACCGATGTCGTCGACTTCCGGCCCGGCGGGACGGTCCTCGCACCCGGCGTCGGTGGCGCGGTCGGCCAGGGCGGCGTGGAGATCGCCCGCGTGCTCGGGGCGTCGCAAGCCATCACCACGGCCACCTCCAGCGCCAAGGCCGCGAAGGGCCGCGAGGCCGGCTTCGAGGTCATCGACCTGACCCGGGAATCGTTGCGTGACGGGGTAAAGCGCATCACCGACGGCAAGGGGGTCGATGTCGTGCTGGACGGGGTCGGCGGCGCGATCACCGGCGAGGCGCTGGGAAGCCTTGCGGCGCACGGTTCGCTGGTCAGCATCGGTTACTCGGCGGCCATGACCGCCACGATCGACGTCACCGACCTGATCTGGAAGAACGCTCATGTTCACGGTTTCCGGGTGGCGGCGTACACACCGGAGCAGACGCGCGCGGCCAACGCGAAGCTGCTGGATCTGGTGGCACAGAAGGAGATCAATCCGATCGTCGACAGCGTGTTCCCGTTGGCCGACGCGGCGCGGGCGCAGCGGCACCTGATCGAGGGCGGGCCGTTCGGTCGGGTCTTGCTTGCCGCATAACGGTCACGGAGCGTCCACAGTGCACACGAAAGAAGTAAAGTAGGCGGCGAAATGTGCAGTTCGACCGCCGTCGGGTAGGCCTCGGTGAACAACAGTGGCTACTAGCTTCCTGGAGGTCACCATGGTCAACCCCGGTCGGCTGGCGGTTCTGTGCTCGGCGCTCGTACTGGCGGCGACCGGCGCGGCCGCCGCGAACGCCGCACCAACCGCCGCTTCCGACAACGACCACGAGATGGGTTCGCAGATCGCGCTGGTGGAGGGCCGGGCCATGCCGGCGGCCCAACCGCTGACCGCCCAGGTCGCGCAGACCTCCGGTATGGACGTCAGCAGCCACCAGGGCAACATCGACTGGAAGGCGGTGGCCGGCAAGGGCGGCAAGTTCGCCTATATCAAGGCGACCGAGGCCACGACGTACACCAACCCGTTCTTCGCCCAGCAGTACAACGGGTCCTACGGTGCCGGCCTGCTGCACGGGGCCTATCACTTCGCGGTGCCCAACCAGTCCGGCGGCACGGCCCAGGCCGACTACTTCGTCAATCACGGCGGCGCGTGGTCGCGCGACGGCATGACGCTGCCGCCGGCGCTGGACATCGAGTACAACCCTTACGGCGCAACCTGTTACGGGCTCAGTCAGGCCGCGATGGTGGCGTGGGTGCGTGACTTCAGCAGCCGGGTGCTGGCCAGGACCAAGCGGTTCCCGACCATCTTCACCAGCACCAAGTGGTGGGCGCAGTGCACCGGCAACAACGGTGGCTTCGGCGCGGACAATCCACTGTGGATCCCGTTCTACGGCAGCTCGGTCGGCGCGCTGCCGGCCGGCTGGGGCTTCCTGACCATCTGGCAGTACGCCGACAAGGGCACGTTCCCCGGCGACCAGGACCGGTTCAACGGCGCGTACGACCGGCTCAAGGCGCTGGCCAACGGCTGATCACCCGCTGAAGAGGCCCGCTCACCAGGAGTGTGAGCGAGCCTCGTTTTCTATCTTCTGCGCGTAGCGCAGGGCTTCCAGCCGGATGCGGTTGGCCTCGTCGCAGACCAGCCGCAGCAGCCGGCTGGGCACGTCCGGTCCGGCCGCGCTGTCGGCCAGTCGCTGGTAAGCGCCGATCAGCTGGCTGCGCATCGCCGACAGCTCCTCGACGAGCTCCGCCCGCTCGGCTTCCAGCGCACGGACCTGTTGGCGCAGCTCCCAGACCCGGCGGGCCGGCGCTGACATCGGCACGGCGTCGTCGTACGCCTCGCTGACGGACATGTCGCAGCGTGCCCCGGCCGGCGGCGACTACTCGGCGCGAACCGCAAACCACCCGATCGAGGAACCCTCAGTTGTTTTCGCACGCAACCGCCGTGGCATTTCACAGAGGGAGAAAGGGGGCGGCCGTGCGGCGGACGTGGTTGCTGACCAAGCTGATCCTGGCCTGTGTGCTCGGCGGCGTATGCCTTGCCGGCATGGCCTTCCCGGTGGCCGGCGGGCTCGGCCTGCTGTCCAACGCGACCGGCGACGCGGTGCATTCGCTGGCCATCGCGCTGGAACGCGGCCGGCCGCCGTTCGCCTCGGTGCTCGAAGCCACCGACGGCACGCCGATCGCCTACCTGTACGACCAGTACCGGCTGGACACGCCGTCCGACCGGATCTCGCCCAACATGAAGGTCGCCATGGTGGCGATCGAGGACAAACGGTTCTACAGCCACCACGGCGTCGACCCGGCCGGCACGATGCGGGCGCTGATCAGCAACGGGGCCACCGGCGAGACCTCGCAGGGCGCATCGACGCTGACCCAGCAGTACGTGAAGAACTACCAGATCCTGGTCACCGCGCGGCACGACAAGAAGGCCCAGCAACGGGCCCGTGAGGTGACCGCGGTGCGCAAGATGCGCGAGGCGCGGGTGGCCGTCGAGCTGGACAGCCAGCTGAGCAAGGACGAGATCCTGACCCGCTACCTCAATCTCGTGACGTTCGTGGGCAATGTGGACGGTGTCGCCGCGGCGGCGCAGGTGTTCTTCGAGACCACACCGGACAAGCTGACCGTAACGCAGGCGGCGCTGCTGGCCGGTGTGGTGAACAATCCCGTCGCCTACAACCCGTGGAACCACCCGCAGGCCGCGATCGAGCGCCGCGACATCGTGCTCGACGCGGAGGTGTCGATCGGCAAGCTCGACCAGTCCGACGCCGACCGAGCCAAGAAGCAACCGCTGGGTATCGTGGCCGAGCCGAGGATTCCGGGCAGCGACTGCGTCGGGATCAAGCCGGGCTACGGCTTCCTGTGCGCCTACGTGCGGGATTACCTGCGGGCCAACGGCTTCACCACCGACCAGCTGCGCACCGGCGGCTACCGCATCAGGACGACGGTGGACGCCAGGCTCACCGGGCTGGCCAAGCAGGCCGTCGACGCCAACGTGCCGCCGCGGACACCGGGCATCGCCAACACCATGGTCGTCATCCGGCCCGGCGCCAAGCACGAGGTCGCGGCGATGGTGGCCAACCGGGAGTACGGGGTCGACGCGGCCGCCGGCCAGTCGATGACCAATCTGCCGGTCGAGGTCAGCGATCCGTTCGGCGCCGGCTCCATCTTCAAGCTGTTCACCACCGCGGCGGCGATGGAGCAGGGCAAGGTCGGGCTGAACACCAAACTGTCCAATCCGGACAGTCAGTGCTTCATGCCGCCGATCATCTTCGACGACACGGTGTGCCACACCGTGCAGAACGACTACGTCGGCTATCCGAACCCGATCTCGCTCGAGGAGGCGCTGGCCACCTCGCCGAACGTTGCGTTCACCGATCTGGAGCTGCGCGCGGGAATGCAGCCGGTGCTGACCATGGCCTACCGGCTGGGATTGCGCCGCACCATGGACGCCTCCGAGGCCGGCAGCCCGCCGAACACCGACCCGTCCGACGAGCGGTACAAGCAAGCCGAGTACAACTCACCTCAGCGGGAGTACTTTCACAACAACCCGTCCTTCACGCTGGGCGTGAGTGCGGTGAGCCCGCTGGAGCTGGCCAACGTGATGGCCACTCTGGACGATGGCGGCAAGTGGTGCCCGCCGACGCCGGTGCGGCAGGTGTTCGACCACGACGGCCGGCCGATCTCGCTGCCCGACCAGGGATGCGAACAGGTCGTCGCGCCGGCCCTGGCCGACACGATGATCAGGGGACTGGCCAAGGACACCGTCTCCGGCACCTCGGCGACTTCGGCGCTGCGGGCCCACTGGCAACGCCAGCTGGCCGGCAAGACCGGGACCACCGAGTACAACGAGTCGGTCGGCTTCGTCGCCGGCATGCGGGGCTACGCGGCCTCCTCGCTGGTCTTCGCCGACGGTTCCGCCCCCGCGCCGATCTGCGCCTCGAAGCCGCCGCGGTTGGACTCGAACGACACCGGTTGCGCCGGCGCGTTCGGTGGTTCGCTGGCGTCGCCGCCGTTCTTCGCCGCGTTCAGCAAGCTGCTCGGCACCGCGCCCGACCGAGGGCTGCCGCCCGCCGATCCGTCCTACCTGGACGCGATGCCGCACGGGCCGACCGTCCCGTGGGTCGTCGGCAGCGGCACGCAACATGCGCAGGACACCTTGCGTCAGGCCGGCTACGTGCGGGTGGACGTGACGCCGCGGGCCTCGGACCGTCCGAAGGGGACGGTGCTCGGGCAGTCGCACGCCGGGGCGTTCCCCGCCGACACCGCGATCGAGCTGATCGTCAGCGCCGGCCACGACGTCCCCGTTGACCACCCACACGGGTGGCATGCGAGTGGGTTTGACGGGGAAACCACCTGGTGGACGAAGGAGCACAAGATGCTGATCGATGAGGTATCGAAGCGACAGCCGCGCGTTTTCCGGGTCCGGTTCCGGGGATATGCCCGCAACCAGGTCGACGACGAGATGACCGCGGTGGACGAGGAGCTGCGGACCGTGCGGGCGGACCTGGAGGCCACCACCCGCCGGTGCGAGCACCTGAACGAGACGCTGGAGCAGACCCGGTCCGACCGGGACGCCGTGCTGCGGCAGTACCAGGAGCTGGCCCGGCGGGCCGAGCAGATGCAGTCCGAACTGGACCGGCTGCGGCCGGACCCGGACAAGCGGCTGGCTCAGACGCCGGCCGCGCAGCACATGCAGGTGATGATCGAGAACGCCGAGCAGGAGGCCAACCTCATCCGCAAGGCGGCCATCGAGCAGTCCGAGCAGCTGCGGGACCGGGCCGAGGAGCTGCTGCGGCAGCGGGTCGAGCTGGTCGAGCAGACCGAGCAGGAGACCCAGCGCTGCCTGGCCAAGGCGGCCGAGCAGGCCAGCCACATCGTGCAGCAGGCGGTCGAGCAGTCCCAGCTGCTGCTGGCCGAGATCCAGGAGCGGCAGGCGGCATTCGACGCCGGCTACTCGTCCTACGAGTCCGGGCCGTCGGTGCCGGTGCAGCGCCAGGACATCCCGCCGCGCCAGGAGGTCCAGCCGTATCAGGAGGTTCAGCCGCGCCAGGACGTGCCGCGGCAGCATCCGGTGGACGTCTGAAATCGCGTTGACGGCAAGCCCGGGTGTCGGAAAGGATCTCGGCACACCACGAGCGAGGGAGCAGGCGATGGGCAGCACGCGACAGCACGGGGCGCAGTCCGCCGCGGCCGTGTCGCGCGCCTATCGGCCCTGACCTCGATCGGTGTTCTGAAGCCATTTTCCGACGCCCGTCTCCGCCGCGCCTGGCCGCGGTCGACGCGGGCTGTGGGTCCGGCCGCCCCTGACGTGGGGCGGGCCGGACCCGACCACGGTGGAGACGGGGCGGTGGCGCCTCAGCCGGCTGTAAACCGGACGCCCTCCGGGCATTGCAGGTTCGACTCCTGCCTCCACCACCGGCCGCACGGGCGACAATCGTTGCCCGGTCCGTGCGCTGGGTGGCGCGGCGCTGTCGGCCGTGCTTAGCCTGGGCGCATCATGAACGACACCGTCACGCTGTCCACTTCGGACGTCGATGGCCGGGACGCGGCGGCGTACTGGCGTGATGTGGTGTGTTCGGCCTTTGTCGAAGTGGCGGTGCGGCCGACCGAAGAGGACGGGTTCGCCGGGGTGGTGCGGCATCGGGACGTGGCCGGCATCGGGTTCGCGCGGCTGTCCTCCTGCGGACAGCGGGTCGACCGTACGAGAGGCTATGTGGCCCGGAGCAACGAACATCACCTGCTGGCGAACATCCAGATCAGCGGCCAAGGGCTGCTGGCGCAGGACGGTCGCGGTGCGGTGCTGACGCCGGGGGTCCTGGCCTTCGTGGACAGTGCGCGGCCGTACACCATGCACTTCGGCGGGGAGTTCGCGCAGCTGGTGGTCCGGATCCCGGTGTCGATGCTGCCGCGCCGCACGCTGCGCGATGCCACCTCGACGGCGCTGGACGGTCCGGCCCGCCTGGTCACGGACTTCCTGTTGGGAATGGAAAACCTCGGCGCGGACGAACTGGTTCCCCACGCGCTGGGCCTGGTCGACACGGCCCTGGGGTGGGCGGCCGGGCGGACGGGGAGTCGCCGTTGGCGATCACACGGGAACGTGTGCGCAGGTTCGTTCGTGACAACGCCGGCAACGCGGACCTCGACGCCGATGCGGTGGCGGCCGGCTGCCGCATTTCCCGGCGGACGCTGTTCCGGGCGCTGGCGGACGACGAGTCGTTGACGGCGTTGCTGCGCCGGATCCGCGTGGAACGGGCGCAGCAGGTGCTGCGCTCCAACCCGCGGCTGCCGGTCGCGGTCGTCGCGCAGCAGTGTGGGTTTGCCGGGGCTGCGCAGCTGCACCGGGCGTTCCGGCGCGTGACCGGCGGCACGCCGGGCGATCACCGCAGGCGCTCGACGACCTTCGACACGAACTGAGGCGGGGACGGCGGGGTCGGCCCTGTGACGACCCGGCCCAGCGACACGTCATACCGCGGGCCGTCAGCCGGTTCGACGACCTCGTGCCCGTCCGACCGCACCTGCGTGACGTTGCGCTGCACCGACGCCTTGGTCCACATAAGCCCGGACATCGCCGGGAAGAACACCACCGGCGACGGGAATTCCAGCACCGTGGTGGTCAGCAGGTTCGGCGCACCGCCGCCGGCCACCGCGGCCAGAGTATTGGCCGTCGCCGGCAGCACCACGAACAGGTCGTGCTCGTCGGCCAGGCTCACGTGGTTGGCCCGCGCCCACGTCGCCGGATCCACGGCGGTGACCACGCGGTCGGCGAACAGCGCCATGGTCGACGCGGGTAGGAAGGTCGTCGCGGTGTGCGTCATGAGCACCGTGACGGTGCCGGTGAACTCCGCCCGCAGCGCGGACAGGTACATGGGCAAGAAGGCGACGCCGCCGGAACCGCTGGCGCCGATGAGCAGATTGCCACCGAAAGTCATGCGGCCATGGTCATTGCGATCAGCCGAAAGAGTGTCATCATGAGTGCCAAGGTTCGTGACGATCCGTGCCCTGCGTTTCGAGCGGAACTCTAGTGCGAGGTCAGTACCATTGTGGAATGGTTGCCGTATTGTATGACTTCGACGGTCTTCTCATTGACAGCGAAACAGCCGGACTGATCTCGTGGACCGAGGTGTACGAGTCGTTCGGGCATTCGATCGACCGTGACCACTGGCTGGCCGAGACGCTGGCCGGACGTGGGCCGTGCATGCCGAAGGAGCAGCTGGCCGCGCTCGTGACCGAGACGATCGACTGGGACACGGTCGAGGCCCTAAGGCTTAAAAGGCGGGATGAGCTGCTGGTTCTCCGGCCTGGGGTGCGCGAGCACCTGGCTCAGGCCGAGGAGCTCGGGGCGCTGACCGGCATCGTGTCCAACGCGCCGGACTGGTGGATCAGCCAGCGGCTGGCTGCGGTGGGCCTCGAGGAAAGCCGATTCGACGTCGTCATCACCAAATCGGCCGGATTGGCCAAGAAACCGGCGCCGGACGCCTATCTGGCGGCGCTGGACAAGCTGGGTGCGACGGCCGCGGAGGCCATTGCGTTTGAGGACAGCCCGATCGGAATTCGGGCCGCGCGACAGGCCGGAATTCGCTGTGTGGCGGTGCCCAATGCCGTGACGGAGAATTTCGACCTGACCATCGCCGATCTGGTGCTCGACCGGATCGACGCTGTTCCGCTGGCCGAGCTGCTGGACCGGCGGTGACGGTGCCCAGCGCCGCCGAGTGCGCGGCGGCGCCGGGCACCGCTCACGGGCGCAGCACCAGCCGCCCGGCCACCTTGCCCGAGTGCAGGCGGTCCAACGCCTCGTTGACCTGCGACAACGAGTACCGGTCGGCGATCGGGATGCGCAGCGCGCCGGCCTCGGCCAGGCGCAGCACCTCGGCGGTGTCGGCCAGGGTCGCGCCGACGGACCCGAAAAGCCGGACCTCGCGGGTCACCGCCGTGGCGACGTCGATCCGCGCGGGCGCGTCCGTGTAGCCCACGAGCACCACGCGCCCCTGCATGCGAACCATGTCGATCGCCTGCGCCGGAGTGTGGTCGTTGCCGACGGTGTCCACCACAACGTCGACACCGTCGCCGCCCACCAGCGCCCGAACAGCCTCGACCGCGTCAACGGCGAACGGGTCGACGCTGTGCGCAGCCCCCAACGACTCCGCGACCGCCCGGCTGTCCTCGTGCGGATCCACGGCGATCACCCGAGCGCCGCGTGCGGCCGCGACCTGCACGCACGCGAGGCCGACGCCGCCAACGCCGATCACCGTCACGGTCTCGCCCGACTGCACCTTCGCGACGGTGTCGACGACGTGCACACCGGTCGTGCCTGAGCAGCCCAGCACCGCCGCCTCGTCCAACGGCACGGACGACGGGACCGCCACCAGGCACCGGTCCGGCACCACGAGGTACTCGGCGAAGCCGCCGTCGGTGTCGAAGCCCCACTTGGCGTTGGCCTGCCGGCACAGGTTCTCCAGCCCCTGCGCGCACCAGCCGCAGCGGCCGCACCCGTCGTAGTAGTAGACGAGAACCCTTGTGCCGGCGGCAAAGCCGCTGACGTCACGACCTCGCCGGCGATCTCGTGCCCCAGCACCAACGGAAACGACGGGCTGGTGGGCACGCCGGCCGACAGGTGCAGGTCGGTGTGGCACACACCGGCCGCATGCACCCGGATCAGCGCCTGGCCGGGCCCGGGCGTGGGCACCGGCCGGGTCTGGATCTCCAGCGGACCGTTCAGGGCGGTCAGCGCGGCCACCCGCATCTGCTCACTCATCGGCGCTCTCCCGGCCAGGCGATGTCCAGCTCCCACGCGGCGTCGAAGACGTCCACCTGGTGCTGGAGGCTCCGCAGGTAACAGAGGTACATGTGCTCGCGACCGGCTTCGTCGGTGCGCGCGGACTCGGTCTCCATCACCTCGGCGTGCGCTTCGGCCATCCGGTGCACTGCCCGCTGGACGTAGATGTCGGCCCACTTCTGGTACGCCGGCGGCCCGGCGATCTGCATGCCGCGGAACCGCGCCCCGATCACCTGGGTGAACATGGCGCAGGGCAGCAGGGCCGACGCGATCTGGCCGATGTCGCCCTCCAGCGCGGTGCGGACCAGGTGGTTGGCGTACGCCTCGCGGGCCGGGATGTAGGCGTCGCGGCCGATGCGCAGCTCCTCGGTGTACCCGAGGTCGGCCAGCAGCACCCGCTTGGTGTCGATCTCGTTGTGCACCCACACGTCGTCGATGACGGTGGCCGCGGCCTTGGCCCACGGCGTGCCGGGCGCCTTGGCCACGCCGAAGGCCAGGCTGCGATGCAGGTCGACGATGTACGGCGCGTCGTTGACCTGGAAGGACACGAACTTCTCGACCGGCAGCCGGCCGGCGGCCATCGCCTCGATCCAGGGGTGATGGCGGTAGGCGTGCCACACGTCGGCGGCGCGCTCATGGCAGTGGTCGACGAATGAAGCCATCGGTGGTGGTGCCTCCGTTCCTGACGGTGTTCAGGGCCTGGTGGAGCGCACGCCGGGTGAGGACCTCGACGGCGTGGCGCCGGTAGTCGGCCGTGGCGGTGGCGTCGGACACCGGCCGCACGGCCGAGGCGGCAGCCCGGGCGGCAAGATCCACTGTGGACTCATCGGGTCGTGCATCGACGAGAACGTGTGCGGCGTCGAGGAGTTCGCCGCCGGGATGGCCGAGGGTGTAGGCGGCGATCCGTGCCGTACGGCAGCGGCCGTCGAGGTCCAATGCCACCCGCGCGGCGACGCCGGCGAGCTGGGGGCCGGTGTGGCGGTGCGCGACGCGCGCGAAGCCCCAGCCCTGGTCCTCGGGTTCACGGGCGAAGGTGATCGACGTGACGAGTTCGCCGTGGCGCAGCGGTTGGCCGGTGAAAAACGCTGCCGCGGCAAGGGTTCTCGGGCCGCCCGGGCCGGTGATCGTCACGTCGATGTCGCTGATCGCGGCCACGGCGGCGAGCTGCAAGCCCGGATCACCATGCGCCACAATGCCGCCGATGGTGCCGCGTCGCCGCGTGAGCATCGTGCCGACGGATCCGAGCGCTGCGGCCAGTAAACCGTCGGCCGCGGCCAGCACGTCGGCCTGCCGGGCCGCGGCGCCCGCGACGAGTCCGCGGGCGCCCACCCGGACACCGGTCAGCTCGGCGATCCGGCCGATGTCCACGACCAGGTCGGGCTGCCGACGCCGGGTCCGCAGCAGCGGCACCAGCGACTGGCCGCCGGCCAGTACGGCCGGATCGGTGGCCTGGGCCAGCGCCGTGACGGCGGCCGGCACGTTTTCGGGCGCGTGAAAGCAGAACGAGGACGCGTGCACCGCGCCCACCCCCCGGGTCAGGCGATAGGGAAGATCAGGAAGTGGCGAGCGCCTCGGCCGGCTCGTCGGTCGGCAGGCGCTTCTCCAGCAGCCGCATGGCAATGGTCGCCACCGCGGCCAGCGCGCCGAGCACGATCCACGGCAACGCCGGGCCCTGGGCGTACAGGGCGGTGAAGAAGGTCGGCGCGACGATATTGGCGACGGTGAAGCAGTACTGGAACATGGCCAGGTAGCGGCCACGCACGTGCTCGGGCGCGGCCGCGGCGGCCAGCGCGTTGGACACGGGCGCGTGCAGCAGCTCGGCCGCCGCGTAGAAAGCCACGCTCACCAACAGATACGGCACCAGCACGACCTGCGGCACGTCAAGCGCGAAGGCGAAGCCCACCGACCACACCACCCACAGCCCGCCGGCCACCGCCATGGCCCGCACCCGAGTCAGCGGCCGGGCCAGCTTGACCACCACGCCCTGGCCGGTGGCCAGCAGCAGGGTGTTGACGGCGAGCAGCGGGCCGACCAGCCAGCCCATCCCGGGCAGGCCCTTGACCAGGTACACCGGCACCGCGATGCCGACCATCACGCTGCACAGGGCGAAGACCGTGTTGGCTCCGATCAGCAGCAGATACGGCCGGTCGCGCAGCAGCACGCCGTAACCGCCGACGGCCTTTTCCTTGGTGCCAGAGGACTTCTTGGCCAGCGGCACGCGGAACATGAGCAGCGCGGAGAGCGCGAAGGACACCGCGTTGGCGTAGGCCACGAGCTGGTAGGTGCCGACCGAGGCATCGACCACGGCCAGGCCGCTGATCAGCGCGCCGAGTCCGGTGCCGGCTGCCTGGACCATGCCGACCAGCGCGAACCGCTGGTCGTTGCGGCGGCTCTCCTCGCCGGCCTCGGCCAGGCCGGCGACCACCGTGAAGAACGAGGACCAGAAGATCCGCTGGCCGACCGCGACGACGACCACCACGACCAGCATGGTGACCGGCCCGCTGACCCAGCCGTACGCGGCGAAGCCGACGGCCTGCACGGCCTGCGCGATCAACACGACGTTGCGGGCGTTCCACTTGTCGACCAGGTAGCCGATGAAGATCGGCACTGGCAGCGTCGAGATGGTCGCGACGCTGAGGAGCAGGCCGACGGTGGTGAGCGGCAGCTGGGTCACGGCGGTGAAGTAGAGCAGCGAGATGGGCATGAACAGGCCGCTGCCGAGCATGTCGACGGCCAGCGCCGCCACCAGCGGCCGGCTGCCTTTGCCCTTGATGACGTCGAACACGCAATGCCCCCATGATCGCTGTTGTCGGAACCGGACGGTGGAACCGGTTTCGACTTTATAGCACGGTGGCCAATACGCCCTCAAATTCACCTCAATAGGTGGACCTCGAATGGCGGTCGAGACAGGCTGGAGAATCACTATCGCCGAAACCGGTTTCGGCACGGCTTGTGGTTCTCTGGTCGAGCCAGCGGGACGGGGGGACCGGAGCTGAAGATCCGGATGTCGGAAGCGGTACCGCGACCGGCAGCCCGTTCGTCCGGGTACCCCGCCCGCTGGGTCAGCGCGCTACCTGACCGGAAGCACCGGCACGACCGGGGGAAATGCTTTGCGAGTCAATTATCCGGACGTCGGACAATTCTCCGATGCCGTCACCGTCGAATGCGTCGTCGATGACGCGGAACTGTCGGCAACCGTGCCGGCGGCGACCGCGCTCAATTCTTTTCTGAGCGGGAACGGCCACCCGGTGAACACCGGCTGCGACGCCGGCCAGTGCGGCCACTGCCTGGTCCGGCTGGACGGCGAGCTGGTGCGGTCCTGCCTGGTGCTGGCCGCCCAGTGCGACGGCAGCAAGGTCGAGACGGTCCGCAGTGCGGACCCGGGCCTGGCGCCGGTGCGCGACTGGATGGCCGCCAGCTCGGCGTTGCAGTGCGGGCACTGCAGTCCGGCGTTCGTGCTGGCCATGGCCCCCGGCGGCCCGCTGCGGTCGTGCCCCGAGGACGTGCGGTCGGCCATCAGCGACGTGATCTGCCGCTGCACCGGCTACACGGGCCTGGCCCGCGCTGCGGCCGGCGTGCTTTCCGGGGAGACACCGGAGCCCAAAAGCCGCGTCGAGGACGCTCGCCTGCTCAACGGGCGCGGCACCTTCGTCACCGGCCAGCACGTGCCCGGCCAGCTGTGGGCCCGGATCGTGCGCAGCACCGAGCCGCACGCCCGGATCATCGCGATCGACACCACCGCTGTCGAAGGCATCGTGTTCACCGGCGCCGACCTGCCGGCCGGTATGCGCGACTTCGGCCGTGACCTGGCCGGGCCGGCCGAGCCGGTGCTGGCCACCGACACCGTGCGCTATGTCGGCGAGCCGATCGCCCTGATCCTGGCCGAGAGTCCTGCCGCCGCTGAAGATGGCGCGGCGGCGGTCACCGTGCGGTACGAGAAGCTGCCACTGCTGACCACGCCGGAGAACTACACCGAGCTGGCCGACGATGATCCGTGCTGGCTGCCGGAACAGAGCCAGCTCGTCCCGGCCGACTGGACCGGGCCGCAGCCGGAGGACGACGTCGTCACCCTGACCCGTCGGTTCACGCTGGCGCGGCAGACCGGGCTGCCGATGGAGACCCGAGGCATCCTCGCTATCTGGGAAGACGACACGCTGACGTTGCGCGGCATCACCAAGATGCCGCGGGCCCATGCCGCGGCCGTGGCCAAAGCGCTTGGCCTGCAACCGGAACAGGTCCGTACGCCCACCGATGACGTCGGCGGCGCGTTCGGCGTGCGCGGCGAGCTGTACCCGGAGGAGCTGCTGGCCGCCTGGGCCGCCCATGAACTGGGCCGGCCGGTCAAGTGGCAGGAGGACCGGGCCGAGCACCTGGTGGCGATCAACCATTCGCGCGGCCAGGTCTGGGACGTCACGATGTCGGCGACCCGCGACGGTCGGCTGCTCGACGAGGACGTCGTCATCGTGCAGGACGCCGGCGCCTACGCCCGGCCGCTGACCGCGCTGGTGCCGTACCTGGCCTCGGCGATGTTCCCCGGCCCGTACCACTTCCGTGCCTACCGGGCGCGGGTGCGCAGCCTGCTGACCAACCGGACGCCGATCGGCCCGGTGCGCGCGCCGGGCCGGTTCGAGACGAACTTCGTGCGCGAGCGCATGATGGACATGCTGGCCGAGCACCTCGGTCTGTCCCCGGTGGAGTTCCGCTCGAGGAACCTGTTGTCGGCCAAGGACATGCCCTACGATACTGGTACCACCAACGAGGGGCCGGTGCACTACGACAGCGGCGACTTCCGCGCTGCCTACGAGCAGGCTCTGTCCGAAGTGGACGTCCAGCCTGATCCGGGCGACGGCCTCCGCCGCGGCACCGCGGTCGTGCCGTACGTGGAGAAGGCCGGCCTCGGCGGCCGCGAACGCGTCACCGTGACGGTCGAGGACGACGGCACGGTCGTCATCGAGTCGGCCAGCTCGCCGTCCGGCCAGAGCCACGAGACGGCGTTGGCCACGGTCGCGGCCAACGAACTCGGCGTCCACCGCGACCAGGTTCGCGTGGTCTTCCCCGACGGGGACGGCCCGGCGGCCGGACTGGGCACCTTCGCCAGCCGCACCGCCATGCACACCGGCAACGCCGTGCTCGACGCGTGCCGGAAGTTGAAGGCGCAAGGCACAAAGCGCGCCGAAGGCGGGTACGACGTCGACGCGCACACCTATCCGTACGGTGCGGTGACCTGCGCCGTGGCCGTGGACCCCGAGCTGCTGACGGTTCGGGTCGAGCACCTGGCGCTGTCCTGCGACGTCGGTGTCCCGATCAACCGGGATGTCGTGCACGGACAGCTGATCGGCGGCCTGGTGCAGGGCGTTTCGGCGGCCCTGTACGAGCAACTGCCCTACGACGAGGACGGGATGCCGCTGGCCAAGGGGCTGGAGCACTACCTGGTGGCGCTGGCCGCGGACCTGCCGGACGTGCGGATCACGCTGATCGACCCCGCGCCGCCGACCGCCCAGAGCCCGCGGAACCCGTTGGGCGTCAAGGGAATCGGCGAGGCCGGCATGGCCGCGGCGGCCGCCGCGGTTGCCGCCGCGATCTGCACGGCCGTGCCGGAGTTGAACCCGCGGCTCACCGCGACACCCATGACCCCCAGCCGCCTACTGGAGGCCGCCCACACCGACCAGGGGGAGAACCGATGACCACCTCGTTCGCGTCCTTCCAGGACGCCTACCTCCACCACCTGCGGGCCGCGTTCGAACGGCCCGAGTACCGCAACGCGCCGCGCGGCAACAAGAGTTCCGAGCTGCTCGGCGTCGGCTACCGGCTGGACAACCCGGTGCAGCGGCTGATCACGTTGCCCAGCCGCAAGACCAACCTGGTGTTCAACTTCGCCGAGGCGCTGTGGTACCTGTCCGGCTCGGACCGCCTTTCCCACATCGGCTACTACGCCGGCAGCATCGCCCGGTACTCGGCCGACGGTGAGACACTGACCGGAACCGCTTATGGGCCACGGATTTTCGACCACGGCCGAACGGGACTGGACCAGTGGCGCAGCGTTGTGCGAACCTTGGCCGAGGACCCGGACAGCAAGCGCGCGGTGGTGCAGATCTTCGACGCGCGTGAGCTGCTGGTCGCCGACAACATCGACGTCGCCTGCACACTGGCGCTCCAGTTCCTGATCCGTGACGGCCGGCTGTGCTGCGTGGGCTTCATGCGGGCCAACGACGCCTTCCGCGGCATGGCCAGCGACGTCTTCTCCTTCACCTTCCTGCTGGAGGTGCTGGCCCGCCAGCTCGGCGTCGAGGTCGGCACCTACCACCACCAGGTCGGCTCGATGCACGTCTACGACACCGACGCCGAGTGGGCGGCCCGCGTGCTGGCCGAGGCCGGCACGGAAAATCAAGCGCCCCAAGACTTTCCGGCCATGCCGGACGGCGACAACTGGCCGTACGTCCGGACGGTGCTCGACTGGGAGCGCGAGCTGCGGCTCGATGCCACCCGGCTGACCGCGGCCCAGCTGTCCCGGCTCGACCTGCCCGACTACTGGCGGCACGTCATCGGCCTGTTCGAGGTCCACCGCCAGCTCCGCCACCGCACCGGCATCGACACCGCGGTGCTCGACCAGCTCCCGGCCTCCTACCGCGAGCTCGTGCTCAACCGCTGGCCCGACTACGCCGGCTTCTAGGAATCCGTTGTCCACGAAGGGAAACATCATGACCACCACGCAACGTGTCACCCCGAGCTCGGTGTTCGTCGGCGGGCCGTTCTACGGCCTGGTCAACCCCGAGACCGGCGTCATGGCGCCGCGTGACCAGAGCAAGATCAACCGCATCATCGAGCACTTCGAGCAGGGCGGGGCCAAGGTCTACAACGCCCACCGCCGCGAGCAGTGGGGCGCGCAGTTCCTCACCGCGCCGGTGTGCACCAAGCTGGACTACACCGAGATCGCCCAGTCCGACGTGTTCGTCGCCTACCCCGGCGTGCCGGTCTCCCCGGGCACCCACGTCGAGGTCGGCTGGGCCAGCGCGCTGGGCAAGCCGATGGTGCTGCTGCTGGAGCGCGACGCCAAGCACACCTTCCTGGTGATCGGCCTTGAGACCGTGGCCAACGTCGAGTTCATCTACTTCGACGAGGTGGACGAGATCCTCGAGCAGCTCGACGACGCCGTGCACAAGGTGCTGACCCGCACCGGCCCGGTGCGGACCGACATCTGACGAACGGCCGTCGATCGGGGCGATCTTCATGTCCGACCAGGTTCCGGTCTGTCTGACCATCGGGTCCAGCGACTCCGGCGGCGGCGCCGGTGTGCAGGGCGACATCAAGGCGTACGCCTCGGTCGGCTGTTTCGCCACGACCGTGGTGGTCGGCATCACGGCGCAGAACACCGCCGGCATCGCCGGCCGGTGGACGGTCCCGGTGCCGGCGGTGCTGGCCCAGCTCGACGCCGTGCGCACCGGATTTCCGCTGCGGGCGGCCAAGATCGGCACGACCTGGAGTGAGGAGCTGCTGCTCGCGGTGGCCGGCCCACTGCGGGAGCTCGCCGCCGACGGCGTGCCGATCGTGGTCGACCCGGTGATGGTGACCACCGCCGGCTCGTGGCTGTCGGACCTGGGCCGCACCCGGGCCCTGGTGGCCGAGACGCTGTTCCCGGTGGCGACGGTGATCACGCCCAACCGGCGGGAGGCCGAGCTGCTGGCCGGCGTGGAGCCGGGCGGCTCGTCCCGGCGGGCGCTGGCCGAGAAGCTGGCCGGCCTTGGCGCGCCGGCGGTCGTCGTCACCGGGGGACCGCGGGAGCACGGCGACTGGTTCTTCGACGGCGTCGAGCACCACCACATCCAGGGCACGCACCACGACAACGGCGCCGAGCACGGGGCGGGCTGCGCCCACTCCGCGCTCGTCGCGGGCCTGCTGGCCCAGGGCCTGACGTTGACCAGCGCGGTCGGCGAGGCCCATCACCGGGCCGCCGAGAGCGTCCGCAACGGGCACGTCCACCTGGGCGACGGCCCGCATCCGGTGGACGTGCTCGGGATCGGCGCCGAGACCGGCCGGTTCGGCGGGCCGGGACTGCGGTTCCCGCTGTCCTGGGCCCGTCCGCTGGACGTGCCGCGCTAGCACCGAATCCGAGGAAAGGAGGTCGCGGGTGGCTCCCCGGCTGAGCGTGATCATTCCGACGCGGGACCGCGCGGGCAGGCTGCGCACCGCGCTCACCAGCGTGGCGGCGCAGGGCCGTGCCGATGTCGAGGTCGTGGTCGTCAACGACGGCGGCGCACCGGTCGAACCGGTCGTCGCCGAGTTCCGGCACCGGCTCGACGTCCGGCCGCTCACGCTGTCCGCCGAGGCGGGGCCGTCCGCGGCCCGCAACCACGGCATCGAGGCCGCCGAGGGGGAGTTCCTGAGCTTCCTCGACGACGACGACGTGTATCTGCCAGGCCACCTCGACTCGGCGCTGGCGGCGCTGGACGAGGGTGACGTTGACGTCGTCTACGCCACGGCCGGGGTCAGCGACACCTGGGTCGACCCACTCGCCGCCGACCCGCCGGACCTGGTGGAGTCCTTCGATTTCGCCTGGCACGACGGGTTTCTCTCGGTGCTGTGCTACATCCCGCCGACCGGCGTGGTGCTGCGCAACAGCGCGCAGGCGCGGTTCGACACCGGCGTGCGGATCGCCGAGGACTGGGACCTCTGGCTGCGGCTGGCCCGCCGCCAGGGGTACCGGTTCCGGCACCTCGACCGCGTCGGCGTCGTGTACCACCGCATTCCGGCGCACAGCGTCTCCGACGACCCGGTCGGCAACGGCCGGCGGGCGCTGGGCATGTTCCACGCCGGCTACCAGCGCATGTGCGCCCGCTGGGCGGTGCCTCTGGATTCGCCGGAAGCCGCGTACCGGGATCTGGTGTTGCAGGTCTACCAGCATGCGTTCGCTCGTTACGACCGAGGCCGGACGCTGGGCTCGTTCTGGTACGAACGAATGGTCCGCACCCTGCACACCGGCTTCCTCGCCGGCACGCCCGCGGCGGAGCTGGCGCCGGGCCTGGCCGCGCTGCTGGAGCACCGGTGACCGCGCACCTGACCGCCGAGCAGGTCTACGCCCGGATGGCGCGCCTGCCGTTCTTCGTCGTGCTGATGCGGCCGACCCCGCTGTACAACTGGGACAGCGACGCCGGCCGCGAGCTGATGCGGGCCCACCTCCAGTGGCAGCTCGAGCTGGAGGACGAGGGGCGGCTGCTGGCCGCCGGCCCGCTGAACTACGGCCGGCCGACGACCGAGGACCACCCGATCGTCAATGCCGGCGGCATGTACATCATCGCCGCCGAGTCGCTGGCCGACGCCGAGCGGATCGCCGCGCAGGAGCCGTTCGGCGTGGCCGGCTGGCGCACCCACGTCGTCTGCACCTGGCTGCTCAACGAGGGCGTCGTGCGCGACAGCGCCGCCCCGGTCGTCGACCGCTTCGGACCACGGACCTAGGAGACCACCATGACCCTGTCCCACGACCACATCCTGTTGCCGGAAGGCATCTACGCCGACGCGCGCGGGCGGATCATCGCGCTGCCCGACTTCCCGACCAAGCACGCGATGATCATCGAGTGCACCACCGGCGCGGTCCGCGGCAACCACTACCACCACCACGAGAGCCACCTGATGTACGTGGTGTCGGGCCGCATGATCTACCTGGAGCACCAGGCCGACGGCGAGATCCTGACGCTGGACGTGAAGCCGGGCGAAGCCGTGGTCAGCCCGGTCTCGCTGGCCCACACCACGGTGTTCCCGGAGCCGACGGTGATCGCCGTGCTGTCCGATGTGGACCGTGGCGGCGAACGCTACGAGAACGAGGTCGTGCGGGTGGAACCGTTGCAGCACCAGGTGGACATCTCCCACCTCTACGACGGCCCGCAGGTCACGCCGTGAGCGCCTGTGTGCTGTGCCGGGTGGCTGACCCGGCGCCGGTGGTGCTGCTGGAACCGACGCCGCCGGCCAACCACCTGGCCGCGACGCCGGAGCAGGCGCGGGCACTGCCCCGCTATCCGCTGGACCTCATGCGCTGCAACGCTTGTGGGTTGGTGCAGCTCGGCGATGTCGTCGACCGCAAGGAGTTGTTCAGCGACTACCGTTACGCCACCGGCGCGGTTCCCGCCCTGGTACGGCATTTCGGTCAGCTGGCCGATGACGTGATCGAGCGGCTTGGGCTGCCGGCCGGGGCGAAGGTCACTGAGATCGGCTCGAACGACGGCACGCTGCTGTCTTTCTTCGCCCGGCGTGGGATGAAGGTGCTCGGCGTCGACCCCGCCGTGCCGCTGGCGGCCGAGGCCGAGCGGCGTGGCGTGCCGACCGAGGTGGCGCTGTTCGACGACGAGGTCGCGGACGGAATCGTTGCCCGGCAAGGGCATTCCGACGTCGTGTTGGCGGCCAACGTGATCGCCCACGTGCGGGACGTTGACGCGGTGATCCGCGGCATCGCCCGGCTGCTCGGGCCGACCGGCACCGCGGTGGTCGAGGTGGCGCACGTGCTGCCGATGGCGGTCGACGGCGTCTTCGAGTTCATCTACCACGAGCACACCGCGTACTACTCGCTGCATGTCCTCCGAGACGCCTTCGCCCGGCACGGTCTGGATGTCGTTGACGTGCAACAGATCGACACCCAAGGCGGCTCACTGCGGGTCTGGGCTCGACGGGACGGCCAGCCGGACAACGCGGTGACGGAGCTGCTGGCGGTGGAGCGCGAAGCGGGCGTGGAGGACGGTAGTTTCCTCGACGGCTTTGGCGATCGCGTCCGCCGCGTGGCCGACCGCCTGTACGACGTCGTGGCCGGATTGCGCGCGCAGGGCAAGGTGATCGGCGGCTACGGCGCGTCGGCGCGGGCCGTGACGCTGCTCGGCCAGTCGCGCATCGGCCCGTTCCTGGAGTGGATCGTCGACGACAATCCGCGCAAGGTCGGCCTGTTCACGCCGGGCGACGGCATCGAGGTCGTCGACCGCGGCCGGCTCGACGAGCGCAAGGCCGACTACGTCGTGGTGTTCGCCTGGAACTACGCGGAATCCGTGCGCCGCAACGCCTCCGCCTTCGTGGCCGGCGGCGGCCACCTCATCCTCCCGTTCCCCGATCTGGTCGTGGACTGAAAGGGCTGTCATGCGGATCTTTCTCACCGGCAACGAGGGCTACCTGGGCTCGGTCGTCCAGGAGGAGCTGATCGAGGCGGGTCACACGGTGACCGGGCATGACGCCGGGTTCTTCAGCACCGACGGCGAGCGGCGGGCGTGGGACATCCGCGACATCACCGCCGACGACCTGCGCGGGCACGACGCGATCGTGCACCTGGCCGGCCTGTCCAACGATGCGGCCGGAGAGCTGTCCGAGGACGTCACGCTGGAGATCAACCAGCGCGGCTCCATCCAGCTGGCCGAGCTGGCCCGTGAGGCCGGCGTCGAGCGGTTCGTGTTCGCCTCCTCGTGCAGCGTCTACGGCGACGCGCACCAGCCGGAGCTGACCGAGGACGGCGAGGTCCGCCCGCTGACGGCGTACGCGCGCAGCAAGCTCGTGGCCGAGCGGGCGATCGTCGCCCTCGACGGCCTGTGCGCGACGGCGCTGCGTTTCGCCACGCTGTTCGGCGCTTCTCCCGCGCTGCGCAACGACTTGATGGTGAACCGGATGGTCGGCACGGCCGCCCGCTACGGCAAGATCACCGTGACCGGCGACGGCGCCGCCACCCGTCCGCTGCTGCACGTCCGCGACGCCGCGACCGCGATCGTCAGCACGCTGGAAGCCCCGGCGGCCGCTGTCCGCGGGCAGGTGTTCAACGTCGGCGTGCCGGGGGCGAACTACACCATCCGCTCGGTGGCCGAGCTGGTGACCGATCGGTTCCCGGCGGCGGAGATCAGCTTCGCCGGCTCGCCGGACCACCGTAGCTACACCGTCTGCTTCGACCGCTTCACCTCGACGGTCACGGCGTGGCAGCCCCGGTACGACGTCGAGTACGGCATCCGCGAGGTGGCCGAGTACCTCGAGCACGCCGAGCCGTTCCCGCGCATCGGCAACCCGTGGGGCCGTGGCGAGCGCAGCTCGTGGCTGCACCTGCTGCGGCAGGAGAACGTGCTGACCGACGCGTTCCGCTGGACCCGAGCCCATTCCTGAGGGGGAACCGCCATGCCGCTGTCCGTTGTCGTCCCGGCCTACGACCAGGCCTACAGCCTGGAGCTGGCGCTCGGCTCCCTGAGCCGGCAGACCCTGCCGGTCGAGGACTTCGAGATCGTCATCGTCGACGACTGCTCGACCGAGGACCTGGCCGCGGTGGTCGACCGGTTCGCCGACGTGCTGGACATCCAGTACCTGCGCAACGAGGTCAACCTCGGCCGCGCCCGTACCCGCAACCGGGGTATCGCCGCGGCCCGGCACGACGACCTGATGCTGCTGGACTCGGACTCCTACTGCGCACCGGATCTCCTCGAGCGGCATCACCGCTTCGCCGACCGGCCGGCCGGGCAGATCCTGCTCGGCCGGCGGCTGGAACCGGAGTGGGATTCGCTGTCCACCTTGGCCCGTGGCGATTTCCCGTCGGCGCACAGCCCGCTCGAGCAGGATCCGCGCTACAACCTGGGGTTCGAGCCGGACACCTTTCTCGACAGCCGCACGCCGTGGCTTTTCGCCTACTGCAACAACATGTCCGTGTCGCGCAAGCTGCTCGACACGGTCGGCGGCTTCAACGAGGACTTCCGGCGGTGGGGCTACGAGGACAACGAGCTGGCGTACCGGATCTTCCAGCACCACGGCCGTGCGTCCGGCTACTTCCGGTACGACGCCGACGCTGTGACGTACCACCTGCCGCACTGGCGGAACTGGAGCGTGGACTGGGCCGGCGCGCAGGGCTACGTGCCGTACATGAAGGAGCGGTACCGGCACTTCGACGTCGAATTCCTCGGTGCGCCACCGGCAGTGCTGGCGCGGATGGTGCCGTACTACGAGCAGTGCCTGGAGGCGCTGCGCACGGCCGGGTCGGTTGTGCCTTCGTTGCCGTCGGCCGGGCGGGAGCTGTGGTTCGGGTTCGGGGTCGGTCGAGGGTGCGACCACGCGGCACCGGTCGGTGCGGACAACCTGCACCTGATCGGCGTTTCGACGCCGTTCGCCGAAGGGGCGTACGACCGGGTGGTCAACGTGGACCTGTGGCGGATGCTCAACGCCGCCGACATGTCCGCGCTGCTGCTGGAGGGCTTCCGGCTGGCCGGCGAGGTGACGCTGGTGTGGTCAGCCGCCGTGGACGCCCCCGTGGCGACGGACCTGGATTACGTGGTGGCGATGTTGCGGCCGCACTGCCGGCTCGAGGTGCGGGCGGGGGAGGGGTTCGCGCTGCTGCACTGTCGGCCGCTCGGCGGCTGAGGCGCAGGTCACTTGACCTGAGTGAACAGGTCTGTCTAGTCTCGGTCAGGGATTGAACAGACCTGTCTACTCATTCACGGAGTGTGTGCCATGACCCAGGCCATCACACGGAGCCGCGCCGCCCGGCCGACGGTCGGCGCCCCGGTCGCGAGATCGGGAACCCGGGGCACCGGCACGCTGGTGCTGCTGGCCTCGGTGGTCATCTCGCTGCTGGCCTCGTCCAGCGCGCCGATCCCGCTGTTCGCCGTCTACCAGGCCGAATGGGGCTTCTCGCCGATCACCACGACGATCGTCTTCGGCGTGTATGCGGTGTCGGTGCTGGTCTCGCTGCTCACCCTGGGCAAGCTGTCCGACCACATCGGCCGCAAGCCCGTGCTGATCACGGCGCTGCTGGTCCAGGTGGTCACGATGATCATCCTGGCCACCGCCGACGGCGTGCCGGCGCTGGTGATCGGCCGCGTGGTGCAGGGCCTGGCCACCGGTGCCGCGGTGGGCGCGCTCGGCGCGATGATGCTCGACGTCGACGCCAAGCGCGGTCAGCTGACCAACGCCTTCACGCCGGGCATCGGCACCGGTAGCGGCGCGCTGCTGTCGGCGTTATTGGTCAACTTCCTGCCGGCTCCCACGCAGCTCGTCTACTACGTGCTGGTCGGCGTTTTCCTGCTTCAGGCGCTGGGCATCGCCCTGGTCCGTGAGACGGTGACGCGCGCTCCCGGCGCGCTGGCCAGCCTGAAGCCGGAGATCACCGTGCCGCGTGCGGTCCGCGTGCATCTGCTGGCGGCCACTCCGGTGCTGTTCGCCGTGTGGGCGCTGACCGGTCTGTACGGTGCGCTCGGCCCGGCTCTGCTGGCCAAGCTGCTCGGCGGCAACAACACCGTTCTGGCCGGTGTGCTGGTGTTCGGCTTCGCCGGCATCGCCAGCGTGATGGTGCTGGTGCTGCGGAACGTCGGCGCGATGGCGGTGATGCAGACCGGTGCGATCCTGCTGTTCGTCGGCGTCGCGGTCAGTCTGGTCGCGATCGGCACGGGTTCGGTGGCGCTGTTCTTCGTCGGGGCATTGATCAGCGGCGCGGCCTTCGGCGCCGGCTTCCAGGGCGGCATCCGTATCGTGGTGCCGCAGGTCGCGCCGCACGAGCGTGCCGGCACGCTGTCACTGCTGTACGTCGTGTCCTACCTCGGCCTTGGCGTTCCGGCCGTGGCGGCCGGCGTGCTGGCCGTGCACGGCCCCGGCCTGTTCGGGGCGGCGACGATCTACGGCATCGCGGTGATGGTGCTCGCCCTGGTGGCGCTGGCCGCCCTGGTCCGGGCACGCCGCACCGCCGTGGCGTAAACTGAACAGATCTGTCTGGTATGAGGGAGTGGATGTCAATGGCGACCAACTCGGGCCAGGCGACCGCCGGCCGCGTGACCGCCCGCGAACGTCTGCTGGCTGCCGCTGACGAGCTGTTCTACAACGAGGGTGTGCACACGGTCGGCATCGACCGGGTCATCGAGCACGCCGGCGTGGCCAAGGCCTCGCTGTACAACACGTTCGGCAGCAAGGACGAGCTGATCCACGCGTACCTCAAGTCCCGGCAGGACCGCATCGCCGGGTACATCCAGATCGCCGTCGACGCCGCCGACACCCCGCGGGAGAAGGTGTTGGCGGTGTTCGACGGCCAGATCGCGGCCTACGCGGAGAGCGGCTACCAGGGCTGCGCCTTCTACCGGGCCAGCGCCGAATCCCGGCCCGGCGACCGGATCGACCTGACCGCCCGGGACTACCGGGCCTGGGTCCGCGGCCTGTTCGTCGATCTGGCGGAGCGGCTCGGCGCCCCCGATCCGGAGCTGTTGGCCACTCAGCTGCACATGATCTACGACGGCAACGGCGCGGCCACCCGCAACGACCGCGGGCCGGGCAGCAACGCCGTCGCCAAGGCCACCGCCGCCGTGCTCCTCGATGCCGCGTTGGCTCACGCGTAGGGGTCGGTGACGTCGCGCAGCCGACCAAGCAGTTGCCGTAGCTGCGCCATGTGGCGCTTGCCCAGGTGGGCCTCCCATTCCGCCTCGACCTCGGCCACCGCGGCGGCGGTGATTGGCAGCGCTTCCCGGCCGCGGGCGGCGATGCGGACCAGGCGGGCGCGTTTGTCGGTCGGGTCCGGCACGCGCTCCACCCAGCCGGCCTTCTCCAGTTGGTCGACCAGGAAGCCGGCGGTCTGCTTGGTCACCTGGGCCTGCTCGGCCAGGTCGGTCAGGCGGGTGCCGTCGGGTCCGATCCGCTGCACGATCTTCATCTGCGCGGTGGTGATGTCGTCGTAGCCGGCCCTGACCAGCGCGTCGATCACCCGGTTCTCCAGCCAGCGGTACGGGATGTACAGCAACAGGCCGGTGTTGAGCCCGTCCTCGGCCACTACGCCTCCCTTGACATGGTCAGAGTCTCTGACTAATTTGGTCAGAGTCTCGTACCAATATAGGGGAGGCGCGCGGTGGATCCGGAGCGGAGCTGGCTGGTCGTCGAGCAGGAACGGCGGTATCTGGCCGACCTGCTGGAATCCCTCGACGAGACGGAGTTGAACCGACCGTCGCTGTGCGACGGCTGGCGCATCCGCGACGTCGCCGCGCACGTGGCGCTCGCACCGCAGCATCCAGGACCGGGGGAGATGCTGGTCGGGGCGGTGCGGGCGCTCGGCCGGTTCAACAAGCTCAACCACGACATGGCCGTGCGGCACGCGTCGCGGCCCGACGTCGACCTGGTCGCCGACCTTCGCGCGCATGCCGGCTCGCGGCGGCTGCCCGTGGTCACCAGCCTGGACAACATCGTGTTCGACGTCCTGGTGCACGTCCAGGATGTCGCGATCCCGTTGGGGCGTCAGCACTCCATGCCCGTCGATGCGGCCGTGTTCGGCGCCGACCGGGTGTGGCGGATGGGCTGGCCGTTCCACGCTCGGCGCCGGCTGGCCGGCTCACGCCTGGTCGCGACCGATGCCGAGTGGAACGTCGGCGAGGGGCCGGCCGAGATCCGGGGGCCGATCGACGCGCTGCTGATGCTGCTCACCGGTCGGACCGTGACCGGTCTGGAGCGCGTCTAGCAGCTGCGGGCGAACTGCCAGGCGTTCTGGCCGTTGTTGCCGGGAACCGCGTTGTAGTTCCACTCCGTGGCGTACCAGAGACGGCCCTGGTAGGCGACGATCGAGCCCCGGTCGTACGCCGTGTTCCACTGCCAGTCCGCCACCGCGCACCTCGTCGTGGTCGTCGTCCGCTGCGTGGTGGTCGTCGTCGTGGCGTGCGTCGTCGTTGTCGTCGGGCGCGCAGTCGTCGTGCGCGGCCGGGTCGTCGTGGTCGTCGTCGGCGGGGGAGTCGTCGTGGTTGTCGTCGGCTCCGTGGTGGTCGTGATCGACGACGACGCGGCCAGCGGCGTCGGCGAGTCCAGCGTCGGCGAGGGCACCGGCTCGGCCACGCCCGCGGCGACATTCGCGTCGAAGGTGTTGGTGGCCAGGAAGATCAGCACCGAGCACACCAGCGAGCCGCCGGTCGCCGCCCACACGAGCAACCGATCGCGCCGGCGGGTGTCACCGCCCGGAGGTTCAGGGTCCATCGGGTCCATTGCGGCGGGAGCATACGCTCGGCTCCGAGGCGGTTCGCGACCGACTCGCCGTGCCGCTCCCTGCCTACAACCCGTGCACGGCCTGGTGGGTGGCGGCGTCGATGACGCGGCGGTTGGCCAACTCGTCGGCGCCGAGCAGGGCGCTGGCGGCGGTGACGATGCCCTGGATGAGACGGGCGCGGAGCGCGGGCTGGTCGATGCCGAGGTCGGTGAGGGCGTCGACGAGCGGGGCGAAAAGGCGGGCGTGCTCGGCCATGATGCGCTCCTGCGCGGCGGGCCCGAGGGCATGGCCGGCGAGGACGACGAGGGCGGTGTGCCGGCCGTCGGTGAGCATGCGCAGCTGAGCCCGGACGAAAGCGGCGACGCGGTCGGCTGGGTCGCTGTGGCGGAGGACCTCGGCCTCGAGCTCGGTGATCCACCGCGGCAGCTCGTCCTCGACCATGGCGGCGACGAGGTCGTCCCGAGAGCGGAAGTACTCGTAGAGGCTGGGCCGGGACAGACCGACCTGGGCGGCGAGGGCGGACAAGGTGAGCGCCTCGGTCCCCTGCTCGGCGACCAGCACCCGGGCGGCCTCGAGCAGCGCGCGCAGGCGCTGCGCACGGTGTTCGGCGACGGTGGGGGCGCTGATCTTCGGCACGAGCGGAGTCTACCCGCTGTTGCCGACGTCACGTCGGCAAAGCATTGCCTAAGTTTCCCGACGCTGTGTTGGAATAGTTGCCGACAAGGTGTCGGAAAGAGGTGCTCATGCGGTTTCTCGCCTGGCGCGAGGTGCGCCACGCGCCGGTCAGGTTCGCCCTGATCGCGGGCCTGGTCGCGCTGACGGCCTTCCTGGTTTTCGTCCTGACGGGACTGACGGTCGGCCTCGGCGCGGCGGACGTGTCGGGGCTGCAACGACTGTCGGCGGACGGCATCGTCTACGCCAAGGGCTCGGCCGGCGACCTGTCCCGCAGCAGCCTGCCGGCCGGCGACGCGGCGCTGATCGCCAAGGTCGACGGGGTCAAGGACGTGCGGCCGATCGGCTTCACCCTGGCCTCTCTGACCAGCGGCCAGCACAGCGTGCCGGCGGCGCTGCTGGCCTCGGACGACGCCGGAAGCGGTGTGGTGCTGGACAACCAGGCCCGAGACAAAGGCCTGAATCCCGGCGACACGGTCCGCGTGCAGCCGGGCAACGTCCCGCTGACCATCACCGGCTTCACCGATCTGGGCAGCGTCCAGCACTCGGCGGTGGCCTCGATCCCGCTGGCCGACTGGCAGCGGCTACGTAACGCCAATGGCGTTACCGCGTTTGCCGTGTCCACAACGGACGATGCCGTGCTCGACGCGATCGCCAAGGCGCTGCCGGACACCGAACCGCTGACGAAGGCCGCGGCGATCGACGCGGTTCCGGGCTATCAGGCCGAAACCGGCACGATCGGCCTGATCAGGACCTTCCTGTACGCCGGTGCGGCGCTGCTGATCGGCGTCGTGTTCTGGATCCTCACCCTGCAGAAGGAAGGCCCGCTGGCGGTGCTGCGGGCCACGGGCGCGTCCCGGCGGCTGCTGATCGGTGCGCACGCGACGCAGGTACTGGCGACGGCACTGACCGGCGTGCTCGTCGGCGCGGCGGCCGGCGTGGCGATGGGTGCCGTGATGCCGCCGAACGTCTTCGTCCTGCCGCCCGGTGACGCGGCCACCGCCGGCGCGTTGCTGCTGGTCGTGGCCCTGGCCGGCGCGGCGGCATCGATCCGCCGGCTGTTCACCGTCGACCCGCTGCTCAGCCTGGGAAGGACCGCCTGATGACCGCCGTACTGCACGACATCCGCCACGGCTACGGCGACGTCGAGGTGCTGCACGGCATCGACCTCGACCTGCCGGCCGGCCATCTGGTCGCCCTGCTGGGCCCGAGCGGCTCCGGAAAGACGACATTGCTGGCCATTGCCGGCGGATTGCTCACGCCGACCGCCGGCACCGTGCACATCAACGAATCGCCGCTGTACGTGAGAGGTAAGGTCGACCGAAAGGCCGCCGGAAACACGGCCTACGTGCTCCAGGCCTCGGCCCTGATCGGATTCCTCACGGTGATGGACAACCTTCTCGTCCGAGATATCACCACCGGTAAGAAGCCCGACCGGAAAAGGGCGGAAGAACTGCTCGACGCGGTGGATCTGGCGGCGAAAGCCGGTCGGTATCCGTCGCAGCTCTCCGGTGGTGAACGGCAGCGTGCGGCGGTCGCGGCCGCCCTCTACACGCAGGCCCCGGTGATCCTGGCCGACGAGCCGACGGCGGCCCTGGACCGCGAGCGCGGCCGTGCGGTGATGGAGCTGCTGGCCGCGCACGCCCACGACCGGGACGCGGCGGTGCTGGTCGTCACCCATGACGAACGGGCCCTCGACCTGGCCGATCGGGTCGTGCGGATCGAGGACGGCCGCCTGGGCTGACACCGTATTGTTCGGCTTCGCGGGAGATTTGCCAGACAACCGACACTGTTCAACGATCGAGGTCGACGAACATCGGGGGGTGTCTGGCCATGCCACGAAACGAGCGGCCGCTCGACCCGGGCGACACGCCGCTGCTGCGGTTCGCCGCCGGTCTCCGGCGGCTGCGGGAATCGGCCGGCGGCCCGGTCTATCGGGAACTCAGTGTCAAGGCGCATTATTCGGTCGCTGTGCTGTCCGAGGCGGCCGGCGGCCGGAAACTGCCCTCATTGGCCGTGACACTGGCCTATGTCGACGCCTGTGGCGGCGATCTGGCCGAATGGGAGCGGACGTGGCGGGACGTGGCCGAGGCGCAGGAAGCCCCGGCTGAACCGGACAGTGGTGAGCCGCCGTATCTGGGTCTGTCCGCTTTCCAAATCGAGGATGCCACGCGATTTCACGGCCGCGGCGCGTTGCTGGCCCATTTGTCCAATCAGATCCTCAACCGCCGGCTGGTGGTGGTGTTCGGGGCGTCCGGCGCCGGCAAGTCCTCGTTGCTGCGCGCGGGTCTCGCGGCGGCGAGCCTGCGCGACGGGGTCGACGGCCTCGGCTCGCAGCCGACGGTCGTCTTCGCCCCCGGCGCGCACCCGATCGACGAGTGCGCGCTGGGGCTGGCCGGTCCGACCGGCACCTCGCCGTCCGAGCTGCGGGCGGAGTTGCGGGCCGACCCGGCCGCCCTGCACCTCCGTCTGCGGCAGGCGATGGAGCGGGAGGAGGCGGTCCGCGACGCGCTGATCGTCGTCGACCAGTTCGAGGAGGTCTTCACCCTCTGCGTCGACGAGGACGAGCGGCTGGCGTTCATCACCGCCCTCCTGCACGTCGCCGCGGCGCCGTCCGGCCGGGCCCGGCTCGTGCTCGGCGTCCGGGCCGACTTCTTCGGCCACTGCCTGCAATACCCGCAGCTGCGCCAGGTTCTCGGCGAGGGGCCGGTGCTGGTCGGCGCGATGACCGCCGACGAGCTGCGGCTGGCCATCACCAAGCCGGCGATCGACCTCGGCTACACCGTCGAGACGGCCCTGGTCACGCGGCTCGTCTCGGAGGCCACCAACCAGCCCGGCGTGCTGCCGCTGCTGTCCCATGCCCTGCTGGAGACGTGGCGACGCCGTCAGGGCATCACCCTCACCGCCGCCGGCTACGACGCCGCCGGCGGCATCAGCCACGCCCTCAACCGCACCGCCGAGTCTGTCTACTCTGGACTGACCGACGAGCAGCAAACCGTTGCCCGCCAGGTCTTCTACGTCTCACCGCGCTCGGTGACGGCACCGAGGACACGCGCCGCCGCGTCGACCGGTCCGAGCTGGACCACGTCAACGGTCTCGACGAGGTGCTCGACGCGTTGGTCGCCGCCCGGCTCGTCACCGTCGACCGGGAGAGCGTCGACATCGCCCACGAGGCCCTGATCAGCCACTGGCCCCGGCTGCGCGAGTGGCTCACCGAGGACCGTGACAGTCTCCGCGCGCACCGCCAGCTCACTGAGGCCGCCGAGATCTGGGACGGCCTCAACCGCGACGACGGCGCCCTCTACCGCGGCGCACGCCTCCAGCTCGCCAGGGATTGGGTCCGCTCCTGCACACCGTCGCTGTCGCACCGCGAGCAGGCCTTCTTCGACCGCAGCGTGGACGTCCGTGAGCAGGAGCAGTTGGCCGCCAAGCGTCAAACGCGACGGCAGCGACGGTTGATGGCGTTGCTGGTCGTGCTGCTTCTGGCGCTGTCCGGCACCACCGCGTACTCGCTGATCAGCCAGCAAACCATTGCCCAGCAACGGGACGACGCCACCATCCGCAACGTGATCGACAAGATTCCGGCGGTCGCCACGGACAACCAGCCGCTGGCCGACGAACTCGCGCTCGCCCTCTACCGCTACGCGCCCTCGGATCGGACCCGTGGCCTGCTGCTGAGCACGAGCGTCAACTCGACGCGCGTCGGGGTCGGCCGGTCGGACGAGCGTTTCGACCCCGGCAATGCCCTGAGCGCCGATGCCAGTCACTACGTGTTCGCGGCGGACGACGGGACGGTCGTGCTGCAGGAGCTGGGCCCGGGCGGAACCACCGTGCGGTCGCAGCTGCCGATGCCGCCGGGCATCGTGGGCGCGGTCGCCGCGGTCACGGTCGCCACCGACGTCCGGCACGTCGCCGTTGTGTACAAGGAAAGCACGAACGCCGAGACGGTGGCGCTGTGGGACGTCGCCGACGTCGGCCACCCGAAGGTGCTGCGCACCTACAAGACCGACAACGAGGTCCACGCGATGTTCAGCCCGGACGGCCGGCTGCTGGCGATCGGGAGCATCGAGGGGCCCGGCATCGACCACGGGCCCGGCGACCTGACCGTGTTGGTGCCGGCGGACCGGGACACGCGCCTGTGGGATGTGACCAACCCCGTGGCCGACGCGCCGCTGGCCCAGCTGCCGGTGTCGGCCATGGAGATGCAGTTCTCCGCCGACGGCGGCTCGCTGCTCACCGGCATGGTGACGTCGCCGACCGTCCACAAGAACGGAGGTGGCATGGTGATCGGCATTGGTCCGGCGGAGATCTGGGATGTGAAGCAAGCACTGCAAGGCAAGCCGCCGACGCCGGCAGTGATCGACACCGCCCAGGAGGCGGGCGCCACGGCGTTGTCCGCGGACGGCAGGCTGATCGCTGTCGCCCGGGGCGGAAACTCCGTCGCGTTGTGGCGGCACGACCCACCCGGCGCGCCGGTGAAGATCGGCGACATCACCGTCGGCACCGATCCGTTGCAGCCGGCTTTCAGTCCGGACGGACGCTACCTCGCGCTGGAGGATCTCGCCGGCACGGTCAAGGTGTGGGACGTCAGTGACAGCACGCGACCGGCGCTGGCCGCCACCGTCTCCCGGGCCGGGGCCGGCCTGCTCCGCTTCACCACCGACAACCGGCTGGCCATCGTCGGCAACGGTGCCGTGACGACCATGGGGATGGATGTCGATGTCGCGGCCAAGAAGGTCTGTGCCGAGGTGCGGTACGCGCCGATCGCGCGCAGCCTGTGGAACTGGGACAGCTACTTCCCGGCGATGAGTGTGCCGGAGCCGTGCCCAACCTAGCCCTGCCACTCCCAGGAAAGGCGGGGCGCAGCCATCGGACCGGTCGACGCGGCAGGCTTGAGCTGCGAGACCGAGACGATGGAGAGGTACGAAGCAATGAGCCTTGGCACGATCACGCCGGCGGACGGCCTGACGCTGACCCGCATGGGGTACGGCGCGATGCAGCTGGCGGGGCCGCACGTGTTCGGCCCGCCGAAGGACCACGATGCGGCGATCGAGGTGCTGCACGCGGTGGTGGCGGCGGGGATCACGCACATCGACACGGCCGACTTCTACGGCCCGGTGGTGACCAACGAGCTGATCAGGGAGGCGCTGCACCCGTACGCGGACGGGCTCCACATTGTGACGAAGGTGGGCGCGCGGCGCGGGGCGGACGGCGGCTGGGTGCAGATGCAGCACCCGGAGGACCTCAAGGCGCAGGTGCACGACAACCTGCGCAACCTGGGCCTTGACGCGCTCGACGTGGTCAACCTGCGGGTGGGCGGGCACGACGAGTCGGACGACGACCCGATCACGGAGCAGTTCGGAGCGCTGGCCGACATGCGTGAACAGGGCCTGATCCGGCACCTCGGCCTGAGCGGCGTGAACGCCCGCCAGCTCAAGGAAGCCCAGGCGATCGCCCCGGTGGTGACAGTGCAGAACCTGTACAACATCGCCGACCGCCGGCACGAAGCGCTGCTCAACCAGTGCGAGCAGGAGAACATCGCGTTCGTGCCGTTCTTCCCGCTCGGCGGCTTCTCGCCGTTGCAGTCGGATGCGCTGACGGCCGTGGCCACCCGGCTCGACGCATCGCGGCAGCAGGTCGCGCTGGCCTGGCTGCTCCAGCGGTCGCCGGCGATCGCGGTCATCCCGGGCACGTCATCGGTGGCGCACCTGCGGGAGAACATCGCGGCCGCCGACTTGCGACTGGACGCCGCCACCGTCGCCGAGCTCGACGCGATCGGGGGCTGACGTGACGACGGTCCGGCAGGCCGTGGACGGCGCTCAGGGCCTGCCGGAGCTCACCGAGGTTATCGGCTGACGGTGAACTGGTCGACGGCAGTGCCGTCCTCCGTCAGCGACCGCACGGTCATCTTCGCCGGCGTGGTCGCCGTGCCTGGCACGACGTCAACGGCGACAAGGCAATACCCGGTGTAGCGGACGCGGGACCACGTCACCTTGATCGTCTTGTCGTGACCGCCCTCATCGGACACCTTCATCGGCTGCGTGCCGTCATTGCTGGTCTCGTGGCCCATATAGGTGTCCGAGCCGGGGAACTTGTAGATGCCGCCGCCCCCGCCGCCGGCCACCACGTAGGTCGTGCCGTCCTTGGCCGGGGTGACGGTGTCGCCCGAGGCCAGCTTGCGGGTGGCCTTGCCGGCGCGGATCGGGTCGGTGCGCTCGTAGATGTGGTTGTGTCCATTGAGGACGACGTCCACCTTGTACTGGTCGAACAGCGGCGCCCACTGCTGCTGCGCGCCGAGCTCGGCCCCGTTGTCCTGGCACGTGGAGTACAGGCACTGGTGGAAGTACACCACGATGAAGTCGATGGTGGCGTCGGCCCGCATCGCCTTGAGCGTGTTCTTCAGGAACGCCAGCTGCTTTCCCTTGGTGTAGTTCAGGTTGGCCGGCGTGTTGTAGCAGATGTCGTTGCCGTCCAGGCTGATCAGGCCGACGTTCTGGTAGCGCCACGAGTAGATGCCGGTCGAACCGCTCCAGGCGTTGTCCGGCATGGAGAAGCGGGCCCGCACGCCGCCGTAGCCGTCGGCGGCGTACCACGGCTCCATCTCGTGGTTGCCGATCGCCATCATCCACGGGATCTGCGCGGCGGCCGGCTCGTTCTGGTTGAAGAAGTGGTCCCAGATGCGGGCGTCGTACTCGTCGGTGGTGTCGCCGCCGCCGCTCGAGTTGGCGTAGCTCAGATCGCCCATGTGCAGGTGGAATGCGGGGGACAGGCCGGCGATCAGCGTGGTGGTGGCCGTCGCGTTGTAGCCGACGCCCTGGTCGCCGAAAGCGGTGAAGCCGAAGCCCTTGCCCTTGCCGACGGCCGGCGCGGTGTGGAACGTGGCGACGCCGTCGAGCCGGCCGGCCGGGTCGTAGCCCTGGTGGCCAACCACGTAGTAGTACGTGGTGTCCGGGACGAGCTGGTCGAGCCGGGCGTGCAGGTAGTACTGCACAACGGTTTTCGGCTTGATCAGCGGCTCGTCCTCGGTCGGCTTCTGCCAGGACAGCTGGCTGGTCAGCGTGCGGACCTCGGCGGCGATCGCCTGGCCGAGGTCGGTCGGGCTGGTGCCGATCCGGATGAACGGCGCCGTCACCGCGGCCGGCACCTGCCAGGACACGACCACCTGCTGTGAGGGGTCCGCGCCGAAGGCGATGTGCCGGCCGAAGGGCCGCAGCGACGAGCCCGCGACCTTGTCCACGGCCTTGGGCGTAGGCAGGTTCGTTGCGGCCGAGGCGGTCGCCGGCAGCACGCCGCCCACCGCCAGCGCCGCGCCACCGACCGCCCCGGCACGGAACAGCGCGCGCCGCGAGTAGCGAGCCGTGTACTGCTCATGTTGCTCGGCCAACGTGAGCCGGCGTCCAGATGTCTCCCGCATGAACGAAAAAGTTAGGAAAGTTTCCTATTTAGTGTCAAGAGTCACATCGGTGGCCGCGATCGGTGGTTATCGGCCTGGAGCTGCGTGGAACCGGTGTCGAAACTCGTCACCGGCGGTCACGGTTGATCGAGTCAGGCGTGGCGGCCGGCGTGGGATCGGACATTTCATTTCCGCGATGGGGAAAGTCGGCGGGCCGCTAGGATGGCCGGCAATGCCAGGGTCGTAGCGCAGAGGCAGGCGCATCGGACAGCTAATCCGGAGCTCACGCCGGTTCGAATCCGGCCGCCCTGGCAGGCTCGGTCCCGTAGCGCAGGGGCAGGCGCCCCGCCCTCTCCAGGCGGACACGTCGGTTCGAATCCGGCCGGGACCACGGACTCGGGCAGCGTGTGCTCGCGGACAGCGCGAGCCACGTCGTCCGTCATCGCTTTCCGGGGGCGACCCCGGGACCCCCGATGCCGGGGAACGGAGGGGAGCATGATCACCGAGGCCGAGCTGGCGGTGTTCCACGACACAGTGGCCCGGCTGCGGGCGCTGCCGGCCGACGATCCCGTGCGCCTCAAGGCGGAGCGGGTCGCGGAGTCGTTCTCCCGTGACGGGCGGCAGCAGCGGAAGAAGGTCCGCTCGGCCGAACGGGCGCAGGCCGATGCGGCCATCGACGCCGTGACGGCGACCGGCGGGCGCGACCGCCGCGAGGACGCGCCGCTACGGCCTGACCCGGAGGCCGTCGCCCGGCCGTTGGCCCGGGGTCGGCGTTGCTACATCTGCAAGGAGCCGTACCAGCTCGCCGATCCGTTCTATCACCGGCTTTGTCCGCTTTGCGCCCGGGAGAACCTGGATCGGCGGGAGGCGGTCGCCGACCTGAGCGGCCGCCGCGCGCTGCTGACCGGGGGCCGGGTCAAGATCGGCTTCCAACTGGCCTTGATGTTGCTGCGGGACGGGGCCGAGCTGCTGGTCACGACGCGGTTCCCGCGTGACGCCCAGCGGCGTTTCGAGGCCGTGCCGGGCAGCGCCGAGTGGCTCGATCGGCTCACGCTCGTCGGGATCGACCTGCGGGATCCGCGCCAGGTGCTCGGCCTGGCCGAGTCGCTGCGTTCGGACGGCCGGCCGCTCGACATCCTGATCAACAACGCCGCCCAGACCGTGCGCCGGCCGCCGTCGTCGTACGCCGCGCTCATCGGCGGCGAGACCGGCGCGCTGCCGGCGAACGCCTTGCTGGCGCCGGGTTTCAGCCCCATGCTCGCACTGGGGCCGAGTCACGGTGCCCTGGCGCTGGCCGAGATCGACGAGGCCGGGCTGCTGCCCGACACGGCGCCGGTCAACTCCTGGTCCGCTCGGGTCGGTGAGCTCGATGCCGCTGAGGTGCTGGAGACGCAGCTGGTCAACGCCCTCGCGCCGACGCTGCTGTGCGACCGGCTGCTGCCGCTGCTGCTCGCGTCGCCCCGGCCACGTCGCTACGTGATCAACGTGACCGCCGTCGAGGGGCGCTTTGCCGTGCGCAACAAGACTTCCGGTCATCCGCACACCAATATGGCCAAGGCGGCGTTGAACATGCTGACCCGCACCGCCGGGCCCGATCTGGCCGCCCAGGGCGTGTACATGTGCTCCGTCGACACCGGCTGGATCACCGACGAGAACCCCGCCCCGAAGAAGGCCCGGCTGGCCTCCGACGGTTTCCGCACGCCACTGGACATTGTGGACGGTGCCGCCCGCGTGTACGACCCCATCGTGCGTGGCGAACAGGGCACGCCTTTCGCTGGCGTGTTCCTCAAGGACTACCGGGAGGCCGCGTGGTGAGCCAGCTCGAGCCGTTGCTGACGTGGCTGCGTACCGGCGTGGCCACCGCCGAGCGGCTGGACTTTCCGACTGGCACGGCGTTGCCGGACGGGCGGCTCGACCTGTGCAAGTCGGCGATCGGGTCGGAGGGGGCGGCGCTGGTGGCGGAGTCGTTGCGGCCCGGTGTGGTGCGACACCTGCTGCTCGGCACTGACGGTCTCGGCGACGGCGCGGCCGAGGTGGCAGCGGAGGCGGTCTCGCGCGAGGTGGAGACGCTTTACCTGGGCTGCAACGGCATCACGGCCGGGGGAGTGTGTCGCATCGCTGACAACCTGCGGATGTCGCCCCAGGCCAGTGCGGTGACGGGCATCTGGCTCAAGCGCAACCCCATCGGTGACGGGGATGCGGTGGCGGCGATCATGGAGTCGGCCCGGTCGCTGCGGACCATCGACCTCGTTCAGACCGACCTCGACGCCGATGCCGTCGGTCGGGTGGTGGCGGCGGTCATCGCGGCTCAGCAGGCCGGCCGGCGGATCGAAAGGCTTTATCTGGGTGGCAATCCGCTCGGACCGGCCGGTGCGGTGCACCTGGCGGCGTTGCTGGCGGCCGATACCGTGAGCGAGCTGTACGTGTCCGCCGCCCAGCTCGGTGACGACGGGGCGAACACCATCGCCGATGCCGTCAAGCCCGGTCGGCTGCGCCGAATCTCCCTGGCCAGCAACGGAATCGGTCCGCAGGCCGCAGCACGCCTGGTCATCGCCGCGGCCCGGGCCGGCGTCGAGGTCTGCGACCTCGGGCGGGTCCGTGCGGCCAAGGTCCTTGGTGCCCAAGGAAACCGGCTCGACGAGTCCGCCACCACCGCCATCGCCGCCGCCTTGATCGCGCCGCACCGGTTGCAGCACCTCGTGCTGACCAACACCGGCCTCACCAGCCGCGCTGCTCATCGCCTCCTGGACGGCGCTCAGCACGCCGCCACGCCCACCCGCTTCGCGCTCGGCAAGGGCGTTGCGACCAGCATTCGGCAACGCCTCGATGCCTTGAGCGCCACCATTCCCGCTCGTCCTCCGGTGCCGGAGGACGTGGCGGCGGTGCGCAGTGTGCACCGCCAACCGTTGGCCTAGCGCGGTATCTTCGCGAAGACCTCGATCCAGAAGCGCTGTCGGTCCTCGGCCACGCCGACCAGGTACGTGGCCCGTAGCTTGGGCGGCAGCAGGGCGACCAGCCGCGTGACGACCTTGCTGTGCCGGCGCAGCTGGGAGAGCTCGGCGTTGGCCAGCACCTGGTGCACGAGGTCGCCGCCGTTGCCGCCCTCGGGCGACGCGGCCTCGGACCGTAGCCGGGATTCCCAGTGGCGCACGTCGGCGGCGATCTCGGCCAGACCGGTGACCTGGCGGTTGGCCAGGCGATCGATCAACGCGGTGAGCGGCACGGGGGCGTACTCGCCGTCACCGAGATAGATCGTGGCCAGTTCCAGGGGCAGGCCGCGGCGGTGGAGCTTGACCAAGCGCTCCAAGGTGCGCTTGGTGATCCACTCCCGGCCTTCGTCGTCGATGTCGTGTTTCCACCACTCCAGCACGGTTTCGGCGACACTGCCGTACTGGGCGATCAGCCACTCGTTGGCCGGGATGTCGCCCGGGTCGACCTGAAGCGACACGGTGAACCGGGTGGCCTGGGCGATGTTGTTGCGGGAGACCAGAAGCTTGCGGCCCAGGTGATACGGCGGATTCTGGATCGCCACCTGGGCCCGCAGCCCACGGATCGGCTGGCCGGCCAGCGACCACTCCTGCGTGATCTCCATCAGCCGGGCGAAGGCCGCCTTGTCCTTGGGGCGGTTGTACTCGTCCCACACGATCGCCTTCGACCCGTCGCCGGTGAACGGCCGCGACAGCAGGTTCTCCAGCGTGCCGTCGGCGGTCGGCAACGGCACGCACAGGTCCTCGACATTGGTCACCGGCAACGAGAAGTACAGCGGCTCGTGGCCGAGTTCGGTGCGGATCGTCTCCCGCACCAGTTCGGTCTTGCCGCAGCCGGGCGGCCCCTGGAGCAGCACGCACCAGCGGTTGCGCAGCGCCGCCCGTAGCACCTGCCGCACCGGATCCGGGATTGTCGAAGGGTTTTCGACGCCGAGAGCAGTGGCCAACCGGTCGAGGATCTCCTTCGTGCGGTCGATGCTTTTCTGCCCGCGCGTCTCGGCCAGCCGCAGCCGCTCGCCGTTGACCAGCGGCAACGCCCAGCGCAGCGGGAATCCCTCGCGCGCGTTGGCCAGGACGTGCTCCATCGTCCTGGGGGACAACAACTCCCGCAGTTCCGGGCCGAGCGACTTCCACACGTCGAAGAACGGCTGGAGGTTCCAGTCGCGATGGCGGGCCGCCAAGGTCGTGCGCCAGGCGGTGTCGTTCGCGGTCACCCGCACGGTGACCATGCGGTCGAGGATGGCTAGATCGCTGCGCCGGGCCGAGGTCTCGGCCAGCGACTCGTTGTCGGTCAGGAACACGCCGACACAGCCGAGTTGCCGCAGATCGTGCTCGCCGAGCGTCCAGTTGCAGGCGATCTGCATGAGCTGCGACTGGATGGTCTCGCCGGCCTGGAGCGAGTCGTCGATCAGCAGTACGAACGGCTTGCCCGGCCGCAGCTGGCTCATCACCAGCTGCCGCAGCACCAGCTCGCCGTCCTCCCGCACCGGGGCGTTGACCAGCAGGTCGTCCGGCGTGAGATTGGCCGCCGGCACGAACACCAGCGCGGTGTCCGGATAGGACTCCCTGATGTGCGAGAAGAAGGTCGCCGTCTTGCCGATGCCGTGCGGGCCGAAGACCTGCCCGGTCTGGCCGATGTCGATCATCGCGTCGATGAACGAGGCCAATCGGGAGCCGGTATCGGGCGGCGTCCGGTAGGTCGCGTTGGGCCGCCAGGTCTGGGACGTCGTCATCGGCTCGGTCTTCCGGTCACGGGCCGCACGCGGTGGCAGGCCATGGGTGGGGTGTGCGTGTCGGGCCAGTCGTCGCCGCCCTCGGTGATCAGCCAGATCCACTTGTCCGGCTCGGCCGGCGTCACGTGTGGGGCGTAGCCGTCGGTCAGCATGATCACGGCGTCCGGGCGTTCCTCGAAGTGCTTGCCGTCCACTGTGGACTTGCCTTCCACGTAGTCGACGACGTTCTGGAAGCTCGTTCCGCCGCCGCCGAGCACGCGCTCGCCCGGCTTGAACGGCATGACCACGCCGTCGAAGGACAACCAGTGCGCCTGCACGCCGTCGATGCCGCCGACCAGCTCGATCATCCAGTCCACCACACCCTGCGGCATGGAGCCGGAAGTGTCGTAGGCGATGACCAACACCTTGTCCCGCACCGGACCGCAGCGGGACAGCATGGGCTCGTGGCCGAGCATCGCCAGCACCGCGCCGCGCTTTTTGGGGTACACCAGGCGTTCGCCCTCGCGCAGCTTGGAGCCGAGCACGTCGACCAGCCAGCGTTGCCACCAGTCGACCTTGCCCGTCTTCGCCGTCGTGCCGCGCAGCACGCCCGCGCCGAGCCTGTCCCAGGCCTTGCTCGCACCGTCCTCGGTGCGCCCCATCAGGTCCAGCAGCTCCTGCTCGGCGCCGGAATTGCCCCGACGGGCGGCCAGCAGCGAGTTCAGCAAGGTCGACGACACCACCGAGTCGACCGTCTCCTGGTCGGACGGAATCTGATGCGTCACGTGCACGCACAGCGGCGGCGGCACCGGCGGGTGCTTCATGCGCTTGAGTTCGGTGTAGACGGTCAGGTCGGTATCGACGAAGTCCCGGTACTCCAACGGAACCAGGCCGTGTGCGGTCAAGTCCTCCCGGTACAGCGCGTGGATCTTCGCCGGCTCGATGCCGATCGGTTTGCCGTCCAGCACCGGCAGTCCCTGCTTGAGTCGAACCAGGCCGACGTGGTTGATCGCGACCTCGGCGGCCAGCGTGAACACCGGGTCGTCGCGGAGTTCCTGGTCGGCGAACAGGTGTCGGTGCACCAGGTGCCGAGCCTCGTGGAACAGCGCGAATTTGACGCCATCCAAGCCGATGCCGACGAAGAAGTCCGGGTTGAACAGCAGCAGGCAGGTGCCGTCGCCGGAGGCCACCACCGCGGCGGTGTCGACTGCCGTGGTGGCGATCTGGTGCGGGCACTTGGCGAACAGCCACGAGCCGACCACCGAGTCGTTGAGGCCGAAGTCCAGCAGGGCAGCCTCTTTGAGGCGCCGCGCCTCGGCGATCACCTCGGGCGCGGCCGGCCGCCAGTCGGCCAGCGCGCGGCGATCGGTCAGGTCGACGACCGGCAACCGCTTGCGGTGCTCCATTTCTCCCTCTGTAAGATCCGAGTCGACGGGTCGTAGCGCAGAGGCAGTCGCGCCACTATCGCATGGTGGATACGCTGGTTCGAATCCAGCCGCCCGTCACCTACTTGCAATGGCTCCGCAGGTGCGGAGCAGTTCCGGCAGCGTGCCGGCGAACGTCGGCAGCAGCTGGGCCAGCACCGCCCAGGCGTCCGGGTCGGCCCCGATCTCGGCTCGTACCAACGGCGCCAGCAGCGCGGCCGCCTCGCCCGCCCGCTGCGGGAACAGCTGGGCGCCGGCTTGCAGCACTTCGAGCATCCGCTGCGGCGGCCGGCTTTGCTCGACGTACTCGCGCAGCTCGACGATGCCCGCGTCGCGCAGCCGGTTGGTGAACTTGGCGTGCGACCCGAACTGGGCCCGAACCTCAGGCGGGCAGTCGATCCGCTCGGCCAGCGCCCACCGGGTGTAACCGGACAGCGGCTGCACCCGGTCGGCCCCGGCCACGTTGTCCCAGTCCCGCACGCCGACCGCCTGGACCGCCTCCCGGGCCAGGCCCAGCGTACGCGCGTGGCGCAGCTCGCCGATCACGCCCCGCGGCCCGGCGAAGATCTCCGGCTCACGATGCGTGCACGACCTCCCCGGGCAGGTCGTCGGCACCGTCAGCGGCTCGCGGGCGGGGCCGAATGCCCGGCCCCGCAGGATGTCTCGCTTGAGCACGTCGGGGATGGTGTGCTGGTGGAACACCAGCAGGTTGGTGGCCGGGTCGTCCCGCTCCAGCATCCAGAACCACACCACTTTAGGTGCGTCGAGGCGGAGCAGGTCCTGCGCCGCGGTGCTGTCCGCGTACTGCTTGGGCAGCTGGATGCCCAAGCGCTCGCGCACGGCCGCGGCGTCCTTCGGTTCGATCAGCGAGAGCAGGAAGTGCACGCCCGCCCCGTAGTTCCCACCCTTCACCGCGGAAGTATCGCAGAGCCCCCGGCCCGGGCACGCCGTATTTCCGGTGGGAGCGGTCATACTCGGCGGGTGCGCAACGAGTTCTCCGGGATCGCGCGGAACGTCGTGCAGGCGCGGCGGATCAGCGGCGGCGTGCACTTCCACGAGTCTCGGCCGGTGCCGACCGGTCTTGCCGGGCTCCCCGCCGTCGACCGCCTCACCGGCCGGTCCGCCGAACTCGCCGTCCTCGCCGCCGTTCTTTCGCCCTCCAGTGAGCAGGCCGTGTGCACCATCGCCGGGCTCGGCGGCGTCGGCAAGACCACCCTCGCTGTCCACGCCGCCCGTCAGGCCCAGTTCGCCGGTGGCGTGCTGTTCATCGACCTGCACGGCTACGACTCCACCCGCCGCGTGAGCGCTTCATCCGCTTTGTCGACTTTGTCGCGGATGCTCGGCGTGGCCGACGAGCACATCCCCCAGCAACAGGCCGACCTCGAAGACCTCTACCGCACGGTCTTGTCCGCCCTTGCCGACGACGGTCAGCCCGTCCTCGTGCTCGCCGACAACGCCTCCGACGTCTCCCAGGTGCTGCCGCTTCTTCCCGGCCGCCCCGAGCACCGCATGCTCGTCACCGCCCGCGTCACCCTGCCCATTCCCCGCGCCCGCCGCCTTTCCCTCGACGTTTTGCCTGTTGCGGACGGCGTCGAAGTCCTCGACCACGCCCTCCGCGCCGCCAATCCCTCCGACACCCGCATTTCGGACGAGCCCGTCGAGGCCGCGGCTTTGGTCGACCTGTGCGGTGGCCTGCCCCTGGCCTTGTGGATCATCGCCCAGGTCCTCGCCGACCACCCCGATCGCCCGGTCGCCGACCTGGTCTCGACCGTCGCCGACGAACAGGACCGGCTAGGGGAGTTGGCCTACGGCGATTCGTACGCGGTCCGTTCGGTGTTCATGGCGTCGTATCGGAGCCTCCCCGACGAACAGGCCCGCCTGTTTCGCCTGTTCGCGGCCCATCCCGGCCCCTTTCTCGACCGAGAGACTGCCGCTGCGCTCGCCGATCGGCCCGAAACCGCCACCCGCCGTCTGCTGGACGGCCTGACCCGTGCCCACCTGGTCCGGGAGGAGCATGGTTGGTACACCATGCACGACCTGGTCCTGCTCTTCGCGGTGGAACGCTTTGCCGAAGACAACGACGAGTCCGCGATCGAACGCCTCGCGATGCACTACCGGGACGTGGTGAAGGCGGCGGTGAGCCACCTGGAGCCGGACTTGGCCAGCTCGGACCGATTCCGGGACCGGGCTGGTGCCGTCGCCTGGCTGGACGCCCAACTGCCCAACACGATGGCCGTCGCCGAACTGGCCGGCGACGGGGGTTTGCCCGAAGTCGTACGGGACATCGGCCTTTCCCTGGTGCCCTACTTCGACTTCCGGCGGTACTGGCTGACCTGGGCGACGGCCGGCGAACTCGCGCTCACCGCCGCCCGCATCCTGGGCGACGCCACGGCCGAGGCGGACGCGCTGAACAGCCTCGGCCTCGCCTATCAGGGGCTGCGCGGCCGCGGCGACGACGCGATCGAGAGTCTCGAGCAGGCTCTCGCAATCCACGGGTTCCTTGGCGATCGGGCCGGCATGGCGGCGGCGTTGACCAACCTGGGCAACGCCGAGCTGCACCGGGGCCGCCCGGATGAGGCTGCCGATCGGCAACGCCAGGCGGCCGCGTTGTACCGGCAGCTCGGCCACCGTCGCGGCGAGGCCGCCACACTGGTGAACCTCGCCGCTGTCGAAGAGAAACGCGGCCGTTTTCGGGAGGCGTTGGCGACCTATCGGACTGCGGTGCCGGCGGCCGTGGCCAGCGGCGACCGTCATCGCCTTGCGGCCACCTTGTCGAGCATCGCGGGTGTCCTGGTGAAAATGGGAGACACCGCGCGGGGAGAGGAGGAACTCGAGCGCGCGCTGTCGCTCCACCGCGAGCTGGGCGACCGGGAAGGCGAGGCATGGTCGCTTCGGACAATGGCCGGCGCCTATGCCGACGCCATGCGGTTCGACCAGGCCATCGACGCCTATCAGCGGGCACTGGCCATTTTTCGGGAGGTCGGCGACATGTTCGAGGAAAGCGAGACGCTGATCCGGATGGCTGAGATCTACCGGCGGGCCGATCGCCACACCGAAGCGATCGAGCACGGGTTGCGGGCGATCGACCGGCACCGGGAGCTCGGCGACGAGTTCGGCGTGGCCACGATCCTGAGCTACCTGGGCCGGGCCCACCGCGCACTCGGCGAGCCCGACACGGCCGCGGACTGCTTCGAACGGTCGATGGCGATCTTCGCTGAGATCGACGCTCCGGAGGATCTCGAGTTTGTGCGAGAACTAGCTGACCGCGGCGTGTCGGGAGGCCAGGACCTCGCGGGCGGCGGCGGCGATGGCTTCGGCGTCGATGCCGGCGGCGCGGAGTAGTTCCTCGGGGGTGCCGGAGGTGGGCATGATGCGGACCGCCAGTTTGCGCACGATCACGGGCTCGTCCAAGCCGGCGAGGGCGTCCAACACCGCGTCGCCGAGGCCGCCCTCGGGCCAGTGGTCCTCGGCGACGATGACGGCGTGGGTGTCGCGGGCGGCGGCGATGAGGGTGTCGGCGTCGATGGGCTTGATCGAGTAGCAATCCACGACGCGGGCCTGGATGCCTTCGGCGGCAAGGAGTTCGGCGGCGCGGTCGGTCTCCTCGACCGTGATGCCGCAGCCGATCAAGGTGACGCGATCGTCCGAAGTGGACCGGAGGGTGCGGCTGCCGCCGATGTGCACGTCCTCGTCGGGGGACGTGCGGACGAGGGTCTTGCTGCGAAGGGTGCGGAGATAGGAAATGCCCTTGCGAGTCGCCATTTCCTCGACGAGACGGGCGGTCTGGTTGGCGTCGGAGGGGTGCAGCACGGCGCTGCCGTGCACCGCCCGCAACGAAGCCATGTCCTCCAAGGCCATCTGCGACGGGCCGTCAGGACCGATGGAAACGCCGGCGTGGGAGCCGGAAAGACGGAGGTCGGCACGGGAGATGGCGGCCATGCGGATGAAGTCGTAGGCCCGGGAGAAGAACGCGGCGAAGGTCGAGGCGAACGGCACCCAACCGCGGGCCTGCATGCCGACCGCGGCGGCGATCATCTGCTGCTCGGCGATGTACATCTCGAAGTAGCGGTCGGGATGCGCGTGCGCGAACTCCTCGCTGTGGGTGGAATTCGACACCTCGCCGTCCAAGGCCACCACATCGCCGCGCAGAGACCCGAGGGCGGCCAAGGCCTTGCCGTAGGCCAACCTGGTCTCGACGTGAGAACCGGTGTCCCACACGGGAAGCGAACCACCGGGCACCGCAAACGTATGCGGGGAGCACGATTCAGGCTTGGCCACCGACACGCTGAGATCCCGGACGCCGCCCAACTCGGCGATGGCGGCCTCGGGGTCGTCCAAAGGCTTGCCGTGCTTGCCGGGCAGGTCCTCGACCGCCGCGACACCCTTGCCCTTCTTGGTCCGGGCGAACAACACTGTCGGCCGGTCGGTCACCTCGGCCGCGGCATAGGCGACCTCGATGGCCTCGACATCGTGCCCGTCCAACGTGATCGCGTGCCAACCGAACGCCCGCGCGCGGGCAGCGTAGGTCTCGACGTCCCAGCCGAGCATGGTCTCGGTGGTCTGCCCCAACCGGTTCACGTCGACAATGGCGACCAGATTGGACAGTCCATAGTGGGCAGCGTGCTCGAAGGCCTCCCACATCGACCCCTCGGCCATCTCGGAATCCCCGCACAGCACCCAAACCCGGTACGGCAGACGGTCAAGCTTCTGCGCGGCCAAGGCGATCCCGACACCGACCGGAAGCCCCTGGCCCAGCGAGCCAGTGGCGACGTCGGTCGGCGGAATCCGGGGAGTCGGGTGCCCCTCCAGCCGGCTGCCGAACTGCCGGTACGTGGCGAACTCGTCGGCGTCGATCGCCCCCACCGCCTTGAGCATGCTGTAGTACAGCGGCGACGCGTGGCCCTTGGAGAAGATCAGGTGATCGTTGTCCGGAGCGTGCGGATTGTCGTAGTCGAGGCGCAGGTGCCCGTCCAGCAGCACCGCCATCAGGTCCGCCGCGGACATCGACGAGGTCGGGTGGCCCGAGCCGGCGTCGGCCGCCAGGCGGACCGAGTCGACCCGCAGCTGCTGCCCGAGCTCGCGCCGGAAATCGGCCTGGTTGTCGCTCATACGGGTGGGCTACCCCGGCTCGGCCGGCCTCAACGTCGGATCGGCCACGAGTTTGAGCCGTGTCGACGGGGTACCCGGACAGTCATGACGAGCCCACCCGATCCCGACCTGACCACCAGCGAGCAGCTCGACGAGGACGAGCTGGGCACCGATCCGCTGGAGGGCGGCGTGGAGCCGCCCGAGGACTGGTCGGCGGCGGACCGGTTCGGCACCACGCCCCGTGAGGAACGCGAGGGCGAGACGCTGGACCAGCGGCTCGCCGAGGAGGAACCCGATCGGTACGCCAACCCGAGAGAGGCAGTGATGTCCGAGCAGCTGCGCGGCCGTACGGTCGCGATCCTGGCCACCGACGGCGTCGAGCAGGTGGAGCTGACCGAGCCCATGGCGGCCGTGGAACGGGCCGGCGGCGTCGCGAAACTCGTGTCCATCAAGGACGGCGAGATCCAGGGGATGAATGCCGACGTCAACGCGGCCGACACGTTTGCCGTCGACGTCGCCGTCGATGACGCCACTGTGGACGATTTCGACGCGCTGATCCTGCCCGGTGGCACCACGAATCCCGACAAGCTGCGGCAGAACGACCGGGCCGTGTCGCTCGTGCACGACTTCTTCGAGGCCGGCAAGCCGGTCGCGGCCATCTGCCACGGCCCGTGGCTGCTGGTCGAGGCCGACGTCGTGCGTGGCCGGACCTTGACGTCGTACCCGAGCGTACGGACCGACATCCGCAACGCCGGCGGCACGGTGGTGGACAAGGAAGTCGTCATCGACGGCGGCCTGGTCACCAGCCGAAACCCCGACGACCTGCCGGCGTTCTGCGAGGCGCTGGTGCGGGAATTCGCCGAGGCGCGGACGTGACGCTGGATTGGCACGGACCGCCGACCGGGCCGACGGTGCTGGTCCTCGACCCGGCCGGGCTGGCCGATCACGGCGCGCTTCCGGCGACGTGGCGGCCGCTGGCCGAGCACCTGCGCATCGGTTGGGCCCGCTACACCGGCTTGGACGGCATCGATGCGCTGCTGGCCGGGCTCGGCCCGGTGCACCTGGTGTCCAGCGGCGCGGGAACCGAGGCCGTGCTGCGGCTGGCGGTGCACCACGCTGACCAGGTGAACTCGGTGGTGATCGTCGATCCGACGCCGACGGCCGAGGTCGTGCGGTCTGAGCTGGCCGAGAACGGCGTTGTGCTGCGGACCTTCGTGAGCGACGAGTCCGTGCGGGTGGAGCCCGCGCCGCTGGGCCACCCCGATGTGGTGGGCCGGGTCGTGGAGACGCTGTTGGCCGTCGAGCCCGAGCATGGCGAGCTGGCCGACGACTGGGAGAAGGTCCGTGCGCAGGTCGCCGAGGCGCTGCGACGGGCCCGCGAGACGAGGTTGTGAAACGCGCTACCCGTTGTTTGTGCCCCCGGGGCGCGTGGGTAGGCGATCTTCATGACCCGAATGGAGGAGAACGCTGTCCGACTGCGCCGGCCACTCGTGTGGGTGGTGTTGGCCGTCGTCTGCCTGATCGTGGTGAACGCCCCGGAGGCCGGGCTGATCCCCGTGCACGACCCCGTCATCTCGAAGGCGATCTCGTTGTCCGGCGCCCTGTTGTTCGTGATCGCCGGCGTCTTGGCGACCAGGCGGATCGCCGACTACGTCGACGCCCGCCTGGCCCGCCGCGGCATGGGATCCGCCGGCTCGGTCCTGGCCGTCGTCATCTCCGCCGTCGGCTACTGCATCGTCGTGTTGACCGCCTTGAGCGTGTTGGCGATCCCCTTGCAGCAGCTCGTCGTCGGCGGCGCCCTGACCGGTGTCGTCGTCGGTATCGCCGCCCAGCAGACCCTCGGCAACGTCTTCGCCGGCCTGATGATCCTGATGGTGCACCCCTTTCGTGTCGGCGACACCATCGAAGTGCGGTCCGGCGCGTTGAACGGGCCGTTCACCGGCCGGGTGCGGGCACTGGGGCTGACCTACGTGACCCTGGCCGCCGAGAACGGAACCCTGCTGCTGCCCAACGCAGGCGTCCTGGCCGCCGGCGTCACCGTCGGCCTGCACGAGGCGGAGTGAGGTGGTCAGTCCTGGCGGGCGCGCGGTTCGAGGGCGCGGCCCACGTCAGTGCGGCTGGTGACCCCGAGCTTGGCGTAGGCCCGGCGCAGGAGCCGACTGACAGACTGCCGGCTGAGCGACAGCTGATCGGCGATCTGCACGGCCGTCCTGCCTGCCGCCGCCAGCGTTGCCACGTCGAGTTCGCGCCGTGTCAGGCCGAACGGCGGGTTGGCTGCCCGTGTGTAGACGTCCGCGAGGCCGGCGTCGACGTCGAAGCCCACCGGCTCCGGATCAGTCTCGTGTGCATGCCTTACCGCGTCTCGGGCGGCGGTCTCGTCCGGCTCGGTCATGACGGTTCGCCTCGTTTCGTGGTGTTGGTCAGCTCTGTGATGAGCGGTCGTAGCTGGTCGACCATCTCTTTTGTATGTGAGCCCACAGTGGATTCGTTCATGTCCAGCCACCTTGCGATCTCGCGGTATGTCCAGCCGGCAAGAAAGCGGAGGGCGGCAACCTCTCGTCGCCGTCGCGGCTGTCGGTCGATCAGCGCCCGGACCCGCGACAGCACGGCGAGATCGTCGAGAATCCGGTCATACCCCGGCTCGTCGCCGCCATGGTCCAGCTCGGCTGGTTCGAATCGGCTCTGGGCGCGATACCAGGTGGCGACCTTCTTCACCGCAATGCCGATGACGTACCGATGGTTGGCGTCGAGCGAGCGCATGGCGTGCAGGTCCCAGCGTTCGAGCATCACGACGTAGGCATCCTGGGTGGCATCGAGGGCGACGTGTCGATCGCGGGACACCCGTAAGGCCGCTCGCAGCGTGCTTTCCACGGTCTTGCGGTAGAAGGCGTCGAAGTCGGGGCGGCTCACCGGGGCGGCACCGTGATCTCGAGGCACGCCCCGGCAACGTCCCGGTCGACGATATGGATGCCGGCGGAAGCGTCCCGGGCCAGCTGTTCCAGACCGGCGCGGCGCGATCGGTCGCGGATCAGCGCGACGATGGTCCTTGCCGCGACGGGTGTCGCCACCATCGCGAATCCCCAGAAGTCGGCCATGTGGTGCCCCCTTTCACCACCTAGTCGGAACCGGCCGTCATTTTGTCCAGCCGCAGCTGTGGCAGTCCGAGAATCACTCGTTCGGCCGAGCGGTATCGTCCAGGCGACGTGGCCTGGGAAGGGGAACCCGTGCAGGAGCTGTTCTCGATCAGCGGCAAGGTGGCGCTGGTGACCGGGGGAACCCGGGGGATCGGGCGGATGATCGCGGAGTGCTACCTGCGCGCCGGGGCGAGGGTGATCATCTCGTCGCGCAAGGTGGAGGCGTGTGAGCGGGCGCGGCGGGAGCTGGAGCGGTACGGGGACGTGACGGCGGTGCCGGCGGACGTGTCGGACCGGGCGCAGTGCGAGCGGCTGATCGGGCAGGTGGGGGACGAGCTGCACGTGCTGGTGAACAACGCGGGCGCGACGTGGGGAGCGGCGTTCGACGAGTTCCCGGACTCGGCCTGGGACAAGGTGATGGGCCTGAACGTGCGGGCGCCGTTCGTGCTGACGCAGCTGGCGAGGCCGCTACTGGAGGCGTCGACGACCGAGGAGGATCCGGCGAGGGTGATCAACATCGGCTCGATCGACGGCCTGGTCGTGCCGGGGTTCAAGAACTTCTCCTATAGTGCCTCGAAAGCGGCGCTGCACCACCTGACCCGGCACATGGCGGCCGAGCTGGCGCCGAAGATCCTGGTCAACGCGATCGCGCCGGGGCCGTTTCCGAGCAAGATGATGGACGCGGCGCTGGCCGAACGCGGCGACGAGATCCGGGCCAAGAGCCCGGTGGGCCGGATCGGCCGTACGGAGGACGTGGGCGCGGCGGCGATCTACCTGGCGGCGCCGGCGACGACCTTCATGACGGGCGCGGTGATCCCGCTGGACGGCGGCCTGAGCACGACGATCGGGCTGGGCGTCGAGCTCTGACCGATGCGGGACAGGAGGACCTGTCCCGCACCGTAGAGCCCTACGTCAGTTCGGGTCTGGCGCGCCGGGTCCACGTGCGGACCCGCCGCAGCACCGGATGCCGTTGCCGGGACAGGAGTTGCTGGCCGCGCTCGGCCAACAGTGGGGCCCGCACGGGTACGTCGACACAGTCGGCGTACGCGGAAGCCCCGTGCTCGAACGGGAAGAGCGCGAGCACCTGCCCGATCGGGCGTGGGGCGTCGAACAGCAGGTGACAGGTCGGCGTGACGCGGGCGTTGACCTCGATGAGCCAGGCCGTCCCGTCCGCGTCGATGACGAAGTCGAGACCGCAGAACCCGCTGAGTCCGAAGTGCCGGACGATCCGCCGGGCAGCCTCGGCCATGCCGGCATGATCGATGACCCGTACCACCGCTGACGGCCCGCGCAGCTCCTCGGCGAGCACAACCTCCAGGCACACCAAGGAAAGCAGCTCGCCGTCACGGCAGGCCACGGTGGCGATGGCGTCCTTGCCGGCCCGGAACCCCTGCGCGTTCACGATCGGCTTGCGGCGCAACACCGTCGCCGCCAGGGAATGCAGCTCCCGGTTGATCAGAGCGCGTTTCACGGCCACATGCGGCGCCGGCGGACGGGAGATCGCCCGCCACGACCGGGCCAGCGACGCCTGCTCGACCACCGCGACACCCCGGCCACCGGAGCTGCCGTCGGTCTTGAGCACCACCGGAAACTCGTGCAGCACACCAGGATCGGTGATCACGGAGGTTTCCGGCGCGTCAACCCCGGCGGCCCGCGCGTTCTCGGCCACGCCGGTCCGGGACATCAACTTCGTCCAGTCACCCAGCGACCGCGCCAAAACGGCGTCCGGACGTCGAGAATGCAAGCGGCGCAACAGAACCAGCGACCGCTCGTCGTCGCACATGACCAGATCCGGGCTGGACGCGGCAATCGCCCGTGCGATCGAGCGCAGCGGCCGCGTCCGGTGCAGCACGTACGAACCGGCCAACCCGTCGACCACGTCCACCGGATGACCGGACGGCCGGCACACCGATACCGTGAAGCCGGCCTCGGTCATGGCATCAGCCAACCGCGCGGCGGAGAACCACCGCATGGTCGACACGATCAGCACCCGCTCGAAGCCCGGCGCCGGCCGAACTCCCGGCCCCTTGTTCAGGTGCCGCGCGATGCCGTCGCCCACGTGCGCTGCCGCCTCGGCCGAGCTGACGATCGTGAGGTGATCACCGACGATCCGCCGCACATACATCTCGCGGGCCAGTCCCTGCCAGCATTCGGCCGTGTCGCAACCGAAATGCCGATTGTCGGTCGCGGCCAGCACGGTCACCGGGCCGTCGTAGAACGTCGGCTGGTAGCGCGGCATCGCCCGATACGCCCGCTCGCCGGCCTCCGTCTCGCCGGTGGACACCGAGGTCGCCTCGCCGCCGGATGATCTCCGGGCCAGCCGCCGCAGCAACCGCTGCCCACGCAACCCGAACTCGCCCAATGCTTGACGTAGCGGCAACTGACGGATCCGTGCCAGCTGGTTCATGCCCCGCCGGCGCATCGCGATCAGCCACAGGCGACGGTTCCAGAACCGCTCGTCGAAGATCGCCTCGATCAGGAACACCTGCCCCGGCTGCCGGCCGGAAGCCTTGAGCTGCTGGGCGATCTCCCACGCGATCAGCCCGCCGAACGAGTAACCGCCGAGGTGGTAACCGGAATCGACGACCTCGTCCAACGCGACGATCATCAACTCGGCCATCCGCTCGACCGTCTCGATCGCCTCGCCGTCGTCGTCGACCAGCATCGGCGCCGCACAGTAGACAGTCTCTGTCCCGGTGTAGCCGGCGATCACACCGGCCAGCTCCTCCGGATCGCCCTCCAGGCCCGGCACGAGCACCAGCGCGCCGGCGGAACCCTCGCGGACCAGGTCGATCCGCACCCCGCCGGCCTTGTAGACGATCACCGGACCAGCCATCGTCTGCGGCGGGAGCCGACCAGGCCGGGGCGGTCGGCCAGATGGTGCGCGACCCGCGGCGCCACGTACTCGGCGCCGACCATGAACCGCATCAGCGGGCCGAAGGTGTTCACCGCGGCCGGTCCGACGAAGTACAGGCCACGCACGGAACTCTCGAACCACTTGGACACCATGGGCATCCGGGCGTGGCTGCGGACCGCGCGCCGCAGGCCGTCGTCGAGGAACTCCAGCCGGGCCAGGTCGGGATAGTAACCGGTTGCTGTCAGCACGTGATCGGTGGTCAGCGTCTCGCCGCCGAGGTTCAGCTCTACCCGGCCGTCAACTTCGCGCGCGGCCACGATGGACCGTCCGAGGTGGGTCTGCACGTTGGCGTCGAAGCGGGCTTTCATGTGCCACGGTGACTTCGGGCCGAGGTGTGTCTTGATCAGTCGCAGCCGGAATTCCCCTGGCAGGAAGCGGAACAGTGACGGCATCGCCTCGCACAGCCAGTTCCGCAGGCCGGGGCCGACGCCGGAGGACGGGCTGCGGAGCTTCTCCCACAGGCCGCGCGGCTCCGGCTTGCCGCCGAACTTCACCACATTGCTTCGCGCCACCAACGAAACCGTGGCGCCGTTGTCGCTGAGCAGCACGGCGGTGTCCACGGCCGACGAACCCGCGCCGATCACCGTCACGTGCTTGCCGGCGAACTGGCTCAGGTCGTGGTGGTCGTAGGCGTGGCTGACCAGCTCCGGGCGCAGCCCGGCCAGCTCGGTCGGCCGCACGGCGAAGTGGCTGATGCCGACCGCGCACACGACACGGTCGGCGAGCACTTCTTGACCGTCCGTCAACTTCAGTCGGAAGCCGTTGCCGTTGCGCGACAAACTCGTGACCAGAACTTCTTCGAGATCCGGCACGAACCGGCGCTGGAAGTCCACCGCGTAGTCGCTGAAGACCTCGAGCGGCACCGGGATGTCGGTCTCGTGATACGGGATCGAGCGCTCCTGGCAGTACTCGACCAATGTGCCGACTGCCTTGGGTCCGTACACGTTTGAGGCGAAACCGTCCGATTTGAGCAGCATTCCGGCCGGCATGTGGCTACGCCACGTGTCCAGCGGAATACCGAAAACGCGAGTGTTCACACCGTAGTCGCGCAGATACGCGGCGATGGACAGCCCGTACGGCCCGGCCCCGATGACGGCAACGGATGTCACGCGTCCTCCACTGTGGATGAGAGTTGCGCGTGAAGTCGCCGAAGCCGATCTCCGCGTTACCACCCGGGTCGGCGACCGGTCGAGGGTACTTCCGTCCAGAGTCGTAGGACCCTGTGGCAGCCCTTCGACCACTGGCTGCAAGCACCCGTGTTCGCTGTGAATGCGAACGTGGTCGATCCGGCCCTCGCGCGGGACGCGTACCCGACCCATGCTCGGCTCCGGTAGACCACGCCGGGTGCCCGCCGCGCGACTACTCGGCGGAAGTGATCGCCTACCGTCGGATTCCGTGACAGACTCGGCTCACTGCATCTGAGCCCGAGGGGGACTCTGTCGTGGGAACACGTCTGCTCACAGTCATCTCGATCATCGGCCTGGCCGCCGTCATCACGCCCGCGGTCGCCGATGGCGCGCCGGCGCACATCTGCCGGTGGGAGGCCAGTGCCCTGGCGTTGCCGGCCGGTGTCGACCGCGGCTGGGTCACCGGCTCGTCGGCCAACGGCTCGTTCGTCGGCGTCGTCAGCGATCACGGTGGGGCACACCAGGTTGCCGTCTGGCGTAACGGTAGTCCGACCTTGGTCGGCGGCCGCGGCGTCGACACCGAGGCGTTCGACGTCAACGACGCCGGCGACCTTGCCGGCGCGACCTACCCCGAGGTCGGTGTGTCGACCCCGGTGATCTACCACAACGGCGCTTGGTCGACGCTGAGCAACGGCACCCGGTCGCTGAACGGCGAGGCCGTCGGCGTCAACAACGCCGGGCAGGTCGTCGCCACCGTGCTCGACGGCGCCCGGGTCCACGTCGGCGTATGGAACGTTGATCACCCCGATCAGGTCACCTACCTCGACCTGCCGCCCGGCGAGGACGCCGCGTACACCGCCATCGACGAGCTGGGCAACATCGTCGCCTCCACGTGGAGCGGCCGGGCTTTCTTGTTCACCGCCGGCCGCTCCACCGTCGAACTGCAGGCCGAGACGCCTCACGACTGGATCGAGGCTCGGGGCGTGCACGACGGTCACATCGTCGGCCGTTCCGGTTCCAACGCCGTTGAGTGGGACTTCACCGGCGCCGTCGTTGCCGACCTTGTCGAGAACGGCAACGCTTTCGCCGTCAACGCCGCCGACCAGGTCGTCGGTGACAGCGGCGCCAGCCACTACCTCTGGCACCGCGGCCAGGTCGACGGCGTGCTCGGCGCGCCAGAGGGCGCCAGCTCGTGGAGCGCCGCCACCATCACCGACTCCGGCGTGGCCGCCGGCTCCTTCACCAACGGCACCCCGCTCCCCGCGCAGTGGAGCTGCCAGGGCTGAACCTCAGGCCTGTCCGAGGGCATCGGCCAGGCGGCCGATGCCCTCGGTGATCTCGTCGGGGCCGGAGATGTCGGCGTAGCTGAGGCGGACGTGGGGTTCGGCGGCCTCGGCGGCGAAGTAGGGGCGGCCGGGGGAGACGGCGACGCCGGCGCGGAGGCAAGCGGTGACGAAGGTGGACTCGTCGGTGCCGTCAGGGAGCCGAAGCCAGAGGTAGTAGCCGCCGGCGGGGGAGCGGACGTCGAGGCGGTGGGAGTACAAGGCGGAGACCATGGCGTCGCGGCGGTCGCGAAGGGCGGCGGTGAGGCCCCGGAGGTGACGGTGCCAAGCGGGCGTGCCGACGAGGTCGAGGGTGGCTTCCTGGAGCGGCCGAGGAACGAAGAAGGTGTCGACGACCTGGTGGGAACGCAGGCGTTCGAACACGGGACCGCGGGCGATGAGCGCGCCGACGCGAAGGTTGGGGGAGGTGGGCTTGGTCAACGAGCTGATGTGCACGACGGTGCCGTACGGGTCGTCGGCGACGAGCGGCGGTGGCAGCGGGAGGCCGTGCCCGAGGCGGCGCGCGTAGTCGTCCTCGATGACGAAAGCGCCGGCGGCATGGGCGATCTCGACGAGCCGCTGCCGACGCTCGGGGGCGAGCGCGGTGCCGGTGGGGTTGTGGAACAGGGGCTGGCAGTAGAACACCCGAGCGCCGGTGGCGGCGAAGGCGTCTTCGAGCAGGTCGAGCCGTACGCCGTCGTGGTCGAGCGGCACCGGCATGGGGCGTAGGCCGGCGGCCCGGGCGACGGAGAGTGCGCCGGGGTAGGTCGGGGACTCGACGAGCACGGGCGAGCCGGGTGGCGTGAGGGCGTGCAGGGCGGTGGCCAACGCGGCCTGGCCGCCGGCGGTGATCAACACCTGTGCCGGGGTCAGGCCGACCTCGCGGGCGAACCACGCGCGTAGCGGCGTCAAGCCTTCCAACGGCGGCCGCTGCCAAGCGCCGGGGCGCCGGGCGGCGCGGGCGACGGCAGCGCCGAGGGCCCGCTCGGGTTGCAGCGACGGGTGCAGGTAGCCGCCGTTGAACGCGACGCCCGCGCCACCGCCCGCCTGCTCGCCACCCGTGAAGGCATTTTCGCCGGTTTTTCCGCCGGTGCCAACGTTTTCGCCGCCTTGCGGCTGCTGCGCACCGATCTGCCCGGGGCGACGATCGCCGTCGTCGTCCCGGACTCCGGGCTGAAGTACCTGTCGACCGACCTGTGGCCAAGTTAGGGCCGGTACTGCGCAAGGTGTTCGGCGCACAGGTAGAGCGTGAGGCCTTCCGGTGTGTCGTAGCGGGACAGGCCGCCCCACTGCTCGTCGGCGTCGAGTTTGGTCAGCATCGCCCGCAGCGCCCGGAAATCGGCCTCGGTACTGGCATGCGCGGTCGGGGCGGTGTCGCCGGACGGGTCGCCGGGCAGCGTGCGGTCGTGGTCGATGTCCTTGGGCAGCTGGTTGGCCAACTCCTTCATCAGGTCGCAGTCGGACTTGACCTGCTGGTTGAGGACATCGACCGCGACACCGAGAATCGGGCCGGCCAGCGGGGCGGCGTGTTTGAGGACGCGGATCAGGGTTTGCAGGTGTGGCCCCAGTTTGACGAACCACTCGCGCGGCTGGGTGATCGCGTACACGCCCTGGTTGCCCGGCAACCTATGCCACGCACCGGGTTCCTCGCAGTAGAGGTGGATCTCGTACACCGAGCCGGTGATCCGGCGACGGTCGGCCGGCACGATGGCGAACACGCTGGGGCAGCGGGCTTCGTGCAGGTTCTGGAAGCCGCGCTGCATGCGCAGGAACATGCGCTGCATGACGTCGTTCTGCTCGCCGACCCGGTCGCCGAGCTGTTCAAGCAGGGTCTCGATGCTGGATCGGCTGGACGGTGCCAGCCCGAGCAGCAGCTCCGGCACCGACACCATCTTGGCCGAGTGATGGCATTCGATCTCGTATCGCGGCGGGGTGAGGGCCAGCCGGTTGCGGAGGTTCTCGTAGTCGAACATCTCCGGGCAGTCCTCGGTGCAGCGGCACGGCACGCGACGCGTGATGTGCAGGCCGGGGAAGCGTTCCAGGGTGAGGTTCAGGCCGTCGTCCAGCACCATGAAGAAGCCCGCCGGCGACGGGCCACGCACCGCCAGCTCGACGACATTGCGCTGGCGGTCGGCGCTGACCAGCGCCAGGTGCTCGCCGTCGCTGTGGCCGAGCAGCGCACCCGTACGCCAGTGGACGCCGCGGCTGAACCGGTGCGAGCGGGCGATGAACCAGGTCGGGATGCCCGGCGGTGTCGTGTTGAGCTGGTACACCACCTTGATCTCACGGGCGTTCGGCTGCCGCCGCATCTCGTCCCACTCCGGGTGGTAGTCCGGCGGATCCCATTGCAGCCGTTCGACCACAAGGCTCAGGTCACCCGGCTTCGACGGATCCACCCGGTAGGACAGGTCGTACTTGTCCATCATGCCAAGGAAGTGGTCGCGCACTCCGCGATCAAGGTCCCGCCACAACGCATTCAGGTGCTCGCGCGTCAACAATCCATGCTTGCCAGCAACTTCCGCGCTGTCCAGCACCCGGCTGATGTAGTCGTTCACCCAGGCCGGGCGCAGCACCACGATCTCGCTCAGCTCCGGATCCTCGGCGTAGTACAGGATGTCGCCCAGCTCGTGCAGGGCTCGGGCGATGAAGCTCTGCCGTCGGGTGTCCGTCACCCCCGCCGCCGCCATGATCTCCCACATCCGCGCCGGCGTGATGTGATTCTCCTTGGTGGCCCGCAACGCATCCGCCGCCGCCAGCCACGTCGTCGGCCACTCCGCCCCCATCAGCGGCAGCCCCGCCGCCTGCCTTCCCAGCAGCTCCCGGAGCCCCGCAACCCCATCCCTCGACGCGTTGTCCACACTCACACTGTCGGCGATGTTCGGGTACTTCTTCCTCAGCTCCGCCAGCGGCAGATCCACCGGCCGATCCCCGATGTGCGTAGCCACCAACACAATCGGCGACTCCGGCGCCCGGGCCGTGATGATGTCCAGCCAGTAGTGCAGCTTCCCCTGCTCCCACCCCAGCCGCGCGTTCCACAGCAGCACGAACAACGACCGGTTGGTCAGGAAGAACTGATGCGTGGCATGGTAGATCTGCTGACCCCCGAAGTCCCACGCACTCAACCGCATTCGCACGTCCTGACTCGGGTGATCAAGCTCGAGATCCCTGATCAACAGGCCATGCGTCGACGGCTCCTTCGGGTCGTGATCGTCCTCAGCCAGCGCCTTCACGAGGGATGTCTTGCCCACACCCCCTTCGCCCACCACGAGGAGCTTGGAAACCCACTGCGCCTCACTGCCCCGAGTCCTTTCGCGCAGAAACTCCAGCACGGACTCGGATCCGCCGGCAGTGACCTCCGGCGGCGGGCTCACCAACGGATTGCCGGTCACGATGAGGTCGACCAGGTTCGGCAGTTCGACCAGGCAGTCGGGCAATGCGCGCAACCAGTTGCCACCGACCTGAAGCGTGACGAGGGAACGCAGCTCGGCGATGCTGTCGGGCAGTCCGGTCAGCAGGTTGTCGTTGAGGTACACCCGTTTGAGGTCGCGCAGGAGGCCGATGGTCGCCGGCAGCGCTTCGAGCTGGTTGCCGCCGAGGAACAGCTCGGTCAGCTTGGTCAGACTGCCGAAGTCATCGGGTAGCTCTGCCAGGTGGTTGGACGCGAGCATCAAGGTCTGGAGATCGGTCAACCGGCAGAAGCTTGCGGGCAGCGACGTGAGGTCGTTGTCGGTGACCGAGAGGGCGGAGAGTTCGGTCAGGTGGCCGATGTCCTCGGGCAGTGTGGAAAGCAGGTTCCCGGCCACGTGGAGGGCTCGGAGTTGGGTCAGCCCGGTCAGCCAGTGCGGCAGACGGCCGAGGAAGTTGTCGTTGAGCAACAGCGTTCGGAGGCCGTCGAGCTCGCCGAGGCTGTCGGGGAGTTCCACGAGGGCGCACGCGGTAAGGTCGAGCAGCGTCAGCGAGGTGAGCCGGGTGAAATCCACGTCGATCGTCTGAAGCCGGTTCCCGCGCGCTGACAGGTAGGTCAGGGCTGTGAGGCCCCCGATCCAGGCCGGCAGGCGGGTGAGCCCCGTGTTGTCGCATTCCAGTTCGGTCAGGCTGGTCAGGTCACCCAACCAGTCCGGCAGCTCGGGGATCGGGTTGTCGGTGATCCACAACCCGGTGAGCTCGGCCCGCCGCAGCCACTCGGGTAGCGACGTGAGCTTGTTGCCCGACAGGGAAAGCCGGGCCAGCAGATCAAGGTCGGCCAGCTGCTCGGGCAGCGCGGTGAGACCGTTTCCGCCCAGGTACAGTTCGGTCAGGCTGGTCATGCTGCCGAGCCACTCCGGCGCGTGGTCGACGCCGATGGAATGAGCGTTCAGAGCCGACAGCCGAGGCAGGTCCCGGAGCCACTCGGGCAGCTCGTGGATCTTGCAGCCCTCGACGGCCAGCTCGGTCAGCAGGGTCAGCTCGCGCATTCCGTCAGGCAGCACGGACAGCGGATTGTGGTTCAGCCACAGCTTCCTGAGCTCGGTGAGACCGGCCAGCCAGTCCGGCAGCGTGGCGATCCGGTTGTTGTTCAACGCCAGCATGCGCAGCTCGGTCATTCCGTGCAGCTGCTCGGGCACGGTCTCGAATTCGTTCTGGCTGATCCACAGCTCGGTCAGTCTACCGAGCTGCCGCAGCGAGTCCGGCAACTCGCGGAGCGCGTTGACGTGCAGGCGCAGGCACCGTAGCGAGGTCAGGTTGCCCAGCCGGTCGGGAACCGCGGTCAGACCACACTCGCCGAGGAACAGGTGCGTCAGCCCGGTCATCTCGCCGATCCAGGCCGGCAGGTCGCCGAGCGGGTTGGTCTCCACATCGAGCCTGGTCAGGTCGTCCAGGTCGCCGATCCAGCGCGGCAGCGTGGTGAGCTTGTTACCGTCGATCCGCAGGTTGTTGAGGTGCGGCGGGGCGGTGAAGTCGGTCGGCAGCTCGCGCAACTCGTTGTTGCTGAGCCAGAGCACGCTGAGCCCGGTCAGGTTGCCGAGCCACGGTGGCAACTCGGTCAGGTGGCTGTCGCTGATGGCGAGCGAGCTCAACGCGGTCATCTCACCGAGCCAGTCCGGCACGCCGCGCAACGAGTTCCCCTGGGCGTACAGGCGGCGAAGGTTCGGCAGCCGGCGGAGGCTCGACGGGAGTTCGGTCAGGCGGTTGTCGTTGACCCAGAGCGAATCCAACGTGGTCAGGTCGGCCAGCCAGTCCGGCAGCGCGGTCAGCCGGTTCTGGTGCAGCCGCAGCATTTCCAGGCTGGACAGGTCCCTGATCCAGGCGGGCACCTCGGTCAGCCGGCACCAGCCGAGACCGAGTTCGGTCAGCTCGGTCAGCGCGCCGAGCTGGTCAGGCACGGCCCCAAGGCGATTGCCGTCGACGCTCAACGACGTCAAGCCCGAGGGGAGGTCCGGTAGCACGGTCAACCGGTTGTAGTCGAGGTCGAGTTCGGCCAGCGCCGGCATGTCGGCCAGCCAGGCCGGCAGCGTCGAGAGGTGGTTGCTTTCCAGGTCGAGCCGGGTGAGTCCGCGCAGACCGGAGACCCAGTCCGGTAGTGCCCGCAAGCCTGAGTCGCCGATGCCGAGTTCGGTCAGCGCGGTGAAGTTGCCGAGCCAGTCGGGGAGGTGCCGTAGCTGGTTTTCGCCGACGTACAGCTCGGTGAGAGCGAAACCGGAAAGCCACGGGGGTAGCGCGGCGAACTGGTTGTCTTGCAGGTACAGCTTGGTGAGGTCGAACCCCGCGAGCCAGTCGGGGAGTTCACGCAGGCGGTTGCGGCCGAGGTCGAGCTCGGTCAGGCCGGTCAGGTTGGCCAACCAGTCCGGTACGGCCGTCAGTCCGCAGGTCTTGAGGTGGAGGGTGGTCAGGCCGGTCATGGTGCCGAGCCACTCGGGCAACGCCGCGAAGCGGTTGGCATCCAGGTAGAGATTGCTGAGGTCGAGGTCGGCGATCCACCGGGGTAACTCGGTGAGGCGGTTGTTGTCGAGATCGAGTCGGCGGAGGCCGGTGAGGCGTGACATCCAGGGCGGCAGCGCGCGGAAGCGGTTCTCACCGAGGCGGAGGTCGGTGAGGGGAAGGTCGGCGAGCCACTCGGGGAGGGCGCGCAGGTAGTTGGTCTGGAGGTCGAGCTTGGTGAGCGACGTGAGCTCGGCGACGCGGGGCGGCAACTCGGCGAGGTGCAGGTCGCTGAGGTCGAGGAAGTGGCCTGAGCGGCCAGGGCCTCGTCGATGCGGCGGTTCGCGGCCTCGGGACCAACCATCATGATCGGTAGTGAAGCACCGGGGGTGGACGGTGTCGGTGGTATGCGGCGGATTCGCCCGGGTGGCTCAGCCGCTGAGAGCGCTCACGGCGGCGAAGGAGTCGAGGTAGTCTCGCCAATGGGTGATCTTGCCCTGCTGCACGGTGATGATGGAGACGAAGCGGTTCTCGTACGGGGCGCCGGTGGCGACGAGGGTGCCCTGGACGCGGTACTCCAAGACGGTGACGTGCTGCTGGGGATCGCGGTAGACGCGAAGGTCGTCGCCGCGGGAGAGGCGGATGGAGTCGCCGTAAGGGCGATAGAGCTCCATGAGCGCCGCCCGGCTGTCGATGCGGCGGGGGTAGCCGGGGACTGTGACGACGTATTCCGTGACGGCGTCCTCGGCGAAGAAATCGAAGAAGTGGGCGCCGTCGACCTGGCCAAGAAGGCCCTGGCGGATGACGTCGAAGAAAGGGTCCAGTGCGGTGTAGTCGTCCATGGATCTGACGGTAGGACGTGACCAGGTCAGATACTGTCCTGGTCATGGCGGGACCGTCGGACCGGGTGCTGAGGCTGCTGTCCGTGCTGTCGACCCGCCCGTCCTGGACGAACCGAGAGCTGGCGGAACGGCTCGAGGTGACCGAGCGGACGGTGCGGCGGGACGTGGCTCGGCTGCGGGAGCTGGGCTACGGGATTGAATCGGATGCGGGGCCGTGGGGTGGGTATCGCCTCGCCGCCGGCACGGCGATGCCGCCGCTGAGTCTGGACGACGACGAAGCGCTGGCGGTGGCGGTGGCGCTGCGGGAAGTGGCGCTGAAGGGAACGCTGGGCAGCGATCAAGCGGCGTTGTCGGCGTTGTTCAAGCTGCAACGGCTGCTGCCTCGACGAGTGGCCGACCGGCTGGGGCGGTTTGCCGATGCCTTTGTGCATACGCCGCAGGGAACGCCGGATCCGGTGTCGTCGGGGGTGTTGCTGGAGCTGGCGAGCGCGTGCCGGTATCAGGAGCGGCTCCGGCTGGCGTACCGGGATCGCAACGACCGGCAGAGTACGCGCGAGGTCGAGCCGTATCGGCTGGTGCGGACCAGCAACCGCTGGTACCTCGTGGCGCTGTCGGCCGGAGAGTGGCGCACGTTCCGGGCTGATCGGGTCATCGAAGCTCACCGAACTGGCTCACCGGCGCGGATTGCCGATCCGCCGGATGCGGCGCGCATGGTCGCGGACATGCTGACCAGCCACTATCCGGTGTACGCCACGATCTACCTGCCGATGTCGATGGGCCAGGCACAGCAGCTCATCCCGCCGGGCTCGGGCGTGCACGAAGCCGAAAGTAACGGTACACGCGTTACTCTCGGCGGCACCGATATCGACGCGCTGGCCACGCGGCTGCTGGAGCTGGCCACGCCGCTGACGGTGCTGGCGCCGGACGAACTCCGCTCGGCGCTGCGCGAGCGTCTTCAGGCGCAGCTGGCCGCCCTGACGGGCTGACCGGGAATAACGCGGCACCCGTCGGACATGATCCGGTCATGACGGTCGACTTCTCGGTCCTCGACAACCCGGTCCGCAGCTCGCTGAGCGGCCCGCACGCGCGGTTCGCCGAGCAGCACGGGCAGGTGCTGCGCTACCAGCCCGACGTGGCCCCGTTCATGGCGCTGCCCGACCGGCCGGACGAGGCGGCGTGGCGTGACCTGGCCGACTTTGCCGGCCCCGGTGCGGAAGTCGTGCTCACCGCCGGGTCGGTCACGCCGCCTGAGGACTGGGAGGTCGTGGCCGAGTTCCCGGCCGTGCAGCTGGTGGACGACGGGGTCGTGGGCGTCGAGTACCCCGAGGCCGTACGGCTCGGGCCGGCCGACGTGCCGGAGATGCTCGACCTCGTGGCCCGGACGCAGCCGGGGCCGTTCCTCCAGCGCACCGTCGAACTGGGCACCTACCTGGGCGTCCGCCGCGACGGCGCGCTGGTGGCGATGGCCGGCGAGCGCCTGCACCCGCCGGGTTTCACCGAGGTCAGCGCGGTCTGCACCGACCCCGGCCACCGCGGGCAGGGCTACGCCGCCCGGCTGGTCCAGGCGGTGGTCGCCGGCATCAAGGACCGCGGCGACATCCCGTTCCTGCACGCCACCGCGACCAACGAGAACGCGATCCGCCTGTACGAGGCGTTGGGCTTCCGGCTGCACCGCCGCCCGGTGTTCAAGGTGACGCGGGTGGGCTCGCTGGAGAAGGTGGGCTGACGGGACGTCAGGAAGGGGTCCTTCCTGACGTTGGACGCGAGGATCGGTCCCTTGATCAAGGTTTAGCGCGGGGGTTCGAGACGGGCCAGCCAGGTCGTGAGGAGTTCCTCGAGCTGCGTGGCCTCGGCGGGGGAGAGGTCGGCCAGCACGCGGTGCTCGTTGCGCATGTGGGCGGCGAACGCCTCGTCGATGAGGGCACGGCCGGCCGGCGTGAGGGCGACGACCCGGCCGCGGCCGTCGGCGGCGCTGGGACGCCGGGTGACGAGACCGGCGGTTTCGAGGCGGTCGAGGCGCTTGGTCATGGCCCCGGTGGTGACCATGGTGAACGCCGCCAGCTCGCCGGGCGCGCGTTCGAACGGGTCGCCGGCCCGGCGCAGTGCGGCCAGCACGTCGAACTCGCCCTCGGACAGCCCGAACCGCTGGTACACGGCGTTGAGCTGGTCGGACAGCAGCACACCGATCCGGTGCAGGCGGCCGATCACGCCCTGCGGGGACACGTCGAGATCGGGCCGCTCGCGATGCCATTCGGCCTGGATCCGGCCGACGTGGTCCAGAGGCTGCTGCGTCACAGCGCCTAGGATAGCTTCCCGGGAAGGTATAAAGTAGCTTCCATGGAAGCTACCGTGAAGTGGAGCCTGGTGGCGGCGATCGCGCCGGTGGCCTGGGGCACCAACTACTTCGTCACCCACGAGCAGCTGCCGGCCGGATATCCGTTGTACGGCGCGGTGTTCCGGGCGCTGCCGGCCGGACTGCTGCTGCTCGCGGTGGCCCGTCAACGCCCGAAAGGCAGCTGGTGGTGGAAGTCGTTGGTGCTGGGCGGGTTGAACACCAGCGTCTTCTTCACCCTGGTCTACCTCGCCGCGCAGGCCCTGCCGACCAGCCTGGCCTCGATGATCATGGCGACCTCGCCGGTGATGCTGATGCTGCTGGCCTGGCTGATCAACGCCGAGCGCCCGGGATCGGCCGCCCTGATCGGCGCGGTGATCGGCATCGGCGGCGCCTGCCTCATGCTGGCGACCTCAGCGGCTCATGTCGACCTGGTCGGCGTGCTTGCCTCGATCGCCGCGATGGCGTTGTCCTCACTGGGATACATCCTGGCCAAGCGCTGGGCCGGCGAAGTCGACGTGCTGGCCTCCACGTCGTGGCAACTCACGTGGGGCGGTCTGCTCCTGCTCCCGTTCGCCGTGCTGTTCGAAGGCGCCCCGCCCGCCCTCAGCCTCAACGCGACCCTGAGTTTCGCGTACGTCACCGTGGTCGCGACGGCCATCGCCTTCGCCGCCTGGTTCGCCGGCCTCAAGCACCTGCCGGCCGGCACCGTCGGCCTGATCGGGCTGCTCAACCCGGTCACCGGCGTGCTGCTCGGCACGCTGGTCGCCGGCGACGGCCTGACCGGGCAACAGGTGGCGGGAATCGCCTTGGTGCTGGTCGGTCTGCTGCTGGGACAGCCGGTGGTGAAGCGCCTGTTCGGCAAGGAAACCCTTTTGTCCCCCATCGGGCAGAAACAGTACTGATGGCGGGTTGATGGCCGTACGGGCAACCGGGAACCTGTCGATGGCCCCGACGGGCGGGGCCACGAAAGGAATCCCCATGAGACGCCGGGCAATCCCTGCTGCCCTCTCGCTGGCGGTCGGGCTATTCGGACTAGTGGCGGTGACCCCGCCCGCACAGGCCGCGGCCTGCGGTGACCAGGTGATCGGCAACGCCGACTTCGAGACCGGGACCGCGCCGTGGACCGGCTCCACCGCCGCCATCGTGGCCGGCACGACGGCCGAGCCGGCGCACGGCGGCACCCGCCTCGCCCGGCTGGACGGCACCGGCGTCACGCACACCGACACGCTGTCCCAGTCGGTGACGGTGCCGAGCGGCTGCTCGTCGGCCACGCTGACCTTCTGGTCGCACATCGACACCAAGGAGACGACCTCCAGCACGAAGTACGACACGCTGGCGGTGCAGATCGGCTCCGACACCGTGGCCAGCTACTCCAACCTGGACAAGAACACCGGCTACGTGCAGCGCAGTGTCGACGTCTCCAAGTACATCGGCCAGACGGTGACGCTGACCCTGACCGGCCGCGAGGACTCCAGCCTGGCCACCAACTTCGCGCTGGACGACTTCTCCCTGACCACCGGCACCGGCAACCCGCCGCCCCCGCCGGACTCGACCCGCACGCCGATCAACCCGGCCTACACGGTCAACCTGACGTCCAACAGCGCCGGCGACACCTGGACCGGGCACCAGAGCGTCACCTTCACCAACGGCTCCGCCACCGCGCTGCCCGAGGTGTACCTGCGGCTGTGGGACAACTACCACGGCTCCTGCCCGTCGACGCCGATCACGGTGACCAACCTGACCGGCGGCACCGCGTCGGCGCTGACCGTCGGCTGCACCGCGATGAAGGTGACGCTGCCGACCCCGTTGGCGCAGAACCAGTCGGCCACCATCGCGTTCGACCTGAGCATCGTGGTGCCCAGCGGGGCCGACCGGTTCGGCAACGACGGCGGGTTCAACATGATCGGCAACGCGCTGCCGGTGCTGGCGGTGCGCGACGGCTCGGGCTGGCACCTGGACCCGTACACCAACAACGGCGAGTCGTTCTACACGGTGATCAGCGACTTCGACGTGACCCTGGTGCACCCGACCAGTCTGCTCACGCCGGCCACCGGCACCTCGACCGAGACCACCAGCGGCAGCACCACGACCACCCATGCGGTGGCGGCCAAGGTCCGTGACTTCGCCTGGGCCGCAGGGCCTTTCGCGAAGATCAGCAAGACCTCGGGCAAGGGCGTGCGGGTCAACGTCTACTCGGTCAGCGGGATCTCCAGCAGCAGCGCCACGTCCATGCTCAACCTGGCCGCCGACGCGGTCGACGTCCACTCCGGACGGTTCGGCGACTATCCGTACGGCGAGCTGGATGCCGTCATCGACAACAACTTCTGGTTCGGCGGCATGGAATACCCGGGCTTCGTCATGGACCTCGTGTCCAACGTGGCCCTGCCGCACGAGATCGCGCACCAGTGGTTCTACGGCATCGTCGGCGACGACGAGTACAACTCGCCGTGGCTGGACGAGGGCTTCACCGACTACGCAACGGACCTCTACCGCGGCGTGACCGGCTCCGGCTGCTCGATCTCCTGGGCGTCCAGCGCCGAGAAGCTGACCAACTCGATGGCCTACTGGGACGCGCACTCGTCCCGGTACTCCACCGTGGTCTACAACTACGGCAAGTGCACGCTGCACGACCTGCGGCGGCTGATCGGCGACACGGCGATGACCAACCTGCTCAAGTCGTACGCCCAGTCGCACTGGTACGGCGTGTCCACGGTGGCCGAGTTCAAGGCCGCGGCGCAGGCGGCGGCCGGCTCGACCGACCTCACGTCGTTCTGGACCTCGCACCGCGTGGAAGGCTGACCCACCACGGAGTCCCTGCGCACTGCGCAGGGACTCCGTGCTTTCACGGGCGTAGCAACGCTTTGACGGCCCGGCGCTCGTCCATGGCCCGGTAGCCCTCGGCGACGTCGGCCAGCGGCAGCGTGAGGTCGAAGACCCGGCCCGGGTCGATCGTGCCCCGCCAGATGCGGTCGACCAGGTCGGGCAGGAAGCGCCGCACCGGCGCGGGGCCGCCGAGCAGCTGGACGTGCGAGTAGAACAGCTCTTCACCGGGCAGGGCGACGTCGTGCGCGACGCCGACGTAGCCGACCGCGCCGCCCGGGCGGGCCGACCGGATGGCCTGCATCATCGACTCCTGCGTGCCGACGGCCTCGATCACGCTGTGCGCGCCCAGTCCGTCGGTCAGCTCCTTGATCACCGCCACGCCGGCGTCGCCGCGTTCGGTGACGATGTCGGTGGCGCCGAACTCCAACGCCAGCTTCTGCCGGGACTCGTGCCGGCTCATCGCGATGATCCGCTCCGCGCCCAGCTCGCGGGCGGCCAGCACGCTGAGCAGGCCGACCGCCCCGTCGCCGACCACGGCCACCGTGGCGCCGGGCTGCACACCGGCGGCGACGGCGGCGAACCAGCCGGTGCCGAGCACGTCGGAGGCCGCGAGCAGGCTCGGCACGAGGTCGTCGGACGGCACCTCCGGCGTGGCCACCAGCGTGCCGTCGGCCAGCGGCACCCGCAGGAACTCGGCCTGCGTGCCGCCGACGAACTCACGGTGCCGGCACGAGGTGTGGAAGCCGGCCCGGCAGATCTCGCAGGTGTTGTCGGAGGCGAAGAACGAGCCGACCACGAACTGGCCCGGCGTGATGCCGGTGACCTCGGCCCCGACCTCCTCGACGATGCCGACGTACTCGTGACCCATCGGCGTCGGCCCGGTGATCGGGTTGATGCCGCGGTACTCCCACAGGTCCGACCCGCACACGCAGGCCGCGGACAGCCGGATGATCGCGTCGGTCGGCGCCTGGACCACCGGGTCGGGGCGCGCCTCGAAGCGGACGTCGCCGGGGCCGTGGATGACAGCTCCGCGCATGATGTGAGTGCTCCTCGTATCGTCGGATCGCTACGTCTCGATGGAACACTCGGCGGCGGCATCGCGGGAGGTCGGGTCGTTCAGGGTTCTGACAGAACCCCCCACCGCGGGCCGGCCGGCCGTACCGTTGACTCCCATGAGCGCCAAGAGCACCGACGTCCGTGACTTCCTGGTCACGCGCCGGGCGAAGATCACGCCGGAGCGGGCCGGCCTGACCGTGTACGGCGGCAACCGCCGCGTGCCGGGCCTGCGCCGCGAGGAGGTCGCGATGCTCGCCGGCGTGTCGGCCGACTACTACACCCGGCTGGAGAAGGGCAATCTCGCCGGCGTCTCGGACAGCGTGCTCGACGCCGTCGCCGGCGCGCTGCAACTCGACGAAGCTGAGCGGGTCCATCTGTTCGACCTCGCTCGGGCCGCCAACGCGGCCGGTCGTCCCCACGGTCGGCCGGGCGTGTCGCGCCGCCGCCAGAATCGGGTCACGCCGGTCGTGCAGCAGATCCTCGATTCGATGACCACCACTGCTGCGTTCGTGCGCAACGGCCGTCTCGACATCCTCGCCACGAACCTGCTGGCCCGCGCCCTGTGGTCGCCGGTGTTCGACAGTCCCACGCGGTCGAGCGAGGTCACTCCGCCCAACCTGGCCCGGTTCGGCTTCCTGGACCCGGCTGCCCCCGACTTCACGCCCGACCACGGCAAGTTCTGCCACACCGCGGTGGCCATCCTGCGCACCGAGGCCGGCCGCGACCCGCACGACAAGGGCCTGTCCGACCTGGTCGGGGAGCTCAGCACGCGCAGCGAGGATTTTCGTACCCTCTGGGCCGCGCACGACGTCCGCCTGCACAGCACCGGGACCAAACGGTTCCACCACCCCGTTGTCGGCGAGGTGGTGGTGGCCTACGAGGTCATGCAGCTCACCAGCGACGCCGGCCTCGTCCTTGACGTCTACGCCGCCGAGCCCGGCTCGTCCTCGGCGGAGGCCATGCGACTGCTGGCCAGCTGGGCCGCGACCGAGTTGACCACGACCGGGCTCACCGCGGCGGGTCGATCTGCTGGTGGATCCAGCTGAACACGACGTCGACCCGGGCCACGACCTCGAGGCCGGGCTGCGGGCAGGCCGGCCCGTTGTCGACGATGGCCACCAGCGTGCCGGTCACGTTGTCGGCGGACACGAAGAACGGGCCGCCGGAGTCGTCCGGACAGGGGCTGTTCTCGACGGTGCGGGCCACGGTGGGCTCGGCGTCGAGCACGGTGTTGTGCAGCACCGCCACCCGGAACTGCCCGCGCTTGAGGTGATCGGACGGGGCGACCACGGTCGGCGAGGTCGAACCCCAGCCGGCGAACTGGAGCGGCAGGCCGACCGTCGGCGGCTTGTTGGCTAACGCCAAAGGCGTTATGTCGGTGATCGGCCGGTCCAGCTTGACCACGGCCAGGTCGTTGACCGGGGACTGTCGAACGTCCACGACCTGTGCCGACTCGCCACCCGGATCGCTGTCCTTGAGCTTTCCCAATACCACTGTCATATGGTATTGGGGTGTACCGCCGATGCGCGTGTCATTCACATCGTGAAAGCAATGCCCGGCCGTGACCACCCATTCCGGGGCAATGAGTGAACCGCTGCACGCGCCGCTGCGTAACCCGCCGCCAGGAGTGGGAATGTCCTGCGACGTGAGTTTGGCGTTAAATGGCAGCACGGCCGAGGGGCCCGGCTTCGTGGTGGTCGTCGTGGTGCTGGGCACCGTGACCACCCGCGGCCGTTGGGCGGCACTACCGCTGGTGAGCACGGCGTTACGCGGCACTGTCGGTGATCGTTCCGTCACGGTGTACGCGCAGGCGACACCGGCACCGAGTACCGCCGCGGCCGCGATGGCCCCCAGGCGCACGGGCGCCGGCCGGCGCGAAAGCGTGCTCATGTCAGCTTGATACGTACGAGTCGCGGAAAAGGTTGTCTCCATCCGCGAATGTGCGACTTGTTTCACGGACGAACGTTCCCGAACGGACAACCGCCGGCCGTTAGTGGACGCCGATGTCCTCCCCGGCGGAATTGTCCGGCGGCGACCGGGTACCCGAGGCCATGGACGAGGACCTGCACCACCCGCCGGCCGGGGCCGTGGTGGCCTACTTCGACCCCAGCCGCTACCCGGTCGGCACCGTCCGGACCGGCACCACCAGCGACGTCCCCGTGCTGGATCCGGGCACCAGCGAGCGATGGATCCCGGTGCGACGGACCGATGGCACCGTCGAGCTGGTGCCGGCGGCGCTGATCATCGACGTGCTGCCGCTGGAGGACTGACCGGAAGGGTCGGAGCTGCCGTCCGTTCGACGCCGGCGCTGTGACCGGGGCGCCACACAGGGTGAAGGTGTTGGTGGGAGGCGTGATGGACGAGACCAAGGCGTTGTCCGCCCGGCAGCGGCGGTGCCTGGCCCGGCTCGACCGGTCGCTGGCCGGTGACGCCGTGTTCCGGCAGCTCGGCGGGCTGTTCCTGGAGCCGGCGCGGACCCGGCCGCCGGGGCGGAAGACACTGTGGTGCCTGGTCGTGATGGGCGCGGGCTTCGTGCTGGCGGCGGTGGGTGCGGCCAGTGATGCGCTGATGGGCGTCGGGGCAGCGGCCGCCGTGGTCGTCGGCGTGACGGCGTTGACCGGCGCGCTGGCGTTCCTGCTGGCCGACAGCACTGGCGATGCGCCGCTGCGCACGCGATCCTGGGGCCTATGACCGCTTGGCGGGACGTCGAACAGGCCGCGCCCGAGTTCGCCCGGCGCGTGCGGGCGCTGCTCGACGCGCATCGGCACAAGACCATCGCCACCCTGCGGGCCGACGGCTCGCCGCGGATCTCCGGCATCGAGGTCGTCTTCGAGGACGGCGAGCTGGTGTTCGGCTCCATGGCCGGTGCGCGCAAGGGCGCCGACCTGCGCCGCGACCCCCGGTTCGCGCTGCACGGCGCCACCGTCGACCCGGTCGACGGCGAGGAGGCGGCGTGGCCCGGCGAGGTCAAGATCGCCGGGCGGGCCGAGCCGGCCGGGCCGGTCACCGAGGGGCCGGACGGCGACAAGTTCCGGGCCGACATCGGCGAGGTCGTGCACACCCGGCTGAACGAGGCGGCGACGCTGCTGGTCGTCGAGTGGTGGACACCGGAGGCCGGCCTGCGGCGCGTCGAGCGGGAGTAGCGCCTCGCGGCCGCGGGTGATCACTCGTTGGAGTTGAGCGGGCCGAGCAGTCCGACGGGCGGGAATGTGTACCATCGCGCCTGGCGCCGATGTACGAATTGCGCCGGTGTGGTGGTTTCTTCACGGGGGGATGAGTTGTCACGTCTCGGTGCGTCACGAAGATCGAAGCCGGCTGACTCCGGAGTTCCACGATGACCGCCACGCGCGTCGAGTCGCCGCCGAGCGCGTCGCCCGACCTTCTCGAACCCGTTCGACCCCGGCGAACAGCGCCGCTGAGCTGGTGGCACCGCCTGAGCACGGCCTGGCGCGAGGCGCTGTGGGCGTTTCTGCTCAGCCGCGTGATGCTGGTGTTCATCACTTTCGTCGCCACCAGCAAGGGCGGTCCCGGCGGCTTTCAATGCCTTTCCCAGCCGGTGGACTGCGTGAAGACCTGGCGGCACTTCGATGTCGGCTACTACCTGCAGATCGCCGCGCACGGCTATTGGGATCCGCACCTTCCCGCGCGGTGGGCGGCCGACGGCAGCCGCTTCAACGGGGAGTATCCCGAGGCGGTGGCGTTCTTTCCGCTGTGGCCCAAGCTGCTCGGCTGGCTGTCCACCCCGTTCGGCCGCACCTATTGGCATGCCTTCTACGTCGGCCTCGCGCTGGCCGCGGTGCTGACGCTGGTGACCTACTGGCTGCTCTACAAGCTGATCAGCGAGCAGTTCGACGACCGGGTGGCCCGGTGGACGCTGTTCTTCTTCGCCTTCTCACCCTTCGCGATCTTCTATGCCAGTGGGTACGGCGAGGTGCTCTTCCTCCCGCTGGCGTTGCTGGTCTTCCTGTTCGCGCGCCGGGAACGCTGGTGGCTGGCCGGGTTGTGCGGGCTGCTGGCCGCGCTGACCCGTCCCAACGCCGTGCTGCTCGTGATCGTCTTCGCCGTCGCCCTCGTCCGCATCTACGGTTTCCGAGGCCTGTTCACGCCCCGTGACCTCGGCGCCAAGCTGAAGATCGTCGGCGCCGCCGCCCTCGTCCCCGCCGGGGTGGGGCTCTACATGGCCTACCTGTGGGTGAAGTGGGGCGAGCCGCTGGCCTTCGTCCGGTGGCAGACCGACTACTGGCATCGCACGACGCAGTGGCCGTGGCAGCCGATCGTGCGGGCAGTGGACGTCGTGATCCACAGCACCACCATCGCGGGCAGCAATCCCACCGACTCGCTGTGGGAGCTGGTGTGGATCGCCGTCCCGCTGATCGCGGTCGCGCTGACCTGGCGGCGGATGCCGGTGGAGTACTCGCTGTTCACGACCGCGGTCTTCCTGATGACCATCACCGTGGCCTCGCCGGAGGGCGAGCCGCTGCTGTCGATCACCCGGCATCTGGCCGGCGCGTTCCCGGTCGCCGTCGCCTATGGGCTGCTGGCGGGCCGGAACCGGCCGCGGCAGCTGCTGCTGGTGTTGAGCCTCGCCTTCTTCGGCCTGTTCACGGCGTACTTCGTCACCGGGCGCTGGGTGGCCTGAGCTTGCCTTAGATACGTACATGCATGTATGAATAGCCCATGCGGCGAACGGCGGAGGAGTCGGCCCGGACGCGGGCGGCCCTGATGGATGCGGCCTTGCTGGTGTTCGCGGAGACGGGGGTGGCGAACGCGCGGCTGGTGGACATCGCGGCCCGCGCGAACGTGACGAGAGGGGCGGTGTACCACCACTTCGAGGACAAGATGGCGCTGTACGGCGCGATTCTGGCGGAGTCGTGGGACGCGCTGACCGTGTCGGTGTGGGCCGAGCTGGACGGCGAGGGCCCGGCGCGGGCCCGCCTGACCGCGTTTCTGCTGGCCTGGCTGCGTGACCTGCGGGAGAACGAGCGGTTCCGGGCGCTGCTGGCGATCACCATGAACGGCAGCAATCCGATGCCCGACGGCATGGACGACACCGCCAAGATCGAAGGCCTGTACGACTGGCAGCAGCGGCTGGCCCGGGTGGTGTCGCCGGCCGCGGCGGCATCGCTGCTGGCCTGGCTGTGCGGCACGGCGATGCTGGCGGCGGCCGACCCCGGTCTGCTGCCGGCGGCCGATCCGGCCGGCATCGAATCACTGCTCGGGGGGATGCTGTGAACACGACAAAACCGGGCGCGGCCGTGGCGGTCACCTCGATCGCGCTGGGCGTCGACATGTTCCTGTACGGGTCGATCGTGCCGATCCTGCCGCGATTGCCGGCGGTCAACGGCTCGGCGCTGATCTCGGGGCTGCTGTTCGCGGCCTACGCGGTGGCGCTGCTGGTGGCGACGCCTTTCGTGGGCATCTGGGTCGACCGGGCGGGACCGCGGCCGGCGATGCTGGCCGGGTTGGTCGGGCTCGCCGTCACGACCGCGTTGTTCGCCGGCCTGGCCGGCGGAAGTCTGGCCGTGCTGCTCATTGCCCGGGTGGCGCAGGGAATCGCGGCGGCCATGTCGTGGATCGCCGGTCTGGCCCTGATCGCGGCCACGCATGACGTCAGTCGGCGCGGGCGGGTGATGGGTCTGGCGCTGTCGGCCGTCGGGGTCGGGGTGCTGCTCGGCCCGGGCGTCAGCGGTGCGTTGGCCGACGCTTTCGGTACCGCGGCGCCGTTTCTGGTCGTGGCCGTGCTGGCCGCCGGCGACGCCGTTGCACGGATGATCCTGATCAAGCCGATCGAGGTGCCGGAAAACCGTACTCCACTAAGGACAGTCCTTAGTGGACCCAATGTGCCGCTGCTTGTGCTGCTGACGGCCGTCGGTGCGGGCAGTATCGCTTTTCTGGAGCCGATCCTGCCGTTGCATCTCGGCACGCTCGGCCTCGACTCGACGTTCATCGGCCTGGTGTTCAGCGGCGGCGCGGTGGTCGGCGCGCTCGGCGCGCCGCTGGCCGGCCTGTGGGCCGACAAGCTGCGCCCCGCCCCGACGGCGGCCATCGGCGCGGTTGTCGCCGCGGTTGGATTCCTGTTGGCCGGTATGGGATCCACGCTGATCAGCATTGCCGGCGTGCTCGTTGTCGACTTCGGCGCCCAGCTCATCCTCGCGCCCACGCTGGTCCTGATCGGCGTGCTGGCCGAGCACACCAGCCCACCGGCGTACGGTGCCGCGTACGCCCTCTACAACCTGGCCTACACCACCGGCCTGGCCGTCGCGCCCATCGCCGCGGGTACGACGGCACGGCTGGTCAGCGTGTCGACCGCGACCATCGCCGCCGCGGTCGTCGTCGCCGTGCTCGCGGCCGCCGCCCTGGCGATCCGCGGCAAGGCCCACCAGCCTCAATGACCGTGGAAGGCCTCGGCCAGCCACCATGAGCCGCCGTCCTCGATGATCTTGGCGTCAATCACCAGCGGCGTCTCGCGGGGGCCGGCGAGCCAGTCGTGGACGGGCTTGAGGTCGTCGAGGGTGCGCACGGTGAGGCCGGTGCAGCCGAAACCGCGGCCGATGGCGGCGATGTCGGTGGGCGGGAAGCGGACGGTGCTGTGGTCGCCGGCGAAGTGGTGCACCTCGGCCCCGTAGGCGGCGTCGTTGTAGACGATGACCACCAGGGGAAGGTCAAGGCGCGCAACGGTTTCCAGCTCGCCGGCGGCCATGTGGAAGCCGCCGTCGCCGAGCGCGGCGACGGGCAGCCGGTCGGGGCGGGCGATCGCCGCGCCGATGGCGGTGGCCAGACCGAGGCCGATGGACTGGAACGCCTGCGTGAAGCAGAACCCGAACTCGTCGGGCACGGCCAGGTAGGCGCTGGGATAGCCCATGAAGTTGCCGGAGTCGACGGACACGATCCGCTCGGCCGGCAGAATCCGGTCCAGCTCAAGGGAAAGCGTGCGGGGATCGATGAGCTCGGCGGTCGAGGCGTCAGTGAAGTCGGCCGCCGACCACCGGGCCCGGGCGGCAATGCGGGCCCGGATCTCAGGCGAGCGGTAGCCGGCCTTCTGGTTCAGCTGCGCCACAACGGCACGGGCGGTGGCGGCGGAGTCGCCGACCACGCCGACGTCGATCGGCCGGTGTGCGCCGAGGGCGTCGGCATCCAGGTCGACCTGGGCCAGTCGGGTCGACGGGCCGATCAGCTTGCCGTGCCGGGTGGTCCACCGGTTCAGCGCGCAACCCCAGCCGACGAGCAGATCGGCGTCCCGGATCAGCTCGGCGGTGAGCGGCGACGAGAAACCGCCGGAAATGCCCAGGGCCCAAGGGTCTTCGTGGAACAGGCCGTGCGCGACAGCCGAGGTCGCCAGCAGTGCGCCGCAGGTGTCGGCCAGGGCGCGGATCTCCGCGGCGGCCCCGCGGCCACCACGGCCGGCGATGAACACCGGCCGCTCGGCGTCGGCGATCAAGGCGGCCAACTCCGTGACATCAGGCTCGGCCGGACGTGGAAACGCCGGCAGTGCAACGGATTTCACCTCGGCGCCGGTCATCGCCTGCACGTCCACCGGCAGGTTGAGCACGACCGTGCGCCGCTCGAACCAGGCTGTCTGCACCGCGCGAACGGCGTCGACAACAGCTGTTGTCGGGTCGGTGATGCGCATCGGCACCGCCCCGACCGAGCGGGCCAGCGCGTCCTGATCGATCCGGAAGTTGTTGAGGGGATCGGAATCCGGCGACTCGGCGGCGAGCACGATCATCGGCGTGCGGCTCTTCGCCGCCTCGCCGATGCCGGTCATGGCATTGGTCAGCCCGCAGCCCTGATGCGTCGACACGAGCGTCACCCGGCCGCTCATCCGCGCGCAGGCATCGGCCGCTGTCGCCGCCGCGCCTTCGTGCCGGGTGGCGTAGTACGGGACTCCGTTGTCCCGCAAGGCATTGGTCACGTGGAAGTTCCCGCTGCCGACCACCCCGAACACCGGGCCGACGCCCGCCTGAGCCAGCGCCTTCCCGACGGCTTCGGCCACGATCACGATTGCTCCACGAAGGCGTACACGCGGGCCGGGCTGCCCGTGCCGCCGACGATCGGCAGCGGCGACACCACCAGCACGGCCCCGGTCGGCGGCAGCTCGGCAAGGTTGCGCAGCTGCGTCAGCCCGAACTTGCCGGCGCCCAGCAGCAGGTTGTGGCACGGGAACATCGGCTCCAGCTCGGCCGCGCGCCCGGCGTCCGTGCCGACCGTCTCCACGCCGAAGCCGACGATCGGCGTCTCCTCGGCCAGCCACCGTGCGCATTCCGGCGACACGCCCGGGCTGTGCTGGCCGTTCAGAAAGCTTTCCTGGTCACCCGACCGCGCGTCCCACCCGGTCCGGTACAGCAGCCAGCCGCCGTCCGGCAATGGTCCGTGCTGGCCCTCCCACTCCCGCACGTCGTCGATGCCCAGCAGGAAGTCCGGGTCCGCCGCCTTGTCCGTCGCGTCCAGCACCACCGCCGGCGCGACCAGGCTGCGCAGCGGGATCTCGTCGACGCCGATGCCGTCCTTGCCGGTCAGCCAGTGGATCGGCGCGTCCACGTGCGTGCCGACGTGCTCGCCGGTGTGGATGTCGTTCCAGTGCCAGGCCGGGCCCCGGTCGTCGTAGCGGCTGATCTCCTCCAGCCGGAAGCTGATCGTGTTGGCGAACGGCTCCGGCAGCTGGAGCACCGGTGTGCTGGCCGACAGCGGCGCGGTCAGGTCCACGATTCGCACGCCGCCACTGGCGAGCGCGGACACCAGGTCGGTCAACAGGGACATCATTGCCTCCTCGATTCTCCGACCCTGCCGATCCTTGCCTAACCTGGGGGCCATGACCATCGACAACACGACCGGGCCGTTCCGCCGGGCCGTGCAGGCGCCCGTCCGCCGGGCGGCCGAGGAGTTCCGCCGGCTGGCCGACGCCCTGGACAACGCGGCCGCCGAGGTCGAGGTGCTGGACCGGGGCCTCGGGCCGCATCCGGCCGGTGACCTGGCCCGTACCCTCGTGGCCCAGATCCAGGCGGTCAACGGGCAGGTCGACTACAGCACCCTGCTGCGGGCCGCCGCCGACCTCGACCTCGTGCTGGTCGGGGCGGCCGTCGGCCAGCCCGTCTCCCAGCCGCTGGCGCAGCCTTCGCGATTGGGCCGCCGGGCCGCCCCGCCTCCGCCGCCGGCCGCCCCGGTCGTGTCGATCTCGCCCAACACCCTGTGGGTCGAGGACGACCAGGATTCCCGGCGTGTCCGTTTCGTCTGGGTCACCGGGGTTGACGCCAAGGGGCAGCAGGCCGAGTGCCGGGCTTGGCGTGACGAGACCAACGTGCGGGTCCGGCCCACCACCATTCCCGTCGTCCAGTTCCAGCCCGGCGGCTACCGCATGGCCGACGAGCAGGAATACCGTCGCGCCGCGCAGATCATCATGGCCTTGCGCAGCACCGGCGTGGACGTGTCCGTGATGAAGCCGCTGTTGGAGTTCGTGAAGCGGAACTAGGGCCGGCGGACCGTGTCCAGGCCCACGACCTCGAGCTCCGTGATGGCGTCGGCAGGCCATGTGCAGCATGAGGCTCTCGCTGCCGGTGTCGAGCCAGCAGGCTTCGTTCACAGTCACCGCGGAAGCCTGGTCAGCCCGAGGTGTCGTCGAACCGCAAGGTCGAGGTGATGCGGTAGCGGTCGCCGCGGTACACGGACCGGGTGAGCTCGACAATCCGGTCGGTGGTGTCGCGGGTGGTGCGCTCGATGGCCAGCAGCGGGGAATAGACGGGGACGTCGAGGAGGTCGGCCTGCTCGGGGTTGGTGAACGACGGCTCGATGCTCTGCACGGCGGACGCCACGGAGACGCCGAAGCGGGTGCGAAGGAGCTGGTAGAAGTTGCCGGATTCCATGTCGGCGGCAGCAAGGCCGGGGACGACGGAAGAGGGCAGGTCGAGGCGCTCGATGGCGATGGGCTCGTCGTCGACGAGGCGGACGCGGGTGACGCGAAGGACAGGGTCGCCGGGGGAGAGCTCGAGGCGGGCGGCGAGCGGGGGAGGGCGGGGGAGACGGCGAAGGAGATGACGGAGCTGGTCCAAGAGCCCTCGGCGGGCGGCGAAGCCATGCCGCCGGCGAGCTCCTGGGTGATCTTGTGGGGACTGGTGAACGTGCCGCGACCCCGCTGCCGCACGAGGAAACCGTCCCGGGTGAGGGAGTCGAGGGCGGCCCGCACGGTCGGCCGGGAGACGCCGAGCTGCTGGGCGAGCTCACGCTCGGACGCCAAGCCGGTGCCGGGGCGGGTGTTCTCGATCAACCCGAGGATGTGCTGTCGGACGACGTCACGCTTGGGTGAAGAGGCAGTGGTCACGGAGCCTCGGCATAGGTTGTGGGCAGGGCGTTCAAGGAGCCGAGCAGGTCCAGGTGCACGGCCAGCCGACGCCGGAAGTCATCGTAGTCGGGGGCGGTACGCCGCCAGGCGGCGTCGGCGAAAGCGCAGAGGCGCGGGAAGGCCAAGCGCCGCACGTGGTCGGGGGTGGGGGCGTATTCGGTCCACAGCTGGGCCTGCGTGCCGAGCACACCGGGAGCGGAGCCGACGGCGGCGGGGAGCCCGGCCAGCGGATCGAAGCGGTAGACGTCGGCCAAGGTGGTGACGAAGCCGGACGGGCCGGACGGTGCCGACGGGGCGTAGTCGAGGTACGTCGACCGGTGCGGGGCCATGATCACCTGATGTCCGTCGCGGACGGCGGCGGCGCCGTGGGCGGCGTCCCGCCAGGCGGTGGCGACCAGGCCGGAGGGCATGCCGCCGGGGTGGGTTTCGGCCCAGCAGACGGCGGTCCGGCCGAGTTCACGGAGCGTGTCCCGCATCTGCCCGAGGAACCAGCCGTGCAGCCGGCCGGGATCGTCGAACCCGAGTTCCGAGGCCCGGGCCAGCGCGGACGGGGCGGTGGCCCACTGGGTCGTCGGGCACTCGTCGCCGCCGATGTGCACGTACGGGGCGGGGAACACATCGGCGACCTGCCGCAGCACCTCGCGGCAAAAGGCCAACGCGGTGTCGTGCACACCGAGGATGTCCTCGCTGATGCCCCAATTCGTCCAGACGGGCTGCGGCCGCGAGGGGAAATTGCCCAGCTCCGGATACGCCGCCAGCGCGGCCCGCACGTGCCCGGGCATCTCGATCTCCGGCACGATCATGACGCCGCGAGCGGCCGCGCAACGTACCAGTTCCCGCAGCTCGGCCTGGGTGTAGTAACCCCCATGGGGTATGCCGTCGCCCTGGCTCTCCGGCCGCCACGCGCCGACGTCGACCAGCCGCGGCCAGCCGGCGATCTCCATCCGCCAGCCCTGGTCGTCGGTCAGGTGCAGGTGCAGCACATTCAGCTTGTGCAGGGCCAGGATGTCGACGAACTGGTGCAGGAACTCCAGCGGCATATGGTGTCGGGCCACGTCCAGCAACACGCCCCGCCACGGCAGCCGCGGCACGTCCCTGATCCGCTGGCACGGCAGATTCCCTTGCAACGCAAGGATTCGCAGCGTCTGTACGCCGTGCAGCAGGCCGGCCTCGGTGGTCGCGGTCAGCATCACCTGCCGAGGTCGGATATCCAGCTGGTAGCCCTCGGGCCCGCGGCTGGTCAGCTCGAGCCAGATCGTCGGGGCGTGGCCGGCCCCGCCGCGCAGGCCGAGATAGCCGGCCAGCAGCTCGCCGGCCCGCTCGGCCCCGGGCCCGCAGTTGACCCGCAGGTCGGGCCGCAGCAGGAACGAGCCCGGTCGCGGCTCGGTCAGCGACGGGCGGGGAATGATCGCGGTCGACCCCATGGCCGACGAGGCTGACGGCTGACCATTGGTCATGTCAAGACCCTTGACAGGGGGCCCAGCTGGGGCCACGGTAGGCGCCATCCGACTTACCAATGGTCAGGTCGGTGTCGACGAGGCCGCCACGCGTCGTTCGACCGAGGAGAACCCGATGGACCCGATCCCTGCCCGGCCCCGGGGACGCCGCCGAGCGCTGATCGCCGCCACGGCGGCGGTGTGCGCGGCGGCCAGCCTCTACGCCATCCAACCGGCGCTGGGCGCGACGCCCGCGCTCAGCGTGCAGTACAAGACCTCGACGCCGGCCACCGCCGGCGAGGCCGAACCCTGGTTCAAGATCGTCAACACCGGCGGCACGGCGTTGTCGCTGAACCAGGTCACCCTGCGCTACTACTTCACCGCCGACACCAGCGGCTCGTACGTGTTCGCCTGCGCCTGGGCGGTCGTCGGCTGCGGCAGCATCACCGGCACGGTCGGCACGCCGGCCACGCCGACCGCCACCGCCGACCACTACCTCCAGATCAGCTTCACCGGCGGCTCGGTCGCCGCCGGCGCCGACAGCGGCGACATCCAGCTGCGGCTCTACCGGGCCGACTGGCAGAACGTCAACCAGGCCAACGACTACTCGTTCAACGGCGCCGACACGAACTACGCCGTCAACACCAATGTCGCCGCGTACGTCAACGGCGCGTTGGCCTTCGGCACCGCCCCGGGCGGCGACGCCCCGACCACCACGACAACAACTGTTGTCCAGCCGTCCGGGGCGGCCCTGTTCGACGACTTCCACTACAGCGGACCGGCCGACCCGGCGCTGGCCGCGCACGGCTGGAGCGTGCGGACCGGCGGCGGTGGCCCGGGCATCGCCGGCACCTGGACCGCCAGTGCCATCAGCTTTCCCTCCGACCCCGCCGCCGTCGGAGGCAAGGCGATGCAGCTCGAGGCCAGGACCGACGGCACCGCCGCCGACACCACCCAGGCCGAGATCGACACCGTGCAGCGCAAGTTCAAGGAGGGGACCTACGCGGCCAGGGTGTTCTTCACCGACGCGCCGACCAGCGGCCCGGACGGCGACCACATCAACGAGACCTTCTACACGATCACCCCGGACGAGCCGCTCTACAGCGAGCTGGACAACGAGTACCTGCCCAACGGTGGTTGGGGCGCACCGGGTCCGACCCTGTACACCACGACGTGGTACAGCGCCGACGCCATGGATCGCGTGACGCACAACGAGATCTCCAGCCTTCAGGGCTGGCACACGCTCGTGACGACCGTCGCGAACGGCACCGTAACGTACTATGTGGACGGTCGGGTCTACTTCAGCAGCAACGGGAAGTACTACCCGCGGGACAAGATGACCATCGACTTCAACCTGTGGTTCATCGACCTGCCGTTCACCGGGCAGCGCACCTGGGACCAGAAGGTCAACTGGGTGTACTTCAACGCCGGCGCGCTGAGTCCGGCTCAGGTCGACAGCGCGGTGGCCGGCTACTACGCCGCCGGCACGCACTTCACCGACACCGTGCCCAACTGAGCGACCCTTTCGGGCGGCGGCGGTCAAATTCGTTTGACCGCCTCCGCGCGGGCGCGCTGTCATGGCAGTCATGACCACCGAGCAGCTGCCGGAGCACGTCCAGCACAACCGCGAGTACTGGGACGGCATGGCCGACCGGTGGGTCGGCGCCGGCGAGCGGGCGTGGCGGGGGAACGAGCTGACCTGGGGCATCTTCCAGATCCCGCAGGCGCAGGCCCCGCTGGTGCCGGACGATGTCAACGGCCTCGACGTGATCGAGCTCGGCTGCGGCACCGGCTACGTCAGCTCGTGGCTGGCCCGTCGCGGCGCGCGGCCGGTGGGTATCGACAACTCCGAGGGGCAGCTGGCCACCGCGCGGCGGCTCCAGCAGGAGCACGGCATCGAATTCCCCTTGCTGCACGGCAATGCCGAGGAAGTGCCGTACCCGGACGAGTCCTTCGACCTCGCGGTCAGCGAGTACGGCGCGGCGATCTGGTGCGACCCGTACAGGTGGATCCCCGAGGCGGCCCGGCTTTTGCGGCCCGGCGGCCGACTTGCCTTCCTGGGCAACAGTGTCCTGTCGATGCTGTGCGCGCCCGAGGACGAGAACGAGAAGCCGACCGACCGCATGCTGCGGCCGCAGCAGGGCATGCACCGCTTCGCCTGGGAGGACGGCGGTGTCGAGTTCCATATCAGCCACGGCGACATGATCCGGCTGTTGCACGCCAACGGGTTCGAGGTCGAGGACCTGATCGAGCTCTACGCCCCCGAGGACGCGACCGACTCCTACTTCAACTACGCGCCGGCCGGCTGGTCCAAGCAGTGGCCGGTCGAGGAGATCTGGAAGGCCCGCAAGGTCAGCTGAGCAGCCCGGACGTCAACAGCACCAGCCCGAGCGAGCAGCCGGCCACCACGACCAGCCCCAGCGCGGCCACGATCAGCGGCCGCCAGCCGCTGCGGGCCAGCTCGCGCAGGTCGAAGTTCAGGCCGACGCCGGCGAAGCAGAGCAGGAAGGCCCACTTCGACAGGTTGCCCAGGCTGGTCACCTCGGCCTTGGTGAACAGGCCGGCGGTGGCCAGCGCGGAGACCGCGATGAAGCCGAGCACGAACTTCGGGAAGGTGCGCCAGACGAAGCCGGCGCGCTCGCGGAACCCGGTCGCCACCGCGCGGCCGCCGCGGGTCGACCAGTACGCCGCGTAGCCCAGCATGACCAGCCCGATCAGGGCGTTGCGGGTGTTCTTGACGGCAACGGCAATCTGTTGCGCCTGGGCCGAATACGCGGCGCCGGTCGCCGTGGTCTCGGCCGTGTTGTCCACGGCGAGTCCGGCCCACAGCCCGAACTGGGTGTCGGACAGGTGCAGCAGATGGCCGATGGCCGGGAAGCTGAACAGCGCCACCGCGCCCAGCCCCAGGATGGCCGCGATGGCGTAGCCGGAGTCCTCGTCGTCGGCGTCGATCGCGCCGCGGCCGGCGATGATGGCCGAAACGCCGCAGATGGACGTGCCGATGGCCAGCAGCGTGGACAGCTTGGGGCCGAGCCCGAAAGCCTTGCCCACCGCCAGGATCACCACCGTGGCCACGGCCATGTCGATCAGGATGATGCCCAGGCTGAAGCCGCCGAGCTTGGCCAGGTCGCCGAGCACGAACCGGGCGCCGAGCAGCACGATGCCGGTCTTGAGCCAGAACTCGTAGCCGGCCACGCCCGGCCGGAACAGCGCCGGCAGCCCGATCACGTTGCGGATGAGCAGGCCGATCACGATGGCCCACAACACGTATTCGATGTCGGGCAGGGCGGTGCCGGTGGCCTTGCCCAGGCTGCGCAATCCGTTCTGCGCGAAGGTGCCGGCGATGTCGACGGCCGCGAGCAACAGCAGCCCGGGCACGTAGCGCACGATTGTGCCGGCGTTGAGCCGGCTTCCGGTCGCGGCGGTCATTTGACCAGGAACGCGATCGTCGGGAGCAGGCCCGTCGCGGCCAGCACCACGAACACGGCCGCGACGATCACCGCCGCCCAGTCGACACTGATCCGCATGGTCTGCCTCCGATCGTGGACGCTCGGGCAGCAGCACAGTAGGGGCGTGTGCGGCCGCCGCGACAGAACGTCCAGCAGGTGGGACAAACCGGGTGAACGCAATGTTACCGGACTCGAAAATCAGGCTCGGACGAACGCCACCAGCACGCGGTGGACCTCGTCGCGGTCGAGCTCGTTGAGGATGTTGTGCCGGTCCAACGCGAACGTCACCAGGCGGGCGTCGGGCAGCCGGCGGGCGGCCTCGCGCGCGCCGGCGACCGGGGCGAGGTCGTCGTCCTCGCCGTGCAGGAGCAGCACGGGCAGGGTGAGCCGGGGCAGGGCCGCGGTGAGTCGGGGCGCGGCCTCGGCCAGGGCCATCAGGGTCTGCGGGCGCAGGCCGCCCTGCCAGGTCAGCGGGTCCTCGCGGATCTGCTGGGCGTACTCGGTGTTGCGGGTCAGCTCGCCGGGATCCTTGCGCAGGTCCATCGGGTCGATGCCGGACGCCAACAGCTCGACCAGGCCGCCGGGCGCGTCCGCCATGACGACCGAGGACCCGGCCAGTACCAGCTTGACCGGTTTGACGTCACGCTCGGCGGCCAGCAGCGTGGCGACCGAAGCGCCGAGGGAGTGCCCGACCAGCACCAACGGCAGATCGGGGTGCGCGGCGCGGGCCAGCGTCACCAGGTGCCCGGCGTCGTCGAGGAGGTTGTCCACCCGCTCGACCAGCACCCGCTCGCCCTCGCTGCGGCCATGCCCGGCGTGATCCAGCGCCCAGACGGCGATGCCCGCGGCGGTCAGCGTGTCGAACATCGGCCGGTACGAGCCGATGTGCTCGCCGAGCCCGTGCAGGAACACCACCAGCGCGGACGGCTCCGCCGGCTCCCAGTGTCCATAGTGGATAGTCCCGCTGGCGCCGGCGAACTCCTCATTGGTCACATGGTCAGATGATCCAGTCCGGCGCCGAGCTGTCAACCTCGGCCAGCTGCTCCGCGTACTCCTGCTGCACCTCGGTCAGCCGGCCGGACTCGCCGGGACCGACCTTGGCCACGGCCTTGAGCGCGGCGGAGAACTCCGGACCGAAGACCGCGTCCACGTTGACCTCCTGGAGCTCCTCGCTGCCGGCGGCGATGGCGCTGCCCTCGCCGGTCCGCACGTACCAGCCGGAGGTGCCACGGCTCTTCTTGGCCGGCCCGTTGGCGGCCGACACCAGACGATCCCGGATGCGGGCCATGCCGCTGTCCATGTCCACCACCTACAGCTCGCTGGAACCGGTGAGCTTGTCGTCGCCCGGCCGCTCGGCCAGCCAGCGGAACGTGGCCGTCCGGCACAACCAGGTGTACGAGGCGTACAGCGTGTTGACCAGCCCGAGCGTTACCAGCACCTGCCACAGCAGCCCGTGCACGCCGATGACGTCGCGCAGCCACGGCAACTCGTAGCTGGTGGCCGCGCGCATCGCCGTGGTCTGCTGGGCCATGTAGAGCCCGCTCGCCCCGAGTGAGACGAGCACGGTCAGGAAGGCCGAGGTCTTGGACGACAGCGAGCCGCCGAGCAGCCCCGTCGACCGGCTCTCGAAGCCGACCAGCGCGCCGGCCAGCGCCGGGAAAGCCAGCACCAGGGCGGGAAAGTCGCTGCCCAGCGGATGGAGTCCCTGCCCGTCCACCGTGTAGGGCAGCACCAGGGCGACGACGTAGATCAGCACGAAGCTCGCCGCGGCGGCCAGTGTCGCGCCGGCCAGCGAGCCGGGCGGGACCTCGTAGAACCGGACGTCCAGGTGCAGCTTGCCGGCCAGCCGCTCGGGAATCGACCGCATGTACAGGTGCAGATAACGCTGCCCGCGCCGGCGTTGCAGCCGGCCGTACGGCTGCGACAGGTCCTCGCTCTTGGTGGTCGACGTGAAGATGCCGTCCGGATCGTCGATGTTCTGCCAGCCGACGTACATGCCCTCCGGACCCATGACGAACAGGTGATAGCTGTTGGCCGACGCCGCGTTGTCGATGGCCAGGCTCAGATGCACCGGCCGGGCGCCGAACAGCAGCCCGATGCGGTCGTGGGCGAAGCGCAGCGGATGGCGCAGGCCGGCCAGCCGGAGCTTCGGGATGAAGAACCTCTCGTACGTGACCACGCAGCGGTTGGTCTTGGTCGTCGAGGTCGGCACGATCACCACGATCGCGTAGTGCGTGGCCAGTTTCCGCAGCAGGATCGCCGCGATGCGGAAGGAGTCGCCGCAGGTCGGGGCCAGGCGCTTGAGCCGGCGGGCGCACTTCTTGATCTTCTTGACGTGCGCGCGGGTGGTCGGCCGGCTGCGGCGGGCGACCAGTTTCACCGCCGTGTCAACGAGTTTCTCGAGTTCAGCGGTCTCGCCATGGGTGAGCGCGCCGACCGCCGGCACCAGCAGCGCGTCCAACACCACGCTGGTCAGCAACAGGTACTCGCGATGGGTCAGGGTCGCCGCCGTCTCGCCGTCGACCGAGATCGACAGGTCGTCCTGAAGCTCGCCCTTGACCGGCATCAGCAGCGGGAACAGCAGCGCGTCGCCGGTGTTGTCGGCCGGCACCTCCAGGATGGTCTGCACCTTCTGACGCAGTGTCCGGCGCAGCGGCGTGATCTCCTCGATGATGCGGCCGCGCAGCTTGCGCGGCTTGAGGATCGTCTTGGCGTACTGGACGATCTGCGCCTCGGTGAACTGCTCGGTGGTGTGGGTGTACTCCTTGCGGATCGACGTCAGGTTCACCGATCCGCCGCGTTCGGTGCGACGGCGGGGCAGCCGCGTCGGCGCGTACGAGGCGTAGAAGACGTGGAAGAACAGGCACACCGCGAGCGCGACGGCCGCGCCGATCGCGGTCGGCGTCGAGGCGTCGCCGAGCAGCCCGCTCAGTGCCGCGATGATCGTGACGAGCAGCAGCCAGGACGGCAGGACCAGCCACAATCGGATGACTCGGATCCGCCCAAGACTGACCGGCTCGTTCGCGTCGGTGGCCATGGCTGCTCCCTTCGCGTCGTGTGCACCAGCGTCGGCCCCGACCAGACTGTTGTTACGCAAAGTGATGGCGTTCAGCCGAACGGACCAGGCCGGTCCCGGGTTTGGCCCGCTGTGGTGCGGGAATCCGTCGGCGTGACCCGTGACAACCTTGACGGTCGGACAAGGGACGACCTGCTGCGCGCCGGCCTCGAGGAAGACGGGGTGCGGCTGGTCCGGTACGCGGATCGCTGGCCGCTGCCGGGCACGAGGGCGGAGCGCCGGGCGGTGCGCGGGGTGATGGGCTGGCTCGGCCTGTCGGCGCTGCTCGGGGTGGCCTGCATCGTGCTGTACCTGGTGTGGCCGTTTCGCTACCCGGCCGCCGGTTACGAGCTGTACACACCGCTGCTGGGACTGACCGGCGGCGGTTGCGTGCTGCTGCTGGCGGTGGCGATCATCCGCTACTCCAAGAACTTCCTGCCGGAAGAGCAGGCGGTCCAGGAACGGCACGACGACCCGTCCGGCGAGTTCGACCGCACCACGACATCGGCGCTGGTCACCGATACGGTGCGGCGCGGCGGCATGCCCCGGCGGCGGATGGTGCTGGGCATGGCCGGGGTCGGCGTCGGAATACCGGTGGTGGGGGCGGTGATCGCGGCGGTCGGCGGCCTGATCAAAGACCCTGGCGGCAGCCGCCGGCCGACACGGTGTGGCACAGCGGCTGGTACTCCGAGGACGGCCAGGCGGTGTTCCTGCGCCAGGACGTCGGCGACCCGCACAAGGTCGTGCTGGTACGGCCGGAGGACATGGAAGCCGGGTCTTTGCTGACGGTGTATCCGTTCCGCGAGGCCGACCGTGCCGACAAGGACCGGCTGTCGGCGGTGTTCAACCGCGGTGACACGCCGGCCGTCCTGATCCGGCTGCGGGCGGGGCAGCAGGTGACGCCGAAACCGGGCCAGGAGAACGACAACGTCGGCGAGTACTACGCGTTTTCCAAGCTGTGCACGCATCTCGGCTGCCCGGTCGGCTTGTTCGAACAGCAGACCGATCGCCTGCTGTGCCCGTGCCACCAGTCCCAGTTCGACATCCTCCAGTCGGCGACGCCGATCTTCGGCCCGGCGGCGCGGCCGCTGCCGCAGCTGCCGATCGCCGTGGACGACAACGGTTTCTTCGTGGCCAAGGGAGATTTCCGGCAGCCGGTCGGCCCGGAGTTCTGGGAGATGGGGTGGCGATGAAGCCGTCGATGCGTCCGGGCGGCGAGCTGTTCACCAAGGGCACGATCAGCCACGCGATCGACGAGCGCTTCCACCTCGCCGGCGGGCTGCGCCGGCAACTGTCCAAAGTGTTCCCGACGCACTGGTCCTTCCTGCTCGGCGAAATCGCCTTGTATAGCTTCATAGTCCTGCTGCTGACCGGCACCTACCTCGCGCTGTTCTTCGACCCCTCGTTGCAGGAGGTCACGTACACCGGCACGTACGCGGCGCTGCGCGGCGTGCCGATGTCACGGGCCTTCGAGACCACTGTGGACCTGTCGTTCGACGTCCGCGGCGGCCTGTTCGTACGGCAGATCCACCACTGGGCGGCGCTGCTGTTCATGGCCGCGATCCTGTGCCACATGGCCCGGATCTTCCTCACCGGCGCGTTTCGCAAGCCCCGCGAGGTCAACTGGGTCATCGGCGTCACCCTGTTCACGCTGGGCATGGCCGAGGGCTTCGCCGGCTACTCGCTGCCCGACGACCTGCTGTCCGGCACCGGCCTGCGGATCATGTCCGGTATCGCGCAGTCGATACCGGTGGTCGGCACCTGGCTGAACTGGCTGGTGTTCGGCGGCGAGTTCCCGGGGGAGATCCTCAACAGCCGCCTGTACATCGCGCACGTGCTGCTGGTGCCGGGCATCATCCTGGCGCTGATCGCCGTGCACCTGGCCGTGGTGTGGTACCAGAAGCACACCCAGTTCCCCGGCGTCGACCGTACCGAGCGCAACGTGGTCGGCGTGCGTATCGTGCCGACTTTCGCCTTGCACAGCGGGGCTTTGTTCACGGCGGTGGCCGGTGTGCTCGGCCTGATGGGCGGGATCTTCCAGATCAACCCGGTGTGGAACTACGGCCCGTACCGGCCCGATCTGGTCTCGGCCGGCTCGCAGCCCGACTGGTACATCGGCTGGCTGGACGGCTCGGCCCGGCTGATGCCGGACTGGCCGATCGTCCTGTTCGGACGGTGGCGCATCCCGGACGTGTTCTGGCCGACCGTGGTGCTGCCGGTCACGCTGATCACCTTCGCTGCGCTGTACCCGTGGATCGAACGCTGGTTCACCAAGGACAAGGCCCGGCACAACCTGTTGCAGCGGCCGCGGGACGTGCCGGTGCGGGCCGCGCTCGGCGGCATGGCCCTGACGTTCTTCCTGGTGCTGCTGGTTTCCGGCGGCAACGACGTCATCGCCCGTGTGTTCGACATCTCGCTGAACGCCACCATCTGGGCCGGCCGCATCGCGGTCCTCGTGCTGCCGCCGATCGCCTACTCCATGGTGTATCGCTGGTGCCTCGGGCTACAGCGGCGGGACCGCAAGATACTGGAGGAGGGTATCGAGACCGGCATCATCCGCCGTACGCCCGAGGGCGACTTCATCGACCTGGAACAGCCGCTGTCCGACGGGCCGCTGGAGTACCAGGGAGCTCGGGTGCCGAGGCGGGCCAACGACATCGGGCTGGCCGGACAACCCCGGGCGGGCACGACGTTTCGGCCGGACCCGCCCGAGGAGGTGGCGGCCCTCGACGCCGCCCGCGCCGAGGAAGCGGAGCGCTGGGCCCGCCGCTCAACGCCTTCGTAGCAGCAGGATCACCAGCACCACCACGCCGAGGCTGCCGGTCGCGATGAGCGCGACCGGCACCTTGCGGACCCGGTCGACCTTGCCGCGCAAGAGGTTGATCGTGTCCACGATCTCCTCGCGGGTGCGCTCGACCTCCTCGCGTAGGAGGGCCGGATCGGACGGGGTGGTCACTGCGTCACCGCCCGGCGGATGATCGCGGCGTCGTCCTTGACGTTGGCCACGGTCTCCTGTGGCACCGGCGGCACGCCCTTGCGCAGCTTGACCACGGCGAACGCGCCGAGCGCGCCGGCGAACAGCACCAGCGCGGCGCCGACGGCCAGCGCGGCCAGCCAGGCCGGCCACACAAGGGCCAGCGCGATGATCGCGCAGGCGATGAGCGCGCACAGGCCGAGGAAGCCGAACAGCGCGGCCCCGACCAGCACCCCGACGCCGAGACCGGCGGCGCGGGCCTTGGTCTTGACCTCCACCACGGCCAGCGCGGCCTCGTCGCGCACCAGGGTCGACAGTTGCTCGCTCAACCGGGCCAGAAGCTGACCGGTCGAGGCTTGGTCCTGCGGCATGGTTCCTCCCAGCGTGGCTGTACCTGCGTATGAGGACTACCCGCCGGCCACCGTCGCGACACCCGGCAGCAGGTTGTCGACGCAGTCGGGCGTCATCACAGGGAGTATTTGTTGTCGGGGCGGCGTTTATCTCCGCCGCCCAGCGGCAATCTCGTTGAGCGTGACTGCGGGCGGGGCTGTTACGCGGTCGGCGTGGTGACCAGACAATCCGGTGTGGCCCGGAGATGCTCACCTTGGACGTCGCCGTGGGAAGGGTGCTGCGATGAGGCGACGAGTACTGGTTGTCCGTCTGGACAACGAGGGCGATGTCCTCGTGTCCGGGCCGGCGGTGCGCGCTGCCGCGCAAGGCAATGAGGTGACGGTCCTTTGCGGCCCAAGGGGAAAGCAAGCGGCACGGTTGCTGCCGGGCGTCCATGACGTGCTCATGTGGCGATGCCCGTGGATCGATCCGACACCGTCCGATGTGGACCGACGAGACATCGAATCCGTGCGTCGGACCATACAGCGGCGGGGCTTTGACAGTGCCATGATCCTGACCTCGTACCACCAGTCGCCGCTGCCGATGGCGCTGCTGCTGCGGATGGCCGGCGTGCCATGGATCGCGGCCGTGTCAGACGACTATCCCGGTTCCCTGTTGGACATCCGGCTGCGGCCCGGCATCGAGGTCGACGAGGACCTGCCCGAGCCGGAGCGGGCCCTGACCGTGGCCAAGGCCGCCGGTTTCGCGCTGGGTCCGGCCGACGACGGCCGCCTGGCCGTCCGCGCGCTGCCGAGGAATCCGGTGCGCAAGAAGGGACCGTACGTGGTCCTGCATCCGGGCTCCTCGATGCCATCACGGGCGTGGTCGCCCCAGCGCTGTGCCGAGGCCGTGGTCGAGCTGACCCGCCGTGGCTATCAGGTGGTCGTCACCGGTGGCCCCGATGAGCGGGCGTTGACCGCTCGTGTCGCCGGCCACTGTGGACTGGATCTCGGCGGCCGGACAACGTTTGCCGAACTGGCCGCGACCATTGCCGGCGCGGAGGTCCTGGTGGTCGGCAACACCGGCCCGGCGCATTTGGCTGCGGCCGTTGGCACGCCAGTGGTTTCGCTGTTCTCCCCGGTCGTGCCGGCGCGGCGGTGGGCGCCGTATCGCGTGCCGTGCGTGCTGCTCGGCGACCAGGACGCGCCGTGCCGGGACACCCGCGCCCGGATCTGCCCGCTGGCCGGCCATCCGTGCCTGAACAACGTCACCGCCACCGAGGTCGCCGACGCCGTGGAGGCGTTGCAGGGGGTTCGCGCATGAGCGGGCGCGCGGTGCTGCCGCCGCCGGGCTGGGTCGCGCCCGACCGACCGCTGCGCGTGCTGGTGTGGCACGTGCACGCGGCCTGGCTGTCGGCGTTCGTCGCCGGCCGGCACGAGTACCTGATTCCCCGAAACGTCGAGGGCGGCGGCAAGTGCGGGCGGGACTGGCCCAACGCCGTCGAGATCACCCAACCGTCCGAAGTGGACGTCGTCGTGTTGCAGCGGCCCGAGGACATCGAAGCGGCCCGGCACTGGGTGCTCGGCCGGCCGCCGATGGTCTACGTGGAGCACAACACCCCGGCGGGACAACCACATCCGCTGGCCGACGTGGCCGACATCCGCCTGGTCCACGTTACCCACTTCAACGAGGTGATGTGGGACTCGGGCCGCGCGCCGACCACGGTGATCGAGCACGGCGTGGCGGATCCCGGGCCACGCTACACCGGAGAGCTGCCCCGAGCGGCCGCCGTGATCAACGAGCCGGTGCGCCGAGCCAGGACCGTCGGGACCGATCTGCTGCCGAGGTTCGCGCCGATCGACGTGTTCGGCGTCCACAGCGAGCGCCTCGACCTGCCCGGCGTGTACCCGGCCGGCGACCTGTGGACCGATGAGCTGCACACCGAGCTGGCCCGGCGCCGGGTGTACGTGCACCCCGTGCGCTGGACCTCGCTGGGGCTGTCCCTGATCGAGGCCATGCACCTGGGCATGCCGGTCGTGGTGCTGGCGGCGACGGAGGCCACCGAGGCCGTGCCGTCCGACGTCGGTGTGGTGTCGACCAGGGCCGACGTGCTGGCCGACGCCGTGAGGCTGTTGCTCGACGCCCCGGATCTCGCGGCTGAGCTGGGCAAACAGGCCCGAGAGGCGGCGTTGGCCAGATACGGGTTGGAGCTCTTCCTGCGGGACTGGGACTGGCTGCTGACCGAGACCGCGCAAGGAGGAAGGCGGTCATGAGGATCGCGATGGTGCCCGAGCAGGGACACGAGGTCGTCGTGTACACCCGCCGCGCCGACCCGGACCGACGGCGTGACCGGAAGGCATGTGCCGCCGCGAGATCCGGCCGCGCTGGCCCGAGTGTTGCGGGCTTTGATGGATGATCCCATGCTGCGCCAGGCCTATGGCGTCGCCGGGTGCGACAGGGCACACGCCCGCTATTCCTGGGATCGCGTCGCCGCCGACACCGTGCAGATCTATCGGCGTGCGGGCGTGGTGCCGGCCGGGACCGTTCTGGAGGTGTCGTCGTGAACTCGATCGGCCATATGGACGACCTGCACGACGCGGTGGACTGGTTATGCGTGCAGTCTTCGGTGCTGGACCGGTGGGGACATCGGCTGGCCGCGACCCTGAAGTCCGGCGGTCGGCTGCTCGCCGCCGGCGGTTCGGTCGATGCCGCTCAGTACCTGACCACCGAGCTGGCTGGGCGTTTCGGGGGCGAGCTCTCGGCCATGGCGCTGCACGGCGACACGTCGGCCATGACGGCAATCGGCAACGACGACGGGTACGAGGACGTGTTCGCCCGTCAGGTCGCCGCGCACGGCCGGCCGGGCGACGTCGTGATGCTGCTGTCGACGAGCGGCCGCAGCCCGAACCTCTTACAGGCGGCCAGAACCGCCCGTCTGATCGGCGCGACGTGCTGGGCGATGACCGGCCGCGCGCCGAATCCGCTGGCGTCCATTGTGGACGAAGCGTTGTGCGTGCCGGCCGGGTCGACGACCGTGCGGGAGGCGCACCTGGTCGCCGTGCACGTGTTGTGCGGCGCGGTGGAGAACGCGTTGCTGGAGCATCGTCACGCGTAGTTCACCCACGCGTCGACGATTACCCGCGCCGCGGCGGGGTAACGCAGTAGGGCGGAAGACGGAAGAACGGAGAGCCGATGATGGCGATGAGCAAGGCCGGACCGGCGGTCCGGTGACGCGGATGTCCGTGAACAGCACCATCCGCCGGGTCAAGCGGCAGTACCAGGACGGCGAAGAGCGGCCGTTGGGCGGCTACCTGGCGGTGCTCGGCGTGTACGGCGGCGTGACCGGAGGCCTGGCCCTGCTGGCCAAGGCTCTCCGGATCACGCCGCCCGCGCCGAGCGTCGGCGACACGGCGCTGCTGTCGGTCGCGACGTACAAACTGAGCCGCCTGCTCAGCAAGGACGCCGTGACCAGCCCGCTGCGCGCGCCGTTCACCCAGTACGAGGAACCGGCCGGCGACGGCGAGGTGATGGAGTCCGTGCGCGGTCACGGCGTCCAGCACGCCGCCGGCGAGCTGCTCACCTGCCCGTTCTGCCTGTCGGTGTGGGTGGCGACCGGCCTGACCGCGGGCCTGGTGTTCGCGCCGCGGCTGACCCGGCTGGTGTGCGGCACGCTGACCGCCCTTGCCGTCTCCGACGGCCTACACCTGCTGTACGACAACGCGAAGGACGCCGGCGATGAGTCGTGATGACAACGTCCGCACTGCGCGGCTGCTGCTGGAACTGATCAACAAACAGGCCTACGACCGGCTCGACGAGGTGTACGCGCACGACCTGATCGACAACGACCCGGCGCCCGAGCACGGCGGCGGGTTCGACGGCGTGCTGCGGTATTTCGCCGATTTGACCGCGGCGTTTCCCGATCTGAAGTTCGACGAGGAGGTCTGCATCGCCGACGGCGACCACGTGGCGATGGTCTACCGCCTCACCGGCACGCAACGCGGCCGATTCCACGGCGTCGCCGCCACCGGGCACCGGATCGCGGCGCGGGGCATGCAGATGTCCCGTTTCGCCGGCGGCAAGATCGTCGAACGCTGGGGGGCGGTGGACGACATGGCGATCCTGGGCCGGCTGAACGTGGCCGTACCGTCATGACCGACGGGCACGAGATCACCTCGGTCGAGGCCGCCGCCTACACCGTGCCCACCGACGGACCCGAGGCGGACGGCACGCTGTCCTGGGATGCGACAACAGTTGTTGTCGTGACCGTGCGGACGCGGTCCGGTGTGACCGGCATCGGGCACACCTACGGCCACGAGTGCCTGACCGGCCTCATCGACGGCCTGCTCGCACCGCGGGTCGTCGGCATCGACGTGCGAGAGACCGGCGGGGCCTGGGAGGCGATGCGTTCGGCGATCCGCAACCTCGGCCGGCCCGGGATTTGCTCGATGGCCATCGCTGCCGTCGACCTGGCGGTGTGGGACGCCAAGGCGCGGACCTTGGACGTGCCGCTCCACCGGCTGCTCGGCGGCTGCCGGACTGAAGTGCCGGTTTATGGCTCCGGTGGTTTCACGACGTACTCGCGGGATGATTTGGTGGCGCAACTGGCCGGCTGGGTGGAACAGGGCATTCCCCGGGTCAAGATGAAGATCGGCATCTCGGCGGAGGACGACCTGGACCGGGTTCGCGCGGTGCGTGCGGCGATCGGGGCCGACACCGAGCTGTACGTGGATGCCAATGGCGCGTATGACCAGGTCACGGCGTTACGGCTGGGGCGGCGGCTGGCCGAGGAGGCCGACGTGACGTGGTTCGAGGAGCCGGTCAGCTCCGACGACCTGCCGGGTCTCGGCGTTTTGTCTCGGGACCTGCCGCTGGACGTCACGGCGGGGGAGTACGGCTACCACCTGGAGTACTTCCAGGCCATGGCTCCGTGTGTGGACGTACTACAGGCCGACATCACGCGGTGCGCCGGCATCACCGAATGGCTGCGCGTGGCGTCGGCGACGACCAAGCCGTTCTCGGGTCATACGGCTCCGATGGCCCACGTGCACGCCGCGACGGTTCCGCCGCATTTGCGGCACCTTGAGTACTTCCACGACCATGTCCGCATCGAACAGATGTTCTTCGACGGGGCGCTGGAACCCGTGCACGGCTGCCTGATCCCGGCCGAGACGCCGGGCAACGGCCTGGTGTTCAAGGAAGCCGACGCGGAACGCTTCCGAGTGCGCTGAGGTGGGTATCCGTCCGGTGTGGACGGAATGGACTGCATTCCACACGTCCTGCGGGAGTACGCGTTGGTCGCGGACGGCGAACGCGGCGCGCTGATCGACCCGCAGGGCTGTGTGGCGTGGATGTGTGCACCCAGTTGGCACGATGACGCCGTGTTCGGGGCGCTGGTGGGCGGCGGCGGGTACTACCAGGTGGTGCCGGCCGACCCGTGGCACGTGTGGGGCGGGTATTACGAGTCCGGGACGTTGATCTGGCACAGCCGGTGGAGTACCCGGGACACCATCGTCGAGTGTCGGGAAGCCTTGGCGTTGCCGGCTGATCCGCATCGGGCGGTGTTGCTGCGTCGCGTGCTGGCGGGGGATCGGCCGGTTGAGATGCGGGTGCGGTGCCGGCCGGCGGCCGACTTCGGCCGTGCGGATGTGGATGTTGTCCGGCGCGACGGCGACGTGTGGACGATGCGTAGCGGTCCACTGTGGATTCGGTGGAGCGGGGCCGTTGACGGGTTGGTGCGGGTGGATGCCGGGCAGCACTACGACTTCATGCTGGAGGTGTCCGACCGGCCGTTCGACGAGGCGCCGCCGGATCCGCGATTGTGCTGGCAGGAGACCGAGCATGGGTGGCGGGAAGCCGTGCCGGATTGCTCGGACACGTTGGTGCCGGACGATACTGCGCACGCGTACGCGGTCCTCGGTGGACTGACTGCGGGGTCGGGGGGAATGGTTGCGGCGGCTACGACATCGTTGCCGGAACGGGCTGAGCTCGGGGGTGACTACGACTACCGGTATGCCTGGATTCGGGACCAGTGCTACGTGGGTGAGGCTGTCGCTGCTCATGGGCCGCATCGGTTGATGGACGACGCCGTTCGGTTCGTGGCGGAGCGGCTGATCGAGGACGGGCCTGCGCTGAAGCCGGCGTATACGGTTTTCGGTGGGCAGATTCCGGATCAGCGGGGGCTGGATCTGCCGGGGTATCCCGGTGGGTCTGATCGGGTGGGGAACCGGGTTCGGCACCAGTTCCAGCTGGACGCGTTCGGCGAGGCGATGCTGCTGTTCGGGGCGGCGGCTGAGCATGATCATCTGACTGCTGAGGCTGAGCGGGCGCTGCGGATCGCGGTTGACGCGGTTGAGGGGGAGTGGCAGAGGACCGAGGCTGGGGTATGGGAGCTGGACGAGCGGTCGTGGACGCATTCGAACCTGGTGTGTGTTGCTGGGTTGCGTCGCGTCGCTCGGTTCACGATGGCAAGTCGGTGTTCGACGCTGGCTGATGCGATTCTGGCGGAGACGACCCGTAGTTCGTTGCATCGGGACGGGTACTGGCAGCGGTCGGTTGACGATGAGTCCGTTGATGCTTCGCTGCTGTTGGCGGCGCTTCGGGGGGCGGTGCCGGCCGATGACCCTCGGAGCGTGGCGACCGTGCGGGCGGTTCGGGAGGGTCTTGCTCGGGATGGGTATGTGTACCGGTTTCGGCACGACGACCGGGATCTGGGGGCGGCTGAGGGGGCGTTTCTGGTGTGTGGGTTCTGGTTGGCGTTGGCTGAGCATCAGCAGGGGGAGGCGGTGGAGGCCGGGAGGCGGTTTGAGCGGAATCGGGCGTCTTGTGGGCCGCCGGGGTTGTTTACGGAGGAATATGATGTTCGGGAGCGGCAGTTGAGGGGGAATTTGCCACAGGCGTTTGTGCATGGGATGTTGTTGGAGTGTTCGGTTCGGTTGGGGCGGGATTGGGTGGGGTGAGTGGGGGTTGTTTTGGGGTGGGTTTGTGGGTTGGGTTTGGTGGCCCGCCCGCCCGCCCGCCCTTTGTGGGGGTTGGGTTGGTGCGCGTGCTGCGTAGTTTCGCGGGGTTCTTCGGGTTATGGGTCGATTTGGTGTGGAGCCTCTGCGCGATGGCCCAAGGGCTAAAAGCGGGCAGGACGAGCCTGCCCTTGGCCTGTCAATTGTACGCCATCGCGCCCCTCCACACAAAATCGACCCAATTCGGGGATTTGGCGATCGGGGTGTGAAGGGGATGGTGGTGGCTGGGTTTTGGCTCCCGCTGTGCACTCTTTTTGTGGTGGCTGTGGGAGGTCCTTTCCCGGTGTCCGTTGCCTGGTTAGTGCCGCATGGGGCGGGTGGTGTAGTGGCGGCCGGCTGGTGTGATCCAGTGGGTGGTGCCGTCTGAATCCTGGGTCACTGTGTAGTTGTCGTGTTTGCGGTGGTGGTGCCAGGTACACAGGCCTTGGAGGTTGGTGGCTTGGGTGCGGCCCGTGGGCCAGGGGGTGATGTGGTCGTGTTCCTGGATGGGCAGGGTGCAGCCGGGTGCGGTGCAGGTCCCGCCAGCCTGAGCAACGGACGTCTCCTTCATTAGCGCCGTGGGCCGGTAGGTGTCGGTGCTGATCGCGGAGATCTGCTGGTACTCGTCGAGGAGGAGCCCTCGGAACGGGCCGTGCATCGCGAGTTCGCGGGCTGCCTCGGCCGCGATCGGGCCGTAGCCGGCGAGCTGACCGGGGTCATTGGTGAGGCCCAGCAGGGTCTCCATCGAGATCGTCACGAAGGTGCGCACGTTCCAGTTGGTGTGCTTGCCCCGCAGACGATCCCAGAGCACATCGGAGCGCTTCTGGTCGGTGGTGCGCTCGTCCTTCGGCAGTGACTTCGCGTCGGCGCAGATCTGCTGGAACAACTGGTGGGCCTCGGCGGCGGGGAGGATCCAGGTCAGTTTGGCCATGCCGTCGGGCAAGGCCGAGACTCCGACCTGCCGGTCGTCTTTGGCCTTGTGGCAGCGCTGCTCATAACCATCCGGATCGGCCTTCGCGACCAGCGCGGTGGCCTTGCGGCACACCTGAGTCCGAGTCATACCGCCGGCCTCCTCGGCCAGAGCCTGGTCGACTTCGGCGACCTGCGCAGGGACCGAGAGGTGGCGGGTCCGCTCGTGGACCGCCGCGAACCGGGCGAGGTCGATCTCTCCCCGGCGGAACCGCGCCGCCAGCGCAGGGTGAGTCTCCAGGGCAGCGGCGATCTCCTGGGACCGAGCCAGCGCCGGCTCCGACACCTTCGTCGCCATCGCCAACTCAGTCAGGTCATCAATGTGGTTGAGAGCCTCATGCTCAGCCCATTCACACACCGCCCGCACCTTCCGGGCCACCGCCACAAAACTAACCAACTGTTCTTGGGTCAGGCTCGCCGGATCCATACCCACCACCAGATCGAACATGGCCCCGGTGGGTTCCCTGTTCTCGATCTCGCGAGTGAGTTCCATACTTCTGAGAATACTCGAACACAAGATCGAACACGAATCCCTAACGGGTGAATCCCGCCAGGCAGAAAGGCTTTTCTTTCCTCCCGCCACACCACAACACGGCAACTCCGATTAGTCGCGTGGATTTTGTGTGGAGGGGCGCGATGGCGTACAATTGACAGGCCAAGGGCAGGCTCGTCCTGCCCGCTTTTAGCCCTTGGGCCATCGCGCAGAGGCTCCACACCAAATCCACGCGACCACACCGAATAAATCCCCTCCCCCGTCAACCACACCCAACCCCTGCCCCGAATGGCACACACGGGCCATCCGACACAAGCGTGTCGGTAAGCAGACCCAGAAAACGAGCCCCGGCGGCCAAACCCCAAACCACCGGAGCCCGTCTCCTCCCACAGCGCTCAGCGCGAGCGCCGATACAACCACGCCACCACGGGTCCCACCGCTGCGGCAACAGCGGCCCCCGCCAGCGCCGCCGTCCGCGCCGCCCTGCCCGGCGCGGTCGGCCGCTCAGCCTCCGGCGTCGTCCCGTGGAGCGCGGCCGCAAGCACTTCAGCCAAATGCATCGGCCGCTGGTTCACATCCGACTGATCGATCTGCGTCCGGCAGCTGAACCCATCCGCCAGCACCAGCGTCTCAGCCCCGGCCTGCCGCAGCGACGGCAGCAGCTTGTCCTCAGCACAAGCCATGGACACGTCGTAGTGCTCTTGTTCAAACCCGAAGTTCCCGGCCAACCCACAACATCCAGCATCAAGCACGTCAATATCGATCCCGTACTGCCGCATCAGCTTCTCGTCAGTATCGAACCCCAGCACCGCATGGTGGTGACAGTGCGGCTGCGCCACCGCCCGCCGCCCCACCACCGGCGGCCGCCAGTCCGGCGCCCGCTCCGTCAGCAGCTCCGCCAGCGTCTTGGTCTGCTTCGCCAACCGATGCGCATCCTGGTCACCGTGCAGCAGATTGGGCAGGTCATCCCGGAACACCGCCGCACAACTAGGCTCCAGCACCACGATCGGCGTGCCATCCCGCAGTTGCGGCTTCAGCGTCTCCAACGTCCGGCGGGCCACCCTCGCCGCCACGGAAAGCTGCCCGGTAGAGATCCACGTCAGTCCACAGCAGACAGTCCTGCCCGGCGTGATCACCTCAAACCCCGCCGCCTCCAACACCTGCACCGCAGCCACACCGATCGCCGGGTGGAAGTTGTTCGTGAACGTGTCCGGCCACAGCAGCACCTTCCCGCGCTGCCCAGCCGGACTGGTCCGCCCCTCCAGCCGCGCAACCAGCCTTCGCCGCGCAAAGAACGGAACCTCACGCTCCCGAGCGATGCCGCCGAGCGCCTTGACCGCCCGCAAGTTCGACACGGCGTTGACCAGGCTCGGCGCCACCGCCGCCAACCGCGCCCACAACGGCAGCCACCCCATCGAGTAATGCGACCGCGGCCGAAGCTTGCCCTCATAGTGGTGCGACAGGAACTCCGCCTTGTACGTGGCCATGTCCACATTCACCGGACAGTCGCTCTGACATCCCTTGCACGCCAGGCAAAGATCCAGCGCGTCATGCACCGCCTGCGACTTCCAGCCGTCTTGGATGACCTCCCCGTTGAGCATCTCGAACAGCAGCCGCGCCCGCCCCCGCGTGGAGTGTTCCTCCTCGCGGGTAGCCCGATAGCTAGGGCACATCACGCCACTCTCGTGCCCACGGCATTTCCCCACACCAACGCACCGCGCCGCAGCATTGGCGAACCGGTGGTCATCCTCCGGGAACGAGAAGTGCGTCGCCGGCTCCCACGGTCGATAACCACTGCCCTGCCGCAGGTTCTCGTCCAGCCGGTGCGGGTGCACGACCTTGCCCGGGTTCATCAAATCATCCGGATCAAACAGGGCCTTGACCTTGCCGAACGCCTCCACCACCCGCGGCCCGAACATCAGCGGCAGCAGTTCACCTCGCGACTGCCCGTCCCCATGCTCACCGGACAACGACCCGCCGTACGACACCACCAGCTCCGCGCTGTCCTTGGCAAACCGCCGGTACTTGGCCACCCCCTCCGCCGACTTCAGATCGAACGGAATTCGGGTATGCACGCAGCCTTGACCAAAGTGCCCATACAGCGAAGCGTTCTCGTACTCGTACCGCTCCATCAAATCCCGGAAGTCCCGCAGATAGTCACCAAGCTTCTCCGGCGGCACCGCCGCATCTTCCCAGCCCTCATGCGTTTCCGGACCCTCCGGCGGATAGGCCGTAGCGCCGAGCCCCGCTTCCCTGGCCTGCCACAGCTCTTCCTCACGTGCCGGATCATCCAAAAAGGACACATCTGGAGCATTCGGCTTGCGGTGCAGGTCGTCACACAGCTCCTGAGCCTGCCGGTCAACCGCTTCCTGATCTTTCCCGGCGAACTGCACCATCAGCCAGCCGCTACCCTTCGGCAGCTGCTTGATCGCCTCCTGCGCCAGATGCTCGCTGTGTTCCAGCTGGACCAGCTGTTCGTCCACGCCTTCCAGCGCCACCGGCTTGTGCGGCAGGATCGCCGGCACACAGTCAGCCGCTTTCGTGATGTCCGAGAAGCCCAGCACCACCAGCGTCCGCGCCGGCAGCACATCCACCAGCTTGGTCTCCACCCGGAGCACCGTCACCAGCGTGCTTTCGCTACCCACCAGGGCTTTCGCCACATTGAACCCACTCTCCGGCAGCAGCGAGTCCAGGTTGTAACCGGAGACCCGGCGCGGAATCTTCGGGTACCGCGTGCGGATGTCAGACATGTAGTCGTCGCGCAGCTTCCGCAGCCCTTGATACAGCTCCGCCAGCCGCCCACCCGCCGCCACGATCCACTCGTACTCTTCGTCCGACGTTTCGCCCACCCACGCACGGCAGCCGTCATGCGTGAGGATCTCCAGCCGCACCACCGAGTCGACCATCTTGCCGTACGCCTGCGCGGTCGATCCGCAGGAGTTGTTGCCGACCATGCCGCCGATCGTGCAGCTGACGTGCGTCGACGGCTTGGGTCCGACCATCAGCTCGTGGCTGGACAGCTGGTTGTTCAGCTCGTCCAGGGCGATCCCCGGCTCCACGACGCAGGTCTTCTCCGCCACGTCCACCGACACCAGCCGCGTGCAGTACTTCGACCAATCCAGCACAACGGCCTCGTTGCAGCACTGACCCGCCAGGCTCGTTCCGCCGCCCCGCGACAGCACCGGCACCCCCGCTTCGTGGCACACCCGGATCGCCCGGACCGCGTCCTCCACGGTTTTCGGCACCACGACACCGATCGGCACCTGCCGGTAGTTGGAGGCGTCGGTGGAGTAGGCGGCCCTGCTCCCGGCGTCGAACCGGACTTCACCCTTCACCGCCCTGCGCAGTTCCGCCGCCAGCTCCACCGGACCTCCTCGAGGTGTCAAGCACGTTCGAACGGGTATTTCAAGGCCAGGATTTCCCTTCAGCACAAGGAGGAAACATGGCTGACAAGACGGTGGCCGACCAACCGCGGCCAATTCCGGACGAACCGGAGCTACTGCTGCCCAGAGGCTGGGCCGACGCGTTCCTCGGCCGACTCGCCGACGGCGAGGAAGAGCCCAACGTGCTGCGGGGTTTGGACTGACCCGATCGACACTCACTTCAGCGTCGAGCGGACCAAGGCGGCGGCGAGGCTGGCGACCTGGTCCGGCTTGACCAGCGTGGCCAATTCCCTCGGATCCGCCGGCAGGCCGTGGTGACGAGCGGCGGCCAACGCCCGCTGGTCGAAGAATGGCCGCAACCGGGGCCACACCGCCTGGACCTCCCGGCAGAAGATGTCGGCCCCGACATCGGCGATGCCGGAGAACTGCTGGATCTCCCGGTGCGGCGACCGCATCCGCCGCAGATCCCCCCGATACGACTCGAGTAGCAGCCGCGCCCCTCACCCAGCCGGGTGGCGGTGCTCTCGTCGTAACGCACGTATCCGCCACGGCCGAGCGCGTCGACCCGCTCCTGCCACGTGGCGTCGAGCATCCGCTGCGGCGTCCGCAAGCCGGCGGCGAACAGCTCCCGCGCAGCGGACAAGGCGATGTCCGCCCGGATCCGGGCGGACAGCAAAGTGGCCAGAACCAGCAGCTGGTAGAGCGGAGAAGGCTTGTCACGCAAAGTGATGCCGGCCTCATCCGCATAGGTGGTGCCGAACCGGTCGAGCAACTGCCGGACGGTGGTCTGTCGGTTCGGCACGGCTCACCCCCGAACGTCGGTCTGCTCGTCCCGGTTGAGGACGCAGAACTCGTTGCCCTCGGGATCGGCCAACACGGTCCACGGCTCGTCGTTGCGCTGACCGATGTCGACGCGGCTGGCGCCGAGGGCGAGGATGCGCTCGATCTCGATGCGGTGCCGGCCGGGCGCGGCGGCGACGTCGAGGTGGACGCGGTTCTTGCCGGTCTTCGGCGGCACGTCCGCGACCTGCTCGAACAGCACGGCGGCGCCGCCGGCGGTGTCCCAGTCGGACGGGCCGATCTCGACGAACGCGGTGCCGTCCGTGCTGTTCCCGGACTGGACGGTCTGATACCCGAGTACCGCCGACCAGAATCCCGCCAACCGCGCCGGGTCGGCGCAGTCGATGGTGGTCGCGACGATGTGAGTCACCATACGATCGGGTTACCTCGGGTGACCGCTCACGAAACTCGTCAGTACCGCAGTAGCGCCCCTACGCCGTCGGTCAGCTCCAGGTGCCCGTCGGGCACCACCACGCTGGCCCCGGACACGGATGCGGCGGCCGGAAGGGCCTCGTCGGCCCGCTGCCGGACGGTCTCGTCCTCGACCAAGCCGTCGGAGGTCACGGCCACCTGGGCCAAGCCATCGGTGGTCCACAGTGGACGGTCGGCGGCCAGCGAGTCCGTGAGGACCAAAGTCTCGGCCCGAGCCTCCCGCAACGCGGCGGTCACGGCTTCCAAGCCCTGCACGGCCAGACCGCTGTCCCGAGCGAGCTCGGCGGCGAACTTGTCGACCCAGGTCTGCTGGGCCGCCCGAGCGTAGTCCTCGACGATCAACCGCACCTCGGACTCCAGCGCGGCCTCGTCGATGCCCTCGGCCCGCCCACCGGTCTGGGTGTCGACGGCGATCTCCAACACCCGCTTGGGCAGCGACTCCCGCAGGTCGGCCCGCGCCTGCACCTCGGCCGCGATGACGACCAGCTGAGCCTGCAACTCGTCGACCATGTGCGCGACGGCGTCGGCGACCTCGGCCGCGTTGTTACGGGCGGTGTTCTCGACCCGGTGCTGCATCTTGAGGTGCGACCAACCGGTGCCGGAGACCTTGTGGATCGGATGGTCCGTGCCGTCAACGGTGGCCCGGGTGGCCAGCTCGCCGGAATCGGCGTAGCCACGAAGGTCGGCGCCGACCCGGTCCATGATCACGACGACATACGCCACCGGCGGCACGTTCTGGGCGGCCAGCGGCAGCAGGTACGGCAGCGAGGACCAGCGCACGATCGGCGTGGCCGGCGGCACCGGCAGCCAGGTGTCGAGCAGCACCCGCCCGGCCGAGGCGATCACCGCCCGGCCGACCCGGCCGACGGGCTTGGCCCCGGCGACGATGGCGTTCTCCAGCTCCTGCACGGTCGGCCCGTCCGCGCCTTGCGCATCGAGCCCGGCGCGGATCTCCTGCCAGCGCAGCTGCGTGGTGTGCTCGGCGTCCTCGGTGTCGTGGCTCGCGTCCAGGTAGACGGACGCGAACGCGCCGGGGGCGGTGATCAGGTCACGTAGCTGGGTCGTCTCCATTGTCTCCCTTTCGATGGGCTCGGCGGCGCAGCAGCAGCGCGGTCGTCGCGGCCGCGCCGGCGACCAGCGCGTTGCGGTGCGAGTTCAGCCACCACTGCCGGCTGCGCGGCTTGGCCTTGTCGTCGAACGCCCCGTGGGCGCCGTGGTCCAGCTGCCGGTCGGCCGCCTCCCACAGGTTGGGCCCGGAGCGCGGCGGTGTGCGGTCCACCTGCTGCGCGTCGTAGCCGGTACGGGCGAGGTAGCGGTCCAGCAGCCCGCCGGCCAGTTTCTCGCCGACGATGGTGCCGACGGTCGAACCGCCGACCCAGTACTCCCGCCGGCGCGGATGGGCGGCGGCGTGCACGATCGCCCGAGCGGCGACCTCGGGCTGGTAGATCGGCGGCACGGGCTGGGCCGGGCGCGGCAGCCGGGACAGCAGCCAGTCGAACTGCGGCGTGTTGACGGCCGGCAGGTGCACCATCGTCACGTGCACGCCGCTGTGGTCGTGCATGAGCTCGCAGCGCAGCGCCTCGGTGAAGCCCTTCACGGCATGCTTGGACGCGCAATAGGCCGCCTGCAACGGAATTCCCCGGTGTGCCAGTGCGGATCCGACCTGCACGATGGTGCCCCGGTTGCGGGGTTTCATACGTTTCAAGGCGGCCAGCGTCCCGTGCACGTACCCCAGGTACGTGACCTCGGTGACGCGGCGGTACTCATCGGCGCTGATCTCGTCGGCCGGCGCGAACACCGAGGTGAACGCATCGTTGACCCACACGTCGATCGGCCCGAACGCCGTTTCCACGGCGGTCGCGGCCTCCTCGACCTGCGCCGCGTCGGCCACGTCGACCGGTATCGGCAGTGGCGTGCCGCCGGCCTGCCGCACGTCCTCGGCCGCCGCGGCCAGCCCGGCTTCGCCTCTGGCCAGCAGCGCGACCCGGTCGCCGCATTCGGCGAACGCCCGTGCCGTCGCGCGGCCCACACCTCCGGTGGCCCCTGTGATCACAACGACTCGATCCATGTCCTACGGGTACCCAGCGCGCCGCCGAGTATCCATCACGTGATCACGAACAGCGCCCCGACGGCGGCCATGCCGAACACCAGCCACGCCGCGTAGTCGCCGACGTGGCCGGAGTGCAGGCGGTGCACCACGTGCAACGGCGTCTTCAGCGCGGCCCGCAACCGGCCAAGTCCGAAGTGGACGCCGACAAAGCCGATGCCCACGGCCAGGGCAGCGCTGAGCAGCCCCAACACGACGCCCGACCACGTCCACTCGACGTCGACACTGCCGATCGCGGAGGCCGGAGCCCCGCCCAATGTCTGGGCGAGCATCCCGGCGCGGTCCAAGAACCGTTGCGCCCCTTCGCCGATGGCCTCCATCGGCACGAGCCCGACCAGCAGCCCACCGGTCAGCAGCGCCACGATCGCGCCGATCATGGTCGCCGGAAGTCGTTGCGGGAAGCGGCCTTCCTGCTCCTCGCCCTCGCCCTTGGTGGTGTCGACGTCGGTGTCGTCCGGCCGTGGCCCCAATCCGAAGTGAATCCGCAGCGATGCCCGCAACACCGCGCCACCGGTGGCCGCCGAAACCAGCACGAACAGCACGATGAGACCGCTGGACTCCTCGCTGAGCGCCTTGCCCAGCCCGGTCCCGAACGGCGGTAGCCCGGCCAGCGCCAGCGCCCCCAATGGCAGCAACCACTTGGTCAGCCGTTCGTCGCGGCCCTTGCAGTACAGCGCGAACTCGTCGACGTTTCCTTTACGGGCCAACAACACGCCGACCATCAGGAACAACGCGCCCTTCACACCGGCGTGCCCGAACACGTAGATCACGGCCCCGGCGACGCCCGACGCCGTCACCGTGGCCAAGGCGACCAAAAACAGCCCGAGGTGGGCGATCGTCGAGTAGGCCAGCATGCGCTTGAGATGCCGTTGCATCAGGCACAACGTGGCCCCCAAAGCAGCCGTGATGATGCCGAGCACCAACAAGGTCCCGTGCAAAGAGCCAGCAGGCAGCACGCCGCCGAACACGGTCGTTGACACGCGCAGCACCCCGTAGAGCCCGAGCGGGGCCATCACGCCGGAGAACAGTACGCACACCGGCGTCGGGGCGACGGCGTGGGCGTCGGCCAGCCAGAAGTGGAACGGCACGATCGCCGCCTTGACCAGAAAACCGGTCAGCACCAACACCAACGCCGCCAACACCAGCGCGTCCATGCCGTGCCGGTCGAGGGCGGCGCCGATCTGCGGCATGCCGAGCTGGCCGGTCCGCGCGTACAGAATTCCGATGCCGGCCAACGTGAAGTACGCGCCCAGCGACGTGACCACGCCGAAGGTGAAGCCGCCCTGCACCGACCGCGGCTCCTCGATCTTGTGCCCGGTCAGCGCGTAGGCGGTGGCGCTCATGAGTTCCAGGAACACGAACAGGTCGAACAGGTCGGCGGTCAGGGAGAACCCGACCATGCCGGCCATGAACAGCAGGATCAGCACGTGCACGTGGGCCTCGGCGTCGTCGAAGTAGCGCCAGGTGTAGCTCAGCGCGCACGCCGTCAGCACGCAGGCCAGCAGCGCGAAACCGGCCCCGATCTGGTCCGCGGCCAGCACGATGCCCACGCTGGTGCCGTCACGGGGTGTCCACCCGCCGACCCACGTCACCACCCGGCCGGCGCTGGTGGCCGCGAACAGCAGTGCCATCGCGCCGACGCTGACAACAGTTGTTGTCATGGCCACGACGTCGATCACCAGCCGCGGCGCGAGTTTGGCCAGCGCCAACACAATGCACGCGCCGACCAGCGGGATGGCGATGCCCAGCGGCGGCAGCCAACTCGGGTCCACGCTCACCCCCGCAGCTCGTCGAGCTCGTCCGGGTCGACGGTGTCGGTACGCTTGGCGATCTGGATCACCAACGCCAGCAGCAGCGCCGTCACGGTGGCCGACACGACGATGTCGGTCAGCGTCAGTGCCTGCACCACCGGATCCACCACCGGCCCCGGCGCACCCTGCACGGGGGCCGACGCGCCGTACTGGAAACCTATGCTCAGCAACAAAACGTAGGTCCCGGACTGGGCGATCGCCACGCATACCACCGTGTGCACGAGGTCACGGCTGCGCACCACGCCGAAGCAGCCGATCAGCAGCAGCCAACCGGCGACGAAATAGGGCAGCAGGCTCATCGGACCTCCCGTACCGACAGTGCCTGGGCCAGGAATCCCGACAGCAGCACGACAACGCCGGAGGTCACCTCGGCGCCGACGGCCACGTTCAGGTAGAACACGGTCCCGGACGAGAAAAGATCGCCCAGCACGCCGCGCGGGAAGATGTTGGCCAGAAACGCCCCCGTGAGCAGCAATCCGACGAGCCCGAGGACCACGAACGCCCCCGCGGCCACCGCTTCGGCGACCTGGTACCAGCTCTTCGGCCGCACCCGCCGCAGCATCTTGTAGCTCCCGGCCACGTAGAGCAGGTGAACCGCGGTGGCCAGCACGACACCGCCCTGGAAGCCGCCGCCGGGCGTCAGATGGCCGTGGGTCACGACGTCCGCGCCGACGATCAGCGTCACCGGCAGCAGCAGGTAGCCGAGCAGCTTGGTCGCCTCCAACACGCGGCCCTCGTCCTGGTCCAGCTGCTCACGCTCGTCCTTGGACGGCCGTAGCAGCGCCGCCGCCCCGACCACGGAACCGAGCAGGATGGTCTCTTCGCCGAGGGTGTCCAGCGCCCGCTGGTCGAAGTTCACCGAGGACACGATGTTCGGCGAGGACCGGCCGATGGCCGCCGGCACGGACAGCTCCCGGTACGGGTGCACGAGCCCGCCGAACGACGGCATCTTCAGCAGTGCCAACACGATCAGCACCCCGACGCCGCCGGCGCCGAGCCAGAACACGATCCACCGCGCCGACCGGGTCACCGCTTGCCCCGCACCTTGCGTACGGCCAGCAGCACCATCAACGGCACCACCGCCGAGCCCACCGCGACCTGCGACAGCGCCACGTCCGGGGCCTGAAGCAGCACGAACAGCAGCGTCAGCAGGATCCCGTAGACCGACAGCGTGACGGCCTGGCGTGACGGCTCGCGGGTCAGCACCACGGTCGTGCCACCGGCCGCGACCAGCAGGAAGGCCACCACCAGTAGCGGCGTCACGACTGCACGATCCCGTCCTGCTGGGCCGCCGTCCGACCGATCGCCGCGGTGAGCACGGGTCCGGTGACCCCGAGGATCACCACGGTCAGCATGACAACAGCTGTTGTCAAACCCCAGCCATTGGCCACCGACACGGACAGGCCGATCAACGGGCCGCCGACCGACGTGACCGGCGTCAGCCAGTGCAGGCGGCGGTAGAAGTCCCGCACCAGCACCGCGCCGATGGACGAGGCCACGACGACCAGGCAGCCGGCGGCCAGCAGCACCCACGCGATCACGGCTTCGGCCCCAGCAGCCGGGTGTACACGAGCGTGCCGGCGAAACCCAGCAGCACCAACACGAGCGGCACGATGAGGTAGCTCGACTGGCCGTCGCCCTGGATCATCACCAGCAGCGTCAGCGTGCCGACCGAGGATGCCAGCGCCAGACCGACGAGCCGGTCCACCGGGCCGCCCCGGGCCACCAGCACCAACGCCGGGACCATGCCGCCGAGCAGCAAGGCCAACGTGGCGATCTCCCAGCCGCTCATTCGTCCCCCAGGGCGTGCACCAGCAGCGCGTCATCCTTGTCGTCCAGCACGACCGTGCCCGGCGAGGCCGACACCACGACCATCTTCACGCCCTTGCGCAGCGTGGACACGGGAATCCGCCGCAGCCCGGCCCGGCGCGAGAACAGGGCGGCGGAGCCGCGGGCGATGTCCACCGGCAGCCGCCAGGCGCTGGAGAGCCGCCAGCGGCCGTCGTAGACCTGGCGCACGAGTGTCGCGATGATCGCGCACGGCACCGCCAAGACCGCCGCGACCAGCAGATCCTGCCAGTTCACCGTGCTCAGCGTGGTCAGCCAGACGCCGACCAGCACGGCCCACCACACGACCGACTCGACCGCTCGTGACATGCCCGCCGGATGCCCGGCGGCCGACCGCCCGAAACCCGGTTGGGTGGCGGCGGCGCGGGTATTCAGCACGCCATGACCACGATCGAGAAGTCCATCGACGTCCACGTCCCGGTGCGCACCGCGTACAACCAGTGGACCCAGTTCGAGTCCTTCCCCGAGTTCATGGAGGGTGTCGAACGGGTGATCCAGGTGGACGACACGCTCACCCGCTGGGAGACCAAGATCGGCGGCGTCTTCCGCGAGTTCGACGCCCAGATCGTCGCCCAGCACCCGGACGAGCTGGTCGCGTGGAACACCGTTGGCGGGCCGCCGCACGGCGGGGTCGTCACGTTCCAGGCGATCGACCAGGCCACCACCCGGGTGGCGCTGGCCATGCAGTACGAGCCGGACACGCTGGCCGAGAAGGCCGGCACCGCGCTGGGCATCGTGGACAACCGGATCAGCGGGGATCTCAAGCGGTTCAAGGAGTTCATCGAGAAGCGGGGCCACGAGACCGGTGGGTGGCGCGGCGAGGTGAGCATGGAGCCGCAGACCCACGCCACGCAGGAGCCGCTACCCAACCAGCCGCCGGAGACCGATCCTGTGCTGGGGGATATGCCTGGCGTGGCTCCCGAGGACTACCGGGGGCCGGCCTGAGCGTCGAACGTCCGGGGCCAGACGAACCACAGCAGCCCGAACAGCAGCCCGATGACTCCGCCCAGCACGCCGCCGACAATGCCGCCGAACACCACGTAGCCGATCAGCAGCACGGTGCCGGCCATGGCCGCGGCCAGCAGCACCAGCCCGATGATGACGAACCGGCTGGCCCGGTCCACGATCGCCTCGCGCGCGCCGCGCCGGAACAGCACCCGGTGCCAGGCCGCCGGGGCGATCAGGAAGCCGGCCGAGGCCGCCGTCAGCATCACCACGACCACGTGCGTGACATGCACGAACTCGCCGGCCTGGCGGTAGCTCTCGGTGAACACCACCGACAGCAGGAACCCGAACAGGACCTGCACGCCGTTCTGGGCGACGCGCAGCTCCTGGAGCAGCTCGCCGACGTTGCGGGCCAGCCGCTGGTGCTCGTCCTGTTCGGGACTGCTCATGCCACCGAATCTTTGACGTGCGGATAGTGCAGGTCAAATGCGGGCCGCTCGGAGCGGATCCGGGGCAGCGAGTGGAAGTTGTGCCGCGGCGGCGGGCACGACGTCGCCCATTCGAGTGAGTTGCCGAAGCCCCAGGGGTCGTCGACGTGCACGATCTCGCCGTACCGGTAGCTGCGCATGACGTTCCACAGGAACGGCAGCATGGACAGGCCGAGGATGTACGCGCCGACCGTGGAGATCGAGTTCAGCACGGTGAAGCCGTCGGTGCCGAGGTAGTCGGCGTAGCGGCGGGGCATGCCCTCGGCACCGAGCCAGTGCTGGACCAGGAACGTGGTGTGGAAGCCGATGAACGTGGTCCAGAAGTGCAGCTTGCCCAGCCGCTCGTCCAGCATCCGGCCGGTGATCTTGGGGAACCAGAAGTACACGCCGGCGAAGGTGGAGAACACGATGGTGCCGAACAGCACGTAGTGCAGGTGGGCGATGACGAAGTAGCTGTCGGTGACGTGGAAGTCCAGCGGCGGCGAGGCCAGCAGCACGCCGGACAGGCCGCCGAACAGGAACGTCAGCATGAACCCGATGGCGAACAGCATCGGCGTCTCGAAGGTCAGCTGCCCCTTCCACATGGTGCCGATCCAGTTGAAGAACTTGATGCCGGTCGGCACCGCGATCAGGAAGCTGGTCAGCGAGAAGAACGGCAGCAGCACCGCGCCGGTGGCGAACATGTGGTGGGCCCACACCGTCATGGACAGCCCGGCGATGGCGATGGTGGCGTACACCAGCCCGCGGTAGCCGAAGCACGGTTTTCGGCTGAACACCGGGAAGATCTCGGTGACGATGCCGAAGTAGGGCAGCGCCACGATGTAGACCTCGGGATGGCCGAAGAACCAGAACAGGTGCTGCCACAGGATGGCCCCGCCGTTGGCCGGGTCGTACACGTGCGCGCCGAGTATTCGGTCGGCCAGCAGGCCGAACAGGGCGGCGGTCAGGATCGGGAACGCGGCCAGCACCAGGAACGAGGTGAACAGGATGTTCCAGGTGAAGATGGGCATCCGGAACATGGTCATGCCCGGGGCCCGCAGGCAGACGACCGTGGTGATCATGTTGACCGCGCCGAGGATCGTGCTCAGGCCGGACACGATCAGACCGGCGGCCCAGAGATTGCCGCCGACGCCGGGGGAGTAGGTCATCTGGTTGAGCGGGGCGTAGGCGAACCACCCGAAATCGGCCGCCCCGCCGGGCGTGGCGAACCCCGACAGCACGATCAGCCCGCCGAACAGGTACAGCCAGTACGACAGGGCGTTGAGTCGCGGGAACGCGACGTCCGGCGCACCGATTTGCAGTGGCAGCACCAGATTGGCGAAGGCGAAGACGTTCGGCGTGGCGTAGAGCAGCAGCATGATGGTGCCGTGCATGGTGAACAGCTGGTTGTACTGCTCCTGGCTCAGGAACTGCAGTCCCGGCTGGGCCAGCTCGGTGCGCATCAGCAGCGCCAGCGCGCCACCGACCAGGAAGAACCCGAACGTGGTGACGAGGTACATCACCCCGATCCGCTTGTGATCGGTGGTGAACAGCGTCTCTTCGAGCGCGCTGCCCTTGGGCTGCCGCCGGACGTGCACCGGCGGCAGCTCCGGGGCAGCGGGCGGGCGGGTGGTCGTCAACGCCGGCTGCCGGGCACGAATTCCTGCAACTTGGTCTTGATGCCCTCGGTGACCAGCGCGAACGCGTCCGGGTCACCCTTGAGCACGGACTCCGCCGCGGCCTTGACCTGCTCGAAGGTGGCGTGCGGCGGGATCGGCGGCACGTTGGGGTCGCAGTGCACGTCCAGCAGCACCGGCCGGTCGGCCGACAGCGCCTCGTCCCAGGCCGCGCCGAGCCGGTCCGGGTCGGTGACCGAGATGCCGCCGAGGCCGAAGGAACGGGCCACGCCGGCGTAGTCGATGTCCGGCAGCACCTGGGACTCCTCGAACTTGGGCGCGCCGCCCATCGCCCGCAGCTCCCACGTGACCTGGTTGAGGTCGTTGTTGTGCAGCACGCACACCACCAGCCGCGGATCCGACCAGCGGTCCTGATAGCGGGCGATGGTGATCAGCTCGGCCAGTCCGTTCATCTGCATCGCGCCGTCGCCGACGAGCGCGATGGCCGGCCGGTCCGGGTGCGCGAACTTGGCCCCGATGGCGTACGGCACACCGGGCCCCATGGTCGCCAGGGTGCCGGACAGCGAGCCGCGCATGTTGCCGCGCATCCGCAGCGTGCGGGCGTACCAGTTGGCGGCCGAGCCGGAGTCCGAGGTGACGATGGCGTTGTCCGGGATACGCGACGACAGCTCCCAGGTGATGCGCATCGGGTTGATCGGGTCGGCCGACACCATGGACTCGCGTTCCATCGTCTCCCACCAGCGGGACACGTTGGACTCCACGGTTTCCCGCCACTTGCGGTCGTCCTTGCGCCGCACCTTGGGCAGCAGCGCGGCCAGCGTGGCCTTGGCGTCGCCGACCAGGTTGACCTCGGTCGGGTAGCGCATGCCGATGAACTTGCCGTCGATGTCGATCTGGATCGCCCGCGCCTTGCCGTACTCCGGCAGGAACTGGGAGTACGGGAAGTTGGAGCCGATGATCAGCAGCGTGTCGCAGCCGGTCATCAGCTCGTAGCTCGGGCGGGTGCCCAGCAGACCGATCGAACCGGTCACATAGGACAGATCGTCCGGCAGCACGTCCTTGCCCAGCAGCGCTTTGGCCACACCGGCGCCGGTCAGCTCGGCCAGCTGGCGGACCTCGTCGACCGCGCCGCGCGCGCCCTGCCCGACCAGGATGGCCACCTTGCCGCCGGCGTTGATCACGTCGGCGGCCCGCTCGATCTCGGCGGCGTCCGGCACGGTGACGGTGTGCGGGTGGCTCGGCGGGCTGGACGGCGACTGCTTGAACACGTGCCCCGGCGGCGAGTACGGCAGCTCCTGAAGATCACTCGGAATGATCAGCGCCGTCGGTGCCCGCTCCGCCTCGGCCGTGCGAATGGCCCGGTCCAGCGCGTTCGGCAGCTGCTCGGGCACATTGACCTCGACCAGGTATGCGCTGGCCACATCCTTGAACAGCGACTGGAGGTCGACCTCCTGCTGATAGCTGGCCCCCATGGCGCTGCGCGCGGTCTGCCCGACGATCGCCACCACCGGCACGTGGTCCAGTTTGGCGTCGTACAGGCCGTTGAGCAGGTGAATCGCCCCCGGCCCCGAGGTGGCCATGCACACGCCGACCTTGCCGCTGAACTTGGCGTAGCCGACGGCCTGAAAGGCCGCCATCTCCTCGTGCCGGGCCTGGATGAAGCGGGGGGTGTCGTCGGCTTTGCCGAAGGCGGCGACGATGCCGTTGATGCCGTCCCCCGGATAGGCGAAGACCTGGTCCACCTGCCAGTCGCGCAGCCGTCCCAGCAGGTAGTCGCCGACGGTCTCGGCCATGATTCCTCCTTGCGTGACGTGACGGTGTTCGCCGCACGGATACCCGGCGCGGCGGCGTCGAATCAGCCGGCCTCGCGGTTTCACTCCCGGTGACCGGGGAAGCCCGGACCATGGCGACAGCAGCGCACGCGCCCGGGACCCCGATCGACCTGCCGGCCGGCACGTGGTGGGCGGCGCTGAAACGCACGGTGGTCGCCGTGCAGGACAACCACCTGATGGACTGGGCGGCGTCGCTGACCTACTACGCCGTGCTGTCGGTGTTTCCCGGACTGATCGTCGTCACGGGCGCGGTCGGGCTGCTCGGGCCGGAGGCGACCAAAATGCTGACCGACAGCATCAACTCGGTGCCGCTCGGCCAGGGCCGGGACCTGATCGTCGGGGCCATCGAGAACGCGCACACCGGGGCCGGTCTGCTGGCGGTTCTCGGTGTGCTGGGCGCGTTATGGGCGGCCAGCGGCTACATCGGCGGTTTCATGCGAGCCAACAACGCTGTCTACGGCGTCGAAGAGGGCCGTCCACTGTGGAAGACGGTGCCGCTGCAACTCGGGCTGACCGTGGCGCTGATGCTGATGGTGGCCGTGTCGGGGCTGGGGCTGGCGGTGTCCGGACCGGTCGCCGACCAGGTCGGGCAGTGGATCGGCATCGGGTCGACCGGGCTGCTGATCTGGGGCATCGCCAAGTGGCCGGTGATCGTCATCCTGGTCAGCCTGGCCATCTGCCTGCTGTACTGGGCCGCGCCCAACGTCCGCCAGCCCAAGCCGCGTTTCCTGTGGCTGACCGCGGGCAGCGTGCTGGCGGTCCTGTTGTGGCTGATCGCTTCGGTGGGTTTCGGTCTCTACGTGGCGAACTTCGGTTCGTACAACAAGACCTACGGCTCGCTGGCCGGCGTGATCGTGTTCCTGGTGTGGCTGTGGATCAGCAATCTGGCGGTGCTGCTCGGCGCCGCCTTCGACGCGGAACTGGTGCGTGGCCGGCAGTTGGTCGCCGGCCGGGAACCGGAGATCGAGCCGAGGGAGGAAGCCGAATGAGGCTGCGGGCCGCGCCACGGGACACCCGCTTCTACGATCTGCTCACCGCCGCCGCCGAGAACATCGCGGCGGCCATGACCTTGCTGGACGGGTTCGTACAGGCCGACGGGGCCGACCGTGAGCCGCTGGCGCGGGAGATGCGCCGGCTGGAACACGTCGGCGACGACCATACGCACGCCCTCATCGAGCTGATCGACGTCACCTTCGTGACGCCGTTCGACCGTGAGGACATCTATCGCTTGGCGGTGCGGTTGGACGACGTGGTCGACGCCGTGGACGAGGTCGTCGACCTGGCTGTGCTGTATTCGTGCACGCAGTTCCCGCCGGGCGTGGCCGAGCAGGTGGAGCTGCTCAAGAAGGCGGCCGAGCTGACCGCGGAGGCGATGCCGAAACTTCGCACGCCCAAGGACCTCGTGCCGTACTGGCAGCAGATCAGCGAGGTGGAGAACGCCGCCGACCAGGTCCACCGGCGGCTGCTCAGCCTGCTGTTCAGCGGCGAGTACGAGCCGCTGACGGTGATGAAGCTCAAGGACATCGTCGACGGCCTCGAGGAAGCGGCCGACGCCTTCGAACACGCGGCGGATGTCATGCACACCATCGCCGTCAAGGAGAGCTGAGGGGTGCTCGGGCTCTGGGTTGTGGTGGCCCTGGCGCTGGTCTTCAACTACACCAACGGTTTCCACGACGCCGCCAACGCCGTGGCCACGGCCGTGTCGACGCGGGCGATGCCACTGCGATGGGCGCTGGCCATGGGTGCGGCGATGAATCTCGTTGGCGCGCTGTTGTCGACCGGTGTTGCGGTCACCGTCGCGGATGGTGTTATCGCGCCGCCACAAGGCTCGGACGGGCTGGCCGTGGTGCTGGCGGCGGTGGTCGGTGCGATCGTGTGGAACGTCGCGACCTGGTATTTCGGGCTGCCGTCCTCGTCTTCCCATGCGTTGATCGGGGGACTCGTCGGTGCCGCGCTGGCCGCCGCGAGTGAGGTGCACTGGGGTGGCGTGATCAACAAGGTGCTCGTGCCGATGATCATCTCGCCGTTGGTCGGGTTGGTGCTTGGGTATCTGGTGATGACCGGGATGCTGTGGTTGTTCCGGCGGGGCAACGCTCATCGGGTTCGGCGGGGGTTTCGGCACGCGCAGATCGTGTCCGCGGCCGCGTTGGCGTTGGGGCACGGGTTGCAGGACGCGCAGAAGTCGATGGGGGTCATCGTGCTGGCGCTGGCCGTGACGGGTGTGGGGCATGGTGGTGGAGTTCCGTTGTGGGTGGTGCTCTCGTGCGCGGCGGCGATGGCTGCCGGTAGTTATTCCGGTGGGCTGCGAGTGATGCGGACCTTGGGGCGGCGAGTGTTTCCGATGACGCCGCCGCACGGGTTCGCCGCGGAGCTGTCCGGGGCGGCGGTGCTGTACGTCACCGCTTTCGCTTGGGCGGCACCGATCTCTACTACGCACGTGATCACCACGGCGATCATGGGGGTTGGGGCTACGCGGCGGCCGAAGGCGGTGCGGTGGGGGATCGCCGGGGACATCGTGACCGGGTGGGTGCTGACGTTGCCGGCTGCTGGACTGGTGGCGGCGGCGGTGTACTGGCCGGCGAGCCTGGCGCTCGGGTGACTCGCGTCGGGTGACTCGGGTTGGGTGATTCGGGTTGGGCGTGGCGGGGTATTCCGGGAGTAATCAGAGGAGAGGTGGTTCTCGTGGACACCGGAACGGTGTACTACCTGGTCGCCGGCATCATCGCCATCGTGGTCGTCGGCCGGCTGTTGGCGTTCAGCGGCAAGCGCTACCTGGCCGGCGCGAACGTCGCGCCGCGTGAGCGGGAGTCGGCCGGCTCGGTTGCGATGCTCGTGTCGATGCTGTTCCACCTGGTGACGCTGGGTCTGCTCGCGCTGCTCGCGGCGATTCCGTTCGGCGGGGATCGGACCCAGGTGTTCCTGGTGCGGATCGGGCTGCTGCTGATTTTGGTGGCGGTGGCATATGCGATCGCGCTGCGGATGCTGACTCGGCGTAAGCAGGAGGAGGTAGTGTCGGGGTTCGATGCTCAGGTGCGGGAGCTCAGGCATGAGCGGGAGCATGCTAACGAGTATGAAGTGACGAATGATCCGTCGGCGGGGATGGCGCCGCAGGCTCGGCGGGAGCCTACGTTGGGGGAGCCTCGGCCTCGGAGTTGATGCGTGGTGGGGGTTGTTTTGGGGGTGGGTTTGTGGGTTGGGTTTGGTGGCCCGCCCACCCGCCCTTTGTGGGGGTTGGGTTTGGTGCGCGTGCCGTGTAGTTTTCCGGGGGTTCTTCGGTTTATGGGTCGATTTGGTGTGGAGCCTCTGCGCGATGGCCCAAGGGCTAAAAGCGGGCAGGACGAGCCTGCCCTTGGCCTGTCAATTGTACGCCATCGCGCCCCTCCACACAAAATCGACCCAATTCGGGAGTTGACGATCGGGGTGTGAGGGAATGGCGGTGGCTGGGTTTGGCTCCCGCCGTGCACCCTTTTGGTGGCCATTGTTCGGCGTCCGTTTCCCTGGTTAGTGTCGCAGGGGGTGAGTGGTGTAGTGGCGGCCGGCCGGGGTGATCCAGTGAGTGGTGTCGTCGGTGTCTCGGGTCACTGTGTAGTTGTCGTGCTTGCGGTGGTGATGCCAGGTGCACAGGCCTTGAAGGTTGGCGGGGGTGGTTTTGCCCGTGGGCCACGCGGTGATGTGGTCATGTTCCTGGATGGGCAGGGTGCAGCCGGGGGCAGTGCAGGTCCCACCGGCCCGAGCAACGGACGTCTCCTTCATCAGCGCCGTGGGCCGGTAGGTGTCGGTGCTGATCGCGCTGATCTGCTGGTACTCATCCAGCAGGAGCCCTCGGAAGGGGCCGTGCATGGCCAGTTCCCGTGCTGCCTCGGCGGCGATGGGGCCGTAGCCGGCGAGCTGGCCGGGGTCGTTGGTCAGGCCGAGCAGGGTCTCCATGGAGATGGTGACGAAGGTGCGGACGTTCCAGTTGGTGTGCTTGCCCCGCAAGCGGTCCCAGAGCACATCGGAGCGTTTCTGGTCGGTGGTGCGCTCGTCCTTCGGGAGTGACTTGGCGTCGGCGCAGATCTGTTGGAACAGCTGGTGGGCCTCAGCGGCGGGGAGGATCCACACCAGTTTGGCCATGCCGTCGGGCAAGGCCGAGAGCCTGACCTGCCGGTCGTCTTTGGCCTTGTGGCAGCGCTGTTCATAGCCATCCGGGTCGGCCTTGGCGACCAGGGCGGTGGCCTTGCGACACACCTGAGTCCGGGTCATACCAGCGGCCTCCTCAGCCAGGGCCTGGTCGACTTCGGCGACCTGCGCCGGGTCCGAGAGGTGGCGGGTGCGTTCCCACACGGCGGCGAACCGGGTCAGGTCGATCTCACCCCGGCGGAACCTCTCCGCCAGCGCAGGATGAGTCTCCAGGGCAGCGGCGATCTCCTGGGACCGGGCCAGGGCCGGCTCCGAGACCTTCGTCGCCATTGCCAATTCGGTGAGGTCGTCGATGTGGTTGAGGGCCTCATGCTCGGCCCATTCGCACACCGCCCGCACCTTCCGGGCCACCCCCACAAAATTAACCAAGTCTTCTTGGGTCAGGCTCGCCGGATCCACACCCACCACCAGATCGAACATGGCCCCGGTGGGTTCCATGCTCTCGATGTCGCGGGTGAGTTCCATACTTCTGAGAATACTCGAACACAAGATCGAACGCGAATCCCTAACGGGTGAATCCCGCCGGACAGAAAGGCTTTTCTTTCCTCCCGCCACACCACAACACGGCAACTCCGACCAGTCGCGTGGATTTTGTGTGGAGGGGCGCGATGGCGTACAATTGACAGGCCAAGGGCAGGCTCGTCCTGCCCGCTTTTAGCCCTTGGGCCATCGCGCAGAGGCTCCACGCCAAATCCACGCGACCACCCCGAATTAATCCCCCCACCAAAACCGCACCCCAACCACACACCCAACCCCCACACCCCCAACCCCCACACCCCCAACCCTCACTCCTCCACCACAACCCCATCCTCAGCCTTCAACCCCAGCATCTCCAACAGCTCAGCACACTCCCGCGCCCCCTCTGCCCGACTCGCGACATGCCGCGCCGCCCGTCGCCGCTGCTCCGGCGGATTCCCGTCGAGCACAACAGCCGGACGTACAGGATTCCTGGTGAGCGCCATCGGGTTTGCCTCCTCAGGCCGGGTACGGGTTGTCGCGCAACACGCGCGCCAGATGGGCCGCGTTGCCAACGAGCTGCCTCATGCTCGACACCACCGCATCCGGCACCTCGTCGAGATCCTTGAAATCCTTGCCCTGCATAGCTTCACCCACCCAGTACGTCACACCGCCCGCCGGAATCGTGAAGCCGACGTCGTCCAACCCCTGGAACAGGTCAGCGCTGACCTTGTGCGCGCCGTCCTCGTTGCCGACAACCGCGACGGTCGCGACCTTGTTGTACAGGCAAGGTAAGCCGTTCTCATCCGTCTGGGAAAGCTCCGCGTCCAACCGCTCCAGCACCCGCTGAGCGACGCTCGACGGATGCCCGAGCCAGATCGGCGTGGCCAGCAGCAGGATGTCAGCTTCCAGCAACTGCGCCCGAATCGACGGCCAAGCGTCACCATGCCCCATGTCCACGGCCACACCCGGCTTCACCTCATGATCGACGACCCGCACGATGTCCCCTTTGACGCCATGCGCAGCGAACTGGTCCATGACGTGCTGGGCCAGCAGCTCGCTGCTGGAGTCACCAGGCGACGGCGTCAACGTGCACACGAGGGCCAGGGCTCGGAGCTCCTTCGCTGAGGTCATGGGCACACGGCTACCCGTCACCACCACGCACAAACGGGATTGACGACCACACGGCCGGGTAGCCCCCACGATGACCAACAACACGCGGGTCATGCTCCGGCCCTATGCGAGCCCGCTGCCGCTGGGGTTCTTCTCCTTCGTGGTCGGCATGGCCCTGATCGCCGGCGTCGCACTCGGCTGGCTGGGCAAGAACGACCTGGCCACCGTCGGCGCGATCATGGCACTGTTCGTGTTCCCCCTCCAGCTGATGTCCACCATCTTCGCCGTCCTGACCCGAGACACCGCCGCCGCCACGGCACTCGGCCTCTACTCCACGTCCTGGCTGACCATCGGCACGCTCTACACCCTCGAACCAACCCAGCAAACGAGCAAAGCCCTAGGCCTCTACCTCGCAGCATTCACCGTAGTGCTGATCCCGCTGGCCGTAGGCGCATTCTTCGGCAAGGCCCTCCTGGCCGCCGTCCTAACAGTCTCCGCCGCCCGCGCCGCGCTCCAAGCCGCCTACCAGCTCGGCGCTCCACAATGGACCAACATCGCCAGCGGCATCGCCGCCATCCTGCTAGCACTGCTAGGTTTCTACGCCGGCATCGTGTTCATGATCGAAGACTTCCGTGGCGGCAGCAGCCTGATGCTCCGACGAGGCCCAGCCCGCCAGGCGTTGTCGGACGCCCCACACGACCAGTTCAGCGAGCCGCCGCACGAGCCGGGTGTACGGCGTCAGCTGTAAGCGACTACAGCCGGCGGTCGGCCGATTCCGTCCCGTCGTACCCGGCCTTCACCGGCACAAACGCGTTTCGCCTCGCCACCGGCGGCAATCCCGGGAGTATGGCCACGTCACGGACCCGGTTGCCGCTGCTGAGCTCCCGGCTGCTCGGCCGGGCGACCGTGCGGGCCCTCCAGGTGCTGGTGATCTTCGGCGCGCTGTGGGCGCTGAGCGTGGTCGCGGCCCAGCTGAGCATCGTGGTCATCCCGCTGGCGGTGGCGCTGTTGCTGGCCGCCCTGCTGGCCCCGCTGGCCGGCTGGCTCATACGGCACGGCTGGCCGAAGCTGCTGGCGGTGCCGGCCGCCCTGCTGACCGGGCTGGTGGTGATCGGCGGCCTGGTCACGTTCATCACGGTCTCGGTGGTCTCGGATTGGACGGAACTCGGCCGCCGCCTGACCCAAGGCGTCGACCAGACCCACGGCTGGCTGGTACATGGCCCTCCACCTCGACGACCGACAACTGAGCCAGGTCTTCGACCAGCTCCGGTCCTGGATGGACAGTCACCGGGATGTCTTGGCCACCACGGCGTTGAACACCGTGACGGCAGTCGCCGAGGTCGCGGCCGGCATGTCGTCGCGCTCTGGCCGGAACGCACCGCCGACCGCATGGACCACGCAGGCAGGGCAGCCTTCGACGCGCTGGTGCGGTTCGTTCGCACCACCGGCCTTGTGGCGCTGATCGACGCCGTGGCCATTGGCACCGGGTTGCTGCTGTTGAACGTGCCGCTCGTGGTTCCGTTGGCAGCATTGGTGTTCCTGGGTGCGTTCATCCCGTACATCGGCGCCTTCGCCTCCGGCACGGCTGCGGTGGCTAGGGGGCTGCTGGCCGGCGGCCCGGTGACTGCCCTGCTGGTGCTGGCCGTGGTCGTCGGGGTGCAGCAGTTGGAAGGCAACGTGCTGCATCCGTTGCTGACCGGCAACTTCGTCCGGCTGCACCCGCTGGTGGTGGTCATCGTGGTGGCGATCGGCGCGGCCGAGGCCGGCGTCATCGGGGCCCTGCTGGCCGTGCCGGTGACGGCCTGTGTCGCCGCCGGGTTGACGACCGTCAGGGCTTCAACACCGGCGAGCGAACCAGAGTGAGCGTGCCCAATGCGATCAACGCCGCCCCGACGATCTCGCCGGCCATCCACCCACCGCCACGGGCGTGCTCGCCGAACACCGTGAAGCCCCAGGCCATCGCCACCAGCGGATTGCTCAACGTCATGCCAGGCTGGGACGCCACCAGCTCACCGGCCTGCAAAGTGTGCTGGAGCAGGAAGAACGATGTCGGCCCGATGACCACCACGGCATAGGTCTGCCACGTCACGAACATCGCGCCAACCCCGGCCGCCCCCACTGCCGCCACCAGCACCGCCGTCGTGCCGAACCCCACGCCCGTCGCCAGCCCCAGCAACGCCGCCCGCCGGCCGCCCTTAGTCCGCCGACCCGCCACCGTCAACGCCGCCATCACGACAAAAGACGCGGCCAGACCAACGATCCACGTCCACAACGGAGCCCGCAGCGGCTTCCCGCCGGAAGGCTGCAAACAGTACGAGAACACGGCCAGCCCGACGGCCATCGCCAGCACCGCCCACCAGTCACGGCCCGCGACCGCCCGCCGGAACACCAAGGAAGCCAACAGGAGTGTCAACGGCAGCTCACTGATCAGCAACGGCTGCACCACCGACACCGGGCTCACGGCCAGCGCTACGGCCTGCAACCCGAAGCCGAGCAGCACGGAACCGATCCCGGCCCACCACGCCGGCCGCCGGGCCACGTCCAGCAGCATCCGCCAGCCGAACGACGACTCGTCGCGGTCGGCCTTGCGCTGCAACACCGACGCCGCCGCGTTCATCGCCGACGCCATCACCGCCAGTAGCACTCCGAGCATGGCATTCGGTTACCCCGAAGGAGGTTGCGCATCCGCCGGCCGGGTACTCCAAGGCATGAAAGACGATTCAGCGTCACTGATCGACACACCGGTCCTCTGCGCGGGCACGGTGGTCGTCTACTTCGACCCCGAGCCGACCAACGGCAGCTCCTTCGGCCGCGCCATGGCCGTCGGCCCCGAGATCATCGACCCCCGTACCCACGACTGGTGGGCGCCGATCAGGCGCGCCGACGGCACGCTGGATCTGTTGCCGTCCATCCTCGTCGTCGGCATCGCCTGAGTCAGTTGCGGTTCTCCTCCAGCACGAGGATCGCGCCCTCGGCGTCGCCGTTGCGGCCGCGCAGGGCGCTGGCCACCACACGGACCGAGACCGCGCGGCCGCGGCGGTTCACCGCGGCGATGGTGATCTCGCCGACCGGGTCGGTCTCGACCAGGGCGTTGCGCACCAGGGGACGCAGCTCGGACAGCGGCAGCCCGATGTCCAGGTTGAGCAGGTGCTGGCCGTTGGCCTCGTCCCGGCGCAGGCCCCACAGCTCCTCGGAGCCGCGGTTCCACACGATGACCCGCATCTCCGGATCGACCACGATCACCCCTGACCGCAACGAGGTCAGGATCGACTCGAGGAAGTTGTTCAGGTCGTCCAGCTCGACCGAGCGCTCGCTGAGGCGGTCGTTTATCGTCTGGAGCTCGTCGTTGGTCGACTGGAGCTCTTCGTTCATCGTCTCCAGTTCCTCGTTGGTGGACTGGAGTTCCTCGTTGGTCGTCTCCAGTTCCTCCACGGTGGACTGGAGTTCTTCGTTGGTGGTCTCCAGTTCCTCGTTGGTCGACTGGAGTTCCTCGTAGGCCGATTCGAGCTGGCGGTTGGCGTGCTCCAGCTCGTCGAGCAGCCGACGGGCCGCGCTGACGTCGTGGAACACCACCGAGACGCCCAGCAGCTCCCGCTCGCTGATCAGCGGGCTGAGGTTCACGTCGAGCCAGATGGTGTCGTTGGGCCCGCGCTGCCACTCCACGTCCTTGAGCCGCAGCGAGCGGCGCTCCACCTTGACCCGCTCGACCTGGGCCCGCAGCTCCACCGGCCGGTAGGACAGCTCGAGGTCGCGCAGCTGCCGGCCGACGTCACGGGCCGACAGCCCGAACAGCGACTCGGCCTGGTGGTTGATCAGCGACACCTCGTCGTCCTTGCTGATCACGACCTGGGCCACCGGCCCGGCCGCGAACGCCTGCTCCCGCAGCTCGATGGCGCCGTTGGCGGGCTGCCGGCGCGGTGGCGCGACGGGATGGGCGAACAGCTGGCCCTGCGCGACACCGTGCGTCGGCACCTTGCGGAACAGCCGGCGCTTGAGGTCGACCGGGGTGAACAGGCTGTCGTAGCTGAGCAGCATCTCGGCCTTGCCGAGGAACAGCACGCTGTTGGGCAGCAGCGCGAAGTGCAGCCGGGTGAGGATCTTGGCCTGGGTCTCGGCGTTGAAGTACATCAGGGTGTTGCGGCAGACCAGCAGGTGGATCCGGGAGATCGGGGCGTCCTGCACGAGGTCGTTGCGGCCGAAGATGACCGAGCGCCGCAGGTCCTGGCGAAACACGTAGCGCATGCCCTGGTGTTCGAAGTAGCGCTCGAGCAGATCCGGCGGCACGCCCTCGACCTCGCGCTCGCCGTAGCTGGCCTGCCGGGCCTGAGCCAGCGCCTCCTCGTCCACGTCGGTGGCGTAGATCTTCACCCGCTGCCGGAACGCCTCGACGCCCAGCGCCTCGGTGAGCAGGATGGCCAGGCTGTACGCCTCCTCGCCGGAGGCGCAGCCCGCGCTCCACACCCGGATCGGCGCCTCGGGGCCAAGCTCGGCCAGCAGCTGCGGCAGCACCTCGGTCCGCAGGTGCTCCCAGGCCTCGGGATCGCGCAGGAAGCCGGTCACGTTGATCAACAGCACGTTGAACAGGGCCGCGAACTCGTCCGAGTTGACCTGGAGGTAGTCGATGTAGTCGGTGTACTCCTCGATGCCGACCTGGCTCATCCGCCGTCGCACACGCCGGGACAAGCTGGTCCGCTTGTACCCGGTGAAGTCGAAGCCGCGCGCCTCCTTCAGGTACAGCAGCACCGCCTCGAAGTCCGCCTCCACGCCGTCCGTGAGCGCCTTTTCCACCACGGTGGGAAACGGTACTCGGCGCACCGGGTCACCCGCCGTCCGCCACGGCGAGCACGGCCCACACCACCTTGCCGCCGTCCCAGGTCGGCGTGCTGCCCCAGGACTTGGACATGGCGTCCACCAGGAAGACGCCGCGTCCGCCGCTGTGCGTGGTGCCCGGCGCCAGCCGGGAGGGCGGTGTGGCGCAGGTGTCCCGCACGGCCACGGTGAGCAGGCCGTGGCGCAGCTCCAGCCGGAGCCTGGCCGCCGACTCGCCGTGCAGGATGGCGTTCTCCACGAGTTCCGACGCGACCAGGCAGGCATCCTCGATCAGCCCCTGGACCGCCCACTTCTCCAGTGTCTCGGTGACGAACCGGCGGGCCTCGGCCGGGCTGCCGTGGGCCGGCGGCAGTTCGACGGTGGCGAGCTGTCGTGCCGGCGTGTCCTTCAAAGCCCGCACCGCCTCTGTGACCTGCGTGAATGTTGGCACGAAGCGGTCGAGCGCGCCACGCCGCAGCAGCTCGCGGGTGCGGCCGGGCCGGGCCACCAGCAGCACCTGGAGCCCTGGCCAGTCACTGGCCTTGCGGGCCACCGCGCCGAACACGCTCAGCGCGAGCGGCGTGACCACGGTCGTCCGGTCGAGCTGCACGATGACGCCGGACGGCTCGTCGGCCACGCACTTCAACACCGCGCTGCGCACCGTGGACACGTTGGCCAGGCCCAGCTCGCCGACCAGCCGCACGAGGGCCGCGTTGCCGCGCAGGCTGACATCGACGTTGAGATAGGGACGCGGGCTCACGGCACCGGCTCCTCGTCGGTGATGACGTCGTCGCGGATGAACTGGCGCAACACGTCGGCCGCGTGCGAGGCCTCGGCAACCGTCGCCGCGTAGCGGCGGGCCACCAGACCGCTGCCGCGTTCGACCGCGGTCCGCTCCATCCGCCGGTTGAGGCTGATCTTCTCGTCCAGGGTGCGCAGCGCGGTCCACAGCGCCCGCTCCAGTTGGGCGTCCTTCTGCACGACCAACGCCTCCTCTGTCCACGCGTGGCCGACGCGGCACCGGTAGCGCGCCGCGCCGGGTACGGACAGCAGGGCGCCGTCGCAGTCGGGGCACGTGAAGCCCGAGGGTTCGCCCATGGTGGTCATCTCCAGGCCGCCCTCCTGTAGACCCTGTTCGGCGATGTGCGCCTCGATCAGGTCGGCGCGCGACATCGTGTTCGGCGGCTGGTCGGTGACCGGTTCGGCGGTGAGCGCGGTGATCAGGTCGGCCATTTTCGCGACCGGCGCGACGTTGGCCGTCGGCACCGCGCGCAAGGCGCTCTCCGGCATGCCGGGGTAGATGGCGTCGGCCGGATCCTGCACGACCGCGGCCCCGCCCCGGGCCACGATGGACAGCAGGCCGGCGGCCCCGTCGTCGAGGGTGCCGGACAGCACGACGCCGATGGCCCGTGGGCCGATCGCCCGGGCCGCTGACCGGAACAAGGCGTCGACCGCCGGCCGGTGTCCGTTCTCGGTCGGCCCCTTTGACAACGCCATGACGCCGTCGACCAGCAGCAGGTGGTGGTCGGGCACCGCCGCGTAAACATGCCCGTGCCGCAGCCGCAGGCCGCTGCGGGCCGGATGCACCGGCAGCGGGCCGACGCGGTTGAGGATTGCCGGCAGCGCGCTCGTGCCGTCGGCCGGCATGTGCAACACGACCAGCACCGAGGCCGGCAGGTCGGCCGGCAGCGCGGCCAACAGTCCCCGCAACGACTCGACCCCGCCGGCGGATGCGCCGACGACGACCACGTCGCGGCAGTGGGGCATTCCGTCACCCTCTTCGGCGGTGTACTACTCCCGAGTTCGGAGGCTACCCCCTCAAGGAACGCTCACACCTGCGCGCGCGACGCCGTCGGGTGATCAGCGTCCGGCGTTCGTGCTCGTCCTGGCCGCCCCACACCCCGTACGGCTCCTCGGCGGCCAGGGCGTGCCGGCGGCACTCCACGATGACCGGGCAGCGGGCGCAGATCGCCTTGGCCTGGTCGTCACGGTGCTGCCGGGCCGGGCCGCGTTCCAGGTCGGGATGGAAGAAGATGGCCTCCTCCGTGCCCCGACAGGCGCCGCGCAGCTGCCACGCCCAGTCGGCGGCCACCGGCCGGGGGAGACGTTTCCTGGTGGTCATGCCGGCCGCCTTCCGCACACGAGAGTCCGTCACGCTGCGGCTTCCCGTTCGAGCGGCGGCGAAACTAGCCGGCGACGGCCTCGGTCACGCTGCTGTAGACCTGGAACGCCATGGTCATGCCGGTGATCTCCAGCGGCCGCAGCACCCGGCGGCTGCTGGCCACCAGGCGCAGCGTCACGTGGCTGGCGGCGGCGTGGGCCCGGGCCTCGGCCAGCATCTGGAGCCCCGACGAGCCGAAGAACGTCACGTCGGAGAGGTCGACCACCACCGCGTCGGGGTGGCCGTCCACGGCGCGGGTGAGCACCCGCTCCACGGCGTCCCGGCTGGTCATGTCGATCTCGCCGCTCACGTGCACGACGGACACGGGGCCAATGGTGTCGACCGCGGCGAGGGCGGGCGGGACCGCGTCGGCGGGCGTCGGGAAGATTCCGTCACTGCCCATGAACTTGACCATAGCCAGGGTTTCGACGGCGGCAACCGCTGGCCGGAGCGTGAACTCGACACGGGTGCCGGTCTCGGATCCGTGCACTTCGGACAGCACCGACGCGGCCTTGATCATGGCCAGTCCGCGGCCGCGGGTGCCGTTGTCCGCGGGCACCGGCCGCCAGTGGCCGCCGTCGGTCACCACGCCGCTGACACCACCGCCCGAAGTGCACCGCAGTTCGTACGTGAAGTCGCCGGCCGGCCGGTCGCGGTAGGCGTGCTCGACGGAGTTCGCCGTTGCCTCACCGATGACGAGCAGCAGGTCGTCGATCAGCGGCCGCGGCAGCCCGGCGGCCTTGGCCCATGCCGTGACGTCCTGACGGGCCACGGCCAGCTGGTCGGCACGGGCCGGCAGGGTCCGGTGCAGCGGCGCCGGCACCAGCCGTGCGACGACCAGGGCGACGTCGTCGCTGGGGCCTTCATCGGTCAGCAGGTGGTCGACCAGCCACACCGCCAGCTCCTCCGGCGGCAGGTCGGCGGCGGTCGCGGCCAGCCGCTCCAGGTCCTCGTCCAGATCGGCGTCCCGGCGCTCGACCAGGCCGTCCGTGTACAGCACGATACTGGCCCGCGGCGACAGCGAGCACTGTTCCTCGGTGAACTCCATACCGGCCCCGAGACCGAGCACCGGACCGTGAGCACCGCTCAGAAACTCGCCGTGGCCATCCATGATGATCAACGGTGGCAGGTGGCCGGCGCGGGCCCAGCGCAGCTCGGCGGCGGCGGTGTCGACGACGGCACAGACCACTGTGGACGCCAGCGCGTCGGGAATGCGCGCGGCGAACTCGTCCAGGCGGGCCAGCGCGCTGGCCGGCGGGTGCCCCTCCAGCAGGTACGCCGCGAGGGTGCTGCGCAGCTGGCCCATCGCGGCGGCGGCGCGCGGGCCCTGGCCGACGACGTCGCCGACGATCAGCGCCACCCGGTCCTCGTCCAGCGGCAGCACGTCGTACCAGTCGCCGCCGGCCTGACTGAACGCCGCGCCGGCCAGGTACCGGGCGGCCAGCGCGAGGCGGTCCAGCCGCGGCAGCCGGGCCGGCAACAGGCTGCGCTGCAACGTCTCGGCGATCTCGTGCTCGGCCTGGTACAGCCGGGCCCGGTCCAGCGCCTGCCCGCACTGCTCGGCCAGGGCCAGCGCGGCCCGTTTGTCGCCGGCGTCGAGCGGGAACTCGCGGCGGCTGCCCAGCGCCAACACGCCGATGCAGGTTCCGTTGGCGGTCAACGGGATCACCGCGCCGGAGCGGAAGCCGATGGACCGCGCCCGGTCCACGAAGTCCGGGTACTCGCCACGCCAGTCGTCGACCTGGTCCAGCCACAGCGGGGCCAGCGAGGTGACGGCGTCGGCGACGGGGGAGTGCTCGCGCAGGTCCAGCCGATCAAGACCGTACTGCTGGCCGGGCACGACCAGCGGCTCCAGCCGGTGCGCGTCGCGCTGCTCGAACAGGACGAACTCGTGGTCGAGGAACAGGGTCCGGCCGTGCGTGGCCACGGTTTCGGCCACCAGCTGCGGGGACGTGGCGGCCGAGAAGTCGGCGGTGGCCTGCTGCACCAGGGCCAGCCGGCGCGCGGCGGCCTGTTCCTCGGCCAGCAGCAGGGCGTTGTCCAGCGCGATGCCGGCCCGGTCGGCGATCTGCTCGGCCAGCGCCAGATCCCGGTCGTCGTAGGGGGATTCCTGCGCCGTGCGGCACATGGTCAGCACCGCCAGTGTCTCGCCGCGGGCCCGCAGCGGCAACGCCATCTCGTTGTCACCGACCACGGTCGGCTCGTCGACCGTCGCCGGGTCGACGGGCGCGCCGGCCTGCGCCATGGTCACCAATCGCCCGGAGCCGGTGGTACGGGCGACCGTGCAGCCGTCGGCCAGCTGGCTGTCGATCAGCACGCCGATCAGGCGATCCAGGCGCTGCCGCACGCCGCTCGCCGTGTCGAGGGCCGTGCCGACCTGGGCCAGCAGCCGCTGCCGCTCGCCCTCCCGGTAGCGCTCGTTCACGTCCACACAGCTGGCCACGTGCCCGCCGAACTCCACGCCGCCGCCGATCGGCACGGCGTGCTCCAGCATCCAGTGGTACGCCCCGTCGGCGCGGCGCAGCCGGTACTCGATGTCGAACGGCGCTCCGTCCCGGTTGGCCTGCTCGAACGTCTCCAGGTAGCGGTCGCGGTCGTCGGGATGCAGTGCGTCCTGCCACTGCTCACCCAAGCCCTGGTCCCCGGTGAACTCCGACCAGCCGCGGTTGGCCAGCACCCGCAGCCCGGTCCGGTCGGACGCCCAGATCAGCGCCGGGGCGACGTCGGCCATGGTGCGGAACCGCTCCTCGCCCTGCCGGCGGACCCGGCCCAGCCGCACATGCGTGTTCACGCGGGCCAGCAGTTCGCCGGCGGCGAACGGCTTCACCAGGTAGTCGTCGGCGCCGGCCCGCAGCCCCTCGGCCGCCGCCTCCTGGCCGGCGCGGGCCGACAGCAGCAGCACCGGGATACGGGCCAGGCGCGGGTCGGCCCGCAGCACCCGGACCAGGCTGATGCCGTCCAGCCGAGGCATCATCACGTCGCTGATCAGCAGATCCGGGGGATCGGTCCGGATCAGCTCCAGCGCGTGGTCGCCGTCGCCGACCGTGCGGACGGTGTGCCGCTCGCCCAGCAGTCGGCCCAGGTAGTCGCGCATATCGGCGTTGTCGTCGGCCACCAGCACGTAGCCGGGGCCCTGGTCGAACGGACCGCCGGAGGGCACGTCCGGCGGCAGCCAGCGCAGCGCCTCCTCCACGTACGGCATCGAAGCGGACCTATGGTCCGGTATCGGCTCGGACGGGTCGCCCTCGCCGAACGGGATCCGCACCGTGAAGGCCGTGCCCTCGCCGTCCACGCTCTCGGCCGAGATGTCGCCGCCGTGCAGCCGCACGAGTTCCCGTACCAGCGCGAGGCCGATGCCGCTGCCTTCGGTGGACCGCGCGCGGGGCTGCTCGATGCGGTGGAAACGCTCGAACAGCCGGGACATCTCCGCTTCCGGGATGCCCACGCCGGTGTCGCGCACGGACAGCACCGCGTGCTCGCCGTCGGCCCGCAGGCTGACCGTGACGGTGCCGTCGAGGGTGAACTTGAAGGCGTTGCTCAACAGGTTGAGCACGACCTTCTCGTACATGTCGCGGTCCACCCGCACCGGACGGCCCAGCGGCGGGCAGTCGACGGTCAGCGCCAGGCCGGCCTTCTCCATCGCCGCCCGGAACACGCTGGCCAGCTCGGTGGTCACCAGGGCCAGGTCGACCGGCTCGTACTGGGCCTGTACCCGGCCGGCCTCGATGCGGGAGAAGTCCAGCAGCGCGTTGACCAGCTTGCCCAGCCGCATGGCGTTGCGCTCGATCATGGACAGCTGCTCGTCGACGTCCGGCGGCGCCTGCTCGCGCAGTTCCCGCAGCGGACCGGCGATCAGCGTCAGCGGCGTGCGGAACTCGTGGCTGATGTTGGAGAAGAACACCGTCTTGCTGCGGTCCAGTGCGGCCAGCTCCTCGGCCCGCCGCTGCTGCGCCTGATAGGCCATCGCCCCGTTGACCAGCCCGGCGATCTGGTCGGCGACCAGCCGCAGGAACGCCCGGTAGCCCTCGTCCAGCGCCCGGCCGCCGCTGGCCGCCAGCACCACCGTGCCCAGCGGCCGGTCACCGGCGTCGCTGCGCAGCGGCAGCACCATGGCCTCGGTCGGCGGCGTTGCCCAGCCGCCGCTGGGCAGGCCTTCCACAGCGGTCACGACCACCGGCGCGCCGTCCCGTAACACCTCGGCCAGCGGCCAGCGCTCGTCGGAGATGTCGCCGAGGTGCACCGACACGTACGGGACGTCCTGGCCGTGCCGATCGGCCCAGTCGGCGATCCGCCGGCATGCGTCCTCGACTGTCGCCGCGCCGGCCTGCGCGCCGAGATCCTGCAACGCCGCCATCCGCCGCGCGCCGACCACCCGTTCGGTCGTGTCCGACACGGCCGTGAACACGCCGACCACCGCGCCGGCATCGTCGTGCAGCGGGCTGTAGGAGTACGTCCAGTACGTCTCCTCCCAGTAGCCGTGCCGGTTCATCGGCAGCAGCAGGTCGTCCGACCAGGTCGCCTCGCCGGTGGCCAGCACGCCGTCCAGCATCGGGCCGATGATGTGCCAGATCTCCGACCACACCGACGATCCCGGCTTGTCCAGCGCCGGGTGCTTGGAGCCGAGCAGCGGCAGATAGGCGTCGTTGTAGAGGAAGCGCAGCTCGTCGCCCCACCACAGGATCATCGGGAACCGCGAGGTCAGGCAGATGCGCACCGCCGTGCGCAGGCCCTCGGACCAGCTGTCGGGGGTGCCGAGCGGAGACGTGGACCAGTCGAAGGCGCGCATCCGCGCGGCCATCTCGCTGCTGCCCGGGAAAACGTCACTCACCGACCTGGCCGGCCTCTCTGCCACGGGACATCGACACCGTTCAGCTTGCGGCAGCGGACGCGGTCCGGCAACGCAACCGGCGTCCTTTCCTCGTCACGACGCCGAGAACCCGTTCGGGTGAGCGGCGATGGTTGAAAAATCGGGGCACGGGCTATTCCCCGGTGTCTCGTTCATCAGTGCCGGGAGGAGCGTCCCCGTGTCGACCGATGCCATCGTGCTGCTCAAGGCGGACCACAAGACGGTGGAGCAGCTGTTCAAGAAGTTCGAGCAGGCCGGCGACCGGGCCTACGCGACCAAGCGCCGGCTGGTCGACTCGGTGATCAAGGAGTTGACCACGCACGCCTACATCGAGGAGACGATCTTCTACCCGGAGGCGCGGCGGGCGGTGCCGCAGACCGAGGACCACGTGCTGGAAAGCGTGGAGGAGCACCACGTGGTGATGTGGATGCTCTCCGAGCTGGGCAAGCTCGACGCCGACGCGGAGAACTTCGACGCCAAGGTGACCGTGCTGATCGAGAACGTCCGGCACCACGTGGAAGAGGAAGAGCAGGACTGGTTCCCCGAGGTGCGCAAGGCCATGGGGCGCAAGCAGTTGCAGGAACTCGGCGCGCGGATGGCCGCGGCCAAGGCGGACGCGCCGAGCGATCCGCTGGCCGTGCAGAGCGCCTGAGGACGGCCGTCGTGTCCACGGTTGCGCCCAGCAGGGCGGTGGCGGGCTTCGACTCCGCCACCGCCATGCTGCGCGCGGTGTCGTTGGCCTTGCGGGGCAAGCGGTTCACGGTGCTGGGCCAGAGCCGGCTGGCCGCGGCGCCGCTGCGCCTGTCCAACCTGCTGCCGGAAGCGCTGCGGACGCAGTTGTACCGCATCTCCGGGGCGGCCGAGGGCGTGACGGAGTCGATGCTGGCGTCGATCGACATGCAGCAGGTGGCGGCGTGGATGGTCGGCCACTACGACGAACTGCCGCCGCAGTATCCGGGCGTGGTAATCGGATCCAGCAACGGCGCCATGACACATCTGTGCGCGGCGGCCGGGATTCCCTGGCTGCCGCAGACGATGCTGGTGCCGGTGCGGTGGTCGGACAACGACCCGGACCGGCCGGCGGCGGCCGCGGACCACGGCGCCGCCATCGCGGATCCTTTACTGGACAACAATCCTGATGTCGCGTTGCACCACATGCACGACGGCAACCAGGACCGGCTGATGATCGATCTCATGACGTACTTCCGGCTCAAGTGGCTGCGGCTGCCCCGGGCGTACACCGAGTTCCTGGCCACGCGGCTGATGCCCGGCGCGCCGATCATCCTGGTCGACTGCGAGTTGTCGTGGCCGGTGACCCGGATCGGCGAGCGGCACGTGTTCCAGACCGGCGCCTACGGCGGCCTGCGGGCCGACGAGTACCTCGGCGGCAGCCCTCGAGTGGCCGAATTCCTTGCGGAGCAAGGATCTCCGTTGCGGGCCTTCGAGTCGCCGGCGGCCGACGACCATGCGCCGGAGGCCGAGTGGGGATTCGAGCCGTCGCTCGGTGCCGAGATCGAGCAGTGGGCCGCCACTCACGGGCATCCCGTGCATCGCATCACTTTCGACGACCCGCACGACCTGTCGGCCCCCATCGCGGACATGCACCGGGAGTGGTTGCTGGCGGCCGAACGGCCGGCCGATCGGCTGCTCGTAGAGTCGTTCGTCATGCTCGACCCGGTCGGCGTGAACCAGGCCGGTATGATCCCGTTCTGGACGGCCTTCCCGGTGCAGGACGCCCTCGAGGCCGTCCGCACGTATCTGCGCGAACGCCGCTACCCCAACGTGGATGTGCTGATGTTCCCGCACGGCGTCCGCTCCGCCGGCATCGCCGAGCCCGAAGACTGGCTGCGGCTGCGCGAATACAGCGGTGTCGTGCGGTTGCCGGCCACCGACGTCGGTCGCTATCCGGCCGATTTCGCTGCCCTGGCCGGGTATTCCTCGGCGATCCCGTCGGGCGAGCGGCAGCTGCGCATCGGCGTGTGGAAGATCCTCGACCAGTTGGCGCACGCCCGTGCCGGCTGACGTCGTGGTCGTGCCGGGACTGGCCGTGTCCCGGTACCTGGAGCCGACCGTGCGGCGCATCGAGGCGACCGGCGCGGGCTGTGAAATGGTCCGGCTGCCCACCTCCGGGCCGCCGGTGGGTATTCCCGAGTACGCCGCGCTCGTCGCCGATCTGGTGCGCGACCGGGAAGTCATCCTGGTCGGCCACTCGTCCGGCACGCAGGTCGCCGCCATGGCGGCTCGGCGGGCGCCGGTGGCGCGGCTGGTGCTGGGCAGCCCGACCATCGACCCGGCATACCGGTCGGTGCCGAGGGTGGTGGCACGGTGGCTGATCGACGGCCGGCGGGAGCCGTCTTCCCTTGGCCGGGTTCAGTTCCCGGAGTGGCGCAAGGCCGGCATGCGACGGATCGCCGTGCTGCTGCGGTCGATGCTGCGCTATCCATTGGAGGATCTGCTGGCCGACGTCAGCTGTCCACTCGTGACCGTACGGGGTGGACGCGATCCACTGTGCACGTCCGAATGGGTCTCCGGCCTGGGCGGCGTGGCTGTCACGCTGCCCGGGCTGCCGCACGCCTTCCCGTACCTCGATCCGGATGCCTTCGCCAACGTTGCTCTCGGTAACCGTTGCGTATGACAATTGATCGGTGAGGGAGGGTGAGCCGGAGGAGCGGGTCGCCGCGGCGATCGCCGCGGCGGCCGGGGACGAGGTCGTCGCGCTGCGGCACGTCGGCCGGGCCTGCGCGTCGGGGCTCGGCGTCGACGGCGTCAGCCTGTCCGTGATCGGCGATCTCGGCACGGCCGAGCCGACCCAGGCCACCGACGACGTCGCCGAACGGATCGTCGAGCTGGAGATCGTGCACGGCGGCGGGCCGGCGCTGCTGGCATTGGAACAGGACGATCCCGTGCTGCTGCCGCGCCTCGTGGCCGACCGACGCTGGCCGCTGCTGGTCCCGGCGCTGGCCGAGGTCGGGGCGGCGGCGCTGTTCGCGTTCCCGCTCGCCGCCGGTGGCGTCACCGTCGGTGTCCTCGAGGTGTACCAGCGTTGGCCGCGGGCCTTGACGGAAGCCGAGGTCGCGGTCGGCGTGCTGTTCGCCGAGAGTGCGTTGGAGCTGCTGGTGTCGGGCGAGGACGACGTGCTCGCCGGGCCGGTGGCCGACCGGTGGACGTTCGTCAACCAGGCCGTGGCCGTGGTGGCGGCGCAGATCGGCGGCGCCCTGGAGGACGGGTACGCGCGACTGCGGGGCCATGCCTTCGTGACCGGGCGGCGGCTGCCCGACCTCGCCGCCCAGGTGCTGGCCGGCGAGCTCGTGTTCGGCGTTTGAACGGCTGTCGGAAACGGGCATCTCCCGGGCATGAGATCCGGTTTGACGCTCGGCGTCGAAGAGGAGTTCCTGCTGGTCGACAGGGACGGCCGGCTCGCCGCCGCGGGGCCGGAGATCTCCGAGCACGTGGACGACGACGGCGGGCAGGTCGAGCACGAGCTGCGGCGCTGCCAGGTGGAGAGCGCCACGGCCGTGTGCCACACCATCGACGAGGTCGTGACGGGGCTGCGTGACCTCCGCGACCGGCTGGCTGCCGAGGCGGCGGGGCAGGGCCTGCGGCTGCTGCCCACCGGTACCGCGCCGATGGCCGACGACCGGCCGCCGCGGTTCACACCGGACGTCCGCTACCACCGGATGGCCCGCGAGTTCGGCGCGGTCGCCCAGGCCTCGCTGACCTGCGCGTGCCACGTCCACGTCTCGATTCCTGACGCCGCAACGGGTTTGCGGATCAGCAACCACGTCCGGCCATGGTTGCCGGTGCTGCTGGCGCTGAGCGCGAATTCCCCCTTCCACAACGGGGACGACACCGCCTATGCCAGCTGGCGACACCCGCTGTGGACCCGCTGGCCGTCGGCCGGCGCGCCGCCGCATTTCGATTCCGTGGACGCGTACGAATCGCGGGTCGAGGGGCTGTTGTCGGCCGGTGCTGCCCTGGATCGGGGCATGGTCTACTGGGACATTCGGCTCTCGGCCCACCAGCCGACCGTCGAAGTGCGTATCGCCGACGTTCTGCCGACGCCTACCGAAGCGGCCTTATTGGCTGCTGTCATCCGTGGCCTCGCGGGCCAGGCGCTCGACGCCGATCCGGTGGCCCGGCCGGCCCCAGAGGTCCTGCGGGCGCGGCTCTGGCGCTCGGCCCGTGACGGCCTGGCCGGCTGCTGCGTCCATCCCCGTACCGGCGCTCTGATGCCGGCCTGGCAGGTCGTCGACGAACTCGTGGCGTCGGTGCGGTCATTCCTCGGTGACGACGCGGAGTTCGTCGAGGACTCCCTGACCCGGCTGCGGGCCACCGGCAATGGCGCGCAGCGCCAGCGGGCCGCCCTGGACCGCAACGGGCACATGGCTGACGTGCTCGACACGCTGGCCTGGCCGACCTGACGGTGGTTTCTCCTGGTGGCGGCCCGGGAATCCGAGGCCATGGACCACAGCAAGGCACCTGTGCTCGACGCGATGGTCGAGTTCCACGAGCAGCGCATCACCCCGTTCAACCCGCCCGGCCACAAGCAGGGGCGCGGCGCTGACCGGCGGGTCGTCGACGTCCTCGGGGAAGGCGTGTTCCGCAGCGACGTGCTCGGCCCCAACGGCCTGGACGACCGGTTGCTGCGGCACGGCGTGTTGCAGGAGGCCCAGGAGCTGATGGCCGACGCCGTCGGCGCGGAGCACACGTTCTTCTCCACGTGCGGCAGCTCGCTGTCGGTGAAGAGTGCCATGCTGGCGGTGGCCGGTCCGCACGAGAAGCTGGTCGTGGTGCGGCACGCCCACAAGTCGGTCATCTCCGGCCTGATCATCAGCGGCGTATCGCCCGTCTGGGTGCATCCGCATTGGGACGGGGAGCGGCACCTGTCGCATCCACCGGGCCCGGACGACGTGCGGGCGGCGTTCGAGGCCGAACCCGAGGCCAAGGGCATGCTGCTGGTGACGCCGACCGACTACGGCACGTGCGGGGACATCAAGGCGATCGCCGACGTGTGCCACGAGTTCGACAAGCCGCTGATCGTGGACGAGGCCTGGGGCGCGCACCTGCCGTTCCACCCGGACCTGCCGCCGTGGGCCATGGACGCCGACGCCGATCTGTGCGTGACGAGCGTGCACAAGATGGGCAACGCGGTCGAGCAGAGCTCTGTTTTCCACCTTCAGGGCAACCGGGTCGACCCGGCCGTACTCAAGGCGCGTGAGGATATCCTCGGCACCACAAGCGCTTCCTCGCTGGTGTACGCCACTGTGGACGGTTGGCGGCGGCAGATGGTCGAGGACGGCGAGAAGCTGCTGACCACCGCGCTGACCCTGGCCCAGCGGGTCCGCCGCGAGATCGACCTGCTGCCCGGGATGCGGGTGGACGGGGAGCGTGAGTTCGTCGGGCCCGACCTGGCGGCGTCGTTCGATCCGCTCAAGGTGGTCGTCGACCTGGCCGGGCTGGGCATCAGCGGCTACCAGGCGGCGGATTGGCTGCGGGCCCGCCAGCGCGTCACGGTCGGGCTCTCCGACCACCGGCGGATCGTCGCGATCATCACCATGGGCGATGACGACTACACGGCCAAGGTGCTGGTCGACGCGTTGCGGGCGCTGGTCAAGGCGGCCGAGAAGATGAAGCAGCCGCCGGCGGTCGACCTGCCCCGGCCGGGGGACCTGGAGCTCGAGACGGTGATGCTGCCGCGGGACGCGTTCTTCGGCGAGGCCGAGCAGGTCCCGGTGAAGAAGGCGGTCGGGCGGGTCGTGGCCGAGATGATCAGTCCGTACCCGCCGGGCTCGCCAGCGCTGGTGCCGGGCGAGGTGATCACCCGTGAGGTGCTGGACTACCTGCGCAGCGGGTTGAACGCCGGCATGCAGCTACCCGATCCGGCTGACCCGGACCTGACCTCGATCCGTGTGGTCAAGGACGCCAAGTGACGGTGTACGACCGGGTGCGGGCCGAGATCGGCCGGCACGCCGACGAGCTGTGGGGAGCTCGTGCCGGACCTGGCTGAGGGCCGGTTCGGTGTGCGCGGGCTGACCACCCGCCGCCCGTGACGACCTGGTGGCGCAGCTGACCGAGTGCGCCCACGGCGTCGCCCGGGCTACGGGCACGACGGTCGAGGTGTGGCCGGCACCGCCGTCGACCTGCTGACCGGGCCCGATCTGCTCGAACAGGCCTGGCAGGACTTCCACGCGGCCGGTTGAGGGGTGGCGTTGGCGGGTATTTCCGTGCTGTGACGAGCACGCTGGGAGTCGAGGAGGAGTTCCTCCTCATCGACCACGACGGCATCACGACGCCGCTGGCGGCCGAGGTGCTGGCGCGGTGTGTCGGGCCGCTGCCGGCCGGCATGGTTGTGCAGCGGGAGCTGCGTGACACCCAGGTCGAGGTGGCCACCGGCATCTGCACGGACATGTCCGAGCTGCGGGCGCAGCTGGCGGTCGGCCGCCAGGCGTTGGCCGTGGCCGCCGCCGACTTGGACGTACGGGTGCTGGCCAGCGGCACGCCGGTCGTGGGTTCTGCTGCCCCTCGCCCCGCGATGGCGCCTCGGTTCGCCCAGGTCGACGAGCTCTTCGCCGCCCTCGCCGTCGACTACGAGGCGTGCGGCTGCCATGTGCACGTGGGCGTGCCGGACAAGGACACCGCCGTGGCCGTGGTCAACCACGTGGCCCGCTGGTTGCCGGCTTTACTGGCCCTGTCGGTGAACTCCCCGTTCCACAATGGACACGACACCGGCTACGAGAGTTGGCGGGTCGTGCAGCAGTCCCGGTTCCCCGGCGGCGGGATTCCGCCCTGGTGCGCGGATTTCTCGCGGTGGCAGCAGGAAGTGGCCCAGCTGGTCGACTGCGGGGTGCTCGTCGACGAAAGGCAGACCTTCTGGTACGCACGGCCGTCGCCGCACCTGCCCACGGTGGAGCTCCGCATTGCCGATACTGCGGCCACTGTGGACGATGCCGTGCTGCAAGCCTCGCTGTGCCGTGCGCTCGTGGATACGGCCTTGGCTGACCTCGACCATGGCACCGAGGCCGTGCCGGTGCAGACCGCGGCTGCGGCCGTGTGGACGGCTTCGCGCTACGGTATGGACGGCCCGGCCGTCGATCCGTTGCTGGGCAAGCAGATGCCGGCGACGGTCATGGTGATGGGCCTGCTCGACCACGTGCGCCATGCTTTGGAGGAGAACGATGAGCTGGCCGAGGTACGGCGATTGCTGACCGACCGGTGCACCGCCGCCACCCGGCAGCGGCTCCTTGCCGCCGCCGGCCTCGACTCCGTCGTTCGGCAGCTTTCCCTGGGAGGAAGCCATGATCGCTAGAGGGCCACTGTCCGAGGCGGTCATCGCCACCCTGTCCCGGCCCGCCGGCACCGCCCGGCCGTCCGGTCCCGTCTGCGACGCCGACCCGTTCGGCGACGACCTCCAGTTGGCGTTGCACCTGTGCTACGAGCTGCACTACCAGGGGCTGCCCGGCGTCGACCCGGCGTGGGAATGGGACCCGGAGCTGTTGCGGTTTCGCGGTCGCATGGAGCGGGTGTTCGAGGACGCGTTGTGGGGTTCGGTGCCGGGCGGCGACGACGTGGCCGGCGAGATCGACGCGTTGCTGGTCGAGCACGTGCCCGACACCGGGTTGAGCCATTTCCTGCTGGATGAGGGGGAGTGGTGGCAGGTGCGGGAGTTGTTCGTGCATCGGTCCATCTACCACCTCAAGGAGGCCGACCCGCACGCGTGGGCCATCCCCCGGCTCACCGGCCGGGCCAAGGCCGCCCTCGTCGCCGTCGAGTTCGACGAGTTCGGCGGCGGCCGGGCCGAGCGCGTGCATGCCCGCCTGTTCGCCGATCTCCTTGACGCCGCCGGTCTTTCCTCCCGGTACCTGCACTACCTCGACGACGTGCCCGCGTGTTCGTTGGCCACCGTCAACATGATGTCCCTCTTCGGCCTCCACCGCCGTCTCCGTGGGGCCCTCGTCGGCCACTTCGCCGCCACCGAGATCAGCACCGGGCCCAGCGCCCAGCGTATGGACCAGGCCTTGGGTCGCCTGGACGCCCCCGACGCCTGCCGGCTGTTCTACACCGAGCACATCGAGGCCGACGCCGTGCACGAGCAGGTGTTGCGCCGGGACGTCGTCGGCGACCTCCTCACCCGTGAACCCGAACTCGCCGCCGACATCGTGTTCGGCATCCAGGCCACCGAGTTGTTGGAGCAGCACCTCGCCGACCACCTGCTGAAGGCCTGGCGGGACGGCTGGTCTTCGTTGCGCGGTCAGTCGTCGCGGATCTTCTTGCGGTGACTGGTGTCGCAGAACGGATAGCGCTTGCTGCGGCGGCAGGCGCAGACCGCCACGACGAAGCGGTCGGAGCGGGCGGTGGTGCCGTCGGGCAGCTGGACCTGGACGGGACCGTCGATGAGGATGGGACCGCCTGGCTCCACGGTGACGCGGCGGTGTTCACGTTCGGTCGGCACGGATCACCGCCAGGTCCAGCCGGAGCGTCGGCGGTGCGACGACCCGATCGTCAAAGGTGGTCACACCAACGGAATACCCCGACCGGACCGTCCAAACCAGATCATCACCGGGAGCGGGCCACCAACCGGGCAACCGAACGTTCGACGCGGTCGAGGTCGGTCGAAGGGTGGATGACCCGGTCCTCGTCGAAGGCCTCGACCACGCGTGGGTCCACATAGGACTTGCGGGCGATGGCGGGCGTGTTGCCGAGATGGTGGGCCACCTCCTTGTACATCTCGCGAATGGCCGTGCGCTTGCTGCCCTGGCCCTTGCGACCGGCCAGAATCACCGCGGCCAGCACGGTGGCGTTCCAGGTACGCAGGTCCTTCACGGTGAACTCGTCGCCGACCAGCTCGTGCAGCCGCTCGTTGACGTCCTGCGAGTCCAGCGGCCGCCATTCCTTGCCGTCACGGTGCATCAACAGCCGATCGCTGCCGGTACGAACCCGTTTCAACCCGGCGACGGCCTTGGCCAGCTCGGCATCGTCCAACGTCACCTCGCGTTCCTTCTGCCCCTTGGCCAGAAAGCAGAACTCCACCCGGCCACGCCGAACCGTCACGTGCTCACGGAGCAAAGTGGACACGCCGTAGGTGCCGTTGGACTCCACGTACTCGTCGTTGCCGATACGGAACACGCCCTGTTCCAACATGCGCAGGGCCACGGCCGTCACCCGCTGCCGGGCGTAGCCGCCGGCGTCCAGGTCGGTCGCCACCTGCGCCCGCAGCGCCGGCAGCTTCGGGGCCAGTTTCCGTACCCGGTCGAACTTCTGCCGGTCACGGTTCTCCCGCCACTGGGCGTGATACAGGTACTGCTTGCGGCCGGCGTCGTCGGTGCCGGTGGCCTGGATGTGGCCGTTGGGCCACGGGCAGATCCACACTTCCCGCCACGCCGGCGGAATCGCCAACGCCTGGATCCGGTCCAAGGCCTCGGTATCGGTCACCGCCGAGCCGTCGGCGTGCCGGTACTCGAAGCCACGGCCACGCCGGCGCCGGGTGATGCACTCGCCGGTCAGCCGGCTCCGTCTCAACCGCATACCGACGGAATACCCGTTCTGCTCAAACGGAACCGAGCGTGAGCCGGCTCTCCCGACGCGGGGCGACGGCGTCGGCCAGCATGGTGACGACGTCCTCGACCCGGCCGGCCCGGGCGAAGGCCGCACGCTGCCGGGTGGCGCCGTCGCCGACGCGAGCCAGCCGGCCGGTGACCTGGTGGACGAACGCGCGGTCCTCCCGGTCCAGCACGGGCCGAACCTCGGCCAGCAGCCGGTCGAGGGCGTGCGGCTCGGGCGGGGTGCCGCTGGGGGCGGCGCAGCGCCCCTGAAGCCCGTCCCGTCCGGCCAGCCACAGGTCCGCCCGGATCACCTCCTGCGCCACCTCGGGCACGGCGTCCCGCTGGAGCGCCAGGGCGACCAGGCCCCGGATCAGCACGGCGATCAGCGCCGCCTCGTCGGCGGTGATCATGACGTCGCAGACCCGGATCTCCACGGTCGGGTACGTGGGCGAGAGCCGGATGTCCCAGTACGCCATGGCCGGATCGAGCAACGCCCCGGACCGGGTCATGGAGTCCAAGGTCGCGTCGTACTCAGCCGGCGACCGCAGCAGGGGCGGCGGCCCGGCGGACGGCCAGTTGGTCATCTGCATGTGCCGCCAACTGGCATATCCGGTGTCGGCGCCGTCATTGAACGGGGAGTTGGCGCTGATCGCCAGCAGTGCCGGCAGCCACGGCCGCAGGTGGTTGAGCACGTGCAGTCCGGTCTCCCGGTCGGGCACGCCGACGTGCACGTGGCAGCCGCAGACATTGGCCGACTTCAGCAGGCTGCGGAAGTGGCCGGCGATGCGGCGGTAGCGGCGGTCCGGTGTCAGCGGCGGGGGAGAGGCCTCGGGCAGCGGTGGCGTGCCGCTGGCGATCAGCCGCAGGCCCTGGTCACGGGCCGAGGCGGCCAGCGTCTCCCGCAGCCGGCGCAGCTGGCCGAGCAGCTCGCCGGCCGAGGTGCAGACGGGCGTGGCCGACTCCACCTGGGACGCGATCATCTCGGGCTGGAGCTCGTCGTTCTCGCCGCCGGTGCCGCCGAGCACCGCGCGGCCCGCCGGCACGGCCCGGCCGGCCGCGTCGACCACGAGGAACTCCTCCTCGACCCCGAAGGTCAGGCCGGTACGGGCCACGAGCGCACCTCCCCGGCCAGCACGGCGACGGCGATCGCGTCGGCGTCGCGGCGGAACGGGCTGTCCCGGCCCGGCCGGCCGGTGCCGACCTGCGTGAACCAGCGCGTGTTCTGGGTGACGACGCCGAGCGCGTGGACGTCCGGGTCGGGCCGGCCCTTGGCGTCCAACACGTGGAACGGGGACTCGGTGATCGCCAGCCCGCCGCTGGCGAATCGCCGCCCGGTCAACGGATCCACGTTGACGTGCTCGCTGATCATGCCGTCGGCCAGCAGTTGGCGTAGCAGCGGATTGGTGTCCCGGCGCAGGTCCGCGCCGGGCGCACGGGCGTCGAGCAGCACATCGGCCAGCCGCCGGGAACCGGCGACCGAGGGCGACTCCACGGCGAATCGGCCTGGCTCTGAGGCTTCGAAGCGTGCCCCCGGCCCGACGACGTCCAGCACGCCGGCCTCGATCAGCGCCACCAGCTGCTCGACGTGCTCCACCGGCGGCCCGGCCGACAGCAGGAAGCTCATCGGGGCCCACCGCGTCAGGAAGTCCCGCTGTGAATCCGGTAGCAGGCCGTCGAAATCGACGACGTCCGGCATCAGCGGGCGCAGCGAGCGCATGACCTCCAGCGCCGCCTTGACCGGGTCGACGGTCGACCCCGCCTTGGCCCGGGCGACGTCGTCGCGCAGCACGTCGAGCAGACGCGAGCGGAACTCGTCACGGCCGGCGAACGGGCAATTGAAGGGATTGGCCAGGGCGTCGACGTCCAACGGCCCGTGGCCGTCGCGGCGGCGGTAGGCGTGCTCCAGTTCGGCCACGATCAGCGGCTCGACCTCGGCGGCGAAGTCCAGCTGCGGGCGGCCTCGACGCGCGGCGGCGTCTTCCCGCAGCTCGGCCAGGCGATCGTCGCTGAGGATGACGGGGCGCGGCGCGAGCTCGGCGGGCTCGTTGAGCTCGGCCCGGGCGCGAAACGGCAGGCCGCTGCGCGATCCGGCGACCAGCCGTGGCTCCGCACCACTCGGTTGGTAACACAGTTGACCGTCCGCGCGGACGAAACGCCCGCCCCGGCCGATCGTCAAAGCTCGGGTGACGTCGTAGAACGTGAGGCCGAGGCCACGGATCGCCACCGTGCGGCCCGGTTCGATCTCGTCCAACGGCATCGTCGCCGCCATGCCGCCACGGATGTAGTGCCCGTGCGCGGACAGCGCGCGGTCTTCGTCGTCCGGCTCAAGTCCACTGTGGCCGGTTGCGAGAATCACCTTGTCCACCAAGAGATCTGGGTGTCCATCGTCGATGGAGAGGTGCAGCCGGCCGTCCGTACGACGCAGTGCGGTCGCGGTACCGGTCAACGGGAACACCCGTACGCCAGGCGGGGTCGATGCGCACAGCCGGGCGAACGTCTCCCGCAGGTAGCGGCCGTATTCGGCGCGGCTGGGGTAGACCTGCCGCGCGGAGTCGGCGTCCAGCCCGGCCCAGTCCGCGTAGGACTGCGGCCGGCCCGGGAAGTCGAATGATTGCGCGGTCAGCTCGGCGGCGGTGGCGTTGGTCGCGTACCAGTCGGCCTGGTCGGTCCGCCAGACCTGGCCCGGGCCGTGCTCGACCGGGTCAATGGCCCAGATGACGACGTCCCGATCGGACGGACCGCGCCGCAGCCGGACCAGCAGCCGTTCCAGCACGCCCAGCCCGCGCGGCCCACAGCCCACGATCGCCACGCGGAAGCGTCTTTTCTCTCGCACGGCGCTCTGGTACCCGTCGGCGCACCGGATCAACCTTTGTTTAACGGGCGGTGTTCTGGGCATGCCGGCACCATGGAGCAACCCCGTGTCTTCGATCGGATCGCCGACGAGAAGCGACTCGACGCCGTCGGCGACGCGCTTCGCCGAGGCGTGCATGCCGTCCTGCGCCCGGGCGTCGTGAAGGACCTGCTGCACGGCGTGTTTCTCGGCCACCCGCTGCATCCTGCGCTGGTCCAGGTGCCGATCGGCTGCTTCGCCAGCGCCGCCGTGCTGGACATCGGCGGCAGCTCGCGGGAAGCCACCAAGCTGATCGGGCTCGGCGTGCTCAGCAGCGTGCCGGCGGCCGCGGCCGGTCTGGCCGACTACGCCGACAGCCAGCAGGACCAGCGGCGGGTCGGCGTGGTCCACGCCGCGGCCAACTCGGCCGCCCTGGTCTGCTACGTGGCTTCCCTGGCGCTGCGGGCCGGTGGCCGGCAGCGGGCCGGCGTGTGGTCGGCGATGGCCGGGCTGACGTTCAGCATGGCCGGTGCCACGCTGGGCGGCGACCTCGCCTTCCGTCGCGCCGTCGGGGCCAACCACTCCGAGCACGCCGGCCGCCTCGGCCCGGCCGACTGGTGCGATCTCGGTCCCGTGGACCAGTTCCCCGAGGCGAAGCCGATTCGACGGGTGGCGGCGGAGATCCCGGTGCTCGTGGTTCGGCGTGGCAAGGAGTTCTCGGTCCTGCACGACCAGTGCAGCCACATGTCCGGGCCACTGTCCGAAGGGGAGCTGACCGAAGTGGACGGTGCCGAGTGCGTGCAGTGTCCCTGGCACGGCAGCGTGTTCCGGCTCGACGACGGCCGTCCGGCCCACGGGCCGGCCACCGCGCCGCAGCAGCGGCTGGACAGCCGGGTGCGGGCCAGCCGGCTAGAAGTCAAGACGGCGTAGGGGATGCGGTGCCCGGCGATGTGATCACCTACCGCGAGGACGGCGTGTGGAAGACGCGCGTCGAGGGCAACAGCCGGGCCTCGCGGATCAGCGTCGACCGGGGCGACGCGGTCGCGTTCGGCCGGCGGGTGGCGCGGGAACGCGGCGTCCAGCACATCGTGCTGGACCCTGACAAGGCCGACAGCGAGTAGGACTCGGGGCCCGGGCTGAAAGCCCGGGCCCCGCCGCCGTGCTCGGCCGGTGCATCCGCCCTGGCCAGGCGGTTGCCGGCAGTGAAATGCGGTGCTCAGTCGTGGGAACGGCGCAGCAGCAGCCGGAGCAGCACGATCAGCCCGAGCAGTCCGGCCAGCACCATGGCGGGCCGCTGCCGGACCACGTTCATCGTGCGGTGCGCCGGCTCCCGGACCGCCTCGGGCAGATCGTCGATCCGGCGCTCAGCCTCGTTCAGTGAGTTCACAGCGGTGTCCTTGGCCTGCGCCGCGACCTGCTGGGCCTTCTCGGCCGCGGTCGCGGCCACCTGCTGGGCCTTGGCCCCGACCTCGCCGGCGCGCGCCTGCACGTCGAGCTTGTCGGACAGCTGCTGCACCGTCTCGCCCAGCGCCTCCCGGGTGCGTTCGGCCTGCTCGCGCAGTTCCGTGGCCTGATCCTTCGCCTTCATCTCGCGCTCCTTCACGAACCGGTGATGACACCCGGATACCCAGACGTGAATCGGACGACACGTGGGGCCGCGACCTCGCCGGCCGGGTTAAGCGCGGCGCTGCCGGGTATGGCCTTCGGTGAGGTTCACCGAAGGAGGAGACGTGACTGCACCCCTCAACCCGCTCGCCGTGGTGACCGGGGCGTCCAGCGGCATCGGGCTCGAACTGGCCCACCAGCTCGCGGCCCACGGCTTCGACATCGTGGCCTGCGCCGAGGACGACGAGCTGGCGATTGCCGCCGATGCCTTGCGCGCCAACAATGTTGCCGTCGATGCCGTACGAGCCGACCTGACCGAGCCGGATGCCGTCGAGCAGCTGGTCAAGGTCGTGACGTCGACCGGCCGCCCGGTGGAGGCGTTGGTGATCAACGCCGGCGTCGGGGTCTCGGGCGCGTTCGTCGGCGATTCGACGCTGGAGGACCAGCTCTACGTCGTCGACCTGAACGTGCGGTCGGCGGTGCACCTGGCCAAGCGGCTGCTGCCGGCGATGGCGGCCCGGGGCAGCGGCCGAGTGCTGTTCACGTCGTCGATCGCGGCGGTGATGCCGGGCCCGTTCCAGACGGTGTACAACGCCTCCAAGGCGTTCCTGCTGTCGTTCTCCGAGGCGCTGCACGAGGAGCTCAAGGACAGCGGCGTCACCGTGACGGCGCTGATGCCGGGCCCGACGGAGACGGAGTTCTTCGACCGCGCGGACATGGGGGACACCAAGCTCGGGGCGTCCGAGAACAAGGATGACGCCGCGGTCGTGGCCAAGCAGGGCTTCGAGGCGATGATGGCCGGCAAGGGCCGCGTCGTTGCCGGGTCGATCAAGAACAAGGCTCAGGTTGCGGCGGCGAAGGTGTTGCCGGACAAGGCAATGGCCGCGCAGCACCGCAAGATGAGCGAGCCGGGCAGCGCGGAGAGCTGATGGACGAGCTCCGATTGCTGACCGGGGGCTACGCGTGGCTGCCCGACCGGCGCCGCCGAGCGCCGACGTACCGGACCAGGCTGCTGGGGCGACGGGCGACGTGCATCGGCGGTGTCGACGCCGCGAAGTTCTTCTACAACGAGCGGCACATTCGTCGCCACGGCGCGTTGCCGGGCCCGGTGCTGAGCACGCTGTTCGGTCACGGTGCCGTGCACACACTCGACGGCGCCGAACACCGCACCCGCAAGTCGATGTTCCTGTCGGTGATGGGTCCGGACTGCGTCGCTGATCTCACCGCCAAAGCCGCCGAAGTGTGGGACGAGACCGTCCCCACCTGGCGGCGCGTCACCCTGTTCGACGAGACCAGCCGCATTCTCACCAGGGCCGTCACCGACTGGGCCGGGATTTCGTTGCCATCAAACGAAATCCCGGCGATGGCCGCCGACCAGATCGCCATGGTCGACGGCTTCGCCACCGCCGGGCCGCGGCACTTCAAGGCCCGCGCGGCCCGGCGGCGTCAGGAGAAGTGGTTTGCCGGCGTCAGCGAAGGCTTCCTGTACGACGTGATGTCGGCTCACCTTCGCGACCCGCACACCCGGGCCGTGGAGCTGCTCAACGTGATCCGTCCGACGGTGGCGTTGAGCTGGTTCGTCACGTTCGCCGCGCATGCCCTGCACCGCTGGCCCAAGCACCGCGCCGACCTCGCCGCCGGCGGCGCGTACGCCGTCGCCTTCGCGCACGAGGTCCGCCGCTTCTACCCGTTCGCCCCGTTTCTCGGCGGTCTCGCCGTGCAGGACCTGGCATGGGACGGCGAGCGTATTCCGGCCGGCAGCATGGTGCTGCTCGACCTGTACGGCCACAACCACGATCCCGCGCTGTTCCCCGACCCCTACGTCTTCGCGCCGGACCGGTTCGTCGGCCACGACATCGGGCCGTTCGAACTCGTGCCGCAGGGCGCCGGCTGGCCCGACATCAACCACCGCTGCCCGGGGGAGGGCATCGCCGTGGCGGTGCTGGCCACGCTGGCCACCGGCCTGGCCCGGCTGGACTACGAGGTCCCCGAGCAGGACCTGGACATCCCGTTCCACCGCATCCCGACCCGGCCGCGCAGTGGCTTCGTGCTGCGAACGTCGTCTTAGTGATGACGAGCCACTTGTCATCGTTTGGATGACATGTTAGAACAGTGGTGCGCGTTGACAGCCGACGAGGGACATGGAGGTGGAACGATGTTGATGCGCACCGACCCGTTCCGGGAGTTCGACCGGCTGACCCAGCAGGTCTTCGGAGCCCAGGGGACGTGGTCCCGCCCGACGGCGATGCCGATGGACGCCTACCGTGACGGCGACCAGTACGTCGTGCACTTCGACCTGCCGGGCATCGACCCCGAGGCGATCGACCTCGACGTCGAGCGCAACGTGCTGACCGTGAAGGCGGAGCGCCGCCCGGTCGAGCGCGGCGACGGCGTGGAGATGCAGGTGGCCGAGCGACCGCTCGGCGTGTTCTCCCGCCAGCTGTTCCTGGGCGACGCCCTGGATGCCGAGCGCATCGCCGCCCAGTACGAGCAGGGCGTGCTCACCATCCGCATCCCGGTAGCCGAGAAGGCCAAGCCCCGCAAGATCGCCATCGACCAGGCCGCCCCCGAACCCCGCCAGATCAACGCCTGACCAGTTCGGAACGGACCATCCCTCAACTCGGAGTTTCGGAACGGACCATTCCTCAACTCGGAGTTTGGGAACGGCGCTTTCACAGCGTCGGTGAGAGGCAGGTGGTGCCTGATCGACATCCCTGAGCAGTACGAGTGAACATCCCCCTCGCGAAGCCCCGCCGGTGCGTGCCGGCGGGGTTTCGCCCGTCGTGGTTGCCCGGCGTGGCACGGGGTAGCCGATGGTCGACGACATGGGAGGAACCCGATGAAGGCAGTGACCTGGCACGGCAAGCGGGACGTGCGGGTGGACACCGTGCCGGACCCACGGATCGAGCAGCCGACGGACGTGGTCGTCGGCATCACCTCCAGCGGCATCTGCGGCTCCGACCTGCACCTGTACGAGGTGCTGGGGCCGTTCCTGGACGAGGGCGACATCCTTGGCCACGAGCCGATGGGCGTGGTCGAGGAGGTCGGCGCCGAGGTGACGGCCGTGCGCCCCGGCGACCGGGTGGTGATCCCGTTCAACGTGTCCTGTGGGACGTGCTTCATGTGCGGCCAGGGCCTGCACTCGCAGTGCGAGACGACCCAGGTGCACGAGCAGGGCAATGGGGCGGCGCTGTTCGGCTACACCAAGCTGTACGGGCAGGTGCCGGGCGGGCAGGCGGAGTTCCTGCGGGTGCCGTTCGGCAACACGCTGCCGATCAAGGTCCCGGACGGCCCGCCGGACGACCGGTTCGTCTACCTGTCGGACGTGCTGCCGACGGCCTGGCAGGCCGTCGAGTACGCCGCGATCCCCGATGGCGGCAGCGTGGCGGTGCTCGGGCTCGGGCCGATCGGCGACATGGCGTGCCGGGTGGCGCAGCACCGCGGCGCCGGCCAGGTGATCGGCGTGGACCTGGTGCCGGAGCGGCTGGAGCGGGCGCGGCTCAACGGTGTCGACGCGCTGGATGTGCGCGATGCCGACCTGGTCAAGGTCATCCGGGACAAAACCGGCGGCCGCGGGCCGGACGCGGTGATCGACGCCGTCGGCATGGAGGCCCACGGCTCGCCGACCGCCCAGCTCACGCAGCAGATGACCTCGCTGCTGCCGGACGCCCTCCAGGGCTGGCTGATGAAGCGTGTCGGCGTGGACCGGATGCACGCGCTGTACCTGGCGATCGAGATCGTCCGGCGCGGCGGCACCATCTCGCTGTCCGGTGTGTACGGCGGCATGGCCGACCCGATGCCGATGCTGCGTATGTTCGACAAGCAGATCCAGCTGCGGATGGGGCAGGCCAACGTGCACCGGTGGATCCCGGACATCCTGCCGCTGGTGGTCGACGGCGACCCGCTGGGCCTCGAAAGCTTCGCCACCCACCGGGTGCGGCTGGAGTCGGCCCCGGCGGCGTACCAGATGTTCCAGCAGAAGCGCGACGGCGCGGTCAAGGTGCTGCTGCAACCCTGATGTTTGAACTCCCGCGACACTGGTCACCCCCGGGTGCGCGGCACTCATGCCCCTGGCTGCGGCTGGGGGCATGATGTTCGTGTGAGTGGTCTCAGTGCGGAAGAACCAGACAACGCGGAGGTAGGGTTGGCGACCGTCGCCGTCGAGCGTCCGGCCGACGACATCGCTGTGGTCCAGGTGGACGGCGAGGTCGACATGGTCACCGCGCCGGCGCTGGAGAGCCAGGTCGTCGCGCTGCTCGCGGAGAAGCCGAAGGTCCTGATCATCGACCTGACCGGGGTCCGGTTCTTCTCCTCGGCCGGGCTGGCCGTGCTGGCCCTGGCCCACCGCGAGGCCGACGAGACGACCCAGCTGCGCGTGGTGGCCAACGACCCGGCCGTGCTGCGGCCGCTGGAGCTGACCGGCCTGACCGAGGACCTGTTCATCCGGCCGAGCCGGAAATCCGCGATGGACGCATGAGCGGCGTCGACCCGCTGCGCTGGCACGGTCTGGCCAAGGCCGAGCAGCTCAGCGGCATCCGTCGCTCGATCGAGGAGTGGACCGAGCGGGCCGGACTGGGCGTCGACCTGTCGCAGATGGTGGCGCTGGCGGTGTACGAGGCCATGGCCAACGTGGTCGAGCACGCCTACCGCGACGACGGCATCGGCACCCTCGACGTGGAGATCCGGCATGACGGCGACGCCGTCATCGCGGTGATCGCCGACGAGGGCCACTGGCACGTCAGCACGCCCGAGGAGCAGCGGCACCGCGGCCGCGGGCTGGCGCTGATCGAGCGACTCGCCGCCCAGGTCACCGTGCTGCCGGGCAACACCGGCACCCACGTCCGCATGCGCTGGCCGGTCGACCAGCGGGACGGTCGCCTGCGCTTCCTCGACGCCGTCACCGACGCCGGTCTTGCCCAGCTGGGCACCACGGCCCTGCTGCGGGAACTGCTGAGCCGTATTCACACCCTGCTGGACGTGGACACCGCGGCCGTGCTGGTCTACGACCGGTCCGGCGACCACCTCGTCGTCACCGCCTGCGTCGGTCTGGAAAACCAGGTCCGCCGGCCGATCCGGATCCCGTTCGGGGTCGGGCTGGCCGGGAAGGTGGCCGAGAGCCAGCGGGCGCTGGTCGTGGACCGGATCGACGAGACCACTGTGGAGTCGCCGCTGCTGCGGGAGAGCGGCCTCAGCGTCCTGGCCGGTGTGCCCATGGTGGCCGGCGGGACGCTGGTCGGTGTGCTGCGCGTGGGCGCCGCGGGCGACCGGACGTTCAGCGCCCAGGACATTCTCCTGCTCCAGATCGCCGCCGACCGGCTGGCGCTGGCCGTGCAGGCGCAGGCGTCCAACGCCGAAAGCAGCCCCACCACGGCGTTGCAGCGCAGCCTGCTGCCCAGCCGCCTGCCGTCCATCGCCGGGCTCGACTTCGCCGGCCGCTACGCCCCCGGCGCCGACCTGGGCGTCGGCGGTGACTGGTACGACGTGTTCTCCCTGTCCGGCGGCCGCATCGGCATCGTGATCGGCGACGTCGCCGGGCACGGCTTTCCGGCCGCCGTCGTGATGGGCCGGCTGCGCAGCGCGCTGCGGGCGTACGCCCTCGACAACGACAAGCCCGAGATCGTGATGGACAAGCTGGACCGCAAGGCCAGCCACTTCGAGGCCGGCGTGATGGCCACCGTGGCCTATGCCGTGGTCGAGCCGGAGGCCGGCCGGCTGACGCTGTGCCTGGCCGGTCACCTGAGACCCGTGCTGGCCCGGCCCGGCCGGCCCAGCCGATTCGTGGACGCCGTCGTGGACCCGCCGATCGGCTTCTCGCTCAAGGGCCGTCGCCGTCGCAGCCAGGTCGTCGAGCTGCCGCCGGGGGCGACCCTGTGCTTCTACACCGACGGCCTGGTGGAGCGGCGGGACCGGCCGATCGACGTCGGGCTGGCCGAGCTGCTGGCAGCCGTCGCGCCGGTGCCGTCGGAGACGGTGTGTTCGGAGCTGATGGCCGAGTTCGTCGAGGGACAGGCGACCGCGGATGACGTGGCGTTGCTGGTGATGCACCGGACGGAGGCCGTGTAGTCACTCGGCCCGGACCGGTGCGGGCATCCGGGCGTCGTGTTCGAGTTTGGGGTGCGGCGGGCCGGGAATCCGCTGCCATGACGGAGTCCGCTGACGCCGTGGTGATCGGCGCCGGCCACAACGGGTTGGTCGCCGCCAACGTGTTGGCGGACGCCGGGTGGCAGGTCCTGGTGCTGGAGGCGACCGACCGGCCCGGCGGCGCGGTGCGTACGGCGGAGCTCGCGGCCCCGGGATATCACAGCGACCTGTGCAGCGCCTTCTTCCCGATGATCGCCGCCTCGCCCGTGTTCGCCGACCTCGACCTGACACGGTACGGGCTGACGTGGCGACACGCCCCCGATGCCGTGGCCCACCTCCTGCCCGACGACCGCAGCGTGGTGCTGTCCCGTGACATCGACCGTACCGCGCAGTCGGTGTCGGAGTTCGCCGCCGAGGACGGCGACGCCTGGCGGCGTATGCACGAGCAGTGGCTCCGGCTGCGGGACCCGTTCCTGGACTCGCTGCTCCGCCCGTTTCCGCCGGTCCGCGCCGGCCTGCGCCTGCTGCGGCGTGCCGGCACCGCCGAGGGACTTCGCTTGGCGCGCATGGTAACCCTGTCCGCCCGCACCTTCACCGAAGAGTGGTTCACGGGGGAGGGCGCGCGCCTGTTGTTGGCCGGCAACGCAATGCACGCCGACATCGGCGTGGACGGTGCCGGGAGCGGCGTTTTCGGTTGGCTGCTGGCGATGTTGGCTCAAGAGGTCGGCTTCCCGGTGCCCGAAGGCGGCGCGGGGCGGATCACCGAGGCGTTGGTGCGACGGCTTCGGATGCGCGGCGGCGAGGTCATCTGCGGCCGTCGAGTCGCCAAGATCCTGGTCGCCGGCGGGCGCGCCGTCGGGGTGCGTGACGCCGAGGGGGAGTTGGTACGGGCCCGCCGCGCCGTGCTGGCCGACGTGCCCGCGCCTGCGTTGTACCTCGACCTGGTCGGTGCCGAGCATCTGCCCGCTCGGCTCGTCGACGACCTCGGCCGGTTCCATTGGGACCCCGCGACCGTGAAGGTCGACTGGGCGCTGTCCGGGCCGGTGCCGTGGTCCGCCGCGCAGGTCGGCGGCGCTGGCACCGTGCACCTCGGCGCGGACCTGGACGGGCTCACGGCGTTCAGCGCCGACCTCGCCCGGGGCCGTACGCCGCGGGACCCGTTCCTGTTGCTGGGGCAGATGACCACGGCGGATCCGTCACGTTCGCCGGCCGGCACCGAGGCGGTGTGGGCATACACCCACGTGCCGCACGGTCAGCGTTGGGACAAGGCGCATCTGGCGCGTGCCGCCGACCGGATCGAGCGCGTCGTCGAGCGCCACGCCCCCGGCTTCGGGTCGCTGGTCGTGGGGCGCGCCGTGCAAGGGCCGTGCGATCTGGAGGCCCACAACCCGAGCTTGGTCGACGGCGCCATCAGCGCCGGCACCGCGTCCATCCACCAGGAGCTGTTCCTACGCCCCGTGCCCGGCTTGGCCCGCGCCGACACCCCCGTACAGCGCTTGTTCCTCGCTGGCGCCTCCGCCCACCCCGGCGGCGCCGTCCACGGCGCCCCCGGCAACAACGCCGCCCGCGCCGCGCTCGCCCGTGACGGCTGGGCCGGCAGCGGCTACCAGGCCGCCATCAACGCCGCCCACCGCCTCGTCTACGGCTGACCGCCTCCCCGCCTTTCCCCACCTGAGTGGCTCACTTGCGCTCCACGGCCAAATGAGCCACTCAGGTGGGGATGGCTGGCGCACGTGAGTGGCTCATTTGCGTTCTACGGCCAAGTGAGCCACTCAGGTGGGGCAACAGGCGAAAGTGAGCCACTCAGGTGTCGCCACGGGTGCGGCCGCGGGCGAGGTCGCCGAGCCGACGAGGGCCTCGAGGTTGCGGGGCCGTAGCAACAAGCCCTTCACCGCGTCCGGTAGCGGCGCGGCCGGGAGCCAACGTAGGACCAACCGTCGGCCAGCACGGCGAACACGTGCTCCGGGGACACCTCGACCGTTCTGGTCACCTCGATCATCCCGTCGGGAACCCCGTGCGGGGCCGGCGAAACGACGTCAGGCGCCGGCCACCAGCTGGCGCGGGATGTCGTAGCGCCAGGGCTGCTCGGCCAGCGAGACGGGTTGCAGCGGAAGGAAACCACGCGCGTCCCACACGGCGTGGCACAGCACCACGCCCTCGCGCAGCGCCCACGGGCACACCTCCACCGACGGCACCTTGAACTGGCTCATCGCGGCGTGCGCCACCATCGCGCCGGCCACGACCTGCCGAGCGCGGGATCGTGACACGCCACGGAGGTCCGCGCGTTCGGCCATCGGAATGCGGGCCAGACGCGGCACCCAACGTGCGACGTCGTCCACGGTAAGGCAGCGCCGCACGAACGGGCCGTGCCGCTGCGGCGGGGCACCGGCCAGCCGGGCCAGCTGCTTGAACGTCTTCGACGTGGCGACGACCTGGTTGGGCACGCCTTCCCAGGCCATCCGGTCGGCGATCTCGCCGATCTCGTCCTGGACGTGGCGGCGCAGCCGACGCAGCTGCTTGGCCGTCGGCGGGTCGTCGGGCAGGAACCGGCGGGTCAGCCGGCCGGCGCCGAGCGGCAACGACACCACGAGGTCGGGCAGCAACCCGGTGCCGTGCACGATTTCCATCGAGCCGCCGCCGATGTCCAGCACCAGCAGCCGCCCGGCCGACCAGCCGTACCAGCGGCGGACGGCGAGATAGGTGAGGCGGGCCTCGTCCTCGCCGCTGAGGAACTGCGGCCGGACACCGGTCCCGTCCTCGATGCGGGCGACGACCTCGTCCCGGTTGGCGGCGTCGCGGATCGCCGACGTGGCGAACACGTAGAGCTGGTCGACGTCCAGCCGCCGGGCCTCGGCCACGGCTCTGTCCACCGCGCCGACCGCGCGTCTGACACCGGCCGGGTCGATGGCGCCGTCCGGGGTGAACGACTCGGCCAGCAGAGTGGGCTCCTTCACCGCGTACGCCGGCAGCGGCGGGCCGCCGGCCACGATGTCCACCACCTGCAGCTGCGCCGAGTTCGACCCGATGTCCAGCACGCCCAATCTCATTGCCCCGGCTACCCGGCGGCCCGATTTTCAATCCGTGGGAAGACAACCGGGCCGCGCGGTTTATTCGACGGGGATCTGGGTAGGCGCTTTGCGCAGCCACCGGCGCAGGTCATACGGTGGGCAGCGGTTGAGCAAACAGCCGGCGTGGCACGCTTGTGTCCGGCTCGGGCTGCGTCTCCACCCACTAGGGAAGCGGTGCCCATGTCAACACCCGCCACGACTCCCATTTCCGTGAGTACGGAACGTATCGGCTCCATTGCCGTGCTGCACCTCTTCGGCGAGCTGGATCTCGCCACCGTCGACCTGGTCGAGCGGGAGGTCACCGCGGCCACCGCGGACGTCTCGGCGCTCGTGATCGACCTCGACGGCCTGACCTTCCTGGCGTCGACCGGCCTGAGCCTGCTCGCGCGGCTGTCCCAGCGGGCCACCGAGGACGGCTTCGGCCTGCGGATCGTCGCCTCACGGCGGCAGGCCCTGCGGCCGTTGCAGATCACCGCACTGGACAGCCTGCTCACCATCGACAGCACCGTGGACGCGGCGCTGGTGGCCTTGCCGCGACGGGCCGGCTGAAAAAGCCGGCATCGACGGCTCCGGCGTTGCAGAATTCTTGACATGTGCGGTCGATACGCCAGTGCCCAGACCGACGCCGAGCTGGCCAAGGCGTTCGAGGTCGTCGATGTGATCGGCGACGAGCCGGAGCCGTCGTGGAATGTGGCGCCGACGCAGCCGGTGCGGGTGGTGCTGGAGCGTGCTCCCAAGGACGAGCCCGAGGCCGACGCCGCGCGGCTGCTGCGGTCGGTGCGGTGGGGCCTGGTGCCGTCGTGGGCCAAGGACGTCAAGATCGGCAGCAAGATGATCAACGCCAGGGTGGAGACGCTGCTGGCCAAGCCGGCCTTCAAGTCGGCGGCCCGGCGGCGTCGCTGCGTGATCCCGGCCGACGGCTACTTCGAGTGGATGAAGATCGACAACCGCAAGGTGCCGTTCTTCCTGCACGCCGCCGACGGGGAACCGCTGGCCATGGCCGGCCTGTACGAGCTGCGGCCCGACCCGGACCTGCCCGAGGACCATCCGGACCGGTGGCTGTGGACGTGCACAGTGATCACCACGACGGCCGCCGACACCCTCGGCCACATCCACGACCGCAGCCCGCTGCTCATCCCGTCCGGCGACCTGCTCGACGCCTGGCTCGACCCGAAGCTGGCCGACGCCGACGACGTGCAGACGCTGATCAACAGCCTGCCCGAGCCGCACCTTGAGCCCTACGAGGTGTCCACAGCCGTCAACAGCGTCCGCAACAACGGGCCCCACCTGGTCGAGCCGGTGGCGGTCTGATCCGGGCTCGACCGGCAGGATCAGGCAAGAGCCGAAGCGGATCGGTCTAACGTTTCCGCAGGTCAGGCTGCTTGTATTGGGTCATGGACGTCAACCACGGTTTTCACGCCACGATGACCGCCCGACCCGGCCGGGGCGACGAGGTGATCCGGCTCCTGCTCGACGCGCCGGCGCTGCCGCACCCCGACTGCGTGGTGTTCCTGGTCAGCCGCTCGGTCGAGGACCCCGACACCGTCACCGTCACGGAGGGCTGGACGAGCCGCGAGGCGCACTCCCGGTTCTTCGCTTCGGAGCAGGCCAAGGCCTTGGTCGCCGCCCTGGAACCGTTGCTGCACGGGGAATCCCGGTACACCGACGAGGTTCCCGTCGGCGGCAAGGCGGTGTTCTGAGCATGAGCGGCCCTGCCCTCGACCCGGAACTGCGCACACTGCTGGCCGACATGCCGCTGCGCACCACCCTCGATCTCGAGACGCTGCACCAGATCCGCCCGTACGCCACCGGTCAGCCCGATCATCTCGACCGACGGGACGTCGGCCGGCTCTCGATCTTCACGCCGGCCTCCCGGCCCGTGAACGCGCCGTGCGTCTACTGGGTCCACGGCGGCGGCATGGTGATGGGGGATCGGTTCTCGCAGCTGGACATTCCGCTCGACTGGCTGGACGAGTTCGGTGCGGTGGTGGTCACCGTGGACTATCGGCTGGCGCCAGAAGCCACCGGCATGACGCTGGTCGAAGACTGCTACGACGGTCTGGTCTGGACCGCGGAGCACGCCGACGAGCTGGGCATCGACCCGGCGCGGATCATCGTGGCCGGCACCAGTGCCGGCGGTGGTCTGGCCGCCGGCGTCACCCTGCTGGCCCGCGACCGGCAAGGGCCGCCGATCGCCGCGCAGATATTGATCTGCCCGATGCTCGATCACCGCAACGACACCGCGTCCAGCCGCCAGTTCGCCGGGGAGCCCGGCGTGTGGACGCGGGAGATGAACGATTTCGGCTGGCGGTCGGTGATCGACGGCGTTGGTGGCGTCCCGTCGTACGTTTCCCCTGCGTTGGCTGAGGACCTGTCCGGCCTGCCCACGACCTACGTCGACGTCGGCACCGCCGAGGTGTTCCGTGACGAGGACGTGGCCTACGCCAGCCGGATCTGGGCCGCCGGCGGTCAGGCGGAGCTGCATGTCTGGGCCGGCGGCTGCCATGGCTTCGACGCGCTGTTCCCGAAGGCGGGGTTGTCCGTCGAGGCCCGGCGTACCCGAACGAACTGGTTGGCGCGGGTGCTCAGCCCAGCGTCTTGACGATCACGTCGTGCATCGCCGGCGTGACCTCCGACGGCCCGTCCTCGTCTCCGGCCGAGGGCGCCAGCCGTTCCAGCCCCAGCGCCAGGCCGAGCACCCGGCTGCGCACCGAGTCCACCACCTTGGCCACCGAGTCCCCGGCCAGTCGCGTCTCGGCCGCGGCGATCGTGTGCCCGGGCGCGACGTCAAGGCCGCCGATGTCGATCAGCCGGTTGATCAGGTCGATCTGCACGCCGCCCCATGGCCGGACCAGCGGCGCGCCGACCCGGACCAGTTCGTCGAGGTGGTCGACCGGGTCGACGACCCGCACCTCGTAGACGCGCATCAGCCGGGAGTCCCGTAACTCCTCCGCGAAGGCGCTTTCCGGCAGCGGCGCCATGCCTGGTGCGATGCCACCGGGGATGCGGCGGTAGCGCACGTGCGCCTCGCAGCGGTACGGCCCCCGGTAGGTCGGCACCGGTTCGTCGTCGGCGTACCCGGCCAGCTCCCGGTCGGCCCAGTTCTCGAGTTCGGCCGAGCCGATCCGCCGGGCGAGCATGCGGACGCCGCGCAGGACGTCCGCGGTGCTGGGAACCTGGCGGGCGGCGTCGATCAGCATGTCCAGGAATCCCACCGGTCGAGTGTCGCGAACCGGTGGGCTCCGTGTCATCCTCCGTCCAGACTCCGGCCCTTGCCTCCCTTTCGGGCACCACGGCGGCCGTACTCGGCGTACCGTCCCGCAACCATGGCGGGTTTCCTTGTCGCCACGACGTCCGTGGTCGGCCACGTGACGCCAACGGCGCAGGTGGTGCGGTGTCTGGTCAGCCGTGGGCACGACGTGCACTGGTAGACCGGCGCGGGCCTGCGGGCCCCGGTCGAGGCGGCCGGCGCGACCTTCCACCCCATCACGCATGAGATCGACTTCACTCTGGTGACGCCGCCAGAGCTCATTCCCGAGCTGCGTACCGCGTCGAAGCTGGAGCGTGTCCGCCTGTACTTCGAACGGGCGTTCGTGGACGCCGCGCCCGGCACCGTCCGGGACCTTGAGGCGATCCTGACCGATTTTCCAGCCGACGTGCTGCTGGCCGACCAGTTGGTGATCGCCGCCTCCATGGTGTCGGAGCGCGGCGGGCCGCCGTTCGCGCGGCTGGCCACGACGCGTCTCGGCACCTACAGCCGTGACACGCCGCCGCCTGGTCTCGGTCTCGCTCCCGGTTCGCGGTTGCGCGATCGGGCACTGACGATGTTGCAGCGCCACGTTTTGTTCCGGCGGCCGGCGCGGCACCTTGATGACGTCCGAGAGAGCCTCGGCCTGCCTCGGCGTGGCTACGCCGTGTTCGACGAGTTCATGTCGCCTTGGCTGTTCCTGATGGACACCGCCGAGTCTTTCGAGTTCCCTCGGAGTGATCTGCCGCCGCAGGTGCACTTCATCGGTGCGCTGACGCCGGATCCGCCTTCGTATGACTCGCGTGATTCGTATGAGGAGCCGGCGTGGTGGCCTGGGCTGGACGACGGTCGGCCTGTGGTGCTGGTTGCGTTGAGCACCGTTGCCAATGCCCGGTCGAACTTGATCGGCGCTGCCGTCGATGCCTTTGCCGGGATGGACTTGACCGCTGTTGTCGCCACCGGGGGTGCTGATTTTGTTGCTCCGGCGGCACTTCCGTCGAATGTCCACATCGAACAGTTCGTGCCGCTGGCTGCGATCATGCCGTACGTGAAAGTTTTCGTGACCAATGGCGGGTATGGTGGCGTTCAGATGGCTCTGAAGCATGGTGTGCCGATGGTGGTGGCCGGGGTGACGGAGGAGAAGCCTGACATTGCGGCCCGTGTTGCTTGGTCGGGGGTGGGGATCCGGCTTTCCACGGATGCCCCGAGTGCTGATGTTTTGCGGCGGGCTGTGATGGAAGTCCTTGCCGGGCCGGGGTATGGGGCCGCCGCTGGGCGGATTGCTGAGGACCTTGGCCGGCACGACGCTCCTGTCGAGGCTGTGGAATTGTTGGAGGAGCTTGCTCGGACGGGGCGGCCGGTGGTGCGGCGGGGGTAGGTGTGGTTGGGGTGTTGTGCGGTGGTTGGGTTTGGTGGCCCGCCCACCCGCCCTTTGTGGGGGTTGGGTTTGGTGCGCGTGCTGCGTAGTTTTCCGGGGGTTCTTCGGTTTATGGGTCGATTTGGTGTGGAGCCTCTGCGCGATGGCCCAAGGGCTAAAAGCGGGCAGGACGAGCCTGCCCTTGGCCTGTCAATTGTACGCCATCGCGCCCCTCCACACAAAATCGACCCAATTCGGGGAGTTGGCGGCGGAGGTGCGAGGGAATGCGGTGGCTGGCTTTGGCTCCGCTTTCCGACCTTCGGTGGCCGTTGTCGCGCCGGTGGGGTGGTGGAGTTGCAAAACTTTTCCCGTTGTTCGTTTCCCGCTCCCATTAGTGGCGCATGGGGTGGGTGGTGTGGTGGCGGCCGGCCGGGGTGATCCAGTGGGTGGTGCCGTCTGAATCCTGGGTCACTGTGTAGTTGTCGTGTTTGCGGTGGTGGTGCCAGGTGCAGAGCCCTTGCAGGTTGGTCGCCTCTGTCTGACCTGTGGGCCAGGGGGTGATGTGGTCGTGTTCCTGGATGGGCAGGGTGCAGCCGGGGGCGGTGCAGGTCCCGCCGGCCCGAGCAACGGACGTCTCTTTCATCAGTGCCGTGGGCCGGTAGGTGTCGGTGCTGATCGCGGAGATCTGCTGGTACTCGTCGAGGAGGAGTCCCCGGAAGGGGCCGTGCATGGCCAGCTCCCGGGCCGCCTCGGCCGCGATCGGGCCATAGCCGGCGAGCTGACCGGGGTCGTTGGTCAACCCGAGCAGGGTCTCCATCGAGATCGTCACGAAGGTCCGCACGTTCCAGTTGGTGTGCTTGCCCCGCAGACGGTCCCAGAGCACATCGGAGCGTTTCTGGTCGGTGGTGCGCTCATCCTTCGGCAGCGACTTCGCATCCGCGCAGATCTGCTGGAACAGCTGGTGAGCCTCAGCAGCCGGGAGGATCCAGGTCAGCTTGGCCATACCGTCAGGCAAGGCAGAGAGTCCGACCTGCCGGTCGTCCTTGGCCTTGTGGCAGCGCTGCTCGTGGCCATCGGGGTCGGCCTTGGCGACCAGCGCGGTGGCCTTGCGACACACCTGAGTCCGGGTCATACCACCGGCCTGCTCGGCCAGGGCCTGGTCGACGTCGGCGACCTGGGCCGGGTCGGCGAGGTGGCGGGTCCGCTCGTGGACCGCCGCGAACCGGGCCAGGTCGATCTCACCCCGGCGGAACCGCTCCGCCAGCGCAGGGTGAGTCTCCAGAGCAGCGGCGACCTCTTGCGACCGGGCCAGGGCCGGCTCCGAGACCTTCGTGGCCATCGCCAATTCGGTGAGGTCGTCGATGTGGTTGAGGGCCTCATGTTCGGCCCATTCACACACGGCCCGCACCTTCCGGGCCACCCCCACGAAATTGACCAACTGTTCTTGGGTCAGGCTTGCCGGATCCACTCCCACCACCAGATCGAACAGGGCCCCGATGGGTTCCAGGTGCTCGATGTCGCGGGTGAGTTCCATACCTTTGAGAATACTCGAACACAAGATCGAACACGAATCCCTAACGGGTGAATCCCGCCAGGCAGAAAGGCTTTTCTTTCTCCCCGCCACACCGCAACACGGCAACTCGTACCAGTCGCGTGGATTTTGTGTGGAGGGGCGCGATGGCGTACAATTGACAGGCCAAGGGCAGGCTCGTCCTGCCCGCTTTTAGCCCTTGGGCCATCGCGCAGAGGCTCCACACCAAATCCACGCGACCACACCGAACTAATCCCCCGCTACGCCAATCCCCGCTACCCCAACCCCAGTCCCAACCCAGCGAAGTCAACCAGCGGCTCAGTCCCCACAGGCAGCGACGAACGCCGCGCAGGATCAGCGATAAACGCAAGAATGGCGGACCGCAGCGCCCGAACAGCACGCGTCGGGTCAACCCCCTGACGATAAGCAAGCTGCACGATCCGCGTCATGCCCGCGTCAGCCGCAAACCGGGTCATACGAAAACGCCCCCCGACGACCGTGCTGGGCACGACCGCCGCCCCGACCCCCGCCCTGACGAGCTCAAGCACCGCGTCCATCTCGCCACCCTCGATGGCAAACGAAGGCTCGAACCCCGCCGCCCGGCAAGCATTAACCGTGACGTCGCGTACGTCATAACCACGCCGGAACATCACCAGCGGCACGTCAACCAGTTCCCGGACCGCCAGACGGTACTCCGACGGATGCGCATCGCCCGCAGAGATCAACACGAGCTCCTCAAGCAGAAGCTCGGTAGTGGACAACTGATGGTCACCGGCATGCCGAGGCCCGGCCAACAGCGCCAGGTCCAACGCACCCTCAGCCAACCGCGCCCGCAGATCACCGGACCCGCTTTCGTGTAGCTCCAACTGAATCCCGGGATACCGACGGCGAAACGCGGACAGGATCGCCGGCAGCAGACCGGTGCACAGGCTGGGCGGCGCACCGAGCCGAACCCGGCCACGCTCGAGCTCGTCGAGCTCGCGGATGGCCCGTCGCGCCCCCTCGATCTCGGCCAAGATGCGCCGGGCGATCGGCAACAGGGTCTCGCCGGCCTCGGTCAACGTCACGTTCCCCCGGATCCGGTGGAAAAGCGGCGCGCCGAGGTCGTGCTCCAAGGCCCGGATCTGTTGGGACAGCGAAGGTTGCGCCACCCGCACGTGCTCGGCGGCGCGCGTGAAGTGCCGGTGCTCGGCGACCGCGACGAAGTAGGCGAGCTGCTGGAACTGCATCCACCAATAATAGCTGAAGGCTATCGATACGGTAGTTACGATGTCTTTGACCTCTCGAAACACTCGGCCTAGCGTCCCTGAGGTGGTCATCGAAGCGGCGCAGCGGCCCGCCCGGCGGAACCGACCGGCCGCCCGGCAGTTCTGGGACTCGACGATCGGCAAGAAGATCGTCATGGCGGTCACGGGCGCGGCCCTGCTCGGGTTCGTGTTCGCGCACATGGTCGGCAATCTCAAGACCTTCTTCGGTGCGAACGACCTCAACGCCTACGCGCACTGGCTCCGCACGATCGGCGAGCCGGTGCTGCACTACGAGTGGTTCCTGTGGATCATGCGAACAGGCCTGATCCTCGCCGTGGTGCTGCACATCACCGCGACCGTGCAGTTGGTCCGCCGCGACCATCGGGCCCGCCCGGTGCGCTACGCCCACCGCCGGCCGATGAGGGCCACCTTCGCCGTGCACACGATGCGCTGGGGCGGGGCCACGCTGGCGGTGTTCATCGTCTGGCACATCCTCGACCTGACCGTCGGCAAGGTGAACCAGGACTTCATCGCCGGCGATCCGTACCACAACCTCGTGGCCGACTTCCAGGTCTGGTGGGTCAACGTCATCTACCTGGTCGCTCTGGCGATGCTCGGCCTGCACATCAACCACGGCTTCGCCAGCGCCGCCCGCACGCTCGGCGTCACCAGCGTGACCAGGGAACGGGCGCTCAAGGTCTTCGGCAGCGCGATGGCGATCGTCACCACGGCCGGCTTCGCGGTCGTGCCGATCGCCGTCATGACGGGATTGGTGCACTGACATGTACGTCGAAGGCAACCCGATCGCCGACACCGCCGCGCCGCAAGTCCCGCTGGAGAAGCGTTGGGACGAAAGGAAGTTCACCGCCAAACTGGTGAACCCGGCCAACCGGCGCAAGCACCGCGTGATCGTCGTCGGCACCGGCCTTGCCGGCGGCTCGGCGGGAGCGACACTGGCCGAGCAGGGCTATCACGTGGTGCAGTTCTGCTTCCAGGACTCCCCGAGGCGGGCCCACTCGGTCGCGGCGCAGGGCGGGATCAACGCGGCCAAGAACTACCGCAACGACGGCGACTCGACCTACCGCCTGTTCTACGACACGGTGAAGGGCGGCGACTTCCGCTCCCGAGAGTCCAATGTGTACCGACTGGCCCAGGTCTCCGGGCAGATCATCGACCAGGCGGTGGCCCAGGGCGTGCCGTTCGCCCGTGAGTACGGCGGCCTGCTGGACACGCGGTCGTTCGGCGGCGTGCAGGTGCAGCGCACGTTCTACGCCCGAGGGCAGACGGGCCAACAGCTGCTGATCGGGGCGTACCAGGCGCTCTCGCGGCAGATCGACGCCGGCAACGTGGAGCTCCACGCCCGCACCGAGATGCTCGACCTGATCGTGGTCGACGGCAAGGCCCGTGGCATCGTGGCCCGCGACCTGATCACCGGGGAGATCACCACGCACCTGGCCGATGCCGTGGTGCTGGCCACCGGCGGCTACGGGAACGTGTTCTACCTGTCCACGAATGCCAAGGGCTCCAACGCGACCGCGATCTGGCGGGCCCACAAGCGCGGCGCTTACTTCGCCAACCCGTGCTTCACGCAGATCCACCCCACCTGCATCCCGCGCTCCGGCGAGCACCAGTCGAAGCTGACCCTGATGAGCGAGTCGCTGCGCAACGACGGCCGGATCTGGGTGCCGAAAAGGCAGTCCGACACCCGGCCGCCGCAGGACATTCCCGAGGACGAGCGGGACTACTACCTCGAACGCCAGTACCCGAGCTTCGGCAACCTCGTGCCACGCGACATCGCTTCCCGCGCGGCCAAGAACATGTGCGACGCCGGGTACGGCGTCGGTCCGGGCGGCCTCGGCGTCTACCTGGACTTCGCCGATGCGATCAAACGCCTTGGCCGGCCGGCGATCGAGGCCCGCTACGGCAACCTGTTCGACATGTACCAACGGATCACGGCCGAGGACCCGTACCAGGTCCCGATGCGGATCTACCCGGCGATCCACTACACCATGGGCGGATTGTGGGTCGACTACGACCTCCAGAGCACGATCCCCGGCCTGTTCGTCATCGGTGAAGCCAATTTCTCCGATCACGGCGCCAATCGGCTCGGGGCGTCGGCCTTGATGCAGGGCCTGGCCGACGGCTACTTCGTGCTGCCGGCCACCCTCAACGACTACCTCGGCGGCACCAAGCTCGACACCATCGACGCCGGCCGCGAGGAAGTCCGAAACACAGAAGCCCAGGTGCGGCAACGGATCGAGAAACTGCTCAACGTCAAGGGAAAGCGGTCGGTGGACTCGTTCCACCGCGAGCTGGGCGTGTTGATGTGGGACTACTGCGGCATGTCCCGCACCCGTGAGGGCCTGACCAAGGCCCTGGAACGGATTCCCGAGCTGCGCGCCGAGTTCTGGCGTGACGTCCGCATCCTCGGCTCAAAGGACGAGCTCAACCAGGAGTTGGAGAAGGCCAACCGGGTGGCCGACTTCCTTGAACTGGCGGAACTGCTGCTGATCGACGCACTGCACCGCGAGGAGTCGTGTGGCGGGCACTTCCGCGAGGAGCACCAGACGCCCGAGGGCGAGGCCCAGCGCGACGACGGCAACTTCGCTTACGTCGCCGCGTGGGAGCACGGCGAGATTCCCGTGCTGCACCGCGAGGAACTGGCCTTCGAGCACGTCCACCCCACCCAGCGGAGCTACACGTGAAACTCACCGTTCGCATCTGGCGGCAGGCCGGTCCCAAGGCTGACGGCAAACTCGTCGCCTACCCGGTCGACGACGTCAGCCCGGACATGTCGTTCCTGGAGCTGCTCGACGTTCTCAACCAGGACCTGATCGCGGCCGGCGAGGAACCGGTGGCCTTCGACCACGACTGCCGCGAGGGCATCTGCGGCTCCTGCGGCGTTGTGATCAACGGCCAGGCCCACGGCCCCGAGCGCACGACCTCGTGCCAGCTGCACCTGCGCTCGTTCTCCGACGGCGACACGATCGACGTGGAACCGTGGCGGGCCAAGGGTTTCCCGATCATCAAAGACCTGGTCGTGGACCGGTCGGCGCTGGACCGGATCGTGCAGGCCGGCGGCTACATCACCGCCCCGACCGGCAGCGCGCCGGACGCGCACGCCACGCCGGTGCCCAAGCCGTCGGCCGACCTGGCCTTCGACAACGCCACCTGCATCGGCTGCGGGGCCTGCGTCGCCGCCTGCCCCAACGGCTCGGCGATGCTGTTCACCGCGGCCAAGGTGACCCACCTCAGCCTGCTGCCGCAGGGCGAGCCCGAACGGGCGCAACGGGTGCTGGACATGGTCGACACCATGGACGACGAGGGCTTCGGCGGCTGCACCAACACCGGCGAGTGCGTCGGGTCCTGTCCCAAGGGCATTCCGTTCGCCAGCATCGCCACGCTCAACCGGGAATTCCTGAAGGCCAGCCGCACCAGGCGGTGAATCCTGCTCGCTTGTCCGAGTCACCCGGACGAGTTCAGTGAACGTTAAACTTGGGACCTTCTCGGTGTCACGAAACGTGGCCTACGTTCCTTGACCATGGACGCGGTGCGGGCACGTGGGATCACCAAGTGCTTCGGCGACGTCGTTGCACTGGACGGCGTCGACCTCGACCTCGCGGCCGGGCAGATCCACGGGCTGGTCGGGCCGAACGGGGCCGGCAAGACGACGCTGCTGGGGCTGCTGCTGGGCTTGGCCGTGCCGGACGAGGGCAGCCTGGAGATCCTCGGCGCGCCGGTCGGCCGGGCGCTGACCGCACCGGACGGTGTCGCCGGCTTCGTGGACGGCCCCGGCCTGTATCCGCAGCTCACCGCCCGACAGAACTTGGCCGCGCTGGCCAAGCTGCGAGGGCGCTCTGCAAGCATCGACGACGTGTTGGCCGATGTCGGGCTCAGCGACGTCGCCGATGACAAGGTGCGCGGCTTCTCCCTCGGTATGCGGCAACGACTCGGCCTCGCCGCGGCGCTGTTGACCGAGCCCCGACTGCTGGTGCTGGACGAGCCATCCAACGGTCTCGATCCAGCCGGCAAACGGCATGTGCACGGCGTCCTCACTCGATTGGCTGATAACGGTGTGACCGTTATCGTGTCCAGCCATCGCATGGACGACGTCGAGGCGCTGTGCACCGAGGTCACCATTCTCGCCACCGGCCGCGTGGTTTTCACCGGCCCACTCGACAAACTGTCCGCCGAGAACCGCGAACTCGACTATCGGTTACGCACCTCGGATCCATTAGTCGCAGCCGAGACCGCCGCCGAGACGCCCGGTATCACCGTCGTCGACAGCGGCGAGCTTCTCGTTGTGCGAGCGGAGATTCCGGCCCTGGACGAGCTCGTGTCACGCCTGGTCCGGGCCGGCACGGCCGTGCGGGAGCTGGCCCCGGTCGTGTCGCCGCTGGAAGCGGCATTCCTGGCGCTGACCGAGGAGGCCGCCCGATGACCGCCGTCCTCGAACGTGCCGAGGTCCCGGTGGTCCGCGGCTACCGGTTCGAGATGGTCAAGTTGGTGTCGCAGTGGCGGATCCGGCTGCTGGTGCTGGCCTGCTGGCTGGCCCCGGCGCTGTTCGTGGCGGCGGTGAGCCAGCAGAGCGACCTGCCGACCGACACCTTGTTCGGCCGCTGGATGAACATCTCCGGCTGGGCCGGCCCGTTGGTGCTGCTGGGCTTCGCCGGCACGTATGCGTTGCCGCTGCTGACTTCCGTGGTGGCCGGCGACGTGTTCGCGGCCGAGGACCGGCTCGGCACGTGGCGGCATCTGCTGGTGGCCATGCGGTCCTACCGCCGGATCTTCGTGTCGAAGGCGCTGGCCAGCCTGACCGTGATCCTGCTGCTGGTCATAGGGTTGGCTGTCTCCGGCGCGGTCGGCGGGCTTGTGGCTGTCGGCAGCCAACCGCTCGTCGCCCTGGACGGCCAACTTCTGCCGCCGGGCGAGGCCGCCGGACTGGTCGCACTGGCCTGGATCTGTGTGCTGGCACCGACTTTGGCGCTGGCCGGTATCGGGCTCCTCGGCTCGGTGGTGTTCGGCCGCTCTCCGATGGGCTTGCTGCTGCCGGCCGTCGTGGCGCTGGGCATGGGCGTTGCGCAGCTGTTGCCGCTGCCCGTCGCCGTCCGCCTCGCCCTGCCGAGCTACGCCTTCATCGCCTGGACCGGCCTGTTCACCACACCGGCGCAACTCGGCCCCCTGCTGATCGGCGTTGCGGTCAGCCTGGTGTGGGCCGTCGCGGCGACTTCGTTGGCGTACATCGTGTTCATGCGCCGCGACTTCACCAACCTGAGCAACGACGGCGTCGGCCGCCGAGCCCTCACCGTCGCCGCCGCCCCGCTGGTCGGGCTGCTGGTCGTCACGATGGGCGTGCTGGCCGTGGCCTCGCCGTCGACCGGCTCCGGCATCGACCAGAACAAGGTCCAGCAGTCCGTGGCCACGGCCTTCGGCCGCCTCTACCGGCTGCAGACCCAGCAGCTCCACCGCCCTGACGTGACGGAGGAGCAGTTGGCCAGCACGGTCGCCTGCACGAAGGGCGATGGGCTCGTCGAGGCGGACGGCCCCGGCAACGACTGGCGCTGCGTCGTGTCGTGGCACCTGCCCGGCACGACCATCGCGGGCCAGGCGATCTACCAGCTCGACATCGCCTCCGATGGCCAGTACGTGGCCGACGGCGATGGGCCGAAGGAAGTCAACGGCTACTTCCAGGTGCACACCCCGAACGGGGACCAACCCAACCCGCTGTGGCAGTTCGACGGCCACCTCGAACTGCTGTCGAAGGGATGAGCTCATGCAGGTGACACGCCGCAGAAAGTCGACCGGAAGACGAAGCCGGCCAAGAGTCCTGGTCGCCGGCGCCGCAACCCTGGCGCTGGTCGTCCTGGGAACCGGCGTCGGCTCGGCGTCGACCAAGCAGTTCGGCACCGAGCGGGTCGGCGACATCACGCCGCAGGGCCAGGTGATCTCCAGCGACCAGTACCTGAACCCGATCGGCGACCGGCTGGTCCTGAACAACGGCAAGATCATGGCCTCCGCGGTCAGCCCCGACGGCAGCCACCTGGCCGCGCTGATCACCGACGGCGGGCTGGCGCTGGCCGTCGTCGACCTGAAGAGCTGGAAGGTGCAGCAGCTCGTCGGCAACTCCGCCACCGCCGATCTGAAGATCCCCGGCAACGACGTCGGCCAGGAAGGCCCGTCGTACTCGCCGGACGGCAAGACGCTGTGGATGGCCCAGACCGACGGCTACCGCCGCTTCACGGTCAACGCCGACGGCTCGCTGGCCACCCCGACCTTCGTCAGCATCCCGGCCGACGGCGCCAAGCACGGCCTGCCGGCGCAGGCGGTGTTCTCGGCCGACGGCACCACCGTGTACGCCGCGGTCAACGGCCAGAACCGGGTCGTGGCGATCAACGCGGCCAGCGGAGCCATCACGCAGAGCTGGGCCGTCGGCAACGCGCCACGTGACCTGGTCCGCATCGGCTCGAAGCTCTACGTCAGCAACGAGGGCGGCCGCCCCGCGGTCCCCGGCGACACCACGCTGAACTCGTACAACACCCAGGTGCCCGCCAATCCGGCGACCGGCGCGACGACGACCGGCACGGTCAGCGTGATCGACCCGGCCGGCTCGACGGTCCGCAGCATCGATGTCGGCCTGCACCCGACCGCCTTGTACGCCAAGGGAAACACGCTGTTCGTGGCCAACACCGCGAGCAACGACGTGTCGGTGATCGACACCGGTCGGGACAAGGTCGTGCAGACGATCGCGACCCGGCCGTGGCCCGAGGCGACCGTCGGCTACGAGCCCGACGGCATCACCGTCACCGGCGACGGGCACCTGCTCGTCACGCTCGGCCGGGCCAATGCCGTTGCCGTGTACCGGTTCTCGAAGGCCCAGGAGCCGGTGAGCTACGTCGGCCTGCTGCCCACGGACTACTTCCCGACGGCCATCGCCACGGTCGGCAACACGATCGTCGTCTCCAACACGCGGGGCATCGACGCCCGCCGACCCACCACGGCGGCCGGCCACGGCACCCACGACACCACGTCCAGCGTGCAGAAGTTCAAGCTGCCCGATGACCGCACCATCCGCGGCTACACCGGCAAGGTGTTCCAGCAGAACGGCTGGACCAACAACGCGGCGCAGACGGCCAACGGCCACAAGGCCCAGCCGGTGCCGGTACCGCAGCGGCTCGGCGACCCGTCGACGATCAAGCACGTGTTCCTGATCGTCAAGGAGAACCGGACCTACGACCAGGTGTACGGGGACGACGCGCGCGGCAGCGGCGACCCGACGCTGGCCCAGTTCGGCGAGAACGTCACGCCCAACCAGCACGCGCTGGAGCAGCAGTTCGGCCTGTACGACAACACCTACGACATCGGCACCAACTCGGCCGAGGGCCACAACTGGCTGATGCAGGCCGACAATCCCGAGTACACCGAGTCCTCGGCCGGCGAGTACCTGCGCAGCTACGACACCGAGGACGACGCGCTCGGCCACCAGGAGTCCGGCTTCCTCTGGACCGGCGTCCAGGCCACCGGCAAGTCGGTGCGCGACTTCGGCGAGTTCCAGCAGTTCCTGACCAAGCCGGCCGGCGCGTCGTGGCAGAACCTGTACTGCGACACCAAGAACATGGTCGCCACCGGGCAGCCCACCGCCTACCCGCTGGTGTCGTCCTCGCCCATCCCGTCGCTCAACAGCGTGTCCGTGCCGGGCTTCCCGAAGTTCGACACCTCGGTGCCGGACATCTACCGCGAGCAGATCTGGCAGCAGGACTTCGCCCAGCACGGGCCGGCCAACCTGAACATGTTCTGGCTGTCCAGCGACCACACCGGCGGCCCGCCCAACCCGGCCGCGCAGGTCGCCGACAACGACCTGGCCGTCGGCCGGATCGTCGACACCATCTCGCACAGCCCGTACTGGAAGGACTCGGCGATCTTCATCGCCGAGGACGACTCGCAGGCCGGCCTCGACCACGTCGACGGGCACCGTGCGCCGATCCAGATCATCAGCCCGTGGGCCCGGCACGGTGTGGTCGACGACCACTACTACTCGCAGATCACCATGATCCGGACCATCGAGCAGATCCTCGGCATGCACCCGATGAACCAGAAGGACACCGCCGCAACGCCGATGGCCTCCGCGTTCACCACCAAGCCCGACTTCACGCCGTACACCGCCGTGCCCAACCGCACCTCGCTCACCCTGGGCCTATCCACCCCGCCGAGCTGCGGCAACGACGTCGTCACGCAGTACGCCCAGCCGTCGACCACCGTGCCGGCGGACAAGCAGGGGCTGGCCGCGCAGTGGCAGCAGTGGGCCGGCAAGCAGCGCCTGACCGGGTCCGACGCTGTTCCCGACTACGCCAACCCGCTGCAGATGGACCACTGGACGTGGTACCAGACGCACGGCTGGACCACGCCGTACCCGGGGGAGAAGCAGCTCTACGCACCGGACCAGGTGCCCGGCGGCTTCATCCCGTCCTCCGACTCGGACGGCTGACCCCAGCCATCCGGTAGTCCGACGTCTGGACACGCCCCCGCCCGGCCCGGACAATGCGGCCGGGGGGTGGGGGCGTGCCTCGACGTGAGCAGCCTTTGCGGCTGGGGGAAGAATCGCTGGTGGCTTTCGCCACGGATCTGCGGGCGTTGCGGGCGAAGGCAAGCAATCCGGCGTACCGGGAGCTGGGCCGGCGGGTGCACTACTCGGCGGCGACGCTGTCCGAGGCGGCCTCGGGACGCAAGCTGCCGAGCCTGCCGGTGACGCTGGCCTACGTGCGCGGCTGCGACGGCGACGTGGTGGCCTGGGAGCAGCGCTGGCGTCAGGTGGCGGCGGAGCTGGCCGACGAGCCGGCGGCGGAGCCGGACGAGCAGGAGCCGCCCTATGCCGGGCTGTCCACGTTCCGGCCCGAGCAGGTGGACAAGTTCTTCGGCCGCACCAGGTTGATCGACGAGGTGCTGGCCCGGCTGGCCGCGAACCGTCTGGTCGGCGTGTTCGGGCCGTCCGGCGCCGGCAAGTCCTCGCTGCTGCGGGCCGGCGTGATCGCGCGCTGGCAGGGGCCGGGCCGGTCGGTGGTGCTGTTCAATCCCGGTGAACACCCGTCGAGCCGGCTGGACGCGTTGTCCGCCAACGGTGAGACGCTGATCGTGGTCGACCAGTTCGAAGAGGTGTACACCCACTGCGCGGATCCGGTCGAGCGGGCCGAGTTCATCGCACGGCTGGTCGGCCTGGCCGATGATGCCGGCGGGCAGTGCCGCGTGCTGTTGGGCGTGCGGGCGGACTTTTACGGCCACTGCATGGATTCACCCGATCTGTTGGCGCGCTTGAGGGATGCTCAGGTAGCGGTGGGCGCGATGACCACCGAGGAGCTGCGCGAGGTCATCGTCGAGCCGGCCGCCCGGGCCGGCGCGCGGGTGGAGAGCGCCCTGCTGACGGCGTTGGTGGCGCAGGTCGGCGGCCGGGCGGGGCTGCTGCCGTTGCTGTCCCACGCGCTGCTGGAGACGTGGCGAAGACGGCGCGGCAATACGTTGACACTGAACGGTTTCGAGGACACCGGCGGCATCGAGGGCGCGCTGGCCAAGACCGCCGAGGACGTCTACGCCGAGTTCGAGCCTGCGCAGCAACTGTTGGTGCGACAGCTTTTCCTGCGGCTCACGGCGGTCGGCGACGGCATCAACGACGTCAAGGCCCGGATCGGCCGGGACGAGCTGGACGCCGACATGTCGTTCGTGCTCGAACGACTGGCTGCGGCACGGTTGGTCGTGCTGGACACCGATTCCGTGGAGATGACTCACGAGGCGCTGCTGCGGTCGTGGCCGCGGCTGGGGCGCTGGCTGGCCGAGGATCGGGACGGCCGCCGCGTGCACCGGCAGCTCACCGAGGCGGCCAACACGTGGGAGTCGCTCGACCGCGATCCCGGCGCGCTCTACCGGGGTTTGCGCCTCGACTCGGCCCGTGAGTGGGACGGCCGTCGCCGTGAGCAGCTCACTGCCCGTGAACGGCAGTTCCTTGACGCCAGCTTGGCCGCCCGTGATCAGGAGCTGGCCCGTGAGCGGCGGCAACGCCTGCGGCTACGGCAGTTGGTGGCCGTGCTTTCGGTGCTGCTGCTCGTGGCCGTTTCTGCTGGTGTGTATGCCTTCCAGGCCGAGCTCGGCGCGGCCGAGGACCGCAACGTCGCCGTGTCGCAGCGGGTGGCGATGGAGGCGTTGGCGGAGTGGCCCGCCGATCCGGCGCGATCGGCGCAGCTGGCTTTGGCGGCGTACCGGCTCTCACCGACTCAGCAGGCCCGGAGCGCGTTGCTGAGCACGTATGGCACCCCGTACGCCACGCAGCTGTCCGGGCACAAGGCGGCGGTCGGCGGGGTGGCCTTCTCGTCCGACGGCCGGTTGATGGCCAGCGCCAGCATGGACGGCACCGTCCGGCTGTGGGACAGCCACGACGTCCACCACACCCGGCCGTTGAGCACCATCGGCGGGCAGATCCTCGGCGTGAACGGCGTCGTCTTCGGGCATGGCGTGCTGGTCGGCGTGGGCTGGGACCACACCGTGCGGATCTGGGACATCAGCGATCCTCTGCATCCTGGGCCGCCGGTGATTCTCAAGGGGCACACCGAGTCCGTCACCTCGGCGGCGATCACCGCCGACGGCCGGACGCTCGTCACCGGCAGCCTCGACCGCACCGTACGGATCTGGGATCTGACGAATCCCAAGCACCCCGCTCAGCTGGGCGATCCGCTGCCCCACGCCGGCGGCGTGTTCGCCGTGGCGTTGCGCGGTGACGGGAAGCTGCTCGCCACCGCCGGCAGCGATCGCACGATCCGGTTGTGGGACATGGCTGATCTTCGGCATCCGGTTGCCGTCGGCATGCTGGTCGGCCACACCGACCAGGTCGGGGCGCTCGCGTTCAGCCCGGACGGACAGCGTCTGGTCAGCGGCAGCGCCGACCAGACCGTGCGGCTGTGGGACGTCGCCGATCCCGCGCGGGCCACCCAGGCCGCGTCGGTCCTGGCTCGCGCCGCCGAGATCCGCTCCGTCGCGTTCGCCCCGGACGGGCGGACCGTGGCTACCGCCAGCCTTGACCGTACGGTGCGGCTGTGGACCGTCGGACGGGCCGACCTCGCCCAGTTCGCGGTGCTGGCCGGGCACACCGGGCAGGTCTATGCCGCCACGTTCAGCCCCGACGGGCGCACCCTGGCCACCGCCAGCGAGGATCGGACCGTGCGGCTGTGGGACGTCGCCGGGCCGGTGTTCGGCGGGCACACCGATGCCGTGCTCGACGTGGCGTTGGCACCCAACGGGAAGGCCGTCGCGACCGCCGGATACGACGGCACCGTCCTGGTGCGGCAGTTCGCCGACCCCGAGCGGCCGGTCGTGCTGGCCGCGCACCAGGAGGCCGTGAACTCCGTCGCGTTCGCGCCCGACAGCCGCACCATGGCCTCGGCGTCGAAGGACGGCACGGTGCGTTTCTGGGACACCCGCGACCTGCTGCACATCACCCCGCTCGGCGAGCCGCTGGCCGGGTTCACCCAGGCCGTCAACACCGTGGCGTACAGCCACGACGGCAAGCTGCTCGCCGCCGGCGGCAGCGACCGTGCCGTGATGCTGCTGGACGTGAGCGATCCTCGGTCGCCGCGGCCCATCGCCTCGTTGGAGATGACCGCCGGCATCGACGAGCTCGCGTTCGACCCGGCCGGCCGGCGGCTGGCCGCGGCTGGCGACGACGGCACCATCCGGATCTGGAACCTCGCCGACCGTGGGAAGCCGGTTTTGCTGGCCGGGCACGGCGCCGAGGTGAAGTCGGTGGCGTTCAGCCCGGACGGGCGGTTCCTGGCCAGCAGCAGCTTCGACGCCACCGTGCGGCTGTGGGACCTGGACGATCCCGCCGACCACATCGACCCGATCACCCACCCCGACCGGGTGTATTCGGTGGCGTTCAACGGGGATGGAAGCGTGTTGGCGTCCGCCGGCGCTGACGGGCGGGTGCGGTTGTGGGACCTGCACGATGTTCGTCGTCCCGTTGCGCTCGCGGACCTCACGGGGCATACCGAGCGTGTCTATTCGGTCGTTTTCGGTGCTGACGGGCACACATTGGCCAGTGCGAGTCAGGACCATACTGCTCGGCTGTGGGACGTTGATCCGGAGGCTGCTGCCGGTCGTGTGTGTGGGATGGTCGCTCCGGGGTTGGGGCGGGCGGATTGGGAGCGGTACTTTCCTGGGTTGGGGTTTCGCGCGCCGTGCTGAGGTGGGTGCTGGGCGGGAATAATTCGGTGTGTGGGTCGATTTGGTGTGGAGCCTCTGCGCGATGGCCCAAGGGCTAAAAGCGGGCAGGACGAGCCTGCCCTTGGCCTGTCAATTGTACGCCATCGCGCCCCTCCACACAAAATCGACCCAATTTGCGGAGTTGGCGATCGGTGTGTGAAGGAATGGCGGTGGCCGGGTTTTGGCTCCCACTGTGCACCCTTGTGGTGGCCATTGTCCGCCGTTCGTTTCCCCGGTTAGTGCCGCAGGGGGCGGGTGATGTGGTGGCGGCCGGCCGGGGTGATCCAGTGAGTGGTGCCGTCTGAATCCTGGGTCACTGTGTAGTTGTCGTGTTTGCGGTGGTGGTGCCAGGTGCAGAGCCCCTGGAGGTTGGTGGCTTGGGTGCGGCCTGTGGGCCAGGGAGTGATGTGGTCGTGTTCCTGGATGGGGAGGGTGCAGCCGGGTGCGGTGCAGGTGCCGCCGGCCCGAGCAACGGACGTCTCCTTCATCAGCGCCGTGGGCCGGTAGGTGTCGGTGCTGATCGCGGAGATCTGCTGGTACTCATCCAGCAGGAGCCCTCGGAACGGGCCGTGCATCGCGAGTTCGCGGGCTGCCTCGGCGGCGATGGGGCCATAGCCGGCGAGCTGGCCGGGGTCGTTGGTCAACCCGAGCAGGGTCTCCATCGAGATCGTCACGAAGGTGCGCACGTTCCAGTTGGTGTGCTCGCCCCGCAGACGATCCCAGAGCACATCCGACCGCTTCTGGTCGGTGGTGCGCTCATCCTTCGGCAGCGACTTGGCGTCGGCGCAGATCTGCTGGAACAGCTGGTGAGCCTCAGCAGCCGGGAGGATCCAGGTCAGTTTGGCCATGCCGTCGGGCAAGGCCGAGATCCCGACCTGCCGGTCGTTTTTGGCTTTGTGGCAGCGCTGTTCGTGGCCATCGGGATCGGCCTTGGCGACCAGGGCGGTGGCCTTGCGGCACACCTGAGTCCGGGTCATGCCACCGGCCTGTTCGGCCAGGGCCTGGTCGACTTCGGCGACCTGGGCCGGGTCCGACAGGTGGCGGGTCCGCTCCCACACGGCCGCGAACCGGGCGAGGTCGATCTCACCCCGGCGGAACCGCTCCGCCAGCGCAGGATGAGTCTCCAGAGCAGCTGCGACCTCTTGCGACCGGGCCAGCGCCGGCTCTGACACCTTCGTCGCCATCGCCAATTCGGTGAGGTCGTCGATGTGGTTGAGGGCCTCATGTTCGGCCCATTCACACACCGCCCGCACCTTCCGGGCCACCCCCACAAAATTGACCAACTGTTCTTGGGTCAGGTTCGCCGGATCCGCACCCACCACCAGATCGAACATGGCCCCGGTGAGTTCCATGTTCTCGATCTCGCGGGTGAGTTCCATACCTTTGAGAATACTCGAACACAAGATCGAACGCGAATCCCTAACGGGTGAATCCCGTCCGACAGAAAGGCTTTTCTTTCTTCCCGCCACACCACAACACGGCAACTCCGACTAGTCGCGTGGATTTTGTGTGGAGGGGCGCGATGGCGTACAATTGACAGGCCAAGGGCAGGCTCGTCCTGCCCGCTTTTAGCCCTTGGGCCATCGCGCAGAGGCTCCACACCAAATCCACGCGACCACACCGAATTAATCCCCCCACCCAAACCAACCCACCAACCCACCAACCACCCGCACCACCCCACACGACGCCCCCGGCTTACGCCGCTCGGGTCGCCCAGCGTGCGCAACCGCTGAACCAGTCCGACGCTGTGCTCGTGTGTCGAGCAGGGGCACGAAGTGGAGGACGGTCATGATGGGTTGGGTGTTGCGGATCGTTGTCGCGGTGGCGCTGCTGGGTTCGGCCGGTGTGCACTACTTCTTGTTCACGCAGGGTTACCCCGGCATCGTCACCCCGCTGTTCTTGCTGAACGCGATCGGCGGCCTCGTGCTGGCGATCGCCGTCCTGGCCTGGCGGCACTGGCTGCCCGCGCTCGGCGCGCTCGGCTTCGGAGTCCTCACCTTGGGCTCTTACCTGCTGGCCGCCACCGTCGGCTTCCTCGGCCAGCACGACCAGTTCAACAGCCAGCCGGAGTACTGGAGCGTGATCACCGAGGTCGTCTGCATCATCGGCGGCATCGCCCTGCTCGCGCTGCACAGCCGCGCCCGCGTGAGCGCCGGCTCCCGCTAGTCCACGACCGAGGGCGGCGGAGGGGCGTGCCGCCGCCCTCGGTCCGAAGTGCACCCACCGTGCTCGCCTGCGCCACCCGCACCGCGCGCTCGGCGGTTGGTGCCTGCCATGAGGCCGTTTGTGGGTAGGAAGCCGCGGCCGGCACTGGGCAGCAAAGTGGAGAATGCTCGCCGTGACCCCGAAGGAATCCGTCGCCGCGAAGGTGCGACTCGGCAGTCGCTTCCACCGGCTTTTCGGAGCCACGCTCGTGTCGGCCATCGGCACCGGAATGCACGCCGCCGCGTTGCCCCTGCTAGTCCTGCAAAGCACCAGCAGCCCGATGGCGTTGAGCTTCGTCGTCATGGCCGCCGAGATTCCCTGGGTGCTGCTCTCGCTGCACGCCGGTGTCGTGGTGGACCGGCTGGATCGCCGGTGGGTGATGGTCTGGGCCGACCTGGGCCGGTTCGCCGTGCTGGTCGCTCTCGCGGTGCTGATCCTGACGGCGCAGGTGGACCTGGTGTGGCTGGTGCTCGCGGCATTCCTGTTAGGCATCGGCCAGGTCTTTTCGACATCGCCGCTCAGTCGGCCATTCCCGATTTCGTGTCGCGGGATCCGCGGAGCCTGGCAACGGCGAACGGAAGGATCCTCGCGGCGGAGAGCAACGGCGAGGACTTCATGGGGCCGCCGCTCGGCTCGGCGCTGTTCGGCGCGTGGAACTTCCTGCCGTTCGCCGGCAACGCTCTCTCGTTCGTCGCCAGCGGCCTGTTGATCTTCTCGATCCGGACGGGCGTCAAGCCGCAGCGGACGTCCGAAGCTCCGCGCAGGAGCGCCAGGAGCGACATCGTCGAGGGCATTCGGTGGTTGTTCGGGAACCGGACCCTGCGGGCGTTGGCCACGGTGTCCTGTCTCGGCAACGTCGCCGCCACCGCTCAGTTCGCGATGCTCGCGCTGCTGGCCAAGGAGGTCCTCGCACTTCCGGATTTCGGTTTCGGTTTGTTGCTGACGGCCACCGCGCTGGGCGCGACTGTCGGGGGACTGGCCGCCGCGGCCGCCAGCAGGCGGTTCGGCCCTGGCACGGTGATGCTCGCGGGCAAAGCCGGTGTGGGCACGGCCATTCTGGTGCTAGGGCTGGTCGCCAACGTGTGGGTTGCGGCCGCGATGATGATCGTGACCGGTGCGCTGATGACCGCGGAGAAAGTGGTGGTGAGCACCTTGCGGCAGCAGATCGTGCCTCATGAACTCCTGGGGAGGGTGCTCTCGTCGAGCAGACTGGTGGTGATGATCGGGGGGCCGGTTGGTGCGGGCCTCGGCGGCGTTCTCGCCAGCTTGTTCGCCGTCCAGGTCTCGTATGTCGCCTGTGGTGTTTTTCTCGTCCTGGTGACGCTGGTTTTCTATCCCGTGCTGAACAACCGCGCCCTGGCAAGCGCTACGGACGAATCGGTCGCGTAGGCAGGGAATTCACGGCCACGGCGTCAGGCGACGGCGCCGACCAGCAGTTCGCGGCGGGCGAAGTCGATGAGGAGTTCCCGCATGACGGTGACGGTGACGGCGGGGGAGCCGGTGAGGACCTGGATGGCGAGGCCGTCGGTGAGGGCGGTGAGGCGCAGGGCGACCTGGTCGGCGTCGACGTCGCGGAAGACGCCCTGGCGTAGGCCCCGACGGATGATGCGGACGACGGTCTCGCGCCAACGGGCGTAGAACTCGCTGTGTACGGGCCGGAGCTCGGGACGGATGGCGGACTCGGCCCAGTACTGGAGCCACACGGACCACTCGTCGCGGACGGGACCGACCTTGGGGAGCTGCATGTCGATGAGCTTGAGCAGACGCTCGTAAGCGTGGTCGATCTGCCGTAGTTCATGGCTCTGACGCTCGAAAGCGTGCTCGACGCAATGCTTGAGGGCCTCGGTGAGCACGTCGTGCTTGCCGGGGAAGTAGTAGTGCACGGTCCCGGTGCTGGTGCCGCAGACCTTGGCGATGTCGGCGATCCGGACCGCGTGGTAGCCGCGCTCGGCGATGAGCCGCCAAGTGGCGTCGAGTATCGCGGCGCGTCTGTCCTCGTCGGCACGGGTCATGGCAGCCAGGGTAACTGACGCGCCAGTCAAATGCACCGTCTGCCCTTGACACGGCCTGTTTACTGAGCCTGACTGACGCGTCAGTCAGACGGGAGGTCGGCGGTGGGTGTGCTTCGGCCGGACGTGCACGAGGGCCGGGTGGCGGTGATCAGCGGGGGTGGCACGGGCATCGGCCGGGCCACGGCGCTGGACCTGGCCCAAGGCGGCGCGCGGGTGGTGATCTGCGGAAGGCGGCCGCAGCCGCTGGAAGCGGTGCGGGAAGAGATCGTCAAGGCCGGCGGTGAATGCACGGCGCTGACGGCCGACATCCGTGAGGACGTGACGACGGTCGTCGACGCCGCGATCAACGAGTACGGGCGCGTCGACATCCTGGTCAACAATGCCGGCGGGCAGTTCGCGGCCCCGGCGGAGCAGATCAGCCCGGGAGGCTGGCGCGCGGTGCATCGGCTGGCGGTGGACGCGGCGTGGGCGCTGACCCGGGAGGTCGCGACGAGGTCGATGATCCCGAACCGCGAAGGCGTGATCGTGTTCATCGCCTTCTCGCCGCGCCGCGGCATCCCGGGCATGGTGCACGCCAGCGCGGCCCGCGCGGCGCTGGAGAACCTGGCGGCCGGCCTCGCGCTGGAGTGGAGCCGCTACGGCATCAGGTCGGTGTGCGTGGCCCCGGGCACGATCGCGACCGAAGGCCTGCAAGAGAACTACACCGACGAAGATCGGCAGCGCTGGGCGCAGGCGGTGCCGCTCGGCCGGCTCGGCAGGCCGGAGGACGTCTCGGAGCTGATCTCCTTCCTGGCCTCGAAAGGCGGCGCGTACGTCACCGGGACAACAGTTGTTGTCGACGGCGGCGCGGACGCCTGGGGTGCCGGCTACCCGGTGCCGGAGGTGGAGGCATGAGGAACCTCGACGCGCTGTTCACGCCGCGAGCGGTGGCGATTCTCGGCGCCAGCAACGACGAAACCAAGTACGGCAACTGGATCAGCGTCCAAGCCCTGCGCATGAGCCGGCCGGTCTACCTGGTCAACCGTCGCGGCGAACCCGTCCTCGGACAACCCACCTACCGCACCATGGCCGAGATCCAAAAGCCGGTCGACTGTGTGGTGATCACGGTGCCGGCGAACGGTTTCGAGGCTGCGGTGGACGACGCGCTGGCCGCCGGTGCGACGGCGATCGTCGGCATCACGTCGGGCTTTGCCGAGCTGGGCGAAGAGGGCCGGGCGACGCAGATCGCGGTGGCGGACAAGATCCGTGCCGCCGGTGCCGTGCTGCTCGGACCGAACTGCCTGGGCGTCCTCGATGCCACGAGTGACCTGTTCCTCGTCTCGAATCCCTTGCCGCACGGCCCGATCGGCCTGGTTTCGCAGAGCGGCAACATGGCGCTGGAGCTGAGCAAGTTCCTGGCCGACCGCGGCCTGGGCTTCTCCCGCTTCGCCTCGCTGGGCAACCAGGCCGATCTGGGTGCCGCCGATCTGATCCGTGCCTACGCCCATCACCCGGGCACCGAGGTCATCGCGGCGTACTGCGAAGACTTCCAGGATGGTCGAGACTTCGTCGCGGCCGCGGGAGAAGCCGTAGCGGCCGGCAAACCTGTTGTCCTGCTTACGGTTGGCAGCAGTACGGCGTCCAATCGCGCCGCCCGATCCCACACCGGGGCCCTCACCAGCGACAGCGCGGTGATCGACGCGGCCTGCCGCGCGGCGGGCGTGGACCGGGTGCGCAGTCCACGGGAGATGGCCGACCTGGTCGCCGCGTTGCACCGGCACGGTTCGAGGCCGGCCCGGCGGGTGGCGGTGATCGCCGACGGCGGCGGCCACGCGTCCACGGCGAGCGATATCGCCGACGCGAACGGCTTGTACGTCAACGAGTTTCGGAATTCGCTGCAAGCAGCACTCAAGGATGACCTGCCGCCGTCGGCCGGCGTGGCCAACCCGGTGGATCTGGCCGGGGCCGGCGAACAGGACATCACGTCGTTCGCCCGCACCATCGACCGGGTGCTGGCCGATCCCGACATCGACTCGGTGCTGGTCACCGGCTACTTCGGCGGCTACGGCGACTACGGGCCCGAGCTGGCCGCCCGCGAGATCGCCACCGCCACGGTGATCGCCGAACACGTGCACCGGCACGGCAAACCCCTTGCCCTGCATACGATGTGTTCGGACAGTATTGCCGCCGACGAGTTGCGCCGCAACGGCATCGGCGTGTTCCGGGTGGTCGACGACGCCGCCCGAACGCTCGGCATGCTGGCCGATCACGCCGATCGACGACCGCACACCCGGCCCCTCCCACCGCCGGCCGATCCCGTGACTGGCAACGGTTATTGGGACGCCCGCGAGTTGCTCAAGGCCGGCGGGCTGAGCTTCCCGGCGGCCCGTCTGACAACAGATGTTGTCGAAGCGGCGAACGAGATCGGCTACCCGGTCGTGCTGAAGGCCATGGGCCTGCTGCACAAGTCCGACGCCGGCGGTGTCGCGATAGGACTGTCCAATGAGGACAAATTGCGAGCCGCGCACAAGGACATGGTGACAAGACTGGACGTCACGGAGTACTGCGTCGAGGCGATGGCCGACACCACCGACGGCGTCGAGCTGATCGTCGGTGTGCGACGGGATCCGCGGTTCGGCCCGGTGCTGATGGTCGGACTCGGCGGCGTGTTCGCGGAAATCCTCAAGGACGTCACGTTCGCACTGGCCCCGGTCACGCCGGCCGAGGCCGAAACCATGCTCCGCGCCCTCAAAGCCGCCCCGCTGCTGCACGGCGCACGCGGCCGCCGGCCGGTCGACCTTGCCGCCACGGCCCATGCCGTCGCGGCGATCGCCGAGGTCGCCGCCGCCCATCCCGAGATCGCCGAACTCGAAGTCAATCCACTGCTGGCCACGCCGGGCGGCTGCCTCGGCCTGGACGCCAGGATCGTGCAACGCTAAGGAGAAACACCCGTGGAGTTCGCCTACACACCGAGGCTGGCCGAGCTGAAGCAGCGGGCCGCCGACCTCACCGGCAAGATCATGCAGTACGAGGACACGTGCGAGGCCGACAACGGCCTGTCGGTGGCGGCGCTGGACGCGATCCGCCAGGACGTGCTGGCCAGCGGTCTGCAAGCGGTCAACATGCCGGCCGACTGGGGCGGCGCGGGACTGTCCGTGCTGGAGCAGGTCGTGGTGCAGGACGAGCTCGGCAAGCTCACGAATGCCTTGTGGGACACGGTATGGCGGCCGGCCAACTGCCTGCGCGCCTGCACTCCCGAGCAGCGCGAGCGCTACCTGATCCCGGACATCGAAGGCCGCCGACGCGACGCCGTCGCGATCACCGAGCCGGGCGCCGGGTCCGATCCGTCGGGCATCGAGACCACGGCCACCCCGGACGGCGACGGCTACCGGATCAACGGCGAGAAGTGGTTCGTCACGGTCGGCGACGCCGCCGACTTCCTCATCGTGCTGGCCCTGGTCGGTGACGCGCCCACGTTGTTCCTGGTGGACAAGGACCTGCCCGGCGTTTCGGTCAAGCGGACGCCGCGCTACACGCACACTTTCGTCTACGAGCACCCGGAATTCCTGTTCGAGGACGTGAAGGTCGGCGGCGATGCCGTGCTCGGCGGCATCGGCAACGGCTACGACCTGACCCGCGACTGGTTCACCGAGGAGCGCCTGATGATCGGCGCCCGTACGATCGGCGCGGCCGAGCGCGCGCTGACGCTGGCGTCCGAGTGGGCGGGGCAGCGGATCCAGGGCGGCAAGGCGCTGATCGAGCACCAGCTCATCCAGGGCATGATCGCCGACTCGGTGGTGGACATCGCCACCAACCGCGCCCTGACCCACCAGGTGGCGTGGGAGTTCGACCAGGGCGGGGACCGGAAGTTGTTGCACGCCAAGGCGGCGACCGTGAAACTGGCCGCGTCGGAGGCGTCCAACCGGGTCGCCGACCGGGCCGTGCAGATCTTCGGCGGCCGCGGGTACATTCGGGACTACCCGGTCGAGCGGCTGTGGCGGGAGCTGCGGGTGGACCGGATCTGGGAGGGCACCTCGGAGATCCAGCGGCTGGTGATCGCCAACGAGGTGGCCAAGCGCGGGCTGACCGGCCTGCTGTCCTTCCCGTCGGCCCAGTGATCGGGGAAGTGGACGTGGCCCGCCAGGGCGACGTCGCGGTGGTGACGCTCAAACGCGAGGCCAAGCTCAACGCCCTGTCCACGCAGTTGGAGTCGCGGCTGCTCGACGCCGTGCGGTCGGACGCGGTGAAGGGCAGCCGGGCGGTGGTGATCACCGGCGGGGACAAGGTGTTCTCGGCCGGGGCCGACACCGGCGAGCTGCGGGAGATGACGCCCGAGGCGATCGCCGAGTACTACCGGTCCAGCGGCGCGGTCTATGAGGCGGTCGCGGCGCTGCCGCAGCCGACCGTCGCGGCGATCGCCGGCTACTGCCTCGGCGGCGGCTTCGAGCTCGCGCTCGCGGCCGACCTCCGGGTGGCCGACGAGACGGCGGTGTTCGGGCTGCCCGAGGTCGGACTGGGCATCCTGCCCAGCTCCGGCGGCGTCACGCGGCTGGTCCGGGCCGTCGGCCCGGCCCGGACCAGGGACCTGGTGCTCCGCGGTCGGAAAATGTCAACTGTTGAGGCCCACTCGTGGGGCCTGCTCACCGAGACGGTCGAGGCCGGCGAACATCTGACGACCGCTCTGAACATCGCGGCTGAGCTGGCCGGACAACCGCCGATGGCGGTGTCCATCGCCAAGCAGGTGATCACCGCGGCCACCGACGCGCCCCGGGAAACCGCGCTGTTGCTGGAACAACTGGCGTACGCCACGCTCAACCGCATCGGTTGAGCCGGGCGTCCAAAACCTGGGGGACGCACGCCTTCCGCCACCACGGCGACTCAACGAGGAGAACAGGCATGGCGGCCATTCCACCCACGATTCAACGCGAACACCGACCGACCCTGGGCATCGAGGCCCGATCCATCGACTACGTGCCCATCGCCGAACGCCACGGCAAGGTGTGGCACCTGTTCCCCGTGTGGTTCGCGGGGGACGCCCACCTGGCCACCATCGCCACCGGCATCATCGGCGTCGCGCTCGGCGGCAACCTGATCTGGACCGCGATCGCCGTCGTGCTGGGCAACGCCTTCGGCACGTTCTTCATGGCGTTCCACTCCACCCAGGGACCGCAGCTGGGCCTGCCGCAGATGGTGCAGTCGCGGCCCCAGTTCGGCTTCGTCGGCGCCTTACTCGTGTGGGTCGTCGCGCTGGTCACCTACATCGGGTACACCGGCTTCAACCAGATCCTGGTCGGCTCGACCATGCAGCACCTGGTGGACCTGCCCAAACCGGTCAGCTACATCGGCTATGCCGTGATCAGCGTGGTGTTGGCCATCGTCGGCTACGACTTCATCCACAAGGCCTCGCGCTGGCTGACCTACCTGATGCTGGTGCTGCTGGTCGTGTTCACGGTCGGGCTGCTGGCCGCGCACCCGTTCAGCGCCGAGCAGATGGATCTCGGCGCGTTCGCGCTGACCCCGTTCCTGGTGCAGTTCTTCACCGCCGCCGTGTACCAGCTGTCGTGGTCGATCTACGTCTCCGACTACAGCCGCTACCTGCCGCGTGACGTCGGCGTGCGGGCGTCGTTCTGGTGGACGTATCTCGGCGCCGGCGTCGGCGGGGCGTGGATGATGCTCGTCGGCACGTTCGCCGCCGGCCTGTTCCCCAAGGCCGACACCGTGGACGCCGTGTTGTCCGCCGGGGACAAGGTGTTCTCCGGTTTCGGACTGGTGCTCCTGATCGGCTCGGTGCTGCCGTTGATCACCATCGGCACGCTGAACTTCTACGGCGGCAGCCTGACCCTGTTGTCCTGCGTGGACTCCCTCAAACGGTTCCGGCCGACCGCGATCAAGCGGGTCTACGCGCTCATCGTGGTCGGCGTGCTGGCCACCGCCATTGCCTTCGCCTCCAACGACACCTTCCTCGAGGATTTCGAGTACTTCCTCACGGTCCTCGGTTATCTGTTCACGCCGTGGACCGCGATCAACCTGGTCGACTTCTACGTTGTCCGGCGGGGCCATTACTCGATTCGGGAGATTTTCAACCCGCACGGCATCTACGGTCGGTGGAGCTGGCGTGGCCTGGTCGCCTACGGCGTCGGCTTCGCGTCGATGATGCCGTTCGCCATCGTCGGCGACCTTCAGGGGCCGGTGGCGAGGTTGTTGGGCGGCGCGGACATCTCCATGCCGATCGGTCTGCTGGTGGCCGCCGGCCTCTATCTCGTGCTGTGCCGTTCGCTCGACCTGACCGCCGAACGGGCCCGGGTGGCGGTCGCCGACGCCGGTCTCGATCCCGACGCCTGAGCGTTGTTCACCGATCAATCCAGGCGTCAGACAGGGGATGACCCGATGCCTGGATTGATCGGTGCTTGGTTGTCCGCCCCGGTTCGCCGGGCCGGACAACGCCGCCGGGCCCTAAAAAGAGGCGTACGGGGGCACGGGGGAAGGACGGAGCGTATGGACATTCGACTGCTGGGTGAGGTCCAGTTGCGGATCGGCGGACGGGCGGTGCATCTCGGGCCGCGGCAGCGCCAGCAGGTGTTCGCGATGCTGGCGTTGGAGGTCAACCGGGTGCTGCCGCTGACCAGCCTGGTCGACCGGGTCTGGGCGCGGCCGCCGCGGACGGCGCAGCATGCCGTCGAGGTGCACGTGTCGGATCTGCGCAGACGGATCGAGGAGGGCGGCGCCTGCCTGGAAAGACGCGGCGCCGGTTACCGACTATGTGCCGATCCGCAGACCATCGACGTCCACCAGTTCCGCGCGCTGGTCGCGCACGCCCGTACGCAGACGTCCGACACCGACCGGGCCGATCTGCTGCATCAGGCCCTTCAGCTGTGGCGCGGACCGGCGTTGACCGGCGTCGCCGAGGAGTCGCTACGCGAACGGCTCGTCGCCGACCTCGAGGAAGCGCGCCTGCACGCGTTCGAGGACCGCGCCGCCGCCCTCATCCGGCTGCGCCGGCACCGCGAGGTCGTCGAGGACCTGCTCCCCGTCGTCGCCGACCATCCGCTGCGGGAGCACCTGGCCGGCCAGCTCGCGCAAGGCCTGCACGGCATCGGCCAGACCGTGCGGGCGCTGCAACTGCTCCGCGACACCCGCCGACGTCTCGTCGACGAATTCGGCATCGACCCCGGAATGGCGCTGCGCCGCCTGGAAACCCAGATCCTCCAGGACAACGCCGCGCCGATCGCCAGTTAGCAGAGCGCGTGATAGGGGACGCCCGGCAGATACTGATCCCATTCCGATTCGGTGATCCGCGGATGCGCGACCGCGCAGACCCGGTTGATCACCTGGTTGATAACGGTTGGCCAGAATCGGACGACGCCACCGATGCCGCCACTGGCCAGCGTGTGCCCGTCCGGGCTGAACGCCACCCGGTCAACGCCGTCGCCGGGCGGGCTGCTGAACACGCCCAGTTCCCGCGGATTGCCCGGATCACCGATGTCGAGCAGCCGGGTGGTGCCGTCCCCGTCGCCGGTGGCCAGCCGCCGGCCGTCCGCGCTGAACACCGCCGAGTACACGACATCGCCGTAGCCGGTGATGGTGGCGAGCTGCCGGGGCTGGTCCGGGGCCGACATGTCCAGCAGGCGCACCGTCCGCTCGCCGGAGACGGTGGCCAGCATGCGCCCGTCCGGGCTGAACGCGTCCGGCTGCACGGTGTCGGTGCCACCGAAGCGGAACGGGATCTCGCGCGGCCGGCCGGGGTCGGCGATGTCCCACAGCCGGGAAGCGGTGTCGGTGCTGATCACCATCGTCCGGCCGTCCGGGCTGATGACGACCACCCACGCCTCGTCCGAGTAGCCGGGCAGCGTCGACCGGAGCACGGGGTTCGCCGGATCGGTGATGTCCCACAACTGCGCCAGGCCGACACCGACGGTGGCCATGGTTCGACCGTCGGGGGTGAACGCGACGGAGAGCATCTCGCCGCCGTGTTCCGGACGGTGCCGCGGTGCACGGGGTTGTGCACGTCGGTGATGTCCCACAGCCACACGCTGCCGTCGTCGCTCGCGTCCGCGAGCAGGTGACGGTCCGGGTTGAGCGCGATGCCCCGCACGAAATTGGTGTGGCCGGCCAGGGTGGCCAACGCCCGGCGTTCGCCGGAGGCGGTGATGTCCCACAGCCGCACGGTGTCGTCCCAGCTGCCGGTGGCCATCATGCGCCCGTCGTGGGTGTAGCTCAGTGCGGAGATCGTGTTGTGGTGGCCGGCCAGTGGCAGATCGGACAGGTCGTAGATGAGGGCGTTGTGGTTGCCGCCGGCGGCCGCCAACGCGGTGCCGTCCGGGCTGAACGCCGCCGACATCACTCCGGCGGACAGGGTGAGGACGTTGGCCGCCCGGTGCGGGTCCGTGATGTCCCACAGGCGGGTGCCGCTGCCGGTGGCGGCCAGCGTCCGGCCGTCTGGGCTGAAGGCAACCGACCAGACGATGGAGTTGCTCCCGGTGAGCGTGGCCAGCGGCTGCGGCGCGTTCGGGTCGCCGATGTCCCACAGCCGCGCATCGTGGTCCCAGCTACCGCTGGCCAGGGTGCGCCCGTCCGGGCTGAAGGCCAGCGCCGCCACCACGTCCCGGTGGCCGACCAGCGCGCCGAGCGGCTTCGGCGCGGTGGGGTCGCTGATGTTCCACAGGCGCGCGCCGGTCTTCCCCTCGTTGACCGCCAGCAGGCGGCCGTCGGCGCTGATCGCCACGTCACCGGCCGAAGTGATGGCGCTCGTCAACAGCAGTGGCTTGGCGGGATTGCGCACGTTCCACAGCGTTGCCGTGTCGTCGGAGTTGCCGGTGGCCAACACGGTCCCGTCGGCGCTGAAGGCGAGAGAAGCTGTGTTGCCGTGGTGGCTTTCCGGGGCGGACAGCTTGTGCGGGTGGGCCGGATCGCCGACGTCCCACAGTGCGACCGCATCGCCGTCGGTCACCGCGAGGATGTGTCCGCCCCGCTCGAACCTCACCATCGGGCTGGTGTCGCTGGCCAGCTTGATCGTGCCGGCCACGCGCGGCTGATGCGGGTCGGCGACCTGCCACAGCCGGACGGTCCAGTCACGGCTCGCGGTGGCCACCACCTTGCTGTCGGCGCTGAACGCCACCGAGGTCACGTCGGCGGTGTGGCCGGCCAACCGGGTCCCGTAAGGGGTGCCGAAGGAGCTGAGCAGGGCGTCGCGGGTCTCGTCGTTGGGGGCCAGCTGGTAGGCGGCGAGGTTCAGCTGCACCGACAACGCCGGATCGGAGGCGCGCAAGCTCGCCGCGCTGTCGACGGCGTGGCGGGCGAGGGCGAGATCGCGTTGGGCGGTGGCGGTGTGGTCGGCGGTGACGGCAAATCCGACGGCGATCACGGCGACCAGCAACAACGCGGTCAGACCGGCGACCAGTTGCCGCAAGCGGCGGGTGCGGCGGCGGGCGGTGGCGTGCTCGGCGGCCTCGGAGGCCAGGGAGGCGTCGAGGAAACGGCGCTCGCGGCTGGTGAGGGCAGTGGGATTGGCTGTGGCCCAGTCACGGACGCGGGCGAGCCGCGTGCTGCGGTAGAGGCCGCCGGCGTCCTCGTCGAGGCTCTCCCACGACTCGGTGGCCTCCGTGAGATGCCGGTGCAGGCGCCGGCCCTCGCGGTCGTCCTGCAACCACTCCTGAAGCCGTGGCCAGCAACGGATGATCGCCTCGTGGGACAGCTGCACGGCGTCGGCGTCGAGGGTGAGCAAACGGGCGTCGGCGAAGCGTTCGACGACGGTGGCGGTGTCCGCATCGGCGGCGTCCAGCTCACGCCAGTGCAGGCGGCGCTTGGTGTCCTCGGCGCCGTCGACCACGGCCGTCAGCCGGAGGAACAACTGCCGGGCCGCCGCGAGCTGACCGGGATCCAAGGCGTCGTACACGCTCTCGGCGGTGCGGGCGATCGCGTGCTGGAGGCCGCCGGTCTCCTCGTAGCCGGCGAGGGTGAGCCTGGTGCCCCGGCGGTGCCGCCAGGTTTCGAGCAGGGCGTGGGACACCAGCGGCAGCACGGCCGGTTGACCGGTGGCCTCGGCGATCAGCCGGGACACCAACGCCGTCTCGACGGTGCAGCCGGCGCGGGCGGCCGGGCCGGAGATGACCTGCCGCAGGTCGTCGGTGGACATCGCGCCCACCAGTACCTGGGCGTCGCGTAACGCCTCGACCAGCTCGGGATAGTTGCCGCAGTGGCCGTAGAAGTCGGCCCGGACACCGAGCACCACTCGGGCCTGGCTGGTCGGCGCGGCGGCGGCGTGCACGAGCGCCGTCACCAACCAGTCCCGCTCCGCCTGGTCCGTGCACTGGGTGAAGATCTCCTCGAACTGGTCGACGACCACGAGCACGTCCGCGCCGGCACGCACGGCGGCCTGGCGCAGGTACAGGTGCAGCGCCGTCGGATCGGCCGCCAGTTCGGCCAGCAGGGTCGGCGCTTCCTTGCCGACCAACTCCGCCAGACGAAGCGCGCACTCCTCACGTGGCCGCGGACCCGGCGTGAAGACCATGGTGGGGCCGGGATCGGACGCCACCAGACCGGCCCGCAGCAGGGAGGACTTGCCCGCTCCGGACGCGCCGAACAATCCGACGAGCCGGCGGTGTTCGAGGCGTCCACGCAGATCGTCGAGCAGGCTGTCACGGCCGAAGAACCGGTCGGCGTCGGCGGGTTGAAACGTGGCCAGGCCGACGTAGGGCGGCTGCTCGGCCGGGCTCTGGTCGGTCAGGTCGCCGGCCACCTCGTGCCAGCGCTGCCGCCACGCGTCGACATCGCCGCCGCACGCCTGCACGTACGCCAGTGCGACGGCCAGGCTTGGCAGCTTGCGCCCGCCCGCGGCCTCGGACAACACGGTCGCCGAGTAGTGCGCGATTCGGCTCAGCTCGCGGTAACTGGGGGTGCCGGCCTTCTCCCGCAGTCCGCGCAGGTCCGCGGCGAACTGTCCCAGCGCGCTGTCCTCGTGGTCCAGCGGTCGCTCCGGTCTGGGCACGTCACCTCCTGGCTGGCGAACTCGACGGACTCTCAACAGGAAGCATGACCGGCCCGCTTGATACATCGTCTTCAGGGCCGATCCACAGCGGCCGCCGCCGTGGCCCGACCTCGGGCGATCGCCCGTCCATAGTGGACTTTGGGTCCCTCGAAGGGGTGAAATCCGCCGATTCGCAACGCATTTGGGCCTCCGGTGCATGCATGTCGGCCGTTTTTCTGCTTACCGTGCACGCATTCGATCTCGTTTCACGCACAGGAGGGTCGGAAATGAACAAGGGGCAGCTGATCGAGATGCTCGGCATGCGGGCCGGCATGGAGAAGAAGATGGCGGCGCAGGCCGTTGACGCGATGTTCGACATCATCGTCCGCAACGTCAACAACGGCGAGAATGTCACGCTCACGGGCTTCGGTGTCTTCGAGAAACGGGCCAGGGCCGCGCGTACGGCGCGCAATCCGCGCACCGGTCAGACGCTGCGCCTGCGCAAGACGAACGTGCCGAACTTCCGCCCCGGCATGCTGTTCAAGGAGGTCGTCGACGGCACCCGCAAGCTGCCCCGCGCCGCCGCGATGCCGGCGGCCAAGCCGGCGGCCAAGGCGGCCGCCACCCGCTCGACGGCGGCCAAGCCGGCGGCCAAGGCCATGGCCAAGCGGGCGACGGCCACCAGGTCGACGGCCACCAGGTCGACGGCCGCGAGGTCGACGACCCGCGCGGCGGCGAAGCCGGCGGCCAAGGCGACCACGCGGGCGGCGGCCAAGCCCGCGGCCAAGGCCACCAGGGCGACCGCGAAGCCGGCCAGCCGGGCGACCGCGAAGCCCGCGGCCAAGTCGACCGCGAAGGCGAGCAGGCCGGCGACCAAGAAGGCGGCAACGGTCAAGAAGACGGCCGTCGCGAAGAAGGCGACGAAGGCGAAGCCGGCCGCCAAGAAGGGCGCCAAGCGCTGATTTGCGGAGTGTGTGGATGGCGGCGGCGGGCTCGATCAGAGCCCGCCGCCGTATTGGTCCCCGGATCGTTGCGGCATAACGTACCGACCGGTCGGAAGTTGACGCCGCGGCCACCATCGAGTCGCCGCATTCAACTTGCGAGTGTCAACTTGCAGGTCTGACCGTGACCCAAAGTGTCGCCGCGGCACGACCCGGCTGCGCAGCGTTATGATCTAGCCGATGTTCCTACCGTCCGGCGAACGCATTAGCCCAGGTGCTTCCGCCTCGAAACCGTCGAACCCTAAGGTGAGCCACGCCACGAATGTTGGAAGCGATGGGGTGTTGACGCAGTGACCTCCGGTCCCGGTTCGCACGGAGCACGACCGAGCTGGTGGCGGCCGCGTGTCTGGCACCGGCTGGCACTGATCGGACTGGCGTTCACATTACCCCTGGTGACCTCGACCTATCTGCTCATGGTGAACAACGGCCAGCGCATCGAGTTCAGCCAGAACGAGCTGCGCGGCCTCGACTATCTGCGGCCGTTGGAAGCGCTGCTGACCGACCTCACCGCCGACAAGACGGTGGACCGCCTCGCCGCCGCCGGCCAGGCCACCAGCGCCCAGGTGCGGGCGGCCCGGGCCCGCGTCGACGCCGACTTCGCCGCGCTGACCGCGATCGACGCCCAGGTCGGTGCCGACCTCAGGACGACCGGCGCGCACCTCAACCAGAGCGTGCTGCCGGGGACGCTGGCCACCACGTGGCGCACCTGGGAATCGGGCGAACACGACGCCGGCACCGACGACGCCTTCCAGTCCCAGCTGGTGACCAACGTGCGCACGTTGATCTCGTACGTCGGCGTCACGTCCAATCTGGTGCTCGACCCGGAACTGAGCCCGTATCACATCGCCGACGCGCTGGTCGTGCGCGCGCCGGCGATCATCGACCACACCCGCTCGGTCGGCGACACCGTGGACGGTCTGCTGGCGTCCGGGCGGATCATGCTGCCGGATCGCACCGGCGTCGCCGCGACCGTGTCCACGCTGACCGCCGACGCCGACGGTTTGCAGGAAGACCTGTTCACCACGTTCCAGGACGGCGGCGGCAGCGCCGCCGCGCGGGCCGTGCAGAACGCGTTGGGCCCGCTGCTCACGTCCACGTACCTGAACGTGGCCAACCTGTGCCAGTCGATCACGCAGGACTTCGTGCAGGCGTCCCAGATCCGGCTCGACCGCCCCACCCTCAGCCACGCCGTCGAGCAGGCCGTCGGCGGGGTTTCCGCGCTCACGACCGCGTTGACGCAACGCGAAGCCGCGATCCTGCAGAGCCGTATCGACATGGACTCGATGAGCCGGCAGCTGGCGCTGGCCGCTGTGCTCGCGGTTCTCGCGGTGACCGTGCTGCTGGTGGTCTGGCAGTCCCGCCGCATCACCACCGACGTCGGCACCGTGTCCCGCGTCGCCGCCTCGCTGGCCGGCGGCGACCTGACCGGCCGGGCGCGGGTGCGCAGCCGGGACGAGATCGGCGTGATGGCCACCGCCTTCAACGGCATGGCCGAGCAGCTCGAGGAGATGCTGGAAAGCCAGGCACGGGCCCAGCGGTCGCTGCGTTCCGAACGCGACTTCGTCGATGCGGTGCTGGACATCGCCGGCAGCCTCGTGCTGGTCATGGATGCCGACGGCCGCATCGTCCGGTTCAACCGGGCCTGCGAGATCACCACCGGCTACGCCGCCGAGAAGGTGGTCGGCCGGCTGTGCTGGGAGCTGTTCCTGCTGCCCGAGGACCGGCCCTGCATCGAGGAGGCGTTCACCGACCTGCGTGCGGACAAGTTCCCGCAGAACTTCGAGTGCCCGTGGCTGACCTACACCGGCGACCAGCGGCGCATCGCCTGGTCCAACACGGCGCTGGTGGACGAGTCCGGGGCCGTCACGCACGTGATCGCGACCGGCATCGACGTCACCGCCCAGCGGGCCGCCGAGGCCGGGCTGCGCGAGGCCAAGGAACGGTTCCAGAAGGCGTTCGACTACGCCTCCATCGGCATGTGCCTTGTCGCCGTGGACGGGCAGTTCACGCAGGTCAACCGGGCGCTGTGTCAGATGCTCGGGCGGACCGAGCAGGAGCTGCTGGCGCTGCGGATCTCCGACGTCACCCATCCCGACGACGTCTCGGCCACCGTGGCCACGGTGGCCGAGGCCGCCGGCGGCTACACCGCGCCGCACCACCTGGAGAAGCGCTACCTGCGCCCCGACGGCCGGACCGTGTGGGCCCAGGTCACGGTGTGCACCATCCACTCCGAGGACGGCGAGTCGCCGTACTTCGTCACGCAGGTCGAGGACGTCACCGAGCGGCGCGAGGCCGAGGCCCGGCTGGTCCGCCAGGCCCTGCACGACCCGCTCACCGGCCTGCCCAACCGCACGCTGCTGATGGACCGGCTGCGCCAGGTGCTGGCCCGCGCCGACCGGCACCCCGAGCTGACCGCCGTGCTGTTCATCGACCTTGACGGCTTCAAGGACGTCAACGACAGCCTCGGGCACGACGTCGGCGACGAGGTGCTGACCGAGGTCGGCCGGCGGTTGCAGCACAACATCCGCCCGCTGGACACCGTGGCCCGGCTGGGCGGCGACGAGTTCGTGGTGCTGTGCCAGGACCTGGCCAGCGAGCAGAACGTCGTGGAGATCTCCGAGCGGCTGGCCGGTGTGCTGGCCGAGCCGGTCGTGGTCGGCACCTTCGAGGTCGTGGTCACGGCCAGCGTCGGTATCGCGCTGGCCAACGGGCACCATCCGCAGCCCGAGGACCTGCTGCGCGAGGCCGACGCGGCCATGTACGGGGCCAAGACCCGGGGCAAGAACCGGTGCGAGATCTTCGACGCGGGCCTGCAGGAACGGGCCGTGGACCGGATCGCCATCGCCTCGGCGTTGCGGCAGGGCCTGCGTGACGACAGGTTCGTGCTGCACTTCCAGCCCGTGGTCGACATGGGCACCGGCGACACCGTGGCCGTGGAGTCGTTGGTGCGCCTGGACGATCCCGACCGCGGGCTGCTCGCGCCGGACACGTTCATCCAGGTCGCCGAGGACAGCGGGCTGATCGTGCCGATCGGCACGTCCGTGCTGGAGCAGGCCTGCCGGCAGCTGGTGACGTGGCGGGCCAACGGGGCCGCGCCGAAGGGGATGCGGACCGCGGTCAACCTGTCGGCCCGGCAGGCCACCCGGCCCGATCTGGCCGCGACCATCGAGCGGGCGCTGGCCGAGACCGGCCTGGAGCCGTCCGGGCTGACCCTTGAGCTCACCGAGACCGTGTTGATGGAGGCCGACGCGGCGACCCTGCGGCAGCTCGAGCGGATCCGGGAACTCGGGGTGGGGCTCGGCATCGACGACTTCGGCACCGGGTACTCGTCGCTGACCTACCTGAAGCGGCTGCCGGTCAGCTTCGTCAAGATCGACCGGTCCTTCGTGGCCGGCCTGGTGACCGACCCGTCCGACCGGGAGATCGTGACCGCGGTGATCCGGCTCGGGCAGGCGTTGGGGCTGACCACGATCGCCGAGGGTGTCGAGGAGCCCGAGCAGTTCCAGATGCTGCGGGCGTTGGGCTGCGACCAGGCCCAGGGCTATCTGCTCGGACGGCCCAAGGCCGGGCCGCCCGGGGAGATCACCGTGTTGCGGGCCCTGCGGGCCGCGGTCTCGTGACCGTTTCCCGTCGGAACTTCCTGCGCGCCGGTGCCTTGGTTGGCCTCGGCGGGCTGGCCGCTTGCTCGTCCGACCAGGACAGCCGGGCGGTCAGCGCGGCCGCCCTCGGGCCGTCCAAGCACGGCGGTGTGTTGCGGGTGGGGATCACCGGCGGGAGCGGCGCCGACGGGCTCGACCCGCACCATCCACCGACCTACACCGACCAGGCGCGGGTGTCCAACTTGTACGAGCCGCTGTTCGTGCACGACGCCGCGTACAACCTGCAACCCGTGCTGGGCGAGTCGATGGAGCCGTCCGACCACGGTCGCGTGTGGACGCTGCGGCTGCGGGACGGCGTGGAGTTCCACAACGGCAAGCGATGCGACGTCGACGACGTGATGTTCACCTTCCGGCGCATCGTCGACGTGAAGGGCAACGGGGCCGCCGCGCTGGGCATCATCGACTTCGCCGGCCTGCGCAAGCTGGACGCCCGGACCTTGCGGATTCCGCTGACGCAGCCGTATGTGCAGTTCCAGGACGAGTTGGCGCAGTACTACAACGGGATCGTGCCGGTCGGTTTCGACGTGGCCAAGCCGGTCGGCACCGGGCCGTTCCGCTTCGGCTCGTTCACGCCGGGGGACCGGAGTTCCTTCCCGCGCTTCACCGGCTATTGGCGCGGCGACCAGCCGTACGTCGACGAGCTGGTGATCATCGATTATCCCGGCGCCGAGCCGCAGTTGGAGGCGTTGCTGGGCGGTGACGTCGATGCGATCGACAATCTGCCGGCCGAGCGCATCGCCACCGTGAAAGCCGCCGGGCACAGCGTGTTGGTGTCCGAGACCGGCAATTGGACGCCGTTCACCATGCGGGTCGACAGCGGTCCGTTCGCCGATGTCCGTGTGCGCCAAGCCCTTCGGCTCGTCGCCGACCGGGAGCAGCTCGTCAGCCAGGCCCTCGGCGGTCAGGGCCGCATCGGCAACGACCTGTACGCGCCCTATGACGTCGCCTACGCCAAGCAGTTGCCGCAGCGGCAGCAGGATCTCGACCAGGCCCGGTCCCTGCTGCGCAGCGCCGGGCAGTCTTCGCTTCAGGTCGACCTGCACACCTCCACCGCCGTCGACGCTTCCTCGGTGAGCGCGGCCCTGCTGTTCGCCCAGCAGGCCCAGGCCGCCGGGATCAACGTCCGGGTTCGCCCGGTCGACAGTGGTGAGTTCTACGGCAAGCAGTACCTGTCGTGGCCGTTCGCTCAGGACTATTGGTACACGCGCAACTATCTGCCCCAGGTCGCCCAGGGTTCGCTGCCCAACGCCCCGTACAACGAGTGCCACTGGAACGACCCGGCTTTCATCTCCGTGATTTCCAGCGCCCGCGCCGAGCTCGACGCCGGTCGCCGCACCCGGCTGCTCCAGGACGCGCAGCAGATCGAGTACGACCGCGGCGGATATCTGGTGTGGGGCTTCAAGAACCAGGTGGACGCCGTCAGCAGCAAGGTCACCGGCTTCGTGCCGGACCGCGGCCTGCCGTTGTCGTCGTTCCAGTTCCGCACCGTGTCGTTCGTGTGAGACCGGTCAGGGTGGAGAGCATCCGGTTCGTCGTGTTGGCCGACGACCTGACCAGCGCCGCCGAGGCCGCCGGCCACCTGGCCGACACCGGCCGTCCGGCGTCGGTGATAGTGGACCCGGCGGCCGATGCCGGTCGCGGGGCATCCGAGCTGCTGGCCCCGGCCGCTGACGGCGGCGGCGAGGCGTCGGCGCTGATGGCCGAGACCGGCTGTGGGGTGTTGTTGGCGGCAGCAGCTGGCGGCGGGGCCTGGCCGTGTGTCGACCTGGACACGCGACACCGGCCCGAGGCGGAGGCCGCAGCCCGGCACGCGCGGGCGATCGAGCTGCTGCCGGCGGTGGGCATTTACAAGACCATGGACAGCTCGTTGCGTGGCAACTGGGCGGCCGAGCTCGCGGCCGTGATGAGGGCGTCCCGCCGCTCGCTGGCCGTGGTGGCACCGGCCTGCCCGGCCTACGACCGCCGGACCGTCGGCGGCCATCAGCTGGCCAACGGCGTGCCCGTCCACCTGGGACCGGCCGGCCGTGACCCGGTCCGGCCGGTGCTCACTTCTTCGGTTGTAAGACCCATAAGCCGCCAAGGTCTTACAGTCGCCCCGGTAAGGCCCGAGAACCTCGCGTTGGCCGGCACATCGGGGGTGCTGGTGGTGGACGCGGCCACGACGGCGGACCTGGAGCGGATCGCGGCGGCGGTCAAGGGTCACCTGGCCGAGATCGTGCTGTGTGGCAGCCCCGGCCTGTGGGAGGCGCTGCACCCACTCGGCCAGGCCCCCGGGGGCGGGCCGACAGACCGGGGCCTGCTGGCCGAGCGGGGCCCGGTGGCCGGTGGGGGCCTGCCGGCTGCCCGAAAAGCGCTGGTCCTGATCGGCAGTCTGCATCCGACGACCCGAGAGCAGCTGGCCAAGCTGAAATCCAGCGGCGTGCCGGTGCTGACCACGGACGATGCCCACGAAGCGGTCGCACTGTTCGAGACCGCGACAACGGTCGCAGTGGCCACGCCCGAGACGTCGGTGGTCGGGCCGCATCTCAGTGCTCTTGGCGAGATCGGGGCCCGGTGCGCGGCGGCCGTACCGGGCCTTGGCTTCGTGCTCAGCGGCGGGGACACGGCCCGGGAACTGACGGTTGCCCTGCGCGTCAACGAGATCCGTGCCGCCGGCACCATCGCTCCGGGCATCATGATCGGCACGGCTATCGGTCCGAACCTACCCGTGATCACGAAGGCCGGTGGCTTCGGCGACCCGGACATGCTGATCACTGCCGTCGAAGCACTCACTCGGAGCTCGCGACGGCCCTGACGATCTCGACTGTTGCTCGCCTTTGCTACGTACAACGGTAGCGTCATGAGACGGTCGCGATCGCCGAGGTCGGCTGGTTAACGTCCGGGACATGATGAATCGTCGCCAGTTGGCCCGGGCGGGCGGCGCCGCTGCCGCGCTCGGGCTCACGGCCGCCTGTGCTTCGACGGCGGCTTCCAGCCCGACGGTCGCCTCCGGTCCGACGACGTCGATCGGACCCGGGCCGACCGACGGGGTGGTGCGGGTGCAGCTCCAGCGGCTGGCCTCGCCCAATCCCGGCTGGGACATCGTGCAGACGCGGTTCGAGATCCCGGTGGGCAAGGAATCGGGCCGCCACCGGCATCCCGGCCCGGAGGTGGGCTACATCGTCCAGGGCGACGTGGTGATCGAGTTCGACGACCGGCCCTCGATCACGGTGCATTCCGGCCAGCCGTTCCTGATCCCGACGGGCGTGGTGCACAACGCCCGCAACATCGGCCAGGTGCAGACCATGATGCTGTCGACGTACGTGATCGACGCCGGCAAACCGCTGGTCACGGTATGTCAGGGGAGCAAAGGCGACCCTGCGGCTGATCGGCGGCCCGATGGGGCAGCCCGGCGCGAAGCGGCGGCGCCGGGGCGAAGCGAACCGGATGGTGGTGGGCATGGACCAATGGTTTCTGCCCGATCCCCAGGGGATCAACGGGGCATACATCTATCCCGGCGGCGACGTCACCTGGGACTTCGGCTGGGGTGACGTCACGTTCGGCCCGGCGATCCTCGCGGTCGCCATGCCGGGCTCGCTCGTCACCGCCGGCGGGGACGTGACGACCGTCAGCAATGGCTTCTACCAGGACAACACCGCCCACACCCACTACACAACGCGGCTGACCTCGACCAACGGCGGCGGCTACCGGCTGCTGGTCAGCCGGCTTCGGTGAAAGGACGACCCATGAAGATCGCCGTACTGTCCGACGTGGACGGCCGCCTGATCGGCATCGCGCCCGTGCACAACGAGGTCGAAGGCGGCCCGGTCGGCCGGATTGTCGCCCAGCAGGGTCAGGTCCTGCACGAGATCGAGGTTGCCGACGAGATCCTGGCCAACCCGGAGCGGGTCGCGCGGCTGCACGAGACGCACCGGGTCAGCGCGGGGCGGCTGGTCGAGAGCTAGTCGGACCGGTCGAGCAGACCGGGTACCACCAGGCCGCTCTCGTAGCCGGCGACGACGGCCTGGGCGCGGCTGGACAGGCCGAGCTTGCCCATCAGGTTCTTGACGTGCGTCTTGACCGTCGACTCGCTCAACACCAGCCGCGCGGCGATCTGGGCATTGCTCAGGCCGTGGGCGACCAGGCGCAGGACCTCGGTCTCGCGGGCGGTGAGACCGGCGAGGTCGGCGGTGGCGCGCCGGTGGTACAGGGCGTAGGTCTCGACCAGCCGCTGGGTGACGGCCGGGCTGATCAACACGTCCCCGGCGGCCACGGCGTGCACGGCGGCGACGATGGCGGCCGGCGGGGTTTCCTTGAGCAGGAAGCCGGCCGCGCCGGCGGCGAGCGCGCGGTAGACGTACTCGTCGAGGTCGAAGGTGGTGAGCACGAGGATGCGGGTGCCCGGCGCGGCGGCCAGGATCCGCTCGGTGGCGTCCAGACCGTCGAGCACGGGCATGCGGATGTCCATGACGATCACGTCGGGACGCAGCGCGGCGGCCAGTTCCACCGCCTGGACGCCGTTCTCGGCCTCGCCGGCCACGTCGAGGCCGGCGGCGCGCAGCAGGGCCGACAGGCCGGCGCGGATGAGAGCCTGATCGTCGGCGATCAGCACACGGAGGCTCACACGTCCTCCACGTACGGAAGTCGCAGCACCACGGCGAATCCGCCGCCCGACCGGGGTCCGGCGGTGAGCACGCCGCCATAGAGCTCGGCCCGCTCGCGCATGCCGACGATGCCCCGCGCCGCACCGGCTGGCCGCACCTTCGCCCCGCGGCCGTCGTCGGTGATCTTCAACGTCAGGGTGCGCTCCCCGTAGTCCAGGTCGAGACGGGCCGCAGCGGGCCCGGCGTGCTTGAGCACGTTGGTCAACGACTCCTGCGCCACCCGGTACGCGCACAGGTCAGCTCCGGGCGACAACGCCCGCGGTGGGCCCGTGACGGCCAGCGTCACCGGCAGACCGGTGGCGCGCAAGCGATCCAGCAGACCGTCCAGTTCGGACAGACCGGGCTGGGGCTGCGTGCTGTCGGGCTCGTCCACCCGCAGCACGGCCAGCAGCCGGCGCATCTCGGCCAGCGCCGAGCGGCTGGTGTCGCCGACGATCACCAGCGCCTCCCTGGCCGCGTTCCGGTCACTGTCCACAACGTACTCCGCGACCCCGGCTTGCAGCGAGATCACCGACATGTGGTGCGCCACCACGTCGTGCAGCTCGTGGGCGATGCGGATCCGTTCGTCGGCCACCGCCCGCGACGCCTGTTCGGCCAGCCGCTCCATCCGCCGCGACCAGCGGCTGGTGCTCAGGCCGAGCCCGAACGCGGTCAGCACCTGGAGCATGGAGCTGCCGAACACCGGCCACTTGTGCACGTCGCCGACCAGCACGACGAAGTTCGTCACCAACGCCGCGAGCGCGACGACGAGGGCAACCACGGCGATCGGCCACGGGCGCAGCAGGGCCACCGAGAACAATCCGATCAGCAGACCGATCCCGCCGGTGGGGGAGTCGGGGTAGCCGAGCAGCAGGCCGACGACCAGGGCCGCGCCCATCACGACCGTGATCGTCAACGGCAGCAGCTGGCGCAGTGCGACCGGCGCGAATCCCAGGCCGGTCAGCACATACGCCGGCCACGGCACGTGCTGGTCGACCAGCGACGCGACGGCCAGCACGGTCAACGCGACGGCCAGCACCACATCGACCGGAACGGATCGGAGTATCCCTCGCACCGGCCAACGGTAGCCGGGAAGCCCGGGCCACCGCACCGCCCCACGGGCTGATCCGTGTCTACCCCCAGCGGGGTAGGCCAAGATCCCCCGCCAGACGATGTCGGCCACCCGGTCCCGGCTGGTTCGCTGTGAGGGCAGTCAACTGAGGGGAAATCCGATGTACAGGACAGTGATCGCGCTGGTCGCCCTGACCGGGGTCATGGCGGGCGCCGCGCCGGCCAACGGCGTGGACCGGTCGGTGCTGCAACGGGACGCGGACCAGCTGCTGGACTACGGCGCGCCGGGCGTGCTCGCCGAGGTGGACACGCCGTCCGGCAAGGTGAAGGTGCGCAGCGGCTACGGCGACACCGCGGCCAAGACGCCGGTGCCGTGGAACACGCATTTCCGGGCCGGCAGCGCCACCAAGACGTTCACCGCGACCGTGTTGTTGCAGCTGGTCGGCGAGGGCAGGCTGGCGCTGGACGACACCGTCGACCACTGGCTGCCCGGTGTCGTCACGGGCAACGGCAACGACGGCACGAAGATCACCGTGCGGAACCTGTTGCAGCACACCAGCGGGCTGCCGGAGTACACGCAGGATCTGACCTTTCTCAACAACGCCAAGGACTTCGAGGCCAACCGGTTCCGCACGCTGACCGCGCCGGAGATGGTGGCCATGGCCATGAAGCACCCGTCGAACTTCGAGCCGGGCACGGACTGGCGGTACTCCAACACCAACTACCTGCTGGCCGGGATGATCATCAAGAAGGTCACCGGGCACGACTGGCAGCAGGAGGTGCAGCGGCGGATCATCGCGCCGCTCGGCCTCCACAACACCACGACGCCGTACACGAATCCGTACCTACCCGAGCCGCATGCCGTTGGCTACCAACGGTTCGCCAAGGACGAAGCGGACATCGACGCCACCGTGCTCAACCCGACATGGGCCGGTGCCGCCGGCGCGATCGTCAGCGACACCAGCGATCTCAACACTTTCCTCCGGGCCCTCGTCACCGGGAAGCTGCTCAAACCGGCGCAGCTCAAGGAAATGCAGACGACCGTCCGTGCGTCCGAACTCGATCCGGTGTGGCCGGGCGCACGATACGGTCTCGGCTTGGCGTGGGTGCCGACGTCGTGCGGCGGCTACTGGTCGCACGGCGGCGACATTCACGGCTTCAAGACCCGCGATGCCGTCAGCGCGGACGGCACGCGCAGTGCCGTGATCACCATCAACAGCGACTCGCCGGTGGCCAAGCCGGGCGTGCCGCCGCTCACCCAGGACATGACCGCCAACCTGGTGCGGCACGCCATCTGCGGCACGTCGTGACCATCGTTGTGGCGGCGGCAGAATCCCGCCGCCACAACGGTTTCAGGCGCGGATGGCCCTGATCTGCCAGATCGGGAGCTGCACGTGGCCCTGCGCGTCGACCGCGGAATCCGTGGACAGCAAGGCGGCGGCCTCCGGCGGCATCGCCGCGGCCCACTGCTCGGCGGTGAAAGCCGTGGCATAGCCCCGCATCTGCATGCGGTCGATCCGCCAGTGCTGGCCGAGGTCGCGGCGCAGGCTGGCCGCGTCGGTGTGACCGGGCATCGGGAACAGAGCCTCGGTCTGCTCGGGGAAGCACAGGATGTGCAGCACCGCACCGGGATTGGTGACAGCGTGCAGCGCGGCGAGGTAGTCCCGCCGCTGCTCGTCGGTGAGGCAGTGCATCATCGCCGAGTCGAGTGCCGAGTTGAAACGGCCGTCGATGCCGTCGAGCGTGGTGGCGTCGGCGATGGCGAAGTCGACCTTCAGGCCGCGCTCGGCGGCCTTGGCCCTGGCCTGCGCGACCGCCGTCGGCGCGGCGTCGAACGCGGTGATCTCCAGCCCCCGCTCGGCCAGGAACAGGGCGTTGTCACCGAGTCCACAACCACTTTCCAGCACCGAGCCGGTGAACTCGCCGGCGTCGGCCAGCTCGACCACCAGCGGCTGCGGACCGTCCAGCCGCCACGGGATGACGTCCAGCTCCACGTCGCCGACGGCCACGCTCTGCCCCTGGTAGAGCGCGTCGAAGTCCATCATGTGATCGCTCACCGATCGTCACCCCAGTTTTTAGTAGACGGAGACGTTCACTATGACCGAGCGTAGTGCTGCGCATTGGGAACGTCAACGTCTACTATCGGGTGGTGAGCGCGTCGACAAGCACCCGCCGCCGTGGGGCCGAGCTGGAGCATGCCCTGTACGAGGCGACCGTCCGGGAACTGGCCGAATCCGGCTACGGCCGGCTGACCATGGAGGGCGTCGCCGCCCGGGCCCGCACCGGCAAGGCGGCCGTCTACCGGCGGTGGTCGACCAAGCAAGCCCTGGTACTGGACGCGTTGCGGCACAGCCTGCCGCCGCTGCCCGGCTTCGAACCGGAGATGCCGCCGCGGGACAACCTGCGGGCCGTGTTCACTGTGCTGTGCCAGATCTTCGGCGGCCGCACCTCGTTCCCCGGCCTGGCCGTGATCACCGGCCTGGTGGCCGATCCCGTGCTGCGCAACGCCATCGTCGAGCACATCGTCAGCCCACGGCTACGGGTGATCGAGTCCATTCTGGACAATGCCGTGCGGACCGGCGAGATCGACGCCGTCCGGCCGATGGCCGTCCACATCGGACCGGCGCTGGTCATGCACTCCTTCCTGCTCACCGGGAACCCGCCCGACGAGGCCGAGATCGACCAGATCGTGGACACCGTGCTGGGCGCCTGAGTTGCCACCCGTCCGGCACATCACCGCCACGCCCGCTGACGGGTACGGTTGGGCCCTGGATCGTTGACACCCCAGGGAGTTCGCGATGTCGGAGCCCTACCCGTTCGGCGAAGCCGTGGCGCTGGACCTGCACGACCGGTTCGCCGAGCTGCGGCAGGGCGGCGCGCCGATCAGGGTCACCATGCCCTACGGCGGCGAAGCCTGGCTCGTCACCACCTATGAGCAGGCAAAACTGGTCTACGCCGACCCGCGGTTCTCCCGTGCCGCCGTCGCCGGGGCGGACGTGCCCCGGTCGCGGCCGGGCTACGAGCCGGTGGGCAACATCCTGACCATGGACCCGCCGGCCCACGGCCGGATCCGCACGCTGGTGGCCAAGGCGTTCACCGCCCGCCGCGTCGAGCTGCTCCAGCCGCGAATCCAGGAGATCGTCGACGGACTGGTCGACCAGCTCACCTCGCCCGGCGACCTCGCCGAGACGGTGGCGTGGGAGCTGCCGGTGCAGGTGATCTGCGAGCTGCTCGGCGTGCCGGTCGAGACCCGGCACCAGGTCCGCCGGTGCACGGAGACGATCGTCGCGGTCGGCGGCGTCACCCGGGACGACGTGGTCGCGGCCCGGGACGAGCTGGCCGGACTGCTGACGTCCTTGATCGCGCAACGACGATCGGAGCCCGGCGACGACCTGCTGACCGCCCTGGTCGTGGCCCGGGACGTCGGGGATCGCCTGTCGGACAACGAGTTGCTGATGCTCGGCATCGCGCTGCTGGCCGGCGGCCACGAGACCACCGCCAACCAGATCGGCAACTTCGTCTACCAGCTGCTGACCTCACGCGAACGCTGGCAGGAGCTGGTCGAACGGCCGGAGCTGGTGCCGGCCGCGGTGGAGGAGCTGCTGCGGTACAGCCCGCTGGCCACCGTGGCCGACCTGCCGCGGATCGCCAAGGAGGACATCGAGATCGGCGGCCGGCTCATTCGCGCCGGTGACGCCGTCCTGGTCCAGGCCGACTCGGCCAACCGTGACGAGCAGGCGTTCCCGCGCCCCGACGACCTCGACTTCGCCCGTGCCACGAACCGCCATCTCACGTTTGGATTCGGTGTGCACCACTGCATCGGTGCGCCGCTGGCGCGGCTGGAGCTGCGCGTCGTGTTGACCACGCTGGTCCGACGCCGCCCCAGCCTGCGCCTCGCGGTGCCGGCCGCCGAGATCCGGTGGCGGACCGGCCAGCTGATGCGGGGAGTGCGAGCCCTGCCCGTCGAGTTCGATCAGTAGGCGGCGCGCAGGCTCGGGATGGCGTCGGCCGGCACGTCGAACAGTGTGCTCGGATCGCGCAGCAGGTCCTCCAGCCGCTGCCCGTCGAAGCCGGTGCTGCGGCGGCCGTCGACCGCCATCGACAGCCAGCCCGAGAACACCCGTTCGCACGCGCGGAGCCGGACCTGCCTGCTGTCGTGCTCCTCGCAGAGTTCCTTGGCGTACAAGCGGATCAGCTCCGGCTGCCGGTAGCGCACGGCGCCGGTCGGGTCGGTGCCGACCACGTCCAGCAGCTGGAGGTCGACCAGCCGCTCCATGTGCTTCTCGGCGCGGTTGGCGGTGGTGTCCAGCAGCGCGGCGCCGATCCACACCGACACCTCGGGCACCGTGAGCAGCCCCAACCGGCGGAAAAGCGCCGACTCCGGCTCGGTTAATTCCCGGCAACTGACCGCGAAACCGGCGCGCAGATCGTGCTCGGCCCCGCTGAGCTCGTCCAGGCGGTGGGCCTCGTCGGCGACCTTGTCCAGCAGATGCCGCACCGACCAATGCGGCTTGGCCGCGAGACGTGCGCCGGCTGTGCGGAGCACGAGCGGCAGCCGGTCGCACAGTTCCGCCAGCTGGTGGGTGGCCCCGGGATCAGCTGTGACACGGGCGTTTCCGGCGACGGCGCCGAGCAGTGACACGGCGTCGGTCGGCGCGAGGGCGCCGAGCCGGAGCTGATGCGCGCCGTGTTGACCGAGCAGGTCGTAGAGCTGTCCGCGGCTCGTGACGAGCACGTGGCACTGCGCGCTGCCCGGCAGCAAAGGCCGGATCTCGCCGAACGAGGCGGCGTTGTCCAGCACGACCAGCGCCCGCCGGTCGCGCAGGATGCTGCGGTAGAGCGCCGCCCGCTCCTCGACGTCGTCCCGGATCAGGTCGTCGGGCACGCCCAGCGCCCGCAGGAATGCGCCCAGCACGGCCTTCGGACCGGCGCTGACGTCGGCGAACAGCTGACCGCCCGGGAAGTCGTCGGCCACCCGGTTGGCCCAGTGCACGGCCAGTCCCGTCTTGCCGACTCCGGCACCGCCGGTGATCAGGCCGATGGTCAGCTCGGTGTCGCCGACCATGCCGTCCAGCGCGGCGATCTCGTCGGCACGGCCGGTGAAACCGGGCACGTCGGCCGGCAGCTGCGCCGGAACCCGGTGCCGCAGCGGGGAATCCGCGGTGCGGACCGGGCGGGCCGCGGTCAGGCCCGGGTCGTCACGCAGGATCGCGTCGTGCATCTTGCGCAGCGACGGGCCCAGTTCGAGGCCGAACTCGCTGATGGACAGGCGCTGCCCGTCGCGGAACGTGGCCAGCGACTCGGCCCGGCGACCGGCCCGGTACTGGGCCAGCATGAGCTGGGCCCGGGACTGCTCGCGCAGCGGGTGCTCGCGAACCAGCGTGGTCAGCTCGCCGATGAGGTCGTTGTGCTGGCCCAGGTCCAGTCGGATGGCCGCGTGCTTCTCGTGCACGGCCAGCCGCAGTTCCTCCAGCCGCGCCGCCTCGATCTCCACCGACAGGCCGGAGACCCCGGTCAGCGCCGGTCCGCGCCACAACTTCTGGGCCGCGTCAAGGCATCTGGCCGCCTCGGCGAGGTCGCCGGCCTCGGCCGCCGCCTCACCCTTGTCCGTGAGCTCGGCGAACTCCACCGCGTCGATCCGCACGCCGTCGGTGCGCAGCAGGTAGCCGGGAGCGCTGGTGATGATCACGTCATCGTGGAAACCGGCCGTCTTGAAGGTTTTCCGCAGTGCGGCAACGCAGATCGCCACCTGCGTGCGGCCGGTGGCCGGCGGTCGGCCGTTCCAGACCGCCTCGACCAGCGCGTCGACCGAGACGACCTGGCCCGGGGCAAGGGCCAGCATCGCCAGGATGGTGCGCTGCCGCGAGCCGCCGATGGCGATCTGTGTGTCGCCGACGCCGGCTTGGAGCATTCCGAGCACACCGATGTGCAAGCGGTTGTTCATTGACCCCCCAGTGGTCACGAACGTCATATTCCAATGTGGCCCGGTTTCCCCATGAGTCCCCACCCCTGGTTTCCCGACTCATCCGGGCGATCACAGTGAAGCACGAAAAAGATTGCTTGAGTTGGACTCGACCGTGACACCTGGTGAACTCACCCGCCGTGTACGAACAACCACGGTCTGTCGAACACGTCGAACACGCTACGCACCAGTTGGTCACCTGGATGTCACTTATCAACCACCGGGCGAACATGATATTGATTCGAGTCTCCTTCTGACCAGCATGTATAACTGAGAGTAGCTCTGGATCGATACAAAGTAGCGTAACGTGACAATCGTGATGGAGCCCACCTGAAAAGTCACGCAAATCCGCTCGATAACGGGAAGAAAAGACCCGTGAGTAGAGTCCCGCAGGCCGGCAAGAAGGCGGGCGGTCCTCCGGGCGGTGGCAGTGCGCCACCGCCCCGTTGGAAACGTGACTCATTCGGTCGTCAGGGAAACGGTCGGGCGGGCGACGACGATTGTGGAGGACTTCGATGGCAGAGACGGCAGCGACGGTGGCGTGCATGGTGGCCGTGCTCGGCAGCGTGACCGTCTGGATCGCCCTGCTCGCCCGCAGCCGCGCCCGCCAGTCCGCCGCCCGCGACCTCGCCGACCAGCTCGCCGACCTCGACGGCCGGATGCGCGAGATGAGCGCCGAGGTCACCGCCATCCACCGCCTGTTGCGCGACGTCGACTAGAAACCCGATAGGAGCGGCCCCGCGCCGTCGGTAGCTTCGGGTTCGTGACCGATGTTCCGCAGGGCCGTGCTCTCGGCCGGGTGTTCAACGAGGTTCCCGCACTCTACGACCGTGTTCGGCCGGGCTATCCCGACGAACTGTTCGCCGATCTCGCCGCTGTCACCGACCTGACCGAACAGTCTGCGGTGCTGGAGGTCGGCTGCGGCACCGGGCAGGCGACCCGATCGCTGGTCAAACTCGGCTGCTCGCTGACCGCCATCGAGCCGGGCGAGGAGATGGCGTCGATCGCCCGCCGGCGGACCGATGTCGACGTTGAGACGTCGAGGTTCGAGGACTGGGCCGACCGCGGCCGGCGCTTCGACGTCCTGGTGGCGGCGTCGTCGTGGCACTGGGTCGATCCGGCGATCGGCTGGCGGCGGGCGCACGAGGTGCTGCGTCCTGGCGGCTGGATGGCGCTGCTGGGCAACGTCACCGTCCGCCGGCCGGGCGAGCCTGAGGTCTACGCCGAAACTGCTGACCTGCACGAACAGTTCTGTCCCGGGCACAAGGGCTGGGGTCATCCGCCGCTCGAGGACGAAGTCCGTGCCACGGATCAGGGTTGGGGTCTGGTCGACGATCCCGGCACTCTGTTCGGTCCGACGATCGTGCGCTGGTACCCGACCGTGCAGTGGTTCGACGGCGCCGGCTTCGCCGACCTGCTGCGTTCGCTGTCACTGTACCGAAGTCTCGCCGCCGACGTCCGGGAACCGTTGCTGGCGGCCATCGCCGAGCGCATCCGCACCCGAATGGGCGATCGCGCGCCGCGCCATTATCTGAGCGTCCTTCGCGTGGGACAACGCGCTGAATGAGGCCGGTGTCTTCCTGTTCACCTGCAACCCGGGCTACCAGGACCAGTACTGGCTGGCGGGATGACGGCGTGAGAAGAGGGCCGTGCCGAGGCACGGCCCCTCAGGGTCACTCGGCCATGGCGGCGATGAGGCTGGCCGGGCGCATGTCGGTCCAGGTCCGCTCGATGTAGTCGAGGCTGTCCTGGCGGGGCGCCGGGCCGTTGGCGACGGTCCAGCCGGCGGGCACGGCGACGAACTCCGGCCACAGCGAGTGCTGGTTCTCCTCGTTGACGAGCACGAGGTAGCTGGCGTCGTTGTCCTCGAACGGGTTGGTCATCGCATTTCTCCTTGGTTCATCCTGGTGGCCACGAGCCGCCCGATGGCGGCGCCGTGGTCGGCGTGCAGAAGCTGCTCGTGGGTGGCGTGGAACGGGTGCTGGCTGACGGATCGGACGTGCGGGGCCCAGAGGCCGGGATCGGCCCAAGGGCGCTGGTCCTCGGTGGCGACGACCAGGAGCAGGTCGCCGTCGAAGACGGGGGGCTCGCGGTGGGCGGTGACGACGACATTGGCGACGGTGGCGTCGAGGACCCGGGCGAGCTGGGCCTCGGAGAAGCCACGCATCTCCTCGTCGGTGCCGAGCAGACGGATGAGCTCGGCCGGCCGGTCGGCGGGTGCTTCGCCGGAGGCGACGCCGAGGCGGACGTAGCCGGCGTAGAGGTCCTCGTGCACCTGAGCAGCGGACATGGGCCGGCGCAACGACGGCTCGACCGGATAGGCGTCGAGCGCGGCCAGCAGTGCGACCTCGTCGCCGGACTGTTGGAGGGCGGCGGCGACGGCATGGGCGAGATGCCCGCCCATGGACCAGCCGAGCAGGTGGTACGGCCCGGTGGGCTGCACCTTCCGGATCTGGTCGACGTAGTCGCCGACGAGCTCCTCCAGGCTCGCGGGCGGCTCGCCGCCGGACAGGTTGCGCGACTGGAGGCCGTAGACGGGGGTGTCGCGGTCCAGACCACGCAGCAGGGTGGAGTAGCACCAGCTGAGCCCGCCGACCGGATGCACGCAGAACAGCGGGAAACCGTCGCCGCCGGTCCGTAGCGGCAGCAGCATGGCGAACGGGTCCCGCTCGTCGCCCTCGTCGAGCTGCGCGGACAGTTCGGCGACAGTGGCGGCGTCGAACAGCGTGCGGATGCTGAGCTGTGCGCCGAGCACCACGCCGATCTTGCTGACCAGCTGCGTGGCCAGCAGCGAATGGCCGCCGAGGTCGAAGAAGTTGTCGTCGATGGACACCGAGTCGACCTTGAGCACCTCGGCGAACAGCTGGCACAGCAACAACTCCCGCGGTGAGCGCGGCCCACGGCCCTCGGTGGCGACGTGGGTCGGCGCGGGCAGCGCCCGGCGGTCGACCTTGCCGTTGGGGGTCAGCGGCAACTCGGCGAGCGGCACGAACACCGAGGGCACGTAGTACTCGGGCAGCGACGCGCCGACGAATCGCCTCAGCGCCAACGGATCCAGGTCGTTGCCGACGACGTACGCGACGAGCGCGGCGTCGTGCACGGCGACCGCGACGGCGGCGATGTCAGGGTGGCGCGCCAGAGCGGCCTCGACCTCGCCGAGCTCGATGCGCAGCCCGCGAACCTTGACCTGGTCGTCGCAGCGGCCGACGAACTCCAGCTGCCCATCGGCCCGCCGCCGCACGACATCGCCGGTGCGGTACATGCGGCTTCCGTTGGCGGCAAAGGGATCGGCGATGAAGCGTTCGCCGGTCAGCCCCGGTCGCCGCAGGTAGCCGCGGGCGAGGCCGGCACCGGCGAGGTACAGCTCGCCCGGCACGCCAACGGGGACCGGCGTCAGCCGGCTGTCCAGCACGTACGCCGTGACGTTGTTGACCGGCGAGCCGATCAGCACCGGATTGGCTTCGTCGCCCCAGATCGCGAAGGTGGACTCGATGGTTGCCTCGGTCGGCCCGTAGGCGTTGATCAGCATCCTGGTGGCCGACCACGCCTTGATCACCTCGGGCCGTGACGGCTCGCCGCCGGTCACCAGCACCTCGAGCTTGGGCAACTCGCGTGGTTCCACCGTCGCCAGCACCGCGGCCGGCACGGTGGCGTGCGTGATGTCCTTGGCCGCCAGGTAGTCCCCGAAGTCGGCGCCGGCCGGCGGGATCACCAGGCAGCCGCCGAAGAACAGTGCCTGCGCCAGCTCGGACATCGACACGTCGAAACTGGGGGAGACGAAGGTCAGCACCCGCCGGTCGGGGTTGTCACCGAAGCGCCGGCCGTATTCGGCGATCAGGTTGAGCAGGGCGCGATGCGGCACGACCACACCCTTGGGGCGACCGGTCGAGCCGGACGTGTAGATCACGTACGCGCAGTCTTCCGGCCGCACAACGACTTCGGGGTTGTCGGCGCTCAGATCGACTTCGACCGAGTCGATGACGCACACGGGGGAGACGTCGCCGAGGATGAAATCGATGCGCTCGGCCGGGTAGCCGGGGTCGACCGGGACGTAGCCGGCCCCGGACTTGAGGATGGCCAGGCAGGCGATGATCAGCTCGATCGACGGCCGGAGCGTGACGGCCACGTACTCACCGGGCCGCGCCCCCTGCGCGATCAGCCTGTGCGCCAACCGGTTGGCCCGCGTGTTGAGTTCGGCATAGGTCAAGGTCTCGTCGCCGCACTCCACGGCCGGCAGCGTCGGCGTCCGCCGCACCTGCGCCTCGAAGGCCGCCGGAAGGGTGGTCAACTCATGGACGAAGTCCATACCCCGCAACGGCGTCCGCTCAACGGCGGTGAGCACGTCAACGCTGCTCACCCGATTCTGCGGGGCGGTGACCACGGCTGCGACCAGCCGGGTGAAGCGGTCCACAATGGACTGCGCGGTCGGCCGGTCGAACAGGTCGGTGGCGTACTCCAGCACGCCCTTGATGCCGTCGCCCTCGGCCAGCACGAACGACAGGTCGAACCGGGTGGTGCCGGTGGCGACCTCGTGCGGCCGAACGGTCAGCCCGGGCAGCGTCAGCTCCCCGTCACTGTTGTTCTGCAACGCCAACAGCACCTGGAACAGCGGGTGGTGGGTGAGCGACCGGGTCGGGTTGACCACCTCGACCAGCCGCTCGAACGGCACGTCCTGATTGGCGTACGCGGCCAGGTCGGTGGCGCGAACCCGGTGCAGCAGCTCGGTGAACGTCGGATCGCCGGACACGTCGTTGCGCAGCACCAACGTGTTGACGAAGAATCCGACGAGCTCGTCCAACGCCTCGTCCAGACGACCGGCGACCGGCGTGCCGATGGCGATGTCGGTGCCCGCGCCGAGCCGGTTGAGCAGCGCGGCCAGCGCCGCCTGGAGGATCATGAACGCCGTGGTCCCGGTAGTCCGGGCCAGCTGGGCGATCCCGGCCTGCACGTCCGCACCGAGCTCGAACTCGACGACGTCGCCGCCACGGGTGGCCTGTGTGGTGCGGGGACGGTCGGTCGGCAGCTCGATGGCGTCCGGCAGCCCGGCCAGGGCCTGCCGCCAGTGTTCCAGCTGCCCCGACAGCACGCTGGCCGGGTCGTCGTCGGCACCGAGAACTTCCTGCTGCCACAACGTGTAGTCGGCGTACTGAACGGTCAGCGGCGGCAGGTCTTCGCCGGCGTAGGCGGCCGACAGGTCGCGGAACAGCGGGGCCAGCGACCAGCCGTCACTGGCGATGTGGTGCACCAGCAGCAGAAGCACGTGCTCGGTGTCGCTGATCCGGGCCAGCGTGGCCCGGATCGGGATCTCGTCGGCCAGGTCGAACGCGTAACCAGCGGCCTTCGGAAGCGCTTCCGGCGTCATCTCCACGATCGAGAACGGAACCTCAGCGTCGGCCAGAATCCGTTGGTACGGCTGGCCGTCCACGTCCGGGAACACGGTCCGCAGGCTCTCGTGCCGGGCCAACACCTTGGCGATCGCCGCCCGTAGCGCCGGCAGGTCCAGCGTCCCGGTCAGGTGCAGCGCCATGGTCAGGTTGTACGAGGCGCTGGGGCCCTCCATGCGATGCAGGAACCACAGCCGCCGCTGCGCGAACGACAATGGCACGAACTCGGGGCGTTGTCGAGCGAGCACCGGCGGCCGGGTGGTGCCGCCGGCGGCGACGAGCGAGGCCAGCCCCGCCGCCGTCGGCGTGTCGAAGACGGCGCGGATCGGCAGTTCCGCGCCGAACACCGTGCGGATCCGGCTGAGCAGCTTGACCGCCGACAGCGACTGCCCGCCCAGCGCGAAGAAGTCGGCGTCCGGCCGCACCTGGTCGACGCCGAGGATCTCCGCGAACACCTTGCACAGGATCTCCTCCTGCGGCGTGCGCGGCTCGGCGATCTCCACGGCGACCTCGCCGGCCTCGCGGGCGTCCAGAGCGAGCGCAGCCAGCGGGGTACCGAAGTCGTCCCTGGTCAGCAGGTCGGTGAGCCGGTCGACAACGGCCTGGACCGTCTCCGCGGGGAAGGCGTCCGGCCGGTACTCCAGCCGGAGTTGCAGCCGGCCCTGCCGGGTGCCGGCGGTCAGCCGCAGCGGCAGGTGCGCGGCGTCGTACCCGGCGATGTCCGTGACGGTCACGCCCCGGATCGGCTCCGCCGGCGTCTCGTCGAGCGGGTAGTTCAGGACCACGGTGACGGTGTCGAACATCTCGCCCTGACCGGCGGCCCGTTGGATGTCGGCCAGCCGCAAGTGCTGATGTCCCAACAGCTTCGCCTGCTCGGCCTGGGCACGCACGTAGTTCTCGGCCGGCGACAGCGCACGGTCGACGATGATCCGCACCGGGATGGTGTTGATGAACAGGCCGACCATCGACTCGATGCCCGGCACCTCCGGCGGCCGCCCCGACACCACGGCCCCGAACACCACGTCGTCACGGCCGGTCAGCTCGGACAGCACCACCGCCCAGGCGCCCTGGATGCCGGCGTTCAACGTCAACCCGTTGGCCCGATTGGCATCGAGCAGCCGGCCGGTGTCCGCTTCGGACAGTTCGGCGTCGATGGCCGACGGCATGACCGTGCCGGTCAGCTCCGGCGCGACCTTCGTCGGCCCGGCCAACCCGCGCAGCGCCTCGGCCCAGGCCGATTCCGCCGCCGCCCGATCCTGCTTGGCCAACCACGCCAGGTAGTTACGGTACGGCGTCACCGGCGGCAGCGTGCCGCCGCCGTACAGCGTCCACAGCTCGCCCAGCAGCAGCGGCGCCGACCAGCCGTCGATCAGGATGTGGTGGCAGGTCAACACCACACAGAACTCACTGCCACCCAGGCTGATCACCGCGAAGCGCAGGGCCGGCGGCTTGGCCAGCTCGAACCGCTCCGCCCGCTCCGCGGCCAGGATGCCGTCCACGTCACTCTCCGTGGCGATGATGTCCCGCCAGGGCAGGGTCACGTTCCGATGTAAGACCTGTATCCCCTGATGGGTCTTACGCTGACGGAACCCGGCCCGCAGGTTGCCGTGCCGGCGCAGCAGCTGCTCGGCGGCCGCGCGCAGCGCCGCGGTGTCGAGCGGGCCGCGCACCCGCACGACCAGCTGCGTGGTGTAGACGTCGTCCTCGCCGGACAGGGCGTGGAACAGCATGCCCTCCTGCAACGGCGTCAGCGGCAGGACGTCATCGAACGCGGGCGTCGAGCTCATTCGGCGAACCTCAATTCCGCTTCCAGCGCCTCGATCTCGTCCTGGTCGAGGGCCAGGAACAGGTCGGACGGGGTGTAGCCGCCGGTGTCGTCGCGGCCGGCCAGCGAGCGCAGCGCGGCGAACCACAGCGTGGCCAGCTCCGTCACCTCGGCCTCGGTGAGCAGCGCCGACGGCCACTGCCAGGTCGCGGTCAGCCGCGGGCCCTCGGCGGTGTCCTCGGTGACGGCGCTGAGCTGCACGGTGTGCGTCGCCGGCATGTCGGGCTCGCGACCGGGCGGGCCGTCGACAACATCTGTTGTCGACGGGAACCGGCCCAGGTAGTTGAAGCCCAGCCGTGGGGACGCGACGAGTTCATCGTGGCCGTGCAGGTAGCGGAGCTGGCCGTAGCCGATGCCGTTGTCCGGCAACGCCCTGCGCTGCTCCTTGACCCGCTTGATCGCCTGCGCCTCGTCGTCGCCGGGGTCGAGCCGGATCGGCGCCAGCGCGGTGAACCAGCCAACCGTGCGCGAGGTGTCGATGTCGTCGGGGCGGCCGTGGCTCTCCATGTCCACCAGCACCGGCTCGGTCAGGCCGCGCCAGCGCTGCACGGCCAGCGCCAGACCGGCCAGCAGCACGTCGTCGACGGTGCCGTGCACGGCCGCCGGCAGGGTGGTGAGCAGCGGCTCAGTCTCCTCCGGTGACAGGGTCATGGTGACCTCTCGCAGCGTGGCGACGGTGTCGCGGCTCGGGTCGAGTTCGGGCAGGAAGTCCTTGGCCTGCACCACTTCCCGCCACAGGGGCAGCTCGCTCAGGCGATCCTGGGCGTGCAGGCGTTGCGACCATTCGCGGACGGAGAACGTGGCCGGGGCCAAGGGCTTGCCGGCGATGGCGTCGTGCAGGTCGGGGACCAGGATCCGCCACGACACGCCGTCGACCGCGAGGTGGTGCACGACGACCAGCAGCTTGTCGCCGTCCCGCACAGCCCGGAAGACCTTGCCCTCCAACGGGTTGAGCCATTCGGCGGCGGTGGCGAAGTCGCCTTCGTGCAGGACCGCCGTCACGGCGTCACGGGGCCGGACCTCGAGGTCGCCGTCGGGGAGCAGTTGGAGGCGCAGGGCGTCGTGGGTGTCGAGCAGCGCCTGAAGGGCCTCGACGAGGCGTTCCTGGGTGAGGTCGGCCGGGAGGTCGACGACCATGGACTGGTTGAAGCCGTTGGACGGGCCGCCGAGCTCACGCAGCCAGTGCATGATCGGGGTCGGCGCGAAGCGGCCGATGCCGGCGTCCGGGTCGGATTCGACGTCCGAGGCCTCGGTCGCGACCAGGGCCAATGCCTCGACGGTCTGGTGCTGGAAGACGTCCTTGGCCGTGACGACCAGGCCGGCGGCGCGGGCCCGGGCGACCAGCTGGATGGACAGGATGGAGTCGCCGCCGAGGTGGAAGAAGCCGTCGTCGACCGACACCGTCGGCACGCCGAGCACCTCGGCGAACAGCCCGGCCAGGAGTTCCTCGCGCGGGGTGCGGGCGGCGACGCCGGAGGAGCCTGCGGTGTAGTCGGGGGCGGGCAGGGCCTTGCGGTCGATCTTGCCGTTGGGCAGCAGCGGCAGCGCGTCGAGCCGCACGTAGGCGGCCGGGACCATGTACTCGGGCAGGAGGTCCTTGACCGACTCCTGGTCGGCCTCGCCGACCACGTACGCGACGATCTTGCCGTCCAGGACGACCACCGTGGCCCGGTCGACGGTGTCCTGGTGTTCGAGGACGTTCTCGATCTCGCCGAGCTCGATGCGGAAGCCGCGGACCTTGACCTGGTGGTCGGCGCGGCCGATGTACTCCAGCTCGCCGTCGGCGGTCCAACGGGCGAGGTCGCCCGTACGGTACATGCGGGTGCCGGCCGCGCCGAAGGGGTTGGCGACGAAGCGTTCCGAGGTCAGGGCTGAGCGGTGCAGGTAGCCGCGGGCCAGGCCCGCGCCGGCGACGTACAGCTCACCGACGACGCCCGGTGCGACCGGGTTGAGCGCGGCGTCCAGGACGTACACCTGGGCGTTGACGATCGGCCGGCCGATCGGGGCGACGACTTCGCCGTGCACCGGGGCGCTCATGGTGGCGCAGACGGTGGTCTCGGTCGGACCGTAGGCGTTGATCATGCGGCGGCCCTGGGACCACTGGCCGGTCAGGGCCGGCGGGCAGGCCTCGCCGGCGACAACAAGTGTTGTCACGGAGGGCATGTCCGGCAGGACCGACAGGGCCGTCGGAGGTAACGTCACATGCGTTACTTCGGTTTCGGCGACCAGCGCGGCCATGGTCTCGCCCGGCATCACCCGCTCCGGCGGGGCGACCACCAGGCACGCCCCCGAGAGCAGGCTCATGCACAGTTCCCAGGCCGCGGCGTCGAAGCTCAGCGCGGCGAACTGCAACACCCGGCTGCCCGCCCCGACTTCGAAGGCCCGCATCTGCTGCGTGAGGAGGCTGGCGACGCCGGCATGGGTGACGACGACGCCCTTGGGGCGGCCAGTGGAGCCGGAGGTGTAGATGACGTAGGCGGAGTTGGTCGACCCAGCGCGGGCGTCCAGCGGGGCGTCGTCGAAGGCTGAAGCGTCGAGCGGCTGGTCGATCGTGAGGACCGGGGCGCAGTCTTCGAGCATGTAGGCGATGCGGTCGGCCGGGTAGGTCGGGTCGATCGGCAGGTAGGCGCCGCCGGCCTTGTGCACCGCGAGGACCGTGACCACCATGTCGATCGACCGGGGAAGTGCCACCGCGACAAAGCTTTCCGGGCCGACGTGCTGATCGATGAGCAGCCGGGCGAGCTGGTTGGAGCGACGGTCCAGCTCGGTGTAGCTCAGCTCGGTGCCCTCGAAGATCAGCGCCGGCGCGTCGGGGTTCTCGGTCACCCGACGGGCGAACAGCTCGGGCACGGTGAGCTGGGGGACGTCCTCGGTGGAGGCGTTCCAGTCGACCAGCGTCCGGTCGCGTTCGGCCGGGGTGAGCAGCTGGATGGCACTGATCGGCGCGGACGGGTCGTCGGCGGCCGCGCGCAGGACCGTGATCAGGCGCTGCACCATGAGCTCGGCCGTTGCCCGGTCGAACAGGTCGGTGGCGAACTCCAGCATGCCGGTCAGGCCGTCGGCGGACTCGCCGAGGCTGAGCGACAGGTCGAACTTGGCCACGCCGGCGTCCACCGACTCGATCTCACCGGCCAGGTCGAGCTCGGCCGCCGCGTTGTTCTGGAAGATCAGCATCGTCTGGAACAACGGGTGGTGCGACAGCGACCGGGTCGGCTGCAGGGCGTCAACCAGCCGTTCGAACGGCACGTCCTGGTTGGCGAAGGCGGCCAGGTCGGCGTCGCGGACGCGGGTCAGCAGGTCGTGGAAGGTGGGGTTGCCGCTCAGGTCGGTGCGCAGCACGACCGTGTTGACGAAGAAGCCGACCATGTCTTCCAGGGCTTCGTCGCCGCGGCCGGCGACGACCGTGCCGAGCGGAATGTCGTTGCCGGCGCCGAGCTTCTCGAACAGCACCGCCAATGCCGCCTGCACGACCATGAACAGCGTCGTGCCGGTTTCCCTGGCCAGCCCGGACAACCGCGCGTGCAGCTCGGGCTCGACCGCGACATCGACGTAATCGCCTTGGTAGCTGGCGACATTCGGCCTCGGCCGGTCGGTCGGGATCTCCAGCAGCTCCGGCAGGCCGGCCAGCTTCGCTGTCCAGTACTCGACCTGCTCGTCGATCGGCAGGTTTTGTTGCCACACGGCGTAATCCGCGTACTGGACGGGCAGCGGCTGCCAAGTCGGCTCCACGCCGTCGACCCGGGCCGTGTAGGCGGCCGAGAGGTCACGGCAGAGCGGCGCGAACGACCAGCCGTCGCTGACGATGTGGTGCACCACCAACACAAGGAGGTTGCCGTCGAACAGGGTGGCGCGGATCGGGAGGTCGGTCGTCAGCTCAAAGCCGCGCCGGGCCTCGGCTTCCGGGGTGTCAGCCGGGCCGGCGATGACCAGCGGGAGACGGGCGTCGGTCAGGATCTCCTGGCGGGGACGGCCGTCGGTGCTGGGGAAGACGGTGCAGAGCGACTCGTGCCGGGTGAGGACGTCGTTGAGGGCGGCCTCCAGGGCGGTCGGATCGACCGCGCCGGTAAATCGGATGGCCAGGGGGACGTTGTACGTGGCGTTGGGGCCTTCGAGCTGGTGCAGGAACCAGAGCCGGCGCTGGGCATGGGAAAGCGGGATCTCGGCCGGGCGCGGGCCGGCGGTGACGCGGCTGCGGGTGGCGGCTGCGTCGTCGAGACGGGCCGCGAGTTCGGCGACGGTCGGGGCCTCGAACAGGTCGCGGACCTTGGGCTCGACGTCGAGCGCCGACCGGATGCGGCCGATCAGACGGGTGGCGAGCAGGGAATGCCCGCCCAGGTCGAAGAAGCTGTCGTCGATGGTGACCCGGTCGACGGTCAGCACGGCGGCGAACAGTCCACAGAGGACTTCCTCACGGGGGTGCGCGGGGCACGGCCGGCGCCGGCCGTGAAGTCGGGGGCGGGCAGGGCCTTGCGGTCGATCTTGCCGTTGGGCAGCAGCGGCAGCGCGTCGAGCCGCACGTAGGCGGCCGGCACCATGTACTCGGGCAGCAGTTCGCGGGCGGCGGCGGGATCGGGCGTGCCGACCACGTAGGCCACGATGCGGTCGTCACGGACGACAACCGTTGCCTGCTCGACGGTGTCCTGGTGTTCGAGGACGTTCTCGATCTCGCCGAGCTCGATGCGGAAGCCGCGCAGCTTGACCTGGTGATCGGCGCGGCCGAGGTAGTCGAGCTGGCCGTCGGCGGTCCAGCGGGCAAGGTCGCCGGTGCGGTACATGCGAGTGCCGGGCGCGCCGAAGGGGTTGGCGACGAAGCGTTCCGCCGACAACGCGGAGCGGTGCAGGTAGCCGCGAGCGAGGCCCGCGCCCGCCACGTACAGCTCGCCGACGACGCCGGGGGCGACCGGCCGCAGGTAGGCGTCCAGGACGTACACCTGGGCGTTGACGATCGGGCGGCCGATCGGGGCCACGACCTCGCCGCTGACCGGCGCGCTCATGGTGGCGCACACCGTGGTCTCGGTCGGACCGTAGGCGTTGATCATGCGACGGCCCTGGGACCACTGGCCGAGCAAGGCCGGTGAGCAGGCCTCGCCGGCGACAACAAGTGTTGTCACGGAGGGCAGGTCCGGGAGCTCGGCCAGGGCGGTCGGCGGTAACGTCACATGCGTTACTTCGGTCTCGGCGACCAGCTCGGCCAGCGGTGCACCGGGCATCACCCGCTCCTGCGGGGCCAGCACGACACAGGCGCCGGAGAGCAGACCCATGCACAGTTCCCACGCGGCAGCGTCGAAGCTGAGCGCCGCGAACTGGAGGACTCGGCTGCCGACACCGACTTCGAAGGCCCGCATCTGCTGCGTCAGCAGGCTGGCGACACCGGCGTGCGTGACGACGACGCCCTTGGGGCGGCCGGTCGAACCCGAGGTGTAGATGACATAGGCCGAGTTCGTGAGTCCTGCGCGGGCGTCCAGCGGGCCGTCGTCGAAGGCTGAAGCGTCGAGCGGCTGGTCGATCGTGAGAACCGGGCCGCAGTCTTCGAGCATGTAGGCGATGCGGTCGGCCGGGTACGTCGGGTCGATCGGCAGGTACGCTCCGCCCGCCTTGTGCACGGCCAGCAACGTCACGACCATGTCGATGGACCGGGGAAGGGCCACTGCGACAAAGCTCTCCGGGCCGACATGCCTCTCGATGAGCAGCCGGGCGAGCTGGTTGGCGCGCCGGTCGAGCTCGCCGTAGCTCAACTCCGTGCCCTCGAAGATGAGCGCCCGGGCGCGGGAGTTCTCATCGACCCGAACAGCGAAGAGCTCGGGCACGGTGAGCTGGGGAACCTCCTCCGCCGACGCGTTCCACTCGACCACTGCACGCTGGCGTTCAGTGGCGTTCAACACCTGGTGTGAGCCGATACGGGCCGAGGGGTCGGCGGCGACCGCCCGGAGCACGGTCACCAAGCGGGACAACAGGTTCTGCGCCGTGGCGGCGTCGAACAGATCGGTGGCGTACTCGAGACTGCACTCGATGCCGTCGGCCGATTCACGCAGGTTGAACGACAGGTCGAACTTGGCCACGCCGGTGTCGAGATCCTCGACCGTGCCGGTGAGGCCCGGCATCTCGACCGTGCCGGCGTCGGTGCCCTGGAGGATGACCATCACCTGGAACAGCGGGTGATGGGCCAGCGAGCGCGCCGGGTTGACCCGCTCGACGACCAGCTCGAACGGCACATCCTGGTTCGCGAAGGCCGCCAGGTCGGTGTCACGGACGCGGGTCAGCAGCTCGCCGAACGTCGGGTTGCCGCTCAGGTCGGTGCGCAGCACGACCGTGTTGACGAAGAAGCCGATCAGCTCGTCCAGCGTCTCATCGGACCGGCCGGCGACCACCGTGCCCAGCGGGATGTCGGTGCCGCCGCCGAGGGCATTGAGCAGGGTTCCCAGGGCCGCCTGTATCACCATGAACAGCGTGGTTCCGTTGGCACGCGCCAGTTTCACCAGCTCTGCGTGCAGGCCGGCGTCGATGTGCTCCGTAACCGTCGAGCCGACGAAGCTCGCCGCCGGTCCACGCGGCCGGTCCAGCGGCAGTTCCAGCAGTTCCGGCGCACCGGCCAGCTGCCCCGCCCAGAAGTCCAGCTGCTCGTCCACCGGCAGCTTTCGTTGCCACAGGGCGTAATCCGCATACTGCACCGGCAGCGGCCGCCACTCCGGGACGTTGCCGCCGAGTCGGGCCCCATAGGCCTCGGACAGGTCACGCACCAGCGGCGCGAACGACCAGCCATCGGCCGCGATGTGATGCATCACCAGCGTGACCACGTGCTCAGACCCCTGCGACACAAGCGAAACCCGCAGCGGGACCTCGGCAGTCAGATCGAAGGCATATCGCTCCGGCGCGGGGTCGTCGACCAGCTCCGGCTCGTAGGCATCGAGGATGACCTGGCTGACTTCGCCGTCGACCTCGCGGAACACGGTCCGCAGCGGCTCGTGGCGGGCGGTCAGGTCGGCCAGCGCCAGCCGCAGCGCCTCGACATCGAGCGACCCGGACAGGTGCAGCGCCAGGGGAATGTTGTACGTGGCGCTGGGACCTTCGAGCTTGTGCAGGAACCACAGGCGTTGCTGCGCAAAGGAAAGCGGGAGTCGCTCGGGACGCTTGCCCCGCACCAGGGTTGGCTTGGCACCGACGGAGGCGTCCACCCGCGCGGCGAGGCCGGCGACCGTCGGGTCCTCGAACAGGGCCCGGATCGGGACATCGACATCGAACGCGGTCCGGATGCGGTTGACCAGCTTGGTCGCCAGCAGGGAATGGCCGCCGAGGTCGAAGAAGTTGTCCTCGACGCCGACCTCCGTGCCCAGGACCTCGGCGAACAGGCCGAGCAGTGACGACTCGGTGCCGGAAGCGGCGGCGCGGGAGGAGACGGTGGTGAAGACCGGGGCGGGCAGGGCCTTGCGGTCGACCTTGCCGTTGGAGTTCAGAGGCAGCACGTCGAGAGGCATGAATGCGGCGGGCACCATGTACTCGGGCAGCGCGGCGGCGACGTGGGCACGGAGGTCGGCGTCGGCGACGGGGGAGCCCACGTAGTAGGCGACGACGCGGCGGTCGCCGGCGGCGTGCTCGTAGGTGGTGACGGAAACCTGGCTGATGGCGGCATGCCCGGCCAGCACGGCCTCGATCTCGCCGAGCTCGATGCGGAAGCCGCGGATCTTGACCTGCCCGTCGCCACGGCCGACGAACTCGATCTGGCCGTCGGCGGTCCAGCGGACGAGGTCGCCGGTGCGGTACATGCGACGGCCGCCGGCGACGGCGACGAAGCGCTCGGCGGTGAGGGCCGGGCGGTTCCAGTAGCCGCGGGCGAGCCCGGCGCCGCTGAGGTAGAGCTCGCCGACCACACCGGGCGGCACCGGCTGGAGGTGCTGGTCCAGTACCGCGGCCTGCATGTTGTCCATGGCCCGGCCGATCGGCGGCACGCCGGCGAAGTCGGGGGACAGGCGCAGGTAGGTGGCGAAGGTGGTGGTCTCGGTCGGCCCGTAGACGTGGACAACAGTTGTTGTCGGGCACAGGTCCATCACGCGGCGCATGGCCGCCGGGGAGGCGAGTTCGCCGCCGGTCCACACCTCGTGCACGCCGGCGAAGGCCAGCGGCTGCTCCTCGGCGATCACGTTGAACAGCGCGGTCGTCAGGAACACGCTGGTGATCCGCTCCGACACCAGCAACGAAGCCAGCGCGGACATGTCGACCTGGCCGGCGGGGGCGACGACCACCGAGTGGCCGGCCAGCAGTGGCACCCAGACCTCGTAGGTGGCGGCGTCGAAGGCGTGCGAAGAGTGCACGAGCACCCGCCGCTGCGCCTCGCCGTGCCAGCAATGATCATCGGCCAGCGCCACGATGTCCTCGTGGGTGATGGCCACGCCCTTGGGGTTGCCGGTGGAACCCGAGGTGTACATGACGTAGGCCAGCTGCCGCGGATCGACCGTGACACCCGGGTCGGAGTCGTCGGAAGTCAGATCGGTGGCGAGGATCTCCACCACACCGTCCAAACCGGACGGACGGTCGACCAGCAGCACCGGTGCGCCGGTTTCCTCGATGACCCAGCGCATCCGCGACGACGGGTAGCTCGCGTGCAGCGGCACGTACACGCCGCCGGCCTTCAGCACGGCCAGCTCGGCGACGATCAGGTCCACCGAACGGTCCATCAGCACCGCGACCGGCGTCTCGACCCCGACCCCGGCAGCGATCAGCCTGTGCGCCAACCGGTTGGCCCGAAGGTCCAGCTCACGGTAGGTCAAGGCGTCGACCACGGCCACCGCGTCGGGAGTCCGGGCGACCTGCTCGGCGAACCGGCTCAGAACTGAACCGTCCGGTACAGCGCGGATCGTGTCGTTCCACGCCGCGAGGTCCCGCTCCTCCGCGGCCGTCAGCAGCGGCAACGCGCTCAGACGCACGTCCGCGTTGTCAGCGACAGCCGTGAGGAGGGCGACGAAGCGATCGACCAAAGTCTGAGCGCCGGCCGGGGTGAACAGGTCGACGGCGTAGTCCAGGTCGCAGACCAGCCCGACGGCGGTCTCCTGCATGCTGAACGACAGGTCGAACTTGGCCGCGCCGGCCCCGATCAGCTCCACCGACACGTCAAGCCCCGGCAGCGACGCGGTCAGCTCGCCCGGCTTCTCGAACGTCAGCGCCACCTGGAACAGAGGGTGGTGGCCCAGCGACCGCGTCGGGTTGAGCAGCTCGACCAGCCGGTCGAAGGCAACGTCCTGGTGGTCGAACGCGGCCAGGTTGGTCTGCCGCACCCGGTCCAGCAGCTCGACGAACAGCGGATCACCGGACAGGTCGTTGCGCAGCACGACCGTGTTGATGAAGAACCCGACGAGGTCGTCAAGGGCCTCGTCGTCACGGCCGGCGACCGGCGTCCCGATCGGCACGTCGACATCGCCGCCCAGCCGCCCGAGCAGCGTCGCCAACGCGGCCTGGGCGACCATGAACACCGTGGTGTCGGTCCGCTTGGCCAGCTCCGCCAACCGACCTTGCACGTCAGCCGGGATCGTGAAGTCGAGCGTCGCGCCCCGGTAGGACGCCGTCGCCGGGCGCGACTTGTCCAGCGGCAGCTGGAGCAGCTCCGGCAGGTCGACCAACTGCCTGCGCCAGAAGGAAAGCTGTTCGGTGAGCAGGCTGTCCGGGTCGTCCTCGGACCCGAGCACCTCGGCCTTCCACAGCGTGTAGTCCGTGTACTGCACCGGCAACGGCTCGAACGCCGGCTCGCTGCCGGCAACCCGTGCCGTGTAAGCGAAAGACAGGTCGTTGCACAGCGGGCCCATGGACCAGCCGTCGGCCACGATGTGGTGCATCACGAGCATCAGCACGTGCCGCTCGGGTGCGACCCGGAACAGGCTGGCCCGCAACGGAGTCTCGGCCAGCAGATCGAACTTGTGCCGGGCGGCGGCTTCCATCGCCGCCGTCACGTTCGACACAGGCTGCGCCTCAAGCGAGACCGATACGTCCACAACGGACTGAACGGGATTGCCTTCTACCTCAGGGTAAACAGTCCGCAACGACGAGTGCCGTTGCACGACGTCGTTCAGCGCGGACCGCAGCGCCGGCACATCCAGCGGACCGGACATGCGCAGCACCAAGGGAATGTTGTACGTGGCGCTCGGGCCCTCAAGGCGGTGCAGGAACCACAGCCGCCGCTGGGCGTGGGACAGCGGAATCACAACGCCTCCTGGGTGCGCGGCCGCAGCGCGGGCCGGGCCTTCGCGGGCTTGGTCAGGCGCGCCGCCACCGCCTCCGGGGTCGGCTGGTCGAACAGGGCGCGCAGGGAGAGCTCGGCGCCGAGGTCGGCGCGGATCCGGCTGATCAGCCGGGTGGCCAGCAGCGAATGGCCGCCGAGGTCGAAGAAGTTGTCCTCCACCCCGACCGAGGGCAGCCCGAGCACGTCCGCGAACAGCGCGCACACCGTGCGCTCGCGGTCGTCCCGCGGCTCCCGGCTGCTCGCCTGGACGGCGTAATCGGGCGCTGGCAACGACTTCCGGTCCAGCTTGCGGTTCGCGGTCAGCGGCAGCACGTCCAGCCGCACGAACGCTGCCGGCACCATGTACTCCGGCAGCGCGTCGGCCACGTGCTTGCGCAGCACGTCCAGGTCCGCGTCGCCCACGACGTAGGCCACCAGCCGCTTGTCGCCGGGCTGGTCCTCGCGGACGATCACCGCCGCGTGCCGGACGTCCGGATGGGTGCCGATGCAGCCCTCGATCTCGCCCAGTTCGATGCGGAACCCCCGCACCTTGACCTGGTCGTCGACCCGGGCGATGAACTCCAGGTTGCCGTCGGTGCGCCACCGCCCGAGGTCGCCGGACCGGTACATCCGGCTGCCGGGCGGCCCGAACGGATCGGCGACGAACTTCGTCGCGGTCAGCCCGCGCCGGTTGTGGTAGCCGCGGGTGACCAGGTCGCCGGCGATGTAGAGCTCGCCCTGCACGCCCGGCGGCACCGGCCGCAAAGCCTTGTCCAGCACGTACATCCGGGTGTTCCAGATCGGCTTGCCGATGGTCACCACGCCGGCCCGCACCTCGTCGCCCGGCTCGATCCGGTACTCGGTGCAGCCGACCGTGGTCTCGGTCGGCCCGTACTCGTTGACCACGGTCGTCGATGGGAAGCGCGCCCGCCACTGGTCCAGCACCTCGCCCATCAGCGACTCGCCGCCCAGCACCAGCTGCTCGGTGGGGGAGAAGGCATCCGGCAGGTTCAGCAGCAGCGGCAGGTGGCTCGGCGTGGCCTTGACGAAGGTCGGCTGCTGCGCCACCTGGCCCGCGTCGGCCGACCGGTCCAGGTCGACGATGGTGACGCAGCCGCCGGAGGTCAGCGTGGAGAACAGGCCGGTGACCGTGAGGTCGAACGACACCGGCGAGTGCACCAGCGACCGGCCGCCGACGCCGGGGTACGCCGACCGCGTCCACGACAGGTACTGGTTGAGCGAATCGTGTTGCACGACAACGCCCTTGGGACGGCCGGTCGACCCGGACGTGAAGATCACGAAGGCGGCATTGCCCGGCAACAAAGGAGAAACCGGGTTTTCGATTGGCCCTTCCAAGGCCGGCAACGAGGTCAGCGTCAGCACGGGGGAGACGTCGGAGACCATGAACTCCAGGCGGTCCGCCGGATACGACGGGTCGAGCGGGAGGTATGCGCCGCCGGCCTTGAGAATGCCCAGCAGGGCCACCACGAGATCGGTCGAGCGTGGCATCTTGACCGCGACGAACTTCTCCGGCCCGACGCCCTGCTCGCGGAGCATCGAGGCCAGCTGGTTGGCCCGGGCGTTGAGCTCGGAGTAGGTCAGCGCCGAGTCTCCGAAAACCACGGCCTTGGCCGAAGGCGTTGCCGCCACTTGACGTTCGAACGACTCGACCAGCGTCGCCGACGGCACGTCACGGCCGAAGTCGTTCCACTCCTCGATCACCCGGCGACGCTCGGCCGACTCCAGCAGGTCCAGCGACCCGATCGGTCGAGTCGGATCGGCGACCACCGCCTCCAACACGCGAACCAGCCGGCGCGCCACCGAAGCGGCGGTTGACGGGTCCATGAGGTCGGTGGCGAACTCGACCTCGCCCTCCAGCCCGGCGGGCAGGCCGGTGAGGCTGGGCACCTCGCGGATGTTGAACGACAGGTCGAACTTGGAGATGCCGGTGTTGGCCTCGCCGATCTCCACCTGCACACCGGGCAGCGACAGCGTGGCGTCGCTGTTGTTCTGGTACGTCAACATGACCTGGTACAGCGGGGCGTGCGACAGCGACCGGGTCGGGTTGACCAGCTCGACCAGGCGCTCGAACGGCACCTCCTGGTTGGCGTACGCGGCCAGGCTGGTCTCCCGCACCCGGCGCAGCAGCTCGGTGAACGACGGGTCGCCGGAGGTGTCGTTGCGCATCACCAGCGTGTTCACGAAGAAGCCGACCAGGTCGTCCAGCGCGGCGTCGGTGCGGCCGGCGACGGCGGTGCCGATCGGGATGTCCTCGCCGCCGCCCAACGCCGTCAGCAGCACGGCCATCGCCGCCTCGACGACCATGAACACCGTGGTGTCGGTGTCATGGGCCAGCTTCACCATCGCCTGGTGGATCTTGGCGTCGACGGTGAACGGCAGCAGGTCGCCGCGATAGGTGGCAACCGCCGGGCGCGGCCGGTCGGCCGGCACGGTCACCAGCTCCGGCAGGCCCTTGAGCTGCTCCTTCCAGTGCTCCAGCTGACGGGTGACAAGGCTGTTGCCGTCCCGCTCGGAGCCGAGCACGTCCTGCTGCCACAGGGCGAAGTCCGGGTACTGCACCGGCAGCGGCTCGAACGCCGGTGGGTTGCCGGAAAGCCTTGCGGTGTAGGCGGTTTCGAGGTCACGGCAGAGCGGCGCCCACGACCAGCCGTCGCTGACGATGTGGTGCATGAGCATCAGCAGCACGTGCTCGGTCGGCGAGGCGGCGAACAGCGTGATCCGCACCGGTGCCCCGGCAGCGAGATCGAAGCCGTACTTCGCTTCCGCCACCACGACTTCGTCGATGTCTGAGGTCTCGACGACGTGCATCGGCGTGGTCTGCGGCAGCACCACCTGGTGCGGCTCGCCGTCGGTCTCGGCGAAGGCCGTGCGCAGCGATTCGTGCCGCCACAACACGTCGTCGATCGCCGCCGCCAGGGCATCCCGGTCGATGGGGCCGGTCAGCCGGAGCGTCATCGACACGTTGTAGGTCGAGCTCGGGCCTTCCATGCGGTGCAGGAACCACAGCCGCTTCTGTGCGAATGACAACGGAATCCGTTGCGGGCGCTCGGTCACGGCGGTCACCGCGGTGCGGGCCGGGGCCGCGACTTCGGTGCGGCGGGCCAGTTCGGTGACGGTCGGGGCCTCGAACAGGTTGCGGATCTCGAACTCGACGCCGAACACCGCCCGCAGCCGACTGATCAGGCGGGTGGCCAGCAGCGAGTGCCCGCCGAGGTCGAAGAAGTTGTCGTCGACGCCGACCGTGGACAGGCCGAGGACCTCGGCGAACAGGCCGCAGAGGATCTCCTCGCGTGGGGTGCGCGGTGCCTTGCCCGAGGAGGTGATGGTGTAGTCGGGGGCGGGCAGCGCGGCCCGGTCGAGCTTGCCGTTGCGGGTCAGCGGCAACGAGTTCATCATCACGACCGCCGACGGCACCATGAAGTCCGGCAGCTCGTCGGCCAGGTACGACCGCAGCGCCTGGGTCAGCGCGCCGGCCGACCGCGAACGGCCGGGGTCGTTGGCGTACCGCGACGGGTCGAACTCGCCGCCGCGACCGACGAACACACCGGCCAGATCGACATCCTCCCGCACGTAGAGCACGTCCAGCTCGCCGTCGGAACCGGTGCCCGACCACGTGATCACGGCATTGCCCAGCACGTGGAAGTCCTCGGGATCGGGGACGTTCGCCTCGGTGAGCAGGCTGCGGGCGACCGCGACACCGGAACCCTGTTCCAGGGCACGCATCGCGGCGACCTCGCCGGCGATCCGTCCATTCGGGACACCGGTGATCCGCAGCGGGCCGTCGACCTTGATCTCGGCCAGCTCGGTGATGTCACGGCCCCAGCGCAGTGTGGGAACGTCCGAAACGGACAGTGCGGAGCCCTTGCGCAGCACGGCGTCGTAACGGTAGCGGCTGAGCTCGTTGTGGAACCGGCCCCGCTTCAACCGCACGTCCACCGACTCGAAGCCCGGGACGGCCTCGCCGATGCGGGCGAAGAACTGCGGATCGACGGTGAGTTCGTTCTCCAGCAACAGGTCCTGCTCCACCGCCCGGCGCAGCACCGATGCCGGCACGTCGTCGTCGGCCTTGGTGAGCTCGATGGCCGTGGAGAAATGCCGCAGCAGCCGGTGGTTGCGGACGTCGCCGGCGAACACCACACCACCCTGCACCAGCAGGTCGGCGCAGTTGCGCAGGACGTCGAGGAGGTAGTCGATGCCGGGGAAGTACTGCAACACCGAGTTGATGATGATCGTGTCGAAGTAGCCGGTCGGCAGCCCGTCGACCACGTTCGCCGGCTGGGCCCGCAGCCGCACCCGGGAGGCGAAGTCGTGGCGGTCGACCTCGCCGCGCAGGGTCTCGATCACCACGGACGAGAAGTCGGTGCCCCAGTAGGAATCCACGTGCGGCGCGAGCTGGGACAGCAGCAGGCCGGAGCCGACGCCAATCTCCAGCACCCGCCGCGGCCGCAGTGACCGGATCCGCTCCACGGTCGCCGCCTGCCACTCCCGCATCTGCTCCAACGGGATGGGCTGCTCGTCGTAGCTGCTGTGCCAGCCGGCGAAGTTCTCGCCGAACCCGGAGCGGCCGGCGCTGTCGCTGTACAGGTTCTCGTACAGCTTCTGCCACTCGTCCACGTGCTCGTCGGCGTGGTCCTCGTCGGTGGACGCCGGCACGGCGTAGGCGACCAGGCGCTTGTCGCCGGGCTGGTCCTCGCGCACGACCACGGCCGAGCGGGCGACCGCCGGGTGCGCCGACAGCACGGTCTCGACCTCGCCGAGCTCGATGCGGAAGCCACGGACCTTGACCTGGTCGTCGTCACGGCCGACGAACTCCACGGTCCCGTCGGCCCGCCATCGGGCCAGGTCGCCGGTCAGGTACATGCGGCCGTCGCCGAACGGGTCGGCCACGAAACGCTCGGCCGTCAGGCGCGGGGCGTCGAGGTAGCCGCGGGCCAGGCCGGTGCCGGCGATGCACAGCTCGCCGACCACGCCGATCGGCACTGGACGCAGACGTGCATCCAGGATGTACACCCGCATGTTGTCCAGCGGCCGGCCGATCGGGACGATCGTCGGCACGGCATCGGCGGACCGCATGATGTGGTGCGTGGCGAAGGTCGTGGTCTCGGTGGGGCCGTAGCCGTCGACGACGGTCAGACCGGGGCAGCGTTCCATCACGCGCCGCACCGAGGCCGCCGGCACGACGTCGCCGCCGGTCCAGACCTCGCGGACGTCGGCGAAACAGGTCGGGGCCTCGTCGGCCAGCAGCCGGAACAGGCCGGCGGTCAGCCACAGGCCGGTGATCCGGTGGTCGACGATCACCCGCTCCAGGGCGGTGTGGTCGAGCTCGCCGGGCGGGGCGATCACCAGCTGCCCGCCGGACAGGAGCGGCACCCACAGCTCGTAGGTAGCGGCGTCGAACGCCAGCGTCGAGTGCAGCAGTACACGCTCGTGGGCCCCGCTGCGGAAGGCGCGTTCCCGGGCCAGGTCGACGACGTTGCGATGGGTCACGGCGACGCCCTTGGGCGTGCCGGTCGACCCCGAGGTGTACATCAGGTAGGCCAGCTGGTCCGGGTGGATCCGCACGTCAGGCCGCTCGTTGCTGACAACATCTGTTGTCACGACGGCCGTGCACCCGGCCGGCAGCAGGGCGGCGCCGGCGGCGTCGACCAGGGCCAGCGTGGCCCCGCTCTCGCGGACGATCGCCTCCACGCGGGAGGCCGGGTAGCGCACGTCCAGCGGCAGATAGCTGCCGCCGGCCTTGAGCACGGCCAGAATGGCGACCACGGCGTCGACCGACCGCTCCTGGAGCACGATTACCGGGGTCTCGGCGGTGACTTCCAGGGCCAGGCCGTTGGCCCGGCGGTCCAGCTCGGCGTAGCTGATCTCCACCTCGCCGGCGACCAGCGCGATTGCGTCGGGGGTGCGGTCGACCTGGGCGTGGAACAGCTCGACGATGGACGCGTCGGGGGCGTGTACAGCCGTGTTGTTCCAGGTGTTCAGTACGAGTGAACGCTCGGCATCGTCGAGCAGGTCCAGGTCGTCCAGGGCGATCGACGGGTTGTCCGCGACCTGGGACAGCAGGCGGACGAGGCGGTTGGCCAGGCGCTCGACGGTCTCGCGGTCGTACAGGTCGGTGGCGTACTCCAGGTCCACGCGCAGGCCGCCGGCCCGTTCAACCACACTGAAGTACAGGTCGAAGCGGGCGACGTCGGCCGCGGCATCGGCCAGCTCGGCGCGCAGGCCCGGGAAGTCCAGCGTCGCCGAGGCGTTGTTCTGGAACGCCAGCATGACCTGGAACAGCGGGTGGTGCGAGAGCGACCGCACCGGGTTGATCTGCTCCACCACGCGCTCGAACGGCACGTCCTGGTTGGCGTACGCGGCCAGGGCGTTGGTCCGTACGCGGCCGAGCAGGTCGGCGAAGGTGGGGTTGCCGCTGGTGTCGGCCCGCAGCACCAGCGTGTTGACGAAGAAGCCGACCAGGTCGTCCAGGGCCGAGTCGGTGCGGCCGGCGACGACCGTGCCCAACGGCAGGTCGGTGCCCGCGCCGAGCCGCGTGAGCAGGGCGGCCAGGGCCGCGTGCACGACCATGAACAGCGTGCCGTTGGCCTCGCGGGCGAGGGCGCCCAGCCGCTCGCACAGCTCGGCGTCGATGCCGAACTCGACGATGTCGCCACGGTAGGAGGCGACGGTCGGCCGGGGGCGGTCGGTGGGCAGCGGCAGCAGCTCCGGGGCACCGTCCAAAGCGGACACCCAGTGGTCCAGCTGGGCGCGGATGGCGCTGGTGGGGTCGTCCTCGCTACCGAGCAGCTCCTGCTGCCACAGCGTGTAATCCGCGTACTGCACGGCCAGCGCCTCTTGGGTCCGTCCCGCGTAGCGGTCGGCGAGATCGGCGCACAGCGGCGCCTGCGACCAGCCGTCACTGGCGATGTGGTGCGCCAGCAGGAGAAGGGTGTAGTCCTGAGCCGAGGACTTGAACAGCGTCACCCGGAACGGCAGGTCGGTCGACAGCTCGAACTCGTGCCGGACAGCGGCCTTCAGCGCCTCGTCCAGGTTCGCCGGCTCGACCACCTCGAAGGGGATGGGCGTGTGCACGATCTGCTGGTACGGCCGGCCGTCGGCCTCGGGGAAGATCGTGCGCAGCGACTCGTGCCGGTCGGCGACCTCGTTCACCGCCCGCCGCAACGCTTCCACGTCGACCTCGCCGGACAGCTTCAGCACCGTCGGCAGGTTGTACGTGGGGCTGGGGCCCTCCAGCCGGTGGAGGAACCAGAGCCGTTGCTGCGCATAGGAAAGCGGCACCCGATCCGGACGCTCACGGCGCTCCAGCTGGGCCCGGGCCGCAGCTGCCTCATCGAGGCGACAAGCCAGCTGAGCCACCGTCGGGGCGTCGAACAGCATGGCGATCGGGACCTCGACGCCGAGCTCGGTGCGCAGGCGGCTGATCAGCTTCGTGGCCAGCAGCGAGTGTCCGCCGGCCTCGAAGAAGCCGTCGTCGATCGACACCGTGTCCAGACCGAGAACCTCGCTGAACAGCGCGCACAGCGTCACTTCACGCTCGGTCCGCGGGGCGCGGCCGGCGCTCACGAAACGCGGCGCGGGCAGAGCCTTGCGGTCGATCTTGCCGTTGGGCGTGAGCGGGAACTCGGCCAGCTCGACGAAGATCGCCGGGACCATGTACTCGGGCAGGGTCTTCGCGACATGTTCGCGCACACCGTCAGCCGCGCCAACGACGTAACCGACGAGACGCTCGTCGCGGACGACCACGACGGCCCGCTCCACCGCCGGATGCGACTCGGCGGCGGCCTGGATCTCGCCCAGCTCGATGCGGAACCCACGAAGCTTGACCTGCTCGTCCACTCGGCCGAGGTACTCCAGCTCGCCGTCCGCGTTCCATCGGGCCAGGTCACCGGTGCGGTACATACGGGTACCGGCGTCGCCGTGCGGATCGGCGACGAAACGCTGCGCGGTCAGCTCCGGCCGGCCGAAGTAGCCGCGGGCCACGCCGTCGCCGGCGATGTACAGCTCGCCGATCTCACCCGCCGGCAGCTCGGCCAACGCGTCGCCGAGCACCCGGACTTCCTGGTTGCGCAGCGGCTTTCCGATGGTCACGGCGGCATCGGTCACGGGCGACGCCGTGGACCAGATGGTGGTCTCGGTCGGCCCGTAGAGGTTGACAACAGATGTTGTCAACGCCGCCATCTTCGCCGCCAGCACACCCGGCAGCGCCTCGCCGCCGACCAACATCCGCAGTCCACGCAGCCGTTCAGGGTGGCTGGACACCAGCGCCTGCCACAGCGACGGCGTCGCCTGCATGACCGTCACGCCCTCGGCGGCGATCAGGGACGTCAGCGCCGCCGGGTCACGGACCTCGGCCTCGGTGGCGATCACAACCCGGCCGCCGTGCAGCAGCGGGAGGTACATCTCAAGCCCGGCGATGTCGAAGGCGATCGTGGTGACGGCCAGCAGCGTGTCGGCCGGGGTGAGCGGGGCGTGCTCGGCGACACCGTCGAGGAAGTTGACCAGGTTGGCGTGCGTGACCGCGACGCCCTTCGGTCGGCCGGTCGACCCGGACGTGTAGATGACGTATGCGATGTCGGAGTCCAGCTGAATGTCCTCAGAGGACAGACCGGCTGCGGCGGCCAGCTCGCCGCCGACCAGCTTCGTCACCGCGTGGGCGTCGTTGAGGACGTACTCGATCCGGTCGGCCGGATAGGTCGGATCCACCGGCAGATAGGCCGCACCCGTCTTCTGCACGGCCAACAGCGCGACCAGCAGCTCCACCGACCGCCGTTGCGCCACCGCCACGACCCGGCCCGGGCCCGCGCCACGGGTGATCAGCAGCCGGGCCAACCGGTTGGCCGCCGCGTTCAGCTCCGCGTAGCTGAGCCGCTCGGGACCGCAGACCACGGCGGTCGCGTCCGGCGTGCCGGCCGCCCGCGCTGCCACCAGCCGCGAGACCAGGTCTTCCATGCCGATCGACTCCTCAGGTGTGCGAAAGAACGGGTTTCGGTGTGACGCTGAGCGGGACTCGCGGGGGTGGGGGTTAGGTGCGGTTGCGGTAGCGCAGCACGGCCAAGGGGGCGAACACGGCCATCAGGCCGACGCTCCACGCGATCGCGCCCAGCGCGGAGCCGGCGACCGGGCCGCCGACCAGCAGGCCGCGGCAGGCGTCGGTGACCAGGGTGGTCGGGTTGACCGCGACGAACGCCTGCAACCAACCGGGCATGGTGTCCGGCGGGGCGAAGATGGAGCTGCCGAACTGGAGCGGGATCATCCACAGGAAGCCGACCGTGGACACCACCTGGGCGTTCTTCACGCTCAGCCCGACAAAAGCCGACACCCAGCACAGCGCGGTGCCGTACAGCAGGAGCAGGGCGAACGCGCCGAGCACGGCGACCGGATTCGTGTGCACGCGGAAGCCGACGACGAAAGCGAAGGCCAGCATGACCAGTTGTCCCAACAACAATCGGCAGACGTCCGAGCCGATGCGACCGGCCAGCACGGCGGCGCGGGAGATGGGCAGCGACCGGAAGCGGTCCATCACGCCCTGGCCGAAGTCGGTGTTCAGGCCGATACCCGTGACCGTGGAGGCGAAAGACGCGGTCTGCACCATGATCCCGGGCAGCAGGTACTCCCGGTAGTCCAGGTGGTCGCCGCCGATCGCGCCGCCGAGCACGTACAGGAACACCAGGGTGAACACGATGGGCATCACCGTGGCATCCAGCAGCTGCTCGGGATCGTTGCGGATGTGCACCAGGTTGCGCCGGCAGATGGCCAGCGAGTGCCGCAGGGTGGACGCCGTCATGCCGACCTCTTCGTGAACGTCAGGAAGACCTCGTCCAGGCTGGGCAGCCTGGTCTCGATCTCGGCGATGGTCAGGCCGAGCCCGCCGATCACACGCAGCGCGGCGGTCAGCCACTGCTCGTCGGCCATGGGCAGGGACAGCCGGCCGGCCGGCTCATCCGTGACCGCCGCGCCCAAACCCGCGTCGGCCAAGGCTTTTGCCGCGTCCGTGACCTCGTCGGGCCGCTCCATCCGCACGTGCAGCACGCGGCCGCCGACGCGGGCCCGCAGCTGGTCGGGCGTGCCGCCGGTGACCACGCGGCCGTGGTCGATCACCACCACCCGGTCGGCCAGCGCCTCGGCTTCCTCCATGTACTGCGTGGTCAGCAGCACGGTCGAGCCACCGGCCACAAAGGACCGAACCTCGTCCCACAAGTCGTTGCGGCTGCGGGGGTCCAGCCCGGTCGTCGGCTCATCCAGGAACAACACCTTGGGATTGCCGACCAGACTCGCGGCCAGATCGAGCCGTCGGCGCATGCCGCCGGAGTAGCCCCGCGCCGGCCGGGACGCGGCGGCGGTCAGGGCGAAGCGTTCCAACAGCTCGTCCGCGCGGGCCTTCGCCCTGCGTGCGGACAGATCCAGCAGCCGGCCGATCAGGTACAGGTTCTCGCGGCCGGAGATGTTCTCGTCCACCGAGGCGTACTGCCCGGTCAGGCCGATCAGCCGGCGCACCTCGTTGGCCTGCGCCACCACGTCGTAACCGCCGACGAAGGCCCGTCCGGCATCGGGCCGCACCAGCGTCGCCAGCGTGCGGACCGTGGTCGTCTTGCCGGCGCCGTTGGGGCCGAGCAGGCCCAGCACGGTGCCCGCTTCGACCTCCAGGTCGACGCCGTCCAGCGCCCTGGTGTCGCCGAAGCGCTTGGCCAGGCCCTCGACGCGGATGGCAGCTGTCATAACACGGGACGCTAGAGAATCGCCTTATCGGCCAGATATCGACGCGGCGATGTCCGTCCACAGGGGAGTCACGGCGAAATGCCGGCGATAACGGAACAAAGCCGCCGCTGCCTACCGTCGCGGGCGTATCCGAGTGGAGGTAGGACAGCTATGACGGTGGTCACCGAAACCACAGCGGGTTCCGCGCCGGTCACGTTGGCCACGGCCGACGCCGAGGCCGTCGACCAGCTGGCCCGTGCTCTCAGTGCCGTGGAGAACGATCTCGTCGACGCCCCGGAGTGGGTGGACGACGCGCGCCGGGCCTGGGACGAGGCCCCGGTCGGCCTGCGCCGGCCGCTGCGCCGGTTCCGCCGTGACTCCGGGCCGCAGGGCTCGATGCTGTTGCGCAACCTGCCGGTGAACGAACACGGTCTGCCCGACACACCAACGGTGAACGGCTCCGTGCAGCGCACTGTCGCGGTGCCGGCCGCGGTGCTGATGATGATCGCGACCGGGCTCGGCGACCCGGCCGCCTTCCTGCCGGAGAAGACCGGCGCGCTGGTGCAGGACGTGGTTCCGGTGCCGGGCAAGGAGGAGTTCCAGGGCAACGCCGGCTCGGTGCTGCTGGAATGGCACACCGAGAACGCGTTCCACCCCAACCGTCCCGACTACGTGATGCTGCTGTGCCTGCGGCAGGACCACGAAGGCGTCGCCGGCCTGCGTACCTCGTGCGCCCGCACGGTGCTGCCGATGCTGACCGACCAGGCGCGGGAAGCCTTGTTCAGCCGGGAATTCGTCACGCAGGCGCCGCCGTCGTTCGGTCTCGGCAGTGACGGGGCCGTTGAGCACGCGGTGCTGTTCGGTGCCGAGGAGGACCCGAACCTCCAGGTCGACCTGGCCGCCACCACGCCGCAGACGCCGCGTGCCGCCGCGGCGTTGGAGGAGCTGCGGGACCGGTTCAACGACGCGTCGCAGACGTTGCGGCTGCGTCCCGGTGATCTGGCCATTGTGGACAATCGCGTGACCGTGCACGGCCGCACCGGTTTCACGCCCCGCTACGACGGCAAGGACCGCTGGCTCCAGCGCACGTTCGTGATGAACGACCTGCGGCGCAGTCGGTTCCAGCGGCCCGGCGACGGTTACGTGCTGGTCTGAGCCTTGGTGAGGGGTCGGCGTGACCGCCGCTCGTGCAGCGCGATCACGGCGAGGGCGAACAGGCCGACCCCCACCCCGGTCAGCCCGGCGAACTCCTGTTCGACCAGGTCGAAAACCTCGGTGAACAACACCGTGACCAGTGCGGCGTACCGACTCCAGCGCAGCATGGCACTGCGGTCGTCGGACCATTGCAGGACAAGTGCCACGATGGCCAGTACTCCGGCGATGGCCGCGCTGATCAGCTGCCCGAAGCCGGCGATCAGTTCGGCGCCGTGCGGATCGGTCAGCAGCACCAGCAGCGAGCCGACGATGCCGGCCGCAGCCTGGCCGATCAGCAGGATATTGGTCAGCCACACCAGAACCCAGCTCTGCGGCAGGTAGGACGGCAGGCGGTTGCGGACCGTCTGCACGAAGTGTGGCGTGGCCCGGCCTGGCGGGCACAGAGCGACCACAGTGGACAGCGCGGCCGTCATCTCGGCGTTCGCGCCGCCTTTCGCCGCGCGCATGAGCAACCGGTTGGCGACCGCGCGCTGTGCCTTGGGCAGCCCGGCGACCACGCCTTCGGCCGCGATCGCCGCCGCGTTGGCCAGCTGCTCGGCCGGGCCGCGCGGCCGCCGGTCGTGCACGAGCCGGCCGGCCAGCACGATCACCACGAAGACGACGTACATGATCGCCACGGCCGGCCGGTAGAAATAGTTGTTGTCGGCCGTGACGAACTTGCCGACCTCGTCGATGAACAGCCCGAAGCCGACGCCGCCCAGCACCGCGGCCAGCGGCTTGGTGACCGGCCCGAGGTAGGACAGCACCAGCAGCTGCGACAGGAGCAGCAGCAGCCCGCCCCACAGCATGTGCGCGATGTGCAGGCCGCCGCTGCCGATCTTCGGATAGCCGGTGGCGCCGAGGAACGAGCGCGTGATCAGGATGGTCGCGACCGCGCAGACCACGAAGGCTTCCAGGTGTTGCCAAGCATTGCGGTCACGCACCAGCGCCGGTCCAACAGCCATTGGCCGAACCTACACCAGCAGCGGGCTGCCGTAGTGCTGCTCGACCCACTCGGGCTGGTACACCGAGTCCAGATAGCGTTCGCCCAGGTCAGGGGCGATCGCCACGGCGGTGGTGGCGCCGTTGTCGGCCAGCCAGCGCTCGGCCCCGCTGACCACGGTCCCGGTGGAGCCGCCGAACACGAAGCCGGCGGCGGCCAGCCGGTGGCACATCTTCACCGTGTCCTCCTCCCGCACGTGCACCACGTCGTCCACAAAGGACTCGTCGAGCAGCTGCGGGCGGACGCTGGTGCCGAGGCCGGGAATGAGCCGCGGCGAGGCCGGCCCGCCGAACGTGACCGAGCCGACCGCGTCGACCGCCACGATCCGCACCGACGGCCGGTGCTCACGGAAGTAGCGCGCGCAGCCCATCAGCGTGCCGGTGGTGCCGGCCCCGACGAACAGCACGTCCAGCTCGGGGAACGCCTTGGCGATCTGCGGCGCGGTGCTGCCGTGGTGGGCCAGCCAGTTGCCGCTGTTGGCGTACTGGTTGAGCCACACGTACCGCGCGTCCTGCCGGCACATCCCTTGCACGTAGCCGATCCGCGCGCCGAGGAAGCCGCCGTCCGGATCGGGCTCGGTGATCACGTGCACCCGCGCCCCGAACGACTCGATCAGCCGCCGGGACGCGGTGTTGCAGCGGGCGTCGGTGACACACAGGAAGCCGTAGCCGCGGCTGGCCGCGATCATCGCCAGCGCGATGCCGAGATTGCCCGACGAGGACTCGATCAGCACCGAGCCCGGCGCGAGGCGGCCGTCCCGTTCGGCCGCGTCCACCATGGCCACGGCCGCCTTGAGCTTGACCGAGCCGGCGAAGTTGAACGCCTCGCACTTGAGGTGGAGCGCCAGTCCCACCGCCCGCCGCAGGTCCACGTAGAGGTCGTCGACATGGAACTCGTCCGGGCCGGAGATCACCTGCATGGCCAACCGCCTTCGTCAGGACCTGCCGTATCGGGAGAGCTCATGGAAGAAGTCCGGCACGGTCGCCAGCTCGCCGGCTGCGGCCAGCTCGTCCAGCACGTGCTTGCCGACAGCCAGGTCCAGCACGCCGAGACCGAAGGGGGAGAACACCAGCGGCTTGTCGGTGGGGAGCTCCAGTCCATTGAGGACGTCGAACAGCGTGCCGTCCAGGAAGTCCCGGTTTCCGGTTCGCTGCTCGGCCAGGTGCGGCGAGGTGTCGGCCTTCAGGCAGTGGTCCACGTCGTCAACGATGTTGGTCGAGGCCAGGATGATCTCCGGCGACAGGTCGCGCAGGGACACGTGCAGCACCAACGGGTTGTGCGCGAACAAGTCCACATCGGACACGTGCGGCTGACCGGCGACGGTCGCGAACACGACGACGTCGCTGTTGCGGATGAGGTCCTCGGCGGTGTCCCGGACGGTGATCGTCGCTCCGGTGCCGCTGCGCTCCAGGTAGCCCTTGAAGCCCTCGGCGTGCTCGGTCGACAGGTCGTGCACGCCGATCTCGTCGAAGTCCCAGCCGGTGCCGGCGAGGTAGGTGTGGATGTACCGGGCGATCAGGCCGACACCGAAGAAGCCGATCCGGCGGGGCCGGTTTCGACCACGCGTCAACACATCCGCGGCCAATGCGGCCGACGCGGCCGTGCGCGCGGCGCTGATGATCGACGCTTCCATGCAGGCCAGCGGATAGCCGGTGTCGTGGTCGTTGAGGATCAGCACCGCCGAGGCCCGAGGCACGCCCCGCTGCACGTTCTCCGGGAAGCTGGAGATCCACTTCACGCCGTCCACGTCCACCTCGCCGCCGATCGAGGCCGGCAGCGCGATGATGCGCGAGGTGGGGCGGTCCGGGAAGCGCAGGAAGTAGGACGGCGGGTTGACGGTGTCGCCGCCGCCGTGCACCCGGTAGGCCGCCTCCACGATCTCGACGACACGCTTCTCGCTGCCGGACAGCACCTGGTGCACCTGCCGGCCGGGGATGACGGCGAACGGGGGCACCTGCGGGTCGGTCATGAACGGCTCCATCTGATGTCGGTGCGCCGCACGGGATCCCCCATCGCGACGACGATCTCGCGGTCGCCCTCGTAGGGCTGCCGGCTGTGCGCGGTGCGGAGGTTGTCGACCAGCATCAGGTCACCGCGCTGCCACGGGATGCTGGCGGTGTGCCGCTGGTAGACCTCGTTGATCACGTCGACGACGTCGGCCGGTATCGGCTCGCCGTCGCCGAAGCGGGTGGTGAACGGCAGGCCGTCCGGGCCGAGCACCATGGCCAGGTACTCGCGGACGTCCGGGTCCATGGTCAGCTCGTTGAGGAACGCGATCTGGTTGAACCACAGGCGTTGCCCGGTCACCGGGTGGTACGCGACGGCGGTGCGGACCTGCCTGGTCCGCAGGCCGGCCTCGGTCCACTCGAACTCGGTGTCGTTGGCCCGGCAGTACGCCTCCACTTCGGACTGATCATCAGTGCCGAAGGCCTGCTGCCACGGCACACCGATGGTCTCGCCGTAGTTGCGGATCAGCTGCCAGCCGTCCTTCTCGAACCGGTTCACGATGTCCGGCGGCAGGTCGGCCAGTACCGCCGCGGCATCGGCCACCGCCGTCTCGCCGCCGCTGGTCGGGGCCTGGAGGCAGGCGAAGACCATGGTGCGGGGGAGTTCCTGGGCGTAGCTGAGCTCGTGGTGCATGCACATCGGCTGGTTGGCCGGCCACGCCGAGGAGGAATAGACCTGTGGCGCGTAAGCGGTTCGCGGCGCGAACGACTCCCGCTCGGTGATCAGCTCGGTGGTGATCAGCCTGGCCAGCCGGCCGGTCTGGGCCGCGTCGGCGACGTCGAGGCCGCGCACCAGCACCGTGCCGTGGCCGTTCAGCGCGGCCCGCAGCACGTCCAGGTTGTCGGCGACCCAGCCCTCGGCGTCGCTGTCGGCGTACGCCCGCAGCACCGGCGGTCTGCCTTCGAGCAGCGGCGCGTACGCCTCCACCAGGGAAGACATCGTCAGATTCCTTTCAGCCGGCCTGTTCGACCAGCGCGGCCAGCTTGCTCAGGGTCGGGGCGGCCGTGATGTCGGTCAGCGACACCGCCGGCTTCAGCTTGATCGCCAGCCGGACCGCGCTCAGCGACGTGCCGCCCAGCTCGAAGAAGTCCGCGTCGGCGCCGATCCGCTCCACCGGTAGCCCGAGCACGTCGGCCCAGGCCGCGGCCAGTGTCCGCTCCGCATCCGTGGCCGGCGCGACGTACTCCTGCTTGCTCAGGTCGTTGGCGGCGGCCCGGAGCGCCTTCTTGTCGATCTTGCCGTTGTCGGTCAGCGGCAGCTTGTCCATGCGGTGCACCGCGGCCGGCACCATGTAGTCGGCCAGCGTGACGGCGGCGTGTTCCCGCAGCTGTTCTCCGGTGAGGTCTCCGGTGGCGGAGAAGAACGCCACCAGCTGCGGGCCGTCGGCCACGACCACGGCCGCGTCCTTCACGCCGGGCGCGCCGAGCAGGCGGTTCTCCACCTCGCCGATCTCGATCCGGAAGCCGCGGATCTTCACCTGGGCGTCGCGGCGGCCGAGGAACTCCAGGCGGCCGTCCGGCAGCCAGCGGCCGAAGTCACCGGACCGGTACATCCGCTGACCGGGCCGCAGCGGGTCGTCCATGAAGGCGGCGGCCGTGCGCTCGGGGTCGTTGATGTAGCCGCGGCCGACGCAGATGCCCGAGAACGCGATCTCGCCGACCGACCCCAGCGGCACCGGCCGCAGCCGCTCGTCCAGCACGTAGACGGTGGTGTTAGCGATAACTTTGCCCAGTGGCACGGAATCCGTGGTCGGGGTCGCGGTCATGACCTCGTGGTTGGTGTCGTCCGAGGTCTCGGTGAGGCCGTAGGCGTTCACCAGCGTCCCGTGTGGACGGTGGGTGAACCAGCGCTGCACCAGCTCCTTCTTGATCGCCTCGCCGGTGACCGAGACGCAGCGCAGCGCCGGCAGGTCACGCGGGCGGACCTCCAGCTCGGAGAGCACGACCTCCAGGAACGACGGGACCAGTTGCAGCACCTCGACGTCGGCCGCCTCGACGGTGTCGAGGAACCGGTTGATGTCGAGGATGTCCTGCTGCGGCACGATGACCGTGCGACCGCCGACCAGCAGCGCCGACACCAGCTGCCACAGCGAGATGTCGAAGCACTGCGGGGCGGTCTGGGCAACGACGGCACCTTCGCCGATGCCGAGGTCGTCGATCTTGGCGTAGAGGTGGTTGATCATGCCGCCGTGCTCGCACATGGCGCCCTTGGGCTGGCCCGTCGAGCCCGACGTGAAGTAGATGTACGCCAGTTGGTTCTGCGCTACGGGAACGCCCGGGCTGGTCGTCGGACCGTCCGTGATGGCGTTGAGCGTTTCCGCGGTGAGCTGCACTTTCGCGTCGCTGCGGGTGAGCATGGCCTCGATGCGCTCGGCCGGGAAGTTCGGCTCGATCGGCAGGTAGACCGCGCCGGCCTTGAACACGCCGAGCACCGCGGCCATCCAGTCCAGGGTGCGCTCGGAGATCACCGCGACCACGTCCTCGGCCCGGATGCCCTGGCCGAGCAGGAAATGCGCGATGCGGTTGGCCCGCTCGTCGAGCTCGCGATAGGTCCAGGTTTCGCTCAGGCACTGCGCCGCGACGGCGTCCGGGTGGCGCTCGACGCGCTCCTCGAACAGCTCGTGCAGGCGGCGATCGGGCAGATCACGACGGCGTCCGGCCATTCCGTGCACCTGGAGGTGCAGTTCCTCATCGCTCAGCAGGGTTTCCGCGTCGTGATCGGCGTCGGGGTCGGCGATCAGCAGCCGGACCGCCTTGGCGTGATATCCGGCGGTGCGCTCGTCCATGGCTGGGCAGGTCTGGCCGTTGACGGCCTTGGTCGCCTCGACGAGGTCACGCCAGGTTCCGTCGCGGACCACGACGTCACCGTGACCGTAGTGGACGGCGCCCTCGCCGGTGAGCACGCTGTGCACCTTGGCGTGCGCCGCGAGCAGCAGGATCTCCTCGGTCACGCCGAGCAGTCCCGCCGTCTCGGCAAGACCGTGGGCGCTGTCCATACGACCCCCTACGAACGGTTCGGTTTGCTACCGAGCCGCCACGCTAGCCAGAGGCCTTATTGGCGCATTATTGCGTCAACTACCGGGAGCGCGTCGAGCAGTTGGGCTGCCTCCGCCGGAATGTGCCGATCGGCCAGCCAGACCGCGATCACCCGGTGCAGCGGCGGGTCCAGCTCCCGCGTGACGATGTCGTCGCGGCGGTGTGCGGCAAGGGCGAGGCCAGGTAGCACCGCGATACCCTGGCCGGCGGCGACCATCGCCTGCATCAAGACGTAGTCGTCGGTGACCTGGTGATGCAGCGACGGTCGAATTCCCTGCTGGGCACAGTGTTTGAGGAATCTGTCCTGACACAGTGGACAGCCGGCGATGACCGTGTCCAGCTCGGCCAGTGGGATGGTTTCCCGGTCCGCCAACGGATGCGTGACCGGCAGCGCGGCGAGCAGCGGATCCCGGCCGAGGACCGTGACCCGAGGTCCTTGCGGCGCTTCGTCATGGAAGGTCACGGCGACGTCGACCGTGCCGTCTTCCAGCGCCGCCAACGCTTCCGGTGGTTCCGCTTGCCGGACGTCGACACGGAGATGGCCGAGGGAAGTCACGGCGTCGACCACCAGCGTCGCGCAAGCCGTCGGGAACGCCGCCACCCGAAGCCGCGGCGCGTGACCTTGCGCCAGGTCCGGCAGGCAGTTCTGGGCGGCCGTCAGCGAGGCCGCGATCTCCGCGGCATAGCGGGCCAGTGTGCGCCCCGGTTCCGTCAGGCGGACTCCGCGCCCGTGCCGTTCGACCAGCTCACAGCCGGCCGTGCGCTCCAGGCGCTTGACGTGCTGGCTGATCGCCGGGTGCGTCCAGCCGAGCTCCCGCGCCGCCGCCGACATCGAGCCCGTGCGGTCGATCAGGTGCAGCACCACCAGGCTGCGTGGGTCCAGCATGTAACGAATTCTGCCAGGTGATGTCACGAGATCGCACTTTTACTTATATCAGGACGGGACGATCCTGGAGGTCATGGACCTGATCGGCATCATCGGCGGCCTGAGCTGGGAGTCCACCGCCGAGTACCTGCGCCGGCTCAACCAGGGCGTTCGGACCCGGCTCGGCGGTCTGCACTCGGCCCGGCTCCGTGTCGCCACCGTTGACTTCGCTCCCATCGAGGCGATGATGGCCGCGGGGGAGTGGACGTCGATCGCCACCGTGCTGGCTGGTGAAGCCCGCGCGCTGGAGGCCGCCGGCGCATCGTTCGTGCTGCTGGCGACGAACACCATGCACAAGGTGTACGACGACATTGCCACTGCGGTGTCCATCCCCGTGCTACACCTGTGCGACGTCACCGCCTCCGCCGCGCTCGCCGCCGGCGTCACCCGCGTAGGATTGCTCGGCACCAAGTACACGATGGAGCAGGACTTCTACCGCGACCGCCTGTCCCGCAACGGTGTTAGCGCTATCATCCCGGCCAGGGCGGACCGGGACACCGTGCAGCGCATCATCTTCGACGAACTCTGTGTCGGGACCGTGGATCCCTCATCCCGTGACCGCCTGCTCGACATCTGCCGTTCCCTGCTGGCCGCCGGCGCCGCGGGCATCGTGCTGGGCTGCACCGAACTCGAGCTCAGCATCGGCCCCGCGGATCTTGCTGGCCCGATCTTCGCGACCACCGCGCTGCACTGCGCGGCGGCCCTCGACCTGGCCCTCGCGGCACCCGTAACGCCGGACCCGGCCGTGGCGAAGGGACAGCGGGGTGGAGAGCCGGAGGTTTCGTGCCGTGGTGGACTACTGGCGACCGATCCGGGATCGCTGGGACGAGCTGACCCGGGTGGTGCTCCATCCGGGTGACACGGCCCGGGTCGACTACCGGATGAAGCGCTGGCTGAACCCGTTCGCCCTGTCGGAACTGGCTATCGCGCTCACCGGCATGCGCGGCGCCGGCAAGACGACGCTGCACAAGGCGTTGCGGCACAGGCTGCCGATCGGCGAGTCCGCGAAGCGCGGAGAGAGCCCGGACAAGGAGCGGGACCGTTTCGTCCTCGAGACACCCGTCGGCCGCAAGCGGGTGAAACTCGTGGTGGTGCCGGGCCAGAAGGACTCGCCGCCGGGCAGGCGCACGATCAGCGAGGTCTTCATGGGCAGCAGCGCCCCGACCGGCGTCCTGCACTCGACGTCCTGCGGGTACAGCACGATCTGGGATCCCAACACCCAGCGTGCGGCCCTCGACCTGGTGCCGGCCGGGGCCCCGGCGCTGCCGGCCGTGCAGCGCATCCAGAACTACAACCTCCAGCACGAACTGGACGACTTCCTTCAGACCAAGGACCTGTTGCAGCAGGCGTGGCAGTACACGACCAAGCCGATCTGGCTGGTGCTGGCTGTGTCCAAAGTGGACCTCTATCGGACGCAATCCGCGCTCGACGACGCCGGCCGGTACTACATACCCGCGGCCGATCCGGCCAAGGACTCCGAGTTCTCCCGCGAGTTGCGCGGACTCGTCGACTTCGTCGGCCAGGGCCGGTTCGTCCACAAGGACGGTGGCGGGCAGCCGGTGATCCGGATCGCGGTGCTGCCGGTGTGCGCCTATCTGGAGGCGTACTCGGCCACGGCGGTCAACGCGCAGGCGCCGTCGCACGGCGACCTCGATCTCATGTCGGCGCTGCTGGCCAAGGTCATGAACACGATCGGAGAGTTCTGCGGTGTTGAGCCACGATAAGGAAAGCTGGGACGCCGCACAGCCGGAGACCGACCTGGAGGCGGCGCTGGAGCACGCGGAGCAGATGCTGGCGTCCTATGACCGTGCGGCCCGCGAGCTCCGGTACCTGTACGTCGCCCGCAACGGCATTCTGGTGGCGTCGCCGCTTGTCATCGCCGTGATTGTGCTGAGCAGCCAGGACTTCGCCACGGGACTGGTGCTCGTCCTCGGCTTCATGGCCGGGCTGTTGGGGCTGGCCGCCCTGCTGCACGAACCGATCGTGGCCGCGCACCGGCGGCGGGAACGCGACCTGTCCGGGCTGGTCCCGATCGCCCGCGTGGTCCGGGACACGTTGCCGGTCGTGGCCAAGGCCGAGCACTGGGGCGAGCTGCGGCACCTGACCATGCGGGCCCGGATCGCCCGCTTCCCGATCTCGGAGAAGAGCACGTGACCAGGCCGAAGTTCTCGTCGCAGGCGGTCGGCCAGGTCGCCGACCTGCTGTCGATCACCGTCCCGGTCGTCAGCCTCGTGCTGTTCGGGCTGGCCGCTTTCGGCCTGAACCCGTTCACGGAGGAGCAGACCGCGGCCGTCTTCATCACCATGGTGGCGTTCGGCGTGACCGGCATCGTCGCGGTCGGCACCGCGTTCGTCCTCAGCGGACGCGACGGCGTCGCCTTCTCCGACACCCTCCAGGCCGGCGTCCGCACCCTCTACCGAGTTGGCTTGGTGCTGTTGTTTCTGGCCGTCGCAAGCGGACTGCTGCTCTTCGTGCACCCCGCGCCGGTCAGCTGCCCGCCGGGTCACTGACCCCGGCGAACTCCTCTCGTAGCTCGCGGCGCAGCAGTTTGCCGGTGGCGGTGCGGGGGAAGTCGCTGCGGAACTCGATTCGCTTGGGGCGCTTGAACGACGCGAGCCCGGCGGCGCAGTGGTCGAGCAGTTGCCGGGCGAGGCCGTCGGAGGCGACGGCGCCCCTGCCGGGCTGGATGACAGCCAGCACGCTCTGGCCCCACTCGGCATCGGGCACGCCGATCACGGCCGCGTCGGCGACGGCGGGGTGGGTGAGGAGGTGCTGCTCGACCTCGGCCGGATAGACGTTGACGCCGCCGGTGAGGATGAGGTCGGTACGCCGATCGAGCAGGTACAGGTAGCCCTCCGCGTCGAATCGGCCGAGGTCGCCGACGGTGTGCAGGCCGCCGACGCGGTTGGCCGCCGTCTTGCCGGGATCGTTGTGGTACTCGAAGGGATCGCCGGGAGTGTCGTAGTAGATGGTGCCGGCTTCGCCCTGCGGCACCTCGTGACCGTTGTCATCGAGCAGCTTGACGGTGATGGTGGGCAGCGGCCGCCCGACGGTTCCGGGGTGGCTGAGCCATTCCACGGGGGAGACGATGCTGACGATGCCCTCGGTGGCGCCGAGGTACTCCCACACGCGGGGCCCGATCCAGTCGATCATCTGCTGCTTGACCTCGACCGGGCACGGCGCGCCGGCGTGGATCAAGGTGCGGAGGCTGGACAGGTCGTAGCGGCCGCGTACCTCGGCCGGCAGTCGCAGCATGCGTACGAAATGAATCGGCACGACGTGGCTGTCGGTGACTCGGTGCTGCTCGATGGCTCGCAGCACAGCCTCGGCGTCGAACTTGCGGTGCCAGACGATGGTGTGCCCGAGGTGCAGCGCGGACATGGAGAAAAAGTGCGGCGCGGCATGGTAGAGCGGCGAGCACACGAGGTGCACGCCGTCGTCGGGCCGCATTCCGAACGGGGCCATGCCGTCGGCCATGGCCTGGGCGATGGTGCCCGGCGGCCGGCCGGTCAGCTCGCGCTGCACGCCCTTGGGACGGCCGGTGGTGCCGGACGTGTACATCATCACCCGACCCTCGACCAGATCCGAGGGGTCCTCGGTATCGCTGGTCAGGTCCTCGTAGGCCGACCAGCCCGGGACGGGGCCGTCGATGGAGAGCTTGTGTGGAACGGACAAATCGAGCTCGGCGGCGAGATCGGCGTGCGCGATCATGACCTGCGCCCCGGAGTCGGCAACGATGAACGCGACCTCGGACGGCGTCAGGTGCGTGTTGATCGGCACGAGGTACAGCCCGAGCTGTCCGGTGGCCAGCACCAGCTCGAAGTACGCGGCGGAGTTGTGCACCATCGCGGCGACGACGTCGCCGGGAGTCAGGCCGAGCGCCCGGAGCGCGTGGCTGACCGTGTTCACCCTGGCCCGCAGCTCGCCGAAGGTCGTCACCTGGCCGTCCGGGTCGATCAACGCCGGCCGGGCCGGATCCGCCGCGGCCAGCCCGTAGAACCCGTTCGCCATCCCCAGATCCCTTCGCGAAGGAGCGTCACCTCCGACCGTACGGCCGTTGCCGTGTGTGCGGCGTGTTCCGCTGCCCGGTCGACGACTTTCGATGCCCTCACGGCCAGGGTGCGGAACTGGTCGTGGGTGACTTGTTCTGGTTGTTCTGTTTAAGTTATGGCTTCTTTTCGTCCCGATCTTTCGGGATCGTGGCGGTAAAATTTCATCCTGCGCCGCCGACTGGAACGACCCTGAGGAGCCCAGTTGAGGTGCAGAGTGCTCGCCGCCGGCCTTGCCACGGCAGTGATCACCGGGTTGGTGCCCGGCCTGGCCGCGCAGGCGGCGCCGCTGCCGCCGCCCGATCCGGCGTCGACAATCACGTTGATCACCGGCGACAGGATCAGCGTGCACGGCTCGGATGTGTCGCCGCTGCCGACACCTGGCCGTGCGGGAACCGCTTTCCACGTCTACCGAGCTTTCGGCCATACCTATGTGGTGCCGCTGGACGCGGCCGCCGCCGTCGCTTCCGGGCGGCTCGACCGACGGCTGTTCGACGTCACCGCACTTCAGCAGTTCGGCTACGGCACCACGGCCGACATCCCGCTGATCGTCACCGGCACCGTCTCCGGAGTAACGGCCAGGGCGTTACCCAGTCTCAAGGCTAACGCTGTGACCGTTACCAAGGGACAGGCCTGTGCGCAGCTGAAGGACAGCGCGGCCAAGGTGTGGCTGGACGGGAAACGCCAGGTCAGCCTGGACGAGAGCGTGCCGCAGATCGGCGCGCCGGCGGCCTGGCAGGCCGGCTTCACCGGCAAGGGCGTCACCGTCGCGGTCCTCGACACCGGCATCGACGCCACCCATCCGGACTTCGCCGGGAGGATCGCCGACGTCAAGGCGTTCACCAGCGACAACAGCACCGACGACACCATCGGCCACGGCACGCACGTCGCGTCCACCATTGCCGGCAGCGGCGCGGCCTCCAACGGCAAATACCGCGGCGTCGCCCCGGATGCGACGCTGGTGGTGGGCAAGGTCTGTCAGGAGGGCGGCTGCCCGGACAGCGCCATCATCGCCGGCATGGAATGGGCGACCAAGGAGAAGAAGGCCCAGGTCGTCAACGTGAGCCTGGGCGGCGTCGACACCTCGGACATCGATCCGCTGGAAGAGGCGGTCAACCGGCTGACCGCCGAGACCGGCGCGCTGTTCGTGGTGGCCGCGGGCAACGAGATCAACGGGTACAACCAGGTCAGCTCGCCCAGCACGGCCGATGCCGCGCTGTCGGTCGGCGCGGTGGACAAGAAGGACGTCGAGGCGCCGTACTCCAATGTCGGGCCGCGGCTGGGCGACGGCGGCGTCAAGCCGGACATCGCCGCCCCGGGCACCGACATCACGGCGGCCCGCGCGGCCAACAGCGGCCTGCCGTCGACCGACGGCCCGTACACCACGGCCAGTGGCACCTCGATGGCCACGCCGCACGTCACCGGCGCGGCGGCATTACTCTTGCAGCGCAACAAGAACTGGCACGCCGCAGACGTGAAGTCGGCACTGGTGTCGAGCGCCCGGCCGACCGCGCAGGCCAACATCTTCGTCGAGGGCGCCGGTCGGGTCGACGTGGCCCGGGCGATCAAGCAGGATGTTGTCGCCGAGACGCCGAGCGTGAACTTCGGTGCACAGCGGTGGCCGCACACCGATGATCAGCCCGTCGACCGCACGGTCACGTACCACAACGCCGGGGCTACTTCGGTCAGCCTGGACCTGGCCACCACCGCGGCGACGTTCTCCTTGGCGCAGAAGCAGGTCGTCGTGCCGGCCGGCGGTGACGCCATCGTCACGGTCACCTCGGACACCCGCACCGGCCCGACCGGCACGCTGGCCGGCCGCCTGGTCGCGACCGGCGGCGACGTGCGGATCTCCACGCCGCTCACCGCGAACAGCGAGCCGGAGAGCTACAACCTGACGCTGAACCAGATCGGTCGCGACGGCGCGCCCGCGGCGATCAGCATGATGTCCTTGCTGGGCATGGACGCGCTGTCGGTCGAGTTCCCGAGCGCGCCCAGCGGCACGATCACCATCCGCAAGCCCAAGGGCAACTACATCGTCGACAGCCTGGTGCTCAAGGACAACGACGTCGCCCACCTGACCCAACCGTTGGTGAAGCTGGACCACGACACCACCATCACGCTGGACGCCCGGCAGGCCCAGTTGGTACAGCCGACCGTGCGTGGCGTGGACGCGGACGTTGCCCTATCCGATGTGGGCCTTGGGCGGCAGTTCGACAGTCCGCAGGGTCGGGTGGAGTTCGACAGCGGTGTGGTCCAGAACGGCATCGGCCACGAGCTGTTCACCCTGTACACCAAGCAGTACGGCGGGAAGATCGCCGACAAGGACTTGCTGGCCTGGGTGAACTTCTCATTGGGCAAGGCCGGCGCCGACCGCGGCTTCCTCAACAGTCCCTTCGCCTACCACATGTTCTGGGACTTCAAAGGCGCGTACCCGACCGGCTTCGCGCCGCAGGTCTCGCCGCGCGAGTTCGCGGCCGTGCGCCAGCATTACCACGCCCAGAGCGCGCAGCCGCAGTACGGCTGGACGTGGTCGTTCGGGTCCACGAAGGACAGTCCACACCGGACTGATGCGCCCATGGTCATCACGCTGCCGCTCGAACGCACCGAGTACTACCTGGCCGACGGGCGGCAGTGGTTGCAGGAGTTCGGTCGCAGCCGCATCGCCGAGGGCTTTCCCGACCTGGGCACCGAGGACGGCCCGACCGAGCAGTTGACCGCCGGCCGCACCTACCGGCGGGACTGGAACCAGGGCGTGTACGGGGCGGCGTTCGCGCCGGCCGGTTCGCCGCCGCAGTACAGCTCCATCCGCAAGGACGACATGATCAACACCCACGCCCCGGGCTACGCCGACGGCGTGGCCGGCCGCTGGGGTTACGGCGCTACCACGAAGTCCTCGCGGATCGCGCTTTACCGGGACGGCCAGCTGGTGTCCGAACGGGACAACCTGTTCGACTGCCTGTTCACCGGGCAGCCGGCCCAGGAAGCGACCTACCGGGCCGAGGTCGACCTCCAGCAGGACGACACGATCATGCCGCTGTCCAGCCGGACCAGCATCGCCTGGACGTTCCGCTCGTCCCATGTGGACGGTATTCACCCGCTGCCGCTGATGACCGTGAAGATCAGCCCCGAGCTGGACATCATGGACACGGCCAAAGCCGACCGGCCGCTGGTGCTGCCGATCCGGATCGAGCGCAACCCGGACAGCGCGCCGTCGGAGACGAGCCAGGTCGCCCTGGAGTCGTCCTACGACGACGGCGTGACCTGGCACCGCATCCCGGTGCTCAAGGTCGGCGATGCCTGGTACGCCGTGACCATGAACGACACTTCGGCGCCGTTCGCGTCGCTGCGGGTCACGGCCAAGGACCGGGCCGGCAACCAGGTCGAGCAGACCTTCATCCACGCCTACCGGATCAAGTAGCCACCGATCCCGGTTTCCTACCACTGCCAGTGGTAGGAAACCGGGGCGTACGTTGAACCGAGGTCTGGGTAACCGCTTACCGCCGAGGCACGCTCACGTCGTGACCGAAACACTGAGCACACCCTCCCGGACCCGGCTGCCGGGCAAAGCCCTGTTCGGGCTGTTCCTCGCCGGCTTCGTCGCCATCCTCACCGAGTGCCTGCCGGCCGGCCTGCTGCCGGCGATGAGCGCCACGCTGCACACCGACGTGGCGTTGACCGGCCAGGTCGTCACCATCTACGCGCTGGCCACGGCCATCGGCGCCATCCCGCTGTCCCGGCTGACGGCCAACTGGCCGCGACGGCACGTGTTGATGGTGGCGCTAACAGTCGTCCTCGTCACCAATGCCCTCACCGCGCTGTCCACCGACTACACGCTGACCATGATCATCCGTTTCGTCGCCGGCCTCGGCACCGCGATGGTCTGGCCGCACCTGGCCGGGTACGCCGCCCGCCTCGCCCCCGAGGGGCGGCAGGGTCGCGCTGTCGCCATCGCGTCCGCCGGTACGCCGCTCGGCCTGGCGCTGGGTATCCCGCTCGGCGCGGCGATCGGCAGTATCGGCGGCTGGGAGCTTGCCTTCTACGCCGCCGCGGTGCTGGCCGGGTTGAACATGCTGTGGATGGCGGCGACCCTGCCCAACCGGCCGGGTGAGCCCGTGGACGACCGTTTCGCGCTGACCAGGGTTCTGCTGATTCCTGGCCTGCGTACAGTATTGTTCGCGCTAACAGCGTACATGGTGGCCCACAACATCCTGTACACCTACGTCACCGACTTCCTGGCCTACGCCGGCATGGCCAGCCAGGCCGGCTGGGTGCTGTTCGCCTTCGGTGTCACGTCGGTGTTGAGCGTGGTGGTCGTCGGCACGCACATCGACCACCATCTGCGCCGGCTGACCGTCGGCAGCACCGTCCTGTTCGGTGCCAGCGCACTGGTGCTCGCCGTGTTGGCCGGCCTGCCCGTGCTGGTCTACGTCGCCGCGGCGGCCTGGGGCCTGGCCTTCGGCAGCTCGCCGAGCCTGTTCATCGTCGCCGGTATGAAGACGACCGGGGAGGCCGCGCATGTGGCCCAGTCGATCATCATCACGGTGTTCTCCGGCTCCATCGCGGTCGGCGGTTTCGTCGGCGGCCTGCTGATCGACGGGCTCGGCACCGCCTCGATCACGTGGGCCACCCTGATACTGCTGATCGCCGCCGCCGCGGCCGTGATCGGCGGCCGCCGGCACGCCTTCCCGAAGGGAGCCTGATCCATGCGGACCGGACACTGTCTGTGCGGGGCCATCAGCTACAGCTACGACGCCGAGCCGGTGCTGACCGTGCTCTGCCATTGCGACGACTGCCAGCGCCACACCGGCTCGGCCTTCTCGGAGAACATCCTGGTGCCCCAGGATTCCTTGCGGATCACCGGCGTTCCCAAGGTGTACAACACCGTCGGCAGCGAGAACGGCCATGTGCGGGACCGGCTGTTCTGCGGTGACTGCGGCACCCCCATCTTCACCGTCATGCGGGAACGGCCGGAGATCATCATCGTCAAGGCCGGCACTCTCGACGACCGTTCCGGGGTGCGGCCCACGGCCGAGGTATGGACCCGTCGCGCCCAGGACTGGGTCGTTCCGACCCCCGATCGGGTGCGTTTCCCGGGCGACGCGCGGTGACTCGTTCCCACCCCTCGCCGGGACAGGCAGGTTCCGCCGTTCCGCGTGATACTGAGGCCATGGATCCACGCGCCGAGCTGAGCGAGTTCTTGCGGACCCGCAGGGCCCGGCTGACCCCCGCCGACGTGGGCATCGCCCAGTTCGGCCGACGGCGTCGGGTGCCCGGCCTACGCCGGGAGGAGCTCGCCCAGCTGGCCGGCGTCTCCGTCGCTTACTACACCCGTCTCGAGCAGGGCAACGGCCGCAACGTCTCGGTCGAGGTGCTTGACGCCATTTCCGCCGCCCTCAAGCTTTCCGACGCCGAGCACGCCCACCTCCTGCACCTGGCCAAGCCCACTCCCGGCCGCCGTCGCCCGTCACCGCAGCGCCAGCAGGTGCGCCCGGCTCTGCTCGAGTTGTTGAGCACCATCGATTCCGTGCCCGCCTACATCTGGGGCCGCCGCACCGACGTCTTGGCGTGGAACCGCACCGCGTCCGCCCTCTTCGGCGATTGGGACTCCCGCGCCCCTCAGGACCGCAATTGGGCCCGCATCGTCTTCCTCGACCCTTCGTCACGGACCCTCTTCGCCGACTGGCAGGCCAAGGCCTCCGATGTGGTCGGCCAGCTCCGCCTGGACGCCGGCCAGCACGCCGGCGACCCTGTGCTCAACGAGCTGATCGGCGAGCTCTCCGTTCGCAGCACCGAGTTCCGCACCATGTGGGCCGCCCACAACGTCAAGCGCAAGACCCACGCCGCCATGACCTTCACGCACCCTCTGGTCGGCGAGATCGCCTTGCACTACGAGACCTTCGCCCTGCCCGGCGACCAGGACCAGTTCTTGTCCACCTACCACGCCGAGCCCGCTTCCCCTTCTGCCGAGGCCCTGCGCCTGCTGGCCAGCTGGGGCACCGACGCCGCGGTGGCCAGGAACTAGCATCGGCGCCATGGCGAGACTGATCTACTGCATGAACCAGTCGCTCGACGGCCACACGGCCGACGTCAACGGTGCGTTCGGGTGGGGCGGGCCGGACGAGACGGTGCACGCGTTCTTCAACGAACTGACCGCGCCGATCGGCACCTTCCTCTATGGGCGGCGCATGTACGAGACGATGGTGTTCTGGGAGACGGCCGGCAGCCTGCACGACGAACCGCCGGTGTTCCACGAGTTCGCCGAGCTGTGGCGGGCGGCGGACAAGATCGTCTACTCGCGGACGCTGACGGTGCCGTCGAGCGCCCGCACGGAGATCCGGCCCGAGTTCGATGTCGACGACGTCCGCCGGCTCAAGGCTTCGGCCACCCGCGACATCGCGATCGCCGGACCGACGCTGGCGGCCGAAGCCGTGCGGGCCGGCCTGGTCGACGAATACCAGCTGGTCATCTCGCCGGCGCTGACCGGAGGTGGCACCCGGTTCTTTCCGGAGGGCGTGGCCACCGACCTCGAACTGCTGGAGGTGCAGCGCATCACGGCCGATGTGGTCTTCCTCCGGTACGCCAAGAAGGACTGACTGTTAGCGTGCACACGTGGCTGACGTGAACTGGGCGGGCAACCTCGCCTATGCGGCGGAACGGATCCTGCGCCCGCGCACGCTGGACGAGGTGCGGGAGATGGTGGCGGCGGCGCCGAAGATCAAGGCGCTGGGAACTCGGCACTGCTTCAACGACATCGCCGACTTCGACGGCGGCGTGCAGATCGACATCGGCGATGTGGAGGTGCCGATCGAGATCGACGCCGAGTCGGCGACGGTGACGGTCAGCGGTGCGACACGCTACGGCGAGCTGGCCCCGGTCCTGCACGGTCGAGGGTTCGCGTTGCCGAACCTCGCGTCGCTGCCGCACTGCACGATCGCCGGCAGTGTCGCGACGGGGACCCACGGCTCCGGTCGCCGCAACCAGGGGCTCGCCTCGGCGGTGTCCGCGTTGGAGCTGGTCACGGCGGACGGGGAGCTACGCCGCCTGGCCAAGGGGGACAAGGACTTCGCCGGTGCGGTGGTGAACGTCGGGGCGCTCGGCGTCGTCACGCGTATGACGCTCGATCTTGTGCCGGCTTTCGAGGTGCGGCAGAACGTGTTCGACGCGCTGCCGTGGTCGGCGCTGTTCGATCATTTCGACGAGATCGAGGATGCCGCCTACAGCGTCAGCATGTTCACCAACTGGGCCAACGACTCCGTCGACCTGGCCTGGCTGAAGAGCACCGGCGACCAGCGCACGGAGCTGTTCGGCGCGCGGCCGGCCGACGGTCCTCGGCATCCGGCGCACGCCGCCGGGCTGCCGGCCGACAACTGCACCGAGCAGCTGGGCGTTCCCGGTCCGTGGCACGAACGGTTGCCGCACTTCAAACTCGGCTTCACGCCGAGCGCCGGCGACGAGCTCCAGTCCGAGTACTTCGTGCCCTACCGTCACGCCACGGCCGCGTTCGAGGCGCTGCGCGGGCTCGGCGACCGCATCGCCCCGCTGGTGCTGTGTTCCGAGATCCGCGCCATCGCCGCCGACGACCAGTGGCTCAGCCCGGCCCAGGGCGGCGACCGGGTGGCGCTGCACTTCACCTGGCACCAGCGGCAGGCCGAGGTCGAAGCCCTGCTGCCGGTGATCGAGGAACGGCTGGCGCCGTTCGGCGTCCGGGCGCACTGGGGCAAGCTGTTCCACCACCGGCCGTCGGACGGGTCGTGGCCGATGCTCGGCGCCTTCCGCGAGCTCAGGGACCGTCTCGACCCTGACGGTGTGTTCCGGAGCCCCTACGTGGCGCGTTATGTCGGCCGATGAACGAACCGTTACATCCGATGCCATTGACCACGCCGCTGTTATCGCTAACACTGTCCACCACCTCTCCATCTCCTCACCTCGACGGGAGCTGACCTCAGTGGCACGCACGTCCCAAGACGGCCGCCGGATCGGCAGCGCGTACAGCGTGCGCCAGGCGAGCCTGGCCGACGTCGCCGAGGTCGCCGGCGTGTCGCACATGACGGTCTCCCGGGTGATCAACGGCACCGGCCCCGTCCGCCCCGACACCCGGGCGCGCGTGCAGGCCGCGATCCAGGAGCTGGACTACCGCCCCAACACAGCCGCCCGCACCCTGGCCACCGGCAAGTCCGAGACGCTCGGCGTCGTGGCGCTCGACTCCACCCTGTACGGACCGGCCAGCACGCTGTACGGCATCGAGCACGCGGCCCGCGAGGCCGGTTACGCCATCACGATCTCCAGCGTCAGCCGCCCGCAGCTCCAGTCCATTTCGGACGCCGTGGAGAACCTGCGCCGGCAGGCGGTCGAGGGCATCCTGGTGATCGCCCCGCACGCGTCGGCCGGTCCCGCGCTGGAGGTCGTCCCGCGCGACGTTGCGCTGGTCGCCGTCGGTGCCGCCGAGTCGGCGCCGGTCCCCGTGGTCAGTGTGGATCAGCGTGACGGCGCGAGGCGGGCCACCGAGCACCTGTTGGCCCTGGGCCACGAGACCGTGTGGCACGTCGCCGGTCCGTCGGACTGGCTGGAGGCGCGGGCCCGGGAACGGGGCTGGCTGGAAACGCTGCTGGCGCACGATCTTGTGGTGCCGTCGGTCATGCGGGGCGACTGGAGCCCCCGCTCCGGCTACGAGGCGGGGCAGGCCCTGGTGAAGATGGGCAACGTCACCGCGGTCTTCGTCGCCAACGACCAGATGGCCTTGGGTGTGCTGCGGGCATTCGCCGAGGCCGGCGTGTCCGTGCCGGGCGATGTGCACGTGGTCGGCTTCGACGACGTGCCCGAGGCGGCCTACTTCAGTCCGCCGCTGACCACCATCCGGCAGGACTTCATCGAGGTCGGCCGGCAGGCGTTCGAGTTGCTGCTCGCCCGACTACAGGAGGAGCACCGCGGCGCGCGCCAGCTGATCACGCCGGAGCTGATCGTGCGGGAGAGCACCGGCCCGCGATGAACGGCCGCTGACCCGGCTCGTCACGAGCCGGGTTCCCGGCCCAGTGTTAGCGCTAACAGAACGGATCGACGGTGATCGAGGGGTTGTTGATGTCCACAGCTCGTACACGGAAGGAGTCGTGTCCATGGTGTTAGCGCTAACAGGCAAGCTGGTCGTCGGCGTGGACTTCGGGACGTTGTCCGGCCGGGCTGTGGTCGTGCGGGTCGAGGACGGCGCCGAGCTCGGCAGCGCGGTGTTCGAGTACCCCCACGGGGTACTCGAACAGGTCCTGCCGCACACCGGCGACCCGCTGCCGCCGGACTGGGCGCTCCAGGTCCCGAGCGACTACGTGGACGTGCTGAAGAACGCCGTGCCGGCAGCGCTGAAGGCAGCCGGCGCGAGCGCGCAGGACGTGATCGGGATCGGCACGGATTTCACCGCCTGCACGATGATCCCGGTCACCGCCGGCGGCACGCCGCTGTGCGACTTACCGGAGTTCCAAGCCGAACCGCATGCCTACGTGAAGCTGTGGAAGCACCATGCGGCGCAGGGCCAGGCCGACCGGATCACCGACCTGGCCGCGGCCCGGCGTGAGAAGTGGCTGCCGCGCTACGGCGGCCTGATCTCCTCGGAGTGGGAGTTCGCCAAGGGACTGCAGATCCTGGAGGAAGCGCCCGAGGTGTACGCCACGATGTGGCGCTTCGTCGAGGCCGCGGACTGGATCGTCTGGCAGCTCACCGGAAACTACGTGCGCAACGCCTGCACGGCCGGCTACAAGGGAATCCACCAGGACGGCGAGTACCCGAGCCAGGACTACCTGCGCGAGCTGAATCCCGGGTTCGAGAACTTCGTGCTCGACAAGCTGGCGCATCCGTTGGGGCAGTTGGGCGACGCGGCCGGCGGGCTGTCCGAGCAGGCCGCCGAGTGGACCGGGCTGCGGCCCGGCATCGCGGTGTCCGTCGGCAATGTCGACGCGCACGTGACCGCGCCCGCCGCGCAGGCCGTCGAACCCGGCCAGATGGTCGCGATCATGGGCACCTCCACCTGCCACGTGATGAACGGGGCCGAGCTGCGCGAGGTCCCCGGCATGTGCGGCGTCGTCGACGGCGGGATCGCGCCCGGCCTCTGGGGGTACGAGGCGGGCCAGAGCGGCGTCGGCGACATCTTCGGCTGGTTCGTGGATCACGGCGTGCCGCCCGAGTACCACGCCACGGCCCGCGACCGCGGCATCTCGGTGCACGAGCTGCTGTCCGAGCTGGCCGCGCAGCAGGAACCCGGCGAACACGGCTTGTTGGCCCTGGACTGGCACAGCGGCAACCGGTCGGTGCTGGTCGACCACGAGCTGTCCGGCCTGATCGTCGGGCAAACCCTGGCCACCCGGGCCGAAGACACCTACCGGGCGCTGCTGGAGGCCACCGCCTTCGGCACCCGGATGATCATCGACACCTTCATCGACGCCGGGGTGCCGGTGACGGAGTTCGTGGTGGCCGGCGGCCTGATCCGCAACCCGCTGCTGATGCAGATCTACGCCGACGTGATCGACATGCCGCTGTCGGTGATCGGCTCGGAGAACGGCCCGGCGCTCGGCTCGGCGATCCACGCCGCGGTGGCCGCCGGCGCCTACCCGGACATCCGCGCCGCGGCCAAGGCGATGGGCTCGGTCGAGCGCGACGTCTATCGGCCCATCCCGGCGAATGTGGCGGCGTACGAGGAGATTTTCACCGACTACCTGACCCTGCACGACTACTTCGGGCGCGGCGTCAACCAGGTGATGCGCCGACTGAAGAGCCGCAGGCGTCGGGCGAAGGGGCTGCGATGACTGTGGGGGCCGAAGTCCGGGACACCGTCCGGCAGTTGCGGCGGACGGTGGCGGAGCTGCACGGGGAGCTGACCCGCAACGGGCTGGTGATCTGGACCGCCGGCAACGTGTCGGCGCGCGTGCCGGGGCAGGATCTGATGGTGATCAAGCCGTCCGGCGTGTCCTACGACGAGCTGACCGACGACACCATGGTCGTGACCGATCTCTACGGCGAGTTGGTGGAAGGCGAGTTCGCGCCGTCGTCGGACACCGCCGCGCATGCGTACGTGTACCGGCACATGCCGGAGATCGGCGGCGTGGTGCACACGCACTCCACCTACGCGACGGCCTGGGCGGCCAGGGGCGAGCCGATTCCCTGTGTGCTCACGATGATCGCGGACGAGTTCGGCGGCGAGATCCCGATCGGACCGTTCGCGCTGATCGGCGACGACTCGATCGGGCAGGGGATCGTGGAAACGTTGCGCACCAGCCGTTCGCCGGCGGTGCTGATGCGCAACCACGGGCCGTTCACGGTCGGCAAGGACGCCAAGGCGGCGGTGAAAGCGGCGGTGATGGTGGAAGACGTGGCCCGGACCGTCCACATTGCACACCAGCTCGGCGAGCTGCCGGCGCTGCGACGCGAGGATGTCGACCGGTTGCACGAGCGCTACCAGAACGTCTACGGGCAGCGACAGGAGAAGACTCAGCCATGAGTGCCAGCAAGCCGAAGCTGTGGTTCCTGACCGGCAGCCAGCATCTCTACGGCGAGGACACGCTGCGCCAGGTGGCCAGCCAGTCGGAGCAGGTGCAGCAGCTGCTGACGGCGTCGGGCCGGATTCCGGCGGAGATCGTCGGCCAGCCGGTGCTGACCGACGCCGCAGCGATCCGCCGGGTGATGATCGCGGCCAACAGCGATCCGGACTGTGTCGGCGTGATCGCGTGGATGCACACGTTCTCGCCGGCCAAGATGTGGATCACCGGCCTGGACGCGCTCCGGAAACCGTTGCTGCACCTGCACACCCAGCTCCATCGCGAGTTGCCGTGGGCGACGATCGACATGGACTTCATGAACCTCAACCAGGCCGCGCACGGCGACCGGGAGTTCGGGTTCGTGCAGACCAGGATCGGCGCGGTGCGCAAGACCGTCGCCGGACATGCGACCGACGAGAGGTTGCAGCAGCGGATCGAGGACTGGGCGCGGGCGGCGATCGGGGTGGCACACCTGCGCTCCCTGCGGCTGGCCCGGTTCGGCGACAACATGCGGGACGTCGCCGTGACCGAGGGCGACAAGGTCGAGGCCGAGCTGCGGTTCGGCGTCTCGGTCAACACCTACGGCGTCAATGACCTTGTCGCGTATGTCGATGCGGCGCCGGACAACGCCGTCGACGAGGTCGTGGCCGAGTACATGGCCTCCTATCACGTGCGGGCCGAGCCCGAGGCGCTGCGTTACGCCGCCCGTATCGAGGTCGGCCTCCGGCAGTTCCTCACCGAAGGCGGCTTCGGCGCCTTCACCACGAATTTCGAGGACCTGGGCGGATTACGGCAGCTGCCCGGGATCGCGGTGCAGCGGCTGATGGCCGACGGTTTCGGCTTCGGCGGCGAGGGCGACTGGAAGACGTCGGTGCTGCTGGCCGCGGTCAAGGCGATGGGCCGCGGCACCGGCCGGGGCTCGTCGTTCATGGAGGACTACACCTATCATTTCGGTCCGGGCGAGCCGAAGATCCTCGGCGCGCACATGCTGGAGGTCTGCCCCAGCATCGCCGCCGAGCGGCCGTCCTGCGAGGTCCATCCGCTGGGCATCGGCGGCCGTGAGGACCCGGTGCGGCTGGTGTTCGACGCGGCCTCCGGGCCGGGCGTCGTGGTCGGGCTCGTCGATCTGGGGGACCGTTTCCGGTTCGTGGCCAACGAGATCGAGGTCGTGCCGCCGGACGAGCCGCTGCCCAACCTGCCGGTGGCGCGGGCGGTGTGGCGGCCGAAGCCCTCGCTGGCCGAGTCGGCCGAGGCGTGGCTGATGGCCGGCGGCCCGCACCACACGGTGCTGACACAGGCCGTCACCACCGATGTCATCCGCGACTTCGGCCAGATGCTCGCCACCGAGCTGCTCGTGATCGACGAGCACACCGCCGGCGCCGACTTCGGCGACCGCATCCGCTGGAACCAGGCCTACTACCGGCTCGCACAGGGATTCTGAGGAGTAACGATGAAGTTGTTCCGCTGGGCAACGACGCTCGGCGTCGTCCTGACGCTGACGGCCTGTGGCTCGACCGTCAAGACCGTGGACCAGGCCCCGGCGGCCGGGTCCAACGCCGGCGCGCTCGTCGGCGTCACCATGCCGACCAAGTCGTCGGAGCGCTGGATCCACGACGGCGACAACATCAAGTCGGCGCTGGAGAAGCTCGGCTACAAGGTGGACCTCCAGTACGCCGAGAACGACATCCCGACCCAGGCCAACCAGATCGAGAACCAGATCACCAAGGGCGCCAAGGCGTTGATCGTGGCCTCCATCGACGGCACCGCGCTGACCACCCAGCTCCAGGACGCCGCCGACCGGCACATCCCGGTCATCGCCTACGACCGCCTGATCCGCAACACGTCCAATGTGGACTACTACGCCACCTTCGACAACTTCAAGGTCGGCGTGGAGCAGGCCACCTCGCTGCTGACCGGCCTGAAGCGCAAGGACCCCGACCTCAAGGGCCCGCTCAACATCGAGCTGTTCGCCGGCTCGCCGGACGACAACAACGCCACCTTCTTCTTCAACGGCGCGATGTCCGTGCTCAAGCCGTACCTGGACAAGGGCTCGCTGGTGGTCAAGAGCGGCCAGACCGACTTCGCCACCTGCGCCATCCTGCGCTGGGACCCGGCGACCGCGCAGAAGCGCATGGAGGACCTGCTCACCAAGACCTACAACGCCTCCACCAAGGTCGACGGCGTGCTCTCGCCGTACGACGGTCTGTCCATCGGCATCCTGTCCGCGCTCAAGAGCAACGGCTACGGCACCGCCGGCCAGCCCTACCCGGTGGTGACCGGCCAGGACGCCGAGGTCGCCTCGGTCAAGTCGATCATCGCGGGGGAGCAGTACTCCACCGTGTTCAAGGACACCCGCCAGCTGGCCAAGACCTCGGTCGACATGGCGCAGGCCCTGCTGACCGGCGGCAAGCCGCAGGTCAACAACACCAAGGACTACGACAACGGCAAGAAGGTCGTGCCGTCCTTCCTGCTCCAGCCGGTGATCGTGACCAAGGACAACTACCAGGCCACGCTGGTCGACTCCGGCTACTACACCGCCGGCCAGCTGAAGTAGCGGCCATGCTGACGATGACCGGTATCGGCAAGTCGTTCCCGGGCGTGCGGGCGCTGGCCGAGGTGAGCCTGTCCGTGCGCCGCGGCGAGATCCACGCCATCTGCGGCGAGAACGGCGCCGGCAAGTCCACGCTGATGAAGGTGCTCTCCGGCGTCTATCCACAGGGGACGTACGACGGCGAGTTCTCCTTCGAGGGCACCGTGTGCCGGTTCGGCGGCATCCGGGACAGCGAGCGCGCCGGCATCGTGATCATCCACCAGGAGCTGGCGCTGTGCCCGCAGCTGTCGATCGCGGAGAACATCTTCCTCGGCAACGAGCAGGCCACCGGCGGGCTGATCGACTGGAACCGCACCAACCACCGGGCGGCCGAGCTGCTCGACCGGGTGGGGCTCAAGGAGCCGGCGGTCACGCCGGTCGGCGAACTCGGTGTTGGCAAGCAACAACTCGTCGAGATCGCCAAGGCACTGTCCAAAAAGGTCAAACTGCTGATCCTGGACGAGCCGACCGCGGCGCTGGGCGCGGACGACTCCGCGCACCTGCTCGATCTGCTGCGCGGCCTCCGGGCCGACGGTGTGACCAGCGTGATCGTCTCGCACAAGCTCAACGAGATCATGGCGATCGCCGACTCGATCACCATCATCCGCGACGGCCGGACGATCGAGACCATGGCCGTCGGCGAGGCCACAGAGGACCGGATCATCGCCGGCATGGTCGGCCGTGACCTGGAGCACCGTTTTCCACCGCATGAACCGAAAATCGGCACCGAGGCGCTGCGTATCGAGGACTGGACGGTGCACAACCCGACCCGGCCCGACCATGTCGTGGTCGACCGGGCCAACCTCGTGCTGCGGCGCGGGGAGATCGTCGGGCTGGCCGGGCTGATGGGCGCCGGCCGCACCGAGTTGGCCATGAGCGTGTTCGGCCGGTCCTACGGCCGCGACATCTCCGGCCGGCTGGTCAAGGACGGCCGGCCGATCGAGGCCCGCTCGGTGCGGGAGGCCGTGGCGCACGGCATCGCCTACGTCACCGAGGACCGCAAGCGCTACGGCCTCAACCTGATCGAGGACGTCAAGCGCAACATCTCCGCGGCGGGCCTGTCCCGGCTGGCCCGCCGCGGCTGGGTCAACGAGAACGAGGAGTACCGCGTCGCCGGCATGTTCCGGCGCAGCATGAACATCAAGGTGCCGACGGTGAGCACGGTGACCGGCACCCTGTCCGGCGGCAACCAGCAGAAGGTCGTGCTGTCCAAGTGGATCTTCACCGATCCGGACGTGCTCATACTCGACGAGCCGACCCGCGGCATCGACGTCGGCGCCAAGTACGAGATCTACTCGATCATCAACCGGCTGGCCGACGAGGGCAAGGCCGTGCTGGTCATCTCCTCGGAGCTGCCCGAGCTGCTCGGTCTGTGCGACCGGATCTACACCCTGTCGGCCGGGCGGGTCACCGGTGAGCTGAGCCGGGCGGAGGCCACCCAGGAACGGTTGATGCAGCACATGACCAGGAATCAGGAGCAACACCCATGAGCACCGTCGAGGCGGAGCGGATCTCCGGCACGATCGGCCGCGCGCCGCGCCGATTCTCGTTCAACCCGAGACAGAGCGGCATCTATGTGGCGTTCGCGCTGATCATCGTGCTGTTCTCGGTGCTGACCGGGGGCACGATGCTGCAACCGGAGAACATCTCCAACATCATCGTGCAGAACTCGTACGTGCTGATCCTGGCCATCGGCATGATCCTGATCATCATCGCCGGGCACATCGACCTGTCCGCCGGCTCGGTGGTAGCGGTGACCGGCGCGGTGTCGGCCGTGCTGATGGTCAACCTGCACGTGCCGTGGCTGCTGGCGCTGCTGATCACGTTGGTGGTCGGCGGCGTGATCGGCGCCTGGCAGGGGTACTGGATCGCGTACTTCGGCATCCCCGCGTTCATCGTGACGCTGGCCGGCATGCTCGTGTTCCGGGCGTTAACGCTAACAGTGTTGGGAAACCAGGGGATCGGCCCGTTCCCGGACCCGATCCGCACGCTGTCCAACGGTTTCACCGACGGCTACCTCGGCAACGTCGGCCTCGGTCCGCTGGGCGGCGCGGACCTGCTCAGCCTGCTGGTCGGCGTGCTCGTGGTGGCCGGCATCGCCTTCTCCCAGTGGCGGGCGCGACGGGGACGCCTCCAGTACCTCCAGGCGGTCGACCCGCTGCCGGTGTTCCTGCTCAAGATCGGCGGGGCCGGCGTTGTGGTGCTGGCGGTCGTCGTGCAGTTGGCCCGCTTCAAGAACATCCCGTGGGTGCTGGTGCTGCTGGCCGCGCTGGTGCTCGGGTACTCGCTGCTCACCACGCGGGCCGTGTTCGGCCGCCGGATCTACGCCATCGGCGGCAATCTCCAGGCGGCCACGCTGTCCGGCGTCAAGGTCAAGTCGGTGGTGTTCTGGATCTTCGTGAACATGGGCGTGCTGTCGGCCCTGGCCGGGGTGATCTTCGCCGGCCGGCTCAACCAGGCCGGGCCGACCGCCGGCACCTCGTTCGAGCTGGACGCCATCGCGGCGGCGTTCATCGGCGGCGCGGCCGTGCAGGGCGGCGTGGGCAAGGTGATCGGCGCCATCACCGGCGGCCTGATCATGGCCGTGATCAACAACGGCATGTCGCTGATCGGCGCGCCCAGCGAGCAGGTGATGCTGGTCAAGGGCCTGGTGTTGCTGGCGGCGGTGGCCTACGACATCTGGACCAAGCGCCGCGCGACCCGTTCATGACCGTGAAAATGTTGAATCTTGACGGACTGTGGTTGGTTCCTTAGCTTTCATGCTGGTTTCGGTGCAGAGTGGCACTCCCAGGAGGCAGGACATGCGCTTACCCAGAACACTGCTGGCGCTGCTCGGCAGTGTCGCGTTGGCGCTGACCGGGGTGGTGTCGCCGGCAGTGGCCAGGCCGGCGCCGGTCAAGGCCAGCCACTCGATCAGCTACGACGGTTACTCGTTCCTGATCGACGGCAAGCGGACCTACCTGTGGTCGGGGGAGTTCCACTACTACCGGCTGCCCAGCCCGGACCTGTGGCTGGACGTGTTCCAGAAGATGAAGGCGGCCGGCTTCAACGCCACCTCGCTGTACTTCGACTGGGGTTACCAGTCGTCGGCCCAGGGCGTGTACGACTACAGCGGCGTCCGGGACATAGACGAAGTCTTGAACATGGCGGAGAAAGCCGGGCTGTACGTGATCGCCCGGCCCGGGCCGTACATCAACGCCGAGGTGGACGGCGGCGGGTTCCCGACCTGGCTGTCCACCACGCCGGGGCACACACGCTCGGCCGACCCGACCTATCTGGCCTACTCCGACGAGTGGCAGTCGCAGATCGACGGCATTCTCAAGCGCCACCAGCTCACCGACGGTGGCGGCAGCGTGATCGCCTACCAGGTCGAGAACGAGTACTACAACGGCAGCGACGCCGGCCGCACGTACATGAAGCACCTTGAGGACAAGGCCAAGGCCGACGGTATCAAGGTTCCGTTGACCGGCAACAACAACGGCACCTTCAACTCGGGCGCGGCGGCGCTGGACGTGGACGGCCCGGACTCCTACCCGCAGGGCTTCGACTGCTCGAACCCGACGACCTGGAACGGCGTCCCGGACATCAGCTACGACCACCCGGCCGGCAAGCCGTTGTACACGCCGGAATTCCAGGGCGGCGCGTTCGACCCGTGGGGCGGGCCGGGCTACGCCAAGTGCGGGCAGCTGATCAACGACCAGTTCGCGAACGTGTTCTACAAGCAGAACATCGCCGCCGGGGCGACTGCCCAGAGCTTCTACATGCTCTACGGCGGCACCTCGTGGGGCTGGAGCGCGATCCCGCAGAACTACACCTCCTACGACTACGGCGCGGCGATCACCGAGAGCCGGCAGCTCGACCCGAAGTACTACGAGGACAAGCTGATCGGCGAGTTCACGCAGTCGGTGGCGCCGCTGACCAAGACCGACGGCCTCGGGTCGGCCCCGCTCACCTCCGGCGCGCTGACCGACACGGCCCGCATCAACCCCGACACGCACACCCAGTTCCACACGGTGCGGCACAGCAACTCCACGTCAACAGCGACCGACACCACCCACATCGCGCTCGACCTCGCCGCGCATTCCGGTTATACGTACGACGATCCAGCCGTGGCGTACACCGGCTCCTGGAGTCATGTCGGACCGGAGCAGAACTACACCGGCGGCGACTACCTGCACACCGAGTCGTTCTCGAACACGGCCGGTGATAGCGTTAACATTCCTTTCACCGGCGGCGGAATCCGGTGGATCACGTCCAAGGACGGCAACCACGGCATCGCCGATGTGTACCTGGACGGGACCAAGGTCAGCACCGTCGACCTGTACTCGGCGTCCAAGCAGAACCAGCTGACCGGTTACGAGGTCCGCGGGCTGGCCGACGGCCCGCACACGCTGAAGATCGTCGTCACCGGCCAGAAGAACCCGTCCGCCTCGGGCGCCTTTGTCGTGGTCGACGCGGTCGACCTGCTGTCCGCGGCGACCAACGACTACTACCCCTCGGTGCCGCAGCAGCCGGACACCGGCATCACGCTCAACGGTCGCCAGTCGAAGATCCTGGTCGCCGGCTACGACCTCGGCCAGTCGCGGATGCAGTACACGACGTCCGAGCTGATGACCAACGCCACCATCGGCAACCGCGATGTCGCCGTCCTGTACGGGGATGCCGGCCAGCCGGGCGAGACCGTGCTGCGCTACGCCAAGCAGCCGACCGTGACCGTGCTGGGCGGGGACGCCACGAGCACCTGGGACGCCGCTCGCGGTGATCTCCGGCTGAACTACGTCCACAAGGGACTCACGCGCGTGCTGGTCAGCGAGCCGGGCGCCCGTCCGCTGCTGCTCCTGCTGGGAGACAAGGCAACCGCGGAAACGTTCTGGCGGCAGGACACCGCCGCCGGGCCGGTGCTGGTCCGCGGCACGCACCTGCTGCGCACCGCCACCACCTCTGGCGGCACGCTGGCCCTGACCGGCGACACCGACACCGACGGCTCGGTCGAGGTGTTCAGCACCGCCGGCAAGATCACGTGGAACGGCCGCGACGTCCGGACCCAGACCACGAGCAGCGGCAGCCGGACCGGCACGCTGCCGGTGGCCAAGCCCGTCACGCTGCCGGCGCTGACCAACTGGAAGCACCAGCAGGAATCGCCGGAGAGCCAGCCCGGCTTCGACGACTCCCGCTGGCCGGTGGCCGACAAGATGACGTCCAACAGCAGCACGGTCGCCGGCTCGCTGCCGGTGCTGTTCGCCGACGACTACGGCTTCCACACCGGAAACACCTGGTACCGCGGCAAGTTCGTGGGCGACGGCACGCAGACCGGCATCACGCTGTCGTCGCAGAGCGGCGGCTCGGCCGGCGCGACCTCGGTGTGGCTCAACGGAACCTTCCTCGGTAGCTCGACCACCACCCAGCACACCTTCGCCTTCCCGGCGTCGGCGCTGCGCAAGGGCGACAACGAGCTGTCCGTGCTGACGGTGAACATGGGGCACGACGAGGATTACGGATCCAACAACGGCAACAAGGCGGCCCGCGGCCTCATCGGCGCACGGGTCACCGGCTCGCCGCTGACCTCCGTGACCTGGCGTCTCCAGGGTGCGAACGGCCTCGACCAGGTGCGAGGGCCGTTGAACACCGGTGGCCTGTACGGCGAGCGCACCGGCGAGTCGCTGCCGGGCTACCCCGACGGCAAGTGGCCGGCCGCCACGCTGCCGGCCAAGGACACCACGCCCGGCGTTTCCTGGTACCGCACCAACGCCCACCTCGACCTGCCGCGCGGCCAGGACACCTCCGTCGGCATCACGATCACCGACGACCCGTCGCGGCAGTACCGGGCGTTGATCTTCGTCAACGGCTGGCAGATGGGCCAGTACATCAACTACCTCGGGCCGGAGCACAGCTTCCCGATCCCCAACGGCGTGCTCAACCCCAACGGGGACAACACGATCGCCATCGCGGTGTGGAACCTGGACGGCAGCACCGGCGGTCTCGGGTCGGTGCAGCTGACCAACTACGGCAGCTATGCCTCGCCGCTCATGGTGCGGCAGAACAACTCTCCGGGCTACGACCGGCAGAAGTACGTCGTGCCGCCCGCGCCGCGGAGTTCGGTGACCCTCCAGGTCCCCAACACCGCGTCCAGCGGCCAGCAGTTCACCGCTACCGCGACCGTCCAGACGCGGGAGCGCGCGGGGGACGCCACCCTGACCGCGCCCGCCGGCTGGACCGTCGGACCCGTGACCCGTAACGGAAACACGTTCTCGTGGCCGGTGACCGCCGGCGCGACCGCCCCGGCGGCGTTGAAGGTGACGGCCAAGGTCGGCTACGCGACCGTGACCGACGAGCGGATCGTCGGCGCCATCCCGGCCCCGCCGCCGAGCGGGCAGGTGGCGGTGAGCAGCCTGCCGTTCCTGGCTGCCACCAACGGTTGGGGCCCGGTGGAACGGGACACCAGCAACGGCGAGGCCGATGCCGGCGACGGCAAACCGATCACCATCGCCGGTGTGCAGTACCCGAAGGGTTTGGGTACCAACGCCGTCAGCGACGTGCAGTTCTATCTCGCCGGCAAGTGCAGCCGCTTCACCGCGTCGGTCGGCGTCGACGCGGAGGCCGGCGGGTCCGGCACGGTGACGTTCACCGTGCGCATAGACGGCACAACCCTTGCCACCACGCCGGTTATGCACGGCAACCAGGCTGCCGCCGCCGTCGACGTCCCGGTCACCGGCGGCCAGGTGCTCGACCTCGAGGTCGGGGACGGCGGCGACGGAAACGGCCTCGACCACGCGGATTGGGCGGTTCCGACGCTGACCTGCGCGTGACCCTGGTATGTATGGCGGATGCGTTTTGCGGTAACCGGTAGCACCGGTCGGATTGGCGGCCGGGTGCTGCAACTGCTGGCCGAGGCTGGACAGCCCGACGTTGTCGGGCTGTCCAGCCGTAACGCCTCCTACGACGATCCGGCGGCGTTGCGCGCGGCGCTGACCGGCGTCGACACGCTGGTGTTCGTGTCCAGCGACGGCGAGGCCGCCCGCGTCGTTGTGCACCACCGCAACGTCATCGAGGCGGCCGTCCACTGTGGAGTACGGCATGTCGTACTGCTCAGCGGCATTGACGTCGATCTCAAGTCGCCGTTCTGCTACGCGTTCACCAACGGCGACACCGAGCGCATGCTGCGCGCCTCAGGCTGTCAGTACTCCATCGTTCGGGCCGGGCTGTTCACGGAGTTCTTCGAAGGGCTGATCCGCCAGGTCGCGGTGGACGGCGTGGTCGCCATCCCGGCCGGCGAAGTCTCGCTGGTGCGGCGTGACGAGGTCGCGCGTAGCCTGGCCGACTTGGCGCTGCGTGGGCCCACCAACGGGCATCACGACGTGGCCGAGCCGCCGCGACCGGTGTCGAGCATTGTCGCCGATGCCGGATATTCCTTTGTGGACACTACGCTGTCCGAGTTCGCGATCGCGTTGCACCGCCTCGGCGAAGAGCCGTGGTGGATCTACGCCTACACGAGCATGTTCGAAGCCGTTCGCCAGGGGCGCTGGACACTTCGCTAGTGCCCCGCGGACAACGCGGCCCAGAACGCGCACTGGTGTTCGGCCGCCAGATCGACGGTCTGCGACCGACCCGGGGCGAATGCCGGCACGGCAACGTCGCCGGGCCGGAATCGAGGCCAGGCCGGGAGCCCCGGTCCGTTGGGATTGCCGGTCCACGCGAAGCGTGACCAGTAGCCGATCATGCGGTCGGCCAGCGCCTGCTGCGCCGGCTTGTCGAGGTGGCCGAACAGGTACTGGAGTTCGGCGCCGTGGTACGCGCCGAGTGGGAAGAGCGGATTCGGCCACCCCGGCGCGTTGTCGTCGGCGAATTCGTCGGCGTAGGTGGGTACCAGGCCGCTGGCGAACTGGTCGGTGCCGAGCGAGGTGCAGGAGAAGAACCAGTCCGTGGTGGATCGGGCGAAGGTGAGCGCGGGGTTGTCGCCGGCCGGGTAGTGGGCCAGGACCTGCGGTGCGGCGGCCTTGAACACGCCGGTCTGGAGCTGCGCGTACTGGTCCGCGGTGATCCCGTCGGGGTACTGCTGGGCGATCAGGATCGTTGCCTCGTCACGATTGCTGCTGACCAGCAGTGGCACCCGGTTGAACTGTCCATTGTGGAAGGCGTCGGCCGGCTTCACCGGAATCACCGAGCCGCCCCAGACCGGATGCCAGCTGTAGGTCGGGCTGTACGGAATCGCCGCGGCGGCGGCCAGCAACTCGTCCGGTGTCTTGCTACGCAAGCAAACCAGGTCGGTGCAGCCGAGTTGGGCGGTGAGGGCGGTGCCGTTGCGCTCGGCGATCGCCTTGTCCGGTTCCGGCGCCAGGCACCCACCGCTTTCGGTGATGGCCCGCTGGAACAGTCCGGCCGCGCCGGGGGAGGCCAGGTTCATGCAGACACTGGCCCCGCCGGCCGACTGTCCGAACAGCGTGACATTGCCTGGATCGCCGCCGAAGGCCGCCGCGTTGGCCTTGACCCAGCGCAGCGCCGCCTGTTGGTCCTGGATGCCGTAGTCGCCGGACTGATCGCCGCCTTCGGCGTCCAGCGCCGGATGGGCGAGAAAGCCCAGTACGCCGAGGCGGTAGTTCAGCGTCACGACGATCACGTGTGCCTTGGCGGCGAAGCTGCGGGGATCGATGTCGTTGCCGGCTCCCGAGATGAAGCTGCCGCCGTGCAGCCACACCATCACGGGCAGCCGATGGGCTTCCGGCGGCGTGGAAACGTTGAGATACAAGCAGTTCTCGTCGGTATGAGGCTCGCCCGGCGCCTGCGGACACGCGTTGCCGGGGGCCGTCGCGTCCAAGGTCTGAGTCCACGGTTGGACCGGTTCCGGCGGCCGCCAGCGCAATGCGCCCACGGGCGGGGCCGCGTAGGGAATCCCTTGGTACGAACGATAGTTAGCGGTAACAGTACCGTGGATCGGACCGTCGGTGGTGGTGACGGTCGCGACCGGGCAGGGGGTGAGCAGTCCGGCCAGCAGGGTGAGCACGAGAAGCTTCGGCATGGTTAGTACGCTAAAGCGTACTAACAGGAGGTCGCCACCGAATTTCCGGTCGGGTGTCGAGATACGGTCGGCCCGTTTCGTCCTCGGGCCCGCGAGCCCGGCCGACCGGCGATTTCTCGCCGGCCGGCTCCGTGACCTCGACTAGGCCTTGCGTCCGAGGAAGGCCAGCAGGCGGGTCTGCTCGTCGGCGTCGTCCGGCGGCGTCAGCTCCGGGCCGAAGAAGCCCGGCTGGCGGATGACGTTCGCCCGTGACCACTCGAACGCCGCCGACACCGCCGCCGGGTCGAGGACAATCGGTCGGGCCAGTGCGGTGGCGATGTCCCAGGTGTGCGTGACGGTGTCGCTGAGCAGCAACGTCACCACGCCGACCAGCGGAATCTCCCCGACTCCCGGCAGCGACACCGGCTTGACCAGTGTTTCCTCGGTCAGCGTCGCCGACGCGGTGGCGCGCGCTTCCCGCCATGACTCGACCGGGTCGCCGTCGACCACCACCCCTGGATGCGCCGCACCCGGGGCGCCACGGTGCTCGGCGTAGTCCTCGCCGGTCGCCCACGCCCTCAGCTGCCGCTGCGCCCAGATCACGTGCCCGGCGACGTCCCGCACCGACCAGTCCGGGCAGGTCGACGGCGTTTCCCACTGGTCGGGTCGGACGCCGGCCAGCACCGCGTCGAACCCGTCCTGGGCGCGCCCGTACAGCTCCATCACGTTCATCGGTGATCCCCTTCTTGCCGTGCGTACACCTCAAGGACGAACGGCGGCGGCCCATCAGGACAGAACGCGGCGACCGATTTCCGCCAGCTTCGTCGCGTCCGTGATCGGCAGACTCGGGGCATGACCAAGTACGAGCGGCGGGTCGCCGCGGCGGACTGGGCGGCGGTGACGGCCGAGCTCGACGACTACGGCTGCGCGCTGCTGCCGCGGCTGCTCACGCCAGCCGAGTGCGCCCGGATGATCGCCCTGTGGCAGTCCCCGGAGCGGTTCCGCGCCGAGATCAACCTGCGGCGGCACCGGTTCGGCGACCATGGCGACTACCGGTACTTCGCTGAGCCTTTCCCCGAGGCCGTGGCGGAGTTGCGGCAGGCTTTGTATCCGCGACTGCTGCCCATCGCTCGTGACTGGTACCAGCGGCTCGGCCGTCCCACCGAGTGGCCGGAGAGCTTGGACGAGTGGCTCCGGATCTGCCACGACGCCGGGCAGACCCGGCCGACCCCGATCCTGTTGCGCTACGAGACCGGCGGTTGGAACGCCTTGCACCGGGATCTGTACGGGGACAAGGTGTTCCCGCTCCAGGTCGTGATCAACCTCAGCGCGCCCGGCGAGGACCACACCGGCGGCGAGTTCCTGCTCGTCGAGCAGCGGCCGCGGGCCCAGTCGCGCGGCACCTCAACCCTCATCCCCCACGGGCACGGCCTCGTCTTCACCACCCGCGACCGTCCCGTTCAGGGCTCCCGCGGCTGGTCCGCCTCGCCGGTTCGACACGGCGTATCGGCCGTCCGTTCAGGTTTGCGGCACACCCTCGGGCTCGTCTTCCACGACGCCACCTAGCGTTAGCGAACGATCTCGGACACGCGTTCGAGCCGTGACGGCAGACCTGGTCAGGTGAACGGGAACTCGCGGACGGCGTCGTCGGCGTCGCGGAGGCGGCGAGCCGGTCCAGCTCGCCGGCGTCGACGAGGTGGCCGTGCCCGTTGATCAGGTCGGTGATGTCGATCCGGTCCTGGTTGGTCAGCGGCCTCGTTCGCCCCCGGCTAAGATGAGACACGGTCCGGTTAGCTCGACGGTAACGGACCATGTCCCCGGTTAGCAAGGGTGGGTCGATGCGAGCGGATGCCCGGCGCAACTACGAGCGGCTGCTGGACGAGGCGCGGACCGCGTTCGCCGAGTTCGGCGTGGATGCCTCGCTCGACGACATCGCGCGTCGGGCCGGCGTCGCCAGCGGGACCCTGTACCGGCATTTCCCGACCCGGTTGGACCTCGTCGAGGCCGTGCTGGCCGACCAGATCGCCAAGCTGGCCGAGCTCGGGCGCGTTCTGCTGGACTCGGACGACGTCGTCGGTGCCGTGCGGGCGTGGCTGGGGGCGACCATCGCGCACGGCATGACCTATCGGGGGCTCGCGGCCGAGGTGATGAACTCGGCATTGAGCAGCGAGGTGTTGTCCGAGCTGCACGGCCAGTTGTTCGAGGTCGGGGCCGCGTTGCTGGACCGCGCCTTCCAAGCCGGCGCGATCGTCGCCGTCGACGAGACCGACGTGCTGGGCATGGCCGGCGGCATCGCCTGGGCTGCCCGTGACGATGCAGCGCAGGCGGACCGACTGCTCTCGCTGCTCATGAACGGCCTCCGCCAGCCATGACGCATGGCCCTAGGCGTTGCCACGGCGAAGGCGTTCGGGTGCCTGCTCAAGGAGCGCGGTGGTGGCCAGCGGGGCTTGACCGTGCAGCGCCTCCCAGCGCGCGTTGTGGGCGGCCGGCCACAGGCTGGCGGCCCAGGCGACCTCCAGCTCGGCGCCGCTGAAAGGGCGGCGGAAGTCCTGATAGGCGGCGAGGAACGCCTCGGAGCTGGCGACCGGGGCCAAGGTGGGCTGGCTGGAGTTGGCAAACGAGCCACTGGCCGCGCCGACCAGGGCGGCCTCGGGTTGCCAGGTGAGGCTGTCCCAGTCGTGCACGACATGGACGTCAAAACCCCGCCAGCGCAGGTTCTGGGCCTCGAAATCGCCGTGTCCCAGGACGGAGGGGAGCCCGGCGGCGAGCAGCCGGCGACGGACGCGGACGGCGGTCTCCCCGACGTGAGGCGGAACCGCCGACTGGGCAAGGGAATCGAGGATGGGGATGGTCGGCCACAAGCCCGGATCGGAGTGATCCCACCGAATCCAGCGCGGATTAGGCAGCGGGGGAGCGACCGTGACCGCGGCGAGCGTGGTCATCAGGTGGGCAAAGACCGAGGCATAGCGGACGGCGACATCGGGACCGTCGCCGGGCAGAACCTCGCCGCCGGGACGGAACTCCTCGGCGTGCACGGCCACCGTGCCGACCCGGGTCACGGGCGTCAACGGCCGGGCACAAGGAAAGCCGAGCGAAGCCAACCGGAGCTGGGCGGCCACGCAAGCCGCCTCCCGCCCCTCGGCGGGACGTGACTTGACGACGACCTCCCGGCCGTCGGCCAGGCGAACGCCGGCCACCGTGGAAATCGACGTGACCTCGAACAGCGTCGCCGCGACCGAACTCCCCAGCTGCGCAAGACACCACGCCGGCAACCAGTCCATGGTGACGACTGTGCCAGCAAAGTCCTCCGGCGGGGCCGAAACCCCACCGGAGGACACGAGAAACTCAGCCGGCGGAGCCGGTCTGCACGGCCTTCCAGGCGCCGTTGGTGACGGCGTAGGCGGTCAGCACCTTGTTCTTGCTGTCGCCGTACTGGTCGAAGCCGACCGCGCCGGTGGCGCCATCGGCGGTGTAGGAGCCGATGTTCTTGATCAGCGTGTCGCGCAGGGAGTTGCTCCAAGTGCCGTCGCCGATGGTCTTGGCCACGCTGGCGATGATGGCGTTGGCGGCGTCATAGGCGAAAGCGCCGTAGGCGGCGTAAGGATCCTGGTAGCCCTTGGCGTTGTACGCCTTGATGAAGTTCTGCGCGGTGGGCAGCTGGTCGGTTGGCGCGCCGACCGAGGTGGCGACGTCGCCCTCCTTGCCGCCGAGGCTGATGAACTTGGGATCGAAGTCGCCGTCGCCGCCGACCAACGGGCCGGTGATGCCGAGCGTGGCGGCCTGCCTGGACAGGGGGCCGGCGACCGGGTACTCGCCGCCGAAGTACATCGCCTCCGGCTTGTGCGACTTGACCTTGGTCAGCACCCCGGAGAAGTCGGTGTCGGTGTCGCTGACCTGCTCGCGGTCCACGATGGTGGCCCCGTCCTTGGCCGCCTGCTTGGCGAACTCGTCGGCCAGGCCCTTGCCGTAGGTCTTGCCGTCGGTGATGATCGCGATCTTCTTCTTGCCCAGCTTGTTCACCAGGTAGTCGGCGCCGTACGGGCCCTGCAGCGCGTCGGTGGTGCAGACCCGGAAGTACGAGTCGAACTGGCGCTTGGGCGCCGCGGCGTTGTCGCCGATGGTCAGCGACGGGTTGGTGTTGGCCGGCGACACCTGCGGGACCTTCTTCGCCGCCAGCACCGGCTGCACGACCTGCGCCACCGAGGAGTTGTACGTGCCGACCACGCCGACCACGGAGTCGTCGGCCGCCAGCTTGCCCGCGGCCTGGGCGCCGACCTGCGGCGTGGCCTGGTCGTCCTCGCCGACCATGGTCAGCTTGTAGCCCTTCACCGTGCACTTGGCGTTGGCCTCGTCGACGGCCAGCCCGGTGGCGTTGCGGATGCCGAGGCCCACCGCGGACAGATTGCCGGTCAGCGGGGCCACCACCCCGACGACCAGGTTGCCCTTGCTGGTGTCGCAGCCGCCGGTGGCGCCGGCTTCGGTCTTGTTCGTGCCGCAGGCGGCCAGCAGCAGCAGGACGGCGGGCGCCACCGCGAGCCGCGCAACGCGAGATGACATCACAGAAACCTTTCACACACTGGAAAAGACCCCAGGCAGCCGGGAGTGCTACTGGTGGTGCCGGCGGATTCGGCGCAGCGGACGATCAGGTGTCCACGGCGAACGCGAGCCTACGACGGAGAACCTCCGGTGAGTGTTGGTCGCCTTCCCGCCGACCCGTTTGTCTGCACGATCGGTCACACGGGTGATCCCGCTGGTCGATACCGGTATCCGGTGGCCGAAAATCCGGTGTTTCGCCCTTGTGGGCAAGGAATGTCCCGTCCCGTTCGCGCAGTGGGCGAGTCGAACACCCGTATCGGGACGGAAAAGCCTAGGATTCGGACTCCACAAAGGACGTCGGCGCCCGTACCACCAGGTGGAAGTCGTTCAGCCACAAGGCGGGTACCTCGGCCGACGTCCGCAGGCACGGCAGGTCGGCCGAGACTTCGAGGCGTGCCAACCGAAGTCGTCCGTGCCCGATGCCGTAGAAGAACCGTGACCCGAGGCCGAAAGCCGGGGCGACGAACGGCACCCGGGCCGACCATCGAGGACTGCCCGAGAACCTGACGTCCAGTCGACCGTCCTGCGCCGTCATGGTGAGGCCTCGGTTCCGCCAGGTGAACGTGGCGAGTTCCTTGGGCAGTCCCCAGATCTCCCGGCCGCCCCACAGCGATTCCACGCTGTCCACCCAGATCCCGTGCACCCACAGGCCCACGCGAAAGCCGCGCCGCACCACGCTGCCGACGAACACCTCGTTGTAGCTGAGGGTGCCTTCGCGATACCGGACGACCGCGAGCACCATCCGCGGGCCGCCGACCGGCAGCGGGGCGATCCACATCGTGCCGGTGGACCACTACGGCGCGGGCGGATAGGTCTGCATACCCACGATGCTGCCATCGAACACGCCGGTCCGCCCGGCGGTGATGTCAATTCTGTAATCGGCGGTTCGCCCGGCTGGAGCACGGCGTTGTCCTGTTGTCATACGTACTGTTCGTGAGATGAATGTCCAGGTGAGGGCCGGGTTGCCGGGCATATGTGGGGTCCTCGCGCAATGGTTGACATTTGACTTGCCGAATTGACATTTGACGCGCGCGATAGGAGTTCGATGGTGACATTAGGGCGGATCGCGGCCGCGGTGGCCGTTGCGGCCGCGGCGGCGCTGGTCGGCACGACGGGAACGGCCCCGGCGGCGGTGGCCAAGGCGGTGGCCAAGACCGGGCCGATCTCGGTGGCCTACGTCGAGGTCAACAACAACAGCATGACCAACGTCGGCAAGTACACGCTGGCCAAGGGCGGCAACGTCTTCGACGTCGCGGTGATCTTCGCCGCCAACATCAACTACGACACCACGACCAAGTCGGCGTACCTGTACAACAACCCGAACGTGCAGCGCACGCTGGACAACGCGGCCACCGAGATCAAGCCGCTGCAGGCCAAGGGCATCAAGGTGATGCTGTCGATCCTGGGCAACCACGAGGGTGCAGGCTTCGCCAACTTCCCGAGCCAGGCCGCGGCGGCCGCGTTCGCCAAGCAGCTGTCCGACACCGTCACCAAGTACGGCCTCGACGGCATCGACTTCGACGACGAGTACGCCGAGTACGGCAACAACGGCACCGGCCAGCCCAACGCCAGCTCGTTCGTCTACCTGGTCACGGCCCTGCGCAACCTGATGCCGAACAAGCTGATCTCGCTGTACAACATCGGGCCCTCGGCCTCGCGGCTGAGCTACAACGGGGTGAGCGTGGACTCGAAGTTCAACTATGCCTGGAACCCGTACTACGGAACCTGGGGCGTGCCGGCGATCAAGCTGCCCAAGTCGGGCCTCTCGCCGGCGGCCATCGAGATCGGCGCGACGGCCACCAGCACGGCGGCCGACCTCGCCCGGCGCACGGTGTCCGGCGGCTACGGCGTGTACCTGACGTACAACCTCAACGGGACCGACCAGCACACCTACATCTCGAGCTTCACCAACGTGCTCTACGGCAGCGCTGCGGTGTACAAGAAGTAGTCGAAACGCGGCTACCGCTCACACGTGAGGTGGGCGGTAGCCGTCGACCTGGAGCCCGCGGAAGTCGAGCTGGTTCGCCGTCTTGCCGACGAAGACCAGCCCGCGGGCGTCGGTCAGGGCCTGCGGGAACGAGTACGACGGCTGGCCGAGCTCGGGCAGCCAGGTCCAGCTGGTCGGCGCGAAGCTGAAGAACCGCTTCACGATCTTGCCGCCGGTGGCCGGGATCTTGGTGACCCACTTGTCGCCGCCGCTCCAGTGCGAAGCCGGCCGCAGCTGAACGTACAGATCGTCGGTGGCGCTGTAGGTCAGGGCGAAGCCCTTGGACCGAGTCAGGTCGGCCTGTGCGTCGAACTGGTTGCCCAGCCACAGCACGGCCACATGCCACTCGGCGTTGAGGAAGGCCACCTTGGCCGCGTAGCCGTGGCCCTGGCGTACGAGCAGACTGCCGGTCGCCGGCACGGTCGTGCCCTCGCCGGAGGCCAGCCACTGGGTGTAGCCGTCGATCGAGGGCGTAGTGCAGGGGGAGGCGTAGGCCGGTGCGCCGACCAAGGTCGACAGCACGCAGGCGAGCGCCACTAACGTCCTGGTGATCATGCTCGGGAAGCTAGCAGGGCCGCCGGCTCCGCTGGAGGGCCAGAAACGCTATGCTGCCCCGAACGATCAAACGATCAGAAGGGCGATCATGCGGGAACCGGGCGAGGAGCGGCGGCGGCGGATACTGGCCGCGGTCGACGGCCGTGGGCAGGCTCGGGTCACCGATCTGGCCGCTGAGCTGGACGTTTCCATCGTGACGGTGCGCCGCGACGTGGAGCAGCTGGCCGTGGACGGCAAGCTCGCGCGCGGCCACGGCGTGGTCCGGTCGCTGCACGCGCCGCCGCCACTGCGCCCCAAGGACAACGCGGTGGCCTTGGTGATCCCCGAGCGGCACGCGTACCTGGACGAGGCGGTCAACGGTGCCCGCGCCGCGCTGGAGGCGGCCGGCATGCGGGCCGTGCTGCACATCGCGCCGCGGGTCGCCGGGGCCGAGCGGCCGATCGCGGAGCGGATCGTCGCCGACGGGGTGCGCGGCCTGCTGATTGCGCCGCGCTGGCGGACGTTGGCCGACGAGGAGGCCGACTACCGGTGGCTCGCCGGGCTGGACGTCCCGGTCGTGTTGATGGAACGCCAGCCTCGCCCCGGCAGTGTGCTGCACGAGACCGATTCGGCCTGCACCGATCACTGGTACGGCATGCACATGGCGGTCGACCACCTGGTCGGGCTCGGCCACCGTCGCCTGGTGCTGGCGGCCCGGGACGACAGCCCGACCGCCCGCACGCTGCGGTCGGCTTTCGTCGAGATCTGCGCGGCCCGGCCGGAGATCGAGGACTGGGCGATCACGCTCAGCGCCCCGGACGCGTGCGCCGATCCGACCGTGCCGGACATCTCGCCGCCGGTGGTCGAGCTGATCCGGTCGGTGGCGGCGACGGCCGCGATCATGCACAGCGATGTCGACGCGTTGATGCTGTGTCAGCAGCTCGAGGCGGCCGGGATCCGGGTGCCGGCGAACTGCTCGGTGGTGGCCTATGACGACGTCGTCGCGCCGATGGGCAGCACCGCTCTGACCGCCGTCGCGCCGCCCAAGGCCGAGGTCGGGCGGGCGGCGGCCGAGCTGCTGCTGGCTCGGCTGGCCGACCGGGGCCGGCCCCGGCGGGTGGCCGTGCTGCCCGAACTGAAGATCCGCGCCTCGACTGTGAGCGTTTGATCGAATTATCGGGTATGATTGACCGTAAAGCGTTCATCCGCACATACTCGGGTCGTGCGTCGACCCCGAACCGCTCTCGCCATGGCTCCGGCCGCTGCCGCCGCCGTGCTCGACGAACCCGCGCTGGCCGCCCTCCGCCGGGTGTGTGAGCTGGTCCCTGGACCGGCCCTGGACGACCTCGGCTCGGCGCGGGCTCGTGCCGTGTTGCGGAACACCGAAGTGCTGGTCACCGGCTGGGGCTGCCCGCCGTTGGACGCCGCCGTGTTGGCCACGGCGCCACGGCTGCGCGCGGTGGTGCACACCGGCGGCTCCGTGCGCGGGCACGTCACCGACGAATGCTGGGCGCGGGGTATCGAGGTCTCCTCGGCGGCCGGGGCCAATGCGCTGCCGGTCGCCGAGTACACGGTCGCGATGATCCTGCTGAGCGGCAAGAAGGTTCTGGAACGGGCCCGCGAGTACCGGGCCGCGAGGCAGGTGGAGGACTGGCTCACGGTGCCGGCGAACGTCGGCAACTACGACCGCACGGTCGGCATTCTGTCCGCGTCGATGATCGGTCGCCGGGTGATCGAACTGTTGCGGCAGCACAGTTTCCGGATCCTGCTGCACGATCCGTACGTCAGCGCGGCCGAGGCCACCCACCTCGGCGCCGAAGCGGTTGGTCTGACCGACCTGTTCGCGTGCAGCGACATCGTCAGTGTGCACACTCCGCTGTTGCCGGCCACCCGTGGGCTGGTGAGCCGGGACCTGATCGCGTCGATGCGCCCGGACGCCATGCTGATCAACACCGCTCGCGGCGCGATCGTCGATCAGGACGCGTTGGCCGAGGCCACCGCCGCCGGCCGCGTGCGTGCGGTGCTCGACGTCACCGAGCCGGAGGTGCTGCCGGCCGGCCATCCGTTGTGGGAGCACGACAATGTGCTGATCACACCGCACCTCGCCGGCTCGCAGGGCACCGAGTGGCGTCGCCTGGCCACGGCCGCGGTCGCCGAAGTGGCGCGGTGGGCGGCGGGCCGGGGTTTCGCGCATCCGGTGCCGCCGGAGTCGATGGGGCGCAGCGCATGACCGCGGACCGCGAGCTCAGCCCCCACACCGGCTATACCCGCCGGCACTGGGAGGCGGTCGCCGACGGCCTCGTCGAGGCGGCGTGGCGGTGGGCGAGCCCCCACGGAGCGCTGCTCGACCTGCCGGGTCCGCCCTCGTCCAACGGAGTGCGCTCGGACGGGCTCGAAGGCTACGCCAGGACTTTCCTCGCTGCGGCGTTCCGCATCGCGGGCGCGGGCGGCGACGACCCGCACGGCTGGCTGGAGCGCTACGCCGAGGGCATCGGCGCCGGCACCCGCACGCCCGGCCGCGACGACGCCGAGTCGTGGCCGGTGATTCTTGACCATGACGTCGCCGGCCAACCCATGGTGGAGTCCGCCTCGGTGGCGCTCGGCCTGCGGCTGACCCGGCCGTGGCTGTGGGACCGCCTCGACGAGCCGACGCAGGACCGCGTCGAGTACTGGCTGCGCGGTGCGCTCAGGCACGTGCCGTCGCCCAACAACTGGTACCTGTTCCCGTTCACCGTGGCCGGTTTCCTGGACTCCGTCGGCCGCGGCGACGCCGAGACCGCCCATGCCCGTTGGCGTGCGCTCGAGCTGCTGGACACGTGGTACCAGGGCGATGGCTGGTACTCGGACGGTGACGGCCGGGCCTTCGACTACTACAACGGCTGGGCGCTGCACCTCTACCCGGTGCTTGACGGGTACTTGGCCGGCAAAGCGGATGGCGAAAGGCTGCGGCGACATCTGGCCGACCTGTCGCTGATGTTCGGCGGCGACGGCGCGCCGCTGCACTTCGGGCGGTCGCTGACCTACCGGTTCGCCGCCACGGCGGCCGTCGGCCTCGGGGCGGTCACCGGCGAAACGCCGTTGGCCCCAGGGGTTTCCCGTCGGCTGCTCAGCGGCACGCTGCGGTACTTCCTCGACCACGGCGCGGTCGACGCGACGGGGTTGTTGTCCGTCGGCTGGCACGGTGCGCATCCGCCGACCGCGCAACACTACTCCGGTCCGGGGTCGCCGTACTGGGCAGCAAAGGCCTTCGTGTGCCTGCTCGCCGGGCCAGATCATCCATTGTGGACTGATATGGAACTGCCGGCACCGGTTGAGGAGGCCGACCACGTTGTGGCGATGCCGACGCCGGGCCTGCTGCTTCAGTCCACTGTGGCCGACGGCATCGTCCGGCTGCACAACCATGGCAGCGATCACGTGCGCCCGGAGGAGGGCGAGTCGGCGGCCGGCGACGATCCCCACTACGGCCGGCTGGCCTACTCCACCCGGACCGGGCCGACCGCGCGCGGCAACATCGCCGACAACCACCTCAACGTCATCGTGGACGGGATCGGCAGCGTGCGGCGGCGTATCCACCCGCTGGACAGCGGGCCGGACTGGGCTGCTTCCTGGCATCGGCCCGTGTTCGTGTCGGGATCGCCGATGCGGCCGGGCCTGCGGGTGGAAAGCTTCACGCTGGCCCGCGGGCCGTGGGAGCTGCGCGTGCATCGCGTGATCGCCGCACCCTGCGGCAGCCGGGTCGAGCTGACCGGCTGGGCGGCGGCGGAGGACCTGACATCGTTGCTGTTTCCCCTCCACGGCTGGGAGTCCGCCGACATGGCCCGAGCGCCGCACGGCACGGCGTTCACCCGGTGGGCCACGACGCCCCGGCTCGGCGCGGATGTCGAAGGCACCGCCCTGTTCGTCGCGCTGGCCGTGCTCACGGCCGATACGCCGCCGTCGCCGCCGCTCGTCGAAGTCCCCGACGACGAGCTGGTTCTCGTGCACTGGCGGGACGGCCGGCACACCCGAATCGCCCTCGATCCCTTGGTGGTGACCCACTCGTGAGAAGAGTCCTGCTGGTCATGACCGCCGCCCTGGTTGTCGGCCTCGCGCCGCCGGCCCATGCCGACGGCTATGAACGCGTGCTCAACGGCTCATTCGCCGCCGGCAAGTCGCCATGGTGGAGCAGCGGCAGCACACCGTCCCGAGTGGACACCGGCCGGCTGTGCGCCGACGTCCCGGCGGGCACGGCCCATCCGTGGGACTCGATGATCGGCCAGAACGACATCCCGCTCGAGGCCGGCCAGCCGTACACGCTGCGGTTCACGGCCTCCGCCACGGCGAACGTGACGATCCGCGCCGGCCTGGCGCTGGCCGTGCCGCCGAACACGACCATGTTCACCAAGACCGCCGCAGTCACCAGCACGCCGAAGTCCTTCACCCTCACCGGCACCGCCACGACCGCCACCCTCAGCGGCCAACTGGGCTTCCAGCTGGGCGCGAACGGCGGCGCTTACACCTTCTGCCTGGACGACGTCTCTCTGACCGGTGGCCTGATCCCACCGGGCGGTGGGCACGACTACGGCTCGCCGGTGCGGGTGAACCAGCTCGGCTACCTCCCGTCCGGGCCCAAGCAAGCGTCCATTGTGGATCCGGCGACCCGACCGCTGCGCTGGCAGCTGCGCGACAACACCGGCAAAGTCGTTGACGGGGGCCGCACGCGGGTGCAGGGCGACGACGCCATGTCCGGCGATCACGTGCACATCGCCGACTTCTCCACCTTCCGGCGCAGCGGGCGCGGCTACACCCTGGCGGTCGGCGCGGCGGTCAGCGAACCCTTCGACATAGCCGAAAACCTCTACGACTCACTGCGCCGCGATGCGCTGGAATACTTCTACCTCAACCAAAGCGGCATCCCGATCGACGCGCGGTACGCCGGACCGGCCTACGCGCGCCCGGCCGGGCACATCGGCGTTGCCCCGAACAAGGGCGACACCAGCGTGCCGTGCCTGCCCGGCACCTGCGACTACAGTCTCGACGTCTCGTTCGGCTGGTACGACGCCGGTGACCAGGGCAAGTACGTCGTCAACGGCGCACTGGCGGCCTGGCAGCTGATGGACATGCAGGAGCGGCAGCGCTCGGGCGACGGGCTGCTGTCCGTTCCGGAGAACCACAACGGCGTCCCGGACGTCCTCGACGAGTCCCGGTGGGAGATGGAATTCCTGCTGCGCATGCAGGTTCCGGCCGGGCAGGAGTTGGCCGGCATGGTGCACCACAAGATTCACGACCTGGCCTGGACGCCGCTGCCGACCATGCCGCAGGACGACCCGCAGCCGCGCTACCTGCACGCGCCGTCGACGGCGGCGACGTTGAACCTCGCGGCCGTGGGGGCCCAGTGCGCACGGGTATGGGCCAAGTGGGACAAGGCTTTCGCGCAGCGGTGCCTGACGGCGGCCAAGACGGCGTGGCAGGCGGCGTTGGCCCATCCCGCGATCTACGCGCCGGCCGACGACAGCGTGGGCGGTGGCGCGTACGCCGACACCGACGTGAGCGACGAGTTCTCCTGGGCGGCAGCGGAGTTGTATGCCACGACAGGGGATCGCACGTACCTGAGCCACCTCACGGCCGAGATCACCCCGGACGGGTTCTCGTGGCGTGACACCGCAGCGCTGACCGATCTGACCATCGTCCGGCTCCCGTGGCGGTTCCCACCGGACCGGGTGTTCAAGGCACGGGCCCGGATCCTCAAGGTGGCCGACGAGTACGTGGCGAATGTGCGGTCCCAGGGATATCCCAACCCGTACCGGCCCTCGGACGGCCGGTACGTGTGGGGTTCCAACAGTGCCACGGCCAACAACGCCCTGATCATCGCCACCGCTTACGACCTCACCGGCCGCCCCGGCTACCGCGACGCGGTGCTGGAGTCGATGGACTACCTGTTGGGCCGCAACGCGGTGAACCAGTCGTACATCACCGGCTACGGCGAACGGGCCAGCCACAACCAGCACAACCGGATCTTCGCCCACGAGCTGAATCCCGCGCTGCCCACCCCGCCGCCCGGCTCGCTGGCCGGCGGTCCAAACTCCGGCCTCGACGATCCGGTGGCGCAGCAGAACCTGCCGGGCTGCGCGCCGGCCAAGTGCTATCTCGACGAGATCGACTCGTACTCCACCAACGAGGTGGCGATCAACTGGAACTCCGCGCTGGCCTGGATCACCGCCTTCGCCGACGCTTGAAAGGAGGTCCACAATGAGGTGGACCGTCCCGGCAGTACTGCTGTTGCTGGCGTGCGCCGTCCCGGCGCACGCCGCCACGACCGGCTTCTACGTCAATCCGGACTCCGCCCCGGCGGTGTGGGTCCGGGACAACCCGGGCGACTCCCGCGCGAGCGCCATCCAGTCGGCCATCGCCGGCCAGCCGATCGCCCGCTGGTTCGGCGACGACGCCGATATCGGCGGTGTCGAACTTGTCCACCACCAGCTCGTCGATCACCTACGCCAACTCGATCAACGCCTCCCTCGGATACACCGCCGGGTTCGTGATCGACACCAGCCGCAACGGCAACGGCTCCAACGGCGAGTGGTGCAACCCGGCCGGGCGCAAGCTCGGCCCGACACCTCGAACCGGCGGCGGCGCCGACATGCTGCTGTGGATCAAGACACCGGGCGTGTCCGACGGCAAATGCGGCGTCGCGCCCACGGTGCCCGCCGGTCAGTTCAGCCCGGACCTGGCCGTTCGACTGATCAACGGCACCTGATGGCGTGGCGGTTCGCGGTGAGCACGCTGGGCCTGCCCGGCGTGCCGCTGGCCGAAGCCGCGCGGATCGCCCTCGCGCACGGCTGCGAGGGGCTGGAGATCCGCGTTCACCCCGACGAGGAGGTCCACCTCGGCATGACCTCGGCGGTCGTGCTCGACGCCGGGCTGGCAATCGCGTGCCTGGCCGGCTACGCCAAGGTGTGTGCGCCGGGGCCGGACGCGCCCGTGATCGCCGAGCTCCGGGCCTTGATCGACCTCGCGTACGAGCTCGGCGCCCCGGCGATCCGGGTGTTCCCCGGCGGTGACGGCCGGCCGCACGAGCGGATCGCCGCGGTGCTCGACGACCTGCGGGCGGCCGGGGTGCGGCTGCTGGTCGAGACCCACGATTCGCACCCGACCGGCGAGGCCGCGCGGCGCATCGTCGAACCGTTCGAGCCGGCCGACGTCGCGGTGCTGTGGGACGCGGTGCATCCGTGGCGGCATGGCGAGTCGCCGACCCGTACCCGCGAGGTGCTCGGCGAGTACCTCGGCTACTTCCAGCTCAAGGATGCCCGCGCGGCCGATCCGACACCGCTGCCGCCCGGTGACGGGGAAGTGCCGCTCGCTGAGTGCGCCGCCGTGCTCCGGGAATGGTCGGGATGGGTCTCGCTGGAGTGGGAGCGGGCCTGGTACCCGGACCTGCCGCCGGTCGAGGTCGCCCTGCGCGCTGCCGCCCGCTGGCTGCTGTGACCTGCGGTTATCCTGCTATACGCACGGTGTATACACGCAGTGTATAGTCCGATGTATGGCACAGATGACACTGGATGTCCGGGTTGTCGCCCGACCGAGGATCGCGTGGCCGGAGATCGGCGCGGTGGCGGTCGCGGTGGTGGTGATGCTGCTCGCCCTGGCCTCGCGCTACGGCTACTACCGGGACGAGCTCTACTTCCGGATGCTGAGCGAACATCCGGCCCTCGGATACGTGGACCAACCACCGCTGACACCCTGGCTGGCCGGCCTGGCGACGCATCTGTTCGGCGACACGGCGGTCGGCATCCGGGTGCCGGCGGCGCTGTGCGCGGCGGCGGCCGTGGTGCTCACCGCGATGATCGCCGCGGAGTTCGGCGGCCGCGCCCGGGCGCAGCTCATCGCCGCCCTGGGCACGGCCGGCTCGTGCTACGTCCTGCTGGTCGGTCACACGTTGCTAACGTCGAGTTTCGACCTGGTGGCCTGGGAGGTCGTGGCGCTGTTCGCGCTCAAGGCGCTGCGCAACGACAAGTGGTGGCTGTGGACCGGCGTGGCCGTCGGTCTGAGCCTCTACAACAAGTACCTGATCGCGCTGCTGTGCCTGGGCCTGCTGGTCGGCCTTGCGACCGTCGGTCCGCGCCGCGTGCTGGTGAACCGCTGGCTGTGGGCCGGCGCGGCGATCGCGCTGGTCATCGGCGCGCCGAACATCCTGTACCAGGTCACGCACGACTGGCCCCAGCTCAAGATGGCCACGGCGCTGGGCGCGGACGGCAACAGTGGCCGGAACCGGCTGTTCATGCTGCCCGGCCAGCTGGTTCTCGTCGGTCTGCCGCTGGCCCCGGTCTGGCTGGCCGGCTTGGTCGGACTGCTCCGCCGCCCGGAATGGCGTCCGGTCCGTGCGATGGGCGTGGCCTTCCTGGTGGCGTTGGCGTTGGTGTTCGTGAGCGGCGGTCGCATGGACTACTCCGCGCCGCTGCTCTTCGTGCTGCTCGCGGCCGGTGCCGTGTTGGTCGACCGGTGGATGGTGAGCCTTCGTCGCCGTCGCGTGATCGCCGCCGCGCTGCTGGTCAACCTGGGGCTGTCGGTGCTGCTCACGTTGCCGGTGCTGCCGGCATCCGTGGTGGCCAACACCCCGATTCCGCTGGCCAATGTCGAGGTGCGGGACAGCATGGGCTGGCCGGAGCTGGCCAGCCAGGTCGCCGCCGCCGTGCCGGCCGGTGAGAACACGGTGCTGCTGGCCCAGGACTACGGCGAGGCCGGCGCGCTCGCGCACTGGGGCTTGCTCGACGTCTACAGCGGTCACAACGAGCTCGCCAAGTGGCTGCCGCCGGACTCCGCGACCACGGCCGTCGCCGTCGGCATCACCCCCGATGTGCTGACCCCGGGCTTCGCGCAGTGCACCACCGTCGGCACGGTCGAGCTCGGCGCGGACGTCGGCAACCAGGCCCAGCATGCCCCGATCGTGGTGTGCAGTGGCCGGGAGTGGAGCTGGCAACAACTGTGGCCTCGCCTCGTCCACCTGGGCTGACCTGCGCATATCGGCTATACACTCAAGTTATAGACGTGGTGTATAGTGGCGAGCGCCCGGTCGGCGGGCGTGCGAGAGTTGCTCAAGACGGCAGGCAGGGGAGTCATGAGCGTGACCACACCGTCCCCGGACGGCACGCTGGCCGGCGATCGCCGAGGCGAGGCGCTGCTGCGCGGCACCGATCTGGTCAAGGCGTTCGGGCCGACGCCCGCGCTCGACCGGGCCAACCTCGCGGTCCACGCGGGGGAGGTGGTCGCGGTGATGGGCCCGTCGGGTTCCGGCAAGTCCACGCTGCTGCACTGCCTGGCCGGCATCATCGCGCCGGACGCCGGGGCCGTGCACTACGCCGGCACGGACATCGGGGCCATGTCCGACATGGAACGCAGTGCGCTGCGGCGTACCGATTTCGGCTTCGTGTTTCAGTTCGGGCAGCTGGTGCCGGAACTGTCGTGCCTGGAGAACGTGACGCTGCCGCTGCGGTTGGCCGGCGTCGCCCGGCGCGCCGCCGACGAGGCCGCGCGCGAGTGGTTGGAACGGCTGGAGGTAGCCGACGTCGCCGCGAAGCGCCCCGGCGACGTGTCCGGTGGGCAGGGGCAGCGCGTCGCCGTTGCCCGGGCGCTGGTTTCCGGGCCACGCGTGGTCTTCGCCGACGAGCCGACCGGCGCGCTCGACTCCCTCAACGGCGAGCGGGTGATGACGCTGCTCGTCTCCGCGGCCAAGGACACCGGGGCCGCGGTCGTGCTCGTCACCCATGAGCCGCGCGTCGCCGCGTATTCGGACCGGGAGGTCATCGTCCGCGACGGCCGAACCCGAGAAGTCGGGTCGATGCTGTGACGTCCACGGTGTCGCGGCCGGTCGCGCGGGACAGCTGGCTGCGCGACTTCGCGCTCGGCCTGCGGCTGGCCGTCGGCGGCGGGCGGACATCGTGGGCTCGTCTGGCCTTGGGCACCGTCGGCATCGGTCTTGCCGCCACGGTGCTGCTGCTGTTCGCCTCGGTCGGCACCATCACCACCGGCGTGAACGGCCGACTGGCCGCCCGCGCGGCCAACTCCACCGTGATCAGCGGCGTCAGTCCGACCCAGGTCCTTCAGTCCTCCACGTCGTTTAAGACCCTATCCATCGACGGGTCTTACCTCCACGGCACCGGGCCCCACTCGCCCGTGCCGCCCGGCCTCGCCGCCCTGCCCGGCCCTGCCGAAATCGTGCTGTCCCCGGCCCTTGCGCGGTTGATCGCCGAGAATCCCGAGCTGCGACAACGGTTTCCGCAGCGGGTCGTCGGTGAGATCGGCGACGCCGGCCTGCGCGGCCCCGCCGATCTGGTGTTCTATGCCGGCACCGGTCCGCTGCCCGTCGCGGGCGGACCCGGTCTGTCCACTGTGGTCACTGCGTATTCCTTCGGCCGGCCCGGGGCTTCCGGCCTCGGCGATCCGACCCTGCTGATCGTCACCGTGATCAGCAGCGTCGCCCTGCTCATCCCGATCTTCATCTTCGTCTCGGTGAGCAGCCGAATCGCCGGGGCGCAGCGGGATCGCCGGCTGGCCGCGCTGCGTCTGGTCGGCGCCGGCGACCGTCAGGTCCGGCGGATCGCCGCCGCCGAATCGCTGGTCGCCGCCGCGTTCGGACTGCTGCTCGGCACGCTCGTCTTCCTCGGGCTCCGGCAGCTCGCGCCCCGGTTCGAGCTGCTGGGCTGGAGCTTCTTCACCTCCGACGTGGTGCCGTCGGTGCCGCTCACCGTGCTGGTCGTGCTGTTGGTGCCCGTGCTCACGGTCGGCACCGTGCTGTTCGCCCTGCGCCGGGTGATCATCGAGCCCCTCGGCGTCGTCCGCGGCGGCAAGCCCGTGCGCCGCCGCGCCTGGTGGCGTCTCGCCCTGATCGTCGGCGGCATCGCCCTGCTGCTGGCCGCCCGGTCCATGCCCGCCGACGGTTGGCTCATCGCCCAGGTCACCATCGGGGCCTCAGCACTGCTCATCGGGGTGCCGGCGATTGTGCCGTGGCTGCTGGAACGTTCGGTCGACCGCATTCACGGTGGCGCTCCGTCGTGGCAGCTGGCCATCCGCCGCCTCCAGCTCGACAGCGGCACTCCGGCTCGGGTCGTCAGCGGCGTTGCCGTCGTCCTGGCTTCCGCCATCGCCATGCAGCTCATGCTGCTGTCGACGGCGATCCAGTACACGACCCCGGATTCCTCCGACAACTGGGTGACCGTCTATTCCACTGCGGCCAGCGCTTCTCGCGTGTCCGATGCGCTGGCCGCAGTGCCTGCCGCGAAGCATGTCTATCCCGTCGCCAGCATCGCCGCGTTCGCCGGCTCCTTGACCTACGACGTCACCGTGGCCCCTTGCGCCACCATCACTCTCGTGCTGCATGTCGACCATTGCGTTGACGGGCAAGGTTTCCTGGCCGGCTCCGCCGCCCAGTCCGCCCCACGGCCCGGCGACACCTGGCGGCTGGCCGCCGCCGGCTACGGCGTCGGCGCGTCGCAGACCTTGGGCTCCTTTACCGTTCCCAGCTTGCCCACCGTGACTCAGCCCGTCGCTCGCGGCGCCGGTCCGTACATTGTGGACGGTGTCGTGCTCACTCCGGCACTGGCCACCGGCCTGCCTCTGGAACGTCACACCGAGACGTGGGTGGACACCGATCCCGCCGTGCCCGACGCCACCGACCGGATCGCCACCGCCGTTGCCCCGTTGACCTGGCAGGCTTTTGTCTCCTACAGCACCAGTGATGTGGTCAACGCCGGGCAGAGCAGCTTCGCCACCGTCCGCGCCGCGCTGCTCACCGGCTCCGTCTTCACATTGTTCCTGGCCGGTATCAGCATGCTCGTGCTCACGCTTGAGCAGGTCCGCGAACGCCGCCGCCCGCTGGCCATGCTCGCCGCGGCCGGCGTTCCCCGTTCCGTGCTGGCGCGTTCGCTGCTGTGGCAGACCGCCGTTCCTGTCGTGCTCGGCGTCGTCGTCGCGGTCGGCGTCGGCATTGCCATCGCTGGTCTGGTCATTCGCCTTACCGGGCAGGCATTGCGTATCGACTGGCCGACGATCGGCATCTTCGCGGCGGTCGCGGTCGCCCTGGTGCTCCTGGTGACGGCGTGCAGTCTGCCTTTCCTGCGCGCCGCCACCCGGTTGGCCGCACTGCGTACCGAGTGACCGGTCACGCCTTGGCGAGGAGCTCCCGAATCCGGTCGGCCGAAGCCGGCGCCGGCGCCGACTCGACGAGCCACCGCATGGCGTCCTCTTGGGACAGTCCGGCCGGCGCCTCCGGGGTGTAAGCCAAGGCGTAGGCCGGCTTCCCGTTCTCGCTGCGCCAGCTGTCGGCCAGCCCGCCGACGTCAACCGCGTCGTAACCGAGCCGGTCCAGCAGCTCCACCACAGCAGCCTTCGCCGCCGCGTCGTCCCCGGCGATCGGCAGCGCACTGCGGTCGGGCGCGCCGGCCGGCCGGCCCAGCGTGGCCAGCGCCTTGAAGAAGATGTTGTTGAAGCCCTTGACCACGTGGGCCCCGACCAGGTGCCGTTGCAGCAGTCCGCTGGTGGTCAGCTCGCCGGAGTCGAGCTCGGGGATGTTCCCGTCCCGCTGCGGGTAGTAGTTCAGGGTGTCGATCACGGTCTTCCCGGCCAGCTCGGCCACCGGCAGCTGCGTGTAGGCGTGCAGCGGGATGGTGACGACCACGATGTCGCCGGCCGCGGCCGCCTCGGCGGCGGTGGCGGCGCGGGCCCGGGGGCCGAGCTCGGCGACCAGGTCGGCCAGCGTCTCCGGCCCGCGGGAGTTGCTGAGCACGACGTCGATGCCGGTGTCGACGGCCAGTCGGGCCACGGTGCTGCCGATGTTGCCGGTGCCGATGAGTGCGAGTGTCACGGTGCCCTCCAAGTGGCAGTCGAATGTCACTTCGTCCGAACCTAGCACAAGTGACAGTCGCCTGTCGGTTGCTAGAATCACCGTGTGACCCCCGAGCGGACCGCCCGCGCCGACGCCGTGCGCAACAGCGAGCGCATCCTGAGCGCCACCCGGGACGTGTTCGCCGACCTCGGCCCGGACGCCCCGCTCGAGGAGGTGGCCCGCCGGGCCGGCGTGGGCATCCGGACGCTCTACCGGCATTTCCTCCAAGGACGACCTGCTCCAGGCGGTCGTCAACCTCAACGTCACGGAGGACCTCCGCGCGGCCATCGAGCGCGCCGAGGCTGACGAGAACCCCCTGCGCGGCCTCGTCGGCCTGGTCGAGGCGACCCTCGCGCTCACCGCCCGTGACCGCAACCTCGCCACGGCGGCCACCAACTTCTGCGTCGTCAGCTGCGACGGGGCGGCCCCGCTGCGCGTCGCGCTGGGCGAGCTGACCGGCCGGGCTCAGGCGGCCGGTCTCGTCCGGGCCGATGTCACGCCGAACGACGTGCACCGGCTTTTGATGATGTTGACCAGTCTGAGCTACGTCGAGGACGGCTGGCGGCGTTACGTCGTGCTCGTGCTGGACGCCCTCTCGCCGGCCGGCGCCAGCCCGTTGCCGTCGGAGTCCTCTGTGGACTGTCGGGCCTTTCCGCTGCCCTGAAGGACGGCCAGCAGGGCGCCGGCGATCGTGATGAGCGCGCCGACGGCCTGGAGCGCGGTGAAGGACTCGCCGAGGAACACCACCGACGACACGGTGCCGAACACCGGCACGGTGAACATGCTGATGGTAGCGGTAACCGGGCCGACCGACCGCAACGCGCGGAAGTAGAACAGATAGGCGATCGCGGTCGGCCCGATGGCCAGGAACACGACAATGGCCCAAGTGGACGGTCGCACACCGGCCCAGTCCGTTGTGGACAGTGACGGGACGGCGGCCACCGCGAGGGCCAGCGCGCCGGCGCCGGTTGCGTAGGTGGTGGCCCGCAGCGGAGCCATGCCGTGCAACACCTTCTTGGAGATGATGCTGTACGCGGCCCAGCACGCGGCAGCCAGCACGTAGAGCAGATCGCCACCGATGCGCTCGCCGGAGAAGCCGCCGATGCTGATACCGACGAAGAACACCACCGCACCGGCCACGGCGGTGATCAGACCCGTGATCCTCAGTGCTGACGCCGTTTCCCGGCCTGACGCCAGTAGTGCGACGGTCGTCAGGACGGGACTGAACACCGGCACGATGAGGCTGCCGTCGACGGCCGGCGACAAGGTCAGGCCCCAGAAGAAGAAAAAGTTGTAGGCGAAGACGCCGATCAGGCCGGAGCCGCCGACGACGAGCAGATCGCGCCAGCGAAACCGCGCGCCGTCACGGCTCAGGCCGAGCAGCAGCACGAGGAACACGGCGGCGCCGCCGAAGCGCAGCAAGGCCGCCACCTCGTGCGGCACCTCGCCGACGACGACCTTGGACCCGGTGAACGCCGAGCCGAACAGGACCATGGTGATGAGCAGGTACAGGTACGGCCCGGAACGTGATTGAGCGGACATGGCAGTCATCGTGCTGCCGATCCCGGTCGCGGTCTTGTACGTTCCTGACATGGTCGGTGAATCCGAGGTTCGGGCGTGGCGCCCGGACGTGCCCGGCATCACCGAGGTGTTCCACGCCCACTTCACCCAGCACGCCTACCCGCTGCACACGCACACCGTGTGGACACTGCTGATCCTCGACGACGGCCTGCTGCGGTTCGACCTGGACCGTCATGACCACGACACCCTGCGCTCCCAGGTCCTGCTGCTGCCGCCGCACGTGCCGCACGACGGCCGGACCGCCGCGCCGCAGGGTTTCCGCAAGCGGGTCGTCTACCTGACCGAGGACGCGCTGGACGCGACGTTGATCGGCCCGGCAACCGACCGACCCAACCTGTCCGATCCGCTGTTGTGGGACAGAATCAGTCGCCTGCATGGAGTGTTGGCGCTAACAGGCGAGTCCTTCGAGGCCCAGAGCCGGCTGGCGTTGATCGTGGATCGACTGTCCACGCAGTTCCATCGGCCCGCGGTCGACGTCGCCCCGCCGCGTCGCGGCGTCGCCGACGACCTGCACGACCTGCTCGACGCCAGACTGACCTCCGGCCTCACCCTGGACGAGGCGGCCGGGCTGCTGCACACGCATCCCGCGCACCTGGTCCGCGCGTTCACCCGGCGGTTCGCCATCCCGCCGCACCTCTACCTCACCGGCCGGCGGGTGGAGATGGCCCGGCAGCTGCTGCTGTCGGGCATGCCGGCCGGCACAGTCGCGTCCGAGGTCGGTTTTTACGACCAGTCGCACCTGACTCGGCACTTCAAGCGCATGCTCGGGGTCAGTCCGTCGCGCTACGCGAAGCGCCGCTGAAGCCGTCCAGCAGGGCGTTGAGGCCGAGCCGCCAGCGGCGGTCGATGGAGTGTCTGGTGCCGCCGAGCCGGTGTGCGTTCTCGGCCTTGGCCATGCCCTCGGCGTAGACGAACAGCACCAGCGCGATATCGGTGGGGTCGCCGGTCAGCACGCCCGCCTCGACGGCCTCGCGGATGCGCCGGGTGAAGACCTTGCGCACCCGCACGCCGGCTTTCGTCTCCTCGGCGGTGGGGTCGAAGTCGGCGAACGGTCGCGCGAACATGATCTCGGCCAGCACCGGGTTGCCGACGATGAACCGGCGGAACGCCTCGGCCAGCTGCCGGACGCCGGCCAGCGGATCTGGAGCCTCCGGCAGTGCGGCGAGTTCCTCGGCCAGCAGGTGGAAGCCGTGGAAGAAGACCTCCCGCACGATGCCGGCCTTGTCGCCGAAGACCTCGTAGATCGCCGGCAGCGAGGCGTTGGCCCGGCCGGCGACCGCCCGCGTGGTCAGCCCGGCGACGCCCTCTTCGTCGAGCACGGCGAGCGCGCCGGCAAGGCCGCGTTCGCGGAGGTCTTCGGTGCGCTGCTTGACGCGGGGCATCCCGTGATCATAACACGTTACGTAACGGTGTTAGCCGCGTCTCGTATCGACGTTACGGAACAACGATACGGTATAAAGGCAGGGTGACCGCCACCGTTGTCGAGCTGCTGCACGAACGCAAGCGGCAGGGAAGTGTCCCGGGCGCCCGTCGCGATGACGCGCGTCTGGTGTTGTTGATCGAGGGCGGCAGCTCTCGCGGCGCGTACTCGAGCGGCATGACCATCGCCATCGAGCAGCTGGGCCTGCTGCCGGCCTTCGACGCCGTCTACGGCAGTTCGGCCGGCTCGCTCAACGCCGCCTGGCTGCTGTGCGGGCTGGCCGAGAAGACCCAGCACGCCTGGTGGGACCCGGAGATCATGGGCACCACGATCAACCCTCGCCGGGCGCTGCGCGGTCGGCCGATCGTCGACACGCACTACCTGGTGCACACCGTCTACACGTCGATCATGCCAATGGGTTTCCAGGACGTGCTGGACAACCCCGTCGAGTTCCACCCCATGGCCACCGACGCCCGTACCGGCCGGCCGGTCGACCTGCACGACCGGATCCACGACGCGGCCGGCCTCCAGGCCGCGTTGCGGGCGTCCACCGCCATGCCGTTCCTGGCCGGCGAGCCCATCACCATCGACGGCCGGCCGCTGATCGACTCCGGCGTCAGCGAGGGCGTTCCCGTGCGCACCGCCCTGGACCAGGGGGCCACCCACATCGTCGCCCTCCGCACGCGCCGCCTCGACGAACCCTCACTGGCCCCGTCCCGCGGCGAGCGACTGTTGCTGTCCCGCTGGTTCGCCCGCTACGCCCCCGGCGCCGTCGACCCGTGGCTGCGCCGTGCCGAACTCCGTGCCGAGGAGGAGCGGTTGCTCTCGGATCCCGCCGTGGTGTCCATCCGCCCACCGCTCGGCAGCCCTTCCGTGGGCCGAACCGAGCGACGGGCCGAGATCCTGCGCGTCGTCGTCGACACTGGACGGGCCGCGGCGATGGCCGCGTTGGGTGGGTCGGCATGAGCCGGACCCGTACGCACTCGTGGGCCGATCCGGCGGAGCTGGCGGCGCTCGCCCGCACCATGTCGGGCCTGGACTTCCTGCGCCACCTCATGGTGGCCGGCGAGGAGGCCAGGATTCCCATGGCCAGCACGCTTCCGTTCCGCATCACCGAGGTGGAGCAGGGACGGGTGGTGTTCGTCGGCGAGATCGGCGAGCACGTGTTCAACCCGATCGGCACCGTGCACGGCGGCTTCGCCGCGACGCTGATGGACGGCACCGCCGGCAGTGCGATCCACACCCTGCTCCCGGCCGGCGTCGGCTACGTCAGCATGGACCTGTCGCTGCACTACCTGCGACCGATCACTTTGGACACTGCTGGCCCGATCCACGCCATCGGCACCGCGATCAGCCGCGGCCGCCGCACCGGACTGGCCACTGTGGAGCTTCGCGACGGCGACGACCGCCTGCTGGTGCACGGAACCAGCTCCTGCATGCTGTTCGACCTCGAAGGATGACCGTGGGACAACGCACCTACAGCTGGCATGACCCGGCCGAGCTCGACAAGCTCGGGCGGGGCATGGACGGCCTTGCCTTCACCCGGCACCTACTCGCCGCCGGCGAGGACGGGCGGATGCCGGTCGCGGCCACCTACGGCTTCCGGCTGGCCGAGGTCGAGCCGGGACGCGTGGTGTTCGTGGCCGATGTCGGCGAGCACCTGTACAACCCGATCGGCGCCGTGCACGGTGGTTTCGCCGCCACGCTGTTGGACAGCGCCGCCGGCAGCGCCATCCACACCACCGTGCCGGCCGGAACCTCCTACACCACACTGAATCTGACCGTGCGCTACCTGCGCCCGATCACCGCGGACGTCGGTCCGGTCCGCGCGATCGGCATCGTGCTCAACCGCGGCCGCCGAACCGCCTTGGCCCGAGCCGAAGTACGGGACAAGGACGACCGATTGTTGGCCTACGCCACCAGCTCCTGCATGGTGTTTCCGCCCGACGCGTGATGTGCGCTTGCGGCAGGCTGGCCAGGTGACCTCCCTGCTCACGCAGCGCCTCCGGCAACGATTCGGTGGCCTAGCGACCAGGGACCAGCAGGAACCGGTCCTGAGCGTTCAGTTCCACCGCCGCCCGGCTGTACAGCAGCGGGAACGTGGTCCCGGCGGCCCAGAGCGGGGCCAGGTCGCGATAGTGCGGGCTGTCGGGATCGCCGGACTGGCCGGGAGAGTTGACGGCACGGGACGCGTCCCAGTTGCCGACGTCGAAGACCATCCGCACGGTCGGCCCGCCGGTCTGCTGGAAGTTGGTGGCCTGGAAGCCGGAGGCGTTGACGGTGGTCTCGTCGCCGCCGTGGCGGATGGGGCCGACGTTGAACCGGGCCCGGTCCTCGGCGCTGAGCAGGGGAGCCAGGGGATGTTGGAAGAGGGTGAACTGGAGATCGCCCCACTTCCACTTGGACGGATCGGCGCCGAGCAACGCGCTGGTGGCGGCGTATGCCTCGGCGAGCGAGCTGGTCAGCAGCTGATCGCGGTTGGCGGCGCCGCCGAGCCAGGTGTCGGGATGCTCCAAGGCGTCGACCAACGCCGAGTTGTTAGGGCGAACAATGAGACTCGCGGCGGCGGGCACCGCGGCCCGGAGGAGTGCGGGCCCGAGGTAGCGCTTGCGCCAGACCTCGTAGAGCGCGGCCGGCGCGGAGTCGACGCCGACGACGCCGTCCCACTGCTTGATCATCTCTGGCACGGCAAGGTCGTGCAGCAACGCGACGATTCGTTGCGCGTACAGGGAAGTCTGGTCGGTCTGTAACAGCGTCGAGTCGGCGACGGTCGACTTGGCGTTGGCCGAGAGCACGTCGGTGATGCGCTGGTAGCGGACCGCGTCGCCCCACTCGTAGCCGAGGCCCTTGTCCTGGTAGCCGGGCGGCAGGTTCATCTGGTTAGCGGTAACAACCAAGCCACTGGCCGGATTGAGCGAGCGGGGCAGGTCGTCGCCGGTGAAGAAACCAGACCACTCGTAGCGGCCGTCGCCGGGCACGGGGAACAGCCCGTCGTACCCGATGCGCTTGGGTGTCAACCCGCCGGGAGCCCAGCCGATGTTGCCCCGCGTGTCGGCGTAGGCCTGGTTCTCCGACGGCGTGCCCCAGCCCCGCATGGCCTCGGTGAACTGAGTGAAATTCTTTGTGCGCAACAGCTTCAGGCTTTGCAGGTACGGCGCGGTCCCGGGCTGCGACCAGACCGTGCGGATGGCATAGGCGGTGTGGTGAACGGCATCGACCTTGATCACCGGGCCGTGCCGGGTGTACTGCTCGGTCACGGTTCGAGTCTGGCCGCCGGCAACCGGGATCCGCTCGGTCACCTGGGTCATCCGCTCCCAGCCGTCGCCGTAGCGGTACCGGGTCGGGTCGTTCGGGTCCAGCTGGTAGACGTACAGGTCCTCCTGGTCGGTCGGGAACACGGTCAGCCCGAACGCGATGGAGTCGGTGTGCCCCAACGAGATCCCCGGCTGCGACGGCTCGCCGGCCCCGATCGCGTCCAGCCCGGGCGCGGACAGCTGCACGAGGTAGCGCAGCGACGGCTCGCCGTAGGCCCGGTGCGGGTCGTTGGCCAGGATCGGCCGGCCGGTCGCGGTCCGGCTGGGCGAGATCGCCCAGTTGTTGCTGCCCTCGGTGAAGTCGGGGGTCTCGGCCGTCAGCGCCTGCACGCTGGTGCCGGTGAACGCGACCGGCTGCGTGGCCAGCTGGTAGGTGCGCAGCACGTCGGCTGGCAGCGAGCACGGGTCGAAGCCGGCCGGCACCGTCTCCTCGTGGGCCGGCTCCAACGGCACACGCAGACGATCCGCTTGCGCCCCACCGGCGCACGCCACCTGCGACCGGGCGACCTCGCTCGCGGCGTTGCCGATCAGGCCGTTGCTGCGGATCCGTACGATGTCCTCAGGACTCCAGTGCGACGGCGTATAGCCCAGTTTCCGGAATTCTGCCGGCATTTCCGTCGGATGCTGGGCCAACCAGTCGACATAGGCGTTGATACCGGCGGTGAACTGGGTCGCGGCCAGCCGAGCGTCGGGGCCGTAGCTGTTCCACTCGGCGGTCATGTCGCCTCGGTACAGGAACAGTCGCGCCGCCGTGTCCTGGTCCACATAGGACGGACCGAGCACCTCGGACAGCAGGCCGAGTCCGCGTCGCCGAGCCAGATCGATCTGGAACAGCCGGTCCTTGGCGACGTTGAAACCCTGGGCCAGGAACAGATCCGCGGTGTTCCGGGCGAACAGGTGCGGCACGCCCCACCGGTCGTCGATCAGCTGCACCGGCTCCCGCAACCCGGGCACGGTGATCACCGAGTCGGCGGCCGCGGGCGTGACCACGCCGAGCGCGGTGGTCAGCACGGCCGTGAGGACGAGCAAGCGGCGCATTGTCCCTCCGAGGTCCGGCGGCAAATGCGAGCGTGCCACCGAGAGCCGCGCCGGTTCAACGAATTGCGTTTTCGGGCGGCCCCTTCGGGCAGCGGTGTGGCAGGATGGGTGCGCTGCGACAACCATCCGGGAGAGAACGTGTCCTTGCGCTTCACGGTGTTCGGGGGAGTGCGCGCGTTCGACGGCGACGACGAGGTTGACGTCGGCCACGCCCGCCAGCGGCACGTGCTGGCGGCGCTGGTGGTGGACGCGGGCCGGAGCGTGCCGGCCGACGCGCTGGTCGACCGGGTCTGGGGCGAGCGGCCGCCGCGCCTGGCCCGCGGCACGCTGCACAGCTACTTCTCCCGGCTGCGGTCGGTCGGGGTGCCGGTGGTCGCGGAGCGCGGCGGCTACTTCGTCGACATCGCCCCGGAATCGGTTGACGCCAACGAGTTCCGGGACCTGATCGACGCGGCAGCCGACGCCCGGGACGACCAGGCGGCGGCAGTGTTGCTCCGCCGGGCGCTGGAGCTGTCGGCCGAGGAGGCGCTGCCCGGCGTCGACTCGGAGTGGGCGGTGCTGCTGCGTGAGGAGTTCGCGCGTCTCCGGTTCACGGCCCGGCTCGACCTCAACGACATCGAGCTGCGCCGCCGCCGGCACAGCCAGATCCTGCCGCAGTTGGAAGAGCTGCTCGCGGTGTATCCGCTGGACGAGCGGCTGAGCGGGCAGACCATGCTGGCCCTGTACCGGGCCGGCCGGCAGGCCAAGGCGATCGCCGAGCACGGCCGTATCCGCACCCGGCTGGCCACCGAGCTCGGCGTGGACCCGAGCCCCCAGTTGCAGGCCATCTACCAGCAGATACTCACCGGCGAGGCGGACATCGCCGCCGCGGTCGCGGTGCCACGCCAGCTGCCGACCGCGGCGCCGTCCTTCGTCGGCCGGGCCGACCTGCTGGCCCAGTTGGACGAGCTGAGGGCCGGCGGCACGCGGGTCCTGTCCGGGATCGGCGGGGTCGGCAAGACGTGGCTGGCGTTGCAGTGGGCCGGCCGCAACCTCGAGCACTTTCCCGACGGCCAGCTGTACGTCGACCTGCACGGATTCGGTCCGGGCGAGCCGATGTCGCCCGACGCCGCCCTGCTCGGCTTCCTCCAGGGGCTCGGCGTGGACAGCGCGGTGATCCCGGCCGACCGCCAGTCGCGGGCCGCGCTCTACCGCAGCACGACCGCCGGCCGTCGGCTGTTGGTGGTGCTGGACAACGCCGGCGACACCGCACAGGTCGCGCCGCTGCTGCCCGGCGGCGGCTCCGCGCTGGTCACCAGCCGGAACCGGCTCGCCGGGCTCGTCACCTCGCACGGGGCGCGGCCGGTTCTCGTGGACGTGCTGGATGACGCCGAAGCCCGGGATCTCTTTGTGCGGCAGCTGGATTCCCCGCGGCTGTCGGAGCCCGCCCTTGACGACCTGGTCGAGCATTGCGCCGGATTGCCGCTGGCGTTGGGGATCGTGGCCGCGAGAGCCGTCACGCAGCCGGATCTGCCGTTGTCCGAGCTGGCCGACGAGCTGCGCGACCAAGCGTCCCGATTGGACGGTCTGGATTCCGGCGAGATCGACCTGAGCCTGCGGGCGGTGTTCTCGTCCAGCCTGCGCTCGCTGCCGCCGGATGCGGTCGAGCTGTTCACCCTGCTCGGCTCCGCGCCCGGCCCGGACATCAGCGTGGCCGCCGCGGCGGCGCTGGCCGGCGTCAAGATCCCGGCGGTACGAAACCTGTTGCGCCAGTTGGAGAACGCCAGCCTGATCGCCCGCACGCCCCATCATCGGTACCGTATGCACGACCTGGTTCGGTTGCACGCGCGGGAACTGTCGTCCCCGAACCTGTCGACGGCCTTGCTCCGGGTCTTCGACTTCTACCGGCTGAGCGTGTGGCGAGCCGACCTGGCGATGCGGCCAACCGCCACGCTGACAGCGCTGGAGCCCTTGACGTCCGGCGTCGAGCCGGCCGAACCGTCCACATTGGACGAAGCGGTGGCCTGGTTCGACGCCGAGCACGACTGCCTGCTGGCCGCCGCCGAGCTGGCGGCCGACCACGACTGGTGCCAGCCGCTGGTCGACCTGCTGCTCAAGTCCACCGATTTCCGCGTGCGCCGTGGCCGGTGCGCCGAATGGCTCGACCTCGGCCGGCGAGCCATCGTCGTGGCCGACCGGGCCGGCGACGACCTGGCGGCGCTCAAGACCCGCCGGCTGTTCGCCAGCGACGCCATCCTCGGCGGCACGCCGGCGTCCGCGGTGGAGGTGCTGGACGAGGCGTTGGCCACGGCCGAACGGCTCGGCGACACCGTCGAGATCGCGCACACCCAGCACGTGCTGGCCGGCGCCTGGGAGTACCTGGGCGACGACAAGAAGTCAGTCGAGCACAACCTGAAGGCCCTGGCGTTGGCCGATCCCGACGAGCATCCGCTGTTCTTCTGCCGCGTGTCCACTGCGCTGGCGCACTGCCGTGGTCGCCTCGGTGCGATGGACGAGGCAGCGGCCGACCTGGCGCGCTCGGTGGCCGTCGCCCGCGAGCACGAACTGGTCAGCGAGGAGGCCAATGCCGTCGGCCATCTCGCCTGGCTCGACCGCGAGCGCGGCGATCTGGCTGGCGCGCTGACGCGGTACGAGTGGGTGGTCGACACCGCGACCCGGATCGGCAACATCTCGCTGGCCGCGTCCTACCTGGCGTTCGTCGGGGAGTGCCGGCGGGATCTCGGCGACGTCGAGCAGGCCCGCGCGGCCTGGTCGCGGGGCCTCGACCTGTACCGGACCCTGCCGAAGGACGGGTTCTCGGCCATCATGACGGACGGCCTGGCCACCCTGCCTAGCGAATCCTGAACCGCCGCATCATCTTCAGCCCGGACAGCATGCTCGTCACGTACTTGTCCGGGTCCTGGCCGGGCCGTGGGCCCATGACCTGCTTCTTCAGCACAGCCATGTTCTGCACGTCGGTGTACTTGAGCAGGCCCTGATCGCCGTGCCGGGCCCCGACACCGGACTTCTTGAACCCGCCGGACGGTGTGCCCTTGGCCGCGTAGGCGGTGGCCAGGATGTCGTTGATGTTGACGTTGCCGGACTCGATGCGGGCGGCGACCGCCCGGGCGGCGGTGATGTCGCTGCCCCAGACCGAGGCGTTGAGGCCGTAGTCGGTGTCGTTGGCCAACGCGACGGCCTCATCGACCGTGCGGTACTTGTGCAGCGCGACCACGGGTCCGAAGGTCTCCGTGACCCCGCAGAGCATGTCCTTGGTGACGCCTTCGAGGATCGTCGGCTCGAAGAAAGCCGGACCGAGATCGGGGCGAGGCTTGCCGCCGCACAGCACGGTCGCGCCCTTGGCCACGGCATCGTCCACATGGGACATGACCCGCTTCATGTGCTCCACGGAGACCAGCGAGCCCATCTCCGGGCCGAACTCGTAGGCGGCGCGGACGTCCAGGCTTTGCGCCTTGGCCACGTAGGCGGTCTTGAACTCGTCGTAGCGGGACTCCGGCAGGTAGATGCGCTCGATGTGCATGCAGATCTGGCCGGTGTTGCCGAAGGCGCCGAAGATCGCTCCCTGCACGGCCGCGTCCAGGTCGGCGTCGGCCAGCACGATCATCGGGTTCTTGCCGCCGAGCTCGAGGCAGCAGCCGATCAGGTTGCGGCCGGCCCGCTCGCCGATCACCTTGCCGGTGGCCGTCGATCCCGTGAACATGACGTAGTCGGCGTTGTCGATGAGGGTCGGGCCGACGTCCGGCCCCTCGCCGCAGACCACCTGGAACAGGCCTTCCGGCAGGCCGGCTTCTTCCAGCAGCTGGATGCCGTACAGCGGCGAGAGCGCCGTCTTGTTGTCCGGCTTGAGCACCACGCCGTTGCCGGCCATCAGTGCCGGGATCGCGTCGGAAATGCCGGTGGCGAAGGGGAAGTTCCACGGCGCGATGATGCCGACGACACCCTTGGGCTGGCGGATCTCGGTCGACGAGGTCAGCATCGGCACCGGGCCGCCGCGCTTGGTCGGCGCCAGCAACTTGGCCGCGCGCTTGAGGTAGTGGCTCATGACCATCGGCGGGTCGCACGTTTCCTCGATGGCCATCAGCCGGTTCTTGCCGCTCTCCACCTGGATGAGGTCGGTGACCGTGCGGGCGTTGTCGACGAAGAGCGTGTGCGCCCGCTTGAACACCGCAAGCCGGTCCTTGATCGATGTTAGCGCCCACTGTCGTTGCGCCGCACGGGATTTCGCGAACGCCTGCTCGATGTCGTCCGGCGTGGACTGCGGCAGTTCGACCAGCAGTTCGCCGGTGTAGACCTCGGTGAGCCGCCAGGGACTGCCGCCCGGCACGCGGGCGATGAGCTGCTGGAGGAAGGCGTCGGTGACGGACGCGGGGCGGGTGAGCTGGACCGGGGTCAGGGTCATGATCCGCTCCCGAGTACGAGTCGCGCGCCCATCTCGCCGATCATGATGCAGGGCGCGTTGGTGTTGCCGCCGGTGATCGACGGCATGATCGAGGCGTCGCACACCCGCAACCCGTCGATGCCCCGCACCTTGAGGTCCGGGCTCACGACCGCGAGTTCATCCACGCCCATCCGGCACGTGCCGACGCCGTGGTAGACCGAGGTCGCGCGATTGAGGATCGCGTCCCGCAACTCCTGACCCTTGAGCTTGATGCCGGGGTGGATCTCCTCCTTGACCGCGCCGTTGAACGCCGCCGAGGCCATGATCTCCCGGACCATCTCGCTGCCCTCGGCCAGCACGTCGAGATCGGCCGAGTCGGCCAGGTACTGGAAGTCGATCAGCGGTGTCTCGGTCGGGTCGGCCGAGGCCAGCCGCAGCGTGCCGCGGCTGCGCGGGTAGATCAGCGTGGTCAGCACGGTCAGGGCCGGGCGCTTGTCGACGTCGTGCCGGATCGGCGCGTCCTGGTTGGGCGAGACGTAGGCCCAGGGCAGGACCTGGAGTTGCAGGTCGGGGATGCCGTCGGCCTGGGAGGTCTTGAGGAAGGCCACCGCCTCGAAGACCGTGTTGGCCAGGAAGGTCCTGCCCGGGCGCAGCATCTCCTCGACCATGCCGCGCGCGTAGTACGAGCCGGTGCCGCGGTTGCGGCTGGTGGTGACGTTGAAGGTCAGGGCGTGGAACATGTGGTCGTGCAGGTTGTCGCCGACCGGGAGGTCGGCGAGCACCGGGATGCCGTGTTCCCGCAGGTGGTCGGCGTGGCCGACGCCGGAGAGCATCAGCAGCTGGGCCGACCCGATGAAGCCGGCGGCCAGGATGACCTCCTTGCCCGCGCGGACGATACGCCGCGTGCCGTCGGCGTCGGTGACCTCGACCGCCGTCGCGCGGCCGTTCTCGATGATCACCTTCCTGGCCAGCACCCGCGACTGGAGTTCCAGCGTCGGGGGCGCGAGGTGGTGCAGGTAGCCGCGGGAGGCGCTGTAGCGCAGGCCGTGATCGGCGTTCTGCTGCATGCGGCTGACGCCTTCTTGCGACTCCGCGTTGTAGTCGTCCAGGATCGGGCAGCCCAGCGCGTCCGCCGTGGCCTGCACGAACTGGAGCGACGCCTCTTGCGGCGTGGTGCTCCGGGTGATGTGGATCGGGCCGCCCGCTCCTCGGAACGCCGTCTCGCCGTCCTCGAAGTCCTCCATGCGTTTGTAGGCCGCGTTCACGCTGTCCGCGTCCCAGCCCGTGTTGCCTTCGGCCGCCCAGTCGTCGAAGTTCGCCCGGTTGCCTCGGACATAGACCATGCCGTTGATCGAGCTGCTGCCGCCCACCACCTTGCCCCGCGGCACCGGCATCCGGCGATCGAGAACGTGTTTCTGCGGCACCGAGTAGTAGCCCCAGTCCACCAGCCGCTTCAGCTGCGGCACCGCGTGCATCGGGCCGACCAGCCCCGGCTTCTTGACCAGCAGCTGCTCGTCGCTCTTGCCCGCTTCCAGCACGATCACGCTGGCCCCCGACTCGGCCAGCCGGCCCGCGATGGCCGCCCCCGAGCTGCCGGAGCCCACCACCACGTAGTCGGCCTCGTCCCGCCGCGCCGCCTGCTTCGCCATCAGCCGCTCCTAGCCCGCCGCCCAAAACTGGAACGTGTTCTAGTCTGTCGGCCACCGTATTGCGTACCCACCCGGTTTCGCAACGGTTACCTGCGATGTAGCGCCTCGAGCACCTTCGGCGACCTTCTGGGCATGGTCGAGCCGTCGCGCAGTCACCTGCCGCCGATGCCCCGATGGTTGGTGCCCGCCGTGGTCGCCGTGGTGCTGTTGATCTCCGGCGGTCTGGTCTGGGTGCTGCTGTGGGGGCTGGACACCTTCGAGCACCTCACCGACTCCGAGCATGCGACGGCACGGTTGGACGTCGTGAAGATCGGCCTCACGGTGGCCGGCGGCGGCGGTGCGCTGTTCGCCTTGTGGCTGGGGGTTCGGCGGCAGCGTGCGGTGGAGCGCGACTCCGAGGATCGCTACGCGGCCCAGACGGCCACCGAGCGGGATGCGACCGAACGACGGATCACCGAGTTGTACGGGCGGGCGGTGGACCAGCTGGGATCGGACAAAGCGGCGGTGCGGCTGGGCGGGCTGTATGCACTCGAGCGGTTGGCGAACGACCATGAGCAGCTGCGCCAGACCGTCGTAAATGTGCTGTGTGCCTACCTGCGCATGCACAATGCGGAGGATGGGCAGGTGCGGCTGACTGCTCAGAAAATTCTCGGCGACCATCTTCGAGGCGAGGAAGGAATCTTTGGTGTGAATCTCAGGCCGAACCCTCGTTTTTGGGGAGAGCTTGAGGTGGACCTCTCCGAGGCGAAGCTTGTCGACTTCGATCTGACCAATGCTCGTCTAAAGTCAGCCGACTTCGAGAACACGGTGTTTATAGGCCGCCTCGCAAATTTTGTGGGTGTTGTCGTTGTGGGCGACGCGAACTTTGCTGAGGCTGAATTTCGGGCGCCTGCACACTTTCATCACGTGAGCGCACGCGGATTTGTCGCGTTTGATCATGCAAAGTTTGCGAGCGGGGCAGTATTTGCGGACGCGGAGTTCTGGTACGGAGTGACATTCTACAGCGCCGGTTTCATGCTGCGAGCCGAGTTTGATGGTGTCAACTTCGGGTTAGTGGGCAGCTTTGAGGGTGCGGCATTTCGGGAAGGCGCCTCATTTTGCGGTTCAGTGTTCGATACTTTTCCGAACTTCTCGGGTGTTGTGTGCGGTGGGTCGCTTGATTTTTCCAATTCAACCGTCATGAGCTCGCCGGCTGACGGAGGCTCGCCGCCTGATGGGTGGACGGTCAAGAAGGAGGCTTTTGCTGATGATGGCGGGGTGGATGGGGTGAGATGGCGTGTTGTTCGCAATGGGTGATTCCGCCGGTGCCGTGCTGGCGCCGGCGGAATCAGTGCCGACTACTGCGAAACCTCCAGGTAGTCGAGGTTGGGGGTGCCGCCGGTGTTGGACGACGTCAATCGGACGGTATTGGGGCCGGGATTGAGCGACACCGTGACGGCGGCGTCGGCCCACGTGTCCCACGAAGCGGTGGGGGCGAAGGCCACGGTACCGGCGGCGGTGCCGTTGACGGTGAGGTCGGCGGGGCGGTTGGACGTAGTGCCGTTGGCGTAGCGGAAGGTGAGAGTGCCGGGGCCCTGGACGCCGGACCACTCGGCGTACGAACCGGTGGCGTTGGTGGTGTTGCAGAAGCCGGTGCCGGAGAAGCCGGTGTGGTTGGAGTCGATGGTGCCCTGGCAAGCGGCGCTCTCGGCCTCGTAACGGTTGGCCGCAGGCGGGGTGGGACCGCCGACGTAAGCGGAGCCGAGCCACGACTCGTCGATACGCAACAGCTTGTAATGGGTGGAATCGCTGGAAGCGGCCCACGTGCTGTCGACCTCGAGCTTGACGTAGCGGGTGTCCTTGGCCGGAAGGTCGATGAACTGGACGCCACGGTGGCTGGGCAAGGTGCCGCTGGCGACGGCACTGCCCCAATCGGTGCCGTTCGACGAGACGAAGACCTTGTAGTCACGGATACGAGCGGACTGCTCGGTGGCGGATCGGGCGTAGCTGACGGAATCCTCGCGCTGGTTGAGCCCGATGTACTGAACGTGCTTGGCCGACCCGAGGTCGTAGGTCAACGACACGGGCAAGGTCTTCTTGTTGTCCCAGTACGTCAGGTAGCTGCCATCGGCGGCGGCGGAAGCGGGATGGCCGCTGGCTGAGGCGGAAGCGCTGACGGTGACGGAGCCGGCGGGGTAGATGCCGGACCGGCCATGGGTTTCGACCTGGAACACCGTGTCGTACTTGTCCCAACCGGAGAGGCCGGTGAGCGTCAAGGAGCCGTTGGACTGGGTGAACGCAACCGTGGCGCCGGTGCGGAAATTGGTCACTCGGGTGACCTGATATCCGTTGTCCCGCAGGCGAAGGGTGCTGCCGGACGGCTTGGTCAACACATGGATGAACTGGAGGTCGGGGTTGGTCTTGCTGATCGTGGTGACACCGTGCGAACCATCGTTCCAGAACCCGGGTTGCAGGCCGCCGTTGAGGTAGCCGCCGCCCTCGGTGCCGTTGACCGAACCCCAGATCTGGTCGAGGTAGCCGCTGAGGAAGTTGTTGTAGTCCACCTGATGGCTCGGGAACTTGCCGTTGACCATGGCGGTCTCGTCCATCAACGACTTGATCGACGAACCGGCGTTGGCGATGTAGCGGCCGACGTTCAGCCCGGCGTCCACAGTGGAATCGGTGCCGGTGTACCACCACGACCCGGTGTCGGGCAGCTTGTAGTCGGCCTCGACCAGCCGCGGTGCGGCGGTCCACACGGCCTGCGGATAGTCGTAGGCCGGCGTCATGCCGGTCTTCTGCTCGTTGCTGACCATGTCCATGATCGGCGTGTCTTCGTTGTTGTTGCTCAGCGTGTAGTTCGGCCGCTTGGCCCGGATCTGCTCGTACAGGTTGTGGCTGAGCCAGTAGTCGTTGTCGTTGTCGATCCAGAACCCGCCAAGGTCCGGATAGCGGTCCATGACCTCGAGGAAGTTGTCGTAGCCGAACTCGCCGAAGCCGTTACGGGTGGTCAGGTCGACGTTGTGGCCGGCGTAGCCGGAGAACGCCTTGGAGTCCAGCCAGCTCTTGCCGGACGGCAGCCCCTCGGTGTTCCACTGCGGGTCGTCGGTCATGTACAGGATGGTCCGCATCCCGGCCTTCTTGGTGGCGGCGATCAGCTCGCCAAGGAAGTCGCGGGAGGTGTGGCAGCTGCCGGGGATCTTGGACGGCCACGGCCGCGCGTAGCCGAGCCGGCTGTGGAAGGTCGCCAGCACGATGTACTGGGCGTGCAGCTTCTTGGCCTCGTTGACCCAGTAGTCGGCGGTCCACCCGCCCTTGGTGACGTCGGATTCCCAAGCGCCGCAATCGGTGTGCGCCGGCGCGGTCCGCTCGCCCCAGTGCAGGAACAACCCGGCCTGCGAGGCGCGCAGGAAGTCCTGTCGCGGGTCCTGCAGCTCGGCGTGCGCCGCCGACGGCACGGCCGCCAGCCCCGCCGCGACCACCAGCGCGGCCCCGTAGGCGAGCAGTCGCTTGCCCCAACCTGTTCGCATGGCTTCCTTCTCGTACGCAGCGGTGACGGCGATCGGGCGATCACCGTCGTCGAGCGCCACCTGCGGCGGAGGATGGCCAATACATCGGATGTAACACCGTATGAAACGGTATACAACCGGGGGCAGGGTATGAAAGACCCGATGTTCGTGTCAATCCTTCGAGACGGGACGTTCGTTGACCTTCACGGGACAATGGGACACGGACCAGCTCCGTCGTCGAAGGGCCGGCATGACGATCCGACACGTGGCCGCGCTGGCCACCATCGTGCTGGTGGCGGCCTGCACGGGCAGCACGAGCAGCGGCCCGGCGCCCAAGGCGGCGACGCAGACCGGCCTGGTCGCGACGTCGCTGACGGTGCCGCAGGGCATGGGTGGGGCCCCGTTCGACGTCGACCGGCAGGTCCTGATCCCGAGCGGCTGGAAGATGTCGGTGTACGCCCGGGTCCCGTCGGCGCGCCTGGCGGCGTGGGCGCCGGACAACACGCTGCTGGTGTCCGTGCCGGAGAACGGCACGGTTGTGCGGCTCGTGCCGGACGGGCAGGGCAAGGCCACGGAAGCCGTGATGCTGCGGGGCATGAACCAGCCACACGGCCTGGCCTTCGTCGGTTCGACGCTGTTCGTCGCGCAGAGCGACCGCGTGGACAAATTCGCTTATGCGGACGGGAAAGCGACGAACCCGAGGCCGATCGTCACCGGCCTGCCGGACGCCAAGAGCCCGGAGTTGGGCGGGCAGTACGCCCACGCGCTGAAGAGCGTCGCCGTCGGGTCGGACGGCTCGGTGTACATCTCGGTCGGCTCCACCGGCAACATCTCGGTCGACGATCTCAAGGCGAACCCGCCGCGCGCCTCGATCCTGCGCGTGCCGCCGGGCGGCGGCCCGGCGCAGCCGTTCGCCGTCGGCGTCCGCAACGGCACCGGCCTGGCCATCGCCCCCGACGGCTCGGTGTGGACGGCCGTCAACGGCCGCGACCAGATCGAGTATCCGTTCGACCGGCCCTACGGCGACGCCTCGGGCTCGTCCAAGGGCCAGGTGATCCCGGACTACGTCCGTGATCACCCCGTCGAGCCGCTGGCCAAGCTCACGGCCGGCCGCAACCTCGGCTGGCCGTACTGCGACCCGGACGCCGACATCGAGCCGGCCGTGAAGGGGAGCGAGCAGAACCCGTCCAACGTCCCGTTCACCACCGACGTGGAGACGAATCCCGACGGCCACCTGCTCGACTGCTCGAAGCTGCCGCGCATCGAGCAGACCCTCGGCGGCCACTCCGCGCCGCTGGGCCTGTCGTTCGTCGACGGCGGCCTGCCCGGCGAGTACGAGCACGGCGCGCTGGTCGGTGTGCACGGCTCGTGGAACGCCCAGCCGCCGCGCGCGCCCGAGGTGTCGTTCTTCCCGTGGGCCAATGGCGAGCTGGGCAAACAGCAGACCCTGGTCGGCGGCTTCCAGGCCACCGACGGCTCCCGCTGGGGCCGTCCCGTCGGCGCGGTCCTCGGCCCCGACCACGCCGTCTACATCACCGACGACCAGGCCGGGGCGGTGTACCGGCTCTCGCCGCCGTGATCAGCGCTTGCGCAGGCGCTTGAGCGCGTCCTTCGCCCGCTGCTGGTTCTTGGGGTCCTGCGCCGCCCGTTTGACCTGCTCGGTCAGCTTGCGGCCCTGTGGGCTGCGCAGGAACGCCGTCAGCCGCTGCCAGATCGACGCCATCGCCGGCTCCTCTCCCGTGCTGTTCGCCCCCTTTGTCCCCATTATCGCGCAGGCTGAAACACCCGTAGTCTCGGCCTGTGATCGCAGCCGATGTGTCGAAGGCGCTCGCCGCCGTCGCCGACCCGGACAGCGTCGCGGCCAAGCAGCGGTTCTTCCGCACCGGCCCGGGCGAGTACGGGGAGGGCGACCGGTTTCTCGGCGTTTCCGTACCGGACCAACGCCGCGTTGCCCGTAGCTACAAGGCGTTGCCGCTCAACGAGGTCCGCACGCTGCTGACCACCGGTGCCCACGAGGAGCGGCTGACGGCGCTGTTCATCCTGGTGCTCAAATTCGCCGAAGCAGAGCTGCGCGAGGAGATCGTCGATCTCTACCTGACGCAGACGGCGTTCGTGAACAACTGGGACCTGGTGGACTCCTCGGCGTACCAGCTGCTGGGGGAGTGGCTGGTGGACCGCGACCGGACGGTCCTCGACCGGCTGGCCGGCTCGGAGTCGTTGTGGGAGCGGCGAATCGCCATCATCGCGACGTTCGCCTTCATCCGCCGCGACGACCCGGAGTGGACGCTGCGGATCGCCGACAAGCTGGTGGACGACCGGCACGACCTGATCCACAAGGCGGTCGGCTGGATGCTGCGCGAGGTCGGCAACCGGGATCGCGACGCCGAGGTGCGGTGGCTGGTCCGGCATCAGCGGACGATGCCGCGAACCATGCTGCGGTACGCCATCGAGAAGTTCGCGCCGGCGGAACGCCGAGCCCTTGCCGGCGAAGGCCCCGGCGGGGTGTCCGCCGGGGCCTTCGCCGAGCCGTGATCAGGACGCGGTGATGGTGTCCCGCACGGCGACGAACGCCTCGTACTCGGCCTTCTGGTCGACCGGCAGCTGGTAGGCGGCGGCCATCAGCTTCGGCACGGACGGCAGCACGGACAGCTTGAACGTCTGGCCGTCGGTGGTCTTGATGACGGTGCGGCCCTGGAGGTCGCGGCGCTTGACCGAGGCGCGGTTGGCGTCGTCGACGGTCAGCGGCGCGCCGGCGGTGATCACGCCCTTGTTCTCGTCGAGCGGCACGATGACCAGCTCGGTCCGCCCCGGCTTGAAGCCGACGGCGAAGTTGCTGACGGTGGTCGTGCGGAACACGATGTAGTTCTTCTGCTTCATCTCGGAGGCGTACACCTTGGTGTAGCTCGTCCCGTCGGCGACCACCGACTCGAAGGCGGCGTGAATGGCCGCCTTCAGCTCTTCCTTGCTCGGCACTGCAACTCCATTCCATGACGGTGCCGGACGGCCGCTCCACGCGGCGGTTCTCGGCCCCGCAATGAAACGCAGTGGCGGCAAAGGTTTTCAAGGCGCGCGAGGGCAGCGAGTCCCGACGAAAGTCGGGGCGCCTGTGGGTAATTCGGCCGTCGTGGAAAACGCTTACCACGGGAGGTGAGCGCCCGGTTCTGCACGGTGAGCTCGTCGGGAACTGGTGTCCGGTCACACCGGACGCACCTCGGGCGCCGGGCGGTGACCGGTCCCTAGTCTCGGGTCCGATCCGCTTGATCCCCGAAGGAGAGACCCCATGGCGAAGGTTGCCGTCATCTACTACAGCGCGACCGGGACGGTGCACAGCCTGGCCCAGGAGTACGCGGCCGGGGCGGCGGACGCGGGTGCGCAGGTGCGGGTCCGCCGCGTGGCCGAGCTGGCGCCGGCGGAGGCGATCGCGTCCAACGAGAGCTGGCAGGCGCACCACGACACGGTCAAGGACCAGCCGGTCGCCACGGCCGAGGACGTGCTGTGGGCGGACGCGGTGGTGTTCGGCAGCCCGACGCGGTTCGGCAACGTGACGGCGCAGCTCAAGCAGTTCATCGACACGCTCGGCCCGCAGTGGGCCCAGGGTCTGTTGGCGGACAAGGTGTACTCGGGCTTCACGTCCACCTCCACCACGCACGGCGGCCACGAGTCGACGCTGCTGGCGCTCTACAACTCGGTGCACCACTTCGGCGGCATCCTTGTCACGCCGGGTTACACCGACCCGATCCAGTTCGTCACCGGCACGCCCTATGGCCCCACGCACACGGCGTCGGCCGGCTCGTCGATCAGCGACGACACCAAGGCGTCGGCCCGGTACGCGGGCGGCCGGATCGCCGCCGTGGCCGGACGCCTGGTCCGATGACCGAGCTGCGCAACTTCGTCGGCGGCCGGTTCGTGGACGGCGGCGCGGCGTTCGACGACATCAACCCGGTGGACGGCTCGCTGGTGGCGACCGTGCACGAAGCCTCGGCCGAGCTCGTGGACAGCGCGGTGCGGGCCGCCCGTCGGGCCGTCGACGGTGTCTGGGGTCGTTGCCCGGCAGCGGAAAGAGTGCGGCTGCTGCGGCGGATCGCCGATCTGATCGACGAACGGTTCGACGACCTGCTCGCGGCCGAGGTGGCGGACACCGGCAAGCCGGCGCCGCTGGCGGCGGAGCTGGACATCACCCGTGCGGCGGCGAACTTCCGGGCCGCGGCGGACATCGTGGCCGCGGCCGGGCTGGACTCCTTCCTCACCGACAAGGCCCTGAACTACGCCATCCGCAAGCCGGTCGGCGTGGTGGCGGTGATCGTGCCCTGGAACCTGCCGCTGCTGCTGTTGACGTGGAAGGTCGCGCCGGCTCTGGCCAGCGGCAACGCCGTCGTGGTGAAGCCGTCGGAGGAAACGCCGGCGACCGCGACCCTGCTGGCCGAGATCATCGCCGCGGCCGGTGTCCCGGACGGCGTGTACAACGTGGTGCACGGCTTCGGGCCCGGCTCGGCGGGGGAGTCCCTCACCCGGCACCCCGGCATCGACGCGGTGACGTTCACCGGCGAGTCCCGCACCGGCGCGACGATCATGCGCGCGGTGGCCGACCGCGTCCGGCCGGTGTCGTTCGAGCTGGGCGGCAAGAACGCGGCGATCGTGTTCGACGACGCCGATCTGGGTGAGGCAATCGACGGCCTGGCCCGGTCCACGTTCACCAACACCGGCCAGATCTGCCTGTGCACGGAACGAATCTACGTGCAGCGCGGCGTCTTCGACGAGGTCGTGGCGGGCTTGGCCGAGCGGGCTCGGAGCCTGCGGTTCGGCCGTCCCGACGATCCCGCCACCACCACCGGCCCGCTGATCTCTCAGCAGCACAAGGAAAAGGTGCTGTCGTACTACGACATCGCGGAAAGGGAAGGCGCGACACTGGTGGCCGGCGGCGGTGTTCCCGACCTGGACGCCGGCCTGGCCAAGGGATCCTGGATCCAGCCGGCGCTGTGGACCGGGCTGGACAACGGCTCTCGCATCATGCGCGAGGAGATTTTCGGCCCGGTGGCGGCGATCGCGCCCTTCGACACCGAGGAAGAGGCCGTGAAACTGGCCAACGACAGCGACTACGGCCTGGCGTCCGCGGTGTGGACGACCAATCTCGAACGCGGGCACCGGGTGGCCGGCGCGATGAACGTGGGGATGTCCTGGCTCAACACCTGGTACCTGCGCGACCTCCGCTCGCCCTTCGGCGGCAACAAGCTCTCCGGCATCGGCCGTGAAGGCGGGGCGCACTCGCTGCACTTCTACAGCGAGACAACGAATGTGTGCGTGAAACTGTGACGGCCCGGATCGTCGCCGGCAAGGCGACTCCGCGAGGTCGGTTCCCGCACGTGAAGGTGGCCGGCGGGCTGGTGTTCGTGTCGGGCACCAGCAGCCGCCGTCCGGACAACACCATCGCCGGGGCCGAGGCCGACGAACTCGGCGCGACCCGGCTGGACATTGCCGTCCAGACCGAGGCTGTTATCGCTAACATCCGGGATAATCTGCACGAAGTCGGGGCCGACCTGACCGACCTCGTGCAGATCACCGCGTACCTCGTGGACATGAACGACTTCGCCGCCTACAACGAGGTCTACGCCCGCCACTTCGACGAGAACGGCCCCACCCGCACGACCGTCGCCGTGCACCAGCTGCCGCATCCGCACTTGCGGATCGAGATGCAGGCCGTCGCGATCAGGCCGGACGAACCGCCCACAGCCGCGACCCGTTGATGATCCGCGAGCTGATCACGCCGGCGACCTCGGTCACCGCGGCCCGGGACGACGCGATCACCGCCGAGCAGAACATGCCGTCCGGTCCGGCCAGCGAGACGCCGCCGACCGGGCGGCTTGACGCGTCGAGTATGGCCGCGGCGACCGAGATTCGCTTGGCCTGGAACGACTGCGACACGACGTAGCCGTCCTGACGGGCCTTGGCCAGCTCGTCGCGCAACCGCTCCAGATCGGGCATTGCCACGGAAGTCTCGGCGCAGCAACGCTCCACGTGGGCGACGACTTCCTCGTGCGGCAGCCACGACAGCGCCGCCTTGCCGCAGCCGGTGAGGTGCGCCGGCGCGCGCTGGCCGACGCTGTTGTGCATGGGCAGCTTGCGCTCGTTGCCGTTGCGGTTGAGGTACACGACCCAACCCTGCGTGAGCTGGCCCAGGTGCACCTCCTGCTCGGGCGCACGCCGCAGCCGTTCGAGCAGGCCCTCGGCCGCGCGCACGAGCCCGGTCCGTTCGATAACCTGGCCGCCCAGCTCCAGCACGAGCGGTCCGAGCTGATAGCCGTCCTCACAGGTCTCGAGCATGCCCTCGGTTACGAGCGTCTGGCACAGCGCGTGCGCGGTGCTGCGCGGAATGCCGGTACGGGCAGCGATCTGCCGCACCGACAGCGCGGCGACGGCCGGCGTGAACGCGCGCAGCACCCGTATCGCCTTGACCACGGGCACGACCCCGGACTCTGCCATGCCACCACCCTACGACCGCCGCGCCGAACCCGCCGACACGAGTGTCCGGTGACACGGGACGCAGCCCGTGACCTCGGCAAACGCGGGACCTACCGTTCCGGACCATGTCACGCGTCTTCCACCTCGCGCCGAAGCGAGCCGAGGACCCGCCGGAACCAGCGGGCGGCGGCATCGTCGCGGGCTACCTGTCGCCGCACCCGCCGCACCTGATCTACGCCGACAACCCGCCGCAGAACGAGCCGCGCAGCACCGGCGGCTGGGAAGTGCTGCGCTGGGCCTACGACGAGGTCCGGCGCCGGGTGCGCGAGCTGAACCCGGACGTGCTCGTGGTGCACGCGCCGCACTGGATCACCATGGTCGGCCACCACGTGAACTGCGTGCCGCATCCGCGCGGGACCTCGGTGGAGCCGATCTTCCCGCACCTTTTCCGGTACCACTACGACTTCCGCACCGACGTCGAGCTGGCCGAGGCGCTGGTGACCAGCTTCGCCGACCACGGCCTGGTCAGCCGGGCGATGCGCGAGGAGGGCGTGCGGGTCGACTACGCCACCATCGGCGCCCTGCACATGGTCAACCCGCGCTGGGACATCCCGGTGGTGTCGATCAGCGCCAACAACAACCCGTACTTCTACGCCGAGGCCGAGCTGACCCAGATGGAGACGCTGGGCCGGGCGACCAGGGCGGCGATCGCGCAGACCGGCCGGCGTGCCGTGCTGTTGGCCTCGAACTCCTTGTCCCACCTGCACTTCGACCGTGAGACGGAGCTGCCCGAGGACATGAGCCGCGAGCACGCGTACAACAACGACCAGTACCGGGCCGACATGGCGCTGCTGGAGACTGTGCGATCGCAGCCGTCGAAGGCGTTGCGGGCCGCGATCCCGGAGCACATCGCGGCTTCCGAGGCGGAGACCAAGTCCGGCAGCCTGACCTGGCTGCTGTCGGCCCTGGACTGGCCCTCGACCACCGGTGACGTCCTGGGGTACGGGACGATCATCGGCACCGGCAACGCGGTGATCGAGTGGCGGCCATGACCGTCGTCGGGGCAGCGCTGCTGCCGGGCATGCCGCACCTGCTGGCCAAGGACCCCGCGCCGGCCTGGGCCGACCTGCGTACCGCCGTGGAGCAGGTCGGCGAGGAGTTCCGCGAGGCCGGTGTGGACACCGTGCTGATGATGTCCACACAGTGGTTCACGGTGCTCGGGCACCAGTTCCAGTTGGACCCGAATCCGCGTGGCCACCGCGTGGACGAGAACTGGTACGCCTACGACTACGGGCATGTCGGCTACGACCTGCGGATCGACACGGAGCTGACGGAGCGCTGGGCCGACCTGACCGCCGCCCGCGAGCTCCAGGCCCGTCGCACCCACTACGACGGTTTCCCGATCGACACCGGCACAGTAACGGTCACACCGTTACTCGATCCGGGTCGTCAGTTTCGGTTCGCCCTGGTCTCGTGCAATCTCTATGCCCAGGTCGACGACATCGCGACGCTCGGCGAGACCGGCGTGGCCGCCGCCGAGGCGAGCGGCCGCCGGGTCGGGGTGGTGGTTGTTTCGGGGCTGTCGGCCGGCCTCATCCAGCAGTGGATCGAGCCGTCCGAGGACCGAATTTCCACCCCTGAGCAGGACAAATGGAACCGGCGCATGCTGGACGCGCTCGGCCGTGGCGACGCTGACGAGGCGTTGCGGCTGCGCGAGCCGTTCGCCCGCGAGGCAGCCGCCGACAGCCAGTTCCGGGCGTTGGCCTTCCTGCTCGGGGCGGGCGTGCTCAAGGACCCCGGCGAGCTGCTGGCGTACGGACCGGTGTGGGGAACGGGCGCCGCGGTGATGCGGTGGCCCGTTGTGACTGAAGGGAAGCACAGCTGATGGCCAACACAGCGGTCGGGTTCGTCGAGACCGAGGGCTTCGTCCCGATCTTCGACGCGGTCGACGCCATGGTGAAGTCGACCAACGTCATCGTCGAGGGCGTGGTGCGGCTGGGCGGCGGCCTGGTCGCGGTGGCCGTGTCCGGCGATCTGGCCACCGTCGAGGAGGCCACCGAGATCGGCGAGGAGACGGCCAAGGCGCTGTCCGGCGGCTCGGTCCGGTCGATCGTGTTCGCCAACCCCTGCGACGCGGTCGCGGCCCTGGCCGCCGACACCGCGTTGCTCGAAGGCAACTGACTCAAGGGCTAGGTGGGGAGGGACCATGCGGGACAGCAACGACGCCGGCGCGATCGGCCTGGTCGAGACCAGGGGCATCGTCGCGTTGTCGGCGGGCATCGAGGCCATGATCAAGACAGCGGACGTGCGGTGCATCGCCGTCGACCGCGTGTCCAGCGGCTACCTGGTGGCCGCGATCCAGGGCCAGCTCGCGGCCGTACGACAGGCTTTGGACGCCGGTGCCGCGGCGGTGAAGCGGTACGGCGAGCTGCGCTCCGTGCAGATCTACCCGCGGCCGAGCGCGGATGCGGCCGGCCTGTTGGAGACCCGGCGGGCGGTGGCGTTCCGTGACGCCGCGGTGGCCCTGCCGGCCGGGACCGAGCGATGATCCTCGGCCGGGTGGTGGGCCGGGCCTGGGCCGACCGGCAGGCGGCCGCGCTGTCCGGCCGACGGTTCCTGCTGGTCCGCGACCTGTCCACCGGGGCGGTCCTCGTTGCCGTTGACACGCTTGAGGTCGGGGAGGACTCGACGGTCCTGGTCGCCACCGACGAAGCCGCCGCGGCGGCGGCCGGTGTGTCCGTTGTGGACGCTGCCGTGGTCGCGCTGGTCAGCGAGCACGATCCGGTACGGGGAAAGGAAACCCTGTCATGACGACCATCGCGTGGATCGGCGACGGCGAGCTCGGTGTCGACCGGGTCGGCGGCAAGGGTCGATCCCTGGACACCTTGCACTGCTTGGGACTTCGGGTGCCGGAGGCGTTCGTCGTAACGACGCATGCCTATCGCCAGGCCGTCGGCGACAAGCTCGTGGCGGAGATCGACCGCCGGATCGCCGCCCTGGGCACCGATCCTGACCCCGAAGCGGTGTCCTCGGTCTCCGATTCCGTACGGGCGTTGGTGATCGCCGAGACTGCCGACCACAGCTGCGACGCCGACATCCGTGCCGCCTATCAGCAGTTGGCGTCCCGGCTCGGCCAGGATGAGCCGGCGGTGGCCGTGCGGTCCAGCTCCGCCGCCGAGGACTCCGCCGACCGCAGCTTCGCCGGCGAGCACGACAGCTACCTGTGGGTGCTCGGTGTGGACGAGGTCTCGGCGGCCGTCCGGCAGTGCTGGGCCAGCCTGTTCACCGCCCGGGCGATCAGCTACCGGGCCCGCGGCGGGGCCGACGTCGACGACGTGATGGGCGTTGTCGTGCAACGGATGGTCGACGCCGACGCGGCCGGTGTGTTCATGACCCTCAACCCGGTCAACGGCGACCGGTCCAAGGTGGTCGTGGAATCCGTGTGGGGGCTGGGGGAGCCGCTGGTCAGCGCGACCGCGACGCCGGACCGCTTCGTGCTAGACAAGATCACCGGCGAGATCATCGAACGGAACATCGTCCAGAAGCCCACTCGGGCCACCCGAAACCCGGTCACCGGGCGCGGTCTCGCGACCGTGCCGGTCGATGAGGCCGACCACTCGCTGCCCAGCCTCGACGACACGCAACTCCGGCAGCTGCTGGACATCGCCCGCACCGTCGAACGGCACGCCGGCACGCCGCAGGACGGCGAATTCGCGGTCGCCGACGGCGAAGTGCACCTCGTGCAGGCCCGCCCCGAGACCGTCTGGAGCAGCAAGCCGGCGCCGCGCATCACCAGCGCGACCGGCGCCATGGGACATGTGCTGTCGGCCCTGACCGACCGGAACTGACTGAGGAGACCGACCATGCCGTCCTCGTTCCCCAGCCCCTTCGAGCTCGGGCCCCCGCCCGGCGCCGAGGGCTGGGAGTCCATGTACGACTGGTACCACCTGTTCGGCGACGACCGCCGCGCGGCCGACGAGAACAAGTTCTGGTTCCAGGACGCCCTGCACCACCCTTATGTTCTGTATCCGTACGACGAGATCCAGTGCGAGTGCTGGTGGCAGGCGCTGGGCGCGATGAACACCCGCGTGTTCGCCGTGCCGCCGGCTTTCGGCCTGGAGCAACGGATTCTCAACGGGCGGCTGTACGTCTCGCCGGTGGCCGCCCCGGATGAGCAGATCGCCGAGCGGGCGGCCGCGTTCGCCGAGCGGGCCGGCCACTACTACGAGAACTGGGACGCGATCTACGCGCAGTGGAAGGACAAGGTGCTCGACCGGCTGAACCTCATCCGGTCGCTGTCCTTCGAGCCGCTGCCCGACCGTGAGCCGCTCGCCACCGTCACCGGGCACCTCGGGCATTCGGCCGGATTCCGCTGGGAGCGGGACTTCTCGCTGCTGGTGAGCACGATGTACGAGACGTACCAGTGGCATTTCGAGATGCTGAACATCGGCTACGCCGCCTACCTGACGTTCTTCCAGTTCTGCCAACGGGCTTTCCCCGGCATCGGCGACCAGTCGGTGTCCCGGATGGTCGGCGGCCTGCACGTGGAGCTGTACCGCCCGGACGACGAGCTCAAGCGGCTGGCCAAGGTCGCCGTCGAACTGGGCGTCGGCGACCAGCTGCTGGAGATCGAGGACGTCGCCGAAGCCTTGCGGCAGTTGGCCGGCAGCAAGTGGGTCGACGAGTGGGAGGCCACCCGCGACCCGTGGTTCCAGATCAACACCGATCCGGGCCATCCCGGCGGTGATCACCGGTTCGGCACCTGGGACGACCACCCGGAGATCCCGTACGGGGCGGTCCGGGACTACGTCCGGCGGCTCAAGGCCGGCGAGGACATCGACCGGCCGACCGCGCGGATCCTGGCCGAGCGCGACCAGGTCGCCGACGGTTACCGCAGCCTGCTCAACCCGGACGACGTCGCCGCCTTCGACGAGCTGTTGGCCTTGGTGCGCAAGGTGTTCGTGTACATCGAGGAGCACGTGCTCTACATCGAGCACTGGATGTGGGCGGCGTTCTGGGGCAAGTCCAAGCAGTTGGCGTCGTCGCTGGCGTCGATGGGCGTGGTGGCCGACGCCGAGGACCTGTTCTTCCTGCGCCGCACCGAGGTCAGCGAGCTGATCTTCGACACCGTGGCGTCGTGGGGCACCGGCGCGCCCGGTCGTGGGCGGGCCTATTGGGAGCCGATCATCGCCCGTCGGCGGGAGATCTTCGCCGCCCTGGATGCCTGGCAGCCGCCGCCGGCCCTTGGCCCGCCGCCGACCGCTGTCAGCGAGCCGTTGACCGTCATGTTGTGGGGCATCAACACCGACACCGTGGCTGGTTGGCTCACCGACGACGTCGATGAGCCCGGTGTGCTGCGCGGTGTGGCCGGTTCGCCCGGCATCGTCGAGGGGCCGGTACGGGTCGTGCAGTCGGTCAGCCAGCTGGCCGAGATCCGTGAGGGCGAGATCCTCGTCTGCCCGGCCACGTCCCCCGCGTGGGCCCCGGTGTTCTCCCGCATCGCCGCCACGGTCAGCGATGTCGGCGGCATCATGAGCCATACCGCCATCGTGTGCCGGGAGTACGGGCTGCCGGCCGTCGTCGGCACCGGGCGCGCCGTCAGCACGCTGCGAACCGGCCAGCTGGTCCGTGTTGACGGTAACACCGGCGTAGTCACGGTGCTGTGACCGTGATCGACGACTGGCGGGCCGGCCGCAACCGGGTCATTCGACGCGCCGCCGCCGTTCGATCACGGGGCGAGGGCCCGCAGCTGACCACCGTTGTGCTCGACCTTGGTGGCGTGGTCGTGCCGACGCTGTTCGAGGTGGTGGACGAGCCCGGCTTCCCGGCCGGGCCGTTCGGCGACGACCCGCTGTATGCCGGCGTCGAGCAGGGACGGCTGCAAGAGCGTGACTACTGGGCCGCGGTGGCCCGTTGCCGTCCTGACCTCGACATCGGCCGCTATATGCGGACGCGCCTCGGCGTGCGGGCCGAGATCCGCACCCTGCTCGCCCGCATCGGCGGCCGAGTGCGGGTGGTAGCGCTAACAAACGATATGGCGCACTGGTTCGGCGCCGACTGGGCCACCAGCCTTGCCGAGCTCGACCGCTTCGACCTGCTGCTCGAGGCCGCCACATCCGGCGTCCTCAAACCCGACCCCGCCGTGTTCCGGTGGGCATTGCAGCTGGTGGGCGAGCCCGCCGACCGGTGCTTGTTCGTCGATGACCTACCCAGCAACCTGCGCGGCGCGCAGGCCGTGGGCATGGCCGTCGAGCACTTCCGGGTCGACGACCCGGCCGGTTCGGTGCGGCGGGTGTTGGACCGGCTCGGCATCGACGGGAGCGAACCCCATTCCCGCGTCTACCATCCGGAGCGGCCATGACTGTCCACTTGGTACGGCACGGCGAGACGTCCAGCTACGACAGCGACGCCGGTCTGACCCCTCGGGGCGTGGCTCAGGCCGAGACCTGGGCCACCGCCTTCGCCGCCGAGCTCGACGGCGCGCACGTCGCCTTCGGTTATGCCCCCACGGCCCGTGCTTATGAGACCGCTTTGGCCATACAGCGGATCGTCCGCCCACACGGCCGGTGCGTCGAGCTGGCCGCGTTCCGCAACCTCCAGGTTTTGGTCGACGGTATGGAGTTCGAGCCCACCCAGGTCCGCCAGCGAGCCATGACCGAGGACCGCGGTTGGGCCGTCGAGGCCCGGCGTTTTTGGCAGGCGCACGAACGCGGTGACGCCATGCGCTTCTGGCTCACGACTCCCTTGCTGTGGCACGAGAGCCCCGCCGCCGTCGTCCGCCGCTTCCTCACTGCCGTGATCGACCACGACGAGTCCGATCACCTCGTCGTCGCCACCCACTCCGGCTGCCTCCGGGCCATCGTCGCCTGGGCCAAGGGCTCCGATCCCGGCGAGCCCGACAACGCCGAGTCGGTGTCGCTGCGCCGCACCGGTGATCACGTCGAGATCCGTTGTCGCGGCGAGGAGTTCCGGTGCGAACTGCCGAGCTAGTGTGAGCTCTCCGTCGGCAGGCCGGCGGTCACCCAGTCCTCGATGCCCTCGCGGTACTTGAACACGCTGGAATAGCCCAGGTTGAGCAGTTCGAGGCCGACGAGCTCGCTGTTGCGGCACGGCACGTTGGCGCAGTAGACGACGATGGTGGCGTCGCGGTCGGGCAGCACGTCGGGGGCGCAAGCGCGGGTGAACGCGGCGGCGTCCTCGTAGGGGAAGCCGGGGATGTTCACGGCGGTCTCGATGTGCTCCTTCTCGTAGTAGGCCAACGGCATGGTGTCGACGACGGTCACCTCGCCGGCGTCGATGGCGGCCTTCAGGTCCTGTCGGGTGATCAGCGGAACCACGGCTGGAGCTCCTTTCACGGTCAGACCGGGACGACGGCCTCGGCGGACAGTACGAGAAAGCCCTGGGCGGGAACGGGGCGGCGGGCGAGTGAGCCGAGATAGAGCCGTTCGAGGAAAGAGACGCGCTGGTGGTAGACGAAAACGGAGGAGGAAACGCCGACAATGCCTGGGGTGTCGAGGAACAGCGGGAGCTCGGCGAGGAAATAGCGTACGGCCAACAGACGCTGGCGCTCGGTCGGTTCCTGGCCGGCCGGGAGGCGCTTGGCCAGGACCCACTCGGAACTGGCCATCGTCTGATCCCGGAAGACGTTGTCCGACTGGAAAAGGCGGATCACGTCGTCATGGATGCGGTGGTACGCGGCGTTGTCCTGTAATCGCGCGGAGTCGAGGACGCGTCTGCCGGCGTCGCGAACGCCGATGTCGGCCAAGGCCCGGCCGATGCGGTTGAGCACGAGATTGCCCTGCCGGCGGGCCTTGTGCCGGGCCCGGGCGGGCTCGTAGCCCAAGGCCTCCAAGGTGTAGGCGGCGGGTTCGTTCGGCACGAAGAAGTGGAAGTCGGAGAAGGTCCGTCGGGCCCAGGCCGCAAGCGCGGCGATGCGCTCGGCGGTGTAGTAGCCGTTGAACGGGCTGACGCCGATGCAGGCATGCGCGCCGGTGTCACGCACGGCGGCACAGCGTGGGGTCAGTGGATCCTCGGTGAACACAACGGCTCTCCTGTCGCGAAAGGTGGAGGCGGAGGCGGGAATCGAACCCGCGTACGGGGTTTTGCAGACCCCTGCCTGAACCACTCGGCCACCCCGCCGGTGTTCCGGCCCACGGCATGGGCCGGAACGGCGGGATCAGCCCTTGGCCAGCTGGTCCTTGATGTACTTCTCCAACGCGGCCGGGTCGCCGTCGTAGCCGATCTGCCGGCTGTCCTTGAGCTCCTCGGAGTTGCGCACCGGGGCCAGCGTCGGGATGTACTCGATCTTGTACTGGTCGGCGATGGCCTTGTTGTTGTCCACGTCGACCGAGGCCAGCGTCCACTTGCCGGCGTCGGCCCCCTCCTTGGCCAGCTTCTCGATGACCGGCTTCATGGCCTGACACGGCCCACACCAGGTGGCGTTGAAGTCGAAGATCACGAGCTTGTCGGCCGACGACTTGAGCACCGAGTCGTAGTTGGCCGCGGTGACCTCGACGATGTTGTCGTCGGTGGTGGCCGCGGAGGCCGGGACCATCGTGCTGAGCATGGTGGCGGCCGAGACGGCCACCGCGCCGGTGAGCATGGCGATCTTGCGCATGGGTTCTCCTTGGTTACTTGGCGGGGTAGAGGAACTTGTCGTCGGGGATCTTGGTGGTGTGCAGCCAGGCGGCGAAGAAGTCGGTGAGATCCAGCTGGGTGGCCGCCTTGACGTAGAGCTCCCAGTCGTACCAGCCTTGGTTCCACCAGTTCTTGTTGATCTTCGCGTAGTTGACCAGCAGCTTGCCGAACTTGTCGTCGCCGATGCGCTGGCGCAGCGCGTGCACGAACAGCAAGCCCTTGTCGGTGGCCGAGAACTCCTGTCCGGCGCCGGGATTCTCCAGGTCGACCGACCAGAAGCCGGGATCGTCCCGAGTGGACTCGACGATCGCCTTGTAGCGGTCGTCGAGGTTCACGCCGTGCTTGGCGTCCCACATCCACGTGGCGTACTGGGCGAAACAGTCGGCCATGCAGAGGTCTTTCCACATCTTGATGGTCAACGCGTTGCCCCACCATTGGTACGCCATGGCGTGGATGAGGGTGTTCACATCGGCGTCGGCACCGAGAAACGGCCGGCCCTGTGCCGGCGAAGTGCCCGGCGTGGCGAGGAAAACGCCGCCGAGCGCGTCCTCGGGGTAAGCGCCGAAGGTGGCCTTGAGGAAGTCCATGACCTCGGGCAGTTTCGCGGCCAGCTCGTGGTTGCTGCCGGGCGCGAAAGCGTTTACCACCGCGGTTCCGTCAGCGAGCTTGGACTGCTCGAACTGGTAGTGGTCGATGCCGATGGAGATCGACTGCGGCGGTGCACTGGTGGTTTCCTTCCAGTGGAAGGTGGTCTTGCCGTCGGCGGTGGTGGACGGCTGCTGGTTGCCGATCGACACCACCGACCATCCATTCGGGACGGTCGCGGTGAGATCGAAGGTGGCCCGGGCCACCTGGGTGTCGTTGACCGGGAACCAGGTCCGAGCGGCGTGCGGCAGGCCGGCGGCCATCGCGCCGCCGTCGGGCAGGATCTGCCAGCCGGTTTTGCCCTGCGGGGTGTCGATCGACTCCGGCGTGCCCGAATAGGTGATCTCCACGATGAGTGCGGCGTCCTTGTCCAGCACCGTGGCCGGCACGATCACCAACTCGTGTTCATCGGCCCGGGAGAACTGGGCGTCGGCACCGTTCACCTTCACCGAGGACACCTGAAGTCCTTGCAGGTCAAGGTTGAACTGCTTGAGCCGCTGGAGCGTCTTGGCCGTCACCACGGCCTTGCCGACGAGCTTGCGGCAGGCCGGGTCGTAGCTGATGTCGACCTTGTAGTCGGCGACGGTGTACCCGCCGTTGCCGTCCTTGGGGTAGTACGGATCCCGGCCGAGCACCACCCCGTTCGGCTCGACGTGCACCCAGCCGTCGGTGCCGATCTCCGGGTCGTCGGCCGCGTGCGCCGGCGCGGCGGCGAAGCCGATCGACGCGGACAGGCAGCACACCAGCAGGACGTGGACGGGCCTACGACGCATGGGAAAACAACCACCTTCGGATCGTCCGTCGACACGGAACTCGACAACTGACGTCGTGGCCGGGGCATCGGCCGCGCTCGGGGCCTGCCCGGCGGCCCTGCGGGCCCATGGCCGGCGGGCCAGCAGCAGGTACAGCACGAAGGAGACGAGAATGGAGTTGAGGCTGGGGATGCCGATGTCGACGGTCAGCCCGACGGCCGCGCCGGCGACCCAGGCGATCAGCCCGCGCGGCTCCCAGTCCGGTGTCTCGGCCGGAAGCCGGCCGGTGGCGCGGGATTCGTCCAGCGCGGCGCGCCAGCGGCGGACGAAGTAGTACTCGGCGACGAACACGCCGGCCACCGGCGGCGTGATCACGCCGAGCACGGTGAGGAAAGACGTGAAGTGGTCGAGGATGCCCAGCGCGGACAGCACCGAGCCGACGAGGCCGAGGCCCAGTGCCGCACTGACCCGTCGGATCCGCTTGCGGCCCAAGGCATCGACCGCATTGACCAGGCCAAGCGACGCGCAGTACAGGTTGACGTCGTTGACCTTGACGATCGCCGCGACCAGGATCAGCGTGCCGATCACACCGGAGGACGAGGTCACGATGCCGACGATGTCGGCCGATTTCGCCGCGTGGGCCAGCAGAATCCCGATCACCCCGGCCCCGCACTCGCCGAGTGTTACCGCCAACACTGTTTGCTTGACAACGTCTCCGGCCGTGCGGTTGAACCGGGTCAGGTCCGGGGTCATGATCGCGCCCATGATGAAGCCGCCGGCCACGATGGTCGCGCCCTGCGCGATGGTCATCGCCGGGCCCGGGGAGGGCCCGAGGTCAGCTCGGCCAGCGAGTGCTCGCCGAGGTAGCGGACGACGCAGTAGCCGGCCAGCAGCACGAACGCCGGCACCGTGATGTACGCGGTCCAGGCCATGGACACGAAGCCGCCGGTGGCGATGAGCGCGACGACCACGCCGCCGGCCAGCGCCCACACCCAGGTCGGCGGGCCGCCGGCGATGGTGTGCAGTCCCTCCGCGAACGCCCCGGACTGCACGCCGAACCAGCCGGTGAGGCTGACCGTCAGCAGCAGTCCGACCAGCGCGGATCCCTTGCGGCCGAAGCCGCCCCAGCGGCTGAGCATGGACATCGACAGACCCTCGCGGGCGCCGGCCGCGCCGAGCAGGACCGTGACCACTTCCAGCATGGCCACGCCCAGCACCATCGCGATGACGGCGTCCCAGAAGGTCATTCCGAAACCGAGCGCGGAACCGATCAGGAACTGCGAAAAGGACGAGATCTGCCCCAGTCGCTGCACCGCGACGCCGAACCAGGAACGGCGGGCGTGTGCCGGCATGCGGCTGATCGAGTAGTCATCGGTTCCCGGAATGATCCGGTCGTCGTTGCTCATTCAACGACCCGATCGCGTTATGTGAACCCGTTTCTCATTATGCGGTTCACGGGTCATGGCCGCCTCGCTCCGATCGACGCCGACGCTCCGCGGGCTGCGGATCTGCCTCCGATCATGTGGGCGGCGAGCGGGCTTCGGGTACTGCCGGATGGTCATGTCACCGCGTTATAACCACAGATCTGGCCACCATGAGCCGACCTCACGTGCACGATACGACCGCGGTATTACCCTGCAACCGACGAAAGTAGGTAACCGGACACCCGTGGCCGAACTATCGTTCTGGAGTGGAGTTAGGGATCAGACACCTGAGGGTTCTTCGGTCGATCGAACAGAACGGCAGCCTCACCAGAGCGGCGGCCGAACTGAGACTGCCTCAGGCCTCCCTGAGCCACCAGCTCCGAAGAATTGAATCGACCGTCGGCGGCTCGATATTCGAACGCGACCACCTCGGCGTGCGGGCCACGCCGCTGGGGCAGGCGCTGCTCGGCCGGGCCCGGGCGGTGGTGACCGCTTTCGACGAGCTGGACCGGGAGTTCCACCGCGGGCCGGCGCGGGCCGACCAGCCGTTCCGGATCGACTGGCAGAGCGCCGACCTGCTCGGCGTGCTGGCCGACGCGCTGCGCGACATCGCGCCGACCAAGCAGCTCACCGGCCGGGCCGACCCGTGGCAGTCGCGCCTGCTGACCAAGCTCGTCGAGGACGACGTGGACGCCGCGCTGCTGTGCGACCTCAGCCCGCAGATCCCTCGGCCGGACGGGATCGCGAGCGCCGCGCTGATCGCCGAGCCGGTGTTCGTGGCCGTGCGCTCCTCGCACCCGTTCGCCGACGCCGACGAGATCCGCCTGGCTGACCTGGTCGGTGAGCCGTGGATTCTGCCGGCGGGGCTGGACTTTCTGGGCTCGCGGCTGCGTGAGCTGTGCGAGCGGGACGGGGCGCCGCTGCGGGTGTGGGTGGACGTCGACGCGGCCGACGTCCGGGCCGATCTGGTGGCCGGTGGGCACGGCGTGAGCCCGTCCCGGCCGGTACGGCCGTCGAGGCCTGGCATCGTGGTCAAGCCGTTGGCCGGGAATCCGTTGGTGCTGAGGCACTTCCTGGCCTGGCGGACCGACGGCGAGTTCGCCGTGGCCGCCCAGCGGATCTGTGCCGCGATGGTCGACGGCTACCGCCGTCGGGTGGCGGCCGATGACGGCTTCCTGTGGCGGGCCGATGGGCTTTGAGGTGCGGCAGCTCCGCCTGGTGGCGGCGATCGGCCGGGAGGGCAACCTGTCCCGGGCCGCCTCGGCGCTCGGCGTCAGCCAGCCCGCGGTCAGCTGCCAGCTCAGCCGGCTGGAGAAACAGCTGGGTTATCGGCTGTTCGAACGTAACGACAATGGCGTTACTCCCACCCCCATGGGCGAGGCGCTGCTACGGCGCGTCGACTCCGTGCTGCCGCTGATGGACGACCTGCTCACCGACATCGAGCAGCGCACGGTGGTCAACGCCGTGCCGGCCGTGCTGCGGGTGGGTGCGGTGTGCAGCGCCATCGCCGGCCGGATCGGTGGGCTCGTGGCCGGGGCCGTGCAGAGCGGGACCGTGTCCGTGCAGATCGACGACTGCGTGCTGCGGCTGCTCGACATGGTCGGGGACCGGCGGCTCGACCTGGCCGCGATCAAGGAGTACCCGGGCTACGAGCATCCGCTGCCGCCGCAGGTCCGGGTCACCGCGTTCATGGCCGATCCGACCGCGGTCCTGCTGCCCGAGGGGCATCCGCTGGCTGCCCGGGACGTGGTCGAGCTCGGCGACCTGCGGGAGGAGGAGTGGGTGCTGCACCCGGTGGACTCCTCCCGCTTCCACGAGTACCTGTTCGCCAGTTGCGCCGCGCTCGGGTTCCGGCCGCGGATCACCCATCAGTGCGCCAGCGAGCAGGCGTCGCTCCAGGTCGTGCGCAACGGGGCGATCAGCCTGTCCCAGGCCGGCTCACCGGCGCTGGCGCCGGGCATCGCCTGCCGGCTGCTCGGCCGGAATGCGCTCTCCCGCAAGCACGCCTTGGCGTGGCGGCTCGACAGCCCGCTCGCCGCCGCGGCGGCCGACCTCGTCGAGGAGCTACGCAAGGTGTACTGGCACGAGGCCCGCGACAGCCCGTTGTTCGACCACTGGGGCACTGAGCCGTCCAAATGGGAGCTGTCAGAGACCCGATAGCGCGTAATCCCACTCCGTCGGCCGCTCGTGGCCGTCCAGCTCGCCTCGGCCGGAGGCCCAGAGTAGTGTCGTCCACGGGTCGGTTTCCGTTGGCGCGTCGGGGAAGACACGGTCCAGAACCTTGGCCGCCAACTCCGCCGGCGGCTGCCAGTCGACGCGCAGTCCCTGGGCCACGTCATCCATGTGCAGCAACGTCTCCGCGACCGTGAGCGCCGCAAACCCCTCGGGCGTAAGCACTCCCGAGTCATTGAAGGCCCGGGCGTCTTTCGGCGTTGTCCGCAGTATCGCCACCATCATGCCGCCGCAGGCATCCACCACCTGGATGAGGCCTTCCGGCCCTGCCTTGCGGTCCGCGAAGATCACCAGTCCCGGCCCGCCGTCCCGCTGCCGGTTCCACGCGAACGGCACCGACCGGTTGGTCCACGGCTGCCCCGGCGCGACCTGCGCGGCGTGAAAGAAGAAGTTGTCGGCTATGTGTTCCGTTGTCTCCCAACAGGTCCACTCCAGCGGACCGGCCTGCGCCTCCCAGTCGCCATGCGCCTGGCGCAACGTGGCGACGGTCAGGCGGAGAGTGTGCTCGAGATCGTCTGCCGTGACGGACATCGCCGCAGGCTAACCCCGGCGCGCTCCAGCGGGCGACCGATTTGTCACGGCGTGACGATCACATGCGGCATCCTGGCTCGCAGATCATCCAGCAGCGCCTGCGGCACGTGGACGAGCCCGACGGACGAGACCCGACGGAGCGTGTCCTGCCACCGCTCGATGCCGGTGAACGACTTCAGACGGGTGTTTTCGAGCCTGAGCTCGACTACCGAATCCACGAATTTCAGTGACCGTAGGTCATTCAGCTCCATGTCATGAAGGCCCAGGGTGGTCGTTCGGATGTGAAGGTCGACCATGGCGAGAGTCGATTCGGGCCACTCGTGCAGGCGCAGCATGGAGACATCGAACAGCTCGTAGTAGCTGTAGTAGAACGAGCCGTCGGTGAGGTGCAGGTCGATCTGGTTCAGGGCGGCGAGGTAGTTCGCTGCGGCCATCGTGAGGTCGTCGCGCACCGCCAGGTGGGTGCGGGCCGACTTGGCCAGCACGGCTTCCCCGTAGGTCTGCTCGTCGAACAACAGCATGCACTGGAGGATCTCCTGGAATACCCGTTCGCGGGAGTCGGAGGCGAAGCGGGCGATGACCGGCAGCGCCTCCTCCAGGCGGGTCTCGGCGAGCGCCCTGATGGTGGCCGTGACCTCGTCGGTCGTCCGGGGCTGGCAGTTGGCCAGGAGGTCCAACACATACGGGCCGGCGGCGGCGATGGTTTTGGCCTTGTGCATCGAATCCGGGGGCAGCAGGCGCAGGGTCTTGACCTGGATCTCGCGCCGCAGGTCGGCGTTCATCTCGGGGGCGGTCTCCATGGAGGCCAGCACCAACAGGTGCAGGTCGCCACGTTCGATCAGCTTGCCGAGCAGCTCTTCCCGCTGCTTCTGCGACGCGTGGCCGACGGCCATGACCACCACCTCGTGCCACTGGTCGAGGTGGGCGTTCTGCACGACCGTGCCGACATCGTCGGTGTTCATCGCATCCTGCGCGGCGAGGTACTCCTGGAACGTCCTGTGCACGAAGTCGACGCGGCCGTCGACCGGCTCGCGCAGCAGGCCGGAACGCTCCAACAGATTCCGGTACACGTCCTGGATGCTGGCCTTGACCTGTGGCATCGCCTGCAATCGCTGGGAGATGCGGTAGATCGCGCGCGGGATCTCGACGTCGGTGTAGCCGTTGCGGATGAGCCAGTACGCGAGGTCGCCGAGCAGCAACAGCTTCTCGGTGCGGCCGAGGCCGTCGATGGTGGCGATGCGGCGCTCCACGTCGCGGCGCTCGACGAGCATGTGCAGCGCCACTTCGTACAGCTCCATGCGGTTGGTCGGCAGTGTCGCCCGGCGGTCCTGGTGCAGCGCGCACAACAGGGCGCAGAGCAGCGGGTAACCGGCCAGTTTGCGCAGGTGGCCGCGGTTCTCGATGAGTTCGAGCAAACCGGTCTGATAGGTGCCGAGCGTGCGCCGTGACTCGTCGTCGACCCGGGTCAGCTGCATCGCCGCATGCCAACGGGCGACGAAGAGGCGCACGTCGTCACGGCTCATCGGCTGCAACGCCATGACCGAGAACTGCTCGTCCCGCAGCCACTGCGGCGGCGCCCCGCCGGGCCGCGACGTGACGACGACCCGGGCCCGCGGGAAGGCGCTGACCAGGTCACGCAGCCAACCGCGGGCCTCCTCACGGCGGCCGGCGGCCAGCTCGTCCACGCCGTCGACCAGCAGAACGGCGCTTCCGTCGCGCAGCTTCTGCAGCACCCAGCCCGGCGGCATCTCGTCGGCGATGTACTTGCCGACCTCGTCCAGGAACTGCTCCGGCGTGGGCAGGTCGCGACCGGCATAGCGGCGCAGCGGGATGAAGAACGGGATCGTCCCGTTCCACGCGGCCAGCTTCGGCGGGAAGTCGTTGAGGGCGCTGCGGACCGCGATCCACTGCAACAACGTCGTCTTGCCCAGACCGGCCTCGCCGCGGATGAACACCCGCCGCGTGCCGGCCAGCAGCTCCTCCACCCGTTGCACCGGGCCGACCTCGTCGGTGGCCGCGGTCAGGCCGATGTAGGCCACCGACAGCGGGTAGCGGCGACCGGCGTCGGCCAGGGTCACGCCGAACATCTCGACGTGGTCCAGCTTTCGGGCCACGAGCTGCCGGTAGTCGTAGTCGAAGCCGGCGCTGCGGTCGCGTTGCGGCAGCCGGGCCAGCACCTCACGGATGCCGTCCAGCATTTCCCGGTCGCGGCGCAGCAGCTCGGTCAGCGCGTTGGCCGAGAACGCCGGCAGGCCGCGGGAGATCTCGATGACGTAGCCCGAGCATTCGCGCAGCAGCAGGTCATAGAGCGCCGTGCCGTCCGCCGACAGCAACGTCGTCTGCGACGGCACTCGCCCGCGGATCGACCGGTCCAGGTGGCCCGCGTCGAGGTCCGCCGCGAACAGGTCCCCGTCGTCCAGCGCCGCTTGGGCGAACGTGTCCCGCACTGCCTCGATCGCCGCCAGCTGCTCGTTCTCCGGCAGGCCGCGGAACTCCGCGTCGATGATCGGCTCCAGCCGGTCGACCACCGCCTCCGCGAAGTCGTCCATCAGCCGCTGGAACTTGCGCCGGTCCCGCTCCTTGGCCAGCCGCCCCGACAGCTGGTCCACCGCCGACGCCCCGACCTCCGCGGCCAGCTTGTGATCGCCCAGCCACAGCTTGGTCGCCGTCCGGACGGCCACCGTGCCCAGCGTGATCAGCGCCGCCTCGATCGACATCGGTCCATCCAAGCCCAGCGGCCGGGCCCGCCACCGCCGTTCGCCCGAATCGGCCCCGAAAGCACCAGTGGGTTGTGTTTTCCAACTAACCGTGTCAGGGTGAGTTGCACTACTAGACCTGGGGAGGTCGGGCGTGGCGAAGATCCCGGCGCGGTTGGCGGAGCACCCGAACGTGCGGGCGGTGCGGGAACGGCCCGGTGGCGGTCCGGCGGGGGTGATCGACGCGGGCTGGCTGCGGAAGCTGTGCCTGGATGCGGGACTGGACGACGTGGGATTCGTGTCGATCGACCACGAGGACCTGGCCAGCGAGGTGGAGCACGCGGAGCATGCGCTGCCGGGCACGCGGAGCTTCATCAGCCTGGTGGCGAGGATGAACCGGGACAACGTGCGCTCGCCGGCGCGCAGCGTGGCCAACCAGGAGTTTCACCGGACGGGGGAGCTGCTGAACGAGGCGGCGCACGAGATCGTGCGAGCGCTGGAGGACGCGGGTTATCGGGCCATCAACCCGTCGGCCACGTTCCCGATGGAGATGGGCAAGTACCCGGGCCGCATCTGGGTGGTGGCGCACAAGCCGATCGCGGTGGCGGCCGGCCTCGGCGCGATGGGCATCCACCGCAACGTGATCCACCCCAAGTACGGCAACTTCATCCTGCTCGGCACCATCCTGGTCGACGCCGAGATCAGCGAGCACGGCCAGAAGCTGGACTACAACCCCTGCCTGGAGTGCAAGCTCTGCGTCGCCGCCTGCCCGGTCGGCGCGATCAGCAAGGACGGCGTGCTGGACTGGGTGGCCTGCTCCACCCACAACTACCGCGAGTTCATGGGCGGCTTCACCGAATGGGTGGAGACCATCGCCGACAGCAAGGACGGCCCCGAGTTCCGGGAGCGGGTGAGCGACTCCGAGAACGCGTCCATGTGGCAGAGCCTGTCCTTCAAGCCCAACTACAAGGCCGCCTACTGCCTCGCCGTCTGCCCGGCCGGCGAGGACGTGCTCGAGCCCTACCTCGACGACCGCAAGGCGTTCATGAACCTCGTGCTGAAACCCTTGCAGGACAAGGTGGAGCCCATCTACGTGCTGCCGGACTCCGAGGCCGGCGAGCACGTGCGGAAGCGCTTCCCGCACAAGCTCCCGATCACGGTGACCGGCGGCCGCCGGCCTCGGTGATCACGCCGTGTCGACGAGCTGGTCGAAGGCCAGGCCGCTGGCCGCTTCACCTCGTCCGACGCCGCGCTGGGCGCTGAGCCACACCACAACCCGGCCGTCCCGCCACCGGGTTCGGTTGTAGGCCACGGTGAGTTTGGTGCCGGCGACCGGAACCTCCTCCTGGTTCACGTAGTACTGGGTCGGCTGCGGGAGGTCCAGGCCCTGCCGCAGCAGGTCGGTCCGTGGCGGCACGCCGACCGTCGGACCGACCGCGCTGGGCAGGGCGGCGCGTTGGAGCTGGATCTTGCGCTTGATGTCGTCCACGTGCACCGGGATGAACGGAATCCAGTTGTCGGGTATTGAGTTCATCGCCTCGTAGGCAATGGGCGCCAGTGCGCCGGTGCGGCCCTGTGGCGGGAAGAGCCGGGTGCGGTGGGCCAGCACCTCGGAGGCGATCTCATTGCCGCGACGGCTGTTCCCGGTGGCCGTCCGGACCACCTGCTCGATTCCCCAGACCAGGTCGGCATGCTCGTCGCGGACCAGCCACACCTCCTCCAGCGCCGGCCCGTTGGCCACCTTGGGCACACTGGGCGGCAACAACATCCCGGTGTGCACGGGCACCGGAGCCTTGGGGTCGACCGGGCCGACGGTGTCGACGGTGAACATTGACCAGCGCTGCCAGCGTTTGTCGTTCGGTGTGCCGGCGGGCTCGACCCACAGCCGCTGCCCGAAGACGTCGGTGACCGCCACGCCGTCGACCCGGGCGAACGTGCCGGCCGGCAGGTCGCAGGGCAGTTGGTACCAGTCGTTGCCGTAGACCAGCGCGAATTCGAGGAAGACCAGCCGGGCCAGGTCGGTGCTGTCCGGCTTGACCGCGGCGAAGTTGGTCTTGCCGTCCTCGACGGCCCACCAGCGGGCCAGCGGCATGCCGGAAAACCGGACCTGGGAAGGGAAAACCGCGCGGACGATCGGCGGCGGGGCGGTGCCGGTGCCGCCGACCGGACGGCCGGTGTTGACGGTGAAGTCCTGCCATTCCAACGTGCCGCCGGGATACTCCTGCGCGGTCAGCACGGTCTCGCCACCGGGCGCGGGCCCGGCGACCGAGAACCGGTGCTCCAGCGCCCGCGGATCCCAGGCGGCGTCGCCGACCGGCTGGTCGATCAGCCCTTCGAACCAGTTGATCAGCTTGGGCTTCAACGCATTGATCGCGCCGGCGTTGAGGATCACCTCCAAGCCGGTGAGGCCGTCGACCGGCTTGCCGCCGTTCTTGAGGTGGCGGTACAGCTCGTAGCCGTCCATCCGGCGGCCGGCCATCGCCTGCATCGCCGCCCACACCTCGGGATGCGAGGCCCGGGCCGTGTCGGCGTCCTGGTCGGGGTCGGGCAGCGCGATCGGATAGAGGTCGACGTACTGCTTGCGGATGGTCAGCCCCCGCAGCAGTGTGTTCGCGCCGATCAGTTTCATCCACCGCCTTCCGATGGCCAGCCGCAGGTCGAACGAGATCTTGTCGGTGTCGAAGGCGAACGGCAGCGCGCGCCGCTCGGCGAACGTCTCCAGTGGACGGTCGGCGGTCAGGTTCTCGGCCGGCCCGTCGCCGGCGGCGAACCGGGTCGGCGTGGTCGCGGTGACGGCATACTTTGCCGTCACGGGCGAGCCGGCGTCGGCGCCGCGGAATTCGCCGAGCTGCCACTGCCGCGCCAGCATCCACAGTGGATCCCGCACCTCGGCCCGCAGCGCGCGGTCGAAGTCGGTGGTGCGCGGCCGGCCCTCCAGCCGGTTCCACAGCCCGACCGTCGGCAACTGCCGACCGGCCAGCACGTCGGTCAGCGACTCGATCCGGGGTTCGGTCATGGCGTGGCCTTCCGGCGCAGGTTGGCGATGGCGAGATCGGTGCCGATGGTCACCGGCTGTCGTGTCGCCGACATGACGGTCGCCGGCAGCAGTTGGGCGTACGGCGTGTCGTCAAGATGTTGCGGCTCAACGGCCCGGGCCTTGGCCAGATCAAGCGTCTCATTGACGGCCGCGAGCAGGTCGTCGGTGTGCCACGAGCCGGTGCGGGCCGGCGGCGCGACCAGCAGCATCGCCTGCGGCGGCTCGGAATCCGGCCGGTCGACGTGCACGGCGATGGACGTTGTCTCGCTGACCGCCGGCACCACCTCGGTCCACTCGTCCAGCAACAGTCCACAGTGGTCGGATGTGCCCAGCAGCGGCTCGGCCGCGTAGTGGGCGCTGAACAGCAGTTTGTCCTCGGTGATCGGCTTGTTGTCGGCGAATTCCATGGCCAGCCAGTGATCGCCGGCATGGTAGGGGAACTGCACCGGCGTGACGGCCGGCTCTTCCCAGCCGTCGAGGATGCCGAGAATGCCGTGCCCGGGACCGCGCAGCGCGTCGGCCATCGCCACGGCGTTCTCCCAGTGTCGCATCTTGTCCCGGACGCGGGCGATGCCGTGCACCCAGTCGTCCACCGGGAAGTCGTGCGCGGCAACGAGGTGCGCGACGAGTCGGCCGCTGTCCTGGCGGGCCTTGCGCCAGTCGCTGTTGACCTGGTCGGTCGGCGTGAACTCGGGCACCACCAACACGTCCTCGCCCAGCAGTGCCTTGAGTGCCTCCGTCGCCGCCTGCACCTGATCGGGTCCGGTGACCGCCTTGTCGTAGTCGGCCAGCGGTGGCAACACGTTCTTCAGCCGCAGCGCGATGTCGGCCGCCAACGCCGTCGTGCGGGTCAGCAAGTCCTTGCCGTAGGTGACGATCTGGTCCTGGAACGGGCTCAGGTCGAGGCCCAGTCGATCGTACTTGGCCAGCGAGCCGATCCGGCCGATCTCGGCGAGGAGGCCGCTGAGCGTGTTCTGGCTGCTCCTGGCTTCGTTCTTGAGCGAGGTGACCTTGCCGTTGAACTCGTTGCGCAGGCTGGCCACCTGGACCCGGAGCGCAGTGGGCGTGCTCGGCCGCGGGCTCGTCGGCGTGGTGGTCAGCAGGCGTTCCGCCTGCTGTAGCAGGGCGAAGCGCTGCTCGTCGGTCGCCGTGCGCGGGAGGTTGTTGTATTGCACGATGATCGCGTCGGCGGCGTCGAGCGACGCCTGCATCCGTTTGGAGGTCACCAACACGGCCGCGAGCACAGCGGCGAACACGCCCCGTCGCCACTCGACCAGCTCGGCCCAGCCGCTGCGGACCATGCCGAACTTGCCGGCCGTGGTGACCAGATCTCCATAGCCGCCAATCAGATCGTCGATGCCGGCGATGATGTCGTCCCGCCCCATCGGCGTGAGATCGGCCAGATAGTCGCTCACGTCTTTCTGGAATGCGGTCAGCGACGCCTGCACGGCCAGCGGCCGGGCCTTGGGCAGCTTGATCGACTGGTCGGCCGAGCGGTCGACCGTGCCGCCGGCGGCCGGAGTCAAGTCGGTGGGGCGCAACGGCCGGGCCGTGGTCAGCAGTGTCCGCAGCGACGCGATCAGCGGCGACGTCTCGAAGAACGTGACGCTGTTCGCCACTCGCTGGGTGTGCTGCACGGTCAGCACCGCGTCCGGCCGAGGGCGGAAGCGCTCGACGATCGCACCGATAATCCGGTCGTCCAGGTCGGTCTGGGCCGGATCGCCGGTCGGCCGCACTGCCCACAGCAGGTCGATCGGTTGCAGCCCAAGGTCGTTCTGCGTGACGGACTCGGCCCGGGCCAGGCCGCTGACCGGGTCGGTCCACGTCACCTTGGCCGAGATGGTCGCCGGCACCACCGCGGGCAGCCAGTCGTTCACCGCCGGCTCAGCCTGGGCCCGGGGGTTGTTGTGTCCCAGGAGAACCCCGTGATCGGGATCGAGGCTCGGGGTGAACAGCACACCGAACCGGTGGGTCAGCGTGGTGCCGCTGCGCGGAGTCTGCACGACCGCCGGCACGCCGGGAAAGCCTTCCTTGGCATAGGCGTCCAGGGTTGCGGCGGCCCGTTCGGTGTTGCCCAGCAATGCCTGGTGCGTGCCCTCGGCCACCGCGAGATCGGCCAGTGCGTCGTGCAGGTCCAACAGGCCGACTACGGCCTGACTGATGGCCGCTGTCTGGTTCGGATCGGCCGGCGGCAGCGCTGCCTCGAGGCCGAACGGGTAGGTCTGGGACACGCCGCCGCGGGTCAGGTGGCGGGCCAGTGCGAGGCCGTCGACCACGTTGTACGACTCGACCTGCTCGATCGGCCCTGACTGCTGGGTCTCAGGGATCTTGTTGGCCCGCAACGGGAACTGCTGCCGCAGTGCCGGAATGAAGGTGTCCAGCTCGGCGATGGCGTACGAGTCGTGCAGGTCCCGTTCCAGCCGGTAGCCGAGCAGCGCGCCCAGGGCCTGGCCCTGCCGGAGCCCGTCGAGCACGGTCAGGGCCCGCCGCACCCGCTCGGAGCTAAGGTTGACCGCGAACGAGCCGGGATAGTCCTTTGACCCGTTGGCCAGATAACCCGCGCGTAGCACCGCGGCGGTGCGGGCGTGGGCCGGCGACGGGGCGTGCACGTAGCCCTCGTTGCTCGGGTCGGTCATCAGCGGCGTCGGATCGGCGAAGATCGTCGCCAGGTCGGCCGGCAGCGGCGGCGTCGGCACAAGGTCTTTGCGGGGCCGGATGTTCTCCAGCCACCCGTACGACCCGATGTGCACACCACGCGCGGCGTTGGTGCGCATTTCGGTCAGTCGCTCGGTGACCAGACCCAGCCGCCACGAGTCGAGACGGTAGGTGGCCAGGTCGAGATGCTCGGCGAGAACCCGTTCCAGCCGAGCCGTCGGCAGCGTGGACAACAGGTCGATGGCCTGCACCTGCTCGGCCAGCTCGGCGGTGGCCGGATTGCCGTGGGCCACGGTCGGGATGTACTCCCGTACCAGGGTTTGCGGGCTGCCGGTCAGCACCGGGTCCGGCGAGTACAGCTGCCGGAACCGGCTCTCGCTGGGCAGCGACGACGGCGGCTCGGCGAACTTCACGTGCACGAACAGCGGATCGGCCGTGGTCGGCGGGTTGGGGCTGCCGGCCGCGATGGCCAGCCGCCGGCCGGCGTCGGCCCAGGCCAGGATCACCGCCTGGCGCAGCAGCAGGTAGAGCAGCGCGGCCGGCCGGACGTCACCGGCGAACCCGGTCTCCAGCCGGATGGCCTCCAGGTCGGTGAGGCCGTGTTGAACCAGCCAGGCCAGGTAGTTCTGGCGGTCGGCGGTGTAGTCGCGCACGGGCGTGGTCTCCGACAGCGGCCGATCGTCGACCAGCGGCGCGAGCAGCGGGTGTTGGGAGTCGATGAACAACCGCCGCAGCAGCGCCGGATCCGGTCCGGTGTAACCGAGTCGGGTCAGCAGCGCGCGGATCGGCTGCGGCATGTTCAGACCGTCGAGCGCCGGCAGCACGGCCGATCCGTTGGCGCCGAGGTTCTCGCGGTTGAAGATGTCCTCGACGCTCTGAGCGTAGCGCTGGTAGTACTCGGCCGAGGTCGGGTGCAGGGCAAGGATGTCCAGCAGCACCTGGTGCGGGTCGCCGGCCGAGTCCACATGCGACACTTTGGCGGTCGCCGTCTGCCAGTCCGCGCCGGCCGTGGCCAGCACGTGGTTGAGCACGCGGCGGTGGGCTTGGGCGTCGGGCCAGGTCAGCCGGGAGAACGCGGTGGTTGGCAGGATGCCGTACGGCTGCCGGCCGATCCGCATGGTCGGCGCCGGGCCGCGGCCGGAGACGTTGCGTAGGAAGAAGTCCCGGAGCTCGGCCACGAGGTCGTCAGGGAACATGGGGTACAGCGTGGTTTGCAGGTGGTAGCCCCAGGTTGCCGGCCACAGCGCGGTGTTCATTGCCCGTGCGTCGGTGTGGTCGGTCCCGTCCGCGCCGGGCACGCCGGTCAGCACGGCCGGGTCGATGCCGACGAACTCGGCCAGCAGCTGTCCGTCCGATGTGGATGTCCAGTCGTCGCTGTCGAAGCTGGCCGCGGCGGTGCGCAGTGCGGCCGCCGACACCGCGGTGGCGGTCTGGCCGGCCGGCGCCTGGTCGGAGTTGTTGGTGGGCGTGCCCTGTGGCAGCACGGCCAAGCCGGCCGGGCTGCGGAGCTGGCGCAGCAACAGGTCGCTCAGGTCGGTCGCGGACTGGGCCGGCGTCGACTGCTGCCGCAGCCCGTACACGACAAGGCGGTCGATGCCGTCCTTCTGCTGTTGGGGCGTCAGTCCAATTCGGACACCCATGCCGGCCGTCACGGCCTTGCCGAAATCGGTCAGCCACAGCAGATCGGCGGGCACGTGGAGGTTGCCGTTCGCGTCGATCTGGAGCTGGTCGGCGTCCGCGGTGCCCGGATCCGGGCTGACGGCCAGCGAGGTCGGCAGTGGATTCCCGGTCTTGGTGAACACCTGCTGACCGCCGACGTAGCCGACAAAGGTGAATGCGTCCGGCAGCAGCCGTGCGTGGGCGGCGGTGGTCCAGGACTGGGCGGCAACCTGACTCGGCACCGGCAAAACCAGGAAAGCGACGATGACGTCGTCGCTGGGCGCGGTGGGCGCGGCGTCGATCCCCAACGGCCGCCTGGACTTGATGCCGGTCGCCCGAGCGGGGCCGACTGCGGCGAGCAGGGCGATTTCGGCGGTCCGGGTCCTGGCCCGATCCCCGTGTGCCTGCCAGATGGCGGTCCAGTAGTTGACGGTCGGCTGCCGGTCGTTCACCGCCACCGGTGTCGTCGAGCTGACGACCAGCACGGTGGTGTTAGCGGGAACATTGGTTGGCTTGTCGGCGAGATTCGCCGGTTGGTGACCCTGGAGCAGCCACGTCGCACGGCCCGGCGGGATCCGGGTGCTGAGCTCATGCCACGCGGCCTGCTCGCCCGCCGCCACGCCACCGGCCCGCCACACGGCAGCCCAGTAGGCGTCCATCGCGGCGATCTCGGCGGTGGTGGGCAGCGGCTCGAACTTGTCCACCTGCCACTCGTCCGGGAACACGCGGATCAGCAGTTCCGCGCCGACGAACCGGGTCTCCACGCGGACCGGCCCCAGCAGCACGGGGTAGTCGTCACTGAGCGGTGTCGTCATGCGGCAGCATCTCCTGTGCGTGCACGGCCAGCAGCACCGGCGCCTGGAACAGCAGGTAGGCCACGTCGGCCGAGCTGATCCCGGGCTGCCATGCCACCGCAGTGTCCTCGTCGTGCTGGGCGGTCATCAGCGGGTCCTGCGCGTACTCGCCGCTCAGGTCGTTCAGCGTGACGCTGACGCCATCGCCGAACTGGAGGAAGCCGTGCCGGTCGCCGGGATCGAGCAGCGGCCACGACAGGTCGTCCCACAGCTCGACCGGCCCGTCGGTGTCGATGTCCGCGCCGAACCTCGGGTCGCCCGGCCGCTCCTTGATCACGAAGAACCAGCCGGGATCGGTGACACCGTCGCCCTTGGCCTGGGCCGCCGTCAGGTCGAAGCCCAGCAGGTAGATGTCCGGCTCGACCTTGCACTCCCACAGCGGCATGCGGATCTCTTTGTCGGTGGGGTGGTTCGGATCGAGCGGCTCGCACGGCAGCCGCTCCTTGCCGTGGTCGTCCTGCCACACCGCGGCCTGCGCGTAGATCGCTGCGGTCGGGTACTTCTTGAGCAGCTCGCCACGGATGATCAGGACCAGGGTGTCCTGCTGGTCGTTGGCCGGCCGCCGGTTGTTGTTGGCCCCCAGCGGTCGTTTGCCCCAGGTGTCGATCGGGGTGATGTCGTAGAGCCGCTGGCGGCGCTGCTGCTCGGACTCGCCCGGCGTGGACAGCGCGGTCCGCTCGTCCCAGAACTGGCGGAACACCGACCCGCGCTGGTCGGTCGGGTACTCCCGCCACAGCATCTCGCGGCCCAGCTCGTGGTTCAGCCCGACCAGGTAGGACTCGATGAACTCCTGGTTGGTGTCGAGCAGCGTCACCGTGTTGGGCGGCACCAGATTCAGGTTGGGCACGAACAGGTCAACGGACAGTGCCAGCAGCGGCCGGAACATCGGCAGGTCGATCACCGGGTACGCCATCACCACATCGATCGGCTGGTCCGGGGTGTCGGTGGCGGCGAAGGCCGACACCGACCGCAGTCGTGGCGGCAGGTTCACCGAGGCCAGCAGGTTGCGCGGCACGGTCAGGTCGGCCCGCAGGCCGTTCATGGTCACGTCGGTGACGGCTGCGACCGGCAGCGGCGGCCGCGCCGCCGTGCTGCCACCGACCGCCGCGGCGTCGAAGCCGTGGTACATGTCGCGCAGCGCGTCCTTGAAGTTGGCGGCGTCGTGGCTGTCCTGTTGGCCGCCGGTCGACGGTGGCGGCAGGTTGTCCTCGGGCACGCTGAGCTGGAAGTTCGAGCTGAAGGGAAGTTTGCCGACCGGATCGTCGTCGAACGTCGGCACGGGATGCAGCGCGCCGTCCAGTTTCGCCGGCGTGACAACGGCTTCCGGCACCACCCAGGCCGGCGCGGCAGTGACCGTGCCCAGCTCCATCTTGGGCAGCAACGCGTTGTTGCCCTGGCGGTCGTCGGTGAACAGCGACTTGATCAGCCGCGACGCCGGCCGGGTGGCCCGGCGCATGGTGGGGGAGACCGGCGCGGCGCCGATGTTGCTGGCCGCGACCTGGTAGCCGACGGTCTGATCGGCGTCGGTGACCCGTGGGTGGGCCGGCGCGGTCAGCCGCAGCGGGCGGCCGCCGGGCGCGGCCGGGGCCAGTGCGGTGGCTGCCGGCTGAGGCGTGACATGCTTGCCCTGCAACGCATGCCCGACCTCGCGGGCCAGCTGGGCGGCCCGGATCTTGTTGTTGGCCGCCACCACGTCGCCGATCTGGGCCCAGGCGGCGTTCATGTACTCGTCCTTGTGCTCCTGCACGACCCTGGTGCCGTAGTTGGCGGCGACGCGGAACCGAGGGTCGAGGTTGAGCCGGTGCACCCAGTCCGGGTGCTGAGGGTCGACGATCGGCCGGCCCTGGTCGTCGGTGACCAGCCGTCGGGTCAGCGCGTGCCAGCGCCCGTACAGCGGCGGCGTGATCACCGGATCCGTTGCGCCGCCGGGCTTCTTGTAGTCCTCAGCCAGGTTGATCAGCGCCGCCAGCGCCTGTTGGAACGGGTGCTGCGGGTAGGTGACGCCACCGGTGGTGTCCCATGCGTCCCAGACGTCCTGGTGGTCCTCGGGCAGCCGCAGCGCGCCGCCGAGCTTGAGCACGCCGTGGATGTCGGCCGGTGTGGTGATCGGCGGCAGGCCCGGGCCGGCCGGCTCGTGCACGTCCATGTCGCGGCGGCCGACCGGATCCTTGGCCGTGTACGGGTGCAGCAGCCGCACCAGGAACTCGAAGTCGCCGGCGGTGCCGGTGCGGAAGAACCAGCGATGGTAGTACGGCAGCTGGCTGCCCCCGGCGGCCGGGCCCCAGCTGGCGTCGGTGGCCCCGGCAGTGGGCGGCTGGCCGAGGCCGGCCAGGCGGCCGTTCTCGTAGGACGGCACCAGAAACGCGTGGTAGCCGGTCTCGGGTTTCAGGTGCCGAGGGCAGATCAGTCGACAACAAGCGTTGTCAGCGTTCTGGGCCAGCACCTGCTCGAGGCCGGCCAGCGCGGCGGTGGGGTCGTTGGTTGGCGTGGTGCCGACGATCTCGCCGTTGACGTGCACGTGCGCCCATGCGCCGAGCTCGTCGGGCGGCGGCAGCGTCGCCGCCGGATCCTTGACCGTGATGAACGGCAGCGGCCCGGGTGGCGTGGCGCCCTCGGTGAACTCCACGCCGTTGCCGTCCTGGTCGGCGGCCAGCACGATCAGCGCCAGCCACGGACGCACGTTGCGGCTGGTGTCGGTGGCGGCCGGGCTGTACCGCCAGAGGTAGTCCTCGTCGTAGAACTCGATGTGGGCCAGGAAGTTCGGCTCGAAGTTGGTCACCCACTCCCGCGGCTCGGTACGCGACACCGCCCGCGGGTCGACACCGATCACGTCGCCCGGCCCGTAGACCTGCACGGTGTGGCCGACCGGCAACGGGGGCAGTGGCCGGCCGTCCACGGCGTCGCCGATGATCTCCAGGTTGATCGGGATCTGGGCCCGGTGCTTGGTCGGGTCCTGGGGCGCGGCGCCGATCAGTGTGGCCAGCCCGGTGCGCAGCCACGGCAGGAACGAGTAGGCGTTCGGGGTCGTCACGGCGTGAACACCTCCGCGGCGGTGAGCAGGTCGTCCACGTCCGGCGTGCTGGCGGCCAGCCCGGACCGGGCGGTGCCGCCGAGCACCAGCACGCTGTGGTCGGCCAGCGCGACGGCGGCGAAGCCCCAGCGGCCGGCGGTCAGCCCGGTCACCGTTGTCCAGGGCTGCGCGGCCGACGGGTCGTAGACCAGGGTGCTGGGGAAGCCGGTGTCGTTGCGGGTGCTGTCGGTGCCGCCGACAATAACGGCCTTGCCGTTACCTAGCGGGGCGGCGCGGTGGAACTCCCGGCCGGCCGGCATCGTGGCCTGCGCCTGCCAGCCGCCACCCTGCGTGTACAGCTCGGCGGTCTTGCGGCTGAACGGGTCGAACGTGCCGTCGCCGCCGGCCTGCGGGGCCGCGCCACCCGTGACGAGGACGGTGGTCGGGGTCAACAAGGTCGCCTGGTGATGGCTGCGCGCCACGGCCATGCTCGGGGCCGGGGACCACTTGTCGTTGGTCGGGTCGTACAGCTCGCACAGCGCCAACTGGGCCTCGCCGCGGCCGGTCGCCGTCACGCCGCCACACACCAGCACCTGGCCGTTGTCGAAGACCACGGCGGTGTGGCCGTAGCGGGCGTCGGCCATCGGGGCCTTGGTCGTCCACTTGGTACCGTCAAAAAGCTCTACAGTGGACAGTGCGCGCACGGTGTCGCTGCCGGTCGGCACGGTCGCGCCGCCGATGACCAGGACCTGTTTGTTCTTCAACCGCACTGCGGCGTGGCCCCAGCGGCCGCCTTGCAGCGCCGGCCCCTGCGACCAGGTGTTCTTCGTATGATCGTATCGTTCCACGGTGGTCAGGCCGGGGGAGTTGGGCGTGGCGAGGCCGCCGGTGACCAGCGCGTCGCCACCGTCAAGGTCGGTCAGTGCGTGCAGCATCCGGGCGCCGAGCATCGTGCTGCCCTGCCACGCCTTGGTGCTCGGCGTGTAGTGCGCGGCGGAGTTGACCGGCGTGCCCGACTTGTCGGCGCCGCCGGCCACCAGGACGGTGTCGTCGGCCAACCGGACCGCGTTGTCGTGCTGGCCGCGCCAGCTGGCCGCCGCGGGCAGGTGGCCGGCGGAGGCCCAGTTGCCGGTGGTCATGGCGTCGAACCCTTCGCTCATGGGGTGAAGACCTCGGTGGTGGCGGTGTCCCCGCCCGCGACCAGTAGCCGGCCGTCGAACAGCTCGGCCGCCGCGAAGCCGGCCCGACCGGCCGTCAGCCCGCCGGTGCCGGTCCAGGTTCCGTTGGGGTTGAACACATGTACGCTCGCGTAGCCGCCCTGGCTGATGCCGGTGCCGCCGATGACCAGCACCTGGCCGCCGCGCGTGCGCACTGCCCGGTGCCGGCTGCGCCCGCCCGGCATGGGGGCCGCGGCCGTCCAGGTCGTGCCGGTGGAGTCGCAGATCTCTGCCGTGGCAACGCTGTCCGGGTTGAACACTCCGTTGGCGTCGAGGCCGACAGCATCGCCACCGGTGACCAGGATGCGGTCGTCGGTGAGTCGGATCGCCTGATGACCCTTGCGTGGCACGAGAAGGCTGCCGGTCGGCGTCCAGTGGCCGGTGCTGGCGTCGTAGCGTTCGCAGTACGCCAGCGCGGTGTCGCCGGCCCCGGTCCACCGCGAGCCGCCGATGACCAGCACGTTTCCGTTGGCCAGCAACACGGCCTGATGGCCGGCGCGGGCATCGGCCATCGACGCGAGCTGCCATTCGTTGCCGTTGAGCCGTTCCGAGCTGGCCAGCGTCCCATTGGCCCCGACGCCACCGGCGACGATGATCGTGCCATCGGCGAAGGCGGTGGCAGTGTGGCCGGCGCGGGCTTCGTGCAGCGCCGTGGATGTGGTCCAGGTGCCGGCGATCGGATCGTAGACCTCGACCGAGTTCAGCGGCTGGTCATCCGCGCCAAGGCCGCCGGCCACCAACACATGTCCGTTGGCCAGCTTGGTCGTGGTATGCCCTCGGCGGGCAGTGGTCAGCGATCCCGTTGCCGTCCAGGACGTTGTGACTGGATCGAACAGCACTGCCGTGTTGACCGGGACGCCGCTGGCATCGGCGCCGCCGACGATCAGGATCTTGCGGTTGTCCAGCAGCACAGCGTCCACATCGGACAGTGCGGCCGGCAGATCGCCGCCGGCGGTCCAGGTCTGCGGCTTGGCCGGCGAGGCAGCCGCATCGGATTCCGGGACCACGTGCAACTGCCCGGCCAGGCTGCTGTCGGCGCCGATCCAGTCGGCCATCGCCTCGTTCGCGGCCGTCTCGCTCAGGAAGCTGACCGGACCGTCCAGCGGGGACACCGCCGGCACGTTGTTGCGGACATAGGTGATGACGTAGCGCTGGTCGGCGACCCGCACGGTGTCGTCCGGCGCGAACGGCTGCCGCCGACTACTGTCCTGTTGGGACAGTACGGACCGGCTGGTGCTGCTGCCGCACAACAACTGTGTGTGCACCGCCGGGCTGATGTTCACCAGCGGCTTGCGCACCCGGGTCGTGGTGGCCGCCCGCAGCAGTCGGGCGGCCGGAGCCGGCTGCTGGCCCCGGTTGTCGATGATGATCTGCTCGTACCGGGTGCTGCGGCGGACCGCGCGGGCCGACGCCAGCCGGCCGCCGGCCCCGGCCACCTCCAGGCCCGCGTCCTGGTTCTGGTACGCCGACTGGGACAACTTCTCCGCGTCCGTCATGGTCTGGAACTGGGCCATGGCGAACTTGTCGGCCACCGTCGACACCTGCACCAACGTGGTGTCGGCCGGCCGCACCGAGAAGCGCTTGCCGTCGCTGGGCAGCTGCGCGCCCACCCGGTCGATCCGCACGTTCAGCGGCAGCGCGCGTTGCCGGATGAACAGCGTGCCGAGGGGATGCAGCACCGGATCGCCGACGTCGTCCGGCGGGCGCAGCGTGACCAGCGGATTCGTGCCGCCGGTCGGCAGCCGGGTCTGCCAGCCCTCCAGCTTGGTGATCTCACGGGCCAGCAGCGGCAGCACCGGCACGCGCGGCAGCGTGGTATCGCGCTCCTCGCCCCAGCTGATGTCGAAGTCGGCCGAGATCTCGAAGAACAGCAGGGAGATGGAGCCGCGGCCCTTGGCCCGCCACGGCGCCGGGCCGGACAGCGCGAAGTCGAGGTCGATGCCGAACACGCCGACCCCGAACGCCTTGAGCGAGACGCCGGCCGACACCTCGATGACAAACGCGAACGGCGAGATCTGGAACAGAGCGTCGAACGAGAGGTGGCCCTCGATGAAGAACTCGCTGAACCCCAGCTGGAGCTGGGCCGACGCGCCGAACTGGACGGTGTTGCTTGTCACCGCGAAGTAGCCCTGCACGCGGATCAGCTCGCCCGGCCGGTTCAGGATGTCCACGCTGATCCGGTCGGGCACCGGGAACGGCAGCGCCGGCGGTCGGAAGGAAGGGTGGAAGCCGCCGACCGTGAGCACGAAGTCGGGGTTGTCGCCCCAGGCCACCAGCAGGCCCATGCCACCGTCGATGGTGACGGTGAGGATGTGCGAGTCGAAGATCTCCGCGTAGAACCAGAGGCGGGACTTGTCCACCTCGAGCGCGCCGACGAAGGCCACCTGCAACACCAGCAGCGGCAGCTGCTCGGTGGGCAGCACGCACTTGAGCAGGCCCAGTATCGCCACGTTGCCCGGCGGAACCTCCACGATCACGCCAAGCGACACGCTGACCAGCGTCGGCGTGCCCCAGCCGATCTTGGCCATCGGCCCGATCAGGAAGGAGCCCTGGCGAGGCGGGAAGAACGCCCGCAGGTCCGACAGCACGCGAGGCGCGTTGGCGATCACGTCCTTCGGGAACAGGACCGACTCGATCGAGCCGCTGCGCACCCCCTCGACCAGCGCGGTCAGGTTCATGCCGCGATTGAGGCCGAGCACACCGCCCACCGCCAGCAGGGTGAAGCCGTAGCCCAGCTGGATGCCGCCGCCGCCGAACTCGGTCGCGATCACCACGAGCAGCGAGAACCCGTTGGTGCCGTCCGGCATTCTCGTGCTGATCAGCCCGATCGCCGTCAGCTCGACCAGTCCCGCGAACTCCAGCTGCAGCGCACCCGCATACTCGCCGCGATCCGGGTCCGCCGACAGGAAACCGCCACCCTTGACGATACCCGCGTCGACCTCGAGGCCGATCCCCGTCGGGGGCTTGAACCCGAGGTCCAGCTGCGCCGGGCCGACGTTGCCGCCACCGTCCGGAAAGGACAAGTCGACCAGCACGCCCAGCCGGTCGACGCTGGCCTTGATCGGGCCAAGCGCCACCGTGAAACCCGCCGAGAGCTCCACCGGCACCCGGCCGCCGTCAACCGACGCCGACAGGTACACCTGCTGGATCTCCACCGGCCCCAGCTCGATGTGCACCGGCACCTGCACCTGCAGCCCACCGCCCCCGGTGAACCGCAGCCCGCCGGCCGGGTCGAACACGAACCCCACCTGGAAGTCCGACTCCAGATGCAGGCCGCGCAGCACCGTCGCGATGAACCCGTCCCCCTGCGACGTGTCGATCACCAACTTGCCGCCGGACAACTCCCCGGACACCGTCGGCACCCCATGCGCATGCCCGGTGCCGAGGTCGACGACGAGCTCCATGCCCATCGACAGCGTCACGGCGCCGACTTCCAGCCGGCTGCCGCCGGCCTGTCCGATGAGGACGAACGGCTGTTCCGGCTTCGCGGTCAAGGACAGCGTGGCTGAGCCGTCGAGTTGGCCGCTGGACGGCGGTTGCACCGTGAGGTTGAACGGTGGCCGCAGCTCGCCGCTGGTGCCGACGGGGAAGTCGACGTTGACGGCGAGATTGCCGTCCCACCAGGGCTGGAGGCCATGCGGTCGCACTGTGGCGGCGCCGGAACCAGGGAGCACGGCCTCGAACCGCAGCCCCTGCCCGTCGGCGGTAGGCGTGAGATCAAGGGCGAATGCTTGCAGCTGTGGGGGATTGCCGTCGGCGGCTGGGATGAACAGCGCGGGCAGCCCGGCCGTGGTGAGCACGTCCTCCAGGACGCCGAACAGCTTGGCGGCGTCGAAGGCGCCGGTGCCCCAGCCGTAGAGGCGGGCCAACTGGCCGGCCGGGTTGGTGAGCGCGGGCAGCAGTCGGTCGAGGTGGACCGACACCGATTCGTACGGCGGCGCGGCAGGATTAGTCGGGTCACCGGAGTGGAACGTTCGTTCGACCACGCCGAGCAGCGTGAACACCGGCGGGCTCAGCACCGCGGCCAGCAGCCGGTCGACCAGCTTGCCCGGCAGGCCGTCAACGAGGGCGTCGATCTGCGCCTGCGTGATGCCCGGCAGCCCCGGGCCCGCGCTGCGGATCGCCGCGGCCACTTCGGACAGTGCCGCCTCGATCCGGCCGACCTGCGTGACCACTTCGGTTGCCGCGGCCGCCATGTCGACCGCGTGGCCTGCCTCGATCGCGTCGGTCAGGCGGTGCACCGCCGGTGCCAGCGCGTCGGCGGCGTTGCCGACCGTTGTGCGGGCGTTGGTGATCGCTGCCGTGGTGAGGAACTGCGGCGGGAACAGCACACCGAGGTCTTCGAAGGTGCCGAGCACCTGCTCGTCGTCCAGGAAGCCGCCGGCCGGCCGCCAGAGCGCGGCGAGCGCGGTCGCGAGCCGTTCCAGCACACCGGGCTGGTCCGCCATGAGTCGCCCTCCCTCACCCTCGCCCGAGGGCGTCGAGGATCTCCGCGTACGTCTTGCCGGCCAGCGACGGCACCGCCGCGTGCGCTTTGTCCAGCGCTGTCCGCAGCGCCGGGCTGGCATACGGCGCGACGCCCGCCCGTAGTTCGTCGAGCACCACGTCCACCGGCCGATCGCCGATCAGGGTTGGCACCGTGGCCGCCGGATCCCTCGGCAGCCGGCTGAGCAGCTGTGCCAGCGCCGCACCTCCGCCGCGCCGCCACAGAAGCAACACCCGGCGGTTGCTGCGGACCAGCGAAGTCAGCTCGTCCTGGTGGTCCTGCCACAGGGCCGTCACCGCCCGGCCGGCCGGCGAGGCAGCCAGGTCCGTGCGGAACCGCTCCGATTCGAGCGCGGGCTCCGCCGTGACGGCGCTGCCGCGGGCATTGTCGACGGTGGCCACATCCAGGTCGATGCCGTCTTTCTTGAGGCGCGACAACACGTCGTCGATGTGGAGGGCGTATCCGTTGCCGTTGTCGTCGAACTGATAGAGCAGACCGATGACCTCGAGCACCGGCAGCCCGTCGGGTCTGGTTGTGCCGAGGTCATTGACCAGCACGGCTCCGGAATCGCCCTTGACCAGGAAGTAGGTCGTCTGGCCCGGTGCGGCCTTCGGGTTCGGACGGGGCTTGACGATCATGAGGCGATCGCCGACGGCATGACCGGGAACGAGGGTGGCGGTGCCGCCGGTGAGACCAGTACGCGCACCGAATTTGCGGACGTTGTAAGGCACAGTATCCGAGTAGTCCTCGGGCTCAAGGGTGTGTTTGCCGGTCACCTTGCCGAGGCCACGGATCTCCGGCGCCCACGGCCGCTTCACGATCCTGATGACGGCCTCGTCGCGTTCGAACGGCGCCGGTTGCTCGGTGCCGACGCCGTAGAAGCCGATCGAGTCCGAGCAGAAGATCGAGTACGTCTCGCCGGTCGGCTGGCCTGCCTCCGACTTGCCGGGAATCGGCTTGAAAGTCTTTTCACCGTTGGCCACGTGCTCATTGGTGAGGCCGTAGGGCGTGGAGTGGGTGGCCGAGTCGACGAGAATGCAACCAAGAGTGCCGAACCGCTCGGTCGCCGTTGCCGTGCCCCACTGCTGCTTTGTCGTCTGCGCGTCGAACATGCCGATGCGGTAGCCGCCGATAAGGATCTTTGCCTCATCGGCGTTCGTGTCGAGCTTGCCCGGATCGAGCACGCCCGGCGGCAGCTGCGCCGCCGCGGGGCGCGGGCCGCCGGCGGTGTCGACCACGTCGGTGGGCACGCCGTCGAATTCGGCCGGGATGAGCTGGTCCGCCGCCAGCCCGTCGGCCGTTGCCTTGTGCCGGACGTAGACCTTGATCGCGAGCTGGTCGGTGACGAGGTCATCGACCTCCTTGTGGCCGACACCGACGTACAGCACGCCGTCTCGGGCGAGCAGGCCCGCCCGCTCGCGGTCGATGATCGCCACGATGTCGTCGGCGGTAGTGGGCTTGGTCAGCGCGGCCAGCAGCTGGAGGTAGCTCAGCCCGGCGGGATCGGGCAGCACCTTGCGCACCTCGGCCAGTGCCGCTTGGAGTTCCGGGCTGGCGAACCGGGTGAACCCGGCGATGACCCGGTCAACGCACTCGGCCACCGGCACGCCGTTGAGCGTGGCGGGCACGACCAGTTCAGGGTTGTTGGCCATGCGGATCAGGAGCTGGAACAGGCCGGCCCCGCCGGTGCGATGCCAGGCGACCGCGACCCGTCGGTTGCCGTCGACCAGCCCGGTCAGCTCGGTCCCGTGCGCCGACCACAGGTCCAGCAGCCGGCGACCGGCGGCGCCGTTGGCCAGATCCTCCCGCAGCCGCGACAGCGTCGCCGTGTCCGGCGGCGTCACGCCCGGCAGCCAGCGCTTCACCGACGCGGCGTCCGCCGGCGCCGCGGCGGCCGACAACGCCGGCGCCAACTCGGGCGCGACCATGGCCAGCGCCGGGTGTTTGGGCGCCTCTGGCACCACGTTGATCTGGCCGAACTCGGTGGCCGTGGCCAGCGCCACCGGCAGGTGCTGGACGGTGGTGAAGTAGTCCAGGATGTCCTTCATCGGGATCGCCAGCGTCCACCGGTTCAGGATGGGCGGGTCCTCGCCGGGGTCCCGCGGTATCTGCTTCACCTCGTCGGTGTCGGTGTCGACGATGCCCGAGACCACCAGCCCGACAGCCTTGCCGGCGGAGTCCACAATGGACGCCCCGGAGTCGCCTTCCTGGCTGAAGCAGTAGTCGGTGATCCCCGGCTCCGGCGGATTGGCCTTGACCAGGATCAGGTTCTTGTAGGTGATGGTGTCGCCCTTGCCGCCGAACGCCTTGCCCTGCACGTTGATCGCCCGCACCATGCCGCCCGTGCCGCGGGTGCGGATGCCCCACTTCCACACGTCGAACGCCGGAACCGTGGTCAGCTGCTGGACGGTGAACTCGTGCACGCCGGTGATCGGGCCGATGCCGATGTTGTCCGCCGTCCACTTCGTACCCGGGTCCAGCCGGGCAAGTGCCGCGTCCACCACGCCGTTGCGCGCGCCGTAGTAGAACCGGCCGATCCGGTTCGAGCAGCAGCTGCACAGGATGTCGTCCGGGCCGTGCGGGTGGCGGATCTTCGTCGTGATGTCCGCGTTGTCCGTGCCCACCCGCTGGCCCAGCACGTGATGGTTGCTGACCAGGTACACGATGCTCGGGTCGGTCGTGTCGCGGAAGAAGCAGCCGATGGTGCCGTTGGCCGAGCTCGTGCCGGACTGTGCGGCGTCGGACGACACCATGATGCCGCCCATCAGCACCTTCACCCGCTCGGTGCCCTGTACCAGTTCCGGCGTCGTCTCGTCCTTGTCGGACTCCGCCCGCAGCCGACCGCCCGGCCACCGCGGCGGTGTCGCCGGCCCGTCGTCCGCCGGTTCCTCGCTCAGGTCGACGACATCCGTCGGGATCCCGTCCACCTCGGCCGGGATCAGCTGCCCGGCCGGCAGCTGCGCCGCCGGGCGCTTGCGTTCGACGAACACCTTGATCACGGACTCCGGCACCGGCCGGCCGGCGCGTTCCCGGCCGCCCAGGCCCACGTACCGCACCCCGGGCCGGGCCAGCAGGTCATCGGCCACCCGCTCCTTCGCGGTGACGTGGTCGGCGTGGCTCAGCATGCGGCTCCGTCCTCACCGGGGGCGCGAAACGTCAGCGCCACACCGGAAACCCCCGTGTTCGAACCGATGCTCTCAGGCTGGCGTTGGGCCTTTCGGCCGTCAACGACACGGCTGGTTCCCTGCCCCAAAAGGCAGCAGGCGGGAGAGGGGGAACGGCGGAGTGGGAAGGGCGGCCGGCGGTCAGGCGATGCCGGCGTCGATGAGCTGGCGCCAGATGTCGGCCTGGTCGGTGATGGCGACCTCGAGTTTCTCGGCCTTGGCCAGTTTGCTGGCGCCGACGTCGGCGCCGGTGATGAGGAGGTCGGTGTTGGCGGAGACGGAGGAGGCGATGGTGGCGCCGGCTTTCTCGCACAGGCGCTGGAAAGCGGGGCGGGGGACCTTCTCGCCGGAGCGGGGGTCGGCGATGGCGCCGGTGACGACGACGGTCTTGCCGGCCAGGGGAGCACCGGCGGCGACGACCGGAGGGAGGTCCTCGGAACGGACGTCGAGGGAGACGCCGTGGGCGCGGAGGCGGGAGAGCTCGGGGCGAAGACGGGTCAGGTGGGCGGAAAGGGAAGCGGCGACGCGAGGACCGATGTCGTCGACGGCGACGAGCTCCTCCTCGGAAGCGTCGGCGACGGCCTCCAGAGAGGGGAAACCGGCGCGGCACAAGCGGGAAGCGGTGCCCTCGGAGGCCATGGGAATGGCCAAGCCGATGAGGGCCCGGCGCAGGCCGACGGCCCGGCTGGCGGCGATGGACTCGATCATGCGGGTCGCGGAGGTCTCGCCGATGCGGTCGAACTCGAGCAACCGGTCCTTGGTGAGGCGGTAGAAGTCGGAGGGATTCTCCAGGTCGCCGGACTCGGCCAGCCGCTCGATCCACACCGGACCGACGGCCTCGATGTCGGCGGCGGCGCGGGAAGCCCAGTGGATCAGCCGCCGTGTGGTCTGGGCCGGGCAGGAAGCGTTGGTGCAGAACAGTTCCCGGCTGTTGCCCTGCTCGGTCAGGATCTCGCCGCACGAAGGGCAGGTGGTCGGCGGGACGATCTCCCGCTCGGCCCCGGTGCGACGAGACTCGTCCAGAACACCGGCCACGAACGGGATGACGTCGCCGGCCCGGCGCACCAACACGGTGTCGCCGATGCGGATACCACGCGCCCGGATGACCTCCTGGTTGGCCAGCGTGGCCCGGGTGACGGTGGTGCCGCCGACGAAAACCGGCTCCAGGTGGGCAACGGGCGCGATCTTGCCGGTCTTGCCCACGTCCCACACGACGTCGGCCAGCACGGTGGTCTTCTCCTCGGCGGCGAACTTGTAGGCCAGCGCCCCGCGCGGGGAGTTGGAACGGGTGCCGGCGGCGCCGTAGGCCACGCGGTCGGCCAGCCGCAGTACGGCCCCGTCCAGGTCGTAGTCACGGGAGTTGCGGCTCTGCTCGATCTCGCCGATGGCCTCCTGCGCCGACGCGGCGTCGGTGCACACCCGCATGTCGGCCGCGGCCAGACCAAGCGCCGACAGCGCCTGCTCCAGGTCGTCCGGCGCGCCGCCTTCCGAGGTGTGCAGATCGAACGCGAACAGCTGCAACCGCCGCTCGGCCACGGTCGCCGGATCCTTGGCCCGCAGCGTGCCGGCGGCGGCCCCACGGGGGTTGATCAGCGGCTTGTCGGGGTGCGCGGCGTTGTAGGCGGCGAAGGTGGACCGCAGCATCACGGCCTCACCCCGCACCTCCACCCGCCCGGGGGCGTCGATACGCGTGGGCACGCCGTCGACCAGGGCCCGGACCAGGAACGTCACGTCGTCGCCGGTGGTGCCGTCGCCGCGGGTGACCGCCCGCACGAGCCGGCCGTCCTCGTAGACCACGGCCAGCGACAGGCCGTCCAGCTTGGGCATCACGGCCATCGGCTGGCCGGGGAACCGGTCGAAGAACGCCGCCACCTGCTCCGGCCGCGTCGACTTCTCCAGCGACAGCATCGGCCGCGAGTGCCGGACCGGAGCGTGCAGCACCGACGGCCCGCCCACCTGCTCCAGCGGGTTGGGGTCGGGCGCCAGCTCCGGGTTCGCGGAGATCAGGGCCCGCAGCTCGTCCTCGATGGCGTCGTACTCGGCGTCCGCCACCTGCGGCGAGCCGCGGTAGTAGGCGTCGCGCAGCGCCACGATCTGGTCGGCGAGTTCCTGGATGCGTTCCCCGGTGTCCACGGCGCTGACGCTACCGCCAACCCCTGACAATCCGGGCGGCTATGCGACCACCCGTTTGTGGGTCTTCGTGAACCGCAGCGTCCCGTCGTCGATCTTGCCGTGCCGCAGCAGCACCACGTCGTTCGCGTAGCTCATGCCCAGCTGCCACGGCTGCCGCGAGCCGGCGCGCGGGAACTCGTGCACGGTCCGCTGCACGTAGCCGGCGGCGAAGTCCAGCAGCGGCCGCTCGGTCACGTCCGGGTCCGCCACCGGCACGCACTGGGTGTAGCCGTTTCGGTCCATGTGCCGCAGCAGCCGCACTGTGTACTCGGCGACCAGGTCGGCCTTCAGCGTCCACGAGGCGTTGGTGTAGCCGATGGTGAACACGAAGTTCGGCAGCCCGCTGAGCATCATTCCCTTGTACGCCATGGTCTCCGGCAGCTTGATCTCGCGGCCGTCGACCGAGAGGCCGATGCCGCCGAAGGCCAGCAGCCGCAGCCCCGTCGCGGTGACCACGACGTCCGCCGGCAGATCCTGGCCGGACTTCAGCCGAATACCGGACGACGTGAAGCCGGCGACCTCGTCCGTGACGACCGACGCCTTGCCGTGCCGGATGGCCCGGAACAGGTCGCCGTCCGGCACCAGGCACAGACGCTGGTCCCACGGGTCGTAGCGGGGCTTGAAGTGGGTGTCCACGTCGTAGCCGGGCGGCAGCAGCGGCACCGTGGTCTTGCGGATGAACGACCTGATCATCCCCGGCCGGCGCCGGCTGAGCTGGTAGATCAGCGTGGCCAGGGCGACGTTCTTCCACCGCGTCACCATGTAGCCGAGCCGGTCGCCGAGCAGCCGGCGCAGCTGGTTGGCCAGCTTGTCCTCGCCCGGCCGCGCCACGATGTACGTGGGGGAGCGCTGCAACATCGTGACGTGCTCGGCCTTGTCGGTCATGGCCGGCACGAGCGTGACGGCGGTGGCGCCGCTGCCGATCACCACGACCTTCTTGCCCGCGTAGTCCAGGTCCTCGGGCCATTCCTGCGGGTGGATCACCGGCCCGCCGAACTTGGCCAGCTCCGGGAACTCCGGCTGGTAGCCGCCGTCGTAGTGGTAGTACCCCGTGCACAGGTACAGGAACCGGGCCGTCATCCGCACGGTGTCGTCGCCGTGCCGAACCTCAACCGTCCACCGAGCGTCCTCTGTGGACCACGACGCCGAGATCACCCGGTGTCCGTAGCGGATGTGCCGGTCGATGCCGGCCTCGGCCGCGGTGTCCCTGATGTAGTCCAGGATCGCCGGCCCGTCGGCGATGGCCTTGGCCTGGGTCCACGGCCGGAACCGGTAGCCGAGGGTCTGCATGTCCGAGTCGGACCGCACACCCGGGTAGCGGAACAGGTCCCAGGTGCCGCCGCTGGACTCGCGGGCCTCCAGGATGGCGTACGTGCGGCTGGGGAAGGCGGAGTGGATGTGGTGGGCTGCGCCGACGCCGGACAGGCCGGCGCCGACGATGAGCACATCGACGTGGTCGGACATGCGGCTCCTCAGCGACGACGGTCGGCGGCGCGGCCGATCAGGTCGAAGTAGTGGGTGGGGGCGATGCGCATCATGGCGTCGAACAGGTACGCGTCCGGGCCGACGAGGATGCGGGCCTTGCCGGCCTCGACGCCGCGGTGGATGATCTGCGCCGCCTTGTCCGGCGTGGTCATGGCGATCTTCTCGAACGACGCCGCCATCTCGTCCATGGACCGTGAGCGCCCCTCGGGATCCTGGCGCATCCGGCCGTTGCGGACGATGTTCGTCTTGATGCCGCCGGGGTGCAGGTTGACCGCGCTCACCCCGGTGCCGCGCAGCTCCTGCCGCAGCGAGTCGGTGAAGCCGCGGACCGCGAACTTGGCCGCGCAGTAGGCACTCTGGAACGGCATGCCGGCCAGCCCGAACACGCTGGAGGTGTTCACGACGACACCGGAGTCCTGCGCGACCAGGATGGGCAGGAAGGCCCGGGTGCCGTTGACCACCCCGTGGAAGTTGATGTTGTGCAGCCACTGGTCGTCGGCCGGATCGGCGTCCAGCACCGTGGACGACAGCGCGACGCCGGCGTTGTTGAACACGCCGGCCAGCGGGGCGGGCAGCCAGTCGCGCACCTCGTCGGCGAATTTCCGCTGGTCGGCGGCGTCGCTGACGTCCAGCACCCGGGTGAGCACGCTGCCCTTCAACGAGGCGGCGGTCTGCTTGAGGCCCGTCTCGTCGATGTCCGCGATGGCCACCGGCGAACCCAGCCGGTTCAGCCGCAGCGCCAGGCTGCGGCCGATGCCGGAGGCGGCGCCGGTGATCATCACGGGCCGGCCGGTGAGCCTAGGAAGCTGTCGGGGCATCGGCACTCCTTGTCGCGGGCTGGTCGATCGGGGTCGGCTTGCGCACGATCGCGAGGCCACCCTTGGCCGGCGCGTTCGCGATGCCCCGAGAATGCCAGGGCTCGTCCGGGAGCGTGGTAGGGGCCAGGTCGAACTCGCGGAGCAGGGTCCGCAGCACGACGTTCATCTCCATGGTGGCGAAGGCCGCGCCGATGCAGCGTCTGCTGCCGCCGCCGAACGGGATCCACTGGTACAGGTCGGGTTTCGTGCCGACGAACCGGTGCGGATCGAAGGTGAGCGGATCCGGGAACAGCGTCGGGTCCTGGTGGATCAGACCGATGCTGGCCAGCACGGTGAGCCCGCGGGGCAGCGTCCAGCGACCCAGTTCGACCTGGTCGGACCGGATCCGGCGGCCGACCATGTCGATCACCGGCCGGGTCCGCTGCACCTCGAGGATGGTGGCCTCGCGCAGCGTCTTGCCGTCGGTGCGGGCCTCCTCGGTCAGCTCGCGCAGCACGTCCGGATGGCGGCGCAGCCGCTCGACCGCCCAGGCCAGCGTGGTCGCGGTGGTTTCGTGGCCGGCGGTGAGCAGCGTGAGCAGCTGGTCGGCCATGTCGCTGTGGCTCATCGCCGTGCCGTCGTCGTAGCGGGCCTGGAGCAGCAGGGCCAGGATGTCCTCACGCTCGTCGAGCCGGCCCTCCCTCTCGGCCTTGACGATCAGCCGCTCGATGATCGCGTTGTACTCCTCGCGCATGAGCCGGAACCGGCCCCACGGGCTCCAACGGCCCCAGTCGGTCTTGGGGACGGGCAGCACGGCCAACAGCGAGCCCAGCTTGACGAACCGGGGCAGCAGTTCCCGTAGGTCGTCGAACTCCGTGCCCTCGGCCCCGAACACCGCCCGCAGGATGATGTTGAGGGTGAGTCGCATCATCGACGGCATGGTCGCGAACTGCTGGTCGGCCGGCCAGCCGGCGAACTCGCGGAGCGTCTCTTCTTCCATGATCTGCTCGTACGCCGCCAGGCGGCGGCCGTGGAACGGCGGCACCAGCAGCTTGCGCTGTTTGCGGTGGTCATCGCCGGACAGCGCGAACAGCGAGCCGGGGCCGAGCACCCGGCCGAGGTTGGGCTCGATGTTGTCGGCGACGTCCGATCCGGCCTGGAACAGCTGTTTGATCTCGGCGGCGTCGCTGATCACCAGGGCTCGGCCGAACATCGGGGAGTTGAAGGTGAACGCGTCGCCGTAGCGGGCGCGCGCCTCGCGGAAACCACGTCCCGGCCTGGTCAGCGCGGCGAACGCCTGCACCAGCCGTGGCGTGGACGGTCCCGGTGGCAGCGTGGTCATCCGGCGCCTCCCTGTGGTACGTCAACGTACCGGCCCGATGGTACGCTCACGTACCAGGAACTCTCAAGGGGGAGGCACTACCGTGACGACGGTGACGCGCTCCAACACCGCGACCCCGGTGGACTTCCGGCGGCGGCTGCTCGACGGGATGGCGGCGGCCATCGGCGAGATCGGCTACCGCGACACCACGGTGGCCGACGTGGTGCGCCTGGCCAAGACCTCGCGGCGTACCTTCTACGAGCACTTCGCCAGCAAGGAGACCTGCTTCGTCGCGCTGGTCACCGAGGCCAACGACGAGATGATCCGGCGCATCGCCGGCGCCGTCGACCCCACTCAGCCGTGGCCGGTGCAGGTGCGGGCGGCGGTCGTGGAGTGGCTGGCCTGCTCCGACGCCGAACGGGCTGTCACGCACAGCTGGATTCGCGACATGCCGGCGCTGGGGTCGCTGGGCCGTCAGCTGCAACGGGACATGCTGGAGAAGTTCGTCGACATGGTGCAGGCGCTCACCGACAGCGAGAGCCTGCGGGACATCGGGATCTACCGGGTCGACCGGCAGATGGCGATTCTGCTGCTGGGCGGGCTGCGTGAGCTGATCGCCAGCAACGTGGAGGAGGGCGGCGAGGCCATGGACATCACCGAGACCGCCGTCCGGGCGTCGATCGCCCTGCTGGGGCCGAGATCGTAGGACGTGCGACGCCGGCTCGGGTTGCGCCACTGAAGGATAGCTCACTTCTCGTGATCATCTCGGCACTCGCGGTGCCATAGTGTCGGCCATGTCTTGGGCGCGATCAACGGTGCTGGCCTCGGCCATCGCCATGCTGGCGGGAATCGTGGGAAGTCCGACCGCGATGGCGGGCCAACCCGATGTGCCGCAACTGCATCAGCAGGTGCATGCGGCGACGTTGTTGCAGAATCACGGCGTGCGAACGGTGTGCGCGCATTGCCGGTCCCTGGTCGTCACGTCGACACCGGGCGGCTCGGCCCCGCTGAGCACCGCCGCGCCGGCCGGCTACTCGCCGGCCGAGCTGGCGGCGGCCTACTCACTGCCGGCGAATTCCAGCAGTAAAGCGACAATCGCTATCATCGGGGCCGGTGTGGACGGAAATTTGGCCGCGGATCTGGCGGTGTACCGGTCCACGTTCGGGCTGCCGGCGTGCACGGTGGAAAGCGGTTGCCTGCGGCTGCTGGACTACGCCGGCGGGGCGCAGGTGCCGCCGCAGACCGGGAATGAGGGCGCGGCGATCGAGGAGCGGGTCGCCGAGGAGACGTCGTTGGACGTGGACATGGCGTCGGCCGCCTGCCCGTCCTGCCGGCTGATGTACGTCGCGGTCCCGTGGCAGGACGCCATTGACGACAACGACGTCAGCACCGGCGACTTCGCCCAGGCCGTGCAGACGGCCGTCGCCGCCGGCGCCTCAGCCGTGAGCATCAGCTACGGCTACACCGCCGACGTGACGAACACGCAGCAGTTCACCCTGTCCCACAAGGGAGTTGCCATCACGGCGGCGACCGGCGACGAGGGCTTCAACGGCGGCGTGCACCAGAGCTGGCCGGCCGACCTGCCCGGCGTGATCGCCGTCGGCGGCACCAGTTTGACCGCCCCCGGCAAGGAAACCGCCTGGTCGATGGCCGGCAGCGGCTGTGAAACCGCCTTCCCCAAGGCCAACGGGCAGCCCAAGGCCGTCACCGCCGCGTGCAACGGCCACCGCGCCGCCTCCGACGTCTCCGCCGACGCCGATCCCGCCACCGGTGTCGCCGTCTACGACACCTACGCCCCTACCGGCGACGGCCCCGACAACTGGCTCGTCATCGGCGGCACCAGCGCCTCTTCGCCGTACGTCGCCGGCCTCTACGCCCGTGCCGGCCATCTCGCGAACGTCAACGGCCCCAACACCCTCTACGCCGCCCCCAAGTCGGCGTTCAACGACGTGACCAGCGGCAACAACGAGATCTTCCACCAGTGCACCGACTTCCCCGGCTCCGCCGCCGCCGTGTGCAACGCCGGTCCCGGCTGGGACGGCCCCACCGGCCTCGGCTCCCCGCACGGGCTCGCCGCCTTCTGACCTCGGAGATCCCCTTGAAGAAGCTCGCCATCGCGTTCGCCGGGCTCCTCGCCCTGCCCGCCCTCACCGCCGCCGCCACACCGCCGCCCGTGCCGTGCGGCGTGAACCTCGTTTCCTTCTACTACGGCGGTTTCAGCCAGAACCTCAGCCTCGGCTCCTTCGACCTCACCCTGCTGGCCCATGACGGCGTCACCTGCACCCTGCCCGACACCCCGCTGATTGCCGTCGGCGGTCCGGACGGGTCCGTTCCCCTCCACGTCGACGGCCGTGGCGGCACCCTCGTGCTCCGCCCGAACAGCCCGTTGCACGCCTCCCTCTCGTACAACCTCCCCGACCTGCCCGAGAACGCCGTCAAGATCAGCTACCTGCACCTGTCCATGCCGGACAAGTCGTTGCGGGGCAGCTACTTCGGCACCCCCGGCGTCATCGACATCAACAAGAACGGCGTCTTCGTCACGGCCTGGCGCACCGGCATCGGTCTCGGGCAGGGCGAGGGCACCAGCTGATCAGCGGGGTTCGGCCCGGAACGGAGCCGTATGCCCGTCCTGGACGTCGGTGGCGAGCATTTGGTTAGTCCGTCCTGGTGTCTTGACCGCCATACGGGCCACCACTGCCGTCGCTGATGGTCTCCTGGATGCGCGATCGAGCGTCGCCTGGGCGGGAGGACGGATGGCAAGGGTGTTCGTCGGACGTCGGGAAGAATCGACCGAGATGCAGAACTTTCTGGAGCGTGTGGCCCGCTCGGGCACGCGGATCCTCCTGGTCGAGGGGCCGGCCGGTGTCGGCAAGTCCGCGTTGGTGAGCAAGTTCCGAACCTACTTTCGCGAGTCGTGGTCGGGCCGTCCTGGCGTTACGGCTCTGGTTCGGTGTCACGGCCAGGTGGGAGCGGACAACGCTTACGAGCCGATGGTGGACGCGGTCGAACAGCTGAATCCACAAGCGCGCCGTTGGCGTCGCGCGAAGGCCGGCGCGCACGTAGCCGCGGCGTCGGCGTCCGAACTCGTCGCTGGGGTGGTGCCGGGTACCGGACCGGCGTTGCGTGCGGGTGTGGGAGCGCTCGGGCACTCCAGACTGGCCGATGGTGCGAGAAGCGTCCAGGGGCTTACGTCGGCTGTGCTCGCAGCGGTGGGCCGTGAGCACGTTGGGATGCTTGTCGTCGACGACGCGCATCTGATCGACGCCAGCTCCTGTCAGGTGGTCGAGCGCCTGGTGTCTGCGCCAGAACGCGGGCCGCTGGCGATCGTGCTGGCGGTTCGGCCCGAGGAAGTCGACGGTGCGTTGCGGGAGATGCTTGGTCGACTGACCGTCCGAGGTCAGGTCGATCGACTGGTCCTGAGTGGCTTGGGCGTTGCCGATATCGCTGAGTACGTGAGGTTGTCGATCGGGGCCGTCCCTGCGGCCAAGGATTGCGACCGGCTGCGTCGAGTGACTGGTGGACTGCCCTTCTTCCTGGGCCAGTGCATGTCACTGCTCCAAGAAGAGGGACACGGGATCGAGGCTCCGGTTCCGTGCAGCGTCGAACTGGTCATACGGCTGCGTCTTGGGCGATTGAATGAGCAGGTGGTCACGTTGCTCGTCCACGCAGCGGTTCAAGGGGAACGGTTCTCGACCGATGTGTTGGAGCGCATGGCGAACGTGCCGCACGATGAGGTGCTAACGCAGCTGTACAGCACGGCTGCGCACCCTGGTCTCATCCATCTCTGCCCGCCGGACGAGAGGGCCCGCGTCACCGGGTACGACGTGTATGAATTTGACCATTCGTTGTTGCACAGCGTTCTGTACGCCTGGCAGAGCCCGCAACAACGACGTGAACGTCATGCGCTCGCGGCGCGCGTGCTGCTCGAACTGTCCTCGGCCACCGACACCACGAATGTGGAGTTCCAGCTGGAGCTGGTTCGACACCATCACCTAGGAGGCGACTTCGGCCCGGCTGCCCGGCGGGCATTGGCCGTTGCCCGCACGTTGCTCATCACCGGTGGATCGCTCGGTGAGGCGGAACGACTGTGCCGTCAAGCGTTGGCGGACGCCCGATCGTTGCCGTCCGATCAGGAGACGGACCGGCTCGAGGTGGAGATCATCGAGCTGCTGCTGCTCTGCACGGAACCCCGGTGGCACGTGGTGCCGGGGGCGCACCCGAGCACGGAGTTGGAAGGGCTCGTCGACGAGGCCGTGCAAGCCGCGGCACGCAACGGTGACCTGTTGCTCCAGGTGCGGGTGGCGGCGGTGCGGGGCCGTGTCGTGCACCGGGTGCACGGTGTCGATGCCGGGCTGGAGGCACAGCGGCAGGCGGTGGAGCTCGCCTCGGCGGCTGGGCCGGTGGTTCGGTTCCTGACGCTGGCGATGTATGGGCGAGAGCTGACCAAGCGGGACATGTACGCCGGGATCGAGGTGCTACGTCAGGCAGAGAGACTCGCAGAGCAGACGCCGGAGATCCATGACTCGACGGACGTCGCCATGCGCCAGGCGTATTTCCGGACCAAGGTCCAGATCGGTGTGAATCTGTTCGACGCGGGCCAGCTCGGGGCGGCGAACACCGTGCTCGACGCGATGGCGGATCGGCTGCGGCGCACCGAGGACGTGGGCATCCTTCCCATCGGGTTGAACTTCCTCGCTCAGGTGCAGCTGGCGATCGGCTCGTGGGCGGCGGCGCGGGCGACCCTGCACGACGCGGTGCGGCTGGCTGACGATGGGCCGGACGCATGGCACGCCAATAATCTCGCGCTACTGGGCAAGCTCCGGGTCGATCAGGGCGAGGTCGAAGCCGGCCTGGCGCAGATCGAGGCCGCATGGGTGGAGATGAAACAGGTGTGGCAGACGAACCTCGCTACGCTGGTGGCCAACCTCTACGCACAGGCGGTGTTGGACAGCTCGCCAGGGAAGGTCGATCGGCCGGCGCTGGTGGACCGCCTGCTGACCGACAACATCTCGGAGTGCCGACTTTCCGGGATGACGCGGAGCGAGGTCTTGGCCCACTGCCTGCATGCACGACTGCGACTGGCCATGGGTGGCGTCGACGATGCCTACGAGGCCAGTCAGCGGGCCGTGCGTCTGCTCGAGAAGCACGACCCGCTGCCGGCCCTTCGGACCGAGGAGATCTACTACTGGCACAGCGAGGTGCTTCGCCAGTTGGGGCGTGGCACCGAGGCCGACGAGTTTCGCCGTCGTGCCGGGGAGATCGTGCGGACCAAGGCACAGAGCCTGGACGGTGTGTTGCGCGAACGGTTCCTCACCGAGGTACCGCTGAATGTGCTGGTAACGCACAGTGCCTGATCAGCGGGGTTCGCCGAACCAGCGGGTCAGGGCCGGCTCCAGCTCGTCGGGGGAGCCGGCCCAGCAGACGTAGCCGTCAGGGCGGACGAGCATGGGACGGCCGGCGGTGACGCGGGAGACGGTGGCGGACCAGAGGTCGCCGAGCTTGGCGTACTGGTCGTCGGGATCGAGCAGGATGGCCCGGCCGGGACGGAGCATGGCGTGCAGCCGGGAAGAGCCCACGGGCAGGTCAGGGGCGGGCAGGCCGACAAGTCCGTCACCGGGGATGGGGTAGCGGATCACCATGCCGGACATGAGGTCGGCGAGGTGGCGCTGGACGGCGGGCAGCTGGGCGAGCTCGCGGAAGATCGCCTGGCCGGCAAGGACGTCGGGGTCGCGGGTGCCCTGCCAGTCCATGTACAGGCTCTGGGCCTGGACGTTGCGCAGCACGCCGGCACCGACGGGATGGCGTTCGGCGTGGTACGAGTCGAGCAGGTCGGCGGGGGCCCAGCCGTGGACGGCGGCGCCGAGCTTCCAACCGAGGTTGAAGGCGTCGCCGATGCCGGTGTTCATGCCCTGCGCGCCGAGCGGCAGGTGCACGTGGGCGGCGTCGCCGGCGAGGAACACGCGGCCGTGGCGGTACTGGGCGGCCTGGCGGGCGGCGTTGGTGATGCGGCGTGAATAGCGGAGTTCCAGCAGCTCAACGCGGTCGTCGAAGACGATGCGCAGGCCCTCGCGGATCTCGTCCTCGGTGATCGGGACGTCCCGCGGCACCGACCGGCCCGGCCCGCCGAGCACGAGGCGGGTGATCGGCTGGCCAGCGGCATCGGTGCCGAGCGGGAAGAGCGCGATCCAGGTGCCGTCCTCGCTCCACGTGTGCGACAGCTCCCGCTCGATGCCGCCGAGCGACACGTCGGCGGCGATGACGGTGGCGGTGCCGAGCCGGCCGGGGAATTCCGCCCCCAACAGGTGCCGAACCTTGCTGTGGGCGCCGTCGGCGGCGACCAGGTAGCGGCTGCGAATGGTGGTGCCGTTGGCGAACGTGGCGGTGACGCTTTCCACGTCCTGGGCGAGGTCGACGAGCTCGTGGTCCCGGCGGGCGTGAATGCCCTGCGCGGCAAGGTGATCCTCGAAGAACGCCTCCAGGTCGACCTGCGGCAAGTATCGCCACTCGCGCGGGCGGATGTTCGCCAGCTCCAGCGGAACGCCGGCGAAATGCCCGGAGCCGATCGGGAAGTCCCCGCTGGCCAGCAGCGGCTCCAGCAGCCCGCGCTGGTCGAACGCCTCCAGCGTGCGCGACTGCACGCCGCCGGCCCGCGACAGCTCGCTGCGCCGCGGCAGCTTGTCGGCCAGTACCACCGACACTCCCGCCACCTGCAACTCGTTGGCCGTCATCAGGCCCGCCGGGCCCGCGCCGACCACCAGCACATCGGTGTCCATGTCCTGCTCCCCTTCGTGATCTCGACGGGAGCAACACTCCGGCTTCGGACGCCGCGGCAGCCAGTGAACCGATCATTTGTGCCGATATCCGACAACCACTACCGTGAGACGGTGGAATCCGACTTCGACGAGCTCGACCGCCAGCTGGCGTACGCCCTCCAGATCAACGGCCGAGCCCCGTTCAGCACCATTGCCGAGGTGCTCGGCGTGTCGGATCGCACCATCGCCCGCCGCTACAACAGGTTGCGGACATCGGGGGCGCTACGGGTGATCGGCGGCGTCGACCCGACGGCGTTCGGGGCCATGCAGTGGGCCCTGCGGATCCGGTGCGCGCCCAACGCATCGGTGCCGGTGGCCGAGGCGCTGGCCCGCCGGCCCGACACGACCTGGGTGAGCCTCACCTCCGGCGGCACCGAGATCGTCTGCACGGTCCGGACCGAGAGCGACGCCGACAGCGAAGCGCTGCTGCTGGCCAAGCTGCCCCGCACGCCGCGGGTCGAGGGCGTGACCGCGCACTCCATGCTGCACTACTTCTACGGCGGCGCGGACAGCCACATCGCCAAGCTCGGTTCGTTGAGCCCCAAGGCAATCGAGCGCCTGCGGCCGCCGCCGCTGCCGTCACGGGAAGGCCCCGTGACGCTGGACGACGGCGACCGCAAGCTGATCGCCGCCCTGACCGTGGACGGCCGCGCCGAGCTCGAGCAGCTGGCCGTGGTGACGGGCTGGTCGCCCACCACCGTGCGGCGGCGCATGACCGAGCTGCTCGAACACGGCGTGCTCTACCTGGACATCGACGTCGACGGCCGGCTGTTCGGCGTCGGTCCCCGGACCATGCTCTGGCTTTCCGTCACCCCCAGGCACTTGGCGGCGGTCGGCGCGGCGTTGGCCGGCCACCCCGAGATCGCCTTCGCCGGGGCCACCACCGGGCCGTCGAACCTGTTCGCCAGCATCATGTGCGCCGACCAGCGCGAGCTCTACCGCTACCTCACCACGCGGGTCGCCGCCCTGCCCGGCATCACGCACGTGGAGACCGCGCCGGTGATCCGCACCGTCAAGCGCGCCGGCAATCCGGCGTGACTACAGGGTTTTCACCCACACGCCCTCGCCCTCGTGCTCCGCGCCCTTGTCGTAGCCGTAGATGCCGCTGCCGGTGCCGGCCGGCACCGTCGGCCGCAGCTTGTCGCCGGTCGTGTAGCGCACGATGATCTTGACCTTCTTGAACTCCCGTTTGAACTGCGCGATCACCGACCGGCAGGAGCGGCAGGGGCCCTGGTCGTCCACCACCGTGATGGTGCCGGTGGCCTGCTCCACGTTGTCGTAGTAGGCGTCCGGGTCGTTCTGGTAGTGGTCGAAGACCTCGTTGGCCAGCCAGTCGAACAGCTGCGCGTCCGGGTCCCACATGTGGAAGTACTGCGGCCGGCCCTTGCTGTCCTTGCCGTCGGCGGTGCGCCGGTAGTACGTCGGCGCGCCCGCGTTCTCCCCGGTGGTGCAGGAGATCTTGTCCTTGAGCCGTGCCCCGTCCGGTAGCACGATGTCGTAATCGATCTTCACTGTGTTGCGCCCGGTGTACCTGACCGTGCTGGTCATCGACAACTCCCCGTGTGAACGACGATGTTCGACACCAGCACGTCGGCCGCCGGCCGGCGAGCGATACGGGTCCCGGTGCGGAATCACTCGCCCGGCCCCGGCCGGTGATCTAGGCCGATAGGCGGAAGCGGATCACCACCGGCAGCGTGCCGACGTCGTCCAGGCTGATCGCCGTTCCCGCGGACACGGCGTGCGCGGTAAGAGGCTTACCGTCGAGGCGAACGGGGGCGATGAGGCCGGCGGAGTGGGGAAGCAACACCTCGCCCGCCGCGTCGGCGAGGAGGGCATAGGCGTGGTCGTCGGTACGGGTCCAGCGCAGCCAAGGGGTTTCACCGGGCACCGCGCCTTCCAGTGGCCGGGTGTCATGGATGGCAACGGAGTTCACGGCCATCCACGACGCCATGCCCTCCAGCACGGCCCGTTGTCGAGGCGGCAGAGTGCCGTCCGACCGAGGGCCGACGTTCAGCAGCAGATTGCCGCCCCTGGAAACGACATCCGCCAGCAGGCGCACGGCGGCGGCCGGGCTGAGGCAGTGCGCCGGCCCCTCGGCCTGGTTGAAACCGAAGGAGTAGCCGACGCCACGGCAGTTCTCCCACGGGCCAGCGCCCTCGTTGCCCCGGTTGGCCTGGTATTCGCTGGTCAGGAAGTCGTACGAGACCGAAGGGCGAACGGAGTGGGTGCCGTCCCACCGGTCGTTGACCACGCCGTCGGGCACGGCGGACCGGTAGTCGGCGAACAACTCGGGCAGGTCATCCAACCCGAGATCCGGCCAGCCGATGTCGTTCCACAGCACATCGGGCTGGTAGCGGGCGATGAGATCCTGCACCTGGGCCAGGGCATACGCGGCGTAAGCGGCCTCGTTGGCCCGGCCGTGGTCGTCGATCTGCGACTCGTGCCGGATGACGGCCCGCCGCCCGGCATACCAGTCGATGCCGCCGGAGTAGTAGACGCCGAACCGCAGCCCAGCCGCCCGAGTGGCCCCGGCCAGGTCGGCGACGAGATCACGGCGAGGTCCGCGGTGCACGGTGTTGCGGGTGCCGGTGCCGGGCGCGTCCCAGAGCGTGATGCCGTCATGGTGCTTGGTCGTCGGAATGACGTACCGAGCGCCGGCCCGGGCGAACAACGCCGCCAAATCGTTCGGATCGAACAAATCGGCGTGCCACAGATCGAGGAAGTCGTCGTACGGGCGGCCGCCGTGGGTCGACTGGTGGTGCTGATAGGCCGGGCTGCCCTCGATCTGGCTGGTGTTCCAGTACCACTCGGCGTACGGGCAGTGGCTGAACCAGTAGGTCGAGTCGAACGTCCCGAGCTCCCCGATGGGCTCGGCCCATGCCGGCACCGCGTACGCGCCCCAGTGCATGAAGATGCCGAACTTGGCATCACGGAACCAGGTCACCCGCGGATCGCCCTCGGTCGCGCCGGCGATGAAACCGCGGGCGAACAGCGCGAACACCGCGACCATCGGCACCGAGGCCATCAGCACGCCGGCCATCACCATGCTGTAGTCGGTGTTGTGGCCGACGTTCAACTGGGCCAGCGCGACCTGGAGCGTCAGCCGGTTCGGATCGGTCAGCACGATCAACGGCCAGATGTAGTCGTTCCAGGAATTGACGAACGCGTAGATGGACAGGAACGACAGCGCCGGCCGCATCAGCGGGACCGCGACGTTCCAGTACTGCCGGAAGAAGCCGCAGCCGTCGATACGGGCCGCGTCCAGGAGTTCATCGGGCACGCCGCCGCTGATGTACTGGCGCATCCAGAAGATGCCGAACGCGTTGGCCAATGCCGGCGGCACCAACGCCTGGAGAGTGCCCACCCAGCCGATCTGGGACATGATGATGAACTGCGGCAACGTGCCCAGCTGCAACGGCAGCATCATGAACACCAGCAGCAGTCCGAACAGGACTCTGCGGCCGGGGAAGTCGAACTTGGCGAAGGCGAAGGCGGCCAGCGAGTCGATGAACACCACCAGGAACGTGGTGACCGTGGCGACGATCAGCGTGTTCAGCATCGACCCGAAGAAGTCGATGGTGGACAGCACGTTGCCGACGTTGTCCAGCAGGTGCGAGCCGGGGGTGAACTTGGGCGGGCTGTGGTAGATGTCCGTGGTGGTGTTGGTGGCCATGATGACCGTCCACACGAACGGAAACACGGAGACCAGCACGGCCGCGATGAGGATCGCGTGCGTGCCCCAGCGACGGGTCATTCCTTCCTCCCGCGTTGCACCAGCCACCAGTTGAGCACGACCAGCACCAGGATGAGCAGGAAGAACGCCCACACGATCGCGGCGCCGTAGCCGTAGTCGTTGTTCATGAACGCTTCCTGGTAGAAGTACAGCAGCGTGGTCAGTCCGGCCTGGCCGGGCCCGCCGAGGCTGGCGTTGGCCGCGTTGGTGCCGAACAGGACCTGCGGCTCGCTGAAGCTCTGCAACCCGTTGATGGTGGAGATGACCACGGTGAACAGGATGATCGGCCGCAGCATGGGCAGCGTGACGGAGAAGAACGCGCGCACCGGCCCGGCCCCGTCGATCTTCGCCGCCTCGTGCACCTCCGGCGGGATGGCCTGCAACCCGGCCAGGTAGATGATCATGTTGTAGCCGGTCCACATCCACGTCATCAGCAGCGCGATGACCACCTTGATCAGCCACGGATTGCTCAGCCAGGCCACCGGCGCGATCCCGACCGTGCCGAGAATGGCGTTGACCAGCCCGAAGTTGTTGCTGAACACGGCGCCGAAGAAGATGGTCACGGCCACGATCGACGTGACGTTGGGCAGGAACAGCGCGATCCGGTAGAAGCCCTTGAACCGCTTGACCGAGTGCACCAGCGCGGCCAGCACCAGCGCGCCGAACAGCGTCGGCACGGTCGACAGCACCCAGATGACCAGCGTGTTGCGCACCGACAGCCAGAACACCGGGTCCTTGAGCAGGAAGCCGAACTGCTGGAACCCGACGAAGTTCATCTCGCTCAGGCCGTCCCAGTGCTGGAAGGCCAGGAACAGCGAGAAGAACACCGGGAACAGCGAGAACACCGCGAAGACCAGGTAGAACGGCGAGATGGCCAGGTACTGCCGCCAGTACGTGAGCACACCTCGCTTGGCCGGCCGTGGCGCCGACGGGGGCGGCGTGCGCCGGGGGCGGAACCGCGCGGGCGCCGTCCGAGTGGCCAAGCTCAGCTCACCCCCTGCCGCTGGGCGATCTGCTTGGCCTGGCTCAGCGCGTCGGTCCAGGCCGCGTCGGGCGACTTGCCGCTGGACTCGACGTTGGTCAGCTCGGTCCGGTACGGGGCCATCACGGCCGCGTCGGCCGGGGCCTCGTAGCTGATCGGGATGGCCTGGGCCGCCGGCCCGAACACGTCGATCGTGCTCTGCCCGCCGAAGTACGGGTCGCCCGCGGTCATCGCCGGCAGCTTGTACGCGGCCGGCGCGGCCGGGAACAGCGCCGCGTCGGTGAAGCCGCGGACGTCGTTCTCCGGGCCCAGCATCCAGCTGATGATCTTGAACGCCTGCTCGGGGTTCCGACATTGCCTTGGCAGCGCGAGGAAAGAGCCGCCGTCGTTGGCCGGCCCGCCGGGCATCGGGGCCACCCGCCACTTGCCCTTGAGATCCGGCGCGGCCTGCTCGATGTCCAGCGCGTGCCAGGCCGCCCCGAGCTCGATGCCCAGCGTGCCGGTGGCGATGGCGGCGTTCCAGCTGGCGTCGTCGACCTTGCCGTCCAGGCCGGACGTGAAGCCCTTCACCGCGGTGTTCCACGCCGTGCGGATGTGGTCCTGATCGCCGATGAAGTGGTTGTTCTCGTCGATGAAACGCTTGGTGCCCTGGTTGATCACGATGCTGAACAGCTCGGGCAGGTTGCGCACCGGGAAGGACTTGGGCACGGCCTGGTGCAGCTGGGCCCCGACGGCGAAGAAGTCGTCCCAGGTCTTGACCTTCTCGGCCACCTGCTTCGGATCGGTCGGCAGCCCGGCCTGCTCGAACAGGTCGACCCGGTAGTACATGCCGGTCGGCCCGATGTCGATCGGGAAGCCGAGCTGCTTGCCGTCCGGCGTCTGCGCCCGCTTGACCTTCCACGCCAGGTACTGCGACGAGATGTCCTTGAACCCCAAGGTGTTCAGGTCGAGGAACTTGCTCGCGCTGGGAATGAACGAGGCCATGTCCTCGCCCTTGATGCCGGTGATGTCCGGCACCGAGGAGCCGCCGGCGGCCAGCGTGGTGACCAGCTTCTGCTTGAAGTCGCCGCCGACCGAGTTGGCCGTGAGCGTGATGTCCTTGGCGAACTGGGTCTTGGCGTCGGCCACGACCTTGTCGCTCAGGCCGCCGCCCCAGTACCACAGGGTCAGGTCCTTGCCGTTGGCGGCGGCGGAGCCGGAGCTGCCGCAGGCGGCGGAGAACCCGGCGGCCATGGCGGTCAGCGCGGATGCCTGGATGAATCGTCTGCGGGAGAGTTCCATGGGTTCGCTCCTAGGAGTGCGGGAGGAAGGCGTAGTTCTCGAAACGCCGCCAGGGCTCCAGGTCGGACCAGCGGGGCGCGGAGGCGGCGCCGCCGATCCGTCGCACGGACAGCGCGGCGACCAGGGTGGCGAAGCGGAGCCGGTCGGCCAGCGGCAGGCCGGCCAGGGTGGCGTGGACCAGGGCCCCGCCGAAGACGTCGCCCGCACCGGTGGTGTCCACGGCGTCGACCTCGACACCGGGCACGGCGGCGGACTCGCCGGTGGTGCCGTCGATGGCCATCGCGCCGTCGGCACCGCACGTGACCACGGCGAGCGGCACCAGGTCGGCCAATTTGCCCAGTGCCGCAACGGGATCGCCGGTCGCGGTATAGGCCATGGCCTCACGGTCGTTGGTCAGGAACGCGTGACAGTCCGGCAACTGGGCCAGGATCGCCGCGCGGTGTTTTTCGGCTTCCTCCCAGCCGGCGGCGGCGAACACCAGCGTCTCCTGGGCGGCGGCCTTGCCGATCCAGGCCTGTGGCCGGGCCGCGAGATGCGTGACAGCTGCCCGGGCCGGCGGCGGCGTGTCGATCAGGTCGTCGGGGGACAGCGGTGGCGTGGTGCCGTGCGTGATCAGGGCGCGGTCGCCGTCGTACGCGAGGGATACGGTCAGCGGCATCGGCCAGTCCGGGATCCGCCGGGACAGGGTGAGGTCGACGCCCTCACCTTCGAGCTCCCGCCGGCAGAGGTCGCCGGTCACGTCGTCACCGATCGCGGCAGCCAGCGACGTGCTCGACCCCAGCCGGGCCAGCGCCACCGCGAAGTTGGCGATGCCGCCCGGGCTGGTGCCGCGTTCCCCGGCCCAGACCTCGGTGCCGGCGGCCGGCGCGGCGGGCAGCCCGGCGAAGCCGATGTCGTAGAAGAGCAGGCCCGACAGGAACACGTCGGGGACCGCCGCTGGTGTCGCCACGCCGCAACCTTCTGTCCGCTCGAAGTTGAGCTAGAGACTGCACCGCGTGCACGAGATTGGCAATAGCTGCGTGACTTTGAGCGAGTTTGCAGAGTAGGGTCCGACTGTGCTTCCCGCCCGACGACACGAGCTGATCCTGCGCGCACTGCGCTCGGAGGGCCCCTGCACGGTCACCGTGCTGGCCGACCTACTGGGCGCGAGCCAGGCGACGATCCGCCGCGACCTGCTGCAACTGGAGGACGAGGGCCTGCTCCGGCGGGTCTTCGGCGGCGCGGTCCCGGTCAACGGCCACGACGACCCCTTCGCTGACGTCGCCGACGTGCGTGTGGAGGCCAAGGACGCCGTCGCCGCCCGCTGCGCCTCGATGGTGCGCGACGGGCAGACCGTGCTGCTGGACATCGGCACCACCGCGCACCGCATCGCCCGCCACCTTCGCGGGCGCGCGTTGACCGTGATCACCAGCAACCTCGCCGTCTACGAGGAACTGGTGGAGGACAAGGAGATCCAGCTCATCCTGCTGGGCGGCGTGGTCCGGCGCGACTACCGCTCGCTGGTCGGCTTCCTCACCGAGGACAACCTGCGCCAGGTGCACGCCGACGTCCTGTTCCTCGGCACCAGCGGCATCCGGCCCGACGGCCACGTGCTCGACACCACCGCCGTCGAGGTGCCGGTGAAACGGGCGATGATCGCCGCGGCGGAGAAGACTGTGCTGGCCGCCGACGCCGGGAAGTTCCCCGGCACCGGCATGGCCCGCGTGTGCGGGCCGGAGGATCTCGACGTCGTGGTGACGAACGCGGCCGCCGACGCGGCGACCTGCGCGGCACTGCGCGAGGCTGGGGTGGAGGTCGTGACGGTATGAGGCTGACGATCCTGGGCGGGGGTGGCTTTCGGGTCCCGCTGGTCTACCGGGCGCTGCTGGCCGATCGGGGCAAGGGGCGGGTCACCCACGTGACCCTGCACGACCTCGATCAGCGCCGCCTGGACGCCATCGTGAAGGTGCTGCGCGAGCAGGCGTCCGGGTATGAGGACGCGCCGCTGGTGGACGTGACGACCGACCTGGACGCGGCGGTGACCGGGGCGGACTTCGTGTTCTCGGCCATCCGGGTCGGGGGGCTGGCCGGGCGGGCGACCGACGAGCGGGTGGCGTTGGAGCTGGGGGTTCTCGGCCAGGAGACGGTCGGGGCCGGCGGGATCGCGTACGGGCTGCGGACGATTCCGGTCGCGGTGGACATCGCGCGGCGGATCGCCCGGCTGGCGCCGGAGGCGTGGGTCATCAACTTCACGAATCCGGCGGGCATGGTCACCGAGGCGATGGCGGCTCATCTGGGCGACCGGGTGATCGGGATCTGCGACTCGCCGGTCGGCCTGGGGCGGCGGGCGGCGCGGGCGCTGGGGGTGGATCCGGAGCGGGCGTGGTTCGACTACGCGGGGCTGAACCACCTGGGCTGGCTGCGGGCGATCCGCGTGGACGGCGTGGACGTGCTGCCGCGGCTGCTGGCCGACGAGGCGGCGCTGACGTCGTTCGAGGAGGGCAAGCTCTTCGGCGCGGACTGGCTGCGGACTCTGGGCTCGCTGCCGAATGAGTACCTGCATTACTACTACTTCAACCGTGAGGCGGTGGCGGGGGCTAGGGCTGCTTCGCAGACGCGCGGGGCGTTTCTGCTGGAGCAGCAGGCGCGGTTCTACTCGCGGATGGAGGCTGCGGGGACGCTGCCGTTCGAGACGTGGGACGCGACGCGGCTGGAGCGCGAAGTTACCTATATGGCGGAGAACCGTGAGGCGGTGGACGCCGGTGAGCGGAATTCGTGCGACCTGGATTCCGGCGGGTACGAGAACGTCGCGCTGGCGTTGATGCGGGCAATCGCGTTGGACGAGCGGACGACGTTGATTTTGAACGTACGCGGGCGGGGTGTGTTGCGGCCGTTGGACGATCAGGCCGTGATCGAGACAAACTGTCACGTGGATGCGAACGGGGCGCGGCCGGTTTCCGGGCTGCCGTTGGCTGATCACTCCGTCGGGTTGGTGACGGCGGTGAAGTCCGTGGAGCGGGACGTGATCTCGGCGGCGACCTCCGGGTCCCGGGCGGCGGCGTTGCGGGCGTTCGCGTTGCATCCGCTGGTGGATTCGGTAGCCGTTGCGCGGCGGTTGCTGGACGGATATCTCACCCATGCCGCTGGTCTCGACTATCTTCAGGTGGACACCCGTGTTTGACGATCGCAAGCAGGTCGAGGCGCGTCTCGATCGCGTTCTCCAGCAACGTATCCGGCCGGCGGTGTACGGGCCGGTGGTGCCGTTGACGGTAACCGCTTGGCATGTGCCGGACGAGCCGGTGCCGGTGGCGGAGGCGTTGGGGGCGTCGTATTCGGCTTTTGCCGTGGGGGAGCGGTGGGGGCGGCCGTGGTCGACGACGTGGTTCCGCGTGGTCGGGGAAGTGCCGGCGGAGTGGGCTGGGCGGCGGGTTGAGGCCGTTTTTGATTTGGGGTTCATTGGTGACTGGCCTGGTGGGCAGGCTGAGGCGCTGGTGTATTCCGCGTCGGGTGAGCCGGTGAAGGGGATCGAGCCGCGGAACCAGTACGTGCCGGTGGCGGACGTTGGCCGGGTTGAGCTGTTCCTGGAGGCGGCCGGGAATCCGGACATCCTGGCGAACGGGTTCATCCCGACGTTGTTGGGGGACAAGCTGACCGCACCGGCGGATCCGCTGTACGTCTTCGGTCGGGCTGATCTGGCGGTGTTGAACGAGGATGTCTGGCATCTGGTGCTGGACATCGAGGTCGCGTCGGAGCTGATGCGTGAGCTGAGTGAGCACGACACCCGTCGGCACGAGCTTTTGCGTGCGCTGGAACGGATGTTGGATGTGTTGGACATCGCGGACGTGGTGGGGACGGCTGCGGTGGCTCGGGCTTCGTTGGTTGATGTCCTGTCGCGGCCGGCGCATGCGAGTGCGCACACGTTGTCTTCGGTGGGGCATGCGCATATCGACAGCGCGTGGTTGTGGCCGTTGCGGGAGACCGTGCGCAAGACGGGGCGGACGTTTTCCAACGTGACGGCGTTGGCCAAGGACTACCCGGAGTTCGTGTTCGCCTGTTCGCAGGCGCAGCAGTATGCGTGGGCGAAAGAACACCATCCGGCGGTGTACGCGCGTATGCAGGAAGCGGCGAAGGCCGGCAACTGGGTACCCGTGGGTGGTATGTGGGTCGAGGCCGACGGCAACCTGCCCGGCGGCGAGGCGTTGGCCCGACAACTGGTGCACGGCAAGCGGTTCTTCCTCGACGAGTTCGATGTCGAATGCGAAGGCGTGTGGTTGCCGGACTCGTTCGGGTACACGGCGGCGTACCCGCAGCTGGCGAAGCTGGCCGGGATGAAGTGGTTCCTGACGCAGAAGATCTCGTGGAACCAGACCAACAAGATGCCGCACCACACGTTCCGGTGGGAAGGCATCGACGGCAGCCGGATCTTCACGCATTTCCCGCCGGTGGACACGTACAACGCGGTGTTCTCCGGTGAAGAGCTGGCCCATGCGGCGCGGAACTACGCCGACAAGGGTGGCGGGACGCGGTCCTTGGTGCCGTTCGGGCATGGGGACGGCGGTGGCGGGCCTACGCGGGAGATGATGGAGAAGGCTCGGCGGCTTCGCGATTTGGAAGGGTCGCCGCGGGTGGTGGTGCAGGACCCGAACGTGTTCTTCCGTGAGGCGGAGGCGGAGTATTCCGACGCGCCGGTGTGGTCGGGGGAGTTGTACCTGGAGCTGCACCGGGCCACGTATACGAGTCAAGCGCGGACGAAGTCGGGGAACCGGCGGAGCGAGCATCTGCTGCGAGAGGCTGAACTGTGGGCGGCGACGGCTGCTGTGCGGGTGGGGTTTGCGTATCCGTACGAGGAGCTGGACCGGTTGTGGAAGACAGTGCTGCTGCACCAGTTCCATGACATCTTGCCGGGGAGCTCGATCGCGTGGGTGCATCGTGAGGCTGAGGCTACGTATGCACGGGTGGCTGCGGAGCTGAACGGGATTGTGGAGGCGGCGGGGGCGGCGCTGGCTGGGGTTGGGGAGGTGCCGTGGGTGCTGAACGCGGGGCCTCGGCGGCGGGTGGAAGTTGTTGCTGTGCCGGGGGAAATGGGGGTTGAGGGGCAGCCGTTGGTTGATGGGACGGTGGCTGTGCTGGTGAAGGTGGAGGGGTCTGGGGCCGGGCCGTTGGTTTCCTGTGCTGCGGGTGCTGATGTTGTTGTGGGGGAACGGGTTCTGGAGAACGGGCTGGTTCGGGTGGTGATCGATGAGGACGGGTTGTTCTCGTCGGTCTATGACCTGGTCGAGGAGCGGGAGGTGCTGGCGCCGGGGGAGCGCGGGAACCTGCTGCGGCTGCACACGGATTTCCCGAACCAGTGGGATGCCTGGGACATCGACAAGCACTATCGGCATCAGTTCGTCGACTTGACCGATGTCGAGTCGATCGAGGTGGTGGAGCGAGGGCCGCTGGTGGGGGCGGTTCGGGTGACGCGGCGGTTCGGGGAGTCGTCGGTGGTGCAGACGGTTCGGGTGCGGGCGGGGTCGGCGCGGATCGACGTGGAGACGGAGATCGACTGGCACGAGCGGGAGAAGATCCTGAAGGTCGGGTTCCCGCTGGACGTGCATGCGGACCGGTCGGCGGCGGAGATCCAGTTCGGGCATGTTTTCCGGCCTACGCATACGAACACGAGCTGGGAAGCGGCGCGGTTCGAGATGTTCTGCCACCGGTGGGTGCACGTGGGGGAACCGGGGTATGGGGTGGCGGTGCTGAACGACTCCACGTACGGGCATGACGTGGGGCGGGAGGCGCGTGCGGATGGCGGGACTACGACGACTTTGCGGCTGAGTTTGGTGCGGGCTCCGAGGTGTCCGGATCCGGAAGCGGATCAAGGGGTGCACCGGATGACGTACTCGCTGCTGCCGGGGGCTTCCATCGCGGATGCGGTGGAGGGTGGGTATGCGGTCAACTTGCCGTTGCGGGTGGTTGCTGGGAGTGGTGGGGCTGGTGGGGCTGGTGGGGCGTTGGTTGAGGTGGAGGGGCGGAAGGTGGTGGTCGAGTCGGTGAAGTTGGCTGACGATCGGTCGGGGGATGTGGTGGTTCGGTTGTACGAGTCGGTTGGGGGAGGGCTGCGGGGACGGTGCTGCGGGCTGGGTTCGGGGTGGGGCGGGCTCAGGTGGTGGATCTGTTGGAGCGGCCGGTTGGGCAGGAATTGGGGGTTGAAGCGGACGGGTGTTCGGTGCGGGTGGGGTTGAGGCCGTTTCAGGTGTTGACGGTTCGGTTGACGCCTGGAGGGTGAGGTGGGGGTTTTGGGTTGGGGTGGGGTGGGTTTGTGGGTTGGGTTTGGTGGCCCGCCCGCCCGCCCGTTGTGGGGGTTGGGTTTGGTGCGCGTGCTGCGTAGTTTTCCGGGGGTTCTTCGGTTTATGGGTCGATTTGGTGTGGAGCCTCTGCGCGATGGCCCAAGGGCTAAAAGCGGGCAGGACGAGCCTGCCCTTGGCCTGTCAATTGTACGCCATCGCGCCCCTCCACACAAAATCGACCCAATTCGGGAGTTGGCGATCGGTGTGTGAAGGGGATGGCGGTGGCTGGGTTTTGGCTCCCACTGTGCACCCTTTTGGTGGTGCCCGTTCCCCGGTTAGTGCCGCAGGGGGTGGGTGGTGTGGTGGCGGCCGGCCGGGGTGATCCAGTGGGTGGTGCCGTCTGAATCCTGGGTCACTGTGTAGTTGTCGTGTTTGCGGTGGTGGTGCCAGGTGCAGAGCCCTTGCAGGTTGGTCGCTTGGGTGCGGCCTGTGGGCCAGGGGGTGATGTGGTCGTGTTCCTGGATGGGCAGGGTGCAGCCCGGGGCAGTGCAGGTCCCGCCGGCTCGAGCAACGGACGTCTCTTTCATCAGTGCCGTGGGTCGGTAGGTGTCGGTGCTGATGGCGCTGATCTGCTGGTACTCGTCGAGCAGGAGTCCCCGGAAGGGGCCGTGCATGGCGAGTTCGCGGGCTGCCTCGGCGGCGATGGGGCCGTAGCCGGCGAGCTGGCCGGGGTCGTTGGTCAGGCCGAGCAGGGTCTCCATGGAGATCGTCACGAAGGTCCGCACGTTCCAGTTGGTGTGCTCGCCCCGCAAGCGGTCCCAGAGCACATCCGAGCGTTTCTGGTCGGTGGTGCGGTCGTCCTTCGGGAGTGACTTGGCGTCGGCGCAGATCTGTTGGAAGAGCTGGTGGGCCTCGGTAGCGGGGAGGATCCACACGAGCTTGGCCATGCCGTCGGGCAAGGCGGAGAGCCCGACCTGCCGGTCGTCCTTAGCCTTGTGGCAGCGCTGCTCATAGCCATCCGGATCGGCCTTCGCGACCAGCGCGGTGGCCTTGCGACACACCTGCGTCCGGGTCATACCAGCGGCCTCCTCGGCCAGGGCTCCGTCGACTTCGGCGACCTGGGCCGGGTTGGACAGGTGGCGGGTCCGCTCGTGGACCGCCGCGAACCGGGCCAGGTCGATCTCTCCCCGGCGGAACCGCTCCGCCAGCGCAGGGTGAGTCTCCAGGGCGGCGGCGACCTCCTGGGACCGGGCCAGCGCCGGCTCCGACACCTTCGTCGCCATCGCCAACTCAGTCAGGTCGTCGATGTGGTTGAGGGCCTCATGTTCGGCCCATTCACACACCGCCCGCACCTTCCGGGCCACCCCCACAAAATTGACCAACTGTTCTTGGGTCAGGCTCGCCGGATCCACACCCACCACCAGATCGAACATGGCCCCAGTGGGTTCCCTGTTCTCGATGTCGCGGGTGAGTTCCATACTTCTGAGAATACTCGAACACAAGATCGAACGCGAATCCCTAACGGGTGAATCCCGCCGGGCAGAAAGGCTTTTCTTTCCCCCGCCACACCACAACACGGCAACTCCGACTAGTCGCGTGGATTTTGTGTGGAGGGGCGCGATGGCGTACAATTGACAGGCCAAGGGCAGGCTCGTCCTGCCCGCTTTTAGCCCTTGGGCCATCGCGCAGAGGCTCCACACCAAATCCACGCGACCACACCGAATTAATCCCCCCACCCAAACCAACCCACCCCCACCCCAAACGCAACACCCACCCCGAAACCCAACCCCAGCAACCAACGAACCACCCCAACCAAACCAACCAACCAGCCAAACGAACCCCGTGCACCACCCCACCCCCAGAACGTATGGTTGTCACCGTGCCCAGCGAACACCCGGTGACACCCGCGTGACCACCCCGTCCCGCCCCGCCAGAAGCGCGATTCTCACCGTCGACGACGACCCGGGGGTCTCCCGCGCGGTCGCCCGCGACCTACGCCGCCGTTACGGCGACCAGCACCGCATCCTCCGCGCCGAGTCCGGCTCCCAGGGCCTGGACACGCTCCGCGAACTGAAGCTCCGCGGCGACCTGGTCGCCGTGATGCTCGCGGACTACCGCATGCCGGACATGAACGGCATCGAATTCCTCGAACAGGCGATGGACCTCTACCCGTCCGCCCGACGCGTCCTGCTCACCGCCTACGCCGACACCGGCGCGGCGATCGACGCCATCAACCTGGTCGACCTCGACCACTATCTTCTCAAGCCCTGGGACCCGCCCGAGGAGAAGCTCTACCCCGTCGTCGATTCCCTTCTCGACGCCTGGGCCAGCACCGACCACAAGCGCGTCCCCGAGACGAAGGTCGTCGGCCACCAGTGGTCGGCCCGTTCCTCCGAGGTCCGCGAGTTCCTGGCCCGCAACCAGGTCCCGTACCGCTGGTACCAGGTCGACGAGCCCGAGGGCGAGCGCCTCCTGGCCGCCGCCAACGCCGACGGCCAGAACCTCCCGGTCGTCATCACGACCACCGGCGACGCCCTCATCGCCCCGACGGACGCCCAGCTGGCCAACGAGGTCGGCCTCAGCACCAAGCCCTCCGAACGCTTCTACGACCTCGCCATCGTCGGTGGCGGCCCCGCCGGCCTCGGCGCGGCGGTCTACGGCGCCTCCGAAGGTCTTCGCACCGTCCTCATCGAACGCACCGCCACCGGCGGCCAGGCCGGTCAGAGTTCACGGATCGAGAACTATCTCGGCTTCCCCGACGGCGTCTCCGGTGCCCAACTCGCCGATCGCGCCCGCCGCCAGGCCACCCGCTTCGGCGCGGAGCTGATCACCACCCGCGACGTCGTCGGCGTGGAGATCAACGGCTCCGCCCGTACGGTCCGTTTCGCCGACGGCGACGCCATCGACGCCCACGCGGTCATCCTGGCCACCGGCGTCTCCTACCGCCAGCTCACCGCCCCCGGCCTCGACGATTTCACCGGCCGCGGCGTCTACTACGGCTCCGCGCTCACCGAGGCCACGAACTGCTCCAAGCAGGACATCTACATCGTCGGCGGGGCCAACTCGGCCGGCCAGGCCGCCGTCTACCTGTCCCGCTCGGCCCGCTCGGTCACCATCGTCGTCCGCGCCGAGTCGCTGGTCGATTCCATGTCGCACTACCTGATCCAGCAGATCGCCGCCATCCCCAGCATCTCCGTGCTCACCTGCACCGAGGTGACCGAGGCCAACGGCGACGACCACCTGGAGCAGATCACGTTGCGGCACAACAAAACCGGCGAATCCCGCACGGTCGAGGCGTCCTGGCTGTTCGCGTTCATCGGCGCCGCGCCGCGCACCGACTGGCTCGACGGCGTCGTCGCCCGCGACGAGCGCGGCTTCGTCGTCGCCGGCCCGGACCTGGGGACCGTCGAGACCGCACTGCGTGACTGGCCGCTGGACCGCCAGCCGTATCACCTGGAGACCAGTGTGCCCGGCGTCTTCGTCGCCGGCGACGTGCGCTCCGACTCCGGCAAGCGGGTCGCCTCCGCGGTCGGGGAGGGCGCCATGGCCGTCATGCTGGTGCACCGTTATCTGGAGCGGACATGAGCAAACTGCCGTGTGACATCGCCGAGCTCCGCACGCTGTTCCTGTTCGAGAAGCTCGACGAGGAGCAGCTGGAATGGCTGTGCGAGCACGGGCACATCGAGCACTTCGAGCCCGGCCCCGTCTATCACGAGGGTGACCCGGCGACCTGCTTCTACGTCATGATCGAGGGCGGCCTGGCCATGTCACGGCGGGTCGGCGCCGAGGACGTGGAGATCAGCCGCACCACCCAGCCCGGTGTGTACGCCGGGGCCTGGCGGGCGTTCCTGGGCGACCGGGTGCCGCAGAAGTACGACGGCTCGATGCGCGTCACCGAGCCGTCCCGGTTCTACGTGCTCGACGCCGTGCTGTTCGAGCAGCTGATGCGGGACTGGTTCCCGATGGCGCTGCACATGCTGGAGGGCCTGTTCTTCGGCATGCAGAACACCCAGCAGGCCATCGGCCAGCGGGAACGCCTGCTGGCCCTGGGATCCCTGTCCGCCGGCCTCACCCACGAGCTGAACAACCCCGCCGCCGCGGCGATCCGCGCGACCTCGACGCTACGGGAGCGGGTCGCCGGCATGCGGCACAAGCTGGGCATGATCGCCGCCGGCCCGTACGACCGGATCGCGCTGGAGAAGCTGGTGCAGCTCCAGGAGCAGGCGGTCGAGCTGGTGGCCAAGGCCAAGCCGCTGGAGCCGCTGGAGGCGTCCGACCGCGAGGACGAGCTGTCCGACTGGTTCGACGAGCACGAGATCCGTGCCGGCTGGGAGATCGCGCCCACGTTCGTGCAGGCCGGATTGGACGTGGCCTGGCTGGAGACGGTCGCCGCCGCGGTCGACCCGTCCATCCTCGAGGGCGCGGTCCGGTGGCTGAACTACACCGTCGAGACCGAGCTGCTGATGACCGAGATCGAGGATGCCACCACCCGGGTGTCCACGCTGGTCGCCGCGGCCAAGCAGTACTCGCAGCTGGACCGGGCCCCGTTCCGCCCGGTCGACGTGCACGAGCTGCTGGACAGCACGCTGCTCATGCTGGGCCGCAAGATCGGCGACCGGATCACCGTCGTCAAGGAGTACGACCACAGCCTGCCCGAGGTGCCGGTGTTCGCGGCCGAGCTCAACCAGGTGTGGACGAACCTGATCGACAACGCCATCGCGGCCATGGACGGCGTCGGCACGCTGACCGTGCGCACCGCCCGCGAGGACGACCGGCTGCTGGTGGAGATCGGCGACACCGGCCCCGGCGTGCCGGCGGAGATCAAGGACCGTATCTTCGAACCGTTCTTCACGACCAAGCCCGTCGGCTCCGGCACCGGGCTCGGCCTGGACATCTCGTGGCGGATCGTGGTCAACAAGCACCGCGGCGACCTGTCCGTGCGGTCCGTGCCGGGCGACACCCGGTTCCAGGTCCGCATCCCGATCGCACCGGCCGCTCAGGAGGACTCCGCATGACCGTTCCCGGCATCGACCCGTCCGTGCCCCCGAGCGGGACCGGCTGCGTCGAATGCGACGCCGCCGGCGGCTGGTGGGTGCACCTGCGCCGGTGCACGCAGTGCGGGCACATCGGCTGCTGCGACACGTCGCCGGCGCAGCACGCCAGCCGGCACTTCGACCAGACCGGGCATCCGTTCATCCGCAGCTTCGAGCCGGGTGAGGACTGGTTCTGGAACTTCAAGACCGAGGAGTTCTACGACGGGCCGGCCCTGGCCGGGCCGGAGTCGCACCCCGCGGACGCGTCGATCCCGGGCCCGGCCGACCGCGTGCCGGCCGACTGGCGCAGCCACGTGCACTGAGCCATGCCTGAGCTGCCCGAGGTCGAATCGGCCCGCTCGGTCCTCGAACGGGCCGCGCTCGGCCGGCTGATCGTCGAGGTCGACGACACCGACAGCTACGTCTGCCGCCCGCACCAGCCCGGCGAGATCCGGTCGGCGCTGCTCGGCCGCAAGCTGGTCGCCGCGCACCGGCGCGGGAAGTCGCTGTGGTGCGACACCTCCGAGGACGGCGCGGTGCTCGGCATCCACCTCGGCATGTCGGGCAAGATCGTGATCGCCGACCTGGACGGCGGCGAGATCGACGGCGGCGACTACTGGGAGGGCCGCCGCGTGCCCGGCGACTACCGGTGGTCGCGCTTCGCCGTCACGTTCGACGACGGCGGCCGGATGATGCTGGTCGATCCACGGCGGCTCGGCCGGATCACGCTGGATCCGCCGGTCGAACGCCTCGGACCGGACGCCGCGACGATCAGCAACGTCGCGTTCAAGAAAGCGCTGGCCAGCGGAAGCGCGCCGGTCAAGGCCCGGCTGCTCGACCAGCAGGCGGTCGCCGGCATCGGCAACCTGCTGGCCGACGAGATCCTGTGGCGGGCTCGCATCCACCCGTCCCGGCACGTCGACGACCTGACGCCACGCGAGGTCGGCCGGATCTTCCGCGCCACGCAGAGCTCCGTCGCGGACGCCCTCAAGGACGGCGGTGTCCACACGCTCAGCATCATCCCGTTCCGCCATGCCGGCGGACTGTGCCCGCGTGACGGCGCGCCGATGGCGCGTGGCGCGGTCGGCGGGCGCACGAGCTGGTGGTGCTCGAAGGAACAAGTGCTCTGAAACGGTTGCCCGAGCGGGCATCGACGAGCGGGACCATGATCGGCGCGGCTAGGGTGGCGACATGAGATTCGGGCTTTATCTGCCGCAGGGCAAAATGGCCGAGCCGCGACGCGCCGTGATCAGGACCGCGCAGGAGGCCGAGCGTGTCGGCTACGACAGCCTGTGGGTGATGGAGCGGACACTGTTCCCGCTGGAGCCGGCCGACGGCATGTACGGCGTGCCCGGCCTGCCGTGGGCCGAGGGCTACCAGTACATCGCCGAGCCGCTCACCGTGCTGACGCTGGCCGCCGCCGTCACCGAGCGGGTCCGGCTCGGCACCGGCATCCTGGTCGCCGGCCTGCATGCGGCGCACGAGCTGGCCCGTGCCTTCGCCACGCTCGACCAGCTCACCGGCGGCCGGGCCGTGCTCGGTCTCGGCGCGGGCTGGTCCAGCGACGAGTTCCGGGCGGCCGGCGCGGACATCAGCCGCCGGGGCCGGTTGCTCGACGAGACGATCGACGCCTGTCGGGCGCTGTGGGGCCCGAACCCGGTGTCCTATCGGGACAGTCGCATGGTCGTGGACAACGTGCTGGTCTCGCCGAAGCCGGTGGGCGAGATCCCGGTGCTGGTCGGCGGCGGCCACAGCGACGCGGCGCTGTCCCGGATCGCCCGCAAGGCCGACGGCTGGATCCCGTCCGGCATGGGCCCGGCCGCGGTCGCCGCGACGTGGAAGCGGATCAAGGACCTGGCCGCCGACCACGGTCGTGACCCGGCCGAGCTGGGGCTGCATGTCCAGGTGCAGCCGGTGGTCACCGACACCGCGCTCGGCGAGGACCGGATGCCCGGCCGGGGGTCGATGGCCCAGGTCGTCGAGGACCTGGCGGCGTTGGCCGAGGCCGGCGCGAGCGAGATCGTGATCGCGTTGATCGACGCCCGCAGCGCCGACGACGGGATCGAGAAGGCCACGGCGGTGCTGGCCGCCGCGGATGAGGCCGGTTTGCACGGCTGACACAACGGGGGAGTCATGAAGGCGCTGCGGTTGGAACGCTGGCACTCCGATCCGGTGCTGACCGAGGTCCCGGACCCGAAGCCGGGTCCGGGTCAGGTGGTCGTGCGAATCGGCGCGGCCGGCGCCTGTCACTCCGATCTGCACCTGATGCGGGAGTTCGGGCCCGGGCAGCTGCCGTGGGGGCCGCCGTTCACGCTCGGGCACGAGAACGCCGGCTGGGTGCACGAGCTCGGGCCGGGCGTGTCCGGCGTCGAGGTCGGGCAGCCGGTTGCCGTGTACGGGGCGTGGGGCTGTGGGACGTGCGGGCGCTGCCGGCTGGGCATCGAGGCCTACTGCGAGAACCGGCTCGGCGCGCCGGCGCCTGGCGGCGGGTGTGGGCTCGGCATGGACGGTGGCATGGCGGAATTCGTGCTCGTGCCTGACGTCCGGCATCTCGTGCCGCTGCCTGACGGGCTCGATCCCGTGCTGGCGGCTCCGCTGACCGATGCCGCGTTGACGCCGTACCACGCGATCCGGCGCTCCTGGGCCAAGCTCTATCCCGGCACGACGGCCGTGGTGATCGGGATCGGCGGTCTCGGACATCTGGCCGTGCAGATCCTCCGGGCGACGACGGCGGCGCAGGTGATCGCGGTCGACACCCGCAACGAGGCCTTGGAGTTGGCTTCGCGGGCCGGCGCTGACCACACCTTGCTGGCCGGGCCCGACACCGCCGACACCGTTCGGGAGCTCACCGATGGCCGTGGGGCCGACGCCGTCTTCGACTGTGTGGCCAGCAAGCGGACAGTGGCCCTCGGCGCGGCTTCCGGTCGCATGATGGGGGATCTGACGCTCATCGGGCTCGGCGGTGGCGCGGTGCCGGTGCAGTTCGGTGTTGTGCCGCATGAGCTTTCCGTGCAGACGACGTACTGGGGCAGCCGTCCCGAGCTCGAGGAGGTCCTCGATCTGGCGGCCCGCGGCCGTCTGCACGCCGAGGTCACCACGTTCGCCCTTGACGACGCCCCGGAGGCGTACCGCCGGCTGGAAGCCGGTGAGATCACCGGACGTGCGGTCATCGTGCCCTGAAAACGAGGAGTACTCATGCGGAGCGTCATCGTCACGGGTGCGGGATCGGGCATCGGCCGGGCCGCGGCACTGCAGTTCGCCGCGGCCGGGGACTGGGTCGTGGTCGCGGACGTCAACGGCGATGCCGCCATGGCGGTGGTGGCCGAGATCGACGAGGCCGGCGGGAAAGCCGTTGCGGCGACCGGTGATCTGGCCGATCGGGCGGCGGCCGAGCAGGTGGTTGCCACGGCCGTGAGCACCTTCGGCGGCGTGGATGTTCTCGTGAACAACGCCGGCGTGATGGACTCGATGTCGGCCGTGGCCGACACGTCCGACGAGATGTGGGAACGCGTGCTCGGCGTCAACCTGACGGCGCCGTTCCTACTCACGCGGGCGGCCCTGCCGCACATGCTGGCCAAGGAGAGAGGCGCGATCGTCTTCACGGCCTCGGAGGCCGGTCTGCGGGGCAGTGCGTCGGGGGCGGCCTATACGGCATCCAAGCACGGCCTGATCGGGCTCATGCGGAACGTGGCGATCATGTACCGGGACAAGGGAATCCGGGCCAACGCCATCGCGCCCGGCGGCACCCGCACCAACATCAGCGTGCAGGCCGATCCCACGACGCTCGGGCCGCAGGTGGTCGGCCGGTACCTGGGCAACGCGGGTCGGATAGCGGATGCCGACGAGCAGGCCGCGGCCATCGTCTTCCTCGCCTCCGATGCCGCCTCGAACATCAACGGCGTCGTGCTGCCCGTGGACAACGGCTGGTCCGCGGTCTAAACCACAGAAGGGTAGGGCACGTGTCCCACGACCTGGGGTTCGATCCGGACGCGCTGCGGGCGAAGTACCGGACCGAGCGGGACCGGCGGATCCGTCCCGACGGGCTGGCGCAGTACCGGCCGGCCGAGTTCGGCTACTACGCCGACGATCCGTACGTGGAGCCCGGATTCACGCGGGAACCCTTACAGGACACCGTGGATGCGGTGGTGCTGGGCGGTGGACTCGGCGGGCTGCTGGCCGCCACGCGGCTGCGGCAGGCCGGCCTCGAGTCGATCCGGGTGATCGAGAAGGCCGGCGACTTCGGCGGCACCTGGTACTGGAACCGGTATCCGGGCGTGCACTGCGACATCGAGTCCTACGTGTACATGCCGCTGCTGGAGGAGGTCGGCTACGTCCCTCGCTGGAAGTACGCGCCGGGCGAGGAGATCCGCCAGCACGCCATGGCCATCGGCCGGCACTTCGACCTGTACGACGACGCCCTGTTCCAGACCGCGGTGACCGAACTGCGCTGGGACGAGGACGCCGTGCAGTGGCAGGTGACGACCGATCGCGGCGACCGGATCCGTGCCCGGTACGTGGTGTTGACCAACGCGACGCTGGACCGGCCGAAACTTCCCGCTGTTCCCAACGACTTCCGTGGCCACACGTTTCACACCAGCCGCTGGGACTACGACTACACCGGCGGCAGCGCCGACGGCGGCCTGCACAAGCTGGCCGACAAGCGGGTGGCGATCATCGGCACCGGGGCGACGGCCATCCAGGCCGTGCCGCACCTGGCCCGGGATGCCCACAGCCTGCACGTCTTCCAGCGCACGCCATCCACCGTGGACATTCGCGGCAACGGGCCGACCGACCCGGACTGGGCGGCATCGCTGACGCAGGGCTGGCAGCGGCGGCGCATGGAGAACTTCCTGGACATCGTCAGCGGCGGCCTGCCGGCCGAGGACCTGGTGTCCGACGGCTGGACGAGCAGCGCCCAGCTGCTGCGCAACCTGACCCGTGGCGGCGATTCCGGCGCTTTGTCGGTCGAGGAGCGCGAGCGCGTCGACGAGATCGTCGACTTCCAGAAGATGAACGAGATCCGGGCCCGAGTGGCCGACATCGTGCGGGATCCGGCGACGGCCGAGCTGCTCAAACCGTGGTACCGCTACGCCTGCAAGCGACCCACGTTCAGCGATGAGTATCTCCAGGCGTTCAACCGGGACAACGTCACTCTGGTCGACACTTCCGCTCACGGCGGCGTGACCGCCTTGAGCGAGAACGGGATAGTCGTCGGCGACCGCGAGTACACAGTGGACTGTGTCATCTTCGCCACCGGCTTCCAGCTCGGGGCGTCGGATGTGCTGACCGGGCGGCTGCCGGTGCACGGCCGGGGCGGCATCGTCCTGCTGGAGAGCTGGGCCGCCGGGCCGCGGACGCTGCACGGCTTCTACAGCAACGGTTTCCCGAACCTGTTCAGCATGGGGCCGATGCAGAACGCCGCCTCGGTGAACTTCATGCACATCCTCGACGAGCAGTCCCAGCACATCGCCGAGGTGGTGTCCGAGGCCCGCAAGCGTGGCGCGCGCTGGGTGGAGCCGAGCGTGCCGGCGGTGGACGCGTGGGTGACGACCGTGCGCGAATCCTCCTTGCGGCTCTACGAGTTCCAGGCCGAGTGCACGCCCGGCTACTACAACAACGAAGGCCAGCCGCGTGAACGCGGCGAGAGCTTCGGTCATGGAGCCGTGGCCTTCCATGCGCTGCTGCGGAATTGGCGGGCCAACGGCGGCATGGACGACGTGCTGGTGGCCAACTGATGGGAAGCGCATTCCACGGCTCCAACGGCGTCGCGTTCGGGCCCGACGGCCGGCTGCACGTGGCCGAATTCCTGGGCGGCCGGATCAGCGCCGTCGACCTGGCCAGCGGTGACGTCGAGGCGGTTGTCCCGGCCGGCGGCCCTGTGCAGTCGCCTGATGATCTCGCCTTCGGCGCGGACGGCTCGATGTACATCACCGACCTGGTGCCCGGGCGGGTGTGGCGGCGCTCTCTGGAAGGCGACTACACAACGGTTTCCGACGCGCTGGTCCTTCCCAACGGCATCGCCTGCGTCGGGGATCGCTTGTTCGTCAACGAGATGCGGATGGGCGGGCGGCTGCTGGAGCTGTTCCCCGGCGGCGGCGAGCCGGTGGTGTTGGCCGACGGCCTGCCCATGGGCAACGCGATGCAGCTCGGGCCGGACGGCTGCCTGTACTACCCGCACATGATGACCAACGAGGTCTACCGGATCCCACCCGACGGCGGTGTGCCCGAGCTGGTCGCCGAGAACGTGGACGCCCCGGTGGCGGTGCGCTTCGACCGGGGCGGCGTCCTGATGGTGCTGTCCCGTGGGCCGGCCGGCATCATCACGTGCATCGACCTGTTCGGCAGCGGGCAGCGGCATATTCTCACCACAGGTGTGGTGGGCCTGGACAATGCCGCGTTCGACGGCGAGAACCGCATGTACGTCTCGAGTTTCGCCAGCGGCGGCATCGCCGAGGTACACGAGGACGGCCGGGTGCGGCAGATCGTGCCGCAGGGTCTCGTCGGTCCTTACGGCGTGACCGTGGATCTTGGCGGCACCGTGCACGCGGCCGACCACTACCGGCTCGCGCGGCCGTCGGACGACGAAGTCGTCACGGAGGCGGTCGCGATCTTCAGCCACGGCATCGCCGCCGAGGACGGGCTGCTGCACGTGACCTCGCAGCACGGCGAGGTGCGCACCCACTCAGCCGAGACGGTGACGGTACGGGCAACCGGCCTGCGTCAACCCGTCGGCATTGCCGTGCGGGACGACGGCGTGCTGGTCGTCGCCGAGACCGGGGCAGGGCGGGTCGTGGCGATCGATGACACCGTCACGGTGCTGGCCGAAGGTTTCGACGAGCCCGTGGACGTGGCCTTCGACGCCGAACAGCGTTGCTACGTCAGCGATGAACGCCGTGGCGTCGTCTACCGCTTGGACGAGCAGCCGGTCCCGGTAGCGGAAAACCTCGACGCACCACAGGGATTGGCCGTTCGGGACGGTTCGCTGTTGGTCGTCGAGGCCGGCCGGCGGCGGCTGCTGGCCGTCGACCTCGGCACCGGCGAACTCCGGGTCGAGGCCGAAGATCTGCCCGTCGACCCGCCGGATGTCCGAGCCCTGTTCGTGGCGGGGATGCCCGGCTGTCCACGCCCGTTCGCCGGCCTCGCCGCCGGCCCCGACGGCACGTTGCACCTGTCGGCCAACGCCACCGGCACCGTGCTGCGCCTATAGATGAGCCTCAAAGGCCGTCGCCTTCACGACGTCCCCGCATTCGATGACGTCGCTGCCGTCCTCGAGCGTCATCGTGATTCCGCCGGTGGGCACGCCCAGCAGCACCACCCGTCCCTCGGTCGGTTCCTGGCCCGGCTGGCACTGGGTGAACGTCAGCGTCACCACCGCACCGTCGCCCGGCGCGAGAACCACCAGGTCCGATGGCCCGTCCTGGACCACCTTCAGCTGCTTGCGCGGCCAGTCGCCGGTGGCCGGCGGCAGGCCAGTGATCGCCACGGTCGGATAGCCCTTGATGGTGCACGCCGAGGTGCCGGTGTTCTTCACCGCCGTCGTGACGCTGAACGTGCTGGCAGCGGTGGTCTTCGCACCCGTCCCGGCCGTCATGACCTGCGGGTTGCAGGGCGCCCCCGGCGGCGTCTTGATCGGCTGCACCGGCTTGGTCGGCAGCGTGCTCCCCGGCACCGGACTGGCCGACTGGCTGGCCGATGACGTGCGCGTGTGCACCGGCGCCGCGGCCGGCGGGGTGGCGGAGCAGGCCGCCAGCGCGAGGCCGGCGACCGGCAGCAGTGCCAGGCGTGTGATGCGCAAGATGTCCCCCTGTCGTCGCGATGGTCGTCCCATCGACGGACAGCAGGGGGACACCGTTGCGTTCCGGACTCAAGTCCGCCCCTTGGGGCAGCCGGACCGCGGGTTCAGCAGGTGTCCGTCTGGCTGCGCGGTCCACTGCTGCACGGCGACCCGCCCACGCCGGTGATCGCCCCGCCGCCGCGCGGGATGATCGAGACCGCGCCGCGGTTGAGCGAGTCGTGATAGCCGGCCTTGACCGAATTGGTGGAGTTGTAACCCGGATTGGTCAGATAGTCGAGCCACACGTTCCAGTAGACCCACCGGGGCTGGGCCGACAGCTGCGCCGGCTGGGGCACGCTGCCGACCTCGGCCAGCGCCATCGGCTTGCTCCCGGCCACGTGCTGCATGGCCTGGTACCAGTCGCCGGACGGGAACTTGTTCACCCAGACGTCCAGCCCGACGACGTCGACATAGCGGTCGCCGGGGTAGTAGCTCGACGCCGCTGCCGCCCCGCCGGCGACGTCCTTGAGCGCCCAGACCCAGACGATGTTGTCCAGGCCCTTGGCCGTCAGGTAGTCGTGGGTGATCTGGAACAGCCGGGCGCTGCCGTTGGGGCCGGGTCGGCCGCCCCACCAGGCCCAGCCTTCGTTCATCTCGTGCAGGGGCCGGAACAGCACCGGCATGCCGGCGCCGCGCAGCTGCTGGAAGTACGGCACGAACTGGTCGAGCTTGCGCTTGTAGGCGGCGTTCAGGCCGCTGCCGTCGGTGATCAGCTGCTGCCATTCGGCGTTGGACAGGTGGCTGCCCTTGACCGGGTTGGACCCGCCCTCGAAGCCGCACGTGGCGACGTCCGGCCGGCAGGCGTGCATCATGAGCCCGGGCAGGGCGCCGGCCGCCCACTCGGCCTTGGCCTCGTTGATCACGGTCGGTCGGTTGTCGATGTCGTTCTGGCTGAAGCCGAAGTCCCCGTTCCAGATGCCCGGGTAGCGGCCGGTGATGTCGTGGACCTTGCGCACCCACTGGCTGGGGTCGCTGTTGGCGCCGCCCTGCTGGCCGGACAGCACGTGGTTGCCGGTCAGGCCCTTCAGGTACGCGATCTCGTCGGCCGCGGTGACACCAGGCGGTCCGGGTGGTGCGGCGGCGGCCGGGCCGCCGATGACGACCGTCAGCAGGGCGGCCGCCAGTGCTGCTCTCACGGGCAGGGGCATGAGAGTTGTCCTTTCCTGGTCAGGAACTCGGGACGGTGAACTGGCCCTGGCTGAGCACGCGCGGGGAGTTGAAGGTCGCCCGCAGGCCGGCCGGGCTGTTGGCCGAGGTCAGGTAGTCGGACCAGATCATGAACCAGGTCCAGCGCGGCTGGGCGGCCAGCTGCGACGGCGACGGCACGGTGCCGACCTCGGCCAGCGACACGGGTTTGCCGTGGGCGACGGCCAGGATCGCCTGGTACCAGGCGCTGGTCGGCCAGCCGTGCACCCACGGGTCGAGGCTGGCCACGTCCACGTAGTTGTCGCCGGGATAGAAGGCTGCCACGCCGGCGGATCCGTTGTTGGCGTCGGTGTCCTTGACGTTCCAGACCCAGACGATGTTGGTAAGGCCCTTGGACAGCAGGTAGTCGTGGGTGATCTGGAACAGCCGGGCGCTGCCGTTGGGGCCAGGGCGGCCGCCCCACCAGGCCCAGCCTTCGTTCATCTCGTGCAGGGGCCGGAACAGCACCGGGATGCCGGCGTTCTTGAGCTGCTGGAGATAGGGCACGGCCGTGTCCAGTTTGGCCTTGTAGTCCTTGTTCAGCGTGGTGCCGTCGGTGATCAGCTGCTGCCACTCGGCGTCGGACAGCCTGCTCCCGTTGACGCCGCCGTCGAACTCGCAGCTGGCCACGTCCGGCCGGCACATGTGCCAGGTCAGGTTGACCAGGGAGCCGTGGCTCCACTCGATCTTGGCCTGGTTGACCACACTCTGCCGGTTGCCGATGTCGTCGGCGCGGAAACCGAGCTCGCCGCCCCACAGGCCGGCCCACCTGCCGGTGATCGAGTGGGCCTGGCCGGTGTACTGTCCCGGATTGCTCAGCGGTTCCTTGTTGTGCACGCCGCTGATCACATGGTTGCCGCTGAACTGTCGCAACAGGGTTCGCACGGAGTCCGGTGTGGACGGACCGGTGGCGTTGGCCGGCGCGGCCGACAGCAGCAGCGCCGCGGCCGTCAGTCCTAACAGGATCTTTCGGTTCATGCCTACCTCTCATGGGATTCGATACAACGGATGGCTCCGGGCACGGTGGCCGGGTCGACCTCGGCCGACACCCGGAAGACGACGCTCTCGCCGGGGAGCAACGTGACCAGGCCACGATCCGTACGGGCGTCGGGGGACAGGCGATCGGCCTGCAACAGCAGGTCTCGCAGGACGGTGTTAGCGGTAACCGTGACGGACTCCTCGTCCACGTCGATACGGAAATCTGGCTTGGGGTAACGGAAAGCGGCGGCAAAGTAGGTCGCCCGCAGGCCATCGCAGTCCGCCACGAGGAGCTCCCGGGACGGATCCTCGATGCCGGTCGGCAGTTCGACCAGGCTGACGCTGTCCGGCGTTGCCTCCAAAGGAATCGTGTGCCCTCGCATCGAGCCGTCGACGTGCACGACACGCAGTTCGATCGAGCCGATCCAGGCCTGGCGGCTCTGGTTCACCGCGGCCAGCACCAGTCGCCCGTCCCGGCGCTGGAAGGTCAGCAGCCGGTCCGCGTAGAGCCGTTTGAGCTCGTGGTAGAGCGGCTTCTCCCGGCCGTCGCCGTCGATCGCCGACCAGGAGACGACCGGCCAGCAGTCGTTGAGCTGCCACAGGATCGTGCCGGTGCAGCGCGGCCAGTGCGACCGCCAGTGCTCGACGCCGGTGGCCACCGCCCGCACCTGGTTGACCTGTGTCAGATAGTGCCAGGTGTCGAAGTCCGCCGGCGGCGGGAAGTGCGGGGTCAAACCGCGGGCGAGCTTGCCGAGGCCGTCGTCGGCCTTCTGGTGCAACAGCATTCCCGGCGAATCGGGCCACAGCGGCTCGTCGGTGATCGCCCGGCGCAGCGTCGCGTACGCCGCCGGGGCCTGCCAGCCGAACTCGGCCACGAACCGTGGCACATCGTCCAGGTAGCCGGTGTAGTCGCGGCGGTTCCACACGTCCCACGAGTGGGTGGTGCCGTGGTCGGGATCGTTGGGGTGCTGCTGCCACGACCCGGACCAGGGACTGCCGGCCCAGTACGGACGGGTCGGATCGGTCTCGGCGACGATGCGCGGCAGCAGGTCCAGGTAGTAGCCCTCGCCCCATTCGGCCCCGGCCAGCTCCCGCTGCCAGCCCCAGTCGACGTAGCCCCAGAGGTTCTCGTTGTTCCCGTTCCACAGCACCAGCGACGGGTGCGGCATGAGGCGGACGACGTTCTCCCGCGCCTCGGCCTCGACCTCCGCGCGCACCGGCTCGTCCTCCGGATACGCGGCGCAGGCGAACAGGAAATCCTGCCACACCATCAGTCCCAGCTCGTCGCAGACGTCGTAGAAGGCCTCGTCCTCGTAGATGCCGCCGCCCCACACCCGGACCAGGTCGACGCCGGCCGCGGCCGCCTGTCCGAGGCGTTCGCGGTAGCGGGCCGGGGTGATCCGCGACGGGAAGATGTCGTCGGGGATCCAGTTCACGCCGCGCGCGAACACCCTGCGGCCGTTGACCACGAAGGTGAAACCGGTGCCGTGCTCGTCGGCCGAGGTGTCGAGCTCCACCCGGCGGAAGCCGACCCGGCGCGTCCACTCGTCCAGCGCGGATCCGTTCGAAGACAACACAACCCGGCACTGATAGCGGGGTTGGCCGCCGTAGCCGCGGGGCCACCAGACGTCGGCATCGGGGACAATGATCTCCACGGTCGCCGTGTCCTGCCCGGGCTCCAGGGCGACGTGTGTTGCCAGTCCGGCGATTGACACCGTTGCGGTGACTGGTTTTCGGCCCGTGCGCTCGACGATCAGGTGGACGGCGACATGGCCGTTGCCGTCAGCGCGAAGCGTCACCTCCGGTCGCACCTCGGCCAGCCGTGCGACCGACCAGTGTTCCAGCCGGGCCGCGCGCCAGATGCCGGCGGTGGGCAGAGTCGGCCCCCAGTCCCAGCCGAAAGCGCACGCCATCTTGCGGACGAAGTTGAACGGTTCGGGGTAGGAGTTCGGCCGCGCGCCCAGCTCCGCCCGTAGCCGGTCGGCCTCCGCGTAGGCCGATGTGAAGTCCACCTCCAGGACGCCGCTCAGTCCCGTGACGTCGTAACGATAGGACCGGTGCATGTTGCGACTGTGGCCCAGGGGCCGGCCGTCGACGGAGATCGCGGCGACGGTGTCGAGACCGTCGAAGACGAGGTCGGTGCGCTCATGTCCTTGTCCCGCCGGCAGTTGCGTCCGGTAGCGCCAGTCGCTGCGGCCGACCCACGCCACCTCGAGCTCGTTGCGGTCGAGCAGCGGGTCCGGGATGACCCCGGCCGCCAGCAGATCGGTGTGCACGCATCCCGGCACCCTGGCGGGAATCCCGGTCTCGGGCAGCCGCGGCCCGTACAGGGTCCAGCCGTGCAGCGGGGTGCTGACCAACATGTGTTCCTCCATGGGTTACTTCGTGGCCCCGGCCGACAGTCCACTGTAGATGAACCGTTGCAGCGCAAGGAAAACGAGCAGACTGGGGATGATCACCAGCGCCGCGCCGGCCGAGATGACCTCCCAGTGCGCCCCGTACGGGCCTTTGAACCGGAACAGCGAGGTGGAGATGGTGCCGAGGCTGTCGTCGGGCAGGTAGAGGAACGGGACGTAGAAGTCGTTGTACACGGCGACGCCCTTGATGATCACGACGGTGGCGATCGCCGGTCGCAGCAGCGGCAGGATGATCCGCCGGTAGATGGTGAACGAGCCGGCGCCGTCCAGCCGGGCGGCCTCGTCCAGCGCGACCGGGATGGACCGGACGAACTGGAGGAAGATGGTGATCGACACGATGTCGGTGCCCAGGTACAGCAGGATCGGGGCCCACCGGGTGTCGACCGCGCCGAGCCCGTTCACGATCTGGTACGTGGCGACCTGCGTGGTCACCCCGGGCACCAGCGCGGCGACCAGGAACCCGGCCAGCACCACCCGCCGGAACCGGAACCGGAAGCGGTCGACGGCGTACGCGGTCATCGACCCGATGACCACCGTGCCCAGCACCGAGAAGAACAGGATGAACGCGGTGTTGCCCAGCGCCCGCAGCATGTGCCCGTCGGTGAACGCGACCACGTAGTTGTGCAGGTTGAACCAGTCGGCCGGCGCCGCGAGCGGACTCTGGTCGGCCATTTCCCGACTGGTGCGCAAGGAGGTCAGCACGATCGCGACCAACGGCACGAGAACCACCGCGCTGGCCGCCACCAGGCAGACGTACTTCACCGCGCGCATCACGTCAGCTCCACCCGTTCGTCGGGGAACAGCCGCCGCTGCACCCAGGTGACCGCGAGCACGATCAGCAGCAGCACCACGGCGGCCGCCGAGGCCAGGCCGGTCTTGTCGAAGGTGAAGGCCAGCTTGACCGTCTGGATCACGAAGGTCTCGCTGTTGTTGGCGCCGCCGGTCATGATGAACGGGATCTCGAACACCGACAGCGAGCCGGAGATGGCCAGGATCGCGCTCAGCGCGATGATCGGCCGGATGGCCGGCGCGATGATGTGGCGGAACTGCTGCCAGCGGTTGGCCCCGTCCAGCGCGGACGCCTCGTGCAGGTCGGGCGGGATGGACTGGATGGCCCCGATGAACAGCACCATGTTCAATCCCATGAAACGCCACACCGACACCGCGGCCAGCGACGGGTTGACCAGGTCGGGATCGCCGAGCCAGAGCCGTGGGCCCACGCCGACCTGGTGCAATACCGTGTCCAGGGTGCCGCCGGGCTGGAAGAAGTACAGGAACACGAAGCCGACGGCCACGCCGTTGATCAGGTACGGGAAGAACAGGATGCCCTTGAACAGCGTGCGCAGTCTGGTGCGGAAGCTCAGCACGGTGGCGAAGTAGAGCGCGGCGGCGATCTGCACCGCCGAGCCGGCCAGGTAGAACAGGCTGACCGTGAACACCTGGAACAGTTCAGGCCGGGTGAACAGGTCCGTGTAGTTGTGCAGGCCGACGACGTCGCTGGTCGGGCTGAGGCCGTCCCAGTCGGTGAAGCTGTAGCCGATCATGTCGAGCACCGGCAGGTAGGTGAAGGTCACCAGCAGCGCCAGCGGGGCCAGCAGGTAGAGCCAGGGCGTGAACCACCGCGGCCTCATCCGACGGATCCCTTGGCCTGCGACCACTTCCGGTTCAGATCGTCGAACACGCCGGTGAGATCGCCGGCCGCCGCGCCGCGGGCGACGTCGACGATGCGCCGGGGATAGTCCTGGGCGCTGAGGCCGATCTCCGACGCCTTGTCGATCTCGTCCACCAGCGCCGTCTTGGCATTGCTGAGCTGGATGAACTTGACGCCGCCGGCCTGGAAGGGCGCGAGGTCGGACGGCAGCGGCGTGCCCTTGACCGAGGAGATCGACAGCGCCGCCTGCGCGTCTCCGGACTTGGTGATGTACCAGTCCAACCAGGCCCGGGCGGCCGCCTTGTGCTCGGAATGGACGTTCACCGCGTACTGGTAGTCCGGCCGCACCACCGAGCAGAAGTGACCGTCCTGTTGGGACGGAAACGGCATGAAGCCGATGTCGTCCGGGTTGGCGCCGGCGTTCTTGGCCGCCGCCCGCATCTGGACCACGGCCCACGAGCCCAGCCACATGGTGGCGACCTTGCCCGTGGCGATCAGGGCCTTGGAGTTCTCCCAGTTGGTGGTGTTGGGATCGGCCTCGGACAGCTTGTCGTGCACGATGTCGTACAGCAGGCCGTCCACGGTCTTCAGGTCCTTGCCCTTGCCCCATGGCTGATCGGTGTCGGCCAGCTTGTCGTTGGCCGCGGTGTCGCAGCTGGGGGAGCCGAGCGCGCTGCCCCAGTTCGTGAGCGGCCAGCCGTCGTGGTAGTTGGTGTAGTACGGCGTGGCGGCGGTCTTGTCCTTGATCGCCCGCAGGTCGTCGAGGAACTGCTGCGGCGTGGTCGGCCAGTCGGTGACGCCGGCCTGCCGCCACACGGCCTTGTTGTAGACGAAGCCGTTGGCCGTGCCGATGTTGGCGATGCCGTAGACCTTTCCGTTCACGGTGGCGTGGTCGGTGAAGTCGTAGGTCTTGGCCAGGTCGGTGGCGTCGCCCAGCGCGGCGAAGAACACCGGGTACTGCTTGAGCGGCACGGCGGCCGGGATGGACAGCACGTCGCCGTAGTCCGCGCTGTTCATCCGGATCTTGACGTCGCCCTCGTAGTCGGTGAGCCCCTGGAACTTCACCGTCACGTGCGGGTAGATCTGGTTGAACCGCTTGGCATAGCCGTCCAGGGTGCCGTCCTGCACCTGGTCGGTGCGATTGGTCAGCACGGTGATCGCGCCGGTGACCTGCGCCGGATCGGTCGGCGACGGGGCGTCGCCGGCGGCTTGGCCGGCGTTCCCGCCGCAGGCCGACAAGGACAGCACGAGCGCCGCCACGGTGATGGCGGCCGGTGTTCTGCGCATGGCGGACTCCTCGCTGGTACTAAAACGATTGAGCGACGGCCAGGGGGATCGCGCTGCTGGTGGCTGCGGCGATCAGCCCGGCGGCCGCCACCGCACAACTCCGTGGACCCATCGGCGTGTCCCTTCAACGAGCTGTGGCGGCGCGTTGAACTAGAACGTTTTATAGACGAACCGCGGCCGCTCGTCTACCGTGAGTTCGGAAATCCCAGGCACCGGCGAGGGCGACCGAGCTCGTACGATTCAGGTCAGGGACAGCGGTCGGGGAAGGCGGACAACCTGGTGAGTCGGGCGGACAGCGGGCGCAAGGTGACGATCAAGGACGTCGCCCGGCACGCGGGCGTGTCGCCCTCGGCCGTCACCCTTGCGGTGCACGGGAAACCGGGTGTGTCGACGGCGACCAAGGACCGCATCCTGCGGGCCGCCCGCGAGCTGGGGTGGAGCCCCAACCAGGCGGCGCAGTCGCTGTCCGGCCGGGCCGTGCACTCGGTCGGGCTGGCCATCGCCCGGCCGGCCCGGATGCTCGGCCGGGAGCCGTTCTACATGGAGTTCATCGCCGGCATCGAGAGCGTGCTCAGCGAGCACTCGTGCTCGCTGCTGCTGCGGCTGGTCGAGCCGGAGCGGGAGATCGACGTGCACCGCGAGTGGTGGGGCGCCAACCGGGTCAACGGCAGCATCCTGGTCGATCTGCGGGTCGACGATCCGCGTATCCCCGCGCTGGCCGAGATCGGCCTGCCCGCCGTCGTGGTCGGCGATCCGAGCCTGGCCGGGCCGTTCACCTCGGTGTGGACCGACGATGCCACCGCCATGGCCGAGGCCGTGCGCTACCTCGCGGCCATCGGGCACCGGTCCGTCGCCCGGGTCAGCGGGCCGGCCGAGCTCGGCCACAGCGTCATCCGCACCGACGCGTTCACTGCCACTGCACGCGCGTTGGGCCTGTCCGCCCGGACCGTCGTCGCCGACTTCTCCGCCGACCAGGGCGGCCGCGCCTGCCGCTCGCTGCTGCTGTCCGGCGACCGGCCGACCGCCATCGTCTTCGACAACGACATCATGGCCGTCACCGCGCTCGGCGTCGCCGCCGAGTTCGGCCTGTCCGTTCCGGCCGACCTGTCCCTGTTGGCCTGGGATGATTCCCAGCTCTGCCAGCTCACCCGCCCTACGCTGTCGGCCATGCGGCACGACATCTTCGCGTTCGGCGCCGACGTCGCCCAGACCCTGTTCGACGTCATGGCCGAGCGGCAGCCGTCGTCCCATGCCGCGCAGATTCCCGCGCTCGTGCCGCGTGGCTCGACCGCCGCCCCGGGAGCGTGATCCGATGGCCACGTGGTGGTGGGGGACCGGCGCGTCGTCCGTGCAGGTCGAGGGCGCCTGCCCGGCCGACGACTGGTTCCATTGGCCGGCCGCCCCGGCCTCCGGCGACGGCAGCGGCTTCGCGCGGCGCTACCGGGAGGACTTCGCGCTGCTACGGGACCTCGGCACGACCGATCACCGGTTGTCGATCAGCTGGGCTCGGGTCGAACCGATCGAGGGACAGGTCGATCAGGCGACGGTGGACCATTACCGGGCGGTGTTGTCCGCGGCCCGGGATGAGGGACTCCGCGTTTGGGTTTGCCTGCTGCACAGTGCGATTCCGGTGTGGTTCGCCGATCGCGGTGGCTTCGCCGGGGCGGGGGCGCTGGAGACGTGGTTGCGATGGGTGGACCTTGCCGCCGGTGTGTTCGGTGACCTGGTCGGTGGGTGGATGCCGTTCAACCTGCCGACGACGTACGCGCAGAAGGCCTATCTGACCGGCACTTTCCCGCCCGGGCACCGCGATCCACGGGAGTTCGCGGCCGTGCTGGCCACCGTGCACACGTGCGACTTCGAGGCCGCGTTGCGCCTTCGTGCGACCGGAAAACCCATCTCTAGCAACGAAGCCGTGCTGCCGCTGTATCCGGCCGACGCTCAACTGTCCCAAGTGGACGCCGTGGTGTGGGACTCGTGGCTGCGGCTGGCCCGTTCACCGCGCTACGCCAACGCGTTCGACCTGATCGGGATCTCCTACTACTACGCGATGGCCGTGACCTCGACCGGCGAGCTGGCCCCGTATCCACCGGACGGCCGGCCGGGTCCGTTGGGCTACGTTCCTTGGCCCGACGGCCTCGCCGATGTCTTGGCCCGGCTGCACCGGGAACTACCCGACGCACGCTTCGTCGTGGCGGAGATCGGATACGGCGACACCGGTGGCCTGGACGACACCGCCCGCTGCGAGTACCTGTTGCGCGCCTTCGAACACATCTCCGCCGCGCAGGCCAACGGCATGCGGATCGAGGGCGTGTCGATCTGGACCGGCATCGACAACTACGAGTGGCTCGCCGGCCATACGGTGTCGTTCGGCCTCTTCGACGCCGACCGCCGCCCTCGCCGCAGCGCCGAGCTCATTCGCTCCTTGACGCGCGGCTGACCACTTCCGCCGGCGCGTTGTGGAAGAACGCCAGTTCCTGCGCCCGCTCCGCGATACGCCAGCCTTTCTCCGTACGAACGAACCGATCGATGTACCAGAGGCCCACGAACATCACCTCGCCCCCTTTGAACACCAACGGGTTGTGACACATCGTCCGCCCGCTCGCCGTGTCCCCGGCCAGCTCGATCTTGCTCGCCGCCACCAGATGCTGCGACGCCGCGAAATGCCGTTGCGTGCCCGCCAGAAACCGCTTGATCGTCGCCAGCTCCCCGCTCACACCCCCGGTCGCCGTCAGATCGATCTTCGCGTCCGCCGTGAACACCTCGTCCAGCGCCGCCCACTCCCGCCGATCCACCGCGTAGCTGTAGTCGACCAGCAGATCCTGGATCTCGAGCCGGTCCGACAGTTCTTGCAGGGACTTCGCCATCGCCGCTCCCGGTGATTAACGTTTCAACATGTAACGATAATCGCCGAGCCCTCTGACGTCACCCCTGCCCGTTCGGGTGATCCCTCTGGACGACTGTTGGCGGTATGGCCAGGCTCGCGCGGTGGACGTCGATTCGGGTGCAGCGGTAGGTGGCGACAACACGGGCATCACGTCGACCGGCGACCACGCGATCAACATCCAGGTCATGCCGTCAGCATTGGTCCGGACCCAGTACCGCCAGCAGGTCAAACGCATCGCCCCGCCGGCGCTGCTCGGTCGTGAGTCCGAACTCGCCGAGCTCGCCGCGTTCTGCGCCGGTCCGGCCGGCTATGCGTGGTGGCGGGCCGAGGCCTGGTCCGGGAAGACCGCGTTGATGTCGTGGTTCGCTCTGCATCCGCCGCAGAACGTGCAGATCGTGTCGTTTTTCGTTACTGCGCGTCTGGCGGCCCAGGACGACCGCAATGCCTTCATCGAGAACGTGCTCGAGCAGCTGCTGGCCCTGCTCGGCGAGTCGATGCCGCCGCTGCTCACCGAGTCGACCCGTGAAGCACACCTGTTAGCTCGGCTGGAGGCCGCCGCCCGTGGTTGTCAGGCCCGTGGCCAGCACTTCGTGCTGCTCGTCGACGGTCTCGACGAGGATCGCACCGGCCACGAACACAGCATCGCCGCGCTACTCCCCTCCCACCTGCCCGCCGGCATGCACGTCATCGTCGCGGGCCGCCCCAATCCTCCCGTTCCCGAGGATGTCCCCGACCACCACCCGCTTCGCTCCGCCGCCGTCATTCGCCCGCTCGCTCCGTCCCCTCAGGCCCGGGCGATGGGCGTCGAGATGAAGAAGGACCTCAAACGCCTCCTCAGCGGCAACGACGCCGAACAGGACGTCCTCGGCCTCGTGACCGCCGCCGTCGGCGGTCTCACCGCTGCCGACCTCGTCCAGCTCACCGGTTTGTTGCCATGGCAGATCGATGAATGCCTCCGGACCGTCGCCGGCCGCAGCTTCTCTTCCCGGCCTTCTCGCTACGGCGCGGAGGCTTTCCTCCTCGGCCACGAGGAACTCCAACTCATGGCCGGCTCCCTCCTCGGCCCTTTCCGACTGGCCTCCTACCGCTCCCGCCTCCACTCGTGGGCGCAGGACTTCCGGTCCCAGCTCTGGCCTTCCCACACCCCCGATTACCTCCTGCATGGATATTTCCGCATGCTCACAGCAGCTTCAGCGCATCCCGAGCTGGTCTCCTGTGCAACCGATCTCCACCGCCAGGACCGACTCCTCACCCTCACCGGCGGGGACGCCGCAGCACTCGCCGAGATCACCACCGCTATGGAGACCCTCGCCGCGCACGATCAGCCCGACCTGGTCGCGATGACCCGCCTCGCCATCCACCGCGACCGTCTGACCAGCCGTAACAGCAAAATGCCCATCGAAGTCCCCGCCGCCTGGGCCCTCCTTGGCGAGGTCGACCGTGCTGAAGCCATCGCCAACTCGATCCTTTCTCTCGACGACCGAGTGGCAGCGTTTGTCCGGCTGGCCGAGACGATGGCCGCCACCGGTCAGGGTGAACGGGTGGCTGAACTACTGGCTCGCGCGGAACGTGATGCCCACGCGCTGACCAACTACTTCGACCACGCAGCCGCGCTGGCCAAGGTGGCGGCCGCGATCGTCGCGACTACGGATAATGTCGATCGAGCCGAGGCGATGCTGGCAGCCATTCCTTGGCCCGACGAGCGCGACAAGGAAACGAGGACAGTGGTCACCGCCATGGTCGCGGCTGGGCACATCGACCGCGCCGAGACGTTGGCGAACTCCGTCGACGATCCGATTCACTTGGCCGAAGCGCTGGTGCCCGTTGCCGCGGGACAGGCGGCGGTGGGGAACTTCCACCGATATAGGGATGTCCGTACGCGGCTGGGGAAGCTTTTCGCCGTCGTCTGGCGGACGACTTCGACACGAAGCTCGAGGTGCTTGCTTCACTGGCGACCGAGTTGGCTCGGGTCGGTGCCGGCGATCTGGTCATGGACCTGGCGCACGCCGCCGATGATGTCGCGGAGAAGTTCGCCGACACCGACGACGCCCGCTTTGACATCGTCAGTGGGATGATCGATGGATTGTTGGTCGAAGTGTGGGCTGCGGCTGGAGACCTGGACCGTGCCGCAGACATCGCGTGGCGGATCAAGGACGCCCACGAGCGTGCGAGATCCTTGGTGGTTCTTGGGCGCGAGCAGGGCCGGGCTGGTCGCGCCGAGCAGGCACACGACACGCTCGGTCATGCGGAGCTGCTCGGCCGGGAGGAGCGGCCCCATCGGTTGCTGGCCGTGGTGGAAGCGTTCGTGGCGATCGGTGACATCGACCAGGCCACACGCCTCGCCGACTCCATTGCGAGCCCAGTGGTCCTGGCGGCGGCGCTGGCCAAGTTGGGTGAGGCGGAGGCCCTTTCGGGCCGGTACGAAGAAGCGGCCGGTTTTCTGCTGCGTGCCGAGTCGACCGCTCGCCGCGCGGTCGTCGCCACTGGCGAAGCGCTGGCCAGCGCGGCGGAGGAGCTGGCCAGGGCAGGGGCTTGCGCTGCTGCGGGGAGGATGATCGACCGCGTTCTGGAGGTCGTCTCGTGCGAGCCTGGCGGGATCGACAATGTGCTCACGCTGAGGCATCTCGCCACCACGCTCGCACTGGGCGGCGAACTGGACCGGGCTGAGCAAGTCTGCTGCGCGGTGTCCTCTTCGGCGTCGGGAGCCGATGCCCTTGCGACAGCAGCCGAGAGCCTTGCCGAGGCAAGTCGGATCGGTGAGGCAACCGACGCGTTCAGGCGGGCTAAGCGGCTTGCCCGTATGGACCGCAGACATGGGGAGCGGACTGCGGGGTTCATCATGGTGGTGCATTCACTCATCGCCGCTGGTGATTTTCTCAACGCAGAGGCGACGGCGCGGTCCGTGGTCGGCCGCGAGATGCGAGCAGGTTTGCTGGCAACGGTGGCAACTGGATTGGCTCAGACGGACAGCAGCGAACGCGCGGCCGAGGTACTCAAGCCTGTCGAACGGATCGTCCGGACGTGTCGGCGGACCAGCGCCCGTGATGAGGCGGCTGCCGCACTGGCAGGGGTGCTCGCATTAACAGGCGATACTGAGCGGGTAAGCCACCTCCTTTTCACGATCGCCGATGACGTCCAACTGAACTCCGCGATGGCGGCAGTGGCGCGAGCCCATGCGCTGGGCGGACATCTGGACCACGCTGAGGAGGTGATTGGTGCCATTACGGACCCCTATCAACAGTCCGAGGCGCTCGCCAAGGTGGCACGAGCGGCTGCGAGCGTGGGGCACATTGATCAGTCCGTCGAGATTGCCACTGGGATAGTGGACCCCTTTTGCCGTGCGACGGCGTTGCGAGACGTTACCGAATTGCTGGCCGGTGCCGGTGCTTTCGACCGGGCCGAGGAGATCGCCAGGATGATCACGGATCGGGAGCACCTGGCCGAGGCATTGTTGACGGTGTTGCGGGCCAAGCCGGCGATGGACCGGCGCGCCGTGGCAGAGGTGCTTCTACTGGGGGAGTGGTTCAAGACTCTGCCAGAAGTGATCGGCACGGCGCCGGACGCATTGGAGGAGATCATGGATGAGCTGACAACGTGAGACCTTCACCCGGCGGCCACCTGGCGTTCGTCACGGCGGGATAGGAAGCTGGGGAACCGCGAACCCTGGAGGTCCACCGATGTCTCTGTCCCGGCGAACCCTGTTCCGAGGCGCCCTCGCGGCCGGCGGCGGTGTGGTGATGGCGGCGGGCACGGCCACTGCGGCGCCGGGGCTGGTGCGGGCGGGCCGGCCGGTGTTGACGCACGGGGTGCAGAGCGGCGATGTGCTGGCGGGCCAGGCGACGGTGTGGACCCGTGCGGACCGGCCGTCGAGGATGATGGTGGAGTTCGGCACGGACCCGACGTTCCGGCGGGCGAGGACGGTGCCGGGGGCGCTGCTGCTGCCGGGGTCGGACTTCACGGGCAAAACGGTGTTGCCGAACCTGCCGGACGGCACGGACATCTACTACCGGGTGACACCGGTCGACCTGCACGACAGCTCGCTGGCCGGTGCGCCGGTCCAAGGCCGGCTGCGGACGGTGCCGTGCCGGGCCAGGGACGTGTCCTTCGTGTGGTCGGGCGACCTGGGCGGGCAGGGCTTCGGCATCGACACGGCCCGCGGCGGCTACCGGATCTTCGAGCAGATGCGCCGTCTTGACCCGGACTTCTACCTGTGCAACGGCGACAACATCTACGCCGACGACCCGATCGAGCCGACGGTCACGCTGCCGGACGGCACCCTGTGGCGCAACATCGTCACGGCGGAGAAGTCGAAGGTCGCGGAGACGCTGGACGAGTTCCGCGGCAACTACAAGTACAACCTGCTGGACGAGAACCTGCGGCGGTTCTACGCCGAGGTGGCGCAGATCCAGCAGTGGGACGACCATGAGACGCACAACAACTGGTACCCCGGCGAGATCCTCGACGACCCGCTCTACACCGAGAAGCGGGTGGACGTGCTGAAGTACCGGGCCCGCCAGGCCTATCACGAGTACGTGCCGATCGATCCGGTGTACGACCGGGAGAACCGGATCTACCGGGTGCTGCACCACGGGCCGCTGCTGGACGTGTTCGTGCTGGACATGCGCTGGTACCGGGACGCCAACTCGCCGGACAAGCAGGCGTTCAACGACGGCGGCATTCTCGGCGCCGAGCAGGCGGCCTGGCTCAAGCGGGAGCTGAAGCGGTCCACGGCCCGCTGGAAGGTGATCTCCAACGACATGCCGCTGTGCGAGGTGGTCGCCGACGCCGGCGGCAGGTTCGAGGCGGTCTCCCAGGGAGACAACGGAAAGCCGCTCGGCCGTGAGCTCCAGATCGCCGACCTGCTGACGTTCCTCAAGCGCAACCGGATCCACAACGTGGTGTGGCTGACCACCGACGTGCACTACACCGCCGCGCACTACTTCGATCCGGACAAAGCCGCCTATCAGGACTTCGATCCCTTCTGGCAGTTCACTTCCGGCCCGCTCAACGCCGGCGCCTTCCCGCCGGACGCCGTCGACACGACCTTCGGCGCGCAGCAGGTCTTCGTCAAGGCCCCGCCGTACGCCAACGCCTCGCCGGCCACCGAGTTCCAGTTCTTCGGCCAGGTGGCGATATCCGCCGAGACCGAGGCGATGACGGTACGGCTGCGCGACAACTCCGGGACCGTGCTGTGGTCGAAGGAGTTGGGCCCGCGGCGCTGACCACCGCTGTTAGGATCCGTCCCAAGGGGAGGGATCACTGTGGACTGGACGTTGCACCTGCACAGCCGGCTGCGCCGCAGCCAGCTGCTGGCCGAACGCAAGACGCAGATCGCCCGGCTGTCGGACAGGCAGCCGTACGTGGCTGAGACGAAGTATCAGCGGTTGGTCGAGTTGGACCGCCGGCACTTGGGCAACGCCCATCCGGTCACCTTGAACGCCGTGCTGGCGCTGGGCACCTGGCAGCGTTTTCTCGGCCGCTACCAGGAGGCGGTCGCGATGCTGGACACGGCCGTCCCGCACTACCACCCGGTGCAGCACCGCAACGGCTTGCTCATCGCGCGGGCCGTACGGGCGACGATCCACGCACACCTCGGGGAGCGCGCGGAGGCGGAGCGGGACCTGCGCGGGATCGTCGACGAGGCCATGCGGGTGTGGGGTGCCGAAGACCGCGTGACGTTGCATACCCGGGCGTACCTGGCCGGCGTACTGGCCGACGGCCAAGCCGATGAGGCCGTCACGCACATGGCCGACGTGGTGGCCATCCGCACCCGGTTGTTCGGTCCGGACGAGCGGATGACGCTGTGCTCGAGGCACACCTTCGGCATGGTTCTGGTCGCGGCCGGCGAGGTCGACCGGGCTGAGGTCGAGTTCGGCGCGGCGCGCAACGACACCGCCGCCGGCCGTTCCTGCAATCTGATCTGCGAGCACGGCGAGGCGGCCATCGCCGCCGCCCGTGGCCAGCGCGACGTCGCCATCCGCGGCTACGAGTCGGTGATCCGCGGCTGGACCGACTACCTGGGCCCGGACACTCCACGCGCGGAGGACCCTCGGAAGGACCTCGCGGAACTCACTGGCTCGGCGTCGTAGAGTGCACGGCATGGGGGACATCCTCGACGACGTCGACTGGTCGAAGCTCAGACACCTCAACGGCACCGCGACCGATCTGCCGGAGTTGCTGCGGGCCTGCGCCAGCCGGAATCCGGACACGGCGCTGGCCGCGATCGGCGAGTTGTACGACAAGCTGCACCACGAGGGCTGGGAAGTCACCTCGGCGGGGGCGGCGGCGCTGCCGTGGCTGGCCGAGCTGGCCACCACCTTCACCACGCGCCACCGGAAACGCGTGGTCGAGCTGCTCGAGTACCAGGCTCGTGCGGCCATGGAGTCGCCGTCGGGCATGGTGGCCGAGGGCTGGTGGCCGGCCCTGGACGTGGCGCGGCCGAAGTTGTTGGCCCTGCTGGACGATCAGGATCCGGTGGTGCGGCGGAAGGCCACGCTGCTGGTGGCCGACGGTATCCATCATCCGGAGGCGATCGCCGCGCTGCGGCACCGGCTGGCGGTCGAGAACGACCGGGTGACCAAGGCCGACGTCGTGCTGGCCCTCGGTGCGGCGTATTCGTGGTCGGGGGATGAGGGTGCGCACGCCGATCTCATCGCGCTGCTGCGGGACGAGGACCTCCAGTACCGGCTGGCCGCCGTGCACGCGCTGGCCAACACGCACCCGGCTGTCGCCGCCGAGAACGTCGAATCCGTGGTCAAGGCGCTGATGGACTCGGGGGTGGCGCTGTGGGCGCTGTCCGAGTGGATCGACGGCGAGCCGTCCGTGATGGTGAACTACACGCGGCACCTGTTGGTCGGCCATCCCGCCGCCGCGGCGGTGCTGGAGTCCGCTTTCGACCGCCGCGCCGCCCGGTTGGCGGAGGATCGCGCGCGGGCCGAAGTGGTGCTCCCGCGCGAGATTGCACCGGATCTGGCCGCGCGGGCAGCGACAGTGGCCAACGCCGTGCGGGTGTTCAGCGAGTGGCGCAAGGCCGATGCGGTCCTGCCGCTCGTGGGGGCATGCCTCGACGACGATGACCCCACGGTCCGTTATCGCGCGGCGGCGCTGCTGGCCTGTCTTGGCCGGCAGGCCGCGCAGTACGTTGACCAGTTGTTGGCGCTGAGCAGCGATTCGACGCCGTACGACCAGTGGAAGGGCATCACTGTCGGCGACGCCGCGGTGTGGGCGTTGGCCCGGCAGGGACATCCGGGCTGTCTACCGGCACTCGTGGAGCGGCTGTCCGGGGACCGGCTGGGGTTCGACGTGGCCCATGCGTACTTCGGGCGGGAGGTGCACCGGCTGGCCCAACCCGCCCTGAGCGATATTCTGATTCCGTTGCGGGACAACGCTGACGTGTTGCTGGGGCCGGTGGTTGCGCGGCGCGATCGGCCCTTTGCCCCGCAGCTGTGCGAGATCGTGGCCGCGTGGGAATCGGCGGAAGCACTGCCGGTGCTGGTGGACATGTTGGCGGAGGGCAAGCTGCGGCCGTTGGCGGCGAAGGCGATCGGGGCGATCGGCGTCGATGCCGCGGGTGCAGCGGATGCGTTGCGGGCCAATGCTTCTGAGCCGGCGGTGGCGTGGGCGCTCTGGCGCACCGGGGTCGATCGGGATCGCGGCATCGCCGAGCTCACCGGGCAGGTGAAAGACGCGGCGACGCTGGCGTTGGTGGCTGATCTTGGTGCCGATGCGGCGGGATGTGTTGACGCCGTAAGGGAGTTGGCCGAATCGGCGGACGATCGGGTTCGGGTCGAGGCGGTTCACGCCCTGTGGCGGATTACGGGTGAACGGCGCACAGCGGTGCTGGCCGACCTGGCGGAGCCGTCGCGGCCGGGGCAGATCTCGGCGGCGGGGATTGTCGCGCTGCGACACCTTGCGGCGATGGGGGAGCCGGACGATCGGGTTCAAGCGATCGCACGATCCATTGTGGACAGTGCGAGGAGGATTGCCTGTCACGGCGGCTGGCGGGCCTTCACGGAGGACGAGGAAATCCGGGCCGTGGCAACGAAAATTCTGGGCTGACCGGCCCGCCGGGGGAATCCGGCGGGCCGGTCGGTGTGTCAGAACGGCTTCTGGTCGATCGGGCAGGTGGTGCCCTCGGCCGGCAGCACGCCGGAGATCAGGTAGGCGCGCTTGGCCTTCTCGGCGCAGGTGCTGTGCACGTACATGGTGCTGTGGCCGGAGCCCTCGACCACCAACAGCCGCGCCCGGGACAGCTCGGCGATGCCGTCCTTGGCGCCCTTCAACGGTGTCGACGGGTCGAACCGGCTGTTGATCACCAAGATCGGCGCGGCGGTGACTCGGTTCCACGGACCCCGGTAGGGCTGCACGGCCCGCTGCGGCCAATAGGCGCAGGACATCATGTCGAACACGCCGATCCGGCCGAAGTACGGCACCCGCTGGTCCTCGCTGACCGCCAGCGCGCTGTAGGTCGACTCCGAAGTGGGCACGGTGCTGTCGCCGCACTGGATGGCGTTGAACGCCTCGGCGGAATTGCCCAGGTACGGCTCGCCCTTCGGCTTGGCGGCGAACGACGTCACGCCGCTGGCCACGTACAACTGTTGCAGCACAACGGCATTGTCCTTCCAGTTCTCCGGCTTGGCCAGATCGCCGGCCAGGTTGACCACCGCCGAGTAGCTGAAGGTGCTGGTCGTGCCATCGGCATTGGTCACGGTGATCGGGTGCTGCCGGGCCCGATCGGCCAGCGTGCGCCACTTGGCGTGCACGTCGCCGTCGGAGAAGGCGCAGTTCGGCCCGGCGGCGGCGCACTGGGTGAGGAAAGACTCGAAGGTCTCGGCGATCCCGGTGGCCACGTCCTGCCGGGTGTCCACCGGCAGCGTGCTGCCGGCGTTGCCGTGCCCGGTGGCGCTGCCCTGGAAGTCCATCGTGCCGTCCATCACCAGCGCGCGAACCCTTGCGGGGAACAGGTTTGCGTAGATCGCGCCGATGTGGGTGCCGTACGAGATGCCGTGATAGGTCAGCTTGGCGTCACCGACGGCCCGCCGCAGCAGGTCGATGTCACGGGCGGTGTTGACGCTGTTCATGTACGGCAGCAGCGCGCCGGCCTGCTGCTGGCAGCGGTCGGCGAGATCCTTGGAGGCACGGTAGAAGGCGGCCTCGCCGCTGGGATCACCAGGCATCTCCGGGAACGACGCGAAATACTGCTGCTGCTCGGCGCTGGTCGTGAAGCAGCGCACCGCGGTGCTGTGGCTGACTGCCCGCGGATCCCACGACACCAGGTCGAACCGGGAGCGCAGCTCGTCGGAGAACAGCCAGGGCCACTTGGCCCGCTGCCGCAGTCTGTCCACACCGGACGGTCCGGGCCCGCCGAAGTTGACGAACAGCGTGCCGATCCGGTGCGTCGGGTCGCTCGCCGGCAGCTTGATCAGGGCGAGGTCGATCTTCGAGCCGTACGGGTTGGCGTAGTCCAGCGGCACACCGGCGGTGGCGCACTGGAAGCCGTCGGCGCAGTCGGACCAGGTCAGCGTCGGTGTCGGCGCGCGGTCGGCCAGCACGTCGGAGCCGTCCGCGGTGGCGGTGGCCGTCGCCGGCACCAGGCCGAGACCGCAGGCCAGCGCCGCAGCGACGGCCCCGATGCGTCGCCTCAGGGTAAAAGGCACCTCAAGATCTCCTCACGGTCGTTTTCCTTTTGACGCCGTGAGAAGGTCCGAGGTTGTAGAAGAGTCACGCCCCCGAGGAGTGGTCGGGCACGTCGAAATCGTCGAAACCGGCCAGCGTGGCCACGTCCCGCATGGTCGGCCGGGTCACTGCGCCGGCACTCCCTGGGAAATCGTTGCCCACCAGGCCGCCCCGAGCAGGGCGGCGTCGGCCGGTCGGCTGGCCGGCCGTAGCTCGACCCCGGCCGGCAGGCCGACACGCAACGGCCCCTCGACCAGATCCCAGGACGCCGCGATGGACCCGCCGACGACCACCACCGTCGCGTCGAACGTGGTGAGCCACGGCCAGATCGTCGTACCGAGGGCGCGAAAGGCGTTGTCCAGCACCGACTTCGCGTGACCATCGCCGCCACGGGCCCGTTCCGCGATGACGTGCACGTCCGGGCCGTCGGTCTCGTAGGCAGCGCGGATTGCCCGCCGCGACACGGTTTCCTCCAGCGGTCGCCCCTGGAACTGCAACAGGTGCGCACTGCCGTCCGGCGGCACCAGCGGGCCGTCGTTCACCGGCATGCCGCGGTCGAGGAACGCCGAACCGACGCCGGTGCCCAGCGTGAGGCACACCGCGCGCGAATGTCCCGCTGCCGCACCGGAAACGTACTCGCCGATGCCGAACGCGTCGGCGTCGTTGAGGAAACGCAGCGTCGGCGACGGCAGCCGGCGGCCCAGCTCGGCCCCGACGTCCACGCCATACAGCGCGTCGAACTTGCCGACGTCGTGGAACAGGCCGATGCCCGCGGCGTAGTCGAACGGCCCCGGCACCGCGACACCCCACCGCGTCCCGGGCCGGACGTCCAGCGTGGTTGCCGCGGCGGCAATGCCGTCGAGGATCTCCGTCGCGCTGCCGTCGGCCGGCAGCGGCAGCCGCGCGGCGGTCTCCACCGCCGCGTCGGCGACCAGCGCGGCCGTGACATGTGTGCCGCCGACTTCCAGCACGGGCACCGCTTCCAATGGCTCCTCCGAGGTCAGCGCATCGCTCGAAAGGTACCGGCCCGCAGCGTGTGCTCGATGTCTTCGACGCTTCGCCCGCGTGTCTCGGGCCCGAAGCGCTGCACGAAAGCGAAGTCTATGGCGTTGATCACGGCGAACAGCCATCACGGTCGGTCCGCGGCCACCTCGATGATCGTCTTCCCACGGCGGCGACCGGCGAAGGCGTCGGCCGCCTCGGCCAGTGGGCGCACATCGCCAACGAGGACCCGAAGCCGGCCGTCACGCACTCGCTGAGCCAACTCCGTCAGCTGGGCACGGTCGGCCTCGACCACGAAGAACACGGCACGCCCGTCCTTGGGGTGCTCCGCGGGCGGGGCGGCGATGGTGACCACGGTGCCGCCGGGGCGGACGAGCGCGGTCGACCGGGCCAGGACGGAGCCGCCGATGACGTCGAAGAGCACGTCGACCTCGCCGGTCGGCGGATCGGCGGCCAAGTCCCGAAACTCCTGCGCGCCAAGGCCGAGCACGACCTCACGGTCGGCCGCACGGCCGGTGCCGATGACGTGTGCGCCGACCTCGCGGGCCAGCTGCACGGCGATCGACCCGACGCCGCCGGCCGCCCCGTGGATCAACACGGTCTGGCCGGCGACCAGCCCGGCATGCACGAACAGGCCCTGCCACGCGGTCAGCCCCGAGATCGGCAGCGCGGCGGCGACGGTGTGGTCGATGTCGGATGCTAGCGGCGCTAGATTTCGAGCCTCCACGGCGGTGAACTCGGCCAGGGTGCCGTCCGAGCCCAGTCGGCGAGGCCGAAAACGCGCTGGCCGACGGTCAGTCCGGTGGTGCCGTAGCCCAGGTCGGCGACTACGCCGGACAGCTCGTGCCCGGGCACGCTCGGCGTGCGGTCGCGGCCGGCCCGGTCGGTCCAGGTGGCGGGCCAGTCGAGCTCGCCGGGTGTGAAGCCGGCCGCGTGCACGCGCACGATCACGTCGTTCTCGGCGGCATGCGGGTACGGCAGGTCGGTCAGCGTGAACCCGGCGACACCGGCCTCACGGTCGCGGACGGTGATTGCTCGCATTTCGGCTCCCGTCAGCTCGGCCAGGCCGAGCCGAGCATACGCTCGACCGTCCGAACGCGCTGAAAACCCGGGACGAAGTGCTCGAGCACATCGGCGTTGATGGTGCCGTACGTGCTGTCCGGCCGGTGCTTCTGGCCGGCGACATAGGCGGCCAGGAACTCGTTCTTGAAATCGCCGCGCGGGTGCTCGGCGAGGATTTCCGCCACCTGAGACGGGTCCAACGCATCCAAGCCGACACCGATCACGTCGGTGGCGACACCGAGATACAGACTGGCGATCTCCGGACCCATCCGGTGCGGAATTCCCGGAGTCGTGTGCAGGGCGATCGCCGTCCACACGGTGTCGGCCGCCTCGGCGGAGAAACCATGCTCCAACAGGAACTTCCGCCCGTGATCGGCGCCGTCGACCTCGAACCGCTGCTCCACGTCGGAAAAGGGTGTGGTCAACCCGGTGTCGTGGAACAGGGCGGCCAGACAGAGCAGTTCCGGGTCCGGCTCGATGCCGAGGCGGCTGGCGTGGATCTGGGCAAACAGGAATACGCGGCGCGAGTGGTGGTAGATGAGCGGGCTGGTCGTCTGCTCGATGAGCCGGGTCGCCTCGGCGACGGCCGCGGTGTCGGGAACCTCCACACCCGCGATGACCTCTGACATGGCTTCCGCTCTTTCCGGTGGTGTTTTCCTTCCTTTCCAGCATGCCGCTGTCCGGTTGTCCGGTGCCGCTGTCCGTCAGCCACGAATCCCACCGATGAGGACATATTCCCGCTGAGCGGTGACGGTGTGCTACGAATGACTGTGCCCGTGAGTCAGCGTCTCATCGTCTTCCTCGTCTACGACGGGGTGACCCTGCTCGACGTCGCCGGTCCGGCTGAGGTGTTCAAGGAGGCGAACCGGTACGGCGCCGACTACCGGATCGCGCTGGTGTCGCCGACCGGCGACGGCGTCACGTCCAATCTCGGGTTCGGGATCTCGGTCGACGGCGCCGTCGGCGACCTCGAGCCGGACACCTACCTGGTCCCCGGCTCCGCCCGCTTTCCGCGCACGCCCATGCCCGGTGAGCTGGCCGACGCCGCCAAGGTGCCGGCCGCGAAAGCCCGGCGCATCGCGTCCATCTGTACTGGCGCGTTCATTCTCGCCGCCGCCGGCCTGCTCGCCGGCAAGCGCGCCACCACCCACTGGAAGGTCACCCGCGAGCTCGCCGCGCGCTGTCCCACCTGCCACGTCGAGCCCGACGCCATCTACGTCCGCGACGGCTCGACCTACAGCTCGGCCGGCATCACCGCCGGCATCGACCTCGCCCTTGCCCTGGTCGAGGAGGACCACGGGCCCGACCTCACCCGGGACGTCGCCCGCGGCCTGGTCGTCTACCTCCAGCGGTCCGGCGGCCAGTCCCAGTTCTCCGCACCGCTCCAGGGCCCGCCGCCGCGGTCGCCCGCACTGCGCTCCATCACCGACCTCGTCACCGCCAACCCTCAGGGCGACCATTCGTTGCCGGCACTGGCCAAACACCTCAACATGAGCACTCGTCATCTTGGCCGGCTGTTCCAGGAGGAGCTGGACACCACGCCGGCCCGGTACGTCGAGAACATCCGGTTCGACCTGGCCCGGGCCCTGCTCGACGGGGGCCACAACGCCACCGAGGCCGCCGCCCTGGCCGGCTTTCCCAGTTACGAGAGCATGCGCCGGGTCTTCGGCCGCAAGCTGTCCCTCAGCCCCACCGCCTACCAGCGCCGCTTCGGCACCGCCCGCCGAGCGGAAGTCGGCCGGTGACTCGGTGCGGGGTCCCCGCCGCGCCGGCGCGGCGGGGACCCGGTGTCGATCAGAAGTCGATCGACAGGTGCGTGCAGCAACAGGTGATGTTGCCCGTGCTGCACCGCCCCTGCTTCGGGCCGAGCACGACGTCACCTTCGAACGCCGGGTTGGTCTCCGGCAGTCGCTGCAACTCGGCGATGTCGACGGTCAGCCGCAGCTCCTCGGTGCGAACGCTCATGGATGTTCACCTCCCTCGCTTGACTCGGGATCGGGTGGCTCGGTGAGGAAGGCGACGATCTCGGCCGCGGCGTGCGGGTCGTCGGCCGGCTCGTGGCCGTGGTCGCGGATCTCGACGTAGCGGAAGTCCTTGCCCAGTCGGCGAAGCCGGCTGGCCAGCGTCCGGGAATGGCTGACGGGAATGACGTCGTCCTCGGTGCCGTGCACGATCAGCAGCGGTGCCTTGATGTCTCCGCACGCCTCCAGCGCGTCCCGGTTCGACGAGCCGGCGATGCTGTCGAGCAGCGCCCGGACGCCGGGCCCGCCGTCGGCGTGCAGACGGCGGGGCGAAAGGAACGGGGCCAGCACGGCACAGCGGTCCAGTGGTACCTGGGCGGCCGCTAGCAGTGCTAGGTAACCGCCGTAGCTCTCGCCGAGCAGGCGCAGCGGCGGCAGGCCGCGGCGGTCCCGATAACGCCGGAGGTCGGTCACGATCTTGGTGACGTCCTCGAGGTCAGGGCCGCCCAGGTCGCCGATGATCGCGTTGGTGTGGGCGCTGCCGTAGCCCGTGCTGCCGCGCTGGTTCGGGGCGACGATCGCGGTGCCGGTGGCGGCGATCTGGTGCAGCAGCGGTGAATACTCGTGCAGCCAGGCCAGGAACGGACCGCCGTGCAGGGCCAGCACCAGGCGCGGATTGTCCCGCCAGTCGGGGCCGCCGTGGACGATGGCCTCAATCTCGCCGAGTTTCTCAACGTGAGCCGGGGAGTCCTGATTGGACAGGCGGTCGAGATCGACGATGCGTGGTGGGCCGGCCGGTGTGGAGAATACGAAGGACACGCCGTCGGACGTCCAGCGGGCCGGCGTCCGGACAACGCCGGGCGGCAGGTCCAGCGGAGTCACCGTGTCCTCGTCCAAGTCGTAGTAGCCCAGTGTCGAGCGCACGCCGTCGAGCCGGTGCACCAGAAGTCGGTCGCCGGTTGGGCTGACCGCCAGCGGCCGCATCGGCTCACCACCGGGATTGAGCGCCGCAGGGAACCGCAAGTCGGAGCCGATCCGCGTCCAGCCGGTCCGACCGGACACCTCGACCACCACCAACCCCGTGTCGGCGTGAGTGATCAGCACGCTGCCGGCGGCGAGCAGCGTTGAATGCGAGCCGTCGGCCAGGTCGATCGCCACTACCTCACGCGGGCCGCCGACGATGTCGCACCGATCCGCGGCCAGCAGCCCCCAGTCGGGTTCCAGCGGCAGAACCGTGTGCACCAGACCGGGAATCGATGCCACACGCTCGATCAGCGCCGGCTCCTCGGCGCGGAATCGCCAGACTTCCGTGGTGTCCGGGGTGTGCACGATGGCCAGGCCAGGGCGGTCGGGGCTCGGCGCGCGTAGGAACCGAAAGCCGGTCGGCACGTCCAGACGCGCGGGCGGCTCGTCGCCGTAGAAGACTCGCACGACCGGATCAGCGCTGTCGTACACCAAAATGCGGCCGTCGCGCATGGGCAGCATCTGCGGATGCTTTGCGCGGCACAGCATCCTACCCGGCTGCCAGCCGCCGTCGCCGCGCGTCCACGTCTCCAGATGCGGCCCCAGCTCCGGCGTGCTGGCCAGGCAGATGGCATGTCGCGCATCCACGTCGATACGGAAGTCCAGGCGCATCAAGGCATCCACCGCCGAGGACCGCCGTGGGCCAGCCGATGCAGGAACGCGACCCAGCCGGCCACACCGACCGCGTAGTCGGCCCCGAATTCGATCATCGTCTCGTCTGGGGCGAGCAGCCGGCCGTCCTGCTCGGCCGCACGGGCGGCGATCGCGTCGGCCAGGTCAACCGCCTGGTGGCGAAAGGAGTCGTCGCCGGTGGCCTCGGCGAGGTCGAGCAGCAATTCGCCGCCGCCAGCCAGGCCGTGGCAGATCGATGTGCCAAGCCGCCAGCGGCGCGTCCATACCGCCTGCCCGGCCAGCTCGGCCAGCGTGCGAGCGCGTTCGTCGCCGGTGGCCTGCCAGAGCCGGATCAGGAACGCGCCGATACCGGCGGCCCCGCTGCACCAGAATTCCAGTGGCCGCCCGCCCGAGGTCGGTCCGGCGGGCCAGCGCGCGCCGAAACGGTCGACATGCGCGGCGTCGCACAGCATGCGGCCGACGTCCTCGGCCAACCGCACCCACGCCGGCTCGTCGAGCCGGGTGCCGGCGGCCAGGAGGAAAGAGGCGATGCCGGCGGAACCGTGCGCAAAGCCGTAATCGGTGATGCCGGCGAGCAGGGAGTCGAAGGATTCGGGCACGCGCCACAACGGCTCGCCGTCGACCCGATCCACGAGGGTTCGAGCGCAGCGACGGGCCTGCTCGGCGAGTTCTTCGTCGCCAGAGTCCAGCCACAGCGCCAAAGCGCTGGTGCCGGCACCGGCGACGCCATGCGTGACATCGGGATTCGGCCAGTCCGACGGCAGCCGCTTGACCACGTCGATCATGCGCGCGGCCCGGCCGTCATCGCCGAGCCGCTTGGCCGCGTCGTGCAGCGCCCAGGCCGTGCCGGCGGAGCCGAAGTTCAAGCCGGGCAGCACCTTTGTCCGAGCCAGCAGCCGTTTCTCGATCCAGTCGGCAGCTGTGCGCAGGACGTCGGGGGAGACGTCGAGCGAGGTCAGCACGGCAAGCACGCCGCCGGCGCCGTGATGCACGTTCAGGCTGTCGCTGCCGGTGCCCCAGTAGCTCATCGGCCACAGCCGGTCCTCGGCGTCCGGCGTCATCGACGCGACGAGATAGTCGGTGCCGTCGCGCAGCAGCCTCCGCACGTCCGGCCCGAGCGCATCCGGCTCCGGCGCAGCGAGAAACGCCCGTACCTCTTCGATTCCCCACCGTTGGTCGTCGGCCAGCAGCCCCGCGATCAGCGGCTTGGCTCGCCGCGCGCGTTCGTCGTCACGGGCGATGAGGTCCAGCCAGCGGGCCATGCGCGCGCCCCGATCGGGGCCATCCGGCAGCAGCGGGTCCTCGCCCGTGATCATCAGCATCAGGAGCGCCCCGAGCGCGTACAGGTCGACGGCCGGTTCGAGAACCGCGCCGGGACGTTGTTCCGGGGCCAGATAGCCGGGTGTGCCGCTGACCGTCGTGCACACGATGCCTTGCCGCGCGGCAACTTCAAGGTCCAGCAGTACGGGCGTGTCGTCCGCGCGCACCATCACGTTGGTGGAGGACAGATCCCGCAACACGATGCCGGCCGAGTGCACGCGGTCGAGCAGGTCGACGAGCTTGCCGGCCATGCGGGTCATGGTCGCCCACGACATCCGCTCGTGACCGGCGACCCAGCCGCGCAGCGTGACGCCCTGAATCCTTTCCTCCACAAGGAAGTCGTCGCCGCCTTGCTCGAAGTAGGCCAGCGGGGCCGGGCAGACACCGAAGTCCGCCAGCGCCGCTAGCATGTCGGCCTCGTTGCGCAGGCAGTCCCGGGCCAGCTCCACGTGCGCCCTGGCCTGCTTGACGACCACGTCGGCGCCGCCGAGCCGGTCCGTGGCCTCGAAGATGCCGCCCTTGTTGGCGTGCCGAATCGCCTGGCGCACAACAAAACGATCGGCCAGCAGGACCCCGTCGACGTCCTCGGTCGGCACCGGCTCGGGCAGCGGACACTCGGCCCAGACGGGCGGGCTGAACCACGCTTCACGGCGGTCCGGCTCCGGCGTGCCGTCGGGGGCGTGGATGATCTCGACGACCTGGCCGTCGTTGTCCAGCATGCGCTCGCCGACGAACGCGCCGTAGCGGTAGTGCACGATGCTGCCGGCCCGGTACGGCCGGTCGGACAGGATCATCGGGCCGGCCAGGCCGGTCGTGGCCGCGTCCAGTTCGGCCGCCAGCCGGCGGAACTCGTCGTCGTCGGTCGGGTAGACCGTGATGAACTTGCCGGCGCTGCCCCGGGCGAACCGGGCCCCGTTGAGCTCGCCGACGCGGGCCGGGGCATTGGCGAACTTGAACACGCAGCGCGCCGGCAGCAGCACGTCCAGGGACCGGGCCAGCACCTGCGGGGCCGAGGCGACAGTGGCCGACACGTGCAGCTTCCAGCCCTGCCGGCGCAGCTCGCGCTCGTTCGGGCGCAGCTGGCACCACATCTCGGACAGCGAGACCGTCCAGTCGGCCGGCAGGCGGTTCTCGGCCAGCTTGACCAGGTCGGACATCCTTGTCCCCCCTCGGATGCGTGCGCCACCAGGAGCAAGCATCCGCCCGATCCGCGGTCGCGGACCGGAGACCGCGTCTTCGGGCGCACGTTCGGGCGTTGTTGTCCCTGGGCTCTTCCGCGCTATCCGTCCGCCGGGCCGTTGGTCAGCCGATCGGCATGCCGACACGGGCCGTGTTCCACCGCCTTTCGCAGCGTTGACAACGCGGCCGCGAGCTGGTCCACCGACCGGCCGGTCAGCGGCCGCCTCCAGCCGGTCGACCGCCTTGCTGGTCGCGTCGACCGTGATCGCGATCTCCTCGGCGATGTCCTGCACCCGGCACGAGCCGTGCGTGCAGACACGCGGCCCGACGGCGGCGAGGCTTCGCCGGCATCCCGTTCGCCGCGCCGCCGATCGGCGAGCTCAGGTTCCTTCCACCGCAACCACCCGCACCCTGATCGGCGCCGACACCCCCTCGCGTCTCGCCGTCCAGGACGCCCTCGTGCACTCCTTCGCTGCCTTCGTTGCATCTGGCGATCCTGGTTGGGAGGCCCCGTCATGGGAGTTCGGCGGTTCCTAGATGGCGCATTCCTTCTTGCGTTCGCGGTAGGCGCGGGTGGCCATCTGGCCGCTGCACGCGGTGCTGCAGTACAGCGCCGAGGAGTTGCGGGTCTTGTCGAAGAACGCGGTGTAGCAGGTGTCGTTCTTGCACACCTTCACGCGGGCCCACGCGCCTCGCGAGGCGAGGTCGGCGACGGCGCTGAGCAGGTAGGAGAACGACCGGTCGATGCCGGTGCCGGTGGGGTGCAGCTCGCAGCCCTCGGAGGTCACGATGGTGGTGACCGGGAAGCGCGAAGCGGCGCGCTGGAGGTGCGCCTCAGCCGCCGGCACCATGGCCGCGCCCTCATCGCAGCCGACGTGCGCGCGCAGGATGCTCAGCAGGGCATCCCGCAGCTCGCGGGCCGTGGCCGCGTCGGCGTCCGTGGCACCGGGTGTTGAGCCCGCCCCGGCCGCCTCGAACCATTCCGCCACCGCGGGCCCGTCGGCCAGCAGTTCCGCGGGCTGCTTGTGGTGCGGCCGCGAGTTGACGAACCCCACCAGCAGGTCCGAGCTGAGGCACTCCGCCCCGGCCCTCGCCGGGCCCAACGTCACCTTCACGCCCTCGAGTGTAGTCGACGGCCCTGTCATGAGCTAACTCGTTACTCATGTCACAACAGGGCTCGTGGGCTTGCTTCGTGATGACCGTCTGCGGGTAGCGTATGACGGGATGGCAATCCTCAAGGAGAAGAACATGAGCAAGCTGCTGATCATCCTCACGTCCGCGACCAGGTGGAGCCAGAAGGACGGCAGCCAGCGTCCCACCGGCTTCTGGGCGGAGGAGTTCGTTGTGCCGCACCGGATCCTGACCGCGGCCGGGGTCGAGCTGACCATCGCGACGCCGGGCGGCCGTCCGGCACCCGCCGACGAGCTGAGCCTCAGCGCGGCGGCCAACAACGGCAACCAGGCGCACGCCGACGAGATGCGAGCGTACGTCGAGGCTCACCGCGACCTGCTCCAGGCCCCGGCGCGGCTCGAGGACATCGACCCGGCCGAGTTCGACGGTGTGTTGATCCCCGGCGGTCACGGCCCGATGCAGGACTTGGCCGTGAACGCCGACGTCGCGCGGGTGCTGGGCGCGTTGCTGCCCGACCAGACCAAGGTCGTCGCCTCGCTGTGCCACGGCCCGGCCTCGTTCTTCGCCGCCGGCGACGCCGATGGCGCATGGCTGTTCAAGGGCCGCAAGCTCACCGCGTTCACCGACGAGGAGGAGACGCAGGTCGGCCTGGCCGCCAACGCCCCGTGGCTGCTGGAGGAGCGCCTCCGCGGCGCCGGCGCCGTCTACTCTTCGGGGCCGGCTTGGGGCTCGTACGTCGTGGTCGACGGCAACCTGATCACCGGCCAGAACCCCGCGTCCGGCGGCGAGGCCGCCGAGGCGCTGTTGAAGGCCCTGGCCGAGCGCGCCTGATCAGCTACGCGACCGTCCCCGGTCCGCTCCAGCGGAGCGGATCGGGGTTGTGCCGCTCGTCCCGTGGTCGCTCTATGGTGTCTTCGTGATTCGCATCGACCATGCCGTGAGCAGCGGGACGTTCAGCCTGGACGGCGAGACCTTCGACGTCGACAACAACCTCTGGGTCGTCGGTGACGCTTCGGAGTGCATCGTCATCGACGCCCCCCATTCGGTTCCCGACATCCTCGCGTTGGTCGGCGATCGCACCGTCACCGCCATCGTGTGCACCCACGCCCACGATGATCACGTCCGCGTAGCCCCCGCCCTCAGCTCCGCCGTCGGCGCCCCCATCCTTCTGCACCCTGCCGACGAGCCCTTGTGGTCCTTGACGCACGGCTCCACCCGTTGGGATTCCGACCTTTCCGACGGCCAGGTCCTCTCCGTCGCCGGCACTTCGCTTCACGTCTTGCACACCCCCGGCCACGCCCCCGGCGCCGTCTGCCTCTACGCGCCTTCCCTCGGCTGCGTGTTCACCGGCGACACCCTGTTCTCCGGCGGCCCCGGCGCCACCGGCCGTTCGCACAGCTCCTTGCCCATCCTGTTGTCTTCCATCAGGAGCAGGCTCTTCTCTCTACCCGGCGAGACCACCGTCCACACCGGACACGGCCCTTCCACCACCATCGCCGCCGAGCAGGCCCTCTTGGACTCTTCCGCCCAGTAGCCACATCCCATGCCTTCCGCCCCCGGCCCTTCGCGCCCCCGCTTCCTTCACCCCCTGTCGTTTCGGGCTGTCGGCCGCCGCCTTCTCCTGCCGTTTCAGCGTGTCCGAGTGCTTGGCTCCTTGGTCCTTGGGCGTGCCTGCTTCCTTCAGCCCCTGTTCCGGGTTGTTCGCGTGCGTCGCCTCTGGTCGTTTCCGCGTGTCCGCCCGCTTAGCTCTTTGCCCCTCCGGCGCGCCCGTTTCCTTCGTCTCACCGCCCCTCCGGCATCGTTTCGCCTACCGGTCGCCGCCTACTCGCGTCCTCCCCGGTCCGCCCTTCCCTTCGGGCTCTCTCCGCCGGTCGTGCTCACATGAAGCGCTTCCAGCCCCACTTTCGCCGCCGGCTTCCAGCCCCTTGGCTCACCCCCGCTCGACCCCGCCTGCCTTGGCCCGTCCTCCGGGCCGCACTCGTCGCCGTCCTCTTGGCCCTCACGCTCGCCACCGCCAGCGTCGTTTGGACCCGTCTAGCCTCTTCCGGCCACCGCTACGACCTCTCTTCCGCCCCTTCCGCCCCCGTCGCCATCGTCTTCGGCGCCCAGGTAGACACCCCTTTCCTCACCGGCCGGCTCGACGCCACCGTCTCCCTCTTCCGTGCCGGCAAGGTCAACGCCATCCTCGTCTCCGGCAACGCTTCCGGCTCTTCCGGCAACGAGACCTCCGCCATGACCTCCTACCTCTTGGCGCACGGCGTTCCCCCTTCTTCACTCCTCGTCGACCCTCTCGGCCTCACCACCTACGACACCTGCGCCCGCGCCGCCCAGGTCTTCCACCTCCAGCACGTCCTTCTCGTCACCCAGCCCTACCACCTCCCTCGCGCCGTCACTCTCTGCCGCCACCTCGGCCTCTCCGCCGACGGCATCGCCGCCCCTTGCTCGTGCAGCCCCGTCCTCCTCTTCCGGAACCAGTTCCGAGAGCTCTTCGCCGCCGTCCTCGCCCTCCGTGACTCCCTCTGGCCCCGCCCTCCCGCCTCCTCCTGACCCCGTCGCTCGCCCTCGCCTTCGCGCTCCTCCCTCTCACCGCTGGTCACGCCCCCGTACCCACCCTGACCTGCCCAAACCCCGCACCCCACCCCCGATTTGGAATCCATTGAGACGATCATGTAGTCTCTGTCCTGTCAGCAACGCTGACAACCCAGTCCGGGTGGCGGAATGGCAGACGCGCTAGCTTGAGGTGCTAGTGCCCGCAAGGGCGTGGGGGTTCAAGTCCCCCTCGGACACATTCACTACGCGCACGGGTGGTTCAGGTCGACTTTCGGCCGTGACCACCCGTCTTTCGTGGTTGTAGGTCAACTTCACGCCCAGCTGCCGATAGACCTCTAGCTTGTCTGCTGGATCGGCGGTTTGGAGGACGTTCAGCAGACCTCCAAGTGTGTCGACGAGTTCCTTGATCTCTTGGCTGGTCATCCGGCGATTGCGAACCGCATCATGCCCGCTTGTCGGCAGTTTCGCCGTCAATGCCTCCTGCTCACGCTGCACCTCGCGACTCCACGTAGCGACCCAATGCCGGATCGGCACCCGCTTCCAATGCGGCGTGATGGCGAGCCAGCTTCCGGTCGCAGACGGCAAGTGCGCGGCGGACCTCATCGAGTCCCGACTCGATATCGGGCTGAGCCGCTTCCAGTGCAGCCAGAGACTGCTCTATGCGTCCCGGACTGAACGCATTGGCCGACCAGTCCAGGGTCGTCTGTCACGGACCGAACATCATCAACAGCTCGTCCGGCCGGGCGATTCCGCGCTGGTAGCGGGGCCTCACCGAGGCGACCGCGGTATGCGCCGAACCTGGTCAAGTCGACACGGCTACGGTTCCTCACGGGGCTTGCCACGCTGCATCACAGCACGAACTTCCTGGACAGCGAAGGAGGTCGACTGCGCGGCACGGGAAGGACGGCGGTTCCCTTGGATGGACGGTGTCGATTGGCGTCAGACAGTAGTACCGGCCCCTCTGAGCAAAGCAGCGAGGCCGGAAATGGTCGGCTTTCGGAAGAACTCCATCAGCGGGAAGTCCAGGCCGAGGCGATCCCGCACGCGGTCGCGCAGTCGTACGGCCGAAAGTGAATGGCCGCCGAGGTCAAAGAACGAGCTCGTGACGTCCACCGGGCCGCAGTCCAACTCCTCGCACCAAAGGACGTGCAACTGGGCCTCCAGGCCGCCGACAGAGGCGGAGCACTCCGCCTTGCGAGTGGCCGGCTCGGGCAGGCGGTCGCGATCGAGCTTGCCATTGGCACTGACCGGAAGTTCATCTAGCCAGACCCAGCGGCGCGGCACGCTGTAGCCAGGCAGCACGTCGGACAGCGCGGCGGCGAGGTCGGCGACTTCCCGGTCACCGACAACGTAGCCGACGAGTTGGGCCTCGCCGTTGTCGTCCTTTGTCGCCACCACGGCAGCGTCCCGGACACCTTCGATGCCGGTCAGCGCGCGGGTCACCTCGCCAAGCTCGATCCGGAAGCCCCGGACCTTCACTTGGTCATCAGTGCGGCCAAGATACTCCAGAACGCCGTCACGCCACCGAGCCAGATCCCCCGTGCGATACAGCCTCTCGCCAGGGCGTTGCGGATCGGACACGAATGCCGCCGCCGTCTCCGCGGGCCGATTGACGTAGCCGTCGCTGACACAAGCGCCGCCGAGATGGATCTCGCCGACGGAGCCGACCGGCACGGGCCGGCCGCAGTCGTCGAGCAGGCGCACGTGCACCCCGGCGACCGGGCGGCCGATGGGCGGTGCGGGATCCCCCGGCACGACCACCTGTGCGGTGGCGCAGACCGACCCTTCGGTGGGGCCATACATGTTGTGCAGTACGCAGTCGGGGTGGCTGTCGAGGAATGCGCGCAGCGCGGGCGTGGATCCGGTCGCCTCGCCGGCGGAGATGAGCGTACGCAGCGAGGGCAGCGACGGCCGGGTGGCCATCAGGTACTTCAGCGGGGTGAACGGCATGGACAGACGTTGCACGCCGTGCCGCCGGACGGTATCGGCGACGGCCGCCGGGTCGTACCGCGTCTCGTCGTCCATCAGCACGAGCCGGGCTCCGGACGCCAGTGTTACGAAGATCTCGACCACGCTGCCGTCGAACGAGGGCGATGCCCACTGGAGTGTGTCCTCGGGCTCGAATTCGGCCAGGTGCCAACGCACCAGGTTGACCGGCCCGCGGTGTGGCACGAGCACGCCCTTCGGCTGACCGGTGGAGCCCGACGTGTAGATGCAGTACGCAAGACTGTCCGGAGTGGAGGGTGCTGACACAGGTGCGGTCGGCACGTCGTCCAACTCGTCGACCAGCACCGGTGACACGGTTGCGAGCGCGGGCAGGTCGGTGAGCAGGCGTTCGGTCGTGACCACGGCGACAGCCCCGCTGTCGCCAAGCATGAATTCGATGCGGGCCGGTGGCACGGCCGCGTCCAGCGGCAGGTAGCCCGCGCCCGATTTGAGTACACCGACGAGGGCGGCGATCAGCTCCGGGCCGCGGGGCAGGCACACGCCGACCAGCGCGCCGCTGCCGATGCCTCGGGCGGCGAGCACACCGGCAATCCGGTCCGACCGTTCGTCGAGCTGCCGGTACGTCAGTTGCCGGTGGTCGTCGACGATGGCGACGGCGTCGGGCGTCCGCCGGGCCTGGTCGGCGACCAGGTCGTGCAGGCACTGCGTGGGCGCGCCGGCCGGCTCACCCTGCCATTGCGCCAGCAGCGCGCGGTCGGCCGCGGTCAGTGGCAGCGCTGACACCGATTCGGCGGGCCGGGCGATCCCGTGGCGCAGCGCGTGTTCCACGTAGTCCATCAGGCGCTGGACGGTCGAGCCGTCGAACAGGGCCGTGTCGTACTCCACGAGGCAGCGAACGCCGTCCGCGTGCTGCGTCAGGTAGATCATCACGTCCATGGTGGCCCGGTCGCTGGCCACGTCGATCAACTCCGCCGTGACCTCGGGCGCGAACTCGATGCCGGGTTCGGTCTCGAACTCGACGGCGATCTGGAACAGCGGATTGCGCCCGGGATCGCGGACCGGGTTGAGCTCACGCACGAGCTCGTCGAACGAAACCTGCCGATGCTCGTACGCCGCCAGGCTGGACCGCGTGACGCGCGCGGCAAGGTCACCGAAGGCGGGATCGTCGGTGAGGTCCACACGAAGGGGCACCGTGTCGACGAACATGCCGACCACCCCCTCCGCACCGGCCGGGCGACCGCCGTACCCGGTGCCGAACACGATGTCGTGCTGGCCGCTCAATCGGGAGAGGGCGACGCCGAGCGCGGCGAGCAGGAGGCTGAACACCGTCGACCGATGCCGGGCGCCGAACTCGCGCAGGCGTTCGCCGATACCGTGCGCCAACTCGCGGGTGATGCTGGCGCCGACGCCGGACCGCACCGGCGGCCGAGCGCGGTCGGTCGGGAGGATGAGTTCCTGTGCGCCCTCGAGATAGCCATGCCAGAAGGACAAGTCCGTGGCGCGTCGCCCGTCGTCGACCGGAACCGGAGCGGTCAGCTCGGCGGAGATCGGTGGCAGCGGGGCGTCTCTGTAGGCCGCACCCAGGTCCGTGACGAGGATCTGCGTGGACAGCGCGTCGATGACGATGTGGTGCCCGACCAGGAAGAGCAGGTGCCGCTCGGGGCCGAAACGCAGCAGCCTGAGGCGAAGCAAAGGACCATTCGCGAGATCGAACGGCACACGCCCGACTTCGGCCAGCACGGTGGCGAGTGCCATGGTCTCGTCGACGTCGACGCAATCGATGGTCGGGCAGTCGAGTTCGCTCGGCTGCGTGACGAGGCGGGGTTCGCCGTCCACGATCTCGACCACTGCCCGCAAGGCAGGATGACGGTCGATCACGCGACGTAGTGCGGCGTGCAGGGTTTCGAGGTCGAGCGGGCCGTCGAACCGGATCGCCTTGGGTTCGTTGTAGAGCGCCTGGCCGGGGTAGAGCTGGTCGAGGAACCAGATTCGCCGTTGGGCCGGCGTCAGCGCGACGCCCCGCCGCGGGCGGTGCCGCTGCCGCATCGCGTCCAGCAACGGCAGCGAGGCCAGCACCTGTTCGGTGTCGATGCCGAAGTCCACGAAGCAGGCAAATTCGTCCGTGCCCGCGTCAAGCAACCGGCCGATCACCTCGGCACAGGAGTCAGGGGTGCCGATCAACGCCCGTGACTCGCAGTAGCGCTGGTAGGCCCGGCGCAGCATGAAGTCCACGTCGCCGTCGGCCGTCGCGGCAAGGTCGATGTCGAGGCCGAGGCTGTTGGTGACCTGGTTGAACAGTGACATCGACGAGCGCAGATAGTCGCAGAACGGGCGGAAGGCGGTTTCTCTCGTGGCGTCGAGGTCGTCACCGACGAACGTGTGCAGCAGCACGACGACTCGGCCGGCTTCGGGGTCGAGGCCGTGTTCGGCGCGGGTTTTCCGGTACAGGGCGATGTTCTCGGCGAGTTGCTCGACCGTCTGAGCCATGAGGTTCGTGACGACGCCGAGGTCGTTCTCGGCGGCCTGCCGGTAGCTGTCAGGATTGCCGACCACCGCGACGTACAGCGGTGGCCGATCTTGGATGGGCCGCGGCTGCGTGCGCAGCGCCACCTGTTTGCCGTCACCTGTGGTCGTCGTGACCTCGCCGCCGGCCCAGAGGGTTCGGACGGTCTCCAGCTGGCTGTACACGAGTTCCCGGTGACGGCCGTAGTTCTCCGGCGCGAGCGCGAAATCGTTGGCGTGCCAGCCGCTTGCCACGCACAGGCCCGCGCGGCCGTGCGAGATGTTGTCCACCACGGCCCACTCTTCGGCCACGCGGAACGGATTGTGCAACGGCAGGACCACGGAGCCCGCGTGTAGACGCACCCGCTCCGTTCGAGCCGCCAGCGCGGCCGCCAGCACCGACGGATTCGGGAAGAGCGCCCCGAAGGAGTGGAAGTGCCGCTCTGGCAGCCACAACGCGTGGAAGTCGTGTCGGTCGGCGAAGGCCGCGGCTTCGTCGATCAGACGGTACTTGTCCGTCGCGGCCGTGTCCGGATAGTCGCCGAAGAAGTACAGGCTGAAGTCGACCCCGCTGCGGGGAACGGATCCATTCCAGGGCAACGGTTCTCGCGTGGATTTTACCGTCACCTGAGGACGATGTGGTTCGGCCTCCTGCCGCGCGGGGACCGGTGGTTCGACCAGGTGGACCGCGTTTTCCCGGGCGAGCAGACCGAGTTGGCCGCGCATCAGGTCGGCGAGCTGTTCAGCCACGGACAGTTGACGCTCGACCAGATGCCGGACGACATCCGATGCCCCGCCGCGGAGGGAGGTGGTGGTGACCACTGCCGGTGGCGCCGGCGGGACCTCGAGCGGACTGGTCGAGGCGGCCGGGACGACGACGGATGCAAGGTGAGCGGGCGAAGCCGCGGCGGTGGGGGCAGGAAGCAGCGCTGCCAGCTTTCGTGGAGTGTCCACCTCGGCGAACAGGTCCCGGACGGGGATCTGGACGCCGTGCCGGTCGGCCACACCGCGCACCAGAGCCATCATCGACAGGGAATCGGCGCCCTGCTCCAGGAAGGTCCGGTCCGGGGCCACCTCGGTGGCGGGGATGCCGAGGCGGTGGCCGACCAGGGCCTGCACCTCGGCGAGGGCGAAGTCGTTCATCGGCGTGGCCTCGCTGACTGGAGGGAAAGGCTTGGTGTGGAACGGATACGTGGGCAATGGGAGGCGGCGGCCACCGGTGGCGAGTGGATGCCAGGTGACAGGGAAACCCGCCTCGTACAGGTCGGCGAGCGCGGGCAGGACCTGGTGAGAGCCCGAGCGGCGTTGGGTGGCGTGCCAGACAGTGCCGGGTAGGGCTTGACGGCCGAGGGAAGCCACACCGCCATCGGGGCCCAGGTCGAGGAAACGCTGAGCACCCAGGCGGACCGTGGTGGCGAGCGCGAGATCGAAGCGGACGGGTCGGCGGGCGTGCTGGACAAGGTGGTCGGGTGTGAGCAGGGCACCCGTGGGAAGGACCGCGCCGTCGAGTGAGCTGACCACAGGGATCTTCAGTGGGCACAGCGACAGTTTCGAGGCGGCGCGGCGGAGATCGGGTAGCACGGGGTCCATCAGACTGCTGTGGTACGCGCGGTCGACGGAAAGACGCCGCCAGCGGATGTCCTCGCGGTCGAGCAGGGTGATGGCAGCGTCCATGGTTTCCGGTGCGCCGCACAGGACGTGACGGTCGTTGCCGTTGACGGCAGCGATCTCGGCGCCAGAGCGGTCGGCGATGTGGCGTGCGGTGTTTGCGTCGGCGAGGACGGCGATCATGCCGCCGGCGGCGGTCGACGCCATGAGCTCGCAGCGCCTGGTCACGAAGCGCAGGCCGTCCTCGTAGGAGAAGGCGCCGGCCACGCACAGTGCGGCCAGTTCGCCGATGCTGTGGCCCACGACCATGGTGGGTTCGATCCCGAACGAATGCCACACCCGGGCCTGGGCCACCTGAAGTGCGAACTGCGCGACCTGGGCGGAGCCGGGACGGTCCAGGAGTTCGCGGACGGCAGGGAAATCGGCCCGGAGCATGTCGGCCATACCGGGGTACGACCCGCCCTGGCCGGAGAACGCGAACACCAGGGCGGTCGCCGGCGATGGCTCGGCGACGGGGCGCGTTCGCAGCGCGGCGGCCAGGTCGCGGGCGGACTCGCCGACCACGGCCACGCGGTGGGCGTGATGGGCACGGCCCAGGCCCAGGGTGGTGACGAGGTCAGCCGGAACAAGGGTGGGGTGGGCATCGAGGTGATCGGCCACGCGGACCACCAGACGGGCCAGGCTGTCGGGGTTCTTGGCTGACAGCGGCAGCACGACGGCTCGCGGCGGGACGGCATCCCGCTGCGGCGGGGCCTGTTCGAGCACCACGTGGGCATTGGTGCCGCCAACGCCGAAGGCGCTGACACCGGCCCGCCGGGGGCCGGTACACACCCATGGCTGCCGTGCGACGGCCGGTGTGAACGGGCTTCCTTCGAGGCCCAGATCCGGATTCGGGGTGTGGAAGTTGAGCGTGGGCACGATCTCACCGTGCCGAAGCATCAACACCGTTTTGATCAAGCCGGCCATGCCGGCGCACGTGTCGAGGTGCCCGATGTTGGGCTTCACGGAGCCGATCGCGCAGAAGCCCGTGCCCGGGGCGTTGCCGAAGGCCTCGCGCAGGGCGCTGAGCTCGATGGGATCGCCGAGCCTGGTGCCGGTGCCGTGCGCCTCGACGTAGCTGATGCTGTCGGCGGCGACACCGGCTCGGCGATGTGCGGCGCGCACGACGGCCGCCTGCCCGGCGACACCAGGAGCGGTGAAGCCGACCTTGCTGGCACCGTCGTTGTTCACAGCGCTGCCCAGGATCACGGCGTGCACGGTGTCGCCGTCGGCGATTGCCTGGTCCAGCCGCTTCAACAACACCGCGGCGACCCCGTTGCCGCCAACCGTGCCGTCGGCGTCCGCGTCAAAGGTCCGGCAGCGGCCCGACTCTGACAGGATGGAGCCGGGCTCGTGCCGATAGCCGCGCTCCTGTGGCACCCGCACGGCCGCGGCGCCGGCCAGCGCCAGGTCGGCGTCGCCGGTCAGCAGCGCCTGAACGGCGAGGTGCACGGCGACGAGCGAGGTCGAACACGCTGTCTGCACGCCGATGGCCGGCCCGGTCAGGCCGAGTCGGTACGCCACACGCGAGGCCAGGAAGTCCGGCTCGCCGCCGATCGCCGCTTGCATCGCGTGCTCCGCGTCGAAGGCGGGACCGACGCCGTCCTGATGTCCGTAGAGTTGCATGCCGGAACCGGCGAAGACCCCGATCCGGCCGTCGAAGCCGGCCGGGTAGCCGCCGTGCTCGAGGGCGTGGTGGCAGCACTGAAGAAACAGCCGATGAGCCGGGGCGGTCAGCTCGGCCTCGCGTGGACTGACGCCGAAGAACTCAGCGTCAAATCCCGTCACGTCGTCGAGCACGCCGGCGACCGGCCGGAAGCCGGCCGCCTCGGTGACCGCGACCGGCACGCCCGCGTCGGCGAGTTCCCCTGCGGTGAACACCCGCACGCTGTCGACGCCGTGGCGCAGGTTCGCCCAGAACTCGTCGATGTTGTCGGCCCCGGGGAAGCGGGCGGCCATACCGATGATCGCGATTCGGTCGTCTGCCGCGGTGTCGGTATCCGACCGGTCTTCCACGGGGCGGTCGCCGACCAGATGGGCGGCGAGAGCAGCAACGGTTGGATGCTCGAACAACACCGTGGGACCGACCGGCATCCCCAGCTCCTTGGCCAGCCTGACCCGGGCCTGGCTCAAGGTCACGGACGTGAGCCCAAGCTCGTAGAACGGTGTGTGGTCGTCGACGTCGGCGCCGACCAGGTCACGCACCACGGCCCGCACCGTGTCGAGGGGGTTGGCCGGCAGATCGTATTCGCCGGCGAGCAATCGCTCCCGCAGTTCGACCCGTCTCACCTTTCCACTGCTGGTACGTGGAAACTCCGTGTCCGGCAGCACGATGACCCGAGATGCCGTCAGCCGCAACCGGTCGAACACGGCCGCCTTCACCTCGGCCGCGATGGCGCGGCCCGCCACCACGAACACCACGAGCCGCTCGGTGCCGTGCTGGTCGTCGGGCACCCCGACCGCGGCGGCGGCCGTCACACCGGGCACTGTGCCCGCGACGGCCTCGATCTCGTGGCAGTAGTGGTTGTGGCCGTTGAGGATGACGATGTCCTTGGCCCGTCCGGTGATCACCACCTCACCATCGGCGATGTAGGCCAGGTCGCCGGTGTCCAGCCAGCCGTCTACAAAGGACGAACCGGTCGCCGCCGGGTCCTCGGCATAACCGGGTGTGATCCGATTGCCGCGCACCTGAAGCCGGCCGATGTGCCATTCCGGCCGTACCGCACCGGCCTGGTCGGTCACGCGGACCTCGGCCCCGGGCGCCGGGCGGCCGACGCTGACGAAGGTCAGGGCGTCCTGCTCCGCGACGCCCGGATCGGCCTGTCGGAGCCGACCGGCCAGGCTGGACTTCAGCACGGTGTGCCAGCCCCGGTCGGCGGTGAGCCGGCCCCAGGTGATGCCGGTTGTCGTCTCCGCCATGCCCCAGGCCGGCCGGAACGCGTCCGACGGCACGCCGAATTGTGTGGTCGCGGCCAGGAATCGGGCCACCGCCGGCCGCGTGATCTGCTCGCCGCCGGACACCAGCGTACGCAGACAGGTCAGGTCCCAGCTGCGTCCCGGTTCGGCCGCCAGGGCGTCGGACACCAGTTGGTAGCCGAACATCGGAGCCCAGGTGTGGTTCGCGCGGTGTTCGGCCACGAGGTCGAGCCAGCGCAGCGGCTCGCCGAGCACCAGGTCGGTCGGCGTCTGCACGTTGTCACAGCCGACGAACACCTCCAGCACGTGGTACAGCAGGAATGAGCCGCTGTTGTCCACGGGCAGCCAGTTCAGGCTGGTGTCCGACGGCGTGATGCCGAGCTCACGCCTGGTCCCGGCGGCGAATTCCGCGAGCGCCCGGTGTGTCAGCTGCACGGCCTTGGCCGCTCCTGTGCTGCCCGAGGACAGCATCAGCACAGCGGTGTCGTCTTCGGACGGTCGGTGCAGCGGCTCGTCCGGGTCGCCGTCAAGGCAGGCGATGTCCTGTGCCCGATCACCCACGGTCTCCGGCAGGGCGTCCACTCCGTGGGCGTCGGTCACGACAATCGGCCGCCGCAGCAACTCCCATGTGTCCACCACGCGGCTGACGACCGGACCCGTCCGCGACGACGGCACTGGATCCGCGATCGCAACCGGCTTGGCCCCGCCGAGCACGCATGCCCAGAACGCCGGGAAGAAGTCCGCCAGCGGAAGGCCTTGCAGCAGGACGTGATCACCACGGAGCACCCCGGCCGCTCGCAAGCCACCGAGCAGTCGTCGGGACCGGGACAGGAGGTCCCGATAAGGCAACCGAGTCGAGCTGCCGTCGGCGTTCACCGTCACGACGCCGTTCTCCGGAAACTCCTGGGCGGCCCGCAGCAGCGCGGCCACCGCGTCGCGAGGCTCGTCGGCGGCGAGGACCAGCCGCGGCCCACGGCTGAGTGCGAGTGGCATCACAACTACCTCCCTGATCGGGACCTGACCAGCCCGGCCAGGAGGAACGCACCCGCACCCGCTACGGGCACGGCGTGAAAGATCGCGACGACCTCCAGCGCCGGAAGCCTCTGCAACAGAGCGGAGCTGGCCAGCAGGCCGCCGCCGAGGCCGGCGGTCTCCACCGAGCTGGACAGGCCGAACAGGTATGCCCTCGCCGCCTCCGGTGCAGCCTGGAGCCGGGTGGTGTAGGCGATTTCCGTGAATCCGTCAGCGAAGCCCGCCACCAGCCCGACAACCGTGAGCAGCACCGGCGGAGGTCCGGTGAACGACAGCACGAACGCCGCCGACATCGCGCAGGTGCCGACCGCGAACGCCCGACCGCCGAGCGCGCCCGGCCGACGCTTGATCACGCGGGACACCACGCGGTAGGTCACCAGGCTGCCGACCGCCCATGAGGCCATGAACCGGCTCATGTAGCCGGCCGGATCCGCCGGGTCCACGAGGGTCGCGAATACCGGCAGCGCGACGTTGTGCGAGCCGGAGCCGAAGGTGTCCGCGCCACGCAACAGAATCATCGCAAGCAGCGGCGCGGACAGCATGCGCAGGCGGCCAGGTCCCGAACCCGGTTCGGCCGAGGACCGCCAACCGCGGTCGGCAGGCAACCGCAGCAGCGTTGCGGTGGAGAAGAGGAACGACCCCGCGTTGATCAGGAACGCCGCTTCGTAGCCGCCGATGGAAACCAGCGGCGCCGCGGAGGCCAGCCCGAGCACGGTGGCCAACGACTTGGCGGTGACGAGATAGCCATTGGCGCGCAGAGCGTTCGCCTCGCCGACGATGCCGACGACACTTGTCCGCAATGCCACCGTGAACAGGCTGGCGCCGGCCCCGAGCACCACCGTGGCCGCGACAAGCGTCACCGGGTTCGCCCACAGCACCAGCGCGACCATCGCCAGCGCCTGCGCGAGGTCCGTGCCGATCATCAGTCGGCGGCGGTCCGTCCGGGCCGCGAGCCGACCCGCGACCGTGCCCGCCGCGAACCCGGCGGCGAGCCGCAGCGCCATCACCTCGCCGGTGCCCACCGCGTTGCCGGTGATCCGGTAGGTGAACAGGCTGAGCGCGACCAGGTTCAGGTACGTGCCGTAGGTGGAGACGGAGAAGCCGACGGCCAGTGCCACCAGGGGCCGACCAGTAGTTCCAAGGATTGCGGTGTTGGCCATGAGACTCCCCGTACCTCCACGTGCCGGGACCCGGCGCTCATGTCGGCCACAAACCGTTGTCTGACAACCGGTCCCGCGCATTCACCAACGTGGCGAGGGTCGGCCCGAGGTAGAGCCGCACGTAGCCGGTGGCGTCGCCGCCGCTGGCCCGGGCAAGCGGCCACGCATCGGAGAGCACGACACCGCACTCGAGCACTGCCCGCCGCTGATACTCCTCGGTCGTCAGACCAGAAGGCACCGGATAGAGCACGTACGGCGCCGCCGGCCCGGCAATCGTCCGGTCCAGTGTGGACGGGGGAAGCCAACTCAGCAGAGCTGCCCGTTTCAGTGCGGTCTCGGTCCGCTGTGCCTCCAGATACGCGGCCACCTCCACGCGATCGGCCAGCCACTGTGCCATTGCCCACTGCAGATGGATGGCGTAGTTGAAGGTGTGCTGCGGCCGAACCTCGTTGACGAGGTCGTCCAGTGGGCCAGGCTCGGCGATCACCGCGCCCAACGCCCAGCCGTTGCACCGGAACTGCTTGCCGAGGGAACGAACGCCCAGCCATGGCACCGGCGACGGCCGACCGCCCAACCGGTCGAGCAGGATCTCGACCGCCGAGGTCGCCGGGCCAGGGCACATGCCGAAGTAGGCGTCGTCGATGAGGATCGCGCAACCACGCCGCAACGCCAGGTCGACCAGCGCCGTGACCAGGCTCGGTGCCCAGTTCGCCCCGGTCGGGTTGTGCTGTGCGTTGATCACGACCATGGCGAGGTCGTCAATCGCGTCGGCGGCCGCCAACACCTCGTCCGAGGTCGGTCCGCCGTGCTCGGCCGGATCGAACGGGACGTAGCCGGAGGTGAACCCCAGCGGCTCGAACACGCCCGCGTAGTCCCACGCCGGGGCGACGGCAAGCACGGTGCCCCGAGGCAGATCGCTCGCGAAATCCCGCATCGCGCTGCGGGTTCCGGTCCAGCTGACGGCCACCTCCCAGGAGCTGTTCCCGGGAAGGCGCTGGGTGTCGGCGACGTACTCCTTGACCAGTCGTCGCAGTAGCGGCAGTCCGTACATGGAGAGCTGGTACCCGTGCGAATCCTGCGGTGCGTTCCGCAGTGCCGACAGCAACTGCGGCGGTGTCTGGCTCCAGGTCTCGCCGAGGCTGAGCAGGATCGGCTCGCCGGCGGGCGCACCCGACCGCAGGTACTCGTTCAGCCACGCCACCTCCCGCAGCCGGTTGGGCCGCACGTCGTCAGCCAGCAAGGAGCGCAGCGGGGACTGCTCGACGCTGGTCATCGCGCCGGCCGCGTGGCGTGCAGCACCGGCTCCGGGTTCGGGTGGCCCGCCCGGAACAGCAGGATCGAATAGCCGCAGTACGACAGGTTCTCATCGAAGAGTTCGTAGAAGTAGGTCAACCGTTCCCGGAGCGCGTCCACCTTGTCGGTCGGCTGGGCGTCCAGATGCGCCTGGCCCATCACGGTTTCCACGTACTCGGCGATCCGGTCGCCGGACTGCCGCACGTACTCGTACGGCTCGTCGGCGATCAGGCTCACGCCGGGACGCGAAAACACGTCGACCCAGTAGTCCTTGCTCGTCACCGGCAGCGGTACGCCGATGGCCTGCTCGACTGCGCCGCGCAGCGACTCCGGCGGCGCGGAACGGTAGTAGATCGGCACCGCGGCCAACACACCGCGCGGCGCCAGGACCCGATAGTACTCGTCACCCGCCTTGCCGTGGTCGGACATGAAGGACGTGACGTTGCTGGCGAAGACCAGCTCAAAGGTGTTGTCCCGGAACGGCATTCCCTGGCCGTCGCCGAGCACGAAGGTCACGTTGTCGATGCCGGCGGCCCGCGCCTTGGCGTCGGCGAAGGCGTTCGACACCGGGTTGACGTCCAAGCCGGTCACGGGTGCGTCCAACCAGCTCGCCAGCTCGATCGTGGTGTAGCCCGTGTTGCTGCCGACCTCCAGCACCGGCCGGCCGGGGCGCGGACGGGCCAACTGCAGCACGCGCCGCACGGTGTCGCCGCCTCCGGACGGCATGTTCGGCTCGTTGATCAGGCCGACGACGCTGGAGAAGTCCAGCGCCCTGATCTCGGCGACGGACAGTTGTTCGACGGCCGCCGCGCCGGTGGCGATCGTGGTGGCATCCATGGGAACTCCTCAGGTTGGTAGTTGGCTCAGTCCACGTTCAGCGGCGAGGGGATGCCCAGTTCGACAGCGACCGCGCCGACCGCCGATGTGCGCAGGTTGACGTTGCTGAGCTTGTGCAGCGCCTCCTCGCGGGTCATGGCGCCGATACGAACGTGGTGCGCCATCTCGTAGACGTAGGGGTGGTACCCGAATCTGCGGATGTGGTCGATGATCAGCAACCCGTTGAGCCGGCAGTTGGTGGAGCAGGAGTCGGTGTCCTCCGGCGCGGACCAGCCATGGTCGGCCAGCACCTTCAGCGCACCCGCCTCGGTGTACCCGGTGGCGTACAACGGGTTCAGCAGGCCGACCGGCAACTCGCCGGAGTCCCGGGTCCACGCGTCCAGGTCCGTCGACAGCTCGGGCGCGGTGGCCCGGACCGGGTCGATGTTGCGGTCGATCACCTCTCGCAGGAAGGTCGTCGGCACGAACGCGGAGTTCGTGAGCTGACCCGGAGTCCAGCCGCCGGCCAGCAGCGGCACCCCGTACGACGCGGCAGTGCGCATGCCCGCGGCGAAAACCATGCCGATGCACGACCCGCACGCCGCCGTCGAATACTTGACGGTCTCCGGGCCGAAGGTGCCGGTCAGCGCGCTGCGGTAGACGCCGTGCATGACGTGCCGCCTCGGCCGGACGATGATGTGGTCGGCGCCGACACTGTCCAGCACCGCGCTCATGTTCGCCGCGGTCACCTGGGACAGGAAACCGTTGTCGAGCGTCAGCGCCAGCACCCGCAGCCCGTGCTCGGTGACGAGCTGGATCAACGACAGCGAGCTGTCCTTGCCGCCGCTGTAGAGCAGAACGACGTCGTGGTCGCCATCGCCGGCGCGGCGGCGGCTCTCCGCGAGCACGGCGCCGACCTCGTCGCGAGAATGATCAACTCGTTCGGCCTCGGAGCGGCAGTACTCGCACACGCCGTCGGAGTCGAAATCGGCGCCGGGGAAATGCTCCGGCAGCACGCATCGGGTGCAGATCGGATGGTTGGCATGCACGACGACAGCACCGTTGTCGTCGGTGAAGTAGCTGCCGGTCACGGCGTCCTCCTCGGGGTGGGGGTGGTGGCAGGCGCCAGCAGAGTGAGCTGGCACGCGGTGGCGTCCAACACGGCGCGGCTGCCGACCGGCAGCGTGACCATCGGCTCGGTGTGGCCGAAGTCCACGTCGACGAGCACCGGGAGATCGCGGTCGCCCACCACGGCGCGAACAACGGCGTCAAAGTCGGTGGATCCCCCGGCCGCGGCGCGTGCGCCGCTGTGTCTGCCGATCACCAGTCCGGCGACGCGGTCGAGCAGGCCGCTGTCGGCCCACTGAATCAGGTGCGCCCACACCTGGTCCGGCCCCATGCCGGTGAATTCCAGGCACAGGAGCGCGCCGTCCACATCCGGCAGGTAGGACGTGCCGAACAGATAGGCGGCCGTCTGCGCGCAACCCGGTAGCAGCCAGCCCTCGGCGGTCCCAGGGACGAGGCACCGCCACGGTCCGGTCCGCTCGACGCGGCGGCGGGTGTCCTCACGATCCCACCACAGCGTCTCGTCGGTCCAGGATGCCGGTGCCCGCAACGGCTCTGGCCTCATCGCCGGATCGAGCGCGCGGCGCAGGGCGTCCATTGTGTACGCCCACGGGCCGCCCCATTCGCCCCATTCCGACATCAGCATCGGCCCGTGGAAGGTGACCAGCCCGGCGCAGGCCAGGGTGGCCCACAGCATGGACGTGACGTCGCTGTATCCGATGATCGGCAGTGCCGCCTCTCTGACCAGTTCCCAGTCGATGTGCCGAAGCACCGCGGAACAGGTGTAGCCGCCAGTGGTGCACAGCACGGCCCCCACTCGGTCGTCGAGCAGCAGCTTGTGCAGCTCGTCGGCCAACTGCCGGGGATCGGCGGCAGAAATGCCGTTGTTCGTCGCGGATGACGGTGTCACCACGACTTCGCGCCCGAGTGCCGCGAGCGCGCGGCGGTAGCGGCGCGGGAACAGGGCGGGCGCGGGTGACGACGGCGTCCAGACAGCGATCGCGGCGTTCGGCGCGGGTTGATGGGGAAGCCGAGTCACCATGTCAGCTCCAGCCTCGGGAAGAGGTGCGGCTTGACCACGATCTTCGCGTTGTCGCCGGTGCCGAGCGCGGCCGCCATCCGGCTCGAGGCGCCGGGCAGGATCGGACCCAACAACCTGGCCGCCATGCGTAGTACCTCGACGAGCGTGTGCAGCGCCGTGTCGAGCACGTCGTGGTCCGTGACAGCCCACGGCGCGCGCTCGTTGACGTAGGCGTTGGCGGCGTGGACGAGCTGCGTCAGTTGCCGCACGGCTTCCTGGTGATCGAACCTGTCGAACGCCTCGTCGTAGCTTGCCGCTTGCGACTTCGCCGTGGCCAGCAAGGAGATTTCCAACGGCCCTCGTGCGCCCGCCGTGGGCACGATACCGCCTCGGTAACACCCGACCATCGCGGTGACCCGATCGACCAGGTTGCCAAGACCGTTGCACAGATCGGTGTTGTACCGGGTGACCAGCCGCTGGTCGGTGAACTCCGCGTCGGCCCATGGCGAGAACTCCGCGAGCATCAGGTATCGGACGGCCTCAGTGCCGTACCGGTGTACGAGCTCGAGTGGATCGACGACGATGCCGAGCGACTTGCTGAGCTTCTGTCCGGACAGGGTGATGTGCCCGTGCACCACGAGGTCCGTCGGCAGTGGAAGGCCGGCCGACATCAGCATCGCCGGCCAGTACACGGCATGGAACCGTGCGACATCCTTGCCCAGCACGTGGATCCGACGCGCGGCATCCCGCCAGAACCGCCCGTAGTCGGCGTCATCGCGCACCCAGCCCAGCGCGTTGACGTAGTTCGTCAGCGCGTCGAACCACACGTACATGATCTGACTGTCGTCGCCGGGGACCGGAATACCCCAGCCGTGCGCCCTCGATGTCGACCGCGAGATGCTGATGTCGGTCAGGCCGCCGCGGACCAGGCCGAGCATTTCGTTGCGCCTCGATTCCGGCCTGACCCTGATCTGACCGCTGGCCAGGGCGGTGGCCAGGGTCTCCTGGTAGCGGGACAGCCGGAAGAAGTAGTTCCGCTCCTTGACGACGACAGGTTCCCGCTGGTGTGCCGGGCATTTGCCGTTGACCAGATCGGCGGGCACGCGAAACTCCTCACACCCGACGCAGTACACGCCCTCGTAGTAGCGGGAGTAGATGTCGCCCCGCTCGGCCATTCGCCGCCAGAGCGCCGCGGCGCCGGTCATATGGTCCTGATCCACACTGGTCCGCACGAACCGGTCCACCGTCACGTCCAGCTGCTCGGTCAGGACGGCGAAAGTGGCCGCGTGCCGCGCGACGACAACTGCCGTCGGCTCGCCGAGGCGTTGTGCGGACTGAACGTTCTTCAGACTGTTCTCGTCGGTGCCGCTGGAGAAGAAGACGTCATCGGCCCGGGACAGGTGCCTGGCGAGTGCGTCGGCCTGCACGAACTCGAGCGCGTGACCAAGGTGCGGGCGTGCGTTGACGTACGGGATCGTCGTGGAGAGGAAGGTGGCCATCAGTAGAACCGTCCTTCGTCGCTGACGAACAGCTGCTCGCCGGCGGGCCCGCCGCAGGTGTCGCAATGCCCGGCGACGCCGGGCACCACCGCGCCGAAGACCGCGAGATCACGGGAGCAGCTTCCGCACACCGAGCGCAGATGACCGCCTTCGGCCATGCCGGACTCGAACACCGCCGTCGCCCTGGTGGCCAACCTGGCGTCGGCGGCCGCCAAGAGGTCGCGAACCTGTTGCGGCTCGGGAAGTTCCGGTAGCTCCACGCGGGCCATCGGCAGTCGGGTGCACACCGCGACCGCCTCACGTGCTCGGCCCAGACCGATGACGAGCGGCACTCCGCGGCGGTGCCAGGCCCGCTCCGCCCGATCCCGTCCGGCCGCCTGCCCGGCGACCACGACATCGCACCGCAATCCACCGGCCCGCAGTCGGGACAACCAGTCGTCGGCACCGTGCTCCGGGGGCAGCGTGACACCTACCTGTGTCGGGGCGATCGCGCTGGGCAGAACGAGACCTCGAGCGTCCGCGTGCAGCATCGCTGTCGTTGCCAGAATTTTTCCGGTGAAGCCGACATCGATCACGTCCTGCTCGACGCCGAGCGCAGACCGCAGTTCGTCGGTGAGCACGTACAGGGTGGCGAGCACGGTAGGCCGTTTGTTCGGGAGCACGGCGACCGTGAGGTAGGACAGCTTGCCGTAACCGGCCAACGCCGGAGTTCTCACGGTCACCGTCGGGATTCCGATGGCGGCCAGCAGGTCTTCGACGATGGTCGCGTACGCGGTCAGCAATGACTCGGCGTCGGCCGCCGCCACGATGTGATTGAGCTCGACCACCGGCCAGATGCTGCGGTCCCGGAACAGCGGCGGGGTCTTGCCCGGCGCGTCCCTGATCACCTCGCCGATCGACACCACCGGACCGCGCTGGGCCGCCCGAGACCAGCCGGTGACGACCGTGACGATGTTGTCCGAACGGAACTGCACGCCCCGGTGCCCCGGTAGGTCCCGCACGTCGTAGACGTTGTCGTAGGCGCCGAACACCTGCCGGCCGGCCGCGGCATCCGCGAGGAACCCGTGTTGCAGGACGGTTGGCTCGCCGTGGCGCGCGACGAGATCCAGAAAGAGGTCGGTGAGCAGGCGCACGGCCTGGATGCCGGCGGCCCGCCACAACGGGATGCCTTTGATCATGGGCGGGCCGGTGATGAATTCGGCCGCGTGCAAGGCCTGGGCGTAGGGGAGCGGCCACGTCAGCACCGCCCCTCGGGCATTCGGTCCAGCGTCGCACACACCCGCAGCTCGCGGCCGTGACGGCCGAGCCCGACCGAGCTACAGGCCCGCACGCTCGACAGCGCCGCGTTCACCCTGTCCAGCACGCCTTCCATCTCGCTGTGTGGCAGTACTGCCTGTAGCAGCAGCAGTTCGGCGACTTCGCGACCGTCATGCAGGCCCCAGCCGACCGAGTACCAGCGGCCCACGGCGGCGCTCCGGATCGGGTCGACCAGGTCGAAGCCGGTGCCGAACGAGCGAAGGCACCACCGAGCTCCGTCGACGCTGGTCCGCACGGTGACCGGGTATCGCATCCGCCTCGGGTTGTTGGCCGGGATGGCGGGCAGCGCAAGCAGTTCCTCGAACCCCAGGTTGTCCAGTGCCGACATCACGGCCTTGGTCGGGGCGGTGGCATAGAGCATCGGGCTACCTCCGTCGTGCGCGAGCCGAAGTCCCGGCGACCTGGCGTCATCGCCGTGCGCTGACTCCTGCTGGGATCAGGGAATCGAGATCTCGCCGTTGTAGCGCTCGACCAGTTGCAGATCGCGGATGTCCGGGTGGCGCAGCACCCACATCAGGAAACGCTCGACGCCCATGCCGAAGCCGCTCGTGTGCAGCGGGCGGTGCTCCTTCATGTCGACATACCACTGGTAATCGCATTCCGGCACGCCGTGACCCCGTAGCGCGGCCCGCACGTCTTCGGCCAGCGTGTGCCGTTCGCCGCAGCCGATCACCTCACCTGGACCAAGGAGGAGGTCCGCGTTGAGCGCCTTCTCCCCGGAGGCGTCGACGGCTTGGTAGAAGGGCACGGAGAGCTGGTCGTAGTGGTCCAGCCAGACGCCGGGCCCGTACTGCTGAATCAACTTCTGCTCACCGGCGCGCGTGATCGTGCGCCACCCGTCGTGAGTCTGGAAGCACGTCGAATCCCCGTCCAGGGCGTGCACGGCGTCGTCGAACGTCATCCTGGTGGTGGTGGAGTCCAGGAAGCTCTCGATGTGCGCGATGCCGCCGGCCAACGGGCCGACCTTGGGGGACAGCTGCTCCAGCACGGCCCGCGCGAGGTGGCGGATGTAGTCGTCGGCCACGGCGATGACGGTGTCGAGATCACCAGGGATCTCGGCCTCGCTGTGGAAGAACTGGCTCAGATGGGTTCCGTCGGCCTGCTCGCCCCGGAAACTGGGCATCAGGTAGTAACAGCCGTCCTCGGCCAGGCGGCAGCCGTACTCCAGCATGAACTGCATGGAATCCGCGAGGTAGGTCGGTATGCCGAACATGTCGATCATGACCGGAAGGGAGTCGCTGCCAAGGCCCATCGGTGAGGAGACCGAGCTGGTGGTCACCGGCAGGTGCAGCGCGCGAACCCGGCGTCGCCGCCAGAACTGCGCCGTCTCGTAGTTGACCAGGTCTTGCAGTTCGACCAGGCAGGAGTACAGCGGCTGATCGAGGATCGCCAAGTAGCGCTGGCCGGCGTCGGCGGCACGCCGTAGGGGTACGGATTTGGCGACAGCAGTCACAGGGACCTCCACGGTAGATCGGGGTGGTGGGCGCCGGTCGGTGTGCTCGGCTTGCCCGGAATCCTGATCGCCATGCCCTCGTCGGGCGTCTCGGCGGGTGATGTCAGGTTCATGACCTCTGCTCGATGTGAACCTAGCTCACCGAACCATCCCGAACATGCGGCGAACGGCAGGAGGGAAGCGGTGGCGTTCGTTTGTTGCATGTTCTGACCTGTTTCCAACCGATCTGGCCACCGTTGCGCGCCGACAGTCTGTGCGCCGAGTGTCTGATATGGACAGTTGTGGTCCGAGGCGGCGGAATGCGCTCGCACGTAAGCAAAGTCGGACAAGCGCGCACTGGTCTGCCGTCGCACGTACGGTCTATGGTGGTGTCGTTGGGTGACCCGGTCGGTCACGTTGGCCCGCTCATGCGAGCACCGAGAGTCTGGAACTTCCGCTATGTTCGGCTGGTTACGCCCTCCCGCGCCGCTGACAAGGCGACTGGCCTTGCAGGCCGCGCTGTTCGCCCTCGGGCACGGCACCTTCCTTTCCGGCAGCGCGGTCTTCTTCACGCAGATCGTCGGCCTGTCGCCGGCCGAGGTCGGCCTTGGCCTGACGATCGCCGGCGCGGTGGTGTTTCTCGCGGCGGTGCCGCTGGGCCGGGCGGTCGACCATGTGGGGCCGAAGAAGATGTGGGCGATCGCGGCAGCGGTGCAGGGAGCGCTGTACCTGGTGTACCCGTGCGTCCATGGCTTCTGGGGCTACGTGCTGGTCATCCTGATGGTCGAACTCGCTGACACGGCCGGTATCGCGGCTCGCGGGGCGTACACCCTCAACGCCTTCCCGAACGGTGAACGGGTCAAGTCCCTGGCCTATATGCGAGGTGCCCTCAACCTCGGCTGCGCCGTCGGCGCGTTGCTGAGCGGACTGGCGCTGGCCAGCGGCAGCGAGGCCATCGTCCGGGCAATCCCGCTCGGCACCGCTGTGGTTCTGTTGGTGAACGCGGTTCTGATCACCCGACTGCCGGTCGTCGCGTCCGGCGCCGTGGCGCCCCGGCTCGACGGACCGGTGCTGAGGACCCTTGGCGCGTTGCGTAACCGAGGATTCCTCGCGGTCAGCGTATTGAGCGGGGTCCTGAGCACCAACCAGGTCTTGTTGAGCGTGGTCATCCCGCTGTGGCTCGTGCGGGACACCGACGCCCCGCACTGGCTGCTGGCCTGGCTGTTCGGCACCAACACCGTGTTGGTCGTGCTGTTGCAGGTGGCCGCTTCGCGCGGGGCGAACACTGTCGCCGGTGCGTTGCGCGCGGCCTTGCGCAGCGCCATCTTTCTGGTGGCATCCTGCCTCGTGGTGATGCTGACCGGCACCACGATCGGCTGGATCACGGCCGGGCTGATCTGGTTGGGACATGTTGCGCTCACCGCCGCCGAACTGTTCGGCGCCGCGGCGGACTGGGGTCTCACATCCGAACTGTCCGACCCGGCCCGCCGCGGCGAGTATCAGGGCGTCGCCAGGGTCGGCACGACGGTGGGCACCGTGTGGGCCCCGGCTGTCTACACGTTCCTGGCCGTCAATTGGCACACCGCCGGCTGGCTGGCCATCGGTGGCATCGTCGTGGTAGCCGCCTTGGCCATGTGGCCGGCAGCCAAGGCGGCCGAGCGCTACCTGGCCAAGCACGCGGGCGTCCCAGTTGCTGACGCGATGGTCAACCGTCAGCGCCCGTGACGGTGAAGTCGAGGGCGGCCAAGGCATTCGCGGCCCGCTGACGCAGCTCCTGCTCGTCGCGCCCGGTCACCATCACCGCGGCGAAGAAGTTCTCTTTGTCCACGGACGACACCTGGTAGCCATCGATCACGTAAGCGTCCATGACACCGTCGATCGCCCGCAGCTCATCGGCGGTCGTACGGCACCGTACGACACCGACCGATCCGGCTTCCACCGGCACGATCGCCAACAGGTCGTCGTGCCCGGCCGCCGACGGCGGGAGTCGATTCCCCAGGGCGAGGTCCAGCGAGACCTCGATCGGATCCACTCCGGACCGGTGCCGGATTGCCGCCGGGTACAGGCCGCCGCCCGGCCGGGGATTGACCTCGATCAGCCCGATGCGCCCGTCCGGTCCGACCCGGCCTTCCGCGTGCAGCCAGGTCCGGTCCAGACCGAGCTGGTCCACCAGCGCCTGAAGCCCGTGCACGAACCGGTTCACGGCGTCCGCTGGCACGCGGACCGGCGGAGACACCCGCAAGCCACGGTCGTGCAACCGGACCGAGTCGTGGTCGGGCTTGTCGGCCACGAAGGCAGGGTGGAACCGGCCGTCGACGACGTAGCCGTCGACCGAGAACTCCTCGCCGTCCAGGAATTCCTCGAGGATGAACGGTTCTTCGCCGCGTTGGCCCAGGCCGGTGGCCACGCTGGCCAGCTCCACCATCGAGGACGCCAGGTGCACGTCTCGCGAGGCGCCGCTGACCACGGCCGGTTTGACCACGACCGGGTACTCCGTAGGGGGATTGGCGGCAATCTCCCTGACAGTGCCCGCCGTCCACCGGATCGGGAACACACCGGCCGCATCCGCGGCTCGGCGTACCTCGGCCTTGTCGGTCAACGCGGCCACGCCGGCGGTGGGGTCGGCGAGGCCGAGTTGGGCTATCAGCGAAGCTCTGCGGACCACGAGCGACTCGACCATGTTGACCACCGCGTCGGCACGGATGCCGGCGTGGTCAAGCGCATCCGCGACGGCCTCGTCACCGCCGTCCCAGTCGACCATCACGTGATCGTCACAAGCCTCGGCGTTGGGATCGTCGGCCACCTCCGACAACAGCACGACCCGCCACCCGCGTCGCCGCATCGCGGAAGCCAGGACCCGCACCCCGCCCGCCAGCTTGGCGGACAGCAGCAGCGCGGTCCCGTTGTGAGGGATACTCATCCGCTCGGACTGATGTCGTCGTGCTCGACCGGCACGGTGCGCACCGGCAGCGCTTGGGGAATCGTCTTGAACAGCTGGTGCAGCTCGTCGGCGGTGTCGGCGCCGACGAAGGCGAACGCGACCCACTCCGAGGGATGCCGCATCTGCAGCACATCGCCCTCACCGCGCCAGACCTGAGCCTGGATCACCCCGGGCGTCGCCTCGATCTCCGCGACGGTGGGAACCTCGACGATCCGGCCCGGGCCGTCCGGCCGCAGGTGCAGCACGCCCAGGTACGGCGCGTCCGGGCGGGGCGGTTCGGTCCGACCGTCGATCGCGATGTCGGCCATGGCCGACCAGATCGGACGGCCCATCGCATGGCTGATCAGACCGCTCACCCAGCCGCCGCCGACGCGGCTGGCGATCTCGGAGAAGACGAGCCGGCCGTCCGGCTGGCGGAACACCTCGAGGTGGATCATGGTCTCGGTCAGGTCGAGACCGTCCATGACCTGCTTGGTGAGCGCCTCCAGTTCCGCGTACAGCTCCGGGTGGTCCTCTCGACACAGCAGCTCGCTGCCGTCGGTGTTGAGCTGTCCGTATTGGACTGTCAGTCGCGGCGCGAAGTACCGCGACACGAACAGGAAGTGCGGCCCATCCGCGCCCCAGTAGCTGTCCACATGCAGCTCCTCGCCGTCGATGTAGGTCTCGACGGTGAGTTGCCTTGAGGCCAGCTGCGGCTCGTACGCGAACGACTCGCAGATCGCCGTGAACTCCGCGGCACCGCGCGCCAGGTACGTGCTCATGGTGCCGAAACCGGCAGCCGGCTTCACCACCACGGGATAGTCGATCTGGTCGGCCAGCGCGGCCACCGCAGCCTCGTCGGACCGATCCGGCAACGAGTGGAACGGCGGCACGGCCAGCCCCTTGACAGCCAGCAGGTGCTTCATCCACCGCTTGTCCCGCCCGGCCACCGAGCCGGGAACGCAGACGCCGAGTCCGAGCACCTCACTGAGATAACCCGCGCCCAGCTGGGAGAACTCGGTGAAGCTCACCACCTTGTCCACACCCTGGTCCTGCAACCGGATGGCCACCGCGGCCGTGCCCAGCTCTTCGAGGGCGTTGAAGCTGCTCACGACGTGCACCGACGCCGCCCTGGACAGGACCTCCTGGTCGATACCGGCGTGCGCCACGTCGAAGTCGTCCAGCACGACGTGCACGCGGACGCGGTCGATCAGGTCCTTCGCCAACTGCGGCTGCCACTTGCACAGCACGATCGACCGCCCATTGGTCGGGCTGTTCATCGTCACTCCCCACTCCGTTCGCGCGAACTCGCGGTCAGATGTTCATGAAGGCGTAGGTGCTGCCGCAGTCGAACACGTCGCCCAGGCGCAGGTTGTCGGACTCGCCTCGCAGGTACTTCGCGGTGGCGTCCAGCTTGGCGTCCCACTCCTGGGGCGTCAGTGCGACCGCCTTCTTGAGGATGTCGGAGTTGTCGCGGTGAAACTCCGCCATCGCCGGCACCATGTACGACTTGGGGATCTGGGTCGTCTCCGCGCACAGGAACAGCGTGATCGTCGGTCGGTCGGTGGCCGTGGTTCGATCCACCTCGACGTCGTGGATCTGGTCGGTGGACATGTAGTAGCTCTCGCCCTGGCTCAGCAGGAGGCGGTCTTCCAGTGTGCGCAGACGGTTGGCCGCGTACTCGTTGTGCGGTGGCCAGACGCCGTCCACCCGCTCCAAAACCATGTCGTGGTACCGATCGCCCTCGGTGTCGGCCGTCGGTTCGGCCAGCTCCTCGTAGATGGACTGCCGCATCTGGCCCTTGGACACGTACGAGACGAACGAGAACGGGTGCGAGTGCGGCGGCTCGACGATCGCGCCCGGCTCGTGCCGCTTGGTCGACTCGAAGCCCTCGGCCGTCGGGTTGGGCTGCCAGATGTGAATGCTGGCATGCCATTCCGAGACCGGGTACCCCATGAAGTCCTCGACGCCGTCGGCCGGTGGCACCGTGGTCGCCAGTGGGTGGTTGCCCGAGGCCAGCACGATCGACTGTCCGGCCCAGCCGTAGATGCAGTGACTGCGGCCGGACCGCGACCGTTCCGCCACCTTGTGGTCGTCCGGCCCGCCGGTCTTCAGCGACGCCCGCATGATCTCGAGGAACGCGGCCAGGTTGTCGGCCCGGCCGAGCGTGCGCACGAAGGAGTTCATGCGGGCGACCCGCTCCGGGCCCGCCGGTGTGTCGCGGATGTCCTCCAGCAGGTCCTGGAGATCCAGCAGGGCGCCGTTGGGGTCGTTCACGCCCTGGTCGGCGGCGGCCAGGACATCAGTGATCGATTTCTCCACCACTTGGTCGAAGTACCCTGTCGACAGCGCATTCCTTGACTCGTCCAGGGAAACCCTGTCCGGGTTCTCGTTGCCAAGCCAGTGTGCCATCGCTCATGCCTTCCTTCTGTAGTCCGTTCACATGACGGCCGTAAGGTCAGTGCGGCCGGCTTCGGGTGCGGGTAGTTCTCGTCGCGGCCGCCGAGCTTGTTGCCGGCACTCACCTTGCGGCTAATGCGTCGGCCATCGGCATCATCATGACGCTCCCTCATGATTACCGGTCATGAGGGGCCGGTGGCCGAGACAGTACGAAGAGGCACACAATTCGAGGTGTCACGCGGCCGTGCGCACACATTGTGCCAACATCCTGGCCGATGTGTGCGCTCAGGATCCGTGGCGGATTCGGTTGTGCTGTCGCTGAAATCGCGGGCGGCGTAAGCACTTCCGCCGACGGCCTGGAACCGTCCGGTCCAGCCGGTGTCGGGAAGGTCGATCGTGGTGCGGGCCGGGGCCGCGACCGGAAGACTCACGCGGGTCCGGGTGCTCGCGGCGGCCTCGGGCAGCGGCACCAGCACCGCCGGCGGTATGAGCGCGGCGATCACGCCTGGTCTTCGGTTCATGGCGGAAACGTAATCGACAGGGCACGGGAATGACCGCCGTGCCACGGATCCGGCCACAGTCGGACCGAACCCGTTGGTGTGCTTACCGGCCGACCTACGGCGACAGCGTCATCCGACGCTGTCGGCCGCCGGGCACGGTTGTTACGTTGTCGCGAAACCGCCGTTCGCGCCGTGAGGAGTCCTTGTGGGGGAGGAAGTGTTGGCCACCAAGCTGGCGCGCTGGGTGTTCGACCTCGATTTCGACCAGCTGCCGCCACTGGTGGTCGAGACCGCCAAACAGATGGTGCTCGACCAGCTAGGACTGCAACTGCTCGGCGCGACGCTGCCCAACGTGCAGCCGGAGAGGCGGCTGGTCGCGAGCATGCAGGCCACCCCGGAAAGCACGGTGGTGTTCTCCGGATCCGGGACGGTCGCGCCGTACGCGGCCTACGTCAACGGCGCGCTGGCGACCAGTTGCGAGTTCGACGACGTCCATGGGCATGCCGGGCATCCGGGCGCGAACGTCGTGCCCGCCGCACTCGCGTTCGGCGAGTACACCGAGGCCTCCGGCCGCGAGGTGATCGTGGCGATCGTCGCCGGTGTGCAGGTGATGTCGCTGCTCGGCGCGGCCACGCAGCTCGACATGCTGCGCCGGGGCTGGCACGGGGCCAAGGTGCTGGGCGTGTTCGGCGCGGCGACCGCCGCCGGCGTGCTGCTCGGCCTGACCACGGACGAACTCGCCAACGCCTTCGGCATCGCCGGCAGTGACGCCTCTGGAACCATGGAATACGAGCTTGCCGGCGGCGAGGTGAAACGAATGCACGCCGGGGCCGCCGGTCGCAGCGGCGCGCAGGCGGCACTTCTGGCCCGCGACGGACTCACCGGCCCACTGACGATCTTCGAAGGCGAGCGCGGCATTCTGCGCCAGTTCACCGGCAGTGCGGACCTGTCCCGTATCGATCGGAACTGGGACCATTTCCACATCCAGGACGTCATGTTCCGGCGCTACCCGGTCATCGGATCGGCGGCCGTGGTGCTGGACGGAATTCGCCACCTGATGCGCGACGCCGACTGGCGATGGCGCGATGTGGCCGAGATCCGACTTGGGCTGCCGGCGTTCGCCATGGGGCACGGCGCTGTCGTCACGCGTCCGTCGGATGCGGTGTCCGCGCAGTTCAGCACGGCTTTCAGCGTCGCCCTGCGGCTCGTGCGGGGCCGCAACCGGGCCAAGGACTACTTCGACCCCGTATTGTGGACGGACCCCGATGTGCTGTCGGTGGTCGACAAGGTGGTGCCGTACGAGGCGGATGTCGCCGCCGAACCGCAGTCGTTGCACTGCCGTGTCGGCATTCGGCTCTACGACGGCCGGGAGCTGTCCCACTTCCAGCGCGGCTTCACCGACGGCTCGGTCGTCGGCAAGTTCCGCGACAACGTGACCGGGCTGCTCGAACCGACCGTCGCGGACGAGGTCGTCGACCTGGTCGCCGGCCTTGACGAACTCGACGAGGTGGCGACGCTGATGCGGCCGCTGGCCGTCGACCCGTCGCGCCGGGTCAGCCGATGACGTCGCGCAGCTCGCCCCCGGCAAGGCATACCATCGAGACGACAGGATTTGAACCTGCGACGCCTTGACGCCCAGTTGAATCCAGGGCCACCGGCGTGCTCGTAGCCGTTCTCCAAGCTCATGTCCAAGTCTACTTGCCCAAGTAAAGGAGTCCTCGATTTATCATTTTGATCATGGGTGTGGGCGGATTCCGCGGCTGCTTCGCAACCTGCTGACATTGAGTCGTGGACGGCCTTCAATCGGCGGGAACGTCATTGTGCCGGTTTTGGCCTGATTGGCCGGCTCACCGAATTCTCCTCGGCGGTCGACGGCGAACGTTGCGTTGGGTAGCAGTGTCCCGTGCGCTTGCCACCCGATCGGCCCATTGTTCTGGGCAAATGCTTAACCCACTCTTAGGCAGCGGTCACGCGGACGTCGGGGGACGCACCGCCTACCTGTTCCGCAACAACCGGGGGGATCGGTGTTTCCAGCCCGTCATGGCTGGGTGCGGCGCGCGCCCAGCAGACCTGCCCTGCATTTGATCAGTCTGGCCACGGCGTTCCTCCTTGCGGTGGCCCTGGTGCAGATCGTGGTGACGCCGGCCGCGGCCGCTGCGTCCAAGGCCTCCGACCCGCGCGACGTCGCGTTGGTGCACAGTGAGCAGCCGAGGCCGGCGGCCGTCGAGTCGCCGAAGACCACAGCGGACTTCACGGTTCAGTCAAGCCTGGCCGGGGTGAGCGGCAGTCACTTCGACCCGAAGCGTTCGAAGGTGATCTCCCGGTCGATGTTCACCGAGGAGTACCTCAACCCGGACGGCACGCACTCGACTCGCGAGTCGACGGCGCCGTTGAACGCCAAGGACGCCGCCGGCAACTGGCAGCCGGTCGACACCGGCTTGCAGGTCGACGGGTCGAGCAAGCGGGCCAACGCCAAGCGGCAGGCCCTGAACCCGTCACTGGCCCAGCGGGCCGACGATCCGGCCGTGGTGTCGGTCCAGGTCGACGGCAAGACCGCGTCGCTGGCGCTCGACCAGGCCGCTCCGGCGACGGCGGCGGTCGCCGGGGACAAGGCGACCTACGCGAATGTGCAGCCGGACACCGACCTCGACTACGAGGTGACCGCGTCCGCCTTGAAGGAGACCGTGCTGCTGAAGAAGGCGCCGGCGAAGTCCTCGTGGCGTTTCAAACTCAAGACCGGCGGCCTGACACCGGCGCTGGACGGCGACTCGGTCCAGCTCAAGGACGCGAACGGCGCTGTTGTTGTTGTGCTGCCGCCGATCGAGACCTGGGACTCGTCCGGTTCGGACCGCACGGCGCCGGCCCGGACCGGCGGCACGTACGGCCTGGACAAGACGGCCGACGGCTGGTGGCTGACGGTGTCGGTCGACCCGAACTGGCTGAGGGACGGCAAGCGGGTCTACCCGGTACACGTCGATCCGACGTTCGCCTTCGGTGTCAACGAGTCGCATGTGTACCGCACCGACGGCTACAGCTGCCTCAACTGTGCCCTTCAGATCGGCAACAGCCTCAACAAGGGCGATTCCTACAGCCGCAGCGTCTTCCACTTCGACTACTCATCACTGTGGGGCAAGACCGTGGTCGGCGCGAAGATGGACCTGACGCGGGACACCGCGTCCACGGGTTCCCTGCTGACCTGGAACGCGAACCTGTACCACGCGACGGCTTTCGACTTCAACGGCGTCGGTGAGTACTTGGCCAGCGCCAATGTCGGCGATGTCGGCACGCTGGTGGGCGACGCGTTCACCAACTACCTGCGCGACCGCGTCAACGCCCGTGACATCACGCCGTTCTTCATGCTGATCGGCGCGGAGAATCCCGGCACTTGGACGTACAAGTACCTCAACGCCACGCTGACCGTCGACACGGGCACGGCCCCGCCGGCTCCGGGCCTGGTCACGCCGGCGGACGGTTCGGTGCTGGCGTCGCTGACGCCCACGCTCCAGGTGAGCCCGGTGACCGACCCCGACGGCGATCCGGTCAAGTACTGCTTCAAGGTGGCCACCGGTTCGGACGCGAAGTCCGGTGTTGTCGTGGAGTCCGGCTGCCTGGACTCTCCACAGTGGACTGTCCCGTCAGGTGTTCTGCACGACGGCGTCTCCTACACCTGGCAGGCCACCGCCTACAGCGGGATCACCACGACCACGCCGACGTGGATCGGACATCTCAAGGTGGACCTGCGGATCGGCGCGCACAGCCCGTCCCCTGTCGACTCGGCCGGCCCCGTTGCGGTGAACCTGGCCAACGGCGACGTCTCCACCACGGTCGCCACGCCCACCTTCACCACGGTCGGCGGCAACGCCGGGCTGACCTTCACGTACAACTCGCAGCAGGTCGACGACAAGGGCCTGCGCGCGTCGTACTTCAACGACATCAGCCACAACGGCAACATCAGCTCCTCGCAGCAGCCCGTGCTGGTGCGCAACGAGCCCCAGGTCAACGTGGACTACGGCACCGACTCGCCGTTCGCGCCCGCGCTCGGTGCGGACTACTTCGTGGTCCGCTGGGAGGGCTACTTCCAGGCTCCGGCCACCGGCACCTACCAGTTCGCCGGCGTGCACGACGACGCCGCGCAGGTGTGGATCAACGGCAACAAGGTGTACACCAGCACCGGGGTCAGCGACCTCAACTGGACGCAGGCCACCGGCGTGGCGCTGACCCAGGGTCAGCGGGTGCCGATCAAGGTGGAGCTCCAGGAGATCACCGGTGCGGCCCGGATGCGGCTGTTCACCCGGACCGCCGACGGCACGACCGTGCCGGCGCAGATCGTGCCCGCGGACTGGCTGTTCTCCGGCGACCTGCCGGCGCTGCCGAAGGGCTGGACGCTGTCGGCCGATCTTGACGGCAACGGCACCACCTACACGACCGCGCAGGTCACCGACCAGAACGTGGTGCTGACCGACGGCACCGGCGCCAAGCACACGTGGACCAAGAAGTCCGCCGGTGGCTACAGCCCGCCGCTGGATGAGGACGGCGTGCTGGCGCTGGACAGCGGCGGCCGGGTGACGCTGACCGAGGGATCGGACGTGTTCGTCTTCCGGGCCGACGGCAAGCTGGACAGCCAGTCGGCCACGGCGGATTCCCGCAAGCCGGCGGCATTGCAGAACATCTACGACGGTGATCCGTCGCGGCTGTCGCAGATCAAGGACCCGGTCAGCGGCCGAGCCCATGTGCTGCACTACAACCGGGCCGGCGACGACTGCTACGGCGGCGCCACCCCGCCCTCCGGCGCGGACACGACGGCTCCGTCGCAGATGTTGTGCCGCATCAGCTACTGGGACGGCACCGAGACCCGACTCTGGTACAGCGGCGGACGGTTGAGCCGGGTGGAGGATCCCGGTTCGCAGGTCACGGACTTCGGTTACGACGCCGACAGCCTGCTCACCTCGTCGCGTTCCAGCCTGGTCAACGACTGGATCGCCGCCGACCCGGCCAACCGGTCCGGTGCGACCGATGTCGTCACGGCTGTCGCGTACGACAAGTCGTCCGGCAAGCCGAAGGGCAGCGGCGTGACCCAGGCCGCGCCCGCCCCCGGCCAGCCGCGACCGGGGCACGGCTACCGGTACGACCCGGCCAACCGGATATCCTATGTGGACACCGTCGGGCTGAGCCCGGCTGTCGGCTTCACCACCAAGGTCGCCTACGATGACGCCGATCGGGTGCTCAGCTCGACCGACGCCACCGGCCGCACCACATCGCAGTCGTGGAACGTCAAGGACCAGCAGTTGACGTCCACCGACGCGGCCGGCCGGGTCACCACCAACGTCTACGACTACGACGACCGCGTCACCGACAACTACGGCCCGGCGCCCGCGTCCTGCTTCGCCGGCCAGCTGCCCACCGCGGCGTGCGCGAACACCGTGCCGCACAAGCACACCAACTACGACGAGAACATCAACGGGCTGTCCGTCGCCTACTACGACAACCTCGACCTGGCCGGTGCGCCCAAGGTCTACGGCACCGGTGTCGGCGAGCCCAGCGGCAAGCTGGTCGCCAACTACAGCGCCACCACGCCACCGGTCGCCGGCCTGTCGTCGGCCAGCTTCGCGGCCCGTTTCACCGGGGAGATCCAGTTCCCGGACGCCGGCACCTACACGATCAAGGTGTGGGTGGACGACGGCGTGCGCGTGTGGATCGATGACCAGCTGATCGTCGACGCCTGGGCGGACGGCGGCTCGCACGCGGTCTCGGGCACGTACAACAACACCGATGCCGGGGCGTACAAGCGAATTCGGGTCGACTACTACAACCGGGTCGACGTCGGACTGATCAACCTGAACTGGATCCGGCCCGGCCAGGCCGAGGAGAACGTGCCCGGCCAGTATCTCAAGCCGCGCTACGGGCTGACCACGTCGAGCACCTCGTCGGAGTCCAACGGCGTGCCGGACAAGACCAGCGCCAGCAGGTTCGGTGACGGCAACCTCGACCCGACCTTCGGGCTGCCCGGCTCGACCGTCAACGACCCGGCCGGTCTGGCGCTGGCCAGCACTGCCGGCTACGAGGCGGTCGGCAGCGGCTACCTGCGCCGCACCAGCGAGGCCAAGCCGAGCGGCGCCACCACGGCCTACGCCTTCTACGGCGATACCGAGACGCGGGCCAACCCCTGCGTCGCCGGCAGCGCCGCGACCAACCAGGGCGGTCTGCCCAAGCTGACCACCGCCGCCACGCCGGCGGCCGGCTCGGCCCGTACCGACGAGGACGTCTACGACGCCTCCGGCCGGGTGGTCGCCAAGGCCACCAGCGGTGACTGGGCGTGCACCAGCTACGACAGCCGCGACCGGGTCGTGCAGCAGACCTACCCGGCCAACCCGACCGCGGGCGCCCGCACCGTCAGCTACGACTACGCCGTCGGCGGCGACCCGCTCACCAGCTCGGTCACCGACTACAACGGCACCGTCACCACCAAGCTCGACCTGTTGGGGCGCACGGTGTCCTACACCGACGCGGCCGGCGTGCGGACCGACTCGGCCTACGACCAGATCGGCCGAACGGCTAGCACCACCGTGACACCGCCGAACCAGGCCAACAGCCCACTGGCGACCACGTCGACCTATGACGACGCCGGCCGGCTGTTGACCACCAAGCTCGGCACGACCGTGCTGGCCACGGTGACCTACGACGCGGCGGGCGAGCTGGCCTCGGTCGCGTACGCCAACGGCAGCGCGCTGTCGGCCGTGGGCAAGGACGCCGCCGGGCAGGGCACGTCGCTGACCTGGAACACCAGTGACGGCAAGCAGATCGTCTCGCAGGTCACCCGCAGCCGGGCCGGCACCATCACCGACGAGTCGCTCGGCGGCCTCGACCCGAATCCGACCGGCGCCAACTACGTCTACGACGGAATGGGCCGGCTGACCCAGGCCTTTGTCACCGGGCACCACTACACGTACGACTTCACGTCGGCGGCCGCGGCGGCCTGCCCGACCGGCACGCAGGCCAACGCCGGCCGCGACACCAACCGGGTTCGGCTGCTCGACCAGACCGGTGCCGGCACCGCCGAGACCGACTACTGCTACGACGCCGCGGACCGGCTGCTGGCCACCGTCGGCGCCACCGCGCTGTCCGGTTTCCAGTACGACAGCCACGGCAACACCACGCAGTTCAGCTCGGGCGGCACGACGAGCTACTTCGGGTTCGACTCCGGCAACCGCAACGTGTCCGCCCGCACGACAAGCAGCGATCCCAACCAGGTGGCGGACATCTCCTACACGCGGGACGTGCTCAACCGGATCGTCCGCCGGGACGCCCATACCGGCGACGGCACGACCGCGGTGCTCTACGGCTACACCGGCACCGGCGACTCGGCCAGCCTGACCATGGACGGCAACAAGAATCTCCAGACCTTCAGCATCGTGTTGCCGGGCGGCGTGCTTTACACCAAGCAGGTCGCCGGCGGCCAGGACACCTGGGACGCCCCATCGGTTCGCGGCGACCTGTCCGTCACCACCAACGGCAGCGGCGTGCAGGTCGGCTCGCTGCGCACGTACACGCCGTACGGCGAAGCGCTGCGGACCGACGGCACCGTCGACAATCAGGCCGTGCCGGACAACCAGCCGGGCAACATGGACTACGGCTGGCTCGGCCAGAACCAGCGGGAGTACGAGCACGCCGGCGCGCTGTCGCTGGTGCAGATGGGCGAGCGCCCGTACAGCCCGCTGCTGGGCCGATTCCTGTCCGTGGACCCGGTCGACGGCGGGTCGGCCAACGACTACGACTACGTCAACGCCGACCCGATCAACCACGTCGACCTGGACGGCACCTCGTTCTGGGGTTGGCTGGGCAACACCGTCAAGAGCGCCTTCACCGATCACCTGACGACCACGCTGAGCGTGCTGGCCGTGGCCACGTCGTGGGTGCCGTTCGTCGGGGTCGCGTTCACCGTGGCCGCCGCGGTCAGCAGCGGCTATGACGCGTACAACGACTTCCGACACGGCGACATCCTCGGCGGCATCCTCGACATCGCCGGCGGCTTCACCGGTGTCGGCGGCCTCGTCAAACACGCTGCCGCCTACGCCGCCAAGAAGGCCGCGGCCAAATTGTTCACCAAGGCCAAATCCTTCCGAGGGGTGGCAAACAGCGGGCGGTGGGCGCGAAAAGCGGCTCGTCAGGGCGCAAAACAGGTGCGCGCGGCGGCCAGGTACTCCGCTCGTGAGAAGCGCTACACCCGATATGGAATTGCCGCGACCGCGCTGTACGAGGGCAGTGCGCAGGTGCGGAGCAGGTATCATTTCTAGCTGGACCGGCTGATGGGGCCGGGCTGTGTCCACAGCCCGGCCCCTACGGCGTTGAAGGGAGCTGTGCGCGTGGGCACCCCGTACCTGCCCGAGTGGTACCTGACGCTGGCCGGGAAGCTGCTGGACCGCAAGGGAACGGCGGCCCGTGGCAGCGGGCGGATTCTGCGCCGGGTGGCCGACGGCAAGGCCGATGACGTCGACTGGCTCTATTTCTACGCGATTCAGTCCTACGGCTGGGGTGGCGTCGCCGCGGCCGGCGCCGTGTTCGCCGGCGTTGCCGGTGTGCTCAGCGGTCCGTTCGGGTACGGGCCGGTTATTGGATTCCTGGTGTTGTGCGGAGTGTCGGTCGTGGCCGCCGCGGCCGCGTTCTTCGCCATTATCCAATTGCACATCATGTTGGTCGACAAGGAGGCGTCGTACTTCCACCGGCCGCGGGCGGTGAACGTGATCGTGGTGCCGATCGTGTTCGTGGCAGCCCTCGTCGTGCTGCTCTTGCTCACTCGCTCATAGAGCGAATACCCACTGCCAGAGCGAGTTGATCGACAGCCTCCGGAGGGTTCATCGAGGGCCAACGCGCCTGAAGCGCCAGCCGGATAGGCTCCACCGGTGTCCCGCGAAATGGTGTGCCACCCCATGACCGAGTCTGATCAGGACCGCGCCCTGTGCATCGAGGTCAGCGAGCCGATCTGGTGGCTGGGCGCCGACGCCTGGCGCGCCGAGGCAGCCCGGCGCCAGTACCGTCCTGAATGGACGTGGATCGCGGAGGACGAGGGCCGGGTCCTCGCCCGCGCCGTGTGGTGGGGCCAAACCGACAGCGAGCACCCGCTGGCGCTGGACTGCCTGGTCACCGACGACGCCGTCACCGACCGCGCCGGCGTGGCGGCCGAGCTGCTCACCGCCGCGCACAAGGCGTTCGTGGACGCCGGCGCGCAGCGGCTGCCGTTGTACAACATCATGAAGCTGCCCGGCGGGTGGCGGGGCGACCCCGCTCTGGCCGCCGCGGTGGCCTGGCGGCAGGACGCGGCCCACCGCGCCGGGCTCACCGTCGAGGTCGAGCGGCTGCAATACGAGTGGACCCCCGACGCGGGCGTCCCGGAGCCGGGCGGGCGGCTGGTGTTTTCCCCCGAGCCGGACGACGAGGTGTTCCTGCAGGCGCTGCTGCGGGTAGCCGAGGGCAGCCTGGACGCCCACACCCGCGAGAACGAGGCGGCCCATGGCGCGGAGGCCACCGCCCGCGAGGCGTTGGAGTTCTACCTGGACCGGCCCGGCAAACGGGAGTGGTGGCGGCTTGCCCACACCCCCGACGGCGTGCTGGCCGGCCTGGCCATCCCCTCGGCCACCCCGTACAACCGCAATGTCGGCTACCTCGGCGTCGTGCCCGAGTTGCGCGGCCAGGGCCTCGTCGCGGAGATTCTGGCGGAGATCACCCGGTTTCACGCCGCCGACGGCGCGGACCGGATCACCGCTACCACTGACCTGGGCAACCGCCCGATGGCTGCGGCGTTCGACCGCGCCGGCTACCGCAACACCGAAGTCCGGGTGATTCTGTCCGCCCCCGCGTGACACCTCGACGAAGCGCGCCCGCGACCCTCCGCCGCCCCGCAGAGGGGCCGGTGCGTAGACGTGCAATCCGGCGGCACCGCCAACGGTGCCCGCGTGTAGCTCTGCGAATGCAACAGCACCGCGTCGGCCGCTGCGGCCTGTGGGTGCCGGAAACATTGGCGTAGGTGCTGGCCAGCTGGTTTGTCGTGCGCGGGCTACGTGGTCCGACTGGTGGTGATGCTATGTTTCATGATCACAGGCTGTGGTCATGAGGCTGCTGTATCTGTTGATGGCGCACGTGTCTGGATGGCTGACGCTGCTCTCGCAGTCTCTGGAACGAGCCCGGTAAGGGCGGCCACTTCGCGGCGTTCGAGCAGCCGGCGTTGTTCGTCGACGAGGTCCGGTCATTCTTCCGGCTGGTCCGCTGATGGTCACCCGTACTCGGTGAGCGGCTGGCTAAAGATCAACAAGTGCCCATCGGGTGTCCGTACGTTGAAGTCGCGCATCCCGTAGGGCCGGTCAGCCAGTGGCTCGACGATGTCGGCGCCGCGGGCGCGCAGCTCGTCGTGGCAGGAATCGACGTCGTCGACGACAACCGTCACCCTGGCCGGGCCGACGCTGCTTTCGGCATACAGGTGGAACTCGGCGGTGTCGCGGATCACGGCTGCGTAGCTAGGTGGGGTCTCCCAGGTGAATATGGTGTCGAATCCGAGCGCGTCCGTGAAGTACGACCGCGCTGCCTGCACATCTCGGCACGGCAGCACGGGAATCGCCACCCGCATGACCATTCCGTCACCTTACCCGTCTTTGGTTCAAGATCGCTGATCTTGGGTAGGGTGCTGGCAGTTGACCTGCGGTTTCGTCGTGTGAACGGCGAAAATCTGCGCACGGTGAAGACGGCGTCGGGGGCCAGGGCGGTGCAGATCGTGCACTCCTCGCGTCGCGGGTCGCGGGACATCGAGCACATCGGCTCGGCGCATGACGATGCGGCGTTGGAGGGGCAGATCACGATCGGGCTGCTCACCGACGCAAGCGGGTTTCCGTTGATGGTTAACGCGTTCGGGGGCAACCGGGGCGAGACCACTACGATGCTGCCGACCATCCGTGCGTTCATGGATGCCCACCAGCTGGCTGATGTCACGGTCGTGGCCGACGCTGGCATGATCTCTGCGGCCAACCAGCAGGCCATCGAGGCCACGGGGTTGTCGTTCATCCTCGGCGCGCGGACCTGGCAACCGAGAACCCCAGCGGTCCGTCAGGCCGCAGGCCTGGCCGCACAGATCGACGAGGGACGGCGCCCGATATTCAACCGGCGCCGCTGAGTACCCGGCGTTGCATCGGGTAGTCAACCGGTGTGCCTGTGGAACGGACTGTCCTACTGGGCCTGTTGGCCGATCCCGGTCTGGCCACCGAGCTCGCGGAGCCGCTGGCCGACCGGCTGCCCCAACTGCTGGCGCGGCGGGTGGACAGCGGCGTGCGCTGGCGGGTGATGCTGGTGCGGGATCAGTTCGCGGCCGACGAGCACGGCAGCGTGCGACACGTCGTGGGCATGGTCCGTGGGCAGGTTGTCGAGGACCGGTGCGACCTGTGGGTGTGTCTGACCGACCTGCCGCGGCGTGCCGGCACGGACCCGGTCATCGCCGACGTCAGCGTGGCGGACGGCTTGGCCGTCGCCTCGCTGCCCGCGATGGGTGGCTGGGCGCTCAGCCACAAGGTGGCCGACACGGTCACCGCGCTGGTCGGCGAACTCGTCGACCGGCCGCGTCTGTTGTCCGGCCTGGCGCGGCGGATCGAGGCGCCCACCGACGACATCGGGGTGCGGTACGTCGCGCCGGGATTCTTCGGTCGGCTACGCATGATCGCCGGCATGGTCCGGGCCAACCGACCATGGCGGCTGGCGATCGGGTTGTCCAGCGTGTTGGTCGCCGCGTTGGCCACCGGTGCGTACACGATGATCAGCCCGACCATCTGGCAACTGGGCATCCAGTCGCATCCGCTGCGGCTGCTGGCCGCGATGCTGCTGTCCCTGTCGGCCATGGTCGCTTGGCTGATCTCGCGGCACCGACTGTGGGAACGCCCGGACGACGCGCTGGGCCGAGGCCGCGCCGTGTTGTACAACCTCACCACGATCATCACCCTGGTGTGCGGCGTCCTCGCGTTGTACGTCGTGCTGTTCGCGCTGGTGTTCGTGGGGGCCACGCTGCTGCTCGATCCGGCGGTTCTGCAGCGCCAGATCGGCCATCCGGTCAGTGTGCTCGACCACCTGCGGTTGGCCTGGCTGGCCGCGTCGGTGGCCACCATTGCCGGCGCGCTCGGCGCTCGCCTGGAAAGCGAGGAGGCGGTGCTCAGGGCGACGTACGGTTACCGCCAACGCAAGCGCCGGGAGCAGTTCGCCGCCGAGTGAGCACCACGCGTTTGCCCCGGCATCGCGCGGGCCACCTGCGGCCATGGTGTCGAACGCGCTCGCCGTCGTGCGACCGGACGACCTCGCGGCCGCCCGTGCCCAGATGGGCTTCTCGCTGGCCTGGCACATCGTGGTCGCCTGTCTCGGCGTCGGCCTGCCGCTGCTGACCGTGCTGGTCGAGTGGCGCGGGATACGCACCGGCGACCGGAGCTACCGGCTGTTGGCCCGGCGCTGGGCGCGGGCCATGGGCGTGCTGTTCGCTGTCGGCGCCGTATCCGGCACGATCCTCAGTTTCGAGATGGGGCTGTTGTGGCCGGGGCTGATGGGCCGCTTCGGCCAGGTCATCGGGCTGCCGTTCGCCATGGAGGGCATCGCGTTCTTCGTCGAGGCCATCTTCGTGGGTATCTATCTGTACGGCTGGGATCGGCTACCGCCCCGCCGGCACGTGCTGACCGGTGTGCCGATCGTCATCGCCGGCATCTGCTCGGCCTTCTTCGTGGTCAGCGCGAACGCGTGGATGAACCAGCCGCAGGGCTTCACTCTGCGCGACGGCCACGTCGTCGACGTGCAGCCGTGGGCGGCGATGTTCAATCCGGCGACCCCGCCGGAGACGATCCACATGATCCTGGCCGCGATCATGGTCGCCTGCTTCTTCACCGCCGCGGTCTACGCGGTGGCCCTGCTGCGCGGCCGCCGGGATCGTTACCACCGCATCGGTTTCGCCCTGCCGTGCGCGGTCGGCGCGGTGGTGACCCCGTTCCAGATTGTCGCCGGTGACTACGCGGCACGGTTCGTCGCCCAGTACCAGCCGGCCAAGCTGGCCGCGATCGAGGGCGTCTACCACACCGGCTCGCACGTTCCGTTGACCGTTGGAGGAATCGCCGGCAACGGGCAGCTCGACTACGGCGTGCAGATCCCGGACGGTCTGTCGCTGCTCGTCGGCTCCAACCCGGACACGGTGATCACCGGGCTTGATCGCGTGCCCCGGAACCTGTGGCCGCCGGTGACGGGCGTGCACCTGTCCTTCGATCTGATGGTCGGTGTCGGATTCTTCCTGCTGGCGCTGGGAGTCTGGTTCGCCGCGGCGCGCTGGTGGCGAGGCGTGCCGAGCCGCGTGTTCCTCGTTCTGGGGGCGATCGCCGGTCCGGCCGCGGTTGTCGCGCTGGAATGCGGTTGGACCGTCACCGAGGAGGGGCGGCAGCCGTGGGTGGTGCAGGGCGTGATGAGCGTGCACGACGCCGTGAACCCGGCACCGGGCCTGATGGTCGGACTGTGGCTGGTGCTTGTCGTGTACGCCGGCCTGACCGTCGCCGTGGTCCACGTGATGCGCCGGCTGGCCAGGCAGACGCCGGTGCCGACCGCACCCCAGGAGCGGGACGTCGAGAACTACCCCGTGACGTGAAGGGAATCCGATGCTGGCCGATGTCTGTCTCGCCGCGATGTGGATCGGATTGAGCTGCTACGGGCTGTTCGCCGGGGCGGACTTCGGGGGCGGCGCATGGGACCTGCTCGCCGGCCGCGACGACCGTCAGCGGCGGCAAGTCGAACACAGCATCGGTCCGGTCTGGGAGGCCAACCACGTGTGGCTGATCTTCGTGGTGGTGTTGCTGTGGACGTGTTTCCCGACTGTCTTCGCGGCAGTGATGTCTACTTTGTACATTCCGCTCACGTTGGCCGCGCTGGGCATCATCGCGCGGGGTTCCTCGTTCGCGTTCCGCAAAGTGACCGAGCAGCCTGGTCTGCGACGACTGTTCGGCGGCCTGTTCGCGCTCTCATCGGTGTTCACGCCGTTCTTTCTCGGCACGGTCGCCGGCGCCGTCGCCTCCGGCCGCGTGCCGCTGGGCCTGGCGGCCGGCGACCCGGTCACGAGTTGGACCGGGCCCAGTTCGCTGCTCGGAGGCGTGCTCGCCGTGCTCGCGTGCGCGTATCTGGCGGCTGTGTACCTGTGCGCCGACGCCGTTCGTGAGGGCGAACCCGAGGTGGCCGCGGCGTTTCGTGCCCGTGCCCTGGCCACCGGCGTGGCGACCGGCGTCGTCGCGCTGGCCGGAATCTGGATCCTGCGCGCCGACGCTCCGCTGTTGTTCGCCGGTCTCACCGGCCGGGCGCTGCCGCTGGTGGTGTTCTCCGCCGTGGCCGGCGTCGCCGAGTTCCCGCTGCTGTGGCTACACCGCTACGGCATCGCCCGCATGGTCGCGGCGGCCGCGGTGGTGGCCGTCCTGTGGGGTTGGGGTGCCGCACAGTACCCGACCATGCTGGAGCCCGACGTCACCGTCGGCAGCTCGGCGGCGACCGACAGCGTGCTGGCGCCCGTGCTTGTCGTGCTGGCCGTCGGCGCGGTGATACTGATCCCGTCGCTGTGGTGGCTGTACAGCATGTTCTCGCGTCCTGCGCCGGGCACCGGCACTGGTGCGCGGACCGAATGACGACCGTTGCGGCGAGTGGCGAGGGTGTCGGGGTCCGGCGAACACGGCGTGGCCGGCGCGCGGCCCGTCTCCGGTCACTCCATTTCGCGCATCACCTGCCAGGCACGGGCCGCCATGTGCAGGTTGAGCCGGCTGTCGACATCGTTGAGATCGAGCTCGGTGATCTTCCGGATCCGGCCGAGGCGGTAGCGCAGGGTGCTGCGGTGGATGGTCAGCGCGGCCGCCGTCTCGTCGTAGCTGCCACCGCATTCGAGGTAGTGGAAGAGCGTTCGCACCAGGTCGGCGCGCTTGCTGCGGTCGTAGGCAAGCAGCGGCCCGAGCCATTCCTCGACGAAAGCCACAATCTCGACGCGGTTCCGCCCCGTGTCCAGCAGCCGGTAAACCCCCAGCTCGTGGTACGCGGTGACGCCGTGGGGGGCGCGGGAGTGCTGCCGGATGTCCAGTGCCCGAATCGCCTCGCGGTAGGACCGCGGGAAGTCGCCCGGGCCGGCGCAGGGACCACCGATGCCGATCGCGCCGTCCGGACTGCCGAGCAGCTCCACCATCACGCGATGCATCGCGTCGCCGTCCGGGCGGCCGGACACGACCAACACCGCCGCCTCGGACCGACGTGAGCAGAGCCCTCGCAGGCCGAGCGCGGACACCATGCGACCGGCGGCATCGGTGGTGGCCTGCCCAGGCCAGCGCAGTACGACGACATGGTGCGGGCCGCGCAGGTCGTGGCCGACGGCGTCGGCCCGCGTGTACGCGCTCTCGTCGTCGACGCCGGTGATCAGGTCGTCCACCAGCTCGCGGTGCACCCGCAGCTCCACCTCGGCCAGATTGCGCTCGTGCGCCAGTTCCAGCGAGAGCACGGTGGTGCCGTACTCCAGGGCGAACAGCTCGTGCCGGCCGACGGTCCCGGCCGGGTCGATCAGCGCCAGCACGCCGAGCACCTCGTGGCGCGGCCGGACCACGGACACCACCCGGTCGCGGATCCGGACCGGGTGCGGTGTCGTCGCGGCCTGCCGCAGCAGTTCCGTGCGCTCGGCCGCGCCCGGCTTCGGATACGGGTCCAGCCGCCCCGGCCCGCTCCACACGCGCAGATTGCCGAACTGGTCCTCGATCGCCACCGGCAGCGCCGTCAACCGGTGCAGCGCGTCGGCGATGCCGGCGTCGCCCGCGCCGGCGGCGGACACGCGGTTGAGCTCCTCGTGCACGGCGGTCCGCTCCTCGAGCCGGGCGACCGCCGCGGACAGGTCAGTGTTGAGGTCGCGCAGGTCGTCGATGTAGGCCCGCTCGCGGCTGTGCATGGAGGCGTTCGCCAGCGCGGCGGCCAGCTGCTGCCCGAGTGCCCTGAGCAGGAAGAGCTCGTCCGGTGACGGGCCGTGGGGGGCTTTCACCACCAGCCGGCCGGTGTCGCCGCCCAGTCCGGTCAGCGGATAGGCCCACCGCCACATGCCGTCCCCGAGGACGATCTCGCCGCCGCCCTCGCCCAACTCGCGGACGTGCCGGTCCAGCTCGGAATCCGCCGCCGGACCGCGTGCCGCCGGCTCCAGCCGGCCGTCCGCGACGACGTAGACAGCCACCACCTCGCCGCCGCCCAGCGACGGCACGGCGGAGACCGCGAGCGCGACGATGTCGTCGGCGTCCCGGCCGTCGAACATCATCGTGGAGATCGCGAGCAGTCCGCGCCGGCCCGCCAGCTGCTGTTGCCACCAGCCGTCCGGCCCGTCCTGGCCATGTACCGAAATCGCGATCCTCCACGCGTGCCCCTCGCCGAGAACCCTACCCGCGGGCACCCGACCCGGCAGGGCGACCGCGAGCCGGAAGTTCGACCTCGCAGGCGCAGGCGGCCGGATCGTCCCGGTGCCAGGGTTGTCAGTGCCGCCGGTGCCGCGTCCAAAGCGGAAAGCCTGAGCAGGCAATGGAAATACGGCCGTGAGCCGTGCCGCCGGCGGTGGACGTGCTGTGGACAAGGGAGGAGCGAAGCTGTGACATTGATGCGTTTTGACCCGTTCCGCGACCTGGACCGGCTGACCGAGCAGGCCTTCGGCCGCGCGGCTCGGGCGATGCCGATGGAGGCGTTCCGCCGTGGCGACGAGTTCGTGGTCGCGCTGGACGTGCCCGGCCTCGATCCGGCCGATGTGGACGTGACCGTGGAGCACAACGTGGTGAGTGTGCGGGCGCATCGCCGCCCGCTGCACGCGGACGGTGACGAGCTGGTGATCGACGAGCGGCCGCAGGGCGAGTTCAGCCGGCAGCTGTTCCTCGGCGACAACCTCGACAGCGCCAAGCTGTCCGCGAACGTGGACCGAGGTGTCCTCACCATCACCGTGCCGGTCGCCGAGTCGAGCAAGCCCCGTCGGGTGGAGATCGGTCACGACACCGGCGAACGCCGCACCATCGAGACCGGCTCCCGCGAGCCGGCACACGCCTAGGAGGAGCGAAGATGGCCGCGCAGCAAGACGCGCCCGCACCCTCGCGCGCGAGCGGGCACCGCACGACGATCGCCGAGTACCCCGATTACGGTGACGCCGAACGGGCGGTGGAGTACTTGACCGATCACGACTTTCCGGTCGAGCGGGTCGCCATCGTTGGCGCTGACGTGCGGCTGGTCGAACAGATCGTGGGCCGGGTGAACTACCCGGGCGCCGCGCTGCGCGGAGCCGGATCGGGCGCGTTCACCGGCGTGCTGATCGGCTGGTTGTTCGGACTGTTCAACTGGGTCGCTCCGGTCGTCGCATCGCTGGCACTGGCCGCGTACGGGCTGGTCATCGGCGCGGTGCTGGGCGCGGTCTTCGGTCTCGTCGCGCATGCCCTTCAGCGCGGCCGCCGGGACTTCGCCTCCGTCCGCGCGATGGCCCCGAGTCGCTACCAGGTGGTCGCCGACGCCGACGTGGCCGACCGGGCACGCGGCCTGCTGGCTCAACTGGACGGTGGTCGGTGATGGCCAGGGCCGTCGGCATCGATCTGGGCACCACCAACTCGGTGATCGCCGCATGGGAGGGCGGCGAGCCCGCCGTGATCCCCAACGCGGAGGGCTCCCGCACCACCCCGTCGGTGGTCGCCTACACGGAGTCCGGCGAGCGGCTGGTCGGCCAACTGGCCCGCCGCCAGGCGATCCTCAACCCCAAGGGCACCATCTACTCGGCGAAGCGATTCATCGGCCGCCGCTTCGACGAGATCGCCGAGGAGGCCCGGGCGGTCGGCTTCGACGTGGTCGAGGGCGACGGCGGCGTGGTCCGATTCAAGGTCCGCGGCAAGCTGTACGCGCCCGAGGAGATCAGCGCCCAGGTGCTGCGCAAGCTGGCCGACGACGCCGGCAAGGCGCTCGGCGAGAAGGTCACCGAGGCCGTGATCACCGTGCCGGCGTACTTCAACGACGCGCAGCGGCAGGCCACCAAGGACGCCGGCCGGATCGCCGGCCTCGAGGTGCTGCGGATCATCAACGAGCCGACCGCCGCGGCGCTGGCCTACGGACTGGACAACAAGGGCCACGAGACCGTGCTGGTGTTCGACCTGGGCGGCGGCACCTTCGACGTGAGCCTGCTCGACGTCGGCGACGGCGTTGTCGAGGTGCGGTCGACGGCGGGCGACACCCACCTCGGCGGCGACGACTTCGACCGCCGGATCGTGGACCACCTCGCCGAGCAGTTCCAACGCGACAACGGCATCGACCTGCGCTCCGATCCGCAGGCGCTGCAACGGCTGTTCGAGGCCGCCGAGAAGGCCAAGGTCGAGCTCAGCTCGGTCAGCCAGACCAGCGTGAACCTGCCGTTCATCACCGCCGACCGGGACGGCCCCAAGCACCTGACCACCACGCTGATGCGGTCGGTGTTCGAGGAGATCACCCGCGACCTGGTCGAGCGCTGTCTCGAGCCGGTCAAGCGGGCGATGGCCGACGCCAAGGTCACCGCCGACGACATCGACGAGGTGATCCTGGTCGGCGGCTCCACCCGGATCCCGGCCGTGCAGGCCCTGGTCCGCCGGCTCACCGGCGGCAAGGACCCGAACATGAGCGTGAACCCGGACGAGGTCGTCGCGCTCGGCGCGGCGGTGCAGGCCGGCGTGCTCAAGGGCGACGTGAAGGACGTGCTGCTGCTCGACGTCACGCCGCTGTCGCTGGGCGTGGAGACCCGCGGCGGGGTGATGACCAAGATCGTCGAGCGGAACACCACGATCCCGGCCCGCCGCACCGAGGTGTTCTCCACCGCCGAGGACAACCAGCCCGCGGTGGACGTGGTGGTGCTGCAAGGCGAACGGGAACGCGCGGCGGACAACCGGGTGCTCGGCCGGTTCCAACTGACCGACATCCGACCGGCGCCGCGGGGCGAGCCGCAGATCGAGGTCACCTTCGATGTCGACGCCAACGGCATTCTCGACGTCACCGCGAAGGACAAGGACACCGGCGCCCAGCAGAGCATCACCATCAGCGAGAGCTCGAACCTGGACCAGGCCGAGATCGAGCGCATGGTGAGCGAGGCCGAGCGCAACCGCACCGACGACGAACGGCTGCGCACCGAGGTCGACGCGCGCAACGCCCTCGACACCGTCGCGTACCAGGTGGAACGGGCCATCAACGACAGCACACCCGAACATGAGCGGGCCCGTGCGCAACTGTTGGTGGAACAGGCCCGTGACGCCGTCAAGTCGGAGGCGCCGCTGGACCAGGTTCGGTCGCTGACCTCGGAGTTGCAACAGGTGCACGCGTCGCTGAGCGCGGCCCGTCGCGACGACGGCGGCGGCAGGAGCACCTCGTCGGACAGCGACGACGACGTGGTCGACGCCGAGTTCGACCGGGCGTGAGGGACAGTCATGACCAATCCGGAGCACGCCGCGGCGGACCACGCTGCCACCGCGGCCGATGTCGGGGCCGGCGCCGACGCGCGCCCCCAGGAGCCGGTCCCGACCCGGCAGGCTCGGATCGAGGATCTCGAGGACCGATGGCGGCGGGCGATGGCGGAGCTGGACAACACGCGCAAGCGTCACGCGGTCGAGCTGCGGCGGGCGACGGCCGCGGAACGGGCGAGGGTCGCCGCGGCGTGGCTGCCGGTGCTGGACAACCTGGAGTTGGCGCTCGCGCACGCGGATGCCGACCAGGGCAGCGTCCTGCAAGGCGTCCGCTCGATCCGGGACCAGGCCGTCCAGCTGCTCGCCGCGCTGGGATATCCCCGCGATGACGAGACCGGCGTGCCGTTCGACCCGAGCCGGCATGAGGTGGTCGCCGTGGTCAACGACCCGGAGACGGAACCGAACACCGTGGTCGGGGTGGTGCGGCCGGGCTACGGCGGGAGTGGCCACGAGCTGCGTCCGGCCGCCGTCACGGTGGCCGGGACCAGGGAGTGATGGTCCGTGGCGACCGACTTCTACGACTCGCTCGGTGTACCCCGGGACGCGTCCGCCGAGGACATCCAGCGGGCGTACCGGCGACTGGCCCGCCGCTACCACCCTGACGTGAACTCAGATCCGGGAGCCGAGGAGCGGTTCAAACAGGTCAGCGAGGCCTACGCGGTGCTGTCCGATCCGGCGCAGCGCCGCCGGTACGACCAGTTCGGCACGGACTTCCGCCGGGTTGCCGAGAACGCCGGCCGGCCGCGCCGAACCTCGGCGCCACAAGGCTTCGAGGGCATCGACATCGAGGACCTGCTGAGCGGGCTGTTCCGCGGCCGCGGGCCGGTTCCCGGCGCCGACCAGGAGGCCGTGCTCGAACTGTCCGTCGAGGAGGCGTACCGCGGTGGACACCGGCGGCTGACCCTGCCGGGCACCGACCGGCAGTACGACGTCACCGTGCCGCCCGGAGTCCTTGACGGGCAACGGATCCGGCTCGCCGGACAGGGCGGGCGCGGCGGTGGCGACGCACCGGCCGGGGATCTGTACCTGGTCGTCAGCATCCGGCCGGATCGGCGCTATCGGTTGTCCGGCCGGGACATTCACCTCACGCTGCCGGTGACGCCGTGGGAGGCCGCGCTCGGCTCGACCGTGCCGGTGACCACGCCCGGCGGCGAGGTGAAGGTCCGCGTCGCCGCCGGATCGTCCAGCGGCCGGCGGCTTCGGCTGCGCGGCGAGGGCATGCCGAATCCGCACGGCCCGGCCGGCGACCTGTACGCCGAGGTGCGGGTGATGGTGCCCAAGCACCTCACCCGGCGGGAACGCGAGCTCTTCGAGGAACTGGCCGCGGTGTCCGAGTTCACCCCAAGGAGGACCTGATGGCCGCATACCAACTCGTCCGGCCGGTGCTGCTCAGCGCCGAGACGGTGGCCGCGCGCAGCGGGCTGCATCCGGACCTGATCCGCCGCTACGCCGCGCTGGGCCTGGTGGAGAGCACGACCGACCGGTCCGGACGGTTGTGGTTCCCGCCGGCGACGGTGCCGGCGCTGGCCCGCGTGCAGCGGCTGCGCACCGGGCTGGCACTGAACTACGCGGCGATCGGGCTGGTGCTCGACCTGCTCGACCGGATCAGGGTGCTGGAAGCCCAAGTCAGGAGCCAACAGCGATGGACATGAGCGAACTGACCCAGAAGTCCCAGGAGGCGCTGCGAGACGCGCAGGCCGTCGCGACCCGGCAGGGGCACACCGAGACCGACGCCGAGCACCTGCTGCTCGCCCTGCTCGACCAGCCCGACGGCCTGGCGCCCCGGCTGCTGGACCGGGCCGGTGTCGACGTGTCCCGGTTGCGCGCGGCGGTGCAGGAGGAGCTGGGCCGCCGGCCGAAGGTGACCGGGCCGGGCGCGGCCCCCGGGCAGGTGTACCTGACCCGCCGGCTGGCCGCGCTGCTGGAAACGGCGGAGCGGGAAGCCAAGCGCCTCAAGGATTCCTATGTCTCCGTCGAACACCTGCTGCTGGCCCTGCTCGACGACGGCCCGGCCGGCCGGCTGCTCGCCGATGCCGGGCTGACCAGGGACCGTTTCCTGGCCGCGCTCACCGAGATCCGGGGCAACCAGCGGGTCACCTCGGCCAGCCCGGAGGGCGCGTACGAGGCGTTGGACAAGTACGGCCGCGACCTGGTCGCCGACGCACGGGCCGGCAAGCTCGACCCGGTGATCGGCCGGGACGCGGAGATCCGGCGGGTGGTGCAGATCCTCTCGCGCAAGTCCAAGAACAACCCGGTGCTGATCGGCGACCCCGGCGTCGGCAAGACCGCCATCGTGGAGGGGCTGGCGCAGCGCATCGTGCGCGGTGACGTGCCGGAGGGCCTGCGCGACCGGACGATCTTCTCGCTGGACATGGGCGCGCTGGTGGCCGGGGCCAAGTACCGCGGCGAGTTCGAGGAGCGGTTCAAGGCCGTGCTGGCCGAGGTGAAGGCGGCCGACGGCCGGATACTGCTGTTCGTCGACGAGGTGCACACCGTGGTCGGCGCGGGCGCGACCGAGGGCGCGATGGACGCCGGCAACATGCTCAAGCCGATGCTGGCCCGCGGCGAGCTGCACATGATCGGCGCGACCACGGTGGACGAGTACCGCAAACACGTCGAGCCGGACGCCGCGCTGGAGCGCCGGTTCCAGCCGGTGCTGGTGGACGAGCCGACGGTCGAGGACACCGTGTCCATCCTGCGCGGGCTGCGCAAGCGGTTCGAGGTGTTCCACGGCGTCAAGATCCAGGATGCCGCGCTGGTCGCGGCGGCCACCCTGTCGCACCGGTACATCACCGACCGGTTCCTCCCGGACAAGGCGATCGACCTGGTGGACGAGGCGTGCGCCCGGCTGCGCACCGAGATCGACTCCATGCCGGCCGAGCTGGACGAGCTGACCCGGCGGGTGACCCGGCTGGAGATCGAGGAGGCCGCGCTGGCCAAGGAGGACGACCCGGCCAGCCGGACCCGGCTGGCCGACCTGCGCCGAGAACTGGCCGATCTGCGCGCGGAGGCGGACGCCAAGACCGCCCAGTGGAGCGCGGAACGGCAGGCCATCCGCCGCGTGCAGCAGCTGCGCTCGGAGCTGGAACGGCTGCGGCACGATGCCGAGGAGGCCGAGCGCAACTATGACCTCAACCGCGCCGCGGAGCTCCGCTACGGCCAGATCCGCGAGCTGGAACGCCGGCTGACCGGCGAGGAGGAGCAGCTGGCGGCCAAGCAGGGCGGCGCGCGGCTGCTGCGTGAGGTCGTCACCGAGGACGAGATCGCCGAGATCGTCGCCGCCTGGACCGGCATCCCGGTCGCCCGGCTCCGCGAGGGCGAGCGGGCCAAGCTGCTGCGGCTGGACGAGATCCTGCACGAGCGGGTGATCGGCCAGGACGAGGCGGTGCGGCTGGTGGCCGACGCGGTCATCCGGGCCAGGTCGGGCATCCGCGATCCGCGCAAGCCGATCGGCTCGTTCGTATTCCTCGGCCCCACCGGCGTCGGCAAGACCGAGCTGGCCAAGACGCTGGCCGCGGCGCTGTTCGACAGCGAGGAGAACATGGTTCGGCTGGACATGAGCGAGTACCAGGAACGGCACACAGTCAGCCGGCTGCTCGGCGCGCCGCCTGGCTACGTCGGCTACGACGAGGGCGGCCAGCTCACCGAGGCGGTCCGTCGGAAGCCCTACTCGGTGGTGCTGTTCGACGAGATCGAGAAGGCGCACCCGGACGTGTTCAACACGCTGTTGCAGGTCCTCGACGACGGTCGGATCACCGACGCGCAGGGTCGCACCGTCGACTTCCGCAACACCGTGGTGATCATGACGTCCAACATCGGCTCGCAGCATCTGTTGGACGGCGTCACCGCGACCGGCGAGATCAAGCCGGACGCCCGCGAGGCGGTGTTCGGCGAACTACGCCGGCACTTCCGGCCGGAGTTCCTCAACCGGGTCGACGACATCGTCCTGTTCACGCCGCTGGGGCGGCCGGAGATCGAACGGATCGTGGAACTCCAGTTCGGGCAACTGCGGGACCGGCTGGCCGAGCAGGGCGTGTTCATCGAGCTGACCGACGCGGCCCGCAAGCTGATCGCCGGCCGCGGCTTCGACCCGGTCTACGGGGCCCGACCGCTGCGACGGTTCATCTCCCACGAGGTCGAGACCAGGATCGGCCGGGCGCTGCTGCGTGGCGAGCTCGTCGACGGGCAGGCGGTGACGGTCGACGCGGAGGACGGCGAACTCGCCGTGCGGCTCGGGGCGGTGGCAGCGGCATGACCACGGTGGTGTGTGCCCACTGTGGACACCGAAACCGGCTGCCGTCGGCGGCCGCCGGTCGGCCGAGGTGCGGCAACTGCCACGAGCCGCTGCCGTGGATCGTGGACGCCGGCGACGACGACTTCGCGGAGGTCGCCGAGCGAGCGACGCTTCCCGTGCTCGTCGATCTGTGGGCGACGTGGTGCGGGCCGTGCCGCATGGTCAGCCCCGCCCTGGTGCAGCTGGCGACGGAGAAGGCCGGCGAGCTGAAACTCGTCAAGGTCGACGTCGACCGGGCGCCGATGCTGTCCGAGCGGTTCACTGTGCGCGCCGTGCCGACCCTCCTGGTGCTCAGGGAAGGTCAGGTCGTCGCACGGCAGGCCGGCGCCGCGCCCGTGCCGGAGCTGCGGTCCTGGGTGGACCGCGCGCTCGCGGACCGCAGCGAGGAGGCCAGGACATGACCGCGATCGTGGATCCGCATCTGATGTGGGTGCGGAACGTGCTGCCCCGCACCCCGCAGGGCTGCGAGGAGTGCCTGGCCGGCGGCACTTCGTGGCTGCATCTGCGCCTGTGCCTGACCTGCGGGCACGTCGGCTGCTGCGACTCGTCGCCGATGCGGCACGCCAGCCGGCACGCGCACACGGTCGGCCATCCGATCGTCGAGTCGTTCGAACCGGGCGAGAACTGGCGATGGTGCTACGTCGACCAGGCCTTCGTGTGATCGCCGGGTCGGGGCAGTCGCTGATGGAGACGCCGGACCCGGACGGCGCCTTCCCCCGCCTGACCGACGAGCAGATCGACACCCTGGCCCGACTCGGCTCCGTGCGGCCGACGAGGGTCGGCGACCGGCTGTACGAGCAGGGTGCGCAGGCAGGCGACTTCTACGTGGTGCTGGCCGGCATGGTCGCCGTCGTCGAAGGCGCCGGCGCACGGCAGCGCATCGTGCAGGTGCACGGCCCCCGCCGCTTCCTCGGCGAAGTCGGTCTGCTGGAAGGACAACCGGCCTTCGTCGGCGCGGTCGTCGTGCAGCCGGGCGAGGTGCTCGCCGTGCCGCTGGACTCGCTGCGGCCGGTGGTGCTCGGCGACCCGGCGCTCGGCGAGGAGATCCTGCGCGCCTACCTGATCCGCCGGTCGCTGCTGATCGGGCACGGCGCCGGCCTGCGGATCATCGGCTCGTGTTTCTCGCCGGACACCCGGCGACTGCTGGAGTTCGCCGCTCGCAACCGGCTGCCGCACCGGTATCTGGACGTGGAGAAGGACGCCAAGGCGGAGACGTTGCTCACCCGGTTCGGCGTGCCGCCGGACGAGACACCGGTGGTCGTCCTGGACGGCAAGGACCTGCTGCGCAACCCCAGCAATGCCGAACTGGCCAGCAGGATGGGGTTGCGGCGACCGGAGCCGCGGCCCGAGGTGTCCGACCTGCTCGTGATCGGCGCCGGTCCGGCGGGACTGGCCACGGTCGTCTACGCCGCGTCGGACGGGCTGACGGTCGCCGCGGTGGAGGGCACCGCCACCGGCGGCCAGGCCGGCACCACCTCCAGGATCGAGAACTACCTGGGCTTCCCGGCTGGGATATCGGGCGCGGAGTTGGCGGAGCGGTCCACCATCCAGGCGGACAAGTTCGGCGGGCGGGTCACGGTGCCCGCGGCGGCGCTGACTCTTCGTCCGTGCGGGGGCCATCACCTCGTCGGCCTCGACGACGGCACGGAACTCACCGCCCGCGCGGTGGTGATCGCCACCGGCGTGCGCTACCGGCGCCTGCCGGTGCCGGGCATCGAACGCTACGAGGGGACCTGCGTGTACTACGCCGCGACCGCGCACGAGGCTCGGACCTGTCGCACCGCGCCGGTCTCTGTCGTCGGTGGCGGCAACTCGGCCGGGCAGGCCGCGGTGTTCCTGGCGCGCGAGTCGTCGCAGGTGCACCTCCTGGTGCGCGGTGGCGACCTGGGGGACAACATGTCCCGCTACCTCGTCGATCAGGTGACTTCTCATCCACGGATCGCGGTGCTGACGCACACCGAGGTGCGGGACGTGGTGGGGGACGAGGATCTGCGAGGACTCGTGGTCGAGGACACCGCGGCCGGCGAACGGCAGGTGGTGGACACCCAGGTGTTGTTCGTGTTCATCGGCGCCCGCCCGCACACCACGTGGCTGGCCGGCGCGGTCGCCCTCGATCCGGACGGATTCGTGCTCACCGGCCCGGACGCGGATGGCCATCGGGATGACGGCGTGTGGCGGCATGTGCCGCGGCGACCGCTTGCGTTGGAGACGACCCGGCCCGGCGTGTTCGCCGTCGGCGACGTGCGCCGTGGGTCGGTCAAGCGGGTGTCCGCCGCGGCGGGCGAGGGCGCGACGGCGGTGCGGATGGTGCACGACCATCTCTTCGAGGAGGACTGATGCCGGTTTTCAGCGTGACCCGCTTCGAACGGTTCTTTCGCGAGGCCGCGGGTCTGCACATGGACAAGAGCGACCTCAAGCGGTTCGAGGACTTCCTTGACCGGAACGTGCACGACCTGTTCGTGGCGGCCGGTGTGACCGCGAAGGCGAACGGCCGAGACGTGATCGAGCCGGCCGACCTGCCGATCACCAAGGGTCTCCAGGAATGCGTGCGTGAGTTCCGCAAGCTGGACGAGGAACTGGACGTGGCGCCGATGCTGGCGCAGGTGATCGCGCTGCCGCCGCCGTTGCACCGGACCGTCAGCGCTGACGCGCGAGACCGGTTGCCGCACATCGCCGGCGGACTCGGCGTCGCTCTGGCGCGCGCGTTCCCGATCGTCGCCCCGTCCGTGAAGAACCCGGGCACCGCCGAGTGGGAACAGGTGTTCGCGCTGTTCGACCTGTTGCTGTAGATCCGGGCCGATGCCGGGCCTGGCTCGAGGTTCTGCGAAAGGTGGAGACGAAGACAGTGGCATACAACGGAAAATTCGAGTCGGCCGACCGCGGCACCTGGTGGCGGACATGACCGCCACGCACGTCCGGCCGGTCCGCCGGCAATGGCCCCGGATCTTCGGCGTCGGGCTGACGCTGTGGCTGCTGTCGGCGGTCGTCACCTACCTCACCGGCAACCCCAACCTGCTCCCGACGCTGGTGCTGGTGGGCAGCTTCCTGCTGCCGGTCACGTTCGTCGCGTGGGCGTTCGAGCGCCGCGACTCCGGCGAGATCACCGCGGAGCTGGTGTGCGGCACGTTCCTGGTGGGCGGCGTGCTGGGTGTGCTGGGCGCCTCGGTGCTGGAGGCGTATCTGCTGCACCCGTCGTCCTGGCTGTACCTCGGGGTCGGTCTGATCGAGGAAGCCGTCAAGCTGGTCGCGCTCGCCCTGCTGACCAGGAGACTCGTCGTGCGGTCGCCCCGGGACGGGATGATCCTCGGCGGCGCCGTCGGTTTCGGCTTCGCGGCGTTCGAAACCGCCGGCTATGCGCTGACGGCGCTGTTCACACCGCAGGGACTGTCCCTGTCGGACGTGGTGACCACCGAGCTGCTGCGCGGCGTGCTCACGCCGGTCGGACACGGACTGTGGACCGCGATCCTCGGCGGCGTCCTGTTCGCCACCGTCCACAATGGTCGGATCAGGTTCACGGTCCGGTTGCTGGTGGCGTACCTGGGTGTCTCGCTGCTGCACGCGGTGTGGGACTCGATGTCCGGTATCGCGTTGACACTCACGCTGCTGCTGACCGGCGGCCCGCACTGGGAGTTCGACCTGTCCCGCGGCTGGCTGGCGGAGCCGACAGCGGGCCAGGTGCGGGTGTACACCGAACTGACCTGGCTCGGCTACGCGGTGGTAGGGCTGATCGGTGTTCTCTGGCTGGCGGCCATGGTCAGGCGGGCCCGCAGGTAGCACGGGTGGTTCCCGCGATGCGGAAAGTGGACACGAGTCGGCGCATAGCGGACGGACAACGGTGTGTGCCGTGGTTATGGTCAGCGGTGTGGTCGAAGATCGACAGGCCGCGGTTGCTGCGGCGATCGGGAAGGTCGCCCGCCTCGACGACGTGCCGATCGCGTTGGACCATGTCTGCCGCGCCTGTGCCCAGATGCTCGATGTGGACGGGGTCAGCCTGTGCACGATCAGCGACCTCGGCCTCGGCGAGCCGATCGCGGCCACCAACGCCCTGAGCGACCACGCGGTCGAGCTGGAGATCACCATCGGCGTGGGACCGGGTATGGAGGCGCTCGACGAGGGGGAGACGGTGCTCGCGCACGACCTGACCAGCGTCAGCAGCAGCGCTCGATGGCCGGCGCTGGCCGCGATGCTGGTGGGGCTCGGCGTGCAGGCGGTGTTCGCCTTGCCGCTGACCACCAGCGATGTGACGGTCGGGGTCCTCGAACTGTATCGGCGCAGGCCGAAACCGTTGACCGAGGCGGAGTTGGCCGATGCGCAGCTGTTCGCCGACTACGCCCTGCACCTGCTCGTCATCGGCGATCGCGACCCGTCCGGGTGGGGGATAGACGCCCTGCTGACCGGTTCGCTCAGCGCACAGTGGGCACGGGTCCACCAGGCCATCGGCGTGGTGTCCGCCCAGCTGGAGATCGGTGCCTCGCAGGCATATCAGCGGCTGCGGGCCCACACGTTCGCGAGCGACCTCGGATTGCGCGAGGTGGCCGGGGCCGTGCTGGACGGCCGCGTCCGGTTCACCGCCTGACCCGCGTCGGTCAACGCGGCGTGGCCCGGCGAAGCGTGGTCGACGGGCCGACCCCGTAGCGTGTGCGGTAGGCAGCTGCGAAGCGGCTGACGTGCCCGAAGCCCCACTTGTGGGCGATCTGGGTCACGGTCACCTGGTCGGGCCCGAAGGCGCTGAGGTCCTGGTGGGCGCGGACCAGGCGCACCTGGCGCAGATAGCTCATCGGAGACATGCCAAGGTGCCGCTGGAAGCCGTGTTGCAGGGTTCGGACACTGACGGCGGCGACCTCGGCGAGCGCCGACACGGTGAACGGCCGTTCGGGATGCGCTTCGATGACGTCGACGGCGGGTTTGATCTGGGACGCCGAACACGGAGCCGGATTCATCAGGGCGTCGTGGTGGCGGTGGTTCACGGCCAGCAGGAGTCCGGTGAGCAGCGCTTCCTGTATGCGGCCCGCGAGAAGCGGATTGGTGAGCAGGCCTCGTGGGTTGGCCATGTCTCCCGCGACCATCGTGGCCAACTGCGCCCAGGTGCGTCCGGGACCTTCGGTGACGTCCATCGTCGGGTCCAGATGCGGTGGCGTGCCTATCGTCGTGCCCAGCAGTTGTTCCAACTGGCCTTGCAGTGCCGTGCGTTCGATCTTGACGGCCAGCAGACGGCAATCGTCGTTCCAGCGGTCCAGCGTGGTGTCCCCGATCGGTTGGAACACGGCGGCGCGGCTGGTGGTGGCCAACGAGGGATCGGCGCCGCCCTGGTGCCAGGCCAGGGCACCGGACAGCGGAAGGTCGACGTGATAGGCGCCGAGTTCGCCGAACCGCATGCGGAGGTCGCTGGCGAAGCGGAGGTCTCCCAAACTGATGTCCCCCATGCGTGAGAGGTCGAAAGACGCACCGAACTGCTCGGCGGGTGCCAGGAGATCGATCTTGTTGGCGTAGAAGTAATCGGCCAGGACGAGTCGGGCCTCGTCGAGATGGGTCGTGCGGTAGTCAGCCTTTCGTGCGAACTCTGCCCCATGTAGATCATGCATGTTGTTCGCTCCCGCAGAACCCGGCCGTAGACATAACGGTCCCAGGATAGGGTGGTGCTCGCGTCCAGGGCCCGCTCCGCACAGCCGGAAGCACGCTCGCGTCTCCCCGATTGGTCCCACGGTTGTGTGTGCCGAAAACCACGTGCACGCAGGCCAAGCGAGCCGCGCCGACCTGCGGAAGTTGCATTCCCGCAGGTCGGCGGGGAGTGAACCACGCCGGGATCGGTGGAGGCCCGGGGACAGCGTGTGGCACGTTCGACTGGACGTGTCCTGCTGTGGATCATGACTGCCTTCGCGGGAATCCTGGAGCTGGGAGTGGTCGTTGGAACGGTGTCCGGCGGGTTAGGCGTGACGGTGTTCGGGATAGGTGGAGACGGTCAGGTGGGACTCGGCCAGCACCAGCACCATGGTGACGCCGTGGGGCTGGAACTGGACCGGCAGCTCGCCGACGACGGTGCAGCCGAGCTGGGCGACGGCTTCACGCATCGCCGTGGCCAGGTCGGCGGAGCCGTATTTGACGTAGAGGGTCTTGGACAGCTTGCCGCCGGAGCGATGCCGAGCGTCGCCAGGGCTGGCGCGAGGACATGGGCGTGTTGGCGTCGTGCCAGCCGGTCGTGCCGGCGATGTCGATGACCTCCTCGTCGCTGCCGCGTATCGGGCAGCGGTAACCGAGGATCACTCGACTATCGCCCGACGAGTCGCAGTCTGCCCCGTCGCTCGGCCCGGGGCTCCGGTCGATCGGACCAGAGAGAGACCGCCGGCTCCTTCGTCGAGCCGACCGGCAGGGGAGTTGCGGATGGCGTCACACCATTCAGCTGCAACCTACCAGCGGATGGCACGTCCTGGCGGATCAGCTGGTGTCGCCGTCGAGTCCGGCGATTGCCGCGATGTCCTCTTGGGACATGTGCAAGACCGCAGCGATCTCCTTGACGAGAACCGGATGCGGGTTCAGGCGTCCGCTACGAAGCATGTGGATGGTCGAGATCGACCGAGCGGTTTGCTCCGCCATGTCCTTGACCGGGATCCCGCGCAGACCGTGCCTGGCACGGATACCTCGGTGAATCTTGTGTCGGAGCGGTCGTGATCGCTTGCGACCTCTAGGGGGAGACCGGGCTCGACCTGGGTGACTTTCCAGTCGCGGTTCCACCATGGCAGGTCCCGCAACATGTCGTTGAAGAAGGAAGGCAGGACGGCGAGATCCACCGGGTCTGGTGGGAACTTCCGACCTGGGACAATGGAGCCTGGCCAATATGTCAACGCCGCGATCACGTCTGCACTCAGCGTTCGGCTGGCGGGACCCATCGCCAGAGCCTATCGATCGCGGGCATCAGCAATCCATGGTCTGGCTCAGGTGGGCTGTGGGACGATACGACGTGCACTCCAGGTAGGCACGTCACTCCACGGGTTTCCTCTCCGCGGGCTACCACACGGATCTTGCGCCCGTGCGGGCTCTGCTGGACCGCGCACACCTGGGCTTGACCACGTGGGATGAGCTGCCGGCCGGCGGGAACCCGCCCCGCCAGTCCGGCCCCAGGCTGGCCACCAACGCCCGGGCCCAAGATCGTCAACCCGTGGCATTGTCGGCCCCACTGCTTCGATTGATTCGGGCGCTGCGTTGAACGGCCGGCCCGGAAACATCTCGTCCCGGCAACGAGCGGCGCAATTCGGTACCGCGGCCGCCACCCGACCGCGAAGATGCCTACTCGTGTCCGACCAATGCCCCCAGTGCGCGGGCCCGCTCGTCAGCGAACAGTCGACGGTTGCCTGGTGCGCCGTGTGCGACTGGAATCTCGACGCCTACGAGGCGGTGAAGCCGCGCCGGCTGGCCCGGTGGCAGCACCGCACGGCCTACCGGCTGAACCGGGAGATGTTCGACTCGCTGGCTGCCTCGGCGCCCGGGTCGCGCGGCTGGTCGACGGCCCGGGTCACGCTGGTGACGGCGGCGGCGCTGCTGTTCGCGACGACGGTCGGCCTGGCCGCGCTGGGCATCTGGCTGCTGGTCAGTTTCCCGCTCGCGAATGTCGCGACGGTGCTGTTGGGCCTGCTGACACTAGGCCTGGCCTGGCTGCTGCGCCCGCGCCTGGAGCGGTTCACCGACGACCGAGGGGTGCTCTCCCGCACCGACGCGCCGACCCTGTTCGCGCTGGTGGAACGGGTTGCCGCGGCGATCGGGGCGCCGGTCCCGTCGATCATCGTCGTCGACGAGGACTTCAACGCGTCGGCGATGACGGTCGGCGTGCGCGGGCGCCGGGTGCCGCGGATCGGCTTGCCGCTGTGGGGTGTGCTCGACCCACAGGTGAGGGTCGCGCTGCTGGGGCACGAGCTGGGGCATTTCGTGAACGGCGATCCGACGCACTCGCTGCTGACCCAGCAGGCTTTCCGGACACTGGGCCAGGTGTCCGTCATTCTGTCGCCGGACACGCTGACCATGCGCCGCCCGTCGGAGCGGCTGGTCCAACTGGTCGTGTGGCCGTTCTTCTGGCTGGCCAGCCGCTTCGCCGCGGTCGGTCAGCTCCTGCTGCTGTGGGTAGGCATGCGCGAGCACCAGCGCGCCGAGTACGCCGCCGACGCCGTGGCCAGCCGGGTCGCCGGCAGCGCCGCGACCATCCGGCTCATGGACGACCTGGTCATCGGCGAGTCGCTGGTGCTGGCGATCCGCACCACCGAGCTGAACGCCCGCGCGCACCGCTCGGGCAGTCCCGGCGTCGGCGAGTGGCGGCAGGCCGCTCAGCGTGTCCGCGCCACGCTCGCCGACCGCCTGCCGGTGCTGCGCCAGCAGACGATTCGCAGCAACGCCAACCTGTCCCACTCGCACCCGCCGGCCGGCCTGCGGGCACGGATCCTCGAGTCGTGGCCGGAAGAGGTCGCCAGCCTCGAGCTCAGCACCGCCGACTCCGACCGCATCGACGCCGAGCTGGCCAAGCGCTACGCCCGCGCCGGCCTCGACCTGGTTCAGTCGTAGTACGAGTCCACCGCCGGCTGGCCGGTGTAGTTCGGCCCCGCCCGATCGTCCGCTCCGCGGTATCGAACCGGCAACCGCACCTCGCGCCGTCCCCGGCAGGTGATGCGCCGCCGCCGCCCGTCGTACTCGAATCCGTTGGCACGCAACGTAGTACCCAGCCTGCGTCCGAGTCCCGTCCGCACGGTGGCGACGTCCAGGTTCGCCACCAGCAGGCCATCCTCGGCGAGACAGGACGCCGCCTTGGCCAGCACACCGAGCTTGTCGCCGACATAGTGCAACCCGTGCGCACAGGTGACCAGGTCGTACCGGTCGTCAGGTGTCCAGGCGGTGACCGACGCGACTATCAACCGCACGCACGGATGTCCCGGTCCGGCAAAGAAGTCCACGAGGTCGAGTCCGGTGATGCGCAACCGCTCGTCGCCGATCAGCCGGGCGCATTCCAGCAGCGCCGTTCCCGTGCCGCAGCAGAGATCCAGCCACCTGACCGTCTCGGCGCCGTGGTCGAGCCGTTCCCGGATCATCCCGGCGATGTCGACACCCAGCTCCCGCACGTACCCGGCGAGGCGCCGTTCGCGATTCATGTCGCGGTTGGCCACGACCGCCGATCGTTCCAGCGCGTCGTCGTCGAGCAGCACCCGTCGATTTTAGCCGCGGTGGTCGGTCGACGTCGTCGAGCGGCCGGCACGAGCGGTGCAGGATGTATCCCTCGGCGTGTGAGGGTGGCGGAGAGCAGACGGTGGCCTCGGGCAGCGGCTCCTATTCGCCTGACGATGGGCTGATGGTCAGGCAGTATGGGCTGGTGAACGGCCGTGGCAGTCTTGGTGACCGCTTCCGGGACCCGCTGGTCTGGGTGGAACGGTTCGCGGATGAGGTGTTGGTGAGGTGTCCGACGTGCGCTGAGTGCGCGATCGTGCTTGACCATCTGGGAGTGCCGGAGTGTCAAGCCAGCCGCGGCAACGGCCGCCTGGTGGCTCGGCGGCGTCTGCGCTGCCTGGCCTGCGGCCTGACCAAGGACGGGTTTCCGTCGGAGCGTGTGTTCGGCGTGCCGGTGGATCCCTACTTCCGGCTTCCCTTGTGGCTCCAGGCGGACTGCTGCGGCAAGCTCTTGTGGGCCTACAACGCCGAACATCTTGATCTCTTGGAGTCGTATGTCGCCGCCCGGCTTCGCGAACGTCGGGCAAGTCCTGGCTCGATGAGCATGCTGGCGCGACTCCCGGCCTGGCTCAAGTCGGCGAAGAATCGTGACGAGATTCTGCGGGACATCCGGCGGTTGCGGTTGTCGCTGCCAACTGCGCGACAGTGAGACGCGGTGCGTCTTTGGATTCGAAGGCGTGGCGGTCATGGGGTCTTCACCTGCGCTGCGTCGTGGTCGAGCACTGCGGCCAAGTCGCCCTGACCGCCACGTCACGCCGACGAGCCGGTGATGTCCTTCATGTACTGCGGCTGCGGAACTCGGAGGGGGTCTGCTTCGCGTGCTGGCGGAAGAACTTGGTGAACGCCGTGGCCTCGGGGAAACCCACTCGCTGACCGATGGCTGCCGCGGTCAGGTCGGTGTGTGTGAGCAGGCGCTTGGCTTCCAACAGGACCCGGTCGTCGATGAAGCGCTTGGCGCCACGGCCCACGGTCGCCTGGCTGGCCCTGGTCAGGGTGCGCACGCTGTACCCGAGCCGGACGGCGTAGTCCGCGACGCGATGGGTACGGGCGAAGTCCCGCTCCACAGCGGCCTGAAAGCGCCGGAACGCTTCTCCCTCAACCGTTTCCCGGTCGGTGCCGTACGTGACGGACAGCCGCAGCACGAGCGCGGCCAAGAGGTGCCGCAGGAGCTCGACCTGGATTTCCGCCGGCCGCTCGCCCCACTCCACGTACGCGGCTTCCAGCAGGTCGAGCACGGGCTGCGCGCTGTCGCCCCGGACCTCCGCAGACGGCAAGGCGGGCCCGCGGTCGACGCCGGCGATCTCGGCCGTGGCGCCGTCCAGGAAACCGGACAGGAACAGCACGACCCGCCCCTCGGCGCAACGGAGGTCCGAGTCGTACCGGTGCACCTGTCCGGGGCGGACCCACAGCCAACTGCCGGCGCGCAGTTCGTGATCGGTGAAGTCCAGCGAGCAGCGCAGCGTCCCGGACCGGACGGCGATCAACTTGTGGAACTCAGGCCGCTGCAGGCTCCAGGGGTCGACGCCGTGCCCGGCGGCTCGTGCGGCCAGGCCGGCGAAGTCCACCACCTCCACACCTGGCGGCGCGCCGACACCAGCCCGGTAGGGCAGCGCGACGATCTCAGACTGACCGCTTTTCACCATGACGTGTCTCCAAATGCCCAGCTGAGTGCCCTCTTAGCATCTTAGCCTTGACTTTGCTCGACCGAAAAAGTCTAGGAGCTGACTGTGCGACTCATCGTGGGAATGACCGGGGCGACCGGCGCGGTGCTGGGCGTGCGCCTGCTGGAGCAGCTGGCCACGATGCCGGAGGTGGAGACCCACCTGGTGGTCTCCCGCTGGGCTCGCGCCACCATCGAGCTGGAGACCGGCCGCTCGGTGCGGGAGGTCGGCGCGCTGGCCGACGTCGTGTACGGGCCCGACGACCAGGGCGCGGCGATCTCGTCCGGCTCGTTCCGGGTCGACGGCATGGTCATCGTGCCGTGTTCGATGAAGACGCTGGCCGGCGTTCGCGCCGGCTATGCCCACACGCTGGTCGGCCGGGCCGCGGATGTGGTGCTCAAGGAGCGCCGGCCGCTGGTGCTGGTGCCCCGGGAGACCCCGCTGAGCGACATCCACCTGGAGAACATGCTCGCGCTGGCCCGGATGGGCGTGCGCATCGTGCCGCCGATGCCGGCCTTCTACCAGCATCCGTCCACTGTGGACGAGATCGTGGACCACATCGTCACCCGAGTGCTCGACCAGTTCGACCTGCCCGTGCCGGCGGCCAGCCGTTGGCAGGGCATGCACGCCGCCCGGACGTCGAGCGTCTGACCCGAGGAATCACCATGGCGTATGACGACCTCCGCAGTTTCCTGCACGCTCTCGACGACGAGGGGCAGTTGCTGCGCATCACCGAGCAGGTGCGGCCCGAACCCGACGTCGCCGCCGCGGCCAACGCGGCGGCCCGGATGGGTGAGGCCGCGCCGGCACTGTACTTCGACAACATCTGGGGTTTCACCAGCGCGCGGATCGCGATGAACGTGCACGGCTCGTGGGCCAACCATGCGCTGGCCCTGGGACTGCCCAAGCAAACCGGTGTCGAGCAACAGATCCGCGAGTTCGTGCGGCGCTGGGACCGGTTCCCGGTCAAGCCGCAGTGGCGCGACGACCCGCCGTGGGCACAGAACAGCCTTGCCGGAGCGGATGTCGACCTGTTCCGGGTGCTGCCGCTGGTACGTCTCAACGAAGGCGACGCGGGTTTCTACATCGACAAGGCGGCGGTCGTGTCCAAGGATCCCGACGACCCGCACGACAGCGGCAAGCAGAACGTCGGCGTCTACCGCATCCAGGTCAAGGGCCGGGCGCGGCTGGCGGTGCAGCCGGTGCCCGTGCACGACATCGCCCTGCACCTGAGCAAGGCCGAGGCGCGGGGTGAGGATCTGCCGGTGGCGATCGCGATCGGCAACGAGCCGGTGATTCCCATCGTCGCGGCCACGCCGATGCGGTACGACGAGAACGAGTACGAACTGGCCGGTGCGCTGCGCGGAGAACCGGCGCCCGTCGCGGCGGCCCCGTTGACCGGTCTGCCGGTGCCGTGGGGCAGCGAGGTCGTGATCGAAGGTGTGATCGAGGGGCGCCGCCGGGAGATCGAGGGGCCGTTCGGCGAGTTCACCGGGCACTATTCCGGTGGGCGGCGGATGCCGGTGATCCGGGTCGACCGGATCTCCCACCGCACCGATCCGATCTTCGAGCACCTCTACCTGGGGATGCCGCCGACCGAGATCGACCACCTGATCGCCGCCAACACGTGCGCCCCGCTGTACCGGCAGCTCAAGGCTGATTTCCCGGAGGTGCGAGCGGTCAACGCGATGTACACGCACGGCCTGGTGGTGATCGTGTCGACGGCCAGACGGTACGGCGGGTTCGCTCGGTCGGTGGGCCTGCGCGTGCTGACCACCCCTCACGGTCTCGGCTACGCCGCCACGGTGATCGTCGTGGACGAGGACGTCGACCCGTTCAACCTTCCGCAGGTGATGTGGGCGTTGTCCAGCAAGTTCAATCCCGCTCACGACTTGATCACCGTCCCGGGCTCGCCGGTGATGGAACTCGCGCCGCAGGCCGATGTCCCCGGCGTGGTCGACAAGCTGATCATCGACGCGACCACACCGGTTTCACCCGACAGCAGGGGCAACCACGGCAGCCAGGTGCACGACCTGCCCGAGGCGGCCGCGTGGCTGACCAGGTTGCGGGAACTGGCCGCGAACCGCTGAGCCGTGATCACCACAGGAGGCCACCTCATGCCGACGACCTGTCCGCGCTGCGCATACGACGCCATCGAGTTGCTGCATACCTCGCCGGTCGCCGGGGCGTGGGAAGTGCTTCAGTGCCAACGATGTCTGTACGGCTGGCGGACCAGCGAACCGGCCAGGCGCACCGAGCGCGCCGCCTATCCGGAGGGCTTCCGGATGACGCCGGAGGACATCGCCGGCGCTCCGGAGATTCCGGCGATACCCGCACTGCGGTGAACAACGAACACCCCTCGAAGAAAGGACTGTCTCGATGAACGCACTTGTCCTGGGCGGCGGTGGACCGGTCGGTGCCTCGTGGACCGCGAGCCTCCTGCACGGGTTGATGGCCGCCGGGGTGCCGGTGGCCGACTCCGACGTGGTGGTGGGGACTTCGGCCGGATCCGTGGTCGGCGCCTGGCTGACGATGCAGCCGGACGGCGTCGGCTCGATCCCCGGTCTGATGCGCGAACGCGCCGCGTGGCATGCCGGGAACGCCACAGCCGGGCGCCGCGACAACAGTCTGATGCGACAGCTGGTCGGCCAGCCCGGGCAGGGGGCCGAGCTGTCGAGGAAGCTGGGCCAGGCGGCGATCGCGGCGATACCGCCGATCTCCGTCGATGAGGCCGAAACGCTCTGGAAGGCGTTTCTGCCGGAGGGGCCGTGGTCGCCGCGGCTGCGGGCCGTCGCGGTGAACGCCGACACCGGACTCGCGCACGCCTGGTCGTCCGAGGACGGCATCTCGGTGCCGGTCGCGGTCTCGTGTTCGACCGCGGCGCCCGGCGCCGCGCCGCCGGTCTCGGTTGCCGGCGGGGTCTGGGTCGACGGCGGGGTGCGGTCCGGGGCCAACGCCGACCTGGTCACCGAATTCACCGAACCTGGCCGGGTGCTGGTCGTCGCGCCGATGGCCACCGACGACCTCAGCAGCCAGGAGGCCACTCTCGCCGAGCGCGGATACGACGTCCGCGTGATCGTGGCCGAGCGCTTCTACCAGGCGCCCACCGATCTGCTCGATCCCGGCTTCATCGACGTCGCGGTGGATACGGGTGCGAGTCAGGCTCGCGAGGTCGCCGAGAGTCTGCGAACGTGGTGGCAGGACTGACGGGACGGGGCTGGACAGCCCCTGCCCGGCCGTTGTCCGTCAGCCGCGTCCACGGTGGAACTCGATGACCGCGCGACCCGCGCCGTACAGCAACGCGGTGACGGTGGTCGCGTCGCCGAGGTAGCCGCCCACCATCGCGCCGTCGCGCAGCATCACCAGCCGGTCGGCCGCTCCCGGGACGTCGTCGGTGACGCCACTGCTGCGCAGCAGGTCGGCGAAGGCCTCCCGGAACCAACGGCGATGGGCGTCCACGACCTGTCGCACCGGGTGGTCGGCGTCGGGGTACTCGGCCGCGGCGTTGATGAACGGGCAGCCGCGAAAGCCCGGGGAGCAGCTCGGCGCCGATCCCCTCGGCGATCATGCGGAACACCTCGGTGATGTCGTCCCCGGCGGCCTGTCGGGCCCCTTCGACGGCGTCGCGCTCCCACTGGGCTCGACGTTCCAGGTAGGCCACGATCAGGTCGTCCTTCGACGGGAAGTGCCGGTAGAACGTCACCTTGGTGATGCCGACCCTGGCGATGATCTTCTCCGCGCTGACCGCGCGGATGCCCCGTGAGTAGAACAGCTCCGCCGCCGCCTCGATGATGCGCTCCCGCATGGACGGTTTGCCGGTCCGAGGGCCGGCGGCCGGCGCGGTCTCTGCTGCTTCGGGGTCCTGCGACGTCATGCCGTTCACCCTCCCATCCTGCCTCGTTCCCCGCGCACGCCGCGGTTCCCATGCCCGGGAGCGCGTGCTACGGTCCAGTAGAGTTACTAGTTAGTCTACCTCTGAGCGGGAAGAAGGTCGATCATGTCCAGTGGCACCCCGGTGGTCTTCGTCCACGGCCTGTGGATCCACGCCAGCGCCTGGCAGGGCTGGGTGGAGCGCTATCGGGCCGCCGGCTACGACCCGATCGCTCCGGGCTGGCCGGGCGACGCCGAGACCGTGGCCGAGACCCGCCGCAACTCCGCCGCCGTCAGCGATCGCGGCCTCGACGAGATCACCGCGAGCTATGTCCGGGTGATCAACGGCCTTGACGCCAAGCCGGTGGTCATCGGCCACTCGTTCGGCGGCCTGTGTGCCCAGAAGCTGCTGGCGGACGGGCACGCGGCGGCGGCCGTGGCCATCGACCCCGGCCAGATCAAGGGCGTCAAGCCGGTGCCGATCGCCCAGATCCGCTCGGGACTGCCGGTGCTGTCCAAGCCCGGCAACAAGAAGCGGGCCGTCGCGCTGACCAGGAAGCAGTTCCGGTTCGCCTTCGGCAACGCCATCCCGCAGTCCGAGTCGGACGAGCTGTTCGAGCGCTGGACCATCCCCGGCCCCGGCCGGCCGCTGTTCGAGGCCAGCTCGGCGAACTTCAGCAAGAACTCGCCCGCGGCGGTGGACACCAGGAAGAACGACCGAGGTCCGCTGCTGATCACCGCGGGCGGCCGGGACCACACCGTTCCCCAGAGCGTCGCCAAGGCGGCGTACAGGCTCTACCGGCACTCGACTGCCACCACCGACTTCCAGGTGTTCCCCGACCGGGGCCACTCGCTGGTCTTCGACCACGGCTGGCCCGAGATCGCCGAAGCGACCCTCACCTGGCTCAAGCGCCAGGGCATCTGAGTCCGCGGTGGCCATCGCCACAGCGATCGTGCCCGCCGCCTCCGGCAGCACACCGGCGCGCGGCCGCCGCGATGACAGGACAAACACCCGACGAACCGCGTGAGACGTTGCGCCGAAGGGTGCCGGTCCAGCCGGACGCACTCTGTGGATGTTCACCCCCAGTGCGTGGACTCGCCCCCGTGACCTTCGGTCGACTGTGCCGAGCGGAACTCTGGAAGGCGGCACATGGGCGAGATCACTCGGCGGACATTCCTGGCCACGACGGGCGCGGCAGCGGCGATGACGGGCCTGGGGGCCACGGCCGGGACGGCGCGGGCGGCGGCGACGGGGACCATCGCGGACGTCAAGCACGTCGTGGTGCTGATGCAGGAGAACCGGAGCTTCGACCACTACTTCGGCACGCTGAAGGGCGTCCGGGGCTTCGCCGACCGGGCGACGATCCCGCTGGCCGGCGGGTACTCGGTGTTCAACCAGGCCAACGGGAGCGGGCGGCAGTATCCGTTCGCGCTCAGGGGCACGGCAAGCAACGCGGAGACGCTCGCGCAGTGCCAGGGCGACATCTCACACTCCTGGTCGGACCAGCACGCGGCGTGGAACCAGGGCAAGATGGACAGCTGGATGGCGGCGAAGAACAAGATCGGCTGCCTCGGCTACCTGGACCGGGTGGACCTGCCCGTCCACTACGCGCTGGCCGACGCCTACACGATCTGCGACGCCTACCACTGCTCGGGCCTGACGGCGACGGGACCGAACCGGACGTTCCTGTTCAGCGGCATGATCGACGCGGCCGGGCAGTTCGGTTCGCCGGCCAACGACGGTGGCGACGAGTCGGGGCTGACCTGGCCGACCTATGCGGAGGTCCTGCAGAACGCGGGCATCAGCTGGCGGGTCTACCAGAACGCGAAGGACAACTTCGGCGACAACGCGCTGGCGTATTTCAAGCAGTTCACCAGCGCACCGGCGGGTTCGCCGCTTCAGGTCCGTGGCATGGGCAGCGTGCCGGCGAAAACCGGCAGCACCCCGGACGACATCCTGGCCGCGATCAAGGCGGACGTGCTGGCCGGCACGCTGCCGCAGGTGTCCTGGGTGGTGACGGACCAGATCACCTCCGAGCACCCGATCGGCCCGCCGGTCAACGGCGAACGCTTCGTCAGCGGCCTGCTGCAAGCCCTCGCCGCGGACCCGAACACCCTGAACAGCACGGTGTTGTTCCTCAACTACGACGAGAACGACGGGTTCTTCGACCACGTCCCGCCACCGTCGCCGGCGGCCGGCACGACCGGCGAGTTCGTCGGTTCAACCCCGGTCGGCCTGGGTTTCCGGGTGCCGATGCTGGTGATCTCGCCGTGGAGCCGCGGTGGCTGGGTCGACTCCGAGGTCTTCGACCACACCTCGGTGATCCGCTTCCTCGAGACGTGGTCGACGGCCATCGGCACGCCGGCGATCTGCCAGTACATCAGCGCGTGGCGGCGGTCCGTGTGCGGCGACCTGACCTCGGCGTTCGACTTCGCCAACCCGGTGCCCGGCCTGCCGGCGCTGCCCACGCCCGGCGCGGTGATCTCCGGCGGCACCTGCGCCCTGCTGCCCAATCCGTCGCCGAAGACGAATGCCCTGCCACCACAGGAATCCGGCACCAAGCCGGCGCGGGCGCTGCCGTACCAGTCGAACGCCTCCATCTCGTCCTGGTACTACTCCGGCGGCACCGTCCAGCTCAACATCACCATGGCCGACGACGGCACCAGGGCGGCGCACTTCGCCGTGTACGCCAACAACTTCCGCACCGGAGGCCCGTGGCAGTACACGGTGCCGGCCGGCGGGTCCACAACCGACTTCTTCAACTGCGGCACGGGGTTCGGCGGCGGCAACTACGACCTCACGGTGGTCGGCCCGAACCGATTCCTGCGCCGCGTGCAGGGCAACGCCAACAGCGCCAGCAAGAACGTGGAGGCGCGGTCCCGGATCGCCGTCACGTCCAGCACCGGCAAGCTCGCACTGTGGCTTGACTTCGTCAACGGCTCCGGCGCCGCGGCGACGTACACGGTGACATCGAACAACTACCGCACCGACGGCCCGTGGACCTATCAGGTTCCGGCCGGCCAGACCGTGAGCGACTACTTCAACGCCGTCGCCTACAACGGCGGTTGGTACGACTTCACCGTCACCGTGTCGGCCGACAGCACCTGGTCGCGGCGTTTCTCCGGGCACATCGAGACCGGCGCGGCCAGCGTCACGGGCTGACCAGATGGCGGGAGCGGATGACAAAGGGGCTGAGGCCGGGCTCGATTCGACAGGCTGCGCGGCTGAAGGGGCGTCGGCGGCATGGTCCGCAACCACACGCCGCCGACGCCCGGCTCACTCAGCCCGCCCAGGGGGCCGCCGGTTGCCAACTGGTGTCGTCGACCCAGCCGGCCGCCACGTCACCGACCCGTGGGCCGCCGTCGGCGCCGATGTAGACGGTGCCGCCGAGCTGCCGTAGGTAGTGGTCCTCATAGGCGTAGGCCTGCCACGAGACGCCCTTGCCGTTGTGCCCGGCCGTTGCGCAGAACGTCGCGTCCTCGGCGTAGAGCGAGGAGTCGTCCTTGCGGTTGAGCACCACCTGGAAGTTGTAGTGCCGCAGGTAGTAGCCCGGGAAGTTGACGGATTCGAACGAGTAGCAGGAGTGGTCGGCGAGGCCCGGGACCAGGTTGAACGTGGCGTCCTGCCGGTCGGTGACCGAGCTGTCGGCCGTGATCGGCGCGGTCTTGCCGACGAAGTTCTGGTGTCGCAGGGAATCGCCGCTCACGCTCAGCCAGGACGAATGCCCCAGCGGGACGGCGACGTCGCTGCGCCACCACGGCTCGCCGATGGTGAAAGTGCTGTCGGCGCAACGACTGTCGTTCAACCTCAGGCCGCCGTCGTGATAGCTGAGGAAACGTCCCGGTTCGTCGTACGCCCGGAACGACACGCCGGTCCCGCTGGTGCCCACGACCGCGCAGAAGGTGGCGGACCGCTTGCTGACGCCCAGCGTGATGCGATCGCCCTGGTGGCTCAGGTACTGGCCGGGGTTCGCCCGCGACTCGAGGGAGTAGCAGGACGGGTCGGCCAGGCCGGGCCGCAGCAGGAAGGTGGCGCCGAGCTTGTCGGCGTCCGGCGACGACGCGGTGACCGCGGTGGTCGTGCCGACGCCACCGGCCACCGCGACGGACCGGTCGGTGGCGCCGGGCGTCGTCACGTGCAAGGACAGGCCACGGTCGACGTTGAGCACCGGCGAGATCGGCGCGGAGGTGTTCACCTTCAACGCCACCACGGAGTTGGCCGGGAAGGTGTAGGCGAAGGAGCTCGACGCCGTGAAGGCGGCGGTTGTCGGCGCGATGGTGTTCGGCGCGGTGATGGAATTACGCGCGTTCGGGTCGCCGGTCAGCACCGTCGCGGTTCCGTTAGGACGGACGGAGGTGGTGCCGTTGAGCCGGATCTGGCTCGTCACGGGGGAGTTCGTCGGGTTGGCCACCGTCACGTACACCGTGCCGGACGCGGTCCGGGTGACGACCTCGTTCACGGCCGCGTCGGCCCCGGTCAGCGAGGAGGAGACCACGTAGTCGCCGGTGTTGTTGCCGAAGATGTGCTGCACCCAGTACGACGGCGAGCCGAACGACATGGCGGCGTCGAACGCGATCTCGTTGGTGGGCCACTGAAAGTTGTTGACGTCGGCCAGCGCCGGCGCGTAGGACGCGCCGACCACCACGTCGGCGTTGCGGACCATGCCGGTCATGAACGCGGCCTCGCTGATCGCGCCGGCCAGCGTGCCGGTCGGATTGTCGTTGCTGCCGTTGGTGGTGGCGTACTCGCCGACCAGGTGCTTGGGGCCGTTGCGCGAGGTGCCGTCGTAGGTGTGCGCGGCGTTGGTGAAGTACGACGTGTCGCCGCTGTAGTAGTGGTCGTCGATCACGTCGACCGACCGGCTGGAGACGCTTGCCGAGGCGACGAGTTGCAGCTGCGGGTAGGCGGCCTTGATGGCGTCGTGGAACATCGGGAAGCGGTAGCTGTTGTAGCTGCCGGTCCCGTCGAACCAGTCCTCGTTGCCGATCTCCACGTAGCGCACGTCGTACGGCGCGGGGTGTCCGTCGGCGGCGCGCTTGGCGCCCCACGTGGTGTGCGGGCTGCCGATGGCGTACTGGATCTCGTCGAGCGCGTCCTGCACGTACGGCGCCAGCTGGTCCCGCGGCACCACGGTGTGGTCGAGGGTGTAGCCGGCGAACACCGCCAGCAGCGGCTGCGACCCGGTCTGCTCGGCCATGTCCAGATAGGACTTGATGCCGGCCTGGTCGGTCGACCAGTAGCCCCACGCGTCGTTCTGGTGGCCGGGGCGGTTCTCGATGGGGCCGATCGTGGTCTTCCAGTCGAAGCGGGTCGACAGCGTGTTGCCCTCGAGGTAGTTGCCGCCGGGGATGCGGAAGAACCCGGGCCTGGTCGCCGCGAGCTTGTCCATCAGGTCCTTGCGCAGGCCGGTGTCGTGGTAGGTCGGCGGCTGGCAGGTCACGACGTCGAAGTACAGCGAGGAACCCGCGCCGACACCGTCGGCGGAGATGACGAACCGGTTGGCCGTGGACACCGGCGTGTTCGCCGCCGTGGTCATGGTGAGGCTGTACTTCGTCCACGTCGAGTTGACCGAGTGGACGGGCGCCTTGGCGTACACCGTGCCGGTGTCGCTCTCCAGGTCGACAGTGAGGCCGCCGCGGAACGGGCCGTCGGACCGGGCGAAGAAGGTGGTGGTGTATCTGGTCGACGGCGCCAGGCCGATGCCGTAGAAGCCGCTGTTGGCCACGCCGACGCGCTGGCCGCGGGCGTTGGCGGTGATGGACAGCTTGAGGGCGTTGCCGTTGGCCGAGTTCAACGGCCGGGTGGTGTCCAGGGCGATCGTGCCGGCCCCGCCGCCGGACGTGACAGCCGACCAGGAGGAGACGCCGTTCTCCTTCATGGTGCTGTTGCGCACCAGGTTCGCGTCGAGGCCGCCCTCGACGGAGTGGTTGATGTCCTCGACGATGTCGCCGAACTGGGTCTTGTTGACGCCGGTGGTCGAGCGGCTGACGTCGGCGGTGAGCGTCGGACCGGACCCGTCAGCCGCCGACGCGGACCAGACGCCGGCGGCCGTCGATCCAGTCCCTAAGAGTGTTAGCGCCAACATTGTGGCGATCAACCGAGGCCTGTGCACAGTGGGACTCCCGAGTTGGCGAAGGATCGACTTCCACGACGGTCAGGCCAGTGCCTGTGACCGCCGCCACGCGCCCGTCGCCGACGGTAGGTGCAGCTCGGGGCCCCGACAATGATCGCGGGGGCCTTTGTTGCCGACCCGTTACCGCGGCGGTTCCGACCGGTTGCCGCTACCGACTCGTTACCTCTCGGCCATTGACCGGAGGTGCTGTTATCGCTAACACTGCGCCGGCGACTGGCGTGAGTTCAGCAGGGGTTCGGGTCGACCGCGGGTCCCGTGGTCGACGAACTGGTCGGTGGCGTCCAAGGTCGCGAGGTGGGCGGCGGCGAACCGGGCGTCGGCGGCGCAGACGGCGACCAGCCGGTCGCCGTCTGCCTGGGCCTGGCCGGCGTGGAAGTCGGATGCGTCGAAGCTCTTCGGGTCCCCGGCATCGGTGGTGGACACCTTCGTCCATTGAGGACGGTGAGGTTCGCGCTGTAGGTCGGGGTGACTCCGGCAACCACAAAGCCTTTGCTGGCCAGGTTCTCCGCCAGCGTGGTGTACTGCGGTGCGGCGAAACCGAGACCGGGTTCGAGCACGACAACGGGAAACCGGCCGGCCGCCACGGGAACATCGGCGAACGCATGGCTGTGCACGTGGTCGAAGCCGGTCTCCGCCAAGCCGACCGGGCCGCCCAGGGCCGGTGGGCGCGGGCAACGTGACCTGCTGGGCCGACCTGATCGCCACATAGCCGACGTAACCAGCGACCACGACGACGACCACAAGCGTCACCGCGAGTGGGGGCTTCAGAACGCGGCGCGCCATGGTGGCGATATCACCGGCGCCGGTCACATGACGTCAGGCGTCGCGGCGACGCAGCAGCACCGCGCCGGCGACCAACGCGACGGCCGCGTAGCCGCAGAAGACGCCGAATCCAGGCCACGGTCCGAGCAGAGCCGCCGGGTCGGGGTGCACGACCATCAGTTGCTGCCCGGCGTTGCTGGGCAGGTAGGGGTTGATGTTGGTGGCCCAGTCGGTGGGCAGGGCCTCGCCGAGCACCGGCAGCACCAGCAGGATGCCGAACAGGCTGGCGATGGCGCCGGCAGTGCTGCGCACGACGAACCCAAGACCGACGCCCATCAGCCCGACGACCGTCAGGTACAGGGCCGTGCCCACGACGGCCCGCGCCACGCCGTCGGCGCCGATGGTGGTCTCGATGTGTTGTGAGCTCAGCAAGTACTGGCCGAGGAAGAACGCCACGAACGCGGTCGCGACGGTCACCCCCAGCGTGATCACCGCGAAGACGACGGCCTTGCCGATGAGGACGGGCAGCCGCCGGGGCGCGGCGCCGAGGCTGGAGCGGATCATGCCGGTGCTGTACTCGCCGGTGACGATCAGCACGCCCAGGACGCCGACGACCAGCTGGGCGAGGTAGAAGCCGCGCAGGCTCACCGCCGTCGGGTCGAAATGCGCCTGCTCGATCGGCCGCATGTGCGTCCAGCGGTTGGCCGTGACAGCGGCGAACAGGCCGCCGAAGCCGATCATCGCGATCAGCGTCGCGGCCAGGGTGAAGTAGGACGAGCGCAGCGACCAGAACTTGTGCCACTCCGAGCGCATGACGCGCCACTGGGTGACGCGGATGTCGTCCGGCAGCGGCTGCGGCGCCGACGACCGCTGGGCCTCGGGGAGCGTCGCGGTCATGACGCGGTCCTTTCGGTGAGCACGTCCGGGTGGACGGAGAATTCGACGGCGTCCTGGGTGAGGTCCATGAACGCCTCTTCCAGCGACGCGACGACCGGCGTCAGCTCGTCCAGCGGGATCGCGTTGCGGCAGGCGATCTGGCCGATCTCACCGCTGGTCAGCCCGTGCACCTCGAGCAGGCCGGTCTCTGGCGCGGTCACGCTCACCTCGGGCCCGACGAGCAGATCCCGCAGTGTGCCCGCTTCCTGAGCACGGACGCGCACGACCTTGCGGGAGAAGCGGGCGGTGAAGTCGGCCATCGAGGTGTCGGCGATCACCCGGCCCTTGCCGATGATCACCAGGTGGTCGGCGGTCAGCTCCATCTCGCTCATCAGGTGCGAGGACAGGAACACCGTGCGACCGTCGGCGACCAGCGCCCGCAGCAGCTGCCGGATCCACCGCACGCCTTCGGGGTCAAGGCCGTTGACCGGTTCGTCGAGCACCAGCGTGTGCGGATCGCCCAGCAGCGCCGCGGCGACGCCGAGGCGCTGACCCATGCCGAGGGAGAAGCCGCCGACCCGCTTGCGGGCCACCTCGCGCAGACCGACCAGGTCGATGACCTCATCGACGCGTCGACGAGGAATACCGTGCGTCAACGCCAAAGCGAGCAGATGGTTGTACGCCGACCGTCCGGTGTGGACGGCTTTGGCCTCCAGCAGCGCGCCGACTTCACGCAGCGGCGCAGCATGGTCGGCGTACCGCTTGCCGTTGACCCGCACCTCGCCGGCCGTGGGAGCGTCCAGGCCGAGGATCATCCGCATGGTGGTGGACTTGCCGGCCCCGTTCGGGCCGAGGAAACCGGTGACCAGGCCGGGACGGACGGTGAAGGTCGCATCGTCCACGGCGACCCGGTCGCCGTACCGCTTCGTGACACCGACGACTTCGATCATGGGTTCCTCGTCCCTGCGGGGTGCGTGCCGGACACCGGCATGCCAGCGAGGTTGACACGGCTCGGCACGGCAGGCAAAGGCACGCGCTGAGACCGGCCTCAGTACGGACAAAGCACCCGGCGAACCTGTCAATTCCCATTCGATGCCAACGGAATGCGTAACGGATGGCCACCGGCCGACCACGCTCAGGCTCGGCCCACCGGCCAGCGCGAAGAACTCGTGGCCCGCCGCCAACCGGAGACGGAAGGCGGCGGCATCACCGCAGGGGGACGCGCGACCGCCGCCGAACGGAAGTTCGGCGGCGGCAGTGCGGGTTTGCCTCAGACGTGCGGGTTCAGCGTCATGCCGAAGGCGCCGAGGATGTCCGGCGACTCCGTCCAGTACGTGTCGGAGTCGCTGTTGCCGGCCGACACCATGCCGCGGGCCTGCCGCGCGGTCGAGCTGGTGACGGTGAACACCAGGGCGCCGGAGTCGCCGTCGGTCGACGAGTAGCTCGCCGTCCCGTGGACGCCGCGCACGGAGTGCGTGCTGCCGTCGTCCCATGACTCGGTGTAGGTGACGTCCTGGTTGTCGACCTTGGTGCCACAGGGCACGCCGTGGCCGTTGTAATAGGAGCGGGCACCGTCCTGGCACACGGTCTGACCGTTGTAGGAATAGGCCGACGAATTGACCACGTACCACTTTCCGGTGGGCGTGTCGGCTTCGTCCGAATTGGATCCGGCGCCACCCGACGAGCCGGTGTCGATCACCTCGGCATCCCAATGGGCGTTGAGCGAGGTGACGGTGCCGATCGAATTGCCGAACGTGTAGTTGAAATGGCCGACGGCGTCGCCCTCGCCGTAGACGTGCGCACCGTTGGGGAAGCAGTGGGCGGCGGTGAGCAGATAGTCGTGGCCGCCCTTCTCGGTGGCCAGGCCGGAGGTGCACTGGGCCAGATAGCCGGACTTGTGGTCGTTGCCGACCAGGACGTCGCCGCCGATGAACGGCTTGGTGTCGTTCCACCGCCACGAGCGCGGCGTGATCGGCTTGCCGGCCGTGACGGTGACCGGGATGCCGCCGCCCGCGCTCGCCGACAGCGCGGACCGGAACGAGGGCGACGTGGCGCTCTGCTTGGCGGTGACCTGGATGCCGGAGCCGTCGGGCGCGGCCGCCGCGCTGTAGACCGTCAGGTCGGCGGCCTTGACGCCGTCGTTGCCGGCCATGATCTTGGCGATACCGGCGTCCAACGCGACCTTGGTGTAGTCCGCGTGCACGACGGTGGCCAGCGCCAGGTCGATGTCCGGGTGCGCCCTCTTGGCCGCGGCCAGCAGCTTCGCCGCCCGGCCCGCGTCGGTCGCGTAGACGGTGACCCGGTGGTGGTCGGTGTCCACGTATAGGTTGCTGTAGGTGTCGGCGAACGCGCCCCGCCCCTGCTCGCCGACGGCGTTGGCCACGGCGTCCAGCGGCGCCTCGGCCTGGAACTGGGCGATCACGGCCGGGTCGAAGCCGCTGGGCTTGGCGATGGCCGCGGCCGGCGCGCCGACCAGGCAGGCCGCCGCCAGCGGGGCCACGAGCAGCAGGCGTCTCGCCCGTGTGGTGCTCATCATGGTGAATCGTTTCCCTTCCGATTCATGACGCTATTGCATGCGTTCAAGACGCACGGCACACGGCATGGACAGAAGGACACGCTGGAACCGGCGGCAATCCATCCCTTTTGCCGCGTTCCGGTCGCGTGAATCCCCCCGGTTATGCCCCCGTTTGCTGATTTCCCCTAGCTCGCTAAATTTCGCCCGTGACTCCGCGACCCGGTACCGCCGTTCGGTCGACCGGGCGTGCCCGAAGCATTGACGCCGGGGTGGATGCCGACCCGGGTCAGGACGGTGCACACCCGGGTGGCCAGGGTGTCGAGGGAATGGCGTTGGGCGCGGCAGGTGGCGACGGCGTCGGAGAGGGACCGGCGGCGGAAACGGAGGACGTCGCCGGGAGCGGCCTGGCCGAGGGCGGACCGGGCGACGCTGGTGGCGACGGCGGCCACCGGGTAGCCGGCGGTGACCGGGCGGCCGCGTTGCAGGACAAGCAACTCACCGGCCGGGGTGACCTCGATCGCGCCGACGGGAACGCCACGGGAAAGGATCTCGCCGCCGTCCGTGCGGACCGGCGCCGGACCCCGCAGGCGAAGGCCGATGTGATTGCTGTCGGGGGTGACGAGGTACGGCGCCGCGAACAGGCTTTCCTCCAGGCGGCCGAAGTGCAGGAGGTCGGGGCCGTCGGTGACGGAGATGGTCCACGGGCTGCCGAATCGGGGTACGGGCACCGACAGTCGGAACAGCGGGTGGCGGAAGACGGGATGGTCGAACGGAACGTAGTCGGTGTCGAAGGGGACGCGGCTGCCCGCGCGCAGCCAGGTGCCGACGCCGAGGAGGGTGTCCGGCGCGCAACTGCCGTGCGTCAGGGAAACCTGGAGCGTGCCGCACACGGCCAGATAGCACCGGAGTCCACTATGGACGTCCGATATGGACAGAGTAGCGCCGGCGGGCACGCAGATGGGTTGCCAGGTGCGCTGGAGTTGTCCGTCGCAGGCAACGGTGGCGGGTGCTCCGGTGACGGCAACCAGCGCGGCGCGGGCGAAGCCGACCGTGAGGGCCGACGCGGTGATCTCGACCAGTGGGGCGGACTCCGGATTGCCCACCAGGATGTTGGCGGCGGTGGCGGAGAACTGGTCGGCGGCGCCGTTGACCGCGATGCCCTTCCTGGACAGTCCCGGCCGGCCGAGGTCGGTGACGCAGGCGATCCCGGCGGCGAGAACCTCAAACACCGGTGGGCCAACGGGTGATGGGCTCGAATCTGACGACATCGCCCGGGCGCGGCGACAGGTGCGCCGGGGTACGGCCGATCAGCCGCCAGCCTCCCGGTGACGACACGGGATAGATCACGCACTGACGGCCGGACACCGCCACCGATCCGGTCGGGACGCGGGTGCGAGGACTCGGACAGCGGCTGATCGGCCCGGGCAGACGGGACCCGTCCATCATGGGCGCGCCAACGGGTGAGCCGGTGAAGCGAACCACCCAAGAAGTCTCCACGTGCAGGCCGACCACCGCCTCGGGGGACAGTCCCAACTGGACCGCCACGTCCGGCAGGTCCGGGCCGTGCTCGCCGCCGTAAACCACCGGGACTCGCCACGTCGTCGGCGGGGTCGTGGACCGGACCGGGCGGCCTGAAGCGGCGCGGCACGTCGACGCCACCTCGTCGTGGGTCGTGAGGGTGCAGTCGAACTCCACCAACACGCTGTCGTAGGTCGCCACGAGGTCGCGGACTCCAGTGACCTGGTCGGCTTCGATGACGTCGGCGAGGCGTTGCACGGCAGACCACCGTTCCTCGGCGGTGCCACCGGTCGCGGTGACGAGCACCGCCGAATCGCCGTACGGCACGGTGTCCAGGGTGATCACAGTCGGGCGGCCAGGGGTTCGATGCCGACGCCGGCCGACGTCAGGGCGGCACGGACGGCTCGCGCCAGATCGACGGAGCCGGGAGTGTCCCCGTGCAGGAGCACGGTGTCCGGCCGCAGCGCGATGTCCCGGCCCGTGATCGCCCGCACCACGCCGTCGGTCGCCATGCGGACCACCCGTTCCGTCACCTCTCGTTCTGCGGTGATCACGGCCCCCGGGGACGAGCGGGCGACGAGTGAGCCGTCCTCGCGGTAAGCCCGATCCGCGATGCCCAGCACGGCCACGGGCAGGCCGGCGCTGCGGGCCGCCTTCGTCAACGCGCCTTCCAGCGCGACAACGGCCAGCGAGGCGTCGAAGTCGCGCACGGCATCGACGATCGCCTCGGCCCAGTCCACATCGGACACCGCGACATTGCCGAGTTGCCCGTGCGGCGTGACATGGCGGATTCGGGTGCCGTGCACCCGGGCGAACGCATCCAAGGCGCCGAGTTGGCACAGCACGTAGGTGTAGACCTCGTGCCGGCTGAGCGCCATGGTGCGGCGGCCGAAGCCCTCGCGGTCCGGTAGACCCGGGTGGGCGCCGACGCCGACGCCGAGCCGTACGCACTCGGCGACGGTGGTGTGCATGATGCCCGGATCGCCGGCGTGGAACCCGCAGGCGATGTTGGCCGACGACACGACCCGGAGCAGGGCCGCGTCGTCGGCCGCGCGGTAGGCGCCGAACCCCTCGCCGACATCCGCCGACAGGTCGACCGTCATCACGCGCTCGTGGCGTCGATCAGGTCCCGGATCGCCGTGATGCCTCTGGCCACCCGGTCCACCGGCTCGGCGCCGACCGAGATCCGGATGTGCCGGTCGCACGACCTGCCGTACGCGATGCCGGGCACCACGCTGACCCCGCCCTCCCGCAGCAGCCGGGTGCAGAACGCGGTCGAGTCCAGCACCGAGTCGCCGAGCGAGGCGAACAGGTAGAACGACGCCGAGCCCGGCACGACGGTCATGCCCGCGTCGGCCAGCTGGCCCGCGACCTCGTTGCGCAGGGCCACGACCCGGCGGATCTGGGGCCGGGTGATCTCCAGGATGTCGTCGAAGTGCTCGGCCAGGTAGCAGGACAGGATGGTCGGCGCGCACGTGATCAGGTGCTGGTTGATCTTGAGGACCTCGTCGACCAGCCGCCGGTGCGCGATGACGTAGCCGATGCGCCAGCCGGAGATGCCGTAGTTCTTGGACATCGAGTTGACCGTGACCGTGTGGTGCTTGTCCGGGTCGAACGCGCCGCAGGCCCGGAACGACGTGCCCGGCGGGACGAACTCGTTGTACGCCTCGTCGGCGATGACCAGCAGGCCGTGCGCCTCGGCCAGGTCGTGGACGTGGGCCAGCTCGGCGACGGTGTGCACGCGGCCGGAGGGGTTGTTCGGATTGTTGATCACGATCGCCCGGGTTCGCGGCGTCACGTAGCGGCCGAGGTCGAACACGCTCACGTCCTGCGGCACCATGACCGGGACGCCGCGACAGAGCCGGACCTGTTCGGGATAGCTCAGCCAGAACGGCTCCGGGATGATCACTTCGTCACCGGGTTCCAGCACCGCCAGCAGCATCATGTAGATCGCCGCCTTGGAACCGGCGGTGACGATGATCTCCTGCTCCGGGTCGACCGGCACCTGGAACTCGTCCTGGTAGTACTTGGCCAGCCGCTGGCGCAGCTGCGGCAGGCCCCGCGAGTGCGAGTAGTGGTGCAGCCCCACGCCGGACAGGTCGTCGAACCGGGGCAGCGGCAGGTCGAAGAACGCCTCGCCGAGCGACAGCGTGATGATGTCGTGGCCGGAGTCGCGCAGCTCGTAGACGAGGTTGTTGTACTTGATGGACAGTGCCTGGTCCACGGCGCTCATCAGGGACGCCGGGTGGGTGGCTGACATGCTTCTCCTCACACGACCCGGGTCTGGCCGCTGCCCCAGACGATGTTCTTCACGGTGGTCAGCGCCGCCAGCCCCATCGGGCCGCGCACGTGCAGTTTCTGCGTGGACACGCCGATCTCCACGCCGTAGCCGAACTCGCCGCCGTCGGAGTAGCGGGTGGAGGTGTTCACGAACACGCTGCCGGAGTCCACCCGCGTGACGAACGCCCGGGCCACGTCGATGTCCCGCGCGACGATCGCCTCCGCGTTGGCGGTGCCCCAGCGGTCGATGTGGGCGATCGCCTCGTCGAGGCCCGGCACCACGCGCACGGCGAGCACGAGATCCAGGTACTCGGTGCCCCAGTCCTGCTCGCTCGCCCGCACCGCCTTCGGCCAGACCTCGCACACGGTCGGGCAGCCCCGGATCTCCACGCCCGCGGCGGCCAGCTCGTCGAGCACGTCGGGCAGCCAGTCGCGGGCGAGATCCTCGTGCACGAGCAGGGTCTCCATCGCGTTGCACACGCTGGGCCGGGAGGTCTTGGCGTTGACCGTGACCGCGGTGGCGACGGCCCGGTCCGCCGAGCCGTCGATGTAGACGTGGCAGTTGCCGGCGCCGTCGATCACCGTCGGCACGGTGGCGTTGCGCTCGACAGTGTCGATCAACTCCGGGCCGCCGCGCGGCACCAGCAGGTCGACATACCCCTTGGCCCGCATGAGCTCCAGCGCGGCGTCGCGGGACGGGTCGGCGATCAGCTGGACCGCCGCGCCCGGCACCGCCTCGTGCCGGGCGATCGCGTCGGCCAGCGCGGCCATGATCGCGGAGTTGGTCGCCGCGGCCATCGACGATCCCCGCAACACCGCGCAGTTGCCCGACTTCAGGCACAGCGCGGCCACTTCGGCGGTGACGTTGGGCCTCGCCTCGTAGATCACCGCGACCACGCCGAGCGGTTCGCGGACGCGCTCGATCAGCAGGCCGTTCGGCCGGGTCCAGCCGGCGACCACCTCGCCGACCGGGTCGGCCAGGTCGGCGATGGTCCGGATGGCCTTGGCCAGCCCGGCCATCCGGCGGTCGGTCAACGTCAGCCGGTCGACCAGGGTGGCGGAGACGCCGGCCGCCCGCGCCGCCGCCACGTCGACCGTGTTGGCCTCGATGATCGACGGGCGGTGTTCCTCGATCGCCGCCGCCATGTCCAGCAGCACCGCGTTCTTCTCGGCGGTCGGCAGGCACTTGACCGTGGCCCACGCCTCGGCCGCGGCGCGGCAGACTTCGATCACAGACATGGCTGTTCCTCCACGATCCGCACGTAGTCGCCGGCGGCGACGAGGGTGAGGCGGGGTCGGCCGTGCACGGTCCGGCGCAGCGAACCTCGCCGCGCGCCACCGGACGGCCGTCGGGGGCACAGATGTCGACGACGTCTCCGTTGTCGAAGGTCTGGTGCGACTCCACGATGTGCTGGTGGCGCAGGGTTTCACCGCGTTCGACGGCGGAGAGGCCGGCCGGCGCGCAGCGGACCGACCCTCGCGGTGGGGTACGGAAGGCCCGCCACAGCGTGCCGATCCCCGGGGTCGCGCCGGTCACGGCCCGCGGCCGGAAGGCGGTGCCCACCGGGTCGGCGCTGTGCGCCGCGACGAGCACGTCGGGATCGGTGGTGTCCGCGATGACCGTGCGCACGCCGGAGAACGTCGCGATCCAGCACGCGCCGAGCTTCATCCGCATGCCGCCCGTGCCGCCGCCACCGGCCGATCCGCCGGCCAGCCGCTCCAGCTCCGGGGTCAGGGCGACGACGTCGCCGATGGGCCGGGCGTCGTCGGACCGGGTCGGGTCCCGGTCGTAGAGGCCGGGCACGTCCGTCAGCAACAGCAGCAGGTCGGCCTGGAGGAAGCCGCTGAGCAGCGCGGCGAGCACGTCGTTGTTGCGCACACCGAGCGCGTCGTTCTCGTTGACCACCGGGATCATGCCCAGCGTCAGCATGGTCTCCAGGGTGTGCCGGACGCCGCCGCGGTGGGCCTCGACCAGTTCGTACGGCGTGAGCAGGAGTTGGCCGGTCTGCAGGCCGCGGTCGGCGAAGGCGGCCTGGATCGCGGAGTACAGCCGGGACTGGCCGAGCGCGGCGGCGACCTGCTGCACCACCGTGCCCGCCGCGGCGAGGGCGGGGTGCCGGGTGCGGCCGATCGCGATCGCCCCGGACGTGACCAGCACGGGGGACAGGCCGGCGATCACTCCTCTGTGGACGGTGTCGCACAGGCGGTCGAGCTTGGCCGGGTCCAGCCGTCCGTCCGTGACCAAGGACGACGTGCCGATCTTGAGCACCACGCGGTCGCCCGACCCGGCGGGCGAGCCGGCGCGCGTGCCGGTCGCGGGCGAGGGGTCGGCCGGGGTATTGGTCAGCATCGGTTCTCCTGCTTCGCATGACGTGTGCGGCAAGGGCCGGCACGGCAGATCGTCGTCGCCGCCGATGTACCGGCGATGTGCTCCCGATACGCCGCCGTTGTTGCCGCCGACGATCACAGCCCGCCCCCGCGCGGTCGCCAACCGCAACCGACCATTGCTTCACCCGAGTGACACGGCAGACCGTTCGGAGTACGCGCCACAAGTCCCGGCTCCCCAATCGGGAACGTCCCGTAGCACGATGGGCCGGCGTCACGTTGCGCGGGCAACAACCGCGCCGCGGCGTCCGCATTGTGTCCTACCGACCTGGGGGAGAACCAATGCCACCGAGTTCGTCCCTGCGCGCCGCGCCGACCCGATTCCGGGTCCTCGGCACGCTGGAGTTCTTCGACGGACAGCGCTGGTCGGCCGTCGGCGCGCCCAAACAGCGCGCGCTGCTGGCCGCGTTGCTGCTCAACGCCAACCAGATGGTGCCGGCCGAGCGACTGGTCGCGGAGCTGTGGCCGGACGAGGTTCCCGACAGCGCAAGCGGGTTGCTCGCGGGATACGTGTGGCGGCTACGGCGCGCGCTGGGCAACGGAGACGTGTTGGTCACCCGGCCGCCCGGCTACCTGCTCAGGCTGCCCACCGGCGCGCTGGACGTGCACGACTACGAACGACTGGTGGCCGCGGGCCGGAAAAGCCTGGCGGCGCACAATCCCGCCGCGGCCACCGCGTCGTTCACGGCGGCGCTCGACCTGTGGCGCGGCGCGCCGCTGGCGGACGTGGCGCCCACCCCGTGGGTGATGGCCGAGGCGGCCCGGCTGGACGAGTCACGCCTCGCCGTGCTGGAGGCGCGCATCGGCGCGGAGATCGAGCTCGGCCGGCACGAGCCGCTGTTGCCCGAGCTCAAACAGCTGGTGTCGCAGTTTCCGTTGCGGGAACGGCTGCACGCCCATCTGATGGTCACTCTGTACCGATGCGGACAGCAGGCGGAGGCGCTCGGCGCCTACCACGACCTGCGCCGGTTGCTGGTCAACGAGCTGGGAATCGAGCCGAGCAAGCCGCTTCGCGAGTTGCAGCAACAGATCCTGCGCGAGGACCCGCAGCTGTCCGTGCCGGTGGCCGAACCCGCGGCGGCCGCGCCGGTCCAGGTGGCCAGGACGCCACAGCTGCCACCGGCCGATTCGGACACCGACATCGTGGTCGGCGGGGAAGCCGAGTTGTCCACGACGGTCTCGTGGCTGGTCGACGGCGGCGCGTGCGCGGTGTACGGTCCGGCCGGCACCGGGAAGAGCACTCTCGCACGGCGAGCGGCCCGTGCCGTCGAGGCGCACTTCCCCGACGGGCAGGTGTGGTTGGACCTGCGGTCATCGAATCCGTTGACAGCACAGGAAGTGAACACGGCGCTACACCGTGCGCTCGGCGTCACCGCCGAGGAGGGCACCCTTGCGCGCTGGCCGGAGGTGGTGGCGCGGCGCCGAGCACTCGTCGTACTCGACGATGTGGTCGACGCCGACCAGGTGCGTCCGCTGCTTTCCCCGCCGCCCGGCTGTGCGGTGCTGATGACCGGCCGCGCCGCCGTCGGTGCGCTCGGCACCCACCGGCAGGCCCGACTGGGCCGGCTGTCCCAGAGCGCGTCGGTCCTGCTGCTGCGCCGACTGCTCGGCGACGAACGGGTGGACGCCGATCCGACCGCGACGGCCACGGTGGTCCAGCTCTGCGAGCGGCTCCCGCTCGCCCTGCGGATCGCCGCGGCCCGGCTGGCCACCCGTCCGGAGTGGACGATGGCGGAGTTCGCCACGCGGCTCGGCGATCCGCGGCGAAGACTTGACCTGCTCTCGTACGGGGAACACAGCGTGCGCGAAAGACTGCTCACGAGCGTGCGTCTGCTCGAACGGGATCCCGATCCGCGACCGCGCGTGGCCCTGCAACTACTCGGTGCGCTCGATCTGCCGGTGGTGGATTCGGGCACCGTCGCCGCCCTGCTGGACCTCCCCGAGCACACCGCCCAGCCGGTGGCCGAGCGGCTGGTCGACGTCGGCCTGATCGAGACCATTTCCATCGAGCGCTACCGGCTGCCCGACCTGGTGCGGCTGTTCGCCCGCGAACGACACGATCCGGACGTCGACACGAACGCCGCGGTGCACCGGGTGATCAACCGCCTCGTGCAGCTCGTGCGCGAGCAGCTGGCCAAGCCGCCGGGCGCCAGGCTGGCCTGGTACCGCCGGGAGTTGAGCTCGCTGCGGGCGCTGGCCGACCGGGACGACACCGACACGCTGCACAAGGTCGTGGACGAACTGCGCCGGACGCTGCTGGGCTACTCCGCCTGACCCGGTGGCACATCGACGCAACATCGGCGGTACATCGCGGCTGGCGATTCTTCCAGCGGTGAACAGTACCCACGAGGAGGCGGGGAACCGGCGATGACGGCACAACTGGACCTGGACTCGACGATCGCCAAGTACGCCACGGCCTCCTTCGACGACGACACACCGCTGCTGGACGCCGGCCTGGAGTCGCTGTCGCTGCTGCGCCTCGCGGTCGACGTCGCGGCCGACGACGACGCCGAGATCGACGCGACGCGGCTGGTCGAGCTGCACACCGTCGGCGAGTTGAAGGTGTGGCTGCGCGAGCTCGCCGCGGCGGGGAGCAGCGATGACGGCGTTGCCCGTGACAGAGCCGGAAACGCTGCCGATCACCGAGTCCCAGAAGGGGCTGCTCGTGGTCGACAGCCTGGTGCCGACCAGGCAGATCTACAACCAGGTCATGCAGTTCGACCTTGACCCGGGGCGGTGTGCGGCTCCGTTGCGGGACACCGTGACGCGGGCGCTGATCACCCTGGTCACCGTCCAGCCCGCGCTGCGACAGGTGTTCGGCCTGAAGCCGGAGATGCACGCGACACTGCTGCCGCCGCCCGACACCGGGAGCCTGCCGCTCACCGTGGTCTCCGCGGCGCCGGCCGACTACGCGGCGGCGTTGACGGCTCTGGGCCACGACATCGGGCGCGTGCCGTTCGACGTGACCGTGGGACCGTTGTACCGGTTCGGGTTCGCGTGTGCGGAGGACGGCAGCGCCGCGTCGATCATCCTGTGCGGGCACCACCTTGTCGGCGACGGCGTGTCGATGGGTCCGATCGTGCGTGACCTGGACCGGCTGCTCACCGGCACGTTCGACGACGACGTGGAAACCCCGCGGCAGAACCGGGAGACCGCTTTCCTCAAGGAGATCCGCGCCCAGGAACGGTCGGCCGTCGCCGAGAAGACCGCGGTCAAGGCGGACGCCTGGGCGCTGCGGCTGCGGGAAGTGCCGCCGCTGGTGCTCTACCCGCGGCCCGACCGGCCCGACCGGACGGACTTCTCCGGCACGCGGATCTCCTACACCACCGACGAAATCCAGACCGAGCGGATCCAGGCCGCCTGCCAGCGTCTGGGTATCTCACCTTTCGTCTTCTTCACCGGTCTCTACGGCGCGGTGCTGGCCCGTCACGGGGGTGTCACCTCGGTGCTGGTCGGCAGCCCGTTCGCCGCGCGGCGCACCGTCGGGGCGTTCGACCTGTGTGGATTCTTCGTCAACACGCTGCCGGTCACGGTGGACGTGGACTGGACGCGCACGGTCGACGAGCACCTCGGCAAGACCGTCCGTGAGGCGGTGGACTTCTGCCGCGCGGCCGTGGACGTTCCGTTCAGCCAGCTGGTGGCGCGGGTGCAGCCCGACCGGCCGAGTGACCGCAACCCGTTGTTCTCCTGCATGCTGGCCATGCAGAACACGGCCGACCCGGGCGCGGCCAACGGCGCGGTGATCGGCGTGCGCGAACCGGGCAACGGCACCGCGAAGTTCGACCTCTGGCTGGGGGTGACCCCGATCGAGGGGCACTGGCTGCTGGAACTGGAGTACGACCGCGCGCTGATTCCGCCGGCCGTCGCGGACGGCCTGCTGGACTCGCTGCGCTCGGCCGTGAGCCGTGCTACCACGGACGGCACGCGAAGGCTGGCCGACCTGTTCGTGGACGCGCCCGTCTGGCAGAGCCTGCGCAACGACGGCCTGCCGGTCGAGGTGCCGACGCCGACGCTGAGCGAGTGGTTCGACAACACCGCCCTCCGCACGCCGGACGCGATCGCGGTCGAGGAGCCCGGACGGCGGCTCACCTTCGCCGAGCTTTCCGCCGCGTCCCGCCGCGTCGCGGCCGGGCTCGCCGCGCGTGGAGTCGGCCCTGGCGATGTCGTCGGCCTGCGTCTTGACCCGTTGTCCGAGAACCTGATCGCGATGCTCGCGACGCTGCGGCGCGGTGCGGCGTACCTGCCGCTCGAACTCGGCCTGCCCGCCGATCGGCTGTCCTACATGGTGCACCAGGCCGGTTGCCACGTCATCGTCGGCGCCGGGCTGGACATCGACGGCGCGGTCACCGTGCCGCTGGCCGAACTGGAGTCCGAACAGGACGTCCCGTCGGCAGCGGATCCCGGGTCCGGTGTGTACGTCATGTTCACCTCGGGCTCGACCGGCCGCCCCAAGGGCGTGCTGGTGGGGCACCCGACGCTGCTGAACCTCACGGCCTGGCAGCTCGCCGCGCTGGACATGAACGGGGACAGCCGGTTCCTGCAGTACGCACCGGCCGGATTCGACGTGTCGTTCCAGGAGATCCTGCCCACGCTGCTGGTCGGCGGCACGGTGGTGTCCCGGGAACCGGCCGACCGCCGCGACTTTCCCGCGCTGGTGCGCCGCATCGCGGACACCCGCGTCACCCACGCGTATCTGCCGGTGGCCGCGCTGCGCCCGTTCACCCAGTGCGTGCGGTCCCAACAGGTTCACCTGACAGCGCTGCGGTACCTGTGCGTGTCCGGGGAGCAGTTGCTGGTCGATGACGACGTACGGGCCTTCTTCGACGATCACCCGCACTGCACGCTGGTCAACCACTACGGCCCGACCGAGGCCCAGGCCGTCACGTCGTGGCGGCTGGCGGCCGACGATCCGCCGTGGCCGCACCACGTTCCGATCGGCCTGCCGATGACGAACGTGACCGCCCACGTCGTCGACACCACCGGTCACCTTGCGCCGCCCGGGGTTCCGGGCGAGTTGCTGCTGGGCGGCTGCTCGCCGGCGCACGGCTACATCAACGATCCGCAACGTACGGCCGAGCGTTTCGGGCCCGATCCGTTCATCCCCGGCGGCACCTGCTACACGACCGGTGACCAGGTCGTCCGGGACGAGCACGGCGTGCTGGTCTTCCTCGGCCGCGCCGACACGCAGGTGAAGATTCGGGGCCACCGCGTGGAACTGGGCGAGCTGGAGACCGTCGCCAACGGCATCGACGGCGTGCGGCAGGCGGTGGCGGCCGTGCGGGGTGACGGCGCCGACCGTGAGCTGCTGCTGTTCCTGCTGCCGGAACCGGATGCCGTGCCGGAGCACGAGAACGTCAAGGCGCGGTTGGCGAAGGTGCTGCCGGGTCACATGGTGCCGACCCGGGTCTTCGACATCGAGTCGGTGCCGACGTCCGGCACCGGCAAGACCGACCGCAAGGCGCTGCTCGCCCTGGCGGAACAGTCGATCGACCGCCAGGCCGGGGAATCCGCGCCGGTCGCCGAGTACGCGGACGACCTGGAACGGGAGCTCGCCGGGATCTGGGCGGAGCTGCTCGGCGTGCCGACCGTCGAGCGGGACCGGCCGGTGCTGTTGTACGGCGCGCACTCGTTGAACATCTTCACCGCGCTGAACACCGTGCAGGAGCGGTTCGGGGTGGCCGTGCAGGTGGTCGACTTCTTCCGGTCGCCGACCGTGGCCAACCTGGCCGCCCTGGTCCGCGGAGGAGCCGCATGAGCGGGACCACGCTGCCCGGCCGGCTGATCACCCTGGTGCGGCGCAAGGACAGGCCGGTCTGTGTGATGCTGCCCGGCGCGGGCGGCGGGCTGACGCCGTACCTGCGGCTGGCCTCGCATCTGGGCCGGACCCACAGCGTCTACGCCGTGCGGGCGGCCGGTCTGCTGCCCGACGAGACACCGGAGGACACCGTCGCCCGGATGGCGGACTCGGCCGTCGACGCACTCGGCGGCCTCGCGCCGGCGCTGGTGTTCGGCTGGTCCCTCGGTGGCACGGTCGCCTGGGAGGTGTGTCTGCGCCTTGCCGACCGTGGCCTGCGGCCGGACCTGGTGATCGTGGACAGCTCGCCGCTGCCGCGGAAGTCCTCCGCCGAGGACGACGAGCGGGTCCGCGCGAGCGTCGTGTCCGGCCTCGGACCGCGGCCGGACGAGCAGACCTCCGCCAGGGTCGAACGTACGGTCCGCGCGCAGATGGCCGCGCTCGCCGACTACGCCGCCACCCGGGAGTACGGGGGCCGGGTGTTGCTGCTGATGTGCCCCGACGACACCTTCGCCGAGCGTGCGGAGTCGGTTCACCGCTGGCACGAGCTCGCGCCGGATCTGCGCAGCGGGACGCTCGACGCGGACCACTACGCCGTGTTCGACCCGGCCAACCTGCCCCAGCTGACCGACGCGATCGGCGACTTCCTCGGCCATGAGAAGGCGGAGGCAACGACATGACCCGCCCGCTTGCGGTGGTCAGCGGCGGTACCCGGGGCATCGGGCTGGCGTTGAGCGACCGGCTGGTCAAGCTCGGTCACCGCGTGGTCGCGTTCTACCACTCGGACGCCGAGGCCGCCGGCCTTGCCGCCGATCGGTTGGGACTGCACGTGATGCGGGTCGACGTCGCCGACGCGGATGCGGTGGCGCGGGCCGCCGAGACGGTGCTGGCCGAGCACGGCGCCCCGCGTGTCCTGGTCAACAACGCCGGGTTGAACGTGGACCGGCCGTTCCTGGAGATGTCCCTCGACGACTGGCGTCGAGTCGTCGACACCAACCTGTCCGGTGTTTTCCACCTGTGCCGTGCGCTGGTGCCGGCGATGCTCGACAGCGACGACGACGGCGGAGGGGTGGTGGTGAACGTCGGCGCCACGACCGGGATCCGGCCGCGCCGCAACGGCGTCAACTACTGCGCGAGCAAGGCGGGCGTGCTGCACCTGACCAAGTGCCTCGCGCTGGAACTGGCGCCACGGGTGCGGGTCAACTGCCTGATCCCGGGCCTGATCGAGACCGACGAGGTGGTTGCCCGGCTCGACCTCGACGACCCGGACAGCCGGGCGGCGGCGCTGGCCGAGATCCCGCAGCGGCGCATCGGCACGCCCGAGGACGTCGCCGACGCACTCGAGTTCCTGGTCGGGTCGGGCAGCGCGTACCTGACCGGGCAGAAGATCATCGTGGACGGCGGGCAGTTCATGTGGTGAACAACGACACGCAGACCTACGACCGGGTGTGGTCGCCGCTGCTGGAGACCGTGCGCGCGAACGCGTTGGACTGCGTCCAGGCCAACCTGGCCGTCGTCGCCGATCGCCACGCGGGCGCCGGTGCCCATCTCGAACTGGGCTCCACGCTGCGGTTCGACACCGAACCGGGGCCGGACGGCGTGCCACGGGTCGTCTCGTCGGTGCCGTACCGGCTCGCCGCCGCGCACGATGTGCTCGGCCTGCGGGTGTCGCAACGCTGGGACGGGATCGGCGGCGGGCAGCTCCGCCGGTTGGTTGCGGACACCGGCCCGCTGTACGTGGTCGCCGACGCGTACACCCTGGGCTGGACGCCGTACGCGGGCCGCCAGCACACCGACCACACCTTCATCTTGTCCACATCGGACAGTGTGGTCGACGCCTACCACGACGAGACGCCATGGGGATCGTGTCGACCGGGCGTATGGCGCCTGTCGACCGCCGAGCTCGACGCGATGGTTTCCTCGGCCACGGCGTTGCTTCTCGCGGCGGAACCGGTGACCGCCCGGCCGAGTCCGCTGGCCGCCAACGCGTGCGCCATGGCCGACGCCGTCTCGTCGATCGAGGCCTACCTCGCCGCCCAGCGCGGCCTCAGCGACCAGCTGGTGCTGGACGTCTGGCTGCTGAGCCGATCCCGCCTGCTGCATGCCGCGTGGCTGGCTCATCACGGTCGGCCTTCGACGGCGATGGATGAGCAGGCGCAGGCCTGGCTCACGCTCGCGTCTCAGGCCTATGTGGCTCGGCGCAGGGCCAGGACTCCGCACGCGACCGTGCTCGACGAACTCGGTCGGCTCCTGGGTGAGGACGTCGCCATCGCCAGCCGGCTGGCGGCGATGGAGCCGGCCGTGCCGGCGTCGGCGGACGCCGTGCGCGCCGCGGTTCTCCTTGCGGTGCAGGAGGTGTTGCACATCGACGAGCCGACCGTCCTGGCCGCGCGGACGCTGCGAGCGCTGCCGAACTACAACTCCTTCCGCCTGGTGGACATCATCGAACGTGTCGAGACCCGGCTGAACGTCGAGCTGGACGACCTGACCCCGGAGGCCCTGCGGGACATCGACTCGCTGTGCGCCGCGTTCGCCGGACGGTCTCGGTGATCCATCTGGCCGTGCGGAACCGGCCAACTCCGGACGTGCTGACGCTGTTGCGGCGGCTGTTGGCGGAGGTGGCCGACGAGCCGGCGGCCAGGATCGCGAAACGCCCGTCCGGGCAGCCCTACCTGCCGGACCGTCCCGATCTCGCGGTGAGCATGTCCCACGACGGGAATTGGGTGGCGGCGGCGGTCGGGATCGGGGTGTCCGTCGGGATCGATGTGCAACAGCCGCAGCCGGTGACGGCCGGACGGCTGCGCCGGTGTGGGTCGCCCGAAACGCGTCTGGCGCTTGCCGCGCTGCCGGACGCGGACCGCGAGCGCGAGTACGCCCGGATCTGGTCTGTGCAGGAGGCGTGCGTGAAGGCGGCCGGCACGGGCCTGGCCGGGCGGCCCTGGTCGATCCCGGTCGGCGTCGGCCAGCACGACGGCGAATGGCAGAACCTCGTCTGGCACAGCCACTCAGAACACGGAGTCCCGGTCGCCGTCGCGCACGGACTCCCGTCTACCGAAGGGGAAGCACGATGACGAGCCAGACCCTCTACGGGTGGTTCCTCGCCTCCGCCGACGCGCATCCGGACGACATGGCGCTGGAAGTCACCACGACCGCCTTGACGTACGCGCAGCTGCGCACCGCCGTCGAGCGCATGTCGGCGCTGATGCACGACGAACTCGGCCGGCCGCCCCACCGGGTCGGGCTGTTGACCTCGCGCAGCCTGGTCGGCTACATCGCCTACCTTGCCGCCCAACGCCTCGGCGCGGCCTGCGTGCCGCTGAACCCGGCCGCGGCGGCGGGCCGGAATCTGGCCATCACCGCGGACGCCGGCCTTGACCTGACCGTGGTCGACGACACCTCCGGCGACGGCGCGACGGAGTACCAGGTCACCACGGACGCGGCGATCCTGGACATGCGCGGCGACCGCACCGGTGTGGTGCTGGCCACCGAACCCGCGCTGACCATTCCGCCGCGGGTGGCACGTGACACCGACGACGTCGCCTACATCATCTACACCAGCGGCACGACCGGGAAGCCGAAGGGCGTGCCGACCACGCACGCCAACGTCTCCGCCTTCCTGGACGACGTGATCACCCGGTACTTCCTGGCGCCCGGCTGCCGGGTCTCGCAGACCTTCGAGCTGTCCTTCGACGGCTCCATCGTGGAGATCTTCGGCAGCTGGGGCTCCGGCGCCACCCTGTGCGTCGCGCAGCACACCGACGTGTTCACCCCGGTGAAGTTCGTCAACGCCAAGCGGTTGACGCACTGGATGTCGGTGCCGTCGCTGATCTCGTTCGCCCGGCGGCTGCGCGCGCTGCCCCCCAACAGCATGCCGAACCTGCTCGGCGGCTTCTTCGGCGGCGAGGCACTGACCATGGAGCAGGTGCAGGCGTGGTCGGCCGCGGCGCCGAAGGCCCGCGTCTTCAACTGCTACGGCCCGACCGAGACCACCGTGACGGTGACCGGCTACCAGGTGCCGCTGGCGCAGGACGAGTGGGTGGAGACGTCCAACCGGTCCATCCCGATCGGCGACCTGTACCCGCGCATGGAATACGTGCTGCTGGACGCGGACCTGCGGCCCGGCGACGACGGCGAGCTGTGCATCCGCGGGCCGCAGCGGTTCCCCGGCTATCTGGACTCGAGCGAGAACGCCGGCCGTTTCGTGTCCTTCGACGGCGAACGGGCGTCGGTCTACGACGGCGCCGAGCCGCTGACCGCCGAGCACTGGTACCGCACCGGCGACCGGGTCCGCCGCGAGGGCGGCGAACTCGTGCACCTCGGCCGGATCGACGACCAGATCAAGATCCGGGGCAACCGGGTCGAGCTGGGGGAGATCGAGTCGGCGCTGCGCAAGCACCCGGCGATCGCGGAGGTCGTGGTGATCACCCTGACCGCGCCCGACGGCGAGATCGACCTGCACGCCCTCTACACCGGTGGCGAGGTGCCCGACGCCGAGCTCGCGGGCATGGTGGAGGAACTGCCGCAGTACATGCGCCCGCGCGGTTTCCACCACCGCGCCGAGATCCCGCTGACCACGGTCGGCAAGGTCGACCGCAAGCGGCTGACCGACGAGTTCGGCATGACCCCGGCGACGGGCCAGCGGTGAGCGTGGACCTCGATGCCGCCACGGTGACCGTGCCGGCCACGGCCATGCAGGAGGCGCTGTGGTGGGTGCACCAGCGGGCCCGGAACCAGTCGGTCTACAACCTGACCTGGCGCCTGGCCTGCGACCGCCCAGTCGACGTCGAGGCGTTGGCGGTTGCCTGGCAGGCCGTGGTGGACCGGCACGAGGCGCTGCGCACGTCCGTCGTCCAGTCGGACGGCGCGCTCTGGCTGGCGGTGGCGCCACACGTGGAGTCCACGATCCGGCGCGTCGAGGTGGACGATCCGGGCTCGGCCGGCACGGACACGCTGTTGCGGTTGGTCGCCGAGGAGGTGCACGAGCAGACGATCGAGTTGGACCGGGCGCCGCTGGCCCGGCTCACCACCGTGCGGGTCGGCGACGAGCATGAACTGGTGCTGACCGTGCACCACGTGGCGCTGGACGGCTGGGCGATCCAGCTGCTCGTGCAGGACCTCTCGTCGGCGTACCAGGCGGCCCAGCGCGGCGTCCGCCCGGCCTTCGACACGGTGCCGGTGCCGTTCTCCGTCTACGCCAAGGAGTCCCAGGAGGCCAGGGACGCCGGCAAGTGGCAGCCTTCACTGGACCACTGGCGGTCCACATTGGACGGTGCGGTGTCGACCACCATCGCGGCCGACCACAACCGGTACGCCGGCACCGGTGCGGCCGGCGTCACCCTGCGCTATGCGTTCAGCCACGAGGCCAACGCCGGCTTCGCCGCCCTCGGCGCCTCCGCCTTCGCCACCCCGTTCGCGGTCGCGTTGGCCGCGCTGCACATCGTGCTCGCCCGCGGCGGAGCCGGCCCGGACGTGTCGGTCGGCGCCGTGCTGGCCAACCGGATGACGCCCCGCGACCAGGAACTCGTCGGCTACCTGGCCAACCTCTGCATCGCCAGTACGACGATCGGGACCGGCGACACCATCGCGGACGTCGTCGGCCGGTCGCGTGATGCCATGTGGACGATGCTGTCGCACCAGAGCGTGCCCTACGCGGCGGTGTTCGGCGCGCTCACCGAGTCGACGCAGGCCATGTTGAACGACTATGCGCCGCTGCTGCTGAACTACCTGGGCCCCATCGGGACCGGCGCCCGGCTCGGCGACGTCGGCCTGCGGTTGCACCGCACGCCCAACCGCGCCGCCCGGTCGGACATCGCCATCGCCTTCTGGGAGACCGAGGACGGCTTTCTCACCGAGATCGAGTACAACACGGGCCGCTACGAGCGGCAGACCGTGCTGCGGCTGCTGCACGACATCGACACGGTCCTGGCCGCCGACCCGAGCACGCCGGTGGCGAGCCTGCCGATCAGATCCCGTTCCGTGGCCGGGCACGTCGACCACCGGGCGGAGTCGCCGCGGGCGACGAGCCTGCCCGACTCGCCGGTGTGGCGGCAGGTCGCCCGCCTGTGGGGTGACGTGCTCGGCACGCCGCCGGACGATCCGGACGAGGACTTCTTCGCGGTCGGCGGCCGTTCGCTGAAGGTGCTGCAACTGGCCGCCGTGATCGAGGCCGAGTCCGGCCACTCGCTCGACGTGATCCGGTGGCTGGCCGACCCGACCCCGCGGCGGCTGGCCGACCAGCTGGGCTCGACCGACCGGGAGCGGCCGACCAGCACCCTGGCCGTGCTGCGCGACGGTGACGGTCCGCACGTGCACCTGGTGCACGGGGCCGGCGGTGCGGCGCAGGACTACCGCCATCTGCTGGCCGCCCTGCCCGCGCACTGGCGGGTCACCCTGTCCCAGGAACGTGATCCACTGCCCGGCGTGCCGGAGATGGCCGCCCGGTACCGCCGCGACCTGGATGCGGTCTGCTCGCGGCCCGATCTGTTGTGCGGCTGGTCGATGGGCAGCCAGATCTGCTTCGAGATGGCCGCCGGATATCCCGATCCGCCGCGACTCGCGGTGCTCGACGGCGCCCCGCCGGTCGGGTACGAACGGGATGCCGCCCGCGAGGCGGAACGGCTCGGGGCGTTCGCCACCGCGATCTGCGACTCGTTGGGCGTCGAATGGTCCGGCTCGCTGCCGCGAACCTCTGGCGACGACGTCGAGCTGCCGATGCGGGCGCTCGCGGCCTGCCTCGGCGCCTCCGGGGAAACGGTCCCGGCGAGCACGCTCGTCGAACGCTGGCAGACCTATCGCCGGCACACCAATGCCGTGGCCGACTTCACCACCGACCGGGTCGTGCACGCACCGGCGCTGCTGATCGGCGCCGACCTGCTTGACGTCCAGCTCGACCAATGGGCGCAACGGCTTTCGCCGGCCCCGCGCCGCGTCCGGATGCCCGTCGGCCACTACGGGTTGCTCGGCGCCGAGGCGGCCGAGCGGATCGCCGCCGAGCTCAAGGCCCTGCTCGACGCGTGACGACCGTCAGGCGCCGTCGCGTCCGCGCAGTTCGGACGCGAGGCGCCGACGGTCGATCTTGCCGCTGGCGTTGACCGGGAACGCGTCCACGGCGGTGACCGTGCTCGGCACCATGTACTCCGGCAGTCGCCGGGCGACAGCGTCGGTCAGCTGCTCAGCGGGCACGACCTCGCCGGTGTACAACGCGTGCAGGTGGATCTCGCCGCCGGCGGCGGGCAGTGCCAACACGATCACATCCTGCACGGCCGGCTGCTCCCGCAGCACGGATTCGATCTCGCCGAGCTCGATGCGGTAGCCCCGGATCTTGACCTGGTCGTCGATCCGTCCGATGTGGACCAGCTCGCCGTCCTCGACCCGCACCCGGTCGCCGGTGCGGTACCAGTGCTCGGGCCGAACCGGCGTGTCGGCCACGACGAAACGCCCGTCGAGGCGCAGAAAGCGATCCTGGTCGTGGCGGGGATCGAGGTAGCCGTCGAACCGCTGGCCGCCACGGACACACAGCTCGCCGTCCTCGCCCGCCACACCGTCCTCGGTCACCAGGACGGCGTCGAGCCGTTCGTGCGCACGGCCTATCGGCACGGTGCCGTTCGAGGTCCGCGGCCAGTCGTCGTGGTCGGCCGGCAACCGGTACACCGTGCACGTGACCGTCAACTCGGTGGGACCGTAGGCGTTCTCCAGCACGCTGTTCGGCGCCGCGACGGCCCAGTCACGCGCCTGCGCCAGCGTCAACTGCTCGCCCGCGAAGACGCTCCAGCGGACGTCGGGCATGCTGCCGGGGCGCAGGCCGCGCAGCCGGCGGGCCAGCGAGATCACCGACGGCACGGAGTACCAGTGGGTGATCCGGCGGTCGGCGACGAACCGCGCCGGGGTCAGCACGTCCGCCGGTTGCGGCACCACGAGCGTCGCGCCGGTGCTCCACGCCACGAACATGTCGAACACGGACGGGTCGAAGGTCAGGTCGAACGTCTGCGACAGCCGGCACCCCGGCGTCACGGCGTACCGATCGATGCAGTGCTCCAGGTAGCCGGCGAGGTTGCTGTGCCTGATCGGCACTCCCTTGGGCGTACCGGTGGAACCGGAGGTGAACAGAACGTAGGCCACGTCGTCGTTCTTGCCGTCGTAGCGGACGTCCCACGCCGCCGGCAGCCGGTCGCGCCACGGACCATCCAGCGTGAGCGTGCCACCGTCGATGACCCGCGGCGCGTCCACGTCGTCCGTCAGCACGACATCCACACCGGCCGCCGCGCACATCGACCGGTTGCGGTCAGCGGGGAAGCTGGGATTGAGCGGCACGACGATCGCGCCGAGCCGCAGCGCCGCCAGGTACCCCGCGTAGACGGGAAGGCTACGTGCGGCCAGCAGGCCCACCGCGCGCGGCCGTCGACCAGTCACCTCGACGAGCTTGGCCGCCAACCGGTCCACGAGGGCGAGCAGCTCGTGGTAGGTCAGCGCATCCTCGCGTACCTCGATCGCCGTGGCGTCGGGGAACCGCCGTGCGGCATCACGGAACCAGGTGTAGAGAGTGCCGTCCGGGTCGATCGTCATGACGGTTGTTCAACTTCCGCCACCGCCGCCGGGGTGACCACTCGCAGGTACGGATAGGCGAGCAGCAGGCAGATGGCCGCGAAGAAGCCGAACGCCACCCGGAAGCCGAGCAGTTGGGCCAGCCCGCCGGCCACCGCCGCGGCCACCGGTGTCATGCCCCAGGAGATCAGCCTGCTCGCCGCGTTGAACCGGCCGAGCAGCTCGTTGGGCACCAGCGACTGGATGATCACCCGCGAGTTGACCGTCCACATCGTCCCGCCGGCCCCGGCGACGAACGCGGCCAGCCCGACCAGCCAGGCGCTCCACTGGGCCGCGGGCACCACGGCGGGAATGCCGACCATCACCACGGTGCCGATGATGTCGGCGAACATCGCCCACCGCCGGCCGAGCAGGCGGTTGACCGGCCCGACCAGCACGGTGCCGAGCACCCCGCCCGCGCCGAGGCTGGTCAGCAGGAAGCCGTACTGCTGCACGGTCAGGCCCAGCGGGCCGCCGACCGCGAACGCCGGGATGATGGCGTACCAGGCGGCCCAGCAGCCGGCCATCACCGAGATGAGCCCGGCCATCGTGCGCAACAGCTTGTGCCGCACCAGGAACTGGAGCCCCTCGCGGATCTCGACGTGGGCCGGCCGGCGCTCCTTCGTGGCCGGGACCGCGAAGTTGCCCACCAGCATGGTCAGCAGCACCGCACCCAGCAGGTACACCGCGCCGGTGGCGCCGAGGGCGATCGCGAATCCCGCGGCGACCAGGAAGCCGCCGATCGGGGCCCCGACGAAGCTGAAGCTGACGTACTCCATGGCGGTGATCCGCGCGTTGAGCGACTGCCAGCGGCTCTTCGGCACCACGGACGGAATGATCGACACGGCCGACAGCTGCGCGACCACCTCGGCGACACCGAGGACCAGCGCCACGGCGTAGATCAGCGGCAGGCTGGCCGCGTCCAGCAGCGCGGCACCCAGCGCAACCGCGATCGACCCCATCCGGGCGAACTCGGCCGCCACCATCAGCGTTCGCCGGTTCATCCGGTCCACCAACACGCCGACGTGCAGGGCGGTGAGCAGCCACGGCAGCGTCAGCATGATCGCGACGCCGGCCACCAGCGCCGGTGAGTTCGTGAGCCGAACGGCCAGCAGCGGCAGCGCGACCCGCATCACGGCGTCCGCGGTGTTCGTCGTGCCGGTGAACAGCACGAGGAGCCATTCGTTGCGCCACGTGGACGCCTGTTCCGGCGCGGCCGCAGTGTTCCCGGACACGACACCTCCGCGTGTTCGCCCGAATTGGCCGTGACGGCAAGGGCAATCCTCGGCCGTGCCCGGTCGGGTCGTCAAGACCCGTTACAGGACAAGCACATTCTTTCCGTAACCGGTCGAACACCGTACATCGGCGCTCCACCCGGCGCGCCCCGGGCGCGTCAGATGTCCAAAAGGGAAGCGGTTTCGTCCTTTAGGGCAACAAACCGTTGACCTCGGCGGACGGCCGTTCCATCGCCGTTCCATCGGGCCGATCCGGACGTGCGCAGACGCCGTCCGGGCCCCGGGACATGCGGCGAACGGGGGACGGGTGACGACGCTGGTCGCGGCGAATCCGCTGACGTACCGTCGCGATCAGGGGCAACGGCCGCTCGACGGCCGAGAAATCCGCGTCATCGTTCGCGTCTGGGAGGCGGCCAGTGGTCGTGTCAGCGTTGCAGTACGGCGAATCCGTGGCCGCGACCGTCGCGGAGTTCGCCGAGTCCGAGCCGTACCGCCCGCACACCGCGCCGTTCGTGTCGGGCGACCCGTACCACCGGCCGCTGGACGCCGCCCGGCTGGCCGCCGTGGACTGGTCCCGGCCGCTGACCGAGGAGCAGTTCGTCTCCGACGAGAGCCTGATGGCCAACCGGCTGCTGATGAACGTCTACGAGAGCGACGCGCTCTTCCTGCCGCGGGACGGCCTGCGCGGCCAGGAGCGCGGCTTCGAGGCCTTCTACAGCAGCAGGAACCGGCAGCTGGCCGACCGGCTTCGCCCCACCGCCGAGCACTTCGCGCTCGGCTTCCTCGGCGACAGCGTGAAGATCACGGGGGCCTGGGAGTCGGACGCGCTGGTCGCGCATCTGGAGCACACCATCGACGAGACGGTCAACGCCGACCGGCCGGTGCTGCGGGCGATCGAGGCCGCACCGGACGCGCGCCGTGCGGCCGGCATGCTCATCGCGCAGATGGCGCTGGACGGGCTGACCGAGGCGACCGCGATGTCACAGAACCTGGGCGGCGCCTTCGGCCCGGAGCAGAGCGAGCTGTTCAAGATCTTCATCGACGAGTTCGGCTACGGCGTCTTCGCCGCCAAGCACAGCACGCTGTTCACCGACCTGTGCACGAGCGCCGGTATGGCCACCGACGCGCACCACTACTGGTTCTTCTACCTGCCGACGTCCATCGCGGTGAACAACTACTTCTACACCGTGACCCGCAACCGCACCGGCTTCTTCCGCTACGTCGGGGCGATGGCGCTGCTGGAGGCGACGTTCGCGCCGTACTTCGACGCGCTGGCCAAGACGCTGCGCTCGGTGTACGGCGACGCCGTCGACCTCAAGTACTGCGACGAGCACGCGCACATCGACCAGCACCACGGCCGGATGGCCGTGCACGACCTGCTGGTGCCGCTGGCCCGCAAGCACGGCCCGGCGGCCGCGCGGGACCTGATCCGCGGTGTGGAGGAGATCCGCCTGCTCGGCGCGCTGGCCGACCAGGACGTGCTGGCCCAGCTCCGCTGGACGCCGTCCGTGGTGAAGGCCGACCCGTCCCCGGTGGATCCGGCCGACGCCGTCGAACTGACCGCGCGGACACCGTTCGAGACGCGGGTGGCCGGCGCGGACTGCGTGGTCCGGGTGCTCGGCGGCCAGGCTCAGCTGCACTGGTCGGCGACCGGCGATCCGCTGACGCCGGCCGCCGGCGAGGCGGTCGTGGTGCCGAAGGGCAGGCTGTACGGTATCCGGTCCGATATGGACAGTGCGATCGTCGTGAGCCCGGTCGGATGAGCCGGGTCAGGCGCGTCGAGCTCTTCTTGCCGGAGCACAACACCGTGCTCGTGGGCGAGGATCTGTACTTCACCTTCGCCACCAACGGTTCGGTGCACCTGATCGCCAGCCGGTGCGCGCACCGGGGCGGTCCGCTGCACCTGGGCGAGGTACGGGCCGACCGGCTGCGATGCCCCTGGCACGGCAGCACCTTCAAGGTGGATCGCCTGTGTGCGCGTGCGGTGTCGGTGGTGCAGCGCGGCAGCACGGTGATCGCGTACGTGCCCGTGCCGGAGTCCACTTCGGACGACCTGGTGGCGGCGCACACGTTGGTCTTCGCCAGATGAGTGAACGAGGTGGTCCTTGACAGCGCAACGCTCAGCGGAGTCGACGCATCCCGGACACGCGGACGTCGAACGGGTCTATACGGTCGAGGAGCTCCAGGACCGCGGCCGGATCGCCATGGGCCGCGCCGACTACGCGGCCGCGGCGAACTACTTCGCCCTCGCCGACAAGCTGGCGCCCGGGCACGACGACGCGCCGGGCCGGTTGTTCAACCGGGCGATCCGGCAGCTGGTGCCGCGGTGGCACTTCGCCATGCTCAACGACGAGGACCGCAACACGGCGTACGCGACCGCGATCGCCCGTGCCGTCCGCCCCGGCGACGTCGTGCTGGACATCGGGACCGGCACCGGGCTGCTGGCGATGCTGGCGGCCCGTGCCGGCGCGGCGCACGTGTTCAGCTGCGAGGCGGAGCCGCTGATCGCCGACGTGGCCCGGCAGATCATCGAGGCCAACGGCTACGCCGACCGCATCACCGTGATCGACCGGAAGTCCACGACACTGCGGGTCGGCGTCGACCTCCCGGCGCCGGCGGACGTGGTGATCACGGAGATCTTCGACTGCGCGCTGCTCGGTGAGGACGCGCTGCCGACCCTCGACCATGCCCGTGAGCAGCTGCTCGCGAAGGACGGCCGAATGGTGCCGGCCCGCGGCCGGCTGTGGGGGCAGCTGGTCACCTCCGACCGGCTGCGCGCGCACAACCAGGTCTCCACCGCGTGCGGGTTCGACGTCAGCGGGTTCAACCGGTTTCGGTCCCTCGAGTACTTCTCCACCTACCTCGGCAATCATCCGCACCAGCCGCTGACCGCGCCCTTCCCGTTGCTGAGCCTCGACTTCACCGGAGACTGCCCGGCCGGCCGGGAGGTGGTCAAGGTGGTGCCCGACGTCGACGGCACGTGCGACGCGATCGCGTTCTGGTTCGATCTGGACCTGGTCCCGGGCGTGTCCCTGTCCAACGGGCCGCAGCACCGCCACACCCACTGGCGGCAGGCCGTGCAGACCTTCGAGGAGCCGTTCCGCTGCGAGGCCGGCCGGCCGGTCCCGCTGGAGGTCCGGCACGACCGCGAGCGGGTGCTGGTGCTGACCGACCCTCGACCGTGGCGCAGCTGATCCCGGGGACCGGGCGCGGTCAGCAGGACGGCACCAGCTGATAGTACCCGGTCGAGGTCTCGGACAGGTTCGTGGTCACGGCGACGTGCCGCCGGGATTCAGGCCCCAGAACACAGCCGTGTAGTACGTGGAACAGATGTAGTCGAGGTAGTACGTGCCGGTGCTGCCGCAGCTGCCGGGATGCACGGCCAGACCGTGGGCCATGCCGGAAACCGAGTACACCTCGACCGCGGGTTTGCCCTGCGGGTCGTGGTAGATGCTTTCCGTGGTGTTGCCGATTCCTACCGTGCTGGACGGCGTCTGGCTGAGGCCCCAGACGTTCGTCCACTGATCACGCAGCTCGGTGGCGTTCACCGGGGACACGGTGGTGTCGGCGGTGCCCTGCCAGATGGCGACGCGCGGCCACGGCCCGCCGTAGCCGGGATCGGCGGCGCGGACCAGATCGCCCCACTGCGCCGGCGTCTTGTTCTGGTTGTTGTACTGGCAACCCGTCGCTTGGACGAGACTTCCCGCGCACTGTGCCGGCAGGCCGGAGTTGATCGCGCCCCCGGCGAAGACGTCGGGGTAGTCGGCCAGCAGGTCGGCCGTCATGCCGCCGCCGGCCGACAGTCCGGTGACGAAGACGCGCTCGGCGTCGGCGTGGTACGTGGACTGCGCGTACGACACCATCTCGCGGATCGACTCCGCCTCGCCCTTGCCGCGGCCGTCGTCCGACGGTGTGTACCAGTCGAAGCAGCTCTGGGGATTGTTGGCGGAGCTCTGCTGGGGGAAGACGACGGCGAAGCCCCACTGGTCGGCGTACTGGGACCAGCCGGAGTGCTGGTAGTAGTCGGTGGCGCTCTGGGTGCAGCCGTGCAGGGCGACCACCAGCGGCGCGTCGGCCGGCAGCGACGCCGGGACGTAGCTGTACATCGAGAGGTTGCCGGGATTGGCGCCGAAGCCGGTGACCTGGCCGAATGACCCGGCCGGGGCGGCGGCGACGGCGGAGCCGGCGACGACCAGCGCCGCCGCGGTCCAGGCGAGCGTGCGACGAAAAGCAGGCAGGGGATGCATCGTTGCACCTTTCCGACGGTTCGCCGTTCGACGGTAGGGGCGTGACCGGCGTCAGGACCATGTCGCCGCGACCCACCATCCGCCGCACCCGATGTGGCAAGCACACATGACCCGCATATGGGGTTCAGAGCCATAAGCGGCCGGCAAGACATGGTTGTCGCACACATGTTCAGCCGGGGCGTCACTGCCTACGGTGGGCGACCATGACAAGCCAACTCGACGGCAGAACCGCCCTGGTCACCGGCGGCGGCAGCGGCATAGGGCGGGCCTGCGCCGAGGAGTTGGCCGCCGCCGGCGCCAAGGTGCTGGTGGTCGACATCGACCCCCGCACGGCGGCCGAGGTCGCCAGCCAGGTCGGCGGCACCGCGCACGTCGTGGACCTCGCCGACCCGGCCGCCATCGACGAGCTGCCGTCGGACGTCGACATCCTGGTCAACAACGCCGGCATCCAGACGGTCGCGCCGGTGCACGAGTTCCCGCCGTCGCGGTTCGCCCACATCCAGCAGCTCATGGTCACCGCCCCGTTCCTGCTGGCCAGGCGCTGTCTGCCGCACATGTACGGCAGCCGCTGGGGCCGGCTCGTGCACATCTCCAGCGTGCACGGTGTGCGGGCCAGCCCGTTCAAGGCGGCCTACGTGGCGGCCAAGCACGGGCTGGAGGGCCTGAGCAAGGTGATCGCCCTCGAAGCCGCGCCGCACGGCGTGACCAGCAACTGCGTCGCCCCCGGCTACGTGCGGACGCCGCTGGTCGAGGGGCAGCTGGCCGACCAGGCCGCCGCCCACGGCATCGACCCCGACCAGGTGCTCACCGACGTCGTGCTCCAGCGGCCGGCGATCAAGCGGCTGATCGAGCCGCGCGACGTCGCCGCCCTGGTCACGTGGCTGTGCGGCGAGCGGGCGGGCCACCTCACCGGCGCCAGCCTGCCCGTCGACGGCGGCTGGACCGCCTCCTGACCTGCTGATCCCGCTCGACGACCCGGAAAGCGTGAGTCAACGATGACCCAGACCCTGTCCCCGTCCAGAGAACGTATTGCCCGCGTCGTCACGGCCAGCCTGATCGGCACCACCGTGGAGTGGTACGACTTCTTCCTCTACGGCTCCGCCGCCGCGCTGGTGTTCAACAAGGTCTTCTTCCCGACCGCCGACCCGCTGACCGGCACGCTGCTGGCGTTCGCCACCTACGCCATCGGCTTCGGCGCCCGCCCGCTCGGCGGCCTGGTGTTCGGCCACTTCGGCGACCGTCTCGGCCGCAAGAGGCTGCTGGTGCTGAGCCTGCTGATGATGGGTGGCGCCACGTTCCTGATGGGCCTGCTGCCCGGCTACGCCTCGATCGGGATCGGCGCGCCGCTGCTGCTCACGGCATTGCGGCTGGTGCAGGGCTTCGCCCTCGGCGGCGAGTGGGGCGGCGCCGTGCTCATCGTCGCCGAGCACGGCAGCGCCAAGCACCGCGGCTTCTGGGCGTCGTGGCCGCAGGCCGGCGCACCCGGCGGCAACCTGCTCGCGACGGCGGTGTTGGCGGTGCTCGCGGCCGTGCAGTCCGATCAGGACTTCGCGTCCTGGGGCTGGCGAATCCCGTTCCTGCTGTCCGGTGTGCTGGTCGCGATCGGACTGTGGATCCGGGTGCGCGTGTCGGAGACGCCGGTGTTCCAGGCCGCCGCCTCACGGGCAACCGAGAGCGTCGAGCGGATGCCGATCGTCACGGTGCTGCGGACGCAGTGGCGTGAGGTGTTGGTGGCCATGGGCGCGCGCATGGGCGAGAACATCTCGTACTACGTGATCACGTCGTTCATCCTGGTCTACGTCGTTGAGGCGCTGAAGCTGCCGAAATCGGTCGCCCTGAGCGCGGTGCTGATCGGCTCCGCGGTGGAGTTGGCGGCGATTCCGTTGTGGGGCGCCCTGTCCGACCGCGTCGGCCGCCGCCCGGTGTACCTGTTCGGCGCGATCGGCATGGCGGTGTGGGTCTTCGTGTTCTTCGCGATGCTGGGCAGCCGCTCGGCCGGCTCGATCATCGTCGCCACGACGATCGCCCTTGTGTTGCACGGCGCGATGTACGGGCCGCAGGCGGCGTTCTTCTCCGAGCTGTTCGGGACCAGGGTGCGGTATTCGGGTTCCTCCATCGGGTACCAGCTCGCGTCCATTCTGGCCGGTGGGCTCGCGCCGCTCGTCGCCACCGCGCTGCTGGCGGCCTTCGCCTCGGCGACGCCGATCGCGCTCTACGTGGCGGCCGGGGCGGCGATCTCCGTGCTGGCCGTGGCGCTGGCGCGGGAGACCACCGGTGGGTCGCTGGAGGACGTAGAGTCCTGACCAGATGGAGGCTTTGTGGCGACTGCTCGAACTGCTCGACCGAGGTGGCTCGGCCGAGCAGTTCGCGCATGTCGCCACCTCGGCCCGCCGTGCCGGCCTGAGCCACGAGGAACTCGCGGACGTCGAGCGTGCGACCGAGGCCGCGCTGCGGATCCGGGCCACGCTCACCCAGCACCGCCGTCGTGAGGCGGAGTTGGCGGCGCTGTTCGACACCGCCAGCGACCTGGCCAAGCTGCGCGACACCGACGGCGTCCTGCGGGCGATCGTGCACCGGGCGCGGATGCTGCTGCACACGCACGTCGCGTACCTCAGCCTCAACGACCTGGCCGCCGGCGGTACGTACATGCGGGTCACCGAGGGCTGCACCTCCGCGTTGTTCCAGCAGGTCATGCTCGGGATGGGGGAGGGGCTCGGCGGCCTGGTGGGGCAGACCGCGCGGCCGTACGCGACGACGGACTACCTGCCGGACCCGCGGTTCGAGCACACCGTGACCATCGACGCCGCGGTGCAGGACGAGGGCTTGGTGGCCATCCTCGGCGTGCCGCTGCAACTGGGCAGCCGGGTCCTCGGCGTGCTGTACGCCGCCGACCGCACGCCCCGTGACTTCACCACCGCCGAGGTGTCGCTGCTGGGTTCACTGGCCGACCATGCCGCCATCGCCTTGGAGGCCGCGCAGCGTATGGAGGAGGCGCGGTCGGCCCACGAGACGATCCGGCGGCACAACGAAGCCATGCGACGCGCCGAGGACGCCCACGACCGGCTGTCCGACCTCGTGCTGCGTGGCGGCGATGTCGTGCAGGTGGCCACCGCGCTGGCCGAGGTCTTGCACGGTGGCATCGTCGTGCACGATGCCACCGGCGGTGAGCTGGCGCGCGTCGACACCGTCGCGTTGGAGCAGCCGCTGCGGTTGGTCGAGGAGTCGCGGGCCAGCGGGCGGGCCGTCGCGGACAACGGGATCTGGGTCTGCGCCGTGCTCGCCGGCCCGAAACCGTTGGGCAGCATCACGTTGACCGGTCACCGCGAACTCGGCGACGCCGACCGGCGGTTGTTCGAACGCGCCAGCGTCGTCACCGCCCTACTGCTCCTGCTGCGGCAGTCCGTCGCCGAGACCGAGGACCGGGTGCGCGGCGAACTGGTCACCGACCTGCTCACCGCCCCGGACCGCGACCCCGGTGGGCTGGTCGCCCGTGGCAAGCGGCTCGGCGTCGACCTCACCGCGCCGCACGTCGTCGCCGTTGCCCATGCCGCGCAGGAATCCCGGCATCGGTTGGCCACCGCTGCCGCCGCCCGCGTCCCTCGCACCAGCCTCATCGGCACCCATGCCGACCGTCTGGTGCTGCTCGTCCCGTCCACCGACGCTGCTGAGCTGGCTTCTTCCCTAGCGCGGCAACTCGGCGACGCCCTCGGCCGCCCCGTCACCGTCGGCGCCGCCGGTCCGGCCGCCGACCCGTCCGCGCTGGCCGCCGCCCACGCCGAGGCCGAACGGTGCCTGCGCGCCCTGCTCGAACTCGGCCACACCGGCCGTGGCGCCTCCCTCGCCGGGCTGGGCTTCGTCGGCGTCCTGCTCGGCGACCGCCCCGACCTCGACGGCTACGTCCGCCGCACCCTCGGTCCCGTCCTCGACTACGACTCCCAGCGCGGCTCCGACCTCGTCGCCACCCTGCACGCCTACTTCGACTCCGGCGGCAACCTCAACCGCGCCAAGGACATCCTGCACGTACACGTCAATACCGTCACTCAGCGCCTCGACCGCGTCACGGCCCTGCTCGGCCCCCACTGGCGCGACCCCGAGCACGCCCTGGAGATCCAACTCGCCCTCCGCCTCGACCGCATCACCCGCCGCTGACCTCGGCCGGGAATTGAGTAATTGCCCGGATGCCCGGGCTGCGGCCAGGCGTGAGGATTCCCGCTGTGCACAAGCGACCGGCCGCGTCGGCCGAACAGGTTCTTCCCGCGCGTGGGCTGGCGGGGCAGTGCGCTCGGGCCGCGGCTGTCGGCGGTGCGCTCGGGCTCGTGGTGATCGTGTTTGCCTCTACCATCCGCAACCAGGAACTGGAGGCGCTGGGCGAGTTGGCGGTCGCTGTGCTGGCAGCCTGGGCGTTGTCCTGGCCGCTGCTGCGGATCGTCCGAGTAGGGCGGCCCTGGCTGACAGCCCTGCTGGCCCCAGTGGCGCTGGTGGCGCTGGCGCGGGGCCTGGCCATGCTCGCCTCCTCTGTCTCAGTCCTTGGCCCCTGGTATCAGGCGACCACGGTGATCGCGGTGACCGTGGTGACGGCCGGCAGCTATGCAGCAGCCGCGTTCGTCGGCGGGCCGGGTGCCAGGGCGCATTGGCGGATCACCGTGGCGGTGGCGGTGGTTGTGCTGATCTCCGTGTCGATTGTGGTGGAGCCGATCTAGCACGCCGCCCGCGATGCCGGCGAAACCGACCAGCCGGCGGCCTTCCCGCATCCGCTACCGGCAAGGCGTTCGCGGTTCCCGGACTCACACGTAAGTCCTCAATGGACAGTTATCGCGTCCGGCGCGGCCGTTTCCCACTTCAGTGGGAAACGGCCGTTCAGGCGATCAGCTGACGTTCGGGCACTCGTCGTCGGCCGACAGGGTGCCGTACTTGCCGCCGACCAGGTACGCGGCGCTGACCCACAGGGGCTTGCGGTCGTCCGGGCTGATCCGCACCCAGATGTAGTTGATGACGTCGTTCACCGTGACGCTGTCGCCGACCGTCCAGCAGTAGCCGTTGACGGGAATGCCGGGCTTGAGCACGCCGGCGAGCCGGCAGACGGTGGACGGGCACTTCTCGCGCACTTCGTCGTCGTGCCAGGCCAGCACCTTCGTGTACGTCACCGTGCCGTGCGGTGCTGCCGTGCCGGCCGGCGTGGCCGCGGTCGCGGTGGCCACCCCGCCCAGCAGCATCGCGAACACCAGGCCGAGGGCGGCGGTGATCCGGGCGATCGTCATGGGAGTCCTTCCTCGTGGTTGTCGATCACCGGGCATGACGACCAGCAGGGCAGGACAGTTGCCGCATGGTCACGCTAGTTGATCCGAGCAACCGGTTGGCGCGCGTCGCTTGGAGGACCAGCTGCTGTTTCGGTAGTTGTGCGAAGTTGTCCGCCTTAGGATCGGCAGCGCACAACTGCCAAGGGGGACATCGCTTTGAGACCTATCTTCGTGCTGGTCGCTGCCGCCACCACGCTCGGTCTGCTGGCGGCCTGCTCGACTCCCGTCGCGGCGCCGGCAAGCACCACGAGCACGACGACCACCAGTACGGTCGCCACTTCAACGACGACTCAGGCACCGGCCGACGGCAGCGCCACGCACCCGTTCGCGTTCGGGCACACCTGGGGCGGGCCGGGCACGTTGGCTGTCACCGTCGGTGTTCCGGCCGGCTACACGCCGAGCGGCGCCTTCGCACCGGGGTCGTTCCCGCGCGCGGTCGTGCTGGACATCGAGGTCGCGAACCCCGCCGACTCGCCACCGCTGCCGGCGGCCGCGATCATCTTTCAGGCCACCGCCGGCAACACGACGGCCGAGCAGATGAAGGACCCGACCAACGGCGTCGGCCGGCCGGAGGCGTCCATCGAGCCCGGCAAGTCGCTCAAGTGGAAGGCGGCCTTCATCGTGCCGGCGACCCCGGTCGACCTCACCGTGCAGGTGAAGCTGGTCTACAGCAGTGTGCCGGCCTACTTCGCCGGCAAGATCTGACGGCGATCCGGCTTGGTGTTCCTCGCGGCCGTCAGTCGAGGCCTTCGACGATGCGGAAGTCGCGCTTGAAGCCGTCGGGGAGTGCGGCCAGCGCCTCCTGGTAGGCCGCACTTTCGTAGGCGGCGACCGCCTGGTCGAAGCTGTCGAACTCGATCAGGACGACGCGCTCGGCGATGCCGGCTTCGTGTGCCACGACCCGGCTGCCGCCGCGGGCGAACGTCCGGCCGCCCGCGGCCTTGACGGCCAGACGGGCCAGCTGGTTGTAGGCGTCAAGCCCCTCGGGGTCTGTGATGGCGGGGTAGACGCTGACCCAGTAGCCCTTGGACATGGAACCTCCAGTGTCGGAATGCACGTGTCCTATCCTGCCTGCCAGGACTTGCGGCGCACCGGGGAATCGACAGCTGACACGGGTGATCGCCACCACCTGCCGGGTCAGCGGACCAGTGACGCCGGATACGTGCGGGTGACTCGGTAGACCCCGAAAGGGTGGGCCAGGCGCGGGTCCCGGTACGGCCGCAGCGATGCGGTCGAGCGGCGGTGGTCCGGGCCTTGCTCCCACCGGGAGAAGGCGTCGAGATCGGCCCAGCGGCTGGCGACGACGAACCCGGTCGGATCGACGACGGATTCCAGCAGTTCGTTGCCGAGCAGGCCGGGCACGTCCCCGAGGGCCAGGCTGACCTCGCGGTAGGCGGCGCGCAATGACGAAGCGTCGTCGGCCTGGTGGTAGACCAGCACCCGGACCTCCTCGCCGGTCAACGGGTTCCCCTTCCGGTCAGCGCGGCCACGATCCGCATGGTGACCATGGAGCCGTCGCTGCGATACGGGTGCAGCTTCTGGCGGTGGGTGAGGTGCCGTTCGCTGCGCTCGAACTCCCGGAACCGCTCCTCGTCGGTCCAATCGCTGGTGATGTAGTAGACGCCGTCCTCGTCAAGGCTGCGGGCCAGCCACTGGCCGAGGTTGGCCGGATGGTCGGTGACCGAGTCGCCGACCTCCTGCCACACCCGCTCGAACTCGGCCTCGCAGCCGGCCTTGATCCGCATCCGCAGCTGGACCCGGAACATCACGAGATCCCTCCGTCCACATGCAGCACCTCGCCGGTGACGTACCCGGACAGCGCGCTGACCAGGAACAGCACGGCCCCGCCGACCTCGGCCGGCGCACCGAGCCGTCCCAGCGCGGTCTTGCCCTGATATCGAGTGCGCAGCTGCTCGCGCTGGTCCGCCGGCATGGCCAGCATCGCCTCGGTCTCGATCACGCCGGGAGCGACGACGTTGACCCTGATCCGCTCCGGCCCGAGCTCCTTGGCCAGCGACCGGGCCAGGCCGACGAGCGCCGCCTTCACGGCGGTGTAGTGCGCCCGCAGCGGAATGCCGACCTCGGCCACCTTGGATCCGATGTAGATGATCGACCCGCCCTCGCCCATCAGTGGCAGGGACAGCTGTGTGAGCAGGTGGGCGGCGGTGAGGTTGACGTCGAGAGTCCGCTGCCACTCGGTCAGCGCCAGCCGCGGGTACGGCACGTGGCTGATCACGCCGGCATTGCTGACCACCGCGTCCAGCCGGCCGAAGCGGTCCCGGCACTCTTGCGTCAGCCGCTCGATCTCCGCCGGATCGGCCAGATCGGCCTGTATCACGTGGTGCTGCCCCGTGGTTTCCTTCAGCTCACGCTCCAGGTCCGCGGCGGCCGCGGCGTCCTGCCGGTAGCAGGTGATCACGTGGGCCCCGGCCCGCGCCAGCACGGTGACGATGCCCCGGCCGACACCGCGGGTGCCGCCGGTCACCAGCACCTTGCGTCCACTGATCGACCATTCCATCGCCGTCACTGCTCCGCCCCGGCCAACGCCGCCTCGATCTTCTGCTTGATCAGTCCCATCTGGATCACCGTGTTGGCGTTCATCCGCTCGGTCATCCCCGCGTCGTCGATCGGCGCGCTCGGCTTGAGGTGGAAGTCCTGCACCCAGCGCATCCGCACCCCGCCGACGACGTCCGAGTACTCCCAGTAGATGCGCATGAACTCGAAGACGCCGGTTTCGACCCGGTGCGAGCGAACGGTTCTGGACGCCGGATCCGCCGTGCGCTCGGACACCCAGCTCCAGACCCGGCCCTGCTCGTCGGGACGCATGGTGAGCCGGAACGTCACCCGATCTCCTTGCCGTGACAGGATTTCGGCCGCCTGGTACTCGCTGAACAGCTCCGGCCAGCGCTCGACGTCGTTGGTCATGTCCCACACCAGCTTCATCGGCGCGTCGATGACGATCGCGTTGTCGATGTGCCCGGCCATCTCACGCCACCCCGGCCAAGCGCGCGTTGATGTAGGCGACCGCCGCCCGTGGCGTCGGCATTTCGCCGAGCGCGTCGTCAGGGATGGCGACGCCGTATTCCCGCTGTACCCGCCCGGCGAGGTCCAGCAGCGCCAGCGAGTCGTAGCCCAGCTCCGTGAACGGCTCGTCGGCGTCTGAGCCGTCGAGGTCGACCGGGTGGTCGCCGCCCGCGCAGGCGACCAGCAGCCGCGCGAGGTCGGCAAGGGCGAACCGCATCATCTTCTACACACTCCCGTCTGTGGTGGTGGGAAAGTCACGGCCGAGCACGACGGCCGAGGTGAACCCGCCGTAGCCGCGGGCCAGCACGACGACGTGTCGCACCCGGCGCTCGCGCGGCTGCCCGAGCACCAGGTCGATGTCGCAGCCAGGGGCCAGTTCGGACGGTCCGACCGTGGGCGGAACGACACCGTCGCGCATGGCCAGCAGCGCGGTCGCGACGTCCAGCGCGGCGCCGCCGCCGTAGAGCCGGCCGGTGAGGGTCTTGGGCGCGGTCACCGGCACCCGGCCGGCGCCGAACACGGCGCTGATCGCCTGCGCCTCGACGAGGTCCGCGTCGACGTCGGCCATCGCGTCGGCGAACACGACGTCCACATCGGACGGTTCGAGCCGGGCTCTGGCCAACGCCAGTTCGATGGTGCGGCGCAGTGCCGGCGGTCGAGGCGATCCCGGTGGCGGGTCGAAGCCGGCCGCGTAGCCGAGCAGGACGCCGTATCCGGCGCCGACGCCACGCCGCCGAGCGGCCGTCAACTCCTCGGCGACCAGGATCGCCCCGCCCTCGCCCGGCACATAGCCCGCGGCGGCGACGTCGAACGGCAGATACGCGCGGGCTATCTCGTCCGAAGTGGACAGCAGGCCGGTTGGCAGCTGCGCGACCAGCCCGTACGGGCACAGCGAGGCGTCGGTGCCACCGGTGACGACCAGCCGGCAGCCCGCCTCGGCCAGGCGGCGAGCCTGGCCGAGCGCGTCGAGGCCGCCGGCCTGCTCGCAGGCCAGCACGCCGCAGGGACCGCGCATGCCGTGCCGGATCGACACCTGGCCGGTGGTGGCCGCGTAGAACCAGGCGATCGACTGGTAGGCGCCGACGTGGGACGGCCCGTCGTGCCACAGCCGCTCGATCTCGCGTTGCCCGAACTCGGTGCCACCGGACGAACTCGCGGTCACCACGGCCATCTCGTACTCGGGCAGGTCGGCCGGATCGATGCCGGCGTCGTGCAACGCCGCGTCGGCGCCGGCCAACGCGAGATGGGTCCACCAGTCGGTCTGCGGGATCAGTCGGCCCGGCACGAGCCCTGTCACGTCGACGTCGGCGACCTGCCCGGCCAGTCGCACCGGATACCCGCTCGCGTCGAACCGGGTGATCTTGCCGACGCCGGTCCGGCCGGTGAGCACCGACGCCCAGTGCTCCTCGATGCCGACGCCCGTCGGTGCGACGATGCCGAGGCCGGTCAGCGCGATCGTGGTCGGGCCGTGGTCACGCCGCCTCGACATCGCCCCGCCCCAACACCATCGCGGTCTGGAAGCCGCCGAACCCGCTGCCGACGCTGAGCACCACGTCCATCGGGTGCTCGCGCGCGGTCAGCGGCACGTAGTCCAGGTCGCACTCGGGATCCGTGGTCCGCAGGTTCGCCGTCGGCGGCACGGCCTGCTCGCGCAGCGCGAGGGCGCACGCGGCGACCTCGATCGACCCGATGGCGCCCAGCGAGTGCCCGACCATCGACTTGATCGAGCTGACCGGCACCTCGTAGGCGCGGTGGCCGAGTCCGCGCTTGAACGCGGCGGTCTCGTGCCGGTCGTTCTGCTTCGTGCCGGAGCCGTGCGCGTTGATGTAGTCCACTTCGGACGGATCAAGCTCGGCCGCGGCCAGCGCGCGGGTGATCGCCTCGGCCATCTCCCGGCCGTCCGCCTTGAGCCCGGTCATGTGGAAGGCGTTGCTGCGGCTGGCGAAGCCGAGGACCTCGGCGTAGATCCGGGCGCCGCGCCGACGGGCGGCCTCGCGTTCCTCCAGCACCATGACGGCCGCCCCCTCGCCGAGCACGAAGCCGTCCCGGTCGGCGTCGAAGGGGCGGGACGCGTGCTCCGGGTCGTCGTTGCGGGCCGAGGTGGCCCTGATCGCGTCGAAACACGCCGAGGTGATCGGCGAGATCGGGGCGTCGGTCGCGCCGGCGAGCACCACGTCCGCGCTGCCCTCCGCGATCAGCTGCGCGCCGTGCCCCACGGCGTCGAGGCCGGACGTGCAGCCGGTGGAGATCAGCGCGACGGGCCCCTCGGCCTCGAACTCCCACGCCACTTCGACGGCCAGTGTGCTCGGCGCCATGTACCCGTACAGCTGCGGCACCCGGTATTCGTGGTCGAGCAGCCATTTCCGGCCGCCGTCGGAGAGCACGACGTACTCCTGTTCCAGGCCGGTGGTGCAGCCGACGGCGCTGCCGATGCTGACGGCCCGGCGGTGCGGCGGCCCCGCCGACGGCTCGATCCCGCTGTCCCGCAAGGCTTCTCGGGTGCAGACCACGGCGAACTGGGCGGCCCGGTCCATCCGGCGGATCTGCTGTGGGGACAGGCCGCTCGCCACCGCGTCGAAGTCGCACTCGGCGGCGATGCGCGAGCGGAAACCGGTGGCGTCGAACAGGGTGATGGTCCTGGTCGCCGTCCTTCCGGAGATGATGGTGTCCCAGAACCGCTGCCGGCCGACCCCGCCGGGTGCGACGACGCCGATGCCGGTGATCACCGCCGTGCGGCTCATCGCGGACCGCCCACCGCAGTGTTCGGCGACGCCGCGTCCGCCACCGGTTCGGTGTCGACGTGTCCCAGTTCGGGTCTGGGAGCCAGCGGCGAAAGGTGGAAGACCACGCGCGCCGTCGAGTCGCCGGCGTTGACCAACCGGTGCCGCACGTTCATCGGCACCAGCAGCGAGTCGCCGTCGGTCAGCGCCACCGGCGCGCCGTCCAGCGTCATCACCAGGTCGCCGGCGACCACGTGCAGGAACTCCTCGGAATACGGGTGGTAGTGCTCGGTGACGTGCTCGCCGGGCGCCAGCAGCAGGACGCCGCCGAATCCGGACGTCGCGCCGACCGTCTTCGGGCTGAGAGTCACTCTGATGTCACCGCCGCGCCTGCGGTTGGCCACCACCTCGGTCGCGGCAATCTTGCGCGGCTGGGCGGTCATTGCGCCGTCCATTCGTAGAAGGACGTCGCCATGGCGTCCTTCGGCTCTCGCCAGTTCGGGTCGTACGGTGACACCAGTGCGGCGAGTTTTGTATTCAGCTCGGCGTACAACGGATGGGAGCGGGCCCGGTACAATGCCGGAGAAATGTCTTCGTCGGCCTCGACGAGATGGAAATAGAGGTCGTGGAAGCGGAACAGCGTCCGTCGTGACACGCCGATCATGTGCGGCAGGTCGGACGCGTCGGACGCGGCGAACGCCGCGGCGACGGCCTCCGCGTTGCCGTCGCGCATCTTTGCGACAATGAGCGTGCGGTGTGCCATACGGCCTCCCCGTGCCGGGCGAATCGACGGCGGCAACGGTCGGCGCGACGGCTCGGAGTCGGCTCGAAGTGCGGTCGAACCGGAGAATGCTCGATTCGGCCGAACCCGGCCCGCCGGCGCGGCGGATGGTGCATGATGGGTGTCATCGCCCCGTTTTCGCACCACAGGGCGATGCAAGCGCGGAAAAGATACCCCGCGGCTCACCCAATTGGCCGCGCGGGTAACGCTGACAGGCTTCAATCGCCTTGCCGGTTTCGGCATGGGGGATACGGGGACGGCGAATGCGAATCCATTTCAGGATTCTCGGTCCGCTCGAGGTGGTCGTCGACGGCGAGGACGTCACGCCGGCCGCGGCGAAGCCGCGGCAGGTGCTGGCGCTGCTGCTGAGCCGGGCGAACCGGCCGGTGCAGGCGCACGAGCTGGTGGACGAGCTGTGGGGCGAGACGCCGCCGGCCAGTGCGACGGCCACCCTGCAGACCTACGTCTACAAGCTGCGCAAGGTGCTGCCCGCTGGCACGCTGAGCCGGATCGGCGGCGGCGCCGGCGGCCGTGACGCCTATCAGCTCAACGTCCCGCCCAACCGGATGGACCACTGCCGCTTCGACGATCTCGTCGAGCAGGGCATGGCGGCGTGGCGGGTCAGCGACCCGGAACGCACCGCGGACCGGCTGGTCGAGGCGCTGCGGCTGTGGCAGGGCCCGGCACTGACCGGGGTGTCCGTCGGCACCCTGCTCACGCCGTTCCTGACCAGGCTGGACGAACGCCGGCTGGGCGCGGTCGAGTCGCGGATCAACGCCGAGCTGGTGCTCGGCCGGCACCAGTCGGTGATCAGCGACCTCAAGGAGCTGACCCAGACCCACCCGCTGCACGAGGGATTCGTCGCCGAGCTGATGGTGGCGCTGTTTCGCAGCGGCCGCCGGTCCGAGGCGCTCATCGAGTACCACCGGCTGCGCGAGCTGACCAGCGGGGAGCTCGGCGTCGAGCCGTCGGAACGGCTGCGGCAGCTGCACCACGCGCTGCTGGCCAACGACCGCGACACCATCGGCGGGCACGGACCCGGCCGCCGGCGGGTGCTCGGCCCGGCCCAGCTGCCGCCCGACACCGACGACTTCACCGGCCAGCAGGAGGCGTTCGATCGGGCCCGGCGGTGGCTGACCGATCCGAACCGGCGTGGCGCGCCCGCCGCCGTGCTGATCACCGGCATGCCCGGGGTCGGCAAGACGGCGCTGGCGGTGCGGATCGCGCGCGGTCTGCGGTCGGAGGCGCCGGACGGGCAGTTCTTCGCCGACCTGGCCGGCCTCGGGTCAACCCCGGTCGATCCGGCCCAGGTGCTCGGCGGCTTCCTGCGCGCCGCCGGCCTGAACGCCGGCGAGATCCCGGACGACCTCGACGGACGGGCCAAGCTGTTCCGCGGCTTGACCGCTGACCGCGCGGCGGTGGTCGTGCTGGACAACGTGGTCAGCACCGAGCAGGTGCTGCCGCTGTTGCCCGGTGGCGCGCGCTGCGCGGTGATCCTCACCAGCGATCTGCGGCTGTCCGGTCCGCCGGGCACACTGCTGGTCGACCTCCCGCCACTGTCGATGGACGACGCGTTCTGCCTGCTGTCCAAGCTGATCGGGGCGGAACGGGTGGCTTCCCAGCGCCGGGACGCGCAGGCGCTGCTCGACCAGTGCGGCGGCCTGCCGATGGCGATCCGCTGGGCCGCCGCCAAGCTGGCCGAGGCTCCCGGCTGGCCGGTGGCCACGCTGCTGGACCAGCTGGCCGGGCCGGCGACGCCGCCGCCGGACTGGGGCGTCGGCGGGCCGGACATCCTGACCAGGCTGCAGTCCGGTCTCGGCCGGTTGGACGACCAGGCGCGGGACGGCTTCGCCCGGCTCGCCGCGCTGCCGGCCGAGGGGTTCGACGCCGACCAGGCCGCGGCCGAGCTCGGCGTCTCGGCCGCGGAGGCGGTCCTCGATCGGCTCGTCGAGCACAACCTGCTGGTCGCGGTCGGGCCGACGCGCTTCGCGTTCCACCGGCTGGTGCTGCGCTATGCCCGCAAGCTGTTGGTCAGCACCGACGCCGGAACAACACGGCCACCAGGGGAATCGACACCGCCATGACCACGGCGAGCCAGCCGACGCACAGCGCGAGAGAGGATCCGACCGGCTCGCCGAGCATCAGCGCGCGCACGGTGTCGACCACCGACGTCACCGGGTTGAGCCCGACCACGACGCGCATCCAGTCCGGCATCGAGTCGGCCGGCGCGAAGATCGAGCTGGCGAACGTGAGCGGCAGCACGACGAGGAAGACCACGATCTGGACGCTTTCCAGGTCGCGGACGGCCAGCCCGACCACGGCCATCGGCCAGCACATCACCACGCCGAACAGGATCGCGAGCAGCACGGCGGCGACCGTGCCGGCCGGGCCGCCGGCGAACCGGAAACCCAGCACCGCGCCGACGCCCACCAGCACCGTCGCGCCTGCGGTGATCCGGACGGCGTCGGCCAGCACCCGGCCGCCGACCAGCACCGCCGGCGGGACCCGCAGCGAGCGGAACCGGTCGACGATGCCGCCACGGAAGTCGGCGTTGAGGCCGATGGCCGTCTGCATGCCGGTGAACACGACGGCCTGCACCAGCATCCCGGGCAGCGAGAACTGCAGGTACCGCTGGCTGGAGCCGGCCACGGCGCCACCGAAGACGGACACGAACAGCACCAGGAAGACCACCGGCTGGATCAGCATGGCGATCAGCTGCTCGCGGTCGGCGCGCAGGTGCAGCAGGTTGCGGCGGGTGATCACGCCGAGCCGGCGGATCACGTCCGGCGTCCGGTCAGCGCGAGGAAGACCTCGTCGAGGCTGGGCCCGCGCATGGTCATGCCGGCCGGGGCCATGCCCCGTTCGTCCAGTCGCCGCAGCACCTCCGCGACCTCGGCCGGCGGTCCGGCCGGCACGCTGACCAGCCTGGACTGCTGGTCGACACGGGCTCGCTCGCCGGTCAGGTCCGACAGCAGGGCGGCCGTGTCGACCAGGTGCTCGGGCCGAACCGGGCCGATCTCCAGCCGCTGGCCGCCGACCCGCTTCTTCAGCTGGTCCGGCCGGCCCGCGGCGACCACCCGACCGTGGTCGACGATCACGATGTCGTCGGCCAGCGCGTCGGCCTCGTCGAGATACTGCGTGGTCAGCAACACCGTCGTCCCCTCGGCGACCAGCCGGCGGATCTGGTCCCACAACTGGTTGCGGCTGCGGGGATCCAGGCCGGTCGTCGGCTCGTCGAGCATCAACACGCCCGGCCTCGTCACGATGCTCACCGCGATGTCCAGGCGTCGCCGCAGGCCGCCGGAGTAACCGCCGGCGGTGCGCCTCGCGACGTCGCCGAGGCCGAACGCGGTGAGCAGGTCGGCGGCCCGGCCCACCGCGTCCCGCCGGGACAACCCGGCCAGCCGGCCGACGAGGTAGAGGTTCTCCTCGCCGGACAGCAGTTCGTCCACGGCGGCGTACTGGCCGGTCAGGCCGAGCAGCCGGGCGACGTCGTTCGGCCGCCGGAACACGTCGACGCCGTGCACCCACGCGCCGCCCGAGTCGGCCCGCAGCAGGGTGGCCAGCACCCGGACCGCGGTCGTCTTGCCGGCGCCGTTGGGGCCGAGCAGTCCCAGCACCGTCCCGTGCGGGACCGAGAAGCTCAGCCCGTCCAGCGCCCGCGCCCCGCCGCGGAACGTCTTCACCAGCTCCTCGACGACGATCGCCGGCCGCATCTCAGTCGTCGAAACGGGTGCCGGTGCCGGCCGAGTGGAACGTGCCGATCTGCGTGCCGGCCAAGTTGAACACGGTCGCGACCGCGGTCACCGAGACGGTGTCCGGCGAGGTGAAGGTGGCGTTCATCCGCACCCGGAGCTCGGACTCGATCTCGTTGTCCACGCTGAGCAGGAAGTCCCGGAAGCTGATCGTGAAGGCGTTCGGCCCGGTGCGCCTCCACCGGCCGACTCCCGGCGTGCCGCTGCTGCTGGAGTGCAGGAACATGCCGTCGGCGAACACTCCCCACAGGGTGCGCTCCACCCGCTGGATCTCCTGGATGGTCAGGGTCACCTCCCACGGCCCGGTGATCTGGTAGGCCGGTCTGGCGCCGTCGGTCGGCTCCTGGCGGGCACTCGCGGTGGCCGCCGGTGCGAGCGCGGCCGCGCTTGCGCCGGCCGCCCCGAGCAGACCGAAGGCCGTCGACATCCGCAGCATGGACCTGCGGTCGAGATCTGGCTTCACGGGTTCCACTTCCCTTCTCGGCAATGGCGTGCAGACGGTGCGGACGACGGCTCGCGGCGGCCTCGAAAGGCGCTCGACGAACCGGCCGCGCCGGTGTCGAGCGCGAGCCGAGCCGGTCTCTAGCGGCCGTGCCGACCCTGCCCGACGCCGGAGCAAGTAGTCGAGAAGGAGCAGCCGATGCCGCGTGAGCCGGCCGAATTCACCTTTCCCTTCCACAGTTCGCATCCCCTCGATCCGCCGGCGGAATACGCCGCGCTGCGGGCCGACGAGCCGGTGGCGCGGGCCACCCTGCCCAACGGGCACCGCGTGTGGCTGGTGACCCGCTACGAGGACGTCCGCACGGTGTTCGCCGACGGCCGGCTGAGCCGGCAGGCGATCACCGCGCCGGGCGCGCCGAAGATCCTGCCGATCGCCACCGGCTCCAAGTCGATCTTCGTGATGGACCCGCCCGAGCACACCAGGCTGCGCCGGCTGGTCGCCAACGCGTTCACCACCAGACAGATCGAGCGGCTGCGCCCGAGGATCGCCGAGCTCGCCGACCAGATGGTCGGCCGGATGCTCGAGCAGGGCCCGCCCGGCGACCTGATCGAGCACGTCGCCGAGCCGCTGCCGATCACGGTGATCTGCCAGCTGCTCGGCGTGCCGGAACGGGATCGCGCGGTGTTCCGGGACTGGACCGAAGTGATGCTCAGCTTCACCGCGCACACCCCGGAGCAGATCCGGTCGGCGGTCGGGCAGCTGCGCGGCTACCTCGCCGAACTGGTCGCCCACAAGCAGCGCAACCCGGCCGACGACCTGCTCACCAGCCTGGTCGAGGCCCGCGACGAGGACGACGCGCTGAGCACCGAGGAACTGCTCGCGTTCGGTCAGACGATGCTGGTCGCCGGCTACCACGCGACCTCGGCCGAGATCGCCCACGCGGTGCTCAACCTGGTGAGCATGCCGGACGCCGTCGCGCGGCTGGCCGCGGATCCGGCCCGGCTGCCCGTCGCGATCGAGGAGCTGCTGCGGTACTCGCAGGCCGGCGGCGGGGTCGGCCCGGTCCGGATCGCCACCGAACCGGTGCGGGTCGGCGACGTCACGATCCAGCCCGGCGAGGCGGTGCTGCCGTGCATCAACTCGGCCAACCGGGACGACACGGTGTTCGCCCAACCCGACCGGTTGGACCTCGACCGCGAGCGCAATCCGCACGTGGCCTTCGGACACGGCGTCCACCACTGCCTCGGCGCGCAGCTCGGCCGGGTCGAGCTCCAGGTGGTGCTGGAAACACTGCTGCGTCGGCTCGGCGAGTTCTCCCTCGCCGTCGAGCCGCAAGAACTGGCCTGGCGCACCGGAACCGCGTTCGCACGGCCACTGTCCCTGCCACTGCGGTGGCGAGTGTCCACAAAGGAAGGAGCGGCATGCTGACCACGACAACGGTGAGCCCGCGCCCGCTGATCGAGCTCGGCACCGCGTTCTGGGCGTCCAAGACGCTGCTGACGGCGGTGGAGATGGGCCTGTTCACCGAGTTGGCGGCCGGCCCGGCGAGCGAACCGCAGCTGCGCGAGCGGCTCGGCCTGCACTCCCGGTCGTCCCGGGATTTCCTGGACTCGCTGGTGTCACTGGGCGTGCTGGACCGCGAGGACGGCCGGTACCGCAACACACCGGCCAGCGACGCCTACCTGGACGAGGGCAAGCCCGGCTATCTCGGCGGCTGGATGCGCCAGGCCAGCAGGCGGCTGTTCGTGGCGTGGGGCGGGCTGACCGAGAGCCTGCGGACCGGCAAGCCGCACATCGGCTCGGACGGCCAGGACTACTTCCGGAAGCTGTACGCCGACCTCGACCAGCGGCGGGCCTTCATCGCCGCGATGGACGCGATCACCAACCAGATCGGCCCCGAGCTGAGCGCCCACCTGGACTGGTCCTCGTTCCGCACGGTGCTCGACGTCGGCGGCGCCCGCGGCAACCTGCTGACGTACCTGCTGGCCGACCATCCCGAACTGCACGGGGCCGTCTTCGACATGCCCGAGCTGCGGCCGCTGTTCGAGGAGCACACCGCCGCGCACGGCATCGCCGACCGGACCCGGTTCCTCGTCGGCGACTTCTTCGGCGAGCCGCTGCCCGAGGCCGACGTGCTGATCTTCGGCCATATCCTGCACGACTGGGACGAGCAGCAGCGCCGGGAGCTGATCAGGCAGGCGTACCAGGCGGTTCGGCCCGGTGGCGCGGTGGTGGTGTACGACCGGATGATCGACGACGACCGCCGGGAGAACTCGGTGTGCCTGCTCGGCTGCCTGAACCTGCTGCTGGTCACCCCCGGCGGCTCGGAGTACACGGTCGCGCAGTGCCGGTCCTGGCTGGCCGAGGCCGGCTTCGCGGACCTGTCACAACTGTCCCTTGTGGACGGTCTGGAGACGGCGGTGATCGGCCGCAAGCGCTGAACGCACGTCGATCCGGCCCCCGCCGCGTCGGCAGGGGCCGGATCGATGCGCGTCAGTGCAGCGTCGTCGCCACCGCGACCAGGTTGAGCACGAACGCCGCGACGGCGAGCGAGGACCTGACCAGGTTCCATTTCGCCCAGCGCGCCCGGGGATCACGCTGTTCCCAGTCCGCGGGCAGGCGGCCCGGATCCAGCGACATCACCCACCGCTTGATCGGCACGTTGCGGGTCAGCGACACCAGCAGCACCTTGACCGCGAGCATGCCGGCCGTGCCGAACAGCGGCCCGGCGGGCAGGCCGGCGATGATCGCCAGCGCGATGTCGCCGGCCGCCGTCAGCACGACGCAGATCGGTTGGAAGGGCTCGAACCGGTTGCCCCAGAACTGTTCCGTCTCGACGTAGCGGGCGGCCGGCAGCCAGCGCAGCATCGGCACCCCGCCGATCACCGACCAGAGCAGCACGCCGGCCGCCAACCCGTTGGCCAGCAACACGATCGGCACGAGTACCGGGAACATGCTCACAGCTCCAGCCGGGGACGGTAGCCGGCCAGCCAGGTGTTGACCTGGAGCACCATCTCCACGTCACCACGGCCCTGCCAGCCGGTCGCGAGCTGGTCGACGTCGGAGATGGCCGCCCGCGCCGCGGTGGTGTCGATCAGCGGCAGCACCGGGGCGTGCGGATCGGCCAGCAGCGCGGTCATCTCGTCGCGCAGCAGCCGGGCGTGCGCGGTGTCCGGCGTCGACGGGAACGGGTTCTTCGGACGGTCCAGAATGGACGCCGGCACCAACCCGTCGGCGACCTTGCGCAGCAGGCCCTTGGTCTTGCCGCCGAGATTCTTCATCGACCACGGGATGTTGAACACGTACTGCATCAGCTTCGGGTCGGCGAACGGGGCCCGGAACCGCAGTCCGTGCGCCGAGGTCAGGCCGTCGTCCTGGGCCAGCCCCATTTCCATCCAGCCGCGCAGGTACAGGTAGCTGATCTCGCGCATCCGGCGGTCGTGCGCGGACTCCTCGACACCGGGCGGCATCTGGGCGATCTCGTCGTGGTAGCGGTCGGCGCAGTAGCCCGGCAGGTCGAGCTGCTTGAGCAGGGTCTGGTCGAACAACCCCGAGCCCAGTCCGGTGCTGCGCACGTGCAGCTGTCCGGACGCGACCCATGGCAGGGTCTGCCGCGCGACCACCGCCGGATCCTCCATCCGCAGGTATGCCCCGAACAGCGTGTCGGCCCACTCGCCCATCATGGTCACCGAGCTCTCCGCCGCCACCGCGCGGAAGAACACGTACAGCGCGGTCGTCATCTCGCCGACCGGGCAGGGCAGGTCGGGATAGGACCGCAGCGCGGCGGCCCTGGTGATCGGGCCGAGCAGCTCGGCCCGGTCCAGTTGGATGTCCCGGTGGTCGGTGCCGATGTGCGCGGCCATCTCGGCGGCGAAGGTGCCGTCGTCGGTGCCGCTGCGCTGAGCGTTGCGAGCGTGCTCACGGAAGTCCACGGCCAGCGTGCGCGCCGCCGGCGCGCCGCGCCGCCGCAGTTCCCGCATGGCCAGCGCGGTGACCAGGCTGGAGTCGAGGCCGCCGGACAGCATGATGCTGAAGCCCGGCTCGGTGTCGATCCGGCGGCTGATCGAATCCGTGAGCATGCCCCGGATCGTGGCCACCGTGGTGTCGAGGTCGTGGGTGTGCGGGGCGCCCGTCAGCTGCCAGTACCGCCGGGTGGTCAGGCCGGCCCTGCTGACTCGGATCAACTCGCCGGGCAGCGCCTTGCGCATGCCCCGGTAGACGGCCTCGCCCGGCGTGCCGGCGAAGGACAGCACCTCGCGCAGCCCGTCCATGTCGACCACCGTGTCGACGACGGGGTGCGCCAACAGCGCCTTGGGCTCCGACGCGAACAACACGCCGGACTGGGTCGGGTAGTAGTACAGCGGCCTCAGGCCGACGTGGTCCCGCGCCAGCAGCAGCTCCTCGCGCGCGTCGTCCCAGACGCCGAACGCGAAGCTGCCGCTGAGCTGCTCGACGCACTCCTCGCCCCATTCGAGGTAGGCGGCCAACACCAGCCCGGCATCGCCGTCGCCGACCGGAGTGAGCCGGGCCCGCAGTTCGTCCCGGTTGACCAGCTCGCCGTCGAAGGTCAGCGCGACGGTGCGGTCCCGCTCGTTCGCCACCGCCGGCTGCGGCCGTCTGTCAGCGGCCGCAAGCCTTCGATGACCGAGGACGGCGTGCGTCGCCGCCCACAGCTGCTCGTCGTCCGGGCCCCTTGTCGCCAGCGTCGCCGTCATCCGCCTGGCTGTCGTCAGGTCCTGACCGACGTCGCGGCGGTAGTCCACCCAGCCCGTGATACCTGCCATGTGCGCTCTGCCTCCCGCGGATCGTGTGAGGCGGACAGGGTGGGAGGCCGCACTCGAAACGGCTTCGAAGACGGCGCAGTCAGCGGGTCTGGCCGCGCAGATAGGCGAGCACGGCGAGCACCCGGCGGTGGCCGGCATCGTCCGCGTGCAGCCCCAGTTTGGCGAAGACGGCGCCGATGTGCTTGGACACGGTCACCTCGGAGATGACCAGCGCCTGGCCGATCCCGGCGTTGGAGTGCCCCTCGGCCATCAGGCGCAGCACGTCCATCTCGCGGTTGCTGAGCTCGCCGAGCGGATCCCGCCGGTGGGCGATCAGCCGCCGCACGATGTCCTGGTCGATCACGGTGCCGCCGCCCGCGACCTCCCGCACGGCGGCGACGAACCGTTCCCCGTTGGCGACGCGGTCCTTGAGCAGGTACCCGACACCGGCGCCGCCGGTGGCCAGCAGCTCGGTCAGCGACTCGGTGTCGGTGTGCTGGCTGAGCACCAGCACCGGCAGCGTCGGATGGTCGCCGCGCAGCTGGATGGCGGCGCGCAGCCCCTCGTTGGTGAAGCCCGGCGGCATCCGTACATCGGTCACCACGACGTCCGGCCGGTCCCGGCGCACCACGGTGATCAGCTCGGCCGCCGTGCCGACCGCGGCGAGCACGTCGTGCCCGAAGTGCGAGAGCAGGGACACCAGACTTTCCCGCAGCAGCCCGGAATCCTCCGCGAGCACGATCCGCATCACCGGCCCTCCGGCCCGCAGGGGATCTCCACGCACAGCACCGTCGGGCCGCCGCGCGGACTGGACAGCTTGACCCGTCCGCCGACCGCGGCGACCCGGTCGGCCAGGCCGCGCACGCCGCTGCCCTTCGCCGGATCCACGCCGCCGCGTCCGGTGTCGCCGATCTCGACCGTCAGCACGCTGCCGTTGGTCCTGCCGTCCACCCAGGCGCGGTCCGCGTCGGCGTGCTTGGCGATGTTGGACAGCGCCTCGCTGACCGCGAAGAAGGCCGTGCTCTCCACCGCGGATGGCAGCCGGCCGGCGATCCGCATCCGGACGTCGACCGTCAGCGGAGAGCGGGTCACCAGCTCGGCAACGGCCGCCGGCAGGCCGCGCTCGGTCAGCACGTGTGGATGGATGCCTTGCACGAGCTCGCGAAGTTCGGCCAGCGTGGTGGTGGCCTCGCCGTGCGCCCGGGTCAACATCTCGGCCAGTTCGGGCGTGTCGCCCGCGCGCATCCGCGCCATGTCCAACATCACGGCCAGTGCGACCAGTCGCTGCTGCGTGCCGTCGTGGAGGTCGCGCTCGATACGCCGTCGCTCGGCGTCGAATGCGTCGAGCATCCGCCCACTGGAACGCACCAGTTCCATCACCCGGTCGTCGGTTTCGTTGCTCACCAACAACATCCGAGCCAACGCGGCATGCAGCGCGGAGACGGCGGCGACCAGATACGCGCTGAGCACGAGCAGGGGAGCGGCCACCGCGGCCGAGATCAGTGCCGATCCAGGTGTCGGCAGGTCGACGCCGAGGACGACAAGGCCACCGGGACCGGCGAACAGCGCGTACAGCAGCGGGGACGCGACGAACACCAGCAGGACCAGCGGCACCGCGGCGGTCACGTAGTCCAGCGGCCACAACCCCGTGGCCAGCAGCATGGTGTAGCCGAGCTCGCGCCAGGTCACGGTCTCCCGCAATCTGGTGCGCACCCAGGACCGCACGTCCACACGGGGCAGCGGCCGATGCGGACTCGGCGCCACCGCATCGCCCAGCAGCCGCAGTCGTCGACGCTCGACTGCGCCGACGGGCAGACCGGCGAGTCCCACCGAGACGAGCATCGCCAGTCCGACGGCGACCGGCGACAACAGCACGCCGAGCCCGGTCAGCACCAGCGTCACCGCCAGCGTGACCAGACCGAGCGGCGCCCCGGTCGCGACGTACAGCCACCCCCGCCACGGCACGGAGGTTCTCAGCAGCCGCGGCGAGCGCCACGTCATCCCACCCTCGCCCATCACCGGCAGCTTACGAGGTCTCACGCCGCGCGCAGTACAGCTGGCTATACCCCGGAAGGGGAGTTGGCCGTGATTCGCCCGGCGGTGGTCCGCGGTGTGCTGGACGCGGGACGACGAGGGAGGACCCAGATGTCCGAGCACACGACGACCGCGGTCGTCGCGACCCGCGGGCGAAGACTGACCTGGCAGATGAAGCCGCCGGCCCGCAAGGCCTGGCTGCTGGCGCATGTCGCGGTGTCGGTGGGCTGGTTCGGCGGCGGCTACGCGATGCTGGTGATGGGCATCGTCGCGATGACCAGCGCCGGCACGCCACTGCGGCCGGCGGCGTACGAGCTGATGCACCTCAGCGACACGGCGATCATGATTCCGGGCAGCCTCGGCGCCCTGATCACCGGCCTGGTGGTCGCGCTGTACAGCAAGTGGCGGGTCCTGCACCACTGGTGGGTGGTCATCAAGCTGCTGCTCACGGTCGGCGCGATGGTCTTCGCCTACGCCTACATCGCGCAGAACGTGAAGACCGCACTGGAGGCCACGCTGGCCAATCCGGCCGCCGACGTGGAGCGGATCGCGGAGAGCGTCATCTCGGGCAACGTGGTGATGCTGCTCGCGCTGCTCGCCACCACGCTGCTGTCGATCTTCAAACCGTGGGGGCGCACGGCTTATGGACGCCGGGCGCTGGCCGGCCGGCGGCCCGTGCGGAGGTCCTGATGGGCCGGCCACTGCGGGTCGCGGTGGTCGGCGCGGGGCCGGCCGGTGTCTACACCGCGGAGGCGCTGGTCCGGTCCGGCACGCCGGTGTCGATCGACGTGCTGGACCGGCTGCCGACCCCGTACGGACTCGTCCGGTACGGGGTCGCGCCGGACCACCCGAAGACCCGAAGCATCGCCGACGCGCTGCGCCGCACGCTGGAGCATCCGGCGGTGCGCTTCCTCGGCAACGTCACGCACGGCGTCGACGTGCATCTGGCCGACCTCAAGGCGCACTACGACGTGGTGGTCTACGCGACCGGCGCGGACGACAACCGCCGCCTCGGCGTGCCGGGGGAGGACCTGCCCGGCAGCTGTTCCGCGACCGAACTGGTGGCCTGGTACAACGCGCATCCCAGCGTCGTCCGGCCGCCGTGCGGGGTGCTGGCGGCCAAGGCGGTCGCCGTAGTCGGGGCCGGCAACGTGGCGCTGGACGTCGCCCGGGTCCTCGTGGCCGGCGCCGACCGGCTGGGCGACAGCGAGGTTCCCGACCGCGTGCTCGCCGACCTCCGCCGCCGCGCGGTCACCGACGTGCACGTGGTGGCTCGACGTGGACCCGCACAGGTCAAGTTCACCGTTGCCGAGCTGCGTGAGATCGGCACGCTCGAGGACGTTGACGTGATCGTCGACCCGGCCGAGCTCGCCGATGTCCCGCCACCGGCGGACCGGCGGACGCGCGGGAACGTGGCGCTGCTGCACGAGTGGTCGCGACGGCCACGGGGCGACGCGCGGCGGCGGATCCACTTCGCCTTCTGGCGACGGCCCGTTGCCGTTGTCGGCTCCGCCGCCGTCGAGGCACTGCACTTCGCCGACGCCCGGCCGCTGCCGGTGCAGGCGGTGGTTCGAGCCATCGGCTACCGCGGGCGGCCGATCCCGGGGCTCCCCTTCGACGAGGTCGCCGGCATCCTGCCGAACCGGATGGGCAGCGTGGTGGACCACGCCGGGGTCGCGGTTCCCGCCGTGTACGTCGCCGGCTGGCTCAAACGCGGCCCGACCGGCGTGATCGGCAGCAACAAGTCCGACGCCGCCGAGACGGTCCGTCAACTCCTCGCCGACGGCCCGGCCCTGTCGGCGACCGAGCCCGAACCCGACGCGGTCACCGACCTGCTCGACGCCCGCGGCGTCCAGTACGTCACCTGGGCGGACTGGCAGCGCCTCGACGCGTACGAGCTCGGCCTCGGGCGGGCCCGGGGGCGGTCCCGGGTCCAGACCGACGGCCTCGCCACGATGCTCGCGGTGTGCCGGCCTCAGACCCCGTCCAGGCACACCAGGGCCGGTTCCAGGCGGCCGGCGGCGACCAGCCGGACCAGCGGCGAGAACCCGTAGCGGAACCTGTCGTCCTCGACGTCACCCGGCGGTGCGACATCCGCGAGCTGGAACTCGACCAGGCTCTCCAGAATCGACTCGGCGGCCTGCTCGTCGACACCGAGAACGGTGGCCGCCTGTGCCGACGAGAGTGGTTCGGCGGCGGCGCCGGCCAGCGCCGGGAAGGCGGCCCGCGCGGCCGGCGGCAGCAGCAGGCAGGTCGCGTGGACCGACCCGCCGATGCCCAGTTCGCCGACCAGCCGCTCGCGGGCCGACGCGTCGTCGTTGGCCAGCCGTCGAACCAGCCGCCGGATCGGCCAGTGTAAGCGAACGCGGAGCATGGTCGCGGCGGCATGCAGCACCTGTGGGCTGCCACCGCACAGCTGCACCAGGTTCTGCGCGTCAGCGATCTCCCGCACCACGCGGTCGTTGCCCAACTCGGCGACGAGCAGCGCGAGGGCGTCAGCTTCGCCGAGCGGCCGCAGGTCGACCAGGCCGGTCGCCGACGGCGCGAACATCCGGCAGCGCGTCGTGGCCAGGGTGGCGCAGCGGGAACCGGTGGGCAGCAGGGGAGCCAGCTGCCCCGCGTCGACCACGTCGTCGAGCACGACCAGCACCCTGCGGTGCGCGGTCCAACTGCGGAACAGCCGGCCGCGCTCGTCGAGATCCCCGGCCAACCCGTCGCGCGGCATCCCGGTGGCCCGCAGGAAATCGGCCAGCACGTCGCTCGGATCGACCGGCGCGCCCGACGTCGACTGTAGGCGCGCGTAGAACTGGCCGTCCGGGAAACTGGCGCGGACGCCGTGGGCGCTGTGCACGCAGAGCGTCGTCTTGCCGATGCCGGGCGGTCCGCTGACCAGCATGACCGGCGGCGTCGCACTCGGCGCGGCCGTCAACGCCTCGCGCAGATCCGCCTCGTCGGCGTCCCGGCCGATCACGCTGGGCACGTTCGCGGGCAACTGGGCCGGCGGCTCGACGGCCTTTCCGGTCCGTGCGGCGAGCCCGGCCGCCGGGCGCGTGTCCAGCGACGGGGCGGCCGACAGCACGTCCCGCTGGAGCTGTTGCAGCACGGCGGACGGTTCCAGACCGAGTTCCCTGGCCAGCGCGTCCCGGGCGCGCTGGTAGACCTGTAGCGACTCGGACCGGCGGCCCGCGGTGTAGAGGGCCTGCATCAGATTCGCCTGGAAACCCTCGTGCGTGGGATGCAGCGCGACCAGATTGGTGAGTTCGCCGATCAGCTCGTGGTGCCGGCCGAGCTGAAGGTCGGCGGCGATACGCAGCTCCAGCACGCTCTTGCGCAGCTCTTCGAGCCGCACGGTCTCCGAATGCAGGAGCCGACCGACCGGCACGTCGCGCAGCATCTGCCCGCGGTAGCCGCGCAGTGCGGCGCGCAGCGTCTCGGCCGCCGACTCCACGTTTCCCGCGCCGAGTTCGAGCCGGCCACGCTCGGCGAGCTGCTCGAACACGTGCGCGTCCACCGAGTTCGCGGCCAGCCTGAGCAGGTAGCCGCCGGGCCTCGTGGTCAGCACCGGGCTGTCGTCACCGCTTGTCCTGAACACCTTCCTCAATTGGTAGACATAGGTCTGCAGGGTCGTCATGGCACTGACCGGCGGTCGCTCCGCCCACAGTTCGTCGATGATCTGGTCGATGCCGATGACCTTGTTCGCGCTCACCGACAGCAGGGCGAGCACCTGCCGCAGCTTCGGCGCCGACGGCGTGATGATCACACCGCGGTGCACCACCTGAAAAGATCCGAGCACAGAGACCTGCACCTCAGCATTCCCCCTCGTAATTGGCCGCGAAAACCGCGATCCCCCGGTCGCCGGGCCATCCAGATCCCCCCATGTCCCCACCCGTTCCGGGCGACCCTACGTGCGCGCTCTAGCACGTCAGTAGCACGACACTCGAACGGCACTCGAAAGCGGTGGCCCCCTCACTCGAATGCGACAACCCCTATCCTGTGAAAACTTGGGCAGCAGGATAAACGAAGTGCACGGAATGTGTCGGTGGAGTCACTCCAGGTCGAAGTGGGTGAGCGTCAAACAATTTTTCCTGCCAATATTCCAGCAATCCACACATGCGCTCCCGGGCGGCCGAGGCCGACTGTATCCTGCGCCGGCGCGGTCATCGCCCGGTCATCGCCGTGAGCCACGCGCTGCTCGGCGGCTGCCCCGTCGCAAGTGTTTACGCGGAACGGCGCATCCAGATAGCGGGTTCGACGGGGGTGGTCACCCGGTGAGCGGTGGTGTCACGATGAGGTGGCTGACCGTCGTCGTCGACGTAATGTGCGTCTGGGGGAATGGATGCCATGGCACTGGAACCCGCATTACAGCACGCGTTGGCGGTGTGGCGGACCGAACTCGGTTACGCCGCCGAGGGACGTCATCCCCGGCTGAGCGAATCGGAGCTCGCGGGTCGGCGTGTCCCGGTGATCGTGCGGTACTCCGGCGACATCGAGGCGTTGCGGGAGGCGGGCCTCGACACCGGCTACGACCAGGGCGGAACGGTTTCGGGAAGTATCGCGCTGGCCGACCTGGAACGATTCGGCGCGGTGGCGGGAGTCGAATCCGTCGCGCTCGTGCCGGAGGTGCGGCCGTTACTCGACAACACGGTCAAGGAAATGCGGGTGCCGTGGAAGGTGCCGCCGTCGACGCCGTGGCCGGGGCAGGGCCTCCACGTGATCGTCGCGGTGATCGACACCGGCATCGACGTCTTCCACGATTCCTTCCGCGACGAGGACGCCGACGGGTCGACCCGAATTCTGGAGTTGTGGGACCAGAGCGCGACGACCGGCGGCTCGCCGCCACCGGTCGGGTTCCAGCAGAAGGGCCGGCTCTACTCGGCCGCCGACATCAACGCGGGCATCGCCGCCGGGCCGCCGTTTGCGAGCGTCGACAAGGACGGCCACGGCACCCACGTCGCGGGCATTGCCGCCGGGGACGGCAGCCAGACCGACAAGTGCAGCGGCCCCGGCACCTACACCGGGGTTGCGCCGGACGCCGATCTGGTCATCGTGAAGGCGGTCGGGGTGCCGGACGCCAAGCTGGCGGATGCCATCCGGTGGTGTGCCCAGGCCGGCGCCAGGAACCCGGTGGGGAATCCGCCGGTCGCGCGCCCGGTCGTGATCAACTGTAGCTTCGGCGCCGACCTCGGTCCGCACGACGGCACCGACACCCTGGACGGGGTCGTCAACGAGATCCTGCGCCCCGCGGCCGGCCCGCCGGCCGGCATCGCCATCGTGGTGGCGGCGGGCAACGCGGGCCGCGACGAGATACACGAGGCCGGCACGGTCCCGGCCAACGCGTCCGTCACCGTTCCCTTCTTCGTGCCGGCGGATTCGAAGACGCCGGACACGCTCGACCTCTGGTACTCCGGCGGTGCGTCGCTGAACGTCGAGATCGTCGCGCCGCCCGATTCCGCGCGCGGCGGCACGAACACGACCGGCGTCATCGTGCCCGGTGGTGCCACGGTGAACCGCAATATCGGCGGGATGACGCTGAACGTCATGTCCTCCGCGCCGCAGCCGGCGCACAGCGCCATGCGGCAGATCATGGTCACGATCTCGGTGCCGGCGAACCAGACGGTCCGCAACGGGGTGTGGCAGCTGAAGCTGACCAACACGACCGCGACTCCGGCCGTCTGGAACGCGTGGTGCCAGACCAAGCACGCCGACAGCTTCCCGACGTTCCGTCTGCCGTCGGAGTCGGATCGGGTCGAGCGGCGGCGGCTGAACACCATCGCCTCGCCGGGCACCTCGCGCAACGCCATCACCGTCGCCAGCTACGACGACCGGGGCGGGGATCTCGCCGAGTCGTCCTCGCGGGGCGCGCCGACCCAGCCCGTCGTCCCGGCCGGCGAGATCAAGCCGACGATCGCGGCCCCCGGTGTCTCGGTGGCGGCCCCGCGCAGCCGCGACGACGCGCACGAGAACTCGTCCTGCTGCGACCAGTTGGTGATCGACAAGAACGGCACCAGCATGGCGTCGCCGCACATCGCCGGTCTGGTGGCGCTGATGTTCGAGAAGAACCGGACGCTGACCTTCGAACAGGCCCGCGCGCACCTTCAGCAGTCGGGCCGGATCGACGGCATCCCGGCCGACGAGGCGCCGCCGGAGATCGACCCGGCGACCCACATCCGCGGCAACCACATCTGGGGCTCGGGCAAGGTCAACGCCGCGGTGGCGCTGGCCGGCATTCCGGTCTTCACGGGCGTCGCCGCGAGCGGTGGCGCCGCCGGAGCGCGGCCGCTGGCGTACGCCCCCGAGGACATCGGCCTTACGCCGCACACGTTCCGGTCCCGCCTCGCCGACCTGCAACGGCGCTTCGGCTCCCGTCCCGGCTTGCAGTTGTTCGCGTCGCTGGTGAGCGAGCACGTCGACGAGGTGCTGCGGCTGGTCAACGAGAACCGCAGGGTGCTTGTGGTTTGGCGGCGGCGCGGCGGACCGCAGCTGGTGCGTCGCCTGCTGCACGGCCCCGCGCCGAGCAACACGCTGCTGCCCGAGGTGATCGACGGTCACGACGTGGCCGAGCTGATCGCCGGGTTCGTCGCGGTGCTCGACCGGTTCGCCGGCCCACGGCTGCGCGCCGACATCGCGCGGTTCGCCGACTTCGTCCGACTGTGGCCGGGCGCCAGCCTCGACCGGCTCGACGAGGTCGCGCTGAGCTACGGGGCCGGCCGGTGAGCGGCGCGGGCACCCTGGAGGTGCTTGCCCGGGAGATCGCCAACGCTTTGCTGCCGCTGCAACAGAATCTCGCCGCGGACAAGCGTGACGCGTTCTTCGCCGACCTCGGGTTCCGGCTGCCGAACGGTCTCGGCGCGGCCGGCGACGCCCTCGCCACCGTCGTCCGGCAGGTCGGCGCCGCCGCGCCGATCATCGTCCAGCTCACGCAGGCCATCACCGACGGCGACGACGCGGCGATCGTCCAAGAAGGACTGGCCCTGCTGCGTGGCATCACGGAGACGTTCACCGCGATCGACGCACTGGCGCCCGCGCTGACCGCGGCGGTGAACGGCGCCACCGGCCTGACCGCGGCGCAGCGCACCCGTCTGCTGGCCGACGCGGCGCAGATGCCCCAGCGGCTCGTCGAGCTCGCGGTGATCTCGTACATCGAGAGCAAAGGCCGCGCTGCCACCGAGTTGCTCGCACTGCTCGGGGTCGTGGACGACAGCACGGTGAGCGATCCCGAAGACCCGGAGACGGTGTCGGGGCGCCGCCGGCGGCTGCGCATCGATCGCTTCCTCACCATCCTGACGGACCCGGCCCGCTGGCTGCGCGACACGTTCGGCTTCGGGACGCCCGGTTTCGACGGGTCGCTGCTGTGGCCGCGGGTCTCCGAGCTGCTTGCCGGGCGCGACATGGACTTCGTGCTGCTCACGCCACCGGGCGCGCCGCCGGTGCTCGAGGCGTACCTGTTCCGGCTGAGCGTCGACCCGGCCACGAGCCCGCCCGCACTCACGGCACGGCTGCGGGTGCCGGCGAAAGAGGACGTCCTGCTGACCATCCCGGTCGGCTCGCTGTGGAAGCTGACCCTCGCGGTCGCGTCGCGTTTCGAGTTCGGACTGGACGCCAGCGTCCAGCCGCCGTTCGACGTCGAGCTGACGCCGCCGACCGGCGCGCTGGAAGTGGACCTGAGCGCCGGCGTGCTCGCCGAGCGAGCCGGCGTGCCTATCGTGCTGATCGGCCAGACGGGTTCCTCGCGCCTGGAGGTCGGCCGATTCGCCATCGACGTCGGGCTGCGGGCGACCGCCGACACGGGTGGCCACATCACTGTGGAGCCGTCCGCACGCGTGGAGCTGAGCGGCGGGCACGTGCTCATCGACCTGTCCGGCGCCGACGGCTTCATCGGCACCATCGCGGACGGCGCGAAGATCGAGTCGAACTTCGCGATCATCGGGACCTGGTCGCCGTCGACCGGGCTGCGGCTGGAGGGCAGCGGCGGGCTCGACCTCGAACTGCCGCTGCATGTGGCGGTGGGGCCGATCGAGATCACCGCGCTGCACCTCGGCGCCGCGCTCGGCGCGGACGGCTCGGTGCCGATCGAGGTCTCCGGCGCGTTCAACGCAAGCCTCGGCCCGATCAGCGCGGCCGTCGACCGGGTCGGGCTGATCGCCGACCTGACCTTCCCCGACGGCGGCGGCAACCTCGGCGTGGCCGACCTCGCGTTCCGGTTCAAGCCGCCGACCGGTGTCGGGCTGGCAGTCGACGCCGGGATCGTGGCCGGCGGCGGGTTCCTGTCCTTCGACGAGGCACGCGGCGAGTACGCGGGCGCGCTGGAGCTGGAGTTCGCCGGCTTCATCGACGTCAAGGCGATCGGGCTGATCACCACCCGGATGCCGGACGGCAGCAGGGGATTCTCCCTGCTGATCGTGCTGACCGCCGAGTTCGGCAGCGGCATCCAGCTCGGCTTCGGGTTCACCCTGCTCGGCGTCGGCGGCATCCTCGGGCTCAACCGCCGGATGGACCTGGACGCGCTGGTCGAGGGCGTCGTGACCGGGTCGATCCAGTCGGTGATGTTCCCCCAGGACGTGATCGCCAACGCGCCGCGGATCCTCAGCGACCTGCGGAAGTTCTTCCCGCCCGAGGACGGCACGTTCCTCGTCGGCCCGATGGCCAAGATCGGCTGGGGCACGCCGACGCTGATCAGCGTGTCCCTCGGGGTGATCGTCGAGATCCCGCCCGGCAACATCGCGGTGCTCGGCCTGCTCGAATGCGTGCTGCCCAGCGAGGACGTCGCGCTGCTGGTGTTGCGGGTGAGCTTCGTCGGCGCGCTGGAGGTCGACCGGTCGAGGCTGTGGTTCTTCGCCAAGCTCTTCGACTCGCGGGTCCTGTCCATGACCATCGAGGGCGGCATGGGCCTGCTCGTGGTCTGGGGCGACAACCCCGACTTCGTGCTGTCGGTAGGCGGGTTCCACCCGGCCTACACGCCGCCGCCGCTGCCGTTCCCGGTGCCGCCACGGATCTCCGTCGACATCCTCAACGCGCCGGGCCGGCTGATCCGCGTGTCCGGGTATCTGGCCGTCACCAGCAACACCGTCCAGTTCGGCGCGAAGGCCGAGCTGCGGCTGGGTTTCAGCGACTTCGGCATCGAGGGTCACCTCGCCTTCGACGCGCTGTTCCGCTTCTCCCCGTTCTCCTTCGTCGTGCACGTGTCCGCCGGGGTCTCGTTGAAGGCGTTCGGCGTCGGCATGTTCGGCATCGACCTGGACTTCACGCTGGAAGGTCCCGCGCCGTGGCGGGCGCACGGCCGCGGCTCGATCTCCCTGCTGTTCTTCGACATCTCCGCCGACTTCGACATCACCTGGGGCGAGGCGCGGACCACCACACTGCCACCGGTCGCGGTACTTGCGCTGCTGGAGGCCGAGGTCCGCAAGACGGAGGGCTGGCAGACCAGGCTGCCGGCCGGCGGGTTCAACCCGATGGTCACGCTCCGGCACCTGCCGCCCGGCGACGACCTGGTGCTGCACCCGCTCGGCACGCTGGCCATCCACCAGCGGGCCATCCCGCTCGGCGTCCGCATCGACCGGGTAGGCGCGCAGCGTCCGAGCGACGGCAAGCGGTTCACCGTCGCCCCGGCGCAGAACAGCGGGCTGGTGCGGCAGTCGGACGTCGGCGACAAGTTCGCCATGGCCCAGTTCCAGGACATGTCCGACGCGGCGAAGCTGTCCCGTCCCGCGTACGAGACCCAGGACGCCGGGCTGGAGCTGGTGGCCGCCGGCGGCGCGATCGCCTCGCCGCGAGTGGTGCGGCGCAGCGCCCGCTACGAGCTGCACGTCATCGACAGCGAGGCCCCGTCGCAGCCGGCCGCCGTGCGCATCACGGCCGTGCGGGCGACCGCCCGGCGCGCCCCGCGCCTGTACACGCCACCGCCCGCCGTGTTCGGGCAGCTCCTGGCCGGCAGCAGCACGGCGAGGTCGGCGCTGTCCCAGCAGGAGGCCCGGCAGCGACAGCCTTTCGCCGCCGACGAAACCGTGCAGGTCGCCGGCAGCCGGTACGTGGTCGCCTACCTGCGTAACAACCAGCAGGCGTTCCCGCCGGCGACCGCGAGTGCCACGACGTCGAGCTTCCGCAGCGCGGCGACCGCCGAGGACGCGATGGCCGACTGGATCCACGCGGACCCGACGCTGGCCGGTCAGCTGCACGTCCTGCGGCAGGCCGAAGTGGTCGGCGGTGTGCTTGCCCAGTCCGGTGTCTGGTCGGCTGCCGGCTCGCCGCCGGTCGCCGTTGCGGACACCGACGCGGTCCGCCTGACCACCAACCGGATCCTTGTTGCGGGCGGCGCCGATGCCACCGGTGCGGCGGTGGCATCGGCAGCCGTGTTCGACCCGATCGCACGGACGTGGGCGGCCCAGGCCGCGCTCGCGACGGCCCGCCGGCGGCACTCCACCACGAAGCTCGGTGACGGCCGGGTCGTCGTCGCGGGCGGGCTCGCTGCTGACGGGGGCTCGCTGGCCGGCGTCGAGGTGTTCGATCCGGCAGCCGGCACGTGGACGACCCCGGCGAACGGGCTCGCGACCGCCCGATCGAGGCACTCGGCCGTGCTCGCCGGCAAGCGGCTGCTGGTCGCCGGCGGCACGAGCGGCCGTGGTGCCGCGCTCGCGTCCGCCGAACTGCTCGACCCGGCGACCCTGACCTGGACCACGGTCGGGTCGATGATCGAGGCGCGGACCGGGCACGGTGCCGTGGTCCTCGGCACGGGCAAGGTCCTGGTCGTCGGCGGCGCCGTGCCGACCGGTGAGTCGGAGCGGGCGCTCGCGTCCTGCGAGCTGTACGACCCCGCCACGGGGACGTGGTCCCCGACCGGCAGCCTTACCGTGCCGCGCAAGGGCCATCAGACGACGCTGCTGCCCGACGGCCGGGTGCTGGTCACCGGCGGCGACGCCGTGCCGGCCATCCCGTATCGGCTCGACAGCCTGGCCACGGCCGAGGTGTACGACCCGAAGACCGGTGTCTGGACGCGGGTCGACGACCTGCCCGGCGGCGGCCGCAGCGGGCACCGGTGTGTCCGCACGCCCCGTGGTGCCGTCGTTGTCGGCGGTGTCGGCCGTCCCCATGCCACCGCTGGGTTCCCGACCGTCCTGGCCTTCGACCCGGCCACCGGTTCGTGGACGCCGACCGGCGCCCTGGCGGCCGGCCGCTGGGACTTCCCGGCCGTGGACCTGGCCGACGGTCGTGTGCTCGTCGTGGGCGGCCGTGCTTTGACCGGACCGGCCGCGCCGGACGGCGACCAGCTCGCCACGACCGCCGAGACCTACCTGCCGTGACCCGAGGGGAGCCACACCATGACCACCGTTCTCGCGGCCGCCACGTGGTCGACCGCATCCGACTACGCCGTCGCCGCGTGCTGGCGTGGCCAACACGACAACGCCGTGGCCCTGGATGGCGCGAAGTTCCTCGTTGCCGGCGGCGCGGACGCGACCGGTGCGGGCCTGCGCCAGAGCGCGGTCTACGACTTCGCCCAGGACAAGTGGTCGACGACCGCCCTGCTCGGCACCGCCCGGCAGCTGCACGCGCTGGCGCTGCTGCCCGGTGGGAAGGTGCTGGTCACCGGCGGCGTCAGCAGCGCGGCCGCCGCCCTGCTCGGCACGGCCGAAATCTACGACCCGGCCGCGAACAGCTGGCAGCCGACCGCGCACGACATGACGACTCCCCGCTTCGGGCACAGCGCCACCACGCTGTCGAACGGGCTCGTCCTCGTGGCGGGCGGCAGCGGGCCGCGGCCGGGCGGCGGGGTGATGGCCCTGCGTTCGGCGGAGCTGTTCAATCCCGCCGACGGGACGTGGCAGCCGGTCGCGCACGACATGGCCGACGCCCGCACCGGCCACACCGCGATCTCGTTGCAGGACGGGCAGAAGGTGCTGGTCTGTGGCGGCACGGTGCCGGTCGGCGCCGGCGGCGGCGCGGACCTCGCCTTCTGCGAGCTCTACGACACGGCGACCGGGACCTGGACGCCGACCGGAAGCATGCACCACCCGCGCAGCGCGCACTCCGCGACCGCGCTGTCCGCCACCACCGTCCTGGTCGCGGGCGGGCGCGCCCCCGGCGCGAACGACGACGGGGGCTTCGATCCCTTCGCCCGCGCCACGGCCGAGACGTACGACCTGGCGACGGGCGTCTGGCAGGACGCGCCCGCGATGCCGGCCGGGCGGGCGTTCCACCGTGCGGTCGCCCTGGGCGCGGGAACGGTGCTGGTGGTCGGCGGAGCCGACCACGTCGACAACGAGTCCGGTTATCGGGGCGCGATCCAGTTCACGGCCGGCGCCTGGACCACGTTCGCGGGGCTCGGCGAGGGCCGGTTGGCGTTCGCCGCCGCGGCGTCCGGCACGAAGGTGCTCGTCGTCGGCGGCGTCACCCGCACCGGGTTGGCCGCGGCCGCCGCAGCCGTGGAGCTCACCGCGTCGGCCGAGCGAAGCGGCACGTGACCGACGGCGCCTACTCCTTCCTGCCCTGGCTGCGGACCGGGCTCACGACCAAGATCGCCGGCCCGCCCGGGGTGGGGCGCGCGACCATCCCGGTCCAGCTCGAGCTGACCGGCGACGCGCTCACGGCCGGCGCCACGGCGCCGCACAAGCTGATCGAGCAGCCCGTGCAGCTCTACGGCCCCGGCGACGTCATCGGCGTCGACCCGCGCGAGATCTCGCGGATGGAGCCGCGGCCGTTCACCACCAACTTCGAGCCGAACTACCTGGCGCACATCGAGTTCTACGAAGAGGACTTCGCGTGGCGGTACAGCCCGGCGGCGCCGGACACCGCCACCCGGCGGCTCGCCCCCTGGCTCGCGCTCGTGGTGCTCGCCGCCGGTGACGAGTCGAACCCGGCGGAGTTCGAGGAAGGCGGCGCGGGCGACGGGCCGCTGCCGTTCATCACCGTCACCGCGCCGGACGCCTTGCAGTCGCCGAGTGAGCTGGGTGCGTTCGCGCACGTCCACGTCAACGGCGCGCTGGACGCCCCGCTCGCCGTCGACGACAGCACGGGCATGGGCACGGCACTGGCCAACCTCGGGCAGGTGCTGCGCAACGCGCCGGACAGCGCCTGCTCCCGGCTGATGTGCCCACGACACCTCAAGCCCACCACCACGTATCACGCGTTCCTGGTGCCCGCGTTCGAGACCGGCCGGCGGGCCGGGCTGGGCATCGAGCCGGGGAACATCCTGTCGACGACCCCGAGCTGGGGCGTCGCGGGCATGCCGGCGTCCGGCCGGCTGCCGTACTACCACCGCTGGCAGTTCGCCACGAGCCCGGCCGGCGACTTCGAGTTCCTGGTGCGGCTGCTGAAGCCGATCGAGGCCAAGGAGCCGGTCGGCCTGCGCGACCTGGACGCGCACCGCGCGCCCGGCTTCGGGCTGAAGGGCGTGACCACGCCGACCCAGCCCGACGGCGTGCTCCGGCTCGGCGGCGCGCTCCAGGTGCCCGACTCGGACAAGGTCATCGACCTGCACGAGAACTGGGACAACTACTACGGGCGGCAGAACCCTTCCGACCCGTCGGCGCCGCCCTACCCGAACGACTGGCAGCGCTCGCTGGCCGGGCTGATCAACCTTGCGGACGCGTACCAGCACCAGTCGGCGGCCGACGCGAACACCGCCCTGTCGGCGCAGATTCCCGTGCTGACGGGTCAGGTCGACCCGGTGATCACGCCGCCACTGTACGGCCGCTGGCACGTGCTGACCCCGAAACTGCTGACCGGGCCGGACGGCAGCCCGCTGCCGGACGCCGAGGTGCACAACTGGGTGCACCGCCTCAACCTGGACCCGCGCTTCCGGGTCGCCGCGCACTTCGGCACCAAGGTCGTCCAGGCGCGGCAGGAGGAACTGATGGCCGCCGCGTGGGAGCAGCTCGGCGAGGCCCGGCGGGCGAACGCCTGGATCAGGGCGCGCAGCTGGCCCGAGAAGTCGGAAACCTCCTGCACGACAAGCACATCGAGCCGCACACCGCGCCGGCCCGGTTCGCCGCCGACGCACCGCCGCTGCCCAACGGCCGGGCGCTGACGATCACCGCGCCCGCGCACCCGAAGGTGCTGGACCGTCCTTCGGCGTTTGCCGCTGCGGCCGGGGAGGTGTTCGCCGTCGGCTTCAAGGTGGCGCAGAGCCGGGTCGCGTCGGCCCCGGTGTCGCCCACCATGCGCCGGATCACCCGGCCGGGCGGCCGCCTGATGAAGACCCTCGGCACGTCGCTGGACACGCTCGTCGCACGTATCGACGAGCAGCAGGTCGCCGCCGCGCCGCCGCTGGCGGCGCCGCCCGGACTCACCGCACAGGACCGGCCGCCGCTGAACGTCGCCGGCACGACCACCTCCGTGGTCACCGGTCTGGCGGCCGACACGACCGTCACCGAGAACATCTTCGCCGCGGTGAACCTGCCGGCCCGGCTCGCGCCCAAGGACGGCGAGCTGACCGAGGTGATGGCGTACCCGAAGTTCGACCTGCCGATGTACGCCGACCTGCTGAAGATGTCGACCGACACCTTCGTGCCCAACCTCGGGCTGCTGCCGCCGAACTCGATCAGCCTGCTGGAGAACAACCGCCGGTTCATCGAGTCCTACCTGGTCGGCCTGAACTACGAGATGGCGCGCGAGATGCTGTGGCGGGAGTACCCGACCGACCAGCGCGGCACGCCGTTCCGCCAGTTCTGGGACCCCCGCGCCGCGCCGGCGCTGGCCAACGAGACGGCGGCGGCGCGCCGCGAACGCCTGTACGACATCCCGCCGATCCACGAGTGGGGCACCGCCGCCCTGCTCGGCGAGAACCCGAACCCCAAGCCGAAACCCGGCGATCCGCCGCGCACCAACGATCTCGTCCTGGTGATCAGGGGCGAGCTGCTGCGCAAGTACCCGACCGCGGCGGTCTACGCGCACAAGGCCGACTGGCCCGACAAGCCGGGACAGCCCGGCGTCCCCGACAAGACCGGCGAGCGGACGCTCGCGAAGCTGCCGGCGGGCGTCGACCCGCCGCGGAGCCTGGTCCGGCTGCCGATCTACGAGGCCAAGGCCGAGCCCGACATCTACCTGCTCGGCTTCGACCTGGACGCCGACACCGCCCGCGGCAAGGGCGGCGACCTCGGCTGGTTCTTCGTGCTGAAGGAACGCCCGGGCGACCCCCGGTTCGGGCTCGACGAGGACCAGCCGGGGCCGCCGACGCCGGTCGAGGTGTGGAACGACCTCTCCTGGGGCCGGGTCGACCCGACCGGGCACGGCTTCATCCGCTTCGACGGCAACGTCACCGTCGCGCTCGACCCGTTCAACGGCGACGAGGACGACCAGGAGAAGACCGAACAGCGCGCCGACGACGTGCAGGTCTCGGCGTGGCAACCGGACGTCAGCGCCGCCGACGCCGCCTACATCCTCTTCCAGGCGCCGGTCCTGGTAGCCATCCACGCGCAGGAGATGTTGCCGGATGCCCCGCTCAGCCTTGACTTCCCGGTGCTGCTGGGCCCGGTCCGGGTCGAGACCAGCTTCACCGCGACGGAACTGCTGGTCCGCGTGTTCCCCGACGAGTGGTCGGTGACCAAGCTCGAGCCGCTGCCGACGCCGGCGGAACTCGCCGCGCTGGACGCGTACTGGGTCGCGCTGTGGGCCTCCGGCGGGTCGCCGGTGAGGGAGCAGGCCGCCTGGCACGAACTCGTCGCCCGGATCCCGGCCGGGCGCGCCGCCTGGCTGCTGCGCGGCCGGCAGCCGTCCAATCCGAACGACCGCCCGCTCGGCGTGCCGGCCGGCACGGCCGTGCTCGTGGTCGTGAGCCCACAGGCGGTCGCCGCCAACGACCGACCGCCGACGATCGCGTACTGGACCGCCGTGTGGCAGGCGCACGGCGACCGCGTGCGGCTGCGGAACGCCGAGATCGCGTTGGTCGCGGCGGTCGGCCAGAACCAGACCAGGGCCACCGCGATCAAGGCACTGCGTCCGTCCGGAGTGGACGCCGCGCCCGCCACGCCGGGCGACAACGTCACGATCGCCTTCCTCGTGCTGCCAACCCGTGACGCCGGGCAGATCGCGGCACAGTCCTGGACCGTCGCCGCCACTGCCACGCTGCTTCCCGACCGCTTCACGGTGTTCGGCTACGTCGGCGGCACACTCGTGTTCTCACAGACCGGCGGGCTCGTGCGTCAGGGGCTGGCGGTGAGCCCCGACCCGAAGGAACCGACGGCGACGCAGCTCAAGATCGACGAGACGGCCGGCACGCTGTCCGTGCCGCCGGCACTGCGCTGGCTGACCGACTTCACCGAAGCCGTCGCTGCCGGCATGGGCCTGCGGATCCCGTTGCAGGACAGCTTCCGCAACGGCGTCGACCGGCTCGTGGTGCTCGGTCTGCGCGAGCAGGCGACGCCGGCGCAGACCGCGACGGCGCTCGGCGGCCTGCTGTCCGACCAACTGCACAGCCCGGCCGGTCTGAGCCTGCTGCCGCAGGGCACGCCGACCAACAACTCCGAGGACCAGGACGCCGGCCAGGATCCGACGGCCGAGGCCGACGCCGCCCAGTCTGCGGCAGCTCGGTCCGCGGCCGCCGGGTTCGCCGCCGCGGCGGTCGACTGGACCACCAAGACCGACGGCCAGTGGTTCGCCGAACTGCTCGGACTCGACCCGGCCGTGCTGGCCGGCGTGCCGAACTCCGACGGCACCGACCGGCGGGACGCCCGCGCCGCGCAGACCGCCCTGTGGCCGGCGACCTCGGGCTACTTCCTGCCGGCGCTGCTGAACGGCGGACTCACCGCCGACCAGATCGAGCAGACCCGGCAGTTCTTCGTCGCCAACGTGTCCGGCCGGGGACCGCTGCCCGCGGTGAAGATCGGCCGCCAGCCGTACGGGATCCTGCCGACGACCGTGTTCTCGCGGCTCGCTTTCCCCGCCGCGGCAACGCATCGGACCGCGCTCAACGCCGTGCTGAAGCAGCTGGCCCAGCGCTGGCACGACGCGCTCGCGCACGTCGCCGACCTCGACGCGCCGAGCGCCGACCCGCACCAGACGCTGCTGGACATCCTGGCGCTGCATCCGACCTCGGCGGAGTACCACCTGCTCGCCGACGCCGCGCACCCACTGGCCACGCCCGTGGTCGACGACCGGCCGCTGTCCGAGACGGACCTGGTCCGGCCCTACACCACCGACGGCCGCGACTACCTGACCTGGCTCGCCGAGAGCGACCTGTCCACGATCGGCGGCCAGCAGGGCTTCACCGACGACGTGCCGCCGGCGACGCTGCTGTACCTGCTTGCGCGGCAAGCGGTGCTGGCCGCGTCGACCGGGACCGTGCCGGCGGAGCTGGTGCAGGCGCTGACGTTCCTGGCCGGGCTGTCCACCGCGAAGCTGGAGCGGGTGTTCGCCGAGCACGTCGACTGCGCCACCTACCGCCTGGACGCGTGGCGGCTCGGGCTCGTCAACGAGCGGCTGGCCGAGATGCGCTACGGCCCCGACGGCACCGGCCAACCGGTGCCGGGCCTGCACCTCGGCGCGTACGGGCTGCTCGAACAGGTCACCAGGAACACCGACCCGGTCGACATGGTCACCGTGCCGACCGACCTCACCGCGGTGTTCGGCACCGGCCAGATTCCGCATGACCGGAACAACGCCGGCTACGTCCACACCCCGTCTCCCGCCCACGCCCGCACCGCCGCCGTGCTGCGGGCCGGCTACCTCGCGAACGCCGATCCCGCCAAGGCCAACGTGTTCGAGGTGAACCTCAGTTCGGAACGCGTCCGGCTGGCCATGACCATCGCCGACGGGATGCGTCAGGGCCAGGCCCTCGGCGCGCTGCTCGGCTACCGCTTCGAGCGCGGGCTGCACGACCGCGACGCCGGCCTCGATACCTTCATTGCCGGGCTGCGCCTGAAGTTCCCGTTGCGGGCCAACAAGATCGACGACACCGCGCTGGCGCCGGACGACCCGGCCGCGCCGACGAGCATCGAGCAGGTCGAGGCCGGCAACGTGATCGACGGGCTGGCCCTGCTGCGGCACGTCAACGCGCTGCGGGACGGCGGGAGCCCGGACGACTATCCGTTCGGGTTCACCGACCTGACGCCGGCGAGCCCCACCCAGATCGGCCACATCAGGGCCGAGGTGAACTCGCTGCGCAACACCCTGGACGCGGTTGCCGATGTGGCCGTCGCCGAAGGCGCGCACCAGGCGTTGCAGGGCAACGCAGAACGCGCGTCGGCGGCGCTCGACGCGTACGCCAAGGAGGGGCTGCCGCCCGCGCCATCGGTGGTGGAGACGCCGCGCAGCGGCACCACCCTCACGCACCGGCTGGGACTTCAGCTCACCCCCGGCCTTGATCCGGACCACGGCGCCCCGCTGTTCGGCCACAACAAGCCACGAGCGCAGGCCGAGCCCGCGGTCAACGACTGGCTGCCGGAGGTGCTGCCGAAACCGGAGACCGTGGCCGCCCTGGTGACCTGGCACGACGAGGACGGCCATGCCCACGACCACACCGTCAGCCAGGCGGACGCCGGGCTGTCGCCGATCGACCTGCTGTGGGCGCTGCGGCCGACCGACCAGGCCGCGATGACCGACCTGGACGACCGGATCATCGGCGTGGTCGTCGACCAGGTGAAGCCGCGGCCGGACTTCGAGCTGCACATCGAGTACACCACCCAGATCGACGGCATGGTCACCTTCTTCGAGGTGTCGCCGCTGGTCGCGGCCGTGCGCACGTTGCTGACGACGGCCAGGCCGCTGCGCCAGAGCGATCTTGTGCCCGCCGCCGGCCCCGCGGACGTGAACCGCGCCGCCGACGACGCCGTGACGCTGCCGAAGAACCGCCCGACGGCCGTGCTGGCGTCGCTGACCAGCCTGATCAGCGACGTGGCCAAGTTCGTCGCCGACCTCGGACCGCTCTATCCCGACGGCGCACCGCCGAATCGGACCGCCGTGCTGAACGGGATCGACACCTTCCCCACCCGGTACGCGAAGCTGGCGGTGACGGCCGGCGGGTTCGGCCTGCTGCGCAGCGGCTGGGGCGAACTCGCGCAGTGGCGGCGCGGAGTGTTCGCCGACGTCCTCGCCGCCGTGGCGGTACTAGCCGCCCGGATGGCGGCCGCGCTGGCCGCCGCCAACGCGCTGCTCGACCAGTACGAGCACCTGCCGAACTCGACCCCGAACGAGCCGCGGTTCCAGTTGCTGGAGAAGGCCGAGCGACTGCTCACCACCAGGCCGAAGCCGCGGGACGACACCCCGGCGCACATGCGCACGCGGGTCCGCAACCTCCGAAATACCTTCACCAACAACGTCAACGCGCTCCAGCAGCTGGCCGGCACCAACAGGACGGCCCTGAGCGACCTGCTCAAGGACGTCGCCGCCATCCTGCCGCCGGCCGAGTTCGACCCACAGGGCCTCGACCTCACCCCGTTCCGGGACCGCGTCGTCGTCTTCGGCGCGGACCTGTTGGCGCGAGGGAGAAAGCTCGCGGACGAGCTGGCCGCGCGACGCGACGCCGCCACCACGGCGCTCCAGCTCTACGACCAGGCCGTCCCCGGGCCGGACCAGGTGCGGGCCGGCACCGACGCACTCAAGGCCTTGCTGGGCGAGGACGTCCTGTCCGTGCCCGAGTTCACCCCGCCGGCGGCCGTCATCGACCAGTGGCGCAAGGCCCGCAACGACAGTGACAAGCTGGTCGCGCACCTCAAGCCGGCACGGGATTTCCCGGTCGACGACTGGCTGCACGGCATGGCGCGGGTGCGGGAGGCGCCGAGGCTGTGGGAGCAGACCGTGCTGCTCGCCGACGCGCTGCTCGGGCCGGGCGGGTTGCTGGGCGTCAGCATCCTCGACTGGACCGAACCCCAGCTGTCGCCGATCCAGCTGCCGTTCGTCCAGGGCGACCACTGGCTCGGCATGGAGTTCGCGAAGGACCCCAAGCTGCCCGACCAGCTCGGCCAGGACCGGCTGCTGTTCACCGCGCACTATGCGACGGGGCTGAGCGGAAACCGGCAGTGCGGGCTGCTGCTCGACGAGTGGACCGAGGTCATCCCGGCCGAACGCGAGACCACCGGGGTCGCCGTGCACCACAACGGGCCGGACTCGGAACCGCCGCAGTCGATGCTGCTGGTGGTCCCGCCGGTGCGGGTGACCGGCGGGCAGTGGGCGGCGGCGGACCTGGTCGACGCGATCACGGAGACGTTCGAGATGGCCAAGACCCGCGCGGTCGAGCCGGCCCATCTCGGTGCCGCTACGGACCGGAGGACCGACCGATGACCGATCCCGGCGCCCGGCTCGAAGGCCGGCCTCGCACCACCGAGTTCGACCGGGCCCTGCGTGCCGAGGTCCGTGATCCACTGTGGCTGCTCACCCGGCAGTGGCAGCTCGGCGAGTTCCACGGCACCGACGGCGGTTCGCCGGTGACCGTGACGTACTCCGTCGCGCAGTCGCGGCCCACCCGGTTCCGGCCGTTCGGCGGTGCACCGGAGGACCTGCCGACCGACCGTCCACTGGAGACGGTCGCGGAACGCCGGCCGCTGACGTTCACCTACGGCGCCGAGAAGATCTCGTTCGACCTGCGGCTGGCGATCGGGCACCGCTGGTTCAAGCTGCTCGGCCAGCTGGGGCTGCTCGGCCACGTGCTCAAGTTCGAGGAGCAGTACGCCGCCAGGTACCCGATCAAGCTGCCGACCGCCGACGACGTCACGCAGCGGGCCAACCCGACGGTGTGGGCCACGATGCAGGCGGTCGCCGGGCGCCGGATGGACGGGTACGAGCTGTACCTGTTCGTGAAGGGCGGCGGCAACGCCGACGCGGGCATCCACACGATCCCGATCCTGCACCACACCCCGCTGGTCAACGCGGGCAAGCGGCTCGTCGCCTGGTTCGACGCGCTGATCGACCAGCCGACCGGTATCACGCAGGCGGATCCGGACGGGGACGCCACCTGGGACCCGCGGCGGCTGGAGCACCGGTTCACGGTGGCCGCGTCGATGCCGGGCGGCGCCGAGAAGACCCTCACCGCGCGGGAGTATCCCGGCGGCGAGCTCGACTGGCACGCGTTCTCGGTGGACCCCGGCCCGCCGGTCGGCGGCGCGAAGCCGCCGCTGCCCGCGCTCGCGAGGACGGTGTTCCCGGCGCCGGTCCGCTACTCCGGGATGCCGCTGCCGCGGTGGTGGGCGATCGAGGACGGGAAGACCAACTTCGCCGCCGTCCGCCCGGACAGCACCGACCTGGCCCGGCTGGTGTTCCTGGAGTTCGCGCTGGTGTTCAGCAACGACTGGTTCCAGGTGCCGTGCGACCTCCCGGCCGGGACCGTGGCGCGGATCCGCGGCCTGGTGGTCACCGACGTGTTCGGCAACCGGCAGTGGATCACCCCGGCCGGCGCCGGCTTCGACGAGGACTGGCAGCGCTGGTCGATGTTCACCCTGGACACCATCGGCGACGACGACGTGCCCGCCGACACCGACCTGTTCCTGCCGCCGAGCGTGCCCAAGGTGGCCGAGGGACCGCCGCTGGAGGAGGTCCTGCTGATCCGGGACGAGAACGCGAACCTGGTGTGGGGCATCGAGCAGACCGTCCGCCTGCCCACCGGCGATCCGCACCGGGGCTCCGAGGCAGCGGGGGAGGTCCTGGCCTACCGCCGCCGGCAGGCCGGCACCCCGCCCGTCACCGATCCGCCCCGCGCCGCCCTCTCGTACGAGGTGATGAACTCCATCCCGGAGCACTGGATCCCGTTCGTGCCGGTGCACGTGCCCGGCGACAACCGGGAGATCCAGCTCCAGCGCGCCGCGATGCCCAGCGCCGTCGACGGCCAGCCGGTCCGGCCGCGCACCACCTTGCTGCGGGAGGGATTCGACCGGGGGAAGCAGTACTTCGTCAACGAGGAGGAGGTGCCGGCGGCCGGCACCCGCCTGTCCGTCGCGTACAACCGAACCCGCTGGCGCGACGGCCGGGTGGTCGTCTGGCTGAGCGCCCGCCGCGGCGAAGGCCGGGGCGAGGGGTCGAGCGGCCTCGTCTTCGACCTGCTCGTCAACACGCCACCGCCGGCCTGACCATCGTCCGGGGCCGACGACTCGGTCACTCCTCGGTGATCGACACCAGGCGGGCGTCGAGCCTGGCCGGCACGGCCGCCAGGGCCCGGGACACCAGGCAGCTGCGCTTGGTGTTCTCGGCCATGGCCTGGAACTGGGCGTCCGGAATGTCGGCGACGGTGGCCTCGCAGCGCAGTTCGATGTCGCTCAGGGCCATGCCGCCGGGGCCGGTCTCGGTCTGGACCTCGGCGAAGGTCTCGATGCGCAGCGGCGCATAGCCGGCGGCGTCGAGGTCGGAGGCGAGCGCCATGGAGAAGCAGCCGGCGAAGGCCATCCCGAGCAGCGCCTCGGGGCTGCCGACGGTGTCGTCGGCGTCCTCGATGAGCTCGGGGTTGGCGCGATGCGCCAGGTCGTAGCGGACCCGCACGGCACCCTTGATCATCTCGCCGGCGCCGGTCTGCTCGGTGCCGGTCCACACGGCCCGCCCGGTGTGCGGGGCGCTGCGGTCGGGGGCGGTGCTGTCGCTGGTCAGCAGGTCGCCGGGGGAGAGGTCGAGCGCGGCGGCCAACGCCAGCAGCGCACGCAGCGACGGGGCCCGCTCACCCTGCTCGAGCCGGTAGAGGTGCACCTCGCTGAGCCCGGTCATGCCGGCGACGTCGATCAGCCGCAGCCCCCGTGCGAACCGGGCGGTGCGCAGCCGCTCGGCCATCACCTGCAACTGGGCATCGATCTGGGCCTCGTCAAGGGTCACCGAGCCAGCATGCGCGAGAGGCAAGTGGTAGGCAAGTGCTTGACTGGGTGGCAAGCGATAGGCAAGCTGGCCTTCGAACCGGAGGAGGCAAGCCATGGGCATCCAGGTCCGCCGACGCGCCGAAGCCCGCTGGACGGGGCCGGTCCCGACCGGGGTCGGCCACATCAGGACGGCCAGCAAGGCCCTCGACAGCGACTACTCGCTCCGCTCCCGCGAGTCCGACGACGCCCCGCTCAACACCAACCCCGAAGAGCTCATCGGCGCCGGCCTGGCCGGCTGCTTCGCCATGTCGGTGGCCAACCTGCTGGAGCAGGACGGCTACCAGGACGTGCAGGTGAACGCGAACTCGGTGGTACGGCTGGAGGAGACCGACGCGGGCTACCGCATCACGGAGATCGCGCTGTCGGTCACCGGGACCGCCGACGCGCTCACCGACGACGACTTCGCCCGCATCACCGACCAGGCCAAGCGCGCCTGCCCGGTGTCGCTGGCGCTCGCCGGCACGACAATCACCTTGGCGCAGACGAAGGTGGTGAGCTGATGGGCTCTCGTTACGTCGTGTACCGCGACGACGTCGCACCGCAAGGCATGAGCCGGCCGGTGTTGACCGAGGCGTTCGGCTGCCGGTACCTGACCGAGACGGTGCACTGCCTCGATTCCGGGGCGACACCGCAGTTCGACTCCGGCGACCACGAGGAGCTGCTGTTCGTGCTGCACGGCCGCGGCCGCCTGCGGCTGGGCGACGAGGCCGAGGAGTTCGGACCGGAGAGCGGCATCTACCTCGCGCCGGGGGAGCGCTACCGGCTGGAGATCACCGACGCGGCGGAGATCGTCAGCGTCCGGGTGACCGCGCCGGAACCGGACGTCGAGATCGGCGATCGGCGCACGGTGTCCGCGCTGGACGCACAGGAGATCGGCCACGCGACGGCCGGCCGCGAGTACCGGATCCTCGCCGACCCGTCGACCGGCTTCCGCTCCGGCACGCACTTCGTCGGCGACGTGCCGACCGGCGAGCCCGCCCCGGTGCACTACCACCGGTACAACGAGGTCATCTACGTCATACAGGGCAACGGGATCCTGCACATCGACGGCGAGCGCAACCCGATCCACCCGGGCGCCTGCATCCACCTCCCGGCCCGCACCCTGCACCAGGTGGAGAACACCGGCGACGTGCCGATCCGCGAGGTGGCGGTGTTCGTGCCGGCCGGTTCGCCCGCGGCGGCGTATCTGCCCGACGGCACCAGCGCCTACCCGACCCAGCCGGACGACCCGCAGGGCGGCGTTCGTTAGGAGCAGCCATGGACATGCCGACCCTGGCCGGACACGAGGTCGTCGACACCACCGACGTCGACGAGGCCCGCCTGGTCGGCAGCCGGCTCTTCCGTGACCACCAACTGCTGCCGGACACCCGCGGCGTGAAGTTCCGAGCAGTGCTCAGGTCCACTGTGGTCGGTGGTCTGACGCTGAGCCACGTCGACCATCGGGCCGGCGTCCGGATCGTCACCGCCGCGCCCAGCAACGGATTCCTGGTGCACGTCCCGCTCACCGGCCGGGCCGACATCACCTGCGGGCGCGATCGGATCACCTCGGATCCGGCGACCGCCGTGGTGATCGACCCGGCCGAGCGCCTCGACATGACCTGGTCCAGCGGCACGCCACAGCTCATCGTCGGCATCGACCGTGAGCGCCTGGAACTCCATCTCGGCCGCGTCCTTGGTCGAACCCTGGACCGTCCGCTGCGGTTCTCGCTCGGCATGGACCTCACCAGCGCGGCGGCGCGGGCCTGGCTCGACGTCATGGCCCTGCTGCTGCGCGAGGTCTCGTCCGGAGAACCTGTTGCGCCGGAACAGATGGAGGCGCTGATCTTCCAGCGTTTCCTGCTCGCCCAGGCGAACACGTACAGCGAGGCGCTCGGCGAGGACCGGCCGGTCGCGTCGAGGGCCGTGCGCAAGGCGATGGCGCTCATCGAGAGCCATGCGGCCGAGCCGCTGACGGTCGAGGATCTCGCCGAGGCGGTCGGTGTCGGGGTTCGCTCCCTACAGATCGGGTTCCGCCGTTTCGCGGACACCACGCCCATGAGCTACCTGCGGGACGTCCGCCTGCGCCGAGTCCACGCGGAACTCCTGGCCGCACAGCCCGGCGGCGAGACGGTCACCGATATCGCCACGCGGTGGGGATTCCTGCACGCCGGCTGGTTCTCCGTGCTCTATCGGGAACGTTTCGGCGAGAAGCCGTCCACGACGCTGCACCGCTAGCGTCTGCGCGACCCGGACAGCGGGTTCGCCGGCCGGATAGCGACGTGGTGGCGGCCACCCTAAGCTTCCGCCCAATTCGTCGAGAACGAGAGGGAAACACCGATGTTGACCTCCGGAGAGTTCCGGCTGCGGTTTCCGGCACTGGCCGAGATGACCTACCTGGCGTCGTGCAGCCAGGGTGCGTTGTCCGACACGCTGGCGGCCGCGCTGCTGGAATTCCAGCACACGCTGCTGAAGTACGGTGCGCCGTGGGAGCGGTGGATGGGTGAGGTTGACCGCGCCCGCCGGCTCTTCGCGGAGCTGATCAACGCCAGTCCGGACGAGATCGCCGCGCTGCCGTCGGTCTCCGCGGCCGCCTATCAGGTGGCGTCCACAAGGGACTGGCGCGCGCGGCCGCATGTGGTCAGCACCGACATGGAGTTCCCCTCCGTCGCCCACGTGTGGTTGGCGCAGCAGGCAAACGGCGCACACGTGCGCTACGTGCCGGACCGTGACGGCGTGGTGACGGCCGAGGACTACGCCGCCGAGACCGACGAGTCGTGCGGACTGGTGTCGGTGCCGCTGATCTCCTACCGCAACGGGGTTCGGCTGCCGGTACGGGACGTGATCGCCGGCGCACAGGCCGTCGGCGCACTGACCTTTGTGGACGCATATCAGGGCGCCGGTGTCGAGCCCATCGACGTCCAGGAACTCGGGTGCGACTTCCTCGCCGCCGGTGCGCTGAAGTACATGCTGGGCATTCCCGGCATCGCCTTCCTCTACGTTCGAGGCGGCACAACCGATTCCCGCGATCCGCAGGCGACCGGGTGGTTCGGCCGCCGAAACCCGTTCGAGTTCGACCCGCGGCACATCGACTACCCGGCCGACGCCCGCCGCTTCGAGGCCGGCACACCCGCGATTCCCGCCGCCTACGGCGCAGTCGCCGGCCTACGCGTGCTGGGCGACCTTGATCTGAAGGCGGTCCGGCAGCACATCGCCGAACTCGGCCAGTACGCGCACGACTCGCTGACCGCGGCCGGAGAACACCTCTGGTCGCCGGCCGACGCGGTCCTGCGTGGTCCCCAGGTGGCGGTGCGTACCGGCGATCCCAACCGCCTGGCCGGCTATCTCGCCGACCGGAACATCGTCACCAGCCCGCGCGGCGAGCTGCTGCGGATCTCGTTGCACTACTACTCCACCGCCGACGACGTCGATGCCGTCGTCACCGCCATTCGCGACTTTCGACGTACCGGAGGATGATCACCATGGACGCCAGCGGGTCACCGCATCCCGAGCTGTCGAGACGGCTGAAGTCCCGGCAGCTGGCCATGATCGGCATCGGCGGGGCGATCGGCACCGGGCTCTTCCTCGGCTCCACGCTCGCCATCAGCAACGCCGGACCGGCGACGATCGTCGCGTACATCCTTTGTGGACTGGTCGCCATGGTCATCGCCTGGGCGCTGGCCGAGATGGTGGTGGTGCATCCGGAGGCCGGCGCGTTCGGCGCCATCGCGCACCGCTATCTCGGCGGCTGGGCCGGCTTCGTCGTCCGGTGGACGTACTGGGCCGGCCAGGTGATCGCGGTCGGCGGCGAGGTGATCGCGGCCGGCATCTACCTCCAGTACTGGTGGCCGCAGCTGCCGCTGTGGATCCCGGTCGTGCTGTTCTCGGCGGTGATCCTGGTGGTCAACGCCGTGACGGTGAGCTTCTTCGGCTCGCTGGAGTACTGGTTCTCCATGATCAAGGTCACCGCGATCGCCGTCTTCGTGGTGCTGGGCTTCGTGCTGATCTTCTTCGGGCTGCCCGGCCAGCCGGCCACCGGCTTCGGCAACCTCGCCTCGCACGGCGGTTTCCTGCCCAACGGCATCGGCGGGCTCGGACTGGCCATGATCTTCTCGCTGTTCAGCTACATCGGCACCGAGGTCGTCTCGGTGACGGCCGCGGAGTCCAAGGATCCGGTGCGCGACATCCCGCGCGCCGCCCGGAAGATGGTGCTGCGGATCGGGTTCTTCTACGTGCTGGCGATCGTCGTCATCGTGTCGATCGTGCCGTGGACGGTCGCGGCCCAGGGCGGCTCGCTGGAGTCGAGCCCGTTCGTGAAGGTGTTCGCCGCGGCCAACATCCCGGCGGCCGCCGGCATCATGAACTTCGTCGTGATCACCGCGGCGCTCTCCAGTGCCAACACCAATCTGTACGTGACCACGCGAATGGCGCATTCCCTTGCCCTGCACCGGCTCGCGCCGGCCTGGATGGGCCGGCTGACCGTCACCGGCGTGCCCCGCAACGCGCTCGCGCTGTCGGCGGTGGGCATGGCGATCGCGGCCGTGCTGTCGGCGCAGTCCAAGTCGCAGGCCTACCTGGTGATCTTCGGCATCTCCATCTTCGCGGCGATCGTGGTATGGATCCTGATCATGTTGTCGCACTTCGCGTTCCGGCTCCGGCGACGCCAGCAGGGCCTGCCGCCCTCGCCGGTCCGGCTGCTGGGCGCGCCGGTGACCTCCGGGGTGACCACCGTGTTCCTGGTGGCCGTGCTGGTGTCCACGTTCTTCGTGCCGGGGCTCGACCCGGCCTGGGAGTTCGGCATCCCGTTCTTCGTGCTCCTGCTCCTGGTGTACGGTGCCCTGCGGCTGCGTCCGGGGCGGACCGTGGCGCCGGTGGAGGAAACGGCGTGATCCTGGACCTGGAGCGCTGGATCCGTGGCGAGTTCACGGAGATCAACACGGCGCTGGAGGAGATCTACTTCGCGGAGCAGGCGATCGTCCTTTCGGAACGGTCCGATGTGGACGACCTGACGCGAAGGCTGGTGCGGGACGGCGAGACGCTGATCGGACGGGTGGCGCAGCGGCGAGAGCTGCCGGCCGGCCCGGACGCCCGCTACGAACTGCTCGGCCTGGTCGGGTTCTACCTCGGCGCCTGCCGCCGGCACGAGGTGGAGCCCGACCAGGCCCGGGTTGCCCCGCTGGCCATGGCCCTGTCGTCGTCCCTCGGCGTCGCTCCCCGGTTTTCCTCGGCACACCAGCACATCCACAACCGAGCCGTGGACGGCGCGTTCTACACCTTCACCACTCTCGACAGCGAGCGGATCTTCCTCACCTACAACGGGTTGGCGGTGATCGCCTACCGCCGAGCCGCCAATGCCCTGCTCAGCATTCCCCGGCTCGGCGTGTCCAATCCGTTGGCCGCCTACCACTTCGCGGACGCCGTGGCCGCGCTGGGCGACGTCCTCCGGCACAGCAGGAAGCTCGCGGACGAGCTCGACCGGGACCGGTTCTTCTACAACATCCGGCCGTACTTCAAGAGTCATCGCGTCGGTTCGGCGGAGTACCGCGGCGCGAACGCCGGCGACTTCGCCGCGATCAACGCCATCGACGTGCTGCTCGGGCTGTGCTCGCCGCACGACCCGTTCTACCAGTGGGTGACCACGGACAAGTATCCGTACGTCGCGCCGGAGGACCAGCGGCTGCTCCGCTCACTGGTGACCACGGAGTCGTTGCTGGACATGATGGTTCGCGAGCTCGAAGGGCCGTTGTCGCCGTCGCTGCGGGAGAACGCGGAGCTGTTCCTGGAAGCGTGCCGGCAGCACGGCGCCGCCACGGTCTTCCACCACAACCGGTTGGTGCTGCCCTTCCTTGCCGAGCCCGCGGCCGATGCGCCGAGCCGGCCCGACCTGACCGCGAGCGGGCCGCCGCTGGAGGTCGTCATCGAGACCTTGGCCCGGCTGCGGGACCTGCGTGCGGCCCGGCCGCGTCCCGGCCTCGACACCGCGCGGCCGGCCCTCGACCGCGTCCGTGAACTCCTGGAACGGTAGGAAATGCCCAGCACCGACGTGCACACCCACCTGGCCCCGATCCTCGAACGCCCGGTCGACGGGGTTGACCAACGCGATGGACGCCTGGTGATCGACGGCCACCTGCTCGGCGCGCCTGGCCTCTATGATGCGTCGAGGCTGGCCAAGCACTTGGCGGGTAACGGAATCGAGCGCGCTTGGGTGTCCGCGCCGCCGCCCTTGTATCGGCAGGGCCTGGACCGTCACCAGACTCGGGCGTGGGTACGGGCGCTGGACGACGGTCTCCGCGCCCGCCTGGAGCACGAGCCGATGCTGGACCGGCTCACCTATCTTCCGTTGGACCGGCCGGATATCGCGCTCGAACTCGTCGAGGACGTGCGAGATTGCCTCGGCTGGACCGGATCCGCCGGCGGCGGCTCACCTGCCCTCGACGACCCGGCGCTCGAACCCCTGTGGTCAGCGATCGCTGCCCAGCGCAAGCCGCTCCTGCTGCATCCCGGCGAGTCGCCGGACACCCGGCTACAGCGGCACTATCTGTCGAACCTGCTCGGCAATCCCGTGGAGACCGGCCTCGCCGCCGCGCAGCTCGTGTTCGGCGTCCTGACCAGGCACCCTGAGCTGAGGATCGTAGTGGTGCACTGCGGCGGGATCGTGCCGGCCCTCGTCGGCCGCTGGTCACGGGGCGTGGCGACCAACCGGCCCGGGATCGCGCCCGGCACACCGGATCCCGCGGCGACTGTCCGTCTACTGTGGAGCGACTGCCTCGGACACGGCCCGGGAGTTGTCGACCTCGCCCGTGCGACCTTCGGCGACGAGCACCTTTTGCTCGGCAGCGACTACCCGTTCCCGATGGGCCTCGACGACCCGTACCAGGCGATCGCCCATCTGCCGGCCGAGCTGCGGCACCGCATCGCCACCAACGCCGACGCACTCACGCGCGTGTGACCACCCGGTTTCGAAGCGTGCCAAGGCCCGACGCGCGGGTGACGATCACATCGCCGTCGGCCAGGAAGACCTGCGGATCACGGGCGTTGCCGATACCGCTGGGAGTGCCGGTGAGCAGCACGTCACCGGCCCGCAGGGTCATGCCGCGGCTGAGCTCGGCGATCAGCCGTTCGAACCGGAACGCCATCTGGCCGGTGGACGCGTCCTGGCGCAGCTCGCCGTTGACCTCGCACTGGATCCTCAAGGCCTGAGGGTCGTCGACCTCGTCCACGGTGGTGATCCACGGGCCGAGCGGCATGGTGGCGTCTATGCTCTTGCCCTTGAGCCACTGGCCGCCGTGCGCACGCTGGAGATCACGCTGCGAGACGTCGTTGGCCAGGCAGAAGCCGAAGACGTGCCGCCAGGCGTCCCGCTCCGGGATGTCCCGGCCGTCAAGGCCGATGACCAGCGCGACTTCCGCCTCGTAGTCCCATTTCTCGGACAGCCGGGGGTCGTAGGCGATGTCGTCGGCTGGCCCGATGACGGTGTCCGGGCCCTTGGTGAAGAAGGTCGGATGCTGGGGGACCTCGGGCGGGTCCTGGCCCTCACGCTTGCCCTTGGACTCCTCGAAGTGGTCCCAGTAGTTCCAGCCGGTGCACAGGATGTCCCGGTTGAACCGCCGCAGCGGCGCCCCCAGCCGCACGTCGGCCAGCGGGACGGTCGACGCCCGCGACACGGCGGTCTGGACGGCGTCCAGCGCGGACGGCCCGCCACGGACCACGTCGTCGAGCGAACCGGGGATCAGCGCGATCTCCTTGTCGTCGGCGACGATCGCGCCGAGCCACCACTGGCCGTCGGCGAAGGCACGGGCAAGCCTCATGACAGCACCCCGATGGCGTTGATCTCGATGAGGTAGTCCTTCTTCACGAACCCGGAGACCTCGACCATGGTGGAGGCCGGCGCGACGCCGGTGAAGTACTGCCGCCGCACGGCGTGGACGGCCTCGAAGTCGGCCATGTCCCGCACGTAGACGTCGACGCGGGCAATGTCGTCGAGGGTGCCGCCGGCAGCCTCCATGGCGGCCGCAAGGTTCTGGCACACCTGGTGGGTCTGCGCGGTGATGTCGCCGACGCCGGTGATCCCGCCGTCGGCGTTGCGCGCGGTCATACCGGAGATGAACACCAGCCGGCCGGGCGCGGCGACGGTGGCCTGGGCGAAGTGTCCATTCGGGACGGCCAGGTCCGGCGACACGATTTCGTTCTTGGGCATGGGTTCCTCGTCAGCGGGCGTCGTCGGGGCTGGCGTACCAGTCGGGCTGGGTCGGGTAGTGCGGGCCGTCGTAGATCTCCAGCAGCACGGTCTCCTCCTCAGCCCGGGTGGGGCCGTGCAGGCTGCCCTTGGGGTTCCAGTAGAAGGAGCCCTCGGTCAGGGTGAGCCCGGTCGGCACGTACGTGTAGCGGCCGCGCAGGCAGAACATGAACTGGTTGGAGGCGTGCGCGTGCCGGGACGGGATACCGGCTCCCGGCTGGAACCGGACCAGCGCGATGGACGCGCCGGAGGCGTCGTCGCGCCACAGCATCTTGTGCGACAACCCGGCCAGGGTCTTGTCCACCCAGTCGAGGTCGTCGGTACGCAGCAGGATTTCCCGGAAGCGGCCCATCACCTCGCCGCCGGGGCCGGTCTCGAGGCGCTCACGGGAGCGGTCCGGGGCCTCGCCGGAGTAGGCGGCGGGCTCGGACAGGTTCGCCGCCCACTCCTCGTCGGTGATGTCGGTCATCGGCGCTCCCCGAGGTAGGTCAGCTCGATCAGACGGCCGGCGCCGGTGATCTTCTCCGGCCGGTAGGAGACCTCGCCGTCGGGCAAGGTGATCAGGACGAACGCCCGGTCCGACGGCAGTTCCAGCTGCTCGTCGGCGACTGCGTGGACGCGGACCTCGTCGCTGGAGAACACGATCGGCAGTCCGGCCAGCGGAGTGCCCGGCCGACCCGTCACCAGGTCGCCGACGGCCTCCTCGCCCAGGTCCTTAAGCTCGACGATCCGGTTGCGATAGGTCTTCTCGCCGTCGTTGGTCAGCATGTGCACGGGCGAGGTGGGCCGGAACAACACTCCACCGGGCGTCTCCTCCAGATACCGCGGCGGGTCCCCGTTGAGCCAGTCCATGTGGCACGGCGAGGAGGCCAGGTTCAGCACGAGATACGGGTTGTGGTGCAGGTGCCACGGCTGGACCTCGCCGGGCGCCAGCACCACCTCCCAGACCCGCACCCGCGGGTTGTCCAGCAGCACGGTCTGCCCGATCTCGCCGAGCACGATCCGCTCGCCGCTCGGTGAGTACACGATCTGGCCGGCGGTCATCGGGTCGCTCCAGTGATCTGTAGGTACCTGTCGCGGACGGGGTCCTTGGTGTCGTCGGCCGGATCGAACGGCAGGATCGCCGCGACATGGCCGTCGGGCCGCACCAGGACGGCGGTGTCGGGCAGCACACCGATCCGGTGGGTGGCGTGCTCGCCCGGGTCGAACAGGGCCACCTCGCGCAGGCCGGAGTCCAGCGGCGCGTCCCACCGGCTCACCAGGTACCGGCTCAACCCGGGTGACACGGTGCCGGGTAGCCGAGGCCGCCGCCGTACGTCGGTGAAGTAGAAGGCGGCGAAGGAGTCGCGGGTCAGGTCGTGCAGCGACACCTGGCCGTGTGGGCCGAAGAGCGGCACGTCCGGCAGCCGGTCGCCGGTGCGGACCGGCTGCGGGGTGTCCCCGGCGGCGATCATCGACCAGTCGCCGCTGCCGTCCACGTCCAGCCGCACTCCCAGCAGTGACCGGGTGACCGCCACGCCCCAGCGGCCACCGTCCATTGCGGACACTTCGGTGGCGCGCCGGTCCATGTAGGCCCGTGCGGCCTCGGCCATCTCGCCGGAACCGCGGACCGCCACCGGCGACTGCTCGCGCTCGTAGCCGTCGAGCAGCGACTCGTCCGCCCAGCCGCGCAGCACCCAGGCCAGCCGCCACGGCAGGTTGGACGCGTCCAGCACGCCGGTGTTCAGGCCGAGCGCCCACATCGGCGTGATCAGGTGGGCGGCGTCGCCCATCAGGAACACCCGCCCGTCCCGCCACCGGTCGGCGACCCGGTGGTGCACGGGGTAGACGTTGGTGCCCAGGACCCGCAGGCCGTCCACGTCGCCGATGAAGCGCTGGGCCTTGGCTGCCAGCTCGGCCCGGTCGGGTTCGGGTCGGCCCGGCTCCAGCGGGTAGAGGAACCGCCAGCAGTGCGGCTGCCGGACCAGGATCATCCACTCGGTCGGATCGCCGAAGTAGGCCAGGTACGGGAAGTCGCGCGGGTTGGCTTCGTCCAGGTCGACCTCGAGGTCGACGAGCATGTAGCGCTGCGCGAGGGTGTGGCCGGCGACCGTGATGCCAAGCGCCTCCCGTAGCTGGGACCGGCCGCCGTCACAGGCGAGCAGGTAGCTGCCCCGGATGGTCTTCCGGCCGCCGATCGACTCGACGACCACATCGACATGGTCGCCGCCCTGGGTGAAGCCAACCACCCGGTGTCCCATGTGGACGGTCTTCGGAGCGAGCGCCTCCAGCCGCTCGCGCAGCACGGGCTCCAGGTGGTGCTGGGGAATGTTGAGCACGAACGGGAACCTGGTGTCGTGCACGAGTTCGCCCGTGTGCACGCTGGCCCGGGCTTCGCCGGTGGCGCGGTCGATGTCGCCGATCTCGTCGATCCGCAGCGCGGCGGCCAGCACGTCCCCGGCGGCGTCGTAGCGGTCGAGGACCTCCAGCGTGCGGGTCAGCACGGTGCCGGCCTTGGTGTCCAGGGAGAGCTGGTCGTCCTCCTCGAACACCACGACGTCGATGCCGTAGTGCGCCAACCCCAGCGCGGTGATCAGCCCGACCGGGCCGCCACCTGCGATGATCACCGGTAGCATCCGGGTCACTCCTTGGCGTAGGCGCGGTCGCGGGTGAGGGTGGAGCCGGTCATCGTGGCCGCCTCGGACAGCAGGAACAGCAGCGGCCCGACCACGTCCTCCGGCGTGCCGATGCCGGTGGTGGCGGCCCAGTGCGCGCGCTCGGGGCCGTCCGGGTTGGCCGCGCGGAACTGCGGGGTGTCGATCACGCCCGGGAACACGGTGTTGACCCGGATCCGGTGCGCCGCCACCTCGGCGGCCAGCGACTTTCCGTACGAGATCAGCGCCCCCTTGCTTGCCGCGTAAGCGGATGACTGCGCCCGGCCCATGTGCGCCAGACCGGAGGCGAACACCAGGATCGAGCCCCGCCGCCGCTTGATCATGTGCGGCAGCACGGCCTGACACGCCCAGACCACGCCGTCCAGGTTGACCGCGAGCGTGTGCCGCCACACGGCCGGATCCATGTCGACCACATCGGCACGGGGCTGAACCGCGGCGGCGCACACCAGGCCGTCAACCCGGCCGTACTTGGCCACCACCTCCGCGACTGCGGCGAACACCGCGCCGCGGTCGGCCACGTCCACCCTGAGCTGGGTCACGCCCGGCACGTCGGGGGAGTCGACGATGTCCAGCACCACGCTGCGGCCGCCGGCCTCGGCGAACCCACGGGCCAGCGCGGCGCCGATCCCGCTGGCCCCGCCGGTCACGACCAGGACTTCGCCGGAGGCGTCGAAACTCGTCTTCATCGGCTCGCTCCCAGCGATACGTGAAGGCTCTCGGCCGTCTTGTGCAGGGCCGCCAGGACGCTGTTGTCTATCGGGATTCCCTCCCGGACTGCGGTTTCGGCCCGTTCGTGCTCCAGCTGTCCTGGTAGGTAAACCCTCTCGACACTCGGCCGGGTCGGTGATTGCTCGATCTCCTCGGCCAGGCGCAGCGCGTTGCGCGTGAAGTCGTCCGAGCCGAACGCGGCCGGTTCGATGGCCAGGAAGAAGTGTGCGCAGTTGTTGGGCACCGACGTGTCGGCGTACAGGCCTTGCACACCGGAGCCGAAGGCGCCACCGGACAGCACGCCCGTGAGCACGTCGATGATCAGTGCCAGGCCGTAGCCCTTGGGGCCGCCGGTCGGCAGCAGCATGCCGTCCAACGCGGCCAGCGGATCGGTCGTCGGCGCGCCCGAGGCATCGGTCGCCCAGGTCGCCGGGATGGCACGATTCTCTCGCGCCGCCAGGCGAATCTTGCCCAACGCGGCTTCGGACAGCGCCATGTCCAGCACGATCGGCGGCCGGTCGGGCAGCGGGACGGCGATGGCGATGGGATTGTTGCCGACAACCGCCCGCGCACCACCGGGCGCGGGCATCAGCGGCCGGGTGTTCGCCGCCGCCACGCCAATCAGGCCGGCGTCGGCAGCTGTTGTGGCGTAACGGAAAGCGGCACCGAAGTGGAACGCATGCCGCACCGTGACGGCCCCGATGCCGAATCCGCGGGCCTTCTCGATGGCCATGCCCATGGCGTGATCACCGCTGAGCTGGCCGAGGCCGTGGTGGGCGTCGAGGGTCGCGATCGCGCCGAAGTCATGCAGCACCTCGACCGCTTCGGCGCGGCTGACCGAGCCGCGCCGGATGCGCTCCACGTACATCGGCACCAGCAGCGCCCCGTGCGACGCGACGCCGCGAAGATCCGCGGCCACCAAGGATTCCGCGACGGTCCGCGCCGCGGTGGAGGAGTAGCCGAGTGCCGCGAAGATCTGCTCGATCGCGTCGGTCAGCCAGGACGCGGTCACCACGGCACGCTCGGTCATAGTGGCAGAAGGTAAGCGGGTGGCACCGCACCCGCTATCCCGAAAGCGCAGCCCTTGTGAGGATCGCGCGCCCTACAAACCCCAGCCCCAGCGCAGCTGCACGACGCCGGACGCGTTGTTCACCGCCAGGCCGCTGCCACTCTGCCTCGTGATCGAATAGGTGTCCCCGGAGCGCAGACCGGGCCAGTAGACGACGCCGATCTGCCGGGACCGCGCCAGATCGGTGGTGGCGGCGAAGTACGCGGTGAAGTTGTTGCCGTCCTGGTGCCCGGCGGAGTAGTCCAGTCCGGTCGTCATCGGGGCGCCGGCCTCGTCGATGATGGTGCGCGACGAGTACGACCCGAGCCGGTTGCTCAGGTTGGTGGTCCAGGCCGCGCGGGTGGTGTCCGAGGCCCAGTAACCGTAGAAGTGCAGCGACAGCAGGGTTCCGGTCAGTGCGCTGGCGGCGCCGACACCGGTCACGTTGTCGTTGTAGCCGGTGCCGCTGATCACCACCCGGCCCCGCGGGATGCCCGAGTGCCGGGACAGCCAGGTCGAGCAGAGCGACACCCAAGCGTTCAGGCTGTAGCCGAACGGCTCGTTCATCGGTTCGAAATAGACGTTGCCGTTACCGCCGTAGTCGGCGGTCACCTTGTCCCACATGGTGTTCCAGGCGGCCAGGTCGTCGACGAGGCCGTCCTTGTTCGCCTCCCAGTACCCGAGGATGACGTTCATGCCGTGGGCCAGCGCCGAGTCGATGGCGCCCTTGTACCGCGACCACCAGTCGGAGTTGACGCTCTGCGGGTTGACCGGCAGTCGTACGGTGTTCGCGCCGAGTTGCTGCTGGAAGCCGGTGATGATGCCGTCCGCCTTGGTGTGGACGGTGTCGTAGCTGTCCCCGGCGGTGAGACCGGTCGGGATGACCCACCCGTCCACGTAGTTGTCGCGGGCGTCGGCCCAGTTCACCCCGCGGAAGCCGTTCGTGGCGCCGGAGGCCGCGGGCGGGACCGCGAGCAGAGGCGCGACGAGAACGGCGATCATGGCTGCGCGTAGCAGGAAGCGCGTCATGCGAACTCCGATGTCCGAGAATGCCATCCCAGGATGTTGACGTCAACATGCGCTGCGAAGAATGCGCCAACGTCGTCGCCGGTGTCAAGGACCGGCGTCCGGCCGGCCGGTACGCGAAGAACAGCCGGGAAGCCGAGCCATACACGACTTTCGGCGGATGGCCTTGGCGGCGGCGGGTGCCTACCGTGGTCCGGCGCGCACTCCGACGGCATCGGTGCCCCTGCCAGCCCGAGACCAACGAACGGAGCTGACCTCGTGATCCCTGCACGCTGTCACCACCCGGCCAGAACACTCGTGGCGACCAGCATCGGTGTGCTCGTTGCCGGTCTGACCATCGCTGCGCCGGCCGCGAACGCCCAGACGCCCCAGGCGAAAGCGCCGCTGTCCGCGCGCCAGGCGGCGAACCTCAGCAGCACGGCGAAATCCCTACTCGGTGACCGCACCATCGGCTCCTACTATGACGGCAAGCGGCTGGTCGTCACCGTCACCGACGACAGCGCGGCCGCACAGGTCCGTGCCCTCGGCGCGGTGCCGGCCAAGGTGCCCTACCGCGCCTCCGAACTCGCCGCCGTGACGGCACAACTCGGACAGAAGGCACGGATTCCCGGCACTGCCTGGCGAATCGACGTGCATACCGGTCAGGTGCTGGTGACCGCCGACTCGACCGTCACCGGCGCCAAGCTCGCGGCGCTGACCAGCACCGTCAACGAATTCGACGGCAAGGCCAGGCTGCGGACCACCGGCGGCAAGCTACGCCCGCTGATCGCCGGCGGCGATGCCATCTGGGGCCAGGGACTCCGCTGTTCCCTGGGCTTCAACGTGCGCGACTCCAACGGCAATCCGGCCATCCTCACCGCCGGCCACTGCGGCGTCGCCACCAACGACTGGTGGGCCGACAGCGGCAACAACCAGCACATCGCCACTACCGCCCAGGCCGACTTCCCCGGCACCGACTACTCGTACGCCACCTACGACCAGGGCGTGGACGCACCCAGCGCGGTCAACACCGGCCAGGAGATCTCCCAGGCCGGTGACGCGACCGTCGGCGAGCAGGTGACGCGCAGCGGCTCCACCAGCGGCGTGCACACGGGCTCCGTGACCGGCCTCAACGCCACGGTGAACTACGAGGAAGGCTCCGTCAGCGGTCTGATCGACACCGACGTCTGCGCCGAGCCGGGCGACAGCGGCGGCGCCATGTACGACGGCAGCACCGCCCTCGGCCTCACCTCCGGCGGCAGCGGCGACTGCCAGTCCGGCGGCGAGACCTTCTTCCAACCGGTCCCGGCCGCGCTCTCCGCGTACGGCCTGACCCTGCCCTGATCGATGACCATCGGCGCCCGGCCACCCGGCCGGGCGCCGATGGTCACGAGCGGTCGGCCACGTGGTGCCTGGCCAGCAGGAGGTACACGCTGGCGGTCCAGGTGTAAGCCCGGTCCCGCAGGGCCGCGCCGGTGAGTGCGTCGAAGTTCTCGGCGAAGCCGGACGCCTCGCACAAAGCTCGGAACCGGTCGGACACCTGGCGGGCGAGGTCGACGTGGCCGGCGCGGCGAAGGCCGTCGACGACGAGCATGGTGGCGGGGGCCCAGATCGGGCCCCGCCAGTAGCCGTCGGGGCGGTAGTGCGGCGAGGTGGGCAGTTCGCTGGCCAGGCCGTGCGGCGTGAGGTGCGCGGTGATCCTTTCGGCGAGCACGGTGGCGACCGACGCGGGCAGGTGCTCGCCGAGCACGATCGGCATCAGGTCGAGCAGGCTGCCGGTGGACCACTTCTGTCCACTATGGACGCCGCGGGCGTAGAACCGGTCGCCGCTCCACAGCTCGTCGAGCAAGGCGTGACCGGTGGTGGTGGCCAGGTCGGCCCAGCGGGTGGCGTCGTCGGCGAAGCCGAGTTCGGCGGCGAGGTCGGCCAGTTCACGCAGTTGCAGCACGAGGAACGCGCTCAGGTCGGCGGTGACGACAACTCGTTCGGGGTCGAACGTGGTGGCGTTGTCCCAGCCGCTGTCGTTGCCGTGCTGGTAGTGCGGCAGCCGGTCGCCGGGCGCGCGCCGGCGGGTGAGCCAGAATTCGGTCCAGCGGACCAGTCGGTGGTACGCCTCGGTCAGTTCGTCACGGCCGAGCCGGTCGGCCAGCAGCCGCCGCAGCTGGCCAAGGGCCCAGCCGTGGATGGGGGGTTTGACGAAGTTGTACAGGACCTCGGAATGGGTGACGGAGTCGGGCAGCACGCCGGCCGGGGCCTGGTGGTCGAAGATGACGGAGAACTGGTCCCAGGCCAGCTCCGGCGCGCCGGGCGCGAGGGCCAGCGCGTTGAAGCAGTGGTCCCAGCTCCACACCTTGTCCATCCAGTGCTTGGACATCAGCACGCCGGGGCGGTTGAGGAATCCCTCCGCCGCCACCGTGGCCGACCACAACGTGTAGCAGGCCAGTTCGGCGGCGGGGGTGTCGGGGAGCGCCACGGCGCGACCGCGTCCACGAAACCGGCGAAGGCGTCCGTGCCGGCCTTCACCACCTGCTCGAAGTCGTTTGCCGCACGGTAGGGCACGCCGCCGCCGGTCAGTTCCTCGATCGCGATCTCCCACGGGCTCGAGCCGTCGCCGGTGATCGTGAGCCCGCGCTCGGCCTCACCGAGTGCCTGTGCTCGAACACCGCCGGCTCGCCGGCGAGCACAGTGATGCGGTAGCGGTGCCCAGTTTCGTAGGCGGTGAAGGTGTATCCGCCGTCGGCCGCGTCCGGGTAGAAGTAGGTTCCGGTGAACGGGGTCAGCGCCGCGGCGGCTGCTTCGACCCGCAGACCGAGGCCGACCCCACGCAGGCGCACCGCGTCCACCGTGTCGTAGGCGATGTCGATGCGCCCGCCCGCATGCTCCCAGCTCAACACGGCGGGCGTGGCCCGGACCGTGGTGTCGACGCGTTCCCCGGTCGCCGGGTCGACCGGCACCAGCCGCAGCACGCCGTGCATCCCGTTGCGGTGCGACACCAGATGCAGGTCGTCGGCCCGGGACCGCTGGCCGAGCACCGGCGAGATGCCGAACCAGGAACCGTGACGGGAGAACGGGATGTCGTCGACGGAGAACTCGAGGACGGTGGTCATCGAACGGCACTCGATTCGTTCACGGGGCACGGTCAGTCCTTGACCGCGCCTGCGGTGACGCCGGCGGCGACATAGCGCTGGGCCAGCACGAGTATCACCGCGGCCGGGATGGACGCGAACACGGCGGTCGCCATGATCGCGTTCCACTGCTGGTTGTTGTTGCCGATGTAGTGGTAGATGCCGAGCGTGATCGGCTCGTGCGCGCCGCCGTTGTCCAGCGTGCTGGCGAAGACGAAGTCCGACCACGCCCACAGGAAGGCGAACACCGACACCGTGACGACCCCGTTGCGGCTCATCGGCAGCACGATCGACCAGAAGGTGCGCAGCCGGCTGGCCCCGTCGGTCTTGGCCGCCTGCAACAACTCGTCGGGAATCGACGACATCAGCGCGGCGAAGATGAGCACGCCGAAGGGCACCGCGATGGTCGAGTCGGCGACGATGAGGCCGGGAACCGACTGGAGCAGGCCGAGGTCGAGGTAGATGGCGTAGAAGCCCATCGCCATGATGATCCCCGGCACCATCTGCGCCGCCAGCAACAGGAAGTTCAGCACGCCGGCGCCGCGCGGTCGCAGTTTGGCCAGCGCGAACCCGGCCGGCGCGGACAGCGCCACGGTCAGCACGACCGTGCCGAGCGCGATCACCACGCTGGTGCCCAGGTAGGGGAGTTGCTCGGTCAGCGCGGCCCGGTAGCCGTCGAGCGTGCCGTGCACCGGGAACAGGTCGGGCGGCGACTTGCGCATGTCCTGTTCCGGCGTGAAGGACACGGTGAGCATCCAGTAGACCGGGAACAGCATGATCGCGGTCAGCAGCACCGCGATGCCGGTCTGCCATCGCCGTGTGGTCACGACGTCACCAGCTTGCGCTGGAACCGGATGTAGGCCAGGCCGAACACCAGCGCGGTGACGACGAGCAGGTTGCCGACGGCCGCCGCGGGGCCGAACGACGGCAGCAGGGTGCCGAAGCCGAGCCGGTAGGACCACGTGGCGAAGGTGGTGGACGAGTCGGTCGGGCCGCCCCGCGTCATGATCCAGATGACGTCGAACACCTTGAGCGTGTAGATCAGCCCGAGTAGCAGCGTGATGGCGGACACCGGGCGCAGCAGGGGAAAGGTGATCCGCCAGAACCGCTGCCACGCGCTCGCCCCGTCCAGCGCCGCCGCCTCGTACAGGCTGTCCGGGATCGTCTGGAGTCCACTGTAGAGGATCACGAGGTTGAACGGGATGCCGATCCAGATGTTGGCGATGATCACCGAAACCAGCGACCACTGCGGCGAGGTCAGCCAGTTGACCGGGCCGAGGCCGACCAGGCCCAGCGCCGTGTTGACGATGCCGGAGTCGCTGTTGAGCATCCACGACCACGTGGAGGCGGACACGATCAGCGGCAGCAGCCACGGCACCAGGAACAGGGCGCGTAGCGTGGCCGACAGCCGGAAGCGCTGCCGGAAGAACACTGCCAGCGCCAGCCCGATGGTGTACTGGAAAGCGATCGACGCGCCGGTGAACACCGCCGTGTGCGCGAGCGCAGGCAGGAACGTCGGGTCGCTGAGCACGGTCCCGTAGTTGGCCAGGCCGGTGAACGGGGCGTCGCCCTGGACGAAGGACCGGACGGTGTAGTTGCGCAGGCTCAGGTCGACGTTGCGGAACAACGGGAACGCGTAGAACACCGCCAGGTACACAGTGACCGGGAGGAGGAATCCCCAGGCGGCCCACTGGTCCAGGTTGCGGCGACGGCGGCCGGCCGGGACGGCGGCCGCCGTCGCACGCGCAACGGTGGTGGTCATCCCTTGCCCACGGATGCCTGCGCGGCTTGCAGCGCGGCGGCCGGCGCCTTCGAGCCGGACAGGGTGGCCTGCACGGCGGTCCACAGCTGCTCGGAGATCTTCGGGTACTTGGTGCCCAGGTTGTCGCTCGTGCGCCCCTTGGCGGCGTGCACGGCATCCACCCACACTTGCAGCGCCGGGTCGGCGGCGGCCTGCTTCTGCTGCACAGCAGCAGCTGGCGCGACGTAGGACAGTGTGGTGTCGGTGGCGTAGATGTTGTCCGGACTGGTCAGGCAGGACACGATCTTCTGGTCCGTGGCGTAGCGGGCGGCGTCCTTCTGCGTCGGCACGGTGACGAATTCGCCGCCGGTCGGCACCGGCGCGGCGCCGCCGTGCTGGGCCGGCACGGTGATCGTCCCGTACTCGAAGCCGAGCTTCTTGGCGTTGCCCAGCTGCCAGGTGCCGTTCTCGGCGAACGCGACGTTGCCGGCGGCGAAGTCCTGCCAGCTCGTGGTCTGGGTGTTGTTGAGCACCGAGTTCGGCGCGTAGCCGGCCTTGAGCCAGTCGCTCCACAGCGTCAGCGCGGCGGCGCCCTGCGGGGAGTCCAGCTGGTCGAGCCGGGCGCCGGAGCCCCAGAACCAGGGCAGGAACTGGAAACTGCCCTCCTCGGTGCCGATCGCGGAGAACGTGATGCCCTTCTTGCCGGTGCCCGCGATCTTGGCCAGCGCCGCCGTCAGCGTGGCCCAGTCCTTGACCGACGCCGGGTCCACGCCGGCGGCCTGGAGGATCGTCTTGTTGTAGAACAGGGCCAGCGTGTTCGCGCCGATCGGCGTGCCGTAGGTCTTGCCGCCGAGCTGGCCGGCGCCGAGCAGATTCGGGTCGACGCCGGACGTCTCGATCTTGGTGTCGTCGGTGGTCGCGAGCACGCCGGCGTCGGCCAGTGTCGACACCACCGGGTTGTCCACGATCAGCACGTCGGGGGCATTTCCCTGCTGGGCGGCGAGCAGGACCTTGTTGGTCAGGTCCGTGGTGTCGAACGCGGTCCGCTTGACCTTGACGCCGGCCTTGTCGCCGCACGACTCGACCAGCTTCGTCCACGCGGCGTTGCCGTCGAACTGCGGATACGGGTCCCAGATCGTGTAGTCGGCGCTCGAGGCGCCGGAACCGCTGCCGGCGGAACCACAGGCGGTGAGTCCCACCGCGGCGGTGACGGCGACCGCGACGCCGGCTAAGCGTCTGGGCGTGGAAGTCTTCATCACGGAGATCCCTTCGGGAAGCAGGGGCCGGCGGACCGGCGGTGGTTCAGCAGGTCGGCACCGGTCCCGTGCTGCCCCGCAGCGAGACCGGTGGGGCGAGCAGGTGGTGCCGGGGCGCGCCGGCCGGATCGGCCAGGCGAGCCATGAGCAGGTCGACCGCCAGCCGACCCAGTTCCGCCGCGGGCACATCCGCGGCCGTCAGCTGCGGTGACACCATCTGGGCCCAGTGCGGCAGCGCCACTCCGGCGATGGAGAAGTCGCCCGGCACGCTGCGTCCGGCCCGGGCCAGTCCTTGGTACAGACCGCCGAGCGCCGCCTCGTTCAAGGTGACGATCGCGGTGGTGCCCGGGTCGTCGTGCAGGATCTGCTCGACCCGGGCCTGGCCCGACGCGGCGTCGTCGTCGCACGGGTAGTGCCGGCCGGTCAGGCCGCGCGCGGCGATGGCCCGCTCGAAGCCCTCCAGTCCACGGTGGGCCGACTCGTAACCGATGCGCAGCAACCGTTCCGGCCGGTTGACCAGCGCGATCCGCCGGTGGCCCAGATCGGCCAGATGATCGACGCAGGCCGTGACCAGCGCCCCGTGGTCGACGCCGACCCAGCAGGTGCGGTCCGGCGCGGCGGTGCGGCCGATGGTGACGAACGGGAAGTCGGCCTCGAGCAGCTGGTCGACGCGCTCGTCGGCCAGCCTGACCTCCATCAGGACCACGCCGTCGACCCGGCGTTCGGCCAGCAGCCGCCGCAGCGACGAGGTGCTGTCCGGTCCCGCGGTCGACAGCAGCACGTCGTATTCGTGCACGGCCGCCGCGTCGGCCAGGCTGCCGATGAAGTCCAGCTGCATCGCCGTGTAGTGGTGGCCGACGGCGGGCGGGAACACCAGGCCGATCGTGCTGGTGCGGCCGGCGGCCAGCGCGCGGGCGCTGGCATTGGGTTGATAGCCCAGTTCGTCGACCACCTGCTGGATCTTCCGGCGGGTGGCCTCGGACACCGACCGCTTGCCGCTGAGCGCGTAGGAGACCGTGCTCCGCGACACGTTGGCCCGTCGGGCGATCTCTCCGATGTTCACGCTGCTCCCTTGTCGAACCGGTTCGCGTGAGAGGCAGGTTAGGGAGGTGTGTCCGGCGTGTCAACGGGCCAGCAGTTGAGGGTTGACAGGCCTGGCCTGCGCTCCTAGCTTTCTCGGCACGACGCGAACCGGTTCGACAATCACTGGTCGACAGACCGAGAGATTCCCGCCGCGCCGACCTGCTTCCCCATACCCCAGACCGGTATCCGCCGGCGCCATCCCGACTTCACCCACCGGGAGGAACACGCATGCCCACATCCTGTCGACGCGGGGCCGCCGTCCTGCTCACCGCGCTGGCCACGGCCACGCTGGCCGCCGCACCGGCCCACTCCGCCACCACGAGCGTGACGATCGACTTCGCGACGGCCGGCGGCGCACCCACCTATCACGCCGCGGGCACCCTCTACGGGATGTCGCCCGACGGCTCGCTGCCGCAGGACCACTTCTACACCGACATCAAATGGCACTTCGAACGGGCCGGCGGCGCCCAGCTGAACAACGGCGGCTACGCCACCAGCCTGGCCGACTACCAGACCCGCTGGGCCTCGACCCTGGCGCAGTACCGGCGGACCGCGGCGCTGGGCGGGACCTTCATCCTGCTGCCGCACGACCTGTGGGGCGCCGACGGCACGACCAACCAGGGCTGGCCCGGCGACAACGGCGACTGGACCCAGTTCGACAACTTCGTCACCCAGCTGATCGGGGACGTCAAGGCCAACACCATGACCGTCCAGTGGGACCTGTGGAACGAGCCGGACGGCAGCGGCTTCTGGGGCCGTTCCCAGGCCCAGTACCTCCAGATGTGGTCGCGGTTCTACGCCCGCGTGCGGGCCGCGTTCCCCGGCCAGCTCGTCGTCGGACCGAGCATCGCGAACAAGCCAGGCTCCGGCAACCCCTGGTGGACCACGTTTCTCAGCTACGCCAAGGCGAACAATGTCGCGCCGGACATCTGGAGCTGGCACGACGAGCCCGGCGACCCGGTCGGTGAGACGGCCGCGGCCAACTCGACCCTCGCCGCCGCGGGCCTGGCCAACACCCGGCCGTACCAGATCAACGAGTACGCCACGTTCGACATGCAGACCCCCGGCGGCGGCGCCTGGTTCATCGGCCGGCTGGAACGGGCCGGCGCCGACGGGCTGCGCGGCAACTGGGCCTCCGGCACCGCACTGCACGACTACCAAGCGAATCTGCTCACCAGGAACAGCGCCGGCCAGTACCTGCCGCTCGGCGAGTGGTTCATGTACCGCTACTACGGCTCGCAGACCGGCAACATCGTCAACTTCATTCCCGGCAGCGGTGTCGACGGGTTGGCCACCAAGGACAACACCGCGCACAACGCCAAGGTGCTGCTCGGCAGCAACGGCAACACCGGCACCGTGACCGTCAACCTGGCCGGTCTGAACACCACCTCCGTCGTGACCAACGGGCAGGTTCGTGCTGTCCTGCAACGGATCCCTGGCAACGGCGGCGGCGCGGTGACCGGGCCGCAGACGGTGTCGGACCAGATTCTGACTGTCAGCAACAACTCCGCCGCGGTGAGCGTGCCGTACACGAACGCCACCGACGGCTACACCGTCACGGTGCTTCCGCCGACCAACGCCACCATTTCGACGGTCGCGGTCAGCGAGAACAGCGGGCAGTGCCTGGACGACACCAATCGCAGCACCGCGAATGCCGCGCAGTACCAGCAGTACTACTGCGAGGGCGGCTACCAGCAGATGCTCGATCTCACCCCGGTTGCCGGCCGGGCCAATACCTACACGGTGGTCAACAAGCTGAGCGGCAAGTGTCTTGACGTCAGCGGAGCGTCCACTGCGGACGGTGCCGCGGTGATCCAGTACACGTGCAACGGCCAGACCAACCAGATGTTCACGCTCACTCCGGTGACGGCGCTGGGCAACAGCCAGGACTACCAGTTGGTCGCCGTGCACAGCGGCAAATGCGTTGATGTCAGCAATGTGTCGACCACGGCCGGCGCGCTGGTTCACCAGTGGACCTGTGACGCTGCCGGCGCGCTGAGCACCAAGAAGAACCAGATCTGGCGGCTACAGGGCAAAGCCTGACGCCGCAACGCTTCCCCGGCTGGTCACTTGCAGTGCACCCCGTGCCAGGGCCCGGCCTGGCCGACGCCGTAGTACGAGTCGACGATCTGCGCGAGCAGGCTGATGCACAACCCGCGGGCCGGCACCGACACCGGGCCGGCGTAGTACTTGAACGACCCGTCGTCGGTCGCGGTCGGGCTGACCTGGTCGCAGTCGCCGTCGGCGCCGTAGGCGCACGGATACATGCTGATCGACATCTCCTTCTGCCGGCCGTAGAACGATCCGTAGGCGACGTTGACCGCGCAGTTGCGGCCGGTGTTGTTGTCCCAGTACAGATAGACGGTGCCCATCTTCAGGGTGCCGGCGGTGACCGGGTAGCTGTCGATCTGGCTGCCCGCGCACCCCCAACCGTCGGCCGAGGCCGTCGCCGGAACGGCCACGGACAGGCCGAGGAACACCGCCGACGCCGCGAGCATCCCCGCGATGCCGTGTCGCCCCATTCGTGTGCCGGTTCTGCCACGTCTGAACATGCGAGATGCCGCCTTTCTCCGGGAACGCAGGCTTCCCAGCCTGGCGCGGTCCACGGAAGAGGCGCGGAAACCGCACTGCAGCGTTTCTGCAGCGGCCTGTGCCATGAGCTCGGCAGTCCACGTTGCAGCGAAACTTCCGCGTTAGTGCAGCCGGTCGGGCCAGGCTCACGAGCCTCACGCCGACGAACCGTGGCCACGGTCCACGGGGGTCCGACAGAAGGGACTCACCTGCCCATGCGTCCACTCGTTCGCACGCTCGCACCGGCGGCCGTCGCCGTTCTCGCCATGACCGGTGCCGCCGTGATCGCCGACACCGGCACCGCCTCCGCCGCCGGTTGGGGCTGTTCGGGATCCGAGGTCAGTGACTCGCCGTACCCGGTGAAGACCCCGTCCGGCGCCATCTTCAGCTACGTCCACCTCTACTGGGACGGGTCGACCGGGCGCAACTGCGCGGTCAACGTCAAGACCGGCGCCCTGTACGGCACGCCGTCCCTCACCGAGGTCGCCCTGCGCGAGTGTTCCGGGGACACGCCCAGCCCGCATTGCGACCAGATCAACGTGGCCGGCGACAACAAGGTCTACAGCTACTACGCGGGACCCGTCAGCGTGCCCGGCGCCGGTCACTGCATCATGGTCGAGGCCTGGACCCTCGACGCCAACCGCGACAACCAGGCCCTTCTCGACCTCGGTCCCTTCCACTGCTGACCTCGCCGCCATCCTGGAAAGGACTCTTCCCCATGCACGCCATGCGCAAGCTCGCACCCGCCGCCGCGGCCGTCCTCGCCATGACCGGCGCCGTCACGATCGCCGACACCGGCACCGCGTCCGCCGCCGGTTGGGGATGCTCGGGCTCCGAGGTCAGCGACTCGCCGTATCCGGTGGTCGGCCCCGCCGGCTCGGTCTTCAGCTACGTGCACCTGTACTGGAACGGGTCGACCGGCAAGAACTGCGCGGTCAACGTGAAGACCGGCGCCCTCTACGGCACCCCGACCCAGACCGAGATCGTCCTCTACCAGTGTGCCGCCGACACGCCCGCGGCCGGGTGCAGCGCGACCCTGGCGGCGTCCGACGGAGGCAACTTCGCCTACTACGCGGGACCCGCCTCCATCCCGGGCGCCGGCCACTGCCTGGTGGTTCAGGCCTGGACCGACGACACCAGCGGCAACGAGGCCAACTTCGCGCGGGGCCCCTTCCACTGCTGAGATCACCGTGTATCCGTGAATGGTCGTCGCTTGACCGGTCGTGACGGGCCCGCGTACCTTCGTCGCTGCATAAGGAAACCTTCTTAACAATTAAGCAGGTGGCCCATGAGCAGGGTGACGACTCGGCGTGCCGTGCTGTCGGCGGTGGCCGGCGCGGCGTCGGCGGCGGTGATGGTCGGCGCCGCGCCGGCCGCGTCGGCCGTGCCACGGGACGGTGTTTCGGCTCCCTACGGTCCTTTTCCGCCGCACCTGCTCGAAGCCGAGCAGCTGTTGGGCTATCTCGATCTGCTGGTGTGGGAGGCGGGCAACAACCAGTACCGGTATCCCGCGCCGCCGGGGCAGCCCAACGTTCCGGACCAGATGACGTGGGGTGGCCCGGGCGATCCGGCTTCCTATCGCAACCTGGCCCAGTGCGCGTCGTTCCAGACCGGCCTGCTCAAGCACTCCTATCCGCAGTGGGCGACCGACGGCTTCTTCGCCCAGTATTTCGGCTCGACCAGCCCGCAGGCCTGGCAGTACCACCGCATGTTCACCGGGCGGCATGGCGCGGTGCCGCACTTCACCCCGGTGTCGACGATCGATGATCTCCAGGTCGGCGACCTGATCGCGCTCGACGACAAGGACCGCAAGCCCGGTGACACCGACACCGGTCACATGATGCTGGTACGCCGCCGCGGCGGCACGTATCACGGGGTTGGCGAGCAGGCCGGCAGCACCCAGCATGCCGTCCAAGTGGTGGATTGCACCAAGACTCCGCACGGTGTCTACGGTGTCGGCGACTATTCGTCCTATCCGGACAGTCGCATCACCAAGTCCGGCGCGTGGCCCGGCGGGGGTTTCGGGCATCTGATGCTCTACGCCGACACGGTCACGGGCGCGTTCACGGGCATCCGCTGGAGTGTGAACTCCTCGGTGTTCAACCCGATCACCGAGCGGGCCATCGCCGCCGCCCACGTGAGCTGACGTGCCCTGCCGGGTGGTTACGCGATCTCCGGCGAGGCCAGCAGCGCGGTGATGGTACGGGCGGCGAGGGCCTCGGCGCCCTCCCTGATGCCGACCGCGCGGAACTTGTGGCCGATCTGGAGCAGCGCGATGCCGTGGATGACCGACCACAGCGGTCCGGCGACGGCGCGGGGATCCTGCGCCCGGAGCAGGCCTGCCTGCTGGCCGGCCTCGATGGCGTTGAGCAGGACCAGGAAGGTGTGCCGGCCGGCCGGGCGCACGTCGGAGAAGTCCTCGACGCCGTACGCGTCGTCGAACATGACCTTGTAGTGGTCCGGGTTGGCCAGGGCCCACCGCACGTAGCCGCGGCCGAGCCGGACCAGCAGCTCGCGCGGATCCCGGCCACGGGCGGCGATGCGGTCCAGCGCCTGACCCAGCGCGACAAATCCCTGCTCGGCGACCTCGCCGAGCAGGGCGTCCTTGTCCGCGAAGTGCCGGTACGGGGCGGCCGAGCTGACTCCCGCGCGTTTGGCCGCCTCGCTCATCGTGAACCCCTGCGGCCCCTTCTCGGCCACGAGCTCCAGTGCGGCGGCGAGCAGCGCCCGCCGCAGGTCGCCGTGGTGGTAGGAACCGGCCGGCTTGGGCATGTTACCGAGGCTAACATTCACGCGCTGTCACGCCACCAGGAGTCCGTTGTGGGCGCGTCCGTCACGAATTCGCCCGGGCGCGGCACCGCCACGCGCAGGTCCGGTGCGGCGGCCAGCAGTCGTTCGATCGGCTCGGACCAGGAGTGCCCGGCGAGCGCGAAGGTGCCCCAGTGCACCGGGATCAGCAGCTCGCCGCGCAGGGCTCGGTGCGTGGCAACGGCTTCCTCCGGCGTCATGTGCACATCCGGCCAGAGCCGGGAGTACGCGCCGATCTGGATCAGCGTCACGTCGAACGGGCCGTGCTGCCGGCCGATCTCACGGTATCCGTCGAAGTAGCCGGAGTCGCCGGTGTAGAACACCCGGTGGGTCGCGCCGGCCGCCACCCAGCCCGCCCATTGGGTGACGTTGCTGCCCGGACGAACCCGCCCGGAGAAATGCCGCGCCGCCGTTGCCGTGAGCGTGACGCCGGCGACGGTCACCGACTCCGTCCAGTCCACCTCGTCGATACGGTCGGCCGGGACGCGCCAGCGTTGCAGGTGCGCGCCGACGCCGAGCGGCACCACGAACCGCGTCTTCGGCCACCGGGCGGCGATCGCCTTGATGGTCGCGGTGTCGAGGTGGTCGTAGTGGTCGTGCGAGATCACCACCGCGTCAACCGGTGGCAGGCCGGACAGCCCGACCGGCACCGGATGCAGCCTCTTCGGGCCGACCAGCGCGGACGGCGAGACGCGGTTGCTCCACACCGGATCGAACAGGACGGTGCCGCCGTCGAGTTCCACCAGCACGGTCGAATGCCCCAGCCAGGTGGTGCGCACACCGTCCGCCGGCACCGTGAAGTCGGGCCGGACCAGCGGCACCGGTCTGGCCGGGCGGCGCCGGTCCGCGCTTGCGGACGGGTGGTGTCCCGACGGGATCGGCTCCGCCGGGCCGGCCGGGTTCTGGAAGGCGCCGTCCCGGTAGTTCGGGGACTGCCGGATCCGGACGAGACGGTCCCCACCGGGCCGTCCGCCGAGTGCCGTGGTGCCGATCAGGGTCATGACTCCTCCTCCGGGGCGCCGCACCCACTCCCCAGAATGTAAGAGGTCATAACATCGCGGGACAGGTGTCGTGCTTGACGACACAACGCCCCGCCACGAGGCGATGTTCCCCGGTCGGATCCCGTTCACCCACAGCCGAACCCCGGCGCCGGCATGCCCTGGTCGCGGTCAGCGCCGTGAAGTGTGCCGTAACGCCATGTAGGCGAGCACACCGCCGCCCACGGCGACGAACAACAGGGCGGCCATGATGGCCGTGAGGATGTCGTCGGGCCCCTGCCCGGCGGCGCTGGCGGCAAGCACGAGGTTTGCGGTCATGACGATCGGGTGCCCGCAACCGTGCCGGGTTATTCCCGCTGCGCCCTGTCAACCGATCAACCGGCACAGCGCGCCGACCAAGCCGGCGTGGCGGCCAGGGCCTATTTTGAGGAGGGCACTCCGCAGGAGGCCATCGACATCGCCACGAAGTGGCTCGGCGACGGCGACTTCCCGAAGTAGGCAGGAAATGTCTGACGGTTTTGTGCGACTGTACCGGCGGGACTGGACGCCGGCGCGGGTACGGCGGCGGGTCGACTCGCTGGCGGCGACCGGCATGGTGCTGGCCTATCCCGGCACTGGCCGGATCACCGCGTTCGACGAGATCGGCGAGCAGGTCGAGATGTTCCGCGAGGAGCTGCTCGCCGCCATGGCCGCGGTGGGAGACAAGCACTTCACCTTCCGGTACTGGCTGGAGGACGACCCGGACGCCACCGTCATCGCCTCGGTGCGGCGGGTCGGCGGCGATGTCGTGGTCGAGGAGTACAGCCTCGACGGCTTTGGCGGCCCGGTCTACCGGAAGGGCCAGGACACGGTGATCCGCCGGCTGCTGGCCGAGTTCCGGGCCACCGAGTCGGCCATCGGCCTGATCGTCGACCGATGGGGGCCGTCGGGTGAGGACGACCAGGACGACATCGTGATCGGCGGCCCCGCTCGGGTGACGGTCGTGCCAGAGCTCATGGTGCTCCGGCCGGACATCGCCCGGCGCAACTGGGCTTCCTCGGAACTGGTGCCGCACGGCGATTTCCTCGCCCACGACACCGACGGGATCCTCACCCTGGCGGGATGACCCGTTCCTCACGCTATTCCTCGTCCGGGTGGTAGGGCGAAGACCAAGCCGGTTCGACGTAGAGGCCGAGGGCTTCCACCGCGGGCACGACGTCAGAGATGTCGGCAACCGCTCCGGCGTACAGGTAGTAGTCCCAGCCGATGTGCACGAAGCAAGCTTCGGACGACGTCGAGTGCCTCGGCAAGGTCGAGCCGCTGTCCTTCTTGGAGGTCCAGGGCCGGCTTGCCGTGGCGTTCGAGGCCTCGTACGAAGAACTCGGTGATGCGGGCGGTCTCGGCGAAGATCTGCACGACGCCGCCGAACTCGCGGCCGATGTTGGAGAACGCCGTCCAATCGTCGTCGGGATGGGCGCCGTGCTTGTCGGCGAGGTCGCTGCCGCGCTCACCGGCCGCGTGGCGCAGTTATTAACTATGACTTCAGTGACGAGTGAAACTGGCACCTTCGGGCCAACCGCTTCTGCCAAACAGCCTGTGCCGGTCGTGTAGGCGGGCTGCACTACACAGGCTGGCCGAGGCGTGTTACGTTCAACAGCACTGAACGAGCGGTTGACAGTGCTGAACGTTGAGCGACCGTCTGGCCCGATGGAGTGCCGATGTCCGATCCCCGTGTTCACGTCGATCTGGGTGGCCGTGCTCGTCGCCGGCGCGCGGGTGGCCGGCTGGCGGCGACCCCGGGCCGAGCGGCGCCTAGTCACGGAAGGAATCGGGTGCCATGTCACGCAAGCTGATCAAGAACGCCTGGGTTGTCAGTGTCGACCCCGACGTGGGTGAGATTCCGAACTGCGACATTCTCATCGAGGACAAGGTCATTCGCGAGATCAGGCCGGGACTGGAGGTCGCGGGGGCTGAGGTGATCGATGCTACGGGCATGGTGGCTATTCCCGGGTTCGTCGACACTCACCGGCACACGTGGCAGGCGCTGGTGCGGGGAGTGGGCTGCGACTGGACGCTGGATGACTACTTCCAGGGAATCCGCGGCATGCTCGGCTGGAATTACCGGCCGGAGGACGTCTATGCCGGCAACCTGGTCGGAGTGTACGAATCGCTCAACGCCGGGATCACGACCCTGCTCGACTGGTCGCACATCATGAACAGCCCGGAACACGCGGACGCGGCGATCAGCGCGCTCCAGGAATCGGGCTCGCGGGCGATGTTCGCGCACGGGGACTCCAATGCCGGCTGGCAGCCGGTGAGCGATCTGCGGCACTCGGACGACGTGCGCCGGCTTCGCGAGCAGTACTTCTCCAGTGACGACCAATTGGTGAACCTCATGGTGTCACTGCGCGGACCGCAATGGGCGACCACCGAGGCCACCATCGACGACTTCCGTCTCGCCCGCGAGGTAGGCGCCCGCATCACCGTGCACGTCGGTGACGGTCTGTGGGGAATTCGCAGCAAACCGGTCGAACAGCTCGAAGCCCACGGTCTGCTCGGCGACGACACCACCTACGTCCACTGCAATTCCCTGACCGAGCGCGAATACCGGCTCATGGCCGACACAGGCGGCACGGCGTCCGTGTCCGCCGAGCTCGAGATGCACATGGGCCACGGCTACCCGCCGATCGAACCGCTGCTGAAGGTCGGTATCCGCCCGAGCCTGTCGATCGACGTCGTCGACTCGGTGCCGGGCGACATGTTCGGCGCGATGCGGGCGACGCTGGCCATGCACCGGGCGGTGACCCATCAGAGGTATCTCGACCAGGGCCTGATGACGCCCGCCGGCGGCATCACGACCCGCGACGTGCTGGAGTTCGCGACGTTGCAGGGCGCGCGGGCCTGCGGCATCGACCACAAGGTGGGCAGCCTGACCCCGGGCAAGCAGGCCGACATCGTGCTGGTGAACACCGACGCCTGGAACCTCATCCCGTTCAACGACGCGCTCGGCACGGTGGTCGGGCAGGCGACGATCCACAACGTCGACACCGTCCTGGTGGCCGGCAACGTCGTCAAACGCGACGGGCAGCTGGTGAACGTAGACTTCAACCGGGTCAAGAACCTCGCCGAGCAGTCGCGGGACCACCTGCTGGCGAAGGTCGGCGTCGAGGTGGGCCAGCGCTGGTTCGACCGGGTCGAGTCCAACTTCCAGGCGGCGAATCGATGACCAAGCCCGACGCCGTCCCCGCGGATTTTCGGGGTATCGCCGCCGCCCCGGCTGAAGTGGACCTGGCGCCGAGATTCCCGGATCTGGCCGGCAAGCTGATTCTCGTCACGGGAGCGACGACCGGAATCGGTGCCGAAATAGCTCGGCAGGCGGCCCGGAATGAGGCGGTTCCGCTGCTGATCGGTCGACGCAAGGCGGAACTCGAGCGGGTCGCCGTACAGATAGCGGAGGAGACGGGCGTGCGCGCTCCGGTCGTCACCGCGGACATCGGCGATGACGACGCGATACAGCGGATCGTCGCCGCGGCCCGCGAAGTGGCGGCGCAGATCGACGTGCTGGTGCACTGCGCGGGTGTGTTCCACTATCTGCCTTTCGCCGACACCGACACCGCATTGCTGGACGAGATGCATCGCGCTAACGTGAGGGGCCCGTTCGCGCTCACCAAGGCGGTGCTCCCGCATCTGTCGAAGAACGCGAGCATCGTGTTCATCGGCAGCAACGTCAGCACAATGGGGTACGCCTACACCTCCGCCTATACGGCGACCAAGGGCGGGGTCGAGGCACTGGCCCGCTGCCTCGCGGTCGAACTCGCGCCACAGGGGATCCGGGTCAACACGGTGTCACCCGGGCTCACCAAAACCGATATGACGATTCGCATGCGGGAGGAGCCGGAACTCGAGCGCGCCGCCCGTGCGGTGATTCCGGCCGATCGAATCGGGGAGACGAGGGAGATCGCCGCGGCGACCCTGTTCCTCTGCTCGGCGTCGTCGTCCTACGTCGTCGGGGCCACGCTGACGGTCGACGGCGGTCACAGCGCCCCCTGAGCCTGCGGCTGAACCTCACCGGCGGCGCACCGCTGCCTACGTCGGGAGGAAGAATGGGCCGCGGTGACGACGGCGGGAGGAACTGGCGTGAAGCGGGTGGGGTCGGCCGAAGGTGGTCCGCTGCGAATCGCGGTGATCGGCCTGGGGAGCATCGCCCAGAAGGCTTATCTGCCAACGTTGGCGGCCCGGCCCGGCCCGGCCTGGATCTGCACCTGATGACGCGCAGCCGGGAGCGGCTGGACGCGGTCGCCGGCACCTACCGGGTGCCGGCCGACCGCCTGTTCACCGATATTGAACAGCTGCTGGCCGCCGGACTGGACGCGGCGTTCGTGCACGTGCCGACCAACCAGCATCTGCCGGTGGTCGGTCGGCTGTTGACGGCCGGCGTGCCCGTGTACGTGGACAAGCCGTTGGACAACACCCTGGCCGGGGCGCGGCAGCTGGTCGACCAGGCTGAGCGGGCCGATGTGCTGCTGCGGGTGGGTTTCAACCGCCGGCACGTGCCGGCGTACGAGCAGGCCCGTGAGCGGCCGCGAGACCTGATCTCCGTGTGGAAGAACGAGATCGACAGCACCGGTCCGGTACGGGAGATCGTGTTCGACGACTTCATCCATGTCGTTGACACACTGCGGTTTCTGCTGCCGGGCCCGGTCGAACGCACTGTGGTCTCCGGCCGCGTCGCGGCCGGAGACCTGCACCACGTCTCCCTCACGCTCAGCGGCCCCGGGTTCACCGCGGTCGGCTCCATGCACCGGTTGAGCGGGGCGAAGGAGGAACGGCTGGAAGTGACGGGAGACGGGGCGAAGCTCGCGGTGCTCGATCTCGATCAGGTGGTGGTGCACCAGGCGGGGACGCGGACGCTTCGCCCGGCCGACGGCTGGAGTCCGGTCGCCCGACGGCGCGGGTTCGAGCAGGTGTGCACCGCCTTCGTGGACGCCGTACGAGCTGGGGCGCCGGACCCGGTCGGGCTTGCGGATGCCCTGCTCACACACGAGCTGTGTGAGCAGGTGGTCCAGCAGCTCGAGGCCCGGTGACTCAGCTCCACACGAGTCGCAGGACGAGCGCGACGACGGCGAGGATCAGCAGCACCACCGCGGGCGGCGTGCCCTGGATGTCCTTCCTTCGCACGTGTTGGCCGGCCGCGAGCACGAAGTACAGGATCACGCCGACCGCGGCCGCGATGCCGAGGGCCGGCCGCCAGATCCCGACGACCAGCCCCGCCGCCCCGGCGAGTTCGCACAGGGCCAGCGGTGGAAACGCCCGCAGCGGCACGCCGACCCTGGTCATGCTGTCGACGATCGCCTTGGCGCGAGTGAGCTTTCCCAGGCCCGATGCCACGAGGGCGGCGGCGAGTACCGTCGCGACCACGACGTAGGGGATTTCCATGGAGACTCCTGTGAGTGGGGCAGGGGTGAGCCGGCGTCGATCCGGCCAGCACGGTGGTTCGTCACGCGAAGACGGGAGTCAGGTCGTAGTAGAGGCGGAAGTCCGTGATCAGGTCGTCCTCGCCGACCCGCCAGATGGACACCACGGGAATGGTGACCTGCTTGTCGTCCTGGCGTGTGTAGGTCACGTCGGTGACGGCGATCGTGGTGTCGTCGACCGTCCACTTGGAACGGATGACGTGCCGGATGCCCTTGAGCATCGCCATGTACGCGATATTCGCGGCCAGGATCGCCGGCCGGCCGAGCACCGGATCGCCGTTGCCGGCCACCGCCGTCGCGTCCTCGGCGAAGAACTCGGCAAAACCGTAGGCGTCCAGCCGGTCGATCGTGGCGAACATTTTCTGCGCGTTGACCATTGCAGGCTCCGAAAGAGTATGAGTGAGACGCCGTCGCGTGGTGAACGCTTCAGCGGTTGTCGGCAACAGTGCGAATGAATCGGGCAATCCTGGGAAACATCGGTCGAACGGGGGCGGTCACGCCGTCAATTGAGCGGTGAGCTGAAGGAGTTCCTCCGCATGTCGGAGTTCGGTGACCTTCCCGTCGACGACCCGCATGAGGTCGATCCCGGTGAACGACACCGCTCGCCCGGTCGCGGCCGTGCCGAACCAGGGGCCGGTGTGCGTGCCGGTCATCCGCCACTGGCAGACGGTCCACCCGTCGGCCGTCTCGCCCTGGTAGATCACCTCGTGCCGGGTTCCCGTGAATCCGTCCCTGACCGCGGCGACCAGCAGCCGCAGGCCGTCGATGCCGGTCTCCGCTCCGGGAACGGGATTGTGATCGATCATGTCCGGCGCCACGACGTCGTCGATGCCGGCGACATCGCCATCGTCGAAAAGCTGGTAGATCCGAACGGGAACTGTCATATCCGCATCGTACAGACCGGTATTCTGACGGATTCCGTGAATTGCGCCGTCCTTTCCGGAAATTGCAGATAATCGCTCGCCGTTCCGTGATCACTGCACGAGCGGTCAACCGGCTTGAGTCCGAGCCGGTCGCCTACCTACGGTCACCACCGCAATGTGACGGTCACTCACGCCGGCCGCCGACGGGTGGCGGCCAGGACGTGCCACTGCGAAGGGCTTGTCATGCGGATCTTGCGTTGGACCGTGCTCATCGGATGCTTCATCGCCTATCTCTTCGACGCGTTCGAGATAACCCTGCTGTCGCTTGCCCTGCCGGCGATCCGCCACGATCTCGGGTTGTCCGGCGGGCAGGCCGGACTGCTCGCCACCGCGACGCTGCTCGGCATCGGCGTCAGCAGCCTGGCCATCGGCTACCTCGCCGACAACTTCGGGCGCAAGAAGGCTCTGATCCTCTCGCTGGCCGCGTTCGGCGTCTTCACCTCGGCGCTCTGGGCAGTGCCAGGGTTCGGCACCTTCCTGGTGATCCGGTTCCTGGCCGGGCTCGGTCTCGGCGGGGTGTGGAGCGTCGTCTCGGCCTATATCACCGAAACCTGGCCCGACCGGAGCCGCAACCGGGCCTCGGCCTTCGTCATCAGCGCGTTCCCGATCGGCGGCGCGCTCGCGGCCGTCACCTCCGGCCTGTTCCTGCCCGACTGGCGGCTCATGTTCCTCATCGCCGGCCTGCTGGTCGCGCTGCCGATCCTGATCGTCGCGGCGTTCTTCCGGGAGTCCTCGAGTTGGCTGGCCGACCGGACGGACAGCGAGAAGCCGGTTGTCGTCGGCGATGTCCTTCGTGGTCCGCTGCGGCGGGCGACACTGCTCGGCACGCTGATGGCCGCGCTCGCCCTGATCGGGTTCTGGGGCTCGTCCACCTGGCTGCCGACCTACCTCGGCACCGAGCGAGGCCTGTCCCCGGCGTCGGTCGCGTGGTCCCTGACCGCGTTGAACCTGGGAATGTTCCTGGGATACAACGCTTTCGGTGTCCTGGCCGACCGCATCGGGCAGCGGGCCGCGATCCTGCTCTCGCTCGTCGGCGTCACGATCGCCCTGCCGGTCTACGCACTCACCACCCGGGCGGACACCCTGCTCTGGCTCGGCCCGCTCTACGGGTTCTGCACCGCCTTCTTCGGGCTGTTCGGCGCCTATCTCGGCGAGCTGTTCCCCACGCGGGTGCGGACGACCGGGGTCGGCTTCTGCTTCAACGTGGGGCGGGGCATCTCGGCCTTCGCCCCGTTCGCCCTCATCGGTGTCGCCGGCGCGATCGGGTTCAGCGGCGGTCTGGTCGTCTGCGCCTTGTTCTTCGGCCTGTCGGCCGTGGTTGTCGCGGTCCTGCCGACGACCCGCTCCGCGGTGCCGCAGGACACAAGCGTTCAGTATTGAACACTAGTGTCTCACCCGGTACGCTCCTGTCCAGTACGATCGATCCAAGGGGTGACGGTGAACGCGACGGAGAAGCGGCTCCACGCCGCGGCGCTGCGACTGTTCGCCGCTCGGGGCGGCACCAACGTGACCATGAGCGAGCTGGCCGAGGAGGCGGGCGTCGCCCGGGGCACGCTGTACCGGAACGTGGAGTCGGTCGAGCAGCTGTTCGTCCAGGCCAGGACCCAGCTGGTGGCCGACCTGCACGACACCAACGCGCGGGTGATGGACGCCGATCGTGTCCTCGACCCGCCGCTGCGGCTGGCCACCGGGATCCGCATGATCGTGCGCCGCGCCCACGAGGACCCCACGATGGGCCGGTTCCTGGTGCAGTTCGGCATGACCGACGGTTCGCTGCGCGAAGCCCTCTCCGGTCCGCCGATGCGTGACGTCGAGGAAGGCATCAGGACCGGTCGCTACACGGTCGCGCCGGACATGGCGATCAGCCTCATGTCCCTGGTGATCGGCGCCGTCGTCAGTGCGATGTGGACGGTCCTCGAAGGTCACCAGACCTGGCGCGAGGCGGGGACGGTCACCGCCGAGCTCATCCTGCGCGCCTTCGGCGTTCGCGGCGAGGAGGCCGCGAAGCTCGCTTCGGGGCCACTTCCCGAGCTGCCCGCCCTCTGACCGGAGAAGGAGGACGGCCTGAATGTCCGCCGACGAGATACCGTCACACGTGGCGGCTGTGGCCACGATCCGGCAGGCCGACCGCACCCTGCCGTCCTCGCTGCTGCTGACCAGCGAGGGGCTCGGGTGGACGACCATGCTGGCGCGCACCTACGCCGATCCGCTGGTCGCGGAGTTCACCACGACACCGACCGCCGCGCTGCACGTCGTGGTGGCCACTCGAGGGCGCTGCATGCTCGAAAGCCGGGAGCAGCGGGTCGCCTACCAGCCCGGGTCCGCCCGGATCACCGCCCCGCAGACCTCGCGCACACTGCGATGGCAGGTCACGGAACCGCAGCCGCCGCGGTCGGTTCACCTGTACCTGTATCCGCATCTGATCGACGAGGTCAGCTGGGAACTCGGCGGGCTCGGTCTGCTGCTGCCCGAGGAACTGCCCGACCGCCTCCTCATGAATGACCCGTTCGTCGCCGCGACCGGCTACGCGGTCGCCGACGCCATCCACGACCGTGCCTCCGCGTTCTACGCGGACTCCCTCGCGACCTCGCTGGCCGCGCACCTGCTCCGCGTCACGTCCGGCGTCCGTCCGGTCGAGCGGCGGGCCGCGCTCGACCGGACCACGCTGCGCAGCATCATGGCCTACTTCCACGACAACCTGGCCGAGGACATCACCCTCGACAGCCTCGCCGCCCACGTGAAGATGAGCAAGTATCACCTGCTGCGGTCGTTCAAGAACGCCACCGGAACCACGCCGCACCGCTGCCTGGTGATGCTGCGGCTACGACGGGCGGCGCACCTGCTCCAGACCACCACGCGACCGCTGGAGCAGGTGATGAAGGCGAGCGGCTACCAGAGCATGGGCCAGTTCTCCACGGCGTTCCGGCGGGAATACGGCCGGCCGCCGGGCCAGTACCGACGACAGACCGGCAACTGATCGCGCCTTGGCGGATCTCGTCAGTTGATCGTGAAGTTGGCCATCATGCCCATGTCCTCGTGCTCGAGGTTGTGGCAGTGGAAGACGTAGCGGCCCTTGTAGTCGCTGAAGCGGATGGCGATCCGCACCTTCTCGCCCTTGTTCAGGAAGACGGTGTCCTTCCAACCCCGGTCGTACGGGCCGGGGTCCTGGCCGTCGCGGGAGACGACCTGCATGGTGGCGTTGTGCACGTGGAAGGGGTGGTGGAAGTCCGAGGTCACCGTCCACACCTCGGTGCTGCCGGCCCGCACGTCGGCCTCGGAGTACGTCGGGTCGAAGACCCGTCCGTTGATCTCCCAGTCGGTGCCGGCGCGGTGGAACGTCATGGTCCGGGTCGCCACCGACGAGCTCGGGTCGATCGGGTCCACAGTGGACAGTGTGGCCGGGACGCTGCTGGTGTCGGTGGCCGTTCGGGCTACTTCGAAGCGCATCACGACGCCGGTGGAGTCGGAGCCGAGCTGGTTGGTCAGGGTGATCCGGTCGCCGACCCTGTGCCTGCTGAAGTCGATCACCACGTCGAACCGCTGGGCCGGCGAGAGGGCGATGGCGTCGAGCTGCTGCGGCGCGGCCAGCAGGCCCTGGTCGGTGCCGATCTGGGTGAAGCCGGTCGAGTCGTCGAGGGCGAGCTGGTAGGTGCGCGCGTTGGAGGCGTTCAGGATCCGGAAGCGGTAGCGCGCCGCGTCGACCTTCATCGCCGGCCACGGCGCGCCGTTGACCAGGATCACGTCGCCCATGACGCCGTTGCCGGCGTCCCTGTCCACGCCAGGGGTCGACCGCATCGCGGGATCGAGTGCGGGGTAGCGGAAGGAGCCGTCGGCGGCGAAGGCACGGTCGACGATCATCAGCGGCACGTCCCGGGATCCTTGCGGCAGGGGAGTTCCTGCTCCTCGGCGTCGTGGGCGAGGTGGAAGCCGGCCAGGCCCCGGTGCACGCTCGCGCCGGTGAAGTCCATCCGGTGGTCGTGGTACCAGAGCGTCGCCGCCCGTGGCGGTGTCGGATACGTGTAGTCGCGGGTCTGCCGGGTGACGACGGCCTGGGGGTCGGTCATGGCCGGCATGTCGCCCATCGCCGGCATGGCCGGGAAATCGCCGTAGGACGCGGCGGGCAGCACGAAGTCGGTGGGGTAGCCGTCGCTGTCGTGCGGGATCGCGCCGCCGTGGAGGTGCACGACGGTCGGCACCGGCAGGTTGTTGCGATGGGTCACGACGACGTTGCGGCCGGGGTTCTGCACGATGGTCGGTCCGGGGAAAGTGCCGTTGTAGCCCCAGATCGGCGTCTTCAGGCCGGGCAGGATCTCCGCGGTCGCCGCTGACTGCACGATGTCGTAGTAGTCGGTGTCCGAGGTCTGGCGGGTCGGCTGGAGCTGCTTCGGGATCGGCAGCGTCGCACTGAACTGCGCCGGCAGCGGAGCCTCGCTGGTGAGCGTCTTGATCCCGGAGTTGGGGTCGTTGCCGCTCTGCGTGTTGTCGTTGTGGTGCGTGCCCGGAAACGGCTCGCCGAACGGGCTGTCACCTCCGCCGCCACGGCCGAACGCCCCGGTGACATCGGCGATGACGGTGGCCGCGGCCAGGGCACCGGCGATGCCGGCGGTGGTCAGCACGGTCCGGCGGCTCAGCGCGGCCTCGATCAGTGGAATCTCGTCGGCCGCCGCGAACGGTGGCGCCTGCGCCGGCTGCCCGAGCGCCGACTGAACGGCGTTCGACCCGAGGTAATCACGGATTCGCGCCGCCAATGCGGAAAGGGCGCGCCGAGGCGGCTCCGGCCGTAGGCATGAATGGGCCGGATGACGAAAAGCAATCCTCATGCGGAAAGCGTCGCCGCGAACTCGGTCGCCGGCATCGCGCCACGGGAGTCAGTTGGTACTCCCGTGCTACTCCTGAGGAAGTGTCGCCACCTACTTCGTGGGGAGTACGGTCGGCCTTCCCGCGGCAGATGACCGCCACCCGCGTTCTCCCTCTACCATTGCGAGGTGAGCACCCAAGGCTTCGCGCCAGGCGTCCACTGGCGGCTGCCACCGCTGGTCGCCGACATTGTCCTGGCCGTAACGGTGACTGCCGTCACGGTGTGGGGCTGTTACAGCGAGTCGAATCCGTCCTTCGATTCCGGACCGTTCTATCATGGGAATGTCATCGTTCCCGCTCCCGGATGGGCCTATCTTCTGGTGGCCGCCGCGGGAATGGCCCTGGCCTGGCGGCGCCGACACCCGCGGGGCGTGCTGGCGGCCACGATTGTCGGTGTGCTGGCCTTCGCGCTGCTGGGCTACGTCAGCGACGCCGCACTGGTCATCCCGCCCATCGCGCTGTACACGGTCGCGCTGATGGTGCCGGTGCTCGACGCCGTCCTGCTGGCCGTCGCGACGCTGGCCGCGCTCGCGGTGGCCATCGTCGTCGGCCCGGCGGTCGCGGTCACCAGCGGTGACATCGCGTTGACCGGCCTGGTCGCGGTGGCGCTGCTCGGCGGGATCGCCAGCGCCAACCGGCGTCGCTACATCGAGGAGGTCCGGGTGCGCACGGAGCTGCTCGAACGGACGCACCAGGAGAAGACCCGCCGCACCGTCGACGCCGAGCGGCTGCGGATCGCCCGCGAGCTGCACGACGTCGTCTCCCACACGATGTCGACCATCAACGTGCAGGCCGGCGTCGCCGCCTACGTCGGCAGCGATCTTCCCCCGAACACGGCCAGCGCATTGCAGGCCATCAAGACCGCCAGCAAGGACGGTCTCCGTGAGCTGCGGGCCATCCTGGCCGTGCTCCGGCAGGTCGACGATCCCGATTCGACCCAGCCGCAGCCGGGCCTGGCCCGGCTCGACGCCCTGGTCGCCGGCGTCATCGCCGCCGGGCTGCCGACGGCCGTGGTCACCAACGGCGCGCCTCCGGCCGCGCTTCCACCGGCGGTCGACCTGGCGGCCTACCGCATCGTGCAGGAGTCGCTGACCAACGCCATCCGCCATGCCGGTCCGGCCACCGCAACGGTCGAGATCACCTACGGCCGCCGGGCGGTTCACCTGCGCGTCACCGACACCGGCTGGGGGCCGCCGGCCAGTTGGCCGACGAGCGGGCACGGCGTGATCGGGATGCGGGAACGGGCGGCGGCCGCGGGCGGGCGGCTGGACATCGGCAAGGCGAACACCGGCGGATTCGAGGTCACCGCGCGACTTCCGCTGGAGTCCGTGTGATCCGCGTGCTGCTGGCCGACGACCAGGCCCTCATCCGCGCCGGCTTTCGCGCGCTGCTCGAGCACACCGACGACATCGTCGTGGTCGGGGAGGCCGCCGACGGCGAACAGGCCGTCAGCCTCGCGGCATCCGCCCGGGCCGACGTCGTCCTCATGGACATCCGGATGCCCGGCGTCGACGGGCTCGAAGCGACCCGGCGCATCGCCGACAGCGAGGATCTCGCCGGCGTGCGGGTGTTGATCCTGACCACCTTCGAGTCCGACGAGTACGTCTACGAGGCGCTGCGGGCCGGCGCCGCCGGCTTCGTCGTCAAGGACACCGAGCCCGCGGATCTGGTGCAGGCCGTGCGGATCGTCGCCGCCGGGGACGCCCTGTTGTCGCCCGGCGTCACCCGTCGTCTCATAGCCGACATCGCGGCGCGGGGACGTCCCGGCACAGTGGCGTCCGAATACCGTATCGACCGGCTCACCGATCGGGAGCGGCAGGTGTTGGCCCTGGTCGGCCGCGGCCAGTCCAACGACGAGATCGCCGGCACGCTGTTCCTGAGTCCCTTCACCGCGAAGACGCACGTGAGTCGGATCATGACCAAGCTCGCCGCGCGGGACCGGGCGCAGCTCGTCGTCATCGCCTACGAGACCGGGCTGGTGACCGTCGGCCACGACCCCGGCAACGGCGTTGTCGGATGACCCGTGATCAGGCGCTTTCCCGGTCCTCCAGTCCGACCGCGGCGCGCAGTTCGGTCCGGCACTCGGCCAGGTCCAGTTTCTCGCCGGCGTGATGGCTCATCAGCACCGCGAGTCCCTCGGCGATGGCGTTCAGCTTGTGCTGCACGGCGTCGTCGGCGCGTTTCTGCGTGTTCTGCAGCAGCGCCACCAGCAGGAAGGTGACGATCGTGGTGACGGTGTTGATGATCAGCTGCCAGGTGTCGACGCTGCCGAACAGGAAGAACGACGGCGCCCACACCACGACCAGCAGCACGCACAGCGCGAAGAACCACGCACGTGACGCGAATCCCTCGGCGTGGGTGGCCACCCGGTCGAAAAGCGACAGTCTGCCGCTGATGTCGGTGGGCATCGTTGCCGGATCACTCAGCGTGATGTGTCGGCGGGAGTGGGTGGGCGTACTCATCGCGCTGACCTCCTTGGCCACACGTACAGGGCGTGGACATACCCCGATCGGGTAATGGTGAAACGCCACGACCCGTCGTGGCGGCAGGTGTAGACCACTCGGTGGCACGCGCTGATTTTATGAGTGATGCTCGGATTACCGAATGCGGTCGTCCGGCACGCTTTCGTCGGCGGGGTGGAGAGATAATCCTTCCGTAACAAGCTGATCGGCTTGCGTGGCGGTAGCGTCGGCGGTGCCGAGATCAGACCGTGTCGAGCATTCCCTTGCGCGGCAACATGTCCGTCTCGCGCTTCCCGTTCGAACAACAGCAAGGAGTCTCCTGTGGGGATTCACGGTCGTAGACACGCGGTCGCCCTGGCCGTGGTGGGCTTGGCGGTGGCGTCGATCGTCACCACCCAGGCCAGCGCCTCGGCGGCGGGTGGTGGCTATCCAGGCGGGGCGACGCCGGGCACCGGGGCGACGTCGGGCACGCTGCCGGTCAGCAAGACCATCCTGCCCAGCGCGATCAAGGTGGACCTGCAGAACGAGTACGTCCGCTTACCGCTGCACCGGGGGGAATTCAAGGGGCAGACGGTCTGGTACGTGCTGACCGAGGCCTCGGACCAGGGCGCGGCCGACGACCTCGGCCTGAACTTCGCGCCGAAGCTGGCCAACGCGGGGATCGGGTGTGCCACCTGCGTCCAGGACGTCACCCTCAACGGCCCGTCGGACAACATCTTCGGCGAGGGGACTGTTCACTTCGCCGGCATCCCCGACTTCAGCCCGACGCGTGTGCTGACGGCCGGCCCGACCGGTTTTCCGCCCAGCCAAGCCACTCCCGGCGCGGTCGGTGACGCGAAGTACAGCCCGTTCATCCGGGTCGAGGGCTCGCAGACCGTCTACAACGCACCGATCGTGGCGGTCGGCGACGGCCCCTTCGACGTCGAACACCACACGAACACCGCGGACCGCGTGCTGGCGATCCACCCGGCGGCCAAGGCCACCGGCCCGTCGCAGTTCCACGGCGCCTCCGTCGATCTGCTCTTCATCCGGGGCTTCGACTCCGGCAAGCCGATCGTCTACCTGTCCTCCGACGCCAGCGACGCGACGACCGCGGTCCTGGAGCGCGCGACCTACGTTCCGGCGCTGAACAACGTGGCGTTCACCGGCGGCGACGACTTCCTCGGCAGTGCCCGCGAGCGCATCTTCCCGTTCGTCAACGGGCAGACCGGCGCGACCAACCCGCAGGCGCAGGGTTTGGCGCACCTGATCGTGGACGGCCACGCGAGCGAGGACGCGTCGCTGGGCAACAAGGCTCTGCTCCAGGCGCTCAGCCATGGCGGCGACGCGCTCAACGTCCAAGGCGATTTCCCGACGTTGAGCCAGGACAACCGGCGTGACGCCTACAGCCCGCTGTGGGAGGCGCAGTTCGGCCAGTGGACCCCGAAGGCGGTCCAGCAGGGACTCAACACCCGGCAGACCGACGAGTTCCAGATCCTCAAGCTCGCCGCCGCGCATCCCGACCTGCTCACCGGCCCCGGTGGCGCGCCGTACGGCAGCGTCAAGGCGCTCATCGACTGCCCGGTGATCGCCTACCTGGACACCGAGCCGCAGGAAGACCTGATCCAGCCCGCACCGGGCTCGGCGGTCGACTTCTCGGGCGCGTACTTCCAGGGCTGACAACGCCCGCGGGTCGTGTGTGCTGCCGTGTTCACGCCGGCAGCACACACGGCGTCGATCGGCCGGCCTGGCAGAATCGACGGCTGACGGCAGCCGAGAAACTCGAGGGGGCGTGGGTGTCCGTGGATACCGCCGCCAGCCGGCTCGCGTCCCACCTGCGGCAACTGCGCAAGCAGACCGGGCGCAGCCTGAAGGACCTGGAAGCGGAGCTGCACGTCAGCGACTCGTCGCTGTCCCGGTACTTCAGCGGCCAGTCGGCGCCGCCGTGGCCGGTGGTCGAGCAGCTGGGCCGGCTGGCCGGCCAGGACGTCGCCGAGCTGCGGGGGCTGTGGCAGGAAGCCGGCCAGCGCCGCCGCGCGACGGAGCCGGAACCCGACCCGGAACCGGCGCCGCAGCCGGAGAAGCCGCGGAGTCGCCGCTGGCTGCTGGCCGGCGCGTTTGTGCTGACGGCCGTCGTGTTCGGCGGTCTCGGCCTGTACGCGGGCGTGCGGATCGGGCAGTCGAAGCCGCCGGCCGAGGACGCCGCGTGTGCGAGCTGGCCGTGGCCGGGCGGCAACGGCGAGGACGTCGTCCCGTTCGTCTCCTTGAACGCGACCGAGCACAAACCGACCGTGGAACTGATCATCGGAAAGGGTGACGACGGCCGGAGCGCGGCATGGGCGAAAATCTCCGGCGCGAAATTCGGCGATCGGGTATGGCTGGACTGGAGCTCGGACGGCGGCCGGAGCTGGGTGCAGTGCGGGCCTTTCCCGGTGAGTGCGGAGTCGGGCACATCGCGTGCGCACGACACCGGGCCGAATTGGCTGTTCCGGGCCTGCGGCGACGTGCCACAACCCATTCGCCGCACCGGCGGCGAGGGCTGCACCGACTACCACTGACGCCCCACGTCCCGGGATGAACAACCGAAACCCCTGGTAGCGGGCATCCCGCGTCCCGACATCGCCGGTTGTCCCGCGCCGGGTCCGGCGGCTGCCTACGCTCCGCGTCATGACAGTTCCAGCGCCACCGGAAAAGCGTCGAAAAATTGTCCTCTGGGTGGGTTTCGCCGTTGCCGTCGTGGTGCTGCTCGGCGTGGTTCCGTTCGTCTTGTTCACATTCATCGACGACAACACGGACTCCGGGCTCCCGGCGAAGGCGGCCGATTACGTCGGCAACGATCCCGGTATGCCGACCACCGGCGCGCGAAACTTCAGCAATGGCCTCGGTGCGCTCGTCGGACCGCATTTCGCGCTCCGGTTCACCACCGTCGAGGTCAGCCGCACCGCGAGCTACCAGTACGAGGCCGCGCCCGGCTATGAGTTCCTGCTGCTGACGATCGACCCCGCGACGCTGGCCGACGCCCCTGGTCCGGACGACGACGTGACCGCCGCGATCATGGTGGACGGCGCCGGTCACAAGACGAGCGTGGCCGCCATCCAGCGTGGCTCCGGCCTCGTGGTCAGCGTGGCCACCGGGCACACCGCGCTGCTCAAGATCACCGACACCGGCCGTACCCAGACCCTGGACCTGCGCACCGGGAAGCGCGCTTCGGACGAGATCCAGGGCTACTACCCGGAACGGGCGCTGAACCTGAGCCCTGACACCTACGCGCAGAGCGGCAAGACCAGTTCGGGCGGCTGCCGCCGGCAGACCACGATGTCGATCGACTTCATCGGCGGCGGCACCGGCACGGCCGTGCTGCCGTGGGGGCCGGACGTCGGCTGGGCCAAGCCCGGCCGGGCCTGGCTGCCGATCAACTACACCATGCTGACCAACCCGGTGTCGGTGCCCGACTACGACACCCTCTTCGACCTGCCGCCGGCCTGCGCAGTCGACCTGAACTTCCAGTTGGACCCGAAGCAGACCTTCGCCGTCGAGTTCGACGGCGGCACCGCCGCGCCGGTCAAGGTGACCGACCAACTGCTGCTGTTCGACGTGCCGGTCACGATGACCGGCGGCACGCTCGTGATCCACCCCGCCGGCACCTTCAACGACGGCAGCACCCATCCCGTGGTGTGGTCCGAGCCGCCGCCGGACGGCCGGATCACCTTGGCGGCGGCGAAATGAGGGCCGCCGCCGGCGTCATGGCCCTCATCGGGGCCGCGATCGGCCTGCTGCTCACGCCCGTCGAACTGGTCCTGCTCCTGCGGCTCACCCGTGACCTGGTGCCGGCCGTGCTCACCGCCGGCATGCTGATGACGGCATTGGCGCAACTGGTGCTGTACGGGCTCGGTGGCGTGGGGCTGTTGGCCCGCAAGCGATTCGGACCGCCGACGGCCATCGGCGGGTGTTGCGCAGCCGTTGCCTGGATCGCGTTTCGAGTGGTGGACGCGGTGGTGCTGGACAGTGGTATCGGCCCGCTGCTGATCTTCGTGTACTGCGTCGGACTGCCGGCGCTGGCCGTGCTGGCCCTGACCATCGTCAGCCGTGAACGGTCCGTCGTGGAGCCGGCCACAGCACCGATTCCGATGTCCATTCCGGCGTCGATTTCTGGGCCGGCGTCGGTCGAAACGCCGCGACGATCTTTCGACGCACCGCCGCCGGCCGATGACCAGACCGCCCTGGTCCGGATGTTCGCCGGCTGCGCCGCGGTTGCCGCCGTCATCGGCGTGGTGGGCATCATCGCCGCGTTCGCCCCGGTGTCGACCGACTTCCAGCTGCCCTCCGTGCCGGGCATGCCGCAGCGCTCGGGGCCGACCAACCAGACCGGACCGCCGTCGGGGCTGCCGAGCGTGCCGTCCACCGTGCCGACCTTCCCGTCCCTGCCGTCCGACTTTCCTTCCCTGCCCAGCTTTCCGACTTTTCCGACGGCAGGATGACCGCCGTGTCGCGAGCGATCCTGCTCATGGCCACTCTGCTGTCCGCCTGCTACGCGGTCGCCGTGCTGCTGGAGTTCCTCAAGCCGGCCAACGGGGGAACCACCGCCGGCATCTTCTACCCGGGCGTGCCGGTGGAGAACTTCATCCCGTTCTGGGGCGCGATCGCGAGCTGGCCGCTCGCGTTGGCGCTGGTCCTGTTGCGCCGCAAGCTGATCGCTGCGGCGGTGCTCGTGCTGCCGTTCGTCATCGACCCGGTCATCGACCTGGTCCGGTTCTTCCCGCTCACGCTCTCGTGCCTGCCGACCACAGCGGCGGCGGTCTGGGCGATCCGTCGCACGCAGCGGCTGCGGCGGCTGCCCGGCGGCGTGCTGCCGACGGCGTTCGCGGGCGGCTTGCTGGTGGCGACCGGCTTCGGTGGCTCGATGAACGCGCTGAACATCGACTACGCGCCGGCGTTTCTGGTGTGGTCGAAGGTGCAGGGCATGCTCGCCCACCCCGACCTGGCGCGGCTGCGTGACGGCTCGTTCCAGCGGGAGTTGTTGGCCGCCAAGCAGTTGACCGGCACCTTGCTGGCGGTCGACGCCGGCGTGTTCGAGGAGCTGGGCAAAGGGCTGGTGATCGGCGCGATCTACCTGGCCACCCGGCAGCGCTGGCACGGCGTGGCCTCGGGCATCGTCGTCGGCGCCACCGTCGGCCTGGGGTTCAACCTGCTGGAGAGCGTCGAGTACATGACCGGCGACGGCGCCTTCCAGTTCTGGATCCGCCAGGCCGTGGGTCTGTTCGGCGCGCACACGGCATTCTCCGCGCTGGTCGGCGCCGGGTTCGGCATCGCCGGCCGGCTGGCCGATCCGCGCCGCCGCCGGCTGGTGATCGGGCTCGGCTTCGGCATGGCCATCTGCGGGCACTTCGCCAACGACTCGATCCTCACCGTGGTCGCCGGTCGGCTGACCGTCGGCGACCCCACCCTGTCCGCGCTGGTGGTCCAGCCGCTGGCCGTGATCGCGTTGCAGCTGCCGTTCGTGCTGATGTACGTCTTGTTGCTGCGCAAGGGAATGCGTGACCAGTCCACGGCGATGGCGGCCGGCCTCACCGCGGCGGCGGCCGACGGCTCCGGCGCGGTCATCGGGGCCGAGGTGCCGATCCTGCTCGATGCGCGGCGGCGGTTCGGCCTCCGGCTGGCCACCTTCGCGCAGCGCGGCCTGCCGGCGTATCGATGGCTGACCGAGTTGCACGACCGGCAGCTCGAACTCGGCGTGACCATGGCGCCGGAGCTGCGCGCCCGAATCATCGACATGAAACGAAACCCCTGGGTGGTGGCCCCGTGAGGTACCTGGTCGGACTGGTCGGCACCGTCGTCCTGATGCTGCTGGTGATGCCGGGGACGGCGTCGGCGTGCGAAGTCCGCTACGCCGCGGCCGCGGCCGCCGGCAATTGCGGTGACACCGGCAAGATCGTCGCCGTCTCCGTCACCGTGGCCGGCGGGTCGGTCAGCCTCGCCGCCGCACGATCGCTGATCCAGGCCACCGGCTTGTCCGCACGGGAGCTGGCCTCGGTTGACGCCCGGGTGCTCGAGTGGGCGTTGCGGCGCGCCGGCACCGTCGGCGACGAGCTCGAAGAGGTCGAGGCGGCCGCGGACGGACTGGCGGGGATGCGCGGCGCCGCCCGAAGCGGCGCCGGCAAAGTGGGCGATGTCGTGGGGTTCACCGAGAAGGAGATCCAGCACCCCATCGTCGAGGCCGAGGTCGCCCAGCAGTCGACGCCGCTGTACGACCCGCTCACGCCGTTGGCCCTCGGACTGACCTTCGGCATGCACGCCTGGGCCTTCCGCGACCGGCTGATGGTTCCCCTTCGTCGCATCGCCGGCGCGTTCCGGCGCTAGGGCTTGCGGGCGACCAGGCCGGCGATGCACTGCTCGACGTCGTTGAGCGGGGTCAGGCGGGGGCCGTCCGGCCACCAGTCGTCGCACAGCGCCAGGCCGGGGGCCTTGTTCAGGCCGGGCGGCATGAGTTCGAGGCCCTCGACGAAGGCCATGAGCTCCCGCTCGGTGCGGAACCGGCCGGAGCCCATGGGGCTGTGGATGAACAGCTGCTCCATCTTCTGGGCCAGCTCGGTCAGGCCGGGCGTCTCCGGGTCGAAGAAGTGGGCGATGATGACGAACGAGCCGCTGGGCAGGGCGGCGATGTACTCGCGCATCATGTCCGCGCCGTCGTCGGCGTTGTAGTGGTGCAGCGTGCCGACCTGGAGCAGCGCCAGCGGCCGGTCGAAGTCGATGTAGCGCCGGATCTCCTGATTGGCCAGCAGCTGGCCGGGCTGGAAGATGTCCTCGGCGACGACGTGCGTGTGCGGCGCGTCCTCCAGCAGCGCGCGGCCGTGGGCCAGCACCACCGGGTCGTTGTCGACGTAGACGACCATGCTGTCCGGGTTGACCCGCTGCACGACCTGGTGGGTGTTCTCGGCGGTCGGCAGCCCGGAGCCGCAGTCCAGGAACTGCGTGACGCCGCCCTGCTCCGCCACGAACCGCACGGCCCTGATCAGGAAGTTCCGGTTGGACCACGCCAGGTCGCGCACCTCGGGCGCCCGGGTGGCGACCTGCTGGAGCACCAGCCGGTCGATCTCGTAGTTGTCCTTGCCGCCCAACGCCGCGTCGTACACGCGGGCGATGCTCGCCCGCGTGGTGTCCACGCCCACCGGTACCGAGCTCGGTGCGGCGTACCCCAGATCCGACGACGACATCTCGCCCCTTTCGTGGACGGCGCGGAATTTCGCGGACTTCAACCGTAGTGGGTCGAGTGCGGACCGCAACGTCAACCCGTGTCCATCACCGGAACGAGGTAATGGCGCGGCTGGCCATGGTGAACACCGTGTCGCATAGTTCGGGATCGTCCTGATCGGGCAGCCAGCGGTGGGCCGGGGTGTGGGCGGCGAGGGCGAAGGCGCAGGCGCGCAGGACGTCGAACTCGGGGCGGGTGCCGGGGTAGGCGAGCAGGGCGCGGACGAGCCCGGGTAAGGCGAGTAGTGGGTAGGCGGGGTCGTCGGCGGCGATCAGAGGTGGTTGGCCGGTTTCGGTGGAGGGCAGGACGACGGGTACGCCGCCGCCGAGGGGGTCGATGACGGCGTCGGAGTGGTAGGTGATCTGGCGTAGTGGGTAGCTGAGTGCGTCGGTGGGTTCCCACGAGACGATGTCGCCGATGCCGGCGGCCAGCAGCAGCGTGCACAGCGTCGGTATGGCGGTCGATTCGACGATGACCACCCGTGCCGATGCCGGTGTTCGGCCGGTGCGGGAGAGCAGGACCAGTAGCCGTCCGGTGAGGCCGACGGCGGTCATTTCCTCGCGGGTGAGGCAGGGGACGTCGGTGAACTCGGCCTTGCGGCGGCGGGCGTGGGCTTGATCGATGCCGCCGAGGTAGATGGCGTCGTAGTGGCTGGTCAGGGGCACGATGTCGAGGCCGGGGATCTTTTCCGGCAGCTCGGTGTCGGCGTCACCGATGATCGCCACGCGCGGCGTGTGTTCCATCGGTCCTCCACTGCCCCGCTCCATGCAATTGAAGATTATCGCAACTCTTTGACACCGTGGGGCGGGGGTGAGTCCCAGGTCAGGGTTCCGGCGTCGATGTCCGCGCACACGGCACGGATCCAGTGCAGGTTCAGGAACGAAGCTAGCCGTGCTTGCCGTTCCCCGGCCCCGGCTTGCCGTGGCCGGTCTTCTTGGCCTGACCGGGCGGCACACGGTTGACGGCGCCGGGATCACGTTTTTCAGGGCTGTCGACGCCGGCGGCCAGGTCAACACCTGGCGTCGTTGTGGCGGTTGGCGTTGTGGTCGGCGCCGGACTGGTCGTGGTCACGGCCGGGGCAGTGGTGGTTGCCGGGGAATCGGTGTCTCGGAGCGTGACTGCCAAAGCCGCGCCCGCCACGAGAAACACGACGGCCGCAGCGACCACTCGGCGCCGGCGCGGTTGCCGCGGCAGCGGCATCGTCGGCACGTCGACGTTCCCGAGCTGGGCGAACCGCTCAGCACAGTGCGCCGATGACGGCCGCTGTGCCGGATCGGCGCTGGTCATCGCGGCCAGCAGCGCCGCCAGCTCGACAGGCAGCCAATCCGGGATCACCGGGTCCCGCGTCAGCCGGGCGAGTGCGGCTTCCGCCTGCCCGCCTTGGAATTCCTGGTAGCCGGTCAGACATTGCAGCAGCACCAGACCCAGCGCGTAGACGTCGCAGGCCGGGGTGGCCTTCTCGCCGCGCACCTGTTCCGGGGCAAGGTAGGCGGCCGTGCCGACGATCTCCCCGGAGCGGGTGATGCTGTCGGCGTCGACCAGCCGGGCCAGGCCGAAGTCGGCCAGGTAGGCCTCGCCGTCCAGGTCGATCAGGATGTTCGACGGCTTGATGTCGCGATGCACGATGCCGCGGGAGTGCACGTACGCCAGCGTCGGCAGCAGGCGGTTGGCCAAGGCCACCACCTCGTCGACAGTGGGTCGCTCCTTGGACAGCGCCAGGTGCAGGGCCGGGCCGTCCACCAGCCGCATCACCAGGTATCGGCCGTTCTCGTGCTGGCCGGCGTCGTAGACCGTGACCAGTCCCGGATGGGAGAGGCCGGCCAGCAGCCGGGCCTCGTCGTCGAACCGCCTGCGGTTGATCACGCTGGACGTCGAGGTGAACCGCTTGATCGCGACCGGGCGTTCCAGCTTCAGGTCGTAGGCCCGGTACACCTCCGCCATCGCGCCGGCGCCCACCAGCGCGCCGATCCGGTAGCGGCGGGACAGCAACGGTCTCTCGCCCGCCGCGCTGAACGGGTCACCCTCCATGTGCCGGCCCTCCCGTGCTCTGCGACGACCACCGGGGTTACCCGCGGCGGCCCCGCATACACCGCCGAATCACGTGACCTTTTGCGGCACAAGCACGACCTTGCCCGTGGTGCGCCGGCCGACGAGATCGGCGAAGGCCCGGCTCGCCTCGGCCAGCGGATACCGCGAGCCGGTGACCGGACGCAGGCGGCCCTGCGCGGTCAGGCTCAGCAGCTCGGCCAACGGCTCCCGGTAGCCCAGCTCCAGCGCCGGCCGCAGCCAGAACCCGGCCACGGTGAGGTTGCGGCGGGACAGCACGGACGGGTCGACCGCCGGACGGCCGCGCTTGCCGGCGTCGCCGTAGCTGACCAGTCGTCCGAACTGGGCCAGCGCGTCCAGCCCGGCGGTGATCGCGTCGCCGCCGTTGGCGTCCAGCACCACGTCCACGCCCTGGCCGTCGTTGGCCTGCCGGACGCGCTCGGCATAGCCGGTCGGCTCGCTGTCCACGGCGACGTCCGCGCCCAGATCGAGGGCCAGCCGGCGTTTGTCCGAAGTGGACGCTGCGGCGATCACCCGCCCGGCGCCGAACTCCCGGGCCAGCTGGACCGCGAGCGAGCCGACGCCGCCGGCCGCGGCGTTGACCACCACCGACTCGCCGTCCCGCAACCGGGCTGAGCTGCGCAGCAGGTGCCAGGCGGTCAATCCCTGCACCAGCAGGGCCAGAGCCTGCTCGTCGGTGACGCCGTCGGGCAGGTCCACCGCGGCGTCGGCCGGGATCGACGCCTGCTCGGCGAAGCCGCCGCCGTCGAAGGTCAGGCCGACGACCCGGCGGCCGTCGGCCGTGCGGCCGGCCACCTCGGTGCCGGGCACGAAGGGCAGGTCGACCGCGGGGGAGTAGGTGCCGGCCACCCGGGAGACGTCGGCGTAGTTGACGCCGGCCGCCGTGACCGTGACGACGAGGTCGCCGACGGGTGCGTCGATCTCGCTGACCGTGAGGACCTCGGGGCCGCCGAACCGCGTGACGTGGATTGCCTGCATGCCTTCGCACGATATCCGAGCATGATCGGGTCGGGCACGGCATGTGCAGGATACGAAGTGGAGGCAGTGTGAAGCTCTTGCTGACGTCGGGCGGCGTCACCAACCCGAGCATTCAAGCGGCGCTCGTGGAGCTCCTCGGCAGGCCGATCTCGGACTGCCACGCCCTCTGCATCCCGACAGCGCAGTGGGGTCACCCGATGTGCGGACCGAAATCGGTGCGGGGATTCGTGGCGGCCGAGCCCAGGTGGCGGCATTTCTCGGGTCTGGGCTGGGCGTCGCTCGGCGTCCTCGAACTGACCGCGCTGCCGACGATCGGCGCGCGGCGATGGGTTCCCTGGGTTCGGGAGGCGGACGTGCTGCTGGCCGACGGCGGCGATGCGACGTACCTGTGCCACTGGATGCGGGAGTCCGGTCTGGCCGATCTGCTGCCGTCGCTGACCGACACGGTCTGGGTGGGAGTGAGCGCCGGCAGCATGGTGATGACGCCGCGGATCGGGACGTACTTCGTGGAGTGGCCGTCGGCGGCGGACGACCGGACGCTGGGAGTCGTCGACTTCTCGATCTTCCCGCACCTGGACGCCTTCCCGACGAACACCCTGGCCGACGCGGAGCGGTGGGCGGCCGACCTCGGTGTCCCGGCCTACGCCATTGATGAGCAGACGGCCATCAAGGTTGTGGACGGGACCGTCGAGGTGGTGTCCGAAGGCCGCTGGACGACGTTCGGCGATTGACTCGGCCGGAGCCGTCATGTTTCATGTCGGCATGAAACATGACGGTGCCGAGGCGCTGCGGGCGGCGGCGGAGGCCATGGCCGAGCTGGGCAAGCAGCTCGCGCACCCGTTGCGGTTGCTGCTCCTGACGTACGTCAGCGAGCACGGCCCGTGTGCGTTCAGCGAGTTGGTGGAGGTCGCGGGGGCGTCGCAGGCCCAGGTCGGCAACCACCTCACCGTGCTCAGATCGGCCGGCCTGCTGGTGACGGAGCGCCGTGGGCGGCAGAGCCTGTACCGGCTGCCGAACGCGGATCTGGCCGAGTTGCTGGCCAACCTCGGTGCCGCGGCCGGCGTGTCGGCCGTGGACGTGCCGGTGGCCCGGCCCGGGGAGGAGGCCCGCTGCTGCTACGACCACGTCGGCGGTCGTCTCGGCGTGGCGGTGTTGCGGACGCTGCTGGAACGCGATGCCGTGATCGGCGATCCGGCCGGTGCCGACGATCTCGTGCCTGGTGCCGGTGCGGACACCGTGCTGCCGGAGTTCGGCGTTGCCGAATGGGCGCAGCTGCACGGAACCAGGCGACGGTTTGCCTACGGGTGTCCTGATTGGACGGAGAAGGCCCCGCATCTGGGCGGTGCGCTCGGTGCGGCGGTGGCGGAGAGCATGCGCGAACGCCGCTGGACCAAGCCGCGATCCGGCAGCCGGGCCTTGGACCTGACGCCGCGGGGCCGCAGCGCCCTGCGTGAACTGGGGGTATCGGTCTGAGCCCATGAGTGGCTCGGCTGGGGGATCAACCGCACCGGAATCGACCGATTCCGTGCTCTGCCCTGCTCATAAGCAATCCCCGGAGGATCCCCATGTCACAGAGACCGGCCCTCGCGCGTGTCCTGGGCACGCTCGTCGTCGCGGCCGCCACGCTGGCCGCCGAGTACGGCAGCGGCGTGAATCTCGTCCTGGTCAACGCACTTGGCACGCAGCCGCAGGTCACCTACCTCGTCCCGGTGGCGCTGATCGTCGCCGGCGTGGTGCTCGGACCGGCGGTGCTGCTGTTCGCGCGCTTCGCGCAGGCGATGCCCCGCGCCGGCTCGGCCTACGTCTGGATGACCCGTACCGTCGGGCAGCGCACGGGTTTCGCGGCGAGCGCCCTCTATCTGGTCGGCGTGATCGGGTCCATCGGCTTCCAGAGCTACGGCTTCGCCGTCTTCTTCGCGAGCCTGCTCGACGCCGTCGGCTGGCACGCGGGTGCGGTCGCCGCCGCCAGCAGCGTCGGGCACATCGTGTTGGGCGGTCTGCTGATCCTCGCGTTCACGATCGCGCAGCTGCGGGGCATCAGCTCGTTCGGCCGGATCATGGCCGTGATGCTGGGCATGGTGCTCGTCGTGGTGGTGCTGACCGTGGTGGTCTGCCTGGCCGGCGATCCCGGCGCCTACCTGCGGCACGCGGCAGACCTGCTCGGCCATCCGGTGCAGGCCCCGGCCGACAGCACGCCGACCCTGGGCGCGTTCGTCGGCGTGCTGGTGCTGTTCGTCTACTCCTACGGCGGCGTGAGCGCGGCCCCGTCGCTGGGCGGCGAGACCCGTGACGGCAAGTCGTTGTCCCGTGGGCTGGTTCGCGGCTGGCTGATCGCGATCCTGTTGTACGCCGCCGTCGCGTTCTCCGTGTTCCACGCTGTGCCTTGGTACGCCGTGCATCCGCTGGTCGCGAGCGGCCACCAGGACGCCGCGACGGTGCCCGGCATCATCGCCGTGCTCGCGCCGCGAGCCGTCACCGTCGTCTTCGATCTGTTCGTCATCGTGGTGGCCGGCAAGACCGTGGCGCCGCTGATGATCGACTGTTCCCGCATCATGTACGCCTGGAGCCGTGACGGGCTGCTGCCCGCCTCCTGCGCCCGCACCACCGACCGCCAGGTGCCGATCGTCCCGATCCTGGTGACCTCCGTGCTGGGCCTGCTGTTCGTGGTCGAGGAGGCCACAGCCGGGTTCCAGATCGGCGTCGCGCTGCGGTCGGTGACCTTCATGCTGGTCATCGCCATCGTCGGGCTGGGCTGGCTGCGGCTGCGAGCGCTGCCGGCCCGACGTCCGAGCTGGGCCACCGAGCTGGTCGGCCGGCGTGAGCTGCTGGTCGCGGCGCCGATCGCCGTCGCCGTCGCGGTGGCGTTGATGATCTCCGGCTTCGTCCAGCCGAACACCCCTTTGCTGCTGCAGCCCGGTGTGCAAGCCCTGATCACACTGGCGATCGCCGCCGTGCTGTGGGTGCTGGCCGTGCGCCGGAACCAGGGCCGCCTCGGTGAGGACCAGGCGGCGAGCGAAATGGAGCGAATTTCCGGATGACCCCGCAGGTCCAGCTCGTCCACGTGTTCCCGGCCGGCCCCGGCGGCGGGAATCCGGCGCCCATCGTGGTCGACGCCGACGGCATGTCCGACGACGACATGCAAGCCGTCGCCCGGGAATACGGCCACGAGAGCGGCTTCGTGCTGGCCGACGAGCACGGCTACGAGCTCCGGTTCTGGGTGCCCAACCACGAGATGTCGATGTGCGGGCACGCCACGGTCGGCGCGGTGTGGCTGCTCGGCCGGCTCGGGCGGTTGCCCGACGGTGAGGTGTCGCTGCGTACCCGCAGCGGCCCCGTCACCGCGCGGCGGATCGACGGCGGCGCGGAGATCACCCAGCCCCGGGGACGAATCGAGCCGGTGGCGGACGAGGCCGTGCCGGCCATCCTTGACGTCCTGGGAATCGGTCCGAGCGATCTCGCTGAGGCACCGGTTCGCAACGCCTGCACCAGTCGGGTGAAGACGCTCGTGCCGGTCGCGGACGTCGCCGTGCTCGACGGGCTGCGGCCGGATTTCGCCGGTGTGAAACGGGTATGCGACTCGGTGGGGTCCACCGGGCTGTATCCGTACGCGCCGTCCTCTCCGGCCGGCCAGGTGTTCGACGCGCGGCAGTTTCCGCGTTCCTCCGGCTATCCCGAGGACGCCGCCACCGGGATCGCCGCCGCCGCACTGGCCTTCGGCCTGGTGGACACCGGATCGGTCGACCCCGGCCGGCCGATCCGGATCCGACAGGGGCGGGCAATGGGCCGGCCGTCCGAGATCACGGTCCGTTTTCGTTGGCAGGACACTGTGATCGACGGCGTTTGGCTCGGTGGAAAGGTGACCTCGTGATCATCGAACAGCGCATCGCCGAACTCGGCTTCGCCCTGCCGCCGTCTCCCGCGCCGCGCGGCGTCTATGAGCCGGTCGTGGTGCACGGCACCGTGGCCTACGTCAGCGGCCAACTGTCCCGTGTGGACGATACGGTCATGCGCGGCCCCGCGGAAATGCCGTCCCGGCTGACCACTTCCGCCGCCCAGGCCTGCGTCTTGCGGGCGCTGAGTGCGCTGCGGCACTCCCTCGGCGATCTGGACCGGGTGAGCCGGATTCTCTTCCTACGCGGATTTGTCAACGCCCGCAGCGATTTCCAGGATCACTCGGCCGTACTCGACCCGGCGTCGACCCTGCTGCTGGACATCTTCGGCGATGCCGGCCGCCATGCCCGCTCCGCCATCGGCGTCGCCAGCCTGCCGAGCGGCGGCCTGCTGGAGGTCGAGCTGACGGTGGCACTGACCGACCTTTGACGGCTGTTGTGCGACGGCCACTACTCCTAGCGTCGCCTTCGTCACGGCTCGGATCCGTACGAAGGAGATCGGATGCTTCGGTTAGCAGCGGCCGTCGCGCTCGTCGCCACGATGGTCGTGCCCTCGGCCCATCCCATGGACGACGACGATGACGGCGGCCCGGCGGCCCCGGCGGACTACAGCTACGTGCAGAAAACGGTGCCGGGCCAGACCCTTCCCCGGCACGCCTACGACATCGCCGCAGCTCAGGCCGGCCGCCTGCCGAAGGTTGGCGGCACCTGGCAGTCGCTCGGCCCGACGAACATCGGCGGCCGTGTGGTCGGCATCGCCATGGACCCGACGACCACCGACGCGCTGTATGCGGCGTCAGCCAGCGGCGGCCTCTGGCGGTCGACGGACGCGGGCCGGACCTTCACCGCCGCCTGGCCGCAGGATGCGACGCAGGCGATGGGGGCCGTCGCGACGGCCCCCGACGGCACGGTCTTCGTCGGTACCGGCGAACCCAATCCGGGCGGCGGCAGCGTCACCTACGAGGGCACCGGCGTCTACCGCTCCACCGATCACGGCGCGACCTGGCGGCCGGTCGGCCTGCCCGACTCCGGCACCATCGGCGCGATCGCCATCGACCCGGCCAACCCGCAGCGGATCCTGGTCGCGGCCAACGGATCGCTGTACACGGCCGGCGGGGATCGCGGCGTCTACCTCAGTTCCGACGGCGGCAACTCCTGGCACAGGGTGCTCGACGTGCCCAACACGTTCACCGGGGCGGTCGACGTCCAGTTCGATCCGGCCGACCCGCACCGTGTCTACGCCGCGCTCTGGGATCACCGACGCCAGCCCGACCAGCGGGTCTACGGCGGTGTCGGTTCCGGCCTGTACCGCTCGACCGACAGCGGGGCCACGTGGCAGCAGCTTGGTGGCGGGCTGCCGGCCACCGGACCCGACGTCGGCCGGTACGGCTTCGGCATCTCCGCGTCCCAGCCGGGACGGGTGTACGCCATCGTCGGCACGGCCGCCGGCGCCTACGGCAGCGCCTACACCTCGGCCGACGCCGGCACCACCTGGATGCGTCTGCCCGACGACCCCGAGCTCGTCGACTCGCAGTCCAGCTACAGCTGGTGGTTCGGCAAGGTCTGGGTGGATCCGCGCGACGCCAACCACGTCCAGCTGGCCGGCGTGCCCCTGCTGACTTCGCACGACGCCGGCAAGACCTGGACTCCCAACGACTCCGTGCACTCCGACCAGCACGTCATCGTCTGGGATCCGCGCCATCCCAAGCGCGTGTACCTCGGCAACGACGGCGGCGTCTACCGCTCCGACAGCAACGGCGACAGCGGCTGGACGCACGCCGTCAGCGAGCCGTTCACGCAGCTCTACAGCGTGGCGATCACGGCGGCCGACACCTCGCGGATCTCCGGTGGCGCGCAGGACAACGGATCCCTGCGGTCGTGGGGCGGGACGCGGTTCAACGAGTACTTCGGCGGTGACGGCCAGGAGAACCTGATCAACCCGGCCAACGACAACATCGTCTTCGCCTGCCTCCAGTACGGCGCGTGCGCGCGGTCGACCAACGGCGGCACGTCGATGACCGAGTTCACCACCACCGCCGACCGCCGCAACTGGTTCACGCCGGTCCAGTTCGACCCCACCAACCCGAAAGTCATGTACTACGGCGGAAACCGGCTCAACCGGTCGACCGACGGCGGTGTCACCTGGACCGCGATCAGCCCCGACCTGACCGGCGGCCCCGGCAAGGACGACTACCCGTTCGGCACCATCACCACCGTCGCCGCGGCCGGCGACCAGCACACCGTCTGGGTCGGCACCGACGACGGACGGGTCTGGGTCACGCACGATCTCGGCACCACGTGGACCAACGTGCTCACCGGTCAGCCTTGGGTGACGCGGGTCGTCGTCGATCCGCAGAACCCGGACTCGGCCTACGTCACGCTGTCCGGCTACCGCTCGGGTTCGCGGCAGCCGCATGTGTTGCACACCAGCGACAACGGCAGCCACTGGACGGACCTGTCCGGAAATCTGCCGCAGGCGCCGGTGAACACGCTCGTCATCGGCGCGGGAGGCCTCCTCTACGCCGGCACCGACCAGGGCGTCTTCGTCGGCACGGCCGGATCCGCCCAGTGGGCCCGGTTGGGCCAGAATCTGCCGCTGGTGCCGGTCGACGACATCGCCTACGACCCGTCGCACCATCGACTCGTGATCGCCACGTTCGGGCGCGGCTTCTACTCGCTCACCGTCGCCTGACCGCCGATGCCGGCGGCCTGAGCGGGGTCGCCGGCACGGGCGTCGTAGCGGCAGTGGGTGCCGGTGCGCACGGCGGCGTCGAGGGTGGCGCCGAGTTCGGGCGCCTGGTCGGCGATGCGGCGGATCGCCGTGCGGATGGCCCGGGTGACGTTGACCCGGGCCCGCTCGGCGTCCGACCCCAAGCGGCGGGGCCGGCCGCCGAGACCGACCGCGGCGGCCAGTTCACGGACCAGGAAGTCGCGCTCGACCTCGAGACCGGCCTTGCGCTCCGTGTCGTGCCAAGCGGCGGCCTGATCGATCTCCTCGTCCAGGTCGTGCAGCCGGCGGCGATAGGCGGCGCGGGCGGTGGCGTCGAGCACGACGTCCGCTGTCTGTCCGATGTGGACGTCCACATCGGACACAGACTCCGTATTGCCCGGGGTGGTGGCCAGCTGCTCGGCCGCGATGTCCTGGCCGGGGTTGCGGACCAGCTCGGCGAGATGGGCCAGCCCGCGGCTGCGGGGGAGCCGCACGACGACATCACCCTGCCGTACGGTCCAGACATCACCCTCGCGCGCCATGGAGATCGAGGCGGTGACGACCGGACCGGTCAGGAGTGCGTCAAGGCGGTGCACCCGGGCCAGCCGTTCGCCCTCCTCGGCCAGCGACCGCGCCTTGGTCCTTTCCCCTTGGCGGCTGAGGAAGCGGGCGAACTCCAAGCAGGACAAGGCAAGCCAGGCCGGCGTGCCGGCCGCGCGATGAGCGGCGACGGCGGCCTCGAAGTGCTCCCGGGCTTCGTCGTCACGGCCGGTCAGCGCGGTTACCTGCGCCAGACTCAGCTCAACCGACCCCAGGCAGCTGACGGCGCCAGCGGGGACAGCGAACCGGCCGGCGAACGGCGTGAGAGCCGCGCGAAGCACGGCCGCGGCGTCTCGATCCTCGAGCGCGGCGCAACCACCGGCCAGCAGACAGAGCGTCCACACGTAGACCATGTCATGCGGCAGATCGGGCAGCTCGGCCACCATCCGCGCGAAACGCGCACGGGCGTCTTCGTGCTCGCCGCGCTCGATCAGGATGAGCACCAAGGCGGCCTCGTGGGCGGCGCGGAGCCGGGAGTGCTCGACCAGGTCGACCAGCATGCGCTCCATGTGCTCGGCGTCGTCCGCGTCCAGGCCGCCGAACCGCCACACCGAGAACAGTTGGCCCCAGTACACGGCGTCGGCATCGGGCAGCCCGCAGCGTTGGGCGAGTTCCCACGCCTCCCGAGCCAGGTCGCGCGCGTCGGCCAGCCGTCCGTGCAGCGCGCCTAGGGTTGACCGCCGGGACAGCGCCAGATGCAGGACCGTGGGCCGGCGCAGGTCAGCGGCGAGGCGGTCCAACTCGGCGAGCACGGCGTCGGCCTGGTCGAGGTCGCCGCATTCCAGCGTGAACACCAGCCGCCACATCTCGCCGTCGAGCGTCAGGGCGGAATCGCCGGCGGCTCGGCCCAGCTCGGCGATCCGAGCTCCGGCCGCCAGCGCTTGGACGGGATCGTGCGCACCCCACGCGACGTAGAGCTGCGCGGACAGGGCGATCGCCAACGTCGCCGGGGCGCCGCAGGATTCGGCCACCGACACCGCCGACCGCGCGTGGCCGGCCGCGGTCGGCCGGTCGGCGTGGATCGAGGCGACCGCGAGCCGGGCCAACACCCGGCCCCGGGTCGGCGTCGCGGCCCCGGCCCAGGCCAGGTCCGCTCGCCGGAGCAGGTTGATGACGTCCTCGTCCACCGTGTTGAAGTCAAGGTGTTCGGCGCGCAGCAGCGCGGCCGCGCTGTACCGCTCGGGATCGTCCAGGCTCGCGGCCAGCTCCACCGCGTGGTCGGCTTCGCGGCGAGCCTCGGCCAGCCGGCCGGACCGCTGCAACGCCGAGGCCAGGGCGAGCAGCAGATCGACCCGGTCCGTCGTGGTGTCCGCTGTGGACCGTCCCACTGCGACGATCGCCTGGCGGTAGTGCGCGACCGCGTCCTCGTAGGCCAGCGCCGCGACGGCCTCGTCCCCGGCCTGGCCGGCGTAGTGCAAGGCCTCCACCTGCCCGCCCACCGGCCAGGCCGCCAGGAAATGCCGGGCCAGGGTCGGGGTCGCCACGTGCGGATCGGCGGCCAGCGCCTGCCCGACGGCGAGGTGCAGCGCCGCCCGGCCGGTGCTCTTCTGGTCGTCGTAAAGGACGTCCCTGACCAGGGAGTGCGTGAACACGTAGCGGTCCGGTCCGGCCGGATCCCGGCCGAGCAGGTCGGCCCGGACGGCCTCGTCGAACGCCCGGCGGACAGCGTCGGGCGGCTCGCCGAGCACGCCGGCCACCAGGCCGACGCGGATCTCCCCGCCGAGCACCGCGGCCGCGTCGAGCGCCGCCGTCACACCACCGGCGACCCGCTCGGCCCGGCGGCGGATCGCCTGCCGCAAGCCGGCCGGAATGTCCGTGCCCGCCGGCGAATCGCGGTCGAGCTGGCGCAGCACGTGCATGACGAACAACGGATTGCCCTGCGTCCGGTCGAGCACCTGGTCGACCAGCTCGGCCGGCGCACCGGCCATCAGGGCCTCGACCTCCGGCCGGGCGAACGGCCGCGGCGCCAGCTCCGCGCCGTGCTCGGCCAGCCGCTCCACCACCGCCGACAACTCCGGATCGAGGCGGACCTCCGCGTCACGGTAGGTCGCGACCAGCAGCAGGCGGGTGTGCCGGCAGTGCCGGGCGACGAACTCCAGCATCAGGGCGCTGGCGCAGCCGGCCGCGTGCAGGTCCTCCAGCACGACCACCACGGGCGCGGCGTCCGCGATCGAGTCCAGCACCAGCGTGACCGCTTCGTACAAGGAGAACCGGTCGGAGCTCGCGACCTCGCCGGCGCCCGGCCACAGCGGCGACAGCGCCGCCCCGAACCCGTCGATCGCCGGCCCGGCGCCGGCGGCCGCCGCCCGGCGCATGACCTGCACCCACGGCCAGTACGTCGGCGCGCCGCCCTCGTCCCAGCCGGCGCCGACCAGCACCGCAACGCCCTGACCTCGGATCTCGTCGCAGAAGGCCTCGACCAGCGTGCTCTTGCCGATGCCGGCCTCGCCGCGGACCAGAACCAGCTCGCCCGCCCCGGCGCGCACCCGGGCGAGCGCGGACCGCAGCGCCGCGAGTTCGCCCTCGCGGCCGACCACAACCCTGGGAACAGCCGATCCGTGGTCCATCCGTGCCCGCCGATCCGGTGTTCATTCGCGATGAACACCGCGTGCATTCTAAAGTCACGCCTTCCTGTCGAGCGTGAATCCACTCATCGACAGGAGAAAGCCATGGACGAGCAGCAGGCAGCCGAGTTCACCGGACGCGTGCTCACCGACACCGCCGCCGCCGCGACCACCGTGCTGGCCGCGTTCGGCGACCGCCTCGGCCTGTTCAAGGACCTGGCCGCCCAGGGTCCGGCCACCAGCGCCCAACTCGCCGGCCGCACCGGCCTCAACGAGCGGTACGTGCGGGAGTGGCTCGGCGGTATGTACGCCGCCGGCTACCTCACGTACCAGGAGTCCGACCAGCGCTACACCCTGCCGGCCGAGCACGTGCCCACCCTCGCCACCGAGCCCGGGCCGGCCTTCTTCGGCGGCGTGCACCAGGAGCTGCTCGGCGCCGTGCAGCGTTACGACCAGGTGTTGGCCGCCTTCCGCGTCGGCGGCGGCGTGCACGCCGAGCACCTGCACCCCGACGTCGCCGCCGGCACCAGCCGGTTCACCGCCCAGTGGCACCGCAACCTGCTCGTGCAGGACTGGCTGCCTCGGGTTCCCGAGACCGCGGCCAAGCTCCGCGCCGGCGGCCACGTCGCCGACGTCGGCTGCGGCGCCGGCCTCGCCGTCACCACGCTCGCCGAGGCCTTCCCTTCCGCCACCTTCGTCGGCTACGACGTCTCACCCGCCGCCGTCGAAGCCGCCCGTCACCACGCCAAGCAGGCCGGCATCGAGGACCGGGTCCGCTTCGAGGTCCGTGACGCCGCCGCCGGCCTACCCGAGCACTTCGACGTCGTCACCACCTTCGACGTCGTCCACGACGCCGTCGACCCCCTCGGCCTGCTCCGCTCCATCCGTGAGGGCCTGCGCCCCGGTGGCCGCTACCTCTGCCTGGACATCAACTGCTCCGCCGACCCCGCCGAGAACGCCGGCCCCATCGCCTCCCTGCTCTACGGCTTCAGCCTGCTCTACTGCATGACCACCTCGTTGGCCGAGGACGGCGCCGGTCTCGGCACCCTCGGCCTGCCCGAGCCCGCCCTTCGCGACCTCGCCACCCGTGCCGGCTTCTCCGCCGTCGACCGCGTCGCCATGGACAACCCCTTCAACTCCCTCTACGAACTGACTCGGTGAGGTGGCTCGTTCCTGACCGCAGCGCACGAGAGCGGCCGGCATTTAGGTCGGCCGCTCGCGTCGGTGCGTTCAGGGCATGGTCTCGCGTTGTTGGGGCGTCGCGTGCTGTCGACCGGCCAGGTCCAGGAATCCTTTCTCGGACACGATTTCCTCGGGGCCGGGGCGCTTCGCTCTCATCGGGCCAGCGTCCCCGACGGGCATGACGTTGCCAAGCTGACATGGCCCGGGACGCGTGTCAGGGCTGTGTCAGGGGGGTGACACCGGGCGCGAAGACAGTGCTGGGTATGACGAATCTGGCGATTGCGGTGTCGGGGCTGCGGAAGGCGTACAAGGACAAGGTGGTGCTGGACGGGGTGGACCTGGAGGTGGGGACGGGGACGGTGTTCGCGCTGCTGGGGCCGAACGGGGCGGGGAAGACGACGGCGGTGAACGTGCTGACGACGCTGACGGCGGCGGATGGGGGAGAGGTGCGGGTGGCGGGGTATGACGTGGGGAAGGAGGCGAAGGAGGTGAGGAGGGCGATCGGGGTTACGGGGCAGTTCGCGGCGGTGGATGAACTGCTGACGGGGGAGGAGAACCTGCGGCTGATGGTGGATCTGAGCCGGCGGGCGGAAGAAGGGGTCGTCGGGAGGCTGCTGGAGCGGTTTGAACTGGGGGAAGCGGCGAAGAAGGCGGCGGGGACGTATTCGGGAGGGATGAGGCGGAAGCTGGATCTGGCCATGACGCTGGTGGGTGATCCGAAGATCATCTTTCTGGATGAGCCGACCACGGGGCTGGATCCGCGGAGTAGGCGGACGATGTGGGAGATCGTCAAGGAGCTGGTGGGGGAAGGGGTGACGGTTTTCCTTACCACGCAATACCTTGAGGAAGCGGATCAGCTGGCGGATCGGGTGGCGGTGCTGGACGGCGGCCGGGTGGTGGCGGAAGGCACTCCGGAGGAGCTCAAGCGGCGGATCCCGGGAACGCACATCAGGCTGCGGTTCACGAACGTGGAGGAGCTGGAGGCGGCGGCGCGGGTTCTGACGGACGGGAAGCGTGAGGACGAAGCGCTGACGCTGCGGGTGCCGGGCGACGGGGGGACGAGGTCGCTGAGGGTGCTGCTGGACCGGCTGGACGAATACGCGGTCAGCGCGGAAGAGCTGTCGGTGCACACGCCGGACCTCGATGACGTCTTCCTTGCCCTGACGGGCCACGCGACGGAGGTGTCGGCGTGATGAAGACCCCATCGATGGTGATGCTGCGACGCAACCTCAAGCACGTGGCCCGGAATCCGACCTCGGTGTTCAACGCGGTGCTGATGCCGGTGGTGGTGATGCTGATGTTCGTCTACCTGCTGGGCGGCGCCTTCAGCGTGGGCGTGGACTACGTCGACTACGCGACGCCGGGCATGCTGCTGCTGGCGGTTTGCTACGGCCTGGGCGCGGTGGCGACCTCGGTGAACGCGGACATGACCAAGGGCGTGATCAACCGGTTCAAGGTCATGGATGTCTCCCGCGGCGCGGTGCTGACGGGCCACGTCGTCGCCAGTGTGCTGACCAACCTGGTGGCCATCGGGGCGATCATCGGAGTGGCTTTCCTGCTGGGCTTCAGCCCGGCGGCGAGCCTGCTGGACTGGCTCGGCGTGCTCGCAGTGGTGCTGCTGCTCGCGGTGGCGGCGGGCTGGTTCACGGTGGCGCTGGGACTGTTCGCGAAGTCGCCGGAGACGGCGGGGCTGGCGGCGGTGCCGCTGGTGATGCTGCCGTTCTTCAGCAGCGCGATCGTCCCGGCGGCGAAAATGGGGCCGGGCGTAAGGGAATTCGCGCAGTACCAACCGTTCACGCCGATCATCGAGACGTTGCGGGGACTGCTCGACGGCACGCCGGCGGCCGGCGACGCGATCGCGGCGGTCGCCTGGTGCCTCGGTATCGCGGTGGTCGGCTACCTGTGGGCGCGGTCCACGTTCACGAAGCGAGCGTGACGGCGGCCAGCTCACGCCAGCCAGCCGTAGTCCCCTCCTCAGTCGCCTCGGCGAATCGCGATTCGCCGAGGCGACGAAGCGCGGCCTGCTCGATACGGGTCACGTCCGGCTGCGAACGGTCCCAAAGGCCGCGAAGGCCGACACTCGCCGCCAACAGCCGCGCCGCCTGCTCGTCCTGATCCTCACGCAACGCCAGGTCGGCCAGCCCGAGCAGCGCCTGGGCGATCACCGGCGGGTTCCCGTGCTCGGCCGCGGCCTCGAAGGCGGCGACGCGATGGGTCCGGGCCGAGGCGATGTCCGAGGCCAGGTAGCCGAGGAGGTCCTGCCGCATCGCCCGGACCTGAGCCCGCTCGGCGGCGCTGCCCAACAACCCGGTGGCGACGTCGAGCTGCCGCCGCGCCTCCGAGACGTCACCACGCCAACGGGCGAGGTTTGCCTTGCCCAGAGCCAACTCGACCAACGCACCGGGCCACGCGACCCGCGAAGCGGTCCGCTGCGCCTGCGCCATGGCGGCGGCGCTCGACGAGTCGTCCCCGGCCAGCCAGTGCAGCTGGGCCTGCCGCGACCGCATCCGCACGACGTCCTCGATCGCGCCGACCTCGGTGACCACGGCGATCGCCTGCTCGTAGTGCTCGCACGCGCCGGTGAAGTCGCCACGCATGGCGATCCGGTCGGCCAGCTCGGTCAGCGCGAACGACATGCCCCACCGTTCGCCCAGCGCCCGGTACTCGGCCAGCGCCGTCTCCAGGCACGCGTCGGCCTCCAGACTGCCGTCGCCGGCCATGATCCGCATCTTGCCGAGCTGAAGCCGAGCCAGCGCCCGCACCCACGGCTCCTCGTCGGCCAGCAGCGGCTCCCACACGGCCACGAACGCGTCCGGCTCCCGGACCAGCCGCTCCAGCGCGGCGACGAGCCGCACCGCCGGGTGGCAGCCGTCGACCCGGAGGTTGATCTCGTGCACCTCGTGGATCCACTCGGCGGCCTGGTTCTGATCACTCTCCAGCCCGGACGTGACGAAGCCGGTGGCCAGCGCGTAGACCGCGGCCCGGATCCGGTCGGGCACCTCGCCGGGCACGGCGGCGGCCGCCACGATCAGCTCGTTGCCCTCGTTCTTGTGCCCGCCGAGCCACCAGTACCAGCCGCCGGCCGCGGCCAGCCGCATCGCCCCGGTCGCATCGCCGGCCGCGAGCGCGCCGCGCATCGCCGCGACGATGTTGTCGTGCTCGACCTCGAGCTCGGCCAGCCATTCCAGCTGCTCGGCGCCGCGAAGACGCGGGTCGGCGGTCTCGGCGAGGTCGGTGAAGTACGTGAGATGGGCCCGACGGGCCAGTTCCGACTCACCGGCCTCCGAGAGGCGTTCCTGGGCGTACTCCTTGATGGTGCCGAGCAGCCGGTAGCGCGTCGCCGTGTCGCCTTCGGCGACGACCAGCGATTTCTCGGTCAAAGCGGTCAGCAGATCGAGCACGTCCCCCGCGCAGACCCGCTCGGCGGCTTCCTGGCTGGCGCCGCCGGCGAACACCGACAGCCGCCGCAGCGCCGACCTTTCGTCGTCGGTGAGCAGCTCCCAGCTCCAGTCGACCATCGCACGCAGCGTCCGGTGCCGGGGGAGCGCCGTGCGGCTGCCGCCGGTCAACAGCCGGAACCGGTCGTCGAGCCGGTGGGCCAGCTGATCGACGGACATCGTGCGCAGCCGGGCCGCGGCGAGCTCGATCGCCAGCGGCATGCCGTCCAGCGCCCGGCAGATGCGGGCCAGCGTGGACGACGTGCCGGCGTCGGTCCCGAGGTCCTTGCGCACCGCGCCGGCCCGGTCCCGCAGCAGCCGTACGGCCGGCGACGACTCGATCTTCTCGGGATCGGCGTCCTCGGCCGGCAGGACCAGCGGCGCGACCGGCCACAGCGTCTCGCCGGTGATGCCGAGCGGTTCCCGGCTGGTGGCGAGGATGCGCAGCCGCCGGCACTCGCCGAGCACCCGGTGGGCGAAGGCCGCGGCGGACTCGATCACGTGCTCGCAGTTGTCCAGCACCAGCACCATCGCCCGGTCGCGGAGCGCCGCCACGACCCGGTCGGTCGGCTCCGCGTCCGGCGCGTCGCCGAGCAGCGAGTCCCGCAGCTTGAGCGCGGCGAGCGTCGCCTGCGCGACGTCGCTGCCCGCGCCGATGGGCGCCAGCTCGACCAGCCAGACCCCGTCCGCCTGGTCGTCGAGCAGCGTGCGCGCGGTTTCCGTGGCCAGCCTGGTCTTGCCCGAGCCACCCGGCCCGATCAGCGTGGTGAGCCGGTGGTCGGCGACGAGCTCGCGGACCGCGGCGACGTCGCCGTCCTTGCCCACGTAACTGGTCAGCTCGGCCCGCAGGTTGGTCCGGCGGGTCTCCTCCCGCCGCCCCAGCTCGCCCCGCAGCAGCGCGACGTGCACGGCGGACAGCTCAGGTGATGGGTCCACGCCCAGCTCGTTGGCCAGGGTTTCCCTGGTGCGCTGGTACAGCAGCAGCGCGTCGGTGTCACGGCCGGTCGCGGCCAGCGCCCGCATCAGGGCGGCGACGAGCCGTTCGCGGACCGGATGGGCGACCACGAGGTCGGTCAGCTCCGTGATGGTCTCCGCGCTGTGACCGATGCTGGTCTCCGCGTCGAAGCGGTCCTCCAAGGCGGTCAGACGCAGTCCCTCGAGCCGGGTGACCGCCGCGTCGAAGGCCGCGCTGTCCAGCAGACCGACGTCCTGCATGGCCCCACCACGCCACAGGGCCAGGGCATCGCGCAGCCGTCGTGGATCCTCGCGGGCCTCGCTGACCAGGCGCTGGAATCGCACGGCGTCGACGGCGTCCGGTTCGATCACCAGCCGGTAGCCGTTCGCCTGCCCGTCGACCGCCCCGTCCGGCAGCACCTTCCGCAGCCGGGAAACCAGGCGCTGCAAGGCATTCGCCGCGTCGGCCGGCGGGTTCTCGCCCCAGATCCAGTCGACCAGCGACGCCTTCGGGACCACGTGACCGGGATCGAGCGCGAGGGCGGCCAGCAGCCCACGCAGCCGGGCGCCCGGCACGTCGGCCACCGCGCCGTCCGTACGCACCTCGAATGGTCCGAGCATCCCGATCTGCACCGGCCGATTTTGCCACGGGTGATCGACGCGAATCGGTAAGTTGCGCTGACAGCGGTGTCAGCGCCGTGACCGTCCGGTGTCAGCGGGCCCGGCGACTGTGGTGACAGCACACGCCACGAGAGGAACTTCTGATGAGCCAGGGCATGCCCACCGAGCGCGACGCCGGCCCGTTCGACCCGCCGAGCCGGATGAGCGAGCTGCGCGCGACCCGCCCGGTCAGCCCGCTGGTCTTCCCGGACGGCCACGAGGGCTGGCTGGTCACCGGCTACGACGAGGTCCGCCAGGTGCTGGCCGACACCCGGTTCAGCTCCCGCCAGGACATCGGCGTCCTGCACGTGCCGTGGGAGACGCCGGGCATGCCGCCGGCCACCGAGCCGTCCCCGCAGATCCCGGGCCTGTTCATCGCCATGGACCCGCCGGACCACACCCGGTTGCGGCGCAAGCTGATCGGCGCCTTCACGGTGAAGCGGATGAAGATGCTCGAGGAGCACATCATCGAGATCACCGAGCGGCAGCTGGACGAGCTGGCCGCCATGGCCCGGCCGGTCGACCTGGTCACGGCGTTCGCGCTGCCGGTGCCGTCGCTGGTCATCTGCGAGCTGCTCGGCGTGCCCTACGCGGACCGGGCGACCTTCCAGGCCAACTCGGCCCAGTTCCTGGTCAAGGACCAGTCGCTGGAGGAGAAGATGGGCGCGTGGAACGCCCTGACCTCGTACCTGGCCGGGCTGATCACCGCCAAGCGGGCCGAGCCGGGCGACGACCTGCTGTCCGACCTGGCCCGTGACGAGGACCTGAGCGTCGAGGAACTGATCGGCATCGCCTTCCTGCTGCTGCTCGCCGGGCACGAGACCACCGCGAACATGCTGGCACTGGGCACTTTCGCCCTGCTGGAGCACCCGGACCAGCTGGCCGAGCTGCGGGCCGACCCGGAACTGATGCCTGACGCCGTCGAGGAGCTCATGCGCTACCTCGCCGTCGCCGACACGTTCCTGCGCTACGCCACCGAGGACATCGAGCTCGCCGGCGAGACGATCACCAAGGGGACGACGGTCGTCGTCTCGCTGCTGGCCGCCGGCCACGACCCGCAGCGGTTCGAGAACGGCGACACGCTGGACGTGCACCGCAAGGCCCGTGGCCATGTGTCCTTCGGGCACGGCGTGCACCAGTGCCTCGGCCAGCAGCTGGCCCGAATCGAGATGCGGGCCGGCTTCGCCGGGCTGCTGCGCCGCTTTCCGACGCTGGAGCTGGCCATTCCGGCCGGCGAGGTGCGGCTGCGGACCGATATGAGCATCTACGGCGTGCACGAGCTGCCGGTGACCTGGACGGACTAGAGTCGGAGGCCGGACCGGCGGTGAGGAGACGGTGATGGACGAGGACCGGCACGACGTCGTGGACGGCGAGATCGTCGACGACGCCCCGAGCACGGCGGTCGCGGTCCCCTCGACACCGGAACCGACGCTGCCGGAGCCGGACTACAGCGACGGCGGCGTGCCGAGCTTCGACTTCGTCCGGGACAAGATCGAGAACCGGTACACGACGTCGGTGGGCTCGACCGAGCTGGCCGGGCTGGGCACGGAGAACACCGCGGAAGCCCTGGACAAGCAGCTCGCCGACCGTGAGCAGGCGGCCAAGGACCGGCTGGCCGAGATCCGCCGGTCGCTCGGCCAGTAGCTCAGAGGAGGTGGGCCAGCGCCTGGTCCACCACGGGGTGACGGAAGCGGTGCCCGGCCAGTTCCAGCCGGCGGGGCACCACCCGCTGGCTGGCGCTGGCCAACTCCTCGGCCCCCTCCCGGCCGAGCAGCAGGCGGGGACCGATGGACGGAACCGGGAGCACGGCCGGCCGGTGCAGTGCCGAGGCCAGGGCCCTGGTGTAGTCGATGTTGCGAACCGGTTGCGGGGCAACGGCATTGACTGCGCCGGACAGTCCACTGTCGACGATCGCCCGTAGGTAGACGTCGAGCAGGTCGTCGATGCCGATCCACGGCAGCCACTGCCGGCCGGTGCCGAGCCGGCCGCCCAGTCCGGCCGCGAACAACGGGAACAGCAGGCGCAGGCTGCCGCCGCGTGGCGACTGCACGATGCCGGTCCGCACGGTGACGACCCGGACGCCGTCCTCGGCGGCGGCCGAGGCCGCGTCCTCCCAGTCCGCCACCAGGTCGGCGAGAAAGCCTTCGCCGCGCGGACTTTCCTCGGTCAACAGCTCGTCGCCGCGATCGGGGCCGTAGATGCCGACCGCCGAGGCGCTGACAAACGTCGACGGCCGATGCCGCCCGCGTGCGGCCAGCTGTGCCAACCGTAGCGTCGGCTCGATCCGGCTGTCCCGCACGGCGGCCTTGTGCGACGGGGTGAATCGCCCCGCGATCGACGCGCCGGCCAGATGGACAACTGCGTCCACGCCGGCCAGCAGGTCGGCGTCCGGCTTATCGGGACGCCACCGCCGCTCGCTCGCCGAACGCGGTGCGCGCCGGACCAAACGGATCACCTTGTGGCCGCCGGTGGTCAGCAGGGCGGCCAGCTGCGTGCCGATCATGCCTCCGCTGCCGGTGATCGCAACGGTCAGCGGGTCCGGCCGAAGGTCGCGGGACCACCGGTGCGCGGCGAGATCGCCGGCCAGCTGCCGGTGCCGATAGGCGACCATGGACCGCAGCAGCGCGCCCGGCACCGGCGTTTCGATCCGGTCGGTGACCTTGGTCTTCGAGTCACCCTCGGCGGCGAATTCGTGGCTGTGCCGCCAGGACAACACTGTTCGCAGCGGCTGCGAGGCCAGTTCGTCGACGAACCGGTACGGCGGGTCGTACGCGCCCGGCTGGTGCGCGGCCAGCCACCGCAGCCCGCCGGGAAGTCCCAGCACCGCCTGCCCGTCCCGCAGCGACGAGGCCTCCGCGATCACCCGCAGCGGCGCCCACGGCGGCGTCAGGCGAGGCATGGCTCCGGGCCGGCTGTGCCAGGCGAACACCTCGGCCAGCGGGAAGTCGACGACGGTCGACTGCACGATGCTCACGGGTTGAGCTGCCAGACGGCGTAGGTGAGCACGGTGGCGAAGGTAGTCCACGCCCAGTAGGGCAGCAGCAGCACGGCGGCGGCGCGTCGGATCCGCGCGAACAGCACCACTGTCACGCCGATGGCCAGCCACAACACCACGATCTCGGCGAAGGTCGCCCCGAACAGCCGCAGGCCGAAGAAGATCGGCGTCCATGCGGCGTTGAGCAGCAACTGCACCCCGTACGTGGTCAGCGCCCAGCGTGCACCGCCCGTGCCGGCGCGTCGCCAGACCAGCCAACCGGCCACGGCGATCGACACGTAGAGCAGGGTCCAGACCGGGCCGAAGACCCAGGCCGGAGGGGCCCACGAGGGCTGGGCCAGCCGTCCGTAGTCCTGGGCCGTGCGGGTGCTGGCCAGCGCACCGGCCAGCGCCGCGAGCGCCACCGCCAGCCCGAACACCGCGCCGGCGCCGGCCTGCCGGCGGACCGTGAACACCGTCATCATCGCCTCCCGACTTGAACCGATTTCGAATCGATTCTAGGCTCACGGGGACCGGCCCGCCCGGCGAGCGACAGGAGACCGCCATGTCCGACCTGAGCCGACTGCCCGGTCCGATCGCCGAAACCTGGGCCGGCCGGCGGGGCACACCATGACCACGGCCGCCGACCGGGTCACCACGCTGATCTGGACGGTGCTGCTCGACGCCGGCCGAAGCGACCTGACCGACGTGGTGGCCGAGCGCCTGGCCCGAATTCCCGGCCCCGACCTGCGGACTCGCGCGGCGAGGGCGTTACGGGCGGTGCTCGGTGCGGTGATGCCCGAGCGGGACGCGGTGGAGCTGCTCCGGCGCGGCATCGCCCGTGACGAACTCGGCTTGCTCGAGGACGGCGATCGGCGGCTGGTCGAGCGTGCGCGTGACCTCGATGCGGACGGAAGGCGTCGAGCGGTGCGGGTGGTCGCCGAGCTGCTGGACCGGGTGGCTCAGGTGCTGAGCGCGGCGATGCCGCTGAGCTCCGACACCACGGTCACGGCCTCCCGTAGCGAGCTGACCTGGCGCACGTCCGGCGGCACCGACTGCCAGCCGGGACCGGCCACGACGACCGTCGTGTGACCGGACGCCAGCAGGTCGTCGAGCGGGACGAGACCGGCCAGGACCTCGGTGTGCGCCCATACGACCGTCACGGCGGGACGGAGCTGGTCGACGGCCTTGACCAGCGCCGGGGCGGGTACCCGTGCACCGAGGCTCCGATGGGCGCAGCCCTGCTCCGACAGCACGGCGGCCAACGCGTCGAGAGGCAGCGTGTGCTGCTCGTCCGGGGCGCACGCGAGCAGCACGGGCAGCCGACCCCGTTCCCGCGCCGCCGGGATCTGCCGCAACGCGTGCTGGATGCTGGCGCTCGCCATGTGCTCGACCTCGATCGCCGATCCGGCCCCGAGTTCGACCAGTACGGGAGTGAACACTTCCTCCCACGCCGTGGCCACGTCGTGTTCGGCGATCAGCCGCCGCGCGAGCTCACGCATCAGCGGGGCGTCCAACCGCGCCGCGGCCCGGCGAAAGCCGCGCACCGCGGCCGCCGGCGAGAACGGCTCAACCGCAACGCTCGGAGCCTGCGATGCGGACTCGCCGCGAGCAATGGCGGCGGCCGCCGCCGTGCTCATGCCGCTGGCGATCAAAGCGACCATGCGACGGAGCCGGCGCTCGTCACCCTCGCTGTAGCGCCGGTGCCGCCCGTCCTGGCGGACGGTCGGTCCCAGGCCGTACCGGCGATCCCAGGTGCGCAGCGTGTTGGGCGAGACGCCCAGCATGCGGGCCAGCGCACCCGGGGTCCACTCCGGCTCCATCGGCACCTACCTCAGTGCTGGCGTTCATCACCGTCGAGGCGGATTCTAGCCCGAAATCGATCCGAAAACGATTCATCCTGCCGGTGTTACACCGTCCGCAGACCCCAGACGCTGCGGTAGGTCTGCCCGGGCGCCAGCACGATCAAGCCGTCGCCGCTGTTGAACGCGTTGGCGGCGGAGGTCAGCGGCTCGACGGCGATGGCCTGCCGCGCCGGGCGGCCGGGGTCGGGGTAGTCGTCGGAGTAGACGGCGAGGAACTTGTGGTTCTCGTCGGCCCACAGCTGGACCTTGTGCCCGTCCGGCGCCTCGATCTCGGCCAGCGTGCTGTCGGCGGTGGTGCGAACGAGGTCGGTGAAGGCCACGTCGACCTGCGCGGGGCCGATCGGCTTGGGGGAACGGAAGTCGACCGCGGTGCCGGCCACCGGGGCCTTGCCGGTCGGGATGCCGTTGTCGTTGTTGATCAGGTACGTCGAAGCGTTGACGGTGAGCTTGGCCTGGTCCACCGACGGCGGGACGGCGAAGTACGGGTGGTAGCCGCTGCCGAACGGAGCCGGCTGCTTGCCGATGTTGGTCGCGGTGAGGCCGACTCGCAATCCGTTGCGGTCCAGCAGGTACTCCGTCTGGAAGCGCAGCATGAACGGATAGCCGTACTGCGGATACAACGTGCAGCCCAGCACAAGCCGGTCGCGGTCCTGGCGAATCGGCGTCCACGGCAGGAACAACGCGAGGCCGTGCAGGGCGCAGTTGCTCCAGTGCTCGCTGATCGGGGTTTCCTGGGCCGTGCCCTGGAACGTGTAGTTGCCGCCGGCGATGCGGTCCACCCACGGCAGCAGGATCTTGCCCATGTGGCTGTCGCCCAGGCTGTCGTCGGCGTGGTTGGCCAGCACGGGCCGACCGTCCACGATCCATGAGCGCAGCTCGGCCCCGACCTCGGCCACCACCAGACTCTGCTTGCCGCTGGCGACCCGGTACTGCCGCCCGGTGGGCAGAAGCGGCTCGGTCTCGGTCGTGGCGACGGCCGGCGAGCCGCCGAAGGCCAGCGCGGCGCTCGTGCCCGCGACCGTGGCGAGCGCGGTTCTGCGGGAGAACATGCGCATGATCGGACCTCGAATCCTTGTCGTACTCCGAAGAGGCGGCGTGCGATCATGAGAACACGCTGTCCCGCCGTGGATCGGCGGCCGGCCGAGGATTCGGGCGATGAGGGCTCAGGATGTGCCCATCCGGTCGGAAGCGTGCACCAACTCGACCGGTGCCTCGACGTGGCGGGCGCGCAGGAACTCGCCCAGCGACTTGCCGATCTGGTCCAACCCGAGGTGGGCCGAACCGCTGGGCGGGAAATAGTCGCGCAGCACGAAGGAGATGCCACGCAGATTCGGCAGCTCGTACCGTTCGATGGCAACGGAGTCCGCGCAGCCCAACAGTTCCCGCAGGCGATCCGCGGTGAGGTAGGCGGCCAGCCACGGCCAGGCGGCCTCATGAGGGGTCCACACGCCGAGGTTGGCGTTCGCCCCCTTGTCGCCGGCGCGCGCGTAGCCGATCCGTCCAAACGGGACAGTCACGGTTGGTTCGAACGACGTAGGCGGCACGGTGCTGGCGCCCGAAGGCTGGCCGGTGAACGGCGCCATGACCGGAGGGGAGCGATGTCCAGCACCCGGCCGTCGGGCAGGTGCACCTGGTGCGCCAGGTCGGCCTGCCGGATCAGCCCGGGCCAGTAGTCGATCCGCGGCTGCGCGTTGGTCGACCAGCCCTGGTTCATGTCGACGTAGAAGCCGGGGATGCTGCTCAGCGCGTACGAGCCGAGCTGGGCCAGGAACGCGGTCACGGCCCGCTGGGTCGGCGCGGCGACGACGACCTGCGTGGCGACGGTGGCCTGCCACTGGTCACGCGGATCGGCCGCCGGCCGGCCGCACACGAAGAAGTGCAACTCGTCCACCGGGCGGTCCTGTCGGACCTGTTCGGCCTGCGCCTTGAGCATGTCGACCTTGGCATCGACGTCGAGACCGGTGGGAAACAGCCACATCGCACCGCGGTAACCGCGCTGGAAGTTGATGCCCACCTTGGTCGTCTCCGACGCGGCGCTGCCCTTCGCGCCGGTGACCAGGACCCGGTCCGGGCCCTGCTGGGTGAGCTCGATGGCATCGGTGTGCCAGGTGACGTCCGGGTTGAGGTAGCGCGGCCCCTGGATCTCGTACATCAGCTGCGCGGTGACGGTGTCGACGGTGACCGCACCGCCGTCGGCGGCCCGCTTGGTGATCACGAAGCTGCCGTCGTCGGCGACCTCGGCGATCGGGAAGCCGGGCCGCGTGTTGTCGGCGATGCTCGTGAAGCCGGCGAAGTTGCCGCCGGTGGCCTGCGGGCCGCACTCGATGACGTGCGCGGCGGCGGTCGCGCCGGCGATGCGGTCCAGGTCGTCACGGGCCCAGCCGTGCCACCAGGCAGCGGGCCCGGTGACCAGTGAGGCGTCGGCCACGCGGCCGGTGATCACGATGTCCGTGCCCTCGTCCAGGGCGGTCTTGATGCCCCAGCCGCCGAGATAGGCGTTGGCCGCCAGGAAATCGTCCGGGTCGACCGTCGGCGCGGCGCCCGTTTCCAGATGGGCCAGCTGCCCCTGGGCGACGAGATCTTTCGCCGTGTCGGTGAGATCGTCGCCGGTCACGTACGCGACGGACAGGTCGAGACCCTGGTCGGCGATGTCCTGCCGGATCGCCTCGGCCAGCCCGGCCGGGTGGTAGATGCCGGCGTTGGTGACCACCTTGATCTTGCGTTCGGCGACCGTCGCGAGCTGCGGTCGCAGCTGGCGCAGGAAGGGCTCCCAGTAGAACCCGCGCCGGGCGTCCGCATTGTCGACGAAGCCGGCGACGATCATGGACATGGTGATCTCGGCCATGGCGTCGCCCATCACCACGTCCACCGGCTCGCCCCGGACGGCCTCCTCGAACGCGGAGAACCGGTCGCCGATCGCCCCGGCGAAGTTCGCGATCCGGATGGGACGCGCCATGGTCGCTGCCTCCAGAAATGGTCAGCTGGGAACGGTTTCGGTCGTGCGGAGGTGGCGGCGAAGGCGCTCGGCCTCCTCGTTCCGGTGCTGGGCATGGTAGAGCTCGATGGCCTCGGACCACACGCCGTGCGCCTCGGCGAGCTGGTTCAGGGCGTGGTGGGGATGGCCGAGCGCCTCCAACGTGCTGGCGAGCTGATAGAGGTCGCCGACGGTACGAAGCAACGCGACCGACTGCCGGTAGTGCTCGATGGCGTCGGCATGACGGCCGAGGTGGTGGTCGATGTAGCCGAGGCTGTCCAGGACAACGGCTTCGCTGTCCTGGTCGTGCAGACGTCGTTGCAGCGTCAGGGCTTGCTGGCAGTACTCCCACGCCTGGTCGAAGTCGCCGAGCTTGGCGGCGTACCACCCGACCGAGTTGAGCGCGTCGGCCTCCCACTCCAGGGCGTGCAGGTCCTGGTAGATCCGCAGCGCCTGGACGGCATGCCGGTACGCCTGCCGATCCTGCCCGGCCCGGCCCAGCACATACGTGAACATCTGATGCACGTTGGCCAGTTCCTCAGGTCTCCCACGGCCTTCCGCGAGGGCGAGGGCCTGCTGGAGGTGATCCAACGCCGCCGTCGGCCGGCCGTCCCGGACCAGCGCCAGTGCCACCAGGCGGCGGGTTTCGATGCGCGCCGAGGTGTCGCCGAGCCGTTCGGCCGCGGCGAGGCCGAGTTCCGTGACGGCGATGTCGTCCACGAGATAGCTGCGTCGGTAGTGGAAACGGTTCACGCTCCACGCCAACTGCCACACCACATCGTCCCAGCCGGCGGTGACGGCCGAGCGCTGGACGGCGAGCAGACACGCGTGCTCGGCGGCGAACCACGCCATGACGGCGTTGTCGTCCTTCAACGCGACGGGAACGACATCGGACGGCGGCAGGCTGATCGGATGCCGCTTGGGGGCCAGCTGCCGGTCGCCGGCGAACGCGGTGTGGAGGTAGAACTCGGCCAGCCGGCGTAACGCGGCGTCCCGGTCGTCGGCCGACAGACAGCAGTCGGCCTGCTCGATGGCGAGCTCGCGAACGAGGTCGTGCATCGAGTACCGGTCGGCCGGCTGTCGATCGATCAGCGAGGATTCCTCCAACTCGCGCAACACCTTCCGCAGCCGAGCCGGCGGAAGACCGGTCAGGGTGGTCGCGGCCGGCACACCGATGTCCGGACCGGGCGCGATGCCCAACAGCGCGAACACCGTGCGTTGCCCGGTGCTCAGGGTCCGCATCGACCACGACAGCACCGACGGCACGCTGGCCGCCGGATCGTCGTCGTCCAACGCGGTCAGGCCGGATTCCCGCAGTTCAGCGGCGAACTCGGCCAGCGGGATGCGCGGGCGGGTCTGGGCCCGGCCGGCCACGATGGCCAAAGCCAGGGGATACCGTCCGCACAACGCGATCAGCTGCGCCACCGCATCGGGTTCGGCGGCAACACGCGGCTCGCCCAGTCGCAACGTCAGCAGCGCGGAGGCGTCGTTCTCGTCCAGGGTCCCCAGCGGCAGGTGGTACGCGCCGTGCCGGAGCACCAGTGCCGTGAGGGTCCGCCGGCTGGTCGCCAGCACGGTGCAGGTCGGCGTGCCGGGCAGTAGCGGTACGACCTGGTCGGCGGTGGCGGCGTTGTCGAGGACGACCAGCATTCGCCGACCGGCGACCAGACTCCGGTACAGGGTGATCTGACCGTCCAGGGTCGTCGGCAGTCGGCCGTCGTCGACGCCGAATGCGTCGAGGAAGCCGCGCACCGCGGTCGACGCGTCCAGGGGTTCGTGGTCGGGACTGAACCCCTGGAGATCGACGAACAACTGGCCGTCCGGGAAGCGGTCGGCGTGTGTGTGGGCCCAGTGCAAGGCCAGCCAGGTCTTGCCGATGCCGCCGGAACCGACGACGACCCGGATCTCGCTGTCGCCGGCCCGGTCCAGCGCGGTGAGCTCGGCGTCACGACCGGCGAACCCGGGCGACGGCGACGGCAGCTGCCGGATCGCCCGGCTCGGCGGCGGCTCCTCGGCCGTGCCCAATCCGGCCAACTGCTCACGTTCGTGCGGCGTCAGCCCCAGCGCATCGGCCAGTTGGCGCAGCGACGCACGCCGGGGATTGCTGCGGGTTCCGTTCTCCAGCCCGCGGATCGTCCGGGTCGAGACGCCCGACAGGTCGGCCAGCGACTCCTGGGTGAGGCCGGCGCGCAGACGGAAGTGCTTGAGCATCGTGTCGTACTGCTCGACCACTCCGGCCTCCACCGTCCGTACCGCTACGGGTGCCGACAGTAGCGTCCGGCCGGCACCATGTGTCCGGTTCGTGGCCGGGTGCGCCCAAGAGAGCAATGGTGCTTGCCCATTGCCGTGTCGGCTAGTACTTTCCTGGTAGGAAAGTACTGTCGGGGAGGGAACATGGAAGTCGAGCCGGAAGACGCCGCGCGGGCCCTGGACGAGATCCGCCTGCGGCGGGAGCAGGTGCTCACGCGGAAGGTCATTCCCGCCTGGCACTGGTGGGGGCACGCGGCGCTGATCGTGATGCTCTCGGCGTGCATCGAGACCGGTGGCGTCTTCGTCTGGGTCGGTGTCGGCGTGTTCATGGCCGTCGGGCTGGCCATCGACCTGCCGGTGCGCCGCCGGGCCCGCGCCGCCGCGCCCCGCCGCAGCCTGGCCGGCCCCGGTTCCGGCTGGCGAACGCTGCTCGCGCTGTTGACGTTCCTGGTGGTCGTGCTGGGGGTGTGCCTGGCGACCGGGCTCACCCTCAAGGCGTTCGGCGTGCCCTATCCGGGGACGATCGCCGCCACCGTCGGCGCGCTGGTGTTCGCGGTGGCCGGGCAGCTGCTCGTGCGCTACGAGCAGACGATGCTGGTGCGGCTGTCCAGGGGGCGCGGATGACGCCGCGGTTCGACGAACTGATCCACGCCCCCACGCGGTTGTCGCTGGTCGCCTTCCTGGCCGCGACCGGCTGGGCCGACTTCGCCGTGCTGCGCGACAGCGTGGGACTGTCCGACTCCGCCTTGTCCAAGCAGCTCACAACGCTGGAGCAGGCCGGCTACGTGGAGATCCGCAAGGCCTTCGTCGGGAAGCGGCCGCGTACGTCGGCCCGGCTCACCCCGGACGGCCGGACCGCCTTCGACCAGCATGTGCTGGCCCTCCAGGAGATCGTCGCCGGGGCGGGCGCGTCGGTAGTCCCGCCGGGTCAGTCCCGCAGCGCCGGCACGGTCACGCCGGCCAGCTCCGAGTAGATGATGAACTTGAACGGGGCCAGCGCCTGGTTGCGTTCGACCAGCCGCAGCAGGGTTTCCTGGCGCAGCTCGGCGATCGTCGTGCTGGCGGGGTTGGTACGCAGGGCGAGGTCGGCCAGGCGCAGGGCCGGCGGCAGGTCGTCACGGTCGAGCAGGTCGCGGATGACCCGGGTGTAGACGCTTTCGTCGCCGCCGGTCAGCAGGTCGAGCACCGCCGCCCACGCGGACGGCGTGACCGGGTCGATGCTGTCGAGGTCGGGCTGCCAGTAGCCGGTGCGCTGCCGGTGGACCCGACGGATCATGTTGTCCCGCATGATGAGGTACGGCAGCACGACGTCCGGGTTGTCCCGTAGCACCGCCGGCAGGTGGTTGCGGTCGAGCATGTCGAACACCGTCGCGCCGGCCCGGATGTCGGCCCGGATCACCTGGTAGAGGTCGTCGAAGGCGATACGCAGCGCGGGAATCACGCCGACGGTGAAGTTGGCCGTCAGCGTGGGGTGCCCGTGGATGAGCAGGCGTGGCCCCAGATCCTCGACGGTGCGCAGCGTGTCGATCAGGCCCTCTGCGGAGCCCTCGGCGAAGAACGGCGCGCCGAGATACGGCATCAGCACGTCACCGACGAACGTGACTCCGCGCTCGGGCACGTCGACCAGCAGCGCGTCATCGGTCTCGCCGCCGTGCACCGGAATCAGGTGGAAGTCGACACCGCCGATGGTCACCGTCTCGGGCTCGGTGACGAGGTGGTCCGGCGCGGCCTGCACACGGTGCTCGGCGCCGGCCGGCATGAATCGCTTCCACAGCAAGGGAACGTCGTTCTGGTGCTCGATCTCCTCGGCCAGACCGGACTGGGCGATCACCTGGACACCGTGTCCCAGCAACGCGTTCAGGCCGCCGACGTGGTCGAAGTGCCCGTGCGTGATGATCACGTGGCTGAGCGGCAGCGCCGTGTGGGCCGCGACCGCCTGCAACGCCGCCCGCGCGTTGTCCTCGGTGCTGCCCGCGTCGATCGCGACCAGTGAGCTGTCCGTTGCCACGAAGGCGATATCGGCGAAGTCGTAGCCCTGGGCCACGAAGACCCGGTCGGCGAACTCGCGCACCGCCGGCGGCGTGAACCGGAAGCCGTCCGCTTCGGTCATCCAGTAGTCGATGGTCAGCTCGGGCAGGTCCGATTCAGCCGTCAGACCGACCTTGCGCAGCGCCGTCGCCGAATCCTCGGTCCGGCCGGCCACTCGGTAGGCGTTGCCCACCGCACGCAGGGCGGCGCGGCGCAGGCCGATCGGGAAGTCGTGCAGTGCCGTCACGAATTCGAGATCGGCGATGGCGTCGTCGGTGCGGCCGAGCTGCACCGGCAGCTGGGTCAGGACCAGGCCACGGAAGTAGTTGGGCAGGCCGGGGCCGGCGGCCACGGCCTTGTCGAGCTTGTCCAGCGCGTCGGCCAGCCGGCCGTCCATCAGCCTGGCCTGGAAGAGCCCGGCGGCGGCGAGCAGTAACGGGTCCCCGGGCCGTTGGCCGGACAGCTCGGCGAAGAGCTCGTACGCCTCGTCGTCGCGGCGGGCCGCCGCGAGCTGGCCGATGAGGGCGAGCACCGTGCGGGGGAGGGAGTGGGCCACCGGATGGCGGCCGTCAGGGCTTCAACCGAGGAAAACCGGGCTACACGAGGCTTGCTGGTCATCGTCAGGGCCTTTCGTGGTGGGTTCGTGGTTGAAGACTACACACACATGGTTGATTTTTTCTACTTGGTGATTGAGTTCCTGACCCTTACCCTGGTGGCATGCGCAGCTACGGCCACTTCTGCTCGGTCGCCCGGGCCCTCGACGTCGTCGGCGACCGCTGGACCCTGCTGATCGTGCGCGAGCTGCTGCTCCAGGGCCCGTGCCGGTTCACCGACCTGCGCAACGGCCTGCCGGGAATCGCGCCGAACCTGCTGTCCACCCGGCTCAAGGAGCTCGAGGCGGCCGGGCTGATCACCCGCGAGGACGCGCCGCCGCCGATCGCCACCGTCCTCTACACGCTGAGCGAGACCGGCCAGGCGCTGGCGCCGACGTTGAAGGCGCTCGGGCAGTGGGGGCTGCGGTTCATGGCCGAGGAACGGCCGGAGGACGCGTTTCGGGCGCAGTGGCTGGCCTACGCCCCGGAATGGTTCACGGTGGACGCTGGCGGGCCGCCCGCGGTCATCCAGCTCGTGGCCGGTGGCGAAGCGGCCGTGATCGAACTGGGCGACGGCGAGGTCCGCACGCGGGTCGGTCGCGCCACCGAGCCCGACCTCGTCCTGGACGGGCCGCCGCGAGCCGTGCTCGGCCTGCTCAACGGGCTCATCGGTGTCGAGGTCGCCGAGCAGCTCGGCCTGGTCGCCACCGGCCGCCGTGAGCTGCTCGGCCGCCTGCGGCCGATCGCCTCAGTTGACGCCGAAGGTGACGGTGATCAGCCGTAGCCCGGTGCCGTCGAACGTGACGTACAGGTCGCATTTCTCCTTGAGCGGGGCCAACTTCGCCGTGATCACCGCGGCCCGTGAGTCCGGCTGGACCGTGATGGAGGAGAGCAGGGGGCCGTCCACGGCGTCGGCGTGCAGGTGCACAGTGACGGGCTGGTCGCCGACGTGGGCCGCGACCAGCCCCAGGATCGCACTCCGGTGGTGTCACAGCGAAGGAAGCCGAGCCAGGCGCCCGGCCGCGTCGGCCACATCACCGGGCACGCCCGGTCGTCGGTGTCCACGACGACGACACCGGCCGACAGGTCCGCCGTGCTCGCGCGAACTCCGCCCTCGGCCAGCTTGCGGCCGCGAAGTGTGGTGCCGTGCACGGTGATCGTGGCCGTGCCGACGAAATCGTCGGACGAGCGGCCGACGCACACCTCGTGGGTGCCGGTCTCCACCACCCAGCGCTGATCGACGACGTCCCAGAAGGCGAGGTCGGAGGCCCGCAACAGGAAGTGCACCGTGCGGCTGGACTGCGGCGCCAGGGTGATCTTCTGGAAGTCGCGGAGTTGCTTGTGCGGCTGGGGGACCGCGGAATCGAGTTGGCGCGTGTAGAGCTGCACGACCTCGGCGCACTCGCGGAAACCGGTGTTGCGCACCGGAACCGAGATCACGATCTCCTGGTCGTCGGTGAGTGTCGTGCCGCTGAGCCGTGGTTGGCCGTACTCGAAGGTGGTGTACGTGAGGCCGTGTCCGAAGGGGTACAACGGCTTGCTGTCGGTGTACATGTAGGTCCACCCGCCGGCAACGGCGTCGCGGTCCGGCTCGGCTGTGACGTCTTCGTCGCTGCGATACCAGGTCTGCGGCAGCCGGCCCGACGGAGCCTGCTCGCCGAACAGGATCTCGACCAGCGCGGCGCTCGTCGTCCGTCCACTCGGGACGGACCAGAGGATCGCCGGCACGTAGTCGTCTTCCCAGGCCAGCGCATAGGGCTGCGGACTGAGCACCGCCAGCACGCTGTTCGCGTTGGCGGCGCGGACTTCTCGGATGAGACGGTGCTGCTGGGCGGGCAACGCCATGCTCTTGCGCAGCCGACCCCGGTTGTCGTCCGCCGCCGGGTTGTCGCCGACGGCCAGCACGACGATGTCGACGTTGCGGGCGAGTTCGGCCGCGTGCGCAGCACCGTCCACAATGGTCTCCCATCGCAGCGGAGTGGCCCGGGAACGGTCGGTCGTGGTGGAAATGCCGTGGTCGGACCGGTCCATCGTGAGATAGACGCCGGCCGACACGTCGCCGGCCAGCAGCGTGCCGTCGGGCTGTAGCTCGGCGGTCATGTGCAGGTCGCCGGCCTGCAACGTGAAGCGGCCGGGCTGCCACTCGGTCATCTCCAGCTCGATGTCGAGCCGTACGTCGGTGTCGGCGGCGGTCAGCCGCACCCGGTCGGCGCCGGTGCCGTGACGGACCACGTCGACGCGCTTCTCCAGTTCCTCGACGAGTTCGGCGCCTTGCGGACCGAGCACGGCGACGCGGAGACCGGGGCTCGTGAGCAGTGGCAGCAGACCGTCGTTGCGCAGCAACACGATCGACTCTCGGGCCGCCTGCCGGGCCAGCCTCCGGTGCGCACGCCGATCGACCCGGGTCTCGTCGCCGGGGCCCAGTCGTTGGCGCAGCGTCAGGATTCGGCGCGCGGCAAGGGAAAGCCGCTGGTTCGGCACCGTGCCGACGCGGTGGCCCTCGGCCAGCTCCGCGCGGACGTCCCAGGGCCCGAGGAAGCCGTCCACGTCCATCCGCAGTGTCTGCACCGCCGCACCCCGGGCCGGCGGCGTCTTGGCCTCGAACCACACCACGGCGTTGTCGCCGCTCCACGTCCGGACGACCTCGCTCACCAGGAACGCCGCCATCGCGGGCGCACGGCCGAAGCGTTCCAGCGACAGCACCGCGCCGACCGCGCCGCCGAGCTCGAAGCACGCCCGGTAGACGGTCAGCTGGTGCTCGTGGGTCAGCCGCAGGTTGAACGACTCGCGGGGATTGGTGTCCGCGTTCTCACCCCACCACATGACCGGCGCGGTGCGCAGTTGCTCGTCGTCCGGCCCGCGCAGGCCGGCCGTGTGCAGGGCGGCGAGCTTGGCGCACAGCAGGGGGTCCTCGGCGTAACGGTGCTCGTTGCGGCCCAGCCGGGGATCCTCCAGCGGGACCGGCGCCGGCATCTCCCGGACGGGTCCCGCGCCGGCCGCGCGGATCTCGTCGGCCACGGCCGCCCCGACCTGGAATGCCAGGTGCGGATTCCAGCTGCTGCCAAGCCCGAGTGGTGGCGGGAAAACCGTCGAGACGTCCTCGGTGACCGCGTGCACGGTGAAATCCGTCTCGGGAAGACGCAGTCGCGGTACGGCCGGCTGGGCCGGTCCGAACAATTCGATCTTGTCGGCGGGACTCAATCGAGTCAGTTCGCGTTCGACGGTTCGACGATCTGCGGTCGGATCGTCGTGAAGCACGCGTGCGGATCGCACCGCTACCCCCAATGCTGCGCCGCCGCCCCGATCGGACGGCCGCCTTCGATCATGTGGAGCAGCAGTGTTTACGCTGGACGCGGCGCGGTCAAGACCGTCGAACATCGAATGTGTCGAATTCTCATGTTTTCCCCCATAGGCACGAACCCGCAGGTCATCGGGTCACTGATGGTCAAGTCGGCGGCCGTCCGGTCGGGTGACGGGCGCGATGGAGTGGATCGGGACGCGGGTGAAGAATCGGCACCGTCGAATCTTCGACTCGTCGTACTACGTTTCTTTTGTCGAATTGCCGTCGAAGGCGCAGGTCGGTGCCGACCGGTCGGATCGGCCCTGTTCAGCTGTGAAACGTCGGTTCTTGACCGGTCGGCAATTGGCCTGCGACAGTGCAACCGGTCGGCGGCATTCTCCCTGGTGAAGAAATTCGACGGCCGCCATCTGTGCAACGTCGCCCAGAAGGGAAAGTCTTTTCATGCGCACAATCCTGCGATTCGCCCTGCCCGTCGTGGCCGCGGCCGCCGCCGTGGTGCTGACCGCGACCTCGGCCCAGGCCGCCACCTGGTCCTCGTCCGACAAGTTCGGGTCGTGGTCCAACGGCGGATACACCATCAGCAACGACGTCTGGGGCGGCGGCGCCGGCCCGCAGACGATCTGGGCCAACTCGTACAGCAACTGGGGAGTGTCGTCCAACCAGCCGAACACCGGCGGCGTGAAGTCCTATCCGCACTCGGGACGGGCCATCAACCGGACGCTGAGCAGCATCGGCAGTGTGACCAGTTCCTTCAACGTGTCGGTGCCGGGCGCGGGCGCCTATGAGACGGCCTACGACATCTGGGCCAACAACAACGCCTACGAGATCATGCTGTGGATGAACAAGACCGGCGCGGTCGGGCCGATCGGCAGCCTCCAGACCACGGTGTCGGTCGGCGGCCACACCTGGGACGTCTACAAGGGGTCCAACGGCTCCAACGCGGTGTTCTCGTTCCTGCGGCACGGCAACACCAGCTCCGGCTCGGTGGACATCAAGGCGGTGCTGAACTGGATCAAGTCGAAGGGCTGGTTCGGCGATGTCACGCTGGGCGACGTCCAGTTCGGCTTCGAGATCACCTCCACCGGAACCTCGCGGAGCTTCACCTCCAACAGCTTCTCGGTGCACTCCTCCTGACTGGGGGTCGGCGGGGCGCGCGTGCGCCCCGCCGACATTGCGAACGGGTTTCTGGCTCTTGACGTCCGGAGTCTGACTGCGTAGACATGACTACGCAGTCAGGCTCCTGACCTGCATCGATACTGTCGAACGTGCGGGAGACGTCATGGTGCGAGTGACCCGGGACGGCGACGGCCACGCGCCGGTGCGCAGCGTGGACGTGGCGCGGCTGGCCCAGGTCTCGCAGAAGACGGTGTCGCGGGTCTTCAACGACGAGCAGTACGTGTCCGACGAGGTGCGCAGCCGCGTGCTGGCGGCCGCCGACCGGCTCGGGTACCGGCTCAACAACGCGGCGCGGGTGCTGGCCTCCGGCCGTACTCGCTCCATCGGCGTCGTCACCCTGGGCACCGCGATGTACGGTCCCGCCTCGCTGCTGATGGGCATCGAGCGCGCGGTTCGGGACGCGGGGTACACCCTCCGGGTGGCCACCACGGCGGAAGGCGACCCCGGGGGTGTCGCCGGTGCCGTGGAGTCCCTGCTGGACCAGGGCGTGGACGGCATCGTCGCGTCGGAGCCGATCGACGAGGGCACCGGCTCCGTCCGGGTCGACGTGCCGGTGCTGGTGCTCGGCGCGCCGCCCGTGTTCAGCGCCCCGCGCGTGGTGACGGCCGGTGTCGACGCCGCCCTGCTGGCCCAGGTGGCCACCAAGCACCTGCTCGATCTGGGGCACCAGACGGTGCACCACGTTGCCGGGCCGCAACAGTGGTTCTCCGCCCGTGATCGGCTCGACGGCTGGCGTACCGCGTTGCGGGCACACGGCTGCCGCGAGCCCACGGTCGTCGAAGGCGACTGGACGGCCGAGTCCGGTTACGCCGCCGGACGCGAACTGGCCGGGATCGGCGACGTCAGCGCGGTGTTCGCGGCCAACGACGACATGGCCATCGGTCTGATCCGGGCGCTGCTCGAAGCCGGCCTGCGGGTGCCGGAGGACGTCAGCGTGGTCGGGTTCGACGACATCCCGCTGGCCGCCTACGTGACGCCGCCGCTGACCACCGTGCGGCAGCCGTTCGACGCCGTCGCCCGTGAAGGCCTGAAGTTGTTGGTGCACGCGATAGAACAGCCGGACGCCCCGGCCGGGAGCGCGACCGAACCGCCGGTCGAGCTCCTCGTCCGCCGCTCGACCGCGCCGCCGCGCGGAGCAGCTCGAACCGAATAACCCGACGAGCCGGCCGAAAACCCTCGGGGCGCACCGGCTCGGCCACACCCCCGCACACGCCGCCGCCAGGTGTGTCGAACGCGCCTGCCCATGACGGGAGTCCCACCATGTCCCCACAACCCTTGAACCGCAGATCCTTCTTCGCCGCGGCGGGCGCCGTGTCGCTGGGCGCGGCGCTGGCCGCCTGTGGCGGCGACACCGGCAGCGCGCAGTCGGTCAGTCAGTCCGATGTGGACAAGGCGCTGTCCACGCCGACCGAGCTGACCTTCTGGACCTGGCTGCCCAACGTCGACCGGGAAGTCGCGCTGTTCCAGAAGAAGTACCCGGCGATCAAGGTGAACGTGGTCAACGCCGGGCAGGGCACGCCGCAGTACACCAAGCTGCGGACCGCGCTTCAGGCCGGCGCGGGCGCGCCGGACATGGTGCAGATCGAGTACCAGTACATCCCGACCTTCACCATCACCGACAGCCTGCTCGATCTGCGGCCCTACGGCGCCGCCGCGCTCAAGAGCCAGTTCGTGGACTGGACGTGGGGCCAGGTGACCGGGGCCGGCGGCGAGATCTGGGCCATGCCGCAGGACACCGGCCCGATGGGACTGCTGTACCGGCAGGACATCTTCGACCAGCACGGCATCACGGTGCCCAAGACCTGGGACGAGTTCGCCGACGCCGCGCACAAGCTGCACGCCGCCGACCCGAACGTCTATCTGACCAACCTGGCGGCCAATCAGGCCGCGGCCTGGCACGGGCTGCTCTGGCAGGCCGGCGCCAAGCCGTACGTCAGCACCGGCAAGAGCGACATCGCCATCAGTGTTAGCGATAACATCAGTAAGCGGCTCGGGAGTTACTGGGGTGGACTGGCCCGCGACGGTGTCATCGGCACCGAGCCGGACTTCACCGACGCCTGGTATTCGGCGCTGAACAACGGCAAGTACGCCACCTGGATCACCGCCGCCTGGGGGCCGGTCTTCCTGTCCGGCTCGGCCAAGGCCACGGCCGGCAAGTGGCGGGCGGCCCCGCTGCCGCAGTGGGACGCCGGCTCGCCGCACTCGGGCAACTGGGGCGGCTCCACCACAGCGGTGATCAAGACGACCAAGAACCCCATCGTCGCCGCCATGTTCGCCAAGTTCCTCAACACCGATCCGGCATCGACCAAGATGTTCGCCACCGAGCAGTTCCTGTTCCCGGCGACCAAGGCGGTGCTGGCCGACCCGGCCTTCGCCGGCGACAAGCCCGCGTTCTACGGCGGCCAGGCCGTCAACCAGGTGTTCGCCGACATCGGCAACACCGTCAGCTCCTCGTTCCAGTGGCCGCCGTTCCTGGACCAGGTGGTCACCGACTGGACGGAGACGGTCGGCAAGTCGTTGGCCGACAAGACCGACACCGTCGCCGCGCTCGACCAGTGGCAGTCGCGGATCACCGCGTTCGCCAAGAACCAGGGATTCACGGTCGGTGGGAAATGAGGGCGGTGACCATGGGACCGCGTCGGGCCGGGGCGCTGTTCGTCGCCCCGTTCCTCGCGCTGTTCCTGCTGCTCTTCCTGGCCCCGCTCGGCTACGCCGCCTATCTCAGCCTGTTCCAGCACCGGCTGATCGGCGGCACGGTGTTCGTCGGGCTGGACAACTACCTCAAGGCCGTCACCGATCCGGTGTTCCTACGCGGAGTCGCCCGCGTTGCCACGTTCTTCGTGATCCAGGTGCCGGTAATGCTGGTGCTGGCCCTGGTGTTCGCGCTAACACTGGACAGCGGCCTGCTGCGGCTGGCGCGGGTGGTGCGGCTGGGCATCTTCGTGCCGTACGCGGTGCCGAGCGTGGTCGCCGCGCTGATGTGGGGCTACCTCTACGGCCGGGACTACGGGCCGTTCGCCCAACTCGGGCGGCTGCTGCACGTGCCGGTGCCGGACTTCCTCGGCGGCAGCTGGCTGTTGGGCAGCCTGGCCAACGTCGTGACGTGGGAGTTCGTCGGCTACAACATGATCATCCTGTACGCGGCGCTGCGCACCATCTCGCCCGACCTGTACGAGGCGGCCGCGGTGGACGGCGCCGGGGCGTGGCGGATCGCCTGGTCGGTCAAGCTGCCGGCGCTGCGGCCGGCGCTGGTGCTGACCCTGCTGTTCTCGGTGATCGGCAGCTTCCAGCTGTTCAACGAGCCGAAACTGCTCCAGCCACTGGCTCCCGCCGTGATCGACAGCGGCTACACGGCCAACCTCTACGCCTACTCGCTCGCGTTCACCGGCCAGCAGGTCAACTACGCGGCCACCGTGTCCTTCCTGCTGGGCCTGGTCATCGTGGCGGTGTCGTACGGCTTCCTGTTCGCCTCGAACCGGAGGAGGGAAGTGTGACCGCTACCATTTCCGCCCCACCAAGCACTTCGGTCGCCGGCCGGGTGTCGACGCCCCGCCGCCGGAGCCGCCGCAGCACACCGCTGACCATCGCCATGGTCGCGGCGCTGGCGTACTTCCTGTTGCCGCTGGTGTGGCTGCTGATCTCGGCGACGAAGAACACCCAGGACCTGTTCACCACGTTCGGGCTCTGGTTCTCCCGGTCCCCGCAACTGCTGGCCAACGTCGGCGCGACGGTGACCCACGACGGCGGCGTGTTCCTGCGCTGGCTGCTCAACACCGTGCTGTACGCGGGCGTGAGCGCCGTCGGCGCCGCGCTGCTGGCCGCGGCGGCGGGCTACGGCTTCGCCAAGTTCCGGTTCCGTGGCCACGGCGCGTGGTTCAACCTGGTCGTCGGCGCGGTCATGGTGCCGACCACCGCGCTGGCCATCCCGACGTACCTGCTGTTCGCGCAGGTCGGCCTGGTCGACACACCGATGGCGGTGATCCTGCCGTCGCTGGTCAACCCGTTCGGCCTGTTCCTGATGCGGGTCTACGCGCAGGACGCGGTGCCCGACCACGTGATCGAGGCGGCCCGCATCGACGGCGCGGGGGAGTGGCGGATCTTCGCGCAGATCGCGTTGCGGCTGCTGGCCCCGGGACTCGTCACGGTCGTGCTGTTCACGCTCGTCGCGACGTGGAACAACTACTTCCTGCCGCTGATCATGCTCAATGACCCGAAGCTGTATCCGGTGACGGTGGGGCTGGCCTCCTGGGCGGCCCAGGCGCAGAACGGCGGCGCCGGCGCCAGCGGCGAGATGCTGCCGCTGGTGGTCACCGGATCCCTGCTGTCGATCGTGCCCCTCGTCGTCGCTTTCCTGCTGCTGCAACGGTACTGGCAGAGCGGCCTGGCCGCCGGCAGCGTCAAGCAGTGACCACCCCGCTGGGAGGTTCGTCCATGGCGGTGTTGCCCGCCCGCGTCCTGTTCGGTGCCGCGTACTACCACGAGTACCAGCCGACCGACCGGCTCAAGACCGATCTCGCCCTGATGGTCGAGGCCCGGTTCAGCGTGATCCGGGTCGGCGAGTCGGTGTGGTCGACCTGGGAGCCGGAGAACGGCCGGTTCGACCTCGAGTGGTTGCAGCCGGTGCTCGACGGCGCCCACGAGCGTGGGATCTCCGTCATCCTGGGCACGCCGACCTACGCCGTGCCGCCGTGGCTGGCCCGTCAGTACCCGGAGATCGCGGGGGAGCGGGCCACCGGGCACCGCATCGGCTGGGGCGCTCGGCAGGAGGTCGACTTCACCCACGCCGCGTTCCGGTTTCACGCCGAGCGGGTGATCCGCCAGATCCTCGGCCGGTACGCCGCGCACCCGGCCGTGATCGGGTTCCAGGTGGACAACGAGCCGGGCTTGGAGTTGCTGCACAACCACGGTGTGTTCCAACGGTTCGTCGACCACCTGCGGGACACCTACGGCGACGTCGAGACGCTGAACCGCGAGTGGGGCCTGGTCTACTGGTCGCACCGACTGTCCACCTGGGCCGATCTGTGGACGCCGGACGGCAACGCCCAGCCGCAGTACGATGTGGCCTGGCGGGCCTTCCAGGCCGCTCAGGTCAACGAGTTCATCGGCTGGCAGGCGGACATCGTCCGCGAGTTCGCCCGTCCTGAGCAGTTCGTGACCACCTGCATCTCCTACACGCGGCGGGCCGTCGAGGACGACCAGCTGACCGACCGGCTGGACGTCACGGCCGGCAACCCGTACTACGACATGCAGGACGGGCTCGAGCTGCCCGATCCCACTCCGGACGGCCACCAGCAGAAGTGGAAGAACACCGGGGTGTGGTCGTTGTACGAGACCGCCGACCAGATGTTCTCCTCGCGCCAGGAACCGTTCCTGGTCACCGAGACCAACGCCGGCAGCATCGGCTTCCCGTGGGACAACCGCCCGGGCTACGACGGCCAGTGGCGGCAGGCCGCCTGGGCGTTGGTGTCCCGGGGTGCGCGGATGATCGAGTACTGGCACTGGCACACGCTCCACTTCGGCGCCGAAACCTATTGGGGCGGCGTCCTTCCGCACAGCGGCGTGCCCGGCCGCACCTACGCCGAGCTGGCCCGGCTGGGCGCGGAGTTCGAGACCGCCGGCCCGCTGGTCGCCGGCCTCGAGCCCGATGCCGACATCACGATGGTCTACTCCACGGCCAGCAAGTGGCTCATGGAGAAGTATCCGCCACTGTCCACTGCGGACGGAGGCCCGGATTCTGCTGCGTACCACCGGTTCTTCGACCCGTTCTACCGGGGAGCGTTCGACGCCGGCCGGCAGGTGCGGATCGTGCATGCCCGTCAACTGCACGACCTCGACCCGGCACGGCATCCCGTGCTGATCGTCCCCGCGCTGTACGTCGTCGACGACGCCACTCTCGACTGGCTGGAATCCTATGCGCGGGCCGGCGGACACCTCGTCATCGGCGCGCGCACGGCTTACGCGGACCAGGAAGCGCGTGCCCGCAACGAAGTTGCGCCCGCCCGACTGGTCGAGGCAGCGGGCGTTCACTACGACGAGTTCAGCAACCTGACACGCGACATTCCCTTACGCGGCAAGGGAATGGACCTGCCCGAGGGGGCGGCCGCCACCCGATGGGTCGACGGTCTCAAGGCCACTGACGCCCAGGTCCTGGTCGAGTACGATCACCCGCACTTCGGCCGGTGGCCGGCGGTCACGACCCGTCGGCACGGCGAAGGCCGGGTCACGTACGTCGGCACCGTGCCCGATCGCAAGCTGGCCCGGGCATTGGCGTCCTGGCTGGCCCCGGTGGCGTGCAGCGGCTGGCCCATCCTTCCCGAATCCGTGACGGTGTCGACCGGGACCTCCCCGGACGGCCGGCGCGTCCACGTGGTGCACAACTGGGGCTGGTCGCCGAACGGCGTCCCGGTGCCGGTGGACCTGTCGGATGCGTTGGACGGCACCATTTTCCGCACCGGCCAGGCATTGCGCCTCGGCGCGTGGGACGTTCGTGTTCTCGTCGGCGCGGCCCCTACGACGAAGTAGAGAGGCATCGATGTTCCCTGCCAACAGATTCCTCCGGGTGGCGCTGCTGATCGCCGTCGCCCTGGTGCTGTCGGTCTGCGCGCCCGCGCAGGCCCAGACCAGCTCCGTGCAGACCGTGTTCACACCGACCGCGGCCGCCGGCTACGTCAACCCGGGCGTCATGTACGCGCGGGCGCTCACCTTGCAGCACAACGGCTCCGCCAACGGCACCATGCTGAGCACGTTCGAGGTGTACACGAACTCGACGCCGTACTTCCCGGTGTACCAGAGCACCGATGGCGGGCACAGCTGGTCGTACCTGTCCAGGGTCACCGACACCGTGAACGGCTTCGGGATGCGTTGGAATCCGCAGATCTACGAACTCCCGGCCCCGCTGGGCACACTGCCGGCCGGCACACTGCTGGAGGCTGGGCTGTCGGTGCCGGCCGACCGAACGTCGACCGAGATCCTGTTGTACGCCAGCACTGATCGCGGCAGGTCGTGGAAGTTGCTGAGCTCGGTGGCCAAGGGCGGCCCGGCGTGGGTGAACGACCCCAACACGCCGATCTGGGAGCCATTCCTGCTGATGAGCAACGGAAAGCTCATCGTCTACTACTCCGACCAGCGGCAGAATCCCGTGCACTCGCAGAAGCTGGTGCACCAGACCAGCACCGACGGCGTGCACTGGCGGCCGGTCGTCGACGACGTCGCCTACCCGGCCCAGTCCGCCCGGCCCGGCATGGCCACCGTCGCGGCCATCGGCGGCGGCCGGTGGATCATGACCTACGAGTACTGCGGCGCCCCGGCCGGCAGCTGCCCGGCGTACTACCGGATCGCCACCGACCCGGAGAAGTTCGCCGCCGCCGACGATCACCAGATCGTGCTCAACGACGGCACCAAGCCGTGCTGCCAGCCGTATGTCGTCTGGACGCCCAGTGGCGGCCCGAACGGCACCATCGTCGTCACCACCGGCGGCCAGACCGCACTGTCGATCAACACCGCCGGCGGCGATCCGACCGCCTGGCGTTCGCAGGCCTCCAACGCCCCCGGCGGCTACAGCCGCTCGCTGATGCTCATGCCCGACGGCAACACTGTCATGACGCTCACCGGCGGCTACCACGACAGCAACTACCTCAACCAGGTGCAGTACGCGTTCGACCACATCGCACCGGGCATCTCCTCCGGCGCGACCTACACCCTGACCAATGGCCGCACCACCCTGACCTCGCCCATCACCCGCCAGCCCGACGGCTACTTCCGCTTGAAGGACGAGCAGGAGTGGTCCATCGTCCAGCAGACCGACGGCAGCTACACGCTGACCAGCCGCCGCAACGGGGACAGCTCTCCACAGTGGACGCTCACGCAGACCGCGCTGCCCGACCTCACCGCCGGTGATTTCACCCTGCAGAACGACTTCGGCAAATACCTGGAGATCCCGGCCGGCTCCACCGCTGCCGGCACGCAGGCGGACCAGTGGTGGTATGCCGACCAACCCTGGCATCTGTGGCACTTCACCGCCGCGACCGGCGGCTACCGGATCGTCAACGTCCAATCCGGACTCGCGCTCACCGACACCGGCTCGATCACGCAGACCGCGGTCGGCGGCGACAACCAGGTCTGGACGCTCGTGCCGAAGGGCAGCCGGTTCCTGGTCAGGAATGTCGGCACCGGGCGGTTCCTGACCATCGCCCAGGGCGTGCCGACCGATCTGGCCAAGGCGTTGTCCTGGACCGAGATCGACACGCCGGACCAGTACTGGACGGTCCGCCGGATCAACAACTGAGCAGTGATCGGGCACCCGATGTTCATGTGCCGGCAAGGGAGAACGGCGTACCGTGGGCCGATGAACACAGGAGACCTGACGCGGACGGCGCTGGCGGCGATCCGCATCTTCAACGGCGCGGTGGGACTGTTCGCGGCCCGGCGCATGGCCGCGCAACTCGGCGGCGAACTGGGCGAGGACAAGAGATTTGTCTATCCGGCCCGAATGTTCGGGATCCGGACGATCGTGCTCGGCGTCGATCTCCTGACCCTGCGGGCGAACGACCCGGGGGCGCGCCGGGTGCTGCAACAGGCTGTCCTGATCCACGCGTCCGACACGGCGTCGGCGGCCTATGCCGGCTGGCGGGGCGAGCTGCCGGCGAAGGCCGCCAAGTTCACCACGGCGGTGTCCGCGGTCAACACCGCCTTGGCGGTCGTCTCGTTGGCTACCTGTCGCCGGCAGTGACCGAATGCCGGAACTCGCCCGGCGTCGTCCCGGTGTGGCGGGTGAAGAACTTGCCGAAGTTGGTGGGTTCGCTGAACCCCAGTCGCCGGGCGATGGCGGCCACGGGCTCGTCGGTGTGCGCGAGCAGCCGGCGAGCCTCCAGCGCTACCCGCTCGTCGATCACGTGCTTGACCGGTTGTCCGGTGGCGGCCAGGCAGGCGCGGGTGAGCGTGCGCACGGTATACCCGAGCCGCTGCGCGTAATCCTCGGCGCGACGGGTCGTCCGGTACGAGCGCGCCAGCTCGGCCCGGAACCGGGCGTACGGCTCGCCGCCGGCGTGCGGGTCGTCGGCCTCGTCCGGGCGCGGCAGCCGGTCGATCTGGAGCAGCAGCGCGGCCAGCAGGAACTGGAGGATCTCCGTCGAGACGAGCCCGTCGCCCCGGGTGAACTCGGCCCGCAGCTGGTCGAGCAGCGCGGCGACGAGGGTGTGGTCGGGGCCGGCGTCGAGCTGCCAGCAGACCGGTCCTGACCAGTCGGCGACCAGGCGGTCGGCCCCGCTGAACGGGGCCGGGAAGGCGGACGTGAACAGCACGTGCGGGCCGTTCATCGCGCCCGACCAGTCATAGCGCTGCACCTGGCCCGGCCGGATCCACAGCAGCGTGCCCGGGCGGCAGGGGTACGTGGTGAAGTCGGCCGCCCGGTCGCCGTGGCCCTCGGTGACGAGGTTGATGGTGTGGAAATCCGTGCGGTGCACCGCATCGGGCAGTTCCATCCGGCCGCGCAGGGTGGCGAGGTCGGTGACCTCGAAGCCGGCCCCGCCCGCGTCGGGCGGGTTGAAGCCGTACTCCGGGATCGACATCGGGCCGCTCCTGTCCGATTTTGACCATTGCCGGTCGTCAGCGTACCTCGCCCGTTCGGCGTGTCCGGGACGAGAGTGTCGGCGAACCACCCCGCTCGACCACCCAGGGAGCTCATCATGTTCGGCACCATCACCGTCCTCGACCGGGGTGCGGTCCGCATCCACACCTACGTGGCTCCGGACGACAGCGTGAACGTCACCACGCACCTGATCGAGACCCCGAACCGGATCATCGCGGTGGACGGGCAGTTCCTGGCGGGCTACGCCGACGAGGTCGTGGCCTACGCGCACACCATCGGCAAGCCGCTGGACCGGCTGATCGTCACGCACGCCCACCCGGACCACTACTACGGCGCGGCCCGCTTCGGCGCGCCGATCCACGCCCTGGCCGCTGTGCGGGACCAGATCGCCGCGCTGGGCGACGCCCTGGACCCGACCGGCGCCACCGTGCTGGCCGCCGATGTCACGCCCACGGTCGAGGTGGTGCCGGGCAGCGAGGTGATCGACGGTATTCCCTTCGTGTTCGAGGCGTACTCGGGTGGCGAGGCGGCCGACGAGCTGGTGATCAAGCTGCCGGCGCAGCGGGTGCTCGTCGCGCAGGACCTGGTGTATCACGACATTCACCTGTTCCTGGGCAACAACGACATCGCCGGCTGGCGGCAGGCGCTGGACAAGCTGGCCGTCGACGGCGCCTACGACGCCGTCCTGGCCGGGCACGGCGCGCCGGCCGGCCCCGAGGTATTCGCGGAATTGCAGCGATACCTGGACGATGCGGGCGTGCTGCTCGGCGACGACGGCGACGCGTACAAGGCGGCAATCATCCGTCGGTATCCGAACTACTCCGGCCGGCTCCTGATTGACATCGCCAACGGATACCTGTTCGGCACCGGACATTGAGTCGTCGAACGCGAGTTCTCTTCGCGTTGATGGTGGACATGAATTTACGGTGACAGGCTTGAGCCGGAGGAATTCCGGTGGTTATGGTCCACCTGCCCCAGCAGCGGTGTCGAATGAATCGAAAGCGCCATAACCTCTCGGTTGAGCACTCCTCACGTATGGAGCCCCGGCATGAGTGATCTCCACTTCACCGTACTCGACCTCGATTTCCCGGTCGGGTCGAAGAACAAGACCGCGACCCTGGTGACCGGCGGGCACGACGCGCTGCTGGTGGACGCCGGCTTCACGCGCGCCGACGGTCACCGGATCGTCGCCGCCGTGCTGGACTCCGGCCGAAGACTCACCACGGTGTTCATCAGCCACGGCGATCCGGACTTCTACTTCGGCGCCGAAGTGATCGCCGACGCGTTCCCGGACGCGGTGTTCGTCGCCACGCCACCGGTCATCGACCACATCACGCATTCCTACCAGGCCAAGCTCAAGGCGTGGGAGGCGCTGGGCCCGAACCTGCCGACGCGGCTGGTCGAGCTGACGCCGCTGCTCGGGGACCTGGTGCTGGAGAGCTATTTCTTCCAGCTGCGCGGCGGGGTCGACCCGCTGCCGGATCGGCACTACCTCTGGCAGTACGAACATCGGGCGATTCTCGGCGGCGTGCTGCTATTCGCACACGAGCATGTGTGGCTGGCCGACACGCCGAAAACGGCGCAGCGCGTCGCATGGGACGCCCTGCTGAAGGAGATGGCCGCGCTGGAACCGCAGCTGGTCGTGGCCGGACATCGCCTGCCGGCCGCGCCGGCCGACGCCGCGGCGATCGCCGACACCCGGGAGTACCTGGTGGCGTTCGAGGAGGAACTGGCCGCGGCGCCCGACGGTGCGGCGCTGACCGAGGCGCTGCTGGAACGCTTTCCCGATCACGGCATGGTGATCGCGGCGCAGATCGGCGCCAGGGTCGCCAAGGGCGAGATGATCTGGGCATGAGCGAGCACACGCTGGCCGCGGTGGTGCGGCGGCAGTACCTGGCCGCGGCGGCCGGCGACCTGGAAGCGTTGCGGGCCACGCTCGCCCCGGATGTCGAGTGGACGGAGATGGCCGGGTTCCCGCTGGCCGGCACCTACCGCACGCCGGAGGACGTCACCGCCAACGTGATGGAGAAGCTGACGCAGGACTGGGAAGACTGGACCGCGCACGACGACAGCTATGTGGTCGACGGCGAGAACGTCGTCGTGCTGGCCCGGTACACCGCGGTGAACCGGGCCACCGGGAAACTGCTGAACGTGCGGGTGGCCCACCACTTCGTGGTGCGCGGTGGGCTGATCGTCCGGTTCGAACAGTTCGTCGACACCGCCCTGGTGCGGGCGGCCATGGCCGACTGACGGCGGGGGCCGGGAATCCTGCACCAGATTCCCGACCCCCTTTCGTCGACCCGAACCCGCCGCCGGGCCGACGAGTCAGGAGACGGCGATGACCGCGTTGTGGTCGCCGCCCGGCGTGACGCTCACGGTGAACAGGTGGGTGGAAGCGTTGTAGGACACCGTGCCGGCGCTGCCGTCGGTCGCCGTCACCTGCGGGGCCGACGGGGCGTAACCGTGCAGGGTGACCGACTTCTCGCTGGATGCGAACGCCACCGTGGCGTGCACTGTGCCGTTGTCCGACAGCTGCGAGATTCGCTTGCCGCCCAACGACACGAACTTGCCGGCGTCGCCGAGGAAGGCGATCCCGGACTGTCCGACCGGTGCGATCACGTAGTACGAGCCGGAGTTGACCGTGTCGGTGAAGGTGCCGCCGGCCGGCACGATCTTGCCGGTGCCGGTGAAGTAGTTGTACACGTAGGCGTCGCCGGCCACCCCGACGTTGCTCGGGCTGAAGCCGACCGCCTGGGAGCCGTTGTTGCGGGCATAGGCGAAGACGTAGCCGTCGCGCAGTCCATTGTGGTCGGTGTAGGTGCCGGCCACCATCGGCGCGCTCGAGTTCTGCGCCACCGCCGGGTAGACGGAGTCCAGCGGCACCAGCGAGACGTCCGGCTTGACGATCACGCCGTCGCCGCGGACCGTCTTGGCCAGGTTCGACACGCTCTCCTTGCCGATCGCGTCACCCACGCCGACCATGCCGCCGGACAGCGTGGACAGCACCAGGTTGTTGGTCTCGGTGCTCATGAAGACGTCGGTCCACGGCCATTCGCCCAGCGCGCCGGCCATCCGCGAGTCGAACAGGAACGTGTCCCACTTGCTCCGGTCGAACCGGTCAAGGCTGACCCTGGTCGTCTGGAGGTTCTGGTACTGCGTGCTCTGGAGGTTGTTCCATGGCAACGCCATGCAGTACTGGAGGGTGACATTGTCCGCGGCGGCCGAGTGGGCCATGTTGCCGAGGAAGGCGTTGGGGTCGCTGAGGTTGTAGTGCGGCTGGGCATCGGCGGACAGCCAGTCCTGCTCGTACGTGACGACCCCGGAGTTGGCCAGGTAGCTCATGGTGCTGTTCCAGAAGTTCGGGTCCGTGATCACGGAGCCGGACATCGAGTACTGCCCGTGGTAGGGACTGGACGGGTCGATCCACCGGGCGTGCGTGATCAGCGGGAGGTTGACCTGTTTCTGGAACGCGGCCAGCCCGCCGGGGAACAGATCCGGTGCGGCGCGGTAGGTGTACTCGCCGCCGCGGTTGGTTCCATTGCCCTGCCAGCTGTTCGACGACCCCTTCGGATACCACCAGCTGTCCAGCTGCATGTAACCCAACGGAATCCCGCGTGAGGCGAAGTCCTGGGCGACGGCGGTCAGCGTGCCGGCATACCCCTTGGACGTATCGTAGTTGTAGTAGTAGGTGGCGCCGTTGTCCGTCCAGTAGCCCAGCTTGTTGAGCGTGGCGTTGGCGTCATTGGCGATCGTGTGCTTCCCGCCCAGCGCCATCAGCGCCGAACCCCAAGTGCCATAGGTGTTGTTGACGCCGTCACCCAGCGCCAGCACCGTGCGGTGGGTGAAGTTCGCCGGCAGCGTCGACACGCCGGAGATGATGCCGGCCGCCACAGTGTTGCTACTGCTGCGAGTCAGGTTCGCCACCGCGAAGTTGTCGGCGGCGGATATCAGGTAGCCGTGGTTCTGCGCGTCGAACGTCAACAGTGGACTGTCGTGGGCCACCGATCCGTTGAACTGGTACGGGGACCAGGCCGCGTCCTGAAAGGACTCGTGGTAGGGCAGCGCGGGCGCGGCCAGCGACGGGAACGGCGTGCCGGTGTTGGCCGCTGAGGTCGTGTTGGTAGCGCTGAACAGCACCACCGGAGTGTTCTGGTACACCCGGATGCTGGCCGTGCGCCGCACGCTGTCGGTGTAGGCGAAGTCGATCTCCTGGTACGGGCCGACAGCGTCGCTACCGGATGCGTTGCTCTGGCTGGTGACCGGGTGGCCGACGCCGCCGGTGAACGTCCAGGCGGCCGGCTGGGTGGTGTGGAGCTGGTAGCTGCCGTCGGCGGCCACGGACGCGGTGATCCCGGACGCGGCGACCTTGGCCGGCGGCGTCTGGGCGCTGGCTGTGCCGCCGGTGCACGCCAGGCCGGCGACCAGCAGCGCCGCCACCGGAAGAGTGAGCTTGTTCATCAGGGGCGTCTCCGAACAGTGTGATGAGGTGGTGGCGGCGACGAAAACGGGGCTCAGCCGGGAATCGGACCGGAGAAGGTCAGCTTCACGACGTAGGCGAGGGCGTTGAAGGGCGCGGTCGCGGACGGCATCGTGAAATGGAGTCCCGCGCTGTCCTGTGTCGGCCGGGGCAGCGTGAGGTAGCTGCCGGTGACGTTGTTCAGCAGCTGCGCTGAGACCAGCGTGCCGAGGTTGAGGCGGCTCGACGTCAGCGTGCTGACGGTCATCGTCCCGCCCTGCCAGCCCAACGCGGTCGCGTACAGCACCTTGCTGTCGGTGCTGCGGGTGAAGCGGATATCCTGCGGTGTACCGGGTTTGGGGCCGGTGAACGAGCCGCCGCCCATCTTGGTCGGGCCCTCGCCGTAGGAACTCCAGGCCCGGGTGCCGTAGATCGACTCGCCGAACCGGCCGAGGTAGTCGCCGATGGTGAGCAGGATGCTCTGCTGGCCGGCCGGAATGGTGCCGTCGGCCATCGGCGCGATGTTCAGGATCGTGGTGCCGCCCTTGCTGACCCGGTCGATGATCGAGTGCAGGATCGCCTTGGCCGCGTAGTAGCCGATGCCGTTGGTGTAGCACCAGCTCGAGCTGGAGATGCTGTCGTCGGTCTCCCAGTACGGCGTCAGCAGCCCGGCCGGACCGCCACGCTCGTAGTCGAACACCTCGCCGCGATTGTCGAGGCCGTCCTTGTAGGTGGCGACCACGTCCTTGTTCCAGGACACGGCCTTGTTGTAGTAGTACGAAAGGAAGTTCAGCCGCTGCGACTCGGTCACCCGGGACAGGTCGAAGTCCTGGTAGATCAGGTCGGGCTGGTAGCCGTCGATGACCTCACGCAGCTTGTCGTACCACAGCTGGTTCTCCGCGGTCGTGCCGAGCTGCCCGTACAGCTTTTTCAGCGTGGTCGTGGACTGCGCCGGCACGTGGTCGTAGTACCCGTTGAAGTGGTAGGCGTGGTGCAGGGCGCACATGAATTTCAGGCCCTGCCCGCGGATCGCCTGCCCGTGCAGGCCGACCAGGTCCAACTTGGGGCCGGTCCGCACCGAGTTCCACTCGTTGGCCTGGCTGTTCCACATCGAGTACCCGTCGTGGTGCTCGGCCACCGGGCCGGCGAACTTCGCGCCGGCCGCCTTGAACAGCTGGGCCCACGCGGTGGGATCGAATTTCCCGCCCGCGGACACCAGCTTCGGCGCGAACTGGGTGAAGTGGCCCGACTTGTCGTTGGCCCCGTTGATGAAGTTGTGGTACGGCCAGGCCGTCGGGCTGCCGTAGGTGTTGACGTGGTGGGTGTTGCAGCTGTCACCGGAGATGTACATCCGGCGCGGGTACCACTCGTTGCCGTAGGCCGGCACGCTGAAGACGCCCCAGTGGTAGTAGATGCCGAACTTGGCGTCCTGGAACCAGGTCGGGGCCGGTGGATGCTGGTCGACCGAGGCCCAGGTCGGGGTGTAGCTGCTCGGGCCGGTGGTCGCGGCGGCATCGGGGGCGAAGCGCAGCAGGCCGAACGCGGTGGCGGTGCCGGCAGCGGCGAGCAGGGTGCGACGGTTGATCGGGGACATTGCGGACACCTTTCGGGCAGGGCTTCGCGGCGTGACGGCCGCCGCAGGCGGCGGCCGTCACGGGATCGGTCAGCGGTATCCGGCGGAGACGACGTTGGCCTGCACCGCGTTCTCGGTGGCGTCGGACGGATAGCCCGACGTCATCACGCCTTCGTAGAAGGTGCCGGCGGAGCCGTGGCTGTTGTCGCCACCGATGCCGAGGATGATCGCGCCCTGCTTGCGCATCGGGTTGTAGCCCGAGACGTTGGGGCGCTTGCCGTCGTAGAACGTCGACACGCCGCCGGACTGCGCGTTGGCGCCGCGGATGGCCCAGTGGTTGGCGCCGCCCTTGACGATGGCTGTCAGGTAGCGGTTGCTTATCGTCGGGTCGTTGGCGTTGTAGTGCTGGTTCACGCCGGAGAACAGGCCGTTCTCCAGGTCGGCCATGATCCACGGGCCGTTGCCGGCGCCGTAGCCCCAGACCTTGATCTTCCCGAAGTAGATCGCTTCCATGGTGCCGTTGCCGTCGTCACGGGAGTTGGTCTCGGCGTTGCCGTAGTCGAAGCAGCAGCCGCCGTTGGAGTGCGTGCCGTCGAGGATGGCGTACATGCCCTCGGGCTGGTCGCCGGTGGCGATGCCGTTGGTCTTGTTGTTGCGGTAGCCCGTTCCCGGGGCGACGAAGACGCCGTAGGCCTTGTGCCCGCCGACCGTGGTCGGCGCGGCGGTGGCGTTCGCGAGGTTGTCGTAGCCGCCCGCCGCGGGACCCTGGAAACCGCCGGGCGGCGCCTGGGTCAGGTTGTTGCCACGGCCCGACTGGTCGTATATCACGGTGATCAGACAGGTCGTGTTGGCGCAGAAGGAATCCTGCGCGGCGGCGTTGGCGTAGCCGCCGGCCGAAAGCAGGCCGATGTTGGCGGTGTGGCTGTCCGAACTGCGCCGGACCTGGTACAGCGGGCCGTTGTAGGCCGAGTAGAGGGCCCGGGTGGTGCTGTGCGCGGCTACGCACGGTGTGCCGCCGGCCGCGTAGATGTCGCACGGGCCGCTGCCGGCCGCCGAAGCCGTCTGTGCTCCGACGACGCCCACACCGGTGAGGGCGAGGCCGACAGCCGCGGAGGTGACTGCCAGCCTTCCGAACTTCCGCACGGATGTGCTCCCTTCTCTGTGACGATGTCCGTCAGCGGTAGCCGGCGGCGACGATGCTCGCCTGCACCGCGGTGTCGGTCGCGTCCGACGGATAGCCGGACACCATGGCCCCCTCGTAGAAGGTCCCCTGGCTCAGATTGGTGTTCTGGGCGCAGCAGTCGCCGCCGCTGCCGAGCACGATCGCCCCCTGCTTGCGCATGGGGTTGTAGCCGTGGGGGAGTGCGCCGTCCCATAACGTGCTGAGGGCGCCGGCCTGTGCGTTGCTGCCCTTGAGTGCGAACCGTGTGGTGCCGTTGTTCTTCAGCATCGCCGTGACGTACCTGTCGGTGAACGCCCGCTGGTTCGGGTTCCACTTCGAGCTGCCGCCGGGGAACAGGCCGTACTCCAGGTCGGCCTGCACCCAGGGGCCGGTGCCGGTGCAGCCGCCGAACCAGCAGCTGGTGCTGAAGTTGATGGCGTCCATCGCGCCGGCCCCGTCGGCGCGGCGGTCGGTCTCGCTGTTGCCGTAGTCGAAGCAGCAGCCGTGGTTGACGTGCGTGCCGCTGGTGACCATGTACTCGCCCTCGGGGGCGCTGCCCTTGGGTACGCCGGTGCTGGAACCGTTGCGCCAGTAGCTGTTCCCCGGGTTGATGTACAGCGAATAGACCTTGTGCCCGCCGGCCGTGAGGGACTCGCGGGCCGCGGCGGCCGGGGTGTCGTGGCCGCCGGCGCCGCCCGGTCCCTGGTAGGCCAGGTCGTTGCCGTGGCCGGACTGGTCGTAGAGGACGGTGATCACGCAGGAAGTGCCGGCACAGAAGGCATCCTGGGCCGCGGCATCGGCGTAACCGCCCCTGGCCAGCACGCCGATGCTCGCGGTCCGGCTGTCCGAGCCGCGTCGGACCTGGTAGAGCGGGCCGTTGTAGGCGGCGTAGAGAGCCCTGGTGGTGCTGTGGGCGGCTACGCAAGGGGTTCCGCCGGCCGCGTAGATGTCGCACGGCAGGCTGGTGGCCGCCGCTGCCACCGGGGCCGTGACGCAGGCGATCGCGACAGCGACGGCTAGGGCCCAGATTTTACTGCTTCGCATGGCTTCCCGGCCTTTCGGTCAGCGCGTGATGCGGAAGGTCACGAGGGATCGCCCGGGCACGGTCGCGGTGAAGGCGCCGTTGGTGAGCGGAATCGAGGCCTGGGCGGCGATGTTGCTGCTGCCGTTGGTCAGGTAGGGCGTCACGGTCCCGCTGGACAGGCCGGTATTGGCCGTGGTGTACGCCGCCGACGTGCTGCTGGTGCCGGAATTGAGCGCCACCACGATGATCGAGCCGTCTGGGTTCTTGTAGGCCGACACCTGGAGGCCGCCGGTGGTGCTGCTGGCCGAGATCCGGGTCGCGCCGGGGCGGATGAACCGGCTGTAGTTGGCCAGCGAGTAGTAGCGCTTGGCCGGGGTCAGCGTCGAGCCGCGCAGCCCGATCAGCGAGCTGTCGTGGCTGGTGGTGCTGATGCCCCAGAAGTAGAAGAAGGCGTTGAGGTTCGCGCCGGTCAGGCCGGCCTGCACGTGCTGGGCCCAGGTGAAGCCGTCGGCCTGGTTGCCGTCGTCCCACGCCCCGTCCCACTGGTTGCCGTTGACCGACCACTCGGACTGCCAGACCGGCTGGCCACTGGTGTTGACGGGCGTGGTCGGCGCGCCGGAGTAGCCGTGGCTGGTGTAGACGCCCGCGTTGCCCTGTACCGCGCTGACGTAGCTGGGGAGCTGGTTGAAGCCCAGCGTGTCGCAGCAGGTGATCTTCGTGGACAGCCCGGACGAGCGCAGCGTCGGGCCGAGCACGGACAGGAAGTTGGCCGCCTGTGTTGGCGTGAACAGCATGCTGCCGAAGCCGCCGGTGCTCGTTGCCGGCTCGTTGACGAAGCCCAGTGTCGAGGGCGTGACCCCGGCTGACGCCCAGAACTTGGCGTCCTGCACGAGGTAGTTGGCGTAGGCCTGCCGCCAGTCACCCGAGGAGCACGAGACGCCCGGCACGCCACACAGCCCGCCGCGCTGGGCACTGTTGGTCATGAAGCTCGGCGGCTCCCAGGCGTTGTTGTAGAAGTTCGTGACCCCGTAGCCGTTCTTGGCCTGCTGGGCCAGCCACAGCTGCCCCTCCTCGGTGCCGCCGTTGCTCGGGTTCCACACGTACTGCGGGGGCGCCGACGGGCTGCCGGGGCTGCGCGGCTCGATGGAGGCGCTGCCGGACGGGATGTCGTTGCGGATGATGGTGAAACCGGCGCCGCTGGTCGGGCTGAACAGCATGTCCAGCGCCTGCTTCTGGGCTGCGCCGGTGAGCCCTCGAATGGCGTTGGCCATGCCGAAGGACTCGGAGATGCCGAATCCGTCGATTCGCTGGTAGGTGGTGGCGCCGTTGACGGACACCGTCGTCGCGGCGTCGGCCGGGATCGCGCAGAGCGGGCCGAGGCCCGCGATCGCCGCGGCGACCAGCGCGATACGACGGGTGGGTCGGGACATGGTGGCCTCCGTATCGGCCGCAGGGAGGAAGTGTTAGCGCTAACATCACGCGCCGCGGGGCTGGTGGGCAGGGTTGCCGTGCGATGGGCTAGCGGCCCTCGTCCGATGGGACGTCAGGCCCGGGGCGGCGAGGCCCGAATTCCTTGGAACACCGATACTTGGTCACGTTCGCACGTCCTTGGGCGAGTGTGGGCGGGGCCGAAGCGCTCGTCACGGTCCGCGACTGCGCTGTTGCTCGGACCGCATGCCGATGCTGGAACCTGGCTGTCGGCGGTGTCAACAGGTTGAACAAATTTCACCGAATGGTCCCACCGGCTCGTCGAATTGCCGTCGAATATGGTCAGGCGTACGCGAGGCACACCCGGGATTTTGTTCACTGCTTGTCGGGCCGGCGGCCACGGGTGTACATCTCGGTTCGTGCACAGGGAGATTCCGGCGGCGCGGCCGGGAAATCGCGAGCGGGTCGTCGAGCTGCTGCGGACCCGCGGCGCCCTGAGCCGAGCGGACATCGCCCGGTTGCTCGACGTCTCCCGGGCGACAGTGTCCAATGTGGTCGCCGTGCTCCAAGCCGCCGGGTTGCTGGTGGAGAGCGGCAGCACCGGCAGCGGGGCTCAGCAGCGGCGCGGCCGTCCCGGCAGCCTGCTCACGCTCAACCCTTCGGCCGGGGCCGTGGTGGGGATCGACTTCGGGCACACGCACGTCCGGGTCATCGTGGCCGACCTGGCGCACACGGTGCTGGCCGAACACGTCCGGACGTTGGAACGTGACCACGACGCGCGCGACGCGCTGCGCATGGCCAGCGTGCTCGCCCGTGAGGCGCTGGCCGCCGCGGACGTGGCGCAGGGCAAGGTGATCGGGGTCGGGGCCGGCCTGCCGGGGCCGATCAACACCCGAACCGGCGCGATCGGGTCGTCCAGCATCGGCCCGAGCTGGGTCGGCCTGCGGCCCGCGGACGAGCTCGGCACGCTGCTCGGGCTGCCGGTGATCGTCGACAACGTGGGCAATCTCGGCGCGCTGGCCGAGGTCACCTGGGGCGCGGGCCGTGGCGCGCAGGTGGCCGTGTACATCAAGCTCGATGCCGGTGTCGGCGCCGGGTTCGTGCTCGGCGGGCGGCTGTACCGCGGGGCCTGCGGGACGGCGGCCGAGTTCGGCCACATGACCATCGACCCGGCCGGGCCGATCTGCCGGTGCGGCAACCGAGGCTGCCCGAGACGTTCGTGAGCGTGCCGGCCCTGCTGGACCAGTTGGGGTCACGGCACGACGGCGCCCGCACCGCCCAGGACATGGTGCGGTCGGCGCTCGACGGCGACCGTGCGGGGGTGCGGGTGCTGGCCGACGCGGGTCAGCGTATCGGCGCGGCCGTGGCCATCATCTGCAACCTGGTGAACCCGGACCGTGTGATCATCGGCGGCGAGTTGTCGGCCGCGTATGACATTCTGGTCCCGTCACTGCGCACCGCCCTTGAACGGGACGCGCTGCCGTTCGCCTCCGCGCAGGTGACCGTGTGCCGAGGACAGCTCGGCGACCGTGCCGTGGCACTGGGCTCCGTCGCTGCCGTCCTCCACTCCACCAGCGGATTTCTCCGACGCTCGCGACCCGATGGGCCTGGCGCTGAACAAAATGCCGCCATGCGGTAGCGCCGATCGGCCGTGTGGACGGCTTTTCGGTCGAATATGTTCAAGTCGTTGACATCCTCCGCTTCCCGGTCCCACCATCGGTCCTCGCGACGACGGGCCGGCGGAAGTGACCGGTCCCGCACCGCGCTCTCGGCTTTCGCACCTCGCCGGAATTCCCTGACGTGACAAGGAAGAGGGCGTCATGAGAAGCTCAGTCCACGTGCGCCGGCGCACCGCCGGACTCGCCGCAGTGGCGGCGGTTCTCGCGCTCATCACCGCAGCGCCACCGGCGTCCGCGCAGCCGTCCGGCACCACTCGCGGCCCGAACCCGACCATGGCCATGATCGAGGCCAGTCGTGGCCCGTTCGCGACCGCGCAGCTGAATGTCGCTCCGGGCAACGGATTCAACGGTGGCACCATCTACTACCCGACCGACACGAGCCTCGGCACCTGGGGTGCGGTCGCCATCGTGCCCGGATACACCGCCCTGTTCCGCAACGAGGAAGCCTGGATGGGACCATGGCTCTCCTCGTTCGGCTTCGTGGTGATCGGCGTGGAGACCCTCAGCCGCACCGACAGCGCCGACGCCCGGGGCACGGAACTGTTGGCTGCCTTGACCTATCTTACCCAGCGCAGCCCGGTGCGCGATCGCGTCGACCCGGCTCGTCTGTCGGTCATCGGCCACTCGGCCGGCGGCGCCGGCGCCATCCTCGCGGCCGAGCGACAGCCGTCGTTGCGGGCCGCGGTGGGGCTGGCGCCCGGCTCCCCGGTGGGGAGCACCTCCCTGGCCACCGACCACGTGCCCATGATGATCGTCGGCGGACAGCGCGACGCCGTGGTCACACCGACCTATCTGAACAACCTCTACGCCACGGTTCCGGCCGCGACCCAGAGCGACTTCGTGCAGATCGCCGGCGCCGATCACGTCTACTACACCCATCCGAACAACGTCGAGATGAAGGTCTTGATCCCGTGGCTCAAGACCTTTGTGGACGGTGACGCCCGCTACACCCCGTTCCTGTGCCCGAAGCTGCCGGACCCCAGCGGAATCTCGCTCTACCGACCCAAGTGCCCGTACACGCCGCCGGCCGGGCGGCAGCCGTGAGCCGACCGCGCGCGTACCGGCTCGCGGCGCTCACCTGCGGCTTGCTGGTGATGGTGACGCCAACCGCGCCGGCGATGGCCGCGAGCCAGACCGTGACGGTGGACCTGTCGAGCACGCAGGGGCCGCCGCAGTACCGGGCCTCGGGCACGCTGTACGGGATGACGGAGAACGGGGCCAACCCGCCGGACCACTTCTACCGCGACATCAAATGGCACTTCGAACGGGCCGGCGGCGCCCAGCTGGACCGGCCCGGCGGCTGGGTGTCCGGCAAGTTCGCCCGGCGCTGGAACTCCACGCTCGCCCAGGCTCGCCGTACCGCCGCGCTCGGCGGGACGTTCATCATCCTGCCGCACGATCTGTGGGGCGCCGACGGCACGTCCGGCCTGCGGTTCCCCGGCGACAACGGCGACTGGACGGATTTCGACGACTTCTTGGCCACCGTGCTGTCGGACGTGAAGGCCGCCGGGCTCACCGTGGAGTGGGACATCTGGAACGAGCCGGATCTGAGCGGGTTCTGGGGACGGCCGCAGTCGCAGTACCTCGCCATGTGGTCCCGCGCCTATCGCCGGATCCGCGCGGTGTTCCCGACCGCGGTCATCGTCGGGCCGAGCACGGCCGGCAAGCCGTCGGCCGGCAGCGGGTGGTGGCGGGCGTTCCTTGATCAGGCCAAGGCCGACCACACGCTGCCCGACGTCTACAGCTGGCACGACGAACCCGGCGACCCGGTGGCGGAGCGGGCGAGCGCGGACGCGCTGCTGGCCGAGCATGGTATCGCCAACACTCGCCCGTACCAGATCAACGAGTACGGCACCCACGGCCAGCAGAACGCCGGCTACGGCGGCTGGTTCATCGGCCGGCTGGAGCGCGCCGGCGCGGACGGCCTGCGCGGCAACTGGGGCAGCGGCGCGAACCTGCACGACTTCGCGGCCAACCTGCTCGTCAAGAACGGCGCGGGCCAGTACCAGCCGCGGGGCGAGTGGTGGATGTATCAGTTCTACGGCGGCATGACCGGAAGCCTGGCCGCCACGACACCGAGCGCCGACGTCGAGGCGGTGGCCACGAGAACCACCGGCGCGGCCAAGGTCCTGCTCGGCAATCGTGGCAGCGCCGGCACTGTGAGCGTGAACATCAATCGCTTGGACGCTGTGCCCGGTCTCGTGACCGGCGGACAGGTCCGGGTGATCGTGCAGCGCGTGCCCGACAACAACGGCGGCGCCGTCACCGGCCCGGTCACCGTTACCGACCACATCGTCGGCGTCGAGGGCAACTCGGTCGCCGTGTCCGTGCCGTGGACCAACGCCAGCGACGGCTACACCGTCACGGTGCTGCCTTGACGTGTTTCGTTCGACAGTAGGGAGATCACGTGAAACTCACTCCACCTGGGCGCATGCTGGCCGTGATAGCGGCCGCCGCCGCACTGCTGGCCACGTCGACCAGCCAGGCAGTGGCGGCCCCGACGGCCTCGGCAGTGCCGGCGGCGTCGACCGCCGGCTGCGGCCAAGCGCCCACGTTGTCCAGCGGCACGCACACGATCACCAGCAGCGGCAAGGCCCGCAGCTACATCCTGACCCTGCCGAGCAACTACGACCGCAACCATCCGTATCGACTGATCTTCGGCCTGCACTGGCTCGGCGGCAACGCCGAGGACGTCGCGACCGGGCGAACCGTGCTGGCCGGCGTCTGGGCCTACTACGGGCTTCAGCAGCTGTCGGACAACAGCACCATCTTCGTTGCGCCGCAAGGGCTCAACAACGGCTGGGCCAACTCTGGCGGCCAGGACGTCACGCTCATCGACGACGTGCTCAAGCAGCTCGAGGGCGGCCTCTGTGTCGACACGACACGGGTCTTCTCGGTCGGCTTCAGCTACGGGGCAGCGATGACCTACGCCTTGGCCTGCGCCCGGCCGACGGTGTTCCGGGCGGTCGCGCTGTACTCCGCCGGCCTGCTCAGCGGGTGCAGCGGCGGCACGCAGCCCGTCGCCTATCTCGCCTCGCACGGTGTGAGCGACCCGGTCCTGAGCATCGCCGGCGGCCGGTCGCTGCGTGACCGGTTCGTCAAGAACAACCAGTGCACGCCACAGAACCCGCCCGAGCCGGCGAAGGGCAGCCGCACCCACATCGCCACCACCTATGCCGGCTGTTCGGCCGGCCACCCGGTGGAGTGGGTCGCGTTCGACGGCGGCCATGACGCGAGCCCGGCGGACGGCGCGAACGCCACCGCGCCCGCGCCGGTGAAGGGCCGCACCACCTGGCTGCCCAAGGAGACCTGGAAGTTCTTGACGCAGTTCTGAGTGGACACGGCGCCGGGGATCCACGGATCTTCGGCGCCAGTTCATCGAAACAGCCGTCGAACGACGTTGACGCCGTCACGAGGCGACTCCTAGCCTCCGGGCAATCGGCTGTTGCGCGCCACCGGAGGTCCCTGTGCCCAAGCCCGAATCTCCGTTGTGCCAAGGGCAATTCCTCTCCGGTGGGGTGCCGCTGCCGCCGTTGCGCATACCGCGGTCCGATATGGACCTGGACCAGCAGCCGATTTCGCTTGTCCGCTGGCGGGAGGACGCGAAGATCGGGTTGTTCGTCCACTGGGGCGTGTATGCCGGGCCGGGCAAGGGGGAGTGGCACCAGCACGAGGCGCGGATCAAGCCGAGCGTGTACCGCGGCTTCCTCGAGGACGATTCGCCGGAGCAGTTCACCGCCGATCGCTACGACCCGGCGGCGTGGGTGCGGCTGGCCGAGGAGATGGGTGCGAAGTACGTGGTGCTGACCGCGCGCCACCACGACGGCTTCGGCCTCGCCGCCAACTCCCATCCGAACGCCTGGACGAGCCTCCAGCCGCCGCTCGAGCGGGACTTCGTCGCCGAGTACGTGTCCGCGGTGCGAGCAGCCGGTCTGAAGGTCGGGCTGTACTACTCGCCGATCGACTGGCGCTACCCGGGTTATTACAACGTCACAGGTGCAGCGAGGCCTTCACCGTGGAACCTGGAGGACTCCTCCGACGCCTTCGACTATCACGCCGACGCACGCGTGTTGAAGGAGGAGGTCTACCAGGCGGTCAAGCAGTTGGTGACCGAGTACGGCCCGATCGACGACCTGTGGTGGGACGGGGGCTGGCTGGCCGAGGAGGGCCTCGACGCCGACGCCGCCTTCTTCTGGGAGCCCGGCCGTTTCCGCGATCCGGCCAACGAGTGGCCGGTGGACGAGTACGGCTCCATCGACGACTCGACCGGGCGACCGCTGGGGTTGATGGGGATGGTCCGTGCCCACCAGCCGCACCTCGTGGCGAACTCCCGTTCCGGTTGGGCCGGTGACTATGGCGTCGAAGAGGGCAGCTACGTGTCGACCGGGCCGCTGCGCCGAGGCCTGGTGGAGAAGACCTTCACCATTCGGGGCCACTGGGGCTACACCGCGGCGGCCACGTCGATGAGCTACGACGAGATCGTCGCCTTGGTGGTCAACAGCCTCGTCCGGAACATGACCACCCTCATCAACGTCGGTCCGGACCGGCACGGCGAGGTGCCGCAGGACTCGGTCGACGTGCTGCGCCGGCTCGGCACCTTCCTGTCCGAGTGCGGCGAGTCCGTCTACCACACGCGGGGCGGCCCGTGGCAGCCCGTCGACGGCCAGGTCGGCTATACCTACCGTGGCGCAACCTTTTATGTGCACCTGTTGCCCGGGCAACCCGCCGGCCGGTTCACCACACCGGCGATCGGCGACGCCCGCGTCCGTCGCGTTTTCGACGTGCGCACCAAGCGGAATCTGCCGTTCCAGGTGAGCCTGGACGGCCGCGTGACGATCTCCGACATCGACCGCCGCGGACATCGGCCGGATACCGTGCTCGCCGTGATGTTGGACCGCTCAGTCGTGGCCACCGATGTCGCGGCCGCCGGAATCGCCACGGCGGACAGCGAAGTTAGCGGTAACACCGCCGCCAGCGCGATCGACGGCGACACGGCCACTCGGTGGTGTGCGGCCGATGATGCCGTCGGTCATCGGCTCCAGGTCGACCTGGGCCGCTTCGTCGACCTCACCGGCGTCCGGATCGCGTGGGAGCTGCCGGACCAGACCTACCGCTACCGCCTCGACAGCTCGATCGACGGCATCACGTGGTCCACCGTCGCCGACCGCACCGACAACACCGACACCGCGCAGGTCCACACCTTGGCCTGCACCGGGACGACACGCCATCTGCGCGTCACGGTCACGGGCCTGGACACCGGCCGTCGGGCCTCGATCCGTTCGTTCGAGGTCTTCGACCGCCCGTTCAGCTGACCCGCGACGCTGGGAAGGGGGCCTTCCTCGACTCCGAGTGGAGGAAGGCCCCTTCCCAGCATGCGTCGGGAGCGTTGTGCTCAGGTGGTGCCGGTGATCGTGGTGCCGGACTTGGTCACGTGGTAGGTCACGGTGGTGCCGCTCCAGAAGTGGAAGGTCAGCGTCACCGGCGACCCGTCGGTGATCGCGTTGACGAAGGTCGGGAGCACCGTGATGGCGTTGTGGGGGTAGTCGGGGGAGAACGCCGTGTTGAACTGCTGGTACGAGGTCCAGTTCGCCGGGCCGGCGTTGGTGCCGTCGGCGTACCGGGCCTCCATGGTGGCCAGCCTGTCTCCACGGAACTGGGCCGGCACGGACAGGGAACCCGTGCCGGTGGCGGCCGACAGCACGGGCTGGTCGAACGTGGCCACGGCGATGGACCACGGGACGCCGCTGGAGTACCGGGCCTGAATGGTCGCGTTGACACCGTAGGCGCGGTTGCCGACCAGGGTGGTGAGCTCAGGAGCGGTCAACGTGATCTGGTTGCCGGCCACGGTGTAGTCCCGGCCGGGGACGAGCGGTGTGGTGCCCCGCCACAGCCCCAGGAACCTGGCACCGTTCGGGTTCAGCGTGAGCGTCTGGGCGGTGACGGCGCCGGACTTCGGCACGTAGACGGTGTCGGTGGACGCGGTGCCCGAGCGGGTGGTGTAAGCCGACTTGATCTGCGCGAACAGGCCGGGGTCACGCCACTGGAAACTGGTGCGGTTGAGGAACGAGCCGGCGTCCCACAGCGCGGTGGTGACGCCGCTGAGGCGAGCCTGGTAGCCGAGCTGCTCGAAGTACTTCATCGCCTCGCCCCGCTCGACGGCGTCGGGCTGGGTGTAGTCCGGGTAGCTGAGCAGGCCGAACTCGCCGACGTAGACCGGGATGCCCTTGGCGACGAACGTGCTGCGCATGCGGGCGAAGGTGTCGACCATGTCCTGCTGGGTGGTGGCGTCGAACCTTGTGGTGCCAGCGATGTTGGCGCTGAACGGCCAGTAGCCGTAGTAGTGCACTGTGGCGACGAGGTTGTGGTCGTGCAGCGAGGTCATCTCGGCGGACAGGTTGTCCATCAGCGTCTGGTCCGGCGTGCAGCCCAGTGTGGGGAGGACGAGAAGACGTGAGGCGTTGCCGCCGCCGGTCTGCCGCACAATGGTGTGGAACGACGTGTTCAGCTCGTTCATGAACTGCGTCTTCTGGGCATCGGTCGCGTTGTTGAACTGCGGTTCGTTGACGCTTTCGAGCAGCAGCGATCGTGGTTCGTCCCGGAACGCGGTGGCGATCTGCTGCCAGGTGGCGTTGAACCGGGCCAGCACGGTGTCGTGGTCCGAGGCCATGTTGGCGATCCACTGCCACGAATCGTGGTGGACGTTGAGCTCCACGTAGAGACCGTCGGCCAGCGCCCAGTCGACGACCTGCTTGACCCGGGTGAGGAACGTGGCGTCGATCGTGTACGGGGTGCCGGCCGACTGATGGCCGCTCCACGTGACCGGAATCCGCACGCTGTGGAAGCCCTGGGCCCGGATGGTGTCGAAAAGTGGCTTGGTGACAAGAGGATTGCCCCAGGACGTCTCGTCCGGGATGGCGTCGAGGGTATTGCCGAGGTTCCAGCTGGGCTGCATCGCGGCCACGGCCGCCATCGGGTCCGACGGCACGGACCGATGCGCCGGTGCGGCTGCGGCGGTCGTGCCGCCTGCGACGAACATCGCCACGAGCGCAGCTGTCGCTAATCGGCGTCCCGCTTTCCTCCACTGTGCCATGAGCTGTTCTCCTCAGATCTCGAGCGGTTGGTAGTCGAACCAGTCGAAGTGGACAGTGCCCGCGCCGGCGTACATGCCGATGACGCGACCGGTGAAGCCGCCGGCCACCTCGGTCGACAGGTAGCGCCCGTCCAGTTCGGCGAGTGTGGTCAGCACGCCGGCCGCGTCCTCGATGCCGAGGCGGATGAGATCGGGGCCGGAACGGGCGTCGTTCTGCGGCTGGGGAACGATGTGCGCGCTAACCACCAGTGGCCCGGCGGCAACCGGCTGGGACGCGACCACCGTGCGGAGTGGACCGATGCGGGCGAGCACCGACACCTCCCCGTCGGCCACCTCGATCTCGTAGTGGTGTTGCTCGTCCATACGTACGGCCAGGCCGCCACGGCCATCGGCCAGGTCGATCAGCACCCGGGTCACACACGACGGATGTTGCTGGCGCCGACCGACGAAGACGACATCGGGTTCGTCCATCGACGATCCGACAGCGTGCAGGGTCAGCCAACCGGGTTGTTCCCTGGTGGTACAGGTCTTCTCGCTGCGGCTGCGCAGCGACAGCCATTCCGGCGCGAGCTCGCCGAGGTCGAAGTCGTCACGTGGAGCCGGCGCGGAGCCAGGCCGGAGCGGCCAGGGCGGCACGGCCATCGTCGGCGACAGCCCGCCGACGACCGGCCAACCGTCCACAAAGGTCACCGGCACGAGGAACGTCTCCCGCCCGAGTACGTGCCAGCCGGGAGTGCCGCCGCCCGGTCGAACTCCCAGCAGCACCATCCACCATGACCCGTCCGGCGCCTGCACGAGGTCCGCGTGCCCGGTGTTCTGGATGGCGTAGTCGGTGCTGCGGTGGCTGAGGATCGGGTTGGCCGGGCACGGCTCGAACGGTCCGGCCGGCGTGCTGCCGCGAGCCACCGAAACCCCGTGTCCCCGTTCGGTTCCACCCTCGGCGATCATCAGGTACCAGAACTCGCCGATCCGGTAGAGGTGCGGCGCCTCCGGTGCCTTCGCACCCGGCGTGCCGGACCAGAGCTGTTGCGGCACACCGAAGGTCTCACCGGTGTGCGGGTCGATGCGGATCTGGGAGACGCCGGCGACCGTGCACCAGCAGTTGCCGTCGTCGTCCCAGGCCAGATCGGGATCGATGCCGCCGACCCCGGGCAGTCGCACCGGATCCGACCACGGTCCGGCCGGATCGGTCGCGGTCACGATCAGGTTGCCGCCGTCGCTGACGTTGGTCACGATCAGCCAGAACCGGCCGTCGTGATGGCGTAGGGTCGGCGCGTAGATGCCGGCCGACGACGGCGTGTCGACCGGCAGCCGGAGCTGGCCCGGTCGGTCAAGGACGTTGCCGATCTGCTGCCAGTGCACCAGATCCCGGCTGTGGAAGATCGGCACACCCGGGAAGTACTCGAAGGTGGAACACACGAGGTAGTAGTCCTCGCCGACCCGGCAGACGCTGGGGTCCGGGTGGAAGCCGGGGATCACGGGATTGGCGAACACAGGGTCAATTCCTTCGGTGCGAAGGCGTAGCAGCACGGCGGACGGCGCGGTCGGCAGGGTCACCGTGAGATCGGCGGCATCCACCGTGAACACGGCCTGGCTGGTCGAGGGGTAGAGCAGTTCGGCATCGCGGACATGCGGCAGGCGCAAGGTGGTGGTGTCATCGCCGCCGCGACGCCACACGGTGAGGTAGGTGACGTTTGAGGCGCACAAGGAAAGCGCTATCCATGGGTCGTCCCACGCCGGCAGGCCGAGTGGCCAGGACGGCACGGCGGTCGGGATGTCCGCGCGAATTGCTTTGTAGACGGCGACCGCCTCGTGTACCAGGTCACGGGCCTCTGGTGTGAGCTCGGGGAGGTTGCCGGACAGGTGGATCCGGCCCAGCATCGCGTTGGCCATGGTGAAGGCGACTTCGTCGAGGGTGTCGGACGGTTGCGGGTACGCCCAGACGGCGCCTTGCTCCGGGGTGACGGCAGTGGGGGCAGAGGCCGCGATCGGCGCGTAGCGGGCCAGGTTCTGCTGGTCGCTGGTGGAGTGCAGTTGAAGCCGTGACAGCAGGGCGTAATCGGTGCGCATACCGCCGGAGGCACAGTTTTCCAGCACCAGACCGGGATGTCGGTCGAGGACGCCGTCGAGCCAGTCGAGATGGGCCCGGTTGTGCCCGAGCAGGCCGGCGGCCGGGGTCTCGTCCGGGCCGGCGCTGGTGCCGGAGCCGGGGTCGATGTTGTGGTCCAGCTTGAGGTAGCCGATGCCCCAGCCGACCAGGCGATCCACGACCCGGTCCAGGTGGTCGCGGGCAGCGGGGTGACGCAGATCGAGGTGGTGCCGGCCGGTCTCGCTGATGCGAACCCCGTTGCGCCGGAAGAAGGCTTCGTCGGGCAGCGTGGTAGCCAGTGGACTGCGCACGCCGATCACCTCGGGTTCCAGCCAGAGCCCGGGCACCATGCCACGGTCACGGATGCGATCGAGGACCTCGTGGATCCCGTTGGGGAAGCGCGAAGCGGCCGGCTCCCAGGCGCCGACACTGTCCCACCAGCCGGCATCGTCGTCGTACCAGCCGGCGTCGATCACGAAGTACTCCGCGCCGGCAGCCGCCGCCGCGTCGATGTGCGGCAGCAGCTTGGCCGTGGTGGGATCTCCCATCAGGCAGTTCATGTAGTCGTTGAAGACTACGGAAAGCCAGCGGCGGTCGGGATGTGGCCGGCGGAGCGCACGCCGGTATCGTGTCAAAGCGGCGAACGCGTCGTAGAGTCCACTATGGACCGCCAGGGCGACGGGGACGGTACGGAACTCTGCGCCGGGCGGGAGCACGTGCCGCCAGCCATGGTGGCCGTCACTCGGGCCGGACAGCGCGAGGTAGGCGGTGTCCTCCCGTTCGCCGCATTCCCACCGCCAGCCGCCGCCGTTGTGCTCGATCTGCCACAGCCAGGTGCGGCCGGTTCGATGGTCGGTGAGGCCGCCCATCGGCAGGTGGTCGCAGCTGGACCACACGCCCTGCCCGGCTTTGGTGAAGCCGCCTTTGCCGTTGCGGTAGTGGACCCGGCCGCCGAGTTCGGGCGACGTCAGCCGCAATGGCCCTTGCTGCCAACGGTATTCGGCCAGCCAGTCGTTCTCGGCCCACAGCACATCTGTCGCCTCAAGTCCGCCAACCACGAACGAGGTCACCGACTCCAGTGACAGCGGCGTTTCCCCTTCGTTGCGCAGGATGACTTCGCTGCGCAGCACGGGAATACCGTCCGGCGTGCGGTAGCGCACCGTCGCCGCAAGGTTGCTCACCGGGTCGTGGAGTTCGACGGCGAGCACGTGCCACTGATCCACGCATCCGCTGACGTGCCGCCGATAGCGCATCCGGCTGCCGATGGCGGTGTCGATGAGCCGGTGGCTCGACCAGTGGCGACCGTGGCCGGCGGCGGTCACCTCGATCAACGGCAGGTCAGCGTCGAAGGAGTGACGCAGTCGAGCAACGCCGTCCTGGATGCCGATCTCCACCGTCAGGGCCTCGTGGCCCCAGCGGATCGTCTGTTCGTCGGACACTGGGCCCTTTCTCAGCGCAGCACGGCGCAACCGCCGGGCGGCAGTTCGCGCACGGTGGTGGCGGTGACGAGGTCGTGAGCGGCTTCCGGTAGGCGCACCGGTTCGGTGGTGTGGTTGAGCACGAAGCGCCAGTGCCGGCCGTCCGGGGCATGACGCGTGACGCACTCGACGCCGGGCGGCAGGTCCGGCAGATCTGGTGTGACATCGGCATCGGCCAGCAGACGCGCCACCAGAGCGGCATAGGCGGCGTCGTCGAGACGGGTGGACACGTACCAAGCTCGGCCGTGCCGGGTGACGGCCGGAGAGTCGGCGAGCATGCCGGTGGTGTACGTGGCAACGGCTTCCGCACCGTCCAGTCGCACGGACTCGCTCCAGACGGAGGCAAATGTGCCGTCGGACAGCGGGATTCGCTCGTCGCGCGCGAGCGGCCGGTGCTCCTCGACTCGAATGCCCAGCGCCTGCCGCAACTCAGCTGTCGGGTAGCCGCCAAGCCGCGCGTGGAGGCGCTCATCGACCACGCCGGTTGCGTACTGCACGAGCAGCGTGCCCCCGGCCTCGACATAACGGCGCAGGTTTGCCGCGCCTGCATCGGAAAGCACGAACAACGCCGGCGCGAGCACGAAGCGGTAGCCGTGAAGGTCATCCTCGGGATGGGCGAAATCGGTGGTGACGCCGGCATCCCACAGCACCCGATGGACGCGGCCGAGGGTTGAGTGGTAATTGAGGTCGGCAGACGGTGAGCCGTCGCCTGTCATGGCCCACCAAGAGTCGGAATCGTGGAGGACGGCGACGTCGGCCCGGACGGTGGAACCGGCCAGCTCGCCCAGCCGACCGAGGATCTCCCCGAGTTCCGTCACCTCACGGTGGATGCGGCTGTCCGGCCCGGCGTGCGGGACCATCGCCGAATGCCACTGCTCGGCCCCGGCCTTGGACTGCCGCCACTGGAAGAACAGGGCGCCATCGGAACCGTGGGCGATGTGGGCGAGGCTGTGCCGCAGGATGTCGCCGGGTTCCTTGGGGAGAATGCGATCGCCCACGTAGACGGTGTTCGTCCCCTGCTCCATCAGCAGCCACGGGCGGCCAGCGCCGAACGACCGGGCCCGGTCGCCGCCGAACGCGGTGTCGGCGGCGGCGTCGATGCCGGGCGCGATCGGATAGTGGTCGATGGCGACCACGTCGACTTCCCGGCCGAACTGCCACAGGTCGAGGTTCTGGTAGCCGGGCACCATGAGGTTGGTCGTCACCGGGCGGTCGCTGTGGGCGCGGATCGCGTCGCGCTGTTCGCGGTAGGCGGCGAGCACCTCGTCCGACCAGAACCGCCGGAAGTCGAGCGCCTGACCGGGGTTCTTGTGCCACTGGGTGGCGCGCGGCGGCAAAATCTGCTCCCACGCCGTGTAGTGCTGGCTCCAGAAGGCCGTTCCCCAGGCTTCGTTCACCGCGTCGAGCGAGAGGTAGCGCTCACACAGCCAGGCGCGGAACGCTTCGGCGACATGGTCGCACCAGCACAGTGTCGTGTATTCGTTGTGCACGTGCCACAACGCCAGCCCGGGATGGTCGCCGTAGCGTTCGGCCAGGGCGGAGGCGATGCGGCGGGCTGCCGTGCGATAGGCCGGCGCGGCGGTGCAATAGGTGTCGCGGCTGCCGTGCACGAGCCGAACGCCTTCGGCGGTGACCGGCAGCGCATCGGGGTGGGCGAAGGTGAACCAGGGCGGGGGAGAAGCGGTCGGGGTAGCCAAGTTAGCGCTAACACCGTTGGCATGTAGGCGATCGAGGTGGGCGTCGAGCCAGGCGAAGTCGAAGACGCCCTCCGCCGGTTCCAACAGAGCCCAGGAGAAGACGCCGACCGTGGCCAGGTTGACCTTGGCCCGGCGCATCAGCTCGTCGTCCTCCTTCCAGACCGGCTCGTCCCACTGTTCGGGGTTGTAGTCGCCGCCGAAGGCCAGCCCACCGAGCCGGTTGGTCAGGCTCATGACCGCCCCCTGACCGGGAGTTCGGTGCCGTCGCGCAGGAACAACGGGATCCGCGAGAGCGGGGCCGGCACGGTGATCATCTGGCCGCCCTCGTGCTCCTCGCCCGTCCACGCGTCCGTCCAGCCGGCGCCACCGGGCAGGTACACAGCCCGTTCCCGCGCGCCGGCCGCGGTGATCGGGGCGACGAGCAGGTCCGGGCCGAGCAGGAAGGCGTCCTCGACCAGCCAGGAGCCGGGGTCGTCCGGGAACTCCAGGAACAGCGGGCGCATCGGCGGCACACCGGTCTCGGCGGTGGTGCGCATCTGCGCCATCACGTACGGCCGCAGCCGCTCCCGCAGCCGCAGGTGCTCGGCCAGGATCTCGTAGACCTCCTCGCCGTACGACCAGACCTCGTTGGGCAGGCCGGTCATCGAGGGCTCCAACACCTGCGATGGACCGCGGAAGCCGTGCAGACGGAACAGCGGGCAGAAGGTGCCGTACTCGAACCACCGCACCAGCACCTCACGATAGGCCGGATCGTCCGGGTCACCGCCGTGGAAACCGCCGATATCGGTTGTCCACCAAGGGATTCCCGACAACATCACGTTCAGTCCGGCCTTGATCTGCACCCGCAGCGAAGCGAAGTCGGTCCCGATGTCGCCCGACCACAGCGCGGCCCCGTAACGCTGCGCGCCGGCCCAGGACGAACGGTTCAGCGACACGATCTCGGTCTCGCCGGCGGCCCGCAGGCCGTCGTGCACCATCCGCGCGTTCTCCCGTGGATAGAGATTGCCGACTTCCAGACCAGGACCGGCGTGGTAGCGCAAACCGTTCTGGTGGCCGGGCTTCAGCTCCGGCTCGGAAGCATCCAGCCAGAAGACCTTGATGCCGAGCGAGTGATAGCCGCGCCGGATCTGCTCCCAGACGTAGTCCCGCGCCTCGGGATTGGTCGCGTCGTAGAAGGCGACCTGCGCGGAGTACGCGCCCAGGCCCTTGTCCGGCCAGTCGGCGTGCGCGACCGGGCCGTACTCGGAGCCGATGAACAGGCCCTGGTCCAGCATCGGATGGAAGTTGTCGCTGCCCGGGCTGACCGACGGCCACACCGAGACCATCAGTTTGACGCCGAGCTCGTCCAGTTCACGGACCATCGCCGCCGGATCGGGCCACTCGGCCGGGTCGAACCGCCACTCGCCCAGATGCGTCCAGTGGAAGAAGTCGCTGACGATCACCGACAGCGGCAGCCCACGCCGCTTGTACTCGCGGGCGACTTCGAGCAGCTCCTCCTGGGTGCGGTAGCGCAGCTTGCACTGCCAGAACCCGGCCGCCCACTCGGGAAGCTCGGGGGCGTGACCGGTGGCGTCGGCGTAGCGGCGCAGGACGGAGGCCGGCTGGCCGGCGGTGATCCAGTAGTCGATCTGCCGGGCACTGTCAGCGACCCACCGGGTGCCGGTCTCGGCCAGCTCGACGCGACCGATCGCGGGGGAGTTCCACAGCAATCCGTAGCCACGGTTGGAGATCAGCAGCGGGATGGTCACTTCACCGTTGCGCTGCACCAGGTCGACGACCGCGCCCTTCTGGTCGAGCAGACCGTGCGTGCGCTGGCCGAGCCCGTACAGCCGCTCGCCGGGATAGGCACGGAACCGTTGTTCGAGCCGGTGATAGCCGTTGCCGGTGGCGGTGGCCAGACGTGGCCCCGGCCACCAGAAATGGGCCGGCTGCTCGGCGAGGAGCTCGCTGCCGTCCTCGGTACGCAGGAAGGTCAACCGCCCGGCCGCCGCCGGCAGATCGGGCGTGAGCCGGCCCTCGGTGCCGGCGTCGATGCACACGGCGATACCGCCGTTGATCAGGGTGGCATAGTGCTCGTTGACCGTGATCTGCGCCTTGCTGCCGGGTGGCGGCGAATCGAGCAGCGCGCCGGGCACGTCGACGAGCGGACCACCGTACGTGACCCGGACCCGGAGGGCGTCCGGTCCCCACGGCTCGATGCGCAGAGTCTCGCCGTGGGCCCGCCACTCGAGGGCGTCGCCGAGGTCACGGAAGTGCATGGGAGTGCTCCTTGTTCGGGCGCGCTGAACCGGACCATGCCGTGGGCATGGTCTGGTGTGGGTGACCGGCTAGCGCGGGGCGGGGCCGGTGCTCTCGCGGACGGTCAGGACGGGATCGAGCAGCACGAGCTCATCGGTGGGCCGACCGCCGCGACCGGCCGCGACGATCCGGCCCATCACCTGCTCGACGGCCACGCGGCCGAGTTGCTTGGTCGGGCCGGTCACGGCGGTCAGCCGCGGGGAGTACTGCTCGGCCAGCTGCTCCGGGCACAGCGCCACCACGGAGGCGTCCTCCGGCACTGTACGACCGAGGCCCCGCAACAGGTTCAGCAACGGACCGATCGCGCCCTCGTTCTGCACCACGAAACCCGTGGTGTCGGGCCGGTCGGCCAGGATGCGGGCCAAGGTTCCCGCAGTGCTCTCGTACGTCCCCTCGCACGGCCGATGCAAGAACCGAAGCCCACGGAGTTCGGCGCGGGCACGAAAGCCGGCGAGGGTGCGCTCGGCATAACCCGCATGCCGGTGGTACACACCGGAGCCGTAGCCGATGAACGCGATCTCACGGTGCCCGAGGTCGGCCAGGTGATCAGCGCACAACGCCCCGGCGGCGGCGAAGTCATGGTCCACACAGGACACACCGGCCGGGTTGTCCGGCAGGCCGATCAACGCGGCCTGTGTGCCCTGCGCCCGTAACGCGGGAATGCGCTCGTCGTCCAGTTCGACGTCCATCAGGATCACGCCGTCGGCCAGGCCGCTGGCCGCGACCCTACGCACGCCGTCCACACCCTCGTCGTTGGTGATCAGCAGGACGTCGTAGCCGTGCTGGCGGGCGGCCATGGTCACCGAGATGGCGATTTCCATCATGATCGGCACGTAGACGTCGGCCCGCAGCGGCACCACCAGCGCGATGATGTGGGAGCGCCGCGCGGCCAGCGCCCTTGCCCCGGCGTTGGGGTGGTAGCCCAGCTCCACCACCGACTGCTCGACCCGGCGGCGGGTCTGCTCGGAGATGGACCGCTTGCCGCTGAGCACGTAGCTGACCGTGCTGGCCGAGACGCCCGCGTGCTTGGCCACATCGTTGAGTGTCACCATCGATGCTCCTCGGGTCAGCCCTTGATCGCGCCGGTGAGCACACCGGTGCGGAAGTGCTTCTGCATGAACGGGTACACGATCAGCAGCGGCACCAGGGTCAATACCACCACGGCCATCTGGAGCGACAGCGGGGCGGTCTGGACCTGGCCGGTGCCGAAGCCGGAGTTGACCGAGCCGGGCATGCCGTTGCCGCGGTTGACGAAGGTCAGCAGCACGTACTGGAGCGGCCATTTCTGACTGTCGGTCGGCAGGTACAGCATCACGTTGAAGAACGCGTTCCAGTAGCCGACGGCGTAGAACAGCGCGATCACCGCGGTCACCGCGCGGGATGTCGGCAGCACGATCGACCACAGGATCCGCCACTCGCCCGCGCCGTCCATCCGGGCCGCGTCGATCAACTCGGACGACGTGTTCGAGTAGAACGACCGCAGCACCAGGATGTTGAACACCGAGACGGCGCTGGGCAGGATCAGCGACCACCACTGGCCGTAGCCGCCGAGGTCGGTCACCACCAGAAAGGTGGGGATCAGGCCGCCGCTGAGGAACATGGTGACGATCAGCGTGATCAGGATGACCCGGTGGCCGAGCGAACGGGGCCGGGACAGGCCGTAGGCGCACAGCACCGAGACCACCATGGACACCACCGTGCCGACCAGGGTGATGCCCAGGCTGACCAGCAGCGCTGTCCGTACGGTCGGGTCGCTGAGCATCTCACGGTACGGCTCCAGCGTCAGGCCTTCCGGCCAGATCACCAGGCCGCCGGCGCGGTTGATGGCGGCCGGCGTCGACAGGCTGGTGACCACGATGATCCACAGCGGCACCAGGACCACGGCCAGCACCCCGCCGAGGGTGAGTCCCTTGGCAGCCTGGCCGACCGTCGTCGGCGGTTCCTCCCACGGCGCCCGCCTGTCCACCCGCGAAGCGGCCGTGACGGGTCGTTCGATCGTCAGTGTCATCTGCGGTACAACCCGTCCTCGCCGAAGGCGTGCGCCAGCCGGTTGGCGCCCCAGATGAGCACCAGCGAGATGACGCTCTTGAACAGCCCGGCCGCCGCGCCGTAGCTGTAGTTGTTGGTGGTGATGCCGTAGTAGAAGGAGAACGTGTCGAGCACGTCGGCCGCGTCGTGGCCGACCGCGTCGCGCTGGATGAGGAACTGCTCGAAGCCGACGGACAACGCGTTGCCCAGGCGCAGCACCAGCATCAGCATGATCACGCCGCGCAGGCCGGGCAGGGTGATGTGCCACATCCGCCGGAACCGGCCGGCCCCGTCCGCCGCGGCCGCCTCGTACAGGTCGGTGTTGATGGCGGCCAGCGCGGCCAGGAACACGATGATGCTCCAGCCGGCCTCCTTCCACACCGCCTGTGAGGTCACCAGCAGCGCGAACGTGCTGGGGTTGGTCATGATGTCCCAGGTGCCGATGTCGTGCGTGCGCAGGAACTGGTTGAGCACGCCGGCGCCGCCGAGCATCTGCTGGAAGATCGTGATGGCCAGCACCCACGAGAAGAAGTGCGGCAGGTAGACGATGGACTGGATGAAGTTGCGCAGCCGCTCGGACAGCACCGAGTTGAGCAGCAGGGCCAGCGCGATGGGAATCGGGAAGAACAGCACCAGCTGCACGAAGCTGAGGTAGAGCGTGTTGCCCAGCGCCTGCCAGAACAGCGGGTCGCCGAACAGCGCCCGGAACTGGTCGAGGCCGACCCAGTCGCTGTGCCACACGCCGACCAGCGGGTCGTACTCCTGGAACGCGGTGACCAGGCCGAACAGCGGCGCGTAGTTGAAGACCACCAGCAGGACGACCGCGGGCACGACCATCAGCAGCAGCGCCCGGTCCCGCCGCAGCCGGACCCGCCAACTGAGTCGCGGGTTGGTCATTGGCCGGTGCCGTACTTGTTCAGCACGTTGTCGGTCATCCACTGCTTGAGCCGGTCGCCGCCGCCGGACTTCCAGCTGGCGATGGCCGCCTGCACGTCGGAGACCTTCTTCTTGCCGTGGTAGCAGTCCTTGATGGTGTCCTCCACGGCCTGCGCGGCGTCGGCCGTCGCGGCCCACTGCGGCATGCTGATGTTCATGCTCCAGAACACCGGCTTGGCCAGCGCCTTCACGTTGGCCGCCTGCCAGGCGGTGTAGTCCTTGGTGACCACGTCGGCGCCGGGGTTGCTGATCACCGAGGACGGCGAGGCCAGGAACGGGTAGGTGGTGGCCTGCACGTACTTCTTGCCGTCGTCGGTGGCGGTCGGCACCCCGTTCTGGCGGTTGAAGTGCACGCCCTCGACCCCGAAGTTGACCATGGTGTACTCGGCCGTGCCGTAGGGCGCGGCCAGGTAGTTGGCGACGGCCAGCAGCTCCTCGATCTGCTCGGGCTTGAGATTGGCGTTGAGGTAGCTGAGCGCGCGGGCCGATGCGTCGGCCCACTGCCGGGGCGTGGACTTGCCGTCGGCCGACAGGGCGTTGAGCGCGCCGCGCCGGTAGCTCGGGGTCGCCGCGGTGCCGGACTGGTGGTCGCCGAGGTTCCACGCGCCGGTGCCGTCGCCCTTGACCAGGATCTGGCCGGCGTAGAAGCGGGTGTTGCCGCCGGCGTTGCTGTTGGAGATCGCGTCCGGGTGCAGGTAGCCCGAGTTGGCCAGCTGGTAGTGCCACTGCATGGCGTCGAGGAACTGCGGCAGCTCGTACTTGTGCACCAGCTTGCCGTCCTGGACGGTCCACTTGAGCGGCAGGTCCCATGACGGGAACAGGTAGGTCCACACGTCGCCGAAGGCCCACACGTTGCGCTTGGCGTCGGTCAGCTCCTTGCCCAGGTTCATCAGGTCCTCGGCGGACTTCACCTGGTCGGCGGTGATGCCACGGGCGTCGAAGATGTCACGGCGGTAGAAGAGCGCGCCGATGACCGAGAAGCCGCTGGAGTACGAGGGAATGCCGTAGAGCTTGTCGCCCCAGGCGCCGGCCCGCCACGCGGCGGTGGGGACGGCGGCCAGGTTCGGGTACTTCTTGATCTTGTCGCCGGCCAGGTACGGGGTCAGGTCGGCCAGCTGCGTGCCGGCCAGCTCGCCGACGTTGAAGTTGGGATTCCACCAGGCCGGCAACTGGATCCAGTCGGGCAGCTTCCTGGCCGCCGTCATCGTCGGCACGATCGTGTTGTAGTTGGTGCCGTCGGCCGGCTTCATCGTCAGGGTGAGGCCGAGCGCCGCGTTCATGGCCTGGTAGAACGAGTTGTCGGCGGCCGGCACCGTTCCCCACAGCGGCGTGACCGCGGTGTAGCTGCCGCCCTTGCCCGGCTTGCCGGACACGGTGGCGACCGGAGTGGCCGGGTAGCTGAGGAACCCGGGGTCGGTCATCATGTCCGGCCCGCCGGCGACCGAGGCGATGTCCGGCTTGACCGCGGTGCTGGGCACGTAGGCCGGCAGCGCGTCCTTGAGGCCGGCCGCGCTGTTCGTGCCGGTCGAGGCGGCCGTGCCGCCGCTGCACGCGGACAGCAGCGGGGCCGCCGCGACGGCGCCGGCGATGGACGCGGCGGTACCGAGGAAACGTCTGCGGTTCAACTCGTTCATGGCAGCGGCGGCCCTTCTCCGGTGAAGTGTCGAAGCGCTTGAATTGACGCCGACCGTAGCGGGCCGTTTTCTTCTTCGACAAGCGTTTCGATGAGTCCGGAAACCGCACTGACCGGGCTCGTTGACAGCACCAGGGCCGCATGCGACGGTCGAAGCGCTCCACCTTCTGCCGCTGCCCGAGGGGTTCCCCACGTGAGTTCGCTGCCCGACGCCGCCATCGAGCGGCCGCCCTTCCGCGACCCCAGGCTGGATCTGGACAAGCGCATCGACGACCTGCTGCACCGGCTGACGCCGGACGAGCGGCTCGCCATGCTGCACCAGTACTCGCCGGCCGTGCCGCGCCTCGGCCTCGCCGCGTTCCGCACCGGATCCGAAGCCCTGCACGGGGTTTCCTGGCTCGGCCCGGCCACCGTCTTCCCGCAGGCGGTGGGGCTCGGGGCGACCTGGGACGACGAGCTGGTGCACCGCGTTGCCGAGGCCGTGTCGACGGAGCTGCGGGCCTTCCACTACCACCGGCAGCCGCTGGTCGGCGACGGCGCGATCAGCCTGCAGGCCTGGGCCCCGGTGGTGAACCTGCTGCGCGACCCGCGGTGGGGGCGCAACGAGGAGGGCTACTCCGAGGACCCGGTGCACACCGCCCGGCTGGCGATCGCGTACTGTCGCGGGCTCACCGGCGACGATCCGCGGTTCCTGCGGACGGCCACGGTGCTCAAGCACTTTCTGGCCTACAACAACGAGAACGACCGCTGCACCACGTCGTCCAGCGTGCGGCCGCGGGTGTTGCAGGAGTACGACCTGGCCGCGTTCCGTCCGGTCGTCGCCTCGGGTGCGGTCACCGGCGCGATGGCCGCGTACAACCTCGTCAACGGGCATCCCTGCCACGTCAGCCCGCTCATCGAGACCGAGCTGCGGCGCTGGACCGACGACGAGCTGTTCGTGGTCAGCGACGCCGAAGCGCCGTCGAACCTGGTCGACCCGGAGCACTATTTCGACGATCACGCCGAATCCCATGCCGCGGCGCTGAAAGCGGGCATCGACAATTTCACCGACCACGGTCAGGACGGCGATGTCCCGATCGGACGGTTGCGTGATGCGTTGGCGCGCGGGCTGATCGCTCAGTCCGATGTGGACCGTGCCGTGCGGCGGCAGCTGCTGGTCCGGTTCCGGCTCGGCGAGTTCGACGCTGATCTCGACCCGTACGCGGCCATCGGCCCGGAGGTGATCAACTGCGCCGGGCACCGTGGACTCGCGCTGCGCGCCGCGACGGAGTCCGTTGTGCTGCTGCGCAACGACGGTCTGTTGCCGTTGTCTGATGGCCTTCGGGTTGCCGTGATCGGGCCGCTGGCCGACATGCTGTGCGAGGACTGGTACAGCGGCACGATGCCGTACCAGGTCACGGTCGCGGCCGGGCTGGCCGAACGCCTTGGCGACGTGTCGTGGGTGGAGGGCTCCGATCGCATCGCCTTGCGGTCGAGCTCGACCAGCGAACCGCTCGGTTCCTTTGACGTCGTCGACTGGGGCGGCGGCGCCGTGACGCTGCGGTCGGTCGACAACGGCCGCTACCTGAGTCTCCAGGAGGACAACACCCTCGTCGCCGACAAGGAGTTGTTGAAGAGCTGGGAGGTTCGCGAGACCTTCCGGCTGGAGGCCGATGGCGGCTTCGTGCTGCTGCGCAGTGTCCACACCGGACGGTACGCCGTCGTCGATCCGGACGACGGCCTTGTCACCGTCACCGCGGAGTCGCCGGTCAACGCCGAGCGTTGGCATCGTGACGTGCTGCGCGACGGCACGGCGGTGGCAGTGGCCGCGGCCAAGGCGGCCGACGTCGCGATCGTCGTGCTCGGCAACCACCCGATGATCAACGGCCGTGAGACCGAGGACCGGGCGAACATCGCCCTGCCGGACGGGCAGGAATCCTTGCTGCGCGCGGTCGCCGCGGTCCGGCCGCAGACGGCGCTGGTCGTGATGAGCAGCTTTCCCTACGCCCTCGACTGGGCCGACGAACACCTGCCCGCCGTGGTGTGGACCTCCCACGGCGGGCAGGAATCCGGCAACGCGCTGGCCGCCGTGCTGCTGGGCGACGCCGAGCCGGCGGGCCGGTTGCCGCAGACCTGGTACCGGCGTGACGACACGCTGCCGCATCCGCTCGACTACGACATCATCAAGGCCGGCTGGACCTACCAGTATCACCGCACGATGCCGCTGTACCCGTTCGGCCATGGCCTGTCCTACACCGACTTCGCCTACAGCGACCTGCGGTTGTCCAGTGCCGCGGTGGCTGAGGACGGATCTGTTGACGTGTCGGTGATGTTGGCGAACACAGGACCGAGGCCCGGGGCCGAAGTCGTCCAGCTCTATGTCCGGCCGATACACCCGCGCTACGAGGCGCCCCGCCTGCGGCTGGCCGGTTTCACCAAGGTTCGGCTGGACGTGGGGGAGCGCCGTGAGGTCACCTTCCAGCTGCCAGCCGAAGAGCTCGCCCACTGGGACGTCGGCACGAACGCCTTCACCGTCGATCCTGGCGAGTACGAGGTGCTGATCGCCCGGTCCGCCGAGTACATCGCGTTGTCAGCCCCATTGACGGTGACGGGACCGCCGCCTGCCGCAAGGGTCGTGCTCGATCGCCGCACCGGTGCGGTCGACTTCGACGACTACGCCAACGTCACGCTCGTCGACGCCACCCGGACCGCCGGCTACGCCGTCGCCTCGTCGTGGCCGTCCACGCCTGCGCACCTGTGGTTCCGTGCCGTGGACCTGTCGGGCGCCACCAGCGTTGACGTCGAGGTTGCCCGGGAAGTCGACGGCCCGGCCCGGCTGGAGATTCGCGTCGGTGGTCAGCGGCTGGGCGAGATCACCGTGCCGGTGACCGGTGATCGCTACGCCTGGACCACCGTCGGGACCGACCTGCCGGCGCGGTTGGACGGCGTCCACGACCTCCAGCTGGTGCTGCACGGGGACTTCCGCCTGGCCGCGTTCCGACTCGGCTGATTCACCGCTGGACGCTCGCCGGCGGCCCGAGGTAGCTCGGCCGGAGGCCGCCGGTGTCGACCACCAGCTTCTGCACGATGACCGTGGGATCGACCATCCAGAACTTCAGCGTGTGCGGTCCCGGCGTGCCGATGGTGTGCCGGGTCCGCGTCAGGTTGATGTTGTCGGAGGTGTTGCGCTCCCACTGCCGGTTCAGCGCGGTGCTGTCCGACCCCGTCGCCGCGATCACGTCGACCACCTGCGGCGCCTGGTCGTCGAAGGCGACGGCGTAGCGGAGCCCGGGTGTGGGCAGGACGTCGTTGCGGGGTGAGAGATAGGCCCAGACGGTGACGACGCCGGTGGTGAACAGCGACATCCGGTATTCAAGGCGCGGGCCGGTGCCGGCGGGCTGGCTCGTGGCGGTGACCGGGAACGGCTTCATGCCGGCTCCGTGGCGACCGATGTCCGGAATGCGTTGCCAGGTCACACCGTGCGCAGCAATGTTCGCGCTAACATCATCGGCGTTGACGGACACGTATCCATTGGCTTCGACGAAGCCGTGTCCCCAGGTGGGCGGTAGCTCCCGGTGGGCGACCACGGCCCGGACGGTCACGCTCTCGCCCGCGCCGGTGATGACCACCGGCACCGTGGTCGTGCCGATCGGGGCCCGTCGCCAGTCGACGTGGAACGTCACCCGGGTCTGCCGGTCCACGACGCCGGCCGGGCGATCGGCCACAAGCCACGGCGTATCGGTCCACACGCGATAGGTGAACCGCTTGGCGCCACGGTTGAACACGTCGATGTACTGCGCCGGCTGGCTCTGGAACGGGCTGAACTCCGGCAGCATGGCGGTCTCGGACGCACCCGGCCAGGACAGCGCGGAGCCGTCGATAGCCACTCCCAGCACGCCGTCCTCGGCCAGCGGGATGCGGCGGACAGCCGGGAACAGCACATCGGGAATGGCGGCGTTGTCGACCTGCGGCTGCTGCCAGCCGGCGTCCGGCCCGTAGCGGGCGACGTCGCCGTAGTCGATGTGCGGCTGCGTCTGGAAGCCACGCCACTTCCCGCCGGCGATCTCGGTGTTGAAGCGGTCGGCCAGGGCGAGGTCCTGGGCGAACCGGGCCTCGGCCTCGTCGGCCAGGTCGTTGGCTGCCGCCCGGCCCTGCTCGGCGTACAGGAGGTTGGTGAACTCGGCCCGGCGCAGTGCGTGGAGGTTGGCCATCGAGGACACCTCGTACTGCACCAGTTCGAAGTACGGGTCCCGCGACGCGGCCGGCAGCCGGTCGCCGATCTGTTCGGCTCGCACGGCCAGCTGGTGCCACTGATCGGTGACCCGGTCCAGCTCGCCGTAGTCGACCAGGCTGTACGGGCTGGCCTGGTCGTCGTAGACGATGGCCGTCGGATCGGTCGAGGGATCCTTGCCCGGGGCGACACTGATGCGCCGGTTGAGCAACTCGGGTTTGCGCAGCGCTTGCAGCCGGCCGTAGTCGTGCAGCAGGTCACCGAGCTCGTCGGCGACTCCGGCGCCGAGGTTCTGTCCGGCGTACCCACGTTCCCAGGTGGACAGTTCCGACAGCGGCAGCGCGGTCGGATTCCAGGCGTAGTCCAGGAAGAACTGCAACGGCAGCTCGTTGCCCTTCAGGTCGCCGACGTTGGCCACCCACAGCCGCCTGATCCCGTACTCGTAGGCCTGGTTGAGCTGCTCCCAGGTGTTAGCGATAACACTGGTGTCGTTCCACTTGTAGCAGCGGCCCGACCCGACGAAGTCGAAGTGGTAGTACAGGCCGTACCCGCCGGACCGTGACGGCAGGCCCGGGTCAGGCAGCTTGCGCAGGTTTCCCCAGTTGTCGTCGGGAAAGACGACCGTGACGTCGTCGGCCGGCCGCAGGCCCTCGACCCAGTACCGCATCACTTCGGTGTAGAGCGTCCACACCTGGGGGACCGTCGCCGGGTCGCGCCCGGTGACGTCGGCCAGGATCTTCCGCTCGGCGGCCAGGATGTCGCGCATCAGGTCGATGCTGTCACCGTCGGGCAGCCGGGTGTCGCCGGTGCCGCGCATGCCGACGGTCACCACGCCCTCGAAGTCCTGGGTCACCATGCGGCGGATGCCGTCGGCCCAGTACGCCCGGAGCGCGTCGGCGTTGTGCCGGAAGCTCCACTCGCCCGTGCCGCCATACGGATCGTGCCCCGGCGTGGTGATCGTGCCGTCCGGGCCGCGGACGGCCGGGACGGCGTGCCGGTTCCACTCCTCTATGCCCCGCATCATCGGCGCTTCGTGCGAGGTCCCCATGACGATCCCGTACCGCTTGGCCGTGGCGTGGTTGAGCGGATCGTCCTCGGCGAAGGCCCGCCCCCACACTGCCGGCCACAGGTAGTTCGCCCGCAGCCGCAGCATGGTCTCGAAGACCTTCTCGTAGAAGCCGTGGTTGAAGCCGCCGGGATGGCCGGGCGCGAGTCCCGGCCCGAAGAAGGCCGGCGCCCACGTGCCCAGCGCCGGATTCTCGTCGTTGATGAACAATCCTCGGTATTTGACCGCCGGCGGGCCGAGGCTGTGCCGGCCGGGCCGCACGTGCAGCTCGTGACGGTGCAGCGGCGGCACATCGTCCCACCAGTACCACGGCGAGACACCGATCTGCCGGGAGATCTCGTAGATGCCGTAGATCGTGCCGCGCTGATCGCTGCCGGTCACCACCAGCGCGCGCTGCGCGGACCGGGTCACGGTCTCGGTCAGCGAAGTCTCCCACCGGCCGGCGATCCCGGTCGTGTCCAGACCGACGGCCCGCACCAACGGGCTCGCGTCCAACGAGCCGATCAGCACGACTTCGGCGACCGCCGGCACATGGTCGACGTACAGTCCCGGGCGGACGCCGGTGACCCGCTCGATATCGGCCTGGAGGTCACGGGCCGCGCGCACGACACCGGGGTGGTCAGCGGAGCTGACCACCAGTGGCGTGGCCTTTCCGTTGGCCACCAACGGAAAGTCTTCCGGGCCGCCGCGGGACGACAGGTACTGCCCCGCGGCAAGGGCTCCTGCCATGCCGAGAAATCCTCGTCGTCCCAACGGTGCCATCGCGTCCTCCCCGGCAGGGCGGGCAGCGGGAGATCCGAAAGATTCGGTGACAGCCTCGAAACTAGGGCGGTCGCCGCATCGCGTCAAGGGGGACCGTTCCGGCCGCCGATGGCTTACCATCCGAAGCCATGGGTGCCGAGCAAGCCGTGACCGCGGACGGAGTTTCGACCACGCCGGCCGGCATCCCGACGCTGGCCGAGATCGCCGCGACGGCCGGCGTCAGCGTTCCGACAGTTTCGAAGGTCCTCAATGGCCGGGCCGACGTCGCCCCCGGCACCCGGGCCCGGGTCGAGGAACTGCTGCGGGACCACGGCTACCGGCGCAAGCGCGGCGGCGCGCGCCCGTCCAAGCTGCTCGACCTGGTCTTCCACGAGCTGGACAGCGCGTGGGCGATGGAGGTCATCCGGGGCGTGGAGAACGTGGCCCGCCGCGAGGACATGAGCATCGTGCTGTCCGAGTCGGCCGGCCGGCTCACCCCGGGCCAGACCTGGGTGGACGGGGTGCTGGCCCGCCGCCCCAGCGGCGTGGTGCTGGTGCTGTCCGGCCTGGACCAGGTCCAGCGGGCCCAGCTGACCAGCCGGGACATCCCGTTCGTGGTGCTGGACCCGGCCGGTGACCCGGCCGACGGCGTGCCCGCGGTCGGCGCCAACAACTGGCTCGGCGGCCTGACCGCCACCCGGCACCTGGTCGAGCTGGGCCACCGGCGGATCGCCATGCTCGGTGGGCCGTTCCGGATGATGTGCAGCCGCGCGCGGGTCGACGGCTACCGCACCGCGCTGGAGACCGCCGGCATCGGCGTCGACCCGGCGCTGGTGCGGGAGGGCACCTTCCACCACGAGTCCGGCTACACGGTCGGCCGGGAGCTGCTGACCCTGCCCGACCGGCCGACCGCGGTCTTCGCCGGCAACGACCTGCAGGCCCTCGGCATCTACGAGGCCGCCCGTGAGCTGGGCCTTCGCATCCCCGACGAGCTCAGCGTGGTCGGCTTCGACGACCTGCCGCTGGCCCGCTGGGTCGGCCCGCCGCTGACCACCGTGCGTCAGCCGCTGGTGGCGATGGCCGAGACCGCCACCCAGCTCGCGCTCGACCTCGGCCGGGGCCAGCGGCCGGCCGTCACCCGGGTGGACCTGGCCACCACGCTGGTCGTCCGCAACAGTACAACGGCGGTCCGCTGACGGCGTCGAAACTTTCGATGTCCGCGACCGCGGTGGCCGGACCGCGCCACCGGTCGAAGGTCCATTGTGGACATGGTGCGGGATTCCCGAAATAACAACGAAAGTTGTTGCCCACGGGTCGTGACCAGGTCGACACTGCTCGACACCACACGGTTTCCTCATCGAGGAGGACCATCGCCCATGGACCACATCCCCCCGTTTCCGATCACGCGCCGAGGTCTGCTCACCTCCGGGGCGCTGCTCGCCGCCTCCGCGCTGGCCCTGCCGGCCACGGCGCACGCGGACACCACGATCACGACCAACCAGACCGGCACCAACAACGGGTACTACTACTCGTTCTGGACCGCAGGCGGCGGCTCGGTCGCGATGACCCTGTCGTCCGGCGGCAGTTACCGCACACAGTGGACCAACTGCAACAACTTCGTCGCCGGCAAGGGCTGGAGCAACGGCGGCCGGCGCACCGTGAACTACTCGGGCAGCTTCTCCCCGTCCGGCAACTCCTACCTGTCGCTCTACGGCTGGACGTCCAACCCGCTGGTCGAGTACTACATCGTCGACAACTGGGGCTCCTACCGGCCGACCGGCACGCACAAGGGCACGGTCAGCAGCGACGGCGGCACCTACGACATCTACGAGACGACCCGGTACAACGCCCCCTCGGTCGAGGGCACGCGCACGTTCAACCAGTACTGGAGCGTCCGGCAGAGCCGCCGCACCGGCGGCACGATCACCACCGGCAACCACTTCGACGCGTGGGCCCGCAACGGCATGAACCTGGGTAGCTTCCGCTACTACATGATCCTCGCCACCGAGGGCTACCAGAGCAGCGGCAGCTCCTCCATCACGGTGAGCTGAGCCATGCGAAGGACTTCCTGCTGCTTGCGGCGGCCCTGACCGCCGCCGTGCTCACCCCGGGCGTCGCGGACGCCGCGCCCTGCAACGGCTATGTCGGGCTGACCTTCGACGACGGTCCGTCCGACGCGCATACCCCGGCCCTCCTCAATGCCCTGCGGCAGAACGGTTTGCGGGCAACGGTGTTCAACGAGGGCCAGTACGCCGCCGCGTATCCGGCGCAGGTACGGGCCGAGGCCGCGGCCGGCATGTGGATCGGCAACCACAGCTACACCCACCCGCACATGACGCAGCTGAGCCAGGCGCAGATGGACAGCGAGATCACCCGGACCCAGCAGGCGATCGCCGCCGCCGGCGGCGGCACGCCGTCCCTGTTCCGCCCGCCGTACGGGGAAACCAACGCGACGCTGCGGACCGTCGAGGCCAACCACGGCCTGACACAGGTCATCTGGGACGTCGACTCGCAGGACTGGAACGGCGCGAGCGTCGACGCGATCGTGCAGGCCAATGCCCGGCTCACCAACGGCCAGGTCATCCTGATGCACGAGTGGCCGGCCAACACCCTGGCCGCGATTCCCCGTATCGCGCGGGGACTCGCCGGCCGTGGACTGTGCGCCGGGCGGATCTCGCCGCAGACCGGCCGCGCCGTCGCACCGTAACCACGCCATCCCGCCACGCAAGAGGGGACCATTGTGCCCAGAACCACCACGGCGCTCGCCGCCGCGGCCACGCTGGCTGTCGGCGGGCTGCTGCTCGCCGCCGTCACCAGTCAGGCCGGCGCGGCCGGCACCGGCCTGAAAACCCTGGCCGAGGCCAAGGGAATCTACTTCGGCACCGCGCTCACCCAGTCCAACCTGAGCAACTCCACCCTGACCGCGGTGGCCGGCGCCCAGTTCGACATGGTGACGCCGGGCAACGAGATGAAGTGGGACACCACCGAACCGTCCAACGGCAGCTACAACTTCGGGCCGGGCGACGCCATCGTGTCCTTTGCGCAGTCGCACGACATGCGGGTGCGCGGGCACAACCTGGTGTGGCACAGCCAGTTGCCGGGCTGGGTCAACGGCCTGCCGAGCAACCAGGTGCAGGCGGCGATGGAAGCGCACATCACCACCGAGGCCACCCACTACAAGGGCAAGCTCTACGCCTGGGACGTGGTCAACGAGCCGTTCAACGAGGACGGCAGCCTGCGCCAGGACGCCTTCTACAACGCCATGGGCAGCGGCTATCTGGCCGACGCGCTGCGCACCGCGCACGCCGCCGACCCGAATGCCAAGCTGTACCTGAACGACTACAACATCGAGGGTCAGAACGCCAAGAGCGACGGCATGTACCGGCTCGTGTCGCAGCTGAAGTCGCAGGGCGTGCCGATCGACGGCGTCGGACTGGAGAGCCACTTCATCGTCGGCCAGGTGCCGTCCAGCATGCGGGCCAACATGCAGCGCTTCACCGCGCTGGGCCTCGACGTCGCCATCACCGAGCTGGACGACCGGATCCAGTTGCCGGCCAACAGCTCCACGCTGGCCCAGCAGGCCACCGACTACGCCACGGTGGTGAACAACTGCCTCGCGGTCAGCCGCTGCGTCGGCGTGTCCCAGTGGGGCGTCGGCGATGCCGACTCGTGGATTCCGGGCACCTTCCCGGGCCAGGGCGCTGCCACCATGTACGACAACAACTACCAGCCCAAACCGGCCTACAACTCGACGGCCACGGCGCTCGGCGGCTCGACCACGACGACCACCACCACACCGCCTCCACCGCCGAATTCCACCTGCGCGGTCACGGACTCGGTGAACGCCTGGAACACCGGCCTCACCGAGAGCATCACGATCACCAACACCGGCACCGCGCCGATCAACGGCTGGTCGCTGGCCTTCACCCTGGCCGGCGGGCAGACCGTCACCTCGGCGTGGAACGCCTCGATCACGCCGGCCAGCGGCCAGGTGGCCGCGAAGAACGTGGGCTACAACGGATCCGTCGCCCCCGGCGCGTCGGTCTCGTTCGGCTTCCAGGCCACTCATACCGGCAACACCTCCGCACCCGGCGACTTCACCCTGAACGGAACTCGCTGCGCCTGACCGAACGCCGGCCCCGACCACGGTCGGGGCCGGTTTTCGGTCAGAACGAAGAGAAGTGAGCGCGAACACCCGCACCGAACGCCGTCGGCGTGCCGTCGTACGAGGTGATCAGCGACGGCCCGCTCGAGCAGTCCCAGGTGTTCCAGGTCCACGCCAGGTAGGAGGCGGCGTGCTGGTCCAGCCACGACATCAGGCCGTCCACATAGGAGTGTCCGCAGTCGTTCTCGCCGATCTCGCCGGCCACCAGCGGCACCTTGGCCGCCACCGGCGCGATCTGGCTGTCCCAGCAGGACGACGACGAGCACGTGTTGAAGTTGTACGAGTGCCAGGACGCGGCCAGGTTGTGCAGTGGATCGGTCGGCTCGTAGGTCAGCCACTGCGACAGGTCGTTGGCGTACGCCAGGCCGCCCACCATGATCACGTTGTCCGCGCCGGCCGATCGCACGGCGCTGACCAGCGACTGCGTTCCGGCCACCTGGTACGGGATGCCGGCGCAGGTGCCGCCGTCGCGCAGGCAGGCCCAGCCGTTGGCCGTGGCGCGGTCCGGATACGGCTCGTTGAACAGGTCGAACACGGTCGAGTCGTCGCCCTTGAAGGCCGCCGCGACCTGGCTCCAGAACGTCGGCGCGTACTGCGCGTCCGGCATGGGCTTCTGGCAGGTGGCGTTGACGTCCGAGCAGCCGGCGGAGTTGCCGGTGTACTGGCCGTGCGTCCAGTGCAGCTCGACGATCGCGACGATCCCGTTCTGGTGCAACAGGTTCACGTAGTCCTTGATCGCGTTCTGGTAGGTCGTGCCGGCGTACTGCGGCTTCACGTCGGACAGCGCCAGCCAGCAGTCCTCGTTGAGCGGCACCCGGACGGCGTTGACGTGCCAGCTCTTGATGGCCGCGACGGACGTCGCGTCCACCGGGCCGTCGAAGATGCCGTTGCCCTGCACGCACGCGAACTCCGCGCCGGACCGGTTGACCCCGTGCAGCGTCACCGTTTTCCCGTCGGCGTCCACGAAGTGGTTGCCGGACACCCGCAGCGCGGGTGCGGGTCCGCCGGGCGGGGGAGGCGGCGGGGGAGGAGTGGTTCCGTTGCAGGGACTGCCGTTGACGGCGAAGTCGGTCGGTTTGTCGTTGCTGCCGCTGTAACTGAAGTTCGCGCCCGCGGTGACCGAGCCGCTCGGCGGCACGGTCGCGTTCCACGGCTGGTTGGCCACGCTGACTGTCTTGCCGGACTGCGACCACGTGCCGTTCCAGCCCTGCTGGAGGGTCTGGTTGCCGGCGTACGAGTAGGTCAGCCGCCAGCCGGACAGTGGCGCGGCGCCGAGATTGCCGATGGTGACCGAGGCGGTGAAGCCGGTGCCCCAGTCGTTGACGGTGTAGTCGACGCGGCAGGCGAGCGTGCCGTCGGCGGCGGCCGGCGCGCTCGGCCCGGCCAGGCCGACCAGGGCGAAGGTCGCGGCGAGCAGGGGTGCGGCGAAGGTGCCCAATCGCATTGTCGCTCCTCGAAGGCAGGGTTACACCGACTGGGAGCGCTTCCAGAGTGCCAGGAGAGTAACTCCGGTGGAACTCGCTGTAAACAATTCTGGGCCGAGCGGGGTAAAACACATCCGGCGAATGACCGCAGACCGGGCCATGTGTGGTGAATGTGAACGCGAACCCTTCCGGTCGGGTTGCTGGCTCGTTACAGTCGGCGTCGACTGGAAGCGCTTCCAGAGCGATCGGTCAGCACTCCCCCAACGCTGCGAGGAGTACTCCGCACATGCCTGCAACCGCATCACCCGGCTCCCGTCGCACCCGTCTGATCAGCGGGCTGTCCGCGCTCACCGCCCTCGGACTGACCGCGGGCTTCCTGGTCGCCACGGGCAACGAGGCCTCGGCCGCCACCGCCTGCAAGGTCGACTACTCGGTCAATCAGTGGAGCACCGGCTTCACCGGCACGGTCACCGTGACCAACCTCGGCGACGCCATCGCCAACGGCTGGACGGTCGGCTGGGACTTCGCCGGCAACCAGCAGGTGCAACAGGGCTGGAGCGCCACGGTCACGCAGTCCGGCCAGCACGTCAGCGCCGCCGGCCCGGACTGGGCGAAGTCACTGGCCACCGGTGCGTCCGCGACCTTCGGCTTCAACGCCTCCTACTCCGGCACGAACGCCGTCCCGGCCGCCTTCACGCTCAACGGCACCACCTGCACCGGTTCCGCGCCACCCACCACGACGACCACCACCACGACAACGACCACGACGACCACCACGACCGGCAACCCGCCGCCGCCCGGGACCCACGTGGACAACCCCTACGCCGGCGCGAAGGGCTACGTGAACCCGGACTGGTCGAGCGAGGTCACCGCCGCCGCGGCGACCGCCGGCGGCACGCTCGGCAGCAAGATGTCCAAGGTGGCCAACACCTCCACGGCGGTGTGGCTGGACCGGATCGCCGCCATCGCCGGCACCGACACCCAGCGCGGGCTGCGCGCCCACCTGGACGCCGCGCTCGCGCAGGCCACCGGCGGCACGCCCGTCGTCGCCCAGTTCGTGATCTACGACCTGCCGAACCGGGACTGCGCCGCGCTGGCCTCCAACGGCGAGCTCCAGGTCAGCCAGGACGGCCTGAGCAAGTACAAGTCCCAGTACATCGACCCGATCGCGGCGATCATGGCCGACCCGAAGTACGCGAGCCTGCGCATCGTGAACATCGTCGAACCGGACTCGCTGCCCAACCTCGTCACCAACACCTCGATGGCCAAGTGCGCGGAGGCCCAGTCCAGCGGCGCCTACGTGCAGGGTGTGCAGTACGCGCTGAACAAGCTGCACGCGATCAGCAACGTCTACAACTACATCGACATCGCGCACTCGGCCTGGTTGGGCTGGGACAGCAACCTGCAGCCGGCGGTCAACCTGATCACGCAGACGATCAGGGGCACCACGGCCGGCGTGAACAGCGTTGACGGCTTCATCAGCGACACCGCCAACGACACGCCGGTCACCGAGCCGTACCTGACCGACTCCAGCCTGAACGTCGGCGGGCAGCCGCTCAAGTCGGCCACCTTCTACCAGTGGAACCCGTACTTCGACGAGTCCCACTACGACAACGCGATGTACAGCGCGTTCGTGGCGGCGGGTATGCCGAGCAGCATCGGCATGCTGATCGACACCTCGCGCAACGGCTGGGGCGGCTCGGCCCGGCCGACCGGCGCCAGCGGGTCCACAGTGGACACCTACGTCAACTCCGGGCGGATCGACCGGCGGCTGGCCCGTGGCAACTGGTGCAACCAGGACGGCGCCGGCCTCGGCCAGCGACCGACCGCCAGCCCGGCGCCGCACTTCGACGCCTACGTGTGGATCAAGCCGCCGGGTGAGTCGGACGGGGCCAGCAAGTCGATCCCGAACGACGAGGGCAAGGGCGCCGATCCGATGTGCGACCCGACCTTCCACGGCAGCCAGCAGGCCAACGGCGGCAACCTGACCGGCGCCCTGCCCGACGCGCCGCTGTCCGGGCACTGGTTCCAGGCGCAGTTCGCGCAGCTGGTCACCAACGCCTACCCGCCGGTGCAGTAGTCAGCCTCTCCCGTCCCGGGCGGTGCCTCCTCCTCCGACCCGCCCGGGACGGGAGTCCCATTCCGGAAAGGAATCCCTGCGCATGCGTCGACGACTGCGGGTCGCCCTTGGCGCCGTGGCGGCGCTGATCGCCGCCCTGATCACACCGACTGTTAACGCCAACGCGGCGGCCGTGGCCTGCACGGTCGTCTATACCACCAACGACTGGTCCAACGGCTTCACCGCCAACGTGGCCCTCACCAACAACGGCCCGGCGCTGACCAGCTGGTCGCTGACCTGGACCTTCCTGGACGGCCAGCAGGTGCAGCAGGGCTGGAGCGCCACCATCACCCAGTCCGGCGCCAAAGTTACCGCTAACAACCTGAGCTACAACGGGAATCTGCCGACGGGTGCGTCCACGTCCTTCGGCTTCAACGGCAGCAAGGGCGCGGCCAACCGGCCGCCGACGGACTTCGCCGTCAACGGCACCGCCTGCACCGGCCCGAACCAGGCCCCGACGGTGTCGCTGACCTCGCCGCGCGCCACCGACACCTACAACGCCCCGGCGACCATTCCGTTGGCCGCCACGGCGTCGGACAGCGACGGCACCATCAGCAAGGTCGAGTTCTACGCCGGCGACACGCTGCTGGCCACCGACACCACCGCCCCGTACGCCGGCAGCTGGACCAACGTGCCGGCCGGCACGTACTCCATCACCGCCAAGGCGTACGACGACAAGGGCGCGTCCACGTCGTCCAGCCCGGTCGCGGTGAAGGTGTTGTCCGGCCCGACGATCGTGGCCTCACCGGCGACGGTCAGCGTCAAACAGGGTTCAACGGCCACCTTCGGTGTGAGCCTGGCCAGCGCCCCGACCGCCAGTGTGACCGTGAACATCGCCCGGACCTCCGGCAGCGCCGACCTGACGGCGTCGCCGACCAGCCTGACGTTCACCCCGTCGAACTGGCAGACCGCGCAGAACGTCACGGTCACCTCGGCCGACAACGGGGAGACCTGGGTTCCGCGGTCTTCACCGCCACGTCCGCCGGCTACGCGTCCGGCACGGTCACCGTGACCGAGGTGTCGAAGTCCACTTCGGACTACCAGGTGGAGTTCCTCAAGCAGTACAACAAGATCAAGGACCCGAACAGCGGCTACTTCCGCAAGCTGGGCAACCTGCTGGTGCCCTATCACTCGGTGGAGACGCTGGTCGTCGAGGCCCCGGACTACGGTCACGAGACCACCTCCGAGGCGTTCAGCTACTACCTGTGGCTGGAGGCGTCCTACGGCCGGATCACCCAGGACTGGGCCCCGTTCAACGCGGCCTGGACCTCGCTGGAGACCTTCGCCATCCCGTCCAGCACCGACCAGCCGACCAACTCCGGCTACAACGCGAGCAAGCCGGCCACCTACGCGGCCGAGTACCCGAGCCCGTCGAAGTACCCGTCACAGCTGCAGTCCGGCGTGTCCGTCGGCAGTGACCCGATCGCCGGCGAGCTGAAGAACGCTTACGGCACAAGCGATGTCTACGGCATGCACTGGCTGCTGGACGTGGACAACATCTACGGCTTCGGCCACTGCGAGGACGGCACGAACACCGCGCCGGCGTTCATCAACACCTTCCAGCGCGGCTCGCAGGAGTCGGTGTGGGAGACCGTCACGCAGCCGTCCTGCGACATGATGAAGTTCGGCGGCAAGAACGGCTACCTGGACCTGTTCACCGGGGATTCCAGCTACGCCAAGCAGTGGAAGTACACCGACGCGCCGGACGCCGACGCCCGCGCCGTGCAGGTGGCGTTCCAGGCCGAGCAGTGGGCCAAGGCCCAGGGCAAGTCCTCGGCCGTCGCCGACGTGGTCAAGAAGGCGTCCAAGATGGGCGACTACCTGCGCTACTCGCTGTTCGACAAGTACTTCAAGAAGATCGGCAACTGCGTCGGGGCGAGCACCTGCGCCGCCGGCACCGGCAAGGACAGCGAGCACTACCTGATCTCCTGGTACTACGCGTGGGGCGGCTCGGCCGACCCGTCCAACGCCTGGGCCTGGCGGATCGGTGACGGGGCCGCGCACCAGGGCTACCAGAACCCCCTTGCGGCCTACGCACTGTCCACCGATCCGGGACTGAAGCCGTTGTCCAGCACCGGGGCGAGCGACTGGGCGACCAGCCTCGGCCGGCAGCTGGAGTTCCTCCAGTGGCTGCAGTCCGCCGACGGCGGCATCGCCGGCGGCGCCACCAACAGCTGGGACGGCCAGTACGGCACGCCGCCGGCCGGCGACCCGACGTTCTACGGCATGTACTACGACTGGCAGCCGGTGTGGCACGACCCGCCGAGCAACCAGTGGTTCGGCTTCCAGACGTGGGGCATGGAGCGGGTCGCCGAGTACTACCAGGCGACCAAGGACGCCCGGGCCAAGAAGATCCTGGACAAGTGGGTGCCGTGGGCGATCGCCAACACCACCGTGGGCACCGGCGGCTCGTTCCAGATCCCGTCCGACCTGACCTGGACCGGCGCCCCGGACACGTGGAACGCCAGCAACCCCGGCGGCAACACGAGCCTGCACGTGGCGGTCAAGAACTACAGCCAGGACGTCGGTGTCGCGGCTTCGCTGGCCAAGACCCTGATGTACTACGCGGCCGGCTCCGGCGACACGAAGTCGAAGACGACGGCCGAGGGTCTGCTCACGGCGCTGACCGGGCACGAGGACGCCAAGGGCATCGCGGTGCCCGAGACGCGGGCCGACTACAACCGGTTCGATGACGCGTACAACGCCTCTACGGACCAGGGTCTGTACGTGCCGCCGGGGTGGACCGGCACCATGCCCGACGGGGACAAGATCAGCTCCAGCTCGACGTTCGAGTCGATCCGGTCCTTCTACAAGAACGACCCCGACTGGTCCAAGGTGCAGTCCTATCTGGACGGTGGCCCCGCGCCGACGTTCACCTACCACCGGTTCTGGTCCCAGTCGGAGATCGCGACCGCGTTCGCGACGCACGTCGACCTCTTCGGATGAGGTGCACATGAAGCGATGGCTCGCCGCCGTTGCCGCAGTGGCCGGGCTCACCGCTGTCACGGTGAGCCCGGCCCACGCGGCCGCGAGCGCAGGCTACTACCACACGGTCGGTTCGCAGATCGTGGACTCGACCGGGGCGCCGGTCCGGCTGACCGGGCTGAACTGGTTCGGCGCGGAGACGGCCAACTACACCTTCCACGGCCTGTGGTCCCGCAACTACAAGGACATGGTCGACCAGATGGCGTCGCTGGGCTACAACGCCGTCCGGGTGCCGTACTCCAACCAGCTGTTCGACCCGGGTTCCACGCCCAACAGCATCGACGCCAACTCGAACCCGGAGCTGATCGGCCTTTCCGGCATCCAGATCCTGGACAAGGTGATCGACTACATCGGCCGCAAGGGCATGCGGGTGGTGCTCGACCAGCACCGCCCGGACAGCGGCGCGCAGTCCCCGCTGTGGTACACCGCGCAGTACCCGGAGAGCCGGTGGCTCTCCGACTGGACCATGCTCGCCCAGCGGTACAAGGGAAATCCCACCGTGGTCGGCATGGACCTGCACAACGAGCCGCACACGATCCAGGGAGGTGGCGGCGCCTGCTGGGGGTGCGGCGACACCGCCCACGACTGGCGGCTCGCCGCCGAGCGGGCCGGCAACGCCATCCTGGCGGTCAATCCGGACGTGCTGATCATCGTCGAGGGCATCGACTGCGTTTCCGGCACCGGCGATCCGCAGTGCGGCTGGTGGGGCGGCAACCTGTCGGGCGCCGCGCAGTATCCGGTTCGACTGTCCAAATCGGACAAGCTGGTGTACTCGGCCCACGAGTACGCCACCTCGGTGTTCCACCAGACCTGGTTCGACGACCCCACCTTCCCGGCCAACATGCCGGCCCTGTGGGACCACTTCTTCGGCTACCTGGTCAAGCAGCACATCGCGCCGGTGCTGGTCGGCGAGTTCGGCAGCACGCTGGTCGATCCGAAGGACACGGTCTGGTTGCAGAAGCTGTTGGCGTACATGGGAACCGGGCCGACCGGGATGAGTTTCACCTACTGGTCCTGGAACCCGGACTCCGGGGACACCGGCGGCATCCTGAAGGACGACTGGAAGACCGTCGACCAGAACAAGCAGTCGATTCTCCAGCCGTACCTGATCCCGCCGGTCGGCGGCGGCGGAGGTGGCGGTGGCGGCCCCACCCCGCCGCCTGCCTCCTGCGCGGTGACCTATCACGTCGACAGCAGCTGGAACGGCGGTTTCAACGCCACCGTCACGCTCAAGGACACCGGCACCGCTCCGCTGGCCAACTGGACGCTGACCTGGACCGAGCCCGGCGGAGTGCAGATACTCAACGGCTGGAACGCGACCGTGAGCCAGAGCGGCACGACCGTCACCGCCAAGGCTCCGAGCTGGGCACCCACGCTCAATGCCGGGGCCAGCGTGTCGATCGGCTTCCAGGCCAACGGTTCCTCGTCGGGACAGCCGACGGGGTACGCCGTGGACGGCACCGCCTGCGGGGTGAGCTGACATGCGGATGTTGTTGGCAGCAGCGCTGATCACGGCGCTGCTGCCACACCCGACGACCACGGTGCTCAGCGACGGTTTCGAGACGCAGACCGGGTTGTGGACGACCGGCGCGGCCAACTGCCAGGGCACCGGCACGGTGTCGGTGGACAACACGGTCGCGCACAGCGGCAGCCATTCGATGCGGGTCGACGGCAAGGCGTACTACTGCAACCACGCCTTCTTCGGCACGAAGCTGTCCGGCGGCACGCCGCTCTACGTCCGCTTCTACTTACGGCACAGCACACTGCTGCCGACCGGACACGTCACTTTCCTCGCCATGAAGGACAGCAACGACAACGGCCGTGATCTGCGCATGGGCGGCCAGAACGGTGCGTTGCAGTTCAACCGCGAGTCCGACGACGCGACACTGCCGGCGCAGAGCCCGGTCGGCGTGGCCCAGAGCCGGCCGCTGCCGGTCGGCGACTGGCACTGCCTGGAGTTCGGGTTGGACGGCAGCCATCTCCAGACCTGGTTGGACGGCGCCGTGGTGCCGGGTCTGGTCGTGGACGGCGTGCCGACACCGGACGTCGACCAGCAGTGGCTGGCTCGGGCTCCTGGCGTCCCGCGCCGGTGGACCTGCGGTTCGGCTGGGAGAGCTATGCCGGCGGCGACGACACCCTGTGGTTCGACGACGTCGCCGTGGCCACCACGCGAATCGGCTGTTGAGGAGTTGATCGTGAAGATGTGGAGATCGCTCGTCGTGATCGCGGCGAGCGCGGCACTGGTGCTGCTGGGCGCGGGACCCGCCTCGGCCCACGGCGCGATGATGAAACCCGGTAGCCGCACCTTCCTGTGCTGGGAGGACGGGCTGACCTCGACCGGCCAGATCGTGCCGCAGAACCCCGCCTGCTCGTCGGCGGTGAACGTCAGCGGCACGAATTCCCTGTACAACTGGTTCGCCGTGCTGCGGTCCGACGGCGCCGGCCGCACCCGCGGCTTCATCCCCGACGGAAAGCTGTGCAGCGGCGGCAATCCCAACTACGCCGGCTTCGACCAGGTCGGCAACTGGCCGCTCACGCACCTCACGGCCGGCGCCCGGTTCGACTTCGCCTACAACGCCTGGGCGGCGCACCCCGGCTGGTTCTACACCTACGTCACCAAGGACGGCTGGGATCCCACGAAGCCACTGACCTGGGACGAGTTGGAGGACCAGCCTTTCCTCACCGTGGACCACCCGCCGGTGACCGGCCAGGTCGGCACGGTCAACGGCCAGTACGACTGGTCGGGGGCGTTGCCGGCCGACAAGACCGGTCGGCACATCATCTACTCGGTGTGGAAGCGTTCGGACAGCACGGAAACCTTCTACGGCTGCTCCGACGTGACGTTCGACGGCGGGCACGGCGAGGTCACCGGCATCAAGGACGCGCCGCCGCCCCCGCCGCCCGGCAGCGGCGACCACGGGTGCATGGCCGAGTTCGCCATCACCAACCAGTGGAACGGCGGCTACCAGGCCACCGTGCAGGTCATGAACCACGGCACCGCGCCGATCAACGGCTGGACCGTCAGCTGGACCCAGCCGGCCGGGCAGACCGTGAACAGCCTGTGGAACGGCGTGATGAGCCAGGACGGTTCACTCACGGTCGTCCGCAACGCCGACTGGAACCGAACGGTGCCGGCCGACGGCTCGACCACGTTCGGACTCACCATGAACGTGACCGGGTCCAATCCCGCGCAGCCCACGGTGAACTGCTCTTCGCCGTGACGTGACCGACGCCCCCGGTTCCCCGGCCGGGGGCGTCACCCGCCGGAGGCCGGGCGGTCACTGGCTGTGAGCGGGGTTCGGCGGCGTCCGTCTCGGGCATTCTCAAGGTGACGAAAGGACGTTGCCTTGACCTCATCGCATTCTCGTCCCGTCCTGGTCGGCACCGACGGGTCGCCCGGCGCCCGGGACGCCGTGGTGTGGGCGGCGCGGGAGGCGACCGTGCGTGGCCGGCCGCTGCATCTCGTGCAGGCCGTCGAGACGCAGTGGCCGGTCGGCTACCTGCCGGGCTCGATCGCCGAGTACCCGCCGGAGCCCGACCGCGACCAGATCCGGGAGGTCCTCGCGGAGCAGTTGGCCGCGCAGGCCGCGGAGTTGGATCAGGAAGTCACGACTGCGCTGCGTGACGGCCCGGCCGCCGACGTGCTGGCGGCCGAAGCCGAGGCCGTGGAGGCCGAGCTGGTCGTCGTCGGCGGGCGCGGTCACAGTGCGTTGGCCCGCACGCTCCTCGGCTCCACGGCCTCCGAGCTCCTGCACGTGACATCGCGGCCGGTCATTGTCGTCCGAGGGACGGCTCCGGGATCGTGTGTCGTGATCGGTGTCGGCGGTCTGGGCGGCGGCGATCACGCCGCCCGCTTCGCCCTCGACTTCGCCGCACGGCACAAGCTGCCGGTGCGCGCCGTGCATGGCCGGGCCGACAGCCTGTTCGCCCTGGTCGCCGAGCGGCTGACCACTGAGCAGCGCAATGCCGCCGCGGCCGAGCACGACGTCGTGAACGCGGCCGTCGCCGCCGAGGTCGACGCGTGGCGCACGGCGCATCCCGAGCTCGACATCCAGCGCGAGGAGGTCGACGAGCAGCCCGTCCAGGCGCTGCTCGACCGTGCCGGCGACGCCGCGCTGCTGGTCGTGGGCAGCCGCCATCGCGGCGCGCTACAGCGGGTGATCCTCGGTTCGATCAGCCACGCTGTGGTCCATCACGCGCCCGTCCCGGTCGCCGTGATCCGCGAACCGGGCTGACAGGGGTGGGCGTCGGTCGAGTCGGTGGCGGCCGTCAGCGCGTTACACCCGAAGGTGCGGTGTCGGTTGGTGAACGGGTGACGGTTGCCTCCTGGCGTTCACGTTGACTGTGCAACGACGACGTCACGGGCGCATCCACCCTGTGACAGGAGCCAACCCTTGGAGCCCTTCCGGCAGACGCTCGACGCCATGTCCGAACGCGTGCGGGCGCAGGACCGACGCCCGGACTGGCGCGAGGTGCTCGGCCGGGTGCTGCTCGACGCCCGCCCGCAGGAGCAGCCGCGCGCCTTCCTGAGCACGTTGCTGGACAGTGCGGCGGTGTGCGGTTCGGCCGACACCGCCGTGTTGGCGGTGCTGATCGACGGTGGACGTTGGCTGCGGGTCGCGATGACGGCCGGCGGTTTCGGCGACTGGGCCGGTCGGCTCATCCCGGTCGAGGGATCGGTGTCGGCACTGGCGATCGAAGCCGGCCGGGCCGTGCTGCTCAGCGACATCGAGCGGGACAGCGGCGCGGTGCGGGCCGAACGCAGCGTGCGGGTCGGTCCGGCGCTGGTCGCGCCGGTGTGGCTGAACTCGCGGATGGTCGGCGTGGTGGCGCTCGGCCGGCACATCGGCCGGCCGGAGTTCCGTGCCGGCGACCGGGACATGCTGGTGGGCTTCGCCGAGCACATGGGCTGGTCGCTCGTGCTCGGCGAGCACGACGACGAGCCGGCGCCGATCACCGTCGAGGAGTACGCCGGCATCGCGACCAGAACGGCGGCCGAACTCTTCGACGTCACCATCGATCTGTCGCGGATCGGCACGGCCGCCGACGAGCACGTCCACCGGCGGCTGGCCGGCCCGATCGCCGCGCTGGCCACCGCGATCGAGCGTCTGCACGGACGGCTGCCCGGTGGTCCGCGGCCGGACCTGCGTCAGCAACTCGTGGCGGCCTTGCTGACCGAAGCCGGGCAACGGGGTCTGGTGGCGCATGTCGACGTGCCCGCGGAGCTGGGGCCGGTTTCCGCCCAGGAGCGGGCCGATCTGGCGGCGTGGGTGGAGCGTGGTGTGCGGATCGCCGCGACCTGCGCGGAGAAGCCGCACGTGGGCTTGATGCTGACCGCCGAGCGCGTCGAACTCCGTTACCAGGGACGAAGACCCGGCCATCACCTGGACGGCGTGGAAGTCCAGGACGACACCGTCGTGCTCACGCGGGCCTTCGAGCCGCAGCCGTGAGCGCGGCGGCACGGCTGTCGTCCGCCGCCGTACGTCGTGCGCTCCAGGTCGCCGCCGTCGAGTACGCGGTGCATGGTTGGCCGGTGGTGCCGGTGTCGTTCTTCGACGGCCGGAACTACGTGTGTGTGCAGGCAGATTGTTTCGAGCAGACGCTGCATCCGGTGTGGCGGCTCTGGCACGACCGCGCCAGCGCGGACCCGAAGGTCGTGGCGGCGTGGTTCCGTATGCTCACCGTGTCGGTGGGCATTCGAACCGGCGTGGTGTTCGACGTCGTCAGCCTGCCCGAAGTGGCTGCTACCAGGGTGCAGGGCGTGCTCGAGGAACGCCGTACCCCTACTCCGGTTGCGGTGTGGCGGGAACGTGGCCGGCGGCTGTTCTGGGTGGCGCGGGATCTGCCGTGGCGGCCCGCGTTGGGACGGTTGGATGCCCGCGTGTCCAGCCGTGACGGGTGGGTCCCGGCCCCGCCGACCCCGACCCGGCACGGGCCGGTGCAGTGGGCGGTGGAACCGGCGCAGACCGAATGGGGCATCGTCCAGCACGCCGATTTCCTTGCCGCGGCAGCGTCCGTGCAGTGAGCGCCATTGCTGGCGGGCAGTGTGAGTTGCCGCCATGACCCTTGTCGGCCCCGGTTCCGCAACGGCCGTCCCACGATCGCGTCGATCAATACTGGGCCCGATGAGCCCGCCAGGGTGCGGAACTGAGGGCGATTCACCAGTCGCGAGCGAGGGAGACAGGCATGGTCCGGATCGACACCGGCGACATGATGGCTGGTCCACGGGATATTGGTGCGGCGGCAAGACGGGTGGAGGCGGCCGGGTTCGACGGTGTGTGGATCGCCGAAGCCCAACACGATCCGTTCGTGCTGGCGGCATTGGCCGCGCAGGCCACCACCACGCTGAAGGTGCAGACGATCGTGGCGATCGCGTTTGCCCGCAACCCCATGTCCATGGCCGTCGCGGCCAATGACACGCAGCTGGTGAGCGCGGGGCGGTTCACCCTTGGCCTGGCCTGTGGGGTGGAGAGCCAGATCCGGCACCGCTACGGCATGCCGTGGTCCCGCCCCGCGGCCAGGATCCGGGAGTACGTGCTGGCCGTGCGGGCCATCTGGACGGCGTTCCGCACCGGGACGCAGCCCGATTTTCGGGGCGATTTCTTCACCCACACGGAACTTCCACCGTTCTTCGACCCCGGCCCCAACCCGTACGGCTACCCGGACATCAACCTGTCCGGGGTCGGCCGGCGCATGGCGGAGGTGGCCGGTGAGGTGGCGGACGGCTTCCTGTGCCACAACTTCATGACGGAGCGCTACCTGCGGGAGGTGACCCTGCCGGCGTTGGCCCGGGGCCGGGCCCGGGCGGGAAAGACCATGGCCGGCTTCCGGATCGGGCCGCCGTCGTTCCTGGTGACCGGCGCCGACGAGGCGTCGTTCCAGCGGTCCAAGGACATGGTCAAGCAGGAGATCGCCTTCTACGCCGCCACTGCGAGCTACCGACCGGTGTTGGAGTTGCACGGCTGGGACTCGCTGGCCGACGAAGCGGTGAAGCTGGCGGCCGACGGCCGGCTCGATCTCCTGGGACCGTCGATCGACGACGAGATGCTGGCGGCCTTCGCGATCGTCGCCGAACCCGATCACGTGGCCGACCGGATCAAGGCCCGGTTCGGCGACATCGCCACCCAGATCATCGTGCCCATGCCGGCGGAAGGCCACGACACCTGGTCCGGTGTGCTGGCCGCGCTGCGGTAGTCGACGCCTTCGCCGTCCCGGCCGTTCGGCCGGGACGGATGTCCTCGGCCGAACAGCTGAGTGGTCGTCGAATTCGACGGATTCCGCCGCGGTCGGCGACGAACCGGTGACGGGCGGGGGAATCTCGGGTTCTGCCCTTGACGGCTCCCGGCGGAACCGCTGATCATTCCATTCGACCGCAAGAGATGTTAGCGCTAACGCTGCGCTGTGGTGTTCCGTTGGCACACGCGGAAGAACGCCGGTCGACGTCGTAGGGGAGAGCCCGTGAGGAAAAGCCTTGTCGTCCTTGTTGCCGCAGCGGCCATGGTCGCGCCGGCGATGGTCCACGCCGACACCGCGGACGGGGGCAGCTTCTCGGTGCTGAGCTACAACGTGGCCGGGCTGCCGGAAGGGATCTCCAGCGCGCCGACGCCGCGCCAGTCGGCGACAACCGCCATCGGGCAGCGACTCGGCCCGTACGACGTCGTGCACGTGGAAGAGGACTTCAACTACCACGCCGCGTTGTACGCCGCCGACAGCCACCCGTACCGGACGCCGACCAGTGGCGGCGCGGGCATCGGCAGCGGCCTGAACTCCCTGTCGTCACTGCCGTACGACGAGGACGACTTCGAGCGCGTGCACTGGAAATCGTGCCAGCTCGACTCGGGGGACTGCCTGACGCCCAAGGGTTTCACCTTCATCCGGGAGCGGCTCGCCGAGGGCGTGTACGTGGATGTCTACAACCTGCACACCAACGCCGGCGACAACAGCGGGGACGAGTCGTCGCGGGCGTCGAACCTGGCTCAGCTGAGCGACTTCATCCAGAGCCACTCGGTCGGCAACGCGGTGATCGTCATGGGCGACACCAACACTCGCTACACCCGTGCCGCCGACACCATCGCCGGTTTCGCCGCCGCCAACGGCTTGACCGACGCGTGGGTGCAGCTCGTCCGGAACGGCAGTGCCCCGGCCCCGGGCAGCCCGGCGCTGGTGTGCGACGAGCAGCACGTCACCAATGACTGCGAGGTGGTGGACAAGATCCTCTACCGCGGCAGCCGGCTCATCGACCTCACTGCCACGTACTACAACAACGAGCACGCCAAGTTCCTCGACGACGCCGGGCGGATGCTCTCCGACCACGACCCCGTGACGGTCCGGTTCACGTGGACGCGCAACCCGGCGCTGCGCCTGTCCGACCAGTTCGGCGGTCCGCACGGCGACTACTTCACTGATGTCGCAACGGTTCCGTCAGCGGCGCGTGTCCGCACGGTATCGCTGCGCAGCGGCTCCCGGGTGGACCAGGTCGGCGTCACCCTGGCCGACGGCACGACACTGGCGCACGGCGGCAACGGCGGTGACCCGGCGTCATTGACGTTGGCCGGCAACGAGTTCATCACCTCGGCGACGCTGTGCCAGGGCAAGTACAAGGGCAACACCCGCATCTTCTCGGCCCGGTTCGTCACCAACCTCGGGCACACGCTCGCCGGCGGCTCGCCGACCTCGGACTGCGTGACGCGCACAGCACCCGACGGCTGGCAGATCGCCGGCTTCCACGGACGATCCGGCGACGAGGTGGACAAGGTCGGTTTCGTCTACACGCAGCGCTGACCGGCGGGAAGGATGGGCCGCTGTCGATCTGCGACCGGGGCCGGCAGTCGCGTCCGTCCGCGACGGGTGGAGCGCGACCAACCGCGGCACGATGATCTCGGGCTACGCCGTCACCGTCCACGCGCAGGCGGCGGTGCTGCTCGCCGTGACCGGCGCCGACAAGGCGGGCTCTTGATCGTTGGTTGCCGTGACAACCATCGTTGGACTTACCCCGCGCCCGGCAACTCGCCGGCTGCTGTTTGGCCGCCATGAACAACGGATCGGCAACGGCGTCGACCGGTCAACGCCTTTTTTCGCGAGTCGGACAATAGGCCGTGGCGGCCTCGTTTGAACATGGGATGTTTTCCCCGCCGCAGGCTCGTGACCAGGTGATATCGGGCACAGTGAATTGCCGTCCAGTGGTCTGGACATATTTCCGGCCGTGATGTGTTCGACACATTCGACGAGTGTCAATGCTAACGATTGCCATCCATGCTTGTGTGCCGTCTCCGCTCTCGTCTACTTTCCCTCCTCATCGACGGAATTCGACGGCAAAGGAGCCGGCGCGTGGTGACGATCATCGACGTGGCCCGTGCGGCCGGGGTGGCGCCCAGCACGGTGTCCTACGTGCTCAACGGGAAAAGGCCGATCTCGGCCGACACCCGCCGGCTGGTGGAGCAGAGCATCCGCCAGCTCGGCTACCGGCCGCACAGCCGGCGGACGTCCGCGCCCCGACAGCGCACGGGGGTCATCGGCCTGCTGGCGCCGCTGCACTCGGCCAACACCGTGCCCACGTTGACCAGGTTCGTGGGCTCGGTGATGACCGCCGCCCACGCCCGGGACCACGACCTGTTGCTGCTCACCCACGGCACCGGCATGGCCGCCCTGCGGCGGGCGGTGTCCACCGCGGTCGCCGACGCGCTCATCGTGACGGACGTGCAGGCGTCGGACCCGAGGATCCCTGCGCTGACGGCTCTTGGCCGCCCGGTGGTGCTGGTCGGCGAGCCGGCGCAGTCGACGGGCCTGTCGTGTGTGACGCTCGACTTCGATGCGGCGGCCGCCGGCGTCGTCGAACACCTGGCGAGTCTGGGCCACCGGACCGTCGGGCTGGTGGGCTCGCCGCTGTCCACCACCGTGTGGGGGCCGACCACGCGCGGCAGTGCACGCGAACATTCGAGGCTACGGCGGCACGGTCCGGCATTCACGTGCGTCGGCGTCCGTGCGGGGATTCCGCCGATGCCGTGCGGAGCTGCCTCCAGGCGTTGTTGGCCGGGGAATCGGGCGTCACGGCGCTGGTCGTGGAGAACGAGGTCGTGCTGCCGGGCGTGCTGGAGCACCTGCACGCGCTGGGGCGACGGGTGCCCGAGGACATCTCGGTTGTCGCCGTTTGCCGGGATGAGACGGCCAGGCGAGCGCCGATTCCGCTCACGTCCGTCGCCGTGCCCACGGCCGACCTCGGCGCGCTCGCGGTGGACACGGTGTTACGCCAGTTCGAGGGGGAGGACGAACCCGAGGTGCGGCGGATCGTGCCCCGGCTCACCGTCCGGCAGAGCTCGGGACCCGCACCGGCCATTTCGTCGTGCGCATGATGTTAGCGCTCACAGCAGATCCGGCCAGAGGGCGGACGACGCCGTTCGCGCCGTACCAGGCCGGTTCGGCGGCCGGCATCGAACCGTTATCCGACCGGTCATTGACCCGCGGCCTGTTATCGCTAACACTGTCCACCTCGACAAGCGGTGGTGAACCGCGGACGACGGGGGCTGACACAGGTGGCACGCACATCCTCGACCGACGGCGGTCGCAAGAACGCGGGGACGCCCGGCGTACGGCAGGCGAGCCTGACGGACGTGGCCGAGGTGGCGGGCGTGTCGCACATGACGGTGTCCCGGGTGATCAACGGCACCGGGCCGGTGCGGCCGGAGACCCGCGCACGGGTCGAGGCGGCCATTCGCGAGCTGGACTACCGCCCCAACTCGGCGGCGCGGGCGCTGGCCACGGGCAAGTCCGAGACGCTGGGCGTGGTCGCGCTGGACTCCACGCTGTTCGGGCCGGCCAGCATGCTGTACGGCATCGAGCACGCGGCGCGTGAGGCCGGCTACGCCATCACCATCTCCAGTGTCGGCCGGCCGCAGCCACAGTCCATTTCGGACGCCGTGGAGAACCTGCGCCGGCAGGCGGTCGAGGGCATCCTGGTGATCGCCCCGCACGTCTCGGCCGGTCACGCGCTGGACGTCGTGCCGAGCGACGTTGCGCTGGTCGCCGTCGGCGCCGCCGATTCGGCACCGGTTCCGGTGGTGACCGTGGACCAGTTCGACGGCGCGCGGCGGGCCACCGAGCACCTGCTGGCCCTTGGGCACGAGACCGTGTGGCACGTGGCCGGTCCGTCGGACTGGCTGGAGGCCGGGGCCAGGGAGCGGGGTTGGCTGGAAACGCTGCTGTCGCACGATCTTGTGGTGCCGCCGGTCCTGCGGGGCGACTGGAGTCCTCGCTCGGGCTATGAGGCGGGGCAGGCCCTGGTGAAGATGGGCAACGTCACCGCCGTGTTCGTGGCCAACGACCAGATGGCCCTCGGCATGCTGCGGGCCTTCGCCGAGGCCGGCGTCGCCGTGCCGCGGGACGTGCACGTGGTCGGGTTCGACGACGTGCCCGAGGCGGCGTACTACAGCCCGCCGCTGACCACCGTCCGGCAGGACTTCATCGAGGTCGGCCGGCAGGCGTTCGAGTTGTTGCTGCTGCGGCTGCGTGAGGAGGCCCGCGGGGCGCGTCAGCTGATCACGCCGGAGCTCATCGTGCGGGAGAGCACCGGCCCCCGATAACGGGCGGGACGGCCCGGCACGCCGCCGCCGAGCCCGTCGAATGTTAGCGCTAACGGATCGGATCAACGGTGATCGAGGAGTGAACGTGTTACGTACCAGAGTGGCGTTGCTCGTGGCCGGCGCGCTCGGCCTGACCATGCTGGCCGGCTGCGGTGGCGGTTCCCCCGCCGCGGGCGGCGACGGCGCCATCACCCTGGGCTTCGCCCAGGTCGGCGCGGAGAGCGGCTGGCGGACGGCGAACACCAAGTCGATCCAGGAGTCGGCCAAGTCGGCCAACATCACGCTGAAGTTCTCCGACGCACAGCAGAAGCAGGCCAACCAGATCCAGGCCATCCGCTCCTACATCCAGCAGAAGGTCAGCGTGATCGCCTTCTCGCCGGTGGTGGAGACCGGCTGGGACACCGTGCTCAAGGAGGCCAAGACCGCGAACATCCCGGTGATCCTCACCGACCGCGCGATCGACTCCAAGGACACCTCGCTGTACAAGAGCTTCCTGGGCTCCGACTTCGTCAACGAGGGCAAGGAGGCCGGTGACTGGGTGGCCAAGGAGTACGCGTCGGCCACCGCGCCGGTGAACGTCGCCGTGCTGGAGGGCACCACCGGCTCGGCGCCGGCCAACGACCGGTCCAAGGGCTTCAACGACGTGGTCAAGGCCGACCCGAAGTTCAAGATCGTCGCCTCCCAGAGCGGTGACTTCACCCGGGCCCAGGGCAAGCAGGTGATGGAGTCGTTCCTCAAGTCGCAGAGCAAGATCGACCTGCTCTTCGCGCAGAACGACGACATGGGCCTCGGCGCGCTGGACGCCATCCAGGCCGCCGGCCTGACCCCCGGCAAGGACATCAAGATCGTCACGGTCGACGGCACCCACGACGGCCTGCAGGCCCTGGCCGACGGCAAGTTCAACTACGTCGTCGAGTGCAACCCGCTGCTCGGCCCGCAGCTGATGGACCTGGTCAAGAAGGTCGCCGCCGGGCAGAGCGTGCCCGAGCGCATCCTGACCAAGGAGACCGCGTTCGACCAGGCGGCGGCCAAGGCCGCGCTGCCGAGCCGCCAGTACTGATCGTGTCCGCCCGCGTCCACCCCAGAACGGCCATGCGATGAACCAATCCCGAGCGATCCTCCGGATGACCGGCATCAGCAAGCGGTTCCCCGGCGTCACCGCCCTCGACGGCGTCGACTTCCGCCTGTTCCCCGGCGAGGTGCACGCCCTGATGGGCGAGAACGGCGCCGGAAAGTCGACCCTGATCAAGGTGTTGACCGGGGTCGAGGGTGTGGACGCGGGCGCGATCGAGTTGTCCGGGTCGCCGGTGGCCTTCGGCGGCCCGGACCAGGCCCAGCGGGCCGGCGTCAGCACGGTCTACCAGGAGGTGAACCTGTGTCCGAACCTGTCGGTCGCGGAGAACATCTTCATCGGCCGTGAGCCGCGCCGGTTCGGCCGCATCCAGTGGTCGCGGATGCGCAAGCGGGCCGAAGAGCTGTTGGCCCGGCTCGACCTTCGCGTCGACGTGTCGGCCGAGCTGGGCACGCAGTCGATCGCGGTGCAGCAGATGGTGGCCATCGCCCGCGCCCTCGACGTGCAGGCGCGGGTGCTGGTGCTCGACGAGCCGACGTCCAGTTTGGACGCCAAGGAGGTCGAGCAGCTGATGACCGTGCTGCGGGCGCTGCGCGCCGACGGCATGGCCATTCTGTTCGTGTCCCACTTCATCGACCAGGTTTTCGCCATCGCCGACCGGATGACCGTGCTGCGCAACGGAAAGCTCGTCGGCGAGTACCTCACCGCCGAGATGACGCCGGTCGAGCTGGTCCGGAAGATGATCGGCAAGGAACTGGCCGCGCTGGACGAGCTGGAGGTGTCCGAGCGGTCCCGGCCCGACGCGGACCCTCCGGTGCTGGTGTCGGCCGACGGGTTGGGCCGCAACGGCGCCATCGAGCCGTTCGCGTTAACAGTCAAGCGGGGCGAGGTGGTCGGGCTGGCCGGGCTGCTCGGCTCCGGCCGCACCGAGCTGGCCCGGCTGCTGTTCGGCGCCGACCACGCCGACGCCGGCACCGTCGACATCGACGGCCAGCGCGTGCACCTGCGGTCGCCTCGGGTGGCGATGAAGCACCGCATCGCCTTCTGTTCCGAGAACCGCAAGACCGAGGGCCTGATCGCCGAGCTGACCATCCGGGAGAACATCGCGCTGGCCGTGCAGGCCTCCCGCGGTTGGCTGCGGCCGATCCCGCGGCGGCGTCAGCTCGAACTGGCCGCCCGCTACATCGAGGCGCTGGACATCCGCCCGGCCGATCCCGAGGCCGTGGTGGGCACGCTGTCCGGCGGCAACCAGCAGAAGGTGCTGCTGGCCCGGTGGCTGGCCACCGAGCCGCGGCTGCTGATCCTGGACGAGCCCACCCGCGGCATCGACATCGGCGCCAAGGCGGAGATCCAGCGGCTGGTGGCGTCGCTGTCCGAGGACGGCATGGCCGTGCTGTTCGTCTCCGCCGAGCTGGAGGAGGTGCTGCGGCTGAGCCATCACGTGGCCGTGCTGCGTGACCGGCGCGTCGTGGCCCAGCTGGCCAACGAGGGGCTCACCCCGGAGGAGATCATGTCGACCATCGCGGACGGGACCGGATCATGACCAGGCATCGGCTGTTCTGGCCGGCCGCGGCGCTGGTGGCGCTGCTGCTCGGCAATGTCGCGGTGTCGCCGCGGTTCTTCGCGATCGAGATCCGTGACGGCCACCTGTACGGCAACGTCATCGACATCCTCCGCAACGGCGCCCCGCTGATCCTCGTCGCCGTCGGCATGACCCTGGTCGTCGCCACGCGGGGCATCGACCTGTCCGTCGGCGCGGTGGTCGCGGTGAGCGGCGGCATGGCCTGCGTGCAGCTGGGCAGCACCTCCGTGGTCCTCGCCGTGGCCATGGCCCTCGGGCTGTGCCTGGTGCTGGGCGCGTGGAACGGCTGGCTGGTGGCGGGACTGAAGATCCAGCCGATCGTCGCCACGCTGATACTCATGGTGGCCGGCCGTGGCCTGGCCCAGCTGATCACCGGCGGCCAGATCGTCACGGTGTCTTCGGCGCCGTTCCTGGCCATCGCGGGCGGCTACCTGCTCACGCTGCCGCTGTCGTTCCTCATCGCCATGGCGGTGTTCGCGCTCACATCCCTTGTCGTGCGCCGAACTGCGCTCGGTCTGCTGCTGGAGTCGGTTGGCGGCAACCCCGAGGCCAGCCGGCTGTCCGGGCTGCGGTCGGGCCGGCTGATCTGGCTGTGCTACGTCTTCAGCGCGCTGTGCGCCGGCATCGCCGGGCTGATCATCAGCTCCAACGTGACCGGGGCCGACGGCAACAACGCCGGCCTGTGGATGGAGCTGGACGCCATCCTCGCCGTGGTGATCGGCGGCACCCAGCTCACCGGCGGCCGGTTCTCGTTGGGCGGCACCGTGATCGGCGCGCTGCTCATCCAGACCCTGACCACCACGGTGTACGCGCTCGGCATCCCGTCCCAGGAAACCCTGCTGTTCAAGGCAGTTGTCGTCACCGCCGTGTGCCTGGTGCAGTCGCCGGCGTTCCGCGCCAAACTCGTCCGTCGCCGACGACGGCCAGAACCGCCGGCGTCGCTGCCCGCGCCCGAGAAGAAGGTGGAGGTGGCCTCGTGACCGCGCTGGCCGTTCGTCTGCGGTCCTACCGGCCGCAGCGCCGCTACCTGCCCGTGTTGGCCGCCTTCGCTTTGTTGGTCGGCGCATACGGCTTCGGTGCCGCCCGGTACCCCGCGTTCGGTTCCGGCCAAGTGGTGCTGGACATCTTCATCGACCATGCCTTCCTACTGGTGGTCGCGGTCGGGGCGACGTTCGTCATCCTGACCGGCGGCATCGACCTCTCGGTCGGTTCCGTCGCCGCACTGTCCACAATGGCCTCCGCTGATCTGTTGCAGCACAAGGGCTGGCCCGCCTACGCCGTCATCCCGTTGGTGCTCGCGATGGGCGCGATCCTCGGCTTCGCGATGGGGCTGGTGATCCACTACTTCGAGATCCAGCCGTTCATCGTCACGCTGGCCGGCATGTTCTTGGCCCGGGGGCTGTGCTACACGATCAGCACCGAGTCCATCGCCATCGACAACGGCACCTACACCGCCATGGCCCAGACGCCGATTCCACTCGGTGGCACCCTGCACGTGTCGCCCAGCGTCGTGATCGCCCTGGTAGTCGTCGCGATCGCCGGCTACGTCCTGCACTTCTCCCGCTTCGGCCGGACCGTCTACGCCGTCGGCGGCGGTGAGCGCTCCGCGCTGTTGATGGGCTTGGCCGTCGCGCGCACCAAGGTTGCCGTCTACACCATCAGCGGCCTTTGCTCCGCCCTCGGCGGTGTGCTCATGGCCTTCTACACCCTGTCCGCCGACCCCCTCGGGGGCGTCGGCATGGAGCTCGACGCCATCGCCGCCGTAGTCATCGGCGGCACCATCCTCACCGGCGGTTCCGGCTACGTCCTCGGCACCGTGCTCGGCGTGCTCGTCCTGGGCATCATCCAGACCCTCATCACCTTCGACGGCACGCTGAGTTCGTGGTGGACCCGCATCGTGATCGGCGTGCTGTTGTTCGTGTTCATCGCCCTCCAGCGCCTGATCGCCCGCCGCTCGCGCTGACCGCCACGTGTCCCTGCCGATCCCCACCACCTTGTCCGGCCAGGAGGAGTTGTTCATCGCCTACCTGACCCGGCCCGTTGGTCGCCTGCTCCACGCCGCCGTACACCGCCTTCGGCACCGCAGCCGCCAGGCAGGGCGCACAAGTGATCCCGGCCGCCGCCCGATGTGATGCGGGTGGGTGGGTGGCTTTTGCGCCCCGCCCGCCCTCGGCGGTCTAGCGGTTGGGGTTGGTGTCAGCGACTGCTTCACTTCTCGGCCGGGCTGAGCGCGGGTACCCACGTCACACTCTGCCGTTGCGAGCTCGACGACCACGTCCAGGACACTGCCTCGCGCCGTGTGTGACCTTGGTGCCCCACCCGCCCGCCACTCCGGTGTACCGCCCGTCGTCCGAGCAAGCCCGCGGAACCCAGCCCCACCAACACCCGTGCGGTGATCCCGACGCAAAATCGAGCCCGGTGCGACCGAAGGTCGCACCGGGCTGTCGTGCTCAGGGATCCGACTCACAGATACCAGGATCGGCCGCAGTGGTGTGAAGGGATCCACTGCGGGGCAACGCTTTCCAAGGTGGGCTTGACCGCCGCGATGGTGCCGTCGCGGTTGAACGTCAGCTTGTCGATGGTGGTCTCACGGTGTGTGCCGTCCCCGCCGGGAATACCGAAGCGGTGGTAGGCGATGTACCAGTCGTCGGTGCCGGGCACCTGGAGCATGGAGCTGTGGCCGGTGCCGAGGATGCCGAGCTGAGGATCCTTGCTCAGGATCACGCCGTGGTTGGTGAACGGCCCGGTGGGGCTGGACGACGTGGCGTAGCCGACCCGGTAGTTCTGGCTGCCGGTGTCGTCGATCGACCAGCTCAGGTAGTACGTGCCCCGCCGCTCCACCATGAACAGGCCCTCACGGAAGTCGGCCAACCCGGCGAGGTGCGTGATCTTCGTGGGATCGTAGGAGATCATGTCGTCGCCCAGCGGCACGACGTAGGCGTTGCCGTTGCCCCAGTACAGGTACGGCTGTCCACTGTGGTCGATGAACACGGCGGGGTCGATGGCCTGCCCGCCGTCCGGGTTGGACGCGATCAAGGGCTTGCCGGTGTCCTTGAACGGACCGGTGGGCGAATCGCCGACGGCGACGCCGATCTTGGCCTCGGCGCAGAAGTAGAAGTAGTACTTGCCGTTGCGCTCGGCGATGGTCGGGGCCCACGCGTTCTTGTCGGCCCAGCTCACACCGGGACCGAGGTCGAGCACGACGCCGCGGTTCGTCCAGTGCACGAGATCCTTGGAGGACCAGGCGGAGAACGAGGTGCTGCCCCAACCGGGAAAGCCGTCGGTGGTCGGGTAGATGTAGTACGTGTCACCGAACGCCACGATGTTGGGGTCCGCGTTGTAGCCCGCCAACACGGGGCTGCGCATCTCGTGTGCCTCGACCGTCCACACGCGACTGCTGCCGTCCGGCCCGGTGACGGTGAACCGACGGGGTCGGCTCAGATCCACCGTGCGGCCACTGCCGGGCTCGATCCGCGAACCCGGTGCGAGCCCGAACTTCGGGGCCAGCCGGCGCAGGTCGGTGCCCGGTTTGACGGGCAGCACGACGGTGCCCGCGGCGCTGTCGATCACGGCCGGGGCCTTGAGGGAAGCCAGGTCAACGGAACGGATCAAGGTGCTGTTCGACGGCAACGCGGCGACCTCGTCCCCGGACAGCGCCCGGTCGTACAGGCGGACGTCCTTCATCCTGCCGGTGAAGAACTTGTCCGGCGCGTACACCGACCGGCCGAGATAGTTCGCCGCGGTCACGCCGCCGCCGATGTCCGACGGCTTGATCGTGGCGCTGGTGTTCCGGCCGACCTCGACGCCGTCCAGGTACAGCACCTCCACGCCATTGCCGACGGTCAAGGTCAGGTTCTTCCAGACCCCGCGTGGCAGTGGTGTGGTGGACTGCGCCTGCTGTTCGGTGGTCCAGTTGCCGGTCGCGATCGCGCCGCGCAGGCCGCTGTCGGCGGTGCCGCCGGTGGCGAACAGGTAGCCGTTGCCGACGCCGGAAGGTGCCGTATTGCCGAAGCCGTAAAGGAAGTACGGCGTCTGCTGGTTCGGATCGACGAAGACGTCGGTCGAGACCGTGGCGGCGCTCGCCCCGGTCAGCAGGTTGTTGGGCAACTGCACGTGGCCGTTCGTGCCACCGAAAGACAGCGCGCCGCCGGACCACGCCACGTCGCCGGCCAGTGCGCCGTCATAGCCGTGACCGGTGGTGTCGGCGGCGACCAGGCCCGACTTGGCGTCGAGCGGCCAGTGCGCGACCAGGCCGTTGGCATCGGCCTTGACCGGGGCCGGGGGAGCGGTCAGCCGGTTCAACTCGGCCTGCGTGACCGGCAGGACGGTGCCGTGCCGCGGCGACGCCGGCAGGTGCGCGCCGGTGGACATGGTCCACTTGCCCGAATTGAGATCCGTGGTCTCGAACGGCACGTAGCCGCGGCCGCCGTACTCGTCGATGAACAGGTACCACTTGTTCTCGGTGTTGGACTTGAAACCGGTCGGCCCCTCGCCGGCGGAAAGGCCGGGACTGTCCACAGTGGCCTTGCCGATGCACTCGGCGACGAAGTCGAAGTTCGGGTCGAGCAGGTCGGCGGACTTCTGCTCAAGGATGTACTTGCTGCACGGCGACGAGGACGTGTTGTTCCGCTCGTCCTTGGTGAACCGGTAGTAGGTGCCGTTGTTCTGGATCACCGTGGAGTCGATCACCGAGTAGCCGGGGTCGATCCACACCTTGGGCGCGCTGAATGTGACGAAGTCCCGCGTGGTCGCGTACATCATGCGGTTGTAGCTGTCGCCGGTGTGGCCGGGGTCGTTGTCCGCGTACAGCTTGGACGCCCAGAAGACGACGTAGTCACCGCGTTTGGCGTCCCAGAAGGCTTCCGGGGCCCAAGTGTTGCCGGCGTTCGGCGGGGCGACCTGTGCACTGCGTTCCTGCGACCAGTGGACCAGATCGTCGGACTCCCAGATCATGATCGACCGGCTGCCGGTGCGCTGCTCGGCGTCCCAGCCGCGGCCGCCGTTGATCTTCAGATCGGTGGCCAGCAGGTAGAACTTGTCGCCGTCGGGGGAGCGCATGACGAACGGGTCGCGCACGCCCATCTCGCCGAGGCTCGACTTGAGCACCGGCTGCCCGTTGTTGAGCTCGGTCCAGTTGAGCGGGTCGTTGCCCTTGCTGGCCGCGGAGTAGATCTGTTCCCCGTTCGAGTTTCCCTCGCCGGTGAAGTAGAAGAAGCTGTAGCCGGCCAACGGCTCCTTGGGCGGCAGCGGCGCGACGGTCGCGGTGAACCGACGTGTGGCGCTGTCCCGCCCGAGGCGCACCGTCGCGGTCAGCCCGACCTTGGCCGGCTTGCCGCCGGCGGCCGGCCGGGTGACCTCGCCGGTCGGCGTGATCACCTTGCCGTCGGACGACGTCCAGGTGACGGTCGCGCCGTTCGTGCCGGTGGTGGGCAGGGTGATGTTGCCGCGAACATCGTCGATGTTCGGCACGGACAGGGAATTCGCCGCGCTCCGCACGGGTGAGTCGGCCTCGGCCCGCACGGTGGGGCGTGGCGCCGCGTCGGCCGTCACGCCGCCGAGCGGGAGGACCGTGGCCGTCACGGCCAGTGCGACGCCGAGCCGGCGTAACAGGAACAACTTCATCGTTGTTGTCTTCTTTCTCGCCGCCCTGCCGTGCGATCACGGGAGTGTTAGCGCTAACACAACTGAGGGCATGTCGACATTAAGTTCCTGTGTGGTCGACGGTCAAGATTCGGCGGCCCGCGTTCACCCCACGCTCGATCAGTTCGACGGTGGCGCGGTGCTCGACCGGACGACGAGCTCGGTCGGGATGCGGACGGTGGTCGACTCCTGCCGGCCGCTGCTGATCTCCGCGATGAGGGCGGCGACGGCGTGCCGCCCCACACTGTCGAAGGACTGGCGGACCGTGGTGAGCGGCGGCCAGAAGTGGGCGGCCTCGGCCATGTCGTCGAAGCCGACGACGCTGACCTCACCCGGCACGTCCCGGCCGGCTTCGTGCAGTGCCCGCAGCAGCCCGAGCGCCATCTGGTCGTTGGCGGTGAACACGGCGGTGACGGACGGATCCGCGGCGAGCCGTTTGCCGTGCGCATAGCCGGCCGCCGCCGACCAGTCGCCGACCAGCACGGGCGGCACGCGACGGCCGGCCGACTCCAGAACCTCCCGCCACGACCTGAGACGACGCTCGGCGGCGTAGGACTGCGGCGGCCCGGCGATGTGCCAGACGGTGTCGTGGCCCAGCTCCAGCAGGTGCCGGGTCGCGGAGGCGGCGCCCTCGGCCTGGTCGGTGTCGATCACGGGGGAGGGGTAGCGCGCGCTGGAGTCGATCACGACGACCGGCAGGCCCTGCGGCAGCTCGATCTCGTTCTGGTCCAGCTGGTGCTGCTCGATCAGGATGATCACGCCGTCCACCGCCTGCTCGCCGAGCCGGCTGAACGCCCCGGTGACCTCGCCCTGGGTGGACCGCGGCACGGTCATCAGCACGATGGAGAAGCCGTGCTCGACCATGGCGGCGGCGATGGCGTCCAGGGTGCGGCTGTTGCCGAAGGTGGACAGCGACGAGACGATCACGCCGATGGTGCGGAACCGGCCGTTGCGCAGGGCGCGGGCGGCGCTGTTGGGCCGGTAGCCGACCCGGCGCATCGCGGCCAGCACCCGCTCGCGGGTGTCGGCGTCGACATTGGACCGGCCGTTGGCCACCCGGGACACGGTCTGCCCGGACACGCCGGCCTCCCGGGCCACATCGGCCATGGACGGCCCGCGCTGACCTGCTCCGGGACTCTGTCGCACCGGTTCGTCTCCCTCGATGTCGACGCTGGACATGTTTACGTCAACAAGTTAGCCTCGCCGAACTCATGTTGACGTAAACATCTGGGTCGAATCGGCGATTCGGCCACGAATCCGGAGGGACGATGACGTCCACGGTTGGCTCGCCCCCGATGCGGGCCGGCGCGCGCGGCCGACGCCAGCATCGGCGCGGGTGGATCTTCGTCGGGCCGTTCGCGGTGGTGTTCGCGCTAACATTCCTGGCCCCGCTGGCCTATGCGTTCGGCCTGAGCCTGTTCCGCGACCAGGCCTTCTTCGGCGGCACGGTGTTCGTCGGCCTCGGTAACTACACCCAGGCGCTGGCCGACGCCAACTTCTGGGCGGCGTTCCTGCGCGTGCTGCTGTTCCTGGCCGTGCAGGTGCCGATCATGCTGGTGCTGGCCCTGGTCGCGGCCTTCGCGATCGACAGCGCCCGACTGCACGCCGCCGGCTTCTTCCGGATGGTGATCTTCCTGCCGTACGCGGTTCCCGGCGTGGTCGCGGTGCTGATGTGGGGCTTCATCTACGGCGACCACTTCGGACTGGCCGCCGACCTGAACCACCTGCTCGGCCAGGACGCCGTGCAACCGCTGTCCGACAACTGGATCCTCACGTCCATCGGCAACATCGTGACCTGGGAGTTCGTCGGCTACAACATGCTGATCTTCTACTCGGCCCTCAAGGTCGTGCCGCCGGACCAGATCGAGGCCGCGGCGATCGACGGCGCCGGCCCGCTGCGCACGATCCTCAGCGTCAAACTGCCGGCCATCCGCGGCGCGATCGTGGTCGCCACCATCTTCTCCATCATCGGCAGCTTCCAGCTGTTCAACGAGCCGAACATCCTGCGCACGCTGGCCCCCAACGTGATCACCACCTACTTCACGCCGAACATGTACGCCTACAACCTGTCCTTCTCCGGCCAGCAGTACAACTACTCGGCCACCGTGGCCATCGTGATGGGCGTGATCACCGCGGTCATCGCCTACGCCGTGCAGCTGCGCGGCCAGCGGAAGGAGCGCTGACCGTGAGCTCCGTGCTGCGGCCCCGCCGCTCCCGCACCCTGACCGCCGTGATGGCGCTCTACCTGCTCTACACGCTGATCCCGTTGGCCTGGCTGGTGATCAGCGCGACCAAGACCCAGCCCGACCTGTTGTCCACGCCGGGCCTGTCCTTCGGCGGCGTCTTCGCCCTGTTCGACAACATCGGCCAGACGTTCACCTACAACAACGGGATCTTCCTGCGCTGGCTGGGCAACACCGTGCTCTACGTCGTGGTCGGCGCCGGTGGCGCGACCGTGCTGGCCACCGCCGCCGGCTACGGCCTGGCCAAGTACCGGTTCCGGGGCCGGCGGGCGGTGTTCGCGGTGGTGCTGGGCGCGATCGCGGTCCCGGGCACCGCGCTCGCGGTGCCGACCTTCCTGCTGTTCAGCCGGCTCGGCCTGACCGACACCCCGCTTGCGGTGATCATCCCGTCGCTGATCAGCCCGTTCGGCCTGTACCTGATCTGGGTGTACGCCACCGACGCCATCCCGGACGAGATGATGGAGGCGGCCCGCATCGACGGCGCCGGCGAGATCCGGATCTTCCTCGCCGTGACACTGCGGCAGCTGGCGCCGGGCATCGTGACCGTGGCCCTGTTCGCGGTGGTGGCCACCTGGAACAACTACTTCCTGCCGCTGATCATGCTGAGCGACCCGGACTGGTACCCGCTCACCGTCGGGCTCAACCAGTGGAACGCGCAGGCCATCGGCGCCGCGGCACAACCGGTGTACCACCTGGTGATCACCGGCTCGGTGCTCACGATCATCCCGCTCGTGATCGCTTTCCTTTTCCTGCAACGGTTCTGGCAGTCCGGGCTGACCGCGGGAAGCGTCAAGCAGTAACCAGTCACCACGTCGCGAAGGAACCTCCCGATGGCACTATTCCGCCGCCACAGAGCACTTGCCGCGCTGGCGCTGGCCGCCGCGCTCGCCACCGCGTGCGGCTCGCCCGCCCAGGACACGGCCAAGGCCACCGGCACCCAGGACTCGGTCGACGCCGCGCTCAAGGCCGGCGGCACGATCACCTACTGGACCTGGACGCCGTCGGCCAAGGCGCAGGTCGCCGCGTTCGAGCAGGAGTACCCGAAGGTCAAGGTCAACCTGGTCAACGCCGGCACCGGCAAGGACCAGTACACCAAGCTGCAGAACGCGATCAAGGCCGGCTCCGGCGGCCCGGACGTGGCCCAGATCGAGTACCAGGCGCTGCCGCAGTTCGCGCTGCCGGGCTCGCTGGTCGACCTGAACCAGTACGGCTTCGGCACGTTCCAGAAGGACTACACGGCGTCCACCTGGACCAGTGTTACCGTGAACAACGCGCTGTTCGGGCTGCCGCAGGACTCCGGCCCGATGGCGTTGTTCTACAACAAGGAGGACTTCGACAAGTACGGCATCGCCGTGCCGAAGACCTGGGACGAGTACCTGGACGCGGCCAAGAAGCTGCACGCCGCCGACCCGACCAAGTTCATCACCTCCGACATCGGCGACCCCGGCTTCACCACGAGCATGATCTGGCAGGCCGGCGGCCACCCGTTCAGCACCGACGGCCGCAACATCAAGATCAACCTGGACGACGCCGGCGCGCAGAAGTGGACCAAGGTCTGGGACCAGCTGGTGCAGGGCAAGCTGCTGTCCACGGTCAAGGGCTGGAGCGACGACTGGTACCGCGCCCTGGGTGACGGCTCGATCGCCACGCTGGTCACCGGCGCCTGGATGCCCGGCGTGTTCAAGTCCTCGGTGACGGCGGGCAGCGGCAAGTGGGCGGTCGCACCGATGCCGACCTACGACGGGCAGCCGGTCAGCGCGGAGAACGGCGGCAGCACGCAGTCGGTGCTCAAGCAGAGCTCGAATCCGGCGCTGGCCGCGGCGTTCGTGCGCTGGCTCAACCACGGCAACGGCATCAAGCCGTTCATCGCCAGCGGCGGTTTTCCGTCCACCACGGCGGATCTGAGCTCGCCGGCGTTCCTGAACGCGGCCGACCCGTACTTCGGCGGCCAGCAGGTCAACCAGGTGCTGAGCGCGTCCAGCGGCGTGGTTGCCAAGGGCTGGAGCTACCTGCCGTACCAGCTCTACGCCAACAGCGTCTACGGCGACACCGTCGGCAAGTCCTATCTCAACGGCACGGACATCGGCAGCGGTCTCAAGGCCTGGCAGGCCACGCTGGTCGACTACGGCAACCAACAGGGTTTCACCGTCAGCGCGGGCTGACCTGACCGGAGGCACGACCACGCATGGCTGAGTTCGCCATCGGCGACGCCGACTTCCTGCTCGACGGGCAACCGTTCCGGATCCTTTCCGGTGCGCTGCACTACTTCCGGGTGCATCCGGAGCTGTGGGCGGACCGGATCGACAAGGCCCGGCGGATGGGCCTGAACACCATCGAGACGTACGTGCCGTGGAACGCCCACGCGCCCGAGCGCGGCACGTTCGATCTCACCGGTGGTCTGGACCTTGACCGGTTCCTTGGTCTGATCGCGGATGCCGGCATGTACGCGATCGTGCGGCCCGGCCCGTACATCTGCGCCGAGTGGGACAACGGCGGCCTGCCGACCTGGCTGCCCGCGTCCGGCGTCCGCAGCTGCGAGCCGGGTTATCTCGACGCCGTCCGGGAATACCTGGGGCAGGTATACCGCGTGGTCGTGCCGCGCCAGATCGACCGGGGCGGCCCGGTGCTGCTGGTGCAGATCGAGAACGAGTACGGGGCCTACGGCAGCGACCAGCGCTACCTCGCCGAACTCGCCACTCACACCAGGGAAGCCGGCATCACCGTGCCACTGACCACAGTGGACCAACCGGTGGGTGACATGCTGGCGGCCGGCAGTCTGGACGGACTGCACCGCACCGCCTCGTTCGGATCCCGGGCCGCCGAGCGACTGGCCGTCCTGCGGGCCTACCAGCCGACCGGACCGTTGATGTGCAGCGAGTTCTGGTGTGGCTGGTTCGACCATTGGGGCGCGCACCACCACACCACATCGGTCGAGGAGTCCGCGGCGGAGCTGGACGCGCTGCTGGCGGCCGGCGCCTCGGTCAACATCTACATGTTCCACGGCGGCACCAACTTCGGCCTGGCCAACGGCGCCAACGACAAGGGCACGTACCAGCCGATCGTCACGTCCTACGACTACGACGCGCCGTTGGACGAGGCCGGCAGTCCCACGGCCAAGTACCACGCGTTCCGGGACGTCATCGCGCGCTACCACAAGGTGCCGGACAGCGTGCCGCCGCCGGCCCAGCCGTTGCCGACACCGGTCACGTCCCTGCACGATCCGTTCCCGTTGTTGGCGTTGACAGGGCAATGGGAGCAGTGGTCGACGCTGCCCACTTTCGACGACCTGACGCCGACTCCGCGCCTGGTGTTGGCGCGCACGCAGATTGCCGGCGACGGACCTGGTGTGCTGGTGTTCGGCGAGATTCGGGACCGTGTCACGGTTTTCGTCGACGGCGTGCGGCTCGGCACGCTGCTGCGGGAGCACCACGACGAGGCCATGGGGCTGCCGGTCACCAGCGGTGAACTGACGTTGCTGATCGAGGACCTCGGGCGGGTGGACTACGGTCCCCGGCTCGGCGAACCCAAGGGGGTCATCGACGGCGTCAGCCTGAACGGGCAGGCGCTGACCGAGTGGGACGTGCTCCCCATCGACGCCGCGACGCTGCCGGACCGCTGTCCCGGCAGCGTCGACGGCCCGGCCGTCAGCGGGCCGCTGGCCGGGCCGGTGCTGGTACGCGCCTCGCTGACGGTCGAGGAGTCGACGGACCTGTTCCTCGACACCGCCGGCTGGGGCAAGGGAATGGTCTGGTTCAACGGGTTCCTGCTCGGCCGCTACTGGCGCCGCGGGCCGCAGCGAACGCTCTACGTGCCCGCGCCGCTGGTCGAGGCCGGCGGCAACGACCTCGTCGTGCTCGAACTGGACACGATGATCGATCCCGTGGTCGCCTGCGCCCCGCGGGCGCGCCTGGGCCACACCGAAGCCTGAGGAAGGTCGACAATGAGCTCAACCCTGCGCCGCCGGCTCGCCGCGGTCTGCTGTGCCGTCGGCGTGGCCGGCGCGATGGTCGCCGCCGCTCCGACCGCAGGCGCCGCGACCACCAGCGACTTCCGCGGCGTGAACTGGGCCGACCCACGCGACAACTACGCCTCCGACGCGGTGGTGCCGTCCGGTCTGTCCACAACGGACAGCTACGCCACCACCTTCGCCAAGGCCAGCGCGATCATCGGCCAGTTCCGGGCGAAGGTTGGCGCTAACACTGTTCGCCTGCCAGTGAATCCGACCTCGGTGAACGGCCCGTTCTGGCAGTCCTACACCGCGGCCGTCGACGCGGCGACGGCCAAGGGCTTCAAGGTCATCCTCGGCTACTGGGAGTCGCCGACGGCCAAGGACGGCCGTATCGACGACCAGTCCACGTTCAACGCCATGTGGCAGCGCATCACCACGCGGTTCGCGTTCTACCCCAACGTCTACTTCGAGCCGATGAACGAGCCGTTCGGCTACAGCAGCCAGGAATGGACCGGGATCGCCACGTCCTGGCTGTCGACCTACTGGTACGTGCCGCGCTCCCGGGTCGTCGTCGACGGCACCGGCTACGCCGACGACGTCAAGTCGGTGTGCGCCGACGACCGCCTGGCCGGCACTCACCTCGCCCTGCACTTCTACGGCTTCTGGCACAGCACGTGGACCGACCCGCAGCAGTGGCTGGCCGATTTCGACCAGCGGCTCGGCACCTGCTCGTCCCGGACGATCCTCGACGAGTTCGGTGCGAGCATGACCACCGGCCTCAACTACAACGGCCCGATCAACGGCTCCAACGAGATCGCCTACCTCCAGACCGTCACCAACCGGCTGCGCGAGCTGCACATGGGCTCGGTCTACTGGCCCGGGCTGCGCACCGGCGACACCTACTCGCTCACCGAGCTGCACGGCAGCGGCACCGTGCTGTCGCTGAGCGTCACCAATGCCAGTGGCGCCGATCTCCTGGCTCGGGCCTGGGGCCGATGATCACGGCGTGACGGTGAGCAGCCGGGTCACCGGCCGCGCGCCGATGCCGTGCACCAGCACGCTGCCCAGCACACAGATCACGGTGATCACGAGGATGACGTCGGCCGTCGGTCCTTCCGGCAACCGGTTGAACGCCAACAGGCCGAACACGATCGACGTCGTTCCCCGTGGTCCCAGTGCCCCGACGAGCAGCCGCTCACGGGCCGAGAACCTCGAGCCGATCAGCGAGAGGAGCACCGGCCCGACCCGGACCACGGTGAGGGCCAGCGCGCAGAACACGACCACCTGCCAGGGGATCCCGATCAGCACCGTGAGCACGGCCGCGATGCCGACCATGAACCACATGGTCATGGTCAGCACGGACGTGATGTCCTCCAGCAGATGGAAGTCCTGGCTGAGGGCGTGCGTCGCGCCGGCCGGCGTCGACCGGAGGCGGCGGGCCTTGGCCAGCCGGTGCACGTACCGGAAGGCGATGCCGCAGATGAACGAGGCGACGAACCCGTTGCCGTCGATGCCGACCGTGACGGTGTAGGTCAGCAGCGGAGCCAGCAGAACGGTGATGCGACCGGACTGCCCGGTCATCCAGCCGGCCCGTTCGGCGAGATTCATCAGCAGCGCCAAGACGGTGCCGAGCACGACACCGACGACGAGGGCCTTGAGCGCGAACGGGATCGCGGTGCCCAGGGCATCCAGCGGCGTGCGCTGCTGGTCGTGGTCGCCGGCCAGGATCAGCGCGAACAGGAACAGCGGGGAGACGATGCCGTCGTTGTAGCCGCTCTCCACGTTGAGCACGCTGCGCACCCGCGTGGGGAGCCCGCGGTCGCGGACGAGGCGTTCGGCCGGCGCGAAGTCGGTCGGCACGACGACGCCGGCGATGAGCAGCAACACCGGCCACGGCAGCCCGGGGAACAGCAGCCAGCCGCACGCCATTGCCAGCAATAGGCTCAGTGGTAGCGCTATCAGCAGCACCCGGGCGACCAGGCCGCCCGATCCGCCGAACAGCCGACCGCCGCGGACCTCGGTGGCGTCGGTGAACAGCAGCACCGCGAGGATGATCTCCGCCGCCTGCTGCACCGCCTGTGTGTTCAGCACGGCCGACAGCGAGTCCTCGTTGAGCAGCCCGACGGCCACGCCGGCGAGCACCAGAACGACCGGCGCGCCGAGGTTCAACCGGTCGAGGCGCGCGGCGGCCAGTGACCGGACCATGAGGGCGACGGCGATCGCGAGGAAGAGGGAGTTCATTCGACCGGTGCTCGTTTTCGTCGTCGGGCCGGTTGGTCGGCTCGGATCATAGACGAGGTCAGGCCATGTCCACATCGGACCGACCGGGCGTCGCGCCACTTCGACGAATTCGACCGTGACCAGTGCGCGAAACGGCGGCGGAAGGGGAGAGGCCCGACCTAGCCTCACGTTCATGTCGAGACACACCTGGGCTGTGGCGGTCGCGCTGGTCACCGCCCTGCTCCCCGCCGGCGCCGCCGCGGCGGCGGGCACGCCGCACACCGTCGTCGCCGACCCGCGACCCGAGATCGGCTCCCTCTCGGACGGCTCCGATCCCAGCAACCACCACTGCTCGGCCAGCATCGTGGCCAGCCCCAAGGGCAACGTCATCGTCACCGCGGCGCACTGCGTGGCCGGCAAGGCCCACGTGTACTTCACGCCCGGCTACCACGACGGCCAGGCCCCGTACGGCACGTGGCGCTCGGCGGCCACCTACCTCGACCCGGGCTGGGCCACCAGTCACGATATCGACGGCGCCGGCTCGCCCTACGACTACGCGTTCGTGGTGCTCGAGCCGCGCAACGGCAAGAACGTCGCCGACGTGACCGGCGCCTCGCTCACCCTGAAGACCGATGCCACCCTGCCGGCCGACCTGAAGGTGTACGGCTACCCGTCCACCGGCACGTCCGGATACCAGGACAAGCCGTACGTCGGGACTAGCACCGCTAACAAGGACGGCCAGTACTGGGAAACGCTCCAGTGCACCGGCATTCCCGGCGGGTTCAGCGGCGGTCCGTGGATCCTCGGCGGCGGCAAGGACCTCATCGGCGTGATCGGCGGCAAGGGCCAGAACCTGCCGGCCAGCGATCCCCGCAACTACAGCGTCCGCTTCGACGAGCGCGTCAAGGCCTTGTACGACAAGGCCGTCGCCGCGCCGGTGCCGCCGAGCGACGGCAACCTCGGCTATCCGCTCGGCGACGGGCCGCTGTGGAAGCACGCCGACCTGATCACCAGCGGCGACTTCACCGGCAGCAGCCAGCTCGACATGATCGTCAAGTGGAGCGACGGCGAGGTCACGCTCTACCAGGGCGGGTCGACCACCGATCCGCAGAAGCCGTTCGTCGGCGAGACCCAGCTGGCCGCGCCGGGTGGTCTCTGGACGCACGCCAAGGGCATCGCCACCGTCAACCGCGGTGTCGTGGTCACGTGGAGCGACGGCGAGGTCACCTACTACGGCTCCGTCGGCAAGGGCGGTTTCGGTGGCGAGGTCCAGCTCACCGCCCCGAACGACCTGTGGCGCGACCACGCCTCCCTCATCGCCGGTCTCGGCGGCGACCTCGCGGTTGTCTGGAACGACGGCGAAACCACCCTGTACCAGGGCATCGCCGCCAACGGCATCCACTCGGAGCGTCAGCTCGCCGCCCCCAACGGCACCTGGACCCACGCCCAGACCATCTCCGGCGGCGACTGGGTCGGTTCCGGGGCTTCTGACCTGCTGGTCCGGTGGAGCGACGGCGAGTTCACCATCTACGGCGACGTCGCCGGCGCCGGCCTCGGCCAGGAGCACCAGGTCAAGGCCCCCAATGAGCTGTGGACCCACGCCACCGTCACCGCCGGCCGCGGCAACGCGATCGTGGTCCGGTGGAGCGACGGCGAGGTCAGCCTCTACCCCGCCGTGGACGGGCAGCTGCACCGCGAGATCCAGCTCGTCGCGCCGTGACGCGAAGGGCCAGGCCGGGTATCGCCCGGCCTGGCACCGTCACGTCACCAGGTGTCAACAATGTGAGCGTTAACATAATCGAGGTTCCAGTCGTCGCCGAGTCCTGGCACGGTGGGCATGGCGACCATGCCGTCCTCGTCCACGGCGTCGAGGATCGAGTTGCGGTGGGGTGGCAGGCGGTCGAAGTCGACGTGGGGGTGCAACAGGCCGCGCTCGTACCAGCGGGGATTGGCGGTGGCGCCGAGGACGGCGAGATTGCCGGAGCCGTTGCCGTGGATCTCGCAGTCCATGTTGAACGCCTCGGCGAGGTGCACGGTCTTGAGCGTGGCGCTGATGCCGCCGCAGTCGTCGACGCCGGCCCGGAGGATGTCGCACGCGCCGGCCCGGATCCACTCGGCGCGGACGAAATGCTTGCCGGCGGCGGTTTCCGGCCCGATCACCGGCACGGCCAGCTGCTCGGCCAACCACCGGTAAGAGCTGATCGACGCCTCGTCCATCGGCTCCTCGTACCAGGCGAAGTCGAGCTTCTCCAGGGCCCGCCCGAGCTCGAGGGCTTCGGTCCGGCGGTACCAGTGGTTGGCGTCGAGCATCAGTGCGACGTCCGGCCCGACGGCCTCCCGCACGGCGGCGCACGTCCGGATGTCCAGCTGGAGATCCGGGGCGAACGGCACCGGCGGCATCCAGGTGTGCAGTTTGATGCCCCGGTAGCCGCGTTTGGCCAGCTGCTCGGCGAACGCCGCGTAGTCCTCGGGGCTGCTCAGACCGCCGGGGATCTCGTCGCCGCACATGGTGCTCGCGTAGGCCGGCACACGGTCGCGAGCGCCGCCGAGCAGCTTCCAGACCGGCAGTCCGGCGCGGCGACCGAGCAGATCCCACAACGCCTGGTCCACGTAGCCGAGCGCACGATCGGTCAGGCCGCCATGGGCGCCGCGCTGGCGTCGGGACAGCGTCTGCCAGATCTGCTCCCGCTGCCACGGGTCGCGGCCGAGCAGCGCCGGCCGGATGTGCGCGGACAACACCGGTTCCCGCAGATGGTCGGGCTGCACCTGGCAGTAGCCGGTGTGCCCGTCCTGGTCGGTGATCTCCAGCAGCGCGGCCCGGACCTCGTGCTCGGGCGCCGGATGACGGTGCCCGGCCTCGTCGACCTCGGTGCACGCGGTCGTGGCGAAGACCCGGACGGCCACGGCTTCGATCAGCATCGGCGGTGTGTTCCTATCCGTTGTGCGAACGCCGGTCGCGCTCGGCGGCGGTCAGTTCGTCGGCCAGCTTGCGCAGGAAGTCCTTGGGGGACAGGGAACCGAGCAGCACCTTCTGGTACAGGGGCTCGCTGTCGGCCTTGGTGATGGCGGAGAACTGCGGTAGTGCGAACGGCGCTGTGGCCAGCACCGTGTCCTTGGCCCGCAGCACGCCCAGCGCCATGGCCACCGGTTGGTTGGCGCGCAGCCAGTCCTCGGTGTACACGTCGGTGTTGGCCGGGATCTGTCCGACCTTCTGGTTCCAGTAGCTGTTGCTGTCCTTGGACAGCAGGAACTGGACGAACCGCCAGGCGGCATCCTTGTGTTCACTGCCCTTGAACACGCCGAAGCCATCGGTCGGGTTGGGCACCACGGTGCGCTTGCCGGACGGCCCGACGGGCAGCGGAACCGCGCCGACCTTGTCCGGCCCGAGCGCCTTCAGCAGGTCGGCGGACGAGCCGAGATTGTGGTGCATCATCGCCACCGTGCCGCCGGTGAACTCGGCGACCATCTGGGTGTAGCCGTTGTTGACGTCGGCGCTCGGCGTGGCCTTCCCGTACAGCGCGGCGACCTTGCCCACAAGATCGACGTTGCCCTGGTCGGCGACGGTGCTGACGCCGTCGGCGGTGAAGAACGCCGGCACACCTGAGTAGGCGTAGGCCTCGCTGAGCAGTTGGAACACCGATCCGCCGCCGCCGCGAACGGTGTAGCCGTAACGGTTGGCGGCCTTGTCGGTCAGCCGGGTCGCGTCGGCCAGCAGTTCGTCCCAAGTGGACGGTGGCTGGAGACCGGCCTGCGCGAACCAGTCCTTGCGGTACCAGAGCACATCCAGGTTGGCCGAGGACGGCAGCTCGAACAGCTGCTTGCCGCCGCCGGCCCGGCGGACGTCGTCGACCAGGTCGGGCAGCAGTTTGCCGTTCAGGGGACCGGCCGACACCCGGTCGTCCAACGGCTCCAGCGCGTCCTGGCCGACCAGGTCGGCCAGGTACGAGGTGGTGATACCGCCGACATCGGGAGTGGCGCCGCCCGCGATCGCCGTGTCGTACTTCTGCTGCACCGACGAGCTGGGGATGCCGACGTACTCCACGTGGACGTCCGGGTTGGCCTGCTCGAACTGAGCGATCAGATGCTGGAACACCGGTGTCCGAGCCGGCCCGCCGTTGTTGTCCCAGAACGTGATCGTCTCCTTGCCGCCGCCACCGTCGTCGCCGCAGCCGGCCATCGCCAGCCCACACGCCAGGATCAGCGCCACAGCCTTGGCTCTGCTCATCCCTTCACCGCTCCCGCCGTCAGTCCCTGCACCAGGAATCGTTGGATCACCGCGAACACCGCGACCACCGGCACGGCCGCGACCAGACCACCGGCCGCCAGCGCGCCGAAGTCGACGTTGAACTCGCCGAGCGTGTAGCTCAGCCCGACCGGCAGCGTGAACCGGTCCTGCCGGCCGGCGAACATCAGCGCGAACAGGAAGTTGTTCCAGGAGCCGATGAACGCGAACGAGCCGACCGCGACCAGCGCCGGCCGCAGCTGCGGCAGCACCACCGCGAGAAACGCGCGCAGCCGGCCGCAGCCGTCGACCATCGCGGCTTCCTCGAGGTCGACCGGAACGCCCCGGACGAAGCCGCTCATCAGGATCAGCGCCAGCGGCAGCTGGAACGCGCTGTCGGCGATCACCAGGCCCTGCAGGCTGTTCAGCAGGTGCGTGGCCTTGAACACCAGGAACAGCGGGATGAGCACCATCGCGCCGGGCACGAACTGCGAGCACAGCAGCGCGAGCAGGAACGCCCGGCGGCCGCGGAAGGCGAAGCGCGCCAACGCGTAGCCGCCCATCAGCGCGAAGACGCTGACCACGACCAGGGTGCCGAGCGCGACGATCAGGCTGTTGCGGAAGAACACCGCGAAGCCCAGATCCGTCCACACGGTACGGAAGTGGTCCAGCGTGATCGGCCACGGCACCAGCGCCGTCGACCCGGTCGGCCGGAACGCGAACACCACCATCCAGTAGAACGGCACCAGTGTGACCACCAGATAGGCGCCGAGCGGCAGGAACAGCCGGGCCACCCTGTCGTGCATCCTCACCTCCGGTCGAACTTGGACAGTCGCAGGTACAGCACCGAGAAGAACAGCAGCACGACGAAGCCCGCGGTGGTCAGCGCGGAGCCGTAGCCGAAGTCGTGCGAGTCGACGGCCTTGCGCGCCACGTACAGCGGCAGCGTGGTGGTCTGATCGGCCGGGCCGCCGCCGGTCAGCGTGTACAGCAGGTCGACGTTGTTGAACTCCCACACTGCCCGCAGCAGCGTGGACAGCACGATGGCGTCCCGCAGATGTGGCAACGTCACCAGGCGGAACCGTTGCCACCGCGTCGCGCCGTCCACCTCGGCCGCCTCGTACAGCTCATGGGGAATGGTCTGGAGGTCGGCGAGCAGCAGGATGGCGAAGAAGGGCACGCCGCGCCACAGCTCCGCGACCACCGTGGCAGGGAAGACGGTGGCCGGGTCGCCGAGCACGGACGTGCCGTGGTTGCCGACGCCCCACGACGCCAGCTGCTCGAAGATGCCGGTGGACGGGTTGTAGAGCAGGATCCAGATGCCGGTGGTCAGCACGCCCGACACCGCCCACGGCGAGAACACCAGGGCCCGTGCCAGGCCGCGGCCGACGAACGTCTCGTTGACGATCAGCGCCAGCACCAGGCCGAGCAGCAGCTGGAGTCCGACCTCGACGACCACCCAGCGCGCGCTGAACCCGAGGCTCTGCCAGAACAGGGGGTCGTGCAGCAGCATCTGCCGGAAGTTGTCCAGACCGGCGAAGCCGTTGGCCCAGCTGCGGGTGGCGTTGTAGTGCTGGAGGCTGTAGTACACGACGCTGCCGACGGGATAGGCCAGGAACACGGCCATCAGCAGCACCGTCGGTGCGATCAGCAGGTACGGCGTCCATCGGGCTCGGCTCACGCCGTGTCTGTCCTTTCGGGATGAAGGGCGCCGGTGCGGCTGCGCGCACCGGCGCCTCTGGCGGGACGGCGGCCCGTCAGCCGAGGTGGCCGGCGCCGGTGCTACCGGGAAGCTGTCGGGGCAGCACGGATGCCGGTTGCAGATCGGTGTAGAGGGTCGGTGTCCAGTCGACCGTCGTGCCCAGTTGCTTGCCGGGATTGGCCGCGTCGTACGCCGCCACCACGTCGACCGCCTTGCCGTCGACCACGCTGCCGGTGGCGTGGATGCCGGTGCCGCCCCAGTTGTAGAGCGCCTTGTCCGCCGACACGCCACCGAACTGGAAGTAGTTGTTCTGGGCGTAGATCTGCGACTGCTTGCCCACGCCGAGGCTGTAGTCGAACCCGGCGCCGGGGCGGTAGAGGTTGTCGTAGACGTGGACCTCGCCGAAGCGCACCCGCGGCGACCGTTCCTGCACGCCGTCGAACACGTTGTGGTGCACGGTGACCCGGAGGTGCCCGGCGTCGGAGGTCTTGCCGTCGGAGTTGCCGATCAGCATGGTCTTGTCGTGCTGGGTGAACACGTTGCGCTCGACCGTGACGAGGTCGGCCGCGTTGGTGATGTCCAGCTGCCCGTCGTGCTGCTGGTACGGCCGGCCGAAGTAGGTCGGCTCCTTGCTGTCCGGGTAGGGCGCGTCGGTGAACGTGTTGTGGTCGACCCACACGTGCGTCGCGCCGGCCAGCGACACGTTGTCGAACAAGGAGTTCCAGTTGCCGGTGCTGCCGTCGGTCGGGTCCCACTGCGGGAAGCAGTCGGCCGCGTCGGCCAGGGTGAGGTTGCGGATGATCACGTTGTCGCCCTTGACCATCAGGTTGGCACCGAGCAGCCGGGCCGTCGGGCCGATGCCGACGATGGTGGTGTTAGCGCCAACACTGATCTGGACCCTGGCTGCCTGCCGGGATTCCGACGCCGCGCGGGCGCTCTCCAGCGGGCCGGACGGGACCTTGGTGCGGCCCCAGGTCGCCGGGTCGTACGCCTTCAGGTAGCCGGCGAGCGTGTAGCCGCCGGTCGCGTAGTCCTGGCAGGACAGCGACTTGCCCGACGCGTCGGTGTTGGCGTCGATGGTCCCCCGGACGTACACGATCTTCGGCGTGCTGCCGGCCACCGCGGCGGCCAACTGGTCGCGGGTGGTGACCGTGGTGACGTGACCGGCGGTGGCGGCGGAACCGCCGGTCGTGCCGTTGGCCCAGCCGTCCTTGGCCGGCAGCGGCTGGTGGCCGGGGTCGGCGGCCGGGTGGGACAGCAGTGCGACGACCGAGAGTGCGGTCATGAACAGCTTCATTGCTGTTGCCTTCCAGGGTGATCAGCCGACGACGCCGGTGCCGGCGCCCGCGGTGACGGAGCTGACGACGGACGAGGTCGGCGTCAGGGTGTAGCCGTAGGGCGGCTTGGTGAAGGTGCCGGTGCGGGTGATGTCGGTCTTGGCGCCGCCGAGGTCGTTGCCGGACAGGTTGGCGTAGCCGTCGGTCTTGCTGTCGCCGGTGGTGGTGACGGCCGTTCCGACGCTGCGGAACACGTTGTTCTGCACCAGAGCCTGGGCGTTCATCCGCGAGTGCACGGCGCTGTCGGAGACGTTCTGGAAGTAGTTGTCGTAGATGTGTGCCGTGCCGAACCGGACGCTGGGCAGCCGCGAGTTGACGTTGCTGAACCAGTTGTGCGCGTAGGTGACGTGCAGGTGGCCGGTGTCCTCGGCGGCGTTGCTGTCCGAGTGGCCGACCAGCGAGACCTTGTAGTGGTCGTGGAAGTGGTTCCAGGACACGGTGATGTAGTCGGCGGCGTGGGTGATGTCGAGCAGGCCGTCGTAGTAGTCCTTGCCGTGGGACAGATCCGAGGACAGGTCGTCGTGGTCGACCCAGATGTGGTTGGCGCCGCGGATGACCGTGATCGCGTCCGTGCCGACCGCCTTGCTGATGCGCAGGTTCTGCACGATGACGTTGTGCACGCCGTCCAGCGACAGTCCGCCGCCGGTGAAGCCGGAGCCGGAGCCGACGCCGACCACGGTGGTGTTGGAACCGACTTTCACCTGACCGGACAAGGTGATCGTGCCGGAGACCCGTACGGTCTTGGCGGCGTCGCCCTTGACCGCCGCGGTGAACGCGGACAGCGAGCTGACGGTGGTCGTGCCGCCGCCGGCGCCGCCGGTCGTGCCCGCGCCGTAGCCCTCGGGGCCGGCGGCCGCGGCGTGCGCGGGGCCGCCGAGCAGGTTCACGGCGAGGGCGGCGCAGGCGGGCAGCAGGGCGAGCGTGACCTTTCGCCGAAGTGTGGCAGACATGGAAACCCTCTTTTCCAGCAGGATGGGGCGAGTGGTTTCTGCGTATGTGAAACACATCCGGATGTGTGAACGAAGTGTTGTGCCGCTGTTCGTCGAATGTCAACTTTCGATGTCGTTCGATGAAAGGCGTCGAATTGCGTTCGACAGTTTCGGCGTCCGGCCGTCAATTGTGAACCGCTTGTCGGCGCGATCGGCCGCCGGTAACGTGGGTTGGTGGTCACGATCGCCGACGTCGCCCGGCATGCCGGCGTGGCGCCGAGCACGGTCTCCTATGTGCTGACCGGAAAACGTGCGATATCGGGGGAAACCGCGGACCGGGTCCGCGAGAGCATTCGGTCGCTCGGTTACCGCCAACGTGCCGCCGCCATCGGTGTGCTGCTGCCGCTGCGGGACGGCGTCAACGTGGCCGTCGCGATGCGATTCGTGCGCGCGGTCGTCGCGGCCGCGCGCGTCCGCGACCGGGACGTCCTGGTGATCTCCGCCGACGAGGGGGCGGACGGCGTGCTGCGGGCGGTGGAATCGGGCGTGGCCGGCCTGGTGGTGATGGACGTCGAGATGGACGACCCGCGCGTGCCGGTGCTGCGGGCCTGCGCGGTGCCGTCGGTGCTGATCGGCGTGCCGACCGACCCGTGTGGCCTGAGCTGTGTCGATCTGGACTTCGCCGCCGCGTACGCGCTGTGCGTGGACCACTTGGCGGACAAGGGACATACGGACATCGCGCTGCTCGGCCCGGCGCGCGCGGTCTACGAGCGGCGCACCGGATACGCCGAGCGCGGCGTGGCCGGCTTCAGCGCGGCGGCCCTGCGTCGCGGCGTGAACTTCGTGGTGCGTACCTGCGAATCCGACGGCCTCGCGGCCAAGCAACTGCTGACCGACCACGCCGAGATCACGGCTGTGGTGGTGCACAACGAAGCCGCGCTGTCGGCCGTGCTGGCTTGCGTGCAGCCGCCGATCGACCTGGTCGCTATCTGCCCGGACGAGGTGGCGCGGCGGACCGAGCCGAAGGTGTCGTCGGTGCACGTGCCGGCCGAGGACCTGGGCCGGCGCGCCGTCGAACTCCTGATGGCCAGGATCGACGGTGCGCCGCCGCAGGGTGTGGAGCTGTCGGTGCCGACGTTGACCGTCAGGGACTGATCAGCCGAGCGTCCACTGCTGGTTGCTGCCGCCGTTGCACGGCCACAGTTCGAGCAAGGCGCCGTTGGCGGTCGACGCACCCGTGACGTCCAGGCACAGCCCGGACTGCGCGCCGACTATCGTGCCGTCGGAGTTGACGTTCCACTGCTGGTTGGTCTGTCCGTTGCAGGACCACGTGATCACCTTGGTGCCGGCGCTGGTCCCTTGGCCAGAGGCGTCCAGACACAAGGTGTTACCGCTAACAGTAACCGTCAGCTGGTTCGACGAGGAGTGGGTCCAGGCCTGGTTCGCCTGGCCGTTGCACGTGTAGATCTGCGTCTGCGTGCCCTGCGTCGAGTTCGGCACATCCGCGCACTTGCCCGCGCCCACGGCGTGCAGCGGACCGGTGGCAGCAGTGCTGGTGGTGGCGTACCCGGCGGCCGTGATGTTGGCCTGGACGGCGTTTTCCGTGGCGTCCGAGGGATAGCCGGTGGTCAGCACGCCTTCGTAGAAGGTGCCGGCGGAGCCGTTGCTGTTGTCGCCGCCGATGCCGAGGATGATCGCCCCCTCCTTGCGCATCGGGTTGTAGCCCGAGACGTTCGGCCGCGCGCCGTCGTAGAACGTGGACAGCGCGCCGGACTGGGCGTCGCCGCCGCGGATGGCCCAGTGGTTGGGGCCGCCCTTGACGATGGCGGTCAGATAGCGGTGGCTCACGCTCGGGTCGTTGGCGTTGTAGCCGGCGTTCACCCCCGAGTAGAGCCCGTTCTCCAGGTCGGCCATCACCCAGGGGCCGTTGCCCGGGCCGTAGCCCCAGACCTTGCTGTTGCCGAAGTAGATGGCCTCCATGGTGCCGTTGCCGTTGTCCCGGCTGTTGGTCTCGGCGTTGCCGTAGTCGAAGCAGCAGCCGCCGTTGAAGTGGGTGCCGTCGAAGATCGCGTACTCGCCCTCGGGCTGGTCGCCGGTGGCGACCCCGGCGGTGTTGTTGTTGCGGTAGCCGGTGCCTGGGGCGACGAAGACGCCGTACGCCTTGTGCCCGCCGACCATGGTCGGCGCGGCGGTGGCGTCGGCCAGGTTGTCGTAGCCGCCGGCGGCCGGGCCGTTGAAGCCGCCAGGGGTGCCTGGGTCAGGCTGTTGCCCTTGCCGGACTGGTCGTAGATCACGGTGATCAGGCAGCTCGTGTTGGCGCAGAAGGAATCCTGCGCCGCGGCGTTGGCGACACCACCGACGCTGAGCGGTGTGATGTCACGCGTCGAGCCGTCGGAGGAGCGCTTCACCTGGTACAGCGGGCCGTTGTAGCCGCCGTAGAGCGCTCGGGTGGTGCTGTGCGCGGCGACGCAGGGCGTGCCACCAGCCGCGTAGATGTCGCACGGGCCTTGTGTGGCGGCGGTGGAGGCGGGCGCCGTGACGACGGCGAACGCGGTCGCCGCGGTCGCGGCCAGCAGGGCCCGCCCGAGTCGGGGCAGCCGTGCCCGAAAGACCATTGTGAGCTCCTTTGCCCATGGTCGAATGAATGGTGGCGGCCGCATTCGACAGCGCGGCCGCGATGATTTCCGAGCGAGAACGACGGCCGTGCGGGCCCGATTTCCGGGGCACGTTCGCCGCGTACTGTTAGCGCTAACATCTCACGTCGCTCGTATTTGCAGGCGTGACCTCCGGCAGGGTGCAGGGTTGCTGGCGCATCACTATCCCGGCGGGGTGATGGCGCGTCAAGGCTCGTCCCGGGTGATCACCGGGCCGGCGCCGCCGTGGAGTCGCGAATCACCAGCCGGCACGGATGGATGTGCCGTCGTGGCGGCGTCTCGCCGTTGATCGCGGCCAGCAGCAGTTCGGCCGCGGTCCGGCCGAGCTGCTCCAGCTCCATGTCCACACTGGTCAGCGGCGGCTGGCAGGCCAGGGCCATGACGTCCCAGTTGTCGAAGCCGATGAGGGCGACGTCGTCGGGCACTCGTCGGCCCACTGTCCGCAGCGCGTCGGCGACGCCACGGGCGATCTGATCGCTGCCGCAGAACACGGCGTCGAATCCTTGATGGGGCAGGATCTTCGCCGCGTGCCGGCCCCAGGCCTCGCTCCACTCACCGAAAAGCGGTGGTGCGACCAGGTCCAACCCGGCCTCGGCGAGCCGTGCCACGGTGGCCGATGCTCGCACTGCCGCCGAATGGTGGTGCTCGGGCCCAGTGACATGGGCGATCCGGCGGCGGCCGATCGCCAGCAGGTGCTCGATCGCCTTGCGCGCGCCGCCGGCCTCGTCGGGCACGACCGACACGTCCCGGGGATCGGTGGAGCTGGTGAACGCGTACACCACGGGGATCGGCAGATCCGCGCCGATCGGCGGACGGGCGTGGCTGCGCCGTCCGGTGACGATGATGCCGTCCACCCGGCGGCTGAGCAGCGTGCGCAGGTAGTACTGCTCCCGGATGCGATCGTCGCGCGCGTCGCACAGGAACACGGACATCTCGCCGGCGCCCAGTGCGTCCTCGACGCCCATCAGCAGCGGGATGCTGAACCGGCCGATGGTGTCGGTGGTGATCATGCCGACCGTGTAGGTCCGGCCGGAGTTCAGCGTGACCGCCGCCCGGTTCGGGTGGAAACCCAGCTGCTCGGCCGCGGCCAGCACGCGGTCACGGGTCTCGGCGCGCAGCGTGCCACGACCGTTGAGCGCCTTGGACACCGTGCCCGTGGACACGCCGGCCAACTGGGCGACGTCGGCGATGGTGGTCGGCCGGTCCCGGCCATCGGTTGCCGAAAGTTTCCGTGAGGGCATGGTCGGAGACTACCTGGAGCCGGCCGACCATAGCGCCGGAACCATTGGTGAACAAGGTTCTTGACGCCGCTCGCGGCCGGGTCTAGCTTGGCGGCAACCGGTTTCCGGTTTTCTCTCCTCGAAGCCAGCAGAGCCGCTAGCGGCCGTTAGGAGAAGCAGATGATCGCGCGGGCCCGTGCCGCGGTCGCCGTGGCCGCAGTGTTAGCGCTAACAGCCTGCCAGGCCGGCCCGCCGTCGACAGCGGACGGCGGCACCGGGGCGGTGGACGACGGCACGACCATCACCATGTGGACCCGGTCCCCGACGGCCACGTTCAGCCAGACGCTGGTGGACGCGTACAACGCGAGCCACAAGAACAAGGTGAAGCTGACCGTGTTCCCGGCCGACTCCTACCAGCAGAAGGTCGGCACGGCCGCCGGCGCCAAGCAGCTGCCCGACCTGCTGGCGTCCGATGTGGTGTACGCGCCCAACTACGCCGCCAACGGCGTGTTCATGGACCTCACCGCGCGGGTGAACCAGTTGCCGTTCAAGGCTTCCCTGGCCCCCGCGCACATGAAGGCCGCCGCGCACGACGGCAAGGAGTTCGCCGTCCCGCACGACATCGACCTGTCGGCCATGTTCTACAACAAGGCGTTGTTCACCAAGGCCGGCCTCGACCCGGCCAAGCCGCCGACCACCCTCGCCGAGATCGTCGCTGACGCCAAGCAGATCAGCGCCCTCGGCGGCGACGTCAAGGGCTACTTCTTCGGCGGCGCCTGTCCCGGCTGCCAGCTGTTCACCAGTTGGCCGATGATCTGGGCGTCCGGCGGCACCGTGCTCAACGAGCAGGGGACCGCGTCCACCATCGACAATCCCGTTGCGTCCCAGGTGTATGCGACGCTGCACCAGCTCTACGCCGACGGTCTCGTGCCGGCGTCGGCCAAGGACGAGTCCGGTCCGACCTGGACCCAGTCCTTCCTCGACGGCAAGATCGGCATCCAGCCCATGGGCGCAACCGCCTTGCAGGGCATCAAGGAGGGCCCCGACCTCCAGGTCGGCGTCGCCCCGATCCCCGGTCTTACCGGCGGCAGCTCTTCGTTCGTCGGCGGCGACGTCCTCGGTGTTGGCGCCAACAGCCAGCACGCAGCCGCCGCGTGGGACTTCATCTCCTGGACGCTCTCCGACCAGGCTCAGGTGGACGTCGTGGCCAAGCACAAGAACATCACCGTCCGGTCCGACCTCGCCGACAACACCTATGCCAAGCAGGATCCCCGCCTGGCCGTGTTCAACAAGCTCGCCGGCCAGGGCCAGACGCCCATCTCGGTCAACTTCGGCAAGACCTACAACGACACCAACGGCCCCTGGACCCAGACCGTGATCGACGCCGTCTTCGCCGCGACCGGCCCCGCGACCGCCCTGCACGACCACAACGCCGCCATCACCGAGTCGCTGGCAAGTGGGGGCTGACGTGGTGTCACTGTCGCCGCCCCGGCCCTCGGTGCGCCCGGCCCCGACGCCGACGCCCCGGCGAGCGTCGATCAGTCGGCATCGGGCCAGGCTCGGCCTGCTGTACGCGGCGCCGATGGCGGTGCTGGTGGGGACGCTGTTCGTGGTGCCGCTGCTGTTGATGGTGTGGATGTCGGTCAACCACTGGCCGCTGCTGGGGGCGTCGGCGCCGAACGGCGTGGCGAACTACAGCGCGCTGGGGGATCCGCTGTTTCTGCGGGCGGTGTGGTTTACCGCCAAGTACACGGTGGTGACCACGGTGGTGCTGGGCCTGATCGCGTTTGGGCTGGCCCTGCTGGTGCAGAGGAACCGGCGTGGGGTGGGGGCGGTCAGGACGGTGCTGTTCCTACCGAGCGCGGTGGGGCTGGCGTCGACGAGCCTGCTGTTCTACGGGCTGTTCACGACGGATTCCTCGCCGCTGAACGGACTCGTGCAGGCGATCGGGCTGGGGCGGGTGGACTGGCTGGGCTCGACGGGCACGGCGCTCGGCTCGACAGTAGCGATGATCACCTGGCGGTTTGCCGGGTTCTACATGCTGATCCTGATGACGGGCCTGCAAAGCATCGACCCGGTGCTGTACGAAGCGGCGCGGATCGACGGGGCCGGACGGTGGCAGACGCTGTGGCGGGTCACGCTTCCGCTGCTGCGGCCGACGCTTGCGCTGGCAATGGTGTTATCGCTAACAGGATCGCTGCTGGCCTTCGACCAGTTCTTCATCCTCACCGGCGGCCGGCACGACACGGCGACGGTGGTGATCGACATCTATCGCGAGGCGTTCCTGTCGCAGGACCTGGGCCGGGCGGCGGCGGTGTCGGTGGCGACGCTGGCCGTGCTGATCGTCGTGAACGTGGCGCAGCTGCGGCTGATCCGGCGGGAGGGCCGGTGAAGACACGCGGGTTCTACCTCACCGGAGCGGCGCTGGCGGTGCTGTTCCTGCTGCCGATGGTGTGGACGTTGTACGCCTCGGTGCACGGCAGGGAGGCCGCCGGCGGCGGTGACGGCTGGGGATTGTCGAACTACCAAAGGCTTCTGGACTACGGCAGTGGCCTGAGCACGTATCTGGTCAACACCGTGGTGGTGGCGGTCGTCGCGGTGAGTGTCACGGTCCTGACGACGACGCTCGGCGGATATGCCATGGTGCGGCTGCCGTTTCGCGGACGCAACGCGCTGTTCCTGGTGACGTTGGCCGTGCTGATGGTGCCGTACACCACGATCCTGGTTCCGCTCTACATCCTGCTCGGCTGGATCGGCCTGCAGAACTCGCTGGTCGGCCTTGGCCTGGTGCTCGCCGTGCTGCAACTGCCGTTCGGGCTGTTCATGATGCGCAACTCCTTCGAAGCCCTGCCGGCCGAACTGGAAGAGGCGGCGCTGGTCGACGGCTGCACGATCACCGGCGCGCTGCGCCGGGTGCTGCTGCGCGGCGTGCTGCCCGGCATCGTCACGGTCGCCCTGTTCTCGTTCCTGGCCTCCTGGAACGAGTTCGTCGCGCCGCTGATCTTCCTCACCGACGGCGCGAAGTTCACGCTGCCGGTCGCGTTGTTCAACCTCCAGTCCGGCAGCCTCGGCTCGGTGGACTTCGGGGCGCTGCAAGCCGGCGTGGTCGTGTCCGCCCTGCCGTGCGTCGCCGTGTTCCTGGTGTTGCAACGCTACTACGTGCGTGGTTTTACCTCTGGTGCCCTCAAGGGCTGACAGACAGGAGAGGCCTCGATGGCCGAACTTGGTCCCGTCCATCCAACCGAGGACGCGGTCGCGGCGCTGGGCCCGCTGCCGCTCACCGCGACCACCGTCGCTGACGACAGCCTGTGGGGGACATGGTTGCGGCGCAATGCCGTGCACACCCTGCCGCACTGCGTGCGGCAGCTGCACGCCAGCGGCGCGGTCGACAACCTGCGGCGTGTCACCGGTGAGGTCGACGGCGAGTTCCAGAACATGTGGTTCGCCGACTCCGACGTGTACAAGACACTGGAGGCGGCGGCGTGGCAGCTCGTTCACACGCCGGAAGACCTTGAACTGCGGTCGTTCCTCGACACCACCGCTGCGCTGTTGGTGAAGGCCCAGGGAGAGGACGGCTACCTCAACTCGTACTTCACGGTCGCCAAGCCGGAGAAGCGGTGGCAGGAACTGCATTGGAGTCATGAGCTTTACTGCGCCGGCCATCTCATCCAAGCGGCCGTCGCGGCCGCCCGTGCGGGGGTGGGGGCCGAGATCGTCACGGTCGCCCGCCGGTTCGCCGACCTTATCGTGGAACGGTTCGCCGACGTCAACGCGGTCGACGGCCACCCGGAGATCGAGACCGCCCTGGTCGAGCTGTACCGGGTGACCGGCCACCGGCCGTACCTGGACCTGGCTGCGCGGTTCGTCGACCTGCGCGGCCACGGGCTGCTCAACCCGGATCGCTTCGGGCCCGTGTATCTCCAGGACCACGTGCCGGTCCGACAGGCGGAAGCCGTTGCCGGCCATGCGGTGCGGCAGCTCTACCTGCTGGCCGGCGTGGTGGACGTGGCGGTGGAGACCCATGACGACGAACTGCTGGCGGCGGCGAATCGTCTGTGGGAGGACGCTTTCGGCAGCAAGACGTACCTCACCGGTGCGCACGGTTCACGGCATCGCGACGAGGCGTTCGGCGACCCGTACGAGCTGCCCGCCGATCGCGCGTACGCGGAGACCTGCGCCGCGATCGCCAGCTTCCAGTGGAACTGGCGCATGCTGCTCGCGACCGGCGACGTGCGCCACGCCGACGAGATGGAACGCGTGCTGCACAACGCCATCGCCGGCTCGATCGCCGCGGACGGCGAGCACTTCTTCTACTCCAACCCGTTGCACCTGCGTACCGGTCACGACGGCTCGCACGAGGATGCCCCGTCGCAACGCCTGCCGTGGTACAGCTGTGCCTGCTGCCCGCCCAACCTCGCCCGCCTGATGGCCTCGCTGCCCGGATACGCGGTCACCACCGACCACAGTGGACTCCAGATCCAACTTTACACGGCTGGCGAGATCGAGACCACTGTGGACGGACACGCGGTGCGGATCTCCCTGCGCACCGACTATCCGTGGGACGGTCGGGTCGAAATAACCGTGACCACGGATGCGCCACTGACCCTGGCCCTGCGGATTCCGGGTTGGTGCCGCACCGAGGACGTGCGTCTGGACGGAGCGGCCGTCGATCCGGTCGGCGGTTACGTGCGGCTGCGGCGGGATTGGGCACGGGGATTCACCCTGACGCTGGATCTGCCGATGCCGGCCCGTGTCGTCCGACCGCATCCGCGGATCGACGCCGTGCGCGGGTGCGTCGCCCTGGCCCGCGGGCCGCTGGTGTACTGCGTCGAGCAGGCGGACCTGCCCGACGGCGTGACGTTGGAGGACGTGCGAATCGACCCGTCGACAGTGATGGTCAACCGTACGTCCGTGGTGACGTTGGCGGTGGCCGGCAGCGTCCGGAGCGCCGACACCGAGCTCTATCCGCCGGCGGTCGACGAGACCGCCGAGCCGATCACCCTCACCGCCCTGCCTTATTTCCTGTGGGGGAACCGGAAGCCCGGCCCGATGCGGGTGTGGATCCCGCTCTCCTGACCCTGCCCTGGAGGAAAGACCCGATGTCGTCACGACGTCTGGGTATCGCCGCTGCCGTCATCGCGGTGACCACCCTGCTCGCACCGCCCGCCCAAGCCGCCGGCCACACCCTGCTGGTCGACGTCGGCTCCCCGTTCCGGCCGGTCACGCACGTCGCGTCCGGCGGACTGTACGCGCTCGCCGAGAACAGCCGGCCGGCCGACTCGACGCTGCTGCCGATCAAGATGAACACCCTCACCCAACCACCGCCCGGGGTGGGCCAGCGGCCCAACGGCCAACCACCCGGCGGCGACGGCCTGCTGGTCGCGCCGCAGGCCGACCGGGTCGGCGCCGGCGAGGTGATCCGCATGCCGGACATCTATCCCGACTTCCCGTACAAGTGGGTCAGCTGGGACGACTGGCTGTCCAAAGTGGACACGATGGTGTCGGCCCGGCTGGCTGCCGGCTCGGTGAGCAACGTCGCCGCGTGGGAGATCTGGAACGAGCCCGACGGCACCTGGAACACCGCTGCCGCCGGCGACTTCAACGCCGGCTGGACCCGGACGGTGCAACGGATCCGCACCCGTGACACGGTCACGCCGGTCGCCGGCCCCGGCTACTCGCACTGGGATGCCGCCCGGATGCGCACGTTCCTGGTCAACGCCAAGAACACCGGCACGGTGCCGGACATCATGGTCTGGCACGAGCTGGACCACAGCAGCGGATCCGTCGCCGCCGACGTGGCGGCGTACCGGTCGCTGGAGTCGTCGCTGGGCATCAGCCCACGGCCGATCTTCATCAACGAGTACGCCTGGACCGACGAGGTGGACGTGCCGGGCCGCGTCACCGACTACATCGCCAAGTTCGAGCGGGCCGGTGTGTGGGCGGCCGACCGCGCGTTCTGGTACGAGTACGGCACGGTCAACGGCTTGGTGGTGAACAACAACCAGCCGACCGGCACGTGGTGGCTGTACAAGTGGTACGGCGACATGGCCGGCTCGATGGTCACGACAACGCCGCCGGCCCAGACCGGGCTCGACGGATTCGCCTCCTACGACTCCACCCGCCGCCGGACCGACGTCGTCTTCGGTGACGAGTCCGGCACGAACTCCGTGCGTGTCAACGGTCTTTCCGGCAGTCAGGTCCGGGTGACCCTCGAGTCGACTCCGGCCTCCGGTCGGTTCACGGCGGTCACCGCACCGATGGTGATCGCCGACTCCACCTACACCGTCGCCAATGGACAGATCACCGTGGCCGTGCCGAATATGGTGGCTGGCAGCGCGTACCACCTGGTGATCCAGCCGACCGCCGGTGTCCCGGCGTACCAGCAGCGGTACGAGGCGGAGAACGCGTCGGTGTTCCGGGCGCAGCGGCTGTCCAGCTCGACCGCATCCAACGGCGGCTATGTCGGCCGGATCGACAACACCGGCGACCCGCGCGCTGACAGCTACGTCGACTTCGTGGTCAATGTCCCGAACACCCGGGCGTACACGATGACCATCGGCTACGCCAACGGCACCGGGGCCGTTGCGACGCAAGGCCTGGCCTACAACGGCGGCGCCTGGTCGACCGTGAGCTATCCGCCGACGGCCGGCTGGGGCAAGTTCGCCACCACGACCACCACCGTCTCCCTGCACGCCGGCTACAACGTGATCCGGCTGGCCAAGGGCTCGCCCTACTTCGCCGGCGGCACCGGATACGCGGAACTGGACTACATCCAACTCAACTGAACAACCGATTCCCTGCGAGGGCCCGATGAAGCGTCCTGTCGTACCACGACGATCGGTTCTCCTGGCGGTCGCCGCGCTCGCCATGATGGTCCCGGCGACCGCGGCGCACGCCGCCGACGGCTTCACCAGCACGATGGTCAACCAGGCCAACGGGAACTGCGCCGACGTGCCAGGCGGCGCAGGCACCAGTGGCCTGCAACTCGTCCAGTGGTCCTGCAATTCCGGGACCAACCAGTCGTTCACGTTCACCCCCGTCTCCGGTGACGTGTACACAATCGGCACGGTCACCGCCGGGGACTGCGTCGACATCTCCGGCGCGTCCGGCAGTGACAACGCCGCGGTCATCCAGTACGGCTGCCACTCCGGCACGAACCAGCAGTTCCACGTGTCGGCTGTTAGCGCTAACATTTACAGCATTGCCTCGGTCAGCTCCGGCAAGTGCATCGCGCCGTCCGGCGACAGCTCGGCGAACAACACGGCGCTGGTTCAGTTGCCCTGTACGAACGTCGCCAGCCGGACCTGGCGGCTCCCGGGCTTCGGCGGCGGCACGACCCCGCCGCCGAGCGGTTACCAGGGCATTCCGAACCTCAACCCGAACGCGTGCCACAACTCCGGCCTGCCGCGGGCGTACGGCACGAACTTCCAGACCCCGACCGACCCGAACGGCCAGGGCTTTCAGAACACCACGGCCCTGGGCTGGGACGGCAACTACTGGCCGGTCTTCGCCTACCTGTCCGGCTCGTTCTTCGCCCGTGGCGTGAACAGCACGTACAACGGCGTTTGCGGTGGGATGTACTCGTTCAGCGCGTACAACTACGGCGGTGCACCCGGCCGCCAGAGCGTGCAGTGGACCGAGGACAACGGCTACCTGCCGGCGATGAAGACCAGCCGCTCGTCGGGCAGCGTCGGCATCGCGATCAAGAACTTCGCCGACAAGGAAACCATCAACGGCAACAGCTTCATGCTGGTCTACACCCGGGTTTCCGTCACCAACAGCGGATCCGCCGCGGTGACTGTGCCGCCTGGGGGCTCCGGTCCGAACCTGGTGCGGCTGACCAGCTCCTCGCTGGACACCGTCCAACCCGGACAGACCAGCAACCACGACTTCGTGGTGGCGGTGGACAACTTCGGCAACGGCGCGGCGCTGCCCACGGGGTCGGTGCTGTCCGGTGGCGCACCGAACTACGACACTGCCTACAACCACATGGCCTCGTACTGGAACTCGAGGCTGGCCGAGCTGAACACGTTCACCCTGCCCAACACCACGCTGCCCAACACCGGCAACCTGGCCAACCCGGGTACCGCGCTGGCCAACGCCGACAAGGCCGGCACCATCTACAACCTGATGATGCAGATCGGCCAGGCGCAGTTCTCCGGGGCCAACAACTACAACTGGATCCTCAACCATGACGTGCCCGGCGAGCTGACCGCCAAGTTCGAGACCGGCGACTTCCACGACGGCCGCAACCTGCTGCTGACCGCGCGGATCTCCGAGCAGGACAACTGGGACGAGGTCGGCGCCAACTGGTACTGGGACGGCGTGTGGAAGACGATGGGCGCCTGGGCGACCTATCTGGCCAAGACCGATGACACCTCGTTCGTCAGCCAGTTCTTCCACGACGACAGCAGCGGTTCCGGGCAGTGGGGACCCAGCCTGTACACCATCGCCCGGGTGAAGTACCCGGCGCAGCTGGCCTCCGATGGCACGCTGCAGACCAACTTCGACAACGACTCCACCGGCCGCTGGCTGTTCAGCAACTTCTCCGCGTTGCAGATGCTGGCGTCCTACAAGTACATCGCGACCAAGATCGGCCAGACCGGCGAGGCGCAGTGGGCCGACGGGGCCTACACCAAGCTGCTCAACGCCCTCAACACCGTGGTCGGCCGCAACCAGTCCGCGAACGGCTTCAACTACCTGCCGTGCGAGGTGGACAAGCCCAACAGCGCCAACCGCTGCAACATGACCAACGACGCCAACTGGGCGTCGCCGGGCTGGGTCGGGCAGAACCAGTGGTCGACCATGCTGGCCGGTGGGGCACTGACCGGGATCATGGGCGACCCCGGGCAGATCGACCGGATGTACCAGTGGGGCTTCAACCGGCTGTCCGGCGCGGGCTATCCCTATCCCACCTTCGGTGCGTTCAACGGGTATTCCACCGCGTACAACACCTCGTACTCCTCGGACGGCTTGTTCTCCAACACCTATCGTGACCTGCCGATCACCAGCTACGCCTGGCAGGTCAAGACCACGACCGGCGGCCCGAACGCCTGGTGGGAGGCCAACGGGGACGGTCCGGACCCGAACAACCCGTGGATCGGCAGCCATGCCGGGCCCGAGTTCGGCGCCTGCCCGTACGCGTGGCCGGTCGCCGGCCAGCAGCAGGGCCTGCTCGAATCCCTGGTGGCGGAAGGACTGTCGGCCAGCGGCTCGGGGCCGTACACCTACACCCGGCCGCTCTACATCGGACGCGGCGTGCCGAATGCCTGGCTCACCGCCGGCCAGACGCTCTCGGTCGGCAACCTGACCACCAGCTACGACGTCTCGTCGGGCAGCCGGTCGACGTACGGCGTCTCGATCTCCGTCGCCGCGGGTCGGACCGTGACGGTCACGTTGTCGGGTTCGCTGCCCGGCGGTCCGGTCTACATCCAGCTTCCGGCGTTCCTCAACACCGGCGTGACCGCCGTCAGCGGCGGCAGCTACAACGCCGGCACGCACACCGTCACCGCGAGCTCGAACACCGTGACGATCACCCTGGCCAGCTGAGCCGAACAGCGCCGGTGCGCGTCCGCGCACCGGCGCTTCCTGGGAAAGGTGCACACGATGATCTCTTTCGACCGACGCACCATGCTCAAGGCCGTCGGCGCGGCCTCGGCCGGCGTCGCACTCGCGCCGGCACTGGCGCCGACCGCGGCCGCCGCGCCGACTCCCGTTGGCGTGGCGGCGAATCCGTTCCCGCTGGGCGCGGTCCGCCTCCAGGCCGGACCGTTCCTGGACAACATGAACCGCCAGCTGGCCTACTTCCGGTTCGTCGACCCGGACCGGCTGCTGCACATGTTCCGGCTCAATGTCGGCCTGCCCAGCTCGGCCCAGCCCTGCGGCGGCTGGGAAAGCCCGGACACCGAGCTGCGCGGCCACTCCACCGGCCACCTGATGTCCGGCCTGGCCCAGGCTTACGCCAACACGGGCGACACCACGTACAAGAACAAGGGCGACTACCTCGTGAGTTCCCTTGCCGCGTGCCAGAACGCGTCGCCGAACGCCGGCTTCCACGGCGGCTACCTGTCGGCCTATCCGGAGAACTTCTTCGACCGCTTGGAAAGCGGCCAGCAGGTGTGGGCGCCGTACTACACCCTGCACAAGATCATGGCCGGCCTGCTCGACCAGTACAACCTGGCCGGCAACAGCCAGGCACTGACCGTGCTGACCGCCATGGCGGCGTGGGTGAAGTGGCGCACCGACCGGCTCAGCCAGTCCCAGATGCAGGCCGCGCTGAACACGGAGTTCGGCGGCATGCCCGAGGTACTGGCCAACCTCTACCTTGTCAGCGGTAACAGGGACCATCTCACCACGGCCCAGCGGTTCGACCACGCCCGCATCCTGGACCCGCTGGCCGCCAACCAGGACCAGCTCGCCGGCAACCACGCCAACACCCAGATCCCGAAGATCATCGGGGCGATCCAGGAGTACCACGCCAGCGGCACGACCCGGTACCGGGACATCGCCGACAACTTCTGGCGGATCGTCACCGCCCACCACAGCTACGTGATCGGCGGCAACTCCAACGGCGAGTACTTCCAGACCCCCGACGCGATCGCCGGCCAGCTCTCGGACACCACGTGCGAGGTCTGCAACACGTACAACATGTTGAAGCTGACCCGACAGCTGTTCTTCACCGACCCCACCCGCGCCGAGCTGATGGACTACTACGAGCTGGCGCTGCTCAACCAGATCCTCGGCGAGCAGGACCCGACCTCCGCGCACGGGTTCGTCACGTACTACACGCCGCTGCGTGCCGGCGGCATCAAGACCTACGCCAACGACTACGACGACTTCACCTGCGACCACGGCACCGGGATGGAGTCGCAGACCAAGTTCGCCGACAGCATCTACTTCTACGCCGGCGAGACGCTGTACGTGAACCTGTTCACCGCCTCGGTGCTGACCTGGCCGGGACGGTCGATCACGGTCAAGCAGGACACCGCTTTCCCGAGCTCGACCAGCACCCGGCTCACCATCGGCGGCACCGGCCACATCGCGCTGAAGATCCGCATCCCGGCCTGGACCTCGGGCGCGACGATCAAGGTCAACGGCGCGGCGCAGAACATCGCCGTCACGCCGGGGACGTACGCGACGATCGACCGCACCTGGGCCAACGGCGACGTGATCGACGTGTCGCTGCCGGCAGTGCTGAGTTTCCCGCGGGCCAACGACAATTCCGGCGACGGGGCGGTGAAGTACGGACCGGTCGTGCTGGCCGGCCAGTACGGCACCACCGATCTCGGCGGTGTACTTCCCACGCTGCGTACCGACACTCTCGTGCAGGACGCGGCGAATCCCTTGCGCTTCACGGCGACCGCGAGCACCGGGTCGGTGTCGCTGCTGCCGTTCCATCAGACCCACCACACCCGCTACACGGTGTACTGGAAGATCGCCGGTACGCCGCCGCAGGGCACCTCGTACGAAGCCGAGGCCAGCGGCAACACCCTCGGCGGCCAGGCCGCCGTGCGCAGTTCGTCCGGTGCCTCGGGCGGCGCGCTGGTCGGCTACGTCGGCAACGGCACCGCGAACTACCTGCGGTTCAACAACGTCACCGGCACCTCCGGCACACACAAGATCACTGTCTACTACGCCTCCGGCGAAGATCGCTCGATTGCAGTTAGCGCCAACAATGGCGCGGCGACAACGGTCGCCACCCCCAACACCGGCGGCTGGGACACCGTCGGCTCCGTGACCGTCACCCTCACGTTGGCGGCCGGCGCCAACACCGTTCTGATCACCAACCCCGCCGGCTGGGCGCCGGACATCGACCGAATCGTGGTGAGCTGATCATGGGGACGATGGTGGCCGCCCTCATGCTTGTGCTGTCGATGACGACCGGCGTGCCGGCCGGGGAGTGGTGCCGGGACTGACCGGCCCCGCCGCGCTGGCCGACGCCGGCGCGGCGGCCGACCACTTCCGTGCCCTCACCCCACATCGGGTCGCCGAACTGCACGACGCGTGGGGAATCTTCTTCAACGACACCGCCAGCAGCGGCCTGCGGGCCACGCACACGGTGCTGGACATCACCGCCAGCGGCGGCGATTACGTCTACGCCCCAACGGCTCTACCGCCCGGCAACGCGTGCATCGAACTCACCACGGCCTACACACCGGACGGACCCAAGCTGTGGGCCTGGGACTGGTGCGGCGGCCGGGACACCATCGGCAAACTCGTCGACATGGACGCGGCGTTCACCGCGACCTACACGACCGTCGTCAACGGGCGACGTGTGTACAGCATGGATGAACACCGCACGTCAACCACGGCAAACACCTGGACCGTGTACCTGATGAACTACCGGACGCACGCGTGGGACGTCTTCTACACCAGCAGCGGGCAGAAGGACATTCCTGGCTCCAGCTGGGACTTCTTCGAGGTCTACACCGCGTCCGGCAGCTACTGCAACGACCTCCGCGGGCGGACGATCGAGGCATCCAGCGTGAAGGTGTCCCGCAACGGCGCCTGGGTGTCGGCCGCGCCGAGCAACTCCACCATCGACCCGCCGCCGTCCGGCGCGGCGTTCGACTGCCCGTCGATGACGTTCACCGTCACGCACGCGAACGACGACTGGACGGCCGTCACCAGGTGACGGGGAGTTCGTGGACGCCGTAGGCCGACATGTCGTGCCGGAACTTGACGTCCTCGAACGGAATGGCGAGCCGCAGCGTGGGCAGCCGGCGCAGCAGGGCCGGCAGCGCCACCTGGAGTTCGGCTCGGGCCAGTGACTGACCGAGGCACTGGTGGATGCCATGGCCGAAGGCCATGTGACCGCGAACATTGCGGTCGAAGGAGAAGATGTCGGGCTGGTCGAGGAACACCGGGTCACGGTTCGCGGCCGGCAGGTTGATGGTGAGCAGGTCGCCGGCCCGGACGGCCTGCCCGCCGATGGTGAGGTCCTCGGCCGCGACGCGCAGGATCATGTCCTGGGCGATCGACAGGTAGCGCAGCAGCTCCTCGACCGCGTTGGCGATCACCGCCGGGTCGTCGGTGTCCCGGATCCGGGCGGCCTGGTCGGGATGGCGCAGCAGGGCCAGCGTGGCCAGGCCGATCATGTTCGCCGTGGTCTCGTGCCCGGCGAACAGCAGGATCATGCCGTTCATGGCCACCTCCGGCCGGCTCAGCTCGCCGGTCGCCACGCGGTCGGTGAGCAGCCGGCTGATCAGGTCGTCCCCGGGCTCGGCCTGTTTGCGCTGCACGAGACCGGCCAGATAGCCGAACAGTGCCTTGCCGGCCGCTGCCTTCTCCTCGGGGGAGGCGTTGGCGTGGTTGATGGTGGCGCTGTGCTGCTGGAAGAACTCGTGGTCGGCGTACGGCACGCCGAGCAGCATCGAGATCACCAGCGAGGGGATCGGTAACGCGAAGTCGCGGACCAGGTCGGCCGGCCGGCCCTTGTCGATCATCTCGTCGAGGAAGTGGTCGACCAGCTCCTCGATGTGCGGGCGCATCGCCGCCACCCGCCGGACCGTGAACTCGCCGGTGAGCATGCGGCGCAGCCGGGCGTGGTCGGGGTCGTCCATGCGTGGGAACGAATGCGGCTGCCCGTTCTGCGCGCCCGGGTTGAGCTCGGGATAGCGGCGCGCGTCCGCGCTGATCCGGGAATCGGCCAGCACCGCGCGGACGTCGTCGTAGCGGCTCACCACCCAGGCCGTCGCGCCATTCCAGAGGGTGGCCCGTTGCAGGCCGTCCGCCGCGCGCCAGTCGGCGTACTCCGGCGGCGGGTCGAACGGGCAGCGCTGGGCGCGGACGCCGGGGTAGACGGGTGTCGACACGGTTCCTCCCGATGATATCCAACAACCGATGGTTATCCGACAACTGTTGGATAGTCTACGCTGAGGGCGTGCCAGCGCAACCAGTCGACCCCCGCGCCCGGCGATCACGCGCGGCGCTGGAAGCCGCGCTGCGGGAGCTGATCGCCGAGCGGGACCTCGCCCAGATCTCGATTTCCGACGTCACCAAGCGGGCCGACGTCAACCGCTCGACGTTCTACGACCACTACACCGACCTCGACGACCTGGCCGCCGCCGCGTGCACCGGGCTGTTCGACGAGCTCGTCGCCGCGCTGTCCGGCCACGACCTGGATGCCGCCGAACCCACGTCGCTGGCCGGGTTGTTCGCGCACGTCGCCGAGCACGCCCACCTCTACCGAACCCTGCTGGGGTCGGCCGGCAGCGCCCGGGTGATCAACCACCTGCTGCGGCGCATCACCGACAACGCCCAGCTCCGCCGCGGCACCGTCGACCACGATCCCGTTGCCGCGTTCCTCGCCGGCGCCGTCCTCGGCACCGTGATCGACTGGCTGCGTCGCGACTGCCCCGGCACGCCCGAACAGATGGGCGCGGCCATCTGGCCCCACCTCGTCGCCGCGTCGTCAGGGTGACCCCGCCCCTTCGGGCGCATCGCCCGGTGGCGATCGTGACACCGGACCGGGCGGCGCGGATAGTCGAGGAATGACGAGTCCGTTCGCGGTGAGTTCGTCGAGCCCGACCACGATCGGGATGTCGCTCGCGGAACTGGGGCGGGCACGGGCGACGGTGTTCGACGAGCACATGGGCGCGCTGGTTGTGTTGCGGCACAAGGACGTCTCCGCCGCGCTGCGGGACACCGGCCGGTTCGGCACCGGCTTCTACGCGGCCAGCCCCGCGGTCGAGTCGATGATGATCGCGCACGACGGGGCCGAGCACAGCCGCCAGCGGCGCGTCCACAACCGGTTCTTCAGCCCGGGGGCGAGCGCGCGGTACGCGGCCAGGATCGCGCCGATCGCCGAGCGAACCTTCGGCGCGCTCGCCGGCCGGGACCGAGCGGACCTCGTTGATGACGCGTTCGCGCGGTACCCCATGGAGGTATTCCTCGACCTGCTCGGTATCCCCGACGAACTGGGCGACCAGGGTCGGGAATGGGTGCGGGCGATCGTCACGTGGCTGGGATCGCCGATGGACGAGCAGCTGGCGGCTGCGGGTCGGACGGCGTTCACCGACCTGAGTGCGTACGCCGGCACGCTGATCGAGGCCGAAGTGGCGAATCCGGGGGACAACCTGCTGGGCGAGATCATTCGGGCCCATCTGACCGAGGGCGGGTTCACGGTCGACGCGTGCACGGTCGCGGTGGTCAGCCTGCTGCTGGGCGGCCTGGAGACCACGATCCAGATGCTGTCCGCGACCGTGTCTTCGTTGCTGCTCAACCCCTCCGCGCTGGACCGGGTCCGGACCGACCGCGATCGGCGGGACGACGCGCTGGACGAGTCGTTCCGGTGGGCCAACCCGTCCGCCGGCCTCTACCGGCTCGTCAACGCCGACACGACGGTCGCGGGCGTGCCGGTCAGCGCCGGCAGCATGATCTACCTCTGCATCGCCGCGGCCCACTACGACCGTGACGCCTATCCGGATCCCGAGGTGTTCCGCCTCGACCGCAACCCCAGCCACCTCGGCTTCGGTCTCGGCCCGCACTGCTGCGTCGGAGCACCGCTGGCCCGCATCGAGGTTCGAGCCGCGTTGGACGCCCTGCTCGACCGGTTCCCGCGGCTGCGTCTCGACCCTTCTCAACCGCTCGCTTTCCGTTACGGCGCACGAGGTTTCGTGCAGCACGGCACGGAATCGCTGCCCGTGCTGCTCACGTAGCCATCTGCTGGCGGATCCAGTCGGCGACGACGTCGAGGGTGTAGGAGTGCAGCGCGGCGACGGTGAAGGTGCAACGCGGCCGGGGCGTTCCTCGTTGCACCTCGGGCTGTCGGGATCACTATCTTTCCTGTCGGATTCGCCACTGATGAGCCGCGGTATCGGCCGTCTAGATTCCTTCACGTCGAACGGCTCAGGAGGAGAAAATGCCGCTGCTCACCGCGTCAGCCACGCCCGCGGGATTTGTCGAGGAAAGGCGTCAGGTCAACGGAATCACGATGAACTACGCGATCGGCGGCGCCGGTCCGACGGTTGTGCTGCTGCACGGATATCCGGAGACCTGGTATTCGTGGCGGAAGATCATGCCGGCGCTGGCCGAACGGCACACGGTGATCGCGCCGGACCTGCGCGGGTCGGGCGGCTCGGACGCGCCGCCGAGCGGGTACGACAAGGCGACGCTGGCCGAGGACGTGCACCAGCTGCTGGTCGCGCTGGGCCGTGACGAGGAGGTCGACGTGGTCGGCCACGACATCGGCACGATGGTGGCGTACGCCTACGCGGCGGCGCATCGGAGCACGACCCGGCGGCTGGCGTTGCTGGAGGCGCCGCAGGTCGACGAGCTGGCGTACCAGCTGCCGGCGTGGACCCGGGAAGGCCCGGGCCTGTGGAACTTCGGCTTCTTCACGCTGGACAACGGCTTGCCGGAGAAGATCGCCACTGGCCGCGAGGATGTCTGGGTCGAGGGGTTCATCGACTGGATGGAGGTGGTGAAGGGCGGCGTCGGCGACCAGGCGCTGGCCGAATACGCGCAGTCGCTGCGGCGTCCGGGCTACCTGCACGCGTCGATGGAGTACTTCCGGACGTTCCCCGGCGACGCCGAGACGACGATCCGCAGCCGGAACCGGCCGCTGACCATGCCGGTGCTGGCCGTCGGCGCGGCCGGCGCGCTAGGAGTGATCGTGCCCGACCAGGCCCGGCACTACGCCGAGGATGTGACCGGCGTGGTGATTCCCGGCGGCCACTGGATTCCCGAGGAAGCGCCGGAGATTCTGCTCGACCATCTGCTGCCGTTCCTCGACAAGTAGGTTGTGCCTCCCAGCTGAGAGGAAATGCGTCGTAGCAAGATCTCGTGGCGGAAAACAATGCGTTGCTAGTGTTTCCGACGTGAAGATCGCGGTCCTTGTCTGTGACGGTGTGTTCGATTTGGGGCTGGCGGCCGTGCTCGACGTTTTCGACACCGCCAACGCAATGGCCGATGAGCCGCGTTGGACCGTGACGAAGGTCGGGTTCGCGCCGCGCGTCCGGACCTCGGCCGGCAGCCTCGTCGACTGCGCGCCGGCTGCCCAGGCGGAGTCGGCGGACCTGCTGGTCGTGCCGGCGGTGAATGAGCGTGAGCCGAAGGGCATGGTCGAGTTCGTCAGCGGCGACCGGTCCCGCCGCGCCCGGGAGTTGATCGTGCGGACCCGGGCGCGCGGCGCGGCGGTCGCGTCCGCCTGCTCGGGCACGTTCCTGCTGGCGGAGGCCGGCGTCGTGGACGACGTGCGGGTCACCACCACCTGGTGGCTGACGCCGGTGTTCCGGACGCGTTATCCCCACGTCCGGCTCGACCAGGACCGCATGGTGGTGCAGGAGGACGGGATCACCACGGCCGGCGCGGCCTTCGGTCACGTCGACATGGCGATGGCCCTGGTCCGCGAAGGCAGCCCGGCGGTCGCCGATCTCGTCGCCCGCTACCTCGCCATCGACGAGCGTCCCTCGCAGGCCCCGTACGTGCTGCCGAGCGTGCTGGCCCAGCACGATCCGACGGTCGCCGCGTTCGAACGCTGGGTGCGCGACCATCTCGCCGGGCCGATCAGTGTGCCCGCCGTGGCCCGGCGGCTCGGCGTCAGCGAACGCACGTTGCAGCGAGCCGTGCAGCGGACCATGGGCACGTCCCCGATTCGCCTCGTGCAGGACCTGAGGATCGAGCGGGCCACGGAGTTGTTGCGTACCACCGATCTCTCAGTCGAGACGATCGCGCGCCGGGTCGGCTACGAACAGGCCAACACCCTGCGGGTGCTCCTGCGCGAACGTACCGGCAAGACCACCACGGCGCTGCGGGCGGGCTGACCTGCTCGAACCCGAGTGGACAGTTGCTCGAAACGAGCCGTGTCGCGGTCGCGAAGCGCTTACAGTGTGCCGGCCGGGCCATCTGGTGGCCTGAGATGGAGGGGACATGCTGGCTCGAATCGTGCCCCCGGCCGGGCCGTCCAGGGCGCTGGCGCTGGCCCAGTTGACCAATTCCATCGGTGACGGGGCGTACTACGTCTGCTCCGTCCTCTACTTCACGCGAACCGTGGGGCTCTCGGCGACGGAGGTCGGCCTCGGGCTCACGCTCGGGTGGTCGCTCGGCACGCTGGCCGGGACGCCGCTCGGGCATTTCGCCGACCGGCGCGGCCCGCGGGGCGTCGCCGTGTTGCTGGCGGTGCTGACCGCGTTCGCCGTCGCCGGGTTCGCGTTGGTCCAGAGCTTTCCGGCGTTCCTCGTGGTGGCGTGTGTCTACACGGTGTGCCAGTGCGGGTTGGTCGCGGCGCGTCAGGCGTTGTTGGCCGGCGTGGTCGACGCGGCCGGTCGCACGCAGGCCCGTGCGTATATGCAGTCGACCGCCAACGCCGGCATCGCCGTCGGCGCCGCGCTCGGCGGCGTCGCGTTGCAGTTCGACACCGCGCCCGCCTATCTCGCCGCTTTCGGCCTCGACGCGTTGACCTTCCTCGCCGCCGCCGTGGTGTTGCGACGGCTGCCGCGCGTCCCGGGGACCGCCCGCGCCACCGACGGCGAGCCGGCGTTGGTTGTGCTGCGGGACCGGCCGTACGTCCTGATCACCGTGCTCAACTCGATCATGATGCTCTACATGCCGCTGTTGAGCGTCGTGCTGCCGCTGTGGGTGGTCGAGCACACCTCGGCCCCGCGGTGGATGGTGTCCGCGCTGATGGTGGTCAACACCGGCTGCGTGGTGCTGTTCCAGGTGTCCGTGGCCAACCGTGTCACCGATCTCGGTATCGCCGTCCGGTACGTGCGGTGGGCCGGCGTGCTGCTGTTGACCATGTCGGCGGTGTTCGCCTGCTCCGCCGGCACCATGGCCGTGTGGGCCGCCGCCGCCGTGCTCCTGGCCGGCGCCTTCCTCCAGGTGGCCGGCGAGATGATGTTGGCCTCCGGTTACTGGGAGATCAGCTTCGGGCTCGCCATCGACGGCCGGCAGGGCCAGTACCAGGGCTTCTTCGGCAGCGGCATCGCCGTCGCCCGCGCCGCCGGGCCCCTGCTGCTCACCACCCTCGTCATCGGCGGCGGCCCGATCGGCTGGCTGGTGCTCGGCGGCCTCTTCCTGCTGGCCGCCCTCGCCACCGCCCCGGCCGTCGCCTGGGCCAAGCGCACCCGCGCGGTCAGCCCGTCACTTCCCAGCTCGACGTGACACCTCGGCCGCGTATCCGGACAGCACGGTCTTGACGGCGTCGTACGGGGCGGGGCTGCGGCGGGCCCGTGAGGTGATCATCGCACCTTCGACACCGGCGATGACGGCGTCGGCGAGAGTGCGGGCGGCGGCGCGGTCGACGCCGAAGGTGATGAAGTGGAACGCGAGCCGGTCGATCATCTCGGTGAAGGTGCGGCGGCCGGTCTCGTCGATCGCTGTGGACTCCTGCATCGCGCCCTCGGTGACGAGTGGAGCGATGGCGCAGCCGCGCGAGTAGTCGCTGGTCACCATGCCGTCCCGGCCGAGGTCGACGTACCGCTCGACGAGCTCGGCGGCGGAGGACGACGCCTCGGCGGCGCGGTCGATGATCTCGACCTGGTCGTGGGCATGGGCCTCGGCCGCCGCCACGGCCAGTTGGGTCTTGCCGTCGGGGAAGTGGAAGTACACCGAACCGCGGGGCGCGCCGCTGAGCTTGAGCACGTCGGAGAACGCGGTGGCGTGATAACCGCGCTCCCGCATGAGCTGCTTGGCCGCCTGCACCATCTTGACCTTGGCGTCGGAGCGCGCGCCCACGGCTACCTCCAGCATATATGTCGGATTACATACTACCAGGCCAGTTCGGTCGGCAGGAACGGGACGGCCTCGGAGGCAGCCTTCCGGGCCTTGAGGAGCTGCTCGGCCGGCGCGCCGACGGGCACGCGCAGCGGGGGATCGGCGCGCTCGATGGTGTCGGCCACGGCGGCGGCGACCTCCTGAGGTGTGATGACTTCGCCGCGGAGGACGCCGAGCTGCTGGAGCAGTGGGAGGTAGGGGTCGTCGTCGGCGAAGATGGACTTGGCCCCGGCGGCGCCGTCGGTGGCCACCGCGCTGGGCTGAATGATGCTCACTTTGATGCCGAAGTGGCCGACCTCCAAGGCCAAGCCCTCGGAGAGGGCCTCCAAGGCCCACTTGCTCGCGCCGTACGGGGCGATGATCGGCAGCACGACCCGGCCCTGCACGCTGGACACGAACACCAGCCGGCCCGCGCCGCGTTCACGCATCTGCGGCAGTACCCCCTGCGCCACCCGCAGTGCGCCCAGGGTGTTGAGCTGGAACAGGTTGTCGATCTCCGCCAGCGGCACGCTCTCGAGCGGCGCGCGCACGGTCGCCCCGGCGTTGCTGACCAGCACGTCGATCTCGCCGGCCTGCTCAAGAGCCCGGTCGACGCTGTCCTGGTCGGTCACGTCCAGCTGTAGCCGCTGGTCGACGGGCAGATCGTCCAGTGTCGAAGGCTGTCGGGCGGTGGCGACGACGCGGTGGCCCCGGGCGGCCAGCTCGACCGCGACGGCGCGGCCGATGCCCTTGGACGCGCCGGTGATGAGCACGGATGACATGGCGGAACTCCTCCTGGCCGGGTGACGGTCCTATAATATGTCGGGCGGCATACTTGTCAAACTGGCCCCTGCCGGCGGTGGGGATGAAGCGCGGACGCCGTTGGCCAAGTAGTGCGGGCCGACGTTTGTCTTGCGTGCAAAGCGTTTCGACGCGTTCGAATACTCACGGCCGGCGACCTCTTCTCGGTGCCGGACACCAGGATCGTTCGAAGCCGGCCCCAGCGGCGGCTGTCACGGTCGGCATCCGAGGGGTCCACGTGCGCCGCGGGAGGGTCGTTGAACGGGCAGCAGGTTCTGATCACCGGACTGGGAGTGGTTGCGCCCACCGGGGTCGGCGCGGACGCGCACTGGCAGGCCGTGTTGGCCGGCAAGTCGGGGATCGCGAGGATCACGCGCTTCGATCCGACGGCCTACCCGGTGCGTATCGCCGGTGAGGTCAAGGAGTTCGACGCGGCCGAACGGGTGCCGCGCAAGGTGATCCCGGAGACCGACCGGTGGACGCACCTCGCGCTGGTGGCGGCGGACGAGGCCTTGCAGGACGCGGGCGTCGACCTGTCGGTGATGCCGGAGTTCGACGTCGCGGTGGTGACGTCGAGCTCGTCCGGCGGGACCGACTTCGGCCAACACCAGATGGAGCAGCTCTACCAGAACGGCCCCAGCTGGGTCGGCGTGTACCAGTCGATCGCCTGGTTCTACGCGGCGACCACCGGTCAGCTGTCCATCCGGCACGGCCTGCGCGGCCCCTGCGGCGTCCTGTGCGGGGAGCAGGCCGGCGGCCTTGACGCCATCGGCCAGGCCCGCCGGCTGCTGAGCTCGGGCACGCGTCTGGTGGTCAGCGGCGGCACCGACGCGTCGCTCTGCCCGTACGGGCTGGTGGCGCAGCTCTCCTCGGGTGAGCTGTCCACAGTGGACGACCCGGCCGGCGCCTACCTGCCGTTCGACGCGGAGGCCAGCGGCCACGTGCCGGGCGAGGGCGGCGCGATCGTCATCACCGAAACCGCCGACGCGGCAAGGGAACGTGGCCACGAGGCGTATGCGGGAGTCCTGGGCTACGCGGCGGGCTTCGACCCGCGCCCCGGCTCCGGTCGCCCGCCGGCACTGAAGCGCGTCATCGAACGCGCTCTCCAGGACGCGAACCTGACGCCGGCGGACGTCGACGTGGTGTTCGCCGACGCCGCCGGCGTGCCGCAGCGAGATTTGGACGAGGCGCAGGCCATCGGCGCGATCTTCGGCCCCCGCGGGGTCGCCGTCACCGCGCCGAAGACGCTGACCGGCCGCCTGTACGGCGGCGGCGCGGCGCTGGACGTGGCCACCGCGGCGCTGGCCCTGCGGCACGGGGTGATCCCGCCGACGACGGGCCCGACGCGGCTGGCCCCGGGCATCGAGCTCGATCTGGTCACGGCCCCGCGCGAGCCGGCGCGACTGCGAACGGCCCTGGTGCTGGCCAGGGGGCATGGCGGGTTCACGGCCGCGCTGCTGCTCGGCCGACAGTGAAGAGAGGGACGGACATGAGCACCTTCACCCTGGACGATCTGCGCGACCTGTTGCGCGGCGGCGCCGAGGAGGGCGCCGTCCTCGACGGCGACATCGCCAACACCCGCTTCGACGAGCTGGGCTACGACTCGCTGGCGGTGCTGGAGATCGCCGGCGAGATCCAGCGCCGGTTCGGCGTCGTGGTGCCCGACGACGCCGTGTCGGAGATGCCGACCCCGGCCAGGGCGGTCGAGTTCGTCAACTCGCTGTTCGCGCGGGCGGGGGCGTGACGATGGCCGGGCACACCGACAACAGCGTGTTCATCGACGCCCCGATGGACCTGGTCTGGGACATGACCAACGACATCGAGTCCTGGCCGAACCTGTTCAGCGAGTACGCCAAGGCGGAAGTGCTGACGCGGCAGGGCAACACCGTCACCTTCCGGCTGACCATGCACCCCGACGCCGGCGGCACCTCGTGGAGCTGGGTGTCGGAGCGCACGTCCGATCCGGCGACCAGGACCGTGCGCTCGCACCGGGTGGAGACCGGGAACTTCGAGCACATGAACATCTTCTGGGAGTACGTCGAGGAGGACGGCGGCGTCCGGATGCGGTGGGTGCAGGACTTCCACATGAAGCCGGCGGCGCCGATCGACGACGCGGCGATGACCGACCGGCTCAACACCAACACCGGCATCCAGATGGCCCTGATCAAGACCAAGATCGAGGCGGCGGCCGCGAGGTCGCGGGCCTGATGTCCGTCCTGACGGCGTTGGTGCTGCTGGCCAACGGATTGTCGGCCGGCGTGCTGGTCGGCACGCAGCTGGGCGGCTGGCCGCTGCTGGTCGCCCTGCCGCCCGACCGGTACGTGCACGCGCACGCGTTCTTCTCCACCCGCTACGACCCGTTCATGCCGGTGTGCCTGATCGCGACCGTGCTGGGCGACGCCGCCCTGGCGGTGTTCGGCACGGTGCCGCCGGTTCGGCTGGCGCAGGGGGTGGCCGGACTGCTGGCGCTGGCCGTGGCGGTCATCTCGCTGACGAAGAACGTGCCGGTGAACAAGTGGATCCGCACGGTTGACCCGGACCGGCTGCCGGCCGATTTCGCCGCCCGGGACCCGCGGCCGAGCTGGGGCCGGTGGAACCGGCTGCGCAGCCTGTTGGCGGTAATGGCGCTGGTGGCCAACTGCGCCGCCGTCGTGCCGTAGAAACCTCTGGAAAGGTGGACATGGACCTGTCGTTGAAGGGCAAGAAGGCGCTGGTGACCGGCGGCAGCCGGGGCGTCGGCCGGGGCATCGTGCTCGCGCTGGCCGAGGCCGGCATGGACGTCGTCACCTGCTACCGCGAAGGCAGCGATTTCGTTGCCTCGCTGGAGAAGGAGCTCGGCCAGACCGGCGGCAGCCACCGCGTGCTGCAGGCCGATCTGGCCGATCCCGCGCAGATCAAGGGCTTCGTGGAGGAGGCGGGCGAGGCGCTCGGCCACTTCGACCTGGTGGTGCACAACGCCGGCGCGATCACCCACGTGCCGTACGGTGAACTGCCGCTCGAGCAGTGGCACCGGATCATCGACGTGAATCTGACGGCTGCTCATCTTCTCGTGCAGTACTCGCTGCCGCTGCTGGCCGAGGGCGCGTCGGTGATCACCATCGGCTCGAAGTCCTCCGAGGTCGGCATTCCGCAGCGGGCCCACTACACGGCGGCCAAGGCGGCGCTGCGTGGGCTGACCCGCTCGCTGGCCAAGGAGTTCGGCGGCCAGGGCCTGCGGTTCAACACGCTGGCGCTGGGCGTGATCGAGACCGAGGCGTTCGAGACGATGCCGCCGGAGCAGGCCAAGCTGATGCGCGAGCGCTACAGCACGAAGACCGCGCTCGGCCGGCTGGGCACCCCGCGCGAGGTGGCCGGGGCCGTGCTGTGGCTGGCCAGCGACCTGTCGAAGTACGTCACCGGCGCGGTGATCCACGTGGACGGAGGCATTTCCTGATGGCCGACAAGGTGTTCCGGGTGATGCTGCGGATGCAGATCAAGCCCGGCATGGAGGCCGACTTCGAGCGGGTCTGGCTGGAGGTCGGCGACTCGGTCACCGGGCACCCGGCCAACCTCGGCCAGTGGCTGTCCCGCGACCTGGAGACCGACGGCGTCTACTACATCGTCAGCGACTGGGTCGACGAGCCGAAGTTCCGCGAGTTCGAGACCAGCGACGGGCACCTGGCGCACCGCCAGAAGCTGCACCCGTACCGGTCCGGCGGCTCGATGACGACCATGACCGTCGTCGCTCACCTCGCCGGAGCCGCGACGTGACCGAGGTTCGGGTGCTCATCTACCACGCGACCGGCGACGCCGACGGCGTGCTGGAGGCGTACCACCAGGTGAGCAAGGAGATGGCCGGCGTGCCCGGCCAGCTGGGCAACGAGCTGCTGCACGGCGTGCACGAGACCGACCGGTTCATCGTGATCAGCCGGTGGTCCAGCCTTGACGCCTTCACCACGTGGGAGCAGGGCCGGGACCACAAGGGCTCGACCGAGCCGCTGCGCCAGTACCGCGACACGTCGATGGCCCGGCCGTTCGGGGTGTACGCGGTGACCGCCCAATACTGAGGGCGCAAACCCAAGGGGCCGTTCGGACTCTGTCCGAACGGCCCCTTTGTGTCGTGGCCTCAGGCGGCCTGGTGCACCAGCTTGGGCACGGCGGCCTCGGGCTGGGCCGGCATCACGAAGGCCAGCACGACGCCGATGACCAGCGCGGCGCCGCTGAACGTGAAGGCCAGCACGAAGCCGGCGCCGGTCGGCAGCTGGCTGCCGGGCGCGATGCTGGCCGTGATGATGGTCGTGGTGATCACGCTGCCCAGCGCGATGCCGATGGCCCGGGCCAGGTTGATCAGGCCGGTGGCCAGCCCGGTCTCGTGCGAGCCGGACGCCGAGATGCCCAGGTTGTACATGCCGGCGCTGGCCGCGCCCATGCCGAAGCCGAAGATCACGGTCAGCAGCAGCACCGTGCCCAGGCTCGGCGACATGACCAGGCCGGCCACGCCGACGAGCTGGAACACCGAGCCGACGGCGATCACCGTGCGGGCGCCGACCCACTGGCCGGCGATGCCGCCCAGCGGCGTGCCGATGACGCCGGCGATGCACGACGGCAGCAGGTACAGGCCGACCTCGGTGATCGAGCCGCCGAGGCCGCCGTTGGCCGTGGGCAGGGTGATCAGCTGCGGCAGCAGGATGGTGCCGACGACACTGCCGACGCCCTGCACCAGCGCGGCCGCGTTGGACGTCCAGATGCCGCGCCGGGCGATCATGGCCAGCGGCACGAACGGCGCGCGGGACCGCCGTTCCAACGTGAACCAGCCGATGCCCAGCGCGACCACGACCGCCGCCATCACCAGCGTGCCGACGGAGGCCAGGCCGGTCTGCGGGATCGTCTCGATGGCCATGATCAGCGCGACCAGGAAGACGGCGAACGAGAGCGCCCCGGGCCAGCCGATGACCAGCACGTGGTTGCGGTTCGGGGTCGTGGACGGCACCAGGAACCAGGCGGCGACGGACGCGACAGCGGCCAGCAACGCCGGCAGACCGAACAGCCAGTGCCAGGACAGCAGCGTGGACACCGGGCCGACCATGACCAGGTTGACGGTCGCACCCAGCACGTACATCGAGGTCACCGCGCCGACCACGCCCTTTACCCAGCGCTCGGGCAGCTCGGAGCGGACCAGCGTGAAGGTCAGCGAGAGCAGACCGGCGCCGAGGCCCTGCAGCGCCTCGCCGACGATCATCAGCGGGTATGACGCGCCGATGCCGGACAGCACGGCGCCGACGATGACGATCGCCGTGGTGCCGAACAGGATCCGGCGTGGCCCGAAGGCGTCGCCGAGCTTGCCGATGATCGGCGTGGAGATCGCCGCCACCAGGGTGAGGGCGGCGATCAGCAGCCCGCCGGCGGCCGGCGTGATGCCCAGCGCCGGCTGGATGACCGGCAGGGCCAGCCCGGGCATGGTCTCGAGGATCGCGTTGGCCAGCACCAGGGCGGCCAGCGCGACGGTCATGGCGATGGCGCGGGAGGACGGCTTCTCGGTGTCTCTCATCGGGCACCGCTGATCGAACATAACATGGCGCGTTCACCTTGGTTTCGTTGTGCGAGTGGACATGTGACTGGGTGAGGAGCAGGCCTAGCTGGCCTCGTCGGCGTCCCGCCGGACGTGCCGGTTCTTGGCGTCCGGGTCGAGCCGGACGACCCTCGGCAGCGGCCGCGAGTCGGGATCGCGCTCCGGCAGCTCGCCGGACAGGTGTTGCTGGTCGCTGCGCTCGAGGGACAGCCGCAGCGCGAGCGGGCGGCCGGTGGCGGCGACCATCAGCGCGCGGGGCTGGTGGCCGATAGTCGTTGCCACCAAGAGGAAAGTGCCGGGGGCTGGGGTGGCGAGGCCGAAGCGGCCGCCGTCGCCGGTGCGGTACTGGTCGACCTGACGGCCGAGCAGGTCCATCAGCACCAGCGTCACGCCGGGGATCGGCGTGCCGTCCGGGTGCTGGACCATGCCGTGGATCTGTGCCCCGGGCATGGTCGGCATGAACCACTGGAACGGGGCCGGCGGACGTTCGAAGTCGTTGCTGGGCCAGTCGATCCGCGGAATGGGCACGGTCATCTCGACCATGGGGATGTCCGCGTCCAGCCCGGACCGGTCGACCCCGGACGCCTCGACGCCGGACGCCTCGACCGCGGCGGCCAGCGGCCGTTCCCGGACGAAGAACATCAGCACCACGCCGACGACCACCACCAGGCCGATCAGGAACCCGATGGTGATCGACGAGGAGAAGCCGACCAGGAACGGCCGGGCCAGCTGGGGCCCGAGCTGCTGGATGAACGTGGAGTCGGTGAGCACCCGGGCGGCGAAGGCGTCGGTCGTGCCGTCGTGGACCGACTGGGCCAGGTTCGCGCCGACGCCGGTCGCCGACCGCAATGCCGCCTGGTACGCGGGATCGGCGAGCGAGGTCCGCAGCGCGTCACCGATCCGGCCGACCACGCCGCCGAACACCGCGGCGATCACCACCGAGGTGCCGATGATGCCGCCCATCTGCTGGAAGAACGTGGCCAGCGAGGTGGCGACGCCCATGTCCTCTGGCGGCACGGTGTTCTGGGCGGTGAGGATGAGCGGCTGGATGGACAGGCCGAGGCCGAGTCCGAAGATCGTCAGGTACGCCTCGGAGGCGAACAGCGAGGTGTCCGCGTCGACGAAGCAGAACAGCACCATGGCCACGCTCATCAGCGCGATGCCGATCAGCGGGAAGATCTTGTACCGGCCGGTCTTGGAGATCAGCACCGCCGAGATGCCGGAGGTCACCGTCAGCCCGACCATGACCGGGATCATCAGCAGGCCGGCGGTGCTGGCCGAGGTGCCCTTGACGATCTGGAAGTACTGCGGGTACAGCGACATCGCGCCGAGCATGGCCGCGCCGACCACCACCGTGGCCAGGCAGGCCACCACGAACGACCGCTCGCGGAACAGCCGCAGCGGCACCAGTGCCGCGTCGGCCATTCGCCGTTCCACGAAGAAGAATGCGATCAGGCCGACGACCGACGCGGCGTAACAGGCGATGGCACCGGGGAGGCCCAGCCCCAGTCCGGGCCCTCGCTCGACACCAGCAGCAGCGGGACGACGCCGACCGAGATGGTCAGCGTGCCCCACCAGTCGACGCGTTGCTTCTGGCGTTGCTGCCGGTTGCGCAGGGTCTTGGCCACGACGGCCAGCGCGGCCAGGCCGACCGGCAGGTTGACCAGGAAGACCCAGCGCCAGCCGGCCACGCCGAGAATCGAGGACTGGGCCGCGAGCAGCCCGCCGATGGCCGGCCCGAGCAGGTTGGACATGCTGAACACGCTGACGAAGGCGCCCTGGTACTTGGCCGCCTCCCGGCCCGGCGCGATGTCCGCGATGATCACCAGGGCCAGCGAGATCAGCCCTCCGGTGCCCGCGCCCTGCACGGCGCGGAACGCCGCCAGCTCGATCATGGACGTCGACGTCGCGCAGGCCACCGAGCCGACCAGGAAGATCGTGATGGCGGCCAGGTACATCGGCTTGCGGCCGAGGATGTCGCCCAGCTTCCCGTACAGCGGGGTGCTCAGCGTCGAGGTGATCAGGTAGGCGGTGGTGGCCCACGCCTGAAGGCTCAAGCCTTGCAGGTCGTCGGCGATGGTCCGGATGGCCGCGCTGACGATCGTGGTGTCCAGCGCCGCCAACAGCACGCCCAGCAGCAGGCCGACGACGATCGCCGCGGTCCGGCCCCGGCTGAGCGGCGGGTCGGTCACCACGGGCGGCGCGGTGCTCGGGCGACCATGGTCCTGGGTACCTCTTTCGCTGCGGCCGAACGGAGAAGACCCGCGCCACGGTCCCATTCCGTGGACGAGGCTCGATGGTGTCCGGATCCAACCGATCCCCAGCGGCGGCCGCCATGCTGCTCGGGTCCGTCCGTCGAGACAGGAGTGACCATGCTGCGCGACGACCTGTGGGAGCTCGGGGAACCGGTGCTGCGCAAGGTGAACGACCATCCGTTCTGGTCGGGGCTGCGGGACGGCTCGCTGCCGGACGGCGTGCTGACCTACTTCGTGGAGCAGGACACCGGCTACCTGTTGCCGACCTTCGGCCGGGCGCTCAACCGCTGCGCCGCGATCGCCGTCGCCGACCAGCACGCGGAGCTGCTCACCCTGTGCGCCGGGGCGACGTTGGCCTCGGCCGGCCGGCTGCGGGCCGCTTTCGACGAGCTGGGGCCGAAGATGGACCAGCCCGCCCGGGCCTCGGAGCCGCCGGTCGACCCGGCCGTGCAGGCCCATTGCGCCTTCTTCACCGCGACCACCGCGACGTCGCTGCCGGCGGCGATCGGCGGCGTGCTGCCGATGGTGTGGTTCAACCTGCACCTGAGCAACGCGATGACCGCCACCACCGGGTCCCGTTACCAGCCGTGGATCGACGCCTACGACTCCGGCTCCGGCTTCGAGCAGGCCGTCGAGCAGGTCCTGGTCATGGTCGACGAGATCGGCGCCGACTGCACTCCGGCCGAGCGCGACCGTCTGATCACCCAGTTCACCCTGGGCGCTCGCCACGAGCTCGCCTTCGCCGAACTGGTGGTGCGCCGGGACAACTGGGCCGTCCGTCAGTCCTCTTGACATTCGAGGGATCTCTCAGCAGACTCAACTCCCTTGATCATCCAGTTATTTTGTCTTTGAGATACCTTTTTTGAGAGGAAGTTGTCGTGCCGGACCGCACCGTCCTGACCGAGGCCGACGAGCACACGCTGCTCACCGCCGCCTACGGCACCGTCGTGCTGATGACCGCGGCCAACCCCGGCCCCATCGCCTCCGCCAAGTCGAGCACCGCGGCGAGCCTGGCCATGACCTCGGCCACCGGCCTCACCGGTCACGTGTTCGCCATCAAGACCAAGGCGAAGGACCTGGACCTCAACGGCGGCAACACCGCCGAGATCGCCGAGACGGTGTTCCCCGCGCTCACCGCGTCGGTGGAGCTGTTGCAGGCCAAGGCCCCCGACGAGGCCGAGAACTTCCGCGCCACCATCACCACGATGACCGCGGCCGCCATGCGCTCCCACCACGGCGAGCCGCTGCCCACCGAGCTCGAGATGGCCCGCAAGATCCACAAGGCCTTGGAGGCCGCCGGCGCGTGACCTGACTCCGACAGAAAGAAGGGGCGCCGCCGGCGCCCTTCCCTGCTATTCCACGACCAGCTATGCCACGACTGCCCGGAACAACGCCGTCGTGCCCTTGATCACCAGTTGGTGGTCGGGCAGATGGCGCTTGAGCTGTCGCCGCAGCCCGTCCGGGTCGTCGCCCTGGTTCTGGAAGTTGCCCCGCTCGTGCTGCTCCAGCAACGCCCGGTGGGTCACGGCGTTCATCGGCACGCCCTCGGCCAGGATGGTGGTGCCGAAGATCCGACCACCGGGCCGCACGACCTTGGCCAGGTGCTCGAAGATGATGCCCTTCTCCTCCCAGCCACCGGGAATGCAGTGCAGCACCAGGTTGAGGCCGACGGAATCGAAGTGGTCGGGCGGCAGGGGCAGCGGGTCGAGCAGGTTGGCCTGGCAGGTCTCCGGCTTGAACCGGGCCAGCCGACGAGCCGACACGGTCAGGCACTCGGTGTTCAGGTCGAGCAGCGTGATCTCGGGATCCTTGACCCGCCACCGGGTCTTGTCCACGAAATAGCCCGTGCCCGGACCGACGTCCAGGTGCCGCCGCCCGACGGAACGGTCGTAGAGGCGGCGCATGGGACCGATTCCGCAGCCCCACACCAGCGGACAGAACAGCCGGAGCACGAGCGTGTCGTAGATCCGGAGGGTGCGCTCGTCGTACGTCTCCAGCGAATGCGTGATCCGCGGATCCAGCTCGTCGGTCATGCCGAGGTCTCCCGGTGGGAAGGGGGCGCCGGCGGGCCTGGGGGAGTCCGCCGGCGTCCCGGGGTCAGTGCAGGGACACCGGCAGGGACCGGATGCTGTTGGTGAAGTTGGTGTGCGCCCACACCGCCGGCCCGCCCAGCGCAATGCCGGGCTCGGCCACGACGTGCTGGATCAGGTGCCGCAGCTCCATCATGGCCAGCAGCCGCCCGATGCAGACGTGCGGACCGCCGCCGCCGAAGGTGATGTGCGGGTTGGGGTGCCGCGTCACGTCGAACTTGAGCGGATCGGTGAACACGCGCTCGTCGTAGTTGGCCGAGCTGAACCACAGCGCGACCAGCTCGTCGGCCTTGATCTCCTGGCCGTTGACCACGGTGTCCTCGGTGACCCGCCGGGCGAAGTGCGTGACCGGCGTGACCCAGCGCAGAACCTCCTGCACGGCAGTGGGAATCTGCGTCGGGTCCTTGCGGAGGATGGCCAGCTGCTCGGGATTGTCGAGCAGCGCCAACACCGCGCCGGTCAGTGCGCTGTACGTGGACTCGCTGCCGCCCAGCATGGTCATGGTGAACTGGGCGATCTCCTCGGTGGTGAGCAGCATGTCGCGCACCGGGGTGGACAGCAGCACGCCGATCAGGCCCTCGCCGGGCTCGGTCCGACGGCGGTGCTCGGTGAGGTCCTTGAGGTACTCGAACATCTCCCGGAACATCTCATCGGTCTGCTGCGTGTCCTGGGTGTAGTCCGGGTGGCTCCGGTTGACGGTGCGCTTGGCCCACTCGTACGCGTACGGCCGGTCGGACTGCGGGATGCCGATCAGCTCGGCCAGCGCCCGTACCGGCACCTCCAGCGACACCTCGGTGGCCAGGTCGAACTCGCCCAGCTCACGGGCCTGGGCCCAGACCTGGTCGACGACCCGCCCGACCGGCTCCTCCAGCCCGGCGATGCGGGTCGGGGTGAACGCCTTGAGCGCCAGCCGGCGCATCCGGGTGTGGTCCGGCGGGTCGATGAAGGAGATGTCCCGCAGCTTGGACGTCACCTCGCGGAACCGGGTCATGGTGGTCGGATAGGACGAGAACAGCTGGGTGTCGCGAGAGGCGGCCACCACGTCGGCGTGCTTCACGATGTACCAGAACTGGTCGCCCTCGTGATTGTCGCCGCGGGCCAGGCCCTCGCGGTCGCGCAGATCGCGGAAGTACTCGTGCGGTATGCCGTCGACGAAGGCCGTGGAATGCATGAGATCCGGTTCGGTAGTCGTCATCCTGCTCTCCGCCGCGAAGTCGGGTGCTGTGGCCTGCGAGCGTCACAGGCGGCAGTGGGGAGCCGATCCAGCGGCGGTGGGAGGGTGCCCGAGCGCCTGACCAACGGTGCACCAGAGCCGTCGGCCACGCTGCACCGGTCGTAGACCCGGAGCTGACGCGAGGAGTTCGCGGTGGACATCAAGGACGGCTTGCTCGACGTATTCTCCGCACTTCTGCCGCCACGGCAACGGGTGCTGGCGCTGTTCACGGCGAAGTGGACGATCGGCGCGCTGCGGCCGATCGTGGAGCTGGGCATCCCGGAGCTGCTGGCCGCCGGCCCGCAGACCGCCGACGACCTGGCCGCGGCCACCAGCGTCGACCCGGACGCGCTGTACCGGGTGCTGCGCTGCTGCGCCGCCGCCGGCATCTTCGCCGAGACTGAGGGCCGCACCTTCGCCCACACGCCGGCCTCGGACGCGCTGCGGATGGACGTGCCGGACACCATCCGGGACATGTTCCTGTTCGCCTCGGACATGATGATGTGGCGCCCGTACGAGGACGTGCTGCACACCGTGCAGACCGGCGAGACCGCCTTCGACCACGTCTTCGGGATGTCGTTCTTCGAGTTCCTCAAGGCCAACCCGGACCGCAGCGCGCTGTTCGACCGGGCCATGATCCAGAACCGCTACCCGGCGACCAACCAGATCCTGGACGAGTTCGACTTCGGCCGGTTCCGCAAGATCGCCGACGTCGGCGGGGGCAAGGGCCAGTTCCTGGCCGACATCCTCACCCGCTTCCCCGAGTCCACCGGTGTGCTGTGCGACCTGCCGCACGTGGTGGTGGACGCGAAGCCGGTGTTCGAGGCGGCCGGTGTGGCCGAGCGGGTGGAGATCGTCGACACCGACTTCTTCGCCGAGGTCACGCCGGGCTGCGACGCGTACCTGATCAAGCACGCCATGCACAACTGGAACGACACCGACGCGGCCCGCATCGCCCGCACCATCCGCACCGCCATCGGCGACGACCAGAACGCCCGGCTGCTGATCGTGGACATGGTGCTGACCGCGCCGGGCGGCTGGGACATCGGCAAGCTCACCGACATCGAGATGCTGGCCGCGCTGGGCGGCCGCGAGCGCAGCGCCGACGAGTGGCACCGGATGCTGGCGGCCGAGGGCTTCGAGCCGGCCAACGACCCGCAGCCGGGCAACCTGGCCATCCTCGAATACCGGGCGAAGTCGTGAAGGCGCCCGGAAAGAAGGCGATCGTCGTAGGCGGCGGCATCGGCGGTCTGTCCGCCGCTGCCGGCCTGCACCGCATCGGCTGGGACGTCACGGTTCTCGAGCGGCACGACACGCTGCGGGAGATCGGCGCCGGCATTTCGCTGATGCCCAGCGCGCAGAAGGCCCTCGATCAGCTCGGCGTCGGCGACGAACTGCGCGCGATCGCCGCGATCGTGCCGCCGCCGGGCGTGCGCGCGCCGAACGGCCGGCGGATCATGCACGGCATCGACCCGCTGGTCATGCAGCAGCGCGGTCTGGTGTCGGTGGCCCTGCTGCGGGCCGACCTGCTGTCGGTGATCGGTTCGGCCGTGCCGACGGCGTCGGTGATCACCGGGGCCGAAGCCACCAAGGTCACCGAGGACGGCAGCGTCGCCTACACGAAGGGCGACGATCACCTGAGCCTGCAAGGTGATCTGGTCGTGGTGGCCGACGGCATCAGCAGCCGGCTGCGCCGCCAGCTCTGGCCGGACGCGCCCGCGCCGTCCTACAGCGGGCACAGCGTCTGGCAGGGCGCGACCTCCCGTCCCGTCCCGCACCCCGAGTTCAGCGGCAACACCTGGGGCCGTGGCCACCAGTTCGGGCGGATGCCGCTGGCCGGCGGCCGGGTCGGCTGGTACGCCGTGGCCAACACCCCGGCCGGCACCCGCTACGACGACGAGCACGCGGAAGTGCTGCGCCGCTTCGGTTCCTGGCACGACCCGATCCCGGAGATCATCCGGGCCACCGAGGTCGTGCTGCACCACGACAGCAACGAGCTGCGGACCCCGCTGTCCACCTTCGTGCAGGGCCGCGTCGCGCTGCTGGGCGACGCCGCGCACCCGATGACCTCGGACATCGGTCAGGGTGCGTGCCAAGCCATCGAAGATGCCGTGGTGCTGTGCGCGCACCTGCAACGCGCCAACGATCTGCCGACCGCGCTGAAGCAGTACGACGAACAGCGGCGGCCGCACACGTGGAAGATCACCGAGGCCTCGCACAGCATGGGCAAGATGACGATGCTGGAACACCCCCTTGCCGTGCTGCTGCGGGACCGGGTGGCCGGAATTCTGCCCTCGGGCCCGGCGGTGAAGGCGACGGCTGACGTCGGTGGCTGGCAGCCCCCGACCCTGGACGTCAATGGAGGCGGCAAGTGATCCTGGTTCTCGGTTCCACCGGCAACGTCGGCCGGGAGCTGGTGGCGCAGCTGGTCGCCGCCGGCGAGTCCGTGCGGGCGTTCACCCGCACGCCGGAGAAGTTCCCGTCACTGCCCGGCTGCGAGGCTGTCGGCGGCGATCTCGACGACACGAACACCCTGTCCGCCGCCATGGAAGGCGCGGACAGGGTGTTCGTGGCGGTGCCGGCCGGCCCACATTCGTCCACACAGGACGCCAACGTGGCCGAGGCCTTGACGGGGAGCAAGGTTCGCCACGTGGTGAAACTGTCCTCATTGGACGTGCTGCCGCCGGTCGACAACCTCTACGCCGAACTGCTGGCCGCGGGGGAGCGGAGCCTGCGCGAGTCCGGCGTACGGTGCACGGTGCTGCGGCCGACCGGGTTCATGACGAACGCGTTCCAGTGGCTGCATTCCGTGAAGTCCCAACGAACCGTGTACGGCATGTACGGCACCATCGCCCGTGCGCTGATCGACCCCGCCGACATCGCCGCGGTGGCGGTGCAGATGCTGCGCTCCGAGGACGGCGACAACGAGATCCACGCCCTCACCGGACCCCAGCCGCTGACCATGCCGGAGCAGGTGGCGATCCTGGGTTCCGTGCTGGGCGAGGAGATCAGCTACGTCGACGCGCCACCGGAAACCGTGGGCGAGGCGATGAAACAGGCCGGTATGGACGCCGATTTCGTGGCCGGCATGCTCACCGCGCTCGGGAACACCGATCCCGAGCGCGGTGGCGTCGCACTGCCGACGGTCGAACGGATCACCGGTCGACCGCCCACCTCGTTCGCGGCCTGGCTGACCAGCAACGTCAGCCGCTTCCGCTAGCGGCCGCCGGCGGTCCGGACGACCTCGCCGGTGACGTTGCCGTTGGCCTCGGAGCCGAGGAAGACGATCAACCGCGCGATGTCCTCCGGATCGCTGAGCCGGCCGCTCGGCGTGATGGACAGCTCGTGGTCGGCCATGCCCTTGGTGATCGGGCTGGCCGCCATCGCCTCGTAGGCGCTCTCGGTCAGGGTGAGCCCCGGCGCGACCACGTTGACCAGCACGCCGCTGCCCTCGCCGCCCCACATCGCGCCGCGGGCGAAGCCGTGCATGGCCGCCTTGGACGCGCTGTAGATCTCCGAGCCGGGCAGTCCGTTGTGCGCGGTGGTGGAGGACAGGATCACGATCCGCCCCCACTTCCGCTCCCGCATGCCCCGCAGCGTCAGCTGGGCGGTGCGGATGGTGCCGTCGACGTTGGCCCGCAGCCGCGAGCCCCACTCCTCGGCCTCGGTGTTCTCGAACGTGGGCGTGGTCGCCGGGTCCTCCCACGTGAAGTACAAGGCGTTGGCCACCAACACATCCACGCCGCCCCAGCGGTCGTCGACCGCGTCGACGGCGGCGTCGATCGAGCCCATGTCGCGCAGGTCGTACGGGACGGCGAAGGACCGCTCCTCGCCGCCCAGCTGCGCGACCACCTTGGCCGCCTCGTCGGCGGCCGAGTTGTACGTGATGGCGACCTTCGCCCCTTCGGCCCCGAACGCCAGGGCCACGGCCTTGCCGATGCCCCGGGTCGCCCCGGTGACCAGAACTCTGCGGTCCCGCAAACCAAGATCCATGTGCCGCGCCCCTCGTCGTAGCCGCGCGGCCCGACCGGGCCGCTCATAGTAGAAAGTATACTAGTCGACGAGCGGGCACTAGCCGCGGCCGAGCACCATGGCGCTCTGGAAGCCACCGAACCCGCTGCCCACGCACAGCACCGCGTCCGTCTTGTGCTCACGGGCGGTCAGCGGCACGTAGTCGAGGTCGCACTCGGGGTCACGGGTGCGAAGATTGGCCGTCGGCGGCACCACCTGCCGTTGCAGCGCCAGCGCGCACGCCGCCACCTCGATCGACCCGATCGCGCCGAGCGAGTGCCCGACCATCGACTTGATCGAACTGACCGGCACCTTGTAAGCGTGGTCGCCCAGCGACCGCTTGAACGCCGCGGTCTCGTGCCGGTCGTTCTGCTTGGTGCCGGAGCCGTGCGCGTTGATGTAGTCCACATCGGTCGGGTCGAGCCGGGCCCGGTCCAGCGCCACCCGGATCGCCTCGGCCATCTCCCGCCCGTCCGGCTTGAGGCCGGTCATGTGGAAACCGTTGGCCCGGTTGGCGAAACCGGAGATCTCGGCGTAGATGCGGGCGCCACGCCGCAGCGCCGCCTCCCGTTCCTCCAGCACCAGCACGGCCGAGCCCTCGCCCAGCACGAATCCGTGCCGGTCGGCGTCGAACGGCCGGGACGCGGTCGACGGGTCGTCGTTGTCGGCCGAAGTCGCCTTGATCGCGTCGAAACAGGCCGACGTGATGGGGGACAGCGGGGCGTCCGTCGCGCCCGCGATCACCACGTCGGCACTGCCCTCGGCGATCAGCTGCACGCCGTGCCCGACCGCGTCGAGCCCGGACGTGCAGCCGGTGGACACCAACGTGACCGGTCCCTCGGCGTCGACCTCCCACGCCACTTCGACGGCGAGCGTGCTCGGCACCATGTAGCCGTACAGGTGCGGCACGCCGTAGCTGTGGTCGACCAGCCAGCGCTGCCCGGCGTCGGACAGCACGGCGTACTCCTCCTCCAGGCCCATCGTGCAGCCGACCGCGCTGCCGATGCTGACGCCGATCCGCTCCGGCGACAGGCCGCCGAGCTCGATCCCGCTGTCGGCCAACGCCTCGCGCGTGCAGACGATGGCGAACTGGGCCGCCCGGTCCATCCGCCGGATCTGCTGCGGGGACAGGCCGGCGGCGGCCGGGTCGAAGTCGCACTCGGCCGCGATCCGCGAGCGGAAACCGGTCGGGTCGAACAGGCTGATCGTCCTGGTCGCGGTGCGACCGGCGGTCAGCAGGTCCCAGAACGCCTCGCGGCCGATGCCGCCGGGCGCGACCACGCCGATGCCGGTGATGACCGCGCGGCCGGTCATCGGCCGCCCTCGGGCTGACCCACCGGCGTGTGCGGGATCTCCGGGTTGGGCACGGCCTCGGTGTCCACGTGGCCGAGATCGGGCCGAGGGCCAGCGGCGACAGATGGAACACCGCGTGCGCCTCCTCCTGTCCGATATTGACCAGGCGGTGCCGCACCCCGATCGGCACCAGCAGCGAGTCACCGGGACCCAGCGGCACCTCGACGTCGTCCAGGGTCATCGTCAGCGATCCCGTGACGACGTGCAGGAACTCCTCGGAGTACGGGTGGTAGTGCTCGGCCACGAACTCGCCGACGCCCAGCCGCAGCACCCCGCCGAAGCCCGACGTGCACCCGACCGTCTTGGGGCTGAGGGTCACTCGCAGATCGCCGCCGCGCCGCTTGTTGGGCACGCAGTCGTCCGCGGCGATCTTGAGCTCTCGGGAAGTCGTCACAGGACCCTCCCGTCGGCCGGCGTCCACACGTAGAACGGGGAAGCCATGGCGTCCTTGGGTTCCTTCCAGTTGGGGTCGTACGGCGAGATGTACTTGCCGAGCTTGGTGTTGATGTCCTTGTACAGCGGCGTGCTGCGGGCCTTGTACAGGTCCGGGTTGATGTCGGCGTCCGCCTCGACCAGGTGGAAGTACAGGTCGTGGAAGGCGAACAGGGTCCGCCGGGACACGCCGATCAGGTGGGGCAGCTCGGTGTTGTCGGACTCGGCGAACACGTCGGCGACGGCGGACGCGTCGGCCGCGTCCATCCTGGCCACGATGAGGGTGCGATGCATCGTGTCTCCTGTGGGGGACGGGATTTCCTTGCGACGATGGCAGATCGGCCTGGGAGCGGACTGGGGCCGATCTGGAATCACCAGTCGGTCTGCTTGCCGTGCCGGAGAAAGGCGCCGGTGGGCCCGTCATCGGGCAGCTGGGCCGCGTCGACGATGTCGGCCGAGGCGTCCCAGGCCGAACGGTGCGCCTGCGGGGCCATCCGGGTCTTCACCAGTCCGGGATTGACCGCGTTGACCAGCACCCCGGTGCCTTTCGTGGCGGTGGCCAGCAGCTGCATGACGCCGTTGACCGCGGTCTTGGACAGCGAATAGGCCGGCGCGCCGGGGAACAGGCCGTTGGTGAACGAGCCGGTGCCGCTGGACACGAACACCACCCGGCCCCAGCCCCGCTCGACCATCGCCGGCACGAACGCCTGCGAAACCCGAAGCGCGCCAAGGGCATTGACGGTGAGATGCCGGTGCACCACGTCGATCGGCACGGTCAGCGGGTCGTAGCCCTGGTCCGACATGATGCCGGCGTTGTTGACCAGCACGTCCACCGGTCCGGCCAGCTTGACCGCCCGCTGCACGCTCTCGTCGTCGGTGACGTCGAGCTCGATGCCGGTCGCGCCGTCGCCCAGCTCCTCGGCCACGTCCCTGGCGTCGCGGCCGTCCCGGCCGGCGACCACCACCCGCAGCCCCAGTCCGTGCAGCCGCCGGGCCACGGCCCGGCCCAGTCCCCGATTCGCGCCCGTGACCAGCGCCGATCGTGCGGTGTCCACCATGCCGACATGGTGGCGACGGCCGGTTGTCGGCCGCTGGGCGCGACCACCAGCCCGGCCCGATCCTGGCCCCATCCGCCGCTGCGACGGTGGCCGGGCGAGGTCCGCTGGCCTGGGAGGACGAGACAGATGCGCGTGTTGTTCACGACCTGGGCCTGGCCGTCGCACCTGGCCGCGATGACCCCGCTGGCCTGGGCGTTCCAGTCCGCCGGGCACGAGGTCCTGGTGGCCGTGCAGCCCTCGCTGCTGCCGACGGCGGCGAAATGCGGCCTGTTGGCGCACCCCATCGGCGATGACGTCGACTCGGTGGCCATGGTCCGCCAGTACGTACTGCCCTCGGCTGCCGGCGGCACTGCGCCGAGTGGCGGCGGCAAGGGACCGCGCGCCCTCCAGATGTTCCTGGCCCACACCGAGGCGATGACCGACGATCTGGTCGAGGTGACCCGCCGCTGGGCCCCTGACTTCGTCGTCTTCGACACCACGACGTGGGCCGGCCCGATCGCCGCGGCGGCGGCCGGCGTGCCGCCGGTTCGACACCTGTACGGGCCGGATCTGTTGCTGCGAGCCGGAAACCTGCTGCCCGAGCTGCTGGCCCCGATCGCCGATCGGCACGGCGTGTCGCACGTCGACCCGATGGCCGCGGTGGCCGTCGACCCGACCCCGCCGAGCCTGCGCTTCCCGGGCGGCGGCGACCGGATCACCATGCGCCACTTGCCGTTCACCATCGACAGTCGTCGGATCATCGACCCGCCCCCGGACACCGGCAAGCCCAGGGTGCTGGTCAGCTGGGGACACACCATCGCCAAGCTGGATCCCGCGCTGTTCCCGGTCGGCGACATCGTCCGCGGCCTCAAGGGCCTGGACGTCGTGGTGGCAATCTCGGCGGCGCAACGGGATCTGCTCGGCCCGCTGCCCGACGGCGTCACGGTGGTCGAAGACGTGCCGCTGGATCTGTTGCTGCCGCAGTGTCAACTTCTGATCGGCCATGGCGGCGCTGCGACTGTCCTAACCGGACTGGCGCACGGGGTCCCGCAGCTACACGTGCCCCAGCTCCCCGACCACGCCGGCCATTCTGGCCGGGTGGAGGCGGCCGGCGCCGGCATCGTGCTCACCAGGGACGAGGCCGTGACGGGAGCGCTGCGCGTCGAGGTCGAGGAACTCCTTGCCGGCGAACGGGAACGGGACAACGCCCGCCGGATCGCCGCCGAGATCGCCGCGTCGGCCACGCCGGCCGAGGTGGCCCGATCCCTGGTGGCGGCGGCGGAATCGGCCACCATCGGCCTTGGATCGGCCCCACAGCCGGCTGCCACACACTGACGCCATGTGCGGCATCACAGGATGGGTCGACTTCGAGCGGGACATGCGACTTGAGACGAGCACCGTGCGCACGATGGCCGCCACCATGGCCAATCGCGGGCCGGACGCCGAGGGCGTGTGGGCGGACCGGCACGCGGCGCTCGGCTACCGTCGGCTGGCGGTGATCGACATCCCCGGCGGCAACCAGCCCATGGTGGCCGAGGAGTCGGGCCAGGTGCTGGCCGTGCTCGCCTACAACGGCGAGGTGTACAACTTCCGAACGCTGCGAACGGAACTGGAAGGCCGCGGCCACCGGTTCCGCACCGCCAGCGACACCGAGGTGGTGCTGCGGGCCTACCTCGAGTGGGGCGAGGACTGCGCGGAGCGCCTCGAAGGCATGTACGCCTTCGCGGTCTGGGACCCGCGCAACGACACGCTGCTGCTGGCCCGCGACCGGCTCGGCGTGAAACCCCTGCTGTACGCCAAGACCGGCAACGGTGTGGTGTTCGGCTCGGAGGCCAAGGCGCTGCTGGCCCACCCGCAGATGGACGCCGTGGTCGACGCCGAGGGCCTGGCCGAGCTGCTGGGCTACATCGCCACTCCGGGCCACGCCGTCTACCGCGGCATGCACGAGGTCCAGCCGGGACACGTCGTCACGGTCAAGGCCGGCCGGATCACCGCGCGGCGCTACTGGTCGCTGCCGGCCATGGAGCACACCGACGACTGGGACACCACGGTGTCCACGGTCCGCGAGCTGCTGGCCGAATCGGTGTCCGCCCACCTGGTCTCCGACGTGCCGCTGTGCACGCTGCTGTCCGGCGGCCTGGACTCCAGCGCGATCGTCGCCCTGGCCGCGAAGGCGACCGGCGCCAAGCCGACCACCTTCGCCGTCGACTTCGAAGGCCACGAGAAGCGGTTCCGCAAGGACTTCTGGCACGAGGACCCGGACGCCCCGTTCGCCACCGCGGTCGCCGAGCACGTCGGCACCGACCACGAACGCGTGGTGCTCCAGACGAGCGACATGGTCGACCCGCTGGTCGAGGCGGCCGCGCTGCGCGCCCAGGACCTGCCGCGGCCGATCCCGGACATGGACCGCTCGCTGTTCCTGCTGCTGCGCTCGGTGCAGCAGCGGTCGAAGGTCGCCCTGATGGGGGAGATCGCCGACGAGCTGTTCGGCGGCTACAAGTCGTTCCGCGACCCCACGCTGGTCGACACCGGCAACTTCCCCTGGGTGAGCATGGGTTTCAAGGTCGCGCCGCACGGCATGGGCACCGGCCTGCTCGACCCGTCGCTGCTCAACAAGGTCGACGTCCGCGGCTACACCGCCGACCGGTACGCCGACACCCGGGCCGAAGTCCCGACCACGCCGGGGGAGTCGGCCGAGGACCGGGCCAAGCGCGGCATCAGCTACGCCCACCTGACCCGCTGGCTGCCGCTGCTGCTGACCCGTGACGACCGGCTGAGCATGGCCGTCGGCCTGGAACTGCGGGTGCCGTTCTGCGACCACCGGCTGGTCGAGTACGTGTTCAACATCCCGTGGTCGATGCAGACCGCCGACGACCGGGAGAAGAGCGTGCTCCGGGCCGCGGTCGCCGACCTGCTGCCGGAGCAGGTGCTCAACCGGCCCAAGAGCCCGTTCCCGGTCACCCAGGACCCCGGCTACGGCCAGGTGCTGCGGGAGCGGTTCGACGCCGTGGTGGCCGATCCGGCCAGCCCGGTGCGGCCGCTGCTGGACGGCCCGGCCGCCGCCGCGCTGCGCGACGAGCGCCGCCCGATCGCGGTGGACGGCTGGGGCGAGCGCAGGAACGTCGAAATGGTGCTGCAACTGGACTCGTGGCTCCGCCACTACCGGGTTCGCCTGGACGTCTGAGAGAGGATCGCATGCTGCACAAGGAACTTCTCGCCATCGCCGAGCCGGCGCTGGAGAAGGTGCTGGACAATCCGTTCTGGGCGGGGCTGCGGGACGGCACACTGCCCCCCGAGGCGTTGCTGCACTTCGTCCGCCAGGACTCGGAGCACCTGCTGCCGACCTACGCGCGTGCCCTGCACCGCGTCGGCGCGGCCGCGCCCAAGGACTCCCAGGCGCTGCTGTTCGGTCGCTCGGTCGTGGGCAGCCTCGAGGCCGCCACGCGGCTGCGGGCCCGCTACGAGGAGCTGTCCGAGGAGCTGGAGCTGCCGGCGCTGGGCACCGAGCCGACCCCGGTCGACCCGTACACCCACGGCTACATCAGCTCGCTGGCCGCGGCCAGCGCCACCTCGTTCGCCGCCGGTGTCGGCGCGCTGCTGCCGATGGTGTGGTTCAACGACAAGGTCAGCCTCGACCTGGTCGAGCGGCACAAGCTGGACTCCCGCTACGACAAGTGGATCGAGGCCTACCTGCCGGGCCACGGCTACGCCCGCACCGTGCAGTGGTTCCTCGACCTGGCCGACGAGGTCGGCGAGAACTCCTCGCCCACCGAGCGGGACCGGCTGGTCGAGCAGTTCACCATCAGCACCCGCTACGAGTTTGTCTTCGCCCAGGCGTGCTGGCAGCAGCCGGCCTGGCCGGCCTGAGGAAAGGCGAGCCATGACCACGGAAGCCCCTAGGTACCCGTTCGCCTGGGAACCGCCGATGCAGGTGCCGCAGGCCCTGCAGGGCCTGCACGACAAGTCGGCCGTCCAGGTCACGCTGCCCAGCGGGGACAAGGCGCTGCTGGTGACCCGCTACCGGGACGTCCGGTCGCTGTTCGCCGACCACCGGCTCAGCCGCAACATCGCCCGGCCCGACGCGGCCCGCATCTCGGCCGACAACGACCTGTTCACCAACCCGCACATCGATCCCGACCCGCCCAAGCACACCCAGGTCCGCAGCCTGGTGACGCGGGCGTTCACCGCCCGGCGCATCGAGGGGCTGCGCCCGGTGGCCCAGGAGATCACCGACGAGCTGCTGGACGCCATGGAGGCGGGCCCCCGCCCGGCCGAGCTGAACGAGGCGTTCGCCTTCCCGCTGCCGATCCGCGTGATCTGCAAGCTGCTGGGCATCCCGCCGGAGGACCGCAGCCACTTCCGGGCCAGCGTCGACGGCTTCCTCTCGGTCAGCAAGCTGCCGCCGGACGAGGTGGCCAAGGCCCGTGGCGACCTGTTCCGCTACCTGGCCGAGCTCATCGAGTCCAAGCGGTCGACGCCGGGCGACGACCTGATCAGCGCGCTGATCAAGGTGCGGGACGAGGACGACAACCGGCTCAACGAGCACGAGCTGCACTTCTGGGTGACCGGCCTGCTCATCGCCGGCTACGTCACCACGGCCAGCCAGATCGGCACCGGCACGGCCGTGCTGCTGCACCACCCGGAGCTGGTCAAGGAGATCCGCGACGACTGGTCGCTGGTGCCGTCGGCGGTGGAGGAGCTGCTGCGGACCCAGATCATGGGCTCCTCGGTCGGCACCCTGCGCTACGCCATCGACGACATCCCGCTCACCGACGGCTCGGTCATCACCAAGGGCACCAGCGTGCTGCTGTCCGAGGAAGCGGCCAACATGGACCCGGAGGTGTTCGACCGGCCGTTCGAGATCGACATCCGGCGGACCGAGAACCACCACATGACCTTCGGCGCCGGCCTGCACTACTGCGTCGGGGCCGCGCTGGCCCGGATGGAGCTCCAGGTGGCCACCGAGTCGCTGCTGCGCCGGTTCCCGGACCTGCGCCTCGCGGTGCCCGGCGACCAGCTGCCGCGGGCGCTCGGCGGCTTCATGGAGGGCTTCACCGAGGTCCCGGTCGAATGGTGATGCGGGTCGCGGCCAACCGGGAGACGTGCGTGGTGAGCAGCCTGTGCGTGTACCGCGCGCCGACGGTGTTCGCCCAGGACGACGACCTGGGCCAGGTCGTGGTGCTCGACGAGGAGCCCGGCGACGAGCTGCACGCGGCCGTTCGCCGGGCCGCTCGCGGCTGTCCGACCAAGTCGATCAAGGTGACCGAGCCGGACGGGTCCACCGTGGCCAGCGCGTTCGACTTCGACTAGAGGGAGCACGATGGCGATCGCGGCGATCAGGTACGACATCAAGGGCGGCTACGAGAAGGAGATCGAGGAGATCTTCGGCGGGTTCCGCCGGGTCGGCGCGGCCGACGTGCCCGGCAACCCCGGGACCCGCATCCTCGGCACCGCCCTGTTCATCCGGGACGACACCATGGTCCGGTTCATCGAGTACGAGGGCGACCTCGACGTGGTGGCCCGGCACATGGCGAGCCACCCCGGCGTGCAGGAGATCGAGCGCAAGCTCGCGCCCTACCTGACCATTCCCCGGGACACCGGCACCGTGGACGGGTTCGTGGCCACGTTCCAACGCAGCCTGCTGCGGTGCATATCGCAGCTGTCGGTCAAGGAATGACGAAAGAGGGGCCAGCCGCGCTGGCCCCTCTTTCGTCACATGCGCTTCCCGCTTGTCGCCAGAGCACAAGTAGGAAGCGCATGTGGCATTACTGCCGGTGGGAGTTGCCACATGCGCTTCCTATGTGGCACCAGACGCCACATGGGAAGCGCATGTGGCGCCACCCGGTTGGTGGCTCACTTGGCCTTGCGGCACACCACGATCGTGTCGAAGTCGCTCAGCGGCTCCTGCGTGATGGACTCGAAGCCGGCGGCGGTGGCGTGCTCCACCACCTCGGCGGCGGTGTACTCCGAGCCGCCGTCGGTCACCAGCAGCATGTCCAGGCTGATCACCAGGTTCTCCACGTGCCGCGGGTCCTCGTCGAGCATGCGGTCGTAGACGATCAGCGCGCCGCCCGGGTTGACCGCCCGGAACGCCTTGGTGATCAGGTGGCCGCGCTGCTCGCGGTCCCAGTCGTGCAGGACGTGGCCGAGCACCACCACGTCGGCGTTGGGCAGCTCCCGCTCGAAGAAGCTGCCGCCGTGGAAGGTCAGCTTGTCGGTCAGCCCGAGCGCGGCCGCGTGCTCGTCGAAGAACGGCTCCATCTCCGGCAGGTCGAGCACGTTGCCGGCCAGGTGCGGCTGGGCCTTCACGATCTGGCTGCACAGGTTGCCCCGCGCGCCGCCCACGTCCAGCACGGAGGTGAAGTCCGACCAGTCGAACGCCTCGATCAGCGCCGGGCCGAGCACCTGGGTCAGCGCGTCCATCATGCCGATGAACTGGCGGAGGATATGGGGATTCTTGGTCACGGCGGTGAAGTCGGAGCCGGACTGCTGCTGGCCGGTGCGCAGCGCCTCGCCCAGCTTGCCCCACGCCGGGTACAGGTTCCGGTTGGACCGCTCCAGGAAGCCGCCGACGTAGGAGCTCTTGCCCCGCACCAGATAGCGGTCCGCGCCGGTGGCGTTGCCGTAGCGGCCCTCACCGTCGCGGACCAGCAGTTCCAGTGCTGTCAACAGGTTCAGGAAGTCGGACAACCCCCGGCCATGCAGAGTCAGTCGAACGCGGATGTCCTCCTCGGTCAGTGGCCCGGTCTCGTGCAGCGTGTCGAACAAACCGAGCTCGACCGCGGTCAGCAGTGCCTTGGCGTCGCAGAAAGCGTTGCCCAGTCGGATGATCCCGGCGGGAGTGCCGGTGTCCTGCGCGATGCCTGTCATCCGCGTCGTTCCTTTCCTGGTCGGTGTCCGTCACGCTGGCACGCCGGTGTGGGGCCGACTTGGGGCGCGGGTCCAGGACCGCCGGGCCACCACGGTGTCACCAGGATTTCCCGACCGGGGCACGGAATGCTCCTTCCGAGCTGGTCTACCCCAGGGAGTCGCCGTGTCTGACATGAACGTCCCCGTGCTGATCGTCGGTGGCGGGCCGGTGGGCCTGGCCACCGCCGTGTTCCTCGGCCGGCACGGGATCCAGAGCGTGCTGGTGGAGAAGCGGGGCGAGACCTCGCTGCTGCCACGGGCGCCGGGCCTGCAGGCCCGCACCATGGAGCTGTTCCGCGCGGCCGGCATCGGGCCGGACATCCGCGCGCTGGAGATCGGCGACTCGCACGCCTTCTTCGAGGGCGGCATCATCAAGGTGAACACCTTCGCCGAGATCGACGACAAGGTGGTGCTCGAGGCGCCGAGCCTGGACGGGCCGCGGGTCAGCCCGGAGCGGGTGATGGGCTGCGGGCAGGACCGCTACGAGCGGATCCTGGTCGACAAGGCCCGGATGTTCGGCTCGCAGGTGCTGTTCGGCACCACGTTGCAGTCGTTCGAGCAGGACGACGAGGGCGTGACCGCGGTCGTCGAAGAGGCCGGAAAGCTTCGTACCATCCGGGCCAAGTACCTGGTCGGCGCGGACGGCGCCGGCAGCCGGGTGCGCAAGGCGCTGGGCGTCGAGCGGCACGGCCGTGGCACCGTGTTCAACGCACTGAGCATCTACTTCCGTGCCCCCGAGCTGGAGGACCTGCTCAAGGGTGCGAAGTTCATCCTCTGCTACGCCAACGCCCGTGACTCCATGATGGGCCTGTCCCGGCTGCACGGGCGTGACCCGTGGCTGGCCGCCCCGCTGTACTTCCCGGAGCGCGGCGAGTCCCCGGCCGACTTCACCGACGAGCGCTGCGTGGACATCGTGCGCTCGGCCGCCGGCCGTGACATCGACGTGGAGATCGTGGACAAGGTGCCGTGGACCGGCGCCCAGCTGGTGGCCGAGCACTTCCGGGTGGGCCGGGTGTTCCTGGCCGGCGACGCCGGGCACGTGCACCCGCCGGCCGGCGGTTTCGGGGCCAACACGGGTATTCACGATGCCCACAACCTGGCCTGGAAGCTGGCCGGCGTGATCAACGGCTGGGCCGGCGACAAGCTGCTCGACACCTATCACGACGAGCGGCACCAGGTCGGCAACGCGATGGCCGAGCAGGCCTTGGCGCGCAGCCGGATCCGGCACGGCCACGGGTCCGAGGAGGACCTGGTGGCCATGGTCGACGACGTGATCATCACTTTGGGCTACCGCTACCTGTCGTCGGCGGTGATCGGCAGTGAGGACGACCGCGTGCTCACGCCGAAGCTGGAGCTGTCCGGCGAGCCCGGCACCCGGGCCCCGCACGTGTGGCTGGAGCGCGGTGGGGCGCGGCTGTCCACCATCGACCTGTTCTGGGACTCGTACGTGCTGCTGCACGGCCCTGACGGCGCCGCATGGGCCGCTGCCGCTGAGGACGTCGCCCAGCGGCTCGGGATTCCGTTGGTGGCGCACGAGATCGGGCCCGACAGCCCGCTGCGGCCGGCCGACTGGGACTTCGCTGAGACGTATGGCCTCAAGCCCGAGGGCGCCGTGCTGGTCCGTCCGGACGCTTTCGTGGGGTGGCGTTCCGCCGAGGGCGTCGCCGACCCGGCCGCCGTGCTGGCCCCCGTTCTCGCCGGCTTGGCCGGCCTCGACGCGTGAGCAGGAGCGAGTAGATGAGCACCATCGACCTGGCCACCGTGCAGCAGCAGGCCACGGCCTTCCAGACCGCGAAGTTGGTGTTGACCGGCGCGGAGATCGGCCTGTTCACCGCGCTGGCCGACGGTCCGGCCACCGCCGCCCAGCTCTGCGACCGTCTCGAGTTGCACCCGCGGGGCACCGGCCTGTTCCTCGACGCCCTCGTCGCGTTGGGGCTGCTCGAGCAGTCCGGCGGCAAGTACGGCAACGGTCCCGTGGCCAACCAGTTCCTCAGCGCGAACGGCGAGAACTTCCTCGGCGGCTTCCTCAGTTGGGCCGACCAGGTCATGTATCCCGCTTGGGGTCAGCTGGGGGCGTTGCTGCGCACCGGCAAGCCGCCGCTGGCCGCCGAGAGCGGCCACGAGATGTTCGACGGCCTGTGGGACGACCCCGTGCGGGTGGCCCTGCTGACCAAGATGACCGAGAGCATCAGCCGGCCGCTGATTCCCACGCTGGTCAAGGCTTTCGACTGGGAGAGCCACCGCAGCGTCGTCGACCTCGGCGGCTGCCGTGGCGACACGTTGGCTCTGGTCGCCCAGGAGTACCCGCACCTGGACGCCATCGTCTTCGACCTGCCCGCCGTGCGTCCCCAGTTCGACGAGCACATGGCCGAGCTCGGCCCCGACGCCGCCCGCCTGCGGTTCCACGGCGGCGACTTCTTCGCCGACGACATCCCGGCCGCCGACCTGCTCATGCTCAACCACGCGTTGGTCGACTGGACCGAGGACCAGCGCCGTGAGCTCCTCGCCCGCACGTTCCCGGCGGTCAACCCCGGCGGGGCCCTGCTCATCTGCGACTCGGTGATCGTCGAGGGCGAGCCCAGCTACTTCCGGAACCTGGTGCGGGGCATCAACATGCAGCTCATGACCCCCGGCGGCGGCGGGCACCGCCTGTCGCAGCTCACGGAGTGGCTGCACGACGCCGGCTACGGCAAGGTCGAGCACCGGCCGCTGAGCACCGACATGTCCCTGGTGATCGCCAACAAACCGGCGTGACGTGGAACCGGCCGGTGACTGGTGCCACCGGCCGGTTCGGGGCCCTACCGAACCGTGGTCCCCGCGTAGTCGGGCAGCTCGACACCGTTGATCGCGCGCCCGACCAGCTCGGTGAACCAGTCGCCGGTGAAGTCGGGGCTCGGCTCGGCGTCCGGTCCGGGCACCTGGCGGCTGCGGGCGTTGAGCCGGCCGATCTCCTGGTTGGCCTCGACGAACGAGCGCATCCGCGCCTCGTAGCCGGCGAACCCCTTGTCGGGATCCCATCCGGCGGCGGCCAGTTCACCGGCCAGCACGTAGGCGCCGACCAGGGCCAGCCCGGTGCCCTGCCCGGACATCGGCGACGAGCTGAACGCCGCGTCCCCGAGCAGCCCCACCCGTCCGCTCGACCAGCGGTCCATCACCACCTGGGCAACCTGGTCTAGGTAGAAGTCCGGAGTGTCGTCCAGGTGCGCGAGGATGTCCGGGGTCAGCCAGCCGAGGCCGGCCATCCGGGCCCGCAGCAGGACCTTCTGGGCCGCGACGTCACGGTGGTCGACGTCGAAGTCGGCCGAGGGGAAGTAGAACATCGCCATCGCGCGGGTGGCGTCCTGGATCGGGCGCAGGAGGGCCGAGCGCCCGGACTCCTGGTCCTGGTGTTCGAGCAGCCACTGGTCCAGGCCGAACTCGTTGGGCACGCTGTAGAAGGCGAGCACGTGCCCGAGGTGGTGGAGGAAGCGGTCGTGCGGCCCGAAGACCATCTCCCGCAGCGACGAGTGCAGCCCGTCGGCCCCGACCACCAGGTCGAAGCGCCGCCGGTCGCCGCCCGCGAAGACCACGTCGACCCCGTCCGCGTCCTGCGTGAGCTCGGCGATCCGGTCACCGAAGACGTACTCGACGCCGTCGCGGGTGTCGTCGTACAGCACCCGCGACAGGTCCCCGCGCAGGATCTCGATGTCCGCGATGAACCCGTCGCCACCGTCGTCCTCAGCGCGGAAGGTCTCCAGCACCTGCCCGTCCGCGTCCACGATCTGCGCACCCGCTGTGTCGGTGCAGGCCGCGCGTACCGTGTCGGCCAGCCCCATCCGCGCGATGACCTCCCTGGCCACCCCGCGCGCGTCCACCGCCTGTCCGCCGGGCCGCAGCTCGGAGGCCCGCTCCACCACCGTCACCTCGGCTCCCCACCGCCGCAGCCAGTGGGCCAGCGCCGGGCCCGCGATGCTCGCCCCCGCCACCAACACCCTGGGACCGCGCGTCCCCCGCTCCTGCTCGGCGTCGCCCATCAGTGCCTCCCCGTGCTTCCTCCCGCGCTGGAATGGTGCCAGCACCCGCCCCTCCGCCGTCGGGAGTCGGCCAAACCCGCGTGTCGCGGGTCCGGGAGCACGAGGCGAACGGCCCTGAATAGCGAGCCGAGCCGGGCGAGTTGGGCAGGGAGATGGTAGGTGCGCGGCGCGGGCGCTCGACGCGACCACGGCACGTCCGGGACCTAGACGGTCGCGACGGTGTTGACCGCCAAGGCCAGGATCGCTGATCCCGTGTGCACGGCAAGAGAGGCGCGGCCCGGCACCTGATTTGCCGTGGGGTGGTGGTGCTGTGTGGTGCCCGCGCCGCGCGTTCGCCACTCTGCTGCCTACCACCCGCCGGCCGCCGACCCGGACCGGTGGGACAGGGAGGCGGTAGTCGCGCGGCGCGGGTGCCAGACGCGACCACCGCACGCCCCAGACCTAGACGATCGCGACGGCGTTGACCAGCAGGGCCAAGATGGCCAACACCGTGCGCAAGGTGTGGAAGCGGCGCCACAGAGGACGTGGATCGGGCCACTCCGCCGGGATGGACGACGTGTCCAAGGCCTTGACGCGGCGGTTGATCGGCACGTTGCACAGGTGGGAAACGCCGGACACGGCAAGGAGAAGCACGGCGCCGGTGCCGAACAACACGGCGTGGTCGGTGAGCACGGCCAAGGCGACGTCCACTGCGGTCGAGGTGAGCACGATGACGGGCATGGTGGGATCCCAGTTGCGGCCCAACAACCGGTGGGTCTCGATGTAGCGGTCCATGGGCATGGCGAACAAGGCCGGCAGGACGCTCAACGCCACGGCGAACAGGACGCCGGCGGTGAGGCCGCTGCCGAGAAGCTCCACAATGGACAAGGCGCTGACGATCACGGCAAAGCCTCGGCGGCGATGAGGTCGAGCTGGGCGGGATCGGTGGTGCACGGGAACAGGATCAACTCGTCGCAACCGACTGAGGCGTAGGCGGCGATCGTCTCCCGCAACCGGCCGGCGTCGGTGATGGCGCCGGCGGCGGCCATCTCGGCCTTGGGACCGGCGAAAGCGTAGTACGCACGGAGGTAGCTCTGCGCCTGCGAACGGCCGTCAGGGCCGAGGCTGACGTAGCCCAAGGACATCATCCGCGGCGAGTCCGAGCGGCCGGCCTTCTTCCACGCCGAGCGGGCCTGCTCGGCCAAGGCGGCGTAGCCGGCGGTGGAACTGCCGCCGCCGATCCAACCCTGCCCATGCGCCGCCGCCCGGCGCATGGCGGCGGGGGAGTGCCCGCCCATGACGAGCGGGGGAGCGGCGGCGGGGCCGACGCCGGAGCCGGCCCACACCTCGCGGAAAGTGGCGACGATGTCGTCCAACCGCTTGCCACGCCCCGCGAACGCGGTGCCGGCCTCGACGAAGTCGTCCTCACGCCCACCGGCGGCCACGCCGACCACCAACCGGCCACCGCTGAGATGGTCGACGGTGGCGAGCTGCTTGGCCAACACGGCAGGACTGTCCCGGTAGGCGGCGATCAAAATGGTCGCGGCCAACCGAATCCGCGAGGTCACGGCGGCGGCCGCGGCCAACGCGACCACCGGCTCGTAGTTGTCGTACACCAGCCGGTCCAACACACCGAGGCTGGCGAAGCCGAGGCGCTCGGCCCGGCGGGCCCACTCGGTCAGCACCGGCCCGGTCACTCCCGGCACAGTGGTGGGCAGCCCGACCCCGATGTCCATGCTCACTCCTTGCGACCGATCACCACAGCGTTGCCCCGTCCGATCCTGGTGCTCGTGACGTCGGCGAAACCGGCGTCCTGCAACCACTGCTGGCACTCGACGACCGGATAGGCCTGGCCGCCCTCGGTCATCAGCAGCATGTGCAGCCCGGCGACCGACGCGTCGCGCACGGGGCGCTCCAGGTCGGTCATGGGGTCGTAGACCAGCAGTGCCCCGCCCGGCTTGACGGCCTCGAACGCCTTGAACACCAACGAGATCCGCTCGTTGAGCGAGAAGTCGGCCAGCACGTGCCCGATGACCAGCACGTCGGCCCGCGGGAACGGGTCGCGGAACAGGTCACCGCCGGTGAAACCGGCCCGGTCGGACACGCCGCGCAACCGCATGTGGTCGCTGAACGGACCCTCGTTGGCCGGCTGGTCGAACACGTGCCCGTGCAGATGCGGGAACGCCGTCAGCATCAGGCTGACCATGTTGCCGCGCGCGCCGCCGATGTCGGCCATGGTGTTGTACTTGGACCAGTCCAACGCGCCGGCCAGGTCGTCGGCCAACGGGCCGCTCAAAGCGTCCTGCATGGCCAGATACCCCAGCTGCGCCCGCGGATCGGCGACCGCGTCGGCGGCGGTGCCGGGCACCTGGGCCTGGCCGGTACGCAACGCGGTGGTCAGCTGAGCCCACGCCGGATACAGGATGTAGTTCGCGCCTTCGAGGAAGCCGCCCTGGTAGTCGGGGCCGCGCACGAGCTGGGCGGCCGCAACAGCGCTGTTGCGGTACCGCGTGCCGTCACGCACCAACAGGCCCAACGCCACCAGGGCGTCGAAGAACTCGCCGGCCGCACGGGCGTGCAGCCCGAGCCGGGCCCGCAGCTCGTCCTCGGTCGCCGGCCCGCCGGCCAGCTCGGTGAACAGCCCGAGCTCGACCGCGCTCAGCACGATCTTGGCCGTGCAGAACGCCGTGCCGAGCTCGATGATGTCCACCGCAGGTTCCGTCGCCGTCACCCCTGCTCCCTTTCCCGTCGCACCTCGACCAGCACGGCCGCGTCCTCGTCGCCGCGGCCGGCGGCCATCACGTCGTCGTAGCGCGACACGGCCGCGTCCACCACCGGCAGGTCGATGCCGTTGGCCCGGGCCTGCTCGCCGGCCAACAGCAGGTCCTTGCGCATCAACACCGTGCGGAACGCCGCCGGCGAGTACCTCCGCTGCCGCATGAAACCCGACCGGAAGGCCAACACCGGCGACTGCCAGCCACTGTTGTCGATGGCGTCCAGCAACACGTCCCGGCCCAGCCCCGCGCCCTCGGCGAACTCGACGGCCTCGGCCAGCCCGGCCACCTGCACGCCGAGCATCAGGTTGAACGCCAGCTTCAACGTGCTGGCCCGGCCGGTCGGGCCGAGGAACCGGATCTCCTGGCTGAGCACGGACAGCACGTCCCGCACACCGTCCACATCGGACTCACGGCCGGCCGCGAACACGCGCAGCTTGCCGGCCAGCGCCATCTGCGGATTGCCCAGCACGCACGCCTCGACCCGGGTGACGCCGGACGCGTTCAGCCTCAGTTCGGTGTTGCGGGCGAAGGTCGGCGACACGGTCGAGGTGTCGACCACCACCGTGCCGGGCTTGAGCCGCCCGACCGCGTCGCCGAACAGCACATCGTCCACAGCGGACTCGTCGGCCAGGCTGATCAGCACGACCTCGGCCCCGTCACAGGCCTCGGCGGCCGAGGCGGCGAGCGTCGCGCCGGCCTTGACCAGCGGTTCGGCCTTGGCCGCGGTCCGGTTGTACACGGTGACCGGCAGGCCGGCCGCGACCAGCGCGGCGGCCATGCCGGAGCCCATGCCGCCGAGGCCGAGGAACGCGATCGGGCGGCCCATCAGACGCCCCCGTCCACGTTGAGCGTCACGCCGGAGATGTAGCTGGACGGGTCGCCGGCCAGGAACAACACCGCATTGGCGACATCGGAAGGCTGGCAGATCCGCCCGAGCGCCGTCATCCCGACGATGCGCTCCACCGCCGCCGGCGGCAATCCCGCCCCCGGCTCGGTTTCGGTGAGGCCGGGGGAGACCGTGTTGACGCGGATCCGTCGCGGCCCGAGTTCCTTGCACAGCGCCCGGGTCAGGCCGATCAGGGCCGCCTTCGACGTGGTGTAGTGCACGCCGTTGACCCGCCCGCGCAGCGCGACCGAGGAGCCGACGTTGATCACCGAGGCGCCGTCGGACAGCAGTCCGAGGGAGGCCCGGGTGACCAGGTAGGCCGTAGTGACGTTGTGGTCGAGGACCCGGTGCCACTCGTCCTCGGCCAGGTCGCCGAACGGCACGAAGCCGTCCACGCCCACGTTGTTCACCACCACGTCCAGGCCGCCGAGAGCAGTCCCGACGTGCTCGAGCAGCCGCGTCACGTCGGCCTGGTCGGTGACGTCGGCCCGGACGACCTCGTTGCCGTCGCCGAGTTCCTTGAGCCGCAACGCCAGGCTCGCCGCCGCTTCGCTGTCGTTGCGGTGGCACACGATCACCGACGCGCCCTCGCCGGCCAACGCCAGCGCGGTGGCCCGGCCGATGCCGCGGGTGCCGCCGGTGAGCAGCACCCGCTTGCCGGTCAACCCGAGATCCATGACCCGCCCCTACTTCTCGCCGGCGACGGCGGCCAGGGCCTTGCGCAGGCCGAACGGGAAGAAGCTCAGGTACAGCCCGTCGACCGCCTGCTCGGGGTTGATCGGCGCCTGCTTCTGCTCGTGCACCTTGTTCAGGTTGGCCAGCGGGTTGGGGTTGCCGCTCTCCGCGCCGTGCAGGTGCTGCTGCACCCGGGCGTAGACGTCGGCGGCGTCCTCCATGTCCTCGATGCCGGTGATGATCCGGTCGAAGGCGGACTGGAGGTTGAGCCCGTCGCGGTCGGCCTGGCTGAGCGTCTGGGCCTGGTAGAAGTGGTGCTCCTTGCCGCGGTAGGACTCGTAGAACGTGGAGACCAGCACCAGCAGCCGCTCGTAGGCGTGCCGGTACACCGTGGAGAAGAAGCTCTGCGCGTGCTCGATCTCGACCTCGCCGCGCTCCACGCTGACGATCGCCGCGGCGGCCAGCATCGCGCTGTAGGTGGCCAGGTGCACGCCGGTGGACAGCAGCGGGTCCAGGAAGCAGGCGGCGTCGCCGATCAGGAAGTAGCCCGGACCGGTGAACGACTCGGCGGCGTAGGAGTAGTCCTGCTCCACCTTCATCTCGCTGACCTGGGTCGCGCCCTCCAGCAGGCCGGCGATGGACGGGCACGTGCCCAGCGCCTCGTCGTAGACCGCCTGGATGGAGCCGAGCTCGCTGCGCTTGGCGTTGAACCCGTCCCGGCCGGTCACCAGGCCCACGCTGAGCGTCCCGTCGTGCAGCGGGATGCCCCAGAACCAGCCGTCCTCCACCGAGCTCACCGTGATCGCGCCGTCGGGGCCGCGGTCCAGCGGCTTGGCGTCGCGCCAGTACGACCAGGCGGCGACGTTGCGGAACACGTTGTGGAACTTGCGGTTGCGCAGGTTGCGGACGGCCATCAGGCCGTTGCGGCCGGAGGCGTCGACCAGGTAGTCGAAGGTGATCCGGCCGCCGACCGAGGCATCGTCGCTTTCCGCCCAGACCGCCGCGACCGGGCGTTCCCCGTCGAACTCCAGCTCCTTGACCTGCACGCCCTCGTGCACCTCGACGCCGAGCTCACGGGCGTGGTCGAGCAGCAGCTTGTCGAACTCCGAGCGCACCACCTGGAAGGCGTTGGCGCCGTCGTCGCCGAGCTCGCTGAACACCACCTCCCATTCCTCGGTGCCCCAGAAGAAGTAGGCGCCGCCCTTGGGCTGGAAACCGTGCGACTGCACCTTGTCGAACACCCCGAGCAGCTCGAGGATGGGCCGGCAGGAGGGCAGGATCGACTCCCCGATGTGGTAGCGCGGGAAATGGTCGCGCTCCAGCAGGGTCACCTCGAGACCCTCCTTGGCGAGCAGGCCCGCCGCGGTGGAACCGGCGGGACCGCCGCCGATCACCAGCACCCGTGTCGATTCACGCATGTGCCACTCCGTCCCTGACGATCGCTGGCAATGCCGTGGACGATGGCAGCCGTTCTTGGTGCGTCGCTGTGGAAGCGGTCCAGAACGGCGGGTGACCGTTACCATGGGTCCGGTGAGCCGTGCGCATCGTCGATCCCCACTCGCCCTGGCCATCCTGAGCCTGCTCAAGGTCGAGCCCATGCACCCGTACCGGATGCAGCAGCTGATCAAGCAGTGGGGCAAGGACGAGGTGATCAACGTCGAGCCGCGGGCGTCGCTGTACAAGATGATCGAGCGGCTGCGCAACACCGGGCTGATCGCCGTGCTGAACACCGAGCGGGACAGCCAGTGGCCGGAGCGCACGGTGTACGAGATCACCTCGGAAGGCGACGAGGTGGCCGCCGAGTGGCTGCGGGACATGCTGTCCGACCCCAAGAAGAGCTTCGCCGAGTTCCCGGCGGCGGTGTCGTTCATCCCGCTGCTGGAGCCGGCCGAGGTGATCACCCGGTTGGAGACGCGCCTGGAACGGCTGCGGGCCGAGGCCGACCGACTGGCAGACGGCATCAAGGCCACCGCGTCGGTCGTGCCCGCGGTGTCCCTGTTGGACGCCGAATACCTGCTGGCCGTCACCTCGGCCGAGATCCGGTGGGTCGACGCGGTGCTGGTGGAGCTGCGCGCCGGCCGACTCACCTGGACCCAGGAGGGTCTGCGTGCGGTCACCGAGTCGGAGGCCGACGGCCTGCCGACCCGGTGACCGGCGGGGTCACACCGTGGCCAGCTCGACCTGGACCGGCGCGTTGAAGTCGATGTGGTGCGACAGCAGCCACGCGTCGGTCGAGTCGGGCTTGTAGAAGTACTTCAGGCCGATACCCATGAAGGTGTCCCGCATCATCGCGGCGAACGGGCCGGCCGCCTTGGAGTTGGCGCTCTTCTGGCCGTACGCGATGATCTTCTCGGCCCGCTTGCGGCGGATCTGCTCGTAGGTGGTGAAGGCCTCCTCCGGGGTGGCGCAGTCACGCAGGCACCGGCCCAGCGTCACCGAGCTCTCCATGGCCATCGACGCGCCCTGGCCCGAGCTGGTCGACGCGGCGTGCGCGGCGTCGCCGACGATGACCACCCGGCCCTTGTGCCAGTGCTTGACGTCCGGCAGGTCGTACTGGGCGCCGAGCACGATCAGGCCGGCCGGACCGGTGGCCCGGATGACCGCCTCGGCCTTGGTGTTGTCCTTCTTGAACAGGTCGATCAGCTGGTTGCTCCAGCGCTCAAGACCGTCGTTGACGATCTGCTCCTTGGACAGCGGCTGGTCGCGGGGCACGTTGATGAACCACCAGACCTCCTTGGCGTTGGGCACGAACACGCCGAGGAAGGCCTTGCGGCCGAAGGTCATGTGCCAGCCGGTCGGGTCCGGCTTGAGGCCGGGGTTGGCCGCGAAGCCGCCGAAGGAGACCAGCCCGGTGTAGCGCGGGCTGGGCGCGGAGCTGTCGATCATGTTGCGGATCTGCGAGTGGATGCCGTCCGCGCCGATCAGGATGTCGGCGGTCACCGCGCTGCCGTCGGCGAAGTGCGCGGTGACCGAGTCGCCGTTGTCGGTGTAGCGGACGAACCGCTTGCCGTACTCGGTGCGGATGCCGCGCCGCTTGAGCTCGCCGTTGAGCGCCGAGAACATGTCGGCCCGGCGGAAGCTGGTGCTGTTCACGCCGTCCGAGCGCGGGATGCCGGTGGCCAGCGTGCCGATCAGCTTGCTGTCCGCGTTGTACATCTGCATCCGCGGCGCCCGGTAGCCCAGGCCCTCGGTCGCCCCGAGGGCGTCGATCGCGTCCAGCGCGTCGAGGCCGTTGGTGGCGATGGTGAACGCGCCGCCGACGTTGGCGGCCCGCCCGTCGTAGGCCTCGAAGATGGTGACGTCGATGCCGGCCTTCTGCAGTGCCATCGCCGTCACGGGCCCGGCGATGCCGCTGCCGATGATCAGGGCGGATTTCACTGCGGTCATGATTCCTCCAGTTGGTGCGAGCGCCCCCGTGCGGCGGCGGTCCGAGTGTGACGCCGACCGCTGTCGGCTGGCTGGTGCTCGATACGTGCGATGAGACGGTCCACGAAGTCCTGTTCCAGTTCGAGCTGGGCCCGGCGGTACTCGTCGACGAGCGGGTGGCTCGGTGCGGCCCTGACCGTACTGATCTCGGCCGCCAGCGCGGCGCACCGCGCCCGAAGCAGTGTGGCCGCTTCGGCCGGCGGGAGCACGGGCAGCAGTCGCAGGCCGGTGGGGAAGGCGCCGTGCTCCGTGCTCGGCACGGACAGCAGCTCCTTGGCCCAGTCCAGCAGCTGCGCGCGGCCGGGCTCGGTCAGGGTGAACACCGTGTGCGTGGGCCGGTTGGCCGTGCGGCCGGTGGCCACCGCTGCCACGTGTCCGTCCTTGGTGAGCTGGCCGAAGAGCAGGTACACCGTGCCTCGGCTGATCTTGATGCTGCGGTCGAGGCCCTGTTCGCGCAGCGTGCGCTGCACGGCGTAGGGGTGTGTCGGGCCCTCCCACAGGACGGCCAGCACCGCCGCGGCCAGGGTGTTGCTGTGCCTGCGTGCCATCACCGCCTGCCCTTTCGTCAGTGGGTCTCGCTCGAACACCGCTAACGCTAGTATACTTTCGACTAGTCGAACATCAGGGATATACCCTGAGGTCGATCAGGGGTCGGCGAGGAGGCGGTCCGCTGGTGCCGGTCGCGTCCGGTTCTCCATCGATCTCCGATGATCGGCTCCGACGATGGGCACCGATCCGAGCCGGTGGCGGGGGTGTTCGACAGTTGTGTTCGACATCGACGGTGAGGCGGTGATTCGCGCTGTGGACTTCGACTTCGGGCAAGTGAATCGTGACTTCAGCGGCGCGGAGGTGCTCTTCCACGCGGTCGTCGGCGAGACCCTCGGTGTCTCACCGACCGACTACAAGTGCCTCGACCTGCTGATGCGGGCCGACTCGATGGTGACCGCGGGCCGGCTGGCCGACATGTCCGGCCTGACCACCGGCGCGATCACCGGCGTCGTCGACCGACTGGAGCGCGCCGGCTACGTGCGCCGGCTGCGCGACCCCAACGACCGCCGCCGCATCCTGGTCGCGCCCTGCGACGGCGTCGACGCCAAGCTGGCCTGGGTCTTCGAGCCGCTGCGGCAGGCGGTGAACGCGTTGGTGGAGAGCGAGTTCCGCAACGGCGAGCGGGAAGCCATCCGCCGCTACCTGCAACGCATGACCGAGCTGCTGCGCGAGCACACCGGCCGGCTCCAGACCGCCAAGCGCTGATCCCCGCACCCCTCACCCTCCCCGAACTCCATACGGCTCAACCACAAGGCCGCCTCCCCGTCCTTCGACGGGGAGGCGGCCTTGTCAGTGCTCAGGCGGTCGCCGGGTGGTTGGCGACGTCCAGCTGCGAGACGCACCGCATCGTGGCGTCACGGAAGTAGGCGGCGAAGCCCTCGGGCGAGGTGGTGTCCCGCTCGTCGAGCAGATACGGCGCCAGCGCCTCCTCGAGCTTGTGCACGCCCTTCTGCCGAGCCATGTGCCGGCCGACCGCGGCGAAGTCGCCCTCGTAGTGGATCACGCGGACCAGGTTCTCGCCCTTGACGAACACCGCCGTGCCGAGCAGCCGCCCGACCTGCTCGCCCGTGTCGTCGCTGAGCTCCGGCGTGTCCACGCGCTGGAAGTTCGCGAAGATCTGGGCGATCTCGTCCTCGTGCCCTGGCTTGATCCGATAGCTGATTGCCGCGTACGGCATCGTGTTTCTCCCATCGCCGGGTCAGGTGCGCAGCTGGTGTACGGGGAGCCGGTCGTGCGTGCCCGCGTACGGGCTCGGGGTCAGCGGCAGGTTCCGCGCGCTGTCGTCGAGCACGGCCGCCGCGGCCCGGTACAGCGCGTGGGTCCGGTAGACGAACGTGCCGTCGGCCTGCCGGTAGGCGTCGGCCAGCAGGAACTCGACGAGATCCTCCAGGTAGGACTCGGCGGTCGCCTCGTCCATCCCGGTCAGTGCGGCCACCGCGGCGGCGGTGATCGCGCCGGCGTCGGAGTCGAGCAGCACCAGGAACACCCGCCGCGCGCCCGGCGGCAGCAGCCGATGACTGCGCAGCATGCTGTCGGTGATCTCGGTGTCGCCGACCCGCATCCGGTCCACCTGCCGGCCGATCAGCCAGTGTGTCCGCAGGCTCAGCCGCGTCGCGGCCTCGCGCAGAGCCAGCGGCAGTCCGGCACAGAGGGTGAGCAGGCGGCCGGTGCCCTCGGGGTCGGCGGCCAGTCGCTGCGCGCCGAGCACCGTGGTGAGCAGCTGGGTTGCGTCCTCAATGGCCAGTGGCGCCAGGTCCACGGTCATCGAGATGGCCGGGCCGGCGATGCGGCGGCGGCTGGCCACCACGGTCGCGCAGCCGGCGCCGACCGGCAGCAGCGGCAGCACCTGGTCGATGCCGGCCGCGTCGTCCAGCACGATGAGCACCCGTCGGTTGGCCGTCCAGCTGCGTAACAACTGGCTGCGGGCGGCCAGGGTCGGCGGGATCTTCTCCGGGGCCACCCCGATCACGCGCAGCAGCTCGGCCAGCACCTCGGCCGGCGGCTGCGCGGTGCCGTCGTCGTCGGTCAGCCGGTGGTGCAGCTGCCCGTCGGGATAGCTGGCCCGCACCTTGTGGGCCAGGTGCACGGCGAACGCCGACTTGCCGATGCCGGGCGCGCCGGCGACCACGATCACCGGGGCGGTCGTGCGGTCCGCCCTGGTGAGCAGTTCGCCCGCCGCGGCCAGCTCCTGGTCCCGTCCAACCTGGACGGCGACGTCCGGCGGCAGCATGTTCGGCGGGGTGGCGGCGCCGGCGAAGCCGCCGGTGGTCGCGGTGCCCGGCGGCACATCCAGCCGCAAGTCGTTGTCCAGGATGGCTTTCTGTAGCCGGCGCAGCTCGGTCGACGGCTCGAGCCCGAGCTCGTCGTGCAGGGCCGCGCGGGCCCGCTGATAGGTCTGCAGCGCCTCGGAGCGCCGGCCGACCCGGTACAGCGCGAGCATCAGCTTGGCCTGGAAGCCCTCGTGCGTCGGCTGTTCGCTGACCGTGCTGATCAACTCGCTGATCAGGTCGTGGTGCCGGCCGAGCTGGAGGTCGATGTCGATTCTCTGTTCCAGCACGCTCTTGCGCATCTCCTCGAGGCGGACCGCCGCCGCCTGGAGGACCGGGCCGGTGTTGACGGCCGTGAGCGCCGGGCCCTTCCACTGCTGAAGGGCCAGCCGGAACGTCCAGGCCGCCGTGGTCAGCTCGCCGGCGGCGAGCTGACCACGGCCCTTCTCGACCAGCTGCTCGAAGCGCAGGGCATCGAGCGCCTCCGGCCGAAGCGTCAACATGTAGCCGCCGAACGTGGTGTGCAGCATGCCGCTGCCGTCCGGGTCGTCCGCGCCGAGATCGTGGCCCGCCTGGTCGTACTGCCGGGTGACCTTGCGTACCTGGTAGACGTAGGTCTGCATGGTGGTGGTGGCGCTGGGCGGCGGGCGCTCGTCCCACAGCTCCTGGATGATCTGGTCGATGCTCACGACCCGGTTCGCCTGGACGGCGAGCAGCGCGAGCACCCTGCGCAGTTTCGGCGCGGAGGGTGTGACGTCCGCGCCGGAGCGGGCAACCTTGAACGGGCCAAGTATGGAGACGTCCACGAATACCGCCTAAGGATCCATTACCCCAGTAATGCTCGTCCGGGCGCCGGGCATACGCCGGAGGAGGTCAAGCAGATGGAACTTTTCCGCGCCCCTTGTCAGCCTTGTCAGTTCGGGTAGGCCGAGACGCACGTTAGCACTGAGTGGCTTGACCGCACACAGGACGTGATCATCAGCAGCGACGGAAGTACGCCGATCCTTACCCCCAAGTCCACAATCGTTTAGGCCGTCATTGGTCGACGGGGCAGGAAGTTCCAGCCTATTGATGAGCCCGTAGGGCTGTGACCTGCTGGTTTGTCGGTTACTGGTTGGTAGCCGGGACTATGTCGGGGTCACTGTGAGCGCGTTGGGTGACCGGAGGTTCGGCCGAACGGCTGATGCGCGTGAATCATCTCCCCGGTCACGGTTCGACCGTTCTCGTGGCGGAATGGCAATGGGCCGTGCGGAAGCACGACGGCTTGTCCACTTTTGCCTGCTTCTGTCAGGGTGGGGGAGGGGGTATCGTTTCATGGGGCTTCTGGGGGCTGGGTAGCTGCATGTTCCGATATGTCCGTTTTGCTGGGTTGTCAAGCATCTGCTGGCGGTGTTCCCACAATTTCACCGACAATTGAAAGGGTCGTCATGACCGCGCTACCCGCGGCCGATCCGGTCGCCCACTTCCTCTTGGCACTGGCAGTGATCGTGGTGGTCTGCCGCCTGTTGGCCGGCGTGGCGAGACGGTTCGGCCAGCCACCCGTCGTCGGTGAGATCCTGGGCGGCATCGTGCTCGGGCCCAGCGTGTTGGCGCCGCTGTGGCCGGCCGGCTCGGCCTGGCTGCTGACACCGACCGTGATCGGCAGCGTCACCGTGGTCGGCCAGTTGGGGCTGGTCACCTTCCTGTTCCTGCTCGGCAGCGAGGCCCGGCTGGAGAATCCGCGGGCCGACGGCCGTGTGGTCGCGGGCATTGCCGCCGGCAGCATGCTGCTGCCGTTCGCCGGCGGCGTCGGAATCGCCGCGCTCGGCCAGCCGCTGATCGCCGGCTCCAACCAGCACCCGGTGGCCTTCCTGCTGGCCTTCGGCCTGGCCATGTCCATCACCGCGATGCCGGTGCTGGCCCGGATCCTGGTCGACATGGGCATGGACACCTCGCGCATCGGTCGGATCGCGATGGCGTGCGCCGCGATCGGCGACGGCACGGCGTGGCTCGCCCTCACCCTGATCCTTGCCCTGTCCGGCCTTGCCGGGAACTCCGGTCCACTGACCACCATCGTGCTCGTCGCGGGGTTGGTCATCCTCACTTTCGTGGTGGTGCGGCCGCTGCTGGCCTGGCTGGTGCGCCGCATCGGCGACCGGGCCCTGCCGCTGGTGATCGCCTGCGCCGCCGCCTATGCGGCCTGCACCCAGATCATCGGGCTGCACGCCGCGGTCGGCGCGTTCCTGTTCGGACTGCTGCTGCCGCGACACGAGGCACTGGTGGAGCGGGTCCGCCGACAGCTCTACGGCTTCACCGAAATCGTGCTGCTGCCGTTGTTCTTCGCCACTGTCGGCCTGAGCACCGTGATCACGTCGGTCACCGGCTCGGCCGACGGCTGGCTGCTGCTGGCCGCGGTCGTGCTGGTCGCCACCGTGACCAAGTTCGTCGGCGCCGGCGGCGGCGCCCGCCTCGCCGGACTGCCGGCCAGGGAGTCGCTGCGCGTCGGCACGCTGATGAACTGCCGAGGCGTCACCGAGCTGATCGTCGCCTCGATCTGCCTGCAGTATCACGTGGTCAACACGCTCGGTTTCACCATTCTGGTGCTGATGGCCCTGCTCACCACCGCGATGACCGGTCCGCTGCTGCGGCTGATCGGTGTCCGCGAGCCGGAGCTGAGCGTCGCTGCCTGAATTGCCCGTCCCCGGCGCCGGAACTCGACGCCGGGGACGGATTTGTCGTGCCGGTACTGCGGTTGCGGTCAGTGCGCCAGGCCCGGGCCCTGGTAGGCGCCGATGTTGTTGTAGCAGGTCGAGTTGCCGTAGAAGTCACGGCCGCCGTCCTGCGTGATGGCAACACCGGTGCCGAGCGCCGGGGAACCGGTCGCGAGCTTGTAGCCGTCCAGGTTGGCGATGCTGGTCGCGTCGCCACCGTGGAGCAGCTTCGGGTCGCTGACCGCGGTGTTGTACGAGCCGGCCGGCGCGGCGACGCCGCCACTGGCCAGGTTGTGGTCGTAGGCGCCGTTCGGGTCGTCGATCGCACCGGAGCCGACAAAGATGTTGTTGGCGAAGTGGACCGAGGTGGTGGCGGAGTTGGCGATCAACTTCGCCGCCGACGGGCTGTAGACCACGTTGTTGTAGAACTGCGCGCCCACCTGCGGGGTGCAGGCGATCGTCACCACGCCACCGGCGCCGGCGGCGTCGTTCTGGCTGATGTTGTAGCGCACGATGGCGTTCTTGGAGACCATGCCCGGAACCGCGCAGAGCAGGGCCATGCCACCGTTGTTGTCGTGCGTGAAGTTGTACTGGTAGATGGTGCTGTTGTCGCCGCCGTCCACGTCGAACGCCTCGGCCGGCAGGCTGCCGCCACCGTGGGCGATCTCGTTGAACTGGATCACGGTGTTGTCCGAGTCCCACGTCCAGATACCCGAGTGGTACTCGGCCGCCCGCAGGCTGTACCCGTTGACGACGTTGTGCTCCACCTTGGCGTTGACGCCGTTCTGGACCACGATGCCGTCGCCGCCGAGGTTGCTCAGCTGGTTGCCCGAGATCAGGATGTCCGGGATCGCCACGTAGGTCGAGCCGGCGCCGCCCGGGAACTCGGGGCTGCGCTTGGCCCACTGCGACGAGGTGCTGATGCCCATGCCGTTCACGCCGTCGACGTGACTGTTGGTCACGTGCACACTGCTGAACCCGGTCGGTGTGGCGGAACCGTTGACGTTGAACAGGATTCCGCCGCTGGGCTCGTCGTAACCGGTGCAGTCGCAGCCGTTGACGTCGTGCACGTGGACGTTGTCGACCACGTAGTGGTGACCGGTGCCGAAGTCGGTGAGCTGGACGTAGATGCCGGTGCGGGTCGGCCCTGCGGAGCCGCCTGCGTCGGACACGTCGAGATCGTGCAGCTCCCAACCCTCAACGTTGTGCAGGTAGACGGCCGCCCGCACGCCGGAGGGCGCGATCTTCGGGGCGGCGCCGCTGCCGTACGCGTTGAGGATCACCGGCGCGGGGGCCGTGCCGGAGCCGTGCGGCGCGAAGGCCTCGGCGCAGGTGGTGCCGCGCTTGAGGCTGATCACGTCGCCGGGCCCGAAGGTCACCGTGCTGGCCCGGGCTAGGGTTTTCCACGGCGCGGTCTGGGTGGTGCCTGCCGCGCTGTCGTTGCCGGCCGCGCAGTCGACGTAGTAGTGCGTCGCGGTGCGCGGCGCGGCGGCCTCCGCCGAGCCGACGGCGATGGCGCCGAGGGCAAGGACGGAGGACGTCACGAGTGCGCCAGCGCGAAAGGCTTTTCTGGCCATGCTTCCTCCCATTGGGGGCGTTGCGTAGTGGACACCCGCACGACCGGTTCTGTGGGCGTGCGGATAAGCACAGACGTCGGGCCGTGTGTGGTCCGGTCTGATACTGTGGTATTGCGGTTGGCGCGTTCGAATACCCCTCCGCTGCGGGACAATACACGATCGGCGGTGGCTCGTGACGCTTTTGGTCACGGGAGAACGGGCACTCATCGTTGCCTGCGAGTAGTCACAATTCGCTTACGTGTCGTGTTCAGCTGATCACCCTGTGCGGCGTATATGGTCGCCGTTCATATACGTGTGATGACCCGATGGTGGTTTTTTCATGATCGATCATCCGCTGACCTGCTGGTATGAGGTTCGCGTTGGCCATGCCGCAAAACGCGTCGATGACCGACCAGTTGGTATGTGGTTGCGCGCGCTCATCATTTTCCATGAAGTTGCTCATGCCAACTAAACTATCAACTGCGTCGGGGTTTTCGGCAATTTTGTGCAGCGTTACGTGGTAGCCGGGTGTCATTCACGTCAATCTTCGGCACCATGGCGGTGTGCCATCGGTGTGCCGTTGTCGGGTCACGGTAAAAGGTCACGGTTGGTTGCGTTCTGGTTGGGGAATCAACACCAAGGTCCCCGGTTCGTTGCCCCTTGGGGCACGCTCGCCCGGTGACGACCAACGAGTTCGACGGTGAACCGACCGGGTCGCTGATCCAGGCCGGTGTGATCAACGCCGAGTCGATCACCTTCGGTCCCGGGGCGGGGCGGGGCGGCCCGGTCTCGGCTCCGCCGAGGTCCCGTGGGGCCGCCTCACCGACCGCATCCGCGGCCGGGACTCCTCGGTTGCCGATCTGGTGGATGCCGTGTGCACCGGCACCGGAGTCGTTGTGCTGCACGGTGGTGGCGGCACCGGAAAGACCACAGTGGCCTTGTCGACGGCTTCGGCCGTGCGCAACGAGATCCCCGTCCGGTGGGTGGATGCAACGCGCGATGGAGCTGTCGGCCACCCTCGATGGCCTGGCCGGCCTGGGTCTGATGGACCTGCCGACCGAGGGCTTGGTGCTGCACCCGGCGGTCCGCGACTCCTGCCGCTGGCCGCCCGATGCGATTGCCGATGCCGTGGATTGCCGAGTGCTGGCGATGAACTTGCTGTTCGGGGCGTGGGGGTGCTTGAACGGCTGGCCTTCGACACGTGGACGCAGTGGCGGCCGGTGTGGCCGTGCACCTGCTGGCCGATCTGCGGATGCTGGATGGGGCGGACAACGACCAGGACTGGATAGTGGCGGCGGTGGCGACCATGGCCGCGGAGCTGGCCTTCCAGGTGACCGGCGGTCCCGAGACCGAACGCTGGTTCCGTCGCGCGGTCGACATCCGGCTGCGGCTGCACGGCCCGAACTGGGCGGACACCGTGCTCGCGCGCCAGGGTCTCGCGATGGTGCTGATGGACTTGCAGGACTACCCCGGGATCGAAGCAGAGCTGCGCGCGGTTGCCGCGAGCATCGCCCGCTCCGTGGGCGCGGATCATCTCAATGCCGTTGGCGCTCGACACGACCACGCGATAGCACTGCTGGAGTTGGGAGACCTGGCAGGAGCCGACGCCTCACGTACGTTGGCCGCGCGACACCGAGACCGCCACGGCGGAATTCCGAGACATTCTCGCCGTGGCGGAAGCCGACCTCAGTCCGCGGCACTGGATCATCGCGAACGAGTGTGAGCAACTACGGGGCCGGTGACAGGTACTCCTCGCGGATCTCCTTGGGGCCGAAGGGCCATACGCGTTCGGCGCGAGCGTAGATCAAGAAGGCGACAGCGCCGACGATGACCCAGACGACGGACAGCACGATGGAGACGGTGTCGGTCGAGAGGTAGACGAAGACCCAACCGGCGACGGCGACGATGAGGGGCAGGGGGAACAACCACATCTTGTACGGGCGGGGCAGGGTGGGCTGGCGGCGGCGCAGGACGATCAACGCCGCGGCCTGGGCCAACGCCTGGACGAGCACGATGGCGGTGGTGAGGGCGTTGATCACGACGGTGAGCGGGAGCAGGGAGCCGACGGCGGTGATGACGCCCATCACCAACAAGCCGACGGTGGGGAAGTGGCCCCGAGGGTGCAGACGGGCGAACTGGGGCAGGAACAGCTTGTCACGAGCGGCCTCGTACGGGACGCGAGAGCCGGCGAGGAGGCCGGCGAAGACGGACGCGAAGGCGGTGACGACGATGAGCACGGTCACGATGTCGGCGGCGGTGGAGCCCCATGCGGTGGACACGGCCAGGGTGGCGATGGAGGAGGACTTGGCGACGTCCTGCCAGGGGAGTACGCCGAGAATGCCGACCTGCAACAACAGGTACAGGCACATGATGCCGACGATGGACAGCACGATCGACCGTGGCAGCGTCCTGCCGGGCTGCCGGACCTCGGCGCCGAGGTAGGAACTGGTGTTGTAACCCAGGTAGTCGTACACGGCGAGGACGAGTCCGGCGCCGAGGCCGGTGAAGAACGGGCCGCCGGCGGCGAACGTGCCGGGGGCGTAGTCGAAGGCCATCGCGCCGTTGAAGTGGCTGTACGCGGCGACGATGACGGCCAGGATGCTGACCAGCATCACGCCGAAGAACACCGTCGTGATCCGGGTGGTGTCGCCGACCTTGCGGTACAGCAGGACGACGACGAATCCGGTGATCACGATGCCGACCACGTGGCCGAACGTGTTGACGGTGCCGTCGCCGGCGACCACGGCCGGCCACAGCGCGCCGAGGTACTGGACCAGGCCGATGACGCCGGTGGCCATGGTCAGCGGGATGTAGAGGATCGCCGTCCAGACGAACAGGAACGGCATCAGCCGCCCGGTCCGGTACTGGAACGCCTCCCGCAGGTAGATGTACGTGCCGCCGGCGCCGGGCAGCGACGCGCCGAGCTCGGCCCAGATCAGGCCGTCGGCCAACGCGATGATCGCGCCGATGATCCAGCCGAACACCGCCTGCGGACCGCCGACATCGGCCACCATGAACGGGATCGTCAGCAGCGGCCCGACGCCGCACATCTGCGTCATGTTGATGGCGGTCGCCTGCCACGGCCCGATCTGGCGCTCGAGGCCGGACTGCCCCTGCTGTGGGATCGCAGCCACGCCCACCTCCCTATGGTTAGGAAAGTTTCTTAACATATAGGCGCGGTGTGCGGAACCCTCACGAACTCACGACACCGGACAGGAGGCGTGGCTTTCGACGGGGGTCCACGGGCTGACCGCGACCTTTCCGGTGTTGCCGAGGTCGATGGGGCCGTCGGGCGTTTGGGTCTGCCACGGCTGGCCGGCGGCCGGGGCGACGTCGAAATAAGCGCCGTTGGTGGCCTCGACGGTGGAGTCGGTGACCCGGTTCTTCCACAGCACGGCGGCGTCGGCCTGCTGGCCCGGTGTCAGCGTGAACGTGGTGGGCGGGTGCTGGAGGCTGGGCACCAGGGCCACGGCGTCGGCCCCGCTCTCCACCTTGACGTCGATGGCCTTGCGGTCCTCGTCGAGCACCCGCAGGGCCGGGAAACCGGTGACCGTCAGCGCACCGGCACCGCAGTTGACCAGGTGGATCGGGATCACCCGAAGCCCGGACGCCGCGTCGGACGGGCCCAACGAGATCCGCGGGCCGAGGGGCTTCGCGGGGGTGGTGCTGGTGGTCGTCGCCGGGGAGGCGCAGGGGCGGGAGCCGTGCAGCCGACGAGAAACGCCGCCGTGCCGAGCAGGGAGAGGTACCGGAGCTTCACCTGATCAACTGTGCCACGAAAGAGCAGGCACCCGCGTCGCCGAGCGCTGCCGCCCTCGGCGACGCCGCCGGTGGTCAGCCCACGGACGCGCCGCTGGACAGCCGGTCCGCGTCGGTCGACCACAGGTCGGCGCCGAACACCTCGAAACGGATGCGCTCGGCCGGCATTCCCCGACGCAGCAAGGATGCGCGCACGTCACGCATGAACGGCAGCGGACCGCACAGGTACGCCGACGCGCCCGCGGCGATCGGAATCTCGTCCGGCCGGATCAGCCCGGACCGGGCGCTGGGGCCGGCCTCGTACTCGTAGTACCGGATGTGCTCGAAGGAATGCAGCCGTGCGCCGTGTCGAATCATGTGCCCGTGGAACGCATGCCGGCCGGGCTCGCGCTCGGCGTGTACGGCGACCACGGGCCGCAACGGCTGTGCGCGGGCCACGTGCTCGATCATGGCGGCCATCGGCGTGATGCCGATGCCGGCGCTGACCAGGATCAACGGCGACATGTCCTCGTCCAGCACCAGATCGCCGAACGGCCGGCTCATGTCCACGGAGTCGCCAACCGTGAGCTGATCGGCGAGGAAGTTGGACACCAACCCGCCCTGCACCGGACGGACCGTGATGCGCAGCGCCGAATGCCCGGCCCCGTGCGAGATGGTGTACTGCCGGGCCTGCCGGCCCGCGCCGGGCAGATCAACGGTGACGGTGACGTACTGACCGGGCCGATGCGGCGGCACCGCGCCGGATTCCGGGGCCAGCAAAAGGGAAACGGCGTCGTGCGCCTCGTCGTACTTGCCGACCACGCGCCACGGCGTGTGCGGCTGCGCCGGGTCGACACCGTTCTGTTGGTACAGCAGGGTTTCGGCCTCGATGAGGCGGACGGCGAACAGCCAGTACACCTCGTCCCACGCCGCCTCGACCTCAGGCGTCACCGCAGCGCCCAACGTGTGGGCCACGGCGGCCAACAGGTAGCGCCCGACCAGCGTGTACTGCTCAGGCCGGATGCCCAGCGACGCGTGCTTGTGGGCGATGCGGTGCAGCACCGGGCCGACCGGCACGTCGTCGACCAGGCTCTGCGCGAACGCGATCACCGCGCCGGCCAGCGCCCGCTGCTGGTCCCCGTTGGCCTGGTTGCCCCGGTTGAACAGGTCGAGCAGGCCAGGGTGGTCGGCGAACATGGTGGCGTAGAAGTGTTTGCTGATGTCGACCGCCGCTTCACGGACGGCGGGCAGCGTCGCGGCCACGACGGTGGCCGATGACGAGGACAGCATGGTTTTCTTATCCCCTAGGTGAGTGTGAGCAGCGTACTGCCCGTCGGGGGCGCGATCAGGTCCTGCAGGACCACCTCGTCGAGGGACGCGAAGAACGCCTCCTGCGCGGTGCGCAGCGCGCCGCGCAGCCGGCAGGCTGCGCGCAGCGGGCACGGGGGCGTCTCGCAGTCGATGACCTCGGCGACCCCTTCGAAGTCGCGCACGATGCGACCGACTGAGGTCCGCAGGGCGGTGTCGGGCAACGAGATGCCGCCGCCGCGACCGCGCGTCGTGGTCAGCCAGCCGGAGTGCCGCAGTTGCTGGACGATCTTGGCGACGTGGTTGCGCGGCGCGTTGAGGGCCGCGGCGAGCTCGTCGATCGTCAACTGCCGGCGCTGGGCGGCCGCCAACATCAGCACCCGGAGGGCGATGTCGGTGGCTCGGCTGAGATGCACATGATCACCGTAGCCAAAGAGGTATCGCTCGTACTTGTTTTGTGTCGGCGATCACCGGTCGCGTCCGTCGTGACCGTGACGCGCTGGTGATCGGTTACGGCGCACCGTCACGGAGCGCGTGGCCGTGTGCGCTCGACGCGTTGCGGAGCGTGTCACCGTGAACATCGATGGGGCGCATCGGGCAACTGTCGTTGCACCTGCGGTGCCGAACTTCGTGTGGAACCGTTGTCCCGGTTAGGGTTTTTGCCATGTCTTCGTCCGGCGACCGTCCCGCGCTCGAACAACTGGCCGACCTGCGCGTCAGCTGGGCCGCGCGCGCCTATCGGCACAGCCTGGTGCGGCTGGAGATGGCCAGCACCCAGCTGCTGACCACGGTGGAGCGCAACGACATCGGCACGCGTGGCGCGGTCCGGCGTGGTCGGCCGGTCGAGATCGTCAGCCCGCTGGCCTCGGCCTACATGTCCGCGCTGGACGCCAAGAACCTGGCCGATCGGGTATTGACCGCGGCCCTGGTTCGTGAGCGGGACAAGCGTGCCGACCGCCTTCGTGCGGTGCTGGCCGGCCGTGGCACGTGCTGGCCCGATGGGCTCGGTGAGCTGGACCTTTGTCTGATCCTGCAACGAATGGCGGGCGAGCCGGCAGCCGAACGCGAGTGGTCGATCGAGGAGGTCGGCCTGGCCGAGGAGCTGTCGGAGCTGGTACTGGCCCATCTCGACGGCGACCAGGCGGTGCTCGACTCGCTGCCCGGCACGGACCTGAGTGATCTGCCGCTGGTCATGGTCGGCGACTTCGCGCCACGCATCGTCGTGGGCGATGTTTCCGTGCAGCACGCACAATGGTGGTTCGCCCGCGAGGAAATCGTTGGCGCGGATCCGTTCCGGGCTATGCAGCGGCTGCGCGGTCGGCACCGGCTGCCCCGGCACTGCGTGGCCAGATCAACCGCCGATCCGGCACAGTTCCTGGTCGATCTGGACGTGCCAATGCTGGTCGAGGCCGTGGTCCACCACCTGGCGCAAGGGGGCGACCTGCTGCTGACCGAACGACCCGAAATGGTTCAGGACAGCGGGCGGGCAGCCGCTGCCGAGCCGGGGGATGAGCTGACGGCGAAGTCGTCGGCGTAGCCGACGCTGACCGATCAGCGCGGCTCCAATCGGAAAACCCTGATCTCGCGGTGGTCCGCGCGTTCGGCGTAGGTCGCGTACGCCGGCCAGTAGGTGATGATCGCATCCCAGGCCTCGGCGCGTTCCGTGCCGGTGAGCAGCTTGCCCCGTACGGGAATGGTCGTACCCGCGACAGTCGCCGTCGCCTCCGGCTGCGCCAGGAGATTGACGGTCCACGCGGGATGGTGCTCGCCGCCCCAGTTCGAGCCGACGACGAGGAAGCCGTCGCGCTGCCGAAGAAAGACCAGCGGCACCTGCCGGGGTTGGCCGCTGCGCTTGCCGACGGTGTTGAGCAGCAGCGTGCGCAGGCCGACCGTCACCCCGACCCCGAGCCGGCCGCGGCTGACCCGCAGCAGCGTGGTGTCGATCGGCGCGAGTGCGCGGCCCACCGTGGCATAGAACTTCGTCTTGCCGATGCCGAAGAAGGCACGGCGCAGGTCGGCCATGGGGAAACCTTAGCAGGCAACGTTTTCGGCCAACGGCACCGGGCGGCGCGCAGTAATGTTAGCGCCACCATCGGACCGTCCTAATCGGTCTCAGTCACTGTCCTATGTGGACCAACACCGCCGGGCCGCGTGCCGAAGGAGTCTGCGGGGCGCCACGACACGACGTAACGGTTGGGTAACGCCAGTGTGCCGCGTCTTCAATTTGTCGAGCATTCAGGGATCTACTCGGTAATCACATATATGTCCATCGTTCATGAATGTGAACGGAGTGGTAGTGGTGTCCCTGAGATCCCTGCGACGGGTCGGCGTGCTGGCCACCGTGATGGCCGTGCTCAGCCTGCCCATGGCGGCCGGCGTCGCGTCGGCCGCCCCGGCGGCCGGTGACGGCCTCTGCTCGCTGCCCGTGCTCTCCCGCCTCTGCCCGCCCAAGACCGTCGTGCTCGACGGCAACCGGCTGCTGGTCAACCGGCTGGCCCTGCTGGCCGGCGAGAAGACCACCCGGACAGCGCTTTCCGACCTGCTCAAGCAGGCCGACGTGGCCGTTGACGCCGGGCCGTGGACCGTGGTCGACAAGGAGCGCGTGCCGCCGAGCGGCGACAAGCACGACTACCTGAGCCTCGCCCCGTACTGGTGGCCCAGCAAGCCGAAGACGCCGGACAACCCGCTGGGCTGTCCGTACGTGCAGCGTGACGGCGTCCTCAACCCCGAGACGACCGCCGTGCCGGACAAGGCCGAGCGGCTCAAGGCGTTCAGCGCGATCTACCAGCTGTCGCTGGCCTGGTACTACACCGGCAAGCCGGCCTACGCCCAGCGCGCGGCGCTGGACCTGCGGACCTGGTTCCTCGACCCGGCCACGAAGATGAATCCGAACCTCAACTTCGCGCAGGGCATCCCGTGCCGCAACGACGGGCGCGGCATCGGCATCATCGAGTTCTCCTACACCTTCACCCAGGTGCTCGACGCCGCTGCCATCCTCAGCACCGGCGCCCCGAGCTGGACCAAGGGTGACGAAGCGGCGTTCAAGGGCTGGTCGAGCGACTTCCTGAGCTGGCTGCGCACCAGCCAGTACGGCAAGGACGAGGCCGCCGCGAAGAACAACCACGGCACGTTCATGGACATGCTGACCGCCGGGACCGCGCTCTACACCGGGCAGCCGGCCGTGGCCAAGGACATCGTGGAGCAGGCCAAGGTCGGCCGGATCGACCACCAGATCGCCGCCGACGGCAGCCAGCCCGAGGAAGTCGCCCGCACCCGGACCTTCCACTACTCGTCGTTCAACCTGGTGGCGCTGACCCGGCTCGCCCAGATCGGCCGGCACGTCGGCGTCGACCTGTGGGGCTACACGAACCCGGCCGGCGGCAGCATCGTCAAGGCGGTCGACTTCCTGCTGCCGGCGGCGACCGGCGGCGCGGCCAACTGGCACTACCCGGATCTCAACTTCACCCAGTACGCGCCGCTGGACAGCGTCCACGCCGCCGCGGACGCCGGCGATCGCCAGGCCCGGGCCGCTCTGTCACAGGTCCCGGCCCCGCCCGGCGGCGATCTCTACCCCGTCCGTCCGGCGTCCGAGCAGCTCGACGACATCTCCACCACGGGCTGAGAAGCGAACGCCGAGGCCACGCAGCGCCTGAGCGGTTGCGTGATCATCGGCCGCGGTCAGCCAGATGTGCCCGTCGGGCCGGATGAGCATCGTGTCCGGCCCGACGCGCACGTCGATGCCCAGGTCTGCCGCTGTGGTGACGGTCTCCGGTCCGGGCTCCGGCGCGGTCAGCACCGGCCGGCCGTTGAGCGAGACGTGGTCCCGCACGCGAGGGCCGGCCTGGTAGGTGACGTCCAGCCCGGACAGCTTCCGCGCCAGCGTCAGCGCGAGTTCGGGCACGTCGGCCAGCAGGGTGTTCAGCAGTGACCGCAGGGCCATGGTCTCCGGCGTGGTCGCGGAGATCAACGCCGCCTGGGCCATGGTGTGCTCGATCAGCTCCTCGCCGACGGCATGGCGTTCCTCGTGAAAGCCGTCCAGCAGTGACGGATCCGCGTCGCCACGGGCCACGGCGGCCAGCCGCCAGCCCAGGTTCATCGCGTCCTGCACGCCGACGTTGAGTCCGACACCGCCGGCCGGCACGTGCCGGTGGGCCGCGTCGCCGGCCAGCAGCACCCGACCCTTGCGGTAGTGCTCGGCCAGCCGCGTGGCGTTGCCGAACCGGGACAGCCAGGCCGGGTCGTGCATGCCGAAGTCGGTACCGGCGACGCGAGCCACCGACGTCCGCAGCATGTCCATGGTCAGCGGGCCGCGTTCGCTGCTGTCATGCGCGTCCGTGCCGGCGAAGCGATAGCGGCCGTCGGCCAATCGGACGCTGATGAAGGCGCCGTGCTCGTTCTGTGCGCTGACCACCGGCGTTTCGGTGACGTGGACCTCGCCGAGGTAGTGGTAGGCCGTGGTTTCGGTGCCGGGGAAGGCAATTCCCGCTGCGGTGCGTACGGCGCTGCCGACGCCGTCCGCGCCGACGACGTAACGCGTGGCGAGGGTGTAGGGGCCGTCCGGCCCGTCCACGTGCAGCCGCACGCGGTCATCGTCCTGGTCGAGGCCCGTCACGGCATGACCGCGTCGAATCTGCACGCCCAGCTCGACGGCTCGCTGTTCGAACAACTGCTCGGTGCGCAGCTGCGGAATCGCCAGCATGAACGGGAACGGCGTGTCCAGCACCTGGTAGTCGAGGCGGTTGGCCAGCATGCCGAAATGCCAGTTCGGGATCTGCCGGCCCTCGTCGAGGAAGGGCTGGACCAGGCCCCGCATGGCCAGCACCTCCAGCGTGCGCGGCTGCACGCCCAGCGCCTTGGAGTGCGGGCTGCGCTCGACCGCCCGCTCGAGGATCACCGTCGGCACGCCGCCCAGGGCCAGTTCCATGGCCGTCCACAGGCCGACCGGGCCGGCCCCGACCACCACGACCGGTTGGATGCTGTCACTATTCATAGTAATGACGTTACTACGAACTCGGCGCGGTAGCATCCGTCGCATGGCTGAGCGCGGCTACCGGTCACCGGTGCGGGAGAAGCACGCGGAGGAGACCCGGCGAATGATCGTCGAGGCCGCCACGGAGCTGTTCGCCGAGCGCGGGTACGGCCGGACCAGCGTCGCCGCCGTGGCCGCGGCGGCCGGTGTCGCCGTGAACACCGTCTATACGAGCGTCGGCGGCAAGCCGGCCCTGCTCATCGCCCTGGCCGAGGACGGCGTGGCCGACGAGGCCGCGCTGGAGACGGACCGGCTCGTCGCGGCGAGCAGCGATCCCCGCGAGATCATCCGCCTGGTCGCCGAGGGCACGGGCAAGGTCCGCCGCCGCCGGCAGAAGGCGTTGGCCGTGCTGCTGGACAACCGTGACGCTGATCCCGACGTCGCCGCGGCGGCCGAAGTCGCGCTGCGCGGCATCCGCGACCGCATCGCCGTCGTCGCCGCGCGGCTGGTCGAGGTCGGTGGGCTCCGGGGTGGCCTGTCCCGTAAGAAGGTCGAGCAGATCCTCTGGTTCTACTTCGGCATCGAGGCCTGGCGCACCGCCCGCGGCTTCGGCTGGAGCTGGGCCGAGGCCGGCGGCTGGCTGGCCGAGCAGGCCACGAAGGCCCTGGTCAGCGCAGGTGTGACGCCCCGTTGACGTCGAGGATCGTGCCCGAGCTCCAGACCGCCTCCGGCGAGGCCAGGTACAGCACGGCGGCGGCGACCTCGGCCGGCGTGCCGACCCGGCCGAACGGGCTCTGCCCGCGCACCGCGTCACCGTCGGCCCCGGCCAGCTTGGCCGTCTGGCGTTCGGTCGCCACGAAGCCGGGCGCGACCGTGCTCACCGCGATGCCGTGCGGGGCAAGGGCAACGGCCAGCGACTGACCCATCGCATGCAGCGCGGCCTTGCTCGCACCGTAGGCCGGGTGCTCCGGCTCGCCGCGAAAAGCACCCCGTGACCCGACGTTGACGATGCTGCCGGCCGCGCCCCGTTCGATGAGGTGGCGGGCGACCGCCCAGGAGACGTTGGCCGCGCCGAACAGGTTCACGTCGAACGTCCGCCGCCAGATCGACACCCAGTCTTCATACGCGACTTCGGTGATGTCGTGACGGGTGGCGGCGGTCGGGGCCACTGCGGCGTTGTTGACCAGGACATCCACCGTGCCGAGCGCGCTGACCGCTTCGGCGACGACATCGGTCGCCGCCTGCGCGTCGCCAAGATCGCCGCCGACCAGCGCATGTCCATCGCCCGGCAGCCCACGCAGGGTTTGCTCGGCGTCGACTCGACTGTTTCCGTAGTGCACGGCAACGCGATCGCCTCGCGCGGCGAATCCCTCGGCCACCGCCCGGCCGATGCCCCGCGATGCGCCGGTGACCAGCACGCCCCTCACTCGGTCGTCCATTCGCCGAGCCTAGCGTGTCCATAGTGGATGGTCATGAGGTCACGTGATCATCGTCTCTTCTTGATCGCGGCTGAACGGGCCGGCGCTGGCACAAGGCCTGCCACGAAACGGATGTTGAACAACCGTGGAACGCGGCCGCGCATAGTCGACATAGGGATCAATACGGATATTCGAGTTCACAGAACCGAGCGTCCCTGTCAAATTTCGACCTGTTCCGCTCCCGCCGGAACGTGTTTACGGTGCGTTTCGGCCCGCCGTGATTTCCCTGCTGCGGCATGGTCGTCCGCCCGAGCGACATCGTCCCTGCGAGGAGCTCTCGAATGTCACGCCCTGCCTTTGCCATCGCGGTTTCCGTGTGCGCCACCGCCTTGCTCGTCGCCGCGCCCGCCGTGGCGTCGCCGTCGGCCCCGCACAGCACGGCTTCGACCTGTTCGACGTCGTATCTGCCGCTGCCGGATCCGTCCTGCACGCCCGGCGCCACCAACCCGGACGTCAGCCAGGGCACCATCAACCAGACGATCTGCGTGTCCGGCTGGACCAGCACGGTCCGCCCGCCGACGTCCTACACCAACCCGTTGAAGGTCAAGCAGATCGCCGAATACGGCTACTCCGACACCAGCACCGCGGACTACGAGGAAGACCACCTCATCCCGCTCGAACTCGGCGGCGCGCCGCGTGACCCGCGCAACCTGTGGCCCGAGCCGCACTACGGCAGCAAGACGGCCTACACCAAGGACTCCGTCGAGAACGCGCTCAAGAAGGCCGTGTGCGACGGCCGGGTCAAGCTGGTCCCCGCGCAGAACGCCATCGCCACCGACTGGACCACCGCCGAATCCGTCGTCGGCATCGGCTGACCCCGCCCCGCCCGCCGTCGCACCCGCGTCGGCACTTTTCCGCCCCACAAGGAGATTTCGTGCGCCTCACCAAGCGCGTCACCCTGACCCTGTCCGCCCTGGGCATGATGTTGGGCCTGGCCCTGGTCGCCACCCCGGCGGCCAACGCCACCGTGCACAACTCCTGCTCCATCTCGGGCTGCTCGGCCGCGGCCTCGGCCAACTCGACCTGGCAGTCACTGGGCTACCCCGGTCAGCGCGGTTGGTACGACTGGCCCAACGGCCAGTGCAGCTACGCCGGCGGCACGTACTACAACAACGACGGCCAGCTGCCCGGCGGCGACTCCTTCCAGGAGTTCGACGTCTACCCGCGCACCTGCGGCGCCCACCGCGACGCCGCCCGCATCGTCGTCGACATGGACAACGGCGAGGTCTGGTTCACCCCCGACCACTACAGCAACTTCTACGAGCTGTAGGCCACTCCCCGAAGCCCGTGCCGTCCCGACCGGGACGGCACGGGCTTCGTCCATTGTGGACAGCTAGACGTGCCAGTGGCGTTGCTGGTCGGGCAGGTACGAGCAGCTGGTGCCGGTCCGCAACGCGGCGCGGAGGTGGTCGGCCAGCGGGGGATGGACGCGCTCGATTCGGCGCAGGGTGTCGTGCACCCGGGCGGAGATGGTCTTGCGGGCGCGCTCGGTCTCGGAGCCGAGGGAACGGGGACGGCCGCCGAGACCGGTGGCGGACTGGAGCTGGGCGACGAGTGCGTCGCGTTCGGTGCGAGCGCGGGAGGCACGGTGCAGGTCGCTCCAGGTCTCGGCCTCGGCGATCTCGGTCTCGAGGTCGGCCAGCCGGGACCGGAACTCGGCGACGGCACGGCGGTCCAGCACGGGATCGGAGCCGGTGGCGGGGGCGTCCCGGCCGAGCAGGGTGAAGACGTGGACCGGCCGGCCGGGGGAGCCGAGCAAGGTGGCGATGTCGTGCATCCCCTTGGCGTCGGGCAGCTGCGCCTCACGGCCCTCGAAACGCATCCGCCACGTGCCGTCGACGAGCTGGAAGGCGTCACCACCGGAATCGAGGTGCCGCAAGGAATCCCGGCTGCGGGCAGCCCACGCGTCGGCGCCGAGCCGCTCGTACAGGTCGATCGCGGCGGTGAAATGCGTGCTGGCCTCCGAAGAACGACCGGAAGCGGCGGCGAGCAGACCGAGGTAGTGGTCCACGACGCCGTGATAGGCGGCGCACCCGCCGACGACGGCGTGCAGCCCGGCGAACGGCGCGAACCGGCGGTAGGTCAGGTCCCGCTGCGTCTCCGAGCCGACGGCGGCAAACACCGTGCACGTGATGGCGACGAACTCGAGGTCGTACTTGTCCGGCACGGTCTGCACGGAAAACCCGTGCACGGAGGCGGCCGCGGCGGCGAGATCACCGACGTGCACCTCGTTCCACGCCCGCAGCAGTGGATAGACCGGCCACATCGGATCGGCGGCGGGCATGAGGTCCTCCCGCGGCTCCGGCGGCCCGCCGATCTCGGCCAGCGAGAAGATCAACGTCCCGTAGCAGCCGTTCGCGTCGGGCAGCCCGATCGCCTCGCCCAGGGCCCGCGCCTCGGTCGCGAGTGTGACGGCCTCGTCGACCCGGCCGGCCAGCTCGGCCAGCGTCGCCCGCCGGCTCAACGCGCTCCACCGGCCGCGGGCGTGGCCGAGGAGGTCGGCGAGCCCGGTGTAGCGGGCGAGTTCGGCCGGCCCGGCCGGATCGCCCTGCTCGATCAACGCCGCCGCACGCAACAACGACGCCTCAGCAACGAGATCGGCGTCGCCGGCGGCCTCGGCGGCGTCCGCCATCTCGGCCACCAGGCGCAGCCGCGTCGCCCCCGAGCCCGGTACCCACGCGACGTCATGCGCGGCGAGTAGCACATGCGCGAGCGCACCGGGATCCTGAGCCTCGCGGGCCAACGACACCGCCTCCTGCGCGGCCGATGAGGCCCGCGGATCGACGAATTCCGGCGTCGCATGCCGCCGGGCCCGGGCCAGCTCGGCGAGCACTCGAGCCCGCAACGCGCCGGCGGCCAGCAGCCGATCCGCCTCCTCGAGCAGCCCGATGCTGACGGGATCGACGCTCCCGGCTCGTGCTCCGAGACCGGCAACGCCCAGCGCCGCCTCGGCCAGAGCGTCCACGTCCGGCACGGTGCGAGCCAGTTCCGCCGCTCGCAGGTAAGCCTCCCGGGCGGCCTGCGCGTCGCCGGCCCGGTCATGTGCCCCGGCCAGCCCGAGCAGCAACGCGACCCGGTCGGCCTCCGCGTACGTGAGCGCGGTTTCGTAGTGACGAGCTGCTTCCTCGTGACCCAGCCGCGCGGTGGCCTCCTGAGCCGCCACCACGGACCAATGCAACGCCTCGGCCGCGCTACCGGCGGCCACGAAATGTGCGGCCAACCTCGCGGCGCCGCCAACTGCGGCCGTATCGGCCCCGTCGGCCGACAAGGCGAGCAGCCCGCGCCCGACCGCGGCGTGCAGTTTCGCCCGGCGCGCGGGCGGAATCTGCGCCAGCACGGTCTCGCGATAGAGGTCGTGCGCGAAACTCCAGCCGGCCGGCTCGGCAATCAGGATTCGGGCCCGTTCGGCCTCGCCGAGCAACTCGGGCACGTCGTCCGGGCCGATACGGGCGAGCAGGTCGAGCCGCGCCTCCGAACCCGCGACGGCGACCACCCCGAGCAGGTCGGCACACGGCTGCGACAGCCGCGCCAACCGCATCCGCAGCGTGTCCCGCACCTCGTCGGGCACCGACACGGCCGCTGTGCCCCACTTACCCCGCGCGACCATCAGCCGGGTCAGCTCCCGGACGAAGAACGGGTTGCCGCCGCAGCGCCGCCGTACCGCATCGGCCAGCTCCGCGTCCGGCCCCGGCCCGGCGACGGCCGCCATCAGCGCGGCGACGCCGGCGGTGTCCAACCCGGCGAGCGGCACTCCCGGCGCGGAACCGACGAGCGTCCGCAGCACCGGCCCCGCTTCGCCGTCCCGGTACGCGCCGAGGAACAGGATCGGCGCGGTGACCAGGCTGCGGCGCAGGAAATCCAGTAGCCGCAAGGAATCGTCGTCGGCCCAGTGCAGGTCGTCGAGCACCACGAGCAGCGGCGCGGCCTCGGCCAGGGCCACGCCGACCGCGTCGAACAACCGGAACCGGGCCTCGGCCCCGCCGGCCGACGCCCGGTCGAAGATGCCGGCGGCACCGAGGCCACGGAGCACCTGCGTCCACAGCCAGAACGAGGGTGCGCCCTCCCACCCGGCTCCGTGCAGCACACGGACGGTGGCCCGACGGCTCTGCTCGGCCAGCAGCGCCGACTTGCCGATCCCCGGCTCGCCGGCCACGAGCAGCAGCCCGCCGACGCCCGCGACGGCGTCGGCGAGCGCGGCCCCGGTGGCCGCGAGGGCGGCATCCCGGCCGACCAGGCGTCCGCCGGTGTCCACAGTGCTCGGTGAGCGCACGTCAACCACTGTCTCAGGGCTTGAGCGCCAAAACCAGGTTCATCGGCGCCGGCACGTCGACGCGGCGAACCCGGCCGAACCCCGCCGCGGCGGCGGTCGCCCGCAGCAGCGGCTCGCCGGCCTGCGTGCCTAGCGGCGCAGCGTCTTCCTGCCCGGTGACCTGGGAGACGGCGTTCGGCGTGCAGATCAGCGTGGAGACGGCGTAGAACATCCGGCCGGACGGGGTGAGGTTGTCCTCGACACGGTCCGCCGCGGCCGGTTCGACCAGCAGCACGACGCCGTCGTCGGCCAGCACGGACCGGGCCTGGGCCAGCGCGCCGACCGGGTCGCCGAAGTCGTGCAGCGAGTCGAAGAACGTCACCAACCCGTAGCCGGAGCCCGGCAGGTCGGTGGCCGAGCCGACCTCGAACCGCAGCCGGTCGGCCAGCCCGGCCTCGTCGGCCGCACGCCGCGCGTGCGCCACGGACGCCTCGTTGTAGTCGATGCCGAGCACCCGCGCGGCGGGGAAGTGCCGGGCGATGGCGATGGTCGGCGTGCCGTAGCCCGAGCCGACGTCCAGCACGGAGCCAGGGGCCAAGCCCACCTGGTCGAGCACAGCCGAGATCAACTCGTCCGGCAGCGCGACCTTGGTCAACGCGTCGCTGCCGTGCCAGAACCGCTCGTCGTGCCGGTGCCAGCCGAAGCCGCCGCCGTTGCGGAACGCCGTGACGAACTCGTCGAACTCGGCACCCTGCGAGCACAGCATCTCGGCACAGGCGTCGACCATGGCCGCGCCCGGGCCGTGTAGGAGAGCGCCGGCAACGGCATCGGGCAGCTCGAACGAGTTCGTGTCGGACCGGTAGTCCAGATAACCGCCGGCGGCCTGCGCCCGGCACCACTCGCGGACCAGAATCGTGTTCAGCGCCGTGCGGCCGGCGATTTCCTCCGGCGACAGCGGCCCGGCGCCGGCCATGGCCGTCCACAGGCCGGCGCGGTTGCCGAGCGCGGTGAGCAGCACGCCCAGCGAGCCACCGAGCTCGCCGATCAGCTGGCCGATGACCATCTCGGGCGTCCGCTCGTCGACAGTCGGGATCATCTCGCACCTCCGGGTGACGTGGGGTTGTTCGCTCAGTCACCGCGCGAGATGGCGCCTCGCGAATCGCGAGCCGCCATCTCGCGCCCTCGCGGGCAAACCCGACAACCGGAGGTCACCATGTTTCTCAGCGCCTACCACTTCGACGGCGACCCCGCCGTGCTCATCCCGGCCTACGAGACCCTGATGAGCGGCTTCCCGCCGGACGCCGCCCAGCTGCACGTCTGCGTGGTGACGGACAGCGGCATCACCGTCTACGACGCCTGCCCGTCCCGGGCGGTCTTCGAGGAGTTCAGCCGCGAATTCCCGGCCATGGTGGTCGCCGTAGGGCTGCCGGCGCCCCGGATCACGCCGCTCGGCGACGTGCACAACGCGATCACCGCGGTGTCGCGATGACCACCGTCGAGCTGTCCACAATGGACGCGACCGCGCAGGCCGAGCTGGTGCGGTCCGGCGAGGTCACGGCGCTGGAGCTGGTCGACGCGGCGATCGAGCGGATCGAGCGCCTCAACCCGACGCTGAACGCCGTGATCACGCCGATGTTCGACCGGGCCCGCGCGGTGGCACGCACGAACCCGACCGGACCGTTCGCCGGGGTTCCCTTCCTGCTCAAGGATCTCGTCGCCGAAGTCGACGGCGTGCCGTTCAGCGAGGGTTCCGTCTTCGTGCGCGGCACCACGTCCGGCTACACCAGCGAGCTCGTCACGCGGCTGCACCGGGCCGGGCTGGTCGTCGTCGGCAAGACCAACACGCCGGAGTTCGGTATGGCCCCGGCCTGCGAGCCGGTGCTGCACGGCGCGACCCGCAACCCGTGGGACCTGAGCCGGTCGACCAGCGGATCCAGCGGGGGATCGGCCGCGGCGGTGGCTGCCGGGCTGGTGCCGATGGCCCACGGCAACGACCTTGGCGGCTCGATCCGGTTCCCGGCCGCCGCCTGCGGGCTCTTCGGCCTGAAGCCGACCCGGGCCCGGACGCCGCTCGGGCCCGAGTACGGCGATGTGATCAACGGCTGGGCCGTCGAGCACGCGTTAACCCTCACTGTACGAGACAGTGCAGCCCTGCTGGACGCCATTGCCGGCCCTGCGCTCGGCGACCCGTACCAGGCGCCGACGCCGGTCCGGCCCTTCGCCGAGGAGGTCGCCGTCGATCCCCGGAGGCTCCGCATCGCGTACAGCCCGCGGACCCCGGGCGGCGAACTCGGCCATCCCGACTGCGTGGCGGCCGTCGAGGACGCCGCCGCGCTGTGCGCCGCGCTCGGCCACGAGGTGATCGAGGCCGACCTGCCCGGTCTTGACGGCGAGGTCGGCGGCGCGATCGGCACCGTGTTCAACGCCGCTACCGCCTGGATTCTCGCCTACTGGATCCGTCGGGTCGGCCGAGAGCCTCGCCCCGGCGAGCTCGAGCCCCTCACCGTCGCCTACTGGGACGCCGGCCGGCAGGTCAGCGCCTCCGACTACCTGCTCGCCATCGAGACCCTCCAGCGGTTCTCGCGCACCGTCGCCCGCTTCCTCACCGGCGTCGACCTCTGGCTGACCCCGACCATGTCCGAGCCGCCCGCGCCCCTCGGTGAGATCACCGCCTCGCCCGACGACCCGCTCCGCGCCATCAGCCGCGGCGCCCGTACAGTCGCCTACCCGGCTGTTATCGCTAACATCACTGGCAATCCAGCAATGTCCGTGCCGCTGTGGTCCAACGCCGACGGTCTGCCGATCGGCGTGCACTTCCTCGGTCGCTACGGCGACGAGGCCACCCTGTTCCAGCTCGCCGGCCAACTCGAACGCGCCCGACCCTGGGCCCACCGCCGCCCGCCAACTCACGCGACAAGGCTGTAACCGCTCCGCCGGTGCCGGACATCTACCGAGTATGGGCGGAACGGATGGGGGCCCGATGGATGTCGAGGCGTTCGAGCAGCTCTACCACGCGCACCACGCCGCGCTGATGCGGTACGGGACGCGAAGAGTCGGCCACGACGCCGCCAAGGACGTGGTGGCCGAGACCTTCCTGGTCGCGTGGCGACGGCCGGATGCCGTGCCGCTGGACGACCCGCTGCCGTGGCTCTATGCCACGGCACGGCGCGTGCTGGCCAACCACGTGCGGTCCGAGACCCGGCGCGGACGCCTCGACGAGCGGATCGGCGCTGTTGGCGTTAACAGTGCCGTTGAGGCCGACCATGCCGACGGTGTCGCCGTGCGGGCCGATGTGCTGCGCGCCTTGGCCGAGCTGCCGGCGGCCGACCAGGAGGTCCTGATGCTGACCGAATGGGACGGCCTGTCCGCGCAGACCGCGGCCGAGGTCGTCGGCTGCTCGCTGTCGGCGTTCAAGGTCCGACTCCATCGGGCCCGCCGGCGCCTCGCCGCGCGGCTCGCCCCGCCCCGACTGGCCCCGGTGAGAGGAGAAGCGAAGTGAACGACGAGCTCAAGGCGCTGCGGGAGGCCAATCCCGTGCCGGCCGACGCCTATCAGGACGCCAGCCGCAGCCCCGAGGGACTGGAGCTGCTGGCCCGGATCACGAAGACACCTCAGGTCAAGCGGTCCCGGCGCGGACTCGTGCTGGCCGGGGTCGGCGCCGCCGCTGCCGTAGCGGCGGTGATCACCGGCGTCGGACTGTTCCCGGTCGGCGGCGGTGGCGGCGCGCCGCCTGCGTTCGCCATCGAGCGCACCGCCGACAACACGCTGATCGTCACGATCAACGACTTCAGTGGTTCGTGGGGACTCAACGCCGACCTCGGCCAGTACGGCGTGCGAGGCCGGGTCGTGGAGATGCAGCAGCCGACCAAGGACTGCGTGGTCAGCGAGGCCGGCAAGGCCCAGCTGCCGGCGGACGCGCTGCGCCCGGTGCCCGGCGCACCCAACCGGATCGAGATCAAGCCGGGCGCGATCACGCCGGACACCACCCTGGTGTTCGGGCGGGTGGCCGGCGCCGGTTCACCGCCTGCCCTCCAGGTGTTCGCGGTGAAGTCGTCCGTCGACCACCCGATCACGTGTCCGGCGGCCGGTGGCGGCAGCACCCCGGCACTGACCACGCAGCCGGTGGTCAACCCGAACGCCGTCAACGGCAACGGGGCCGACTCCAACGGCCTCACACCCACGCCGACCCGGCGATAGCTCCTGAGCGGGGCTCGGCGAACCGATAGGCCCGTGGCCGACGAACACCGGCCATGGAGCAACGTTCGCGCTTGCCGGTGACGGCGGCGATCACTGTCGGCGTGCTCGGGGTCGGGGCGGCACTGGCGGTCGGTGACCTGGTGGCGGCGTTCGTCGATGCTGACGCGTCGCCGCTGCTGGCCGTCGGCAACAGCGCGATCGATCTGACGCCGTTGCCGCTCAAGGACTTCGCGGTCCGCACGTTCGCCACGTACGACAAACTGGTGTTGCTGGGCGGGATGGGGCTGTTCCTCCTGGCCGCGGCGGCGCTGGCGGGGCTGGTGTCCCGCCGCACGCCGTGGCCGGGCACAGTGGTGGCCCTGCTGTTGGGCGGCCTCGGCATCATTGCCGTCCTGACCCGCCCGAATCTGACGCCGGCCGCGGTGCTCGCACCGCTGGCCGGCGTCTTTGTTGGTGTGGCGGTGTTTCGCTGGCTGCATCGGCTGGCCCGTAGAACGGCCGATCCACCACGTGAGGGCCGGCGCGCATTCCTGCTCGGCGCAGTTGGTGCCGTGGTCGGCATTGGACTGGCCGGCGCTGGCGGACGCCTGCTCGCCGGGCGCGTCGACGTCGAGAGTTCGCGGGCGAAGGTCACGCGAATGTTGACGGCATATCCGCTGCCGGCGAAGCCTGCTGGCGCGGACTTCGCCCGGGACGGCACGCCGAGCTTCGTCACGCCGAACGCCCAGTTCTACCGCGTGGACACGGCATTGTCGGTGCCGCAGCTGCGAGCCGAGGACTGGACCCTGCGGGTGCACGGCCTGGTCGACCGGGAGTTGCGTCTGACCTTCGCCGACATCATGGCCATGGAACTGGTCACCAGGACGATCACCATGACCTGCGTGTCCAATGAGGTCGGTGGCCCCTATGTGTCCACGGCGGACTTTACCGGCGTGCTGCTGCGTGACCTGCTGGCCAAGGCCGGCGTCAGACCGGAAGCCGATCAGGTGCTGTCGTCCAGTGTGGACGGATACAGCGCCGGAAGCCCGGTTTCGACGGTGCTGGACCCCGATCGGGACGCGATGCTGGCGATCGGCATGAACGGCCAGGCGTTGCCACCCGAGCACGGCTTTCCGGCGCGCCTGGTCGTGCCCGGTGTCTACGGCTACGCCTCGGCGACCAAGTGGCTCAAGGAGATCGAGCTCACCACGTTCGCCGCGAAGCAGCAGTACTGGGTGTCACGTGGGTACAGCCAGCGGGCGCCGATCAAGACCGAGTCCCGCATCGACGTGCCCCAGGGCTTGCAGTCCCTGTCCGCCGGCCGCGTTGTGGTGGCCGGAATTGCCTGGGCGCAGACCAAGGGCATCGCCAAGGTCGAGGTGCGGATGGACGGCGGTCCGTGGCAGGAAGCCGATCTGGCGGTCAGCGTCACCAACGAAACGTGGCGGATGTGGCGCAAGGTCTACGACCTCAAGCCTGGCACGCACACCGTGATCTGCCGCGCCACCGACACCACCGGCTATGTCCAGACGCAACAGCGGGTCAGCCCGATCCCCGACGGTGCAACGGGTTGGCACACGATCGTGTTCACCACCTCCTGATTTCAGGCCGTGACCGAAGCGTTACCGACCAGGTCGAACCGATCGGGCTCCAGGGTCGAACGCCTGGCAGATACCGAGGACGTCCCGCCGATCGATCGGGGCGTCGATCCCTCACCATTACCGGAGGTTTTTGTCATGCGCGCATTCCACCGCGTCCTCGGCGGCGTCGCCATCACCGCGGCGGCTGTTTCCCTTGCCGCCTGCGGCAACGGCATGGGCTCCACGAGCTCGGGCAGCACCAGCACGTCGATGGCGTCGCCGACCACCACGACCACCGCATCGGACGGCGTCACCAAGACCAGCGACACCTTCGGCCCGGCCTGCGACAAGATTCCCAGCAGTGGCAAGGGTTCCCTCAACGGCATGGCCTCCGACCCGGTTGCCACCGCGGCCGGCAACAACCCCCTGCTGACCAAGCTCGTCGCCGCCGTCGGCGCGGCCAACCTGGGCGACACCCTGAACTCCCAGAAGGCCATCACCGTGTTCGCCCCGTACGACCCGGCCTTCGACGCGCTGGGCGCGGACAAGTTCGCCGCCCTGGCCAAGGACCCGGCCACGCTCGCGCCGATCCTCCAGTACCACGTGCTGCCGCAGCGCATGGACGCCGACGGCCTGATCGCCGCCGGCTCCGAGAAGACGCTCCAGGGCGGCACCGTCAAGATCGCCGGTGACAAGACCTCCGGCATGACGGTCAACGGCGCCAAGGTGTTGTGCGGCAACATCCCCACCGGCAACGCCACCGTGTTCGTCATCGACAAGGTGCTCACCCCGGGCAGCTGAGCCAGCCGCCGTCGGGCCCGCCGGTTCTCGGCGGGCCCGACGAACGGGTGACGCGGTGCAGGTCGAGCCGGCACACGGTCACCACCGGGAGAAAGTCTGCACGTGACTGGCGCCGCGGGTGCCCGCGAGGTCGGCCTTGACCAAGATCCTCCCCTCGTAGGTCACGGTGATCGAGCCGGCGGTCTGGGTCGGATCGCTGACCGCGACGGTGAGCGCACGGCCGGTGCGCCGGATCAGCACCGAGCAGGGGGCGTCCACGGACAGCGGGCTGGCGCTGCCGGCGGCGAAGAAAGTGGCGGCGATGGTGTTGGTGACCGGGTCCTGGATCGCTTGCACCTTGGCGGTGTTGGCGATGATCCGGGGCAGCAGCCGCAGCTGCGGCTGCGCGTCGCCGGGCATCAACACGTAGCTGTACGAGGCATTGACCGGGTCCACGCCATGGTCGAACCACAAAGTCAGGTAGTCCCGGGTGATCGGCTGGGTGCTGCTGGAGGCGTTGATGTCGTGCCACGCACCGGTTCGGCTGATCCGGGCGGCGTTCACGGTCGCGCCGCCGGGGAACAGATAGCTGGCGGTGTCGCCGACAGTCGCTATGCGGGCGCGGGGGAGTTGCCGAGACCAGCCGTCGATGCGCGGCTGCTGTCGCCCGTCCACGGACAGCGCCTCGGCGGTTCGCCGATTGTCCACAATGGTCTCTACCGCCACGCCGTCGGTGGCGGTGATGCCCGCGCCGAGGCAGACCACGATATCGTCAAGGCAGAACCAGGATTTCTTGGCCACCAACGTGCTGCCCAACCCGCGGATGTCCTGGCCGAGTGCGGCGAACACGCCGTCGGTGGCGCCGCCGGCAAAGGTGGCGGCCGGCTTGGGCGCGCCCCAGGCGCCGCCGAAGCCGTCGGCGAGCTTCTTGGTCGACACGGTGGTGCCGGGCAGCCGGTACGGGTCGACGGTCGGCCAGAACCCGTCGGAGTACTGGTCGTCGGATTGCCGGTCACTTGGGCCCCACCAGTACAGCATGCCGGCTCCGGTGTGCCAGCCGCGCAGGTTCTCGCCGTTGCCGTTCTCGTAGTACGTGGTGCGGACCGAGCACATGCTGATCGCGACCGTCCACTTCGGACGCCGATGCACCGCGCGGTCCATGCCGAACACGCGATGTCCGACCGGCTCCGGCGTGCCGGACACCGTGCCGTCGGCCAGCAATGCCTGCGCTCGGGCCAACTCCGGCACGCCGACGCCCGGATCCTGAAGATACGGCTGGAACTTCTCCCGTTGCAACCAGCCCTTGACCATGGCCCGCCAGGTCGCGGTCTGCGTGGCCGTGCCGATGCCGGACTCGGCCAGCCGCAGGATGTCGGAGATCAACAGGTGTCCACGGGTGTGATCGCTCTGCGGCGTCGGATTCGCGCCCTGCCGGCCGCGGCTGATCGCCCGCCCGGACACGCCGTCCATGGCCAGCCCGTTGACGATGAACGGCGCGAACGCGTGCTGCACGGAGTCGAGCACGGTGCTGCGCAAGGGATCCGTCACGGCCCAGGTCGAGCCGGCGAGCAGCGTGAACAGCCGGCTGAAGTCGCCGAGCATGACCTCGCCGTAGGAGTTGGTGTACGGGACCCAGGTGTGCTGGATGAACGAGCCGTCGGCGTAGAGGCCGTCGCCGGTGGTGACGTACGGGAAGATCGGCGACAGTGCCGCCGACGCCGTGGCGATCTTGGCCGCGGACCGGCCGAGCACGCCGCGCAGCGCGATCACCCGGCACAGGTCGGCCCGGTTGGCCCCGGTGCTGGTGCCGCTGTAGACGGCGACGGCCGAGTCCGGCACGAAGTGGTCGACGGCAGCGCTGTACGTCGCCAGCTGGGCGGCGGTGAGCAGCGGAAACGCCAGCACGCAGGCGTCGAGCATGGCCTGCGGCGAGCCGATCTGCCAGTCCCACCAGTTGTCGTAGGTCGCGGTGGTCGGCGTGTACGCGGTCGCGACGAGCCGGTCGAGGCCCGCGGTGATCTGCGCGCCGAGTGTGGCGTCGCCGGTCAGGCCGGTGCCGGGCTGTGCGTAGGCCAACGCCATGGTGGCCAGCCGCTTGTAGCTCTGGGTGATGTTGTTGGATGCCTTGCCCAGCGGCAGATCCGGCCACAGTGTCGCGGTCATCGTCTTGGCGTGGCCGGCAGCCTGCGTGCCCAGGGCGGTCAGCGCGTCCCGGTACGGCTGGGCGGCGGGGTCGAATCCACTGCCGGTGAGCAGGTTTCGCCACCGTCCGCGCAGGGTGTCGAACTCGTCGTCGGCCATGGCGAGCGACGGCGTCGCGGCGAAGGCGGTGATCGCGGCGGCGCTGCCGAGCACGAGACGCCTGGACAGGGGTCGTCCGGAGAGTTCCATGAGGTGTCTCCCGACTGTCAGGGGAGCGCTTACGGTAAGCGGTTTCATGGATGGCCGTCAATGGGCGATGATGAGCAGCGGGAAAGCCGTTTCTCAGGGCAGCCGTGGGGCGACGGACTGCCGCACCACGATGTGTGTGCCCAGCACGACGTGCTGTGCCGGCAGGTCGGGGTCGTCGCGGTGGAGCGCGAGCCGCAGCGCCGTGCGGCCGATCTCGTCGTGCGGGATGTGCACGGTGGTCAACGCCGGATAGACGTCCTCGGCCGGGCTGAGGTCGTCGTAACCGATCACCGACACCTGGCCCGGGACGTCCACGCCGGCATCGCGCAGCGCCGCCACCGCGCCGGCCGCGACCAGGTCGTCGCAGCCGAAGATCGCGGTGAACGCCGGCCCGTCGGCCAGCAGTCGTTTCGTGGCCTGGTAGCCGAACCGCCGCACCAACGCGCCCGGAACCACCATCGCGGGATCCAGCTCCAAGCCGTAGGCGGCCATCGCCCGCCGCACCCCGGCCAGCCGTCCCGTGGTGGTCGTGTCCTCGCCGCCGCCGAGGAAGACGATCTCGCGGTGGCCGGCCGACAGCAGGTGGCTGGCGGCGGCGAAGGCGCCGCCCTCGTTGTCGTACTCCACCACCGTGACCGGCAGATCCGGCCCCGGCGACGGCCGACCACACAGCACCAGCCGGGAGTCGGCCTCGTGCAGGGCGTTGGCCAGCGCCGCCATCCGCGACCGGTACTCGGGCGTGTCCCGCACGCCGCCGATCAGGCACACCGCGCCGGTGTTCTGCTCGCGCAGCATGGACACGACGGCCAGCTCACGGTCCGGATCGCCGTCGGTCGAGCTGATCAGGCACAGCCGCTGCTCCACCGCCGCCTGCCGCTCGATGCCCCGCGCCACCGTGTTGAAGAACGGGGCCGACACGTCGGTCAGGATGATCGCGACCGTCCGCGGCTGGCGGCCCGACAGCGCCCGCGCCGCCGCGTTGACCACATAGTCCAGTTCACGGATGGCGCGCAGCACCTTCGTCCTGGTCGCGCCGGAGACAGGATGGTTGCCGCTGAGCACCCGCGACACCGTCGCCGCGGACACGCCCGCGTGCCGCGCCACATCGCTGACCGTCGCCTTCGCGCTCATCCGTCCGTCCTGTCGGAGCCTGAAGTGATCAGGACGACGTTACCCTCACGCGATGCGCGCCAGGTCCTCGACGCGCACGGCGCCGGCCAGTGGCTCGCCGGCCAGCCAGCGGCCGATCTCGGCGATCGCGAACTCGCCGAGCCGCCGGATCTCGCTGCCCAGCGCGCCGGCGATGTGCGGTGTGACAAGGACGTTGGGCCGGCTCAGCAGGGGATGGCCGGGTGGCAGCGGCTCCGGATCGGTCACGTCGAGCACCGCGTCGATACGGATGCAGTGGCGGACAAGGGCATCGGTGTCGACCAGCCCGCCGCGGGCGGTGTTGACCACCACGGCGCCGTCCCGCATCAGACCGAGACGGCGGTCGTCGATGAGCAGCCGGGTCTGGTCGAGCAGCGGGGCGTGCAGGGTGACGACGTCGGCCGCGGCGAGGAGATCATCCAGCGTTGCCAGCTCCGCGCCGAGCTGCCGGGCCGTCGACGGCGTCAGGTAGGGATCGCTGACCAGCAGCCGGAAACCGTGTTCGCGCAGCTGGGCCAGCACGAGCCGGCCGATTCGGGACGCCCCGACCACGCCGACCGTGCGACCGGCGTTGCCGGTGCCGAGGCCGGGTGGGACGTGGTGGAAGTGCCCGGCGGCGTAGTCCGCGGCCAGCCGAAAGGCCCGTTTCCCGGCCAGCAGGATCGCCGCGACGGTGTACTGCGCCACCGGCACTGCGTTCACGGCGGCGGCCGAGCTGACGTCAATGCCGCGCTGCCAGACCAGCGCGCCGAGGCCGGCTTCCTTCACGCTGCCGCCGGTGTGCACCACCAGCCGCAGCCTCGGCATTGTCGCCAGACGCCCGTCGTCCAGCACCGGCCCGCCCCAGCCACTGATGATCACCTCCGCCGCCGGCGCCGGGCCTTCGGCGAAGTCCGCCGTGCTGACCAGGCCGTCCAGTGTCGCTCTCAGGTCGGGCGGAAACACCTGGTCGCGCAGATCTGGACCGATGGCGAGCAGCGCGTGGGGGGCCGTGCGGTCAAGATCCCCACCTCTCGTCGTCTGGCATGAAACCGAATTCATAGTAGGACGAGCAGGTCAGATGGCAAGCATTGAGACTGCGATGGAAACCGATTACCATCCCGCTGTCACAGGAAGGGCGGTGAACAGCATGGTGCGGTACGCCTTCTCCACGCTCGGCGTACCTGGGCTGGAGCTCGGCTCTGTGCTGGCGTTGGCCGCCGAGCACGGCTACGACGGCGTGGAACTTCGTTGTGCCGCGGGGGAACCCGTGCACCCGGAGCTGACGCCGCCGGAGTGCGGGTCGGTGCGGCGGGCGTTCGCGCGGAACCGGATCGAGCCGATGGGACTGGCGTCGTACGTGCGAGTCGCCGAGCCTGGCGACGATGAGCGGGTGATCGACGACCTGTGCCGGCACGTCGAGCTCGCGGCGGCGCTCGACATACCGGCGGTGAGGGTGTTTCCGGGCGGGGAAGACGCCGAGGCCGCGGTCAGGCGACTGAGGGCTGCCGCCTCGATGGCCGACCAGCGTGGCGTGAGACTGTTGCTGGAAACCCACGACACGCAGCGAAGCGCGGCCGCCGTGACCGGATTGCTCGAGCGGGTCGGGCAGCCGGCGGTCGGCGCGATCTGGGACGTCCTGCACACCCATCTGGCCGGTGACGACCCTGCGCACGCGGCGGCGACGTTGCGGCCGCACCTCGGATACGTGCAGGTCAAGGACATTGTCGCGGCTGACGACCTGACCCCGGCGCGGCTCGGGACCGGGGTGCTGCCGCTGGCCCGGTCGGTCGATGCCCTGCTGGCCGCCGGCTATGACGGCTGGCTGGTCTGGGAGTACGAGGGCCGATGGTTCCCCGCCGCGCCACCGCTGCCGGCGATGCTGGCCGAGGGCCGCGAGTGGCTCGGACGGGCCGCCTGATAGCGAATTCCGTGTGTCGAATGGCGTACCGGCTGAATTCGGTGGAGATGAGAACGTTCGGCGAATGGCCCCATCGCCGCGTCCAGAAGTCGGAGTGAAACAATTCGCCGGGGAGAGTTGGTTCCGTGCCTGACGCTGTCATCGCCTCGTTGACATCGGGAATGTCATCCAGCAGACTCGTGGCGTAGCGGCGGCTTTCACGTGTTTACGGTGCTGCGCGAAATGATTCATCGGGGTAGGCTGCTGGTGTGGCGCGATCCAGCGGAATAGCGGCGAGCGCGCGCGGTCTCGGACTTCACGACCATGTTTGTTGGAGTTACGACGACGGCGACGGCTTCCGTCGCCGTGCCCGCGAGTTCCTCGCGGAGGGGCTGGCCCTGGGGCAGCGCGTCGAGTACATCGCCGACGATTCGGCCGACCGGTTGGCGGCGGACCTGCGCAAGAACGCCGACCTGGGGCAGGCGCTGCGAGCCGGGGCGGCGCGCGTGGTCGCAGCCCGGGATCTCTACCCGCCCGACGCCGTGATCGAGCCGGCGGAGCAGGTCGCGGCCTACGCGGCGGCAACCGAAAAAGCGCTGTCCGACGGCTACACCGGCCTGCGCGTCGCGATCGACGTGACGGGTCTGGCTCGGAAGCCGAGGCAGCGCGAGGCTTTCGCCCGCTACGAGCACCTCATCGACCAGTACATGACCACGCGGCCGTTCGCGGCGTTGTGCGGCTACCACCGCCCCGAGCTGGGTGAGCACACGGTGGCCGAGCTGGCTTGCCTGCACCCCACGACCAACAGCCGTACCGCGCCTTTCCGGCTCTACGCGTCGACCGACGGCGAGTACTCGGCCGAGCTCGCCGGGGAGCTGGATCTCATGGGCGCCGAGCTCTTCCCGCTGGCCCTGCGCCGCACGCGTCCCAGCGCGCGCCGCGGCCGCGTGCTGCTCGACGCGGCCAGGGTGAGCTTCGTGGACCACCGGAGCTTGATCGCGCTGGACGACCACGCGCGCGAACACGGCACGACGGTGGTGCTGCGCACCGGTTTGTCCACGCCGGCGCGGGTGATCGCCGCGTTGCAGCTCAGGTCCGTACGGGCCGAGGCCGCCGGCTGACCGGTGTCAGCTCGAAGGCCGCCGTGCCTGCTCGCCCTCGTCGGTGACGGCCTCGATGCGGTCGGCGAGATCGGGATGGCTGGCGTGCAGGTGCCGAAACGCGTCGGTGAGCGGGCCGAGCAGGGTGGCCGAGTCGGCGTCGCCGAGCGCCGCCGTGACCATGTCGATGTGCTGCTGGGCGTCGCCGACGAGCGTCTGGTCGCCGTCGAGGGCGCTGACCAGTGCTGCCAGCTTGCGCAGGCCGATCGCGTTGTCCCGCGCCCACTTCGTGACGGCCCGGTCCCCGGCGCGGCGGTCGCGCTCGGCCCGGACGCGCTGCTCGCCGGTGGTCGCGGAGCCGGTGTCGTCCGGCCGTAGTCGCAGGTAGCGGCGCTCGGCGGCCTGCCGGCTGGCCACGCCGAGCGCGGGGGCCAGCTGGATCCAGCTCGCGCCGTGGGCACGGGCGGCGGCGATCAGCCGCGGCTCCCAGTCGGCCAGCTCGTCGCGCAGGTGGCGCAGCAGCGTGAGCGCGGCCAGCGCGTCGGCCAGCGCCTTCTCGTCCTGGTCCGGGTGCTCGGGCTGGTGGTGGGTGACCTGGTTGATCAGTCCGAGGTCGGTCACGGCCTCGTCGCCGTCGTGCGTGTCCGGCTCGGCCGGCCGGTCCACCAGCCACTGGCGCGCCTGCTCGCGCTCAGTGCCCTCGTCCGCCATGTCATCCCTCCGTTGACCCATGGCCTGTCATCTCATGGATGACATCTTAAGGGCGTAGGGGTCACCGTGCAGCAGGGCGAGAGGGAAAATCCTAGAAGGTCAGCGGTCGGCGAACCTTGGCCGTCCACTTCGCGAGCAGCGGACCCAGTGCCGTGTAGACGGCCGGGTCGAACGCCATGCCGGTGTGCGTGCTGGCGACCTCTACGCAGGTGGCGTACGGGTCGAGGCACAGCTGCCACGGGGCGATGGCGTCGTTGCGCGAGTAGAAGGCGACGGCCGGCACCTCGGGCGGCAGCGCGGCTCGAAGGGCCTCGGAGTTGACGGTGTAGCAGTCGCCGCGGAAGCAGTCGTCGTCGAGCAGGCCGCGGATGCCGAGCGCGGACAGGCGGGCCAGCATCCGGGCGACCGGGATGACGCCCAGCCGTGCGCCGAGCAGGTCCAGCACCGGGCTGCCGAGCATCACCAGGCCACGCACCAGTTCCGGCCGCCGGGCCGCGACGAGCCGGGCCAGCGCGCCGCCCCGGCTCTGGCCGAGCAGGACGACCTTGCCGCCGGTCGCCATGGTGTGGGCCACCAGGCGGGCCTCGATCCGGTCGACCAGTGTGGACGTGCAGCCGACGTCCAGGCCGATACCGGCCGGCAGCGGGCGGTATCCCCGTGCGGCCAACCACTTTCCGGTCAGCGACAGTCCGATGTCACCGACACCGAAGCCCGGCACCAGCAGCACTCCCGCGCCGCGGCCCAGTGTCGGGTCGGCGACGCGCCAGGCCGCGTGCCGCAGCAGCGCCGGCACGCCCAGCGCCGCGACCAGTGCCTGCTCGCGGGCGTAACTCCGCGCCATCTCGAGCACCTTGCGGACGTTCATGCCGTGGAATACCCCGAAAAGCCGGTGCGAATCGACCGGCCGGCGCAGGCACTCGTCAGAGCGAACTTGCCGCTCGAAATCCCGGGACGGCGGGCCCAACATCCACTAGGCTGGTGCGGTCCAGGACTTCCTGGCCACGCAGGTGATTCGGGGGGAACACCATGCCAGCAGTCGACCGGCCCCGGCCGCATACACGGCGCATCGGCGCCGCCTGTTCGACGTCAGCTGACCGCGCGTAAACCTCGCTTCGACCACCACCCGACAGCCCGTACGGGCTGCCGTGTGCTGCCGTGCGCCCCGTCACTCAACCAGAGAGGGAAATATGAACAAGTTCGTCTCCGCGCTCGCGGTCCTGACCGTCGGCGGCACCGTGCTGGCCAGTGGCGTCGCCACTGCCGCCGCGGCGCCGGTCAGCTCCAACGCCCACAAGCCGCACAACGTCGCGAGAAGCACTGCGGCGGCGCACGGCAAGGCGTCCACGCTGAAGTCGACCACGGCGGGCAAGGCGCAGGCCAAGGCCGCGACGCCGAAGCTCGACGCCAATGCCTCCGTCGTGCTGAAGCAGTACAACTTCCTCAGCTACCGCGCGCTGGACGCCGACACCGACACGCTCGGCGCCAACGGCACCCGCGTGCAGCTGTGGGACGACGCCGGCAGCGACGCCGCCAACCAGACGTGGGTCTACACCGGCACCGACACCGCCGGCCTGTACAAGATCAACAACCTGGCCAGCGGCCGCGCCCTCGACGCCGACTCGGACACCCTCGGCGGCAACGGCACGGTCGTGCAGCTGTGGGACGACCTGGGCAACGGCCAGGCCAACCAGCTGTGGTGGCTGATCGACACCGGTTACTACGACGTCGACAGCGGCAATGAGCTGTACAAGTGGCAGAACTACGCCAGCGGCCGGGTGCTCGACGCCGACTCGGACACCGTCGCCGACAACGGCACCACCGTGCAGCTGTGGGACGACCTCGGCGTGGACGCGTTCAACCAGGACTGGGAGTTCTGAGTCTTAGCGCGAACAACGGGGTGTGGGGCCGACGGCCTCACACCCCGTTCGTCAGTTGCCGCGCAGCGCCGGCAGCAGCTCGTCACGGGCGAAGGTGAAGAACTCGTCCTGGTGCTGGCCGCCGATCTGGACCAGGGCGACGTCGGTGAACCCGGCGTCCAGGAACTCCGTGACGGCATCGACGATCGGCTTCACGTCCGGTCCGCACGGGATCGCGGCGGCGACGTCGTCCGGCCGCACGTACTGCGTGGCGGCGGCGAAAGCGGCGGGACCGGGAAGCTCGGAGTTGACCTTCCAGCCGCCGCCGAACCAGCGGAACTGCTCGTGCGCGCGCTGAACCGCGGCTTCCTCGTCACGGTCGAAGCAGATCGGCAGCTGGCCGATGATCCGCTCGGCGTCCGGCGCGGCCTTTCGCCACGCCTGGCACAGCGCCTTGTCCGGCTCGACGGCGATCATCAGGTCGGCGCTGGGCGCGAACAGCTCGACCGACTGCGGCCCCGACACGGCCACGCCGACTGGAACCCGCTGCTCGGGCAGGTCCCACAGCTTGGCCGAGTCGACCCGGAAGTGCTTGCCGGTGAAGTCGAGGTGGCCGCCGTTGAACAGCCGCGAGATGATCTCCAGAGCCTCGCTCAGCATCTCGTGCCGCACGTTGACCGGCGGCCAGCCGCGGCCGATCACGTGCTCGTTGAGGTTCTCCCCGGCGCCGAGGCCGAGGGTGAACCGGTTGTCCGACAACAACTGGACGGTCGCCGCCTGCTGGGCCACGACCGTCGGGTGGTAGCGCATGGTCGGGCAGGTGACGTAGGTCATCAGGCGTACCCGCTCGGTGGCCCGGGCGATCGCGCCGAGCACGGCCCAGGCGTTGGGCGCGTGGCCCTGCTCGGTCAGCCAGGGGAAGTAGTGGTCGCTGATCACCTCGAAGTCGAAGCCGGCCTGCTCGGCCCGCACGGCGTGCTCGACGAGCTCGCGCGGCCCGGCCTGTTCCGTCATCAGGGTGTAGCCGATCATCACGAACCTCTCCCGGGTGGACGTCTGTTCGGCCCGGATACCCGAACGTCGGGGACATAAGCCGGATTGTGCCGACGGCCGGCGGGGTAGCCGGTGCCCATGACGACCACAGACGTCCCGGCCCGGATGGATCGGCTGCCGTGGTCGCGGTGGCACTGGACGGTCCTGATCGGGCTGGGCACGGTGTGGATCCTGGACGGCCTCGAGGTCACCATCGTCGGCGCGCTGGGGGAGCGGCTGACCGATCCGGGCAGCGGCCTGCACCTGACCGAGACCGAGGTCGGGCTGGCCGCGTCCTGCTACGTGATCGGGGCCGTGCTGGGCTCGCTCGGCTTCGGCTATCTGACCGACCGGCTGGGCCGCAAGAAGCTCTTCCTCGTCACGCTGGCGCTGTACCTGGCCGCGACCGTGCTGACGGCGTTCTCGTTCAACCCGATCTGGTTCTTCGCGATGCGGTTCCTCACCGGGGCCGGCGTCGGCGGCGAGTACGCGGCGATCAACTCGGCCATCGACGAGCTGGTCCCGGCCCGCCTGCGCGGCCGCGTCGACCTGCTGGTCAACGGCTCGTACTGGCTGGGCGCGGGTGCCGGCGCGGCCCTGACCCTGCTGCTGTTGAACCCGGCCCTGTTCGCGGAGAACCTGGGCTGGCGGCTGGCTTTCGGCCTCGGGGCCGTGCTCGGCGTCGGCATCCTGCTGGTACGCCGCACCGTGCCGGAGAGCCCGCGCTGGCTGTTCACCCACGGTCGGGCCAAGGAGGCCGATCGGCTGGTCGGCGAGATCGAGGAGCAGGTGTCGGCGCAGACCGGCCAGAAGCTCGAGCCCGTGCACGACACGATCGACGTGCACGAGCGGGACAGCAACGGTTTCGGCGTCATCGGCCGCACGCTGGTGCGGAAGTATCCCCGGCGCACGCTGCTCGGGCTCGGGCTGTTCGTCGGGCAGGCGTTCCTGTACAACGCGGTGTACTTCACGCAGGCGTTGGTGCTGGCCAAGTTCTTCGGCATCTCCGGCACGAGCGTCGGCGGCTTCCTCATCCCGCTGGCCGCCGGCAGCCTGCTCGGGCCGCTGGTGCTCGGCCGGCTGTTCGACACCGTCGGCCGCCGGGCGATGATCGCCGCCACCTATCTCGGCTCGGGCCTGCTGCTGGTCGTGACGGCCGTGCTGTTCGAGCAGAACCTGTTGTCCGCGTGGACGTTGACCATCGCCTGGAGCGTGGTGTTCTTCCTGGCCTCGGCCGGCTCCAGCGCCGCCTACCTGACCGTGTCGGAGATCTTCCCGCTGGAGATACGGGCCATGGCGATCGCCCTGTTCTACTCCGTGGGCACGGGTCTTGGCGGCATCATCGGGCCGGTGCTGTTCGGCAGCCTGGTGTCCACCGGCAGTGTGGCCATGGTGGCCATCGGCTACTACCTGGGCGCGGCCGTGATGATGGCCGGCGGCGTCATCGAGCTGTTCATCGGCGTGGAGGCGGCGCAGAAGTCGTTGGAGGACATCGCCAGCCCGCTGTCGGCCGAGGAGCCCGAGGCCGCGTGACATGATCGTCAACTGACAACGGGTGTGAAACCCTTGCCGGCCGGGAATCCCACGGTACAACGGTCCATTTGGGACCGTCTGACAGCCAGGGGTTCGACGTGGTTGCACGCAGCGAGCGGAGACGGACCGCGCTGTTCATTCCCAGTCAGGTGATGCGGGTTCGCCCCGGTCGGGTGACCGTGGGCACTGACGGTTCGTACTGGGGACAGCTGGCCCTGGGCTGGGCGGTGCGCCATGCCCACCGCGCCGGGCTGGAGCTGGACGTCTACGAGGCCGACCGGCGGTTCGAGCTGATCCCGGCCGACCTGCCGGCCGACATCGGCACCGGCTCGGCGCTGCGGTCGTATCCGATGCTTCCGGTCCGGATCCGCAGCAGCGGACCCGACCCGGCGGCAGCGCTGCTGGAGGCCGCGACCGAGACCGGACTGCTCGTGGTCGGTTGCCGTGGCCAGCACAAATGCCACCTCGGCGTCGGCCACCACGCCCTGTTGCTGGCCCAGACCGCGACCTCCGACGTCGTTGTCGTTCGGGGCCGGCCGCAGGCCGTGCACGGCGAGTTCCGCAAGGTCACGGCCTGGGTGGGGGAGGACGACACCATCGTTTCCCGGGCGCGGGAGTGTGCCCGGGCCACCCGGTCGGTGCTGGAGATCGTGCGGCAGGAACCCGGTGGAGGGGTCCCGGATACGACCGACCTGGTCGTGGTGCGGCGCGGTCCGTCCGTCCGAACCGCGCTGCACCACGCCACCTGCCCGGTGTACGTCGTCAGCTAGACCGGCGTGAGCTCGGGCAGCTCACGCAGCACGTGCTCGGTCCAGAACTCGAAGAACTGGTCCTGGTCGGGCCCGATCTGCTGGATGTAGACCTCGTCGTAGCCAGCGTCGATGAAGGTGCGGAGCTGGTCGAGGTAGCGCTTCGGATCGGGCCCGCACGGCACCGCCTCGGCGACCATGTCCGGCGTGACCAGGGTGCTGGCCTGCTCGAAGTGCCGCGGCGTCGGCAGCACCTGGGCCAGCTCGCCGGGCAGCTGCTCGTTGGGCCACAACCGGTGGGCGGTTTCGATCGCCTCACGCTCGTCGGGCGCGTAGCACACCTTGAAACCGCCCTGCGCCGGCCTGCTGCCGCCGCCGGACTCGCGGAACGTGTCGATCAGCTCCGGATTCGGCTGCACGCAGGCGAATCCGTCGCCGATCCGGCCGGCCAGGGTGGCGGCCTTGGGGCCGAAGCCGGAGACGTAGATCGGCACCGGGTCGGCCGGCCGCGTGAAGATCTCGGCCTGCTCCACCGTGTAGTGCTGGCCGTGATGGGTGACCGGGCCACCCTTGTGCAGCTTGCGGATCACCTCGACGGCTTCCTCCAACATGGACAGTCGCACGTCGGCGGTCGGCCAGGCGTCGCCGAAGATGTGCTCGTTCAGTGCTTCGCCGCTGCCCACGCCGAGCGTGAACCGGCCTTCGCACTGGACGGCGGCCGTAGCCGCCGCCTGGGCCAGCACGGCCGGGTGGATCCGCACGGTCGGGCAGGTGACCGCGGTCGTGATCGGCAGCGTCGTGCGCTCGGACAGCGCGCCGATGACCGACCACACGAACGGGCTGTTGCCCTGCTCGTGGTTCCACGGGTGGTAGTGGTCGGAGATCCACAGCCGGCTGAAGCCCGCGCGTTCGGCGAGGGTCGCCTGGCGCACCAGCTCCCGGGGGCCGAACTCCTCGCTGGACAGGAAGTAACCGATACTCACCATGTCGTGCCGGGTACCCGGCGGATTCCGGTCGAACCGGGTTAGGCTCGGCCATGGACCTGGACGAGGCGATGGACCGGCTCTACGGGCGGCCGCGGGCGGAGTTCATCGCCGCGCGGGACAAGCTGGCCAAGTCCCAGCCGGGGTTGGCCGACCGCATCCGCAAGCTGCGCAAGCCCACCGTCGCCGCGTGGCAGGCCAACCACCTCTCCCGGACCCGCCGCAAGGACATCGCCGCCCTGGTCGACATCGGCCGTCAGCTGCGGGCCGCGCAGGAAAGTCTGAACGGTCCCGAGCTCCGTGAGCTGTCCGGCCGGCGGGCCGGCGCCCTGGACAAGCTCGTGGCGCGGCTACCCGATGCCGCCCCCGACCTGCGGGAGCTGCTGGAACGTTCCATCGCCGACCCTGCCGCCGCCGACGACCTGCTGGCTGGCCGCTTGGTGACCATGCCCGAGACCACCGGCTGGGGCTTTGGCGACGCCCCGCTCGTGGCCAGCACTGCTCCCGTCGACCGCAAGCGCGCCGAGGAACGCCGCCGCGCCCAGCAGGCCTTCGACGACGCCACGGCCGCGTCAGAGGAGGCCCAGCAGCAGCTCGACGCCGCTGAGGCCGAGTTGCAGTCGCGTACCGACCATGTGCAGCGGCTCCAGAACGACCTGGTTGAGGCCCGCCGCGCCCGGGACGCCGCCGCCACCGCGGCAAAGGAGCGTCGGCAGGAGGTTCAGCGCCGCGCCAAGGACGTGCGGACGGCGGAAGCCAGGCTTGCCGGCTTGTAGCTGTTTGATCATCAGACGGAGCGGGTATCTCAAGGTTCCCTGAATGTCCTCCACGGAGGTGTCTGATGCTTGGTCTTATCGGTCTGCTGCTGGTGATCTGGCTGGTGTGCGCCGTTGTCGGCGCGGTGGTGAAGGGCCTGGTATGGCTGCTGATCCTCGGCGTCGTGCTGTTCGTCATCACCGCGGTGGTGGGCTGGGTGAAGCGCGAGGCGCTACGCCGCTGAGGCCGGTCGTCGTCGGCCGCCACTGAGTGGCGGCCGACGACCTGCCTCAGGATTTCTGTGGCGTGACGGTGTATTTCGGGTCCTCGGCGGATTGCACGCCGGCCTGGAACAGGCCGAGCCTGGTGCACGCGGAGCCGGCCAACAACGCCGCCCCGGCAACGGTTGCGGCGATGCGGCTGCGACGGCCCAGCAGCGCACCGGTGATCGCGCCGCCGATGGTCAACACCTCGGCCGCCTTCAGCAGTGTGCCGGCCTTTCCCTCATGATGGGTCTCGGCAATCATACCGAGTCGTGACCGCATCCGGTGCATGGCAAGGGTTTCCAACGCCGTGCCGAACACGGCGGCCCTCCGCGCCGGACCGGCTTCGGCCGGCGAAGCGGCGATCATGCCCAGTCCGGCCGCCGCCGTCGCCGCCGAGCCGACGAACACGAACGGCATCTCCCGATATCCGTTGTGCCAGGCGGGCGTGGCCGTGTCGGAGATCAGCACGGCCGTGTACGAGGCAACCGCCGGCCCCAGCAGACCCGCCCCGATGGTCGCCGCCCGGCCAACTCCCGGCAGGATCCCGGTGACCGCGGTCGCCGCCGCGACGCCCGCCGCCGGACCGTATCCGGCCAGCAGCCACGATCCGACGCTCATCGGCGAGGTCGGCTTGACCACCCGCAGCATGTTCACGAACCGGCCCGGCCGACCCAGATCGTGCACCAGCGCCGCCGCCGACGCCGAGATCGCCCCCAGCGCGGCAATCTTCCCTGCCCGCGCCAGCCCCGGCCTTGCGGTCAGCTCTGCCCCGGCGGCCAGCACAGAGGACGCCCCGGCCAGCCCGCCCAGGAACAGGTAGCCACCGATGTCCACCGGCGACCACACCGGCGCTTTGACCACCGGCCGGCCGTAGTACGACACCGGCCGTTCCTTCTCGCCCTTCATCGCCGGCCTCCGAAGAACGTGGCCGCCAGGCCGACCAACAGCGTCGCGGCGGCGACCCCGGCATGCCGCCACATCGACGGCAGATCCCTTGTCGTGACAACGGGATCCGGCGGCAGGCCGTAGACCTCGGGCTCGTCCAACAGCAGGAAGAACGCGCCGGCACCGCCCACGCCGTCGGCCGGATTCTCGCCATACAGCTGAGCGGCGTCCATGCCTTGCTCGTGAAGCTCCTCGAGCCGGCCGGCGGCCCGTTCCCGTAGCTCGTCGAGCTCGCCGAACTGGATGGAGTCGGTCGGGCATGCCTTGGCGCAGGCCGGTTCCTGCCCGGCGCCGAGCCGGTCGTAACACATGGTGCACTTGAAGACGCGGCCGTCGTCGGGACGTTGGTCGATCACCCCGTACGGGCAGGCCGGCACGCAATAGCCGCAGCCGTTGCACACGTCCTCCTGCACGACGACCGTGCCGAACTCGGTCCGGAACAGCGCGCCGGTCGGGCAGACGTCCAAGCACGCGGCGTGCGTGCAGTGCTTGCACACGTCCGAGGACATCAGCCACTGAAAGTCCGGAGTGGACTGTCCAACCGTCGGCATTCCCAGATCTACGGCCGGCTTTTCGATAAAAGCGACGTGCCGCCAGGTGTCGGCGCCGAGCCCGCCGGTGTTGTCGAACGAGTTCCCGGTGAAGTTCAGGCCGTCCTCGGGGACGGCGTTCCACTCCTTGCACGCGACCTCGCACGCCTTGCATCCGATGCAGACGCTGGTGTCGGTGAAAAAGCCCATCCGCGCCACGCTCACACCTCCATACCCGTCTGGTCGGTGATGCCGGCCCGCTGCTGGTAGTCGCGGACGAGATCCACCCGGGCGGCCCCGCGCGGCCGACGCCCGGGCCGGATGTCGGCGGTCACCGCCTTGTCCTCCTGGATGTGCGCGTTCGGATCCAACGCGATCGCGGTGAGCTCGTTGGCGGCGTCGCCCTTGGACAGGCCGTTGGGACCCCAGTGGAAGGGCAGCCCGATCTGGTGCACCTGCCGACCGAGCACGGTCAACGTGGGAATTCGGTCGGTCACCAGCACCCGTGCTTCGATCGCGTTGCGGGCGGTGACGATCGTCGCCCAGTCACCGTGTTCCAGCCCGCGTTCCTCGGCCAGAGCCGGTGACACCTCGCAGAAGAACTCCGGTTGCAGCTCGGCCAGATACGGCGTCCAGCGCGTCATACCACCGGCGGTGAAATGCTCGGTCAGCCGATATGTCGTGACCACGTAAGGGAAGACCGGCGATCCGGTGGGGTGGTAGCGGTTGTGCTCGCCGTCGAACACCAGCCGGCTGGGACCGCGCTGCTGCGCGTAGAGGGCATTGGCGAACGGGGAGTCCTGTGGCTCGTAGTGCGTCGGCAGCGGGCCGTCGTCCAGCCCGGCCGGCGCGTACAGCCAGCCCTTGCCGTCGCCCTGCATGATGAACGGATCCTTGCCGCTCAACGCATCCGAGCCGCGAGCGTCCTCATCGGGCTCGTAGTCCGGCAACTTGTCGGTGTCGAAGTCGGGCACGTCGTGGCCGGTCCACTGCTCGCCGTCCCACCAGACCAGGCTCTTCCTGTCGCTCCAGGGCTTTCCGTCCGGATCGGCCGACGCGCGGTTGTACAGGATGCGCCGGTTGGCCGGCCAGGCCCACGCCCACTCCGCGGCGATCCAGTCCTGCTCCTGGCCCGGTTTGTGGCGGGCCGCCTGGTTGACGCCGTCGGCGTAGACGCCGCAGTAGATCCAGCAGCCGCACGTCGTCGAACCGTCGTCCTTGAGCTCCTTGTACGAGCCCAGGTGCTTGCCGTCCGGCCCGAAGCCGTTGATCTCGGCCAGCACCGCCGCCGCGTCCGGGTCAGCGGTCTCACCGACCACCGGGTAGTCCCAGGTCAGGTCGAGCACGGGCCGGTCACGGGGATCGGTGGAGCCGGCCAGCTCGGCCCGGATGAGCCGGCCCAGGTGGAACATGAACCACAGGTCGCTGCGGGCGTCGCCGGCCGGCTCGACGGCCTGCTCGTGCCACTGCACCCAGCGGTTGGTGTTGGTGAAGGTGCCGGACTTCTCGGTGTGCGCGGCGGCCGGGAAGAAGAACACCTCGGTGGCGATGTCGGCGGTGCGCAGCTCGCCGGACTCGATCTCCGGGCCGTCCTGCCACCAGGTGGCGCTCTCGATCAGCGAGAAGTCCCGTACCACCAACCAGTCCAGCTTGGCCATGCCCAGCCGCTGCATCTTCGCGTTGGCCGAGCCGACGGCCGGGTTCTCTCCCATCAGGAAGTAGCCCTTGCAGCGGCCGGCCAGCTGCTCCCGCACGGTGTCGTAGGTGGCGTGCGAGCCGGTGATGCGGGGCAGGTAGTCGAAGCAGAAGTCGTTGTCCGCGGTGGCCTTCTCGCCCCACCAGGCCTTGAGCAGGCTGACCAGGTACGACCGCATGTACGCCCAGTAGCCGGTCTCGGCCGCGTCCGCCGCGACGAAGTCGTCCAGCGACTCGTCGGCGTGCGCGTGCGGCATCGGGATGTAGCCGGGCAGCAGGTTGAACAGGGTCGGGATGTCGCTGGAGCCCTGGATGCTGGCGTGGCCGCGCAGCGCCTGGATGCCGCCGCCGGGACGGCCGATGTTGCCCAGCAGCAGTTGCAGGATCGACGCGGTGCGGATGTACTGCGCGCCAACGGTGTGCTGGGTCCAGCCGACGGCGTAGGCGAAGGAGCTGGTGCGGTCCCGGCCGGAGTTCTCGGTCAGCACGTCGCAGACCGCCTGGAACTTCTCCACCGGCGTGCCACAGATGTCGGCCACCATTTCCGGCGTGTAGCGGGCGTAGTGGCGCTTGAGGATCTGGAACACGCAGCGCGGGTGTCGCAGCGTCGGGTCGGTCCGCGGTCTGCCGCTGAGGCCCACGCCGCCGGAGCCGCGTCCCTCGGCCTTGCCGGCCTTGTGCTGGCTCGATCCGCCGCTGCTGTGCTGCTCGTAGCCCTCGTCCCGGTCGCCGGTGGCCGCGGTCATCTCGACGCCCTCGTACTGCCAGGTGTCGAAGTCGTAGTGCCGGGTCTCGGCGTTGAAGCCGGAGAAGAGGCCGTCGAGGTCCTCGGTGTCGCGGAAGTCCTCGCGCACGATGGCGGCGGCGTTGGTGTAGTTGACCACGTAGTCGTGGAAGTACTTGTCCGTGCTCAGCACGTGGTTGATCACGCCGCCGAGGAAGGCGATGTCGGTGCCCGGCCGGATCGGCACGTACAGGTCGGCCAGCGCGCTGGTGCGGCTGAACCGGGGGTCGACGTGGATGACCTTCGCCCCGCGGGCCTTGGCCTCCATCACCCATTGGAAGCCGACCGGGTGCGCCTCGGCGAAGTTCGAGCCCTGGATGACGATGCAGTCGGAGTGTTGGAGGTCCTGGAGGAACATCGTCGCGCCGCCGCGGCCGAAGGACGTGCCGAGGCCGGCCACCGTGGCGCTGTGGCAGACCCGGGCCTGGTTCTCCACCTGGATCACGCCCAGTGCCGTGAACAGCTTCTTGATGAGGTAGTTCTCCTCGTTGTCCAGGGTGGCGCCGCCCAGGCTGGCCAGCCCCATGGTGCGGGCCACGCGGACGCCGTCCTGCTCGTCCTGCCAGCCTTCGGCGCGGGCCTTGAGCACCCGGTCGGCGACCATCTCCATGGCCTGGTCCAGCGGGATCTCCTGCCAGTCGGCGGCATGCGGGGCCCGGTAGAGCACCTTGTGCCGCCGCGACCGTCCGGTGGTGAGCTGGAGGCTGGCCGAGCCCTTCGGGCAGAGCCGACCGCGGCTGACCGGGGAGTCCGGGTTGCCCTCGATCTGCACGACCTTCTCGTCCTTGACGTACACGTTCTGGCCACAGCCCACCGCGCAATACGGGCAAACCGACTTCACCACCCGGTCCGCCGTCGCAGTCCGCGCCGTCAGCCGTTCCGTCGTCGGCGACTTCACCGCCGAGCCGCGGCCCAGCGGGTCGTCGCCGTGCAGTTGCCGGTACACCGGCCAGCCCTCGATCCACCGGCGAACGCCCACAGCTGGCTCCTCGGCTCGACAACAGATGGCCGGGGCTACCCGATACGCGGCCGGCTATGCCTGGCCGGTTAACTCTTGACGATCCATGTCGGACCCGGCCGGCCCGTGCCATCATGGTGGTTGTGAATCATCTTCACGTTCAACCGGTCCTCCTGGAGTTGGCGAGTGCACGGCGGCGGACGAACCGCCGCAGATGTGTATCGCAGTAGGAGGACCGCATGACCCTGACTCGCATTCTCGTCGGTCTGTCCGCCGTCGCCGGCAGCGTGCTGCTGGCCGTCCCCGCCTACGCCGCCACCGGCCAGGTCGACGGCAACATCACCGTGGGCGGCTCGAGCTGCTCCTGGACCAACGCGACCACCAGCGACGTCGCCCCCAACACCCTGACGATCGACCACACCACCGTCCACCCCAGCTGTTCCGGCAGCATCACGGCCAGCCTGACCAACGACCCCACGGTGACCTTCGACGACACCGCCGGCACGGTGACCGCGCCGGAGGTGGACGTCAACGGCACGGTGCTCGGCATCACCTGCTCCTACAAGGTGAGCAACGTGTCGTACGCCCGCCAGGGCACCGGCCGGTCCTACACCGGCGGCCCCTTCACCGCGACCCTGAGCGGCGGCGGCGGCCTTTGCCCGGCAACGGAAAACGTCGACTCCGCATCGTTGACCTTCCACTGAGCGAAAGTCGCGTGGCGACTCCTCCCCAGGAGTCGCCACGCGACATCACCCTTTCGCCACATGCGCTTCCTATGTGGCATCAGACGCCAAGTGGGAAGCGCATGTGGCGAAGGGGGTTATGGGGTGCTGTGGGCCAGCGGGGGAGTCGCGGCGTCGGCGTTCTCGGCCAGGCCCCGCAGCAACGCGAGGACGGCCTCCTGAGCGGAATGCCTTGGCCGCCAACCGAGTTCGGCGGTCGCCCGGGTCGTGTCCAGCACGGGAATCGAGTCGGCGAGGTCGAGCCAGCCGGGCTCGGTCGGCTGGAGCCGGAGCCGCCAGCTCAACGCGGCGAGCATCCGCAGTGTACCGGTCGGCGCGGGCAGGTGCACGGCCCCGAGCAGGGACGCGAGCCGGCGCGGGGTCATCGGCGGGTCGGCGGCGAGGTTGATCGCGCCGGGAAGACGTGAACGCAGGGCCAGCACGACGGCGTCGGCGACATCGCTGGCGTGCACGAACTGAAGCGTGAGGCTGCTGGGCAACGGCAACACGGGCAACCGGCCGCGCGCGGCCAGGTCGAACAGGAGGTTGGGGACCAAGCCACCGATGAAGTACCGCCGGATCTCGCTGGCGGCGTCGTGCTGGAGCACCAGCCCAGGCCGGAAACGAGTGACCGTCAAGCCTGGATCGCCGACCTCGGTCAGATCGAGAATCCGTTCCACGGCAGCCTTGTGGGTGCTGTAGCTGGAGGACGGCACGCCATCGACCGGCCACGACTCGTCCACCGGGCGATCGGTCGGGCCGGGCGAATACGTGCCGACCGAGGACATGTACACCAGATGCGGCACGCCGGCGGCGACGGCGGCGTCGAACACGCGCTGGCTACCGTCCACATTGGTCCGGGCCAGCCGGGCGACGTCATGGCTGGGCTGGAGCAGCCACGCCAGGTGGACCACGGCATCCGCGCCCTCGAAAGCGGCCCGGAGCAGCACATCCGCGTCCGGACGGGAGATGTCGATCTCGTGCCACGGCAGGTCGACGGCCGGCGCGCGGCGGGACACGCCCACGGCGTCGATGTCGGCGGTCCGTGAGATCGCGTGCAGCAGGGCGGTGCCGAGGTTGCCGGACCCGCCGACCACTACCACTCGCATCGTGCTCACTCCTCGAGGTTGGTCACGCCCCGTCGACTACCCGCGCCACCTGCGCCGAAACGGAGGGGGACCGCCTGGCCGGCGACATGGTCCGGACCAGTACTGTCAGCGGCGAGCAGCGACACCGACCGGGGGATGCCGTGCCTACCTTCACCGAACGACTGGCCGACCTCGCCGGCGGCGCGTTCCTGCAGGCCGCAGATGTGACGGCGGTCGAGCCGTGCGCGCCCGGCTTCGTCCGCGTCGAGCTGCGGGCCGACGCCTTCCGCCGCACCGAGTGGGTGCCGGGCATGAAGGTGCAGCTCCGCACACAGCGCGGCACCATGAAGATGCGTGCCTACACCCCGGTGAGCTGGGTTGATGACACGACCGAGCTGATCGCCTACACGCACGGCGACGGCCCGGCGGCCGACTGGTTCCGAGGCGTGCGGGTCGGGGACACGTGTGAGGTCTTCGGGCCGCGCAAGTCGATCGACCTGCGGGGGCTGGACCGCGTGGTGTTCGTCGGCGACGAGTCGAGCATCGCCCTGGCCTGCGCGCTGACCGTCGTGACGCCGCAGGTCAAGCACGTCTTCGAGGCATCGGACCCGGCGGCCGTCTCAGCACTGCTGGCGGCGCGTGGGCTCGCCGAAAAGTCGGTCGTCGTGCCCAGGACGAACGTGCTGGACCACGTGCGCGAGGCGCTGCCGGACGAGCCGTTCGACCTGGTCGTCACGGGCGACGCCGCCACGGTGCACGCGGTTCGTCGGGACTCGCGGAACTGGCCGCGCCGGCCGGGCGAGATCAAGGGCAAGGCGTACTGGGCCGAGGGCCGTACGGGCCTGGACTGAGGGTTTTGTCGCGGTCGCCGGCGGGAATCCGAGCGGCATGACCACGACCAACCGGGACGCGTGATGGCCCGGCCGATCTGGAGCGGTTCCATCAGCTTCGGGCTGGTGACGATCCCGGTCGCGCTGTACAGCGCGACCGAGGACCACACCGTGCACTTCAACCAGTTCGAGCGCGGCACCTCGGACCGGATCCGCTACCAGCGCGTCAACGAGCGGACCGGCAAGGAGGTGCCGTACGACGACATCGTGCGCGGGCACGAGGTCGGCGACGGCGAGTACGTGCTGGTCGAACCGGACGAGCTGGCCGCGATCGCGCCGGGGCGGTCCAAGTCGATCGAGATCACCGGCTTCGTCGACCTGGACGAGATCGACCCGATCCACTTCCAGAAGACCTACTGGCTGGCGCCGGCCAAGGAGGAGTACGGCCGGCCGTACGCGCTGCTGACGGCCGCGCTGGCCAAGGCCAACCGGGTGGGCATCGCCTCGTTCGTCATGCGGGGCAAGCAGTATCTCACCGACATCCGCGCCGACGACGGCGTGCTGGCGCTCGACACGCTCTACTACGCCGACGAGATCCGCGATCCGCGCGACATGCTGGACACCATCCCGGCCGGCAGCCGTCCGCACGCCAACGAGCTCAAGATGGCCGCGCAGCTGATCGAGTCCATGACCATGCCGTGGCAGCCCCGCGACTTCCGCGACACCTACACCCGCAAGGTGCGCAAGCTGATCGAGGACAAGCGCAAGGGCAAGGAGATCGTCGTCGAGGCCGAGCCGCCGGAGCCGACCGGCGCCACCGACCTGCTGACGGCGCTGCGCCGCAGCGTCGAGGGCACGCGCAAGCGGACCAAGTCCGAGCTGGACGACGCGGCCCGCGAGCTCGGCATCAAGGGCCGGTCGAAGATGAACCGCGACGAGCTGGCCTCGGCCGTGAAACGTGCCGAGGCGTCCTAGAACCCCCAGCGGGACACGGGTTTCACCGGGAGCGACACGAAGTTGTACGGCGGCAGCGGTCCGATCGCGCCGGCGGTGACCGGCAGCGCGCCGATCGCGTCAGCCAGCCGGTCCAGTTCGTCGTGGCGGACGAGCAGTGCCCAGCGCTGCTCGCCGTTGTCGTTGTCCGCCAACCGAACCAGGTCGTCGGCGATGGGCCGGAGCAAGGCGTCGGCCTGTCGTGCGGTCCAGGCGTCGACCCGGTCGGCAATGCGCCGGCCGCGCTCGACCGTGGCATCGAAGCCGACGACCGCGCGGGCCAGGGCCGGATCCTCGGCCAGCAACGCGTTCAGCACCGTGGTCTCGTCGAACGTCAGCTGCACGTGCACCTCGGCCATCCCGGTCAACCGATCGAGTTCGTGCCGGACGGCCGCGGGATCGGCGATCACCGCGTTGTCCCGCACGGAATCGTCGTCAGCGGCCGTGCTGGCGAACCGCAGCGGCAGCACCGGCCCGGTCTCGATCAGTCCACAGAGGACGTCCAAATGCGACCTCGCGTCCTCGGCGGTCGGCTCGGCCGCGCCGAGATCCGACACGACCACGGCGAGATCGTCCCGTACGACGGCCCGCAGCCCGGCCGGGAGCCGGTGATCGGCGCGGACGATTCCGTACAGCAGGAGGGTCACGTGGTCTCCATCGGGGTGGACTGCTGCGGGTACACCGCGACCGGCGGCGCCACGGGGGTGGTGAGGGCCGGCGGGGTTGCGCGGCGAGGCAGCGCGCCAAGCTGCTGCATCGCCTCCACGTAACGGATGTACGTGTCGACGCTGGCGATCACGATGCGGGCCTCGATGGTCAGCAGCTCGATGCCGATCACCGAGACCCGCACGAACGCGTCGATGACGATGCCCTTGTCCAGCACGATGTCCAGCACGTCGGCCAGGCTGGTGGACCCGCCGCCGGGCCGTTGGATCATGGTGGTCACGCGGTTCCTCCGTCGTCGAAGAGGGTGCGCAGCTCGCGGAACTGCCGGTCGAGGTCGATCAGTGCGACGCCGAGCCGCTCGATCTCGTCGGCGGTGAGCGTGCCGGCGTCGATGCGGCGCAGCACCTGCCGTTCGATCAGCTCGCGCAGGATGTCCAGCACGGCCACGACCAGCCCGCCGAGCCCGCGGCCGGCATCCACGGCGAACGTGCGCGGCGGCGTCGTCACGTGAGCTCCACGGTGTCCACGGCGGCGAGCAGGGCGCGCAGATCCAGCCGGATCAGGTCGACGCCGGCCAGCGAGATCAGCACGTCGCCGTGGATCACCACGCCGCCGGCGATCGCCCGGTCCAGCAGGTCCACCAGGTCGTCGGCGGTCATCCGGCCGCCGTCCGCAGCTCGCTGAAGGAGTACGGCGGCCACGGCCCGGTGGTGTCGACCTCGCCTTCGATCCGCCCAACCTCGGCCAGGAACGCCTTCTCACCGATCCTGGGCACGAGATAGACCGCGTCGAGCCGGAGGTCGCCGCGGCGGATGGTGCCCCGGCTGGCGTGCCGGACCAGGCGTTGATGAAGGTGGACGCCGTCGCGCTCACGCCGCCGCATGGCCAGGTACTCGGTGCCGCTGAGGCCCTGCGCCGGCGCCCCGCCGGGCCGACGGACCCGAACGCCCCACTCCCGGTGGTCCGCGAAGGCGGTCAGCATGGCAACGGCTTCGTCGTGACAGCGCCGCAGCATTTCCCGGGCCGCGTCATCGTGCGCGAATAGCGTGCCGAAACGCAGCGGCAGCACGGTTGCATGCTGGAATAACGCATGGACGACATCGTGATGCCGTCGAACGAGTCGAAGCATCGCCGGATCGGTGAATTCTGCCGGATTTGTGTCCGTCACGACGAGGGAAAGTTGCCCCTCCGTCAGGATGCGAAGTGGCGGTGCCGGTGTTGTCGGCGACGTCATCGCATAGGCGTATACGGCGGTCTCACGGCGAATGCTCGGCGGGCAGTTCGCGTCGGCCGGGGAGAAGAACGGATCATTGGTCCACCAGTCCATGCCCATTTCCTGCGCGGTCTGCGCGGACGCGATGAACAGCCGCACCCGCAGCGTCAGCAGCTCGACGTCGACGACGCTCACCGAGATGTCGCCGACGATCACGACGCCCTTGTCCAGCACCCGTTCCAGCACGTCGGCCAGTGATGCCCCGGCCAGTGACGCTCTGGGCCGGGCCGCCAGCTCGTCGGTCACCCGTCGGTCGCTCCTCTCGTGTACCGGCGCAGCCGCTCGTACCCGCACAGCGCGCCGGCCCCGTCGATGTCGACGCGATAGGTCGCCATCACGCTGGTCGATGCCGGAATTCGCGCCAGTTCGACCACGTCGAGCAGTACCGACCAACCGCCTTCCGGGCGCGGCTTCAATCCGGTCACGGAACTTTTCTCGTGACCGGTGAGACTCTCGAACTGGCCCCTTGCGCATTCCGCGGCGGCCGCCGCCGTGTTCGGCGGCTGCTGTTCCGGCAACGGTGTTCACCTGCCCCGTTCGTCACAGCGACCCTATCGCCATTCGGACTCGGCAGGCTGCGTAATTTCACCGGGCACGAATGCACCACGTGTCGGGCTGCCATTCGGCGGTTCCCGGTCCTAGCCGAACCGATAGCGCAGGTGCAGGATCGAGTCCCGCGTCCAGCCGGCCTCGATCGCGCGGAAGTACAGCCGCCCGAACAGGTTGCCGCTCATCCGGGACACGAGTTCGGGCAGTGTCAGGAACGGCACCGAGTCGGTGAGCTTGAGCTCGGGCAGCTCGGCCCGCAGCGCCTGCGGCAGGCCGGTGTGCAGCTGGACCGGCGTGCGGCCGAGCTTCGAGGCCAGGGTGACGACCTTCGCGGTCGACGCGGCGTAGACGTCGAAGATGAACTGCCCACTGGGAAACGCGCCCATGATCCGCCGGAACAGGGCGACGTCCTCGGCGGTCGGCACGTGCATCACCAGCCCCTCGCCGACCACCAGGACCGGCCGCTCGGCGGCCAGCTCCTCGACCCAGCCGGGCTCGGTGATCGACCGGCTGACCAGCTCGTAGCCGGCCCGCGACGGGTAGAGTTCCCGGCGCAGCGCGATGATCTCGGGCTGGTCGACGTCGTACCAGCGCACGTCCGGCCCCGGATCGACCCGATGGACGCGGGTGTCCAGCCCGCACCCGAGGTGCAGGACGACGGCGTCGCGGTGCGCGGCCAGGAACTCCCGCGTCCAGCCGTCGAGCTGCTTGGCCCGCACCGGCAGGCTGATCTGACCGCCCTTGGGCAACTTCAGAGTGCTGAAGTCGAAGTCCATCTTGTGCACGGCTGCGTCGGCCATGGTGTCGCCGAGGATCGGGTCGTCGGCCCGCGCGTCCAACGCCTTGCCGTACATCGTCATCAGCGCGGTTTGCTGGACGTTGGTCAGGTCCATGCCTCATTGTGCGCCTTGAGCAGCGCCTCGGCAGTCTCCACGATCGTGGTGCGCACGGGACGGGGCTGCCAGCCGAGCTCGGTGCGGGCGCGGTCGGCGCTGATCACCGGACGGCGTCCGAGCTGTGTGAGAGCGTCCCGCAGCGCGGGATTGGCCCGCACCTCGGCTTCGGTGAGCTCGACGGTCGGGACGTTGGCGGCCGCGTCGCCGAAGTGATCGCGGAGCATGGTGGCCAGGTCGAGGAAGCTGATCGTCTCGCCGCTGACCGCGAGGTAGCGGCGGCCGGCCGCCGCCGGGCTGGTCATGGCGCGAAGGTGCAGGTCAGCGACATCGCGGACGTCGACGACGCCAAAGCGTGTCGGCAGCGCGAACGGCATCTGCCCGTCCAGCATCGCCTTGACGATCCCGACCGAGGAGTTGACCCGGCTGTTCAGCGGCGGTCCGAAGATCCCCACCGGGTTGATCACCGACAGCTCGGGGCCGCCGTGCGCGGCCACGTCGTCCCACGCCGCTCGCTCGGCGATGGCCTTGGACCGGATGTAGGCGGTGTTCGGGTCGCCGGGGTCGGTCCAGTCGTCTTCGGTGTAGCGGGACTGGGGGATCGCGCCGTAACCGACAGCGGCGAACGAGGACGTGAGTACTACTCGCTCAACGCCGGCGGCCCGCGCCGCCGCGAGCACGCGGAGCGTGCCGCCGACCGCCGGGGCGATCACGTCGTCGTCGTGCTTCGGGCTGCCGGGCGGGAATGGCGAGGCGGTGTGCAGCACGTACTGGACGCCGTGGTGCGCGGCGGCCCAACCGTCGTCGGCTGACAGATCGGCTTGGACGACCTCGACGTCCGGCAGGTCTGCCTTCGGGCTCCGCACAGTCGTGCGGACCCGATAGCCGGCGTCGAGCAACTGCGCGATGGCGTGCGCCGCGACGTAGCCCGTGCCGCCGGTGACCAGCACGAGCGGGGAAGCGTTGGTGGACAAGGTGAATCCTCTCAGAACTGGGCGATGAGCGCGGTCAGCGCGACGATGGCCGCCTGCTCGGCCGGCTCGTCGCCGCGTGCCCGCGCGGCCCACAGCTCGGCTTTCAACGTGAGGTAGTCGAGGCGCAGCCGGAGACCGTCGATCTCGGCGACCAGGCGGGCGGCGTGGCGTTCGAACAGCTCCTGCTGCTGCTCCGCGGCGGCATTGCCCTCGGTCAGCAGCTCCAGATGTACGCGCATGTCGCCGATACCCATGCCCGCGCCACGCAGGCAGGCCAACGCTTCCAGGCGCTCCACCGCCTCGGCGCTGTAGCGCCGGTGGCCGCTGCTCTCGTCCCGCGGCACCGGGTCGATCAGGCCGATCTGCTCGTAGTAGCGCAGCGTGGGCTCGGAGAGCCCGCTGCGCCGGGACGCCTCCTGGATCGTGGCCCAGGGACCTGCCTCGACTGCCATGGACCCATCATGCGGAACTTCAAGCGCTTGAAGTCAAGGTAACGATTCGGTCTCGGGAGGTTTGAGAATCAAATGTGAGGATTCGTGTCGCTTTTACGCGGTGTGCTCGGATTTCCGTGAAGTTCACGACCTTCGTCGGGTTGTCCGCTGTTCACCCGAACGTGAACGCTTGATCACGGCCGACCCCTTCCCCTGCCCGGAGGAGCACCCGCCGATGACTTTGCGACGACCACTCATCCTTCTCGCCGCGGTGGTGACCGCTGCCGCGACGACCACCGCCGCCGCACACGGCCTGCCCGGACCGTCCGAACCCCAGGCGAAACCGGCCGCCGTGCTGGCCGCCGACGCCGCCCAGAGCCTGGTGGCCGCCCGCCCGGCCGCCCTGCACGCCAGCGCCAACGACAGTTTCGTGGCGCACAAGGTGATCTCTTCGACCAACGGCCTCAAGTACGTGCCGTACGAACGCACCTACAAGGGCCTGCCGGTGGTCGGCGGCGACTTCGTCGTTGCCACCGACTCCGCCGGCCACGTGCTGAGCACCTCGGTCGCCCAGGACAAGACCATCGACCTGGCCTCCGTCACGCCCAAGCTGACCGCCAAGCAGGCCGAGGCCGTGGCCCGCACGCAGGTGCCCAAGGTGGACAGTGTGAGCGCCGCTCGGCTCGTCGCCTACGCCCTGGGCACGCCCGCGCTGGCCTGGCAGAGCACGGTCATCGGCCGCAACGCCGAGGGCCCGAGCAAGCTCGACGTCGTCGTGGACGCCACCAGCGGCAAGGTGCTGCACACCCAGGAGCACGTGCTCTACGGCGACGGCCAGGGCAAGTGGAACGGGCCTGAGCCGCTGCACATCGACACCAGCCAGGCCGACGGCGGCTACTCGCTGACCGACCCGAACCTGACCAACGTCAGCTGCCAGGACGCCGACACCAACACCACGTTCACCAAGTCCACCGACAGCTGGGGCAACGGCGACGCGACCGACAAGGAGACCGGCTGCGTCGACGCCATGTACAGCATCCAGGCCGAGAACAAGATGCTGACGCAGTGGCTGGGGCGCAACAGCTTCGACGGCGAGGGCGGCGGCTGGCCGATCCGCGTCGGCCTCGACGACGAGAACGCCTACTACGACGGCAGCCAGGTGCAGATCGGCCACAACCAGGCCGGCCAGTGGATCCCGTCCATCGACGTGATCGCGCACGAGCACGGCCACGGCATCGACGACCACACGCCCGGCGGCATCTCCGGCAACGGCACCCAGGAGTTCGTGGCCGACGTCTTCGGCGCGTCGACCGAGTGGTTCGCCAACGAGCCCGCGCCGTACGCCGTGCCGGACTTCCTCGTGGGCAACCAGGTCGACCTGGTCGGCTCCGGCCCGATCCGCAACATGTACGACCCGTCGCAGCTGGGCGACAAGAACTGCTACGACAGCTCCATCCCCAACACCGAGGTGCACTCCGCCGCGGGGCCCGGCAACCACTGGTTCTTCCTGCTGGCCGAGGGCAACAAGCCGACCAACGGCCAGCCCACCAGCCCGACCTGCAACAACAGCAATGTCACCGGTCTCGGCGTGCAGAGCGCGCTGAAGATCTTCTACAACGCGATGCTGCTCAAGACGTCCGGCAGCTCCTACCTGAAGTACCGGACGTGGACGCTGACCGCGGCCAAGAGCCTGTTCCCGGGTAGCTGCACCGAGTTCAACACCGTCAAGGCGGCGTGGGACGCGATCTCGGTGCCGGCCCAGTCCGGCGACCCGAGCTGTAGCTGATCCGAACGCCTCGGGGAGGCGGCGGCCGCCTCCCCGAGACGTCAGTGCTTCTCCAACGTGGCGGCGTGGTCGGGGACGAAGTTCTGGATGGACATGGGCGGCCGGACGTAGCCGTGGGACTCCGGACGGTCCGGCAGGTGCACCGGCTGCTGGCGCACGTCGTGGTACGGGATCGACGACAGCAGGTGGGCGATCATGTTGATGCGGGCCCGGCGTTTGTCCTCGCTGTCCACGACGTGCCACGGCGCCTCGGGGATGTCGGTGTGCACGAACATCTCGTCCTTGGCCCGGGAGTAGTCCTCCCAGCGGGTGATGGACTCGGCGTCCATCGGGGACAGCTTCCACCGGCGCATCGGGTCGTCCAGCCGCGAGCGGAAACGCTTCTGCTGTTCCTTCTGGGACACCGAGAACCAGTACTTGCGCAGCAGCAGACCGTCCTCGACGAGCAGCCGCTCGAAGATGGGGCACTGGTGCAGGAAGCGGTGGTACTCGTGGGGCGTGCAGAAGCCCATCACGTGCTCGACGCCGGCCCGGTTGTACCAGGACCGGTCGAACAGCACGATCTCGCCGCCGGCCGGCAGGTGCGCGGTGTAGCGCTGGAAGTAGAACTGGGTGCGCTCCCGCTCGGTCGGCGCCGGCAGCGCGGCGATCCGCACGACGCGGGGATTGAGGTACTCGCTGACCCGCTTGATCGCGCCGCCCTTGCCGGCCGCGTCCCGACCTTCGAAGATCACGGCCACGCGGGCCTTCTCGGCGCGGACCCATTCCTGGAGCTTGACCAGCTCGGCTTGCAGCCGGAACAGCTCCGGCTCGTACAGCTCACGAGCGAGACGCTTGCCCATGAAGGCCACCGTAACCCGCGCCGCTCACCCCGCTGGCGGCGGCCCTTGGCGATGGCGAGGGGATCACGGTCGGTGCGCGGCACCTCGGGGTCGCCGAAGAGCTCGCGGGTCGCCGCGGGGGACAGGGTCTGCTCGGCGGGATGCTCGCCGTTGGCGACCGGCTCCGCGTCCTCGCGGCGGGACTTGCGGCCCCACCAACGGCGGCTGGGCTCGCGCTCGTCCCGGCCGACGACCCGCAGGCCGGGCTGCCGCCACTCGGGCTCGGGGGCGGGCTCGTGGTTGCCGGCGGCCCGCTCGGCGGCCTCGAACAACGCCGCTTCACGCTCGGCGGCCTCGCGTTCGGCGGCTTCCTGGAGCGCGGCGGCCTCCTGCTGGGCGGCGAACTGGGCCGCCTCCTCACGCTGGGCGGCTTCCCACTGGTCGGCCTCGAGCTGCGCGGCCTCACGCTGGGCCTGCTCCCGCTGCGCCGCTTCCCGTGCGGCGACGTCACGGTGGAAGGCGTCCCGCCGGGCCATCTCGCGCTGGGCGGCCTCCTCCTGAGCGATCTTCTGCTGCGCCGCCTCCCACTGGGCCACGTCGATCCGGGAGATCGGCTGCGAGTGCGGCACCGGGGCCTGCAAGTTCTGCACCGCCCCCCAACCCGATTCCCGGGCCACCAGCTCACGGAACTCGGAGTCCCACTGGTCCTCGGCCCACTGGGACGACGCCCGCTGGGAGCGGTCGACCGGACGCTGATCAGCCTGCGGCCGCTGCTCGTACTGCGGGCGCTCGGTCCGGGACGGCATGGGGCGGGACTGCTCGGCACGGGGTCGTTCGTACTGGCCGGACGCCGGCTGGGCGTTGTCCATGGCGCGCATGGCATCCCGACGGGCGGCCAGCTCGGCGGCGCTCATCTTGGTGGTCTCGAGGTGCGCCGGCTCGGCGCGCGGCGGCGTGGGACGGGGCTGTTCGACGTGCGGCGGCTGGGGCCGGACATGCTGGCCCGACGGCGGATTGGTCCGCCACGCCTCCATCCGCGCGGCCAGCTCAGCTGCGCCCAAGACGGTGGTCTCAAGATGAGCCGGCTCGACGTGCTGCGGTTCCATCCGGGGGCGTTGGTGCTGGCCCGACACCTGCTGGATCCGCTCGGGAATGCGCTCGGCCGGGGGCTGCTCGACGGGAGCGCGCTCCGGTCTCCGCTCGGCCGGCGCCCGCTCGTACTGGGCCGCTTCGTACTGGGGTGCCTCATAGTGGGCCGCCTCGTACTGGGGCTGCTCATGGTGCTGCGCCGGCTCGACTTCCGGCCGCTGATGTGCGCCGGACCGCTGCTGGCCGGCCTCGGCGGCCCGCAGCGCCTCCACCCGGGCGGCCAGCTCGGCCGCGGTCATCACGCTGGTCTCGAGGTGGGCCATCTGCTGCCGGTTGAGCTTCTGGGCCTTGGGGGCCGGGGCCGGCTCCGTCGCCGGCCGGTCGACCGGCCACAGCTCGCTGCCGACGGTCTTGTGCACGTCGCCGCGGCTGGCGAACTTCTCGACGTACTCGAAGAAGCGGGTGAAGGCGTGCGACCGTTCCCACTCGTCCAGGTCGTGCTGGTCCTCGAACCGGTAGAAGAGCTGCCACTCCCGTCCGCCCGCCGCGACACCGGTGATCCCGGCGCCGAGGTAGCCCGGCTGCTGCGCGGCCGCGCCGAGCAGCGCCGTCGCCGCGGCGGAGAACTGGCTCGCTCGTCCGCGACGCACCTGGTAACTCAGAGTGACGGTGATCGGCCCGCTCATCTGCGCGGCACACCCCCTTCAGGCATCCTGACGTCGATACGCGACAAGGTGGGCCCCGGTTCAGCCCGGTTCGAAAGGGCGTCCGAACGGGCGATCCGGTGTACCCCGCCGAGATCACCGAAGGCTGCCGCCGCCACCCCGGTTTTCGGTAGGGTCGAACCGGAGGAGCTGTCGTCAGGGGGATCATGCGAAAGCTGTGCGCGACCTGCGCAATGGTGGCGGTGACGGCGCTGGTGTCGACCGGTGTGGCGCAGGCCGACGACCCGCCGACCACGGTGGCCGGCCTGATCGGCCGTTACGTGGATCTGAGCCGCCAGGCCGAGAAGGTCAACGAGCAGTTGCTCAAGGCCCAGGAGAAGGCGCAGGGGCTGCGCGAGCAGGCGGCCACGGCGGATGCGGCGTTCCAGGCGGCGGACAAGAGCTGGAAGCAGGCGCAGCAGCAGGCCGACGGCGTGGTGGCCGATCGCCGGCACCGGGCTGAGTTGCTCCGGTCGCTGGTGCCGGCCAACAGCGTGGCGGCGGTGTTGAACAGCTCCAGCGCCGACGCCTTCACGTCGGCGTCGATCGCCGTCGGACTTGCTCACGATGCTGATGACGCGGTTGCGGCGGCATCGGCTCAAGCCCTCGCGCAGACGTCCAAAGCCCGCGAGGAAGCCCAGAAGCAGCAGGACGCCGCGAGCAAGGCCGCCGCGGCGGCGACGGCGATCGAGGCTCAGGTCGGCAACCAGCGCTCTGATCTGCAGAAGCGGGTCTCGCAGGTGCGGGCGGCGCTCGACGCGCTGCCGGCGGACGAGGTCGCCATGTTGCAGTCCGGCGTCACCGCCCCGAACGTGATGACGCCGCCCGGCGCGGTCGGCGTGGCGCTGCGGTTCGCCATCGCCCAGCTGGGCAAGCCGTACGAGTGGGGTGGCACCGGGCCGATCGCCTACGACTGCTCGGGTCTGGTGCAGGCCGCCTACCGCGCCGCCGGGATCGCGCTGCCTCGCGTCGCGGCCGACCAGGCGCAGGTCGGTGTGCAGGTGTCGCGGGCCGACGTGAAGGCCGGCGACCTGATCTACTTCTACCAGCCGGTGCAGCACGTGGCGATCGCGTTGGACCACAACCAGGCCGTGCAGGCGGCGACCTTCGGCGAGCCGATCAAGGTGAGCCCGATCGACGCCATCGGCCCGATCACGGTGATCCGCCGAGTCGTCACGAATTGAGCAGCTGTTCCACGGCCAGCACCACGCCCAGCACGATCAGCACGACGCCGGCCAGGCGTTCGGCTGCCTCGCGGAACCGTTCGGCGATGCGGGCTCCGAGCCACAGGCCGAGCTGCGTGGCGATGAGCGCCTGCGCGGCGATGCCGACGATCACCGGCACGAGCGGCAGGTGGGCCAGGCCGAGGCCGAAGCCGATGGCCAGCTCGTCCAGGCTGATGCTGACGCCCAGCCCGAGCAGCGCCGCACCACGCGCACTGGCCAACCGCTCGGCCTGCTCATCGTCGTCATGCAGCAGCATCCACAGGCCGACCGCGACCACCGCGGCGGCGGCGACGTAGTTGGCCACCGGACCGATCGCCGACGCCAGCGGCGCACCGAGCGCCAGCCCGAGCAGCGGCATTCCCGCCTCGAACAGCACGAACAGCGCCGTGATCCGCCATCGGGCGGCTGCCGTCACCTTCCCGGCGGCCCCGACCGCCGCGGCCACGGCAAACGAGTCGAGGGCTAGCGGCAGCAGAAAACCTAGCAACGCTAGCGTCACCGCAAGAACTCCCGGGCCGGCAGCAGCAGGCCGACCAGCGAGAGCACGATGAACACCACCTGGTGCACGTGATCGGTGCCCGGTGGCAGGGCGAACACCAGGTGGGCCAGCCACAGGATCGGGTAGAACCAGAGCACCCACCAGGCCCACCGCTCGCGCCGCCGGAACGGGACAACCGTCAGCAGCAGCCCGAACAGCCCCAGGCCGACCGAGGCGAGCCCGTCGGCCCGGTAGAGCTGGGCGTCACTGGCCGGCGGGGCGACGATCACCACCAGGCCGAAGCCCAGGATGCCGACGCCGACCACGGCCAGGCAGAGCCAGCTGATCCGCATCACCGCTGTGGACTGCACCCGGCGAACCTACCGCCGGTGTATCGCGGGCATATCGAAAATCGCATACGCCCCGGCAACAGCGGCACCGGTTGGGTGAGGACCCGGCACATCCGATCTTGGGGGGACCATGGACTCGGCACGGGGTATCGACCGACGGACACTGCTCGGCCTGGCGGCGGCCGGCGCGGTGGCGGCGCCGCTGATCGGCGCGCCGCCGGCCAATGCCGATGACACGCCGCCGGGCTGCCGACCGGGCGGGGCATACGACCGGTACGTGGCGGATCTGGCCGCGCGGGACGAGTTCTCCGGCGTGGTGATGCTGGCGCACAACGGACGGACGGTGCTGTCCCGCAGCTACGGCCTGGCCGACCGGGAACGGGGCATCCCCAACCACGAGGGCATCGCGTTCAACCTCAGCTCGGCCGGCAAGCCGTTCGGACCGGTGGCGATTCTCCAGCTGGCGCAGCAGGGCAGGCTGCACCTGTTCGACACGGTCGGCACGCACCTGTCCGGCTTCGCGCCGGAGATCGCCGACCGGGTGACGCTGCACCACCTGCTGTCCGGCACTTCCGGCCTCGACACGCCGGACGAGGACGTGCACCGGATCTTCACCAGCCGGGACGAGGTGCGGGCGTACAACCGGCAGTGGGCCCGGTCGTCCAAGGCGGTGGCCCCGCCCGGCACGCCGACCGACCACTCCGGCGCCGAGGTGGCGATCCCGGCGGAGATCGTCGAGGTGGTCAGCGGCATGTCGTACTGGGACTACGTCGAGCAGAACATCTTCCGGCGCGCGGGCATGACCGGCACGGGCTTCTACACCCGGCCGCAGTGGCTGACCGATCCGCACATCGCGCACGCGTACATGACGGTGGCCGGCGGCGGCCGGGTGGACGCGGTCCGCAACCTGGACCAGGACTGCTCGAGCCCGCTCAGCCTGGGCAAGAACCCGGGCCGCGCCTTCATCGACGCCCCGGGCGACGGTGGTTTCGCCACCGCGCCGGACCTGGTCCGGTTCGCGCGGGCGCTGGGCGACGGCACGCTGCTGAGCAAGCCCTACGCCGACCTGTTCACGGGGGCCAAGATCCCGCACGTGCCGCAGGGCGGCGGTTTCCGCGCGGTGGCGTCGGCCGACGCCTCGTTCGGTGCGTACGGGCTGCCGGTCGGGATCGTCAACGGGCAGTGGGTGTACGAGCGGGCCGGTGGCAATCCCGGCAGCGGCGCCAACTGGCGCATCTACGCCGACAGCGGCTGGGTCGGCGTCATCCTCGGCAACCGTGACGACTTCCCGCTCCAGGACATGATCGCGCGTGAGACGCAGGCCGTGCTGGGACGGGGCTGACGTGCTCAAGGACTGGCACGACTGGTTCGAGACGTTCACGGGTGTGGTGGCGCTAACGGTGGTGGCGTTACCTGTGGCCGTGCTGGCGGTGGTGGCGCTGGCCTGGTGGCGGAGGTCGTGGCGTACGGCGCTGGCCGATGTCGGCATGGTCTACGGGACGCTGTTCCCGGTCTGGATCACGCTGCTTCCCGGCGGCCCGGGCACTGAACCCGCCCGGGTGAGCCTGGTGCCGTTCAGGGATCTGTCGGCGATCATCGCACACGGCCCGGCGTCGGCGACCGTCCAGATCGTCGGCAACCTGCTGGTGCTAGCGGCGCTAGGGTTGTTCGCGCCGCTGCGGTTCCCGGCGTTGGCGTCGGTGCCGAGGATCCTGGCCCTGGCCGCGGTGTGCTCGACGCTGATCGAGACCGCCCAGTACGTTTTCCAGCTGGACCGAGTGTCCTCTGTGGACGATGTGCTGCTCAACACCGCCGGCGCGGGGCTGGCCGCGCTGGCGTCACGGCACTGGTGGCGCGTGCCGGTGCCGTTAGGCTGCTGACATGCGCGTGTTGATCGTGGAGGACGAGCCGTTTCTGGCCGAGGCCGTTCGTGACGGCCTGCGGCTGGAGGCGATCGCCGCCGACATCGCGGGCGACGGCGACACCGCCCTGGAACTGCTCGGCGTCAACACCTACGACCTCGCCGTCCTCGACCGCGACATCCCCGGCCCGTCCGGCGACGAGATCGCCCGGCGCATCGTCGCGTCGGGCAGCGGCATGCCGATCCTCATGCTCACCGCGGCCGATCGCATCGACGACAAGGCATCGGGCTTCGAGCTGGGCGCCGACGACTATCTCACCAAGCCGTTCGACCTGCGCGAGCTGGTGATGCGGCTGCGGGCGTTGGACCGTAGGCGCGGGTACGTCCGGCCGCCGGTGCGCGAGCTCGCCGGCCTGCGGCTGGATCCCTTCCGCCGTGAGGTTTTCCGGGACGGCCGGTACGTGGCGTTGACCCGCAAGCAGTTCGCCGTGCTGGAGGTTCTCGTCGCCGCCGAAGGCGGGGTGGTCAGCGCCGAGGAGCTGCTGGCGCGGGCCTGGGACGAGAACGCCGACCCGTTCACCAATGCCGTCCGCATCACGGTTTCCGCTTTGCGCAAGCGACTTGGCGAGCCGTGGCTGATCGCCACCGTGCCCGGTGTCGGCTACCGGATCGACACGCATGGATAGGCGTCCCGGGCTCAGCGCCCGGCTGCGACTCACGATCAGTTACGCCGCGGTGGTCTTCGTGACGGGCGCGGTGCTGTTGGCCGTGGTGTGGCTGTACCTGCTGCGGTACGTGCCGGACAACTCGAAGGGCCTCATCGGGATCTCGCCCAATCGCTACCTGCTCTCCCGCATCTTCGGCAGCGCCGCGGCTGTCGCCATGGCCGTCCTGCTCGTGCTCGGCCTGGTCGGCGGCTGGTTCCTGGCCGGGCGGATGCTCGCGCCGGTCACGCGGATCGCCGACGCCGCACGGCTGGCCGCCCAGGGCTCGCTGTCGCACCGAATTCGCCTGGCCGGCCGCCGAGACGAGTTCCGGGAACTGGCCGACGTGTTCGACACCATGCTGGACCAGCTCGAATCGCAGGTCGCCGAGCAGCAGCGGTTCGCCGCCAACGCCTCGCATGAACTCCGTACGCCGCTGGCGATTTCCCGGACCCTGCTCGACGTCGCCCGCAACGACCCCACGTACGACCGTGCGGAGCTGATCGAGCGGCTGCATACCGTCAACACACGGGCTATCGACCTGACCGAGGCCCTGCTGCTGCTCAGCCGGGCCGACCGGCGCGGTTTCGCCCGCGAACCCGTCGACCTCTCGCTCATCGCCGAGGACGTCGTGGAAACCCTGTTGCCGCTGGCCGACCAGTTCAGCATCACCGTGGACGTCAGCGGTGAGGCCACGCCGGCTCTCGGCTCCGAAGCGCTGATCCTGCGCATGGTCACGAACCTCGTGCAGAACGCCATCGTGCACAACCAGGACGGCGGCACGGTCACCATTCACACCGAATCAGGGCCCGATGCGGGCGTGTTGCGCGTGGAGAACACCGGGCCCCGGTTGCCGTCCGAGCTCCTGCCCACCCTGACGGAACCTTTCCGCCGTGGCACGGAACGGATCCGCGCCGATGAACACGCCGGTGTCGGCCTCGGGCTGGCCATCGTGCACAGCATCGTCCGGGCCCACGACGGCACCCTCGACCTCACGCCGCGCCCCGGCGGCGGTCTGGTCGCGACGGTTCGGCTCAGACGACCGGGTACACCTGGAACTCGAAGATCGAATAGCCGAAGCGGGTCGAGCGGCTGACGCCCTGCATGCGGAGGAAGCGCACGCCGTTCTGTTCCAGCCACACGGTTTCGGTGCCGCCCTGGCTGTCGGCGACAGTGGCGGCCGTGGTCCAGGTGGTGCCATCGGGCGAGGTCTGGATCTGGTAGGCGTTGGCGTGCGCGAGCTCCCACTGCACCACGACTTTGCCGACGTGTTGGGTCTGGGCGAGCTGAACCTGGAGCCACTCGCCGTCGGTGTAGTTCGAGGACCAACGGGTGCTTGTGTTGCCGTCGATGGCGTGATCCGGGGTGAACTGCGGCAGATCGGCCTCGGTGCTGGACGCCGTCGCGGCGGAGGTCAGGGCGACGTTGGTGGCGGCGGTCTTGGGGTGCACGTGAACGACCACAGTGGACTTTCGTGCGCCGAAGGCGATCGGCACCTCGTAGGTGCCAACGGATAAGCTCGTCACGGTCAGGTTGCGGCTCGGCTGCGCGCCGCGCGGCACGGACACCAGGTTGGCCATCGGCGTGACGCGCACTCCGCGCGGCGGCGTCGCGACCAGCAGGCCGTGCTGGTCAGCGACGCCGAAACTGCTCAGGTGGACGGACAGCGTCCCCGGGATACCGACCTGCACGTCCAGCTCCAACGGCACCGGATTCACCGCGACACCCGTATCCGCGTATCTCGGCACCACTTCGGAGACCGACGGCGGGGCGCTGTGCGGCGTCCACAGTAGACGGATCGAGTCCGCATCGGCGTGGTGCGCTGGCAGGTCGGTATAGCCGTCGGCCAGCGCACCGATGCTGTGCCAGCCGTTCGCCTCGTGCACCTGCACGGTGCCGGAGCCGTGACCGACCACCTCGACCGAGCTCAACGCTCGGCCGCCCGGCAGACCGACGACCAACGAGTCACCGGATGCGGGGAGGAGCCGGCGACATACGCGGTGTCCGCATTGCCGTCCGCAGCGGCGGCCAGGTTCGAACCGGTGGGCGTTCCGGTGACCGGCAGCGGACCGATGCCCGGCCCGGTCACGGAGAACTCCCGCACCACGACCCAGTTCGTCTGCGTCCCGGTCGCGCGCAGCCGGACGTAACGCGCAACCGTGCCGGCCGGCAGATCGGCGTGCACGGTGGTCGTGTTGGCGAACGCCTGCACTGCCTGCCAGCCGCGGCCGTCACCGGAGTACTCCAGCACCCCGCTGTGCAGATAGTCATCCGGACTGTCCGATTTGGACATCGTCACGTTCACGGCCGTGACGGCTTGGGACACACCGAGATCCACGCCGACATGATCGCCGTCCGCCGGCGGCCGGTTGCTCCAGAAGTAGCTGCTGTCGTCCCCGTCGACCGTCTTCACCGCCGTGTGGTCCAGGTACGCCGACAGGGAGATGTCGGCCGCCGGCCGCCGACCGGCCAGGCCCAGCCAGCGATCGTTCTCGGCCAGGGCGTCCGTGACGAACTTGTCCAGTACCCCGTCGCCGACGCTGACGTTGACCGACCCGCTCAGCCCGACGTACTGGTACGACGCGGCCTTCGCCGCCAGCGACTGGGCCTGCGTCCGATCGGCCATGGCCGCCGCGCCCTGGCCGTTCCGCTCGTCGACCAGCATGCGCAGCGCGGCCCGCGTGGCCTGCCCCCACGTGCCGGCCGAGTCCACCCACGGCCGGGCGTCCGTGACGAAGGCGGCGTTGGCCAGGTCCGTCGGGATGCTCTCGATCGCCCGCAGGTACGTGTCGAGAAGGTCGGCGGCCGTGTTGTCGCCGTTCTCCCACGACGGCCAGAACGCGGCGATCCGGTCGGCCAGCACCGGCGCCTGCGTCGGGTTGAGCAGCGAGTAGTGCTCGAGGTCGGCGAACGCGTCCATGGCCTGCCGGCCGGCCAGACCCGGCCCGGCCAGCTCGTTCAGACCGGCCTGCCACGACCGCTGCGGGTCGTACGCCTGGTCGTTCCAGGTGAAGTCGGCGACGCCGAACAGCGCGACGTCCGAGGCGACCGGCTGGATCATCGGGTTGGCGGTGATCCCGTACAGCGACGACGCCAGCCCGGTCTGACGGCCGGTGTACGGGCCGAGCAGCAGCCGGTTGGCGGTGTAGTCGTTGACCGGATAGTTGTCCCAGACCAGGATGTCGTGCCCGAACGCCGCCTTCGCCGCCGCCACCTGGTCGGCCCTGATCGTCGTCGCGATCACGCCGACGCCGGTCCACTCCACCACGATCGACGGATCGAGCTGCGCCTTCAGCGTGTCCTTGTACGGACTCGAGGCCACGTCGGAGTACTCGGTCGGCACCATCTCCAGCCGGGCCGCGCCCGGGTGGGTGGCGATGAAGTCGTGCTGGACCTCGTTGAGCAGCAACGACTGCGCCGCACCGGCCGCCGCCCCGCCGTCGCCGAACCGCGCCTGGTCCTCGTCACAGTTCCACTTGGTGTAGCTGATGTCGTCCAGCGGCACGGCGAAGGTCCGCACGCCGACGTCCCACAGCGACTGGAGCTTGGCGACAAGGGCCTGCTCGTCGGCCGCCGAGCTGTAGCAGACCGACAGACCGGGGGAGACGGCGTAGGTGAAGTCGACGTGGTTGGCGACCGCCCGATCGACCAGGGTCTTGAGCTGCGCCAACTGATCCGGCGGGTATTGGTCGCGCCAGCGGGCCCGCAGGTAGGGGTCGTCCTTCGGGGTGTAGACGTACGTGTTCAGCTTGTGCCGGCCGTCGAAGTCGAACTGGTCCGCGCGGGCGGCGTTCGACCACGGCGTGCCGTAGAAGCCCTCGACCACCCCGCGCGCCTTGTACGACGGCCAGTCGCGGACCTCAACGCCTGGCACCGCGCCGCGGATCGCCAGCTGCCGCAGCGTCTGGGCCGCGTAGAAAGTGCCCGCCGCGTCGTGCCCGTCCAGCACGATCACCGGCCGTCCGTTGAGCTGTCCGGCAGCCAGCACGTAACCCTCGTCCGGCAGACCGCTGGCGTCCTGGACCCCCAGACCGGCCAGCGCCGACCCGTCGTCGACCAGGACGGTGGCCTCGTTCGCCCGCGGCTTGTCGTCGATCTGGCGCACGCCGTTGGCCTGGAGGGTCTCTCGGATCACCCGCACCGCCGCCGGGTCGCTGTCCGGCCGGGCCACCAGGCCCATCGACGGCGTGAGGGTCACTCGCTCGCCGTGCCGTTGAATCGACTGCGGCGTCGGATAGACGTTCGGCACGGCTTCCCGATCCGGGTCTGCCGATGCCGGCGGCAGCGCCAGGCCGACCGCCAGCAGCACCACCGACAGGGCACACACCACGTGTCGCGACATCGCCCCTCCAGAGTTCGGCGTGCCACCCCTCGATCAAGTCTTACCGTGACCCCTGCTCGCCTGCTACCCGCAATCGGGTCTACCTGGCCCCGTCGAACATGCGACCGGCAAACGTCAACAGGTAGGGCAGGCTGGCCCGGGCAGTGTGCCAAGTATGGTTGAAACCCTGCTCCATGCGCACGACGACGTCCTGCCCACGGGCCTGCAGGGCCTTGCCGAGCCGGTCGGCGGTGGCCGCGTCGGTCGGGGCGCCGGTGCCGGCGGTGAGCATGACGGACAGCTTCTGCGGGAACGGCATGGTCGGGATGTAGTCGCGAGGAGTGTTGGCCCGCACCAGTTTCTGGTTCCCGCCGAGGAAACCCTCGTTGCCGTCCAAGGTGTCGTACGGCAGCGAGATCAGCAGCGCCCCGAACTGGTCGAGGTGGTGTAAACCAACATTGAGGGCGGCGAAGCCGCCGCCGGACATGCCGCCGAGGGCCCGGTGGCCCCGGTCGGGCCGGGTGCGGTAGCGCTGGTCGATGGCCGTCACGACGGTGCGGGAAAGGTAGGTCTCCAGCTGCGGACCGCCGGGCACGTCGAGGCCGTCCCACGCGCGGCTGGGCTGCCCGGCGGTGAGGTCGACACTGACGACGATCACCGGCTTGAGGGCGTTGTGCTGGTAGAGCCCGCGTAACGTGCCGGCGGCGTCGCCCGCGGCCAGCCAGTCGTCGGGGCTGCCGTACGGATAGCCGTGCACCAGGTAGACGACCGGATAGCGCTGCTCAGGGTGGTCCCGGTAGCCGGGCGGCAGCAGCACGAAGGTCCGTCCCGACGGCACCGCCAGCGCGGGGTCGGCGATGTCGATCCGCTCCACGTCCGAGTCACCGACGCTGCCCGTCCGGTCGTTGTCCGGACGGTCGATCGACTCCCCGAGCCAGCGCAGCGGCCCACCGCCCCGGGCGATGAGCTGGGCCAGGTCGTGCCGGGTCCGGACGTAGCCGACGTAGCTGTTCAGGCCGGTGATGCCGGCCAGCAGGGACAGGCAGACGACGGCCACGATCGCGCTTCGCCGGAACCGGCGTAACCAGATGGCCGCGGCCAGCGCCGCCACCGCGAGGAAGATCAATGTGAGCCAGATCCAGGGCGACTCCAGCGGCCCCGTCTGCCGAGCGTGCTCGGCCACCTCGTCCGGGACCATGGTGTCACTCATGCTGTCCATGCTCCGTACGGGTGACGCGGCCGGACACCGGTTGACCGGCCTGGAGCACCCGCCACCTGGCTGCCCCGGGCCAGCCGGTCGGCTGGCCGCGCCCTGCCGGGCCCCGGATGGCCGCCCCCGCCCGGGCCGACGAGACTGGATCGGTGGAGAGCACGATTCGGGTGGTCGTCGTCGACGACGAGGAGCTGGTGCGGTCGGGGTTCCGGCTGATCCTGCAGGCGGCCGGTGACATCGAGGTGGTGGCCACCGCGACCGGCGGACAGGCGGTGCGCGAGGTCGGCCTGCACCAGCCCGACGTGGTGCTGCTGGACATCCGGATGCCCGATGTGGACGGCCTGACCATCCTGCGCCAGCTGCGCGGCCTGCGCCGCCCACCGGTGGTGGCCATGCTGACGACGTTCGACTCCGACGAGTACATCGCCACCGCGCTGCGCGCCGGGGCGGCCGGCTTCATCCTCAAGGACACCGGCCCCGACCAGCTGGCCCAGATGGTCCGCACGCTCGCGGCCGACGGCGTGGTGCTGTCGCCCAAGGTCGTCCGCACGGTGGTGGACGGCTACCTCGATGCCGGCAGCGGCTCGGCCGCCGCCGAGCAGGTCAGCCAGCTCACGGAGCGTGAACGGGCGGTGCTCGTGCTGATCGCCGACGGGCTGTCCAACACCGACATCGGGGCCCGCATCCACGTCAGCGTCGGCACGGTCAAGGACCACGTCAGCGCGATCCTGACCAAGCTCGGCGTGGGTAGCCGCGTGCAGGCGGCGCTGGTCGCGCAGCGGGCCGGCCTGCTCAACGGGGACCAGCAGTGAACCGGGCGCTCCGGCTGCTCGCCGAGGCGGCGCTGATCGCGGCCGCCGCGCTGGACGCCGGCCTCAACGCCGACCCGGCCTGGCAGGAGATGACCTACGCCGTCGTCGCGGTGGCGGCGCTGCTGGCCCGCCGGTGGTGGCCGGTGCCGGTGTTCGTGCTGACGCTGCCGGCGCTGGTCGTATCCGGCTCGGTCATCGCCACCTTGATCGCGCTGTACACCGTCGCGAACCGCTACGCCAACCGCTGGCTGCTCGGCGTGTGCGGGGTGCTGGCCGCGACCGCATACCTGTTCCCGGGCATGGACTTCGACCTGCTCAGCGCCGACCTGCTGCTCGGTGTCATCTACGCGACGATGACCGCCGCCGCGCCGATCTTCCTCGGCCAGTTCGTCCGCACGCAGCGTGAACTGGCGCTGCGACTGACCGACATCGAGGCGGCGCGGGAGCACGAGCGGCGCCTCGATGCCCAGGCCGTGCTGGCCAAGGAGCGCAACCAGCTGGCCCGCGAGATGCACGACGTCGTCTCACACCAGGTCAGCCTGATCGCCGTGCAGGCCGGCGCGCTCCAGGTCAGCACCACCGATCCGGCCGCCCGGGACGCGGCGGTGAACATCCGCCGGCTGTCCGTCGACACGCTCGACGAGCTGCGGCACATGGTGAACCTGCTGCGCGCTGCCGGCACGCCGGCCACCGAGCTCACGCCGCAGCCGACGCTGTCCGATCTGGAACGCTTGCTGGACGGCAGCGGCATCGAGACCCGGCTGGTCGGCAGTGCGCCGTCCGGCATGGACGCGCCGATGCAGCGCACGATCTACCGCACCGTCCAGGAGGCCCTGACCAACGTCCGCAAGCACGCGCCCGGCGGTGTCGCCACGGTCGAGTTCGCCCAGGACGACACCGATGTGACCGTCACCGTCACCAACACGCCGCCCACCCGACCGACGCTCACGCTGCCCAGCGCGCGCCACGGTCTCGTTGGTCTGCAAGAACGAGCGGCGCTGCTGGGCGGAACCGTCCGCACCGCGCCGAGGTCCGACGGCGGCTTCGAACTCCAGCTACGGCTGCCGCTGTAGGGCTGCCCGCTGGTGGCGCGGGACGCCGTAGCGGCGCTGGATGTAGAACTCGGCGGCCACCACGACCATCAGCACCCCGACCCAGATGCTGCTGCTGGCGATGTCGTGCGTGATGGCCAGGCTGTCGCCCTTGTAGGCCGGCCCCGTGGCCTGCGACACGATGATCAGCGCGAGCGGCACCTGCACGATCCGGCTGAACAGCGAGGAGAACGTCAGCGCGTAGTTGCGGATCATCCACCGGCGGTGGTCGGCGAACCGGCGCTGCCGGGCCGCCCGGTAGCCGGCGATGGCGGTGCCGGACCAGGCCAGGTCGACGATGAGCAGGCCGGCCTGGTTGGACACGCCGAACGGCGCGGCCAGCGCGACCGGCACGGCCAGCACCATGGACGGGAAGACGCCGGCGAAGAAGTAGGCCCGGCCCACCCAGCGGTGCACCCGGGGATGGTTGTTCCGCAGCCACGGCACGAACTGGGCCAGGCCGCTCACCGTGGCCACGGTCGCGGTGAAGATGTGCCCCACCAGCAGCCAGAAGAACACCGGGTTGTCGAACTTCGCGCGGCTGGTGCTGATGTCCGGCGGGATGTACGGCGTCAGCATGTAGACCAGCAGCGCCGCGCTCACCACCGCCAACGACACCAGCGGCCACCGGCGCCAGCGCCGCGGACGGGCGGTGGTGGCGGTCGGCTCCGGACGTGTGATCACGGACATCTGTTGGGCCCCCTCGGCTTTGCGTGCCTTCAGGGTTCAAATCCTGTCGCGACCCGGCCGGCCGAGCACTGGTCCTGAGATCCGTCTCCATGGTGGTGCTAGGTCCACCCGTGACCGGGTCGCGTCCGGCCGGACAGACCGGACGCGACCCGACCGTCAGCGGCCCGCCGGTGCGGGCCACCGCACGGCGAGCGGGCGATAGTCGTTGGGGCGGTGGGAATTCCCGGCGACCCAGCCGCTCGGGCTGATGGCGTTGGCGATGGCGTCGCCGTCGGCCGGGTTCACACCGAGATCGACGACCTGGCCGTCACGACCCCACTGCACGCCGTGCGACGGGGTGCCGGCCGCGTTGGCGAAGCCGACCGCCACGCCGTCGCGGTTGATGGCCTCGGCCCCGCTGTTGTCGCCGCCGGGCAGGGTCGGCAGCACGGTGATCGTGCCGTCGGTGTTCCACCGGGTGGCGTAGTTCTTGCGGTCGGCCGACTGCGAGGTGCCGACGATGGTGCCGTCGGCGCCGATGCCCGCGGCCCAACTCGTCACGGCACCCGGCGCGGTGCCGAGATCGGTGACGGTGCCGTTGGTGTTCCAGCGGATGGCGTGCTTCTTCTTGTAATTCTCGTCCCACGCCGAGCCCACGACGGTCCCGTCATCGGACACCGCGTCGGCCTCGCTGCTCCAGTAGCCCGTGGGCACACCGAGATCCGTCACCGAGCCGTCGGCGGCCCAGCGCAGCGCGTGGCTCACGAAGCCCTCGGTGCCGACATAGGCGGAGCCGACGACAACGTTGCTGTTGTTGATGGCGCGGCCCTGGAAGTAGCTGGCGCCGGGCAGCACGTCCAGCTCCGTGATGGAGCCGTTGGCCGACCAGCGCACCGCGTGGTTGTCGATGTTGGCGGCCTCGGCGGTGCCGGCGATCACGCCGGCGTCGTTGATGGCCGCCGCGTGCGTGTACTCGCCGGCGACCAGGCCCGGCAGCGGCTTGGCCGTGCCGTGCACGTCCCACAGCGTCGCCCGCACCGGCCCGCTGTTGGCGGCCGTCCAGCCCACGGTGGTGCCGGCGTCGTTGATGCCCTCGGCCGCCCCTTCGACACCGCCCGGCAGCAGCGCCGGCCCCGTGGTGTCGGCCATCGCCGGCAACGCCGTGCTGATCGTCAGCGCCACGGCCGTGCCGCAGGCAGCCGCCAGCAAACCCCGTCTGTTCACGGTTGAGCCCCCTGAGTACCTGTCAGATCTGGCGACAGCGTAGCAACCGGGTCCGACGGACCGGGCAATTCGCCCTCATCTTGCCGCCACGGTCTGAGATCATCGGCGCATGCCGAGACGTCGGGGATCGAAGCACCTGCTGGTCTACCTGACGGTCGTGCTGGCCGTGACGGCCGTCGTGCTGTGGTCGCTCGTGCTGTTCGGGCCGCGCACCGAGTACCTGGCCCTGATGTCGACCCTGATCGGCACGGTCACGGCCATGGTCACGCTGTTCAACACGCTCAAGCAGAACAAGGCCCAGTCCGCGCCGGCGCCGGGCGTGGCCGAGATCGTCAAGCAGGCCGGCGACCAGCTGTGCGGCAGCGTGCGGGCCGAGATCGAGCAGCAGCAGAACCGGTTGCAGGTCAAGCGGGATCTGCTCGACGTCCGGTGGCGCACGGTTCACGGCGAGGACGTGCCGGCGGAGGGTGACCTGGCGACGCTGGTGGACGCGCTGCGGGGCATGCCTCGGCGGCGGCTGCTGATCCTGGGTGCGCCGGCCTCCGGCAAGACGGTGTACGCGGCCCGGCTCGCCCTGGAGTTCATCAACGACCGGGCCGGGTTGGGCAGCATCCCGGTGCTGCTGCGGTTCGCGTTGTGGGAACCCGGAATCGACCTGTCGCAGTGGATCGCCGACCAGGTCGAGAAGGACTACGCCGGCGCGCTGCCGCTGCTGGCCGGTGACGCGCTGGTGCCGATCCTGGACGGCGTGGACGAGGTGGGGCCGCTGGTGCTGCCGGCGGCGCTGCGTGAGCTGGACCGCAGCCTGGGCGATCGGTCGCCGCTGGTCGTGGTGTGTCGGACCGACCTCTATCACGCGGCCGTCGAGGCCGGTGGGCCGGAGTTCGACAACGCCTGGGTGATCGAGCTGCGCCGGCTCGACCGGGACGCGGTCGTGCGCTACCTGGCCGGCACGGATCGCGACCGCTGGCCGGAAGTGGTCGCGGAGCTGGAGGGCGGCGCGCCGTCGGAGACGGCGCGGGTGCTGCGCAACCCGTTCAACGCGTGGCTGATGAAACGGTTGTATCCCAAGGGAAACGCGCAGCTGGGCGACGGTTTGCAGGAGCGGCTGCTCAGCGATTTCGTGCCATCGGTGCTCGGTCCGGCCATGGACGCCCGCCCCGAACGGCTCATCCGCTTCACGCTGCCCGGGGCCGTGCGCTGGCTGCGCTTCCTGGCCCGGCACCTGGTGCGCGACGGCCGCGAGGACTTCGCCTGGTGGGAGCTCGGCCGCGCCATCCCTTTTCTGTTGACGGAAGCGGTGGTCGGGGTACTGGCCGGCGCGCTCTACGGGGTGCTGCTGTTGCTGGCCGGGTCGAACGCGCTCGGCGTGGGTGTCGGCGCGGCCTTCGGTGTCCTTTTCGGACTGACGTTCTGTTCGGCGTACATGCTGGTGTGGAAGCGTGGATCGCAGGAACTTCGTTCCGGCGGCGGGGGATTCCGTGACAACGCGGACCTGCGCACACAGGTGCGACGCCTGGCCGAGGGCATGGTCACCGTGGCAATCGCCTGGGCGGTGGCGCTGGGCGTGGTCGCGTTGTGGGGGAGCCTGTCGACATTGTTCGCCGGCGCCCGACCGGCCGTGCTCGGCGTGATCGGCCTGGGCGCGGTGGTGTCGCTGATCTTCGGCGCGGCGGTCGGGGCCATCGCGGCGTTGCTGTTGCGCATGATGACGTCTTACGTCGTGCTGGCGACCGTGCGGGCCACCACGCCACGTGATGCGCTTAACCGGGACCGGCTGTCGTCCATCGTCTGCTACCTGATGTTCGCGGTGCTCGTCGGGGCGGTCACGGCCAGCTCTTTTGCCGTGCTGTCCACGGATCCGCTGTTCATCGTGCTGACCGCCGTCGGTGGCGGCATCACAGGCGGCGTCACCGGGGCGATGATGTTCTTTGCCTGGCCGCCCTATCAGGTGCGGCACGCCTGGCTGGCCGTGCTGAGGCTGACGCCCTGGCGGCTGATTCGGTTCCTCCAGGTGGCGCGGGATGCCGGCGTCCTGCGCCAGTCCGGGGCGCACTACCAGTTCCGGCACAAGATCGTGCTGGACCACCTGGGAACTAGGCAATCGCGCTGAGCGCGCGGCGCAGCGCGGCCAGGAACAAGGCCACGTGCCGCTCTTCCCAGACCAGCGGCGGTCGCACCTTCAGGACATCGCCGCGAGGCCCGGTGTTCCCGGCCAGGACGCCCTGGTTGACGAGCTCGGACACCAATGCCTTGGCGGCTTTGCGGGAGGTCACGTCGACGCCGGCCAATAGGCCGAGGCCGCGGACCTCGCCGAGCAGCTTGGACTCGGAAGCCAAGTCGCGCAAGCCGTTCCGCAGCAGCTCGCCGATCGCGACGGCTTGGTCCGGCAGTCCGGTCAGCGTGAGCACATCGAGCACGGCATGGCCGGCCGCGGCGGCGGCCGGCGTCGCGGCGAACGTGGAGAAGTATTCGTAGCGGCTGGCCAGCACATCGGCGATCTCGCGGCGGGTCACCACCGCGCCGATGGGGTAACCCGCGCCCATCGGCTTGCCGAGCGTCACCAGGTCGGGCGTGACGCCGGCGAGCAGGAACCGCCACAACTGCGGGCCGCTGCGGCCGTAGCCGGACTGCACTTCGTCGGCCAGATACAGCGCGCCGGCCGCGTGAGCCCCGTTGACCAGGCCGGCGACGAACTCACCGGGCACGTCGAGAATGCCCTCGGACGTGAACTGCGAGTCGGCCAGCACCAGCGCCGGTCGTTCGGTCCGTAGTGACTGGACGGCGAGCGAGATCCGGTGCGCGCCAACGGATTCCGTCATGCCGTCGCCGCGCGGTGCCGCGAACGTGGCGACATGCGCCGGGCGGTAGCCGGCGGGCCACTCGTTCGAGCTCAGGTCGGCCAGCCATTTCGACGACCCGTGATACGCGTGCTCGGCGATCACGGCCGCCGTCGCGCCGGTGTACTCGGTGGCCAGCCGCCACGCGAGCTCGTTGGCCTCGGTGCCGGACGTGGTGAACAGGATGGTGTCGAGCGGGTCCGGCATGGTGGCCAGGATGCGTTCGGCCAGGTCGACGATGCCCGCGTGCAGGTACCGCGAATGCGTGTTGAGCTCCGCCAGCTGTCGCCCGACGGCGCGGGTGACCGCCGGGTGGGCGTGGCCGATCACGGCGACGTTGTTGTAGGCGTCGAGGTAGCGGGTGCTGTCCCGGGCGAACAGCCACGGTCCCTCGCCCCGTACGAGTTCGAGCGGCTGCCGGTAGAACAGCGGCGACAGGGGGCCGCCCATGGCGTCGGCCCTGCGCCGGGGCAGGCTCGTCGGCGCGATGGCGTTGGTCAGATCGCGAGTGCCGGCCAGGCGGTCGAGGCGGTCGGCGAGGTCGTCCGGCGGCGCGCCGAGGAACTCCAACGCCTGGCTACTGCTCCTGTCGTACTGGGTGATGTAGCGGACGTTGTCGGCATGCGTGTCACGGCGAAGCGCCGACACCGCCAGCGTGGTGAGCAGACGGGCGATGACCAGCTCGCCCAGCACGGCCACCTCGGCCGTTGACAACAGTTGTTGTCGCTGATAGCCGCGCAGCACGGCTTCGGCCAGCCGCCAGAAGTGGTCCTCGTCGTCGGTGCCGCGCAGCACGGAGGCCAGCGTCACGGCCAGGTCGGCCACCTTCGCGGTGTGGTGCATGTCGCCGAAGTCGATCACGCCGGTCACGACGCCGTCGCCGGCCAGCACATTGGTCAACGTGACATCGGCGTGCTGGATCCCCGACGGCAGCGTTGCCGTGGCGGCCAGCGCCGGCCGGACCCGGTCGACCAGCTCGGCCTGGCCGATACCGGCGGACGTCACGACGTCCGGCGTCCGCCGGACGTCCCACAGCAGCGACCGGCCGGCCGCCGGGTGGAAGAAGCCTTGCAGCGCAACGGAGACCCGGCCGGCGATCGCGCCGACCTGCGCCGCCAGGTCGGGGTCGAGCGGACGGCCTTCCAGTGGTGCACCGGGCAGCAGCGTGATCAGCCGCGCCAGGCACTCCCGTCCGGAATCGTCGCCGACGCGGACGATCTCGCCGACGGTCTCCGGCACCAGCAGACTCGGGTCGGCCGCGCGCACGTGCGCCAGCGCCCGCGTCTCCATGTCCACGACGTCGGCCGACTCCGCGGGGTTGGAGATCTTGAGTACGAACCGGCCGTCGACCAGCACGTTCAGGTCGCGCTCACTGTCCAGCGGACCCAGTTCGACGTCCGCCAGCCCCCAGTGCTCACGCAGCACGGCCCGTAGGCAACTTCGGGGCCGGTTCCGCGAAAATCCCCAGCATGCCCGTCACACCTCGGTGACGTGCTCCACCTGCGGCGTCGCCGCGAAGTACCCGCCGACCAGCTCACGCCAGCGGCCGAAGTCCGCCGACTCGCGGAACTGGACGGTGTGGTGCTCCACGGTTTCCCACTCCACCACCAGGAGATAGCGCTGCGGGTTCTCGATCCCGCGGTGCAGGCTCGCGCCGAGGCAGCCGGCTGCCCGCTCGAACAGCGGCCTCGCCTCCTTGAACCCGGCCTCGAAACCGGCCTCCTGGCCCGCCGGCACCTCGATCCGCGCGATCTCCCTGACCATCCGCACTCCTCGCTCGCCGGGTCTTGATCGGCATCATACGGGCCTCATGCGCCGGGAAGCCGGTGCCAGGGCGTGACGGAGTCGATGTAGACCACGGCGTCGAAGGCGTTCGGTTCGATGGGGTGGGCCGCCGCGCCGTTCATGATGTGGGTGGCGGCCACGGGCTCACGGCGTAGGTCGGTGAGGGACAACGGCAGGCCGCCGAGCGCGGCGTCCACAGTGGACGGTTCGAACGGTCCGACGGTCTCGTTGAACACCTCGACATGCCCGGGCGGGCCGTCCAGCAGCGGACGGTACAGCTCCAGGGTGCCGCCGCCGAAGGCCGAGCCGATGACCACGAGTTCGTCGCCGAGCACGTGGGTCAGCTGATGGCCGACCGTGGTCAACCTGTCGTTGATAACCGGTGGCGCCCACAGCGGACACCGCTGCACGTGACCGTTGTGGGCAGTGATGACAATCCGGGACTCGCGCTTGAGGATCCACTCCACGGTCTCGGCCATGGCGAAGTCGCGGATGTTGGCGCCGGGATATGTGCGAGTGGCCCCCTCGGGCATGGCGGCGCAGAAGGCGTCGGTGTGGCGGGCCATGGTCGCGCAGTGCAGGGCCAGCTCGACCCGGTCGCGGTCCGCGCTGGCGGCGTAGTCGACCCGCATGGTGTGCAGCCGCTCGGCGAACGACCCGATCCGGGCGGTGATCTCGTACCGCAGATCGGAGCCAAGAGCCATGTACGCCTGGAGCGCCGGGGCCGCCCACGCCCGACCGGTGCGATCGGTCGGCAGGTAGTCGAACAGCGGCAGCAGGGTCTCGCGAACGACCTTGGCATAGGCGGGATCGACCTCGTCCAGCAGCGGTAGACAGGCTTCGATCGCCGGGACGGCCGACGCGCTGTAGCCGGAGATGTCCATGCCGTAGAAGCGAACCCCGTGCTCGCGCAGCCACGGCAGGTGCTCGCGCATCTCCTCGCAGCGGCCGAAGTGGTAGGTGATCCCGTGCTCCAGCACGGCATCGAGGTCACCGCCGTCGCTGATCCACGAGTTCACGGCCAGCCCCTCGGCGAAGCCGGACTCCATGACAAAAGCCCCGAAACCCAGCTCCCGCACCAGGAATCGGGTCAGCCGGTGGCGCAGGTCGTAGAACTCGTGGGTCCGGTGCGCGCTCTCGCCGATGGCCACCACGCGGGCGTCGCCGACGATCTCCCGCAGCGGTTCCAGGTCGCTGAAGTCCTCGTCGGCCGGATCGAGCGTACGAAGCGGATGCATGCGTCAACCGTAGGTTGACGCATGGCCGAAGTCAACCTCAGGTTGACGCCGTCAGTCCGGCGAGCACGGCGGTGGTCAGCTCCTCCAGCCGGCGCGGGAAGTCCGTGAGGGAGTGCCCGCCGTCGGGCTGCTCGGCGTAGAACCGGGCCAACGTCTCCGGCGGATGCGAGACCTGCCAGAACGTCGCGGCCAGCGAGCTCACCGCAGCGACGGCCTTGCGTCCGCCGTCCGGGCCCAGTCCGGGCAGGGCGTCGCTCAGCAGCTGGCTGATCGCGGCCACCCGGTCCAGCGTGGCGACCTTGAACGCCCGCACGGTCTCCAGTGACACGTTCCGCTCCAGGTTGAGCGGCGCGTGGGCCAGCAGGTCGCAGAACAGCGGCCGGGCCGCCAGGGTCGACGTGATCACCGCCGACCCTCCTGACGGCGTGGGTTCGGCGTCGGCCAGGGCAATCCGCAGCGCCTCGGTCCACTCCTGCCAGCCCTCGGCGGTCAGCTGGAGGTAGATCTCCTCGCGGGTCTCGAAGTACCGCAGCAGCGCCGATTTGTGCACACCGACCTCGGCCGCGATGTCCCCGAGGGTCACCGTCCGCACGCCGTCCCGAGTGGCCAGCACCCGCGCCGCCGCCAGGATCGCCTCGCGCCGCTGCTCCTTGTGCTCGGGCCGGCGCGCCCGCTGGAACTCCGCTGTGACCACGTCCCCAGGTTAACGCAACAGGGTTGCCTTGTTGCTTGCCAAGGACGAGCGGCGGGCCTAGCTCGGCTACTTGGCGGTCAGCACGGTCTGCCGGGCGAGGACGACCTGCACCGGTCCGCGATGGCAGTCCGGGCACAGCGTCTCCGCCGCGGCCGGCGCCTCGCAGGGCAGGCCGCCGCGGCTGTAGAAGGAGCGGACATTGCTTCGCTGTCGGTGATCAGCAGGGCCTCCGAGAACATCCGCCTCATCTCCTTCGGCCACGACCATTGTATGCTGCAACTGTTGTCATGGACAGCAATTTCTGGCCGAGCGTGGACGGGCAGCTGTTGCCGCCATCGAGAGCGTGGTGCCGACGACGCCGGCCTTCGACCTGACCGCGTAGCCGGTATCATCCCCGGCCGTGAGCAGCGAGTTCGACGACCAGGACGACATCGCCGACGAGATCGGCGACGAGCTGGTGTCGGGGGAGGCCGACGACGGGCCGCGGGCGCTGCCGCGGGGGATCCGGCCGCTGCTGGTGCTGGGCAAGATCCGGCAGATCATCGAGGTGTTCGCGCCGGACCGGCCGGAGCTGACCTTCCTGGAGATCCGCAAGGCGACCGGGCTGCCGGCCAGCACGTGCCAGCGGCTGGTGGCCAACATGGTGGCCGAGCAGTTCCTCGACCGGCACGGCGACCGCTACCGGATCGGCCTGCGCTTCGGCTACTGGGCCTCGCCGGCCGGGGCGGGCATGGACGTGAGCGAGGTGGTTCGCCCGGCGCTGGAGTGGCTGCGGGACGCCACCGGGGAGACCTCGTGCCTGTACCGGCGGGAGGGTGACGTCCGGGTCTGCGTGGCGATGGCCGAGACGTACCACGCCATCCGGCGTGAGATGTACGTCGGCAAGCTGATGCCGCTGCACGCAGGCTCGGCCAGCCGGGTCCTGCTGGCGTGGGACGAGTCCATTGTGGACTCAGTGTTGGACCGCGCGTTGGAGCGGTTCACCACCACCACGGTAACCGACGCCGCGCTGCTGCGGGCCTTGCTGGCGCAGACGCGGCACCAGGGCTACGCCGTGACGTTCGAGGAACGCGACCCCGGCGCCGCGTCCGTATCGGCCCCCGTGTTCGGGCCGGGCCGGGTGCTGGTCGGGGCCTTGGGCATCAGCGGCCCGACGATGCGCATCTCCACCCAGCAGAGCGCCGAGTGGGCCCCCTCGTCGTGCGTGCCGCCCAACAGGCTACCCGCCTCCTCGGCGGCCAGTAGCCCTCCTCCCGCCCCACCGCCGCCTCCTTCGCCACATGCGCTTCCTACTTGGCGCTGTGTGCCACATAGGAAGCGCATGTGGCGAAGCAGTGTCACTCGATGGGGTTGCTGAGCTCGATGAGGTTCTGGTCGGGGTCGCGGAGGTAGATACTCACAATCGGGCCCCCGGCGCCGGTTCGCTCCACTGGCCCCTCCTCGATCAGCGAGCCTAGCTCACGCACGATGTGCTCGACGGGGTCGTCGACGATGAAGCACAGGTCGGCGCTGCCGGGCGTGGGCCGCCGGGCCCTGGGGGTGAACTCCCGCCCGGCCTCATGCAGGTTGATCTTGGCAGATCCGAACACGAGCGCCGTCCGGCCGCCGCGAAAAGTGACGGCCTCCATGCCCAACACGCCGGTGTAGAAGGCAACGGAAGCCTCGATGGAGGCGACGGTGAGCACCAGATGATCAAGCCGGTCGATCCTCATCCGAGCGCCCACGGGTGCGTGCCGGGCGACCGCGCCGCACCCTCGGCGGCCCGGCTCCGTGACGGCTCGCCGAGCTGCACAACCAGATCTCGCCCGCGTGCCACCAACTGGCGGAATCCGTCCTGGCTGAGCCACGAAGGCCGCAGCGCGTAGACAACGTCCTCCAAGGCGGTGTTGCCACTCGCCCCCGGCGCGAACGGGCAGCCGCCGAGCCCACCCAGTGACGCATCGACGGCAACGGCCCCGGCGTCGATAGCGGCGAAAGTGTTGGCCACGCCCAAACCCCACGTGTCATGCCCGTGGAACCACACCTCGTCGGCCACCGCGCATACCGCCGCGGTGAGGCTGGTGACGTCAGCCGGCACGGCCTGCCCGATGGTGTCGCACAGGACAACGCTGTCCACGCCGGCGGTTCGGGCGTCCGAGACAACGGCCAGCACGGCGTCCTCCGGCGTCGCGCCCTCGAAGGGACACGTGAAAGCCGTGGCCAGCGCCAACTGCACCCTCACCCCGTGCTTTGACCCGAGCACGACGGCGGCGGCGAGGCCGTCGAGGCTCTGTTCGACATCGCAGCCGACGTTGGCCTTGTTGTGTGACGGTGAAACGGACAGCACGTACTGAATCTGCCGCACGCCGGCCTCAACCGCCAGCCGAGCACCTGTCACATTCGGCACGAGCACCCAGCAGCGATCCAACTCCGAGCTGTCCAGCGCGGCAACGACGTCCACCGTGTCGGCCATCGTCGGCACGCGCCGCACGACCGCGCCGATCTCCAACGTCGGCAGGCCACACGACAGCAGGAATCGCACGAGGTCGACCTTGTCGGCGGTCGGCAGGAGCGTGGACACCAGCTGCAAGCCGTCCCGCAATGTCACATCCCGCACCAAGACGTCGTTCACAGCACCTCCTCGGCGTAGAGACCGTCGATCTGGTCGGCGGTGAAATCGAGCAGCCCGCCCAGCACCTCACGAGTGTGCGCACCGAGATCCGGCCCCAGCGAACGGATCTCGGCCGTCTCGTCGTCGATCCTCGGCACCACACCGGGGAACCCGACGGGCGAGTCGAGCCCGGGCACGTCGAACCGCTGCACCATGCCGCGCGCCCGGTACTGCGGGTCGCGCGCGATGTCCGACGCCTGGTAGATCCGCCCGGCCGGCACACCCGCGTCCTCCAGCGCGTTCAGCACGAACGCGATGTCGTGCTGCCGGGTCCACTGGCCGATGGCGAAGTCGAGCTCGTCGCGACGGGCCCAGCGGCCGTCGTTGCTGGCCAGCAGCGGGTCGTCGGCCAGGTCCGGCCGGCCGATCACGCCCATGAACCGCCGGAAGATCGAATCCCCGTTGCCGGCGATGATGACCGTGCCGTCGGCGCAGGCATAGGCGTTGCTCGGCGCGACGCCCTCCATGCGGCCGCCGAGGCGTTCCCGCCGCACGCCGAAAGCCTCGTAGTCCGGCAGCAACGACTCAGTCAGGCTGAACACCGCCTCGTGCAGCGCGACGTCCACGGTGCCGCCTTCCTTGCGTAGCAAGCACATCACCGCCCCGATCACGGCGTACAGGCCGGCCACCGAGTCGGCCAGGCTGACGCCCGTACGAGCCGGCAGCCGGTCGGCGTCACCGGTCAGCTCGCGCAGGCCGCCGACCGCCTCGGCGATCGCGCCGAAGCCCGGCCGGTCGCGGTACGGGCCGTTCTGGCCGTAGGCGGAGATCCGCACCAGCACGATGTCCGGCTTCACCGCCTTGAGGTCGTCCGGTCCGAGTCCCCAGCGCTCCAGCGTGCCCGGCCGGAAGTTCTCCAGCACCACGTCGCACTGCGCGGCCAGCTCCAGCGCGATCTTGCGGCCCACGTCGCTGCGCAGGTCCACCGTGACGGATCGCTTGCCGCGGTTGATGGTCCGGTACAGCAGCGAGGTGTCGCCGTCGACCAGCCGCCACCGCCGCAGCTCGTCGCCGCCGGCCGGCCGCTCCACCTTGATCACGTCGGCGCCGAAGTCGGCCAGCAGCCGGCCGGCGGTCGGCGCCGCGATGTAGTTGCCCAGCTCCAGCACCCGGATACCGCTCATCGGCCCCACGGCCCCACCTCCGTAACCACGATGTGGTGCACTCACCACAATGAAGCTACTCCGCCCTCCACCCCCGTGAACTGTCACCTCAATCACCCCGCCCGTTCGGTGGCACATGCGCTCCGCACTTGACGTCTGGAGGCAAGTGCGGAGCGCATGTGCCACAAGAGGGGGTGTCCAGGGGTGGGACCGCGGTTGTGAGCCCGGATGAAGAGGTTTACGGTCGCCGTCACTGGGTGGCCAAGTAATCACATCGTGGTGGTTGGAGGCGTCAAATGCTCGACGGACGATCGGCCCGGACCCGGGTGGCCCAGCGGTTGGACGACCTACCGGTGACCCGGACCCACGTGCGGGTGGTGCTCGCGGTCGGCCTCGGGCTGTTCTTCGACATGTACGAGGTGTTCCTCGCCGGCACCGTCAGCACTGCCCTCACCTCGAAGTTCGGCCTGTCCGGCAGTGGACTCGCACTCGTGCTGGCCTCGGCCTTCCTCGGCATGTTCGTCGGCGCGTTCTTCGTGTCCCGGCTGGCCGACAAGCTCGGCCGCCGCCGGCTGTTCCTGTTCAGCCTGCTCTGGTACTCCCTGTTCTCGCTGCTCGGCGCGTTCAGCCCGAACGCGGTGATCGTCGTGGTCTGCCGCTTCCTGGCCGGCATCGGCGTCGGTGCGGAGTACCCGGTCTCGGACACGTACCTGAGCGACGTGCTGCCGGCCAGTTCCCGCGGCCGGCTCGCCGCCTGGGCGTACACCTGCTCCTTCCTGGCCGTGCCGGTGCTGGGCTTCCTGTCCCTCGGCCTGGCCACGAAGGCCCCGCTGGGCATCGACGGCTGGCGCTGGCTGCTGGCCATCGGCGCGGCCGGCGCGATCGGCGTGCTGGTGCTGCGCCGCCGGCTGCCGGAGTCGCCGCGCTGGCTGGAAAGCGTGGGCCGGTACGACGAGGCCGAGACCGCCTACCAGCAGTTCGCGCAGGCCCAGCCGCTGCGCCGGCAGCCGAGCCCGTCGCCGTTCACGGCGACCAAGGCCGCCGAACCGGGCCAGCCGCTGACCACCGCCGCACTGGCCAAGCAGCCCTACCGCGGCCGGATGGTCATGCTCGGCGCGTTCCACCTGCTCCAGACCTTCGGCTACTACGGCTTCGGCACGCTCGCCGTGCTCGTGCTGGCCACGCGTGGCTTCACCGTGCAGCATTCGCTGCTGTACACCGCGCTGTCGTTCCTCGGCTACCCGATCGGCTCGCTGCTGTCGGTGCCGCTGATCCACCGGGTCGAGCGCAAGTTCCTGGTGATCGGTTCGGTGCTCGCGATGGCCGTGGTCGGCATCCTCTTCGCCACGGCCGGCTCGCCCGCGCTCATCGTGGCCGCCGGCTTCGCGTTCACTGCCGTCAGCAACATCTTCTCCAACGCGTACCACATCTATCAGGCCGAGATCTTCCCCACGGAACTGCGTGCGTCGGCCACCGGCTGGACGTACTCGCTGTCCCGGCTGGCCACCGGCGCGATGCCGTTCGTGCTGCTGCCGCTGCTGGGCAGTGGCGGTCCGGCCGTCGTGTTCACGGTGGTCGCGGCCGCGCTGGCACTGGTGGCCGTGGACATCGCGGTGCTCGGTCCGCGGACCTCGGGCCGGTCGGTGGAGGCGATCAATCCTCGCTGAGGTGTGGTAAACGGACAGTGTGCAGATCCGGGTGCTGGGCACGGTCGAAGCCCAAGTCGGCGACGAGCTCGTGGCGCTCGGACCGCGGCAGCGACGGCTGGTGCTCGGCGTGCTGGCCTGGGAAGCCAACCGGGTGGTGACGGTCGACCGGCTGATCGTCCTGGTCTGGCCCGACGACCCGCCGCGCTCCGCGGCCCATGCGGTCCGCGTGGCGGTGTCCGACCTGCGGGCGCGGCTGCCCGTGGACATCGAGACGCACGGGACCGGCTACCTGCTGCGCTGTGACCCGCTCATGGTCGACGTGCACCGGTTCCTTTCCCTGGTTGCGCAGGCCCGCAAGACCGCCGACGACCGGGCGCGGCTCGGGCTGCTGGACGAGGCGCTGGGCCTGTGGCGGGGCCCGGTGCTGGCCGACGTCGCCTCGGATCGCACCCGCGACCTGCTCGCTTCCGGCGTCGAGGAGACGCGCCTGGTGGCCGTTGAGGACCGGGTCGAGGCGTTGCTCGGTCTCGGCGGGCATCGGGACGTCGTCGAGGAGCTGCTGGGCCTCGTCGACCTCCACCCGACCCGGGAGCGGCTGGTCGGGCAGCTGATGCTGGCGCTCTACCGCAGCGGCCGGGCCGGCCAGGCCTTGGACGTCTTCCGGCGCACGCGGGCGTATCTGGCCGACGAGCTGGGCATCGATCCCGGTGCCGGGCTGCGGCGGCTGGAGCTGGCCATCCTCCAGAACGACGAGGAGCTGGACCTGCCGGTCGTGTCCACGGCCCTGGTCGGCCGGCGGCACGAGCTGGCCATGCTGGGGGAGTGGCGGGCCAAGGCCCTGTCGGGCCGGACGACGGTCGTGCTGCTGGAAGGCGCCGCCGGCATCGGCAAGAGCACGCTGTTGGACGAATTCTCGCGTGGCATCAGGGTTTTGCGGGGTCAGGGCGTGGCCGAGGAGGGTGCGCCGGCGTACTGGCCGTGGCGGCAGGTCTTCCGGCAGTGGCTGGCCGAGACCGATGCCGGTGTGGCCGCCGAGGTGCTGGGCGAGGCGGCCGACAAGATCGGCCGGATCGTGCCGGAGCTGGGGCGGCCGGCCGACGCGGAACGGTCGGCCGAGGAGCGCTTCGCGCTGTTCGACGAGGTCACGGCGCTGGTCGGCCGGATGGCCGCCGGCGGGCTGGTGATCGTGCTCGACGACCTGCACTGGGCCGACCCGGCGTCGCTGCTGCTGTTCAGCCACCTTGCCCGCGGGGCAAGGGATGTTCCGCTGCTGCTCGTCGGGGCGTACCGGCCGTACGAGTTGCGGCAGGCCCGCGACACCCTGGCCGAGATCACCCGGCTCGGCGGGGCGATCCGCCTCGAGCTGCCCGGGCTCTCGGCCGACGAGGTCGCCTTGCAGCTGACCGCCGAGCTCGGCCGCCCCTGCGAACCAGCCGAGGCCGCGGTGATCACCACCCGAACCGGCGGGAACCCGTTGTTCGTCCGGGAAATCGGCCGGCTCCGGCGCGCCGATCCACGGGCGTCGATCAGCGAGGTGCCGACCGGCGCCCGGGACGCGATCCGCCAGTACCTCAGCGTGCTCTCCCGCCTTGTCGAGCACTGCTCGCCACGGCCGCGGTGCTCTCGGTGGACATCGACCCGGTGACGGTCGCGGCGGTTTCCGGCGTCACCGTCGAGGACACGCTGACCGAGCTGGACGAGGCCGTCGCGATAGCCGCGGTGCTGCCCGGGTTCCGCTTCGCCCACGACCTCGTGCGCGACAGCCTCATGCTCGACCTGGCCCCGACCGACCGGGCCCGCATCCACCTCCGCGCCGCCGAGCACTTCGAGGCCCGCGACGGCCATCCGGCCCAGATCGCCCACCACCGCCTGGCCGCCCTGCCGCTGGGCGATCCCTTGGCGGCGTCGAGGGCCGCCGCCGCGGCAGCCGAGGAATCGTTGCGCCAGTTCGCCTATGAAGACGCCGCCCGGCTGTTCGACCAGGCCCTGTCCGCGCTCGGCCGGCCCGACGGCGAGCTGCTGATCGGCAAGGCGGTCGCCCAGTACCTGGCCAACGACATCCCGTTGGCCCAGCGGACCAGTGAGCAGGCAGCGGAACTGGCCCGCCGCACCAGCGACCCCGTCACGCTGGCGCGGGCCGCGCTCGTGATGCCGGAGCAGGCCGACCCCATCTGGTTGCGTACGATCAAGCCGTGGTGCGAGCAGGCCCTGGCCGAGCTCCCGGCCGAGGACAGCGTGCTGCGGTCGAGACTGCTGGCGATGCGCGCGGTCATCGAGGTCACGGACTACGCCGCCGATGAGGCCATGCGCACCAGCAGTGCCGCGCTGGCCATGGCCGAACGGCTCGACGACCCCACGACCCTGATCGAAGCCCTGCGGGCGCACAAGCACGCCCACTCCGGTCCCGCCGGCGCCGAGGTGCGGCTCGAACTCGGCCGCCGGGCCGTTGCGCTGACCGTCCGGGCCGGTGATGCGGCGGCGTGTTGGGGGCACCTGTGGAGGTACGACGCGTTCATGCAGCTCGGCCGCGTGCACGAGGCCGAAGGCGAGCTCGATCTGTGCGAGCGAGTGGCCACTCGGCTCAATTGGCAGCTGGTGCGCTGGCACCTGTGCCTCGGCCGGGCCGCGATCGCCCAGGGGCAGGGCCGGTTCGCCGACGCCGACGCCCAGCTCGACCGGGCGAGCCGGCTGGCCGACCGCGGCGACAACCCACACGCCCACGCCGGCACCGAGATCACCCGGGCCTACTACACGGCGGCGTCCAGCAACCAGGTCGGCGACGCCGTGGCCGCCATCGTCCGCGGCTTCGGCTCGTCGCTGATGACCCGGTTCACGCTGGCCGGTCTCTACAGCCTGATCGGCGACCTCGACCGGGCGCGGGCGCAGTTCGACACCTGGCCGCCGATCGCCGAGGCCCAGGTGCAGGAGTGGTACCGGCTCTCCGTCTACGGCGGGTACGCCCAGGTGGGCGCCGCCCTCGGTGACACGGTGGCCTGCGCCGGCGCGTACGAGCGCCTGCTGCCGTACGCCGCGCTGCACATGACCACCGGCTCCAACGCCGTGATCACCGGCGGTTCCGTGCACTTCTACCTCGGGCTCGCCGCCGCCTGCTGCGGCCGGACGTCCGTCGCCGCCGACCACTTCCGCGCCGCCAACACCTCCAACGCCGCCGCCGGTCTTGTGCCGCATATCGCCCAGGGTCACTTCCAGCTCGCCCTCGTGCTCCCTCGCGCCGAGGCCCTCGCCCACGCCCGGGAGGCCCACGCCATCGCCGTCCGCCTCGGCATGTCCCGGCTCAGCGCCCGTACCCAGGAGCTGCTCACCTCTTATGTCTGACTTGCTCGACGTCGCCGCCGCCGTGCTGCCCGGCCAGTCCCTCCGCGGCGCTTTCGTCTCCCAGGGCGGTTCTCACCACGCCGTGGTGATCCCCGACGTCGCCGTCGTCCGCATCGCCCGCAAGCCCACCGCCGTGTCGTTGTTGCCTCGGCGCACGGAGTTGTTGCGGCGCTTGGCTCTCATGGACCTACCCTTCGCCGTCCCCACGCCGTTGACCGATGTCGTCTCGATCTCCGGCTACACAGCCGTTGCCCTCTCCTGGCTGCCCGGAACCGCCTTGCCCCGTGGCACCGCCGTCGACCCCGCTTCGTTGGCCGGACTGTTGGATGCGTTGCGGGGCATAGACCTCGCCGACCTGGACGGCCTGCTCGGCGAGCCCCACGAGTACGCCGGCGGTTCCCGATGGCCTTCGCTCATGCTCGACGAGGTCATCCCTCGCCTGCCCTCTTCCGTCCGCCCCGACGCCCGTCGTCGCATCTCAGCCGCTTTGGCTCTGCCTCCCGTCACGCCTTCCCTCGTGCACAACGACCTGGCCGGCGAGAACATGCACTGGTCGCCCGATCACCGTCTGATCGGCGTGCTCGACTGGGACCTCGCCCAGCCCTTCGACCCCGCCATCGACGTCGCCTGCCTGGGTTGGTACGGCTGGCCCACCATCGCCGCGGCGGTGCCTTCGTCCACTATGGACCGCGCCAGGGTCTGGTACCGCACCTTCGGTCTCGAGCAGGTCGCCTTCGCCGTCCTCAACGGCGAGTCGCCCGCGTCCATCGCCCAGCGCTGCACCACCGCCGCCGCTTGGCTCGAGCGCACCGCCTCCTAATTCGCTTCGCCTACCCACGTCGGCCCGCTACCGTTGCGCCGATACCGAAGGAGGCTGTCATGGACCGCCACGAGATGTCCTTTTGAGCCGACCAGCAAGCGCCGCAGGGGGTTCCCTCTAGCGAGGCCAGGGTCAAGCGCGGTCACCGCGTCGTCGGCGAGGACACCGAGCTCATCGAGAAGCTTGGCGGCAACGACCCTTGCCCGTGCGGTTCCGGGCGGCGTTTTCAAGCGCTGCTGCCGTCCGCTCGGCAGGTTCGACGACACGCTGGGCCACTACTACGTCCACGACTGAATTGAGTCTCCACCATGAACGACACGCAGCCCGGCCTTGACGAGATCGAGGCATGCCTCGCGGCTGTGGTCGAAGGACGCATCAGCCGGGATGCGGCTGACCGGTGGGCCGGACGATGGTTCGTCGACGACACGCTCGAATGGGACGAACTGGCGTGGTGGGCGCTGGATCTCCTGTACGGGATCGACATGCGGACGGGGCCTGGCGCGCAGTACCTGTACGGGGATGACCAAGTGCGGGGATGGCTTGCGGAGTTTCGACGCCGCCGCGCCGAGTGACGCAGCGCTGCTCACCCCGGCCTGACGGCCGGGGTGAGCGTGGGGGTCACCAGGGCAGGGGACCGTTGGCGTCGAAGTAGCCGCCGGTGGGGCCGTCGGGCCCGATGAGGGCCAGACCGATGATGACGGCGGCGCCGTCCTCGACGGACTGGTGGCCGGTGTTGTGGTTGAGGTCGGTCTTGGTGAAACCGGGCTCGACGGAGTTGATCCGCATGCCGGGGAAGGCCTTGGCGTACTGGACGGTGATCATGTTCAGGGCGGCCTTGGAGGTGGGGTAGGCGACGCCGGGATAGCCGTAGCCCTGGAACGACGGGTCGCTGAGGCTGGCCAGGGAGGCAAGGCCGCTGCTGACGTTGACGACGACGGGGGCGGACGACTGCTGGAGCAGCGGCAGGAAGGCGTGCAACACCCGGACGGGACCGATGACGTTGGTCTCCAAGGTGGTCCGCATGATGTCGCCGGTGTGCTCGCCGGCGCCGAGGACACCGGTGGAGCTCATCTCGGCCTGGATGCCGGCGTTGTTGATCAGTACGTCGAGCCCGCCGGCCGCGGCGACGACCTCGGCGGCGGCCGCCACGGAGGCGTCGTCGGTGACGTCGAGCTGCACGGGCATGGCCCCGACGTCGTTGGCGGCGCGAAGGCCGCGGGCCGCGTCCCGGCTGCCGAGGAAGACCTTGTGCCCGGCGGACACGAGCTGGCGGGCGGTCGCCAGCCCGAGACCCTTGTTCGCGCCGGTGATCAGGATTGCCGTCATGGCTCCCGACCGTAGGGGCTGGTGCGCGGTCCAGGTCAACACCCTGCCGCTGGTAGTCCCGGTCCAGGCCAATCGTCAGATGACTGGTCGCTGGAACCGGTCAAATCGCCGGTGTAACGCGGTGTAAACGTTCTTGACATCGGATGTCTTGCTGCCTAGCGTGGTGACGCCGCCGCACGTGATTCTCTGGACGACTGGGCGAAAGGCGCTGGTCATGAGGCACTTAGGGCTGGCCGCAGCTGTTCTCACCGCCATGAGCCTGGCCGCGCCGGCGGCGGCCGCACCCGACACGGCGATCTACGCCGCGCCCGACGGCTTCGGCCGAACCTGTGCGCGCTACCTGCCGTGCACAGTCCAGACGGCCATCGACCGCCTGCACCACGGCTCCGTCCTCTACCTGCGCGGCGGCACCTATCGGCTGACCGACACGATCCAACTCAACCAGAGCGACGTGTCCATCCGGGCCTATCCGGGCGAAAAGCCGGTGCTGACCGGCGCGAAGCGGATCACCGGCTTCACGCCGCACGACCCGGCCAAGAACATCTACGTCGCCCGGGTGCCGCGCGGCACCGACACCCGCCAGCTGTTCGTCGACGGCATCAGGGCGGAACGCGCCCGCACCGCACTGAACCCGGCCACCTTCATCGCCACGCCGACCGGCTTCACCACACCGGATCCGAGCTTCGCCAACGTGACCAACCAGGGTGACGCGGAGGTGGTGCAGGAGAACAAGTGGAAGCACATGCGCTGTCCGCTCTCCGCGATCACGGCCACCGGCGCCGGGTCGAACCTGGTCGTGCAGCCGGACTGCTGGCAGGACAACAACACCGCGGTGATCAACAGCCAGTTCCCGTTCAACGGCAACGGACTGCCCAAGTTGGACGGCATCAGCTGGCTGGAGAACGCCTACCAGTTCCTGGCCAAGCCGGGCCAGTGGTACCTGGACCGCGAGGCCTCGCAGCTCTACTACATCCCGTTGCCCGGGCAGGACATCGCCCGGGCCGACGTCGAACTTCCGTTGCTGGACACGCTGATCGAGGCCAGCGGCACGCCCGGCCACATCGCACCGGTCGACGACACCGCCGGCACGTACACCGGCACATGGACGAACTCCACCGGTCGCCAGCTCGGCGACTTCCAGGACGGCGTACACGCCACCCAAGCCGTCGGCGCATCGGTCAGCTACACCTTCACCGGCACCGGCCTGGACGTGCTCAGCGAAACCGCCACCGACGGCGGCCAGTTTACCGTCACCGTGGACGGAAAGCGTGACCCGGCAACGTATTCCGAACACGGCGACGTCCGCCTGGCCCAGCAGGTCGTGTACTCGACCCAGAACCTTCGTTCCGGCCGCCATACCGTCACGCTGACCAACGCCGGCCCGAACCTCCTGATCGACGCGTTCACCGTTACGCCACACCAGGTCCGGCCCGTTCACGACGTAACGATCACCGGACTGACCTTCACCGGCACCACCTGGACGCTGCCGTCGCACGTCGGCTACATCGACAACCAGGCCGGCGTGCAGTGGGCCGTCAAGGCGCCGCACGCGCCGCTGCGCCCACCGGCCGCGCTGGAAATCCACCGTGGCAACAACATCACCGTCAGCGGCAACACCTTTGACCACCTCGGCGATGTCGGTATCGCGTTCACCGACGGCACACAGAACTCCGCCATCACCCGCAACACGATCACCGACACCAGCGCCGGGGGAGTGGCCGTCGGCGAAGTCGACGACTACTACCTCACCGACCCGGCCCGCATGACCCTCAACACCACGATCGCCGACAACACCATCACCAACGTGGGCCAGGACTATCACGACGCCGTCGGCGTCTGGGTCGGACACGGCCGGCGCACGGTCATCGAGCACAACGAGATCGCCCACACGCCGTACTCCGGCATCTCACTCGGCTGGGGATGGGGCTGGGCGTCGCCGTGCGAACTCCAGGCCAAGCAGGGGCTCGCCGTCTGCCGGCGCGGCACCATCTACTCCGGCGACAACCACATCCTCGGCAACAACATCCACGACGTCATGCGCACCCTGCTCGACGGCGGCCCCATCTACACGCTCGGCGGCCAGGACATCAAGGCGGAGAGCACGGTCGTCGGCAACTGGGTGCACGATGCCCCGAACAACAACAACATGCTCTACCACGACGAGGGCAGCTCCTACTGGGACACCCACGACAACGTGGTGAGCAACCGGACCGGCCGCTGGGTCGGCATGTGGACGCCGACCATCCACGACATCACCATCCACGACAACTTCACCGACAACACCGTCGTGAAGAACCTCGGCACCAACGTGATCATCAGCAACACCACCGTGGTCACGAACAACAACTGGCCCGCCGCGGCGCAGGCGATCATGGCGGCCGCGGGACCACGGCCGTAGGGGAGTTCTCTGGTGGCCGGCCAGGGCCGGCCACCAGAAAGGTCAGGCGACGAGCAGGCGTGCCAGCGCGAATCCCTGCGCCGTCCGACCGACCAGGACGACCTTCCCGTCGGACTGGACGTGGATGCCGTAGGCCCCCGACTCGGACCCGAAGTCGACGGTGGTCCGGCCCTGGTCGAGGAATCCCGAGGCCGGGCGGCCGTTCTTGTCGTACCAGGCGACAGCGAAGTTGTAGCCGTCCGTGCCGGCCACCGCGAAGTCGCCGTTGTCACGGAGGATGATCGCGCGTGCGGCGTCGTTGCTGATGACGCTGATGTTGGTCCGCACCCGGCCGTGGTCGCCGAACGTGTCGTCCAGCGTGCCGTCGCTGTTCATACGCATCGTGCCGAAATCCGTGTCGCTGTTGCCGATCCGCACCTTGCCGGTGACCAGGAACTTGCCGTCGCCGGTGATCGCGAGCGCCGACGAGGTGCTCGAGTTCTCGTCGACGGCGAAATAGTCGGTCACGGCGAAGTCGGTCGATCCGTCGGTGTTCAGGCGTTCCAGGTAGAACTTCTGGCCTTGTTCGAGGGAAGCAGCGGGAACCTCGATGGTCGCCGCCACTTTGCCGTCGTCCTGGAACACCAGCGCGCTGACGTTGCAGTAGTAGCCGCCGGGTTGGTACGTGGCCGAGCCGTTCTCGCCGAAGGAGGTGCGGAGCTTGCCGGTGTTGTCGAACTCGACGATGAGAGAACGGCCAAGGGTGAGACGCGGGGCCGCGCTGCCGCCGACCGCGATGGTGCCGTCCTTCGCGACGGCGACGGCGTCGGCCTCGGCATAGGTGTCGCGGCTGTACTCCACCTTGCCGCTGCTGCCGAACGTGGTGTCGACGGCACCGTCGGGCAGGTACCGGCTCACCATCACGTGACTGGAACTGACGTCGGGCGAGACCGTGCTGGCCACGACGAACTTGTCGTCCGCCTGAACCACTATCGCCGATGCCCGACCGGGATCGAGCGTGATCCGCCCACTGCTGCCGAAGCTCTTGTCGCGCTCGCCGTCCGGCGTGTACCGGTAGACGTAGCCCTTCTTATCGCCAGGATAGGTCACCAGCACGAGGGTCTTGTCGTCGTGCTGGACGGCGGAACGGACCCAGAGGTTCTCGGCTCGCAGGTTCGGCGCGACCTTGCCGGCCGTGCCGAAGCCGGGGTCGAGCTCGCCGGGACTCGCGCTGGCGACGCCGGCTGTCAGCACAGTGCACAGGAGCGCCGCGGATGATGCCCCGATCGCGCGGCGAAGGGCTGCCGATCTGACGAATGATCGCATTGCCTCAGTTTTGAACGCGCGCGATCGTGGGTGAAGGAGGTTCACGCCACGGTCGCGTGACATCGCCCGTCCGGTGCACCCGGCGATGACGCAAAGTGCGTCGTCCGAGGCCGGCAAACGTGATAGACAACGCGCGTGGAAGAGACCTTTACGTTCGCCGACCTGCTGCGGCTGATCGACGAACGGTCGAACGCGTTCGTGGCCGCGGTCGCCGCCGCGCCCAGCCTCGACGTGCCGGTGCCGACCTGCCCCGAGTGGACGTTGTTCGACCTCGTGCAACACCTTGGTGTCGGTCGTCGGGCCTGGGCCGCGACCATCGCCGCCGGGCCGGCCGACGCCAAGGCCGCGCCCGACGAAGCGACCGCGCCGCCGGACCGTGAGGCCCTGCTGGCGTGGATGGCCGCGTCAACGAAGCAGCTGGTGGACGCACTGACAGCGGCCGGTCCGGACCGCGGCTGCTGGACGTGGTGGGGCGACTCGCAGTCGCCGGAGACGTCCGGCGCCGCGGCCCGGCACCAGCTCCAGGAGATCGCGATGCACACCTACGACGCCCAGCTGGCCGCGGGCCTGCCGGCGGCGCTGGTGGACGAGATCGCGTACGACGGCGTGGACGAGTTCCTGTTCACCTGCAACGCCACGAAGTCGCCCTGGCCGCACGAGCCGGCCGTGATGAACTACCACGTCACCGACGGCCGCTCGTGGCGGCTCGAGTTCAACTCCGACGGCCTCCAGGTCACCCGCATCACCGCCCCCGACACCGACGCCGACCTGTCGGTCACCGCCAGCGCCGCCGACCTCGAGCTGTCCATGTACGGGCGGATCCCGGTGGACCAGCTCAAGCTCGACGGCGACCGGCGAGTGCTCGACCAGCTCGTCGAGTGGGAGCCCTAACGGTAGGCGACCACCAGCCCCTGGCTGGTCGGCTGCCTCGGCGTCGTCACGGTGATCGTCCGCTTCGCGCTGTCGTACGTCCACGTGCTGACGGCCAGGGCGTTCACCGTGACACTGCTCGGCGCGTTGGCGTTGGCGAACACGACCGTCCACTGCCGTCCCGCCTGAGGGCTGGCCGCCGGTTCGATGGTCAGCTGCTGGCCCGCGTAGCGGATCGTCGTGGCGGCGCTGTGCGACGCGTCAGTGCCGTTGTCCTCATACAGCGCGGTCTGCCCATTGGCCCCGGCGGCCACCGTGACCGTCGCCTGCGTCAAGGCGTTCTGCACATCGTTGTTCACGTTGGCTGTACGGGTGGTCACGATGCCGCCGGATCGGATGAACACCGGCATGGTGCCGAGGTCGGTCGTCACGTTCTGCGTCGAGCCGCCGGCGTAGGTCTTGCCGGTGAAGTAGTCCGTCCAGCTGTTGCCGGGCGGGAACCACACCGACGTCGTGGCCGTGCTGCCCGGCGTCGTCACCGGCGCGACCAGCACGTCCGGCCCGTACAGGTACTCGGCCCCGTCCTGCGCGTACGCGTCCTGTGAGTCCGGGTACTGGAGGTACAGCGGCCGCACGACCGGGATGCCGGTCACGGAAGCCTGCTGCGCCAACGTGTACGTGTACGGCACGAGGTTTTCCCGTAGGTTCAGGAACTTCTCGGCGGAGTTCTTCGCGTCGGTGCCGTACTGCCAGGGCAGCCGGTCGCTGTGGTTGCCGTGCAGGCGATCGATCGGCTGGAACGTGCCGAGCTGCACCCACCGGGCGTACAGGTCGTCGGCCTCGCGCGTGCTCCCCGGCTCGGCCCCGGCGGCCTGAGTGCCGTCGTTGTTGAAGCCGCCGATGTCGTGGCTCACCGCTGACAGCCCGGTCGACGCCGATTCCCCTGGTGTGTAACCGACTTCCCACTTCAGCACGGACCAGTTGGACGTGGTGTCGCCGGTGAAGTGCACGGTGCTGCGCTTGTCGGCCCACGGCCCGGTCGGCAATCCGGCCTGCCCGCTGTACCCGCCGGCCTGCAACGATCCGTACGCCCGGGAGAAGGCGAATCCGCGACCGATCTGCTTGTTGGAGTCGGCGGCGTACTGCTGGTTGATCCACGCGTCCGGGGTGACGCCGGGCAGCGAGGAGTACGAGCCCTCGCAGCACCAGTCCAGCCACCAGAAGTCCGCGCCCTGCTTCTCCATGGTCTGGTGCAGGTCGAAGTACGCCTTGAGCTGATCTGCCTTGCCCCAGTCGAAGATGTAGTTGTCGCCCTGCTTGGTCAGTCCGTTGTGGGCGGTCGCCTGCGCCTGGGCGTACTGCGGGTCGTTGGGCACGATGCTCGGGTGGATGTTCAACGTGTTGTGCAGGCCCTGCGCCGCCGACCAGTCGAAGAATGCCTTGGGGTCGGGGAACTTCGCCGGATCCATCTCCCAGCCGTCCCATGTGGACGGTGACTTGAAGTCGGTGTCGGTGACCAGCACGTCCAGCGGCACGGCGTCGGCCCGGAACCTGGGCAGGATGTCGTTCTCGTACTGGGCGGCGGTGCGGTCGTAGTACTCGGAGTACCAGACGCCGTAGGCCCAGCGGGGGAGCAGCTTGGACGGGCCGGTGAGCTTGGCCAGGTCGGACAGTCCGCGCTGGTAGTCGTGCCCGTAGCCGAAGACGTAACCGTCCTGGTAGGGGAGACCGGCGTGGGCGGGCCGTTGGGAGACAACGCCATTGGTGTAGAGCGCCGAGGTCGTGTCGTCGAGCAGGCTCCAGCCGTCCTGATACAGCAGGCCCGGCGTGGTCACGGCGTAGCCGCTCACGCCGTCGAGGCCGCGCCGGTAGCCGCCGAGGGGAGCGTGCGGCGCCAACATCTGCGTTCCGCTGTCCGTAACGGCAACGGTGTCGATGTTCAGCTCACAACTGGCGGCATCGGGACAGCCGATGGTCACGTCGTTGGCCCCGGCGGCCAGCGTCACCGGCGTGGCGATCGTCCGCCAGGCGTCCCAGCTGCTCGTTGTCGGCAACGACACCGAACTGCCCTGCACGGTGATCGGCCGCGCGGCCGGCTGGGCGTTGGAATACCGCAGCTGCAAGGAATACGTGCCGGCGGCCGGCACGCCCGTGACGTGGATCTTGTCACTCGCGCCGGTGCTCAGGCCGGCGACGAAGCCCGCGCCGGAGTAGTCGTTGTGGTCGGTGGCCGTCGCGGCGGAGCCTCCGAACGTGCCGGTCTCGGCTTCGCAGACCGCGCCGTACGAGCAGTTGCCGGCCACCGGCGGGGAGGGGCGGGGTAGCTCGAGCCTGGGGTGACGAGCGCCAGGCTGTCGATGTTGACGTTGCCGGAATCGTTGGCACCACGGGCAATGGTCACGGTGTGCGTGCCGGCCGTCAGCGAGAACGAGGTGTTGACGAGCGCCCACGTGTTCCAGTCGGCCGTCGTGGGCAACGACAGTGTGTGCGACACGCCGTCCGCCGAGGCGGTGAGCGTGCGGGTGGTGTTCTGCCCGTCGCCGCCGGTCGCGTTGGCGTAGCGGGCATCCAGCTGATACGTGCCGGCCGAAGCCACCGTGACCTGGAACGACAGTGAGTTGCCGGCGGCCTGGAAGCCCGCGGCGAAGCCCCGGCCGGTGTAGCCGGTGTGGTCGTCGGCCACGGCGATGCCGTTCAGGGTCAGGTCCTCGGCCTCACACAGCACGCCGGGGAGCAGGACGGCACCGTCCACGGCCGCGCGGTTACGTCCTGCACGCCGGCCTTCACCTGGACCTGGAGGTTGTCCGTGTTGAACGCCCCCGAGCCGACCTTGTACCGCAGGGTCAGCGAGCCGGTGTCGATGGTCAGCCAGCCGTCGACCGTCTTGGACGTGAACGGGGAGGCGTGAAGGAGTCTCGCCCGATCGCGTTGAACGTCGGTGCGTCGACGAAGTGCGTGTCGCCGGCGTACTCGGTACGGACCAGCGTTGGTGACAACACCTCGAATCTGGCGTTGCCCGAGGTCACGGCATGGGGATGGGGTGCGGCGACGGCCGTGGGTTGGACGGTGGCAACGGTCAGGAGCAGGGCAGCGGTCAGCGCGGTTCGGCGCATGTCACTCCTCGGCGGTGGTTCGAGGTGACGCTCGCAGACCGGTTTACGGGCTGGACACAACGTTGTAAAGGATTCTGTCCACCATGGTCACGGGGTTGACGCGGGGGAATGCCGGGGACGTCCCCGATGTCGGTTGATTAAAGCACTATAGCTTCAGTGACAACTGAATCTTCTCTCTACCTGAGTGGCTCATATGGCCCCTGAGCGCAAATGAGCCACTCACGTGCGGATTTCGGGGCCACGTGAGTGGCTCATTTGGTGCTTGGGCGCAAGTGAGCCACTCAGGTGGAGCACCCGGGGAGTCTCGAAGATCGGGACGGCCGGCCGCGCGGTGGTAGGAATGGCTGGTGAGCGAGAACGGGCTGCGGCTGGCCGAGCGGGAAGCGGTCGAGCTGGCGAGTGAGCTGATCCAGATCGACACCACCAACACCGGGGATCCCGCGACGCTGGTGGGGGAGCGGGCGGCCGCCGAGTACGTGGCGGGCAAGCTCGCCGAGGTCGGCTACGAGACGACGTACGTGGAGTCCGGGGATCAGGGCCCGGGCCGTGGCAACGTCGTCGCCCGCCTGGCCGGCGCCGACCCGAGCCGCGGCGCGCTGCTGGTGCACGGCCACCTGGACGTGGTGCCGGCTGAGGCGTCCGACTGGTCGGTGCACCCGTTCTCCGGCGCGGTACAGGACGGCTACGTCTGGGGCCGCGGCGCCGTGGACATGAAGGACATGGTGGCGATGAGCCTGGCGGTGGCCCGCCGGCTCAAGCGGGACGGCATCACGCCGCGCCGTGACATCGTGTTCGCCTTCCTGGCCGACGAGGAGGCCGGCGGCCAGCAGGGCGCGAGCTGGCTGGTCGACCACCGGCCGGAGCTGTTCGAGGGCTGCACCGAGGCGATCAGCGAGGTCGGCGGCTACTCGATCACGCTCAAGGACGGCGTCCGCGCCTACCTGATCGAAACGGCCGAGAAGGGCATCGCCTGGCTGAAGCTGCGGGTGCGCGGCCGCGCCGGGCACGGCTCGATGGTCAGCGAGGACAACGCGGTGACCAAGCTGGCCGAGGCCGTGGCCCGGCTGGGCCGGCACCGGTTCCCGGTGGTGCTGACCGACTCGGTGCGGGAGTTCCTGGCCGGCGTCACCGAGCTGACCGGCCTCGACTTCCCCGATGACGACCTGGACGGCGCGATCGCCAAGCTGGGCGGCATCTCCCGGCTGATCGGCGCGACGCTGCGGGACACCGCCAACCCGACCATGCTGGCCGCCGGCTACAAGGCCAACGTGATCCCGGCGATCGCCGAGGCCACCGTGGACTGCCGCATCCTGCCCGGCCGTGAGGCGGCGTTCGAGCGGGAGCTGGCCGAGATCCTCGGGCCGGACGTGGAGCGGGAGTGGCTGAGCCTGCCCCCGGTGGAGACGACCTTCGACGGCGCGCTGGTCGACCAGATGCACCGGTCGATCCTGGCCGAGGACCCGGCGGCCAAGCTGCTGCCGTACATGCTGTCCGGCGGCACCGACGCCAAGTCGTTCCAGCGGCTGGGCATCCGCAACTTCGGTTTCGCGCCGCTCAAGCTGCCGGCCGACCTGGACTTCACCGCGCTGTTCCACGGCGTCGACGAGCGGGTCCCGGTCGAGGCCCTCGAGTTCGGCACGCGCGTCCTCGACCGCTTCATCCAAGAGGCGTAATAGCACTATAGCTTCAGTGACGACTGAAAGCAGGCCTCTTCAGGCGCACACTGCCCAAAACCGGCTCAGGACTTGGTGATCACCCGGCCGATCGGGTCGGGCGCCGCCGGCCACGGCTGCTTGTCGAACTGGGCGTGCAGGTAGGCGGCGGTGAGTCGGCCGATGGCCTCGACCTGGGCCGGGTTCTCGTCGTCGAGCATCGCGCTCTCGGTCGAGTCGTAGCCGGAGATACCGCCGAGGATGTGGCCGGAGTCGACCACGGTGAGCATGGCCTTGGGGGCGGGGGAGAGGTGGTACGGGTCGGCGTGCCAGTCGGGGCCGAGGTCGGTGAAGTGCTGCGAGTCGTCACGGTCGCCGTAGACGATCAGGGCGGGCGTGGTCATCGTCGAGTAGTCGATGACGCGCATGAACGGCACGGCCTCGGCCATCGGCCCGTTGAGGACGTCGCCGCCGCGCCCCGGCGCGCCCAGCAGCACGCCGGCCTTGACGCGCGGGTCGAGCAGGTCGCCGTTGGCCCCCAACAGAATGCTGGCCGCCCAAGCGCCGTAGGAGTGGCCGGCGACGGCGATCTTGTCGTGGTCGATGCGGCCCTGGAGCAGTGGCACGGCGCGTTCGATCTCGTCGAGCCGGTCGATGATGTGGATCAGGTCCGTGGGGCGCTCGTCGGCGAACAGCGGGGCTCCGGGGACGTCGGTGAGCTGGTCCCGGAGGGTCGCCGAGTCGAGATGGGTGGGCTGGACGACGACGAACCCGGCCGCCGCCCAGAGGCTGACGATGGGGGCGTACCCGTTCAGCGAGGACAGGTTGTTGGTGGCGCCGTGGCCGTGCGAGAAGACGATCACCGGCAGGTCGGTGCCGGTGGCGGGGGAGGAGACGCGGACCTGGAGGTCCACGGGCCGTCCGGGCATGGCCAGGGTCAGCGGGCTGTACGACAGGACGGGTGCGGTAGTGGTCATGGCTGAGGTCCTCTAACCTTAAGCGGAACGTTGCTCCACAAGTATCCGGAGCGATGTTCCGCTTTGTCAACCCGAGGGGAGTCCCATGGTGGAAGCTCGCGCCAGGCGGGCCGACGCGGTGCGCAACCAGCAGGCGCTGCTCAGCGCCGCCGCCGAGGTCTTCGTGACCTCAGGCGTCGACGCGCCGATCCGCGAGATCGCGGCCAAGGCCGGCGTCGGCATGGGGACGATCTACCGGCACTTTCCGACCCGAGCCGACCTGATCACCGCCGTCTACCAGCACCAGATCGAGGCCTGCGCCGAGGCCGGGCCGGCCCTGCTGGCCGCGAGCTCCTCGCCGTTCGAGGCGCTGAGCCGGTGGATCGACCTGTTCGTGAACTTCCTGGTCACCAAGCACGGCCTGGCCGACGCCCTCCAGTCCGACAGCAGCCGCTTCGCCGCGCTGCACACGTACTTCCTGGAACGCCTGGAGCCTGTCTGTGCCGCGCTGATCACCGCCGCGGTCGAGTCCGGCGACATCCGGCCCGGCTACCAGCCCTACGAGCTGATGCGGGGCATCGGCAACCTGTGTGTCGGACGAGACGGAGACCCCCGCTATGACCCCCGCCGACTCGTCGAGGTCCTCCTCAACGGTCTTCGTCCCTAGGAATAATATCACTATAGCTTCAGTGACGACTGAAAGCAGTATCCAACACAAGACAGAAGACCCAACAACGCTCAGAGGGAAGGGCCAGGTCATCGCCGTCTGCGGCTCTCCAGGAGCCGGCAAGACCACCGTCGGCCGGGCCATCGCCAGTCACCTCGGCGTGCTCCTGCTGACCCGTGACGAGATCACGACCGGCCTCCGGCGGTCCGCCGGCGGCTCCCACCGCGAGCAGGCCGAGGCGATCATGATCGACCTTGCCCAGCGACTCGCCGGCGTGCGCTTCGTTCTCGAGACGTCCTTGGTGCCCAAGGAACTCGCGCACATGGTTGGCCTGTGGGTGCACGTCGTCGCCCGCCCCGAGGTGATCGACGCGCGCCTGCACGCCCGTCCGGACCAGCGGCTGGCGGATCAGTTCCGGCGGGGCGAGATGCCGGCGGCGATCTTCGCCCCGCCGGCCGGGGTCGACGTGATCGAGATCGACACCTCCGACACCGAGGCCCCGGACCTCGAGCCGGTCATGACCAGACTCGGTCCAGGTCCTCGGCGTACAACGTGATGGCCCGTTCGTAGCGCCGGATCTCCTGGTCGGACGTGGTGTCCACCAACAAGGTCAGCAGGCCGGCGACGGCTTCCTTGGCGTCGCCGGCGTTGTACCGGGCCATGGCCAGGAACACCGCGAGCGCCCGGTCGGTCGGGAACTCGAGCACACCCGCGGTCAGCACGTTCACGGCTTCGACGTACTGGCCGAGCGTCCGATAGGTGCTGCCCAGCCCGAGCATGGCGCCGCGGCGTTCGACGGAGGAGAGGCCGTCGCCGTCGAGGGCCCGTTCGTAGAACGGGACGGCTTCGCGTTCCAGGCCGAGGGCGTCGTGCACCCAGGCGGTCTGGTAGGCGACCTGGCTGTCGTCGGGGGCGACCGACGACAGCTCCAGCAGCAGCTCGCGGGCCTCGTCGAGGGCCCCTGCTTCCCGCAGCGCCACGGCTCGGGCCAGCTCGGCTTCGGTCACCCGCTGACTTTCTCACGCCGCATGAGCAGCGCGCGTTCGAATGCGGTCCAGGCGGTCGTGGTGAGCAGGTAGATGCCGGCGGCGAGCGGCACGAACATGGCGAAGACGACCGACGCGTACGGCGCGGCCCGCAGCAGCTTGGGTCCGCCGGTCATCCGCAGGGCCGACCATGTGGCGACGGCCGCCATGAGCAGGAAGAGGCAGACCGCGGCGATGCTGGGGGAGGTGAGGAACACCGTGCTGAGCGGTGTGCCGAGCAGGGTGTGGGTGAGCAGGAGGTTGGGCTGGCCGGCGACGGTCGGTGAGAGGAACAGCCGGTACATCACGGAGAAGATGGGCAGCTGGATGAGCATGGGCAGGCAGCCGGCGAACATGCCCTTGCCTTCGCCGCCGTAGAAGGCGGCGAGTTCCTGGTTGAGGCGGTCGAGGTTGTCGCGGTGCTTGTCCTGGATGTCCTTGAGCTTGGGCATGATCTCGGCGCGCGTCTTCTCGCCGCGGACCTGGATGCGGGCCAGTGGGTGCAGGCAGAGCCGGATGATCATGACGAAGACGACGATGGCGCCGGCGGTGCCGGTGAGCGGGGCGAGGAACGAGACCAGGTGGTAGGCGGCCGTGATGAACGGATCGAGGAACGCGAACACGTGTGAGCCCTTCAGCGGAGGGTGAGTGTGGGTGCCTGAGGTGGGTCAGGCGGCTGAAGGTGCTCGGGATCGGGTGTGTCCGGCCGCGTCGGGGTCGAGTTGGCGCAGGACGCGGCGGCTGCGGGCCTGCTCGCGGGTGGCGAGGCCGACGGTGCGGGGGATGGCGTGGTCGGCGTGCCGGGTGGAGCGCAGGTGGATGGCCAGTGCGGCGATGAGGATGCCGGCGAAGAGGATGAGGCCGGCCAGGCCGGGTCCGGCGGTCATCAGGGTGGTGAACGTGGTGACGAGATCGTGCACGGTGCACCCCCTGGTTCTGCTCGGTCCGTGTCGAAAGCGTACGACATCGGTCGCAGGTGTCCTGACTACATGACACGATTCACGAATGGATGAAGTCTTCCCGCTGGAAGACGGAGTCGGGCTGAACGTGGTTCGGTCCGGTGCTCCGGACGCACCGGTGACCGTGGTGCTGGCGCACGGTTACGCGTTGGATCACCGCAGTTGGCATCGGGTGATCCCGGAGTTGGCGCATGACCAGTTGCAGGTCGTGGCCTATGACCATCGTGGGCACGGGCAGTCGGGTCCGGCGACGGCGGAGACCGCCACGATCGAGCAGCTGGGTGATGACCTGGCCGAGTTGATCGAGCGGGGTGTGGACTCCGAGCGGGTGATCGTGGTCGGCCATTCGATGGGTGGCATGGCGACGATGGCGCTGGTGGAGCGGCATCCGCGGTTGTTCTCGCAGCGGGTGTCGGGCTTGGCGTTCCTGTCGACGGCCGTGGGCCGCCGTGGTGAGACGTCGCTGGCGTGGCCGCAGGCCGTCGGCAAGCTCGTGGAGGAGTTGGAGAAGGTTTTCGGGCCGGTGGTGCGGCATATCCGGGGTCGGATCGAGCCGGCCAAGGCCGCCGGGTTGAAGTGGTGGCTGTTCGGTGACGACGCGGATGAGGATGACGCGGCGTTGACCGCGGAGATGGTGGCGGAGCACTGGCCGGCGACGGTGGCGTTGTTCCGTCCGGCCTTCGACCGGTATGACCGGGAGGCGGCGTTGACGGTGGCGGCGCGGGTGCCGGTGGTGGCCGCGGTGGGTGAGCGGGACCGGTTGTGTCCGTCGTCGAATGCGCAGGCGTTGGTGAAGGCGGTGGGGTCCGGGGACGCGGTTGTGCTGCCGGGCGCCGGGCACATGGTGCCGTTGGAGCGTCCTGACGAGGTGGTGCGGTTGGTGCGTGGGTTGGTCGGTTCTAGCTGATGGGGCCGGGGGCGAGGCTGTCGGCGCGGCGTTTGCGGCGGAGCCAGACCTTGCGGGTGCCGTCGCCGTAGAGCAGGACGCGGGACAGTTCCCAGCCGGCGAATTCGGCGTGGATGGCGAGTTGGGTGGCGGCGGTGCGGCGGGAGACCGCGGGCGGCAGTCGCAGGCCGCGGTATTCCCAGTCGCCGTCGACCACCTCGTTCGTGGCTGCTGTCATGGGTTGATCACCTGTACTCCTCCGCCGTCGGCGGACGCGACGAGCACGCGTCCGGTGGTGGGGTCGACCGCTACCGAGTTGGGTTGGCGGACGGTGTCGATGCGGTGTTTTTCGACGGGTTCGCCGCCGGCGACGTCGTAGCCGACGACCTGGTTGGTCGCGGTGAGGGTGACCCAGGCGAGGTGGCGCGCTGCGTCGTAGGCGATGGCGTAGGGGGCGCCGGGGACGGGGTATTGCTGGAGTTCGACGAGGGTGTCGGGTTTGTAGACGAGGAGTTCGCCGCCGCGGCGGTCGGTGACCAGGACGCGTCCGTAGTTGTCGGTGACGGCGTTGGTGGCGCCGTCGCCGGCGCGCAGGCCGGCGCCGATCTTGCCGGTGGCCGGGTCGAGGTCGAAGACGGCGGTGCGGAGTTTGTCGAGTACGACGGCTTTGTCGCCGATCTGGAGGGCTTGGTCGGCGCTGGCGAGGCCGGTGATGGTGCGTTCGGTTGTGGTGCCGTTGAGTACGGCGACGGCTTTGGTGTCGTGGAGGGCGACGAGGGTGTGGGTGCCGTTGGTGCTGGCGGCGACGGGTCCGCCGGGGAGTGTGATCTTGTCCACGGTGCCGGTGGGCAGGGTGATGCGCAGGAGCTGGTTGGCGGTGCGGACGGGGGCGAGGATGGTGTCGCCATCCGTGCTGAGGTTGTCGACGCGGCCGGGTAGGTCGATGGTCTTGGGGGGCGTGTCGATGCTGGTCAGGTCGTAGAGGCGCAGCGCGGGCGGGTTGTCGACGGCGACCGCGGCGGTGTGCTGGGCGGTGTCGACGGTGATGGCCGTGGCGTTCTGCGTGAGGGGCAGGACGGTGCCGGCGGGGGTTTTGCTCAGCGCTGGTGAGTCGGCCGGGGTCGCGGCGGTGACGGTGTCGGCGACCTGGAGGTCGTCCCCGTGTTCGTGCCGGACGAGCAGCCCGTGACCAGGGCCGATCCGGCGATGAGGGCGACTGCGAGCCGGCGCAACGGGTGCCTCCTTGGTGCTGTGCTGTCTCCAGCATCCCCTGCCGGCGCGTTGTGGTCACGTGGGGGTCACCTGCGTGTCATGCACGACACCCGGTCAGCCGAGCGGTCGTTCGGGATAGGCGAGTTCGATATCGCTCACGTCGTCGAGGGCGGCGCGGATGGCGGGTGGGAGGGTGAGGTCTTCGGAGTTGAGGCTGTGGTGGAGCTGGTTGGTGTCTCTGGCGCCGACGATGGGGGCGGCGACGCCGGGGCGGTCGCGGACCCAGGCGAGGGCGACGGCCAGGGGGTGGTGCCGAGTCCGTCGGCCGCGGTGACGACGGCTTGCACGATGCGTGCGGCTCGTTCGCTGCGGTGGTGTTCGACGTAGGGGGCGTAGTGCGGTGAGGCGCCGCGGCTGTCTGACGGGGTCGCGTTGCGGTATTTGCCGGTGAGCACGCCGCGTCCGAGTGGGGCCCAGCACAGGATGCCGAGGCCGTGGTGTTCGGCGGCTGGTCGGACTTCGCGTTCGATGCCGCGTTCCAGCAGGGAGTATTCGACCTGGGTGGACACCAGGGGGAAGTCGGCTTTGACGGCGGCGGTGGCGAGTTGCCAGCCGCTGTAGTTGGAGATGCCGGCGTAGCGGATCTTGCCGGCGCGGGCGGCGGCGTCGACGGCGCTGAGGGTTTCCTCGAGGGGGACGTTGTTGTCCCAGGCGTGCAGCTGCCAGAGGTCGATGTGGTCGACGGCGAGTCGGCGCAGGGAGCCGTCTAGGGCGGTGAGCAGGGCGCCGCGGCCGGCGCCGCCGCCGAAGGGGCCGTCGTCGCGGCGGGCGACGGCTTTGGTGGCGATGACGAGGTCTTCGCGTTCGACGATGTCGCCGACCAGTGTGCCGAGGATTTCCTCGGCGTGGGGGTGGACGTCGGCGGTGTCGACGAGTGTGCCGCCGGCCTCGATGAAGGCGGTGAGCTGCCTGGTCGCCTCTTCGGCGTCGGTGTCCTTGCCCCAGGTCATGGTGCCCAGCGCCAGCCGGGAGACCCGAAGGCCGCTGCGGCCGAGGTGTCTTTGCTGCACGGGTGGGAGCCTATGCCGATCTTGGCGGTTGGGCCTGTTGCCGTAGAGGTTACTGGCGGGTAGGGTCCGGCTGGTGCGACTTGGGCTGAACCTCGGATACTGGGGCGCGGGTAACGACGCCGACAACCTGGAGCTGGCCAAGGAGGCCGAGCGGCTGGGTTTCGCGGTGGTGTGGGCGGCCGAGGCCTATGGCTCGGACGCGCCGTCGGTGCTGTCGTGGGTGGCGGCCCACACGTCCACGATCGACGTGGGCAGCGCGATCTTGCAGATTCCCGCTCGTACTCCGGCGATGGCCGCGATGACCGCGGCGACCCTGGACACCCTCTCGGGTGGTCGGTTCCGTCTCGGCCTCGGTGTGTCGGGTCCGCAGGTGTCGGAGGGCTGGCACGGTGTCCGGTTCGACAAGCCGCTTGCGCGGACCCGTGAGTATGTCGACATCGTGAAGTCGGCGTTGCGGCGGGAGAAGCTGCGGTACGAGGGCAAGCACTACACGCTGCCGTTGCCGGACGGGCCGGGCAAGGCGCTGACGTTGACCGTGCATCCGGTGCGGGAGCAGATCCCGATCTATCTGGCGGCGGTTGGTCCGAAGAACCTGGAGCTGGCCGGGGAGATCGCCGACGGCTGGTTGGCGGTGTTCTACTCGGCCGAGTTCGCGTCGGAGTCGTTGGCGCAGGTCGCGGCCGGTCGGGCCAAGGTCGGCAAGACCCTGGAGGGGTTCGACGTCGTGCCGACCGCGCCGCTGGTGCTCGGTGACGACTGGCAGGCCGCCGCCGATCAGGTCCGTCCGTATGCGGCGCTGTATGTCGGTGGCATGGGCAGCCGGGAGAAGAACTTCTACAACAACTTGGCGTGCCGGATGGGCTTTGAGGCCGAGGCGGCCGAGGTGCAGGAGAAGTACCTCGCTCGTGACTACGCCGGCGCGATGGCCGCGTTGCCGGTCGAGTTCCTGGGCGCCACCTCGCTGCTGGGCCCGGTGGAGCGTATCGCCGACAGCATGCAGGCGTTGGCCGGGGCGGGCGTGACGACGTTGACCGTGTCGCCGATGCACTTCGACCTCGACCTGAACGTGACGGCGTTGCGGGCGGCGGCGGAGGCGCTGGACAAGTCGGGCGTGGCCTGACCGTAGGCTGCGGGTGTGGCGACTCTGATTCTGCTGCGGCACGCGCAGTCCACCGCTAATGGTTCCGGTCTGCTGGCCGGCCGGTCTCCTGGCGTGCAGTTGGCCGAGGCCGGTCAGGCCCAGGCGGCCAAGCTCGTGGAGCGGTTGGCCGGTGTCGAGCTCGCCGGCATCGTGTCGTCGCCTTTGTTGCGCTGTCAGCAGACCATCGCGCCTCTCACTGCCGCTCGGGGGATCGAGCCGGTGATCGAGGACGATCTGTCCGAGGTGGACTACGGGGAGTGGACCAACAAGGCGATCAAGGATCTCCTCAAGGAGCCGTTGTGGTCGGTGGTCCAGCAGCATCCTTCCGCCGCCGTTTTCCCTTCCGGTGAGGGGCTCGCCGCCGTGCAGTCCCGTGCCGTCGCCGCCGTCCGTCGGCATGACGCGCGTATCACCGCTTCCCATGGCGATGAGGCCGTGTGGTTGGCGTGCAGCCACGGCGACGTGATCAAGTCCGTCCTGGCCGATGCCTTGGGCACCCACCTGGATTCGTTCCAGCGCATCGTCGCCGACCCGTGTTCGGTCTCGGTCGTCCGCTACACGCAGACCCGGCCTTTCGTCGTGCGGATGAACGACCACGGTTCCGAGTACGCCGCCATCGTTCCCGTGAAGCCCAAGTCCGAGGAGGAGGCCAAGGCCGCCTCCGATGCGGTGGTCGGTGGCACGACCGGCCCTTGATAACCGGAACGCTGACTCCGTATTCTGGGTTCGTCACCGAACCCAGGGGGAACACCATGCCGACTCCGGCCGAGGTCTTCGAGCAGTTCCGTCAGGCCGGCGAGCACGCCGATGTCGAGGCCTTCCTCGACATGCTCGCCGATGACGTGCTGATGGAGTGGATGTACCCCATCCCCGGCTTCCCGGCCCAGCTGCGGGGCCGCTCCCAGCTCCAGGAGTTCTACGGCCGCCAGTCCTCCCGGGTCGGCAGCCACCGCAGCACCTACCGCGACGTCGTGCTGCACCAGTCCACCGACCCCGAGGTCGTGATCGCCGAGTACGTCCGCGACATGACCGCCGTCGACACCGGCCAGACCACCACCAAGCCCTGCGTCGCCGTCCTGCGCGTTCGCGACGGCAAGATCCTCAACTTCCGCGACTACGTCCGGTTCTGATCGATCAGCTCGAGCAGCCGTTCCCGAACCTGCCGGGCGTTGCTGAGATCGGTCTCGGCCGTGAGCAGCGCACGGCATTCGCTGTTGGCCGCCAGGGCCTCGTCCAGGTCGGTTCCCGAGAAGGTGCGGGACATCGCGAAGGCGTGCAAGGCGGTGGCTCGGGCGGTGTCCGCGACGTCGGCGTCCGCCGCCAGGGCCCGGGCCCGGTCGGCTTGAACCACGCCCGCCGACACCCGGTCCGACAGGCACAGCGCCATGGCCAGGGTGGCACGCCACAGGACGTGATGGTCGGCATCGGCGGTTTCGGCGACGGCGTCCACCCATCGCTCGCCAAGGTCAGCCGCGTCCGCGCAGTTGTCGTCCCGCAGCAGGGCGAAGAGAAGTCCGAACAGTGCGCCCATGAACGCCATCCGGTCGCCACCGACCCGGTGCCGGCCGGGATGGTCGGCCACTGCGCGTGTGAGTAGGCCGATGACCTCCGCCACGGGCGCGCCGGCGGCTTGGCGGACCGCGCCCAGCACGCCGAGGGCCCTGGCCACCAGCTCCGGATCACCTTGCTGCTCCCGGATCGTGACCGCTTCGCGCAGCATGCTCGTCGCCTCGACGAGCTGACCGTCGGGCGCCAGCGTCGCGCCGAGCTGTTCGAGGTGGTGGGCCAGCCGATGCGCTGTTCCCGGGTTGCGCTCGACCATCGATCGGGACAGCTCGACGGCGCGGCGGCGCACGGCGAGCTCGTCCGCCGCCCGCCCGGCTTCGTCCAGTCTGGCCGCGTGGTCGTCGAGCTGGCCGACCAGCAGCTCGGCCAGCGACCAGTCGGCGCTCAGGCGCACCGCGAGCTCGTAGGCCTCGTCCAACACCGGCGCGGCCCGCTCCCACTCGCCGACGCGATCGAGGATCTTGGCCAGGCCGACCAGACACCGGGCCAGACTGGGCAGGTGCGGGACGGGGTGGCCGCGGACGATGTCGACGGCCTGCCGGGCCAGGGCCTCGGCCGTGCTGAAGTCGCCCGTGCTGGCGTGTTCGTCGGCGACGATCAGCAGTGTCGAGGCATAGCGGTCGGCGTGGGCGGCCGGATTGCTCTCGGCCAGCCGGGCGGCGGACTCGAGTGCCTCGCGGCGATGGTGTTCGCTCTCCCGTGCCTGTCCCTCGTCGCGCAGGCAGGCGGCCAGCAGGCTGTGCATCGCCGACTGCTCGGTCTCGAACGCGGCGGGGTTGTGGCGCCGGATCTCGTCGAACGCCGCGATCGCCCGGCGCAGCACCGGCAGCGCTTCGGCACGCCGGTCAATGGAAGCGGTGAGGGCCTGGCCCAATGCGCCGAGCGCGGCGGCCCGGGCGGAGTCGGCGGATGGGGCGTGGTGGTCGAGTGTTCGCAGCGCCGCTTCAGCCATTTCGACGGCGTCGTCGGCCAACCCGACGGCCACGAGCACCTGGCTGGTGCCGGTCAGCATGACGGCCAGTTCAACGGGGTCGTTCGGGCCATCGTGCAATGTCCGGGCCAGCGCTGTGGCTTCACGGCACAGTTCGACCGCCCGTTCCACGGCGCCGGCCCACCACGCTCGGGTCGCGAGTGAGACAAGCATCGACGCCTTGGCGATTCCGTCGGCCTGTTCGAGCGCGCGGCCCAGCAGCGACTCGACCACCGCGAACATGCCGGCATCGAGGTTGATGTCGCGGGCGGGAAACGTGTTGGCCACGGCGATCAGGGCCTTGGGCGCCAGGTGGGTGAGCGCGGTGAGCGCCGCGCCGCCCGCGTCGAGGGCCAACCGCGGGTCGGCCAGCAGCAGCGTTTCGAGGTGGGCGGCGACGTGCGGGTGGCGTCCGGGGGCCGACGCCGCGGCGAGGAAGGTGATCGCACGGTCGACGCCGGTCGGCGGGGAGCCGTCGGCGGGCCGGGCCAGCAGGGCGTCGAGGTCGGCGGTGGCCCACGGTTGGGCTTGCAGGGTCAGGGCCAGGAAGTCCTCGGCCAGGCGGTCGGGCAGCAGTGGTTGCAGTACGTGATCGGCGGCGGGATAGCAGTACGAGTGGTCCATCAACACAGTCGCCGCGTCCGGCATGAACGAGAGGGCCTGGGCGGCTTCGGCGTAAGGGCGAGCGCCGATGAGGCAGGCGGCGAAGACGGTGCGGCGCATGGCATTCGGCACCGTGCGGAAGTCGGGGCGTTCGAGCAGACGGACCCAGTGGGCTTCCTCGCGGTCGAGCAGATACGCCGACAGGTCGCCGGGCTCCGTGGGCGGCGCGACCTGGCGGAGGTGAGCGTCGACGGCCACCAGGGCGGCCATGTGCAGGGACAGCGCGAGGCCGAGGTCCGGGTGATCGAGATCGGCCGGCGGAATGATCCCCTCGGCGTCGGAGACGCCGAGAGCACGGGCGAAGGAGTCGCGGGCCAGGGCGAAGACCCGGGCTCGATCGTCGACGGTTGAGGCCAGCGCGGGCAGGGACAGCTCGGCGGAAGTGGCCTGGCGACTCGACAGCTCGTGGCGCAGCGCCGGCCAAGGGGACGTGGATCGGGCCAGCAGGAGGAACCGGGTACGGCGGCGGGGATCGGTGTGGCGGTCGACCAGGGCCACGAGGTCGGTGTGCGGGATGCGGTCGGCGTAGTCCACGACCACCACCAGATCGCCGCGTTGGCCGGTGGTGCCCCAGCTCGCCTCGACCTGCCAGCCCGCGGCGGCGGAGTCCGTGGCGAATCGGCGGCCCAACCGGGTCTTGCCCTGACCGCCCGGGCCGTGCAGCCACAGCGCGGACACCCGGGCTTCGCCCTCGCGCCACGCGGACAGTCGACGCAGCTCGTCGACCCGTCCGGTGAACTCGACGATCTCGTTCTCGGTGACCAGCAGCTGGCTCGGGCGATCGACGAACCGGACGGGGTCGACGACGGCCGGTGGCGCAGCGGTCGCCGCGTCGAAAGCCCGTAGCCAGTAGGCGGCATGCCGCTTCTCGGGGTCGAGACCATCGGACCGGCCCGCCGCCAGGCACCCGACCACGAACGCCTCGACGGTCTCCCGCCGGGGACTGGTCCTGCCCAGCAGCAGATCGCTGAAGGTGGACCGGCCGATCCCGGTTCCGCCCTGGCCAGCGTGACCGCGCAGCTGAGCCTTCTTGGTGATCTCCCGATAGGACGGTGTCCCCAGTTCGGCCCGCAGCTGATGCAGCACGTCGAGCCATGGCCGCGCCGGCACAACCCGCCCCCTGTCCGGTGTGTCCGGCCGGACCAACCGGACGACCGGGACTCCCACGCTGGATCACGTCCACCGATGAAGGGAGAAAACCGATGTGGTCCACGGCTTTCGACGCCATCACCGCCGCGGCCGCCTGGCCGTGGCTGGATCCGCTGACGACGGTGCTGCACACGGTGGGCAGCGTGCTCGGGCTCGCCGTCACCGTGCGTCAGATGATCCAGTGGCAACGCGACCAGCATCGCGGCCGTGCCGTCGGCCGTTACCGACGCCGGCGGTGAGAAGAACACGGAAAGGCCCCGGTCCCAGGGACCGGGGCCTTTCACACGGCGCGACTAGTTGACGTTGACGCCGCTCCACGCGGCGGCGACGGCCTTGTACTCGGCGCTGCCGGTGCCGCCGTAGAGGTCGGCGGCGGCCGCGAGGGTGCCGGTGCGGGCCTGGGCGTACTTGGTGGTGGAGACGAACTTCGTGGTCAGGGCGCGGAACCAGATGGCCTGGGCCTTGGCGATGCCGATGCCGGTCAGCTTGGCGCCGTTGGAGGTCGGGCTGTTGTAGTTGACGCCGTTGATCGTCTTGGCGCCGCTGCCCTCGGCCAGCAGGTAGAAGAAGTGGTTGGCCACGCCGGAGGAGTAGTGCACGTCCTTGTTGCCGACGGTGGAGGACCAGTAGTCGGCCGAGTTGCCGTCCTTGGAGGGCTGGTCCATGTAGCGCAGCGGCTTGCCGTTGCCGAAGATGTCGATCTTCTCGCCGATCAGGTAGTCGCCGACGTCGGAGGCGTTCTTGGCGTAGAACTCGACGGCGGTGCCGAAGATGTCACTGGTGCCCTCGTTGAGGCCGCCGGACTCGCCGGAGTAGACCAGGCCGGCGGTGGCCGAGGTGACGCCGTGCGACATCTCGTGGCCGGCGACGTCGATGGCGGTCAGCGGGTGGGCGTTGCCGGAGCCGTCGCCGTAGGTCATGCAGAAGCAGCTGTCGTCCCAGAAGGCGTTGACGTAGCTGTTGCCGTAGTGCACCTTGCTCAGCGCGCCGACACCGTTGTTCTTGATGCCGTTGCGCCCGAAGGTGTTCTTGTAGAAGTCCCACGTCTCGGCGGCGCCGTAGGCGGCGTCGGCGGCCGCGGTGTTGACCGTGGTGGCCTTGCCGTCGCCGAAGACGTTGTTGGTGCTGGTCGCCAGGGTGCCGGTGCCGGAACCGTGGTTGAGGGTGTTGACCTGCTGGTTGCCCCGCGAGCCGTCCTTGAGCTGGTACGTGCTGCCGGACTGGGTCGTGGTGAGGGTGACCTTGCCGGAGTACTCGGTGTTGCCGGTGCCGGTGGCCTCCTCGATCCCGTTGTAGGAGTACAGCACCTTGCCGGTGGCGGCGTCGGTGAACACGTGCTGCTGGATCGGCGTCTGGTCGGCCTGCACACCGGTGACCACGGTCTCGTACGCCAACGTGGGCGCGGTGTCGACCGCGTAGACCACCAGCTGCGGGGCGGACTTGGCCAGGTTGGTTCCGGTCACCGAGGCCAGGGCGTCGGCCGCGGCGACGTTGGCCGACAGCTTGGGCGCGGCCGCGGGGGCGAGGCGGGCGGTGTTGGCGTAGGTGACGTGGCTGACCGCGCCGGCCGCGGACTGGTCGACGATCAGATCGCCGCCGAGCACCTTCAGACCGTTGTAGGTGCGGTCGTAGCGCAGGTGCCGGGTACCGTTCGCGTCGGTGACGACGTCCTTGACGACCAGCTTCTCCTGGCTGCCGAGCCCGAGCGTGCCCGCCAGCGCGGGCGCCTGGTCGGCCGCCGCCTGCAGCGCCGCCTGGTGGGCGACGAGCGGGTTGACCGGCGCCGCGGTGGCGGTGGTGTACCCGGCGACGGAGCTGAGCAGGGCCGCCGCGGTGGCCGCGGCGCAGCACAGGGTCACACGTTTCATCGAGTCTCCTCGTTCCTGGTGCAGGGATGTCCGTCGCCGCGCAAAACCTGCGATTAGGTACGGAACGGACATCGGGAACGAGTTCGATCCTGCCGAGAAGCGAACACGGTACGTAATAGGGAAATCCCTTGCAGTCACCGGGCATCGTTGACTGTTAAGGCTGCCCACGGAGGGGGATCACTGTGCGTCACGTCGAGGTGGGTCCGGACGGGGCCCGCATGCGGTGGGTGGAGCTGGCCGGTGACGGCCCGCCGGCGGTGTACCTGCACGGGCTGGGCTCCTCGTCGCCGGCCTACTTCGCGCAGGTCGCGGCGGCCACCGGGGATCGGTCGCTGCTGGTCGACCTGCTGGGTTTCGGACTGAGCGACCGGCCGGCGGCGTTCGGGTACAGCATGGAGGAACACGCCGACACGGTCGCCGAGCTGCTACGCAGCGTAAATCTGGACCGGGTGCGGGTGGTCGCGCACAGCATGGGCGGGGCGATCGCGATCCTGCTTGCGGAGCGTCACCCCGCGCTGGTCGGCGAGCTCATCCTGGCCGAGCCGAACCTGCGTCCGGCCGAGCCGAAGGCGCTCAGTGCCCGCATCGCCCGCTACGACGAGCAGGAGTACGTGCAGACCATGCACGGCCGGATCCTGTCGGTGATCGGCAGCGAATGGGCCGCCACCGCGCGGCAGGCCGACCCGACGGCCATGTACCGCAGCGCGGCGTCGCTGGCCGGGCCCCGGGACCGCTGGTACGCGCACAGCCTGTGCGCGCTGGACATCCCGCGCACCTATCTGCTGGGAGAGTTGACCACGCGGCCGCCGGACGTGGACACGCTGGTCGAGGCCGGCGTGTCGGTGGCGGTGATCCCCGGCGGCGGCCACAACATGATGCTGGACAACCCCAAGGCGTTCGTGGAGGCGCTCACCCGATGCTGACGCTCGTGTCCACACAGGACACTCCGACCACCCGGCTGCTGATCAAGGGCGGCACGATCATCAGCATGGACCCGGCGGTCGGCGACCTCGCCCCCGGCGACCTGCTCGTCACCGACGGCGTGATCACCGAGATCGCCCCGCACCTCGACGCCCCCGGCGCCGAGGTCATCGACGCCACCGACCGCATCGTGATGCCCGGGTTCGTCGACACCCACCGGCACACCTGGCAGACCGCGTTTCGCGGCATCGGCGCCGACTGGACGTTCGCCGAGTACCTGGCGGCCATGCACGGCACGCTCAAACCGCTCTACCGGCCCGAGGAGATCTATCTCGGCGTGCTGGCCGGCCGGCTGGAGGCGGTCAACTCCGGCATCACCACCATGCTGGACTGGTTCCACGCCGACCTGTCGCCCGAGCACGTCGACGCCGCCATCGAGGGCCTCGACGAGTCCGACGGCCGCTCGATCTTCTGCTACGGCGCCGGATTCGGCTCACCCGACCCGATCGACGCCGACCTGCGGCGCGTGCGGCACAACCTGCACGACGACGACGCCAGGGTGACCATGGCGCTGGGGCTGCGCGGCCCGCAACTGACCACAATGGACGTCACCGCCGCCGACCTGAAGACCGCCGGCGAACTCGGCCTGCGCGCCAGCGTGCACGTCGGCTCCGGCGGCGCGCGGGGCAGCCGCCCGATCGCCGCGTTCCACGACCACGGCCTGCTGTCGGACACGCTGACCTTCGTGCACGCCAACGGAATCGACGACGACGAGATCGCCATGATCGCCGGCTCCGGCGCGTCGGTGTCGATCAGCCCGGACGTGGAGCTGAAGATGGGCTTCGGCTGGCCGATGACCGGCCGCATGGTCGCCGCCGGCGTGCGGCCCTCGTTCTCCATCGACGACTGCCCGGCGGCCGGCGGCGACATGTTCGCCACCATGCGCACCGCGTTCGCCGTGCAGCGCGGCCTCGACGGCAGCCTCACCTCGCGTGACATCCTCGAGTTCGCCACCGTCGACGGCGCGCGGGCGTGCGGACTTTCCGCCCGAACGGGCAGTCTCTCTGTCGGCAAGGACGCCGATGTGATCCTGCTGCGGGCCGACGACCTGAGCGTCTGCCCGGTCACCAATCCGGTCGGCACGATCGTCGCCGCCGGCCATCCCGGCCTGGTCGACACGGTGTTGGTGGCCGGCAAGGTGGTCAAGCGGCACGGCCGGATGGTCCGCGACGACATCGAGCCGATCATCCTGAGCCTGCGCGGCACGCGCAACCGGATCGCCGAGGCGGCCGGTATCCCGCTCGACGGAACGTGGCGTCCCCGGACAGAATCGGAGTAACACCTCTGGGGGAGTAGCAGCATGCACATCGCGTTCATCACCGCGCCCGCGTCCGGTCACGTCCTGCCCACGTTGCCGCTGGTGCAGGAGCTGACCCGGCGCGGGCACCGGGTCACCTACGCCACCTCGGCCGACTTCGCCGACATGGTCGCCGCCTCCGGCGCGCAGCTGTTCGCGCTGGACTGGTCGCCGGGCAAGGTCGCGGCGTCCAAGGGCGGGCAGACCACCGCCGAGCTGGCCGACATGCTGCTGGCCAGCATCCGCTCGACCGAGCGGGTGCTGCCCGCGGCGCACGAGCACTTCGCCGCCGACCGGCCCGACGTGATCGTGCACGACGCGATCACCGTGCTCGGCTCGATGCTCGCCGCGAAACTGGGGCTGCCGTCGGTGACGACGTTCCCCAACTTCGCCGGCAACGACAAGTTCGACATCGCCCGCGTGCTGCTGCCGCCCGACTTCGACCCGCAGCACCCGGTGTTCCGGCAGTTCGTCACCGAGATGCACCAGCTGGCCGCCGACTTCGATGTCCCGCCCGAGGCGGTGGCCGGCGCGGCCCAGACCGCCGAGCTCAACCTGGTGCTGCTGCCGCGCGAGTTCCAGCTGCACGGCGAGGTGTTCGGCGACGAGTTCCGCTTCATCGGCCCCTCCTTCGGCATCCGCGAGGACCAGGCCGGCGACTGGCAGCCCCCGACCGGCCGGCTGCTGTTCGTGGCGCTGGGCACCGTCGTCAACGACCGCGCCGACTTCTTCACCACCGTGATCAAGGCGTTCGCCGGCAGCGACTGGCACGTGGCCATGGCCGTCGGGCACCAGGTCGACATCGCCGAGCTGGGGGAGATCCCGGCCAACTTCGACGTGCGGCCGTTCTTCCCGCAGCCCGAAGTGCTGCGGCACGCCGACGTGTTCCTCTCCCACAGCGGCATGGGCTCCACCATGGAAGCGATCATGCGGCAGGTGCCGATCGTGTCGTACCCGCAGATTCCCGAGCAGTCGGCCAACGGCCGCCGCGTGCAGGAGCTTGGCCTGGGCCGGCTGCTGGACATCAGCCGCGACGTCGACCCGGACGAGCTGCGCCGGGTGGTCGAGGAAGTGTTGGCGGACAAGGAGATTCCCGTCAACCTGGCCGCCATGGCCGCGCACGTCGCAGCCGCGGGCGGACCGTCGGCCGGGGCCGACGCCATCGAGCAGCTCATGGCGCGCAAGGCGGACCGCTGACATGGCCCACATCGGTTTCGTCGCGCTGCCGGCGGCCGGGCACGTCAACCCGACCCTGCCGCTGGTAGCCGAACTCGTCCGCCGTGGCCACCGCGTCAGCTACGCCGCCGGCGCCGACCACGCCGAGGCCATCACGGCCACCGGCGCCACCGCCCTGCCCGCCCGCACCTCGTCGGTCCGCCCGACCGGCAGCCTGCACCAGATGCTGCTGGCCGGCGTCGAGATCTGCCGGGCCGTGGTGCCCGTGCTGGAAGAGGTGTTCCAGGCCGACCGGCCGGACCTGCTCTGCTACGACGTGCTCACCCCCTACGCGCCGCTGCTGGCCCACCGGCTCGGCGTGCCGACCGTCGTCACGGTGCCCACCCACGCCAGCAACGACTCGTTCAACCTGATGACCCTGCTCATCCCGCCCGACTACGACCCCACCGAGTACGTCGCCGCCCGGGCCAAGCTCGCCGCCGACCTCGGCGTGCCGGTCGAGCCGCCCACGCCGCGCCGGCAGATCGTGTTCCTGCCGCGCCGGTTCCAGCTCGCCGGCGACACCTTCGACGACTCCTACGTCTTCGTCGGCCCCACCCTCGACCAACCCCATGAGGACTGGCGTCCCCCGGCCGGGCGGCGAGTGCTGTTCGTGTCGCTGGGCACGGTCGTGAACAACCGGCCCGACTTCTTCCAGGCCGTCGCCCAGGCGTTCGCCGGCACCGACTGGCACATCGCCATGGCCGTCGGCGACCGCGTCAACCCCGCCCTGCTCGGCGCCGTCCCGGCCAACGTCGAGCTGCGGCCCTACTTCCCGCAGCAGAACGTGCTCAAGTACGCGACGGCGTTCATCACCCACGCCGGCATGAACTCCGTCATGGAGGCCATCGCCCGCCAGGTTCCCATGATCGCCTACCCGCAGACCCCCGAGCAGACCGCCAACGCCCGGCAGCTGGCCGACCTCGGCCTCGGCCGGGTCCTGTCCGACGGGGCCGACCTGGCCGTCACCGTGACGGAAGTCGCCGGCTCCCAACACATCCGAGCCAACCTCGCCACCATGGCCGACGACCTCCGCAACGCCGGCGGAGCCCCGGCCGCCGCCGACGCCGTGGAGGCAGCGCTGGCCGGCGCGCCATGATCGAAGCCGGCTGGGCCGCACAGAGCAGCGAAACCGTCGCGGCCGCAGGTATGCCGGCGGCCGATCGGGAGATCGCCGCTGGTCTGGACTATGTGGACGGTCCCGCGCGAATGTCCACGCCACCCAAGGACATCCGTCGCCGCGCCGGCACCCGGTCCGGTGTGATCCACGCCACCGCAACGGATCGCGGCACCGTGGCCCGGCCTGTTCACACGGTCGTCGCCGGCTGAAGTCCCGGCAGGACAGGCAACAAAAGTGCGGAAACACGGACATCCGCCCCGCGCCGGCCCTAAGTTCCGTGCCATGACAAAGATCCGGGCCTTGGCCACGACCTTCGCCATCTCGGTGGCCGCGGTCGCCGCCTCCGCCGGTCCCGCGGCCGCTGCCGGCGCCCAGACCTTGACCGTGCCCGACGGAATCTCCGCCGGCATCATGGTCTACGACAGGAACACCAACTCCGTCGAGCTCCAGTACAACGCCCACCAGCAGTTCCGCTCCGCCTCCGTGGTGAAGCTGATGATCGCCCTGGACTACCTGGAGACCAACGGCACCAACGTGCCCGAGGTGGACCTGGTGCAGCTGCAGCCGATGCTGCGCTCCAGCGACGACGACGCGGCCAGCTACCTGTGGGTCAAGGACGGCTGGGAGACCATCGTGCAGCGGGTGGTGGCCAAGGTCGGCCTCACCGACAGCGCGCCGCCGGTCAACCGCGGCATGTGGGGCTACACCGCGATCAGCGCCGCCGACGTGGTCAAGCTCTACGACTACATCCTGACCAAGGCCGACCCCGCGGTCCGCGACTTCATCATGTCCAACCTGCACCAGTCCACCAAGTGCGGCGACGACGGCTTCGACCAGTCCTTCGGCATCCAGAGCGCGGTCAACCGGCCGTGGGCGGTCAAGCAGGGCTGGTCCGGCTTCGGCGACACCCCCGACCCGGTGTGCAGCCCGGCCAACCCGGTGCCGCCGCCCCCGGGCACGCTGCCCGGCCAGCCCCAGACCCAGGCGCGGACGCAGCAGTTCAACCCCGCGGTGGTCGGCTCCGGCGAGCGCACGCTGGCCACCACCACCGACCCCGGCGGCCTCGACCTGACCCGCCGCGCCATGCACACCACCGGCACCGTCGGCCCGTGCGACGACAAGATCATGGTCGTGCTGACCCTGGAGCCGGTCGGCACCACGTGGAAGGACTCCGCCGACCGCATCACCGCCCTGACCTCGGTCGTGTACCACCTCAGCCAGTGGCCGTGAGCCTTTGATTGACTAGGGGACGTGACCGACGACCTGCGCGCCGACTGCTCCCGCTGCCAAGCCCTGTGCTGCGTGGCGCTGCCCTTCACGGCATCGAGCGACTTCGCGATCACCAAGGCCGCCGGCACGCCCTGCCGTAACCTGCTCGCCGACCACCGCTGCGGCATCCACACCGACCTGCGGGCCAAGGGATTCCCCGGCTGCACGGTGTTCGACTGCTTCGGCGCCGGTCAGAAGACCAGCCAGCTCACCTTCGCCGGCCAGCCATGGCGCCTGGCCGGCAAAGGTGAGCGGCGGCACATGTTCGACGCCTTCGGCATCATGCTCAACCTGCACGAACTGCTCTGGTACCTGGCCCAGGCCCGCGAACTCAAGCCCGCCGCCTCCCTGCGCGACCGGATCATCGCCGCCTACACCGCGGTGGAGGCCGTCACACTGTCCGATCTGGACACCGTGCTGGCCGTCGACGTCGCCGCGCACCGCAAGGACGTCAACGAGTTGCTGCTGCGGGCCAGCGAACTCACCCGCGCCACCGTGAAAGGCAAGCGGGCCGACCGGCGCGGGGCCGATCTCATGGGCGCCAAGCTCACGTCGGCCAACCTCGCCGGCGCGAACCTGCGCGGCGCCTACCTGATCGCCGCCGACCTGCGGCAGGCCGACCTGCGCCTGGCCGACGTGATCGGGGCCGACTTCCGCGACACCGACCTGCGCGGCGCCGACCTCGGCAACGCCCTGTTCCTCACCCAGTCCCAGGTCAACGCCGCCCGCGGCGACGCGGCCACCCGCATCCCCGCCACCCTCACCCGCCCCGCCCACTGGCGTTAACGCCCCCGCACCCCCGGCGTTACCAACTTCGCCACATGCGCTTCCTATGTGGCATCTGGCGCCACATAGGAAGCGCATGTGGCGAAAAAGGCGCCGGTCAGCGGCGGGGAGCAGGCGCTTGACGGCCCGGGTCAGCAGTTGCCGGGCTTCGTCGTCGTCCAACGCCGGCAACGTCGAGATCGTGTCGCTGAGCACGGCGATCGACCGCACCGCGAACAGCTGGTCAGGCGTGGGATCACTGCCGTAGACCACGCGAGCGAGTCGATCGAGCAGGTCCAGCATCTTGCTCGCCGCCTTCATCCGCCCGTGCATCACCGGATCGGCCGCCAACACGCTGATCGTGGCCCGCCGCGACACCGTCAACTCGGCGAAACTCTCGGCCACCGCGTCGATCCGCGCCGCCCGCGTGGTCCGGCCCTCGGCCCGCTCGATGATCGCCGCCACGCCCTCGTACACCGGCTCGCAGATCGACTGCAGCAGCTCCAACTTCGACGGAAAATGGTAGTACACCGCGGCTTTGGTCAACCCGAGCTCGTCGGCGATGTCCTGCAACGAGGTGGCGTCATAGCCGCGCGCGGCGAACAGCGCCAGCGCGATCTCCTGGATGGTGGCGCGCGTGCGGCGGGCCTGCTCGGCTCTGACTCCTGGGCTCACGGCCACCAGCATCCCATTTCACCTGCCGAGCGACAAGTGACTCACTTGACGAGCGGCAGGTGAACGGAGCAAGGTTGAACGGGCAACCTCCCTCACATGATGGAGCAGAAGCCATGCCGCTGCAGGGCGAGTACGAAGCCAGCGCGCAGGACTGGGTGCGCGAGCAGGTCGAGAAGTTCGAGGCGTCCGGTGGCACCGAGGCCACCGAGCTGCAGGGCGTGCCGATCATCGTGGTCACCTCGGTCGGGGCCAAGTCGGGCAAGCTGCGCAAGAGCCCGGTGATGCGCGTCGAGCACGACGGCTCCTACGCCGCGGTCGCCTCCTACGGCGGCGCGCCCAAGCACCCGGTCTGGTACCACAACTTCAAGGCCAACCCGCTGGTCGAGGTGCAGGACAAGACCGTCAAGAAGGACTACCGGGCCCGCGAGCTGGCGGGCGAGGAGCGCCAGCAGTGGTGGGACCGGGCCATCCAGGTGTGGCCGGCCTACGTCGACTACACCAAGAAGACCGATCGGCTGATCCCGGTGTTCGTGCTGGAGCCGGTCAACTGAGGAAAACCGCTATGAGACCCGGCTAGGGTCGGTCTCATGATCTCCGTGCGCGCCGTGGGCCGGGTCGCCGGCCTCGAAGACGAACCAGCAGACAGGGTCGCCTGACCATGGTCCACGGTGCGCCCACCGCCCGGTTCCTGACCGAGCTCAACGCCGATATCTGGCAGCCCTACCGAGACGCGCACGCCAGCGGCGACACCGAGGCGTTCCTCGCCTTGCACACCCCCGAGCTCATCCGCGCCGGCGGCCCGGGCAAAACCGTGCAGGGCTTCGACGAGTACGCCGCCCTGTCCCGCGAATGGCGGGCAGGCATGAAGGAACGCGGCAGCAGCGTTGCCATCGAGTTCCGCTTCACCGAGCGCATCACCGACGGCGAGCTGGCCAGCGAACGCGGCGTCTACCGCCTCACCGCCACTCGCGCCGACGGCGACCAGAAGATCTTTCACGGCCACTTCCACACCTTCTCCCGCAAGATCGACGGCCACTGGCGCATCGCGGTCGACTACGACGACACCAACGCCACCCCCGCCGACTTCACCGCCGCCACCGCGCCCGAGGACTTCGCCCCCTACCTGGTGCGGGGCTGACCAGGCTCGCACGCCCCGCCCCGCCCCGACGCCCTGGCGAACCTGAACCCCGGCCAAACTTGCACTCCGGCGAAACTTGCACCGCGTCCAAGTTTGGTCGTAGGGTGGGGCCATGGCCGACTCCGAGCAGCAGGGCCTGCGGGAACGCAAGAAGCTCCAGACCTGGCGGACCATCCGCGAGGCCGCGTTCCGGCTGATCGAGGAGCGCGGGTACGACGCGGTGAGCGTGGAGGACATCGCCGCGGCGGCCAACGTCTCGCGCAGCACGATGTTCAACTACTTCCCGACCAAGGAAGCGATCGTGCTCGACCCGGACCCACAGACGCCGGCGGTCTGGCGGGCGCTGCTGCGCGACCACCGCGACGACCAGCCGCTGTGGACGGCGCTGCAGAACGTGTTCCTCGGCTACATGGGCACCTTCTCCGACAGCCTGGCCGTGCAGAAACGCCTCAAGACCACCTACCCCAAGCTCGCGGAGTCGGTCCGTGACCACGGCGAGCAGTTCGGCGTCGAACTGCGGGCCTGGGTGGCCGAGCGCACCGAGCCCGGCCACGAGCTCGAAGCCACCCTGATGCTCAACACCGCCCAGGCGGTGGTCGGCACGGCCTACAGCATGTGGTCGCCGGACGACGGGTTCGACCGGCTGCTCGACCTCGCCCGTGACTGCTTCGCCCGGGCCGGCAACGGATTCTCCTGACCGCTAAGGACAGTTCCCCATGACCAAGATCTGGTTCATCACCGGCGCGTCCCGCGGCTTCGGCCGCAGCTGGACCATCGCCGCCCTGGAACGCGGCGACAAGGTGGCCGCGACCGCCCGCGACACCGCCACTTTGGCCGACCTCGCCGACAAGTACGGCGACGCCCTGCTGCCGATCCAGCTCGACGTCACCGACCGCGCCGCCGACTTCGCCGCCGTGCAGTGGGCCCACGCCCACTTCGGCCGGCTCGACATCGTGGTCAACAACGCCGGCTACGGCCACTTCGGCTTCGTCGAGGAGGTCACCGAGGCCGAGGCCCGCGCCCAGTTCGACACCAACCTGTTCGGCGCGCTGTGGGTCACCCAGGCCGCGATCCCGCTGATGCGCGAGCAGGGCTCCGGCCACATCGTGCAGATCTCCAGCATCGGCGGCGTCGCCGCGGTCCCGACCGTCGGCATCTACAACGCCTCCAAGTGGGCGCTGGAGGGCTTCACCGAGGCACTGGCCCAGGAGGTCGCCGGCTTCGGCATCAAGACCACGCTGATCGAGCCCGGCGGCTACGCCACCGACTGGAGCGGCTCCTCGGCCGCGCGGTCCGAGCCGAACCCGGCCTACCAGCAGCTGCGCGAGGCCATGACCGCCCGCCGCGCCGCCGGCAACGCCACCGCACCCGGCCCGGACGACACCACCGCCGCGGTGTTCGCGGCCATCGACGCCGACAACCCGCCCAAGCGCCTGCTGCTGTCGGGCACCGCGTTCGACATCGCGCAGAACGTCTACGCCGACCGCGTCAAGACGTGGTCGGACTGGGAACAGACCTCCCGCTCGGCCTGACCGGTCACGGACCGGGAGATCCACCGGGCAGTACGGTGCGCTCTGCGCAGCCCACCGGAAGGGGTCTCCGCGATGTCCGCACCACAGCCCGGCGTCACCCCACCCAAGGGCGGCGTCGGGCTCGGCGTGCTCGGGCTGTCCATCCTGTGCCTGCACAACCGCGGCCGCGGCACCGTGCTGGCCCTGATCTTCGGCCTGATCCTGGTCACCAACTACGCGCTGCACTACATCCCGTGAAAACTCGGTCGTGGCCATCGGCCGATCGCCGTAGCGTGCACGGCCATGAGCGACATCGAACGTGAGTCACTGCTGGAATTCCTGCAACGACAGCGGGACCTGGTGCCGTGGAAGCTCCAGGACGCCGCCGACGACGCGCTGCGCGCCGTCACCACCGCATCGGGGCTGACCGCGCACGGCGTCGTGCTGCACCTGACCAACGTGGAGCGGTCCTGGTTCCGCCGGGTCTTCGCCGACCAGCCGGATCTGACCTTCGACTACACCGAGCAGGACGACGACGGCGACTTCAAGCCGCCGGCCTCCGTCACGATGGCCGAGCTGCTGGCCGACTACGCCGCCGAGACCAAACGCTGCGACGAGGTCATCCTGGCCGCCGACTCCCTCGACGACATCGCCGCGCTGCGCGACAAGAGCCTGCGCTGGATCGTGCTGCACCTAATCGAGGAGACCGCCCGTCACCTCGGCCACCTCGACCTGCTCCGCGAACAGGCCGACGGTGCCGCCGGCGAACGCCCCGAGCTCTGACGCCCTCGTTGTCACATGCGGTCCGGATGTGCCTCTGGGAGGCAAGTACGGCGCGCATGTGACATTCGAATGTGGTCAGCGCAGCTCGGTGAGCACCCCGGCCATCTGCTCGTAGCTGGCCGGGATCTTCTCCGCCAGCCCGAGCCGGTGCCGTTCGATGCGCACCGCTCCCAGGTGAACTGCCCGGTACAGCGCCGACCGCCACGCCGCGTGACGGGAGTCCGCCGGCCGGCCGTAGGTGTCCCAGAACGCGTCCCGGTCGGTGCCGGGCCGCCGGCCGGCCTCGAAGATGCTCCAGTCCGCGGCCGGATCACCCCACATCGCCCGGTCGTGGTCGAACACCCCGACGATCCGTTCCCCGTCCAACCGCACGTTGGGCACCCACAGGTCGCCGTGCAGCAGCCGCGGCTCGGAGATCTCGTCCAGCACCGCGGCGTTCTTCGCCGCCAGCGCGGCGACCTCCCGCACGTCGGCAGAATCCAGCCCCGCGTCGTGGATGTCGGCCACCGTGTCGTCCACAATGGACAACACCGCCTCGCTCCACGCTGCGAACAGCGGCCCGGCCGGGCGGCCGAACCGCTCGCCGCGCACCCCATGCACCGTCCGCACGATCTCGCCCAGCCGCCGAAAGAACCCCGGCTTGTCGGCCAGCGCCCGAAACCCCTCCGCACCAGGCAGCCCACCCAACACCGTCTGGAACGTGTAGTCCCGCGGCACCAGATCACGCGTGAAATCCACGAACAGCATGCGCGGCATCAAATCGGCGATCGGCGCGAAGAACGGCAGCGCCGCATGCTCGTGTCGCATGAACCCCCGCTCGATGCGGTACGACCACGCCGGCGCCACCCGCAGGATCGCCGCCAGCCCACCGAGATCCACCCGGTAGGTGGTGTTGAACGAGCCCCCGCCCAACTCCACCGCCGACACCGGCGCCCGCCCGAACCCCCGCCGGCACACCGCCACGACCTGCTCGGCGGTCAACGGCTGCTGGAACGCCCCGTCCGGACGGGTGATCGACTCGAAGTGCACCCGCCGACCCTGCCACCACGGCTGCCGGCCGGCGACCGGGTTGTCACGGAACCCGTGCTCAGCGCTCCAGGGTCTGCGTGAGCAGCGCGGTCATGGCGGTGTCGTCAAGCTTGGCACCGTCCCAGGTGGCGATGAGCCGGGTGATGCGGCGCTGCTCGTCCAGTTCGAACGCCACGATGCCGTGATCCACCGGCGCGTTGCGGCGGATCCATTCGTAGCCGCCGCCCCGGGCGCTGCCGACCGTGTGCCGGATCGTCGTGCCCTTGCTGTACGGCAGCATCGCGCGCTTCAGGTACGCCTCGATCGCCTGCCGGCCGACGATCTGCGTCCGTAACGCCAGATCCTCCAGCACCGCGTCCGCCGCGAACAGGCCGTCGGTGTCGCCCGCGACCAGCTTCGCCGCCACGGCTTGCACCACTGGCGACGACTGGTCCTCGACCACGTTCTCGCCGTACGTCGGCGGATACTGCTCGGCCGGCACCCGCAACGCGTTGGTCGCCTCGATGCCGAAGTGCCGGCCGTCCCAGTAGTCGACCTGCCGGATCACCTTGCCGTCACGGAAATCCACCGCCGCCACGATCCGGATCTCGTGGCCGAACAGCTCCGGCGAGTCGGTGAACACCACGATCGCGCTGCGCTCGTCGCCGATCAGCCGCGTCGGGTAGGAGCGGGCCGTCTTCGGCCACGTCGGCATGTACTGCTGGAACACGTCTCGCAGGCTCTGCCACGTCGGCAGGTACCAGCCCAGCGTGGCGTCGGTGTAGAACATCGGGCTGCGGGCGAAGTGGGCCATCGTGCGGTCCACCGAGGCCGTCGACTTGTCCCGGTACAGGCTCGTCACCTGCCGCACCAGCCTCGGCGTCGCGTGGCCCGCCTCCAACTCCTCCGTTGTCCCGGCCTCGGCCACACCTCCGCCCGCCACCACCGCCGTCGCCGCCAGCGCCCCCACCATCATCGTCCTGCGAGTCAGGTCCATGTCGTCCTCCAACGGTTGAAGCTTCAACTCTCGTGAGCGTAACCCCGTTTGGGTTGAAGCTTCAACCGTCAGTTAGGATGGGCCCCGTGAGCACCTCGCCGCGCTGGCTGTCCGCCGCCGAGACCGATGCGTGGGTCTCGTTGATCGGCGTGCTCATCAAGGTTCCCGCCGCCCTCGACGGCGAGCTGCGCCGCCGCGTCGGGCTCGCCCACTTCGAGCTCCTCGCCTTGAGCGCTTTGTCCGAGGCCGCCGACCGCACCCTGCCCATGAGCGAGCTCGCCGCCCTCTCCAACGCCTCCCTGTCCCGGCTCTCCCACGTCGTCGCCAAGCTCGAGCAGAAGGGTTGGGTCACCCGCGCCGCGTGTCCCGGCAACGGCCGCGTCACCAACGCCACCCTCACCGACGCCGGCTTCTCCCTCGTCGTGCAGGCCGCCCCCGTCCACCTGGAACTCGCCCGCACCTACGTCTTCGACGCCCTCGGCCCGGACCAGGTCACCCAGCTCGCCGCCATCGCCCGGCAGATCCTCGCCACCGTCGACCCCGAGGCCAGTTACCCGCCACGCGGCACCGCAATCCGGCCCGCGTAACGACTCCAGGGCTCGGACCGACTGTCGGGCCGTGACCAAGTGGGATGAGCTCCAGGTACTGGACAAGGTTCGCGCCGCCCTCGCCGAGGTCAAGCCGTCCCCCAACGGATCCGGCCGCCCGTACCTCACCGCCTACCAGCTGGCCATCCGGGTCGACCGCGCCCACCCCGGCCTCAAGCACCACTTCGGCGGCACCGTCGGCGGCGCCGGCATCGGCCAGCACAACAGCCTCACCGAATACCTCGCCGGCCAGCTCACCCAGCGGGTTAGCGCCGACTTCCCGATCGAGCGGGTGGCGCTGTCCAACGACGACGTCGCCACCATGACCTTCAAAGCCACCGGCGGCGGCGAGATCGCCAACAGCCTGCTCGGCAGCGAGTACCCCACCTCCCTGTTCCGCCTGCGGGACTGAGCCTGTTCGTCCCTCTCAAGGAGTTCAGTGTGGCCTCTGACGCCATCGAAGGACCGGTCCGGGAGTCGAGCGGACGGGGCAAGTTAATCCTCGATCTATTAGACAAAGCCATCGGCGCGCAGACACCGTTGGTCCGCAAGAACATCGCCCGTGCCCGCCAGCGCAACCCGGATGCGACGCCGGCGCAGGTCGTTCGCACCCTGGAGCGGATGTACGTCAGTGCCGTGGCAGGAACTGGGGCCGCGGTCGGGGCCACTGCGGCCGCGCCCGCCGTCGGCACCGGGATCGCGCTGGCGCTGTCGGCGGGCGAGTTCTTCTCCTCGCTCGAGCTGAGCACCCTGTTCGCCCTCTCGCTGGCCGAGATCTACGGGGTCCAGCTGGACGAGATCGAACGCCGCCGCACGCTCGTGATGGGAGTCCTGCTCGGCGAGTCCGGCTCCACCACCATCAGCAAGGCCGCCGAGCGCACCGGTCAGCATTGGGCCCGCCAACTCGTCGGCAAAGTGCCCACGGCAACGCTGAAACAGATCAACAAGGTCCTGGGCAAGAACTTCGTCACCAAGTACGGCACCAAGCAGGGGATCATCGTGCTCGGCCGGGTGGTCCCGTTCGGCATCGGCGCGGCGATCGGCGGCGGCGCCAACGCCACCATGGCTGCCCTCGCCGTGCGGGCCGCCCGGCGTGCGTTCGGCCCAGCACCCGAGGCGTGGTCTGAGACACCTCGGGATGCCGGGCTTCCGGCGCTGGATTCCCAGCTTGTTCGTCCTGATCAGGTCTCCTGATCGGCACCGAGCAACCCATTGAGTGCCTGGCGGAGGGTCGGCTCGTCGGTCTGCTGCTCGAGGGCGTGGGCTAGTGCGGCGCGGAGGTCGGTCGAGCGGCGCTGCTCGGACTGGGTGGCGGCGGTGGCGACGTCGAGGTCGCGGCGGAGGTCGCTGAGCTGCTGGTGGAGGGGGCCAAAGACTGGGCGTAGGACTGGCTGGCTGCGGTGAGCTGGCTGGTCAAAGCGTCGATGCGGGCCTCGGCGGCGGTGGCGGCGGACTGGGCCTGCTGACGGAATTCGGTGGCCTGGGACTGGAGGCGCTCGTCCTGGCGGTGGGCGAGCGAGGTCTGGAGCTCCTGTAGGGCCTGGACGTGAGCGGCGCGGAGCTGCTCGCGCTGGGCGGCGGAGTCCTGGCGTTCGCGTTCCAACGCCTGCTGGAGATCGGCTACGCGGTCCTGGGACTGGGTGACCTTGTCCAAAGCGGCCTGCTTGGTGCGGACGGCGTCGTCACGGAGCTGCTCGGCGGCACGCTGGTCGGCCAAGGCCTGGTCGCGGGCCTGTAGTGCTTCGGAGGCCTGGCGGACGGCGGTCTCCCGGGCGGCGATGGCGTCGGCGGCCTCCTGACGAGCGGCGGATGCCTCGGCCAGGGCCTGGTCACGTTCGGCGATGGCCTGGGAGGCCTCGGCGCGGGCCTGCTGGCGCTGCTCCTCGGCGGATGCCTTGGCGGCCAAGGCATCCGAGGCCTCGCCGGTGACCCGCGTGCTGAGCTCGCCGACGACGGTCCGGAGCGGATCCAACGCCGCCAGCGCCGTTGCGAGGGTCCCGTCCAAGGCCGTGAGGTCCAGGGGAGTGATCGGCTGGGGGCCGTAGAGGTGCACCCAGATCTCACGCTGCTCGTCGAGCATCGCGCAGGTGATCACCTTCGCGCCCCAGTTCCCGTACCGCTCGGGGTCCGGCGCGCAGTAAGGGGTCGGCCGACCGCCGCGCGGGGACAGCTCCGGCAGTGCCCGTCCGCAATAGGCGCACTGCGCCCCGATGCCGGCCGTCAACGCCCGCAGTGTCGCCTCGCGACGTTCGTCGCGGCTGCCGCGTCGCACCGGAGGGGAGAGGTGCCGTTCACCTGCGTCAACGCTCACAGTGGATACCCTACAGCAATGGGTTTCAGAACCAAAACTGGCAGGTTTGAGTAGTGATACTCAAATTGCTAGCCAGGCAGGGTTGGCGAGAGTCATATGGATAAGTGAGATTATTGATATGACCTGTGAATGGGTATCTGCGACGGGGCCGAAGGGGATCATGAGGCCCGCGATCGTCACGGTGACGAAACGCATCGGCCCTACCTGAGTGGCTCACTTGCGCTCAGGAGCCAAATGAGCCACTCAGGTGGCGAACCCCGGGGTTAAGCGGTGGGGTGGCCGAACCAGCGGGCGAGGTGCTGCTCGAGGTCACGCTGATCGTCGCCGAGCCAGGCGATGTGGCCGTCCGGACGGAGCAGGACGGCCGGAACGTCAAGTGCCGCAGTGGGATCGGCGAGCTGGTCGACCCGATCCGACCAACCGCCGACGGTCAGCCGCTCGGTGCGGTCCACCAGCAGACCCCGACCACGGTGCAGCAGGGAGTAGAGGCGGCCCTGCTTGACGTCGATGTCGCGCAGCCGGCGGCCGAGCAGGTCAGGACCGGGACCGAAGTCGTAGCGTAGGCCGATGGCGGTGATCTTCTCCATCAGGTGCCGGTTGACCTCGTCGAAGTCCATCAGCTCGGTGAGCAGCCGCCGCACGGCCCGCGGCCCCGGCTCGGTGGACGACAGCTCCATCTGCGCCCGGGTGTTGTCCAGCACGTCAGCGGCGACCGGATGCCGCTCGGCCTGGTAGGTGTCCAACAACCCGTCGGGCGCCCAGCCGGCGACCGCGGCGGCGAGCTTCCACCCGAGGTTGACGGCGTCCTGCACGCCCAGGTTGAGGCCCTGCCCGCCGGTGGGCGGATGGATGTGCGCGGCGTCGCCGGCCAACAGCACCCGACCGACCCGATACCGCTCGGCCAGCCGGGTGGCGTCACCGAACCGGGACAGCCACCGCGGCGAGTGGACGCCGAAGTCCGTACCGGCGAAGGCCACGAGCTGCTGTTGGAAGTCGGCCAGCGTGGGTGGTTCCGTGCGGTCGCTGACGTCGGCGGCCGGGACCACGACGCTGTAGATCCCTTCGCCGAACGGCCGGAGCCAGAACCGCTGCTGGGTCCGGTTGACCTCGGCGACCTTGGCGGCGATCTCCTCCGGCGGCGCGGAAGCCTTCATCTCGCCCATCAGCGTGTCGTTGCGTGACGGCTCGCCGGGGAAACCGACGCCCAGCAGCTTGCGGACCGTACTGCGCGCGCCATCACAGCCGACGAGATAGCGGGCCCGGAGCTGTTCGCCGCTGGTCAACGAGACGGTCACGCCCTCGTCGTCCTGCGAGAAACCGGCCACCGCGCACCCGCGTCGGATCTCCGCGCCCAGCTCGATCGCGTGCTCCTCGAGCAGACGCACGATGACCGGGTGCTGGATGCCCAACATGTAGGCGTGCGCGGAATCCAGGCCCTCGGGCGCGGGCTTGGGGATGCCGGCGAACAGGCCGCCGGCCGGGCGCTGACGCCCGTGTTCGAGCACGCGGTCCAGCAGCCCGCGCATCGCCAACAGCTCAAGGCTGCGGATGTGCAGGCCGACGATCCGTACGAACGACGCCGGCTCGGTGTCCTGCTCCAGCAGGAGAACCCGCACGTTGTGCAGTCGCAGCTCGGCGGCCAGCATCGCGCCGGTCGGCCCGCAGCCGGCAATGATCACGTCCATGGTGTTGCCTTTCGGGAGGATCGAGGCTGCTCCCGGCGACACCTACGTCAATCGCCCGGCCGTGACGGAAGGGGAGCACCCACATCGCTACTGCGGTCATGGGTCTCACCTCCTCGGGCGGTGTCACGGACGGCAGCAAGCTACCGGCCCGGACACCGCACCGTCCACTCGATATCGACTCAGCCGGCCGCCGCGGCCGCCGGCGCCTGGGCCAGCTCGATGATCAGCCCCTCCGGCCCCCGCACGTAGCAGAGCCGGTATACGTAGTCCGCCACCTCGCCGACCAGGTCGAAACCCTTGCCCCGCAAGCGATCCAGCTGGGCGTCCAGGTCCTCGACCTCCAGGCAGATGTGCCGGAACCCGAAGCGGTTGGCGGCCAACGCGTGCGGGCCGTCGGTGTCGGCCGGCACGTGGTACTTGAGCAGCTCCAGCTTGCCGGTGCGGTCGGGCGTGCGGACCATCGCGAACTCGGTCCGCACGTCGTCAAGCCCGTTGATCTTGTCGATGGCCGTGCCGGAGACGTGCCCCCGGCCCTCCAGCTCGAACCCGAGATCAACGAAGAACGCGACGGTGGCGTCGAGATCCTCGACGACGACCCCGACATGGTCGAAACGCAGCATGACCGGATCCCCCTTCAGTTGTCCGCGGCGCCGAACCACCGCGACAGGTGCTCCACCAGCGACTCCTGGTCCTCACCGACCCACGCCACATGCCCGTCGGGCCGCAGCAGCGTGGCCGGCACGTCCAGCTCCTCGCTGACGTCCACGACATGGTCGACCCGCGAACCCCAGCCCGCCACCGACAGCCGGCCGGTCTGGTCGAGCAGCAGCCCACGGCCGGCGTGCATGAGCTCGTACAGCCGCCCCCGCTTCAGCGCCACGTCCCGAAGTCGCTTCCCCACCTGCGGATTCGGATCGCCGAAGTCGTAGCGGACGCTGATCGCCGTCACCTTGGAGATCAGGAACTCCCGCACGTTGTCGAAGTCCATCAGCTCGGACAGCACGTGCCGCACGGCCTGCGGCCCCGGCTCGGTGGAGATCAGCTCCATCTGCGCCCGGGTGTTGATCAACACGTCGGCCGCCACCGGATGCCGCTCGGCCTCGTAGGTGTCCAGCAGCCCCTCCGGCGCCCACCCGGCGACCGTGGCGGCCAGCTTCCAACCGAGGTTGAACGAGTCCTGCACGCCCAGGTTGAGCCCCTGCCCGCCCAGCGGCGGATGGATGTGCGCGGCGTCGCCGGCCAACAGCACCCGCCCGACCCGATACCGCGAGGCCTGCCGCGTGGCATCGCCGAACCGGGACAGCCAGCGCGGCGAGTGCACGCCGAAGTCGGTGCCGGCGGTCACCAGCAGCTGCTGCCGGAACTCCTCGAACGTCGGCGGCGTCGCCCGGTCCTCGACCACGTCGGCCGCCGGCACGACCGCCCGCACCAGCCCGCCGGCGATCGGCCCGATGCCGAACCGCTTCTGCGTCTTGCGGATCTCGGTCATCACGGCCAGCATCTCGTCGGCCGGCGCCGTCGCCTCCATCTCGGCGATCAGCGTGTCCACTCGGGACGGCTCGCCCGGGAAGTCGATGCCGGCCAGCTTGCGCACCGTGCTCCGGCCGCCGTCACAGCCGACCAGGAACCGGCCCGCGAGCTCGCCGGTGTCGGTCTGCACGGCGATGTAAGACCCATGGTCGGTGAAGCCTGTTACATCGACACCACGACGGACGTCCGCGCCGCTCTCCACCGCCCATTCCTCGAGCAGTCGGTCGGTCACGGGCTGATGGATGCTCAGGACGTAGCTGTGCGCGGTGTCCAGCCGCACGCCGGCGGGCTTCTGGATCCCGGCGAAATATCCCCCGACCGGGTGTTTCGTGCCGGCGGCCAGGAACCGGTCCAGGATCCCGCGCTGGTCGAGCAGCTCGATGGTGCGGGCGTGGATGCCCAGCGACCGCACCACCTTCGTCGGCTCGGCGTCCCGCTCCAGCACGACCACGTCCACGCCGTGCAGCCGCAGCTCGCCGGCCAGGGCCAGTCCGGTCGGCCCCGCACCGACGATGATCACGTCGAACACAAGAATCCCCCTGTTTTCGCTGCTCCCGGGCTTCGGCCGCACATTCTGCGGCACAACCGGGGTCTTGCCGCAAGACCCCCTGTGCGCTATATGTTGAAGTGGAGGGGAGTGGCGTCCACCCCTGACAACCCCCGGCATGGCAGACTCTTCCTTGATCAAAAGGGGGCCCTTGATCGAGGGGAGTCGGGGCGTGACGCTGGCGCTGGTCGGGGAGGACAAGACCGCCCGCGAACGCCTCCAGGAATTCCTGCGCATCTACGCCTCGGTGAACACACGCCTGGCCTATGCGACCGATCTGGGGATCCCGCTGGAATGGGTGCCGGGCTACACGCCGCCGGACCCCACCCGCCGTCGCGGCCGCAAGCGGGCCGCGCCGACCGGGCTGGAATGGCTGAACTGGTGCGCCGGCAACGGAATGCGGTTCGCGGACGTCAAGGTCGAGCACGTGGAGCGGTGGCTGGACGAGCTCCGCCAGGCCGGCTACAGCGATGCCACGCGAGGGCGGATGCTGTCGGCGGTGTCGGCGTTCTACGCCAAGTACCTGCTGCGGGAAGGCCTCGCCCAGCAGAACCCGGTGTCCCTTGTGGACCGACGGGCCCAGCACCTGAACAAGCCGGCCGGCACGCCGTCGACGACCAAACGCTGGTCGTTCCAGGCCTGTCGGGCGCTGCTGATGGCGGCCTACCTGCTCAAGGACGAGCGCCGGGACGGGCGGCGGGACCGGGCGATGATCGAGATCCTGATCGGCACCGGGGTGCGGGCCGACGAGCTGGTGGGCGTGAACCTGGACGACTACCGGCGGGCCGCCCCGCACGACATCGGGGTCCTGCGCGTGCATGGCAAGGGCGGCAAGGACCGGGAAGTGGCGCTGGCCCCGCCGGTGGCCGACGCGCTGGAGGACTACCTGCGTGAGCGGACCGAGCCTGCGGTGCCGGCGCTGCCCGGCCAGGTCCGGGCCGGGGTTCGGCCGATTTTCGTGACCAGCACGGGCCGGCGGGTCCACACCTCGCACCTGCAAGCCGTGTTGACCCGGCTGTGCAGGGCGTTCACCGACTCGTCCACCCCCGAGGCGGAGTTCATCGCCACCCACCTGGGCCCGCTGCGCGACAGCATCCACCCGCACTCGGCCCGCCACTCCTACGCCACCCATGCCGTCGAACGGGGCGTGCCGCCGCGGCAGGTGCAGCGCGACCTCGGCCACGCGGTGCTGACCACGACCGAGGGCTACCTGCACGACGAGGACAACGTCCGCAACTCCGCCGCGCACGAGCTGGCCCCGGCCCTGCACCGCGGCTGGCTGACTACGCCCTCCTGAGCAGCGCGGCGATCCCCGCCGCGACCAGCATCCCGGCCTGCACGTCCAACAGGACGTCCAGCCCGACCGTGCCGACCAGGAAGCCGGCGACCAGCGTGCCGACGGTGGTCAGGCCGGCGAAGCCGGCGTACACGGCGGCCAGCACCCGGCCGGTCTGCTCGTCGGGGACCCGCAGCTGCACGGCGGTCAGCGCGGCCGACTGCGCCACCACCGCCGGCGCGCCGATCGCGGCGAAAAGCACCACGTAGAGCCAGAAAGTCACGGTCACGTGCGGCAGGTTCCAGATCAGCGCCGAGCACAGGCCCAGCGTGAGAATGCCCAGCCCCATCATCCGCACCGCGCTGACCCGGTTGGCCACGGCCGCGATGAGCAGCCCGGCCCCGAGCCCGCCGATGGCCTGGATTCCTCGCAGCAGACCGACATCCGCGTCGCCGCCGTGCAGCGGACCGGTCACGAACACCACGAACAGGACCAGGAACATGCCCTGCCCCAACGCGATCAGCCCCAACGACACACCGGTGGCCCGCAGCGACGGGTCCCGGAAGGCCCGCACACCGTCGAGCCAACCGCCCGGCTCGGCCGGCGTGGATTCCACGTGCACACCGAACCGGGGCACCAGCAGCAGCGCGGCGAGCACCAGCGCCGCCAGGTAGCCGACGATCACCCAGCTCAGGCCCCACACGCCCAGCACGAGCCCGCCGAGGGCGCTGCCGGCCAGCCGGGAGATGCTGCTGTTGAAGCCCATCAGGCCGTTGGCCGAGGCCAGCCGGTCCGCGCCGACCAGCGCCGGCACCAGGGCGTTGCGGGTCGGCTCGAACAGCGAGGCCAGCGCCGACTGGGCCACCATCACCACGTAGATCAGCCCCTGGTGGCTGCCGAACAGCAGCGGCACCGACACCGCCGCCTGGGCCAGGCACACCACGTACAGCACCCGCCGCCGGTCGAACCGGTCGGCGACCACCCCGGCCACCGGGCTGACCAGCAGCATCGGCAGGATCCCGGTGACCATCACCAAGGCCGTCGAGCCGGCCGACCCGGTGGCCTGGTAGACGTACACCGGCAGCGCCACCTGGAGCATCCACTCCGCGGTCTCGGCGAACAGCCCGGACAGCCACAGCCGCACGAACGCCGGGTGGCGCGCCAGGGTCGTCATGACCGGCAATATGCCGGAGCGTCGCCGAGCCGTCACCACCGGGCGTTGGATACGGTGGGCCCGTGCCTGACGCGATCACGTTGCCCGAGTCCCTGCGCGCCCTGATCAACAGCGGGCCGATGGCCCACCTGAGCACGGTCAACGCCGACGGCAGCCCGCAGGTGTCGGTGATCTGGATCGGCCTGGACGGCGACGACCTGGTCAGCGGCCACCAGCACACCGGGGTGAAGATCCGCAACATGCAGCGGGACCCGCGCGTGGTGCTGTCCTTCGACGCGCCACGGGTGCGCGGCACCTTCCTGGACGAGAACGCGGTGCTGCGCGCGCGGGCCACCGTCGAGCCGACCGACCAGGCCTGGGACCTGCTGGACCGGCTGACCAAGGTCTACGTCGGCCCGGACTCGACGTTCCCGGTCGAGCGGGCGCCCGGTTTCATCGTGCGCTACAAGGTGACCCGCATCGGCGGGGTCGGCCCGTGGGCGGGCTGACCCGGTTCGAGCTCGAGGCGATCCTGTTCGACATCGACGGCACGCTGGTCGACTCGACCGGCGCCGTCGAGCGCACGTGGCGGATCTTCGCCGCCGAGCGCGGTCTCGACGCGGAAGCGATCCTGCGGGTCTGCCACGGCCGGCGCAGCGAGGACACCATCGCCGACCTGCTGCCGCCGTCCGAATGGGACGATGCCGTGGCCGAGCTGGCCCGGCTGGAGCTGGGCGACCTGGGCGACGTCGTGGCCCTGCCGGCGACCAAGACCCTGCTGCCGCAGCTGCCGAAGGACCGCTGGGCGGCGGTGACCTCCGGCTCGCAGGAACTGATGCGGGCCCGGCTGGCCGCCGCCGGACTGCCGGTGCCGGACGTGCTGATCGCAGCCGACGACGTCAGCGCGGGCAAGCCCGATCCCGAGGGCTACCTCAAGGCAGCCGCGGCCCTGGGCTACGACATCAGGCGCTGCCTGGTCGTGGAGGACGCGCCGGCCGGACTGTTGGCCGGGCGCAACGCCGGCGCGACAACCCTGGCCGTCGCGACCTCCCACGACGCGGCCGAGCTCACGGCGGACGCGGTCGTCGCCGACCTCACGTCCTGCCGGGTCGACCGCGTCGCGGACGGCCTCGTGGTCACGGTCAGTGCCGGTCCTGGATGAGGCCGATCTCGTTGCCGTCGGCGTCGAGCACACTGGCCACGGTCCGGCCGTTGCCGACCTCCTTGGGCTCCTGAGCCATCGACGCGCCGGCCTCGATCAGCGCGGCCAGACCCTTCTCCAGGTCGTCCACGTGCCGGTAGCAGGCCGGGCCGTTGGTGCTGCCGTTGGGCACCAGGCCGATGTGCTGGCCGTCGATGTCGTAGCCCACGTAGTACGGGGACTCGACGCCGGGCGCGGTGCCCAGCAGCGCGGTGTACACGGCCTTGGCCTTCTCGACGTCCTTCACCGGGAACAGAATCGTCTGCAACATGATGTCTCCTTGAAATGGTCACATCGGGCGGGGCCCGTCCGTCACTGCTATGACGGAGCCCGGACGGAGGATGTGACCGTGGACGAAAAATGGCTGGCCGACCAGTTCGAGAGCAATCGGGACCACCTGCGGGCGGTGGCCTACCGCATGCTCGGCTCGACCAGCGACGCCGAGGACGCGGTGCAGGAGTCGTGGCTGCGGCTGTCGCGCACCGACACCAGCGAGGTGGAGAACCTCGGCGGCTGGCTGACCACGGTGACCGCGCGGGTGTGCCTGGACATGCTGCGGTCCCGCAAGTCACGGCGTGAGGACCCCATCGACGAGGCACCTGATGCCGCGGTGGCCGGCCCCGAGCAGGAGGCGCTGCTGGCCGACTCGGTCGGGCCGGCGCTGCTGGTGGTGCTGGAGACGCTGGCCCCGGCCGAGCGGCTGGCCTTCGTGCTGCACGACCTGTTCGCGGTGCCGTTCGACGAGATCGCGCCGATCGTCGGCCGCACGCCGACCGCGACCCGTCAGCTCGCCAGCCGGGCCCGGCGGCGGGTGCAGGGCGCGGACCGGCCCGACTCCGACCTCAACCGGCAGCGCCGCGTGGTCGACGCGTTCCTCGCGGCCTCGCGGGACGGCAACTTCGACGCGCTGCTGGAACTGCTCGACCCGGACGTCGAGCTGCGGGCCGACGAGACGACCGTGGCGGCCTCGATGGCCAACCACGACAAGGGCGCGCCGCTGCTGTCGGCCCGCATGGCCGGCGCCCGCACGGTTGCGACGGCGTTCTCGGGCAAGGCCCGCGGCGCGCTGCCCGCCCTCATCGACGGCAACGTCGGCGCGGTGTGGATGTACAAGGGCGAGGTCATGGGGCTGTTCGTGTTCACCGTCGAGGACGACAAGGTCGTCGGCCTCGAGCTGGTCAACGACCGGGAGCGGGTGGCTACGGCCGAGGTCGAGGTGCTGCCTTCGCGCTGAGGTAGCGCTGCTCGGGCAGGCTCAGGGTGCGGCGCGCGGCCGACTCGTAATGGACGCGCGCCGCATCGTCGTCACCGGCCAGCTTCAGCAGGTGCGCCCGCACGGCATCCACCCGGTAGTGCCCGCCCAGCGCCGATTCCGCCTCGGCCAGCTCGGCCAGGGCCGTCGCCGGGCCGCGGACCATGGCCACGGCGACGATCCGGTTGAGTGTCACCATCGGCCCGGGGGCGGCCGAGTTGAGCAGCTCGTACAGGCCGAGGATCTGCATCCAGTCGGTGTCCTCGGCCCGTGGCGCCTCGTCGTGCACCGCGGCGATGGCGGCTTGCAGCTGGTACGGGCCGATGACGGCGGTGGCCAGGGCGTGCGTGATCAACGCAGTGCCCTCGGCGATCGCGTCCTGGTCCCACAGCGACCGGTCCTGCTCGGCCAGCGGCACCAGCGTGCCGTCGGGCAGCGTCCGCGCCGGCCGGCGGGCGTCGGTCAGCAGCATCAACGCCAACAGCCCGGCGACCTCGCCGTCCGCCGGCATCTGCCGGTGCAGCTGACGGGTCAGCCGGATCGCCTCGCCGGTCAGCTCGACGCGGTTCAACGCCGAGCCGGAGCTGGTCGTGTGCCCCTCGTTGAAGATCAGGTACAGCACGGCCAGCACGGCCTTGAGCCGCTCGTCGCGCTCCTCGGCCGGCGGCGGCGCGAAGCGGGCCCCGGCGGCCTTGATCTTCGCCTTGGCCCGGCTGATCCGTTGCCCCACGGTCGATTCCGGCACCAGCAGCGCCCGGGCGATCTCCGGGGTGGTCAGGCCGCCGACCGCGCGCAGCGTCAGCGCCACCTGTGACACCCGGGTCAGCGACGGGTGGCAGCACAACGTCAGCAGCGTCAGCGTGTCGTCCTCGGCCGGCACATCGGCGTCGTCGGGCTCGGCGGTGAACACCGCTTCCTCACGGCGTCGCCGCGCTGCCTCGCTGCGCCACACCTCGGTCAAACGCCGCTGCGCCACGGTGATCAGCCAGCCCGTCGGATTCGACGGCACACCGTCCTTGACCCACTGCTGGGCCGCCGCGAGCAGCGCCTCCTGCACCGCGTCCTCGCACGTGTCGAAGCCGCCGTTGCGCCGCACCAGCACGCCGAGGACCTGCGGCGCCAGCGTGCGCAGCAGGTCCTCGACCTCGGACGTGACCTTCACAGGTCCAAGGTGCTCATGTCGAGCAGCGGCCGGACCTCGACCGCCCCGCCCAGCTGCGCGTCCGGCGTCTTGGCCGCCCAGGCCAGCGCCTGCTGCTCGGTCTCGGTGTCCAGCAGCAGGAAGCCGGCCACGTACTCCTTGACCTCGGCGAACGGCCCGTCGCTGGTCATGGTCTCGCCGTCCTGCACCCACACCCGCTTGGCCAGCGCCAGATCGGTCAGCCCGTTGGAGATCACCATCTCGCCGGCCGCCTCGATCTCGGCGCTGAGCGCCATGTAGCCCCGGCCGAACTCCATGCGCTGCTCGTCGGTCAACGTCTCCCACAGCGCCCGGGACCGCGGGTTGCTGTGGATCAGGATCAGGTACCGCATGGCGTGCCTCCCGTAGGTCGCGGAAATCCTCTCACCGGCGTGGTGTCGAGGCCGGTTCGGCGGTTTCGACACGGGTCGATGTTCGCCAGGGTGGCGGGATGGACTTTCGGGAGGTCGGCCGGCGCCTGTCCAACTGGGGCCGCTGGGACGTCGGCGGGCACCGGGACGAGCGCGGCACGACCAACCTGCTGACCCCGGAGCGGGTGGTCGCGGCGTCCGCGCTTGTGCGCGAGGGCAAGGTGTTCGACCTGGGCATCCCGTTCGGCGCGGACGGCCCGCAGACCGGCGCGCTGCGGATCAACCCGGTGCTGACGATGAAGGAGACCGGCGTCGACCAGCACCTGCCCGGCGGGGCCCACTACTCCGACGACTACGTGTTCATGCCGCTGCAGTGCGCCTCGCAGTGGGACGGCCTGGCCCACGTCTACTACGACGACCTGCTCTACAACGGGTTTCCCGCCTCGGACATCACCCCGCACGGCACCAAGCACCTGTCGATCGAGCACCAGGCCAAGGGGCTGGTCGGCCGCGGCGTGCTGATCGACGTCGCCGGCCATCGTGGCGTGGACTGGCTGCCGGCCGGCGAGGTGATCACCCCGGACGAGCTCGACGCCGTGCTCGCCGCGCAGGGCACCGACCTGCGCGGCGGCGACATCCTCGCGATCCGCACCGGCTGGCGGCGCAAGTTCCTCGCTGAGCACGACCCGGCGTCGTTCATGGCCGGCGAGCCCGGTCTGGGCCTGGCCAGCTGCGAGTGGCTGGCCGACCACGAGGTGGCCGCGGTCTGCTCGGACAACTGGGCGGTCGAGGTGCTGCCCGGTGAGGACCCGGCCGTGCTGCTGCCGGTGCACCTGGTCCTCATCCGCGACATGGGCATGACGCTGGGCGAGATCCTCGACTTCGAGGAGCTGGCCGCCGACTGCGCGCAGGACGGCCGCTACGAGTTCATGATGACCGCGCCGCCGATCAAGTTCCGCCGCGCCGTCGGGTCGCCGACCAATCCGCTGGCGATCAAGTGACCGGTGTCGAAAAGTAGCGAGCGGCTTCGACACCGGCCCGACCGAGCGGAAGGGACACAGTCATGAGCAGCAGCGACGAGATCCGAGACCTGATCATTGCGGCCGAGGCGGCGATGAAGGACGGCGATGCGCAGCGGTTGATCGACCGCTACACGGCCGACGTGGTCAAGTTCGACCTGGCCCCGCCGCTGGGCCGCCGCGGCGACGCCGCCCGGGACGTGCCGGGCCAGCTGGCCTGGTTCGCCACCTTCGACGGCCCGGTGGACTACCGGATCACCGAGCTGGAGATCGAGGTCGGCGGCGATCTGGCCTTCGCCCACTCGCTCAACCGCCTGTCGGCCACCCCGAAGGGCATGGACTTCGCCTTCGAGCTGTGGTTCCGCGCCACCTACGGCCTGCGGCGGACGGCCGAGGGCTGGCGCATCGCCCACGAGCACACGTCCACGCCGTTCTACATGGACGGCTCGCTGCGCGCGGCCACCGACCTCAAGCCGTAGGGGAGCCGAACCAGCGGGTCAGCGCCTCGGCCAGCCCGGCCGACGACGTCCCGGCCCAGGCGACGAAGCCGTCGGGGCGGATGAGCAGCGCGGGGTGGTCGGGATGGGCGCCGGCGACGACGTCCACCCGATCCCGCCACCCAGCCGCGACCTCGCCGACGCCGGCCAGGTCGAGCAGCACCGGCCGGCCGGTCCGCAGCAGCTCCGCCAGCCGCACCACCCCAGCGGTGGTGGTCACCGACAGCTCCGGCATGAGCCGCCCGACCAGCGGATCGTCGGCCTGCTCGTAGCGGATGTCGTTGCCGGACATGGTGTTCGCGATGTGCCCGATATTGTCCGGCGAGGCCAGCAGCTCCCCGAACAGGGTGCGCAGGGCGGTGACCTTCGTGCCCGGGGCGAGCAGCGCCGACTGGGCCTGGGTCTGCATCGCCACCCGCTCGGCCACCGGATACCGCTCCGAGTGGTAGGTGTCGAGCAGCCCGTCCGGGGCCCAGCCGTGGATCGCGGCCCCGAGCTTCCACGCCAGATTGGTGACGTCCTGCAGGCCCGCGTTCAGCCCCGGCGCACCAATGCCGGCATGCACGTGGGCGGCGTCTCCGGCCAGGAAGACCCGGTCGTCACGGAACCGCCCGGCGATCCGCGTGTTGTTGCCGCTGAGCCGGCGCAGCAGCGGCGTCCGGTCCAGCATCGGCGGCTCCAGCGGCACGTCCACCCCGAGCACCCGCTTCACGCTGGCCCGCAGCTCGTCCAACGTCATGGGCCCAGGGTCATCCAGCGCTGTGTCGTCGGGCGCCCCGCCCCATTCCATGGTGTTCACGGTGACGGCGTCCTCGAACCGCGCCCAGATGAACACCCCGGTCTCGGTGCGGTGGAACATGAACGCCGGGATGTCGCCGTGGCCGGGCACCGGCAGCGCCATGGCCGCCGCGGTCGGCAGGCTGACATTGGCCGACCGGCTGACCACGTCGTCGTCGGTCACGCCCGGGAAGTCGATGCCGGCCAGCTTGCGCACCGTGCTCCGGCCGCCGTCACAGCCCACCAGGAACCGGGCGGTGAACTGGCCGGCGTCGGTCTCCACCGCGATGTAAGACCCATGGTCGGTGAAGCCTGTTACATCGACGCCACGACGGATCTCCGCGCCGAGTCCGACGGCGTGCTCCTCCAGGATCGCCTCCAGCCGCCGCTGCGGGATCTGGATCGCGTACATCGGGTTCTCGGGTAGTTCCCGCAGGTCAAGGCGCATGCCGCCGTAGGTGAAGAACGGTGTGGCGGCCGGTGGGGCGGGCCAGCCGGCGAGCTTCTCGTAGAGGCCGCGGGCGTCGAGGAGCCGCGCGACCACGCCCATCAGGCCGTTGGCCTTGGGCGCGGTCGCCCGTTCCGGCAAGCGTTCCAGCACCAGCGGCCGCACCCCGGCCAGCCGCAGCTCGGCGGCCAGCATCAGCCCGTTCGGTCCGGCGCCGGCGATCACCACATCGAAGTCCGTGTCGAGGTCCATGCCACCCACGCTACAGAAACTTGCGCGTCACGCAAAGATGCGGGGCGCGCAAATTGGTGACCCGGGACTGTTGTGCCAGGGTTGCCGGCGTGACTGATCTGCGGGTGACGACCCGCAACGCCCGGTTCCAGCAGTGGGAGGCGTTGCTCGGCAACCGGACCAAAAGGCAGCGCACCGGCGAGTTCCTGGTGCACGGCGTCCGACCCATCACGCTGGCCGTCGAGCACGGCTGGCCCCTGGCGGCGCTGCTCTACCCGGCCGGCCGGCGGCTGTCCAAGTGGGCCGAGGAGCTGCTGGACACCACCACCGCCACCCGGGTGTCCATGGCCCCCGAACTGCTGGCCGAGCTGGGGGAGAAGGACGCCGACGACGCGCCGGAACTGATCGCCGTTGCCGAGCTGCCGCCCGACGACCTCGACCGCATCCCGGTGCCCGACGACTTCCTCGGCGTCGTGTTCGACCGGCCGACCAGCCCCGGCAACATCGGCACGGTCATCCGCTCGGCCGACGCCTTCGGCGCGCACGGCGTGATCGTCGCCGGGCACGCCGCCGACATCTACGACCCCCGCACGGTCCGGGCCAGCACCGGCTCGTTCTTCGCGCTGCCGGTGGTCCGCGCCGACGCTGCCGCAACTGTTATCGAATGGATTCGGTCCCAACCCGTAACGGTCCGCATCGTGGGCACCGATGAGCACGGCACAGCGGTTGTCGACCGGCACGAGCTCACCGGCCCGACACTGCTGGTGGTCGGGAACGAGACCGCGGGCATGAGCAACGCATGGCGCGCGGCCTGCGACGACGTGCTGAGCATCCCCATCGGAGGGGCGGCCAGTTCGCTCAACGCGGCGAACGCGGCGTCCATTGTTCTCTATGAGGTAGCACGACAGCGCAGACTGTGATGTATCTGCGGGCCCTCTCCATTCATCTTGGTTTACATTGGGTGTTCACCATGGGGAGGTCGAGAAGGTGGACGACGAGACGAGGCCGGCCGAACGCAGCACGGGGGCTGCTCGGAACCAGGTGCTGCGGGGCCGGCTCAGCCGGGCGACCGAACTGGCGGCGCGCGCGGTGGCCGCCGCCCAACACATCGGCGGCGCGGGTCTTGGGGAGGACCTGCCCGCCGCGCTCGCGGTCCAGGCCTGGGCCGCGGCCTGGCGGGGCGACTCGCAGCTGGCCGACCAGGCGTCGGCCCGCGTGATGAGTCAGCTGGACGCCAACTGGGCCCGTCGACTGCTGGTGGAGCTGCTGGGGTCGCGGCTGCACCTGGGAGACGTCGACGGCTGCCAGCGCCTGGCCACGCTGGCCGGCGTGGACACCGACCCGGGCCGCGTCGCGCCGGTGCTGCGGCCGTGGGTCTGCGAATCGATGGTCAACCTGGAGCTCACCCGCAGCCGGCCGGCCCGCGCCGCGCTGTGGGCCGAGCACGCCGCCGAGTCGTCCTCGCCGGCGATGTGGGGGCACACCGCGGTCATGCACCTGGCCAACGGCCAGGTCGCGCTGGCCCGCAACGACCTCCAGGTGGCGCAGTTACGGGCCGGCCGGGCCGCCGAGGCGTTCACCGAGGCCGGCATGCCCGGCTACGCGGCCCGGTCGCACGCCGTGGTCGGCGCCGCGCTGATCGGCATGGGGGAGCGGGACTCGGCGCTGCGGGAGCTGAGCGTGGCCCGACGGCTGGCCGAGAGCTGCGGGGCACGGGCGCTGGCCGCCGAACTGGTCGACACCCAGCTCAGCCTGTCGGTGCGGCGCGCGCCGCAGGTCCGCAGCATGGACACGCTGACCGTGCGCGAGCACGAGGTCGCCGAGCTGGCCGTGCGTGGGCTGACCAACCGGCAGATCGCCGAGAAGCTGGTGGTCAGCGTGAAGACCGTGGAGGGCCACCTGTCCCGCGTGTTCACCAAGCTGGGGGTGCCCTGCCGGACCGCGCTGGCCGCGCCGCTGCGCAAGATGGACGCCGAACTGGTGCACTGAGAATCTGTTCTGGGGTTGCCGTTTCCGCACGGGACCGGCGTGTGGTTCCGTGCGGAAATAACCTGATCCGTGGGAATTCGGTGAACTGTCACCATCGTTGGTGATCTTGCTCTACGATCGCGCCGACCACGCTGTCCCGCGATCCAGGAGAACATCCGATGCCCAACCGTGTCGTCACGGCGCTGGCGGCCACGGCCGTGCTGCTCGCCACCGCCGCTGCCCCCGCGACCGCGTCCACGCTGCCCCTGACCTACCAGGGCAGCGCCGGCCAGGTCATCACGGTGATCGCCGACAGCCCCACCGCCACCACCGCGGTGCTGACCGCGTGGGAACGCCACGGCTCGAAGTGGCGCGCCGTGCACGGCCCCGTGACCGCCAACGTCGGCTCGCAGGGCATCGGGCAGGCCAGCGAGACGACGTCCAAGACCCCGGCCGGCGTGTGGACGCTGACCGAGGCGTTCGGCATCCAGGCCAACGACGGCACCCGGCTGCCCTACCGCCAGGTCGGCACCTCCGACTGGTGGGTGTCGGACACGACCTCGCCGCTCTACAACACCTACTACCACTGCGACCCCGGGACGTGCCCGTTCAACGAGGGCGCCGGCGAGGACCTGGGCAAGGCCGGCCCGGTCTACGACCACGCCGTGGTCATCGACTACAACCGCACCCCGGTCGTGCCCGGCGCCGGCTCCGCGTTCTTCCTGCACGTCTCGGCGGGCAAGCCGACCGCGGGCTGCGTGTCCATCCCGGCCGACGACCTCAAGGCGGTCATGGCCTGGCTCGACCCGGCCCAGCACCCGGTGATCGACATCGCCGTCAAGTAGGTCAGCACATCGTGAGGAACCGGTCGAGGACCTTCACCCCGAAGTGCAGGCCCTCGACCGGCACCCGCTCGTTGACGCCGTGGGCCATGGCCCGGTAGTCGAAGCCTTCGGGCACCCACAGGGGGTGAAGCCATAGCCGGGGATCCCCAGCCGGGCGAACGCCTTCGCGTCGGTGCCGCCGCCAAGGCAGTACGGCACGACCACGGCCGCCGGATCGGCCCAGCGCAGGGCGTCGGCGATCGCGTCGAACCATGGCGAGTCCACCGGCGCCTGCACCCCCGGCTGCGGGTTGAGCACCTCACGCCGCACGTGCGGGCCGATCAGCTCGTCCACCGTGGCCAGCAGCTCTTCCTCGCCGCCCGGCAGCACCCGGGTGTCGATCAGGGCTTCCGCGGAGCTGGGGATGACGTTGACCTTGTAGCCGGCATTCAGCGCCGTCGGCGTGGTGCTGTTGCGGATCGTCGACTCCACCAGCGAGGCCGCGCCGCCAAGCCGTGCGACGGTACCGTCCACATCGGACAGATCAACCTGCACGCCCAGCGCCGCCCCGACCTGCTCGATGTAGGCCTGCACCGACGGGATCAGCCGCACCGGCCAGCGGTGCTCGGCCAGCCGCTGCACCGCCTGCACCAGGCGGATCACCGCGTTCTCGTCGTTGCGCCGCGAACCGTGACCGGCCCGGCCGCGGGCGGTCAGCCGCAGGTGCGAGGAGCCGCGCTCGGCCGTGCCGACCGGGTAGAAGTGGATGCCGTCCACCCGATGGGTGTGGCCGCCGGACTCCCCGATCGCCGCCGCGCAGTCCGCGAACAAGTGCGGGTGTTCGGAGACCAGCCAGTGCGCGCCGTAGTCGCCGGCGTCCTCCTCGTCGGCGACGAAGGCCAGCACCACGTCCCGCCGCGGCTTTCGCCCCGTGACGTGCCAGTCCGTGACCACGGTCAGCAGCTCGGCGACCATGTCCTTCATGTCCACCGCGCCCCGGCCCCACAGGTAGCCGTCGCGGATCTCCCCGGCGAACGGGTCCACGTCCCAGTCCGCCGCCTGCGCCGGCACCACGTCCAGATGGGCCTGCACCAACACCGGCGGCAGGGTCGAATCCGCGCCCTCGACCCGGGCGATCACGTTGGTGCGCCTGGGCTTGCGCTCCAGCAGCGTCGGCTCCACCCCGGCCGCCGCCAGCTGCGCGGCGACGAACTCCGCCGCCTCCCGCTCACCCTCGCTGTCGCCGCCGCCACGGTTGGTCGTGTCGAACCTGATCAGCTGGGCACACCGCTCGACGACGTCCATCCACCCTCACCCATAAACCTTTTCCACGGCACCACTGGCAATATTGGTCACGATCTTGAACGCCATCATCGCCTCGGTCATCGTCGGGGCGTCGTAGCCGACCCGCAACAGCGAGATCCGCTCCACGGTCGGGATGACGGCGGCGGCCGCGGCCAGGTGCGCGGCGTCGAAGGCGACCTCCATGTGGTGGCTGGAGACTACGGGCTCGACGCGGCCGGCGTGGGCCATGGCCAGCCGGGCCTGCTCCTCGATGATCCGGGACGAACGCGCCGGTGGCAGGCAGATTGCCGAGTACCGGCTGATGCACTCCTTCACCGCGGCCTGCCGCGCGCCGGGGGCGTATTCAAAGGCGTCCTCGCACGTCTTGTCGTCGCCCGTGACCAGCAGGACCGGCACGCCGTGCTCGGCGGCGACGGCGGCGTTGAGCCGGCCCTCGCCGGCCCGCACGCCGTCAAGCCACACGCCCGTGACCGAATTTCCCAGGTAGGTGTGCGACAAAACGCCTTCGGCGCCGGCCCCGGTGTGATATCCCAGGAACACCACACCGTCCACACCGGAGTCAATGCCCTGCATCATCGACAGCGGTTTGTGCTTGCCGGTCAGCATGCGGGCCCGCTCGTCGAGGTCCTCCAGCAGCAGGTTGCGCTGGGTGTCGTGGGCCTCGTTCACCAGCACGTCGTCGGCGCCGCCGTCGACGAGGCCGCGCACACAGGCGTTGACGTCGCCGTTGAACATCCGGCGGAACCGCTGCCACTGCTCGGTGCCGGGCTCGACGTCGGCCGGCCACGTGACTCCGGTCGCGCCTTCCATGTCGGCCGAGATGAGGATTCGCACGATCGGTACGTTACGGGTTGGCGGCCGTTGTCGACAATTGTTGACACGTTGCCTTACTGGGTGGTTACTTCTTGCCAAACATGGGGAAGGGGAGGTGCGCGGCTATGCGCATCAGACGGATCGGCATCGGCCTGATCGCCGCGGGGATGGCGGTGCTCAGTGCGCCCATCGTGGCCCAGGCGCAGGACACACCGCAGCCCAAGACCCTACGCGTGGCGGTCACCGGCACGATCGCGTCGATGAACCCGTTCATGGCCTACCACCTCGGCGACACCGAGATCGGGCGGGTGATGTACGCGTTCCTCACCTCCTACTCGCGTGACGACTTCAAGCCCGCCCCGGGCCTGGCCGACAAGTGGCAGGTGTCGGGCGACAACCTGACCTGGACCTACCACATCCGCTCGGGCGCCAAGTGGTCCGACGACCAGCCGATCACGGCCAAGGACGTCGCCTGGACCTTCAACAAGATCATGACGGACAAGACCGCGGCCACCGCCAACGGCAACTTCGTGGCCAACTTCGACACCGTCACCGCGCCCGACGACAGCACCGTCGTGATCAAGACCAAGAAGCCGCAGGCCACCATGCTGGCCCTGGACGTGCCGATCGTGCCCGAGCACGTCTGGTCCAAGGTCACCGACATCGGCAAGTACGACAACCTCCAGTACCCGGTGGTCGGCAGCGGCCCGTTCACGCTGACCAACTTCACCCAGGGCCAGTCCATCACGCTCAAGGCCAACCCGGACTACTACGGCGACAAGCCGGCCTACGACCAGCTCCAGTTCCGCCACTACGACAACGCCGACGCGGCCGTGCAGGGCCTCAAGAACGGCGACGTGGACGTGGTCAGCGGCCTCACCCCGGCCCAGTACACGGCGTTGCAGAGCACGCCCAACGTGACCACGGTCAAGGCCCGCCAGGGCCGGCAGAACGACCTGCTGATCAACTACCAGGCGCAGACCAACGACCGGCAGCCGGTCGGCGACGGCAACCCGGTGCTCAAGGACCCGAAGGTGCGACAGGCCATCGCCCGATCGGTGGACGTCAAGACCCTGGTGGACAAGGCCTACGGTGGCCTGGCCGAGCCCGGCAGCGGCTTCGTGCCGGCGGTGTTCGAGCAGTGGCACTGGACCCCGGACCCCTCCCAGGACCAGAAGTTCGACCTGGCCGCCGCGGGCAAGCTGCTCGACGAGGCCGGCTACCCCAAGGGCGCCGACGGTGTGCGCAGCGACAAGCAGGGCAAGCCGATCACGTTGCGGCTGCTCGTGGACAGCGGCATCCCGGCCCAGACCGCCGCGGCCAACTTCATCAAGGGCTGGCTCAACCAGGTCGGCCTCGGCGTGACCCTGCAGGCGCTCAGCTCGGACGCGCTGACCGACGCCGGCAGCACCGGCAAGTACGACCTCCAGATCAACGCCTGGACCGGCAACCCCGACCCGGACGCGCTGCTGTCCATCCAGACCTGCGGCAACCTGCCCGACGCACAGGGCAACGGCAACACCGAGAACTTCATGTGCGACGGGATGATCGACGACCTGTACAAGGCGCAGCTGTCCGAGATGGACCAGGCCAAGCGGGTCAAGGACGTCAAGGATCTCCAGGCCCGCCTGTACTCGCTGGACAGCTCCGTGGTGTTCGCCTACCCGAACTCGCTGGAGGCCTACCGCTCCGACCGCTGGGCCAGCTTCGGCCTCCAGCCCTCGCAGGGCGGCTCCATCACGCACCAGAACGGCTACTACGGCTACCTGCTGGCCAAGCCGGTCGACTCCGCGGCCGGCGGCGGCAGCAACACCACGCTGATCGTCGTGATCGTGGTGGTCGTCGTGGTGGTTCTCGGCGGCGGCGCGTTCCTGCTGTCGCGGCGGCGCAAGGCCGGCGCCGACGAGCGGGAGTAGCCCGTGACCTCACCGGCAACCGCGCCGGCACTGGCCGAGCCGAGCACGTCCGCACGCCGTGACAGCGGCGCGCGGTACGTGCTCGGCAAGGTCGGCGGCGCGGTGGTCAGCCTCTTTGTCATCGTGGTGCTCAGCTTCTTCCTGATCCGGGTGGTACCCGGCGACCCGATCCGGCTACTCACCCGCAACAGCTCGCTCGGCCCGGCCCAGGTGGCGCAGCTGCGTCACGACCTCGGCCTGGACAAGCCGCTGCCGGCGCAGTTCGTGGACTACCTGGTCGGCCTGCTGCACGGTGACCTCGGCACGTCGGCGAACTTCCAGCAGCCGGTGGCGCAGCTGATCATGCAACGCCTGGGGCCGACAGTGCTGCTGGTGGGCGCGGCCACCGTCATCTCCGTCCTGTTGGGACTGTGGCAGGGCACTCGGGCCGGCTGGCGGCGCGGCAGCCGCTTCGACCGGTTCTCGACGGGCTTCGCGCTGACGCTGTGGTCGGCGCCGACGTTCTGGCTGGGCATGATCCTGCTGTCGGTGGCCGGCACGTGGTTCCCGACCCAGGGCATCTCGGACCCGGACACGCCGCCGTCGTTCTTCCCCCAGGTGCTCGACGTGGCCCACCACCTCGTGCTGCCGTGCCTGACGCTGGTGGCCGTGCTGTACGCCCAGTACCTGCTGGTGATGCGTTCCTCGCTGCTGGAGGAGATGAACGCCGACTACCTCACGACCGCCCGGGCCAAGGGTCTGCGGGACGACCTGGTGCGCGGGCGGCACGCGGTGCCCAACGCGCTGCTGCCGACCGTGACGCTGATCTTCATCCAGCTCGGGTTCGTGGTCGGCGGCGCGGTCACCGTGGAGACGGTGTACTCGTGGCCGGGCCTCGGGTTGCTGCTCTACCAGGCGCTGGCCGACCACGACGGTGCCCTGTTGCAGGGGCTGCTGCTGGTGCTGGCCGGCGCGGTGCTGGTGATGAACCTGATCGGCGACCTGCTGCTGCATGTGATCGACCCGAGGGTGCGTGCCGCATGACCGCTTCCATTGCCTGGCAGCGCCGTCGGGCATCGCTCGGCCGGGTGTGGGCCCAGTTCCGCACCGACCGCGGCGGGCTGATCGGCCTGGCCGTGCTGACCGTGATCGTGCTGCTGGCGCTGCTCGCGCCGGTGATCAGCGACGCGTCCGGGCTGGACGTCACCAAGGCCACCGGCGGGCTGCTCAAGCCACCCGGCGACGGGTTCGTGCTCGGCACCGACGAGAGCGGCCGGTCGGTGCTGCTGTTGCTGCTGTGGGGTTCGCGGATCTCGCTGCTGGTCGGCCTGACCGCGACGCTGCTGTCGGTCGGCGTCGGCACCATCGTCGGTGTGCTGATGGCCCATTTCGGCGGCTGGGTGCAGGCCGTGCTGATGCGCGTGACGGACTTCTTCCTGGTGCTGCCGTCACTGGTGCTGGCGGCGGTGCTGTCGACCGTGCTGACGCCGGGCATCGGGTCGATCATCATCGCCATCGGCGCGACGGCGTGGCCGACGACCGCCCGGCTGGTGCGGTCGCAGACCTTGGCCGTGGAGTCGCGGCCGTACATCGAGCGGTCGTGGGCGCTGGGGGCAGGGCACCTGCACGTGATCGGCAAGCACGTGCTGCCGGCCGTCGCGCCGCTGGTGTTCGCCAACACGACGCTCAACGTGGCCAACTCGATCATCACCGAGTCCACGCTGTCGTTCCTCGGCCTCGGCGACCCGAATTCGCCGTCGTGGGGCCAGATGCTGCACAACGCCCTGCAAAGCGGCGCGGTCACCGCGCGGGCCTGGTGGTACCTGCTGCCGCCGGGCGTGGCGATCGGCGTGGTCGTGCTGGCGTTCATGATGTGCGGGCGGGCCCTTGAGGCCGTGCTCAACCCGCGGCTGAGGGAGCGGTGATGGGCGAGCCGTTGTTGGAACTGCGGTCCGCGACCGTTTCGTATCGGACTGCCGGTGGTCTCGTGCCGGCGGTGCGCGGGGTGGACCTGCGGATCGACGCCGGGCAGACGGTGGGGCTGGCCGGGGAGTCCGGCTGTGGGAAGTCCACGCTGGCCATGTCGGTGCTGCGGCTGCTGCCACGCAATGCCGTGCTCGGCGGGGAAGTGCTGTTGGGCGGGGAGAACGTCACCGATATGAGCTGGGGCCGGCTGCGGGCCGTGCGCTGGGCCGAGGCGTCGGTGGTGTTCCAGGGCGCGATGCACGCCTTGAACCCGGTGCAGCGCGTCGGTGACCAGATCGCTGAGCCGATTCGCTTGCACGGCAAGGGTTCTGGCGTCGAGCAGCGAGTCGGTGAGCTGCTCGAGCAGGTCGGTCTGCCGGCACGGCGGGCGCGGGCCTATCCGCACGAGCTGTCCGGCGGGCAGCGGCAGCGGGTGATGATCGCGATGGCGCTGGCCTGCTCGCCGGGGCTGATCATCGCCGACGAGCCGACCACGGCGCTGGACGTCATGGTCCAGGCTCAGGTGCTGGACCTGGTGAAGCGGTTGGTGGATGAACTGGACATCGGGTTGCTGATGATCAGCCACGACCTGTCGGTGCTGGGGTCCACCTGTCAGCGGCTGGCCGTGATGTATGCCGGACGGATCGTTGAGCAGGGGCCGGCGACTGAGGTGTTGCGTTCGCCGGCGCATCCGTACACGCGGGCGTTGGCCGCCGCGTTTCCGACCATCGGCGATCCTTCGTCTCGGATGGCGCCGCGTGGGTTGGCCGGTGATCCGCCGGATCCGGCGGCGTTGCCGTCGGGATGCCCGTTCCATCCGCGCTGTCCGTCGGTGATGCCTGAGTGCTCGGGGACCGATGTCCTGCTGCGTCCGGTTGCTGCTGACCGTACGTCCGCGTGCCTGTTGGAGGTTTCGCCGTGACGCTGCTTCGAGCCTCTGATGTCGCCGTGCATTTCGGTGGTGCGCGGGCCGTGGACGGTGTGCAGCTGGACATCCGGGCCGGCGAGATCATCGCGTTGGTGGGGGAGTCCGGCTGCGGCAAGACCACGTTGGCCCGGACCTTGTTGGGGTTGCAGAAGACCACGTCCGGGCAGGTGTTGTACGAGGGCAAGCCGTTGGCTTCGTCGACTCGGGGGCTGCGGGAGTACCGGCGACATGCCCAGCTCGTGCTTCAGGACCCGACCGGCGCGTTGAATCCCCGGCACAGCGTCTACGAGGCTGTCGCGGAGGGGCTTCGGATCCATCGGGTGCCGGGCGACGAGCGGGAGATCGTGGCTTCGGCGTTGTCCCGTGCGGGGTTGAGGCCGCCCGAGCGGTTCTTCGGGTTGGTGCCGCATGAGCTGTCCGGCGGTCAGCGGCAGCGGGTCGTCATCGCGGGCGCGTTGGCGTTGGATCCGAGCGTGCTCATCGCCGATGAGCCCGTCGCGTCACTGGACGCTTCGGTGCGCGGCGAGATCTTGGCTCTGTTGCTGCGGTTGCGTGACGAGCTGGGGTTGGCGGCGTTGGTGGTCACCCATGATCTCGGGCTGGCGTGGAACATCGCCGACCGGGTCGCGGTGATGTATCTGGGGCGGATTGTGGAGAGCGGGCCGGTGGAGGAGGTCCTCACCGCACCGCGGCATCCCTACACCCAGGCGCTGCTGTCCGTGCTTCCCGAGTCGTCCACCCCGCCCATGGTGCTCGCCGGCGAGACCCCCGACCCCAGCCGAGTTCCCGCCGGCTGTCGTTTCCATCCCCGGTGCCCCCTGCTTGCCGCCGGGCTGCCCGAGGATGTGGCTCAGCGCTGCCGCACCGTCGATCTGGCCGTTGTGGACGGCGCTGAGCCCGGGGTGGCGTGTCACGCGGTGGAGGTCGGCGTACGGCAGTGAGCCGCAGTTCCGCGGGTGCGCCGTCTTCGTCTGAGGCGCCGGACTCGACGACGTCAGAGCTGGACGCCCGGCGGGGCCTGCTGGATCGGATGGGGGACGACTTCCGTCGACTCGACCTGCCAGCCGCCGCCCTCGATGCCCATGCGGACCGCCTCGGCCCACAGCTTCTCGACGTCGAGGCGGTACCGGCCGTCTTCGTCGGGCTCGGGCAACATCACCTCGGCCGTCACCGGCACGCTGACGTACGCCTCTTCCAGGACGGTACGGCGCAGGCGCATGGAGATCGAATAGCTCGGTGGCGTGGTCATGACCGGAGACTAGTGCGGCGTGCCACGAAAATGTGCTAGCCGAAGGGGTTGTCGGGGTGCAGACCAGTCGTTCACCCGAGCATTGTGGACGGTCAGGGCAGCAGGGTCAGCACCTGCGGACCGTTCTCGGTGATGGCGATGGTGTGCTCGGAGTGGGCGGTCCGCGAGCCGTCGGCCGATCGGATGGTCCATCCGTCCGGGTCGAAGGCGATGCGGTCGGTGGTGGCGGCGAACCAGGGCTCGAGGGCGAGGGTCATGCCGGCACGGAGCCTGAGGCCACGGCCGGCGCGGCCGCGGTTGGGGATGTGAGGCTCCTCGTGCATGGTGCGGCCGAGGCCATGGCCGCCGAACTCGGTGTTGACGGGATAACCGAAGCTCTCCGCCACAGCCCCGATGGCGGCGGAGATGTCGCCGAGGCGGTTGTCGGGCACGGCGGCGGCGATGCCGGCGACGAGGGCTTCCTCGGTGGCGCGGATGAGACGCAGGTCGGCCTCCGCCGGGGTGCCGACGATGATGGTGCGCGCCGAGTCGGCGACCCAACCGTCGATGCCGACGGCGATGTCCATGGTGAGCACGTCGCCGTCGCGCAGCACGTAGTCATGCGGCAGCCCGTGCAGCACGGCGTCGTTGACCGACAGGCAGATCACGTTGCGGAACGGCCCGTTGCCGAAGGAGGGGGCATAGTCCCAGTAGCACGACACGGCCCCGCGCTCGCGGATCATCGCCCGGGTGTGGTGCTCCAGGTCCATCAGGTTCACGCCGGGCTCCGCGATCTTGGCCAGCTCGGCCAGCACGGTGGCGATGAAGCCGCCGGTCACCCGCATCCGCTCGATCTCAGCCGCGGACTTCAACTCGATCACGATCACCCCTCGGTACGGTATTTGTATACCGACTCTAGCCCTTGCCGGTATACAAATACCAGCCCTATCCTGGACACGTGGTCCGCAACCCTCTCACCCCGGAACAGCTCGAGGCCGGCCGCCGCCTCGGCCAGCGGTTGCGCGCCGCCCGCGGCGACCGCCCCCTGGTCGAGATCGCGCTGACCGCCGGCATCTCGCCGGAGACCCTGCGCAAGATCGAGACCGGCCGGCTGCCCACCCCGGCCTTCGGCACCATCGCCTGCCTGAGCGAGGCGCTCGACCTGCCGGTCCAGGACCTCGCCGACGCCTGGACGGCCGCGCTGCGGCTGCGCAGCGCCTCCTGAGGCAGACCCCCAAGCCCGGGATGTTCACCTTCTGTTGACCAGTGCCGATCGTCCGAGGCTGAACAACGACGGCCCGGGTAGGAACGGTGGTGCGCCGCATCGGGTGAGCGGCGAGCAGCCACGGAAGGAAACACCGAAGTGATCAACCGTTTTGGCACGACCATCGCCGGCGCCGCGGCGGCCGCGGTCCTGATCGGCGTGTGCGCGGTCCCGGCCCAGGCCGCGCCGCCGACCGGGTTCTGGTCCAGCACCTGCCAGGACGGGCGGGCCTGCATCTCGGACGCCACCACCGACCCGAGCTGGTGGAACGCCAACGGCTGCGGTTTCCAGCCGCTGGCCATCTGGGCCTGGCGCGGCCAGGCTCACGGCAACAGGTTCCGGGTCACCTACCAGGACGGCCGTTGGGACGAGGTCCAGCCGTGGACCACGCGCTCGCTGGACGGGACCAACCCGACCAGGAGCGTGTTCGTGTACTGCTGACGGCGTCGGGGTGTCGGTCACGACCGACACCCCGACGAGGCCGTTCAGCCGGCGCAGCAGGCGTGGGCGCTGTGCGTCACGTAGTGCTCGTCGTGCCACCAGAAGCCGGCGTTGGCCGGATGGTCGGGCACGGGGGCGACGACCCGGTTGGCGGCGATGCCCGCCGCAGTCCCGGTGAACGGCTTGAGCAGATCGTCCACGGTGAACAGTCGGCCGTTGCTGACCACGGACCGAACATTCGCCGCCTGCTTGATGTCCGTCAGCGGGTCACCGCCCACAATGGACAGATCGGCGTACATGCCAGGGGCGATACGGCCCAGCGGCTCGCCGAGCAGGTCGCCGGCGTTGCGGGTGGCGGTGACCAGCGCCTCGAACGGGGTCAGCCCGTACTTGACCATGGCCCGCAGGTTCATGTGCGTGCTGACGGCCGTGTGGTCGATCGGCGAGTCGGTGCCGGTGACGATGCGCCCGCCGCCCCGGACCATGGCGGCGATCTGGGCGACCTGCTTGGCCAGATCGGTGAGGTTGGCGGTCTGGTCGGTGGTGGCGGCCCCCTGCGCCGAAGCGACCAGAGACGCGTACTCCCAGCTGGGGTACAACGTCTTGACGCGACGGTCGTCGACCAGGCTCCGATCCTCGCCGAGCAGCGCCCCGGACAGGAACAGCGTCGGCGTGCGACCGGCGCCGGTCTGGTTGAACAGGTCGATGACGTCCTGGTAGCCGGCACCGAGAGCGGTGATGGTCCGCGAATACCCGAATCGGTTGGTGGCCCCGATGTGCTCGACCCCGTCGCCGCCGAAGGCCAAAGCGGGGAAGTGGTAGTGCGAAGTGGCCAGCACGCCGCGGTCGTGCGCCCACCGGATGACCTGCTTCTGCCACTCCGGCCGCAGCCGCACGTAGCACTTCATCAGGTCGTAGTCGAGCGCGGCCGCCCGCTCCAACTCCAGGGCCAGTTGGTCCGTGGAGTAGGTGGGACGCATGAAGTTGTAGAAGATCCGCGACCCGTCGATGGCCTCGCCGGTGGCGAAGTAGCGCGGCCCGACGCGCTTGCCGGACTGGATGGACTCCCGCTCCTCGACCATGTGGTACGCCGGACTACCGGGCGACCGCGTCGTCGTGATGCCCAACGACAACCACAGCCGGCCCTGCCGCGCGCCGTAGCTGTAGCCCTGCATCTCCCGGTGGTTGTGGATGTCCACGATGCCGGGCATCACCACGCCGTCACGGGCGTCGATCACCTGCCCGTCCACGCCGGGACCGCTGGGCCGCACGGCCTTCACGCGATGCCCCTCGACGATGACGTCCACATCGGACTGCAAGGTCGGGCTCTGTCCGTCCCACAACTTTCCGGCCCGAATGACCAGACGGCCACGCGGGCTGGTGTTGGTCCAGCTCAACCCGACCGGCACGGTCCGAACCCCGGCACCATCGACGCCGATCAGCCGCAGTCGGCCGTTGTTGAGGTACAGCAGGTGTCGTGAGTCGCCGTGCCAGGTCGGCGCGTCGGTGACCTCGTCGTTGATCGCCACCGGCGTGCCGGCGAACGTGCCGTCCGGGTGCACGTCGACCACGTGCAGCCGACTGCCGACGACAAACGCCATCTTGCTGCCGTCCGGCGACCACACCGGACCGTCGTCGCCACGGGTCTGTAGCGAGCGGTCAGGCAGCGGATCGACGTAGCGGGCCGCGCCGGTGACCCGGTTGACCAGCAGGATCTTGCTCAGGCCCTCGCGATAGCGGGTCGAGTACGGCACGATCGCGGCCAACGCGATCACGGTCCCGTCGGGCGACCACGTCGGCCGGCCGGGCTCGAACGTCGCGGTGAACACCTTCTGCACCGCGCCGGTCGCGACCTCGACCGTGTACAGCGCCCCGGTCTGGTCAAGGAACGCCAGGAACTTGCCGTCACGCGACCAGGACCCGGACACCGCCGCCGCGTTGGGCAGATTGGTCAACTGCCGCTCGACACCAGAACTCAGGTCACGCAGCCAGATGTCGAGCTTGCCGGCCCGGTCGGTGGAGTACGACAGGTAGCGCCCGTCCGGCGACCACGCCGGATCCGACTTCCAGTAATCTCCGCGCGTTAACGGGTCACGGGTCAGTGGCTGCGGCGACCCGCCGACCGTCATGGTGTAGATGTCGTTCAACGCCCGGAACGCGACCTTCGTGCCGTCCGGCGAGAGCACCGGGCTGCCGATGCCGACCACCGGCTTGGGCCGCGGCGAGTCGAAGTCCCGGCGGCGCTTGGTGTACCGGGCCGGCTGTACCTCGACCGGCGCGGTGAACGCGACCTCGGACGCCGGCCCGCCGGACAGCGACCGGCGGCGCAGCGCGCCGTCGGAGGCGTACAGGAAGTCGTTGCCACGCCAGGAAACCCGGAACGGGTACGCCTCCTCGCCGGTGACCAGCGGCTTCCCCGACAGGTAGAGCTCGGAGGCGGCTGCCGCGTTGGGCGGCGCGGCCGCGGTGACGAGGTTGTAGACGAGATCCTTGCCGTCGGGCGTGAACGTCGGCCCGTGGATCTGCTGCGTCGCCGCCGCGGTCAGAGCCGTGCTGCGGCTGCCGTCGGCGACCGTGACGACGTCGATACGGCTGGCAGCCGCGACGAAAGCCACCCGGGCACCGTCCGGCGACCACGCCGGCTCGTACTCCTCGATCGGCGTGTCGGTCAGCTGCGTGATCTTGTTCGTGGCCAGGTCGAGAAGGTGAATGCCGTAGCTGCCACCGAGATCGGAGGAGAACACCACCGTGCGGCCGTCCGGGGAGAACCGCGGCTCCCGGTGGTCGAACGGGCCCTCGGTGAGCTTGCGGAGCCCGGAGCCGTCCCGGTCGACGGTCCAGATGTTGAAGTTGCCGTCCCGATAGGCCTGGAACACCAGGCGCCGGCCGTCCGGCGACCAGTCCGGCTGCGCGATGTCCATCAGGTCGTCGGTGATGCGCCGGGCCGCGCCGCCGCCCGCCGGCACCAGCCACAGCACACCTAAGAGGTCCATGGCGATCGTGGTGCCGTCGGGGGAGTACTGCCCGGCGACGTTGGTGCCCTGACGGATCGCCAGCGGTGTGCCGGCGCGATCCGGTGCGGCAGCCACGGACGGCGGGCTCCCCAGCTCGACCCCGGTCAGCGCCACCGCGCCGGCCACACCGGCCAGGAATTCCCGCCTGTTGACAGCGGACATGACGTCCCCACCCCCACGTGAGCCGTTTTCCGCCAGGCTAGGGGGAAAATCCCGGCGGCGACCAAGAAACCGACTCGAAGTCGGGAATCCCCGACCTGATCAACCCTCGGCGTGCCGGGCCACCGCGCGCTCCAGCCGCCCGATGTGCGCCCGCAGGTGCTCGACCAGCTCGGGCGGCTCCAGCACCTCGAACTCGAAGCCGAACATGCTGACGAACACCGCCATCCCGGTCAGCGAATCCGCGCCCGCGCGCAGCAGACAGCTGTTCTCGTCGACCTGCTCCAGCCGGCCGGACGTGGGCGTGACCCGCTCCGCGACCCGGTCGATCGGCGCGTGGATGAGGAACGTGCCCTCGAACTTGTAGGCCCGCCCGGTCACGCCCTTGGACACAAAAGTTGCCGCGTCGGCCGGCGGCGTGCGGGGCTGGAACCGAGGACCGGTCGGCGTCTTGAGCTCGGCCCGGTCCAGCCGGAACGTCCGCCAGTCGCCCCGATCCACGTCCCAGGCCAGCACGTACCAGCGCCGCCCGATGTTGACCAGGCTGTGCGGCTCGACCTGACGCCGGCTGGCCGCGCCGTCGTGCGAGCGGTAGTCGAAGCGCAGCCGCATGTGCTCCCGGCAGGCGCCGGCCACCTGCGCCAACACCTCGGCGTCCACACTCGGCCCGTACGTCGAGGTGTGCACCACCACCGCCTGCAACGCCGACACCCGGTGCCGCAGCCGCGACGGCAGCATGTGCTCCAGCTTCGTCAACGCCCGGATCGACGTCTCCTCGATGCCGGTGACGCTGCCGGCGGCCGCGGTGCGCAGGCTGATCGCCACCGCGACGGCCTCCTCGTCGTCCAGCAGCAGCGGCGGCAGCGACGCCCCGACGCCCAGCCGGTAGCCGCCGGCGACGCCGGGGGAGGCGTCGACCGGGTAGCCGAGGTTGCGCAGCCGGTCGACATCACGCCGCACGGTGCGCACGTCCACCTCGAGGCGGGTCGCCAGCTCGGCGCCCGACCAGTCCTGACGAGCCTGCAGCAGCGACAACAGGCGCAGCAGCCGGGCGGAGGTCTCCAACACGGTCACCAGTCTGCCACCCATTGCGGACAGCTCCTGTCCGCAACACTGCCTAGGCTGTCGCCATGACCGTGCTGACCCGCCGAGCCCTCAACCGGGCGCTGCTGCACCGGCAACTGCTGCTGCGGCGTTGGAAGCTCACCCCGGCCAAGGCGATCGAGCGGCTGATCGGTCTCCAGGCGCAGGCCACGAACCCGCCGTACGTGGCCTTGTGGACGCGGCTCGACGGCTTCCGGCGCGAGCAGCTGACCCGCCTGCTGACCGACCGCAAGGTGGTACGCCTGGCGCTGATGCGCTCGACCCTGCACATGGTCACGGCCGATGACTGCCTCGCGCTGCGGCCCGTGCTGCAACCGATGCTGGAAGCCGCCTACACGCGCAGCGTGTACGGCCGGGAGAACCTCGATCTGGACAAGATCGCCAAGCTCGCCCGCGAGCTCGTCGAGGCCGAGCCGCTGACCAACGCCGATCTCGGGCGGGCACTGGCCGAGCGGTGGCCGGGCAAGGACGTCACCGCGTTGCTGCACGCCGTGCGTACCACGCTGGCCATCGTGCAGCTGCCGCCGCGCGGGCTGTGGGGCGTCGGCGGGCAGCCCACCGGCACCACCGCCGAGGCGTGGCTGGGCCGGCCGTTCAACCCGACCAGCACGGACGAACTCGTGCGCCGCTACCTCGCCGCGTTCGGGCCGGCCAGTGTCGCCGACGCGCAGCAGTGGTCCGGGCTGACCCGGCTGCGCGAGGTCTTCGACCGGTTGGCGCTCAAGACGTTCACCGATGAGAACGGTGTTCAGCTGTATGACCTGCCCGACGCGCGCCGCCCGCACCCGGACACCCCGGCGCCGGTGCGCTTCCTGCCGGAGTTCGACAACACGCTGCTCTCCCACGCCGACCGCGCCCGGATCCTCGCCCCCGAGCACAAGCCGCACGTGTTCACCAACAACGGCCTGATTCGCGGCACGGTCCTGGTCGACGGCTTCGTTGCCGCCACGTGGAAGCTCAGGCCCGACGCGCTCACCGTCACGCCATTGTGGGCCCTGCCCGACGAGGTCGAACAGGAGGCGCACCGGCTGGCCGCCTTTGCCGACGCCGACGTGCCCATCCGGTTTGTTGCCGAACCAGCAACGTAGTTTGCCAACGGGCTCGCGGTTGCCGCACGGTGTACGACAGAGACACCGAGAGGGGACGCGATGAGCCAGGGACACGGCCACGGTCACGGGCACGGCCATGCCGACGCGGACTACGACTGGGCCGCGCTGGGCGAGATGCTGGAGCGCAACGCCGAGGTGCACCGGGACTTCCTGGACCAGGCGATGGACTGGCTGCGGGTGCAGGTCGACGAGCCGGCCCGGGTGATCGACGTCGGCAGCGGTCCCGGTGTCGCGGCCTGCGCGCTGGCCGAGACCTTCGGTGACGCCGAGGTGGTGGCGGCCGACCGCGCCCCGGAGTTGTTGGCGCTGGCGGCAAAGCGGGCCGCACGGCTGGGGATCGAGCTCACCACGCTCCAGGCCGACCTGCCCGAGGCGTTCGGCGAACTGGGCCCGGCCGACGTGATCTGGACCAGCGGCGTGATGCACCACATCGGCGACCAGCAGGCGGCGCTCGACGAACTCGGCGCGCTGCTGCGGCCCGGCGGCGTGCTGGCGGTCGTGGAGGGCGGGCTGCCGATGCGCTTCCTGCCGCGCGACATCGGCTTCGGCCGTCCGGGCCTGCAGTCGCGGCTGGAGGCGGCCAACGACGAGTGGTTCAGCGACATGCGCGCCGGCCTGCCGGGCTCGACGCGGACGGTGGAGGACTGGCCGGCGATGCTGGCCAAGGCCGGCCTGATGCCCAGCGCCAGCCGCACCTTCCTGCTCGACCTGCCGGCCCCGCTGGACACCGAGCCGCGGCTGCTGCTGCGGGACATGCTTGTGCGGCGACGGGAAATGCTCGGCGACCGGATCGATGCAGACGACCACGCGACCATCGACCGGCTGGTCCACGACGACGACCGGGACAGCCTGCTGTGGCGGCCGGACGCCTTCGTGCTGAGCGCACGGACCGTCCACTCGGCCCGGCGGCTCGGACCGGCCTGATCAACTGCACATTGCATAATGCGGGCGCTGAATCGTTTACGTGGCCCCGATCACATTTGTTTCCGGACGGGAAGCAAATGGTTTCTGACAACGTTGACCGCTAATTGCGACCGGAGTGCGCCGGACGGGTTTCCCGTCCGGCGCACTCGCATGTGGGCGGAACACAGGACGTGACCGCCAGCTCGGACAACGTCGAGTCCCAAGAGGACCCTCGCGCTGCCGGAACGCCCGGTCGGCCGGAGTTAGGCTTCGCGCCACCGGTTTCCAGGCAGAGGGGGATCCGCTGGTGGGACGAGCACTTCCTCGACACTACGAGCAGCACACCGGGGCCGTACGGGTGACGCGGAGGCGTGAGTCCACCGTCACGGCGGCCCGACCGGGGCCACGGCGGACCTGTGCCGCCGGGGACAAAACCCGTGTTCGGACCGTTCGCCCCGGTCCGTCCACTGCGGACATACGGGCGTACACGATCGCCAGAGTTAAATGCTTCGTAACGTCTGGCCACTGGAATTGGTCATGAGAACAGGCCAAGGTAGAGACATCCCGGGAGAGATCGCCGTCATCGGCGCCAGGAGGATGGTCATGGCGCAAGCGCACGCCGCCGCAACGCTCAACGCACCTGTCGTCACCAGAACCACACTCGTCACCGCGGTAGCCGCGCCCGTCGTGACCAAACGAATAGCGGTCGGCACCGACGGCTCCTACTGGGGCGACGCCGCGCTGGGCTGGGCCGCCCGGCACGCGCTGGTCACCGGGGCCGAGCTCGAGGTACACCAGGCCGACCGGCGCTATGTCGACATCCCTGACGACATTCCCAACGACGCCGGCATCGGCTCCACGCTGCGCAGCATGCCGATGCTGCCGGTGCGGATCCGCCGCAGCGGACCGGACCCGGTCGGCACGCTCGTCGGCGCCAGCGCCGACGCCGACCTCATCGTGCTCGGCTGCCGCGGTCACCACCACGGCACGCTCGGCGTGGGCCGCAGCGTCGTCCCGATCGTCACCCGCGCCCGCTGCGACACCGTCGTGGTCCGCGGCGTGCCGTCCGGACTCAACGGCCGCACCCGCTGGATCACCGCCATGGTTCGCGGCAGCAGCGAGGACATCGGGGTGCTGGCCAAGGTGGCGAAGCTGGCCACCTCGTTGCAGTCCAAGGTCCGCGTCGTGCACGTGACGCCGCCGGCCGGGCCGCGCTGGCTGCCCGAGCAGCTGAGCTCGGCGACCGTGCTGGAGCGGGCCGCCGCGCAGCTGGCCAAGCTGGCCCCGAAGTTCACCCCCGATCTGCGCTCGTTCGCCTGCCAGCCGCCGGAGGCCGCCGTCGCCTGCCCGGACACCGACCTGCTGGTGGTCGGCGACACCCGTCTCACTGATCGAGACCGCCTTGATCCCATGACCAAAGCGGCCCTGTACCATTCCCGTTCGCCCGTGCTGGTGGTGCGTAACTGAACCAATCCAACTCGGCCCCTGGCGATCAACGCGGTCGGGGTGCAGAGTGTGTCAGGTAATCCAGTACGTGCGAGATTCCCTGTGCCGCCAGGAGGGTTCGCATGGCGAGAGTGCTGCCGAGCGCGACGACGACTCGTCCTCATCACGTCACCCCGGAAGGGTTCGGGCCGAGCGTCGTGGTCGGCGCCGACGGATCCCCGTGGGGGTCCGCCGCACTGGCCTGGGCGGCCAGGTATGCCTGGCTGCGTGGGGAAAGCCTGACCGTCTACGCCGATTCCACTCTTCCGGGTGAACCTTCGGCGGCAGACCAATTGGCGACCATGCAGCCGCTGCCGGTCAGCATCGTGGAGAGCTCCTCGGATCCGCTGCGCACCCTGGTGCCGGCCAGCGAGCACGCCGAGCTGGCGGTGCTGGGCTGCCGCGGCCGGCAGCACGTGACCATCGGGCTGGGCCGCTGGGTCCTGCCCGTGGTGGCCGCCGCGCACTGCGACACCGTCGTGGTGCGCGGCCTGGACGCCGCCGTGCACGGCATGCACTCGGTCATCACAGCCCTGGTCGGCGGCGGCGCCGAGGACCGGCCGGTGCTGCGCCGGGCCGCCGAGCTGGCCGAGACCTACCACGCCAAGCTGCACGTCGCCCACGCCTGGCCGACCCCGTCCAGCCGCACCGCCAGCCCGTCCGGCGACGTCCACGGCGAGGTGCTCGACCACGCCAAGGACTACCTGGCCACGGTGAACCGGCAGCTGTCGGCCAACTTCGAGGCCGTCCGCGCCCAGCCGTACGAGCTGGTGTCCAGCCGCACCCACACCGACCTGATCGTCGTCGGCTCCGGCGGCCCCGGCCGGCTCGGCGGCGTCACCCGGGACGCGCTGCACCACGCGCTGTGCCCGGTCCTGGTCGTCCGGAACTGAAAACCTCGAGTCACATCTCCCTGGCTCCATCCGTCAGGTAGACAGTGGGCAGTTGCCCGCGTCGACCGGACCGATGGAGAGACGATGAGCAAGGCCAGCACCCCGAGAAAGCCGGGACACGTCGCCGACAGCCACGACCTGATCCGGGTGCTGGGCGCGCGCGAGAACAACCTGCGCGACATCAGCGTGGAGATCCCCAAGCGGCGGCTGACCGTGTTCACCGGCGTGTCCGGCTCGGGCAAGAGCTCGCTGGTGTTCGCCACCATCGCCGCCGAGTCGCAGCGGATGATCAACGAGACCTACAGCGCGTTCGTGCAGGGCTTCATGACCGCCCAGGCCCGCCCGGACGTGGACGTGCTGGACGGGCTGACCACCGTGATCACCGTCGACCAGCAGCGCCTCGGCTCCGATCCGCGGTCCACCGTCGGCACGGCCACCGACGCCAACGCCATGCTGCGCATCCTGTTCAGCCGGCTGGGCCAGCCGCACATCGGCTCCCCGCAGGCCTACTCCTTCAACGTCGCCTCGGTCAGCGGCGCCGGCGCGGTCACCCTGGAGAAGGGCGGCCGGCAGGTCAAGGAGAAGCGGACCTTCAGCATCACCGGCGGCATGTGCCCGCGCTGCGAGGGCCGCGGCTCGGTCACCGACATCGACCTGACCCAGCTCTATGACGACAGCAAGTCCCTGGCCGAGGGTGCGCTGACCATTCCCGGCTACACCTCGGGCGGCTGGAACTACCGGCTCTACGCCTCCTCCGGCTTCGTCGACGCCGACAAGCCCATCCGCAAGTACACGAAGCGCGAGCTCAACGACTTCCTGTACAGGGAACCGACGCGGATGAAGATCGAGGGCATCAACATGACCTACGAGGGACTGGTCCCTCGGATCCAGAAGTCCTACCTGTCCAAGGACAAGGAGGGCATGCAGCCGCACATCCGGGCATTCGTCGACCGTGCGGTCACGTTCACCGTCTGCCCCGACTGCGGCGGCACCCGGCTGGCTGAAGGCGCGCGCTCGTCCAAGATCAAGAAGATCAGCATCGCCGACGCCTGCGCCATGCAGATCAGCGACCTGGCCGAGTGGGTGCGCGGGCTCAAGGAGCCGTCGGCCGCGCCACTGCTGGAAAAGCTCGCCCACACGCTCGACTCGTTCGTGGAGATCGGCCTCGGCTACCTCGCGCTGGACCGGCCGGCCGCCACGCTGTCCGGCGGCGAGGCCCAGCGGGTCAAGATGATCCGCCACCTCGGGTCGTCGCTCACCGATGTCACCTACGTCTTCGACGAGCCGACGATCGGCCTGCACCCGCACGACATCCAGCGGATGAACGAACTGCTGCTCCGGTTGCGGGACAAGGGCAACACCGTGCTTGTCGTGGAGCACAAGCCCAACACCATCGCCATCGCCGACCACGTGGTCGACCTCGGCCCCGGCGCCGGCTCGGCCGGCGGCGAGGTCTGCTTCGAAGGCACGGTCGCCGGCCTGCGTAAGAGCGGCACCGTCACGGGCCGGCACTTCGACGACCGGGCGTCGCTCAAGAAGACCGTCCGCACGTCGACCGGCGCGTTGGAGATCCGCGGCGCGACCGCGCACAACCTGCGCAAGGTCGACGTGGACATCCCGCTCGGCGTGCTCACCGTCATCACCGGCGTGGCCGGCTCCGGCAAGAGCTCGCTCGTGCACGGGTCCATGCCGACCGACCTCGGTGTGGTGTCGGTGGACCAGACGCCGATCCGCGGCTCGCGGCGCAGCAACCCCGCCACCTACACCGGTCTGCTGGAGCCGATCCGCAAGGCGTTCGCCAAGGCCAACAACGTGAAGCCGGCCCTGTTCAGCGCCAACTCCGAAGGCGCCTGCCCCAACTGCAACGGCGTCGGCCTGATCTACACCGACCTGGGCGTGATGGCCACCGTGTCGACCACGTGCGAGGTCTGCGAGGGCAAGCGGTTCGACGCGTCGGTGCTGAAGTACAAGCTGGGCGGCAAGGACATCAGCGAGGTGCTGACCATGCCGGTCACCGAGGCCCTCGACTTCTTCGCCACCGGCGAGGCCCAGCTCCCGGCCGCGCACGCCATCCTCGAGCGGCTGGCCGACGTCGGCCTGGGGTACGTCAGCCTGGGCCAGGCGCTGACCACCCTGTCCGGCGGCGAGCAGCAGCGGCTCAAGCTGGCCACCCACATGGGCGACAAGGGCGGCGTGTACGTCCTCGACGAGCCGACCACCGGCCTGCACCTGGCCGATGTCGAGCAGCTGCTTGGCCTGCTGGACCGGCTGGTCGACAGCGGCAAGTCGGTCATCGTCGTCGAGCACCACCAGGCCGTGATGGCCCACGCCGACTGGATCATCGACCTCGGCCCGGGCGCCGGCCACGACGGCGGCCAGATCGTCTTCGAGGGCACGCCGGCCGAGCTGGTCAAGGCCAGGTCGACGCTGACCGGCGAGCACCTGGCCGCGTACGTGGGGCGTTAGAGGCGGAAGACGCGGCGCGCGTTGCCGGCCAGGAACAGCTCGCGCGCCTCGTCGTCCAGCCCCAGCTCGTCGAGGTGCCCGAGTGCCTTGGCCGGTGTGATCATCGGGTAGTTGGAGCCGAAGAGGACCTTGCGCCGGCCGCGGCCACGCACGTAATCCACCAGTTCCGCCGGATACCGCTGGGCGGTGTAGGCGCTGGTGTCGATATAGACGTTGGCGTGCTTGTCGGCCACCGCGATCATCTCGGTCGTCCACGGATAGCCGATGTGCCCGCACACGATGGTCAGCTCCGGGAAGTCCAGCGCGACCTGGTCGATGTACGGAATGGGGCGGCCGGTCTCCGACGGGCGCAGCGGGCCGGTGTGCCCGACCTGCGTGCAGAACGGAATGCCGAGTTCGACGCAGGCCGCGTAGAGCGGGTAGTAGAGCCGGTCGGTCGGCGGCAGCTGCCACAGCCACGGCACCAGTCGTAGCGCCACGAAGCCGAGTTCGTTGACCGCCCGGCGCAGCTCCCGCACCGCGTGCATCGGCCTGGTGATGTCGGCGCCGGCCACGCCACGCAGGCGTCCGTCCGACTGCGCGACGAATTCGGCGACTTCGTCGTTGCTGATCAGGACTTCGTTCGGGCCGTACCAGGCGCAGGCCAGGCCGATCTCCACGTCGGCCTCGGCCAGGGCGGCGACGGTGGCCGACACCGGCGGGGCCTGCTCGGCCAGCTCGAGGCCGGTCCAGCGGCGTAGGGATTCGAGCATCTCGTGGTTGAGGTGACGCAGCGTCGGATGCTGCATCCACGCGTCGATGACCACCATGATCGTGGACTGTACGCGCGTCGTGTTGTCCACATACCGACTGGTCGGTACTATCGCGGCGTGCCGACACGTGACCAGGTGGACGCCGTCGTCTTCGACTACGGCGGCGTGCTCACCACGCCTTTGAGCGCCACAACCGGCAGCTGGCTGCGGGCCGACGGGATCGACCCGGACGGCTTCGCCACCCTGATGCGGGACTGGCTGGGCCGCGACGCCGAGCCGGACAACCCGATCCACCTGCTGGAGACCGGCGAGCTGCCGGTGCCGGAGTTCGAGCGGCGGTTCGCCGCCCGGCTGGTCAGCACGACCGGGTCGCCGATCGAGCCCGAAGGGGTGCTCGGTCGGCTGTTCGCGGCCATGAAACCCAGCGACGAGATGACGCAGCTGGTCCGCGACCTGCGCAACCACGGCCTGCGCATCGGCCTGCTGTCCAACAGCTGGGGCAACGACTACCCGCACGAGATGCTGGCCGAGCTGTGCGACGTGGTGGTGATCAGCGGCGAGGTCGGCCTGCGCAAGCCGGACGAGCCCATCTACCGGCTGCTGCTCGAACGGCTGGACCTGCCGGCCGAGCGGGTGGTCTTCGTGGACGACTTCACGGCCAACGTGCGGGCCGCCGAGAAGCTCGGCCTGCACGGCATTCGACACCTCGATCCCGTCAGCACCCGTGCGGCGCTGGCCGAACTGCTGGGGGAGGACCTGTGAGCGCGCTGCCCGGCCTGGACATCGACGCCCTGGCCAAGCACATGGACGCCGCGGGCGTGCTGGCCGGCCCGCTCACCGCGGAGCTGATCCCGGGCGGCCGGTCCAACCTGACCTACCGGGTCGACGACGGCGTGCACCAGTGGGTGCTGCGTCGGCCGCCGCTGGGCCACGTGCTGGCCACCGCGCACGACATGGGCCGTGAGTTCCGGGTCATCTCCGCCTTGGCCCCGACCAAGGTCCCGGTGCCCAAGACCGAGCTGTTCTGCGACGACACGGCCGTCATCGGCGCGCCGTTCTACCTGATGGAACGGGTCGCCGGCACGCCGATGCGGTCCCGCGCCGACACCGCCGGCCTGTCGGTCGAGCAGGCGGGCAGGGTCGCCGACGAGCTGATCGACGTGCTGGCCGAGCTGCACGAGGTCGACCCGCGGCAGGTCGGGCTGGGCGACTTCGGCCGTCCCGAGGGCTTCATGACCCGACAGGTCGCCCGCTGGCGCAAGCAGCTCGACGCCTCGCGCAGCCGGGACCTCCCTGGTATCGAGGAGCTGCACGCCCGGCTGGCCGCGACCGTGCCGGCGGCGCAGCGGACCACGATCGTGCACGGCGACTACCGCCTGGACAACGCGCTCGTGACGACCGAGCCGCTGGGCATCAGCGCCGTGCTCGACTGGGAAATGTCCACCCTCGGCGACCCGCTGTCCGACCTGGGCCTGTTCGTCGTCTACTGGCAGGGCGTCGGCCAGGACGACGACCCGATCACCAACGGCGTCAGCGCCACGCCCGGCTTCCCCGCCATCGACACCCTGGTCGAGCGCTACACGCGTCGCACAGCCATCGACGTCTCCGGCCTCGGCTGGTACGTCGCCTTCGCCTACTTCAAGCTCGCGGTGATCTTGGAGGGCATCCACTACCGGTTCGTGCAGGGCGGCACGGTCGGCGCCGGGTTCGAGCGGATCGGCGCCCTGGTCGGCCCGCTCGTCGAGCACGGCGCCGCCGCGGCCGCCGCAGTCAAGGAGGACTGATGGAGTTCGAGTACGACCAGCGGACCCAGGAGCTGATCGGTCAGCTGACCGACTTCATGGAGTCCCACGTGTATCCGGCCGAGGCCGCGCACAAGCAGTGGGTGCTGGACAACCCGACCTCGTGGGACGCGCCGCCGGTCATCGAGGAGCTCAAGGCCGAGGCGCGCAAGCGCGGTTTGTGGAACCTGTTCCTGCCGGACAAGGAGCACGGCGCCGGCCTAACCAACCTCCAGTACGCGCCGCTGGCCGAGATCACCGGCCGCAGCCCGTCGCTGGCCCCGGAGGCGACCAACTGCGCCGCACCGGACACCGGCAACATGGAGGTGCTGGCCCAGTTCGGCACCGCGGCCCAGCAGGAGCAGTGGCTGCGGCCGCTGCTGACCGGCGAGATCCGCTCGGCGTTCTGCATGACCGAGCCGGACGTGGCCTCCTCCGACGCGACCAACATCGCCACCCGCATCGAGCGTGACGGCGACGAGTACGTGATCAACGGCCGCAAGTGGTTCGCCTCCGGCGCGATGAGCCCGCGGGCCAAGATCTTCATCGTGATGGGTCAGACCGACCCGGACAACCCCGACCGGCACCGCCGGCAGAGCCAGGTGCTGGTGCCCCGCGACACGCCCGGCGTGAACGTCAAGCGCGGCATGCACGTCTTCGGCTTCAGCGACGGCGCGCACGGCGGGCACGCGGAGATCGAGTTCACCGACGTGCGCGTGCCGGTCGCGAACGTGATCGCCGGCGAGGGCGAGGGCTTCGCCATCGCGCAGGCCCGGCTGGGCCCCGGCCGTATCCACCACTGCATGCGGCTGATCGGTATGGCCGAGCGGGCCGTGCAGGCGATGTGCGAGCGCACGGTGAGCCGGGTGGCGTTCGGCAAGCCGATCGCCGACCAGGGTGTGGTGCAGGAGTGGATCGCCGAGGCGCGGGTGGCCATCGAGCAGGCCCGGCTGCTGGTGCTCAAGACCGCGTGGCTGATGGACACCGTCGGCAACCGGGGCGCGCACACCGAGATCCAGTCGATCAAGATCGCCACGCCTGCGGCGGTGGAGAAGATCATCGACCGGGCCATCCAGTCGCACGGCGGCGGCGGCGTGAGCCAGGACTTCATCCTGACCACGCTGTGGGCGTCGGCCCGCATGCTGCGGCTGGCCGACGGGCCGGACGAGGTGCACAAGATGTCCCTGGCCCGGCGGGAACTGCGGCCGTACCGGCCGACGCGCTGATCCGTTGCGCTGGTGATGTGACGGCCGCTCACCCCGTGCGGGGTGAGCGGCCGTCGCGCGGTTACAGCTTGCCCAGGACGGCGTCGGTCAGGCGGTAGGCCGTGGCCTTGCCGTTGGTGGCGGTCGCGCAGCCGCTGGTCTTGATCGTCACGTCGATCGGGTCGCCGCCGGGGTAGGCGAAGATCACCATGTCCTGGCCGCCGTGGTCCAGCGGGCACATCGTGCCGCGCGGCGGTGGCGTGGTGTCAGCGGCGTTCAGCGCCTCCTGCAACGCCTTGACGTCTTTGACCTGCACCGATTTCGCCAGGTGCCGCTGGACGGCTTCGTACTGGCAGACCACCGCCGCCGTCGGCATGCCCGGCACCATCGGCCCGTCCGGCGCCGCGGCCAGGTGCTGCGGCAGCGTGTCCGCGCAGACCGGCGGGTGCGCGGCCGGCTGGGTCTGCGGCTGGGGCGGTGCGGCGCAGGCGGCGGCCGCGATCAGCACACCGGTCAGCAGTAACGGCGTCGAACGCGTGAGTGCGACCATGCCGTGGAGACGGAGTCACCCTCGTCCGGGGTTGCATCCGGCACGAAGTGGTCCAGCCACGGCTGGACATTTGTGCCGATTGCCGCGATATAGCCGTCGGGACGGACGAGGACGTCGGTGCCGGGCTCGACGTCGTAGCCCTCATAGCGGCCGTTGATGGTCAACCAGGTCAGGTGCGGGCCGCGGAACAGGTCGAACAGCCTGGTGCCGTCGGGGCGGACGCCGTCCGGCGCGCGGTCGCCGGCCTGGAGCTGGCCTGGGCGTTGTTGACCGGCCAGCGGGCCGCCGCGATAGGTGATGTCCAGCTGGTGGATCGCCGGCGCGGGGCCGGTCGTCGGCCGGAAGTTGCGGGCGTGCATGGCGGTGGACAGGCCGAGCACCTGCGCCGCCACCGGCATCCGTTCGGCTTCGTAGCTGTCCAGCAGCTCGTCCGGCGCACCTTGTATTACGGCGGCCAGCTTCCAGCCGAGGTTGTAGGCGTCTTGCACGCTGGTGTTCAGGCCCTGACCGCTGGCCGAGGAGTGCACGTGCGCGGCGTCGCCGGCCAGGAACACGCGACCGACGCGGAAGCGGTCCACCATGCGCACGTTGATGCGGTACACCGAGATCCAGCGCAGGTCGTGCAGACGGATGTCCGTGCGGCCGGTGCGTTCCTCGAGCAGCTCCTGCACGTCTTGGAGCGTCGGTTGTTCGGCTTGTGGCACCGAGGCGACCAGTTGGTAGTAGTCGCTGCCCGGCAGGTTCCACACCGAGAACCGCTTGGTCACGTCACCGGCGTGCGTGATCATGTGGCAGGCGATGCCGTTGAGGCCGTCTACTTTGACGTCGCCGACCAGGGTCTGCTCCGTCTCGTAGGTCTCGCCTTCGAAGCCGACGTTCATCAGCTTCCGCACCGCGCTGCGGCCGCCGTCCGTGCCGATGAGGTAATCCCCGGTGATCACCTCCTCGATACCGTTGCGGCGCACCGTGATCCGCACTTCGTCGTCCTGTTCGACGCCGACGACCTCCGTGCCGAATTCGACCTTGCCGCCCAGCGCTTCGAAGCGGTCGCGCAGGATCTCGTCCGTGCGCCACTGCGGGATCAGCCAGGGGAGTGGGTAGGGGATGTCGGGGGACGGCTTGGGCTCGTCGATGCCCAGCATCTCGTGGAGTTCCCGCTCCCAGACGATGTCGTGTCCGGAGTAGAGGCGGAACCTCGGGAACGGCATCCCGCCGGCCCGGATCGCGTCCAGCACGCCCAGGTCGTCGAACACCTCCAGCGTTCGGGGCTGCAACCCCTTGCCTCTGGAGCCGAGGAACAGGCCGTCGGCCTTGTCCAGCAGCCGGCACGGAATTCCCCGGCGCGCCAGCTCGATTCCCAGCGTGAGGCCCGTCGGTCCGGCCCCCGCGATCACCACTGTCATTTCTTCTCTCCCCTTTTTCCAGCAGCACCAGCAGGACGTCGTCCACCACCCGTGCGATGAACTCTTCGTCGAAAGTCCCCGTCGCCAGCTGGCGCATGATCATCCCTTCGGCCACGTCGTGCACCAGTTCGCCGTCCGCGTCCGGCCGCAGTTCTCCTCGATCCACCGCCCTCTGCAGGCACACCAGGAACGGCGACAGCTCTTCGTTCGCCACGTGCTCCCGCAGCGCCGCCGCCAGCTCGTCGTCGTGTTTCGACGCCGCGATCAGGCCGTTGATCATCGCCAGGTAGCTCTCGCTCGCCCGCTCCTTGAGCGCCCCCATCACCGCGTACAGATCGCTCCGCAGCTCTCCCGTGTCCGGCATCGCTTCGTTCTGCCTCGCGTCGTAGGCATCCAGCGCCGCCTTCACCAGCTGCGCCTTGTTCCGCCACCGCCGGTAGATCGTCGCCTTGCTGGCCTGCGCCTTCCCCGCCACCGCGTCCATCGTCAGTCCCGCATACCCCACCTCCCCGACCAGCTCGATCACCGCCGCCAGAATCGCGTCTTCCCGCTCCTTGCCTCGCACCACGACTGAAGTGTACGAAACCGTTTCGTACACTTCAAGCCCGCGGTGATGAGGTCTGGACCATTGTTCAGGCGTTATTGATCACGGGGTGAGCACCGGCACTGAACAACGTCCGCCCGGCTACAACTGCCGTGGTCCTGCGCTGTCCGCGCAGACCAGCAAGCCAAGGAACGGAGATGTGCGTGTTCTCCATCAAGAAGACGGCGTCGGTCGCGATCGCCGCGGCCGCGATCGCCCTCACCGCCGGCGCAGCGTCCGCCGCGGCGGCCCCGCAGGCCTACGACCCGCCGAGCATCGCGGGTGGCGGCTGCCCGAACTACATCGAGCGCACCGGCAACGGCAACCTGTACGGCTACACCCTGCTCAAGGTGTGGGCGCCGAACGGCACCTTCTACGTCGGCGACTACAACGTGCGGGCCTACCTCGGCGGCGGCGCGTGGTGGAACCTCGGCACCTACGAGTACCGGTGCTGATCGGTCGGTGATGCGGTAGCGCCGTGGCCGTGCAGGCGCACGGCCACGGCGCGGACGTCACCAGCCAAGCCGGGGGCGGCGGACTCACCGAAACCGCTCCGTTCTGTACCTAGTGGTATGTACAGTGGCGGCATGCATGCGATGCAGTACGAGATCACGCTGCCGGCCGACTACGACATGGGCATCATCCGCGAGCGGGTGGCGACCAAGGGATCGCTGCTGGACGCGTGGCCGGGGCTCGGGCTGAAGGCGTACTGCGTGCGGGAGCGGGCCGACGGGTCGCCGGTGAACCAGTATTCGCCCTTCTACCTCTGGCGGACGGTCGAGGGCATGAACGCTTTCCTGTGGGGACAAGGCTTTCGTGGCCTGTGCGAGGCGTTCGGACGGCCCGTGGTGCAGCAGTGGACCGGCCTGGCGTTCCAGCGCGGGCCGGCCAGTACGGCGACGCGGGCCCGAAAGGTGACCCGGCCGATCACGCCGGAGGAGATCCCGGACGTGGTTGCTTCGACACGGGTCGAGGACGGGATGCACTCGGTGGCGCTGGCGGTCGACACCCGAGGCTGGCAGCTCGTGGAGTTCACGCTCTACGAGGACAATCCGGCCGCCGAGTACTCGGTCCGGCACCTGTCCGCGCCCGAGCTGGACCAGCTGCCGGTGGGTCGGCAGTGGTGATCCGCACGGTTCTCGGTGACGTCGACCAGCTGGGCGTCACCAACTCACACGACCACCTGTTCTTGGCCAGCCCCGTGCTGCCCGGCCAGGAGTTGACCGACGTCGAGCCGGCTTTCACTGAGCTGCAACGGTTTCGTGCCAGCGGCGGCGAGACCGTCGTGCAGTGGACACCGATGGGCATGCATCGCCGGCTCGACGCCCTACCGGACCTCTCGCGGCGCACCGGTGTCGCCATTGTCGCCGCCACCGGTCTGCACCAGGCCCAGCATTACTCGCCGGAGTGGCTGGCGGAAACGTTGCCACGCCTGGACGAGCTGTTCGTCAACGACGTCACCGAGCATCGCGCCGGCCTGATCAAGGTCGCCGGCGGCTTCCACGGCCTCGACACCCATGCCGTGCACACAATGACCGCCGCTGCCAATGCCCATCACGCGACCGGCGTGCCGATCACCGTCCACCTCGAACTCGGCACCGCCGCATTGGACGTGCTGGACCTGTTGTGCGACAAGCTGAACGTCCCTCCGCACCGGGTCGTCCTCGGCCACCTCAACCGCTTCCCCGACCCGTGGGTCCATCGGCAGGCCGCCGCAGCCGGTGCCTTCCTCGCGTTCGACGGCCCTTCGCGCGCGAATCACGCCACCGACTGGCTGACCCCGTCCACGCTCGCCGATCTCGCCGACGCCGGCTTCGCCGCGCAGCTCCTGGTCGGCGGCGACACCACGACCGCCGCCGCGCGCGGCATGCCCGGCATGTCGTACCTGCTGACCCACCTCCGTCCACGCCTCGATCCCGACCTCGCCACCCAGATCTTCGTCGCCAACCCCACGCGAGCCTTCAGTTTCTAGGCCGCCGCCCCCACGAACGCCATCCTGTCGGCGGCCGTGCGCGTCAGCACCTGGGCGCTGTGCCAGCCGACCGGCACCCGCTCAGCCAACAGCGTCTCCCGCAGCCGGGCCGACCTGCGCACGTGCCGCTCGAACGTCCGCCGACCCAGCACCCGTCCCCGCACGTGTTGCCCTTTCAGCGCCTGCTCCGGCGTCACCTCCAGCCACACCATCCGCACGCGCCGCCCCGTCACCGCTCCCAGCATCACGAGCCAGGCTCGGGTCGTCGCCCGGGTCGACGGCTCCTGCACGATCAGCGGCCCACTGCCGACCGCCGCGAACGCCACCCGAAGCCGTTGCCACACATGGACAATCGGCCGGTAGTACCGATACCGCGTGCCCGGCAGTCTTGCCGCGAACCACGTCCGTACCTGATCGGGATCGAGCACGGTGATGTCGCCGGACAGGCGGCCGAGCAGTGTGCTCTTGCCCGCCCCGGGCAGTCCGGCCACGACCAGGAGATCGCGTCGGCCCAGTTCGACGGTGATCCTCATACCCGTCCAACGGTCCGACCAGAGTAATGGTTCCTTTACCGATCGCGCCGGTAGTAGCCGTGTAAGGGCTGGTCGTCGGAGTCACGCGGCGAAATCGGCCGCGTCGGCCAGCGTTGGCACCGAGTAATGGGCCTGCTGCGCCAATCGCCGAGAGGTCGGCCGCCTCACTCGCTCGCGCAGCTGCCGCCACTCCCACGCGAACCGCTGCTCCGGCCGACCTGCGCGCATCTGCTGCCCTCCTACAGAAAGTCCCGCCAGAATGGCACGGTCGCCACCGGCTCCCAGGCCGGGTCGCTCCGGGACAGGCCGGGGCCGCCGAACTCCTGGTGGATGTAGTCGGACAGGTCCAAGCCGTAGTAGATGATGTCGGTCTGGTAGACGGACAGCACGGGATGCCCGCTGATGCCGGCCGGCAGGTAGCGGTGGCCGTAGACGGGCACCAGCGGCGGCACGGTCGCCAGGTGCCGGCGGGCGACGGCCAGGCGGTCGGGCACGGCGTCGGGCCGCGGACCCCACGCCGGATCCCACATGGCGTTGCGCTCGACGTCGAACAGCACCCCTTCGACCGGCCAGTCGAGCATGTCCCGCAGGACGGCCGGGTCGCCGTCCCGCCAGTCGGGCCAGCCGTGCAGACGGTCGTCGTCGACCGGCAGCGCGGCGGCGAGGAAAGCTCGGTGATCGGCGGCGAACGTGACGCCGTATCGGGCCTCTACCTGGGCGAACTCGGCCGCGGTCAGCCCGGGGGTCAGCCGGCAGCAATTCAGGGCGGCCAGCCGGGCCGCGGCATCCCTCAACTGGGGCATCTGGTCGCACCCTTCGCCATCTTTATCGATTCGTGCTCGTTGTGGTCGACAACCTATGCCACCTTTTGAGAGCGCTTCCAGCCGCCACTGCGCGCCTGTCCGTGTGTGCTCAGTGAGGAGAGACCGTGTCCGCACGTCGCTGGCTGGGCGTAGCCGCAGCCGTGAGCCTGACCGTCGCCGCGTTGACGCCGACAACGGCGGCCGCCGCACCGAACGCCACCTGCCCGTGGGTGGGCTCGACGGCCCCGGTGCCGCAGCGGGTGGCCCAGGTGCTGGCCCAGATGAGCCAGGCCCAGAAGATCAGCCTGCTGCACGGCGCCGGCGGCGCCTACGTGGGCAACACGCCGGCCATCCCGGCGCTGTGCATCCCGGCGCTCGGCCTTGAGGACGGCCCGGCCGGCGTGGGGGAAAACCTCAACGGCGTCACCCAGTTACCGGCGCCGGTGGCCGCGGCGGCGACGTGGAACGTCGACGCCGAGACGCAGTACGGCCAGCTGGTCGGCAGCGAGGAGGCCGGCAAGGGGGCCAACGTCAACCTGGGCCCGACGGTCAACATCGTCCGCGACCCGCGCTGGGGCCGGGCCTTCGAGTCCCTGTCGGAGGACCCGTACCTGGCCGGGCAGCTCGGCGCGGCGGAGATCCGCGGCGTGCAGGGCACGGGCGTGTTGGCGCAGATCAAGCACATCGGCGTCTACAACCAGGAGACGAACCGCAACACCCCGTCCGACAACGCGATCGTCGACAACCGCACGCTCCAGGAGATCTACCTGCCGCAGTTCCAGGCCGGCGTGCAGCAGGGCGCGGCGTCCTCGGCGATGTGCTCGTACAGCACGGTCAACGGCACCTACGCCTGCCAGAACCCGGCGCTGCTCAACGGCCCGCTGCGCACCCAGTTCGGCTTCCCCGGCTTCGTGACGTCCGACTGGGGCGCCACGCATTCCACGGTGGCCTCGGCCAACGCCGGCATGGACCAGGAGATGCCCGGTGGCGACTTCTTCGGCAGCGCACTGCAGACGGCCGTGCAGAACGGGCAGGTCACGGCGGCGACGTTGAACTCCATGGTCAGCCGGATCCTGACGGAGATGTTCGCCTTCGGCCTGTTCGACAACCCGCACGCCGGCAACACCGGCGCGACCGTGACGTCCGCCGCGCACAAGACAGCGGCCCGCCAGATCGCCGCCGAGGGCACGGTTCTCTTGCGTAACAACAATGTCCTGCCGGTGAACACGACCAACGTGCACTCCATCGCGGTGATCGGCGCGGACGCGAGCACCTCGCCGCAGACCGCAGGCGGCGGCAGCGCCCGGGTCAACTCCTCCGGCACGGTCACGCCGCTGCAAGGCATCACCAGCCGCGCCGGCTCCGGCGTGAGCGTGCAGTACGCGGCCGGCGACACCTCCGGCAACATCGCCCAGGCCGTCACGCTGGCCCGCAACTCCAACCTGGCGGTCGTGTTCGCCAGCTACAACGAGTCCGAGGGCAGCGACATCGGCACCATCGACCTGCCGGGCGTGCAGAACTCGCTGATCAGCCAGGTCGCCGCGGCCAACCCGAACACCGTGGTCGTGCTGAACACCGGCTCGGCCGTGACGATGCCGTGGTCGGACAGCGTCGCCGGCATCCTCGAAGCCTGGTACCCGGGTCAGGAGGACGGCAACGCCATCGCCTCGGTGTTGTTCGGCGACACCAACCCGTCGGGCAAGCTGCCGGTGAGTTTCCCCAAGAGCCTCAACGATGTTCCCGCGCACACCCAGGCGCAGTGGCCGGGCGGCAACGGGACCGTGCAGTACTCGGAGGGCGTGCAGGTCGGCTACCGCTGGTACCAGGCGCAGAACATCGCCCCGCTGTACCCGTTCGGCTTCGGCTTGTCCTACACCAGCTTCGCCTTCAGCAACCTCCAGATCACGCCGCTCGACGCGCACGGCAAGGCGACGGTGACCGCCACCGTGACCAACACCGGCAGCCGCGCCGGCTCCGAGGTCGCGCAGCTGTACGTCGGCGATCCGGCCAGCACCGGCGAGCCGCCCTTGCAGCTCAAGGGTTTCGACAAGGTCAGCCTCCAGCCCGGGGCCAGCACCACGGTCAGCTTCCCGCTGACCCTGCACGACCTGGCCTACTGGAACAACGGCTGGACCACGGCGCTGGGCTCGTACCGGATCGCCGTCGGCAACACCTCGGCCACCCCGCAGCTGTCCGGCACGCTCAGCGTCACCAGCACCAACGCCGGCAACACCGTCACCGTGACGAATCCCCAGGGTATGAGCAGCCCGGTCGGCACCGCGGTCAGCCTTCCCATACAGGCCACCGGAACCGGGCTCACCTTCACCGCGACCGGTCTGCCGGCCGGCCTGACGATCAGCGGTGACGGCACGATCTCCGGCACGGCCACGACCGGCGGCACCAGCACCGTGACCGTCACGGCGACCGACAGCACCGGGGCCTCCGGCGACACGACCTTCGTCTGGACGGCCACCACCGGCAACGGCGGCGGCACCGGGCACACCGGCCCGATCCTGGCCGGTGTCGGCAGCAACCTGTGCGTGGATGTCCGCTCCGCCAGCACGAACAACGGGACGCCGGTGCAGATCTACGCCTGCAACGGCTCCGGCGCGCAGACCTGGACGGTCGGCTCGGACGGCACCGTGCAGGCGTTGGGCAAGTGCATGGACGTCAGCGGCGCCGGCACCGCCAACGGCACCAAGGTCCAGCTGTACGACTGCAACGGCACCGGCGCCCAGCAGTGGCAGGCCCAGAACGGCGGGCTGGTGAACCCGAATTCCGGGCGCTGCCTTGATGATCCGTCGGCGTCCACGGCCAACAGCACGCAGTTGCAGATCTGGGACTGCAACGGCCAGCCGCAGCAGCGCTGGCAGCTGCCGGCCTGAGTCGCACGCGGATCCGCCGACCGGGTGATCGTCGGCGGATCCGCGATGCGGCGGAACCGGCCGCCGTAAGGTGCGCAGACGGTGAGCATCGACGCTGAATCCGCAGCCGGGCGATCTCCCGACGCTGAACCGTGGCGGCTTCGCCTCAAGGACAGCCGCGGCACCATTCTCGGCGCCGGCATCGCCCTGACCGGCGGTGCCGTGCTCACCTGCGCCCACGTCGTCACCAAGGCCCATGACTACGGCGAGAACGTCGAGATCACCGCCGAATGGGTCGAGCTCGGCACGTCGGCGACGGCCACGATCGTGCCCGGCTGCTGGGCCCCGACGCTGCCCGGCGGCGGCGCGGACATCGCCCTGCTCCAGACGACGACCGACCTCCCCGGGGCCACGCTGCACCGCCTGCCGGCGCCGCGCAACCGGACCGTGCACGCCTTCGGTTTCCCGGCCGAGCACGACTTCGGCATCTGGGCCTCGGCGGTGCTGGCCGGCACCGGCGGCCCGGACTGCGAGTGGATCCAGCTCGACCACACCGAACTCGGCACCCGCATCCGCCCCGGTTTCAGCGGCGCGGCCGCGCTCGACGACGTCAGCGGCGCGGTCGTCGGCATGGTCGTCACGAGCTTTCGCGACCGGGACTCCAAGCTGGCCTGGATCATTCCGGTCGACACGCTGCGCCGGCACGTTCCCGCCATCGACCGGTGGATCGGCGACGACGTCGAGGCCGACGGCTGGCAGCCGACGATCGGCGTGCTGGTGATCCAGATCGGGTCGCTGTCCTCCGACCGGGTCGTCGACGCCAGCGGCAAGTCGACCGCCGAGCTGTCCCAGGCCGTCCGCCCGATGGACCGGCACGTCTCGCTCGGCTTCGCCGGTATCGAGCAGGCCCAGCAGCCCGAGCAGGTGCTGGACGACGTGGTCGCGCCGCTGGTCCGCCAGGGCGCGACGGTCGTGCTCCAGTTCGACGACGGCTCGTCCCCGTCGGCCATGTTGGCCAAGCAGTGGCAGCTCGACGCGCTCCAGCACCGGGTCGACGACCTGGCCCGCGGCGTCGAGCATCTGACCGAGCACGAGAACCGGGCCCGCCGCCGTCGGGCGATGATCCGCACCCGCTTCACGCCGCGGCCGAACCTGGCCGACATCCCGGCGCTGGCCGCGGAACTCGAGCTGCCGCTGGCCATCCTTCGCTCCGGCGTCCGTGACCAGGACGCCGCCCGACTGGCTCGGGCGCTGCACCACTACGAGCGCGAGCTGGTCGACAGCCTCGACGCCGTCAAGCAGGCCGGCGAGGAGAACGACGCCGCGCTGAAGGACTTCGAGCTGCTGCGCGGCCTGCTGATCAGCTACAACGCCAAGGCCGCCGAGCACGGCCTGATCGAGGACGCCGCACTGGCCGCGATGTACCGGGCCGCGCTGGCCGCCCTCGACGCCCATCCGTGCGTGCTGACCACCGCCCATGACCGAGTCCATGCCTACGTCGCGGAGGTGCGCCGGCGGACATGACCGACACGATGTGTTGCGGCCAACCTGTTGCCCCGACGGGGTTCTGTGACGTCTGCGGGCAACGCAAGATCGCCAAGCCCGTGACCCACGAGGAGCCGGCACCGCCGCCCGCGACGAGCTCCTGGGGCGGCACCGACGTCTACGCCCTGTCCTCGGTCCCGGCCGGCGACCCGAGCCTGCTCACCGATCCCGGCTACCCCGAGCGCCGCCAGTTCTGCGGCCACTGCCACCAGGCCGTCGGCCGCGCCATCGGCGACCAGCCGCCGATGGTCACCGGTTTCTGTCCGAACTGCGGCACGCCGTTCTCCTTCGTGCCCAAGCTCGAACCCGGCGCGGTCGTCGGCGACCGCTACGAGGTGATCGGCTGGCTGGCCCTCGGCGGCCTCGGCTGGCTCTACCTGGCCCGCGACCTTGACCTGCCCGACCTGCGGGTGGTGCTCAAGGGCGTGATCAACCCGAACGACGTGACCGGCCGGCAGCTGGCCCGGCGCGAACGCGACGTGCTGACCCGCCTCGACCACCCCAACATCGTCCGGATCATCACCTACGTCGACGAGTACATCGTCATGGAGTACGTGGCCGGCCGGACGCTCCAGGAGATGCTGGACGCGGACGAGCCGCTGCGGCTGGAGGACGTCACCGCCTACGGCCACCACATCCTGTCCGCGTTGCAGTACCTGCACGACCTCGGCCACCTCTACTGCGACCTCAAGCCGGACAACGCCATGCACACCGGCACCCGGCTCAAGGTCATCGACCTCGGCGCGACGCGGGCCATCGGCGACCGGGGCGGCGCGATGGTCGGCAATGCCAACTTCCGAGCGTCCGACGACGAGATCGCCCGGCACGGCCTGACCGTGCGGTCCGACGTGCACACCGTCGGCAAGACGTTGGAGGTCCTGCTCAAGCACGCCACCAGGCACGAGGCCGACATGGACCGGGTCCGGTTCGCCGTCGACTCCATGACCCGGCTGATCACCCGGGCCGTCGCGCCGTACGAGCAGCGGTTCGCCACCGCCGCGGAGATGTCCGAGCAGCTCGACGGCGTGCACCGGGAGTTGTTGTCGCTGCGGCAGCACAAGCCGCACCGGATGGAGGCAACGCGGTTCGCCAACACCCACGAGCTGCTGGACACCGGCCTCGGCGCGGTGCCGGGCCTGGACCGCTGGACGCAACGGGAGAAACCGGACGGCGCCATCGAGGACGGTCTGCCGTCCGCACCGGTCGCGGCCGCTCGGCTCCCGGTGCCGCAGCCGGCGGAGTCCGATCCCGTGATGAAGTTCCTGGCCACCAGGTCCGTTGCCGCGCCACGGCAGCTGCTGCGGGAGTACGAGGAGTTCCCGGCTCGGTCGGTCGAGCTCGACCTGGCGGCCGCCCGCGCCCACATCGAGCTCGGCGAGACCGACGAGGCCGGCGAACGCATCGACCGGGCCGCGGCGATGCTGCGCGAATGGGCCGAGCACGACTGGCGGATCTCCTGGCACCGTGGACTGTTGGCCTTGGCTTTGAACACCGTGCCGGCCGCGCTGGCCGCCTTCCGCAAGGTCTACGACGACGTGCCCGGCGAACTGGCGCCGAAGCTGGCCATCGGCTTCTGCCTTGAGCGGCAAGGACAACTGGCCGAGGCCGAGCGCCACTACCGGGTGGTCTGGTGGCGTGACGACGAACAGGCCAGCGCCCTGTTCGGGCTGGCCCGCATCGCCCTGCGGCAACGGGACCGGGCCGGCGCGGTGGCGGCGCTGGACGAGCTGCCCCGCCTGTCCCGACACTACGACGCGGCTCAGGTCGCGGCGGTCCGGGTGCTGCTGGCGCGCATCGGCGGCGAGCTGCCATCGGTGGCCGACATCGACGCCGCCGCCGACCGTCTGCCGCGGCTCTATCTCGACGGCGGCGAGGACAACGGCGAGACCCGGGTCCGGCTGACCACCACGTTGTACGAGGTCGCGCTGGCCCGGCTGGACCAGACCGGCAGCTGGCCGGGCGGGGCGCTGCTCGGGCGGCCGGTGACCGACGGCGGCCTGCGCGACCGGCAGGAGGCGGCGCTGCGGGTGCTGGCCGATCACGCCGACATCGCCCGCAGCCACGTGCTGATCGATGCGGCGAACACCGTACGGCGACGGACGAGGACGTGACGGTGAGCGAATTCTTCCTAGAGCTGAGCCAGAACAAGTATCTGTCCACTTCGGACACCAACATGCACGCGGCGCTCGCGGTCCGGGCCGACGGCGTCGAGGGCGCGACCGTGCGGCCGGCGGCCGAGGTGCTGGTGGTGGACTGCTCCAGCTCCATGGACTGGCCGCCGACCAAGATCGCCAACGCCCGCCGGGCCGCCGCGGCGGCGGTCGACGCGCTGCCCGACGGCACGTGGTTCGCCCTGGTGGAAGGCACCGGCCAGGCAACCATGCGCTTCCCGGACACCCCTCGACTCGTGCAGGCCGACGAACACACCCGCCGGCAGGCCCAGGCCGCCGCCCGGCATCTGATCGCCCAGGGCGCCACGGCCATGAGCACGTGGCTCACGGCGGCCCGCAGCCTGCTCGACCAGCATCCCGACGCCGTTCGGCACGCGCTGCTGCTGACCGACGGCCGCAACGAGAGCGAGTCGGCCGAGCGCCTGCACACCGTCCTTGACGCCTGCGAGGGGCAGTTCACCTGTGACGCCAGGGGAATCGGCGACGACTGGGAGCCGGCCGAGCTGGAGCGCATCGCCGGCGTGCTGCGCGGCACGGCCGACGCCGTGCTGGAGGACCACGACCTGCCCGAGGAGTTCCGCCGGCTGATCCGGACGGCCACCGACAAGGCCATCCCGGACGTGCGGCTGCGGATCGTGCTGCCGCCCTTCACCCGCGTCGCGGTGATCCGGCAGGTGGTGCCGACCGAGATCGACCTGACCGACCGGGTCGCGGCGGTCAAGCGCGGCACCGTGGAGGTGTCCACCGGCGCGTGGGGCGAGGAGACCCGCGAGTACCACCTGAGCCTGGCTGTCGACCTGGCCGGCCGCCCGCACTTCCAGGACCTTCAGCTGGGACGGCTGGAGCTGGTGCCGCCGGACGACGCCGTCACGGTGCCGGAGCCGGTCGCGGTGCTGGGGCACGTCACCGAGGACGACCGGCTGTCCACCCGCATCGACGAGAACGTGCTGCGCCACACCGTGCAGGCCGACCTGGGCCGGCACATCAAGGCCGGCTGGATCCGGTTCGGCGAGGACGACCGGGCGGGCGCGGAGGCCGAGTGGCGTGAGGCGGTGCGGCTGGCGACCCGGCTGGGCAACGAGGAGATCCTGCGCCGCCTGGGGCGATTGGTCGACATCGACGGCGACGACGTCACGCTCAAGGAGGGCATCCGGCCGCGGGACGGCTTCTCGGCGGTGCTGAGCCTGGCCAGCTCCGCCACCTCGGGCCGGCCGGTGACGCCGGCCGTCACCAACGGCAAGCCGCGCACCTGCCCGAACTGCCCGGCGCTGTCGCCGCCCGGGGCGAGGTTCTGTCAGAACTGCCGCTACGAGTTCGAGGTCGCGCCATGACGGAGCGAACCAGCACCACCCGCCGCGACCTGCTGCGGTTACGCCTCGGCCTGCTCGGGCTGACCGTGGTGGTGCTGGCGATGTCGGTGTGGTCGTTCGCCGCCACGCAGTCCGTGCTGGGCACCGTGCGGGATCGGACCGCGCCGGCCGTGCTGGACGTTGCCGCGGCGCGGTCGGCGTTGATGGGGGCGCACTCGGCCGCCGTGGGCAGCTTCGTGCACCAGGGCGCGACGCTGGTCGGCCCCGGCGAGGAGTACACGGCCGACCTGGCCGTGGCCGAGCAGGACCTGGCCCGCGCTGCCGGGGACAACGCGGGCGGGTCGACCGGCAGCGGCGAGCTTCAGCTGATCGCTGGTCTGCTGACCACGTACAGCGGGTGGATGAGCCAGGCCGGCACGCACTTCCGCGACGGCACGCCGGCGCTGTACGCGACCGATCTCTGGTACGCGGCGCGATCGCTGTACGGCAGCGAGCAGACCCTCGCGCACATCACCCACCTGGCCGACCTGCAACGCACCGAGCTCGACGAGCAACTGTCCGGCGGCTGGCTGAACCCCTGGACCGTCCTGGCCTGGGCCGTGCCGTCGGCGGCGCTGGCCTTCCTGCTCTGGTTCACCCAGCACCACCTGTGGCGGAAATTCGGGCGGCGGTTCAACCCCGCCCTGCTCGGGGCGTCCGCCCTGCTGGTGCTGCTGGTCGCCGCCACGGCCAGCCAGTTCCTGCTGGCCGGCCGGGCGCAGACCGCCGGCGCCGCCCTCACCTCGTACGTCACCAGCACCGACCAGCAGTCCGACGCTGTGTCGGCCGACGCCCAACACAGCCTGATCCTGTTCGTACGCACGACCTGCGATCAGACCGGTTGCGGCGCAACGCTTCCCGACACGCCACCGCCGCAGCAGCTGACGCTGCCGCCGACCACCACCACGGCCTCGGCCATCACGACCGGGTTCACCGACGCCACCGACCTCGGCTGGCTGCTCGTGCTGATCCCGGTGCTGGCCCTTGGCGTCGCCGGCCTGTCGCTGGTCGGCCTCCAGCCCCGTATCGACGAATACCGGTACCGGCCATGAAACTGCCCAAGATCCTGCTGGCCGCCGCGCTGGTCGCCGGCCTGCTCACCGGCTGCTCGGCCCGAGCCACGCTGACCGTGCTCGGCCCGTGGAGCGACGCCGAGGAGCAATCGTTCCGGGCGGTGTTCGCCGACTTCGAGGCCGAGCACAACGTCACCATCGACTACATCGGCACGCCCGCGGTCAACCAGGTGCTGCAAGCCGACGTCCAAAAAGGACAGCCGCCGGACGTGGCCGTGCTGACCAGTCCCGGCGAACTCGCCCGCTACGCCGCCAGCGGCGGCCTGCGCAAGATCGCCGGGGTGTCCGACAGCGAGTACAGCCAGCAGTGGCGGACCCTGCTCCGGCTGGGCACCCCCGACCTGTACGCGGTGCCGGTGAAGGCCGACCTCAAGAGCATCGTCTGGTACAACGCGCACACCCCGCCGAGCCCGGTTCCCTCGACGTGGCCAGGACTGCTGGACTACACGGCCAAGGTGAAACCGGCCTGGTGCCTGGGCATGGAGGCGTACTCCACCTCGGGCTGGCCCGGCACCGACTGGATCGAGGACATCCTGCTGCACCAGGCCGGCCCCGACACCTACGCGGACTGGGCCAGCGGCAAGCTGTCCTGGAAATCCGATGCCGTGCGGGCGGCGTGGACGACGTGGGGCCAGCTGCTGGCCGCGCAAGGCGCACCCGGCCTGCGCACGGCCGCGCTGCTCACGTACTTCGGCGACGCCGGCAAGCAGATGTTCGCCACGCAGCCGGGCTGCCACCTGGAGCACCAGGGTTCCTTCGCCACCGGCTCGTATCCCAAGGACGCCGCCGCCGACTTCTTCCCGTTCCCGACCATCGGCCCGGTGCCGGAATCGTGGGAGGTCTCGGTCAACCTGGCCGGGCAGTTCACCGACAACCCCCTGGCGGCCGACTTCATGGCCTACCTGGCCGGCGCGCGGGCGCAGGCGGTGTGGCCGGCCCGCCAGGACAGCAGCGCCTTCTCGGTGAACCAGCAGGTGCTGGCGGCCAGCGTCTACAAAGGACCGGTCCGTACGCACATCGCGCAGGTGTTGGCCTCCGCGCAGCACCTGTGCCTGGACGCCTCGGACGTGATGCCGGCGGCGATGGCCGACGCCTTCTCCCGGGCGGTGCTGGAGTTCCTGGGCGATCCGAGCCGGCTGACGGACATCCTGTCCGGGTTGGACAACGTTCGGACCGGCGTCGCCGGGCAGGGCAAGCTGACCGAGCCGTGTGGCTGAAGGGGGCCGATGATGACCGAGCTGATGCGGATTCCGTTGGAGCGCGGGGGAGAGGTGTACGTCGAGGCCGAACCGGTGCCCGGCCTCGAGCGGGCCGGGCGGGTGGCCGATCTGGTCGAGGACGCGTCCCAGTCGTTGGAGCAGGCGCTGCGGCGGGTCCGGGACGCCGCGGCGGCCGCGGTCACGCAGTTCGTCGAAATGGCCGAGAAGCCCGACGAGGTGGAACTCAAGTTCGGCCTCAAGCTCGACGCCCAGGCCGGCGCGATCATCGCCCGCACCGGGATGCAGGGGCACTTCGAGGTGAAACTCAAGTGGCGCGCCAACGCCGAAACGCCCTGACCGGCGGCCAGGGCGAAAAGGCTTGGGGTTCAGCGCTTCTTGAGGATGTCCACGCCCAGCGCGGTGCGCAGCGCGGCGTTGCGCAGGTACAGACCGGCCCACACGATGATCGCGACATAGACCGGGGACAGGATGGTGGAGAACAGCGGGAGCTCCAGGCGCAGGTTGGAGCACAGCGCGCCGCCGAGGTACGCGGTCTGCACGATCGCGCCCAGCACGGACGTCTTCGGGATCACGTACAGCACCAGGCAGCCCAACTCCAGGACCCCGATCAGCACGGCCTGGTAGGCCGGGAAGCCGGCCTGCTGGAAGGCCTGCGCGACGAAGTCGGGGTTCATCAGGTGCATCGTGGCGTCCATCAGCAGGAACGCGACGGCGAGCACGCTCAGGCCGCGGCCGATCTTGGTGGCGACCGGGGTCTTGGCCTTCGCGGCGGTCGTGGTGACGGTGGCGGGAGTGGCGATCGCGGTCATCTCGGGGCTCCTTCGAGGGGGTCTGTTGTGCTCTCACCCCTGCGTCGGACGGGACCCACCCCGGATCGACACGGTCACCAGAAGTTTTTCAGGAGATTTTTCCGAAGGTCGCCAGCAGGCCCGCCTTGATCTCCGGCCGACCGGCCGCGACCAGCAGGAACGTCGCCTCGCGAACCAGACGCTGGGCGTGGTTGCCGGCCAGGATGCCGCGGCTGCCGGTCGCCGCCACCAGCGCGCCGGCCGACCGGTAGGCCAGGTCGATGGCCGCGACCCGGGCCGCCGGCATCGAGTCCTGGTCGATCAGGCCGCCGTCCAGCCGATCGCGCGCGTCGCCGATCTCCTTGCGCAGCCGGTCCGCGATCTGGCCCTGGCCGGCCTCCTCGATCAGCCGGGCCGCCCGGTCGGCCACGCCCAGCGGGGCACAGCCGTTGAGCCGGGACGCGAAGGCTGCGTTGCCGGCCACGAACTCCTCGTACGACACCGTCGAGTAGATCCGCTCGTCCGGCACGAAGAAGCCGTCGAAACTCAGGTGCACCGTCGCTGTGCCCTGGGCCGCCACCAGGGTCAGCGGCTGCGCCGTCACGCCGTCGGCCTCGACCGCGTCGACCACGGCGTTGACGACCGTGTCGCCGTCACGGCCGGCCACCTGGACCAGGTCGATGATCCCCCAGCCGCTGACGAACGGCGCCTCGCCGTCGTAGACGTAGCCGCCGTCCACCCGTCTGGCCCGCACCTTCGGCACCGGCGGGATCACCGCCGCGTACGCCACGCCGCCCTTGAGCCGCCCCGCCGCCAGGTCGTCCAGGTACCGCTCGCGCAGCGCCTCGTTCGTCGAGCCGTAGATGCCCCGGGCCAGGCCCAGATGCTGGATCCAGGTGAACATCGTCGTCAGGCAGCCGCCCGCGACCGCCTCCAGGATCGCCACCACCTCCGGCAGGCCCAGCGCCTCGTCCACGGAGATCCCGTAGAACCCCTCCGCCGCCAGCCGCTCGAAGTGGCTGCTCGGCACCACACCCGCCCGGTCGACCTCGGCCGCCGCCGGGAACAGCACCTCGTCCGCGATGGCCCGCGCGCGGGCGACCAGATCAGTCATGTCCGCCAACTTAGGTCGGCCGGGGTCCGCGCGCACCGGATCAGCCACATTGTGAGGGGCGTCCCGGCGGAAAATCTGTCGCCCCACCGGCCGGTCACCGACAGACTCGCCGCCATGGGGTCGGTTCTGGTCAACTTCGTCTACGCGCAGCCGGTCGGCCACGCGATCGAGGCGCTGCACTACGCCAACGGCTATCACACGGCGGATCCGAGCCGTCGGATCGGCGTGGTGCTGAACGCGAACACGCCGGCGGAGCTGGCCACCTGGTGCCCGTTCATCGACGAGGTCCACACCATCGACCTCGACCTGTTCGACCCGGCCACCGACACCCGCGACCAACTGGCCAAGATCGCGCCGGACTAGGACTGCGTGGTCAACGACTACCGGTCGGCGCAGGCCGAGCAGCGGGCGATCTTCCCCGGACTGGCGGCGTACTACGACCAGGCCAACGCTTACTTCACCGGTACGAAGGGCTTCGCCGGCTTCAAACTGCCGCCCTCATACGCGCCGAGGCAGCCGCTGCGCCTGGACCTGCCGAAGACCGAACGGCACGGGTTCACGGTGCTGCTCGGCGGCAGCGCCGACCGGCACATGTACCCGACGGTGGCGTCCTGGCGGCTGATCCTGACCGAACTGGCGCAACGCTTCCCCGGCACGGACATCCGCCTGCTCGGCCGGCTGGCCAAGGACGGCCGCACCAGCACGACCTACAGCCGCGACGAGTACGAGCAGCTCGCGGCGACCGTGCCCGGCGCACGGCTGGCGCTGGACCTGCCGCTGCGGGACCAACTGTGCCTGGTCGGCGCGTCGAAGGTCTTCCTCTCGCCGCACACCGGGTTCGGCATGGCCGCGCTGGCCACCGGCACCCCATGGCTGTGCCTGTCGGGCAACCGCTGGCCGGAGTTCTGGTTCAACGACGGCGTGCCGTTCTACTCCGTCCTGCCGGACCGTGTGCGCTTCCCCAGCTACACGGCGCTCGGCCCGGAGCCGGAGCCGGTCGAGGACGAAGGGCAACGCACGCCGAGCATGTCGGCCGCCCGCATCCGGGCGGACCTGCCGGAGTTGCTCGACGCCGCGACGCTGCTGCACGACGGCGAGCTGGACTTCCCGGCCGCGCTGGCCGGTCACCGCGACCGGCTGGACCGGTGCTGGGGCGGCGACCGCTCGATGATGTGGTCGATCGACAACGTGCTCGTGGGCTAGCTGACCGCGGCGAGCAGCGCGCTGCGCTGCGCGGTGCCGACACCCCCGACCCGGCGCGACTCGGCGATCTCGCAGCCGCGCATCAGCTCGGCGGCGCGCACCGGTCCGACTCCCGGTAATGCCTTGATGACGGCGATGATCCGCGTCTTGCGGACCACCTCGTCGGTCTCGGCGCGCTCGAACACTTCCGGCAGCTGCACGGTCCCCGCCTTGAGACCGGCCAGCAGTTCGGCGCGGGCCTTGCGGGCGCGCTGAGCCTTGGCCAGCGCCTCGGCACGCTGCTGGGCCGTGAGTGCGGGCAGAGCCATGGTGATCCCTTCGACGTCGATGCGGTGATGCGGCGACCTCCGATAATGGCCTCGACTTCGCCGCTGGCACGGACATTCGACGATCTGCGAAAGAAACCACCCGGTCAGCGCAACGCGGACGACCGCATGGTGAGGGTTCCGGACACCGCGTCCAGGTCCCCGACCAGTCCCAGCGGCACGGTCAGCGCGGCCGGGCAGTGCCCGAAACCCATTTCCCACCCAATGGGCACGCCCAGTCCGCCGAGCCGGTCGAGCATCATCGCGCGCACGTGCGCCAGGTCCCCGCACTCGGTCCACGACCCCAGCGCGATGCCGGCGACGCGATCGAACCAGCCCGCACGCAGCAGTTTCGTGATGATCGCGTCCAACCGGTACGGATCTTCGGTCACGTCCTCGAGCACGACGACGGCCCCGTCCGGCACCGGCGACGCCGTCGGCGCGGCCAGTCCGGCGGCCAGCAGACTCGCGTTGCCGCCGACAACCACACCCGAGGCGGTGCCCGCAACAAGCGGGCCCGCACCCGGCCGGGTCAACACCCGAACGGTCTCAGGTTCGAACACGGTCGAGTGAAGATGGCGTTGGGCCTGCTCGTCGGCGGTGAAGGCCAGCGTGGCGATCATCGGCGCGAACAGCGTCACGAGCCCCAGCCGGGCGCCGAACTGCTCGTGCAGCACGGTCACGTCGCTGGAGCCGGCGAACACCTTCGGCCCGGCGGCGGCCATCGCGTCCCAGTCGACCAGGTCGACCATCCGCAGACAGCCGTAGCCGCCGCGGACGCAGAACACGGCCGCGACTTCTGGATCGCACCAGGCTTCCTGGAGATCGGCGGCCCGGTCGGCGTCGGTGCCGGCGAGGTAGTCCAGCGTCGGATGCCGGTCCAGCACGTGCTTGCCCACCCGCACCCGCAGACCCCACGACTGCACGATCTCGATACCAACCTGAAGCACCTCGGGTGGCGGCGGCCCGGCCGGCGCGACCAGGCCGACCAGATCCCCGGCCCGCAGCCGCGCCGGGCGCACTCGATCCGTCACGTGTGCAGCGCCAGCCGCGGCACGTCGGCCGGCTCGAACTCCAGCACCTGCCCGTAGAACGACAGCTCCGCCTCCAGCGCCGCCTTGATCGTCTCGGCCCGGCGGAAACCGTGCTGCTCACCGGGGAAGCCGATGTAGGCGTGCCGGATGCCCAGCCCGTCGATGGCCCGCGCGAACGCCTCGGTGTGGGCCGGCGGGCAGACCTCGTCCTCAAGGCCCTGCAACAGCAGGATCGGCCCGGTCAACTTGTCCGGCCGCTCGCTGGGGGAACGCTCCAGGTAGAGCTCGCGGCTGGTGGCCAGCGGGCCGATCAGCCCGTCCAGGTAGCGCGACTCGAAGTCGTGGGTCTCGCCGCTGGCGAAGGCGACCATGTTGATGGCCGGGAACATCGCGTTGCCGCAGGCGAACGGCGACGGCATGGTCATCGCCGCGGCCGTGGTGTAGCCGCCGGCGCTGCCGCCCCGGATGGCCAGTCGCGCCCGGTCGGCGCTGCCCTCGTCGGCCAGCGCCAGCGCGACCGCCGCGCAGTCCTGCACGTCGACCACGCCCCACTGGCCACGCAGCCGCTCACGGAACTTGCGGCCGTAGCCGGTGGAGCCGCCGTAGTTGACCGCCACGACACCGATGCCGCGGCTGGTGAAGTAGGCGAAGTTCAGGCTCAGCGTGCCGGAGACGCTGCCGGTCGGGCCGCCGTGGACGTGGATCAGGTACGGCGGCCGCTCGCCCTCGGGCGCGGCGAAGTCCGGGTTGGTCGGCGGGTACACGAACGCCGGGATGCGCTCCCCGTCCGGGCTGGTGAAGATCCGTTCCTGCGGCGTCGGCAGGTACGTCTCGTCCAGCGGCAGCGCGGGGCCGGCGGTCAGCTCGACCAGATCGCCGGTGGCCAGGTCCAGCCGTGCCACCACGCCCTCGGTGTGCGGGCCGGCGGCGATGCCGACGACCACGCCGTTCTCGGCGGCGATCTGCCCGTGCCACACCGGCAGGTCCGTCTCCACGTCGGTGACGGTGCCGCTGCGCTCGTCCAGCACGGCCAGGGCGGTGCCGCGCACGATGACGTGCCGGCCGTTGCCCAGCGGCGCGAACCAGCTGCCACCCAGCCGCCACAGCGGCCCGCCCAGTTCTTCCTCGCACGGCGCGAGGTTGGTCGCCGTCCCGTCCAGGGTGACGCGGTGCAGGTTCCACCAGCCCCGCGGGTCGGTCAGCACCAGCAGCGAGTCCGGGCTCTCCCAGCGCAGCTGGCACACCGACTCGGCCGGGCCGCCGGCCAGCACCCGGTGGTCGCCGATCTTGCCGTCCTCGGTCAGCTCGGCCACGCACAGCTCGGTGCCGTCCCACGGCATCGCCGGGTGGTTCCAGCCCAGCCAGGCCACGTGCCGGCCGTCCGGCGCGGCCTGCGGCGCGGACATGAAGTGGTGGCTCGCGGCCAGCACCCGGACCTGCTGCGAGCCGTCGAGCGGCAGCGCCACCAGGTCACGGCGCACGTCCACCGAGGCGTCGCTCACCTGCGTCTCCCGCACGCACCAGACCTCGGTGCCGTCCGGGCTCGACCTCAGGTCGGCGTAGCGATCACAGTGCTCGCGGGCCGGCTCCGGGCTGATCGGCGACGGCGCAGCGGTGTCCGCCGGGTCCACCGCGTACACCCGCTGATCGACCCAATGGGTGAAAACGATCTTGTCGCCGACGAAGGCCCACGGCCGGCCGCCGTACTCGTGCACCCGGTTTCGGGCGTTCCACGGCGCGTCCAGCACCTGCCGCGGCTGCTCGCCAGGGCCGCCCGAGCGCATCAGCGCCACCCGGCCGCCCTCGTCGGGCCGGCTCTCCGCCCACCAGGTCTCCCCGTCCCGCAGGTCGACCCACTGCACCGAGCCACCCGCCGCGGCCACGTCCTGCGCGGCCAGCGGGGACACCCATGTTCCGTACGACGCGATCTTCACCACGGCACGACCCTAGCCAACCCCGGCCGCGCCGGCGCGGGCCTTCTGCTCACCGTGAAAGCGGAGGGGGACGTGCGGCCCGGACGGGCGGGATCGATTAGGGTCATGAACGCCATGGCTCGTGTCATTCATGTATTCCGCCAGCCCGACCGGTTCGTCGCCGGGACCGTCGGGGAACCTGGTGACCGCACCTTCTACCTGCAGGCGGCCGAGGACGGCCGCCTGGTCAGCGTGGTGCTGGAGAAAACGCAACTGACCGTGCTCGCCGACCGGATCGGCTCGCTGCTCGAGGAGGTGCAGCGGCGGTTCGGGGCCGAGGTGCCCGAGAGCCCGCCCGACGACCTGGTCGACACCGAGCCGCTCACGGTGCCGGTCGAGGAGGAGTTCCGCGTCGGCACGATGGGGCTGGGGTGGGACGCCGAGTCGACCGCGGTGGTGGTGGAGCTGTTGGCCGCCACCGAGGACGAGGTGGACGAGGCGGTGGTGCTCGACGACACCGAGGAGGGCCCGGACGCGGTCCGGGTGTTCCTCACGCCGCCGGCCGCCCGCGCCTTCGCCGTCCGCGCCGACCGGGTCGTCAACGCCGGCCGCAAACCCTGCCCGCTGTGCGAGGAGCCGCTCGACCCCAGTGGTCACGTCTGCCCGAGGCAGAACGGCTACCGCCGCACCGAGGACAGCTGAGCCCGCGGTGCTGCCCACCGACCCCGGGGCGTTGGAGCTGGTGCAGCGCGGCCGGATCGAGGTGACCGGCCGGCTGGTCGACGCGTCCAACGCAACGCTGTTCGGCACCATCAGCCGGCACGGCGTGCAGGCCAACTGCGTGTACAAGCCGATCAACGGCGAGCGGCCGCTGTGGGACTTCCCGGACGGCACACTGGCCGGCCGCGAGGTTGCCACCTACCTGGTGTCGAACGCGGCCGGCTTCGATCTGGTGCCGCCCACGGTGTTACGCCCGGGCCCGTTCGGGCCCGGCATGGTGCAACTGTGGGTGGACACCGACGAGGACGCCGACCTGATCGACATCGTGTCGACCAGCGAGGTGCCCGACGGCTGGAAGGCCGTGCTGCACGCGACCGACCGGTACGGCGATCCCGCCGTGCTGGCCCACGCCGACCACCCTCGAATGCGGCTGATGGCGGCGATGGACGTCGTCGTCAACAACGCCGACCGCAAGGGCGGGCACGTGCTGCACACCGCGACCGACGCGGTGTACGGCGTCGACCACGGCATCTGCATGCACGCCGAGAACAAGCTGCGGACCGTGCTCTGGGGTTGGCTCGGCGAGCCGCTGCCGCCCGAGGCCGTCGAGGCGCTGCGCAAGCTGCGGGCTGGGTTGGACGGCGACGTCGCCGAGCAGCTGTCCGAGCACCTGACACGGCGCGAGGTGTCGGCGTTGATCACCCGTACCGACCTGCTGCTGGCCGCCGGCGCCTACCCGGAGCCCTCCGGCGAGTGGCCGGCGATTCCCTGGCCGGCCTTCTGACTTCCCTGCATTCACGACGCGCGGGTCGCGGTGCGGTACTGGCCCGGCGCCTGAGATCGGGATCGCCGGAAGGCCCGGCTGAAGGCGTACACCGAGGTGTAGCCGACCGAGTGGGCGATGGCGTCCAGGGTCTCGTCGGTGTCGCGCAGCCGTAGCGCCGCCAGGTCCATCCGCCAGCGGGTCAGGTAGTCGGCGGGCGCGACGCCGACCACGGTCTGGAAGCGGCGGGTCAGAGTGCTTCGGGACGTCGCCAGCGTGGCCGCCAGGGAATCCGTGGTCCACGGGCGGGCCGGCTCGTCGTGCAGGAGGCTCAACGCCGCGCTGATCACCGGGTCGGTCAGCGCGCTGAGGCAGGTGCCGCGCACCTCATCGGGCTTGCCGGCCAGCCACACCCGCAGCACCTGCACCAACAGGATGTCGACCACCCGGTTGAGCACGTACGAGGTCGCGGCCTGCGGGTGCGCCAACTCCCGGGCCAGCAGCCGCACGGTGTCGTCCAGGTAGACGCCGTGCTCGGCCTGGATGTGCAGCACCGGCGGCAGCGCCGACATGACCTGCGTGGTCACGGCGGGGTCGTGCTCGTAGCAGGCGGCGAGGATGTGCGTCTGTACCTCGCCCGTGCCCAGCCGCAGCACGCTGCCGGCGGCGTTGCAGTCCGGGCGTGGCATACGCGCCACGTCGGGGCTGCTGCCCAGCGAGTGCGGCGTGCCGCTCGGCAGCAGGACCACGTCGCCCGGCATGAGCTGCCGCGGCTCGCGCTCGGCCACGCAGAGCCAGGCCGTGCCCGAGGTGACCGCGTAGAACGCCGCGCCACGCAGCTTGAGCGAGGTCAGTCCCCACACGCCGCCGGCCTCGATCCGCGCGCCGAGCACACCACGTACGCCGCCGACCGCCAGCATGTCACCCAACAGGTCCATGCTCGCCATCGTACTGACGCAATCAGCTATGGATCTGAGCGATTCAGCTATCGATCGACCCACTGCGCGCGTCATATGGTCGAGCCATGACCGAGATCGACTTCATCGAGATCAACCGCCAGGTCGTCGCCGAGTTCCGGACCAACGGCGGCAAGGGCAGCGGCATGGTCGAGGGCTACCCGATCGTCCTGGTGCACCACCGTGGGGCCAGGTCCGGCATTGAGCGCGTGACCCCGCTCGTGCCGTACGTCGAGGGCGACCGGATCTTCATCTTCGCCAGCAAGGGCGGCAGCCCCGAGCACCCCGCCTGGTTCCACAACCTGGTGGCCCACCCGGAAACCGAGGCGGAGTACGGCACCGAGCGCTTCCCCGTGGTGGCACGCGTGCTGACCGGCACGGAGCGCGATGACGTGTACGCCAAGCACTCCGCCCTCCAGCCCCAGTTCGCCGACTACCAGCAGCGCACCGAGCGGCTCATCCCGGTGATCGAGCTCCAGCGGGTGTGATCAGTTGAGCCGCCAGCGCCGGCATAGAGCTTCACGGCTCGATCACCAACTCGGCGATCCGGTCGCCGCGCAACGTGAACTGGAACCGCAGATCGACTACGCCACCAGGGAAATCACCCTCCAGGTGCTGCACCGCCACATGGTGTTCGTCGTCGACGCGGTGGGTGGACAGCAGCGTCGTCGTGTACTTCACGGCCGTCGCGCGGGCCAGCCAGGCGCGGATCTCGGCGGGGCCGCGGTAGGTGTGGCCGTCGTCGACGGCCACGGCGTCCTCGGTGTAGCAGGCCATGGCCGGGTCCAGGTCACGGGCGTTGTGGGCGGCCAGGTAGCGGGTGACCACCGCCGGCAGGTTCGAGTTGCTCATGTCGACGACGGTGAGCCCTCCCGCAGGGAGAGGGTCAAGCGGGCACAGTGGAGCCATGTTCGGCGGAGTGACGATCGGCGAGTTCGCGCGGCTGACCCATCTGAGCGTGCGGACCCTGCGCCGCTACCACGAGTCGGGGCTGCTGGCACCGGCCACAGTGGACCCCGACAGCGGCTACCGCTACTACACCGCCGACCAGATTCCGACCGCGCAGGTGATCCACCAGCTGCGCGAACTGGACGTGCCGCTGGCCGACGTGGCCAAGATCCTGGCCACCGAGGACGCCGAGGAGCGAGCGGGCCTGGCCGGCGAACATCTGCGGCGGCTGGAGGCGGAGCTGGCCCGAACCCGGGCCGCCGTGCTCTCCCTGCGACGCCTGCTCCGGCCGCACGACGACACCCTGCGGGTGGAGCTGCGCAAGATCGCCGCCAGGACGGTCGCCGGGATCGAAGACGTTGTCGCGCAAGACGATGTCCTGTCCTGGTACGACGAAGCGATGGCCGAACTCGATGCCGCCATCGAAAGCCGGCCGCTCGGACCACCCGGCGGTCGCTACGCCAACGAGCTGTTCACCGACGGCCGGGGCACGGTCCTCGTCTACCGGCCGGTGGCGGATCCGCCGGTCCGGGGCCGGGTGCACCCGGTGCACCTCCCGCCGAGCGAGCTCGCGGTCGTCGTCCATCCCGGGCCGCACGACGACATCGGCGTGACGTACGGCCGGCTCGGCGCGTGGGTCGTCGACCACGCCCTCGCCGTCGACGGTCCCGTGCACGAGACGTACCTCGTCGGCCCGCGCGACACCCCGGATCCGGCGGCCTGGCGTACCGAGATCGGCTGGCCGGTGTTCCGGCTGGCCGTGACCGACGTCATGCCGGGAAAGAATCCCGGACAAACCGGGAATCCGCCCCCTGACACCCGGTCCGGCACCGGTCAGCCTCGTCGACAGCACAATCGACGAGGGGAACCCATGCGCTCGAGATGGATCGCCGGCGCGCTCGCCACGGTCGGCCTGCTGACGGTGCTCGCACCGGTCGCCCAGGCCCGGCCGTCCGGGCTCGGCATCGTGACCACGCTGGCCGGCGACGGCTACGCGCGGTACCCGCGCCCGGGCGTCACGATGAAGCTGCTCAACCCGGAAGGCGTGGTCGTCCGCAACGGGTCGGCGGTCGTGGCCGACACCTTCAACCACCGGATCCTGCGGATGTCGTCGACCGGCCAGGTCGACCTGGTCGCGGGCACCGGGGACGGCGGCTTCAGCGGCGACGGCGGCGATCCCCAGGCCGCCCGGCTGAACGTGCCGATGGGCCCGGCGCTTGACGCCTCGGGCGCGGTGTACTTCGCCGACCGGGACAACAACCGGGTCCGCAAGGTGGCCGCCGACGGCAGCATCGTCACCACGATCGCCGGGGGCGCGGGCGGCAGCATCGTCACCACGATCGCCGGGGGCGCGGGCGGCGGTTTCGGCGGCGACGGCGGGCCGGCCACCGCGGCCGGGCTCGCCTCGCCCAACGGTGTCGCGGTCGACCAGGCCGGCAACGTCTTCATCGCGGACACCTTCGACAACCGGATCCGCAAGGTCAGCCCGCAGGGCGTGATCAGCACCGTGGCCGGCAGCGGCCCGACCGGCCCGTTCGACGGCGCCTACGCCGGTGACGGCGGCCCGGCCACCAACGCCCGGCTCAACCAGCCGACCTCGGTCGCCGTGGCCGGTGACAGCACGCTGTACATCGCCGACACCGGCCACGGCCGGATCCGCCGGGTCACGCCGGCCGGCGTGATCACCACGTACTCCACCGTCGCGGCCGGCGCGGTGTCGCTGGACCCCAGCGGCAACCTGCTCACGGCCACCAGGGACAACCAGATCATGCGGATCCCGCTGAGCGGGCCGCCGACCTTCATCGCCGGCAACGGCAGCAGCACCTCGTCCGGCGACGGCGGGCCGGCCACCGCGGCCGGCGTCGCGTCGCCGACCGGCGTGGCGATGGACACCGACGGCTCGATGTTCATCACGCAGGCCGACAGCCACGTCCGCAAGGTCGCCATCAGTGGGACCATCAGCACCCCGGCCGGCGGCGGGACGGCGATCCCCGCCGTGGACGGCCCGGTCGCCGGCATCGCCGTGCAGACCACCGGCATCGCGCTCGCCCCCGACGGCGCCATCGTGATCGCCGACCACTACCGGATCCGCCGGCTGGCCAACGGCGTGTTCAGCACGCTGGCCGGCACCGGCGTCGGCGGCACCGGCGGTGACGGTGGCCCGGCGACCCAGGCCCAGTTCTCCGGACCGAGCGGCATCGTGCTCGCCCCCGACGGATCCCTGTACGTCGCCGACGCCAACGTGATCCGCAAGGTGTACCCGGACGGCACCATCCGCCGTTACGCCGGCACCGGCGCGTACGGCTTCAGCGGCGACGGCGGGCCGGCCACCCAGGCCACCTTCAGGTCACTCGGCGGCCTCGCGCTCGACGGTGCCGGCAATCTGTACGTGGCCGACACCAGCAACGAACGCGTACGCCGGATCAATCCGGACGGCATCGTCACCACCGTGGCCGGCAGCGGCGACCGGTCGGGCCCGCTCGGCGACGGCGGTCCGGCCCTCATGGCGAGTCTGTACGAGCCCGACCACGTGGGGATCGACGCGGCCGGTGCGCTGTACATCGCCGACCCCGGCAATGTCCGGCTGCGCAAGGTGGCCAACGGGACCATCACGACGGTCGCCGGCAACGGCCAGGACAGCTACTCCGGCGACGGCGGCCCGGCCACGGCGGCCGGACTGCACGTCAGCGACTTCGCCTGGGACGCCGCCGGTGTTCTGTACGTGCTCGACAGCCACCACCAGCGGATCCGCCGGATCACTCCGGACGGCCTGATCAGCACCGTCGCCGGCACCGGCGTGATCGGCTTCAACGGCGACAACCAGCTGGCCACCGCCACCCAGCTGACCTTCCCCAACTCGATCCGGGTCGGCCGGGACGGCAGCGTGTACTTCGGCGACGGCTACGGCCTGCGCCTCCGGAAGATCACGTTCAACGGTTAGGCAGCGCCGTCGCGGACCTGGCGGCCGCCCAGCGGTGACTTGAGCGTCACGGTGGTCTCGAAGGACGCGGCGATCATGGGCTGCTCTCCGCCGCACTGCGCGGTGGGGAGCCGGCCCAGCTGCACGGTCACGGTGACGGCGTCGGCGGTCTCGGCGACATCGACCCGGCCCAGCTTGGCGCAGTCGGCCTTGCCGCCGGCGGTGTACTGCACGACCAGGTCGGTGCCCGTACCGGCGGTGACCCGGTCGAACCGCGTCTTGCGCAGGTCGACCACGGACGGGTCGGGGACGGCGTGGTTGAGGCCGGTCGGCGCGCCACCGGTGGGCATCGGCAGGTTCGTGGACGAGACGTCGGAGGAGCCGTTGCCGGGATGGACCGAGCCGCAGCCCGTCATGAGCAGCAGCAGGGCCAGCGCGGCGCCGGCGGGCATTCTTCGCATCATGTCCCCGGGACGCCGACCGGCCGATATTCGGTTGCACGAAAACCGGGGATGCCGCGTGACGGCATCCCCGGGTCATCCGATCGGACTATTTTCTACTCACGTCGAAATGTTGCGCACGGAGTTGTAGAGACTCAGCACCTGATTTCCGTAGTACGGCGAGTACATGTACTGCGGCAGCGAGTTGTACTTGAAGTCGTTGTGCCCGTTGATGTAACCCCAGTTTCCGTCGAACGACATCAGCCAGGCCCCGCCGGACGAGCCACCGGTCATGTAGTTGACCATGTAGATGGTGCCGCCGCCGCCGTTGTAGGTCGGGCCGTTCTCACCGACCAGGCAGCAGCCGTTGAACGGCGCGGCCTGCGGGTAGCCGAAGGCGTACACGTACTGGCCGATCGGGTAGTTCCAGGCGATGCCCTGCCCGCCGAGGTAGTCGGTGATCCGCCAGCCGTTGTTGCGGTACAGCACCGCGGAGCCGACGTCGTTGGCGAAGTCGTTGTTGTTGTTGAACCACGCCGTGGTGGTCCACAGCTGGTAGGCGTACCAGTAGCCGTAGGGCGCGGACCCGCTGGCGTAGTTCGGCACGAAGGTCCAGTTGGTGTTCCAGGCCTGGCCGTCGGACACGCAGTGGCCGGCCGTCCAGACCTCGGACTTGCCCTCGGTGTTGACCACGGTGGCCGAGCAGACGTAGTTCAGGCCGAAGCTGGTGAAGAAGACCTTGCCGTAGGTGCGGGCCACCGGGTGGCCGACCGGGTAGTTCGGGTAGTACGCCTGGGGCGTCACGTCCTGCGCACCGCCGACCGCCTTGGGCTCGGCCTTCGGCGCGGCCGCCGCGACCTGGCCGGCCGGCCCGGCCGGGCCGTTCTGCGCCGCCGGCGCGATCCCGTTGCGGTCCTTGACCGCCGGGATCTCGGTCTCCGGTCTGGCCGCCTTCATGCGTTCCGGCGTCCAGTAGGCGGCCAGCGCCTGCTCATGCGCGTCGACGCCGGCGCCGTGCACCGTGGCCGCGACCTCCGGGCTGAGCCCGGCCGGGCCGGACACCACGCCGGTGTCGGTGCTCGCGCTCGCGCCGTTCGCGGCCAGTCCGACGGCCAGCAGCGCGGCCGCCACCGCCGCGCCGAATGCGGATAATTTCATGAATTCGTTCCCCTTCATGAGAAATGAACTCGAAATTTGCCCGGCCAACGCTAGCGGTCACCCGTCGTCCCGAAACGCCGCCGTTCGGAGATTCCGGGTCGGCGTGCCGAATGCGTCAAGGGTCGTTCACAACGGGCAAACAATGCGCTGGCCCGTCCGATGCATGCGCGACAATTCCGCCGTACGGGTGCCGGGTGGGGGAATCACCGACCTGAATCGGCCCCTACGAACGGCGCGGGCCGGCCGGTCGACGGTCACGGAAGCCGGCGGGCGCAAGGGTGTCGGCCGGTTGTCTCACGCCGGGTGGCGACGGTCACCGCGTCGTCACGGGCTGCATCCGCAGCAAGGTTCGGCATCCACCGGTCCGGCAAGTGTCCGACCCGGGTGGTTCCATTCGACGTGTCGGTGCGAACCGATCCGAGGAGGGACCCACCATGCAGTACGCGTTGCTGATCGCCGGTGACCGCGAGCCCACGCCCGATGAGCTGGCCGTGGGCTGCGGCGGCTGGTCGGAGGAGATGGCCGAGCGCGGCGTCGTCCGCGGCGGGGCCGGCCTGCGGCCGCCGACCGAGGCGACCACCGTGCGGGTGCGCGACGGCGAGGTGCTGCTGACCGACGGGCCGTTCGCTGACACCAAGGAGCAGATCGGCGGGCTGGTGCTGATCGAGTGCGCCGATCTGGACGAGGCAGTGGAGATCGCCGCCCGGCATCCGGCCGCCGGCTACGGGATGATCGAGATCCGGCCGATGATCACCCTGTGATTTCGGCCGACGACGCTGTTGCCGAGGCCTTCCGTACCGAGTGGGGCAAGGTCGTCGCGACGCTGATCCGGGTCACCGGCGACTGGGACCTGGCCGAGGAGTGTGCCCAGGAGGCGTTCGCGGCCGCAGTCCGGCAGTGGCCGGTGGAGGGTGTGCCGCGCAAGCCGGGCGCGTGGCTGACCACCATCGCCCGGCACCGGGCCACCGACCGGATCCGCCGCGAGGTCGTCGGCGCGGCCAAGCTCAAGGAGATCGCGGTGACGGCCCACGAGCCGGACGTCCCGGTCGACAACGCTGGTATCGAGGACGACCGGCTCCGGCTGATCTTCACCTGCTGTCACCCGGCGCTGGCCTTCGAGGCCCAGGTGGCGCTGGCGCTGCGCACGCTGGCCGGGCTGAGCATGGCCGAGATCGCCCGCGCGTTCCTCGTGCCGGAGACGACGATGGCCCGCCGGGTCGGGCGGGCCAAGGCGAAGATCCGCAATGCCGGCATCCCGTACCGGGTGCCGCCGGCGCATCTGCTGCCGGAGCGGACCGCCGCGGTGCTCGGTGTGCTGTACCTGATGTTCAACGAGGGTTACAGCACGCCCGAGCGCCGGCCGTTGTGCGACGAGGCCATCCGGCTGGCCCGGCTGCTGACGCAGCTCATGCCGGACGAGCCGGAGGCCGGCGGCCTGCTGGCGTTGATGCTGCTGCACGACTCCCGCCGGCACGCCCGTCTCGACGAGCACGGCGACGTCGTACTGCTGGCCGACCAGGACCGAAGCCGTTGGGACGCAACACAAATCGCCGAAGGACGGGCCGCGCTGGAACGAGTCATGCGGCTGGATCGGCTTGGGCCGTACCAACTTCAGGCGGCCATCGCCGACAGCCACGCCGCCGGCTCCGACTGGCCGCTGATCGCCCGCCTGTACGCACGGCTGGCGATCGTCGTGCCGTCCCCGGTGGTGCGCCTCAACCACGCGGCCGCGGTCGCCATGGCCGAGGGCCCGGCCGCCGGCCTCGCGTTGCTGGACGGCATGGACATCCCCGGCTACCACCTGCTGCCCGCGACCCGCGCCGACTTTCTCCGCCGTCTCGGCCGCCACGCCGAGGCGACGGTGGCGTACGAGCAGGCGCTGGGGTTGGCTACGGCCGAGGCCGACCGGCGTTTCCTGACCGCACGACTGACCGAGACGAGAGGACGGGCCATGCAGCCCACCGTGATCGAGCGGGGCGAGCAGCCCTACGTCGGTATCCGGCGCACCATCACCATGCAGACCTTCCCGGAGCTCGCCGACCGGATGGCCGGCATCGTCGGCTGGCTGGCCGAGCGCGGACTGGCCCCGACCGGCGCGCCGTTCTTCCGCTACCTGGTCATCGACATGGCCGCCGAACTGGTCGTCGAGGCCGGTTTCCCCGTCGCCGGCCCGGTCGAGGGCGACGGGGAGGTCTTCTCCGACGTCCTGCCGGCCGGCCGCTACGCGTCGGTCACCCACCACGGCCACCCGAGCGAGCTGATGGGCGTGACCAAGCAGCTCAACGAGTGGGCCGAGGCCAAGGGCCTGCGCTGGGACGCCGAGCAGACCCCGGCCGGCGACAAGTTCGTCTGCCGGCTGGAGATCTACAAGACCGATCCCCGCGTGCAGCCCGACATGTCGCAGTGGGAAACCGAGCTGGCCTTCAAACTGGCCGACTAGGGAGTGCCTGCTCGACGTCGGCCCAGATGTCTTCTGCCTGCTCGATGCCGACCGACAGCCGGATCGTGCCCTCGGTGATGCCGGCGGCGGCCAGCGCGTCGGCGTCGAGCTGGCGGTGCGAGGTGCTGGCCGGGTGCAGGACCATGCTCTCCACGCCGCCGAGCGACGCCGCGAGCTTCACCAGCCGCAGGCCCTTGGTGAACGTGTAGCCGGCGTCGCGGCCGCCGGCGAGGTCGAAGCTGACCATGCCGCCGAAGTCGGACAGCACCCGCTTGGCCACGTCGTGGTCGGGGTGCGTGGGCAGGCCCGGGTAGTGCACCTTCGTCACGGCAGGGTGCGCGGCCAGCAGCTCGGCGATCCGGCTGGCGTTGGCGCAGTGCTGACGCATCCGCAACGCCAGCGTCTGGATGCCGCGCAGCGTCAGCCATGCCGCGAACGGGTCGATCATCGCGCCCATCTCCATGGTGTGGTGCCAGCCGTGGCGGTAGCGGGCGTCGTCGGCGAAGACCAGGATGCCGGCGGTGACGTCGGAGTGGCCGCCCAGGTACTTCGTGATCGAGTGCAGCACGACGTCGGCGCCGTGCCGGATCGGCTGGCACAGCAGCGGCGTGGCGAAGGTGTTGTCCACCACCGTGATCAGCCCGGCTTCCTTGCCAGCCTTGAGGAACGCCGGCTGGTCGGCGACCCGCGTGACCGGGTTGGTGATCGTCTCCAGGTACAGCATCTTCGTGGTGGGCCGGACCGCGGCGGCGACCTCGGCCGGGTCCTCGCCGGGGATGTAGCTGACCTGGACGCCGAAGTTGTCGTGCAGGTAGGACAGCGCCGCATAGGTGCCGCCGTACAGGCAGCTCTGCGCGATCACGTGGTCGCCGGTCTTCAGCACGCCCAGCAGCGCCGAGCTGATCGCGCCCATGCCCGACGCCGTGGCCACCGCCGCCGTGCCGCCCTCAAGTGCGGCGACGGTCTCCTCCAACGCCCGCGTGGTCGGGTTGCCGTAGCGGCTGTAGGCGAAGCCGCGGTCCGGGCCGGTGAGCGCGTCGGCCAGCGCGTCCGGGTCGTCGAAGCCGAAGTTGGACGCCTGGTAGAGGGGCACGCTGATCGGGTGCGAGTTGGGCAGGGTCGGGGTGTGGTGGTGGACGACTCGGGTGGCTGGGTGCTGGTCCATGCCATCGAGCCTGCTCGGGTCGAAGTGTCGGGAACAGCGCCAATCCCGGCTAGATTGGTTTGGTGACGGAGCCAAGCCCGTGGCCGGTGGACCGGCTCGTGGCCCAGCTGGGGCGGTGGTCGGCCAGCCGTGGGCCGCTGTACCTGCTGCTGGCCGCCCGGCTGCGTGAGCTGATCGACTCCGGGCTGCTGCCGCCGCGGGCGATGCTGCCGCCCGACCGCACGCTGGCCGGTCGCCTGGCCGTCGGCCGCAGCACCGTGGTCGCGGCGTACGAACAGCTGCGGCAGGACGGCAAGGTCGACCGACATCAGGGCCGGGGAACGTGGGTCAAGCCGGCCGTGCTGGGCGAGGTGCGGCCCAACGCCGTGCCGCCGGCCAACTCCCTGTTCGTGAACTACCTGGAGCCCATGGGCGACGTGCTGTCGCTGGCCTGCGCCGCACCGCAGGATCGGCCGCCGGAGCTGACCGCCGCGCTCACCCGGGCCATCGGGCGGCTGCCCGTCGGCGACATCGGCTACTACCCGCTGGGCCTGCCCGCGCTGCGGGACGCGATCGCCGACCGCTACTGCCGGCAGGGCCTGGCCACGACGTCCGATCAGATCCTTGTCACGACCGGCGGTCAGCAGGCGCTGTCGCTGATCACCCAGCTTTTCGTCGCCCCCGGTGATCACGTCGTCGTGCAGACGCCCACCTATCCCGGCGCCCTGGAGCTGGTGCGTCACACCGCCGCGGTCGTCTCCCCGGCCCTGGCCGACGACCTGACCGCGGTGATCGCCGCGTCACGGCCACGGCTGGCCTATGTCAATCCCACCAACCACAATCCGACCGGCGCCACCATGTCCGCCCTCGTGCGCCGACGGCTGGTCGAGTCGGCCGGCGACACCGTGCTGATCGACGACGAGGTGCTGGCCGACCTCGCTTTCGGCGGGGTTCGCCCACCAGGTCTCGCCTCTTTTGACCATGGGCGGGTTCTCACGGTCAGTTCCGTGACGAAGCTGCTGTGGGGTGGGCTGCGCATCGGCTGGATCCGCGGTTCGGTCGGCGACATCGCCCAGCTCGGCCGGCTCAAGGCGATCCACGACCTCGGCTGCGCCGCCTTGGAGCAGCTCGCCGTCGCCGGCCTGCTGCCGTCGATCGAATCCGTCGTCACCGCCCGGGTCGCCGAGCTCCGCGTGCGCCATGACCACTTGTGTGCCGAGCTGGGCAAACACCTGCCGTCCTGGTCCTTCGAGCCGGCCGACGGCGGCCAGTGCCTGTGGGTCCGGCTGCCGTCCGGTGACGCCTCCGCCTTCGCCCAGGTCGCGCTGCGCCACCGCGTCGCCGTCCTGCCCGGCTCCGCCCTCGGCCAGTGGGACTCCCACCTCCGCATCCCGTTCACCGCGTCGGTCGACGAGCTGTCACTGGCCGTGCGGCGCCTGGCCGCCGCCTGGCACGACTACCGCCCGTCGACCGGCCCCGCGCCGGCGTTGCACGCTTTGGTGGTTTGACGTACGACCGGGTGGTCCGGCCTTCCCGGCCGCCTTCTGCCCTGGTTGGCCGGACGTATGAGGAGAGCTCAGTTCGTCGCCGTCGCCGTGGTGTCGCTGGCCGCCCTGACCACCGCCCCGGTCGCCGCCGCGCCCGTGTCGCACCAGGATTCGGGGATGCCGAACGTGGTCGGCAAGACCGTGTGGGACGCCGAGAACGCCGTCCCGTTCGGCACCCACCTGACGTTCGTCGACGGCACGGGACAGCACCGCAAGGTCGTGTGGCCGGCCAACTGGCAGGTGTGCCGGCAGGACCCCGCCGCCGGCACGCCGCTGACCTCCACCACGGCCGTCACGCTGACGGTGGTGAAGCTCGAGGAGAAGTGCTGATCGGACCACTCGGGTTCTAGGCCGCACGCAGCACATCCGTGGGGCCGTTCGCCCGATCGCAACCGGGCTCGGGGCGGGCAAGGATGGCTACTTCATCCCATCCCCGACCACAGCGGTGTCGCGGTTCGCCGCGCGCCCATGGAGCTGCTCGGCATGAAGAAGATGCCCAACCTGGTAGGCAAGTCGGTCACCCACGCCCGGCTCAAGCTGCCCTTGGCCACCCAGTACGTGTACGTCGACCACAAGTCGCGCAAGCCGGACATCACCTTCTACAGCAACTGGATGGTCTGCAAGCAGGAGCCGGCGGCCGGCGCGCAGATGGCCCCGTACGTGGTGCTCACCGTGATCAAGCGTGGGGAGACGTGCAAGGTCAGTCACTGACCGCGCCGCCGGTGATGTTGAGCGAGGTCGCAGTCATCGAGGCGGCCAGGTCGGAGGCGGCGAACACGGCGACGTTGCCGACGTCGGCGAAGGTGGCGGCGCGCTTGAGCATGGTCTTGGCGACGATCGAGTCGGTGATGCCGTGGCGGGCGTCGAGCTCGGCGGGGATGCCCTCGGGGACGCCGCCGGTGTGCAGGCCGAGGACCCGGATGCCGTGCTGGCCGAGTTCGGCGGCGAGCTGGCGGCGCAGGAAGTCGACGGCGTTGAGGGCGACCTGGAGCCCGCCGATCGAGTAGTCCCGCATGGGCTCGCCGCCGCCGTCGCCGCCGAACGTGAGGATCACGCCGGAACGCTGGCGGATCATGTGCCGGGCGGCGGCGCGGGCGGTGAGGAACGTGGACCGCACGGCGATGCGGATGGGCCGCTCGAAGTCCTCCAGCGCCATGTCGACCAGGGGAGTGCCCTGGTGGTCGGCGATGTCGATCAAGCAGACCGAGATGTCGACGCTGCCGTCGCGCGCCGCGACGGCGTCGGCGTGAGCGGTGACTGCGCCCTCGTCGAGGGCGTCGACCACGGCCGGCTCGGCCTGGCCGCCGTCGGCGCGGATACGGTCGGCGAGGGCGTCCAGGGTCTTGGCCGTACGGCCCGTGACGTGCACCTTCGCGCCGGCGCGGGCGAAGGCGGTGGACATCGCGGTGCCGATCCCGCCGGCGGCCCCGTAGACGATCGCGTTCTTGCCGTTGAGCAGCATGGATTTCTCCTCAGAGTCGGGCGAGCCAGTCCTGCCAGCGACGGTGTTCCGTCGCGGCCCTGGCCTGGGCGTCGGGGCCGTAGAGGCGGCCGGTCACGTTGACGGACAGCGTGACCGCGTCCATGGAGAAGCAGGAGACGGCGAACATCCCCGAGGTCGTGCGGAGCAGCGTGAAGGACGGGTCCTGGTGTTCGATCACGCCGTCGACCGGCAGGTTCGTGATGTCGGCCTGCTCGACCGGCCTGATCAGGTCGACGGCGGCGGATGGCTGGCCGGCGAAGTGCGTGGCGTAGCAACGGAGAACGTGGAGCGTCATGCCCCAGCCCTTGCTGGCCTGCTCGGCGATGTCGTCCCAGCCCTCACCCTCGACGCGCAGGCTGCTGACCACCCGTACGACGCAACTGCCCTGGTCGCGGGCGGTCACGAGGATCTCCGTGGCGAAACTCGGGTCCTCGTAGGCGAAGCGGTGCGGCGGCTCCCACGCCGTCACGGTCGCCTCGGCGTCCGGCGCGAACGGCTCGCGGTGCAAGCGCGCCGTGTCGCCGTCGACGTCGACCTGGAACGACCAGGCCCCGCTGTCGGTGGTGATCGCCGCCCAGACCTGCTCGGGGCTGGCCGGGATCTCGATGCTCTCCTCGTTCATGGGCGGGGATGCACGCCGATGACGACGCGCTGCCAGCGGCCGTCCGGCGCCTGCTCGTCGTGGTACTTCGCGGCAACGCGGGAGACCGCCGCGGTGAGCTCGTCGGCGAACGCGGCACGGTCGGCCGGGCCGGCGAAGCGGATCTCGGTGTCCAGGGCGAACACCGGCACCGCCTTGCCCGCTGACGCCGCCCGCCCGGCCAGCCGTCCGACTTCCCGGACCATGCGGGCGGCCAGCGCGATCAGGTACGCCGCCGATCGCGGGTTCGCCTTGGTCGGCGCACCCAGCGGTGCCGGCGCGATGACGAAGCCGGCTGCCGAGGCCACGAGCAGCCGTTCGGTCAGGCCGCCCCAGGTGCGCGTCTCGGCCACCTCGACCAGGCCGTGCGCCTCAAGCTGTTTGAGGTGGTAGTTCACCTTCTGCCTGGTCAGGCCGACTTTGGCCGCCAGCGCCGCAGCCGACGCCGGCTCCCGCAGCTCCGTGAGCAGCCGGGCCCGCATCGGGTCCAGCGCCGCCACAGCCGCCGCCGGTTCGGCGATCACCTCCACGTCCCGCATGGCCCCAGTCCACCCTTGACAAATATTTTTGTCAAGGGGTTGGTAATCGAGTTGCCGGCACCTGTCTCCGCTGGTTAGACCTACGGCTGTGCTGATCCGCCGTGAAACGCCCGCCGACATCGACGCCATCCGCGCGGTCACCGCCGCCGCCTTCGCGCCCTCCACCGCCGAGGACCGCCTCGTTGACGAGCTGCGGGCCGATCCAGGCTGGCTACCTGCGCTTTCCCTCGTCGCCGTGGACTCGTCCGGCGCCGTCATCGGTCATGTCCTGTCCACCCGAGCCCATGTCGACGCCTCGCCCGTGCTCGGTCTCGGGCCGCTCAGCGTCCATCCCGATCACCACAGGCGTGGTGTCGGCAGCGCCCTCGTGCACGCCGCCCTCGGTGCCGCTGACGCGTTGAGCGAGCCGCTCGTCGCCCTGCTCGGCAGCCCCGCCTACTACCACCGCTTCGGCTTCGTGCTCAGCGACCAGTTCGGCATCGTGCCGCCTGTGCCCGAGTGGCAGCCGCACTTCCAGGTCCGCACCCTCGCCGCGTACACCCCGGCCCTTCGGGGCGCTTTCACCTACGCGGAGCCGTTCGCCAGGGTCTGACTGACGGCATCATCGCCTCATGTCCAGCAACCGCAGCGAACTCGTCGACGGTTGGCTCCTCGCGAGCGACCTCGGCCCCTCCGGCCCCCAGATGCAGATGGACCAGCTCGACGGCCTGCACATCGTCGCCGAGCGCAACGCCGACCCCTGTCCCGACGAGATCCTCGGGCACTGGCACTACATGCTCGCCGGCCATCGTCTCCACGCCGTGCAGAACGAGCACGCCTTCATCACCCAGGCCGTACGCGCCGGCTGGTCGTGGGACCGCGTCGCCGCCGCCATCGGCCTGCCCGACGCCGCTGCCGCCCAGGCCCGCCGGGAGTTCCTCGCCGCCGAGATGATCCGCTGCCACCCCAGCCACGACGACCGCCCCTGGCGACCCACTACGCCGGAATGAGCCATCCCGCGCCGGATCACCGGGTAGAAAGGACGGCAGATCAACCAGGGGGTGAGATGGAGCAGCGGATTCTGTCCGACGGCGGCTCCGGGCTCGGCGTGAGCGCGCTGTGCCTGGGCACCATGTACTTCGGCACGACCGTCGACGAGCAGGCCGCGTTCGCCGTGCTCGACCGGTTCGTCGAGGCCGGCGGCACGTTCATCGACACGGCCAACACCTACTCGTTCTGGGTGCCCGGCGGGACCGGCGTGGAGAGCGAGGCACTGCTCGGCCGATGGCTGGCGTCGCGTGGCAACCGGGACCAGGTCGTGCTGGCCAGCAAGGTCGGCGGGTTGCCCGTGCCGCTCGGCGCGGCCTGGCCGGAGAACGCCGAGGGGTTGTCGGAGGACGTCGTCCGCACCCAGATCGCCGGCAGCATGCGGCGGCTGGGCACCGATCACCTCGACGTCTACTACGCGCACATCGAGGACCGCCGCACATCGCTGGACGACACCGTCGCCACCTTCGCCTCGCTGGTCACCGACGGCCTGGTCCGGGTCACGGGATGCAGCAACCACCCCGCATGGCGGGTCGCCGCCGCGCGGGAGATCGCCCGCGCTGCCGGCCTGCCCGGCTTCACCTGCGTGCAGCAGCGTCACACCTATCTTCGGCCCCGCCCCGGCGCCGACTTCGGCGCCAACCCGCACCTCAGCGACGAGCTGCTCGACTACGCCCGTGAGGACCGGTCCCTCGCCGTGCTCGGCTACTCCGTGCTGCTCTCCGGCGCCTACACCCGCTCCGACCGCCCGTTGCCCGAGCAGTACGACCATCCCGACAGCCACCGCCGTCTGGCCGTGCTCGCCGACGTCGCCAAGGAGCTCGGCGCCACCCCGAACCAGGTCGTCCTGGCTTGGCTGCTGCGCTCCGACCCGCCGGTGCTGCCCGTGCTCGGCGTCAGTTCCGTCGCCCAGCTCGACGAGTGCCTCGGCGCCCTCGACCTGGACCTGGACGACGAACTCCGGCATCGTCTCGACACCGCCGGGTGAGCGCCGTGGAGGTCTACCTGCTCTGGCACATCCGGCACAGCTCGGACCAGCATGCCGACGCCGACGGCAATCTCGTCTGGGACGAGGAGGACGGCGACCATCCCAAGATCCTCGGCGTCTACTCCACCGAGCAGCGCGCCCAGGACCGGATCGAGCGCGCCCGGCGCGACCCGGCTTCGCCGACGAGCCCGACTGTTTCATGATCGACCGCTACGTCGTGGACCGTGATCACTGGGCGGACGGCTTCGTGTCCGTTCAGGGTCCTGGCGGGTGAAGCCGTCCGGGCGAGGCGGTCAGCCGAAGAACTTGAGCAGGTGGCCGGCGACGGCTTCCGGCTGTTCCTCGGCCAGGTAATGCCCGCTGCCGGCGATCCGTTCGAACTGGAATCCGGTGGTGTGCCTGCGCAGCGCCGGTTCCAGGTAGTCGTTGTGCTGCGCGGCGAGGCCGAGGACCGGCAGCGTCACCGGTGCGTACGTCCTTATGTCGGCGATGTCCTGGGCGAACGCCTGGTACCAGCCGTTCGACGCGCGGATCGCGTCCGGGGAGTCGTACGCGTCGGCGTAGATCTCCCGGTCGGCTTCGGTGATGGCGTCCGGGTTGACCAGCTGCAACTCGCAGAGGTAGTCGATCAGTGCCCGGAACCGGCCGGCCAGCAGGGTCTGCGGCAGTTCGGCGAGCTGGTTGAAGGCGTACCACCAGAGGTGTTGCACCGGCGGCTGCGGCAGCATGGTCAGCCCGAACAGGTCGTCGTCCGGGTGGGGAATGTCCAGCAGGGCGAGTCTGCCGATCGCCTCGGTGTGGTTGACCGCGACGCTGTAGGCGACCATGGCGCCGATGTCGTGTCCGACCAGGTTCGGCTGGTCGAGACCGAGGGCCTCGATCAGCGCGGCGATGTCGCGTGCCATGGTCTTCTTGTCATAGCCGCTTACCGGCTTGTCCGAGCCGCCCATGCCGCGGAGATCCACGGCGACCACTCGATGGTGCCGGGCCAACCGCGGCAGGATCTTGCGGAATTCCCACCAGGTGTGGGGCCAGCCGCCGAGCAGCACGAGCGGGCTACCGTCGCCGCCGGTCACGTAGTGCAGCCGTGTTCCGTTGACCTCGGCGTACTCGCTGGTGAGCCCCAGCGACGCCGCGAGCTCGGCGTTGTTCATCGTCCGGTCCATTTCGGGTTCGCCGTCAGACCGTGAAGCCGCCGTCGACGTTCCAGTTGGCGCCGGTGACGAACGCCGCGTCCGGTCCAGCCAGATAGCTGACCGCGCCCGCGATCTCCTCCGGCCGGCCGAACCGCCCCAGCGCCATCAGCTCACGCAGCGCGTCCGCGATCTCGCCGTCTTCCGGCGTCATGTCCGTCGCGGTCGGTCCCACCTGGAGGTTGTTCACCGTGATGCTGTGCGGCCCCAGCTCCCGGGCCAGTGCCCGCGTCATCCCCGCCACCGCCGCCTTCGACATCGCGTAGATCGACATCCCCGCCAGCGGCACCCTGTCCGCGTTGATGCTGCCGACATTGATGATGCGACCGCCCGTGCCCAAATGCGGAAGCGCCGCTTGGACCGCCGCGAACACACTCCGAACATTGACCGCCACCACCCGGTCGAACTGCGCCATACTCAGCGATTCAATCGGCGCCGCCGGCAGGATGCCCGCATTGTTCACCAGAATATCCAGGCCGCCCAATTGGGCCACCGTCTCGTCGATCGACCTCCGCACCTGCTCCGGGTCGCCGCTGTCGGCCCTGATCGCCACCGCGATGCCCCCGGTTTCGGCAACCTCCGCCACCAGCTTCTCGGCGTCGTCGACCGAGGCACTGTACGTGAAGGCCACCGCCGCCCCGTCCCGCACCAGCCGCCGCACGATCGCCGCCCCGATTCCCCGGGCCGCCCCCGTCACCAGCGCCTTCCGACCCGCAAGTACCGTCATTGCCGTCACCCTTTTCGCGCCGCGTATTACCGCGCCTCACGGAATTCAGTGGGATTGATCCCTGCCCGCAACGCTACAAGTTCGGCCGTTCGTCAGCCTGTCCCTGTTGGTAGTACCCATACGGGAAGCACGACAAGGATGCCGGAATCAGATGCCGGCCAAGGAAAGCGCGTCGGGGCGGGGCAACGCCAGACCTCGGCGGTAGGCGGTGTCGAAGTCGTCGCCGATGAGGGCGCGGGCGGCGGCGATGGTGCGGGCTACCTCGGTGTCGCCGACGAGCTCGGTGCCGCGGATGACGACGGAAGCGCCGAGGAGGAGGGCGGCCTGCGTGCCGTCGCCCTCGAGGACGGCGAGGGAGGCGAGGCCCTCGGCGATGTCGGCGGCCACGAGGTGCAGGCCGGCGGCGGTGGAGCGGACCTGGTCGTGGAGGGAGCGGACGGCGGCGGGGTCGGTGGCGAGGTGGGCGAGCCCGACAAGCACGGCGGAACGAACGCCGGAAGCGCCGACGGTGTCGGCGCGGGAGCCGGCGAGGGCGAGCTCGTAGAAATGCTGGGCCTCGGACCGACGGCCCAGCAGACGGGCGATGTCGCCGAGACCCCGCTGCGCGTTGGCGATGGTCTCGGGAATGCCGGTACGACGGGCGAGCACCTCGGCCCGCAGGTAGTCCTGCTGTGCCCCGGCCAGATCACCGGAGTGCAGCAGCCGCGCAGCGCGGCGGCAGGTCAGGTCGGCGAGGTCCTCCATGCCCTCCAACTCGGCGGTGAGCGAAATGGCCTCGTCGGTCAGCCGCAGCGCCTCGTCGAACTCGCCACGCCAGTGGGCGAGCATGGCCAAGGCGTCGACGGCGTTGGACATGCCCCATCGGTCACCGACGGCCCGATACCGGACGAGCGCCTGCTCGAAGCCGTCACGGGCCGTCGCGATGTCGCCGGTGAACAGGCCGTTCCACCCGGCGGAGAAGTGCCGCAGCCCCTGTAGCCAGCCCGAGGAGTCGAAGTAGGTCTCGGCCGGCCGGTCGTCGGGCACGTCGAGCGGCCCGGCGGTCAACGCCCACAACACCACGAGGTACGGCAGCCGAGGCGGCGAGGCCTGGGCGAAGACGATGGCCCGGGCGGCGGCGAGATGCGGCAGCAGCCACGGGGTCTCGGCCCCGTGCACGATCACGGCGTTGAGCACGCAGAGCACGTACTCCTCGGACAGCCCCTCCGGCGGCGTGGTGCCGATCTTGCCGAGCAGCTCGGTGGCGATGGGCGCGACCTCGGCCCGCAACCCCCGCAGATACCAGTACGAAGCGAGTTCGCCGGCCAGCAGCAGCGCGGTGTGCGGCGCGGTGTGCACGGCCCGCCGCAGCGCGGCGAGGATGTTGGCGTGCTCGGTGTTGAGCAGCGCGATCCACCCCAGCTGCTCAGAACCGCGAAGGTGCGGCTCGGCGGTCTGCACGAGCTCCAGGAAGTACGCCAGATGCGCGTCACGAACGGCGTCGGCCTCGCTGAGATGCTCGGCGCAGAAGGCACGGATGGTCTCGAGCATCCGGTAGCGCCCGTCGACGACCTCGATGAACGACTTGTCGACGAGGTCGGCCAGCAGCTCGATGGCGTCGGGCAGCGCGCACACGCGTTCGGCGGCGGCCAGGCTGGCGCCGCCGGTGAACACGGTCAGCCGCCGGGCGACGGCCTGTTCGGAAGGGCTGAGCAGATCCCAGCTCCAGCCCACGACGGCATGCAGGGTCTGGTGCCGGTGCGCCTTGGTGCGGTCGCCCCGGGACAGCAGCTGGAACCGGTCGTCGAGCCGCGCGGCGATGTCGGCCGGCGACAGGGTGCGCAGGCGCGCGGCGGCGAGCTCGATGGCCAGCGGCAGCCCGTCCAGCCCGGCGCAGATTCGGTCGATCAGCGACGGGTCCGCGACGAAGTCCCGTCGCACGGCCAAAGCCCGGTCGGTGAACAGCCTGCGAGCGGCCTCGGGAGTGAGCCCGCTGAGCGGATGGAGGGTCTCGCCGGTGATGCCCAGCGCCTCACGGCTGGTGGCCAGCACCCGCAGCCGTGGACACGCGGCGAGCAGTTCGTGCATGAGCTGCGCGATGTCGGCGATCACGTGCTCGCAGTTGTCCACGAGCAGCAGCACCGGCCGGTCGGCCAGCGCCGTGGTGAGCCGGTCGACGATGTCGCCGGTCGCGGCAGCCGAGAAGCCGCCCGCATCGCGGAGTCCCAGTGCGGCGACGAGGGCATGCGCGACCTGGTCGCCCTCGGCCAACGCGGCCAGGTCGACGAAGCAGATCTCGCCGTCCAACGTCCCCGCGGCTTCTACGGCCAGGCGCGTCTTGCCGGCGCCGCCGGGCCCGAGCAAGGTCACCAGCCGTGACGTGCCGAGCAGCGCGGCGACGTAGTCCCGCTCCTCCGCGCGTCCGACGAAGCTGGTCAGCTGCGCCGGCAATGCACGTTTCTTGGGACGGTCCTGCGAGCGCAGCACGGCCAGGTGCGTCTCGGCGAGCTCAGGCGAGGGGTCGGCGCCGAGCTCGTCGGCCAGCAGCGTGCGGGCCTCCTCGAACACCTCCAGCGCCTCGGCCTGCCGCCCGGCGGCGTAGAGGGCCCGCATGAGCAGCGCCCGTTGCCGTTCCCGCAGCGGGTTACGGGCGACGGCCTGCCGCAGCTCGGCGATCAGCCCGGGGTTGTCGCCGGCGGCCAACTCCGCCTCGAAGAGGTCCTCGCTGGCGGTCATCCGCAGCTCTTCGAGTCGCGTCGCCTCGGCCTCGGCCAGCGGCGCGTCGCTCAACGCCGGCCCACGCCACAGGTGCAGCGCCTCGCGCAGCAGCTTGGCCGCACGGGCGTGATCGCCGCCGGCCAGGGCGTGCCGGCCGTCGGCGGCCAGCCGGGCGAACACGTGAGCGTCGATCTCCACCCAGTTCGCCGACAGTCGGTAGCCGGTCGGGTGGGATTCGATCTCGCCGGCCAGCGCGCGGCGCAGCCGGGACACCTGGGCCTGGAGCGCGTTGACGGCGTTGGCCGGCGGGTCCTCCCCGTACAGGCCGTCGATGAGCCGCTCGGTGGTGACGATCTGCCCGGCGTCCACCAGCAGCAGCGTCAGCAACGTCCGCACCCGCGGTCCGCCGACGGGGACCTCGTCCCCGTCGGCGGACCACATCAGGGTCGAGCCGAGCACACCGAACCGCATTGATCCATTATTCAGGCCACGGAGATGGCGAAGACATGCATGGCTCCCTGGTTCGTCGACGCCGGCAATGTCACGCTGCGCACCTGCTTGCCGGCGGTGAGTGACGCGGGCGTAGTGGCGAACAGGTAGGTCTTCAGACTCGAGCCGTCGGCGGCGTTCCAGTGGGCGATCGTGGCCGCGATGGTGTTGCCCGACTGGGCGGTGCCGACGGCCCAGTCCGTCATGGTGATCGACACCGACGAGGTGGTGCCATCGGTGTAGGTGACGGTCGCGGTGCCGGTGGCCGGCCCGTTGCTGGCGCTGCCCAGGAACGAGATCCGGCTGGCCGACCGGCCGCCCAGATCGATCACCTGCCCGTTGACCAGCCAGTTGTCCGGCTTGCCGGCCGCGGCCGTCGGCCACGTGAAGCTCATCCCGTTGGCGCTGACCGTGCCGCCGGGGTTGATGCCGGCCGCCGACAGGGCCTGTACGGAGTAGCTGTGCCCGGACGAGTCGAGGTTGGCGGTGGTGGCGGCCCCGTCGTTGGAGGCGCCGATGTTGTTGAAGCCGTTCTGGCCGTCGGAGAACGACGGCGGGGCGTCACCGGAGCGGGTGCCCCAGGACGTCGGCGAGCCGGTGAGCGTGAAGTCGACGGTCCCGCCGTTGGCCACGAACGACTCCGGCAGCCAGGTCCGCGACTGCCCGACCCCGTTGACCGCCAGCGCCGACACGTACTGGTTGCTGGCCGACGACGCGGGCGCGTTCACGGTGATCACCCGGCCGTTGTCGCGGCTGATCACGGCCTGGGTGAAGATCGGGCTGGCCAGCACCAGCTCCGCCCGGCCGGTGACCGAGGGGTACATGCCCAATGCTCCCCAGACGTAGCTGGCGGACAGCTCGCCGAGGTCGTCGTTGCCCTGCAACCCGTTGGGGGCGTTGGTGAACAGACTCGACAGCACCCGCCGGACCAGGGCCTGCGTCTTGCTCGGCGCGCCGACCCAGTCGTACAGGTAGGGCGTGCCGATGGTCGGCTCGTTGGTCAGCCACGCGTACGCCCCGTTGACCACGCCGGCGTTGAGCTGGCTGAAGAAGGTGTCGAGCCGGCTGGAGACGGTCGCGTTGCCGCCCATCTTGGCCACCAGAGCGGCCACGTTCTGCGGCACCATCCAGCTGTACTGGGTGCCGGTGCCCTCGACGTACTGGTCGTTGTTGTCGGAGTTGAGGTTGTAGTCGGTGGCGAACAGCCCGTTCTGGTAGCGCGGCGTGATCGACTTCGTGGCCGGGCTGAACAGGTTCTGCCAGTTCTGGGCCCGCTGCATGAAGGCGTTGTAGTTGGCGGTGTCGCCGAGCCGTCCGGCCAGCTGCGCGATCCCGAAGTCGTCGATGGCGTACTCCAGCGTGGTGGCCCCCGGACCCCACACGTTGCTGGTGCCGCGCGGGATGTAGCCGGTGCCGGCGTACTCGTACAGGCCGCCGCGGATGGTCTTGGTCGCCGGCAGCGACTGGGTGGAGACCATGCTGGACAGCGCGCCGGCGGCGTCGAAGCCGGTGCCGCCGAAGGAGTAGATGCTGGACACGACCGACTGGAGCGAGTCGCCGTTCATGATGTTCGTGGCCACGTTGGCGTACGGCCAGTTGTACCAGCTGCCGGCCTGGTTGGCGTCGTTGACCAGCGACTGGGCCAGGTCGGAGCCGACGCTCGGGAACAGCAGGGTGATCAGCTGCACCTCGGAGCGGTAGACGTCCCAGCCGGAGAAGTTGGCGTACTGGTGGTGCCCGGCGGCGACGGTGTGGATCTGGCCGTCCATGCCGGGGTACTCGCCGTTGCTGTCGTCGAAGACGTTGGGGTGCAACAGCGAGTGGTAGAGCGCCGTGTAGAACACGCTCTGCTGGGTCGCCGACCCGCCGGTGGTGTTGATCGCGCCCAGCTTGGCCGCCCAGGTGGTGGCTGCGTTGGCCGCCACGGTGTCGAAGCCGGCCGACGGGTTCTCCGCGGTCACGTTGGCGGCGGCGTTGGCCGTGCGCACATAGGACAGTCCAACCCGGACGGTGACGGTGGAACCGGCCGGGAAGGTCAGGTAGGTGCCGGTGTTCGTGCCGGACGCCGAGGTGCCGCGGGCGGTGACGGTGCCGCCGTTCCACGTGCCGAAGTTGCTGACGGCCTGGTCGAACTTGGCCGAGAAGTACACGGTGTAGCTGCCGCCGCCGCAGGTCCCGGTGCTGCGGGCCGACCCGGTGACGGTGTTGCCGCTGATCGCCACCGACGAGGCGCTGGTGCCGTTGGCCGAGCCGCCGGCGTTGATCAGCACGGTGGACGACGCGCCGGCCGGGAAGGTGAAGCGGGCCATGCCGGTGCGGGTGGTCGCGGTCAGGTCGACCTTGGCCCCGTTGGCCAGGGTGACGCCGTAGCGGCCGGGGCTGGCGGTCTCGGTGCTGTGGCTGAAGCCGGAGCGGTAGGCGGCGGCGTTGGTCGCGGGGGAGGAGGGCAGCGATCCGTTGCCGTTGAGGCTGCCGGTGTAGGGCATGAACGGCAGGTCGTGGAAGCCGAACGAGCCCTCGCAGCCGGTGCCGTCGAGGTGGGTGAGGCTGAAGCCGCGGATCTGGTTGGCCGGGTACTCGTAGCCGCCCCAGTTGTCCGCGCCGGACGCCGTGTTGTACGTGTCCGGGCTGAACTGGACCATGCCGAACGGCGTCGTCGCGCCGGGGAAGGTGTTGCCGTAGCCCTTGCCGAAGGGCGGGTAGCTGGCGTTGGGGTTGTTCTGGGTGCCGATGAACGGGTTCACCGACCCGACCGGGTCGGCCGCCGCCGTGAACGGCGCCGCGACCAGCACCGACAGGGCCATCAGGACCGAAACGACGAGAGCAGGGGGTCTCATCCGTTACCGCCTTCGCTGACATCGATGTCACCACGCGTTGGCGGGACGGTACGGCCAGTTGATTGGTCTAAACAAGATACGGACGGTGGTTCTGTCCTTGAATACTGCGGAGATGGACAACGGCGCGGTGGCCGCGGCCAGGTCGGTCGCCGACGAGCTGGGCCTGGCGGTGGACCGCACGGTCGTGGTGCAGGACTCCAACAAGCTCACGCTGCGGCTGCTGCCGTGTGACGTGCTGGCCCGGGTCGCGCCGGCGACCGACCAGGTCGCCCAGTTCGAGATCGACCTCGCTGCCCGGCTGACGGACTCCCCGGTGGCGGCGCTCGAGTCGCCGCACGTCCACGAGCGCGACGGCTTCGTGGTCACGCTGTGGACCTACTACGAATCTCGCGGCCCCGTCGCGCCGGCCGACTACGCCGAGGCGCTGGCCCAACTGCACGCCGGCATGCGCGAGGTCGACATCCCCACACCTCACTTCACCGACCGAGTCGAAGCCGCGCAACGACTTCTGGCCGACCGCGACCGCACGCCGGAGCTCCCTGAGGACGACCGCCGACTCCTGGTCGACACGTTGCGGCACGAGATCGGCGGCGCTGACGAGCAGGTGCTGCACGGCGAGCCGCACCCGGGCAACCTGCTGAACACCGCCCACGGTCCGCTGTTCATCGACCTGGAAACCTGCTGCCGTGGGCCGATCGAGTTCGACCTGGCCCACGCACCGAAGGACGTCGCCGACCATTACCCGGACGTCGATCACGACCGGCTCCAGGCCTGTCGACGTCTCGTGCTGGCGATGATCACGACGTGGCGCTGGGACCGCGACGACCAACTCCCCGACGGGCGGCGGTTGGCCGAGCAATGGCTGTGCGAACTCCGGTCCTGACCGCCCACCCTTTCCCGCGAAAGGCGCAGGACCGAGTCCATCCCCTGACCGGCTTCACTCGATCGGTCACACCCTTGTTCCACTTCGCACGAGTCTTCTCCAGGTGTAAAAATCGGCCCATGCGACGCACGGAACAGGCGACCCAGGTCAATCTGAACTGGCCCCACCTGCGGACCGTCCGCCGGAATCCGCTGCGCGCGAAACTGGCCGAGCGGCTGTTCCGGTGGACCGTGCGTGATCTCCCGTTGTCGGTCACCCTGCCCGACGGCACCAGGTTCGGGAAGGGCGCGGCCGGCGATCCCACGCTCACGGTCAACGATCCCGAGGTCTTCTTCTCCCGGACGGGCCGGGACCGCTCCCTCGGCTTCGGCGAGGCGTACCTGCTCGGCGCGTGGGACTGCGGGAAATCCCCGCTCCTCGAGCCGGCCGCGGCCGACGAGCTGGTGGCCTGGCTGGCCGTCTACAGCGAGCACCTGAAAGCCATGGAGACGCCGCTGTACTACCGGCTGCGCAGCCTGCTGCACCTCGCCCATCCACTGTCCCAGCGCAACAGCGAGGAAGGTGCGCTGGCCAACGTGCAGGCGCACTACGACCTCAACGGCCGGCTGTTCGAGACCTTCCTCGACGAGGCGATGATCTACTCGTCGGCGTGGTTCGAGCCGGGGGACGATCTGGCGTCGGCCCAGCGGCGCAAGGTCGACGGCATCCTCGATCTGGCCCAGGTGGGGCCGGGCACGCGGCTGCTGGACATCGGGTCCGGGTTCGGCGGCCTGGCGCTGCGGGCCGCGTCGGAGCGGCGGGCCGACGTCGTCGGGCTGACGCTGTCGGAAAGCCAGCTCGAATACGCCTCGACGCGAGCCCGCAACGCCGGGCTCGATGGCCGGGTCGGCTTCCTGCTCGAGGATTTCCGACGCCACCGGGGTGTCTACGACGCGGTGGTGAGCGTCGAGATGATCGAGGCGGTCGGTTCCGAATACTGGGTCGAGTACTTCCAGGCCGTCGAGCGGCACCTGAAGCCCGGCGGTTTCTTCGGGCTTCAGGTGATCACCTTTCCGCATCGGCGAATGCTGGCGGCGAAGAAGGATTTCAGCTGGGTCGACCGGTACATCTTTCCCGGCGGCGAGCTGCCGAGCCTGCGTGAGATCAACCGGATCCTCAAGGCGCACACCGGCATGGAGATGGTGGCGACGCGACGGCTCAGCGACTCGTACGCGGAAACGCTGCGGCAGTGGCGAGTCCGGTTCGTCGAGGCGCACGATGCCGTGACCGCACTGGGTTTCGACGAGACTTTCTGCCGGCTGTGGGTGCTCTACTTCGCCTATTTCGAGGCCGGATTCCGCTCCCGGTACTGCGATGTGTGGCAGGTCGGCATCCGCAAGAATGCGTCACCGTGACAGATCAAGGTGGTATGTCTCGCCGACCACGTCGACGCCGAACCGCCGTTCCGGCTGCTCGCCGACGAGGGCGAAACCGCGCCGCAGATAGACCTGGCGGGCCGCCTCCTGCCAGTTCGTCGTCCACAGCCGCAGCCGCTTGAAGCCCTGTGCCCGGGCGTGTTCCACGCAGGTGTCGACCAGCCGGCCGCCGATGCCGTGACCGCGGCCGTCCGGGTGCACGAGCAGGATCCGCAGCACCGCGTCGCCGTCGTCGCCGGCCATGCAGGACACGCACCCGACCCGCTGCCCGTCCAGCTCCGCGATCCACACCGCGTCGCGCACCGGGTCGAGTTCGCCGACGATCCCGGCCACCAGCCGTTCGAAGCTGGCGTCCCAGCCCAGCTCACGGGCGTAGAGCTCGCCGTGCGCCTGCACGATCCAGCCCAGATCACCCGGTTGGTCCGCAGTTCTGATCAGCATGGCCGCCTCCACTGAAACGAGTGTTTCAGTAGGATAGCTCTCATGTCCGACCGCCGCGACGACCTCCTGCGCCAGGCCTACGACTACGCCCTGGAGCACGGCCTGGCCGATTTGTCCCTGCGTCCGCTGGCCACCGCCATCGGTTCCAGCCCGCGGGTGCTGCTGTTCCTGTTCGGCAGCAAGGACGGCCTGGTCCGCGAGCTGCTGGCCCGTGCCCGTGCCGACCAGCTGGAACTGCTCGCCCAGACCGGCGGCCGCAGCCTTCCCGAGGTCGCCGCCGCTGTCTGGTCCTGGCTGGCCGCGCCCGAGCACCGGGCCCTGCTCACCCTGTGGCTGGAGGGCTACGGCCGGTCCCTCGTCGTCCCCGACGGTCCGTGGGCCGAGTTCGCCCGCACCACGGTCGAGGACTGGCTCAAGGTGTTGGCCGACGCCCAGCCCGACCCCGCCACGCCGGCCGCCGAAGCCCAGCGCACCCTCGTGCTGGCCGTCCTGCGCGGCGCGTTGCTCGATCTCCTCGCCACCGGCGACGTGGAGCGGACCACCGCCGCGGTTCGGACGGTCATGGCCGAATATGGCCAGACCTGAGCCGCCGGTCCGGCGATGCTGGTCGGTGTGAATCCGCTTCGTGAACTGCCGAAACCCCTGGTGCTGCCCAATGCCTGGGACCCGCCGTCGGCCGCCGCGATCCAGGCCGCCGGGGCGAAGGCGATCGCCACCACCAGCGGCGGCGTCGCCTGGTCGCGGGGTGTGCCCGACGCGGGCGGCCTGACCCGCACGGTGGCGCTGGAGGCGCTGCGCCGGATCGTGCGGGCCGTGACGGTGCCGGTGACCGCCGACATCGAGGGCGGCTACGGCGACACGCCCGAGGAGGTCGCCTGGACGGTCGCCGAGGTGGCCTCGATCGGGGCGCTCGGCGTGAACATCGAGGACAGCGCCGGCGGCCAGTTGCTGGACGTCTCGGCGCAGGCCGACCGACTCGCCGCCGCGCGTCAGGCCGGCGACCTGGTGATCAACGCTCGTACCGACACGTTCCTGATGGGCTCGGGCGACATCGACGAGACCCTGGCCCGCGCGGAGCGCTATGCCGCTGCGGGGGCCGACGGGCTGTTCGTGCCCGGCGTCGTCGATCCGGCGGTGATCAAGGTCCTGGTCGACGGGCCGTTGCCGCTCAACGTGATGGCCCATCCCGGCGCGCCGTCCGTCGCGGAGCTCGCGGCGTTGGGCGTGGCCCGCATCAGCGTCGGCACGGGAATCGCCCAGGCCGCCTACGGCGTGGCCGCCGCGGCGGCGCGCGAGGTGCTGACCGTCGGCACCTATGAGTCGATGTCCGACGGGCTTTCCTACGGCGAGCTCAACGACCTGGTAGGCCGAGCCGCCGGCTGATCCGATCAGCGGCAGACTCGGCAACGCCGACCGCGACCAATGAAACGCGCAGGTCCTCGACCGGTTCGGCCCCGTCAAGGCGGAGCCGGCCGGCCAGGACCGCCCGCGCCACCTCGCCGACGGCCCCCGGCTCGCCGGCCAGCGGCTCCGCGGCCGGAAAGGCATGGGAGAGACCGAATCCGAGCCCGGCGATCGGCGAACCGTGCCGGCGGACCAGCGCGGTCACGTCCTCGGCGACGGCGTTGACGACGATCTCCAGCGGGGCCCACGCGCCGGGCTCGCCCCAGTCGATGCCGACCAGCCGGGCGGCCCGCTCGACCACGTGGATCACGCCTTCCCAGTGCGGCAGATGGGCCCGCAGCAGCAGGTGGTCCACGCCGCCGGGCTCGATCTCCAGCAGACCGGGGTCGCCGTCCAAGGTGATCGTCCGCCGATAGACACCGTCCACAATGGACTCCACGCCGGGCACGGCAGCGGCGCTCAGCACGGCCAGCGCCGCATTCCAGTCGTAGGAAGGATCGAACGGCATCCGCAGCACCAGCCCGCCGTCGGCGGCCAGCCGGTCGGCCTTGCGACGGCGGGCCCGCAGGTCGCTGGGCGCGGCCCGGAACACCTCGCGCATGGCCCGGTTGAACTGCCGCAGGCTGCCGAACCCCGCCGCGAACGCCACCTCGGCGATCCCCAGATCGGTGTCGTCCAGCAGCCGTCGGGCGAAATGCGCCCGCCGCGACCGGGCGAAACCGTCCGGCGTGACGCCTAGGTGATCGGCGAACAGCCGCCGCAGATGCCGGGCCGAAAGACCAAGCCGAGCCCCGACGGCCTCCTCGGTCGCGCCGTCGAGCACCCCGTCGATGATCAGCCGCACCGCCCGGCACACCAACTCCGGCGGGTCGTCGGGAATCGTGCCCGCCACCCGGTACGGCCGGCAGCGCAGGCAGGCGCGGTAGCCGGCGGCCTCGGCCGAGGCCGCCAACTCGAACGTGCGGACGTTCTCCGCGAGGGGCTTGGCACCGCAGCCCGGCCGGCAGTAGATGCCGGTCGTGCGCACGGCCGAGTACGTCGTCACGGGCCCATGCTCGGCCGTGACCTCGGTGCCCGCTAGCGGTTTCCGGTTTTGACCGTCCGGTACGGCAGCGCGTCGAGCGCGTCCACCACCGACTTCTTCACGTGACAGCCGTCGGTGGGCAGCACCGGCTGGATCCCGTTGCCGGCGGCGTCGACCAGCACGTAGTCCGGCAGGTTCTGTCCCCACGACGAGCAGGCGTCGGGCTTCGGGTCGCTCGGCATCTTCAGCACCCGCATGACCTCGGTGGCCGGACCGTCGGCCCGCTGGGTCTGCACCGGCTCGGCTCTGAGTTGGACCGGGCAACGTAAGACCCAGGACACCGTGAATCCGTCCAGCGACACCGTGTCCGGCGACGGGTTCAGCGCCCCGCACACCGGCTGTGCCCGGTGTCCGGAGCCGGCGGTGGAACTCGAGGCGGCGCCGCCCGCCAACAGCAGTGCGAACACGATCAGCATCACCTTCATGTCGCCGGGACGTAGCCCGATGATGGGTTGGTTGCCCGATTCGACACACTCGACGGGTGACCGAGAGCCTGCTCCTCACCCAGCCCGTGTCCGCGCCCGGCGTGCTGCTGCTCGGCGGCTCCGAAGGCGGCCTGCACGAGCGTGACGCGCGGGCGCTGCACGCCGAGGGCTACAACGTCCTGGCCCTGGCCTATTTCGGCACTTCGACGCTGCCGCCGGGGCTGGTGGACATCCCGCTGGAGTACTTCTTCGCCGCGGTGGACAAGATCGCCTCCTTCGCCACGGGCAAGATCGGCATCGTCGGCGGTTCCCGCGGCGGCGAGGCGGCGCTGCTGGTCGGCGCGCACGACGACCGGGTCGGGGCCGTGGTCAGCGTGGCCGGCGGCGGACTGGTCACGCAGGGCATCGACTACCGCGCCGGCACGTTGCTGGACATTCTCTCCACGCCGGCGGCGTCGTGGACGCTGCGCCGCAAGCCGTTGGACTACCTGCCCTACGACATCCGTGACGAGCTGCGCGAGCAGATCGCCAACGACGAGCCGGTACGGCTGCGGCTGGCGTTCGCGGACGTGCCGGCGGAGGTGGACCGCTATCGGATTCCGGTGGAGCGGATCGGCGGCCCGGTCCTCATGCTGTGCGGCGACGACGACCAGACCTGGCCGACCGTGGAGTACAGCCGCGCCGCGACCGCCGACAACGTGGAGCTGCGGATCTACGAGGGCGCCGGCCATCCGCTCAACGGCCCGCCCGGGCAGCCCTACCTCGACACTCTCTCGGACGGGCCGGGTGTGCGGTTCGAGCTCGGCGGCTCGGCGGAGGTCAACACCAAGGCCCGGGCCGCGGCGTGGGCCGCCACGCTGGAGTTCCTCCACGAGAACATCGGCATCACCCGATAGGGTGCGGCGCTGTGCGTTCCCACGACTACGGCCGCGACGTGCTGTCCGGTCCGGCCAAGCGCCGGCCGATCCCCGAGGTCGAGGCCGAGCCGGGCCTGGTCGCCGAGGATCCGGCGTCCGGGTTCTGCGGCGCGGTGGTCCGGTTCGAGTCGGGCAACGTGGTGCTGGAGGACCGGCACGGCCGGCACCGGGTGTTCCCGCTGACCCCGGCCGGTTTCCTGATCGACGGCCAACCGGTGACCCTCGTCCGTCCCAAGCAGGCGGCCGACCGGAAGATGTCGGCGTCGGGCTCGGTGAAGGTGGAGGGCCTGCGGGCGCGCACCGCCCGGGACAGCCGGATCTGGGTCGAGGGCCTGCACGACGCGACGCTGGTCGAGCGCGTGTGGGGGCACGACCTGCGCGTCGAGGGTGTCGTGGTGGAGCCGCTGGACGGCGTGGACGTGCTGCCGGAGCGGATCGAGGAGTTCGGCACGGGGCCGCGGCGACGGCTGGGGGTGCTGGTGGATCACCTGGTCGAGGGCTCCAAGGAGTCGCGGCTGGTGTCGTCGATCCGTGACGAGCACGTGCTGGTCACCGGACATCCCTATGTCGACATCTGGCAGGCGGTGAAGCCGGCCTCGGTCGGCATCAGGGCGTGGCCGGTGATTCCGCGTGGCGTGCCGTGGAAGGAAGGCATCTGCGAGGCGCTCGGCTGGGGCGAGCCGACCGAGGGCTGGCGGCGGGTGCTGGCCGGTGTGAAGGGGTTCCGTGATCTGGAGACGCCGCTGCTGGGCGCGGTCGAGCGGTTGATCGACTTCGTCACGGAACCGGTGTAGGTCACGCCCGTGTCACGTGCGGAGTGGTCGCCCGATGGTGGCGGGCGTGTTCTGCCACGATGGAGGCATGGCCGCTCTGTTGTGGCTCCTGTTCGGTGTCGCGCTGGTGCTCGCCGAGGTGGTGTCCGGGGACTTCGTCCTCGTGATGCTCGGCGCGGCGGGGCTGGCGGCCGCGCTGGCCGATGTGATCGGCGGCAGCCTGCTGGTCGACGCGATCGTGTTCGCCGTGACGGCGGTGGTCGGCATCTTCGCGGTGCGGCCGATCCTGCGCAGCCGGCTGATGTCGGGTCATGAGCACCTGACGACCAATATTCAGGCGCTCAAGGGCGTGCAGGCCGAGGTGGTCGCCACGGTGGACGAGCACGGCGGCCGGGTGCGCATCAAGGGCGAGGTGTGGTCGGCTCGCGCGTTCGAGCCGACGCAGCGGTTGGAGCCGGGCCAGCAGGTGATCGTCATGGACATCTCGGGAGCGACGGCAATCGTGTGGGCGGAGAACTGATGGAGGCAGCGACAGTGACCACGATCATCGTCGTGATCGTCATCATCCTGGTGGTGTTGACGATCGCGGTGAAGTCCGTGCTGATCATCCCGCAGGCGCAGGCCGCGGTGATCGAGCGGCTCGGCCGGTACCGGGCTACGGCCACGCCCGGGCCGAAGCTGCTGATGCCGTTCCTTGACCGGGTGCGGGCGCGGATCGACCTGCGCGAGCAGGTGGTGTCCTTCCCGCCGCAGCCGGTGATCACCGAGGACAACCTGACGGTCTCCATCGACACCGTGGTGTACTTCCAGGTGACCGACCCGCGGGCCGCGGTCTACGAGATCTCCAACTACATCGTCGGTGTCGAGCAGCTGACCACCACCACGCTGCGCAACGTGGTCGGCGGCATGAGCCTCGAGCAGACGCTGACCTCCCGTGACTCGATCAACAACCAGCTGCGCGGGGTGCTGGACGAGGCGACCGGCCGCTGGGGCATCCGGGTCGCCCGGGTCGAGCTCAAGGCCATCGACCCGCCGCCCTCCATCCAGGACTCGATGGAGAAGCAGATGCGCGCCGACCGCGAGAAGCGCGCGATGATCCTGACCGCGGAGGGCCAGCGGGAGTCGGCGATCAAGACGGCCGAGGGCCAGAAGCAGGGGCAGATCCTGGCGGCCGAGGGCGCCAAGCAGGCGGCGATCCTGGCCGCCGAGGCCGACCGGCAGTCGCGGATCCTGCGCGCGGAGGGCGAGCGGGCCGCCCGCTACCTTCAGGCACAGGGCCAGGCCAAGGCGATCGAGAAGGTATTCGCGGCGATCAAGGCGGGCAAGCCGACGCCGGAGGTGCTGGCCTACCAGTACCTGCAGACGCTGCCGCAGATGGCGCAGGGCGACGCCAACAAGGTGTGGCTGATCCCGTCGGACTACGGCAAGGCCCTCGAGGGCTTCGCGCGGATGCTCGGCGCGCCGGGCGAGGACGGCGTGTTCCGCTACGAGCCGCCGGCCCCGGACGTCTCCACGCCGGCCGTCGAGGAGATGGACGACTCGGTGGCCGACTGGTTCAACCCGCCGGCGCCGACCGAGGCGACCCAGGCGGTGCGGGCCGCCGAGCGGGCGGCCGCGCAGATCACCTCCGAGGAGCCCGGACCCAACGCCGGTTACACCGAGTTGTCGGACGGCCCGCGCTCCTGATCGTGCGGCGAAGCCCCGGACCCGCTCCGGTCCGGGGGCTTCCGCATTTCCTGGATTAGCGGACGGGGCTCGCCCGTCCGGCCGCCGGTTATGTGTTTCCGAGATTTACGACACACCGACGGTGGGTGCTCGACTACCCGTCGAGACGTTCGAGGACGAGGAGGTCCGCCGTTTGGATTACCGGCTCCGGCGGCGCGCCTTCGGCGGCCTCGGCGGCCCGCTGCATGGCGGCCATGCCCTCGGCGATCTCGTCTTCCGTCATATGTTGCAAGGTGGAAAAGGAACGGTGTCGAAATCGCTCGAAATAGGCCGGCAGACTGGCCGCGACCTGCTGGTCGACCTGGTCGAGGCCGACGTAGCCGATGCCGGCGTCGGCGAACTGCGCGATGACCTCGTCCAGCCGTGGGAAGACCAGGTCGTCGACCTCGCGGGCGCGGGTGAAGTAGCGGTACCAGACGTGGTCGTGCATCTGGCCGGAGAAGCCGCTGTGCACGCACAGCCGTGCGCCCGGCCGCAGCACCCGGGCCAGCTCCTTCACGCCCAGCATGCGGTGCTCGATGTGGTGCAGCACGAGGAACATTACGGACAAATCGCAGCTGTTGTCGGGCAGCGGGATCGCCTCGGCCCGGCCGTCCAGGTAGGACACGCGCTCGTGCGGGTGCGCGGCCTCGGCTACCTCGCGCATGCGCGTCGAGGGCTCGACGCCGTAGACCGGGCCGCCGAAGGTGTCGGCGATGGCGTCACTGAACCGACCGGTTCCGGAACCGAGGTCGAGCACGGTCAGCGGGCGGCGCGCGGGCGCGTTGCGCTCGAGGGCGGCCATCCACGTGGCGACGGTCTCCGGCGGTAGCACGCGTCCTCGTTCGTAGACTGCGTGCAGCCCCTCGTCGTAATCCACGCGAATATGCATGGACCAACCCTAGAGTTACCGATATCCTGCCGCACTGCTCCGGTCGAGTGATGGGGCCGAATTGGTTGCATGCGCTTCACCATCGTGACCGGACGGCAACAATTGACGGTTCTTCCGGACGCGAAATACGCGTCACGATCGGCGCACCTGTGCTATCGATGCGTGCCGGCCAATTCGGTCGGCGTTGACGCTGCGGAGGGTACGGTCGGTCACGCCCCGCGCTGTTTCGCGTCCGCGCGGTGACCGGACTGCTCCGAACGGTTCGACTGCGTTCACCTGCCGTGTGAAGTGGGGTTTGATTGTGCGGTGATCAGCGGCCAACCCGGTGGTCCGGGGGCGGAGGAGCTCGGGGACGCGGTGCGGGCCCGCGTCGCCGTGGAGGCCGCGCTCACGGGCGGTGACGATCCCGGGCGGGCGTTGGCCGATGTCGTGTCGGCGTTGGAGGGCCTGGTCCGCGCCGCCAAGACGATCGACGCCGTGGAGCTCGCCGAGTACGTCGTGGAGGCGTTGGCCGCCGCATTGGCCCGGTTGCCGGAGCGGGTGCCCGTGCTGCGTGGGCTGGCCGAGCGGGCCCTGTCCGCGCACGCCACCGCCTGCCGTCTGCACCAGGGCGATCCGTCGCGTCTGGCCCGGTGGCTGCTGGCGTTGCAGATCGAGCATCCCGAGGGGCCGCATGTCCGGCTGACCGACTACGCCGGCGCGTTGGGATCGCCCGGGCTCTCGGCGTACCGGGAGGCCGCCGAGGCACTGTGCTCCGCACTGCCCGTGTTGGAGTTCGCGCAGCGGCCCGCGTTCGACCGGCACCGGTGGGCCGTGTTGCACGTGACCGAGGACCTCGCCGAGCACCTGGGCGACGTGGACCTGCACGTCACGGCGTTGGCCAAGGACCTGTCGTCGGGTTGGCACTACCTGCGCATCGCCACGCTGCTCCAGGAGGCCGGCCGATCCGAGCAGGTACTCGAGTGGGTCGGCCGCGGCCTGTCCGCCTGCGGGTGGCGCGGCCCCGCTTCGCGTCTCGTCGACGTCGCCGTGGACGAGTGCGTGCGCATGGGCTGGTTCGACCGGGCCGTGTCCATGCGGATGCGCATCTTCAGCAACCAGCCCGCCATGGACACCTACCTGCGGCTTCGCACCGTCGCCGAGCACGCCGGCAGTTGGTCCGAGCAGCGTGACGCCGTCGTGCGGCGCCTGTCCGAGGGCGCCTCGGATGTCGCCGTCAACTCCGTGCTGGTGCGCGTGCTCATCCATGACGACCAGCCCGAGGCCGCGTGGCAGACCGCCGTCGCCCACGGCTGCACCGACGAGGTCTGGGCCGAGCTCGCCCGCGTGCGCTCCGCCGACCACCCCGGCGACGCCATTGCCGTCTACCGGGGTCTGGTGGAGCAGGCCCTCGACGACAACACCCATGCCCACAACGAGGCCCTCGTCGTCGAGCTCTTGGCCCAGCTGCGCACCTTGTTCACGCGCACCGGCCGGCAGGACGCGTTCAACTCCTACCTCGACGGCGTCAAGGGCCGGCACGTCGCCGACCGCCAGCTGTTGGACGAACTGACCAAACGCGGCCTGTAGTCCCGGATACGCTGCGCCGGTGCCCTACATGATCGAGATCGGCTCCGAGACCGCCGGCCCGGACGCCCGGAACACCGTCGGCGGCCGGCCGGTCCTCGACACCGGGCTGCCGTGGCCGGCGTGCGACTGCGGCCAGCGGATGGTCCTGTTCTTCCAGCTCGACGTGCCGGCGGACGTCGAGGCCTTCGGCGACGACCATCTGCTGGTGTTCCAGTGCCCCAAGCACAACGACGCGAACGACCCGCTGTCCGGCGAGCAGCTGCCGCCCCGGTTCTGGGACACCCCGCCGGAAGGCCAGCTCCGGTTCTGGCAGGTCCTGCTGCATCGGGGCAGCGTCGTGGCCGCCGAGCCGGAGCCCCACCTTCAGCCCCGGCCGCTGACCCTGAGCCGGGTCGAGGAGCAGGGCGACAGCAACTGGGGTTTCAAGCTCGGCGGCGAACCCTGTTGGTACCAGGACGCGGAGCACTGCGTCTGCCAGTGCGGGGCCGACATGGTCGTGCTCTGCCAGGTCCCGTCGAACTTCGGCTTCCCCAAGCGACCCGGCCGGCCGGACCAGCCACCCGAGCCGGACCGGCCGGCCACCTTCATCGACGACGAGTACGTGCTGTTCCTGGGCAACAGGGTCTACATCGCGGCCTGCCCCGCGCACTGCGACCCGGGCGCGGCCTGGCCGATCCTGCAGAACTAGTCCCGGTTGCGGGAGCGGAAGGCCGCGACGTGGACGCGGTTGGCGCAGCGCTGGGAGCAGAAGCGCTTGGCGCGGTTGGTGGAGGTGTCGAGGTAGAAGCGGCCGCAGTCCGCGGCGGCGCAACGGCCCCAGCGCTCCAGTCCATAGTGGACGATGCCATGGGCGACGCCCCACGACGCGGCGGCGGCGACCTCGGTGGCGGGGGGCTGGCCGGGGTCGGCGACGTGGACATGCCAGTTCTCGGTCTCGCCGTGGCCGGAGGAGAGCTGGGGGCGTAGCGGATGGGCGGAGAGCAGGGCGTTGGTCTCCGCCTGCACGTCCACACGGTTGGCGGCGACGGCGGCGGTGAAGACGCGGCGAAGGCCGTCGGCGACGGGGCGAAGGGCCCGAAGGTCGGACTCACGGACGCGCTCGGCCCACCAAGGCTCCTCGTACAAGGCCTCGCGGAGGCCCTCGACGTCGCGAAGGTCGGCGTTGGCCAGCCGGAGCGCGACGTCCAGGTAAGCAGCGTTGTCCACGAACGGACCTTACCGTAGCCTCCACGGTCAGGGGTCAAACCGGCAAGTGCTCATTACAGGGGGCGGCGTGCGGGAAGTGCTGAGGCTGGCGGTGCCGGCGCTGGGGGTGCTGGCGGCGGAACCGCTGTACCTGCTGGTGGACACGGCGGTAGTCGGGCATCTCGGGGCGACGCAACTGGCTGGACTGTCGGTCGGGGCGATCGTGTTGTCGCAGGTCGGGCAACAGATGGCGTTCCTGAGCTTCGGCACGACGGCCCGCGCGGCCCGGCTGCACGGCGCGAACAGACGGGCCGACGCGGTGGCTGAAGGGGTACAGGCGACCTGGGTCGCGGCGCTGGCCGGCCTGGTGCTGCTGACGGTGGGACAGCTGCTGGCCGAGCCGATCGCGGGGCTGCTCGCGGGTTCGGGATCGGCGGCCGACGCGGCGGTGGGGTGGCTGCGGATCGCGCTGTTCGGAGCCCCGCTGGTGCTGATCACGATGGCCGGCAACGGCTGGATGCGCGGCGTGCAAGACATGCGCCGGCCCCTGTGGTTCGTACTGGCCGGCAACGGCATCTCCGCGGTGCTGTGCCCGGTGCTGGTGCACGGGCTCCACTGGGGCCTGAACGGCTCGGCCATCGCCAACGTCGTCGCACAACTGATCTCCGCGGCCCTGTTCGTACGGGCATTGAGCGCCGAAGGCGTGTCGCTCAAGCCGGTGCCGGCGCACCTGCGCGCGCAGCTGGTCTACGGCCGCGACCTCGCACTGCTGGGCCTGGCCTTCCAAGCGTCGTGGATCTCCGCGACCGCGGTGGCCGCGCACACCTCGGCGGCGGCGGTCGGCGCGCACCAGATCGTGTTCCAGTTGTGGATGTTCCTGGCCTACGTGCTCGACGCGCTGGCCGTCGCCGCGCAGGCCCTGGTCGGCGCGGCGCTCGGTGCCAGCGACGGTGAGCGGGCGCAGCGCGTGGCGTGGCAGGTCGTGCGCTGCGGTCTGGTGTTCGGCAGCGTGCTGTCGGCGGTGTTCGCGGCGCTGTCCGGGGTGCTGCCGCACGTGTTCACGGCCGACCCAGCGGTGCTGACGGAGATGCCGAAGGCGTGGTGGTTCTTCGTTGCCGTGCAGCCCATCGGCGGCGTCGTGTTCGTGCTCGACGGCGTGCTGCTCGGCGCGGGCGACGCGAAGTTCCTGCGTACGGCCAACGCCTGCGCCGCGCTGCTCGGATTCCTGCCCGTGGTGTGGGCGTCGCTGGCGCTGGGCTGGGGGCTGGTCGGCGTCTGGTCCGCGCTGACGGTGTTCCTGCTGTTCCGGCTGGCCAACAACCTGACGCGGCTGCGCTCGGGCCGGTGGGCGGTGCTCGGCGCTACAACAGAGCCAACGCGGCGGCCACGGATGACGGGTCGGCGGGCAGCAGCGGGAGCCGAACGTCCGGCGTAGGGATGCGGCCCTGGGCGTGCAGCACGCCCTTGAGCACGGTGGGGTTGGGCTCGACGAACAGTGCCGTGGCCAGCCGGGCCAGCGTATGGCCGAGGGGACGCGCGGTGGCGACGTCGCCCTTGTGCCAAGCGGACACGAGACGAGCGAAGTCGGCGGTGGCCAGGTGCGCGGAGGCGGTGATGCCACCACGCGCGCCCAGCGCCAGCATCGGCGACAGGTAGGCGTCGTCGCCGGCGAACACGGCGAAGTCGGGCGGGCAGTCGCCCAGCAGCGCCACGGCGTCCTCGGTCATGCCGCTGGCGACCTTGGCCCCGACGATGTTCGGGATGCGGCTCAGCGTCAGCAGCGTGGTGGCGCTCAGCGGCTGGGCCGTGCGGTGCGGCACGTGGTAGACGAGCAGCGGCACGGGACTGTCGGCGGCCAGCCGCGTGAAGTGCGCGATGACGCCGGCTTCGCCGGGGCGCACGTAGTACGGCACCGGCACCAGCGCGGCATCGGCTTGGGGTATGCCGCCAGCGCTGAGGCGCTGCTACTGGTGTCGCTGGTGCCGGCCCCCACGACCAACGACGCGCCGTGGTCGGCGCAGGCCCGCGCGCAGATGTCGAGCACCGTGCGCTTCTCGTCGGCGTCCAGCGCGAACGGCTCGCCGGTGGTGCCCAGCGCGACGATGCCGGCCGCGCCTTGGGCCAACACGTCGTCGGCGAGCGCGGCGAGCGCGTCCGTGGCGATCGTGCCGTCGGCGGCGAACGGCGTGATCAGGGGTACGAGGATGCCTTCCATGGGCCCAGCCTGCGGCCGCTGATCGTGCAGGTCCAGTTCGTATTTGTGCGGCTATCCGTAAGCTGGGCTGATGCTTGACGTGCGCCGGCTGCGGCTGCTGCGGGAACTGGCCCATCGCGGCACCATCGCCGCGGTCGCCGAGGCGGTCTCCTTCACGCCGTCAGCGGTGTCGCAGCAGCTCAGCGCCCTGGAACGGGAGGCCGGAGTGCCGCTGCTGACCCGCAGCGGCCGCAACGTCGTGCTCACGCCGGCCGGCCGCACGCTCGTCCGGCACGCCGAAGTCGTCCTGGCCCACCTGGAGCGAGCCGCCGCCGAGCTAGACGGGGCTCGTCAAGGCTTGGCGGGGTCGCTGCGGATCGGCACGTTCCCCAGCGCCGGCCGGGTGATGGTGCCGGCGGCGCTGGCTTCACTGGCGCAGCGTCATCCGGGGCTGGAACCGATGGTCGTGGAGCTCGACCCGGCGCAGGTCGCCGATGCGCTGCGGGCCGGCGATCTGGACGTGGCGCTGGTGCACTCCTACGACTTCGCCCCGGTGCCGGCCGAGGCTGGTATCGCCGTGATACCGCTGTGCCGGGAGGCGATGTACCTGGCCACCGGCGACCCACACCTGACGACCGTCGCCGACTGCCGTGACCAGCCGTGGATCCTCGCGGTCAAGGGGACGCTGTGCCATCGGATGACGGTGCACGCCTGCGAGACCGCCGGCTTCACCCCACAGGCCCGCCACGAGATCGACGACTTCGCCACCGTGCTCGCACTGGTCGCCGCCGGCCAGGGCGTGGCGCTCGTGCCGGAGCTGGGGTTGGTCGACCGGCCCGACGGCGTGACGTTGACCCGGCTGCCGCTCGCCCGGCACACCCGCATCGCCCACCGCGGCGGCGCCGAGGACCACCCGGCCGTGCGGGCGTTCGCCCAAGCGATGCGGTCAGCCGTGCCCGCGGGGCTCTAAAGAGGTCGCTGGTCGGCCCAGGGACGGGCCTGCTCGATCTGGGACGAAAGGGACAGCAGCGTGCACTCGTCGTGCGGCCGGCCGACCAACTGCACGGCCAGCGGTAGCCCCTCGGGCGTGAACCCGGCCGGCACAGAGGCGGCGGGGTTGCCGGCGATGTTCCACTGCGGCAGGAACGCCGTGTACCGGTTGGCGGCCAGCAGCGTGCTCAACGTGGACCGGTGCTGCCACTGGCCAACCCGGATGGGCGGGCGGGTCAGCGTGGGCGTGAGCAGCACGTCGGCGTGCTCGAAGATCTCGTTGGCGACCTGGGAGAAGCGCTCCCCGAACCGCCGTGACCGCACGACCAGCCAGCGCGGCACGGCCCGTCCTAGCGCCGCGACCTGCCTGGTGCGGCGCTCCACGGCGTCGGGACGGTCGAGCGCGGCCAGCGACTCGGCGGCGCTGGACAGGTAGCGCGGGGCCAGCGCGAGCTGCGTGGTCGGGTCCAACAGCGTGGGATCACGCTCGATCACCTCGTGCCCCAACTCCCGCAGCAGCCCGGCCACGCCCAGCACGGCGTCCCGCACGCGGGGATCGATGGGCGCGCCGGCGACCCACGGCTTGAGCGACACGGCCACGCGCAACGGGCCCGGCGGCGTCGCCGCGGCCTCGACGAAGCTGGTGCGCGGCGGGATCGCGGCCACCGGATCACTGGGCAGCGAGCCACGGATCTGGTCGGCGACCAGGGCCCAGTCCCGCACGTGCCGGCTCAGCGGCCCGACCACGACCATGCCCGTCCACTGCTCGCCGCTGGGGTGCAGCGATACGCGCCCGCGCTGCGGCTTGAGGCCGAAGATGCCCGTGGACGCGGCGGGGATACGGATCGAGCCGGCGCCGTCGGAGCCGATGGCCGCGCCGGCCAGGCCGGCGCACACGGCGCTGGCCGAGCCGCCGCTGGAGCCACCCGAGGTGTGGTCGGGCGACCACGGGTTGCGCGTCACGCCGGCGAACGCCGACTCCGTGTACGGCCACAGGCCCAGCTCCGGCATCCGCGTGCGGCCCACGATCACCGCCCCGGCCGCGCGCAGCCGCCGCACCACCTCCGAGTCCGCCGGCTCCGTACGGTCCACGGCGTACGTGCCGGTCGTCGTGGGCAGGCCGGCGATCGCCAGGTCCTCCTTCACGGCGATCGGCACGCCCAGCAGAGGTGCATCCTCGCCGTGCGCGCGGCGCTCGTCGGCCTCGGCCGCACGCTCCAGCGCCTGCTCGGCGAACACCAGGCGGTAGGCGTTGAGCTCGCGGTCGTGGCGCTCGATGCGGCGCAGCGTGGCGTCCACCAGCTCACGTGACGACAATTCGCCGGCGCGCAGCAGTTCGGCCTGGGCGGCGGCGCCGGCGAAACACGCGTCGGCGAGGTCCATGCCCACGACCCTAGGGCCGTTGACTACATCCGGGCAGGGTGCCCGTGACGCCGGGGCCCGAACTTCATCGCCAGGATGACCAACGGAATCAGCGGGAACAGCCAGCCGTGCGTGACGACGACCAACGCCGCCAACGCGGCGATGACGACCAGCACGCGGGGGTCGAAACCCGGTCGGCGACGCGAGCCTTCGGGCTTCGGGGGAATCGGGTCGGGCAGGTCGGCGGTCAGCGGAGGGAGGTCGTCCAGGTAGCGGGCGGCGTAGGCGGTGGCGATGCGCTCCTCGGCCTCGGGCAGGGTCAGCAGGCCCTTGCCGACGGCCTCGTTGAGCCGCGCGACGATCCGTTCCCGGTCCTCGTCGGACGCCCTCATCTGAGTGGTCATGTCCCCATGCTTCCCGCCTGAAAGGGCGTCGGCATGGGCCCAGAAGCGGAAACCCGGCATACGTCGAGCGACGTAGGGCCATGATCGACCTATGGGTTCTGCATTTGCCGGAAGGACCGCGTTGGTGACCGGCGCGGGTCGGGGGATCGGGCGGGCGCTGGCGGTGGGCCTGGCCGCCGAGGGCGCGGATGTGGTGCTGGTCGCCCGCTCCCGTGACGAGCTGGAGGGCACCGCCGCCCTCGTGTCCACCAAGGCCACCGTCGTGACCGCCGACCTGGCCGATCTGTCCCAGGTGGCCGAGGTCGCCGCCGCGGCCGGGGCGGTCGACATCCTGATCAACAACGCCGCCGTGCCGTGGCCGGCCGGGCCGACCGCGACGCTCGATCCGGCCGAGTTCGCCAACGCCGTCGCGATCAACGTGACGGCCGTGGCCGCGCTGAGCATCCACCTGCTGCCCGGCATGTTGGAGCGGGGCTGGGGTCGCATCGTCAACCTGTCCAGCGGCGCCGCGCAGGTGCCGGCGTTCCTCAACGGCGGCAACGCCTACACCACGACCAAGTACGCCGTGGAAGGCCACACCATCAACCTGGCCGCCGAACTCGCCGGCAGCGGCGTCACGGCCAACATCTACCGACCCGGCACCGTGGCCACCTCGATGATGACCTGGGTGCGGGAGGGCGGTGGCACCGCGATGGACGCCACGGTCAACGAGTACTTCGCCGACGTGCAGCAGCGCGGGGACCTGCTGACCCCGGAGCAGAGCGCCGGCTTCCTGCTGGCCCGGCTGCCCGGCGAGGACACCGGCCAGACCTGGCACGCCGAGGACGGCATCATCGCCCGCCTCGAAGCCGACCCGTCCTGACCCCCTTCTTTGCTACCTGAGTGGCTCATTTGGCTCCGGAAGCCAAGTGAGCCACTCAGGTAGAGCACGGCCCCGGGCGGCTCGGGACGGGTGGTGGCGATCTTAAACCGTGATCGACATCGCTGCTGGCCTGCGGCGCGTCGCGAGCACCACAGGCGTGGTACCACAGCTATGGTGATCATGTGGGTGATCGACGTCCGGGACCGAGGCGGGCGCTGCTGGGAGACGCGGCGATCGCGATCCTGGCGCGGGAGGGCGGCCGCGGGCTGACCCACCGCGCGGTGGACCGTGAGGCCGGGGTGCCGCAGGGCACGACCAAGAACTACTTCCCGACGCGGGAGTCGCTGCTGGAGGCGGCGGCCGGCCGGATGGCCGAGGAGCACCGGGCGGCGGTGGAGCGCCTGCACAGCACGACGCCGCCGCAGGTGTCGCCGAGCCAGCTGGGGGAGCTGTACCCGGCGCTGCTCAACCGCGCGGTCAACGGGGATCCGACGCAGCTGCTGGCCATGGCCGAGCTGTACCTGGAGGCGGTGCGCCGCCCGGGAGTGCGGCAGGCGCTGGGGGAAATGGCGATCGCCAATGCGGAGTCGGCGGTGGCGCTGCACCAGGTCGCCGGCCTCGACAGCTCGACGCGCGATGTCGGCGTGCTGGACGCCTATCTGTTGGGAATCTCGTTGTCGCTGCTGGCATTGCCGCCGGACGCGCTGCGCAGGATCGGGTTGGACGACCCCTATTCACTCGGACTCGGGGTGTTCGCGGCGGCCGCTTCCCGACCGGCCGACGCCGCCGAGCAGGAATGCTCCTAAACGCGTTTCACCCGGCCGGACGAATTGTTTTCCCGCATTTCTGTGTCATCCTGGCGTTCGTGCATGACCGGCAGGTGAGCACGTCCGTGCTGGTGGACGTGGTCTACGTGCTGGGCGGCGACGTCATTTCCACCCCGGCCGCCCAGCCGATGTGCGATGCCGAGACCGCGGAGCGACTGCTGGCCGCGGCGGCCCTGATGGGCATTGCCCGTCAGATTATGCATGAAATCGTGGTGACGAACGGACTGCCGATCGAGCAGGCCCGCCGACTCGCGATGGAGGCGATGGCCGCCGCCGGATGGATTTCCGGTGACGAGGCCGGAACGGAATGGTTGCGCGCCGGCTGATCAGCGGGTGCGAATGACGGTGTCGGCGACAAAGGCGGTCGGCACCGAAGGCGCCTTGCCACAACTGGCCGGACGGGCCGGCGGCAGCGGGTGTTCCGTCACGGTGACGGCCCATTCCCGGCCGTCCGAATGCGTGACCACAACACCGTCGGGGGATACCGACAACGCCTCCGGATCCGGTTCCCCGAGCAGTTCCCGCACCGCCAGCTCGGCCACCTGACCGGGCCGTGACCAGCAGGAACGTCCCCTGTTGCCGGTCAGCACGACACCATGGGAATCGAGTAGCCGCTGCCCGTCGACCGGCGTCACCCGGCCGTAGAGATATCCGGTCGGCAGCAGCACGGCCGTCGGCGCGAAACGGTGCCCGCCGGTGTGCGTGGTCTCCCAGACCTGGCCCGGATTGGCCGCCGCCAGCGCCCCGGCCAGCGGCCGTCCCTCCACCGCGCAGCACACGTCCCGGCGGCCGTTGGTGCACACCAGCAGCACCGACTCCTCGACGGGACTGCCCAGGCCCACGTGCTTGCCCGCGCCGGCCGCGCGGAAGTCGAGATCCAGCAGCTGCTTGGGGTCGGTCAGCACCGTCGACTCCAGCCAGCACGCCCCCGGCCGCGTCGAAGCGAAGTACACCTGGCGGGGCTGGGCGTGATGGAAGTCGGCATGCGCGCCGGGCCGCCGGATCAGCACGATCCGCACACCGCTGCCCTCGGCCCGCGCCGACAGCTCCGTCGCCACACCGTGGTCGAGGTGGCTGTCGCGCAGCGCGTCATGGCCCCACGGGCCGGGCTGTTCCACACACAGCCAGCCGGTGGCGACGGACGCGGTTCCGGCGGGCGGCTCGCTCAGCGCGGCGGACAGTGCCGAGCAGCTGCCGGACATGTCGTGCACCTAGGCAAGACTACAACCGGGTGATCTCCGCCGCCGTCGCCCTAGGCTGACTCCCATGATCGAGGACTGGTCGGACGAGGTAGCCCAGATCCAGCGCCGCCGCGAGCGGGCGACCGGCCTCGGCGGACCGGACAAGATCGCCCGCCAGCACGCCGGCGGACGGCTGACCGTGCGGGAACGCATCGAGGCCCTGGCCGACCAGGGCAGCTTCACCGAGATCGGCGCGCTGGCCGGCTTCCCCAACGCCGACGGGACCGTCACGCCGGCCAACTTCGTCACCGGCACGGCCCGTGTCGACGGCCGCAAGGTGGTGCTCGGCGCCGACGACTTCACCGGGCGCGGCGGGTCCGGCGACGCCGCGATCCACGCCAAGCAGGTGTACTCCGAGCAGCTCGCCGGCCAGTTCCGACTGCCGCTGATCCGCCTGCTCGACGGGGCCAGCGGCGGCGGCAGCGTGAAGATGATCGAGCAGGCCGGCTACAGCTATGTGCCGGTCAACCCCGGCTGGGACCACGTCGTCGACAACCTGTCCACGGTGCCGGTGGTCTCGGCCTGTCTCGGGCCGGTGGTGGGGCTCGGCGCGGCCCGCGCGGTGATGTCGCACCTGTGCGTGCTGGTCGAGGGCCTGGCCCAGCTGTTCGTCGCCGGCCCGCCGGTCGTCAAGGGCGGCATCGGCGAGGACGTGGACAAGGAGCAGCTCGGCGGCGCGGAGGTGCACCGCCGCAACGGGAACGTGGACCGCTTCGTGGCCACCGAGGCCGAGGCGTTCGCCGTGATCCGGCAGTTCCTGTCGTACCTGCCGTCCAGCGTTCATGATCTGCCTCCCGTCACGACCTGCGACAACGTCCCCGATCCCGAGCCGCTGCTGTCGGCCATCCCGCGCAACCCACGGCGGCCGTACCGGATCGCCCCGATCCTGGACGCGCTCTTCGACACCGGTTCGGTCTTCCGCTACGCCGACTACGGCGGCGCCACCGTCACCGCGCTGGCCCGCCTCGACGGCCATCCGGTCGGAGTCGTGGCCACCGACCCGTATCGCGGCAACACGCTCTCCGCCGCCGGCGCACTGGCGCTGACCCGCCTGGTTGACCTGTGCGAGACCTTCCACCTGCCGCTGGTCAGCCTCACCGACCAGGGCGGCATGACCATCGGCACCGCCGCCGAACGCGCCGGCACGCTACGAGCCGGCGCCCGCGCCATCAGCGCCGTCTACCAGGCCCGTGTGCCGCAGGCCGAACTGATCCTGCGCCGTGTGTACGGGGTCGGCGGCGCCGGCATCGTCAACCGCCATCGCGGTGGCCGCAGCTGGGCCTGGCCCTCGGGCGACTGGGGCTCACTGCCGGCCAAGGGCGGCATCGAGGCCGCCTACCGCGCCGAACTGGCACGCGCCGAGGACCCCGAGGCCGACCTGGCAGCAATCCAGGAGCGCCTGGCCACGCTCACGTCCCCGTTCCGCACGGCCGAGCACTTCGGCGTGCAAGACATCATCGACCCGCGCGAGAGCCGAACCCTGCTGTGCGAGTGGGTGCACGACGCCTACCGGCTACTACCGGCACAGGTGGGCCCACCCAACTGGGGAACCCGGCCCTAGTGGCAAGATCGAGCCGGTGCGCTTCTACGCCGACCTGCACATCCATTCGAAGTACTCCCGGGCCTGCAGCCGCGACTGCGACCTCGAGCACCTGACCTGGTGGGCCCAGCGCAAGGGCATCAGCCTCGTCGGCACCGGCGACTTCACCCATCCCGCCTGGTACGACCACCTGCGCGAGACGCTGGTGCCGGCCGAGCCCGGGTTGTTCAAGCTGCGCCCGGAGCTCGACCGCGACATCGCGCGGACGCTGCCGGCCAGCTGCGTCGGCGACGTGCGGTTCATGCTGTCGGTCGAGATCTCCACGATCTACAAGCGTGACGACCGCACCCGCAAGGTCCATCACCTGATCTACATGCCGAACTTCGACGCCGCCGCCGAGTTCAACCGGCGCCTCGGCAAGATCGGCAACCTCGGCTCCGACGGCCGTCCCATCCTCGGCCTCGACTCCCGCGACCTGCTGGAGATCACCCTGGAAAGCGGCGACGGCGCCTACCTCGTGCCGGCGCACGTGTGGACGCCGTGGTTCGCAGTGCTCGGCTCCAAATCCGGCTTCGACGCCATCGCCGACTGCTACGCCGACCTGGCCGACCACGTCTTCGCCGCCGAGACCGGTCTGTCCAGCGACCCGGAGATGAACTGGCGGGTGTCCGGCCTGGACAAGTACACGCTGGTCAGCAACTCCGACGCGCACTCGCCGCCGGTGCTGGGCCGCGAGGCCACCGTCTTCGACACCGACATGGACTACTACGCCGTTCGCCGCGCCCTGGAGACCCGCGAGGGCTTCGCCGGCACGGTCGAGTTCTTTCCCGAGGAGGGCAAGTACCACTCCGACGGGCACCGCAAGTGCGACGTGCGGTTCGACCCGGCCCAGACCATCGCCCACAACGGCCTGTGCCCGACCTGCGGCAAGCCGCTGACCGTCGGCGTGCTCAGCCGCATCCAGGAGCTGGCCGACCGCGAGGTCGGCCACCGGCCGGCCGACGCCGTGGACTTCCGCAGCCTCATCCCGCTGCCGGAGATCATGAGCGAGCTGCTCGGCGTGGGCCCCAAGAGCAAGAAGGTCCTGTCCGAGATCGCCTCGTTGACCGCCGTGCACGGCCCCGAGCTGGGCATTCTCGACGACGTGCCGCTGGACGACCTCGCCGCGTCCAACCCGGTGCTGGGCGAGGCGATCGGGCGGCTGCGGCGCGGCGAGGTCATCCGCGACGCCGGCTACGACGGCGAATACGGCGTGATCCGACTGTTCGAACCGGGGGAGCTGAGCAAGGCCGCCGGGGCGGTGTCGCTGTTCGACGACGACCTGTTCGCCCCGCCGAAACCCGTGAAGCCGGTCGTCCCGGCGCCGGTCGCAGTCGTCGAGGAGCCGGTGGTCCTCGAACTCGAGGAGCCCGAACTCCCGCTCATCGACCCCGTGCCCACCCTGCTCGACGGCCTCGACCCCGACCAGCGCGCCGCCGCGGCCGTGCCGTCCGGGCCACTGCTGATCATCGCCGGCCCCGGCACCGGCAAGACCCGCACCCTGACCCACCGCATCGCCCACCTCGTCACGGAGCGGGGTGTGCCGGCCGAGCACTGCCTGGCCATCACCTTCACGCGCCGCGCCGCCGCCGAGATGGCCGAGCGCCTGGAAGCCCTGGTCGGGCCACAAGCACAGGATCTCACCGTGGCGACGTTCCACTCGCTCGGCGTCCGCATCCTGCGCGAGCAGCACGCCCGCGTCGGCCTCACCGCGCGCTTCGGCATCGCCGACGAGACCGTCGTCCAGCAACTGCGCGACGAGCACGGCGAGACGTACAAGAAGGAGCTGCGTGCCCGCGACCTGGTCGACTTCGACGACCTGGTGGAAATGCCGGTCGAACTGCTGGCCGGCGACACCTCGCTGATCGAGCACTACCGCGCCCGCTGGCCGTGGATCAGCGTCGACGAGTACCAGGACGTCGACGAGACCCAGTACCGGCTGCTGCGCCTGCTCTGCGCCGCCGACGGCAACCTGACCGCGATCGGCGACCCCGACCAGGCCATCTACCGTTTCCGCGGCGCGGACGTCGGCTTCTTCCTGCGGTTCCAGGAAGACTTCCCGGGCGCCACCCGTGTGCAGCTGGGCCGCAACTACCGCTCCAGCAAACACATCCTGGCCGGCGCCGTTCAGGCCATCACCCCGACCACCCTGGTCGAGGACCGCGCCCTGACCCCGTGCGGACCGCACCGCGAGCACGCCCGCATCGGCCTGCACCACGCCATCGACGAACAGGCCGAAGCCAGCTTCGTCGCCCGCACCATCGACCAGCTGCTCGGCGGCTCCTCGTTCCACTCGCTCGACACCGGCCGCGTCGCCGGCGACGGCACACAAGGCTTGTCGTTCAACGACTTCGCCGTGCTCTACCGGACCAGCAGCCAGGCCAAGGCCGTCATGGAGGCCCTGACCCGCGCCGGCGTGCCGTTCCAGAAACGCTCCCACGACCGGCTCACCGACCGCCCCGGTGTCCGGGTCCTCGCCCGTGAACTCGGCCTGGTCGGCCTGCACGGCTCCGTCGTGGACCGCGTGCGGCAGGCCGCTCACGCGGTCCACGACGAGGACGCCTTCACCGCTCTGGAACTCCTCATGCCGCTCGCCGTCCGACACGGCGACGACATCGCCGGCTTCCTGTCCGAACTGGCGCTCGGCGCCGAGGTCGACACCTGGGATCCGAGAGCCGACCGGGTGTCGCTGCTGACCCTGCACGCGTCCAAGGGCCTGGAATTCCCGGTCGTGTTCCTCGTCGGCTGCGAAGACGGGCTGCTGCCCATGCGCTGGCCGGGGAGGACCTCGAACCCGAGGCCGTCAACGAGGAACGCCGCCTGTTCTTCGTCGGCATGACCCGCGCCCAGCAGCACCTCTACCTCAGCCACGCCTCCACACGTCTGCGCCAGGGCGCCGTCCGCACCGCCAGCCCGTCACCGTTCCTGTCATCCATCAGCCCCACGGTCACCGAACGCATCGGCGACCCCGTCCCCAAGAAGCGCAAACCCCGCCAGGAAACCCTTTTCTTCGGAACGGACCATTCCTCAACTCGGAGTAGAGGAATGGTCCGTTCCGAACTTCACTCTGGGTTACTGGGACAGGGTGGTGCAGGTGAGCTGGGGGCGGCCGGGGAGGAGTTGGGGGAGCCGGCGACCAGGCCGAAGCTGGTGGAGGTGTTGGCGGCCAGCACCGCGTTCCACGACGCGTTGCGGACCACCAACACCGAACCCTGCTGCGAGAACGTGCCGTTCCACAGGCTCGTCACACGCTGACCACCCGGCAGCCGCCAGCTCACCTGCCAGCCCGTCAGCTGCGCACCGGTCAGATTGGTGATCGTCACCGCCGCCTGATACCCCGTCGACCAGCTGTTCATCAAGTCATACCGAGCCGAGCAGCTGGCCGAGGACGACACCGGATCGGCCGCCTCGCCGCTGGTGGTCGACGTCGGCGCGGGAACCGAGGTCGCGCCGATCGGATGCTGCGGCGACGCCACCGTATGCACGGCGAACTGCTGCGCCACCACTAGACCCACAGCCACCACGGCCGCCGCCACCGGCACGGCCAACGCCAACCACCGACCCACCGGCGAACCCCGACGCGGCGCCGGCATCCGCTGCGTGCCCGGCTGCCCCGGCGCTCCGACCGCCTGGGCCATCAGCGGGGCGACCGACGGCGTCATCGGCGGTGCCGGCAGAGGGGACGAACCGGCCAACAGCTGCTCGAACCGGTCCGCCACCTCCACCATCGTCGGACGCGTCTCCGGATCCCGCCGCAGCATCTCCACCAGCAGATCCGCCACGGCGCCGCCGCGCGTCGGCGGCGTGATCTCCCCGTAGGCGACCTGGTGCAACAGCGCGATCGTGTTCTGGTCCATCCCGTACGGCGGCTTGCCCTCGAAAGCCGCGTACAAGGTCGAACCCAGCGAGAACACGTCCGAACGCGGACTGCTCTCCGACCCGGTCGCCACCTCAGGCGCGAGGTAGGCCGGGGTGCCCGCGAGAATGCCCGCCGCGGTCACCGCCCCGTCGTCGGACGCCCGCGCGATCCCGAAATCCGTGATCTTGGCCGTGCCGTCCTCGGCCAGCAACACGTTGTCCGGCTTCACATCCCGGTGCACGATGCCCAACTCGTGCGCCGCCGCCAACGCCGAGGCCACCTGGAAGCCGATCGTCGCCAACTCCGTCGGCGACAACACACCCTTGCCCTCCACGACGTCGGACAGACTCCGCGAGGGCAGGTACTCCATCACCAGACACGGCCGGCCGTCGTGCTCCACCACGTCATGCACGGAAATCGCGTTGGGATGCTGGAGCCGGGCGGTGATGCGACCCTCACGCTCGGCCCGCGCCACCGCCTCCCGCTCACTGGCGTCGTCGGGGGACAGGCCGCGCACCGTCACCAACTTCAACGCGACATCGCGGTTCAGCCGCTCGTCCCGGCCACGCCACACCGCACCCATGGCGCCGCGTCCGATGCACGACACCAGGCGGTAGCGCCCGTCGATCAACTCACCACTGTCCGGCACACCGCTACCTACGCGGAGATCGGCTGACCGGATCAGTGAACCCGAATCCGGGTTTGAACGTCCTCCCTCACAGGAACCCCGCAAGGGCGTCCGCTAGCATTCCGCCCACCCCGACACCCCCACTGCGAGACGGCCGACCACACATGCCCGAGCACATGACGGTCCACCTCCCCGCACCACTGGCCTTGATCCGGCGTGGCGCCCAGCACCTGCTGGAATCCACCCTGGTCCCGCTTGGCCTGTTCTACCTCGTCTTCACCATCGTCGGCCTGCAGGGCGCGCTGTTCGCCGCCCTCGGCTGGTCGCTGGCCGCACTGGCCCGACGCGTCGTGCTGCGCAAGGAAATCCCCGCCGTGCTGTGGGTGACCACCGCGCTGCTCTGCGTGCGCACCCTCGTCGGCTACCTCACCGGCAGCGTCTTCCTCTACTTCCTACAGCCCACCGTGCAGAATTTCGCCTTCGCCGCGATCCTGCTGGCCACGCTGCCGCTCAACCGCCCGCTGCTGGCCAAGCTGGCCGACGACTTCTGCGCATTCCCCACCGTGGTCACCGGCCACCCCCACGTGCAGAAGTTCTTCCGCCAGGTCTCGTTCCTGTGGGCGCTGGTGTTCATCACCAACGGCGTCACCACGCTGTGGGCCCTGGCCAGCGCCACCGTCGGCAGCTTCCTCATGGTCAGCACCGCCGGCTCCTACAGCATGGTCGCCATCGGCATCGCGGTCTCCCTGCTGTGGTTCCGCCGCCTGCTCAAGTCCCACGGCATCACGCTGCGCCTCGGTCAGAAGACGGTCGCCGCCTAGACCAGGCTCTTGCCGAACCAGTGATCGGCGTGCGGCGAGTCGTTGAACGCCGGGATCTCGACGTATCCGTGGCGCGCGTACAGCCGACGCGCTTCGACCAGGTCCTTCCGCGTGTCCAAGCGGGCGGTCGTCAGCCCAGCGCAGACGGCCGCCCGTTCCAGTTCCCGCAGCAGCACGGCCGCCCCGCCCCGACCCCGTAGCGACGGGCGCACGTAGATGCGGGTCAGCTCGGCCAGGCCAGGGGAGGGCACCCGGAAGCCGCCACACCCGGCCGGCTCACCGTCGTACGAGGCCGCGAGCAGCAGGCCGGTCGGCGGCACCAGGTCGTCGCTGGGCTCGTCGGCCAGCACCTGATCAATTTCGGCCGCCGGCGCCGGTCGTCCCCAGTAGCGGTGGACGATGTCCGTGAAGTACTCCCGCAGCAGGCCCGCGCCCACCGCACTGTTGGGATCGACGGCCTCGACTGTCCACGTCACCGCCGCATCCTGACCTTTCGGACCGGTCGGCGACGACCGATTTTCCCGTGCATGCCGTTGCCAGTATATTCCCGTAGGGCTATATTCGCGGCCATGGACCCGACACTCGGCACCCACACCGACGGCCGCCCGGCGCTGCGCTTCGAACGCCACCTCAAGCACGCGCCCGAGGTCGTGTGGCGGGCCATCACCGACCCCGACCAGCTCAACGCCTGGTACCCGATCCGCGCCCTGATCATCGACCTGCGCATCGGCGGCCGCATCGACTTCGACGGCATGCACGCCGTCGTCACCCAGCTCGACCCACCCAAGGTCTTCGCCTTCTCCGAACACGCCCCGCCCGAGATGCACCGCGAGAGCGACGACCTCATCCACTTCGAGCTCACCCCCGACGGCGACGGCTGCCGGCTCGTGTTCACCCACGTCTTCGACGACCGCCCCGCCGCCGCCAGCTACGGCTCCGGCTGGACCGTCTGCCTCAACGCCCTCGTCGCGGCGGTCAATGGAGAGGAGGTGCGGATGGAACGGCCTTCCGACCAGCACCACGAGCAGCTCATCCACCAGTTCGGCCTGGACCAGGGGAGTGTCACCCCAATCGGCGACGGGTACGAGATCCGCTTCTCCCGGCAGCTCACCCGGCCGATCGACGTCGTCCAGGCCGCACTGGGAGACCTGGCCACCGACGCGCACATCGAGCTGTCCGCCGGCACCGGTCACGGCGCACGCCTCGAGCTCACCCGAACCGTGGCTTCGGCAGACCAAGCCGACCTCGACGGCTGGCGTCAGCGCATCAACGACCTGGTCCGCCGCATCACAGCCGATTGAGCGCCGCGTGCAGAAACTCGTCCCGCCGCGCGTTCAAGGTCGGGCCATCCAGATCGGGCCGGCCCTGGTCGACCGCGTTCGGCAGCCACTCACCGACATCCGGCGGCGTGCTCAGCGACGCCACGACATCCCAGTACGCCACATCCGGCGCCTCACGGCCGGCCTTGTCCCGCCAGCCGTCCAGGATGCGATCCGCGTACTCCGGTCCGTAGAACAAGGCCGCATCACACCGCAGGGAACCCAGATCCACGCCCGGATGGCCGACGCCCGCACAGTCCCAGTCGATGACCGCCACCAGCTCGCCGTCCACCCACATCGTGTTGCCCTGCCACAGATCCCCGTGCACCAGCACCGTCGGATGCGGCGGCTCCGGCCGCGAGGCCATCGCCTCCATCGCCCGCAGCAGCAGGGAGAGGCGGTCCGGCGGGCCCGCCAGTCGTCGAAGTCCACCAGCTCGATCGGCCGATGCCGCGCCGGCAAGTCCTTGCTGGGAGCCAACTCCACCGCGTGGATGGCTGCCGCGGCCGCGCCGATCGCCTCCAGCCTGTTCGGCCCGGGTTCAGTCGGAATCAGGCTGCTGCCCGGCACCACCGAGATCAACAGCTCAGTGTCGTTGCTCGACAACACCCTCGGCGCCGGCACACCGTTGGCCTCGGCCACCGTCAGCGCGGCGATCTCCGTGTCGAACGGGCCCTGGTCGCGCAGCACCGCCTGACGGCCGTCCGCGTAGGTCAGCAGCCAGGGCGACTTGCTGCCCTCGCGCAGCCCGACCCGCGAGATCACCGTTTCCATGCGGCGGAGCGTAGGGGAGACCGCTACTGTGTGCCGACCGTTTTTGTTGCAGGGGAGTGCCTGATCGACATCGTCACCAGGCTTCGGGCGGCGGGCTGCGTGTTCGCCGAGGACGAGGCCGCATTGCTGACCGCCGCCGCGACATCGTCGGCCGACCTCGAGTCCATGGTGGACAGACGGGTCGGGGAGAGCCGTTGGAGCAGATCGTCGGCTGGGCCGAGTTCTGCGGGCTGCGCATCGCCGTCGAGCCCACGGTTTTCGTGCCTCGCCGCCGCACCGAGTTCTTGGTGTCCCAGGCTTCCGCACTGGTTTCCCCAGGCGCTGTCGTCGTCGACCTGTGTTGCGGCTCCGGGGCCATCGGCGTCGCCACCGTAGCCGGATTGTCCGATTTCACCCTGTACGCCACCGACATCGACCCGGCCGCCGTCCGCTGCGCCCGCCGCAACGTCGAACCCGTTGGCGGACAGGTATTTTTCGGCGATCTCTACGCCGCCTTGCCGTCGGCCATCCGTGGGCAGGTCGACGTGTTGCTCGTCAACGCCCCGTACGTGCCGACCGATGACATAGGGCTCATGCCGCCCGAGGCACGTGACCACGAGGCCCGGGTCGCGTTGGACGGCGGCATCGACGGCTTGGAGATTCACCGCCGCGTCGCCAGCGACGCATCGGCGTGGCTCAAGCCCGGCGGGCACGTGCTGATCGAGACCAGCGTTCGCCAGGCGGCCTCCACAGAGCGTTTGCTCACCGACGCCGGCCTGGAAGCTCGCGTAGAGCACTCGGAGGAGGTCTCCGGCACGGTCGCGGTGGGACGCCGGCCGGCTAGCAGGGGCTCCACATCCACGACTTAACATAATGTAGATTATCGGCCTTACGACAGCGAGCGTCTCAGCCTGGGCTGAAGGCATGCTGATGAGCTGTCCAGACGCTGGATTCGCCTCAATGGGCAATCAACGCCGCTGCGTGTGCGCTCAGAGCTATCGTCGGCGCGGTGACCGTGTGGACGGCGGGCTGGACAGGACTGAAAGGCGCTCAGGGGCGGATCGGGAGCGTCGGATCCCCCTGGAGGCGTCGCCGCCGGTATCGACCGGGACAAGCGGACTTTTCATGCATAATCGCCATTATGCAGCAAAACGGACACTGATCGTCCAGTGTAGACCAGGGAGCACAGGGGAGTCACGCATGTCGGACGAGATGGCACGGCTGCACGAGCGTGGGCGGGACACCTTTGCCGAGCTGGTGGACGGCGGGAAGGAGCGGCTGGATCAGCTGTTCCGGGCCTCCCCTGGGCTCGCCGAGCTGGCGGTGGGCACGGTGTACGGGCATCTCTCCCACCGGCCGGCCCTGGACGAACGTACCCGCGAGGCGGTGGCGATCGCGGCGATCGTGGCGGCGGGATGCTGGGAGTCTCCCTGTCGGTGCACGTCAAGACGGGTCTGGCGGCTGGGCTGACGCCGGCGGAGATCAGCGAGATCCTGGTCGAGACGGCGGCCTTCGCGGGCTTCCCGAGGGCGGTCAGCGCGGTGTCGAAGCTGCCGGAGCTGTTCGAGGCGGCGGGCTCCCGCGTGCCGCCGGAGCCGGCGCCGAGAGAGGTTCTGCTGAGCAACCTGGACCAACTCGAAGGGCTGAGCGAGTACGAGGTCCAGGTGCTCACGACCGGCCCGAACACGGCAGTGGCGCTGTTCAGGGACGGCCAGGGCACGCTGGTGGCTTCGGCACAGGCCGACACGTCCGGCGGGAAGATCGAGATGCTCACCGTGCTGCGCTGAAAGCGGATTCGCGCCGGTCTCTGGACCGGTTGCCGCATTTCGGGCGCCGCGACCGACGTGCCCCACCGGGGAACCGGATGCGGCGCTCGAAATGCGGCAAGGGAAGAGACCGGATCAGAGCGAATCCGCCCGCCGCGGCACGCGGCGCATGAAACTGTCAGGGGTGTGCGGTACAAGATCCACATGAGGCTTGTGGAGGCTCAGCTGGCGTTCTTCGCGGCGCGAAGGCCGCGGAAGGACTCGCCGCACACGACGGCGGCCTATCGGCGCGACCTGGCGGGTATCACGGCGCTGCTGGTCGACGAGATCGGCGGCGAGGCGGAGATGCTGATGGTCGAGGACCTGACGGGGCCGGCGCTGCGGGCGGTGTTCGGGGTGTTCGCGGACAGCCACGCGAAGTCCTCGGTGCTGCGGGCCTGGTCGACGTGGAACCAGTTCCTGACGTTCTGCGTGGCGGACGGCCTGCTGCCGGGCAACCCGATCGGGGCGGTGGCCCGCCCGCGTACCCCTCCCCTGTCCCCCAAGCCGCTACGTGGCGAGGACACGCCGGAGCGGCTGCTGGCGGCGGCCCGCAGCGGCGATCGCAAGGCGCGGGATCCCTGGCCGGAGCGGGATGTGCTGGTGATCGCGCTGGGGCTGCTGGCCGGGCTGAGGTCGGCGGAGATGCGCACGCTGACGGTGAATTCGCTGGTGGGGCGGCCGGGTGAGAAGCGCCTGCACGTTCACGGCAAGGGCAGCCGGGACCGGTCGATCCCGGTGGAGCCGTCGATGGAGAAGGTGATCGACACCTATCTGGCCTCGTGCCGGACCCGGTTTCCCAAGGAGCGGTTCGGGCGGGGTGCTCCCCTGCTGCGTGACCGGGCCGGCGGGCCGATCGGGCGGGGTGCGCTGGAGTACCTGGTGAAGTCCTGCTACCGCTGGGCGGGGTTGCACGACCGGGTGCCGGTGGGGGCGAGTCTGCACGCACTGCGGCACACCTTCGCGACGCGGCTGGCCGAGGACGGGGCGACGGCGTCGGAGATCATGACGCTGCTGGGTCACGCGAGTCTGGCCACGAGCCAGAACTACATCGAGGCGACGGGTCGGGAGCAGCGGGCGGCGGCGGCCAGCAACCGGACGTACCGTGCGCTGGATGTCGAGACGGGGCAGGCGGCTCCGACCTCGTCGTGACGCGAGCGGTGACGCGAGGAGAGCTGCGGTGAAGTACCTGCTGATGATCTACATGAACGACGAGACGTGGGCCGGGCTGTCGACCCGTGAGCGGGACGCGGTGATGGCCGGGCACGACGAGTTCCAGCGGTTGACCCGGGAGTCCGGGGAGCTGCTGGACACCCATGCGCTGGGCGGTCCGTCGACGGCGGCGGTGGTGCGGGTGCGCGACGGGGAGCCGGTGGTGACCGACGGCCCTTTTGTCGAGACGAAGGAGTACCTGGCGGGGTATTACCTGATGGACTGTGAGTCGCGGGAGCGGGCGCTGGAGTTGGCGGCGATGATCCCGGACTCGCGGCACAATGCGACGGAGGTCTGGCCGGTGATGTTCTCAGCTGGGGTGGACGTGTGAGTACAGAGGTGGAGGGCCTGCTGCGCGAGTTGGCGCCGCAGGTCCTTGCCGCGTTGGTGCGGCGGCACGGGCAGTTCGACGCGTGTGAGGACGCCGTGCAGGAGGCGTTGCTGGCGGCGGCGACACAGTGGCCGGTGGAGGGGGTGCCGGACAATCCGCGGGCGTGGCTGGTGACGGTGGGTTCGCGGCGGTTGGCGGATCTGTGGCGCAGTGACAGCGCACGGCGGCGGCGTGAGGAGGCGGTGTTCGCCGCCGAGGTTGAGGACGTTGAGGTCTCGGCGCGGGATGACACGTTGACGTTGCTGTTCCTGTGCTGCCATCCGGCGTTGACGCCGGCGTCGCAGGTGGCGTTGACGGTGCGTGCGGTGGGCGGGTTGACCACGGCGCAGGTGGCGCGGGCGTTCCTGGTGCCGGAGGCGACGATGGCGCAGCGGATCTCGCGGTCGAAGGCGAAGATCAAGGCGGCTGGTGGGCGGTTCTCGGCGCCGCCGGTTGGTGCGGAGCGGGTGGAGCGGCTGCGGGCTGTGCTGCACGTGTTGTATCTGATCTTCAATGAGGGGTATACGGCGACCGCGGGTGAGCAGTTGGTGCGGGGTGAGCTGACCGGCGAGGCGGTGCGGCTGACGCGGGCGGTGCGGGAGTTGTTGCCGGCGGACGGTGAGGTGGCCGGGCTGTTGGCGTTGATGTTGTTGACGGAGGCGCGTGGGGCGGCGCGGTCGCGTCCGGACGGGTCGCTGGTGCCGTTGGCCGAGCAGGATCGGTCGTTGTGGGATGCGGCGGGGATCGCCGAGGGCGTGAAGCTGGTGAGTGAGGCGTTGTCGACGACGCAGTTGGGGCCGTATCAGGTGCAGGCGGCGATCGCGGCGGTGCATGCCGAGGCGCCGTCGGCGGCGGAGACGGATTGGGCGGAGATCGCCGGTCTGTACGCGTTGTTGGCGCAGATGGCGCCGAATCCGATGGTGACGTTGAACCATGCGGTGGCGGTGGCGATGGTGCGTGGGCCTGAGGCGGGGTTGGCGATGCTGGCCGAGCTGGAGGGTGATGACCGGGTGTCGGAGCATCATCGGGTGGCGGCGGTGCGGGCGCATCTGCTGGAGATGGCCGGTGACGTTGTCGGCGCGAAGGAGGCGTACCTGGCGGCGGCGCGGTTGACGTTGAGCATGCCGGAGCAGCGGTATCTGCTGGGCAAGGCCGCCGATCTGGCGTGACCGGCGGCCCATCGCGGTCAGCCGACGGGGTTCATGAAGCGGGCGAGGAACTCTGCGAGTTCGTCGTGTGCGTCGAGGGGCAGGACGTGGGCGACGTACTGGTCGGGCCGGACGACGACGAGGGCTCCCTGGTCACGGTCGATCCCGCGCTGGTCGAAGATGTCGCCGTCGGTGTCGGGGGTGAATGCCTTCTCGTAGTCGTTGAGGCCGAGCGAGCCCTTGACCGGGAAGAGCAGCGCCGGCAGGTCCTCCGGGTCGACGTCGTGGTGGCTCTGCTGGAGGATGCCGCGGACGTCGAGGATGGCGTCGATGTCGGCGTCGGCGGGTGTGAAGCGACGCAGCGGGGACTGTGCGCTGTCCCTGAGGAAGTCGCAGAGCGCGCGGAGGCGGGATGTGTCCGAGGTGATCGGTGCGCCGTCCGCGAAGGCGTAGAGCCGCCACCGTCCGTCGGCCTGGTGGACGTGGCCGAGGTGCATGCGGCGGGAGTCGGCCATGCGGGTGACCTGTGCCGAGTAGAAACGCATGCCGATCGGGTAGCCGGTGGCGAGCTTCTGGTGGGTGTCCTCGCCGATGAGCAGCGACGGCGGGTAGTGGGTGGCGAGGCCGGTGGTGAAGCGCCGTGATTGCTGGAATCGCGCGCGGATCTCGTCGGTGCTCAGGGTTTCGTCGGGTGCGTCGGGGTTCTTGCCGCCGAGGATGGGGGCCCAGGCCCGGTCGAAGTCGATCAGGCTCTGCGCGACCGGCTGGCGTTCGGCGTTGTAGGTGTCCAGCAGGCCGGCCGGGCTGCGTCCTTCGAGCACCGCGGCCAGCTTCCAGCCGAGGTTGAAGGTGTCCTGCATCGAGACGTTCATGCCCTGGCCGGCTTTGGCGCTGTGGGTGTGGCAGGCGTCGCCGGCGATGAAGACGCGTGGGGAACGGGTGCCGCGCTGTTCGTCGGGGACGTCGTCGAAGCGGTCGGTCAGGCGCTGTGCCACCTCGTAGCGCGACCACCACGTGATCTCCTTCGGTTCGAAGGCGTACGGGGCGAACAGCTGCTTGGCCTTGTCGACGATGAACTCCTTGGTCACCTGGGCGCGCTGTTCGTGGTCGCCGGGCTGGATCTCGCCGAGGTCGACGTAGACCCGGGTCAGGTAGCCGCCTTCGCGTGGGATGACCGAGAGTCCGCCGGTCGGGGTGACGATGATCGCCCGGCGGCGGATGTCCGGGAAGGTGGTCTGGGCGAGGACGTCCAGCACTCCCCAGGCGTGGTATTGGGGGTCGCCCTTGAGCTCGAGGCCGAGTGATTGTCGGACGACGCTGCGCGCGCCGTCGCAGCCGACGACGTATCGGGCGTGGATGACTGTCTCGGGTTGTCCGGGCCGGGTGAGCTGGCGGACGGTCACGCTGACTGGTTGCGACGGGTCGGCCGGGACCGTGACGTTCTGTACCTCCATGCCGAATTCCGGTTGGAGCCGGGTCGGTGAATTGCCCATCTTCTCGACCAGGATCTGTTGAAGGCGGGCCTGGTTGACGATGACGGAAGGGTATTCGGAGAGGTCGTCGGCGGTGCTTGGGGTGCGGCCGGTGCGGACGATGCGGTGGTTGTCCTCGTCCGGACCCCAGAACACCGTCTCGTTGAGGCGGTAGGCCTCGCGGTTGAGTTTCTCGGCCAGGCCGAATGCGGTGAACATCTCGATGGTCCTCGAGGCGACGCCGTCGGCCTGTCCCTTCTCCATGGCGGTTTCCCGGCGCTCGATGAAGCGGGTCGAGATGCTCGGGAATTCCGCGAGCTGGGCGGCGATGATGGAGCCTGCGGGTCCGTTGCCGATCACCAGCACGTCGACGACGTCGGCGGGGTCGGTCTTTCTCGGCGCCGCCGGCCGAATGTCGGGGTCACCGGGCCGGAATCCGTCGAGATAGTACTGCATACTGAGCCACCCTTGTGTTTTCGCGTGAATTCAAGGGCGAGTGTAGGTCTGGCCCGGTATCCAGGACCTTGTTCGTGTCCGAACGTGCGGCGAATACCTGCTCGGACAGGTCGGAATATTCCCGAAATTGCTCAGGGCCGGGTGGCGCGGTCGAAGGTGTCGGCGAGTTCGCGGCCGAATTCGGCGGCGTCGACCTCGGGGTGCAGCACGAGGCCGATGACCATGGCGTCGATGGCGCCGATGATGGTGACGGCCATGGCGTCGGCGTTGAAGGTGCCGAACTCCCCCGCGTCCTGGCCGGCGCGCAGGTGGGCGGCGAACAGGCCGAAGCGCTGGTCGACGAACTCGGGCGTCTTGGGGGCGTTCTGGGCGATCTCCATGAGGGCGCGGACGTGGCCGGGGTGGGCGCGGACGAGCTGCATGTTGGACTCGAGTCGGGCGCGCAGCTTGGCCCGGTAGCCGGTGGCGGCGTCCATGCGCGGGGCGATGAACTGGTAGGCGACGGTGGTGGCCTCGGTGAGCACTTCGCCGATGAGGTCGTCCTTGTTGGCGAAGTGGTACGAGATCATGCCGGTGCTGGACAGGCCGGCCTGTTTGGCGATGCGGGTGAAGGATGCGGCGGCGTAGCCGTGCTCGTTGATCACGGCGATGGCCGCGGCGACGATCTGGGCGCGGCGGGCGCTCTCGGTGAAGGTCCTCCCCTTCGCTGCGTTTGCGGGCATGAGCAATATTTAGCACGACTGAGCTGGGAGGTGCCGGTGGAGGCGTTCGTGCGGGAGCACACGACGGCGCGGGCGACGGAGTTCGTGCCGGAGGTGGTGCTGCGCGTCGCCGAGGACGTGACGCCGTTGTGGGAGCTGACGGGCTCGGCGGAGCCGCCGTTCTGGGCGTTCCCGTGGGCCGGCGGGCAGGGTGTTGCGCGGTACGTGCTGGACAACCCGGCCCTGGTGGCCGGTAAGCGGGTGTTCGATCTGGCGTGTGGGTCGGGGTTGGTGGCGATCGCCGCGGCGTTGGCCGGGGCGGCCGAGGTGACTGCGTGCGATGTGGACGAGTTGGCGCTGGTGGCGGCCGGCATGAACGCTGCTGCCAACGGTGTCGCGTTGATCCCGTTGGTCGCCGATGTGCTGGCGACGACTGTGGACGCTGACGTGGTGTTGGCCGGGGATGTGTTCTACGACAAGGACATGGCCGCGGCGTTCCTGCCGTTCCTGTTCCGGGCGTCGGACGCCGGGGCGCTGGTGTTGGTCGGTGATCCGAGTCGCCCGTACCTGCCGAAGGACCGGTTCGAGCTCCAGGCCCGGTACGAGGTGCCGGTGCCGCGGTCGTTGGAGGGCGTCACGGTGTTGACGACGTCGGTGTGGCGGCCGGGGCGTTAGAAGTCGGTGGTCGTGCCGCGGCGGGGCCAGGCGATGTCGTCCACGGCGATGAACGGTTCGGCGGCCACGGTCGCCGGGGTGGTGCCGGTGAACTCGTGCACGTCTCGGTGCAGGTGGGACTGGTCGGTGTAGCCGGTTTCGGCGGCGACGTGGGCGGCGGCGTGCCCGGCGGCGAGGCGGTGGGCGGCGTGGTCGAAGCGGACCAGCTTGATGGCGCGCTTGGGTGGCAGGCCGAGCTGGGCGCGGAAGCGGGACCACAGCCGCTTGCGGCTCCAGCCGACTTCGGTGGCGAGGTCGTCGACCCGGGCGAGGCCGCGGGTGCCGACGATGCGGCGCCAGGCCCAGGTGACTTCCGGGTCCACCGGTGGCGGTTGGGCGTGTCGGCGGGCGAGCAGTGCGTCGGTGAACGCGAAGCGTTCCGGCCAGGACGTGGTGTCCGCCAGTTGTTCGCGGATCCGTGACGCCTCGCGTCCCCAGAGGGCGTCCAGTGGGACGGCGTCGCCGTCGAGGTCGGCGGTGGATGCGCCCAGGACGGCGCGGGCGATCAGCGGGGACAGTCGCACCTGGACGCATTCGAGGTTCTCGCCCCACGCGCGGACCGCTCCCCGGAGCCGAAACCTGGTCCGGCGACAAGGCATCCGCGGTGCTGTCGGCCCGTGCCTTCGAGGACGGGTGAGCCGGCGCCGAATTCGAGGAGCAGGGTGACGGCCGGGTGCGGGACCATCCGGAGTGCGGTGAGGTCGTGGAGGCGGAAGCCGGCCATGGTGACGCCGGCGACCTGGCCGGGCTGCTGCGGGGTGGCGACGTCCCACACCGCGGTGCCGTGCTCGAACGTCCGCACGGCGCCATGCTACGTGCGGTGGCGGGAACATTTGTCCAATTCAGCGGCATGCCCGGCCGCAGACACTGGCCGCATGACTGTTTCGACCGTGTCGCTGGACGACGGCGACATCTCCGTGTGCGAGGACGGCCCTGGCGACGCCCCCGTGCTACTGCTTGTCCACGGGTCGGCGTCGTCGGCTCGTTCGTGGGACGCATTGGTTCCGCTGCTGACCGGATCCCACCGCGTGATCCGGCTCGACCTGCTCGGGCACGGTAGGTCGGCCAAGCCGGTCGACCGCAGCTACGCGGTCCCCGACCAGGCCGCCCGGGTCGGGGCGGTGCTGGAGCGGCTCGGTGTCGGGCAGGCCGTGGTGGTGGGGCATTCCAGCGGTGGTGTGGTCGCCACGGCGTTGGCCGAGCAGCGGCCGGAGCTGGTGACGGCGCTCGTGTTCATCAACACCGGCCCGAGTCTGGACGCTTACATCGGACCCGAGACCGCTCTGGATCCAGCGCAGTGGCCGCCGAGCGACGAGGTGCTCCGGCAGTTCGCGAGCAGTGGTTTCAGTCGGGTGGGCTACGAGATGCCGGCGGAGCTGCTGGACGAGGTGCGGGCCATGACGTTCCATTCGCTTGTCGCCACGATGCAGGCGACTCGGGTCTACCTGGCCGAGCGGCCGCTGCCGGCTCGGCTGGCGGTCGTGGGCAAGCCGCTGCTGGTGATCTTCGGTGAGGACGATCGGCGGTGGCGGTCCTCGTCCGCGTTCGACTACCAGGTGGCCGGCGCGCAGGTCGAGTTGCTGCCCGGTCTGGGGCACTCGCCATTGCTGGAGGATCCGCCGCGGACCGCCGCCGCGCTGCTGGCCTTCACCATGGCGGCCTGAGTGACGCGGCGGTGCGATCACCGTGGAGGACTATCCCTAGGCCGGGCCGGTCCTGACGAAGCCGAGGGTGGCGAAGAGTTTCTCCGACGGGGTGTTGCCGTCGGTGATGCCGGCCAGCACAGGCGTGTCGGCGAGTGCGGTCAGGGAGGCGGCGACGACGGCCGTGCCGAGTCCGCGGCCCTTCCATCCGGGGTCGGTGATGACGTAGGAGATCCAGGCGGTGTCGTTCGCCCCGGCGGTGACGAGGGAGGCGCTGACGGGCTGGTCGTCGATGACGGCGACGAAGCTCGCAGCGGGAATCGCGCCGCGGCCGCGCCAGGTGGCGATCTCGACGGCGCCGTCGTTGTTGTCGCCGAGGTCGTCGTCGATGGTGCCGGCGTAGGCGCGTTCCATGAGTCGGCCGAGGGCGGCGTCGTCATGGTCGGCCAGCGGTCGCACGACCACGCCGGGCATGGAAGGTGGGGTGAGGGCGGCGGGGTCGCGGCGGCGTCGAACGAGATTCGGGCTTAGGGTCTAGATCATGGCTGTTGCGACCAACGAGTCGGTGGACCGTGCCGCGCTGACGGAGTTCCTGCGCACCCGGCACCGGGCGATCATCATCACCATGCGGGCCGACGGCAGCCCGCAGTCCTCCCCCGTGACCTGCGGGGTCGACGGCGAGGGCCGGATCGTGGTGTCGACCTACCCGGAGCGGGCCAAGGCGCACAACGCGCGCCGCGACGCGAGGGTGTCGTTCTGTGTGCTGTCGGACGAGTGGGACGGCCCGTACGTGCACGTGGAGGGCACGGCCGAGGTGCTGGACCTGCCGGAGGCGCTGGAGCCGTTGGTGGAGTACTTCCGCGGCATCTCCGGTGAGCACCCGGACTGGGACGAGTACCGGGCGGCGATGACGCGGCAGGGCAAGTGCCTGATCCGGGTGACGCCGACGCGCTGGGGCCCGGTGTCCACCGGCGGGTTCCCGGCCCGCCTGGCCTGACTACACGACGGCTCGGACCGGTTGAAGCGGGTGGATGCCACGGTGACTCCGGCGGCGAAGTGCCGAAGCGAGGGTCTGAACTTCGACTCGGTGCACGAGCTGTGCATGATCAGCACGGACAAGGCGACCGCGTGCTACGGCGACTCGGGTGGGCCGGCGCTCAACATGGCCACCGGTCGCCTGGTCGGCGTCACCAGCCGGGGCGGCCTGAAGTGCGGTGACCAGGACACGCTCTACACACGGGTCCAGCCGTACCGGGCCTGGATCAAGCAATTCACCGGGGTGTGATGGGTGGGGTGCCGCGGCGCGAGGCCGCGGCACCCCGGCTTCTCATCGGCGGGCGACCGCCAGCAGTCGGTGACTGCCGAGGTGGAACTCCGTGCGGTCGGTGTCGCCGTACAGGTCGACCTCCCGATACCCGGCCGCGGTGAGCATGCGGCTGAGCTCGCCAGCGGTGTAGACGTGCTGGACGCAGGTCGCCTGCTGGGTCCGCTCCCCCATGGTGAAGGTGAAGTCGATCAGCAGGCGGGCCTGGGCCGGGTCGTAGTGGTTGACGGCGATCATGTCGACGCCGCCGGCGGACATGGTGATCTCCCCCGGCGGGTGCGGCAGGATCGCCTCGGCGACACAGCCGTAGTCGATGACGAGCGTGGGCGCGGCCGCGGCGAGGTCGGCCAGGAACCGCTGGTTGGCGGCGTGGTCGAGGTAGCCGAAGCTGTTGCCCATACAGATGGCCACGTCCGCGGACAGGCCGTGCGAAGCCAGGTCGGCGAAGTCGGCCAGCCGCCAGTCGACGTCCACTTCGGACTGTCGGGCGTGGGTGATGGCCTCGGTCGAGACGTCGAGGCCGGTGACGTCACAGCCGCGCCGGGCCAGTTCGATGCTGTGCCGGCCGCTGCCGCACGGCACGTCCAGCACGCGGGCCCCGGGTTGGATCCCGGTGACAGCCAGCACGAAGTCGATCTCGGCGACGGTCTGCTCCTGCGCGACGGCCCCACGCCAGAACGTGTTGGCCGGTTCGGTGAAGAAATCCGTGTACCACGGCAAGGTGAAACTCCTGGTGAGTGCGAAGAAAGATGGTTCGCAGTGGTCACCGGGCAGGCGGAAGCACACGCCCGGTGGGTCCGGGGGTGCCCATGGCATCGACCTTGTCTGTGCGGCACGTCAGGTGGCCCTAGCGTAGCCGGCAACTTCGGCGAATGGACCGTCGCTGCCCCTTCGCGCAGTGGATCATGGCGTGGTGATGGGGATACGCCCGTTCTGGGCAGTGCTGGCCGCGGTGGTGTCGGCGGTGGGCTGGTGGGAGTCGCAGCAGCTGATCAACGGCGGGGCGATGGAGATCTACGTCTACGGCGGCCTGGTCCTGATTCTGCTGCTGCCGACGGCGATGGCGCTGTGCCTGGTGCGGCGGCGACGGCTGGGCCGGTGGACCTCGGTCTGCTTCCTGGCGCAGGCCCTGGCACTGGTGTTGTGGGGTCTGCTGATGCCGGCCACCATCGAGGATCGTCGACTTGCGCCGGTCGCGTGGCTGCTCGGGCAGTCGAACCTGACTGACGGCGCCGCGTCGGCGCTGCTGGTGGCGGCCGAGCTGATGTTCGTGCTGTGGGTGCTGCTGATCCCGGTGACGGCGCTGTTCGCGTGGCAGTTGGAGCCGGCGACACCCGGCCAGGACGGCAGCGGCCTGCGGCCGTGGCAGGCCTTGGCGCTGGCGGTTGTCGGCTGGCCGGTGTGGCTGGGCATCCATGCCGTGGTGCCGTACCAGGATCTGGCGGATTTCGCGCGCAGCCCGTGGGGGTGGCTGCCGGCGGCGGCGATCGTGCTGGCCGTGACGTTGCTCGGGCGCGACAGGTTGGGCCTTGTCACGTCCAAGGGGTTCGTGGCGCAGGCCCTGCTGCTTCAGGTATGGGCGCTGTCGGCGACGGCCAAATTGCTGCCAGGGACGGCATTTCTGCTGTCGTCCGCCCTGTACACCGTGCTGGAGGCGGCGTGGGTGCTGGTGGTGATCTGGCTGGCGCTGGTGGCGTGGATCCCGGAGCGCCGGCCGGTGCTGGCAGAGGCCTAGCTCCAGGCGCCGCCCCAGCCGGCGGGGTCTTCGAGCAGGGTGCAGACGGTGCCGTACGGGTCGGCGAACGCGGCGATGACGCCGGTGGGGGCTTCGCGGGGCTCGATCAGCAGGGTCGCACCGCCGGCCACTGCGGTGTCGGTGACCAGGGTGATGTCGGTGGCGGCGAGGTAGCACATCCAGCCGGCCCCGACGTTGGCGGCGGTGACGGTGTCGACGAGCAGCCGGCCGGCGATGGCACGGGCGCCGGTGTCGTCGGGGGCGTCGTACAGGGCGAACGGTTTGACGTCGCTGTCGGCCCGCACGGTCCACGCCAGATGGCGGGTCCAGTAGTCGTCGGTGGTGTCGGCGGTCATCAGCTCGAGCCAGCAGGGCTCACCGTGGCGGGGCGCCGGGGCCCACGGTCCGTGCCGCACGCGACCGGGGTCGAGGGTGGCGGTGACGCCGGTGGGGTCGGCCAGCAACGCGGTGGGCCGGCCGCCTAAGACGGGGTGCCAGCCGGGGGTTTCCCAGTCGGCGGGTCTTCGGATCAGCGCGGCCAGCCGGTCGCCGACCCAGCATCTCAGGGTGCCGTCGTCGGCCGACATGACGATCCAGCCGAACAGGCTCCGGTAGTACTCGGCCGACCCGGCCGGGTCGTTGCTGCGCAGCTCGACGCGACGCAGTCCCTTGACGGGAACGTCCTCGGACACAGGGCAAATCCTTCTCTCACAACAGTTTCAGGAACGCCCATCGTCGGCCGCCGGCAGCTCGCCGGACAAGGCCCCATCCGGCCGCTTCAGCACGCTGCCCAGCGGTTTCGGCTTGCCCAGGTGGAAACCCTGGCCGACCGAGACGCCGAGTTTGGACAGCATCTCCACCTGCGCCGGCCGCTCCACCCACTCGGCCACCACGGACAGGTCGAAGCCGCGGGCGATCTCCAGGATGCCGGAGACCAGCACGGCGTCGCGGGTGCCGGAGTCGATGCCGCGCACGAACTCGCCGTCGATCTTGAGGCCGGTGATGGGCAGGTGCTTGAGGTGGACGAAGGAGCCGAAGCCGGCGCCGAAGTCGTCCAGGGCGATCCGGCAGCCGGTGGCGCGGACCTGGTGGGCGAGGCTGCGGGCGGCGTCGAGGTTGGTGACGGCCGCGGTCTCGGTGATCTCGAAGCCGAGCCGGCCCGGGGCGACGCCGGAGGAGGCGAGCCGGTCCAGCACGAAGTCGGCGAAGTCCTCGTCCTCCAGGGTTCGCCCGGAGACGTTGACGTCGAAGCGCAGGTTGGGGTCGGGGTGGGCGACCAGGGTGTCGATGGCCTTGCCGAACACCCAGCGGTCGATCTCCAGCACGAGGTCGCTGCGTTCGGCGGCGGGCAGGAAGTCGGCCGGGCCGAGCAGCGGGAGCTGGCCGTCCTCCAGGCGCAGCAGCAGCTCGTAGCCCAGGGTCCGGCCCGAGGACAGGGCGACGATGGGCATGGCGTGCAGGGCCAGGTCGCCGTGTTCGAGGGCCTTGCGCAGGCGATCCTGCACGGAGACGCGCTTGGCGGTGTCGGCGTAGTGGCCGGGGTCGTAGACGGTGACGCGGTTGCGGCCGGCCGCCTTGGACGCGTACAGGGCGAGGTCGGCGTTGGCCAGCACCGCTTCCCAGCCTTCACCGGAGGTGAAGCCGGCGACGCCGGTGCTCACGGTCATCCGGGTCGTCGCTCCCCCGGCGACCAGCGGCAGGCCGGCGACGGCGTCACGCAGGCGGGCGGCGACCTCGGCGGCGTCGGACTCCTCGCAGCCGGGCAGCACCACCGCGAACTCGTCGCCGCCGAGCCGGCCCAGCAGCTGGCCGTCGTCGAGGCGTTCGCGCAGGGCGGCGGCCATGGTGCGCATCAGGCGGTCGCCGACGGCGTGCCCGCGCAGGTCGTTGACGTCCTTGAAGTTGTCCAGGTCGAGCAGCAGCAGCGACCCGGTGCCGCCGGCGGCCAGCTGCCGCTCCAGCTCACGGGTGAGCGCGCGGCGGTTGGGCAGGCCGGTGAGCGGGTCCTCCTCGGCCAACTGGCGCAGCTCGTCCTGTAGGCGGCGGTCCTGGGTGACGTCGTGGCAGGTGCCCATCATGCGCACCGGCGTGCCGTCCTCGTCGCAGATGACCTCGCCGAAGCACTCGAAGAAGCGCTCGTTGTCGACGCCGACCAGCATGCGGTGGGAGAAGGCGAACCGGTCGCCGTTCTCCCGCGCCACGGCCAGGCTGGTGGCGATCATCTCCTGGTCGTCGGCGTGCACCTTGGCCATGTAGCCGGCGAAGTCCAGTTCGGTGCCGGGTTCCAGGCCGAACATCTCCAGCAGGGCGTCCGACCACAGCACGCGGTCGGTGGTGATGTCCCACTCCCAGTTGCCCATGCGGCCCAGCACCTGGGCCCGGCGCAGCGCGTTGGCCTGCTGGGTGGCCTCCAGCTCGCGGTCGCGCCACGAGGTGATGTCCATGATCCGGTACAGCAGCTCGTCGCCGCCGGGCAGCGCGGTGCAGCTGATCTCCAGCCAGCGGTGCTCGTCGCCCTCCGGGCCGGCGGCCTGCACGACCATGCCGGGATCGGGCATCTCGGGGGCGCCCGGCAGGAGGGCCGGCAGGGACCGCCCCAGCGCCTGGTCGGCGGGCACGCCGATGAGCGTGCCCAGCGCCGGGTTCGCCCAGCTCAACTTGCCGTGCAGGTCCGTGACCCCGAATCCGACGTCCGCCCAGCGCAGGACGTGGTTGTGCACGGCGCCGTGGTCCGCCACCAGCTCCTCCTTGCCACCCGGCGCCATAGTTGTCGGTTCACCGGTCACTGGGCAAGTCCGTCCCGGTCACCGTAGGCGTTCCAACCCGGTGGCGGTGCCCAGCAGTGCCCGCGCCATCGAGTGCAGTTCGTCCGGTTGCGCCCCGTCGGCGGCCGCGGTCGCGATGTCCTCGGCGGCGCAGCGGAGCTGGAACAAGCGGTCCTGGAGGTTGGCCAGCTCGGTGCTGGACAGCACGACGGCGTCCTCGGGCAGGCCGCCGCGCTGCACGGCGCTGCGGCGCTCGTAGGCGCGCTGCCGGCAGGTCTGGGCGCAGTACTGGCGGCGTCGTCCGAACTGGCCGTCCGCGGGCAGCCGTTGGCCGCACCACGCGCAGTGTCGAGTCGCCTCCCGTCGCCGGGTGCTGGTGACCTCCATGGGCGGCGAGGTTATCCGTACACCTGACGTCCACCGAAAGCGCCACGCCGCTGCGGCAGACTGCGCAGTGTGCGAAGTGGACATCCCTACCTGGCCGACGGGCCGTATCCGCGGGCGTTGGCGCACCGCGGCTGGCATGTCGGCGACCTTGCCGGCATGGAGAACTCGCTGAGCTCGTTCCGGCGGGCGATCGAGGAGGGCTACCGGTACATCGAGACCGACGTGCAGGCCACCACGGACGGGGTGGTCGTGGTGCAGCACGACGACGTGCTGGACCGGACGACCGACCGGCACGGGGTGATCAACCAGCTGCCGTGGTCGGAGGTCGGCAAGGCGCTGGTCGGCGGGCGGGAGGCGATCCCGCGGCTGGAGCACGTGCTGGAGGAGCTGCCGACGGCGCTGCTCAACGTGGACGTGAAGGCCGACAACGCGGCCGGGCCGGTGTTGCGGGTGCTGGAGCGGTGCAACGCCTGGGACCGGGTGTGCCTGGCCTCGTTCTCCGACGCCCGGCTGGCTCGGCTGCGGAAGGTCGCGGGCGACAAGTTGGTGACGTCGATGGGGCCGTTGACCGTGGGTGCGCTGTGGGCGTCGGGGCGGTGGCCGTGGTTGGGCACGGGTCGGTTCGTGGCCGGTCAGATGGCGCAGGTGCCGGTGCGGCAGGGGCCGCTGCGGGTGGTGGACCGGCGGTTCGTGGACCGCGCGCACCGGGTGGGCCTTGAGGTGCATGTGTGGACGGTCGACACCGAGGCCGAGATGACCTCGCTGCTGGACCTGGGCGTGGACGGCCTCGTCACCGACCGGCCCGACCTGCTCCGTGACGTTCTGCGATCCCGTTCCCAGTGGCCAGCCTGATGTGAAGTTCGGAACGGACCATTCCTCAACTCGGAGTTTGGGAAAGGTCCGTTCCGAACTTGGGGGTGGTTACTGAGGGTGAGAGCCTAGGGGTGGGTGGCCTAGCCAGGCGGCGTTCCAGGTGAGGCGGCCTAGTTGGCCGGTGACGGCGATGTCGTTGGCGGCCTGGAGGTCGCGGACGGCCTGGCGGGTGGCGCCGTCGTAGCAGCCGGGGGTGCCGAAGACGTAGCCGAAAGTCGCCATGCGGTGTTGCCAGGTGGCCAGGCCGGGAGCGCAGTCGCCGGCGAGGAAGACCTTGCCGGGCCAGATCGGCACGGCGATGTAGGCGGCGTCGGCGGTGGTGGGCACGCGGCGGGAGGCGGCGTCGTGGTCGGGGGTCAGGCCGAGCTTGTCGCCACACTCCCACGGCTGCCAGCCGCGCATCCGGTACAGATACAGGGCGCGGTAGTCCTGCTCGGCCGGGGTGGCCTGGCTGGGCAGGCCGGCGCCGCCGACGCTGGCCCAGGTGGGCAGGTCGAACTGGTAGGCGCCGAAGTACTTCCCGTCGGCCGAGACGGCGGTGTAGGAGTCGGTGGACTCGCACATCCGCAGCCGGGCCCAGTCCTGCTTGCTGGGGTCGGCCGCGGCGATGCCGGCCGTGCCCGCGAGCACGGTCAGTACGGCCGCGATGACCAGCGGCGATCGGGTGATCACGGGACAGAACGTAGGTCGGCTGCGGTGCTGTCACAACTTGGTGACCCACATGGCTGACGGCCCATGATCACCGATACCGTTCGGCTCCACCCGACGACGACGCCGGAAGGCAGCGATGACTGACGCCACGACACGGGCGGCCGGCGACCCGGCGACCAAGCGGCTGCGTTTCGGCTGGTACAGCTACGGCTGGGCGGCGCAGGTGTTCGAGACGACGGTGCTGGCGGTGTTCATGAGCCGCTATCTGCCGGCGGTGGCCGAGCACGCGGTGGGCAAGACCGGCCGGCTGCACGTGCTGGGCATCCCGATCGCGCCGGGCTCGCTGTTCACCTACATCATCTCGCTGGGCTCGGTGCTGCTGATCGTGCTGATGCCGATCGTCGGCGCGTTCGCCGACCGGACCGGCCGCAAGCGGCAGCTGCTGTTCGGCTTCGCCTATCTGGGCGCGTTGTCGTGCGCGGCGATGGTGTTCGTGGGGCTGACCGACTGGGTCCTCGGGTCGGCGCTGTTCATGGTGGCGTTCCTGACCTACAAGTGCGCGCGGGTGGTCTACAACTCGCTGCTGCCGGAGCTGGCCGGGCCGGACGAGCGGGACTCGGTGTCCTCGGTCGGCTGGGCGGCGGGCTATCTGGGCGGCGGCTCGTTGCTGGCGCTGAACTTCGTCGCCTCGTTCCTGATCGACGACAGCTCGGTGCTGGCCCGGCTGTCGCTGTGCAGCGCCGGTGTGTGGTGGGCGGCGTTCATGATCGTGCCGGCGGTGATCCTGCGGAAGATGCCGATGACGGCCGACAAGCACGCGCCGGCCGCCGGCTCGGCGATCACGGCCGGTTTCAAGGAGCTCGGGGACACGCTGCGGCATCTGCGGCTGTACCCGTGGACGCTGCTGTTCCTGCTGGCCTATCTCGTCTACTACGACGGCATCGCCACCACCACGACGCTGGCCGCCGACTACGGGCAGAACGAGTTGCAGCTCAAGGACAACATCCTGCTGTCGGCGATCCTGCTGGTGCAGTTCGCCTCGTTCGGCGGGGCGCTGCTGCTGGGCAAGCTGTCGCAGCGCTGGGGCGCCAAGCGGGTGGTGGCCGGGTCGCTGGTGGTGTGGTCGGTGCTGATCACGCTGGCGTACTTCCTGGAACCGGGCCAGCCGGTGCAGTTCTACCTGCTGGCCATCGGGATCTCGCTGGTGCTGGGTGGCAGCCAGGCGCTGTCGCGGTCGATGTTCGCCAGCATGATCCCGACCGGCAAGGAGGCCGAGTACTTCAGCCTGTTCGAGATCTCCAGCTCGGGCACGTCGGCGCTGGGTCCGCTGCTGTTCGGCCTGGTGCTGCAGAACACCGGCAGCTACCGGTCGGCGATCTTCTCGCTGATCGCGTTCTTCGTCATCGGGCTGGTGCTGTTGCTGCTGGTCAACGTGCGCAAGGCGATCACCGCGGCCGGCAACGAGCTGCCGGCCACCCTGCAACAGAGCCGGTGATCACACCTTTCGTCCAAAATCAACAGCCCATTGTGTGATCTGGGTAACAGCTCTAGGGTGGGACAGTACTGTCCGCTTTACCTCCCACCACGAGGGAAGTGACCCCGCATGGCGCGGGCACCCGGCAGCGCGTCGCCGCGCGCGCTGTTCGAACGCCGCACCGCCCCCGTCGACGACCTGGCCGGGCACGCCGAGGACGTCGCTCGCGCCTGTCACGCCATGGCCGTGCGCTTCCACGCCGGCGGCAAGCTCGTGGTGTTCGGCAACGGCGGCTCCTGCACCGACGCCCAGCACGTCGCCGTGGAGTTCGTGCACCCGGTGATCGTCGGCAAGCGGGCGCTGCCGGCCGTCTCGCTGACCTCGGACGTGGCCACGCTGACCGGCGTGGCCACCGGGGCCGGCATCGACGAGGTCTTCGCCCACCAGATCCGGTTCCTGGCCGAGCCCGCCGATATCGCGCTCGCGCTGTCGGTCGACGGCGACTGCCCCAACATCCTGCGCGGCCTCGAGCAGGCGCGGGCCGTGGGCATGCTGACCGTGGCGCTGGTCGGCGGGGACGGGGGCCGGGTCGTGGCCGAGCGGGCCGCCGACCATGTGCTGGTGGCCCGCTCCGGCGACCCGCGGGTGGTCAAGGAGGTGCACGTCACCACGTACCACGTGCTGTGGGAGCTGGTGCACGTGTTCTTCGAGCAGCCGGGAGTCCTGGAGCCGGCGATGCTGCGATGACCACCGGATCGGGTGACTCAAGCGGCTGTGCGGATAACAGCTGCATCACCTGTGGCGACACCGCCGTGGAAGTCACGGTGGTCGAGCTGCTGGCCGACGACCTCGCGGTCGTGGACACCGGGTCGGGCCGGGAGGAGGTCAGCGTCGCCCTGGTCGACGCCCAGGTCGGCGCCACCGTGCTCGTGCACGCCGGCGAGGCGATCGCCGTCATCGAGGAGGGTTCGGCATGACCGACGTGGAAGCCCTCTATCCCTTCCTGTACGCCGACAAGGTCGATCTCGACGCGGTGCTGGCGCAGGTCAGCGCCTCCACGGTGGCCAAGGCGCGGGAGATCACCGCACTGCGGCGGCAGGTGCTGGCCGCCGATGGGGACCGGATCGCGCGCTGCGCCACGGAGATGGCCGAGCGGTTCGCCGACGGCGGGCGGCTGCTGTCGTTCGGCAACGGCGGCTCCTCCACCGACGCGCAGGAGGTCGCCGGCCTGTTCCTGTCCCCCGGTGGCGGGCTGCGGCCGCTGCCGGCGTTCTGTCTGACCAACGACATCGCCGTGGTGACGGCGCTGTCCAACGACATCGGCTTCGACGTGGTGTTCGCCCGGCAGCTCGCGGCGCTGTCGCGGCCCGGCGACATCGCGATGGGGCTGTCCACCAGCGGCAACTCGGCCAATCTGCTGGCCGCCTTCGACGAGGCGGGCCGGCGCGGGCTGTTCACGGTGGGCATCGCCGGCTACGGCGGCGGGCGGATGGCCGAGCTGGACAGCATCGACCACCTGTTCACCGTGCCGTCGGCCTCCGTGCACCGGGTGCAGGAGGCCCAGACCACCGTCTACCACGTGCTGTGGGAACTCGTTCTCGACCAGCTCAGGGGTGATGACCAGTGAGCACAACGGAAGAGCAGCCCATCCATATTCTCTGGATCAACGCCGGCCTGAGCTGTGACGGGGACTCCGTCGCGCTGACCGCGGCGACCCAGCCGTCCATCGAGGAGATCGTGCTCGGCGCCCTACCGGGGCTGCCGAAGATCGCCGTGCACTGGCCGCTGATCGACTTCGAGTGCGGTCCGGTGCAGGGCGCGGACAACTTCATCGACTGGTTCCACAAGGCCGACGCCGGCGAGCTGGAGCCGTTCGTGCTCGTGGTGGAGGGATCGATCCCCAACGAGTCGATCAAGTCGGAGGGCTACTGGTGCGGGTTCGGCAACGACCCCGCCACCGGCCAGCCGATGACCACCAGCGAGTGGCTGGACCGCTTGGCCCCCAAGGCCTTGGCCGTGCTGGCCGTGGGCACGTGCGCCGCCTACGGCGGCATCCACGCGATGGCCGGCAACCCGACCGGCGCCATGGGCGTGCCGGACTATCTGGGCTGGGACTGGAAGTCCAAGGCCGGCATCCCGATCGTGTGCGTGCCCGGCTGCCCGATCCACCCGGACAACCTGTCCGAGACCATCCTGTACCTGCTCTACCTGGCCGCCGGGCAGGCGCCGATGATCCCGCTGGACGAGCAGCTGCGGCCGCAGTGGCTGTTCGGCAACACCGTGCACGAGGGCTGCGACCGGGCCGGCTACTACGAGCAGGGCCAGTTCGCCGACGAGTACGGCTCGCCGCGCTGCCTGGTCAAGATCGGCTGCTGGGGCCCGGTGGTCAAGTGCAACGTGCCCAAGCGGGGCTGGATCAACGGCATCGGCGGCTGCCCCAACGTGGGCGGCATCTGCATCGGCTGCACCATGCCCGGCTTCCCGGACCAGTTCATGCCGTTCATGGACGAGCCGCCCGGCGCACGCGTGTCGGCCGCGGCCAGCGGCGCGTACGGGTCGGTGATCCGGCGGCTGCGCGGCATCACGCTGCGCAAGGCCAACCGCGAGCCCAAGTGGCGGGCCAAAGGCAAGGAGCTGCACACCGGCTACACCTCGACCTGGCGCTGAGGAGGGACTCGCGATGACCACGTCCGCTGACAACCTGGTGGAGATGTCGTGGGACCCGATCACCCGGATCGTGGGCAGCCTCGGCATCTACACGAAGATCGACTGGGCGGCCAAACGGGTCGTGGAGTGCCACTCCACCTCGTCGGTGTTCCGCGGCTACAGCATCTTCATGAAGGGCAAGGACCCGCGCGACGCGCACTTCATCACCAGCCGCATCTGCGGCATCTGCGGCGACAACCACGCCACCTGCTCGGTCTACAACCAGAACATGGCCTACGGGGTGCGGCCGCCGCACCTGGGTGAGTGGATCATCAACCTGGGCGAGGCCGCCGAGTACATGTTCGACCACAACATCTTCCAGGAGAACCTGGTCGGGGTGGACTACTGCGAGCGGATGGTGCGCGAGACCAACCCGGGCGTGCTGGAGCTGGCCGACCGGACCGAGTCCGCACATGCCGGCGAGCACGGCTACCGCACCATCGGCGACATCATGCGGTCGCTCAACCCGCTGGAGGGCGAGTTCTACCGCGAGGCGCTTCAGGTGTCCCGGTCGACGCGGGAGATGTTCTGCCTGATGGAAGGCCGGCACGTGCACCCGTCCACGCTGTATCCGGGCGGGGTCGGCACGGTCGCGACGGTGCAGCTGTTCACCGACTACCTCACGCGGCTGATGCGGTACGTGGAGTTCATGAAGCGGGTCGTGCCGATGCACGACGACCTGTTCGACTTCTTCTACGAGGCGCTGCCCGGCTACGAGGAGGTCGGCCGCCGCCGCGTGCTGCTGGGCTGCTGGGGGTCGCTCAACGACCCGGCGTTCTGCGACTTCTCCTACCGGAACATGGCCGACTGGGGCCGCAAGATGTTCGTCACGCCCGGTGTGGTCGTGGACGGCAAGCTGGTGACCACGTCGCTGGTCGACATCAACCTGGGTATCCGGATCCTGCTCGGCTCCTCGTTCTACGAGGACTGGGAAGACCAGGAGATGTTCGTGACGGCCGATCCGCTGGGCAACCCGGTGGACCGCCGGCACCCGTGGAACCAGCACACCATCCCGCGGCCGGCCAAGCGGGACTTCGACGACAAGTACTCGTGGACGATGTCGCCGCGCTGGTTCGACGGCACCGACCACCTGGCGCTGGACACCGGCGGCGGCCCGATCGCCCGGCTGTGGACGACGGCGCTGGCCGATCTGGTGCACACGCCGTACGTGAACGCCACCGGGCACTCTGTCCGCATCGACCTGCCGCGCACCGCGACCAAACCCGAGGCGCACTTCGAGTGGAAGATTCCCCAGTGGAGCAACGCGCTGGAGCGCAACCGGGCCCGCACCTACTTCCAGGCCTATTCCGCCGGGCTGGCGCTGCACTTCGTGGAGCAGGCGCTGGCCGAGATCCGCGGCGGCCACACCAAGACGTGGGAGAAGTTCACCGTCCCGGACGAGGCGATCAGCTGCGGGTTCACCGAGGCGGTGCGGGGCGTGCTGTCGCACCACATGGTCATCCGCGGCGGCAAGATCGCCAACTACCACCCGTACCCGCCGACGCCGTGGAACGGCAGCGTCCGTGACTCCTTCGGCACGCCCGGCCCGTACGAGGACGCGGTGCAGAACACGCCGATCTTCGAGGAGAACAGCCAGGAGAACTTCAAGGGCATCGACATCATGCGCGCGGTGCGCAGCTTCGACCCGTGCCTGCCGTGTGGGGTCCACATGAACCTGTCCACCGGCAAGGTGATCGACACGATGCACACCCCGCACGCGTTCATGGGCGCGTGAACCGATGGCGTCCGCGGGTGAGGTGGGCGACCGGGTCGAGCGGCTGCTGGCCGAGTTCGAGGCGCTGTCCGACCCGGCGCTGGCCGCGCGGGCCGAGGAGCTGGTCCGCACGGTCGTGGAGTTCTACGGGACCGCGCTGGAACGGGTGGTGGAGCTGACGCCGGATCCGGTGCTGGAGCGGCTGGCCGCCGATCCGCTGGTGTCGGGGGTGCTGGTGGTGCACGACCTGCACCCGCACGGCCTCGAGCAGCGGGTCCAGCACGCGTTGGACGGCGTGCGGCCGTACCTGGGGTCGCACGCGGGCGACGTCAGTTTCGTGGAGATCACCGACGACGGGGTGCTGCGGCTGGCCCTCGGGGGCAGCTGCGACGGCTGCCCCTCCTCCATGGTCACCGTGAAGCTGGCGATCGAACAGGCCATCGAGCACGCGGCGCCGGAGATCGTGCGGATCGACGTGGAAGGCGTCGTGCCGGCGCCGACCGGGCCGGGTGGGCGGCCGCTGCTGCCGCTCGCGACGGCGGACAAGGCGTCGTGGGTGGAGCTGGGCGAGGCCGACATGGTCGCGCCCGGGGCCGTGTCGTCGGCACGGGCTCGGGGCGAGGCGACGGTGGTGTGCAACGCCGCCGGCACCCTGTACGCGTACCGGGATCGCTGCGCGGGGTGTCAGGGGGCGTTGTCCGGTGGGCATTTCGACGGGCGGCTGTTGTCGTGCCCGTCGTGTGGGGCTTCCTACGACGTGGTGGCCGCCGGTCGGGCGGTCAGCGGCGACGGGCATCTGGATCCGTTGCCGCTGTTGGCTTCTGACGGCACGATCCGGGTGGCGGTGCCGGCATGACCCGTGTCGCGCAACAAGGTGGCCTGCGGCGTTTCGCGCGGCGGCCTCCTCCGGCGGAGCCGGAGGAGCGGTGCGAGCTGTGCGCGCGCCCGGTCGACGCCGAGCACTCGCACGTGGTGAACGTGGAGTCGCGGGCCATCCTGTGCGCGTGCCGGCCGTGCTATCTGCTGTTCACGCACGGCGCCGCCGGCAAGCACCGGGCGATCCCCGAGCGCTACGTGCACCTGCCGGAGCTGGCCGGCGGCGCGGCATGGTGGGAGTCGGCCGGTATCCCGGTGCGGATGGCGTTCGTGTTCACCAACTCCGAGCGGGGCGCGCCGGTGGCGTTCTACCCGAGCCCGGCCGGCGCGACCGAGTGCCTGCTGGCGTTGGAGTCGTGGGACCGGCTGGTGACCGACAACCCGGTGTTGGCCGAGTTGGAGGCGGATGTCGAGGCGTTGCTGGTGAACGTGGACGGGGATCGGTTCGAGGGTTTCCTGGTGCCGATCGACGCCTGCTACCGGCTGGTCGGCCTGGTGCGCCTGAACTGGAAGGGCTTCGACGGCGGCACCGAAGCGTGGCGGGAGATCGACGCCTTCTTCGAGGACCTGCGGGCTCATGGCTGAGTTGGCCTTCGAGTGCCTGGACGTGCGGCCCCTGCGCTACGGCGTGGGGCCCGCATTGGTGTTCCGGCTGCACATCGCCGAGGTCAACGCGGCCGCCGTGCACGCGATCGCGCTGCGCGTGCAGATCCGCATCGAGCCGCAGCTGCGGCACTACGCCGAGCACGAGGCCGAGCTGCTGGCCTACCTGTTCGGGGACCGGTCGCGGTGGGGCGAGACGCTCAAGCCGATGCAGTTCACCGCCGCGTCGGTGATGGTGCCCAGTTTCACCGGGGCCATCGAGGTCGAGCTGGAGGTGCCGTGCACCTACGACCTGGAGGTGGCCGCCGGCAAGTACTTCCATGCCCTCGACGGCGGTGAGGTGCCAATGGTCCTGCTGTTCTCCGGCACAGTGTTCGCCAAGGGCGACAAGGGCTTCTGGGTCCATCCGATCCCCTGGCACCAGCAGGCGACGTACCGGATGCCGGTGACGGTGTGGCGGGAGCTCATGGACGCCTACTTCCCGCACGGCTCCTGGATCCGGCTGGACCGCGACACCATCGACGCGATGCTGCGCTACAAGTCGGCGCACGCCATCCCCACCTGGGACGACGCCATCCGGGCGCTGCTGAAGGAGGCGTCGCCGTGAGCCTGGAGCAGGCCCGAGCGGTCGCCGATGCCGTGCTGTACGAGGGATACCTGCTCTACCCGTATCGGGCGTCGGCGGTGAAGAACCAGCTGCGCTGGCAGTTCGGTGTGCTGATGCCGCCTGGCTTTCCCGAGGAGGCGTCCAACTCCGTGACGCAGCTGCTGGTGGAGCCGTCGCTGCACAGCTCCCTGCACGTGCGGGTGCGTTTTTTGCAGCTCCAGGCCCGCACGGTCGTCGTCGACGGCGTCGAGGTGCCGTCGGCAGTGGTGGACGGCACGGAGTGGACGACGTGGGACGAGGCCGTGGAACAGGAGGTCGACGCCGTGCTGCGGTTCGCCGACCTGCTGGGCGGCGACAACACCGTGCCGTTCCTGATCGACGGCGCTTCCGTGGAGGAGCAGCTGTCGGATTCGGTACGTCTGGTGCGGCGGCGGTGGCCGCTGTCCGGGACTCTCACGCTGCGTGCCGATGCCCTGCCGGGGCCGTACGGGGCGTCGCGGCTTTCCGTCACCGTGGCGAATGTGTCCGGGTGCTCCGGGACCTCCCGTGACGAGGTCCGAAGAGATGAAGCACTGCGGCATGCGTTGATCGCCGCGCACTCGATGATGTCGGTGACGGGCGGGCGGTTCGTGTCGATGGTGGACCCGCCGGAGTGGGCCAAGCCGGCGGTGGCCGAGTGCCGCTGCGAGCGCACGTGGCCGGTGCTGGTCGGTTCGGACGACACCGTGCTGTCCTCGCCGATCATCCTCTACGACTACCCGTCCATCGCCCGGGAGAGCGCCGGCGAGCTGTTCGACGGCCTGGAGATCGACGAGATCCTCACCCTGCGCACGATGGCCCTGACCGACGAGGAGAAACGCCAGGCCCGGGCCACCGATCCGCGGGCGGCGGCGATCGTGGACCGGGTCGACGCGATGCCGCCGGAGCTGCTGGACCGCCTGCACGGCACGATCCGCTACCTGCGGTCGGTCACGGAGCAGGAGCAGCCCTGGTGGGATCCGGGGGCCGACTCGAGTGTGGATCCCGACACGGACAGCGTGATCGTCGACGGCGTGCGGGTGGCGCGGGGTTCGCGGGTGCGGCTGCGGCCGGGGCTGCGGCGGGCCGACGCGCAGGACATGTTCCTGCGCGGGCGGGAAGCCACCGTGCAGGCCGTGCTGCACGACGTGGACGGCGACCTGCATGTGGCCGTGACGATCGACGGCGACCTCGACCCGTCCTACGGGCGGTTCCGCTACTTCTCGGCCGAGGAGGTGGAGCCGCTGTGAACGTGCTGATCGCGGGCGTCGGCAACATCTTCCTCGGCGACGACGGCTTCGGCGTCGAGGTGGCCAAGCGTCTGTCCACTGTGGACCTGCCGGAAGGCGTGCAGGTCCGCGACTACGGCGTCTCGGGGCTGCATCTGGCGTTCGACCTGCTCGACGGCTACGACACGACGATCCTGGTCGACGCCACCTCCCGCGGCGACGTCCCCGGCACGGTGTACGTCGTCGAACTCGACCCTGTCAGTGAACCTGCCGGCGCTATCGACGCCCATGGCATGCAGCCCGACGTCGTGATGCAGCTGCTGGCGATGCTCGGCGGCTCGTGTCCGCGGGTGCTGCTGGTGGGCTGCGAGCCGGCCAGCGTGACCGACCACATCGGACTGTCCCCACCGGTCGCGGCCGCGGTCGACGCGGCCGTGCGGGCGGTGCTCGAACTCGTGGAGGTGTGTGATGTGCCTTGGCATTCCCGGTGAGGTCATCGAGATCCTCGCCGACCGGCCCGACCTGGCCAAGGTGGACGTGTCCGGGGTGAAGCGGGCCATCAACATCGGCCTGCTGGAGGGCGAGGACGTGGCGCCGGGCGACTGGGTGCTCATCCACGTCGGCTTCGCGCTGTCCAAGATCGACGAGGGCGAGGCGCGGGCGGCGATGGAGTTCCTGGAGTCCATCGGCAAGGCCTACGAGGACGAGATGGCCGCGCTGGCCGCCTCCCGGATCGAGGAGTGAGCCGTGCGTTTCGTCGACGAGTTCCGTGACGCCGAGAAGGCACGGGCGCTGGCCTCGAAGATCGCCGGGTTGTGCGCGCCGGGCCGTCGTTACAAGTTCATGGAGGTCTGCGGCGGCCACACCCACACCATCTACAAGCACGGACTCGAGGACTACCTGCCCGAGCAGGTGCAGCTGGTGCACGGGCCGGGCTGCCCGGTGTGCGTGATCCCGATGGGCCGGGTCGACGACGCCATCCACATCGCCCGCCGTCCCGACGTGCTGATGACCTCGTTCGGGGACATGATGCGGGTGCCGGGCAGCGGCGGGAACTTCTTCGACTCCAACGCCGAGGGCACCAGCATCCGCATGGTGTACTCGCCGCTGGACTCGCTGAAGCTGGCCCGGCAGAACCCGGACCGGCAGGTGGTGTTCATGGCCATCGGGTTCGAGACGACCGCGCCGTCCACCGCGATGACGGTGCTGCGGGCGGCCGCCGAGGGGCTGGAGAACTTCTCGGTGTTCTGCAACCACGTGACGATCATCCCGGCCATCAAGGCCATCCTGGACTCCCCTGACCTGCGGCTGGACGGCTTCATCGGGCCTGGGCACGTGTCCACGGTGATCGGCTGCCGCCCGTACGAGTTCATCGCCGCTTCCTACGGAAAGCCGGTGGTGGTGGCCGGGTTCGAGCCGCTGGACATCCTCCAGTCGATCTACATGCTCATGCTCCAGCTGCACGAGGGCCGCTCCGAGGTGGAGAACCAGTACTCGCGGGTGGTGCCGTGGCAGGGCAACCCGGTGGCGCTGCGGGTGATCAACCAGACCATGCAGCTGCGGCCGTACTTCGAGTGGCGCGGCCTGGGCTTCATCTCCCACTCGGCGCTGCGCATCCGTGACGCCTATGCCCGGTTCGACGCCGAGACCCGGTTCTCGGTGCCCGGGGTGCGGGTGGCCGATCCGAAGGCCTGCCAGTGCGGCGAGGTGCTCAAGGGCGTGCTGAAACCGTGGGAGTGCAAGGTGTTCGGCACCGCCTGCACGCCGGAGACGCCGATCGGCACCTGCATGGTCTCGCCCGAGGGCGCCTGCGCCGCGTACTACAACTTCGGCCGGTTCAGCCGGCAGCGCGTGCAGGAGGTGACGATCGGATGATCGACCGCGAGCAGCAGGTGCTGGACCGGATCGAACGCCAGCGGCGGCGGCCGGCCAAGGTGCGGGAAGAGCGGATCACGCTGTCGCACGGCGCCGGCGGCAAGGCCACCCACACCCTGATCGAGGCGGTGTTCCTGGCGGGGTTCGGCAATCCGCTGCTGGCGCCGCTGGAGGACTCCGCCCGGCTGCGGGTCGGCGACGCGCGGCTGGCGCTGACCACGGATTCCTATGTCGTGTCGCCGCTGTTCTTTCCCGGCGGGGACATCGGGGATCTGGCGGTCAACGGCACCGTGAACGACCTGGCCGTGTCCGGGGCGACGCCGCTGTACCTGACCTGCGGGTTCATCCTGGAGGAGGGCTTTCCGATCGCCGACCTGACCCGGATCGTGGCCTCGATGCGGGCCGCGGCCGACCGGGCCGGCGTCACGATCGTCACCGGCGACACCAAGGTCGTGCAGCGCGGCAAGGCCGACGGCTGCTTCATCAACACGGCCGGCATCGGCATCGTGGAAGGTACTTCCGACTTTGGTGTTTCGGCAGTTCAGCCCGGAGATGCGATCTTGGTTTCCGGGCCGGTCGGCGAGCACGGCGTGACCATCATGCTGGCTCGCGGCGAGCTCGACATCGAAGCCGACCTGGTCTCCGACACCGCCCCGTTGAACGGGCTGATCGCCGAGCTGCTGGCGGCGTGCGGCGGTGTGCACGCGATGCGGGACGCCACACGCGGCGGGGTCGCGACGATCCTCAACGAGATCGCCGTCGACGCGCAGGTGTCGGTGGTGGTCGACGAGAACGCCATCCCGGTGCGGGCCGAGGTTCGCGGCGCCTCAGAGCTGCTGGGCATCGATCCGCTGTACGTGGCGTGCGAGGGCCGGTTCGTCGCGGCCGTCGCCGGTGACCAGGCTTCTTCCGCGCTGGCGGCGCTGCGGCGGCACCCGTTGGGCGCGGAGGCGGCGATCATCGGGCGGGTCTCGGCCGAGCAGCCGGGCATGGTGCTGCTCAACACGGCGTTCGGCGGGACCCGGATCGTGGACATGCTCGTCGGCGATCCCCTGCCCCGGATCTGCTGACATGCACGAGCTGTCGCTGACCCAGGGCGTCGTCGAGGCGATCACCGCGCGCCTGGGCTCGCGCCGGGTGGTGATGGTGCGGCTGGAGATCGGCAAGTTGTCCGGGGTCGTGGTCGACTCCGTGCGGTTCTGCTTCGACCTGGTCGTGGCCGGGACGTCGGTGGCCGGCGCGCGGCTGGAGATCGTGGAGCCCGGCGGGCGGGCGCGCTGCCGGGACTGTGCCGTGGAGTTCGCCACCGACGACCCGATCCTGTTGTGCCCGTGCGGGTCCAGCGACGTCGAGGTGCTCGTCGGTACCGAGTTGTTGATCAAAGCTGTGGAGGTGGAGCCCGATGTGCGCGACGTGCGGGTGTGAGGACCACTCCCACGGCACGGTGATCAACCTGGAGGAGCGGCTGCTGGCCCGCAACGACCACCTGGCCGCCCACGTGCGGGAGTGGCTGGCCGGCATCGACGTGCGGGCCTACAACCTGATGAGCTCCCCCGGTTCCGGCAAGACCACGCTGCTGGAGCGGACCGTGCGGGAGCTGGGCGTGCCGTGCTCGGTGATCGAGGGCGACCAGGAGACCGCGTTCGACGCCGACCGGATCCGGGCCACTGGTGTGCCGGCGGTGCAGGTCAACACCGGGGCCGGGTGTCACCTGGACGCGGTGATGGTCCGCAAGGCGCTGGCCGAGCTCGACCCGGTGGCCGGGTCGGTGGTGTTCGTGGAGAACGTCGGCAACCTGGTCTGCCCGGCGCTGTTCGACCTGGGCGAGACCGGGCGGGTGGTGATCCTTTCGGTGACCGAGGGCGAGGACAAGCCGCTGAAGTACCCGCATCTGGTGCGTACCGGCGATGTCGTGTTGCTGAACAAGGTGGATCTGCTGCCGTACCTGGACTTCTCGGTCGACCGCTTCCTGCGCTGCCTGCGCCAGGTCAATCCGCACGCCCCGGTGTTCCAGGTGTCGGCTCGGACCGGGGACGGCTTGGCCGACTGGTACGACTGGCTGTCACTGCTCCCGTGAACAGGAACAGGGCGAGGGCCACGGCGGCGATGGTGAGCAGGACGTGGCCGTCGGCGGCGTTGCTGGACAGCGTGGTGTCGGCGGTGCCGGTCGGGTCGTAGCGGATCTCGACCTGCTGGCCGACCGTGAGGTCGTCGCTGCCGCTGGTGTAGTCGGTGGGGTGGCCGCCGTCGCAGTTCAGCGCGTAGTGCTCGGCCGGGGCGTAGCCGATGGAGGTTTCGGTGACGCCGGTGACCGTGCACGTGACGTCGTGGCCGCGTTCGTGCAGGACCAGCTCGTCGAGGCCGGCCACGCCCGTGCCGAACAGGGCAATGCCGGCGACGATGGCCAGGGCGATGCTGATGGCGAAGCCGGATGCGGCGGTGAAGACGATGAACGCGAAGCCGGTCAGCAGGACCGCGAGGATGATCGCGATGCCCAGCACCGCCCTGACCAGTTCGGGCGGGCCGTCGACCAGGTTCCACGCGTAGGCCAGCACCAGGCCCGCGTAGAGGACGGGCAGGCCCAGGCCGAGCAGGATCCGCCACATCCGCCGCATCGGTCGAGGATGGCACCGCAAAACCGGGTGCGGTGGGGTTCGCCGGTGATGTTGCATGATCGGATGAGCCCCTTGGACTTGTTGCGGGACGCGGTGGCGCGAACCGGCGCAGTGACCCTTGACCGCCCGGCCACCGGTCTGGGCCATGACGACGCCGACGACGTGGCCGGCACCATCGCCACCGACAGCGCGGTCGGCTTCGACCCGTTCCCGCTGCTGCGGGCCGTGCATGCCGCCGGGGCGCGGGTCGTGGTGATCGGGCAGGTCGCCGGCATCCTGCACGGCTCTGTCGAGCTGACCGGGGACCTCGACCTGTTGTGGGACGGCTCCCCCGCTCAGGCGCCGGCTCTGGTTGCCGCGTTCTCGTCGGTCGGCGCTTCGGTGGTCGACGACGATCTGCGGCCCGTCGCGTTGGCTCCGGCGGCGTTCGCACTGCCCAAGGTCCAGTTCTCGTCAGTGTCCGCCAGTGGTGATCTCTGCACGCCGGCGCTGCCGTGGGGGTCGCTGGACGTGGGCTCGTTCCTCGAACGGGCCCTGTCTGTGTCCGATGTGGACGGTCTGGTGGTGCACTACCTGCGCCGCGACGACCTCGTGCTCATGCGTCGTGCGGTCGGTCGTCCCAAGGACATCCGCCGGGCCGAGGAGCTCGAACGCCGGTGAGCGCCTTGGTGCTGCACCTGGCGGCCGTTGAGGCGTTGGTCGCCCGACCGTTTCCCGCCGCGCCGCGGGTTGTCGGCGGCGACTCCAGCGGTCCGTCGCACCATCTGGTCGTGCTTCGGGCCAGCCGGGACTCGCCGCAGGCGGCCGCCCGCCGGGCGTTTCAGGCCGAGCTCGACTCGTTGGCCACCCTTCTGACTGCCCGATGGGGCTCATCTGCCGCGGTGTCGCTCGCCCCTTGTCTTGAGGCCGACGGGCCGGTCGCCGAGCCGTTCGAAACCCTGTGCAACCTGGCCGGCAGCATGCACGTGTGGCGTCCGCCGGGGTCCGGTCGGTGGGTGGGGTTGGCCCTTGGGCAGGGGGATCGGGAGCTGCCGTTGGAGCTACTGGCCGCCGTCGGCGTGGACGATCTCTGACAGACTGCTCGTCGTGGCCGTGCCGGTAGAACAGTGGATCGCCGTTCGACGGCTGCTCGACCAGTCCCGCGGGGCGCTGTCGTTGCTGGCCGCCCAGCGTTATCCCGCGTCACGGCTGGTGCCGGGCTCGCCTTTCCTGGCGTTGTCCGTGCCGTCCTCGCCTGTGCCGGCCGCCGATCTGCGCTTGTCATGGGCCGCTTCCCCGCCGTTCTCCGTGCCCGCCCCGGATTTCCTGCCTTTCGGCTTCGTGACCTACAGCGCCGCCATCGCGTCCGTCGAGCCTGTGGAAAACCGCTCCTGCTACCGGCTGTTGACCGTCGCCGGCCCGCAGTTGACCTTCGGACCAGGCAGTCTGTTCGACCGGCTCGACACCGCCGAGGCCCTGGCCCACGAGTTCTGCGGCGGCGGCACCGCTTTCCGGGACCGCCTCGGCGATCCTTTCGACCTGTGTGGCCGGTCGGTCATCCCGGACGTGCAGACCCTGCTCGTGAGCCGAGACGGCTACTTCGCCCCTCCCACCGGCCAGTTACCGCCCGCCGGCGCCGACCTGCCGCACCTGTTCGACGGTAGTTCTTTCTACCTCGGCGTCGGCCTCGACCCGTTGCCCCTCTCCGCCAGCATCCTCACCGTCTCCGTCGTCGACTCCCTGCCCGACGCCGCGCCGTTCACCCCCGACGCCGTCTCGCGCTTCCTGCGCTCCGAGCCCGTCACCCCCGCCGGCGCCGCCGTTCTCGCCCTCGCCCTCCGCCACGCCGCCCTCCTACTCTGATCAACGCCGGGATGGCATCGAGGGCCTGCATCACCGTCCGTAATAGGGTGGATACATATCACATCGGATCGGACCCCAGCCCATGCAGACGGAATACGCACTTGAGCATTCACACTGGCAACGCTGATCGCGCGGATCGCAGCCATAACGCAGGCAGGTCGCCAACGCGATTGCGCAACCCGGGTCCGGCCATGCACCCGTGCCGGCCAAACCAGTGCTAATGTTTGGTGGAGCCTGAATTCTCGCCGTCCCCAAGTTGCTCGAATCGCTTGCCATGAACCGCACCGAGGGCGGCGCATACGGCATCCCACCACTGACGGCGGACACTCCCCGCTCATTCGCGCGATCGGTCAACTGTCGCAGAATGTCCGCCACCACCGGTTCGGCGAATTCCACCTCGACGACAACAAGTTGCTTGCCGCAGCAGACATGCGTGTCCCCGGTCTCCGTTATTCGCATGACACTACTCTTGGGCAACACCAGTGAATCGACACAGTGACATCCCGGGGTTACCGAATATGGCGTGACCTTGACATGATCCAAATCGTCTGGAATCGATTCGATGGTAACCCTCGATGATTGAGTGGCTTGTTCCTGTCGGAGAAGCAAGTCATCCAACGAAATCTCGCCCATATCGTCCTCCGATGTCTCGGGATCACGATAGCCCTAACTTGGATCTTTGCATGTGATTATGACACACCCTGTACAGGTCCGGATTGGGGTTCGGGCGCGTGCCGTGGGACAGGAAGGCCGCGACGTCCTGGGCTCGGCCGATCTATATATTCGCCACGCCTGCCACGATCCAGACGCTCTGAAAGAACCGGACTGCCTTCGACAACGGCTTGGCGGCCCTGGAGGCGGTCAGCGACAGGCACTGATGGCGGCCTGGCCAAGGCTGATGCCGCCGTCGTTCGTGGGCACACGCCGATGGGTGAGCACCCGGAAGCCGTTGTCGGCCAACAGGTTCACCGCCCGGGTGTGGAGCAGCACGTTCTGGAAGACCCCGCCCGACAACGCCACGGTGCTCAACCCGCTGCGATCACGGGCCTGCTGACAGCCGTCGAGGATGGCGGCGGCGACGCCGTTGTGGAAGCGGGCGGCCATCACGGGGCGGGGTGTGCCGCGGTCGTCGAGGATGGCCCGCAGCAGGTCAACGCCTTGCACGATCAGCTCATCGATGCGGACCGGGTAGGCATCAGTGATGGTGGGATCGGCAAGCTGTTCGAGCTCGACGGCGGCCTGACCCTCGTAGTTGATCTCGTCGCGGACGCCGAGCAGCGCGGCGGCGGCGTCGAACAGGCGACCGGCGCTGGAGGTGAGCGGCGAGTTGATTCCCTTGCGTGCCATGGATACCACGGTTTCCCAGTCCGGATGCCAGCCGCGGATCTCGGTGCCCAGGTAAGCAGCGGCCATGCGCCACGGCTGACGGATCGCGGCGGCGCCACCGGGCATGGGCACGGCGGCCAGATGCCCGATCCGCTCAAAGTCGTCGAGGGAGGCGAGTAGAAACTCGCCGCCCCAGATGGTGCCGTCGGGGCCGTAGCCGGTGCCGTCGAAGGCCACCCCGATCACCGGCCCGGCCTCACGGTTGTCGGCCAGGCACGAGGCGATGTGCGCATGGTGGTGCTGCACGCCGACGAGCTCCACCCCGTCCAGCCCGAGCGCGTACTTGGTGGACAGGTAGTCGGGATGCAGGTCGTGGGCCACCACCCGCGGCGTGATCTCGAACAGGCGGGAGAAGTGTTCGATGCCCTCGGTGAACGACCGGTAGGTCTCCAGGTTCTCCAGGTCGCCGATGTGGTGGGAGACGAAGGCGTGGTCGTCCTTGGCCAGGCAGAACGTGTTCTTCAGCTCCGCGCCGCAGGCCAGCACCGGCTGACGGCAGCGGCGGGCCAGCGGCACCGGCTCCGGCGCGTAGCCACGGGAGCGGCGCAGCAGCGCGCCGGCTCGGACGACGGAGTCGTCGGCGCGGATGTGGATGGGCCGATTGTGGTCGAGCACCGCGTCGGCGATGCCGGCCAGTGGCGTCGGGTCGCGGTAGGCGATCGGCTCTTCGGACAGGTTGCCGCTGGTCAGCACCATCGGTTCGGCCAGGTCACGGAGCAGCAGGTGATGCAGCGGCGTGTACGGCAGCATCAGCCCCAGATGCCGGTTCCCTGGTGCCACCGCCTGGGCCACTGGGGCATCGGCCAGCCGCGGCATGAGCACGATCGGCCGCCGATGGCTCGTCAGGTCGCGGAGCGACTGCTCGTCGACCGCACACAGCTCCCGGGCCTGCTCCACGTCCGTACACATGACGGCGAACGGCTTGTCCTCACGGTGCTTTCGGGCCCGCAGCTCAGCCGCCGCCGTCGGATGGGATGCCACGACCGCCAGGTGGTAGCCGCCGAGGCCCTTGATCGCGAGCACCTCCCCGCGCCGCAGCCGCCGAACCGCCTCGGCGATGGGGTCCGAGGCCTCGCCCAGCGTCAGACTCGGGCCACAGTCGGGGCAGCAGGTGGGTTGGGCGTGGAACCGGCGGTCGCGGGGATCGTCGTACTCCGCCCGGCACGGCCCGCACATCGGAAAGCCGGCCATCGTCGTCAGCGGCCGGTCGTAGGGGACGTCGCGGACGATGGTGAAGCGGGGGCCGCAGTTGGTGCAGTTGACGAACGGGTACCGGTAGCGGCGGTCGGCCGGGTCGAACAGCTCGCGCAGGCGGTCGTCACACGTCGCGGAGTCGGCCGACACGAGGGTGTTGCGGACACCGTGGGCGTCGCTGAGGGCGATCTCGAAGCCGGACAGCCCCCGCGGCGGCGACTCGCTCACGCGGACGCGCTCGATGCGGGCCAGCGGCGGCGCGTCACGCTCCAGCAGCGTCAGGAATTCGCCCACATCGGCCGGCGCGCCTTCGACTTCCACGAAGACGCCGGCGACGTCGTTGCCGACCCGCCCGGCCAGCCGCAGGCGGGTGGCCAGGGCGTGCACGTAGGGCCGGAAGCCGACGCCCTGCACGACCCCGTCGACCCGAACGTCCCGGTGGATACGCCGGTCCACGGGGCCAGTGTCGCACCCGTTAGGGTCACCCGCCGTGAGCGAACCCGGATCGATCATCGACGCCACCGACGCGCTGTCCTCGGTGCCCGCGGCGGGTGCGCGCCGCTGCGCACCGCAGACCGGCCGGATCCGCTGGTATTTCGGGCCGATGGACTGCGGGAAGTCCACGCTGGCCCTGCAGATCGACCACAACCAGGCCCGCCAGGGCCGCCACGGCCTGGTGCTGGTCCGCCACGACCGCTCGGGCCGGCCGCAGATCTCCAGCCGGATCGGCATCAGCCGGCAGGCCACCGAGGTCGCCGACGGCGACGACCTGCGCCGGCTGGTCCGGTCGCGGTGGGCCGAGGGGCAGCGGGTGGACTACCTCGTGGTCGACGAGGCCCAGTTCCTGTCCACCGAGCAGGTCGAGCAGCTGGCCGAGCTCGCCGACGACGCGCAGGTGGACGTGTACTGCTTCGGCATCGCCACCGACTTCCGCAGCCGCATGTTCCCCGGCGCGCGGCGGCTGTTCGAGCTGGCCGACGAGCTCAACCCGGTGCAGGTGGAGGTGTTGTGCTGGTGCGGTCTGCCGGGCCGGTTCAATGCCCGGGTCAGCGGCGGCCGGGTGCTGCGCGAGGGCGACACCGTGCTGGTGGCCGACACCGACCACGCCGACGAGGTCCGCTACCAGGTGCTGTGCCGCCGGCATTTCCGGCTCGGCGAGCTTGCCGCCGAGCCGGTGTCCCCCGCTCAGCTCAGCCTGACCTGAGGGCGCGGCAGCGGGCCGGCCCCCAGGCTGGACGTGGCGAACCCGGCCCGGCCTGACCACCTCCCGCGCATGTAAGACCTGAAACCGCGAAAGGGTCTTACAGCGCGATGTGACAGCCGACTCCAGGGCCGGCGTTCGGGTTTGACGGACAGCGAAGGGCGGGTACTCGCGGTGATCGATGCAGCGTGGCGGCGGGAGGTGCTCAACGCGGAGGCCCTGCGGACTGGCGGCGACCAGGGCGATCAGAGTGATCGGCAGTGGTCGAGGCGGGAGGCGCTCGGCGTGGAGCACTTCGGCCCTGGCAGTGCCCGGGGTCTCGGGCGCAGACTCGAGCGGTATGCCCGCGGCCGCTGCGCCACCATGGACGCCGGTGCGAGGCGGGTTGGGATGCGCGTTTGTGCGCGTTCGCGCGTCGTGGCGCTGTCGTTCGGGCAGGTTCCGGGCGTCGTCACGGGCCAGTAACCGCTTAGCGTTGGCCACATATGCTACGCTCTGTCATCAGAAGACGGGAAAAATGTCACTCATTGATGGTCTTGCCGGCACGCTTGGTTGCGGAATGCAGTCAGCTGGCCGGCCGAGTCGGCGGAATGCGGCTCGGACTAGGCTGAACGAGTGATAGTTGCACTCGGTGGCTGGATAACGCGTCACGACGTCCGACCGATTGCATCCCTGAGACGGGACACTCTGGTTGACACGTGAACGACGTCACCCTGGGTGCCGAAACCCCTCACCGGGGAACGATTGGACCAGTCCCGTCGTTGCACTCGGTAAGCACAACCCGGGGCGTCAAGCCCCGAGCCGAGCGAAAGGACACCGTCATGGCCGACCGCGTTCTGCGTGGTAGCCGGCTCGGTGCGGTCAGCTACGAGACCGACCGCAACCACGACCTCGCGCCGCGCCGGTCGGTGCGGTACGCGTGCCCGAAGGGGCACGACTTCGAGGTGCCGTTCTCCGACGACGCCGAGATCCCGCCGGTCTGGGAGTGCCGACTGCACGGCCTTGAGTCGAAGATCATGGACGGCAACGAGCCGGAGCAGAAGAAGATCAAGGCCCCGCGCACGCACTGGGACATGCTGCTGGAGCGTCGCAGCATCCCGGAGCTGGAGGAACTGCTCACCGAGCGCCTCGAGGAGCTCAAGGGCCGCCGCACCCGCACCGCCTGAGCGACGGGCGGACCGCGGCGCGGGTGGTCCCCGCACGAGGCCACCGACCGCATCCGCCCCACCGCCCGGTCGACACCGGACGCGAGGGATCCACTCCGAGCCCGCCACGAAGTAAAGATCACCCCCTGGCCGCCGCGGCCAGGGGGTGATCTCGTGTCTGAGGACCGAGCTAGCGCTTGATGCCGTCGGCCGGCCACGCCACCGACAGACTCGGCCTGGGCGGTCGGCCCGGGACCGCGTGGTCAGCGCTTGATGAGGCCGACCTGCTCAAGGCGGCGGCGGGCGCCCCACTTGGTGACGCGCCACAGGGCCTCGCGCACGATGTTGCCGCTCATCTTGGACTGGCCGATGGCGCGCTCGGTGAAGGTGATGGGCACCTCGACGACCTCGAAGCCGGCCTCGATGGTGCGCCAGGTCAGGTCGATCTGGAAGCAGTAGCCCTGCGAGGCCACCGACTGGATGTTGATCTTCTCGAGGACCTCGCGGCGGAAGGCCTTGAAGCCGCCGGTGATGTCGCGGATCTTGGCGCCCAGCGCGAGGCGGGAGTAGAGGCCGCCGCCGCGGGAGATGAGCTCGCGGTACTTGGGCCAGTTGACCACGCGGCCGCCGGGCACGTAGCGGGAGCCGAGCACGAGGTCGGCGTCGGTGAGGGCGTCGAGCAGGCGGGGCAGGTCCTCGGGCCCGTGCGAACCGTCGGCGTCCATCTCGACGATGACGCCGTAGTCGCGCTCCAGGGCCCAGCCGAAGCCGGCGACGTAGGCGGCGCCGAGGCCGGCCTTCTCGGTGCGGTGCAGCACGTGCACGCGCTCGTCGGCGGCGGCCATCTGGTCGGCGAGCTCGCCGGTGCCGTCGGGGCTGCCGTCGTCGACGACGAGGGCGTGCACCTCGGGCAGTGCCTCGTGCAGGCGGGCGACGATGGGGCCCAGGTTCTCCCGCTCGTTGTAGGTGGGGATCACCACCAGCACCTGGCCGAGCTCCGCGCGGGTGTCCGACTGGTCCGCCATCAAAGATCCTCTTCCGATGTACTCGTGTCGTCAGTTCGTGCCGGCGCCGACCGCTTGCGCAGGCGTGCGCCGATGGCCAGCGCCAAGGCGGCCAGACCGGTCACGGACGCCACCCATTCGGGCCATGCGCCGAGCCGGGTGGCCAGCGTAGCGGTCGTCCGCAGCGGCACTGACGCCACCAGCGTCGCGGCCGTGTACAGCTCACTCTGCCGGGTGACGGTGCCGTCGGGCTGGACGATGGCGCTCACGCCGCTGGTCGCGGAGACCGCCACGGCGCGGCCGTACTCCACCGCCGCGACCCGGGACATGGCCAGCTGCTGGTAGCTCATCTCACCGGGCCCGTACCAGGCGTTGTTGGTGGGGACGGCGAGCATTGTCGCACCGGCGCGCACGGCGTCGCCGACCACCTGGTCGTAGGCGACCTCGTAGCAGATGGCCACGCCGACGGTGGTGTTGTCGATGGCCAGGGCGCCGGGCTGGGTGCCGGGGATCATGTCGCGGGTGTCGGCGACGAACGGGGTGACCGCGGCGGAGATCTCGCGCAGCGGGATGAACTCGGCGAACGGCACCAGCTTCCGCTTGGCGTAGCGGTCCCCGGGTCCGGTGTTCGGGTCCCACACCTGCACGACGTTCTGGATGGTGGTGGGGTTCTCGATGAGCCGGCCGCCGATCAGGAACGGCACGCCGACGTCGCGGATGGCCTGGGACAGCTCGCTGTCGTAGCGGGGGTCGGGCTCCAGGTCGGTGGCGACCTCGGGCCACACGACGATGTCGGGCTTGGTGACGCGGCCGGCTTTGATGTCGGCGGCCAGCTTCTCGGTGGCGGCGAGGTGGTTGCGGCGCAGGATCGGCGTGTCGTACATGAGGTTGATGCCGTCGTCGGGGGCGTTGCCCTGGATGATCGCGACGGTGCGGGTGCCGGCCTGGGCGTCGGTGCCGACCAGCGACCAGCTCGCCGCTCCCGCGACCACCGGCAGCACGATCAGGATCACCGGCAGCACCAGGGCGCGGCGGCGGTCGCCGGCCCGCCAACGCACCACGAGCTCGGTGAGGCCGGTGCCGGTGACGACGACGGCGAAGCCGAGCAGCATGGTGCCGCCGATCGCGGCCAGCGGCAGGAACAAGCCCTCGGGCTGGCCGTAGGCGACCTTGCCCCAGGGGAAGCCGTCGAACGGGAAGTAGGTGCGCAGGACCTCGCTGCCCATGAACGCCGAGGCCATCCACACCGGGCCGCCGCGCAGTTTGCTGACCACGGCCATCACCGCGCCGGCGATCGCCATGTACAGCGAGACCACGAACGACAGGCCGATCCACGGGAACGGGCCGAAGTCGGCGCCGAGGAAGCTCTGCAGCCAGGTCAGCAGCGGCATCACGAACGCGAGGCCGAACGCGAGGCCGTAGAGGAAGCCGCCGCGGGCGCTGCGGTGCCGCAGCGAGAACGCCAGCAGGGCGAACGCCAGCGGCGCGAGGTACCAGAGGGTGCGCGGCGGGTAGCTGGCGTAGAAGATGCCGCCGCCGGCGAGGGCGGCGGCCAGCCGGATCAGCACGGGGGCGGCGCGGCGGCGTCGGGACGGCAGCGCGATCGAGGTGTCGGTTTCCGACGTCACAGCGGGGGCGACCACCCGTTCAGCCTACGGGCCGGGTGTGAGGCCCCGGTCCGGCCGTGGACACGACTCGGTAAACACGGTTCCCCCATCACAACTCACAGGCACAACTCACGGGGCGGCGAGTTGCGTTTCGACCGGTTCGTAGGTCTGGCCGAACGTGAACGCGGCCGGGGTCGGCCCCGATTCACGGAGTCGGTAAAGGCGGTCGCGACCTTCGAGTGAAGTGGGGATGTGGCCGGCCGGAATCCACCACAGCACGGTGGACGCCTCGGTTTGGGGTAGGAACCATTCCCGTCGGCGGTGCAGGAATTCGCGGTGTTCCGCACGGTAGGTGAATTCCCACATCGCCTCCCGTGACTCCCACACGGTGAGGTTGACGACCACGTCGTCAGCCGGGTCGATGGCGGCGGAGTCCTTGCCGCCCACGCCGGTCAGCCGCCACACGAATCCCGGCGCCTGGTCGACGAGCGCGTTGATCGGGTCGAGTGCGGCGATGAATTCGTCGGCCTCGCCGGAACCGAAAGGATATCTCAGCCGGCCGATGTTGAGTTGCGCCAGGTGGTGTTGTGCCATGGCCCCAGCGTCGCTATCGACTGCTGGAACCGTCAATATTCACCGGTGTTTTGTTGCCCGTTCTGTCAAGGGCGGCACACAGCCCGGTGCCGGCGGCCAGGAATCCCACGCCGGCCGCGAGCAGTCGGGCTTCGGGATAGCCGTGGGCCAGCAGGTAGCCGGCGGCCGCGCCGATGATGCCGACCAGCGCGGCCAGGCCGAGGCGGCCGAACCGGCGGTGATCCCAGCCCCGCCACACCGCCGCCGCGACGATCACGGCGCCGGCCAGCGCCGACACGTACGGGGTGCCGAAGATGAAGCCGTAGCGCAGGGGAAGTGCCGGCACGAGGAACAGCACCAGGAACCAGCCGAGCGCCTGGGCCACCGAGGTCATGGTCGGCCCGTGCTGCACCGGCCGTCGCGCCCACGCCCGCGCGATCGCCAACACGACCAGTGCCACGGTGATCAGAGGCAGCCAGGACAGGGTGTGGCCGAGGTTGTAGAGGGTCACGGTGTCGTAGACGGCGAGCACGATGCAGCCCAGCGCCCCGACCGACGCGACGAACGGCGCCAGGCGAGGCAGCGTCGTCGCGCCTTCGGACAGCAACGGCAGCAGCAGCGGCGTCACGATCCCGGAGACGAGCCGGATCACGATGTCGCCCGTGGTGTACGGGCTCGGCAGGTCCCATTCGATCAGGCAGAACGTCACCGTGTACGACGCCGACATCAGCCACCGCGCATGCAGCGCCCGCCGGAACACCTCGGCCCCGAACCACCGGCACACCAGCAGATAGGCCAGCATCCCGAACGGCAGCTCGATCGCCGACTGCGTGTGCAGCACGGTCCACGGCCACGCCGGCAGCGCGTCGGACAGCCAGCCGAGGTCGGCCAGGTCGAACCAGCCCGGCGGCATCAGCCGGGCGATCGACGAGGTGTCGCCGTGCCAGGCCTGTTGCACGAAGGCCGTGAACAGCAGCTGGTTGACGAAGAACAGCGCGATCACCACGGCCAGCCAGGTCCCCGGGTGCCGGGCCCATCCCCCGCCCGGCCGTTCCGGCGCGCCGCCTCGCGGCACCCACCACACGCCCGCCACCGTCGCCGCGACGATCACCGCCGCCAACACGATCTCCCCCACGGCCGCAGCCTAGGCCACCCCCAATGCAGTGAAGGCGTCCTTCCCTGCATCCGGGCTTTGCCTCGCGCCCGATTGACGTGATAGGTCACGGTCCGACAGGAGGGCAGTACATGAGTGACTCGGTGGTGCGGCGGTTCCGCCAGCGGGCCCGGCTCACCCAGGAGGAACTGGCCGCGCGCTCGGGCGTGTCGGTGCGCACGATCCGTGGCCTTGAGACCGGGGACCGGCCGAATCCGCAGCTCACGTCGCTGCGGCAGCTGGCCGACGCGATGGACCTGACGCCGGCCGACCGGGACGAGCTGATGACCGAGGTGCTGGGCGTCGCCACGGTGCCCACTGCGTCCCCGGGTCCCCGGCAGCTGCCGGGCGCGCCGACCGGCTTCACGGGCCGCGAGGCCGAGCTGGCCGTGCTGGCACAGGCCATCGACGCCGAGCAGTCGCCGACCATCGTGATCAGCGCGATCGCCGGCGCGGGCGGCATCGGCAAGACCACGCTGGCGCTGCACTGGGCCCACACCCACGTCGACCGGTTTCCTGACGGGCAGCTGTTCGTCGATCTGCGGGGTTTCGGCCCGGACAGCGACCCGCTGGATCCGCTGACCGCGGTGCGGGGTTTTCTTGACGCCCTCGGCGTGGATCCGGCGCAGGTCACCGGCGGCCTGGCCGAGCACACCGCCCTCTACCGCAGTCTGATCACCGGCAAGCGGCTGCTGATCGTGCTGGACAACGCCGCCTCGGCCGAGCAGGTCTCGCCGCTGCTGCCCGGCGGCCGCACCTGCACCGTGATCGTGACCAGCCGTCGGGCGCTGTCCTCGTTGATCACCCGGCACGGTGCCAGGCACATGTCGTTGGCCGTGCTGGCTCAGGACGAGGCCGAGGCGCTGCTGGCGTGGCGGCTCGGCGACGCGCGGGTGGCGGCCGAGCCCGAAGCGGTGGCCGACCTGATCCGCTTGTGTGGGCGGTATCCGCTGGCGTTGGCGATCATGGCCGCCCGCGCGCAGACACATCCGGACTTCCCTCTCGCCGAGTTCGCCGACGAGCTGCGTGAACTCGGTCTGGACGCGCTCGACGACGAGGAGCCCACCGCCAGCCTGCCCGCCGTGCTGTCCTGGTCCCTGGACAACCTGTCCGAGCAGGACCGCACGGTGTTCGGGCTGCTCGGCACGGCCCCCGGCCCCGACATCAGCGCGCCGGCGGCGGCAAGCCTCACCGGTCTGTCGCCGGCGCAGGTCACGAAAGCCTTGCGCACCTTGGAAGAAGCGTCCCTGATCGGCCGGCAGGCGCACGGTCGGTACGGGATGCACGACATGGTTCGCCGCTACGCCGTCGCCACCGCCGACCAGCTGCCCGAGGACATGCGGACGGCGGCGGTGCGGCGGGTGATCGACTTCTACCTGCACACCGGCTACGACGCCGACCGCATCCTCAACCCGCACCGCGCACCACAGAAGCTCGACGCACCCGAGCCCGACTGCCAGCCGCTGCCGCTACCGGCTTACGACGCAGCGTTGGCCTGGTTCGACGCCGAGCACCAATGCCTGCTGGCCGCCCAACACACCGCCGTCGACCACGGCTGGCACCGGGCCGCGTGGCAGGTGGCGTGGACGTTGACCACGTTCCAGATCCGCCGCGGGCTGCGCCACGACCAGGCCGCGGTCTGGCAGATCGGGCTGGCCGCCGACGAGCATCTCGACGATCCCACCGCGCTCATGCTGGCCCACCGGTTCCTCGGCTTCGCCTACGGCGACCTCGGTCGGCACGACGACGCCGTGCGGCATCTCAACGAGTCCGCCGCGCTGGCCGAGCAGCACGGCGACACCAGCAACCACGCCCGCACCGAGTCGATGCTGGCCCGCGCGTGGGGTCTGTCCGGCGATTACCGGCATGCCCTGGAGCACGCCAACCGCGCGTTGGAGCTGTATCGGACGCTGGAGGACGTGCCGGGGACGGCGCACGCGCTCAACGACGCCGGCTGGTGCGCCGCCCAGCTGGGCCGCTACGACGAGGCCCGCGCCAACTGCCGCGCCGCGCTCGAGGTGTACGAGCGGCACAACGATCCCGACGCGCAGGCCGGCACGCTGGACAGCCTGGGCTACATCGACCACCGCACCGGCGATCACCAGCAGGCAATCGAGCACTACCAGCGTTCCCTGGCGCTGCGCCGCGGGCTCGGCGACAACAGCCAGATCGCCAACTGCCTCGACGGTCTCGGCAACCCGTATGCCGCGCTCGGCCGTCGCGACGAGGCGCGCGCCGTGTGGCAGGAGGCGCTGGTCCTGTTCCAGGCACAGCAACGCCACGACGACGCCGCCCGCATCGAACGCCAACTCGACGCCCTCTAGGCGGAGCGCCCCCTCCCGGTGGATGCAGGGAAGCAGGTGGAGTAGGCCGGCTTCGGTGGTGCGGAAGCCGCAGGCGTCGAGGTAGAAGTGCCGCAGGTGGGGCTCGAAGTCCACGTGCAGCCACTGGCAACCCGCATCGCGAGCGCCAGTGGCCGCCGCGGCGACGAGCTCGGCCCCGATCCCACGGCCCCGGAGCTCGTCGACACCGCGTCAGATCAAGGCACCACGACGGTGCCGGTGGCCGTGGTGGCGATGATCGGCTCGGTCAGCACCTCGGCCGCCGACGCACCTTTGTCCGGGGTGGCCCGGCACACGACCCGCAGCTCGAACGCCACGCCGCGAGAGCGGGTGCCGATACGGGTCAGGGTGGCGGTGGCCTCGACCATGTCACCGGCCTTCAACGGCGCCACGAACTTCACGTTGTCGTAGCCGGCGAACAGGCCCTCGTCGCCGTCGGTGCGAATGCACAACTCCGTGGCCACATCGCCGAACATGCCCAGCCCGTACGCCCCGTCGACGAGATTGCCGCCGTAGTGGGCGTGCGAGTACGGGACATAACGGCGATGGGTCACGGAGAAGCCCTCGACCAAGCTCACGCGGCGACGCCTTTCTGGGAAATGGTGTGCACGAGATAGGAGGCGACCTCGCCGGGGGTCGTGCCGCGGCCGAAGACCCGGTCGACACCGAGCTCGCCGGCCATCAGCGGATCGAACCGCGGCCCGCCGGCCACCAGCGTCGGCCGCGTCGAGCCCATGGCCTCACGAAACGCCGCCGACATCTCCTGGGTGTTGAGGATGTGCGCGTCCCGCTGCGTCACGACCTGCGACACCAGCACGGCGTCGGCCTTCTCCGCCCGGGCCCGCTTCACCAGCTCCGGCACGGAGACCTGCGCGCCGAGGTTGATCACCCGCAGCTCGCGGTAGTACTCAAGGCCCTTCTCGCCGGCGAAGCCCTTGATGTTCAGGATCGCGTCGATGCCCACGGTGTGCGCGTCCGTGCCGATGCAGGCCCCGACGACCACAAGCTTGCGGCCCAGCTCGTTCTTCACCGTCGAATTCACCTCGTACGGCGACAGCAGCGGATACTCCCGCTCCACCACCTTCACCTCGTCGAGGTCGACGAGATGGCTCACCGAGCCGTAGACCACGACGAAGGTGAAGTCGGCGCCGATGGCGTGCGAGTGCACGACCATCGCCGGGTCCATGCCCATCTTGTTGGCCAGCTGCTGCGCCGCCCCCTCCGCCCGAGGCCCGTGCGGCACGGGAAGCGTGAACGACATCTGCACCATGCCGTCGCCGGTGGTGTCGCCGTAGGGCCGCACATAACGCTTCTTCTCACCGCTCACAGGCTGCTTCTCACTCATGGCCCGCCTCCAACAGCTCGCTGGCCGGGTTCACGTACCCGTCGGCCTTGGCCACCACGCCGTCCGCGCCCTTGCCACCGTCGGCCGGCCGCTTCATCAACCCGAACGTGCCCTCGGCGATCGCCCGCAGCAGACCCTCGTCGACGATCCGCTCCAACAGGTCCACGGCCTCGCCCAGCACCTGCTCGGCCCGCTTGACGATGAACCCGTCCGGCGACGGCCGGAAGTCCTCGGCCAGGTTGCCGGCCGCGCCCAGCACGTACTTCACGTTGGCCAGTGCCAGATCCCGGTCGGACAGGAACGGCGTCACCACGGCCTCGGTCATCATGCCGACGAGCAGGATCGACTGTCCGGTGAGGACACCGGCCAGGTTGAAGAACCCGTCCAGCAGGTAGCCGTTGAACACGTCGCCGGTCATGTGCTTGGTCGGCGGCATCCACTTCAGCGGCGCGTCCGGGAACAGCTCCCGCGCCAGCAGGGCGTGGGCGAGTTCGAGACGGAACGAGTCCGGCACCTTCGGGTTGATCTCGAACGCGTGCCCCAGGCCCAACAGCTCGTCCGGCAGCCCGGCCTCGTGCGCGAAACGCTCGTTGAGCAGCTGCGACACCGTCACGGTGTGCGCGGCCTCGACGGCGTCGGCGGTGGTGAGGTAGTTGTCCTCGCCGGTGTTGATGATGATGCCGGCACGGGCGTGCACCTGCCGCGAGAACCGCTGGTCCACGAACGTGCGGATCGGGTTGATGTCGCGGAACAGGATCCCGTACATCGAGTCGTTCAACATCATGTCGAGCCGCTCGAGACCGGCCAGCACCGCGATCTCCGGCATGCACAGGCCCGACGCGTAGTTGGTCAGCCGCACATACCGGCCGACCTCCTTGGACACCTCGTCCAACGCCGCCCGCATGATCCGGAAGTTCTCCTGCGTGGCATACGTGCCGGCAAACCCGTGGTGCGTAGCGCCTTCCGGCACATAGTCCAGAAGGGACTGACCGGTCGAGCGGATCACCGCGATGATGTCGGCGCCGGCGCGGGCGGCGTTGCACGCCTGCACCACGTCCTCGTCGATGTCCCCGGTCGCCACGATCAGGTAGATCCACGGCCGCTGCGCCGGATCCCCCAGCTTCGCCACCAGCTTGTCGCGCTGCCCCCGGTTGCGGTCGACCGTGCGCAGGCCCTTGGCCACCGCGGTCTTCGCCGCCTTCGCCGCGTGCGTGGCGTCCTTCCCGGTCGGCACCGTGAACTGGATCTGCCCGGCCGCGGTGGCCTCGGCCAGCTCGGTCAACGAGCCCAGATCATGCCGGCGCAGCGCGTGAAACGCCGGCAGCACCACACCGTGCTCCAGCCCGCACTGCTCCCGCACGGTGTCCACCACCCGGTTCACCCACGGCACGTCCCCCGCCCGATGCGTGGTGTCCGCGCCGGTGATCCCGGCCAGCCGCAGCGTGGCCCGCTCCACCGCCACCGTCGTGTGCGCCCGCGCCAGCTCGATCACCGGCTCCGCCGCGCGCGCCGCCAGCGCCCGCGCCCGCCCGGTGACCTCCGGGTCCAGATCCAGCAACGTCACCCAAGCGCCCCTTCCCGTTCGTAGATCACCTGACCGCACAACACCGTGCGCAGGCATTCCGGCAGCGCCGCCCCCGGCTCCAGCACCGGCAGCGCCGGCACCCGCGACCGGGGATCGGTCGACCAGCGCTGCACGCGCGAGTCCGACGCCCCCACCACCAGCTCGTCCGCACGCCACACCGCGTACGTCGCCGGCGCGCCCGGCACCAACGTGCCCGTCACGCCGTCATCCACCCCAGCCGCCCGCCAACCCCCGCGCGTGTGCGCCGTGAACGCCGCGCGCGGGGACACACCGAAACCGTCGGTGCGGTGGTGCACCGCCGCCCGGACCGTCTCCCACGGCGCGACCGGCGTCACCGGCGCGTCCGAACCCAACGCGAGCAGCGCCCCAGACGCCGCGAGCTGCGAAAACGGGTTCAACCGCGTGCCACGCTCGGCCCCGAGACGCTGCACATACATGCCGTCCGGGCCACCCCACGTGGCGTCGAACTGCGGCTGCACCGACGCGACGACACCCCATGACGCCAGGCGCGCGGCCTGCTCGGCGGTGACCATCTCCACGTGCTCCAGCCGATGCCGACACGACGCCAACTCCGGCGCCCCGACCTGCTTCTCCGCCAACTCGAACCCGGCGATCACCTCGGCCACCGCGGCATCACCGATGACGTGGAAACCGGCCTGCATACCGGCTGCGGTGCACGCCAGGACGTGCTCGGCGATCGCGGCGGCGTCCAGGTAGAGCGCACCGGAGTTCCCGGGGTCATCGACGTAGGGGGAGCACAGCGCAGCGGTCCGGGAGCCGAGCGCGCCGTCTACGAACAGATCACCGGCGGCACCATGAGCACCCAGCGACTTGGCCGTGTCAACGCCGTTCAGCTCACCCCAATAGCCGACCACCTGAGGACCTGTGCCCAGCTTGAGCAGCTCGGACAGGTCCTCGGCGCTGGAAATATCCGGGCCCGCGCATTCGTGCACGCTCGCCACGCCGCGTGAAGCCGCCAGCTGAAGGAAAGCTTCCTGAGCCTGGCGACGCTGCGCCGGGGTGACAGCGTCCTTGGCCGCGCGGCGCACCTCGTGATGCGCCTCCCGCGACAACGGACCCGACTCCGACCAGCCATCGCAGTCCCGCGCCTTGGGGGCCAGGGCGATCAACGCGGTCGACGCCAGCGCGGAATGCACGTCGATCCGGGACAGATAGACCGGACGGCCCTGCGCGGCCTCGTCCAACTCGGCCCGGGAAGGCGCACGGCCCTCGGCAAAGCGGGTCTCGTCCCAACCGTGACCCCACACCGCCGCGCCCGGCGCACCACGCACCGCCGACAACACGTCAGCGACCGAACAAGCCCCGGTCAGATCCACCCCGGTCAGCAACAACCCCGCCGACGTCGCATGGACGTGCGCATCCACGAACGCCGGCGCCACGAACGCCCCGTCCAGATGCACGACCTCGGCGTCCCCGTACAACGCGATACCGGGCGTGTCCTGACCCACCCACACGACCTGCCCGTCGGCCACCGCCATCGCGGTCGCGTCCGGGGAGGCCGAGGAGTAGATCCGGCCACCGACAAGCAGGGTTGCAGTCACAGTGCTCACGCCTGCGCAGTCTGCCGTTCACGGCCCTCGAACAGCGACCGCACCCCCGGTGTCCGACGCACGACGTCCAGCGCGAATTCCGCATGTCCGGGCACGTAGCCGTTGCCGATCAGCATCTCCACGTCGGCCGCGACACCCTCGGCGCCCAGCGCGGCCGCCGAGAACGACGTCGCCATCGAGAAGAAGATCACAGTCCCGCCCGGCGCCGTGGCCAGGATCGCCCCGTGCTCGCACCCCGACACGTCCACACACACCACGGTCACCTCGACCGGCTCACCCACGGCCTCCGCCACCGCGACCGGGTTCCGAGCGTCGGCCACCACGACCTCGTCGGCCAGGTTCGTCTCCCGCACCGCGGCGGCCTCGGCCTCGGTCGGCACGAGCGCCACGAGCCGTGTCGCACCGGCGGCCCGAGCCGCGGCCAGCGACAGCGAACCCGACTTGCCGCCGCCACCAAGGACACAGACCGACTTCGCGGCCTTCGACCGCACGACACGGTCGGTCAACGCCGGCGCGCCACAGACATCCAACACCGACAACGCCAAACCATCAGGCATGTCATCCGGCAACACCGCGGCGATCGACCGTCCGAACAGGACCGCCGTCCCCTCACACGGCACCTGCTCCCCAAGACCATCCCAACGCCGAAGGCCATCGGTGATCCGCAACGGGGTCAACGTCAGCGAAACGAGCGTGGCGACACGGTCGCCGACCTTCAGACCCAACGGCGAATCCGGACCCACCGCGGTAACCGTGCCCAGCAGCATCCCGCCCGAACCCGTCACCGGATTCTGCATCTTCCCGCGCCTGCCGACGATCTCCAGCACGGCCTGGCGCACGGCAGCCCCGGAGCCGTGCGCCTCCCGCAACTGCCGATACGACGCAGCGTCGAGATTCAACCGCTCCACCGCGACCACGACCTCATCCGGCCACGGCGACGGATCCGCGTCCAGCACCTCGGCCTGCTGCGGCAGCACACCCGCCGGCGCCAGCACCCGGTGCAACCCGATCGGCGACCCGGTCACGTCACCCGCCATTCCCGAACTCCTTCGTCACTGGACGCGGCCCCGCCGGAAGATTTACGCTCAGCCGACGTTCCGACAGCATATCTTTACGGAACCCTGAGGGCGAGGAGTAGGGATGACAGCGCTGTACGAGACCCGTGCCGCCGAGGTCACCGCGGCGGCCACCGCCGCCGAACCCCAGCCGTACGAGTACGTCCGGCGCGAACTGGTCGAACCCGACTGGCGACGCTTCCCCGGCTGGCGCGACATCACCGAAGCCCAGTGGCGCGACGCCCAATGGCAGCGCGTGCACTGCGTCAAGAACCTCAAGCAGCTCCGCGCCGTCGTCGGCGACCTGCTCACCGAGCGCTTCTACGACGACCTGGCCGCCGACCAGCAGAACCTCGCCACCATGTCGATGCTGCTGCCGCCCCAGATGCTCAACACCATGGCCGTCGACGCGGCCCTGGAACCGGCCGCCTTCACCGAGGCCTTCTACGCCGACCCGGTCCGCCGCTACATGCTCCCCGTGGCCAGCGACCGCATCACCACCTGGGCCAGCCACCCCCACAGCTCCCGCGACTCACTGCACGAAGCCGAGATGTGGGTCGTCGAAGGCCTCACCCACCGCTACCCCACCAAGGTCCTGGCCGAAATGGTCTCGACCTGCCCCCAGTACTGCGGCCACTGCACCCGCATGGACCTGGTCGGCAACTCCACCCCCCAGATCGACAAGCACAAACTCCTGCTCAAACCGGTCGACCGGCAAGACGCCATGATCGACTACCTCAAGCGCACCCCCGGCGTCCGCGACGTCGTCGTCTCCGGCGGCGACGTGGCCAACATGCCCTGGCCCCAGCTCGAGTCCTTCCTCATGCGCCTGCTGGACATCCCCACCGTCCGCGACGTCCGACTCGCCACCAAGGCACTCGCCGGCATGCCCCAGCACTGGATCCAGCCCAAGGTCGTCGAAGGACTCGAGCGCGTCGCCCGCACCGCCCACCGGCGCGGCGTCAACCTCGCCATCCACACCCACGTCAACCACGCCCAGTCGGTCACCCCACTGGTCGCCGAAGCCGCCCGCACCGCCCTCGACGTCGGCGTCCGCGACGTCCGCAACCAGGGCGTGCTCATGCGCGGCGTCAACAACACCGCCGAGAACCTGCTCGACCTGTGCTTCGCCCTGCAAGGCGAAGCCAACATCCTGCCGTACTACTTCTACATGTGCGACATGATCCCCAACGCCGAACACTGGCGACTGGCCGTCTGGGAAGCACAGGAACTCCAGCACGCCATCATGGGCTACCTGCCCGGCTACGCCACCCCACGCATCGTCTGCGACGTCCCCTACGTCGGCAAGCGCTGGGTCCACCAGCTCTCCGAGTACGACCGCGAACTCGGCATCTCCTACTGGACCAAGAACTACCGCACCGGCATCGAACACGACGACGCCGACGCGCTCACCCGCACCTACCCGTACTACGACCCGATCTACACCCTCGGCGACGCCGGCCAGACCTGGTGGAGCAACCAGGAAAGCTGACAGCGAAGCGGGCCGCCGACCTCAGCCGGCGGCCCGCTTTCCTCACGGGATCAGTGCGCGTCCGGCGCGACCAACGTCGGCAGCTCGGCGTCGAACATCGCCCCGAACGTCCGACTCGGCAGGATGTGCCCCTGCGGACGGGCCGAATCGGCCACCCCGTACGCCCACTCACCGGTGCGCTGACGCTGCGCCGGCGTGCCATGGTGGCTCAGCGACGAGAACCCGCAGTCACCCACGTTGTAGTACACGCCCAGGAACTCGTTCACCCGCTTGGTCTGCATGGCCTCGCCCCGCGCATGCGACAAGAAGTACGCGCTGAACGCATCGGCCATCAACTCGGCCCGACGACTGTCCTCCGGCGTCGTCGCGTCACTGATCAGATCATCGGCGAACTGCACCTGGTGACCGAACTCGTGAGCCAGGATCGCCTGCGGCGCAACATCACCGAGACCGATCGCCGCATACCCGGCCAGCACACCATCACCCATCACAACCCGGCGACCACCGAACTCCTCGGCTGACGTCGCGTACGAGTTGAACGTGAACAACGGGAAGTCGCCGCCGTTGAACCGCGGCACCGACCGCACCAACTGCCCGACGAAATCGGCCAGACTCGCAGAATTCGCCGCCGACTGCCCGTACACCACCTCGAACACCCGCGTCATCCGCGCCTTGTCCACCAACACCGAACCATGCATCGGCAGCAGCTTGATGCCGTTCGAGTCGATGTCCCAGAACTTCCCCAGATCCCGGAACGTGTGCGTCACCGGAATGGTGAACTCGCCGGACGGCCCATACACCGTCGGCACCTGCGCATCGTTCACCCGCGCATCCCACGTCACCAGGTCCAACTGCAACAGAATCAAGGCCGCGGTGAGTTGCTGAACGGTGAAACCCTGCAACGTCCCACGCAGCCAATCCTGCAACGGAGTCGACGCCGGGCACGTGTAGCTCCCCGGGTTGATGGCATCACGGACGGCCTGCACGGCGTCCGAACTGGACCCAGACCGGGCATCCACATCCGGAACCAACGCCCGGATCCCATCGATAGCGGACTGGACATCGGCCGAACCACCGGCAACGACCGGCGTGGCCGCCTGCGCGGCCGGCAAAGCCGACAGCCCCGCGGTCAGCGCGACACCGAGCGCGACCAGGGCAAAGGCTCTTCTCATGAGGGCACTCCAGCGATCGAGAGCAAGCGACGTGCGGCCCAGTGTGCGACGCCCACCAGCCCACCGACCGCGCCCGACCATGACGGAATCCGGCATGGCAGAAACCTGACGCACCACCAGCCCCTCACCACGAGCACGCTCACCCCATGCAGCCGACATCACCCGTGAACGCGCGACCACAGACCGCGACCACGACATTTGACCAGCTCACAGCCGGTGTACACCGTGGTAGAACAGCACTCGTGGACTCGCTACAGGCACTGGGAGTCTCGGTCGACGCCGAGGCGATCTACCTCGACCTCATCGAACACGGCGAATCCACCACCACCGAACTCGCCCAACGCCGCGGCCACACCGAAACCGAACTCCAACCCTGGCTCGACGAACTCACGGCCATCGCCCTCGTCGACCACCGCGAGGACAAAGTCGGACCACGCCCACCCCAACTCGCCCTCGAGGCCTACGCCCAACGCCACGCCCGCCAAGCCGAACTCGCCCGCCAAAGCGCCACCAAACTCACCGAACTCTGGTCCGCCGGCGCCGGCCAACGCCGCTACCTCGAAATCCTCCCCGGCTTCGACGCCGCCAGAACCGTACTCAACTCCGCCTTCGGCGACGCCGGCGAACGCGTCCGCGCCATGACCATCGGCAACCAGGCCACCGCCCGACACCGCATCGTCGACGGCCTCTTCGAAGCCCTCGAACGCGGCATCGACCTCCACGTCATCTACGGCGCCCACGTACTCGAAGACCCCGAATCACTCCACAAGATCCAGCACTGCGTCGACGCCGGCGAACAAGCCCGCGTCTTCCCCCACATCCCCCTCAACGTCACCATCGTCGACGACCGCTGGGCCCTGGTCTCCGCCCGCAGCGAAGTCCAACTCGGCAGCCGACACACCGTCGCCGCCGTCGTCGTCCACCAATCCCCCTTCCTCGAAGGCCTCGTCGGCGTGTTCGACGCCTTCTGGCGCATGGCCGTGCCACTGTCCGGCGACAGCGACGGACCGACCTCCGAGACCAGACGACTCCTGACCTACCTCAGCGCCGGCCTCACCGACGAATCCATCGCCCGCGAACTCGGCGTCAGCGAACGCACCATCGCCCGCCGCATCAGCCGACTCCAGGACACCCTCGGCGCCAAGACCCGCTTCCAACTCGGCGTCCAAGCCGCCCGACAAGGCTGGCTCTGAACCCGTGACCTAGAATCACCCGGCGATGCGGAACTTCCTCCGCCGGGCCACGACCATCCTCATCGTCATCCCGGTGCTCGCCCTGCTCCTGCTGGCCGCCGACCACCGCATCGTGCCGCCACCGGCCCCACCGGACAACGCCCCACACGCTGTCGTCGCCCTCGGCGACTCCACCATGTCCGGCGAAGGCGGCGGCACCTACACGCCCGACACTGATGGTGCGCGCAACGACTGGTGTCACCGGTCGCCGCAGGCCATGGTCCAGCACATCAAACTCGACGGCGTCACCAAGAACTTCAACTTCGCCTGCTCCGGCGCCGACGCCCAAGCCATCCGGCTCGACGGACCCCACCCCGGCGAACCCAGCCAGGCCGCCCAGCTCGCCGCCATCGCCAGCACCTACCGCATCGACGCCGTCGTCATCGCCGTCGGCGCCAACGACGACCCCCAGTTCGGCACCCTGCTCACCAACTGCGTCGACGCCCTGTTCACCAGCGCCAAACCCGGCTGCGGCAAACAGATCGACCCCACCTGGCAGCGCCGCGTCGACGCCATGGTCCCCAAGATCGTCGCCGCCCTGCGCGACGTCCGCCGCGTCATGATCGAACACGGCTACCCGGACAGCGCCTACCAACTCGCGCTCCAGTCCTACGCCGCCCCCGTCGCCCCCGACATCCTGCGCAACCTCCAGAACGTCAGCGGCTGCCCCCTGCGCACCGACGACCTGCGCTGGGTCCAGGACCGCGGCGTCCCCGTGCTCAACGACGGCATCCGCCGAGCAGCCGAGCAAGGCGGCGCCCGCTTCCTCGACCTGTCCCGCGCCGGCATCGGCCACGAGGCCTGCACCGGCGGGCAGGAGTGGTTCACCCGCCTGTCCGTCAACCTCGCCGACTTCCAGGACAAGAACCGCTACCCCCACGCCCTCCAGGAGTCCTTCCACCCCAACGCCGCCGGCTACACCGCCTTCGCCCGCTGCATGAGCCAGTTCCTCACGCTCACCGTGCGCCAGGCCGCCTGCGTCGCCGACGGCCGCGGTTCACTGCAACTCGCCCTGCCCAACACGTGACAGTTCGGCCTTCGCCGAACACCCGGTTGTCTAGCTTGGACGGCATGCGCGCCCATCCGTTGGCCGAAGTCGCCGCCGTACTCGCCGACCCGACCCGCGCCGCCATGTGCATGGCCCTCATCGACGGCCGGGCCTGGACCGTCGGCGAACTCGGCAAGATGGCCGGCGTCACCCCGCCCTCCGCCACCGAGCAGGTCACCAGGCTGGCCGACGCCGGCTTCGTCGAGACCGTCCGCCAGGGCCGGCACCGCTACGTGCGACTCGCCGACACCCGGGTCGCCGAACTCATCGAGCAGCTCAACGAACTCGCCACGGATCCTCTGCCCCGACCCGTCGGCCTGCGCGCCTCTCGACGCGCCGAGCGGCTCGCCTTCGCCCGTACCTGCTACGACCACATCGCCGGGCACCTCGGCGTCGCCCTGCGCACCGGCATGCTCACCGCCGGCCTGATCGACACCCGCAGCGGCCTCGCCCTCACGTCCCGCGGCCACGACGTCCTGGACTCCCTCAAGATCAAGCTCCCCGGCGGACGGCGGCCCCTGCTCAAGGAGTGCCTCGACTGGACCGAACGCCGCGAGCACCTCGGCGGCTCACTCCCCGCAGCGTTGCTCCAGCACGCCGTCGACAACGCGTGGGTGGAACGCGGACCCGATCGCAGCATCAAGCTCCTGGACCCCCATGCCTTCGCCGTCCTCGGCGTCGAGGAGCTGTAGGCGTTTTGCTCTACCTGAGTGGCTCATTTGGCTCCTGAAGCCAAATGAGCCACTCAGAGGCTGTTCCTGAACCCTACGATTTGAGTCCTAAAAGGACATTGAGCGGACGTTGGCCCTCGGTGATGATCACGCTTCCAGGCCGCCAGCGCTGCGGCCGGTGCCCCGAGGCCAGGCGCCCGTGAACGCACGAAAGCGCCCCTTCGCACCCGGGACAACTCAGGTGCGCGCCGCGGACATCTGCCCGAGGTCGCCGAGGCGGCCCCCGCTGAATGTTTACGGTTGCCGGAGAAATGACTTACCGCGTAGTGGTGGGTTTGCCGCCCGTGATTCGGGTGAGTTGGCGGCGGAGCGCCTGCCAGGGTCGCGTGTCCGACAGAGGACGCCGGAGGGTCGCGGTGATCGTGATGGAGACGCCGTCCACGCGCGTGGTCACCTGAGCGTTGCGATACACCTCGTAGTGGATCGGAGTTCCCAGAAATTCAGCCCAGCGGGTGAGCTCGACCCGCGCCTCGTGACGCGAGTAGGTGTGGATATCCATATCCACATTGAGTTGCGGCTCGCGGTTTTTAGGAGGGTCAATCCGCCAGCAGACGGGCGGCAGGTCTGCGGACAGCAGGCCGATCAGCACGGTCACCGCTTGGAGCTGGGCGGTGACGACCGGATCCCGCAAACGAGCCCGACGGGCCTGACGGGCTTGGTGGGACTTCAACTTCGGCACAGTCGTGTGCTTGGCGGTGCCTTCAGGTGCCGAACCTTTAAACGACACCTGCACGCCGCGGTAGACCCCTTCGATGCGGTAATTCTCTTCGTCGGATCTAAAGAATTCTACAGGAGAGCAATTTGCTTCGCTGCCAGTGCTGCCGGTGCTGATCCAGCGCCCAGGCGCGGGAGGTGTGACCTTCAGCTGCATCCCCAAACGCTCGGCGCAATGCGTCAACTTGAGGTAGCCCTCGCTGTCGCGGAAGCCGAGGCCCGGAGAACCATAAACGCAGCGGGGCACGTCTGTGGCAATAAACCACTCCATTGCGGGAATCCCAGTCCTGATGATCTCGATCAGCACCTTGGCCGCACGCGACTGCTCGTCCAGGATTCCCGCTCTGTCCATGATGAGGAGTGTCACCGAGGCGGACTCACAGAACAAGACTGCTCTGGTAGGTCGGCTGCCACGATCATGGGACCGGCTTTGAGCTCAGGTAGCTCCGATTCCCTGGCGGTAGTGGCTTGTGGTTGCTTTGTGCTCGTCACAGCACTGTTTTTAGTCGTCACTGAAGCTATAGTGATATTATCCATCTATACTACACGGGGGTTGGCTCGAACGAACTCCGCCGGCACGGGTTCCCACTTCGTCGCGCCGGCCTCGTCCCGCACCAGCCGGCCGAAGGCCTGGTCGCCGAAGTGGATGCCGAAGCCGAGCGTGCCGGGCCGGGTCAGCTCCCCCACCAGCCGCGCCCGAGCCCTGAGGACGCCGTCGGTGTCGGTGTCCGGCATCGAGCCCCAGTCCGGGTGGTCGATCTGCGCCGGCACGTGGAAAGCGTCGCCGAACACGACGATCCGCTCCTCCCCCGCGGACACGATGTACGAGGTGTGCCCCGGCGTATGCCCCGACATCACGATCGCCCGCACGCCCGGCCAGACCTCATCGCCCTCACGGATGAGCTCGTGGTTGCCCCGCATCGGCTCCACGGTCATCGACGTGATCACCCCGGGCACCTCAATGCCATGCTCGTGCGGCGCCCACTCCTCCGCCGCCACCAGATAACGCGCGTCAGGAAAGAACTTCCGACCGTCCACAAAGGCCCAACCCACGTGATCAAGGTGCAGGTGCGTGTAGGCCACGGTGTCGATGTCCCCCGGTGCCACGCCCAGCTCGGCCAGCACGTCGGGCATCGACCCGCAGTCGGCCGCCCCGAGGACCTGATCCCCCACCGAGATCGGCCCCCGGTACGACCCGAAACCGGCGTCGATGAGCAGCTTGCGGTCGCCCCGCTCCACCAGCAGCCCGCCGGCGGACATCGCAATGTGCCCCTGCGCATCCACCGCCTCCGGGTGCTCACGCCAGTACTCCCCCGGCACCGCCGGGAAGAACCCGCTCGCGCTCATCGCCATCGCCCCGTCGATGACGTACGTGAGCCGCACGTCCCCCAGCTCCAGCCGCCGCACCGCCGACTGCTCGTTCAACAACCCCAGTTCAGCCATGGATCTTGTTCTACCGACGGCCTCTGCACTCGAGGCCGTTTTTCGTCTGACTGAACGGATCTTGCGTTTAGTGTCACCCGTTGAGGCAGCCTGCCTTCAGTCGTCACTGAAGTCATAGGGCCACCATACATACGAACTGGTAGGTACAATTTCGGCCATGTCCACCCGCGACCGGCTGGTCGAGAGCACCCGGGAGCTGCTGCGCGAGCGGGGCTACACGGGCACCAGCCCGAAGGCCATCCAGCAGCGCGCGGACGCCGGTCAAGGCAGCATGTACCACCACTTCGCCGGCAAACAGGACCTCGCGCTGGCGGCGATCGACCGCAACGCCGAGGAACTCACGGCGAAGGCCGAGCGAGAGCTCGACTCCCCCGGCACGCCGGTCGAACGCATCGCGACCTGGCTGCGCCGCGAACGTGAAGTGCTCAAGGGCTGCCCGATGGGCGTGCTCGTGCAGGACCCGGAGATCATCGCCAGCCCGGCGCTGCGCGCCCCCATCGCCGGTCACTTCGACTGGATTCGGGGCCGGCTAAGGAAATCCTCGCCGAGGGTGGCCTGGACACCAGACTGGCCGACACGTTTCTCGCTGTGCTGCAAGGCGGTTACGTGCTGGCCCGCGCGGCCGGCGACCCGACGCCGTTCGCCGATGCCGTCGAGGGGGCCATCGCCCTGCTGGAGCGGGCGGCCGCCGAGTGACGGCCGCCCGCGTCGGCTACGGCAGGTGCCAGATCTGGTTGGCCGTGCCGGCGCAGTCCCAGATCTGCACCTGGGTGCCCGGTGTCGTGGAATACGCCGGATCATCCAGGCACTTGTTGGACTGCGGGTTGTAGAGCGTGCCGTTGGACTGCGGTATCCACACCTGCGCGCCGGTGTTGTTGCAGTCGTACAGCTGGACCTTGGTGCCGTTGGCCGTGCCGCCGCCGGTGATGTCCATACACTTCCCGAGCACGTGCAGCGTCGTGCCGGCCTGGACGAACGTCCACTGCTGCGCGGCGGAGCCGTTGCAGGTGTAGATCTGGATGTGGCTGCCGTTGGCCGTGCTGGCAGCGTTGTCGTCGAGGCAGAGGCCCTGGTAGCCGGTGATCGCGCCGCCGCCGGGCGGAGGCGGCGGGTTCCCGCCACCGGTCGTGGTGTACGCGGCGACGTACTGCACGGTCATGGCGCCGCCGGAGGTCGTCGCACCGTTCGGCGACGTGCAGCCGCACACGCCGTTCGGGAACGCGCCGCCCATGGCCAGGTCGAACAGGATCGTCAGGTTGTGGTCGTACGCCTGCTGCCAGGTGCTCGTGCCGACCTGGCCCTCGGTGACGGTGAAGTACGAGGCGCCGTCCAGGTAGAAGGTGATCGACTCGTTCGAGGTGTTGGTCCGGTCCAGGATCATCGTGTACGTGTGGAAGCCGGTCTGGCAGCCGTTGCAGGCGCGCAGCCCGCTGCCGATGCCGTTGCCCTCGTTGCACGGCCCGCCCGGGGACACGCCACAGTGGATGGTGCCGGCGACCTGGGAACGGGCGTTGACGTCCTCCATGATGTCGATCTCGCCGTTCTCCGGCCACTGTCCCTGGCCGAGCATCCAGAACGCCGGCCAGTAGCCGAGTCCGCTGCCCGGGTTGGGCTGCTGGATGGAGGCCGTCACCTCGAGCTTGCCGCCGGCCGGCGCGCCGGCCACGGCCGACGGCGTCTGGATCCGGCCGGACGTCCAGTTGTTGCCGGAGCCCAAGGCGATCAGCTGGAGGTTGCCGTTGCCGTCGAGCCGGACGTTGTTGGTCGAGTTGGTCATCGTCTCGATCTCGCCGGTGCCGAAGTTCGAGCCGGGACCGGTGTTGTACATCCAGTTCGCGGTGTTCACCCCGCTGCCCGCGGGGCCGTTGAAGTCGTCGCTGAACACGGTGGTCCAGCCGGAAGGCGGGGCCGGCACGGCGCCTTGCGCCGTGGTGCCGCCGAACGCGGTGATCAGCACCGTCATCGCGCCGACGGCGAGCAGGCAGGTGGCACGTCTGAATCTGGCAGGCAGGGTCATCGTTGACTCCACTGGGTCGGCGGTCGGTTCGTGGCGGCCGACAGCGCGTTGTCGGCAGGGCAGGACCTGCCGAAACTCATGGAAGCGCTCCCACAACCCGACGGCAATAGCCCGTTCGACGTAGTGGCGCGGAAAAACCGGACATGCGGCACGGAAACCGCGTGACCGTTGCGTGGATCAGACCCCCGGCGGGCGGTCCTCGTACGGCGTGGACAGCACCACCGTGGTGCGGGTGGACACGTTGGCCTGCTCCCGGATCTGGCGCAGCAGGTCCTCCAGCGCCGTCGGACCGGCGACCCGGACCTTCAGCACGTACGAAGCGTCGCCGGCGACCGAGTAGCACGCCTCGACCGCGGACAGGTGCTCGAGCCGGTGCGGGTAGTCGTCCGGGGCGGCCGGGTCGATCGGCGTCAGCGAGATGAACGCGGTCAGCGGCAGGCCGACCTGCTCGCCGTCGACCCGGGCGGCGTAGCCCTTCAGCACGCCGCGCTGCTCCAACCGCCGAACCCGCTGGTGCACGGCGGACACGCTCAGGCCGACCCGCTCGGCGAGGTCGGTGAAGCTGCACCGGCCGTCCTGGGTCAGCTCGCGCAGGATGGCGCGGTCGATCGGTTCCAGCGGCGTGGTCACGACGGCAGCACCGCCAACTCGTGCGGCCGGGTGTTCAGACGCACCGCGCCCTCCTCGCTGACCACGACGATGTCTTCGATGCGGGCTCCCCAGCGGCCCGGCAGGTAGATGCCGGGCTCGATGCTGAACGCCATGCCGACCTCCAGCACGAGGTCGTTGCCACTGACGATGTACGGGTCCTCGTGCACGTCGAGACCGATGCCGTGACCGGTGCGGTGCACGAAGTACTCGCCGAAACCGGCGTCCGCGATGACGTCGCGGGCCGCCGCGTCGACCGCCTCGGCCGTGACGCCAGGGCCGGCGGCGTCGACGGCCGCCTGCTGCGCGGCCTTGAGCACCGCGTACGTGCCCATCACGTCGTCGAAGGCCGGCACACCGACCGAATAGGTGCGCGTGGAGTCGGAGTTGTAGCCCTCCGGCACCGGGCCGCCGATGTCGACCACGACGACGTCGCCCTTCTCGATCACGCGGTCGGAGACGCCGTGGTGCGGGCTGGCGCCGTTGGGGCCGGAGCCGACGATGACGAACTCCGCCAGCTCATGCCCCTCGGCCACGATCGCCGCCGCGATGTCCGCGCCCACCTCGGCCTCGGTTCGACCGGGGCGCAGCCACTCGCCCATCCGCGCGTGCACCCGGTCGATGGCCGCGCCGGCCTTGCGCAGCGCCTCGATCTCGCCGTCGTCCTTCCGCATCCTCAGCTCGCGCAGCACCGGACCGGCTAGGCCCTGCCGCGCGTCCGGCAGCGCGTCACGCAGGCCCAGGGTGTGCAGCGCCGGCATCATGTCGGTCACCGCCATCGACTTCGCCGTGCCCTTGAGCAGGTCGGCCACTAGTCGGTACGGATCCTCGCCGTCAACCCACGTCGCCACGTGCACGCCGAGCTCGTCGGTCGGCACGCCCGCGTAGCCCGGCTGCTCCAGCTTCGGCACCACCAGCGCCGGCTCGGCCGCGCTGCCCGCCGCCGGCAGGACCAGACAGGTCAGCCGCTCGAACGAGGAGCCGCCGGCGCCGAGCAGATAGCGCAGGTCGGAGCCGGGCGACACGAGCAGGGCGTCGACACCGGCCGCGGCGGCCGCCTCGGCGGCCCGGCGGAACCGGTCACGAAGGGACTCGACGGCGATCGGGGCTGCGCTGACGGACATGAGCCAAGAGCCTAGCGAGGTCGGACCGAAAGCGGATCATGCCCGTGAAGCGCGGGCCGCCCGAAGGGGTACTTCCGGATAACTTTCTAGTCACCGGCGGTGCACGCGTCCAGATGGCGGATGTTTCTAGCGCTGAGTCCCGGTTAACTCCATAGGTGTCACCCGAATGGGGGCTCAAGTCGACGAGAGTCGACCGGCTGGCAAACAGAGAGTGACCACGAGGAGTAGATGATGTTCGTTGTGTGGACGTCAGTGCTCGTTGTGGTGGCGCTCGGCTGCTGGGCCCACATTCTCCATCCGTCCCCGACACGGGCCGTGACCAGGCCGATCAGCCTGCGCCGCACCCGCCGGTCCACCGACCGGCTGCTGCGCGAGCTGGCCGAGACCGGGCAGCTCGTCGCGCCGCTTCCGCTGCCGCGGCGCGAGGACGACGCACTGGCCGCCGGCCGGGTGACCATCGTGAGCCGCCGGCCCACCCCTGAGCCCGAGTCGTCAGGCGACCGCACCCCCGACGTGGTCGCCTGACGACTCGCCTTTCTCGTCCAGCCGGCGCCACACCCGGAAGACGAACGGGCACAGCGTCACCGTGAGGTAGAGGGCCGCCGCCAGCAGCAGCGCCGTGGTCAGTCCGGCGAACTGCACCGCCGCCCCACCCAGCAGCGCCCCCACCGGCATGCCGGCCAGCGCCCCGGCCCCGACCACGCCGAACACGCGACCGCGCATCGACTCCGGCACGCGGCTGTACAGCTGGCTCAGCAGGATCGGGTTGATCGTGCCGAAGGCGAACGACGTCACCGCGATCACGGCCAGCAGCACGGGCATCGGCGGCGCGGCCGCCATGATGACGAGTCGCGGGGCGCCAGCCAGGAGAAACGCGATGGCGTAGGTCCCCCATTTCGGCAGCCGCTCCCCCACCGCCCCGTAGGCCGCGATCCCGCACAGCATTGCCGCGCTGGACGTGCTGGCGACCAGGCCGAGCAGCACGCTGCTGTGCAGGATCTGCTGGCCGAACGCCGGGAGCAGCACCGAGCTGTAGGCACCGTCCAGCATGTTGGTCACCATGACCATGCCGACCACCGCGGCCAGCAGCCCGTCTCGGCGGAGGTAATTGAGCCCTTCCCGGAGTTCCGCGAAGTGGCCCCGGGCGGACCATGCCTTCGGCTTGTCCTGGTGCAGATGCACCCGGATGAGCGTGGCCGTGAGCAGGGCGGAGGCCAGGTAGCTGGCGGCATCGACGTACAGGACCTCGGCCGGGCCGAGGAAGGCGATCAGCGCGCCGGCGCTGACCGCGCCGATCATCCGCCCCGCTCGCGCCGACCCCTCGAACCAGCTCGACGCCCGTGAGATCGGCGTCCCGGCGAGCTTCGCCGCTGACGGCAGCATCGCGTCGGCCGCCGTGGAACCCGGTCCCCTTGTCAGCCCCAGCAACGCCGTGAGCAGCACCAATGCCCACAACGGCAACAGGTTCAGCATGGTCAGCGTCGGGATCAGGCCGACCGCCACCGCCGCCAGGACGTCCGAGCAGGCGCTGACCAGCCTCGGCTGGATCCGGTCCACGATGGGGCCGGCCAGGCCGGCGGCGACCGCGAGTCCGGCCACCTCCGCCGCCACGACCAGGCCGGTCTGGGCCGGGCTTCCGGTGCTGTGCAGGACGAACCATGGGATGGCGAGGACCGTCATCGCCGTGCCGATGAGCGACACCGTGGTACCCGTGAGCAGGGCTAACAGAGGTGTTTTCACCGCTTCGACTGCCTCGGGAAGCCCTGTAGCTGCGTCACGACGATCTCGTCGCCCGGGCGTTGCGGGCGTCGGTACTTGTCGATCACCTCGTGCAGCTCGTTGCGCAGCGCCTTGAGCTCGTCCGGGGTGAGCGGGAGCTCCTGGTCGGACATGACGAACGACTCCCGCCAGGACTGGTCCCAGTCCTGGGCCAGGAACGTCGTCATGCGGCGGTAGCTGTTGGACGCGATCTCGTACAGGTAGGCGTTGAGGGCGCCGGCCGACTCGTCGTCGTCGCGGAAGTCCTCGATGCGCAGCTCGGTCGACTCGTACGCGGCCTTCCACCAGCGTTCCCGCTTGTTGCCGCGGTCCGTGTCCTGCTCGATGAGGCCGTGGTCGGCCAGTTGGCGCAGATGCCAGCTGGTGGTGCCGCTGGTCTCCCCCACCCGCTGGGCCAGGCCCGTCGCCGTCGCCGGGCCGTCCGCCCGGAGCAGGCCCAACAGCCTGACCCGCAGCGGATGGGCCAGCGCCCGCAGCGTCTTCGCGTCCAGCCTGATCTCGGTCACAGGCCCACCTCGCTGACGCTCGGCGGGTCTGCGACCCAGGTCCCTGCGCTGAATGGTTCCCTCGCAAGCTCGGTCACGCCGGCAGCGTAGCGATTGCAGAGGATCCTTTGCAGAGGTTTCTCTGCAATTGGCCTCGACTCGTTCGGTGTCAGGGGTAGCTGGTTGACTTGTCCGATGACCGCTGCCCCGCTGGTGCTCCTCGACTCGGCCAGCCTGTACTTCCGGTCGTTCTACGCGCTGCCGGACTCGATGACCTCCCCCGACGGCCAGCCGGTCAACGCCGTGCGCGGCTTCGCCGACACCGTCGCCCGCATCCTGGTCGACCGGCATCCGTCGCGGCTGGTCGCTTGTCTCGACGCCGACTGGCGGCCCGCGTTCCGGGTCGAGGCGCTGCCTTCGTACAAGGCGCACCGGGTGGCCGTGGAGAGCGACGGGTCCGAGGAGGAGGTGCCCGACGCGCTGACGCCGCAGGTGCCGATCATCCTCGACCTGCTCGACGCCGCCGGTATCGCCACTGCCGAGGCCACCGGCTACGAGGCCGACGACGTCATCGGTGCGTTGGCCCATGCCGAGAAGGTCGATCCGGTCGAGGTCGTCACCGGTGACCGTGACCTGTTCCAGCTCGTCCGCCACGAGCCGACGCCCGTCACCGTGATGTACGTCGGGCAGGGCTGGAACAAGGTCCAGATCATCGGCCCGGAGGAGCTCGCCGCCAAGTACTCCCTCCCCGTCGAGTCCGCCGGGGACGCCTACGCCGAGATGGCCGTCCTGCGTGGCGACCCTTCCGACGGCCTGCCCGGCGTCCCCGGCATCGGCGAGAAGACCGCCGCCAAGCTCATCACCGACTTCGGCTCCCTGTCCGGTGTTCTCGAGGCCGTCCTCGATCCCCGCGACCGCCGCCTCACCGCCCGCGTCCGCACCAAGCTCATCGAGGCCGCCCCCTACCTCGCCGCCGCCCCCGTCGTCGTCCGCGTCGCCGTCGACGCCCCCGTGGTGATGGACCGCCCCGATCCCGTCCCCACCGGTCCCGCCGACGTCGACCGGTTGATGGCGTTGAAGAAGCGTTGGAACCTGGGAACTTCAGTCGATCGGCTCATCGCCGCCTTGAAGCGTTAGGGCTCGTGCACCGATAACCCCGTCGTGGCTCGTGGACTCTCGTACCGAGATGCGGCGGTGTTGCTGGGCGGCGGCCCCGAGACCAAGGTGGTCGCCGCCCTGGACAAGTTGCTCGGCGGCGCCCTGTTGGTCGCCACCGCCGGCGGCTCGGGCTTCGCGCTGAGCCTGTTCGACGCCAAAGCCGAGCTGTTCAAGCTGTGCACCGACCTGATCGGCGGGCTCGGCGAGCGGGTGCGGGGGCTGAACCGCTACGACCGCACCCGCCGGTTGGAGGCTGCTCACGCGGTCGCCGTGCTGGCCGCGTTCTTCGAGGTCGCGGCTGAGCTCAAGATGCCCCGGACGCTGCTGCCCACCAAGTCCGAGCAACTGGCCCTGGTCGACGCCCGCGCGGACAAGGGCCTTGCCGCGGCGCTGGTGGAGTTCATGCCACCGTTGCCGAGTCCGCACGTGCCCCATGAACAGCTTGCCGCCGACCTGCGCGGTTGCTACGCCGAACTGACCAACGTCCTGGCCAGGTTCGAATCGGGCCTGGCCGCTTGGGTCCGGCTGTCCCGGGCCGAGATCGATCTGCATGACCGGGAACTCGCGACGGTCCCGGACCGCGCCGTCCAGCGCTACGAGGTCCTGTTCCGCCGGCTGGCCTTGGAGTTCCCCGAATTCGGCTACTGGGCCACCATGCTTGACCACCAGGCCACCCGGGCCGAGGTCCGCACCGCGCTCGCCGGCCTCGCCGACTCCCTGGCTCAACTCCGCATCGGCCGTGATCCGGCGGGCGTCCGCATCGACCTGACCGCCAAGTACCAGGCCGTGCTCCGCCGACCCGCCTTGACCTTCGGCGACGGGGAGCTTTCCGCACCGACCATCGAGCGCTGTTACGTCAATCCACACTTCCGGGTCGGCCAGCCACGGTTGGACGAGATCACCCGCACCGACTGGTGGGAGTCCCAGCCGCTGCGCACCGATCTCCAGGACCTGCTCGTCGGGCATCTCACGTCGCCGCTGGCCACTGAGGCACCGCTGGTCGTGCTCGGACATCCCGGCGCCGGCAAGTCCTTGCTCACCCACATGCTCGCTGCTCGCCTGCCCGCCAGTGATTTCCTCGCCGTCCGCGTGCCGCTCCGGGACGTACCCGCCGACGCCGACCTCCAGACCCAGATCGAGCTCTCCATCCGTGCCGACACCGGCACCGACGTCAACTGGCCCGCCCTGGCCTCCACGGCCGGCGACGCCCTGCCCGTGATTCTCCTGGACGGGTTCGACGAGCTCCTCCAGGCCACCGGCCAGAGCCAGTCCAACTACCTGGAGCTGATCACCGCTTTCCAGCAGCGCGAGGCCGACCTCGGGCGACCGGTGGCGGTCCTGGTCACCAGCCGTCTCACCGTCGCCGACCGGGCTCGTCCCGTCCCCGGCGTCGTCACGTTGCTGTTGGAACCTTTCGACGACTCCCAGGTAGCCCTGTGGTTGGCCGCGTGGAACCAGTGCAACGCCGCGGTCTTGTCCAGCCGCGGTCTCCTCCCCTGACCGCCGAAACCGCCCTCTGCTACCGCAACGTCGCCCAGCAGCCCCTGCTCCTGTTGCTGCTGGCCCTCTATGACGCCGACAGCAACGCCCTGCACGACGAAACCCGTCGGCTCGGCGAGGCCGAGGTCTACGAGAAGCTGCTCACCGGCTTCACCCGCCGCGAAGTCCTCAAGTCCGGCCAGTCCCTCACCGACAACCAGATCTCCGCCGCCGTCGCCCAGGAGATGCTCCAGCTCTCGGTCGTGGCTTTCGCCATGTTCAACCGTAACCAGCTATGGGTCACCGAGTCCGAGCTGGACGCCGACCTTCGCGTGCTACTCGGCCAGCCCCACTCCCCCGACCAGCTCCACCTCACCGCAGCGGAGCTGTTGGTCGGCCGCTTCTACTTCGTGCATGTCGCCCAAGCCGTGCACGACCAGAAGCGCCTCAAGACGTACGAGTTCCTCCACGCCACCTTCGGCGAGTTCCTGGTGGCACGGCTGGTCGTGCGCGAGCTCGACAACCTCCTTGCTGCCAGCCGGTTACCCACCACCTGGGGCCGACCACGCCCCCAGGACGACGCCTTCCTCTACACCCTGCTGTCCTTCGCCCCGCTGACCACTCGGCTCACCGTGGTGGAATTCACGCATTCGATGATCAAGCCACGGCCCGATCGTGACCGGCTGGGTGCCTTGCTGCTTGATCTGTTCAGGACATCGCTGCATGCTCGACATCACACGCCGCTGGACGAGTACCGCCCGCTGCGAATGACCGTGCCGGCACGCGCGGCGACCTACTCGGCCAACCTGTTCCTGCTGATCAGCCTGGCCCAGCGTGAGATCAGCAGCACCGAACTCTTTCCGGATCGCGCCGATCACGCGATCGAGTGGACCAGCGTCGCCCAGCTGTGGCAGTCCCAGCTGCGGTCGGAGGGCTGGCGAAACCTTGCCGCCCGCTTCGCCGTGGTTCGCACCTGGGACGATTCGGGGCGCGTCATCCGCATCACCCCGCCCAACAATGGTCTGGCCAACATCGATCCGAAGTGGACATATGGATACCCGCCGGAACCAGCGGAGAGTTGGCACGCTTTCTACATCCCCGACGACTGGAGGCTCTTTGCCGAGACCGGGTTCGCGGGCGGCCGGCTCAGTGAGGTGGCGACCCACACCCTCGAACCGTTCCGCGACGCGCTCGGGACCATGCTGACGTCGTTCCACGACATGCGGGGCCAGGGCATGGTCAGCGCCGCGCGGGCACTCATCAGCCTCTGGCTGGCATCCACGCTGGGCACCGACTCGGCCAGGCTGGCCGAGGAATACGAGACCTGCCTGCGGATCGCCACCAGAGGCTTCGCACCGGAGGACAAGGAGAACCGCGGCACTTTTCGGGAGCTGGTGCTCCGCCAGCTCAACGCGGACTTCGGGGAGCTCCCCGAAGGATGGCTGCGGGCAGCCCTCGACGTCATCGAGAGTGAGCCCATGGCCGATGACAAAGATGGCAAGCGGTACCTCGACCAGGTACGGAAGTCATTCGATCTCGGGTGAGTTAATCCGAGCTGTTGTCGGGTACTCGTCCGTATGGATGGACGACTGGGGAGGGCCACGGCGGCCTTGACGGTGGTGCTCGGACTGGCGGGGTGTGGGGCCACGCAAGCCGCAGCCCCGGTGCATCAGGCGAAGTTGCAGCCGCCGACGACCACGACGACTCCGCCACCGGAGCTGCCGCAAGGTGGGAGGACGGTGTTCCCGCAGTATCGGGTGGTGTCCTACTACGGCACGGGTGGCACGGCGGCATTGGGGGTGCTGGGCCAGGGCACGCCGGAAGAGGCGGCGGAGGCGGTGGACAAGGCGGCGCAGGGGTTTGCGACGCCGGATCGCAAGGTGCAGCCGGCGATGGAGTTCATCGCGACGGTGGCGGACGGGTATCCGGGGCCGGATGGGGCGTACAGCCACCAGGTGGCGGAGGAGAAGGTTCAGGAGTATCTGGACGTGGCCCGTAAACACCACCAACTGTTCATTCTGGACGTCCAGCCAGGGCGAACGGACTTCATGGACGTGGTGCAGCCGTACCGGGATCTGCTGGCGCAGCCGGATGTGGGGCTGGCGCTGGACGCGGAGTGGCGGATGGATCCGGGTGAAGTGCCGGGAACGGTGATCGGCCATGTGGGGACGCCGGAGGTGAATCAGGTGCTGGACTGGGTCGCGGGTCTGACGAAGGACGCCAACCTGCCGCAGAAGGTGGTGGTGCTGCACATGTTCCGGGCCTCGATGATCCCGGATCTGCCGAGCATCGCTCAGCACCCGGAACTGGCGCTGGTGCAGCATCTGGACGGGTTCGGCGGTGTCGAGACGAAGATGGACATCTACCACGCGATCGCCGACCCGCGGCGATTCCACATGGGGTTCAAGCTGTTCTACAAGCAGGATGAGCCGTTGCTGGGACCCAAGGACGTGCTGGCGATGCAGCCGCAGCCGGAGTTCGTGAGCTACCAGTGACACCACTGGCGCCCTTCTCAGCTGATCACGAGTCGCCGGCATCCATGGCCGTGGTGACTATGCGGCTGATGAACGCCGACTTGGCGGCGGTGTAGCCCGCCCGGTCGTCGCGGAAGCGGTCGGCGAGGAAGTACTTGAGCTCGGCGTACGCCCGGGCGGTGTCGGGGTGGGTGCGCAAGTAGTCGCGGAAGGCGAGGACCCGGGCGAAGTCGGGGTTGTCGTGGGCGCAGACGTAAAGGTGGTGGGCGGGGGCGCCGGCGGGGGTGGTGAAAGCGTGCCGGCCGGTGACGCCGAGGTCGCCCTCGTGGGAATAGCCGAGCGGGGCCAGCCGGCCGATGACGGCGGGTAGGTGGTCCAAAGACGGCACGACGGCGGTGAGGTCGATGACGTCCTTGGCGGCCAGCCCGGGCACGGCGGTGCTGCCGACGTGCTCGATGTGGGAGGCCAAGCCGCGCAAGGGACCGACGAGGCCGTCACGGAGTGAGGCGAAGACGGCAGGCCAACGCGGGTTGTAAGCGACGATGGAGATCACGAGGCGACTCGCAGCCTGGACACGAGGACGGCGCCGGCGACCATGACGACGCCGATGGTGACCAGGCCCCACTGGCTGGAGCCGAACAGGTCGGTCATCCACCCCACCCAGTACGGGCCGAGGAAGCCGGAGAGGTTGCCGATGGAGTTGATCACACCGATGCCGGCGGCGACGGCGGCGCCGGAGAGGAAAGCGGAGGGCAGCGTCCAGAAGCAGGGGAACGCGGCCATCACGCCGATCGCGCACGCGCACAGCCCGGCGTAGCCGAGCCACGGGGCAGACGTCAGGAAGGCGGACACGGCCAGCAGTACGCCGCCGGCGGCCATCGGGGCCAGGGTGTGGGCCACAGGTCGCCCGATCCGGTCACAACGACGACCCCACCAGACCATCGCGATGGCCCCGATGGCGTAAGGCGCGGCGGTCAGCAGGGTCACCGGCAGGTTGGCCAGGCCGAGGGACGTCTTGAGGATCGTCGGCATCCAGAAGCCGAGGCCATACAGGCCGAATGCGATGGCGAAGTACACCAGCCCCAGGGCGATCACCCGAGGATGCAGCACGGCCCGCCGCACGGGCATCTCGGCGACGGCTTCACGGTCCAGCGACGACGTGATCCACTCCCGCTCGTCGGCGCTGAGCCACCGGGCGTCAGCCGGCCGGTCGGGCAGCAGCCACAGCAGCAGCACGCCGAGCACGATCGACGGCAGGCCCTCCAGCAGGAACAGCCACCGCCAGCCGGCCAGCCCGCCGACGCCGTCCAGACCGAGCAGCAGACCGCCCAGCGGCGCGCCCACCGCCGTCGACAGCGGCACGGCGACCATGAACAGGCCGGTTACGGTGGCCCGCCGCGCGGCCGGGAACCAGTAGCTCAGGTAGAGGATCATGCCCGGGAAGAAGCCGGCCTCGGCCACGCCCAGCAGGAAGCGCAGCACGAAGAAGCTGACCTCGCCCTGGATCGCGGCGCACAGCGAGGCCACGATCCCCCACACGACCATGATCCGGGCCATCCACACCCGCGCCCCGACCCGGTGCAGGATCAGGTTGCTCGGCGCGTCCAGCAGCACGTAGCCGACGAACAGCAGCCCGGCGCCCAGCCCGTACGCGGTGGCGGACAGGCCGAGCTGCTTGTTCATGGTCAGCGCGGCCACCGACAGGTTGGTGCGGTCGAGGTACGCGAAGAAGTAGCAGACGGCCATCAGCGGGACCAGTCGCCAGGTCGCCCTGGCCAGGGCCCGCTCCCCCACATCGCCGGAAATCACGCGCTGAGCGTATCGACAGGTTCGAACCGGACACTTCCCCACCGCCCCGCACGTTGGAGGGATGAGACGAAGGAGACGAGATGGGCCTGATCGCAACGCTGCTCGGCTTCGTGGTGACGCTGTTCATCCTGTTGCTGATCGCCCGGATGGTCCTGGACTGGGTGTCGCTCGCCGGTCGCGGTCCCTACTGGACGGTCCGCGCCCGACGGCTGGCGCACGCCGGCACCGAGCCGGTGCTCGCGCCGGTGCGCCGTGTGGTGCCGCCGATCCGGGCCGGCGGCATCGGCATCGACCTGGCGTTCACGTTGGTGTTCGTGGCCGCGCTGATCGTGCGCGGCATCCTGTTCAGCCTGTGACGGCGACCAGCGCGACGGCCTCCCGCACGTGCGCGGCACAGTCGGAGTCGGGCGTGGTCAGCCACGTCTCGATGGCCACGCGCAGCGCGGCGTAGGTGGCGGCGACCAGCAGGCGGGTGCGGAGGACCTGCTCCGGGGCGGGATCGGCGGGCAGGAGCTTGTCGACGAGTTGACGCTCCTGCTCGACGGTCCGCTCCAGGAAGGTGGCACGCAGCGCCGGCGTACGGGCGAGGAGCTCCTGGACGCGGCGGAAGCGCTCGTGGTCGCCGTCGATGGTGCTGACCACGGCCTCGGCCAGGCTCTCGGCGGTGTCCACCGCGTCCAGCAGCCGGGCGAACTCCTCGTCGTGCACGGCGAGCAGCACGCCTTCCTTGGCGGTGAAGTACCGGAAGAAGGTGCGGGGCGAGACGTCGGCGGCGGCGGCGATCTCCTCGACGGTGGTGGCCTCGAAGTCCTTGGCCTCGAACAGCGTCAGCGCGGCGTCCACCAGGGCGGCCCTGGTCTGCTGCTTCTTGCGTTCCCGCAGCCCGCACAGCTTCGTCACCAGGTCACCCTACCGCAGCAAAGTGTCATTTGACGCCAAGTGGCAGGCTGTGCCACTTTAGCCGGCATGACCTCCTGGCGGACCGCCGACATGCCCGACCTGACCGGCAAGACCGCGCTGGTGACGGGCGCCAACAGCGGCATCGGCTTCCACGCGGTGCTGGGCCTGGCCGAGCATGGCGCCCACGTGCTGCTCGCGGCCCGCAACCCCGAGCGCGGCGAGAAGGCCGTGGCGGCGGCCAGGGCCAAGCTGCCCAAAGCCACCATCGACCTGGTCCAGCTCGACCTGGCCGACCTGGGCAACGTCCGGGAGACGGCCAAGGCGGTGCTGGCCGAGCACGAGCACCTGGACTTCCTGATCAACAACGCCGGCGAGAAGGTGGTGCCCGAGCGGCGCACCACCAAGGACGGCTTCGAGGCCCAGTTCGGCACGAACCACCTCGGCCACTTCGCGCTGACCGGCCTGCTGCTGCCGGCGCTGCGGGCGGGCGCGCGGGTCGTGACGATCACCAGCGCCTCGCACCGGTTCAACCCGTTCGACATCGACGACCCACAGCAGGAGCGGGCGTACAAGCCGATGCGGGCCTACGGCCGGTCCAAGCTGGCCAACCTGATCTTCACGCTGGAGCTGGACCGCCGGCTGGCCGGCACCGGCATCGGCAGCTACGCCGCCCACCCCGGCTTCGCGGTCGACCCGGAGATCGGCCTGGGCAACCCGGTGATCGACGTCCTGGCCAAGCCGATGGTGCAGGACATGGCCGGCGGCGCCCGCCCGACACTGTACGCCGCGACCGCGCCGAACCTGCCCGGCGGAACGCTGGTCGGCCCGGGCAACGTGTTGCGCACCAAGGGATCCCCGCGTCCGGAGAAGCCCTCCCCCAAGGCGACGGACCCGCGTCTGGGCCGCCGGCTGTGGGAGCTGTCCGAGGAGCTGACGGACGTGCGCTACCTCAGTTCTTGAGCAGCTTGCTGACCAGCCGCAGCCCCTGCCGCGCCGTGAGGTGCGGCAGGTAGGCGCGGCCGATGGCGTTGCCGATCGACGGCAGCGCCGAGGAGTCCGGGTAGGCCATGAACAGCGGCCGGTACTCGGGCTGGAACTTGGCCTTGAACGACAGCAGCGACCGGAACCCGTACACCGGCTCCAACGCCTTGCCGGTGACGTCGAGAATCCGTTGCAGCGACGACACTTCCTCGCCCCGGTCGAGCCGGGCCAGCGGCGCGCCGGACAGGCTGAGGAACCGCGCGCCCTCCTCCTTCAGCGACAGTGCGGCCGAGGCGATCATGAACTCGGTGACGCCGCGGAAGCCGGCCCCGCGGCGGCGCATGAAGTCCAGCGTCCAGCCGACCGGCTCGCCGTCCTCGAACACCGGCAGCCAGCTGGTGACGCCGTGCACGGTCCGGTCCGCGTCGACCGCGATCAGGCAGCGCACCGACCGGTCGGCCAGCTCGTCGAGGCCGCCGAGGGTGAAGCCCATCTCGGGCATTCCCTTGTCCGCCACCCATTCCTCGGAGATGGCCCGCACCTGGTCGCTGATGGCCAGCGGCGCGTCCGGATAGGACAGCCACTCGGCGGTGATGCCCTCCTTGCCGGCCTTGTTCAGGGCTGTCCGGACGTCCTGCCACTTCTTGCCGGTGAACTCCAGATCGGCCAGCCCGACCACGGTGTCCTCGGCCACCTGCACGGCCCGCCAGCCCAGCCCCACGGCGGCGTCGCGCACCTGGTCGGTCACGCTGTACAGGCACGGGGTCCAGCCGTTGTCGGCGCAGAACTGTTGGAAGCCAACAACAACGTCGCGGTGCAGGGCCGGATCGCCGACCGGCCCGCCGGTGGTCAGCGCGACGGTCGCCGACACGCGGTAGGCCAGGGCGGCCTGCCGGCAGGGCGTGAACCAGTACTGGTTGCCGGGCCAGGTCGTCATGTACGCCAGCGAGGAACCGCCGTGCTGCTCCATCAGCTTGCGGGCGTCCACGCTGGCCGCGGCGTCCTGCACCGGCTTGGCCCGCCAGAAGCTGATCAGCAGCCCGATCAGCAGCACCACCCAGAACACCGCGCCGGTGTACTCCCAGACCAGGATGGCCAGGCCGCCGGTGGGCAGGAAGTCGATGTCGGCCAGCAGGGCGTAGCCGGGCGGCAGGTAGCGGGTCGGCAGGTCGGTGAGCAGCAGCGTCAGGTCCGGCACCGGTTTGAAGTGGGCCCGATCCATGTAGCCGATGCTGATGTACGCCGCCGAGGTGAGCAGGAACGTCACCAGCAGGCCGGCCGCGAGCCGACGGTACGTGCGCTGCGGCGCGGTCACCGTGAACACGCGGCGGGTGCCGAGCAGCAGCCCGCACACGGCGAACGGCAGCACGATCGGCGCGATGTTCGGGATGACGACGCTGAGGTCGGTCTCGCCGTAGAGGTAGCCGGTGACGAAGGCGACGCAGCCGAGGCCGAGCATCACGTTGAACACCAGCGCCAGCCACCACGCGAACCGGCGGCCCCGGCGCAGGCCCTCGGCCACGGCGAGCAGCAGAAGCGCCGGGCCGATCGAGGTGATGGCCGAGCCGATGCCGGTGCCGATCGTCTCGGCGGTGACCACCCGGCAGTTCACGGTGTCCTGCAAGCCGTTCGAGCAGTACTCGGAAACGGTGGCGGCGTCCACGGCCGGCGAGGCGAACATGTACTGGAGCAGGCCGAGCGGGCCGATGGCGGTCTTGGAGAACAGGGTCGCGACCGGGCCGAGGGCGGTGGCCGCGACCAGCAGCGCCACCAGGACCCTGGTCTCCTGCCGGGAGGGCGCGTTGATCGCGGCCCGCTGCGGACGGCCCAGCACGGTCAGCCCGATGACCAGGCCGACCAGGCCGGCGACCAGCCGCACCACGTCCTGGATCGTGCCCGAGTACAGCACCATCACGCCCGCGCCGACCAGCAGGAACAGCCGCAGCCGGCGTCGCCACATCGCGCCGAGCTGACCGGACAGCGCCAACCCGAGGCCGACGATGCCCGGCGACGCGCCGAGCGTGGTGTCGACGACAATCTGAGCGGTCCACGGTTCGCCGGTCTGCGACACCAGCCACACCAGCGGGATGGCCACCAGCACGCCGCCGACCTGGCTGGCCAGCAGCACCAGCAGGGTCCGCACGCCACCGAGGCGGCGCTCGGCCGGCACGCCGATGCCCAGCAGCAGCACGGTGGTGGCCAGGTAGCCGGTGAGGTCGAAGCACCACATGCCGTTGGTGACGACCGTCCACAAGCGACCGCCGGCCAGGTCGTCCCAGGACACGGCGACCACGTCGAACAGGTTGTCCGGCGGGCCGCCGGGCAGGCTGCCGGTGACGATCGCGGTCAGCCACAGCAGGCCGATCAGGCCGATCGTGAACGGGGCACGCCGCAGTGCCGCCAGCACGCGCAGTGAGTTCTGCTGCCAGCCGGCTAGCGTGGTCAAGGGAGCTCCAGCCGAGAGAAGTCCGTCAGAAGTACGTGCCGCACCAGGGGGTGCGGTCGAGCAGGAACAGCCGGTCGGCGGCGGGCAGCGCCGCCGGGTCGAGCACGTCGACCAGACCAGCCGCAGCGTACTGGCTCAGCGGACGGTCGCCGAGATAGGCCGCGCCCAGATCGGCGACGCCCAGCCGGAGCTGCGCCGAGCGGTCGGTGCGCTCGGCGCCGTCCGGGCCGATCACGTAGCGGCCGCTGTTGGCCGGCAGCAGGTCGTCGACGACCTCGAGCACCACCGGCTCGGCGTCGCCGTACGTGCGGGCGGCCAGCGCCGCCGGCACGTCGACCAGCCGCAGCCAGGTCTCGTCCTCGAAGTCCTTGTACGTGACCGCCCGCGGGTCGACCAGCAACAGCTCCAGGTCCTCGTCCACCGGCCGGCCGTCGAAGGTCGCCGTCCGCACGAGGTCGATGCCGAGCAGGAACTTCAGCAGCGTGGCCAGCGCGGTCGGCGTGGTCGCGAACATCGACCGCACCTTCATCTCGTACGCGTAGTGCCCGTCCGGCAGCTCCACCACCTTGTACGCGGCGAAGCCGTCCTCGTGGATCGCCAGCCGCATGGTCTTCTCGCGGCCCAGCACCATGTTCCAGTAGCCCTCGGACATGGTGATGCCACCGGTTCGGGCGGTGCCGAAGCGCTGCGTCAGCTCCGGGACCAGCCGCCTGACCTCGTCCATGTCCTGCACCAGCCGGACGTCGCCGGCCACCGGCGCGCGGTCGTGCAGGCGGGCTTTGGCGAAGTTCAGCTCCGTGCTGCGGAACCGCGTGGCCACGCCGTAGCCGAAGCGGCGGTAGATCGTGCCCTCGGTGGCCCGCAGCGTGGCGATCGGCGCGGACGTGCCCTCCAGGTGGGCCCGCATGATCGCGCTGACCACGCCGCGGCGGGTGCGGTCGGGCCGCACGCCAACCCGGCTGACCGCGTCCATCGGCACAACCTTGCCGCCGGGCAGCGCCAGCACGCTGCCGTTAGCGGTCAGGGTGCCGATGATGCCGGTGTCGTCGTACGTGCCGAGGACGGTCGCGCGGTCGAACGAGCCGTACGCGCGCGGCCAGTCCTCGTCGCTGGGCGCCTCGCCGTGCAGGCACTGCCGGAACAGCGTGAGCGCGGCGCGCAGCTCCGCCTCGCCGGTGACGGTGCGTACCTCGTGCGGGGTGCTCATGATGCCGACTCTACTGACGCCGGTAACCGAGTTATTGCGGCTGCCCGACCTCGTAGTGGCCGTCGTCGCTCTTCACCGTGATCTGCACGTTCTTCTGCGCGCCGTCCACGGTCACCGTGCAGGTGAAGGTGCTGCCGGCCTTCACGGCCTGGTTGTCCGGGCACTTCACGTCGCTGGCCTTGAGCTTGTAGTCGTTGGTCAGCACACCAGTGACGCCCTGCTCGACCTTGGCCGTGTCGAACACCTTCTTGGTGAACACGCCCGACACCAGCAGCACCACCAGCACCACCGCGATCAGCACCGCCACCACGACGATGCCGATGATCAGGCCCTTCTTGTTGCCGCCCTTGGGCGCGGGGGCGCCGGGGAAGCCTGGTCCGCCGAACTGGCCGGGCGGCTGCTGGCCCCACTGCGGCTGCTGCCCGGGCGGGGGCTGCTGGCCCCACTGGGCGGTCTGCTGCGCCGGCTGGCCGTAGGGGTTGAAGCCGGGCTGCTGCTGGGGCTGCTGCTGCGGGTAGGCCGGCTGCTGGCCGCCGTACGGGCTGGGCTGCTGGTACTGCCCGGGCTGGGGCTGGCCGTACGGGTTGGGCTGCTGAGGTTGCTGGCCCCACTGCTGCGGCTGGGCCGGGAAGCCCCCGGACGGTGTGCCGGGGTACCCGCCTTGGGGCTGTTGGCCCCACTGCTGCGGGTCGTTGCCCCCGGACGGTCCGTACGGGCTGGTCATTGTTGCCTCCGCGCTTCTGCTTCACTCCGACATCCGGCCGCTTGGCCGCGATCAAACCACAGGTCGGCCCCACCGCGTGGCCGCCATGGACAAACGCGTGTCGCCTGGCACGCTGCCACCTTCCCGGCGGCCGCGGATCCGCCGTTCAGAGGGTGCCCATCGCCACCACGCCGCGCCGCAGCGCCTTGACCGCCTCGGCCGCCGTCGCCCCGACCGGGTCGGCCTTGCCGACCACGTCGCGCAGCTGGTCGAGCAGGTCGATGACCTGCCGGCACCAGCGCACGAAGTCGCCGGCCGACACCTCCTGGCCGTTTGTCTCGGCCGCGGTGAGCACCTTCTCCAGTGACTCGCCGCGGGCCCAGCGGTACACCGGCCAGGCGAACCCGGTGTCGGGCTGCCGGGTGCGGTCCAGCTTGTGCCGGCGCTCGTCCTCCTCGATGGACGCCCACAGCCGCATGGTGTCCTGCATCGCCGCCGACACCTCCGGCGTGGGCAGCCGCGTGTCCACGGTGCCGTCGCGGCGGGCCTCGAACACCAGCGAGGACACGACCGCGGCCAGCTCGGGGACCGTCAGGTTCTCCCACACGCCCTGCCGCAGGCACTCGGCGGCCAGCAGGTCCGACTCGCTGTACAGGCGGGCCAGCCGGCTGCCGTGCGGGGTGACGCCGTCGCCGTCAGCGGCGAGGTAGCCGCGCTCCCGCAGCAGGCTGCGGATGCGGTCGAACGCCCTGGCCAGGGAGTGCGTGGTCGACGCGACCTGCCGCTCGAGGCGCTCGGTCTCGGCCAGCAGCCGGTGGTAGCGCTCGGCCCAGCGGGCGTGTGCCTCGCGGTCGTTGCAGCCATGGCACGGGTGCGCGCGCATGGCCCGGCGCAGCGCGTTCAGCTCGCCGTCCTCGTTGGCGTCGGCCTTGCCCCGGCGGCCCTGCCGGTGCGGCGGGGTGATTCCCGTCTCACGCAGGCTGTTGGCCAGGTCGCGGCGGATCCGCGGGGACCGCCAGTCGACGTTCTTGGGCAGCCGCATCCGGCCCAGCGCCTCCACCGGGGCCGGGAAGTCGGCCACCGACAGCGTGCCGGCCCAGCGGTCCTCGGTGAGCACGAACGGCCGGGGCTCGCCCAGCGGGTCCAGGCCCGGGTCGATCACCACGGCGATGCCCGATCGGCGGCCCGACGGCACGGCGATGACGTCACCCTTGCGCAGCCGCTCCAACGACTCCGCGGCCGCCGCGCGACGGCTGGCGCTGTTCTGCCGGGACAGCGCCTTCTCGCGGTCGGTGAGCTTGCGGCGCAGCTCGGCGTACTCGGCGAAGTCACCGAGATGGCAGGTCATGGACTGGGCGTAGCCGGCAAGGGCGTCCTTGCCGCGCTCGATGCGGCGGGACAGGCCCACCACCGAGCGGTCGGCCTGGAACTGGGCGAAGGACTGCTCCAGCATCTCCCGTGCGGCCTGCGCGCCCAGCTGCTGCACCAGGTTGACGGCCATGTTGTAGCCGGGCCGGAAGCTGGAGCGCAGCGGGTACGTGCGGGTCGAGGCCAGGCCGCCGACCTGCTTGGGGTCGATGCCCGGCTGCCACACCACCACGGCGTGGCCCTCGACGTCGATGCCGCGCCGCCCGGCCCGGCCGGTGAGCTGCGTGTACTCCCCCGGCGTCAGGTCGACGTGGGCCTCGCCGTTGTACTTGACCAGCTTCTCCAGCACGACCGTGCGGGCCGGCATGTTGATGCCCAGCGCGAGCGTCTCGGTGGCGAAGACGACCTTGACCAGGCCGCGGACGAACAGCTCCTCGACCGTCTCCTTGAACGCCGGCAGCAGGCCGGCGTGGTGGCTGGCGATACCCCGCTCCAGGGCCTCCCGCCACTCCCAGTAGCCGAGCACCATCAGGTCGCCCTCGGGCAGGTCCTTCGTGCGCTCGTCGATGATGCCGCGGATGACCTCCAGGTCCTCCACCGAGGTCAGGCGCATGCCGGCCCGTACGCACTGCGTGACGGCCGCCTCGCAGCCGGCCCGGCTGAACACGAAGTCGATGGCCGGCAGCAGGCCGGCCTGCTCGAGGCGGCCGACGACCTCGACCCGTGACGGCGGGCGGAAGCGCGGGGGCCGCCACGGGAGCGGGTCGCGCGGGGACCGCGGCCGTGGCTGAACGGCACGTGGTGGCGGCCCATCTCCTCGGCCCGGCGGAGCAGCTGCGGGTTGATCCGGGCCTCGTCGCCGCCGTCGTCGGCGAACAGGTCGACGACCCGGCCGCCCAGCAGCATGTGCTGCCACAGCGGCACCGGGCGGATCTCGTCCACCACCACCGTCGTGTCGCCGCGGACCTCGACCAGCCACTCGCCGAACTCCTCGGCATTGCTGACCGTGGCCGACAGGCCGACCACCTTGACCGTCTCCGGCAGGTGCAGGATCACCTCTTCCCACACCGCGCCGCGGAACCGGTCGGCCAGGTAGTGGATCTCGTCCATCACCACGAAGGCCAGGTTGTGCAGGGCCGAGGAGCCGGCGTACAGCATGTTGCGCAGCACCTCGGTGGTCATCACCACCACCGGGGCGTCGCCGTTGATCGAGGAGTCGCCGGTCAGCAGGCCGACCTTGTCGGCGCCGTAGCGCGCGGTCAGGTCGGCGAACTTCTGGTTGGACAGTGCCTTGATCGGGGTGGTGTAGAAGCACTTGGCGCCCTGGCCCAGCGCGAGATGCACGGCGAACTCGCCGACCACGGTCTTGCCCGCGCCGGTCGGGGCGCAGACCAGCACGCCGTGCCCGTCCTCGAGGGCCTCGCAGGCCTCGCGCTGGAACGGGTCGAGTTCGAAGGAGAGCACCGAGATGAAGTCGGTCAGCCGGGGCCGGGTGGCGCGGCGCTTGGACGCCGCGTATGCCTCGGCCGGGGACCGGCCCGGTGATGCGCTGGAAGCCACGAGTCAAGGGTTTCACATCGGCCTGACAATTGCTTCCAAGATCTACTACGGCACGCCGTCGCAGATGTCGCCCGAGGTCCGACCACGCGGGTTCGCGCCGGTCTCTGGACCGCGGGCTCATTCGAGCACCCACCCGACTCAGCCCACCACCCGAGCGGCTCGAATGAGACAAGGGAAGAGACCGGATCAGAGCGAACCCGCCCGCCGCGGCACGCGGCGCGACGACACTGTCAGGGGTACACGTCAGGATGTCTTCGTGCGGGTTGCCGTGGTGCCCACCGGCGATGGTGGGGCGTGGACGCAGGAGCTGACCAAGGACGGTCAGCCGGTCGGTGACGCGCGTTTCGTGGACGACTTCGTGGCGGCGGTGGCTGCACGAGAGCGGGCATCGCCGCGCTGGGTGTGGTCGCACACGATGGACCTCTATCCCCGGCTGCTGGAAGCCGGGGTGCGGGTGGAGCGCTGTCACGACGTCGAGCTGACCGAGACGTTGCTGCTGGGGTACGTCGGCCGCTGGGGTGAGCCGCGGAGCGTGCCGGCGGCGTGGGCGCGGCTGACCGGCGGGCCGGTGCCGGCCGACCGCGCGCCGCGGGCTCGGGACACGCAGCCGACGCTGTTCGACGCGGAGCAGCCGGCGGATCCGCTGGGCGGGTCGGATCCGTTGGCGGTGCTGGTGGCCGTGCACGCGGACCAGCTGCGGCGGATCGGCGAGACGGCATTGCCGGCGCGGTTCCGGCTGTTGGTGGCGGCGGAGTCGGCGGGGGCGCTGGCGGCGGCCGAGATGGGGCATGTGGGGCTGCCGTGGCGCGCGGACGTGCACTCGGCGCTGCTCACGGAGATGTTGGGGGCGCGGCAGGCCTACGGGATCCCGCCGCGCAAGCTGGGCGACCTGTCCGAGCGGATCGCGGCGGCGCTGGGTGATCATCGGCTGCATCCGGATTCGCCGGCCGAGGTGCTCAAGGCGTTCGCGAAGGTCGGCATCCGGCTGCCGTCGACCCGGTCGTGGGTGCTGAAGGAAGTGGATCACCCGGCGGTGCCGCTGCTGCTGGAGTACAAGGAGCTGTACCGGATCTACACCGCACACGGCTGGGCCTGGCTGTCGTCGTGGGTGCACGACGGGCGGTTCCGGCCCGAGTACGTGCCTGGCGGCGTGGTGTCCGGGCGCTGGGCCACGCGCGGCGGCGGGGCGTTGCAGATCCACAAACGGGTGCGGCGGGCGGCCATCGCCGATCCGGGGTGGACGCTGGTGGTGGCCGACGCCGGGCAGTTGGAGCCGCGGGTGCTGGCCGCGCTGGCCGGCGACGACAAGCTGGCCCTGGCCGGCAGTTCCGGCGACCTGTACCGGGCGCTGGCCGACGAGGCGTTCGGCGGCGACCGGCCGCGGGCCAAGATCGGCATGCTGGCCGCGCTGTACGGGCAGACCAGCGGCGAGGGCGCGGCGTTGGTGGCCGCGTTGCGGCGCAAGTTCCCTCGGGCCGTCGACTACGTGGAGAAGGCCGCGCAGATCGGCGAGTCCGGCGGACTGGTGCGGTCGTGGCTGGGGCGTACCTGTCCCCCGGCGACGTCGGGCTGGACCGGCGGTTCGTTGGACCCTGAGCCCGTGGAGGAGGTCTCCGACTCCGCCGCCCGCAACCGGGCCCGTGGCCGGTTCACGCGCAACTTCGTCGTACAGGCCAGCGCCGCCGACTGGGCGTTGGCCCTGCTGGCCACGCTGCGTCCGGCGCTGGCCGGCATCGGCGTCGAGCGCTCGCGGCCGGAACTGGTGTTCTTCCAGCACGACGAGGTGATCGTGCACTGCCGGGCCGAGGACGCCGACGAGGTCACCGCCGTGCTCGAGCAGGCCGCGGCCACGGCCGGACGGGTCGTCTTCGGCGACACCCCGGCCCGCTTCCCGCTCGATATCGCGGCCGTCGAGTGCTACGCCGATGCGAAATAGCAGGATGGAGCCCGTGACAGAGACACCGATCCGGCTGGGCGTCATCGGCCTTGGCGTAATGGGCCGCCGCACGTTCGAGCAGGCCCTGCGGCACCCCGACTTCGAGGTGACGTTCGCGGCCGACGCCAACCCGTCAGTGGTCGAGACGCTCCAGGCCGAGCATCCGGAGGTCCCGTTCCTCGGCGCGACCGAGTTCCCGGACCACGTGGACGCGATCTACATCGCCACTCCCCCGTCGTTGCACGCCCCGTACGCGTTGCTGGCGCAGAGCCTGGGCATCGCGGTGTTCTGCGAGAAGCCGCTGGCCGTGGATCTGGCCGAGGGCCGGGAGATGGTGGCGGCGGGCGGCGTGACGGCGGTGAACTTCCCGCTGTCGGACACGAACGCGACCGTGTACCTGGAGAAGGCCATCCCCGACGCGGGCCGGCTGCTCGGCGTGGACGTGCGGATGACGTTTCCCCAGTGGCCGCGGCCGTTCCAGGCGCCGGCGGCGTGGGTCGGCGAGCGGGCCGAGGGCGGCTTCATCCGTGAGGTCTTCTCCCACTTCGCCTATCTGACCGACCGCCTGGTCGGGCCCATTCGTACGGAACAGGCCACAGTGGACTACCTCGACTCCGGAAGCGAAGTCGCCGCAAGGGGTTTGCTGCGGGCCGGGGACGTGCCGGTGCAGGTGAGCGGGTACGCCAACGCTGCCACGCCCGAGCACTACGAGTGGACCCTGTGGGGCACTTCTCGCTCGTACCGGCTCACCAACTGGGCCCAGCTGTCCACTTCGGACGGTGGCCCGTGGACGCCCGTCGACCTTGCCGGCGACGGCACCGGGGCCGAATCCACCCGGCTTTCCCTGTTCGCCCAGGCGATTCGCGGGCAGCGCCCGCCCAACCTAGCCGACTTCGCCGACGCGCTGCGGGTACAGGAGGCCGTCGAGGCGTTCTACTAGGTCACATGGCTGAGGGGTGTTCGGGCAGCCCGAACACCCCTCAGCGGTTATGGACTAAATGGCGCTGAGCACGCCGGCGCCCCAGAAGTCGCCGTCGCGGTGGACGGCCCGGGCCTTGAGGATGAACGTGAGCAGCTCGGGTGAGATCCAGCGGCCGCCGAACTCCTGGCGAGTCAGGGCGGCGACGCCGGCCGAGCTCGGGGTGGCGGCGGAGGTGCCGTAGAAGCGGCAGTCACCGGGCTTGACCGAGGGGCAGGTGCCGGCGCCGAACGGGCCGACGCCGCTGACCTGGACACCATCGGTGGCGGTGTAGGTCGGTGCGCCGAAGGTGCGCGGGTGCCCACCGGGGACACCCTGGCACGGCCCGATTCCCTTGCCGGGGCAGCGAGTGGTGGTGATGATCTGCACCGGACCGGCGGCGCTGTACGCCTCGAGCGGGCTGGTGGTGGGGTCGACGGTGTTGGTGGCGTCGGTGGCCCCGGCACTGGTGGCGTAGCCCAGGTAGTTGGAGTCGGGGTTGAGCGAACCGGCGCGGTCGACCGGGTCGAGGGTCTGCACGCCGGCGGACAGGGCCCGCCAACGCAGGTCGAGGGTCGGCACGGCGCGAGCGGAGGACGTGCCGGCGACGTCGACGACGAGGCGAGCCGGCTGGGCGGCGCCGGTCTGGTTGGTATAGGTGAACTGCTCGATGGTGTCACCGACACCGTTGGCCTGCTTGGCATTGCTGTACGCCAGGCAGTTGCCGGCGGCGTCGACCAGGTACAGGTTCAGGTCGGTGAAGCCGCCCTGGCCGGTGGTCGGGTAGATGGCCCGCGGCTCGCTCCACTGCAGGGTCGGCATGACCGAGGCGCCGGGCAGCAGGTTGAGGTTGTAGGAGTTGTCCGTGCCGCGCAGGTTCACGGTGTTGTGAATCGGCGTGGGGCAGTTGGTCTGCGGACCGGTCTGGTCGTCGGGCGTGCGGCCGGTGCCCTTGGCCGCCACGCGCGGGGCGTGCCGGGTGCCGAGGTTGCCGGCCGAGGAGGAGACCCAGATGCCGTGCTTGGCCAGGTTCTCCGCGGTGGTCGCGCCGAGGCCCTGCTGGAAGGCGGGCTCGTCGTCGAAGGCCAGGTCCTCGGTGATGATGGTGGCGCCGTTGGCGGCCAGGTCGTGGAAGCCCTTGACGTAGTCGGCCAGCGTCTCGCCGCTGGTGGCGTACATCAGCTTCGCGTCGGGGGCGATGTCGTGGACGATCTCCATCATCGCCGTGCCCTCGTCGTTGTCGTACGCGGCCGAGCTGATGATCTTCGTGTCGGCCGGCAGCTCACCGCGGGCGATGGCCTCGGCCACGTGGTCGGCGTCGCCGGACATGACGCCGACGGTCTGTCCCTTGCCGGTCAGGCCGTGCTGCTGGGCGATGTCGGCCTTGTGCAGCTTGACGCCCTCGGCCTCGTTCGGGCCGACGTCGGTGGCCGGGCGGATGCTCGGCCGCAGCGTCGCCACCCACGGCAGGGCCGCGACGGCGTCCAGCTTGTCGGTCGGCACGAGCGTGCTGACCAGGCCGGCCACCGGCAGGTCGTCGACGCCCGGCACCGCGGCCAGCTTGGCCGCGTTCGTCTGCACCGTCACGCCGAGTGAGCGCAGCTGGCTCTCCTGCTCGGCGGTGACCGGGCCGTCGGCGTACACCTGGACGCCGAGGCCGTGCTGGTCGGCCGTCAGCGTGTCGGGCGAAAGCTGTCTGGCCTTGGCCGCGCCCAGCTGGGAGACCTGTTGTGCCTGCTGCCGCAGCATCGACGGGATCTTGTACGACGTGTCCGGTGCCGCCGAGGCCGCCGTGCCGGTCACGGTGAGCAGCGGGGCCACCAGCGCGACACCGGCCACGAGCGCGCGTAAGCGCCGTGTCATGTTCCCTCCTCAAGGTCACCCGTTAGGGGGTCACCCTAGAAGGGAAGCGACTAATCGGACACCGGCCGTTCGGCGGGTGTACAGGGCGAAAACGACATGCTGCCCCAAGGGGTGGCCATCAGTGCGAACCTTGAAGTTCGGAGCAGATGAGGCGGTGGATCTCCGCCGGGGGCGGGAACTGCCGGGTGAGGATGTCGCCGAGGGCGCTGGCTGACACGCCGGGCTTGGGGCGGACCTTGACCAGGGCGGGCATGGCGTCGGGGCGCGCGGTCTTGAGTACGTCGGGTTGGTCGGCGAACATGCGGCGGAAGTCCTCGTAGGACTGCTGCTTGGTCTGGGTGGTCACGGACTCGACGTCCTGGTGTGTGGCCAGTACCTGGGCCTGGACCTGGGGTAAGTCGGTGTCGTTGTGGAGATAGATGTCGACTTCGTCGGGCTTCAGGCAGGGCTGAGGGGCGGCGGCGGGGGTGGGGGCGGTGGTGGTGGACCAGAGCAGGATGCCGACGCCGGCCACTGCGACGAGGCCGAGGACGAGGGCCATGACCGTGTACTTCGTGCGCACGGGCGAAAACTCTGCCACGCCCGCGGGTCACTCCCCGCGGCCTCCAACGACACCGAGTCCAACAGCTCGGCCATCCGGTCCAAGGTGTCCTTCTGCTCGGCCAGCTCGTAGCTGCCGGCCAACTCGCGCGGATCGTGGTGGCCGACGAAGGCCAGCTGCGGGGCGTCCTCCCAGACCACCATGCGTAGCGGCAGGTCGAGGCCGACGCGAGGGTCGGCGGCCATCAGGCCGGTGCCGGCCTTGGGGTTGCCGAAGATGACAACGTCGATGGGCGGCAGCGACAGCTCAGCCTGGCGGGCGTGGGCGGCGTGGTCGATGTGCGCGAAGATCGTCAGTTCCCGCCGCTCGAGTGCGGCGATCAGCCGCGCGACGGTGGATCTCTGGCTCAGGGTGCTCTTCCGGATCAACACGGGCCCAGTCTCCACCCCGTGTCACGGTCTGTCCTCACCGGTGAACCGGCCAAGATCGGCAATACTCGCCGGCGTGCTGATCGTGACCGGGGTGGCGGCGCTGGCGTGGCTGTACCTGCTGCTGGCGCACGGGGGCTTCTGGCGGACGTCCCAACGGCTGCCGGCGGGCGGACCACCGAGAACCTGGCCGGCGGTGGTGGCTGTGGTGCCGGCACGGGACGAAGCAGACATCCTGGGACTGACGCTGCCGACGCTGCTGGGGCAGGACTACCCAGGACCGTTCCGGGTGGTGCTGGTCGACGACGCCAGCACGGACGGCACGGCACAGGCGGCGCTGGCGGTGGGGACGGGACGGCTGGACATCGTCCGCAGCGAAGGGCCGCCGCCGGGCTGGGCCGGCAAAGTGGCGGCGATGCAGACCGGGGTCCGCAACGCCAGCGACGGCGAGTACCTGCTGTTCACCGACGCCGACATCGCGCACCCGGCCGACGGGGTCCGGAAGCTGGTAACGGCGGCGCTGGCCGACGACCGGGCGCTGGTGTCGCAGATGGCGTTGCTGCGCACGGAAACGTGGTGGGAGCGGCTGATCGTGCCGGCGTTCGTGTACTTCTTCAGCCTGCTGTATCCCTTCGGCAAGGTGAACGACCCGAGGTCACGGATCGGCGCGGCGGCGGGCGGCTGCATGCTGGTGCGGCAGGAGGCGCTGGAGCGGGCCGGCGGCCTGGCGGCGATCAAGGACGCGCTGATCGACGACGTGGCGTTCGGGCAGCTGCTCAAGCGTGCAGGCAATCGGACGTGGCTGGGGTTGTCGACGTCGATCACCAGCCGGCGGCCGTATCCGAAGCTGGCCGACCTGTGGCAGATGGTGGCCCGCTCGGCCTACACGCAGCTGCGAAACTCGCCCTTTCTGCTGGTGGGCTGCGTGCTGGGGCTGCTGGTGATCTTCGTGACGCCGCTGCTTGCGGTGGCCTTGGGACCGCTCGACGTACGGCTGCTGGGCCTGCTGGCCTGGCTGGTGATGGCGGCAACTTACGTGCCGATGCTGCGGTTGTACCGGCTGCCGCTGTGGCTGGCGCCGATGCTGCCGGCGGTGGCGGTGCTGTACACGGCGATGACGGTCGACTCGGCCCGCCGGCACTGGCTGGGCAAGGGCGGCGCATGGAAGGGCCGGACCGCGAAAACCTGCCAGTAGCTGTCAGTCTTCTAGGCGAGGATGGTCCCATGGCAACACTGATGACGCCTCCGACCGGCACCGACGAGCGTGCCGCGCTCCTGACGTTCCTGGCCAACCAGCGCGATGCGCTGATGGCCGCCGTGCAGGGCCTGACCGACGCCGACGCCGGCAAGACGTCCACGGCCAGCGCCCTGTCGCCGCTGGCCCTGCTCCGGCACGCCAACCGCACCGAGCGCCGCTGGGTGCTGGCCGCGCTGGCCGGCCAGGAGCTGCCGGGCGAGTGGCCGCCGGCGGACTGGTCCAAGGAGTTCGTGCTCGACCCCGAGGACACCGTCGCCGCGTCGATCGCCGCCTACCGCGAGACTGCCCGCGGCACCGAGGAGATTGTCAACGCCCTGGAGTCGCTGGACGTGCCGTGCCGCAACGAGCAGGCCGCGCCGTTCAACGCCCGCTGGGTGCTGCTGCACCTGATCGAGGAGACCGCCCGGCACGCCGGCCACGCCGACATCATCCGCGAGTCACTGGACGGCGCGCTGGCCCCGGCACTGATCGACCAGCTCAACGCGGCCGAGTGACAATGAGGGCGGGAGGCGCGCATGGGCTATGACCTGGAGAAACGACTCGTGGTCGGCATCGCGTCGAGCGCCCTGTTCGACCTGGCCGAGTCGGACGGGGTGTTCCGGCGGGAGGGCGAGGAGGCCTACCGGCGCTACCAGGAGGAGCACCTGGCCACGCCGCTGCGGCCCGGGATGGCCTTCCCGTTCGTCCGAAGGTTGTTGTCGCTCAACGACATCAGCCCGGAGGACCCGCTGGTCGAGGTGATCGTGCTGTCGCAGAACGATCCCGACACGGGGCTGCGGGTGCTGCGGTCGGTCGAGCACCACGGGCTGGGCATCACCCGGGCCGTGTTCAACCAGGGACGCGCGCCGTACCGGTTCATGCCGGCGCTGAACATGTCGCTTTTCCTGTCGGCCAACGAATCCGACGTCCGCGCGGCGGTGGCGGCCAAGCTGCCGGCCGGGCGGGTACTCGACTCGGCGTTCACCGACGACCCCGCGGACCCGGAACTGCGGGTGGCCTTCGACTTCGACGGCATCCTGGCCGACGACGCCTCGGACCAGGTGTGGCAGCGGGAAGGCCTGCCGGCGTTCCAGGGGCACGAGGTCGCCAACATGGTCACGCCGCACGAACCGGGGCCGCTGAGGGATTTCCTGGCCGGCCTGAACCGGATCCAGCGGCGCGAGGAGCAGCAGGGCCTCGACTACCGCCGCCGCCTGCGCATCTCGATCGTCACGGCCCGCGGCGCGCCGGCGCACGAGCGGGCCGTGACGAGTCTCAAGCGGTGGGGCGTCATGGTCAACGACGCCTTTTTCCTTGGCGGTGTTGGCAAAGCGGGTGTGCTGGACGTGCTGCGGCCGCACATCTTCTTCGACGATCAGCCGCACAACCTGGCCGGGCTGCACGTGCCCGGCGTGCACGTGCCGTTCGGCGTGATCAACGAGCAAGCCGGCTGAGCGCGTGCGGCAGGGGCTGGTCGGCGTCCAGAGGCCGGGCATCGACGATGGTCTTGTTGTCGAACACCGCCATGGCGTGGTCGGCCGGCAGGGCGTTGAACCAGCGGCGCAGCAGGAACGCCCGGCCCTTGTCGGTCGGGTCGCCGCTCAACCGCAGCCGGGCCATGCCGCCGTCGGGGAAGACGTCGAGGCGCACGTGCTGCACGGCCCGGTCGACGTCCAGCACGAAGCGGTGCCGGGTGTCGGGCTGCAAACGGGTCTTCGGCATGAGCTCGAACCACGCGGCGGGGTCGTCGACACGGTCGGCGCAGCCGCTGAGCGAAGCCCAGCCGGGGGCGTTTCCCTTGAAATGACTGGTATCCAGCTCGGCGATCCGCACGACGCCCTCGGCGGCCAGGCGCAGCAGCACCCAGTCGTTGCCGTCGTCGCGACGGCGAGCGGTTTCCCAGCCATCGCCCATCACGGCGGCGAAACCGGGGGAAATCAGGTTGGTGGGCTTGGAGTAGAAGACATTGCTGGCGTCGAGGATCTCGCCGCCGTTCTCCAACGCCGCCAGGTCGACGGCACCGATCAGTAAGCGCGGGTCGGCGATCGGGTCGCCGTGCACACGAAGGCGGGCGACGCCGCCATCGGGATAGATCGTCAGCCGCACATGCGTCCAACGTCGGTCGGAGTCGACGTCGAAGACGTTCTCCGCGTCGCCGGCCAGCTTGGACCGCGAGACGATCGGGTGCCAGGACGCGGCGGCCAACTCCTCGGCCGAGGGATAGCCCTCCAGCGCGCACGCCTCGACCGAGCCCTCCGGCGGGTAGTTGCCCTTGAAGAACGCGGTGTCGATGACGACACCCCGCACCACGCCGGCCACGCCGAGCCGGACGATCGCCTGGTCGACGCCGGGCTCACGGCGGCGGCGCGTCTCCCAGCCGTCGTAGACCTGGCCCTTGTGGCCGAACGTGTACGTCTGGAACACGGGCGGTTCCGGCTTGATCAGGTTCTCCCGTTCGGCGAAGAACTCGTCGTTCGCCCACGGCACCGCGCCACCCAGCCGACGGGAGGCGAGATCGGGCAGCGTGGTCCAAGCCGGTGTCATGAATCTCCTCTGGTCAACAGCTTTCCGAACGGCAGGTCGGTGACTTCGCGGCCGCGCAACCAGGTGGTGCGCACGACGCCGGTCAGCTCACGGCCGTGATACGGGGTGACGGGATTGCGGTGGGCCAGCTTGTGCACGTCGACCGTGAACGGCTCGTCGGGGGCGAACCGGCTCAGGTCGGCGTCGGCCCCGGCCACGATCTGACCTTTGGTGGCGAATCCGGCCACGAGTGCGGGTTTGGTGGCCATCCAGGACACGACCTGGGTCAGGTCGAAGCCGCGACGGCGGGCCTCGGTCCATACGGCCGGCAGCCCGAGCTGGAGGCTGGCCACGCCACCCCACGCGTGCCCGAAATCGCCGGTGTCCAGGCGTTTCAGGTCCTCGGTGCACGGCGAGTGGTCGCTGACGATGAAGTCGATCACGCCGTCGGCCAGCCCCTGCCACAGCGCGTCCCGGTTGGCGTCCTCGCGGATCGGCGGGCAGCACTTGAACTGGGTGGCGCCGTCGGGGATGTCCTCGGCGTTGAAGCACAGGTAGTGCGGGCAGGTCTCGGCGGTGATGCGCAGGCCGTCGGCCTTGGCCTCGGCGATCAGCGGCAGCGCGTCGGCCGACGACAGGTGCAGGACGTGCACGCGGGCCCCGGTCCGCCGGGCCAGCGCGATCACGGCCTTGATCGCCTCGTTCTCGGCCTTCCGCGGCCGGGACGCCAGGAAGTCGCGGTAGCGGCGGCCGCACGAGGGCGGTGCGGCGTCGATGACCTCGGCGTCCTCGGCATGCACGATCATCAGGCCGTCGAACTCGCGCAGCACCTTCAGCGCGTCGGCCAGCTCGAAGTGGGTCAGCGGCGGGAACTCCGGCACGCCGGAGTCGAGCAGGAAGCACTTGAAGCCGAACACGCCGGCCTCGTGCAGCTTCGGCAGCTGCGCCAGGTTGCCGGGCACGGCACCGCCCCAGAAGCCGACGTCGACGTACACCCGGCCTTCGGCGGTCTTCCGCTTGACCTGCAAGGCGTCCGGGTCGACGGTCGGTGGCAGGCTGTTCAGCGGCATGTCGACGATGGTCGTGACGCCGCCGGCCGCGGCCGCCCGGGTCGCGGTGTCGAAGCCCTCCCACTCGCTGCGCCCGGGATCGTTGACGTGCACGTGCGTGTCGACCAGGCCGGGCAGCAGCACCTCGTCGTCGTCGAGCGTGACCGTCACGGCCGCGGGTGGCGGGTTGTCCATCGGCGCGAGGGCGGCGATACGCCCGTCGCGAATGCCGACGGCGACCGGTCCGATCCCCTCCGGCGTCACCGCGCGCCGCGCCACCACCGTCAGATCCACTGTGGACATAGATCCTCCTCGGCCCCGCTCAGCAGCATAGGTGATCTCTCACGATGCGCTCGGCCGTCGCCTCCAGCAAGGGGCCCGGTCTGGCCCGGCAGCGCGCCGGGTCCGGCTCCAGGTCGGTCAGCGCATACGCGGCGCGGATCCCCGTGCCGACCAGGTCGTCGGCGGTCAGCGAGCACACGCCGGCAACCGCGACCACCGGCACGCCGCGGGCCGCCCGGGCGACGCCGACCGGAGCCTTGCCGCGCAGGGACTGGGCGTCCAGGGAGCCCTCGCCCGTGATCACGAGCGAGGCGTCGTGCAGGGCGTCACCGAAGCCGAGCAGGTCGAGCAGCACGTCGACGCCGGCCCGGCGAACGGCCCCTAGCACTGCTAGCGCCGCGTAGCCCACTCCCCCAGCCGCCCCGGCGCCAGGCAGGTCGGGGTCACCGCCGACGACTGCGGCCCAGCGCTCGAGTGCCTCAGCGAGCAATGAGACCTGGAGTGGTGAGGCCCCCTTCTGTGGCCCATAGACCGGCGCGGCATCGGACAGCGGATTGTCGACGTCAGTCGCCAACACCAGCTCTATCTGCGACAACCGGCTGTCCAGGCCGCTGAGATCGAGCCGGTCGACACGGGCCAGGCCACCGCCGCCCGGCTCGACCGGCACGCCGTCGACGTCCAACACGAGCGCGCCGAGCGCCCGGAGCATGCCGGCGCCGCCATCGGTGCAGGCGCTGCCGCCCAGGCCGAGCACGATCCGGGCGCAGCCGAGATCCATCGCCACGCGAATCAGCTCGCCGACGCCGTAACTCGTGGCGGACATGGGCGAGCTGCCCCAGCCCAGCCCGGACGCCTGCGCGAGCTCGACGACAGCCGTGTGCCCGCGCAGCGCCAGCATCGCGCGCACGGGCGTGCCCAACGGCCCGGTCACCGTGGTGACGAGCCGGTCGAAGCCGGCCGCGCAGGCCGCGTCCACGGTGCCCTCGCCGCCGTCGGCCACCGGCACCACCCGCACCTTGACGGACGGGTCGGCCCGCCGCAGGCCGGCCGCCAGGTGATCGGCGACCTGGCCGGCGGCGAGCGTGCCCTTGAACTTGTCCGGGGCCAGCAGCACCTTCACCTCAGCTGACCGGCTCGAACTCGACCACGGTGTTCAGCGCGCTGCCCATGGACGCGTTGGCGGCCCGGTCGATCATGATCTCGACCAGCACCGGCCGGCTGGTCCGGGAGGCCTCCTTGCGGGCCCAGGCCAGCGCGTCGGTGATCTCCGACGGCTCGGTCACCCGGCGGCCGGCGCAGCCGTAGGCCTCCATGATCTTGACGTTGTCGGTGCCGTACTCGTCGTAGTGAATGTCCACCTGGTAGTTCATGTTGTAGCCGGTCTCGGCCTGCCGGATCAGGCCGAGGTACTCGTTGTTGAGCATGATCAGCACGAACGGCACGTCGTACTGCGCGGCCACCGCCAGCTCCTCGACCAGGAACTGGAACGAGTAGTCGCCGACCACCGCGACGACCTCGGCGTCCGGCTTGGCCGTGCGGACCCCGATGGCCGCCGGGATCTCCCAGCCGAGCGGGCCGGCCTGGCCGCAGACCTGGTAGTGCCGGGGCAGATGTGCCCGCTGGAACTGGCCCGACCAGATCTGGTAGAGGCCGATCGCGGTGACGAAGTAGGTCTCCGGACCGTAGAACTCGTTGATCTCCCGGAAGACCCGCGGCGCCTTGATCGGCACGGTGTCGAAGTCGTCCCGGCGCGGCAGTTCCGTGCGCAGCTCGGCGATCCGGCCGACCCACTGCTGCCACCGCCGCTTGGCGTCGTGCTTGCGCGCCGCCTTGAGCAGGGCCTCCAGGAACAGCTTGGTGTCGGCGACGATGCCGAGATCCGGCCCGAAGACGCGGCCGATCTGCAACGGGTCGACGTCCACGTGCACGAACTTGCGGTCGCCGCGGTAGACGGAGAGCTCACCGGTGTGCCGGTCCCCGAACCGCGCGCCCAACGCCAGCACGAAGTCGGACTCCAGGAACAGCGCGTTGGCCCAGCGCTGGCTGGTCTGGATGCCGGCCATGCCGGCGAACAGCTCGTGATCCTCGGGCAGACAACCCTTGCCCATCAACGTGATCTGCACCGGCACGCCCAGCAGCTCGGCCACCTCGCGCAGCACGCCGGACGCCTCGCCGCCGATCACACCGCCGCCGGCCAGCAGCAGCGGCCGCTCGGCCGCCAGCAACATCTCCAGCGCCCGGTCGACCCGGGGCTGGTGCGGGTGGACGGACTCGATCGGCAGCGGCGCGTCGATCGCGCCGTCCCACTCGATCTCCTGCTTCTGCACGTCCAGCGGCAGATCGATCAGCACCGGTCCGGGCCGTCCCGACCGGGCGATGCGGAACGCCTCGCGGAAGATCCACGGGGCCTGCGCCGCCTCCTTGACCTGGACCGCCCACTTGGTGACCGGCTTGGCGATCTCCACGATGTCGACCGCCTGGAAGGCTTCCTGGTGCAGTTTGGTCGACACGGCCTGGCCGGTGATGCACAGGATCGGCACGGAGTCGGCCTGCGCGGTGTAGAGGCCGGTGATCATGTTCGTGCCGGCCGGGCCGGAGGTGCCGACGGCGACGCCGACGTTGCCGGTGGTGCGGGCCCAGCCGTCGGCCATGTGGGTGGCGCCCTCCTCGTGCCGCACGATGAGGTGGTCGATCGGGCTTTCCTCCAGTGCCGCGTAGAACGGCAGGATGGCGGCGCCCGGGCAGCCGTACACGGTGTCGACGCCTTCGGACGCGAGCACCTCGACGACCGCCTGCATGACGGGAATCCTCGGCATCGGTCAGTCCCTTCCGGACAGGGTCTCGACGACCTTGAGCAGGGCGGAGTGGTCGAGCGAGCCGTGGCCCATGGCGCGGGCGGCGGCGATCAGCTGGGCGGTGAGGCCGGCCATCGGCAGCGACACGCCGGCCTGCCGCGCGGCGGCCTGGACGATGCCCATGTCCTTGTGGTGCAGGTCGATCCGGAAGCCCGGCTGAAAGTTCCGGGCGATCATGGAGTCGCGTTTGAGGTCGAGAATGCGGCTGGCCGCGAGACCGCCGGCAAGAACGTCCATACCGGCCTTGGCATCCACGCCGGCTGCTTCCAGCAGCACGATCGCCTCGGCCACCAGCGCGTAGGTGCCGCCGACGACCAGCTGGTTGGCCGCCTTGACGACCTGGCCGGCGCCGTGCGGGCCGACGTGCACGATGGTCTTGCCCAGGCTCTCCAGAATCGGCAGCGCCTCGGCGAAGTCCTCGGCCGTGCCACCGACCATAATGGACAGTGCGGCGTTCTTGGCCCCGGTCTCGCCGCCGGACACCGGCGCGTCCAGCACCCGGATTCCCTTGCGTGCGGCCGATTCGGCCACGTTCTTGGACGTCTCGGGGCGGATCGTGCTCATGTCGATCAGCAGCAGTCCGTCGCCGCCGGCCGCGATGACCTCGGTGGTCACCGCCTCGACGTGCTCGTCCTGCGGCAGCATGGTGATCACGACCTCGGCGCCGGCGATGGCGTCGCCGACGCTGCCGGCCCGCTGCCCACCGGCTTCGGCCAGCGTGGCCATGGCCGGTTCGGACAGGTCGAAGCCGGTCACGGTGTGGCCGGCGGCCACCAGGTGGCCGGCCATCGGCGAACCCATGATGCCGAGGCCGATGAAGCCGATCTTGCTCATTGCGCCTCCTGCGGTGCTTGTTGACCGAAGCATTCAAGCCAGCCGAAGCTGTCAGTGGTCGCGCCGGTCGGCCGGTACTCGGCCCCGACGTGGCCGCGATAACCGTTGGCGGCCAAGGTGGTCAGGTGTCGCAGCAGCTCCAACTGCCCGCTGCCGGGCTCGCCGCGGCCGGGCGCGTCGGCGAACTGGACGTGGCCGATGCGCTTGATGTGCTTGCTGGTCACGGAATCGAGGTCGTCGCCGTTGACCGCGAGGTGGTAGAGGTCGCACAGCAGCGCGACGTTGTCCAGCGGTACCAGGTCGGCCACGGCCAGTGCGTCCGCCGCGGTCAGCAGCGGGTAGTCGGGCGCGCCGGACAGCGGCTCCAGCACGATCGTGCCACCGACCGCCTGCACGGCGGTGGCCGCCACGGTCAGGTTGGCGGTCGCCAGTTCGTCCTGTTCGGACGGTGTGAAACCGTTGACCCGGTTGCCGTACAAGGCGTTGAAGGTGCGGCAGCCGGTGCGGCGGGCGATGTCGACGGCGATCTCCACGCTGGCGGTGAACTCGGCCTGGCGGTTGGGCCAGGACACCACGCCGCGGTCGCCGGCCGGCATGTCGCCGGCGAAGAAGTTGAGGCCGACCAGTTCCGTGCCGGCGTCGGCCAGTGCGTCGACGAACGCGTCGACCTCGGCCGTGGTCGGGCTCGCGGTGTCGAACGGCCACCAGAACTCCACCGCGTCGAAGCCGGCCTTCTTGGCCGCCGCCGGCCGGTCCAGCAGCGGCAGCTCGGTGAACAGGATCGAGAGGTTGGCGTCGAGAAGCACCGGATCACTCCGATTTCCGTATCGCGGAATTACTTTTCCGATTAGTGAGAGAGTAGAGCGCGCCGCTGCGGTCGGTCAACGGTCGGCGCTACGGTTCGGCGGTGGATCTGGAGGCCGAGTTCACCACCGAGCCGTTCCGCGCCGAGGCCGGCGGCGAGCCGCCCGCGCACGCCGTCGAGGCCGCCGAGCAGGCCCGAAAGGCCGGCCTGGACACGACATTCGGGCCGCTCGGCACCACCGTGCGCGGACCGTCGGACGAGGTGTTGGACGCCCTGCCGGCGATCTTCCGGGCGGCGCTGACCGGCGGCGCGACCCGCGTGACGTTACGGCTGGGCGTGCCGGGCAGCGACGAAGCGCCCGTGGGTATCGGCTCGCTGGAACGGGTGATCGCCGAGGTGGAGGCCGAGCTCGGCGGGCCGTTGAGCACGCTGTCGCGGGCCGACAAGCAGCGAGCCGTGCGGCTGCTGGAGGAGCGTGGGGCGTTCGAGGTGCGCAAGTCCGTGCCCGCGGTGGCCGAAGCGTTGGGGGTCACCCGCTTCACCGTCTACAACTACCTGAACCGGTCGAGCTCGTGATCCACTTCAACAAATTGTTGACACCGCCGGCCCGGCGCTTCTACCGTCGCTGCACATGAACCTCGACGAGGCTTCGCTGACCCAGTGCCTGGCGGTTCCCCGCTGGGTGCGGGCCGTGCTCGACGGGCAGCCGTACTCCTCGAAGGCCGCACTGTTCGCGGTGGCCGAGCGGGAAGCCGCGACGCTGACCGCCGACGAGGTCGAGCAGGCCCTGGCCGGCCACCCGCGCATCGGCGACAAGTCCGGCAGCGCCACCTCACGGGCCGAGCAGTCCGGAGTGGACAACGTCGACCAGTTCGTCGCGGCCAACCGCGAGTACGAGCAGCGGTTCGGGCGGATCTACCTGGTCTGCGCCGCCGGCCGCGGCGGCGACGAGCTGCTGGCCGATCTCCGTGAGCGGCTGGTGAACACCGACGAGGCCGAACTGGCCGTGACCGTCCGAGAACTCGGCAAGATCGCGCTGCTGCGCCTGGCGAAGGTCGTCCAATGATCACCACGCATGTCCTCGACACCACCTCCGGCCAGCCCGCGCCGGGAGTGTTGGTACGACTGGAATCCGGCGGCCGGATCATCGGCGACGGCGTCACCGACGACGACGGCCGCTGCCGCACGCTCGGCCCCGAGCACGTCGAGGCCGGCGTCTACCGCCTGGTCTTCGACACCGACACCTACTTCGCGCGGGTCGGACGCGAGGCGTTCTTCCCCGAGGTGACCGTGACGTTCCGGATCACCGATCCCGACCGGCACCACCACGTGCCGGTCCTGCTGAGCCCGTTTTCCTTCACCAGCTACCGAGGGAGCTGATCCGCGTGGCCGTCCACCTTGGCCCCAACCAGTACGGCAAGGCCGAGAACCGGCTGGTGACGGTGTCCCGCAACGGTTCCGTGCACACGCTGCGGGACCTCACCGTCAGCACGTCGCTGCGCGGCGAGCTCGCCGCCACGCACCTGACCGGCGACAACTCCGGTGTCGTGCCCACCGACACGCAGAAGAACACCGTCTACGCCTTCGCCAAGGAGGCTCCCGTCGGCGAGATCGAGGAGTTCGCCCTGCGGCTCGGCCGGCACTTCGTCGGCTCGTTCGACCAGATCACCGGCGCCCGGGTGCTCGTCGAGGAGCACGGTTGGGGCCGCATTCCGGCCAACTCCCACTCCTTCGTACGGGGATCCGACGAGAAGCGCACCACCGCCGTCACCATCTCCGGCACCGACGCGTGGGTCGTGTCCGGGCTTCGCGACCTCGTCGTGCTCAAGACCACCGGTTCCGAGTTCCACGGCTATCCGCGGGACAGGTACACCACCCTGCCCGAGACCACCGACCGGATCCTGGCCACCGCCGTCAGCGCCCAGTGGCGCTTCGCCGGCCTGGACGTCGACTGGGACAAGAGCTTCGCCGAGGCCCGCGACGCCCTGCTCGCCGCCTTCGCCGACACCCACAGCCTTTCCCTGCAACAGACCCTCTACGCCATGGGCACCGCCGTGATCGAGGCCCGGCCCGAGATCGCCGAGGTGCGGCTGTCGCTGCCCAACAAGCACCACTTCGTCGTCGACCTGAGCAAGTTCGGGCTGGCCAACGACAACGAGGTCTTCTACGCCGCCGACCGCCCGTACGGGCTCATCGAGGGCACCGTCCTGCGTGACGACGCCCCCGACGAGGGCCTGGCCTGGCACACCCTCCCGGCGTTCTAGTGGCAGTGTCCGTCCCGGCCCAGGGTTTCCTCCGCGGTCACGGCGGGACGGGTCCACTGCGGCGCCGGCCGGCTGGTGCCGTCCCAGGTGGCGTGGCCGTCGGCGTCTGAACGCCAGTACCAGCAGGGGTGGTTGCCGTCGGGGACGCCCTGCCAGGTCTCGCCGCGGCCGCGGGGAGTCATGTCGAGCAGGGCGAACGAGCCGGACATCGCCTCGGTGCCGCGACCGGTGGTCGAGTAGGTGAGGAACACGCGGTCGCCGTCGCGGAGGTACGAGGTGATGTACCCCATCTCGCCGCCGGCGGGGCCGTCGATGCCACGGACCGAGTACCAGGGCACGGTGTAGCCCATGAACTCGACGAAGGGCTCCACCTCGGCCCAGCGGCCGACGGTGAGGATGGCGAACGAGACGCCGCGGGCGTTCAGGTAGACGTCGGTCGCGTGCCACGCCGCGTAGGTGCAGCCCTCGCACTGCCCCTGATGCGGCGCGCCGTCCCACCACATGTGCTTGTACACCAAAAGCTCGTCCCGCCCTTGGAACAGGTCGATGAACGGGACGGGGCCGTCCGGGCCGACGACCTCGACGGTGCCGTCGAACTCGACCATCGGCAGCTGCCGGCGGGCCGCGGCGATGGCGTCGCCCTCGCGGGTGTGCGCCTTCTCGCGAGCCAGCAGCTCGTCGCGGGCGGCCTGCCAGGTCTTCAGATCGGCCAGCTTCGTCGACATGAGTTCCTCCAGTGGGTGTCGGTTCCCTCATGGCGTTGTCGAAGCTGGTGTCGTCAGTTCGACATGGGAGGTCGTTTTTAGTCCTCACTGAAGTAATAGTGTATTAAGCACTCTCTCGCTCGGCGCGCTGCTTGGCCAGCTGCTCGACCGGGGTCGGCAGAGTGGTCTCGAAGTCGATGAGCTTGACCCACGTCGGCGTGACGACGACACGGACCATGCCCTGGTAGAGGGAGTGGACCTCGGCCTCCCACACGACGCGCTGCTCGGCGCTCATCTCGTAGGAGCCGTTCATCTGGAGGTACTCCTCCGGAATGCCGTCGACGACGTCGAGCTCGACGCGGCCGCGGATGAGCAGGATCTTCGGCGGGTGGACCTCGGTGTCGATGGTGATGGCGACGTTCGGATTGCGGCGCAGCGAGTGCAGCTTGGGGGCGTTGAGGGCCGTGCAGAGGACCAGCTCGGCGCCGTTCCAGGTGAACGCGATGGGGATGTTGCGCGGCGTGCCGTCCTTGGCCACGTAGGCCAGCCGGCACAGGTCGCGGGCCAGCAGTTCCTGGCTGTACGGGCGGTTGAGGACCTCGGCGATCTCGCTGGGCTGCATGACGGGCTCCTTCGTCGGCTGTTGTATCCCTGGGACGGACCCGCCGTGACGTTCTCGACAACCCGGCGCGCCTTTTTTCCGACGAGTTTGCGCGCCGGCAGAATCCGGGGCGTGAGCCAGGAGCGCGGCAAGCGGGTCGGCTGGGTCGAGCTGTACTTCGACCTGGTCTTCGTGTTCGCGGTGGGCCAGGTGGCGCACGGCATCGTGACGGACCCGCACTGGTCGAGGGTGGGCGCGGCGCTGGGCCTGTTCATGACGCTGTGGTGGACCTGGATCGGCTTCGCCGTGCTGTACAACCGCCGTGGCGACGACAGCCGCACCGCGGATCGGCTGTTCATGCTGGCCGGCACGCTGCCGTGCGGGATCGCGGCGACGCAGGCGCATCACGTGTTCGAGGGGCACCCGGCGGTGTTCGCGCTGGCCCTGGCCGGGGTGCGGCTGATCCTTGCGGTCGCGCACCGGTGGCCGGCGGAGGGCGAACTCGACCAGCATCGGGTCAGCTGGGGCTACGCGGTGTCGACCGTCCTGTTCACGGCTTCGGCCTTCGTGCCGACGCCGTGGCTGTACGTGCTGTGGGGCGTCGCGCTGGCCCAGGAAGCCGGTTTCCTGCTGCTCGGCGGTCGGCCCCGTGGTCGCAAGGGGGATCGGCCGACGCGCAAGGCCAGGTGGCGTGCGCTGCTCACGCCGCCCAAGCAGGCCAACCGCGCGGTGGACTCGGCCCACCTGTCGGAACGCTTCGGCCTGTTCATGATCCTGCTGCTCAGCGAGTTGGTGATCACCGTAGGCAGCGCCGTGCTGGAACGCCCGTCGGACGATCTCGGCTACTGGTTGGTGCTGGTCAGCGGCCTGGTGCTGGGCGGGGCGCTGTGGTGGATCTACTTCACCTCGGCGGCCGAGATGTACGAGCGGCTGCTCGGGCTGTCCGGGGGCAACCCGGCGCTGGCCTACTCCCTGTACGCCGTCGGTCACCTGCCGCCGGCCTTCGCACTGCTGCTGGTCGCGGCCGGCGTGAACCTGGCGCTGCACGAGCCCGCCCCGTCGGCGGCGGCGTGGTTCGTCACGGCCGGGCTGACCATCTATCTGCTCGGTACCAGGGTGTTCGCCGCCGGCGAGCGCCGCTGGTACCTCAGCCTGCTCCGGTTCGCACTGCTCGCGGCGACGGTGTGTCTGGCGTTCGTCAACCTGCTGCTGCCGGCGTCGGGCGTCGTCGCAGTGGTCGCGGTCTGGGCGATCGGCACCGCCGCCGTGGCCGGCCGGATCCGCCACCGGGCCTTGGACCGGTTGGGCGACACCCCCGCGGAGTTCCTGCGGCATCTCCCGACCGGGCCGGACCTCGACTGAACCCGTTCGCCGGGCAAGGCGATGCCTTACCCGGCAAGGGAACCGCTCAGCCGTCCTGCTTGGCGCTGTCGGTGACCGCGGCGCCGTTCACGTGCATCTGCGCGGCGATCTTCGTGGCCAGCAGGTCGTAGTCGATGGCCGGCGTGCCGATGCCGGCGATCTTCTGCTCCACCTCGGCCTTGATCGCGTCCAGCTGCTTGCCGACCGCGTTCTTGAGCCCGTTGAGGTCCGAGTCGAACCAGGCGACGATCTGCCGCAGGCTGGTCACGCCGGTCTCGGAGCCCTGGCGGTTGATCGGCAGGTCGAGTAGTTCCTCGGGGGTCATGGTGTCTCCCTGCTGCCCGAAGTCGTCCTTGCGGGCCTCGTTGACGTCGCAGTCGACACCGTCAACGGAGACCGTGCCGACTCGCTGGAACAGGTTGATGCGCGGGTCTTCCTGGCCGCCGGACCACGCCGCGGTCTGCCACGCCCACTGGGCCAGTCCGGCGTCCAGCGCCCGCGACACCGCGTAGAAGCCGCCGTACACGCCGACCCGCTCGCGGGGCAGCACGCTGAGTACGCCATCGAAGTAGTCGCCGACGGGGCCGAGCTTGGCCCGGGCGCTCGCGTTGCCCGGGCTGTAGTCCGGGATGTCGAAGTCGACGCAGAAGTAGATCGGGTTGTCCGGCAGGCCGACGTCATTGGCCTGCGCCACCGCCGCCTGGGCGTCGGCAACGCCGGCCCCGTGCCCTTCGGTGGCGCGGTCCGGCTGACCGATGATCTTTCGTTCCCAGGTCAGCGCGACCGCGACGCCGTTGGCGTGCATGTCGGACACCTCGCCGGCGGACAGATTCACCCGGCCCGATAACCCGTTGACCAGGTAGCGCACGACGAAGCCATATCCGGCGCGGGCCACCGCGGCCCCGGACGGACGGCCGCCGCTGTAGTCGAGACCGAGCATGATCATCCCTTTCCGATTCGCAACGCCGACAAGGTTTTCCGACAGGGAAATACGCCCGCCGGGCCATTGTCGTTCGACACGACCGTCCAGGCCGTGCTCGCGGTTGACGATGATGCCGTCCCGCCCGAATTGTCCTCGCACGTCACGGCGACGGCAAGGCTTGTCGGCGTACCCTCCCCAGTAGCACCGGAATTCCTGTGCACACGCGACATTGTTGATCACACGGAAATAGGCGATCACGTTGTCGTCGCACGGTTATCTTGACGCACACAGCCACTCTGCGTCATCCGCATCGGACGACCTCTGCCCGATCAGGCTAACGACCCTGCTGCGGCAACGATACATTCGGTATGTGTTCGGCCACGGCCGATACGCCGGTGAAATGCCGTGCACCCTGGCTTCGACGGCATGAGAACTCCGCGCCTGATCGCGCTAATGGCCCTTGCGCTCGCCGCCACCCTCGTGTCGGGCGGCCGACCGACGAACCCCTTCCGTTCCGGCGTCGGCGTCGCCGCTCCACAACAGACTGTTCACGCAGCCGCAGCCGGGCACCATCCCGTTCTTCTACACCAGCGCGTCGGCGTACCTGGGCTGGATCGTGCCGATCACGTCCTGATCAGACCGATCGGGCAACCGTTTCCCGGCTGCCCGATCGGGTGATCATGGCAGCCGCCAGAGCTGGTTGGCCCCGCCGTTGCAGTCCCAGATCTCCAGCTGGGTGCCGTTCGCGGTGGTGAAGCCCGGATCGTCGAGACACTTGCCGGACTGCGCGCTGCGCAGGCTGCCGTCGGCCGCCTGCGTCCACTGCTGGTTGCTGCCGCCGTTGCAGTCCCACAGCTCGACCAGCGTGCCGTTGGCGGTGGCCTGACCCGTGACGTCCATGCACTGCCCCGAATTCATCAGCGCCCCATTGCGTGCCGTCCAGTTCTGGGCCGCGGAGCCGTCGCAGTCGGCCAGCACGACCTTGGCGCCGGCCTGTGCGCATTTGCCCGCGAGGCCGGACGTGATCGGTCCTTGGCGCGTCGGCGATCCGGTGCCGGGCGTGATGGCGAGGTTGTCGAACTGGTCGGTGGCGTAGCCGACGATGCCGATGCCGGCCTGGCCGTTGGTCCAGCGGCCGTCGGTGGCGGTGCCGGCGGTGTGGCCGTCGACCGCGCCGGTGATGGTGTTTCCTTGGAACGTCACGGAAAGCGTGTGCCAGGCGTTCGTGCCGAGTGCGGTGGTGGTGCCGCTGGCCAACGTCGTGAGGGTGCCGCTGTTGTCACCGGCGACGATCGACCACGCACCGGTGTTGCTCACCCGGAAGTAGTAGGCGTCCTGATGGGACTGCGGCCGGGACTGGCTGTTGGCCCGGCCCATCAGCTCCACCGTGCCGGCGGCGGCCAGCCGCACGTCGGCGGAGACCGTGTAGTTGCCCCAATCCTGGTCGCCCAGCAGGGAGAACGCGTCGGAGTCGTCCTGCCACTCGATCGGCCGAACCGGGGCCATCTGGGTCACGCACTTGCCGGCGCGGCCGACGCACGGCTGGATCTCGTACGAGCCCTGCATGTCCGAGAGGTACTTCGCCTCCGTGCCGGTGGCATAACCGTCGAAGTTGTCGTTGTACGGCAACGCCAGGCCGTGATCGGCCGGGCTGGTCGCGGTTCCCTTGCCCTGCCCGGTGGTCGTGGAGACGGTATAGATCATGTTCGGTTGCAGGGTGAGCGTGTAGCCGGCGCCGTTCACGTCGGCGGTGTGCTGGAAATCGGGGCCACTGCCCAGACTCGTGGCCCACACGTGCGCGGAACTCGTGTTCAGACCGCCGGTGACGGCAAACGTGGCCGTCTGCGCCGTGGTCGCCGTGGACGTCTCGATGACGGTGCTGTAGTCATGGCCGTCGGTCAGGGTGACGTAGCTGCCGCTGGTGCCGAGATAGCCGCCGGCGGAGTCGATGAAGTGCCAGCCGGGCTTGGTGAACTGGGTGACCTGCGCGGTCGCCCAGGTGCTCTTGCCCGTGCGGTAGGCGCCCGACCACGGCGACGGCGCGACCGCGAGACCGACCGTGCTGTACGGCAGATTGGGGTAGATCGCCGCGAGCAGCGGCCAGTTCAGGTAGGCCGTCATCTTCGCGTCGAGATAGCCCCGGGTGATGGAGCGGATCAGGGCGGCGGTGCCGGAGTTGACGTCCTGAGAGCCGTTCTCACTGGCCCACAACGGCTTTCCGGTGCTCAGCGCGTCCGCCGTGGTGCCGCACGAGACCGCGTCGCCGCCGTCGCCGCCGTGGCACGGATAGTGCGCGCCGACGATGTCCACCGCCCGGGCGAAGGTCGGGTCCTTGACCATGTCGGTGGCGACCTCCCAGCCGGAGTCCGCGCCGACCACCTTCACCCCGCCGTATCCCTTGGCCGCCAGGGTGTTGTGCAGGTTCTCGTACCAGCCCTTGTCGTAGCCGCGCTCGTTCCAGCCGCCGAGGAAGTCGATCGCCAGGCCGTGCTGCCGGGCGCAGCCGAGCCAGGTCATCAGGTAGTCGACCATGTCCTGGGACCAGAAGTTGCCGTTGCCGATCCAGCCCGGGGCGGCCCAGGCCAGGCCGTACAGCTCGATGTTCGGGTTACGGGCCTTGGCCTGCTCGGCCAGCCACCACTCGTAGCCGCCGCCACAGTTCACCGTGCCCCTGGTGTGCTCGATGCTCGGCTCCGAGCCGTCGGTGGAGTTGGCGTCGCCGCCGATCTCCAGCTTCAGCACCTGGAGGTCGGCCCCGTAGCCGGGCTTGAACAGGTAGTCCAGCACCTGGCCGCGCTGCGGCTCCGGGTAGTCGATCAGCAGCCGGGAGTTGCCGCCGCCGCCGCTGATCGCGCCGATGCCGTCGAACGTCCGGCCGCCGTGCGTGCCGTCGATGGTGATCGTCGTCGCCGCCTGGGCCATGGTCGGGCCGGCAAGGGCGATGGCCGTCACGGCGGCGAGCAACGCGGTCCAGATCCTGGCCACGGCGGGTCCCCATTCATCCTGGCACCGTGGCGGCGGTGCTTTGACATCGTTGTCAGCGCGGAGCACCCTCCATGCTGCCCGGGTCCCGTGGGGGCGGACAAGGATCGAACGTTCACAGTTGTGATCAGGCCAGGATGAGATCGACGGCCGCCGCGGCAGTGGCCACGATGTGGTCCGGCTTCGGCACCTCGGGCCAGCGACGGCCGTGGGGCAGCCAGACCGTGCGCAGGCCGGCGGCGCGGCCGCCGAGGATGTCGGCCGCGCTGTCACCGACCATCCATCCGTCGCCGAGCTCCACGCCGGCGCGGGTGGCCGCGATCTCGAACAGGCGCACATCCGGCTTCCAGATGCCCTCGGCCCCGGAAATCGCCCAGCCGTCGACCACATCGGCAATACCGGCGCTGGTCAGGGTGTTGGTCTGGACAGCCTCGTATCCGTTGGTGACAACGCCGATTCGCCAGCCGGCCGCGCGCAGGCGGGCCAGACCGGTCAGCACTCCGTCGTAGACGGGAATCAGGGTCGGCTGGCGGTCGCGGTACTGCTGCCAGAGCGCGTCGAACGAGGACGTGAGCCCGTAGCGTGCCGTGACCTGCGCGAAGAATTCCTCCTTGGGCACCCGCCCGTCGCCGTCGGCCGCGACCAGCCAGTCGGCCTCGGTCGGCGGCAGTCCGTGGTCGGTGCAGAACTCCGCCGCCCAGGCGCGCAGGCCGGCGGCGCGGTCGACGAGCGTTCCGTCAAGATCGAAGAGCGCGAGCACGGGCCGATCCTAGAATGAGGCGTGGACTTCGACGGGGTGGTTTTCGGGGCCGGGCCCAACGGGTTGGTGGCGGCGAATCTGCTGGCCGACGCGGGGTGGCGGGTGCTGGTCCTCGAAGCGGCGGACGAGCCGGGTGGGGCGGTGCGCAGCGCGGAGGTCACCGCGCCGGGGTTCGTGACGGATCTGTACAGCTCCTCGTATCCGCTGGCGGCGGTGTCGCCGGTGATCAAGGAGCTGAACCTGGAGCGGCACGGCCTGAAGTGGCGGCACGCGCCGGATGTGCTGGCGCACGTGCTGCCGGACGGGCGCGGAGTGACGCTGTCGACGGACATCGAGCGGACCGTGGCCTCGGTGGCGGGGTTCGACTCCGGGGACGGGGATGCCTGGCGGGCGATGCACGACGAGTGGGCGAAGGTCCGCGAACCGCTGATGGACGCGCTGCTGCGACCGTTCCCGCCGGTTCGGGCGGCCGGGAAGTTGTTGGGGGCGACGGGATCGGCGGCGGCGCTGCGGCTGGCCCGGATGCTGACGCTGTCGGCGCGGGGACTGGCCGACGAGCGGTTCGGCGGCGAGGGTGCGCAGTTGTTGTTGAACGGCAACGCGATGCACGCCGACGCCGGGATCGACGGTGCCGGCAGCGGGGTGTTCGCGTGGATGCTGGCGATGGTCGGGCAGGACGTGGGCTTCCCGACGCCGGAAGGCGGGGCCGGCGCGTTGACGGCGGCGCTCGTGCGCCGGTTGGAAGCCCTTGGCGGGCAGGTGGAATGCGGTCGGCGGGTGACGGAGGTGCTGATCGCCCGGGGCACCGCGGTCGGCGTACGTGATCATGAGGGCAACGTGATCCGTGCGCTGCGGGCGGTGCTCGCGGACGTGCCGGCTCCGCAGTTGTACACCGAACTCGTTGGCCCGCAGCACCTTCCGCCACGACTGCTGGACGACCTGACGAGGTTCCGCTGGGATCCGGCCACGGTCAAGGTGAACTGGGCCCTGTCCGCGCCGATTCCGTGGACGGCAAAGGAAGCGACCTCCGCGGGCGTTGTGCATCTGGGCGGCGACATGGCGATGATGTCGGGTGCCTGCACGGACATGGCGATCGGGCGGACGCCGCGCAATCCGTTCCTGCTCCTGGGCCAGACCACGACCGCCGACCCGACCCGCTCCCCCGCCGGCACCGAGTCCGTATGGGCGTACACCCATGTGCCGCAAGGACAACGCTGGACCAAGGACCGGGTCGCCCGGTTCGCGGACAAGATCCAGCAGGTGGTGGAGAAGCACGCCCCCGGCTTCGGCGACCGGATCATCGCCCGGCACGTGCAGGGCCCGGACGGCTTTCCCGGCACGGTCAACGGCGGCACCGCGATGATCGGCCAGCAGCTGGTGTTCCGCCCCACCCCAGGCCTGGGCCGGGCCGATACGCCGGTGGACCGCCTGTACCTCGCCGGCAGCTCGGCCCATCCCGGCGGCGGCGTGCACGGCGCGCCCGGCGGCAATGCCGCTCGGGCGGCGCTGGCCCGTGAGAAATGGGGCGGGGCTTACAAGTCCTTGCTGGGCACGGCAAACCGACTGGTGTTCGGTTAGCCGTTCGCGCTGGTGATCACCTCGAAGTGCGCACCCTGTCCACCGCTGAACGCGTTGACGTCGTCCAGGATCGTGCCGATGGGCGAGTAGCTGCTGGACTCCCCCACGGCGCAGGCCCCGGTCACCAGGGTGCGGCTGCCGGCCAGAATGCCGAGCGCGGTGTTGTCGACCTGGCTGAACAGCGGGCCGCCGCTGTCGCCGGGGCGGGCGCAGATGGTGGTGTTGATACCGACGTCGGTGGACGTGACCTGACCGCACCGGGTGCCGGGCAGGTAGTCGACGCCGGCGCCGCTGTCCGCGGCCTGCGGGTAGTTCCGCTGACTCGAGGCCGAGCCGTCGGCGCACACCACCCAGCCGGGCTTGACGTCGGCCAGCGCATGCACGCCGGTGATCGGCTGGCTGCCGGACTCGGCGTAGTGGCCCTCGCAGTTCTGCTTGGAGTCCATGCAGTACAACAGAACCGAGTTGTGCGGGGCCTGCTTGTTCAGCCAGGTGTCGGCGGTGCCCTGGTCGACGTACGGCAGGAACTGGTAGTCGTACGGGTAGAAGTCCTTCTGCACGCCGTGTTGCTGCACGACCGACATGCCGTTGTGCTGCACCGGCAAGGAGTTCTTCTGGTCGCAGTGGCCGGCGGTCAGCACCCATGCCGTCTTGTCGGCGTAGCCGCCGCCGGTGGAGCGCACGTTGAAGCCGGTGGTGCAGGCGCTCGTGCCGCCGTCGGCCCGGGTGTGGTCGAGCCGCAGGCCGCCGCGCATCGGGCCGTAGCCGCCGCAGAACAGCGGATGGCAGTAGCCCCAGTCGATCGGGCCGGCCAGCGGCGTCAGCAGCGGCAGGTCCTTCACCACGACACCGTCGGGTGCGGTGATCTTCGCCGCCGCCGGGTCGCGCCGCCACAGCACCACGGTGTTGGCCTGCTGGTCGACGGCCGGCAGGTACGCCACGTCCTTGCCGGCCTCCTTGGCCAGCCGGTCACGGACCGCGGTCAGCTCGGCCAGCGAATGGTCGACCGTTCGGGTGAGAACGTGCCCGCGGTCGGGGAACTGGGCCAGCAGCGACCTGATCGCCGCCGGGTTGGTCGTGTCCACGACCAGCACGCCGCCGTGCTGGTGGTCGATCGCCATGCCGCCGTAGACCTCGGCCGCCTTGGCGCGCAACGTCTCGTCCAGCTGCGTCGCGTCGAGTTGCAGCTCCAGCCGCCGTAACGCCTCGGCCGGGGTCACGCCGTAGGCCTGCTCCAGGTAGCCCATCGAGCCGGCCACCGCCGCCGGGTCCAGCGTCGGCTTCTTGCTCACGGCCGCCGCGTTCACGGTCGACCCGACCAAAGCCGGCAGTGCCACCGCGACAGCCGCGGTCAGCACGACAACTCGACGCACTAACTCCCCCTTGGTCGTCACACGACCGGGGAACTTTACAGAGCCCGCAGCAGCGCCAGCGCTTGGGATGATCTAGAACCCGGCTCGGCGTGGAAGACCACCAGCAACTGGCCGTCCGTGCCGGTCACGGCCAGCTTCTCGTGCCGCAGGTCCAGCGGGCCGACCAGCGGGTGGACCAGGTACGACCAGCCGCTGGTGCGGGTGCGGACGTCGTGCCGGGCCCACAGCCGGCGGAACTCCTCACTGCGCACCGACAGGTCCCCGACCAGCTCGGCCAGCGCCGGATCGTCCACCTCGGGACCGACGAGCGCACGCAGCCCGGCCACCGAGCCGGCGATGATCTCGTCCCAGTCCCGCCGGTACATCGCCCGCACGGCCGGATTGAGGAAGGCCTCGCGCATCATGTTGTTGCCCTCGCGATAGCTCGGGCACAGGGCGGTGGCCATCGGGTTGGCCACGAGCACGTCGTGCAACCGGCTCTGCACGTACGCGGGCGTGTCGGTCCAGGACAGCACCAACTGCCGGATGCCATCGGCCGCCTTCTCCGCCTTCCGGGCCCGGCGGCTCGGCCGGGCGGTCGGCCGGGCCAGCGCGTGCAGGTGCGCGGTGGCCTCCCCGTCCAGCTGCAATGCCCGGGCAATGGCCGCCAGCACCTGCTCGGACGGGTTCTGGTCGCGGCCCTGCTCCAGTCGCAGGTAATAGTCGCTGCTGATGCCGGCGAGCAGCGCCAGCTCCTCACGGCGCAGCCCCGGCACCCGCCGCCGACCCTGGTCGGGCAGGCCGACGTCCTCGGGCCGCACCAGCTCACGCCGGGCCCGCAGGTACTCGCCCAGTCGCGTGTCCATAACCCCAGGTTAGGGCGGCGTCCGACGCTGTGGGTGTCCCTGCTGGCCCCAGGATCACGGGAGCACTGGCCGGCCTTTGTGGACTGTAAGAGGCTTCGGCCATGACACGTATTACAACCCCGTTCGGGTTTGCCTCCACCGCCGACGAGGTGGCCGCCGGCATCGATCTGACCGGCCGCCGGGCGGTCGTCACCGGCGGCGCGTCCGGCATCGGCATCGAGACGGCTCGCACGCTGGCCCACGCCGGCGCCGAGGTCACGCTGGCCGTCCGCGACGTCGGGGCGGGCAAGCGAGTGGCCGCCGGCATCGGCGGGAACGTGCTGGTAGCGCACGTGGATCTGGCCGACCGGCGCACCGTCGCGGACTTCGTGGCCGGCTGGGACGGGCCGCTGCACATCCTGGTGAACAACGCCGGCGTGATGGCGATGCCGGAGCAGCACACCTCCGAGGGCTGGGAGATGCAGTTCGCCACCAACCACGTCGGCCACTTCGCCCTGACCGTCGGCCTGTACCCGGCGTTGCGGGCCGCCGGCCGGGCGCGGATCGTCTCGGTGAGCTCCAGCGGGCACAAGCACTCGCCGGTGATCTTCGACGACCTGCACTTCGCGTTCCGGCCCTACGACCCGGGATTGGCCTATGGCCAGTCCAAGACCGCCAACGTGTTGCTGGCGGTGGAGGCGACCCGGCGCTGGGCGGCTGACGGGATCACCGCCAACGCCGTGATGCCGGGCGCCATCCGTACCAACCTCCAGCGCCACAACACTTCCGTGCTGAACACGGCGGTCGAGTGGAAGACGCCGCAGCAGGGTGCGGCGACCTCGGTGTTGCTGGCGGTGTCGCCCCTGTTGGACGGTGTCGGCGGCCGGTATTTCGAGGACTGCAACGAAGCCGAGCTCCTGCACGCGCGGGGCGACCGGCTGCTGCACGGCGTCGCGGCGTACGCTCTGGATCCGGCCAATGCCTCGCGGCTGTGGCAGGTCACCGAGCAGATGCTCAGTGCACACCCCGTGGCCGGAACTGGACGCTGATCCGCGGGCCGACCGGCTTCGCCGTCTTCGGCACCGCGTGCTCCCAGGTGCGCTGGCACGTGCCGCCCATGACGATCAGGTCGCCGTGGCCGAGCATGTGCCGGACGCTCTCGCCGCCGCCCTTCGGGCGCAGCAGCAGCGCCCTGGGAGCGCCCAGCGACACGATCGCCACCATGGTCCGGTCGGTGTTGCGGCCGCTGTTGTCCCCGTGCCAGGCCACGCTGTCGTGGCCGTCGCGGTAGTAGCACATGCCGGCCGTGCGGAACGGCTCCCCCAGCTCCGGCCCGTAGTGTTCGGACAGGTCGTCGCGGGCCTGGTCGAGCACCGGGTCCGGCAGTTGGACCTGTTCACGGTAGAAGCAGACCAGGCGGGGCACGTCCACGATCCGGTCGTACATCTGGCGGCGCTCCGCGTACCAGGGCACGTGTCCGACCAGCCGCTCGAACAGCAGATCCGCGCCCGTCAGCCAGCCCGGCAGCACGTCGATCCACGCGCCGTCGGTCAGCTCGGTGCGCCGCGCTCCGGTGAGTGCGCCGAGGGTGGGCGCGTCGGCCTGGTCGAACAGTGAACCTTGCAACGCCATGCCACCGACACTATCGAACGTCTGTTCGAACCGCCAGCCCGGTCTGGTCGAGCCACCGCTGCCAGCTGGCGCGTTTGACCGGCCGCTCCGGGTGGTCGGCAACGTGCAGCAGGAACCGGGCGCGGGCCGACACCAGCGGCTCGGGGTCGTCGACGCGATCCCGGAACACGTCGGTCGGCACGTGGTGGATCAGCCGGGCGTACAGCCAGTCCTTGCACCGATACGGCCGCAGAATCGCCGCCAGGAGAAGGTCGACGGCGTCGTCCCGCAGCGTCGCCGGCACGCCCGCGCGCCCGAACCTTCGCAGCACCGTCTCCTTCAAGGACCACGGCGAGAACATGGTCGACTCCCTCGCCCGCCAGGCCTGCGGATACCGCGCCTCCCAACGCAGGAAGAGCAGCGCGTACGAAGCACGGTCGACGTCAGGCGTGCCCGCGTTGAGCCAGCCGCTCATCGCGCCACCGAGGCTGCGCTCCCGGTTCCAGCGGACCTGCGCCACGGCCTGGTTCCATTCCGGTGCCAGCTCCGGAAACAGGATCGGCGCTCGCCAGCCGGCCCTCGCCCAGACGTCGTTCGCCCACGCCTGTGCCCGCCACGCCTCGGCCACAAAGGACTGCTGCCGTTCGAGCGCGCGACCGCGGACCTCGTCGTCGGGGTCGATGAGGTCGTACAGCCAGGCGTGATCAGGCACGGCCGGAGCATGCCAGATCTACCAGGGCAGGCCGACGTAGTTTTCGGCGATGGCGGTCATCGCGGCGCGGCTGCCGGCGGTGTAGCGGAGCTCGGCCAGCTGGACCTGGCGCTGGAAGGCGTCGGCGGTCGGGGACACGTGCAGCATCGAGGTCATCTTCCACGAGAAGGCCTCGGCCTTCCACACGCGGTGCAGTGCGGTGTCCGAATAGGACTCCACCAGGCGGGAGTCGTTGTGCTGCAACAGCTGTGTCACGGCACGCGAGAGCAGGCGGACGTCGGCGACGGCGAGGTTCATGCCCTTGGCGCCGGTCGGCGGGACGATATGGGCGGCGTCGCCGGCCAGGAAAAGACGACCGTGGCGCATGGGGGTGGCGACGAAGCTGCGCATGGCGGTGATTCCCTTGTCCAGCAGAGGGCCTTCCAAGACCGGGCTCTCGCCGTCGACGGCCATCCGGGTGTGCAGCTCGGCCCAGATCCGGTCGTCGGGCCACTCCTTGATGTCCTCGTCCGGCGCGACCTGGAGGTACAGCCGGGTGATCTCGGGCGACCGCATGCTGTACAAGGCGAAACCGCGCTCGTGAAAGGTGTAGGCCAACTCCTCCCGGGTCGGGGCGGCCTTGGCCAGGATGCCCAACCAGGCGAAGGGATACGTGTGGTCGTAAGCCTCGTGCGGCACGGCTTTCCGGCTCGGGCCATGGAAACCGTCGCACCCGGCGATCACGTCGCAGACCAACTCTTGCGGCTGCCCGTCGGCGTCACGAAAGGTGATGCGGGGGCGGTCGGTGTCGATGTCGTGCACGGCGGTTTCGCTGATGTCGAAGAGGATCTGGCCGCCGTCACGGGTGCGGGCGTCGATGAGGTCCTTCACGACCTCCTGCTGTCCGTACACGGTGACGTTGCGGCCGACGAGCTCCTCGAACGCGATGCGGTGGTCGGCGCCGTCGAAACGCAGCGAGATGCCGCCGTGCACCAGGCCCTCGCGGTCCATCCGCTCCCCCAGGCCGACCTCGCGCAGCAGGTCGGTGGTGGTGTTCTCGAGCACGCCGGCCCGCACGCGCTGCCGCACGTAGTCCTCGCCGCGCTCCTCGAGCACCACCGACTCGACGCCCTCGAGATGCAGCAGGTGCGACAACAGCAGCCCCGCCGGGCCGGCCCCGATGATCCCGACCTGTGTGCGCACGGTGACCTTCCTCCCTGGTTGCGAGCGTCCAGCATGGAAGCCATGCTCGGTCCGGTCACCGCAGGTTTCCGATGGACGGAAGGGTAGCTCGTGCCGCCTCGCACCACCGATCCCGTCAGCGTCGGGGCCCGCCTGATCGCCCTGCTGGACGCCTTCACGGCCCGGGCGTCGGCGCTGACGCTGTCCGAGCTCAGCCGCCGGACCGGGCTGCCGCTGACGTCCACGCACCGGCTCGTCGGCGAACTGGCCGCGGGCGGGCTCCTGGAGCGCGGCGACGACGGCCGGTACCGGATCGGGTTGCGACTGTGGGAGATCGCGTCACTGGCGTCGCGCGGCATCGGCCTGCGCGAGAGCGCGATGCCCTTCCTGGAGGACCTGTACGAGGCGACGCACCAGCACGTGCAGCTCGCCGTGCTGGAGGGGCACGAGGTGCTGTACCTGGAGCGAATCTCCGGCCGCGACGCCGTGTCGATCATCTCGCGGGTCGGCGGGCGGCTGGCCCCGCACGCCACCGGCGTCGGCGTGGTGCTGCTGGCCCACGCCCCGGTCGAGGTGCAGGACGCGATCCTGGCGGCGCCGCTGCGCCGGTTCACGCCCCGGACCGAGACCAGGCCATCGGAGCTCCGACGAATCCTGGCCGACGTCCGCCGCGACGGCTACGCGATCACCGACGGCACCATCGAGACGGTGGCCTTGTCGGTCGCCGCACCCGTGCGAGGCCCGGACGATTCCGTGGTCGCGGCGATCTCGGTGGTGGTGCCGGCGGAGTCCGCCCAGCCGCGTGAGATAGTTCCGGCGGTGATCGCCGCCGCCCGCGGCATTTCCCGGGTACTGGGCGCACCGAGCAGCCAGCGACTGGCGCGCACCGTACGCCGTGAGACCCACCGCCGGGATCTCCCATTGTGAAACAACCGCGTCACAACCTCTGTGACGTAGTTGTTTCACCGTGGCAACCATCCTTTTCGCGATGCCGGCGACTAAACCGGCATGCGAATCCCAGCGGGCCTTGTCCTGGCGGTCGCGGCGCTGGCACTCGTGGGCTGCGGGCACGTGCGGGCCGGCACCGACACCGGCGTGAGCCACCCGTCGCCGGCCGCCCACACGGCCACGTCCATCGCCGTCACCAGCAGTTCCGCCGCCGATCCCGGCGCGGCGGCGGTCGAAGCCGAGTCCGACGGCCGGTTCTCGCTGGTGGTGTTCGATCGCAACACCGGCAAGGCCGTGGTGAATCAGAATCCGTCGGCCGGATATCCGGCCGAATCGGTCGTCAAGCTGCTCATCGCGATCGCCGCGCTACAGAACGGCGAGGATCCGGGCCTCGTCACGACAATGCTGACGATGAGCGACGACCAGATCGCCAATCAATTGTGGTCACGCTACGGCAATGTCGCGATCGTCTATCGGGCGGTCGACCAGATCGGCCTGCCCGGTGTGGTCGCACCCCGGATCCGGGCCGCTGGGGCGACACCCGGATCACCGCCGACGACGTGGTCAAGATCTACCGGTACCTGCTCGAAACGGCGCCGGAAGAGCTGTCCGCGGTCATCATGAAGGCCCTGGGCAACACCTCCAGGAAGGCCGCCGACAACTTCTACCAGTACTTCGGCATTCCCGACGCCCGCGACGATCACGACTGGGCGGTGAAGGAGGGCTGGGCCTGCTGCAGCCCGGACCGTGTCCTGCACAGCACCGGCGTGGTCGGCGACGACCGGCGGTACATCGTCGTCGCCCTCAGCGCGCACGACGCCTCGACCTCCACGTGGGACCAGGTCGGCGGCGAGCTGACCGACGCCGTGCGTCGGGCGCTGGCCGGGATCCGGAGGTAGTCACCCTTGTGAACAAATCCCGGCCAGTCATCCGACCTCTTCACCGGTACAGTGAGCCGTTCGGCCTAAAAAAGCCCGGTCACGGTTGCCCGTAAAGGTTCTCCGTCCTATGTTTCGCCTCAGTTACGGCGAGGAGGTCGGATGTGTCCGGGTCCCTGGGACGGGTGGACCTATTCGCCGTGCAGCTCCTGGACCGCCGACTCGATCCGGTCCAGCGCCCGTTCCATCGGCCCGAGGCCGACCGAGGGCAGCCAGAACACCGCGCGCCGGAAGCCGGCCCGCTCGAACCGCTCCAGCGACGACGCCTTGGGCTGAGCGTTCATCAGGACGAAGTCGAGCTTGCGGTCGGCCCGGTCCTGCATCTGCATGGCCCGGCCGACGATGTCGTCCGCGCGACCGCCGTAGTTGGGCATCCAGCCGTCGCCGAAGGACAGCACGCGGTCGGCAACCGTCGGCCCGTTGCCGCCGATCAGCACCGGCGGATGCGGCCGCTGCGCCGGCTTCGGCCAGGACCAGATCCGCTCGAACTTCACGAACTCGCCGGCGTACGAGGCTTCCTCGGCGGTCCAGATCGCCTTCATCGCCTCGATCCGCTCGGCCATCAGCCGCATCCGGGTCCGCGGGTCGGTGCCGTGGTTCTCCATCTCCTCACGGTTCCAGCCGGCCCCGACGCCGAACTCCAGCCGTCCCCCGGAGAGGTGGTCGACGCTGGCGACCTCCTTGGCCGTCGTGATCGGGTCGCGCTGGTTCACCAGACAGATCCCGCTGCCCACCCGCAGTGTCGTCGTCGCCGCGGCCGCCGCCGTGAGCGTGACGAACAGGTCGTAGGTGTGGGCGTACTTGCGGGGAAGCTCGCCGCCGCTCGGATAGGGAGTGCGTCGGTCGGCCGGGATATGGGTGTGCTCCGGGAAGAACAACGACTCGTGACCGCGCTCCTCGACCAGCCGCGCGAGCGGCCCGGGAGCGACGGTCGTGGGCGTGGCGAAAACGGCGACACCGATGTCCATGGTCGAACCGTACGCCGACCGCTGTGTCATCACGATCTGGAGAACCCATGAAACGATCAGTCCAGCTGGCGGTCGGCGCGGCCACGGCGGTGCTCGCCGCCGTCGCGCTGACCGGCACCCCGGCGGACGCGTCCGGGGCCGGCAGTGCGGACGTCTACGTCTCTCCGCAGGGCAACGACAAGCAAGCCGGCACGTCAGCGCAGCCGGTGCGCACGCTGCAACAGGCGCAGACCCTGGTCCGTCAGCGCGCGCCGCAAGCTACAGGTGACCTGACCGTGCACCTCGCCTCCGGGGTGTTCGATCTGTCACAGCCGCTGAAGTTCGACGCCCGCGACTCCGGTGTCAACGGCCATCGGGTGATCTGGCAGGGCAGCGCCGGCACTCAGATCAGCGGCGGCCGGCAGGTCACCGGCTGGCACGCGGTGTCCGGCAAACCCGGACTTTTTGCCGCCCCAGCACCGAAAGGCCTCGACAACACGCGGCAGCTGTACGTCAACGGCGTGCGTGAGCAGCGGGCCCAGGGGACGGTGCCGGTCACGGTGAAGGCGACCGCCACCGGCTACACCGCCTCGTCCGACGCCATGGCGGGCTGGCGGAATCAGAGCGACATCGAGTTCGTCTACACCGCGGGCGAGGCGCTGTGGAACATCCAGCGTGACGGCCTCGGGCAGTGGACCGAGCCGCGCTGCCCCATCGCGTCCATCAGCGGTACGACGATCACCATGGCCCAGCCCTGCTGGGACAACTCCACGAAACGCGTCCAGTTCCCGAACATTCCCGGGCGCAGCGTCAACATGGTCGGACCGTACGACCTGACCAACGGCCGGCATCCCACGTACGTGGAGAACGCGTTCGAGGTGCTGGACACGCCCGGCGAGTGGTACCTGGACCGGTCTTCGCACACCGTCTACTACATGCCGCGGCCGGGTGAGAACCTGAGCACCGCCGACGTCGAGGCGCCGGCGCTGGAGCAGCTGATCACCGCGACCGGGCTGAGCAACGTGTCGTTCCGCGGGATCCAGTACTCGTACGCGACCTGGCTGACGCCGTCGTCACCGGAAGGCTTCTCCGAGATCCAGGCCGGCTACACCAACACCGGTCCGGACGGCTGGGCCGTGCAGGGCCTGTGCCAGTTCGTGCCCAACGGCAAGTGCCCGTACGCCTCGTGGACGCCGGAACCGGGCAACATCACCGTGTCCGGCGGCAGCGGCCTGGAGTTCAGCGACTCCGTGTTCACCCATCTCGGCGCGGCCGGGCTGCGGCTGGCCGACAACACCGCGAACACCATGGTGCGCGGCAATATCTTCACCGACATCTCGGGCAACGGCATCGAGATCGGCGGCGTCGACCAGCCCACCACCGGCAGCACGCACGACGTGCAGGTGCTGGACAACCACCTGTACGGCCTGCCGCGGGAGTTCCACGGCGGCGTCGCCATCCTCAACGGCTACAGCCAGCACAACACGATCTCGCACAACCAGATCGACCACGTCGCCTACTCGGCCATCTCGATGGGCTGGGGCGGCTGGCCCGACAAGATCAAGGTCGCCGCGACGCCCAACAACTCGCACGACAACCTGGTGTCCGACAACCTGATCCACGACTACATGCTGTCGTTGGACGACGGCGGCGGCATCTACACCCAGGGCATCACCGGCAGCTCGCTGGCCACCGGCCAGAAGGTCACCGGCAACGTGATCTACGGGCAGTTGGGGCTGGGCAAGGGAATCTACACCGACAACGGCAACACGTACGAGAACGTCGTCGGCAACGTCGTCTACGGGGTGGCGTACGCCGATGTCGGCACCGCGCACGTGGACTACCGGGACAACCTCGGCAACAACGATCCCACGCTGATCCAGGGCAACTACTGGGAGCAGGGCGACAAGGACGGCAACAACAAGGGCGTCGTCACCCAGGGCAACCACCTGCTGGACAACCCGTCCGCCGCACCGAAGTCCATTGTGGACAATGCCGGGCTGGAGCCGGCGTACCGGGGACTGTTGGGACGAGCCGTTGGCGGTAACGGTGTGCCGGAGCAGCCGACCCGGGTTGGTTCGTTCGCCGCCGACGGCAAGGTGTACGTGACCTGGAATCCCAGCTATGCCTTCAACAATGCCGCTGTGGACAGCTATCTCGTCACCGCCGGGTCTCGCACCGTCACTGTTCCGGCTTCGCAGTTCAACCGGTTGGGCTATGCCGTTGTCGACGGGCTGACCAACGGCAAGTCCTATGTGGTCACCGTGCGGGCGCACAACCGTTACGGCGCCAGCACTCCGTCTCTGCCGGCCGGTGCCGTGACGCCCGGTCCGTTGGCCGGCAAACACGCGGATGCCCCGACCGGCGGCAAGGCGTTGCCGTCGTCGAGCGCCGTCAGCCTGCACTGGACGCCGCCGGCCGGGATGGGTGACACGCCCGTCATCGGCTACGTGATCACCGTGTCCGACGGGCGGACCATCGCCGTCAACGGTCGGGATGCCTTGGTGTCCCAGCCCACCGCCAAGGGCATGACCCGCGTCGTCGACGGTCTCAAGGCCGGCACTGCCTACACGTTCACCATCGCCGCCGTCACCGCCGACGGTCCTGGCGCCGCGTTGACCGTGCAGACGACTACCGGTTCGTAGAAGTTGCCGCCACGCCGGCGTTCTGCCGGCGTGGCGGTAATTCGGTGGCCAGCCGGAGGTGGTCGGCATCACACTGCCGGGCATGCTGGAGGACTGGAAAGCGCAGGGCTTCGTCATCCTGCCGTCGTTGTTGTCGACCGCCGACCTCGCGCCGGCTCTCGGTGAGCTGGGGTTGATGTTCCCCTCGCCCCAGGGCTTTCACGACGGCACCGATCCCCGGCGGTCGCGTTTCCTCGACGACGAGTTCGACGGCATCGACTCCTTTCCTTTCGCCAGCGTCGAAGTCGGGTTGCTCGCCGTGCATCCGAAGATCGTCTCCTTGGCGGCCGAGCTGTTGGGCACTGCCGACATCCGGCTCTACGGCGCCGAGGCGTGGGCCAAGTACACCGGGGCCACGTCGTACGACCAGGACCTGCACCGGGACTACCTCAACCACACCGTGCTCGTGCCCAGCACCGAGTTTCCGCAGGTGGAGATGTTCGTCTATCTCGTCGACGTGCCCGAGGAGCTCGGTCCCCCACACCTCGTTCCGCGGCGGTGGACGTCCCACCTGGACGCCGTCCCCAACTGGTTTTCCCGTTCCGGCCCCGGCCACGGCGACTTCGTCGCCCCCGGCAGTCCCGCCTTGTACTCCCAGGAGATCTCCGCCGCCGGTCCCGCCGGCACCGTCATCGCCTTCGAGGCCGGCACCTTCCACCGCGGCACCGAGCTCCGCCAGCCCCGCGGCGCCCGCTATTCCATGCACCTCTGCTTCCGCCGCTCCAGCGACGACTGGGCCCTCCGCCAGGGTTGGGCCGTCGAGAGCCACAAGCCCGAGTGGTACTCCTTCGTTCCCCGCGCCACCCCGTCGCAGTTGGCCCTGCTCGGCTTTCCGCCGCCCGGGCACCCTTTCTGGACCGCCGAAACCCTCGCCGGCATGGCGCTGCGCTACCCGGACCTCGACCTGTCCCCGTGGAAGAGCGCCAGCAAGTCGAGTTGACGGCCGACGGCCGCCCTGGCCAAGATCGCCTGCAGACGGTCACTGAGGGGGCACCTGGATGGCGAAGCGTGAGTGGCGGCTCAGCAATACCCCTACCGAGTACCGGGACGCGGTGCTGAACGCGAAGTGGTACGGCTACGAGCTGATGAGCCTCTCGGCCCCGCTCCACGTCAACTGGCAGGTCGACGGCCGGATCGACAACGTCGCACGGGACTTCCCGATGATTGACCTCAACGAGATCCGGGCGTTCCTGGCGGAGACCGGGAAGACCGTGCCGTGGGTCTGGCTGGGCCGGCTCGAACCGCTCCCGGAGGGGATGAAGTCCTACTGGCGTCTAAGCCTGGACACGGCCACCCCGGACCTCATCCTGCGAATGCGGCCGAGCCATTTCCCGGGGAGGTACCTGGCCAGCCGGGCGTTGCAGCCGTACGACCCGTACGCGTCCGGGCGTCGGCGCTAGACGGAGCGGATGTCGGCCTTGATCAGGTGGGGGTCCTTGTCCTGGTCCTCGGCGGCGATGCCGAAGGCGATGATGCGGCGGGGATGGATCCGGATGATGGGCCCGGGCATCTGGCTACCGCCGTCGGCCGGATCGACGAGGGCCTCGGCGTCGCCGCGGATCTCCAGGCAGCGGACTCGCCACGGCGAGGTGGAGACGATGTCGTCGACGACAAAGGCGGCCTGGCCGTTGGCGGCGACGTTGCGGAACTTGCGGCTGGCGGCCATGTTGAAGCCGCCGATGTCGATGGTGCCGGTCGCGGCGTTGTAGCGGAAGCCGACGGGGTTGGCCTGGAGGGTGCCGTCGGGCTGGGCGGTGGCCAGCCGGCCGAGGGGCTGACCGGCGAGGTAGGACAGCTCGGCGTCGGTGAAGGACACGATGAGGAGGACCTTTCCTGTGGTGGAGGCTGCGACCTCAGTCTGCAACCTCCACCATCCTGGAGATCAAGCCCAGGAAAGGATCAGGCCTCGGCGACGACGGACGCGGGCGTCGGGAAGACGTCGCCGAGGATGGCCTCGCCCTTGGTCAGCCAGGCCACGCCGAAGGCCATCACGGCGATGGTCTCCAACCACAGCTCGGGATGCAGCCCGGCGGTGGCGGCGGCGAAGAACTGGTGCACGGCGGCGATCGCCAACAGGCAGCCGATGATCACGACACCACACGTCAGGTACAGCCGGTTGCGTTGCAGCTTGCGCTCGGTCGGCCCCATCTCGCTGGTCCGGCGGAACAGGAAGATGGCGAAGAAGGCGATCGTCAGGAAGAAGATGGACGCGAACACCAGGTGCAGCACGCCGATCAGCGCGGCGGTGCCGGACGGGTCGCCCGGCGCCGTGGGGAACAGGCCGACGCCGATGGCGGCGAGGCCGGCGAGGTTGCCGGCGACGTCGTCGATGACGTCATAACCACGGTAGGACAACAGGAACGCACCCACGGCGCACATGCTGCCGACGAAAACGCCGCGCATGTCGGTGTAGAAGTAGGAGCTGATCGAGTCCTGCAGCCCACCGCCCTGGATGATCAGCTTGCCGATGATCAGGACCGCCGGCAGGGCCAGGCCGATCAGGCCGATGGCGCGCCGCAGGTACAGGTACGAGTGGACGAGGGTGTCCGATGGGGATCGAGTAGTCGGGCTCATGGCCGCCTCCGCGCGAAGTCGCTGTCCTCTTGATCGGCGCACGCCGCCAGGGACCTTAGTCCTGACCTCGGGTTTTCACGTGATCGGCGGACACTTCGCGTTGTCGGCCCCCTCCCCCGGTGCGAGGATGGCCGCCTGGTTCCTACCCGAGGAGCACGTCATGGGCGCAAAGCTCGATCCCTACCTCAGCTTCGACGGCGACGCCCGCCAGGCCCTGGAGTTCTACCAGGCCGTCTTCGGCGGCGAGCTGTCGCTCAACACCTTCGGGCAGTACGGCATGGCCGGCGACGGCGCGGACAAGATCATGCACGGCTCGCTCAACGGCGACTACATCCTGATGGCCTCGGACACGCCGCCGGGCATGGAGTTCAACCCGGGCAGCAACGTCAGCATGTGCCTGTCCGGCGACTCCGAGGACGTGCTGCGCGGCTTCTGGGAGAAGCTGATCGACGGCGGCACCGTGTCGGTCCCGCTGGAGAAGCAGATGTGGGGCGACGTCTTCGGGTCCTGCGTGGACAAGTTCGGCATCTACTGGATGGTCAACATCGCCGGCTGAACCCCCTTGCCCATAGTCCGGTGATCGGTATATACCGATCACGTGACTGACGGTGCGCTGAGGGAGCCGACCTTCCTCGTCCTGACCGCGCTCGCGGCCGGGCCCCAGCACGGCTACGGGATCCTGCTCGACGTCGAGCAGATCTCGGCCGGCCGGGTCCGGCTGCGCGCCGGCACGCTCTACACCGCCCTCGACCGGCTGGTCGCCGACGACTGGGTGGCGGTGGACCGCGAGGAGGTGGTCGACGGGCGACTCCGCCGGTACTACCGCCTGACCGACCAGGGGGCGGCCAGGCTGGCGACCGAGGTGGAGCGGCTGCGGGTGACCACCCGGGCCGCCGAGACGCGCCTGCGGGCGCGGACCGTGGGGGAACGGCATGAGCAGGGAACAACACTACCGGCGACTGCTGCGGCTCTATCCGCAGGACCATCGGGCCACGCACGGCGAGGAGATGCTCGGCGTGCTGATGGCCGGCGGCGGTGGCCGGCGCGACGACCTGAACCTGGTCGGCGGCGCGATCGCGCTGCACACCCGCCGGATGTTCAATCTGGACGGTGGCGTGCCGCTGCGGGACGTGATGGCGATCGTCAGCCTGCTGGGCCCGATCATCCTGCTCACCGGGGCGGCGTCCGACCTGCACGAGATCGCCTGGTGGATCAAGGGCGGCGACCTGGCCGACATCCCGTACACGCAGATCCCGGAGTCGCCCGCCTGGGCCGCCTGGCTGGTCGTGGCGCTGCTGGCCCTGTCCGGGATGCGCAGGCTCGCGGCGCTGATGTCCTGGGTGGCCGTGCTGACGCTGCTGGTGATCATCACCGAGATCCGCTGGAACTACTCCGGCGACCCGTCCAACGTGGGCTGGATGCTGCTCGGCCTGATCACCGCGATCTCGCTGACCTGGTCGGCCGGGCCGAAGCGCGGCCTCGAGCTGGTCGGCCGGCGCGGCGTCCTGTTCGCGCTGGCCGGTGTGGCGACGTCGACCCTGCTGGTGGCCATCAGTCCGAGCCTGTACCGGCTGAGCTTCGCGGCCTACCAGCTGGGGCCGTGGCTGGCCGTGGCCGCCATCGGGCTCGCCGCCTACCTGGCCTGCAACCGGGTCCCGCACCGCCGGACGGGCCGGCACGCGGCGTTCCTGCTCGCGGTGCCGGTCCTGTCCGACGTGTGGCAGTACCTGCTGATGGAGATCGTCGGCGCGCCGCTGTTCTGGATCGGCATCGTCGAGAACAGCCTCTTCTACGGCGTCCCACTGCTGATCGTGTTGGCGGCCAACGGAATTCTCCGGACGATCAAGAAGTCGCTGCCGAGCTGAGCACCTGGTGCAGCTTGGCCGCGAACGCCACCGGGTGCCGGGCGTAGCCGAGGTGCTCGCCCGGGAACTCGACGAGCGGCAGGCCCAGCCGCTCCGACAGCACGACGTTGGGGCGGTAGGCCAACAGGCCCCGTGACTCGACGCCACAGGCGAGGACCAGCTTGTCCCGGTCGAGCGCGGCCAAGTCCAGCTCGTGCCGCGGATACGGGTTGAACTCGTGGTCGAACCAGAACGGGACGTTGTGCCGCATCCGCTCGAACATCTCCCGCATGGCCGGCGGCGGCTCGAAGCCGGCCGGCGGGGACTTCGGCGGGGCGAGGCCGACGACCTTGGCGAACAGGGCCATGGCCGCCTCGTGCCCCTCGGCGAGATAGAGCTGGTACACCTCGTCCAGCTCGGCCAGCAGCTCGTCGCGGTCGGGCAGCAGGGAGACGAGCGGCGGCTCGTGCGGCACCGCCTTGAGCACGACGGACGGGTGCTGGGCCAGCAGCTCCAGCGTCACGATGGCGCCGGAGCTGCTGCCGAACACGTAACCGGGCTCGTCGGCCAGCAGCGCGCGGGCATCCTCGACATCGGCGGCCAGCTTGTCGGCCGGCACGGTGTCGACGGGGCTGCGGGCGAAGCCGGCCCTGTCGTACAGCACGACCCGGTACCGGTCGGCCAGCTGGGCGGCGGCGGCCTCGAAGACGGTGCTGTCGCCGTTGCCGCCGACGATGAACAGCAGCACCGGCCCGCTGTCGCCGATTCTCTTGGTGTACAAGGTCATTGCGTCCCCCTCAATTGCCTGAGCGCCGTCTCCACGAGGCCGAGCAGCGGGACCGGAGGGTCCGCCCGCAGCCAGTGGTCGGACGCCACCTGGGTGGCGGCGCCGACCGCCGCCGCCAGGATCTCCGGATACATCCCGTGGTCGCCGGGCCCGAGTCGGTCGGCGATGGCTGCCGCCAGCCCCCGCTGCATCTTCACGTACGTCTTCAGCAGCTCGCCGGCCATCGCCGGCGAGCTCAGCACGGGCCGCAGGCCGGCCAGCCACCCGGGCGGCGGCAACTCGGCCGCGGGCGCGTGCACCTCGAGCACGGCGGCGGTGATCGCGTCCCACAGCGGCTCGTCGGCCGGCCGGTCGAGCAGGACCTGCCCGACGCGGAAGATGCGGTCGGTGGCCCGCGAGGAGATGGCCTCGTACTTGCTGGAGAAGTAGTTGTTGAAGGTGCGCGGGGACACGCCCGCCGCGGCGGCGATGTCCTCGACCAGCACGTTGTCCAGCCCGCGCTCGACGGCCAGCGTCAGCGCGGCCATGCTCAGCGCCTCGCGGGTGGCCTGCTTCTTGCGCTCACGGAGTCCGGACACCCCGCCACCCTAGCAAAAGTTGCGGGGCACGCAATTATTTCCGGAGCAGTTGCCGGTCGGCGGCGCGCAGCGTGACCACCCGCGTCACCTTGCCGTCCTCGCCGGTCACGTCGCGCACGATCTCGAAGCCGGCCTTCATGGCCATCGCCAGCGAGCGGGTGTTCTCGGCGGCCACGCAGCCGTGCACGGCGTCAAGGCCCAGCTCGTCGAAGCCGTAGTCGATCACGCGGTAGGACAGCTCGGTGCCGAGGCCCAGCCGCCACACGTCACGGATCAGGGCGCAGATCAGCTCGTGCCCGTCGACGTTGCCGGTCTTCTTCAGCTCGGCGTGGCCGATGTAGCGGCCGTCCAGCCGCACCGCCCACACGTCGAACATGTTCTTCGGGTACACCTCGGTGAACAGCAGCCCGAACAGCGTTCTGATCGTCTCTTCGGGCTGCCGTTCCTGCCCCATCCATCTACAGACCTCCTCGTCACGTAACAGCGCGACGAAGTCGTCGGAGTCCTCGGGCGTGTAGGGGCTCAGCAGAAGGCGCTCGGAGCGCAGCGTGGGAGTCACGGCCGAACGCTATCCGCAGGCCCGATCAGCGGCAATCATCCCATCGTGCAAGGAAAGTAGCCGATGGGGTGAGTAACGAGGGTTACCGTGCCTCGACATCCAGCGGCAGATGCCGAACGCTCACGATCATAGCCGGATTCTGGAACTCGACGGGCTCGTTGCGCGCCACGGAAAACGTCGAGTACCGGCGGTGCAGCGCCTCGAACGCGATGCGCCCCTCCATGCGCGCCAACGGAGTGCCGAGGCAGAAGTGGATGCCGTGGCCGAAGGTCAGGTGCGGGTTGGGGTTGCGGGCGAAGTCGAACCGTTCGGCGTCAACGAAAACCGCCGGGTCGCGGTTGGCCGAGGCGATGTTGGCCATGATGATCGAATTGGCCGGAATCGTGCGACCGCCCAGTTCGACCTCGGTCGTGGTGCGCCGGCCGAGCTCGTTGAACGGCGGCAGACAGCGCAGGACTTCCTCCAGTGCCACCGGAATCCGGGACGGGTCGTCGCGCAGCGCGGCCGACGCCTCCGGGTGCCGGTCGAAGCTGATGGTGGCGTTGCCGATCAGCGCCGTGGTGGTGATGTGCCCGGCCACCAACAACAACGCGACGAAACCGACGATCTCCTGGTCGGTCAGGCTTTCCCCGTCGACCGAGGCGCGGATCAGCTTGCTGGTCAGGCCGTCGCTGGGATTGGCCCGGTGGTGTCGGATGTGGGCCAGCACGTACTCGTTCATCTCACGGATGGTCGGCGCGATGATCTGTAGCGCCGCCTCGATCTCGGCCATGGTGGAGGTTTCGGTCAGCTGGTCGCCGCTGAACAGCACCTTGGCCCACTTCTCGAACAGCTCCCGGTCCTGTGCCGGGATACCGAGCAGCTCGGCGATCACGAGGATCGGCAGCGGATAGGCCAGCTCGTCGACGATGTCGAAGCGGCTCTGGCCGGCCACGCCGTCCAGCAGCTGTTCGGTGATCTCCCAGATGCGCGGCTCCAGCCCGGCCACCGTGCGCGGGGTGAAGGCCTGGCTGACCAGGGTGCGCAGCTTGCGGTGGTTGGGCGGGTCCATGGTCAGGAACATGCCGCTGCGGAACGCCTCGAAGTCCTCCTGCACGGGCGCGAGACCGGAGAAGTCGCTGGAGAACAGGCCCGGTTCGGACAGCACGCGGGACACGGCGGCGTGGTCGAGCAGCCGCCACATGCCGTTCTCCTCGTCCAGGTAGACCGGTTCCGCGGCGCGGCGGTCGATCCACTGGTCGAGGCGGTCCTCGAAGGCGTACCGCGGCGGGGCGAGCGTCATGGGGTGGGCTCCTTGACTCGGTCGGTGACGGGGAAGGCGCGCATGGTGGGGCTGACCGTGACGACCACCGTGACGACGGCGATGCCGGCGGCGCACAACAGGATCGCGTCGGATCCGCCGAACTGCTGCACGAGCACGCCGCCCAGCGCCGGCCCGGCGGCCGCGGACACGCCGGAGATCACCGCCATCACGCTGGTCATCCGGCCGTGCAGGCGTTCGGGGGTGAGCAGCAGTTGTGACGTGGCGATGGTGGTGTTGGCCGTGGGCGGCAGCAAAGCCATGCCGGCGAACAGAAGTCCGAGCAGGTAGCCGTTGTCGATGAACACCGCCAGCGGCGTGAGCACGGTCAGCACCCAGAACACGCCGGCAATGGACAGGAACGGGCTGATCACCTTCTGCAAGGTCGGTGCTAGCAACGCGCCCAGCAGGCCGCCGACGCCGAGCATCGCCGCCATGATGCCGATCTCGCCCGACGGCACGTCGCGTTCCTTGGCCAGCACGACGAGAACCACGTAGTAGGCGGAGAAGAAGAAGTTCAGGCTGACCGCGCAGGCGACCGTGGCGCGGACGTGTCGCTGCCGCCAGACGAAACGCAGTCCCTCCACCATTTCCTTGGCGAGGTCGCTGCTTTCCACCTTCTCCGGCCGTCGATGCGGGACCTTCACGAACAGCAGCGCGACGAAGCTGATCAGGTGGGTCAGCACCTCGACGGCGAACGGCACAGCCCGGCCGATCGCGTACAGGAAGCCGCCGGCGGCCGTGCCGGTGAGCTGGCCGAGCGCGCCGCGGGCGGAGTTCATCGCCACCGCCGTCGACAGCTGCTCCTGAGTCACGATCTGGGCCACGGCAGCGTTTTCCGCCGGCAGGAACAGCGCCCGGCACACACCCATCGTCGCCGCCACGAAGATCATGTGTGGCACCGTGGCGTCGCCGAGCACCAGAGCGACGACCAGGCTGGCCACCACGATCCCTTGCGCCGCTTCGCAACACAGCATGACGATCTTGCGGTTCCAGCGGTCGACCAGCGCGCCGGCCGGCAGGCCGGCGAGCAGCTGGGCCGCCGCGTCCACGCCCAGCACGAAGCCGGACACGGCCGGCGAGCCGGTGATGGCCAGCACCAGCAACGGGAACGCGATCATCGAGCCGCTGAAGCCCGCGGTGGACAGCGCCTGTCCGGCCCACAGCAAGCGGTATGACCGGTTCATCGGCAGTCCTCGGCGATCGCGCGCAGTGCTTCGGCGAAGTCGTGCACGACTCTCTCCACAGTGGACCGTTCGTGTCGGGCCGGTTGGTAGAGCCAGGAGAACGCCAGCTTGCCGTCCTGCACCGCGCCGACCACGTCGAGCAGATGCGCCTTGCGCTCGGCCGGATCGTGATCACGGCCGAAGGAACCGTGGGTGGCGGCGAACAGCCCGCCGCCGGCCTGGCCGTCGGCGGCGTCCCACTGGCCGAGGTAGTTGAAGGCGATGCCGGGCTCCACGACCGGCACCTCACCGCCGAGGTAGCGCAGCGCGCCGTAGCCGAAACCGTTGTCCGGCAAGGCTCGCAGCTGTTTGCGTACCGACTTGATCCGGGTCCGCCAGTCGCCGCCGACGGTGAGGCTCACCGGGAAGATCGTGGTGAACCAGCCGACGGTCCGGGTCAGGTCGACGTCGTCGAGCACGTCCTCACGGCCGTGCCCCTCCAGGTCGATGGTGACCCGCTCCTCCCCCGTCCACGTCGACAGCGCGGAGGCCAGCGCGGTCAGCAGCACGTCGTTGATCCGGGTGCGGTAGGCCGCGGGTGCCTTGCGCAGCAAGGCATCGGTGTCGGCTTCGTCCAGGACGATCGACACGGTGTCGGTCGTCGGGTCGTCGCCGTCGTGATCGGTCGGCAGCTCTGAGGCCTGAATGTCCTGCCAGTACTCGGCATCGAGGCCACCGTTGCGAACATGTTCGGTCAGCCGGTTCGACCACTCCTGGAAGGACGTGGTCTTCGGGCCGAGGTCGATCTCCTCGCCACGGGCGGCCTGGCGGTAGGCGGTGTCGAGGTCGTCGAGCAGGATCCGCCACGACACACCGTCGACGATCACGTGATGCGCGGCCAGGAACAGCCAGGGCTGACCGTCGCGGTCGAAGAGGACAGCCTTGAACAGCGGGCCGGTGGTCAGGTCGAAGCTCGCATGCACCTCGTCGGCGAAGTCCTCGCTGAACTCGTGCCGGATCAGCGAGGGGATCGGCTCCAGCGGGGCGTTGTACTGCTCGCCGTCGAAGCGCATCCGCAGGGCGTCGTGGTGGGACCACAGGGCTTGCAGGGCCTGCTGCAACGCCTCCTCGTCCACGTTGTCGACGAGTTCGGCCAACAGGGACTGGTTGAAGTGATGGGGATTCACGGTGTGGTGCTGGAAGAACCACTGCTGGATCGGGGTCAGCGGCACCGGGCCGGTGACCAGCTGGCGGCGCTCGCCGGCGTTGGCCACGGCGGTCACCGCCGACGCCAGCTGGCCGATGGTCTGGTGCAGGAAGACGTCCTTGGAGGCCAGGTGCAGGCCGGCCTGCCGGGCCCGGGACACCACCTGCATGCTGAGGATGGAGTCGCCGCCGAGCTCGAAGAAGTTGTCGGTGACGCCGACGTTCTGGACGCCGAGCACGTCCGACCAGATCTTGGCCAGCGCATGCTCGATCTCGGTGTGTGGTTCGACGTGATCGCCGCCGGCCGTCACGGTCACGTCCGGCAGCCGCTTGCGGTCGACCTTGCCGCTCGGGTTGAGCGGCAACGACTCCAGCTCCTGGAACGCGGCCGGGATCATGTAGTCCGGCAGCGTCTCGGCCAGGAAGGCCCGCAGCCCGGTCGTTTCGCCGACCACGTACGCGATCAGGCGCTTGTCACGGGCGATCACCACTGCCTCGCGGACGTCCGGGTGGCGGCGGATCGCTGCCTCGACCTCGCCGAGTTCGACGCGGAAGCCGCGGATCTTGACCTGGTCGTCGGCGCGGCCGAGGAACTCCAGCTGCCCGTCGGCCCGCCAGCGCACGACGTCGCCGGTGCGGTACATCCGTTGCCCCGGCTCGAAGGGGTTGGCGACGAAGCGGGACGCGGTCAGGCCGGGGCGGTCGAGGTAGCCTCGGGCCAGGCCGAGGCCGGCGACGTACAGCTCCCCCGGCACGCCGACCGGGACCGGCTTGAGCGCGTCGTCGAGCACGTGGACCTTGGTGTTGCGGATCGGCCGCCCGATCGGCGGGACAACACCTGTTGTCAGCTCATCGGACCAGGTGCTGACCACGGTGGACTCCGTCGGACCGTACGCGTTGATCATGCGGCGGCCCGGGGCCCACTGGTCGACCAGCTCGGCCGGGCACGCGTCGGCGCCGACAATCAGGGTGGTGAAGTGCGGCAACGCGACGTCCGGGAGCGTGCCCAGCGCGGCCGGCGGGATCAGGGCGTGCGTGATCCGCTGCTCGTGGAGCAGCTCGGCCAGCTGGTCGCCGAGCAGCGGGCCGGGCGGCGGGACGACCAGCGCCGCCCCGGACGGCAGGGCCAGGCACAGCTCCAGGATCGAGGCGTCGAAGCTGGGCGAGGAGAAGGCCAGCACCCGGTCGCCGGGCCGGATCTGGAAGTGCGCCGCTTCGGCGGCGGCGAAGCTGGCCAGGCCGGTGTGGGTGACGACGACGCCCTTGGGGCGGCCGGTCGAGCCGGACGTGTAGATCACGTAGGCCGGCTGGTCGATCCGGTGCCGACCCGTCGGGTTCGTCTCCTCGCTGCCGGTGTAGTCATCGATGAGCAGCAGCGGGATCTCGGTGTCCGGGGCCAGGTCTCGTTGCGTGACAACGAGGTGTGGCTTGGCATCGGCCAGCATGTAGTTGATGCGCTCGACCGGGTAGGTCGGGTCGACGGGGAGGAACGCGGCGCCGGCCTTGGCCACCGCCAGTTGGGCGATGACGATCTGCACGGACCGCGGCAGGGCCAGTGCGATGATCTTCTCCGGGCCGGCGCCGCGTTCGATCAACACCCGGGCCAAGGCATTGGCGCGGGCGTTGAGCTCGGTGTAGGTGACGCTTTCGGCCCCGGTAACGGCTAGGGCGTTAGGTGTCCGGACCACCTGGCCTTCGACCAGCTCGGCCACCGTGCACGGCTTCGTGGCCACAGTGGAGTTGTTCCAGGCGGCCAGGTTCTGGAGTTCGCCGGCGGTCAGGAGCGGCAGCTCGGCGATCTTGGCCGACGGTTCGGCGGCGATGCCGTCGAGCAGGATACCCAGGTGCTCGGTGAGCCGGGCGATGGTGTCGGCATCGAAGAGGTCGGCGTTGTAGGTGATGGCGACGAGCAGGTCACCGTCCTGCTCCTGGAACTCGATGGTGACGTCGAAGTTGGCCGTCTTCAGCGGCAGCGCGAAGTCCTCGATCTCGATGCCGGGCAGCTGCGGCGTGGCCTGCGGAGCGTTCTGGAGCACGACCATCACCTGGAACAGCGGCGTGCGGCTGGGATCGCGCTGCGGCTGCACGGCATCGACGACCCGTTCGAACGGAACGTCCTGGTGGCTGAAGGCTTCCTGGACGTTGCCTCGCACGGTGTCGAGGTAGTTGTCGAAGGTGCCGTCGACCGTCGAACGCAGGACCAGGGTGTTGACGAAGAAGCCGACCACCCGTTCCAGCTCCGCCCGGTCGCGGCCATTGGTGACGGTGCCGACGGTCACGTCCCGCTGGCCCGTCCACCGGGACAGCAGGATGTTGCAGGCGGCGGTCAGCGTGGTGAACAGTGTCGTCTCGTGCCGACGGCTGATCTGCCGCAGCTTCGCGGCGATGCGTTGCGGGATCACACTTTCCTGCACGGCACCGGTGGTGGTGCGGACCGCCGGGCGGGCCCGGTCGGTGGGCAGGTCGGCCGCCGGCAGCTCGGCCAGGGCGTTCGTCCAGTAGGCCAGCTGGTCGTCGAGGTCGCGGTTTCGCTGCCAGGCGGCGAAATCCGCATACTGACGTTTCGGCCGGTCCGGATTCTCGCCACGGTAGAAGGCCATCAGCTCGTCCAGGATCACGCCGTTGGACCAGCCGTCGGTGACGATGTGGTGGATCTCCAGCGTGAGCACGTGCTCGTCGTCGCTGAGGCGCTCCAGGCGCGGCCGGATCAGCGGCCCCCGACGCAGGTCGAACGGCCGGCTGTCATTGAAGGTCACCGCGTGCGGCGGGTGCACGATCTGCACACCGTCGTCGAAGGTCGTGCGCAACGCTTCGTGCCGGGCCACGGCCTCGGTGAACGCGTCGGCCAGCCGGTCGGCGTCGAGCGGTCCGCGCAGCCTCATCGCCAGCTTGGTGACGTACTCGTCGCCGCCGGGGTTGAAGCTGTCCAGGAACCACAGCCGCTGCTGGTTGTACGACTGCGGCAACGGCAGATCCCTTGGCGCAACCGGGATTTCCTCGATCCCCGCGAAGCTGCCGACGAGTTCGGCCACGGTCGGATGGCTGAACAGCGCACGCGGTGAGATCGACACGCCGCAGTCGGCCAACAGCCGCGACACCAGCCGGATGCTCAGGATGGAGTCGCCGCCCAGTTCGAAGAAGTTGTCGTCGATGCCGACCTTGGGCAGGTTGAGCAGCTCGGCCCAGATGCCGGCGACGGTGGCCTCCAGGTCGGTGCGCGGCGCGACGAAGTCGGTGTCGGCGGCCGTCGGCTCCGGCAGCGCGCGGCGGTCGACCTTTCCGTTGCGGCTCAACGGCAGTTCGTCCAGCGTGATCACGCTCGCCGGCACCATGTACTCCGGCAGCACGGCCCGCAGCGCCGCCAGATCGGCCGCGCCGACCACATAGGCGATCAGCCGCTTGTCACGGACGATCACCACCGCCTGCTCGACGTCCGACTGCGCGGTCAGCGCCGTCTCGATCTCCCCGAGCTCGATCCGGAACCCGCGGATCTTGACCTGGTCGTCGGCCCGCCCGAGGAACTCCAGCACGCCGTTCACCCGCCGCACGATGTCGCCCGTGCGGTACATGCGCCGGCCCGCGTCGAACGGATCGGCCACGAACCGGTCCGCGGTCAGCCCCGGCCGGTCGTGGTAGCCACGGGCCAGGCCGGCGCCGGCGATGTACAGCTCCCCCGGCGCGCCGTTCGGCACCGGCCGCAGCTCGGCGTCGAGGACGTAGGCGCGCATGCTGTCCAGCGGCCGCCCGATCGGCACCGAGTCCGGGACGTCGCCGGTCATGCGGTGCGAGGTCGCGAAGGTCGTGGTCTCGGTCGGGCCGTAGCCGTCGACCACCGCGATACCCGGGCAGGCGTCGAGCACGCCCCGGACCGCGTTGGCCGGGACGACGTCGCCACCCGTCCAGACCTCTGTAAGACCCAAAAGGCAGTTAGGGTCTTGCATCGCGATGAGACGGAACAGGCCGGCGGTCAGCCACAGGCCGGTGATGCCTTTGTCGGCGATCACGCGGCGCAGGTCTTCGACCGTCAGGTCCGGTCGGCCTGTCAGCACGACCTCGCCGCCGCGCAGCAGCGGCACCCACAGCTCGTAGGTGGAGGCGTCGAAGGCCAGCGGCGAGTGCGCCAGTACCCGCTCGTGGCCTCGGTCGAAGCGGCGGTCGTGCGCCAGGGCGACGACGTCGCGATGCCGGACCGCCACGCCCTTGGGCGTGCCCGTCGAGCCCGACGTGTACATCACGTAGGCCAGGTTGTCCGGGTGCGTCTCCACGTCGGGGGCCATCGCGGCGACGTCTCGGGTGATCATCTCCGGGCCGATGACCAGGCTGTCGCCCGCGATCGCCCGCCGCCGCTCCTCCGGCGCCCGGACGTCCAGCGGCACATAGGCCGCACCTGCCTTGAGGACCGCCAGCTCCGCGATCACGTGCTCGACCGACGGCTCCAGCAGCAGCGCAACCCGGTCCTCGGCCCGCACCCCCATCGCCCGCAGCCGGTGGGCCAGGTGATTGGCCCGGCCGTCCAGCTCCGTGTAGGTCAGAGTCGTATCGCCGCAGGTCACGGCCCGTGCCGACGGTGTCGAAGCCACCTGCCGGGCGAACAGCGCCGGGATGCTAGCAGCTGGCACGTTTCCGTGCTCCCCAGCCGCGTCGTGGATCATGCTCCGCAGCTCGTCCCCGCCCAACCACGGTAGGCTTGATACGGGGGCGCTCAAATCCGCCCCCAGCCCACTGATCAACTTTCCGACACGTTCCAGCAGGTCAACGGCGGTTTTCGCGTCGAACAGCGCCGGGTCGTAGCCAAGATCGAGCGTGAGCTCGGCGTCCATCGACGCCCGCAGGCACAGCGGGAAGTTGGTGACATCGCCGGACGACACCGACAGCACCCGCGGTGCCCCCGACACCTCCGGCTCGCTGATCGGGTAGTTCTCGAACACCACCATGCTGTCGAACTGGCTGCCTACCGGCACAAACCCGTTGTCCCGGGCCACGCTCTGCTCGTCCTGCAACCGGCGTAGCCACTCGCCGACCGGCTCGTCGCCCACGTCGACCCGCGTCGGCACGGTGTTGATGAACAGGCCGATCATCGACTCCACGCCCGGCAGCTCGGCCGGCCGCCCGGAGATCGTGGTGCCGAACAGCACCGACCGCTCCCCCGAGTACAGCGACAGCACCAGGCCCCACACGGCCTGGATCATCGTGTTCACGGTGATCCCGTTGCGCCGAGCGACCTCCGCCAACCCGGCTACCGTGATCCGTGTCGACCCGCTCGACCGAGACCGGTGTGCCTCGGCCGGCTGCCGGTCGTACGGCAGCGCCGTCTTCGCCACGCCGTCCAGCACGCCGCGCCAGTAGCTTTGGGCCGCAACGTGATCCTGCGCGGCCAGCCATTCCAGGTAGTCACGGAACGGGCGGCGGGTGATCGTCGGCGTGCGGCCGCAGTACTCCTCGCACACCTCGGCGAACACCTGGGCCAGGCTCCAGCCGTCCATCAGCACGTGGTGCGAGGTCCACGCCAGTTCGATCTCGTCGCCGTGCCGGGTGATGTCGATCCTGGTCAGCGGCGACCGGTCCAGGCTGATCGGGCCGTCGGTCAGCCGGGCGACCCGGTCGACGACCTGCACCGGCTCGTCGACCCCGGTCCACACCAGCCGGGTTCGCAGCGCTGGCGTCCGATCCACGACCCGCTGCCAGCACTCACGGAACCTCGGCACGTCGTCGATGCCGGCCATGCGGATCCGCAGCGTGTCGACGTACAGGTCCGGGTCGACCAGGCTGTGGAACAACAGGCCCTGCTGCAACGGGGTGAGCGGATAGATGTCCTCCACTCCCCGCCCATCGCCGACGATCGTGTCCACTTCGGACTGACGAAGTCGGGTCAGCGGGAAGTCCGACGGCGTGCGGCCACCGTGCTCGGCGCAGTGGGCCACGATCTCCCGCAGGCCGGACAGCATCGTGTCGGCGAGGTGCTGGACCGTCGAAGCGTGGTGGATCTCCGGTGAGTAGGTCCAGCCGAGTTCCAGCCGGCCGTCCTGGACGATGCCGATCACGTCGATCAGGTAGGTGCGGGAGCCTTCCTGGTCGCCGCCGGTGATTGAGCGGTAGAAGCCGGTCGGGTCGTCGGCCCACTGGCCGTGGTAGTTGAAGCTTATGTCCGGCGTGATTTCCGGGGCGGCGCCGTGCAGGTGCCGCAGCGCCCCGTAGCCGAGCCCCTTGGACGGCACGGCCCGCAGCTGCTCCTTGACCGACTTCAGCGTGACGCCCCAGTCCGCCGCCGGAATGTCCAGCGCCACGGGATATTCGGCGGTGAACCAGCCGACCGTGCGGGACAGGTCGACACCGTCCACAATGTCCTCACGGCCGTGGCCTTCCAGACCGACCAGCACCGTGTCCTGCCCGGACCAGCCGGCCAATGCCCGGCCCAGTGCGCTCAGCAGCACGTCGTTGGCCTGCGTCCGGTACGCCTCCGGGACCTTGCGCAGCAATGCATCCGTGGTCTCGGCGTCCAGCCGGACGGAGATCGTCTCGCTGGTCCGAGGCGTTCCTCAAGATCGACCGGCAGGCTGCCGTCCACCGAGGCCGTGTGCTCCCAGTATGGCCGGTCGGCCGAGAAGTCGTGGGCGGCAACACGACGAGCCCAGTCCACATAGGACGTCGTCTTGGGCGGCAGCGGCCGGCCGTGGTAGGCCGACTCGATGTCGTCCAGAAGGATCCGCCACGACACTCCGTCGACAACCAGGTGGTTGATGGTCAACGCCAGGCTGGGCGCGTCGAAACTCCAGCCAACGTGCTCGCACTCGTCCTGAACCTCCTGCTGCCACAGGCCATCCACGTGCGTGAACCTCGTGCGCAACGCGTCGTGGTGGGCGATCACCTTGACCAGGGCCGAACGCAGGCGGTCCACATCGGTATCCGGGCCGAGCTCGGCCACCAGCGACATGGTCAACGCGTCGATGCCGCTGTTGAGGAACCACGCCTGAATCGGTGTGACCGGGGCCGTCCCGCCCGCGTCGGTGACGATGGCCTGCTCGGCCCGTACGACCCGGGCCAGCTCGGCGATCGTCTGGTGCCGGAAGACGTCCTTGGACACCAGCGTCAGACCGGCCGCGCGGGCCCGGGACACGACCTGGATGCTCAGGATGGAGTCGCCGCCCAGCGCGAAGAAGTTGTCCGTCACGCCGACGCGCTCGACACCCAATGCGTCGGCCCAGATCCCGGCCAGGATCCGCTCGTTCTCGGTGCGCGGCCCGACCCACTCCTCGGCCGCGATCACCGGGGCCGGCAGGGCCTTGCGGTCGACCTTGCCGCTGGTCGTGACCGGCAACTGGCCCATCGGCACGAACACCGTCGGCACCATGTAGTCCGGCAACGACTCCCGCAGCCGGTCCCGCAGATCGGAGGAGTCCCCCACCACGTACCCGACAAGCCGGTTGTCCCGCACGACGACGGCGGCCTGCTCGATCGACGGCAGCCGCAGCAGGGCGGCCTCGATCTCGCCCGGTTCGACACGGAAGCCGCGCAGTTTGACCTGCTCGTCGATGCGGCCCAGGTATTCCAGGGATCCGTCGGTGGTCCAGCGGACACGGTCGCCGGTGGCGTAGAGGCGGCCGGCGCCGAACGGGTTGGCGATGAAGCTGGCGGCAGTGAGACCAGGGCGGTTGAGGTAGCCGCGGGCCAGCTGGACGCCGGCAATGTGCAGCTGCCCGGCCACGCCGACCGGCACCGGCCGCAGCGAGTCGTCCAGGACGTAGGTGCGGAGGTTGCTCAGCGGCCGGCCGATCACCGGCCGGCGCCCGACGATCGGTGCGATGGTGGCGTCAACCGTGCACTCCGTGGGGCCGTACAGGTTGTAGGCCCGCGTGCCGGGAAGTTGTTGCAGGTCATGCCAGAGCTGCTCGTCGACAGCCTCGGCCCCGAGCACCAGGACCGGCGGCATCGGCCGGCCGGTGGCCAGCAGGTGCCGGATGAACGACGGCGTGGAGTTGATCAGGTCGACGTCATGGTCCAGCACCGTCTCCGGGTCGACGATGTGCAGCTCGTGGCCACCGGCCATGAGCAGCAGGCCTTCCCACGACGCGTCGAACGACAGCGATGCGGTGAGCGCGACCTTCAGCCACCGGCCGTCGGCGAAGTCATCGCCGTGGTCGAAGTGCAGGTTGGTCAGGGCCCGATGGCTGATCACCACGCCCTTGGGCATGCCCGTGGAGCCGGAGGTGTAGATGACGTAGGCGGCGCTGTCGAGCTGCGGGGCCGGCAGCGGCCGCGGCTCGGCGTCTGAGCTCGCAGATGTCAGCACCAGCACCGGCTGCGCGTCGGCCTTGATGAACGCCGCACGGTCGGCCGGCAGTTCCGGGTCCAGGTACAGCACCGCCGCGCCAGCCTTGTGCACGGCCAGGATGGCGATCACGGCTTCGGCCGAGCGTGGCATCGACACCGCCACAATGCGATCGGTGGCGGCACCGCGATCGACCAGCTCGGCGGCCAGCTGCGAGGACCGGTCGTCGAGCTCGGCGAAGGTCAGCCGGATGTCGTTGTGCACCAGGGCGGTGGCGTTCGGAGTGACGGCGGCCTGAGCGGCAAAGATCTCCGGAAACGTGGTCGCCGGCACCTCGGAGGTCGTCCCGGACCACTCGATCAGCTGCGCGACCTCGGGTGACGTGAGCAGGGGCAGCTCGGCCAGCGGACGGTCAGGGTCGTCGGCGACTGTGGTCAGCAGCGTCCGCAGGTGGCCGATGAGCCGTTCGATGGTCGCGGCGTCGAACAGGTCGGTGTTGTAGTTGACCAGACCCCGCAGCTGATCGCCGTTCTCGGCGAACTCGAAGGTCAGGTCGAAGCTGGCCGTGGTCATCGGCACGGCCAGCTCGGCGGCGGTCAGGCCAGTGAAGGACGGCAGCTTGGCCCCGCTGTTCTGCAGGGTCACCATGGCCTGGAACAGCGGCGACCGACTGGTGTCGCGCGACGGCTGTACCTCGTCGACCACCCGCTCGAACGGAACGTCCTGATGCTCGAAGGCCTCCAGCACGGTGTGCTTGACGTCGGCGGCGAAGTCGCGGAACGTTCGACCACCGTCCACATGGGACCGGAGGACGACCGTGTTGACGAACATGCCGACCACGCGTTCCAGCTGCGCGTTGTCCCGACCGGACGTCACGGTGCCGACCGCGATGTCGTCCTGGCCGGTCCACCGGGCCAGCAGGGCCTGGCAGGCGGCGACGAGCGTCATGAACAGCGTGCAGTCGGCCAGGCGAACGGTCGGCAGGTCGAACTCGATGGCCGCGCCGTTGTGGGTTTGCGTCGCCGGCCGGGGACGGTCGGTCGGCAGCTCCAGCGCCGGGACGTCGCGCAGCCTTGAACGCCAGAAGGTCAGCTGTCCGTCCAGGTCCTGATCACGTTGCCAGGCGGCGAAGTCTGCGTACTGGATACCGGTAGGGGGTAGCTCCAAGCCGTTGTACAGGGCGGAGAGTTCGTCGACGAGGATGCCGATGGACCAGCCGTCGGTGATGATGTGGTGCATCGACAGCACGAGCTCGTGCGCACGCGGGGAGGCCGACGTCAGGCGTATCCGCAGCAGCGGGCCGTTGACCAGGTCGAACGGGCCTTCGACGTCGGTGAATTCCGCTTCGTAGGGCGGATGCACGACCAGGCTCGGCCGGTCGGAGATGGTGGTGCGCAGCGACTCGTGCCGGGCGATCAACGTCGTCAGCGCCGTGCGGAGTCTCGATACGTCCAGAGCGCCGAGCAGCCGCACGGCGAACACCGTGGTGTATTCGGTGCTGTCGGGCTCGAACTGGTGCAGGAACCAGAGTCGTTGCTGTGCATAGGACAGCGGCAGCTCGCCGTCGCGGGGCACAGCCGGGATGACGGTGACTTCGCTGGTCGCAGGCAGCGCGTCCGCCAACGCGGCGACGGTCGGGGCCGTGAACAGGACGCGCGGCGACACCTCGACACCGAACTCGGCCCGCAGCCGAGAGGTGATCCGGATACTAAGGATGGAGTCGCCACCCAGCTCGAAGTAGTTGTCCTCCAAGCCAACCCGCTCGACGCCGAGCGTGTCGGCCCAGATGGCGGCGATTGTGCGCTGCTCCTCGGTGACCGGCGCGACGTAGCCACGGCTGACGACCTCGGGCGCGGGCAGGGCCCGGCGGTCGAGCTTGCCGTTGCGGGTCAACGGGATCTCGTCGACCTCGACGAAGGCGGCCGGGATCATGTGGTCCGGCAACGACTTGGCCAGGTGCTCCCGCAGGTCTGCGGCCTCTCCCACAACGTAGGCGACGAGCCGGTGGTGCCCGGGCGTGTCCTCACGCGGAATCACGGCCGTGGCGCTGACCTGCGGCGACGTCAACAGGGCCGCCTCGATCTCGCCGAGTTCGATGCGGAAGCCGCGGATCTTGACCTGGTGGTCGGCGCGGCCGAAGTACTCCAACTCGCCGTCGGCCCGCCACCGCGCGAGGTCTCCGGTTCGATACATCCGGGTGCCAGGCATAAACGGGTTGGCGATGAACCGGGACGCGGTCAGGCCGGGGCGGTTGAGGTAGCCGCGCGCGAGACCGGCGCCGGCGACGTACATCTCCCCGATCACGCCGGGCGGCACCGGATTCAGGTCCGCATCCAACACGTACACCCGCAGGTCCGGCAGGCCGACGCCGATCGTGTTGCCAGCTGCGGCATCGAGCGCCCGGTGCGTGACGTGCACGGTCGTCTCGGTGATGCCGTACATGTTGACCAGCTCGACGCGACCCCACCACGCCTCCAGCCGCCGGGCATCGAGCGCCTCGCCGCCGAAGATCACGTACCGCAGGGCCAGGCCCTCGACCGGTTCCAGCTGGTAGAAGGCGGACGGCGTCTGGTTGAGCACGGTGACGCGCTCGTCCACGAGCAGCCGTAGGAAGTCCCGCGGCGACCGGGAGATCGCGTGCGGAACGACGACGAGCCGGCCGCCGTGCAACAGCGGTCCCCACAGCTCCCACACCGAGAAGTCGAACGCGTACGAGTGGAACAGCGTCCAGACATCGTTGCCGTCGAAGGAGAACAGGTCCCTGGTCGACGCGAACAGCCTGGTCACGTTGGCGTGCGTGACAACCACGCCCTTGGGCACGCCGGTGGACCCGGAGGTGTAGATCAGATAGGCCGGGCTCTCCGGTGCGACGGTGATCACCGGGTCGGTCGACGGCTGATCATCGGCATCGACCGAGGTCAGCGTGAGAAGCGCTCCGCTGTCTTCGACCATCCGCGAGATGCGGTCCTGCGGGTAGTCCGGGTCGATCGGCAGGTAGGCCGCCCCGGACTTCAACACCGCCAGCACGGCGATTACCAGGTCAGCGGTCCGGGGCAGGCACAGGGCGACGAACGTCTCCGGCCCAGCGCCTTCAGCGATCAGCTTGTGCGCCAACCGGTTCGCTCGCGCGTTCAGGTCCGAATAGGACAGACTCGTCCCCTCGGACGTGACCGCGACGGCGTTCGGCGTGGCCTTGACCTGCACGGCGAACAACGACGTGATGGTCGGGGCCGGCAGGTCGACGGCCGTGCCCTGCCAGCCGGCGAGCACGTCGTGCCGCTCGGCGTCGGACATCCACGGCAGGTTGCGCAGCTCATCGTCAGTGAAGTTGACGATCAGCGTCTCCAGCCGAGCGGCGAGAGTGCGGGCGGTCCGGACGTCGAACAGGTCGGGGTCGGTGGCCAGCTCGAAGGTCAGCCGGCGGTCGAGAAACGCCCGCAGCACGACCGGGAAGTTGGTGCTGTCCGTGGCCTCCACGTGCCGCACGGCCACGCCGGCCCGCTCGTCGAACGGGTAGTTCTCGAACGCCACCATGCTGTCGAACAGGCTCTGACCAGCGGGAACGTCACTGTAGGCGCGGAGCTTGCCCAGGGCTACGAAGTCGTGCCGGCGGGCCTCGGTCTGCCGGTCCTGCACCTCCCTCAGCCACGGCACGAGCCGGTCCTGGCTCCGGACCTGCACGCGAGTCGGGATGGTGTTGATGAACATGCCGATCATCGACTCGACGCCCGGCAGATCGTCGGGCCGGCCGGAGACGGTGGTGCCGAACACGACGTCGTCCGAGCCGCTCTGACGCGCCAGCAGCAACGCCCAGGCGCCCTGCACGACCGTGTTCACCGTCAATCCGTTGCGCTGCGCGAACTCCCGCAGCCGGTTGGACTGATCCTCCGACAGCGTCACCTGCACCGACTGCGCCGAGCGGGCCTGGTGGGCCTGCGCCGGCTGCCGGTCGTACGGCAGCGGCGTCGGTGCCTCGAACCCGGCGAGCGCCTCCCGCCAGTACGTCTCCGCCGACGAGGAATCCTGCGCCGCCAGCCACGACAGGTAGTCGCGGAACGGCCGGCGCACGGTGGCAACCTGGCCGCCGTACTGGGCGCAGACCTCTTCCAGAACCTGCCCGAGGCTCCACCCGTCGAGCATGATGTGGTGCGAGGTCCAGGTCAGCCGGACGCGGTCCCCGCCGAGCGGCACGATGGCCAGGCGCATCAGCGGGGCTTGAGTAAGGTCGAGGTCTGTGTCGTCCGAGTCCTGGTAGCTGATCGGCACGGTGACGTGCCGCTGCACGATCTGCACCGGCTCGTCCAGGCCGTCCCAGGCCAGCCGGGTACGCAGGGCCGGGGTCCGGTCCACGACCGCCTGCCAGGCCGCGCCGAACGCCGCCGGGTCGGCGATGCCGTCGAGCACCATCCGCGCCTGGTCGACGTAGATCTCCGGCTCGACCAGGCTGTGGAACAGCATGCCGGCCTGCAACGGGGTCAGCGGGTAGATGTCCTCGACGTTGCGGCCGTCGCCGACCAGCTCGTCCACAGTGGACTGGTCCAGGCGGGCCAGCGGGAAGTCGGACGGCGTGCGGCCGCCGGCCAGCGGCCAGGCGCAGTGGCCGATGATCTCCCGTAGGGCGCGCAGCATCCCGTCGGCCAGCCGCCGCACGGTCTGCCGGTCGTACAGATTGTCGGAATACAGCCAGGTCAGGGTCAGTTCGCCGCCCTCGACCGCGCCGGCGACGTCGAGCAGGTAGGCATTGCGCTCGTCCGGCGCGAGCTCGAAGCCGGGCGTCTCGCGCTGCCCACGGAACAGTCCGGCCGCACCGGATTCCCACTGACCGTGGTAGTTGAAGCAGATCCCCGGCAGCGGGGGCAACGAGTGCCCGCCGAGGTAGCGTAGGGCCTCGTAGCTCAGGCCGCGCTGCGGTACCGCCCGGAGCTGCTCCTTGACCGACTTGAGCGTCCGGTCCCAGTCATGGCCGCCCGGGATCGTCAGGGCGACCGGGAACTGCGTGGTGAACCAGCCGATCGTGCGGGACAGGTCGACGCCGTCGAACAGGTCCTCGCGACCGTGCCCCTCCAAGGCGATCAGGACGTCGTCGCGGCCGGTCCACTCGGCCAGCGCCTGCCCGAGTGCGCTCAGCAGGACGTCGTTGACCTGCGTGCGATAGACATCCGGGACCTTGTGCAGCAGGGCATCGGTCTCGTCACGGCCGAGGCCGACGGAGATGGTGCGGGTGGAGCCGGCGATGTTCTCACCGACGTAGTCGGTGGGCAGCGGCTCGGCGGCGGGAATCTGCTGCCAGTAGGGCAGATCCTCGTCGAAGGTGTGCCCGTTGAGCCGGTGTGACCACTGGGTGAACGCCGTGCCGGTGGGCTCCGACGGCCGGCCTTCGTACGCGGCCTCGATGTCGCCGAGCAGCAGCCGCAGCGACACACCATCCACGGCGAGGTGGTGCACGGCGAGGAACAGCAACGGGGTCTCGCCCGGGATGAAGATCGCCTTCACCATGCGACCGGTGGTGATGTCGAGACCGTCGCGGCTGATCTCCGTGCCGGTCTCCAGAACACCGGTCGGCGCGGCCGTCGGTTCCTGCCGCCAGACCCCCTCTGCGCAGGTGAAACGGGTCCGCAGCGCCTCGTGCTCAGCAATCACGGTGTCGATCGCGGTGCTCAACCGGTCACGGTCCACATCGGACGGGAGCTCCAGCAGCATCGACATGGTGAAGTGGTTCAGCGGCCCGTAGGTCTCGAAGAACCAGTGCTGGATCGGGGTCAGCGGGGCGGGCCCCTCGATCACCGGCACCGCGACGTCGGCCGAGCTGCGGACGACCAGCGCCAGCTCGGCGATCGTCTGGTGGGTGAACAGATCACGCGAGGTCAGCCGCAGTCCGGCGGCCCGAGCGCGGGACACCACCTGGATGCTGAGGATGGAGTCGCCGCCCAGCGCGAAGAAGTTGTCCTGCACGCCGACGCGCTCGCTGCCGAGCACGCCGGCCCAGATCTCGGCCAGCAGCCGCTCGTTGTCGGTGCGCGGCGCGACCCACTCCGCGGTCTGCACGACCGGCGCCGGCAGCGCGTTGCGGTCCAGCTTGCCGGTGCTGCTCACCGGCAGGCGCTCCAGCTGCACGAACACCGCCGGCACCATGTAGTCCGGCAACGACTCGCGAAGCCGCTCCCGCAGCGAGGACGCGTCTCCCACCACGTAACCGACAAGTCTGTTGTCCCGCACCACGACCGCGGCCTCGGTCACCTCGGGCAGGCGGAGCAGCGCCGCCTCGATCTCGCCGGGCTCGATCCGGAAGCCGCGGATCTTGACCTGATCGTCGGCCCGGCCGATGTACTCCAGCCGCCCGTCGGCACGCCAGCGCACCAGGTCCCCGGTCCGGTAGAGCCGGCCGTCGCCGAATGGGTTGGCCACGAAACGATCGGCGGTCAGGCCAGGGCGGTTGAGGTAGCCGCGGGCGACCTGCGCGCCGGCCAGGCACAGCTCCCCCACGACACCGGTCGGCACCGGCCGCAGGTAGTCGTCCAGCACGTACGCCTGCATGTTCCGCAGCGGACGGCCCAAAGAGGACTGATCACCGGCGACGACACAGGACAGGGCGTCGACTGTGCACTCGGTGGGGCCGTAGAAGTTGTGGGCGGTCGTCCCGTCGACGGCTGAGAGCTCCTGCCAGAGCTCGTCGCTCAGGGCCTCGCCGCCGAGCATCAGCACGCCGGGCCGGTGACGCGGATCGGTCAGCAACCCGGCCGGCAGCAGTTGCCGCAGGTAGGTCGGGGTGAGGTCGAGGAAGTCGATCCCGTTGCGCGCCACGTAGTCCACCAGCGCGTCGGCGTCCATCCGGGTCTCGTCGTCGATCACGTGCAGCTCGTGGCCGTCGGCCAGCAGCACCGGGCCCTCGAGCGAGGTGTCGAAGGAGAACACGGCGGTGGTCGCCACCCGCAGCCGCCGGCCGGCGGCGAAGTCGTTGCGGTGGTTGAACAGCAGGTTGACCAGGTTCCGGTGCTCGACCGCGACGCCCTTGGGGGTGCCGGTGGAGCCGGAGGTGTAGATGATGTACGCGGTGCTGTCCGTCCGCACGGGACGGTCGGGGTTGGTCTCGTGCTGCCCGTCGGCCTCCGAAAGCACCACCCGACCACCCACCACAGGTGTGGTGGTGTCATCCTCGGCGACCACCACAAGTGTGGTGCCGGCGTCGCGAAGCAGCAGATCAACCCGGTCCTTCGGCAGACCGCGGTCGACCGGCAGGTAGACCGCACCGGTCTTGAACACGGCCAGCATGGCGATGACCAGCTCGGCCGAACGGGGCAGCGCAAGGGCAATCACCCGCTCCGGGCCCGCGCCCAAAGTGATCAGGTGATGCGCCAACCGGTTCACCCGGGCGTTGAGCTCGGCGTAGGTGAACTCTGTGTCCTGGAACACAAGTGCCCGGGCCGTCGGTGCCGTGCGGACAGTGTCCTCGAAGACCTCGACAATGCTGGAGGCCGTCACGTCCAGCGCGGTGTCGTTGGCCTCGACGAGCAGCCGAGTCCGCTCGCCGACGGTAACGATCGGCAGGTCGCCCACCCGCCGGACCGACGTGATCTCCATCAGCAGCGTGGAAAGGTGCTCGGTCATCCGCGCGACGGTGTCCTCGTCGAACAGATCGGTGCTGTATTCGACGGATCCGGCCAGCCCGTCGGGGGTGTCCTGGAACTCGAAGCTGAGGTCGAAGGTGGCCGACCGCCGGCTCACGTCGATCGGCTCGACCGACAGCGCGCCGAATTCGGGTGCGGCGTCAGATGCCCCGTGCAGCAGCACGAGCACGTCGAACAGCGGGTTTCGACTGGGATCGCGTTCCAGGCGCATTGCCTCGACGACCTTGTCGAACGGGGCTTCGGCGTGGGCCAGCGAGGCCAGCACCGTCTCCCTGACCTGGGCCAGGAAGTCGCCGAAGGACACCTCGTCGTCCACAGTGGACCGCAGCACCACGGTGTTGACGAAGAAGCCGACCATCCGTTCCAGCTCGGGCCGGTTGCGGACGTTCACCACCGAGCCGACCGCGATGTCCGACCGGCCGGTGTACCGGGCCAGCAGCAGCTGACAGGCCGCCACCAGCACGGCGTACAAGGTCGTGTCGTGCTCACGGGCGAGCTCCGTCAAGCGCGCCGAAAGCGTTGCCGGCAGCCGGAAGTCGTGCACGGCACCGGCCGAGGTCCGCACCGCCGGCCGCGGCCGATCGGTCGGCAGCTCCAGCGGCTCCACTCCGGCCAGCCGCGAGGTCCAGTACTCCAGGTGCTTGTCCAGCGCGCGGCCGCGCTGCCACACGGCGTAGTCCGCGTACTGCACGGTCAGCTCGGCCAGCGTTGCGCCGCCGTACAGGCGACCCAGCTCGTCGATCATGATACCCATCGAGGCGCCGTCGGTGACCACGTGGTGCGCGGTCAGCAGCAACACGTGGTCCTCGGCGGCCAGCCGGATCAGAAGCGCCCGCAGCAGCGGGCCTTTCCGCAGGTCGAACGGCCGCGAGTACTCGTCGGCCAGCACCTCGTCCAGGTCGGCCGGCTCCGCGATCACCCGCAGCGGCACGTCGACCGTGTCGGCGATCGACTGCACCGCGACCCCGTCCACAACGGACACCGTGGTACGCAACGACTCGTGCCGGGCGACCAGCGCGCCGATGGCCTGTTCCAGCGCGGCCACGTCGAGGGAACCGGACAGCCGCAGCGCGACGGCGCTGTTGTACTCCGACTCCCCCGGCCGCAACTCGTCCAGGAACCACAGGCGCTGCTGGGCGTACGACAGCGGCAGCGCCGAGTGGCGATCGGCGCGCGGGATGCCGTCGGACGCCTTCGCCCGCCCGGCGAGACGTCGCCTGAGCTGCTCGCGCAGTTCCGCCGGCAGCGCGTCGATGCGGCTCTGCCTGGATGTCGTCATGATGTCCGTTTCTCTCGGGTGGGTTCGTCAGCGGCGGGCGGCCACGCGGCCGCCGGTCTGTAGGCCGTTGATCAGGCCGGTCGACGGGTCGCGCAGGAAGCGGCCGCCCAGCACACGCTGGCCGGATTCCGGCTCCAGCACGGAGAACGCCCAGTCGGAGTGCACCGTCAGCTCCGGGTAGAGCTCGCCGCCGACGCGCAGCACGCCGTCGCCGGCGTCGACGAAGTACTCCATGTCGCCGTTGGCGTAGCTGCCGGTCAGCCCGGCCGGCATGGGCATCTCGTCCGGGCGATGCGACAGGTCGTAGTCGGCCACGTCGAGCCCGCACGCGCGGAGCCGCTCGACAAGATCCACCCACAGCGCCGCGCCGGAAACGGCGTTCGTGGTGAGCGCGACGACCTGACCCCCGGCCGGGTCGATGCGCAGGTGGCAGGACGTGCCGTCGGCGGTGCCATCGTGGCCGACCCACCCGTCGAAGACGGCGAGGCCAAGGCCCCAGCCGTTGGCCAGTCCGAACGGCACGACGCCTGGCACCTGCCGGCGCATCGTGCGGAGCAGCTGCGGCGACAGCGGCCCGTCGCCGGTGACGTGCATCAGCCCGAACGTCACGAGATCCTCGGCGCTCAAAGCCAGCGCCCCGGCGCCGGCCTCGACCTCCAGCAACGTCTGCTCGACGGCGACGCCACGGCCGGCGTGACCAGCCATGAAGGTCTGCATCGACCGCTTGCCGCCGGGTTCGACGGTGAACGCCGGCTCGATGCCCAGCGGCGTCAGCAGCAACGCCTCGACGGCCTCCCACCAGTCCATGCCGGTGATCTCCTCGACCAGCCGGGACAGCAGCACGTAGCCGACGTTGGAGTAGGAGAAGCCGACTCCCGGACGTAACACCAGCTCCGCGTCACGGCAGGCCCGTAAGTACTGGCGCGCCGAGGAAGTCTCGCCGCCCAGCGCCGCCGGCAGGCCGCTGGTGTGACTGAGCAGCTGCCGCACGGTCAGCTTGCCGACCTGCGGGCCGAGCTCCCCCAGGTGCTCGCCCAACCGGTCCTCCAGATCGAGGTCACCGTCCGCGACCAGCAGCATCGCCAGCGTCGCGGTGAACGGCTTGGTGATCGACCCGATCGGATACTTGCCGTCAACGCCGACGGTGATCGTCTCACCGCCGGTGTGCACGGACAGCTGCGCCGCCGGCACGTCGTGCCGGACCATCAGCTCCCGCAACGCCTCCGTGAGGGTTGATCTGTCCACAACGGACCGGACCGTCGAGGTCACGGCTTGCCTCCCCAGCTCGTCTTCCGGGCCTGGTCTCCCGGCCCTGCTTTCCCAGCCTTGATTTCACTCGCCACTGAAGCGATAGTGCTATTGATTGGTCGCCATCCACTCGCGCAGGCTGCGCGGGCGCATGTCGGTCCACACCTGGTCGACGTGGTCCATGCACTCCTGCTTGCCGCCCTGGAAGCCGGTCGGCCGCCAGCCGGCCGGCACCTCGTTGGCCAGCGGCCACAGCGAGTACTGCTCCTCGTCGTTGACCAGCACCTGGTAGTCGATGTCGTCGCGCATGGCTTCCTTTCAGATGTCCTCGTCGCCGAAGGCGACGCGTTCCAGTTCGAGCAGGACCCGCTCCTCGATGAGCTCGGCGAGCGCGGTCACGGTCCCGCTGGTCAGCACGTCGCGCGGCGTCAGCTCGACGTCGAACGCGGTGCGGACCATCGAGGTGATGTGCAGGCTGCGCACGGAGTCGCCGCCAAGGTCGTAGAAGTTGTCGGTGGCGCCGACCCGGTCCAGCCGCAGCGCCTCGGCCCAGATGCCGGCGAGCACCTCCTCGGTCTCGGTCTCCGGCGGCACATAGCCGGTCACCGGAAGTTCGGCGCTGGGTTCCGGCAGCGCGCGGCGGTCGAGCTTTCCGTTGGGGGTCAACGGGAGTTCGTCCAGCGGCACGAAGACCGACGGCACCATGTGCTCCGGCAGCCGCCCGCTGAGGTGTTCCCGCAGGCCATCGGTGTTGCCGACGACGTAGGCGATGAGCCGCTGGTCGGCGGCGATCACCGCGGCTGCCTTGACGTCCGGACGGGCGGTGAGCACGGCCTCGATCTCGCCGGGCTCGACCCGGAACCCGCGGATCTTGACCTGGTTGTCGGCGCGGCCGAGGAATTCCAGGTCGTCGTCGGCGTTCCAGCGGACCAGGTCGCCGGTGCGGTACATACGCGCGCTGGGCTCGAAGGGGTTGGCCACGAACCGCGAGGCCGTCAGGCCGGGGCGGTCGAGGTAGCCGCGGGCCAGGCCGATGCCGGACACGTACAGCTCCCCCGGCACGCCGGCCGGCACGGGACGCAGGTTGTCGTCCAGCACATACGTCTTCGTGTTCCAGATCGGCCGGCCGATCGGCGGTGTGCCGGCTGGCACCAACGGATCGCTCCACGTGGCGACCACAGTGGACTCCGTCGGCCCGTACGCGTTGATCAACCGGCGGCCGGTAGCCCACCGGGCCACGAGATCCGGCGTGCAGGCGTCGCCGCCGAGTATCAGCGTCCGCAGCGAGGGCAGCGGCACCTCCGGCACCGTGGCCATGGCGACCGGCGGGACCAGGGCGTGCGTGACCTCGCGGCCGCTGAACACCGCGGCCAGGTGTTCCCCCAGCAACGGGCCCGGCGGCGGCACGACCAGCGCCGCGCCGGCCGGCAGCGACATGCAGAGTTCCAGCACGGAGGCGTCGAAGCTCGGCGACGCGAACTGGAGCACGCGGTCGCCGGGGCGGACGTCGAAGTGCTCGATCTCGGCGGCGGAGAAGCTGGCCAGGCCGGCGTGGCTGACCACGACGCCCTTGGGCCGGCCGGTCGAGCCGGAGGTGTAGATCACGTAGGCCGGGCTGGCCGGGGCCAGCGACCGCGCAACCGGTTCGTCCGAATAGGACGCTTCGGAGCCGTCCAGCACGATGTCGCCGCGAACCGCGCCGTCCGGCAACGTGATCGTGAGCACCGGTTGGGCGTCGGTGAGCATGAACTCGATGCGCTCGGCCGGGTAGGCCGGGTCGACCGGCAGGTACGCGGCCCCGGCCTTGAGCACCGCGAGCTGCGCCACGATGATCTCCAGCGAGCGCGGCAGGGCCAGCGCGACGATCTTCTCCGGCCCGGCGCCGGCGGCGATCAGCTTGCGGGCCAGCTGGTTGGCCCGCCGGTCGAGCTCGGCGAAGGTCAGCGTGGTGTCGGCCAGTACAGCGATCGCGTCGGGAGTCCGGGCGGCCTGGGCCTCGATCAGCTCGGGCAGCGTCGCCGGCACCACGACCCGTTCGGTCGCGTTCACGCCGGTCAGCAGGTGTTCCCGCTCCTCGGCGGTGAGCACGTCGACATCGCCGAGACGGGGGTTGTCGCACAACGCTTCCACGACCCGGGTCAGGTGGCCGACCATGCGCCGCACGGTGTTCGGCTCGAACAGCTCCGGGTCGTAGCCGATGCCCAGCGTCAGGGTCTCCCCCGGCACGCCCACGACGGTCAGCGCATAGTTCGTCGCCTCGGTGGCGTCGAGGTCGCGAATGCCCTGCTCGGAGCTGACCGGGTAGTTCTCGAACACCACGGCGCTGTCGAACAGGGTCGGCACGCCGGCCAGGGATTGCAGCCGTGACAGCGGAACGTACTCGAACCGCCGCGATTCCGCCTGCGCCTGCTGCATCTCGCGCAGCCAGTCCACAGCGGACACTTCACCGTCCACAGTGGCCCGTACCGGCAGCGTGTTGATGAAGATGCCGGCGATGTCGTCGGCCCCGGCCAGGTCGGCCGGCCGGCCGGACACGGTCGCCCCGAAGCAGACGTCGCCCTGCCCGCTGTAGCGGGACAGCAGCAACGCCCATGCGCCCTGGACGACCGCGTTGACGGTCAGCCGGCGGCTGCGGGCGAACTCGGTGACCCGGCCGGCCGCCCGCTCATCCAGCCGCGCCGACACCCACTCGGTGGAGGCCGTGTCGTGGCTGGTGGTCGGCGTGCGGTCGAACGGCAGTGGCGTCGGGGCCTCGATGCCGGCCAGCGCCTCGCGCCAGTACGTGTCGGCGGCGTCGAGGTCCTGCCGGCGCAGCCAGGCCACGTAGTCCGAGAACGGCCGCCGCACCGGGGTTTCCTCGGCCAGCACGTCCGACAGCACCTGGAACACCGACCAGCCGTCGAGCAGCACATGGTGGAAGGACCAGACCACCTGCACCTCGGTGGCCGACAGCCGGGCCAGGGTGATCCGCAGCAACGGTCCGGCACCAAGGTTGAAGCCCTGGGCCCGGTCGTCGGCCAGCAGGTCGGTCAGCAGCGCCTCGCGGTTGAGGCCCTGCCAGTCGTACATGGTGATCGGCACCTTGACCTGCCGGTCGACGACCTGGACCGGCTCGGGCACGCCGTCCCACACGATCCGGCTGCGCAGCACCGGCGTCCGGTCCACCACCCGCTGCCACGCCTCGGCCAGCCGCAGCACGTCCGGCGCGGCCTCGAGCACGAACGCGACCTGCTCGAAGTAGAGGCCACGGTCCTGTTGGGACAGTCCGTGGAACACCATGCCGGCCTGCATGGGCGTGAGCGGGTAGATGTCCTCGATCTCCCGGCCGTTGCCGGCGATCCGGTCGACCTGGTGCTGGGCTAGGCCGGCCAGCGGGAAGTCGGACGGCGTGCGGCCGCCGGCGCCGGGCTCGGCGCAGTGCCGGATGATCTCGTGCAGCGCGGCCACGAGATCACCGGCGAGCCGGCGGACGGTCGACTCGCGGTGCAGTTCCGTGCAGTACTGCCAGGTCAGCTCCAGCTTGCCGCCCTGGACGACGCCGACGACGTCGAGCTGGTGCGGCCGGCGCTCGTCCGGGCCGATCGCCGAGTCGAGCGTGCCGGCGTCGGTGAACTGGCCGAGGTAGTTGAAGCTGATCCGCGGCTCGGCGGTGGCGTGGATGAGGCCGGCGACGCCCTTGTTCGGCACCGCGCGGAGCTGTTCCTTGACCGACTTCAGCGTGTCGGCCCAGCCGCCGCCGATGGTCAGCTCCACGGGGTACATGGAGGTGAACCAGCCGACGGTACGGGACAGGTCGACGTCGTCGAACAGCTGCTCACGGCCGTGGCCTTCGAGATCGACCAACACCCGGTCGCGCCCGGTCCAGTTGGCCAGCACCCGGCCGAGCGCGGCCAGCAGCACGTCGTCGACCTGCGTGCGGTAGACGCCGGGCACGTCCTGGAGCAGCGCCCTGGTCTGGATCGCGTCCAATCCGACAACAAGTGTTGTCGTGGTGGCGAAGGTGTTGGGGCCCTTGCCGTCCGTGGGCAGCGTCGGATCGGCGGTGAGCCCGGTCCAGTGCGCGACCTCGGCCCCGAAGTCGTGCCGGTCGAGCCGCTGCGACCAGTCACGGAACGAGGTCGTCTTGGGCGGCAACGCCTTCCGGTGGTAGGCCGCTTCCAGGTCCTCGACCAGCACCCGCCACGAGATACCGTCGACCACCAGGTGGTGCGCGGTGAGCACGAGGACGTTCGGGGCTTCGAGCTTGGCGCTGATCACCGGGCCGTCGGCCAGGTTGATCTCGGCGTCGAGGATCTCGGCCGGCTCGTCCGGGGCATTGTGCTGCCACCACTGGCCGTCGATCCGGTGGAACCGCATCCGCAAGGCGTCGTGATGTGCGACCACAGTGGACAGTGCGGCCCGGAGTTGCGGCAGGTCGAAGTCCTGCGGCCACTCGATCCGCATCGACTGCGTGAACGACTCCGGCACCACCGCGCCGTCGAGGTACCAGCGCTGGATCGGCGTCAGCGGCACTTCACCGCTGACCGCTCCCTGTTCCGCGACGATCTGCACGGCAGCGGTGGCATTGGCCGCTAGCCCGGCGATCGTCGGGTGCGCGAACAGATCTCGCGGCGTGAGGTTGAGGCCGGCGGCCCGGGCCCGGGAGACGACCTGGATGCTCAGGATGGAGTCGCCGCCGAGTTCGAAGAAGTTGTCCTCCACGCCGATACGCTCGGCCCCGAGGATCTCCGCCCAGATGGTCGCGAGAATCCGCTCGTTGTCGGTCCGCGGCGGCAGATAGCCAGTCGTGACGGCGAGTTCGGGGGCCGGCAGCGCCTTGCGGTCGACCTTGCCGTTACGGCTGAGCGGCAGCTCGTCGAGCTGGACGATCGCCGCCGGCACCATGTAGTCCGGCAACCGCTCGGCCAGGAATTCCTTGAGCCCCTTGGCTTCCCCGACGACGTACCCGACCAGCCGCTTGCGCCCCTCGTCGGTCCGCACGGCCACCACGGCCTGCTCGACGGCCGGGTGCTCGGCCAGCACGGCCTCGATCTCGCCGAGCTCGATCCGGAAACCCCGCACCTTGACCTGATCATCGGCCCGGCCGACGAACTCGACCACGCCGTCACGCCAGCGCACCAGGTCGCCGGTCCGATACAGCCGCTCGCCGCTGCCGAACGGATCCGCCACGAACCGCGACGCCGTCAGCCCCGGCCGGCCGATGTAACCCCGGGCCACGCCGGCACCGCCGATGTACAGCTCCCCCACGGTCCCCGGCGGCACCAGCCGCAAGTCGCCGTCGAGCACGTACAGCCGCATGTTGTCCAGCGGCGAGCCGATCGGGATCGAATCCGGGACCTGGCCGCGCATCTTGTGCCGGGAGGCGAAGGTCGTGGTCTCGGTCGGCCCGTAGCCGTCCACCACGCACACACCGCTCGCGATCACGCGCCGAACCGACTCGGCCGGGACGACGTCACCACCCGTCCACACCTCTGTAAGACCCAAAAGGCAGTTAGGGTCTTGCATCGCGAAGAGACGGAACAGACCAGCGGTCAGCCACATCGCCGTCACGCCCTGCTGCACGGCCCAGCGGATGACCGAGGCATCGACGTCACCGGGCGGCGCGACGATCACGCGGCCGCCGTTGAGCAGCGGCACCCACACCTCGTAGGTGGAGGCGTCGAAGGCCTGCGGCGAGTGCAGCAGCGTGGTGCCGTGGCCGCGGGCGAAGGAACGATCGCGGGCCAGGTCGACGATGTCGGCGTGGGTGACGGCGACCCCCTTGGGCACGCCGGTCGAGCCGGACGTGAACATCACGTAGGCCAGGTTGGCCCGGGCAACCTTGACAACAGGTGTTGTCGGAGGCTCGTCGGAAGCAACGTCCTCCAGCACGATTCGCACGCCGGCCAGGTCCAGGACGGCCTGCTGCCGCGAGGCCGGGGCCCGCAGGTCGAGCGGCACGTACGCGGCGCCGGCCTTGAGCACGGCCAGCTCGGCGATCACCAGGTCGACCGAGCGCTCGAGGCGCAGCCCGACCCGGTCCTCGACCCCCACGCCGAGCTTGATCAGCCGGTTGGCCAGGCGGTTCGCCCGGGCGTCGAGCTCGCGGTAGGTCAGCGAATCCACCGCGAGGGCGTCGGGATCCTGCCGGGCGAACGCCGTCAGCACGGTGTCGAAGCTCGGCGCGGTCGCCGTGGCGTTCCACTCCCGCAGCACCAGACGGCGCTCGGCCTCGGTGAGCAGATCCAGCTCCCGCACCGGCTTCCCCGGTGCGCGGACGATGGCCGTGAGCACCAGGTCGAGCTGGTCGGCCAGGCCATGCACGGTCGACTCGTCGAACAGAGTTGGGTCGTAGTCGAAGCTGACGGCGAGCGTGTCGCCGGGCTGCACGACCACGCTGAGGGGGTAGTTGGTCGGCTGGACCTCCCCCATGCCGTGCATGCCGATGCCATGGGCGGCAATGGCTTCCTCGTCGAACGGGTAGTTCTCGAACACCAGCAGGCTGTCGAACAGGGTCGCGCCGACCCAACCCTGGAGCTGGGCCAGCGACACGAAGTCGTACTGCCGGGCCTGCGAGAGCTCCTGCTGCACGGCCCGCAGCCAGTCGGTGACGGACTTGCCGTCGTCGACCCGGATCCGGCTCGGCAGGGTGTTGATCACCATGCCGACCATCGACTCCACGCCGGGCAGGTCGGCCGGGCGGCCCGACACCGTGGTACCGAACACGACGTCACTGCTGCCGCTGCGGCGGGCCAGCAACAGACCCCACGCGGCCTGCACGATCGTGTTCACGGTCAGACCGAGGTTGTGGGCCAACGCCTTCAACGGCTCCGCCGCGTAGTCGACACGAACGGTCGCGCACGACTGGGCCCGGTGCGATTCCACCGGCTGGCGGTCGAACGGCAGCGCGGTCGGGCCTTCCACGCCGTCCAACGCGGTGCGCCAGAAGGACTCCGCCTCAGCCAAGTCCTGAGTGGACAGCCAGCGCAGGTATTCGGCGAACGGCGTCCGGCGCGCCGGCGTGCCGACGGCCTTGTAGTCCTCGCACACTTCCTGCACCAGCTGGGCGCAGCTCCAGCCGTCCAGCAGCACGTGGTGGAACGTCCAGACCAGCAGCACCTCATCGGCGGCGAGCCGGGCCAGCGTCACCCGCATCAGCGGGGCGACGGCAAGATCCATGCCGCGGGCGCGGTCGTTGGCCAGCAGTTGCCGCAGGCGGTCGTCGATGTCGCCGGACGTCCAGTCCAGCACGGTGACCGGCAGCGTGACGTCGCGCTGGACGACCTGCACCGGCTCGGCCAGCCCGTCCCACACGATCCGGCTGCGCAGCACCGGGGTCCGGTCGACCAGCCGCTGCCAGGCCGCGCCGAAGGCCGCCGGGTCGTCGATGCCGGTCAGCCGCAGCTGCACCTGGTTGAAGTAGGCGCCGGAGGAGCCGTCGACCAGGCTGTGGAAGATCATGCCGGCCTGCAACGGCGTCAACGGGTAGATGTCAGCGACGCCGCGGCCGTCGCCGACCAGTCCGTCCACATCGGACTGAGTGAGGCGGGCCAGCGGGAAGTCGGACGGCGTGCGGCCGCCGACGCCGGGCCGGGCACAGTGCCGGACGATACCGGCCAGAGCCTCGATCATGGCATCGGCGAGGGCGCGGACCGTCGCCTCGGCGTGCACCTGATCCGAGTAGTACCAGGTCAGGTCCAGGCGATCGTGCTGAACCAGCGCGACAACGTCCAGCAGGTGCGGTCGGCGCTGGCCGGGATCGGCGGAGCCGCCGATGGAACCGTCGTCGGTGAACTGGCCGAGGTAGTTGAAGCTGATCTCCGGGTCGACCGCCGGCGCGGAGCCGGCCAGGTGGCGCAGGGCGCCGTAGCCGACGCCTCGACGCGGCACCGCCCGCAGGTTTTCCTTGACCTGCTTCAACGTCTGGCCCCAGTCGGCGCTGACGGCCAGCTCGACCGGGAAGATCGACGTGAACCAGCCGACCGTGCGGGACAGGTCGACGTCGTCGAACAGCTGCTCACGGCCGTGGCCTTCGAGGTCGACCAGCACGCGATCACGGCCGGTCCAGTCGGCCAGCGCGCGGCCGAGCGCACTGAGCAGGACGTCGTTGACCTGCGTGCGATAGACGGCCGGCACGTCCTGGAGCAGCGCCCGGGTGTGCTCGGCGTCGAGGCTGACGGTGATCGTCCGCGCCGAACCCATGGTGTTGACGCCATCGGCGTCGGTCGGCAGCTCGGCGTGGCCGGTCAGGGACGTCCAGTGCGGCAACTCGTCGTCAAAGCCGCCGGCCTTGGTGAAGTCGGCCAGCCGCGTCGACCATTCCTGGAACGAGGTGGTCTTGGCCGGCAGGGCCTCGCCGCGCAGCGCTGCGCGCAGATCCTCGGCCAGGATCCGCCACGACACCGTGTCGACGACCAGGTGATGAGCTTCGACCAGCAGCTTGTCGCCAACCAACTCGGCCCGCAGCATCGGCCCCTTGAGCAGGTCGAATGCCGGTCCGTCGAGAATCTTGGCCGGTTCGACCGGCCACGTCCGCTGCCCGTCGGCGAAAGTGGTGCGCAGCGCGTCGTGGTGGGCCAGCAGGACATTGAGGGCCCGGTCCAGTGCCGCGCGGTCGACGCCGGGCAGATCGAGCAGCATGGACTGGGTGAAGTGCTCGGCGTGCACGGGTTCGGCGTCGAGGAACCAATGCTGGATCGGGGTCAGCGGCGCGTCACCGGTCACTGCCCCCTGATCGGCCGTCGCGGTCGTGGCCGTGCCGGCGGCCGCGGCCAGCGCGGCGATCGTGGGGTGTGTGAACAGATCGCCGGGCATCAGGCTCAGGCCGGCCTGCCGAGCCCGGGACACGACCTGGATGCTGACGATCGAGTCGCCGCCGAGCTCGAAGAAGTTGTCCTCGGCCCCGACACGGTCCAGGCGCAGCACCTCCGCCCAGATCGCGGCCAGCGTGCGCTCGGCGTCGGTGCCGGGCTCGACGTGCCCGCGGCTGATCTCCGGGGCCGGCAGCGCCTTGCGGTCGACCTTGCCGGTCGCGCTGAGCGGCAAGGACTCCAGCTCGACGATCACCGCCGGCACCATGTAGTCCGGCAGCCGCTCGGCCAGGAACTCCTTGAGCCCGTCAGCCTTTCCGACGACGTAACCGATCAAGCGCTTGCGGCCGTCGTCGGTCCGCACGGCCACCACGGCCTGATCGACGGCCGGATGAGCACCCATGGCCGCCTCGATCTCACCGAGCTCGATGCGGAAGCCACGGATCTTGACCTGGTCGTCGGCGCGGCCGACGAACTCCACCACGCCGTCACGCCATCGGACCAGGTCGCCGGTGCGGTACAGGCGATCGCCGTCGCCGAAGGGGTCGGCGACGAACCGGGACGCCGTCAGGCCGGGCTGGTCGCAGTAGCCACGGGCCACGCCGACACCGCCGATGAACAGCTCCCCCACCACACCGGGCGGCACCAGGCGCAGATCGGCATCGAGGACGTACAGCCGCATGTTGTCCAGCGGCGTCCCGATCGGCACCACATCCGGCACCACACCGGTCATCAGGTACCGAGACGCGAAGGTCGTGGTCTCGGTGGGGCCGTAGACGTCCACAACGGACAGTCCGTTGCAAGCAGCCAACACTCGGCGCAGCGCCTCGGCCGGCACCGCTTCGCCGCCGGTCCAGACCTCGGCCAGCCCGTCGAAGCAGCCCGGATCCTCCTGCGCCACCAGGCGGAACAGGCCGATGGTGAGGAACAGCGAGGTGATCCCCCGGCCGATCGCCCAGCGAATCACCGCCGGGTCGACGCTGCCCGGCGGGGCGACGATCACGCGGCCGCCGTTGAGCAGCGGCACCCACAGCTCGTAGGTGGAGGCGTCGAAGGCCTGCGGCGAGTGCAGCAGCACCACCTTGTGGTTACGCCGGAACGCCCGGTCGGCCGCCAGCGCCACGATGTCCCGGTGCGTGATCGCGACGCCCTTCGGCACGCCGGTCGACCCGGACGTGAACATCACGTACGCCAGGTTGGCCGGGTGCACCTTGAGCTCAACCGGGCCGTCCGACGCGCCCTCGTCGATCATGGCGATCTGTCCGTTGTGGACGGTCTCGCCGACCGGACGCCAGCGGTCGTCGGTGATCAGCACCGTCGTGTCGGCGGCGAGCATGCGCAGCCGCTCCTTGGGCGCACGGGCGTCCAGCGGCAGATACGCGCCGCCGGCTTTGAGCACCGCCAGCTCGGCGACGACCAGCTCCACCGACCGCTCGAGCAGCAGCGCCACCGGCCGGTCCCGCTCGACCCCGAGCTCGATCAGCCGGTGCGCCAACCGGTTCGACCGGCGGTCCAGCTCCGCGTAGGTCACGTCGTCAACGGCCAACTCGTGCGGCCGGCGGCGAACCTGGGCGGCGAACAGCTCGACCACGCTCAGTTCGGGCAGCGGCTGCGCGGTGTCGGTGTAGTCGTGCAACAGCAGGGTTCGCTCGGCGTCGGTAATCATCGGCAGCGCCGCCAGCGGCCGAGCCGGGTCGGCGGCGATCTCCTCGATGAGCGCCCGCAACCGATCGGCCAGCGCCGCGATGGTCGTCTCGTCGAACAGGCGCGGGTCGTAGCCGAAGGCCAGGGTCAGCCGGTCGCCGGGGTAGGCCACCACGGCCAGGGGGTAGTTGGTCGTCTCGACGCCGCGAACGTCGCGCAGGCCGAGTTCGGCGTCCACCGGGTAGTTCTCGAACACCAGGATGCTGTCGAACAGCGCGCCGGTCGGCGGGGCGTAGTCGAAGCGCCGGGCCGCCGCCTGCTCGTCCTGTATCCGCCGCAGCCACGGCACCAGCTCACGCGACTCGTCAACGTCCACAATGGACGGCAGCGTGGCGATGAAGATGCCGGCGATGTCTTCGGCACCGGCCAGATCGGCCGGGCGACCGGAGACCGTGCTGCCGAAACACACCTCTCGCTGCCCGCTGTGCCGGGCGAGCAGCAGCGCCCAGGCGCCCTGCACGACCGTGTTGACGGTCAACCCGTTGCGCTGGGCCATTTCCCGCAGGCCGTCGGCCGGGAAGTCGATTCGCAGGCTGGCCGTGGACTCGGCGTTCCCGGACGGCTGCCGGTCGTAGGGCAGCGGTGTCCGCTCGGCGGTGTGCTGACGCCAGAACGCCTCCGCCGCCGCAGTGTCCTGTTCGGACAGCCAAGCCACGTAATCCCGGAACGGCCGCCGCGCCGGCAGTTCGTCATCGTGCACGACCGCCATCACGTCGGCGAGAACCTGGAACAGGCTCCAGCCGTCCAGCAGCAGATGGTGGAACGTCCACAGCACCCGGGTTTCCACACCCTGGTCGACCAGGGTCACCCGCATCAGCGGGGCGGTCGACAGGTCCAGCCCGGCCGCCCGATCCTCGGCCAGCAGATCGGCGAAGTCGCCTTCGTAGCGGCGGATCGGCAGCTTCACACCGCGCCGGACCACCTGGACCGGCCGGTCGACGCCCTCCCATACGATCTCGCTGCGCAGCACCGGCGTCCGGTCGACCACGGTCTGCCAAGCTGCCGCCAGCTCGTCGGCCCTGGCGTCAACCGTGAAGCTGACCTGCTGGAAGTACGCGCCTTGACCGTGTTCGACCAGGCGATGGAAGACCATGCCGGCCTGGGTCGGCGTCAGCGGATAGATGTCCTCCACACTCCGGCCGTCGCCGACCAGCCGATCCACTGTGGACTGATCAAGCCCGGCCAGTGGGAAGTCCGACGGCGTGCGACCACCGGCACCCGACTGTCCACAGTGCTCGATGATCTCCAGGAGCGAGGCGCGAAGGGCGGCGGCCAGTCCCTCGATGGTTGTCGAATTGTGCCGTACGCCATGGAAGAACGTGAACTCCAGGCAGCCGTTCTCCACCCGGCCTACGACGTCCAGCAGATGCCGACGCGGCGCGGCCGGGTCCTCATGCAGCGCCATCTCGCCTGCATCGTCGAACTGCCCGAGGTAGTTGAAGCTCACCGACGGCTCGATCGCCGGCACGCTGCCGGCGAAGTAGTGCAGCGCCCCGTACGAGACACCCTTGTTCGGCACCGACCGCAGCTTTTCCTTGACAGTCTTGAGATCCCGGGCCCAGTCGCCGGCGATCTCCAGCGACACCGGGAAGATGGACGTGAACCAGCCGACCGTGCGGGAGATGTCGACATCGGGGAACAGGTCCTCGCGGCCGTGCCCCTCCAGGTCGACGACCACGCGCGGGCTGCCGGTCCAGTCCGACAGCACGCGACCGAGCGCCGCCAGCAGCACGTCGTTGACCTGCGTGCGATAAACCCCCGGCACGTCCTGCAACAGCGCCCGGGTTTGCGCGGCATCGAGCCGCACGCTGACCTCGCGCGTATCGGCGACAGTGTCCTCGCCGACCGTGTCGACGGGGATCGGCACGTCCTCGATCGCGCGCCAGTACTCCGCGTCGCCGAAGGCGTGGTTGGTCAGCTTGTGCGCCCACTCCTGGAACGAGGTCGTGCGCGGGCCGAGGTCGCCGCCGCGGTAGGCGGTCATCAGGTCCTCGACCAGGATCCGCCACGAGATGCCGTCCACCACCAGGTGGTGCACGTACAGCGTGACCTGGTCGGCGGCGGTGATCGCGGCCCTGATCAACGGGCCGGTGGCCAGGTCGAACACCGGATCCGGCTCGCCCAGCACGGTCACCGGCTCCGCCGCCGAGATGATCTGCCGATCGGTGAACCGCGCCCGCAGCATGTCGTGGTGGTCGACCAGCGCCTGCAACGCCGGTGCAAGCTTGGCCGCGTCGACCGGCTGATCGAAGGTCGCCACCACGCTCTGCGTGAAGTGGCCCGGCTTGGCCGGCTTCGTGTCGAGGAACCACCGCTGGACCGGGGTCAGCGGCACCTCGCCCAGCGCCGGCCCGCGCTCGACCAGCTCCCCGACAACAACTGTTGTCGCGAGGGCGGCGATGGTCTGGTTGAGGAAGATGTCCCGGGACGACACCTTGAGCCCGGCCTTGGCCGCGCGGGACACGACCTGGATGCTCAGGATCGAGTCGCCGCCCAGCTCGAAGAAGTTGTCCAGCACGCCGACGCGGGCGACACCCAGCACGTCGACCCAGACCTCGGCCAGCACCCGCTCGGCGTCGGTGCGCGGGGCGACATAGTCGGTGCCGTGCGCCTCCCAGTCCGGCGCCGGCAGCGCTGCCCGGTCGAGCTTTCCGTTGGGGTTCAACGGGAACTTGTCCAGTTGGACGAAGCCCGCCGGCACCATGTACTCCGGCAGCCGGCCGTTGAGGTAGTCGCGCAGACCGTCGGTGGCACCGACGATGTAGCCGACGAGCCGCTTGTGGCCGTTGTCCTCGCGCACGACCACCACCGCCTCGGTGACGGCCGGGTGCGCGCGCAGAGCGTTCTCGATCTCGCCGAGCTCGATCCGGAAGCCCCGGATCTTGACCTGGTGGTCGGCGCGGCCCAGGTACTCCAGCTCGCCGGCGGCGGTCCAGCGCACGAGGTCGCCGGTCAGGTACATGCGGCTGCCGGCCGGGCCGTAGGGATCGGCGACGAAACGGTCGGCGGTGAGGCCGCCGCGGTTGAGGTAGCCGCGGGCCAATCCGTTGCCACCCAGGCACAACTGGCCGGTCACGCCCGGCGGGACCGGCCGGAACGCCGAGTCCAGCACGTACGCCTTGGTGTTGGCGATCGGCCGGCCGATGGGCGGGTTCCGGTCCTGGCCGTCATCGAACCAGGCGGTGGCGTAGACCGTGGCCTCGGTCGGGCCGTAAATATTGGCGATCTTCACGCCGGGCAGCGCCGCCCGAACATCCCGCACCGCCTTGGCCGTCAACGCTTCGCCGGCCAGCACGACGTGCTCGGGCGTGACCGAGACCGCGCCCTGGGCCAGCAGCTGCGCGAACGCCGACGGCACGCCGCTGACCAGACTGGCCGGCCAGTCCGCGCCGCGCCGCTCGCCCAGCGCCAGCACGTCCCGGACGACCTCGATGCGGCCGCCGACCATCAGCGGGCAGAGGACCTCGAACACCGAGACGTCGAAGTTGAGCGAGGTCGAGGCGACCACAGCGGACAGGCCACCAGCACCGAAGTCCTTGGCCGCCCACGCCATCAGATCCACGGCCGTGGCGTGCGTGACGACGACGCCCTTGGGGCGGCCGGTCGAGCCCGAGGTGTAGATGACGTACGCCGGATGCGCCGGGAGCAACCCGGTGTCGCCGAGATTCTCGCCGCTGCCCGGCAGCTCGCCGACCTCCGTCAACACGACCACCGGCCGCGCGTCGGCGATCATCAGCTCGCGCCGTTCGGCCGGGTACTTCGGGTCCACCGGCAGGTAGGCCGCGCCGGACTTGAGCACGGCCAGCACCGCGACGATCATGCGCTCCGACCGCGGCATGGAGATCGCCACCAGCCGTTCCGGGCCCGCGCCTTGCTCAATGAGCCTGCGGGCCAAGCGGTTCGCACGCTCGTTGAGCTCGCGGTAGGTCAGCTGCCGGCCTTCGCACAGCACCGCGACGGCATCGGGCGTGCGGTCGGCCTGCTGCTCGAACAGCTCCGGCAGCGTCACCGACGGCACATCGATCACCGGACCCTGCCACTCGGTCAGCACCTGCCGGCGCTCGGCGTCGTCCAGCAGCGGCAGCTCGCCGACCGTGCGCGCCGGGTCGGCGGCGATGCCGTCCAGCAGCACCCGGAGGTGGCCGGCGATGCGGTCGATCGTGCTGGCGTCGAACAGATCGGTGTTGTACTCGACGGCCGCGACCAGGCCGCCGTCCCGCGGCACGAACTCGAAGACCAGATCGAAGCGGGCCCTTGGGCGCGGCAGATCGTGCTCGCTGATCCGCAGCTCGTTGGCCGTACGGGCCGGCACCATGGCGTTCTGGAGGATGATCAGGGCCTGGGCCAACGGGGTCCGGCTCGGGTCGCGCGCCGGCTGGAGATCGGCGACGACCTGGTCGAACGGCAGGTCGGCGTATGCGAAGGCCTCCAGCACCGTCTCACGCGCGTCCGTCAGGAAGTCGGGGAAGCCCTGCGCCGGGTCCACCCATGCCCGCAGCACCAGCGTGTTCACGAAGAAGCCGGCAACCCGCTCCAGCTCGGAGTGATCACGCCCGGAGACGACGGTGCCGAGGGCGACCTGCTGCTGGTTGCTGTGCCGTGCCAAGAGCAGTTGCACGGCGGCGGTCAGCGTCATGAACAGCGTGGCCCCGTGGTCCTGCCCGATCGCCGACAACCGGGTGACCAGGTCGGCCGGCAGGTCGTAACGGCGGATGGACCCGTTGGTGGTCCGGACCTGCGGGCGGGGACGATCGGTCGACAGCTCCAGCGGGGTGAGGCCGGAGAGCTTGCGCCGCCAGTACGCCAGCTGCCGCTCCCGCAGCCGCGGCGTCAGGCGTTCCCGTTGCCACAGCGCGAAATCCGCGTACTGTACGGTCGGCGTCGGCCGCTCGCCGCCGGTGTAGCCGGCGATCAGGTCGTCCACCAGCACGCCGACCGACCAGCCATCGGTGATGATGTGGTGCTGGCACAACAGAAGCACGTGGTCGTCGGGGCCGAGTTCGAGCAGCGACGCCCGGGTCAGCGGGCCCTCACGCAGGTCGAACGGCCGCTCCAGCTCGGCCTCGATGTCGTCGATCCGGTGCAGCGGCAGGGATCCCTCGTCGTGGATCACCTGGACGATCTCGTCGTCGACGGTGTCGAAGGTCGTGCGCAGCGACTCGTGCCGTGCCACCAACGCCGTCAGCGCCGTCTGGAGGGCATCGACGTCGAGCGGGCCGCGCAGGCGCAGGCCGATGGCCGAGTTGTACTCCGTGTCGCCGGCGGTCAGGTCGTTCATCAGCCACAACCGACGCTGCGCCGGAGAAATCGGCACCGGGCCGGTGCGTGCGACGTGGCGGATCCGGTTCTCGGCGGCGCGAGCCTGGGGCGGCAGCAGCTCGGCGATGCCGGCGACCGTGCGCGCGTCGAACACGATGCGCGGCGACAGGTCGACGTCGAAGCTGGTCCGGATCCGGGCCAGCAGCTTCGCGCCGAGGATGGAATCCCCGCCCAGCTCGAAGAAATCGTCGTGCACGCCGACCTCGTCGACGCCGAGCAGCTCTCCCCACAGCCGGGCCAGCACGGACTCCGCCTCGGTGCGCGGTGCCGCGTACTCGGTGCGCCGGGCAGCCGACCAGTCCGGTTCCGGCAGCGCCTTCCGGTCAAGCTTCCCGTTGGGGCCCAACGGGAACCGCTCCAGCCGCAGGATCGCCGCCGGCACCATGTAGTCTGGCAGGGTCGTCGCGAGATGGGCCCGCAGGTCCGCGTCCGTGTCGCCGACGACATAGCCGACGAGGCGCTTCACGCCGGGGCGGTCCTCGCGGGCGATCACCACGGCGTCGCGGACGCGCGGGTGCTGGCGCAGCGCCGTCTCGATCTCGCCCAGCTCGACCCGGAAGCCGCGGATCTTGACCTGGTGATCGGCGCGGCCGACGAACTCCAGCACACCGGCGGCCGTCCAGCGGACCAGGTCGCCGGTGCGGTACATGCGGGCGCCCGGCGCGAACGGGCTGGCGACGAACCGTGAAGCGGTCAGGCCCGGACGCTCAAGGTAGCCGCGGGCCAGGCCGATACCTTCGACGTACAGCTCCCCGGTGGCGCCGACACCGACCGGACGAAGATCGGCGTCCAGCACGTGGGCCCGGGTGTTCCAGATCGGACGGCCGATGGGCGGGGTGCCGCCCGGGGTCAGCGGGTCGCTCCAGGTGGCGACGACCGTCGACTCGGTCGGCCCGTACGAGTTGATCATGCGGCGGCCGGGGGCCCAGCGGCGGACCAGGTCGGCCGGGCAGGCGTCGCCGCCGACGATCAGCGTGCGGAAGTCGGGCAGCTTCGTGTCCGGCACGGTGGCCAGCGCCACCGGCGGGATCAGCGCGTGCGTGACGCGCTCCCGGCGCAGCACGTCGGCCAGTCGGTCGCCCAGCAGCGGTCCCGGCGGCGGCACGACCAGCGCCGCGCCGGCCGGCAGCGACATGCACAGTTCCAGGATGGACGCGTCGAAGCTGGGCGAGGAGAACTGGAGCACGCGGTCGCCGGCGCGCACCTCGTACCGGTCCATCTCGGCCGCGGCGAAGCTGGCCAGGCCGGCGTGCGTGACGACAACACCCTTGGGCCGCCCGGTGGACCCCGACGTGAAGATCACATACGCGGCGTGGTCGGTGCACTGTGGACCGTCGACCGGCCGATTCGGATGATCGTCGAACAGGCCCGGGGTGTCCAGGGTGATCAGCGGCACAGCCGCCGGCAGCCGGTCGGCCAGCGTCGCGCGGGTGACGACCAGCACCGGATCGGCGTCGTCGAACATGAGCGAAATTCGCTCTTTCGGGTAGTCCGGGTCCACCGGCAGGAAGGCCGCGCCGGTCTTGGCCACCGCCAGCTGCGCCGCCACCAGGTCGGCCGAGCGGGGCAGGGCCAGCGCCACGATCCGCTCCGGCCGCGCGCCGCGCGCCGCCAGCAGGTGCGCGAGCCGGGTGGCTCGCGCGTCGAGCTCGGCGTAGCTGACCGTGCCGTCCGCCCCCAGCAGCGCCGGCGCGTCGGGGGTGCGCGCGACCTGCGCCTGCACCAGCTGAGCCAGGGTGCGGGCGGGCAAAGGCCGGTCAGTGGCGTTCCACTCCGGTGGGACCGACATCGATCAGGGCACCTTTCGGGCACGGGTCATCAGGGCAGGGGACATCGCCAGAACCGGTGACGGCACTGGTCGGTGGAACAGGCAGGCGGAGCCGCCCGCTGTCAGGCGCGTTCCCGCCCAGGGGATGAGCACAATTCACGGCCGCGCGCCGACACCCACCCGGTTTCCGCTCCGCGCACACGCCACTGCGGTGGCGATTCCCCTTCGCCTGCGTGCCGCGGGAATGGACAACCGGGTCCCGTCGTCAGCGGACCGCGATCGATGGGCCCGACAGTTGGGGCCACCACAACCGTCGAGATCCGTAGGCAACGGTGCCCAACGAATCCAGAATGTTCTACCGCCGAATGGAGTATCCCCCGGTGTTCAGTTCTTCGACCGGAACACGCACGTGGGAACTCCATCGGAAAGGCCGAACTTCACTCAGGCGTGGCAGATTGCTCCATCAGAGTGGTTTAAACCACAACAGACCGACCGGGAGCAGTAGACGTCCAGACCTCTTGCCAGCCCCTAACCCGCTTGAGGTAACCCGCCCGGGGATTCGCTTACACAGTGCGACCCATTCAGGCCCCAGCACAAGGTCATCCGACTTGACACGGGGTTAACCCTACATTTCCTACCCGACGGTAGGAAGTATGCACGTGCACCAAGTCACGATCGTGCCGTTACGGTGACGTACATCGCATTAGCACGAAATTTATGACAGTGGAGCCACACCCCAATCACGAAGAACTCATTACGGTCACGAAGACCGTTACTTCACCCCGCAAGGATTCGCGCTCGGAAACGCCTTCGGTGCGCGCGCCACCCGTTCGAGTGCATCTTCGCTCCGTTAAACCTTCGGCCGGCCGTGAACCGACTGCGCGCATCGGCCGTGTACCCGGCACCTGAACGGAGAAGGGAGCCCACCGATGACCACGCCACTGCCGCACCGGGCGATCGCCATCCTCCGCGCCGTCGCCGCCGGTCGCGCCGAACTCACCGACAGCCGCGAGCCCGACCTGCGGGTCGACGGCCTGCCCTGTTGCGACCAGGCCATGGCCCACGATCTCGTGCACGCCGGCCTGGTGGTCGCCGCCCGGTCCACGAGCACCTGGATGCCGGCCCGGCTCACACCATCAGGTGAAAGGGCACTGGCCGAGGCCGGTCCACCGCCCGCCCAACGACCCGCCGCCTGACCCCACCCTTGACGTCACATGCGGTCCGGACGTGCCGCAGAGAGGCAAGTACGACGCGCATGTGCCATTCGAAGGTGCGCGGTGGGCGCTGCTCGCGGGGTCAGTCGGCGTGAATGCCGGGCCGGTACTTCGGCACCCGAAGGTGGATCTTCGTGCCGGCCCCGACGGCGGTCTCCACGACGAGGCCGTACTCGTCTCCGTATACCTGGCGCAGGCGCTCGTCGATGTTGCCGAGGGCGATGCCGGTCTGCTCGTCGGGCTCACCGGCGAGGGTCCGGCGCAGGCGGTCGGGGTCCATGCCGACACCGTCGTCCTCGATGCTGATGTGGGCCTCGGCCCCGGCATCGGCGGCCTGGATGCTGATCCGGCCGGGCCCGACCTTGCCCTCCATGCCGTGCCGCACGGCGTTCTCCACCAGCGGCTGCATGCACAGGAACGGCACGGCCACCGGCAACACTTCGGGCGCGATCTGGAGCGTCACATGGAGTCGTTCGCCGAAACGGGCGCGCTCCAGGGACAGGTACTGGTCGATGGACCGGAGCTCCTCGGCCAGCGTGGTGTACTCGCCGTGCCGCCGGAACGAGTAGCGGGTGAACTCGGAGAAGTCGAGCAGCAGCGTGCGGGCCCGCTCGGGATCGGTCCGCACGTAGGACGCGATGGCGGTGAGCGAGTTGAAGATGAAGTGCGGCGAGATCTGCGCCCGCAGGGCCCGCACCTCGGCTTCGATGAGCCGTCGCTTGGACCGGTCGAGCTCGGCCAGCTCCAGCTGACCGCCGGCCCAGCGGGCCACCTCGTTGGCCGCCCGCACGAGCCCGGCCGACGCCTCGGCGGCGTACGCCAGCAGCACGCCGGCGATCCGACCGTCCACATGCAACGGAACCATGACGGCAAAGCGCAGCGGGCACTCGACATCGTCACAGGAGACCCGGGCCACGTGCGAACGGCCATGGGTCAGCGCCTGGGCGATGATCTCCAGGGCTTCGGCCGAGTGTTGCTCACCTATGCCGTCCCAGGCCAGCACCCGTTCGCCGTCGGTCAAGGCCAGGGCCGGAGTGTCAAGCAGGGCACGAAGATGCGGGACGGACCGGCGGGCGGCCTCGGGCATCAGCCCGGCCCGCAACGGCGGCGCGGCCGACCACGCGGTGTGCAAGGTCTCGTACGTGGCCCGGTCGACGGCGTTGCCGGACTCGCGCAGGGCGTTTCGCAGGCGCCACAACAACACCAGCACGGCCAGCGTCATCACGCACAGCAGACCGGCCAGCACAGCGGTCGTCACAGCCCCACCTCGCTCACGCCCAGCAGGTCCGCCACCCAGGCCCCCGCGCTGAACGGTCCCCTCACAAGCCCGGTCACAAGCCCACCCCGCTCACGCCCAGCAGGTCCACGACCCAGGCCCCCGCGCTGAACGGTCCCCTCACAAGCCCGGTCACAAGCCCACCCCGCTCACGCCCAGCAGGTCCGCCACCCAGGCCCCCGAGCCCAATGGTGACCTCGCAAGCTCGGTCACGGCGTCTCCTCCTGGGCCAGCCCGAGCGCCTCCGGGGCGTGCAGCCGGACCATCGTCCGGTTCACCGACGCCGGCACGGTCCGCGGCGTGAGCAGCGAGCCGATGATCATCACCGCGAAGCCCAGCGGCACGCTCCACGCCGCCGGCCGGCTGAGCAGATCGTAGACCAGCCCCGATCCGGGTGGCACCAACAGCGTCACCAGCCCGGCGACCAGCGCCAACCCGCCGCCGGCGATCATCCCGGCCATCGCCCCGAACGGCGTCAGCCGCCGCCACCAGATCCCCAGCAGCAGCAACGGGCAGAAGGACGACGCGGCCACCGCGAAGGCCAGCCCGACGACGTCGGCCAGCGACATGCCCGACACCAGCAGCGCCGCCCCGAACGGCACGATCGCGGCGCAGAAGGCCGCCACCCGGAAACCGCGAAGTCCCCGCAGCAGCAACACATCCTGCGACAGCACGCCGGCCACCGACAGCGTCAGCCCCGACGACGTGGACAGGAACGCGGCGAACGCCCCGCCGGCCACCAGCGCGCCGAGCAGCTCCCCCAACGTCCCGCCGACCAGTCGTGCCGGCAGCACCAACACCACGGCATCGGTCTGCCCGGTGAGCAGCAGCTCCGGCGTGTAGATCCGCCCGAGCGCCGCATAGGCCGGCGGCAGCAGGTAGAACACGCCCAGCAGGGCCAGCACGACCACGGTCGTCCGCCGGGCCTGGCGGCCGTTCGGGTTGGTGTAGAAGCGAACCACCACGTGCGGCAACCCCATGGTGCCGAGGAAAGTGGCGATGATCAGCGAGTACGTGACGTAGAACGGGTCGCCGTGCCCCTCCCCGCCCAGCGGCTGCGCCCACAGCGCGTTCGTGTCGGCGGGAATGCCCTTCACCTGCGGTACAACGGATCCGCCCGGGAAACCCAGCTCCGCCCCGGCGGAGACCTGATGCGATCCCGGCCCCAGCGACACCGAAGTGCCGGTGTACGACCGGCCGTCCACCTTGCCGGAGACGCGCACCGACACCCGGGACGGCACCTCGATGTCCACAGTGGTCTGCACGGTCACCTTGGTGTCATTGGGAAACACCGCCGGCACGGATCCGTTGAGCGTCGGCGCGCCGGCGCCCCGCCAGGCCAGCACCAGGAAGATCACCGGCACGGCCAGCGCCGTCAGCTTCAGCCAGTACTGCACGGCCTGCACGAACGTGATGCTCCGCATCCCGCCGGCCATCACGTTCACCGCGACGACCGCCGCCACCAGCAACGCCCCTAGCCAGCCCGGCGCGCCGGTGACGGTCGTCAACGTCAGCCCCGCACCCTGCAACTGCGGCACCAGGTACAGCCAGCCGATGCCGACCGACAGCACACTGGCCATCCGCCGCACCCGCCGCGACTCCAGCCGCGCCTCGGCGAAGTCCGGCACCGTGTAGGCGCCAGAACGCCGAAGCGGCGCCGCGACCAACGCCAGCAGCACCAGATAGCCGACGGTGTAACCGATCGGGTACCACAGCATGTCCGGCCCGTAGGCGAAGATCAGCCCGGCGACGCCGAGGAACGAGGCCGCCGACAGGTACTCGCCGCCGATGGCCGAGGCGTTCCACCACGGCGACACGGTCCGCGACGCCACGTAGAAGTCCGAGGTGGTACGGGAGATCCGCAGTCCGTAGCCACCGATGAGCAGCGCCGCGACCAGCACCAGCGCCACGAAGACCGCGGAGTACGTGCTGCTCACAGCGTCAGGACTGCTCGACGAGGTCGGCGAACTCCCGCTCGGTCCGCTCCACCCGCCACACGTAGTAGCAGGCGACCAACACGACCACCGGGTACACCGCCGCCCCGAGCACCAGCCACGGCAGCGGCAGGCCCAGCACCACCACCGTCTTGGTCAGCGGCACCAGGTTGAACAGCACCGGCAACGCGGCCAGCGGCCCACACACCAGCAGCACCACCAGCACGCCGAGCCGCAGCTGGGTACGCATCAACGACCGCATGTACAGAGCGCCGACCTCGGACTGCTCGTCGATCTCCCGCACGATCGGATAGGACCGCGACCGCCGCGCCGCCCGCGTCCACGGGCTGGTGACGACGACCCGCTTCGGCCGCTCCGAGTTCATTTGCCGGCCCGCACCGCGTGCGGCCGGGCCCGCTTGACCAGCAGGTCCCGCAACTGGGGTGTGTGCCGCCGGCTCACGGTCAGCATCGCGCCGCCGATCTTCACCGACAGCTGGCCGCCGTCCAGCCGCAGCTCCTCCACGTGGGCCAGGGCGATCAGGTGGCTGCGGTGGATCCGCACGAAACCGGCGTCCCGCCAGCGTTCCTCCAGGCCGGTCAGCGGCGTCCGGACCAGGTAGCTGCCGTTGGCGGTGTGCAGTCGCGCGTAGTCGCCCTGCGCCTCGGCATAGCGCACGTCGGCCAGCCGCAGGAACCGCGTGATCCCGCCCAGCTCGACCGGGATGACGTCGTCCGGGGTCACCGGCGGCGGCCCAGCCGGCTGTTCCGCCGCCTGTTGCGCCGGCACCTGCACCGCGCTCGCGATCACCTTGTGCGCCACCCGGTGCACCGCCTCGGCCAGCCGCTGCGGCCTGATCGGCTTGAGCACGTAGTCCAGCGCCTTGAGCTCGAACGCCTCCACCGCCGACTGGTCGTCCGCGGTGACGAAGACCAGGGCCGGCGGGCTGGCGAACCGGGTCAGCACCCGGGCCAGCTCCATGCCGTTCAGGCCGGGCATCTTGATGTCCAGGAACACCGCGTCCACCGGCCGGTCCGCATCAGCCGCGCGATGCAGCAGACGCAGCGCCTCGGTGGAGTCCTGGGCACCCTCGGCCGTGCCCACCCGCGGGTCGGCGCCCAGCAGGTAGACGATCTCCTCCAGCACGGGGAGCTCGTCGTCGACGGCCAGCACTCGCAGCGGCCGGGCCGACGGCCCGTCGCACTCCGGGCACGACGCTGGACTCATGTCTGGCTACCTTAGTCAGCGGGCTGTGGTGAACGGTGGATCGACATTCGCCCCCGGCCGGCCGGTCCGCCAGGGCGGTCACCCATTCGGACGTATCGTACGGCCACCGGCCGCCCGGACGTCGCCCAGGGCGATCTCCAGTTCCAGGAGCGCCTCCTCGGACCGTCTCCTGGCCACGTCCACCGACGCCGCCGCGCCCGGCCCGGCCAGCCGCCGGGTCGGCTCACGCAGCGTGGTCAGCAGGTCGGTGAGCACACAGGCCATCCGGGCCGCGTCGGCGATCGCCGCCAGCAGCTCCCGCGGGCCGGCCGGGGACTCGTCCGGGAGCGCCGGGGCCGGTTCCTCGCCCATCCACCCCACCTCTCCCCCATTTGTTCCACAGTGGACGACCGTCGAGCACACCAACAGTAGAGATGTAGCTTTCGACGACACGACCGGTCAGGGTCCTTGCGCGCCGGACGACACCTGCCGCACGGTGTGCGGAGACGGGGGCGCGATCAGCGGGCGAGCGGTGCGACAAGGACGGTGGCGGGTTTGGAGTACTCAGCACTGGCGTCGCTGCACGCGCTGGTCCAGGACGACCCGAACCGGCCGCTGCTGACCTTCGTGGACGATGACGGCGCCGACCAGACCTCACTCACCTCCACCGGCATCGCGGCCCGCGGCGAGGCCGTCGCGGAAGCGCTGCGCCGCTGGGGTTTCGAGCCCGGCGACCGCGCGGTGCTCGTGTACCCGCCGGGTCCGGACTTCGTCATCGCCCTGGTCGGCTGCCTGATCGCCGGCGTCGTTCCGGTGCCGGTGTACCCACCGGACCCGTTCCGGCTGCGGCAGACCTTGCCCGGCTTCGCCGCCGTGCTCGACGACTGCCGGCCGAAGGCGGTGCTCACCGCCAAGGCGTACGACCGGGCCCGCACGGTCGGCGCGGTGGCCGGCGTGTTCGACCGGTCGAAGCCGAGCTGGCCGCGGATCACCTGGCGGCACACCGACAGCTGCCGCCCGCCCGCTGCTCCGGTCGAGTGGCATTCTCCGGTGGATCCTGATCAGCCGGCACTGCTCCAGTACACGTCCGGCTCAACCGGATCGCCACGCGGCGTGGTCATCACGCACGGCAACCTGATCGGCGAGGTCACCGCCAACGCCGTCGACCTCGGCCTCGGCGACGGGGCCCGCGGCGTGTTCTGGCTACCGCAGTACCACGACTTCGGCCTGATCAGCGTGATCATGTCCACGCTGAGCGGCAACGCGCACACCCGGCTGCTCTCGCCGCTGGCCTTTCTGCGTCGCCCGGCCGTGTGGTTCGAGGTGATGTCCCGGAGCCGGGCCACGCACACCGCTGCCCCGAACTTCGCCTTCGACCTCGCGGTCCGCAAGACCACCGTGGAACAACGGGCGGCCTGGGACCTGAGCTCGGTGCGGGTCTTCATGTCGGCGGCCGAGCCCATCCGCCCCGACACCGTCACCTCCTTCCTGGATGCCTTCGCCCCGTCCGGGCTGCACCGCGACAGCTTCTACGCGGCCTACGGCCTGGCCGAGCACACCGTCAGCGTCACCATGGGTGGTCGCGGCACGCTCAGCCTGGACCGGGTCAGCCTGGAAGCCGGCCGCGCCGTGCCGGCCCTACCCGACCGACCCGCGCGGACGCTGGTCGGTTGCGGGCGGCTGACCAAGTTCGACGCCCGGCTCCGGATCGTCGACCCGGACACCCACGAGGTGCTGCCGCCCTGCCGGGTCGGCGAGATCTGGGTCAGCTCTCGGACCAAGGCCCTGGGCTACTACGGCCGGCCCGAGCAGACCGAGCACACCTTCCGGGCCCTGGTGGCCGGCGGCGAGGACCCCACGCGCTACCTGCGCACCGGCGACCTCGGTTTCCTGCACGGCGACGAGCTCTTCGTCACCGGCCGGCTCAAGGACCTCATCATCGTGCGCGGCCGCAACCTGCACCCCGAGGACATCGAGGCCAGCGTGCGCGACTGCCACCCGGCCATCCGGCCAGGCGGGGTCGCCGCCTTCTCGGTGCCCGCGGAGGAGGGCGAGCGCCTGGTCGTCCTCGTGGAGACGCGCGACCGCCGCGCCGACGAGCAAGCCGTCATCGAGGCCGTCACCGACCGCGTGCGGGATGACCACCAGCTGACCTGTGCCCGGGTCGTGGTCGGCCCACAAGGCCTGGTGCGCAAGACAACCAGCGGCAAGATCCGACGCGGCGCCTGCCGTGCGGCGTTCCTGTCCCAGGAGGGCGTGCCTGCGTGAGGCGTGTTTGTGTGGTGGGTGCTGGCGTCAGCGGGCTGACGGTGGCCCGGGAGCTGGAGCGGCTCGGGCACGCCGTGACGGTGCTGGAGGCGGCCGACCACGTGGGTGGCAAGTGCGCGTCCATCACCCTTGACGGGCATGCCTTTGATGTCGGCGGGCACGTGTGCACGCTGACCTACCAACGCCTGGCGGCGCTGGTGAGCGAGCTCGGTCTGTCCATCGAGGACATCACGCCGGTGACCCGACGGCCGTTCCTCACGCCGGACGCGCGTCGGCGGTATGACGCGCTGAAGGCCGAGCAGTTCCCGGACATCGGCAAGGCGGGGTTGGCGCACTCCGCCCGGGCGCTGGCAATGCCGGTGCGGCAATGGCTTTCCCTGCTGCCGGAGTTCGCTGACACCTTTGAGTTGGGCTACACCTCCTCCGGGTACGGTCGACTGGCCGGCGACCTGCCGGCGCTCTATCTGGTCAAGTACGCCGAGATGACGGGGCTGCTGGCCGACCGGGACGCGTCGGTGCCGGGCCGGAAGTGGCCGTTCACCATCGCGGGCGGCTTCGGTCAGGTGTGGGAGCGGGTGGCCGCATCGCTCAGCGATGTTCGGTGCGGCGTCACGATTTCCGCGATTCGCCGACACGGCACGCGGGTGCTCGTGACCGTCGACGAAGAAACCCTCAGGTTCGACGATCTCGTGCTCACGGTGCCGCTCGACCAGCTACTGGCGGTGCTGGACGTCCGCGAGGAAGAACGTGATCTCGCGGGGCGGATCCGGTATCACGACTACCGTACCACCTTCGGCGCGGCCCCGGATCAGCCGCGAATGGCCTTCACGTTGTACGGCGACACCGCCTATCACCATCGGTACGCCGACAGCGAAGTCTACGCCTGCTACTCCTACGGACCGGCCGATGTGGACGACGTCATCGTTGAACGGCAATGGAAGTACATGCCGCACTTCGGGTCGGCCGACGTCGCCGACGGCATCTACGACCGCATCGAGGACCTCCAGGGCCGCCACAACACCTACCACGCGGGCAGCCTGCCGGCCTTCGAACTGGTCGAGTGCAACCTCGACCACGCCCACGACCTGGTCGCCCGCCACTTCGGCGGGGATCTCACGAACTGGTTGTGCCGCAAGGTGTCCTCCGAGCTCAAACGGCCGGTCGACCCGCAGGCGGCGCTCGCCACGCTGGGCCTGGAGTCCTTGCAGATGGCCACCGTGCTGGCCGATCTCTCCGAGCACGTAGGCTATCGGGTGCGGCATTCGCTGCTGCTCGAACTGCACACATTGGACGCCGTCGCCCGGCATCTCGGCGAGCACCGCGCGGAAGCCGGCGCGGAGAGCCTGGCGCTGACCCTGACCCCACCGCGGCCGTTCTTCTGTATCGGCGGCGCGGTCGGCGCGGCCTATTACCTGCTGCCACTGGCCCGGGCGATCGGGCCGCAGCAGACGTTCTATGCCTTGCAGAGCCCCGGATTCGATGGTGTCGACGAACCGCTGGACGACGTCGAAGCACTGGCCCGCCGCTACGTCGAGGAGATCAAGGCAATCCAGCCACACGGCCCGTATCTCATCGGCGGCCACTCGTTCGGCGGTCTGGTCGCCTACGAACTAGGCCGCCGACTTCGGCAGCAGGGCGACGAAGTGGCGCAGGTGATCCTGATCGACACCTACGTCGCCGAGCCGGGGCAGCCGGAGCCGCCGGCCGACGACGTGGCGATCATCGAAGAGCTGTGGCGGATGCGCAGCCTCGCCTTCCGCGGCGCGGACGCGCCTCGCCGCCGCGTCGATCAGAGCCTCTCCCCCGCCGAACAGCGTCGCGAGCTGGCCCGGTTCCTCGGCGCGAGCGGCCCGGCCGACGAGCACATCGGCAACATCATGCGCGTCTACCAGGCCCAACTCGAGGCCATAGTCCGCTACCAGCCGGGTCCGTCCGACCTCGACGTCACGCTACTCAAGGCCGAGGGCGGCTTCCCGCAGGTGCTGTTCGACGACCGCCACATAGCGCTGCGCCTGGACGATCCGGCCAACGGCTGGGAGGCCGTGCGACTCGGTCGGCTCAACGTGATCACCGTGCCGGGCAACCACTTCACGGCGTTCGCCCCGCCCGATCTCACCGCGCTCGCCAAGGCGATCAACGACTGCATCGCCAGGATCCCCGCCCCGCAGCCGCCCGCGCAGGCCCGCGTCGAGGCCAGCATCCACCTCAACCCGATGGACCCTGACTTCCTCCAGGATCCGTACCCGTTCTACCACCTGCTGCGCGATCTCGCGCCGGTCTACCGGGACGACGCCCTCGACGGCTGGGTTCTGACCAGGCACGCCGAAGTCTCAGCGCTGCTACGGGATCCGTCGGTGATCCGGCCGTCCACCGCCACCCTGTTGACGCGGCTGCCGGCCGAGACGCTGGCCGATCTCCAGCCGTTCATCGACTGGCTCGACGCCAGCCTGCCGTTCAGCAATCACGGCCACCACGACCGGATGCGGCAGCTCATCACCGGCAGATTCACCGCCCGCGCGATGGAAGCGCTGCGCGGCGACGTGGAAAAGGCCGTCGCCGAGCTGCTGGACGCGATCGACCGGCCGGGTCCGGTGGAGTTCATGTCCGAGGTGGCGTACCCGTTGCCGGGGCGCGTGGTGATGGACCTCGTCGGCGTGCCTCGTTGCGATCAGCCGCAGGTCGCCGAGTGGGGTCGGGACGTGATGGCCGTGCTGGGGCAAGCCCAGTTCGGCGAGGATCCGGTAGCGACGGCGTACCGCGCCCAGGCCGCCGCCGACGCACTGACGGCGTACGTCAGCGGCATGGTGGCCGACGACGACATGGTCACCAACATCATCTCGGTGATCAACGCCGGCCTGGAGACCACCGCGCACTACATCGGCAACAGCGTGCTGGCATTGCTGCGCCACCCCGAACAATACGCGCTGCTGCGTGACGACCCGTCGATCGCCCGGACCGCCGCCGAGGAGCTGCTACGCTACGACTCGCCGGCACCGATCATCACACCACAGCAGGCCACCGTGGACCTCAAGCTCGGCGGCAAGCGAATTGCCGCTGGGGAACTGGTCTTTCCCGTACTGGGCGCGGCCAATCGCGATCCCGGCCGCTACCCCGACCCGGACCGCCTCGACCTGCGCCGTCCCGACGCTGCCGGGCATCTCACGTTCGGCGCGGGCGCACACTACTGCCTCGGCGCGGCGTTGGCCCGCATCGAGGGACAGGTGCTGTTCCCGGCGCTCGCCGCGCGATTCCCCGGCCTGCGGCTGGCCGAGGAGCCGGCTTTCCGGCCGGATCCGGCGCTGCGGGGCCTCGACCGGCTCGACATTCTGGTCACCTAGAATGCGCTGTGGCCGTGATGCTCGACGACAAGTACATCCAGGACCGGCACACCATGCATCGGTGGCTGCGATTGCAGGCGCCGATCTGCGAGGCGGTGCTGCCCGACGGCCGCCGGGTGTGGCTGGTCAGCCGCTACGCCGACGCCTTCGAGGCGCTCAAGCCGTCGCCGGTCGACCCGGTGCCGGGTGACGTCGACGCGGTGCTCGACGGCCTGGACCACGACTTCGACCTGGTACGGGACTTCGCCGTGCCGGTGGCCGGGGACAACGCGGTCGCGCACCTGATCGTCAACGGCGTCGTCGATCTGCTGCGGCATCCCGACCAGACCGGGGTGAACGTGGCCGAGCTGTCCCGGCACGACGGCCCGTACGGCATGGCGCTGCGCACCGCCGACGCCCCGATCGGCCTGGCCGGCATCGAGATCGAGGCCGGCGAGACGATCGCCGTGCTGATCGGCTCGGCCAACCGCGACCCGATCATGTTCGACCGCCCGGACGAGCTCGACTTCGGCCGCAACACCACCGGCCACCTCACCCTCGGTGATCACGACGAGCTGGTCGGCACGGCGATAACCAAGCTGCGCCACCGCTTTCCGGCGCTGGCGCTCAACGGTGAACCGACGCGGCTCGACGACGTGATCGTCAACGGCTATGCCGAGGCCCTTGTCACGACGAGTGCCGGCCCCGCCTGACCGGCTCGACCGGCGTCTCCATGACCGCGCGGATCAGGTCCCGCACCGCCGCCGCGCGATCCTCCGCTTCGAGCAATATCAGCAGCCGTTCGGCCGACAGCTGGCGGGAGAACGCGAACGGCTGGGAGAAGTACAGCTGCATCCGCTCGGTGGTGGCCTCCTGGGCCCGGAGAAACGACCGCCCTAGGTAGGCCGCCAGCGCCGCGCCGATCACGCCGATCGAACCGGCGACGATGGTGATCACCGTCGAGCCGGTCAGCGCCACCACCACGACCGCGGCGACCAGCACCGCGAAGCCGACGAACACGGCCCGCTGGGCATGGTGAAAACTGCGCTCCGCCTGGAAAGTCGCCAGCGCGTGGTAGTAGTCCAGGCGACGCTGCGTCAACGCCCACAATACCGTGAGGTCCAGCGGACCCCGCTTGTCGGAGGCTTGCTCGGCCCGCTCAAGCAGCCGACGCGACTCCGCCACCTGCCAGCGCTCGCTGTGCTCCCGTTGCAGCGCATCGCGATACGCCAACGTGACGAACAGCATCAGCAGCCAGAAGACGACGGCCGTGGCCAGAGCCAGTACCCCATACGGAATCAGGTCCGGCAGGTCGAGGCCGAGCGTGATCCCGTGGTCCCGATAGAGCACAAAGGACGCCACGCCAACGGCAACCGCCACCACGACGGTCAGCCAGCCGCCCCGGCGTTGCCGGCGACGCTCCGGCGACAACCGCCACGACTCCAGGAAATCCACGGTGCCGGCGTCCACTCGCGAATGCTAGCCAGCACCCCCGAGCCGCCGACACCTCCAATGGAGTCAACCGAACAGCCGGGCCACCGGCCAGGCCGCATCACTCGAGTTGCCTACCACAGTATGAACGAACGCGCCGGACGGATCGGCCTCGGACCAGAACGAGACACCCGGATCCGAACCCATGACGATCACCGTGTCGGACGACTCGTGCAGCCAGAAGCCCAAGCCGTACCGCAGTGGCCGCCTGCCTTCGTGCACGCTGCGCGGACGCGTCATCTCCTCGACCCACTTCGACGAGACGACGCGGCCGGCGAAGAAGGACCGCCACAGCGCGTGGAAGTCGGCTACCGTGGTGTAGATGCCACCGTCGCCGCTGCCGCGCACCGGGAGGTCAAAAACGTTGGTGCGCAAGCCATCCTTGGCCAGATAGCCGAGCGCCGTCCGCCGGTCCGGCTCGTCGCTGCGCAGGTAGGCCGTGTCCACCAGACCGGCCGGCGCGCACACCCGCTGCGCCACCAGGTCGTGGAACGGGACGCCGCTCGCGCGTTCGGCGATGAGCGCCAGCACGACAAAGGCGCCGTTGTTGTAGTTGAACCTGGTGCCGGGCGGGAACTTCTGCGGATAGCCGTCCAGGATCGGCACGTACTGTTCGGTCGTCTCCAGGTCCTGCGCCGGCACCGGCAGCGACGGGTCGCCGTCCTCGTCGTAGTAGTCGCCGATGCCGGAACGGTGGGACAGCAACTGTTCCACCGTCACGGCGTCGTCGATCAACGGCAGGTCCGGGCCCAGCACGGACCTCGCCGTCGTCGACAGGCCGAGGGTGCTATCCTCGATCAGCGACACGACGGCCAGCCCCGTCAACGCCTTGCCACCACTGGCGATCGCGAACCGAGTGTCCACAGTGTTCGGAACACCCAGCCCGCGATGCGCCATGCCGTACGCCCGCTCGAACACCGCCGCGCCAGCCTCGTCCAGCCGTACCACGCCGGTGAACGATGTCTCGGCGGCCACGCGGTCCGCCTCGGTCCCCAGGTCCATTCGGCCAGGCTAGGTCAGCCGAGCCGGGCCGCCACCTGATTAACGTCGTCCAGGAACCAGATCCGGCTGCCCCGGTTGGACTCCCGGACGTACGCCCGCAGCGGCTCGCTCCCGGCGAGGTGTTCACCCAGGTCACCGACGATGGCCAGGCTCTTGCCGTAGCCGATGAACTTCTGCGTGAAGTGCCCGAGCAGGGTGGTGCGCAGGTCGAACACGCCGTCGGCGAACCGCTCCACCGGGATCACCACCAGCGGCACCGGCTGCCCCCAGAGCTGCCCGATGATGTCGACCGCGTCCTGCTCGGTTGACAGCTTCGGGCCGTCCGGAGCCAGCACGAACGCGGTGGTCCCGCCGATGTCGGTCACTGTGTCAGTCACGGAGGAAACCCCGATCCGCTCGCTCTGGTCCGGCAGCATGTGCCCGGTGTCGGGCAGCATCACCACGGTCGCGTCGGTCGTGGCGGTCAGCCGCCGCTGGGTCGCCTTGGAGTTCAGCAACTCGTCGCGGTCGCCGACGATGGCCAGCAGCGGCATGGTCAGCTTGCGCAGCCGGGCGGCGGAGAAGATCGGCATCAGCAGCCGCGGCCGGTAGTGCTCGAACACCATGCGCAGGTACTTCTCCGGCGGCGACTGGGGCTCCGGCTGCTTGCGGCCCAACAGCCGGCCGAGGAAGAACAGTGCCATCTTGCCGAGCTTCTGGCGGCCGATGCCGCCCGGCACCAGCAGCACCATGCGGCTGATCCGTCCCGGTCGACGGGTGGCGCAGTCGATGGCGAACCAGCCGCCCAGGGACGCCGCCACCATCTGCACCTCGGTCAGGCCCAGACCGGCCAGCACGTCGTCGAACCACTCGGCGTAGGCCGAAGAGCCCAAGGGCGGCCGGGACGGCGCGCTCAGCCCCGGCTCGCCGATGATGTCCACGGCGTAGAGCCGGAACCGGTCGGCCAGATTTCCCACCACCGACATCCAGCTCAGCGTGTTGCCGGCCGAACCGTGCAGCAGGATCACCGGCGGGCCGGTCTCGTTCCCCGACACCATCACGAAGGTGTCACCGTGCCGGGTCGGCACCGTGCGGCGGTCGGCCGGCACCGGCCAGTGCCCCAGCGCGCGCTCGTAGAACGCGCGGAGCTCCTGGCCACCGGCCTCGGTCTTGTAGATGGTCGCGGTCACGACTCCCCCTCTGCCAGCAAGGCGATCCACCGCAGCAGCTCCGCGGTGGTGGTCAGGTCCCCCAGGATGATCAGCTTCAGTCGGCCGCGTACCTCGTCGTACGCGGTCTCGATGCGCAGCGGCTGAGCTTCGTAGCCCCGCGTGTTGGCCGCCCCGACCGCGCCCATGGCGATCCGGCTGGCGTCCTCCCGGCTGATCGCGTCGATCTCGACGATGGTCGACACCTCCACGTGCCGGGTCCGCCGGACCTGCGACTCCGCGCCGGTGAAGGCGTCGAGGTCGGCCTGGGCGATCCGGTACTGCTTGCCGATCCTGACCGCCTTGAGCCGGCCGTCACGGACGTAGCCGCGGACCGTGCGCACGTGCAGGCCCAGCAGGTCCGCGACCTGCTCCACCGAGTACATCTCCTGGGACACAAGAGAGAGCGTACCGCATCCTTCCCTATCCGCATCTAATTAACGCACGATAGGGAGCGATGAGGAAGGTCGGTCCGCAGCCGGCCGCACACAGCGACGAGGCCGCGGGGCAGATGCCCCGCGGCCTCGTCTCGTATGCGGTTGACCCCGCCGGTATTTCGACTGAACTAAATCCGACCGGCAAAAAAAGAGAAGAATGTTCGACCGGGCAGCATGGCGGCGACCGTCCGGTCATATCACAACGGAGAACAATGACGTCGACCGGGTGGGCGCGACGGCGGTGCGCCGACCCGGCCGGCTCACTTCACGGTGACGTTCGTGAGTGACAGTTCGGTCTGCCGACCGTTCCCGTCCACCCACACGATGTCGAAAATCCAGATGTTGCCCGGCTTGCTCGGCGTCACATTCGGCACCGTGAAGTCGACAGCACCGGAATTGGGATCCACGTTCACGTCGATACGCGTGTTGGGCGCGTGGCCCATCCCGGTCGAGTGCGCGAGCCACAGTTGGACGGCGGTCACCTGTGACGCGTACGCGTGGTTGAACGTCCAGGTCGCATGGACCTGCTTGCCCGGAACGAACGTCGTCGTGGACAGGGTGGTGTCCGTGACGACGTCCGACAGCGACGGCGGGTTGGCGTGCGCTGCCCCGGTGGATGCGGCGATGACGGCGGCGGCGGAACCGGCGAGCACACCGGCCCGGCGGAAGTACTGCATTTTCTTGCCCCCAGAGACAAGGCGACGGTACCTCATTATTCGAGCAGATTCGATTCAGTGGCGCAAGGCGGAGAGACCCAGCACACACCGGTGTATACGTTTATGAATCCGCCGGGTCACCGGAGGTCTAGAACAATTAATGCATTCCTTCACCCGTTCGCCGGAAGCCACCGGGTGTCGGTCGTCAGTTCGTGCAGAATCTCGGGTACCGGGGTGATGCCGATTCCCGGCCCGGTCGGCACCCGGACGTGCCCGTTCTCGATTGTGAACGGCTCGGTGACGTCCCGGTGGAAGTAGCGGTCCGACGCCGAGGTGTCGCCCGGCAGGGTGAACCCGGGCAACGAGGCCAGCGCGAGGTTGGCCGCCCGCCCGACGCCGGTCTCCAACATGCCGCCGCACCACACCGGCACCCCGTGGGCCTGGCAGACGTCGTGCACGCGGCGAGACTCCAGATATCCGCCGACCCGCCCGGGCTTGATGTTGACGATGGCGCACGCGCCGAGGCTGATCGCGTCGGCCGCGACCTTGGCCGACGTGATCGACTCGTCCAGGCAGACCGGCGTGCGGATCTGCCGGGCCAGCCGGGCATGGCCGAGCAGGTCGTCCTCGGGCAGTGGCTGCTCGATGAGCAGCAGGTCGAACGGGTCGAGCTTGGCCAGCTGCCGCGCGTCGCCGACGGTGTAGGCGGTGTTGGCATCGACCTGCAACGGCACGTCGTCGCCGAAGCGCTCCCGCACGGCCCGGACCGGCTCGACGTCCCAGCCCGGCTCGATCTTCAGCTTGATCCGCACGTAACCCTGATCGAGGTAGCCGCCGACGGCGTCGAGCAGCTGCGGAACGGAATCCATGATGCCGACCGACACCCCGGAGGCCACCCGATCCACGGCGCCGCCCAGATAACGGGCCAGCGACAGGTCGAGCGACCGCAGTTCGGCGTCGAGAAAAGCCGTCTCCAGCGCGGCTTTGGCCATCTGGTGGCCGTGGAACCGTTGCATGGCCCGGGAAACGGCGTGAACGTCCGGATCGGACAGTGCGGCGATCTCCGGGAACAGCACGTGCTCGATCACATGCGCGGCCGCGTCCACGTACTCCGGCGAGTAGACCGGCGCGGTCATCGCCACGCACTCCGACCAGCCTTCGGCCCGATCGGTGACCAGCCGCAGCAGCAACAGATCGCGCGTGGTCTCGCTGCCGAACGACGTGCGGAACGTGCCGACCAGCGGCAGCGACGCCCAGCGCAGCTCGAGGCCCTCGATCTTCACGCGTCCTCCCCGCGGTCCAGCAGATAGCCGCCGTCACGGCTGAATCCGGTGATCACCGCGCCGTCGGCGAGCAGGCCGCCGAGCACGTCGCGCACGGCCAGCCGCCAGCGCAGCGCCGTCTCCGGCCGGGCCTTGCGCACGGCGTAGATGTCCGGCGGAATGCGGACTTCCACGTAGCGGCCCTTGATCTCACCCGGCACCGGCCGCTGGCTGTCGTCGATGTCCAACGCCACCAAGGCATCCGGCACACGCTCGACCGGATGACCGTCCAGGGCGCGGGCCACCGACGGGTCAGCGAGGTCCCACTCCAACAGGATGCGGTCGCTCTCGTCGCCGGCGTTCAGCTCGTCGGGCATGTCGCCGTAGAACGACTCCAGGTACACGTGGCAGCGCGCGCCCAGCTTGGCCAGATTGAAGTGTGCATTGCGGGACACCAGCGGGTCGAACGTCCAGTTGACCATGCGCAGGCCGTTGTCCAGCGCCCACGCCCGCTGATGCGTCTTCAACGCGAAACCGACGCCGCGAACCTGGCCGTCCGGGCGGACGCCGGTGATGTGCGAGTGCAGGCTCCTGGTGTCCGGCGGCCCGAAGAATCCCATGGTCGCGCCGACGATCGTGTCGCCGCGGTACGCCGCCGCGACGTAGCTGCCGATGTGCGACACGACCCGGAGAAGTTCCAGGGTGGCCGTGGGATTGGTCGGGTCCGGCCGCCACACGTCGTCCAGCAGCAGGCGGACCTCTTCGAGGTCCGGCAGCTCGTGCAGCACCCGCACGGTCACCCCGGCCTGCTCCGCTGCCGTCTCGGCTCTCGAGCGCGCCCGCTCCAGGACTTCCCCCGCCTCGATCATCCGTCATGCCTAGCACAGAAATCGCGGCCCGAGCAGGGCTGCGTCGCGATGGTCCACGCGGGTGACGGGTGTGCCACCGGCCGACGCGCCCGGGAGCGGTATCCGCGAGACCGGCGGCGGCCCGGGATGGGACAATGGCGGTATGGACAGACTGGTCCTGGAGGCCGCCTGGTGAGTGTATTAGGCATTCCCGATCCGGATGGCACCGTCGCCCCCTGCCCGGGCTGTGGCCACGCGACCGTGGTCGCGACCACCAGCACCGGCGCGGAGCGGCTGCACTGCGGGACGTACGAGCCCGTGTGCCGCCCGACCCGGCCCACCACCCGGGTGGCCCGCATGTTCGATCGCCTGACCAAGCTCGTCGGAGGTGACCCGCGTCACTAGTCGGTCGGAACCTCGGCCGATGCGGAACGAGACACGGCGCCGTCCATACCTGGACGGCGCCGTGTTTCGTGTTCAGCGCTCGATGAGCGAGATCACCGCGTTCGGGCACAGCGTCGCGGCCTCGCGCACCGCGGCGGTCTGCTCTTCACCCGGGTCAGCGTCCAGCAGCACGACCAGGCCGCTGTCGGCATCCTGGTCGAACACCGCAGGCGCGGTCATGGCGCAGACCCCGGAGGCGATGCAGAGGTCGGTGTCGGTCTCGACGTGGATCACGGCGTCTCCTCCCGAACCGGCAGCACGGCGTCGAACAGCACCGGCAGGTGGGCCGGCCCCGGCACGATGTTGTCCTGCCGCAGCGGGACTTCCGCCACCGGCACCGCGCAGCGCAGCGACGGCACGCGCCGCAGCACCGTCTCCAGCGCCACCCGAAGCTCCAGGCGGGCCAGCTGCTGGCCGACGCACGCGTGCGGGCCGCGGCCGAAGCTGAGGTGCGAATTGGGTGTACGGGCCAGGTCGAGCGTCTCCGGGTCCGGGAACACCGACTCGTCGTGGCCGGCGGCGCCGATGCCGGCGATCACGTAGTCGCCCGCCTTGATCTGGACGCCGCCCATCTCCGTGTCGGCCACGGCCTGGCGCAGGATGCCCACGTCGCCGGGCAGGAAGCGGACGAACTCGTCGACCGCGGTCGGCGCCAGCGACGGATCCGCGACCAGCCGGGCCATCTCGGCCGGGAACTCGAACAGAGTCAGCATGATGAAGGTCAGCATGCCGGCGGTGACGTCGAAGCCGGCCGAGATCAGCGCGAAGCCGATCGACTCCAGCTCGTCGTCGGTGAACGGCCGGTCGCCGGCCTCGCTGCGGGCGATGATGTGGCTGAGCGCGTCGTCGCCCGGGTTCTCCCGGCGGTCCACCAGCAGCTTGCGCACGTACGCCTTGAGCTTGTCGAACGCGGCAGTGGCGATCTCCGGGTCCATGGAGATGTCCAGCGCGGCGGCGGCCGAGTCGTGGAACAGCTGGCGGTCCGCGTACGGCACGTCCATCAGGTCGGCGATCACCGCCGTGGTCACGGGCTTGGAGAACAGCTCGTGGAAGTCGACCGGCTGCTCGGCGCCGGCGATGGCGTCCAGCGCCTCGTCGACGATGCGCTGCACCGACGGCCGTAACGCGTCCATCCGCTTGGCCGCGCCGATCTCGATGCCGAAGGCGCGGCGGAACCGCAGGTGCTCGGCGCCGTCCATCCGGTTGAAGTCACCGGGCTCCATCGGCTGCGGCGGCCACATCCGCGGCAGCATGTGGTTGATCGAGCCGGCGGCCGAGCTGAACCGGGTGGTGTCGCTGAGCACGTCCTTGACGTCCTCGTAGCGGTTGACCATCCAGGCGTCGATGCCGGCGGGCGTGCGCACCCGCGCCACGGGGCCGTTCAGGTCGGTGTCCTCGTGGCCGGGGGCAGCGGCGAACGGGCAGCCGCGGGCGCGGTCGGCAGCCCGCGCGGACAATTCGGTGTTGACAGACAAAGGCCCACTCCCCAATGTGTGGCATTTCCCCGGTACGCGTGACGTCGTCACGCAACCACCATCACGTTATCGGTGTTTACCGAAATTGCCAAGTATTCATGGGGAGAACGTTCGATCGACCGGGAACGGACGGCCATCGACCAGGCCGAATGGCGATCGGGCCGGTGATCGCGCCAGGGGACGGGACACGGGCGGCCGTGGCCGCCGCCCGTCGTCCGCTACAGCGAGATGCCGCGGGCCCTGGCCACGTCGGCCACGGTCTCGCGGATACGCACGATCTGCGCCCCGGTCAGGTCCGGGACCTCGACCAGCAGCGCCTCGGTCAGCTCGGCGCCGAACCCCGACACCGCGCCGCCACCACCCGAACCGCCCGAACCCCGCCCGCCGGACCGACCGGTCCGCCGCACGTCGACGGCCTTCAGGCCGCGGTCGCCCTCCTCGATCTGGAACTCGACCGTGGTGCCCGGCTTGAACACCGACTTGTCCTCACTGAGGTCGTTCGCGTGCACGAAAACGTCCTCGCTGCCGGAATCCGGCGCGATGAACCCGAAACCCCGCACGTCGTCGAACCGCAGCACCCGCCCTGTTGCCACACCCACCAACTCTCACCTCGCACAATCCAACCTTCAACCGGCTACTGTACCGTCGGGGAGATCAACGGTGAGTCGCCGGTCGGCCACCGAGCGTCCGACCTCGAGCCGGTGCCCGCCGGGTGCGTCCCGCCAGCCGCCCTCCCGCCACACCTGCCGTGACCGGCGCGGGACGGCGATGACCACGGTGGCCCGCTCGCCAGGGCCCGCGGTCACCGAGGCGAAACCGGCCAGCCAGCGCGCCGGACGCTCGGCATCGGGCCCGGCCGGTGCGAGATAGGTCTGCACGATCTCGCGACCGGCGCGAATGCCGGTATTGCGGACGACAACAGTGACCGTGCCGAGAATGTCGGGCTCGTCGGAAGCTTCGAATTCGGCGGATTCGTACGCCCAATCCGTGTAGCCGATTCCGTGACCGAACCAGTACGCCGGTTCGGTGTCGCCACGCTGCCAGGCTCGATAGCCGATGAATACGCCCTCGTCATAGCTCAGCACGCCGTCGGTCGGCGTCACGGTCAGCACCGGAGCATCCTCGGTGCGCCTGGGCCACGTCGTCGGCAGGCGGCCGCCGGGCTCGGCGACACCGGTCAGCACGTCGGCCAGCGCCGCCCCGGCCGCCTGGCCCGGAAACCAGGTCAGCAGCACTGCCGCCACGTCGTCCGCCCACGGCATCTCCACCGGCGACCCCGCGTTCACCACGACCACCGTGCGGGGATTGGCCGCTGCGACCCGGCGCACCAGCTCGTCCTGCGGCCCCGGCAGCGCCAACGTGGTGCGGTCGAAGCCTTCGCTCTCACTCTGGTCCGTCGTGCCGACCACGACCACCGCGACATCAGCGTCCTTCGCGGCGGCCACCGCCCGCTCGATCCGCCGCTCCGGGTCGGCCTCGGGGCCGCTGTGGCCCAGCGTCAGGGCGATCCAGACGTACTTGTTGATGCCGCGCTCCAGGCCCAGCGGCGTGAGCCGAAAGCTGACCTGGACCGGCCGCCCGGCTTCGAGATCGACGTCGAAGCGCCGTTCCCGCGGGTTGAGCACGGCCGTGAACGGGTCGTCGCCGGCCGGCATGTTCGACTCCTCGAACAGAACCGTGCCGGCAATCTCCAGGCGGGCCTGACCGAGTCCGATGAAGGCGAAGGTCTGCCGGCCGGTCTCGAACGGCGTGAACGTGCCGGCGATCTCCACCGTCCGCACCCGCTTGGGGTCCACTCCGGCCGGTGCCTCGCCGATCCACCGGATCGAGCCCTGGTCCAGCGGCCCGGACGCGACCTCAACACCGTCGCCGTCCAACGCGATCCAGCGGAGATCCGCGTTGTCCCCCAACGGAGGCAGCTGCGTGCGTGGGTCCGCGCCGAGCTCGTACACCACGTTCGGGAACACCTGGCGCAGACCGTCCAACGGCGAGATCACCTCTTGCGGGTACACCACCGCGCTGCCGCCGCCGAGGATCCGCGCGTCCTTCGCCGCCCCGCCGAGCAACGCCACCATTGGCGATTTGGTGGCGTCCAGCGGGAGCAAATCCACTGTGTTGTGCAGCAACACGAACGACCTGACCGCCACTTCACGGGCCAGCGACCCGCCGTCGATCGGCTCCGGCAGCGTCGTCACTGCCGGCTCGACGCCGTCCAGAATGCCCACCCTGGCCGCCAACAGCAGAACCCGACGGACCATCGCATCCACCACCTGCTCCGGCACCCGCCCGTCCCGGACGGCCTGCGCCAGATCCCGGCCGAAGGGCGTGATCGGACCGGGCATCGCCACGTCAAGGCCACCTTTCGCGGCCCGCTCGGTGTGCCTGGTCGCCGTCCAGTCCGAGACGATGAAGCCGTCGAAACCCCACTCGTCACGCAGGATCCCGTTCTGTAGCGGACCATGCTCGGTCATCGTCGCCCCGTTGACCGAGTTGTACGCCGCCATCACGCCCCACGGCCGCGCCTGCTTGACGATGATCTCGAACGGCGCCAGGTACAGCTCGCGCAGCGTCCGTTCATCAGCGTGAACGTCCACCGTGTACCGCTGCGTCTCGGAGTCGTTGGCCACGAAGTGTTTCACCGTCGTCGCCACACCCCCGTCCTGCACGCCGCTGACATAGCCCGCGCCGACGAGACCGGTCAGCAGCGGATCCTCCGAGTAGCACTCGAAATGCCGACCGCCCAACGGGGTCCGGTGCAGGTTCACGGTGGGCGCCAGCAGCACGTGCACGCCCTTGCGGCGGGCCTCCTGCGCCAACAGCCGGCCGACCTGCCGGGCCAGCTCCGGATCCCAGCACGCGGCCAGCGCCGTCGGGCTGGGCAGCGCCACCGACGGGTCGTCAGGCGTCTGCCGCGTGCCGCGGACACCGATCGGCCCATCCGACATCACCAGCGAGGCCAGGCCGATCCCCGGCGCCGCCGGCAGCGACCAGCGGTCCTGCCCGGCCAGCAACGCCGCCTTGGTGTCCAGATCCAGCCGTTCGACCAGCTTGTCGAGATCCATAGGCCCCACCCTGCCAGAACCGTGCCCCGGCCTGGAACAGCGCGAAACGCGGGCCGACCTGCCCGGTCACTCCTTGCCGGCGGCCGGCGGCTACCGGCCGCGCACCCTGCCCTTCACTCCGAAGGCAGCGTGCCCCTCCCACACTCGGCGCTGACACCGGCGAAAACACTGGAGTTAACGTGAATTTGCTCAGTACCCGACCGAAAGGGGACATCGATGTCGCCGACAGATCTGGTGGCACAGTGGCGGACGGTGGCGCATGCGTCGGACAACCCGGCGGGCCCGCTGTACGTGAGCGAGCACGCGGAATCCGAGGTGGCCAACCGCATCCCGCCGGACACGCTGCACGGCTGCGGCACGGCCTGCACCGGTTCGCGCACCCGGCAATGCTGCTGAGCCCGCGATGACCGAGGCCGGCGATTTCGACGATTGTCTTGGCTGCCTGGTCGAGCCGGCACTGGCCGACCTGGATACCGGGCTGCGCGGCATCGCCGGCCTCACCCGCGCCGAAGCGAAGGCGGTGCACGACGGGGCCGCCGCGGCGCTGCTGGAAACGGTGCGCCGCAAGGTGACCCGCACCCTGGTGTTGGAGTTGAACGCGGCGCGCGTGACCGGCCGGTTGACCGGCGCGGACCCGGCGGCGCGCTGGAGCGAGTTCCTCGAACTGGCCGCACGGCGCGAGTTCTGGGACTCGCTAACCGAGCACTACCCGACGCTGCTGGCGCGCGTCGATGCGATCGTAGCAAACCGCTGCGCCGCCGCGCTGGAGCTGGCGACCCGGTTCGCTGCCGACCGCGATCCCGCCCTTGGTGAGCTCCGCGAGGTCACGTTCGGGGCCGGCGACAGCCACCGCCACGGGCGGACCGTCGCGATCGTCCGGTGTGCCAACGGAAACACCGTCTACAAGCCGCGGCCGGTCGAGGTCGACCGAGCGCTGTCCTCCTTTCTGTCCACTCTGGACGTCCAGATCCGGGTACCGGACGTTGTCGTCCGCGACGGCTACGGCTGGGCCGAGTTCGTCACCCACCGGCATTGCGCCGACGACGGCGAGCTACGGGACTTCTATCGCGGTATCGGCCACTGGCTCGCAATCTCCCGGCTGGTCGGCGGCAGCGACCTGCATGCCGAGAATCTGATTGCCTGCGGCCCAGTGCCGATCGTCGTCGACTGCGAGACGCTGTTCACGCCGTCCCAACCGATCGAGCCCTCCCGCGGCGGCATCGCCGTCGACAAGGCCCGCGACCTGGTGGCCAACTCCGTGCTGCGCACCGGTTTGCTGCCCGGTCGTGGCATGGCGCTTGGCTGGCGTGGCGTGGACATGTCGGCCACCGGCTCGCTGCCCGATCAGCAGCCGGTCACTGAGTTGCCGGTGGTTCTCGGCGTCGGCACGGACACCGCGCACGTGGGCAAAGCCGTGGCGGAGATTCCGTTGGCCGGCAACCATCCCAGCCCGGAGCCGGTGCTGGCGCGGTACTGGCCGCAGGTACTGGCCGGCTTCGACGAACTGACCGGCCGGCTAACGGCACTGGACCGTGACGGCCGGCTGGCAGCGCTGCTGGAGCCGTTCCAAACGTGCGAGATCCGGATCGTCAAGCGCGCCACCGAACAGTACGCGGAAATCGGCCGCATGCTCTGGCACCCGGTCTCCCTGCACGGTCCGGAACAGGCGATCGAACGTGCGGCGAAGGTCCTGGAGTCGCCCGAGATCGACGATCTGCTGACCGGCGACATCCCCTTCTACCCCGCCGTTCCCGGCTCGGTCGGCGTCGGGGAGGCGCTGGACCGCTGGCGGCGTGGTGACGTCGAGGTGGAACGGCAGGTGATCCGGGCGGCGCTGGTCAGCGCGTACCTCAACGACGGTTGGATGCCGGACGAGAAGCCCATGCGCCCCACCGTGATCCGCACCGACGACCTCGACCGGCGTCGCCGCCGGCTCGCCGCGGAGTTGATGCAACGCCTGGTGCGGGCGGCGATCCGCGGCGCGGACGGGACGGCGACGTGGATCGCGCCGGTGCTGAGCGACACGGGGTGGACCGTCCGGCCGCTCAGCCAGGACGTGTACGGCGGTTCAGCCGGCGTCGCGATGGTGCTGGCCGGCTATCAGCACGAGGTGGCGGCCGACCGTGCCGATCCCGTACCGGGCGTCGACTCCCTGCTGGCCGATACCCGGCGCTCGTTCGACGGTGTCACCGCGGACATGACGCAGTGGCGCAAGGATCATCCCGACCATCGGCCGCCGCAGGTCGGCGCCTATCTGGGCCTCGGCGGGCTGCTGTGGTTCCAGGGCTCGGCCGGAGCCGCCGACCTCGCCGCCGCGGTCGCCGCCGACCAGCAGTACGACGTGCTCATGGGCATGGCCGGCGCGATCGTGCCGCTGCTCGGTCTCGGCCGAGTCGACGAAGCCCGCGACATCGGCGACCGGCTGGTCGACGCCGCACAGGTCGTCGACGGCAAGGCCCACTGGGCGTCGATCCGCTGGCCCGCCGGGCTCGGCGGCTTCGCCCACGGCTCGACCGGCATCAGCTGGGCGCTGGACCGGCTGGCGTTGGTCACCGGCGACGACCGCTACGCGGCGGTCGCCGAGGCGGCGCAGCGGTACGAGGAATCCCTCTACAAGATCGACCGCAATGGCTGGCTTGACAACCGCGAAAAGACCGAATCGGCACCGCTTGGTGCCATGGAGCTGCGGGAATAGGCATCGCCGCGGCCGACCTGTGGCACCGCACCGAGCACCCCCAGCACCTCGACGTGCTGCGTCGGAGCGCGCAGTCCATGTGGCCGGATAGTTTCGGCTGGAACCACACGTTGTGTCACGGCGACCTTGGCTGTTGGGAGGTGGTGAAGGAGGCACTTGACGCCGGCGTCGGTCCGGCCGGGTTGTGCAGACGCGAGTTGGACGCCCACGTGATCGGTGGGCTGGAGGAGTTCGGGGCGATTTCCGGGCTGGCACGGGACGCCTTCTCCCCCGGCCTGCTCCCGGGCCTGGGCGGAGTGGCGTATCAACTGCTGCGGATGCACCCCGCGTCGGACCTGCCGTCGGTTTTGTTGCCCCATGCTTGAGCAGGAGCTGGAGTCCCCGTACTGGCGGTTGGACGACGCCCGGGACACCGGACTGGGACTGTGGCAGCTGGTACGGAGGCTGCCCGGGACCGTTCGGCCCGTGCTGGGCATCATCCGCGCCGCCGCGCCCGGGTCCGCACTCACCGTGCTCTTCCTGCAGCTGGCGTCCGGCGTCGCCGCGGCCACCGGCCTGTTGGAAGCTGGTGACACGCTCCAGCACCTGCTCAGCGGTGGGGTGCTCGCCGCCGTGGGACCGGTGCTGCTGCTGGCGTCCGTATATGCGATCAAGGGCGCCCTGGACACCGGCGTGGCACTGGCCCACGCGCGGATCGGCCCGGCGGTGCACCGGGCGGCCGAGCAGCGGCTGATCGCCGCCGCACTGGCCGTGGAGCTGGTCGCCTACGACGACGACCGGTTCTACGACCGGCTGCACCGCGCCCGCGACCAGGGGCTGGACCATCTCGATCGGGCCAGCGACAACCTGGTCGAGCTGGTGGGCGCCGGTGTCGGCGTGGTCGCGGCCGGGGTCAGCCTGGCCGTGATGAACCCGGCGCTGCTGCCGGTGCTGGTGCTGGGACTGCTGCCGCAGGCATGGGCCGTGCTGCGGTCGGCGCGGCTGGGCTACCTGGGCTCCGCACGGACCGTGAGCCTGCTGCGTCGACTGTGGATGGTCAGCGGTCTGGCGACCGAGCGGGTTTCCGCCGCGGAGTTGCGGGCCTGCCAGGCCGCGCCGTTCGTGCTCGGCGAGTACCGCACGCTCGCCGAGGCGTACCGCGATCAACGCACGCGGGTCGCCGTGGCACAGGCACGAGTCGGCGCGGTCGGCCGCGCCCTGGCCGGCGTCGGCGTTGCCGTCACCTATGGGGCGCTGCTGCTGATGCTGGATGCCCAGTGGCTGCCGCTGGCCGTCGCCGGCGCGGCCGTGGTCGCCATCCGGTCGGCCACCGCCGCGCTGACCCGGCTGGTGCTCGCCGCCAACCAGGTGTTCGAGCAGTCCCTGTACATCGCCGACTACCTCGCCTTCCTCACCGACGCCGACACCCGCCTCCGCCCGGCCGGCACCCTCGCCGCACCCGCAGCGCCGGAGACGATCACCTTGCACGGAGTGGGCTTCGCCTACCCCGGCAGTGACCCATGCCTGCACGACGTCGACATGGTGATCCGGCGGGGCCAGACCGTCGCCCTCGTCGGCGAGAACGGGTCCGGCAAGACCACCTTGGCCAAGCTCATCGCCGGTCTCTACCAGCCGTCCACCGGCTCCATCGACTGGGACGGCACCGATGCCGCCCTCCTGTCCCCCGACTCGACCGCCGACCGCGTCGTCCTCGTTCCCCAGGACGCCGTGCGGTGGCCCCACACCGCCCGCGCCAACGTCCGCATCGGCCGGCACGACCTCTCCGACCCCGACGACCTGCTCCTGCGCTCCGCCGCTTCCCTGGCCCGGGCCGACGAGGTCGTCGACGACCTCCCCCATGGCTGGGACACCGTGCTGTCCAAGTACTTCCGTGGCGGCCGGGAGCTCTCCGGCGGGCAGTGGCAACGCCTCGCCGTCGCTCGCGGCATCTTCCGCGACTCCCCCGTCCTCGTCTGCGACGAGCCCACGGCTCCCCTCGACGCTCGCGCCGAGTTCGCCGTCTACGAATCCCTCCGCTCCCTGGCCACCGGCCGCACCGTCGTCCTCATCACCCACCGCCTCGCCAGCGTCCGCCACGCCGACTGGATCTACGTGCTGCACAAGGGAAAAGTCGTCGAGCAGGGCACCCACCCCCAACTACTCGCCGCCGGCGGCCGCTACGCCGAGCTCTATTCCCTTCAGGCCCGGGCCTACGCCTCCGAGCAGGACGCCGTTGTGCACGACGAACAAGCACAACGCTGATCCACGGCAGTCATTCGGAGGCTGTGCGGTCCTCGGCTCGTCGAAGTGCGCGAACCCAGCCGGCCACGACCGTCCACCATGGCCGTCCTTCGAGCAGCCGGCACAGTCGGAACAGCCGGCGGATCCTGCGTCGGTGGCGCGGGTGGTGCTCGGTCAGCCGACGCATCGCCAGCCGACGGCTGCCGCCGTCCAGCACCATGTCCATCAGCCCGAGCAGGCGCTCACGGGCCTTCGGGTCGTAGTGCGCGGACAGCGCCGCCTCCAACATCAGCTGCAACGCCCTGGCGCCGAATATCTCGTCCCGCAACACGTGCCAGAACAACGCCACGAGCAGGCGCCGCACGGTCGGCCGGTCCTGCTCGGTCGCCGGCGGAAACCAGAAGTCCGGATCGGGGTCGATGCCGGCCAGCGCCCAGCCGACCGACAGGGCGATCGTGCGCAGTCCCTCGGTGCGGTCGGCCTCGTACACCCAGCGGCACATCGCCTGCAACACGGTGACCTGGTTGTTCGGCCGCCGAAACTGCTCCCGCACGGCCCAGACCACCCAGTTCTGCTGGTGCCGGCTCTCGGTGCAGCCGATCCGCTTCAGCTGCGTGATGGCGTTCACCGGGTCCCTGGTGCCGTATGGGAAGCCGTACACCATGGCGGCGGTCGTCTTGCGCCACACGCCGGACCGCTGCTCGATCCAGCGGCCGAGAGTCTCGTCGACCAGTTCGCGACAGCCGTGCTCAGTGGCCAGCTCCGACAGCGTCATCGCGGCGAACATCCTCTTGCCCACCGAGGGCCGGCCGGCAAAGTCCCGTACGTAGCTGAGCGGATCGCTCGCCGGAACGGCTCGTACCACTGTGCACAGTGCCGTGACGCCCTTCGCGAATGCCGTGTCCGCCAACCAGTCGGCCAGCAACGGCTGGAGCGCGGGGTACTGCACCCAGGCGTGGCAGAGCAACGCGTGCGCCCAGTCGTGCCGGGTGAATCGGACGGTCTCCTCGGACAGTCCCGGATACAGCGCATGGTCCCGCAGCTCCACCTTCGCGCCGATGGTGGCCAGCAGCTCATCGCGCGAGAACCGGAAAACCCGACGTGGCTTGGGTTTCTTGTCCGCCGGCAACTCGGCCTCGCGGATCGCCTGCTCCAACCGTTCCGCCTCGGCGAACACCCGGTCCGAGGCAAGGTCTTCCAGCACCGCGACGGCCACCATCGCCACGTACTCGGTCAGCCAGCGCCCGGTGTCGAACCACCGGCCGACCGCACCGGACAGCTTCTCGTTGAACTCGTCGATCGCCTCGTTCTCGCCGAGTTCGCCGGCCGCCTGCCGAATGGCCAACTCGGCCGCCCGCACCGCCTCGCGTGGCAGCGTGCCGGGCCGCAGCACCGGGCCGAACGTCTCGTCAAGCACGCGTAGCTGCTTGTCCATCTCCGGGCCGCGTTCCGCGCGCACGCAGGCACGCGCGACCGCCATCGGAGCCGGCGCGCCCAGCCGTACGACCTGATCCATCAGGGCGTGCGGGACCTCCCTCGGATGGTGCACCAACACCACGAGCCAGCCACCCGCTTCCTTGACGGCGGCACGGACATCGTTGAACTGGAATTCGTCGAACGACTGGCGAGCCGGCCAGACGTAGCCGTATCCGCGTTTCAGGCCCTTGGCCCGTTCCCGGTTGAGGTAGCGGGGCGGGTTCAGCTGGGCCACGTCGGTCGCGCCGACCTCCTGGAGCAGGCGGACCGCGGCGATGAACCACCCGGTCCCGTCGCCGTCGACCAGTACCACACCGTGCCGCCGAAGCCGCCGTTCCGCTTCCACGATCCCGGGCCGCTCGATGAAGAACTCACCCGCGGCCGCCAGCTCCTCAGGGGTGGGACGACCGGACACGAGGTCCGGCTCGGCCGGGCCGGCTGGGGCATGGAGGTGCTGGTGGTCGTGGTGATGCTGCTCGACGCCGCCGTTCACGGTGCCGGCCTGGACCACCGATCGCTGCTCGCCGGTCGCTTCGTTGGTCGTTGTCGTGCTCTCCGGAACGGTTCTGGTCGGGATGAACTTCTCGTCGCGCGGATCCACCGGTTCGGCCATGCGCCCACCCCCGTCGGTTCGTTCGATGGCGGAGAGTGTGGGCTCACGGCCGGCGGCGGTCTCCCCGAAAATCGGGACTCCGCCCGGCCCGGTCGACGGGGCGGCCGGCGGGTGGGACGGGTTCCGCGGCGCACCAACCGGTTCACCCGATCCGGTGACGACATCGCCGGGTGTACGTAGCCGCGGAGAAGTCCTTGGTGTGCCAGGGAAATCTCGCCGTACGTGCGGCATTGCCGGACAACGCAAGGAGTGTGTGACGGCCCCGACAGCGACATGGAGGTCATCCGCGGGTAAAGTACAACGTCGGCCCGCGACGGTGAACAAGATCGCTGAGCGTCCACTGTGGACGAAGCTAACCGGTGCGCCGGGCTACCGGCACCTCGGAGAGGCTTGAATTGACGGCGGTTCAGGATCCGCGCGTTCTCGTTGAGAACGCGGTGTTCACGACGCGGGGCGAGGCCCCGGCCCGGACGTTGCTGGACGTGGTGGGCGAGACGGCGAGGCAGCATCCCGCGGCGGCCGCGGTGGACGACGGCGAGACGACGCTGTCCTACCGGGCGCTGGCCACGGAGGTGGACCGGCTGCGAGGGACGCTGGCGGGCCACGGCATCGGTGTGGGCGACCGAGTGGGCGTCCGGGCGCCGTCGGGCACGGTGGACCTGTACGTGAGCATCCTGGCGGTGCTGGCGGCGGGTGCGGCGTACGTCCCGGTGGACTTCGAGGACCCGCAGGAGCGGGCAGACCTCGTCTTCGGCGAGGCCGACGTGTGCGCGGTGATCGGCGCGGGGCGCGAGATCACGCTGACCGGCACGCCGCTGGGGGTGCTGGGCACGCCGGGCCTCGACGACGACGCGTGGATCATCTTCACGTCCGGCTCGACGGGCAAGCCGAAGGGCGTGGCGGTCTCGCACCGCGCGGCGGCGGCCTTCGTGGACGCCGAGGCGGAGCTGTTCCTGGTCGACGAGCCGATCGGCCCCGGCGACCGGGTGCTGGCCGGCCTGTCGGTGGCCTTCGACGCCTCCTGCGAGGAGATGTGGCTGGCCTGGCGGCACGGCGCGTGCCTGGTGCCGGCCCCGCGAGCCCTGGTGCGCACGGGTGTCGACCTAGGCCCCTGGCTGGTCGAGCGAGAGATCACCATCGTCTCCACGGTGCCGACGCTGGCGGCGCTGTGGCCGGCGGAGGCGCTGGACGAGGTGCGCCTGCTCATCTTCGGCGGCGAGGCGTGCCCGCCGGAGCTGGCCGAGCGGGTGGCGGTCGAGGGCCGCGAGGTCTGGAACACGTACGGCCCGACCGAGGCCACGGTGGTGGCCTGCGCGGCGCAGCTGACGGGCGAGGGCCCGGTGCGCATCGGCCTGCCGCTGGACGGCTGGGAGCTGGCGGTCGTCGACCAGCGGGGTGAGCTGGTCCCGATGGGCGAGCAGGGCGAGCTGGTCATCGGCGGCGTCGGCCTGGCCCGCTACCTGGACCACGCCAAGGACGCGGAGAAGTACGCGCCGCTGCCGGCGATGGGCTGGGACCGCGCCTACCGCAGCGGTGACCTGGTCCGCGCGGAGCCGGAGGGCCTGCTGTTCGTCGGACGGGCGGACGAGCAGGTCAAGCTGGGCGGCCGCCGGATCGAACTGGGCGAGGTGGACGCTGCCCTACAGGCGCTGCCGGGCGTTGCCGGCGCAGCGGCGGCGGTCCGCAACGGCACGCTGCTGGTGGGCTACGTAGTGCCGACGACCGACTTCGACCGTGAGGCGGCGCTGGAGCGCCTGCGCGCGGCACTGCCGGCGGCCCTGGTGCCGCTGCTGGCTGAGGTGGAGACGCTGCCCACGCGCACGTCGGGCAAGGTCGACCGCAACGCCCTGCCCTGGCCGCTGCCGCACAGCACGGACACGAGCAAGCTGGCCGGCACGCAGGCGTGGCTGGCCGAGCAGTGGGGCGAGGTGCTGGGCGTGGCCCCGGCCGAGCCCGACGCGGACTTCTTCGCCAGCGGCGGCAGCAGCCTGGCCGCGGCCCGACTGGTCGGCCTGATCCGGGCCAAGTACCCGAGCGGCTCGGTCAGCGACATCTACCAGTTCCCGACGCTGCGGGCGATGGCCTCGCGCCTGGACGAGTTCGACGCGAAGGCGCTCAAGGCCCGTACGGTAGCGCCGACGCCGCGCAAGGCACAGGTCAAGCAGCTGCTGTGGATGCTGCCGCTGACGCTGCTGGTCGGCCTGCGGTGGTCGGTGGCGGCCGCCGCCGGCAGCACGCTGCTGAACCTGATGGGCGCCGCCTGGGCGCCGACGCTGCCGTGGTGGGCGATCGCGCTGGCCTGGCTGGTGCTGTTCCACCCGGCCGGCCGGGTGGCCATCGCCGCCGGCAGTGCACGGCTGCTGCTGCGCAAGGTGAAGCCCGGCCGCTACCCCCGCGGCGGAAAGATGCACCTGCGGCTGTGGGCGGCCGAGCAGCTGGCTGCGGCGACCGGCGCGACCAACCTGACCGGCGCCTGGCTGGCCCGCTATGCCCGCGCGCTGGGTGTGAAGATCGCCGACGGCGTGGACCTGCACTCGCTGCCGCCCGTGACCGGCCTGCTCAAGCTGGGCAAGGGCAGTGCTGTCGAGCCCGAGGTGGACCTGTCGGGCCACTGGCTGGACGGCGACATCCTGCACATCGGCAAGATCCGCATCGGCGCCGGCGCGACGGTCGGGGCCCGCAGCACGCTGTTCCCGGGGGCCCGGATCGGCAAGCGCGCGGAGATCGCCCCCGGCTCCGGCGTCACCGGCTCCGTCCCGGCTGCTCAGCGCTGGTCCGGCGTGCCAGCCGTGCGTGACGGCAAGGCCGAGCACCGCTGGCCCAACAGCCGCCCGCCGCGCCGCCGGATCTGGGGCTTCGCCTACGGCGCGGCCACGCTGGCGCTCGGCCTGCTGCCGGTTGCCGCAGCCCTGCCCGGCCTGGCGATCGTCGCGCTGTTCCTGCACGACACGCCCACGCTCGGCTCGGCCCTGCTTGCCGTGCCGGCGGCGACCGTGGCCGCCCTGGTGACGTACGCGCTGCTGGTGCTGGTCGGCGTGCGGCTGTGCTCGATCGGCCTGCGCGCCGGCTACCACCCGGTGTTCGGCCGGGTCGCCTGGCAGGCGTGGACCACCGAGCGGCTGATGAACATGGCCCGCACCACGCTGTTCCCGTTGTACGCCAGCCTGTTCACGCCGGTGTGGCTGCGGGCGCTGGGCATGCGGGTCGGTCGCCGGGTGGAGGCGTCCACGGTGCTGGCGCTGCCGTCCATGACCACGGTCGGCGACGGCGCGTTCCTGGCCGACGACACCATGGTCGGCAGCTACGAGCTGGGCGGTGGCTGGCTGCGCATCGCCAACGCGCGCATCGGCAAGCGGGCCTTCCTCGGCAACTCAGGCATGACCGCGCCGGGCCGGGCGGTGCCCAAGCGCGGCCTGGTCGGCGTGCTCTCGTCCACGCCGAAGGGCGCCAAGGCCGGCAGCTCCTACCTGGGCATGCCTCCGATCAAGCTGCCGCGGGCCGTCGAGGACGGCGACCAGAGCCGAACCTTCGACCCGCCGACCAAGCTGGTCGTGGCTCGCGGCCTGGTGGAGATCTGCCGGGTGCTCCCGGTCATGGCATCGGTGGCGCTGGCCGTGCTGGCGCTGTTCGGCATCGCCGGTATCGCCAGCGCGCTCGGCTTCGCCGTCGCGGCCCTGCTCAGCGGCCTGGTCCTGGCCCTGTGCGGCGTCGTCGCGGCGACGGTGGCGCTGGCCGCGAAGTGGCTGCTGGTCGGCCGGTTCAAGGCGGTCGAGCATCCGCTGTGGAGCTCGTTCGTCTGGCGCAACGAGTTGGCCGACACGTTCGTCGAGGTGCTGGCGGTGCCGTGGCTGGCCGGCTCGGTCGCCGGCACGCCGGTGATGAACGTGTGGCTGCGCGGCCTCGGGGCCCGTATCGGCCGTGGCGCCTGGGTCGAGACATACTGGTTGCCGGAGGCCGACCTGGTCAGTGTCGGCGCGGGCGCGACCGTGAACCGGGGGTGCGTGGTGCAGACCCACCTGTTCCATGATCGAATCATGCGCATGGACGAGGTGACGTTGGCCGCGGGCGCGACGCTCGGCCCGCACGGCATCGTGCTGCCGGGGGCGACCATCGGCGCGGGGACCACGGTCGGGCCGGCCTCGCTGGTGATGCGGGGCGAGAGCGTGCCGGCCAACACCCGCTGGCTGGGCAACCCGATCTCCGCGTGGAGCAAGCGCGGGTGAGGGGCACGATCGGCGCGGACCGGTCCGCCGACTCGTACCTGCCCCAGCACGGCAACGGGGGTTACCGGGTCACGCACTACGACCTGGAGCTGGACTACAAGCCGGGTCCCGGCCGTCTCGGCGGCCGGGCCCGGCTGGCCGCGCAGGCCCGGGCCGACCTGGCCCAGTTCAGCCTGGACCTGCACGGACTGCGGGTCGAACGGGTGCTGGTCAACGGCAAGCCGGCCAAGTACAGCCATCGCGGCGACAAGCTGCGGATCACGCCGGCCCGGCCGGTCATGGTCGGGGCGGCGTTCACCGTCGAGGTGCGCTACGTCGGCACGCCCCGGCCGGTGCGCAGCCCGCACTGGGGCGAGATCGGCTGGGAGCAGCTGGAGGACGGCGCGCTGGTGGCCAGCCAGCCGATCGGCGCCCCCTCCTGGTTCCCGTGCAACGACCAGCCCGGCGAGAAGGCCACGTACCGGATCGCGGTGACCACGCCGTCGCCGTACACCGTGGTGGCCAACGGGTCCCTGGTGTCGCGGCGGGTCGGCGGCAGCAGCACCACGTGGGAGTTCGAGCAGCTCGCGCCCATGTCGACGTACCTGGCCACCGTGCAGATCGGCCTGTACGCCGAGGTCGAGGTGTCGGCCGGGCAGCGGGCGGCCGTGCCACCGCGGCTGGTCGGCGTGTTCGGGCACGACTTCGGCCGGCAGCCGGAGATCATGGCGGCCTTCGTGAACCTGTTCGGCGCCTACCCGTTCACCGAGTACCACGTGGTGGTGGCCGACGAGGACCTGGACGTGCCGGTGGAGGCGCAGGGGCTGTCCATCTTCGGTGCCAACCACGTCGACGGGCACCGGGGCAGCGAGCACCTGGTCGCGCACGAGCTGGCCCACCAGTGGTTCGGCAACAGCCTGACCATTGCCGACTGGCGGCACATCTGGCTGAACGAGGGCTTCGCCACCTACGCCGAGTGGCTGTGGTCGGAGTCCTCCGGCGGTCTGTCGGCGGCCGTGCTGGCCGCCCGGTCGCACGCCGAGCTGACCCGTCAGCGTCAGGACATCCGCGTCGGCGACCCGGGCGTGCGGCGCATGTTCGACGACCGCGTCTACCAGCGTGGGGCGGTCACCCTGCATGCCCTTCGGGCACGGATCGGCGACGACGCGTTCTTCGCCGTGTTACGGGAGTGGACCGAGAAGCACCGGCACTCGACCGTGACCACGGACAAGTTCATCGCGGTGGCGCAGGAGCACTCGATCAAGCCGCTGGACCGGTTCTTCCGGTCCTGGCTGCAGGACACGGCGCTGCCCCGCAGCGTCGAGTGAGCCGGGGCCGGGAGCGTTCCCGGCCCCGGCTCACCGCCGGACTCAGCTCGCGTCGGCGTTGGCCTCGGCCGAGTCGATCTCGTCGATCATCTTGGTCCAGTCCTCGATGGACATCCGTCCCCTCCTTCCCTGGTCAGTTCTCCAGCAGGTTCACGAAGTTCAGGTGCTTGCCGGCACCGGACTCCGCGAACTCCTCGGCCCGGGCGCGGCGTAGCCGCACGGGCAGCCGGTGGTGCAGCGCGGCGTTGGCGGCCTCGGCCGCCCGGCGAAGGTCATCGTCGGTGCACCCGGCGGCGGGCAGCACGAGCACGGTGAGCTCGGTGGTGTCGGCCTGCACCACCTGGAGCCGCTCCAACGGGACCCGGTCGAGCAGCTTGACCAGCCGCAGCACGTCGATGCTGGATCCGTCGGGCAGCGTGATCGCGCCGTACTGCCGACCGGCGATGAGCCGCAACACCTTCTGGTCCCGCCCGCACGGGCAGCGTTGCGACGACAGGGCGCCGACGTCGCCGGTGTTGTAGCGGATGAACGGCATCACGGTGTTGAACAGATTGGTCACGACGATGTCGCCCTCGACGCCGTCGGCCACCGGCCGGCCGTCGGCGTCGACGATCTCGACCCACAGCCGCTCGCCTTCGATGTGGTACGAGCCGAATTCCGGGCACTGGGCGGCGATGGTGCCGGCCTCGTTGGTCCCGTAGCAGTCGCGGACGGGGGCCTGGAAGTGGTCCTCGATCGCCACTCGGCCGCCGTCGGTGAGCTGTTCACCGAAGGTCTGCACGATCAGCGGCCTCAGGCCGGGCGCCAGGTCCCGCAGGGCCAGCGCCCGTGAGGGATGGGTGAAGATCGCGTCGGGGGCGAACTCGCGGCAGCGGCGGGCGATCGCGGCTTCGTCGGTCACGAGCCCGAATTCGGCGAACCGCAGGAAGCCCGCGGAGGGCAGGGTGTATTCGAACCAGTCGTCGGACTCGGACTTGAAGGGGCGCAGCATCTTCCGGTCCAGCGGCAGCCCGTAGTCCAACGCCCGGCGCAGGGCCAGCGCGTTCACGTGCACGAAGTGCTCGGAGTTGTGCACGATCTTCAGCGGCACGCCGGTCGTGCCGGAGGTGACCACCGACGCGCAGTCCTTGGGCTCGATGTCCTCGGCGAAATGGCCGCGGTAGTCGTCCCGGATCCGCTGCTTGGTCACGATCGGCAGCCGGGCCAACGTCTCGAACGGATCATCGGCCAGCTCCAGGCCATGGGCCCGCATCACCGGCACTGTCCGCAGCACGCAGCCGAGCAACGCCGACAACCGCTCACGTTGCAGGTCACGCAACGAACCGGTGCGGGCGCCGTAGTCCAGAAACGCCTGGTACGTACGGCCGAACAGCCTCCCGTGCCGCACGGCATCGACCGCCAGCGCCTCACGCCGTCCCATGCAACGGCCTCCCCTCCGTCGCATCCGACCCTAATCGATCAACCCGGATCCCCGGGGAAGAGTCACGCTCATGAAATTCCCTCGCCGACTCCGGGCCACCACCGGGCTTTCCCCTAGAATCGAGGTCGTGAGCCGGCACGAGGTGGAGATCATCGCACTGCACGTGTCGCCCGAGCACGCCCTCGAAGGCCGGCCCGCCGACGGTCCGCGCCCGGATCCCGTTCCGGTGCAGCGAGATCATGTGGAAGTCCGAGCGGGACTCGGGCTGGTCGGCGACCGCTACTTCAACCACCGTGCGCACCGCAACGCCGCCGTCACGATCTTCGCGGTGGAGTCGTTGGAGGCGCTGCATCTCGACCCGCCGCCGGACCCGCATGCCGTGCGCCGCAACATCGTGCTGCGCGGCTTTCCCGTGGACGAGCTGGTGGGCCGGCACTTCACACTGAACGGAATCCGGTTCGAAGGCCACCGCCCGGCCAGTCCGTGTGCGTGGATGGATGTCGTGGTCGCCCCGGGCGCGTTTCGCGGCCTGCGCGGGCATGGCGGTGTCCGTTGTGTGCCGTTGGACGACGGCGTGCTCCGCCTCGGCCCGGCCGTGTTGGAAACATCGGCGGCGGAGTCGGTGTTGGCGCAGGCATGAGCACACTCCTCTCGCCGTTCACGGTGCGCGGCATGACCGCCCGCAACCGGATCTGGGTGTCGCCGATGTGCCAGTACTCGGCCGTCGACGGCGTGCCCAACGACTGGCACTTCATGCATCTCTGCCAGTTCGCGGCCGGCGGCGCCGGCCTGGTGATGTCCGAGGCGGCGGCAGTGTCGCCGGAGGGCCGGATCAGTCCGCGTGACGCCGGCATCTGGAACGACGAGCAGGTGGCGGCGTGGCGGCGAATCGTCGACTTCATTCACGGCCAGGGCGCCAAGGCCGCCATCCAGCTCGGGCACGCCGGCCGCAAGGCGTCCACGCAGCCGCCGTGGCTCGGCCGCGCCACTGTGCCGGCGGCCGAGGGCGGCTGGCAGTCTGTCGCACCGAGCGCGGTGGCGTTCGGCGACTACGCGACGCCCCGTGAGCTCACCGAGGCGGAGATTCAGGGCGTGGTGGCCGCTTTCGCCGCCGGTGCCCGGCGTGCGCTGGACGCCGGAGTGGACGCCATCGAGATCCACGCCGCCCACGGCTATCTGATCCACGAGTTCTCGTCGCCGCTGTCCAATCTCCGTACCGACGGCTACGGCGGCGATTTCGACGGCCGGGTCCGGTTCATGCTGGAGGTGGCGACGGCCGTCCGGGCCGAGATCGGCGACGAGGTGCCGCTGTTCACCCGGCTGTCCGCGACCGACTGGGCCGACGGTGGTTGGACCGGCGACGACACCGTGCGACTGGCCCGCTTGCTGGCTGATCACGGCGTCGACCTGGTCGACGTGTCCTCGGGCGGCCTCACCCCGGCCCAGCGGATCCCACTCGGCCCCGGCTACCAGGTGCCGTTCGCGCAGCGCGTCAGGGCCGAGGCCAAGGTGCCGACCGGGGCCGTCGGACTGATCACCGAGCCGCAGCAGGCCGAGCAGATCGTCGCCACCGGCGCCGCCGACGTCGTCTTCCTGGCCCGGGCTCTGCTGCGCGACCCGCACTGGCCGCTCAACGCCGCCCGGGTGCTCGGCGGCGACATCGAGTGGCCGGTCCAGTACGTCCGGGCGCGGCTGGAAAGATAGACCGCATCCGCGACGTCAATAGTGGGAGGAATGGCTGTGGCCACCGAGGGTGACCTCATCGCCGAGCGCTACAAGCTGGTCAGGAAGGTCGGCAGTGGCGCGATGGGCACCGTCTGGCAGGCCCGTGACCAGCTGCTGCGGCGGGACGTCGCGGTCAAGGAGCTGCTCGTCCGCACCGGCATGACCGAGCTGCAGACCGACGAGGCCCGCAACCGGGCCATGCGGGAGGCGCGGCTGGCCGCCCGGCTGCACCACCCCAACGTCATCTCCATCTACGACGTGGTGGAGTACGAGGGCCGGCCGTGCCTGATCATGGAGTACCTGCCCTCGCAGAGCCTGGCCGACCTCATCGCTGAGAACGGTGTGCTGCCGGTCGGCACCGTGGCCCGCATCGGCACCCAGATCGCCTCCGCGCTGGCCGCCGCGCACACCGCCGGCATCGTGCACCGTGACGTCAAGCCGGCCAACGTGCTGCTGACCGGCGACAATGTGGCCAAGCTGACCGACTTCGGCATCTCTCGGGCCGACGGCGACGCCACCGTCACGGCTGCCGGCTTACTCGCCGGCACTCCCGCCTACCTGCCGCCCGAGGTCGCCCAGGGCCACGACTCCGTCTTCGCCAGCGACGTCTACGCCCTCGGGGCCATGCTCTACGCCGCCGTCGAGGGTCATCCGCCGTTCGGCACCGACGACAACGCCGTCGCCCTGCTGCACCGCATCGCCACCGAGGAAGTCCCGCCGCCCGAGCACGCCGTGCCGCTCACCGCCACGCTCGTGTGGATGCTGCGCCGGGACCCCAAGCACCGGCCCGAGGCCAAGGAGGTCCAGGACGCCCTCGGCGCCCTGGCCGAGTCCATGCCGGCTGAGATGCCCGCACCCGCTCCCGTGCCGGTCGAGGAGGCACCCCGGTCGCCGCCGCCGAGGGTCCCGACCGGCGCAAGGTCGTCGCCATCGCGCTGATCGTCGGCGCGGTCGTCATCGCCATCGTGGTGACGGTCTACGCCCTCAACCAGCCGCAGCCCTCATCCACCGCCGGCAGTCCGTCCACCACCCCGTCGCACACCACGACCGCCTCCAGCACCACCACGACGCCGGCTCCCACCAGCACCACCACCGGCACGACGACTACGACCAGCACCACCACGACCACGTCCGCCGCCCCACCGCCGGCGGACGTCAGCAGCCAGCTCACCGCTTTCATCACCGACTACTACAAGCTGATGCCCAACGATCTTCAGGACGGCTGGGGCCACCTCACCGCCGCCTACCAGTCGGGCACGGCCGGCGGCTTCGCCGGGTACCAGCAGTTCTGGAGCCAGTTCTCCGGCATCGACCTCAGCGGCATCACTGCCACCCCGCCCGGCACCGTCGTCGCCACGCTCACGTACCACTACAAGAACGGCGGCACTCGGGTCGAGCGCACCACCTTCGGCCTCGTCCAGCAGGACGGCGCCTGGAAGATCGCGTCCTCGGTGGTCGGCTGAGCGGTTCGGGAATGCCCGAGCGGGTGGCCAGGCGGAATGACCCGCATGGCCCAGCGGTCGGCGAGGCGGCAACAGTTCTGCCGAGATACCCGGATTTCGCCTGGTAAACTACGGTTTCCGGTACCGTCGCGCTGGTGTGGACGCCACGCCGGGATCCCAAGCAGGAGCCCGAGGCCACGGACGCTCTCGGCCGCCTGGACGAACCCGCGCCGGACGAGATGCCCATGCCGGTCGAGGACGAGCCCTCGACCGCCGCCTCCCCCGCCGCAAGCTCGTCGCTGTCGCCGTGCGCATCGGCGCGGTCGCCGTAGCCGTCGGGGTCACCGTCTACGCCCTCAACCAGCCGCAACCCTCGGTCACCGCCCGCGCTTCATCGCCCACGGCCAAGTCGACCACCGCCGCCCCCACCACCACTGCCGCTCCCACCACCACCGACGAGCAATCGCCGGACGAGGACACGGACGACCCGGCGCCCTCGGACGATCCGATCGTCGCCACGATCACCGCGTACTTCAACTTCCTGCCCGGTGACCCCGACGCCGCCTGGGCCCTCCTCACCACCGACGCGCAGGCCAGTCTGGAGCGCTACGACGACGCCCACGCCCGGTATCGACAGGGCTGGGACCAGTACTCCTCCATCCACATCACCCACGTCACCCACGTGAACGCCGACAGCACTTCCGCCACCGTCATGTACGACTCCCAGTACAAGGACGGCAGGCCCGGTGGTACCAATCTTTATAGCTACACGGTGGCCAAGGAAGACGGCCAGTGGAAGATCGCCAGCTGGATGATGATCGGCGGCTGAGGGCTAGCGGGACAGCTCCAGGGCCAGGAAGAGGTCGACGCGGTCGGCGAACCGGGACAGGTCGCGGGCGGTGAGCTCCTCGACGCGGCCCATGCGGTAGCGCAGGGTGTTGACGTGCAGATGCAGGCGAGCGGCGGCCTGGCTCCACGAGCCGGAACAGTCGAGGAAGACGCGCAGGGACTCCAAGAGCTCGGAGTGGTGCTCCTGGTCGTAGGCCCGGACAGGGCCGAGCAGGCGGAGGCAGAAGGACTGGCGGAGCTCGTCGGGCAGGGCGCCGAACAGGAGCTGGTGGGAAGCGAGCTCGGAGCCGGCGACGACGGCGGCCCGCGATCCGTTGTGGGAAGCGACGTTGCGGGCGTAACGAGCCTCGTCGATCGAGGCGCGCAGGCGGGAACCGGGGCCGGGGGTGCTGACGCCGAGGGCCAGGCGGCACGAGCCGAGACCGGACTCGATGGCGCGAACGCCGGAGCGCAGCGAGTCGAGCAAGTCGTTGTCGGCCACGGTGATCGCGACGGCCTCACCGTCCACATCGGTCACGAGGCCGTCGACGAGCTCGTCGAGGACGTCCAACGCGAGACCGGCCTCGCCGGCAATGGTCATGGACACCACGCACAACCGGTCCTCGGCACCGAAGCCGGCGGCGGTGAGCCGGGCGCTGATGTCGGCGGCGGGCGTGGACTCGTCGGCCAACAGCCCCAGCAGCTGGGTGGCGGCCCGGCGCCCGACGACCCGGCCGGCGGCCAGGGCGGAGCGTTCCAGGCCGATCAACGTGGCCAGCTCGACGGCGATCTCGTGATGGTCGGCCGTCCAGTCGGCGACGACCAGCGCCCAGCACGACAGCCGATGCCCGGTGCCTATGGGTAGCACGCGGTAAGACCCAACCTGGAGTTTGCCTCTTACGAAGCCGGCAGCGACAGTCGGGCCGTCCGGAAGTTCGGCCACGCCGGCCACCACACGGCCGGTCTGGCTGATCACCCAGCACGGAACGCCCAGCTCAGCGGCACCGGCGGCGACCAGGCCGTCCAGGCCGCCGCCCTGGCCCAACGCGGCGACCAGGCGGCGGTGGTGCTCCAGGACGGCGCTGGACCGGCGGACGTGCTCGGCGGCCAGGGCCGAGACGACCCGCTGGGTGATGGACGTGAACGAGACGTCCAACGGCACGGTGAACAGCCGCACGCCGTGGCGCTGGCAGGCGTCGACGACGACGTCGAAGGTCACGGGGCCGATCTCGGCGGTGCCGACGCCGAGGGCGGCGACGCCCATCTCGGCGACGGCCGACACGAAGGCCTCGGCGTCGGCCGGCTCGTGGTACCAGAGCATGCCGGTGAGCACGACCTCGCCGCCGCCCAGGTAGCGGCGCGGGTCACGCAGGTCGGTGATGTAGATCCAGCGGAACTCCGGATCGGGCTCGGTCGCGCCGACCAGCAGCCGCAGCCCGAGCGCCGGGTCGGCCAGCAGCTCTCCGAGACGCACGCCGAGCAGCCTACTTGGAGGATCCTCCAAAAGACCCGCCCGATCGGGTCGGCGTTTCGTGCCCTCCGCCGCTAGCAGCCGCCACGGCCGGACTGTGTACTACGTCACGTGGAATTCCTACGACCGAACTCCCTGGCCGAGGCCCTGGCCGCCAAGGCGGCGCAGCCGGACGCGGTGCCGATCGCCGGCGGCACCGACGTGATGGTCGAGCTGAACTTCGACCACCGCCGGCCGGCCGCGCTGCTGGACCTCACGCGGGTCGACGAGCTGGCGCAGTGGTCGGTCATGACGAGCGGCACCCGGCTGGGCGCGGGCGTGCCCTACACGCGGATCATCGCCGAGCTGGGCGACCGCCTGCCGGGGCTGGCCATGGCCTCCCGCACGGTCGGCTCGCCGCAGATCCGCAACCGCGGCACGGTCGGCGGCAACCTCGGCGCCTCCTCCCCCGCCGGCGACACGCACCCCGTGCTGCTGGCCACGGACGCGATCGTGGAGGTGGCGTCGGTCAGGGGCACGCGGAAGATCCCGATCGGCGAGTTCTACCGGGGCGTGAAGCGCAACGCGCTCGAGCCGGACGAGCTGATCATCGCCGTGCACCTGCCGACCGGCAGCGGTCCGCAGCAGTTCAGCAAGGTCGGCACGCGCAACGCCATGGTCATCGCGGTCTGCTCGTTCGGCCTGGCCCTGCACCCGGACGGCCACAAGGTCGGCGCGGGCATCGGGTCCGCCGGGCCGACGCCGATCCGCGCGGTCGAGGCCGAGCGGTTCGCCGCCGAGGAGCTTTCGTGGGATTCGCCGAAGCCGCTGACCGACGGGCTGGCCCGGCGCTTCGGTGAGCTGGTCGCCGCCGCGGCCACACCGATCGACGACGTCCGCGGCACCGCCGCCTACCGCCGGCACGCGCTGTCCGTGCTGGCCCGCCGCACGCTCACCTGGGCATGGAAGGACTACGCGCGATGCGCCTGAACGTCACGGTCAACGGGGAGGCCAGGCAGGCTGACGACGTGTGGGAGGGCGAGAGCCTGCTCTACGTGCTGCGTGAACGGCTCGGCCTCCCGGGCTCGAAGAATGCCTGTGAGCAGGGCGAATGCGGGTCCTGCACGGTGTACCTGGACGGCGTGCCGGCCTGCTCCTGCCTGGTCGCGGCGGGTCAGGCCGAGGGCCGCGAGGTGCGGACCGTGGAAGGGCTGGCCGAGGGTGACCACCTGGACCGCGTGCAGCAGTCCTTTGTGGACGCAGGGGCGGTGCAGTGCGGCTTCTGCACGCCGGGGCTGGTGGTCGCCGCTCACGACCTGCTCGAACGGGTGCCGAACCCATCTGATCCGGAGATTCGCGAGGCGCTGGCCGGCAACCTGTGCCGCTGCACCGGTTACGAGAAGATCCTGGACGCCGTGCGACTGGCGGCCACCCGATGAGCGTCACGGTCATCGACAACGCGGCCATCGCGACGGTTGACGCCAACGGCACCGAGCATGCCAGCGGCCACATCGTCATCCGCGACGGTCTGATCGAGAAGGTCGGGAACGGCCCGGTCGAACGACCGGCCGACAACCACGACTTCATCGACGCCCGGGGGCGCCTGGTCACGCCGGGCCTGGTCAACACGCATCACCACCTCTACCAGTGGGCGACTCGCGGCTACGCCAAGGACGCCGAGCTCTTCGAGTGGCTGACCACGCTCTACCCGGTGTGGGGCCGGCTGACCGAGGAGGTCACCCGGGCGGCCGGCGCGGCCGGCATGGCCAAGCTGGCGCTGACCGGCTGCACGACGATCGCCGACCACCACTACGTCTTCCCCGACAACGGCGGCGACCAGATCGGCGCGCTGGTCGGCGAGGCGAAGCGGCTGGGCGTGCGGCTGCACGCCGTACGTGGGTCGATGGACCGGGGGCAGTCGCAGGGCGGTCTGCCGCCGGACAACATCGTCGAGGATCTCGAAGCGGCCTTGCTCGGCACGGAAAAGGCCATCAACGATTTCCACGACCCGGATCCGCTCGGCCTGATCCGCATCGCCGTCGGCCCCTGCTCGCCGTTCTCGGTCAGCCGGGAGCTGATGGAGCAGGCCGCCGCGCTGGCCCGCCGGCACGGCGTCCGGCTGCACACGCACCTGGCCGAGACCATCGACGAGGAAGAGCAGTGCCTGGCCGAGAACGGCTGCACGCCGGCCCAGTACGCCGAGCAGCTCGGCTGGCTCGGTGACGACGTGTGGCTGGCGCACACCATCCACCTGTCCGACGAGGCGATCAAACGCTTCGGCCAGACCGGCACCGGATCCGCGCACTGCCCCAGCTCCAACGGTCGGATCGCGGCCGGCATGGCCCCGGTGCGGCAGCTGCTTGATGCCGGCGCGCCGGTCGGACTCGGTGTCGACGGGGCCGCGTCCAACGAGTCCGGCGGCCTCGGCGAGGAAATCCGCCAGGCCCTGCTGGTCGCCCGATTCCGTGGCGGCGCAACGGCTTTGAGTATCCGTGAGGCACTGTGGATGGCCACCATGGGCGGCGCGCGCTGCCTCGGCCGCGACCACGAGATCGGTTCCATCGAGCCGGGCAAGGTCGCCGACCTCGCCGTGTGGCGGTTGGACGACCTGGATCACGCCGGCATCGCCGACCCGGTCGCGGCGTTGGCGCTGGGCTCCGCCCCGACCGTGGACCGGCTGCTGGTCGGCGGCCGCAGTGTCGTCGCCGACGGCGAACTACGCACCGCCGACGTCGAATCCATCACCCGTGATCTGAAGAACGCCGCGGAGGTGCTGCGATGACCTCCCCCACCAGGGAATCCACCACCAGGACTTCAGGGGCGGGGTGGGCGACAGCCCGCTGCGTCCCGACGGCACGCTGAAGGTGCGCGGCGAGTTCGCCTACTCGTCGGACCTGTGGCACGAGGACATGGTCTGGGGCGCAACGCTTCGCAGCCCGCATCCGCACGCTCGCATCCGCAGCGTCGACATCACCGAGGCGCTGAAGGTGCCCGGCGTGTACGCGGTCCTCACCCACGAGGACGTCCCCGGCACGAACCTGTACGGCCTTGAGCACCCCGATCAGCCGGTGCTGGCCGTGGATGTGGTGCGCTACCACGGCGAGGCCATCGCCCTGGTCGCCGCCGACCACCCGGAGACGGCCCGGCGGGCGATGAAGAAGATCAAGGTCGACTTCGATGTGCTGACACCGATCGTCGACGCCGAGGAAGCGGTCAAGCCGGAGGCGCCGCTGCTGCACCCTGGCGGCAACACAGTCCGCAAGGTGCACATCGAGCGCGGCGACCAGCAGGCGACGGCCGAGGTCGTGGTCAGCGGCGTGTACGAGGTCGGCATGCAGGACCAGGCCTTCCTCGGCCCCGAGTCCGGCCTGGCCGTCCCGGCCGAGGACGGCGGCGTCGACCTTTACGTGGCCACGCAATGGTTGCACGTGGACCAGAAGCAGATCTGCTTCGCGCTGGACCTGCCGACCGACAAGGTGCGGCTGACGCTGGCCGGCGTCGGCGGCGCGTTCGGCGGCCGCGAGGACCTGTCCATCCAGGTGCACGCGTGCCTGCTGGCCCGGCACACCGGCAAGCCGGTGAAGATGGTCTACAATCGCGAGGAATCCTTCTACGGCCACGTGCACCGGCATCCGGCGAAGCTGTACTATGAGCACGGGGCCGACCGCGATGGGACGCTGCGGTACGTGCGGTGCCGCATCTACCTCGACGGCGGCGCTTACGCGTCCAGCACGCCGGCGGTGGTGGCCAATGCCGCCACGCTCGGCATCGGTCCGTACAATGTGGACAACGTCACGATCGACTGCTGGGGCGCGTACACGAACAACCCGCCCTGCGGTGCCATGCGCGGATTCGGTGCTGTGCAAGCGGGTTTCGCCTATGAGTCGCAAATGGACAAGCTCGCCGAGGCGCTGGGCATGGACCCGGTCGAGGTGCGAGTACGCAACGCCATGAGCGAAGGCAGCGTCATGCCGACCGGCCAGGTCGTCGACTCGGCCGCGCCGGTGGCCGAACTCCTGCGCCTCATCAAGGAACGTCCGCTGCCGGAAGTCCACAATGGACCGCTGGACCTGACGGCCATGCCCGGCGGCGTCTCCAACACCACCCACGGCGAAGGCGTGATCCGAGGTGTCGGCTACGCGGTCGGCATCAAGAACATCTGCTTCTCCGAGGGTTTCGACGACTACTCCACCGCCCGGCTCCGGCTGGAGGTCATCAACGGCGAGCCGGCGGCCGTGATCCACACCGCCGCGGCCGAGGTCGGACAGGGGTTGGTCACCATCCAGCAGCAGATCGTCCGCACCGAGCTGGGCATCGACCAGGTCACCGTGCACCCGGCCGACACCACCGTCGGAAACGGCGGCTCCACCTCGGCCTCCCGCCAGACCTACGTCACCGGCGGCGCGGTCAAGGCGGCGTGCGAGGCCGTCCGGGAGAAGCTGCTCAAGCGGGCCGTGGCCCGCTTCGGCGAACCCCGATCCGAGCTCACCACCGAGGACATCGTTGCCGTGCTGGGCAATGACGTGATCGAGGAGACCGTCGAGTGGCGGCACCGGCCGACCACCGGACTGGATCCCGAGACCGGGCAAGGGTTCGCGCATGTGCAGTACGGCTTCGCCGCGCACCGGGCCGTCGTCGACGTGGACGTCGACCTCGGGCTGGTCAAGGTGGTCGAACTGGCCTGCGCGCAGGATGTCGGCAAGGCGATGAACCCGCAGGCCGTGCTGGGCCAGATCCATGGCGGCAGCACGCAGGGCCTCGGCCTGGCCGTCATGGAGGAAATCCAGGTGGCAGGCGGAAAGGTCCGCAATCCGTCGTTCACCGACTACCTGATCCCGACCGTGCTCGACACCCCGCCGATGCCGGTGGACGTGCTCGAGCTGGCCGACCCGCACGCCCCGTACGGGCTGCGCGGGGTGGGCGAACCGCCCACGATCTCGTCGACGCCGGCAGTGGTCGCAGCCATCCGCGCCGCCACCGGCCTGGCGCTCAACCGAGTTCCGGTGCGGCCGGAACACCTTACGACAGCGCCCATTTCCGACCCGCCCACCCACCTGACAGATGGGGAGATCCCCCGATGACGACGACAGCCGCCACCGACCAGGCGTGGCTCGACGAGGCCGTCAGGCTGGCGGCCGCCAACGTCGCCACCGGTGGCGGCCCGTTCGGCGCCGTCATCGTGCGCGGCGACGAGCTGATCGCCACCGGCGTGAACCGGGTCGTGCCCACGCTCGACCCGACCGCGCACGCCGAGGTGGTGGCGATTCGCGAGGCGTGCCAACGCATCGGCGACTTCCGCCTCACCGGCTGCGTGCTGCTCTCCTCGTGCGAGCCATGCCCGCTGTGCCTGGCCGCATCGCTGTGGGCCCGGCTGGACCGGGTGGTCTTCGCCGCCGACCGGCACAACGCCGCCGACGCCGGCTTCGACGACCGCGCCTTCTACGACCTGTTCGAACAGCCCAAGCAGACGTGGCCGATCCCCGTGCTGCACGTCAAGACCGCCGAGCACGACACCCCGTTCTCCGCGTGGCTTTCCCGCACCGACCGCGTCGAGTACTGATCCTCGCCGCGCGTGCTGACCGGAGCACCTCCGCTTAAACGCCCGCCGAATCAGGCCGTTCCCCCAACGCATCGGGGCGGCCTGGTTCCGCGCGCGCCCACCGGCATGGGAGTACGTCATGACCCAGTTGCGCGACCGCCGCCCGACAACTGCCCTGTTGGAACGACGTTTCCGGCTTGCCGAACGCGGCACCACCGTCGCCCGCGAGGTTCGCGGCGGCGTCACCACGTTCGTCGCGATGGCCTACATCGTGTTGCTCAACCCGTTGATATTAGGCGCTTCCGCCGACATCACCGGCGCACGGCTGACCGTCACCGAAGTCACCACCGCCACCGCGCTGGCCGCGGGTGTGATGACCGTCCTCATGGGACTGGTCGGCAACGCTCCGCTGGCCCTGGCCGCCGGTCTCGGCGTGAACGGCATCGTCGCGTTCCAGCTGGCCCCGACCATGACCTGGGCCCAGGCGTTCGGACTCGTCGTGCTGGAAGGGGTCTGCATCGTCGTGCTGGCCGTCTCCGGCATCCGGGAACGCATCATGAACGCGATCCCGGCGGCGCTGAAGACCGCCATCTCGGTCGGCATCGGCCTCTACATCGCCCTGGTCGGCCTGGTCTCGGCCGGCTTCGTGACCAGGACCCCGGACTCCGCCCACTCTACCGTCCCGGTGCGGATGGGCGAAAACGGGCACCTGGTCGGCTGGCCGATGGTGGTGTTCGCGGTCGGCCTGCTGCTGATGATCGTGCTGTTGGCCCGGGCGGTGCCCGGCGCGGTGCTGATCAGCATTGTGGTCGCCACGGTCATCGCGGTGATCGCCAACGCGCTGTGGCCCGGTGCGGACTGGGGCCTGGTCACCCCGAAACTGCCGTCGAACCTGGTCGCCGCGCCCGACTTCGCCCTGTTCGGCCACGTCGACCTGTTCGGCGGCTTCGCCTCGGCCGGCGCGATCACCGCCACGGTGTTCCTGTTCACCTTGGTGCTGAGCGGTTTCTTCGACGCCATGGGCACGATCACCAGCGTCTGCCACGAGGCCGGCATGACCAGGAACGGCAAGGTCACCGGCATGGGCAAGATCCTGCTGGTCGACGGCATCGGCGCGATCGTCGGCGGTGGCACGGGTTCCGCGCCCAACACCGTGTTCCTGGAGTCGGCGGCCGGTGTCGGCGAGGGCGCTCGCAGCGGTCTGGCCAGCGTGGTCACCGGGGCACTGCTGGGCGCGACCATGCTCGTCACGCCGATCGCCGGCATCGTGCCGGCGCAGGCCGCCGCGCCGGCGCTGGTCGTGATCGGCGGCATCATGATGGCCCAGTGCCGGCACATTCCGTTCCAGGACACCGACTTCACCATCCCGGTGTTCCTGACCATGGCCATCGTGCCGTTCACCTACTCGATCACCAACGGGGTCGGCGCCGGCATCGTCAGCTACGTGGTGGTCAAGCTGGGCAAGGGCCAGTGGCGTGAGGTGCACTGGCTGGTCGCGGTCATCGCCGCGATCTTCGTCGCGTACTTCGGCATCGCCGGGATCGAGGCACTGGCACGATGAGGGAGCTAGCCCGATGAGGGAACTAGCCGTGACGCTGTCCGGACAACACTTCGCCGTGGCCAGCGTGATCGCGGTCAGCGGGAGCGCGCCGCGCGGGCTGGGCTCGGCGCTGGCGGTCACCGCGGACGGCGAGGCGTTCGGCAGCGTCTCCGGCGGTTGCGTGGAAGGGGCCGTGTACGAGCTGGCCCAGGAGGCACTCGCCACGGGATTGCCGCAACGGCAACGTTTCGGCTACTCCGACGACGACGCGTTCGCTGTCGGCCTCACCTGCGGCGGCGAGCTGGAAGTGTTCGTGCAGCCCACCACCCCGGCCATCGCCGCCGCGCTGGCCGCCGATCCCGAGCCGGTGGTGCTGGTCCGGGTGGTCGGCGGGCCGGAGTCGGCGCTGGGCCAGGGCATGGCCGTGTTCGCCGACCGTGTGGTGGGCGACCGCATCGTCGACCCCGAACTGGTCCGGCACGCCACCGCTACCGGCCGGCAGTGGTTCGACGGACTGGAGCTGTTCGTCGAGCCCTGGTCGCCGCCGCCCCGCATGCTGGTCTACGGGGCCATCGACTACGCCGCCGCACTGGCGAGAATGGGCCGATTCCTGGGCTATCACGTGACGGTCTGCGATGCCCGCCCGGTATTCGCCACCAAGGCCCGGTTCCCCGACGCCGACGAGGTGATCGTCGACTGGCCGCACCGGCATCTGGCCCGCACGGCGACCGACGCCCGCACGGTGGTCTGCGTGCTCACCCACGACGAGAAGTTCGACGTGCCGCTGCTGGCCGACGCACTGCGCCGCCCGCTGGCCTTCGTCGGCGCGCTGGGTTCCCGACGCACCAACGCACAACGCCTGGAAAGGCTGCGTGAGGTCGGCCTGACCGGCCGTGAGCTGGCCTCGCTTCGCGCCCCGATCGGGCTCGACCTCGGCGCCAGCACACCCGAGGAGACCGCGGTGTCCATCGCGGCCGAGATCGTCGCCTCGCGCCACGGCGCCAGCGGATTGGCGCTCACGGGAGGTACCGGCCCCATTCACGCGTCCGGCCCCCGCCCCGGTGGGGACGAGGGCCGGCCGATGGTCGCCGCTACTGCCCGGGGACGGGGATGCCCGCGTTGATGCACGCGTTGCGCATGTCGCCGCCGCAGAGGTCGTCGGTCTTGACGACTCCCTTGGCCACCAGGCCCTGCACGTCGATCTTGCTGATGGACTGTGGTCCGAGCAGCACCGACTTGACGTCGCGGTTGCCCTTCGGGTCCTTGGTGTTGCCGGTGGCGAGATCGTCCGCGTCACCCTGCCGACCGGTGGCCAGTGCGATGGCCAGCCGCGCGGCGGCCTCCGCCTCGATGTCGATCGGCTTGTACACGGTCATGCACTGGGTGCCGCGCAGCACCGACTTGAGGCCGTCGAGCGTGGCGTCCTGGCCGGTCACCGGCACGGAGCTCATGTTGCGCTGCTTGAGCACGGCCTCGATGCTGGCGGCCATGCCGTCATTGGCGGCGAGCACGCCGTCGACCTTGCCACCGTTGCCGTCCAGCAGGCTGGTGAAGGTGGCGGCGGCGGTGTCCGGGGACCACTTGTCGATGCCCTTGCTGGCCACCAGGCGCAGCTGGCCCGAGTCGTAGCGCTGCTTGAGCACCTGCTCGTGGCCGTCGTGGAACTGGGTGGCGTTGTTGTCGGTCGGCGCGCCCTCGATCTCGATGATCTGCGCCCCCGACTTGGCGCCGAGGCACTGCAGCAGGCCGTCGGCCTGGAGCTGGCCGACCGCGAGGTTGTTGAACGAGACGTAGTACTCGGCCGTGCCGCCGAGGCTGATCCGGTCGTAGTCGATGACCGGAATTCCGGCCGCCTTCGCCTTCTTCTCCACCACCGCGCCGCCGTCCGAGGACAGCGGGGTGATCATCAGGACGTTCACCTTCTCGGCGATCATCTTGTCGGCCAGCGACTCGAAGCGCTTCTCGTCGCCCTGCGCGTTCTGGATGTCCGGCTGGATGCCGGCGAAGCTGAGCTGGGATGTGAGCAGTGGCTTGTCCGAGTCCTCCCAACGGGCGGAGGTGGTCGTGTCCGGCAGGATCACGCCGACCTTGGGCTTGGCGGTGTTTGTCGCGGGTCCGGTGGCAGCGCTGTTGGAACCGGTGCTGCCGCAGGCGGAGGCGACAAGCACGAGTGCACAACCGGCTACGGCGACGACGGTGCGCATCCGTTATGCCTCCACAGTGAATTGGCTTAGGTGCGGTAGTTCACTACCTCGGCCTTACGCCCGTCAAGCCGGCTGTCGCCGGGAAACAATCACCAGACAGAGTGCGGCGACAACTAACACGATCATGGCCGCGCGCGGGCCTGCCCCGTGCATTGCCAGCGTCACGGAAGCGACACCGAGAGTGGTGCCCAGGCCACGAGCCATGTTCACCAAACCGCCGCCGACACCGGAGCAGGCGGCCGGAATCGCCGCCATCACGGTGGCGTTGTTGGCCGGCGTGAAAAGCCCGAGTCCGATACCGAGCACGGCCAACGAGGTGGACAGCACCGGATCGGTCAATGGCAGTAGACACAACGGAATCAGCGCGGCGGCGGCGAGCATACCGCCCACCGTCGCTCGGCGCCGATCCGGCCACCGGTTGCCGCCGAACGTCGCAGCGAGGGCGAAGCCGACCGGAAGGCTGGTCAGCACCAGGCCGGCTCGAACAACGGAACCGCCGAGTATCGGTATTACGACCAGCGGCCCGAACAGGACGAGATATCCGAGCAGCGCGGCGAGTAGACCACTCGCGATCATGGGATTCCGCAACAAATTGAGGTCGACCATCGGGGCGGCCGCCCGACGCTCCCTCAGGACAAAACCGACAGCCGCTCCGACGCCGGTCGAGAAAAGGATTACTACCAGCCAGAGCGGCGCGTCCAATCCGGACAGCGCCGAAAGGCCGAGCAGCAGCGCGGTCGAAGAAGTGCCCAAAAGTGCGACGCCCGGCCAGTCGACGGAGCGCATCTCGGTGCGCTGCCGGGTACGCGGCAACAAATACCAGCCGGCCGCGATACCGAGCAGTCCGAAGGGGACGTTGACCCAGAACACCCACTGCCAGCCGAGCCCGGACACCAGCACGCCGCCCAGCGTCGGCCCCAGCGCCAACCCCACGGCCTGGGCCGCCGCCTGCACGCCGAGAGCCGCCCGCAGCCTGCGCCGCGGCGAGCTGGTCGTCACGAGGGCGACGCTGTTGGCCTGCAACATGGCCGCGCCGACGGCCTGCACGACGCGCAGCCCGACCAGCAGCGGCAGCGAGTCGGCGAACCCACATGCCGCCGACGCGGCCGTGAAGACGACGAAGCCGTACAGGTAGAGCAGCTTGCGCCCGGCGGCGTCGGCCAGCCGGCCGACCGGCAGCAGCAGCGCGACCAAGGTGAGCAGGTAGCTGAGCGACACCCACTGCACGCCGGCCAGCGAGGCACCGAATTCCCTGCTCAGGGCCGGAAACGTGAGGGTGACGATGCTGGCGTCGAGCTGCCCCATGAAGGCGCCGAGGCAGACCGCCGCCACGGCCAGCCAGTGGGCGTGTGGCCAGCCGGCGACGGCACGGGGACGGGCCGGTTCGGCGCCGAGGCGGCGGAGCAGCGCGGTGTCCACGCGCCGATTTTATCTCGGTGACCGACATATTTTTGGGACGGAGACCTATGGTCCGGGTCACCACTCGATACGCTTGACCGATGTCGCAGGTCACGCCCGAGCACGAGGCCCCGTCGAGCGCGAACGACGCGCGCACCCTGACCGAGGTGGTCACCAGACTGCGTCGCGCCCTGCGCACCAGCATCCGCACCGACTACCCGTGGGAAGCGCTGCCGATGGCCCAGGTCGAGCTGCTGATGGCGCTGGCCGACCACGCCCCGGCCAAGATCGGCCAGCTGGCCTCGTTGCAGCGGCTGGCCCCCAACACGGTCAGCGGCCTGGTCCAGCAGCTGGTCGAGGGCGGCCTGGCCGTCCGGGACAGCGACCCGACCGACCGGCGGGTGGCCCGGGTGTCGCTCACCGAGGCCGGCCGCACCCAGCTGGCCGAGTGGCAGCAGGCCCACGAGCGGCGCATCTCCGCCGCCCTCGACCAGCTCCCGCCGCAGGCCAGGGCGGCCGTCGCCGACGCACTGCCGGCGTTGAACCTGCTGGTGGACCATCTCGTCACGCCCTGACCCGAACCGGTCGGCGGTCCCGCGCGAACACCACTCGTGACAGAAGGGGCCAATGTGACAATCGCCCAGACCCTGGCGGCGCTGGTGCGCCGGTTTCTCGGCGTCGACCTGCCGGTGCGGCTACGGGCGTGGGACGGCAGCGTGGCCGGCCCGGCCGATGCCCCGACGGTGGTGATCCGCTCGCGGCGGGCCTTGCGCCGGCTGCTGTGGGACCCGAACGAGCTGGGGCTGGCCCGCGCCTACGTTTCCGGCGAGCTGGACGTCGAAGGCGATCTTCGTGACGGGCTGTCCCGGTTCTGGGGACTGGCCCGGCGCGAGGGGCTCGGAAAGGTGAAACTTTCGTCGGCCGACCGCCTGCATGCCGTGCGGCAGGCGCTGAAGCTGGGCGTGATCGGCACGCGGCCGGCGCCGCCGCCCGAGGAGGCGCGGCTGTCCGGGGCCGAGCACACCAAGTCCCGCGACCGGGACGCCATCGCCCACCACTACGACCTGTCCAACGAGTTCTACCGGACGCTGCTCGACCCGAACATGGCCTACTCCTGCGGCTACTGGACGTCCGACGCTCCGGACTACACGGTCGAGGACGCGCAGCGGGACAAGCTGGATCTGGTCTGCCGCAAACTCGACCTCAAGCCGGGCATGCGGCTGCTGGACGTCGGCTGCGGGTGGGGCTCGCTGATCCTGCACGCCGCCACGTACTACGGCGTGCACGCGACCGGGGTGACGCTGGCGGCCCAGCAGCGCGACTTCATCCGGGCCCGTATCGCCGAGCGCGGGCTGGAGGACCAGGTCGACGTGCGGCTCCAGGACTACCGGGACATCCCCGACACCGGCTTCGACGCCATCGGGACCATCGAGATGGGTGAGCACGTCGGCCTCGGCAACTACCCGACGTACGCGGCGCAGCTGTGCCGGCTGCTCAAGCCCGAAGGGCGGCTGCTGCTCCAGCAGATGTCACGGGTGGCGAGCGCGCCGAAGGCCCCCGGCGGCGGCTCGTTCATCGAACGCTACGTGGCCCCCGACATGCACATGCGGCCGGTCGGCGAGACCATCGCCATGCTGGAGCAGGCCGGCCTCGAGGTGCGGGACGTCGAGGCGATGCGCGAGCACTACGTATGGACGGTCGACGCCTGGGCGGACACCCTGGAGAAGCGGGCGGCCGAGCTGACCGCGCTGGTCGGTGAAGGGCAGCTGCGGGTGTGGCGGCTGTACTTCGCCGGCGGGGCGCTGGCGTTCCAGGAGAACCGGATGGGCGTGGACCAGATCCTGGCCGTCCGGCCCACCGCGACCGGCGGCAGCGGCATGCCGCGGACCCGCCGCAACTGGGAGGTGGTCTCGTGAACGTGGCCGGGCTGCTGGTCAATCTGGGCATCACCGCCGGCGCTGTGCTGGTGGTGATGCTGGTGGCGCTGGGCGTCGCGGTCGCCCGCGGCCGTCACGACGGCGTGGACACGGTGTGGGGCCTGGGCTTCGCGGTGATCGCCGTGGTCGGGCTGATCGTCTCCGGGTCGGGCTGGCTGGTGACGGCGCTGACCGTGATCTGGGGACTGCGACTAGCCGTCCACATCCAGCTGCGCAACGGCCGCCGTCCCGAGGATCCCCGCTACGTGGCGCTGATGAAGCGGGCCACCGGCAACCCGCACTGGTACGCCTTCCGCAAGATCTACCTGGTCCAGGGCGTGATCATGTGGTTCGTGTCCTGGCCGGTGCAGGCCGCCCAGTACGAGGGCGCCACCGGCGTGCTGACCTGGATCGGCGCGGCGGTGTGGCTGGTGGGCATCGTCTTCGAGGCGGTCGGCGACTGGCAGCTGGCCCGGTTCAAGGCCGACCCGGCCGGCAAAGGTCGGATCATGGACCGGGGCCTGTGGCGCTACACCCGGCACCCCAACTACTTCGGTGACGCGACCGTGTGGTGGGGGCTGTACCTGATGGCCGCTCAGCACTGGGTCGGCGCGCTGACCGTGTTGTCGCCGCTGGTGATGACGTTCTTCCTGACCAGGGGCACCGGCAAGGCGCTGACCGAGCGGGCCATGGGATCGCGGCCCGGCTATGCCGAGTACGTTCGGCGCACCAGCGGTTTCTTCCCGCTGCCGCCGAAACCGGAGGGATCCCGATGAACAACGGCGACGTGGTCGCGGACTTCGAGCTGCTCGACGACCACGGCGAGCCCCGCAGGCTGTCGGAGTACCTGGCCAAGGGGCCGGTCGTGCTGTTCTTCTACCCGGCCGCGATGACCGGCGGCTGCACGGCCGAGAGCTGCCATTTCCGGGACCTGGCCGCGGAGTTCGAGGCGGTCGGCGCGCAGCGGATCGGCATCTCCCCCGACGCCGTCGGCAAGCAGCGCGAGTTCTCGGCGATCAACTCGTTCGACTATCCGCTGCTGTCCGACCCGGACGGCGTGGTCGCCACCCAGTTCGGCGTGCGGCGGCGGTTCGGGCCGGTACTGACCCGCCGTCAGACCTTCGTCATCGGCACCGACAGCCGGGTGATCCTGTCGATCAAGAGCGAGCTGCGGATGGCCGTGCACGCCGACAAGGCACTTGAGGCGCTGCGGGCCCACTGAGCAGCGGTTTTACTTCCTTCGACGTAACCGGGGCGGCCGAACGGCCGCCCCGTTCGCGTTCATTCCCCTACGGATGGGAGTAGCGCGTATCACAACTCACCAGTAACATCCGGCCTGTGGCCTTGATCACAACGGCGTCCTCGGCTCGGCGGGGCTTTCGGCACCCGTGCGTCTACTGTGGACTTCCCGTGCTCGTCGACGACGTCGGCGAGTTCCATCCGGGCCACGTCGTCGTCGACTACCCCGACAGTTCCCCGTCGGGGCGAGGTCTGCCCGATCTGGTCCTGTTGCACCGGTTCTGCAACGAGCACCTGCTGCCCGACTGCGGCGTCGCGTTGCGGCGCGCGCATCTGGGCTGGGCCACCGAGCAGTTCGACGGCGACACGAGCTCGTCGTTGCGGCACTACGACCAGCTCGGCCTGCACAGCGCACCCTGGCGTGGCTTCGAGCTGTACCAGCGGCACTGGCGGGTGCGGAAGATGCGCTACGCGTGCAAGGCATGCCGGTACTACGCCGGCTGGTTCCGACCGGAGTGGAGCTGAGCCCCGTTGATCGTTCGTCTCGTCCTCGGTCTGCTGATCACCGTCGTCGGCCTGGCGCTCGCCGGCCGACGGGTGCTCTGGCTGGCCAACCTCATCCGTTCCGGCCAGCCCGCCTCCGGGCGGACCGACCGGCTCGGCGCGCGGGCCGCCGCCCAGCTGCGTGAGGTGTTCGGCCAGCGCAAGCTGCTCAAGTGGTCGGTGCCCGGCCTGGCCCACTTCTTCACCTTCTGGGGCTTCGTCATCCTGATCTTCACCATCGTGGAGGCGTGGGGGGCGCTGTTCGACGAGAACTTCGCGTTCTGGTGGATCGGCCGGCAACCGTGGCTGGGCTTCCTCGAGGACTTCTTCACCGTCGCCGTGCTGGTGGCGCTGGCGACCTTCGCGGTGATCCGGGTGCGCAACGCTCCCGAGCGCAAGGAGCGCGCCTCCCGGTTCTACGGCTCGCACACCGGGCCGGCCTGGCTGGTGCTGGGCATGATCGCCGCCGTGATGGTGACGCTGCTGCTGTACCGGGCCGGCCAGTTCAACACCGGCCACTTCCCGTTCGGCGACAGCGGCTGGCCGTTCGCCACCTGGTTGCTCGCGCATGCCCTCGCGCCGCTTGGCGCGGGCGTGAACGCGGCCATCGAGACGGTGTTCCTGCTCGGCAACATCGCCGTGATCATGGGCTTCCTGGTGCTGGTCGTGCATTCCAAGCACCTGCACATCTTCGTGGCCCCGCTGAACGTGTCGACCAAGCGGCTGCCCAACGCGCTCGGCCCGCTGCTGCCGGTGGAGTCGGGCGGCAAGCCCGTCGACTTCACCGATCCCGGTGACGACGACATCTTCGGTCGCGGCAAGATCGAGGACTTCACGTGGAAGGGCATGCTCGACTTCGCCACGTGCACCGAGTGCGGCCGCTGCCAGTCCCAGTGTCCGGCCTGGAACACCGGAAAGCCGTTGTCCCCCAAGATGGTCATCATGGACCTGCGGGACCACCTTTTCGACCGCGCGCCTTATGTGCTGGGGCAGCAGGAAGGCGAGCCGGTGCCGCTGGTCGCCGAGGGCGGCGTGATCGAGCCGGACGTGCTGTGGTCGTGCACCACCTGCGGGGCCTGTGTCGAGCAGTGCCCGGTGGACATCGAGCACGTCGACCACATCGTGGACATGCGGCGCTACCAGGTGATGATCGAGTCGGAGTTCCCGACCGAGCTCGGCGCGCTGTTCCGCGGCCTGGAGAACAAGGGCAATCCGTGGGGGCAGAACAACAACGCCCGCCTTGACTGGGCCAAGGACCTCGGCTTCGAGGTGCCGGTGATCACCGGCGAGCTGCCCGACGAGACCGAGTGGCTGTTCTGGGTCGGCTGCGCCGGCGCGTTCGACGACAAGGCCCGTGCCACCGTGCAGGCCACCGCCGAGCTGCTGCACATCGCCGGCGTGAACTACGGCGTGCTGGGCAACCGCGAGCGCTGCACCGGCGACCCGGCTCGCCGCTCCGGCAACGAGTTCCTGTTCCAGATGCTGGCCCAGGAGACCGCCGGGCTGCTCAACGAGACGTTCGGCGAGCGTGAACCCGGGCGTCGCAAGATCGTCACCACCTGTCCACACTGCATGAACACACTCGGCCGCGAGTACCCGCAGCTGGAGGGCAACTACGAGGTCGTGCACCACACGCAGTTGCTGAACCGGTTGGTACGGGAGCGCAAGCTCACCCCGATCCAGCCGGCCGGCGCCGGGCAGCCGGTCACCTTCCACGACCCGTGTTATCTGGGGCGGCACAACAAGGTCTACGAGCCGCCGCGTGAGCTGGCGGCCGCCGCCGGCGCCGCGCTGACCGAGATGCCCCGGCACGGCGACCGTTCCATGTGTTGTGGCGCCGGCGGCGCTCGCATGTGGATGGAAGAGCGGATCGGCAAGCGCATCAACCTGGAACGCGTGGACGAGGCGCTGGCCACCGGGGCCGAGACCATCGCCACGGCGTGTCCGTTCTGCCGCGTCATGGTCACCGACGGCCTGGTTCAGCGTCAGAGCGAGGAAATCGGGGCGAACGTGTCCGTTCGCGACGTGTCCCAGTTGCTGCTGGACGCGGTGCACCGGTCTCGGGACGCCATCGGGTAAGGGTGTCGGCGGCGTGAACTCCCTTGGAACACAAGGGAGTCACCGAATCGTGCCTTGATCGTCGGGGCCGATCAGCGCATAGTTTCTTCACGCCGCCAAGAAACACCCTAGGAGTGGATGTGCGCAAACTGTCCGCGCTCGCCGCCGCCTTAGGCGTCGCAGTGCTGACCTTGTCCCTGCCAAGCCCTGCCAGTGCCGCCATCCTGACCCCGTTGCCGCAGAACGCGGACGGTTGGGAGCAGTCCTTCTCCCCCGCGTACGACTATGACGGCGACGGCTGCTACGCCACCGCCGCCATCGATCCCAGCGGCAACCTCAACCCCGGGCTCAAGCTCGGCGGCGATGTCAACGGTCATTGCCACGACCCGGCCCAGTTGCAGAACTCCAACACGTACTCGCGGGAGAAGTGCAACGGCGACTACTGCGCCGTGATGTACGCCAGCTACTTCGAGAAGGACCAGGCCACGCTCGGTCCGCTGGCCATCGGGCACACCCACGACTGGGAGCACGTGGTCGTGTGGATCAACGTCGCCGCCAACCGCGTCGACTACGTGTCCACCTCGCAGCACAGCACCTGGAAGTGGTACCCCGCCTCCCAGGTTCGGTTCGACGGCAGCCACCCCAAGGTCGTCTACCACAAGGACGGGGCCAGCACGCACTTCTTCCGCCTGGCCAACTCCAACGACGACCCGCCGGAGAACTACACCCACGGCTGGTTCTACCCCCGGCTCGTCGGCTGGAACGGCTACCCCGACGGCCTGCGCGACAAGCTGATGACGGCCAATTTCGGCGACGCCACCATCAAGATCAACGACGGCAACTTCAACTACGGGCTGGAGCACTCGATGCCGACCGGCATCAACTTCAACCCCAACGCCTGACCGCGGTCCCCAGCGGCCCGCCTCCCCCGGGAGGCGGGCCGTTCGCTTAATTCGGTTGCCCGCCGCGAGTCCGTCCACCACCATGGCCGGCATGTTCGTGTGATCAGTGGCTGCACGCGTGGTCCGAGGCCGGAGCTCCCTTGACGCTCCCGCCTCCGGCCGGCGTTCCCTTCTCAAGCCCGACAAGGGCTTCCCACACACGGCGTCCGAGGCGACGTCGTGCCTCGGCCGGCGCTGCCGGCCGTCCAGCCGCTGATCCCAGGGGGTGCTCACGCGCGCCCCCGCTCCGTCACTGGAGTGCGCCCGAACCATGAGCGAAATCGACCGCAAGGCCCTGTGGACCGTCCGGGAACTCGGCCTGCCGGCCATCGTGCGCGGCTGCCCGTCGTGCCGAACCCACCGCCACCACCCGACCGGCAAGGTCCGGGTCAACGCCAGCGGCAAACTGCTGGACGTGTGGCTGCTGATCGGCTGCGACCACTGTGGCCGCACGTCGAAAGTGCCGGTGCACGAACGCATCCACGTCTCGGCGCTCGACCACGACCGGCTGGTCCGGTTCGAGGACAACGACCCGGCCATCGTCCGGGAGCTGGCCACGGACATGTCGCTGGCCCGCCGAACGCCGTACCGACTCGACTGGGACGGCACCTGGGAACTGGAGACCGACCAACCGTTCTACGACCTGCGAAGCCCGGACGCGGCGCCGATGGAGGTCGTGGTGCGGTTCGAGCTGCCGGCCCCGATCCGGGTGGTCAAACTGCTGCTGGCCGGCTTCGGCCTGAGCCGCACGGTGCTGCGCCACATGGTTCTCACCGAACAGATCCGGCTGCCGATGGACATGGACGCGCGGGTCCGCGAGGACTTCACGTTCGTGGTCGTGCCCTGAGCATCTACAGCAGGCTCGCCGGTGCGCGCGGATCCGCGCGCATCGGCGGGCGGCTGCGGGTCCCGATGTACTGGGGCCAGTGCTCGAAATGCCACCATTCGTTGGCATACGTGCGATAGAGGCCGTAGCGGTGCCCGTGGATCTCCAGCCACCGGGCGCCTTCGCGTGGCCGGACGTCCAATGCCCGCCCCTGGACGTGCAGGGATTCCGACGGCGGCAACACCCACTCGCGAGCGGCGGACTCGCTGCCGTACTCGGCGACGGCCTCGTCGAACAGCTGCTGCTGCTCGACGACGGACCGGGCCCCGGAGGTGAGGCCGATGACGAGACCGTGGTGCCATAAGGCCTCGGCGCGGGCGGCGGCGAACGCCACGCGCGCGCCGAGGTCGAGGCCGGCGAGGTTTTCGTGGGGGAAACGCAGGCCCAAGGCCCACTCGCTGGCCCGCTCCTCCGGACGCCACCGCCCGGCGAGGGTGTCCAGCGGCCGCCGCAGACCCGCGAGGCCCAGTGTTGCCAGCCGATAGACGTCCATTGGCTCAGATTACGAAGCCCTGACCTGCGCTGACGTCATACCGGCAGCTGATCGGAGAATCATCCCTGGGTAGCGCAACCCCTACTCGAGCAGCGGAAAGGAACCGGAGCGCAACAACCCGACGATGGCGTCCGTACGGTCACGCGGCGCCGCGTAGTCGGGGTGGGCCCGCAGCACGGCGGCGGCGTCGTGCAGCCGATGCAGCTGTGCAGCGGCCTCCCGAACACCGCGGCCGTTGACGGCATGACCGACCAACGTCGGCGCGGCCGGGTCGATGCGACCGACCGACACGGCCTGCTCGACCCTGCGGGTGCAGCGACAGAAGCCAGCCTCGGTCACGACCCCACACGTCGAGCCCATGAACGCGCGCAGCCGCTCGCGGGCCCGCTCCAACCGCTTCCGGTACGCGGCAGCGGAGATGTCCAGCACCCAGGCGGCTTCGGTGGACGTCAGCTCGAAGATGTCGCCGAGCACGAAGGCGATCCGCTCGGACCGTTCCAGGCACTGGAGCACCGCCTGAGTGCACGACAGCCGCACCTCGTGGGCCAGCAGCTCGGCGTCGGGACCGCCGTAGTCCTCGGCGGCCAACCCCTCGGCCAGGTTCGCGCCGAACTCGTCCAGGCTGAGCTCCCGCTCCTCCTGCGGAGTCTTGCGGCGCAGGTTGAGCAGGTAGTTCACGCCGATCCGGTACGCCCAGGTGAGCAGCGCGGCCTCGCCACGGAACGAGGACAACCGGGTGATCACCCGGATCAGGATCTCCTGGGTGGCGTCCTCGGCATCGGCCGGCCGCCACACCATGCGCAGGGCCAGCCGATACAGGGGATCGCGCAGCTCGCGCACGATGTCCCGCAACGCGTCCTGGTCGCCGTCGACGGCCCGGGCGACGAGCTCGCTCATGCCCACAGCCAGGATGCGACGGCCCGGCCGATGGCCTCGGGCTGGTCCTCGGGCGCGTGGTGCCCGGCCGGCCCGACCGAGACCACGGTCGTCGCGGCGAAGGTCTCCTTGGCCCACGTCGCGGTCTCGTCCGAGCCCATGCCCACCCCGTTCTCCACGGTCATCACCAGCTTCGGCACCTGTGGCGTCGCCGCCATCCACCGCCCGTAGGCGACGACGCGATCATGCACGTCGGCCGGCTCCCCGTCGAACGGGATCTCCCGGGGCCAGGCCAGCAGCGGGCGGCGGGATCGCTCGTCCGGATAGGGCCGGCGGTACTCGTCGTGATCGGCCTCGGCCAGCCCGGACGCCACCCCGTACGGCAGGTTGAACTCGATGAACTGGTTGTCCCGCAACACCATCTGCTCACCCTCGGCCGAGCGCATCCGCCGGAACAGGTCCTGTCCCAGCGGCGGCAGCTCGGCCCAGCTCATCGGGCGCAGGAACGTCTCGATCAGGGCCAGGCCACGGATCCGGTCCGGGTGCCGACGGGCCCAGTCCATACCCAGCGCGCCGCCCCAGTCCTGACCGACGATCACCACGTCGTGCAGGTCCAGCGCGTCGAACCAGGCGTCCAGGTAGCGGACGTGGCCGACGAACCGGTAGTCGATGTCCGGCTTGCCCGAGTCGCCCATGCCGATCAGGTCCGGCGCCAGGACCCGGGCCCGGTCGGCCAGCAGCGGGATGACGTCGCGCCACAGGTAGGACGACGTCGGGTTGCCGTGCAGGAACACGATCGTCGTGTCTCCCGCGCCGGCCTCCCGGTACGCCATGAACGAGTCCTCGACCTCGATGGTCTTCACGGTGTCTCCCCTTGTCGAAGTGCCTTCACCTGGTTGGACACAGGCCGATGGCCGGGTGTGACATGGCTCCGCCTTGACACCGTGACTCTTGCCGGCCAACCTGGAAACTATGGAAACCGAAACCGTTTCCGCCGTTTCCGAGCTCATCCTGGACGCGGCCGGCCGGATGTTCCTCGGCCCGGGCCGGGTGAGCATGGACGACCTGGCCCGCGAGCTGCGGATGAGCAAGAAGACGATCTACCGGCACTTCCCGGACCGGCAGGCGCTGCTGACGGCGGTGCTGGACCGACAGTTCGGGACGATCGAGCGCACGGTGGTCGACGCGCTCGCGGCGGCGGAGGGCCGGCCGTTCGGCGAGCGGGTGCAGCGGTTCCTGCTCGCGGCCGGCGCGGAGATGGCGCGGATCGGGGCGGCCCAGCTGGCCACCGGACGCGGCGGGGACCCGGACGTGCGCCGGCACGTGGAGGAGCGCATCGACGCCGTGATCTACCGGCGGCTGGACGCACTGTTCCAGGAGGGCCAGCGACAACAAGTGTTGTCGGCGTCGCCGGAGCTGCTGGGCGAGATCGTCCGCGGGGCCGTGGAGCGGCTGCTGAACTCGCGGCTGCCCGGCGAGATGAACTGCTCGGCCGCCGACCTGCTGCGGGCCACGGTCGACACCGTTCTTTACGGAGCGATCAGGGAGTAGACACATGACTGGGGAACGGGTGGCATTGGTCACCGGCGCGAGCAGCGGCATCGGCGCGGAAACCGCGCGACTGCTGGCTTCGCGAGGAATGCGAGTCATCGTCAACTATCTGCACAACCACGACGCCGCCAAGGAAGTCGTGGCCGACATCGAAAAAGCCGGCGGCACGGCCGCTGCGGTGCAGGCCGACGTACGTGATCCGGCCGCGGTCGAGGCGATGACCGAGTGCGCCCGGAACACCTGGGGCGGCGTGGATGTGCTGGTGCACAACGCACTCACGCCGTACGCGATCAAGTCGTTCCAGGACATGACCTGGCCGGAGCTGGGGAGCAAGCTGGACGACGAGCTCAAGGCCGCCTACGTCGTGACCAAGGCGGTCCTCCCCCACATGACCGCCCGCGCCGGCCGGATCATCTTCATCGGCACGGGTTTGAGCCGCCGCCCCCGCGCCGGCATGATCGCGCTCGGCACGGCCAAGGCGGCGCTGGCGCAGTTCGCCCGCTACCTCGCGCAGGAACTCGGCCCACAGGGCATCACGGTCAACGTCGTCGAACCCGGCCCGGTGGCCGAGACCCGCATCTCCGCGCAGGTCTTCGACGACGACCTGACCAAGCGGCAGGTCGCCGCGACGCCGATGGGCCGTCTGGCGCGGCCGAGGGACGTCGCGCAGGCCGTGGCGTTCTTCGCCGACGCGGACAACGACTTCATCACCGGCAGCACGACCGCCGTCAACGGCGGCATGGCGATGTACTGAGGGGTCGGATCATGCACACCATCGATCTCGCCTATGTCGGGCGGGGCATGCACGAGGAGCTGGTCGCGTACATCGCCGACCAGGAAGGCTTCTACGAGGCGGAAAACGTCCACGTCTCGCTGCGTGACGGCTGCGCCTGGCCCGAGGAGCGCCTGCGTCGCGGTGCCACGATCGGCCTCGGCCGCGCGCTGCTTTCCCGCCTCACCAACGGAATTCCGTGGGTCGCGCTGACCGTCAACACCCACAGCCCGCTGTTCTGGTTCCTCGCCCGCCCCGGTCTCGAATCCTTGCCGGACCTGGCCGGACAACGACTCGCCGTGCACCCGGCGCACACCGCGCCCGGCTGCTTCGCGCGAATCGTGTTGCGCCAGGCTGGTCTCGACCCCGATCGTGACGTCGACTGTGTCGTCCGCGCGCCGGGCGACTACGGACTGGATCTCCGTCACCTCGCCGACGGCACGATCGACGCCGCATACGTCGGCAGCACCATGAACCCCGAGGCGATGCCCGGCTGGAACGTGCTGGCCTGGGTCGGCGACCACTTCAAGATCCCCACGGTCGGCGTGGCCGTCGACCCGACCCATCTCAGCCCGGACGACCCGGCCGTGCAGGCCGTCGTCCGCGCCCAGCGCCGGGCCCTCGACGTGCTGCACAACGACCCCGACACCACGGTCAAGCATCTGGAGACGTTTCTCGGCCGGCACACGACCGAGGAGATCCGGGCCTACTACGACAAGTTCGTCGCCCCGCACTACACCACCGACGGCCAGGTCGACCACGGCATCGCCGAGCAGGCGATCATCGCCGTGGCGGCCGAGCTCGGCGTGCCGGCAACGGTGTCCGCCGCCGACTTCTACCGGACGAAGTGACCATGGACGTCTATGAGGCGGTCAGAAGCCGCCATGCGGTCAGGAAGTTCGTCGACCGGCCGGTCCCGCCGGAGGTGCTCAGGCGGGTGCTGTCCGCCGCGACCTGGGCCCCGTCCGGCTCGAATCTCCAGCCGTGGCACGCCTTCGTGGTCACCGACGCGCCACTGGCCGAGCTCAAGAAGCGCATCGCCGAACGGATCGCGGCCGGCGAGCAGTGGGACGAGCCGCAGTACACGATGTACCCGGACTCGCTCAAGTCCCCCTACCAGGAGCGCCGCGCCGATTTCGGCCGGCAGCGCTACGGCTCGCTCGGCATCACCCGGACCGATGTCGAGGCCCGCCAACGGGCCGCGACCGACAACTGGGCCGCGTTCGGTGCACCAGTGGCGTTGTTCTGCTACCTCGACCGTCAGATGGGCCGGCCCCAATGGTCGGACGCCGGCATGTTCCTCCAGACGGTCATGCTCCTGCTCCGCGCCGAGGGCGTGCACAGCTGCGCGCAGATGGCCTGGGCCAAGTTCCACCGCAGCGTCGCCGAGGTCGTCGAGCCACCGGACGACCTGATCCTGTTCTGCGGCATGTCGATCGGCTACGAGGACTCCACGGTGGACCTCGGCCGGGTGGGCCGCGCCCCGCTCGACGAGACGGTCACGTTCGTCGATGGGCTCACGCCGAGAACGAGCGGCGGTAGTCGGTCGGCGTGACGCCGATGACCCGCTGGAAGTGGTGACGCAGCAGGGCCGGCGTGCCGAAGCCGGCCAGCCGTGAGATCTCGTCCACGCCGAAAGAGCTCTGCTCCAACAGATTCCGGGCGTGCAGCACCCGCTGCGTGGTCAACCAGCGGTGCGGCGTGGTTCCGGTCTCGGCGACGAAGCGGCGGGCGAAGGTCCGCTCGGACATGGCGGCCCGGCCGGCCAGCTCGGCCACGGTGTGCTCCTCGGTCAGCGTCTCCAACATCCACAGCAGCACGGGCTGGAGGCTGTCGGCGGTGGTCTCCGGCACCGGCATCTCGACGAACTGCCGCTGACCGCCGTCGCGCTGCGGGGCGACGACCATGCGCCGGGCGATCAGCGCGGCCACCCGCGAGCCGAGTTCACGGCGCACGATGTGCAGGCAGGCGTCGATGCCGGCGGCGGTGCCGGCGCTGGTGATCAGGTTGCCGTCGTCGACGTAGAGCACGTCGGCGTCGACGCGGGCCTGGGGGAACCGCTGCCGGAAGGACTCGGCGTAGCGCCAGTGCACGGTGCAGGCCCGGTCGTCGAGCAGGCCGGCGGCGCCGAGCACGAAGCCGCCGCTGCACACCGACACCACCATCGAGCCCCGGTCGACCGCCGCCCGCAACGCGTCCAGGACGGCCGGCGGGTACTCGTCACGGATCGTGCAGGCCGGCACGGCGACCAGGTCGGCCGACACCAGGTCGGACAGCGGCCGGTCCGGCGTCAGGGACACGCCGACGCTGGTCCGCACCGGCTCGCCGGGCCGCTCGGCGCACACCCGGAAGTCGAAGGGCGGCACGCCGTCGTCGGTCCGGTCGATGCCGAACACCTCGCAGACCACGCCGAACTCGAACGGGGCGACCCCGTCCACCACCAGCGCGGCCACTGACGTCAACACGCCCTCCAGCCTACGTGGCCGGATTTTGTGCATCAATGGCTCTCCTGCCACTGGTGGCAGGATTTACATCAGCGCACACTTCATGCCATGACGACGAACCACTTCACCCAGCGCCTGCGCAACGCCTTCCGCCGCGGCCCCGCGATGCCGCACCCCCGCCTCTACGGCAGCAGCGACATCGAGGACCGCGACCTGGCCCGCGTGCTGTGCGAGCTGCGCTTCACCCTGAGCGGCAAGGAGCTCGCGAACCAGCGGAATGACCTTGGTGCCGTAGAGCTCCAGGTTCCGCATGGCGTGCTCGTGCGGGATGGTCCCGTTCGAGTACTTCAGGTCGAACCGCTGCACACCGAGCGTCCTGACCGTGCGGGCGATCTTGCGGGCGACGGTCTCCGGCGCGCCGATGTACTGCGAGCCGTTGGCGATCTCCCCGTCGAACTGGGCCCGGCTCATGGGCGGCCAGCCGCGCTCGCGCCCGATCCGGTCGTGCATCGCCTTGCTGTGCGGCCACACCAGGTCGGCCGCCTCCTGGTCGCTGTCGGCGATGAAGCCGGGCGAGTGCACGGCGACCGGCAGCCGGTCGAGGCCGACCTGCTCCAGCGCCCGGTGGTACAGGTCGACGTACGGCGCGAACCGGGCCGGGTCGCCGCCGATGATGGCCAGCGTCAGCGGCATGCCGTAGCTGGCCGCGCGCACCACCGACTCGGGGCTGCCGCCCACGCCGACCCAGGTCTTGATGCGGCCGCTCTCCGTCTTGGGGAAGACGTTGGCGTCGGCCAGCGGCGGCCGGACCGTGCCCTCCCAGGTGACCGGCTGCTCGGTGAGCAGGTGGGCCATCAGGTCGATCTTCTCGCTGAACAGCACCTCGTAGTCGGCCAGGTCGTAGCCGAACAGCGGGAACGACTCGGTGAACGAGCCGCGACCGAGGGTGATCTCGGCCCGGCCGTTGGACACGGCGTCGAGCGTGGCGAAGCGCTCGAACACCCGGACCGGGTCGTCGGAGCTCAGCACGGTGACCGCGGTGCCGAGCCTGATCCGCCGCGTGCGGCCGGCGATGGCGGCCAGCACCACGTCGGGCGCGGAGATGGCGAAGTCGTCCCGGTGGTGCTCGCCGACGCCGAAGTAGTCGATACCCACCTCGTCGGCCAGCACGGCCTCGTCGACGACGTCGCGCAGCACCTGCGCGTACGACTTGCGGTTGCCGTCGGCGTCCACGGTGACGTCGCCGAAGGTGTCGACCCCGAACTCCACCGGTGTGGTCATGCTCTGCCCTTCTCCAGGTCCTACCTCAACGAACTATTGAACGTTGAACCATCATCATGGCATTCCCGCTGTTTTCACTCGTCACTGAAGTCACAGTGCTTCAGAACCTGGAGCAAAGTGCCTTCCTCCTGCGCCGAACGGCCCTACGATCCGCGCCATGCCCAGGACGCGGCTCGCGCTGCTGCTGATCGTCGCGGCGCTGATCGTCGGGATGTCGGCCGCCGGCTGCGCCCAGAGCAAGGTGCCGTCGACCGCCAAGGTCACGCTGACCGGCCGGGTCGACCGCCAGGACGGCACGCCGGCCGGCGGTCTGCGGCTGGCGCTGACCCGCGTTCCCGATCTCGGCGAGGTGGCCTTCCAGGGCATCCCGGTCGCGGCGACGCTGGGCACGGCCTGCCTGGCCGACGACCCGCCACCGATCTGCAAGCTGTTGCAGCGCACGCAAACCGACACCACCGGCACGTACACCGTCCACATGAACGGGTCGGACGTGCAGGGAACCTTCAACACGGCAACGAACTTCGACCTGACCGCCCAGCTGCCGGCCACAGCGTCCCAGGTGGACGGTCCGAGCGTGCGGGCGGGCTTCCAGATCCAGCGCACCGAGTTGACCGTGCCGGTGCTGCGGTTCTGGGAACCCGATCACATCGCGGCCCGCGGTGACGCGAAAAACGTCACTCTCGACTGGGCCGCATTCAGGAATGTGAACGAATACACCGCGCATTTCGCGGTCCGCGGCCAGGAAATCTGGTCGGCCGCGACCGATCCCGGGGCTGCAATGGACGCTCGCGCGTTCGAAGACGCCGACGGTGTCGTGCACATCTCGACCACGGCGAGCGCGGCCGGGCCGGACACCACCTTCCAACTCTTCTACACCAGCCAGGGCATCGGATTCCACGGCACCGCGGGCGCGCCGGAATCCCGCGGCAAGCCCTGCGTCGCCGAAGGCCAGCAATCCCCCTGTGCCCTTACCGACGGGTCCTTCGACCATCCGCTGACCGAACCGTCGTGCGCCCAGACACCGTGTGCGGCCAACAGTTGGGTGTACGTCGACCTGGGCAGATCCGAGCCGGTCGGCACCGTCTTCGTCCGCGCGAATCCCGGTGGCGCGCTCACCGTGGAGACCAGTGACGACGCGAAGAACTGGACGGTGCGGGCCACCGCGCGGGACGCCGGCCGGTTCGCCGGAATCGCCTTGCCCGACCCGGTCTCCGCACGCTACGTGCGCGTGCGCGGGGCCGAGGGGACCCGGCTGACCGGCCTGACCCAACTGTCGGTCTGGCCCTGACTTCGTTCGGCGGCCGATCCATCCCACCATTAGTTCTCGTTCAACTGATCTGCCCTTGTGTGCGTATTGTTTGCCCGACCGCACTGAGGGGACGTAAGTGACTGCGACCAGCCGCCCGATCGTCGGACGGGAACGTGAGCTCGCGCTGCTGCACGCGCCCGGGCCGGCCCGGCTCATCGAAATAGTCGGCGACCCGGGCATCGGCAAGACCAGCCTGCTCGGCGAGTTCGGCCGCGGCCGCGGTGCCGTGTTCACCGGCCGGGCCACCGAATTCGAGCAGCACGTGCCGTTCGCGGTGTTCCTCGACGCGCTGGGCGACCGCGTGGCCCGCCTCGACACCCGGGAACGAGACGAGCTCGGCGCGCCGGCGGTGGAGCTGCTGACCGCGGTCTTCCACGGCGCCGACACCGCCCAGGCCGACCTGCACGGCGTCGGCCGGCACCGGCTCTACCGTGCGGTGCGCGCGCTGCTCGAGGTGGTCAGCCCCGAGCCGGGCGGCACGCTCGTGCTGGACGACATGCACTGGGCCGACGAGGGATCCGTTGGCCTGCTGGAGTTCCTGGTCCGTCACCCACCGGCCGGCCGGTTCCGGCTCGGCGTCAGCTACCGGCCGCGGCAGGCCTCCGAGCGGCTGTTCGCCGCGCTGTCGCACGCATCCGGCGCGGAACGGCTGCGCCTGGAGCTGAAACCGTTGACGCTGCAACAAGTCTGCCAGCTGCTGCCGGACGTGGACGCGGCGCGGGCCCGGCAGCTGCACGATTCCAGCGGCGGCAACCCGTTCTATCTCGACGCCCTGACCCGGGTGGCCGCCGACGGCGACCCGGAGGTGGCGCTGTCGGCCGAATTCGCCGCCCTGACACCGAGAGTGCTGCTGGTGGCCCAGGCCGCGGCGCTGGCCGGCGACCCGTTCGACCCGGAGCTGGTGGCCGAGGTCGCCGAGCTGCCCGAGGCCGACGCCCTGACCGACCTGGACGAGCTGGTGGCCCGCGACCTGATCCGGGCCGAGAACAGCGCCCGCCGGTTCCGCTACCGGCATCCGCTGGTGCGCAGCGCCGCGTACCGTACGGGCCGGCCGGGATGGCGGCTGGACGCGCACGCGCGAGCCGCCGCCGGGCTGGAACGCCGTGGTGCGCCGGCAACTTCGCGTGCGCACCACGTGGAGCGGGCCGCCCGCGCCGGCGACGACAAGGCCATCGCCGTACTGGTCGAGGCGGCCGAGTCGGTGTTGGCCAGCGTGCCGACGTTGGCCGTGGACTGGCTGCGCACGGCCATCGACCTGCTGCCACGGACGTCCCATGACCGGACCCGGCTGTGCGGCCTGATGTTGTTGCGGGCCAGGGCTTTGCTGGTGATCGGCCGGCTCAGCGAGTGCCGCGCCACCCTCCAGGAAGTGCTGGCCCTGCTGCCCGAGGCGCCCAGCGACCAGCGCAGCGCCGCGGTGTCCATGTGCGCCACCGTGGAACGCCTGCTCGGTCGTTACGACGAGGCGCAGGCGCTGCTCGTCGGCGAGCTGAGCCGGCGTCCGGACCGGCACGACCGTGCGGCGTTGGGCATGCGCATCGACATCGCCGCCGGCCTGTTGCAGTGCGCGAAGTTCGAGGACGCCCGCGCGTGGGTCATGCAGGCGATGGATTCCCCGGCCCGGCACCAGATGCGACCGCTCACCATGACCATCGGGCTGAGCATCCTGGCCACCGCCGACACCTACACCGGCCGCTTCGAGTCCGCGGTCGGCCACGTCCGCCGGGCCGCGGCCATGCTCGACGGCTTGTCGGACAACGAGTTGTCCGAGCGGCTCTACCTGACGCTGGAGCTGGCGTGGGCGGAACTGGTGCTGGAGCGCTATTACGACGCGCAGCGCCACGTCCGCCGCTGCGCGTCGTTGGCCGAGCGCACCGGCCACAGCCATCTCCAGCCCGACATCCAGCTGGCGTTCACCCATGTCTACGCCTGGCTCGGCGACCTGACCCAGGCCGCCGAGCACGCCGAGGCGGCGCTGGAGTCGGCGCTGCTGACCGGCCGGACCGAGCTGTTGGAGTTCATCCACGTGCGGCAGTCGGAGATCGCGTTGTGGCGTGGTGATCTCAAGGCCGCGCTCCAGTTCGCCGAGCTGGCCGTGGAGAAGACCCAGCCCGGCGCCTACTGGTGGTCCGGCGAGGGCGCGGCCGCACTGGCGGCGGCCCGGTTGGCCAACGGCGACCCGCAGGGGTGCGTGCAGGAGCTGATGCGCGGCGGCGATCCCGAGGAGGTCGGCTACGCCCCGTCGCTGCGCCGGCTGTGGTTCGACGAGCTGGTCCGGGCCGAGATTGCCCTCGGCCACGTCGACGCCGCGTTGGACTGGGGTCGGCGGGCCGAGGAGTCCGTGGCCGGCGGCGACCTGCCCGGTCGGACCGGCCAGGCTTGGCTGGCTTCGGCCCGGGCCCAGCTCGCCGGCAAGGATGCCGACGCCGCCGCCGCGCTCGCCGGCAAGGCCGCCGACAACTTCGCCCAGGTGCACCTGCCCGTCTTCGAGGGCCAGGCCCGGCACCTGCTCGGGGCGGCGTTGGCCGACCTCGGCCGTCGCGAGGAGGCTCAGCAGCAGCTCGGCCGGGCCAAGGAGCTGTTCGCCAACTGCGGCGCCGCCGGCATGCACGCCGCCGTCGTCCAGCAGCAGCGCCTGCTCGGTGCCCGCTCCACCCGCGTCCGCAAGGACGGTGGTCCGCTCACCCAGCGTGAACTGGAGATCGCCGAGCTCGTCGCGCACGGTTACACCAACCGCCAGATCGCCGGGCAGCTGTTCATGAGTCCCAAGACCGTCGAGGCTCATTTGTCCCGCATCTTCACCAAGCTCGGGGTGGCCTCCCGAACGGCCGTCGCCAGCCATCTGGCCCGGCATGCCCGGGAAATGTAGGGACTTTCCCGATGCTCCGCCGCCCCGCACCGTGCCACCGTTGACCCGCGCGGCTGCACCCGGCCGCTCGCCCTTCAGCGGCCACCCCCGCCGCTGCCCCGACTGGTCCGCCGGCGCACCGCCATCCGCCCGCTGACCGACCTGCTGGTCGTTCGCGACCAGCGGCTGGTCACCGTCACCGGCATCGGCCGCGCGGGCACCTTCCCGCCGTCGACGCCGCCTTGCTCGCGGAGTTCGGCCGGTCCCGTGGCCCGACCGGCATCGGAGCTCCGGGTCGCCGGACCAGCCGACCCTGCTGGTGCTGGAAGGCGAGTGGCGGGACCGGCCGGTCGCTATCGGGATTCGGGCCGAGGGCTCGACGAAAGTTTTCCGGTCAATCCCCGCCACAATTGCGGCGCGCGCAATCGGAAACCGTCAGCCGCGGCCGTTGCCGGCCGATGTGCGGATGTCCGATAAAGGTTGCCCGAACGGCAGCGCGTAGTACTTTCGGCCTATCTCCAGGCCGCGGAAACCCTACGAACGGCGTGAGCCAATTCAGCGTATTTGAGCCGTCGTCGGTTTTGCCGCCCCTTTCGGTTCTAGTGTGGGAATGCTTAGTGATCTTGAACCGGAACCGAAGAGGGGTACCACCTTGCCTGACCGGACCAGATTCCTCGGCAGGACGCTCGCGGTGGCGGGCGCCGCGGTGGTCGCGCTGGCCACGGCTGTTCCCGCCGCCGCCGCAACCGCGCCGCCCACCGTCGACCAGGACGTCGCGCAGCTGTACCAGGACGTCGTCGACCTCTACAACGGTCTGCCCGCGAGCGCGCTGCGCGGCGTCGACCCGCTCATCAACTCGCCCATCCCGCGACCCGGCCCCCGCTTCAAGGCCGCGCAGGACCCGATCCCGGGCTGCACCGAGGGTTCGCTGCTGACCTACGCGAACAAGCTCGCGGCCCAGCTCACCCCGCTCGAGAACAAGGCATTCGCCGCGTTGTCGGGGCTCAGCCAGCTCTACGTGCAGGGCGTCGCGTCCGACAAGTCCCCGCAGGTCTTCGGCACCGACGGCCAGTACAGCTCGCGCGCGACGGCCACGATCGACAAACTGCGTGGCTTCTGGGACATCGAGAGCTGGAACATCCAGCTCGTCGCCTGGAAGGGCACCGATCTCGGCAGCCAGGTGAAGATGGCGCAGACCTTCAGCCTCGGCCTCGCGCCGGCGAAGGTGAAGGGGGCCGCCGCGCTGGCCACCAAGGTGCTCTACGAAGTGCCGGCACTACAGGGCGGCCGCCACCCGTTGCTCACGCTGAACGCGTTCTCCGCCCCGGCCGACAGCCTTGGCGGCAAGCGCGTGGCGCTCGGTGACGGGCTGCTCGACACCGTCAATCTCCTCGGGTTCGACGACGTCTCGGTGGAGTCCGTTGTCGGGCACGAGTACGGCCACCAGGTCGACTTCGCCCACAACAACTACCCGCCCAACGAGTCGTCGGAGATGGGCCCCGACGCGTACGGCGGCTATTTCGTCGCCCACGCCAAGGGTTTCGCGTGGGATGCCCGTACCCAGCAGGAGGTCACCTACCTGGACGCCTCCATCGGCGACTGCTTCCACAGCCACGGCACCCCCGACCAGCGCAAGGCCGCCGGCGCGTGGGGCGAGAAGCAGGCGACGAGCCAGGGCAACCCGAACCGGGTGATCCCGTCGGCCACGATGATCGACAAGTTCCAGAAGGAATACCCGAAGTTGATGCCGCCGGCCACTGACCAGTCGGGGGCGGCCACACTGGCCTCCGCTCACAGCTGAGCTCCGGTTCCCGACAGCGGGTCGTCTCCCTCGACCAAGGGGGACGACCCGCTCGCCGGTCACTGGTCGGTCGGCGGTTGCAGCGAGTTCCAGGTGAGTTCCGGCAGGGTGCCGCTGGCAATGCCGAGGTCGGCCCTGGCGCAGGCGTAGAAGTCGTTGCGGAGTCGCATGGTGTTCTTGTACGCCTCGACGAATGCCTCTTCCTCGGGGCGGTCCTCGCGCAGCAGGCGTTCGAGCTGCCATACCTGTTCGTGCCAGGCTCGGGCCGCGGTGATGGTGGCGGGATCACCAAGCAGCAGAACGGTTTCCCAGTTCAGCGCCCGTTCCGTCTCGGCCTCGGCCAGCTCGGCGAATGCGGCGTCGACATCGGTGGGCCGACCGGTGCCGAGCAGGTTCCTGGTCTCGGCGACCCGTCGGCACAGCCGAACCATCCGCTTCACCGCGTTCGCGTACTCCGTGTAGGCCGCAAGGCGCTTGTCGTCCCACCGCGCGGACTGCGTGCGCCGCCAACGCATTCGCTCGCTCGCAGTGGTGACGACGAACGTCGCCGCGGACCCCAGCAGGACGCCCGCGATGGTCAGGATCTGTGTGACGACCGGGTTCACGGACCGAAGCCTGCCACGCCATCGCCGAGCCAGGGGTGTAAGCCGGTCAGCGGTTATCCGCCGGGCCGACGGCCGTGAGAATCCTTTCGTCACCGTACGAGGGGAGAAACCCGTGAGAAACGTGCGCCTGTTCGTCACGGCAGCGGCGCTTGCCCTGAGCCTCGGGGCCGTGATGCTGCCCGCCGGCATCCAAGGTTCCGGTCACCCGATGGCCGGCATCCAGGGCACCGGATCGAGCGTGTCGGCGGCACGCTGACGCCTTGACCGTGAGATCGGGTGTATCGACGGTCTACGGGTAGCCGGAAAGCTTTACGAGGGGAATACATCGGACCTATAGTCGCCCGCGGCAACCGAGCCGCCCGGTGCCGCGACGCGAGGGAGCACGGATGGCGGCCGGGCAGATGGTGGTGGCGGGGCTGGTGTCGCTGGCGGTGCTGGTGGCGGCGCCGGAGCCGGCGGCGGTGACGGTGCGGGTGGACAGCGCGGCGAGTGGGCACGTGGGGCGGGGGTTCGCGGGGTTCAGCTACGAGAAGGACCGGGTCGGGGCGGGACTGTTCGACGCGGCGGACACGGATCTGGTGAAGCTGTTCCGGCGGCTGGGCCCGAATGTGCTGAGGCTGGGCGGGAACCTGGGCGACCAGGTGAACTGGAATCCGCAGGGCAAAGGCGGCGACGAGAAGGAAGTGGCGCCGACGGACGTCACCAGGCTGGCCGGGTTCGTCAAAGCCACCAGGTGGCGGGTGATCTACGGGATCAACCTGAAGACGAACACCGCGGAGAACGCGGCCGACGAAGCGGCCTATGCGGCGAAGGCGTTGGGCGGCAGCCTGATCGCGTTCGAGATCGGGAACGAGCCGAACGTCTACACGACGGAAGCCAAGTACGAGCAGAGCTTCGAGGCGTACGCGAAGGCGATCAAGGCCCGGGTGCCGCAAGCGGTGTTCGACGGGCCGGGCGAAGCGGACTCGACGGCCTGGACGAACATGTTCGCCCAGCACGAGAAGGCCAACGGCCTGCAACTGCTGTCCACGCACCTCTACATCGGCAGCAACACCAACGCCTCGATCCCGGCGCTGCTGGCGTCCAACACGAGCGGCCGGCTGCCGACCAACGAGAAGGCGATGCAGCAGGCGACCACGGCCAATGGCCTGCCGAAGTGGCGGGTGACGGAGTCGAACTCGTACTTCCACGGCGGCGCGAAGGGCGTCAGCGACGTGCAGGCGGCGGCGCTGTGGTCGCTGGACTACATGCACGGCATCGCGGCCAACCACGGTGACGGCGTCAACTTCCATGGCGGCACGTCCTCGCAGTTCCCGCTGACCTACTCGCCGATCGTCTTCGACGGCCTGAAGCCGACCGGCGTCCAGGCGATCTACTACGGCGAGCTCCTGTGGACGCTGGCCGGCACCGGTGATCTGCACGCGGCGACGGTCGCCGGGGCGCCGAACGTCACGGCCTGGGGCATCGGAACGAACGTGTTCGTGAACAACACGGGCTCCGACGCGGTCCACGTGACGGTCACGCTGGCCGCGACAGCCCACAAAGCCGACGAATACCTGCTCACGGCTCCGTCGATCGACTCGAAAGCCATCACGGTGGCCGGCGCGACCGTCGGCCAGAACGGGCAGTTCGCGCCGAGGCCGAAGCACCCGGCGGTGCACGACGACACCGTCACGATCGACGTCCCGGCCGGCAGCGCGGCACTGCTGGTCACGCACTGACACCCGAGCCCAACGGCTGGGAGCTGGGCTTTCGCCGGCTCCCAGCCGTTCTTGTGCGATCCCCGAGATCCGCTCAAGACAGTAGGGGGAGACTGCACGCCGACAGGGTCGACGCCCGGAAAACGGAACTCCCACCGGCCGAAAAGGACGCCATGCGCGCGAGGGACGGCGACAACCGAGGTTGTCCAGCGCGACACGCCGGCACGGCGCGGCGGTCGGCCACGGCCCGTGTGACTGCGGTCATCTTTTGTGGGGTCTCTACAACTTCCGGTGCCCGGCACCGTCACTTGCAGCATTTCGCCACTGGCGGATACACGAGAGTGTTCAGGGTGGGAGCGGAGTCTGTCGGCTCCGCACGTGTCTAGTAGGAGGCTCGGTCGGTGTTCAGTCGTGTCGCCATCGTCAACCGCGGAGAGGCCGCGATGCGGCTGATCCACGCCGTCCGGGATCTCGCCGCGGAGACCGGGGCGCGCATCGAGACCGTCGCGTTCTACACCGACGCCGACCGCAACGCCACGTTCGTGCGCGAGGCCGACCTCAGCTACGACCTGGGCCCGGCCTCGGCCCGCCCGTACCTCGACCACGCCAAGCTGGAGAAGGCGCTGGTCGAGAGCGGCGCTGACGCCGCCTGGGTGGGCTGGGGCTTCGTCGCCGAGGACCCGGCCTTCGCCGAGGTCTGCGAGAAGGTCGGCGTCACCTTCGTCGGCCCGAGCGCGGACGCCATGCGGCAGCTGGGCGACAAGATCGGCGCCAAGCTGATCGCCGAGGAGGTCGGCGTCCCGGTCGCGCCGTGGAGCCGCGGCGAGGTGGCCACGCTGGAGGACGCGCTGACGGCCGGCGCGAACATCGGCTACCCGCTGATGCTCAAGGCCACCGCGGGCGGCGGCGGGCGCGGCATCCGCAAGGTCGCCTCGGCCGACGAGCTGGCCGACGCCTACGAGCGCACCAGCCAGGAAGCGCTGCGCGCCTTCGGTTCCGGCGTCGTCTTCCTGGAGCGCCTTGTCACCGGCGCCCGTCACGTCGAGGTCCAGGTGATCTCCGACGGCGAGACCGCGTGGGCGCTGGGCGTGCGCGACTGCTCGGTGCAGCGGCGCAACCAGAAGATCATCGAGGAGTCGGCGTCGCCGGTTCTCTCGAAAGAGCAGACCGCCGAGTTGAAGCGCTCGGCCGAGCGGCTGGCCGTGAAGGTCGGCTACCGCGGCGCCTGCACCGTCGAGTTCCTGTACCACCCGGGCGAGAAGCTGTTCGCCTTCCTCGAGGTCAACACCCGCCTCCAGGTCGAGCACCCGATCACCGAGATCACCACCGGCACCGACCTGGTCCGGCTTCAGCTGCACGTGGCGTCGGGCGGCAAGCTCGAGGGCGAGCAGCCGGCCGAGCTGGGCCACGCCGTGGAGGCCCGCCTCAACGCCGAGGACCCGGACCGCGACTTCGCGCCGTCGCCGGGCCACATCGCCCGCCTCGACCTGCCGGCCGGCCCGGGCATCCGGGTGGACACCGGGGTCAGCGAGGGCGACACCATCCCGGCCGACTTCGACTCGATGATCGCCAAGATCATCGCGTACGGCCGCGACCGCGACGAGGCGCTGGCCCGGCTGCGCCGGGCGATGGCCGAGACCAAGGTCATCATCGAGGGCGGCGCCACCAACAAGAGCTTCGTGCTGGACCTGCTCGACCAGCCCGAGGTGATCGACGCCAGCGCCGACACCGGCTGGATCGACCGCGTCCGCGCCGAGGGCCGCCTGGTCTCGCACCGCCACTCCGCGGTCGCCCTGGCCGCGGCGGCCATCGAGGCGTACGAGGAAGAGGAGCGCGGCGAGCGCCAGCGCCTGCTGTCCACGGCTTTCGGCGGTCGCCCGCAGGTGCAGCACGAGAGCGGCCGGCCGCTGGACCTCAAGCTGCGCGGCGTCGGCTACCGCGTGCGGGTCGCCCGCGTCGGCGCGACCCGGTTCCGCGTGGCCATCGAGGCCGGTGAGGACGTGCGCACGGCCGACGTCGAGCTGGACCGCTTCGACCACCACAGCGGCCACATCCGGGTCAACGGCTCCCGCCATTCCCTGCTCACCGGCACCCACGGCCCGATCCACATGGTCGAGGTCGACGGCGTCGCGCACCGCGTCAGCCGCGACGAGGGCGGCGTGGTCCGCTCCCCCGCACCGGCGCTGGTCGTGGCCACGCCGGTCGAGGTCGGCGACGAGGTCGAGGCGGGCGCGCCGATCATCGTGCTGGAGAGCATGAAGATGGAGACGGTGCTCCGCGCGCCGTTCAAGGCCCGGCTCAAGGAGCGCCCGGTCTCGGTGGGCAGCCAGGTGCCGACGGGCGCCCCGCTGCTGCGGCTGGAGCCGATCGCCGACGACGCCGCCGAGGAGACGACCGAGGTCCAGACCGTCGAGCTGGACCTGCCGGCCGCCAACGGAAACGCGCCGGCGCTGGACCGCCTGGCCCGAGGCCAGGAAGACCTCCGCAGCCTGCTGCTCGGCTTCGACGTCGACCCGCTCGACGAACGCCGCGTGCTGGCCGACTACGTGGCCGCGCGCAGCGAGGCGACGGACGACGGCCACCGGCCGCTGGCCCAGGAGCTGGCGCTGCTGGACGTGTTCGCCGACCTGGCCGAGCTCACCCGCAACCGCCCCACCGGCGAGGACGACAGCCACTCCTACAGCGCCCGCGAGTACTTCCACACCTACCTGCAGAGCCTGGACGTGGAGCGGGCCGGCCTGCCGGAAGCGTTCCAGGCCAAGCTGTCCAAGGTGCTGGCCCACTACGGCGTCACCGAGCTGGACCGCACGCCGGAGCTGGAGACCGCGGTCTTCCGCATCTTCCTGGCCCAGCAGCGCGCCACCCAGGACGCCACCGTCGTGACGACGCTGCTGCGCTCGTGGCTGCGGGAGCTGCCGCCGGACGAGGCGCTGCGTGAGCCGACCGGTCTGGCCCTGGAGCGGCTCGTCGCCGCCACGCAGGTCCGTTTCCCGGTGATCTCCGACCTGGCCCGTGGCGTGGTGTTCGCATGGTTCGGCCAGCCGCTGCTGCGTCGCAACCGCGCTCGCGTGTACGCCGCCGTGCGCAACCACCTGCGTCACCTCGACGCCCACCCGGACTCCCCGGATCGCGCCGAGCGCGTGGCCGAGATGGTCCGCAGCACCGAGCCGCTGGTCCGGCTGCTCGGACAGCGCCTGATCCGCGCCGACCTCGACAACGCCACCATGCTCGAGGTGCTGATCCGCCGCTACTACGGCAACAAGGGCACCACCGACGTGCACCGCAGCGAGGTCGCCGGCTGCACGTTCGTCGTCGCATCCCGCGCCGACGCGCAGATCGCCTCGGCGGCGGTCAGCTTCGACGCCTTCGGCGGCGCGCTGCGCGGCCTGGCCGAGCTGGCCGGTGGCGACGAGGCCGTCGACGCCGACATCTACCTGGCCTGGGAGAAGCAGCCCGAGGACCACGACGCGATGGCGGCCGAGCTGCTGGAAGTCATCAGCGCCCACCCGCTGCCGGCCCAGGTCCGCCGGGTCACCGCGACCGTCGCCGGCCGTGGCGGCGCCGTGATGCACCACCACTTCACGTTCCGGCCGTCCGCCACCGGGATGGCCGAGGAACGGCTGATCCGCGGCCTGCACCCGTACATCGCACAGCGCATGCAGCTGGAGCGGCTGCGCAAGTTCGAGCTGACCCGCCTGCCGTCCTCCGACGAGGAGGTGTACCTGTTCCAGGCCGTCGCCCGGGAGAACCCGGCCGACGACCGGCTGGTCGCCTTCGCGCAGGTCCGGGACCTGACCGAGCTGCGCGAGCACGACGGCCGGCTGGTGGCCCTGCCCACCGCCGAGGACGCGGTGGCCGCCTGCCTCGACTCGATCCGCCGGGCCCAGTCCCGCCGCCCGTCCAAGAACCGGTTCACCACCAACCGGATCGTCATCTACGTCTGGCCGGCCAGCGAGATGACGAGGGCCGAGCTGGAGATGATCGCCGGCCGCGTGCTGCCGACCACGGCCGGCGCGGGCCTGGAGGAGATCCTGCTCATCGCCCGGCAGCGAGACCCGCAGACCGGCGCGCTGGCCAAGATCGCGGTGCGGATCGCCTTCGACGCCACCGGCGGCACCACGCTGGGCATCGTCGAGCCGCCGTCCGACGCGGTCGAGCCGCTGGACGACTACCGGCTCAAGGTGATGCGGGCCAGCAGCCGCAACACCGTCTACCCGTACGAGCTGACCGGGCTGCTGGGCGACTTCGCCGAGTACGACCTCAACGCCGACAACGCGTTGGTCCCGGTCGACCGGCCCAAGGGCCAGAACAAGGCGGCCATGGTGGCCGGCGTGGTCAGCACGGCGACCGAGCGCTACCCCGAGGGCGTCAAGCGCGTGGTGCTGCTCGGCGACCCGACCAAGTCGCTGGGCGCGCTGTCCGAGCCGGAGTGCCGCCGGGTGATTGCCGCGCTCGACCTGGCCGAGGAGCTGCGGGTTCCGGTGGAGTGGTTCGCGCTGTCCTCCGGCGCGCGCATCTCCATGGACTCCGGCACCGAGAACATGGACTGGGTGGCGGCCGCGCTCAAGCGGATCGTCGAGTTCACCCAGGACGGCGGCGAGATCAACATCGTGGTCACCGGCATCAACGTCGGCGCGCAGCCGTACTGGAACGCCGAGGCGACGATGCTCATGCACACCAAGGGCATCCTCGTCATGACGCCGGACTCGGCGATGGTGCTGACCGGCAAGCAGGCGCTGGACTTCTCCGGCGGCGTGTCGGCCGAGGACAACTTCGGCATCGGCGGCTACGACCGCGTGATGGGGCCCAACGGCCAGGCCCAGTACTGGGCCCCGAACCTGGCCGGCGCTCGTGATGTGCTGATGGCGCACTACGAGCACACCTACGTCGCGCCGGGCGAGGCGACGCCGCGGGCCGCCACCACCACGGACCCGGTGGACCGCGACATCTCGCCCTTCCCGCACACCTTCGGCACCGACTTCGCCACGGTCGGCGAGATCTTCTCGCCGTCGGCCAACCCGGACCGCAAGAAGGCGTTCGACATCCGCACGGTGATGCGGGCGGTGGCCGACCAGGACCACACGGTGCTGGAGCGCTGGGCCGGCATGGCCGACGCCGACACCGCCGTGGTGCAGGAGGTGCACCTGGGCGGGCAGCCGGTCTGCCTGCTCGGCATCGAGTCGAAGTCGGTGCAGCGCCGTGGTTTCCTCCCACCGACGGCCCCGACACCTACACCGCCGGCACGCTGTTCCCGCAGTCGTCGAAGAAGGCGGCGCGGGCGATCAACTCGGCCAGCGGCAACCGGCCGCTGGTGGTGCTGGCCAACCTGTCCGGCTTCGACGGCTCCCCGGAGTCGATGCGCAAGCTCCAGCTGGAGTACGGCGCCGAGATCGGCCGGGCGATCGTCAACTTCCAGGGCCCGATCGTGTTCTGCGTGATCTCCCGGTACCACGGCGGCGCGTTCGTGGTGTTCTCGAAGGCGTTGAACCCCAACATGACCGTGCTGGCGGTCGAGGGCTCGTTCGCCTCGGTCATCGGTGGCGCGCCGGCCGCGGCCGTCGTCTTCACCGCTGACGTGAACCGCCGCACCTCCACCGACACGCGCGTGGCCGACCTGGAGGCGCGTATCGCCGAGACCACCGGCGCGGAGCGGGCCGAGCTCAGCGCCAAGCTGGCCGAGGTCCGGTCGTCGGTGCGGACCGAGAAGCTGTCCGAGGTGGCGGCCGAGTTCGACCGGGTGCACAGCGTGCACCGCGCGGTCGAGGTCGGTTCGGTGGACGCCGTGGTGAGCGCGGCCGAGCTGCGGCCTCGGATCATCGAGGCGATCAGCAAGGGCTGAGCCCGGTTATGCAGGGAAGGACGCCTTACCTGCGTTGGACGCAGGTAAGGCGTCCTTCCCTGCACCGGTGTCGGGTGCGACCGTCCAGTGCTGATGCGCCTCGGACATGACCGGATCCCGTTGTCTCGCGATGGATGTCGGCCGGAACAGTTGCCCGACCGGGACGTCCAGCTAGTCGGACTCGGCAATCCAGGTGGCGACCTGGGTGCGGGATCTGACGCCCAACTTGCTCAGGATGCGGCGGAGGTGGCTGTCCACGGTGTGGTCGGAGATCAGCAGGCGGGCCGCGATCTGTTTGTTGCTCAGGCCATCGGCGACCAGGCGGGCCACCTCGGCCTCGCGATTGGTCAGCGGACCGGCATCCGTGCTCGCCTTTCCGTCGGTCGCGGCGGTTTCGCCCAGCGCCAGGGCGATGGCGGCGTCACGGCTCATCCGACGCCCGTTCTCCAGGCACGCCTTCTGAGTGCTGTCGCCGAGGGCGGCCCTGGTCATCTCGTACGCCTTGTCCAGATCCGTTGCCAGGTAAGGCGCGAGCGTGGTGCCGATGCTGGCCTGCAATGAATCCGCGGCACCGAGCAGTGCGGCGGCGAGCCGCGGCTGACAGGTGGCGGCGGCGTGGCACGCCAACGCACCGAGCACGTGGTGCTGGGCGACCCGGTCGTCGAGCCGGCGGGCGATGTGCAGCGCTTCGGTGAGCAGTGGCTCGGCCTCGTCGAAATCCTGTTCGGCCATGGCGGTCAGGCCGAGGTTGGCCAACATCATCTGCAACGCGTAGGGGTCGCCGGCCGCGCGACTGAGGCGTATCCCGGTGGAGGCCGCGGCCCGGACGGCGGCATGTTCGCCGTCGAAGATGCCGATCAACGACTGTGCCTGCAACACGGAAATCGTGGCCAGGTAGTCGTCGAGGTCCTCCGCGCGTGCAGCGGCGGCCGCGAGCAGATCGCGGCTCGTCCCGTCGCCGCCCGTGACGTGCGCGGCGATCGCGGCCAGCGACAAGGCATGCGCTTGGACGGAGACGAGCCCGACACGTTCGGCCGTAGCCGCGGCCCGCCGGAGCAGCGGACCGGCGCAGCCGGGATCGGCTTGGAGCACCGCGAGAAATCCGCGCATGAACAGGGCGAGTACGTGCGGCGGATCCTCCGGCCCGGCGGCGAGCAGTTCGTCGAGCCAACGGACACCTTCGCTGGTGGCGCGAGTGGCCCAGTACCAACCGACCGCGCCGGCGAGGTCGAGCCCGAGTTGCCGGTCCGCCCGCAGCACGCACTGGTACAGGACGGATCGAATGTTGTCGATTTCGAGGTCCATCCAGTCCAGCCACGCAAGCAGGTGGTACCGCACGTCCGGCAGCGTCCGCAGGCATCTGTCGCGGTAGTACTCGGCACAGCGTCGGCGGATCGATTCCTCTTCGCCGGCCCCGCGCAGCTTGAGACCGGCGTACTCGCGCATGGTCTCGTGCAGCCGATAGCAGGCCACGTCCGGCGCGTCGTCGCGGATCAGCAGCGACTTGTCGACAAGCGACGACACCGCATCGAGCACACTCGTCGCCGGTATTCCTTGCGCACAAACGGTTTCGACATCGTCCACTGTGAACCGTCCAGCGAACACACACAGCCTCCGGAGCAGGGTCTGCTCGTCGGCGGTCAACAGGTCGTGGCTCCAGTCGATCGCGTTGCGCAACGTGTGATGCCGCGGCAGCACCGCGCGGCCTCCCCGGTCAACAGGGCGAAGCGGTCGGTCAGCCGAGCGAGGATCTGCGGCACCGACAGCACCTTCGTCCGTGCCGCGGCCAACTCGATCGCCAACGGCAGGCCGTCGAGCCGATGGCACAGCTCGACCACGGCCGGCGCGTTCGCGGCGGCCAGTTCGAACCGTCCCACTGCTTCCGCGCGATCCACGAACAGCCGAACGGCCTCGTTCTGGCCCAGTTGAGCCAGCGGCAGCGTCGGCTGCGCCGACGGAAGATCCAGCGATGGCACCACGACGACGTGCTCGCCCGGCACCGACAGCGTCTCCCGGCTGGTGACGAGCACGCACACCCCCGACGCCGCGTGGAGAACCTTGACCAGCAGCGGCGCGGTCGTCGCGAGCAGATGCTCGCAGTTGTCCACCACCAGCAGCAGGCGCTTGTCCCGCAGATACGACAGCAGGAGTGCCGCCGGTTCGACCATGGCCTGATCCCGCAGGCCGAGTGCGGCGATCACGGCGTGGACGACGAGTGCCGGATCCCGTATGTCGGCGAGCTCGACCAGCCAGGCCCCGTCCGGGAAGCCGCGAACCAGGTCGGTCCCGGCACGCACCGCGAGGCGCGTCTTGCCCACCCCGCCCGGCCCCACGAGGCTGACCAGCCGCGCCTTGGCGAGCGTCTGCCGCACCAGGGCCAACTCCCGCCGACGCCCGACAAAGCTCGTCGCGTCGGCCGGCAGGTTGCCCGGGCGGCGCACCGGTCTGGCCATGACTCCCGCACCCCGCTGTCCCGTGCGCATCACGAATTTCCGTGATACCGAGCGCCGGGCACCGGATCCTAGTGTCGCCGCTGTGACCACGTGGCCACCAGCCCGCCGGGGTGACCGGCGTGCACGGGAAGAAAGGCAATCCTCGAATGACCGACGTGACGCTCGGCCGACCCGGCCTGTCGCCCCGTGCCAGGGCAAGACTGGCCGGCGTCTTCGAAGCGTTGGAGGGGCGGCATCCGCCGGCGGCCAGGTCATTGTTCTCAGTCGGTTCGTCGTGCCCGACGATGCCGCCGCGACGGCACACAACATTCTCGCCAACGAATCGTTGTTTCGCTTCGGTTTCCTGCTTTCGGTGGCCGGTGTGGGATTTCACCTCGCCTGGGGTCTGTTGATCTACCAGATCCTCAGACCGGTGAACGCAACGGTGTCGGCGCTGGCCGCCTTCATGATGGTCATCACGAGCGCCATGCAGGCGGTCACCGCCCTGCTCTATCTCGCCCCACTGCTCGTGCTGGACGACAGTTCACTGGCCACCGAGCTGATCAAGTTGAACGGCGCCGCGTTCGAGGTCGACCTGACCTTCTTCGGATTCTGGTGCGTTCTGACCGGATATCTGATTCTCAGGTCGCGATTCCTGCCTCGGCTGCTCGGCGGTCTGCTGATGCTCGACGGCGTCGGCTGGAGTCTGTACCTGTGGCCTCCGTTGGCCACCGTTCTGTTCCCCGCCATCGCGGCGGCGTCCGCGCTCGCCGAGGTTCCCATGCAGCTCTGGCTGATCGCACGGGGTGTGAACAACGAGAAATGGCGGGAACAGGCGCTTCGCCCATCAATCACACGCGGGGAAAGCAAGGAGGAGTCTCGACAGTGATGGTCAGGAAACTCGGCTTGCGGCGACACGGATTGCGAACCGCGCTCGCCGGCGCCATTGCCCTGCTGTGCTTCGGAACATTCGCCGCGACACCGGCGTACGCGGCGAACCGAGTCGGCCGCGCCACCTTCTTCTCGACGGGCGTCTCCCAGGTTTCCGACGTCGCGTCCGGTGCCGACGGCTCGGTCTGGGTCACCGGCGTGACCGGCACCTTCGACATCGTGCGCGGATCGGGCCAGGCCCCGGCCGGCTACGGTCTGGCCGGCGCCCGGATCGCGGTCGGGCCCGACGGACTGCCGTGGATCATCGACTTCGGCAACCGAATCTTCCGCGGCAATGCGGACGGAACGGTCACCCAGGTCACCGGGCTCGCCCACGACGTCGGCGTCGGACAGGACGGCAGCGTCTGGATCGTGAGCAACATCCCGACGAACCGCAGCTGGGCGGTGGAGGAGCTGATCGGCGGCGGGTTCGTGATCCCGCTCGGCGGCGGCTCGGGCCTGTCGATCGACGTGTCGGCCAACGGCCAACCCGTGGTCAACGGCATCGACGGCAAGATCTGGCAACGCGACCCGAGTGGCAAGTGGGGGCAGCTGACCGGTCTCGCCGACGACGTCGCCGTCAGCCCGAACTTCGTCGCCGGGGGCCCGGCCGGCGGCTCGGCGCTGTGGATCGTCGGCCGCAACGCCGTCACCGGTGGCGGCGGCATCTGGAACCTCAACGGTGACTGGTGGTTCTTCCCGGGGCAGGGGGCCACCGAGATCACGATCGGCAACCAGGGCGTCTGGTTCGTGAACAACAACGGCAACCTGTTCCGCATCGCGGCGGCCAGCGAGCCGTGATGCCCCGTCCTCGTGTCCTGCGGTGAATCCGCAGGACACGAGGACGTAAGGCAGCGGGGCCGGCGACGGGCCGGTGTTGCCGGCCGGCGATCCAGGCAGCAAGGTCCTCACCGGTCAGCACAAGATCGACACATTGCACAATCATGATCACGAAGTGCGGCTGGGGTGCTGGGGCTGTCGCAACAGGGCCAGCGCGCCGGTGACTTCGGCGCTGTCCCCCAGTTCCCCGCACAACACCTTCACCGCCGCCGCGGCTTGCGGGGCACTGTGCCGGTTGATCGACTCCCGTACCGACCGCGCCACGATCTCCCCCGCTGCGCCCAAAGACCCGTCCACCACGATGGCGGCCGGGTTGAGCAGCGTGCAGAAGTCGGCCAGGGCACGGCCGATGGTCAAGCCGAGGTCGCCGAGGATGCGCCGCGGGCCGGGCTCCCCGCCGCGGCCAACGTCAGCACGTCCTGGAACGTGATGTCGCGTTGGTAGGCCGGCCGGACGGCGTCGAGCAGGGCGGGACCGAGCAGCCCGCGCAGGCAGCCGCGGCCGCCGCAGTAGCACAGCGGCCCCTGCGGATCGGCCTGGAGATGGGCCAGCTCACCGGCGAAACCGTTGGCACCACGGTGAATTCGCCCGGACAGCACGATGCCCATGCCGATGGTGTTCGGCGTGACCTTGAGGTACGCCAGGCTGTCGAGCCCCTGGGCGGTGGCTTCGCCGAGGGCGGCCAGGTTGGCGTCGTTCTCGGCGATCACCGGCACGCCCAGCAGGTCTTCCAGCGCCGGCACGGGATCGGTGGACAGCCAGCCGGCGTGGGCCCACATCGGGGATTCCTCGGGCTTGGCCGCCCAGGCCGACGGCCCGGGCCGCGGCATGCCGACGCCGGGCTGGAACGGGGCCGGCACCGCCAGCACGACGCCGAGGGTGTGCGCGGGATCCCGGTCGGCCAGCCGGTGCAGCTCGGCCAGTTCCGCGGCGACGTCGGCCAGCAGCTCGGTCTGGTCCAGGTCGACCGGCCCCTCGCCGAACTGCCTGGCGAGCATGCCGCCGCCGAAGTCCGACAGCGTCGACCACAGGTGATGGCCGCTCCACCGCAGCACCGCGAACGCCCGGTCCGGCCCGGTCAGGCGGACCATCGTGCCGGGCCGCCCGACGCCGCCGGCGCTCGGCTCCGCCTCGATCACCGCGCCGCGCGCGAGCAGGTCGCCGACCAGGCCCGACATGGTCGCCTTGGACAGCCCGAGCTCACGCGCGAGCTGGGCCCGGGTCAGGCCGACCGAACGTCCGAGCAGGGCCAGTAGCCGCTGTTCCGCCTCCATTCGTTCAGACTAAACTATTGGAAGCCGTTGATAGCCTCCTCTTAGTTCATCGACGAGGGGGCGAGATGTTCGGGGCGCTGCGCCGATCCGACTTCCGGTGGTGGTTCGGCACCCAGGTGCTGTCCGCGTCCGGCACCATGACCCAGGGCGTCGCGGTGTCGTGGCTGGTGCTGCGGCTCAACTCCAACGCCCTGTTCCTGTCACTGGTCACCGTGTGCACGATGGCCCCGCTGATCCCGCTCGGACCATGGGCGGGCTCGCTGGTCGACCACGTGGACCGTCGTCGCCTGCTGATGCTGACCCAGTCCTTGCTGGCCACGCTGTCGCTACTGCTGGCCGTACTGGTCGCGACGGACACCATCCAGCTGTGGATGCTCTTCACCATCTCGTTCCTCGCCGGCTCGATCAGCGCGGTCGACGCACCGGCCAGGCAGGTGTTCGTCCGGGATCTCGTGGGCGGGCAGGGCGTGGCCAGCGCAGTGAGCCTCAACGAAGTCGTGGTCAACGTGTCGCGGGTGCTCGGCCCGTCGCTCGGCGGAGTGCTGTTGTCCACCGCCGGCATCACGTGGTGCTTCGTGGTCAACGGGCTGTCGTTCGTGGCACCGCTGATCGTGCTGCTGTTCACGGTGACGCGGTCCGAGACGATCGACCGTCCGGCTCGCGAACGCGGCGCGGTGCTGGCCGGACTTCGTTACGTCGCCGGACAACCGGCGATCCTGGCCTGCATCGTGCTGGCGGCCGCCGCAGGCATGCTTTTCAATCTCGGCGTCGCGCTACCGGTGCTGGCGACCTCGGTCTGGCATCTGGACGGCGCCGGCTTCGGCACGCTGATGGCCGCCTTCGGCATCGGCGCGCTGCCCGGGGCCGCGATGGCTGCCGCGACAACGTGGCCGACCGGGCGGCGGGTCCGGACGTTGGCCGTGGCGACCGGCCTGTCGGCCATGCTCGTCGGCTACGCCCCGCAGCCCGTGCTCGGCTACGCCGGCATGGCGCTGGCCGGGTTCACCTCGATCTGGTTCATCGCCACGGCCAACACCCTCGTGCAGCTCGACGTCGACCCGGCGATGCGGGGCCGGGTGATGGGCGTGTGGACCATGGCGCTGCCGGGCATGCTGCCCGTGACGAGCGTGCTGGCCGGAGGCATCACCGAGTGGCTCGGGCCGCAGACCGGTTTCGCCGCGTCCGGCGTGGCCGTGTTGGGCACCGTGGCCGTCGGTTGGCAGGCGCTGGGCCGCCATCGCAGTTCCGAGGACCGCTCGGCCTTGACATCGTAAGGCCCCTTTATGAACATGGGGACTCCGCCATCGCCTCGACCGGCGGCGACATGCTCGACCTGGTCGAGCACTACACCGACCTGGAGTCCGGCAACGTCCTGGCCAAGTACCTGCCGGCGCTGCGGCAGGTCAACGGCAGCGACTCGCACGCCGGTCTCGGCTCAGCCTTCACGAACGACCGGGCCACCGCCGCCGAGGACACCGTGTTCCAGCAGGCGCAGAACGACGAGCGGGACCGCGTCTACTTCGACCCGTCGGTCAGCCAGGCCAAGGCCGACGGCCTGGGCGCGCTGGGTCAGTTCGCGTACTACGACGCGATCGTCATGCACGGCCCGGGCGGCGACGGCACCTCGTTCGGCGGCATCCGGGCCACGGCCATGCGCAACGCCAGGACCCCGGCCCAGGGCGGCGACCCGCCGCTGAACTGGAAGGTCTGCGGCGACTCGTACTCCATCGACGGCTGACCTTCGAACGGGCGGCCTTCCCTTTCACGCCACCAACTTCGCCGCCGGGTCGGCCGTCAGCTGGTCGGTCCCGGCGTCGTAGTCGAACAGCTCCCCGTAGCGGCCCCAGTCGACCGCGATGTCCAGCTGCTGCTGGGCATCGGCCGCGGCGAAGCCTCTCCGCAGCACGTCAAGGAAGAACCCGGCCCGCAGGTGACCGTCGGCACGAGCCAAGGCCCGGCAGATCGTCCGGACGAGCGGGGCCCGGTCGCGGGCCTGCGCGGCGAACAACTCCTTGCTGCGCTGGATGTCCGCGGTGGTGAAGTCCTTGCCGACGCCGGTCAGCGCGAGGTCGCCGCCGGTCACCTCGACCAGCCCGAGCATGGTCGCGGCATCGACCAGCGGCAGCAGGTCGTCGATCTCGAAGTTCAGGTCCGCGGCGATATCGGGCAGGTCGACCCGACCGCCGCGGGCGTGGACGATCTCGACCAGACCGGCGAGACCACCGACCGACACCGCCGGCAGCGGCCGCGCCGTGGGCGTGGCCTCGGCCGGCTCGGGACGATCGGGTTCGCGGCCGGTGAGCAGGTCGTACAGCTTGTCCACCAGCGCCGCGAAAGTCGGCGACTTGCGGTCGCGCGGACGATCCAGGTCGACGGGCACCTCGGCGCGAATGTGGCCGGGGTTGGCGCCGAGCACGATCACCCGGTCCGCCAGCAGCACGGCCTCCTCGATGTTGTGCGTGACGATGCACACCGCCTTGGTCGGGAACTTCTGCCCGGCCCACAACGACATGAGCTCGTTACGGAGGTTCTCCGCGGTCAGCACGTCCAGTGCGGAGAACGGCTCGTCCATCAGCAGCACGTCCGGCTCCAGCACGAGCGCCCGCGCGAAGCCGACCCGCTGCCGCATACCACCGGACAACTCCTTGGGATAGGCCGACTCGAAGCCGTCCAGGCCGATCAGGTCGATGGCGGCCAGCGCCCGCTCCCGTCGCGGCTTTGCCGGAACGCCCTGCGCCGCAAGGCCGAGCTCGACATTGTCCAGCACGGTCAGCCACGGCATCAGCGCGAACGACTGGAACACCATTGCCGTGCCGGGGTTCGCGCCGTTGAGCTCCTGGCCGCGGTAGCGGACGGTGCCGTGGGTCGGCGGGATCAGGCCAGCGATGGTGCGCAGCAGCGTCGACTTGCCGGAACCGGAACGGCCCAGCAGCGCGACGATCTCACCGGCTTTGAGCTCAAGCGTGATCTCGTCGAGCACCGGCCGCCCGTCGAAGCTCTTGCTGACTTTCTCCACGGTGATCAGGCTGTCCTGCACGGGAAACTCCTAGAGGCTGAAGCGGCGCTCGGCGATGGCGTAGAGACGCCGCCAGAACAGGCGGTTGAGGCCGACGACGTAGAGGCTCATCACCGCGACGCCGATGAGGATGTGCGCCGCGTCGCCGGCGCCGGTGGCCTGCGCGATGTACGCGCCGAGGCCGGTCGCGGTCAGCGTGGTCGAGCCGTAGCTGACCACCTCGGCGACGATGGAGGCGTTCCACGCGCCGCCGGCCGCGGTGATGCCGCCGGTGACATAGCTGGCGAAAATCGCCGGCAGGATCAGCTTGCGCCACCACAGGATTCGCGGCAGCCGCAGGTTGGCCGCGGCCTCGCGCAGGTCGTTGGGGATGGCACTGGCCCCGGCGATGACGTTGAACAGGATGTACCACTGCGCGCCCAGCGCCATCAGCACGATGCCGCCCCAGTCCAGGCTGATCCCGGTCGCCACCAGCACGCCGGTGACCAGCGGGAACAGGAAGTTGGCCGGGAACGACGCGAGCACCTGCACGATCGGCTGGGCCAGCCGGGAGATCCGCGGGTTCAGCCCGATCCACACCCCTACGGGCACCCAGACCACGGTCGCCACGGCCACCAGCAGCAGCACCCGGCCGAACGTGACCAGCCCGAGCAGCAACACCTGGCCCACCTCGGCGAAGCCGGCCGTTTCGGCAATGAACGTGACCATTGTGGACAGTCCATAAACGACAGCCAGCAGGACCGCGATGCCGAACACCACGTCGCCGATGCGGCGTTTCACCGGCGAGACCCGCAGCGGGTGCTCGGCCAGGCCGAAGATCGCCATCGCCCGGTCGATCGGCGCCACCAGCCAGCCAAGCGCCCGGCCCAGCAGACGTGGAATCCGGGACCGCCGCAACAGATCCAGCACCAGGCTGCGCGGTGCCTGCGCGGATTCCGAGTCCTCGACCCGGAACCGCTCGGCCCACGCCGTCAGCGGCCGCCAGAACAGCACGTTCACGCCGACCACCAGCACGATCATCACACCGATGGCCAGCAGCACCCGGCCCAGCTCGGCGTTGGCCGTCGCGCTGGCCACGTACGCGCCGATGCCGGGCAGCGCATAGCTGTGGTTGTTCACGCTCAGCGCCTCGGACGCGACCAGGAAGAACCAGCCGCCGCCGAAGCTCATCATGCCGTTCCAGACCAGCGGGATCATGCCGCCGGGCACGTCCACCCGCCAGAACCGCTGCCACTTGGACAGCCGCAGCAGCCGCGACGCCTCGTCCAGGTCGCGCGGCTGGGACACCAGCGACTGGTAGAACGCGAAGGTCATGTTCCACGCCTGCGACGTGAAGATCGCGAACACCGACGCGCACTCCAGCCCCAGCTGCGAGCCCGGGAACAGCGCGATGAAGCCGGTGATGGTCACCGAGAGGAATCCCAGGATGGGCACCGACTGCAGGATGTCCAACACCGGCAGCAGCACCTTCTCGGCCCGGCGCAGCCGGGCCGCCGCCGTCGCGTAGACCAGCGTGAACACCACCGACAGTGCCAGCGCGGCGAACATCCGCAGCAGCGATCTCGCCGCGTAGTACGGAAGTTCGGCCGGATCGGTGGACACTGTGGACGGTGCCGTGGTCTGGTCGAACGGCACGGTGACGCCGTGCCACAGGCGCACGACGACCCACACCAGCCCGGCCGCGCCGACCAGCACGACCAGGTCGATCACGCCCCGATGGGGCCTTGACGCGGAGAAAGGGCGCAGCTGCGCCGAAAAGGTACGAACCATGAGAGCGGTCCTGTCACTGGGGCGGACATGGTCGCAGGCGCGACCGCCCCGGGACTACGTGAACTGCACCCGGGTCGCCGCGCTGCGGGGACTACTTCCGTCGCCGGTCATCCGGGTGCACCTCCTCACGTAGATCGCTGACACAGTAGACCCGACGGTCCGTCACTTCCGCAAGGTTCAGGAGATCCAGGTCTCCGTCAGGTTCTGCACCGCCGAGCCGTCGAGGTCGGCCAGCTTGAGTCCGTTGAAGCCGCGGGCGACGTCGGAGGTCTGCACGCGGAACGGCGGCTTGTCGTCGGTCAGCGCGGCGACGATGGCGTCCGCGGCCTGCTCGGAGGTCTGAGCGTTGGCGAAGGCGCCGGCGGTGCGGGCCAGGTAGCTGCGCAACTGCGGTGCGTACGGGCCGAACGCCTCCTCCTGCGCCGGGTCGTAGCCGACGTTGCTGATGAACTCACTGGCCACCGCGCCGGGCTCGACCACGGTGACGCGCACGCCGTGCGCGGCGGCGAGCGGCGCGAGGGACTCGTAGAAGCCCTCGACGGCGAACTTGGCGGCACAGTAGGACTCGTTGAACGGCTGGCCGATGACGCCGCCGACGCTGGTGATGGCCAGCAGCCGCCCGGCCGAGGCGCGCAGGTGCGGCAGGGCCGGCTTGGTCACGTTGAGCACGCCGAAGAAGTTGACCTCGAACACGTTTCGGACGTCGTCGATCGAACCCTGCTCCAGCGTGCCGAGGTGGCCCGCGCCGGCGTTGTTGATCACGGCGTCGAGCCGGCCGTAGTCCTGGACCACGCCGTCCACGCAGGCCGCCGCACCCTCGGCGTCGGTGACGTCCAGCGCGCGGACGTCGATCAGGTCGGTGACACCGGCGGTGGCGGCGGCCTCGCGCAGGGCGGTCGCCTTGCCGGTGTCGCGCATGGTCGCGACGACCCGCCAGCCGGCCTTGGCGGCGGCGATCGCCGTGGTCAGGCCGATGCCGGAGGATGTACCCGTGATGAGCACGGTGTCGGTCATGTCGCCTACTCTCTACTAGTTATCTTCCATAACCATTATGCTCCATAACTACCTGGAGGAGGACGTGGCCCTGGACACAACCGCCGAGGCGGTCGGCCTTATCGCCGCCGTCACCCGCCGCTACATGGTCGAAGCCCAGGCCGCGGCCGCCCGGCACGGGCTGACCGCGACCCAGGCCAAGGCCCTGCGCGCCGCCCGCGCACCGGTGCCCATGCGCCGCATCGCCGAGACCCTCCAGTCCGAGCCCTCCAACGTCACGCCGATTGTGGACAAGCTGGCCGAGTCCGGCCTGTTGGAACGCCGTCCCAACCCGGAGGACCGCCGCGGCAAGCTCGTCGCCGCCACCGAGGCCGGCCTGGCCGTGATCGCCGATCTCGAGGCCAACATGCCGTTCGCCCGGGATCCCCTGGCCAAACTGAGCCACGAACAGCGCCAAAACCTGCGGGATCTGCTCAGGCGCGTGCTGGAGGACTAGGGCACTGGGACCCTGGGGTCGCGCACACCAGGGTGTTCCACGGGTTCGAGCGGCCGGGTCCGGAGCGCACCCTTGGTCCAGCGGTCGTCACGAGACGGCCCCGAGTCAGGGAGTTCGACGATGGACATGAAGCTCGAGGTTGTGGTCCTGCCGGTTTCCGACGTGGACCGGGCCAAGGCCTTCTACACCCGGCTGGGCTGGCGCGAGGACGCCGACTTCCCCGGCAAGGACGGCTTCCGCGTCATCCAGCTGACCCCGCCCGGCTCGGCCGCCTCGGTCATCTTCGGGTCCAAGATCAGTGGCGCGCAGCCCGGCACCGCCCAGGGCCTGCACCTGATCGTCAGCGACGTCGAGAAGGCCCGTGCCGAGCTCGTCGACCGGGGCATCGAGGTCAGCGAGGTGTTCCACGACGCCGACGGCGTCTTCCACCACGCCAACGGCGAGAAGGACGTCGAGGGCCCGGACCCGGAGCGTCGCAGCTACTCCTCGTTCGCGCGGTTCAGCGACCCCGACGGCAACGAGTGGGTCCTCCAGGAGATCACCACCCGCCTGCCCGGACGGGAGTGACCATGAGCGCGACGTACGAGAACGCGGCCGAGCTGGCCGAGGCGCTGCGGCGGGCCGCCGCGGCCCACGGCGAGCACGAGAAGCAGCTCGGTCATGAGGACGCGGACTGGCCTTCGTGGTATGCCCAGTACATGGTCCACGAGCAGTCGGAGTGACCACGTTCGACGCCATCGGGCCGAGAACCTGACTATGAGCCCTTCCCGCACGATCGGATGGTTCGTCAGATCGGCCGACATGGTGTGTGGTACTCACATTCCATGGCTGCGATGACGGCGTTGCTGATCGGGTCGTTGTTGGTGGCGAACACGCAGGGCTCGTTCGCGCCCGAGTACGTGGCGTTGGGCGACTCGTATGCGGCCGGGGTGGGAACCGTCGGCTCCAGCGGCCAGTGTGGACGGAGCCCGGCCGCCTACCCCAGCCTGTACGCGGCGCAGCACGACCTGGTCAACGCGCACTTCGAGGCATGCAGCGGGGCCAGCACCGCCGACGTCGTCGAGTCGCAGCTGGGGGACCTGACGCCGGCGACGTCGCTCGTGAGCATCACGGTCGGCGGCACGGATGTCGGGTTCTCGGACGTGATGACGACGTGCGTGCTCAGCGGCGATGACGCTTGCGTCGATCGGGTGCACCAGGCCGAGGGAGTCGTGAACGGGCCGCTCGGCGGGAACCTGTCTTCGATGTTCCAGGCGATTCACGCTCATGCGCCGAATGCGCGGGTGATGGTCCTGGGTTATCCGCACGTGGTCGAGGAGGACGGCCCGTGTTCGTTGAGCCGGACCAAGCGGCAGGCGTTGAACGAGGGCGCGGACCAGCTGGCCGAGGTGATGCGGGATCGGGCTTCTCAGGCGGGGGCGACCTTTGTGGACGCCCGGCCGGCGTTTGCCGGGCATGGGTACTGCGCTGACGACGCGTGGATCAACGGCGTGATGTTCCCGAACGTGTCGGGGTCGTTCCACCCGAATGCGGCCGGGCAGCGCTTGGGTTATCTACCCCTCCTGGGCGGCTGACTCCCGGGCGGTTCGCTTGGCCCGCGGCAGGGTTTCGGCCGTCAGCACCAGCGTCACCAGGAACAGGGCGACCGCCGGCGGCAGCTCGTCGGCGAAGATCGTCAGGGCGGTCAGCATGATCAGGTTGGGCATGAGCCAGCCGAGGACGCGCCGGACCGAGTAGCGCATGGCCAGCCGTCCGACGACGGCGTTGTTGATCAGGTAGACGGCCATCGCGGCGGCGCACAGCCGGAGGATTTCGCCGGCGTCGTGACCCTCCGCGCCGGCCGTGACAAGTCCGTTCAGGCCGGCGGCAAAGGCCACCAGTGCCACCACCGGCAGGAAGTGCCCGATCACGAAGATCTGCACCGTCAGCCGGTACGACTCGGCGCGGCGGGCGCTCATCGTCTTCTCCGCCACCGCCGACCCGTAGTCGAAGTACAGCCACCACAGCATCGCCAGCACGGAGAACGCCGCCAGGCCCGTGATCACCGCGAGCGGTGTGCCGTGCGCGCCGGCGACCGCCGCGACGATCTGGGCGATCCCCTCGCCGAACACGATGATCATGAAGCCGCCGAAGCGTTCCACGAGATGGGTCAGCGCGATCCGCCCCGCGATCAGCCGCTCCCTGATCGACGAGCCGCCACGACGGCGCAAGACGCCGTACACCTCGATCACCAGGCCAGCGAACCACGGCACGTAGGCCCATGGCGGCTCCAGCCAGATCGAGCCCGTCCACAGCGCCGCCGACACGATGAGCGGCCAGTTCGAGCCACCCGCCGGCCACTTCCGTCCCGCGAGAATCCGGAACGCCAGCACCGCCAGCCTCGACGCCGCGTAGGCGCCGGCAAACAGCGCAGGATGCCCTTCCGCCGCCTGCTCCGCCGACGCCGCCATCACCAGCACGATCGCCATCTGGCCCAGCACGTCCAGGCGGCGCTCCGCGCCCACCTCCGCCGTGAGGTTCGTGTAGATCGTCGAGCCCACCCACACCCACCACGCCGGCAGGAACAACACCAGCAGCCGCAGCCCCGACTCCCAGCCCGGATCCGCCACAACGGAATGCGCCAGCTGCGCGATCAGCACCACGAACAACAGGTCGTAGAACAGCTCCAGCCAACCGGCGTGCCGCTCCGAACTCTCCGCCACGGCCGGATTATTTCGCGGCCGTGCGAACGTCGCCCGCCAGGGGCCGACAACGTCCGGTAATCCGCCCCCAAAGGGTGCTCGTTCGGTCAGGCGGATGCTTTTAACGGTTGGATACGCGGGTTCGGGCGGGTATGCGCCTGCCGGCCAGGTGACGGTCTGGGGGAACCGTCGCCTGGCCGGCGTTCGGGCGGATTATCCCGTGGCCTCGATGGTCAGCACTGCTTCCAGGCGAACTGGTAGGTGGTGTTGACGCTGGCGTGCGAGGTGTCCATCTCGATGAAGCTGCCGGCGCTCTTGTCGGTGGTGCTGGTGCGGAGCTCGGCGTTGATGTTGAGGTTTCGGTCGACGCCGCACGGGGCGTACACCAGGGTGGCGACGTCGGCGACATCCTGGTTGTGCCACTGGCCGTCGAACGGACCGGTCAGGCTGTGCGGCACCCGGGCCGTTGCCGCGGTGCCGGCGAAGTAGTAGTTGGCCTGTTCCAGGGCGGTGGCGCCGGCGGCGAGGTGGGCGAAGCCGGAGTAGTCGGCCTCGGCGACGGCGTAGGTGAAGCCCTGCGGGACGTGGACGAGAACGTTGATCTGGCAGTTCTTGCGCTGGTCGACGGCCGAGGCCCCGGCGCCGGTGCGGGCGACGAAGTTGTTGTAGGTCACCGTGAACGAGGTGTTGTCCTCGGAGACGACGGCCGCGGCGTCCGCGGTGCCGGCCGGGCAGCCGGAGCCGTTGATCGTTTTGATATCGAGCGTGATCTTTCCGGGCGGCGGCGACGAAGTCTGCGAATCGGTCACGGGTGTGAACAACGACAGGACGAGGCCGGCAATGGCCAACGCACCACGCATAATTCCCTCCGAAATGCGCGACAATTCGGTCGCACTGCGGAGATGAGGCTATATGATTCGATGGTGCGGGGTTGCCCACTGAATGGAGTAAAAGGTGGGGTACGCTCGCGAAGGGGCTCATCGGATGAGGGGAGGATGGGCAGGGCGGGTCGGTGGTAGGTTGGAGCGGCGGGTTGGGTTTGGTGGGGTTGTTTGGCGTCTGGGGTGGGGTTGTTTGGTTTATGGGTCGATTTGGTGTGGCGGGATGGCGGCGGTTGGGTTGGATTGGGTGGCCCGCCCGCCCGCCCTTTGCTGGGGTTGGGTTTGGTGCGCGTGCTGCGTAGTTTTCCGGGGGTTCTTCGGTTTATGGGTCGATTTGGTGTGGAGCCTCTGCGCGATGGCACAAAGGGCTGATTAAGGGCAGGCGAAGCCTGCCCTTTGCCCTGTCAATTGTACGCCATCGCGCCCCTCCACACAAAATCGACCCAATTCGGGAGTTGGCGGCGGGGGTGTGGCGGGAATGGCGGTGGCTGGGTTTTGACTCCCGCTGTGCGCCCTTTTTGTGGTGGCTGTGGGAAGTCCTTTTCCCGGTGCCCGTTCCCCGGTTAGTGCCGCATGGGGCGGGTGGTGTGGTGGCGGCCGGCCGGGGTGATCCAGTGGGTGGTGCCATCTGAATCCTGAGTCACTGTGTAGTTGTCGTGTTTGCGGTGGTGGTGCCAGGTGCAGAGCCCTTGCAGGTTGGTCGCCTCTGTGGGGCCCTCTGGCCAGGGGGTGATGTGGTCGTGTTCCTGGATGGGCAGGGTGCAGCCGGGGGCGGTGCAGGTCCCGCCGGCCCGAGCAACGGACGTCTCCTTCATCAGCGCCGTGGGCCGGTAGGTGTCGGTGCTGATCGCGGAGATCTGCTGGTACTCATCCAGCAGGAGCCCTCGGAATGGGCCGTGCATGGCCAGTTCCCGTGCTGCCTCGGCCGCGATGGGGCCGTAGCCGGCGAGCTGGCCGGGGTCGTTGGTGAGGCCGAGCAGGGTCTCCATGGAGATGGTGACGAAGGTGCGGACGTTCCAGGTGGTGTGCTTGCCCCGCAAGCGGTCCCAGAGCACATCGGAGCTTTTCTGGTCGGTGGTGCGGTCGTCCTTCGGGAGGGACTTGGCGTCGGCGCAGATCTGCTGGAACAGCTGGTGAGCCTCAGCAGCCGGGAGGATCCAGGTCAGCTTGGCCATACCGTCGGGCAAGGCCGAGAGTCCGACCTGCCGGTCGTCCTTGGCCTTGTGGCAGCGCTGCTCGTGGCCATCGGGGTCGGCCTTGGCGACCAGCGCGGTGGCCTTGCGACACACCTGAGTCCGGGTCATACCACCGGCCTGCTCGGCCAGGGCCTGGTCGACGTCGGCGACCTGGGCCGGGTCGGCGAGGTGGCGGGTCCGCTCGTGGACCGCCGCGAACCGGGCGAGGTCGATCTCGCCCCGGCGGAACCGCTCCGCCAGCGCAGGGTGAGTCTCCAGGGCGGCGGCGACCTCTTGCGACCGGGCCAGGGCCGGCTCCGAGACCTTCGTGGCCATCGCCAATTCGGTGAGGTCGTCGATGTGGTTGAGGGCCTCATGTTCGGCCCATTCACACACCGCCCGCACCTTCCGGGCCACCCCCACAAAATTGACCAGATCTTCTTGCGTCAGGCTCGCCGGATCCACACCCACCACCAGATCGAACATGGCCCCAGTGGGTTCCATGCTCTCAATCTCGCGGGTGAGTTCCATACCTTTGAGAATACTCGAACACAAGATCGAACACGAATCCCTAACGGGTGAATCCCGTCCGACGGAAAGGCTTTTCTTTCTCCCCGTCACACCGCAACACGGCAACTCTAACCAGTCGCGTGGATTTTGTGTGGAGGGGCGCGATGGCGTACAATTGACAAGCCAAGGGCAGGCTCGTCCTGCCCGCTTTTAGCCCTTGGGCCATCGCGCAGAGGCTCCACACCAAATCCACGCGACCACCCCGAATTAATCCCCCCACCCAAACCAACCCCACCCACCCATGGCAAGATGTGGATCTTGAACGCCGCACAGACCCAACCACGGGCGACCCCGCCAACCCGACACGCCAGCCCACCAGCCAGAACACCCCAAAAACTTGATTGATTCCAGATTATCCGCCAGACTGCCGCGGTGCCCACCTCCTCGGACTACGAGCGGATGCTGCGCGGGGCCGCGCTGCGGGTGACGAGGCCCCGCGTGGCGGTGCTGTCCGCGGTGCACGCCCTCCCCCACGCCGACACGGACACGATTCTCACCACCGTCCGGCGGGACCTGGCCGAGGTCTCCCACCAGGCCATCTATGACGTGCTCAAAGTCCTCACCACGGCCAACCTGGTCCGGCGCATCCAACCGGCCGGCCACGTGGCCCGCTACGAGTCCCGGGTCCGGGACAACCACCACCATGTCGTGTGCCGATCGTGCGGCGTGATCGCCGACGCGGACTGCGCGGTCGGCGCCGCACCCTGCCTGACCGCCTCGGACGATCACGGATTCACGATCGACGAGGCCGAGGTCACCTACTGGGGGCAGTGTGCGGACTGTGCCTCGGCACCGCGCCCATAACACGCCGTATCTCACGTTCCGGAAGGATTCCCGTGTCTGACAAGCCCGACGCCGTCGTTGGAGAAATGAACGATCTCAGCGCCGGCGGGTGCCCGGTCACCGGGCGGTTCAAGCACCCCACCGAGGGCGGCGTGAACAGCGACTGGTGGCCCAACCAGCTGAACCTGAAGATTCTGCGCAAGCACCCGGCCGTCGCCAACCCGATGGGCGAGGAGTTCGACTACGCGGCCGCGTTCGCCACGGTCGACCTGGACGAGCTGGCCCGCGACGTGGACGCGGTCATCACCACCTCGCAGGACTGGTGGCCGGCCGACTTCGGCCACTACGGCGGCCTGATGATCCGTATGGCCTGGCACAGCGCCGGCACGTACCGCACGCACGACGGCCGCGGTGGCGCGGGCGCCGGCATGCAGCGGTTCGCGCCGCTGAACAGCTGGCCGGACAACGCCAACCTGGACAAGGCCCGCCGCCTGCTGTGGCCGGTCAAGCAGAAGTACGGCAAGTCGATCTCCTGGGCCGACCTGATGATCTTCGCGGGCAACCGCGCGCTGGAGAGCATGGGCTTCACGACGTTCGGCTTCGCCGGCGGCCGCGCCGACGTGTGGGAGCCGGACGAGGACGTGTACTGGGGTCCGGAGACCACCTGGCTGGGCGACGAGCGCTACACCGGCGACCGCGACCTCGAGCAGCCCCTTGCCGCCGTGCAGATGGGCCTGATCTACGTCAACCCGGAGGGCCCCAACGGCAACCCGGACCCGCTGGCCTCGGCCCGCGACATCCGCGAGACGTTCGGCCGGATGGCGATGAACGACGAGGAGACCGTCGCGCTGATCGCCGGCGGCCACACCTTCGGCAAGACCCACGGCGCCGCTGACGCCGACGCCAACGTCGGCCCGGAGCCGGAGGGCGCGCCGCTGGAGGAGCAGGGCCTCGGCTGGCGCAACGCGCACGGCAGCGGCAAGGGCCGCGACGCGATCACCTCCGGCCTTGAGGTCAGCTGGACCGCCACGCCGACGCAGTGGAGCAACGGCTTCTTCGACAACCTCTTCGGCTACGACTGGGAGCTGTTCCAGTCCCCCGCCGGCGCCAACCAGTGGCGGCCGAAGGACGGCGCGGGCGCGAACACCTTCCCCGACCCGGAGACCGGTGAGCTCAACCGCACGCCCACGATGCTCACCACCGACCTGGCGCTGCGCTTCGACCCGATCTACGGGCCGATCTCCAAGCGTTTCCACGAGAACCCCGACCAGTTCGCGGACGCGTTCGCCCGCGCCTGGTTCAAGCTGACGCACCGCGACATGGGCCCGATCCAGCGCTACCTCGGCCCGCTGGTGCCGCAGGAAGAGCTGATCTGGCAGGACCGCGTGCCGGCCGTCGACCACGAGCTGGTCAACGACGCCGACATCGCCGCGCTCAAGGCGCAGATCCTCGGCACCGGCCTGTCGGTGTCGCAGCTGGTGTCGGTGGCGTGGGCGTCCGCTTCCACGTTCCGCGGCAGCGACAAGCGCGGTGGCGCCAACGGCGCGCGCATCCGCCTTGAGCCGCAGCGCACCTGGGAGGTCAACGAGCCCGACGCGCTGGCTCAGGTGCTGCGGGCCCTGGAGGGCGTGCAGTCGGCGTTCCAGGCCGGTGGCAAGAAGGTCTCGCTGGCCGACCTGATCGTGCTGGGCGGTGTCGCCGCGGTCGAGCAGGCCGCGAAGGCCGCCGGTCACGACGTGACGGTGCCGTTCACGCCGGGCCGCACCGACGCGACGGCGGAGCAGACCGACGTCGAGTCGTTCGCCGCCCTCGAGCCCGCCGCCGACGGTTTCCGCAACTACCGCGGCAAGGGCCTCCGGCTGCCGTCCGAGTACCTGCTGGTCGACCGGGCCAACCTGCTCACGCTGAGCGCGCCCGAGATGACCGTGCTGGTCGGCGGCCTGCGGGTGCTGGGCGCCAACTTCCAGCAGTCGCAGCTGGGGGTGTTCACGTCGAACGTCGGCACGCTGACCAACGACTTCTTCGTGAACCTGCTCGACATGGGCGTGCAGTGGCGCAAGGGCTCCGACGAGGAGACCTACGAGGGTGTCGACGCCAGTGGCGCGGTCAAGTGGAACGGCAGCCGGGTCGACCTGCTGTTCGGCTCCAACTCCGAGCTGCGCGCGCTGGCCGAGGTGTACGCCTCCGACGACGCCAAGGACAAGTTCGTCGCGGACTTCGTGAAGGCGTGGGCCAAGGTCATGGACCTGGACCGCTTCGACGTCTGATCCTCACAAACCGCAGGGCCGACCGCGCAGCGGTCGGCCCTGCGGCGTTTTCGCCCTACGCTGATCACGTGAACCTCGACGCGGCAACGATCCCGGACCTGCAAGCCCGTATGGCCGACGGCACGATCACCGCGGTCGATCTCACCGAGGCGTACCTGGCCCGAATTCGCGAGCTCGAGCCGAAACTGAACTCCATCCTGTTCCTGGACCCGACGGCCGTCGACCAGGCCCGGGCGTCCGACGAGCGCCGCCGAGGCGGCCGCACGCTGGGCCCGATGGACGGGATTCCCGTGCTGCTCAAGGACAACATCGACACCCACGACCTGCCGACCACCGCCGGTTCACGGGCGTTGGTGGCGGCCAACGCGACCGCGGACGCCCCGCTGGTGCGACGGCTGCGTGACGCGGGCGCGGTGATCCTGGGCAAGACGAATCTGTCGGAGTGGGCCAACTTCCGGTCGACCAAGCCGACTTCGGGCTGGTCGGCGGTCGGCGGCCAGACGAGCAATCCCCATGTGCTGGACCGGAATCCGAGTGGGTCCTCGTCGGGGTCGGCGGTCGCGGTGGCGGCGTCGCTGGCCCAGGTGTCGATCGGCACCGAGACCGACGGCTCGATCGTCTCGCCCGGCGGCGTGAACGGCATCGTCGGGCTGAAGCCGTCGCTGGGTGTGATCGACGGCCGTGGCATCGTGCCGATCTCGCACGAGCCGGACACCGCCGGCCCGTTCGCGCGGCACGTCGTCGATGCCGCGATCACGCTGTCGGTCCTGGCCGGCCGGGATTTCCGGCCGGCCGAGATGTCGTTGCGGGGTAGACGAATCGGGGTGTGGACGATCGACGGCACCGGCGACGTGTGGCAGCAGACGCTGGACACGCTCGGCCGGGCCGGCGCGATCCTGGTCAACGTGCCGCCGGCCGACCAGGACACGATCGGCGACAACGAATGGCCGGCGCTGATCGCCGAGTTCAAGCGTGACCTGCACGCCTATCTCGCCACACGGCCGGGTGTGCCGCAGACCCTGGACGAGCTGATCACCTTCAACCGCAACGATCCCGTCGAACTGTCGAAGTTCGGGCAGGAGCTGTTCGAGCAGGCCAAGGCCGCCCCGCCGACCACCGATCCGACCTACCGCCAGCAGCGAGCCACGGCCACCGAACTCGCGCGGGGCTATATAGACGGTCTGATCACCGGCGAAGGTCTGGACGCGATCATCGCGCCGACCAACGCACCGGCCTGGCTCATCGACTACGCGGTCGGCGACGTGGAGGGCGTCGGGTCCTCGACGCCAGCAGCCGTCGCCGGCTATCCGAACATCACCGTGCCGGCGGGGTTCGTCGGCGCATTGCCGGTCGGTGTGTCGTTCATGGCCGAGAAGAACGCCGACACGCGGCTGCTGGCCCTGGCCGCGGCCTTCGAACGCGTCGCCGACGCCCGCCGGGCACCGGAGTTCCGGCCTCACCAGTGATCGTTGCAGGCCACCACATGCAGGCGCAGTGGGGCATCGCGGCGCTTCCAGATCGGCCCGCTGCCTGAGCACACGCCGAGGTCGAGTTCGCCGCAGACGTGGGCATCGGGCGCCGTTGCGAGCTCTGCCGGCCCTTGTTCGACAAGGTCGACGAAGGTTTTGCTGCCGAGCTCGTAGCCCTGGCGGCTGCCGACGACGAACAGGGTGTCGGCAGCGAAGTCGTAGCGCAGGTGATCCTTGAAGCCGCGCCGCCATGACCGCTCGTGCTCCGCGCGCTCGACAGTGCGGAACGGCGTGGCCGGCAGCTCCACCTTCTGCAGCCCGGTCGGCGTGAGCCGAGCCCGCACGTCTTTCCATTGCGCGGTGGGGAACTTCAGGGTGTGGTGCAGGAACACGAGATCGAGGCGGCGGCCGAGGTAACGGACCTCCGGGTCGCAGGCGCTGGAGCGCAGCGGTAGGTACACCAGGCTGTGCGGCGAGCGTGCGGCGAGCCACCAGGCCAGGGCGAAGTCGACCGTGGCGGCCTTGTTCACGTACATCTCGACGCCCCAGCCGGCTTCGTACATCGCGCCATGGGCGATCGGGCGGGCCGGGTGGATCACGCGGTAGGTGTCGCGGCCGCGGCGGACCTCGTTGACGTGGAACTGGCGGTCTCGGCGTCTCATGGCCGCCGCTGGCTGGTCTCGGGCACATGATCAGGCTACGGCCGCGCCGCCACCGAATATCGGCCGGCCAGCCGTGTGGGACGCACTGAACCGGTTCGAACACGACCGGGTTCGACTGCGAATTGAAATGAGTGGGTAACACAGCGCAATTGTGTGTCGGCATGCCGATAAACACGCTGTACGGTATCGATTCAGAGCCATCTGACGTGCCCGTTCGACGAATTCGACAACCGTTTGCAGTGGGCGGTTTCCGAATGTTTCGAAGCCGGCGAATTGCTTCTTGCACAGGCACGATCGTGTGTTCTAGCGTCGATAACGTTGTCGATGCGCTCCAACCTTTGCGAGGGGACAAATTTCCGTGGTGACCATCATCGATGTCGCACGGGCGGCCGGCGTCGCGCCGAGCACGGTGTCGTACGTGCTCAGCGGGAAGCGGTCGATCTCGCCGCAGACCCGACGGGTGGTGGAGCAGAGCATCCGCAGGCTGGGCTATCACCCGCACGCCGGCGCCCGCTCGCTGGCCAGCAGCCGCACCAATGTGCTGGCCCTGGTGGCGCCGCTGCGCGAGGACCTGACGGTGATGGATTTCGTGGCGGCGGTGGCATCCGCGGCCCGCGATCACGACCAGGACCTGTTGCTGCTGACCAAGGATGAGGGGCCGACCGCGCTGCGCCGGGTCATCTCCTCGGCGCTGGCCGACGCGATGATCGTGTTGGACGTGGAGGCGGCTGATCCCCGGCTGCCGACGCTGCTGGCGCTGGGCCGCCCGGTGGTGTTGATCGGCACTCCGAGCCAGCCGACCGGCCTGACCAGCGTGGACCTGGACTACACGGCGGCCGGCGAGCGCTGCGTCGAGCATCTGGTCGACCTCGGGCACCGGTCGATCGGCATGGTCGGACCGGCGCCGGCCGTGTACCAGCGCGGCGTCAACTCGGCGTTCCGGTTCCTGCGCGGCCTCACCGACTCCGCGCAGGCCCACGGCATGCTGTTCCGCGCGCGGCCGTGCGGGCACAACTACGACGCCGTCCGCGACTGCCTGGACGCGTTGCTGCGGTTGGAGCCGACAGCCTTGGTGGTGCACAACGAGAGTGCGCTGCCGATCGTGCTGGCCGAGCTGCACCGGCGCGGGCTGCGCGTGCCGGCCGACATGTCGGTCGTGGCCGTCTGCTCGGACACCGCGGCGACCTCCGGCGCGGTGCCGCTGACGACGGTGTCGATCCCGGCGGCGGAGCTTGGCCGGCTGGCCGTGGAGATGGTCATCCGGCAGATCACCGGCAGCACGCAGCCGGAAACCCGGCTCCTGCCGCCGCGGCTGACTCCAAGGGCAAGCACCGCTTCCCGTCCGTAACACTCCACAGTGCACCGAACGCGTCGACAGGCGGCATGATTACCGCGGTCGAAGGAGGTCGACGTGCTCGGTCTTGAACTCGTGGTGGCGCTGGGTGTTGCGGTGTTGGTGTCGGGCGTGGTGGCGCAGCGCTTCCGCGTCGCCCCGCCGGTCGTGCTGCTGGCGTGCGGTGTGCTGCTGGGGTTCGTGCCCGATGTGCTGAACGTGCAGCTGCCGTCCGAGGTGGTGTTGCTGCTCTTCCTGCCGGCGTTGCTCTACTGGGAGAGCCTGTCCACGTCGCTGCGCGAGATCCGCAACAACCTGCGCGGGATTGTGCTGGTCAGCACGGTGCTGGTGGTCGTCACGGCCGGCGCGGTGGCGGCGGCCGCGCATTGGCTGGGCATGGAGTGGGGGCCGGCGTGGGTGCTCGGCGCGGCGGTCGCGCCGACCGATGCGACGGCCGTCGGCGTGCTGGCTCGGATGCTGCCGCGTCGGCTGATCACCACGTTGCGGGCCGAGAGCCTGGTCAACGACGGCACCGCGCTGGTGATCTTCGCGCTGGCCGTGGGGATCACCGTCGGGCAGCAGGAGTTCACCGTCCCGCACGTGGGCGGGCTGTTCGTGGTGGCCTACGTCGGCGGGATCGCCGCCGGTGTCGTGACGGCCGCCGCGACCATCCCGATCCGCCGTCGGCTGGACGATCCGCTGCTGGGCAACGTGGCGATGATCCTCACGCCGTTCGTGGCCTTCCTGCTGGCCGAGGCGATCTACGCCTCCGGCGTGCTGGCCGTCGTGACGACCGGGTTGATCATGAGCCAGGTGATGCCGCGGATCGGCCGGGCCGAGACCCGTCAGCTGTCGCAGGGCTTCTGGGGTCTGGCCACGTTCCTGCTCAACGGGGCGCTGTTCGTGCTGGTCGGGTTGGAGTCGCACGCCGCCGTGCGTGGGCTGGCCAGCGGTAACCTGATCCTCGGGCTGATCACTGTCGGCGTGGTGTGCGTGGTGCTTGTCGCGGTGCGGATCGTGTTCTTGTTCGTCAGCGTCTACATCATCCGGGCCGTCGACCGGCGGCCGTCGCAGCGGCTGCGCCGGATGAGCCATCGCAGCCGTATCGTCAGTGGCCTGTCCGGTTTCCGCGGCGCGGTGTCCCTGGCCGCCGCCCTGGCCGTGCCCGACACGGTCGTGGGCGGGGCGGCCTTCCCCGGTCGCGACATGATCGTGTTCGTCACGGCCGGCGTCATCATCGTCACGTTGGTCGGGCAGGGTCTCGTGCTGCCGCGAGTCGTGCGCTGGGCCCACCTGCCCGATGACAACGCCGTCGCCGCGGAGCGCCGGTTGGCCCAGCGGATCGCCACCGAGGAGGCCCTGGCCGCCATGCCGTTGGTGGCCGACGAGCTCGGCACCGACCCCGATGTCGTGGCCCGGCTCAACAAGGAGTTCGAGAAGCACCTGCACGTGCTCCACGACGGCGACGAGGACGACGCCGACGGGCCGGCGCTGCGCCACGACCAGCACTACACCGCCCTGCGCCTCGCCCTGCTCGCCCGCAAGCGCGCCACCGTCGTCCGGCTGCGCGACGAGAACCGCATCGACGACACCGTGCTGCGGCAGCTCCAGGCCCGTCTCGACATCGAGGAAGTCCGGCTGTCCCAACGAGAACTCGTCGACTGACCGAACAGGCATCCCATCCGGGTCAACGGGCTGCCGGGGTGACCGCGGGAGCCGCCGGATCGACACTTTGGGCGGATCCGGCGGCGCGTAGGGCTCGGAGCGACAACAATCGGTGCCTATGACGGACGCCCAGTATCAGGCCGTGGAGAAGCACCTGCGCGCGCTGCACGAGCCGGCCTTCGGGCGGCCGTCGGCGATTCGTGAGGCGGACGTCTCGCCCGACGGGCGGCGGGCGGTGGTGACGGCGGATGTGCTGGACGAGCTGGTAGGGGTGCCGCGCAGCGCGGTGTACACGGCGGAGAACGGCCGGCTGCGGGCGGTGAGTGCGAGGGGTGGATCGGCCTGCTGGCCGAGGTTCTCACCGGACGGGCGGATGCTGGCGTTTCTGTCGGATCGGGCCCGGGCGGGCGTGTTCCAGCTGCAACTGCTGGCGGAAGGGCATTTCGGCGAAGCGCTGGCGACGACGAAGGTACCGGGCACGGTCGAATGGGCGCACTGGTCCCCGGACAGCCGGCGGATCCTGCTGGGTGTGGCCGGAGTCGGCGCGGACATGGCCAGCGGGCAGGGATCCGGGCAGAACGACTACGCGAAGGCGGAGCGGCCGGCCTGGTATCCGGAGACCGATACGGGCACGCCGCCGGAGCAGGCCTGGCGCAGCCTGTGGGTGTACACAGTGGACAGTCAAGAGGTCGGAAGGGTTTCGCCCGAGGGGCTGAACTGCTGGGAGGCCGGGTGGTCGGGGCCGGATGCGGTCGTCGCGATCACCTCGACCGGGCCGACTGAAGACGACTGGTACGACGGGGTGCTGTCCCGCATCGAGCTTTCCGGTGCGACCAAGACATTGCTGACCAGCGACGTCCAACTTGGACTGCCGGTCGGCTCCCCCGACGGCCGGTATGTCGCGGTGGCGCAGGCGTTGTGCAGTGACCGGTGGCTGGTGGCCGGCGACGTGCTGCTGCACGACACGACGACCGGCAGTACCAAGCAGCTGGACACGGCTGGCACAGACATCACGCGGCTGGCGTGGATCACCGACAACCGGCTGGGGTACTTCGGTTTGCGGCACATGGACTCCGTTGCCGGCATCATCGACGTGCCCACAGGTACGGTGACGGAGCTGCTGGCCACGTCGTCGCACTGCGGCGGCAACAGCTTCTACCCGGACGGGGCGTTCACGGCGGACGGCCGGATCCTGGCCATCCGGGACAACTACGCGCTGCCGCAACAGGTGATGCTGGGCGACGAAGTGCTGGCGTCGATCGCCCACCCGGGCACGGATTTCCTGCGCTCGGTCGCCGGCACGGCCGAGGTCGTCACGTGGACCGCGCCGGACAGCCTGGAGATCGAGGGCATCCTCTGCCGGCCCGAGGGTGACGGGCCGTTCCCGCTGGTCGTGCACGTCCACGGCGGGCCGATCTGGGCCTTCCGCAACCAGTGGGCCATGCGGTTCAGCTGGGTGCCTTTCTTGGTGTCACAGGGATATGCCGTGCTGAACCCGAATCCGCGCGGCAGCAGCGGCCGCGGGCAGGGCTTTGCCGAGCAGGTGTTCGGCGACATGGGCGGCGCCGACGCCGCCGACATCCTGGCCGGCGTCGACGCCATGGTGGCACAGGGAATCGCCGACCCGGCGCGGCTCGGGGTGATCGGCGGCAGCTACGGCGGTTTCATGGCGGCCTGGCTGGCCACGCAGGACACCCGCTTCGCGGCGGCGGTGCCGCTGTCGCCGGTGACCGACTGGTACAGCCAGACCTACACGAGCAACATCGCCGGCTGGGGAATCCGGTTCCTGGACGGGGATCCGGAGCGCCCGGACAACCAGGTGCACCACCGCAGCCCGATCCTGCACGCCAGCAAGGCCCGGACGCCGTGCCTGACCATGGTCGGCGGCCGTGACCGGTGCACACCGCCGGGCCAGGGCCGAGAGTTCCACCAAGCCCTTGTGGCCCAAGGGGTGCCGTCCGAGCTGGTGGTGTATCCCGAGGAGGGGCACGGCGTCCGGACCTATCCGACCGTGATCGACTACCTGAGCCGGATCGGCGGCTGGTTCGAGCGGTTCATGCCTGCCTAGCGGCCTCCACCACGGCGGCGGCGTCCGGCGTCTGGCTGCCGGCGAACGCGGGACGGCCGCCGTACGGGTCGGCGTCGGTCCACAGGGTGGTCGGGGCTTCCTTGCGCACCACCGGAATCACGTCCGAGGCCAGCCGCTCCAACATGCCCAGCTGCTGCTCGTGCGGCAGCATCGTGGGCAGGCTGAACGACTGGAGGTCGTGCCGGTAGGCCTCGTGGAAGTAGAGGATCTTCTCGATCACCTGCTGCGGGCTGCCGACCAGCACCGGCCCCTCGGCGATGGCGTGGTCGATGTCCCGGTACGGGGTCGCGGTGCCGCGCGAGCCGTCGCTCATCCGGTTGAGCATGGCGATGATCTGCTCGTACACCGGGCCGAACTGCTCCTTGGCCTCCTGGGTGGTGTCGGCCAGGTACAGAAAGCCGGCCCCGGCGGCGACGAAGGCGTAGCGCGGGTCGTGGCCGTGGCGGCGGTACTCGGCCCGGTAGTGGTCGATCAGCTCGGTGTAGCTGTCCCGCGGCTGGATCGCGTTGGCGCTGAACAGCGGGTCGCCCCACTTGGCCGCGAGCTCGGCCGAGGTCAGGGTGGTCGCCGAGCCGTGCCAGACGCGGGGCGCGCCGGCATAGGGCCGCGGCAGCGTGGTGGCGTCGGTCAGCGGGGCCCGGTACTTGCCCTCCCAGCTGACGTTCTCCTCGCGCCACAGCCGGCGCAGCAGCTCGTACTTCTCGGCCAGCTGGTCCCACTGCTGACCGGGCTCGACATTGAACAGCGGCAGCTGCTTGGCCTCGTTTCCCTTGCCGATGACCAGTTCCAGCCGGCCACGGGACAGCTGGTCCACGGTGGCGTAGTCCTCGGCGACCCGCACCGGGTCCAAAATGGACAGCACCGAGACGCCGGTCTGCACGCGGACCCGGCTGGTGTTGGCGGCGATCGCGCCCAGTAGCACGGTGACGCCGGCGGACAGGAACCGGCCGGCATGCCGCTCCCCCAGCGCCACCGCGTCGAGTCCGACCTCCTCGGCGAACCGCGCGCTGGCCAGCGCCTGGGCGAATCGGTCGGCCGGGCTGACGACCCGCCCGGTCACGGGGTTCTCCAGCAGCGGCAGGATGTCCAGGACTTGGAATCTCATGGGGCCGATCCTCCGTGAGCAGCGGTGGTGTCTCTGGCCAACGCTGTCACGCGGCCGGTATTCCCGGCCCGACCGAACGGGCAATCGCACATATCCCGCCATACCGCACAGCGCCGGCACCGAGAAGGCGGGAATCGGACTGGTCCCCCACCGCCGGTGGCCCTATGCTGAAGCGGAAGTTGAAATGCGAACGTTCTCCTTCACGGCGATCTCACACGCCGAGCGGAACGGCATTCAACACGGGGTGTTCGATCGCAGGACGTCCGCCACAGCGGCCACGGCGACCGCCAATTCGCGCGATGACGTAACGGGCGACCTACACAGGCACCGTCGGATGACTGATGCTCATTCCCCGCCCGGATGGGTACGTTCTCGACAACCCCCGCATACCACCCGCAGGAGCGTGCGTGGACATCACGAAAGGCAGGCGACCATGGCGACGCCGCTGCAGGTGCATTCGACCTACACCACTTTCGCCAGCAACCACGGCAAGGTGTGGCGGGCAACGCCGCACGGGCAGCAGGCCGTCGTGATGCGCACCGACACCGTCCGCGGCCCCGGGCGGCCCGCGCTGTCCCGCGGCCGCTACCGCCACGTCATCGCGCTCGTCGTCACCGGGGACGCCGTTTCCCTCGATATCGACGTCGTACGCCAGGTATTCGGACCGAGAGCGGCGGCCGAGTCCGATGTCGCCGGCCAGTACGAAGTCGTGCTGTGCGGCGAACAGGCCGAACTGGCTCCACTGAATGCGCTGACGACCGCCGACACGGTTGTCGTGCCCGGCGTGGAGAATCCGCTCACGCCGCGTAGTCCGGCGCTCATCGATGCGTTGCGGGTGGCCTATGCCGGCGGCGCGCGGATGGTCGGTTTCGGCAGCGGGGTATTCCTGTTGGGCTATGCCGGGGTGTTGGACGGTCGGCGCGCAACCACGCATTGGAAGTATGCCCGCGAATTCCGCGAGCTCTTCCCGTCCGTTCGGCTCGACGGCGACCACGCGTTCATCGACGACGAGCGGGTGCACACCGGTGGCGGCATGCTCTCCGGCGTCGATCTCGCGCTGCACCTGCTGGCCATGGATGTGGGCCGGGCGCGGGCCGAGGCCGTCGGCCGGGCGGTGATCGCCGCCCCGTGGCGTGGCGACGCCCGGGCCCGGCGCGCCGACGACCGTGAGCCGATGGCCCCGGTGATGGCCTGGCTGCGTGAGCACCTGCACGAGCCGTTGTCGCTGGCCAAGGTGGCCGAGGAGTCGTTCATCAGCGAGCGCAGCCTGGTCCGCAAGTTCCGCGCGGCCACCGGCACGACGATCTTCGACTGGGTCAACCGGGAGCGCATCGACCGGGCCAAGCTGCTGCTGGAGACCACCGACCACCCGGTGGCCGAGATCGCCGGCATGGTCGGCTTCGGCTCGCCGGAGACGTTGCGCCGCAACTTCCAGCGCCACGTCGGCACCACCGCCCGCTCCTACCGGCACAAGTTCCGGCACGCCGCCGCGCGGGACGCACGGGACTGAAATACCGGGTGCTGCGCCGACGTCGGGGCGGCGCAGCCCCGGGCGCTACTTGCGGTAGATGTGGATGTTCTTGACGTCCACGTCGCAGCGGGCCGACATGCCCTTCTGGTGGTAGACGCCGACCTTGAAGTAGTGGTTGGCGGCGCCGTGGTCCTGGAACACGCCGTGGGCCACGCCGTTGACGTAGACGCTGACCTTCCCGGTCGCGGTGTCGTGCACGACGTTGAGGGTCAGGTAGTGGTCGTAGAGCGGCTGGTAGAGCGTGGACTGGTCGTAGTACGACAGGCGATTCGGCATGGCCCAGGCCATGAACGCGGTTGCCCGGCCCTGCGCGCCGAAGACCTGCATGATCGAGGCGCGCGAGCAGCCGGCGGCCACCTTGATGTCGGCCTGGAACTGGGCCTGTCCGGACGTGTAGTCGTTGAAGAAGCGCAACTCCGCCCGCGGGCCGGAGTCACGGCCGGGGTACTTGCTCGGATCGGTGCTGAGCACCCACAGGTGGTGCACCCCGTTGGTCTCGGTGTGCCGGACCAGGCCCGGCGGCTCGTCCAGCTGGTACTGGGGGATGATCTCCGTCCAGCCCGAGCCGATCGGGCCGGCGGGGGCAGCCGAGGCGGGGGTGGCGATCAGGGTCAGTGCTGCGCTCAGGGCCAGGAGAAGTCGACCGATACTCATGTCTTGACTCCGCAGGGATGGCAGGGTCGCGACGGCGTGGCCGGACTGTAGCAACGCCGGAGAATCGGGGTAAAGGTTTACACCGCCCGACGCAGCCGATCATCGCGAAATCGGGGCCGGGTCATCGACAGCCCCGATCGCTACGGCTTGCGGCCGACGCCGACGAAGGCGCCGCTGCGGTCGGGGTGGTCGCCGACGTCCTCCGGCGACTCCGGGTGCCACAGCGGCGTGAAGACGATGCCCGGCTCGACCAGGTCGAATCCGGCGAACATGCCGGCGATGTCGTCCTTGCCCCGCGCGGTGATGGGGTTCTGCGACTGGGCGTAGAGCCGGATGATCTGGTCCACCTGGTCGCTGCCGACGTCCCGGGTGAGGTGCGACAGCGCGAAGTAGCTGCCGGCCGGCAGGGCCTGGCGGTAGGCGGCCAGCACCTCGTACGGGGAGACGCCCTCGGGCAGGAAGTGCAGCACGGCCACGGCCAGCAGCCCGATCGGCCGGCTGAAGTCGAGCACCGCACGGGTCTTGTCGTGCCCGAGCACGGTGACGTGGTCCTGGAGCTCGGCCTCGATGGCCACCGCGGTGGGATTGTCCTCGAGGATCAGGTCGGCGTGCGCGACGGCCACCGGCTCGTTGTCCACGTACACCACGCGGGCGTCGAGGTTGGTGTTCTGGGCGATCTCGTGCACGTTGCCCGCGGTGGGGATGCCGGAGCCGAGGTCGAGGAACTGGTCGATGCCCTGCGCCAGCATGTAGCGGACGGCCCGCCGCAGGTAGGCGCGGTTGAGGAAGGCGAACTCGGGCACTCCGGGCGCGGCCTGCTCGATCTGCCGCCCGAGCGCGCGGTCGACCTCGAAGTTGTAGCTGCCGCCCAGGAAGTAGTCGTACAGCCGCGCGGCGCTGGCCTTCTCGATGTCGACGTCCTTGGGGGCCCAGTCCGGTCGCTCCACCCGTTGCCTCCTCGCAGTCGCCGACCAGCCTAGTGATCACCGCCGGTGGGTCGATATACCCCGGAACGGGTGACGGACTGCGATACTGCCCACTGTGGACGCTCGGCAGCTGGAGTACTTCCTGGCGGTGGTGGACCACGGCGGCATGAGCCGGGCCGCGGCCGCGCTGTACGTGGCCCAGCCGTCGCTGTCGCAGGCGCTGCGCACCCTGGAGAAGGACCTGGGCCAGCCGCTGTTCCACCGGATCGGCCGAAAGCTGGTGCTCAACGACGCCGGCCGGGCCCTGGTGGAGCCGGCGCGGCAGGTGGTCCGGGGCCTGGCGACGGCACGGGCCGGCGTGGAGTCGGTGTCGGGGCTGGTCGTGGGCCGGGTGGAGATCGCGGCGACGCCGTCGCAGGCGGTGGAGCCGCTGCCCAGCCTGATCGGGGCCTTCACGGCTGAGCATCCGGGCATTTCGGTCGCGGTGAAGGCGGCCTTCACGGCGTCGTCGGTGATCGACATGGTCCGGGCCGGCACGGTCGAGGTCGGGCTGCTGGCCTCGACCGAGGAGCCGACGGCCAACGGCGTGCACTTCACGTCGTTGTGGCGCCAGCGGTTCGTGCTGGTCACGCCGCCGGACGGGCCGTTCGCGCCGGGGCACGTGGTGCAGCACAAGGAGCTCGCCGGCCGTCGGTTGATCGTCGGCCAGGTCGGCAGCGGCATGCGGCGCCTGGTGGACCAGATCCGGGACAGCGGCGTGGACCTGGCGGCGGTGGTCGACACCGAGCACCGCGAGGCGATCCTGCCGCTGGTGCTGAACGGCACCGGCATGGCCGTGCTGTCGGACGCCTGGGCGGGCCTGGCCACCCGAAGCGGGGCGCGGGTGCACGACCTGGAACCCGCGGCCTACCTGCACATCTCCCTGGCGACCCGACCGGATTCGCTGAGTCCGGCCGCCGCGGCGTTCATGGCCAGCGTCTCATAGGCAACGCCTATGAGACGGGCTGGAAACCGGTCTTGGACCGATCACGAGCAGAGGTGCTGTGATCGGACGCATGGTCTCCCATCGGATCGCGCTCATCCCCGGCGACGGCATCGGCCACGAGGTCACGCCGGCGGCCCGGCATGTGCTGGACACGGTCGGCGCGCGGCACGGCATCAGTTTCGCGTATGATGAGTTCGACTGGTCGTGCGCCCGCTACCACGAGACCGGCGAGATGATGCCGGCCGACGGCCTTGACCGCATCCGCCACCACGACGCCGTTTTCCTCGGCGCGGTCGGCGATCCGTCGGTGCCGGACCACGTTTCCCTGTGGGGGCTGCTGATCCCGATCCGCCGTGGCTTCCGGCAGTACGTGAACCTGCGGCCGGTCAAGGTGTTCGAGGGGCTGCCGAGCCCGGTGCGGACGGCGCTGCCGGGCGAGGTCGACCTGGTGGTGGTGCGGGAGAACGTGGAGGGCGAGTACGGCGAGATCGGCGGCCGGCTGCACCGCGGCTTCCCGGAGGAGATGGCCGTGCAGGAAGCCGTGTTCACCCGGGCCGGCGTCACCAGGATCGCCGAGTACGCGTTCACGCTGGCCGAGAACCGGCGCGGTGTGCTGACCTCGGCCACCAAGTCCAACGGGATCGTGCACACGATGCCGTTCTGGGACGAGGTGGTGGCCGAGGTGGCCACCAGCCATCCGGACGTGGCGTGGCGGCCTGAGCACGTGGATGCGTTGGCGGCCAAGCTGGTGCTCGACCCGACCCGGTTCGACGTGATCGTCGGCTCCAACCTGTTCGGCGACATCCTCAGCGACCTGACCGCGGCGGTGGCCGGCGGCATCGGCATCGCGCCGGCGGCGAACCTCAACCCGGAGCGGGATTTCCCGTCGATGTTCGAGCCGGTGCACGGCTCGGCGCCGGACATCGCCGGGCGCGGGGTGGCCAATCCGCTCGGCGCGATCTGGACCGCGGCGCTGCTGCTGGACCACCTCGGTCACGCCGAGGCGGCGGCCCAGGTGGAGAACGCCATCGCCGCCTGTCTGGCCAAGTCGCCGGTGCGGACGCCGGATCTGGGCGGCACCGCGACGACCGTGGAGTTCACCAAGACGGTGGTGGAGTTCGTATGAGCCTGCTGCCGGATTCCTTTGTGTACCAGGACATCGACACCGGCGAGGTGCGCATCCACTGCGCGGTCGCGGGCGACGGGCCGCCGCTGCTTCTGCTGCACGGCTATCCGCAGACCCACCTGATCTGGCACCGGGTCGCACCGCTGCTGACCTCGGACTTCACCCTGGTGCTGGCCGATTTGCGTGGTTATGGCGACAGCGACAAGCCCGCGCCGACGGCCGGCGAGCCGGAGTACACCAAGCGGGCCATGGCCGCCGACCAGGTTTCCCTGATGCGGCAACTGGGTTTCGACCGTTTCGGGGTGGTCGGGCACGATCGCGGCGGCCGCGTCGCGCACCGGATGGCCCTGGACACGCCGACCGCGGTGGAACGGCTGGCCGTGCTGGACATCGTGCCGACCCGCCACACGTTCGACAATGTTGACGCGGCGTTCGGGTTGGGCTACTTCCATTGGTTCTTCCTGGCCAACGGCAACGGCATCCCGGAGCGGCTGCTCGCGGCCGAGCCCGAGTTCTGGATCCGGTCACGGATGAACTCCCGGCACAGCGGCGGCACAGCGTTCGACCCGGCCGCGGTCGACGAGTACGTGCGCTGCTTCTCCGATCCGGCGGCGATCGCCGCTTCCTGCGCCGACTACCGGGCGGCGGCGGGCGCGGATCTGGTGCACGACAACGCCGACGCCGGCCGGCTGCTGGCCTGTCCGGTGCTGGCGCTGTGGGGCGAGCACAGTTTTGTCGGCCGGACCTACGACGTGGTGGAGGTGTGGCGGGAATATTCGGCCGAGGTGACCGGCCACGCGGTGCCGAGCGACCACTATCTGCCGGAGGAGCAGCCGGCGCTGGTGGCCGCGGCGATCGGGGAGTTCTTTCGGCCGACGTGATCCCCCCGCTCGGGGGTGACAGGGGGACCACGCGGCACCGGGTGGAGACTTGGGAATCCCGGCTACGCGACTATTCGCGGCCGCGACACTGATCGTTAGCCTTTCGGGCACGACAACTGCCCAGCGGTTCCTTTCCGCCGCTCAGCGGTGGATTCTCGTCGGCCAGCGGTCGATCAGTGCCCTTCGGAGGCGTGACCGCGACCAGGGAACGTGCGGGCTCCGGTGGCCAGAAGCGCTGCCCTGACGGCAAAAACGGCCGGAATGGCCATAGTCGAAACGCTACCATGATACACGATCTCACCGCCCACCATGGCAAGAACGGCCGTGATGTCCCGAATGTCGGACGCTGTGACTCAGGACACATTGCGGTCGGTGTGCACGAGATCGGCCTGCTTGCCGACCTCCCGCCGGCCAACTGCAACTGCATGCAGCACAACACTTTGACCCGGGCCGCCCGCGCGATGTCGGCCGGGTCGATCAGCTGCACGTGGGCCGTTTGTCGCGATTTCCGTTGGCCCACAACGCCGTCTCGTACGCGTCAGCGCGGTGCGCCCGGCCCGGTCGCCGTGCCAGCCGGATTTGTCCACCAGGAACACAAGGGTCCTTGGCCCGATCCGGCGCGACCCTCTAGGCCGAATGCGTGCGCGCGGTGAATTTCCATTGGCCGCAAACGCCTTGAAGATGTCGGCGCGCTCAATGGTGCCGCCGGGCGGATTCGGCGGGCTGCGACACCCACTGATTTCGTCGCAGGAACGAGCAGTGTCGATGTTGATCGCACGAATGTGAGTGCTTGACAAGCGAAACCGTCGATCCCTGCCGAACTCGGTCCACTTTTCCGAGCCACCTGTGACAGGGTGGGGACATGACCGACTGGATCACCACGCCGATCACCCTCGAGCTGCTGCGCGGCGCACTGGAGCTGGAGCCGACCGAGCAGGGCGTGCGCCCGCACCGGCTGCCGGCGAGGGCGCGGGTGCAGATCCCCGACGCGCAGCTGACCATGGCCGAGGCGCAACCGGCCGGCGTGCGCCTGGTGTTCCGCACCGAAGCCACCGCCGTGGAACTGGATGCCTTGCCCACCAAGAACTTCTACGTCGACGGCCCGCCGCGGCCGGACGGCCGGTACGACCTGTTGATCGACGGACAACTGGTCAGCCAGGCCAGTGTCTCCGGCGGCAACCAGCTGCGCATCACCATGGCCACCGGCCAGGCCGAGCTGGTCCCCGGCCCGGCCGGCACGGTCCGGTTCGACCTGCCGGCCGGGTCGAAGGAAGTGCAGATCTGGTTGCCGTACAACGAGATCACCGAGTTGGTGGCGCTCCGCACCGATACCCCGATCGAGCCGGTGACCATCAACCGCCCGCTCTGGCTGCACCACGGCAGCTCCATCAGCCACGGTTCCAACGCCGCCAGCCCCAGCAGCACGTGGGCCGCCATCGCCGCCGCGCAAGCCGGTGTCGAGCTGATCAACCTGGGCTTCGGCGGCGGCGCACTGCTGGATCCCTTCACGGCCAGGGCAATGCGGGACACCGCCGCCGACGTGATCAGCCTCAAGCTCGGCATCAACCTCGTCAACGCCGACCTGATGCGCCTGCGCGCCTTCGGCCCCGCGGTGCACGGCTTCCTCGACACCATCCGCGAGGGCCACCCGTCGACACCGCTGCTGGTCGTCTCCCCGATCTACTGCCCGATCCACGAGGAGACGCCCGGCCCCTCCATGCCGTACCTGGACGGCGACCGGCTCCGCTTTCGCGCCACCGGCGAGCCCGCGCCCGGCAAGCTCACGTTGACCGTCATCCGTGAGGAGCTCGAACGCATCGTCAAGCAGCGCGCGGCCGACGACCCCAACCTGTACTACCTCGACGGCCGGGAGCTCTACCGCGAGGGCGACCCCGCGCTGCCCGACGACCTGCACCCCGACGCCGAGACCCATCGCCTGATGGGCCCGCGTTTCGCCGAACTGGGCCTAGCTGTTCTGACCCGTGAGGTTGGGAACGCGGCTGGCTGGGGGTAGGCCCTTGAGCGCGGTGTGGCCGCGGTGGTGATTGTAGGCGTGTAGCCACTGCGGCAGGGCCTGGCGGCGTTCGGTCTCGGACCGGTAGGGGCGGGCGTAGGCCCATTCGTCGAGCAGGGTGCGGTTGAACCGTTCCACTTTGCCGTTGGTCTGGGGCCGGTAGGGGCGGGTGCGTTTGTGGGTGATGTCTGCGGCGGCCAGGGTGTCGCGCCAGAGTCGTGAGCGGTAGCAGGACCCGTTGTCAGTGAGTACCCGTTTGACGGTGATTCCGTTGGTGTGGAAGAAGGTCTGCGCCCTCTGCCAGAACGCGGCGGCGGTTTCCTTGGTCTCGTCGGGCAGGATCTCGGTGTAGGCCAGACGGGAGTGATCATCGATCGCGTTGTGCAGGAATCCGTAGCCCAGCAAGGGGTTGCGGTAGGCGCTGCGGGTCGCGTTGGCTGTTGCGGCCGCCGATCTGACGGCCGTGCACCCGGTGACCGCCGCCGTCGGGGATGTTGCCCAGCTTTTTGATGTCGACGTGGATCAGGTCGCCGGGAGCGTCGCGTTCGTAGCGGCGGATGGGTTGCGCGGTGGCGCGGTCCAGATGCGTCAGGCGAGCCAGGCCGTAGCGACGCAGCACCCGGTGCACCGTAGCCGGGTTCAGGCCGAGCAGGTAGGCGATGCGGGCCGGTCCCCAGCGGCGTAGTACGCGGACCTTGATGATGCGGCGTTCGGTGCGGGTAGGGGTACGGCCAGGGCTGGTGCGAGGACGGGAGGACCGGTCGACCATGCCAGCGGCACCGAGTTGGCGGTAGCGCCGCGCCCAGCGTTGAGCGGTGCTGACCGAGACCTGGAACCGGTCGGCCGCTGGTCGCAGTGGCCAACCGTCGTCCACGACGCAGCGGGCCAGCCGCAGCCTGCCCAGCTCGGTCAAGGGTGCGTTACAGTGGGGCATGAGGGCCTCCGGGAGCTCGGTGTAGACGTCGCAATCCACACCGAACCTGGAGGCCTTCCCTCATTTCAAGATCATCGGTTCACGTGTCTGCCCGTTCGCAACCTCCCAAGGCAGTACACCTAGCGCAGCTGCTCGGCCAGTAGCGCCGTGACACGGGCGAAGGCGTCGTCCGCGGCATCGGGGCGGTAGGTGTCCCGCTCGTGGCAGAAGAAACCGTGCGGGGTGTCGGGGTAGACGACGAATTCGTGGTCTACCCCGTCGAGTCGGCCCGCGATTTCGTCGAGGACGGCCGGGGTGAACAGGTGATCGCCGTCGCCGACGAGGAAGAGCAGCCGTCCCTTGATGCCCGGCGTCAGGTCGAGGGTGGGCGTGGGGCGGCCGAGCGGGATGGTGTCGTCGGTGAGCCAGCCGGGATAGAACGTGGCGACAGCGGCGAGCGGGAACTGGGTGGCGGCGTAGTAGGCGATGTGGCCGCCGACGCTGAGGCCGACCATGGCGTGCGGGCCGGGGAACTCGTCGAGCAGGGCCCGCAGGTCACGGTCGACGCCGTCACGGGTGACCTCCGACAGCAGGTCGAGGCCCCGGGTTCGGCCTTCGGCCGTGGCGGGCAGGCTGATGCGACGGCCGCTGCGATGGTAGAAGTCCGGCACGACGGCGGTGTAGCCGAGGGCCGCGATGCGGTCGGCGACCGACCGCACGTAGTCGGTCACGCCGAACATCTCGAAGCCCACCAGGACGGTCGGGCGCAGACCGGGCTCGGCGGGCTGGGCGACGTAGGCGGACATGGGCTCAGCCGAGCCGTCGACGGGCACGTCGAGCCAGTGGTTCTCGATCTTCACGTGGCGACGCTAACCGGCGGCTAGGCTGCCAACCAGCTGCCGCTTTTGCTAGTAAGACGGGTACCAGGATGAGTGAGCTGGCCGATCTGCTGCGCACCCGCCGGGAGGCGCTCCAGCCGGCGGACGTGGGCCTGCCGCCGCACGGCCGTCGTCGCACGCCGGGGCTGCGGCGCGAGGAGGTGGCGCAGCTGGCCGGGATCTCGACGACGTACTACACGTTCCTCGAGCAGGGCCGGGACGTCAGCCCGTCGCAGCAGATCCTCGACGCCCTCGCCGACGCGCTGCGGCTGACATCGACAGAGCGTGACCACATGCGGGCACTGGTCCATGGCGCACGGGAAGAGCGGCCGCCGGAGGTGCTCGTGCCAGGCGTGGCCGACCTGGTGGACCGGCTCGACCCGCATCCGGCGTACGTCAGTGGCCGGCACTGGGATGTGTTGCACGCCAACAGATCGGCGTGTGCACTGTGGACGGACTGGCCGGCGCTGCCGCCGGCGGAGCGCAACATCCTGTGGTGGACGTTCGTCGATCCGAAGGCGCGGACCGTGCTGGTCGAGTGGGAGGCAGAGGCCCGGGCGCAGCTGGCTCGGTTCCGCACGGCCGCCGCACGCCATCCGGACGACCCGGCGTACGAGGCGCTGCTGGAACGGCTTCGCTTGTGCAGCAAGGAGGTTCGGGACTGGTGGCCGCGTCACGACATCGCGCCGCTCAGCTCCGGCCGCAAGGTGCTGCACCATCCCGAGCTCGGCCGGCTCGACCTGGGGCTGCTGGTGCTCCAGGTGGCCGATGACCCGGAGCAGAAGCTCGTGACCTTCCGGGCCGAGCCGGCCGACGCCGACCGGATCGCCGCGCTCCTTCACTCGAACGGCTGATCAAATGATCTTGTACGGCGCGTCTGCCGTGAACGCTCACGGAACGTGCGCTGCACTGCCGGCATGCGTATGTCACCACTGGTCCGCACCCTCGCCGCGCTGACGGTGGGCTGTGCGGCGCTCACCGCCACCCCCGTCGTCGCCTCCGCCGCCCCGGCGGCCGTGCACGCGCCGGCCAAGCACAAGATGAAGGTCCAGGCCGCCGCGGCCAAGGGCAAGGTCAAGAAGGGCGAGCACACCCAGGTCAAGGGCCGTATCGACGACCTGGCCCGGTCCAACGCCACCGGCACGGAGACCCTCTTCGTGCAGCAGCTCCAGGCCGGGGTCTGGGTGAACGTCTTCAGCGACACCTGCCGCCCCAACGGCGCGTTCGACATCGACGTCAGCTTCAACGTCTCGGCCACGCTGTCGCTGCGCGTGTTCCACCCGGAGAGCTCGCTCTACGTGTCGGCCTACTCCGACGTGTTCGCGCTGGTAGTGATCTGACCCTGTCGGCCGAACGGCCGACGTGCGTCGTCTGATCGGCGGCGCACGTCGGCTGTTCACCCTCTGTGACGGCCATCCCGAGAAGCTCACGCTGTGCAGTGTCCAGCGCATCGAGCGGAAGCGGGGTGACCGAGATGGCTCTCCTCTACGAGCCGACCGCGGTCGTCGCGGTCCGCCTGATGGCCGCCATCCCCGACGAGCCCCGGGTGGCGACGACGCGGGCCGGCGCGATCGGCGCGCTGCCCCACGACGACGACGGGGTGCTGATCCTCGGCCCGACCCTGCCGCTGCACACGGCGCTCGAGGTCGCTGCCGAGGCTCGACTCGCCCGGCCCGGCGCCGGCATCGTCCTGCTGCGCCACGTGATCGACGACGACGTGCTGGTGCGAGCGATCCGCGGCGGCGTGCTGGTCGTCGTCGACGCCAACGACTCCACGGCCGTCGCCAACGCCTGCCAGAACGCCCACCCGGCCGAGGTCTCCTACCGGCCCGGCCAGATCACGGTGGTGCTCGGCGCGACCGGCGGCTGCGGCAAGACCACGGTCGCGATCAACCTGGCCACCGTGCTCGCCGCACAGGGCGCGCAGGTGTGCCTGGTCGACCTGTCCCTTGACACCGGCGGCACCGCCGCGGCCCTGGGCATCGATCCGGTGTCGCCGCTGGTGACGCCGTACCGGCCGGGCCTGGACTGCGCGCTGGCCCAGGCCAAGCCGGGCGACGCCGAGCGGTTCTCGCCGATGTTCGTGGCGGAACTGCTCGTCGCACTGGAAGGCGAGTACGACCACGTGGTCGTGGACACGCCGACCCGGTTCACCGAGCAGGTGCTGACCGCGCTCGACACGGCCCGGCACCACGTGCTCGTGGGCACGTCCGAACGCCCGTCGCTCAAGGCGATGCGGCTGGCCCTGGACATGCTCGACCTCCTCACGTACGACCGGCGGGGGCGCCGGATCGTGCTCAACCGCGTGGACCCGGAGATCCGGCTCGGCCCGCGGGAGATCGACGCCGTCGTGCGCAACCGCGTGGACGGCGAGCTGCCGGCGACCCGCGCCGTGCCGGCGTCCATCAACCAGGGCGTGCCGCTGGCCGCCGCTCTCCCGGACCACCCGTTCAGCCGGTCCGTGCGCCGCTTCGCCGAAACGTGCATCGACCACTGCTGACAAACACCCAACCGGTAAAGGAAACGCCATGATTGAGCAGATCCGCGCCGCCCGCGAGAACGAGAGCGGCTTCACCCTGATCGAACTGCTGATCGTCATCGTCATCCTCGGCGTGCTGGCCGGCATCGTCGTGTTCGCCGTGAGCGCCTTCAACAACGACGGTGTCGCGGCGGCCTGCAAGGCCGACGCCAAGAACGTCGAGGTGGCCAGCGAGGCCTACTACGCCAAGAAGGGCACCTGGGCTGGGGACATCGCGACGCTGGTCAGCAACAACTACCTGAAGCAGTCCCCGCCCGTTCCCGGCACCCCGAACGCGAAGTACACGATCACCTACACCCCCGGCTCCGGCACCACCGAGGGCACCGTGACCGGCGCGATCGTCGGCGGCGCTGCCTGCTACCCGGCTCCGTGACCGTCCACTGAGGAGGGCCGGGTCACCCGGCCCTCCTATCACTTTCGTTGGGAGGAAAGCGATGCACGGACCGGAAGCGGGCGGCCGGGTCGACGGCCTGCTCGCCGAACTCTGGCAGGCCGGCGGCACCGACCTGCTGCTCACCGCCGGCATGCCGCCGCAGCTGCGGGTGCACGGACAGCTCACCGGCGTGCCCGGCTGGCCGCCGCTGACCGGCGAGCACACCGACGAGCTGCTGGCCGAGCTGCTCGACGCCGATCAGCACGACGCCTGGAAAACCGTGCAGGAGTACGACTTCGCGTTCAGCTGGCGGACCGACGCCCGGGTCCGCGGCAACGCCTTCACCCAGCGCGGCAGCACGACCATCGCGCTGCGGATGATCCCGATGGCCGTGCCGACCATGGACCAGCTGGGCCTGCCGCCGGTGCTGAGCGATTTCGCCCGCCGGCACCAGGGTCTGGTGCTGGTCACCGGGCCGACCGGCTCGGGCAAGTCGACCACGCTGGCCGCGGTGGTCGACCAGATCAACACCGAGCGGGCCTGCCACATCCTGACCGTCGAGGACCCGATCGAGTACGTGCACCGGCACAAGCGGGCCGCGGTCAACCAGCGCGAGGTCGGCACGGACACCCCGTCCTTCCCGCACGCGCTGCGGGCCGCCCTGCGCGAGGACCCGGACGTGCTGCTGGTCGGCGAGATGCGCGACCTGGAGTCGATCCGGTTCGCGCTGACCATCGCCGAGACCGGGCACCTCGTGCTGGCCACCTTGCACACCAACGACACCGCCCAGTCCCTGGCCCGGATCATCGACGTGTTCCCGGCCGAGCAGCAGGCCCAGGTGCGGGTGCAGCTGGCCGCCGCACTGACCGGCATCGTCTACCAGCGGCTGCTCCCCCGCATCGGCGGCGGGCTGGTCGCGGCGTACGAGGTGCTGGTGGCCAACTCGGCCGTGCGCAACCTGGTCAAGGAGGGCAAGACCAACCAGCTGCGGAACTCGCTGGTGACCGGGCAGCGCGAGGGCATGGTGACCTTCGAGCAGTCGCTGTCGGCGCTGGTGCAGGGCGGCTGGGTGACGTACGAGGACGCGGTGGCGCGGAGCCTGTACCCGCAGGACGTGCAGCCGCGGCTGCGGGCGGGGGCGACGGCATGAGACCGCGTAATCCCTTGCGTGACTTCGAACGCGTGGACCTGAGCACCGTCGCGCCGGACCCGGCGGCCGTCGCGCTGCTGTCCGAGCAGCAGGCCCGTGAGCTGGCGGCGATCCCGCTGTCGGCCGACGGTGACGGTGTCGTGGTCGCCGTGGCCGAGCCGACCCGGGAGGTGCAGGACAAGCTGCACGCGGTCCTTGGGCGGTCGATCACCGTGTTGGTGGCCGACCGGGCCGATATCGAAGGCGTCATCGGCAACAACTACCGCGCGCTGTCCGGCATCGGCTTGCAGGTCAAGGAGTTCGAGGCCCGCGACGCCGTGCGGCGCAACCAGGTGCGGGCCGAGGGCATCGGCGGCACCGAGGACGCGCCGGTGGTGCACGTGGTGCAGATGATCATCACGCAGGCGCTGCGCGACCGGGCCTCCGACATCCACATCGAGCCCGGCGGCGACCGCATCCGGGTGCGCTACCGGGTCGACGGGGCCCTGCACGACGTGCTGGACCTGCCGGAGTCGATGGGGCCGGCGGTGGTCAGCCGGATCAAGATCCTGGCCAACATGAACATCGTGGAACGGCGCCGCCCGCAGGACGGCCAGATCAGCACCGAGGTGGAGGGCCGGGCCGTGGACATCCGGGTGTCCACCGCGGCGGTGGTCGGCGGCGAGAAGGCGGTGCTGCGGCTGCTGGACAAGAGCCGGCCGCTGTTCCGGCTGGACCAACTGGGCATGCCGGCGGCGATGGTCGAGCGGTACACCACGCTGCTGCGCGCCCCGTACGGCATGCTGATCTGCGCCGGCCCGACCGGCAGCGGCAAGACGACCACGCTCTACGGTTCGCTGGGCGAGATCAACAGCCCCGACCGCAACATCATGACCATCGAGGACCCGGTCGAGTACACCTTCCCGTCGATCAACCAGATCCAGATCAGCGAGGCGGCCGGCATCACGTTCGCCGGCGGGCTGCGCTCCATCCTGCGGCAGGACCCGGACGTCATCCTGGTCGGCGAGGTCCGCGACGTGGAGACCGCGCGGATCGCCGTGCAGTCGGCGCTGACCGGTCACCTGGTGCTGTCCTCGTTGCACGCCACCGACGCCGCCTCGGCCCTGCACCGGTTGCTGGACATGGGAATCGAGAACTTCCTGGTCGCTTCGTCGGTCAGCACCGTGGTGTCGCAACGGCTGGTGCGCCGGATCTGCGGGCACTGCCGCTCGTACTACCAGCCGACAGCCCAGGAGCTGGCGTTCCTGGACGCGATCGGCGGCACCGCCCCGCCCGGCGGCTTCCTGCACGGCGCGGGCTGCAACTTCTGTGCCCACACCGGGTTCCTGGACCGAATCGGAGTGTACGAGATGATGCCGGTCACCGACGGCGTGCGGGAGCTGGTGCTGGAACGCGCGCCGCACGGGGAGATCCGCAAACTGGCCCGCTACGAAGGCATGCGCACGCTCCAGGACGAGGCCGTGCGGCTGGTCGGCGAGGGCATGACCAGCCTGTCCGAGGTGCTGCGGTCGGTCTACCTGCCCGGGGTGGCGTGATGACCAGATACGCTTATGTGGCAACGGGTCCGGACGGGATGCCGGCGCGCGGCGTGCAGAAGGCGGCCACCCGCGAGGCGGCCGAGCTGGCCCTGTACGAACGCGAGCTGCGCGACATCCGGGTCACCGAGCGGCCGAGCCTGCTGCGCACGGAGCTGTCCGCGCCGCGGGTCAAGCGCGAGGAGGTCATGCACCTGTCCCGCCAGCTCGGCGCGTTCGTCCGGGCCGGGCTGCCGCTGATCGACGCCGTGCGGTCACTGGGCGAGGAGGCCCCGAACTCGTCGGTGCGGCGGATGATGGGCCAGGTCGAGGACGGTCTGCGCGGCGGCGACAAGTTGTCGGACTGCCTCGACCGGCACCCGAAGATCTTCCCCGAGTTCTACCGGGGCATCCTGCGCTCGGCCGAGCTGTCCGGCCGGCTGGACACCGTGCTGGACCGGCTGGCCCGGTACCTTGAGCGGGACCTGGAGGCCCGGCGCAAGATCACGGCCGCGCTGATCTACCCGGCCATGATCTTCGTGATGGCCATCGTGACCGTGGTCGTGCTGGCCACCTTCGTGCTGCCGCGGTTCAAGGACTTCTTCGCCAACCTGCACGCCACGCTGCCGCTGCCGACGCGGATGTTGTTGGCGGTGACGGACTTTCTCACCCAGTGGTGGTGGGCGCTGATGTCCGGCGCGGCCGTGATCATCGCGACGCTGATCGTCGTCCTCCAGTTCGAGTGGGGGAAATACGCCCGCGACCGGGTGTATCTCGGGTTGCCGGTGATCGGCGACACGATCAGATTCGCTTTGGTGGAACGGTTCTCGCGGATCCTGGCGTCCATGGTCAGCGCCGGCGTGTCGCTGCCGGAGGCGCTGCGGGTGGCGACCGAGTCGGTACGCAACCGGGTGTTCACGCGGGCGCTGTGGCGGGTGGCCGAGTCGATGATGTCGGGCCAGGGACTGGCCGGTCCGCTGGCCGCCACCGGGCTGTTCCCGCGCACGGCGGCGCAGATGATGCGGGTCGGCGAGGACACCGGCACGCTCGACACCCAGCTGGAGGTCACCGCCGCGTACTACGAGGGCGAGCTGGACTACCGGCTGAAGAAGGCGACCGCGCTGATCGAGCCGATCGTGATCGTGGTGATGGGCCTGATCGTCGGTTTCGTGGCCATCGCCCTGGTGTCGGCCATGTACGGCATCTTCAACCAGGTGCAGGTGTGAGATGGCCGACGACCGGGGCGAGACCCTGCTGGAGCTGCTGATCGCCGTGGTCATCATGGGCGTCGCGGTGGTCGCGGTGGTCGGCGCGCTGGTGAACAGCGTCCAGCTCTCCGACGTGCACCGCAAGCAGGCCACCGCCGCCGCGGCCGTGCGGGACTACGGCGAGGCGATCACCAACGCCGTCGCCGGCGGCGGCTACGTCGCCTGTGCCGGGGCCGGCAGCTACGCCACCGGTTTCACGGTTCCCTCGGGCTACGCGAAGTCGGTCGTGTCGGTGCGGTACTGGAACGGCTCGGCCTGGCAGGTCGGCTGCACTCCGGACACCGGCCTGCAACAGCTGACCATCAAGGTGGCGAGCGCCGACGACCGGGCCAGCGAGCAGCTGGTCGTGGTCGTGCGCAAGCCCTGCGGACTCTCGGACTCGCCATGCGCCTGACTCGTGACGACAGCGGATTCACGCTCATCGAGTTGCTGATCGCCGTGGTGGTGTTGGGTGTCATCGTGCTCGGCTTCGGCAACGTGCTGGTGGTGGCGTTCCGCAACACCGACGCGACCGAGGCCCGGCTGGCGCTGTCGCACGACGCCCAGATCAGCGCCTCCTACTTCGCCCAGGACTTCGCGGCGACCGGCCGGCGCGACTACTCCTCCGCCGGCTCGACCGGCGGCACTGTCGCTTTCCTCCCGTCGGTGCAGCTCAATGCCGCATATAACGCTGATGGCGTTACTTGCGGGACCGCGGCCACGCCGACCGCGCTGCTGCGGCTGCTGTCCGACGACTGGGACTACTCCGGTCCCTCGCCGGCGGTGCGGACCGACGTCGTGGCGTACTACCTGCGCGGCACCGAACTGCACCGGATGAAATGCGTCGCCGGCGGGCAGCCCTCGGACGCGGTGTTGGCCCACGACGTCGACACCGCGACGCCGGCGGTGACCTGCTCCAGCACCTGCACGGCCCTTCCGGTGCCGCAGCAGATGACCCTGGCCTTCACCGTCACGATGCCGAAGGCCGACCCCTACCCGGTCACGCTGACCGGCCAGCGGAGGCAGTCATGAAACGCGGCGACGACAGCGGCGCGGCGCTGATCCTGGTGCTCATCGTGGTCACCGTGCTCGGTCTCGTGCTGGGCACGCTGCTGTCGATCACCGACACCAGCCTGCGCACCACGCTCGCGCTGCGGGACCAGGCCTCTGCGGCGTACGAGGCGGACGGCGCGGTGCAGGCGGCGATCAACAACCTGCGCAACGGCTCTTACAACGCCGCCGCCGGCCAGCACTGCTTCGAGGCCACGGACACGTTGGCGCTCAACACCTTCTCCGGCGCCGACTCGGCCGCCGTGACGTGCACGGCCGACCCGGCCAAGGTGCTGATCCAGTGCCCGTCGCTGTCCTCGTGCAACCGGCCCGGCACTGCCATCCTGACGTTGGGCCGGGTGGCCGGCGAGGACGGCGTCAACATCACGCAGCCGACCGGTTCGGCGTTCAACGTGCACGGCGTGGTGTTCTCCAACTCGAACATCAACATGGTCAAGGGCAGCCTGGTCACCAACGCGGCGGCCTATGCCCGCGGCGCCTGCGCCGGCACCGTGACGAGCACGCCGGCCGCGCAGTGCAACTACGGCAACACGGCCAATCCGCTGGGCAACGACCCCGGGTACGCGGCGACGATCAGCACCGTGCCGGCGCACCAGAACCTGCCGGCCTGCACCACTGCGAACTCCGTGGTGAAGTTCATGCCCGGCTACTACGACGACGCGGTCGGCCTGTCGGCCATGATGGCCGGCAACAGCTCGTGCAAGCACAGCACCTGGTGGTTCACGCCCGGCACCTACTACTTCGACTTCCACAACAGCACGAATCCGCTGCTCGGCAGCGGCAGCGACCTGTGGACGGTCAACGACGGCTACCTGGTCGCCGGCACGCCGGTGAACGCGGCCGGCGGAATCATCGCGCAGCCGCCCGTGCCGGCGGCGATCCCGGGCTCCTGCGACAACCCGATCAACGACGCGCACGCGGTCGGCGTGCAGTTCGTCTTCGGCGGTGACAGCCAGCTGGCCGTGAAGGCCGGGCAGGCCGAGATCTGCGGCACGTACAGCGCGAACAAGCCGCCGATCGCCGTGTACGGCCTCACCTCCGGCACGGAGACCAACACCACCAACACGCTCAAGGCCACCAGCGTCGTGTCGGCGGGCAACTTCACCAACGCAACCGTGGCAAGTCTGTCCAATGTGGATGGCAACCTGGCGACCTGGGTCAACAACAGCAACGGCAACCAGTCCACGACCGTAACGCTCGGCGGCTACGGCCCACCGGCCGCCATTCCCGCCGGATCGGTGCTGAAGTCGGCCCAGCTGCGCGTCGTACACGGCAACACCGCCGGCTCCGCAATGGACAACCTGTCGGTCAAGATCACCCCGACCGGCGGGACCGCCTACACCGCAACGGTTCCGTCCTACGGCGACAACGTCCTGCACACCGACCTGATCGACGTGTCCCAGGGCGGTACCGGAACGTTGGCCCAGCAGGTCTACAACGGCACGTTCACCGGCGCACAGCTGGCCTACACCGCCGCGGTGAAGCACAAAGGCACCGAGCAGCTGGACTCCGTCCAGCTGGACCTGACGTACACACCGCCGGCCCTGCGCGCCCAGAACGGCTGCGTCACCGCCACCCCGTATGGCAGCGGCGGCACCTGCGCCGTCGTGACGACGATCAACAACTCCGGCGGCCTGATCTACGTGCAGGGCACCACCTACACGCCGGCCGCGGTGCTGGACATCACCCTGAACAATGCCACCGAGCAGGTGTTCCGGTTCGGCGTGATCGCCCGTTCGCTGTGGGTCAAGGAAACCGGCAGCTTCGGCTACACCGGGCCGGTGATCGAGGTCCCCGACGACGCCCCCGGCTTCGTGCTCAGCGTCTTCCTCTCGGCCTACCTGTGCCCGAACTCGGCGACCTGCACGCCAAGCGGCGCCCCGGCCCTTACCGCACGAGTGGCCATTGTGGACGCCGACCCGACGACGCCGACCCCGGGCCGCCGGCAGATCTCCGTGCTGAGCTGGTCCAGTAAACGCTAGAACAGGCCCAACGTGCGCAGGTAGGCTCCCGTCAGCGCGTCGGCGGTGAACACCGCCAGCAGCGCCCCGGCGACCATGAACGGCCCGAACGGCAGCGCCGTGCGCCGGTTGCCCTTGCGGGCCGCCATAACCGCGACGCCCACGACCGCGCCGAGCAGGAAGCCGGCGAAGCCGCCGATCACCAGCGCCCGCCACGACAGGAAACCGAGCACCATGCCGATGATGCCGGCCAGCTTCACGTCGCCGAAACCCATCCCGGCCGGGAACGACACCGCCAGCACGCAGAAGAACGCGAACAGGGCCACTCCCCCGATGCCGGCCCGCAGCAGCGCCCAGAAGTCCCACTGGAACGCCGCACCCGCGGTCAGCAGCACCGCGATGACCGGATAGGACGGCAGCACGATGGCGTTGGGCAGCCGCCGCGTCTCCAGGTCGATCGCCGACAGCGCGATGCCCATAGCCGTGAAGTACAGGTACGCCGGCAGTTCCGGCGTCGTCACGCGCAGCGCCACCGCCACGAACAGCACACCGGTCAGCAGCTCGACCAGCGGGTAGCGGACACTGATCGGCGCGCCGCAGTCGGAACACTTGCCGCGCAGCAACAACCAGCCGACGACCGGGATGTTGTGTCGCGGACGGATCCTCACATCACAGTTCGGGCACGCCGACGGCGGTGAGACGACCGAGGCGCCGACCGGGACGCGGTGGATGACGACGTTCAGAAATGAGCCCACGACCAGGCCCAACAGCCCGACGAAGACCAACAACACGACCACCGGCCACCCCCGTCCCGCGCCGAATTCCCCGAATGGTGTAGCACACGCGCCGTTTCTGCGATGAATGGTTGAACGCAGCACGACCGTGAAGGACGGCGAGGGCCATGACGATCAGAACCGCGGTCATCGAGTCGCACACGCTCCTTCGCTACGGCCTGGCCCAGCTGATCGAGCAGCAGCCGGACATGGAGCTGGTCGGTGAGGCGTGCTCGGGGGCCGAGGCCACCCACCTGGTCGCCGCCCAGCGGCCGGACGTGGTCACGCTGGCCGTCACCCTGCCCGACGTCGACGGCATCGCGCTGGCCCGCCAGCTCCGCGACCGCGACCCCGAGCTCGGCATCGTGGTGCTGACCTCACGTGGCGAGGACGACGTGCTGTTCCGGGCGATGGAGACCGGCGCGTCGGCATTCGTGCCGAAGACCGCGCCGACCAGCGAGGTGCTGGGCGCGATGCGGCACGCCTCCGTGGCCGCCTCCTCGTTCACCGCCAGCGGCCTGGCCGACGCGTTCGCCCGGCAGCGGGGCGCCGGGACGCGGACCGGCCTGAGCCCGCGTGAGCGTGAGACGCTGGACCTGCTCAGCCACGGCCTGTCGGTGCCGGCGATCGCCGGCCGGATGTACGTGAGCCAGTCGACGGCGAAGACCTACGTCACCCGCCTGTACGAGAAGCTCGGCGCCAGCAACCGCGCCCAGGCCCTGATGACAGCGGTGCACCAGGGCCTCATCCACAGCATGGCCTCATAGCCCCACGCCCGCCACTTTTCTGCCACATGCGCTTCCCACTTGCGCCCAGATGCCACATGGGAAGCGCATGTGAAAAAGCCGGGGCGGCCCCGCGCGCCTCCCTCCCCACCGAGTCGGCCAGCGGCTACCCCCGGAACAACCGGCCTGGTGCGCGCGGAGCCCCCGGCGGGTCTACCCCAGTGCAACCCGCGCGCCGCCGGTGAACCGGCGAGCCCCAACCGCGTCCAACGCTACAATATAATTAACGAAAGTCACGGGTTCCGGCCCGAATCACCCGCTCGGCGCAACGCTCTGTACCCGGTGGTGCAGTCCCGGTTAACATCGGCGCGTTCCACGCAACAAGGGAGGGCTGCCGTGGACGCCAGCAGCGAGGGGGCCGCCCCGCCGGAGTTCGCGTTGGCCCGCCGGCTCAACCACCTGTTCAACACCACGGTGAAGGCGGTCGACAAGCGCGGCCGGCCGGTGCGCTTCTCCACGCCCGAGGTGGCCGCCGCCATCACCGAGGATCCCTCACATCCGATCTCCATCTCCCGGGTGACGCTGTGGAAGGTCCGCGAGGGCAAGGCCAATCCGACCATGGAGAAGGTCAGGGCCATCGCCAAGTTCTTCGACGACCACCGCCCCGACGGCGCGCCGCGGGTCACCGCCGCCTGGCTGCTGGCCGAGGGTGACGAGCCGCAGATCCCGGTGCAGCAGACGCTGCCGGAGCGGGCCGAGCAGGTTCGGGCGATCGCCATGCGGGCCGGCCGGATGAGCCCGGAGCGGCTGCGGATGCTGGTGGAGATGATCGAAGTGATCGACCCGGGTGGCGGCGAGGCGCTGCCGGGCGCCGGGGGCTGAGCCGATGCGATTCGCCCGCCGCGACTCCGGAGCCAGCGAGCGCGAGCTGCGCCGACGGTGCCGGGGACTGCTGCGCGACCTGGACGTGCAGCCGCCGCTGGACGTGCACGAGTTCTGTGCCCGGCTGGCCGTGGTCCGCGGCCGGCCGATCAAGCTGGTGCCCTACGCGCTGTGGGCCGACGGGCCGTTCGGGCTGTGGTTCAAGGGCCGCACCACCGACTTCATCGTCTACCAGGAGCACACCACCAAACCGCACCAGCGGCACATCATCCTGCACGAGGTCGGTCACATCCTGGCCGACCACCCGTCCGACGAGGGCGCGGACAACCTGTGCGACCTGCTGGCCGGCCCGGCCGGCGAGCTGCCCGAGCCGCCGGAGACGCTGCGCTGCCGCACCGCCTACGAGGAGCGGGAAGAGCGCGAGGCCGAGACCGTGGCGACGATCATCCTGGAGTGGGCGTCCATTTTGGACGCCATGCGGCTGCCGCAGAGCGCCGACGCCGCCGAGGGTGTGGACGCCGCGTTGAGCGACCGGTTGGGGTGGCTATGACGGTTCAGGTGCTCGCCGCCATTGTCATCGGCTTCTGGAAGGCGTCGCAGCTGGCGCGCACGCCGAAGCGGATCTCACTGTGGTGGGTTGTGGCCTGCTTCGCGCTGTCGGCGGCGGCGTTCGCTGTCGCGCCGTACGCCGGTGCCGGCGTCGAGGGCGGCGTGTCCGGGACCGGCCCGATCTGGTTGATGTGGCTGGGCGAGGCGCTGCTGCTGACCATGCTGTACTCGCTGATCTGCGTGTTCGTCTTCTCGGCCGGGCAGGGTCGGGCGGCGTGGTGGCAGGCTGTGCGAGAGGTTGTGCGGCTGGGGATCACGTTGGTGGTGCTGGGTGTGCTGGCCGCGACCGTGCCGCAGCGGCTGGCCCCGGCCGAGTACCCCCGCGCTACGCTGGACGCGTTTCGCTTCGTGGCCAACACCTACACCGTGTACGGCGTGATCACGTGCATCGTGTGGATGCGCCGGCACGCGAAGATCACCCAGCGCTGGTTGGCCCGCGGCCTGGTGGTGGCGTCGGCCGGGCTGGCGCTGATCGGCCTCGGCTCGACGCTGATCGCGGTGTCGATGGTGATCCGGCTGGCCAACCCGGACACCTCGATCGCCCTTGAGCTGCCGAACGCGGTGGTCATGGTGGCGAACCTGTTGGTACTCATCGGTTTCGTGCTGCCCGGCGCCCGCGTGCGCTGGGTCGCCGGCCGGGTGTGGTGGCGGCACCTGCGGGACTACCACCGGCTTCGTCCACTGTGGACCATGTTGCACGAGGCGTTCCCCGAGGATGCGCTCAGCCGCGCCCCGGCCAGCCCGTGGCGGGACACGCTCAGCCTGCGCGCGGTCAACCGGCGTTTCTACCGCCGGGTCATCGAATGCCGTGACGGCCTGGTCCGGGCCAGCGGCCGCCTGCCGGCCGGCACCCCGACCGACCCGGCAGCGATCGCGGCGTGGCTGCGCGACGCACTGCGAACCACCCCCAGCGAGGACGACATCGTTGCGGCGCACCCGATCGCGGTGCCGGCCGACGGCGGGCTCGAGGCCGACGTCCGCGAACTCGTCGCGCTGGCCCGGGAATTGCGGGTATGAGCCGGATCCTGGTCGCGGGCGGCGGTGTCGCCGGCCTGGTGACGGCGATCGCCTTGCGACACGCGGGGTTCCAGGTCGCTGTGTTCGAGGCCCATCCGACCGGGGCCGACGGCAAGGGCGCCTTCCTGACGATCATGGCCAACGGCCTGGATGCGTTGCGCGCCATCGATGCCGAGCATCTGGTGCTGGACCGGTCGTTCCCCTCCACCGCGGTCCGTATGCGCAACGGCCACGACCGGCCGCTGGGTGAGCTCGCCATCCCCAGCCCCGATCCGGAGCACGGCCCGCGCACCATGCGCCGCGCCGACCTGTACCGGGCGCTGGCCGAGGAAGCGAGGCGGCGGGGCGTCGAGATCCAGCACGGCAAGCGGCTGGTCGGCGTTCGCCACCACGGCACCGTGACCGCGTACTTCGATGACGACACCCGCATCGGCGGCGACCTGCTGGTCGGCGCGGACGGTGTCCGCTCGACGACCCGTACGCTGATCGATCCCCAAGCGCCGCAACCAGAATACACCGGCTGGAACCTCGCCATGGGCGCGGTCCGGGACGTGCTGCCGGCCAGCCGACGGGACTGCTACTACATGTACTTCGGCCGCCGGGCCACGTGCGGGCACATCACCGCGCCGGACGGCGAGACGTGGTGGTTCGCCAATGTGCCGTGCGGTGAACGGGAACTCGCCGGCGCCACCCCGGCGCAGCTGCGGCAGCGACTCGGCGATCTGTTCGCCGGCGACCAGATCGGTACCGTACAAGCAATTCGCACTACCGCCGACGACCAGCTGACCGCAACCGCCTGTTACCAACTGCCGACCGTGCCGACGTGGTCGGGCAACGGCATGACGCTCGTCGGCGACGCGCTGCACGTGGCATCGCCGTCGACCACGCAAGGCGCGTCCATGGCGATCGAGGACGGCGTCACGCTGGCCAAGTGCCTGCGGGACGAGCCGGACCTGACCGCGGCGCTGCACCTGTACGAGCGACTGCGCCGCGATCGCGTCGAACGTGTTGTGCGGACAGGCTTCCGCAAGCTCGGGCCACGCGTTCCCGGGCCGCTGCAACGACTGTTGCGGGACCGGGCGGTGGCTCGCCGAGCGCGAAACCCCGAGGTCGACTGGCTGCATCTGCACCACATCGACTGGGACGTGAGCGTTACCGGCTGACGCAGGCCATCGGCAGCATGTCGTCCTCGGTCACAGTGGCCAGGTCGATCCGCGGGAACTCCACCACGGCCGACCGGTCGATGCCGAACACGTCGGCCACCTCGGGATCAAGCAGGCCGGCGGTGGCCGCGACCAGGTCCTCCATCGGCACGTCCTTCACCAGCAGCGCCCGGTTCTCCTGGAACACCGCCAGCGCCTCGGGAGTGACGGTCAGCCCCTTGAGCACGGTCGCGTATTCGGCGGCCAGCTGCTCGTAGGTCACCGGCAGCACCGCGGGGTTGCCGAAGACCTGTCCGACCGTGCGGACCGCGTCGGCGCAGTAGGCGTCCCGATCGGACTCATCCAACCGGCCGATCAGCTTTTCCTGCGCCGCCAGCAGATGCCACATCAGCACGGTGTAGACGCGGGCCGTCAGGTCGGGGTCGTTGGCCGTCCACTCGCGACCGTCGGCATCCACACCGCGCAGCCGGGCGTGGGCGTTCCACGCGCCGACCCGCTGTTCCTCCACCTGCTCGGAGTCGCCGAAGATGGCGATGATCATCCCGCGGGTGAGCTGCCGGAACTCGTTGAAACCCGGGCGGTGGGCCATGACCATCGAAATCGACTGTCTCATGTGGTCGACGAGCACCAGCGTGGTGAACGCGGACCAGCCGCCGAGCACCATGGGCAGCCACGGCGCGGTGTAGCGGCGCAGCACCGAGTCGTCGCCGATCAGCCCCTCGTCGGCACGGACACGCGGCGTGTCGAAGCCGTCACGCAGCGGACGCAGCGACTGCGGCGTCACAACGGCAATGGCAGCAGGCAGATTGACCGTCGACAACGGGGTGCTCCTTCGAGGCGGGCTTCGACCAGCGCAGGGATGTACGTGCCGACACGACGATCTCTGGACACCCCAGTCCGGTCGAATTCCCCCCGTCCCCCGAGCTTTCGTGGGCCGGCGTGCAGACCGTACCTTCGTCACCCGTACGGCGTCGAGGAATTCCCAGACAACTCTGCGGGAGCGTTCCCGGATGTGCCCAGCGGTAAACGCGATGGTGTAACGAACACGCTCGGTCGACGGACATCAGCGTGCAGTGACCGTCGCGACGAAGGGGCGTCCACCGTGAAGATCGATCTGTTCAACGAGATCCAGAATCCCCGTCCGTGGCCGGTTGACCACGAACAGCAACGGTTCCGGCGGGCCATCGAGCAGGCCAAGCTGGCCGACGAGCTCGGTTACGGCTGCTGGTGGCAGGTCGAGCACCACGGGGCCGGCGAGTTCAGTCTTTCCTCGGCGCCGGAGCTGGTGCTGGCGGCGATCGCCCAGCACACCAACCGAATCCGGCTCGGCCACTCGGCCGTGCTGGCGCCCGGGCGGTTCAACCACCCGATCCGGGTGGCCGAGCGGGCGGCCACGCTGGACCACCTCAGCGGCGGCCGGGTCGAGCTCGGGCTGACCCGGTCGACCATCCCCGAGTGGCGGCTGTTCAACATCTCGGCGGAGCAGGCCAGGGCGCAGACCCAGGAGGCGTTCGAGATGGTCCCGGGTATGTGGACCAGCGACGATTTCTCGCACCACAGCGAGAACTACCAGATCTCGAACCTCTCCATCAACCCGAAGCCGTTGCAGCAGCCGCATCCGCCGCTGTGGCAGGCCGCGGCCAGCCCGACCTCGTTCGAGGACGCCGGCCGCCGCGGCGTCGGCGTGCTGGGCACGACCATGTGGGAATCACTCGAACGGGTCGGCCGGATGATCAAGCTCTACCGGGCGGCGGCCGAGGCCTGCACGGAGCCGGTTGGCTCGTTCGTGAACAACCAGGTCGGCTACTTCACCTTCGTGCACTGCGCGGAGACCGACGAGCAGGCCATGCGCAACGGCGCCGCCGCGGCCGCCGCCTGGTACACCGTGACCGCGCTGCGTTTCTTCGAGGCCGCCACCGAGTTCGCCGCCACCATGCAGCGCCACCAGGACCTGCTGGACTCCCCCGACGGCGGCGGGCTGACCGGCGAGTTCCTGCGCGGCGAGATCGACAACGCGCCGACCGAGGCCCAGCTGCTGATCGGCCGCGTGCTACAGGGCGAGGACGTGCCCGAGGAGGAGGTGTTCCGGGTGCTCAGCGCCCAGCAGTCGCTGATCGTCGGCAGTCCCGAGACCTGCCGGGAGAAGCTCCAGGCCTACGCCGACCTCGGCATCGACCGGCTGATGTGCCTGCACCAGATCGGCGGCATGGCGGACGAGGCGGTGACCACCAGCATCCGCCTGATCGGTGAGCTGATCCCCGAGTTCGATCGGTGATGTCGGCGGCGTCCGGCGGTGTTCTAGGGTGACGGTCATGGACCGACCCACCTGGGCGCCGCCGGACGTGGACATCGACCAGCCGAGCGTGAGCCGGATCTGGGACTGGTTCCTGGACGGCTCGCACAACTTCGCGGTGGACCGCGAGGTGGCCAAGCAGATGCTGAAGCTGATGCCGGAGGGGCCGCGGATGGCCCAGGCCAGCCGGGCGTTCCTGCGCCGCGCGGTGCGGATGTGCGCGGCGGCCGGCGTGACCCAGTTCCTCGACATCGGCTCCGGCATCCCGACCGTCGGCAACGTGCACGAGATCGCCCGCGCCGCCGACCCGCAGTCGCGCGTGGTCTACGTGGACACCGACCCGGTGGCCGTCAGCCACACCCGGCAGATGCTGGGTTCGGATCCGACGACAACCGTCCTGCGGGCCGACCTCCGCGATCCGCGGGAGATCCTGGACAGCCCCGAGGTCCGCGGCACGCTCGACCTGGACCAGCCGGTGGCGGTCATGCTGATCATGATCATGCATTTCATCCAGGACGCCGACGACCCGGTCGGCGTGCTGAGCCGGTTCCGGGACGCGCTGCCGGCCGGCAGCATGCTGGCCATCGCGCACGGCAGCCCGAACACCGAGAACATGCCGGACGAGCACCTGCACGAGGCCCGCGAGATGTACGAGCGGTCGGTGGCCCAGGTGCGGCTGCGGACCAGGCCCGAGGTGCAGGCCCTGTTCGCCGGGTGGGAGCTGCTGCCGCCGGGCGTGGTGTGGATTCCCGACTGGCGGCCGGATCCGGCCGATGCCGGCCCGGCTTTCGACATCCCGAACGCCGGCTACGCGGGCGTGGCCGTCAAGCGCTGAGCGGCCTCGCGGCCCTTCGCCTGGTTCTCGGCCACGTACGGGCGCAGTTCCGCTCGTAGGCTTCGAACGCGTGGCCGAGATGCGGTACCTCAAGCCCTGAGCACGTCCGCGATCAGCTTCGGGTCCTCCTCGGCCATGAAGTGTCCGCAGTTCACCGTCCGGTGGTCGAGCTTCGGGGCCCACGCCCGCCAGAGGTCCTCGCCGCCGAAGCCCCAGTCCTGCTGGAGTACGGTGACCGGCATCTGGAGCTGCTTGCCCTTGTCCGCGGTGTCGTGTTCGACGTCGATCGTGGCCGAGGCCCGGTAGTCGGCGACGATGGACGGGATGGCGTCGCGGCAGGCCTCCAGGTAGTGGGCTCGGATGTCCGGCGGGATGGCCGTGTCGTCACGGGTCCAGGCATCGAGGAAGTAGCCGAAGAACAGGTCCGGGGCGGCGGCGATCAGCTGTTCCGGCAGGCCGGGCGGCTGGGCCATCAGGTAGAGGTGGAAGCCGACCGCGGCCGTCGTGCCGTGCATGACGTCCCACATGTCCAGCGTCGGCAGCACGTCGAGGCAGGTCAGGCGGGTGATCTTGTCGGGATGGTCGAGGCCGGCCCGGAAGGCGACGAGAGCCCCTCGATCGTGGCCGGCCAGCTCGAACTCGTGGTGGCCGAGTCCCGCTGTTACGGCCACGACGTCCGCGGCCATCGTTCGCTTGTCGTAGCCGTGGTCCGGCTTGTCGCTGGCTCCGTAGCCGCGCAGGTCGGGGCAGATCACCGTGTGGTCCCGGGCCAGGTCCTGGGCAACGTGCCGCCACATCACATGGGTCTGCGGGAAGCCGTGCAGAAGCACGATCGGACGGCCGTGGCCGCCGACCGCGACGTTGAGCCGCACGCTGTCGGCCACGGGGATGCGGTGCGTGTCGAAGCCGGGAATAGTGGTCATGTGCACGAGCCTGCCGGCCGCGAATCAGCAACCGATCAGCAAGTCCGCTTCTCGGTCCTCGGCCCCGTCGCCGCTTCCGTTGGCGGCTCTCCCCTTGGCTTGAAGGGGCCTCGTCATCGCGCCGTGGTGGCCCGGTTGCTGATCGCCCGGCGGCGGGTCGTGCCGGTGACTCACCTTGTCGATGATCTGTGGGAAGAGCCGCCGGCCGGTGCCGTCGGGGCCGTGCAGACGTTCGTCGCCGATCTGCGCCGGATCCTCGAACCCTCGCGGCCGCCTCGGGCGGCTCCCCGGCTGCTCGTCACCACCGGGCCCGGTTATGCCTTGCTGGCCACGGATGTCGACGCTTGGGAGTTCGAATCCCTTGTCACGTCTGATATCCCGTCGGCGTTGGCGTTGTGGCACGGGCCGGCTTACGCCGACTTCGCCGGGTCGCCGTGGGCCGCCGCCGAGCGGTCTCGGCTGGCTGAGCTGCGGTTGCAGGCCGTTGAACGTCTTGCCGCGCAACATGTTTCCTCCGGCCGGGCGGCGGAGGTCGTGCCCGATCTGGACGCCCATGTCACGGCGCATCCCTGGCGTGAGGAGGGGTGGCGGCTGTTGGCGCTGGCGTTGTACCGGTCCGGCCGACAGGCCGATGCGTTGTCGGTGTTGCGGCAGGCCCGGTCCATGCTGGCTGACCAGTTGGGCCTGGATCCCGGTCCGCAGCTTCGCCAGTTGGAGACCGACATCCTTGCCCAGGACGCCCGTCTCGACTCGTCCGGGCTGTGGACGCGGACGGCCGAGGTCTACGACCGGACCGTGGCCGTCGGTTCTCGGGCCCGGCTGGAGTCGACCGTCGGCCTGCTGCGTACGTTGGCCCTGACCGGCGGTCTGCGGGCGGCGCAGGATCATCGTGTCGCCGCCGCCACCGCCGCCGAGGAGTTCGGGGATCCGGCGTTGACGGCCCGGGTCATCGGCGCCTACGACGTGCCGGCGATCTGGACCCGTAGCGACGATCCCGTGCAGGCACAGCAGATCGTCGCCGCCGCCGAGCACACTTTGGCTGTCCTGCCGGACATTCCCGCCGCGCGCTGTCGTCTGTTGGCCACTGTAGCGTTGGAAATGCGTGGCACCCGCTCCCCTCGCGGCCCTGCGGCCGCCTTCGCAGCCGAGTCGCTCGCCCGTTCGCTCGGCGATCCGGGCCTGCTGGCTTTCGCCCTCAACGCCCGCTTCATGCAGTCCTGCACCAGCGCCGGCCTCTCCCTCGCCGCGACGCCATCGGCACCGAGCTGATCTCCCTCGGCACTCGCCACGACCTGACCGCCTTCACCGTGCTCGGCCATCTCATCCGTCTCCAGGCCCGCAGCGCCGTCGGCGACTTCCTCACCGCTTCCACCCACGCTGACGCCGCCGACACCCTTGCCGCACAGCACGAACTCCCTCTCGTCGGCGTCTTCACCAGGTGGTACCGCGCTATGCTTTCCCGCTCCCCCAACGCTTACCACGAGGCCGCCGCACGGCTGGCCGGCACCGGCATGCCCGGTGTCGAGCACGGCCTCCTCCCACTCGCCCTGTTCTCCCTCTCCCACCAGGCCGATCCCGCCGCCGACTGGGGTCCGTATCGTCCCTGGATCGAGCCTTTCCTTCTGCTGGACAACGGAGATCGCTCCGCCGCCCGCGATGCCCTGCATGCCGCCCCCGAGCCACCCGCCGACCTCTTGTACGAGTTCCTGACCTGCCTCCAGATCATCGCCGCCCAGCAGCTGTCCCCCGATCTGCTTCCCGACCTCCGCGCCCGCATCGCCCCCGCCGCCGGCGAACTGGCCGGTGCCGGCAGCGGACTCGTGTACCTAGGGACGGTGAACGACTACCTGCGTTGACCGGAGCAGCGTGGCTTGGCCCGTTCGGCCCGCGCCGATCGGCCGCGTTGACAGCGGATGCGCCCCGGCGGAGCTTTGGCCCCATGGATCCCTTACGACCCGGTCGCCGAGGTTTCCTCGCCGCAGCAGCGGCGACGGCCGTCGGCGCCGCGACATCCGTACCGACAGCAGCAGCCGACACCGGCGCCACGGCATGGCCGCCGGGGCCCGGGCAACGGCTGCGGCCCCAAGAACCGGACGCTGAACTGCGCGGCATCCTGGCCCGCATCGACCAGCACCGCATCGAGGCGACCATTCGCCGGCTGGTCGCGTTCGGCACCCGCCACACCCTGTCCAGCCAGACCGACCCGCTACGCGGCATCGGCGCGGCGAGGGACTGGATCCTGGCCCAGATGCAGGAGATCGCCGCGACCTCGGGCGGCGCGATGACCGCCCAGGCGCAGTCGTACGTGCAGGGCGTCAGCAGCCGCATCCCGACGCCGACCGTGATCACGAACCTGGTCGCCACGATCACCGGCAGCACCTCTCCGGAACGGGTCTACGTGGTGACCGGCCACTACGACTCCCGGGTCAGCGACGTCATGAACTTCACCAGCGATGCCCCCGGCGCGGACGACGACGGGTCCGGCGTGGCGGTGGTGCTGGAGATGGCCCGGGTGCTGGCGACCCATCGCCCGAAGGCCACCATCGTGCTCGCCGCCGTGGCCGGTGAGGAACAGGGCCTGTTCGGCTCGGGGCACATGGCCCAGCTGTTCAAAGCCGCCGGCACGGACGTGCAGGGCATGTTCACCAACGACATCGTCGGCAGCAGCCGCGGCGACGACGGCACCCGTGATCCGCACACGATCCGGCTGTTCGCCGAGGGCGTGCCGACCGCGGAAACCCCGGCGCAGGCGGCGGTGCGGCTGGCGATCGGCGGCGAAGGGGACTCGCCGAGCCGGCAGCTGGCCCGGTTCGTCACCAACGTCGCGAGCGGCGCCGCCACCGGCATGACCGTACGGGTGATCTACCGGCGCGACCGCTACCTGCGCGGCGGCGACCACATTCCGTTCCTGCAACAGGGTTACCCGGCCGGCCGGTTCACCGAGCCGCGCGAGAACTTCGCCCACCAGCACCAGGACACACGGGTGGAGAACGGGGTGCAGTTCGGCGATCTGGCCGAATTCTGCGAATTCGACTTCATCCAACGGGTCGCCCGGGTCAACGCGGCGGCGATCTGGTCGCTGGCCAATGGCCCCGGCACGCCTCGCGGCGCACTGCTGCTCGACGGCCAACTCACCAACACCACCACACTGACGTGGCAGGCGAGCGCCGAGCCCGGTCTGGCCGGCTACGAGGTCGTGTGGCGGGAGGCGACCGAACCGGACTGGACGCACGGCCTGATGGCCGGCAATGTCACGTCGTTCACCGTGAACCTGGCCAAGGACAACGTGTTCTTCGGGGTACGGGCCGTCGACACCGCCGGCCGCCGCAGCCCGGTCGCGTTCCCGATGCCGTCACCCTGAGCGCTCTACGCTGAGCCGCGCGATCTCGACCCGGGACCGGGCGCCGAGTTTGGCCAGGATGTGCGACACGTGGGTCTGAACCGTCCGACGGGACAGGAAGAGCTGGGCAGCGATGTCCGGATTGGACAGTCCGTCGGCGACCAGGACGGCGACCTTGAGCTCGGCGCCGGTGAGGGCGTCCCAGCCGGTCTCGGGACGGTTGCGCGGCCCGCGCTGGCCACGGCGGACACCGTGCTTGCGAGCACGGGAATCGGCCCGCATGACGTCCCACGTGGCGCCGAGCGAGAGGTAGACGTCGACGGCCTCGGTGAGCGTGGCCAAAGCAGTGGCCCGGTCCAGGCCGGCCATCAGCACGGCAGCGTCCTCAAGGCAGTTGCCGAGTTCCAAGGGCCGCTTGGCTTCCCGGAAGTACTCGGCGGCCTGCACCACCTGGCTGTGGTCGCCGGCCAGCAAACCGCGGCACCACCGCAGGGCCGCGACCTTGTGCGGAGTCGGCTCCAGCTCGACCTCGTACGCCAGCAGCTCGGTCGCGGTCACGGCGGTGTCGAACTCCCCCAGCTCCACGGCCAGCCGCACCAGCAACGGCGACCAGCGATGCCGCCAGTTCTGGTACTTGTCGGTCCGGTCCGGGTCCAGCGTCTCCTTCAGCACGGCCAGCGCGCGCTCGGGCCGACCGGCCCGCTCCTCCGGCGTGGCCCGGGCCCGGACCAGCAGGATCGAGTCCGAGCCGCGCACCTTCGAACGGGCCAGATCCGCCGCCACGGCGGCGACGTCGTCGCGGTGCCCGGCGATGAACGCCTTGATGCCGTACACGCGCTCCCACAGCTCCGGCCACGCGTCGGGATCGGGCAGGTAGTCCACCGCGACCTCCATCGCCGCCATGGCGTCGTCCCACTCCCCCATGGCGCACAGGCAATCGGCGGCCGTCGTGTACACAGTGCACAGTCGCGGCGTGCCGGTACGCTCGGCCAAGGTGATCGCCGCCCGCAACGACCTCCGCGTCTCGTCCCAGTCGTCGTACAGGGCGGTCAGCGCGGTCCGGTTGATCAGCAGCAGCTGGCGCAGGTCGAGGGTGTACGGGTCCTCGCCGATCACCTCGAGCGCACGGCGAACCGCCCGCAGCGCACCGGCCGTGTCCCGCTGGCGCAGGCGCACCACGCTCACCTCGTGCAGCGCGTAGCCGATCCCCACCTTGTCCTCGGCGAGTTCGGCATGGGCCAACGCTTTGTCGGCCGCGCTGTCGTCGAACCGCCGGCCGGTGCGGCGCAGGCGTACGCTCATCGCCAGCAGACGGGCCTGCCACACCTGGGAAAGCTCCGGATACCGGAGCGCACTGTCCACAGTGTCCCGTGCCGCGGCGAACTGCCGCGACCGCTGAAGCGTGCTGGCCAGGGCAAAGGTCATCCGGGCCACCTGATCGGGATCACCGGTGCGGGCCAACACCTTTCGGGCCAACCGCTCGCACAGCTTCCGGTTGCCCGACAGGTACGCCGCCACCGCCAGCTGCGACTCCAGCTTCTCGTGCAGCTCGACGTCCTCCGGGATCCGCTCCAGCGCCCAGCCCATCAGCTGCTCGGCGATCTGCGACGCCTGCTGGGTCAGGAAGATCGCGTGCTCCGACAACCACGCCGGCACCCAGTCCGCCATGTCGCCGCGGGCCGCGAGCAGCTGCGCGGCGATCCGCTCCACCGGCCCGTTGGTGCGCACCAGGGCATAGGCCGCGTCCTGGTGCATCACCGAGCGCAGCGCCGTCGGGATCGCCGCGTAGAGCGCCTGCCGGATCAACGGATGCCGGAACGCGAACCGGTCGCCGCGCTCGGCCAGCACGCCGGCGGTCAGCGCCTCTTCGATGCCCTCGGCCAGCTCCGACAGCGAGCGTCCGCTCACGGCCGACAGGTCCGCCACGGAGAACTCGGTGCCCAGTAGGACCGCCGGGCGCAGGTCCTGGACCGTCGGGTCGGACAGGAACGCCAGCCGGTCGGCGATCGCCCGGCCCAGCGACTCCGGCGCCCGTTCCACGTCCCCCGTCAGCTCGGCGAACCCCGCGTCCTCGTGCTCGACCCGGTTCTCCCGGACCAGGGCGTCGACCAGCTCGCGCACGTAGAGCGGATTGCCGCCGGCCTGCCCGGCCATCGCCCGCAGCCGCGGCCCCGACGGCGCACCCACGAGTGCGTCCACCAGCTCGTCGACCTGCCCGGCCGGCAGTTCCCGCAGCCGCATCAGCGTCGTGCCCTGCGCGGTCAGCGTGCGTCGCAACTCGGCCAGCTGCGTCCGTCTCGGCACCGGCCGGGCCGTGCCCACCAGCAACAACGGCAGTTGATCCACCGCCCGGCTCAGCCGTCCCCACACCAGCAGGCTCGCCTCGTCGGCCCAATGCAGGTCGTCGAGGGCCAACACCACCGGCGATTTCGCGCACAACCGGTCGATCAGGGCCAGAAATGATTCGACACCGGCCAATACCGGATCACCGGCGGCCGGACACGGCGTGAAATTCTCTCTTTCCTCCGGCGTCAACGCATCCAGCAGCGTTCGCAGCGGAAAGCGGCTCACCAGTTCGTCCGCGCCGGCCAGCAGCACTCGGCAGCCCAGGGTCGCGGCCAGCCCGAAACCGGCCGTGACGAGGGACGATTTGCCGATTCCCGGCTCACCCTCGATCAGCAGCGAACGGCCGCGACCGGCGACCAGGTCCCGCAGCAGCGCGCGGAACAGGTCGAGTTCAGCAGCGCGACCGACGAGCACAAGGTGAGCTTAACGCCCATTTCTTGTGCCCCCGGTCGTGGCGGTGTCCGAATGGCGAAGTCGCGCTGCCCTGTCGGTCAGGTCCGCACGTCCGCTCCCACTGCTTCGCGTACGCTGGCGAATCCGTCCCTGGACAGCAATTCCGGCAATCCGCGGTTGATTTCCCGAACCACCGACGGTCCCCGGTACACCAGCGCCGTCAGCAGCTGCACCAGCGACGCGCCCAGCCGGATCTTCCGATACGCGTCGTCAGCGTCGAACACGCCACCAGAACCCACGATCACCTGCCGCTTCCGATCCACCGCCGCATAGAGCTCGCGGATCGTCCGATTGGCCGCCCGTTCCGCCGGCCGCCCCGACACCGCGCCCGGCATTTTCTCCGGCACGGCCAGCCCGGCCGGTTTCCCCGGCGGCAGGTTCACCGAGAAGCCCCGCACGAATTCCGTGCCGCCGACCGCGGTCAGAAACCCGTCGAGCTCGGCCGGCCGCGCGAACGGCGCCACCTTCAACACCACCGGACGCTCGATCCCGACCTCGGCCAATGCGTGCAGCAGCAGCTCCAGCCGTCCTCGCCGCAGAAAGAAGTGTTGACCGTCCTCGGTGTTCGGACAGCTCAGGTTCAGGCAGAGGTAATCCGCGTGGCCCTGCAACCTCCGCACCGCCCGCACATAGTCGTCGATGACCTCATGTTCGGACGCGGCGATCCCCCGGTTCGTGTTCACCACATTGATGCCCAGCCGCACGCCGTTTCGACGGCCGTGCAGCCGGTGCGCGACGGCGTCGGCACCGTCGTTCGGCACGCCGTAATGCACCACGATGGCCTCGTCCGACGGCAGTCGGAACAGCCTCGGCCGCGGGTTCCCGTCCGAGCGATCCACCGACACCGACCCGATTTCCACATGGCCGAAGCCCAGCGCCCCCAACCCCGCGACCGCTCGCCCGTTCTTGTCGAAGCCCGCGCCCAACCCGATCGGCGAGGACATGGTCATGCCGGCCACCTCCACCGCCAGCCGTGGATCCGTTGCACCGTAATGCTTTGCCACCGCGTCACACACCGCCGGCACCTTCCCCACCGCCTCGGCCACCCGCACCGCCCGGTCGTGGACCCACTCGGCGTCGGCCCGGAACAACAGCGGCCTCGCCAGCACGCGGTACACGCCCATACCGACCTCCGTCGCGCCGCTCCCGCCGCGCTGCCGGGAAAGCGCTTACCCTATACCTCGCCACACGACCCCGGGAGTGATCGATGAGAGCGGTCCAGGTTATCGGCTACGGCGAACGAATCCGGGTGACCGAGGTCGACGAGCCCAAGGTGGTGGACCCGCACGACGTGGTCGTCCGCATCGCCGGGGCCGGCATCTGCCGCACCGACGTGCACATCCTCGACGGTCAGCTGGCCGAGGCGTTCAAGCTGACGCTGCCGTACACGCTCGGACACGAGAACGCGGGTTGGGTGCACGAGGTGGGGCCGGCGGTGACAACGGTGTCACCCGGTGATCCGGTGATCGTGCATCCTGCGGTCACATGCGGACTGTGCACGGCGTGCCGATCGGGCAACGACATGCATTGCGGCACATGGCGATTCCCCGGCGTCGACGGTTGGCACGGCGGTTACGCCGAACTGCTGCGGACCAGCGTCCGGTCGCTGGTCAAGCTGGCGCCGAAGACCGATCCGACCAGGCTGGCGCCGCACGCCGACGCAGGTCTGACAGCCATCCACGCCGTCAAGCGGTTGGCGCCCTTCACCTATCCCGGCAGCACGGTCGTGGTGATCGGCTTCGGCGGCCTCGGACACCTGGCCGTGCAACTGCTGCGAGTGTTGACCACGGCCCGGATCCTGGTGGTGGAGGCCGATCCGGCCCGGCTGGAGTGGGCCCGCGGCTACCCGGTGGACGCGGTGCATTCCAGTGGCGATGACGGTGGCCTGTCGGCGGTGCTGGACGAGACCAACGGCCTCGGCGCGGATGCGGTGCTGGACCTGGTGGGCGAGGGCCGCGCCCCTGAACAGGCGATGCGCATGCTCCGCAAGGGCGGCGTCTACTCGATCGTCGGCTACGGCGGCGAGGTCACGCTCAACCACCTGGACATGATCAACCGTGAGCTCGTGGTGATCGGCAACCAGATCGGCTCGCACCGGGACCTGGTCGACCTGATGGAGCTGGACCGTTCCGGCCGGGTCGTGCTGCACACCCGATGCTTCCCCCTTGACCAAGCGGCCGACGTGCTGGCCGAGGTGGCGGCCGGTCGGGTGCCCGGAAGGGCCGTGCTGGTGCCGTGAGCCTTGACAGCCGGGCCGGGGGCGACGACTGTGGGGCGACCAGGGAAAGCGCTTACCCCGATCTCCGCCGGGAGGCTCGATGGCGAGTTCGGCCGAGCTGCTGACGATGCGGGGCGTACGCAAGGCGTTCGCCGGCACGACCGCGCTGGACGACGTGTCGCTGAGCGTGCGGGCGGGCGAGGTGCACGCGGTTGTCGGCGAGAACGGCGCTGGCAAGTCGACCCTGATGAAGGTGCTCGCCGGCCTGTACCAGCCTGATGCCGGCGAGCTCGCCCTGGACGGCCGCGTGGTGCGGTTCCAGCATCCCCGTCAGGCCATGGCCGCCGGGATCAGCCTGGTGCATCAGGAGTTCAGCCTGTTGCCTGACCGCACCGTGGCCGAGAACGTCTTCCTGGGCCGGGAACCGACCAGACGGCTGCGGGTGGACCGGCGGGCCATGGTCTCCCGGACCGCCTCGCTGCTGGCCGAGTCCGGTGTGGACACCGTGTCGCCGCGCGCGCTGGTTCGGCATCTTTCCGTGGCCCAGCAGCAGAACGTGGAGATCGCCAAGGCCCTCGTGCACCGGCCGCGCATCCTCGTGCTCGACGAGCCCACCGCCGCCCTTGCACCACACGAGGTTGACGCCCTGTTCACGCGATTACGCGCGATGGTCCAACGTGGACTGACCGTCGTCTACATCTCGCACCGGCTGTCCGAGGTGTTCCAGTTGGCCGACCGGGTCACCGTGCTCAAGGACGGCCGCCTGGTGGACACAGTGGACACCAGTGCCATCACTCCCGCCGACCTGGTCCGCATGATGGTCGGCCGCGAGCTCTCCAGCCACTACTTCCCTTCCCGGGCAACTAATCCCGGCCACGGCCCGGTCGTGTTGCGCGTAACCGGCGGCAGCAACGACGTCGTACACGACATCGACCTTGTCCTGCGCGGTGGCGACATCGTCGGGCTGGCCGGCCTCGACGGCTCCGGGCGATCCGAGCTGGCCCGGGCGCTGTTCGGCGTGCAGCCCTTCACCCGCGGCACCATCGAGATCGACGGCCGCTCGCGGCGGCTGACCTCGCCCCGTGCAGCCATCCGAGCCGGCATCGCCTTCCTCACCGCCGACCGCAAGGTTGAGGGTCTCGCGCTCCCCCTTTCCGCCCGTGACAACGGCTTGTTGGCCGCCCGTGCCCTCAGCGGCCGTGTCGCCGCCACCGCCTTGCGGACGTTGTCCGAGCTCACCACCAAGGTCGGCCTCCGCCCCGAGGCCTTGTCCCGGGAGAGCCGCCTGCTGTCCGGCGGCAACCAGCAGAAGGTCGTCCTGGTCAAGTGGCTCGCCACCAAGGCCCGGGTCTACCTGTTCGACGAGCCCACCCGCGGCGTCGACATCGGCGCCAAGGCCGGCATCCACGACCTCATGCGCCAGCTGGCCGCCGACGGCGCCGCCATCTTGATGATCTCCTCCGAGCTCCCCGAGATCATCGGCATGAGCGACCACATCCTGGTCATGCGCGACGGCCGCATAGCCGGCCAACTGCCCGCCGGCAGCGGCGAGCCCGAGATCATGGCCTTGGCCAGCGGACAGGCCGTGCCCGTATGACCACCGCAGGCCGACTGAACGGGTCCAGCCGGCCGATCTGGCTGGTGCTGGTGCTGCTGTTCGGCGTCGCGTGGCTGGTGGTTGCCCTGGACGGCGGCAACTTCGTGGCGCTGCCCAACCTACAGAACATCGCCCAGTCGTCGGTCGCGTTGGGGCTGGTTGCGGTGGGCCAGAGTCTGGTGGTGCTGGCGGGGTCGCTGGACCTGTCGGTGGCCTACGTGGTCAGCGTGGCCGCCGTGTCGACGTCGGTGGTGATGGGCGGCACGGGCAACATCCCGCTGGGCATCACGGCCGCGCTGGTGATCGGGGCGGTGATCGGCCTCGGCAACGGCGTGATCATCGTGGGCCTGCGGGTGAACCCGTTCATCGCGACGCTGGGCATGTCGCTGGTGGTGCGCGGCATCCTCAACGCGCTGTTCGACAACTTCGCCGGCAGCGTGCCGGAGGCCTTCCAGTCGCTGGGCTACGACGCGATCGCCGGTGTGCCGGTGAGCGTGTTCCTGCTGGCCGCGGTGGTCGCCGGGGCGTGGTTGCTGTTGCACCGCACCAGGTTCGGCTACCACCTGTACGCCGTCGGCGGCAACGTGGAGGCCGCGCGGGCATCCGGCATCCGCACCGGTCGGGTGGTCGTGATCGCCCACGTCCTCGCCGGCATGTGCGCCGCCGCCAGCGGCATGTTCCTGGCCAGCCGCCTCGGTGCCGGCGCGCCCTGGGTCGGACCGGATGGCGGCTACGACCTGGAGTCGATCGCCGCGGTGGTCCTCGGCGGCACCGCGCTGGCCGGCGGCCGCGGGCGGCTCCTCGGCACCGTCGCGGCCGTGCTGATGCTGGCCGTGCTGGACAGCGTGTTCAACCAGTTCCAGGCCAACGCCTTCGTGCAGACCCTGGTCCGCGGCGTGATCATCATCGCCGCGGTCGCGCTGTACGCCTTCCGGGAGCGGCCATGACCACCGCCGTGGCTCTGCGTCGGATCGCGCCGATCTGGGTGGTGCTGGTCGTCGTGCTGGCCGGCATCGTCTGGCGGGACCCGACCTTCGCCGACCCGCCGACGTTCCTGGCCTTCGTCAAGCGTTCGGCGCCGCTGGCGGTGTTGGCGCTGGGCCAACTCTTCGTGGTCGTGGCCGGCGAACTCGATCTCTCGGTCGGCGCGGTGATCACGGCCTGCGTGGTGGCGGCGGCGCGGCTCGGGGAGGGCGATCCCGGCCGCACCTGGTGGATCATCCTGCTGGTGCTGGCCTTCGGCGCGGCGGTGGGCGTGATCAACGGGCTCATCACGACGGTGCTGCGGGTGCCGTCGTTCATCACCACGCTGGGCATGATGCTGGTGCTGAGCGGCGCGGTGTTCCTGTGGACCGGCGGCTCGCCGACCGGCGCGCTCGCGGAGAACTTCCGGCAGTTCGGCCGGGAAGGCATCGGGCCGATCCCGTACGCCGTCGTGGTCCTCGTGATGATCGCGGTCGCAGCGCACTTCCTGTTGCACCACAGTCGATTCGGCCACCAGGTGTTCGCCACCGGCGGCGGCACGCGCGCGGCGGAGCTGTCCGGAGTGGCGGTGCGCCGCGTCAAGATCGCCAGCTTCACGCTGTCCGGTCTGCTGGCGGCGGCCGCGGCGATCCTGCTCGCCGGCTTCGCCGGGCTGTCGGCCAACGCCGGCCAGGGCTACGACTTCCAGTCCATCTCGGCGGTGGTCCTCGGCGGCGCGGTACTCGGTGGCGGCCGTGGCGGCATCGGGGCCGCGCTGGGTGGAGCCTTTGCCCTGCAAGCGATGTTCACCCTGCTCAACCTGCTCGGCATGGCCGCGCCGCTACGCGACACCGTGCAGGGCCTGCTCATCGTCGCGGCCGTGGCCTACGCCGCCCACCGGCTGCGGCGCAACCGCTGACCGAAAGGAGATGCCATGTCCCGGAAGGTACTCGTGCTCGCGGCGGCGCTGCTGGCGGTCACCGCGTGCACCTCGACCAAGCCGCCCGGTGCGGTTGGCCCGAGCACGACCGGACCAACCGACGCCAGCCAGTCCAAGTTCTTCAACCAGGCCGACTTCGACCGTCAGCTCAAGCAGCGAACCCAGACGCCACAGGGTGATCCGGCCACGCCGTGGACGCAGACCATCGATGCGTCCTTTGTGGACACCTCGAAGTACAGGAAGGACCCCAAGTGGCACCTGTGCTTCTCCAACGCCAGCGTCAGCAATCCCTGGCGGGTCACCGGCCTGACCACGATGAAGGCCGAGGTGGCGCTGCACCCGGAGATCGGCGACTTCACGGTCGACGACGCGCAGGGCAAGGACGACAAGCAGATCTCCGACCTGTCCGACCTGCTGTCCCGCAACTGCGACGCCCTGATCATCTCGCCCAACACGACCGATGCGCTGACCCCGGCCGTGACCAAGGCGTGCCAGAGCGGCATCCCGATCGTGGTGTTCGACCGGGGCGTCAACACGGACTGCCCGGTCTCGGTGGTGCACCCGATCGGCGGTTACGCGTTCGGCGCGGCCGCCGCCGAGTTCGAGGCGCAGCGGATCCCCAAGGGCGGCAAGGTGCTCGCGCTGCGCATCCTGCCCGGCGTCGACACGCTGGAGAACCGCTGGGCCGCGGCGAAGTCCATCTTCGCCAAGGCCGGCGCGAACGTCGTCGGCGTCGAGTTCACCGACGGCGATCCGGCCAAGACCAAGACGATCGTGTCCGACTACATCAGCCGTTTCGGCACGCTCGACGCGGTGTGGATGGACGCAGGCGCGACCACGACCGCGGCGGTGGAGGCGTTCCAGGACGCCGGCAAGCCGGTGCCGCCGATCGACGGCGAGGACCAGCAGGACTTCCTGGAGCTGTGGCAGCAGCAGAACCTGACCGCCATCGCCCCCACCTACCCGGTCTACGAGTGGCGCACGGCCGTGATCGCCGCGGTCGACATCCTGTCCGGCAAGCAGGTGCCCAAGGAATGGATTCTGCCCCAGCCGGTCATCACCAAGGACACGTTGTCGCAGTTCATCACGCCCGGAATGCCGCCGTTGTTCTATTCGACGTGCGGCTGCCAGAAAATGCCGGGATTCCCGCAGACCTGGGGCGGGAAATAATCGTCACACCGTGACGGTGACGTCCACCCTGTTCTTTCGCAGCCGCTGCGCGACGGCGTGCCCGGTGACCGGACCGCCCGGCAGGTCCACGGTCAGCGGGCCGCCGTCGCCGGTGAAGTTGCGCCACCAGCTCTTCGAGTCGGCCATCATCACCTGGATGGTGACCACGGCGCCGGCGCGCTTGTAGGCCACCGGCGTGCTGAAGGTGCGCCCGGACCGCCGGCCGGTGTAGCTGACCTCGGTGAGGTAGCGGCGGACCACCCGACCGAACAGCCGCGACGAGCGCAATCGCAGCATTCGGCCGTTGAATCCGCTGACCACGCGACCGGCCACCGTTCCCTGGAAATTCATCGGTCCTCCATTCTGGGCGATTACCGAAACGGTATCACCAGAAGTGGAGCACCTAGTCCACTTACGCTAAAGTGAGAGACATGAGCACCGCGACGTCTCACCTACGCTCGGACGCCGCCGAGAACCGCGGCCGCATCCTCGCCGTCGCCCGTGACCTGTTCGCCGAGCGCGGCCTCGACGTGCAGATGGCCACCATCGCCCGCCGGGCCGGTGTCGGCGTGGCCACCCTCTACCGCCGCTTCCCGACCAAGGAATCGCTGGTCAACGAGGTCTTCGCGGACCAGTTCGCGGCCTGCGTGGCCACCATGGACGCGGCCGTGGCCGATTCCGACCCGTGGCGCGGCCTGACCGGCGTGATCGAGCAGATCGCCGAGATGCAGGCCGCTGACCGGGGCTTCAGCGCCGTGTTCCTGGCGTCCTTCCCCACCACCGTCGAATTCCAGCGTGAGCACGCCCGCGCCCTGCGCGGCATCGAGCTGCTGATCGAGCGGGCCAAGCAGGCCGGGCAGCTGCGCCCCGACTTCGTGCCGGCCGACCTGACCCTGGTGTTGATGGCCAACAACGGCATCGTCGCCGACACCCCGGAGGCGGCGCTGGCGACGTCCAAGCGCCTGGTCGCCTACCTGCTCGACTCGTTCCGCGCCGAGCACGCCCGGCCGCTGCCGCCACCGGCCACCGTCGCGCTGGCCGACGTGCTGCCTATCGCTTCTTGTCGAACTTCGCCTCGAGCCAATCCATGATCTCGTCGGTCACCGGGTCGGTCACGTCGGCGAACCCGTCGTGCTTGCCCAGATATGCCGCCACCGCCGGGCACACCGCCACGATCCGCAGGCCCGCCTCCTTGGTGTCGGCCAGGGCCTGCTCGATGAGCACAGTGGACAGTCCCTGGCCCCGATAGGCGTTGTTGACCTCCGTGTGATGGAAAACCCGCTGGCCGTCGCGGTCCAGGAAGGCCGCCAGGCCGGCCAGCTTGCCGTCGATCCGCAGCTCGTAGCGGTTGTCCTTGCGCAGCACCTCGGTGTCGGTCACACCCATGATCTTAGGCTTCGCTGCGACAATGGGCCCATGGCGCAGCACGTGAACAAGGGCATCCAGATGTTCGGCGGCACCATCAACGCCGACAACATCGCCGTCGGCGACAACGCGCACGCCGGCGACGAGACCGGCGAGGCCGTGGAGACCAAGAACGTGGTCGACGGCAAGGTGCACAACGTGGTCCAGTCCGGCCGGATCGACTCGGTGGCCATCGGCGACGAGGACCCCACGAGCTGAGGCCGCCGGCCCGACCTCACCCGGACCGACCCCGCCCGGCCGGCCGGATCGGAGCTCGGTCCGGGCCGACCACAATCGTGGGTGCCGCGACCGAGCTCCCGCCGCTAGTGCACGAAGTCCGGGTCCACCTGCGCGGCAAGGTCTTCCCCGGCCCAGGCCCGGGCGTTGCGCAGGTGGAACTCCACCGCCAGCCGCTGGTACGCCACCCAATCGCGTTGGGCGCCGTCCAACGCGACACGGATCGTGTCGAGCGCGGCGAGGTTGTCCGGCTCCAGCTCGTCGACCGGCCGCACCTGACCGCGTTCGGCCGACCGGACGTGGTCCGAGCGCCCCAGCCAGCACAACAGGTCGTCGCCGACCTGATCACGCAGGAAATCCAGGTCGTCCTGGTCGCAGACCTTGTTGCCGATCACCGCGACCCGAATGCCGAAGTCCTTGGCGTAGCCCAGGTACTGCCGGTAGACGCCGACGCTGCGCAGCGTCGGCTCGCACACCAGCGCGGTGAGGTCGAACCGGGTGAACAGCCCGGAAGCGAAGGAGTCGGCGCCGGCGGTCATGTCGACCACGACGTACTCCCCGGCCTCGTCGGCCAGGTGGTTGAGCAGCAGCTCGGCCGCCCCGACCTTGGAGTGGTAGCAGGCGACGCCGAGGTCGTCGTCGGTGAAAGGCCCGGTCAGCGCCAGTCGCGCGCCGTCGACCTCCCGTACGCAGGCGGCGTAGATCGGGTTGTCCTCCACCACTTTCAGCAGCCGTGAGCCGCTGCCGGGCGGGGTCGTCTTGATCATCTGCGACGCCGCGGCGATGCGGGGATTGCTGCCGCGCAGCCAATCCTTGATCAGCGGCAGGTGGGCGCTGAGCGTGGGCAGCGTCAGCGCCTGCTCGTCGCTGGCGCCCAGCGCGGCGGCCAGGTGCTGGTTGATGTCGGCGTCGATGGCGAGCACGGGCGCGCCGGCGGCAACGAGCCGGCGGGTGAACAGCGCGGACAGCGTCGTCTTGCCGCTGCCGCCCTTGCCGACGAAGGCGATCTTCATTCGGGTGACCCCTGTTGATAATGATTTCAATGTTCAGTAGAACGGTAGCAGCCCACGATCACCGGAGGTTCGAGCCCATGTCCCTGGACGTGTCCGACGCGCTGCTCGCCCGCGCCACCAGCGGCGACGTCACCGACGACGAGTTCGTCGCCTGCGTGCGCGACTCGCTGCCCTACGCCTGGCAGGTGATCAGCGGCGTCGCCGCCGACCTGAGCGGCGACTTCGCGGAGCACGCCACGCCCCCGCCGAGCGAGGCCGAACGCGGGCAACTGCTGCGCGCGTTGGCCTCGGATGCCATCCGCGGCGGGCTGGAACGCCACTTCGGCGTGACGCTGGCGTTCCAGAACTGCCACCGGGTCGCGGCCTTCCGACCGTCCGCAGTGGACAGTGACCGGTACCGCACCTTCGTGTCGCCGCGCGGCCAACTGTTGAACCAGAGCCCCGAACTACGCGACTGCTGAGTCCAGCCAGTCGAAGATGACCTGGTGGGCGCGAGACATCGCGCCCATGTGGCAGTGCTCGCCGGCGCCTTCGGCCTCGCTGAGGGTCACGAGCGTGGTCGGCGCCTTGGTCAGCGCCTGCGCCACTTTTTCCGGCTGCCCCTTGAAGAACTGGTCGTTCTCGGCGTCCAGGACGAGCGTCGCCGACGTGATCCGGTCGGCGACGCCGTCCAGCGTGTAGCGGCGGAACTCCCGGGCCAGCGCGGCATCGGAGTCGACGCCCATGGCCCACACGCCGTTGCGCATGGCCCACCGCACCTGGGTGCTGAAGGCCCGCAGCATGGCCAGCACGGGGATCGCGGCGTCGTCGCGGCCCTGCTCGATCCACTCGGTCAGGAACGGCGGCATCGAGTTCCTCATGGCGGCGTAGAAGTCGAAGACGCCGTCGTCGAGGACGATCGCGGCCGGCCGCTGGTCGAAGGCGGCGGCACGGGCCACGAGGTAGCCGCCGAGGCTGTAGCCGAACAGCGCGATCCGGTCAGGATCGACTTCGCGGCGGGTCAGCGCGAAGTCGATCACGGGCGTGATCACCGCCTCCCAATCGGGCCGGAACACCAGCCCCTGCTTGCGCAGCGCCGCACCCTGGCCGGGGCCGTCGGACGCCAACACGTTGTAGCCACGGGCCAGCGCCGCGGCGGCGATGGCGAAGTACGACTCCTCCAGGGTCGAGTCGTAGCCGGAGTTGTAGATGATCGTCGGCCGCGGCGCGTAGCCCAGCGAGTACAGGTAGCCGGGCAGAGTCGTGCCCTCGTAAGGGATTTCGACCTGCTGGAAGTCGAAGTCGAACAGCTCGGCGGCGGTGATGAAGGTGTCGCGCGAGCGGGCTGACAGCTCGACCACCTCGGGGTCGTTCTTCGGGTCGTCACGGCGGTAGAACTCGGCGGTGCGGAAGTAGTTGGACGCCCGCAGCAACGCCTCCCGGGCGCTGACCTTGCGGCCGGTGGCCAGCGACTCGCGGCCGAGCGCCTCCACCCGCTCGGCCGTGGCCTTCCACTCGCGGTGCCACGCGACCTCGTCGCCCTCCGGGATGCGCCGGGCCGTCACCAGGATCTCGCCCAGGTCGGCACCGCCGTAGTTGGCGAAGCCGGCGGCCCGCAGTGTCTCGAAGGAGAACGACTCGTCCTCAAACAGGAACTTCATGACCTGTACCTTTCAACGGAACGGATCGGTATCGTTCCATCAAACCGTAGCTCGCCCGTTGACGAGACGCAACCGTTCCGTTCCGTGTTAGGCTGGCTGTCATGACCGCAGGCAAGGCACTGCGCGACGACGTCACGGACGCGATCGGCACCGCCTTCTTCGAGGAGCTGGCCGAGACCGGATACGGTCGGTTGTCGGTGGACGCCGTGGCCAAGCGGGCCGGCGTCGGCAAGGCGGCGATCTACCGGCGCTGGCCGTCCAAGCAACGCATGGCCGTCGAGCTGACGTCCTCGGTCGCGGTGGCGGCGATCGACGTCCCCGACACCGGCAGCCTGTGGGGCGACGTACGGGCCTACCTGGCCAACGGCCGGGCGGCGTTGGAGCATCCGCTGGCCCAGGCGATCATCCCCGACCTGCTGGCCGAGGCCCGCCGCAACGAGGAGCTGGCCGAGGCGTTGCTCGGCAGCGTGCGCGATCCCCGGCGCGCCAAGGCCGGCGACGTCGTCACGCGGGCCATCGAACGCGGCGAGCTGCCGGCCGACACCGATGTCGAGCTGTGCCTGGACTTCCTCGCCGGCCCGCTCTACTGGCGACTGACCGCGATCAACTCCGAGCCGGCCGCCGACTACCTGGACCGGCTCACCGACAAAATCGTGGCGGCCTTCGGCGCCTGATTGCCACAATGCCCGCCATGGGGGAATCCGAGGCCGAAGTCCTGGCATGGTGCGTTGTCGCCAACGTCGCCGAGCAGACATCGCACGGCGAGGAGGAGGCGGAGCTGCGCCGCGGGCTCAAGCACTTCGCCGCCGGCGCGAAGCTGTGGGTGCTGCCGGCACAGTGGGGCGACGGCGGCGACTCCGTTTTTGTCGTCGGCCGGCATCGCGGACGCGGGCCGGGTCGACTGGCGCGCATCGTGATCGAACGCCGTCACCTGACCAACTTCCGGGTCCGCGGGGTCTACAGCCCGGCGGTGCACCGGGAGCTGGTGAAGCCCTGGAAAGGCTGGTCCAGCGATCACCCGCTCAGGCTGTGGGACACGCGAGACGACGCCGAGCAGGCTGCCCAGTACTGGAACCGCATGTCCGTCGGCGCGGCCGAGGTCCGACGACCCCACAAGCGGATCGAGCTGATCGAGGAGCTCTCGGTCCTGGCCGGCGGCCGGACGTGGACGGTGTTCCGGGTGGCCGGCCTCCGTCCGCCCTACGATCTCGCCGACGTGTGCCGCAACGATCGTGAGGTCGAGGCGTTCACGGCACTGCACGCGGTGCTCCGCCCCATGCTCGCCGAGTCCGGCGAGTCGGGGCCCTATGACCGTTTTGCCGCGGATCCACGATGGACAGTCATCGTTGACGCGGCGGCAAACGCGCTGGCCACACTGACCGCCTGAACCGTCCGGGACTCCCCCGCGTATTAGATCGTGGCGATCCACGTCCACGCACCCGCGAGGAGAGGCACCATGGCGGCCCGTCACCACTCTCGCAGCCCCCAGCACCCGCTGCGGCCGTTCCTGCTTCCCCTCCTGGTCGGTTCCCTAGCCGTGACCGGCGTGGTGGTGGCCACCACCGTCGCCCAGTCGCACTGTCGCGGCGCGGACGTGCCGCTGCGCGTCGCCGTCACGCCGGCGATGCTGGCCCCGGTGCAGGCCATCGCCGACGCGTTCAACCACGACAGCCCGACCGCCGGCGGCCAGTGCGCCACCGTGCAGGTCAGCGCCGAGCCGGCCGCGCAGGTCGTGCAGGACCTGCCGGTCAACCCGATCGACCCGCCGGCGCTGTGGATCCCCGACTCGGCGCTCTGGGTGCCGACCGCCCAGCAGCTGGAAAGCCGGGTCACCGGGCCGACGCCGCGGCTGGCCGAGCATCCCTCGATCGCGTCCTCGCCGCTGGTGATCGCCGCGTCCCCCAAGCAGGCGGCCAAGTTGACGTCCTGGCAGCAGCTGGTCGCCGGCAACGTCATGATCGCCGACCCGCTCAGCAACACCGAGGGCATCGCGACGCTGGCGCTGGCCCAGAGCCTGTCCCCCGCGTCCAACGGTGCGCCGCCGCCGCAGCTGATCGCCGTGCTGCTCAAGCTGCGCAACGCCACCGTGACCACCACCGACGCGGCTTTCCAAGCGCTGCAACAACATCCCGACACGGTGTTCTCGGCAACCGAGCAGTCCGTCGTGGCCAACAACGCCTCGGTCGCCCAGAACAGCACCAAGGTCGTCGCCGTCTACCCGACCGAGGGCAGCGTCCTGTTCGATTATCCCGTCGTCCGCGTCACCACCTCCACCGAGCCGACCGGCACCAGCACCGCCGCGACCGCGTTCGAGGCCGAGCTGCACTCGGCCCGTTCCATGGGCATCCTCAGCGCCGCCGGCTTCCGCGACCCGCGGGCCGTGGCGTCGTCGTCCTGGGGCGGCAAGGACGGCGTCCGCTCCCAGACGCCGAAACTCATCCCGGCCCCGACCGCCGACCAGGTCACCACCGTGCTGCGGGCCTGGAGCGTCGTACACCTCGACGGCCGCACGCTGGCCATCATCGACACCTCCGGCTCCATGAAGGAACCGATGCCCGGCGGCCAGACCCGGATCGAGGTCGCCCGCGACGGGGCGCTGGCCGGGCTGTCCCTGATGCCGGACAGCACGTCCGTCGGCCTGTGGACGTTCTCGCTCACCACCTCCGAACTCGTGCCACTGGAGCCGCTCGGCAGCCTGGACAACGGCGTGCCGCAGCGGCTTGCGCTGCAACGGGCCGGCGCCACGCTGCCCTCCCGGGTCGGCGGCAGCACCGCGCTCTACGACACCGCCCTGGCCGGCTTCGAAGCTCTGCAGAACAACTTCGACGCCACCAAGGTCAACGCCGAGGTGCTGATCACCGACGGCCGCAACGAGCGCGCCGGCGGACTCGACCTCAACGGCCTGCTGGCCAAGCTCCGGACCGAATACGACCCCAGCCGGCCGGTCGAGATCATCGGCATCGGACTCGGGCCCGACGCCGACATGGGCGTGCTCAACCAGATCGCGGCCGTCACCGGCGGCAAGGCCTATCAGGCCCTGGACGGCGCGGCGTTCCGGGCCGTGCTGTTCGACGCGCTGGGCCATCGCCCGTGCCGGTCAAGCACCTGCTGACTCGTCCGGCTCCTCCACGCCGTCGCGCTCGGCCCATTCCAGCAGCGTCTCCAGCGAGTGCGCCACGTCGTCGATGCCCTCGTGGAGGTCCCCGAGCTCGGCGAACCGGGCCGGCACGGTGGCGATGGTGAAGTCCCGCGGATCGACGTCGGCCAGTTCGTCCCAGCGGATCGGCGTCGACACCGTGGCCTCGGCGTTGCCCCGCACCGAGTACGCGCTGGCGATGGTGTGGTCGCGGGCGTTCTGGTTGTAGTCGACGAACAAGGTCCGCGGATCCCGGTCCTTGCGCCACCACGTCGTGGTCACCACGTCCGGCGCCCGCCGCTCGACCTCCCGGGCGAAGGCCAGCGCGGCCCGGCGCACCAGGCCGAACTCCCAGTCCGGCCGGATCCGCACGTAGACATGCAGGCCGCGGCCGCCGGAGGTCTTCGGGTAGCCGGTGATGCCCAGCTCGGCCAGCAGCTCCTGCACCACGCCGGCCACCAGCCGCACCGTGTCGAACCCGCACTCCGGCATCGGGTCCAGGTCGATACGCCACTCGTCGGGCCGCTCGGTGTCGGCCCGCCGCGAGTTCCACGGGTGGAACTCCACCGTCGACATCTGCACCGACCAGATGACGTCGGCCAGCTTGGTCACGCACAGCTCGTCGGCATAGCGCTTGTATCGCGGGAAGTGCACCCGCACGGTCTCCAGCCATGGCGGCGCACCGGCCGGCACCCGCTTCTGGTGCACCTTCTCGCCGCTGGTCCCGGTCGGGAACCGGTGCATCATGCATGGCCGCTCCCGCAGCGCGCGCACGATGCCCGGGCCGACGGCCAGGTAGTAGTTGGCCAGGTCCAGCTTGGTCTCGCCGCGGGCGGCGAAGTAGACCCGGTCCGGGCTGGACAGCCGCACCGGGAGACCGTCGACGTCCAGCTCGACCGGGCTCGCCATGCGCTCACGGTAACCCGCCTTCGTCGGGCACACCCGGCAAGCGCAGCACGAATCGGGCGCCGGCACCGCTGTCCTCAACGGTGAGCGTGCCGCCGTGTCGGACCGCGATGTCCCGGGCCAGCGTCAGGCCAAGTCCGGAACCGCCGGCGTCCCGGGCCCGGGCGTCGTCCAGCCGCACGAACCGCTCGAACACCCGCTCGCGGTCGGCGACCGGGATGCCGGGACCGTCGTCGAGCACTTCCACCACTACGGGCCTGTCCTTGCCGGCGCGTACCGTCACCCTGACGTGCCGGACGCAATGGCGCATGGCGTTCTCGATCAGGTTGCGCAGCAGCCGCTCCAGCTGGAGGCGGTCGCCGCGGACCAGCGCCGGGAGGCCGTCCAGCACGGCATGCACGTGGCGCAGACCGAGCATGTTCTCCTCCTCGACCTGCTCGATCGCCAGCTCGGCGAGATCGATCACCTCGGTGGACAACGGCCGGTCCTGGACGGCCAGGTGCAGCAGGTCGGTGGTGATCCGCTGTAGCCGGTCCACATCCTGCAGCGACCGCTCCGCGACCGCCGGCCAGTCGGCCCGACCGGGATGGACCAGGGCGACCTCCAGCCCGGTGCGCAGGCTGGCCAGCGGGCTGCGCAGTTCGTGGCTGGCGTCGCCGACCAGGCGCTCCTGCTGCTCGTACGACCGTTGGAGCCGGTCGAGCGTCTCGTTGGTGGTCCTGGCCAGTCTGGAGATCTCGTCGCGTGACGGCGGCACCGGAACCCGTCGGTCCAGCCGGCTGCCGCTGACCTCGGACAGCTCCTGCCGGATGGCCTCCACCGACCGCAGCGCCCGTCGCAGCGCGAACCACGACACCGCGACGGCGATCACCGTGGCCAGCGGTACGAAGAAAGCCATCGTGTCGTCGAACAGGCGCAGGGTGTTCTGCGTGTCCCACGGCAGCACGAACACGTACGCGGTGAACGGCCCCGCGATCGCCCCCACCGCGGTGTACGTGCGGAACTCTCGCCACTGCGGATGCGCGGCCGACCGCAGCGTCACATCGACCTCGGTGCTCCAGGTCGACGGCACGTTCGCCGGCGCAGGCGATGGAACCGTCCACTGTGGATTCAAGCGGGTGATGGCGTCGCTGACCGTCACGGCCCGGCCGGAACCGTCCACCACCACGTACATCGGGTCGCCGTCCAACGCCGGCGGCCGGTCGTGGGTGAGGGCGTCCACCAGCCGGGTCAGCTGGCCGCCGGCCTGGCTCGTGGCCTGAATGGACAGCCGGGCGTCGACGAACGCCCGGATGCCGATCCAGCCAAGCGTGAACAGCACGCCGCACACCAGGAAGGTGGCCAGCGCCATGCTGGTCCGGATCGAAGCCGGCCACCACCTACTCATCGTCCACCAACCGGTAGCCGATGCCCCGCACGGTCGCGATGGTGCGCCGCCCGAACGGGGTGTCGAGTTTGCGGCGCAACATGCTCACGTACACCTCCACGATGTTCGGGTCGCCGTCGTAGGCCACGTCCCACGCCTGGTCGAGGATGTCCTGTTTGGTCACCACCTGCCCGTTGTGCCGCAGCAGGCATTCCAGCACCGCGAACTGCTTGGACGACAACGCCACCGGCTGCCCGGCCCGGCGCACCTCGTGCTTGGCCGGATCCAGCACGATGTCCCCGAACTCCAGCAGCGTTCCCGCGCCGCCGCCGGCCCGTCCGCGCCGGGTCAGTGCGCGCAGCCGAGCCGTGAGCACGACGTAGGAGAACGGCTTGCTGAGGAAGTCGTCGGCCCCGGTGTCCAGCGCCTCGGCCTCGTCGTACTCGCCGTTCTTGGCCGTGAGCATGAGGATCGGCGTGGCGACGCCGCGGGCCCGCAGCGCCTCGCACACCTTGTATCCGTTCAGCTTGGGCAACATGATGTCCAGCACGATCACCTGATAGGGGTGCTCCTGCGCGAGGTGCAGTCCCTCCAGCCCGTCGTAGGCGAGGTCGACGGCGTAGCCCTCCGCCTCCAGTCCCCACTGGAGCGACTCGGCCAGCCGCCTCTCATCCTCCACGACGAGCACTCGCATGCCTCGATCCTCCCAGATCGCGCCGACCGATCCTGAAGAGAACTTCAGGTTCGTTCAGGATCCGTTCAGGCGCGGCGCGGCATCATCGCCGGGTCAGCAATGCGAGCGCCTCGGGAGAGCACAGTGGACAGTCCGACAGCGGCCGAAGTGGTCGACGTGGTGAAGGTGTACGGCCGCGGGGACAATGCGGTGCGGGCGCTCGACCACGTGTCCGTGAACTTCTTGGCCCGCCGGTTCACCGCCGTCATGGGGCCGTCCGGCTCCGGCAAGTCCACCCTGATGCACTGCCTGGCCGGACTGGACACCGTCGACTCGGGGCGGGTGCGGATCGGCCGGCACGAGGTGACCGGCCTGTCCGACGCGGCGCTCACCCGGCTGCGGCGCGACCACATCGGCTTCGTGTTCCAGTCGTTCAACCTGCTGCCGACGCTGACCGCCGAGGACAACATCCGGCTCGGCCTGCGGCTTTCCGGCCGGGCGGTGGACCGGCGGTGGTTCGACACCGTGGTGAACGCGCTGGGTCTACGACCACGGCTGGGGCACAAGCCCGGCGAGCTGTCCGGTGGCCAGCAGCAGCGCGTGGCCTGCGCGCGGGCGCTGGTCGGGCGGCCGGACGTGGTGTTCGCCGACGAGCCGACCGGCAACCTCGACTCGCGATCCGGCGCGGAGGTCCTGGGTTTCCTGCGGGCGTCCGTGCACGAGCTGGGGCAGACCGTGGTGATGGTGACGCACGATCCGGTTGCCGCCTCCTATGCCGACCATGGCGTGCTGCTGGCCGACGGGCGCATCGCCGCGCATCTCCAGCAGCCGACCGCCGACACCGTGCTGTCCGCGCTCGCGAGTCTGGGGGCGTGATGCTGCATACGGTCATCGCCGGTCTCAAGGCCCGGCCCAAGCGGTTGTTGTTGTCAGCGGTGGCGATCGCGCTCGGCGTGGCGTTCGTGTCCGGCTCACTGATCCTGGCCGACGCCGTGCACGTGGGCGTGCGCGCGGCCGTCGCGTACGAGCTGCGCGGTGTCGACGTGAAGGTCACCGTGAAGCACGGGGATCTGGACGACGGCGCCCTGAGCAAGGTGCGTCAGGTGCCGGGGGTCGCGGCGGCCGAGGGACGGATGACCGTCACGGCGCCACTGCTCGTCGATGGCCACGCCCAGGATGCCGCGGCGATGGCGTTGCCGGCCGACGAGCAGCTGCGGCCGTTCGACCTCGCCGACGGACGCCTGCCCAGCAACGCCGACCAGATCGCCACCGCCACGTCGACCGGGTACACGCCGGGACAGCACGTGACGGTGTTCGACCAGGGCGGCCGGCAGCACCAGTACACCGTGGTCGGCACGTTCTCGCGACCGACCGATGCCGGCATCGGCTCGACCGAACTCGCGCTCACGCCGGAGGCCGTGCGACAGCTCGCGCCGACCGGCGGTTACATCGAGATCGTCGTGCGAGCCGCGGCCGGTGTCAGCCCGGCCGAGCTCGCGAGTCGCGTGGCGCGGGCCGTGCCCGGTGTCGATGCCGTGACCGGTGAGCAGGCCGCGACGGCGTTGCTCACCACCGCCGCGCCGGACTCGGCCAACCTGACCAAGTTCTTCACGGCCTTCGCGGTGCTGGCGATGGTGGTGGCCGGCCTGGTGATCGTCAACTCGTTCACCATCCTCGTCACGCAGCGGGCCCGCGAGCTGGCCCTGCTGCGCTGTGTCGGCGCGGGCCGCACGCAGGTGTTCACCAGCGTGCTGGCCGAGGCCCTCGTGGTCGGCGCGGTGGCGTCGGTGGTCGGGCTGTTCGGCGGGCTGGGCATCGCCGCACTGTTGCAGCTCGGCAATCCGGCCGGCGTGCATGTGCCGCTCAGTGTTCGCACGGCCGTCGAGTCCGTGGCGATCGGCGTGCTGGTAACGGCTCTCGCCGCTGCACTGCCGGCACGGGCGGCAACTCGTGTCGCGCCCGTGGAGGCGCTGCGCACGCCGCTCGAAGGCAAGGCCGCGCGTGCCGGCAAGGCACGAACCATCGGTGCTGTGTTGGCCTTCGTCGTGGGCATCGGGGCCGCTGCGGTGTCGTTGAGCAGTAGCGATATCGACACTGCGGTGGCGTTGGCCATCGTTGCCATGGTGGCGCTGCTGGTGGCCACGCTGGTCGTCGGGCCGTTGCTGGTCGGTCCGGTGGTGCGGGCACTGAGCGCGGTGTTCGCGCCGGTCCTTGGCCAGCCCGCGAAACTCGCTGCGCTCAACGCCGACCGGAATCCCCGCCGCACCGCGGCCACTGCCGCCGCACTCACCATCGGCCTGGCCGTCGTGTCCCTGGTGACCACGATGACCGCCGGTATCGAGGCCGGTCGCAGCCGTGGCGTGGACCAGCAGCTCGCCGCCGACTTCGTGGTGACCAGCGCCGTGTACAGCCATCCCTTGCCCGATACTTTGTCGACCACACTCGGCCAGGTGCCCGGGGTCGCCGCCACCGCGCGGCGTGTGTCCTTCTCCGGAGACCTCGGCTCGTACGGGGCGTTCGGAATGGCCGCGATCCAGGGCGACGCCCTCGGCTCGGTGCTGCGTCCCGTCGTCCTGTCCGGCCGGCTGGACCACCTGGGTCCCGGCGAACTCGCCATCAGCAAACAGCTGGCCACCGAGACCGGTCTCAAGGTCGGCGACACCGTCAAGGCCAAGGTTGCGCTGCACGTCGTCGCGGTCTACGACAGCGTCGAAGCACCCGGCGCCGACCTTGAGCTCGCCCTGGTCGATCTGGCCCAGGAGCCTGCCATCTCGCTCCCCGGCGGTGTCCCCTACGACCAGAGCCTCCTGGTGAAGTTGTCGTCCACTGTGGACGCCGGACAGGCCCGCCTGCTCGTGGACCGCGCCCTGTCCACCGATCCCTTGCTGCGACTGAACAGCATCGCCGACATCAAGGCCCAGCTCGCCAAGCCCCTTCAGGGCACGCTCAACCTGTTGTGGGCCCTGACCGCCCTGGCCGTGCTCATCGCCTTCGCCGGCATTGCCAACACCTTGTCGCTGTCGGTGCTGGAGCGTACGCGGGAATCGGCCTTGCTGCGGGCACTCGGTCTCACACGCGCCGGTCTCCGGGCCAGCGTGATGACTGAATCGGTGTTCGTGGCCCTGCTCGGGGCGCTGTGTGGGCTCTCCATCGGCATCCTGTCCGCCTGGTTGCTGTCCCGCGTGGCCTCCACCGACGCCGAGCCGGTGCTGTTCACGTTGCCGTGGAGCCGGCTCGGAGTCCTGCTGGGCGCGGCCGTACTGGCCGCGCCGCTGGCCGCCCTGCTGCCCGCGCGCCGTGCCTCGCGGCAGTCGCTCACGGCCGGGATGGCCGAGCAGTGAGGCGGGGATACATCCGGCGGGCGTTGTGCTCGTACACCTTGGCCCGGTCCGATTCGGACAGTGCGGCGGCGTCGATGTATCTCCGGGTGTCGTCGAAATGGTGGCCGGTGCGGTCGTCGATGCCGCGGACCGCGCCGAGCGTCTCGGAGCCGAACAGGATGGCGTCCGGGGAGATGACGTCGAAGAGGAGGTCTATGCCGGGTTGGTGGTAGACGCAGGTGTCGAAGGAGACGTTGGCCAGCGCGTGCCGGGCCGGATCCGGACGGCCCAGCATGTCGGCGAGCCCTCGGTAGCGACCCCAGTGGTACGGGACGGCCCCGCCGCCGTGCGGGATCACCAGGCGCAGGTCGGGTAGGTCGGCGAACAGGTCGCCCTGCACGAGTTGCATGAACGCAGTGGTGTCGGCGTTGAGGTAGTGCGCGCCGGTGGCGTGGAACGCTCGGTTGGCCGAGGCCGACACGTGGACCATGGCCGGCACGTCCAGCTCGATCATCGCCTCGTAGAAGGGATACCAGGTTTGGTCGGTAAGTGGCGGCGCGGACCAGTGGCCGCCGCTGGGGTCGGGGTTGAGGTTGACGCCGACGAAGCCGAGTTCCTCGACGCAGCGGCGTAGCTCCGGGATCGAGCGCTCGACGGGCACGCCCGGGGACTGTGGGAGCTGGCCGACGCCGGCGAACCGGTCCGGGTGGAGGGTGACGACCCGGTGCACCAGGTCGTTGCAGGCTCGGGCCCAGTCGGCGCTGGTGCGTTCGTCGCCGAGGTGGTGGGCCATCGCGGAGGCGCGCGGCGAGAAGATCGTGAGGTCGATGCCGCGTTCGTCCATGAGGCGCAGCTGGCCCTGCACGGACTCCCGGATCTCGTCGTCGGAGATCCTCGGGTACGTCGGGGCGTCGCCGGCGAGCTGGCGTTCGCGCCAGGCGGTGTGAGCGGCCGGCGCGGTCGTGTAGTGGCCGTGGCAGTCGATGATCACGGTGAGAGCTCCTCCAGGGCACGGTTGCGGGCACGCGGCGTGAACTGGGCCAATACCGCGGCGACGACGAGGAAGCTCGACACCAGCAGCAGTGCCGGCAGTGGCGCGAGCAGCGGCACCAGCGGGGCGATGACCAGCACGCCGGTCGCGCCGCCGAGCACGCCGATGCCGTCCACGAGGCCGAAGCCGGCGGAGCGGACGCGGGTCGGGAAGCTCTCCGCGGACAGTGCGAACGTCGGCGGCACCCACACGTTGAAACCGAAGAAGACCAGGAAGGAGCCGGCCAGTGCCCAGCCGATGTCGGTGCCGAACAACGCGATGACCACCGCCCCGAGCACGGTCAGCGCGGCGCCGACGGGCAGCCAGTACCGGCGCTCCAGCACCTCGGAGTACCGGGCCGAGAACAGGCCCTGCACGAAGAAGCCGACGCCGCCGGCAGCGGAGATCATGCCGGCGACCGGCGGCGTGAAGTGCAGGCTGGTGAGCACGACCGTAGAGCCGGTGGAGTAGGAGAAGACCGTGGCGTAGCCGGTGAACCACATCGCGACCAGCAGGAGCGCGCGGCGTCGGTAGCGGGGGTTGGCGAACAGCTCCCGGTAGGCGTGGCCGGCGTGCTCGGCCGGTGGCGCGATCGTGGCCGGATCGGGCTCGGGCAGCGGTTGGCCGACCCTGGCTTCGAGCCTGGTCACCACCGCGTCGGCCTCGTCGAGTCGACCGTGCTCGACCAGCCAGCGCGGGGACTCGGGCAGCCGCACCGCCGCCAACACCGCGAGCGCGCCCAGAATCACCGCCACCCAATGGATCCAGCGCCAGCCGTCGGCCAGTCCGAACGCGACCGGCATGCCCTGGGGGAAGGGGGCGGGCTCGGTCGTGAGCATGAGGCCGAGTCCGATGCCGACCATCGCGCCGAGCGTGCACAGCACGAACGTCGTTGCGGTGTAACGGGCTCGTGCTCCGTGTGGGGCGAGTTCGCCGATGTAGGTGTTGCCGACGGCCAGCACCGCGCCCATGGCGATGCCGGTGATCGCGCGTCCGACGGTGAAGGTCGCGTAGTCGCCGGCGATCGCCGCGATCAGCGAGCCGACGGCGGCGAAGCCGATCGACCCGGCCAGCACGGTCCGCCGGCCGAGGCGGTCCGACAGCGGCGCGATCAGCAGGCAGCCGACCACGTAGCCAGCCAGGTAGGAGCACACCGGCAGCGGCAGCCAGGACTGCGCGTCGGCCGGCGTGCAGCCGGCCACGATCTGCCCGCAGGTCTGGAGGAAGGAGACGTTGATGTCGAAGTTGCAGTAGAAGATCACGAACATGGCCAGGCCGATGATGCCGGTGGCCGCGTAGCCGACGGCCCGTCTCGGCAACCGGTCCAGCCGGGCCAGCACCATGGCCCGGGAATGCGTGGTCGGAGCTGCGCTGCGTGCCGTCGTCGGCTCGTTGCCGGCCATGGACCCTCCTCGGTGGGGGCGGTGGCCACGAACCGTAGCTTCGTCGACCGGATCGTCACAAGGCTTGTCGACAGGATTGTTGACAATCTTGTGTGAGATGCTTAGCGTCCGTTGTCGAGGAAGGGAGCAGCCATGTCGAGCGCGCCGCAGGAGGGCGAGGCCGGCCGGCAGGCGGCGGTGGCGGCACTGCGGGCTGCCCTGATGGCCGGGGACGTCGTGCCCGGTCAGCGCCTGGTCGAGGCCGAGCTGGCCGAGGCGTTCGGGGTGACCCGGGCCAGCATACGCGCGGCACTGATCGACCTGACCGCCGACGGCCTGGTCGAGCGCATCCCCAACCGGGGCGCGCGGGTTCGGGTCGTCACGGTCGACGAGGCGGTGGCGATCACCGAGTGCCGCATGGTGCTGGAAGGGCTGTGCGCGGCCAAGGCGGCCGAGAAGGCGACCGACGACCAGATCGAGGCGTTGATCGAACTCGGCGAGCAGATGCGGGCCGCGGTGTCGGACGCGGAGCCGATGAAGTACTCGGCGCTCAACCGGGAACTGCACCGGATGGTGCGCGAGATCGCCGACCAGCCGGTGGCCGGTGACCTGCTGGAACGGCTGAACGGCCAGCTCGTGCGGCACCAGTTCCGGCTGGCCATGCGGGACGGGCGCACCCACGTGTCGCTGCCGGAGCACCTCGAGATCATCGACGCCATCGCCCGGCACGACCCCGATGCGGCCGAGCAGGCCGCCCGTGTGCATCTGCGCAGCGTGATCACCGCACTCAGGGAGACGGAGTAGGCATGGACACAGTCGTGGTGACCGACGTTCCGCGGGCGCCGCTGGTGGCGATCGACCGGCTGGCCCTGTTCGGCGTGGCCACCGTGCACGAAGCGTTGGGGCGCACCGGTTTCCTCGGCACCGCGCACCGGCCGACCCACCTCGGCAGCCGGATCGGTGGCTCCGCGGTGACCGCGCTGTGCTGGCCGGGCGACAACCTGATGATCCACGCCGCGGTCGAGCAGTGCCGGCCCGGGGACGTCCTTGTCGTCACCACGACGTCGCCCTGTACCGACGGCATGTTCGGGGAGCTGCTCGCGACCTCCTTACAGGAGCGGGGAGTTCGCGGGCTGGTCATCGACGCCGGGGTGCGCGACATCGCCGAACTGCACGCGATCGGGTTTCCGGTGTGGTCGCGGGCCGTCAGCGCTCAGGGCACCGTCAAGTCGACCGCTGGCGCGGTGAACGTGCCGGTTGTCGTTGGGGCGCAACGCATCAACCCCGGTGACGTGATCCTGGCCGACGACGACGGCGTGCTGTGCGTGCCTCGGGACGACGTGCCGTCGGCTCTCGAACGGGCCCATGCCCGGGTCGACAAGGAAGAGGCAACCCGCCAGGCTTTCCGCGACGGACAGCTCGGTCTGGACCGGTACGGGCTGCGGGAGAAGCTGGCGGCGTTGGGCGTGCGGTATGTGACGGCCGCGGAGTACGGGGTTCGGTGATGGCCGGCATTCCGTGCATGCTCATGCGGGGCGGCACCTCCAAGGGCGCTTACTTCCTCGCGACCGACCTGCCGGCTGATCATGCCGAGCGGGACGAGCTGCTGGTCCGGATCATGGGCAGCGGGGATCCGCGCCAGATCGACGGCATCGGCGGTGCGCACCCGTTGACCAGCAAGGTCGCCGTGGTGTCGGCGAGTACCGCGCCGGGCACCGATGTCGACTATCTGTTCCTCCAGCTGGGCGTGGCGGAGGCGACGGTCTCCGACCGTCAGAACTGCGGCAATCTGCTGGCCGGCGTCGGGCCGTTCGCCGTGGCGCGTGGGCTGACGTCGCCCGGGCAGCCGGTGCGGATTCGGATGGTCAACTCGGACAGCGTTGCCACGGCTCGGTTTCCCGGCGATGACGTGGCCATCTCCGGCGTCCCCGGCACAGCGCCCGCCATCGTGCTGGACTTCGAGGACACCGAAGGTCCCAACGGCTTGCTGCCGACGGGGAAGGTGGTGGATGTCATCGACGGCGTCGCCGTGACGTGTGTCGACAACGGCATGCCGGTCGTCGTCGCTCGGGCCGGCGATCTCGGCATCACCGGCTACGAGCCGGTCGCGACGCTCGCCGAGGATCATGCGCTGCGCGACCGCGTGCAGAGCCTTCGGTTACAGGCGGCCCGCCTGATGGGCCTGCCCGACACCACCTCGGTCCCCAAGACCACGCTGATCTCGCCGCCGGTCGACGGCGGGTCGATCTGCACCCGCACTTTCATTCCCTTGACACCGCACACTGCCATCGGCGTTCTCGGCGCCGTCAGCGTGGCCACCGCCCTGATGCTCGACGGTGCGGTCGGCAGCGACCTGTTCGCCGGATCGTCCCGCGTGGACGTCGAGCACCCCACCGGCCATCTGCACGTCGAGGTCGAGCTGGACCGCGCCGGCCGGGTCCGCCGCAGCGGTGTCGTGCGCACCGCGCGCACGCTGTTCGACGGCGTCGTTTTCCCCGCTAGCAAGGAGATCGCCTTGGCCTTACGGCACGATGTCGCGCACCTCGGGCATGTCGAGCTGCTCACGCCCACGTTCGACCGCAGCCTGTGGTTCTTCACCGAGCTCATGGGGCTCACCGAGATCGACCGCCGCGGCGACTCGGCGTTCCTGCGCACGTGGGACGACTACGAGCAGTACAGTCTCGTGCTCACCGCCAGCAACACGTCCGGCATCCGCCGCACCGCGCTGCGCACGTCCAGCCAGGAGGCGCTGGACCGCTTGGCCGCGCGGATCCCGGACGGCCGTTGGCTTCCCGCTGGCGACGGCATCGGTCCGAGCTACCTCTGCACCGACCCGGACGGCCATCTGATCCAGCTCTACTGGGAGACCACCTGGTTCGAGGCCCCGCCGGAGCTGGCCCCGTCGTTGAAGAACCAGCCCCAGGCCTATCCCGGCCGCGGCGTGGGTGTCCGGCGGCTCGACCACGTCAACTTCCTCGCCGCCGAGGTCGCCGCCAACGGCGCGTTCGTCACCGACTCCCTCGGCGGGTCGGTCACCGAGCAGATCGTGCTGGACGACGATTCCGTTGCCGCCCAGTGGCTCCACTTCGGCAACAAGTCCTACGACCTCGTCTACACCACCGACTGGACCGGCAACCGCGGCCGCCTGCACCACATCGCCTTCGCCACCGACACCCGGGAGGACATCCTCCGCGGCGCCGACATCTTCCTGGACAACGACGTCTTCATCGAGACCGGTCCGCACAAGCACGCCATCCAGCAGACCTTCTTCCTCTACGTCTACGAGCCCGGCGGCAACCGCATCGAACTGTGCAACCCGTTGACCCGCCTGGTGCTCGCCCCCGACTGGCGGCCCATCACGTGGACCCAGGCCGAGCGGGCCAAGGGCCAGGCCTGGGGCCTCAAGACCATCGAGTCCTTCCACACCCACGGCACTCCCCCGTCTGAGAAAACCGCTTCCGGCGGCCGATCGGGACGGCCTACGCTGACCGGATCATGTACAGCTTCCGGCCCAACAGGAACGATGCGGACGCGATGGTGGCCGTGCGCATGGGCTGCCTTCAGCACGACGGCCTCGACGGCGACTCCGTGGTGGAGAAGATCCCAACACCGGGGCAGATCGCCGACGGCCACCAGATCCTGGTGACCCACAACGAGAACGTCGTCGGCTACGCGACGGTGACCTGGTGGCACGAGCGAGACGGCACCTGGCTGCATCGCGGCCGAGAACCGCATCCGCGAACTCGTCCAGCAGAACGGAACCCGGGCGACGGCGGTGTTCGGCGCGAGCGCGGCGGCTACCGAACAGGCCGCGATGGACAGGCCTGACCTCGCGCAGCTGGCGGTCCCCGCCGCACCGGACGGGCTCCGCCTGGGACCGATCGAGGAGAGCGGCTACCTCGCGGCCTGGCGGACGGTCGTCGACTCCTCTACGGGTGCCGACGCCATCCCGCACTGGACGTACGACAGCTTCCAGGCCACGGCCGACCCGACCTGCTGGCGAGCCGCCTACGACGGCAACGACATGGTCGGCGTCGCTCTCGGCACGCAGCGCCCCAACGGGGTCGGCACGGCCAACCCCCACCGCTCCTACGACCTCTACGAAAGCGTCGGGTTCCAACGGCTGAACGAGTACGTCAGGTACCGGAAGGCACTGACCTAACCCACGACTCGGCGGTACTGTCCCGGCGCGCAGCCGTACTCGCGGCGGAAGGCGGCGGAGAACTGGGCGGCGCTCTGGTAGCCGCAGGCGAGCATGACCTGCTGCACGGTCTGTGAACTGCTGCGCAGCAGGCTGGCGGCGCGGCGCATGCGGAGGCGTACCAGGTAGCGGTGCGGGGTGGTGCCGGTGGCACGCTTGAAGCTGCGCAACAGGTGATACTTGCTCATATCGGCCTGCGCGGCGAGGTCGTCGAGGGTGACGTCCGTGTGCAGGTTCTCCCGTAGGTAGCCGAGCAGCGCGCGCAGCTCGGTGCGGCCGAGCATGGTGCGGGGCTCGTCGAGCCGCCGGGACTGCACGGCGCACAGCAGGTGCGTGGTGAGCGCGTGCGCCAGGGAATCGGCGTAAAGGCTGGCGGCCCGGCGCTCCACGGCCTGTGCGATGGCGTAGCCGGCGGCGGTGACGAACGGGTCGTCGACCGTCAGCGAGTCGGGTAGCTCGTGCGGACGCAGCATGCCCATGCCGCCCATCTCGTGGCTGATCTCGTCCACGAGGTCCGGGTAGAGGTACATGTGCACGGAGTGCAGCGGATCGGCCGACTTGGCCCGCCACCGCAGCGCGCTGGACCGCAGCGGCGACGTCACGCCGGCCGCGCCTGGCTGGTAGGCGGCGCTGCGCCACTGCCCGCCGGACCGCGCCTCGATGGTGTACATGCCTTTGGTGACAACGACCACGAGCAGCGCGGCGGTCGGCGCGGTCTCGAACTCGTCGGCCACCGAAGGGTCGTGGTAGGTGCGGGCAAGCATGGACCGCCAGCCGAGGTCGTCGCTGCCGGCCAGCCGCTGCGACGGCAGCGCTCGGTCGGCGTCCAGCACGCCGGCGAGCGCCTCGCTGTGCGACATGGAGCCACCGCCAACGGGCACGCGCGCAGCTCCGATGTCGGGCATGCCGTTCTTCCTTCGGGTCCGTACGACGCGAGCAGCGGCATTGTGTCATGAGCCCTCGCGGGCGGGCAGTTCGGCGAGCGCGTCACGCAGCGCAGCCCGTGAGGTGATGCCGAGCTTGGGAAAGATCTGGTACAGGTGCGCGCCGATGGTCCGGTGCGACAGGAACAGCCGCTCCCCGATCTGCTTGTTGGTCAGACCGCCGGCCGCGAGCTCGGCGATCTCGCGTTCCTGCGGGGTGAGCAGCGCCGCCGCCCCGGGCTGGGCCACGGACTCACCGGCGGCCCGCAGCTCGCCGGCCGCGCGCGCCGACCACGGCTCGGCGCCGAGCCGGTCGAAGGTGTCCAGAGCCATCCGCAGTGACGCCCGGGCCCGGCCGAGCAGCCGCATCCGGCGCAGCCGCTCGCCGAGCAGCAGCCGCGCCCGCGCGAGGTCGAAGGCCCACTGACGCGCCTCCGGCAGAGTGACAGCCGCCTCCAGCAAGGACACGGCAACGTTGTCGTCGTCTGAGACCACAAAGGAAGCGCACGCGACCAGCAGCGCCATCCGTGACGACAACTCGGAAAGCCGCGCCGAACACATGGCCTCCACGTGCGCAGCGGCCTCGACGTGCCGGTTGGTGCGCACGGCCGCTTCGACCAGATCCAGCGCCGCCCACAACGCATGCGGCACGTGCGAGGCGAGCGTGCCGGCGGGGTTCATGACGGTGACGTGCCGGTAGGCGGCCTCGAAGTCGCCCTGCCCGATCGCCGCGAGCGCCCGTGCCTGCTGCGCGAACATCTCCGCGCCGCGTGCGCCGCGCAACGCCGCCCAGTTCACGACCTCGTCGCACAGCGCGCGGCTGGTCTCGAACTTGCCGCGCGCGGCGGCCAAAGCGGCGTGCACGTAGGCGAAGTACCAACGGTAGAAGTGGTAGCCGTGCTCCTCGCACAGCCGGAGGCCTTCCTCGGCCAACGCCCACGACTCGTCCCACCGCCCGCTGACGAAGCCGTCGAGGCACAGGTGCATCAGCGCCCCGAGGTGCCGTCGCACGGGACCGGCGCCCTCGCGCCCCTGCCGCACCACGCGCCAGCTCGGCTCACGGCAGTCGGCCAGCCGGTCGAGGTACACCGACGCGGTGCCCACGCGAATAATGGTCGTCGGATCGGACTCCGTGGCCAGCCGCCGCAGCAGCGCGTCGAGGTCCGCCGCCGCCGCGACGCCGGTACGCGCCGGGTCGGGGAACGTGCGGCAGCACACGGCCAGCACCGGCGGCGGCGCGGGCCGCAGCTGGTCCACGGCCTCGAACACGGTCGGCCAGTGCTCGGGCGTGCCCATGAACCAGCAGAACAGCACCAGCGTGTGCAGCGCCTCCACCAGCGCGGGGTTGGCGGCGTCGTAGCCGTGGTCGCCGGTCTGCACCGCGCCCATGAGCAGCCGGAATGCCGTGATGACCTCACCGCCGCCGTTGAGCACCAGCAGCGCCGCCGCTGCGGCGGCGTGCAGCGACTGCGCCCGGTCGGCGGCCCCGCGAGCGCGGTCGAGCAGCTGCGAGGCGCTGCCGAGCTCGCCGGTCATCTCCGCAGCCAGGTACGCCGCCTCGGCCAACCGCCGGCTGCGGTCCTCACGCGCGGGGCTGAGGTCGGCGGCGCGAGTCAGTGCGCTCACGGCCCCGACGGCGTCGCCACGCCGCAGGATGGAATGCGCCGCTTCCTCCAGCTGCGCGGCCACGTCCTCATCGGCGCCGACCGCCGCTTCCGCGAGGTGCCACGCGCGGCGCTCCGGGTGCTCATACAGCACGTCGGCCAGCCGCCGGTGCGCCTGCCGCAGCTCCACGCTGGCCGCAGCCGCCACGACTGCCGCCCCAATCAGGGGGTGCCGGAACGACATGCTGTTGGTGTCCACGGTGATGAGGCGAGCGCGTTCCGCGGCGTCCAGCTCGTCCATGGCCCCGATGGCACGCAGCGGCGCCAGGCTGCCCGTCCCGTCGAGTACGGCCAGCAGCAGCGCCGCCCGTGTCGCCTCGGGCACCGCCTGCACCCGTGACAAGAACACCGCGTGCAGGCGCTGTCCCAAAGGCAACACGGGCGGCAACGTCGCCGTCGCGGCAAGCTGCGGGCCACTCAGCGCCGAGGGCAACTCCAACAGCGCCAACGGGTTGCCGGCCGCCTCGTCGAGCAGCCGGCGGCGCACCCGTGGCGCCAGCTCGGGATAGTGCGCGTCGAGCAGCACACCGGACGCGTCGGAATCCAGCGGCGCCAGCTGGTACACGGGCATGCTGCCGCGCTCCGGGAACACGCCCTCGCCCGGCCGCGCGGCGGCCAGCAGGCCCACATCACTGCCGATCAGACGCCGTGACACGAAGCCGAGGACCGCGCCACTGGCCCGGTCCAGCCAGTGCGCGTCGTCCACGATCAAACGTACAGAGGCTGTGTGCCGCAACAGAAGTAGTACGGAGTTGGACAGCAGCAGCCGGTCCGGCGCGGAGCCGTCGCCGAAGCCGAGGGCGGCCTTCAACGCGTCGCGGTGCAGCGGCGGCAGCGCGTCGAACTCGGCGTGCACTGGGAACAGCAGCTGGTTGAGCCCCGAGTAGCTGATGTCGGCCTCGAACTCCACGCCGGCCGCGCGCAGCACCCGGGCGCCGCCCTCGGCGAACGCCGTCGCGGCCGCGTCGAGCAGCGCCGTCTTGCCGACGCCCGGCTCGCCGAGCACGAGCAGGGCTCCGCCCTGGACCGACGCCTCGGAGAAGTAGACCCGGAGCGCCTCCAGGTCGTCCGCGCGGCCGACCAGGCCCCGCCGCTGTCCGTCCACCAGGGCAAGGATCACGTACGTCACCCGGTCGGCGCCATACCCACAATTGCTATTCCGCTACCGAAACTTGCGATCTGTCCGAAAATCCCTGGACGCCTGCCCCGATCGCCGGCCCGGGGTCCACTGTGGACGCCGGACTCATGCCGCGACATCGGTCACATGACTGTCGCCGGTGCGAAGGGCGGTGCACCCCCCGACAGGTGCACCGCCCAAGCTCAGACCGCGAGCGAACGCAGCGAACGCAGCCAGCGCCGGGTGATGCCGTCGGCCCAGCTCGGCCGGCTCTCCCGGTAGGCAGCCGCGGCCGGGCCGACCGCGACCACCTCGGTCGTCACGCGCGTGCCGGCCAGGTCCGGCGCGAACAGCCACGCCTGGTAGATCTGCACCTCGTCGGCGATGGCCGTCCAGCCGATCCGGTGCGGCGCTTGGTGTTCGGCCACCAACACCTCGAACCGTTCACCCCGGAGATGCACCTCGAACGTGCACTGCTGGCCCACCATGCCTTGCACTGCCGTCACGTCCGGTACCCAGTCAGGCCAGCGCTCGACGTCAGCCAGCAGGCCGAACACGTGGTCGACCGGCGCGGCCACCACGGCCTCGGCATGACAGAAGCAGTCCGCCCGCTCCGGGGTGAACCCGGCGGGCCAGTGCATCGTCGGCCGGACGTCCTCCATCGTCACGGCGACAACACTGCCCAGCCGTGGGCGGAACGGCTTCAGTCGAATGACTGCCCGGCCGACTGGGCCGCCCACTGGTCGAGCTGGTCGACGTCGCCGGGCCCGCTGTGCAGCGTGAACAGGCAGCGGTCCACGCCGGCTTCGGCGAATTCGGCCAGCATCGACGGGATCGCGCCGAACAGCGTGACCGGGACATGCCGGCCGGCGCGGTGACGGAGGCTCGCGATCCGGTCGGCGAGTTCCCGCACGGACGCGAGCGGTCCGCACTGCGGCAGCCAGCCGTCGCCGAACGCGAGCACGCGGTCCTCGACGCCGGACCCGTTGCCGCCGACAAGCACCGGCGGCTGCCGTACCGGCTTGGGGTACGACCACAGCGGGTCGAAGTCGACGTGCGGGCCGTGGTATTCAGCCTCGTCCGAAGTCCAGATTGCCCGCATCGCCCGCACGCGATCGGCCAGCACGGCCATGCGCTGCCGTGGATCGGTGCCGTGGTTCGCGAGTTCCGCACGGTTCCAGCCGGCGCCGACGCCGAACTCGAAGCGGCCGCCGGACATCCGGTCGATGCTGGCGACCTCCTTGGCCGTGATGATCGGATCCCGCTGCGGCACCAGGCAGACCGCCGTACCGAGGCGCAGCCGGGCCGTTACGGCGGCCGCGGCGGCGAGCGCGATGAACGGATCGTAGGTGGACGCGTAGTCCTGGACGGGACGGTTGTCGTCACGCCGACTGGAGAGGGGGATGTGCGTGTGCTCGGCCCAGAACAGCGACTCGAAGCCGCGTTCCTCGACGGCACGGGCCAGTTCGGCCGGCGTCAGGCCGTCGGTCCCGGCGAACACCGCTACCCCCAGCTGCATGCGCGGCACCGTATCCCGTGACCTTTCCGCTGCCCACAGCATTGTCAGCCCTCGGATGAAAAGCTTTCCATTGACAGGTCGTCAGCCTCAGTTCTAGGGTCGATGCCGTTAGACATCGGATGTTCTGGCCCACCGGCCGTTCTCCCGCCGCCCGATGTGCACTCCTGTCGTTCGCCGCCAGGAAGGACACACGGAACCCATGTCGTCATCCCTGCCGCAGTTCTCCCGCCGGACAGCGTTGAAGACGCTCGCCGTCACGGCGCTCGCCGCGCCGATCGCCCTGCACCCCCTGACCGCCAGCGCCGCGACCACGCTCTGGCATCCCAATCCGGCCACCGACGGGCTCAAGGCGTTCGAGGGCATCGAGGCCGACCGCGGCAACAAGCACCCCGACCGCAAGTACGTCGTCGTCGAAGGAGGCGATCACTACCGGTTCAACATCTGGGCCGACGACCGCGACACCACCGGCGGCGGCGACCGCCAGCGCACCGAGTCGAAGGGCATGGTGCAGAACGGCACCGCCCTCAAGATGCACAACGGCGAGACCTGGACGATCAACTACGACATGTACATGCCGTCATCCCTGCACGGCACCAGCAAGTTCACGCACATCTTCCAGACCAAGACGCCGTCGACCAACGGCGGCCCGTGGGTGACGATCGACCTCACCCGTGACGGCGGCACCGAAGTCATCCAGGCCCGCGCCTACGCCAACTCGGGCTCGCCGGCCATCGCCAAGACCAACCTGGCCCCGCTCCGCGACAAGTGGATCAACATCACGCTCACGTTGACGCCCGGTTCGAAGGGCGCAGCCACGGCGATCATCCGCAGCGGCGCCGGCACCGGCGCGCCGATCGCCGCCCAGGGCCATCTGTCCAATGTGAACATCCCCGACCAGGGCGACTACGTGCGGCCCAAGTGGGGCATCTACCGCTCGGTGCAGAGCGCCAAATCCGACATCCTCGACACGTACATCCTGTTCCGGAACTACACCGCGACCAAGGCCTAGTGATCAAGGTCAGCCTAGCCTAAGTTAGGCTAGGCTGACCTACTCACCGATCACGGAGGGCTCCTGCGCATGCGCGTCGCGATGTTCGGCTACCAGACCTGGGGGCACCGCACCCTGCGGGCCCTGATCGACGCCGGTCACGAGGTCGCGCTGGTGGTCACGCACCCGGTCAGCGACCACGCGTACGAGCGGATCTGGGCCGACTCGGTGGCCGACCTGGCCGCCGAGCACGGCATCAAGGTGCTGCTGCGGGACCGCCCCGACGACGCCGAGCTGCTGGCCGAGCTGCGCGCCGCCGACCTCGACCTGATCGTGGCCAACAACTGGCGGACCTGGCTGCCGCCGTCGGTGTTCGAGCTGCCCCGGCACGGCACGCTCAACATCCACGACTCGCTGCTGCCGGCCTACGCCGGCTTCTCCCCGATCATCTGGGCGCTGCTCAACGACGAGCCCGCGGTCGGCGTGACCGCGCACATGATGGACGGCGAGCTCGACGCCGGCGGCATCGTGCTCCAGCGGTCGGTCGAGGTCGGCCCCAAGGACACCGCCACCGATCTGTTCCACCGCACCGTCGATCTGATCGCGCCGCTCACCGCCGAGGCGATCAAGCTGATCGAGCAGGGTTTCGCGCCGCAGCCGCAGGACCGGTCCAAGGCCAGCTTCTTCCACAAGCGGGCCAAGCGGGACAGCCTGATCGACTGGAACTGGACGCCGGAGTACATCGAGCGCATGGTGCGGGCCCAGTCCGACCCGTACCCGAACGCGTTCACCTACCACCGCGGCCAGGAGCTGCGGATCGTCAAGGCGTCGGTGTCGACCGGCCACTACGGCGGCACGCCCGGCCGCATCTTCTACCGCGAGGGCGACGGCGTGGTCATCGTGGCCGGGCCGGACGCGCGCCGCGGCACCTTGCCCGGTCTCGTCGTGGAGCGTGTGCGCACCGCCGACGGGACCGAGCTCGCCGCCACCGACTACTTCACGACCATGGGCGGCTACCTCACTAGCAGCTGACCTTCGTCGTCTCACCTCGTCCGACGGTCACCGGCACGGTTCGGCCGGGGCACTTGAGGGTCCAGTTCTCCTCGATGCCCCGGCCGTCCGTGCCGGGGCGGATCGACGGGTTGACGTCCCAGGTGAACGCGCCGTCGGCGGTCATCGTGCTGCGCAGCCCGGGCTTGGACAGCTGGAGCTGGCCGTGGGCGGTACCGGTGATTCTGGCGTGGTACCGGGGATTCGCCGCCGCTTCGGCGTCGCGGAGCAGCGCCTCGCGCTCGCCGGCGTACTGGTCGAGCATGCTGCTCTTGAACGGCCCGTGGTTGCTGTCGCCATTGAGCTCGGTCTCGAACCCGAGGCCGCCGGTCGTGTAGTACGACCATTCCTCGGCCGTGCCGCTCGTCTCGTACAGGTCGCGGCTCAGCTTGTTCGGGTAGCCGTTGGCGTCGGCCATCTGCTGGCCCAGCTCGGCGTACAGCGTCTCGTCCGGGGTGAGGGCGCTCGCGTTCTGGCCGGGCGGGCGCAGGTTCATGTCGCCGTAGGTGTGCAGGCCGACCGCGACCGTCACCTGGCGGCTCGCGACGAGATCGCGGATGTTCTGCGACTCCGGCTCGGAGAACGCCTTGGGGCCGCGGTAGTCGCCGTCGGACTGCTTGGCGCCGGAGCCGACGCCGCCCCAGTTGACGCCGAAGTTGCGGTTCAGGTCCACGCCCGCGCCGTCGGCCCCGGTCTCCGGGTCGACCTTGGTGCCGCAGGTGGGATCGCAGTTCTTGCGCTTGTCCGGGACCTTGCCGCTGCGTGAGGCGTCGAAGCCGTCGGGATTGACCACCGGCACGATGATCACCCGCACCTGGTCGAGCAGCCGGGTGACGCGTGAGTCGCGGCCGTCCTGCTCGGCCAGGTCCATGGCGAAGTCCGTCGCCACGTCCACGCCGGGCCACTCGTTGCCGTGGATGCCGCCCATCAGCAGGAACACCGGCCGGCCGTCCTCGGCGGTCACCCGGTGGGAGATCTCCAGGGCCGGGCCGTCCTTGCCCTGGACCGTCTTGTGCGCCAACGGCAGCGTGCGGACGATGTCCGGCCGGGCCTTCGCCGTCTGCTCGATGTCCGCACGGACGTCGGCCAGCTGGCGATAGTCGTTGCGACCACCGGGAAGCGGCGACGCGCCGGCCGGGTGCCGGGCGTCGGAGAGCGCTTTCCCGTCGTACGTCCTGGACGGGGTCGTCGTCGGCGACGGCGGGTCCGCCGGCGTCGGGGTGCAGGCGACGAGCGCGGCGGTGACGACAACCGTCACCGCCGCCGCTCTGGTCGTACGGGCCAACTCAGAACGCCACGTGCGGCACGGGCCACATCTCGATCGGCTCCTCGTCGGCCATCGGCATGTCGGCCGCGATCTCCCGGGCCCTGGCCTCGTCGGCCACCTCGAGCAGGTAGAAGCTGGCCATGTACTCCTTGGTCTCCAGGTACGGGCCGTCGGTGACGGCCGGCTGGCCGTTGACCCGGCGGACCAGCTTGGCCTCGGTGGCGTCGCCGAGGCCGTAGGCGCCGAGCAGCTCGCCGGTGGCGTGGTAGCGCTGGTTGAACGCGTCCACCTTGGCGATCACCTCCTGGATCTGCTCGGGCGGGAACGAGTTCCACTTCTCCTGGTTGCCGTAGATCATCAGCAGGTACTTCATCGCGCTGCTCCCTCGTGCTTCCGGTGCGTTGACACCCACTGGTCGGAGCCCCTCGACCCGGCCTCTACATCCCGTGTCGAGAAATTTCCGACGTCTCCGACCCCTGGTCGACAACCCGAGGGAAGGAACCGAAATGGACACTACCGTCACCGCCCGCCGCACACTCCCGGTGTGGGCCGTCAGCGTGTTGGCCCTGCTCGTCGCGGCCGTCGTCACCGAGCTCTACGGCCTGCTGCTGCCGCTCGTCGGCATCCCCATGCTCGTCGGCAACATCCTGGAGGGGGTGCCCAGCCCGATCACCGTCGGCATGTTCGCCATGGGCTGCGCCTTCGCCGGCTTCTGGGGCACCATCCTGGCCGTGCTGATCGCCCGCTTCGCCCGCAGGCCCGCGCGTACTTATGTCGTCACGACATCAATACTGGTCGCCGTGTCCCTGCTCAGCCCCCTGACCGGCGTCGGGCCGCTGTCCACCCGCATCGCCCTGTGCGTCGCCCACCTCATCGCCGCCGCCATCGTCATCCCGGTGGTGGCCCGCCGCCTGGCGTAACCCCCGGTTTTGCCACATGCGCTTCCTATGTGGCACCAGGGCGCACGTAGGAAGCGCATGTGGCACTCCCCCACCGCTCGTTCGGGTTCGCCGCGGCCGCGGTGGTCATACGGATCGAGCAGCCGCTTGACGCCCGCTGTCAAGGAGCGCTGATCAGCGGTCATCCGCCAAGATGCCGTCGAGCACACGACGCGCGGCTGCTGCCTCCTCGCCACCTTGAGCGCACGTGACGAGCGTCTTCCAGAGGGCCCAGCCGCGGCCGCGGGCCCAGGTCGCGTCGTCGATCGCGAGGCGCGAGCGGAACGCCTGCCGGCCGTCCGCGGTCAGCAGGGTCCAGGCGATCGCCAGGTCACAGGACGGATCGCCGACGCCGCAGGTGCCGAAGTCGATGATCGCGGCGAGTTCCCCGTTGGACAGCAAGAGGTTTCCCGCGGCCACGTCGCCGTGGAACCAGACGTCGACGCCGCTCCAGGGGGCGTCCAAGGCGGCCTGCCACACCGCGGCGGCCTCGGCGATGTCCAAGGTGGCGATCGCGCGCCGTGTCAGGGCGTCGAAGGTGCGCAAAGTGCCGCCACGGAACCAGTTGTGCTTGCCCGGCTGGGGACCGTCGGCGGCGTCGATGCCCTGCAACGCGGCCAGGAACTCGGCCAGGTCGAGGGCGAAGCGGACAGGGTCGGCAATGAGGTCGGCACGGGCCGGTGCGCCCGGCAGCCACCGGTAGATCGACCAGGAGAAGGGATAGTCCTCGTCTGGTTGGCCCTTGGCCAACGGGACCGGGATCGGCTGCGGCAGGCGGGGAGCCAGCGCCGGCAGCCACCGGTGTTCCTTGTCCACGGCCAACGCGTATTCGGCGGCGCTGGGCAGGCGCACCAGCATCTCGTCGCCGAGGTGGAACGTGACGTTGTCCCAACCACTCTTGGCCACCGGCCGCACCGGAAGGCCGGCCCACCGCGGAAACTGCTCGTCGATCAGCCGGCGTACCTGCGCCGTGTGGACGGAGATCCGTCGGGGCGGCGGGCCGAGATCATGCGACATGCCGCGAGTCAACCAGCGAGCGCCGACCAGCCGCCTAGCATTTACGCCATGCCACGCACCGACAAGGCGTCCCGCCTGATCGCCGCCCCGCCGGCGCGGGTGTACGCGGCCTTCGTCGATCCGGATGAGCTGTTGGCCTGGCTGCCGCCGGGCGACATGACCGGCCGGTTCGACCACTTCGACGCGCGGACCGGCGGCTCGTACCGGCTGACGCTGACCTATCCGGACGCCGGCACGGGCAAGACCACGACCGACTCCGACGTGGTCGAGGCGCGTTTCGTCGAGGTCGTGCCGGGGGTGCGGGTGGTGCAGGCGGTCGACTTCGTCTCCGACGACCCGGCCTACGCCGGCACGATGATCATGACCTGGGCGGTCGCCGCGGCGGAATCCGGGACCCGCGTGGAGATCCGGGCCGACAACGTGCCGGACGGGATCTCGGCCGAGGACCACGCCGTCGGCCTGGCCTCCTCGCTGGCCAACCTCGCCGCCCACGTGGAGAACTAGGCGAGCAGCCGCTCCACGAGGCGGCGGACGGCCAGCGGGCAGGGCTCGTCGGCCCGGCGGTGCACGGCGATCCGCCGCGTGATCACGGGTTCGGCCAGCGGCCGAGTGATCACGGGCGTCGCGGCCAGCAGGGGCAGCACGAGCTCGGGCATGGCGCTGACGCCGAGGCCGGCGGCGATCATCCCGCCGGCCGTGGCGACGGTGCGGGTTTCCAGATGCCGCAACGGAAGCACGCCGGCCTGGGCCAGACCGAGATCGGCCAGCCGGCGGATGCTGCTGTCCGGGCTGAACTCGATGAACGGCTCGGCGGCGAGATCGGCCCACGTCAGCGTGGACGGGCCGGCGAGGGGATGCCCGGGCGGCAGCACGGCGACGAAAGGATCGTCCAGGAAGGGATCCACAGCGAAGTCGGCCGACGCGGGACCGACCTCGGTGATGGCGAGATCGGCGGTGCCGTCCCGCAACAGGTCCAGGATCTCGGCGTTGGTGCCGTCGGCCAGCCGCACCTGCACGCCGGGATACGCCTCCAGGTACCCGCTGAGCACGGTCGGCAGCACGACGGCGGCGATCGACGGCAGCACACCGACGGTGATCTGCCGCCGCTCCCCGGCCTGGTAGCCGGCGAACCGGTCGAGCCCCCGCCGGTAGCTGGTCAACACGTGCGTGGCGACGCCGAGGAACTCCACGCCCGCCTCGGTGAGGTCGACCGATCGGGTGGTTCGCACGAACAGCGGTGTCCGCAGTTTCCGCTCCATCTCGCCGATGGTCCGGCTGACCACGGGCTGGCTGAGCACGAGCTCGTCGGCGGCCCGGGTGAACGACCGGGTACGGGCGACGGCGGCGAAGATCTCCATCTGGTGCAGCGTGAGATCCATAGCTTCAGAGCATAACCGCATGTGAAACCGGAAGTGGCGGGCCGCGTGCCGACTGTCCACGATGGAGGCATGCGAACGATCAGGATCGGCGCGGGCGCCGGATTCGCCGACGACCGGGTGGAGCCGGCCGTCGAGCTGGCCGAGCGCGGCGACCTCGACTACCTGGTGTTCGAGTGCTTGGCTGAGCGCACGATCGCCCTGGCCCAGCTCGACCGGTTGCGCGACCCGGCCGCCGGCTTCACCGAGTGGCTGCCGGAGCGGATGGCCGCCGTGCTGCCGGCCTGTGCCCGCCGCGGCACGAAGATCATCACGAACATGGGCGCGGCCAACCCGCTGCGGGCGGCCGACGTGGTCGCCGAGGTGGCCCGCGAGGCCGGGCTGACCGGGCTGACGATCGCGGCGGTGACCGGGGACGACGTGCTCGACCTGGTCGCCAGGGACGAGAACACCGTGTCGGCCAACGCCTATCTCGGCTGCGAGCCGGTGGTGCGGGCGCTGGCGCAGGGCGCGGACGTGGTCGTGACGGGACGAATCGCCGACCCGTCGCTGTTCCTGGCGCCGCTGGTGCACGAGTTCGGCTGGGCCATGGACGACTGGCCGCGGCTCGGCCGGGGCCTGTGCCTCGGGCACCTGCTGGAGTGCGCCGGCCAGGTGACCGGCGGCTACTTCGCCGATCCCGGCCACAAGGACGTCCCTGACCTCGCCCACCTCGGGTTTCCGCTGGCCGAGGCGGCCGAGGACGGCACGTTCGCGGTGACGAAGGTGGCCGGCACCGGCGGCATGGTCACCGTGGCGACCTGCACCGAACAGCTGCTGTACGAGGTGCACGACCCGGCCGCCTACGTCTCGGCCGACGTCACCGCCGACTTCTCCGCCGTCGAGCTGACGCCGATCGGCCCCGACCGGGTGCTGGTCACCGGCGCGACCGGGCGGCCGCGGCCCGACGGCCTCAAGGTGTCCGTCGGCTACCTCGACGGGTTCCTCGGCGAGGGCGAGATCTCCTATGCCGGGCCGAATGCCGTCGCCCGCGGCCGGCTCGCGCTCGACATCCTCCGCGCACGGCTGGACGCCGACGAGCTGCGTTTCGACCTGATCGGCGTCGACGCCGTGCGCAGGGGTCCGAAGGTCGTGGCCGAGCCGCCGGAAGTGCGGGTACGGGTGGCCGGCCGCACGTCCACTGTGGACGCCGCTCGCCGCATCGGCCGTGAGGTCAGCGCCTTGTGGCTCAACGGCCCCGCCGGCGGGGCCGGTGCGACCCGGCGGGCCGAGCCGATCGTGGCCATCGACTCGACCTTCGTGGACCGCTCGGACGTCCACGCCGAACTGTCCTTTGTGGAGGTGTGAGATGCGGCTGCACGACATCGCCCACGCCCGGGCCGGCGACAAGGGCACCACCTCGGACATCACGGTCATCGCCTACCGGGCCGAGGATTTCGAGCTGCTGCGCCGGGAAGTCACCGCCGACCGGGTCCGCGCGCATTTCGCCGACATCGTGCGCGGCGAGGTGCAGCGCTTCGAGTTACCGCGGCTGCGGGCGCTGAAGTTCGTGCTGCACAACACGCTCGGCGGCGTGACCCGCACGCTCGACCTCGACATCCACGGCAAAAGCCTTTCCTCCTCACTGTTGGAGCTGGACGTGACCGACACCGCGCAGCAGATGGCCGAGATGATGCGGCAGTTCGCCGCAGCCGGCGGCATGCGCCCCGGAGCGCCGACCGCCACGGTCGACGACCCGTTCTTCACCTACGACCGCCCGACCGAGTTCGATGCGCACAGCGAGACCGTCAACGTCCCGATGCGGGACGGCAGTTACCTCGTGTGCGACCTGCTGCGCCCGGCCGGGCCTGGCGGCCAGCCGGCGGAAGGCGCTTTCCCCGGCATCGTCTACGACTTCAACGCCTACGGCGCGCGGGTCGTGTTCGCCAGCGGGGCTGCGCCGTTCGTCGAACGTGGTTACGTGGCGCTGGTTCCGTCGGTCCGCGGCAGCGGCGACTCCCCGGCCACGTCGAGCCGTTCGGCGTCCAGGAGCAGGAGGACGGCTACGACCTGGTGGAATGGCTTGCCGCGCAACCGTTCTGCACCGGCCGGATCGGCATGCAGGGCATCAGCTACGGTGGCCACACCACCATGCTCACCGCCGTGCAGCAACCCCCGCACCTCACCGCGATCATTCCCGTGCAGGCGCTGAGCGACTGGTACGAGAACACCATCTACCACGGCGGTATCTACAACGCCCGCATCCGCGACTGGCAGCAGACCACCGCGCCCGACACGCTCGAAACCTATCCGCAGCACCCGTTGTACGACGACTTCTGGCGCGAGCGCAGCATCAGGCACCGCTACGACCGGCTCACCGTGCCGGTCCTGGACGTCGGCGGCTGGCTCGACCAGTACCGGCAGGCCATGGTGGAGAACTTCCGGGGCGACACGTGGATGGTCGCCGGGCCGTGGCCGCACGGCATGGTGCCCGGGCAGCCCGAGGACATCGCCTTCGCCGGCTATCTCGCCTGGTGGGACCACTGGCTGGCCGACCGGCCGGCCCCGCTGCCCCGGTCCAGGGTCACCTCGTACGAGATGCCGGACCACGGCTGGCGGCACTTCGACAGCTGGCCGCCGGCCGATGCCGTGAGCAGGCAGTGGTTTCCCGGCACCGACGGCTCCCTGACCGGTGGAGAGCCCGGCATCGCCGAATTCGACCAGGACGGCGGTCAGCTGGTTTTCGAGGCCCGGTTGGCCGAGGACCTGGTGATCACCGGCGGCCTGGTGGCCACGTTGCGTGCCGGCACCACCGGCCCCGACGGCAACATCGCCGTCGTGCTCGACGACGTCGACGCCACCGGCGAGGCGGTCCGGATCAGCCAGGGCTGGCTCAAACTCAGCCATCGCGACGGCCACGACCACCTGGCCGCGATCCAGCCCGGAACACTGTACGACGTCACCGTCCCGATCTGGGCCACGCACCATCGCATCGTCGCCGGCCACACGCTGCGGGTCACGCTGTCCAGCGAAGATCACCCGCAGATCGACACCGAGCGGCTGCCCGGCCGCATCCGAGTGGAACTCGGCGGGGCCAGCGTGATCACCGCGAGCGTGCTCACCTGACAATTTCGGTTGTGGCTGGCCGGATTCGTCCGGTCGAGGCGGAGTCAACGGTCACTTGAGCGCCGGCGGTCACAAAGCTTTGACCAACGGACCCGGTGATCACGATCATCGAACCACCGCCGTCCGGACCGTGAGGAGAACACCGTGCGCCTTGCCGCCACCGTCGTCGCCGCACTCGGCATCGTCGCCGCCGTCGCCGGCACCGCGTCGGCCGCCGAGCCGACCGGGATCACGTTCTGGCAGGCCGACTTCAGCGGCCAGAGCGTCACCTACACCCCGGCCACCACCGCCTGCGTCACGCTGCCGTACGCGGTGCACTCGGAGCTCAACGCCAGCCAGGACAGCTTCCGGCTCTACACCACGCCGGACTGCACCGGCTTCGCGCTCACCATCCCGGCCACCGACCTGCACAGCTTCGTCAACCGCGACGTGCACAGCTTCGCGCTGACCCGGGACTGACCGCCATGGCGTCGAGGGGCCGGTGGCCCGCCCCTCGGCGCCTGGTACCCGAAACCGGCTGAGCACTGGTCCACCCCGACAGCCGCCGGCCCGGTTAGCGTGTGCCCATGGCACGTGTTTTCCTCGCCGGCGCGACCGGGGTTCTCGGCCGCCGCCTCGTCCCGCTCCTGCTCTCGCACGGACATCACGTCACCGGCCTGGCCCGGTCGGCGGCCAGCGCGGACCGGATCCGCGAGCTCGGCGCCTCGCCCGTCAGCGGCGACGCGCTCGACGCCGACAGCCTGCGCGTAGCGGTGACATCCGCGCGGCCGGACGTCGTCATGCACCAGCTCACCGACCTGGCCGCGGGCGACCGTGCCGCCAACTCGGCGATGCGCGCGATCGGCACCCGCAACCTTGTCGACGCGGCGCTGGCTGCTGACGTGCGGCGTTTTGTCGTGCAGAGCATCGCTTTCGCCTACGAGCCGGGCGAGACGCCGGCTCGGGAGGACACCCCGCTCGACGTCGACGCCGACGAGCCGCGGCGGACGACTGTGCGCGGAGTGGCCTCGTTGGAAGCGGAGGCCGCCCGCGTCGCCTCCCATGTCGTGCTTCGTTACGGCACGTTCTACGGCCCCGACACGTGGTACGCACCCGGCGGTCTCATGGCGAAGGCCCCGCTCGCGGCCGACCGTGACGTCACCAGCTTCGTGCACATCGACGACGCCGCCACCGCCGCTTTGCAGTCGCTGGACTGGGGAAACGGCGCGGTGAACGTCTGCGACGACGAACCCGCCGCCGGCATCGACTGGGTGCCGGAGTTCTGCGCCGCCGTCGGCGTCGAGCCGCCGGCCCCGTCTTCCCACCGCACCGGCTTCGCCCGCGGCGCCGACAACGGCTACGCCCGGCACAGCCTCGGCTGGCAGCCGGCCTGGCCGTCCTGGCGCGACGGGTTCAAGGCAATGACAGCGTAGGAGCCATGGGGCCGTAGGCATTCGAGCGTGCGGCTCGCTTCCGGACGCCGGGCATCGCCGTGATCAGCTGGAGCAGGCGGGCCGGCACGAGCGGTCGGCCCAGCTCGCGGGCGCGGGCGGCGCGGAGCTCGATCCGCACCTGATCGTCCTGCACCAGCTTGACCGCCGGCTCCCGCTCGGCCTGCACGGCGGCCAGCACTTCGTCCGGCACCGGTCCTTGTTTCAGCGCCGGCACGAGATGGTTGGCCGCGGCGACGGCGTCCTGGATCGCCATCAGGATGCCGTTGCCGCCGACCGGCGAGATCACGTGCGCGGCGTCCCCGATCAGCAGCAACCCCGGTCGCCACCAGCGGCTCACGCGCGAGATGTCCACCGACAGCAGCGTCGTCTGCCCGAAGTCGGCCAGCAGGTGTGTGCGGTCGGCCAGCCAGGGCACGTGCCGGTCGACGAACCGCCGGATCGGCTCCACGCCGTCGGCCCGGGCCTGCGCGTAGCCGCCCTTCGGCACGCTGTATCCGAGCTGCCAGCCTTGGGTTCCGGTGAGCAGGCCGATGTAGTGGTCGCGGCCGAAGAACAGGTCGACGTCGGCGTCCGGCGGGTCGCTGTCCCGTTGCGGCAGCCGGAACCACACGAGGTCCGTTTTCGCCCCGAGCGATTCCGCTGGCAGATCCGCCAGCCGCCGCAGCCGCGAGTTCCGGCCGTCCGCGCCGATCACCACGTCCGCTTTCATCCCCTGGACGCCGGTCACGCGGCCGTCTTCCGTGTCGAGCTCGGTCACCTTGCTGCCCGTTTGCAGCTCACAGCCCGGCAGCTCGCGGAACTGCTCCGCCATGAAGTCCAGGAACCGCGCCTGCGGCATCAGCGCCACGTAGTTGAACCGCGTCGGCAGCCGCGTGTAGTCGGCCGTGGTCACCGGGCCGGCGGTTGTGTGCAGCCGGAATTTGCGGGCCTTGTGATGCGGCAACTCCAGCAACTTCTCGGCCAGTCCCAGACCGTCCAGCAGCTCCAGCGTGTACGGGTGCAGCGAGTCGCCGCGGAAGTCCCGGTCGAAGTCGCGATGCGTCTCGAACAACGTCACCTTGATTCCCGCGCGGCCCAGCAGATAGGCCACCATCATGCCGCCCGGACCGCCGCCGATAATCGCTGCACCCGCCATGCCGCCAACCGTACGATGATCCGCTCAAGACCACCGATCGGAGGCACGTGCGGTTTCTGGGCATCGCGGACGAGTCCGGGGTCGAGCGGCTGGTGTCGCTCGGCATCAAGCGGGAACCCTTGGCGTACTGGGTGACCAGCGCTCTGAAGAACGGTGAGTCGCGGCCGGCGTGGTGTCGGATGGCCTTGTCGGACGCCGGTGAGTTGCTGGCCGCGCACGTGTTCGACTCGTGGTCGGGCGCGGGCGATCCCGGTGATGTGCCGACGTTCGTGCAGCTCCTCGGGCACGTCGACGAGGCCGCCGCCAGTGCACTGCTGGCCCACGATCTGTCGGCGTTCGACGCCTCGGTGGTCGAGGCGCGGGTGGTCATCGAGTCCGATGCATCGCCCTCGCTGCGGGCACAACGGAACCGCTGGCCGGCGATCTTGGAGGCCGCCGGCTTCGTGCGGGAAGTCGACCGCGTCCGCCTGACCTGGCCCGCCGACGCCCCCGTGCCGCGTCCCTCCTCCCGGCTCACCTTCGTTCCCGTCAGCGAGTTCCCCGAGTCGTCGCTACTGCGGATCTTCGCCGAGGTAGCGGATGGCTCCGTCGACAACTCGCAACGCACGTTTCGGGCCTCAGCCGGCCGCGACGCCGAGGCTGCCGGTCGCCTACGCCAGGCCCTTGGCCGCGACTTCCCCGCCTCGTGGTTCGTCATCGGTGTCGACGCCGCCGGCGATCCCGTCGGCTACGTCCAGTCCGCCCGCGTCCACGGCGACCGCGCCATCCTCGCCGAGCTCGGCGTCATCGAGTCCCAGCGCGGCCGCCGCTACGCCCACGACCTGCTGGCCTACGGCACCGCTGCCGTGCTCGACGCCGGCGTCACGATGATCACCAGCGACACCGATGAGGCCAACCGCTTCATGCGCGCCGCCTTCGCTCGCGCCGGCTACCTGGAGTTCGCCACCCGCCACGACTTCCGTTGGGTCAGGCCCCGAACCATCGGCTGAGCGCCGCTCGTAGCCCGTCCGGGTCGGTGCCGGTCCAGGCCAGGTAGCCGTCGGGGCGGATCAGGCGGCCCGGGCCGTCAGCCGGTTCGACGCTGACCCGATCTGCCCACGGCACAACGACATCCGTCAATGGGCCGATGTACCGGGCACGGCCGTCGAGGAGTTGCACGTCGGGGTCGAAGGTGCCGATGTCGCCGTAGCGGATGCGGAGGCCATGGCTCAGTTCCAGCAGGGTACGGGCGGCTTGCGGTTCGCGAAGAACGTCGCCGAGGACGCCCCGCAATGCCTCGGTCTGGGGATCGGTGCGGAGCAGGGCACTTTCCGCACGGCTGTCCCGAAGTACTTGCGCACCAACGGGATACCGCTCGGTGGTGTAGGTGTCGAGCAGTTCGTCCGTAGCGACGCCGCGGGCAACCAGGGCCAGCTTCCAGCCGAGGTTGGCGGCGTCCTGGAGGCCGAGGTTGAGGCCCTGGCCACCGATCGGCGAGTGCACGTGCGCCGCGTCGCCGGCCAGCAGCACCCGGCCGCGCCGGTAGGTCGACGATTGGCGGGCGTTGTCGGTGATCCGCATCGGCTGTTCGATGGCCGTGACCGCGATGTCGTGACCGCTGACGCGGCGCAGGCTGGCCTCGAACTCCGCGGCCGTCAACACCTCGTTGCGGTCGAAGCGTTCCGGGTCGAACTCGATCGTCATGCTCGGTGTCGGCGCCGGCGCGATGGCGAGGATGCCACCCGGCAGGCGGTGCATTCCCGGCTCCAGCGGCAGTTCGTCGGCGTACGTCACCACACCGACCCTGGCCAGCATCGAGGGCTCCGTGCCCGGGAAGTCGAAGCCCGCCTCCCGCCGCACCACGCTCCGGCCACCGTCGCAGCCCACCAGCCACTCGGCCGTAGCCCTTGTCCCGTCGGCAAATACCGCCGTGACCTCGTCTTCTCCCGCCTCGACGCCGACCACTTCGACACCGCGCCGGACCGCTACCCGACTTTCCAGCAGCCGCTCGAACTCCCCCTGCATCACCATCAGCGGTGGAGCGAGGTCTTGGAGCCGGCCGTCATGATCGATCAGCGGCAGCGTGGCGAAATCCCCTTGAAGTCGGCCATGCCGAGGCTGGCCATCAGCTCCGCCAGGTCTTTCGGTTCTTCCCCCGTGGACGCCGCCAGCCTCCTCAGCGCCGCTTCCGTCATCGCACGCACCGGTCCGCCCAGTCCCCGCAGGTCCAGCGTCTGCATCGTGCGGGCCGTCAGCCCTCGATCATCGTCACTCTTCGACTGATCCGGCTTCTCCAGCCGCTCCACCACCCATGGCCGCACTCCCCCGAGCCGCAGCTCCGCCGCCAGGAACAGCCCCACCGGTCCGCCCCCGACCACCAGCACCGTCACGTCCGCCATGCCGCCCTCCCCCGTAATACTTCACATCATGTGAACAGTATGCATGATGTAAACTATCCCGCAATGGACAACCGGGACCGCCTCATCGAGCGCATCGAACAGGCCGACGACCGCTTCTTGCGCCTCACCGCCGGCACCGGCGCGGCGCCGCTCCAGGACACTGACCTCACCATGCGGCAGTTGAAGGTCCTGCTCATCCTCTCGTTCCAGGACGGCCTCTCCGGCCAGGACCTCGCCCGTTCCCTCGACGTCGGCCTGGCCGCCGTCACCGGCATCACCCACCGCCTGTCCGCCCGCGGCCTCATCCGCCGCGCCGTCGACGACCACGACCGCCGCATCCGCCGGATCTACCTGACCCCCAAGGGCTCCGCCACCATCGCCGTGTTGCGGGACGCCGGCCGCACCAACAAACGCCGCCTGCTCCGCAAGTTGGACGCCGAAGCCCTCCGCAAGATGGCCGAGGCCATGGACGCCCTCAACGAAGCCGCCGAAGAGGAAAACTGACCAGGGCCTGCCCTCCCGCTGACGCCAGTGATCACATCCGGGCCGGTGCCTCGATCCCCAGAAGCGCCAAGGACTGCGTGAGCACGCGGGAGGTCAGCTGGGCCAACGCCAGGCGCGAACGGCGAACCTCGTCGGTGGGCGCCTTGAGGATCGGGCAGCTCTCGTAGAAGTTCGAGAACGTCGCGGCCGTCTCGTAGAGGTACGTGCAGAGCTTGTGCGGCGCGAACTCCGTGGTGGCCACGCTCAGGACGGCGGGGAACTGGAGCAGCTTGAGAGCGAGGGCACGTTCAGCGGCGACGGAGAGGTGAACGGGGGTGTCCGGGCCGACGGCCCAGCCGGCACGGGCGATGACGGAGAGCACCCGGGCGTTGGCGTACTGGAGGTAGACAGAAGTGTTGCCCTCCAAGGCAAGCATGCGATCCCAGTCGAAGGAATAGTCCTTCTCCCGATCGGCGCACAGGTCGGCGTACTTCACGGCGCCGATGCCGACGGCCCGTGCGATCCGAGCCCGATCGGCCCCGGAGAGATCGGACCGTGCGGCGACGACGAGCGCGGCCCGGTCGATGGCCTCCCGCAACAGGTCCACGAGTTTCACGGTCACGCCGGCTCGGGTCCGCAGCGGCTTGCCGTCCTCGCCGAGGATCGAGCCGAAGCCGATGTGCGTGGCCCGGTGTTCGGCGTCCAGCCAGCCGGCGGACTCGCAGGCGCGGAACACCATCGCGAAGTGCTGCGCCTGCGGCGAGCCGACGACGTACAACAGCTCGGTGACGCCCCGATCCCGCGTCCAATACCGGACGGTGGCCAGATCGGTGCTGGCGTAACCGTAACCGCCGTCGGTCTTGCGAACGATCAGCGGCAGCCGGTCGCCCTCCCGGTTGACGAAGCCGGGCGGGAACACGCAGACCGCGCCCTCGCTGATCTCGGTCAGCCCCTTGGCCTCCAGCTCGGCGACCGTGTCGGCCAGGTACGGGTTGTAGAAGCTCTCGCCGTAATAGTCCTGCGGGCCGAGTTTCACGCCGAGCAGCTCGTACACCTTGGCGAAGTGCCGTTCCGACTCGGCGACCAACTCCCGCCACAGCACCAGGGTCGCCTCGTCGCCGCCCTGCAGCGCGACGACCCGACTCCGCGCGCGATCGGCGAACTCCTGGTCGGCGTCGAACTTCTTGCGGGCAGCCTGGTAGAAGCCGTTGAGGTCGCTGATCGAATGCCCGTCGGTCGCGGCGTGTCCCTCGTCGACCAGGTGCTCGATCAGCATGCCGAACGGGGTGCCCCAGTCGCCGAGGTGGTTGTGCCGCACCACCTCGTGGCCGGCGAAGTCCAGCAGCCGCACAACCGCGTCGCCGATGATGGACGACCGCAGGTGTCCGACGTGCATCTCCTTGGCGACGTTCGGGCTGCCGTAGTCGATGGCGTAGCGGATCGGGATGTCCGCGGCCGGCGCGCCGAGCCGGTCGTCGCCGAGCAGCCGCGCCGTCTGCGCCGCCAGCCAGTCGTCGTTCAGCGTGATGTTGACGAATCCCGGACCGGCCGCCTCGGCGTACTCGATCATGTCGGTGTCGAGGGTGGCGACGATCGCGTCGACGATCTCGCGCGGCGGGCGGCCGAGCCGCTTGCCGAGGCTCATCGCGACGTTGCACTGGAAGTCCGCGTCACGTCCGGTTCCGGCCGGTCGGATCAGCGTCTCCGCGGGCGCGATGTCCACGTCCAGCGCCGCCTTGAGGGACTCGGCGACCCGCAGGCCGAGTTCCAGCCCGACATCTCCACCCAACACCGGCCGACCTCCGCCTTCGTTCGTGTCCGCCCAGTATCCCGACGGTGCAAAACGATTACCCCGATGGCCTGCCCTTTCGGTCATTCGTCGCCGCGCTGCTCGAACGCCGTGCCAGGATGTTCAAATGGGAACTACTGTGGTGGTCGGGGGCAGTCACGGCATCGGGCGGCTGATCGCGGAGCGGGCGGCGGGGCGCGGGGATGCGGTGGTGGTGACCAGCCGGGACAAGGGGCGGGCGCAGGGGGTCGCGGCGGAGATCGGGGGCGACTGCACGGGAATCGCGCTGGATCTGGCGGCGCCGGCGACGATCGAGGGGGCGCTGGCGGAGATCACGGTGGTGGACAGCCTGGTGATCACGGCGATCGAGCAGACGGTGCAGAGCATCGGCACGTTCGACGTGGCGGACGCGATCAACTCGGTGACGATCAAGCTGGTGGGCTACGCGGAGACGGTGCGGGTGCTGACGGATCGGTTCGGGCCGAAGGCGGCGGTGGTGCTGTTCGGGGGCCTGGCGAAAGAGCGGCCGTACCCGGGCTCGACGATGGTGACGACGATCAACGCGGGCGTCACGGGACTGATGCGCACGCTGGCCAGAGAGATCGCGCCGGTGCGGGTGAACGCGCTGCACTCGGGCGTGGTGGGCGACAGTCCGAAGTGGAGCCACGTGAAGGACAGCCACCCGGCGGTGGCCCGCACACCGCTGGGCCGGCTGGTGACGATGGAAGAGGTGGCCGACGCGACTGAGTTCCTGCTGCGCAACGGCGGCATGACCGGCCACGACCTCAACATCGACGGCGGCTGGCTACTGACCTGACATCTCGGCCATGAGCTGGCCGATCCGCTCGGCGCTGCCGGGTTCGAAGAACGCGACGAGGTTGGACGCCGACTCGGCGGCGGCGGCCTCGGCGCGGGGGAACATGGCGGCCTCGAAGGAGGTCAGCGCGGATTCGACGTCGTCGTGGGCGGCCAAGGCCAGGCCCAGCTCGGCGGCGTCGAGCATGGCCAGATTGGCGCCCTCGCCGGCGAACGGGGACATCAGGTGGGCGGCGTCGCCCAGCAGGGTGACGCCGGGAACGCGAGACCAGCAATGGCCGACGGGCAGGGCGTGGATGGGCCGCGGCACGAAGACGCCGTCGCCGTCGGCGATGAGGCCCCGCAGCGGCTGGGCGAAGTCGTCGAAGAGGTCGAGCAGCCGCGAGCGGGTCCGCGCCGGGTCGGAGTCGACAAGGGTCGACACCCAGTTGTCGTCCTCGGTCCGAATGGCGACGTAGACCCGAATCCGGCCGTCGCCGTTGCGCTGAGCGATCACACCCTTGCCGTCCCCGAGTCCCCACATCGAGCCGACGCCGACGAACGCGGCATGCCCGGGATGACAAGCGTCCACATCGGACAGATGAGTCTCCACGAAGGACAGTCCGGAGTAGACGGGACGAGCGTCGGACAGCAGCGGCCGGACCTTCGACCACGCGCCGTCCGCGCCGACGATCAGGTCGGCCGAGACGGTTTCGCCGTCCCCCAAGGTGATCGAAGACGGCTTCACGGCCGTGACCTTGGCGCCCCACCGAACGGTCCCGGCCGGCAGCGACTCGACGAGGATGCGCTTGAGTGCGCTGCGGTCGATCTCGGGACGGCCGCCGGGCTCGTCCGGCGTCTGGTCGACGTAGACGATCCCGTTGGCGTCGACCACGCGCAGCGCCTCGCCCTCGTCGCGGGCCAGCGCGCGGAACTGGTCGAACAGGCCGGCCTCGCGCAGCGCCCGCTGCCCGGTGTCCTCATGCAGGTCAAGGGTGCCGCCCTGATCACGGGCGGTCGGCGAGTCGTCGAGTTCGTACACAATGGACTGAATGCCGTTGACATGCAGCACCCGGGCGAGCGTCAGCCCGCCAAGGCCACCGCCGACGATGACGATCTTCTTCATGGTGGAACTCCTTTTACGGTATGGGAATTTCGAACGCGCCGGCCAGCAGGACGTCGAACATCCAACGAGCCCGGGTCCCCGGGGCACCGGAGATCAGCTCGGTGGTGTGCGCGGCGATGGTCGGGTACGTGTCGGCGGAGACTTCCTCGATGGTGCGCGCCAACAGGTCGTGGTCGGCGGCCGACGCCTCGGGATGCTCGGTGCGGGTGCCGTGTTCCACCGCACTGGCCGTCGCCACGAGCAGTAGCAGATCGATCGCCCAGCCGGCCTGCGGCGCCGCCATGCCACCGTCCAGCAGCAGCCTGAAGACGGCCTCGACCATGGCCAGGTAGTTCTGGCCGCTGAGCCGGCTGACCAGCGCGACCCGGGCCAGGCTCGGGTTGTCGTGCAGGACCTGGCGATACGAGTCGAGCACCTGCCACAGCCGGGCCCGCCAGTCGCCGTCGGCCGGGTCGAGGTCGACCTCGCCGAGCAGCTCGTCGAGCATCGCGGCGTGCAGTTCCTGAGTGTCCGTCACGTACACGTAGAGCGAGGCCGGGCCGGTGTCGAGCTCCTTGGCCAGCCGCCGCATGGTCACCTTGTCCATGCCCTCGGCCCGCATCACGGCCAGCGCCGTCGCCACGATGCCGGCACGGGTCAGGGCCGGCTTGGACGGGCGTTCCCGCCGATTGTAGTCCACCATGCCGGCGAGCTTAACGGACACGTTCGTGACGAACACGTTCGTCAGGCCCGCAGGAAATCGGCGACCAGGTCCAGCGTGCGCTCCGGCGCCTCGAGCAGCGGGGCGTGGCCGACCCCCGGCAGCAGCACAAACTCGGCCTTGGGAAAACGGGCCGCGTAAGCGTGCCCGTAGCCCGGGCCGGCGACCTGGTCCTCCGCGCCCCAGATGAACAACGTCGGCACCGCCACCCGCTCCACGCGGTGCGGCAGCCTCGGGTCGCCCTGCGGGTGCCGCGCCGTGTAGTGGAACAGCGTCGCGAAGTTGGCGAGCAGCTCGTCGGGCAGCCGCGCATCGTCCACGTTCGGCATGGCAACCGGATGTCCCGGGATCTGCGGCCCGATCACGTCGATCAGCACCAACCGCGAAATCCGCCGGCCCCGGTCGCGCACCGCCATCTCGGCCGCGATCCAGCCGCCGAACGAGCCGGCCACCAGGGCCACATCCGTGCGGTCCTCGTCCTCCAGCCGGTCGAGATACTCGATGGCCAGGTCGTCCACCCCCTCGTACCAGTCGGGCCGGACAGTGCCGTCCCAGCCCGCATGGGTCGGGGCCAGTACGTCGTACGTGTCGGCGAAGCGGTCCACGACCGGCTGAACCGGGCGCCGTCCCGGTCCGCCGTGCAGTGCCAGCAGCGAAGTGGTCATGACACGAGATTAACGAACATGTTCGTTACGAACAAGTTCGCGGTGACCGGGGTCACGCGGGCCGGCTTCCTCGCGACGGGGTCCCGGGAACCCTTACGTGGTGCTTACGCTGGACCGGACGTGCGTCACAGGCGGAACCAAAACCGGCCTGACCGGTGTTGGACACACCGGGGGGACGGACAGAGAGGGAGCGATGAGCAACACGACCGAGACCGCGGTGCTGGCCGGCGGCTGCTTCTGGGGCATGCAGGACCTGATCCGGCGGCAGCCCGGCGTGCTGTCCACCCGGGTCGGCTACACCGGCGGCGAGACGCCCAACGCCACCTACCGCAACCACGGGACCCACGCCGAGGCCGTCGAGATCGTCTTCGACCCGACCGCCACCAGCTATCGGGACCTGCTGGAGTTCTTCTTCCAGGTGCACGACCCGAGCACGAAGAACCGGCAGGGCAACGACATCGGCCTCAGCTACCGGTCCGCGATCTACTACACGACCGACGAGCAGCGCAGCGTCGCGGAGGACACCATCGCCGACGTGGACGCGTCGGGCCTGTGGCCGGGCAAGGTCGTCACCGAGGTCGAGCCGGCCGGCGACTTCTGGGAGGCCGAGCCGGAGCACCAGGACTACCTGCTGCGCTACCCGAACGGCTACACCTGTCACTTCGTGCGCCCGGGCTGGAAGCTGCCCAAGCGCGCCGAGTCCACCCAGAGTTGATCAAGCGGTCGCCGCCCCGGTGCGGGGCGGCGACGCCGTCGCGGCGCGGACCTTCGGGCCCGCGCCTTTTCTCGGCCCGTGTTCGGGCCGAAAGTCACCCGACAGTGGCGAGAATCCGGTGTAAGGCCAGGTGGTGGGCCCGCTCCCGCGGGCCGCAGGCACACCGGGCGTCTCACTGGGCCCAATGTCGAAGGTCGCCCGGCCGAGGGGTAACTCGCTCGTACGGGTGAGGGGCTCTGACGCGCGGTGATTGCCCATTCACACGAACTAGCTCTGTCCGCCACCGGTGAACACGACTTAGACTTGTGCCGAAATTTGCAGATGTGCCCATGCAGAATTACCGGCCGTCCGTCTCGAACAGTCCGTCGACGCCATGTCGCACGGGCGAGGGAGGGGCTTTATCGTGTTCACGTTGGAGTGGTTAGCAGGCACGACAGTCCATCACGACCATGTTCTCGTCGGACTGAGCCCACAGAACGGGCGATACAAGCCGGAATACATCAGGAACCTCATTTTCTGGCTACGCCCTCGATTCAGCTCCATCGACGTGGTCATTCCTGGATTCGAGGCGGCGTACACCCTGGTGGCCGCCGGCCACCCGCCGGCGCAGGCCGTGCACCGGGCCCGCCGAGCCTACCGCCAGCTCCACAACCCCGCCGTCCGTGCCCTGGCCGACCTGGGCGTTCCCGATCCGGCTCGACACGTGACCAGTTGGACCCGGCTGCACGCCAACGCGGCCTACCGGGCATCGCTGATCCGCTCCCGCCGGGCCTATCTGATCGACCGGCGCATTCGCGCCGCCTGCCGCGCGATGACGGCCGAGGTGGTCGGCAACGCGGCGAACAGCGGTTCGGTCACGTCCGGCGATATCGACATCGCGGTTCGGTACGTCATTGCCGAAATTCCGCTGCTCACCGACGGTCCACGCCTCTTCGAGGCCGATCGGAGCGTTTTCGTGTACCACCGTCCCACTCCACTGGTGGCGGCGATCGCGGACGGCGGTTCCATTCTCCGGGCGGCGCCCGGGCAGTCATGGGCGGTCGTCGGCCAGGAGGAGGAAAATCATGGCGAACACGATCGAACCGCACCTCCCGCTGCAATACCCGTTCCCGCTCGGTGACGACGGCGCGCTGCCACCGCTGACCGCATGGGCGCAACGGGCCAGACCGGTGTGCCCGGTGCGGCTGCCCAGCGGCATCACCGCGTGGATGCTGACCCGCAAGGACGACGTGGCCCGGATGCTGGCCGACAACCGGTTCAGCCGGGACCTGGCCGAGCCGGGTTCGCCGCGCATGGTCGGCGAGGACCTCACCTCGGTCGACGACGCGATCTTCAACCTGGACCCGCCCCGGCACGGCCGCGTCCGACAGGTGCTCAGCAGCTGGTTCACCCGCGGTGCCGTGCAGCGCCACCGCCCGCTGATCGCCCGGCATGCCCGGCGGCTGCTGGACGCCATGGCCGACGGCCCTAACCCGGTGGACCTGATCGAGGCATACACGGCCGCCCTGCCGCTGGACGCGATGGGTGAGCTGATGGGCGTGCCGCCGGAGCTGGCCGACGAGTGCCGGCGGGTGTACCCGATGAGCCTGGACCTGTCGTCGACCCCGGACGCGGTGCGGGAGGAGACCGACGCCGCCAAGCGGTTCATCGCCAAGCTGGTGGCCGCGCGCCGGGCCGACCCGCTGCCCGACACGCCCGTGCACGCGCTGCTGGAGGCCAGCCGGCTGGGCGTGATCACCGAGGCGGAGATGTTCGGCACGGTGTTCCTGATCTTCGTCACCTCCTTCGACCCGCTGGTCGCGCCGCTGACCACCGGCCCGATGATCCTCATGCTGCACCGCAAGCAACTCGACGAGTGCCTGGCCGACTCCTCGTTGTGGCCCAAGGCGGTCGAGGAGGTGCTGCGCTACTTCCACAACGGCGGCCTGGGTTTTCCGCGTATCGCCCGCGAGGACGTGGACTTCGGCGGCACGGTCATCCGCCGCGGCGACGCGGTGGTGGTGCCGATGCAGGCGGTCACCTGGGACCCCCGGCACTACCGCAACCCGCAGAAGTTCACCATCCACCGGGCCACCGACGGCTCGGCCACCTTCGGCGCCGGCCCGCACTACTGCCTCGGCTCGCAGCTGGCCCGGATCGTGTTGCAGGAGGCCATCTCCGCGCTGTTCCAGCGGTTCCCGACGCTGGATCTGGCGGTCAGCCGGCGCGAGCTGCCGTGGGACCCCAACCGCATGTTCACCCGTCCCATGCAGCTACCCGTGACCTGGTGAGGAGCGCGATGACCGCCAGCCAGTTCGAGGAGTTGGCCTACCTCTACGAGCAGAGCTTCGAGGTGTGGCCGTACCGGCGGGACGTGGAGCAGTACTCGGTGATCCAGGCGCTCGGCGACGTGACCGGCCTGGCGGCGCTGGACCTGGGCTGCGGTTCCGGCGGCTATACCCGCCTGCTGGCCGCACGGGGCGCGAAACCGGTGGTCGGCATGGACGGCGCCGCCGGCATGATCGACTACGCCTGGCGGCGCGAGGCGGAGGACCCCTGCGGCGCGAGCTTCGTGCGGCACGACGCGGCCGAGCCGATGGGCGGCGCGTTCGACGTGGTGCTGGCCGTGCACCTGCTGCCGTACGCGGAGACCTTCGACGCCCTGGTCGCCATGTGCGCCTCGGCGAGGTCGGCGCTGGCCGGCCCGGGAAAGCGATTCGTGACGGTGACCATCAATCCCGGTTTCGCCCGCGACCCCGGTTACTACCGCCGGTACGGATTCGACTTGATAGCCCCTTCGGCTGAACTTCACGACGGTGATCCGATTCGACTGCACAGCGAGTTCCGCGGCGGCACGATCGACGTCACCCCGCACTACTGGTCCCGGACCACCCAGGAACGTGCCCTGCTCCAGGCCGGATTCCGGACGGTGACCTGGTGGGATCCGGTCTGCTCCCCCACCGCCGATGTAGTCCACTTCAGCGATTATCTGCGCACACCGCCGACCCTCGTTGTCACGGCGACCGCATGAGGCTGTACTACTATTCCCGCGGCGAAAAGGGGGCGTCCGCCGAAAGTGCGTTGAACGGGAGGTCATGCTCGTGCACGAATCCGCGTGGATGCCGACGGGGCTCGATCCCGAGGTGCCCAGCGCCGCCCGGGTGTACGACTACTTCCTCGGCGGCTACCACAACCTGGCCGTCGACCGGGAGTTCGCGCACCGCGCCCAGGAGACGATGCCCGACCTGCCACAGATCCTGCGCACCTCGCGCCGCTTCCTGCGGCGGGCCGTGCACTACCTGCTGGAGCAGGGCGTCACCCAGTTCCTCGACCTCGGGTCGGGCATCCCCACCGCCGGCAACGTGCACGAGATCGCCCAGGAGGCCGCGCCGCACACCCGCGTCGTGTACGTGGACCGCGACTCCGTGGCCATGGCGCACTCGGCGCTGATGCTGGAGCACAACGACAACGCCGCCGCGCTGCGGGCCGACCTGCGCCATCCCCGGGACGTCCTGCGCAGCGACACCGTGCTGACCATGCTCGACCTGAACGAGCCGGTGGCCGTGCTGATGTCGGCGGTGCTGCACTTCGTCGAGGACGACACCGAGGCGCAGTCCATCGTCGCCGGCTACCGCAACGCGCTGGCCCCCGGCAGCTACATCGTGATCTCGCAGGGCACCCAGGACTCCGCCGGTGAGCAGGGCGAACAGGTGATCCGGCTGTACGACCAGACCGACAGCCCGTTCACCGCCCGCAGCCGCGACCGGTTCGAACGGCTGTTCAAGGGACTGGACCTGGTCGAGCCGGGCGTGGTGTACGTGCCGGAGTGGCGGCCGGAGTCGCCCGAGGACGTGGACGAGCATCCCGAGCGCAGCTGCGCGTACGGGGCCATCGGGCGCAAGCCGCTCTACTGATCAAGCCGTAGCATCTGTCCATGGTGACCCGCGAGAACCAACTGGGTGAGTTCCTGCGTGCCAGCCGGGCGCGGCTGGAGCCGGGCCAGGCCGGTCTGCCCGACGACCTCACCACGCGTCGGGTGGCCGGGCTGCGGCGCGAGGAGGTCGCGGTGCTGTCCGGGGTCAGCGCGGACTACTACACCCGGCTGGAGCAAGGGCGGGAACGCAATCCGTCGTCGCAGGTCGTCGGCGCGCTGGCCCGGGCGCTGCGGCTGGGCCCCGACGCCCGTGATCACCTGCTCCGGCTGGCCGGGCTGCATCCCGGGGTGCTGGAGGTGCCGCCGCTCCAGGTCGATCCGTCGCTGCTTCAGCTGCTGGACGCCTTCCCGCGGGCCGCCGCGTACGTGCTCGGACCGGCCTTCGATGTGTTGGCGGCCAACCGGATCGCCACCGCGCTGCTGTCGCCCTTCGGCAAGGAGCGCAACATGCCGCGGATCCTGTTCACGCATCCGGCCGCCCGTGTCGTGTTCGTCGAGTGGTCTCTGGTGGCCGGCGCCACCGTGCGCGCCCTTCGTCTGAACGCCGGGCTTTTCCCTTCTGATCCGGGGATTTCCGCCGTGGTCGCCGAGTTGACGGCCGCGTCGGCCGAGTTCCGTGCGCTGTGGGAGGACCAGACGGTCGGCGGGCTCATGCGGGCGTACAAGGTGTTCGTGCATCCGCGGGTGGGGCGAGTGGAGCTCACGTACCAGACCTTCGACGTCAAGGACACGCCCGGGCAGCAGCTGCTCGTCGGCACCGCCGAGAGCCTGGCCAGCCAGGACGCCATCGACCAACTGGCCTCGTTGGCCACGGCGTAAGGGCAGTCACCCCCGACGAAAGTGACGGAACGCGCCGGCCGCGGTTGACAACCCCCGACGCCCCACCCACGATAACTGACTGATCAGCCAGTTATCTCACCTTTCTGGGGCGACGATGCAGCTGGGCGTGTTCCGCGACCCCGCGTCGGTGGCGGTGGTCGGCGCGTCGGAGAACCGGTCCAAGTGGGGCTACTGGCTGGCCTCGGGGGCGTTGGCCGGGGCTCATCGACGCCGGGTCGAGCTGGTCAACCGGCGCGGTGGCGTCGTCTGCGGACGACGATGCGCCCCCGGTCTGTCCGATGTGGACGAAGCGCCGGAGCTGGTGGCGTTGCGCGTGCCGGCGGCACAGGTGCCGGCCGTCGTGTCCGAGGGTCTTTCGCTTGGTGTCAAAGGATTCCTCGGCATCACGGCCGGCGTGCCGGAGGAACCGGCGTTGGCCGCGAAGATCCGTGCCGGCGGCGCGCGGTTGGTCGGGGCCAACAGCCTTGGCATCGTCGACACGGCCACGGACCTGCGGCTGGCCTGGGGCAGTTTCACGCCGGGCCCGCTGGCGATCGTGTCGCAGAGCGGCCAGGTCGGCTCGGAACTCGCGCTGCTCGGCGCCCGGCACGGCCTGGGCATCTCCCGCTTCGTCTCGCTGGGTAACGCCAGTGACGTTACGGCGACCGAGCTGCTGGCCGATCTGGCCGACCACCCGTCGACCAAGGTCATCGCGGTCTACCTGGAGAACTTCGCCAACGGCCCGGCACTGCTGGATGCGTTGCGAGGATTGGGAAAGCCGACGCTGCTGCTGACCGTCGGCGGCAGTGCGGCCAGCACCCGGCTGGCCCGCACCCACACCGGCTCGCTGACCTCGCCGCTGGAAGTCGTGGACGCCGCGTGCCGGGCTGCCGGGGTCGCCCGGGTCAGCACGCCGGCCGAGCTCATCGACGTGGCCAGGGCGGTCCTGGCGACGAGCCCGCCACGCGGCGGCCGGGTGGCGATCATCGGCGACAGCGGCGGGCAGTGCGGCATCGCGGCCGACGTCGCGCACACGCATGGGCTGCTGGTACCGCACTTCACCCAGGACATCGGCGTGACGCTGGAGGCCCGGCACAATCCGGTCGACCTGGCCGGCGCGGGCGAGCAGGACCTGGCCAACTACGCCGAGATCACCGAGGCCGTGCTCCGGTCAGACGACGTGGACGCGGCCGTGCTCACCGGCTACTTCGGCCGCTACGGCCTCGACATCCCGGCCATCGCCGAGCGTGAAGTCGCTGTGGCGCAACGTATCGGACAGCTCGCCGGCCGGGGCAAGCCGGTGCTGGTGCACTCGATGGGCCCGGACAGCCCCGCCGCCGACGCGCTGTGGGCTGCCGGCGTGCCCACGTACGACCGCATCGAGCCGGCGCTCCAGGCGCTGCGGGGCATCGCCGCCCTCGGCCGGCCGGCCGAACCGCCGCTGCCCCACCAGACCCGACCGATCGGCGTACTGCCCGACGGCTACTGGGAGACCCGGCAGGTGCTCTTCGACGTGGCCTTCCCACGTGGCCTGGTGGTCCGCCGGCGCGAGGACCTCGACCAGGCCCGGAAGCTGACCGCCCCGTACGTGCTCAAGGCCGGTTGGCTGGCCCACAAGAGCGACGCCGGCGGCGTCCGAACCGGACTGTCCACGGCGGACGAGCTGCTGGACGCCTTCGACAAGATGTCGGCCCGGCTCGGGCCGGGCGAGTACGTCGTCGAGGAGCAGGACACCCGGCCCAACACGGTGGAGATCCTGGTCGGCGCCCGCCGCGACCCCGATTTCGGGCCGCTGATCGTGGTCGGGGCCGGCGGCACCGAGACCGAGCTGCACCACGACGTCGCCATCGAGCTGGCCCCCGTTTCCCACGCGACGGCACGGGAAATGCTCGACCGGCTGCGCTGTGCCATGCTGCTGCACGGCTGGCGCGGCCGGCCGCCGGTCGACATCGACGGGCTCGCCGCGCTGGTGCACCGGGTGTCGCTGCTGGTCGCGGCCTCACCGCTGGTCGGCGAGCTGGAGCTGAACCCCGTCCGCGTCGGGCCGGACGGGCCGCTGGCGGTCGACGCCCTGATCATCCCTGTTTCGCGTCAGGAGGCACGGAGAGCATGACGATCCACTTCCCGGCCTGGCCGCTCACCGACGAGCAGCGCCAGATCGTCCAGCTGTGCCGGGACTTCGCCGTCAAGGAGATCCGGCCGCGGGCCCGGGAGGTGGACGAGGCCGACGTGGTCACCCCGGTCGACCTGTTCCAGCGGGCCGGCGAGGTCGGCATCACCACCTTCATGCTGCCCGAGGAGTACGGCGGCGGCGGCTTCACCGACGTGTTCACCCAGTGCCTCGTGCAGGAGGAGCTGTGCTGGGGTGATCCCGGCATCGGCAACCTGTTGTGCTCCAACGGCTTCTACGCCGACCCGATCCTGGAGCTGGGCACCGTGGAGCAACGCAAGCAGTGGCTCACGCCGCTGACCGGCCCCGATGCCCCGATGACGGCGCTGGCCACCACCGAGCCGAACGCCGGCTCGGACGCGGCGTCGATGATCACCACCGCGCGGCGGGTCGAGGGCGGCTACGAGCTGACCGGCCAGAAGACGTGGATCTCCAATGCCGGCGCGGCCACGTACTACGTGGTGTTCGCCAAGACCGACCGCAGCAAGCGGTCGGCCGGCGTGACCGCGTTCCTGCTGACCCGGGACGCGCCCGGGCTGCGCTTCGGCGAGCCGATGCGGAAGATGGGCCAGCGGGCCATCGTGTGCCGGGAAGTGTTCTTCGACAACGTCTTCGTGCCGGCGCACGACCGGCTCGGCGACGAGGGCCGCGGCTTCCACGGCCTGATGGGCACCTTCGACATCTCCCGCGTCGTGCTCGGCGCCGCCGCCGTCGGGGCGGCGCGGGCGGCGTACGAGTTCGCTTTGGACTATGCCCGCAACCGCAGGCAGTTCGGCGTGCCGATCATCGAGCACCAGGCCGTCGCCTTCCGGCTGGCCGACATGGCCACCCGCATCGAGTCCGCCCGGCTGTTGGTGCACCACGCCGCCCGGCAGATCGACGCCGGCCAGCCCGTCACCGGCTTGGCCGCGATGGCCAAGCTGACCGCGTCCGAGGCCGCCATGTTCGTCACGTGGGCCGCCGTGCAGACCTTGGGCGGGTGGGGCTATTCGCGGGAGTTCCCGGTCGAGCAGTGGCTGCGGGACGTGAAGCTGGAGGAGATCGAGGAGGGCACCTCGGACATCATGCGGCTGGTGATCTCCCGTCATCTCTGACTGACGGGCCAGTTATCTATACTCGCGGTCACACCCATCGGGAGGAGTGACCGTGCCGCGTCCGAGCGTCTCGGCCGAGCGCCGGGCTCAGATCCTGGCCGCCACCTGCGCCGAGATCGCTTCCTCCGGCGTCCAGGACCTGCGGCTCACCGACGTCGCGACGCGAGCCGGCGTCAGTTCCGGCACCGTCCACTACTACTTCGACAGCAAGCAGGCCCTGCTCCACGCCGCCTTCGAGCACAACCACCAGCAGTCCCTGGACCGTCGCGCCGCCATCCTCGCCGCCGGCGGCACCCACTGGAGCTGCTCACCCGGCTCGTCGACTCGTACGCGCCCCTCGATCCCGACAGCGTTTCGGCTTGGCGGGTGTGGATCGAGCTGTGGGTCCATGGGCTGCGTGAGCCCGAACTCCAGGAGCTCAACGAGACCATCTACGGCGAGTGGCGGCGCACCGTCGTCGGGCTGCTGCGCGACGCCCAGGACCAGGGGCTGATCGTTGACGGGGATCCCGTGCAGATGGCCAACACCGTGGTCGGCATGATCGACGGGCTGGCCATCCAGGTGCTTCTCGGTTCGCACAACATGACCGTGGACCGGATGCGCCTGACATGCCGGGCGTATCTCGAGGGCCTGGCTAGTACCTAGCGGCATAGTGCGTGGGCGTCTCGCCGAACATCTTGGTGAAGTCCCGCACGAAATGGGCCTGGTCGGCGTAGCCGAGCTCGGCGGCCAAGCGGGCCCAGTCGATGGCAGCGCCGGCGGCGAGGCGTTCGGTGACCTCGTGCAGGCGGTAGCGGCGGATGACCCACTTGGGGTTGATGCCGACGTACTCGGCGAACAGGCGCTGCACCTGCCGGACGGGACGGCCGAGCTGGTCGACGCGGCTGATCTCGGGGGAAGTGGCGATGGTGGTGACGAGGTCGGCGGCCTCCGCGGCCTTGGGATCGGGGAACGGCTGCTGGCGGCGGAGCATCGACTCGACGGCGTCGATGGTCGGCACAGTCGGGATTCCGGAGAAAATCTCCGAAGCGGGCAGCTGGCGGTCGGTGATGGAGGCGACGGAACGGCCCAGGAAAGGCCGGAAGCCGCCGGGGCGGAAAGCCACGCCGAAAACGGTGCGGTCGCCGTCCAGAACACGGACGCCGGCCTTGCTGCCGACGCCGGTGACGACGGCCGTGCCGTCGTCGGCGATGGTCAGGTTGACCCGCGGATAGGGGACGATCTTCTGACGGTACGGCTCGGCATAGGACCAGCTGACGATCCAGTAGTGGTCGACGAAAGCAGCGAGATCCGGGGAAGGCGGCGGAAAGTCGTGCTGCTGGAACCGACGCCACGCCCCGCGCAGCTCCCGCTCGTCCCGCACCGGCCCGATGCTAGTCGCGTTTGTTCAATACAGCCGGACCGCCACCGGATTGACTGCACGCATGCTGATCGAACGTGCCGCCGCACCACTGCTCGACCTGATCCCCGCCCTGGAACCACACCTTGACGCCCGGACGCCGTGCACCGAGTACACGGTCCGAGGGCTGGTCAACCACCTGCTGTTCTGGGCCCCGTCGCTGACCGGCGGCGCCACCAAAGTGATTGTGGTACCGCCGGACGCAACGGAAGCGGAGCTTGATCTCACCACCGGCGACTGCCTGGCCAGCCTGACCGACGCGGTCACGACGACCGTGAAGGCCTGGAGCGACCCGGCGGCCTGGACCGGCATGACACACATGGGCAGCCCGATGGAGCTCCCGGCCTCGCAGGTGGGCGGGATGATCGCCGGCGAGTTCCTGGTGCACGGCTGGGATCTCGCCCGCGCGGCCGGACGGGACCTGACCGTCGAGGAAGAAGTCGCCGAAGCCCTGCTGGAAGAGCTGGCCAAGACGGCCGAGCTGGGCCGTCAGATGAACATCTTCGCGCCGGAGGTGGCTGTCCCGGCCGACGCGCCGGCCCTGCACCGGGTCCTCGGCCTCACCGGCCGCGATCCACAGTGGAGCTGACGAACTCCCCAATCGCGGCGAAGCCCTCGCGCATCGCCTCGGCCAGCGGCACCGGCCGGTCGGCCTCGATCCACCGGTGGAACACGACCCGGCCGGTGGCAATGGCGACCTCGGCCACCAAAGCCGGCTCGGCGACGCCGCGTTCACGCAGTGCCTCGGCCAAGGTGCCGGTCCACGCGGCGAACTTGGCCAGTTCCCGTTCCCGCAGCTCGGAGCTCTGCTCGATGATCCGCTCACGCCGGAGCAGCCGGTCGCGGCGGGCGTGCGCGGACTCGGACAGCGCGGCGAAGCCGGCCAGCACGGCGTCCATGGGCGAGGTCTCGGCCGGCGCGGCGCGGACGGCGTCGGCGATGGTCTCGGCCAGCCGGGTCTCGTCGCCGAACAGGACCTCCTTCTTGTCGGCGAAGTGCCGGAAGAAGGTCCGCTCGGTCAGACCGGCGTGCGCGGCCACCTCGGCGGCGGTGACCTCGGCGAAGCCCCGCTCGCCGTAGAGCTCCAACGCCGCGTCCTGAAGCCGACGCCGCCCGTCCGGCTGCCACCGCGCCATGGATCACACCCTACCGGTGATGACAGGAGCTGACATCACGACCTACTCTGATGACAGTCACTGACATCAGGAGGCGACATGATCAGGCCCGACGTGCAGGCGCTGCTCGACCAGATCCCGCCGGAGAGCGGCCCGCCCGAGGCCACGGCCATCCGCGAGTCCATGCGCATGCTGGCCGCGGTGGTCGACCTGCCGGAACCGCCGCTGGCCACGGCCCGCATGCTCGAGACGGCCCCGCTGCCGACGCTGCTGCTCGACCGCCGCGAGCACCGCGACCCCGGCCCCGTGCTGGTATGGTTCCACGGCGGCGGCTTCGTCTTCGGCGGCATCGACACCCACCGGTCCATGGCGGCCGACATGGCCCAACGGCTGGACCTGCCGGTGCTGCTCGTCGACTACCGGCTCGCGCCGGAAGCGCCGTATCCGGCCGCGGTCGACGACGCCGAAGAGATCGCCCGGTGGGTGGCCGGCGGGCCGGCCGAGCTGGGCCGCGGGGTGACCGGTCTCGTGCTCGGCGGCGACAGTGCCGGCGGCACGATGACCATCGTCACCGCGATGGCGCTGCGGGACCGGCCGGCGGACGTGCCGGTGGTGGCGCAGCTGCTGCTGTGGCCGGCGACCGATCTGATCGGCAAGTACGCGTCGCAACGCGAGTTCGCCGAGGGCTACCTGCTCACCGAGGCCAGCCGCGTGTTCTATCAGGACTCGTACCAGCCGGTGATCACGGACGTCCGGGCGTCGCCGATGCAGGGTGACCTTGCCGGCCTGCCGCCGGCCGTGGTGCTGACCGCCGGCCTCGATCCGCTACGGGACGAGGGCCGGGCCTACGCCGCCGGGCTGATCACCGCAGGCGTGCCGACGACGTTCTTCGAAGCAGTCGGCAACATTCACGCCTTCGGCCTGCTGCGCAAGGCGATCCCGTCGTCGGTGCCGGACCTGGCCCAGGCATTGAGCGCGCTCAGGGCCATGGTCGGCGGGCTGGCCTGAGACGGCGAGACGCCGGCCACATCGGCTCCAATCCGGAAATTCGTTCACGGACCGGGCGGTTGACCCGGGTGGACGAGGGAGGCGGCGATGGCGGCTATCGGGTGGGCACACAAGCCGGCCGTCTTCCCGTGGCGCGCGATCCTGCACTGGGCGGTCGTCGGGGCCGCCCTCGGCTGGGTCGCCTGGCGCATTCCGGACATGGTTTCCCAGTTCACCGCAACGGGTGTGCACCTGGACCGCGTCGAGTGGGGCTGGCTGCTGGTGGCCGTGCTGAGCGGCGCCGGTGCGCTCGCGGTGTACGGCGAACTGCACCGGCAGCTGCTGGTCGTGGGCGGTGCCGAGCTGCCGGCCGGCACCGTCCAGGGCATCAACTTCGCGCAGAACGCCGTGTCGACGACCGTGCCGGTGGTCGGCGGGGCCGGCTCGCTGGGCTATGGCATCACGCAGCTGCGCAAGCGGGGCGTGACGGGGCCGGTGGCGGCGTGGTCGGTGCTGATGGCCGGCCTGATCACGACCGTCACGTTGATCGTGATTGGCGCGCTGGCGCTGGCGATCGCCGGTTCGGTGCCGGCGGCTGTGGCCGTACCGATCGCCGTTGTCGTGGGCTTCGGCACATTCGGGGCGTGGCAGCTGCTGACGCGGCCGGCGGTGCTCCGAGCCGTGGTTCGGCTGGTGCCCCGTCGGTGGGCTTCGCAGGCCGAATCGGCGGCGGTGGCGTTGTCGGACAACGTTGCTTCGATGCGGCCCAGCGGCCGGCGGTGGCTGGTGCTGGTCGGCACAGCACTGCTCAGCTGGGTACTCGACTTCGTGACGTTGGTGGCCAGCGTGCTCAGTGTGGACGTCGAGGTGCCGTGGGCGGCGCTCGTCGTCGGATTCCTGATCGTGCAAGGCAGTATCGCGTTGCAGATCCTCCCCGGCGGCGCCGGGCTCGCCGAGACCGGGCTGCTGGGCGTCCTGCTCAGCGCCGGCATCGCGGCCGCGCCGGCCGGCGTGATCGTGCTGTTCTACCGGGCGATCACGTGGCTTGGCCTGGCCGTGGTCGGCTGGGCCGTCTACGCCGTGATGCCGCGTCTGCGTCGCCGGCCCGAATTGGCCTTCTGAGACGGCTGTTGTTGCCCATCGGCGTAGCATTCGAGGTGCGTGTCTCAACGGTGAAGAGGTGGGGCAGCATGTTCTCGGAGCGGGTTGTCGAGCGGTATCGGTTCACCTGCGCCCGGTGCGGCGAGCACTCGGACGACGTCTACCAGGCCACGCATGTCACCGACGCGTTCGGGGACACCTTTTCCTATTACAGCCACGGCGGTTACCCGTGCGAGGCGCCGGCGGCCGAGGAGACGATGTGCCCCGGCTGCCACTGCGGGCCGGTCCACGTAGGACTGTTGTCGCGGGTCGCCCTCGCGACGTAGCAGCATCAAGCCATCCTCAAGCCCTGGAACCGTGTTCCGGCCGACCTCGTTGCACCGCCACAGGCAACAAGGGGGCGCCATGCGGGGCGAGAGACTGAGTAACGGCCTGACCGTTATCACCGTCGGCGAAGGACCGCCACTGGTCACTCTGCCGGGCCTGGGGGCCGGTGCGGACCTGGCCACCAAGGTTCCGGTGCTGGCCGCGGTCGCCGCAAGGACGCTGGCCGGCGGCCTCGGCCGGCAGGTCCACCACATTCAGCGGCCGACGAATCCGCCGGCGGGCATGACGCTGCCGGATCTCGCGAGCTGGCATGCGGATGCTCTTCGCAGCCGGTTCGGCGGGCCGGTGGATCTCATGGGCTCCTCGGGTGGCGGCGCGACGGCGTTGCAGATCGCCCTCGATCACCCGGACGTGGTTCGGCGGCTCATCCTCTGCGTGATCGCCGGCCGGCCGGGCGCGGAAGGGCGGCGCGAGCTGGTGCGGCTCATGGACGACGAGCGGCGAGGCCGCAACAATCCTTGGGCGGCAAGCGGTCTGGTGACAAGAGGACCGCGAAGGCTGATCATCGCCGGCACATTGGCGGCCGCGACCATCACCGGCAAGAAGCGTGCGCCGGGAGAGTTCGCGCTCGTGGAGGCGATCAAGGACTGGGACGTCATGGGGCGGCTGCCCGAGCTTCACACGCCGACACTGCTCATCGCGGGCGGCCGGGACACGCTGATCCCGGCGGACATCGCGAAGGCGACGGCGGAAGCAATTCCGAACTGCCATCTGCTGATGATCGAGAGCGGCGATCACCTGACGACGATGTTCGACCGCCGGGTCAGCCCGACGATCAAGGGATTCCTGGCCGCCTAACGGTGATGGGCCAACACTTCGTGGGCGTCTACGGCGCGCGAAGCGGGCTCGGTGTGCACAACGGCGGCGGCCAGACGGGGAACGGCGTGCACCAAGCGGTGCTCGACGTCGTGGGCGATGCGGTGGGCCTGCTCGACGGTCAATGCGGCGTCGACGGTGACGGCGAGCTCGGCGCGGAGGCTGTGCCCGATCCACCGCATGCGAACCTGGCCGGCGGCAAGGACATCGGGCACGGACAAGGCGGTCTGCTCGGCCAGATCGATGGTCGCGGGGTCGACGGCGTCCATGAGACGGCGGAAGACCTCGCGGGCGGCGTCACGGAGCACGAACAGGATCGCGACGGTGATCGCCAGGCCGATGATCGGGTCAGCCAACGGGAAACCGAGCGCGACACCGCCGGCCCCGAGCACCACGGCCAGCGACGTGAACCCGTCGGTCCGGGCGTGCAGGCCATCGGCGACCAGGGCGGCGGAGCCGATGCGGCGGCCGACGACGATGCGGTACCGGGCGACGATCTCGTTGCCCAGGAAGCCGATGACACCAGCGGCGGCGACGACCCACAGGTGGCTGACCGGCTGCGGGTGGATCAAGCGGTCGACGGCCTGCCAGCCGGCGACCACGGCCGAGCCGGCGATGATCAGCACGACGATCACGCCGGCCAGGTCCTCGGCGCGGCCAAGGCCGTAGGTGTAGCGACGGGTGGCGGCGCGGCGGCCGAGCAGGAACGCGACGCCGAGCGGCAGAGCGGTCAAGGCGTCGGCGAAGTTGTGGATGGTGTCGCCGAGCAGCGCGACGGAGCCGCTGAGGAACACCACCACCAACTGCGCGACGGCGGTGACGAACAGGGCGGCGAAGGACCAGCCCAGGGTCCGCATGCCCAGCCGGCTCGTCTCCAGCGCGGTGTCCACGCGGTCGGCGCTGTCATGGCTGTGCGGCTTGATCACGTGCCGGAGCCGCGCCAACCGCGAACGCCGGTGGCCGTGCCCGTGCCCATGTCCGTGGCCATGCCCGTGCTCTGTCACGTTGCCAGAATGCGCTGATCAGGGGCAATATGCAACCATGTGCGCGCACAAGAACATGGCAGGTGCCAGTGGTTCGCACCAGCAAGTCGACGGCGAACGCCTCGGCATCGCCGCCGACGTGCTGCGCCACCTCGCCGATCCCACGCGCCTACACCTGCTGTACCTGCTCGGTGACGGCGAGCAGGACGTGACGACCCTCACCGAGCAGGTCGCCGCGTCACGCTCCTCCGTGTCGCAACACCTGGGCCGCCTGCGACTGGCCGGCCTCGTGCAGGCGCGGCGAGACGGCCGCCGCATGCTCTACCGCATCACCAGCGATCACCTGTCGGCGCTGGTCGACGAAGCGCTGGGCTTCGCCGACCACGCCGTGCGGGGAATCCCCATCACTCCGTTTAGAGGTCCACCCGCGTTCCCATGATGACGGTCCGCTCCACCGGCAGCCGGAAATACACCGCCGGGCTGGCGGCATTGTGGGCCAGGCCGACGAACAGCATCTTCTGCCACCGCGGCAGGCCCTTCTCCCGCGGCCCGGCCTCGATGCTCACGCGCGACAGGTAATAGAAGGCCGAGTCCGGGTCGACCTCCAGCTCGGAGGTGAGCATGAAGGCGTCCCGCAGCGCCGACGGGATGTCCTGGTCGTCCTGGAAACCGAAACGGACCGTGAGATGCACGATTCCGTCGTCGTTGCGGTGCAGGGAATCGACGTTCAGACGCTCATTGCGCGGCACATGCGGCACGTTCTCCGGAATCACGGTCACGATGACCACGTGCTCGTGGACGACGCCGTTGAATTCGAAGTTGGCGCGCAGCGCCAGCGGCACGGTCTCCTTGGACGGATGCGGGAAGACGGCGGTGCCGGGCACGCGGACGGTGCCGGTGGCGCGGATCTCGTCGACGAATTCGGCCATGGAGCCCTCGATCTCGACCCGCCGGGCGGTGACGACACGGCGACCGCGCTGCCAGGTCAGCATCACCGTGACGACGAGCGCGCCGAGCAGCAGCGGCAGCCAGCCGCCGTGCACGATCTTGGTCAGGTTGCCGGCGAGGAACACCAGCTCCAGGCCGCCGAACACGACCGCGACCAGGGTGAGCTGCCACCACTTCCACCGCCACGCGGCGCCGGCCAGCACCAGGAACAGCGAGGTCGTGAGCAGCAGCGTGCCGGTGACGGCCAGCCCGTACGCGGTGGCCAGCGACTGCGACGAGCCGAAGGTGACGGTGATGATGAGGACGCCGGCCAACAGGATCCAGTTGATGCCGGGCACGTAGATCTGGCCGCTTTCCTCCTTGGAGGTGTGCCGGATGGTGAGAATGGGCAGGAATCCGAGCTGCACGGCCTGCCGGGCCATGGAGAACGCGCCGGAGATCACCGACTGGGAGGCGATGACCGTGGCGATGGTGGCCAGCACGATCAGCGGGATCTGGGCCCAGCCCGGAGCCAGCAGGAAGAACGGATTCGACACCGCGTCCGGCTGGCTGAGAATCAATGCGCCCTGGCCGAGATAGTTCAGCGTCAATGCGGGAAAGACCACGAAGAACCAGGCTCGGCTGATCGCCGGCCGGCCGAAATGGCCCATGTCGGCGTACAAAGCCTCGGCGCCGGTGATGGCGAGCACGACCGCTCCCATGGCGACGAAGGCCAACACCGGCCGGTCCACGAAGAACGCGATCGCGGAGGTCGGCGACAAAGCCAGCAGAATGCCGGGCTTGGCGATGACCCACGGCAGCCCGAGCAGGCCGATCACCGCGAACCACAGCACCATGATCGGCCCGAAGAACCGGCCGACCCGGTGCGTGCCCAGCCGCTGCGCCAGGAACAGCAGCACCAGGATGGTCACGCCGATCGGCAGCACGATCTCCTTGATCTCCGGCGACACCACCTCGATGCCCTCGACCGCGGACAGCACCGAGATCGCCGGCGTGATCACGCTGTCCCCGAAGAACAGCGACGCGCCGATCACACCGAACAGCACCGCCGTGGCGACCATCTTCGTGCGGCCGGCCACGCTGCGCCGGATCAGCGCGGCCAGGGCCATGATGCCGCCCTCGCCGTCGTTGTCGGCGCGCATCACGAAGGCCACGTACTTGATCGACACGATCAGCAGCACGGCCCAGAACACCAGCGAGATCACGCCGTACACGTCCTGGGCGACCGGCCGGATCGCGCCGCCGTCGATGGCGAACACGGTTTGCAGTGAATACAGCGGGCTGGTGCCGATGTCGCCGAACACGACGCCGAGTGCACCGACCGCGAGCGCCGCCATACCGGTGCGCTGGTGTCCCTCGTTGCTCACGGCGCACAGTCTGCCCGGCCCGAGTGGATCACGCCCACAACGACACCCGTCAGGGCAGCAACCAGCGGATTCCCGGGCATCGCCCGCCTTCACGCCCTAGCGTCGGAGAACAACCACCAGGAGGGGACGAACACCGTGCGGGAGATCTTCGGGCGCTATGTGCACGCCGGCGCGCTCAGCCGCGACGCCGACGCGCTGGCCGAGCTGTTCACCGAGGACGGCGTGCTGGAGGCGCCGCTGGTGCCGGAGGGGCATCCGTTCCCGAATCGGATGGCCGGCCGCGAGGCGATCCGCAAGGGCATGGCCGAGTACTACCAGCGGCCGGTCGGCGGCCCGGGTGTGGTCGACACGGCGCGGTCCAGCTTCGTGGTGCACGACACCGCCGATCCGGACGTGTTCATCGCCGAGATCGACACCGTGGTGGACGGCGCGGCGATGTCGTTGGTGCAGATCGTGCGCCTGCGCGACGGGAAGATCGCTCGCCTGCGTGACTATTTCGCGCCCGACACGCTGGCGTAGGAGGTGCGCCGAGGCGGCGTTCGTGGTGCCCTTGAGCGATGACGTTGCTCACGCGCGCCCTCGACGCCGCGTTCGGCCACCCGCGCGGCGTCGCCGGCCGGCTGGGCGGGTCGATCATGGCGCGCGGCAACCGTGAGCAGGAACGCGACGCCGTCGCCGCAGCGTCGCTGAGCTCCGGCGAATGCGCGCTGGTCATCGGGCACGGGCCGGGGCTCGGTGTCGTGCTGGCCGCCGAGGCGGTCTCCCCCGGCGGCCACGTGATCGGCGTCGACCCGTCGGACGTCATGCGGACGATGGCCGCCGAGCGCTCCGCCGGCGCGGTCCAGACGGGCGACATCGAGCTGCGCACCGGCACCGCCGAGCACACGGGTTGCGCCACCGGGTCGGTCGACGCGGCGATCTCCGTGAACAACGTGATGCACTGGAAGCGGGCCACCGGGTTCGCCGAGCTGCGCCGGGTGCTGCGGCCGGGCGGCCGGCTGGTGGTCAGCGTCCACCGGCACGTGTTGGACGTCGAGCCCGGCCGGCTGCGGGCCGAGGCCGAGGCGGCCGGGTTCGTGGACGTCACGGTGGCGTACCGGGATCGCGCGGTGGAGCTGGTCGGCTTCAGGGCCTGATCACCGTCGCCGTGAACCGGCCGCTCGTGGCGGCGTGGTCGACGGCGTCGGCGATGTCGTCGAGCGCGAACTCCGTGACGTCGAACTGGTTCAGGTCGAGCAGGCCCGCCTTGATCAACTCGATGAATGACCGGTTGGCCGTGCGCGGGTGCAGCCACTGACCGCGCAGGGTGATGCTGTTGCGCATCAACCACCGGTACGGCAACGAGATGTCGTCCTGCACGCCGCCCATCAGCACCACCCGGCCGCGTTCCCGTACCGTCATCGCCGCCTGACGAACGGGTTCGTTGCCGGCCGACGGCGGCAGCAGGTCCAGCACGACGTCGATCGGCCCCGGGGCGGCGTCCAGCATCTCCTGCGTGCCGCCGAGCCTGACCGTCCTGACGCGACGGCCGAAGCGATTCTCCAGTTCCGCCAACATCTTCTCGTCACGGCCGGGCGCGATCACGGTGGCCGCGCCCATGGCCAACGCCATCGCGACGCCGGCGCTGCCGAAGTTGCCGGTGGCGCCGCTGATCAACACGGTCTCGCCGGCCTGCAACTCGGCCGCGAGCAATCCCCCGTACGGCACCAGGCACACCGTCGCGGCCGCCGCCAACCGGCCGGCGTCGGCCCGGTCGAAAGCACCCAACGGCACCGCGTTCTCCGTGGGGACAAGGAGTTGCTCCGCGAAGGAGCCGTTGCCGACATAGTCCTGAAGGTGCAGGCCACCGTCCCCGCGAGCGCTCCAGCCCTGCAACATGATGTCGGGCGTGAGGGCATCGTCGCGGGACCGGATCGTCGGATCGCACAGCACCCAGTCCCCCACTCGCAGCCGCGTCGCGTCGGGGCCGACGGCACGGACCCGGCCGACCGCGCCGGCGCCGAGCGTGATCGGCAGGTTCAGCTGGAAGCCGCGCGAGCCGGCGATCACCTCGTCGGTGTACGGGATGACCGACGCGGCAACGACTTCCACCAGGACCTCACCCGTGCCCGGCACGGGATCGGGCACGGTCGTCACGGTCAGCGGGGCGCCGAATCTCGTGAGCACTGCGGCCTTCATCGGGTCTTCCTTCCGTTCGGTACGACCCAGCCTGCGGCGTCGGCGGCCGCGCATCCAGCCCTGGTATTATCCTAGGATTGAGGAGGTCCACCGATGCCTGCCGGACTGGGCGAGTTCCTGCGCTCCCGCCGCGAACGCCTGACCCCCGAAGCCGTCGGCCTCCCCCTCGGCCGCCGTCGCCGCACGCCCGGACTGCGCCGTGAAGAGGTCGCCGAGCTCGCCGGCATCGGCGTCGACTGGTACATCCGCCTGGAGCAGGGCCGCACCGTGCGCCCGTCCGTCGCCACCGTCGACGCCCTGGCCGCCGCCCTGCGCCTCGACGACACCGAGCGGGCGCATCTCGGCCTGCTGGCCCAGCAGACCGTGCGGCCGCTGTTCGTGCGCGAAACCGTGCCGGCGGCGGTGAAAGCCGTGATCGCCGGTCTTGATCAGCCCGCGTACGCCACCGGTCGGCGCTGGGATGTGCTGGCCTGGAACGACGCCGCCCGGGAGCTGTTCACCGACTTCGACGCCTGCGCCCCCGACGACCGCAACATCCTCGTCTATCTGCTGCTCGATCCCGCCACCCGCAAGCTCTTCGGTCGCGGCTGGGCCGTGATGGCCCGACACACCGTCGCCCAGTTCCGTGCCGCGCACGACGTCTGGGCCGGCGATCCCCTGTTCACCAGCCTCGCCGCCCGGCTCTCCGCCGGCTCGCCCCAGTTCCGCGCCTGGTGGGAGGACCACGACATCTCCGTCGGCCGCGGCTCCGGCCGCAAGGTGCTGCACCACCCGATCCGCGGCACCGTGGCCTACGACTTCGCCAACTTCCAGGCCAACGACGAGCCGGCGGTGCGGCTCACCGTCTTCACACCGGCGGGTTGAGGGCGGCGGTGCTGTGGCGGATGACCAGCGAAGTCGCCAGATCGACGCGGGTGGTGGCGGGAGTTTCGCCGCGGCCCAGCGACAACGCCAGGCGGGCGGCGGTCTCGGCCATGGCCACGAGGGGTTGGCGGATGGTGGTCAGCGGCGGGCCGACCCACCGGGCCAGCGGCAGGTCGTCGAAGCCGACGACGCTGAGGTCGGCCGGCACGCGAAGCCCCAGTTCGCGGGCGGCTTCGTAGAGGCCGAGGGCCTGGAGGTCGTTGCCGGCGAAGACGGCGGTGGGCGGCGTCGCCAGGGACAGCAGGTCGCGGCCGGCGGAGTAGCCGGCCTCGAAGTGGAAGTCGCCTTCACGGACGAGCCGGGGATCGAAACGCAGACCGGCTGTTTCGAGGGCGGCGCGATAGCCGTCGAGGCGGGCACGGCTGCACAGCATGCGCGACGGGCCGCCGATGAGACCGATGCGAACGTGCCCGAGGTCGATCAGGTGCCGGGTGGCGGTGACGCCACCGAGCCAGTTGTTGGTGCCGACGGCCGGCACACCGTCGGCCGGATCGCCGGCGGGATCGAGCACCACAAAAGGGATCTCGCGACTGGCGAGCTGGGTCCGCTGGACGGTGTCGAGGTCGCTGAGCACGAGCACGACGCCGCAGGGACGGCGGGCCAGCACACCGTCCACCCACGACTGGCCGGGCGACAGCGCCCCGGCCGACTCGGACAGCACGACGTGCAGCTTCTCTTCGCGGGCAACGTTTTCCACGCCGCGAATGACCTCCATCGCCCACGCGCTCTCGAGCTCGTGGAAGACGAGATCGAACAGCCGGGACGGCGGACCGGCGGCGCGACGGCGATAGCCGTGCCGCTGCAACAGCTCCTCGACCCGCGCCCGCGTGGCCGGGGCGACGTCGGCGCGCCCGTTGAGGACCTTGGAGACGGTCGGCGTGGACACGCCGGCTTCCCGGGCAATCTCCGCCAGCGTCGGCGTGCCACCACGCATGGCGAGGATGCTACCGGGCGTCGAAAGGTTTCGAAGACCAGTCGAGGACGGCCGTGCTGAGTTCGGGGCTGGTGAAGGCGGTCCAGTGATCGCCGGGCACCAGCAGATACTGCGACGACGGCAGGGCGGCAGCGAGGTCGGCGGCGGAGGCGCGACGCTCGTCACGATCGCCGACGACCACCAGCGTCGGCACCTCGATCCGCCGCGCCTCGTCGACCGAGGTCGGCACCTGGGCGTCGAGAACATGCAGCATGGCCTGGGGATCGGCATCGAGCTGGGACAACCAGCCCGCGAACTGCCGGGCCTCCTCGTCGAGCTCTCCGCCCCGCGCGATCGCGGCCAGCGCCCGGCGATTGCCAGCGCCGCCACCGGTAATGCCCTGACCAGCGATGATCGCCCGACGAGGCCGAGCGCCGCGAACGAGCGCCCGCAGCGTCACCCGGCCGCCCAGCGAGTACCCGCCGAGGTCGTAGTCGTCTAGCCCGAGCTCGGCGACCAGGGCCAACAGGTCGTCGGCCAGCACGTCCGGCGGATAGTCGCAGTGCCGCTCGCTGCCGCCGTGTCCGCGCAGGTCGGGCATGATCACGCGGAAGCCCGCGGCGGCGAGTGCCGCCGCATGGCCGCCGGTGATCCACTGCGAGCCGTTGCCCATGAAACCGTGCACGAGCACGACGGGCCGGCCCACCCCCAGTTCCTGATACGCGATCCGTACGCCGTCGAAACTCCGAATGCCAGACACGCAACCGATCCTGGCACGTCTACCTGCCGTGCGGGTCGGTCCCGTTCAGCACGCTCACGACGTGGTCGTAGTCGCCGCGCGCCTCGCCGTAGCGGAGGAACTTGACCCGCTCGACCTGGATCTCCTTGGCGTCGGGCTGCGTCTCGATCAACGTCATGACCTCGTCGATGAACTCGTCGAGCGGCATGGCGTGCTCGTTGTCCTCCTGCCCCGGCATCAGCGGCGTGCGCACCGACGGCGGCTCCAGCTCCAGGACCTTGACGGAGGTGTCGGACAGCTGCAGCCGCAGCGACTCGCTGAGCATGTGGATGGCCGCCTTGGAGGCGTTGTAACTGGGCGTGACCCTGAGCGGGGTGAACGCCAGCCCCGAGGAGACGGTGACGATGGTGGCGTCTGGCCGGGACTGAAGGTGCTCGACGAATGCGGCGACCAGGCGGATCGGGCCGAGCACGTTGGTCGTGACGACGCGTTCGGCCGAGGCCAGGAAGCCCTCGGGCCTGTGCCAGTCCTCGACCTGCATGATGCCGGCCATCGCGATGAGCACGTTCAGTGACGGGTGCCCGGCCAGCACCTCCTTGGCCGCCGCGGTGATGCTGCCCGGGTCGGCGGTGTCGATCACCACGGTGTCGATCTCCGGGTGCTCGGCGGCCAGCTGCTCCAGGATGGCGGTCCGGCGGCCGCCGATGATGACCTTGTTGCCCCGCTCGGTGAGGGCCAGCGCCAGGGCGAGGCCGATGCCGCTGGTCGCGCCGGGGATGAAGATGGTGTTTCCGCTGATGTCCATGACCGAAAGCCTGCTCGGATCGGCGAGGCGTGTGCAGAGAGCGCATATCGGGGGATCGGCGATCCCTGGCTGGCAATCCGGCGACGTCCGATACTGGGCGTATGGATCGAGCTGCACTGGCCGCGTTCCTGCGGACCCGGCGGGAGGCGCTGCAACCGGCGGACATCGGCCTGCCCACGGGTGCGCGCCGGCGTACGCAGGGGCTGCGCCGGGAGGAGGTGGCGTCGCTGGCGGCGATGTCCACCGACTACTACACGCGGCTGGAGCAGGAGCGGGGTCCGCAGCCGAGCGAGCAGATGCTGGCCGCGCTGGCCCGCGCGTTGCGGCTGACGACCCCGGAGCGGGATTACCTGTTCCAGGTGGCCGGCCGCAACGCGCCGTCCTCGGTATCCGTCACCGCGCACGTCGCCCCGGCGTTGATGCGGGTGTTGGACCGGTTGGACGACACGCCGGCGTTGATCTTGTCCAGCCTGGGCGAGATTCTCGTGCAGAACCGGATGTCCCGGGCGCTGATGGGCGATCTGACCGTCTACACCGGACACGCGCGCAGCGAGGTCTACCGCTGGTTCACCGATCCTGAACAGCGCAAGCTCTATCCGCCGGACGACCATGCCCGGCAGAGCCGGGCCATGGTGGCCAATCTCCGTGCGGCGTACGGGCAGATGGGTCCGAAGTCCCGAGCCGGCGAGCTGGCGGCCTTGCTGTCCAAGGAAAGCGCCGAGTTCGCCGAGCTGTGGGAACGGCAGGAGGTGGCGAAGCGGTTCGTCGACCACAAGGTGCTCATGCACCCGGAGCTGGGTGCGATCGAGGTCGACTGCCAGGCCTTGTTCACGGAGGACCAGTCGCAGGCGCTGCTGGTGCTGACCGCCGCGCCGCGGACCGAGGGCTACGAGAAGCTCCAGCTGCTCGGGGTGCTCGGCAACGAGCGTTTCGAGGTCAGTAACTGATCGCCGCCCGCACGGGGCTGTGGTCGGACAGGCCGTCGGCGTTGAGCACCTCGGCGTTGGTGGCCGTCGCGCCGTGCACGATCACGTGGTCGATGACCTGCTCGCCTCGGGTCTTCACGCCGGCCGGCAGCCGCGCTGCCCGAAAGTTTTCGCCCAGGCTCGCCAGCACGGTGTCGGCGTCGGCGTTGAAGTCGCCGAGCAGCACCGCCGGCGCCGGGGCCAGCTCGGCCAGCCGGGCCAGCTGGCTTTTGCGCTTGTTTCCCCAGCTCACGTGGGTCGCGACCACGGTGAGGCCCTGCACGTCGACGGCCAGCGCGCCCTTGCCGCCATCGGTCGGGAACGCTTCCGCGCCGAGCTCGCGGCTGGGACCGTTGACCAGGAGCACGAGGTATTCCGTGTTGTCCGTCAGCGGCGACGCCGTCACTCGAGGCCGCGGCAGCCGCGGGTACCGCATCGCGTGTACCGTCCGGCCGGTCTCGCGCAGCGCCGCGAGCAGATCACCGCTGACCTCCTGCAACGCCACGACGTCCTCGGTCAGCTCCCCCACCCGCTGCGCGACCGCGGCGACCCGTTTCGACTCGTCCGGCCAGCTGCCGGCCACCTCCTCGCCCCAGTTGTCGGCATGGATGCGGTGCAGCACGTTCCAGGTAGCGACGGTGATCACCGCCCGATTTTAGTGGCGGGCCGAGTCGTCGATCTGCACCGGATAGCCCGCCCGCAGCACGGCGACCGTGGATGGCGGCGTGATCACGGTGGCGGTGCCGGTGGTGGGCCGGCGCAGATGACCGGTGTAGCCGGCGCGGGTCCACTGGGCGAGGCTGCCGTCGACGATCAAGGCAGGCCCGTGGTCGAGCAGCACGAAGGTGCCGTCGGGCAGGTCGGGCCACGGCAGCTGGTGGAAACGCCGGGTGTGCGTGCCGCGGAAGATCCGCTCCTGGTGCAGCTGGCGGTTCATGTCGGCGGCCGACGGCTGACCGCCCCACGCGTCGCGGTAGGCCAGGTAGGCAGGCCGTCGACAGGCGGCGCACGGGCGGTGACCAGCGGCGAAGGACACGGCTTCGTCGTGGAAGAACAGGTGGGTCCACCGGTTGGGCAGCCACTGCTCCCGCCACCAATCCTTGAACTCCAGCGCGCACGTGATCCACAGGTTGCTGGCGTGGAACCGGACGATCTCCCGGTCGCGGTGGATCACCCCGCGGTTGCCGGTCCAGGCCCCGCGCAAGGGAAAGGCCTCGATGTCGCCGAGCGGCGTGACGCGATTGCGTTGCGGGCTCACGGGAAGATCCCCTGGCCACGGTTGTCCGGCACCCGTAGCAACGGTGTGGTCAACACCGTGTTTCCGGAAACGGTGAAGTCCTTGTCGCCGAAGGCCTCCAGAATTTGCGACCAGCCGTCGTCCTGGAGGATGAGCCCTTCCACGTAGTCACACTGTCCACTGAGGACAAGTTCTTGCTGGGCGGCGTTCAACGCCACGGTATCGGGATAGCGGACATTGAGGCGGCGAACCACCTCCGGCGCCGGCACGAGTGCGATCGTCGCACGGGTGATGATGCCGCACTGGCCGAGGCCGCCGAGCACGGCCCGGAACAGGTCCGATCCCGGCGCGCACGTCACGACCGAGCCGGTTCCGGTGACGACTTCCAACTCCAGCAGGTTGTCGACGTGGCTGGTGCCGCCGAGCGACAGGGTTCCGCCGACCGACAGGTCCAGGAAGTCCGGCACCACGGGCGGCGTCAGTCCATGCGGCAGGGTCGCTTCCACCACCGTCCGCCAGGACGCGCCGCCGTCAACCACGGCGTAACCGGGCACGACCCGGTGCACCGCGCCCAACCCGGCCATGTCGACCACGACACCACTGTCCACAAGCGACTTCCCGTGCGTGGAATGCCCTCGCCCGCGGGCGGTCACGGGCGTGCCGTCGCGGAGCACCGCGGCAATGTCGGCGGCTGCGCTCGGCACCAGCACGGCTTCGGGTCGCCGCCGGATCATCCCGCCGAAGTCCGTCGACACCCGATCCAGAGCCGCTTCGTCACCCACAGCTCAACCCTAGCAACGGCTCGTGACGCCTTTCGGGTGTTCGGACATCGATGGCGGGAATCCGCGACACCGCCGGCCCTCACCACCGATCCGGCCGGCATGCTTGGCCGTATGGAGGCGGGTCGAGGGGTCGTCGAGGCGGCTTTCGCGGTGTTGGACCAGGTTCGGGTGCAGGAGCCCGCGCGGCTGTTGGACCTCGCCGCCGCGACCGGCATTCCGCGGCCGACCGTGCACCGGTTGCTCGGCCAGCTGCTCGCCGTCGGCGCCGTCCGCCGCGACGGCCGCAAGTATTGGCTCGGCGCCAGCCTCTTGACCGGCGGCGGCCAGCTCGAGCGCCAGGTCCGCGCCGCCGCCACCCGGCCTTTGGCCGAGCTCGCCGCCCGCACCGGCGCCGGCGTGACCTTGGGCCTCAACATCGGCGGCCGCAGCGTCTACCTCCAGATGATCGACGCCCACGAACCGCTCGGCGTCACCGCCCAGCCCGGCGAGCCCGTCGAGTCCGGCACCGCCCAGCTCGAGGCCCTCACCGCCGGCGACTTCCGCCCGTACATCGACGCCGGCCGGGTCGTCCGCGGCCTCACCTGCGTCGCCATGCCCATCCCCCTGCCCGGTACCGGCACCGCCGCCATCACCGCCATGGCCCGCTCCCCGCACCCCTCGCCCACGCTGCTCAACGCCACCAGGCAGACCGCCGCACGGGTCGCCGACCGACTGGGTGCCCTTGAAGTCCGGTGAGCGGACTTCGCCTGGCCGGGCCGGGTGAGCAGTCCTACCGTGCGGACATGCCGTCTTTTGATGTGATCTTCGTCGGTGCCGGGCACAACGCGCTCGTGGCGGCGGCGTATCTGGCCGAAGCGGGTCGGAGTGTCTGCCTGCTGGATCAAGGGGACCGGGCCGGGGGCGCGGTCCGGAGCGAAGAGCTGACGCTGCCGGGGTTCGTCCACGACACGTACTCGGCGCTGCACCCGATCTTCGTGGGTGGACCGGCGTTCGCGGAGCTGAGCGAAGACCTGGGCCGGCACGGACTGCGGTACACGCAAGGCCCCGTGAGCAGCGGGGCGTCCCTCCCGGACGGGCGCAGCGCGGTGATCCCGACGGACCCGGAGGCGCTGGGGGCGGAGATGGCCCGGCTGGGTGAGCAAGAGGGCTGGTCGGGGCTGATGAACGACCTGGCGCCGCACCTCGAGTCGCTGATGCCGCTGCTGGGCATGGATCTGACGACGCCGCAGGCGACGGACCTGATTCAACGACTCACCGGGGACCGCACGGCGGCGCTGCCGTTCCAGACGCTGCTGACCGGCAATGGTGTCGACCTGGTGACCGAACGTTTTCGAAGCGAAGAGCTGCGGACGGCGCTGCTGCCGTGGCTGCTGCACGTCGGCATCGGCACGCACGACGCGGTCGGCGCGCTGTGGCTGGCGCTGTTCGGCCTGATCCTGCCGGGCGGCAACCCGCAGCCGGTCGGCGGCAGCGGCCGCCTGGCCGAAGCGTTGACCGGCCTGGTCACGGAGCGCGGCGCGGAGATCAGGCTCAACACCAGGGTGGACTCGATCCTGACCGAGAACGGCCGGGCGGTCGGCGTGCGGACGGCCGACGGGGACGTGCTGACCGCGACGACAGTTGTTGCCAGCACCACGCCCGACCTGCTCTACGGCCATCTGCTGCGGGATGAGTCGATCAGCGGCTCGGTGCGGGCCCAGGCGTCCCGGTACAGCTATCGGCGCGGCTGCTTCCAGCTCAACCTGGCACTGTCGGCCCGGCCGAACTTCGCCGATTCGCGGCTGGACCAGGGCGGCTGCCTCAATCTGGGCCGGGGAGTCGACGAGCTGGTCCGGTCCAGCCGGCAGGCCGAGGCCGGTTTCCTGCCCGAGCATCCGACGCTGTCCTGGCACGAGGCGACCGCCGTTGACCCGAGCCGCGCGCCGCGGGGCCGGGCGGTGGTCCGGGTCCAGGTGCTGGACGTGCCGATCCGTCCGCTGGGCGACGCCGCCGGGGAGATCAACACCGACGGCCGTTGGACAACATCTGTTGTCAACGCCTTCGCCGACCGGGTGGTGGCCGAGGCGTCCGAACACCTCAAGGGTCTCGACGAACTGGTACTGGCCCGGCACGTGCTGTCCCCGGCCGACCTGGCCCGGCACAACCCGAGCCTGGGCCCCGGCGACCACGGCGCCGGCCACAATGCACTGTCGCAAGGGTTCACGCAGCGGCCGATTCCGGCGCACGGCGGCGGCTACGCCACGGTCGTGCCGGGGCTGTACCTGATCGGCGGCTCCACCTGGCCCGGTCCGGGGGTCAGCGGCACCTCCGGACGGACGGTCGCGCAGACGCTGCTGGCCTAATCGGAAAGATCTTGGTCACGGGGTGAACCAGGGGCGGGCATCGGCCGTGTGGTCTGGCATACCGATCCCCATTTGGGAGGAACCCCGTGACCACCACCCAGAACCTCACGGTCGCGGCGCAGGCCAGGCCCGACCGCCGCCGGACGGCGCGCGTGGCGCTGCTCGCGGCGCTGGTCGTCAACGTCCTGATCGTCGCCGCGCTGGTGGTGGCCACGGGAGCGTCACCCAACCTCCTGATCACGCTGGGTCGGATCCTCGGCCTGGTCGCCGGACTGCTGATGGCCGGCCAGTTCCTGCTGATCGCCCGCATCCCATGGCTGGACGAGCGGTTGGGCATGGACCGACTGACGTCCTACCACCGGTGGAACGGCATCAGTCTGATGTGGACACTGCTGGGCCACGTGGTGCTGATCGTGACCGGCTACGCGCAGCTCCAGGCGCACAGCTTCTTCGCGGAGATCGTCGTCCTCTCCGACACGTTCACCGGCGTCCTGCTGGCCGTCATCGCCTTCCTGCTGGTGATCGTGGTCGGCGCGACCTCGGCGAGGATCGCCCGCCGACGGATGCCGTACGAGACCTGGCACGCCATCCACCTGCTGACGTACGCGGTGGTGGCGCTGGCCTTCACGCACCAGTTCATCTCCGGCACGACCATCGCCTCCACCGGCGGCCGGATCTACTGGATCCTGTTGTGGGCCACGGCGATCGGCGCGCTGGTGTCCGGCCGCCTGATCCGCCCGCTGCTGCGCAACCGCCGCTACCAGCTCCGTGTCGCCGGCATCGTCGCCGAGTCGCCCGACGTCGTGTCGGTGTACATCGAAGGCCGCAACCTGCACGAGCTTCCCGCGCGGGCCGGGCAGTTCTTCGTGTGGCGCTTCCTGGCCAAGGGCATGTGGCACCGGGCCAACCCGTTCTCGCTGTCGGCCGCACCCGACGGCCGCTACCTGCGGCTCACCGCCAAGTCCGTCGGCACCGCAAGCGCCGCCCTGCGGGAACTCAAGGTCGGCACGCGCGTCTACGCCGAAGGCCCGTACGGGGCTTTCACCACCGCCAACCAGGTCCACCCGCACGCCCTGCTGATCGCCGGCGGCGTCGGCGTCACGCCGATCCGGGCGCTGCTGGAGGAGATCCAGGGTCACGTGGTCGTGCTGTACCGCGTCCGTGACGAGCGGGATGCCGTGCTGCTGGACGAACTCCGTGCGCTGGCCCCGGTCGTCCGTGTCCTCAGTGGACCGGCGGCCGGCCAGTTCAACCCGGAGAGCCTGCGCTACATGGTGCCGGACATCTGGTCCCGTGACGTGTTCGTGTGCGGGCCGGCGGCCATGACCAACGCCGTGCTGGCCAGCACCCGGGCATTGCAGGTGCCGGACCGCCAGGTGCACGCCGAGAAGTTCAGCCTGGCCGGCTGATCGGCGCACGACAACGCCGCCGCGTCCTCTCCTGGTGCGGCGGCGTTGTCGTGTCTGCTCAGGCGGCGACGGCGCGAATCCGGCGCAGCACCTCGTCCTCGCCCAGCGTGGTGGCCACGGCATGCAGGTCGGGGCTGCGGGTGGAGCCGGTCAGCGCCACCCGGATGATCTGCGACGCCTCACGGATGGAACCCGGGTAGGCGTCCGGGTTCTTCTTGTACTCCTTGGCGTTCTTGGCGTAGCCGTGCTTGGCCGCCAGGTCGCGGATCTGACCGAACCACTCCTGGCCGTCGGCCAGGTGCTGGTAGCCGTCGGCGAAGTCGGCCGCGAAGGCCCGCGCCAGCTCCGGCGTCACGCCCTCGATGCGCTCGTCGCCGGCCGTGACCGGCGTGAACAGCTCCGGGAAGAAGAAGCCGTAGGCCGGGCGGAAGTCGGACCACTTGCGCAGGTCCTTGCGCGGGTTCTCCACGCCCTCGCGCTCCACCGCCAGCGCGGCCAGCGCCAGCTCCTGGTTGCCGTCCAGCACCGGCACCAGGTCGGCGTCGTGGGTCAGCGCCCACTCCCGGACCGCGGCCAGGATCTCCGCGCCGGGCAGGGTGGCGATGTGGTCGGCGCTGATGTCGTCCAGCTTGGCCATGTCGATCAGCGGCCCGGCCAGGCCCATCTCGTCCAGCTTGATCGGCGCGTCCAGCGCCTCGGCCAGCGGCAGCTCGGCGATGCGGCCGTTGGTCAGGCCCTTGAGGTAGTACAGCACCGCCTTGGCCGGGTAGCCCTCGGCGATGTAGAAGTCGACCGAGGCCTCCGGGTCCTTGCGCTTGGACAGCTTGCGCTTGCCGCCGGAGATCTGCTTCATCAGCGGCGCGATGTGGGCGTAGGTCGGCTGCTCGAAGCCGAGCGCGGCGAACAGCTGGAGGTGGGTGGGCACCGAGGAGATCCACTCGTCGGCCCTGATCACCAGGTTCACCCGCATCAGGTGGTCGTCGACCGCGTGCGCGAAGTGGTACGTGGGCAGCCGCACGGCGTTGGCCGAGGACTTGAGGATCACCACGTCGTTGCGGTTGTCCTCGTGCTCGAGCCGGCCACGGATGGCGTCGGTGAACACGGCCCGGCCGTCGACCTGGCCCGGCGAGCGGAACCGCACCACGTACGGCGCGCCCTCGGCCAGCTTGGCCTGCACGTCCTCGTCGGGCCGGTCGCGCCAGATGGCCCAGCCGCCGTAGTAGCCGGGCGGGATCTTGCTGGCCTCCTGGCGGCGGCGGATGTCGGCCAGCTCGTCCTCGGTGGCGAAGCACAGGTACGCCTTGCCCTCGCGCAGCAGCTCGCGCGCGTAGGTCAGGTACTGCTGCTCGCGCTCGGACTGGAAGTACGGTCCGTAGTCGCCGTGCCCCTCGGCCTCGTCGGCCGGCAGGCCGAAGTAGTCGAACGCGCGGGTGAACTGCTCGACCGCGCCCTGCACCTCGCGGGCCTGGTCGGTGTCCTCGATGCGCAGCAGATAGCGGCCGCCGGTGCGGTGCGCGATGTCCCGGTTGATCGCGCCCACGTACAGCGCGCCGATGTGCAGCCAGCCGGTGGGCGACGGGCCGACGCGGGTGACCATGGCGCCGTCGGGGAGGTCCCGCTGCGGGTAGCGCTGCTCCCAGTACGCCGGCTCCGGCAGGTCCGCGGGGAACAACGCGTCGATCACGGCACGGTCAGGCATCGGGTCTCGGTCTCCAGCACGCAGGTCAACAGGTCTGTCCAGGTTACCGGCCGAGCCCGGCGGCGCGTGGCTGGCCTAGGCTCGGACGGGTGACCTGGGACCCGGACGCGGCCGGTGTGCTGCGACTGCCGTCGGGACGGCTGGTCCGTGGGCGTGGCCTGCGGCATCCGCTGCCGCCGGGGCCGACGCCGTCGTTCGGGCTCTACCTGCTCGGCTCGGACCCGGGTGCGATGGCCTGGGACCGCCGCTGGATTCGGTGGCCGGACTTCTGGCTGCCTTCGGACCGCGCCGCCTTCGGCACGGCTTTGGCGGAGTTGCACGCCCGGGCCCGTGACGAACGGGTGGAGATCGCCTGCGGCGGCGGATTCGGCCGTACGGGAACGGCCTTGGCCTGCCTGGCCGTGCTGGACGGCATGCCGAACGGCGAAGCCGTGGCCTACGTCCGCGAGCACTACTCGAAACGGGCCGTCGAGACGCCGTGGCAGCGGCGGTTCGTCGCTCGCTGGTCGGCCTGAGGATTCTCCCGGGGAGAATTCTGCGATCGAGAATCGGCATTGGTCCACCGCAGCGAGCGATGGCTAGCCTGACGTGGTGACCACAATGGAGGTTGTCGACTACCGTTTCGGCCCGCAGTCCCGGAATCGGCTGGCCGAGACCGAGAATCCAGGCCGGGACGGCGCGATCGCGGCGCTGGAATCCTTCTACTACGCGCTGAACAACCGGGACCTCGACACGTTGTCCGCGGTGTGGTCCCAGCACGAGCTGGCTCAGTTGAACAATCCGGTCGGCGGCATTCTGCGGTCGGGCACGGCCGTGACCGATCTCTACCGGCGGATCTTCGACGGCGGCCTGGGGCTGACGGTGACCTTCACCGACGCGGCCACCTACTGGTGGGCCGATTCCGTGGTGTTCGCCGGCCGGGAGCTCGGCGAGTACGGCGCGCGGGTGCCGCTGGCCATCCGCACCACCCGGGTCTTCGGCTATGACGGCCGGTGGCGGCTGGTCCACCACCACGGCAGCATCGACCGGCCGGCGGAGCTGGCCGCCTATCAGCAGGCGGCGACCGGCGGCGCCGCTCCCCGCTAGGCTGTCCACGTGGAGCTGACCGACCTGCGGATCTTTCTCGCGGTGGCCCGCACCGGGGCGATCACCAAGGCAGCGCAGGAGTTGCACACCGTGCAGTCCAACGTCAGCCTGCGCATCCACGCCCTGGAGAAGGAACTCGGCGTCGCGGTGTTCCGCCGGCACGCCCGCGGTGTGACGCTGACCCAGGCCGGCGAGCAGCTCCGCTCCTACGCCGCACGGATCGTGGCGCTGGCCGACGAGGCCCGGAATCTGGCCGGCGACAACGCCGAGCCGGCCGGCCCGCTGAGCCTCGGCGCGCTGGAGATCACGGCCGGCCTCCGACTGCCCGACCTGCTGCACGCGTTCGTCGAGCTGTACCCGAAGGTCGATCTGTCGCTGGCCACCAACACCTCCGACGAGCTCACGCGGGCGGTCCTCGACGGCACGCTGGACGGGGCGTTCGTCGCCGGTCCGGTCACGCAGCCAGGTCTGGTGGCAATCCCGGCCTTCACGGAACATCTGGTGCTGGTCACGTCCACGCGAGAGTCCACTGTGGAGGACGCGTTGCATCGGCAGCCGGCGCCGAGGGCCTTGGTGTTCCGGGCCGGCTGCGCCTTCCGCGCCCGACTGGAACGGCTATTGGCCGAGCATGGCGCGGTTGCCGTCCGTCTGATGGAGTTCGGCACGCTGGAAGGCATTCTGGGCTGCGTCGCCGCCGGCATGGGATTCACACTGCTGCCGGCCGACGTCGTTGCCGCGTCCAACCGGCACGTGCGCACCCACGACGTGCCGGACGCCCGGCTGGAGACGGTCTTCGTGCACCGCGACGAGCCCGCCGCTCCCCCGGCGCTGCGCCGTTTCCTGACCCATCTCCCCACAAAAACGGCCTGATTTCCCCGAATTGCGGTTTCACGGCCGGAAGGGCACGCGTCCTTACCGGCCCGGACGATCGCCTTTCACCGCTCGGCGGCCGCCTGCTAATTTCGCCGTACGACCGGCCGGTCGTCACCAATCGGCAGCTCATCGAGGGCGGGAATGCACCCCATCGACAGCGGTTACGACTACATCGTGCTCGGCGGCGGCACGGCCGGCTGTGTGCTCGCGGCGCGATTGAGCGAAAGCGAGCAGGCCCGCGTGCTGCTCATCGAACGCGGCCGGACGATGCCGATCGAGAGCAGGGAGCCGGCGCGCTGGCTGTCCTTGTCGGAGGGCCCGCTGACCTGGCCCGGCGGCACCGTTGTGCAGGCGAGCACCGGCACCTCCGTGCCGTGGGCGCGCGGGCTGGGCCTCGGCGGGTCGTCCGGCATCAACGGCATGGTGCACATCCGGGGCCACCGGTCCAGCTACGACGAATGGCCCGGTGCCGGCGCGAAGGGCTGGGGCTTCGACGATCTGCTGCCGTTCTTCCGCGCGTCGGAGACGGCACCGCATCGGGATCCGGCGCTGCGCGGCCAGCACGGCCCGATGACCGTCGCGCCGGTCGCCGACCCGCATCCCGTTGCGCTGGCTACGCTTGCCGCCGCGACGGAGGTCGGGCATCCGTTGGCCGACGACATCAGCGGCGGCCTCGAGGTCGGTTTCGGATTGCCCGATCTGGCCATTGTGGACGGTCATCGGCTCGGCGCCGCGGACGCCTATCTCACGCCCGTGCTCGGCCGACCTACACTGAACGTGGCCACGAATGCCTTGGTGCATCGCGTGATCGTGCGGAACGGACGGGCCGTCGGGGTCGAGTTCTCCATCGGCGACGAGCTGCTCACGGTGTCGTGCTCGCAGGAGGTCGTGCTGGCCGCCGGCGCGGTGGGCTCGCCGGAGATCCTGCTCCGTTCCGGCATCGGGCCGTCCGACCACCTTCGTGAGCTGGGCATCGACACCGTGGTGGACCTGCCCGGCGTCGGCGAGGACCTGCACGACCATCCGATCAGCGCCATGGTGCACCGGGCCGCGGATCCGCTGCCGGACAGCACCGGCAACCACACCGAGGTGCTCGGGCTGCTGGCCAGCGACGGCGGCGCGGTCCCCGACCTGCACCTGCTGGTCCTGTCCCGGCCGGACGCCCCGCAAGGTCCGACGCAGGGTTTCGTGATCGCCGTCGGGCTGATGACGCCGCACAGCCGTGGCACGCTGCGACTGTCCAGTTCGGACCCGACGACCCATCCCCTGCTCGATCCCCGATACCTGGCCGACGACCGCGACCGCGCGGCGATGCTCGCCGGCCTGCGCCTGGCCCGCGAAGTCGCGGCGTCACCGGCATTCCAGCCGCTCGACACGGCCGAGATCGCGCCCGGCGAGATCCCGCTCGACCAGTACCTCAAGGCAAGTCTGGGCACCTACTACCACTACGTCGGCACGTGTCGGATCGGCACGGACGACCTTGCCGTGGTGGACACGGATCTGACCGTGCACGGCGTCGCCGGCCTCCGGGTCGCCGACGCGTCGGTGATGCCGTCCATTCCGTCGGCCAACACGAACGCGACCGTGCTGGCCATCGCCGAACGCGCCGCGGCACTCATCGCCGGCCGCCCGTAACCAAAATCGGCCCCGCTTCGAGCTGAGCCGCTCATGGCCGTGGCGCGCCGAACGCCGGCCGGGCTCGAATTCTGAGCAAGATGGTGGCCATGGACATCAACCGGCTGCTGGACGGGCGCCTCAAGGTTCGGCACCTGGTGCTCGTGGTCACGATCGCGGAGCAGGGCAGCGTGGTCGGGGCGGCGGAACGCCTACGCATCACGCAGCCGGTGGTCACGCGGGGCCTTCGCGAACTGGAGCAGATCCTCGGCGTGGAGCTGTTCGACCGGGGGCCGCGCGGGGTCACGCCGAACGCGTACGGACGGGCGTTCGTCGACGACGCGCGGGCGATCATCGCGCAGATCCGGCAGGCCGGGAAGCACGTGGCCGAGCTGAGCACCGGCATGGTCGGCACGGTCGTGGTGGGCAACCACCTCAGCGGCGCGACCGTGCTGCTACCGACGGCGATCGCCCGCCTCAAGCGGCAGTTCCCGTACATCACGGTGATCGTGCGGGAGGGGACGCCGGACCGGCTGACCGAAGGCCTGCTGACCGGGGATATCGACCTGGTGGTGGGCCGCCTGACGCCGCAGGGCGAGGACCAGCGGACCCGGCGGGTGCGGCTGTACCACGAGCCGATCCGGGTGGTGGTCCGCGCCGGGCACCCGGCGACCGCGTTGGCCGAGCCGGAGCTGGCCGACCTGATCGACTACCCGTGGGTGCTGCCGGTGACGCAGACCGCGCTGCGTAGCGAGGTCGAGCAGGTGTTCTTCCGCCAGGGCCTCGGCGTGCCGACCAATCGGGTGGAGTGCACGTCGCTGCCGACGTTGCGGTCCCTGCTGGTCGACGCGGACATGATCGCCACCCTGCCGGCGCTGCTGGCCACGCGGGACGACGCGCTGACCGTGCTGCCGATCGAACTGCCGGACGTGCATCGGCTGGTCGGGCTCACGCTGGCCGCCGACCGCAGCCAGAGTCCCAGCCTCGAGGCGTTCGTGACGCACCTGGAGCAGGTGGGGACGGAGATCCGCGACATGCTCGTACAGGCATAGCTCGGAGCGATTCAGGCATTTGTCGGACATAGCTCCCCAGCGCCACGATCGACCTGACCGAGAGCAGGGGAGCGAGTCCATGAGCCGTGTGATCCAGAACTTCGTCGGCGGCCGGTACGTCGACGGCGTCGACCTGTTCGACGACGTCAACCCGGTCGACGGCTCGCTGGTCGCCCAGGTCCAGGCGGCCGACCGGTCAATCGTGGACCAGGCCGTCCGCGCGGCACGCACCGCCCTGGAGGGTGCGTGGGGCCGGTTCACCGCGGCCGAGCGGGTCGCGCTGCTGCGCCGTATCGCCGACGGCATCGAGGCCCGGTTCGACGACCTGCTGGCCGCCGAGATCGCCGACACCGGCAAGCCGGTCGCGCTGGCCACCGAACTGGACGTCACCCGGGCCGCGGCCAACTTCCGCGCCGCCGCCGACCTGGTCGCCGGGCTCGGCGTGGATTCCTTCCTCACCGAGAAGGCCCTGAACTATGCGGTCCGGCGGCCGCTGGGCGTGGTCGGCGTGATCGTGCCGTGGAACCTGCCGCTGCTCCTGCTGACCTGGAAGGTCGCGCCGGCGCTGGCCACCGGCAACGCCGTGGTGGTCAAGCCCTCCGAGGACACGCCGGCCAGCGCCACCCTGCTGGCCGAGATCATCACCGAGGCCGGTGCCCCGGCCGGTGCGTACAACGTCGTGCACGGCTTCGGGCCCGGCTCGGCCGGTGAGTACCTGACCACGCATCCCGATGTCGACGGCATCACCTTCACCGGCGAGTCCCGTACCGGCTCGGCGATCATGAAGGCCGTCGCGCCGCGCGTGCTGCCTGTGTCGTTCGAGCTGGGCGGCAAGAACGCGGCGGTGGTGTTCGACGACGCCGACCTGGAGCGGACCGTGGACGGCCTGGCCCGGTCGGTGTTCACCAACACCGGCCAGGTCTGCCTGTGCACCGAGCGGATCTACGTGCAGCGGGGCGTCTTCGACGAAGTCGCCGCCGGCCTGGCCAAGCGGGCCCAGGAACTGCGCTTCGGCAACCCCTACGACCCGTCCACCACGACCGGTCCGTTGATCTCGCAGGCGCACCGCAAGAAGGTGTTGTCGTATTACGCCATCGCCGAGCAGGAGGGCGCGCAGCTGTTGGCCGGCGGCGGGATTCCGACCGTCGGTGACGAGTTTCGCGGCGGTTCGTGGATCGAGCCGGCGCTGTGGACCGGTGTCGGCAACTCGGCGCGGATCATGCAGGAGGAGATCTTCGGCCCGGTGGCCACGCTGCTGCCGTTCGACACCGAGGAGGAGGCGGTTCGCCTGGCCAACCACACCCCGTATGGGCTGGCCGCGGCCGTGTGGACGTCGAACCTCTCGCGTGGGCACCGGGTGGCCGCCGCGATGCGGGTCGGCATGTCCTGGCTGAACACGTGGTATCTGCGCGACCTGCGGTCCCCTTCGGCGGCTCCGGCCTGTCCGGCATCGGCCGCGAGGGCGGCGTGCACTCGCTGCACTTCTACACCGAGCCCACCAACGTCTGCGTAGCACTGTGAGGACGGACATGAGCAACGCCAAGACCCTGCCGGACAAGGCAACCCCGCGTGGCCGGTTCCCGCATGTCCGCGTGGCCAACGGTTTCGCCTTCGTCTCCGGCACCAGCAGCCGCCGCCCGGACAACACCATCGCCGGCGCATCGGTCGATTCGTTCGGGGCCACTTCGCTCGACATTCGGGTCCAGACCGCGGCGGTGATCGAGAACATTCGCGACATCCTCGCTTCCGTCGGAGCCGATCTCGGCGACATCGTGCAGATCACCAGCTATCTGGTCAGCATGAACGACTTCCTCGGCTACAACGAGGTGTACGCCCGGTTCTTCGACGAGAACGGGCCCTCCCGGACCACCGTGGCCGTGCACCAGCTGCCCCACCCGCACCTGCTCATCGAGATCCAGGCCGTCGCCGTCCTGAAAGGCTGAGCCATGACCGCACTGAACCCCGCCTTCAACTTCGTGAAGTGGGTCGAGGAGAACCAGCATCTGCTCAAGCCGCCGGTCAACAACAAGCAGATGTGGGCGGCCCAGGGCGACTTCATCGTGCAGGTGGTCGGCAGTCCCAACGAGCGCACCGATTTCCACGTGGACCCGTACGAGGAGTGGTTCTACCAGTTCCGCGGCGACATGCACATCAACTTGCAGACCTCTGAGGGCATCGTCACGCAGCACGTCCGCGAGGGCGAGATGTGGCTGCTGCCCCGCAACACCCCGCATTCGCCGCAGCGCCCCAATCCCGGCTCCGTCGGCGTGGTGATCGAGCGCATCCGCGAGGAGGGCACCCTGGAGAAGTTCCAGTGGTACTGCCTGAACTGCAACCATCTCGTGCACGAGGTCGAGCTCCAGGTCCGGGACATCGTCGTCGACCTGCCGCCCGTGTTCGAGGAGTTCTACGCCGACGAGTCCGTCCGCAAGTGCGTCAACTGCGGCTCCGCACACCCGGGCAGGTCGGCCCGATGAGCCTCATCGACGTGCACACCCACTACGTGCCGGCTCAGTGGCCCGCGCTGGGGTGGGACGACGCCCCGTGGCTGCGGGTGGACAGCGCCCGCGAGGCCGTGATCATGGTCGGTTCCACCGAGTTCCGGCGGATTCAGTCGAACTCATGGAACCACGCGGAACGCTTGGCCCACATGGACTCCGACGGCGTGGACACCCAGGTCGTCTCCCCCACCCCCGTGTTCTTCGGCTACGACCGGTCGGCGCGGGAGGGTGCTCGCATCGCCGAGGTGTTCAACGACGCCGCGTTGGAGATCACCGCCCCGTCCGGCGGACGGTTGATCCCGTTCTGTCAGGTTCCGTTGCAGGATCCCGATCTGGCCTGCCGGGAGCTGGACCGCTGCCTGGACAACGGTCATCGTGGCGTGGAGATCGGCAACCACGTCGGCGACCGCGACCTGGACGATCCCGGCATTGTCCAGTTCCTGCAACACTGCGCCGACCGCGGCGCGCCGGTTTTCGTGCACCCGTGGGGCATGCCGGCCTCGCCGCGGTTGAACCGCTGGATGGCCCGTTGGATCACCGGCATGCCGGCCGAGACGCACCTGTCGCTGGTCGCCATGGTTCTGGGCGGCGTCTTCGACCGCGTGTCCGACAACCTGCGCATCTGCTTCGCCCACGGCGGCGGTTCGTTCGCCTTCTGGTTGGGCCGCTTCGAGAACGCTTGGCACCAGCGGCACGATCTCCTTGGCACGTCAGAGAAGCCGCCGTCGGCGTATGTCGGTCGGTTCAGTGTGGACAGCGTCGTGTTCGAGCCGGCGGCTTTGCGTTTGTTGGTCGACACTCTTGGCGTGGACAACGTGATGGTCGGCAGCGACTACCCTTACCCGCTCGGGGAGCGCCCGGTGGGCCAGGTCGTGCGCTCGTCCGACTTCCTGACCCCGTCCGATCGGGAGAAGATCATGAGCGGCAACGCGGAGCGGTTCCTGTCGCTTCCGGTGGCCGCTCAATGACTGCCGCCTGGTAGCCGAGTACCGCGAAGCTGAGCACTGGCACCGGGTCCGGCTGGCGGTGGCCTGATCAGTCGTCGGGGATGCCGACGCCGCTGAGGGCGGGGACAGCGATCTCCCTGTTGCGCAGAGACTTTGTGGCGAGGCAGAACTGGGTCAACCGGTCGATGACGGTCTGCCCGACCGGGGTGTGACCCCAGATGCTGATGCTCTGATGGGTGGTCGGCTCCCAGGTGGACTCGTCGACGGAGATCGGGTTCCAACCGACTTCCCACTCGAAGCCGGACGGGGTGCGGGCATAGAACGACAGCTCGCGGTCGTTGGTGTGCTGGCCGACGGACAGCGCCATGCCGAAGCCGAGTGCGCGCACCCGCTGGTAGGCGGCGAGCATGTCGTCCAACTCGGCGACCTGGATGTTGAGGTGCTGGATACGGGTGCGAATGGGGTCGATCCGTAGACCTCGAGTCGCGGCGACGGCGACGGAGTGGTGCCGGCTGTTGACCCGAAGGAACCGGATCTTGAGGCGGACGCCGCTGATGGTCTCGTCGACGTAGTCGGAGAGCCGGGCGTCGAAGACGGTGTTGTAGTAGCCGCGCAGCTGGTGCGGCTCGGTGGTGGTGATGGCGACGTGGCCGAGCCCGCCCTCGCCGGTGACAAAACCCGTGACCGGCAAAGGATCCACGATGGGCGTGGTGAAGATCTCCTGGGCAAGGCCCTTCGGGCCGGGGAACCGCCAAAGCCGCTCGACGCCCCGCTGCGCGGCCTCGTCCGGGGTGCCCTCGGTGACCGGCACGCCACGGTCGACGACCCGGGCCAGGATGCGGTCGAAGGTCTCGTGGTCGTCGATGTGCCAGCCCAACGCGGTCGCATCCTCGGCGGGCCCGAGCTTCACCAGGAATCGGCACTGCCGGTCGTCCAGGCGAAAACGCATCGTGCCATGGTCGAGGGTGTCGAGGTGCATGCCGATGGCGTCCACGCCGAACCGTCGCCAGTCGGCGAAGCGGCTGGTCTCGATGACGATGTACCCCAGGTGCACGGTGCCGAAGACGTCAACCACGGTGTCCTCCCACGAAGTCGGCGATCAACTGGTTGAACCGGGTGGCCTGCTCCCACTGCACCCAGTGCCCGGTGTTGGCGAACAGCACGAGATCGCAGTTGGGCATCACGCGGACCAGCGCCACGCCGCCGGACGGGCGGTTCACCTTGTCCTTGGTGCCCCACAGGACAAGCGTCGGCACGTCCAGGCGACGCAGCCGACGATCACGGGTGAGATCCATGCGCAGCAACGGTTTCAGTCCGGACGGACGGCGCAGTGGCGGGTTGGCGATCACCTCGGGGTCGAGGCTGGCCCGATAGCGCTCGTCGATCATACTGTCCGAAATGGACGATCCGTCGAACACCAGGTACGAACGGATGAACGTGGCCAGCTTCTCCCGGCTGGGCTTCGGATAGTAGCCCAGGAGATGCTGCAAACCCTTGGTGGGCAGCGACTTGGTGGTGCCGATACCACCCGGGCCCATCAGCACAAGGTTGTCCACACGACGGGGTGTGTCCAGGGCCAGCCGCAGCGCGGCCGAGCCGCCGTAGGAGTTGCCGACGAGCGTGGCCGACTCGATGTCCAACGCGTCCAGCACGCCACGGACGCCGTCGGCCAGCGAGCCGAACGGGTCCGACTGGTCGATGGTCTTGCTGGACCGCCCGTAACCGGGCAGATCCGGCACGATCACCCGGTACTGCTTGGCCAAGGCGTCGATGTTGGCCCGGTAGGTGGGCACGCCGGAGGCGCCCGGCCCGCCGTCGTGCAACAGCACGACCGCCGGGCCGGTACCGGTCTCGGCCACGAAGATCTCGTGCCCGCCGGCCTTGATGGTGTGCTCGTTCATGCCTTCCGCTTCCTGCTGGAGTGGACAAAACCGTCCGGCCGCACGGTGATCGCGTCGACCTTGTGCTGAGCGAGCCAGGCGACGAGCGCGCCGGCGATGTCGACGACACACCCTGATCGCGGTGTGGAACCGGGCGGCAGCACGGTGATCGCGCCGGGTTGCTCATGCCGGCTGAGCGTGGCCCAGCCGGGAGTCAGGTCGTCGAGCCGGCGGCGAGCGCCGGTGGAGTCGAGCACCCAAGGCTGCGGGATCTTCCGCCCGGTACCGGGGCCGCCGGTGAAAAACCCTTGTGCATAACGGGGTTCAGGGACCCAGCTCTGCCGCGTCATCAGCCGCAGCAACCACGGATTGCCGCCGAACCGCCTGAGCAGGGCGTTGCGGGCCCTGGTGACCGCCGGCCGGCGCTCGGTGATCAGCCGGCCGGCGAACACGGCCCGGCGCATGGTCGCCCGGACATGGGGTTTGCGCTCGGCCTCGTACGAATCGAGCACGCTGTCGGCCAGCTCGCCGCTGATCACCCCGGCCAGCTTCCAGCACAGGTTGGCCACATCCCGCACGCCGGCGGCCATGCCCTGGCCGATCCACGGCGGCATCGCGTGCGCGGCATCGCCGGCCAGGAACACCCGGCCGATCCGCCAGCGCGCGGCGACCCGCACATGGTGGCTGTAGACCACCGCCCGCAGCACCTCCACGTGCTCATCGGTGATGCCGTACCGGCCGAGCAGCGGCCAGACGTCGGCGGCGAGCTGCTCCGGATCCTCCCCCGGCAGCGCCGGGAACTCCCAGCGGTGATGGTCGTGCGGGGACGGGATGTCGACCGCCGGCCGCCGCGGGTCACAGTGGAACCGCATCCGATCACGGCCCGGCCACTCGCGCTTGACCTCGGCGTCGATGACCACCCAGCGGTCCTCGTGGGTCCGGCCGTCGAAGCTCACGCCCAGGCGCGTGCGGATCGGGCTGGACCCGCCATCGGCGGCGATGACGTACTTCGCCCGGACTGTCTCCCCGGGCAGCCGGATCTCCACACCGGCGGAATCCTGTGAGATGCCAAGGCATTCCGCGTCGAGGCGCACGTCCACGTTCGGGAACCGCTTGACGCCCTGGCGCAGCGTGGCCTCCAGCACCGGCTGGTGGAAGAACAGCTGCGGCGGGTAGCCGTGGCCACGCGGCGTGAAGGCGGCGTCGAAGAAGGACCGGCCGTCGTGGTCGACGAAGCTGATCGGGCAGTCGCTGATCATGTCGCGGACCAGCTCGTCGGCCAGGCCGACCGACTGCCAGACGCGCAGCACCTCCTCGTCGGTGGAGATCGCCCTCGCCCGGGCGTACACCTCGGCGTCCCGCTCGACGACCAGCACGGTCAGGCCGGCGGCGCCGAGCAGGTTGGCCGCGGTGACGCCGGTCGGGCCGTACCCGACGACGGCGACGTCGTAGTGGGACACCGGACCTCGTTCCTGTAGCGATCGCTCCAGTAGTTGCTGGAATGGTCGCTACAGTAAGATGGTTTTGTCAAGGAGGTGGCCAGGATGACCACGGAACGCAAGCGACGGGCCAACGGCGAGGAGTCGCGGCGGCGGATCCTCGACGCGGCGGCCGAGATCGCCGGCGAGCGCGGCTACGACGGCGCCAGCATCGCGCAGGTCAGCGCCCGCGCCGGGCTGCCGGCGAGCTCCATCTACTGGCACTTCAAGGACAAGGACGAGCTCATCGCGGCGGTCATCGAACGCAGCTTCGAGCAGTGGCTGCGGGCGTTCGACGAGCACGACGAGCGCGTGCCGGAGCTGGTCATGCGCATCGGCCGGGCGCTGATGCGGACTCCGGACTTCCTGCGGCTCGGACTGATGCTCACCTTGGAGAAGCGGCCGCGGGAGGCCAGCGCGCGGACGATGTTCCTCCAGGTCCGGGCGACCACCCTGGAACGAATCGCTTCGACGATCCGCGAATTCGCCCCCACGCTGGCCGACGACGCCGTGTCACTGCTGGCCACGTACGCGATGGCGGCGGTGGACGGCTTCTTCGTGGCCCACGAGATCGGCGGCGACTCGGTCGACCTGGCGGCCCTGTTCGAACTGCACGGCAAGGTGCTGGCCGACGCCGTGCGCCACGTGTCTGCCTAATATGGCGGCCATGGATCTGAGGATCTTCACCGAACCCCAGCAGGGCGCCACCTACGCCGACCTGCTGCGCGTGGCCAAATCCGCCGAGGCCTCGGGATTCGACGGCTTCTTCCGCTCCGACCACTACCTGACCATGGCCGGCGACGGCCAGCCAGGGCCGACCGACGCCTGGACAACGCTTTCCGCGCTGGCCGTGCAGACCGAGCGCATCCGCCTCGGCACGCTGGTCACCTCCGGCACCTTCCGCCTACCCGGCCCGCTGGCGATCGCCGTCGCCCAGGCCGACCAGATGTCCGGCGGCCGCGTCGAGCTCGGCCTCGGCGCCGGCTGGTTCGAGGCCGAGCACACCGCGTACGGCATCCCGTTCCCGCCGCTGGGCGAGCGCTTCGAGCGCCTCACCGAGCAGCTGGAGATCATCACCGGGCTGTGGTCGACGCCGTCCGGCCAGACCTTTTCCTTCGCCGGCAAGCACTACACCGTCGCCGACTCCCCTGCCCTGCCCAAGCCCGTCGCCCCGATCCCGGTGATCGTCGGCGGCACCGGCCCGCGCCGCACGCCCGCGCTGGCCGCCCGCTTCGCCACCGAGTTCAACGTGCCGTTCTCCCCCGTCGACCGGGCCGCCACCCAGTTCGACCGGGTGGCCCAGGCCTGCGTCGACGCCGGCCGCGACCCGTCGGAGATCGTCCGCTCCTGCGCCCACACCTTGGTCCTCGGCGACACCGAGGCCGAAGTCGCGCAGCGCGCGGCCGAACTGGGCCTGCGCACGGCCGATCCCAAGGACAATCCGCTGGCCGGGTCGCCGGCGCAGATCGTCGACCAGCTCGGCCGATGGCGCGAGCGCACCGGCATCACCCGGGTTTACGTGCAGCTGCTGGACATCGTCGACCTCGACCAGCTGGACCTGGTGGCGTCGAAGATCGCTCCCCAGCTCTAGGGGTCCGGCAACGACCGGCTCGCCGGTGGCTAGGTGAACACGCCTGGCCGCCGCGCGAGTACGTCACGGGCGATGTCGACCGGCCGGCGGCGGGACTGCCGGGCCACCGTCTTCAGCAGTGCCTTGGCGTCGTGGATGGGGATTCCCCGTGCCGCGGCGAGGAATCCGACCGCCAGGTTGACGTCGTCCTCGTCGCCGGCGGCGGCGAGCTGATCGATCACGTCGTCGTCGGTGTCGGCCAGCACCAGCACGGTCGCGATGTCGGCGAACGCCTCCGCGTCGCGCGGCGGGCCGCCGGGGCTGCGGCGGTAGAGCGTCAGTGTGCCGGCGGTGAATGTGGCTGTGCGCAAGGGATACGCGAACACGCTGGCCACGCCCATGCCTTGGGCCGTCTCCGTGTACGACGGCCAGCGGTCGGCCGCGCGGCCGAGGTCCGGCAGCAACACCGGCTCGCCGGTCATGAACGCCTGCAACGCCGGCACCCGTCCAATGATCACCTGAAGTTCCTGCACCCGACGGGCCCAGCGGTCGCTGGCCGTGAGCAGGCACTGCACCGATCCCCCGCTGTACAACGTGATCGCGGCGCCGTCGATGCCGGGCAGCTCGTCGACGGCCGCCGCGCACAGCGCGTCGATGCACCGGCCCTCCCGGCCGGCGTGCAGCAGACGGTGCCAGAGTTGATCACGCCTCGACTGGGCGGCACTGGACTGCGCGACCGCCCGCTTGTACCGGCCAGCCGCCAGCATCGCGTGCCGCACGATCGCCCCCGGCCGCCGCAAACTGCCGGCGTGGTCGAGGATCTCGTGCACCGCGGTGACGTCCTCCACATGGTGCAACAGCCCGACCACCCGGCCGTCGTCGTCCAGCAGCGGGGAGTTCACCGGGCACCACACCTTCACCCGGAAGCCCGCCGGCTCGGCCGGGTCGGGGATGTCATAGCGCTGCACGCCCATGTCGTGCGGCACGCCGTGGCGCAGCACCCGCTCCAGGGAGGCGTTCAGCCGGCGCACCCCGTCCGCCGCCGGGTCGTTCGGGTTGTCCGGAAACGCGTCGAACAGCAACGTGTCCACCAGCTCGTCCGGATGCCGGGCCGTCGCGCGCAGATAGGCCGGATTCGCCGCCTGGATCTTCAGCTCGCAGTCCAGCAGGAGGTAGGGCGCGGTGGTCACCGCGAACACCTGACTGCCGGCCGTAGCTCTCAGCACCTCGTGCATGGGCACCTACCTCGACGCCAGTTTGCGCTGGTCAGTATGGACCCGGCGGATGGCCTAGTCGAGCTTCGGCGGGTCCATCCACAGTGGACGTTCGGCGGCAAGTTCGATGACAGTGCTGTGAGCTGGGCGGATTGTCCGGCTATGGTGACGCCGTCGATCGAGGGGGGACCACGTTTCGGCTGCCCTCTCGTGTCCTGGAGACGAGGAGCTGCATGCGCACGAGACTGAGAACGGCGGTGCTCGCCGGCATCGTGGCGGCCGGCACGGTGGCGGTGCCGGCGACCGCGCAGGCGATCGCCGGCGGCGATCCGGTGGCCGCCGGGGCCGATCGCTACGTGGCGAAGATCAGCCTGGCCACGGCGGCGTGCACCGGTGTGCTGGTGGCCCCGCAGTGGGTGGCGACCGCCGCGTCGTGCTTCCCGGCGGCCGACATCGCGCAGGGCAAGCCCGGCTCCGCGACAACAGTTGTTGTCGGGCAGCCCGATCTGACGTCGGCCAACCACCTGATCGGTGTGACCGCCCTGGTCGGCCGGCCGGACCGGAACCTGGTGCTGGCCAAGCTGACCTATGCCGTCAACGACGTGACGCCGCTGCCGCTGGGCACGGCCGCGCCGACCGCCGCCGACACTGTCCGGATCGACGGCTTCGGGCGCACGGCTTCGGAGTGGGTGCCCAACCGGCTGTCCACCACGCCGCAGACCATCGGCGCCGTCACCGCGACGACGATGGCGCTGTCCGGCGCTCACGACCCGTGCAAGGGCGACGCGGGCGGGCCGGTGCTGCGGAGCGTCGGTGGGCGGACCGAGCTGGCCGGCCTGATCACCGCTTCGTGGGGGCATGGCTGTTTGAGCGAGACGGAGACGCGGTCCGGCTCGGTGGCGGTGCGGACGGACGACATTGCCGGGTGGATCACCCAGCAGACCGCTCCGACGGCGCTGCGTTTCGTGAACCGGAACTCGCAGCGCTGCCTGGCGGTACAGGGCGCGAACAACGTCAACGACGCCCCGGCCTTCCAGTTCGACTGCCCGTCGGCGTACGACGACCAGGCCTGGCAGCTCCAGACGACGGCCGGCGGCACAATGATCAAGAACGCGTACACCGGGCGTTGTCTGATCGTGCACGGGGGTGGGGGCCCGCAGGTCGTGCAGTTCGACTGCCTGCCGCAGTTCGGCGACCAGTTCTGGGACATCGTGCCGCTGCTCAACGGCGTGCAGGTCCGCAACAAGGCGACCAACCTGTGCCTCTCGATCGGTGACGTGCCGAACGGGACACCGGCTACGACGGCTGCCTGCGACGCCACGCACGCCGAGCAGACGTGGGACGAGAAGGCGGTGCCCGACCAGTTGCGGGTGGTGAACCGGGCGTCGAAGCAGTGCCTGGCCGTGCACGCCGACAACAACGTCAACGACGCGCCGGCGTTCCAGTTCGACTGCGCGCCGCGCTACGCCGACCAGGTGTGGGAGCTGGACCCGGCCGGTGACAGCGGCTATCTGGTGCGCAACCACGCCACGAAGCGATGCCTCATCGTGCACGGGGGTGGGGGCGACCAGGCCGTGCAGTTCGACTGCCTGCCGCAGTTCGGGGACCAGTTCTGGGACACGATCACCGTCGGTGACGCCGTTCAGCTGCGCAACAAGGTGACTGGGCGGTGTTTGGGCATTGCCAGCGGGCTTGCGGTGCAGGCTCCGTGCAATGTGACCAACGCTGACCAGGTGTGGGAGATCAGTCCGTTCTGACGGCGTTCAGGAGCCGGCGGAGATGAGAGCGTGCACGATCTCGGCGTCCCGCTCCGCCGTCTCCGCTTCTTCGGCGGTGGCCGGTTCCAGGCGGACCGGCATGTCCTTGTGGTGGGGCGTGCCGGCGATGGGATCCCGGTCGGTGGCGTCGGTGAGGACGTTGATCCGCGGGCCGTTGAGGACGCGGCCGCCGTGGCCGTCCGGTACGGCCATGCCGAAGCCGTGCGGGAGGGCCAGCTGGCCCTTGCGGAGCGAGTCGTCGATCTCCGCCTTGACGACGATCCGGCCGGTGCGGCTGACGACCGCCACCCAGTCGCCCTCGTTGGCGTTGATGGCCTTCAGGTCGTCGGTGCGGACGTGCAGTGCGCCGTCCGGGTCGGTGCGACGCCAGCTCGGCGGGCGCAGGATCTGGTTGGCGTTGTGACGGCGGCGCTGGCCGTTGATCAGCGACAGCGGGAAGTCCGGGTCGGGACGGTCGTTGGCAGGGTCGAGTTTTTCCAGCCAGGACAGGAGTTCCGGGACTGCGAGGTTGACGCGGTCGTGGCGCATGAGCTGCCAGACCTCGTCGTATTCGTGCTGGGTGAACGGGGTGCCGCTGGGGCTGGTGAGGATTCGGTCGAACAGCTCGGCGGCCAGGGCGGGGCCTTCGTTGGTGGATTGCAGGGCGCGTTGGACGGGGATTGGCATGCGCTTGGCGAGGGTGAGGCAGCCGGGCCAGAGGACGGCGGCGGTGGCCGCGCCGTCGGGGAGGGTGCGGCCGAGGGTTCGGTACAGGAGGATCGGGGCTATGGCTGGGTTTTCCTGGAGGATCGGGGCTGCGGCCTTGAGGAGGCTTGCGCGGTCGGTGTTCGTTAGTTCGTCCAGTGTGGACTGATCCGGGAGAACGCCGAGCTTGTCGAAGAGGCGGGTGTAGATCTCGGCTTCGACGAGGGTGCCGGGGAGCGGGTCGAACAGCGGCGGGCGCAGGTGGAAGTAGTTGGTGGGGAATTCGAAGTCGAAGAAGGTGAATTCCCACTTCTCGTGCTGCGATGCTGCTGGGAGGACGTAGTCGGCGAGGGCCGCGGTTTCCGTGTAGGCGACGTCGATGACGACGGAGAGCTCGGCGGCGCGGATGGCGCGTTCGATACCGGCGGTGTCGGCAGCGGTGTTGGCGGGGTTGGAGGATTCCACCCAGAGGATGCGGGCGCGGTGGGGATGGTCGGCGAGGATCTCCTCGGCCAGCGTGTTCAGCGGGAGCATGCCGCCGATGTACTCGAACCCGGTGATCTCCGAGCGTTCGCCACGGGACTCGGACCAGAGGGGCATCAGCCAGGAGTGCAGCGCGTTCGTGCCAGGGCGGCCGAAGTTGCCGGTGATCAGGTAGAGCAGCTTCTCCAGGTAGCTGTTGAGCGTCGAGTTGCGGCCCTGCTGGATGCCGAGCTCGACGCGGACCGTCATGGCGTTGGCTTGGAGGATGAGGTCTACGGCCTTGTCGACGTCGGCGCGGGGGACTTCGGTGTGGGCGATCCAGGCGTCGACGGGGACCTTGGCGAGAGTGGCGGCTACGTCGTCGTAGCCGATGGTGTGGTGTTCGAGGAAGTTTTCGTCTTGGCCGTTGCGCTGGATGATCAAGGCGAGGATTGCGGCCAGGAGGTAGGCGTCGGTGCCGGGGCGGAGGGGGAGGTGGACGTCGGCCACCTCGGCGGTTTCGGTGCGGCGCGGGTCTACGACGATCATCTTGCGGGCGGGGTCGTTCTTGATGTCGTTGACGGCGCTGCGGGCGCGGTTGAATCCGTTGGCCAGCCAGGGATTGCAGCCGATGACCAGGAGGAGGTCGCAGTCTTCGACGCCTTCGGCGGTGTGGTTCGTCTGGCCGCCGAACATCTTGCCGTTGACCCAGAAGTCGCCGGTCTTCTCCTGGGAGAGAGCGCCGAAGAAGCGGGTGGAGTTCATCCACTTGCGGAGGGCGAAGCCGTAGCCGCCGCCGGAGTGGTTTCCCTGGCCGCCACCGCCTACGTAGGCCATGGAGCCGGGGCGGTTGGCTGCGGAGTCTTGGTTTTTGATGGTTGTGAGCTTGGTGGCGATTTCGGTGAGCGCCTGGTCCCAGGAGATGGGCTCGTGGGTGCCGTCGGGGCGGCGGCGGAGCGGGGTGTCCAGGCGGTCGTTGTGGTTGCCGTACCAGGTGAGACGTTGGGCTTTCTGGCACAGGTAGCCCTGGGTGCGGGGGTTGTCCTTGTCGCCTCGGACGCGGGTGATGGCGCGGGTGCCGGCGTCGGTGTCGGTGAGGACCTCGATGCCACAGTTGACGTAGCAGAGGCTGCAGGCGGTCTTGTGCCAGGTGGGGCTCACGGGTAGCAGGGTTGCTTAAGTAGACCCAGGTTGTCAAGGGTGGGGGTTTAATTCGGTGTGGTCGCGTGGATTTGGTGTGGAGCCTCTGCGCGATGGCCCAAGGGCTAAAAGCGGGCAGGACGAGCCTGCCCTTGGCCTGCCAATTGTACGCCATCGCGCCCCTCCACACAAAATCCACACGACTAGTTCGAGTTGCCGTGTTGCGGTGTGACGGGAGGAAAGAAAAGCCTTTCTGTCGGGCGGGATTCACCCGTTAGGGATTCGTGTTCGATCTTGTGTTCGAGTATTCTCGGAAGTATGGAACTCACCCGCGAGATCGAGAGCATGGAACCCACAGGGGCCATGTTCGATCTGGTGGTGGGTGTGGATCCGGCGAGCCTGACCCAAGAGCAGTTGGTCAATTTTGTGGGAGTGGCCCGGAAGGTGCGGGCCGTGTGTGAATGGGCCGAACATGAGGCCCTCAACCACATCGAAGACCTCACCGAATTGGCGATGGCCACGAAGGTGTCAGAGCCGGCGCTGGCCCGCTCCCAGGAGATCGCCGCCGCCCTGGAGACTCATCCCGCGCTGGCGGCGCGGTTCCGTCGGGGTGAGATCGACCTGGCCCGGTTCGCGGCGGTCCACGAGCGGACCCGCCACCTCTCGGACCCGGCCCAGGTCGCCGAAGTCGACCAGGCCCTGGCCGAGGAAGCCGCTGGCATGACCCGGACGCAGGTGTGTCGCAAGGCCACCGCCCTGGTCGCGAAGGCCGACCCGGATGGTTATGAGCAGCGCTGCCACAAAGCCAAAGACGACCGGCAGGTCGGGCTCTCGGCCTTGCCTGACGGTATGGCCAAGCTGACCTGGATCCTCCCGGCTGCTGAGGCCCACCAGCTGTTCCAGCAGATCTGCGCCGATGCGAAGTCCCTGCCGAAGGACGAGCGCACCACTGACCAGAAACGGTCGGATGTGCTCTGGGATCGTCTGCGGGGCAAGCACACCAACTGGAACGTGCGGACCTTCGTGACCATCTCGATGGAGACCTTGCTTGGTCTCACGAATGACCCCGGCCTGCTCGCCGGCTATGGGCCGATCGCGGCCGAGGCGGCCCGGGAGTTGGCCATGCACGGCCCGTTCCGAGGCCTGCTGCTGGATGAGTACCAGCAGATCTCCGCGATCAGCACCGACACCTACCGGCCCACGGCGCTGATGAAGGAGACGTCCGTTGCTCGGGCCGGCGGCACCTGCACCGCCCCCGGCTGCACCCTGCCCATCCAGGAACACGACCACATCACCCCCTGGCTCACAGGCCCCACCCAAGCGACCAACCTGCAAGGGCTCTGCACCTGGCACCACCACCGCAAACACGACAACTACACAGTGACCCAGGATTCAGACGGCACCACCCACTGGATCACACCGGCCGGCCGCCACCACACCACCCGCCCCCTGCGCCACTAACCGGGAAACGGGCACCGGGAAAAGGGTGCACAGTGGGAGCCAAAACCCAGCCACCACCATTCCTTCACACACCGGTCGCCAACTCCCCGAATTGGGTCGATTTTGTGTGGAGGGGCGCGATGGCGTACAATTGACAGGCCAAGGGCAGGCTCGTCCTGCCCGCTTTTAGCCCTTGGGCCATCGCGCAGAGGCTCCACACCAAATCGACCCATAAACCGAAGAACCCCGGGAAACTACACGGCACGCGCACCAAACCCAACCCCCACAAAGGGCGGGCGGGCGGGCCACCCAACCCAACACCCACAACTACCCAATAATCCTCTGCGCCAACTGCTTCCGAACCCGAGACGGAATCTCAGAAGCAAACCTTCGCAAATAACTCTCAGCATGCGCCCGATGATCCACCAAAAACGGCAAGTCATACACGACAAGCTTCCGAATAGCCAACAACGGCACCGGCGCCCGCAACGCCTTGAACTCCGGATTCCACAACCCAGGCGCATCACACACCGGATGGAACTGCCCGATCATCAGCCCGTCCTCGACGAACTTGTCCTTCGCCACCGCCTGCACCGCATCCAACCCACTGGCATCCTCATAGTCCAACTGCGGCAACACCAGCAGGACGGTCAGCAGCTCACGATCCCCCGCCGCCATTCCCGCGCCGATCCGCTCGTACCACGCCCGCAGGCTCTCCACAGCCTCGTTGACGTCTCCCTCCCCCGACAACGCGGCCAAGTGAAACAGCCCCTTGTGCAGCGACGGCTGCGTATACGGACACACCGGCCCGTTCCGCCCGAGCTCCGGATGCGCCGACACCAGATACCGCCGCGCCCACGCCAAAATCTCACGCACGTACGGCAGATGCTGCTCGGGCACCTCCCCGGCGTCCACCTCGGCCGCCGACCAGAACAACACACGCGCGTCGACCTGCGGCGGCGTCGTCATGACCCGATCCCTTGGTCAAAAGCGAAGAACCCGTCCGGATCCACCCATCGCTTGATCTCCGCCAGCCGCGCGTAGTTCTCCCCGTAGTACGCACTCCGCCACGATGCCAGGTCCGGATCAGTGAAGTTCACATACGACCGACCATCACCATACGGTGCCATCGAATCAGCCAGCTCCCCCAGCCACCCGAGATTCGCATCCACCACCGCCGGCGAGTCATCCTCCGCCCACGACGTGTCCATCGCCAGCAGGAACCGAGCATCCCGATGCGGAAAAGCCGTGTCCCCCAGTCCAACCCGGTTCACCGCCCCACCCCACGAGAACAGTGCCGCCCCTCCCCCATCGGAATTCCCACTCCCCGGCCAGCGACGAACCTGCGCCAGCATCGACTCGACAGCCTCATCAGGCAACGCACGCGTCAGCACACTCGTCCGAGCCGCGAAAGCCCCGGCCGAGGTGTCGTGCAGCAGATCATCCTTCGCCTGCCAGTACGTCCGGTCCTCGATCATCGCCCGGAACGGCTGCGCCACCGACAGCACCGGATCAAGGATCTCCCGCAGCTCCGACGCCGGCCCCATGTACTGCCCGATGCACGACACAACAGCATCCGACCCCGTCGTACTGACCCCGACCCGTGCCGCAAACGCGTCCGGCGCGGCACCAACTGTCTGCTGCACCACCGAGAACACCTTCTCCGCGTCCTCGATCCGCCACAGCAACACATAGGTCGCACAGTCCGACACCGCCTGGGCCTGGAACGTGAACGACACGTTCACGCCGAAGTTCCCCCCACCCCCGCCCCGGCACGCCCAGAACAGATCAGCGTTCTCCGACGCGTCACACCGAAGCACTTCCCCGTCAGCCGTCACTAAAGTCGTAGCGACCAACGCATCGGCCGTGATGCCATGCACCCGCGACGTCGCACCATACCCGCCACCAAGCGTCAGCCCACCAATCCCGACCGACGCCCCGTTCCCCAGCGCGAAAGCCATCTCACACGGCTCGATCGCCGAGTACACAGTGGACATCGAAGCCCCACCGGCCGCCGTGACCAGCCCACTAGAAGCGTTGGCCGACACCGTTTTCAGCCCCGACAGATCCAGAACCAACCCCGGACACACCGAGAACCCGGCGTAACTGTGTCCGCCCCCACGCACCGAAACCCGAACGCCCACCTCCCGCGCCCACGTAATCGCCCGCTGCACGTCGACAACGTCAGCGACGGACACCACCCCACCCGGCACCACATCGGCGAAGCGTCGGTTGAACGGCGTGCTGACCGTGCCGAACCCGTTGTCCCCCGGGCGCAGCACGCGGCCGGTGACGGCCAGGTCGAGGCGTCGCCAGTCCTCTTCGGACGGAGACTTCATCGGAGATCCCTCACCTCTTCGAGGTACGACGTGCCGGTGGCGGCATGCGGGCCGTACCGTTCCCACTGCTCGCACAACCGGATCCGGCCGTCGTCGGCCACCTCCGGCGTGTTCACGGTGTGGCCGCAGATCACGTCCCCGGAGTCGAGCACGATCGTGTATCCCATGTGGAGGGTGTCGGCGGAGTCCCGCAGCCCGGTGACCGAACAGCGCAGCACCGGGCCGCCGGAGACCTCCGTCCACACGACATCGCCGCGCTGCCGGTACACCGCGACCGGCGCGTCGCCGACACCCTCCTTGCGGAACCGGCGGCCGTCATAGTCGATCACCGATCACCACCGGCGACGGCTCGTTCCTCTTCCTGCTTCACGAAACCCTCGGACATCGCCCGGTCCCACCAGATCGCGTAGTAGGCGAAGTCCTCGTCGTGCGTGTTGGTCAGATGGTGCTCGATGCCGGGGCGCAGGAAGGCGACGTCGCCGGCGTTGAACTCATAGGTCCGATCGGGCGTCACCACCTCGGCGCGGCCCGTCATGCCGATGAAGATCTCGTGCTCGTGGTGGGCGTGCGTCACCGACGTGTCCCCCGGCCGCAGCACGCACCACGCGCCCTCGAACGGGGCCGTCAGGCCGTCCCACGGGTACAGCAGCTTCATTTCCAGTCCGTAGGCCTGGACCAGGTTCTCGTGGTCCTCACGGCGGATGTCCACGGCCACGGGCTCTTGGTCGGTCACGTCCCCACTCCGATCAGCCGGATCCTGTTGACGCTGACCGAGGCTAGTGTCGAACGTTTCCCTCCCGGTAGGGGAAGTTATCCCTGCCGACAGGGAAATCCCTTGCCCGCCAAAGGGGTCAGCCCCGGCCGAGGCCGGCGTCGCGGGCCAGCACGATGGCCTGGGCCCGGTCGGTCACGCCGAGCTTGCCCAGCACCGAGGAGACCCGGTTGCTGATCGTCTTGGACGCCAGCGCCAGCTCGCGGGCGATGGCCAGGTTGGACTTGCCGGCCGCGATCCGTTCCAGCACCTGCTGTTCCCGCGCGGTCAGCTGTGGGAAGGGGTACGGCGCCTGTCCGCCGAGCGGGGTGAACAGCGCCGGCAGCCGGCCGGCCACCGAGCGACCGACGATCACTTCGCCGTTGGCCACCACCTGAACGCCGCGCAGCACCTGGTCCGCATCGGCGTCCGCGGCGACCAGATAGCCCCGGGCGCCAGCGTGCAGCGCGGCCCGCACGGCCACGTCGTCGTCGACCGAGGTGACGATCAGAACCCTTGTGCCAGGGGCGATCCGGGCCACATGACCGATCATGTCGGCCACGTCCATGGCGCCGAACTGGTGCGGGTCCACGACGAGCACGTCCGGGCGGTGCCACGCGGTCTCGGCGAACGCCTCGGCCGCGGTGGTGGCCTCGCCGAGCACGACGCAGCCGCCGGCCCGCTCGAGGGTGGATCTGATTCGTCTGCGCGCCACCGGATGCGCGTCGGCCAGCAGCACCGTCACGCGAGATCCGGTCTCAAGGGTCACGTTCTGCCGGCCACCGGCGTACAGGCCTTCGATCTGTGCCGGGTGAGTCATGTAGTCCCCCAAATAGGTCCTCAGGCTCCCCCAGTGCCCGCCCATCTCGGGTTGTCAAGCTAGCGAACCGCCAGACGACATCGTTAGCTGCGACACGAAGACCAGGGGTGCGACACGCCCGAAGCGCCTATTCCATACCGCTGAAAGCACGCCGAGCCCACCAGGATTCCCCGCCATACGGGCAAAGCTTCCCTAGGAACGGGGAACAACCCGCCCATAGCATCGGGTCACGAGCTGGTCACTCGCTCGACACACCCTCTCACCCATCACCGCCCGTGGCGACGGCCGGGCGCGAATCCACCACGATGAACGAGGTGCATCTGTGACTGACCAAGAGGTGGGCTTGCTCGCGATCGGCGCGGGGCCGGCGAACCTGGCCCTCGCGGTGGCCATCGAGGAGTCCGGTTCGGACGCGCTGGCTGCCGAGACGCTGCTGCTGGACCAGAGCCCCGACATCAAGTGGCAGCGCGACCTGCTGATGCCGTGGGCCCGCAGCCAGGTGTCCTTCCTCAAGGACCTGGTGACCCTGCGCAACCCGCGCAGCAAGTTCTCCTTCCTCAACTTCCTGCACGACTCGGGCCGGCTGGACGAGTTCGTGAACCTGGGCACCTTCAACCCGTTCCGCTGGGAGATCTCCGACTATCTCCAGTGGGTGGCCCGCTCGCTGGAGCAGGTGGACATCCGGTTCAACGCCAAGGCGCAGTGCATCGAGCCGACCCGGGACGGGGACGGATCGATCACGGGCTGGCGGGTCACGCTGCACGGCGGCGACACGATTCGCTGCCGGGACCTGGTCGTCGGCGGGGGCCGGGACCGACACGTCCCGGCGGTGTTCGCCGACCTGCCGGCCGACCGGATCATCCACAGCGCACAGTACCGGACCAGAATCGCTGAGTTACCGGCCGACGCGCCGCTGCGGGCGGTGGTGGTCGGCGGGGCGCAGTCCGCGGCCGAGATGTTCATGGCCCTGCACCAGAACCTGCCCAACAGCGAGCTGACCATGGTGGTGCGGTCGATCGGCCTGCAGAACTACCAGACCAGCAAGTTCGTCAACGAGCTGTTCTATCCGTCCTTTGTGGACGTCTTCTACGACAGCCCGCCCGAGGTCCGCGCCCAGATCCTGGACGAGATGCACCTGACCAACTACGCCGGCCTGGCCCCGCCGATGCTGGAGCAGATCTACACCATGCTGTACCAGCAGCGCGGCGTCGGGCAGGAGCGGTCACGCGTGCGGCCGCTGACCGAGGTGGTCGGGGCGCGGGTCGAGGACGACGAGGTGGTGCTGGACCTGCGCGACCGGACCTCCGGCAAGGTGGAGGAGTTGCGCTGCGACGTGGTGCTGGTCGGCACCGGTTTCGACAAGCGCATGCCGGCGATGGTCCGTGATCTGGCCGACAAGGTCGGGCTGGACGAGATCTCGGTCAGCCGCTGCTACCGGGTCGATCTCGGCGACTCGGCCTGGGGCGCGATGTACCTGCAGGGCGTCAACGAGGCCACGCACGGCATCGCCGACTCGCTGATCAGCGTGCTGGCCCGGCGGTCCCAGGACATCGTCAACGACCTGCTGGCCCGTCGCGGCGAGCTGAGGAGCGCCTGATGACCGAGCGATTGGTGATCATCTCGCCCGCGCCGACGGCCAACGGCGACCTGCACGTCGGCCACCTGGCCGGCCCGTTCCTGGCCGCCGACGTGTGCACCCGGTACACCCGGGCCACCGGCGGGGAGGCGTTGTACGGCACCGGGATGCACTTCACCCAGAACTATGTGGTCACCGCCGCCCGCAAGCTCGGGGTGTCGCCGGAGCACCTGCGGGTCCGGTCGGCCGAGCAGGTGGAGCGCACGCTGGCCGCGATGGGGATCGAGGTGGACGGGTTCGGCTGTATCGGCGACCGGTTCACCAAGATGGTGCTGGACTTCTACGACCGGCTGCACAGCCTGGGCAAGCTGAAGCTGCGCACCTGGCGCTTCCCGTACCTGCCGAGCACCGGCGAGTACCTGATGGACGCGTACGTGATCGGCGGCTGCCCGTTCTGCCTGGCCACCGGCTATGCCGGCATCTGCGAGAGCTGCGGCCTTCCGGTCGCGCCCGGCGATCTGCTCGACCCGCGGTCGACGCTGTACCCGGACGAGCCGCTGGAGACCCGCGAGGCCGAGATCCTGGTGTTCCCGGTCGAGGAGTACCGGGCCGAACTCACCGCCTACTTCGCCAAGACGACCATGCGCCCGCACATGGCCCAGATGATCGAGGACGTGCTGGCCGGGCCGCTGCCCGACTTCCCGATCACGCAGCCGACGTCGTGGGGCATCCCGGCGCCGTTCCCCGAGGTGCCGGGCCAGGTGATCTACCCGCACATGGAGGGCATGCCGTGGAGCATGTTCACCACGGCGCTGGCCGCCGAGCGTCGGGGCGCGGTGCTCAAGTCCGACGACGAGTTCTGGCGCAAGGATTCCGGGACGACGGTCGTCTACTTCACCGGCCTTGACGCCACCTACCCGTTCGCCGTGGTCGGGACGGCGATGTTGACCGCGCTCGGTGAGTACGTGGTGCCGGCGCAGTACATCACCAACGACTTCTACGAGCTGGCCAACGAGAAGTTCTCCACCAGCCGCGGACATGTGGTGTCGGGGCGGGAGCTGGCGGCCGAGGTGCCGCGGGACCTGATCCGGTTCCACCTGTCGGCGACGAGCCCGGAGTTCCAGCGCACGGACTTCACCCGCGAGGCACTGGTTCGCGTGACCGACACGCGGCTCGTGCGGCCGTGGAACCGGGTCGCGGCGGCGGTCGACGCGTGGGTGGGGCGCGGGGCGCTGCCGGTGTCCGAGCGGTCGCGGCGGTCCGCGCAGCGGATGGTCGACCGCTTCGCCGCCGGCTACAACGTGCGGCGCTTCAGCCTGACGGCCGTGGCGTCGACCATGGCTGAGCAGTTGGGGCGGTTGGACCAGATGGCCGCAGGGGTGACCAAGGAGACCGCCGGCGATCTCTGCCACGAGGTGGACGTCTTCCTCCGCTGCGCCGCGCCGGTGCTCATCGACCTCGCGGCGGCGGCCTTGGCCGACACCACGATCCCGGCCCGCCAGGACGCTGTGACGATCACGCCCACTCCCCTGCCGCGGTTGACCGGGGCCGGCGGCTGATGTCCAGCATCGTTGTCGTCGGCGCCGGGGTCACGGGGATGGTGACGGCGATCGAGTGCGCGCGGGCGGGACACCGCGTGACGCTGCTCGATCGCGGCCCCATCCCCAACCCGGCCGCCACGTCGGCCGACCAGCACCGGGCGCTGCGCGTGCAGCGGCCCGGGGATCCGGTCATGACGGCCCAGATGGCCGACGCCCGGCGACGCTGGCTGGCGCTGGAGTCGTTGCTGGGTACGCGGTTCTTCCGGCAGGTCGGGATAGTAACGGCCTGGCCGTTACCCGAGACCGGCTCGCTGACCGTGGTCGATCCGGAGAAGTTGCCGCACGTCCGGTTTCCGGCCGGCACGGTCGGTGTGCTGGATGCCGACGCGGGAGTGCTGCTGGCCGACCGGTTCCTGGACGCCGCGGCGGCGTGGCTGAAGAGTCACCCGATGGTCACGGTCAGGCCGGAGAGCACGGTGAAGTTCGTCGCCGAGCACTGGGTGTCCCTTGTGGACGGCACGGCGCTCGGCGCGGACGTCGTGGTGGTGGCGGCCGGGCCGTGGAGCCGTGAGCTGGTCGACGTTCCGGTGACGCTGTACCGGCAGACCATGGTCTATCTGCGGCCGCCGGCCGATCTGGCGGCGTGGTGGGAGCACGCGCCCGGGGTCGGCGGGCTGGGCGCGGACTGCCGGGCCTGGCTGCTGCCGCCGGGCGACGGCACGCTGCTCAAGATCAGCTCCGACCTGGTCTGCCGGCACGTGGAATCGACGGTCGCCGGCGACAGCAAGCACTGGATCGACCGGCTGCTCACCGAGCCGATTCTGTCCGAAATGGAGCGCTACCAGGTGGTGGCGGCCAAGGAATGCCACTACGCCGCCGATCCCGACACCGGCGGGGCACTGCTCAACCACGTCGGGCCGGGCCTGTGGGTCCGTCCCGCCTGCGGCGGCTCGGGATTCGCCGCCGCACCACTCGTAGTACACACGATCGTCGAAGCCATGGAGGCGACAGGATGAACGACAGGGCGTCCGACGGCGTGCTCGCCGCGATCAGGGCGACGCCGGCGTCGATCCGGTACCTGCTCGGCGGCATGCTGCTCAACCAGCTGGGCGCGTTCGTCCAGTCCTTCCTGCTGCTGTATCTGGTGCACCGCGGCGTGTCGGCCGAGCTGGCCGGTGTCGGCCTGGTCGCCTACGCGGTCGGCGCGATCATCGGCAGCACGCTCGGCGGCGAGCTCGCGCACCGGCTCGGCACCCGGTTCACCATCGGGCTGGCCATGGCCGCGTCCGGGCCGCTGGTGGCGTTGATCCCACTGCTGTCAGGACCGGGCACGTTCTGGCTGGTCATCCTGGACGTCGGCCTGGCCGGGCTGGTCACGCAGGCTTACCGGCCGGCGGCCTCGGTGATGCTGGCCGAGCTGATGCCGGAGAAGTTCCAGGTCATGTCCTTCTCCATGATGCGCATCGCGCTCAACGCGGGCGCGGCCGGCGCGGCCCTGCTGGCCACCGTGTTCATCGCGGTGAACTGGGACCTGCTGTTCTATGTGGACGGTGCGACGGCGCTGCTGTACTCGCTGCTGGCCTTCGCGCTGCTGCCCAACGTGGTCGCGCCCGAGGAGGAGAAGCCGGCGCCGGGCGAGAACGCGTCTCGCGGGTCGGCCTACAGCGTGCTGGCCCGGGACGGCCGGTTCCTGATGTACCTGGCCGCGGTGTTCATCGGCACCGTGGTGTACGCCCAGTACACGGTGGCGCTGCCGTTGAAGATCGTCGCCGACGGGCTGTCCACCGACCTGTACAGCTTCGTGCTGGCCACCTCGGGCATCGTGCTGATCACCTGCGAGCTGAAGGTCACCTCGTACATCGTGAAATGGCCGCCGTCGCTGGCGGTGTTCCTCGGCCACGTGGTGTTCGGGCTGGCCTTCCTCGGCTGGGGGCTGTCCGCCGGCAACGCGGCGGTCGTGATCATCAGCGCCGCGATGTTCACCGGCGGGCTGATGATGTCCGGCCCGACCATGTTCGCCCGGCCGGCCAAGGTGCCGGCCCGCTACCGGGCCCGCTACCTGGGCGTCACCAGCTCGGTCATGGGTCTGGCCCAGGCGCTCGGGCCGATTCTCGGTGTGCTGGCCTGGACCGCGCTGGGCAGCGTGTGGTTCCCGGTGCTGACCGTGCTTGCCGTCATCACCGGCGCGCTGGCCTGGGGCGGCATCAAGGTCAAGGAGGACAAGCCGGAAACGGTGATCGCGGAGGAGGCGGTCGCATGAGCACCCTGTTGGTGATCGGCAGCGGACTGCGCTACTACCGCGAGTACCTGGTCGAGTCCGTCCACCGCCGGGCCCGGGCCGCCGGGCTGCGGCTGGTGCTGCTCAACAATCTCAAGCCGACCTGGCAGCAGCAGTACTTCGACGAGATCGTGCTGGCCGACGTGTTCGACCCGGCGGTGATGATCGCCGAGGCCCGCAAGGTCGCCGCGCGCGAAAAGATCGTCGGGCTGATGTGCTGGGACGAGCCGCTCGTGCTGACGGCCGGCGAGCTGGCGGCCGAGTTCGGCGTGCCGGGACTGGGATTGGCCGGCGTGCACGGTTGCCGGGACAAGCACCGCACCCGCGACCTGCTGACCGCCGCCGGTCTGCCGCAGCCTGGGTACACCATGACCGCCGATCCGGTCGAGGCGAGGAAAGCCGCTGAGGCTATTGGCTTTCCGGTCGTCGTGAAGCCGCGGGCGTTGGGTGCGAGCATCGGCGTGGTGCTGGCTCGGGACGAGTCGGAGTTCGACGCCGCGTTCGCCGTGGCGCTGGCGGCCAGCGAGGTGGATCAGGGCATCTACGGCGCACAGGCCATTGTGGAGGGTTATGCCGACGGGCCGGAGGTCAGCGTCGACGGGGCCGTGCACAAGGGCGAGTACCTGCCGATGTTCCTGGCCCGCAAGGAAAGCGGCGAGCACCCGTACTTCGAGGAGATCGGGCACGTCGTCGACGCGGCCGACCCGCTGCTGGTCGACGAGACGGTGATCGACACGCTGGCCCGGGCACACCGCGCGCTGGGCATCGAGGACGGCATCACCCACAGCGAGCTGCGGCTGACCGCTGACGGCCCGGTGGTGATCGAGATCAACGGCCGGGTCGGCGGCGACCTGATCCCGCTGCTGGGCAAGATCGCCACCGGCATCGACTCCGGCGAGGTGCTGTTCGACGTGGCCACCGGGCAGCGTCCGGACATCACGCCGACCAAGCGGTCCGTGGCCGGCATCCGGTTCGGACTGCCGGCAGAAGACTGTGTGGTGCGGAAAGTGACCGTGCCGACAGAAACCGAAGGGCTGGTCACGGCGTCGCCGATGGTCGACCCGGGCACCACGCTGCGGCTGCCGCCCGGCGGCTACCTCGCGCGCCATTCGTTCGTGGTGTGCGAGGCCGCCGATGTGACGACCTGCCGCCAAAGACTGGTCGAGACCTCGGCCATGGTCGAGGTCGACGCCGAGCCGATCGGGCCGCCCAAACCCGACGCGGCCTTCGAGATGCCGGCCGGCCTGCTGGACACCGACGCGTGAGGAGCGACCTGATGACCATCGCATCCGAGGCGACGCTGACCGCCGCGGAGATACTGGCCCGGGCCAAGGCGCTGGCCCCGGAGCTGCGCGAACGGGCGGCGGAGATCGAGCGGACCCGGCACCTGCCCGAGGACCTCGTGGAGAAGCTGCGGGACACAGGGATCTACCAGGCCGGGTTCACCAACGCCTGGGGCGGGCCCGACCTGACCTCGTTGGAAGAGCTGGAGATCGTCGAGGCGCTGGCCTACGGGGACGCTTCGGCGGCCTGGACGGCCGAGGTCTGCGCGCACACCGGCCACTTCGCCCGCTACCTGGACGACGCGGTGGCCAAGGAGATGTTCCCCAGCCTGGACATGATCACCGCCGGCGCGCTGTTCCCGGTCGGCCGGGCCGAGCGGGTGCCCGGCGGCTACCGGCTGACCGGACGCTGGACCTTCGGCAGCGGCGTCACCACTTGTGACTGGGTGATCTCCGGGGCGTTCATCTACCGCGACGGGCAGCCCGATCCGAGCCCGGACGGCAAGGATCCGCACGACTCGCGGCTGTTCATGGTGCGGCGTGAGGACGTCAGCCTGATCGACAACTGGGAGACCACCGGCCTGTCCGGCACCGGCAGCTGCGACTACACGATCACCGACGTGTTCGTGCCGCAGGAGCACACGCTGGTGTTCAGCGAGCTGCGCGACCACTCCAGCCCTCGAACGGAACCCGAGACGTTCATGCGCTGTCTGCCCGGCGTGCCGCTGGGGGTCGCCCGGGCCGCACTGGACCACGTCCGCGAGCTGGCCGAGACCCGGCGCTATCCCAACGGGGACCGCTGGGCCGACAACCGCCGGGTGCAGACGATCATCGCCGAGTGCGAGGCCGACTACAATGCCACCAGGTACGGGGTTCGTGGCGCGCTGGCCCGGCTGGAGGAAGTCCTGGGCAGCGGCGGCACACTGGACGACCTCACCCGTACCGAGCGGGCGGCGCTGCCGCTGTCCCGGCTGCACTCGTTCCGGACCGCGCGCTCGATCGTGACCCGGATCTACGACCTGCTCCAGACCGCCTCGATCCACCGCTCGTCGCCGATGGACCGCTGGCTGCGGGACACCACGACGATGTGCCAGCACCTGTTCGCGCAGGAGCGGATCCTCCAGTCCGGCGGCGCCCACCTGCTGGGCGGCACCCCCGAATTCGGCCTGTGCCTCGGCATCGCGAAGTAGAGGAGCGCTGAACGTGTCCGAACGACCGATCATCCTGGTGGGCTTCGTGGCCGCGCTGGGCAAACTGGCCGAGTTCCTGCCCGAGCAGTCGCTGATCATCGTCGAGGAGCCCGATGTCGTGCGCAAGCGCGACGTCCGCAAGCACATCGCCGAGTCGAAGCTGGTGCGGGAGCTCATCGAGTGGGAGTACCAGCTGCCCGGTGCGGCCGACACGCTGCTGGTCGGACGGCCCGACATCGCCGCGTCGGCGGTGGTGCCGCTGGTCGAGTACGCGACGCCGTTCGCCGCCCGGCTGGCCGAGCGGCTCGGCACGCCGGGGGCCGGTCTCGGCGCGGCCGAGCTGCTGCGGGACAAGTCCTTGCTGCGCAAGGTGACCCGGGCCGCCGGTGTGCCGAATCCCTTGTCCACCGAGGCCGGCTCGCCGGCGGAGGTCACCGCGTTCATCGAGGAGCACGGCGCTCCGGTGATCTTGAAGCCGGCCAACCGGCAGGGCGCGGTCGGCACGCAGGTCCTGCACGACGCCTCGGAGGTCGAGGCGGCGTGGGCGTCGTGTCTACAGCAGGACGAGGGCATCTTCGTGCCGGATCGCGAACGGGCCGTGCGCATGCTGGTCGAGGAGTACGTGGCCGGCCACGAGTACAGCGTGGAGATGGTCGTCCGGGACGGCCAGTCGCTGTTCGCCAACGTGACGGACAAGGTCCTCTACCCCGGGGACCGGCCGATCGAGCTCGGGCACGTGCTGCCGGCCGATATCTCGTTGGCCTTGAGGGACAAGCTGGTCGCGAGCACGCTGGCCGTGCTGCGGGCCGTCGCGTTCGGCTCCGGGGTCGTGCACTGCGAGTGGATCGTGCGCGACGACGACACGCCGTATCTCGTGGAGTGCGCCGGCCGCTTCCCGGGCGACGGCATCATCGAAATGATCGAACGGGCCTACGAGGACCCGATCGGCGAGCGCTACTTCTCGGTGATGCGCGGCCTCGAGCCGCCGGAGATGCCAACCGTGGCACCGCAAGCCGCCGCGGTGCGGTTCATGCAGGTGCCGCCGGGCGAGATCATCAGCATCGACGGCCTCGACGCCGCCAGGGAACTGCCCGGCGTGGTCAGCTTCGGCATGGGGCCGGGTGTCGGCGATCCCGTACGGGAGCTGCGCAGCTCGTGGGACCGGATCGGCTCGGTGATGGTGCTCGCGCCGACCGCCGCCGAGGCGGTCGAGCTGGCGGAGAAGGCCGTCGACCAGGTGCACGTCGTCGTCAAGACCAAGGAGCAGTAGTGGAATTCGTGGTGGTCGGGGCGGGCATGGCCGGGGCGTTCCTGGCGCTCGCCCTCGGCCGGCAGGGCCACACGGTGACCGTGTACGAGCGGCGGCCCGATCCCCGGGTCAACGCCGTGCACACCACCTCGATGAACCTCGGGCTGTCCGAACGTGGGCTGAAAGCCTTGGAGCGCCTGGGGTTGCGGCAGGAGATCACCCGGCACGTGTCGCCGATGCGCGGCCGCCTGGTGCACAACCAGGACAAGTCGCTGCGCTTCTCCACGTACGGCGACGGCGGCATCCTGGCCATCCAGCGCCATGATCTCGGCGTGCAGCTCATCGAGGCCGCCACCCGGTCGGCCAACGTGCGGTTCGTGTTCGACACCCGGTGCGTCGGCATCGACAAGGACCTGCCGGCCGCCGACTTCGTCTCCGAGTCGGGTAACGCCTTCACCGTTACTCCGGATGTCATCGTCGGGGCCGACGGGGCGTTCTCGGTGGTGCGCAAGCACATGCAGCGGGACGAGCGGGCCGACTTCCACCAGGAGTTCCTCGACTGGGGCTGGCGGGAGCTGCACATCCCGGCCGCGGCCGACGGCAGTCACCGGATGGCCGACGACGTCTTCCACCTGTGGCCGCGGGGCGAGACCATGATGTTCGCCCACCCCAACCTCGACGGTTCCTTCACCTGTTCCTGCGTGCTGCCGTTCGAGGGGCCGCGCAGCTTCGACGCGCTCCGCACCTCGGACGACGTCGAGTCGCTGTTCCGGGAGCTCTTCCCGGACGTGCTGGACCTGGTGCCCGATGTCGGCAAGGTCTTCCTCGACCAGCCGACGTTCAAGCTGGTCACCACGCGGACCTCGCCCTGGCACCACGACGGCAAGGTCGTGCTCATCGGCGACGCCTGCCATGCCGTGTACCCGTTCCTGGCCCAGGGCATGAACGCCGCCTTCGAGGACGGTCTCGAGCTGGCCGACTCCTTCGCCGCGCGGCCGGATTCGCCTCGGGCCGCCGTCGAGCGGTTCTACCAGCGCCGCAAGCCGCACACCGACGCGCTGGCCGAGATGTCCCGGCAGAACTTCGCCGAGCTCCGCGACACCGTGCGCTCCCCCGGCGTGCGGCTGGAGAAGGCGTGCGACGTCGTGCTGGAGAAGGTGTTGCGGCACCGGTGGATGCCGCTGCACGCCATGATCACCAACACCACCATGCCGTACGCCGACGCCCGGGCGAAGGCCCACCGCCAGCGTCGCATCTTGCAGGGCGCGGCGGCCGCCATCGGCGCGGTGGCACTCGGGGGTCTCATTCGACGGTTTCGCTGACCTCCGGCCGCCCCGGGCGCACGCCCGGGGCGGCCTTCAGCGGAGCAATCCTCACCTCTTCAAGGTCACGACGATCGCGGGTTGACTTACGGGGCGATCACCGCTCCGACGGTGTGCAGCAACGTCTCCCGCACGGTCGCGGGATCGTCCAGTTCGGCCGCGGACATCGCGCCGTCGCGCAGCAGCACCAGCGTGGCGGCGGCCTGATCCGGCGCGGGGTGTCCGGTTTCCGTCAGCAGGGAACGAAAAGTCTCGCGCAGCCAGGCCCGGTGCGCGGCGATCAGCCGCCGCGGCGGGCTGTCCCGGTCGGCGTGCTCGGCGGCGGCGTTGAGGAAGTTGCAGCCGCGGAAGTCCTCGCCGGTGGCGAACTCGCCGTAGAACTCGAAGATCCCGAACAGCGCCTCGGCTGGCGGCCGCTCGGCGATGATCACCGCGACCGCCTCCCGGATGAGCCGGTCGACCGAGTCCAGATAGGCCAGCACCAGGTCGTCCTTGCCGGCGAAGTGGCGGTAGCAGGTGGACCGGGTGACGCCGGCCTCGGCGACCAGGCGGTCCATGCCGACCGCCCGGATCCCTTCGGCGTAGAACAGCCGGGCCGCGGTGCGCAGCAGCCGGTCGCGTGGGGCCTCGCTCATGGGAATCAGCCTACAGAACGACCGTTCTTTCTGCTCAACCCTTGACGGCGCACATCACCCACCCCTACCGTGCGTCACCAGCAGAACGAACGTTCTTTCTCTCGCTGATCCCGGAGGACCAGAAGATGAACCCCACCGCGGTGCTGGTGCACGGCGCCTTCACCGACACGAGCAGCTGGGCCGGCGTGATCCGGCGGCTGCGCGCCGCCGACGTGCCCGCGCAGGCCGTCGCCACTCCCCTGCGCGGCCTGGCCACCGACGCCGCCTTCGTCGCCGCGACGGTCGCCGCCATCCCCGGCCCGGTCGTATTGGTCGGCAATTCCTACGCCGGCGCGGTGATCGGCGCCGCCGCCCCGACAACGTCAAATGTCAAAGCCCTGGTGCACATCGCCGCATTCGTGCCCGACGAAGGCGAAAGCGTCTTGGAGATGGCCGCACAGTTCCCTGATTCCGAGCTCGGCCCGCACCTGCGCCCGGTCGGCGAGGACTTCTATCTCAGCCCGGAGGGTTTCCGGCACGTGCTCGCCGCCGACCTGCCCGAGGACGTGACCGACGTGCTCGCGGTGAGCCAGCGGCCGATCGCCGCCGCCGCGCTCGGCGAGAAGTCCGGGCCGGTCGGCTGGAAGACGCTGCCGTCATGGCACGCCGTGGCAAGCGCCGACCGGGCGATACATCCGACCGTCCAACGTTTCGGCGCGCAGCGGGCCGGCTCGACCGTTGTCGAGATCGACGGCTCGCACCTGCTCGCGTTGTCGCGGGCCGACACCGTGACCGAGCTGATCCTCGACGCGGTAGCCAAGTCGGCCTAGAAAAGGGTTTTGTTCTACACAGTAATAAACTGAGAGTCACATCGCCTGAGCGGCCGATACCCGTACGTCGCAATAAGGCCGTTCAGGCGATTCATGCAAAGTTCACTACCTTCGTCGGTTGCTCCCGCTTGCCCGAGCCCTGATCCTGGTCCGCGGTCGACACCTTCCACCTCTGCGAAAGCGGTCCGCGACCCGGACCGCGACAGCCCCTGCTCGGAGGAGAACTGCCGATGTTCCTGAGACGTTCCACCGTTGTCGTCGCGGCCGGCCTGCTGGTCGCCGCGGTCACCACCAGCACAGCCGCCCAGGCGCAGCCGACCACGGCGCCGATGGCGAACCCGCTCACCGCCGACGCGATGGCCGTCAACGCGGCCCAGAGTCTCGTCGCCTCCCGGCCCGCCGCGCTGCACGCCAGCGCCGACGACGCCTTCGTCCAGCAGAGCACCATCTCCTCGACCAACGGGCTGAAGTACGTGCCCTACCAGCGCACGTACAAGGGCCTGCCGGTGGTCGGCGGCGACTTCGTGGTCGCCACCAACTCCACCGGCCAGGTCGTGGCCACCACGGTGGCCCAGGACTCGACCATCAACCTCGCCTCGACCTCGCCGAAGCTGACCGCCAAGCAGGCCGAGAGCATCGCCCGCGGCGAGATGTCCAAGGTGGACAGTGTCGGCGCCGCGCAACTCGTGACCTTCGCGCTGGGCACCCTGCCCTTGCGTGGCAGAGCACGGTGACCGGCACCCGTGACGGCGAGGCCAGCAAGCTGGACGTCGTCGTCGACGCAGCCAGCGGCAAGGTGCTGCACACCCAGGAGCACGTGCTGCACGGCGACGGAACGGCCGCCTGGAACGGCCCGAACCCGATCCACCTGGACACCACCCACTCCGGCAGCAACTTCTCGCTCAAGGACCCGGTGCTGACCAACGTCAGCTGCCAGGACGCGGCCAACAACACCACCTTCACCAAGACCTCGGACACCTGGGGCAACGGCAACGCGACCAGCCGTGAGACCGGCTGTGTCGACGCGCTGTTCGCCGCGCAGACCGAGAACAAGATGCTGTCCCAGTGGCTGGGCCGCAACAGCTTCGACGGCGCCGGCGGCGGCTGGCCGATCCGCGTCGGCCTGGCCGACGAGAACGCCTTCTACGACGGCAGCCAGGTCCAGATCGGCCACAACTCGAACAACCAGTGGATCGGCTCGATCGACGTGGTGGCCCACGAGCACGGCCACGGCATCGACGACCACACCCCGGGTGGCATCTCCGGCAACGGCACCCAGGAGTTCGTGGCCGACGTGTTCGGCGCGTCCACCGAGTGGTTCGCCAACGAGCCCTCGCCCTACGACGTGCCCGACTTCCTGGTCGGCGAGCAGATCAACCTGGTCGGCACCGGCCCGATCCGCAACATGTACAACCCGTCGGCGCTCGGCGACAAGAACTGCTACGACAGCTCCATCCCGAGCACCGAGGTGCACGCGGCCGCCGGCCCCGGCAACCACTGGTTCTACCTGCTGGCCGAGGGCACGAACCCGACCAACGGCCAGCCGACCAGCACCACGTGCAACAGCTCCACGGTCACCGGCCTCGGCGTGCAGAACGCGGTGAAGATCTTCTACAACGCGATGCTGCTCAAGACGACCGGCAGCTCCTACCTGAAGTACCGGACCTGGACGCTGACCGCGGCCAAGAACCTGTTCCCGGGTAGCTGCACCGAGTTCAACACCGTCAAGGCGGCGTGGGACGCGATCTCCGTGCCGGCGCAGTCGGGCGACCCGACGTGCAGCGCCACCGGCCAGGTCACCGTGTCCAACCCGGGCAACCAGTCCACCACGACCGGTGCCGCGGTCAACCTCCCGCTGTCGGCCAGTGGCGGCAACGCGCCGTACACCTGGTCCGCCACGGGCCTGCCGGCCGGCCTGAGCATCAACGCCTCCACGGGCGTCATCTCCGGCACCGCGACCACCGCCGGCAACAGCAACGTCACGGTGACCGCCACGGACAGCGCCAGCCACAGCGGCTCGGCCTCGTTCTCGTGGACGGTCGGCACCACCGGCGGGTGCAGCGGGCAGAAGCTCGGCAACCCCGGCTTCGAGTCCGGCGCCACGGTCTGGGCCTCGACGGCCGGCGTGATCGGGCAGAACGCGCCGTCCCAGCCCACCCACGGTGGCACCTGGAACGCGTGGATGGACGGCTACGGCACCACCCACACCGACACGCTGTCCCAGTCGGTGGCCATCCCGGCCGGCTGCAAGGCCACGCTGACGTTCTGGCTGCACATCGACTCGGCCGAGACCACCACGACGACCCAGTTCGACAAGCTCACCGTCACCGGCGGCACGACCACGCTGGCGACCTACTCCAACCTCAACAAGGCCAGCGGCTACGTCCTGAAGACGATCGACGTCTCGTCGTTCGCCGGCTCGACCCTCGCGCTGAAGTTCAGCGCGTCGGAGGACAGCTCGCTGCAGACCTCGTTCGTCGTCGACGACACGGCGGTCACGCTGAGCTAGTGTGAATGCGCGCGGTACTGGGCGGGGAGGACGGCAGGTGACGTCCTCCCCGCCCACTGCGTTGCTCAGTCCACCTTCGGATAGGTCCGCACGCTGATCTGCATGTACGGCTCACCGGTCGGCAGGCTGAAGAACACGATCGGCGTCCACCACTGCCTGCCGTCGGAACGGGCGACGAACAGGGTGTCGGTGACCGGGATCAGGTCGTGCTCGGTGACCGGCTCGGGCATGATCTCAGCCATGGTCCCGGTGACGGTGTTGCGGATCCGCGGGCCGTGGTCGCCGGCGAAGATCTCGATGCGGCTGCCGGCCCGTTCGTACGTCCCGAAGTACGGGCCGGCATCGACATCGACGGGCACGGCCGGCGGTTCGACGACCGGCGGCAGGGAAATGCCGGCGATTTCGGCGAAAAGCTCCCGGAACAGCTCCTGGTAGAGGTCCATGGCGTTGTCGCCGTTGGTGAGCAGCGTGACGGCCAGGCCGAGTTCGGGCACGATCCGCAGGTAGGCGGACTGTCCGCGGGTGCCGCCGTCGTGCCCGACGGCGAGGTGGCCGTCCCAGTCGAAGCGCATCCAGCCCAGGCCCCACGAGTCGCCGAAAACGTACTTGTTGGGCAGCTCGGCGTGCCGCTCGGTCATGACGGCAGCCGAGGACTCGCTGAGCAGGGGCTCGCCGTTCGGCGCGAGGCCGCCGGTCAGGTGCAGCTTGGCGAAGGCCAGCACATCGGCCGCGGAGGCGGTGATCAAGCCGGCCGGGCCGAGCGATCGCGGCAGCAGGAAAGTGTCCACCGGCTGGGGTTCCTGGCCGGCCGGGGCCTCGTGCCCGATGGCCGCGCTGAGCAGGATCGCCTCCTCGGGCAGGGTGACGGTGCGCTTCAACCCGAGCCGGTCGATCAGTCGTTCCCTGAGCGCGCCATCCCAGGTCTTCCCGGTGAGCTCCTCGATCATCCGGCCGGCGAGCACGAAACCCGAGTTGCAGTACGACAAAGTCGCGCCGAGCGGGTGCACCTGCGCGGCTTCGTCGAGCCGGTCGACGTATTTCGCCACGCAGTCGTCGCCACGGCCGGTGTCGGTGAACACGTCGCCGTCGATGCCGCTGGTGTGGGTCAACAGATGCCGCAGCGTCACCTGCTTGCCAACGTCCGAATCGGACAGTCGAAGCTCCGGCAGCACGTCGACGACCGGAGCGTCCAGGTCGAGCCGGCCCTCGTCGACGAGCTGCATGGCCAGCGTGGCGGTCCAGGTTTTGGTGATGGAGCCGATCTGGAACACCGAGTCGTCCGTGACCGGCACGCCGGTGGCCTTGCTCAACACGCCGGCGCTGACCGTCACGACCTCGTCACCGCGCAGAATGCCCAGTGCCGCACCGGGAATGCTGTGTTTGACGGCCAGCTCGGCCAGTCGCCGCCGCCAGTGGTCGGCGCGGATCGGGGCCCGCTGCTCCAGCCAGTCGACGACCCGCCGGTTGTAGTCGATGTGGTGGGACGGCTTGCCGATGAACACGGATCCGTGCGATGCGCCCGGATAGAGCACCATTTGTGTTGGCACGCCACGGGTCCGCAGCGCCGAGAACCATTGCTCGGCCTGTCCGACCGGGCAGCGCTCGTCGGCCGTGCCGTGCAGGATCAGCGTGGGCGTACGGACATTGTCGACGTAGGTCAGCGGCGAGGATTCCACGCCGGCCCGTTCGAGCGCGGTCAGCCAGTGCCCGGAATCGGAGGTGCCGGCCATGCTGATCGTGTCGGCCACGACCCCGCCGGCGACGGCCACCGCGAAGCGGTTGTCACGGCTGGTCAGATAGCATGTCATGTAGCCGCCGTAGCTGTAGCCGGTGACGGCCAGCCGGTCGGGGTCGGCGATGCCTTCGGAGACCAGTTGGTCCAGCGGCTCAAGGAAATCCTTGCCGTCAGCCGTTCCCCAGGCGCCGAGGGCCGCGGTCACGAACTCCTCGCCGTAGCCATCGCTGCCACGCACGTTGAGCAGCAGCACAGCCCAGCCGCGCGCGGCCAGCACCTGCTGATATCCGCGGATGTAGTCGGCCGCGCCGGTCCAGGCGTTGTGTGGGCCGCCGTGGATGTCCAGCAACAGTGGCAGCGGGCCTTTCCGCGACGGGTCGCGCAGCAGCATACCGTGCACGACCGTGCCGTCGGAAATGGTGAATTCCCGGTGCTCGTGGGCAAAGAACTCGATGTCGTTGGCGCCGTGGGCGGTCAGCTTGTCGACGTCGCCGCTCTCGAGGTCGACCACCACGACCTCGCCGTACGACGTCGGCGTGGTCAGCACGACGGCGGCTTTGCCGCCGACCGCGTTCATCTCGAACACCACGGTTCCGGCGCTGCCCAGGATCTTTCGGATCTCGCCGTCTCGTAGGGCGTACAGATGGGTGCAGCCGCGGTCCCGGGCGGTGAAGTACACGGTGTCGCCGATGGACTGCGGCAGCCCACCCGGATAGCCGGGCTCACCGGTCAACACGGTGCGGTCCAAGGGTTCCGTGAGGTCGACGGTCTCGCCGTCCAGCGAAACGCGGAGCAGCCGCGCAGTGCCGATCTCGGTGTTCGTCCGACCGACGACCAGCAGCGCGGTGCCGTCGGCGGTCCAGCCGACGGTCGAGCAGGAGCCCTCGGCCGTGCCGACCAGCCGGGGTTCGCCGCCGATCTTGACAACGTAGGCGGCGGAACGGAAATTCAGGTCCAAGTTGTCGTCACGGGCGGCAGCGAAGGCCAGCTGCGTGCCGTCGGGCGACCAGGCCGGGGCACTGGCATGCCAGTCGCCGAAGGTGACCTGGCGGACGTCGCCGGATTCGACGTCCAGCACGTGCACGTGCCGGCGCTTCTCCCCGAAAAGGCCGATACCGTCGAACTTGTAGTCCAGGCGGTTCACCACGATCGGCGCGGTCGACTCCGCCGGGCCCACGACGGCGGTGAACGCGATCTTCGTGCCGTCCGGGCTCCACCTCGGTGCGCCCGCGCCCAGCGGCAACGTCGTCAGCTGCCGGGGCTCGCCGGTCTCCAGCAGCCACACCTGGTCGTCGCGCAGGAAGGCGATCTTCGTGCCGTCCGGCGACCACGCGGGCGAGGAGTCCTTGGGGCCCTGGGTGATCCGCCGTGGCTCGCCGCCGCTGGTGTCGACCTCCCACAGCTGCCGGACGAGCTGGTCCTCCTCACGGTCGGTGGTGCGCAGCACGTACACGATCCTGCTGCCGTCCGGCGACAGCACCGACTGCGCCGGGATCGTCACGTCGTACAGGTCGTCGATCTGCGAACGTCGCGTCATTCCACGCCTTCCCCTAGGTGTGTCAAACGAAGCTGGAGCATGGCCGCGAACCGCTGCCCGCTGTCGTCGAGGTCGATCTCGCCGACCTCGGTGACCCGCTTGAGCCGGTAGCGGAAGGTGTTGACGTGCACGTAGGCCGCGGCGGCCGCGGCGGTGACGTCGCCGAACGCGTCCAGCCAGCAGCGCAGCGTCCGAACCAGTTCGGCATTGTGACGGGCGTCGTAGGCCTGCAATCGGGCGATCGGCCCGGCGACGGTGTCGCCGCGCGCGGCCATGAGGTCGTTGAGCTCCAACAACAACGCATCGATGTGCACATCGTCCACAGTGGCCACTCGACGACAGCCGCCCTCGGTCAGCAGGACCCGCAGCGCACGATCGGCCCCGTCGCGAGAACGCCGGAGCCCGAACGCATCCAGCGCCGGCGGCCCGATGCCGATCACCGCGGCGACCCGTTCGCCCATGCGGGCCAGGAATCCCTCCGCGAGGCGGATCGATCGCTCCCGAGAGTTCTCCTCTACGGGCACGATGGCGTACGCCACCTCACCCAGCAGCGCGACCGCCGATCTTGGCTGGACTGCCGCCAGGTGCACTGCCAGTGCGTCGGCGAACCGCTGGCCGTCCGCGGTCCGGCCGGCATCGTCGTCCTCGCCGGACACGAGTCCCATGGCCAGCACCACCGCGGGCCGGCCGAGCAAACCCAGTCGTACCACCGCTTCCGGCGCGGCGGCCCCGCCCTCCAGCGCGGTGCTGACGAGATCGGTGCGCAGCCGGCGTTCGACGTCCGCCCCGGCGCGCAGCCGCAGCAGGTGCAGCGCAACGACTTTCGTCGCATCGACCAGGGCCCGCGTGCGCTCCTCGCTCAGCGGCTCACGCACGGCCGCCCAGATCGAGCCCAAGACCTCGGTGCCCGCCCGGACGGCAACGGCCACCCGCGGCAGACCCGCCGCGGCCTCCTGAGCAGCAAGATCGATGTAGACGGGCTCACGCTCGCGGTGCAGCCGGTCGAACACGCCGTTGCGCTTCAACGCCAGAGTGAAACGAGCCGGCACCTGACGGCCGAGGATGGTCTCCACCCGGGACTCGTCGGCCTCGTCCTGCCGGCCCGAGAAGGCCAGCACGCGCGAGGCGGGGTCCTCGATCGTCACCGGCGCGTCCAGCAGCGCCGCGATCGCGTTGGCCACGGCGAACAGGTCCTCGGCCGGCTCCGGCGCGCCGATCTCGCCCTCGGCCAGCAGCGTCCGGAGCAGCGCGGCGAGCTGCGCCCAGGACGCGCCGTCAGCCAGCCCCAGCAGCGCGACCCCGGACTCCTCGGCGGCCCGCCGGACCGCCGGCGTCGCCTCGACCGGCCCCCTGATCACCAGGGCCTGGACACCGCGGCGACCGTGCGCGACCAGCAGTTCGGCGACGTCCTGGACACCGACGCCGAGCACGATCGCCTGCTCGGGAAAGTCCGAGCTGTCCTGCGGGTCGTGGATGACCACGCCGCCGAGCTGCTGCCGCCGCACCCCGGCGATCGGCTCCAGCAGCACGTCACCCAGGTCGTCGAGCACGCGCGCGATGCTGGTCGGCATCGTCCGACCGTAACCCTCCGGTCCGCCGGCCCGTTAGTGCCGATCGACGGGATTCACCCGGCAAATTCGTCGGCTCGGACGAACTCACGGGCCGTCGTGACCTCGGCCAACCGCTCCGGGATCGGCGTCACGCCGATGCCGGGCCCGGCCGGCACCGGCAACTGGCCGTTGACCAGCACAAACGGCTCGGTGATGTCGGTGCGGTAGTAGCGGCTGGAGCCCGAGGTGTCGCCGGGCAGGGTGAAGCCCGGTAGCGCTGCCAGCGCCACGTTGGCCGCCCGCCCGATGCCGGTCTCGAGCATGCCGCCGCACCACACCGGAACACCGTTCGCCTCGCAGACGTCGTGGATACGCCGAGCCTCCAGGTAGCCGCCGACCCGCGACGGCTTGATGTTGACGATCCGGCACGCGCCGACCTTGATCGCCGCCGCGGCCGACTGCGCGGAGACGATGGACTCGTCCAGGCAGATCGGGGTCCGGATGTGCCGGGCCAGCTCGGCGTGTCCGAGCACGTCCTCCTCGTCCAGCGGCTGCTCGATCAGCAGCAGGTTGAACGGGTCGAGCTGGGCCAGCCGCTGGGTGTCGGCCAGGGTGTAGGCGGTGTTGGCGTCGACCTGGAGCAGCACGTCGTCGTCGAAGCGCTCCCGCACCGCGCGGACCGGCTCGACGTCCCAGCCGGGCTCGATCTTGAGCTTGATCCGGACGTAGCCCTCGTCGAGGTAGCCGGCGACCGCGTCGAGCAGCTGCGGCACGGAATCCATGATGCCGACCGACACCCCGCAGTCCACAGAGTCCTTTGTGGACCCGAGCGCGACCGAAAGGGGCATGTCGTGCGCGCGGAGTTCCGCGTCGAGGACGGCGGTTTCCAGGGCGGCCTTGGCCATCCGGTGGCCCTTGAACTTCGCCAGCAGCGGCGCGACCTGATGCGCGGAGATGTCGCCCGCGCGCAGCAAAGTCGGGACGAGGTAGGTCCGCAGCACGTCCGCCACGCCGTTGACATATTCGGAGGAGTAGACCGGGTCGAGCAGCGCGCCGCATTCGCCCCAGCCCTCGGCCGTCGGCGTGATCACGCGCAGCACGAGGATCTCCCGTGCTTCCTGCGTGCCGAAGGACGTGCGGAACGGCGACACCAGCGGCATCCGCAGCCGCAGCAGCTCAACGCCACTGATCTTCACTGTTGCTCCCTCACGATCACGTACGCGCCTTGTTCAAAGCCGACCACCTCGGCGCCGTCGTCCAGCAGGCCGCCCAGAATCTGGCGGGACGCGGACCGCCAGGACCGGGCCAGTGCCGGGTCCGTCCGACGCAGCGCCTCGATGTCGGGCGGGGTCGCGATGAGCAAAACCGGCCCGTCGGCCTTGCCCTCCAAAGGTTCCCCATCGTCCCCTATGGACAGTGCCGGCACACCCGGGCCAGGTTCAGTCCACTGGGGACCACCCACGAGATCCCAGTGCACCATCAACCGGTCCGACTTGTCGGCCCCGTTGATGGCGTCGGGCATCGCGCCGTAGAAGTCGGGCAGGTAGCTCACCGGCCGAGCGCCGAGCTTGGCCAGGTTGAAGTGCGCGTTGCGGCGCACCAGCGGGTCGAACGTCCAGGAGATCGTCTTCAGCCCGTGGCGCAGCGCCCACTCCCGCTGGTGCTGCTTCAACGCGTACCCGATGCCCTGGCCGGCCCCGATCACGCCGGTGATGTGGCTGTGCAGGCCGTCGTGCCCGAGAAACCCGAAGCTCGCGCCTGTGAGCACGCCGTCCTCGCTCGCGGCGGCCACGTAGTTGCCGGTCACGGCCATGGCCCGCAGCAGTTCCGGCGCGACCGGCCGGTCCGCTCGTCCCCAGATCGACGCGAAGAGGTCGGCCACCGCCACCAGGTCGGCCACCTCGGTCACTTCACGGATCACCGTCACGGCGACCATCCTCGGCCGCCGGCCGGCGCGTGTGTTCGTCGTGCCGCACGAAAACGCGCCGGCCGATTCGTCAACGCGAACCTAGGACGGCCTTGAGCAGGGCGACGAGCAGCGCCGTCCGCTTCGGGATCTCCTCCACGATCACGTGCTCGTGGTCGGCATGCGCGCCGTCGCCGACCGCGCCGAGGCCGTCGAGCGTCGGAATGCCCACCCCGGCGGTGAAGTTGCCGTCCGAAGCGCCGCCGACGGCCGTCTCCGGCAGCTCGCCGAGCCCGAGCTCGGTGGCCAAGCCAGACGCCAGCCGGAACAGCTCGGCCGACGACGCCGTGTCCAGCGGCGGCCGGTTGATGCCGCCCTCGATGCGAACCTCAGCCCCGTCGAGCACGGGCGTCAGCCGCCGGATGGCCTCGTCCACCCGAACCTGCTCGTCCCGATCCCAGGCCCGGACGTCCACCGAGACCACGGCTTCCGCCGGCACGGTGTTCGACGTGGTGCCGGCGCTGAGCACCGTCGGCACGACCGTGGTGCCGCGGCCGGCATCGCCCAGCTTGGACACCGCGAGGATCTGGTGGGCGATCTCGATCCCCGCGTTGATCCCCTTCTCCGGCTCCAGCCCGGCGTGGGAAGCCTTGCCCGCCACCACGATCCGGTAGATCGACGTGCCCTTGCGGCGGGTCTTCAACGCCCCGCCCGGCCCGGACGCCTCCAGCACGAACGCCGCCGCGCAGCCCCGCGCCTCTTCCTCGATCAACGCGCGGGACCGCAGCGAGCCGAGCTCCTCGTCACCGGTGATCAGGATCGACACGCCGTCCCGGTCCTCCAGCGCCGCGACGGCGTGCAGGGCCATCACCAGGCCGGTCTTCATGTCGAAGCAGCCCGGCCCGCGCAACACCCCGTCCTTGATGGAGAACGGGTGCGTGGCAAGGGATCCATGCGGCCAGACCGTGTCGTGGTGGCCGAGCAGCAGCACCTTCGGCGTGTCGCCGAACCGCCAGCGCAGGTGCGTGCAGCCGTCGGTCACGATGCGCTCCGGCTCGGCGTCGAGCAGCCGCCGGCCGACCGCCGCCACCAGGTCGGCGCTGCGCGCCACCGCATCGTGATCCGACGACGGTGACTCGAACCGCACCAGTTCCTCGATGTCCGCCAGCAGATCCGTCATCGTGCCTCCCCACGCAGCGGCTGCCCCGGCAGCGCGTCCACTTGCAATTCCCCTTGCCGGACAACGGAAGTCCCGGCCACGAACAGGTGCCGCACGCCGACCGACGGCCGCAGCGGGTCGGTGTAGGTGGCGGCGTCGGTGATGCGCTCCGGGTCGAGCACGACGATGTCGGCGTCGGCCCCGACCCCGAGATGCCCCTTGGCCCTGGCCCCCGGCGCGCAGTCGTCCAGCAGCCGCGCCGGCAGGTAGGAGCAGCGCCGGAACGCCTCCAGCCAGGTCCAGGCCCCGCTCTCCCGGACCATCAGCCGTAGCGTCTTGGCGAACGTGCCCGACGCGCGCGGATGGGTCGACCCGCCCGGCGGCAGCGGCCACTCGGTGCTGTCGTAGCTGCCGTCCGGCCAGAACAGCGGCATCGCGTCGCTGGCCACGATCGAGTCCGGGAAGCCCAGCGTGCGGCGCAGCATCGCCTGGTCGGCCTCTTGGCTTTCGTCGAGGAACTCCATCAGGCAGGGCGCACTCGGGTTGTCCGCGCGCAGCTGGAGCAGCCGCTTCTCGTCCGCGACCCGCTCCCCCGTCTCGACCACGATGATGTTGGACGGGCGCAGGCCCCTCATCCGGAGGCGTTCCGGGGCGATGAACGCCGCACCGATCGCCGTGCTGCCCGCGCCGTAGGGATAGGCCTCGAGGGTGACGCGGGAGCCCAGTTTCCGCGCTCTCTCCATCGTGCCCAGCACACGGTCGACGTGACGGCCCGAGGTGCTGTTGACGTGGCAGTGGTGCATCGCCGCGCCGGTCTCCCCGGCCGCCCGGGCGATCTCCTCCGAGCCGTCGATCGGCGTCGCCGGATCAACCTCGGTCAGCTCGCGGACATGCGTGTACGTCGGCACGCCGGCTTTCGCCGCCAGCTCCGCCACCGCGAGGAATTCCGCCGGGTCGGACATCGGGGCGTACCCCAGCAGCACCCCGATGCCCAGCGCCCCGGCCGCGATCTCGTTCTCCAGCACCGACAACCACGCCGTCAGCTCCGCCGGCGACGACGACCGCCGCCACGCTTCGTTACCCAGCATCGCCAGGCTGCTGCTGACCCTCGCGTCCGTTTTCACCCCGAGCAGCACCTGCGCCCGCGCCCCGCTCCACGACGCCGAGAACCCGTAGTGCAGCGGCCGGCCCGCCTGCGCCGCCTCCGCGTATCCCCGCTCGATCGGGCTGACGCCGGCCTCCAGGTCCAGGGCCGTCGTCACCCCGTCCATCGCCTGCATGCGGTGGCCGGCGATGGAGTGCACGTGACTGTGCACGTCGACGAAGCCCGGTCCCACCACCAGCCCGGTCACGTCCACCACCGCCGCACCCGGTGGCGCGTCCAGCCCGGGGCCGACCGCCGCGATCTTGCCGTCGGTGATCAGCACGTCCGCCGGCCCGTCGAACCCGGCGCCCGGATCGATCACCCGGCCGCCCCGCAGCAGTGTGTCCATGCCTCGACCCTAAACGTCCTACCCCTGCGACCTCGAGGCCCGCACGATCGTCTCCAGCGCCGCACGGAGCTGATCACCGGCGGCCACGGCCACCGGCTCCAGGAACTCCTGCTCCGCCGCCAGCGCCGCGACACGGGCCTTGCGCCTGGTCTCCATGCCGTGCTCGGTCAGCTCGACCACGTTGCGGCGGCGGTCGTCGACATGCGGGTGACGCGAGACCAGGTCCTTGCGCTCCAACGAGTCCAGCAGCGCGACCATGGTGCTGCGGTCGATGCCCAGCCGCTGCGCCGCCTGCTGCTGCGAACCCAGCTCAAGCGCGGAGAGCACGTTCAGCACCGCCAACTCCTTGCCGGACAGGTCGTAGGGCAGCAGCGCCGCCTCGGTCAGCTCGGAGATCCGCTGGTTGGCGTGCTTGAGCAGGTACGCGAGCCGGGGGCTCGCCTGGTCGCTGGACACCCGGATGATCCTATCGCTACGCTGATTGTCAGCTCTACTGATGATTTTAGAACCTGATGGTCAGCACAGAAAACCGTGAGGAGCCCTGATGATCCTGGTGACCGGCGGACTCGGCTTCATCGGCACCCACACCGCCCGCGCCCTGCTCGACCTGGGCCAACCCTGCGTGCTCGCGCAGCGCCGGCCGGTCGAACAGCCACCCGTGCCGGCGGAAGTCGCGCGGGTCGACATCAACGACCTCGACTCGTTACGAGCGGTCGGCGACCGCCACAAGATCACCGGCATCGTGCACCTCGCCGGGTCGATGCCCTGGCCGGTCACCGACGAACAGCCGGTCGAGGCCGCCCGTCGGGCCGTCGGCAGCCTGTTCAACGTGCTCCGGGTGGCGGCCGACTGGGGCGTCGACCGGGTCGGCATCGCCAGCACCATCGGCGTGTACGGCGGCGTCACCGCGGACCCGTTCACCGAGGACCTGCCGCTGCCGATGACCTCAGGCCACGTCATCCCGGCGTTCAAGAAGATCGGCGAGCTGCTGTCCGGCCATCTCGCCGACGCGGCCGGCCTCGACATCGTGACGTATCGCATCGGCGCCGTCTGGGGTCCCCGCGGCCGCCCCGTCGACCCCTTCTCCGCCGCGTCGCAGCTCGTGCACGCCGCCGCCCGTAGCACCGTTCCCGACACCAAGGCGCGGGCCGGCGACGCCTTGGACCTCTGCTACGCCCCGGACTGCGGCCGAGCCATCGCCCTGCTCCAGACCGCCGAGCGACTCAACCACCGCACGTACAACGTCGCCTCGGGCCGCGCCACCACCAACGCCGAGATCACCGCCGCCATCCGCAAGGTCGCCCCCGACGCCGCGGTCGATCTCCCCGCCGGTGGCATCGCCTACCCGCGGCTCGACATCACCCGCGTCCACCAGGACACCGGCTACCTCCCCGAATACGACACCGAGCGCGCCGTCGCCGACTACCTCTCCTGGCTGCGCGCCGGCAATCCGCGCTGATCGGTGCGAACCAACTCCCAGCACCACCCCACCCACCGCCACCCTTCCCGGCACATGCGGTCCGGATGTGCCGCTGGGAGGCAACAACGACGCGCATGTGACATTTCGGGTCAGGCGTGGCAGGCCCAGGTCGTGGCGACACCGGCCGATGAGCCGAGCACGGTGCCGTCGTCGGCCACCGAGCCGAGATCCGTGCCGGACCCGAGCTGGTGCACGGAGCCGTCGGCGGTGACGACCGCGGCCTGGCCGGCGTAGGTGCCGGCCACCAGGCCGCTGCGGTTGACCGACACGGCGTCGAAGCCGGAAGGCAGCAAGCGTGGGGTGCCGGTGGCGTCCCACAGGACGGAACGGTGGTCAGCGCCGGCGGTGCCGATGATCCAGCTGCCGGCAGCGGCGGTGGTCCACGAATCCGTGGTGCCGGTCGGCAGCGTCAGCACCGTGGCGGAGCCGCCGAGGAAGGTGGCGGCGCGGGTGTGGCCGTCGGTGGTGGCCCAGTCGAGCACGAGCCGGCGGTCGTCGGTGATGCCGGAGAGAGTCCGGAACTGGTCGGCGTGGACAAGGACCTCGGTGGGCTTGCCGGTGGAGCCGTCGGTCCACACGAGGTAGCGCCGCTGCCCGGCATTGGGACCGGTGGCGAAGCCGGCGACGTCGCCGCGCTGGTTGACGCCACGAACGTCGCCGTTGGTGGCCCCGATCGGCAGCGTGTACGAGGTGAACTGCCCGTTCCTAACGGTGATCGCCTGCTGCGGCGACGAGACGGTGCCGGCAGCCCGGCCCGAACCGTCGGCGCCGCGCAGGTGGAGTTGGGTGGCGGTGCCGGGCAGGGCGGTCGACGTGAAGGTGCCGTTCTGCCAACGCAAAAGCTGGCCGTCCCCGAAACCGAGGATGTCACCGGGAGCGGCGAGCACCTGGGCGGTGCCGGAGTGCGACAACGACGTTGCGGTCCACGTGCACTCGCCGGCCGACGCCGTACCGGTGGTCAAGGTCGAAGCCAACAACGCCAACGCAAGTACCCGCATGCGGTCCCCCCACACAGTGATCTTCGGCTGCGCGGGACCTTATCGGCTCACGACCGTCCGACGAAACAGACGCGCCCGGTCGAGCCCGGCCAGCGTCGCCACCCCGGCCCCGACCAGCACGGCCCCACCGGCCGCGGCGATGACGGTGCCGGTCAACGGCCCGTTCACGGGATCACTACCGAGGAACGACTCCACCACGATCGTGCCGGCACAGACCAGGTAGCCGGCACAGCCGACAACGGTGACCCGGGTGCGGGTGGACGACGGCCAGGTGGTGAAACCGGTCAGCCAGGCCAGGATCGGCAGCACGAGAATGCCCTGCATGGCGGCGGCATGGGCCGGCACCAGCACCACCGCGGCGTTGTACGCGGCGTCGAGGGAGACGCGAGCCTCGGGCGTGCCGATGGCGATCATCACCGCGCCGACGGCCAGCCCGACCAGCAGGCTGCCCAGGCCGATCTGGCCGGCGATGCGCTGCCCGGGCGACGCCGCCGACGGCCGGAAAGCCGCCCGGAACAGGGCCAACGTGGTCACGATGAGCACCGCGCCGCCGGCCGCCGCGCTGAACGCGAACGCGGCGTTCAACGGCGTGGTGGTGTTGAAGTGCGACGGGACCCCGCGCCACGCCTGCACGGAGATCACCACCACCTCGACCACCGAGGCCGCCGCGAACGCGCCGAGCACCGTGCGACGGGCCCGCAGGTCGATGAAGGTGCTGGTCCAGGTCACGGCGAACAACGTGAGGCCGAACGCCAGCCCGAAGTCGGCCGGCTTGCGCCAGGACACCGGGCCGTCCCACGGCCCGCCGAGCACCGCCTGCACGCCCAGATGCGCCAGGCCGCCGGCGAACAGGACGGCCGCGACGACGTAACACGCACGTTCGATCCTCATGCCGCCGACGGTAGGGCCGTGACCGGCCGGCAGACATCGCACGCAGGACGTACCTACGACCTACGCATCACGGCGTACGCGACTATTCTGGCCCGCGCCACGAGTACGACGGGAGCCGCACCACATGGACCGCGACGAGTTCGACGACGACGCGTTCGAGCAGCTCGATGCCTCGGACACCCTCGACGACGGGCCGGCCGACCCGCTGGACGAGGGCTTCTCCCCGGTGGAGAAACCGTGGGTGCTGGACGACTGGGGCACCACGCCCCGTGAGCAGCTGACCGGCCAGTCCCTCGACGACCGGCTGGCCCGCGAGCTGCCCGACTTCGGCGCCGGCGACCTCGACGACGACGGCCTCGGCGACCAGGCCGGCTCCGACGGCGAGCTCCGCGACTACGACGAGGTCGGCGACGTACGGGCCGGCCGCCTGGTCAGCGAGTCCTACATCGCGTCGGACGCGGGCAGTGCCGGCGGCAGCGAGTGGGACGCCGACCTGCTCGGCGTGGACGTCGGCATCGACGGCGCCGGCGCGTCGGCCGAGGAGGCCGCTGTCCACATCATCCGCGACGAAGACGCCTGAACACTGCCCTATCGGCCGGAAAATCGGCGGAAGTCCACAGTGGAGTCCGGATCCGTCCGCCGGTTTTCCGGTGCCGCAGAATGGATCCGTGAACCGGAGACTTCTGACGGCGCTGGTCGCGGTGGCGCTGCTGATCGCGGGTTGTGACAGCGGAGCCGGCACCGTGCAGCCGGCCGAGCAGGCGGTGGGCCACAACGACATCAACCCGCAACCGGCTGACCGGATCGAGGACGGCGGGGTCATGCAGTGGCCGGTCGACGCGGTCAACGGCAACTGGAACCCGAACAGCGTGGACGGTTCCAGCCAGACCGGACAGTGGGAGCTGACCAATGCCCTGCTGCCGTGGCTGTTCACGGTCAAGGCGGACAACTCGCTTGCCCTCGACCGTGACTACCTCACGTCGGCGTCGCTGATTTCGACGAATCCCCAGACTGTCGACTACAAGATCAACCCCAAGGCGCGCTGGTCCACCGGCCGGGCCATCGACTGGACGGACTTCCAGGCGGCCTGGCAGGCGTGCAACGGAAAGAACCCCGCCTACCAGTGCGCCAGCACCGCCGGACTGGAGAACATCGGCAGCGTCACGCGAGGCGCCGACGACCAGGACGTCAAGGTCACCTTCGACAAGCCGTTCGGCGAGTGGCAGAGCCTGTTCTCCCCACTGACGCCCAAGGAGCTCAACGCCACCGCGGACGAGTTCAACAAGGGCTGGGCCGACGCACCGAAGATCACCGCTGCCGCGTTCACGTTCGACAAGATCGACGCCACCGCCAAGACCGTGTCCGTGGTACGGGATCCGGCGTGGTGGGGAACGCCGGCGCACCTGGACCGGATCCTGTTCAAGGTGGTCGGCCGGACCGCCCTGCCGGACGCGTTCACCAGCGGCGCCATCGACTTCTACCGCATCGGCTCCAGCCTCGACCTGTACCGGCGGGCCAAGAGCACCAAGGGGCTCACCGTGCGGCAGGCCACCGAGGCGTCGTACAACCTGCTGGACTTCAACGGCGCCGAGGGCAAGCCGCTGCACGACCAGGCCGTCCGGGTCGCGGTGGAGCAGGCGGTGGACAACCAGGCCATCGCCAGGGCGTTGCTCGGCCCGATGCTGCCGGACCCGCAGCCGCTGGGCAACCACTTCTTCGCCCAGGGAACCGCGCAGTACCAGGACAATTCCGGGCCGGTGAAGTTCAACCCGGATGCGGCGAAGAAGGCACTGGACTCCTTGGGCTACAAGCAGAACGGTGACTTCCGCGCGAAGGACGGCAAGGAGTTCGACCTCACGCTGGTGGTGCCGGCCGGCATCGCGCTCAGCACCGCCATCTCCACCCTGGTGCAGTCGCAGCTCAAGGCGGTCGGCGTCAACGTGAAGATCAACGCCGTGCCGCCGGACGAGCTGTTCGCCAAGTACATCAACCCAGGCGCGTTCGACGTCATCGGCTACGGCACCACGACGCCGGCGCAGCCGCTGGCCGCCGTCAAGAGCCAGTTCTACTCCACGCCCGGCACCACCGGCCTCAACTACAGCGCCATCGGCAGCGCCGCCGTCAACAAGCTGCTCGACGACGCCTCGGCCGAACTGGACGACGGCAAGCGGACCGCCCTCATCCAGCAGGCCGACGCCGAGATCTGGCGGCAGGGCCACATCCTGCCCACGTACCAGATTCCCGGCACCTACGCCGTACGCGACACCCTGGCCAACTTCGGCGCCCCCGGTTTCGCCCAGTTCCCGCTGGACTACGCGGCCATCGGCTTCACGCGCTAGTCGAAGTTCAGGCCGCCGGTCCTGGTCCGCTTGATCTCGAAGAAGTCCGGGTAGCCGGCCAGCGCCACCGCGCCGTCGAACACCTTCAGCGCGTCCGCGCCGCGTGGGACGGAGCTGAGCACCGGACCGAAGAAGGCGACCCCGTCGATGTGGATGGTCGGCGTGCCGACGTCCATGCCGACGGGGTCCATGCCTTCGTGGTGGCTCTTCCGCACGGCTTCGTCGAATTCCGTCGAATCAGCCGCCGCCGCCAACTCCGCCGGCGCACCCATCGCCGCCAGCGCCGCCGCGATCACCGCCCGTCGGTCCTTGTTGCCCTGGTTGTGGTAGCGCAGGCCGAATTCCGTGTAGTAGTCCCGCAGCGCCGCCTCACCCCGCTCCTGCGCCAGCGCCGCCGCCACCCGCACCGCCCACCAGCCCTGCGCCAGGTTGGCCTTGTACTGCTCCGGCAGCTCGTCGCGGCCGGTGTTGAGCACCGTCAGGCTCATGATGCGAAACCGCAGGTCCAGCTCCCGCTGCCGCTCCACCTCGAGGATCCAGCGCGAGGTGATCCACGCGAACGGGCAGATCGGGTCGAAGTAGAAGTCGACCTTGGTCATGCGGGCGCTCCCTGGGCCGGCCGGATCGGACGTGATCAAGCATGCCCGCTTCAGCGCACCAGGTCGACCAGGTCCCAGTGCTGCAGGCAGCCGCGATCACAGGTCCAGTCCAGATCCTGCTGGCCGACCACCGTGCCCCGGCCGTTGGTCAGCCAGGTCGACAGCACCCCGGAATCCGGCTCGTACCAGAGCACGTCCTGGTGTCCGTCGCCGTTGAGGTCGGCAACGCCGCGCGGACCCCAGCCCCGGCAGTCGGAACCGCAGCGCCAGTCGAGATTCTGCACCCCGATCACGTGTCCGGCCCCGTTCAGCAGCCAGCTCTCGACCTCGCCCGTGGACGTGTGCCAGAACACCAGATCCGGGTGCCCGTCGTCGTTCATGTCGCCGACGCCGATCGAGTCGTGGCTGTTCCGGCACCCGTCCGAGCCACACCCGCGGTCGAGATCCTGCTTGCCCAGCACCGTTCCCTGGCCGTTGAGCAACCACGCCGACAGCACGCCGGTGGTGTGGTTCCACCACATGATGTCCACGTGCCCGTCACCGTTGAAGTCGGCGAAGCCGAACGGAGTCCAGTCCCAGGCGCAGTTGGACGCGTTGTCGCAGCGCCAGTCCACGGACTGGAAGCCGGTCACCGTGCCGTTGCCGTCGGTCAGCCAGGCGGACAGCTCCCCCGTCGGCTGGTTCCACCACAGCAGGTCCGGCTTGCCGTCGCCGTTGAAGTCGGCGGTGCCGAGCGGCCGCCAGGTCTGCCAGCAGTCCGCCCCACAGGTCAGGTTCAGCGCCTGCTTGCCGAGCACGGTGCCACTGCCGTTGAGCTGCCAGGTCGACAGCTCGCCGCTCTCGTGGCTGAACCACATCAGGCCCTTGGCCGGGCCGGCGGCGTGGGCAGTGCCGGTGATCGACAGCGCGGCCAGCACCGCGACCGCCAGCGCGGAGACGATTCGTCGGATTTTCACGCCGTGCAGTGTCGGGGCGGCATGATCCCGGTGGACAGGGGACGGATTCCCGGGTGACCCGGGAAATCAGGTGGTCACGGGGATGGGCAGGCCGCGCAGCAGGCGGGCGACCTCGGAGCGGAGCTCGACGAACGTCTCGCAGCCGCGGGTGGTGATCTGGTCGCGGGTACGGGGCAGGTCGACCGGGAGGTCGGCCAGCACGCGGGCCGGTGAGCCGGAGAGCACGAGCACGCGGTCGCCGAGGTAGACGCTCTCGTCGATGTCGTGGGTGACGAGCAGCATGGTGGTGCCCTGCTCGGCGTGCACCCGAAGCAACAGATCCTCCAGCTCGAACCGGGTCTGGGCGTCCACGGAGGCGAAGGGCTCGTCGAGCAGCAGCAGCGACGGCTGGTAGGCCAAAGCCCGCGCGAGGGCAACGCGTTGCTGCATACCGCCGGAGAGCTGTTGCGGATGCTTGTGCGCGGCACCGGCCAGCCCGACCTGGGCCAGGGCGAACCGGGCCCGGTCCTGACGAACCTTCCGGCGCATACGTCCCCGCAGCGGAAACTCCACATTGGACTGGACGGTCAACCATGGGAACAGCGAGCGGCTGTAGTCCTGGAACACCACGGCGAGGTCGTCGGGCACGCCGCGAACCGGGGAACCGTGCAGCAGCACCGATCCGCCGGTCGGCGCGAGCAGGCCGGCGATGGCGCGCAGCAGCGTTGACTTGCCGCAGCCGGACGGCCCGACGATGCAGGCCAGCTCGCCGGTGTCCACGGTGAACGACAGCTCGGCGATCGCGGCATGATCGCCGTAGACATGGCTCAGCCGAGCCAACTCAAGCATGGTCGACAAGGTGTCCTCCTGCTCGGGCCGGCGGGCGGCGCCCGCCCGCGACGGGATGCCAGCCCAACGCACGCCGCTCCACCGCGAGCAGCAGCGTGTTGAGGGTGTAGCCGAGCACGCCGATCAGCACGACCACGGCCCACATCTGGGCGAAGTCGAACTGGTCCTGCGCGTCGCGGAGCTCGCCGCCGAGTCCGCCGTTGGCGGCGAACAGCTCGGCGACCACCATCAGCGTCACCGACTGCGACAGGCTCACCCGCAGCCCCGCGAAGATCTTCGGCAGCGCCGCCGGCAGCACGATGCCGAGCAGCCGCCGCACCACCGGCACGCGGAACGCCCTCGCCGTGTCCAGTTGCACACGGTCGACCGTCCGCACACCGTCCACTGTGTTCAGCAGCACCGCCCACACCGCGCCGAAGAGGATCACGGCGAGCACCATCTGCGTGCCAAGACGGCACAGCAGCACGAAAACCGGCACCAGCGCCGGCAGCGGCAGCGAACGGAGGAAGGCGAACACCGGCCCGGTGTACTCCAGCAACCTTCGGGACAGACCAAGCGCCGTGCCCACCACGACCCCCGCCACCACCGCCGACAACCAACCACCCACCAGCCGTCCAATGCTGGGCAGCAGCGCATCAACGGCATCCGAGCTCAGGAACAGCGTCGCCGCCGTCCCGGACAACCACATCTGCCGCCCCGCGTCCAGGATCTCCAGCGGCGTAGGGAAATACGGGTGATCGGCAATCGTGGTGAGCACCTGCCAGCACACCACCACCGCGAGGAAGACGCCCCAGCGCACCAGGAATCGGCTCATGCCTGCCACCCGAACCAGCGCCGGTGCACCCGTTCCAGGCCCGCGTTGATCACGTAGCCCAGTACCCCAGCCACCACGACTCCGGCCAGCACGCGGTCCATCCGGGTCGCCCCACTCGCCGCGTCGGCGATCAGCTTGCCAATGCCGCCACTGGCCCCCGTCAGCATCTCCGCCGAGATCACCACCGCCAAGCCGATGGCCGCCGACAGCCTCACACCCGTCAGCACAAACGGCGCGACACTCGGCAGCGCAACCCGAGTCAGCACCCTGAGTCGCCCCGCCCCGAACACCCTGGCAGTGTCCACTTGCAACGGTTCGATCTCGTTGAAGGCGTAGATGGTGTTGAACAGAATCGGCCACAGCCCGGCAAACACCGCCAGCGCGATCTTCGTCGTCGGGCCACCGCCGACCGACACCACCAGCAGCGGCACCAGCGCCACCGCCGGAATCGGCCGCAGGAACTCCACCACCGTCGCGCTGGCCACCTTCAGCCACGGCACTCCCGCCAGCGCCAGTCCCGCCGGCACCGCGATCCCCACCGCCAGGCCCAGCGCGATCGCCCAGGACAGCATCGTCGCCACCACCGCCAGCAGAAACCCCGGATCTGCCAGCATCACCACCAGTTGCGGGAACACGATGGACGGCGGCGGCAGGTAGTCAGCCGGCACCATCCCCGCCCGCACCACGGTTTCCCACAGCAGCAACAGAAAGGCCACACCGACCAGGCCGCGCAGCACGGCACGGCCTCCCGCCGCCGGCACCCGCACCACCACCTCTCGCTCTCGTGACCTCGACGGGCCGGCCCCTCAGCCCAGCTGCGGCAGGATCATCGGCTTCATGTCGAACTTCTGGCCGATCAGCCCGAACTGCTGCATCAGGTCGGGCACCCGCTGCAACCGGGTCGGGTCGGCCGAGATCGGGTAGGACGGCAGGTGGATCACCGGCGCGATGTCCGGCTGCACGTTGGCGTTGTCCACCATGGTCTGCTTGACCTCGGTGTCGCCCTGCTGAGTCGCCGCCTCGGTCTGGGCCTTGCGGATCGCCCGCTGGAACGCGGCGACGGTCTTGGGCAGCTGCTTGGTGGTCTGCTCGGTGGCCATGTAGCCGCTGAGCGGAATCCCGTCCAGCGCACCGGTCAGCGGCTGGAACACGGTGGTCACGCCGGCCTGCGCCTGCGCGATGGTGACGTACGGCTCGGCGAAGAAGGCGGCGTCGATCTCGCCGCTCTCCAGCTTGGGCAGCATGTCGGCAAAGCCGATCTGCTTCCAGTCCACTGTGGACCAGTCCACTTTGGCCGCACGCAGGCCGGCCATCACGGCCAGGTCGGCCATGGTGCCACGGGCGGTGACGGCGATCTTCTTGCCCTTCAGGTCTTCCGCCCGGGTCAGTGAGGATCCCTTCTTCACCACGACCGCGGTGGTGTCGGGCTTGGCCGCGGAGGCGTCGGCCACCACCCGGAGGTTCTGCTTGCCGTTGGTCTTCAGCTGCGCCTGCACCAGCACCGGGTAGGTGGCGAAGCCGAAGTCGGCGTCCCCGCCGAACACGCTGCTGATCACGCCCGGGCCGTTGGGCTTGTTGACCAGCGTGACGTCGAGGCCTTCGGCGGCGAAGTAGCCGTTCTTCTTGGCCAGCCACAGCGGGCCGACGTCGGTGCACGGGATCAGCGAGACGTTGATCTTGGTTTTCTCCAGCGTCCGGTCGCCGGCGGCCTGGACGTTCGGGTCGGCCGGGCCGCCGAGCAGGCTGCATCCGGAGTCCACCGCGGCCACCGCGGCCGCCGCCGTCACCGACAGGAACAGCCGCCGCGACCAGGCCCTGCCCGCCGTCGGACCGGCGTGTGGATCAGTCATGTCGATCTTTCTCCTGACCCTCGGGTTCGATTTTCACAATTGACGTGACGCGGATCACGGCCACGACGGACGAGACTCTAGCGACATCCGCAATACCGTCATCCGGACGGCACACACGTCCACGAAGCGGAAATCCGGCCGTCAAAGGCCGGCGCCGACCCCATTTCGACGCACGGTTTACGCCGAAGCGCGCATGCGGCCTTCCAGTAGCTGGATCGCCCTAGCAGACACCATCGCGTCCATGCGGGTGAATTCGCCAGAAATGATCAAGACGAGAACCGGCTGCACGAGCGTTCGAAAACAGCCGCCATGATGGCGAAACGGGCTTCTGGTTGCTTCAACAACCTTTGACAGGTCCGGCGTCCATTGGTGGGACGTCACCCCGACGCGCGTCACAGGCAGGTCCTCAGCTGTGTTAAGAAGCTCCGGTGCAATTGCATCCGGCCGGTCCGAAACGTTTCGGGTGCGCATGCGTTCAATCGTCAACTGTCGACAAAAGGGCCGCTGCATCCACCCTCGAACTCCGATTCGCCTGACGGGTCCTTGTTCGGATGACCAGGGGAGCGTGTGAGGAAGTGTCCGAACGTCGGGTCTCCCACGACGAGTCGAGCGACCACCACCGCCAGCCCCGTCGGCCCACGACGGGACGACGACCGGGCCCCGGGGCTCGGCCGGCGGCCGGTGGCGGCTGCGCAACTGGCGGCTGCGGACCAAGGTCGGCGCGGTGCTGCTGGTGCCGACGGTGGCCGCCCTGCTGCTGGGCGGCCTGCGGGTGCAGTCCGAGATCGACAACGCCAACAACTTCCACCGCACGGTCGCCCAGGTCGACGTGGCCCGGCAGATCACCGAGGTGGTGCACCAGCTCCAGAAGGAGCGGGTGCTGATGGTCACCGGCGCGGCCGCGACCAGCTCAGCCGCCGGAAGTCCCCTGGCCACCCAGCTGGACCGGACCAACGGCGCGATCGCCGAGCTCCGCACGGCGGTGGCCAAGCTGAACCTGCCCGACGCCGGCGCCATGGACCGGTACAACCGCGCCGTCGACGGCCTGTCCACGTTGACCACGCTGCGCGTGCTGGCCCAGCGCGGCGTCTACCCGGACAACGCGCTGTTCATCGAGTACACCTCCGTGATCGACACGTTGGTGCAGGTCGGGCGGGAGGTCACGGCCGCGGCCGGCACCCAGGAGCTGTCCCGCGCCAGCACCGCCGCCCAGACCCTGAACTCGGCCAAGGAGCAGATCGCCCAGCTCGACGCGCTGCTGCAGATCGCCGCCGCGCACAACTCGTTCCAGTCCTCGCTCAACCAGGACCGGGCCCGTTCTTCGAACGCCGCGTTCACCGCGTCGGTCACTGACTTCACCGCCGTCGCGACCAGCCAGGAACGGCAGTCGTTCAGCGACGGCTACAGCGGCGCCGACGTCGACTCCGACCACCTGATCGAGCAGTCCGCGCTGCTCACGCCCAGCCCGACCGCCCCGCTCAACATCGACATCGGCTCGTTCACCGCCGCCAGCACCAGCGCCAACGACAAGTTCCACCAGGTCGAGCTGGGCCTGATCGGGCAGCTGCGGGCGCAGGCGTCGGGGCTGGCCGGTGACGCGGCCGCCGCGGCCGGCCGGGACATCGCCGCCCTGCTCGGCACATTGATGATCGCGCTCGGGCTGATGCTGGTGATGGCGTGGTCGCTGCTCACGCCGCTGCGCCGGCTGCGGCTGGAGGCGCTGGACATCGCCAACGTCCGCCTCCCGCAGACGCTGCGCCGCATCCTCGCAGACCCCGAGCCGATGGAGGCGGCCAAGAACGCCGTCGACCCGGTGTCGGTGTTCAGCCGCGAGGAGATCGGGCAGCTGGCCCGGTCCTTCGACCTGGTGCACGACCAGGCCGTGCGGATGGCCGTCGACCAGGCGGTGCTGCGCGACAACGTGAACGCGATCTTCGTCAACCTGTCCCGGCGCAGCCAGGCGCTGGTCGAGCGGCAGCTGTCCGAGCTGGACCGGCTGGAGCAGAACGAGCAGGACCCGGACCAGCTGGCCCGGTTCTTCGTGCTGGACCACCTGGCCACCCGGATGCGCCGCAACAGCGAGAACCTGATCATCCTGTCCGGCACCGGGCTGACCAAGGCCCTGGTCCGGCCGCTGCCGCTGGCCGAGCTGGTCGGCGCGGCGATCTCCGAGGTCGAGCACTACGCCCGGGTCAAGGCCAACGGCCTGCCGACCGCGCTGGTGCACGGCCGCGCGGTCAAGGACCTGATCCACCTCATCGCCGAGCTGCTGGACAACGCCACCACGTACTCCGAGGCGTCGACCACCGTGACCATCGCGGCCCGGCAGCTGCGCGGCGGGCAGCTGGCCATGCAGATCTCCGACTCCGGCATGGGCATGACCACCGACGAGCTGGACGCGGCCAACCACAAGCTGGCCGACCCGCCCGACTTCGACGTCACGGTGGCCCGGCGGATGGGCCTGTACGTGGTCGGGCGGCTGGCCCAGCGGCACAACATCAAGGTCCGGCTGCGCAGCGGCGACTTCATCGAGGGCGGCACCAAGGCCGTCATCACGGTGCCGGCCGACCTGCTCGCCCCGCCCCGTGAGGAGACCGACCAGCCCGACACCGCGCTGCCGGTGCGCCGGCCGGCCCGGCTCGAGGAGACCCAGCCCGACCTGGCCGCTCACGTGCCGATCCCGCAGCAGAACGGCAGCCTGTTCCGGCCGCCGGCCGAGGCCGAGCCGGAGCCCGTCCCGGTCAAGGAGCCCGAGCCCGAGCCGACCACGCGCCTGCCCATCTACGAGGAAGTCCTGTCCCGCTGGTTCCAGCCGACCGAGATGCCGGTCGAGCTGGACGAGTGGCCGGTCGACGAGCCCGACGCCCCGCCCCTGCCCGCCCTGCCGGCCGCCACGGCCGAGCCCGTCGTCGAGCCGCCGGTCAACCGGCACGAAGCGCCGGTCCGGAGCTGGATCTCGCCGGCCGACGAGGGTTGGCTGACCGTGCGGACCAAGCTCAGCGGACCGGCGTCCGACCAGGTCACGGCGGTCGGCCTGCCCAAGCGCGTGCCGAACAAGCACCTCGTGCCCGGCTCGGCGGCCCCCCGCACGGCGATCCCCGACGTGCAGGAGACGCGGCCGCCGCAGTTCCCGGAGCGCAGCCCGGAGACGACGCGCAGCCGGCTGTCCGGCTTCCAGCGCGGTCTCGGGCGGGCTCGCCGGCACGCACTGGACAGCCCGGACGACGACCTGGCCGAGACCCGTGGCTGAGAGTGGAGAGGACCCGATGACCAACCAGGAACCCGGCGACTTCGCGTGGTTCATCACCGACTTCGTGCGCCGCGTGGCCGAGGTGGCGCATGCCGTCGTGGTGTCGGCCGACGGGCTGATGCTCGCTGGTTCGCACGCGTTGCCCTCGGACCGGGCTGAGCAGGTGTCCAGCGTGGCCAGCGGCCTGGTCAGCCTGGCCAAGGGCGCGGCCCGGTGCTTCGACTACGGCGAGGTGGTGCAGACCATTGTCGAGATGCGGCAGGGCTACCTGTTCCTGATGTCGATCAGCGACGGGTCCTGCCTTGCCGTGCTGGCCGCGCCGAACTGCCAGATGGACGTCGTCGCGTACGAGATGTCCATGCTGGTCGAGCGCATGGCCAGCCGCCTGACCCCCGAGCTGCGGGCCCAGCTGATCGCCGCGGCGGCCCAGGTGTGAGGTCATGAGGGCTGGGCCTGCGGTGTGGCCTGGACCGGCGTCGTTTCCCGTTTCGCCCGCTGCTTGAGCAGCACGCCGATCAGCGGGCCAAGGGTCAGCGCGATGGCCAGCGTGCCCGGGCCGACGGTGCCGGCGCGGATGGCCTGCATCGGGTCGGCCAGGATCAGACCGAGGATGAGGACGGTCAGCTCGAGGCCCGTGCGGACCGCACGCACGCTCCACCCCCAGCGAGCGCACGCGCCGGTCATCAGGCCGTCCCGCGCGCCGGGGCCGAGGCCGGCCAGGATCACCAGGGCGGTGCCGGCGGAGAAGACGACGATGCCCCCGGCCAGCAGCGCCGTGCGCGCTATGAGGGCGTCGGGCGGCGGCACGATCGCGAGCACCGCGTCGCACGACACGCCCGGCAGGATCGTCGTGGCCACCGTACCCAGGCCCGGCCGTTGACGCAGCGGCCACCAGAACAGCAGCACCAGCAGCGCCACGCCGATGATCACCGTTCCCGGCGAAACCCCCAGCATCTTGGCCAGCGCCAGGTGCAGCACGTCCCATGGCTGCGCCCCGAGGTGCGCCCTGATCATCAGCGCCAGTCCCGCCCCCATCGCCGATGCCCCGACGATCACCCGGAACAATCGCCAGGCCAGTTTCACCAGCTGAGGCCGCGCCTTTGTGATCACCACGTTTTCCCGCGGCCGTCGCGGCGCCGCCAGGCATTGCGCCTTGTGCACGGGACGCGGTCGACTCGCCATTCCCCGGTCTGCCGGCGGCCGGAGTCCGAGGCAGGTTCTGGTGGGCACTTGCGTGCCGTCCGGTGGCACCCGGATGGACGGTTCGCCCGTTGTGATCGGATCGTTGTCCGCATCGTGTATTCGGCGAATTTCCTCCACCGGAACCGACCTCCTCATACCCCCGGGAACGCGTTCAGTTTCGACGAACACCCCCGGTTCGGAAATAGCCAGAAAAGGTGAATGCGGTAGCGCCACACGTTCGAATTACCGCATGATGATGCAGGTGCACGTGCACGCGAGCATTTCCCCAGTCCACGAACGGTGCTTGTGATCACTCGAACGGAGTCGGACGGAGACGTCCGACCGTCGGACAGGTTACGGAATGGGTAATTGCCACCCCACCATGAAAGCGCTCCATGCAATCCCATGACGCAATCGCGCCATTAAATTCCGGCAACTCACGCCCACTGTCCCGCCGCCTCGCCGGCGCCAGAACCCCTGGGCCCAGCCGCGCCCGATCGTGTGACAGCCCTCCAACGACCACCGGCCCCGAGGTCGCCGGACAACGTCCACGCGCACCTCCGACGGAAGCTCACCCCGCTGGCGGTACTCCTTGTCCTACCGGCTCAGCGCCGCCACGGCGCGTCACCGGCCTCTTCGGCCGGTGCTCCGGCGCCAGCGGAGGAAACCCGGTTTGACCGGCCGATAGATTGACACGGTGAGTGAACGCGCCTTCCGTCCGCTGCCGACCGAGATCGACCTGCCCGCGGCCGAGCGGGAGATTCTGGCGCGCTGGCGGGCCACGGAGGTGTTCCGGCGGTCGCTCGAGCAGACCAAGGACGGCCCGAGCTGGGGGTTCTTCGAGGGACCGCCGACCGCGAACGGGAAGCCGGGGACCCATCACGTCGAGGCGCGGGTGTTCAAGGACCTGTTCCCCCGCTTCAAAACGATGAAGGGCCACCACGTCGAACGGCGTGCGGGCTGGGACTGCCACGGGCTGCCGGTGGAGCTGGCGGTGGAGAAGGAGCTGGGCTTCACCAAGAAGCAGGACATCGAGGCCTACGGCATCGCGGAGTTCAACGCCCGCTGCCGCGAGTCGGCGCTGCGCAACGTCGCCGACTTCGCCACGATGACTGAGCGCATGGGCTACTGGGTGGACCTGGACAACGCCTATCTGACGATGGCGCCGTCCTATGTGGAAAGCGTGTGGTGGTCGCTGAAGCAGGTCTTCGACAAGGGCCTGCTGGTGGAGGACCACCGGGTGACGCCGTACTGCCCGAGGGACGAGACACCGCTGTCGGATCATGAAGTGGCGCAAGGTTATCAGGATGACATCGACCCCTCGGTGTACGTCCGGTTCCAGCTGACGAGCGGCCCCTGGCAGGGCGCGAACCTGGTGGTGTGGACGACAACGCCGTGGACGCTGCCGTCGAACACGGCGGTGGCGGTGCACCCGGAGGCGACGTACGTGCTGGCGGAGCAGGACGGCGAGCGCATCGTCATGGCGGAGCCGCTGCTCCCGGACAACGCCAAGATCCTGGAACGCCGTACCGGCAGCGAACTCGTCGGCGAAAGCTATCGGCGGCCACTGGACCTGGTGCCGCTCGGCGAGTTCGGGGACGACGCGTTCCGCGTGTTCACGGCGGACTACGTGACCATGGACAGCGGCACGGGCATCGTGCACCTGGCGCCGGCGTTCGGCGCGGAGGACATGGCGGTGGCCCGGCAGCACGGCCTGCCGATGGTCAACCCGATCGGCGTCAACGGCCACTTCCTCACCGACATCCCGCTCATCGGCGGACTGTTCTTCCGTGACGCGAACGAACCCGTGATCAACGAACTCGAAGCGCACGGCCTGCTCGTGAAGCACGAGCCGTACCCGCACAGCTACCCGCACTGCTGGCGCTGCGGCACGGCGTTGATCTACTACGCGCTGCCGTCCTGGTTCATCCGCACGACGGCGATCAAGGACCGGTTGGTCGCGGAGAACGAGGCGACGACCTGGTATCCGCAGCACATCAAGCACGGCCGGTACGGCGCGTGGCTGAACAACAACGTGGACTGGGCGTTGTCCCGCAACCGCTTCTGGGGCACTCCCCTGCCGATCTGGCGTTGCGACGACAACCACCTGACCTGCATCGGATCCCTCGCAGAACTGTCCACTTCGGCCGGTGAAGACCTGACCAACCTGGACCCCCACCGCCCGTTCGTGGACGAGATCTCCTTCCCCTGCCCGGAATGCGGCCAGCAGGCGAAGCGCGTACCGCACGTGATCGACGTCTGGTACGACTCCGGCTCAATGCCGTTCGCCCAGTGGGGTGCGCCGCACCGCAACCTCGAGCAGTTCGAGAAGTCCTATCCGGCGCAGTACATCTGCGAGGCGATCGACCAGACCCGGGGCTGGTTCTACTCGATGATGACGGTCGGCACGCTGGTGTTCGACAGGTCCTCGTACGAGACGGTGTTGTGCCTTGGCCTGATCCTGGACGCCGAGGGCCGCAAGATGAGCAAGCGCCTCGGCAACATCCTCGATCCGTTCGAGCTGTTCGACAAGTACGGCGCGGACGCCGTGCGCTGGCTGATGTTGGCCGGCGGCTCTCCATGGGTTGACCGCCGCGTCGGCGACGATGTGCTGAGCGAGATCGTCCGCAAGGTCCTGCTGACGTACTGGAACGCGGCCTCGTTCCTGTTGCGCTACGCCGATCTCGCCGACTGGCGCCCCGGCGACAATCCGGAACGGCATGTCATGGACCGCTGGCTGCTGGCCGAGCTGCACGGCGTCGTCAAGGACGTGGACGTCGCGCTGGAGGACTTCGACTCGGCCACGGCCGGCCGTCGGATCGCGGCGTTCATCGACGACCTGTCCAACTGGTACGTCCGCCGGTCCCGCCGCCGGTTCTGGCAGGCCGAGCCGTCCGCGCTGGCCACGTTGCACGAGGCCCTGGACGTGCTCACCCGCCTGATGGCCCCGTTCGTGCCGTTCACCACCGATTATCTGTGGCAGCACCTGCACGCCGACGCCGACTCCGTGCACCTCGCCACCTGGCCTTCGGCCGCAGACCTGCCGGCGGACGACGCCCTGGTGGCACAGATGCGACTGGTCCGGGACCTCGTGGAGCTCGGCCGTTCCACCCGGGCCGCCCACAAGATCCGCACCCGGCAGCCGCTGGCCCGAGCCATGATGCACGCTCCTGGCTTCAACGAGCTCCCCCCAGACCTGCGCGAGCAGATCGCCGACGAGCTCAACGTCCGCGCCGTGGAGCCGATGACCACCGACCTGGTCGAGGTCACGGTCAAGCCGAACTTCCGGGTGCTGGGCAAGCGGTTCGGTCCGCGCATGCAGCAGCTGGCCAAGGCCATCGCCGCCGCCGGCTCGCCAACCGACGGCACGCTCACCGTCACCCTCGACGGCGAGGCGATCACACTGTCCGGCGACGACCTGGTGCTCACCGAGCAGCCCCGCAAGGGCTGGGCGGTGACCACCGTGAACGGCGTCTCCGTGGCCCTCGACCTGGAACTCGACGAGGAGCTCACCCTCGCCGGCCTGGCCCGCGACGCCGTCCGGCTGGTGCAGGACACCCGCAAGACCGCCGGCCTCGACATCGCGGACCGGATCCGCCTGTGGTGGCGCAGCGACCGCGAGGACGTCGCCGCCGCGCTGCGCCGGCATCGCGACCTGCTGGCCGAGGAGGTGTTGGCGGTGGACGTGACGGAAGGGGAAGGAGCGGACGCTCCCGCAGAGTTCGCCGAACTGGGCCTCACCATCTGGCTGACCAGGGTCCCCAGCCCGGGCTGACGGTTCGTGACCGTGGCGGACGTCACTGGTCCGTGCCGGTATGCCGTCGATGCCGAGGAATGAAAACCATGGTCGGGCCGTTGTAGGGGTAGCGAAGGAGGTGGCGATGGCCACGGTGGAACTGACCGGCGAGAACTTCGATGAGGTCGTCGGCAAGGGCACGGTGCTGGTGGACTTCTGGGCCGCGTGGTGCGGACCGTGTCGCCAGTTCGGGCCGGTGTTCGAGCAGTCGTCCGAGCAGCACGAGGACATCGTGTACGCCAAGGTGGACACGGAGGCCCAGCAGCAGCTGGCGGCGGCGTTCGACATCCGCTCCATCCCGACGCTGATGGCCGTGCGCGACGGCGTGGTGGTCTTCTCCCAGCCGGGCGCGCTGCCGGCGGCGGCGCTGGAGGACCTGATCGGCCAGGTGCAGGCGCTGGACATGGACAAGGTCCGCGAGCAGATCGCGGCCGCCCAGAACCAGCAGTGACAGCTTCTCCCCGCCGGTTCTGACCCTACATACGGCATTTCTCCCGGTCCTAGCGTGGCCGGGAGAAGCCGTCTGTGGAGGTGGGGAAGCATGCGCGCACTGCTGCTCGTCCGGCGCGGGGCACCGTTGACCAGGTCGCACGTGCACACGTTGCGCCGCAAGGGTTTCGAGCCGTACGTGTTGACCTCGCGGCCGGCCGACGGCGGCGAGCAGTTCCGGCGGATGTGCGCGCAGATCGAGGTCGAGCACGCGATCGCCGAAGGCGTCGCGATCACATCGGACGAGGTCGCCGCGGTCGTCAAGGCCGTCGATGGCCTCGTTTTCTGTCTGACGCAGGCAGATTCGCTTCGACCGCTGATGGCCGAGGCCAACCGCCTGCTGGGCGCGCCCGACGCGTCCCCCGAGGCGCTGCGCACCGCCCTGGACAAGCATCTGATGCGCAAGGCGATCGACACGACCATCGACTCGCTCAAGCTCTCCGACCCGACGCTGCGGGCCAGGATCGACGCCGGCGAGACCTTCGTGGTCAAGCCCCGCCGGGGCGTGGGGTCGCTGTGCGTCGGGCTCGTCAGGACGTGGGACGACGTCGAGAAGCTGCGCCAGGCCTTCGACGAGGGCCCGGGCCACGCGGACATGATGGCCGAGTACTTCGCCGACAACGAGCTGATCGCCGAGTCGTTCTTCGACGGCCGCGAGATCAGCCTGGAGATCGTCCGCCAGGGCGGCGTGGACAAGATCGTCGTCGACCACGACAAGACGCTGATCGAGTTCGGCGCGGACACCGTGCTGGAGCGCGGCATGGCCTCCCCCGTCACCATCGTCACCGACGAGGAGCTCGACAACGCCAAAGTCGTCGCACAGCACGCGATGGACACCCTCGGCCTGACCGACGGCGGCTACCACGTCGAGCTGCGGGTCGACGCCGAGGGCAGCACCGAGATCGTGGAGATCAATCCGCGGATCGGCGGCGGCATGGTCTGGGAGAGCATCAACGCCCAGTACGGCCGATCGGTCACCGACGACTGGATCGACGTGCTCGCCGGCACCCCGGTCACGCCGCTGGGCGAGCGCCGCTGCGGCACCTATGCCCAGCTGGCCTATCCCCGTGAGCAGCGGCAACTGCTGGGCGTGAACCGGAATCCGGCGATGCCCGACCCGGAGATCTACGACGAGCTGATCACACCGGGCGAGGTGCCGATCGCCCACCGCGAGCACTTCGGCGCGCTCGTGCTGTGGGAGACCGCGCTGGCCACGCACGGCGAGGAGGTGAAAGCCCTGGTGCCGGTCGAGTACTGCGAGTTCGTCTACTCCCCGGCCTCAGCGGCCGGCCGGTTCTCCTTGTGCTGGAACCCGATTGGGACACGCTGCGGGCCGCGGTCGCGGTGGACGGCGTGGATGTGGTGGTCTGCCACCAGGGTCCGGTCGTCGTCACGCCGGAGTACGACGACATCCGCGACGGGCTGGCGCTACTGGTCAGGGTGCCCGACTGGTCCACTGTGGATGGAATCATCGACGCCCTTGCCGGCGCGGAGATCGCCGACATCATGGCGCCCCATGACGTCACGCGCCAAGCTGAGGCGCGGCTGCGGAAGGCTCTGGCGTGACGTCGCCAACCTCGCAGACCACGAGGTGCGGCGTAGCGTAGAAGTGCAGCATCAGGTCGCCGTAGGGCACCCACAACTCGCCGTCCTCGTCCATGCCCCGATCATGGCGCTGGACGTGGCCGCTAGCGGCCTTCGATGCCGGGTCCGGGTCCCGTATGCGGAATCCGCATAACCACGGTCGGCCACGGGGCCAACGACCGCAGCTCACGGGTGACGTGCGGGGAGCCGGAGATCCGGGCCAGCGAGGCGGCGCCGGTGCCGGCCGACGCCGCCTCGTCCAGGTCGCCGGTGGTGGCGTAGGCGCGGGCGAGTTTGGCCGTGTGCACGCCCTGGAACCACGGGCAGGTGTGGCCCCAGCGGAGCCGAAGCCGGTGGTAGATGGCGATCGCGTCATGCGGGCGGCCGAGATCGAGCAGGCAGGACGCCCGCTGCGCCTCCAGGTGCTCGACGTCCGTCCAGTAGCCGACGCGGTACTCGTCGGTGGCCGGGTGATCGACGTTGTCGATCAGCATGGTCGCCTGCTCCAGTCGATCGAGGCAGGCTGCTTCCTCACGGGCGAGTGCCAAGCCGCGGGCTTCTTGCTGTAACGCCAACACTTTCAGCGCCGCCCCGACACCGGGTTCGCGTTGAGCCGCGCGGGCAAGGCCGATCATGCGGTCGTGATCACCGGCCGCGAGCTGGCTCATGCGCACGTAGGCGTAGGCCACCATGTCCCGGTCCTCGGCCGCCTGCGCCTGCTGCATTGCACGGGCCGTCCACTGCTCGGCGCCGTCCTCGTCGGTGCTTTCCTCGTGCAGCCAGCCCAGGAACTCCGCGTACAACGCGGCCACCGACAACAACATCCGCCGCATCTCGCCGCTGGCCGACCGCCGCAGCAGGTCCGTGAGCTCGTACAACTCCCGGGCCGCCGGCTTCAACGATGCCGTCACCCGCCAGTTGTCGGCGTCGTTGATCACGCGCCGGGCCACCAGAAGCTGGCCGACGATCTCCCGCGTCACCGGGACCGTGCGCTCCAATCGCCCGCCCAGCAACGCCACCAGCGCATCGGTGCCGCCGCGTTCCCGTAGCTCGGCCGCCGCAACCCCTTGCTCGGCCAGGCCCAGCAGGTGCGGCGGGATGTTCAGCGTCCGCTGCACGATCCGCAGCACCCGCATGTCGTACGCCAGGTTGCTGCCCGACTCCAGCCGCGAGATCGCCGACTGCGAGAACCCGGCCAGCGCCCCGAGTTCGTCCTGGCGCAGGCCGTGGGCCCGCCGTGCGAAGGCGATCACCGCCGACGGCGAGTTGCCCGCCACCGCGTCACGGACCTCCGGCGCGTTCCACACCGACTCGGGCAGCGGCTCCATCCCGCCGATGGTGGCAGATCGGCCCGCCCGACACGACCCGATGTGGCCGAAAGACGCGCGGGTGTCAGCGATGGTCAGTCAGTGGCAGGTGCCGATCATCTGCGTCAGGGCGTCGTGCTCGGTCTGGGAGATGGTGAGCTTGTACTTGGCCTTCACCTTGATCCAGTGCGTCGCGTAGTCGCACCACTCCGTCTTCACCGGCATGTAGCCCGGCGGTGGCTGGTCGCCCTTGCTGCGGTTGCTGTGCGCGGTGACGGCGACCAGTTCGTCCAGGTCGTTGGCGAAGGCGACGCGCTGGTCCTGGGTCCACTGGGCGGCGCCGGTGCGCCAGGACTCGGCCTCGGGCACGAGGTGGTCGATGTCCAGGTCGTGCGGCGAGGTGACGGCGACGCCGTCGTAGAGCGAGGTCCAGTTGCCGGAGTTCACCGTGCAGCCCTTGGACTTCACGTCACGGCCCTGGGCCTTGAGCACGTCCTCCCTGGTGTCGCAGCCGTCGGGCTGCTTGATCCAGCCGCCGCCGAAGCGATCGCGGGAGTAGCCGGTCATCGGCCCGGCGGTCGCGATCTTCAGCGACGCCAGCTGCTGGCTGCTGTCGCTGGGCAGCGGCGCGGCGCCGTCGCCGCCGGCCTTGGCCGGCAGGGAACAGGCGGTGAGAAGGGAGAACAGGGCGATACCGGCGGCCACGCCGGTTCGGGTGCCAGCCATGCGTCCAGGGGTACGGCAAGATCACGCCGTCGACCAGAGGTCATTCGGAGTAGTTGGCCTGCAACGAAAGCACTAGATCAACGATCTTCGCCGGCTGTTCGACCTGTGGGCTGTGCCCGGAGTCGACGATCTCCACCCGAGCGCCGGCGGCCCGGTACCTCGCGGCGGTCGGAGCCCAGGGATAGAACCGGTCGTGCTTGCCGAGGATGACCAGTGTCGGCACGCCGAGTTCGCGCACCTGCTGATCGAGGGGCCGCCGCGCCAGCTTGCGACGCCGGTCGACGATCACGGCTCGGGCCACCGCCGGGCTGGTCGTGGCGTGATCATGCAGCAGCACCGGGTCAAAGGCGAAGCCCGGCGCGAAGGCGTAGGACACCGCGCGGCGCACCGCTGCACGAGGAGCGAACCGGTGCAGCAGTGGACCGAGCACCGGCGCCGCCAACAACCCGTTGCCCGCAGGGAAGGTGGCGCAACTGTAGTCCGGTGCCTGACCGATGATCACGAGCCTCGAGACCCGGCGCCCCAGAGCCAACGCCACGTCGGCACCGTAGGAATGGCCGACGACGATCACCTCGTCGATGCCCAGCGAATCCAGCACGCCAAGGACATCGGCCGCCTGAGAGATCGCGTCGAGACCGGTGTGGCCGCCTGTTCGCCCGTGGCCGCGCAGATCCACGCGCAGCACCCGGCCGTGCTCGGCCAGTAGCGGCGTGACGGCGTCGAACCACCGCACCGATCCGCTGAACCCGTGCAGCAGCAGGAAAACCGGCTGCCCCTGACCGTCTTGGGTGACGTGCACCCGGTCAGGAGATCACAAGGCTGGCGACCTTGTCGCCGCGGACCACGAAGGCCATGGTGCCGGTGCCGTTGAAGCGGTGGCTGCGCACCTTGATCGTGACGTTGTAGGCGTCGGGCTCGCCGGCCGGCTCGACCTTCTCCAGCTCGAAGTGGGCCTGCACACCGATGTTGTCGGTCTTGTTCCAGCTGGCCACGCCCTGGTGCCCGTGGAACTGGCGGCCCCAGTCGTCCAGGAACGCGTCCTCGGTGAAGACGTCCACGAACGCCTCGTTGTCGGCCTTGTTGGTGGTGTCGACGAAGGCCTGGATGGCGGCTGGCGTGCTCACGGTGCTCTCCTTGCGCAGTCCGGGCAGGATGTTCGCGACGAGCGCCCGGGCGAACTCGTCGGTCAGCGGCTCGTCGGGGATGAGCAGCCGGTGGTACACGGCGCCCCACAGCTGGTCCACGACCACCTGCGGGTCGAAGTCGGAACGGAGTTCACCACGTTCCACGCCACGGCGCAGCGTGCGCTCGGCAAGTTCCCGGCGTGGGCGCGAGTAGCGTTCCCGAAAGGACACACCGAGGTCGGTGTCGGTCTGCGCGGCGCCGATCAGCTCGCCGATCACCCGCCCGGCGCGGCTGTCCCGCACCACGTGCACAAAGGCCAGCAGCTGCGCGACGATGTCGCGCTCGACGTCGCCGGTGTCGGGGAACTCGAGGCTGTGCGACACCACGGTCGCGTAGCCGTCGAGGGCCAGCGAGCCCTTGGACGGCCACCACTTGTAGATGGTCATCCGGCTGGCCCCGGCCTTGGCCGCCACCTTCTCGATGGTGAAGCCGCCCATGCCCTCGGCCAGCAGCAGTTCACCGGCCGCGGCGAGCACCTGCCCGCGGACAAGGGCGGCGGGACGTCGACCACGCATCATGCCTCCCGCACGCATATGGACACTCCGTATATGGACATAGTGTATATACAGACTGTCGCCACGCCACGTGACCGCCGTCACGCCGCTAGATATGGACAGGCCGTACACATCGATGGTTATATGTACACAGCGTCCACAACGAAGCAGGGAGAAAGACCATGAGCAGGGTTGCCATCGTCACCGGCGGGTCGGGCGGCATCGGTCGCGTCGTCGCGGAGCGGCTGGCCAAGGACGGTCAGACGGTCGTCGTCGCCTACGCCGGCAACGCCGAGCGGGCCGAGGACGCGGTCGACGCCATCATCGCCGCCGGCGGCACCGCGTCCGCGTTCCAGGCCGACGTGGCCGACGAGACGCAGGTCGAGGCGCTGTTCGAGGACACCGAGAAGCGCTACGGCGGCATCGACGTCGTGGTCAACACCGCCGGCATCATGTTGCTGTCGCCGCTGGCCGACCTGGACCTGGCCGACTTCGACCGGATGCACCGCACCAACGTGCGCGGCACCTTCGTGGTCGACCAGCAGGCCGTGCGCCGGCTGCGCCCGGGCGGCGCGCTGATCAACTTCTCCACGTCGGTCACGCACATCGCGGTGCCGAACTACAGCGCCTACGCCGCCACCAAGGGCGCGATCGACGGTATGACGCTGATCCTGGCCAAGGAGATGCGCGGCCGCGACGTCACGGTCAACGCCGTGGCCCCCGGCCCCACCGCCACGCCGCTGTACTTCATCGGCAAGGACCAGGAGACCGTCGACCGGGCGTCCAAGGCCGCACCGCTGGAGCGCCTCGGCCAGCCCGACGACATCGCCGAGGTCGTCTCCTTCCTGGCCGGCCCGGCCCGCTGGATCAACGGCCAGGTCATCTACGCCAACGGCGGCGTGGTCTGACGGTGCAAGGGGCGGCACGCACTGGGCCGCCCCTTACCGCTTGATCCCCAGCATCACGTTGTGCACCAGGGCTTTCGCGAACTCGTCCGTGATGGGCTCGTCCGGGATGAGCAGCCGGTGGTAGCACGCCCCCCAGAGCTGGTCGACGACCACCCGAGGGTCGATGTCATCGCGGAGCTGGCCGCGTTCGATCGCCTTGTTCATCGCCGTCACGGCCAACTCGCGCCGTGGCGCGGAATAGCGTTCCCGAAAAGCCGAGGCAAGCTCGGGATCGGTCTGCGAGGCGCCGATGAGCTCGGCGATCACCTTGCCCGCACCGGTTTCCGTGAGCAGGTGGGTGAACGCGAGCACCTGCGCGGTGAGGTCGGCCTCGATGTCACCGGTGTCCGGGAACTCCAGCACGGTGCGGACACGGCTGGCGTAACCGTCCAATGCGAGCGCCCCTCGGGACGGCCACCACTTGTAGATGGTCATCCGGCTGGCCCCGGCCTTGGCCGCCACCTTCTCGATGGTGAAGCCGGCCATGCCCTCGGTCAGCAGCAGCTCGCCCGCGGCGGCCAGCACCTGCTCGCGCACCTCGGCGGCGGGCCGCCGGCCGCGGCCCCGGCGGATCGGCTGCTCGGTCTCGGTCATGCGCCCCACCATATATGGACACAGCGTTTCGTCCGGGATCTTGACGCCCGACTATTTTCACGAGTTAGATCACGACTCGAACAAAGCCTCGGTCGGGCGGCGGTCGGGGCCCGGTTCGAGAGGACTAGTCCTGTGTCCGACAGTGAGAGCAGCACCGGTCGAGGCCTGGCGCGCAGAGGTTTCCTCGGCGCGGCACTAGCCGCAGCACCTGTGATGGCCCTGGCCTCCACGGCGGTGGCCGCGGAAGCCGCGGCTCCCCCGCCGGCCACCCACAAACCGGGTGATCCGGACCTCGGCCCCAACGTCTACGTGTTCGACGGCTCCATCCCGACCGCGCAGATCCAGTCCACGGTCGACGCGGTGTACGCCCAGCAGCAGCACGCCGAGTTCGGCTCCGGCCGGTATGCACTGCTGTTCAAGCCCGGCGGCTACGGCATCGACGTCAAACTGGGCTACTACACGCATGTCGCCGGCCTCGGGCTCCAGCCGTCGGCGGCCGGCATCACCGGCTCCTGCCAGGTGCTCGGCGAGGCGCACGGCAACAACACGCTGATCAACTTCTGGCGCGGCGCGGAGAACCTGAACATCGTCCCGCGCAGCGGCCAGGACATCTGGGCAGTCTCGCAGGCCACCTTCTACCGGCGGATCTACCTGCTCGGCGACCTGAAGCTGTCGGACGGCAGCTGGTCGAGCGGCGGCTTCATCGCCGACTGCCGGCTCACCGGGCAGATCAACTCCGGCACCCAGCAGCAGTGGGTCACCCGCAACTCGTCGCTGGGCAGCTGGGTCGGCTCCAACTGGAACATCGTCTTCGTCGGCACGGCCAACGCGCCGGCCACCACGTTCCCCGTTCCCCCGGTCACGTCCGTGCCGAAATCGCCGGTGATCAGGGAAAAGCCGTTCCTGTACGTCGACAGCTCGGGCGCCTGGCAGGTCTTCGTGCCGGACGTCCGGCACGACGCGCAGGCCACCAGCTGGGAGGCGCAGAAGCCGGCGGGCACGTCCATCCCGATCGCCGACTTCCTGATCGTCAAGGACGGCGTGAGCGTCGCCGACATGAACGCCGCGCTGGCGCAGGGCAACCACCTGCTGATCACGCCGGGCATCTACCACCTGCCGGAGTCGCTCAAGGTCACCAAGCCGAACACGGTCATCCTCGGCCTCGGCTACGCCACCCTGATCCCGGACAACGGCGCGATCGCCATCGACGTGGCCGACGTGGACGGCGTGCACCTGGCCGGGCTGCTGATCGAGGCCGGCGTCACCGAGTCCGAGGCGCTCATCCGCATCGGCGCGGCCGGCTCGCGCCGGGACCACAGCCGCAACCCGAGCACCATGCACGACGTGTTCTGCCGTATCGGCGGCACGCTGCCCGGCAAGACCAAGCAGTCGGTGGTGGTCAACAGCCACAACGTGATCATCGACAACACCTGGCTGTGGCGCGCCGACCACGGCAGCGGAGTCGGCTGGACCAGCAACACCGTCGGCGAGGGCCTGGTCGTCAACGGCGATGACGTGGTGGCCTACGGGCTGTTCGTCGAGCACCACCAGAAGACCCAGGTGCAGTGGAACGGAGAGGGCGGCAAGACCTTCTTCTTCCAGAACGAGATGCCGTACGACCCGCCCAACCAGGCCGGTTGGATGGACGGGCCGCACCGCGGCTTCCCGGCGTACGCGGTCGGCGACCACGTGCGCCGGCACGAAGCGTGGGGGCTGGGCAGCTACTGCATCTTCGCCATCGACCGGACGATCGTCGCCGACCGAGCCATCGCCGCCCCGCACACGCCGGGCGTGCGCTTCCACAGCATGATCACGTTCTCGCTGGGCGGCGGGCAGGGCACCATCGCCCACATCGTGAACAACGCCGGCGGGCCGTCGGACTCGACGACCAACCTTGGCATGCTGGCGCAATATCCCTAGGCAGGCTGGATGAGGTCCCAGCGGTTGCCGTAGAGGTCCTTGAAGACCGCGACCGAGCCGTACGGCTCGTGTCGCGGCTCTTCCTCGAACTCGACACCGGCGGCGGTCATCCGTGCGTGGTCACGGGCGAAGTCGTCGGTGTTGAGCAGGAGGCCGACGCGGCCGCCGGTCTGGTCGCCGACCCGGTCCTGCTGCGCCGGCTTGTCGGCGCGGGCCAGCAGGACGGCGGTCTCGGTCGAGCCGGGCGGGGCGACGACGACCCAGCGCCGGCCGGCGCCCTGTTCGGTGTCCTCGCGCAGCTCGAAGCCGAGGGCGTCGGTGTAGAAGGCGATCGCCTCGTCGTAGTCGTGCACGAGCACGGCGACCAATCCGATGTGCGGCATGATCACATCCTGCCTTATTCCCGGTTCGGCGGAATTTCCCACTGCGTGGCCACTCCAGCGGCGGGTGCCGATTCCGGCGCACAATCGCTGGCATGACACGTGGAACTGGTCCGCGACTGGCAGTGGCGCTGGACGGCGCGGGATGGCATCCGGCCGCGTGGCGCACCGAGGAGGCGCGCCCGGCCGAGGTGTTCGGGGCCGCCTACTGGCTGGACCTGGTGCGGGAGGCCGAGGCCGCCACGCTCGACTTCGTCACCTTCCGTGACTCGCTGGCGCTGCCGGCGGACGGCGTGCGAGGCCGGCTGGACGCGGTGCTGGTCGCGGCCCGGGTCGCGCCGCTGACCTCGGGCATCGGGCTGGTGCCGGAGATCGTCGTGACGCACACCGAGCCGTTCCACCTGTCGAAGGCCATCGCCACGCTGGACTACGTGAGCACCGGTCGAGGCGGTGTGCAGGTATCGGTGTCCGGTTCGGCCGATGAGTACCGGAACTTCGGGCGTCGGTCGTTCGGGGCCGATGTCGAGGGCGAGGCTGCGGACTACGTCGAGGTGCTGCGGCGGCTGTGGGACAGCTGGGAGGACGACGCCGAGATCCGTGACGTCGCCACCGGCCGGTTCGTCGACCGGGAGAAGCTGCATTACATCGACTTCGAGGGTCGGTTCTTCTCGGTGCGTGGGCCGTCGATCACGCCGCGGCCGCCGCAGGGGCAGCCGTTGGTGACCGCTTCTTCTGGCGTTGCTGATTCCTCGGTCGACGTGGTGTATGTGACGCCGCAGTCGCGAGGTGAGATCGGGCCGTTGGTCGAGGCGCAGCACGGTCGGCAGGTGTTCGCCGACCTGGTCGTGTTCCTGGATTCTTCGTCAGCGCGGGCCGCTGAGCGGCGGGCTGAGCTGGATTCGTTGGCGTTGCTGGAAAGCGACGCTTTGGTGTTCGCCGGGACTGCTGAAGAGCTGGCGGAGCTGCTGCTGGCCTGGCATGTCGCCGGGCTGGACGGGTTCCGGCTGCGGCCGGCGGTGCTGCCCCACGATCTGCGCGGCATCACCCGGGGTCTGGTGCCGGAGCTGCGGGCTCGCGGCGCGTTCCGCACGTCGTACGAGGCCACCACCCTGCGTGGGCTGCTGGGACTGGACCGGCCCGCCAACCGCTACGTCGCCTGAGGGGAAGCGATGACCAAGCCACTGAAGCAGATCCATCTTGCCGCGCACTTCCCGGGCGTGAACAACACGACCGTGTGGAGCGATCCGGAGGCCGGCAGCCACATCGAGTTCAGCTCGTTCGTCAAGCTGGCGCAGACGGCCGAGCGGGCCAAGTTCGACTTCTTCTTCCTGGCGGAAGGCCTGCGGCTGCGGGAGCAGGGCGGGTTGATCTACGACCTGGACGTGGTGGGGCGGCCGGACACGTTCACCGTGCTGGCGGCGCTGGCTGGGGTGACGTCTCGGCTCGGGTTGGCCGGGACGATCAACTCGACGTTCAACGAGCCGTTCGAGGTGGCTCGGCAGTTTGCGTCGCTGGACCATCTGTCTGATGGACGGGCGGCGTGGAATGTCGTGACGTCGTGGGATGCCTTCACTGGTGAGAACTTCCGGCGTGGCGGGTTCCTGCCGCAGGATCAGCGGTACTCGCGGGCGGAGACGTTCATGCGGACGGCGTGGGAGCTGTTCGACTCGTGGCGGGCTGACGATGTGCTGGCGGACAAGGCTTCTGGGGAGTTTCTGCGCCGGGTTGACGCTGGTGCGTTTGCGCACCATGACGGGCATTTCGACATCGCCGGGCAGTTTCCGGTGCCACGGAGCCCGCAGGGACGGCCGGTGATCATTCAGGCGGGTGACTCCGACGAGGGGCGGGAGTTCGCGGCGGCTACCGCGGACGCGATCTTCACGCGGCATGGGACGTTGGAGGCTGGGCAGGCGTTCTACTCGGATGTGAAGGGGCGGTTGGCGAAGTACGGGCGTGAGGGTCATCAGCTGATCGTGTTGCCGGCGGCGACGTTTGTGCTTGGGGATACGGATGCTGACGCTCATGAGCGGGCTGCGGTGGTACGGCGTCAGCAGGTGAGCGGGGCTACGGCGATCAGGTCGTTGGAGCAGCTGTGGAACGCGGACCTGAGTGGGTTCGATCCGGACGGGCCGTTGCCGGCGTTCGATCCGGTGGTCGGCGAGAACACGATCTCCAGGGGGCGGGCGAGTGATCGCATGCACCGGGATCCGGTGGCTACGGCACGGAAGTGGCGTGAGCTGGCGGAGGCGAAGAGTCTCTCGATCCGGGAGCTGATCATCGAGGTGACCGGGCGGCAGAACTTCATCGGGTCGGCGGAGACTGTTGCGGGTCGGATCAATGAGCTTGTGCAGGCTGATGCGAGTGACGGGTTCATCCTTGTGCCGCATGTGACGCCTGGGGGGCTGGACGAGTTTGCTGACAAGGTGGTGCCGTTGCTGCAGGAGCGCGGGGTTTTTCGGAGTGAATATGGTGGGGCTACGTTGCGTGATCATTTGGGGTTGGATGTAGCGGTGTAGTGGGGGTGGGGGGTGTGGTGCTAGGGCTGGGTTGGGTAGGCGTGCCGCGCGGTTGGCGTTTGGGGGGCGAGCAGGTGGCGGTGGGGAGGTTGGGGTGTGGTTGACGGGGGTGGGATTTAATTCGGTGTGGTCGCGTGGATTTGGTGTGGAGCCTCTGCGCGATGGCCCAAGGGCTAAAAGCGGGCAGGACGAGCCTGCCCTTGGCCTGTCAATTGTACGCCATCGCGCCCCTCCACACAAAATCCACGCGACTAGTTCGAGTTGCCGTGTTGTGGTGTGGCGGGAGGAAAGAAAAGCCTTTCTGCCTGGCGGGATTCACCCGTTAGGGATTCGCGTTCGATCTTGTGTTCGAGTATTCTCAGAAGTATGGAACTCACCCGCGACATCGAGAACAGGGAACCCGCTGGGGCCATGTTCGATCTGGTGGTGGGTGTGGATCCGGCGAGCCTGACACAAGAAGAGTTGGTCAATTTCGTGGGGGTGGCCCGGAAGGTGCGGGCCGTGTGTGAATGGGCCGAACATGAGGCCCTCAACCACATCGACGACCTCACCGAATTGGCGATGGCCACGAAGGTCTCGGAACCGGCGCTGGCCCGGTCGCAAGAGATCGCCGCCGGCCTGGAGACCCATCCCGCGCTGGCGGAGCGGTTCCGCCGGGGAGAGATCGACCTCGCCCGGTTCGCCGCAGTCTGGGAACGCACCCGCCACCTGTCGGACCCTGCCCAGGTCGCCGAAGTCGACCAGGCCCTGGCCGAGGAGGCCGCCGGTATGACTCGGACGCAGGTGTGTCGCAAGGCCACCGCGCTGGTCGCGAAGGCTGACCCGGATGGCTATGAGCAGCGCTGTCACAAGGCCAAAGACGACCGGCAGGTCGGGATCTCTGCCTTGCCCGACGGCATGGCCAAACTGACCTGGATCCTCCCGGCCGCTGAGGCCCACCAGCTGTTCCAACAGATCTGCGCCGACGCCAAGTCACTCCCGAAGGACGAGCGCACCACCGACCAGAAACGCTCCGATGTGCTCTGGGACCGCTTGCGGGGCGAGCACACCAACTGGAACGTCCGCACCTTCGTCACCATCTCCATGGAGACCCTGCTCGGCCTCACCAACGACCCCGGCCAGCTCGCTGGTTATGGTCCGATCGCGGCCGAGGCGGCCCGGGAGTTGGCCATGCACGGCCCCTTCCGGGGACTCCTCCTCGACGAGTACCAGCAGATCAGCGCCATCAGCACCGACACCTACCGGCCCACGGCGCTGATGAAAGAGACGTCCGTTGCTCGGGCCGGCGGCACCTGCACCGCACCCGGCTGCACCCTGCCCATCCAGGAACACGACCACATCACCCCCTGGCCCACAGGCCGCACCCAAGCGACCAACCTCCAGGGGCTCTGCACCTGGCACCACCACCGCAAACACGACAACTACACAGTGACCCAGGATTCAGACGGCACCACTCACTGGATCACCCCGGCCGGCCGCCATCACATCACCCGCCCCATGCGCCACTAACCAGGCAACGGACACCGGGAAAAGGACTTCCCACAGCCACCACAAAAAGGGTGCACAGCGGGAGTCAAAACCCAGCCACCGCCATTCCTTCACACCCCGATCGCCAACTCCCCGAATTGGGTCGATTTTGTGTGGAGGGGCGCGATGGCGTACAATTGACAGGCCAAGGGCAGGCTCGTCCTGCCCGCTTTTAGCCCTTGGGCCATCGCGCAGAGGCTCCACACCAAATCGACCCATAAACCGAAGAACCCCCGGAAAACTACACGGCACGCGCACCAAACCCAACCCCAGCAAAGGGCGGGCGGGCGGGCCACCAAACCCAACCACCGCACACCACCCACCACACCAACCCCCACACCCACCCACAACACAACCACCCACACCCTAAGTCCCAAACAAATCCGCAACCAACCCCGCCGCCGCGACCGGCGCCCGAACCTCAAACCCCAACCGATCGTCCGCCAATCTCAACGTGAACTCAAAAAACGGACAGCACCGCAACTCCGCCGCCGCCAGTCCAGCCACCTGACCTGCCATCCCCACCGGCAGCACAAACCGAATCCCGCGCTCAACCGGCTCGCTCCGCACAGCGGTCGTCAGCAGCCGCCGCCACTGCTCAGCACGGTCCTGTTGCTCCCCGCCGTCAAGCGAGCAGGCGATGATCGGTTCCTCGGACACGCCCCCAAATCTAGGGCAGCCGCTCGATGATCGTCACGTTCGCCTGGCCGCCACCCTCGCACATGGTCTGCAGCCCGAACCGCCCACCCGTGCGCTCCAGCTCGCTCAGCAGCGTCGCGGTCAGCTTCGTGCCGGTGGCCCCGATCGGATGCCCCAACGCGATCGCCCCACCGTTGACGTTGACCCGGTCCAGGTCGACCTTGAGCTCCTTCGCCCAGGCCAGCACCACACTGGCGAACGCCTCGTTGACCTCGAAGAGATCGATGTCCTCGATCGTCATCCCCGCCTTGCCCAGCGCATGCCGCGTCGCCCTGATCGGCGCGGTCAGCATAAAAACAGGATCCGCGCCCCGCGCCGACAAGTGATGCACCCGTGCACGCGGCGTCAACCGATGCGTCCGAACGGCCTCCTCCGACGCCACCAACACCGCACTAGCCCCATCCGAAATCTGGCTGGCCAGCGCCGCCGTCACCCACCCCCAGGCCGCAAGGTCTTCAACGCCGCCATCTTCTCGAGACTCGTCTCCCGCCGAGGCCCCTCGTCAACCGCCACGTCACCCACCGGCACGATCTCTCGCTCGAACCGCCCCGCCCCGATCGCCTCGATCGCCCGAGCGTGACTGCGGAAGGCGAACTCCTCCATCTCCTCCCGCCCGATCTCCCACCGCTGCGCGATCAGATCAGCCGCCCGGAACTGCGAGATCTCCTCCGACCCGTACCGATGAGCCCAGCCGTCACACCCCTCCAACGGCGTCTCGAACCCGAACTGCGACCCCACGGTCATCGCCGCGCCGATCGGGATCCGGCTCATGCTCTGCACGCCACCGGCCACCACCAGATCGGCCGTCCCGCTCAACACCGCCTGCGCCGCAAAGTGCATCGCCTGCTGGCTGGACCCGCACTGCCGATCCACGGTCACGCCCGGCACTTCCTCCGGGAACCCGGCAGCCAGCCAAGCCGTACGGGCCACATCGCCCGCCTGCCCACCGATCGTGTCCACGCAGCCCAGGATCACGTCGTCCACCTCGCCCGGATCCACGTTCACCCGCGCGAGCAGTCCCTCGATGGCGCGGGCGCCGAGGTCGGCCGGGTGCAGGTGGCTGAGCCCGCCACCGCGCCTGCCGACCGGCGTCCGCACCGCGTCAACCAGGTACGCCTGGGCCATCGGCCCTCCCTTGCGCTATGCCGTCCAGCACGATGGACAGGTACTGCCGGGCCACGGCGTCCGCGGTCAGCGCGCCGCCCGGGTGGTACCAGTGCACGGCCACCCACACCGTGTCGCGGATGAAGCGGTAGACCAGTTCCACGTCGAGGTCGTCACGGAAGGCGCCGACCCGGATGCCTTCCTCCAGCAGCCCGACCCACAGCTTGCGGAACTCGGTGTTGCGCTCGGTCAGGTAGCCGAACCGGTCGAAGTTCGACAGGTACGCGGCCTCCCGCTGGTAGATCGCCACGGCGTCGTGGCTGCGGTCGATGCACTCGAACGACGCGACGACCACGGCTTCCAACGCCTCGCGCGGGGCCTCGCCGGCCGCCAGGATGTCCCGGTAGCGCCCGAACAGCTCGTCCAGGAAGCTTCGCAGTATCTCGTCGACCATCGACTCCTTGGAGTCGAAGTGGTGGTAGAGGCTGCCGGACAGGATGCCGGCGGCGTCGGCGATGTCCCGCACGGTGGTCGCGAGGAAGCCGCGCTCGGCGAACATCCTCGCGGCCAGCGCGAGCAGCTCATCTCGACGGCTCATGGTTCTCCTAGGGGTGCTGGCTGCTGACCGACAGCACCTCGCCGGTCAGGTACGAGGCGTAGTCGCTGGCGAGGAACACCATGGCATTGGCGACCTCCCACGGCTCGGCCGCCCTGCCGAACGCCTCGCGTCCGGTCAGCTCAGTGAGCAGCTCCTCGCTGGTCACCTTGGCCAGGAACGGATGCATCGCCAGGCTGGGGGCGACGGCGTTGACCCGGATGCCATGCGCGGCGACGTCGGCGGCGGAGCAGCGGGTCAGGGCCATCACGCCGGCTTTCGCCGCGGCATAGTGGGCCTGCCCGGCCTGCGACCGCCAGCCGATCACCGAGGCGTTGTTGACGATCGCGCCGCCGCCCTGGTCGACCATGACTTTCAACGCCGCCCGGGTGCATCGGAACGTGCCGTTGAGGGTCACGTCGAGCACCCGCGACCACTCGTCATCGGTCATGTCCAGCACGGACCTGGTGCCGCCCAACCCAGCGTTGTTGATCATCACGTCGAGTCGGCCGAAGGTGCTCACGGCGGTGTCGATCAGCGCCTGGACCTGGGCTTCATCCGTGACGTCGCATACTGCCGCGGCGACGCGGCCGCCGTGGTCGGCGGCGAGCTTCTCCAGCGTCTCGGCGAGCCGGCGCTCGTGCCAGTCGCTGATCAGGACTCTGGCGCCCTCTTCGAGACACCGCTGCGCGACCGCCGACCCGATGCCGGTGCCGGCCGCCGCCGTGACGACAACCGCCTTGTCCGCCAACAAGTTGTGGCCGGGCACGTAGTCGATCATCCGCGTGCCTCCCTGGGCAGGCCGAGCACCCGCTCCGCGATGATGTTGCGCTGGATCTCGTCCGAGCCGCCGTAGATGGTGTCGGCCCGGCTGAACAGATAGAGCCGCTGCCACTGATCGAAGTCGCCGTCAACGACCATCGACGAAGCCCCCCGGGCCAGCATGGCCAGCTCACCCAACCGCCGATGCCAGCCCGCCCACAGCAGTTTGCCCACCGACGGGTCAGATCCCCTGGTACGCAACGCATGCGATCTCATGACACTCAGCTCAACCGCAGCCCGGGCCAGCTTCTCCTGCAACACAACGTCTTCCGGATCAGCCAACGCTGCCACAGCCTCCAGCTCACGCCGGAAACCAACCTGCTGCCCCAAAGTCGACACGCCACGCTCGTACGCCAACGTGGCCATCGCGACCGCCCAGCCGCCGCCCGGCTCGCCAACAACAAGATCGGCAGCCGTCCGCGCCCCGTCGAAGAAGACCTCGTTGAACTCGGCCGTGCCGGTGAGCTGCCGGATCGGCCGCACCTCGATCCCCGGCTGCTTCATCGGCACCAGCAGGTAGGACAACCCCTTGTGCCCCACCGATCCCGGTGTCGTCCGGGCCAGCACGAAACACCAGTCGGCCAGGTGCGCCAGCGAGGTCCACACCTTCTGCCCAGTGATCACCCACTCGTCGTCGACCAGCCGAGCCGAGGTCGAGACGGCAGCAAGATCAGAACCGGCGCCCGGCTCGGAGTAGCCCTGACACCACAGCTCCTGGACCGCCCGAATACGAGGTAGGAACCGCGCTTTCTGCGCCGCCGTGCCGAGGTCGATCAGCGTGGGGCCGAGCAGGTTCTCGCCCAGGTGGTTGACCCGGGCCGGCGCGTCGGCCAGCGCGTACTCCTCGTGGAAGGCGACCTGCTCGTCGAAGGTCAGGCCGCGGCCACCGTGCTCGACCGGCCAGGACGGGCAGGTCCAGCCGTGCGCGGCCAGGTGGCGTTCCCAGTCGAGCCGCTCGGCGAACGCCTCGTGCTCGCGGCCGGGCCCGCCGAGCCCCTTGAGCTCGGCGAATCGCCCGACGAGATGCTCGGCGAGCCACCGCCGGATCTCGGATCTGGTCACCGCCATGACCGTAGGCTAGCCTACCAAGCAGTTGCTTGGTAGGAGGTGTTGTGGGTCCCAGCACCATCCCGGCGGCCGTCGACGCGGCCGCCGAGCGCTTCGGCGACACCGAGGCCGTTGTCGACGGCGAGGTGCGCCTCACCTACCGTGACCTGCGCACGCGCGTTCGGCAAGTGGCCGCCGCGTTCGCCGCCGCCGGCCTCAAGACCGGCGACCGGGTCGCGATCTGCGCCCCGAACACCTGGCACTGGGTCGTCGCCGCGCTCGGCGCGAGCTACGCCGGCGGCATCCTCGTGCCGCTCAACACCCGCTTCACCGCCGCCGAGATGCAGGACGTCATCTCCCGCAGCGACGCCGCCGCGCTGGTCGTGGCCACGGACTTCCTGGGCCGCAACCGGCTGGCCGAGTTGGAGGAGCTCGGCGGCGTGCCGGAATTCGTGCTGACGATCGAGGACTGGGCGTTCACCGACGAGGTCGACGCCGCCCCGGTGCGGGCCGACGACATCAGCGACATCCTGTTCACGTCCGGCACCACCGGGCGCAGCAAGGGCGCGATGAGCGCGCACCGGCAGGCGCTGGCCGTCGCCGCCGCGTGGGCCGACTGCGGCGCCGTCGTGACCGGCGACCGATACCTGGTGATCAACCCGTTCTTCCACAGTTTCGGTTACAAGGCCGGCATTCTGGTCTGTCTGCTGACCGGCGCGACGCTGGTGCCGCAGGCCGTGTTCGACGTCGCCCGCACGATCGAGCTGGTCGAGCAGGAGCGGATCACCATCCTGCCCGGGCCGCCGACGATCTACCAGACGCTCCTGGCCCAGCCCGGCTGTGACACCCTGCGGCTGGCCGTCACCGGGGCCGCGCCGGTGCCGGTCACGCTGGCCGAGCGGATGCAGAAGCGTTTCGGCACAGTACTTACGGCATATGGGCTGACCGAGGCTGTCGTGGCGACCATGTGCCGCCCCGACGACGACGCCGAGACCGTCTCCCACACGTCCGGTCGCGCCACCGCCGACTTCGAGGTCAAGATCGCCGACACCGGCGAGATCCTGTTGCGCGGCCCCAATGTGATGATCGGCTATCTCGATGACGCCGCCGCGACGGCGGAGGCCATCGACGCCGACGGCTGGCTGCACACCGGCGATGTCGGGGTCCTGGACGAACGCGGCTATCTGACGATCACCGACCGTCTCAAGGACATGTACGTCTCCGGCGGTTTCAACGTCTACCCGGCCGAGGTCGAGCAGGCGCTGGCCCGACTCGACGGCGTCACCGAGTCGGCGGTCATCGGGATTCCCGATGACCGCATGGGCGAGGTCGGCAAGGCGTTCGTGGTGTCGACACGCCTACTGTCCACCGAGGACGTGATCGAGCACTGCCGGGTCCTGCTGGCCAACTTCAAGGTGCCGAGACAGGTGGAGTTCCGGGCCGCCCTGCCCCGGAACGCGTCCGGCAAGGTGCTCAAAGTCGTGTTACGCAAGGAGTCCCCATGACCGAGGAAGCCGTGCTGTACCACCGCGACGGCGCCATCGCCACCGTGACCATGAACCGGCCGCGCTACCGCAACGCCCAGAACTCCGTGATGACCTACGCCCTCGACGCCGCCTTCGAGCAGGCGGTCAACGACGACGAGGTGAAGGTCATCGTGCTGGCCGGGGCCGGTGACCACTTCTCGGCCGGGCACGACATCGGGACGCCCGGGCGGGACGTGGATGTCTCCTACGAGCGCAAAGCCGTGCTGTGGTGGGACCACGTCGACAAAGAGGGCGGCGACCAGCGCTTCGCCCGCGAGTCCGAGGTCTATCTCGGCATGTGCCGGCGGTGGCGGGAGATCCCCAAGCCGGTGATCGCCATGGTGCAGGGCGCGTGCATCGCCGGCGGGCTGATGCTGGCCTGGGTCTGCGACCTGATCGTGGCCGCCGAGGACGCGTTCTTCGCCGATCCCGTGGTGCGCATGGGAATTCCCGGCGTCGAGTACTTCGCCCACCCCTGGATGCTCGGTCCTCGCGCGGCCAAGGAGATCCTGTTCACCGGCGACCGGTTCAGCGCCCAGCGGGCCTACGAGTGGGGCATGGTCAACCGTGTCGTGCCACGCGCCGAACTCCAGGAAACGGTGATCGCGTTGGCGTCGAGGATCGCCAAGATGCCCCGGTTCGGATTGGCGCTGGCCAAGAAGGCGGTCAACCAGTCCGAGGACCAGATGGGCCTGCGGGCCGGCATGGACTCGGTGTTCGGCCTGCACCACCTGGCCCACGCCCACAACGCCGAGGTGTCCAAGGACTCCCTGGCGGGAATGGACGCCAAGGCGATGCGAGGTGCCGGTGGATCCTGACCGCCCGCCGCCCGCCATGACCGCCGACCCGCTGCGAGGCCATCATGGATCTCGATGACACCGACCTCGAGTTCCGCCGCGAGGTCCGAACCTGGCTGCACGACAACCTTCCCGGCCCGTTGTCCTCAATGGACACCGCTGGCGGCTTCGAGCAGCATCGGGAGTGGGAACGCACGCTGGCCAAGGCACGGCTCTCGGCCGTCTCATGGCCGGAAGAGCACGGCGGCCGCAATGCCTCGCTGACGCAGTGGCTGGTGTTCGAGGAGGAGTACTGGGCGGCCGGCGCGCCGGGCCGGGTGGCGCAGAACGGGATCTTCCTGCTGGCCCCGACCCTGTACGCACACGGCACCGAGGAGCAGCAGAACCGTTTGCTGCCAAGGATGGCCCGGGCCGAGGACATCTGGGCCCAGGCCTGGTCCGAGCCCGAGGCGGGCAGCGACCTCGCGGCGATCCGCAGTCGCGGCGTCCGCACGGACGGCGGCTGGCTGTTGACCGGCCAGAAAACGTGGAGTTCGCGGGCGGCGTTCGCGGACAAGGGTTTCGGACTGTTCCGCACCGACCCGGAGGCCGAGCGGCATCGCGGCCTGACGTACTTCCTGTTCGATCTCCGGGCCCCGGGCGTGACCGTGCGGCCGATCCCCCAGCTGGACGGGGAAGCCGGCTTCGCCGAGATCTTCCTGGACGAGGTTTTCGTGCCGGACGCCGACGTGCTCGGCGAGCCCGGCGCGGGCTGGCGCGTCGCGATGAGCACCGCGGGCAACGAACGCGGCCTGTCGCTGCGCAGTCCGGGGCGATTCTGCGCGGCGGCGGATCGCCTGCTCAAGCTGTGGCGCGAGGTCGGCGATCCGGCCGATACCGCACTGCGCAACAAGGTTCTCGACGCCTGGATGGGCGCGCAGGCCTATCGCCTGCACGTCTTCGGCTCGCTGGACCGGCCGATCGGTGCGGAGGCCAGCGTCACCAAGCTGTTCTGGTCGCAGCTCGACCTGAGCCTGCACGAGACCGCCCTGGAGTTGTTGGGCCCCAACGCCGAACTCGCCGGGCAGCCAGGATCCTGGCTCGACGGCTACCTGTTCGCCCTCGCCGGTCCGATCTACGCCGGCACCAACGAGATCCAGCGCAATGTCGTCGCCGAACGACTGTTGGGGCTGCCGCGATGAAGTTCACCCTGTCCGACGAGCAGCGCCAGTTCGCGCAGGCGCTGCGGGACGCCCTCAAGCAGTCGACCGCGTGGGAAACCCTGCTGGCACTGGGTGTGCACGAAGTCGAGACCGCACCGGACCTGGTCGTCGCGTTCCTCGAGCTCGGCCGGGCGGCCGTGCCGGGGCCGGTGGTGGAGTCGTTCGCCGTGCTACGGGAACCGAAGGCGACGCTGGCCTGGCCGCCGCACGTGCCGTACATAGTCGACGAGGCCGAAGACACCTACGCGATCGTCGACGGCGTCCGCCATCGAGCGATCCCTGAGGAGCCGAGGAAGTCGGTCGATCCGACGCGACGCCTGCACACCTTCCGCCTCGGCGAAGCCATCGATCAGATCGACGCCGAAGCGTTCAACCGAGGTGTACTCGCCTGTTCAGCCCAGCTGATCGGCCTCGGCCGGACGCTCCTCGAACGGACCAGGGACTATGCCTTGCAGCGCAAGCAGTTCGGCAAGACCATCGGAAGCTTCCAAGCGGTCAAGCACCAGCTGGCGGATGTGCACGTCGCCCTGGAACTGGCCGAGCCGCTGGTCTTCGGCGCAGCAGTCACACTGAACACCCGGGACGTCTCGGCGGCCAAGATCGCCGCCGGCACAGCGGCGTACCAGGCGATGCGCACGGCATTGCAGGTGCACGGCGCGATCGGCTACACGTCCGAGCTCGACCTCAGCCGCTGGATGCTGAAGGTCCGGGCGCTGGTGACGGCGTGGGGAACCGAGGCGTACCACCGAGAACGGCTGATGGCGGCGCTATGTCCCTGATCGAGGAGCAGCTCGCCCTCCAGGACACCGTCGCCCGGCTGCTGGCCAAGGACCCGGACGACCTGTGGCCCAAGCTGGTCGAGATCGGCGCGGCGGGCCTGGCCATCCCCGAGGAGTACGGCGGCAGCGGCGCGTCGCTGGCCGAGGTGCAGATCGTCCTGGAGCAGCTCGGCCGCACGCTGGCCGCCGTCCCGCTGCTGGCCACGGCCATCGCGGCCGAGGCCGTCCTCGCCAGCGGCGACAACAACTGTTGTCAACGCATCCTGCCGGCCATCGCCGCAGGTCAGGTGGCCGTGTGGGCCCCGGAGTCGGAGAAATACCTGCTGGACGCCGACCGTGCAGAGGTACTGCTCATCGGCCGTGCAGGCCTGCTATACGAGATGCGGCCCGACCAGGTCGACATCCAACCACTGAAGGCCATGGACGAGTCACGACGCCTGGCCACCGTGTCCGTGGCCGAGCCGACCGGCCTGATCGGCCCCTACGACGAGCAGCGGGTGCGGAACTTCGCCCTCTCGGCCCTCGCCGCCGAGCAGGTCGGCACGGCGGCGAGATGCCTGGAGATGACCGTCGAGTACGCCAGGCAGCGCGTACAGTTCGGGCGGCCGATCGGCAGCTTCCAGGCGGTCAAACACCGCCTGGCCGACATGCACGTGCTGGTCGAGACCGCCCGCTCGGCGGCGTACGACACCGAGCACCCGGTCGAGGCCAAGATCTACTGCTCCGAGGCACTGGAGCACGTGGCCGCCGAAATGGTGCAGCTGCACGGCGGGATAGCCATCACGTGGGAACACGACGCCCAGCGCCTCTTCAAGAGAGCGCACGGCGCCGCGTTCCTGTTCGGCCATCCCGCCGAGCACCTCCGCGCGTATCAGGTGCGGGGATAGCCGAGTCTGAGCACGACCTGCGGCACCAGGTCGGGACCGATCACCTGCCGGGCCACGTTCGGCCGCACCGGCAGCTGGCAGCCGAGCAGCCCCCACACCGTGCCCATCAGCAGCACGGCGCTCAGCGCCGCCCCGGCGGCGAGCTCCTCACCGGGCCGCCCACCGATCACCACGACCACGCCGGCATTTTCCACCGCTTTCGTGCGGCGGAGCAGCCGCAGGCGAGTCTCGTGATCCAGCACGACATCCAGTTGCGCGCCCTCGCCACGGGCCTGGGCGGCGAGTCGGTTCAGCACCGTCCACGGCACCGCCGTCTCGCTGAAATCGGCGTGTTCACCGGCCCGGACGCTGATCGCCGCGGCCATCGCCACCTGCTCGGTCGTCGGCTGCTGCCGTACAGCTCGAATCGAGGCGATGTGGGTCGGATCGGACGGCGTCGTGCCACGGCTGATCAACGCGCTCCAACCGGCCGCGGCCAGGGCGATCCGCAGGTGATGCAGCACGGCGCCCACGCCGAGCAGCACGGCCGACGGGCTGTCGGGCACGTCGACGTGCAGGTGGGCGGCGCCATCGGTGAGCCGCCACTGGTAGCCGCCCTCGTGGGGGGCGAGGTCGGCGAGGTGCAGCACGGACCGCAGCACGGTGTCGCCGCGGGGCACCACATTCGTCATCGTCACGAGCACTCCTGACGTCTGGAGAGGGCTGCCCCCAACTGGCGGGGACCACCGCATCACGACGAGGTTGCGGCAGGGTTGCGTCAGGACTGCGGACCGACCATTTAGGGTATCCCCCGACTGTCCAAGGAGGATCAGACGTGCACGCAGCCGACCTGGCTACGGCCCGCCACCTGCTCAGACCTCGGCGCGTGGTGGTGCCGCACCTGGCCGAGGCCGAGGCGCTCATCGACCACCTCATGCTGCCCGGCGCGGGGGCCAACCTGTACAAGGAGCCCGACGAGCCGAACATCGTCACCTGGGGCACGCCGGGCGAGCCGTCGACGTGGTCCAACCAGAGCCAGTGCGCCTCGTTCGTGACGGCCGTGCTGCGGCGGGCCCACCCGTCCTGGGCCCGCTCCCGGTTCTTCACCAGGCATTTCGGCAGCGCCAGCCCGTTCGCCCGCGACTACCAGCGGGTTTTCGCCGAGGGCGGGGCCGGCCGTATCAAGCCGGTGCGCCGCGTGGCCGACCTGCGGCCCGGCGACCTGATCGCCATCGACTACGCCAACGCGCAGGACACCAACACCGGGCACGTGGTGATGGTGCGGCGGATGCGCGGCGTGTACGTGGCCCCGAACCCGGGCCTCAACTTCGACGGCGAGATCCAGTACGCCGTGCAGGTGGCCGACTGCACCGCCGAGCCGCACGGCCTGGCCGGCGTCGGCAACTACGAGGACTTCCCGGACACGCGCATCGTCGGCGACCAGCAGGCGCAGGGCGTCGGCTACGGCCACATGATGTTCTACGCCTCCGAGCTGACCGGCGAGTTCACCCGGTACCGGTGGAGTGTGAACACCAGCTCGACAGGCGCGTTCAGTGTGATTGAACGCCCCGTCTCGGCGGCCAGGGTCACCGCCGGCTGAGCGTGTCCACCAGCCGTTCCAGCGACACCGCGAACCGCTGCGCCTCCTCGTCCGGCCAGTCGGCGGTCGCCGCCTCGAGGTGACCGACCAGCCGGTCCCGCATGGTCTCCACGACCTGGTCGCCGGCCGGGGTCAGGCGCAGCAGCGTTGCCCTGGCGTCGGCCGGGTCGGGGACCCGGTCGACCAGGCCGGCCTGCTGTAGCCGGCTGGCGTAGCGGGTGGTCGCGGTGCGGTCGATGCCGATCTCCAGGGCCAGGTTGGTCGCGCTGATCGGCTGCCAGCGGGCGATGCCGCTGAGCACCGGATAGGTGGTGGCGTCCACCCCGTCCAGGCCGGCAACCATGTTGTCGTACAGGTGGGTACGGGTGCTGCGTCGCAGCAGCTGCCCGATCGCGGCTTCGATGCGCGCCGAGGTGGTCCGGGACGACATTCGCGGCAGCGTAGCCGCACCGTTGCCCGGCCGGAACACACCGCGCTGATCCCGTGGTCGATCGGGAGGCCCGGAACGCCCGAGATGTCGGCGCGTCCCACGGCCCCGGATCCCCTGGTCGAAGGGTGCACTCCACCGTTCGGACCCTTGACACGGCCGGTGGTCTAGTCCAATTGTGATCAGGCCGTCGCCATGTTCCGCCCCCGCCGTCATTACCCCATCCCGCCCACCGCCGTCACATCCCACCCGCCCACCGCCGTCACATCCCACCCGCCCACCCAATTGGAGCAAGGATGCGTTTGAGAACGGCACTACTGAGTGCGGCCGTGGCGGCCGTCTCGGTATCCGGCCTGGTCGCGAGCGCCGACGCCGCGACGGCGCCGAAGGCCACTCCCCTGCCGACGCATGTGTTCGCCCCGTACTTCGAGACCTACCAGGCAGGCCAGAGCCCCTCGGCGATGGCCAAGCAGGCCGGCGTCAAGTACCTGACCTTCGCCTTCCTACAGACCGCCAGCCCAGGCTCGTGCACCCTGCTGTGGGACGGCACCACCGCCATCGGCTCCGGCACCTTCGGCACCGAGATCGCCGCCCTGCAGGCGGCCGGCGGCGACGCCATCCCGTCGCTCGGCGGCTACACCGCCGACACCACCAACACCGAGCTGGCCGACAGCTGCACCGACGTCTCGAAGATCGCCGCCGGCTTCGAGAGCCTGATCACCACGTACAACATCAGCCGCATCGACCTCGACGTCGAGGTCGACTCGCTGAACAACTCGGCCGGCATCGACCGCCGCAACAAGGCGATCAAGATGACCGAGGACTGGGCCGCGGCCAACGGCCGCAGCATCCAGTTCTCCTACACCCTTCCGACCCTGCCGACCGGCCTCGACACCGGTTACAACGTGCTGTCCAACGCCGTGCAGAACCAGGCGCGGATCGACGTCGTCAACCTGATGACGTTCGACTACTACGACAACCAGCAGCACGACATGGCCAAGGACACCCAGACCGCGGTGGCCGGCCTGGTCAACCAGCTCGGGCAGCTCTACCCCGGCAAGACCGAGGCGCAGCGCTACGCCATGGTCGGCGTCACCGAGATGCCCGGCCGCGACGACTACGGCACCGGCGGCGAGACCGGGCCGCCGGAGATCTTCACCGCGGCCAACGCGACCACCGTCTACAACTGGGCCGTGTCCAAGGGCATCAACCTGCTGTCGTTCTGGGCACTCCAGCGTGACAACGGCGGCTGCCCCGGCACCGGCGGCAGCGACACCTGCTCCGGCATCACCCAGAACACCTGGGACTTCAGCCATGTGTTCGCCCCGTTCACCAGCGGCAGCACCCCGCCGCCGCCGGTCAACGACTTCTCCGTCTCGGTGACGCCCGGCTCCGCCGCCGTCAACCCCGGCGCCGGCACCACCGCGTCGGTGAAGACCGCCGTGACCTCCGGCTCCGCCCAGAACGTGTCGTTGAGCGTCAGCGGCGCGCCGGCCGGCGTGACCGCCTCGGTCAGCCCCAGCTCAGTGTCGGCCGGCGGAACGGCGACACTGACCGTGAGCACGACCTCGGCCGCCGTTCCCGGCAGCTACCCGCTGACGATCAACGCTGCCGGTTCTTCCGTCAGCCATTCGGCCACGTTCACCTTGACCGTCAACGGCACCACCCCGCCCCCGCCGCCCGGCGCCATCGTCAACCCCGGCCTGGAGACCGGTTCGTTGAGCCCGTGGACCTGCCAGTCCGGCGGGGCCGTCGTGTCCACTCCCGTGCACAGCGGCACCCATGCGCTGTCCGTCGCCGCCACCAACAGCCAGACCGGTGAGTGCGACCAGACGATCACCGTGTCCCCCAACGCCAGCCACCAGCTGACCGTGTGGGTGCGCGGCAACTTCGCCTACGCCGGTGTGAAGGGCGGGGCCAGCGGCGAGACCTGGACCTCGTCCAGTGGCTACACCCAGCTCACCATTCCGTTCACCACCGGCGCTTCCGGGACCGTCACCGTGTATGTGCACGGGTGGTACGCCCAGGGCACCGTCTACGCCGACGATTTCGCCGTCTCCTAGTGCTGTCGGTCCCCACCCGGCTCTTCGTGATCCGGGTGGGGACCGTGGGAACCGGCCTGCCATGATCCGCGTCAGAGTCGGGGACCCACTGGGAGGGATCATGCAGGACCGTGTGCACGGCACCGTCATGCCCGTGCTGGACATCATGCTCAATCCGGGCGAAACGGTGTGCGCCGAGTCCGGGGAGCTGTCCTGGATGACCGCGAGCATCCAGATGAGCACGTCAACGCAGGGCGCCGGCAGCGCCGGCGTTTTCGGCGCGTTGAAGCGAAGCCTGTCCGGCGGCACGTTCTTCATGACCAATTACACGGCCATGGGCCAGCCCGGCTCCGTGTCTTTCGCCGCCCACCTGCCCGGCCAGATCTTCCCCGTCGACGTCGCGCCGCAGCCCGGTTACGGCTACCTCGCCCACCGCCGGTCGTATGTCGCCGGCACTCCCGGAGTCACCCTCACCACCGGTTTTCAGCAAAGGCTCGGCGCCGGCATCTTCGGCGGCGAGGGCTTCTTGCTCCAGCGCATCGGCGGCCAGGGCCGCGCGTGGTTGCAGCTGTCCGGCGAGGTCATCCCGTACGACCTCCAGCCCGGGCAGGTGATCCGGGCCCACCCTGGGCACATCGGCATGTTCCAGGACACCGTCCAGTTCGGAATCACCACGGTTCCCGGTATCCGCAACAAGCTCTTCGGTGGCGACGGCATCTTCCTGGCCGAGCTCGCCGGTCCCGGACGCGTGTGGCTCCAGTCCTTGCCGATCGACCGCCTCGCGCACTCGCTCGTGCCGTACCTGCCGCAGAATGAGGGTGGACGGCCCAGCCTGTTCAACAACTAGGGGTGGAAATGACGGCGATGCCCACGCAGGACGACGTGCTCGGGTACTTCGACACGCTGTCGAACTGGGGACGGTGGGGCGACGACGACGAGCGCGGGACGCTGAACCACATCACGGACGGAGTCCGGGTGGCGGCGGCGAAGGCGGTGCGGCACGGCCGGAGCGTGTCGTGCGCGTGGGAAGTGGCCGTGCCGGAGGAGATGGAGCGGGCGACGACGTCGTGCCCGTGCGCGGCCGAGATGCCTGGGGCCGAGCACATGCCGGAGGCGTTCCACAACGATCGGCGCTGGGGCTACTCATCCGAGCGGCTCGGCATCACGTTCCACGGCAACACGGTCACGCACCTCGATTCGCCGTGCCACATCTTCTGGGACGGCGCGACCTACAACGGGCGGCCGCACTCGATGGTCGACGCCGCAACGGGATCGTCGTGGGCGGCGGTCACGGCGGCGGCGAACGGGATCGTCACGCGCGGGGTTCTCCTGGATATAGCGCGGGTTCGCGACGTGCCGTGGCTGGAGCCGGGGCAGGGCGTGCATCCCGAAGACCTCGAGGAAGCCGAACGTCGCCAAGGCATCCGCGTTCAACCCGGTGACGCGGTGCTCCTACGAACCGGCAACGGGCGCGCACGGCACGAAGACGCTCCGGGAGGCGGCTTCGCGCAGACCGGCTGGCACGCGTCCTGCCTGCCCTGGCTGCACGAACGGCAGGTCGCACTCATCAGCTCCGACACCCCACAGGACGTCCAACCATCGGGCTACGACAACATCCTGATGCCGATCCACGCCGTCGGCCTCGTCGCGATGGGGCTGTGGATGGTCGACAACTGCGACCTCGAAGCGTGCGCGGCGACCGCCGCCGAACTCGGCCAGTGGGACTTCCACCTCGCCGTCGCGCCGGTCCGCTTCGCCGGCACGTCCGGCAGCCCGGTCAACCCGATCGCCACCTTCTGACCACACCGGTCAGAAGGTGGCGAAACGAGAAGCTCACCGCAGGCGCTCGACCTTGACCTCGTCGTCACGGAAGCGGGCGCGCAAGGGCTTCTTGTCGAACTTGCCGACCGTCGTCTTGGGGATCTCCTCGACGAAGGTCCAGTTCTCCGGGACCTGCCACTTGGCGACGCGGGCGGCCAGGAAGTCGGCCAGTTCGACGGCGCTGGCCGAACCGCCGTCCCGCAGGACGACGAAGGCCAGGGGGCGCTCGTCCCAACGCTCGTCGGGGATGCCGATGACGGCGGCCTCGGCGACGGCGGGATGGCCCATGAGGTGGTTCTCGAGCTCGACCGACGAGATCCACTCGCCGCCGGACTTGATGACGTCCTTGGCCCGGTCGGTGATCTGGAAGAAGCCGCGCGAGTCGACGGTGCCGATGTCGCCGGTGCGCAGCCAGCCGTTGTCGAACTTCTCCGGGGCGTCGTCACGAAAATAGGAGCCGGTGATCCACGGGCCGCGGACCTCGATCTCGCCGACCGCCTCGCCGTCCCACGGCAGGACTTCACCGAGGGCGTCGACGATGCGCATCTCGACGCCGGCGGCGACACGGCCGGACTTGAGCCGCCACGCAAGATCCTCGGGCGTGCCCTCGGGAACGCCGGCCGGCGGCAGGGCCATGCCGCCGAGCGGACTGGTCTCGGTCATGCCCCAGCCCTGCACGATCCGCAGGCCGTACTTCTCGTCGAACGCCGTGAGCAGCGCCGAAGGAATGGCGGCACCGCCGGAAGTGCCGGCACGCAAGGAAGACAGGTCGATATCGGCCACCGCGCCGTAGTTGAGGATGGCGCTCCAGATGGTCGGCACGGCCGAGGCCAGCGTGGACTTCTCGGCGGCGATGAACCGGGTCAACTGGTCGGGCATCATGAACGGCCCGGGCATGTGCAGGGTGGCGCCGGAAAGGAAGGCGCCGTAAGGAAGTCCCCACGCGTTGACGTGGAACATGGGCACGATGGTCAACACGCGGTCGGCCTCGGTGATGCCAATCAGCGAAGCCGACAACACGGCCATCGCGTGCAGGTACGACGACCGGTGCGAGTAGACGACGCCCTTGGGATTGCCGGTGGTGCCGCTGGTGTAGCACATGGTCGCGGCCGACCGCTCGTCCAGCTCGGGCCACTCGAAGCCGGGCTCCTCGGCGCCGACGAGATCGGCGTAGCGCAGCACGCGGTCGCCGAGGGCGCTGGCGTCGCCGTCACCGACGACGATGAACTTCTCCACCCCGTCGAGGTCGGCCAGGCTGCGGGCGAGCAGCGGCACCAGGGTGTCGTCGACCATGACGATCTTGTCTTCGGCGTGGTTGACGATGTGCGACAGCTGTTCCGGGAACAGCCGGATGTTCAGCGTGTGCAACACCGCGCCCATGCCGGGCACGGCGAAGTACGCCTCCAGGTGCTCCTGGTTGTTCCAGCAGAAGGTGGCGACCCGGTCGCCGGCCCCGACGCCGAGCTTGCCCAGCGCCTTGGCCAGCCGCTCGGCGTTGGCCGCGATGTCGGCGAAGGTGGCCCGGCGGAAGCCGGAGCCGGTGTTCGTCACGCACTCGCTGCCGCCGTACACGGCGGCGCCGTGCCGCAAGATCGCGCTGATGGTGAGCGGGTACTCCTGCATGGTGCTGACGATCACGCGGCGACCTCCGTTGGACGACTCGGCGCTCCCACGCTAGTACCGACCAGTTGGTATGGCAACGGGCCTGCCCGTTCACCAAGAATTCATGACCCGATCCGGCCAACACCCGTTTCCCCGCACCGGCCCGGAGCGATGATCACCGAGGCGGCGCCGCCGCCACCGGATTCCTTGGGAGACAAAGGTGAAACGGCTGATCAGCATCGGCCTGGCCGCCGTTCTGGTGATCGGGGTTGCCCTCGCCGTCATCTTCGGCGGCGGTGGTGACACCGGCAGCACGCAGCTGACCACCGTGCGTGGCGTGATCGGTTCGGAGAAGCTGGCCTTCTTCAGCGACCAGCGGGTCAAGGACGCGTTCGCCAAGCACGGGTTGGACGTGCAGGTGGACCCGGCCGGCTCACGCCAGATGGCCACGCAGACGGACCTGTCGAAATACGACTTCGCCTTCCCGTCCAGCAGTCCCGCGGCCGACCGCATCCAGCGCGACCACTCCGGGGCGCACACCTACGCCCCGTTCTCGTCGCCGATGGCGGTGGCCACCTTCGCCCCGATCGTCGACCTGCTGACCAAGGCCGGCGTGGTGCACAAGGGCGCGGGCGACTACGACGTGCTGGACGTCGCCAAGTTCATGGAGCTCACCGCGAACGGCACGCGGTGGGACCAACTACCCGGCAACACCACGTACCCGGTGCGCAAGAACATCCTGATCACCACCACCGACCCGCGGGACTCCAACTCGGCGGCGATGTACCTGTCAATCGCCTCGTACGTGGCCAACGGCTTCGGCGTGGTCAACACCGCGCAGCAGGAGTCGGCGATCCTGCCCAAGGTGACGCCGCTGTTCACCAACCAGGGCTACACCCAGAACAGCACCGACGCGCCGTTCGAGGACTACCTGTCCGCCGGCATCGGCCGCAATCCGATGGTCCTGGTCTACGAGGCGCAATACGCCGATCGGCTGGTCCGCGACGACGGCTCGATCAAGCCCGACATGCGCCTGCTCTACCTGTCCCCCACTGTCTACTCCAAGCACACGGTGGTGGCGCTCAAGGGTGCCGGCGACCAGGTCGGGCAGCTGCTCACCACCGACCCCGAGCTGGCCAAACTGGCCGCCACCTTCGGTTTCCGCACGCAGGACCCGAAGTACTTCACGCCGGTCGCCACCGATCACAAGCTGCCGACCTCGCTGGTGGACACCGTCGACCCGCCGTCGTTCGAGACGCTCGAACGCCTGCTGGACGCCGTTGGAAAGCAGTACGGCTCATGAGCGAGCGGCCGCTGACCGCGGCGGAACCGGTCGGGACCGTGTCGACGGCCAGTGCGACGGGCCTCGTGCCGGTGCCCCAGGAGCGCCTGGACGAGCTGACCGACGACGCCGAGCGGATCGCCGCTGAACTGGGCGCGATGGACCCGATGGCACCGGATTTCACGGTACAGGTGGGCCAGGTGCTGGCGCTTGGCGAGGACGAGATGCGTGCAGCGGCAACGATCGCCGGCCGGCTGCTGGATCGGGCGGTGCAGGGCGTGAACCCGCCGGCCGAGCAGGTGAGCGTGAGCCTGACCGAGCTGCGGGAACGGATCAACGAGCTGGATCCGAACGGGCGCAAGGTGTTCGGCATCAGCCTGGGCAACCCGGCCAAGAAGCTGCTGGCGCGCTACCAGGCGGCCGACGCGCCGATCAACGCGGTGGTGCGCTCGCTGCGGGCCCGGCAGGACGACCTCAAGCGGGACAACGCGGCGATCCAGGGCGAGCGAGAACGCCTATGGGCGGCCATGGGCCGGCTGTCCGAGGCGGCGGCGATGGCCGGCGCTGTCGACGAGGCGATCGACCGTCAAGCGTCCATTATGGACCTTGCCGATCCGTCGCGGGCCAACACGATCAGGGCCGAGGTGCTCTTCCCCGTACGGCAACGGCATCAGGACCTGCTGACGCAGCTGGCCGTGTGCGTGCAGGGCTATCTCGCGCTGGACGTGTTGCGCCGCAACAACGACGAGCTGATACGGGGCGTGGACCGGGCGGCCGGCACGACGGTGTCGGCGCTGCGGGTCGCGGTCGTGGTCAGTGGCGCGTTGGCCGGGCAGCGCAAGGTGATCGACGAGATGGAGACGCTGCGGGCCACCACGGACGGGCTGATCAAGGCCAACGCGGACCTGATCGCCATGCAGGGCCAGCAGATCCAGCGGATCAGCACCGACCCGGCGGTCGGCATGGACGCGCTGCGGCAGTCGTTCGACCAGATCTACCGGGCCATCGACGACGTCGAGGGTTTCAAGGCCGCCGCCGCGACGGCGATGGCCACCACCGTCTCCGCACTGGAGGACGAGTTGCGCCGAGCCCAGGACCGCTTACGGGAGAACAGATGAGGACGCGGTTCATCGCACTGGCCGCCGTGCTGACCATGGCGCTGGCCGGCTGCTCCGGCGAGGCCACGGACCCGAAACAGCCGCTGGGACAACCGAAAGCGGGCGTCCTGCGGGTGCTGGCCGGCAGCGAACTGGCCGACATGCAGCCCATTCTGGACGAGGCGGCCAAGGCGACCGGGGTGCAGGTCAAGTTCACCTTCTCCGGCACGCTCGAGGGCGCGCAGACCGTCGTCGACGGCAAGGCCGACAGCGCCTACGACGCGATCTGGTTCTCCTCCAACCGTTATCTCACGCTGCTGCCCGGCGGCGCCAAGAAGCTCGGCACCCAGACGAAGATCATGAGCTCCCCGGTGGTGCTCGGGCTGCCGAACTCCGTGTTGCAGCAGCTCGGCTGGCAGGACGGCAAGGTCACCTGGTCGCAGATCGCCGAGGCGGCCGGGCAGCACAGGTTCACCTACGGCATGACCGATCCGTCCGCGTCCAACTCCGGCTTCTCCGCGCTGGTCGGCGTGGCGGCCGCGCTGGCCGGCAGCGGCAGCGCGCTGACCGCCGACCAGATCACCGCGATCACACCGCAGCTCAAGCAGTTCTTCGCCGCGCAGACGCTGAGCGCGGGCTCGTCGGGCTGGCTGACCGACGCGTACCAGAAGCGGGCCAGTGGCGCCGATCCCGGTCCGAAGGTCGACGGCCTGATCAACTACGAGTCGGTGCTGCTGGGCCTGCAAGGCCTGACCGTGATCCACCCGTCGGACGGCGTGGTCACGGCCGACTATCCGCTGACCCTGTTGGCGGCGGCCAACTCCGACGCCCGCGACTCGTTCCAGCGGCTGACCGACCACCTGCGCACGCCGGACGTGCAGCGCCAGATCATGGCGACCACGCACCGCCGGCCGATCGCGCCGCAGGTGCCGCTGGCCAAGGAGTTCACCGACGCCAGCCCGGTCGAACTGCCCTTCCCCGGCACCGAGCAGGCCGTGGACACGCTCGTCTCGGCCTACTTCGACAAGATCCGCCGGCCGTCCCGGACCGTGTACGTGCTCGACACGTCCGGCTCCATGGAGGGCGACCGGCTGGCCGGGCTGAAGGCGGCGCTGATCGGCCTGACCGGCGTGGACAACTCGCTGGTCGGCCGCTACCGGCAGTTCCATGCCCGGGAACAGGTCACGCTGCTGCCGTTCTCCGGCGCACCGGCCGCGCCGGTGACGATCACCGTCGACCCGGCCGACCGGCAGCCCGCGCTGGACCAGATCAAGCGGACCGCCGACGGGCTGGTGGCCGACGGCGACACCGCGATCTTCACCAGCCTCGAGACGGCATACCAGTTGCTGGCGCAACAATCCGACAGCGATCCGGACCGGTTCACGTCCATCGTGCTGATGACCGACGGCGAGAACACCTCGGGCGTCGGCCTCGACGACTTCAAGCGCTTCGTCGGCACGGTGCCGGACCGGCTCAGGGGCACGCCGGTGTTCCCGGTGCTGTTCGGCGAGGGCAGCCAGGACGACATGACGGCCATCGCGACGGCCACCGGCGGCAAGGTGTTCGACGGCCGCAGCCAGTCGCTGGCCGACGTCTTCAAGGACATACGAGGCTACCAATGAGATATCTGGCCTCGACGAAGAACATCGCCGGCTGCGTCGGCGGGCTGCTCGGGCTCGGTCTGCACTTCGTCGACGTCGGCGGCGCGTACTGGCTCGGCGTGGTCGCCGCGCTGTACGCCGCCGGCGCGCTGGCCGCCCCGCCGGAGAAGGTGCGGCTGGTGCCGCCGCAGCCGGCCGAGGAGGCCGAGGCGTTGCTGCGCGGGCTGGACGCGCTCGTGGCGCGGGTGCGCGGGCTCGGCAATCGGATGCCGGCCGAGGCCGTCGAACGGCTGGATCGGATCGCCGAGGTGCTCTGCGGCCTGTTGGCCCGTCCGGCCGAACTGAGCGCCTACCCGGACACGCTGCACGCGGTCGCCCGGATCGCCGGCGCCGACCTGCCGTTGACCGTGCAGGCGTTCCTGAACATGCCGTGGTGGTACGCCGTGACCCGACGCGTTGCCAGCGAGCCGAGCGCGACCGAACAGCTGCTTACCCAGCTTGACCTGCTGGAACAGGAGTCGCGGCGGATCGCCGAGGAGTTCTACGACGCCGATTCGCGCCGCCAGTCCGACCACACCCGCTACCTCAGGGACCGGGCGCGTCGCGACGAGAAGTGACCCGGTTAGCGTAACGTTCGCGCAGGTTGGCAAGATACGCGACACCACTGCACCGACTGCGGGAAGGAACTCGGTTGAACAACCAGACCTCCCAGGTGGACGACCTGCGCTTGGTGGCGACGCCGAGCGCTGTCAATGTCGCCGAGATGTTCGTCCGCTTCTCCCTCATGGAGTGGTCGCTGCGACCGCTTGTGCCGCTCGCGACACAGGTCGGCCGGCACATGGTCGCCGCCGTGGTGGACAACGCCGGCCCGGGGGTCGCCGGCTTCATGACCGTGCGGCTGCGATTGCAGGGCGACGGTCTCGTCGTCGAGGTCGAGGACGAGCAGGTGACCAGCCGCCCCGTGGTGTCACCGGAGGTGGCGGGCGCGCGCATTGGCATCGTGCCGACGGCGTACGGCACGCGGCTGTGGAGCGAGTTGCCGCTGCCCGGCAACATGAACGCCAAGTCGGTGCCGCTGCCGCGCCGCGAGCAGCGCCGTTCGCCCGCGGCCGAGGCGCTGGCCGACGAGCCGCTCGGCGTCGACCCGCAGGTGATGCAGCGGATCCTCAGCGCACTCGGTGGCCCGCAAGATTTTCGGATGTGACCGGTTTCGGCGGCCGAACCCGCGGGTAACCGGCCGCCGTGAATGTTGATCCCGACAGCCTCACCGCGCGGGGCCTGTCCCGCTACGTTTCCGACGTCGCCGCAACGCTGCGAGTGCCCCGGCACGCCGTGCACCACGAGGTGAGCGAGCTGTCCAGCGCTTACCTGGCGTTGCACCGCCGCAGCCCGATGTTCCCCGAGCTGGACCTCATGCTGCTGTGGGACGAGCGGCACGGTTGGTCCGTCGCGCTCGAGACCGCCCCGGCCGACGGCCCGGTGGTGCTGGCCTACCTCGGCGGCGACGTGCTCGCCGAGGCGGACGAGGTCCACCGGTTCGTCGAGGACGTGATCGCCGGCGAGTGTCCAGGCCGGCCCGACGCGCCGGTGGCGCTGGACAGCGAGCAGATCGAGGAACTGGTGTGGCGGCTGGCCGCCCGGGCCGAGGACGGCCTGGCCGCCTGACCATCCACTGTGGACATCCGGCTGCCCCGACGGGCAGGCCCCACCGCCCCGATCTGCGCTTCTTCAGACCGTCCGAACACGACCCGACGCCCCCCACACTGGATCAAGGATCCGCTGCGATGGGGGAAGCAATGGCCGACGGCACCATGCCCCAGGGGCTCGACCCCTTCAACGCCTCGTCGCTCCAGGTCGTGGACCAGTACGCCGACGGCCAGCAGAACGTGCTGTACCTCTATTCCGACCACCGCACGTACTTCCTGCACTGGGCCGGTTCACAGAACGGGCAGCACACCACGGCCGACACCGCGTACGGCTCGGCCTATGAGTGCTACGTCGCGATCGCGCCGACCACCATCCCGCTGCCGGCCGACGTGGCGCAGGTCTTCGACACCCTGAACCAGCTGACGGTCAAGATCGCCGACCTGTCCGCGAGCGTGGTGCAGGACTCCGCGGCCGTGGAGATCTGGGCCGAGCGCGTGCAGAAGGTCGCCGACGTGTTGGTGTTGCTGGGCGCGATCCCGTTCATCGGCACCGGGGTGTCGGCCATCGGCGTCGCACTGCATGCCGCGACCGTTGCCACCGAGGACGTCGCCGCGAAGGTGATGCAGGTCGGGTGGAGCGGCCTCGAGACCGCGTTCCACCTCGACGACTGGTCCACGTGGGTGTGGCAGCACCGCACGGTGTCCGACGAGTGCCGACAGGCGATCGAGTACGCGGGCCACGTCCTGTCGGCCCTCGGCCATGCCCTACTCGAGGCCGTCCGACCCTGACGGCCTTTTCGTTGGCGATGATCGGACTCGTACTGGCTGCCTATGGTGGTCGCCTGAGCCTGCCGCGGACCAGCAGCACCGCCAGCGCCGCGATCACCCCCAAGCCGGCCATCGTGCCGCCGTAGCCGATGCTGCCTACGGCGAAGCCGGCGATGGGCGGGCCGAGCAGGCTGAACGAGGACGTCGACAGCGAGATCGCGCTGTTGGCCCTGGCCCGCAGCTCCGGTTGGACAACGGCGACCAGCCGACTGCCCAGGGCCAGCCGCAGCGCCGGCGCGACGAGCCAGCCGAGACCGAGGCCGATCGCGACAACAGGTGTTGTCGGAGCCAGGCCGACGGCGGTGAGGCCGGCGAACCACAGGCCGCCGTGCAGGCCGAGGATCGCACCGACCGGAAGCCGGCGGTGCAGTCGTTCCGCGACAAGGGATCCGAGCAGGCCGCCGACCGATTGCGCGGCCAGCGCGATGCCGATCGAGCCCGCCGGGAAATGGACGATGGTGGCGAGAACCCCGGCCGTCAGCACCAGGTTCAGCACGCTCACGTACAGCGTCAGCCGGCCGAGAAGCCGGTCCGCGAGCACGGTTCGAAGGCCGCCGCGGATCATCGCGAGGGTGCGGGCCGGCTGCGGCGCGACGGTCAGCTTGGTCGAGATCAAGGCCAGCAGCAACGCCGACACGAGGTAGCTGCCGGCATCGGCGGCGAACGCCCAGGCCGGTCCGGCCGTGAACAGCACCGCGCCGAGCAGCGGGCCGATCATGGCCAGCACGAAGTCACGGGACTGGTTGCGGGACATGGCCCGGGCGAACAGGTCTTCGCCGACCAGATCCGGCAGTGCCGCGGCGGACGCTGAGTCGAAGATCACGGACAGCGCGCCGACGGCCAGCGCGATGAGGCACAGCGACCACAGCGCCGCGCCGCCGACGGCGGCCTGCCAGACCAGCAGGCCGACCAGCGCCGCGCGAAGGACGTCCGTGGCGACCATGACGTGCTTGCGGTTGAAGCGATCGCCGACCACGCCGGCGTGCAGGGCGAACAGGAGACCGGAGCCGTAGCTGCACACCGTCACGAGCGCGACCTCGGCCGGATTGCGCAGCGCGTGCTTGGCGAACAGCGGCAGCGCGATGTAGCTGACCTGGGAGCCGAGGATCGAGCTCGCGCGTGACCACCAAAAGAGCAGGTAATCCTTGTTGCGCCAGAGCGTTGCGGTCAAGGAGCTACTTGGCTGCCGCCGCGGTGCGGATGAAGCGGACCAGGTCCTCGATGTCGTAGCCGAGCTGCTGGCCGCGCGAGGAGGCCATCAGCAGCAGCTGGCCGACGATGGTGGCGCCGAAGCCGTCGCGACCGTCCGGGGCCCACTCCCACAGCTTCTCGATGCCGAGATCGGTCATCAGCAGGCCGTGCGCGGTCCGCACCTCGTGGCAGACCTCGGCGACGGCGTCGAGCAGGGTGGGGGCCTTGCGTTCGCAGCGCAGCCCGAACAGGCCGCCGAAGTCGTCGGGCACGCAGCCCTCGGGCGGGTCGGCCTTGATGGCGTCGTAGATCGGGTCGTCGAAGTCGGGCGCCGGCCACGACTGGGTCACGTGCAGGAGGTGGAACTCGTGGCTTGGCTCGACCACCTTCTACCTCCTCCGCCGACCCGGATCAGACGAGGATACCGCCTGTTCAGCGCCATGGGGTGGCCGTCATTCCGGCGCCGCGGCCCGGATCGCCGGCCGGTCGGACGGTGTCGCCGAGCAGCCCGCCGAGCCGTTACGCCTGGTAGTCGAATGATCGCTGTGCGCGGGTCGACCGATGCTCAGCGTGACGACCGCCGGATCACCGCGGTCGGCACGTGATCGGGAACATCACTGGAATGGCTGCATCGGCGGCGAGACCGCGGACCCGTTGTCGGAACGCGCGTAAACCTTTACAGTTACGGGCGGCCCGCCGCCGCGACCCTCACCGAGGAGGAACAAGTCGATGGCCGGCGCGCTTTCCCGCAGGCAGTTGATCCAGCTCGGCGTGACCGTCACCGGCGCGCTCGGACTGGCCCCGTGGCTCGACGTCCGCCTGGGCTCAACCGTGCCGACGCTGCCGTGGCCGGCGGCGAACGACATCGTGGCCAACACCAAACTGCCCGTGTTCCCGGACCGCACGTTCAAGGTCGCCGACTACGGCGCGGTGGCCGACGGCAAGACCGACAACACCGCCGCCTTCGCCAAGGCGATCTCCGCGGCCAACGCTGCCGGCGGCGGGCACGTGGTCGTGGCCAAGGGCACCTACGTCACCGGCGCGATCTACCTCAAGAGCAACGTGGACCTGAACCTCGCCGCAGGCGCCACGCTCAAGTTCAGCGGCGACGCCTCGAAGTTCCCGACCGTGCTCACCCGCTACGAGGGCATCGAGTGCATGAACCGCTCCCCCATGATCTACGCGCACGGCGAGCACAACATCGCCGTCACCGGCAGCGGGGTGCTCGACGCGGCCGGCACGTCGTCGTGGAACAAGGGCAGCGACCGCGCCTACCTGGATGGCTTGGTGGCCAAGGGCGTTCCGCCCGAGCAGCGGGTTGTCCCGGGTTCCGGGCACAACATGCGGTCCACGTTCATCGAGCCGTATTCCTGCGACACCGTGCTGATCCAGGGCGTCACCCTCAAGAACCCCATGTTCTGGCAGCTGCATCCGACCTTGTGCCGCAACGTCACCGTGGACGGCGTGAGCACCGATCCGAGCACCGCTCACTCCAACACCGACGGCTGCGACCCCGAGTCGTGCGACCACGTCGTGATCAGCAACTGCAACCTCGGGGCGCACGACGACAACATCGCCATCAAGTCCGGCCGGGACGCCGACGGGCGGCGGGTCAACGTGCCGTCGCAGAACATCGTCGTGGTCAACTGCACCATGAACGGCAACTGGGGCGCGATCACCTGCGGCAGCGAGCTCACCGGCGGCATCCGCAACGTCTACGCGTACCAGCTCAAGGTCACCGGTGCCACCAAGTTCGCCTTGTACGTCAAGTCCAACACCCTGCGCGGCGGCTTCGCCCAGAACATCAACCTGGACAGCATCAGCGGCACCTTCGACCGCTCGGTCGCGTTCGTGACCATGACCTACAACGGCCAGACCGGCAACTACCCGCCCAAGTTCGGGCCGTTCAGCATCACCAACAGTTCGAGCACCAAGGTCAACGGCAAGGTCTTCGACGTCAGCGGCCTGTCCGGCGACCACGTCGCCGGCTTCACCGCCCAGGACTGCGCCTTCAACGGCGTCTCCGACACCTCGAACACCCTGTCCAATGTGGACGGTCTGAAGCTGGTCAACGTGAAGGTCAACGGGAAGAAGCTGGGGTGAGGAACTTCTCCAGCTGTTCAACGACGAAGGCGTGGTCGTCGGCTTGAGGTAGGCCGGAGACCGTGATCGAGCCGACCACGCCGACGTTCCTGATCGTCAGCGGGAACGAGCCGCCGTGGGCGGCGTACTCGTTCGGGTCGAGGCGGGACTTCTCCTCGAAGGTTCCGCCGCCGGCCCGGAAGTGGCAGCCCACCTGGTACGAGCTGTGGCCGTAGCGGCGGACCACCCGCACCTTGCGCTCCACCCAGGCGTCGTTGTCGGCCGCCGTGCCCGGCAGCGCGGCGTGGAACAGCCGCTGGCCGTTGCGCTCGATGGACACGACCACCGGCAGCCCCCGGTCCCGCGCCGCGGCCACCATCTGCTGGCCCAGGGCCCAGGCTGTGTCGTTGTCGAAGCGGTCGAAGACCAGCCGCCGCTCCTGCTCGAGCAGCACCGCGAGATCGGGATCAGCCATGCCCTGACTTAATCAACAGTGTTGCAAAAAGGCAAGGGGACACATGCCGATGGCCCCGCCGCGCGGCGGGGCCATCGGTTTCACACCGGTCAGCCGATGCCGTTGAAGATCTTCGAGTAGGCGTAGCCGACCTTCTTGTCGTACGAGGCGACCTCCCAGAACGCCAGCAGGCTCACGCCGTTCGACTTGGCGAACGACAGCAGGGTCTTGGCGTTGGCCTGGGTGAAGTTCTCGTTGTCGTCGTTCTTGCCGGCGATCGGCGTGAGGCCGATCAGGGACCAGGCCTGGGCCGACGAGACGCCGTACAGGCTGGCCAGCTGCTTGGCGGTGCCCTTGGCCGCGGACTCGGCGTCGTTGAGGGCGTTCTCGCCGTCACCGAAGTCCATGGTCATGATGTTCACGGTGCTGACCTTGACGCCCTGGGCCTTGGCGTCCTTGAGCAGGTTGAGCGCGTTGCTCGGCAGGCCACCCGGGTCGACCGGCAGGGTGAAGTCGACCTGAACCGACGGGTCGGCCTTTTGCAGGGCGGCCAAGGCCTGGTTGCGACGGGTGATCGAGGCCTTGTTGTCCAGCGGCCCGCCCTCGATGTCGAAGTCCAACCGGTGCACGTTGTTGGTCTTGACCACGTTGGCGTAGGCGGCCTGCAGGCTCGACACGCTGGTGCAGGTCAGGGCCAGCTCACCCCCTCGGCGCCGCCGAAGGAGATGATCACGTCGCCGCCCTGGGACTGCAGCGAGCTGATCTGGGACTTGAACGCGCCGACGGCGGAGCCGCCGGCCTCCCACTGCGGCGTGCAGCCGCTCTTGGGAATGAGGAACGCCAGCGTGTAGTGGCTGACGCCGGAAGCGCTCTTGTCCGCGGCCATCAAGCCGGCCGTGCTGCTGGACAGCTCCAGGTAGGGCGCGGCGAACTTGGCCGGGAAGGACTTGGGCGTGGCCGCGGTGGCATCGGTGGTGCCGATGGCCAGGGCCGCGGCCGGCAGCAGGGCCGCGGCGGCGATGGTGACGGCGCGACGAACTGCGCTAACCATGGGCAGGGTTCCTTCCTTGCAGGGACGAGGAAGGCGGCGGTTGTACAGGGTTCCCGCCGTGAAGGCTCCCATTGTTAGGAAACCTTCCTGACGGTTTAAGCAGACGCTAGGGCCACCGCCCCCACCCGTCAAGACAGCTGTCGGGTTGGCGCGGTTTGCCCGGTTCGCCGGGTTGGTCGGCGCAAGACGGCTACCCGGAGGATCCCTTTCCCCGGTTCGGGTGAACGGGACGGTGATCGTCTCAGTAGGGTGGAGGTATGGCAGGTGCCGACGAAGCGGCGGGACAGGACGCCCGCAGACCCAACCACTTCGACGTGGTCCTCAGGGGCTACAACACGCGCCAGGTCAACGAGCGCGTGACACGCCTCGAGTACGACCTGCGCACCGCCCTCCGGGAGCGGGACCTGGCCCGGGAAGGCAACGCGGAGCTGGCCAAGCGCCTGGGCGCGGCCGAGGAGGAGCGGACCGCGCTGCGCGACCGGGTCCGCAAACTGGCCGACCAGCCGGTGACGGGTGAGAACGTCAACGAGCGCGTGCGGATGATGATGGACCTGGCGGCCGAGGAGATCGCCGAGCAGCGCCGCGCGGCCGAGCGCGAGCTGGCCGAGCAGCGGGCCGACCTGCAACAGCGCCGAGTGGCGTTGGAGCGCAAGTACAACGAGCACAACGACACCCTCGACCGCGAGTACGACGAGCTCAAGGCCAAGCTGAGCCGCGAGCACGAGCAGCTGATGGCCCGCGCCCGGGCCGAGGCGGCCAAGGTGACGCGGTTCGCCGAGGAGCGAGCGGCGCTCACCGTGCGGGAGGCCGACGAGCACGCCCGTCAGCAGGCCGCCGCCGCGGACGAGCACACGGCCCGGATGCAGGCCCTGCACAACGAGTTCCGCGACCGGCTGGTGGTGGCCCGCTCGACCGCGCAGCAGGCCGTCACCGAGTTGGCCCGGATGGCCGAGGAATGATCTACACCGTCGAGCTGGACGGCCCGGGGCGGCTGAGCACGATGGCCAAGCCGCGCCTCAAGGACCTGCCGACGTTGCGCGCGGCGGGCGTGGACATCCTGGTGTGCGCGCTGACCGACGAGGACTTCACCGACGCCGGCCTGGCCGAGGAGCCGACCGCGGCGGTGGCGGCCGGTCTGGAGTTCGTGCACCTGCCGATCCCGGACTGGACGGTGCCGGACCGCGAGCAGATCCTGCCCACGCTGCGCGAGCTGGCGACCCGCCTCGACGGCGGGGCCAGCATCGTGACGCACTGTTGGGCCGGCATCGGCCGGTCCTCGCTGTTGGCAGCGTCGATCATGGTGCTGCGTGGCCTCGACCCCGACGACGCGTGGGCCCGGATCACCAAGGCCCGCGGTCATCAGGTGCCGGACACCGAGCAGCAGCGCGAGTGGGTCAGAACCTTGAGTGCGTGAACCACTTGTCCAGCAGGTCGGCCTCACCCTCTGACTTGATCCGGGTGTCGTCGCGGCTGATGCGGCCGTAGACGAGCAGCAGCAGGGCATCGGGGGTCTCGGCGCTGACGGTGGCGTCGGGATCGGCGACAGCCGGCACCAGGCCGAACGAGTCAGTGTCGAGGCGGACGGTCCAGTCCACCTCGGTGCCCCACACGCCGAAGCCGATGGTCTGCCCGGTGCCGCGAAGGTTGGCCACGTGCGGCGCGAAGCCCACTGCTGACGGCAGGTTGACCAAGAACTCCTCGACGCCGTCGGCGGCCAGCGTGGGGTCGACGGGCGTGAGCGCGCCGGCGGCGAGCTCGGCGTCGTAGCGGTGGACAAGGCACTCCATCGCCATGCGCCGCGCCCAGAACCGCACCTCGCCACCGGGACCCCACGTGTACATCGGGGCGTCGGGGTCGGCGGCGCGCAACACCTTGCCGACCTCGATCTGCCGCGCCACCAACCATTCCGGGTAGTCGGCAGCCTCGGCCGGCACGCCGAAGTCGACCTCGCCGAACGGCAGCCGCTCGGGCGACCGCCGCTCGATCATGGCGGCGAACCACTGCTGGAGCACACCGACATGCCTGAGCACGTCCGCGAGCGCCCAGTCCGGGCAGCACGGCACGGCGGCCGCGAGGTCGTGCGAGCGGCCGACCTCGCCGATGCGCGTCACCTCGCGCTCGATGGCGTCGCAGTACGTCGAATAGCTCTCAGCCATGCGTTATCCGTCCCTCGACCATGGTCAGCACCACCGGCATGTCACGGAGTTCGCCGCGGGCCGGATCCCGTTCGGCGACCAGCAGATCGGCCACGTCGCCGACCTCGACCGAAGCCCGGCCGCCGGCCGCGGCGGCCAGCGCGACCTCGACCGGGATCCGCTGCTCCGGATGCCATGCGGCCCGGTCGTCGTCGGTACGCGTGACGGCGCTGGCGATGCCGTCCCACGGGTCCAGCGGCGACACCGGGGCGTCGGAGCCGATCTCCAGCGTCGCCCCGGCGGCCAGCAGCGACTGGTACGGGAAGGCCCGGTCGGTGCGGCCGGCCCAGTGCCGGTCGGCCACGTCGCGGTCGTCGGGCGCGTGCGCGGGCTGCACGGAGGCGATCACGCCCAGCTGCGCGAAACGGGGCAGGTCGGCGGGCGACACCAGCTGCGCGTGCTCGATCCGACCCGGGCAGCCGACGGCCTCGAAGGCGTCCAGGGCGATCTGGTTGGCGTGGTCGCCGATCGCATGCACGGCCGGCACGATGCCGTGCGCCCACGCCCGCCGCATCAGCGGCACCAGCTCCGCCGGCGGCACGACCACCATGCCGTGCCCGTCGCCCTCGTACGGGTCGTGGCAGTAGGCGGTCCGGGTGTTCAGCGACCCGTCCACGAACAGCTTGTACGGCCCGACGCTCAACAGCCCGCCGCTGTCCGGCACGACCGCGCCGGTCCGGTGGCCGCGGGCGATCGCCGTCTCCAGCAGGTGCTTGGCGATCACGCCGGCCACCCGCACCGACGGCGTGCGGATGGCCAGCCGCCGCTGCCAGTCGGCGATGGTGTCGGCCAGCTCGTAGTCGACGATCTTGGTCACGCCCCGCGCCGCCGCCGCGTCGGCCGCCGCCAGCACCCACGCATCCGGATCGCCGGCCGGCAGCCGGGCCGTGACGGCCATGCACTCCGCCTCGACGAGTACGCCGGTCGGGTGATCTAACGCGACTTCCTTCAACGCCGCCGGGCTCAGCCACAGCGTGTGCAGGTCGGCGCTGAACAAGGCGACCTTGCGGCCGGGCAGGGCTGCCTCCAGCAGGTCCTTGTGCGGGGCGTCGGGCCACAGGCCGTCGACGAAGTTCGCACCGAACACCCACTCGTCCGGGCTGCCCCGCACGAGTTCGACCGCTTGAGCCGCGGACTTGGCCGCCGCCAAGGAAATCCGCCGTCGGTTGGCGGCCCACTGCTGCATGTGCACGTGCGCGTCGACCAGCCCCGGCAGCAGATACCCGCCCTGGCCGTCGATGCCGTCGCCGGACAGCGCGCCGGGCTCGGTGAACTCGGCGACCACTCCCCCGGCGATCCGCACGTCCACCGGCCGACCGGCCCGGTGCACGTTGCGCAGCAGCAGATCCGTCATGCCGTCAGCCGCTCGCGCAGGAACTCGACGACCCGCTCGCGCGCGGCCAGCGCCTGGTGCCCGGGCCGCTCGCGGACCTCGGCCGTGAGCACCGAGTGCGCGCCCTTGGTGAAGCCGCCGGGGTTGCCCGGCTTGGAGTCCAGCTGGATCACCTCGAACGCGTCGCCGAGGCGACGGCGCAGGGTGGCGAACCGATCGGCCGGCACGGCCGGGTCCTCGCTGAACCGCAGGCCCAGCACGCACAGCCCGTCCTCGGTGCGCTTGACCACGGTCTGCAATTCCGCCTCGGACACGCCCGGGTCGGCCTTGCGGGCCTTGCCCAGCGGCAGCGGCACCGACGGCTGGCTCAGCACCGGCGCCAGCACCACGTCCTCGACCGCGGTGGCCAGCGCGAACCCGCCGGTGAAGCACATGCCGATGACGCCGACGCCCTTGCCCGGGGTCCGCGCGGCCAGGTCACGGGCCACCGCCCGCAGGTACTGGGTGATCGGCCGCTCGGCGTTCACGGCGAACGCCCGGAACTCGGCCGACACGCACAGCCTGCTGATCACGCCCAGCACGTAGCCCACGGTCATCGGCTTGCCCGGGGTGCCGAACGGGGACGGCACGACCACGGTGAAGCCCTGGTCGACCAGGTGGTCGGCCAGGCCGAGCACCTCCGGCGTGATACCGGGGACCTCGGGCACCAGCACGACGCCGGGCCCCTCGCCCTTCTCGTAGCAGTCGTAGGTGAGGCCGGCTCCGGTGAACGGCGCCTTGCGCCAGCCGGTGAGGTCGGAGGTGGGCGCGTCGCTCATGCTGCCGAGTCCTTTCCCGCGACGACACCGCGCACGGCGGCCTCGATCGCCAGGCGAACGATCTTGGGGTCGGGCTCATCGTAGGTCGACACGGTTGCCGGGTTGCCCGAGCCCCACGCCGCCGAGATGGCCAGCACCAGCGTGAGCACGACCTCGGCCGGATAGCGGTCGTCGACCAGCCCGTCGGACTGGGCCCTGGCGATCGCCGCCACCTTCTCGGTGTTGGACTTGACGATCTCGGCCAGCGCCTCGTCGTAGTCGCCCTGCTCCAGCCGGAACCAGCCGGCCAGCCGCAGCAGCCGCGGATTGGCCAGGAAGAACTCGTACAGCCGGCCGGCGTAGCCGGGCAGGTCCGTCGGCGTGAAGGGCACTTCGCCCAGCAGCCGCACCACGTGCGCCTCGAACACGGCGCGGAACAGCGTCTCCTTGTTGGTGTAGTAGACGTAGATCAGGTTCTTGTTGGCCTGCGCCGCCGCCGCGATCCGGTCCACCCGGGCGCCGGCGATGCCGTAGCGCGAGAACTCCTCGGTCGCCGCCTCCAGGAGGCGGGCCTTTGTGGCGTCGGCACGGGTCATGCATCGACCGTAGCAGCGGGCCGCCGGTCATCCGGACCAGCCGCGGGGCGCGGGCACCGACAGCTTCCCCGCGCCCGGCGGCCGTCACCACATCCGCAGGCCCACAAGGCATTCCTGGCCGAAGCGAGGTTGTCAAGCGGCCGCGTCGACGATCCGTCCGCAGGTCGCCGCCAGCTCGGCCGGCCACCCTTCTGGTTCCTCGGAAAGAAAGTCCCGCAGTTCCTGGACGGCCGCCAGCCGAGCCGGGTTCGACGGCCGCTTCTCCAGCTGCGCCAACAGGTTCGTCACGGCCCGGACGCCGTCGGCGTAGTCGTGGACGTCCCCGGCCGGGCTGCCCTTGTCCAGCAGCGCCACGACGATCCCGCAGGCCGCGTCCAGCAGCTCGTCGTCCGGGTCGGCGGCCAGCTCGTCGGCCAGGCCACCGGTCTCGGCGGCGATCAGCGCCAGGTATTCGTCCATGACGTCGTTGCGGTAGCCCTCGACCAGGATCCAGCGCCGGATCTCCGGCCGCTCCGAGCCGGCCAGCCGGTGCACCAGGTGGATCCGCCCCCAGCCGCGCACCTGCCGGGCCAGCTCCCACCACGCCGTCTCCGCGTCCTCGACCAGCCGCGCCAACGCGACCAATCCGGGCAGCGTGAACTCCTCGTGCGCCGCCAGCGTCCGCACGATCTCCACATCGGACTCGTTCCCGGCCAGCCCGAGCAGCGCCAGGCCGAACTTCACCGGCTCGCGGTCGGCCGACGTGGTCGCCAGCCGCCGCCCCAGCTCGCGGATCGAGCCACGCCCCTGGATGCGCGTCACGACGTGGTCCAGCACCGGCAGCGCCCGGGTCTCGCGCAGGCGCCCGTACAACGAGTCCCAGGTGTCCGGGTCGTCCACATAGGTGCTGATCGCCGCCACCACGGCCTCGGCCTCGTCGAACGGAGTCTCCATGGCGGTGTGCATCAGCAGCACGCCGTCCTTGGCCCCCGCCGCCCACCGGACCTTGCCCTCGGGCTCGTCCGGCAGGTCGACGCCGCCGGCCCGGACGATCTCGTAGATCATCGCCAATCCCCCTGTCCACCATGTGCAGCACCAACGCGGCAATGTTCCACGAATCGTCGTCGCCGCGGTGATGCCGCCCCTCCAGCAGCAGGCCGACGACGTCCAGCGCGCGGGCCATCCCCAGCTGGCGGCCACTCCCGGCGAACACCGCCTTGGCATTGGTGTGCCGGGCCCCGAACGGATACGGCACGCCGGTCGCCCGGCATTGCCGGGTGAACTGCTTGCGGTCGTAGTCGCCCCAACTGGCCCAGCCGCGCCTGCCGGCTTCGTGCTCGTCGACCAGTTGCGCGCAGGCGTCCGCGAAGGAGACGCCACCGTCCACTTCGGACTGGGTGAGGCCGGTCAGCGACGTGCAGAACCCGCTGACCCTCGATGCCTTCGGCCGTACCAGGATCCGGTGCTTGGCCAGGCGTTCACGCGCGACCAGGTCGACGACGGTCAGCCCGATCTCGATGATCTCGCTGACCTGCCCGGGCGGCGGGCTGCCTTCCCAACACGTCGCCTCGACATCGACGACGTTCACCAGACGTGCGGTCATACGGCGAAGATTAGCCAGCCGCTACAAGTTGATTACCTCGAAGGCCACGCCGAACTTGGCCCCGAGCAGGCTGCCGACCGGCCGTGCGGACGACTCCAGGAACTCCCTCGGGTCGCTCATCGGGTTGTCGACGAGCCCGCGCAGGTACTCCCCGTGCGCCTCCAGCGACGCCACGCCCTGGTCGAAGCTGGCCGTCACGTCGACGCCGTGCAGCGCGTTCGGGGCGGCGGCCACGAACACGTGCTTGGCCTTCCACGGCTCCAGACCGAGATCCCGGAAGATCCAGCGGTTCGCCGCGTCGCGGGCGGCGTCCACCGCGGCCCGGCCGACGGCGATGTGGTCGGCCTGGTTGGGCACGCCCGGACCCCAGAATTCCCGCCAGCTCGCGGTCACGACGACATCGGGCCGGTGCCGGCGGATCGCCTCGGCGAAGGCCCGCCGCAGCGGCAGGCCGTACTCCACGACACCGTCCTGGAAGCCGTAGAACTCCACGACATCCACGCCGACGACCGCCGCGCCGGCCCGTTCCTCGGCCTCGCGCAGCGGCCCGCACTGCTCCGGGTCGAGGCCGTCGATGCCGGCCTCGCCGCTGGTGGCCAGGCCGTAGACGACGCGCTTGCCCTGCCCGGTCCAGCGGGCGATCGCCGCGGCGACGCCGTACTCCAGGTCGTCCGGGTGGGCGACGAGCGCCAGCACGCTGTCGAAGGACTCGTCGATGGGCTCCAGCGCCTCGGGCATCGTCACGGCCCGAACGGTACCTCTTATGCGGTGTCCCGGCGGATCAACTCGGTCGGCAGCAACACCGACGGCGGCAGCTCCTCGTCCCCCTCGAACTGCGCCAGCAGCCGCCACGTCATGGTCCGCCCCAGTTCCTCTATCGGCTGCCGGACCGTGGTCAGCGGCGGCACCGACGTGGCGGCCAGCCCCGAGTCGTCGAAGCCGACCACCGCGAGGTCCTCCGGCACCCGGATTCCCCGCCCCCGCAGCACATGCAGCGCGCCGATGGCCATCAGGTCCGACGCCACGAACACCGCGTCCAGGCCCGGATGCGCGGTCAGCAGCTGCTCCATCGCCGCCATGCCGCCCTCGAGGCTGAAGTCGGCGTGCGCGATGGCGTCGGTCGGCCGGCCGGCCATGGACAGCGTCCGCCGCCAGCCGGACAACCGGTCGATGCCCACGGCCATGTCCCGCGGCCCGGCGATGGTGCCGATCTGCCGGTGGCCCTGGTCGATCAGGAACTGCGCGGCCTGCCCGGCGCCGTTGAAGTTGTCCGCGTCCACGTACGGCACCTCGACCTTGGCCAGCGGCCGCCCGCACAGCACCACCGGCAGCCCGGAGGCGACGAGCTGGGCCGGCAGCTGGTCCTCGCCGTGCAGGCTGACCACCAGCGCCCCGTCCACGTGCCCGGAGGTCAGGTAGTTGGCCATCTGGCCGTGGTCCTGCTCGTCCTGGGCCATCAGCAGCACCAGCTGCAGCCCGCTGCCGGCCAGGCCGGCGTGCACGCCGCGCAGCACGCGGGCGAAGAACGGGTCCCCGAGCACGCGGTCGCCGTGCTCGGAGACGACCAGCGCGATCGAGTTGGTCCGCTTCATCGCCAGCGACCTGGCCAGCATGTTCGGGCTGTAGCCGAGGCTGGTCACGGCCTGCGCCACCGCCTCGCGGGCCTTGGCGCTGACGTAGGTGCGGCCGTTGATCACCCGCGAGGCGGTGGACCGGGACACCCCGGCCACCCTGGCCACCTCGTCGAGGGTCGGGACCTCCCGGCCGTCTTCGGCCACGCTCTACCCCTGTTCCGGCAGGGCGTTCGCCCCCGCCACCGTCGCGTACCACCTGCCGCTCAGCTTAGGAGTGCGGGCGAAAGTGTCGAAGTCGACATGCGCGATGCCGAACCGTTTCGCGTAGCCCTCGGCCCACTCGAAGTTGTCGAGCAGGGACCAGGCGAAGTAGCCGCGCACGTCCACCCCGGCCTGGATCGCGTCGTGCACCGCCCCGAGGTGCTGTTCGAAATACCGCTGCCGAGCATGGTCTTCGATCTTGCCGTCGACCACGGTGTCATCGTAGGCGGCGCCGTTCTCGGTGATGTGAATGGGCAGCCGCGGGTATTCGTCGTGCAGGCGGTTCAGTACGCGGAACAGGCCGTCGGGCAATTCCTCCCAGCCCATCGCCGTGGTCGGCAGGCCGCGGCTGACGTTGTGCGCGTGCTCCGACCCGATCCATTCCGGCGTGATTCCGCCGGGCTGCCCGGTGACGTGGTGACCGGTGTAGTAGTTCACGCCGAGGGCGGCCAGCGGGGCGCTGATCAGCGTCAGGTCGCCGGGGCGGATGTGGTCAGCGAAGCCCAGCGGGGCCAGGTCGGCCAGCACGTCGTCGGGGTACCGGCCGCACAGCACGGGATCCAGCCACAGCCGGTTCTGCAGGCCGTCGACCCGCCGGGCGGCGTCCACGTCGATCGGGTCGTCGGGATCCACCGGGTCGACCGGGTACAGGTTGAACGTGACGCTGACGTTGTCGCCGATGATCGACCGCGCGAGGCCGTGCCCCAGCAGGAGATGGTGCACGGCGGCGGCAGCGGCTCTCGGCTCTCGACGACCGGGGCGTGCACGCCGGCGGCGTAGCCGAGCAGCGAGGCGCAGTAGGGCTCGTTGAGCGTGGTCCAGTTGTTGACGCGGTCGTGCAGCGCGTCGTACACGACCTGGGTGTAGTCGGCGAAGTGCTGGGCCGTGTCACGCTGCGCCCAGCCGCCACGGATCTCGTGCCGCTGCGGCAGATCCCAGTGGTAGAGCGTGAGAAACGGGGCGATGCCGCGGTCGAGCAGGCCGTCGACCAGACGCTCGTAGAAGTCCAGGCCCTTGCGGTTGATCGCGCCGTCGTCGTCGATGATCCGGGACCACGACACGGAGAACCGGTAGGCGTTGAGGTTGAGCTCGGACATCAGCGCCAGGTCGACGTCCAGCAGGTGGTAGTGGTTGGCGGCCACGTCCCCGGTGTCGCCGTTGACCACGCGCCCGGGCTGCCGGCTGAACACGTCCCACACGGACTCGCAGCGGCCGTCCTCGGCCGCCGCGCCCTCCACCTGGTAGGCGGCCGTCGCCGCGCCCCACAGGAATCCTTCCGGGAACACAGACACAGTTACCCCTTCACCGCTCCCTGCATGATGCCGGCGACGAGCTGACGGCCCACCGCGACAAAGAGCAGGAAGATCGGGATCGTGGCCAGCGTGGTGCCGGCCAGCACCAGCGCGTAGTTGACGTAGTAGCCGGCCTGGAGCTGTTCCAGGGCCAGCTGGATGGTCGGGTTGTTCTGGTCGAGCGCGATCAGCGGCCACAGGAAGTCGTTCCAGGACTGCATGAACGTGAACAGGCCGAGCATGGCCGCGGCCGGGCGGGCCGCCGGCACGGCGACGTGCCAGAAGACGCGGATCATCGAGCAGCCGTCCGAGCGGGCCGCCTCGATCAGCTCCGACGGCACCGCGTCGGCCAGGTACTGGCGCATCCAGAACACGCCGAACGCGCTGACCAGGTTGGGCACGATCACGGCTTGCAGGTGGCCGGCCCAGCCGAAGTCGGCCATGGCCATGTAGAGCGGGATGATGCCCAGCTGCGTCGGCACCGCCATGGTCAGCACGACGAGTACGAAAAGGACGTTGCTACCGCGGAAGGCCAGCTTGGCGAAGGCGAAGCCGGCCAGCGTGGAGAAGATGACCACCGACAGCGCCACCGAGCCGGACACGATGACGCTGTTCAGCAGCGCGTGCCAGAACGGGATGGTGTCCAGCACCTGCTGGGCGTTGCTGAAGAAGTTGCCGCCGGGCAGCAGCGGCGGCACCTTGTCGGTGAGGATGTCGTTGCCGTGGCTGGGCACCAGGAACGACCAGTAGATCGGGAAGGCCGAGCCCAGCACGAACGCCACCAGCAGGCCGTAGACGAGGAAACCCGGTCGGCGGGTCATCGGGCCAGCCTCCTGGTGATGAAGTAGTTGCCGACCGCGGCGATCACGATGACCAGGAACAGCACCCAGGCGATGGCGCTGGCGTAGCCGAGCCGCTGGTTGTCGAACGCCGACTGGTACAGGTAGAGCGTCACGGTCTGGAACTGGCCGGTCGAGCCGCCGGTGTCCGAGCCGGGCATCGCGCTGAACAGCTTGGGCTCGGTGAAGATCTGCAGGCCGCCGATGGTCGACGTGATCACCACGAAGATGATGGTCGGCCGCAGCATCGGCAGCGTGATGCTGGTGAACCGCCGCCAGGGGCCGGCCCCGTCGATCATCGCCGCCTCGTTCATCTCCGGCGGGATGGCCTGCATGGCGGCCAGCACGATCAGCGCGTTGTAGCCGGTCCAGCGCCAGTTCACCATGGTGGCGATGGCGATGTGGCTGGCCAGCCGGTCGGCCTGCCAGTCGATCCGGCCGATGCCGACGAACTCCAGCAGCGAGTTGACCAGGCCGTAGTTGACACCGAACAGGTTGCCGAAGATGATGCCGACCGCGACCAGGCTGGCCACGTACGGCACCAGCACGCCCATCCGGAAACCCGTGCGCAGCCTCAGGTTGGTGTTCAGCAGCGCGGCCACCGCGACGGCGACGACCACCTGCGGCACGCTGGAGAGCAGGAAGATGCTGACGGTGTTGAGCAGCGCGTTCCAGAACTGCGGATCGGCCAGCAGCTCGCCGTAGTTGCCGGCGCCGAGGAACTTCGCCGTGTCGTCACCGAGCCGCCAGTCGAACAGCGACACGTATCCGGTGTACAGCAACGGAAACAGGCCGACCACCGCGAACACCACGAAGAACGGCGCGACGTAGACGTACGGCGAGACCTTGAGATCCAGCTTGGCCCAGCGGTCGGGCCGCCCGGCGACCGGGGCGGTGGCCTCCGGTCGCCGGGCGGGCAGTCGGGTCAGCGTCACTTCGCTGCCTTCTGCGCACCGGCCACGGCCTGCTGCCAGCCGTCGGCCGCGGACTTGCCCTGTTCCACCGCCTGTAGCGCCGGCGCGAACACGTCGTCCTGGATCTGGCCGTCGGCCGGCCCCTTGTACTGGGCCTTGGTCAGCTTCTTGGCCAGCTCCGCGTACAGCGCACCGGTCTTCGGGTCGGCGAAGTAGGCGTTGGTGGTGTTCTGCAACTCGGGCGACTGGAGGGCCTGCACCTGGCTGGGGAACGGGCCCTTGGCCACGAACGCCTTGATCTGCTGCTGCGGCGCGGTCAGCCAGGCCGCGAGCTCGGCCGCTTCCTTGGGGTGCTTGCTCTGCAACGGAACCGTGAGGTACGAGCCGCCCCAGTTGCCGCCGCCGTCGGGGAAGGCCGACGAGACGGCCCACTTGCCCTTGTTGTCCGGGCCCGAGTTCTGCTCGATCGAGCCGAGCATCCAGGCCGGGCAGACGGTGGTGGCGAAGGCGCTGGTCTTGAAGCCGGCCTGCCACTCGTTGCCGAACGACACCAGCTTGGCCGACTCCTTGTCGGCGATGGCCTGCGTGACCGCGTCCCAGTCCTTCTTGATGTCCGGGTTGCTGGCCACGACGAGGGTGTCGCTCTGGTCGTAGTAGCCGACGTCGTGCTGGTTGTGCATGGCGTTGAAGATCTGGGTCGAGGTGTCGAACCAGGGCTTGCCGGTCTTCTGCACGTAGGTCTTGCCGGCGTCGAAGTAGCTCTGCCAGCTGGCGAACAGCGCCTTCACGCCGTCCGGGTCGCTGGGCAGGCCGGCTGCCTTGAGCATGTCGGTCCGGTAGCACATGGCCAGCGGGCCGATGTCGGTGCCGTAGCCGACCAGCTTGCCGTCCTTGGACTTGCCGGCGTCGTACTTCCACGGCAGCCAGCGGTCCGGGCCCGCGTCGGCCGGGCCGATCTTGCTCAGGTCGTTGAACTTGTCCGACTTGGCCATCACCTGGGCCCGGTAGCCCTCCTCGATGGCCTCGATGTCGTCAAGGCCGGAACCGGCGGCCAGCTTGGTGAACAGCTCCTTGTGGTGCGGCGCGGCCTGGCCGACCTTGTGCTGCGTGACCACGATGTTCGGATGCTCGGTCTGATACTGCTTGAGCAGGTCCTCGTAGCCGAACTCGCCGAAGGTGGCGATGGTTAAGTGGATCTTGCTGTCGGCCGCGTCGCCGGCCCCGCAGCCGGTGACCAGCCCGGCGACGACAGCCGTCGCGATGGCGGTCGCGAGAAGTCTCTGACGCATGTGCTCCGCTCCATTCTGGAAGCGCTTCCAGACACTGGGGGCAGAGTTTGCGGGGTTCTTACGACGTCGTCAACCGGTCGACGCCATCTCGTGACCAGATTTCTGGAAGCGCTCCCAGTCGAACGGATCGAATCCTGACACGAAAACAGCGCCGCCGGAAGGTCCGGCGGCGCTGGTCCGTTACCGCGCGACTACCCCACGTGCAGAATGTCGCGGGCGGCCGCGGCCGCCTCCTGCGCCGCGCAGGACACCAGATCGGTGCCCGCCTTCACGTCGACCTTCGGCAGGTTCCAGCCCTGGAGGCTGACCACCGGCGTCGCGCCGCGCAGGTCGGCCGCGTCGTAGGTGACGGTGAGGGTCTGCGACTCCCCCGGCCACAGCGTGACGTCGTTGTCATTCCACAGACCCGACGTAACCTGGTTGTCACCGGGCTGCTCGGTGCCGTCCGCATTGCCGCGGCGGATGTCGGCCCGCAGGAAGAAGCCGACGACCGGCTGCTTCGAGGTGTTGGTGACCGTCACCTTTGTGACCTGCTTGCCGTCCCGCTGCTTCTGCGAGTAGGCGACCGCGGACACCTTGGCCTGCTGAAGGTTCTGGAGGCCCTGAAGGTCGGCGTACTGGGTCATGGTCGCCTGCGGGTTGCCGTAGCTGGCCGGCCAGTCGACCACGTCCTGCTGCGTGGACAGCCAGTACACGTTGCGGTCCACGACCTGGTTTCCCTTGCGCAGCAACAGCTCCACGAAATACGTCTGCGCCTTGGCCGGCGGCGCGGTCACCGCGGGCGTCTTCGGCTTGAGGACATCGGTGCGGACCTGCTGACTGGCCAGGCTGGTCGCGTCCGTGTGCTGGTTGTCCAGCACGTTGCCGTTGGTGTCGTACACCTTGGACTCGACGGTCAAGCCGTCCTGCTTGTCGGCGCCCAGGTTGTCGACCGTGACGCCGCCGTCGTCGTAGGAGTACAGGACGTGCAGCGGCTCATTGGCCTTCTTCGCGCCGAAGAAGCTGCCGGCCTGGTCGCCGTCGTTGTTGTAGAGCGTCCAGAGCAGGCTGGGCCAGCCCTTGTTGCCCTGCCAGTAGATGGTGCCGGTGGACGGCGTCGGCTGGTTGGTCGAGTGGTCGATGAACGCCTCGAACTGCGAGCGGGTGTTCTCGTAGTTCTGCACCTGGGCCTGCTGCACGTACTGCGACAGGCTGTTCCACCGGCCGTAGCGGTTGGACATGGCCTGGTCGAAGGTGAACATCGAGCCGAAGCTGTAGCCGCCGTGGCCCTGCTCGAAGTTCAGGTGGTACTGGTTGTAGGCCGGGTCCTGCCAGAGCTTGGCCTGCTCGTCGGCGCTGAGGAAGCGGTTGATCGAGTCCAGCGTCGGCACCGTGTCGCCCGCACTCTGCTCGCTGTCGAAGCCCCAGGAGCCGCCCACGTTGGTGCGGGAGTCGTCGGTCGGGTCGAAGTGGGTGGTGTCGTACCAGTAGTTCGGGGGCACGTAGTCGTACGGGCCCTCCTTCTCGCCGGCCTGGCCCAGCTGCGGGCTGGCCTTGTACTCCGCCGAGGCGACGATCGGCTGGTGGAAGTCCGCGTCCTTGAAGCCCTGCAGCGACACCGCTTCCTGGCGGGGCGTGGGCTGGTTGTCGCTCCAGTTGAACGTGATCACGCTCGGGTGGTCGCGCAGCCGCTCGCCGATCGTCTGGGCGCTGAGCTGGATGATCTTGAATTCCTCATCCGTGACGCCCTTCTCGTTGCCCGGCAGCTCCCAGTGGTCGCAGCAGGAGAAGCCCGCGTTGATCATGATGCCGGCGCGGTCCAGCTGCTCGTAGAAGTCGTCCGGCAGGAAGTGGCCCTCGACCCGGACCAGGTTCACGCCCATGTTCTTGAGCAGCTTCACCTGCTTGGCGATGTCTTTGGCGTCATAGTGCAGCAGCAGATCCTCGGCGAAGCCGGCGCCGCGGACCACCAGCGGCTTGCCGTTGATCGCGTACTGCCGGACCCCGTCAGGGGCCGCCGGCGAGGGGCTGATCAGCTTCGTCGTGACCGTGCGGATGCCGAACTGCTCCGTCGTGCCGCTGCCCTGGGCCTCGGTGGTCAGCGTGTACAGCGGTTGGCTGCCGAGGTAGTACGGCCACCACAGCTGCGGGTGGTCGATCACGATCGGCTTGAACGTCACCGTCTGGGTGCTGTGCGGTGGGACCGTCACCATCTGCTGCACCGTGCGCGGCCGGCCGTCCGGGTCCGTGACCGTCGCCTTGGCCATCGTCGTGATCGCGATGTCCGTGCTGTTCGTGAGGTCCGTCTTCGGCGTCAGCGTCGAGCGGTCGTTGGCGTTGTCCTGGAGGACGCGGGCGTTGCCGTTGGTCAGGACGCCCGCGACGCGCAGCTGGACCGGGAAGTGGATGCCGGTGTTGTTGTCCGGCGGGACCTGGTTCCAGTCGATGTCCGAGACCGTGAACATCTTGCCCGGGTTGTTCGGGTAGACCTTGAGGGCCAGCGTGTTGCGGCCCTTCGTGACCAGCTTCGAGACGTCGAACGTGAACTTCGTGTAGGCGCCTTGGACCGTGCTGTTGCTCGCCACCTGTTGGCCGTTCAGCCACACGTCCGCGGTGCCGATCACGCCGTTCACGATCAGCTGGGCGGTGCTCTTCTGGGCCAGGTTCGGTGTGAAGTCCGTACGGAACCACCAGGGCACGTTGAAGGGCGCGATCGCCGGGCCGTGGTTGTTGTCCGTGTAGCCGAAGCACTTGCGCAGGTTGTCCGAGAAGTAGACGTCCGGGCACTTCCCGTTCTGGACGAGGGCCCCGATCTCCGTGCCCGGAGCTCCCCCGTCATCGGCTTTGACCTTCAGCCAGCCCTTCGTGTCGAACCCCGCCTTCGACACCTCACCGCCCGGCTGCGTCGCCTCCGCCGTGCTCTGCACCTGCCAGCCCTGTAACCCCAGCGTCTCCAGCCCCGTAGCCCCGCTCGCCGGCGCCGCTCCTCCCGGCACCGCTCCCGTGACTCCCAGCAGGCCCGCCAGCAGGGCTCCCGCCAGCCCCGCACCCAGCCCTCGTCGCATCGCCCCAGCTCCCCACACGCCGAAATAGTTCAGAAGGTTTCCTAACACACATCCCCCACCGCCGGAAGCCCTCCATTCCCCCAGCTCAGCGCCCCACCACCCCCCGATTTCGATCTTTCCCCCAGGTGCGCTAAGCTATGCCAGCACTCACCGCAACACCGAGTGCAAGACCGGGACGTGGCGCAGTTTGGTAGCGCACTTGACTGGGGGTCAAGGGGTCGCAGGTTCAAATCCTGTCGTCCCGACGGTCGAGAGGGTCTTCGCAGCTCAGAGCATGCGAAGACCCTCTTTTATGATCTTGTTCCGTTCGTCGAGCTCAAGCACGCCGCTCTTGGACCCCTTGACTCGACGAGGTCACGATGCCGCTCTTGGACCTGGACAAGATCACGAACGACCTTCCCACACTGTGGGACAGCTACCTCCGCAGCTGGGACCGAACCCTCCGTTCGGCCAACCACCCGGAGACCACCCGCTACAACTACCTGCTCGCCGCACAACAGCTCGCGCTCTACCTCGCGGAGTACTCCCCCGACCCCGAGGCGAATGACGCAGCCGACGACCCGACCGAGGTCACCCGCGCCCACATCGAGCATTTCCAGGCCTGGATGATCGAGACCCGCTCAGCCGCCACCGCCATCAACAAGCACAAAGTGCTCCGGCAGTTCTTCAACTGGCTGCGCGACGACGAGAAGGACATCGACCACCACCCGATGGAACGGGTGAAGCAGCCGAAGGCGCAGAAGAAGCTCGTCCCCATCATCATTCGCCGCGTTGCGGGACGAAGCAATCATCCTGTGGGGTTCCAAAGTGGTGACCGCTGCTGACCAGCGGTTTTATGCGACCCGTTCGTACTCGTTAATCAGGCCTCCAAGCAACCGCTGTCGCCTGACCCGCTGGGAGCCGAGGTTCGCCACAGGGTATGTCGGCCGCGGTGGGCAAAGTTCGCGGGACCGGTGCGGCCGTCGACCGTTGTAGTGCTGGACGTACTCGGCGAGCACGGCGTGCAGATGCCGCTGGCTCAGGATCAGCATGCGGTCGGTGAGCTCGGATCTGACGGTGAGTACGAACCGTTCGGCGTAGCAGTTCGCCCGTGGGCAACGCGGCGGGATCTTCACCGTCGTGATGCCGACGTCAGCCAGGACGGCGTCGAACGAGGCCGTGAACTGGCCTGCCCGGTCGCGGACGAGAAACCTGAACTCCTCGACTCGGTCACCGAGGTCTATCACGAGGTTGCGGACCTGCTGGGTGGTCCATCTGCCGTCCGGATTGGTCGTCGTGCCGAGGACATGGACGTAGCGGCTGCCGACTTCTAGCACAAAGAACACGTAAATCCGTTGGAGAGTGAGCGCGCAGTCGACGTGAAAGAAGTCGCACGCCAGCATCGTCGAGGCCTGCGTGCGCAGGAACTGCCGCCAGGTCGCGTCGGTATGCCTGTGCGGCGCGGGAGGTATGCGCGCCCGCTTCAGGATCCGTCGGATGGTGGAGGCACTGACCTGGTGTCCGAGCTTGAGCAGCTCGCCTTGAATTCGCTTGTAGCCCCAGTTGTGGTTCTCGGTTGCCATCTGTTCGATCAGTCCGGTGATCGCGTCGTCGACGGGCGGACGGCCGCCTCGGTGTGGGTAGGTCCACTTCGCGGCTACCAGGCGCCGATGCCAGCGCAAGATCGTGCCCGGGGTGACCAGCCGGTGCAGCCGCAGCCCCGTCGGGAGCCAGCGGGCTAACGCGGCGAACACAGCGCGGTCGGCCCAGTCCAGGCGCTGTTTCGGGTTGCCTCTGCGCAGCACGGCGACCTCATGGCGAAGCACCAGCAACTCGACGTCCTTCGACGCTGACGAGCGACCGAGCAACACCAGCAGGCCCACCAGTCGGAGGAAGATCAGGTAGAGCAGACGCAGCGCCATGGCTGGCGATCATGCCGTCGGCGTGTCATGCCCGTTGCCGCAGGTTGGACCCGTGGACCGACTTCTGAAACCCCACAGGGCGCTGGAAAGATCCTGCTCGACGTCAAAGCCGGCTGAGTATCCGATTCGGACGGAAAGCGGTACCGCGATGTTGACGGTTATTGTCTGGGTGTTGGTTCTCATCGGCGCCATCGGCATCAGAGTGTGGACCAGCGTGGCTCTCTACGGCGCGGCGATGTCCGCCGGACTGGGTCGCCGAACCGCGATGATCGTGGCGTTCGGCACCGCGACGGTGCTCTTCGCATGGGTGGCCCTCGCCGCCTTGCTGGCCTTCTACGGCGCATTCAGGACCGGGTTGTGGGGTTCGGTCTTCGCCGCCGGCACCGCGCTGGCGGCGTTGGCTGGTACGCGCATCCCGGCAGTAGCCCGGGTGCTTGACGCGCCCGGGTTGAGCGTCCGTCTCACCTGGCCACACAGCGTCCGGGTGGTTGGCATCGTGTTTCTCATCCTGCTGTGGGCGGGCAAGGCCACCCCGCAGGCAGCGTTGCCGGTCGGTGTCGGCGATCTCGCGGTGGGCCTGGCCGCGCCCTGGGTGGCGCGTTCGGTGATGCGTGGCGCCGGTCAGCGGCGGGTGTTCTGGTTCAACGTACTGGGTATCGTCGATGTCGCCATCACGTTCGGCAACCGCCTGGTGAGCGGCCTCGTTTTCGGTGTGCCGGCAGGCGCATCAGGTGTGTTGCCACTCGTGCTCCTCTCGACCACGGCGTTGCCGCTCGCATTCGTCATCCACGTCGTGGCACTTCGCCGGATGGCGGGCACTGCCGGTGGCGATGATCGCCGAACTCACCGGTTCTTCAGCCCAGCATCATAAACCAATCGGTTTCCACGGTGGGCTAATCGCGTTGGGCTTCCCGCCACCCCACCCTCCCGAGATAGCGACTCAGTTCGCTGTGCCCACGAGCGAATCGATCCGACAGGAGAGACTGACATGGACAGACGTTCCTTCCTCGGCACGGCCGCCGCGACACTGGCGGCGGTGCCGCTGGTTGGCCTGACCGGACCGGCCCTCGTCGCCGACGCCACCGGAACCACCCGTACCACCGCGGCCACTCTCGCGGCGACCGACGTGCCGGCCGGGCAGTACACCGTCGTGCACCGCTTCTGGAACGCGATGCCGACGGGCATCACCGTCTCCCGGCACGGCCGCATCTTCGCCTGCTACCCCCGCCTTGGCGACAACGTCCCCTTCACCGTCGCCGAAATCCGCGACGGGCAAGAGATCGCCTACCCCGACGCGGACGTGAACCGGCAGAACCCCGACGATCTGGCCGGGTACTTCCAGTCCGTACAGAGCGTCGTCGTGGACCCGGCCGACCGGCTGTGGATCCTGGACACCGGCAGCCCGCTGTTCGCCGGATCCTCCTACGGTGGCCCCAAACTGATCGCGGTCGACCTGCGCACCAACCGGATCGTGCGGAAGATCCTCTTTCCGTCCGATGTCGTGCCCGCCGACAGCTACGTCAACGACGTGCGCTTCGACCTGCGGCGCGGCAAGGCGGGCATGGCGTTCATCACCGACGCGGGTGGCCCGCTGGGCATCATCGTCGTCGACCTCGCCACTGGCCGGTCCTGGCGCCGGCTGGCCGGGGATCCCTCGGTGGTTCCGGACCCGAGCTTCGCTCCGGTTCTCGACGGCGTGGCCATTCCCAACGAGTTCGGCTCCGACGGCATCGCACTCGGCGCTGACGGCAGGCGCCTGTACTACTCTCCGCTGTCCAGCCGTCGCCTGGCCAGTGCGTCGCTGGACGCCCCGGCCAACCCGAATGCCACCGACGCCGAGGTGGCGGCGACGGTCAAAAACCTCGGGTTCAAGCCCATGGCGGACGGTTTGGAGGCCGATGACAAGGGCAGGCTCTACGGTGGCGACGAGGAGCACAACACCATCTGGCGCCGCAACCCGGACGGCAGCTACCAGACCATCGCCCAGGGCCCGGATCTCGTCTGGATCGACACCCTCTCCGTCGCCCCCGACCGGCACCTCTACGCCATAGTCAACCAGTTCGACCGGCAGGCCCTGTTCCGTGGCACGGACCTCCGCCGCAAGCCCTACCTCCTAATCCGCCTCCCGATCGACGCCGGACCGGTCCGGCTTGGCTGACGGCCCTGTCTCGCAGAGGGGTGTGTCGCGTTCCGGCCTTTAGACGCCCGCACGCGCCCGCCCTCGGTCGCGCTATTCGTCAGGCATGGTGATCACGGCAGTACACGAGGCATCGAGACAGCCGCACTGCACCACCCCCGGCTGCGTAATTGGGAAGCCGAGCTACTTGGCCGGTCTGGAGGACGACATCGCGGCCAACACCGGGATGGCGGCGATCTTCTCGGGCGTCAGGTGGTCCCAGATCAGGCCCACGGGCCGGCGGGACGGGCCGCAGGAGATGACCTCTGCGGGCGTGACGATCAGGTCGACGCTGAAATCGTGCTCGGTCTCCGGCAGGTCGTCATCGACGACCTGCCGGTCGTTCACGACAGTGACGATCGTGGTGTTCGACCTGATCAGCCCAGCCTCCTGACGCAGGGCGACCTCGAGGCCCGCCACGACGGCGTGTCCGACACCGTCCGGTCCGATCTCGCACCTCCGATGCGGGAACACCATGGCAATCTCACGGAGTTCACCGTCGCCGCCGGCCATTGGGCGTCGCTCGGACGCGCCAGCGAGGTCAGCGCGGTAATCGAACGCTGGCTGGCCGCGACCGGCCAGCGCTGGCCGGCATCTCGGTGGAGACCCTGCGCAAGATCGAGACCGATTGGGTGCTGACGCCCGCGTTCTTCACCGTGGCCGCCGTAGCCGAGGCGGTCGGGCTGTCGCTGGACGCGCTGCACGGTGAACTGGACGGCAGCAGACCGCTCAGCGCCTGACCACTGTCCAGCCGTCCGCATAGCCCAGTTCGAACCGGTCTGCGATGCCGAGGGCATCAAGGACGGCAAGCACCCCCGCGGCGCGAACGGCGGAGGCGGCGATGTCGGCCATGTTCAGTTCGGCCTCGACGATGGACACGGTCAGCCCGCCTGTGTCGATGCCTTCCGCGGCAGCAAGACGCAGCCCCTCGCAAATGCCGTCCTGCGCCGCGTCGACGAACTCCTGCTCCACGCCGGGCTGGACCGAGTAACGGTCGTCGGGGCGCACCGACCAGACCACTTCAGGCGGGTGCGAACCGTCCGACGTGATGACCTCGACCGCGACCTGGCCGAAGTTGCCCACCCCGTTCTTCTGCCGCTTCAGCCGGTACCGGCCGTGCGAGCTGGTTTTGCTCACGGTGCCCTCCGCGTGTGGAAATGGCCGTAGACACCGGCACGGAAGTAGTTCTCGACACCGTAGCGACCCGTCATGCGGCGCACGTGATCGTATCCGTGATTGCCGCCCGAGTTCCAGATGTCGGTGGCGGTGTCGTCGTCCATCTTGGTCAAATCGGCGGACTTGAGGCGGCCGTAGTCCTCCTCGGAGATGCGGTGTTCGAGGACGCTCACGTCGGCACCCTTGGCCTGCTGGCCCGCCAGGTACTTTTCGGCGTCCTCACGGGTTTCCCAGGTGTACAGGCCAGGCCCGAACTCAGCCCTTGCGGACCCGTGGCTGGTGCCGGTCGGCCACGGCTCGCCGCCGTTCTCGATGAGGCGACGCGCGTCGGCCTCGTCCTGCACGCTGTAGAACACCCGATAGGGCGCGAGCCCGACTGGATCCGACCACAGGAGTGGATTGCCCACATAGCTTCGTGGATTCGGCGCCGGTGCCAGGCCGAGCGGGTCGGCGCTGAGATAGCGACCGACCTCGGGGTCGTAGTGGCGGTAGAGGTTGTAGTGATGGCCCGTTTCCAGGTCGTGGTACTGGCCGGGGAACCGGATCGGACAGTAGGCGGCCTGTTGGAGTGGCGCGAGCACTGCACCCCACAGTGTGGTGTTCTGCCGCCACGCGAGATTGCCCGCCGCGTCGACCAACTCGGTCGGAGTGCCGACGATGTCGGTGACGATGGCGTAGAACCGCTCGTCGATCGAGTCCTGCTCGGCCTGGGTCACCGGCGTGGAACTGCCCGGACGGTGGTTCCAGGTCGTGCGGTGCCCGCTGGAATGGACCTGCTCGGCCAGCGTCGTGCCGTCCCATGTGAACAGCGTCTGCTCGGCCACCTGGTTGTCAGGGGTCAGGCGTAGCTTGGCGATACGGCGGCCGAGGGCGTCATAGACGTAGCGCCAGATGATCTGGTCGGGGGTGGTGACAGCGACAAGTCGATCTTCACAATTCCATAGATAGCGCCAGCTTCGGGCCTGTCCGGACAGCGTGCGCGAGTGACGGGCGATCTGGCGGCCGTGGTCGTCGTGCTCGTACCGGGTGTCTCCAGCCGCCCGCAGCAGCGTTCCGGCGGCGGTGTGTGGACGCGCCGGCTCAGTAAGGTTGCCGCTGAGGTCGTATCCGTACCGCTCCTGGCGGTCAGCGGCGGCGACACCGGTGACTCGTCCGAGAGGATCCAGCTCGAACTGCCGCACACCCGCCAACTGGTCGACGATGTTGGTGACCGCGCCGTCGTTCCGGTAGGTGTAGGCACGCCTCTGCACAAGGCGCTGCTGGTCGGCCGGGCCGGGCGCCACCAGAGCCTGGGTACGCAGGCGGTGGTTGTCGTCCCAGGTCTGGGACAGGGCTGCGACTCCGAACCGCCATCCAGTCTGTCTGCCGGCCGGGTCATAGTCGAACGCCAGTTGCTGCGCGCCCGAGGTGAGGGCTGTCGGCCTGCCGGCTGCGTCGTAGCTCCACAACGACCGCGCGCCGGCCGGAGTCACCCTGCTGACCCGGTGTCCCTGGGCGTCGAAGGTGCTGACGACGCTGCGTCCATCGGTGGCCTCCTGAACCACGCGTCCTAGTTGGTCGCGCGTGAACACGACATCCGCGTCAGCGTTGGTAGCCCGGATGAGCCTGCCGACCGCGTCGTAGGCGAACGTGGCCGTGCTGTCCTCGCTTCTGCGCGCAACGGTTCGGCCGAGGGCGTCCACTTCGAACGTGGTGGTCTGGCCGGCACCGTTGGTCTTGGCGATCAGCTGCCCTGCCGCGTCTCGGGCGTAGCCGATGGTCCGTCCGTCGAAATCGGTCTCGCTGATCAGGTTGCCGGCCGCGTCGTAGTCGTAGCGCCACACGAGACCGGCGGGGTTGGTCACGGAGACCAGCCTGAGCTCGGTGTCGTAGTTGAACACCGTGCGCGCACCAGTGGGGTCGATTTCGGCCACAGGCCGGTCGAAGCCGGCGAACTCGGTGCGCGTGACCGCGCCCGATGCGTCAACGTGCTCGACGAGGTTGCCCTCACCGTCGTACGACCAGCTTTCGACGGTGCCGTCAGGCGAGCTGCACCGGGCAAGTTTGCCGCTTGCGGTCCATTCCAGCCGCGAGACTCCGCCGACCGGATCACGCACAACGATCACCCGGCCGAACTCGTCACGCTCATAGTGGGCAACCGCGCCCAGCGGATCGGTGACGACAACCGGCAGACCCGCCTGGTTGCACTCGATGCGCGTGAGGCCGCCCAGAGGGTCGGTGACCGACGTCAGGTGGCGGGATTCGTCGTACTCATAGCGGGTGACCGCGCCTGCCGGGTCGGTCACCGCGATCACGTTGCCGACATCGTCGAAATCCCGCCGCCAGATGGCACCGTCCGGGTCGACCTGCGTCACCGGCAGGCGCAGGTGGTTGCGCTCGATGACCACCTGCGAGCCGTCGGGGCGGGTGACCCGCTGGAGGTCGCCGGCCTCGGTGTAGTCGAACCGTGTCGTCCTGCCCAACGGATCGGTGCGGGACAGCAGCCTGTCGTATCGGTCCCACTCGGAGGCGGTCCTGCCACTCGCCGGGTCGAAGACCGCCACAACCTGCGACTTCTCGTTGAGGTGATAGCGGGTGACGTGGCCGAGCGAGTCGGTCGCGGTGGTGACCAACTGCTCCCGGTCGAACTCCATCGTGCAGTTGAGCTGGCCGCCCGCACCCTCGGCGAAAACACACCGGCCGCCGCTGTCGTAGTGGTAGCGGTACCACATGTCGTTGCGGTCGACCCATTCGGTGAGCCGGCCGTCAGCGTCGTAGCTGAACCGCAGCGAGTGGCCTGCGGCGTCGATCACCTCGGTGAGCTGACGGCTCTCGTAGGCGAATCGCACGAACGGTTGGCCGGCAACCGACAACCCGGTGATCAGACCGTCCACGGTGTCGACGGCGACTCGGTAACCGCCTGAGTGTCGGATCTCGGTCAGGGTGCCACCGGTTGTGCGGTCGAAGTCGATGCGGTGCCCGGCTCGATCTGCGATCGCCACCAGAGCGCCGGACGAATCGAACAGCAGGCTCTGTCCTGCCTCGGGCTTGGTGATCGTGTAGCCGATATCGGTGCGCCGCAAGGGCCAGCGCGCACCTTCCACCGGAAGCACGTCGTCAGCGGTCGGCGTCGGGTAGACCAGCAGCACGCCGTCCGCGGCGACTAACACCGCACCGTCGGCGTCGATCTCGAGCCGCTGGTCCACCGTCGCAGCCCACGTCTGCCCGAACGAGCGGCCCACCCGGTACGACGACAAATGGGTACGCGAGAGTACGAGTGGCAAAGCGCCCGGCAGTTCAAGGTCTGTCTGTGGCAGCAGCACTTCGCCGGTCGCGAGGTCCACCGGGTCCTTGGACTTCGTCCGCTGGTTCTCACCGACCGCGTGGCCACGGGGGTCGTCGTCGACGTGCTGTCGTGCGCTGCGTCCGCCACCACCACCGCCACCGACCGGCCTCGCTCTGCTCGCGCCTCCCCCGTGCGGGTCGATGTCTCCCTTGACATCCGGGTGGTGCTTCTTGAGCAGGCTTGCGCCTTGGGCATCGGCCTCCTCATAGAGGTCCGCGCTCGTGTGGAGCCGCCTGCCAGCTTCACCGGCGACCCGGCCGCCCTCTTCGAACACCTTGCCGGTGACCTCGACGCCCTTGCCCATCGCCTTCGCGACGACGGCGCCAACGCCCGACCTGTCGCCGCTGGCGTGGGAAACCAACTGCTGGCCGGCGGATTCCAACTTCTGACCGCCTTCAGCGATCTTCCCGCCGAACTCGGACAGCTTCCCGCCGGAGCGCCGCATGTGATCGGGATGCACATGGAGTCGGCTCATGCCGCACCTACGCCGCTAGACGAGCTCGCGGATCCGACGGTCCAGCATCTCCAGCGATTCCCCATTGGCCAAGGCTGCCGCGGACAGCTGCCGGAACGCCAGCCGGTAGCCGTCGACGTCGTCCGTCGCGTCCGAATAGGCCAATCCCGTATGCCTTTCGGTGTAGACGGTGGTGAACTCCGGGGCCGCCATTCGCAGCAGCGTGAACGGCGTGCCGATACCGGAGTGCTCGCCATTGTCCAGTGGAACACCTGGAAGGTGATGTTCGGTCGGGCCGCCATCTCACACAGGTGCTCCAACTCTCGCCTCAGGACGAGCCGGCCGCCCACCGGACGCACCAGCGCCGGCTCACCGACCACCATGTGCAGGTCGGGCGCACTCGGCATGATGAGGGTCGCTGCGCCTCGACCCGCTCCCTTGCCTCCCGGCTCACTTCGAACGGTGCCGTCTTGAGCGGGCCCCGGGTATCAGACTGGGCGGCGGCCGAGATCCGGCCACTGCGTCGCCAGGGCTGGGGCCCTTGGTTGCTAGCCCGTAACCCGCGCCAACCGCCCTCCCGAACAGCCCCGCCGGCCTACTATCTGTAATGATTATCATGAGCGTATGACCTCGCTCGCTCGCGTCCCTGTGACGGTGCTGTCCCACACGTACCCGTACCGCTCGACTGTCGGGTACGTCGTCAAGGACGCGGTGGGCGGGATCCTGGTGGTCCGCGGAATCTCAACGCACGCGCCCGAAGGCGTTGGTGACGGCGATATAGGCCAGACATAACAGCACGAGTGATCATCATGCCTTGAGACGGACGTCTGCCAGACCTGGGGAGCCGGCAAGCTGACGGACCTGCTCAGTGGTGACTGAGGGTTGCAGGCGGCGCGGATGAGGTTTTCGGCAGGCGCAAGGTCGGCCGGTAACTGCTCGCCGGCGCTGTAGCCGGAGTTGGGCAGCACCCACATGTCGCGCCGACCGGCGAAGGCCTGAGCCAGCGCGCTCCGCGGATTGTGGACGGCGACCACCGCTCCCTACCTTGACGGCAGAGGGGTTCACCGACGCCGACCCGGAAGAGGATGTAGCGGTGGCAAAGCACAGAATGCCTACACCCCAGCGAAAATCGTGGCGGCAGAACCGGCTCCTCACGGCCATCTCAACACTCGTGGTCGCGATGACCATCGCCCTGCTGGCACCGGTCCTCGCCCACGCCCCGCGGTCGCTCGGCGGCGGTGCGCAAACCTGGATGTACCCACCGCCGAGCGACGGCGGGGCCACGCACGCCTTCGCGCATCCCGCCACGCCCACTATGGGTCCGGCGACCCATTCTGACGAATGCTCAATATTAAGGTCGACACCGAATCGCGGACTTGTGTTGGCCTGGGAGCATCCGCAGATCTGCTCGTGCCGGACGGAGCCGTAGACTTCCCTTTCAGGTCAAGGCTTTCCCAGCGCTCTTCGGTCTGACCGCAGCGCCCACACGACGAGTGCCAATGCCACCACCATGTGGCCCGACGTGATGATCCCGGGCTTCGAGCTCAACGGATACTGGAAGGTGATCGGCGGCACGGCCAGCAGCGTCACGACCACGACCACCAGGACTCCGGCGGATGCGGGCACCAAGCGATAGCCGGCGATCACGCCCAACCCACACGCCAGCAGGCAGGAGGCGGCAAGCATCAGCACTACGAGCTCGACGCCCGCGAGCACTTTGAGGTCGTGGTATAGCGGCACGTCGGCCGCCAGCCGGCTGGCCGCGCCGAACAGGACGAACGCGGCCAGCAGGAGACATACGCCGACGTATGGCCGCGGCCGCATGGAGCGCACGTCGACCTGGCTGACGGACACCTCCCGCATCGCCCGCACGGAGGCTCGCCTGGCCACCAGGGCGAAGAGAACGGCCCAGACGGACCATGCCGCGAACGCGGTCAGGACGCCCCACAACAGTGGAAGCCGGCCGAGGCCGACTTCGACGACGATCGCGACGAGGCTCACCGTCGCAACCACGCCGTTCAGTCGCCGACGCCGGTCGAATCGGGCCAGGTTCACTGCTCGGCTGCCCTCGGCACGGTCCACCCATCCGGACAGGGACTCCTCGTCGACCGCCCTCGACATGCCGAGCAGATCCAACGCCAGCAGTCGCGAGGTGATGCTCCGCGCGCCGAATCCCCGCACGTGGTCCCACAACGGAATGCCGACCTCGGGCACGGTGATCGGTTGCGAGTTCGGACTGGCGAACGAGCCGAGGCGGCCGACGCTGTCGCTGGGGCTGCTGTAGTTGCGCCAGACGAGCTTCCGGCCCACCAAGGGCAAGGGCGACAACGCGGCCAGCAGCTCGTCGCGCAGCAGATATCCGACAATGAACATCAAGAACGCGCTGTTCAGCACCGATCCCCACCCCCCGAGGTCCGTCAGCTGGCCCCACATTGCCGACACCGTGGCGTTGGCGCCGTTCGCGACAGCGGTGGCATAGCCGTCGGCCGGCATGCCTTGCGGGTCACCGACCATGGCCAAGGGCGCGCCGGTGTTCCAGCCCAACACGGACGCGGCGCCGACCATGCCCAACACCATCTTGGTGAACAGCACGAGCAACGGCTCCAACCGGCCCACGACCCCCACAGCGACCAGCAGGACGATGAACGACGGGAGGATCAGCTTGCGGCTTCGCCCCGAGCTGGCCAGCACGTGCATCGGACGCAGTCCGGAGCCCACGGTGAGCAGCACCTGGACGTCTCGCAGCCGTCGACCGCGCTCGCTGTCGGCCAGCAGCCGGTACACGAGGTAGCCGCCCATCGAGTGCGCGATCACGCACACGCGTGGGCACCGCTTCTGCAGCCACTCCAGGTCGTCCGCGATCGCGTCGATCAGGGTGTCCCGGTGCTGGGCCGAGCCGGCGATGGCCGCGACCTGCGCCACCAGGTGACCTCCCGGCCGCAGCAACGTGACGGCGAAACCCGAAATCGCCAGGAGCAGCAGGCCACCGGTGATTAGCGGCGAAGCGATCAGGAAGGCGAGCACCGTGGCCGTGAGGAGCACGGCGAGGCCCATCCGCCAGAGGATCCGCAAGAGCGGCCCGATCACCGTGCGCTTGCCTTGCCCCGCAAGCAAATACAACGCGCGCCGCGGCCAGGACAGCCCGACCGGCATCGGCGCCGCCATCTGCTGGAGCATGGGCCGGTCCCGCATGTCCGGGGCGATCATGATGGTCAGGATCACCACCAGCCTCGCCGCCAGCCACCCCAGCATCCGCAGCCACGGCACGAGCCGCCAGTGCTCCCCCGCCTTCAGCCGGTAGAAGGCATCCCGCCACTCCGTCGGCCGGAACACGTACTCCGCACGCGCTGTGCCGGAGCCCACCGTCACCCGGCGGACCGCATGCCCGCCGTCCTCCTCATCGAGCCGGTCCGCCACCGCCTCCGGGCCGAGGTGGCGCCGCCACTCGCCGACGATGCCGTCGGTCTTGGTCGCCACCACCGTCTTCAGTGAGCCCGCGTCCGGCCGGTACGCGCCAATCCCTGGCACCACCAGCACACCGACACGTCCGCGGGCGCGGCTCGACCTCAGCGTGGCCGAGTCCTGAGCGGCACCCGTGCCAGTCCCCTGGCGCGCCCCGCCGGCCCGCCGCATCTTCCTTGCTGACAACGATGTCAATCCCCCTGCCTCGTGCCGCGATGAGGCCAGCCCCATCGGCCGAACCGGACGGTAACACCGTGCAGAACCAACGCGAGCCCACTGAGCGGGGACAAGACGGCCAGATACCACCAGTTCGAGCGATTTCTCGCAGAGGAACTGGACGCTTCACCGGAAACGCGACACCACAAGGCAGCGGTGCCTGGCGGAGCTAGTGCCCGCAGCCGGCCACGCTCACGCGACCCTGGCAATGACGGAGGCCGCGGTCCCCAGCACGTAGACCACCGTGGTGTAGGTGATCAACTGATACTCCCGCCACCGCTTGCGGACCGTCACGAAGAAGCCGAGTGCGATCACCGCGGCGATGATGCTGTACACGAGGCCGACCAGCACGATGTCGAACCCGCGTAGGCCAGCATCGTCAACGAGTAGATGACCGCGTTCACGCCGAGCACGGCCAACTCTCGGCCGGCGAAAGCGGTCCGCGGGCGGCCGCGCTCAATGAGCAGCAAGGTGACGGTCACCAGCAACGCGCCGACGAAGAAGCCGATGTTGCCGGTGTAGTACGAGTTGAAGAACAAACCCCCGCAGAGGTTGCCGGAGGCGTTGTCGCAATAGGTGTTGTACGTGAACGGGGCAACCTCGTGCACACCATTGCCGGTGGCATAGAAGTAGGCGCCGATCACGAACGCCACCAGCATCCACAGCCGGGGCGACCGAGCCGACACCTCCCACAGCTACAGGGCGGTGATCACCACGGTGAGCAGGATGAGCACGCTCATCTGCACGACCTCGTGCAGGCGCAGGAAGTCGTGCGGGGGTAGGAGCAGGCGGACGGTGAACGACACCCGTTCCAACGTGACAAGGACAACAGCAATTGAGGTGGTGGTAAACAGCCAATTTAGTCTGTTGATTCGCGATGTTCGCCGACTCGATCAGCACCCGACTCGTTGTTACGCTCGTTCGAACGCAGTGATCGACACGAACGGCCGGCGCTTTCACCAACCCAGGACCCTGCTGGATTCAATGCGCCGGTTGTGGACGCTTCCGCTCGACAGGCACGGCCAGGAACGGGCTGGCGTGTCGGTTCCCCGGCACACCAGCCCGGCCACCGCGCTCACACCCGGGCCGTCGCTGAAGCACCGGCCACCACGTCCGAGCACCTACCCGGACGACCGTCGCCGCCCACGGAGCCTCCCATAGACATGCCGCACACTTCTCCCGCACAGCGGACCCCGCTCACCCCGGACCAGCGCAACGCCTTCCTGGCCGCGCTGCTCGGCTGGATGATGGACGCCTTCGACTACTTCATCGTGATCTTCGTGTACGCCGACATCGCGGCCGAGTTCCGCGTGTCGCTGACCCAGATGGCTTTCGTCACCGCGGCCACGCTGCTCATGCGCCCGGTGGGCGCGCTGCTGTTCGGTCTGTGGGCCGACCGCGTCGGACGGCGCGTCCCGGTTCTGGTGGACGTCGCCTTCTACTCGATCGTCGGCTTCCTGTGCGCGTTCGCGCCGAACTTCACCGTGCTGTTCATCCTGCGCCTGCTCTACGGCATCGGCATGGGCGGCGAGTGGGGCCTCGGCGCCGCCCTGGCCATGGAGAAGATTCCCGCCCAGCGCTGCGGATTCTTCTCCGGCATCCTCCAGCAGGGATACGCCCTCGGCTACCTGCTCGCCTCCGTGGCCACGCTGCTGGTCGTCAACCTCGGCGGCCTCGGCTGGCGCTGGCTGTTCGCGCTGAGCATCCTGCCGGCCTTCGTCAGCCTGCTGATCCGCAGCCGGCTCAGCGAGTCCGAGGTGTGGGCGGACACCCGTGAGCACATGCGCGCCACCAACACCTCGGTCAAGTCCGTGCTGATGAACAAGGCCGTGCTGCGCCGGTTCTCCTATCTAGTCGTGCTGATGACCGCCTTCTGCTGGCTCAGCCACGGACCGCAGGACATCTACCCGACCTTCCTCAAGTCCACCGACCACGGCGGTACTGGACTCTCCGCGAGCACGACGACCACCATCGCGATCATCTTCAACTTCGGGGCCCTGATCGGCGGCTTCGTCTTCGGCAGCCTGTCCCCAACGCTACGGCCGCCGCTACACCGCCGCGTTCTGCGCGGCGCTGGGCCTGCCCGTGCTGCCGATCTTCGCCTACTCCACCACGGCCGGCATGGTCTGCCTCGGCGCGTTCCTCATGCAGATCGTCATCCAGGGCACCTGGTCGATCATCCCGGCCCACCTGACCGAGATGTCCCCGCCGTCCATCCGCGGCCTCTACCCCGGCGTCACCTACCAGCTCGGTAACTGCCTGGCCGCCTTCAACCTGCCCATCCAGGAGACGCCGTCCACCGCCTACGGCTACCCGTTCGCACTGGTTTCCACGATGGTGCCGGTGTTCATCTCGGTCATCGTCCTGCTGCTGATCAGCAAGGAAGCCAAGGACATCGACTTCGGCCACGCCGATCCAACTGCCGCGACGGCGTCAATCTGCCCCTGCTCATGCGCCGGGCCGAGCCTGCTCGGCCCGGCGCCGCCAGATCGCCAGCGCCGGGTTGGTCGGGGCGCATGCGGGGCAGCTCGGGTCTCGTCCGAGCGGCACGGCGCCGTTGGCCGAGGACGTCGGCTTGCGGAACTGGAAGGTGGCGTTGTTGACGCTCGCTCCGTCTGTCGTGAGGTCGCGCCCGAGCTCGGTCTTGATGGTCTCGGCCGCCAGCAGCACGCCGGCCATGACCGACGTGAAGCCGACCGCGAACTGCGTCGGCACGTTCGATTCCGCCGTCCTACGCAGACTCTGGATCAGCCGGTTGCCCACCTCGTCGCATTGGCCACGGCCCAGCCATTGAACGACATCCCGCTCGGCGACACCGACATCGAGCGCATGCCGAGCGATCGCCTCGGGCCCGGCGTCACGGAGTCGGGTGCGCAGCTCGTCGTCGCCGACGAGTGCCTCGGGCGGGTTGTAGCAACGCAGGCAAGCACCGACTCCGGGCGGCCCGGCACGCAGCACTTCCGCACGCAGGTCGCGGGTGCTCCCGGACAGGATGGTCGCGACGTAGAGGTTCTGCAGCGCCTCTCGGGCCCGATTGCGGTCGACCGCAGACACGAGGACGCGAGGACGGGTGCGGACTTGCAGGCACGCTTCGAGCCGGCCGTCGCAGGCCTGCCAGGCGATCGAGCTGTCCCCGGCGATGCGCGCGGCCTCGTCCGCCTTTCCCATGCCGACGCTGTCCCGCCCGAACAGTGGGCAGCGGTTGAGGTTGGTGATGTCGACGCCCTTCTCGTCCGCGTCGGCGACGACGATGTCGCCGGCCAGGCCTGGCGTCGCCCACAAGGTGTGGATCCAGGTGCTGCCGACCGCCCCCACACCGGCCAGGGCGACGCCCGACAGGTCGAGGTCGGCCACATTGGCCGGCGCGTCGGCTGACGGGTGGTCGGCAAGGCACTGCTGCCAGCAGTCCCAGCCACGGATACCTGTCGCGGCCGCCACGTGCTCCGGGAGCCGAGCGCGGAGGTACACCTCGCCGACGGCGAGGGCCGCCGCCACGTACGATCCGACAGGCAGGTCGCTCACGCGCTCGGGGAAGGTCATCGGCTGGTCCGCGACGCCGCCCCACCAGCCATGGCCCAGCACGTAGCGGCAGCCGGGGTGTTCCTCTGCGCCGACGACCAGGACTGTGACGCCGTCGGCGGGTACCGCGACGAGGTCGACCGGGGCCGCGCCGATCGCGTTCCCGCCGATGATCAGGGCGTCCGCCAGGGGCACGGTGCGCGGAGCCAGCGGCACCACCCGACCGGCCAGGGGCACGTCGAGCGGGCAGACGACGTGCACGGCGGAGACGATCCCGTCGGTGCGGGCCAGGAGGTCGACCAGCATCCACGCCGTGTGCTGGGCAGCGGCTAGTCGCGCGGTCGCCGGTGCCACGACCACGGCCACCTCCACCGCGCGGGCGTCGGCGAACGGTCGGAGGCCGCCTCGGAGATCGCCTTCATGTCGGTCGGAGATGCGGTCCACAGCGGCCTCCTGAGATCGATCACCCCGGGGAGCACGCGCACGATCTCGTCGATGCGCGGCCCGGTGACGCGCCGCCAACCGGCCGGCTCGCGCAGGTGGATTCCGGACTGCCACAGCGTGGGCCGCCCGGCGGCATGCCACGGCAGGACGATCGACAGCGCGCCGGCGCGCTGGCTGTAGGCGCGACGGTCGTCGATGTGGGAGTGGTCGACGAAGTCGTTGCCGTGCGTGTGCACCTGGGCCAGACGCACGACTCCGAGGGCCTCGAAGTGCTCGCCGGCGCGTTCCATCGCGTCGACGGGAACGGTGAAGTTGCCCGGACTGGTGACGGCATCGGGAATGACCACGGTGGTGGCGAAGCCCTGGAGCGTGCCGTCGCGGTCGCGGTGGCGGATCCCATCGAGGTAGGCGACATGTTCGTGGCCGGCGGGCGCGGTGGCGAAGCGGTCGAGCAGGAGCTGCCACACCGGGTCAGGAATCGTCAGCACCGGAAGGTCCTCCGTAGTTCGCGCTGTCGAGGGCCTCCTGGATGCGGTCAAGGGTGGCGGCAAGCGTGTGACGGCCCTGCCGCCAGCGCTGGCTCTCGGTGGGGTTGTGCCCGGAGATGTAGTACTCGAACGTCGCCGAACAGCACACCAGCTGGCGTGGCGAGCTGTACGCGTCCTCGCTGGGGAACTGGAACTGGTAGGAGTCGTGCACGGCGAACCAGGACAGGCCCTCCGCCAACGGGAACCACCGACCGCCTTTGCGCGCCTGCTTCCATTGGTCGAGGCTCGTTCCCTCGACGGCGCCGTTGGCCGGCGGGCACACGAAGGAGGTCGTCGGCGGGTAGCTGTCGTAGTACTCGGCGCCGAGCAGCACGTAGTACAGGTCCTTCTCGCCGGTCGCGCGGGTGGCCGCCACCGTGACGACGGCATGCAGCGGGTCGATCGGGGTGAAGACCCAGCCCTGCGCCCGGGCCTGCGCACTGGCGCTGACCCGGGCGATGTGGCTGGCGAACACCGCCGCGGCGACCTCCTCGTCCGCGGGGACGGGCAGCGGGGTCGTCACCGGTCAGGCCCCGCCCGTGTCCCCGACGAACGACCAGTGCAGGCCCGGGCAGTGTCCCTGCTCGATGTAGCGCTCGAGCGTCTCGTCGGCGAACTGGAACACGTCCTGGCCGTTCTGCCGGCAGGTGAGCCGGTCGTCGGGCTGCCGGTCGACCCCGAACTCGGTGTACATGATGTCGATCACTACGGCCAGCCGCTTGTTGACCGGCACAAGCAGCCTGATCGTGTCGCCCGAGTCGCGGTTGTCGACCTTGACTACGCGGGTGTGCCTGGTCTCGTCCTCGACGACGACCTCGTCGTCGAGGACCTCGATGTTGTCCATGTGGAGGGACATGGTCACCACCTCCTTGTTCTCTGTTCCCGTGGAGCCGTTCTCTATCAGGAACGATCCGAGGGTACCTGGTACCGTTCACAACCGAGAACTCGACACGCCCAAGAGGGAACATGCGCTCGGCGCTCCTGTCCGACCTGGAACTAGCCCGGCTGAGCCGACCCGGGACACCCGATGCTCAGCTGGTGGTGGAGCTCGCCCAGCGGACGCTCGACGAGGTCACGATGGAGCTGCCGATCAACCACGAGATCGTCGCCTCGATGCGCGGCGTCGTCCGCATCGAGGAGGCGCCGATCCCGGTGTCCGGCTTCCTCAGCGTCACCGCCGACGGTCTGGTGATCACGCTTAGGATCACCGACAGCCGCGGCCGGCGGCGCTTCACCGTCTTCCACGAGGTGATGCACACGTTCCTGCCCGGCTTCGGAACTCAGGTGCAGTACCGGTGCACCCCCGGCGACCAGCCGATGACGCGCGACACCGGCCTGGAGCAGCTCTGCGACCTCGGGGCAGCCGAACTGATGTTCCCGCGCCGGGCATTCACCGCAGACCTCGCGGGGCGGCGCGCCGACCTCGACCTCGTCGAAGACCTGGCCGCCCGCTACGACGGCAGCGCCGAGGCCACCGCACGGCGCGTCGCCTCCCTCCACGCCGACCGAACGATGCTGCTGGTGCTTGTACCCGGTCGCAAGCCGAGCGCACCAAGGGAACGACCACAACTCAGGGTGCGGTACGCCAAGACCGGCGGTTCCTGGCCGTTCGTGCCGCGTCACAAGTCGGTCCCGGAGGACGGGGTCTTCGGCCGCGCCCTCCGCGGCGAAATGATCGACGAGATAGTCTCGTCGCTCGGCGCGCTGACCAGTACCGCCATCACCGACGTGCACGTCAGCGCCCGCTCGTATCCGTACGTCGACGACCGAGGGGAACAGCAGATGCGCGTTCTCGCGCTGATCACGCCCGCCACGTCGCACCGCACCCGTCATGGCGACTGAATCGCCCAGCACCGGCTCCTCCCGCCCTACAGAGGACGTCGGTGTCGGCGCGCGAATCCGTCGCTACCGCGAGGAGCGGAAACTGAGCCTCAGTCAGCTGGCTGAGGACGCTGGCGTGAGCAAGGGCTACCTTTCCGCGCTGGAGAACGCCAGCGGTTCACACACCAAGCGCCCGTCTGCCGAAACCTTGTACGCCATCGCCAAGGTGCTTGGCGTGACCATGTCGGATCTGCTTGGTCGCAAGCTCCTCACCGCAGCCAGCGCGGAAATTCCGCGCAGCCTGCTCGATTTCGCCGCGCAGGACGGTGTCCCCGAGGCCGACGTGCAGATGCTCAGCACGATCCAGTTCCGCGGCGACGCTCCCCGCACAGTTGACCGCTGGCGATACATCTACACCGCCATCCGCACCAGCGAGGCGATCGACGGCTGACACCCGACGAACGTGGGCGCGCCGTGGGACATGTCTCGGCGGTGCCGGGCGGTCCCGGCACCGCCGAATCGACTACAGGACCGCCCTCTGGCCCCGCCCGGCGATGCTCTCCTCCAAGTCGTTGAGCACAGCGTTCACCGGGACCCAGCACATGTTCACGGTGTCGGCATTGGGCGTGAAGTCGTGCTCCAGTTGCTGGCGGGGATGGATGTAGTTGCGGAAGTCGCGTACGGGGTGAATGAAGTTCCGCGCGTCCAGCTCAATGAGCCGCTTCTCGTGGGCGGTGTCGATTAGCAGCGCGAGTCCGGCCCGACTCGCCGGCACCTTGCGGCCGTCCTGGCCGCGGAATCCGGCGGTGACCAGCTCGGGGAACTGCTCCTTCAGCGCGGAGAACAGCAAACCCTCGATGAAACTGCCGATGCCGAAGACCGCGAGCAGGTACGCCCCAGCGGCTTGGGCGGCTCGGCACTGCGCGATCCGGTCGATCAACAGGTCGATCACCTGCTGATCGGACAGCAGGGCGCGGAGCCGCTGCTCAACCTCGGGCGGGGCGCCGTACACCGGCTGCTCCGACCCGTCGGTGAGCTCGCCGAGCACGGGCCGGCCGCCGCTGTAGGTGATCACCACACGCTCGAACTCGAGGATGGAATTGAGCTCGTTCCGGAACGCCTCGGCCACTGGCATGCCACCGTCGTATTCGAGCGGATCGCAGACGCGGCAAAGGAACCGCTCGATGTCTGGTCGATTGTCGGCCCGGTCCGCGAGGGCGTCGGTCAGCCACGGAATCCGGGGTGAGCCGTCGTATTCCGGCACATCACTCCAGCCCGCGCTGCGCAGCAGCCGTTCCAACTCGAACCCGCGGCGCTCCCCCGCACCGCCGATATCGACGACGCGCTGGGCGACCCGTTCCAACGTCTTGCCATCCAACGGAAACATCAGTTCCCCTCCCCCGCTGCCGACTTCTCGACCTCGTCGAGCGCGATGGACACCCGCTCGACGATCCGCTTGCCCCGTCGCTGAAACCCGAGCGCCTCCCGGACCTGCTCGATGCGCGTCTCCCGATCGAGAGCCAGACCGTCGGACAGGACCCACCGAGCTATCGCAATGAGCTCGGCCGGCCCATACTCGTCGATCTTTGCCCGGCGCGGCACCCGCGGCCGGGGCCCGCGTTCCACCTTCGGCACGGGCACCTCGACGCGTTCAACCGTCGGTCGCACCGGATCTGGCTGCCGATCAGCGTCGGCGACAGCCTCGCGCCAGCGCTCGACGATCCGCGCGGTCTGTTGCTCTGGATCACTGAACCACTCGCTCGCCCACACCCGATGGAACCGCCAGCCGAGCCGTTCGAGATGGTCCTGCCGCAGTCGGTCCCGATCGCGCGCGGACTCCGACAGGTGATAGCGCTCGCCGTCCGCCTCAACGGCCAGCACCATCAGCCCGGGGCGCTCGGGGTGGATCAGCGCGAAGTCGATGCGGTAGCCGGACACCCCCCACTGCGGCACGACCGGGACGTTCGCCGCCAGCAGCGCCTCGTGGATGCTGCGCTCGAACCCATTGAGCGGCTGCGTATCTGCACGACCAATGGCGGCCGGTCCACCACCGCCAGCCGCGAACTCCAAGAACTTCCTGAGCAGCCTCGGCCCCTCCTTGTGCCAGTTGGGAGCCATGTCGTGGTGAGTGAAGGCGCTGACCACGCACATCCGGCGGCGGGCCCGGGTCACAGCGACGTTGAGCCGCCGCTCACCACCATCATTGTTGAGTGGCCCGAAACCCATCGGCAGCCGGCCGTCCGCCCCCTTGGAGAAGCCAATACTGAGGATGATCGCGTCCCGTTCGTCGCCCTGCACCCGCTCCAGGCTCTTGACGAACAACCGCTTCCCCGGCCCCTGCATCCGCGCGGTGAACTCGGCCAGCTCCGGATGGCGCTGGCCCGCCTGCCGCAACGCGCCTTCGATACGATCGGCGTTCTTCATGTTCATCGTGATCACGCCGAGCGTGTCCTCCGGGTGCTGTCGCACGTGCTGGAGCACCAGGTCGACGACACGGCTGATCTCCTCGTCGGCGGCGCCGCCAGCGCCGGGCGCGGCAATGCCGTCCACCACTTCATGCCGCAGTGGACTCTCCTCGTCGCGGCCAGGGAAGGTGACGAGTTGGTCACTGTAGATCTCATGGTTGGAGAACGCGATCAGTCGCTCGTCCGCGCTGCGGTAGTGCCATTTCAGCGTGTACGTCCGTGGGATCAGCGCGGCCAGGCACTTCAGGATCGACTCGAAGTCGCCCACCTGCGGCGTCACTGCCTGCTGCTCGTCGTCCTCGTCGTCCTCGCCCGCCCCGCCGCGCAGAGTCTGCCGGAAGAACATGGTCGGCGGCAGCTGCTTGTCGTCGCCGGCGACCACGAGCTGCTCGCCACGCATGATGGCGGCCATCGCGTCGTACGGCTCGATCTGGCTGGCCTCGTCGAAGACGACCAGGTCGAACAGCCGCTGTGCCGGCAGCAGCCGGCTGACGACGATCGGGGACATTGCCCAACATGGCCTCGCCGCCAGTAGGACGTCCGGAGCCTTGGCGACCAGCTTGCGGATGGGCATGTGGCCGCGTTTGCGCTTGGCCTCACCGAGAACCAGCGCGCTCTGCTGCCGATTGCTATCGCGCGCCGCGGCCAGCCGCTCGGCAACGCCACGGCGGATTCGTTGGGCGTTCAACCGGAAGTGATCGGTGTCGGCCTGCCGGAACTCCGCAACGATGCGGTCGTGCTGTGTGCCGGTGAACTGGGCGAGGTAGGGCAGTCGCAGCTTGAATTCGTGCAACAGAGAGCTGTACCAGCAGGAGCGGAGCATGCGCAGCGCCTCGTCGGCGTCGGCGTCGCGCTCGACCAACTCGTCCAGCAGTTGACCCAACCCCAGAGCCTCCAACTGATCGGTGATCGTGTTGAGCCTGGGCATCCGGTACAGGGTGTTCACGTCGCCGGTCAGCTCGTCGAGGGTCGAGGAAATCTTCTCCTCCGGTAGCTGCTCGGGTTCCTCGATGCGAGCGCACATGGCGACGGCGGCCAGCTGGTCGCGGACCTCCGTGAACCGCCCGAGGACTTCACCCAGTCCGAGGACGGCCGCCGGCACGGCGCCTTCCAGCGCGAGCTGCCGCCAGCGGTTGAGCTGCCAAGACGCGGCCAGCAGTTCGTCGTGCATCCGGCCACGGTCGCACTTGCCGACCTTGCGCATCAGGCGGATCTGCTTTCGCACGCCCCGGCGTGCCCACCACCCGAGTTGGCGCGGATGCCGGGCACGCCAGGCCCGATCTCCAGTGGCGAGGCAGAAATCCTCCAGCGGCGCGGAGAAGATCTCCTCGCCGTAGTACGAGACCGTCTTCTCCACGGCACCGAGAAGCCCCAAGATGTCCCGCCAGCCCGCCAGATCGGACGCTTTGCGCAGGCCGGCCCGCCCGACCAGCGCGCGCAGCTCGGACTGCGCGTTGCGCCACGACCGCGCGTGTAGCTCGGTGAGCTTCGCGTGGACCTCTTCGACGTCGCGCATGTTCCTGATCTCGCAACGCGACCAGGGCAAGTCTCCGCGCCGGACCGCGAGGCCGCCCATACTGACGAAATTGACCAGGTCGTTCTCCACGCGGTTCAGCGTGTCCCCGCTGAGCGCGTTGAGTTGAGAACCGCGCAGCACGTGGCCGATGCGGCTTGCGGCCGGCAGTTCGAGCATCGCGCTGTAGGCCTGGTACGCGCTGATCCCCCACGGCGCACGTGGGCTGTGCAACTCGTGGTCGTGCTGAATGACCTGCCGCCGCCGTTCGGCCAGGCGATCGTGCAGCCCGTTTACCTGCGGCGGCAACTCCTTGCTGGCTCGTTCCAAGGACTCGGCGACCTGCTCGGCCACGTGGCGCCGGCCGAGCGTCTGCTGATGCAGGTCCAGCACCAGGTGATGCAAGTCGACCTGCTGCAGGCGCTCGGTAACAGCCTCGATCGCGGCTCGCTTCTCGGTGACGAACAGGATGCGCTTCCCGGCCGCCACTGCCGAGGCGATGATGTTGGCAATCGTCTGGCTCTTGCCCGTGCCCGGCGGCCCCTGGATCACGACATGCTGACCAGACAGCACGGCGAACAGTGCTTGCTGCTGCGAGGAATCGGCATCCAGGACCAGGAACTCGTCCTTGGGCTGCACGCTGTCCGGCGAGCCCGTACGGTGCGCCGCAGCCACCGCCTGCAATCCGTCGATCGCTGGCGCGAATCCAGCAGCCGCAGCGATCACGTCGTGGCTGGCCAACAGGTCGGTCGCGGCCTTGAGGTCCTTGACCATGGGCAGATTCTCGAAGCTGAAGATGCCGGCCAGCACCCGCTCCTCGAGCTCGGCGGTGAGGCTCTGCTCGCGCAGTAGGTCCTCGATCGCACCGAACAGGCGCCGCACTTGCTCGGCCGGGCCGTCGGCCTCGTCAAGCAGGCCGTTGAGACGCTCCTGCGTGCGGTCAAGATCGAGGTCCACGCCGTACTGCCGGTTCAGCGCGTACAGCAGCACCGGATTGACTTCGGCGTCGCCGACCAGGTCGATTGTGAAATCGTTCTCCGCGGCGGTCCTGCTGTCGATGGCGATCGCCTGCAACACCAGCGGTGCCCGCAACGGAGGAACCGGCGACGTTCCCCTGGTGGCTGGCGGCGGCAGGCGGAGCAGCCCCCGGGCGATTCGCCCGACCTCGACGCCCTGTTCCTCTTCCAACTGGAGCATCTTGCGCCGGAGGTTACGTGCCCTGATGCAGGCTGCCGCGTGGGCATCCTTCGCCGGTAGCAGCGCCGACAACTTCGTCTTGCGGCCGCCGAGCAGTTGCCCGAGCGAGTCCGCCGACGCCGCGGTCAGATCAAGAGTGATCGTCTTAGTGTCCTGATAGTGCAATAGTGTGTTCTGATGCCCGAGGTCGATCAACTCGTCGGCCCACTGATCGGCTTTGACCCGCACCACGTCCAAGCGACTGGCAAAACTCGTGGTCACGCCCGATGTCCCCTTCTCCAAGGTCCCACCACCCGGCCGGGACAGTGCCCGACGCCCACCAGTCCGATGGCGAGCCAGACAGTCTCGCCGAAACCCAGGCGAACAGTCTGCTTCCATTCGGGGCATAACTGTCAGCCATTCGGGTAAGACCCGGCCTGCCGCCTAGCAAGCTCGCACGCCCACCCACCAGCAAGTACCGCAAATACGGGATTCAGTACGACAACGGCGCCCACTTTCGACCGTGGGGTGGTCCATTTTTGACGCACCATCACGGTCGACTATGCGACAGCCACGTTCGGGACAGTCGGCGCACGAAAGCCCCGCTGGTTACCGACATGTGACACCTGAGTGCACTCGTCCTCGTCACCAGTCGACGGAGCCCATGTGTCACCACAGTTGCCAGGGAGGACGCAATGACGACCTAACGCACCCTCGGGGATTTTCCGCTTCACGACCCACACCCTGCTGATTCACAGCAGCACCACCGTCCAGGGCGAACTACTACCCCGTTGTCGCTATACGCTCGGCGACGTTAGACGCTCGACCAGTTCGTTACCAACAAGAAAGCCAATGGAGACCGTGGCGAACACAACCGAGTGAATTTGAGACGCACCGAGTAACCCTCAAGTAGACGAAAACTCGCCCCTGGCGGTTACCGACGCCCTGTAACCGGTCACGGTCCGAGCCGGCACCAGCGAAGGTCACAACGCTTCCCACACGCCCAAAAGCCCAACCGCCAGCATGGTCACCGCGAAGCCGATGCCGAACCAACGCAGCAGAAGCCCTGGAAACGCCACCAGAACGCCACCTCGACAACTCGACACGAGGGCAACCTCTGCAAACTCGGCGTCCACATACCGAGACCACCATCCCAGTCCCGGTTGACGCTCATGATCAACCCGAAAAATCGAGGACTCCTTTACTTTGGCAAGTAGACTTGGAAGCGAGCTTGGAGAACGGGCATGAGCACGCCGTTGACCCTGAATTCAACTGGGGGTCAAGGGGTCGCAGGTTCAAATCCTGTCATCCCGACGGTCGAAGTAGCAGGTCAGAGGCCCTGCCACCATCACAGGTGGCAGGGCCTCTTGCTGTTGAGTGACTAACTGAGTGACTACGGTCTGCGCTTGGCCGGGAAGATCTCGTCCATCACGACCGCGCCCTCCTCCATCACCGGCTTGAGCTGATGCCGGTAGACCGTCTCGGTCACCGTCGTCCCGCTGTGGCCGACCAGTCGAGCGATGTCCTCCAGCCTGTGCGTGCCGAAAACCCCATCCGCGCAGGTCAAGCTGCATATAGGTACTCGTGGATGAGGCCGCCGAGACGGTCCTGTCGGCGTAGGGCGAGGCGGTCGATCCGGTCGAGTTCGAGGGGGTGAGGCTGGGCTCGCTGCGGTGCCGCGGCGTCAAGCGATCGGTGAGTTCGATGCAGGTTGTAGTGCCGCTCGTACTCGCGCAGCGCGTGCCGGAGGTGGGTTTCGTTCCAGATCAGCGTGCGGTCCAGCAGTTCGACGCGGAGTGTCTTCACCCAGCGTTCGGTGATCGCGTTCATGCGAGGCATCCGGACACCGGTCAACACGGTGGTGATCCCGGCGCTACCTAGGATCTCGCCGATCAGCGCGGGGTACTTGGCGTCGCGGTCGCGGATGAGAAACCTGATCCGCGCGAGGCTTCCGGCGTCCTCGAGGTCCATGAGCAGGTTGTGGACTGCTTGCCTCACCCAGGCATGTGTCGGGTGCGCGGTGGTGCCGAGAACGTGTGCCCGCCGGCGGGCGTGGTGGATCGCGGCGAGGATGTACTGCCGCGCTCCGGTCAGGGTGACGGTCTCGATGAAGTCGATCGCGAGGATTGCCTCGGCCTGGGAGCGTAGGAGGTCTGCCCACGTGACGGTCGCCCGGCACAGCGCCGGGTCAACACCCTCGGTCTTGAGTATCTCCCACATGATCGAAGGAGTAATCGTACCGCCGAGGAGGGCAAATTCACCGTGGATGCGCCGGTAGCCCCAGGAAGAATTCTCGGCTGCCATACGGAGTACAAAACGACGGATCGAGGTTAGGGTACGCGGACGCCCAGACCTCCGGCGCAAACTCAGGCGGGCGTGGCGGTGCTTAACCAGGTCACGATGCCACCGCAGCACCGTATCCGGGCTGACCAGCAATCAGAACCGGCGCAGCGTCGCGCGGGCCAGCGGCACGAGCAACGCCGCCAACAACGCCCTGTCCTCGGGGCGCAATCGCGGACGCTGGTCGCCCAGTTGTCGTCGCAGGACGGTGAGCTGGTGGCGGAGGGCGAGGATCTCGATGTCCTTCTCGCGGTTGGTCATCGGCAGCAGCCGTCGCGCGGCAAAGGCGTGTGGGACGGCGAGGTAGGCGAAGCGAACGAGCACGAGCCGCGATCATGCCGGAGGATGACCGCTCACGCGCCAACGACTGCTGACCTGCACGGATGTATTTCCCGGCACGTACACCTCCCCCACCTGCTGAGCGAGTCCGCGCGAGCCCTGACCATCCTCCCGCAATACGGCAAGACCGTCACCCAGGGCAGCGCGCTGGCCCTGAACCACCTCTCCCGTGGTTCGCCGTCCGCCTGACCACCGCCGCCACCCCGCTGATAGAGGGCCAGGGCAACCTCTGCCCCCGCGCAGAAGACGCAAGGTCGCGCAGATGTTCGCCGGCTTCGAGCTGGTTTGATCCCGGCCTGGTCTCGTTGCCGCACAATGGCGACACGTCGATGCTGGCCGGGCTCGCCCCCAACCCTGAACTACGCTAGGCCGCCATGACGTCGACCAGCACTGCTGTCGCGTTGTCCCCGTGTTCAGTTTCCACCGCGTCCCGGACCAGTCTGCCGACGACCTCCCCGCCTTCCGACGAAGACGTGGCTGCAACGAGAGCCTCTTTCCGCACCGCGTCGTGCACCCCGTCGCTGCAGAGCAGGTAACGATCGCCGGACCGGAGTGCCTGCAAACGTACCGCCGGGACAAAGGACGAATGCTCCCCGCCGCCGAGGCAGCGCGTGACGACGGACGATCCCGCGCGATGGTCCGTCGTCAGCTGGCCCGCGAACCCGTCCTGCAGTCGATACACCCGGACATCACCGACGTTGGCCAGCACGACGTTGCCGGTGGCGGACAACGACAGCATCGCCGCCGTGCATCCCATGCCGTTGCCCTCGGCACGCATCCGCTCGGAGATCGCACCGAACAAGGAGACCGGGTCACCGGTCTGGTCCGAAGACAGCAGCTCCGCAGCCAGCACGGCGGCGCGGTCGCCGTCTGCGTGCCCTCCCATGCCGTCCACGACGGCAATGTTGAGGGGGCGGTCGACCGGAACGATGAGATCGATGTGCACAGGTATGCCGGAATTGCCTGTGCACACCAGGCCGTCCACTCCCACCGCATCCTCGTTGCGATCGCGTCTGCCGACCGCCGTCGCCAGGGACACCCGCACGCGGATCAGCTCGTCACTCGCCACCAGACGTCTCCTCGAGTTCGTCCTGTCACGGCACCGGAAACGGCTCCGGTGAACACGGTCAGCACCCACGAGCACCAGAACACGAGCACTCCCAGCTCTCGTCCGAGCACGAGGCCGACGACCACCGCCGCCACGACAGCGATGATCAGGCCCGCCACCAACGCCTTCGCCGCGCCCAGCAGTGCGCCGGACAACGGTGTCCGGGGCAGGAGGAGCCCGGCCAGAAGCGAAGCTGTGCCCGCCAGCAACACCGTTCCCACCAGCACACCGTCCAAGAGGGACGAACCCGAGGCCGCACCGATCCCCGCCACCACCGCGAAGGATCCACCCGCGATCGCCGTGCCCACCACCGCGCGCCCGAACCGGAGGTGGTCCCCGACCGTCACCGGGCGGTTCCGCACGGGCAACGCTGGCACGGCCACGATCCAGTCGCCGGTGGACGGAACTCCGCTCACCATCGCCTCGACCTCGGCACGCAGACCACGGGCCGCGGCGGCGAACTCGTCCTGCTCGGTCGGAGGTCGTCGTCTCGTCTCCTCCGCGAGCGCCGCCAGCAGCACGACCACGACGTCCAGCGCGGGCTGGTGCACACCGCGATCCTGGTCTGTGAGCGCGCGGAACCAGGCAGTCCTGCGGGCACGGCGCGTTGTCAGCTCGCGAGCCCTCCGGTTCAGGTTGCGACGGTACACCGGGTCGAGAACGGCCCTGAGCACCATGTCGCCCAGCCGTTGACGCTCCGGCAGCCGGCTGAGGTCGCCGAGCGCGTCCCTGGCGTAGTCCTCCGCCATCCGGTGCCAGCGCTCCCATTGGGCGGCGACCAGATCGAGTCCTCCCTGGCCGGAAAGCCTGGCGAGAGCGCGCAACGCACCGCTGTTCAGCAACGCGTCGAGAGCCGCCCGTGCCGCGGTCTCACCGGACTCGGACTCGGCGGCGAGCTGCGCCAGTCCTGGCCTGTCGACCACGAACCCGCGGAACCGCGGCTCAGCCGAGGCGTCGAGTCGCACCATCAGCTCGCAGACACACCGGTCGACCGGCGAACGCGGCTGGACGAAGTGCTCGTCGACGTCGTCCAGCGCCGAACGCATGTCGTCCGACACGGACGACGCCCATTCCAGCAGCGATGACCAGCCGTCGCCCAGCACGAGTTCGCCTGCGGCCTGCCAGTTGGCGGCCATCGCCGCGGCGAGCTGACGGGGCCGGGTGATCCGCGCACCCGCGAACACAAACTCCCCTCCCGCCTGTTCGTCCGGCCCGATATGCTCGTCGATCGCGGGCTCGGCGCCTTCCAGCCACTCCTGGACCTGGCGGGCTCCCCACCGGTTCTCCGGCCTCCAGGTCAGCAGCCCCGGAGCAGGGAGCGCCAGCGCACCGGAACGACGTCGTCGATCGGGACCGGCGAGCTGTTCACCTGCTCGTTGATCTCGTCGTCGGACAGCATCAGACCATTGGGGCCGACCTGGAACGGGTGGTACCCCTGCAGCAGTTCGATCAGCGTGATGCCGAGCGCCCACCAGTCGATCGCGGGTGATCTCGCCTGCCGGAACAGCTCGGGGGCGGCGTAGGCGGGCGTCATCGCACCAGTCGACCGTTCCCTGGTGAACGCGTGCACCGCGGACACACCGAAATCGCTGACGCACATCCTCAGCGGCTCCACCTCGCGCAGGAGGATGTTGGCCGGCTTGATGTCCCCGTGGACCAGCGCCCGCGCGCCGCTGTTGGCAGCGGCGGACACGCGGTCGTGCAGGTACCCCAGAGCCCCGGTCACCTGGACGAGCACAACCTCGGCCTCATCGGTGGTCAGCGGGCGGCCGAGCCCGTGCACGTGGTCCAGCAGCGAGCCGTGGGGCAGGTGGGGCATCACCTCGTAGTCCCGCAGGCCGTCGGTCTCGGCGGCGAGCAACGAGATGACCCGGTCGTCGTGTTCGCCGGCGAACCGCCAGAGCTCCCACACGTCCTCGACGCCGTCCCGTGCCTGCCGGTAGATCTTCAGCACGACATCGTGTTCCTGATCCCAGCGACCTCGCAACAGCAGCGCCTGTCCTCCTCGCTCCGACATGGGCTGCCGGTCGGAGAACCTGGCCGCGATGCCGGGCGGGAGCTGGTCTCCCGGTTGCCGCGCCTCCTCTGGCCCGGGCAGGTCCGACGTCTCCCGGTTGGTGCCGAGGTGAGGCCTGTCCGCGGTCGGCCTGTCGGACCTGTCACCGTCCGGTCCGGGCAGGTCGGCCGTCAGCCGCGCCGACGAGGGTCCCGCTGGAAGATCCCTCGTCTCGCGGTCCGACGGCGGGCCTGCGGCTGTCACGACACCCACTCCACGACGATCTCCGCATGATGGCCAGAAGGCCCGAGGAGGATCGTGACCGGAAGCCCGAAGTCCTTCCCTTCCGGCCCGACCGCGACGCCGCCGACCTTCGTGCCGTACTTGGAACCGGGGTCCCGGACGAACAGCCGGTCGCCGCGCAGGACGATCTCGGCGTGCTCCTTGCTCACGTAGTCGTACGGCCTCAGCGCTTCCTTGATCGCCTTGTGCGAGAACATCCGTCCCAAGTGGACTTCCGCGCCGTCGTCCAAGACGATCAGCTCATCCTGTCCGTGCCGGACGCGCGCGCGCTGGGGGACAGCCTCGGGAGCGCGCGGATCCACATTGACAAAGGCGCAGACCCTACACTTGCCCGGCGGCACCTCGTTACCGCAGCTGCCGCACTCGATCAACTCCGCCACGACGTTCCTCTCATGCGGACGCCCCGTTCAGAGGCACCGGCCTGGACACCGGAGAGATCACCGGGCAGTGGAATGCCGATCATCCACACCGACTGGCCGTCGACGTTGATCTGTACCCTCTGCCTCGGCATGCTCGAAAGGTCGCCGTAGCGCTGCTCACCGAGATGGCTCATCGTGACCAGCACCTGGTTTTCGGAACCGCGCAGCGGCGTGTCACCCGCCAGATCCGCGCGGTACGGGCCGATGACCACGGCGTCGACATACCCGTGCAGTGCTTGGGCCGCCTCGGTGTCCAGCCAGTCCGGCTCCCTGCCGGTGAAGAGCAGGACGTCGGCATCCGGCCGACGTGTGGTCCGCCAGCGGCGCAGACCATCCAGCAGCGAGGCCAGGGCTTCAAGCTGATCGGTCGGCTCGCCACCGCTGATGGTGACGCCGTCCACCTCGTCGGGAGACAGTCCGGCGATCCACGCCAACACGCCCTCGACATCGATCTCTGTCTCCGGTTCCACGCGCCAGGTGTCGATGCTCGCGCAACCGGGACAGCGGATCGAGCAGCCCTGGAACCAGATCCCGGCCCGCACACCGGGGCCGAGGACCGTGACCGGATGGTGCAGACGGCTGATCCCGACGTTGGTCATCGCATGCCCTCCTCGGCCTGCAGACCTGGGCCGTCCTCGTCCTCCCAGACCTCCGTCACCGTGCACCTGGCGTTGGGGGCCATCGTGATCAACTCACGGCCGAGCGGGTTGAGCACGCGGCTCTCCACCACCGTGTTCACGCTGCGTCCGCCGAAAACCAGCCGGTTGTCCTTGCCGACCTCGACGTCGAGCACTGCCCGCACGCCGTCGGTGACGTCCACCTGATACCCGCTCTGCTTGCGCACCGTGGCCGTCAGGTGGTCGAGGTTGCGGCGCAGGAGATCGCGGGCAACCGTTGCCGTGATGTAGTTGAACACGACCACGTTGTCACCGATGCGGTTCATCAGCTCTGGTCTGCCGATCTTCACGAACGCGTCGTGGATGGCCGTCCGCACGGCCGACTCGAGCACGGCGTAGCACGTTCCGGGCTTCACGACGGGTTCGTACTCGTCCAGCTCCTTGCCCTCCGCGTCCTTGACGCGCCGCATCATCCCGGCGTTGGAGGTAAAGACGATCAGCGTTTCGGTGAAGTACACCGTGCTGCCCGAGGCGTCGGTCAGCCTGCCGTCCTCGAGGATCTGCAGGAACTTGTCCAAGATGCGGGGGTTGGCCTTGTCGATCTCGTCGAAGAGCAGCAGCCGGAACGGGTTGCGGCGCACGGCGTTGGTCAGTTCGCCCCCCTCGCCGTGGCCGACGTAGCCGGGCGGTGCGCCGAGAAGCCTGGCCTCGTGGTGCTCGGCGGCGAACTCGCTCATGTCGAACCTGAGCATCGCCTCCTCACGACCGAAGACGATCTTCGCGATCTGCTTGGCCAGCTCGGTCTTGCCGACGCCCGTCGGTCCGGCGAAGAACATCACGCCCTTGGGCCTCGTCGGATGGCCGGAACTCTGCGCACCGGACAATCCCAGTGCCGCACGCGCCAGGACGTCGACGACGTGCCGCACCGCGCGGGGCTGCCCGAGCACGACCTCGTTCAGAGACCGGGCCGCATCCCGAATCCGGGCCAGGAGGTCGTCATCGCGCCACGGGCTCCGGTCCACGCCGGATCGCAGGAATCGGACCGCGTCTCCGACGTCATGAGCCGGGATGCCGCGGTCACGGGCAGCAGGAGTGACCGCCATCATGTCGGCGAGCCGCATGCCCTCCGTCTGCTCGGCGAGGTCGACGGCCACCTGCGCGCGTTCTCGTTCCGGCAGTTCCTGGTAGCCCGGCAGGCCGCCGACCAGCACGTCGGCCGTACGCCTGCGAGCGGCGAGTCCTGGCTGGGGCAGGCTGACGACACTCACCCTGGTCGCGCCGACGAGCCAGGATGGCAGGGCGCTCTCCCGGTCGGCCAGCCAGATGACGGTGTTATAGACGCCAGGCCGTTCCTTCGGCCCCATGGACACTCGCGGTGCGTCCTGGCTGAGGAACTGGCCGGCGACGAACATCCGGTGCACATCGAGCGCGCGGGGATCGGGAGAGAGCCGGTGCGCGCCGTCGACCACCACTGCCACGCGGCATTGCCGAGCACGTACGACCCGCTCCAGCAGGACGGTCAGGCCCGCGGCGGTCGGCTCCGCTCTGGTGCCCCACACCTCGTCCCCGACAATCTTCTGCGCGGTGCCCGGCACGGTCTCAGACAACACCGACAGCCCCGCGGCGACGTGCCAGTGCAGCACCACGCTGTAGGCGTTGGCCGTGAGCACGTCGTCGAGCACCTGGTGGGTCTGCCGCAACGAGAACATCGTTCCCGAAGGCGTGGCGACAGGGCAGAGGTGGAGGTCGTCGACGTTGCCGGCGAGCACGACCTGTGCTGCCACCGGCAACCTGGCGTCGACCTCGTGCGCCCATTCGGGGTAGTCCCTGGAAAGCCTGCTCACCGATTCATCTCCCTAGCGACCGGTTCGTCCACCTCGATGGTTGAGTCGACAGGGACGACTTCCTCTGCGGCCAGCGGCACCACGCGCAACGAGAACACTCCTGCCCGACCCGGCTTCGCGCCCTGGACCGAGACCTGCTGGCCCGGCAGCACCTGCAGCGCCTTCGTCGTGTCCCGGCACAGTTCCTCATCAGCCGCGATGTCGGCGGCTTCCCGGTTCAAGACAGGCGGCGCGCCAGGCACCGCGAGCCGCACCGGCTCCAGACGGATGGAGCCCTCCTTCACCACGGCCACCATCCCGTGGGAGGGACCACTCCTGTGCCGGAAGAGCACGCCACCGCTGACCGTGAGCACCTCGGGTGACTCGAGCACCTCGTAGCCCAGAGCGCCGTAAGCCTTGGCCAGTGCGCTGTAGGCGTATTCCTGTTCGCGCAGCACGAGTTGACGTGCCTGTGCGGCGGCGACCGCTTGCTTGAGACCCGCCACGTCCACTTCGAGCCCGGCTTCAGGCGCTGCCGCGAAGGTCCGCACCTCGGCTGCCAACTCGGCGTCGGCGGACTCCTCCGCCAGCAGTCTCGCCTCTTCCAGCAAGGCCACAGCGGACCGCGTCCGCTTCACCGACGCGTTGTGCTCTTCCACGCGGTCGCGCAAGCTGCCGAGCAACACCGGCTGGCGCGCCACGGGTGCCGCGACGACCTGCTGCGCCAATGCCTCGATCTCTGGCGACGGCTCGATCTCGCGGTTGAGGCGGCCGAGCATCTTCTCGACGCGCTCGGCGACAGCCGGGCGGCCGCCGCCTGCCGCCTTCTTCCGCCGCACCACCGGTTGTGGCCGGCCACCCTCGATACCGGACGCGTTGCACTGCGTCGACCTGCTGATTCGCCTGTCGCGCACCTTCTTGAGCCCGTGCCACATCACCTGGCGGTCCGTCTCCGCGGCCTTCTGCGCCTTCTGGAAGTCTGTGTCACTCCACGACTCCGGCTTGGCGAGCGGCGCGGGGACCGTGATCTCGGCGTCCAGGTCGCCAGCGGACGACATCAGCGCTGCCCGCATGCGAGCGTGCTCGTCCTCCATCACTCTCCACTGCCGTTGCAGCCTTTCCCTTCTCTGCTGCTCGAGCAGTGCGGCCTGCGCCGCCGCGTCGAGGACGTAGCTCCCCGCTCTGGTTCCGCTCAACCCGCATTCACCTCCACTACGACGTCGCACTCGTACTGACGGACGGTGCGGAGATCCGTCAGAACACCTGTGTCCGGAGTAGAAAGCGAGAAGGGCACGATGGCGGAAGAAAAATCGGCACCGGGGCAGCGACACGCCGCGTCCGGGCTCCCCGGCGTGAACCGTCGCGGCCGGATCACGGTGCTGCGCCGGTTGTTCCTGCGGCGACAGGGGAAAACGGACGGACGGCTGCGCAAGCCCGACCCGCTCTTCGTCACGGAGCGGCAGGCGACACCCATGCGCAGAAGGCTCCTCGTCGAGCTGGACAAAGGGCTGTCCGTGGTCGCGGCAGACCACGCGCAACGCGTTCGCTCGCTGAACGAGCACAGCAGGAAGGTCACCTCGCGCACCATGGCCCTGACGGACGAGCTGTCCGCTGCGGCGAACGCCCTGACCTCGGTCGAGGCCTCCGCGCCTGACCCCACCGCGCCCCCAGAGTACCGGCCGGGCGACGAGCGGCATCCGGACGACCGGGTGCGCGCCCGGCGAATGCGGGAACACGAGCGGGCGGTGAACCGCGCGCGAGCACACCATCGGGGCGTGCAGGAAGCACTAACCGCCTCCCTCGCCACGCAGGCCGATCTGCGGGCCCGCATCGAGCAACTGCGGACCGAAGCCGCCTCCGAGGCTGCCGGCATGCGCGCGCTCGTCATGGCCCAGCAGGCGCTCTACGACACGGCGCTGCTGCGCCGGCACCCGGACGCTGAACTGCTGCGCAGACTGCTCGACGCAGGTGAACCCGATCTCTCCACCTGGCTGGGCTCCCTGTCCTCCGACGACATCGAGGAGGCGTCGTGACGTCCCTGCCCGCCAACCGTCTTGCTGCCACGCTCGCTTGGCTGCACGCGCTGCTCCCGGCCGCCTTGCGCGGCCGGGACCGCGCCGAGCCCGATCACTTGTTCTTGCAGATCAACAAGAACCCCCTCATCGAGGGGCTGGCCCCCGAGCCCAGGGCGGCGTCCGCGGAGGTTCGTGAGCGGATCAACGCGCTCATCCGCGAAAACGCCGTCGACGACGGGAGCAGGCACGTCCTCGACACGACCATCGACAGCTGGGTCGACCAGTGGAACGTCGAGGTGGAAAGGGAACGGATCCAGCGGGAGTCCGTGCTGCACCAGCTCGAGTCCGATGCCAAGACGAGGGCGCAGAACCTCGACGAGCGTGCTGAGGCCATCCGTCAGGAAGCAGCGGAGTTCAAGAAGTACGAGGAGGAACTGCGCACGAGGCAGCGCCGTCGCGAACCGAGCCGACAAGCCGAACGAGGAGACAACAGCACTGTGAGCACACCGACAACCGCACAAACATCGCCCGACCCGCCCTCTGACGCCTCCGACATCACGCGGTGGCAGGACGACGATCCGCGTGGCCGGTTCGCCACCAGGTTCAGTCCGATGACGGAGCACGGCCTCGCATTCGTCCTCCTCGGCATTCTGGCCTTCGCCGACGCGTTCGGGTTCTGGACGACCCTGGACAGACTGATCCAACAGGATTCACAGCTGGTGTTCGCCTTCGTGTCCGCCCTGGCGCTCGGGTCGGTGGCCGCCGCGCACCAGATCGGCAAACTCGCGAGGTCCCGGCGTGAGGGCTACGGGGGCAGCGTGGTCTGGATGGTCGTGCTCTCGGTGCTCTGGTTGGCGCTCGGCGCGACGATCTCCGGCATCCGCGCCACGGTAGGAGCCTCGACCATCCGCGGGACTGGATCCGGCCCGCTGGCCACCTCCGCGGGTTCGAAGGCCTCGGAAGGCGCGATCTGGGTCGCGGCGCTGATGCTCGGGGTCTACCTCATCACCGGCGCGTTGGCGATGACCCACGCCTACAGGTTCGGCGATCCGACAACGGCCGACGAACGCGTCGCCCGCAAGCGCAGGCTCCGGTTGGAGGCCGAGGCCGCGGAGCTCGCCGCACAGGCGCGGGTCGAAGGCGCGAGGCAGGAGGTTGCTGCGGAGAACCGCAAGCGAGCGAGCAAGCTCCACGACCTCGAGCAGGAGCTCGACGAGGCACGGCGCTCCGGCCTCCGCGCGGAGCAGGCACAGCAGACGGCCGCCGCGATGGGGAACCCGTCCGCCACCGACAGCCTTCTCGACCCCGAAGGCGACACGGGCAACGGCCGTGGTGACGCCGCTACTCCTCCCCCGCCGCCGGCTTCCCCGAAATTTGCCGAGAACCCCAGATCGGTAGGAGACAGTGACCTCTACTGCTAAGCAGCTCGTCGCCACGATCATCGCGATCGTGGTCTTCACAGGTTCGTTGACGTCGTGCGGCGAGTTCAAGCCGCCTCGGGACGCCGGCGAGATCGCCCTCGTGGTGGGCGGCCGTGCGAACATGCCGAGACCTCAGCTGGTTTCCAAGGCACGTGAGTACTTCAAGGAGTCGGTGCTCAGCCGCGATCACCTGGTGGTCGTCGGGGTGTCCGGCAAGCCGGAGGTCCAGCTGGACATGCAACTGGAGAGCAAGTGCAACTCCGACAGCGGTTGTGAGGGCACGGTCTCGGACTACGAGGACATGCTCAGCAACGACGTGTTCAACGCGCTCCGCGCCAAGACGCCGGAGGCGGACACGCTCGGGGCGATCCTGCTGGCCGCCGAAGTCCAGCACCAGTCGTCGAAGACGGGGCCGAAGCGCATCGTCGTGATCGACAACGCCCTGCAGACCTCCGGCGACCTCCGCCTGCAGGCACCGGGCGCTCTCGCGGCCGACGCCGGCAAGGTCATCGAGCAGCTCGGTGGCAACTCAGGCAAGCTGAAGCCGTTGGCCGGCACCGAAGTCCTGCTCACCGGGCTGGGGTCGGTCGCGGCTCCCCAGCCCGAGCTGTCCCTCGACGAGCAGAACCAGTTGAAGGGGCTGTGGACCAAGGTGCTGAGCGCGACCGGCGCCAAGGTCGTGCCCGACCTCACCACGTTCACGAACACCCCGCCGCTGGACAATCTGCCGACGGTGACGCCCGTGCTTCCCCCGAAACGGATCGACGACCCCAAGGGCGTCGGCTGCGCCAGGTTCCGGGAGGACCAGGTCGGATTCCTGCCGGACAAGTCGGTGTTCGCTGACGCGAAACGAGTGCAGGACGTGCTCGCTCCGATCGCGGAGACGTTGCGGGAGAAGAAGATCGCGGTCACGGTTACCGGGACGACGGCACTTCCCGAAGACGCGCCGTTCACGCTGTCGACCCAGCGCGCGCAGGCCGTGGTGAAGGAGCTGACGAACCAGGGTGTTCCCGGTTCGCTCCTCCAAGCCGGCGGCGTGGGCACCAACTTCGCCGGTTACGTTCCGCCGTACGACGCGACGGGTCAGTTCATCGAGACGCTCGCCGTGCAGAACCGGCTCGTGATCATCGCACCGGTCGGGCAGCCCTGCCCCTGACGAGGAGGGAGTGGTTGGGCCCGTTGAAGTCGAGCGGGCCCAACCACTCGGTCAGACGCCCTGCTGGGTGAACCCCGCCCAGCACACCGCGTCGGCGTGGTCGAAGCCTCGTGCGGGCGCCATGTCCCGCACCTTCCCGGGCATGCTGGCAGGGAACTCCCTGCCGGGATCCAGCATCCACAGCTGCGCCCGGCGCAACGCCGAGGACGATGCCACCCCCTCCACCCGCAGGTAGTGGTGGAACATGAACATCAGCTGCACCGTGGTGCGTCCTGCGGGCACCTTCCACATCGATCCGACGACGGTACGTGCGCCCAGGGACAGGAACGACGTCGACAGGCTCAACGCCTCGTCGTAGTCCACACCGGACACGTTCGTCGTGCAGCCCGCGAGCACCACCAACCCGATCGGCAGCACCTCGGTCGGCCTGACGTCCATCAGCCGCTGTGTCGACAACGTACCTCCGGCAAGGCAGATCCGCGACTCCAACGGTTCCTTCATGTCCGCGACCGCGTGACAGGCGAGATGCAGCAGCGGCAACGGCTTGGCGAGTGCGGACACTACCTCGGCCGGCGTGCCGGCACCGTCGTCCGCGGGTTCTGACGACAGCGGGAACCAGCTCCACGACCCCATCACGAGTCCACCGGAGTAGAAGGCGTCCCGCACCGACCACGCCTCGACGACTCCGGAAGGCAGGTCCCGAGTGGGATTTCCTACCAGCAGTGGGTTTCCGCCCACGACAGGCCGCCGCTCGACCACGTCGCAGAAGACCTCGGCGGACGGCGCGTAGGAGATCTCCAGGTCCTGCACCAGGTACCGGTCCACCCCGTCGGCCACGCGTTTGGCCGCGTGCCACGGCACGAGTCCCAGCGACCCGACGGGCACCAGCACGACCCGCTCTCGCCCGTCAGCCGCCCGGCGCAGCTGTGCTCCCACGACGTCGTCGGCCCAGCGGCAGATGCGGTCCAGTTCGTCCTTCCACCGCTCGTACTCCTCACCGTCCTCCGTTCTGGCCTCGTACCAGGCGTCATAGGCAGACTGGTATCGCCCGACCGCGGAGTCCTGTGCTGTCAGCAGTTCCGGGCACGTGCTGAACGACGGTTCGCCGTCCGCGGGCACCACGACGACCAGTCCTTCGTGGTGTTCATTGGACGGTACGAGGTAGACGAGGCAATGCGATCCGTGCGCGTGCAGCGCCCGTCGCACGCGATCCAGGAAGTGACGATCCTCGGACATGTCACCGTTCTCGGTGAGTACTCCGAGGACCTTGCGCCGCAGTCCGCCCCAATCGCTGAGCTCGCCATCGGGTCCCCGCAGCCTGAGCCGGTCGCGCCCCTCGGCCTCGACCCATTCCTCGGCGAGGTCGTGCCGGCCGATCTCGCCGAGCCGGTGCGCGACGACGCGACCGATGTGCGCGGCTTTCAAGACCAGGCCGCGGCGGGCATCGAGCGCCCGCACGAGATCGTGCACCGCACCGTCCTCGATGCACCACGAGACCAGTTCGTCCGCCGCCGCGACGCCGTTGCGCGCGATCTCGAGCCCGTGTTCGTTCTGCGACTGCATCGCGACCTTCCACCCGGCGCTCCAGGTGGCGTACCGCCCCATGTCCCGGCTCCTGGCACGGTCACCGGGGAGGTCCCGCCGCCTCAGCAGGCGTCCGAACTGCAGTGCGGACCTGTCGAGAAGCAGGTCCCTGCCTGCGCCGCGCTCGCTCCAATTCCGTTCCAGCACCGTGATTGCGGTCGCCTGCACCTCGGCGTCGTCTTGTTCCAGGTCCGCGAGAGTTGTTAGGACGTTTCCGTGCAGCTCCCGCGCGTACTTGAGCCAGTACTCGCTGCTCGCATTGCGCCGGACGAGATCGCCTACGGCCGTGGCGATCTCGCGCAGCACCTGCGTGTCCGATCTCTCCGCCGCGGCGGCGAACTCCTGCACCAGCCGCAACATCACCATCATCGGTCGCAGCCAAGCCGGTGCCGGGCGGTCGGGAAGCTGGGACGGCCGGGTGTGCGGATCGGACATGGCCCACCAAGCGAATTCGGCAAGCCCGACCATGGGCCCCATCTCTTGCGGGAGGTCGTGGTGACCATCAGGTCGTGCGCCGTGCTGATGGCTTTACGCAGCTGCTGCATGTCGCCGTTGGCGGTGCCGATCCGGAAGAACGCGAACAGGGCGTCCAAAGCCTCAATTTGATCAGATTCGACGCCGCTTGATGTTTGAGGCCCGGCCTGCTTGAGCAAGGACGTACCCGCGTCGAACGCGCCCAGCGAGTCCAGTCGGCTCGCCGCCGACGCGAGCAGTCCCCCGGTCATGCCGGCCACGTCGTCGTGGAGCTGGCGCAGAGCAGCGTCGTTGAGCACCGCGCTCGCCACGCTGATGTCCAGGTCGGTCTGGCCCCGGAGCAGGTTCACCTGGTTCGTCAACAACTCCTGAACGACCCTGAGCGTCACGTCGGTGCGCTGCTCGTCAACGAGGTCGGAGTGATCGACCGCCAACCCCAGCATTCGCGCCGAGTCCTCGAGCGCGGACACCAGCTCGTTGATGTCAGCGACCACCGCGTCGGCCGCTCCGCTCAGCACAGTGATCCACAGCAGTGCGGCGCACAAGGCGACAGCGCTGTCCACGTCGGTCAACAGGCCGTTCTTGACCCGGCCGTCCACGACGCGTACCGATTCGCGCAGCCAGGCGGCCACCGGGTACTGGGCGGCCGAGGCTCCCAGATCGGGATAGTCCGACAGGTCCATCAGCGCGAATAGTCGCCAGGCGTGCAGGTCGCGAACGACCTCGGCGTCTAGGTCGAACGTGTCCAGCAACCGACTGACGTGCCCGACGACGTCATCGACGTGGCTGAGGTCACCGGTGATCTTCAGCAGACGGAAGTGGGCGCGGGCGATGTCCACTCCTGCCATCCAGCTCCACTCGGCGTCGGAGTCCACGCGGTCCACGCTGTGGCCCAGCCAGAGCAGGGCGTCTTCGATGTCGTCGACGTCGTCCGCCTCGCAGCCGCGGTCCAGCAATGCGTCGCCGTACATCCACCACACGAACTCGTCGTCCATCCCGGCCGCGACGGCGAGGCTGTCGACGATCTCGTTCTGGACGGCAGGGTTGTCAAAGTCCTCGCGCAACATCAGCAGCCGCGCCAGCAGCAGATGATGTTCCGGCAGCACCTCGCCCTCCACCAGGGTGAGGGTGATCAGCCGACGGCACGCGTTCACCGCGAGTGCGAGCGGCACGTGCTCGGGTGCGATCTGGTACCCCGACCTGCACAACTCGGCGAACAGCATCAGCTCGTCGGCGAGTCCCGGATAGCTGTCCGGAACCACCGGCAACGCCCAGGACTGCAGGCCCACCGCCTGGTGCAGCTCAGCGGCCTCGTCGGTGATGTCCCACCGGTACGCGTGGGTCCGCGCCCTGATCAAGTCGATCACCGCGCGCACGCCGGGGTTCGACGTCGTGTCGCCGAGCTCGTCGAGCAGGCGCAGCAAAGTTCCGCAGGCGTCGAGGAAGTCCTGGTCGGACAAGTCACCCGACTGCCATGCATCCATCACTGCCCCCACACGACAGCAGTGGAGCTCCGCCACGTCGACGGTGATCTGGTCGCGTTCCTCGATCGAGAGATGCGGGAAGTCCAGGGCAGCGCCGGCCCAGTACGCGGAGGCGTCCCACGCGCCGGGAGCGGCCGACGTCAACGCGGTCCGCGCCAGAACCCGTGCGAGCTCGATGCGCCACCAGCCACCGTGCACGGCGTCGGGCGCGCCAGCCACCGCGAACCGCAGAAGGCGTCCCACCAGGTCAAGTCGGTCGGCGAGGTCGGGTGCCTCCTCGTCCAGGTCGTCAACGCACTGAAAACCCACGTCACCCGCGTACTCGGGACTCACCGACAGCGGATCGGCGCGCAGCAACCGGCCGATGCGTTCGGCCTCCGCCCATCGAGCTCGTTCCTCCGGCGATTCAGACGCACTCGTGACGACCACGGACGTTCGCCTTCCCGTTTCAGGCGCAGCGACGGGAACGCCGGGCCGCGGGCTTGGTCGTCAGGTCGCGAATCCGTGCCAGCACGAGACCGCGTTGCCGGTCGTCCTCGAGCAATTCGCGTCCGCGAGCATCGCTGAGCAGCCCGCTCTCCTGGAGGCGGTGGATCGCGGCGCGCAGGGCGAGATCCCGTCGGTGGGAGGGTTCGGGCCCGACCGCGCGCAGGAGCTCGTCGAGCACGAGGGCGTCCTGCACAGCCTGGTGGCCGCCCTGGTCAGGGAAGGCGCCGCGACGCACAGCCACCGGTCTTCGTCGATCACGTGGTCGGCGGGGTCGGCACGTCTGCCGAGCGGCCGGTCGATGCGGGCATCCCACCAGGTCACCAGTTCCGGCTCGTCCGCGGTGCCGATGTTGACCCTGGGCCCCGTCCGGCAGATCGTCTCGATGACCGCGAGGACCTCCGGCAAGCGGTGCAGGTAGTCCGCGGGCTCGCCGTCGAACTTCCCCGCGCAGCGGTACGCGAGGCGCTGCAGCAGTCCCTGCGCCCCGCGCAGTGGTCCGCTGCTGCCGGCTTCGTCGACGAGCATGACCAGCACAGCGCGGTGGAAGTCGTCCGGCAGCATTCGCCCGTAGCGGTTGGTCGCCACGACCTCCGGGCGCGCGGGTGCTCCCCGCTCGACTCTCGCGTGGCGGTCGAGATCGATCAGCCGGTACTTGAGATGCGTGCGCACCGCACCGGCCGGGTTGGCGAACTCGTCGCCGTGATCCGTCAGGTAGGCCAACGCCACCTCGAACGCGTCGGCGACGAGGTCCCGGCACGGACAGTTGCCCACGAGGTGGTAACCGAGGACCTGGGGCGCGCCCACTCCGTCCGCGCCGAGCCGCAAGGAGCCGAGTCGGAACTCGGTGTCGCAGTAACGGACCCGGTGACGCGAGTGCACGGCGGCTCGCTGGTCGAACAGCTCATACCAGATGGCTCTCGAGACGTCGTCGGGGATCTGGAGGTCGATCGGACGCTGGTCACCCTCCGGGTGCGAGCCAGAGATTGGTCGGCATGGGCGAACAGACACAGAGGCGGTCGGCATGACATACTTTTATATGCGAATCCGGCCCTGGTCGATGGACGAGACCAAATCGTGAGGACACCTGGGGTTGACGATCACCTCCGACGCAGGTCGGTTTGTGGTGATCCCCCGAGACGATGGAGAGAGACGATGTCGCTGCTGCCCGCTGTCGTGCCACTGGCGGCCGGCAAGCGTTCGGACCTCGTGCCGTCGCGCCTCGCGCAGAACGTCGCACCACTGTTCGGAGTGCCGTCACCGAGCAGCCCGTTCGGCGCCATGACCTGGGTCAGCGAGTTCGACATGATCACCATCAGCGAGATCGCCAGGGGCGCGCACTCGCCCGGACGGTCGGACGACCCGCCGCCGGCGGTACCGGAGGGACAGGACTGGGTGCTGCACGGCCGCACGGTCGTCGCCGCCCGCGGCCGCACGCTGCCGAACGAGATCATCAACGCGACGACCAACAGGTTCGGCCCGAACACGAAGTCCGCGGTGCTGCTGACCGCGGCGAACACGCTTCTCGGCCCGGTCACGAACGGCATGGCGGAGGCACTGCCGCTGCTGCGGGACCGCGACGGCGGCGAACTCCCGCTCAACCTCGGCATCGCGGCGTGGGCGACCGCCGCGATCGAGGCCTTCAGGTCGCAGCCGGCCTTGCTGATCGCCGCTTTCCAGGCCCGCACGATCCAGCGCACCTGCCTGGACGGACCAGCCATCCCGCGTGCCCCCCGCCTGCGCGACCGGAAGCAGGCGCGCAACGAGATCGGTGGCAGGCCGCCGGCCAAGCGCGATCCCATAACGCATCCACGCGAGCTCCACGTACTGGATCGCACCGTCCACCTCGCGGGGCTACCCGTCCACGACTCGGCGGGCAACGACGACGACGGGTTCCGCTCGCCTCCTCGCGGCATGGCGGACGAACTCGTCGACCACCTCGTCGAGCAACTCCTGGACGCGAGCCAGCCAGAGGGCGCGGGCTACGTGTGGATCAGCGAGCGGGCGGCCCAGCAGGAGGCCATGGAGGCGATGCTGCCGTCGTCCGGCCTCGTGGACAACCTGCTGACCTACTGGTTCTCCGTCCACTCCGATCTGGGCGCGGCCGACGATGTGACAAAGGTCCGGTTGCCCTCGCCCGAGCACGTTGCCGGGCTGTCCGAGCCCGGCAGGAGGGTGCTCGTTCTCGCCGGTGTCGGCCTGGCCCGCGTGCTGCGGCAGCAGGCGGGTTCGCCGGGCCTGCCCGTGCGGGAGTACCTCGGACTGCTGGAGGACCTCGGCGAAGTGACGGCCGGGTGCTTCGAGCACGCCGGTCCGGTCGCCGGGATGGTGCGCGTCCGGCTCGCGATTCTGCGGCTCGCCGTCCTGCGACACGACCGCACCAACCCCATCGCCGCGATCGTGCGGGACCTCATCGACGACGTGGACCTCTGCCGTGCCCTGCTCACCCGAGGCGCACTGGATCGCGGCGCCGTCGCGGACCTGCTCAGCGCCGCGTGCATCGAGTTGAACGCGGTTCGCACGACCAATGCGGAGGACCCGCGCGCTGACCTCCCCGCACCGTCCGAATTGGACGAAGTGCTCCGCCAGTGGTGGTGGGCCTACGCGGACGCGCTGGAGATCGACCTGTCCGGCGCCGACCAGGAGCGCAACCAGGACATCGGGTACCACCTGCACAACTACGCGGCCTTCCTGGGCAGCCACAACGCCCAGGAGGACCAGCGGGAGGCAGTCAGGTTCTTCCGGGACTTCGTGATCCCGAGCAGGCAGCGGAGGTACCGCAGGCTCGGAGACTTCGCTCCGCTCGGCCGCAGCTGCTACATCGCGACGGCGTCGACCTCCAGGCTCGGCGAGCAGGCCAGGGCCGACGATCTGCCGGACGAGGCGGCGCGCTGGGCGGAGCTCGGCTACAGGTGGATCGACCCCGTGCTCCGCAACGAGGACTTCGCCCGCCTGCTGGACCGGTCCGACGAGCAGGCCGGTCTCTTTGTCCTGCGTGCCGCGCCCGCACTGCTGCTGGCATTGGAAACCGGCGTGCGCGAACTCGACGAGGCCGAGAGCGACCGCCTGCACCGTCTGCTGACAGCCGCGGAGAGGTGGCTGCACTCGAGCTCCCAGGGCAGGGCGGAGAACTACGTGCGGCACAACGAGGTCGAGTCGATCCGCAAGCGAGTGGCCGAACTGACCGGAACCGGCTGAACCGGCGGCCCGCCCCAGGTGGGCAGGCCGCCGGGGTCATCAGCTCACTTCCCTCGTCATGACGTCCTCCACCCATTCCCGCCAGAACCCGTCGTACCGCGTCAGCGTCAGCCTGGTGGCGTCCACGCTGGTGGTCTCGCAGAACTCGGTGAGCGTCGTGTAGTTCTCGACACGCCCCCGTTCGTGCCACGGGCGGTGCGGGCAGGCGACCTCGTCGCGAACCTCCGTCCGGGCATGTCCGCGGCGTCCGCCACCGCAGGGGCAGACTCGAGGCCGGTCCGGCTCCGCACGGCGCTGCACGACTTGGGCAGGTCCGCGCACCACGACGGCGCTGACGAGAGCCGCCTTCGTCGGCGTGCTCAGGCCGCGTCCCAGTTCCACCCGCACCCGGCCCGCGACCAGCCGGACGGCGTGCGCCCGATCAGTCCACAAAGGAGGGAGGACTGCCTGTGCGAGCGTGAGTCCGCTCAGCCCCAGCACGATGGCGTCACGCACTCGTGACCGCACCACGCCGAATGCCGCCTCGGTCTCGGCGGTGCGCACGAATGACGGCGTCACCGCACTCCCGCTGCGGACCAGCTGATCAACCCTGCGCACCCGGTCCACAAGGAACACCAGGTCGTCCTGGCTTCGGGAGGACCGTACGCCGCCGAGCCAGTTCGACAACACGACCCGCTGCCGGCGGTTGGTCCCGGCGAACAGCCCTTCCAGAACCACTTCCACGACGTCCTCGGCGAGGAGAAGACCTGAGTCCGCCGCGTCCGCCGTCCCGCAAGTCTCGTTCTCCTCCACGAGGAGCTCCTTCGCGTTCGGACGTGTCTCCTTGGCCGCGTCCGGGTGGAGCTCGACGAACACCCTCTCGGCACCCTTGCCGCCGTCCGGTGCCGCGCTCGCGAACATCCGGACCAGCCTGCGCAGTCCCGCCAGGGCTTCGGGTGCGACACCCCGGTCATGGGTCATGCCCTTCCTGAGGGCCTCCGCGCACGCCCGTGCGTGGCGGTTGACCACGTCGTCGACGTCACCGTCAGGTCCGGGTGCCAGCAGCTCCGCGATCGCGGTGCGGTACCCCGCGAGCTGGTACACGAGGTCGATGTTCCCCATCACCGGGAAAGTGCTGTGGTGGACCAGGTCGTCCCCCTCGGCCCGGCCACGCTGCCGGGCGGCGAGTTCCGCACCTCTCGCCAGCACCGCACGGACGACAGCTACCGGATCCTGGACATCGAGTCCGGCCGTGGCGAGCACAGCGGGCACGACCATGCCGATCATCAGCGGTGGCACCGCCGACTCCTCGTCGCGCACAGGCGCCAGGACGCGGGACGCCTTGATCAGCAGTCCGACCAGTCCTTCGTCGACCAGCCGACACTGCGCCACCACGTCCAACGGCACGTCGCCGTGGGCCACGAGCCGGTCATACTCCTTCGCCACGTTCCCGTTCGAGGCCTGCACACCGGCTTTCCTGCCCTGCACCGAGAACACGGCAGCGGCGAGCAACGGGTACCGCGACTGAGGTACGTCTCGTCCCTCTTTGCGCAGCCGCTCGTACACGCGCGTGCCGCGGTTCACCGCGATCTTGACGATCTCCGGTATCGAGCCGTGCAGGGCGATCAACCGCTCCGAGATGTCGTTCGGGAACTCGGCGAGCACCATCTCGACCGCGTGGCCCAGCAACGCCGGGTCGAACCGCTCGCCGGTCACCGGCGTCATCAGCTCAGCCATCGATCCTCCTGTTCGTGCGGAAGCGCAACGCGGGCTCGTCCTCGCCGACCCCCAGTGGAAGTACGGCGATCCAGCCGAAGCGCACCGAGTCGTCCGCGACGAACTCCGTCCACCCGGCGCCGTCGAAGCCCACGACGAGTTCCGGTGGCTCTTCCCCCGCTGTGTGCGCCAGCACCAGGACTCCTGCCTGTTCGACCCCGGTGTTCTCGTTGCGATACCGGTAGGTGCTCCAGCTCAGATCGGGATGGACACCCGCGGCGTCCGCCAGGTCGGCGGGAAGCGCCAGATCGCTCCACTGCCCGTCGCCGGTCCTCCCCCGGAGCGGAACCCGGCCAGATGGCCCGGTGACTGGGCGACCAGCGCCGCGGCGAGACCGAGCCCGCTGAGCCGCGTCCACAACTCGCTGCCCCAAACCCCTGTCCTGGCCGGTGCGTCGTCTGTCGACTCAGCGAGCACCGGCGCCCGGTACGGCGTCCACGTCTCGGCCAGCTCCGCGACCTCGTCGAGTGCCAGCCGTGCCGTGCGAGACCCGCTTCGCGCGGTCATGAGCTCGCTCGCGACGGAAGCAAGCGCTCCCAGGAGCACCATCTCGTCGTCGGTCAGGCCGAACCCGATGTCCATGCCGACGAACGTCGGCGGACCCACCGCGTCGTCCGCGGCGAACGCGCAGGCCAGTCCCGGCCTGACCTGCCGGTAGACCGTCGGCTCGACCGTCAGCAGCGTGACCTGGATCCGTCCTGGCTCCGGCAGGTAGTCCACCCGCGCATACCCGTCCCACGCCGTGAACATCGCACCTCCTCAGCTGCCATCGCCTACGCGATGACGGACCGCTGGCCCTCCGGGCACGGTCGTCGGGCCCCCGCGTACAGATCCACTTCCTCCCCCGACCGAGGTGCCTCGGGTGTCAGCGAAAGCCCGGGCCGCGGCCCGGCCGGTGGGAAGGAGAGCCCCGTGCGCGGTGGCGACGAGGACGACAGGAACGGCTGAGCCCGCTGGAGGTGGGGTGGTGCCCGCGCACCCCACCTCCGGCTCCTCTGCACGACGAAGGAGCGAACGGTGTCCGAGACGAACGACGAGAAGGCGGCACCACGCGGTGCATCCGGCCGCAAGCCGTCGAGCGAGACGATCTCGCTGTTGATCAGGCTCCTGATGGTCGTCGTGACCATCATCAACCTGCTGCGCGACCGTTGAGGGAGGTGGTTGGCGGACGGTCCGGCCGTCCGTCAACCACGTGCTATGGGCGCTCTGTACGCATTGGTGGTCGGCATCAACAGCTACCGGAGAAGACTGCACGATCTCCACGGTGCGGTGGGCGACGCCGAGGACGTGGCCGCGCTCCTGGGAGAGCAGGCGAGCGCGGTGGTGCTCCTGGAGCACCAAGCGACGAAAGCGGCGATCGTCGCCGCGTTCAGACAGCACCTCGGGCGGGCAGGGCGCGGTGACAGCGCGCTGTTCTACTTCGCGGGTCACGGCTCAGAGATGCCGACACCCCCGTGCCTGCGCCACACCGAGTCCAGCGGGATGGTACAGACCCTTGTGTGTGCGGACAGCCGCACACCGGGCGTCACCGACCTGCTGGACAAGGAGCTCGCCGTGCTGCTCGCCGAGGTTGCCCGCGGCGGGGCGCACGTCGCGGCAGTGCTCGACTGCTGCCACTCGGCGGGCAGCACTCGTGGGCGTGCCAAAGAAGGTGTGCGAGGCGTCGAACCGCTCACCAGTCCCGCGGCCCACGACGAACTGTTGCCGGAACTGACCGAGCCGACGAGGTCAGGCGCCGTCTTCTCCCATGCCCCGACTCACGTGCTGCTCGCCGCCTGCGACATCCACGAAAAGGCCGGGGAACGCCGGACCGCGCGCGGAATTCGTGGCGTCTTCAGCGAGGCTCTGCTCACCAAGCTCGGCACACTACCCACGGGCGTCACCTATCGGGAGCTGGCCGGCTCAGTCGCCTGCTCGGTGGAGAACTTCACTCGAAGCCAGCGCCCAGTGCTTCGTCCCGTCGAGAACCCCCTGGTGGACCAGCCTTTCCTCGGTGGCGCCTACCGAGGACCGCTGTCCGGAACGATCGCGCGCCATCTTCGCGGAGAATGGCGCATCGACGCCGGAGCCTGCCACGGCATCACCGCCGGAACCCCGCGCTCACCAGTCGAATTCGGCGTGGCTGGCGGTGAGCTCTCCGAACGGTTCCACGTCGTTGGTACCACAGCGACCGCGAGCACGGTCGTCCCGGTGGGGTGGGAACCTGACGCGGAGACGCAGTACCCGGTGGTGCTCACCGCCGTCCCACTTCCCGAATGCGCTGTCGCTGTCGGGAATCCGGAACACGCAGCACTCGCCACCGCGGTGGCGACCGCGGCGACTGGGCGAACGCCGTCACCGCACGTGCGCCTCGTCGGAATCGACCACCCATTCCCCGGCATGCAGGTCGTGGGTCGACGGCCTGGCGTGGTCGACGTCGTGGGTGGGGACGGCGTCCCGTACGTCACCGGGCTGTCTTCGGACGACCCGGCGGAGGTGGTGAGAACTCTCGAGCACATCGCACGCTGGCAACGCGCTCGCTCGATCACGAACCCGGTGTCGGCGTTGACCGGCGCCGTACGACTGGAGATCGTCTTCGAGAACGGCGCACCAGTTCCGACGGACCAGTCCGGAGTCTTGCAGCTGGCCTATCGGGACGAGACCGCCCCGCGAGTGCTGGTCCGCCTGCGCAACACACATGACCGGAACCTGTACTGCGCGCTGCTCGACCTCACGGACGGGTTCGGGATCCACCCGGATCTGATGCCGGGGTCCTGGGTGCGCGCGCAGTACGTCGCGACGGCGGCGGACGGGTGGCCGATCGAACTGGGACTTCCCGCCGGCCGGCCGGTCATTCCCGGCGCGAGCACGCGTGACTGGTTCCTGCTGCTCGTCTCCGAGCTGCCGTTCTCGACCGAACCGTTCAGGCTTCCCGAGCTCGGCGAACCCGAGCAGGAGAACTCCCGGTCGACGGCGATCACCGGCGTGATCGACCAGCTCGGCTTCGCCGCCCTGCACCGGCAGGCACGTGTCGTCGGCCCCGCAGCCGATTGGACGACGTCGATCGTCGCGTTGAGAACCTTCGCACCTGGCTGATCCGGATGCTCACTGTCCTGAGTGGACGAAGGCAGCCCAGGCGCTCACACCGTCGACCGCGTGCCGATCGAGCAGGTCCCGAAGCGACTGCGGCATCGACTCCGGGGGACGCCGGTCGCGCAAAGTCCAGAGCTGGGCGGAGCGCAACGCGTCCACCGGTGCGAGTCCGCATTCGCGCAAGTAGTGGTGGAACATGAACATCAGCACCGACGTCGGCGAGTCCGGCACGCTCCACTGCGCGCTGACCACCGTGCGAACACCTGCCGCCAGCAAGGCCGAGCCGATGCTGTACGCCTCGTCGTAGCTGCGAGACGACGTCGCCGTGCTGCACGCAGCGAGCACCGCCAGTGCGATGTCACGCGACCCGGCCACGGCCAGATCCGCGGTCAGCTCTTCCGCGCCCAGCCGTTCTCCGCCTGCCAGCAGCAGGTACGAGGTCATGTCGCCACCGGTGTGCACGACCCCGTGGCATGCCAGGTGCAGCAGGCCTCCAGCTCCCGGTTTGTCCAGCCACCCCTCGACATCGGCCTTCGAACCCAGGCCGTCCGGGGCGGTCGTGCCGTCGGGGAGCCTTCCGACGTAATGCATTTCGGGGTAGAGACCAGCGACCGCCGCCGCCTCGGCACGCGCGGCGACCAGTTCCCGCGCGGCCCCGGCGGTATCCGGGTCGCCGACCACCAGACCGGCACCGCTCAAGGCCATCCTGCTGCGCCACGCCACCTGGCACATCAACCGCGCCGACGGGGTGTAGGAGAGGACCGCGCGCTCGATGGCGCGTTCACCCGTTGCCATATTGTGGGCGGCATGCCACGGCACTCGTGCCAGTTCCCGCACCGGCACCAGCACCAGGCGGGCCGGACGGCCAGGCGTTTTGAGCTTACGCAGCAGAGGTCCCATGGCCGCGTCCCACGCCCACAGACACACGTCGTCAAGAGGTTCGGTCGCGGTCTCGCCGGCGGGTTTGACTTTCTGCGCCACCCTCAGATCCCGGGCAGCACCGTCGAGATAGCTCTCGAACGAGCGGAGCTTGGTCGCGTCGAGCGCGGGCAGGGACATCCGGTAGGCGTCATCCCCCGCCGGCACCACGACGGCGACACCGGTCTTGCCCTCGCCTGGGAGGAGGTAGACCAGCGCATCCACCTCCAGGGTCGACAGTGCGGCCCTGATCTCGGCGAGCTCCGGAGGGTCCAGCAACGGAATCTTGCTCTCACCGCGTTGCCCGCCGCTGTCCGGCATGATCGGCACACCGGTCAGGGCACTCATCACCCGGCGTCGCAGATCTTCCGGCTCCACTTGGGAAGCTCCGCGCAGCGACGCCGCCCACTCCTGAGCGAGGCCCGGCTCTCCCACATCGATCAGCCGCTTCTCCAGGTCTCTCGTCTCGAGAGAGGAGAACAGCAGCAGTCCCCGTCCGAGCTCCAGCGCCGCGACTGCGCGTTCGACATCGCTGTCCGCCAAGCACATCCGCGCCACGTCCAAAGCGGTGGAGGCCGCGGACCTCCCCGCGGTGATCACCGCGTCGGGACTCGTTTGCAGGAGCGCGCTCCAGGCCTGGGAGCGAAGGCCGCTGAGGGCCACCTGCCTGCCCAGCTCAGCACGACCAGAAGCGCGATACGCGTACGACAACGGGATGGACAGGGTGCTCCAATGCGTGTTGGCGATCGTCTTAGCATGATCTCTGGCGTGTTCCAGCACCGAGATCGCCCATGTGAGGTCACCGCGTTCGTGCTCCTGGACGAACCTCTCCATCAGCGCCGAGCCCATCGTCGTCTCGTAGAAGACCCGTCGGACGTCGTGGGCAGGTGCCCGGTCCAACGCCAGGGCCAGTAGGTCGATCGCCCTGTCGAGCGAGGACTTTCCGCCGCGGGCGAGGTACCCGACGGCGCTCGTCACCGCTCGGCTCACCCACTGCTCCGTCGACTCGCCAGGACGCGGAGCCATCCCTGGATCTTCAGGCGGCGGGCCGGCCGGATCGATGTCGAAGCCGATGTCGTTGTCCGGGGTCACCGTGGCGTCCGACATCCATGCGACGAAGGGACGCATCGGCTCAACCGACTGTTTGAGAGACACCCGCAGAGACTCTTCGATCCGCGGGTCCTCGGAGAGCGCCACATACCGCGGCCAGAGTGCCTTCAACCGCATGAGATCCTGACGCACCAAGGCCGCCTGAAACTCGGCGAGCACCTCGTACCTGTCCCGGAGCGCATCGTCGAGCACGCTCGGCAGCCTGATCTCCGGCATCCCGAACTGCGGCTGCTCAACGTTGATCAACCGGTGCAAGCCGTCGATCGCCATGTCGACCATCGTGCGGTACGGCTTCTCGTCTCCGACCACCGCGACAAGCCTCTTCGCCTCTTCGAGCGCCGCGACGAAACCGAACCCTTCCTCGCCGTACTGCGCCGCGATCAGCAACCCCAGTGCGCGAACTGCCGCCGAGGCCATCGGCCAGTTCTGAAAGGGCACCGGATCCGCATCAGCCAACGCGGTCAGCCGCACCGCGGCACGGACTCGTTCCTTTCCTCGCATCGCGCCACGTCTGAGTACCGCCGTCACCGCGTACGCGGCCAGCTTCGGCCTGCCAGGAAAGGTCTCGGGCAACGCCAACACGTCAGCGAAGACCCGCTCGATGTCGCCATCGTCCCCGTTGAGGTGCTCGATCCGGACCGCGAGCATCCAGGCGCGCGCGAACGTCCAGCCCGCGTTGTCAGGCCGGCCAACCTGGTCACCCGCAGCCGACGTGTAGTCGATCACCGCCTGCAACGCGTCCTGGCTCAACGCAACTCCTCCGTCGACTCAAATCCTTCGAAGACCATCACCAACGCGCGATCAACCGATTTCGCGCAGTTCTCGGGCAAATCCTGATCGCCAACCGGGTCTCGGCCATTACTACCGACACGTCGGCCTCGATCAAGAGAATCACGTTCTACCAGGTGAGAACCCCATCAGCCCGCCGAAATTCACCCGCATGGCGCAACTCCAGACCTAATCCAGGTGAGGACGAATTTGAAGTCCCGTACGTCGCGAGAAACATCCACCGGAGTCGCGGCGATTGTTCCCGATGACTGTCACGCGTGAATACCAGGGCCAGCACGCACTCGACGACCGCGCGGAAGAGGAGTGAGGAGATGTGAACCACTGTCGCGGTCTTGAACGGTCGCATCGATGATCGGGCTCATCACCGTCTCAGTCGTCATACCCGACAAGCTGACGGACGGCTGGCTCGCACCACTCGCGAACCCCTGCCACGAGTCACCCAACCATGATCACGCCGTCCGATGACGACCTTCCTTGGAGCGCAGGTGAATCCAGCCCCGATTCCCCAAATCCCCGTCTCCCGGAGCAAAGTTCCTTCGGAACCGCAGTGCCGATCGGCCTCAGATGAGCCGGCAGCACACTCCTCCCGCGCCCCACGACGCCAGCACCGCAGGGTGCACACCACTGACGAGGACGACCTGAACGGACGAGCAACAGCGTCAAACCGGCGACGCGCTAAACATCACCCTGCTCGGCGAGAAGAACACCACCGGCGGCTGGCAGGCGGTATTCCCTCGATCCGCCGCAGCCGCCGCGCAACCGTTCATGATGCCCGGGCCTTTTCCCGGTGACGTCAACGACTATCTCGGACACGAACTCGACGCCGGCGCCTATATGCTCGGCGGCACACACCTCCAGATCGAGGTGGAGGGCCGGCGCAACGAGGAGATCATCCTGTACGACGTGCGTCCGCTCGTGCCCGCGATCAAATGCCCACCGGGCCGGTCACAGCGATCGGCAGCCAGGACGGTGAGGCCCTCCAGATGACGTTCAACCTGGACGCTCCGCGGCCGACCGCCACAATTGCCGACGGCTCGCCACAGGACGGCGACGCGTACTTCGACGACCGCCGCATCGGCTTCTCCGACAGCCACAAGGAGACCCTCTCGCTGTCATTGGACAGCCAACACGGGCGCGTACTCCTTCACCATCGCCTTCGACTACGAGATCAGCGGCGTCAAGTACACCCCAAATGCTGCACAGCGGCGCCGGACCGTTCCGCGTGGCGGCGCCGCTGTGCGTGAACCAATCCAGCAAGGCTAGATTACCGGCCGACGTGCAACGCACGTTCGCCGGCTTGAGCTATCAGTCCGCGGTCACGGTCAGGTTCACCGACAGCCCTTACCAGATCGTGCCGATCGATCCGAAGACTGTCTGCATCGGACACTGAGGGGTTCTCGGTTGCCAAGCGCCGACGAGGCCGCGGATCGAGACGACCGTGCGCAGACGCCCAGGCCCACGACGCCCGCTCGCTTGGGCATGGCGGCGTTTCAACACACCCCGATGCCACCGCAGCACCGTCTCCGGGCTGACCAGCAGTCGAATCCGGCGCACCATCACGCGGGCCAGGGGCACGAGCAACGCCCTGTCCTCGGGCCGCAGTCGCGGCCGCTGATCGCCGAGTTGTCTCTGTAAGACTGTAAGTTGATGGCGTAGGGCAAGGATCTCGATGTCTTTCTCGCGGTCCGTCATGTGCAACAGCCGTAGCGCGGCGAAGGCGTCGGAGACGGCGAGGTAGGCGAAACGGACCAGCACGAGCCATGATCATGCCGGCTCGCGACCCGCCACACGGCGATGCCTGCTGACCTGAACGGACGTAGCTATCAGCACGGACAGCATGGCCTACCTAGGCCGCCGGTGCGGGGCCGGGGTGTTTGCGGTGGCGGTGCACGGCGTCCCACGTCGCCACGACCAGTTTGAGGAAGGGGTCCCCGCTGGCCTGGGAGATCATGGCAACCGCGTGGGCTAGCTGGATGCCTGCGAAGGCCTCCGGCGAACCGATGACATTCAACTCGCGCAGGACATCCAAGTGCCCGCAAGGCAATCGCGGCGATCGAGCCATCAGGCTGCATTCCACCAAGGCGTCCAGTTCCGACCGTGGCGTCTTCCCCTGAGGCACACGGTGGTTGCGCCAGCGGCCATCGAGCTGCCGTTTGTGATAGTTGATCTGCGACTCCGACAGCCAGATACCCAGATCGGCTGCGACTCGGACAACAGCAGAACGGACACTCTCCGCAAGACGCTCCTGCCACGCCTGGCGTTTGTCCTCGACCTGCTGCACGGCCATCGCCGCGTCGGCCAACTCGGCGATGGCCTCGGTCAGCTCAACGATCAACTGCTTCGCGCTGGTCGCCCAGTTTTCCGGGGTGCTAGGCAGTCGAGTGCCGCAGGCCTGGTGGTACCAATCGGCTTGAGCACTCGAGTCCAACTCGGACGGCGAGTGCACAAGGACCGTCCGCGCCCGCTTCAGCTCACGCCCGAATCTCTGCGCCCGCTTGGTGTCCTGTCCCGGCACCCCGACAAGGAAACCCACATCCCGCCCCCACTCCTCTTGCCAGAGGACATACACATGGGACACGAGGTCTTTGAAGGTGGAGCGATTGTCGACCTCCGCCGGCAACTCCTGCCGGAGCAACGAGGGCAACGGCTCCCCTGTGCAGTTCCGCTTGTGCTGCGACAGCCGTCCGTGCTCCGCTTCGAACTGCGCGAACTCATCCCACATGGCGCTGCCCACCCTCCGGCCGGCGAGGTCCACGCGCCGGATCCGCGAGCGCGCCCCGCATGTTGAACGCGATATGGAAGTCCGGCAGCGTGTCCCCACGTTGGGGGAGTTCGGAGCCGGTGAAGCGCTTCGGGATGAACGCCATCTCGATGGCGAGATTGTCCAACCACACCTTGCCGCGCCGACCGTCCGGCGAGATCCACGTGACGCGTCCGCTGTGCAGCTGAGGCTCACCGGTTTCTGTGGAGGCGAGGTAGGTGGTCACCACCCTCGAGGAGAGCTCCACAGTGCGCTGGTCGAGATCCTTGAACACCGTCTCCGACCTCCGGTACTGGCCCAGGTGGAACAGCGCGAGGCCGTGTAGGAACTCCATGCGGTACCGGTCGAACGACACCGTGGAGGACATGGACTGCACCAACTGCACGCAGTCGCTCCAATCCTGCTGGGAGAAGGCCAACGCCTCTCGTTCACGTCGCAGGAACTTGTTGCCAGTCTTCAACTCCCAGAACAGATCGAGCAGCAAACGGCAGCACCGCCAGTCCTCCCGCACCTCCGGCGCCGCATCGCGGAGCCTGCGCACGGCCGCTTCTTTGCCCTCTCGGCCCTTGCCGGCGTCGAGCCGGGCCAGGAAGTAGAAGGCCGCGGGATCGTTGTTCGACTCCAGCGACTCCAAGTGCCGCTGCTCGACCACCGGATCGTTGAGCAGTCGACCTACTTCCCTTCTGCGCGAGTCGTACAGGGCACGTTGGCCCGGTGACAGCCCTCCCTCGTCCACCGAGTCCAACGATGCCGCGACGTTCGCCAGCAGGTCCACCCTGACCGTGTCCTCGAGTGCCACGTTCTCCAAGGCCTTCGAGGTTGACCAGGCCACGACGTCGACAGGATGGTAGTCCTCGGGGTCGAGCTGGCGCGCAGCCAACAGGGGACGGGTGACTTCCCTCATCAGCGCCGACAGATGGGCACTGCTGGCCGTCGACGCCTGCTCGTACACCTGTGCGCCGACCGTGCCACCGAGTTCCACCAACAGGTTTCGCTTCGCCTGCCCGGGCAGCTGACCGTTCTCTATGGTCTCCTCGAGCAGGTGTTGGGTGTCGACCAGCAGCGCCAGCCGGGCAGCTTTGTCGTTCTGGGGGTCGTTCTGCCCCCGTTTCACGGATTCCCGCGTCAGGTTGGCTTCGGCCAGCACCAAGCGGTGTTGGGCCCGGCCGAGCTTCTCCCTGAGGTTCTTAAAGGCCACGGCCACCTCCAACCAGTGCCAGGAGTATCTGGGGACATCGAGGGAATTGTGGCCGATCTTGTCGACGAGGGCGACGATGAAGTCGACCTCCGCCCCGCCCCGGTTCGACTGGTCCGGACGCAGGCTCTCGATCATCTCGCAGATCACGCTGATCTCGGCCTCAGTGCTGAGATCTTCCCGGGCCAGCAGTTCCGCCTCGAGCTGGGTGCGCACTCCCAGCACCTGCTCGCCGTCGGGCTCCTCCTCCCACCGGAAGAGGTCGAAGTGCGCAACGATCTCGGCTAGGTGGACCCAGCCGTCCCGCCCGATCACTCGAAGAACCAGTTCGAGCGGCACGGTGAGTCCCCATTTGCCGGCCACCAGCACGATCGCCGTCAGCTGTTCGGCCGTGCTCCGGTCCGAGAATGGCAGGTCGTGCAGGTCTTCGTTCGGCCGCTCGGAGGGCCGCAGCCGGTTGATGTCGTACCCCGCGTCGGCCAGCGCCTGCGCCAAGGTGGTCAGCGGGATTCCCTCGGGTGTCGACTCTTTGGCCAACCGCTCGAACGCGGCCTCGTAGTGTCGAGCCTCCCTCGTGAGTCCTCGTTCAATGCTGAACTTCGAGTCCGGCACCAACCTGTACAGGAGGGCGAGGAAGGATGAGTCGACCCCGGTCCCGACGCCTTGGGGAAGTTCTAGTCCGAACCGCCCCAGCCATTTCCTGGCCTTGACAACCTCTGCCTTGGACAGATTGATGTCGACGAGCACGTACCGGTCGCGATTTCCGAGGGCGCGGTAGTTGCTGCCCACGATCAACACGCGGCGTCCGCGGGCGCGCAGCCTCTTCTGCAGCGAGTAGTACTCGTCGTCGTCGACCATGCCATCCCAGATGAGCAGTGTCGGCAGCCCGGCCGCCTCCTCGGCCCACACGGCGAACTGCTCGACCGCCGCCGCCGTGGGGCGGTCACCACGCCTGGCCTGGTGAAGGACCGCGGCTTGGCCGCTGCGCGCCACATCGAGGGCGAGGCCACACAGTCCGAGGCTCTTTCCCGCAGCGGTCTGCCCGGACACGATGATCGGGTTGAGCGTCGAGAAGTCGGCGAGGCGACGGGTGACGCGTTGGAGCATGGTGTCCTCGAAGTCCCGGCGCAGCTTGTAACCGCTGGCCACGGCCTTGAACGGCAGGACGCCGTCGCTGTAGCCGATCAGGTTGCGGAACCGCTCGTAGTCGATGGCCTCCGACGCCGCGGGGAACGGTTCGAGCAAGCTCGTGTCGATCGGTCGGGCAGCGCTGATGACCTGGTTCCACGTGCCGACATCTAGCTCGACGAATCCCTTGCCGGCCGGGATCAGCCGGCGGCCGCCGGCCCCGCGCCGGACCGCCGTCAGGTCCAACCGGCCGTCAGCCACGGCGTCGCGGAGGACCTGCGCGAAGCCGTCGACGTGGGTCCGGAGCAGACCACGCTGCACGGCAGCGCCGATGAACCTGTCCTTCAGAAGCTCCGGAGTCACGGACAGCAGATGGGCCTGATCGACGTCGAGCCTACTCAGAAAAACGAACAGGTCCTTTGTGGTCAGCCAGTCGCCGATCGCGTAGCCGTCGATGACCACCACGCCACGCGGCGTTATCAGGCGCTCGGCGAGCAGGCCCAGGCTCTCGTTCGCTTGGGCGGTCGCCTCCACCTCGGCCACCAGGTCGGACGGCGGACGCTCGTCCTCGGGCAGGAACGTGCCACCGAACAGGTGGCGGACCTGCAACTCGGTCGCGCTACGCGAGTTCCTCCCCAGCTGCGGCACACCGATCGACCTGACTCGGCGCCAGCTCGCGGTGAACGCCGGCTCCAGCGCGGGGTCGAAGCGCGAGGTGAGGACGCCGTTCCACGGAAACTCGACGATGTCGGCAAGCAGCTCGGGCGTGTCTGCCGAGCTCACCGCATCCGCAACACGCTGGTATGCCCCAGGATCGCTGCCCAACGGGGGCATCGCCGGGAGCGGCTCGGCCCCACAGTCGGCCCACCGCACGGACGCCTGCCCGAGCAGCAGGAACGTCGGCCCCACCGCAAGGCGAGGCAGAAGGGCTTGTAGAGCGTCTTCGTCCATGCCCGACCTCACGCTTCAACTCATCGGGTCGGACAGCTACAGCACGGCCGAACCTGTCCGAAACACACCTACTCATCGACGGATGGCGGAAAACGCTACGGGTACCCGCCGATTGGGTGACCGCTCGCCACAGGGGCTCAAATCTCCCGGAAGGTCAGGCCGAACGCGATGTGCGTCCGCTCTCCGCCGCCTGCATCGTCGGCAGGGTCGGTATCGACTGAGACCGACCCTGCCGAGATATTCTGGATCCCACAGTCCATGGCCTGAGCGGAGCGCGGAAAGGCTGGCATAGCGGGCCAGCACAGCACCGTGACACCCGCTGTCGTCACCGCCGTCAACCCGTTGGTCCAACCAAGCGTTATCTGCCGTGCGGCGGTGCCTTCATCCCGACCGAACACGGCGGCCTAACCTGTGGGATTCCAAAAGCCAGTCATCGGCTTGACCAGCAGCTTTACGCGGCTGGTTCGTACTCGTTGATCAGGCCTCCGAGGAGCCGCTGTCGCGTGATCCGCTGGGAGTCGAGGTTTGCCACGGGGTGGGTCGGGCGGCGTGGTCGGAGCTCGCGGGACCGGTGCGGCCGTCGGCCGTCGTAGTGCTGGATGTATTCGGCAAGCACGGCGTGCAGATGCCGCTGGCTCAGGATCAGCATGCGGTCGGCGAGTTCGGTTCTGACGGTGCGCACCGGGACGGCGTCGAACGAGGCCGCGAACTGGCCAACCCGATCACGGACAAGGAACCTGAACTCCTCGACCCGGTCACCGAGGTCCATCACGAGGGCGTGGACCTACTGGGCAGTCCACGCACCGTCCGGATTGGTTGTCGTGCCGAGGAGGTGGACGTAGCGGCTGCCGACTTCCAGCACGAACTCGCCGGCGGACCGGCCGTGTGGCAGCGGATGGACGACCCGCTCCCAACGTGGGAGGACCTCGACACGCATCATCACGCCATGCCGCACTGAAGGGCCTCCCGTAAGACAGTGCGGCGACGGCGTCAGCAGGTCTGCTCCAGCGCCCGTAGTCGCTCGCCGAGGCTCGGCAACACTTCCTCATAGAGCGTCTCCTGCTCGCGGCCCTCGCCGGTGACGGCGATGTGTTCGGCGAGGGAGCGGAGCGAAACGGGGCCTTCAGCGGCGAGGCGGCGAGCGAGGGTTCGGCCGCGGGCGAGCTGACTGGCGGTCTGCTTACGGTAGGGGCCGGCCATCCAGTGGTCGACGTCCATGCCGATCGGGTGGATAGGGGTCTCGAGGCGGGCCGAGAGGTTGGTGATGATGCCGATGCCGTCGGCGTCGAGGTCGCACCAGGCGGCCAGGGGAAAGGCGGCGAGCTTGTCGAGCAGGGCGACCAGGGCGCGGCTGGCGTAGCCGCGGCCCCACACGCACAGCCACCGGTCCACGATCTCGGGCCGCAGGCAGACCTGCTGGAAGGTGTCCTTGTTCTCCACAAGCAGCACGCCCCGCACGCCCGAGGTGTCGACGCTGCCAGCGAGCCGGAGTCCGGCCGACGGCAGCCCGACCCACGGCTGGACGGCCATGGCGTCGGCGACGACGCTGCCGATCGTCCACTGCAGCTGACCGCGCATCAGGATCTCCACGTCGGCGTCGTCGACGGCGAGGTCGAACGCGGTGCCGACGAGGTTGGCGAAGGCGGTCTCGCGCTCGGAGGTCCAATCCTTGGAGTCCTCAAAAGCGTGCCCAGCGAGGGCTTTCGCGGTGTGCCGGACACCCATCGCCTCGTCCGGGATCCACCGGCACGCGGCACGAATGGCGGCGTCGTACACCGACCACGCCGTGGTGTTGGTGCGCGAGCCGGCGGGGACCCGCAGCGGCGAGCCCTCGGCGACGGCGGTCAGCAGGTCGTGCTCGTCGGCGAGTTCCACGACCGGACGCATCCTGGCCAGGAGCTTGGCCCTGGCCTCGTCCGGATCGGCCTGGCCGGTGAGCTCGGCCAGGTGGTCCTCGGCGATCTCCGCCCAGGCCTCGGTGAGTCGGAACGACGCCGGTTGGTAGTCGAAGCCGTCCACCGAGCACCGGACCACGCCGACGCCGGCCCGCACCAGCTCGATCGCGGTGTCCCAGGCCTGGTCGCCGAATCGCGAGGTCATGCCGGACCAGCGGCGCACGGACTCCGTCCGCAGGATCCAGATCAGGTCGCGCACCGGCAGCGAGGACGGCGGTGCGAGGAACTCGTGTTGGGCCCGTGCGAGGAGGTCGACCTTGGTGACCTTCACCCGTCCCTTGCGGTCTCGGGGCACCCGGTCGAAGTCGAAGTAGTCCGGCTCGCCCGCCGGCACCGGCTTGGGGACGGTGAACGCCGCGAGGTCGGCGGGCAGCTCGGGCAGCATGACCTCGCGCCGGCCGGCGGCCTCGTCGACGAAGAATCCCTTGGCGGGCTTGGTGTCATGCATCGCCACGCCCGCCAAGCAGCTGGTCGGCGGTCAGGTCGACGCGGGCGGCGTTGCTGTCGAATCCCCATACCCGGGTAGGGTGGTTGTAGGCGTTGGCGGTGCTGGTGTGGGAGAACCACATCAGCTCGCCGCACACGTCGGCCGCGTCGGCCAGCACACTGTCCTGACAGGTGCCCAAGATCGTCACCTGCTGCTGCTCGGCGACGCGTTTGAGGGCGCCGAGCACGTCCTTGCGGTTGACCTCGCCGAGGCTGTTGCCCAGTTCATCGAGGACGAGCACCCGGCCGTGGGTGTCGGCATCGGACAGCAGCGCCGCCAGCACGAGCTGCACGGCGTACACCTTGACCTGCGCGCCGTTGGCGACCTCGCGGTAGGGCACGAAAGAGCCGCTACGTGACCGCTTCCAGCGGGGGACGACCTCCCACACCCACTCCCCCGCACCGTTCGGGCGACGGCTGACGAAGGCGATCTCGGCCCCGCAGCCACCACGGTCCTCGTCCAGGCGGTAGAAGGCGGCGCTGACCCGCTTGAGAATGCTCTCGATGCGTTGCTCGATCATGTCCTGCAGCGTCGTGACGCGGACCTTCCAGGCCTCCAGCTCGGTCTCCAATGCCTGGTGCACCTCGGCCCGGCTAGTTCGATCCGCCTCGATCTTGGATCTGGTCACGCGGTCAGTGGAGGCCAGCCCATCGAGCCGCGTCCGCAGCGGCAACACGATGGCGTCTAGGCCGACCGTCGGTGGCCGGCCGCTATTGTCGCTGGCCAGTGCACGCCGTTGGACCACGGCTTCGCGCAGATCGCCGGACAGTGCGGTCAGGTCGCGTTCGTCGATGCCGTAGCGCGTGACGGCGTGGGACAGGTGTTCGATGGCCAGCACCCGGATGCTGGCCGGTGTCCCAGGTTCGCGATCGGCCAGCAGATCGACGGCTTCCTGCTCGCCGGCGCCCCAGAGCTGACGCCAGCGTTCGACCTGGAGCTCGTCGCGCTGTCGGCGCTGGTGCTTCAGCTGGTCGAGCCGCCTCTGTTCCGTCGCCTCCTTGCTTTTGCGTCGCTCGTCCAGCAGCGCGAGCTGGGACTCGCGGCCGGCCAGCAGCTTGAATGCCTCCTCCCAGGCCTGCTGGCACCGCCGAACGTCGGCCAGCACCGGCCTGAGGAGGAGGTCGAGGTCGTTGATCTCCGCGCCGACCTTCTCGATCAGGCTCCGCACGACGACGATCCTGGCTTTGGCAACGGCCGCGTCATGATGGCTTTCGGCGAGTTCGACCGCCGCCCCGGCCTGGCTGACCAGCCGCACCATGTCAGCGAGGTGGTCCCGCGCCTGCTGGAGTTCGCGGCGCTTGCGGTCCAGGAGGGCCTCCCGGCCGGTGACGGGCTCGGCGAACCCGCCCCGGATCCGGAGCCCGAGCGCCTCATCGTGGACGTGCACAGGATCGGCCCCATCGACCAGACGAGAGCCGAGCTCAGCGAGGAAACCGTTGACGGGCAGGCGACAGCGGATTCCGTCGAGTTCGGCGACCGGTCCTGGGTCGGTGCTGATCAGCTGGGCGCCGGCCAGATCCGCGATGGCGGCGAGCGCGTCCGGCAGGTCGTGGTGGTCGACCACGACCGCGTCACGCCAGGGCCACAACCGAAGTTCCCAGGTCGAGCGGAGATCGTCGGCCAGCTCGATGACGTCGAACAGGGCGGTGCCGCCGACGTCGGCGGCGTTCAACGCGTCGATCACGAGGCCGGCGTCACCGCTGCGGCCGTCTTCAGCCCGTCGCAGGGCTTCGCCGGCCTCCTCCACGGCGGCTTCGGCCTGTCTCCGCAGGACATCGAGCTCGCCGCGCCGACCGACGGCGACGCGCAGCGCGTGCTGTGTTTCCTCGGGCGATCGGCCGTCCCAGCCGTCCAGCTTCGGGGACAGGCGGTCGTGCTCCGCGTCGAGTGCCGTCCTTTGGCCGGTGTACTCGTTTCGCTTCTGTTCGAGTCGGTTTTTCTCGATCTGGGCCAGCTGCAGTTCGCGGCGGGCATCATCCTCGGCGGTGGCCAGATCCCTGCGCCCACGCAATTCGGTGAGCTCCGCCACGACGACCCGGGTTTCGGCGGCGGCCTCCTCGTGCAGCTCGGTCAGTTCCCGCAACTGCTGGTCGAGGGCGCGGTCCTGGGCCAGGGCCGAGGTGTACTGGGCAGCGAGGTACTGCTGCCAGAGGCGTCCCGCTTGGTCGAGCTCGTACCGGGCGGCCTCGCGATCACCGACGCCTTTGAGCTCGGCTTCCTCGCGAGAGTGCTGTTCCTCGCCGTTCTCGACAGCGTCGTCGCGCTCGCGCTGCTTTTCCAGCATCCGACCGCGCTGGTCGCGCTCCTCGTCGAGATGGATTTTTGAACCCGACAGGGCGATGAGCGACTCGCCGATCTCCCGTGGCGCCATCTCGGTCATCTGCTGGCTGAGCAGCGACGGCACGGCCGGCCGTAGCGGGGTGTCCAGGTAGGTCAGGCAGCGCGGCGCGTCCCCGTACAGCGCCTCGGACATCTTCTTCGCGGAGAAGGTGCTGTTGCCCCGCATCTCGTGCCATAGCTGGTCGGCCTGGAGGTAGCGGTCGCCGTCGTCGGCCGCGTCCGCCAGGTGGACGCCGTCGGCCGACCTGGCCTGCACGTACGGCGCCGTGGTGGACAGCCGGACCCAGACAGTCAACGCGGAGTCGGCCGGCGAGTCCTGGTCCGCGAACATGCCGGCGATGTAGCCGTAGGTCGCGGGCCGGATCTGCTGCGCCGGGTCGACGCCGGCCGACTCGGGCCGGAACAGCACGCCCGCCGCCGACTTGCCACCCTGGGTGTCCAGCCGCCATTGGGGATCGGCGAGCAGGATCGACACAGCGGCCAGGAAGCTGGTCTTGCCCGAGCCGTTGGAGTCACCCTGGGGACCTTGGCCCGACACCGCGACGAAGGTGCCGGGCACGATCGGGATCACGTGGTTGGTCAGCCGGGCAACGTCGAAGGTCTGCACGGCGACCAGCTGCCGGGAGCCGACGACACCCCTGCTCGCGGTGCGCCGCAGGAACTGCATTTCGGTCACGCGGGATGCTCCTCGTGCGATGGGGCGGGTCGGCCGCGCTCCCGGCGGATCGACAGCGCGAGATCGCCCTGGGGTTCGGCGAGCAGGACGAGTTCCTCGAACAGCACCGAGGTGGCCCGCGAGGTCAGCCGCAGGAACTGCGGGCCGGGCACGATTCCGTTCGCCACCCGTCTGATCAGCCCGGCGTAGCCCAGGTCACGAAGCGCGGTGCGCACGACCGTGGCTTGCAGGGTGCCGGTCTCAAGCAGCTGCGGCGACACGGGATGCTCGCTCGTCCACATGTCGTCGCCGCGCAGGTGTCCCTCGGCGCGCGGGATGGCCACGGTGAACAGCAGCACCATGGTCAGCACGGCCCGTTGTTCCGGCGTCAGGATGCCGATGCCCAGGTCGGCGAGTTCGGCCGCGACCTGGTCGTCGTAGCCGGACACGTAACCGGGCCCGACCTTGATCAGCACTCGGCCGGCGCGGTGCAGAAGCTGTTCGAGGACGTGGCGCAGCGGCGGTTCGAGCAGCGCGCGGAAGTCCTTGGCCGGCACCGGGAAATGCGCGGATTCGACGGCCGCGAGCGCGGCCAGCACATCGGCCTGCCGTTGGAGCGGCAGGCTTTCCATGAGGTCGTCGGTCACTCCTGCTCCCTCGCCGCCGGCAGTTGGTGGTGCTCCCGCCGCAGCGAGGCGATGTCGGCGTCCCGCCAGAACGCGACGTCCGGCCCGAGGCGAACGGTGCCGCTGTCCACCAGCACAAAGCCGAGCACCACCAGTCGATTGAGTGACCGGGTCACGCCACTGATGCCGAGCGGTCGCAACGCGGCGGCGATATCGGAGACCAACGCCGTTGCTCCGGGGTAAAGGGGCTCGTCGGGGTCGGGCCAGCACGCTCGCAGGCAGGCGGCCAGCGCCAGGATCTCGCCTTCGGTCGGTTTCGGCGGGCCGCCAGGGTCGTCCGGCGTCAGGGCGTTGTCCTGCTGCCAGCCCAAGGCCAGCTCCGGTGCGCCGTCCCGGGAGCTCGTCTCCACCAGCCGCCGGCCGGCTCGCGCGGCGGCGACGCGCACCTCCGCCAACTCGTCGACGTCCTCGGGCATCGGCAGGGTGCGGGACGCGCGCAGTGCGGCCAGCCGGACGCGATCATCCATCGTCGTCGTCCTTCGTGGCGCGGCAGAGCCGGAGCGGCGTGAGGTAGGTGACGGAGGCAGTGCCGTCCACGAGCAGGGCCGTCGACAACGTCACCGTGACCGGGATCTCCGGGTCGGCCGAGGCGGCCAGCAGGTCGATGACCAGCTTCGCGGCGCCCGGCCAGCCGGCGGCCTGGATCTCGGCGGTGAGGTCGACCTCGGGTTGGCCCTTGAGGTGGATCTGCACCGCGGCAGCGCGACGCCGCCGCAACGCCTCGCGCCGATGGTGGGACCGTGCGACGGGATCGTCGGTCGTGGGCAGGTCGACCGGGCGGGGCGGGCGTTGCGACACCTCACGCGGTCGATGCTGTTCGAGCGTGAGGAGGATCTGCTCCGGGCCGATCGCGGCCGCCGGCTTGTCGAAGACGGTGCGGCCGAACACCGCGGCCAGCGCCTCGGTGTCCGAGTACAGCGCGGCGGTTCGGTACTGCTCGGGCTCCAGCATGGAGAAGTCCCGCTCGGCCCGCACCTGTCGCAGCAGCCGGTCGACCAGCTCGTTGGCGGCCGCCGAGTAGCGCAGCGCCTGGGTGATCAACTGGCCGCCGGCCGCGCTCAGCTGCGGGAATCGCGTCTCCACGACCTCGACCAGCGTCTTGGCCTGGAACAGCAGCCGGTCGGCTGCCCGGTGGTTGCGGCGCTGCGCGACCAGCTCCATCACCGGTCTGGTGCGCAGCTGGGCGAGCTCGCCGGCGTTGATGGCCAGCGCCCGCCGCAACGTGGCCAGCTTCGCCGCGACGTCGTCAGGTCCCAGCAGTCCGTCCCGGATCCCCTGCGTGGTCTGGTCGAGCAGGAGCAGGATCTCCTGCACGCCGCCCTCGCGCCGCAGCCGTTCGAACAGCAGCAACGCGGCGACGCCAGTCGTGCTGAACACCAGCCGCCGGTGATATGCCTGATCTCGCGGCGCGGCGACCAGGCCGAGCGCCTTGAACACCGCGAGCCTGCTCTCGAACGTGCCGGGCCCGGCCTGTCCGCAGGCTGCCTCGATCTCCGCGACCGTCAGGCCCTCGCCGGTGTCGTCGCGATCGCCGAACGCCTCGTACACCGCGTGCGCCCAGCGCAGCAGCTCCGGATCCTTGATCACCGCGTCCGACTGGTGCGCCACCGGGGCCATGAACGCCTTGAGCCGATCGAGGAAAGCCGCGTCGGGCTCCGGTTCCGGCTCCGGGGAGAACAGGTCGAGCTCCGTCACCGCCGAACGTCCTCGTCGTCGGGCATGCCCGCCACGCCGCTCACCGGTCAAGGATCGACAGGACCGGCCGCGAGCGTTAGCCGCTTCACCGGCAATTCATCCGAATAGACGAGTCCCGGGAAAGCTGTGCCGCGACCGTCGACCCAACAGCCACCGATGCACCCTAAACCGCCCCCGCGGCTAGGCTTTCCGCGTTTTGCGGAACATCTTTCGCATTACGCAAACCCGACCAAGCATGCCTACATGCAGACTGAAATCTAAATCTGCATTCACACAGAGCAGGGCTTTCCAATCACTCGACATGGCAATTAGCGACGCCCACCATCCTTTTACCCGCGCGCTGTGGTCGAGCAGTTCAACCGCACCCTGGCCACCATGCACGCGTGGCTCGACGTCGACGGCCACCGGCACGAGCAGGTCAACGCGTACGTCGGCATCTTACTGACCATGGGCGACATCGCCGGAGCCCGGCGACTACTGGCCGAGGACAACGTGCCGGCCAGCCGACTCGGCCTCGCCGAGCAGGCCCGCTCGCCATGCGCACCGGCGAGTTCGACCACGCGCTGGAGCTGACCCGCCGCTGCATCGTCGGCGGGCCGGCGTTCGGCTTCGGGCCGAGCCAGGTCGCCATGATCCAGATGATGGCCCTCGTCCTGCTCTCCCGCGGCCGCATCGCCCGCGCCCGCTACCTCCTCGCCATCGCCCGTGCCGCCGAACCTGCGCTCCCCACCTACTTGCCGTCGCGGAGTCCTGGATCACCACGCTCCTCGGCGAGCTCGAACACGCCCGCACCGGCAGCCCCGCCGGCACCGACGAGATCTGGTACACCGCCACCCGCCTCGCCGTCGCCGCCGGCGACTTCGACGGCGTCCACCGCTGCCGCCATGAAGCCGAACGCGTCGCCCTTCAACTCGGCACCGCCCGCGCCGAGGCCTACAGCGCCGTAGTCCGCGCGTTCGTCGAGCCCGCGCACGCCCCCGAGGCCATCCGCCTCGCCCGCGAGCGCAACAAGCCCTTCGAGCTCGCCCTGATCATCCACGACCTAGTCCTCGTCGGCGTCGGCGATCCCCACCTACTCGCCGAGGCCTACACCATCGTCGACGAGATGGGCTCCCTCCTCTTCCGCTTCGCCGTCCGCAACCACATGCGCGACCACAACATCCCCATCCCTGGCCGACAGTCCACTGTGGAGGAGAACGAGCAGCTCCTCACCGTCCTGGTGGCCGAAGGCATGGGCAACCGCCAGATCGCCACCATCCTCGACACCAGCGAGAAGAGCGTCGAAGGCCGCCTCTCCCGCATCTTCTCCCGCACCGGCCGCCGCTCCCGCGTCGAAGTAGCCGTAGCCCTCCTCAACGACCAGCTCTGACCGCGCTCCTTCGCCAGCGCGCTACTCGTCCGGCTCGCTGTCCGCTCGCATCGCTGCCCGCAGATCCTCAAGTGCCACCAGGGTGTTTCGAGTAAATTGGTGGTCAATGCCGTACACACGGCGCTGGTCCCGCAGCAGTTCCTCGAACTCGGCGATGGCCCGAGCGGGATCACCGGCCGCGGCCCGCTGCGTGGCCAGATTGCTTCGAATGATCAGCACGTTGGGATCGTCGGACCCACGCACCTTGCTCTGATCATCCAGGAGGCTCTCGAACTCGGCGACGGAGCCGGCGGGATCACCCATCTGGGAACGCCAGAGTCCTAGGTTGTTGCGGGTGGTCAACGTTCCCGGGTCGTCCGGGCCAAGTATCCGGCGCTGGTCGATCAGCAGGCCTTCGAGCACAACGACCACGTCCGGGCTGTCGCCGGCTCGAGCTCGCCAGATGGCGAGATTTCCACGGTTGGCGAGGGTATCCGGGTGGTCAGGTCCGAGCACGCGAAGAAGGTCGACCATGAGAGCGGTGGACTCGCTGGCCGCGAGCGCCGTTTCTCCCGCCTTCCCGCGCAGGGCGGCCAGGTACGCACGAGCCTTCAAAGTGCCGACATGGGCGGGGCCGAACAATTGCGATTGATCGTCAACCAAGCGTTCCATCTCCCGGACCGCCCAGCCGACATCACCCAGCTCCGCCTTCCGGACGATGAGATCGCTGCGCGCACGCATCATGATGGGGTGGCGGCGATCCAGGCCTGCTTGACCTTCCTCGAGTACGCGTTCGAGATCAGCGACAGCTCCCGTGACGTCACCACTTCCAGCTCGCCTGGTCGCCAGGTCGCTGAGAGTGGCGAGAGTGTCCGGATGGCCAGAGCCAAGGACCCGCGAGCGATCCTCGACCAGCCGACCGAGCTCAGCCATCGCGCTGTCGGTTTCACCCGACTCCGCCAGCCAGGTCGCCAAGTTGTGCCGGATCGTCAAGGCCGCAGGGTCGTCAGGCCCGAGGATTCGGAGGGCGTCGACCGCAAGAACCTTGAGCTCTCCAACAGCGCCAAGGTTGTCTCCCGCTTCGCCGCGAGAAACGGCAAGGTTGTTTCTTGCGAGCAAAGTCTTGGGGTGATCGGTACCGAAGGCTCGACCGACGTCGACGACGAGACTTTCGAACTCGGAGATCGCTGCGGCAGTGTCGCCGGCCTTCAATCTCGCGTCGGCAAGATCGTTTCGAGTAGCCAGGGTGTCCAAGTGAGCCGAGCCAAGCAGCACTGTTCGCGCTTCGAACAGCCCCTTCAGGTCTGCCACCGCGCCAGCGAAGTCTCCGCTTTCCGCGCGAACGCGTGCGAGGCTGTCGCGGGTGCGAAGAGTGCTGGGATGCTCCGGGCCAAGCACTCGTTGACGATCCGCACGCACGCGCTCGAGTTCGATCATCGCACTGGCGAGATCACCCAGCCGCCAGCGCGCCATCGCCAAATTGTTGCGTGCAGTGAACGTTTCCGGATGGTCCGGGCCGCGCACTCGTCGAAGGTCGACAAGCAGATCCCCCGTCTCGGCGGCCGCCCTCTCCGCGTTACCCGCTTCTCCCCACAATCGAGTCAAGTTGATGCGCGCACCGAGAGTATTCGGGTCGTCGGCACCGAGAATCTGGCTAAGTTCGACGACCAGACCCTCAAGCTCGGCGATCGCGCCGGTCACGCCACCGACGTCTGCCCGCAATCCTGCCAGGTTGACGCGTGCGCTCAGAGTGGTCGGGTGATCACTACCTAGCGCCCGGCGGAGGTCGACCAGTAGTTCTTCGAGGTCGGCGATCCCAGCCGCCGCGGTCACCTTCACACCCCGCGACACAGCGAGGGTACTTCGGGCGGCCAATGTGTCGTGGTGATCAGGGCCGAGGACGGTGGCTGCTTCACGCGACAGCTCGTCAAAGAAGTCGATCGCCGCCGTCACAAAGCCGTTTTCGGCCAGGGAGTGGCCCGCCTGGGTTAATACTGGATGTCCACCGAGTCTCCAGAGTGCAGGCGTGGTGTTGGTGTGGAGTGTGATGGCGGCCGAGCGAACGGCCGTGGTCAGCAGGCCGTCGGGGTCGACCGACGGCCAGACGGCCACGATCGCGTTCGCCGCAACACTGACGAGTGCGGTCAAATGCTCCGCCTCAAGCGTGTCGCGGACGGCGCGTTGGACGAGGCCGTGGACCTGGACGGCGCGGGCCGGTTCGTTGCGGCTCAAGGTGATCAGGCTGAAGCGGTGCAGGCAGGCCAGGGCGTCGGCGACCGTTTCGGCGTCGGCGGGGGTCTCGGTGATGCTGGCCAGATGGTCCAGGACGGGTTGGCTGGTGAATACGCTGACGGGGACGCCGGCGGGGTCGAGGAGGCTGATCAGCTCCAGCAGCGGACGGGCGAAGCCTTGTGGGGCAAGGGAGTTGGCACGGTCGATGGACAGGGCCCAGGTGGCGGCGACGGTGGCGCGGTGCTCGTCGGGGAGGCCGCCGTCGTCGGGGAGGAGGTGGGCTAGCTGGCGGCGGCGGTCGAGCAGGCGGGAGCGGTAGTCGGCGACGGACATGAGGCGCTTGTCGGCAATGAAGGCGGCGGCCTGGGCGAGTGCCAGGGGAAGGTGGCCGAGGTCGGCGGCGAGGGCGGCGAGTTCGGCGCGGTCGTCGTCGGTGACGGCGTGGTCGGGGAGCTTCTCGGTGAGGTAGGCGATCGACTCGGCCTCGGTGAAGACATCGATCTCGATGACGTGCCGGTCGGAGCGCCGGAGGGCGTCGTCGCGGCGGCGGGTGGTGACGACGGTCTGCCCGACGGCGGTGTGGGGAGGCCAGAGGTCGCGTAGGTCGGCGGGGTCCTGGAGGTCGTCGAGCACAATGAGCCACCGGCGGGTTGTGGAAGCCAACCAGGACAGCAATATGGGCGCTGCCTCGTCGGGGGAACGGCGGTCGATCGACGGGTCATCGTCCCGCAGGACCCGCTGGGCGAAGTCCGTGTAGTCGGTGAGGATCGCGTCGCGGGAGGCGGCGTTGATCCACACCGCGACGTCGACCGACTTGTCGGACCACACGGTCCAGGCGTGGTGGGCGGCCAGCTGTGACTTGCCGACGCCGCCCAGGCCGGACACGACCACGCCGCTGGCGCGTCCTACCAGGACGGCCGTGTCGCCGGCGGCCAGGACCGTGGACAGGTCACGCTCGGCCTCACGCGGCTGGTAGCGGTCGGCGAGCCGGGGCGGCATGCCGACGCGGACGGGCCAGGTGACCGGCGCCGTCGGCGGCAGGTTGATGTACTGGGTGTTCCCGGTGCCGGCCTGCACGCCGAAGCTGCCCTGCACACAGTAGGTGGGGTGCGGGAATTCCGGGTCGCCGGCCGGCAGCTGGGTCATGGTCAGGCGTCGGGCCCGAAGTTCAGGGTCATGGTGTTGCCGTCGCCGACCTGGACGCCCTTGCTGTCACGGACGTTGACAGTGTACTTGCCGGCCTTGGTGCCCTCGGGGTCGGTCAGCGCCAGCAGGCGCCGAGCGGCGGCAACGAGGTCCTCGTTGGAGCCGGCGTCGGCGGCGGTCAGGGCCTTCGTCAGCGCCTCCTGGTGCTGCTGGGGGTCCACCAGCTCGCCCTCCAGCACGTCGTCGTCGTGAGAGCTGTTGCCCTGCAAGACTTTCCGGGTCAGGATCAGCAGCCCGCGATAGGCGTCCTTCACCGCGCTGGACGCGGTGTCGGTCAGCCCGGCCGTCGCACCCGCCGTCAATGCCGCCAGCACAATCTCGATCACCTGTGACGCTCCTGTCTCGAGACGGTTGGTCACGGGCAGTATCGACAACGTCCGGTTCGTCGGTACGCCAAGGGCCAACACCCACCCGAATGGTCTAAATCAGGTTCGGATGAGCTTGCCGGCCACACCATGCCTTGACCTGCGGGCTCCCCGCCACCGTGTCCATCGCCAGCATCCTGGTCATCGCTCCGGACCACCTTTCGTGCCGTGCGTGTTCGGCCTACCTAGGTCACCACACCAAGCACACCTACGAAACGCCAACAGCTGACCAGGGGGATATCCCCCACGTGTCCTGCGGGGACGGATTGACGCACGGAACGGCCAAGACGGTGACCGCGGTCACCAACTACGCGAACACCTGTCCTGCGGTCACAAGTCGTCGCGCCCCGGTTCGGGCAGCGCCCCTCGTAGCTTCGTAATAAAGTCGCGAGTGACCTGGCTGCTGGAGTGGTCAGCGCCCAGGATGCGTGCCTGGTCCTCCAGCAGTCGCTCGAACTCAGCTATCGCGCCCGCTACATCCCCCGCCCTAGCCCTCCAGTAGGCCAGATTGTTGCGGGTGGTCAAGGTGTCGGGGTGATCGTCGCCCAGCACACGCCGGCGATCATGGACCAAACGTTCGAAGTCGGCCACGGCGCCTTCGATATCGCCCGCGTCGCCGCGCCAACCGGCCAGGCTGTGACGAGCCACCAGGGTCGCAATGTGATCGTCACCCATGAGCCGGCGGCAATCCTCAAGCAGACGTTCAAGCTCTGCTACAGCGCGCGCTGCATCGCCGGCCTCCGCACGACAAGCCGCGAGGTTGTGTCGGGAACCCAGGGTGGCTGGATGGTCTGCGCCCAGGAGGCGTACCTGGTCCTGGATCAGAAGCTGGAACTCGACATCCGCACCATCGATATCCCCTGCCTTGACCCGGGCGGTGGCGAGGTTGTTGCGGGCGGCCAAGGTGTCAGGATGATCATCACCTTGCACACGCTGGCGATCTGCAAGCAAGCGCTCGAACTCGACGACCGCGCCCGCGTAATCTCCCGCCTCACCACGGCTCATGGCCAGGTTGTTCCGCGAGGTCAACGTGCTGGGATGATCATCGCCCAAGATGCGACGACGATCTTCAAGCACCCCCGTGTGCTCGGCGACAGCTCCCACGAAATCCCGCGCCTCTGCCCGACAAGCTGCGAGATTATTGCGAGCGACCAGCGTGTCGGGGTGATCATCGCCCAGGACACGTCGACGATCTTCGAGCACCGCCGCCGCCTCAGCGATTGCCCCGTTGAGATCACCCGCCTCTGACCTCAGTACGGCGAGGTAGCTGCGAGCGATCAGGGTGTGCGGATGATCCGCGCCCAGGTGGTTGTCCGCCTCGACCAGTACGCGACGGAAATGATCCGTCGCAGCAGCCACGAGTCCCCCTTCCCTCAACGAATTACCCACCCGAAAGAGCAGTTGGTGTCCATCCGTGGCCCACAACGCTGGGAAGGTGACAGCGTGCAGGACAGCAGAGGCGGATCGGAGTGCTCTGGTGAGTTCCGCATCGCGGTCAATCTCAGGCCAGACTTCCATGAGAGCACCGGCTGCCGCCCGAGCAAGATCGGTGATCTTCCCCGTCAAGTGGTTCTCACGGACAGCGCGTTGTACCAGGGCGTGGGCTTGGACGGCGCGTGCTGGTTGGGTGCGGTCCAACGTGATCAAGCTGAAGCGATGGAGGCAGCTCAGTCCGTCTCGGACGAGGTCGGGATCCGCTTCAGCCGGTGTGACGGCGGCCAGAAAGGCGAGGACGATGTCGGTGGTGAACAACTCGGCCGGGACGCCGGCGGGGTCGAGGAGGCTGATCATTTCGAGCAGCGGTCGCGCAAAGCCCTGCGGGGTCAGGGCATTGGCACGGTCGATCGACAAGGACCACGTCGCCGCCACGGTGGCTTGGTGCTCGTCGGGCAGGCTGGCGTCGTCGGGGAGGGCCTGCGCCAAGGCTTTGCGGTCGGACAAGCGCTTGCGGTAGTTGGTGACAGACATCAGGGGGTTGTCGGCGATGAAGGCGGCGGCCTGGGCGAGGGCGAGTGGGAGGTGGCCAAGGTCGGCGGCGAGGAGGCGCAGGTGTTCACGGTCGGATTCGGTGGTGGCGTGGCTTGGCAGCTTGGCGGTCAGGTAGGCCAGCGAGACCTCTTCGGTGAAGACGCCGACCTCGATGACGTGGCGGTCCTCGCGGCCCAGGGCAGCGTCGCGGCGTCGAGTCGTCACCACGGTTTGGCCCGTGGTGGGCGGCCAGAGGGCCCGCAGGCCGGCAGGGTCCTGGAGGTCGTCAAGGACGATCAGCCACCGGCGGTCGGTGGCAGACAGCCAGTTCAGGAAGGAGAGGGCCACGTCCTCCGGGGGCCGCTGTGCGATCAGGGGGTCGAGGTCGCGGAGGATTCGGGTCGCGGCGTCGGCGTAGCCGAAGAGGATGCCGTCGCGGGAGGCGGCGTTGATCCAGATGACGAGGTCCATCGCCGGGTCGGGCCACGCCCGCCACGCGTAATTGGCGGCCAGCTGGGACTTGCCGACGCCGCCCAGGCCGGACAGCACAATTCCACTGGCCTGCTTGGCCCCGACCAACACCGCCACCTCGCCTGACGCCAAGACATCGGACAGTTCCTGCTCGGCTTCGCGGGGTTGGTAGCGGTCGGCCAGCCGCGAGGGCAGTCCGACCCGCACGGGCCAGTCGACCGACGGCAACGGCGGCTGGATGATGTTGACGGTGTTGCCGTCGCCGATCTGGGCGGCGGTATTGCGGTTGACGTCGAAGGTGGCCCGATGCGCAGGTTGGGGCTCGGCGTCGCCAACTCCGTCCGACTCGATCACCCGGACCCACTTCCGCCTCGACACGCGCTGTTCACGGCAGTATCGACCGCACCGCCAGCCGCGGTACGGCGACCCGCGACGTGCACCTGAATGGCCCAATGGCCGCCATCCCCAGGGCAGCGACATAAAGCCGGTCAGCAGGGCGAACCAGGGAGCGGTGGTAGTCGGCGCCAGCGTCGACTGCGTCGAGCGGAGATAGACGCGAGGCGTCGACGGTGCCAAGAGCGGTGCCGGAGCATCGGCACAAGAGGTGTGTCCTCCACCGAGATGGTCGGCCCGTCCTCGGTCACGATGGCCGGCGGTTCGACGATCAGTTCGACAACGGCCAGCTCGGTCGAGTCGTGCGTCGGCTCGACCGGAGTCTGCGGGCCGGGGCGGCGTTGTAGTTGGGAGTCTTCCACGGTGTCACCGGTGGCATCGTGACGGCCGGACCGGTGGGGCGAGACGCACCGCGTGCCGATGCCGATCCGGGCGCGCGACTCAGTGGCCACGCCCAACGCCTGACGAACGCCCTTGGTGGATGATGGTCCGACGCGACGCCCAACGCGAGGAGCAGCGCCCGTGGAACGGACTGAGGACCAGACGCGATGGGTCGCGCGTGTCGATGCCACGCCGTCGGCGGCGTCACGCGAATGAGCTCGTCGCGCAACGGGGGCTGATCATCGCCAACCAGCTGTACGACGATGGCCGGTTCAACGAGCTGCCCGGCGCAGCCGGCGACGCCCAGCACCTTGCCAAAGCCCTAAAGTCGCCGACCATCGGCGAGTTCGACGTCCAGATCGTCGCCGACCAGGACAGCCGGACCGTGCGACGCGCGATCGAGGTGTTCTTCAAGGAGGCCGGGCGCGACGCTCAACGCGTTGCTCGGCTGCCGTGCGCTCGGCTCGGGTGAGTTTGCGGCCGGTGGGGTAGTCGTTCTCGTCGAGCACTGCGCTCACGGTCAACCCGGTTCTGGTGCGGGTGGCCGAGATGGACTGAAGCAGCACCTCGTGGGTGGTCAGCGGGCGTCCGCGCAGGCTGTGGGTGATGCGGGAGAACAGCCGGTGCTCGACCTTGTTCCACTTCGAAGTCCCAGGCGGAAAATGCACGACGGTGACCGACAGCCCGCTCTGGTCGGCGAAGGCGGCCAAGTTCATCTTGAACAGCGTGGAGTCCGCCGAGTTCGCCCCGCCGGCATCCGCGGTGATGAGCAGTCGGGTCGCTGCGGGGTAGTCGAGTCGGCCTTGTGTGTACCACCAGCAGCGGATGGACTCGACCACGAACGCGGCGGTGTTGCGGTCGGTGCCCACGTTCACCCAGCCGGTGTCACGCCCGAGGTCGTAGACGCCGTACGGGATCGCGATCGGGGTGTCCGGGTAGGTGAAGTCGTGGTCCGGCGCGGTGATCGGCTTCACCGCGGGCCCGGTAGCTGCGCCCAGAGCGGGCGAAGTCTCCGATCGGCTCCTTCTTCTTCGCGTCCACTCTGACCACCGGCAGGCCCTCGGTCAGAAACCGTTGGACATCGGCGTTGATGTGCCGGAACTGCGCGTCGCGGTCGGGCACCTGGGCACCGGCCCGAGTCTTGGCCATGCCCTGCAGGCTGAAACCCATACCGCGCAACAGGTCACCGACGACTGGGCGCTGACCGGGTGCCCCGCCTCGGTCAACTCCCAGGCCAGATCCCGGAGCGAGGCGGTGGTCCAGCGCAGCGCGGACACCGGATCCCCCACCTCCCGCGGCTCGATCAACGCCTCGAGCGCGGTGATTCCGCCGGCAGGCGTTCAAGGATATGAACAAGGTTTCGGCCCGGCGCAACGCCGCTGGTCCAGCATCCACGCTCACCTCCACATCTCCTGACTCATCGCGCGTTCCTTGGTCATCGCGTGCACTCGGCGTGCGGTAGGTTCGGCGGACATCAACTTATAGTTTCACTGACAACGACCAGCCGTTCGGCGACGGAACCAGGTCACTCAGCGCTGGCGGCAGCAACCACCAGTGCTGTGCGCGAACATGAACCAAGCCAGTCACTGACTCGTTCAAGCTGTTCCGTAGTGCCGGTTGAAGCACGTCCAACTGTTGCGCACCGACGGCGCAGTGCGTCCTTGGGGGTAAGGCCGTGCAGCAGCACGTTCAAGCGCTTCATCGCGCAATCCTGGTCGTCGACGTGGAGAAATTCGGCGATCCCGGCCGAACCAATTCCGACCGACTCGTTATCCGACAGGGGATGTACCGCGCGCTTGGCCGCGCATTTGACGAGGCGGGAATCGAACGCACACTCTGGACATCGGATGACTGTGGCGACGGCGCGCTGGTTCTCATCTCGCCGGAGGCACCGAAGGCTCGCCTGGTGACCGCCGTTCCCGAACGCCTGGTCACAGCCCTCCGCGAACACAACAGACTCTCCAGTCCGGAGGGCCAAATTCGCCTTCGCATGGCGATTCACGCAGGCGAAATTCATTTCGACACCCACGGAGTCACAGGTCATGCAATAAACAACACTTTTCGCCTCCTGGAGGCATCTCCTCTCAGGCGAGCACTTGCTTCATCAAGTTGCCCACTCGCCTTCATTGTCTCCAACTGGTTCTACGATGAAGTCGTGCGTCACCACACAGAATCCAACCCTTCCTCGTACACACAAATCCGGGTTCAGGTAAAAGAGACGGACACCCTCGGCTGGATACGAGTCCCCGGCCATCCTAAAGCCATTCCGAAGAGCAAGCCAAACGCCGGAATCGCATCAACCGCGCACGCATACCACCCAACTCCGCAAACCCCGGCCCAACTACCGCGCGACGTGCAAAATTTCGCTGGCCGCGAGCAGGACCTGGCCCTGCTCGACAAGCTGAAGACCGGCGCTCGACTCGCCACTATCAACGGCGTGGCCGGAATTGGCAAGACCACACTTGCCGTCCATTTCGGCCATCAGGTCGCGGGCGATTTCCCCGATGGTCAGCTGTACGTCAATCTGCGTGGATTCGACCCCGCACACCCTCCCATGCAGCCAAATCAGGCGCTGGCCCACCTGATTCGCGGCCTCGGCGTCGATCCGAGTTTCATTCCGCCCGACATCGACGACCAGATGGCGATGTACCGGAGCCTGTTGATGCACAAACGGACGCTCATAGTTCTGGACAACGCCGCCACATCGGAGCAAGTTCGCCCCCTCTTCCCAGGCAGCCCGACATGCCTTGTCCTCGTCACGAGCCGAAACGGGTTGGGTGGACTCACAGCACGCGACGGCGCATCCCGGATCTCACTCGAGGCTCTCGAGACATCACATGGCCTGGAGCTGATCGGCGGCATCGCGGGGACGGACCGGGTAGCCGCGGATCCAGCGGCGGCGAGCCACATCGTCCAGCTTTGTGGTGGTCTCCCGTTGGCATTGTGCATCGCAGCCGAGCGCGTGGCAGCACGCCCTTACTCAACGCTCGGGGATCTTGCCGCCGAGCTGCAGGCCGCGAAGAACCCGCTCCACGTCCTCGCGGCGCCGTTCGATGACGCCGCGTCGGTTCCCGCCGCCTTCTCCTGGTCATACAACGCGATCGCGGACGGCCCACGCCACATGTTCCGGTTGCTCGGCTTGCACGCCGGACCGGATATCAGCAGTGCCGCCGCGGCCGCGCTCGCCGATATCACCGTCGAGGAGGCAGTCAGCCGGCTCGACACCCTTGTGGACGCCCGTCTGCTCGATCAATCCGGCAAGGATCGGTATCGGCTCCACGACCTGGTCAAGTACTACGCGGCCAGCCAGGCCGAACACGAGGAAACGCCGACCGGGTGCGCCAGCGCCATCCATCGCATCAGCTCGTGGTATGCGCGAACCTGCTACAGCGCGGCGCTTACCGTCCAGTGGGCCAGCACCGACGACTTCGGCATCACCAGCTACGATATCCAACCGATGAATTTCACATCACGTGCGCACGCCCTCGCCTGGTTCGATCTTGAAATCGCTAACCTCAGGGCCTACGTCCAACAGGCAGCAGCATCGTCGGAAAACAAGAAAATCGCCTGGCAGATTGCGATCTGCGCAGCCAGGGCTTCTCAAGTCCGCAAGCGCTGGCCCGACTGGTTCCCCATGGGGCAACTCGGTCTCAAGGCCGCTCAGAATTTGGGCGACTTGCACGCCGAGGCATGGTGTCGCTATAGCCTAGGAATCGCACACGCCCACCAGCGCCGATACGGCGTTGCCATCGAACTCCAGAGGTCCGCACTGTCAACATTCGAAGAGATCGGCGATCAAGAGGATAAATTGACCGTGCAGCGCGGACTAGGCTGCACTTACTTCTGGGCAGGAGAAATGGAGGCCGCACGCTACCACTACGAGAAAAACCTCAACGATGCGCGCGACTGGGGAAACAGCACGCTTGAAGGATACGCATTGAACAACATCGGCGAATTCTGGCGCAACATGGGCGATTACGCCAAAGCCGAAGCCTACCTGAAGCAAGCAATTCCGCTGCTACAAGCAACCAGACATCTCGTAACAGAGTCCAACGCTCTCAACAACCTAGGCGCAACTTATCGCGACAGCGGAGACCTCGAGGGCGCGTTCAAGTTTCTCAACCAAGCCCTCGCCCTACGAAAGACGGAAGGTGATCGCTGGGGCCAGGCCTGGACCATGCACGATCTCGGCACTACATTTCGCATTGCCGGAAACACAGCTTCAGCACGCGACCACCTTCTTCAAGCCTTGGCGATCTATCAGGAGCTAGGAGCACCCGAAGCAGAGGATGTCAAACTCAGTCTGGATTCACTGACGTGATCTCAGCGACTTTCAGGTCCGTCGTCCATGTTCGAAATGGGTCAGCGCCAGTGCGGCTCTGACGACGTCACCGATCTTGCGTGGACTGGCTATGGTGTTGCGCCTACCGAAAACTACGTTCACGTAGGTCAGGCAGCACGTCGGCACTCGTGGATGATTCCCCCGAGACGGTCGTATCGGCGTACGTCCAGGCCTGCAGCCCCTCCCGGATCGGTCACTGGTCGCCGGACCGGACGAAGTGGCGCTGCCTGATCCGTAGCTTGGTGGGGGCGGTGCCAATTGTGATGGTCCCCGAACTCGCCCAGCGCGCGCAGGAGGTGGCGCTGGTTCCAGATGAGAGTGCGGTCGAGCTATTCGCGGCGCAACTCCTGCACCCTGTACGTGCCGAAAACTAGGTCCATGCAGGTCAAGCGGCGCGTCGATATTCGTTGAGGACTCCGCCAAGACGGTCTCGTCGGCGTATGGCAAGACGTTCGATCTGGTCGGGTTCAGAGGGTTCAGCGAGGATGCCGGTGTATCGGCCCAAGCAGCGGAAACAGGGTGTTGCCGGTCGCCGACCGGTCTCGGGAGACCGGCCGGCGACCCAGCATCGGGTTCGATGGGCCGCTACGCGGCGGGATTGGGCTCGGCCACCTCGATGGCCGACGCCGGCACAGATCCGCAGTGTCAGAAATTGAGTAATACGCACATAAAGTGGCTAGTCCGCCTTCAGCTGCGTCCGGATGTCCTGCGCGAACCGAGACACGCCATAGGTATTCGGCTGGCCCCACGGCGTGAGCCAGTATCGGCCGTACAACAGCACCACGGCCTTCTTGGCCCGGGTGACTGCGACATAGAAGGCACGGCGATCCTCTGCCAGCTGCTCGGGCGGCGGCTCCAGATAGCGCTTGTGCACGGGAGACCAGGCGAGCTTCGGCACGATCCCCTCGACGAGCCCGGGCAGCACCACGACATCCCACTCGCGTCCCTTGGCACTGTGGTAGGTGGTCACGGTGATCTTATCGATGCGTAGCAGGCCGGTCGCGATCTCGCCGACCGTCAGGTCGTGAGCATTTCCAGCTTTCCTGAAGCCTGCCGCCGCGCTGCGCTCGCGACGAGCTGGGCTGGCCTCGGCAATGACGTCGAGCTCCAGTCCTTTCGCCAGAACGCCAAGCCAGTCGGCGCGCGGCTCGCCGCTGGGGTCGTCGGTGTTGAGCAGTTCGGCGAGCCGGCGTTCGACGTGACGACCGGGTGGATCGGGCAGTCCGCTTGTCCGACGGAGTTGGAGGTGCGCCTCGGCAAGCTCGGCGAGGGTGGCGATGGTCACTGAGGTGCGGGTGTCCGGCAGTCCAATAGGTTGATGCCCGGCAATCGCGCGTGCCGCGCAGGCGCGGATGAAGTCGGCAATCGCTCCTTTCGGGAGCCGTTTGTCACGTTCGTGGGTATAGCTATGCACGCTGCGGTCGAGGGCCTCGATGATCGCGTTGAGCAACAACCCTTTGCGTGGGTACAGAACTGCGATCCGGTGCCTTGGAACACCCGACGTCACGAGCTCGTCGAGTTTGCCGACCATGGCCTCGGCATGCTCGGCCAATCCGCCGTCGACGGAGACTGCCTCGATGACGCCTTGGTCCTCGCGGGTGGGGTCGGCACGGTAGGTCCGCTCCTCGGTGAGTACGGCGTGGCTGGCCGCGACAATGGCGCTGCCGCAGCGGTAGTTCAGGTCGAGCGACAAACGGCGGAAGTCGTCGCGCCCGACGAGTTCGTTGAGATAGCGGGGATTGGCTCCGTTAAAGCCCATCACGGACTGGTCTGGATCACCGAACGCGCTGACCTCGACGTCGGCGGCGTCGTGCAGCAGCAGCACGAGGGAGTGCAGCACGGGCCCGAGGTCCTGGTACTCGTCGATGATCAGTTCGGGATAGCGGTTCGCGACGAGGTGGGCAACCTTCGCGTTGTCGCGGAGGATCGCCAGCGACTGCGTGATCATCGCGTCGTAGTCCCACTTGGCGTCCGCCAGTAGTAACCGGTCGAACGCCGCCGCCGCCCTCGTCGTCACGTCGGTGTCCTCGTCGAGGAAGCCGGCGGCGATCTCGCGGCGCGCTCTGTTCACCGTTGTCGGATCCTGCTGAACGTCGGACGATGCTCCGACCTCGATGAAGGCATCGTTCAGCAGCGCCACCCATTCCGGGTCCGTCTCCTCCAGGACGTCGCCGTTGCCCGGCAGATGTGGTCCGACGAGCGGCCCGAACGGCCGCAGGATCGTCGACAGGCACCAGCTGTGCAAGGTGCCGCAGGCCAACCGTCGACCGGGCTGAACGCCGAGTGCCGCCAACCGCGTCCTGATCTCCGCGGCCGCTTGGCGGGTGTAGGTGATGGCCGCGACTCCCTGTCGTGCCGACAATTTGGTGTCGAGGAGATAGCCGGTCCTCGCCACCAGCGTCCGGGTCTTACCTGAACCCGGGCCCGCGCACACCACGATGTTCCCGTCGTGGCGAGCGGCCTCACGCTGGTCGTCGTTTAGCGCGAGGAGCTCGGCGGCAAGCACTGGATTAGTCGGCAGCGGACCGATCACGTCGACTCCACATCAAGCAAACCGACACCGCGGACCTGCATCGAGATCCGGTCCAGGGCCGCCAACACATACCCATCCGCGCGGCGGCCGATCAGCTCGTTTCCCGGCACTCCCCCGTCCAGGAAATGCACGAGACCTTCAATATCCGAAGCCGAGTCATCGATATGGGCCGCCAGCCGCTGCGCGAAACGTCCCTTGCCCACGTACTTGACGCGGCGCAGTAACTCGACACGATCGGCATCGGTGCCCTTGCCTGCCGCCACCGCCCTGACCGCATCGTGGAACTTCGTCTGGAGGTCGTCGCTGATCCCGAGTTCGCTGTGTGCTGCGATCATCTGGCCAGCGAGCAGCGGAGCAAAGTCGATCTCCAGCGTGATGGTGCCGACGAACACGTCCCAGCCGGCTACTCGCTTCCTCATGGCGGTTGCATCGCCGAGAGCGCGTTCCGCCACCAACTGGCCGAGCTCAACCTCGAGTTCGCTCGCTGCTTCTGCGAGCGGTGCGAGCTTCGAGGCCCGTTTCAGACCGGCGTGCACGTAATCGTCGCCGCTCATCGGATCGCCGTCGGTCAAGATCACGTGGGGGATGTTCAACGCGGCGGTGCCGAGCAGTCGCCGGTACGGAGCGAAGTCCGCGCCGGCGACGTTGGCCACGATCACACCGTGCGCGTCTAGGTCGAAGCCGAGCGCACGGGCGAGTGCCGGAATGACGTAGACCTCGGCGATGCCCTCGACCAGGATGGCCGCCCTGCAAAACAAGAGCTCCGCCCGGCTCACATCCAGGTAACGCTCGATGTCCGCTTCCTGGCGCTTGTCCAGCCTGGCGTTCGCGGTGGTCGCCGCGACCGTGGCGCCGTCCTCGTCACGGCGCAGCAACACCAGCGAGCCGAGTTTGGTCACCGCCGCAATGTGGGGGCTGTGCGTCGGCACCACGAGCGGAGTGCCACTGCCCAGCAGGTATCGGAACAACTGCCGCTGGAGGACCGGGTGCAGATGGGCCTCGGGTTCCTCAACGGCCAGGACCGTCTCGACCACCTTGTCGAGGGCCTTGCGGGCCGCGAGCCGCTCCAGCAGCATACAGAGGTAGATCACGTTGGCGTTGCCGGTGGAGGTCTCCCCCACCGTGCGCGACCGTTTCGCGTCGACGAACAGCCGGATCGACCTCAACAGTCGGTCAGGATCGCTCGGTGCGAATCCGAGCGTCGGCGTCACGTCCATCTGCGGCCCGGCCATGTTCTCCAAGCGCGTGGAGATGCCCTTCGCAACCCCAGTGATCCGCTCGTCCTCGGCCAGGGTCGCCATCGCGACCTCGATGCCCTTGCTCGCCTCGGCCAGCACGGCGGCGTCAGGCGGGCGCGACTCGAGCAGCTCCTGCAGTGGGGAGTTGCGCCTGCGGGACAACATCTCCGCCGCGTCGCGGAGTGCAGGCAGTACGCTCAGCGAGATGTCGCGCCTGATGTGTCGGCCGACTTCCTTGTCATTCAGCCCACCGACGATCTTGAAGTCATAGTCGTCGCGCCTCAGGTCGCGTCCCAACGTGGTGGGATCGACCAGCGGGCAGAAGACGTACTTCACGCTCGCGGTCAGCGAGTCCACGTCGACGAAGCAGCCGTCCAGCGCCGCCTCCGCGGCGCGGTCGCCGTCGATCTCGGCAAGCTCGATCTCGACCCGGACCTCCACGCCGCCGGCCAGCGTCTCCTCCGAATACTCGCAGATGTCCTCCGCCCGCAGCCGCCGCGCGCTGTCCGGGAGGTCGGGGTCGAGCACCAGGCGCAGCGCGTACAGGAGGTTCGACTTCCCGATGCCGTTCTCCCCCACGAGCACCGCTGTCTGCGGGAACAGGTCGATCACCAGGTCGCGGAAATTCCGGAAGTTCACGACCCGCACCCTGCTGATACGCATCTGTCACTCTCCACATGACAACAGGTGGCACTGTCCACCACCACTCTGTTTCCAACTGCTGTCCGCGTTTTCGCGACGCCGCTCATCCGTGTTAGCGCGATCCCGATCCGTTACCAACCAGTAAGCCGACTGAGTCCGTTCGAAACACAATCAGGTGAATTTGCGATGCACGGAACCACCTGCGTCCCGGTACCGCTAACTCCAAGCGACAAGGTCGCGCTCCGGCTGGTCAAACCAGCTCGGCCGCCAAATGCCAGCAGCCGGCCAACACCGTACTGCGCTAGCAGTTCACCCAGCCCAGCGCTGCCGCGTGCACGGCCACTTCGGCGTCGGCGAGCACCCATCCTCGTCATCGCCAGCGCCCACTGCGACAACCACGTCGTCCGTGGGACCCCAGCGGCCGTCTACGGCGAGGACCGCACCATCATCGCCATGGTCAGCGGCGGTCCGACAACTTCCCAGCCCTCACCCGCGCCGCCGCCCACCGCTTACACCTGCGCGTCGTCCGCGCCGCCCCCGTCGAGCTGCGATCCGCACACACTTCCGAGTACCTCATCCGCATCGCCGAACTCCAGCTCAAAGCCTCACGAGCAACTCTCCGACGCCGATCTCGTCGTCCTGTCCGGCGGCCAGTCCAGCCGGCATCCGCTCGGCCCCATCACCAGAATCGCCCTCTACCACGCCTCCTGCCCCGTTCTGGTCGTCCACGCGGTAGTCCCGAGTACGGTTCTTCGTGTGGCCGACGCCATCAACGGGAATCCGGCACGCCATGGCTCGCAGACCGCCGCCATGGCCGCGCTTTGCCAGGCCCTCGCGGTCGTACCGGGGCACCTCGCCGGGAGAACGCATCGGGAGCTCGCGGATGCCTGCGAAGCCATCGGGCTGCCGACGCCTCCGTCGCAGGAGCAGGGCAACAAATTCGAACGGGCATCCGCGAGCTTCGACGCCGCCGAAGACGTGTCACTACCTGCGGTCGCGGCCAACACCCTCACGTATCTTGCGTTGACCTTCCGGGAACGCAACGTCATCCAGGACGCGTTGTGGGCGCTCACCACTCCGGCACCGATCCCCAGCCGTACACGGCGAGAAATCGCCCGCGCTCTCGACATCGACGAGCTCGTCCACTCCCCTGACCGCTTCACCAAGCTGCTGGAGGATCTCTGGGTGGAACGAGGCCCATGGAACGACTTCCTCGACACCAGCCACGGTCTCATCGCCGAATTCCGCCAGCACGTATACCGCAACCCCGACTGGTCCACCGAGGAGCTGTTCGAACAGCTCGGCGCCTACGAGGCCACCGACGCGCGGTTCGGCCGCTTCCTCGAAGGCTTGGCATCCGCCCGCGTCGTCCCAGACGTCGACAAACAGCGCGCCTTCGTCACCACCGTGAACCCCCACCTCAGCCAGCACGGTCTCGAACTACGCGAGACCGGCGACGACGGCGGCTACCCCGAGTTCACCGTCGTCTCCACCCGAACCCACCACGGACGCCCGAAGAACCTCATCTTCGCCTCGTCCACGAAGCCGGACCTCCGCTTCTCCGACGCCATCGATAACAACATCGAGATCGCCTCGAACGCCGACAGCGTCCTCATCTACGACCGGCCAATCGGACGCGACGGCCTCCGCTGGCGCGACCTTCAAACCTGGTGGCAGACCTCACGCAACATCGATGACAACGCCGAGGCAAAGCACACTCTCTACAAGCGTCTCTTGGACTCCCTGCCCGCCAACTCGCCCCCGCAACGCAACCTCTTTCACCAGTATCACACCCTGTTCGGCACCCAGATCCCCGATCTCCCGGCGCTACTGCCCGAGGTCTGGTTGCACTGGGACCCAAAGACCGTCCAGGCCCGCGGCCGCGACGCCCTCCTCTCGTTCCGCATGGACTTCCTCCTCTTGCTGCCCCATGGCCGCCGCGCCGTACTAGAGGTAGACGGCAAACACCACTACGCAACCGGCGACTTGGCAGATACCGCCAAGTATGCGAAGACCATGCGCGCCGACCGCGAACTTAGATTGAGCAACTACGAGGTGTTCCGCTTCGGCGCCCACGAACTCCTCACCGAGGATCGCGCCCGCACCACCGTGCAGGAATTCTTCCCGAACCTCTTCCAGTTCTAGATGTATCCGAAGTTCAACCCGCGCTCCAATCTGATCAATCTCCGCAATCATGATCGAGTTGACAAACCGCCGCAGACCATCTCGCCAGTACCGACTACACCCGAATAACCCCAAAGGACGTCATCAATCCGCGGCAACAAAAAACAACTCAACAAAATTACAACAATCGACACAACCAACCAACCAACCAATGGAAACCCGGCTAAGATATCTCGGGATTTGCAAAATAGCCCTAGCCGTAAATGAATACAGCGCGCGAACTGGAAGCGCTTCCAGTTCGGCGACACGAGCCGACCGGATGTGCACCACCATCAGCTCACAACGTCCAGATGCCGAGAAAATACCCTCCACCCGTATCTCCATCCAAGATCAAAGAGTCGCACAGCAGACTCCTTTACTTTGGCAAGTAGACTTGGACGTGAGCTTGGAGAACGGGCACGAGCACGCCGCTGACCCTGGATTCAACTTGGGGGTCAAGGGGTCGCAGGTTCAAATCCTGTCGTCCCGACGGTCAAGAGGGTCTTCGCAGCTCAGAGCATGCGAAGACCCTCTTTTTATGATCTTGTTCCGTTCGTCGAGCTCAAGCACGCCGCTCCTGGACCCCTTGACTCGACGAGGTCACGATGCCGCTCTTGGACCTGGACAAGATCACGAACGACCTTCCCACAGCGTTGGGACAGTTACCTCCGCAGCTGGGACCGGACTCACGGTTGCCCTACGAGGGGACGGCAACCGCTCACCAGAACGGCCAACTCCAGTAGTCGACCAGCTTCTTGAACCATCCGGGCGGCAGCCCGCCCGGCTTCTTGGCCAGGCCAGGCGGTTTCTTCTCGGTGGTGGTCGGGGCCACGGTGGTCGGATCGGCGCTGACCGGCGGCGGTTGCGTAGCCGTCGTTGTCAGCTGGGTGCTCGTCGTCGGGAGCGCGCTCGTCGTGGGGTGCTCGCTCGACGTCGGTCGACGGCTCGTCGCCGGCGGTTGGTACGGCACCGGCTGCTGAGGCGTCGTGGTGGCGGTCGAGTCGAGTGTCAGGGGCTGTGACGACGTTGTCTGCACGGGCGCGGCCATCGATGGCATGTCTTCGGGCATGAACGCGGGGGCGACCGCGATCACGCCGACGGTCACCAGACCGCCGACGAGAGCGAGCCCGGCTGCCCGGCCCCGCTGCACCGCCGCGGCGGTCGGCGACCAGCGTCCGGGCTCCAGTGCGGCTGCCGCTCGCCGGAGCCGGTGGGCGCACACCGCCGCGCTCGGACGTCGCTCCGGCTCCCCATTCGTCATCGCAGTCAGCACACGGGCCAACGGCCACGGGACCGTGCCGTCGGGCTCAGGCTCATCCGGCCCGCTCAGGCATTGCCGCAGCACAAGCCCGAGTGCGTGCACATCGGCCGATGCCGTGCCGTTCCCGGCTCCACCGAAGCCGAAACCCACCAGGCGCCGCTGGCCGTTCGCATCGACCAGCACGCTCGCGAGGGTCAGATCGCCGTGGACGATGCCCTTTGCGTGCAGGCGGGCCAACGCGTCGGCGAGCCCGGCGCCGAGGGCGGCGGTGTCCGCCGCGGACAACGGCTCCTCGCACGCAACGTCGAGCGAATCGAATCCGTCGACCGATTCCAACACGAGGTACGGGTGGCCGTCGGCGACGCCGCCATCGTGCAGCGCCACCAGGTGGTCGTGTCGCAGGCTGGTGAGGGACCTGGCCTGCGCCGCGAACGTGCGGGCGGCGGCCTGATCCACCGTCGACCTGAACATCTTGACCGTGACGGGCCGGTCCAGGACCAGGTCGTGGGCCCGACAGAACCAGCCGTCGCCGCGCTGCCCCAGCGGTGCGTCGAGCCGGTACCTCCCGGCGAGTACCAGGCTCGGTCGGCTGGCAACCGTCATATCACTCCCCGCCCTCGCGTGACTCGGCTCCGGGGTGACTACGCAATCCGGAACGAGACGGTTCAGTCAACGTCGAGGTCGGGGACACGGCCAACCTCCGGCCGTGGCTGGGCATGATCCTGTCACGGACCGCTGATGTGCTTGCCCCGCAGGAGCTTTCGACGCCCGGCTTCGTGTCCCTTGTCCGAGGGACCTTGCCGCCGGGGCAGCTTGATCGTTGAGGTGCCGTCGCCACGAGACGACGTCGCCGTTCGGGACTACGCTCGCGTCGTGCGCCAGAGCCAGCAGGCGGAGGTGTTCGTCGGCCGCGAGGCCGAACTCGACGTTTTCCGTGCGCTGCTGTCCGGCGTCGTCGGCGGTCGCGGGCGTTCGGTGTTGGTCGAGGGCGAACCGGGCATCGGCAAGTCAGCGCTGGTGACGATGGGGTTGGCCGGCGCGCGAGATCGCGGCTGTAGGGTGCTGTGGGCGGTGGGCGACGAGCTCGGTTGCCGGTTCCCGTTGCGGGCCCTGCTGGACTGCCTGGCCGCTGACGAACAGGCAGCCGTCGTCGCCAAGGATGTCGCGCCGGGGCCGGTCACCGCCGGCGACGCGGTGCTGGCGGCCCTCGAGCGCCTGCTCGTCCTCGTCGACCAGTTGTGCGCGCTGTCGCCCGTTGTGTTCGTACTGGACGATCTGCACTGGGCCGACGAGGCGAGCCTGCTGGTGTGGGGCCGGCTCAGCCGTGCCGTCGACCAGCTGCCGCTGCTGCTGGTCGGGACGTCCCGGCCGGTGCCGCGCCGGACGCAGGTAGCCAGTCTGCGTCGGACGCTGGTCGAGTACGGGGCCGACGTCATGACCCTGAAACCGTTGCCGGCGCAGCGGATCGCCGATCTGGTCGCCGGGATGGTCGGCACCGCGGGCCCTCGATTGCTGGCGATGGCGCAGCAGGCCGGCGGCAATCCGCTGTACGTTCGCGAGCTGGTGGACGCCCTGGTCAGGGAGCACCAGGTCGAGCAAGAATCCGATGACATCGTCGAACTGATCTCGCATACCGCACGGGCACCCGAGTCGTTGAACCTCGCAATCGCCGACAGATTGGGCTTTTTGTCCGACCCGACGGTGCAGGAGCTCCGGCTGGCCGCGCTGCTGGGCGCCGAGTTCGCCGTCGCCGACCTCGCGACGGTCTCCGGCCGCGCGGCGACCGAGCTGGTTGACGGCGTGAACGAGGCGATGGCGGCGGGCGTTCTGACCGAGCGTGGCGACCGGCTGGCGTTCCGGCATCCGTTGATCCGCGAGGCTCTGTACGCGGCGATCCCCGCCGGGCTCCGCTCCGCGCTACATCAGGAGGCAGCGCGCGCACTCGTCAACACGGGCGCTCCGGCCGGGCGGGTCGCCGCCCAGCTGTTGGCTGCGCCTGACGCGTTGACCGGCTGGATCCCGGACTGGCTTGTGCGCAGCGGGGCCGCGCTGACGCAACAGGCCCCGCAGGTTGCCGCGCAGCTCCTCGAATCGGCGGTGGACCAACTGCCGTCGGACGACCCGCTTCGGTTCCGGCTGGAGGCTTTGTTGGCGATCGCGGCCTTCGCGTTGGGGCACCGCGAACAGACCGAGCGGCTGGCCCGGCACGTGATCGCATACTCCCACGAGCCCGATCTGGTCGCCGAGATGAGCTGGACGCTGGCCCGGACCCTGCAACGCTCACGGCTGTTCGCCGAGGCGAGGCGGGTCGTGGACACGGCGCTGGAGGACGCAGCGACCCCGCCGACGTGGCGAGCTCGGCTGTTGGCCGTCAGCGCCAGGGGCCGGCGCTACGGCCGTCGAGACAGCGCGGAGGCCGTCGACGAGGCGCTGGCCGAGGCGGAGCGTTCAGGTGACCCGGTGGCGATCGGGCACGCGCTGCATGAGGTGAGCCAGGTGCGCCTGCGGCAGCGGGACACTGCCGCCGGGCTGCGCGCGATCCGGCGGGGCCTGACCGTGATCGGCGACGATCCGCGAACTGCCGACCTGCGGCAGCTGCTGCTGATCAACCAGACCGCCTTCCTCGCCGAGTTCGACCAGTGGCCGCAGGCGCAAGCGTCCATGCGGGAAGCGATCGACCTGGGTGAGCGGATCGGGACGCCTCGGCTGTGCACCGTCTACACCACGGCGGCTGACTGCCTGTTCGCCTCCGGCCATTGGGACGACGCGATCGCCGCGCTTGAGGCGGCGGCCGAGCATCTGCCCGCACGGGACGCGTGGCCGGAACTGTGGGAGCGGGTGGGCGGCTGCCGACCCTTGATCGCCGGGCACCGCGACGACACCGTCGCGGTCGAGCAGCACCTCACCCAGGCCGACTCCATCCTGCTGGTCCGGGCCCGTGCCCTGGCCGCGGAGCGGGCCGGGCTTCCCGAGCAGGCCCTCGCCGTGCTGAAGGAAACCCTCGATCCCGAGCGGGCCGAGAAGTATCAGACCTGGCGGCAACGCTGGTCGCCGCAGCTCGTCCGGCTGGCCATGGCACTCGGTGAACCGGACACGGCGCGCACCGCCGCCAGGTTGATCGAGATCGAGGCCGACGGCGAGCGCGAACCGATGCCGAACAAGGCGGCGGTAGCCCAGTGGTGCCAAGGACTGCTGGCCGGCGACGCGCACACCGTGCTCGCCGTCGCCGATCACTTCGACAAGTCCGGACGTCCATTGGAATTCGGCAACGCCCTTGAGGACGCCGCCATGCTGATGGCCGGCGACGATCGGGCGGCGGCGCTGCGCACGGTCACCAAAGCCGTGGACGTGTACCTGACCCTGGGCGCCGCGTGGGACGTGATCCGGGCCGACGCACGTGCCCGGCCGCTCGGCGTGCGCCGAGGCCAACGCGGACCACGGCGACGCCCGTCCGCCGGCTGGGATTCCCTGACGGCAACCGAACTGAAGGTGGCGAGACTGGTTGCCGGCGGACAGTCCAATCCGGACATCGCCGCCGAGCTCTTCCTGTCCCGCCGCACCGTGCAGACCCACGTGTCGCACATCCTGGCCAAACTCGGCGCGCACTCTCGCGCCGAGATCGCCCGCCTGGCCGGCGAGCGATCGGCGGCGGAGTGATCAGCGGTTCCTGAGGCTGCCTTCGAGCCGAACGCAGTGCGGACAGTGTTCCGCAATGCGACCATCGGGCGGGCGTCCGGTGCGTCACGCCGGCGGTGGCCACTGCTGGCCGGCAGCGGTGGAGCAGGTGGAGATGACCGGTTGGACGCCGTCGTCGGGCCGGCGATCCGGTCAGACCGCCGGCCCTCACGAGTGGCCGACTACCGCCGGCGAGCGACGAGCCGGAGCGCGAACAGCAGGCCCGCGCCGAGCACGAGCAGTCCGGCCGCGATGGCGATCAGCGCGCCGGAGTTCACCCCGGTGTTGGCCAACGCGGCGTTCTCCACCGACGTGACTGTCGTCGTCGGCGTCGGCGCCACCGAGGTGGTGGTCGTCGTGGACCCCGGCGTCGTGGTCGCCGTGGTGGTGGAGGTTGTCGTCGTGGTGGTGGCCGTCGTCGAGGACGGCGGCGTGCTGTGCTGGCATGCCTTGGCCGGCAGCGTCTTGGTGAACGACCAGCCGTTCTTGCCGTTGGCGTCGTCCCACGCCTTCACCGTGACCACGAACGTCTCGGCCACGTCGCTCGGAATGGTCTTCGCGTCGTGGAACGTCGCGTGGTAGGAGTCCTGGAACGTGGTGTCGACCAGGCTCGTCTTCGTTGCCACACCGTCCGGCTGGACCGTGGCCGACACCGTGTTCGGGTGACTGCCGTTGTAGTCCTTGAGGTCGATGGTCAAAGTCGTCTGCCCGTCCACGCATCCCGCCGTCACGCTCGGCGTGTGTGCGTCAGCAGGGGCGGCGAGCAGAACTGCGGCGCCGATCGCTACGGCCACTGCGGAGCCGATGCCGAACGACCGTCGCGCTGTGAATGTCATCCGTCGTTCCCGTTCTCTGATCAGCCAGGGGAGAGCAAGAGTCACGCGACTCTATGATCCACGCCGGCCATGGACGAGAACGTCCTGTGCGCATTTGGGTATCGGATTGGTGACGATCAGCTGGAGCGCTACCAGGCGCCGCCACGAGCCCACCACGGACAACGCACCCAGCCCGCTCGATGCATCCACATTTGGGATGCGAATTCAACCACGGTCAAAAGCATGATCAAAACGCCGAATCACCGACTCGTTACTCCGGTAAGCAGACTTGGGCGCGAGCTTGGAGAACGGGCACGCGTCCGCCCGATCCTGAAACTTTCACCACTGCGCCCGGCCGAAGGAGCAGGCGATCGGCTCAGTCCACGCGTCCGAGCTGCGCCGACACCGATTCCCGACAAGGACTCGGGGGCGGCGTGAACGCGCGTAGACCCGAGGTGACACCCATCCTCCCTACGATCGCGCATACCGATCGTTCCAACTACCCGGGGAGGGCCGTCAACGGTGACGAGACGACACGGAACACGAGCAATCCTCGCGGCCCTCGCGGCGCTGGGCGCAGTCCTGCTGTCCGCGGCCCCCGCGCAGGCGCACGGCGCGATGACGGTCGCCGGCAGCCGAACCTTCCTCTGCTACGAGGACGGAATCACCTCGACCGGCCAGATCATCCCGCAGAACCCGGCGTGCCAGGCGGCGGTCGCCAAGAGCGGCACCACACCGCTGTACAACTGGTTCGCCGTCGGCAACCGCAGCGGCGCCACCAGCGGAGGCACGGTCGGCTTCATCCCGGACGGAAAGCTGTGCAGCGGCAACAGCAACTACTACGACTTCTCCGGGTTCGACGTGGTCAGCGACAGCTGGCCCAAGACGCACCTGACCTCGGGGGCCACCATCCAGTTCCGGTACAACAAGTGGGCCGCCCACCCGGGCACCTTCCGGCTGTACATCACCAAGGACGGCTGGGACCCGAGCAAGCCGCTGACCTGGGCCGACATGAACACCACGCCGTTCTTCTCGGCCACCGACCCGCCCTCGGTCGGCAACCCCGGCAGCATCAACAGCTACTACTACTGGAACGCCCCGCTGCCGGCGAACAAGACCGGCTATCACATGATCTACTCCGTGTGGGCGCGGTCGGACAGCTCGGAGACCTTCTACGGCTGCTCGGATGTCGTGTTCGACGGCGGCAACGGACAGGTCACCGGCATCGGCTCGAGCGGGCCACCGCCCACCACCACACCGTGCGCCGCGACCTACGCGATCACCAGCACCTGGCCGGGCGGAAGCCAGGCCCAGGTCACCGTGACGAACCCGACCACCTCCACCCAGTACGGCTGGACGGTCAGCTGGGTGCTGGCCAACGGCGAGACCATCAACAGCGCCTGGAACGGCACGGTGGCCCAGGCCGGATCGCTCGCGACGGTCACATCCGCGGACTGGAACCGCGTCCTACCCGCCGGCAGCAGCACCACGTTCGGCCTCACCACGAATTCCACCACGGTGCCCACCAGCATCTCGTGCCAGAGTCCGTGACCACCGAGACCAGCGGCGGCGCGGCTCACCAGCCGCGCCGCCGCCACGCCGCCGTCCTGATGGTGGCCGCGGCGGTCGCGTCGTTGGCCGCCTGCACCACCTCGCCGGCCACCGACACCGGTCACGGGGCGTCGGACATGGCGGACATGCCCGGGATGACGGGGATGCCCAGTGCCCCGACCGCGCCCGCGATCGCCGACGCCGCACCGAGCGACACTGGCCTGTCGGCCAGCCAGGGCGGGTACTCTTTCGTGCCCACCGACCTGTCCGCGGACACCTTCACGTTCCACATCAACGGATCCGATGGCAGGGCGGTGACCCGTTACCAGCCGTACGAGAGCAGGCTCGTCGTCGGCTACCTCGTCCGCTCGGACCTGTCCAGCTACCACCTGCTCGATCCGGCCATGCAGCAGGACGGGACCTGGCGGGGGCGGTTGCCGGCCCTGCACCCCGGCTCCTACCGGGCGTTCGTTACGTTCGCCGCGCCGGACTCCGCTCACGGCACGCCGTTGCACTACACGCTCTCGCAGAGGTTGACGATTCCGGGCAGCGAACCGGACGTCCCCTTGCCACCGGCGGAAAACAGCACGACCGTGGACGGATTCACGGTGTCCTTGGCTGGGAAGCCGACGGCCGGCGTGGCCTCACCCTGCGCATCAGCATCACCAGCGGCGGCAAGGCAGTCCAGCACATCGACCGTTTCCTCGACGGCTACGCGCATCTGACGGCCTTCCGTGCCGGCGACCTCGCCTCCGCGCACATCTTCTCGACCGGCAGGGACGACACAGCGACGCCGACGGCGAACGTGCTGTTCCCCGAGAGCGGGACCTGGCGACTGTTCGCGCAGTTCCAACTGAACGGCCAACTCCACACCGCCGCATTCACGGTCGTCGTGCCCGGGCCGTAGCGGTCCGGCGACGGCACGGCCGGGCCACACCGGGGACTCAAACCTGCGCAAGCCGTGACAAGGCCAGCACCACCGGACCAGCCTGCTCGGGCTTCTTGACGCCCCGAGGCCCTCCACTTCGGTGTCCGGCCACGGAAGCAGGGTGTCGTTGATCCGAACCACGGCGGCGGCAGGGAGAATTGCGGCATGACGACGAGGGCGTGGTGGTCGGCGTGAGCAGGCCGCTGTACCAGCTGAAGGCCGAGTTCTTCAAGACGCTCGGGCATCCCGCGCGGATCCGGGTGCTCGAGCTGCTCAGCCAGCGTGAGCACGCCGTCGCCGAAATGCTGCCCGAAGTCGGGATCGAGGCCGCCAACCTCTCCCAGCAGCTGGCCGTGCTGCGCCGCGCCGGGCTGGTCGCCACCCGCAAAGAGGGCTCCAACGTCTACTACTCGCTGACCAGTCCCCAGGTGGCCGAGCTGCTCGCCGTCGCCCGCTCCATCCTCACCGGTGTGCTGTCCGGGCAGGTCGAGCTGCTCGAAGACCTCCGCAAGCCCGCCGAGGCGTAAGCACCCCCACAGCCCGGCGTGAAAGAGTTGCGATAATCTTCAATTGCATGGAGCAGGGCAGTTGGAGGACCGATGGAACACACGCCGCGCGTGGCGATCATCGGTGACGCCGACACCGAGCTGCCGGAAAAGATCCCCGGCCTCGACATCGTGCCCCTGACCAGCCACTACGACGCCATCTACCTCGGCGGCGTCGATCAAGCCCACGCCCGCCGACGCAAGGCCGAGTTCACCGACGTCCCCTGCCTCACCCGCGAGGAAATGACCGCCGTCGGCCTCACCGGACGACTACTGGTCCTGCTCTCCCGCACCGGCCGAACACCGGCATCGGCACGGGTGGTCATCGTCGAGTCGACCGCCATACCCACGCTGTGCACACTGTTGCTGGCCGCCGGCATCGGCGACATCGTCTCGTGGGAACCCACCGACGCACTCAGCTACCCACTACGCCAGATCACCTACCACTCCGACGCCGTCATCGACCCCCTCGGCGGCGGCGTACCCGTCGTCCTACCCTCCACCGAGACCGGCCAACCACCCCTGATCGCCGCCGACGACCCCGCCTACCCACTGCTCGCCTTACCCGGACTCGTCCGCGCCCTGCTCGCCCACCCCGGCGCCCGCCCCGAGTTCGACGTCCTGCGCGCCTGCGCCTTCGCCCTCGCCGCCCACACCCCGGCCCACCGCTGGCTGCCCGATCAGGACGATCCCGAACTATGCGACACGGTGTTCACCATGGCCAGCCGCGCGATCGGCCGGTGATCAGGTCCCGTTCCCGGCGGCGACCGACGCCGCGGACACCACATCGGCCGGAACCCAGCCGGCGGTGTCCACGCCGTGCGCCGCGGCCCGTTCGAGCAGGTCGAGCAGCCGGGCGCTGTGCCGGTGCACCTCATTGACGTCCCGCGCCTGGGCCAACGCCCGCTGGGCGAGGTCGACCTGGGTGCGCAAGGTCGCGACGAACGCGCTCACTGCCCCTCCGTTCGGTCGCCGACACACCCCATCCTCACAATACTTGCAGACTTTCGCAACTAACGTATCGTGCGACCCCCGCGCCATGTCACGATCTCGAAGTTGCTAATGTTCGCAACTGCTGAAGCGTGCGACCCTGCGAGGAGGGTGCGGATGACCAGGCCCCTCTACCAACTCAAGGCCGAGTTCTTCAAGACGCTCGGGCATCCCGCGCGGATCCGGGTGCTCGAGCTGCTCAGCCAGCGTGAGCACGCCGTCGCCGAAATGCTGCCCGAAGTCGGGATCGAGGCGGCGAATCTCTCGCAACAGCTGGCGGTGCTGCGCCGCGCCGGGCTGGTCGCCACCCGCAAGGAAGGCTCCACCGTCTACTACTCGCTGACCAGCCCGCACGTCGCCGAGCTGCTCGCAGTCGCCCGATCCATCCTCACCGGCGTGCTGTCCGGACAGGTCGAGCTGCTGGCTGATCTGCGCACGCCGGGCGGCCCCGGGCGAAGTTGAGCCGCGGTCACCCCGCCAGTCCTCCTCACTGTCGCCGGGCGGGGTGACCGCTCCCGAAATCCACCACGATGGGAGCACCAGGGTGCTGAGGCTGTGGCACAAGATCCGCCGCACCGGGCGGGTCGCGGAGCCGGCGCCGGCGCGGCCGGCGCCGCACGAGCGCGCCTTCCCCGGGTCGGTGCAGGTGCGGCACGTGGACGCCGGCTCCTGCAACGGGTGCGAGGTGGAGATCGCCTCCGCGTTCGGCCCGGTCCACGACGCCGAGCGCTACGGCGCCCGGCTGGTGGCCTCGCCCCGGCACGCCGACGTGCTGCTGGTGACCGGCCCCGTCACCCGCAACATGGCCGAACCGCTGCGCCGCACCTACGACGCGGTTCCCGGGCCGAAGGCGGTGGTCGCGGTGGGCGACTGCGCCCGTGACTGCGGCGTGTTCGCCGGCGCCTACGGGGTGGCCGGCGCGGTGCACGACGTGATCCCGGTCGACGTGGAGATCGCCGGCTGCCCGCCGCGGCCGGAGGCGATCACCGAGGCGCTGCGGAAGCTGACCGGCCGATGAACCCCACCGGTGTCGGCCTTGGCGTCGCCGTGACCGTCGGACTGCTCACCGCCGTGGCGGCAATGCTTGTGCCGCAACGGATCCGGGCCGCGGTGGTCGGCGTCGGGACGGCGGTCTGCGGCGCGGCGGGCACGGCGGCCGGGATCTCAGCGCTGTCCGGCACGACAGTCGACCTGGACCTGCCCGACCTGTTGCCGCTGTCCGGTGTGGTGATCACCGTGGACGCCCTGGGCGGGCTGTTCCTGGCCGTGACCGGCGGGGTTGCCGTCGCCGCCGGCATCTACGGCATCGGCTACGCCCGCCACACCGCCCGTCTGGCGCAGGCGGTGTTCCCGCTGTTCGTGGTGGCCATGCTGCTGGTCGTCGCGGCCGGCAGCGTCGGAACGCTGTTGGTGTGCTGGGAACTGATGGCGCTGTTCTCGCTGCTGCTGGTGGTCACCGAGCACCAGCGCGGGCCCGAAGTGGCCGCGGCGGGCCGCTGGTACGCCGTGATGACGCACCTCGGGTTGATCGCGATCCTGGCCGGCCTGCTGGTGCTGGCCGCGCACGCGACCGGGGACTCCTTCCCCGCGCTGCGGGCCGCCGGCCCCCACCTGTCGCCGACGGTGGCAGCCACGGTGTTCCTGGCGACCGTGGCCGGATTCGGTTCCAAAGGCGGCATCGTGCCGCTGCACGCCTGGCTGCCGCGGGCCCACCCGGAAGCGCCCAGCCACGTGTCGGCCCTCATGTCGGCGGCTATGGTCAACCTCGGCGTGTACGGGATCGTGCGGGTCGGCTTCGACCTGCTCGGCGGCGGCCCGCGCTGGTGGTGGGCCGTGGTGCTCGGACTCGGCGCGGTGTCGGCGGTCTACGGCATCCTTCAGGCCGCGATGAGCACGGACCTGAAGCGGCTGCTGGGCTATTCGACCACCGAGAACATGGGCCTGGCACTGGTCGGGGTCGGCGCCGCCGGGATGTTCGCCTCGGACGGGAACCGCGTCCTTGCCGGGCTGGCGCTGGCCGCGGCGCTGCTGCACCTGGTCAACCACGCCGCGTTCAAGACGGTCCTGTTCCTGTCGGCCGGGTCGGTCCTGCACGGCGCCGGCACCCGCGACCTGGATGCCCTCGGAGGGCTGCGGCGGTCGATGCCGGCCACCACGGCGGCGTTCGGGCTCGGCGCGCTGGCTGCCTCCGCGCTCCCGCCGGGCACGGCGTTCGTCAGCGAGTGGCTGCTGTTGCAGGCGCTGATCCACGGGCTGCCCGCATCGGGGGTGATCACCGCGATCGCCATGCCGCTGGCCGTCGCCGCGGTCGCGCTGACGGCCGGCCTGGCCGTGGCCACCTTCGTGAAGGCCTTCGGGGTGGGGTTTCTGGCCCGTCCCCGCAGTGCCGCCGCCGAGGATGCCTCGGAAAGCCCGGCCAGCATGCTGATCGGCATGGGCATCGCCGGTCTGGCCTGTGTCGGGCTGGCCCTGCTGCCCACGCTCGTGCTGCCGGCCATCGGCCGCGTCGCCGGGTCGACCCAGACCGATGTGGTGACGATCCAGCTGGTCGGGGCGGCCGGCTCGCTGTCGCCGCTGATGCTGGCCATCGCGCTCGGTGCCGCGATCGTGCTGGTGATGGCCGTGCTGCGGCTGGCCGCCGCGCGCCGGACCGCGCGGTTGTGGGACTGCGGCGCCGGCCCGCTGTCGGCCCGGATGGAGTACACCGCGACCTCCTTCGCCGAGCCCTTACAGCGGGTTTTCGACGACGTGCTCGCCCCGGAGACCGATGTGGACGTCACGCACACCCAGGAGTCCAGCTATCTCGTGGAGGCCGTGGAGTACCGGCGCCGGGTGCCCGACCGGATCGAACGCCGCCTCTACCAACCGGTGCTGGCGCTGGTCGCCGCATGGGGCGCGGCCGGCCGCCGGCTGGCGACCGGCAGCGTGCACCGGTACCTCGGCTACGGCTTCTACACCATGTGCGGACTGCTGATCCTGTTGGTGGTGACCCGGTGAACCGCAGCGTGACGGTCCACCTGCCCGCGCCCGACGAGGAGCTGCCGTCGGGTCCATTGTGGACGTTCATCGAGGACGACGGCGACGGCCTTGTCGTCTCCGGCCAGCCCGACCTGCGGCATGTCGCGCTCACCGCGCGGGATTCGATCAGCCTCACCACGGTGCGGCTGCTGCCGGACGTTGCCCGGGCCGTGGCCGCGGCGCTGCTGGCCGCCGCCGACCATGCCGACGAGCCGGAGGCGACGGCATGAGCGTGGCTGGTGTCGTCGGCGGCGTCGTGCAGCCACTGGTCGTGGTGGCGGGATCCCCGTTCCTGGTCGGCGTGATGCGCCAGGTGCGGGCGAGGCTGGAAGGCCGCGCCGGCGCCGGGATCGGTCAGCCGTGGCGCGACCTGCGCAAGCTGTTCGGCAAGGAGCCGATCACGCCGCGCGGCACCAGCGAGGTGTTCCGGCTCGCCCCGATGGTGTTGGTGGCCACCACCCTGGTCGTCGCGGTCGTGGTCCCGTTCGTCACCACCGACTCCGCGCTGGACCCGGTCGCCGACCTGTTCGCCGTGGTGGCCCTGTTGGCCGCCGGCACGGTCGCGCTCGCGCTGGCCGGCCTGGACACCGGCACCGCGTTCGGCGGCATGGGCGCCAGCCGCGAGATGACCATCATCGCGCTGGTCGAACCGACCCTGCTGGTGGCCATCTTCGCGCTGTCCGTACGGGTCGGGTCGACCAACCTGGCCGCCATCGTGTCCTCGACGCTGCACGACCCGTCCCGGGTCATCTCCCCCGTCAGCCTGCTCGCCGCCGTCGCGCTCACCGTGGTCATCGTGGCCGAGAACGGCCGGCTGCCGGTCGACAACCCGTCGACGCACCTGGAGCTGACCATGGTGCACGAGGCGATGGTGCTGGAGTACGCCGGACCGGACCTGGCGCTGGTCGAACTCGCCTCGGCGATGCGGCTGAGCGTGTTCCTCGGCCTGCTGGCCAACCTGTTCGTGCCGTGGGGCATCGCCACCACCGCCGCGCCACTCGCCGTGCTCGGCGGGGTGATCGCAGTGGCCGTCAAGGTCACCGTGCTGGGCGGGCTGCTGGCGGCCGGCGAGGTCTTCCTGGCCAAGCTCCGCCTGTTCCGCGTCCCGGAGTTGCTGGCCGGCTCCTTCCTGCTGGCGCTGCTCGCCGTGGCCGCGTCGTTCTTCCTGGCCTGACAAGGAGTCCTGGTGAGTGACGGCACCTACGTCCAGCTGCTGGACCTGGCCTGCGGCGGGCTGCTGCTGACCGCGGTGCTGGTGCTGTGGCGGCGCGAGCTGGCCGTGATCATCGGCGTGTTCGCCGCGCAGGGCATCGCGCTGGCCACGCTGGTCGGCGTGCTCGCCGCGCACGAGGGATCGGCCGAGGTCGGCGGCGTCGCGGTCGGGATTCTGGTGCTGCGCGCCGGGATCCTGCCCTGGCTGCTGCACCGGGCCTTGGCCAAGGCCGGGCCGGCGCGGCGCGAGACCCGGCCGGTGGTCAATGTGGCCGCCTCGTTGTTGGCGGCGGCGCTGCTGACCCTGTTGTCCTACGCCGTTTCCCAGCCGCTGGTGGCCCTCGAGCCGTCGACCGCCACCCGCGCGATCCCGGTCGGCGTGACGGTGGTGCTGATCGGGTTCTTCGTGCTGGTCACCCGTCGCCGCGCGCTGTCGCAGCTGGTCGGGTTTCTGTTGATGGACAACGGGATCACCACTGTCGGATTCCTCACCACCGCCGGCATCGGCCTGATCGTCGAGCTCGGTGTGTCGCTCGACGTGCTGTTGGCCGTGCTGGTGCTGCGGATCCTGGCCAGCCGGATGCGGGAGACCTTCGGCGACACCGATCTTGACGAGTTGCGGGAGTTGCACGACTGATGACCACGGTGCTGCTGCTGTCCCCGGTCCTGGTGCCGGTGCTGGGGGCGTTGGTGTTCCTGCTGGCCGGATGGCGGCCGGCCACGGCGTGGCTCAGCGCCGCCAGCGCGGCGCTGGTGCTGGCCGCCGCGATCGGCGATGCCGTCGAGGTCGCCACGACCGGCTCGTACACGGCGCTGGCTGGTCTGCTGCGTGTCGACGCGCTGTCGGCGTTCATGCTGATCGTGATCGGCGCGGTCGGGCTGCTGGCCACCGCCGCGACCCCGGCCCACCTGGCCACGGAGATCCGGGCCGGCCGGGCGAGTCCGCGCACCGCGACTCGGCACAGCCTGCTCGTGCAGGCGTTCCTGGCCGCGATGGCACTGGCGGTGCTGGCCGCCGATCTCGGGGTGCTGTGGATCGCGATCGAAGCCACCACCATCGTCACCGCGTTCCTGGTCGGGCAGCGACGCAGCCGGACGGCGGTCGAGGCGGCGTGGAAGTACGTGGTGATCTGCTCGACCGGCATCGCCCTGGCCCTGCTGGGCACGCTGCTGCTCAACTACGCCGCGCTGCACAGCCCCGGCGCGTCCGGGCTGGACCTGGCCGGGCTGGTCGCTGGTGCGCACACGCTCGACCCCGGGGTCACCCGGATCGCGGTGGCGTTGCTCGTGATCGGGTTCGGCACGAAGGCCGGGCTGGCGCCGCTGCACGCGTGGCTGCCCGACGCGCACTCCCAGGCCCCGGCGCCGGTGTCGGCACTGATGTCCGGAGTGCTGCTGTCAGTCGCCTTCTACGCGATCCTGCGCGTGAAGACGATCTCCGACCTCGCGCTCGGCACCGGATTCGCTCGTGCCCTGCTGGTCGTCATGGCACTGGCCTCGCTGCTGCTGGCGGCGTCGCTGCTGCTGGCGCAACGTGACTACAAGCGGATGCTGGCCTATTCCAGCATCGAGCACATGGGGTTGCTGGCCCTCGGTGCCGCTGTCGGCAGCCCGCTGGCCGTGGCCGCGGTGCTGCTGCACATCCTGGGCCACGGCCTGGCCAAGGCCGTGCTGTTCCTCGGCGCCGGACGGGTGTTGCAGACCACCGGCACCAGCCGGATCGGCGAGGTCCGCGGCCTGGCGGTCCGCCAGCCACTGCTGGCCGGATGCCTCGGCTTCGGCGTGCTCGCCCTCATCGGGCTACCGCCGTTCAGCCTGTTCGCCAGCGAGCTCGGCATCGCCCGCGCCGGCTTCGCCTCGGGACTGGGCTGGGCCACCGCCGTGGCCCTGCTGCTGGTGCTGGTCATCGCCGCCGCCCTCGTCACACACACCAGCCGCATGCTGCTCGGCGCGCCGCCGGAAGGCCCCGGCGCGGCCACGGCCCCGCCGCGTGTCCCGGCCACCGCGCTGCTGGCCGGGCTCGTGGTCTGCGCGGCGCTCGGCGTCACCGCCGCGCCGCTGAACGACCTGCTGCACACCGCTGCCACCATCGTGACGGGAGCACCATGACCCGCGCCTTCGGCGACCTGGTCGGCCACCACCGCACCGCCCAGGCCGTCACCGCCGACGAGCTGCCCGACCGGGCCTCGTCGCTGCTGCACACCGGCCACCGGGTCGCGTTGATCGCCGGCCACGACGACGGCCATCAGCTGCGCGCGGTGTATCTGTTCACCGATGCCGCCACCGACCACCGGGTCGAGCTGCACCTGCCGCTGGACCGCGAGTCCCCGCGCGTGCCGAGCCTGGCCGGCATGTCCTTCGCCGCCGGCCGGTTCGAACGCGAGATGCGTGACCTGTACGGGATCGTGCCCGACGACCACCCGCTGCCCCGGCGGCTGGTCCGGCACTTCCACTGGCCCAAGGGCTGGTACCCGATGCTGGCCGACGCCGGCGACCCGCCCGCGTTCGGCGACGTCGACGGCCCGTACCCGTTCCGCACCGTCGAAGGCCCCGGCGTGTACGAGATCCCGGTCGGGCCGGTGCACGCCGGCCTGATCGAGCCGGGGCACTTCCGGTTCTCCGTGGTCGGCGAGACGATCCTGAACCTCAAGGCCCGCCTGTGGTTCGTGCACAAGGGCATCGAGAAGCTGTTCCAGGGCCGCCGCGCCGACCAGGCCGTCGAACTCGCCGAACGGGTCAGCGGCGACACCGCCGTCGGCCACACCCTGGCCTTCTGCCTGGCGGTCGAAGACGCCCTCGGCATCCCCGTCCCGGCCGCGGCCCGCCGCAACCGGGCGATCCTGCTGGAACTGGAACGCTTGTACAACCACGTCACCGATATCGGCGCGCTGTGCAACGACGTCGGGCACGGCATCCTCAACGCCCACGCCCAGCGGATCCGGGAACGACTGCTGCGGATCAACGACGAGGTGACCGGTCATCGGCTGCTGCGCGGCGCGATCCGCCCCGGCGCCACCAGCCTGGTCCGCTCGCCCGATCCCGGCGCGCTGGCGGCGATCGGCGTCGACGTCGCCGAGGTCGTCGCCCTCGCGGTCGACCACAGCGTGGTCAACGACCGGTTCACCGGCACCGCGGTACTCACCGCCGCCCAGGCCGCCGACCTCGGCACGCTCGGCTACGTCGCCCGGGCCAGCGGCTTGAGCCTCGACGCCCGCCACGACCATCCGTTCCGGCCCGCCCCGCTGCCCCGCACCATCCACGGCCGCACCGACGGCGACGTGCTGTCCCGGTTCCTGGTCCGGGCGGGCGAGATCCAGGAGTCCATCGCGATGATCACCGTGCTGCTCGACGAGGCCGACAGCGGTGAGACAGACAGCGGCGAGGCCGGCCCGGGCCCGGCCGTCTCGGGGACCGGGGTGGGCATCGTCGAGGGCTGGCGCGGCACCGTCGTGCACCGCGTCGAACTCGCCGCCGACGGCCGGCTGGCCCGCGTGAAGATCGTGGATCCCAGCTACTTCAACTGGCCCGCGCTGCCGGTCGCGCTGGCGGACACGATCGTTCCGGACTTCCCGCTGGTCAACAAGAGCTTCAACCTCTCCTACGCCGGCAACGACCTGTAGCGCGATGAGCAACCATGCCAGCGGGCCGCCGATCGTGGCGGGTGTGGACGGGTCGATGTCCGCGCTGCACGCGGTCCGGTGGGCCGCCGCCGAGGCGGCCCGGCGGAGCGTGCCGCTGCGGTTGGTGCACGTGCAACCCCCGGTTGGCACGGGAACACCTGATCTGGGGCAGCAATGGCTGAGCGACGCCGATTTCCTGGCGCGGCGGACCGCACCGGCCGTGCGGCCGGACAGTTGTGTTCGGCTCGGCGACCCTGCGACTGAGCTGCTGGCCGAATCCCGGACGGCCCGGCTGATCGTGGCGGGCGCGCGCGGCGCCGGTGGGTTCTCCGGCCTGGCACTGGGGTCGGTCGCGCTCGCGCTGGCCACCGGTGGCCATTGTCCGGCGGTCATCGTCCGCGGCCGGCCGACGCAGAGCGGGCCGGTGGTGGTCGGGGTGTGCGGCACGCCGCGGTGCCAGGCCGTCCTCGATCACGCCTTCGACCAGGCCGAGAGCCGGGCCGAGCCGCTGCTCGCCGTGCACGCCTGGCACCCGCTGCCCGCCGACGCCGACATCGCCGCCGCCATGGGCATCGCCTGGACGGAAGTGGAGGCCGAGCAGCACGACCTGCTCACCGAGTGGTTGTCCGCCGGGGTGCGCCGGCGCCCCGGAGTCCACGTGACGCGGGTCATCGCCGCCGCGCGGCCGGCCCGCGCGCTGCTCGGCCACAGCCGCTTCGCCCAGCTTGTCGTGGTCGGCTGTCGCGGCCGCAGTCCGCTGACCGGCCTGGTTCTGGGCTCCGTGCCCCGGGCCTTGCTGCACCACGCGCCGTGTCCGGTCCTGGTCGTGCGCGACGGCCACTGCCGCTGATCGGGACATTCCCGGTTCGACACCCCGAAGTCACACACTTGCAGACTTGCGCGTATCTTTAACTGCGCAGACCATGTATTCCTCACGGTGGTGGGTCGCCCACCGAGAGCCAACGAAGGGTCGGGATCGGTGAGTCAGTTCGTCGCGGCGCTGCGCGGCCAGGTCGAGGACGTGCAACGAGCGCTGCGGGCAGCGCGGGAGGCCGGCCACCCCTACGAGGCCGGCCTGCATGCCGGACGGCTGGCCGACCTCGTCGACCTCGCCCGCCACCAGGGCGTCGACGTCCAGCACTGGGTCGACCCGGAAGTCCTGGCCCACCTGGCCGAGGAGGCGCGATGACCGCCGCACGCGCGGATCGCGGCCGGGCGCCACGGGTGGCCGTCATCGTCGACGCGACCGGCCGCGAGACAGCGGAGTTCGGCGGGCTTGCCGGCATCGACACCGTCGTCATGTCCGTCTCCGACGCGGAGCGGGAGCTGCCGAGCGACGTCGAGGCGGTCTACCTCGCCGGTGCCGACCAGGACTGCGCCCGGCGGCTGCAGGCCGATCTGTCGGCGGAGTGGGTCATCCCCTGCCTCACGCGCGAGGAGATGACCGCGGTGGCGTTGGCCGCCCAGTTGCTCGCCATGCTCGCGCGGACCGGCACCGAGCCGGCGAACGCCCGGGTCGTGATCGTCGAGTCGGCGGCGATCCCCACACTGCGGCCGGTGCTGGTGGCCGCCGGCGTCGGCGAGATCACCAGCTGGCGCGCACGCGACGCGCAGACCTTCCCGCTGCGTCGGGTCGCGCGAGGCGCCGACGCGGTCATCGATCCGGTCGGCGGAAGCACGCCCCTGCTCGACGCGGTTCCAGGGCACGGTCGGCCGGCGCTGATCACCGTGCACGACCCGGCGCAGGTGTTGCTCGCGTTGCCCGGTCTGCTGTGGGCGCTGTGGCAGGTCCCGGCCGCGCGGCCCGACGCCGCCACCTTCCGGGCCTGCGCGCACGCGGTGGCCGCGTGCACCGCGCTCGGCCACCGTCTGCCCGACCCAGCCGATCCCGAGCTCACACGCACGGTGATGCGCCTGGCCGTCCGCGCGCTCGCCACGCCCGAGGAGTTCTGATGACCACGACCGTCCCCGGCCTGGATCGGGCGCCGACCACCCACCGGCGGCTGCTGGCGTGGGTACGCGAGATGGCCGAGCTGACCACGCCCGACCAGGTGGTGTGGTGCGACGGCTCGGATCGGGAACGGGACCGGCTCACCACCCAGCTGGTGCACGCCGGCACCCTCGTGCCGTCGCCGGACGAACCGGACTCGTTGCGCGTCGCGGCCGATCCCGCGGACACCGCGAGGATCGGGGACCACACCTACGTCTGCTCCCGCGACCCCGCCGACGCCGGGCCCGCCGGCAAGTGGATGGACCCGGTCGACATGAAGATCATCTTGACCGAGCAGTTCCGGGGCGCGATGCGGGGCCGCACGATGTACGTGGTTCCGTTCCGCACCGGCCCGCTCGGCGAGGACGCCGAGCTCGGTGTGCAGATCACCGATTCCGTCCACACGGTTGTGTCGATGCGGGCGCTGGCCCGCACGGGCACCGCGGCGCTGGCCGGCTTCGTCGACTACGACGGTGCCGAGCGCGATTTCCTGCCGTACCTGCACTCGGTCGGCGCCCCGCTGGCCCCGGGCCAGGCCGACGTGCCGTGGCCCTGCGACCACACCAAGTACCTCAGCTATTTCCCCGAGGAGCGGATGGTCTGGAGCTATGGCTCAGGCCACGACGGCGCGCCGTCGCTGGGCCGACAACGCAGTGCGCTGCGGATCGCCTCGGCGCTGGCCCGCGAGGACGGCCGGCTCGCCGAGCACATGCTGATCCTCAAGCTGACCGGTGTTGAGGGCACCACGCACTTCATCGCCGCCGCGTTCCCGCCGGGCTGCGGTCGGACCACGCTGGCGACGGCGGAGCCGACCAGTCCCGGCTGGCAGATCGAGGCGCTCAGCCACGACGTCGCGCGGTTGCGGTTCGGCGACGACGGCCGCCTGTACGCCGTCGATCCCGTCGCCGCGACCGGTGGTGCCCCGTGGGGCGTGCCCATCTCGGCAATCTTGTTCGGCGGCCGGCGCGGCGACACGGTGCCGCTGATCACCGAGGCCCGCAACTGGCAGCACGGCGTGTTCCTCGGCGCGACGCTGTCCACCGACGAGGCCGGCGTGGTGCGGCGCAATCCGATGGCGATGCTGCCGTTGCTCGGCTATCACCTCGGCGACTACCTGCGGCACTGGCTCGACATGGGCACCCGGTCCGACGCGCTGCCCGCGGTCTTCCTCGTCAACTGGTTCCGCCGCGGCGCGGACGGCCGCCTGCTGTGGCCCGGCTTCGGCGAGAACCTCCGTGTCCTGCGGTGGGTTGTCGAGCGCGTCGAGGGCACCGCCTCCGGCCTCGTGACCCCGATCGGCTACGTGCCCACCACGGCCGCGCTTGATCTGTCCGATGTGGACGCTCCGATCGAGGACGTCCGGGCCGCGATCGCCGTCGACGACGCCCAGTGGCGAGCCGAGCTGCCGCTCATCCGGGACTGGTTCGACACGATCGGCGACCGGCTGCCGTCCGAGCTGCGCGACGAGTTGCACGCGCTGACCCGCCGACTGGCGGCGACCCCCTGACCGCTGGCGGGGCATCCCCGTACCCCGCCAGCACCCTCATCCCGCCCCGACCACCGGTCACTTCTGGCTGCTGGAGACCGGGTTCGCGGAGAAGTTGTCGTGCCACGCGGCCTGCGCGCCGGAGTCGCCGATGCGGTAGACCTCGACGACGGAGCCGACAGAGACCGCGACCGAGAGGACGGCCACGACCACGGTGGCCACCGGCAGCCAACGCAGGCGGGCCAGGCGGTCGCGGTAGCGGTGCAAGGCCCAGACCACGGCGGTGAGCAGGAACAGTCCTCCGACCCACGGCAGCAGACCGTCACCGAGATGGGCATGGGCCCGCACGAGGGGGTCCACCTCCACGTGGCGGATCAACCACTCGCCGGCGCTGGTCGTGACCGGCACGCAGATCAGCGCGATCAACGCGATGACGGGCGTGACGATGCCGAGCCGGCGACGGGCGGCGGGCGGCGGGCCACACGGCACTGCACACGAGCAGCAGGGCGGCCAGCGGCACGAACACCACGACGATGTGCACCAGCAGCACATGCGCGGGCAGGTCGTTGATGGTGGTGGGCCCCATCGGTGTCCTCCAGGAAAGGGTTCTCACGGTACGCGGCGGCTCGGGGACGCACCGTAAGGAGGCGATCTTGGAGCTTTCTCGGAGCGGAGCACCGAGCTGCGCGGAAACCCTGCTGGCAGCTGTCGGCACGGACAGGTTGGACCAAGAATTCACAAAGATTGAGCGGTGAAACTGGGGTCTCGATCATCGAGAGAGGCACCGATGTCCCTACGGATCTGGGCGGACGACACCATCGCGGAGGCGACCGGCCGCCACCGGCGCCACGACCCCGTCGGCCCGGTCACCGGCGGCCCGGCCGGCAACGCCCGTCTCACCGCGTGGCTCGGTGCGCTGCTGCTGGCGTTGTTCCTGGCCGAGCTGGTCACCCTGCTGGCCGTCGAGGACCTGCTGAGCTGGCACATCGTGATCGGCGTGCTGCTGGTGCCGCCGGCCCTGGCCAAGACCGCAACCACGGGTTGGCGCATCGTCCGCTACTACACGGGCCAGCCGGCGTACCGGCGGTCCGGTCCGCCACCGATGCCGTTGCGCGTGCTCGGGCCGCTGGTCGTGCTGTCCACGCTGGCGGTGCTCGGCACCGGGCTGGCGCTGATCGCGGTCGGACCGGACGCCGGCCGAGCGTCGCTGCTGGTGGTTCTCGGCTACCGAATCAGCGCGCTGACCCTGCACCAGGGCACGTTCATCGTCTGGGCGACAGTCACTGGGCTGCACACCCTCGGCCGCGCGGTGCCGGCGCTGCGGATCCTCAGTGGACCGACAGCCGAACGCCCGCTGCCTGGCCGGTGGCAGCGCGGTGGCCTCGTGTTGATCACGGTGTTGGTCGCCGTGCTCACGGCGGTTCTCGTGCTCAATGCCAGCGACGCGTGGCTCACGACCGACCTGCACCGGCACCATCCGCCACGAGAGACGACAATCGGCCCGTGACCGACGACCGGAAACGGGTGCTGCTCGTCGAGGACGACGGCGAGCTCGCGGTGATGCTGGACCGCCTGCTGACGTCCGAGGGCTATGACGTGGACGTCGCCAGGGACGGTCACACCGGACTGCACCGCGCGCTCACCGGTCGCTACGACATCATGGTCATCGATCGAGGCCTGCCCGGTGTGACCGGCCTTGACCTCGTCACGAGGCTGCGCCGGCGCGGGGCCGTCACGCCCATTCTCGTGCTGTCGGCCATGGCCACGCCTCGAGACCGGGTGGCCGGCCTGGACGCCGGGGCCGAGGACTACCTGTCCAAGCCGTTCGACATCGACGAGCTGCTCGCTCGCCTGCGCGCCCTGCTGCGCCGGCATCTCCAGCACGCGGAGACGCTGCCGCTCGGCCCCGACACCATGCTGGATGTCGCCTCCCGCACGGTGTTCCGCGGCGAGCGGGCGCTGGAAGTGTTGTCGGAGCGGGAATCCGACCTGCTGGCACTGCTGGCGTCCCGGCCCGGCGTCGTGTTCACCCGGACCCAGTTGCTGGAATTGGTCTTCGCCGACGCCGTCACCGACACGACCGTCGACACCTACGTGTACTACCTGCGCCGCAAGCTGGGCCGGAAGGTGATCAGCACCGTGCGCGGCATCGGCTACCGCCTTGGCACGACCTCGTGACGCCGACCAGCGAGGCGGTCGTGCGCCGGGCGGCCCGCCGGCTCGGGCTCCAGGCCGCGGGCATGGTCGCGGTCGTGGTGCTGGCGGTCGCCGGGTTCGGCGCGTTCATCACGGCCCGCCAGGAAGCGGCCGACGCGCGGATGGTGGTCGTGGCGGCGGCCAACAACGCCGACGACGTGATCGACCCGCCGGCCGGGATGTGGCTGGCGATGCGGGACTCACACGGCGCACTGCGCGTCACGAAGGGCATGCCGGCCGGGCTGCCCGATCTGTCGGCATTGGACAGTCACAGCCCGGCCGACGACACCGTCGTCGAGCTGCCGCACGGGCACTTCCTCGTGCACACGGCACAACCGCCGGACGGCAAGATCGTGCAGGCGGTGCTCAACCTGGAACCGTGGGAGGCACAGCGCAATCGGCTCCTGCTCGGACTGCTCGCCGCGGCGCTGGTCGGCCTGGCGTTCGCCGCCGTCGTCGGCGTGCTGCTCGCCCGCCGCGCGTTGACCCCTTTGCAGCGAACCCTTCGGCTGCAACGACAGTTCGTCGCCGACGCGTCCCACGAGCTGCGAACCCCGTTGACCCTGCTGCACACCCGCGCCCAGCTGCTCAACCGAGCGCTACGGGACGCCCCGGACGAGCTCCGCGACGAAGCCGCCGGCGTGGTGCGGGACAGCAGCCGCCTCACCGAACTCGTAGAGGACCTCCTGCTCGCCGCGGAGGGCGACGGCAACGCCGACAACGTCGACATCGCGCCGCTCGCGACGGAGGTGATCGCGATGATCGGACCGTACGCGACCGATCGCGGCATCACCGTCGAGTCCGATGTCGTGGCGGCGGCCGGCCGCGTGTCGCCGTCGGCGCTGCGGCGGGCCCTGACCGCCTTGGCCGACAACGCCATCGAGCACACGCCGGCCGGCGGCACGGTGACGATCGCCGTGCGGCCGGCCGGGCACGAAGTGCGCATCCAGGTCAGCGACACGGGTTCCGGCTTCTCGCCGGACCAGGCCGAGGCGTTGATGACCCGGTTCCACTCCGGCGGCCAGCGCTCCGGCCGCCGCCGCTACGGTCTCGGCCTTGCCCTGGTCAACGACATCGCCGACCGGTACGGCGGCCGGCTGGAGGCCGAGAGCCGGCCGGGCCATGGGGCGACCTTCACGCTGGTCCTCCCCCGCGTCACCACCTGATCACTGCCGGCCAGAAGACGGAAAGCGTGCCCAGCGGCCGCACTCGTCCTTGCCTTGCTCGGCAGTGTCGGTGCAAGCCTCGTCGCTTCGGTGGTGGTGACAGAGCGGCTCGTAGTGCTTCGTCCCCGGCGCTGTCGGCTCTCCGACGCCGTTTCGGGGTCTTTCGGACGTGCCCGGTCGAGCACTGCGTCTCTGCGGCGCGACGACCGCCGCTCCCTAACGTCGAGGTGTACGGAATTCGTGCCCTGACAACGAGGAGAGCAACGTGACCAGCAACGTGGCCGGCCGCCCCGTCGTGGCCGCCGTGGACGGATCCGACTCCGCGCTCGACGCCGTCCGGTGGGCGGCGGACGAGGCGACACGGCGAGGACTGTCGCTGCACCTGATGCACATCGTCGAGGTCAGTGCCCTCGCCTACGCCGGGGCTTTCGGTCTGTCGAAGGACTTCTTCGAGGCAATGCGGGAGTCCGGCCGCCACTACCTCGACGACGCCGTCACCGCGGCCGGCAAGCTGCACCCCGAGCTGCCGGTGACGGCCGAGGTCGTCGACGGTTCGCCGATCCCGGCGCTGGTGGACGCGTCGCAGCAGGCTGCGATGATCGCGCTCGGCTCGCGCGGGCTGGGCGGCTTCCCCGGCATGATGACCGGTTCCACCGCGATCGCGACGATCGCCCGCGCGCACTGCCCGGTCGTCGTCGTGCGGGGCGAGCAGCCCGATCCGGCCGGACCCGTCGTGGTCGGCGTCGACGGCTCGCCGACCAGTGAGAGCGCCCTGGCCCTGGCCTTCGAGGAGGCGTCGTTCCGCGGCGTCGAGCTGGTCGCGGTGCACGGCTGGTCCGAGTTCGCCATTCCCGACGCTTCCTCGTTCGCCCAGCGGTTCGGGGTGGACTGGGACGCGGTGCAGAGGAGCCAGGAGGAGCAGCTGGCCGAGCGGCTCGCCGGCTATGGGGAGAAGCACCCGGACGTGACCGTGCGCCGGGTCGTCAAGGGTCGTCGGGCCCGGCAGCTGCTGCTGGACAACGCCCGTGGCGCCCAGCTCGTGGTCGTCGGCAGCCGTGGCCGCTCAGAGCTCGGCGGTCTGCTGCTCGGCTCGACCAGCCAGGCCCTCATCCACCACGCGCCATGCCCGGTGCTGGTCGTCCGAGCCCAGAGCTGAAGCGACGGCGGTCAGGCGGCCGGTGGCCGCCTGACCGCCCGGTTCGGCTGATTCACCGGCTCGTTCCGGGCGGATCGGCCTCCGTGATCGGCCGGGCGCACGAACGCGTTCCAGGCGGGCATGACCAGCCCGATGCCCCACGTGGGCGCGGCAGGAACCCGCGTCGCTCTTCGATCCGCCTGCGTGCGGCTTCCCTTCTGTCATGAGGATTCTCGGTCAGCAGATCCACCTCCTCTCCACAGAGTGTGCCCGTCACGGGCTGCCGGGAGCCACGCGATGCCGACGCGCTCCCCCACGACGAACCGCGAGCCGGCCGACACCGCCTCGCCGAACGGGGTGAGCGGCGGCGTGGCGATCGAGCCGCTGTCGTCCAGCCACACCGGCACCACCAGCGCCGCCTCGACCTGGTCGACGGGCCGGCGCAGCGAGTTGCGGCCCCACCCGACCCGCCGGGCCAGTCCCAGCGGCGAAACGTTGCTGTGCATCGTCGACTCCCTTCTCGCCGGCCACGAGCATCCCGGCGGCACCGGCCGTCGGCACAGAGTCGTTGGCCGGCAAGGAGGTCCCGTGCCGACAGGGGCTTCCGGCCCCGTCGGACGTGCCGGATGGCGGACAGCGCGGGGCCTTGTCCTCTGCGTGCCACGCCCCGCCGAGGAGTCCGATGGAGGGGCAGGACCCCGAGGAGTAAGGAGGCCGAGATGGTGATGCCGGCCCGCAGGCAGCACGGCCTGGTGCCGGACCTGATCGACCGGGTCGAGGAGACGACCGGGAAGAACCGCACCGAGTTCCGGTACGGCTCCTTCTCCCGGACCGTCGCGCTGCCGGCCGACGCACACGAGGACGACATCAAGGCCAGCTACGCCAAGGGAATCCTCACCGTGAGCGTGCCGGTCGACGAGACGACCAAGGTGCACCCCAAGATCGAGATCGAGACCGAGAGCTGACGTCCTCGAGCCGTGGTCGCCGCCCCGGCGGCGGCCACGGCACGCGGTCCGTCGGTGGAGAGGAGAAGACGATGAAGCACCGAGAGATCCGCACCGTGATGACCACCGCCGTGGCCGTCGTGCGGGAGGACACCCCGTTCAAGGACATCGTCACGCTGATGGCCGACAACCATGTCAGCGGCGTGCCGGTGATCACCGAGGACCAGCTGGTGGTCGGCATCGTGTCGGAGAGCGACCTGCTGCACGGCACGACCGAGCACCGCAAGCCGTTCTTCGGTCGGCACCAGGAGCAGCGGCACGCCACCGCCGCCGACCTGATGACCACGCCCGCGGTGTGCGTGCACCCGGACACGACGGTAGCGCACGCGGCGAAACTCCTGGCCGAGGAAGGGGTCCGCCGGGTGCCGGTGGTCGACGCCGACGGCCACCTGGTCGGCATCGTCAGCCGCCGTGACGTGCTGGCCGTGTTCCTGCGCCCCGATCACGAGCTGCGCGAGGAGATCCTGGACGAGGTCTTCCGCCGCTCGCTGTGGATGGACCCGACCGAGGTGTCGGTCGAGGTGACCTCCGGCGTCGCGACGCTGCGCGGACAGGTCGAGACCGAGGCGCTGGTGGACATCGCCGGCTCGCTGACCCGGGGCATCGACGGCGTGGTCGACGTGCACAACCTGCTCACGTTCCAGCGCGAGGTCGACCGGATGGACCGGGCTCACGGCCGGTACGTGGAGTTCGACCACGAGCCGCTCAAGCCCATGCCACACCGTGGAGGTACGTCGTGATGCCCTTGGGCTACTACGGAACCGACGCGACCCCGGCCACGCTGAGCGAGTATGAAGGGTCCACAGTGGACGGGAGGACGTCCGGGTAGAAGGAACCGAACCACGTTGGAACTGGACGACGAGCTCCGTGGACTCGGACACCGCCGACAGCGCCGTCGCCATCCACAGCAGCAGCGCCAGCGGGTGCGTGAACTGCTTGGCCAGCTCACGCCACCAGCGGCGGGTCGACCGCTGCGGCAGCGCGTTCGGACCGTATCGCTGGAGGCGGCGCTGTGCTTCACGGACGGACAGGCCGTGCGGGGTCGAACTCACCGTCAGCGTCATGTTTTCGACGCTCGCGCCGGCGCGTTCGCGCCAACTAGGGCCACAGGACCCCAGGGTCCCGGGCGCGATGGCACTGTCGGACAGGGCCGTGCGCGCGGTCTTCTTGTGCCATGATGTACCCGACCGTGAGATCGGTGATGACCACCCCGGTGATCGCCGTGACGTCCGACGCCCCGTTCAAGGAGATCGCCCGCACGCTGGCCGAGTACCGGATCAGCGCGGTGCCGGTCATCGACGAGAACGGCCGGCTCGCCGGCGTGGTGTCCGAAGCCGACCTCCTCCACAAGGAGGAGATGCGCGGCGGGTACGACGAGGTGCTCAGCGGTCACCGGGTGCGCAGCCGCAAGGCCCACGCCGGTACCGCAGAGCGGCTGATGACCTCGCCCGTCGTCACCATCGGCCCCGACGCGAGCGTCGAGGACGCCGCCAGCAAGCTCGGCCACGCCGACGTGCGCCGGCTGTTCGTCGTCGAGGGCGACGGGCGGCTGATCGGCGTGCTGGCCCGGGCCGACGTGCTGCGCCTGTTCCTCGTGTCGGACGACGTCCTCCGCGCCCGGGTCCTCGCCGCCATGCCGCCCGGAGTGACCGCCGCCGTGGCCGAGGGCGTCGTCAACCTCGGCGGCTGCGTCGCCCGGCGCAGCCAGGCCCTGGCCGCCATCCGCATCGCGTGGGCCCTGCCCGGCGTCGTCGGAGTCACCGGGGCCGTTCAGCACGAGCTCGACGACGTGAACCCCGGTGTCGCGTGACCAGCGGCCGGCAACGTGGAACGCTTCATCCGGAGGTGGCTGGCATGACCATCGGCGTGTTCCTGGTGGACGACCACGAGATCGTCCGGCGCGGGATCTCCGACCTGCTCGAGGGCGAATCCGATCTGAAGGTCGTCGGCGAGGCCGGCACCGTCGCCGAGGCCCTGGTCCGGGTGCCCGCCGTGCAGCCCCAGGTCTCCGTGCTCGACGTCCGCCTGCCCGACGGCAACGGCGTCGAGCTCTGCCGCGAGCTCCGCTCAGCCATGCCTTCGTTGCAGTGCCTCATGCTCACGTCGTTCTCCGACGACGACGCCCTGTTCGACGCCATCATGGCCGGCGCCGCCGGCTTCCTGCTCAAGCAGGTCCTCGGTGGCGACCTCGTCAACGCCATCCGCACCGTCGCCGGCGGCCAGTCCCTGCTCGACACCCACACCACCTCCGCCCTGCTCGCCCGTCTCCGTCGCGACCAGGAGCAGCGCACCGACCCCTTGGCCGTCCTCTCCGACCAGGAGCGCATCGTCCTCGAGCACATTGGCGAGGGTCTCACCAACCGCCAGATCGCCGAGCGCATGTTCCTGGCCGAGAAGACCGTCAAGAACTACGTCTCCCACCTGCTGGCCAAGCTCGGCATGCAGCGCCGCACCCAGGCCGCCGTCCTGGCCACGGAACTGAAGGACAGGCGGGGCTCCTAGGGGTTCGGCCGGATCGGCACCGTCCAGGTGTAGCGGGTGCCGCCGTCCTGGCCCGGTGCCAGGGTCAGCGTGCCGCCGAACGTCGAAGCACGGTTCTCGATATTCGCCAAACCGCTGCGGGCCAACGTCTCCGGCACGCCGACGCCGTCGTCCAGCACGTCGACGATGAGGTCGTGGGCGGCCTCGATGGTGACGACGATGTGCTTGGCCCGGGCATGACGCAGGGCGTTGGACAGGCCCTCGCGGAGAGCGGCCTCGGCGTGCGGGGCGACCTCGGGCGGGACGAGGGTGTCGACGGCGCCGGACATGCGGACGGACGGGGAGACGTCGGTGTTGTTGGTGAGCTCGGAGACGACGTCGAGGAGGGTGCGGCGAAGGCTGACGGTGTCCTCGGCGGTGTGCAGGTCGAAGATGGACGTTCTGATCTCCATGACGGTCTGGTCGAGCTGTCCGACGGCGTGCTGGATCCGCTTGCGGGCCTCGGGGTCGGCGATCATGCGCAGCGTGCCCTGCATGCTCAGGCCGGTGGCGAACAGCCGCTGGATGACGTGGTCGTGCAGGTCCCTGGCGATGCGCTCACGGTCGGCGAGCAGGTCGAGCAGGCTCTTGGTCTGCTGCTTCTCGGCCAACTCGAGGGCCAGCGCGGCCTGGTCGGCGAAGGAGGTCACCAGCGGAACGTCGTCGGGACGGTATTCGGCGCCGCCTTTGTCACGGGCGGTGACCAGGGCGCCGGTGCCGCCGCCGGAGGTGCGGAACTCGACGACGAGCCCGGGCCCGAGCACGTCGCCGGCGAGGCGTCCGTCGAGTTCCTGGGCCAGGTCGGCGATGAGCCGCGGGGCATTGTCGAGCAGCCGGCGGCTGTCGGCCAGCACCCTCCCGGTCAGCTCGTCCGCGCACACCCCGACGACGCTGCGCACGGTCAGCGTGTCGCCCCCGTCGGCCAGCAGCGCCATCGCGCACGTCGACTCGCTCAACTCCATGGCGCGCAAGGCAACGAGCCCCAAAGCATCGTCCACAGTGGCCCCACCGAGCAGCTCGGCCCGGATCTCGGACGACGCCTCCAACCACCGCTGCCGCTGCTGGGACCGCTCGAACAGGCGAGCGTTCTCGATGGCCACGCCGGCCGCCGCGGCAAGGGCCCGCAGCACGACCTCGTCATCGGCGGTGAACCCGCCGCCACCGCGCTTCTCGGTCATGTAGAGGTTGCCGAACACCTCGTCGCGCACCAACACGGGCGCGCCGAGGAAGCTGTGCATCGGCGGATGGTTGGCCGGGAAGCCGACCGAGGCGGGATGGCCGGCCAGGTCGGCCAGCCGGATCGGCTTCGGGTCGTGGATGAGCAGCCCGAGCAGGCCACGGCCCTCCGGCAGGTGGCCCATCAGGCTGCGCTGCTCGGCGTCGATGCCGAGGTAGACGAACTCGGACAGCCCGTCGCCGGTGTTGCCCAGCACGCCCAGCGCCCCGTACCGGGCGTCCACGAGATCGGCGGCGGCCTGCACAATCCGGTTGAGGGTGGAGTCCAGCTCGATCCCGGAGCCCACGGCGAGCACGGCGTCCAGCAGGCCCTGGACCCGGTCCCGGGTCTTGACGATCTCCGCGAGCCGTTCCTGCACCTCCGCCAGCAGCTCGTCCAGCCGCAGGCTGCCGAGCATCGCTGACGGGTCGGGCTCTGGCATCCGCGCTCCTGTCGATCGTCCCGCGGAAAGCCTGCCATGCTCCCGGGTCACGCCCAAGGGGCCTACGCATCTCGTGGACGAGGGCCCTGGTCCACCGTGACTTTGGGCCGTGTCCACGAAATCGCCGTGACGCGCACCGTTGAGCCATGACCAGTCCAGTTCCCGCCGGCCTCGGGCTCAGCCCGGCCGAGGTGATCGCGGTGCTCGAAGCGGCGGCCACGGCGCCCTCGGTGCACAACAGCCAGCCGTGGCGGTTCCGGGTGCTGCCCGACCGGATCGAGCTGTACGCCGACCCGGCGCGCCGGCTGCCGGCCACGGATCCGGACGGCAAGGAACAGCGGCTGGCGTGCGGGGCGGCCCTGACCAACCTCCGCATCGCACTGGAGGCCCTGGGCGTCCGCCCGCTGGTTTCCCTGCTGCCGCACGGCGGGGCTCTCGCCGTCGTCCGTCACGGCGGCCGTGTCACGCCCAGCGACCACATCCTGGATCTGCGGCGGGCGATCCCGGCCCGGCGCACCAACCGCAAGCCCTTCCTGGACGATGGCGTCACGGCGGCTCAGCTGAGCCAACTCCTGCACGCGGCGCAGACCGAGCGCTCGTGGCTGCACCCCATCACCGACCCCAGCCAGCGCAACCGACTGCACGCCCTGGTCGTCCGGGCCCACCAGGTCCAGCTGGCCAACGTCGAGTTCCGGGCCGAACTGGAACGCTGGACCGGGCATGGCGGCGACCGCGCCGACGGCGTGCCGTCACGGTCGGCCGGCCCCGCACACGAGCCGCAGGACCACTGGGTGCTGCGCGACTTCAGCGGTGGCCGGGCGCGCGAACGGGTGCCGGGCAAGGACTTCGAGCACGAGCCGCTGATCCTGGTCATCTGCTCGTACTACGAGGGCATGCTGGCCGAGCTGCACGCCGGTCAGGCGATGCAGCGGGTGCTGCTGACGGCAACCACTCTCGGCCTGTCCGCCTCGTTCATCGCGCAGCCGATCGAGGTGCCGTCCTGCCGCGAGGAGCTGCGCCGACTGCTGGGCGCGGGCATCAGCGCCCAGGTCATCCTGCGAGTGGGCCACGGCAGCCCGGTCGCGCCCACTCCCCGACGTCCGGTGGCGGAGCTGCTCATCGACGCCGAGCCCGTGCTGCCGGGAGGCACCCCATGAAGTCCGTTCTGGTCGGGCTCTCGCCCGACACCGATTCGCTGGCCACCATCACCTGGGCCGCCGAGTACGCCGGCCGCCTCGCCGCACCGTTGCGGGTGGTGCTGGCCGACGGCGGCAGTCTGACGGCGCTGTACAACGCCGTCGCCACCGTCCGGGGCCGCCACCCGCACCTCTCGCTGTCCGCGATGACGGCCGAGGACGGCCTGGCCGACGCCCTGCTCGAACGGACGGCCGACGCCCACGTGACGGTGGTCGACCGGCATGTCGCGACCGCCGGCATCGCCGCCGCCGTGGCGGCCGAAGCCACCTGCCCTGTCGCCGCCGTATCCCCTGGGGTCTGCTGGGCCGCGCAGAACCGGCCGGTGTTGGTCGGCGCTGACGGCACCGAGCACTCCGAGCAGGCGCTGCGCTGGGCGTTCGCGGAGGCCGACCGGCTCGGCACCGGCGTGCGGGTCGTCTACAGCCAGCCGCGTGGCGCCGGCACCGAGCGCCGCAACTCCGTCTTCGACCTGCTGTCGCTGTTCGCCGGCCGCTACCCCTCGATGGAGGTGCAGCTGCACACGCTGACGTGCGCGCCAGCCAAGGCCCTGGCGTGGCACGCGCAGTTCGCGTCGATGGTCGTCATCGGCCACCGCGAGCACGGCCTCGGCGGCCGGATCTACCGCAAGCTGCTGCGCGACGCGACCTGCCCGGTCGTCCTCGCCGGCCCGGACACCGCTCTCGACGCCGCACCGGCGACGTCGACCCTGGACATCGCGAGGAGCTGACGATGAGGGCACAGGACGTCATGACCAGCCCCGTGGCCACCGCGTCGCCCGGCCAACCGGTCAAGGAGATCGCCGCGTTGCTGGCCGACCACGGCTTCACCGCTGCCCCCGTTGTCGACGACGGGCACCTGGTCGGCATGGTCACCGAGGCCGACGTGCTGCGCGACCGCATCCCGGTCGACGCCCGCAGCCGGATCTGGGACTACAACGCCACCGACGTGCACCCGGCGCTGACCGTGGCGGAGGTGATGAGCACGCCGGCCGTGGCCATCACGCCGGGCACGGACTGCGCCGCGATCGCCCGAATGATGCTGGACGACCATGTGCGGGCGGTTCCCGTGGTTGACGGCGGCCACGGCGTCGTCGGCATCGTCACCCGCCGCGACCTGCTGCGGGCCATCGCCACCGACGACACCACGGTGCTCACGGCCGTCCGGTCCCGCCTGGCCGCCTACGGCGGCGCCGGCCGATGGTCGGTCACCGTGCACGACGGCCTCGTGGAGATCGTCGACGACTTCGACGACGCCACCGACCGGCATGTCGCCAAGGTCATCGCCGAGTCCGTGCCCGGTGTCGCCGAGGTGCGTGTGCGCAGCCGGGCATCGGCGCGATGACCGGCACCCGGCCCTGCTGGCGGACGGGTGCGTCGCGCTCGTCCGCCATCGGATGCCGAAGCCGTCCGGCTGCGAGCTCACCGCCACGATTGCCGTGCTCAGCAAGCAATCCGTGCCGCGCGGGCACCGTACCTTCGTCCGGGTCGACGCGGTGCTGGCGATGACCGTGCCGACCGCGCTCGGCGATCCGTCGACCGACATCGCCGACACCGTGGCCAAGGCCCGGGCAGGCGGCCGGCCGACGCCGGTGGTGGCCGTGGACCTGACGCAGCGGGAAAGCCCGCGGCTGGCTGCCGGCGTGGCAAAGCTGTTGCGCTGCTTCGGGATTCCCGTGCTCGACGTCGTAGCGGCAGCCGACGAGGACGCGGCCGCCTTCCGGGCACTGCCTGGCCCGGTCGCGCTCAAAGCCGTCGCACCGGGACTCCTGCACAAGAGCGCCGGCGGCGTCGTCGGCGACGCCTCGTTCGGCCCGCTGGTCGTCTTCGGCCTCGGCGGCACCGACGTCGACAGCCATAAGCTGCTGCGCAGTCTGCCCGCGCCCAAGGCGCTGGCCACAGTCGACGTGGACGCCGTGGCCGCCACGGTCATGCGCGTCGGCCGCCTGGCCGAGCTGCTGCCCGAGGTCGCCGAGATGGACCTCAACCCGCTCATCGCCTACGAGACCGGCTACGGCGCCGCTGACGCCCGGATCCTGCTCCGCCCGGCTGAGCCCACGGACGCCACGTTGCGCGCACTTCGGGTTCGGCGACGTCGTTGACCCGCCGCCCGGTGATCGAGCCGATCCGGACGCGGATCAGGTGGTCGCGGCCGCCGACCGAGGATCGTGGCGCGACCTCCGCCGCCTCCGTGACCTCAGCCGGGTTGTCGACCACGCCGGACCGTCCGACGACGACCACGCTCCAGCCCTTTCCGCTGTCCGGGTCGATCTCGTCCACCTCGAACGCCACCACGGCGTTTCGGGTGGCGGCGGCGAGCTTGCCACCCGCGCCGGTGCGGATCAGCAGCGAGCCGTCCCACACGGAGAAGTTCACCGGCAGCACCGCCGGCATCGCCTGGTCGGTGAACACGATCCGGCCGAGCGACCGGGTCCTCAGCAGCTCAAGGCACTCGGCCCGGTCGAGGATCTCGAGGCCCGCGGCGTCGAACATGCTTTCCCCACTCTCGTACGGACATGACTGTGCGACCAGGGCACCAGCCCTGGCCGCACCGGTCGTTCTCGATCGGTCAGCGCAGCCACGGGTTGTTGCGCACGACGGTCAACCTCTCCCACTGCCGGCCCAGCCCCCACGTCACTCCGGCGCCGAACAGCGCCGCGACGATGAGCACCAGCGCGAACACGATGTGGTAGTCGATCAGCGGGTTGGTCGAGCCGCTGGGCTGGCCGGCGGCGGTCGTGGTGCTCAGCGGCCATTCGGCGGCCCACATCAGCACCAGCAGGATCGTGCCGGCGACGGCGGACAGCCGCAGCGCCACGCCGAGCGTGACGGCGACGCCGATGCCCAGCAGCGCCAGCATGAACAGCCAGTCGGCCCACGCGGCGCCGGCCCAGGCGTGGAACATCGACTGGAACGGGCCGACGTCCACGTTGCCCAGGAAGCCCTTGGTCGGCGAGCCGCCGCTCAGCCACGAGCGCGCGGCCGGGGTCGCGTAGCCGAGCCCGAACAGCTTGTCCACGAAGGCCCACAGGAAGATCAGGCCGGTGGCGATGCGCAGCATGGCCAGCCACTGCCGTGCGGCCGGGCCGGCACTCACCGGGGTCGAACCGGCGGCAGGACGCTCCTTGACGGACATGGTTTCCTCCTCAGTGCAGGATTTCCTCGGTCTGCCTTGCCATCTCCAGGTCCTCACGGGCCGGCGTCACGGTCGGCGCGACACCGAGGAACTCCAGACCCTGAGCCAGCTCGTCGAGCAGGCCGGGCTGGTGCTCCGCGACGCCGCCGGTGAGGACCAGCGCGTCCAGTCGAGGCAAGGACGTTCGAACGGCCGCGATCTCCCGACGCAGCCGGTGCAGGTAGACGCGGGCGGCGAGGTCCGCGTCCGGGCAGCCCTGCGCGCGGGCGGCGAGCACTTCGCGCAGATCGCCGGTGGTGCCGGACATCCCGGCGAGTCCACTGTGGTGGTTCAGGCCGGCGTCCAGCACGTCCATCGGCATCTCACGGGCCAGATGCAGGACCAGGCCGGGGTCGAGCGCGCCGGGGCGGGTCGCCATCGGCACGCCGTCCAGCGGCGTGAAACCCATCGAGGTGTCGATGCTGTGGCCGCCGTCGATGGCGGTGACGGAGACGCCGGAGCCGAGGTGGCAGCAGATCATCGCCACATCCTCGGGGTGCCGCCCCAGCGTCTCCGCTGTCGTGCGCAGCGCGTTGGCGCACGACAGGCCGTGAAAGCCGTACCGCCGGACCCCGTACTTGCGGGTCCACTCCATCGGGATCGGGTACGTCGACGCCGCCGGCGGCAGGTCGGCGTGGAAGCTGGTGTCGAAGCACGCCACCAGCGGCGTGTCCGGCCACCAGGTGCGCAAGGCCCGGCCCAGCAACAAGGAGCGCGGCTGGTGGATCGGGGCCAGCGGCACCAGTGCCCGCAGCCTGTTCTCCTGGAAGGGGTCCAGGAGAACCGGGCCGCGGCGGTCCCCGCCGTGCACGAATCGGAGCGCGATGGCGTCGACCGGGCCGACCGCTTCGACGGCGGCCGGGTCGGGCATGCCGTCCCAGTCCTGCACGGTCCACTGCCCGATCGACTCGCCACCGTCCACAACGGACACCTTCAGGCTGGACGAGCCCGGATTGACGGCCAGCACCCGGGTCACGGCGTCCACCGCCACTCACGGATCGCCGGCAGGTCCTCGCCGGTGCGGCGGATGTGGTCGTGGTGCGCGGCCAGCCGGTCCAGCAGCTGCTGTCGGATGTGCCCGAGCCGGCCGGCGACGCGCGGCACCCGCTCCAGCGCGGCCAGCGCCAGGTGGTAGCGGTCGATCTCGTTCAGCACGCACATGTCGAACGGCGTCGTGGTGGTGCCGTTCTCGTGGAAGCCGTGGACGTGCATCTCGTCGTGGCCGGGACGGCGGTAGGTCAGCCGGTGGATCAGCCACGGGTACCCGTGGTAGGCGAAGATCACCGGCGCATCGGTGAAGATCTCGTGGTACGCCTTGTCGTCAATGCCGTGCGGGTGCTGCCCCGGCGAGAACAGCCGGGCCAGGTCGACCACGTTCACCACCCGGATCCGCAGATCCGGCACGAACTCCCGCAACACCCACACCGCCGCCAACGTCTCCTGCGTCGGCACGTCACCGGCGCACGCCAGCACCACGTCGGTGTCGCCGTCGGCATCCGTGCTGGCCCACTCCCACACGCCCAGCCCCTGCTCGCAGGGTGCGGCGGCCTGGTCGGCGGTCAGGTACTGCAACGCCGGCTGCTTGCCCGACACGATCACGTTGACCAGGCCGTGGCTGCGCAGACAGTGATCTGACACCGCCAGCAGGCAGTTGGCGTCCGGTGGCAGGTAGACCCGGACGACCTCGGGCCGCTTGTTCAGCACGTGGTCGACGAAGCCGGGATCCTGGTGCGAGGCGCCATTGTGGTCCTGCCGCCAGACGTGCGAGGTCAGCAGGTAGTTCAGGCTCGGGATCGGCCTGCGCCAAGGGATCTGGGCGGCGGTGTGCAGCCACTTCGCGTGCTGCGCCACCATCGAATCCACCACGTGCGCGAACGCCTCGTAGCTGGACAACAGGCCGTGCCGGCCGGTCAGCAGGTAACCCTCCAGCCAGCCCTGGCACAGATGCTCGGACAACACCTCCAGCACGCGGCCGTTCGGGTCCAGGTGATCGTCACCGGGTTCGATCGCCAGCTGCCAGCGCCGGCCCGTCACCTCGAGGACGGCGTCCAGCCGGTTCGAGGCATGCTCGTCCGGCGCGAACAGCAGGAAGTTGCGGGGATTCAGTTCGACGGCATCGCGCAGGTACTTACCCAGTTGCCGCGTCGACTCCGCGGTTGTCGTGCCGGGCTCCGGCACGTCCACGGCGTGCGCCGTCGGGTCGGACAACCGGAGATCACGCTGGAGTTGGCCGTGGGCCAGGGTTTCGCACTGATCCGCGCCGAACCCAGCGGACGGTGGTCGCGCACCATGGGCACCGGCGAGCCGTCCTGTTCGAACAGCTCCTCCGGCCGGTAGGACTGCATCCACTGCTCGAGGCAGGCAAGGTGGTGCGCGTCCTCGCGGACCGCCGCGAACGGCACCTGGTGCGACCGCCAGCTGCCCTCGACCTGCTTGCCGTCGATGTCGTGCGGCCCGGTCCAGCCTTTCGGCGTGCGCAGCACGATCATCGGCCACTGGTGTTCCCGGCTGCCGTAACCACGCCGCGCGGCGGTCTGGATGTCGTGGATGTCGGCCACGCACTTGTCCAGCGCGTCGGCGTAGCTCTCGTGCACCTCGTCCGGGTCGCTGCCGCCGACCTCGATCGGCCGCCAGCCGTGGCCGATCAGCAGCGAGTTCAGCTCGTGCCGGGGCAGCCGGGCCAGCACCGTCGGGTTGGCGATCTTGTAGCCGTTCAGGTGCAGGATCGGCAGCACCGCCCCGTCCCGCTCCGGCGACAGGAAAGCCGTTGCGTGCCAACTGGTGGCCAGCGGACCGGTCTCCGCCTCGCCGTCGCCGATCACGCACGCGGCGATCAGGCCCGTGTTGTCCAGCGCCGCACCCGTGGCGTGCGCCAGCGAGTACCCCAGCTCGCCACCCTCGTGGATCGAGCCCGGCAGGTGCGCCGAGGCATGGCTCGGCACGCCACCCGGGAACGAGAACTGCCGGAACAGGCGACGCATGCCGTCCTCGTCCTGGGCGATCTCCGGGTAGCACTCCGAATACGTGCCCTCCAGCCACGCCGCCGCGTTCAGTCCGGCCGCGCCGTGACCGGGTCCGGTCACCAGCATCAGGTCCAGCCCGTGCAGCATGATCATGCGCGACAGGTGCGCGTAGGTCAGGGTCAGGCCCGGCACCGTCCCCCAGTGCCCCAGCAGCCGCGGCTTGACGTGCCTGGGCTGCAACGGTTCCCGCAGCAGCGGGTTGTCCAGCAGGTAGATCTGGCCGACGGACAGGTAGTTGGCCGCGCGCCACCAGGCGTCCAGGCACTGCACCCAACGCGTCGTCGGCTGGTGCTCGATCGAGCCTGCGGTGATCATCGATGCTCCCGTGGTCGCTGCTCTCGATTCAGCTCCCACAGTCGCTGGTCTCCGGCGTCGTCGTCCGCAGGCGGCCGACCCTCACCAACCGGGTCTTTCGGCCCGGCGGCATCCTTACGACAGGCCCTGTCGCAGGTCAGCGCGGTCGACGACGGTGGAGGCACACCCCGAGGAGGTCCCGATGCCCGCCGCCGCCCCGCTGCACGACGTCCGTCCCGTCGACTCGTGTGCCCCCGGTGTAATTACCGTCGGCGTGGATGGGTCTTACTGGGGCAACATGGCCCTCGACTGGGCCGCCCGCCACGCCTGGACCCGCGGCGCCTCCCTGCACGTCCTGCGCGCCCGTGTCGACGTGCCCTCCGACGTGCCGACCGACCTCGGCCTCAGCCACGCGCACCGGCTCTACCCGCTGCTGCCCATCAACTGCCGGCCCGTCGGCCCGGCACCGGTCGTCGAGCTCACGACCGCCAGCCAGGACAGCTCCCTGCTCGTCCTCGGCTGCCGCGGCCACCGCCACTTCGGCCTCGGCGAACTCGTCATCCCCGTCCTCGCCGGCGCCCACAGCGACACCGTCGTCGTCCGCGGCACCCCCGCCACCGTCCGCGGCGAGCACCACATCGTCACCGCCATGATCAGCGGCGGCCCCGACGACGATGTGGTCCTCCGCCGGGCCGGGGAATTCGCCCTCTCGCACCGCTCCCGTCTTCGCGTCGTGCATGCCGCCCCCAACGACCTCCGCCCCGGCCGCACCCCCGAAGACGTCCTCCACATCGCCGAGCTCCAGCTCAAGGCCCTCGGCCTCGCCGTCCGCGCCTCCTTCACCCTCGCCCGGCAGCTTCCCCACGAGGTGTTGGAGAACCCCGGCGACACGGACCTGCTCGTCCTGGCCCGCGGCGACTCCCCGCGCCACCCCCTCGGCCCCGTCACCCGGGCTGCGCTCTACCACTCCCCCTGTCCCGTGTTGGTCGTCCATACCTAGTACTCAGCCGCAGTTCGTAGTCAGTTGCTGATGGCCGGGAGTCCGAACGCGGCCAGCGCTGCCGCGGACGGCGTCCCTTCCCAGATCATCTCGCCGATCAGCGCCTGACCGTCGCGGGATGGTCCAGCAGCACCTGCTGAAGCCACTCGCCCTCACCACAGCCGAGGTCGACCACGCGGGCGCCGACCGCGGGGCTCAACCACCCGACCAACTCACGCACCCGGTCGGGCGCGACCGGCGCGGCGATGGGATGCTGTTGTTCGTGATCTGTGACTGACAGCCGCTGTTCGGGGCTTCGGAACGACGACGGCCTCAGTGCTGGAACCGGTTCTGGAATGCGCTCCAGCCGGCATCTGTCGGCAGGCCGTTGCCGCCGACACCGGGGCCGTGCTGCGCCTCCCAGGTCCGTCCGGCCACGGTGCCCTTGAAGTAGTTGTCGGCGGCGACCGCGTCGTGGCAGGCCTGGCAACCGCCGCCGGCCTTGCCGCCGAGCGAGCCTTCGATCCGTGCCTTGAACACGGTCTGGTCGGGGCCGAAACCCGGCATGCGCATGTGGTCCGGTTGGAACAGCAGCGGGTCGACCGGCAGCAGGTCGTAGGCCATGACCGCGAGTTCGCGCCCGGCGGCGCCCCATTCCCCCTCCCGCAGATGGGCCCCGGCCAGGAAGGAGTGCTTGGCCACCGTCCACGCCATGGCGACCTTGCCGGCGAACCCGACGGCCTTGAGTCCGAGGCCGGCGGCCTTGCCGGCGATGCCCCCGGCACCCTTGGCCAGGACCTCGGCGCGAGCGAGGGTCCGGGCGTTCTGCCGTTCGAGACGGGCCTCGAACTGGGCGATCCGCCGACCGGTCTCCTTCAGGGACATGGTCTCGAAGTGGCTGCCGTCCTGTCCGATGAGCGTCGCCCCGCGCTGCCCGGCGGTGGACTTGGACTTGATGCTCTCCGCGACCTGGTTCCAGTCGCGGTCGGCCCGCAGGAACAGATCCTCCTTGTAGTCGATCCCCTCCCCCGCCGCGACCTTGTCCTCCAACTTGCGCAGCTGGCGGTTGTCCAGCCGGTCCTTGGGCACCTTGCCCCGCTTGTCCATCCGCATCACCTCGGCCCGCTCGTAGCCGTTGGTCCGCACGTAGTCGCTCTTGCCGGTGGTCGGATCGGTCATCATGAGCTCGGCGTGCGACCCCGGCATCGGATGCTCGAGGAAGGTGACCTGGTTCTTGCCCACCTTGCTGGCCGCGGTCTGTTTCATCTTCGAGTACGGGCCGTGCGTGCCGATGCCGTAGTTGCTCTGCCGCCCGGGCGCCTTTTTCTTCGGGGCGTGCCCGTCGGTGTCGGTGAAGTGCAACGGATTGCCGGCGGCGTAGGCGTACTGGTTGCTGCCGCCGTCCGCGCCGATCGGATCGGTCGAGGTCCACCGGGCCAGCCAGGGTGCGTAGTAACGGCTGCCGTGATAGGCGAGCGAGCTCTCCTCGTCCCGCTCGCGCCCGGTGAAGCGATACCTCTTACGGGTATAGCTGCCGAAGGTCGTTTCACCGTAAGGCGAGTACTCCTCACGATTGGTGAGCACGCCGGCGCCGTCCACGGTGGCCGTGCTGCTGCCCAACTGGTCGGCGAGCTGCACGGCCACGGCCGGCCCACGGTCGTCGGGATGCGCGGGCCCGACCCGGACAACCGCGATGCGGTGCTGATCGTCCATCAGGTGCACGGCATTGTTCGCGCCGCCGGACCACCGGCGGTGTTCGAAGAACCCGCTCACGTAGTGGGTCACCTCGACCGCCCCGCCCTGCCGGCGCACCAGCTTCTTGATCCGCGCGCCGGTGGCGTCGTACAGGTAGTGGGCGTGCACCGAAGGCTCGGCGCCGGGGGTCTGGGTCGCGAACGTCACCAACCGGTCGGCGTGGTTCCAGCCGAACCGCCGGGTGCCGCCCTCGCCGCGCACGTTGCCGTTGGCGTCCAACAGGTAGTCGAACGGGGTGCTGCCAACTGTCAACCGCTGCAACCGATTGCTGCCGGCGGCCAGGGTGAAGTCCCGCGTGTACCCGGCCGCGCTGGCGTGAACCAGTTGCGTGAGGTTGCCGCCGGCGTCGTACTGGTAGCGCTCGACGTACGCCTGCGTTGTCGTGGGGTCGACGCTGCGCGGCAGGTCGATCCACGGGTCCTGGTTGGGCGGGGTGGCCTGCTCGCGGCCGGTCGCCGACAGCAGCCGGTACGCCGGGTCGTACCCGAACTGCCGATCGAGCGCGTTCGGCGTCGCCGGCAGGCCGGCTCCGGGCGTGCGGTCGCGCAGGGTCAGCAGGTGCCCGATCAGGTCGTAGTCGTAGCCCTGGTCCTGGAGCACCGCACCGCCCGGGCGGAACGTGCCCGGTGCGGGCACGCTGTACGACTCCGTTCGCAGCCGAACGAGGTGGAAGGTGTGGGGGTCGTACGCGTGTCGGGTCAGGATGCCGTTGCCGTAGGCGATGAACTGCCGGTGCCCCTTGGCGTCGTAGGCGATCTGCCGCACGTGCACCGTGCCGTCGAATGTCATCTGGGCCAGCTCGCCGGCGCGGTTGTAGCTGGCCCGGATCTCCCGCCGCCGCCCTTCGACGTCGACCGGCAACACGTGCACCGTCGGCCGGCCGAGTCCGTCGTAGCTGGTGGTGCTGGTGTACCCGGTCGGCTCCAGCAGCTCGGCGTCACGCTGGTCCTGGGTCTGCCCGGCGCGCGGCTGCCAGTCCACGGCGAACGCCGCCACGGACCAGCCGTTGGCCGATGCCTGCGCGTACGTGGCGAGGATCGGCGCGTCGGCGATCACCCGTCGCGTCGCCCGCAGCAGGCTGCCCTTGAAGTCGACGGCCTCGGTGACGGCCGTGCCCGCCTCGTCGTACTGACGAACCGGCCGGCCCAGCAGGTTCGCCGCCCGGGCGGCCGCGCGGTCGGCCGCCGGCTGGTCGGGGCGGCCGGCGTCGCCGTACTCGATCCGTTGCCGGAGGCCGATCGGTGCGCCGGCGGCGTCCCGCGCCCAGGTACGGATCGGCCGGTGCACGAGGTCGTAGCCCAGCAGCCCGAGCGCGCCCTTGCTGTCGCGGCTCTCCACGGGCTTCGACAGCGCGTCGAGCACGGTGTCCCGGACGCCGCCGTCGATGCCGGTGGTCCGCCAGCGCCGCCCAGGCAGGTCATAGGTGTACCGGAACGCGACTCGGCCGAGCCCGTCGGTGATCGACAGCAGCTGGCCGGTGATGTCGTACGCCTGCTGGGTGATGATCAGGTCGGCGCCGTTGCGGGCCACCGCGCGCACGGTCCGCCCGAGGGCGTCGACCTCGACGCTGGACGGCGTGTTCCAGTGCGACTGGAAGGCGGTGCTGGTGGTCGGATGCGTGCGGCCGGCGTTGTCGTTGCCGTCATAGGTGTACTGCTCCCACACCGTGGGCGCGTAGCGGCTCGGGTCGGTCAGGTCGGCCGGAATTCCGTGCACGACAAGCTGTTCGCTGCCGTCCGGGTGCACGGTGCGGATCAGCTCGCCGCGCGGGTCGTAGAACATGGTCGCGCGCTGGCCGAGTACCGCGTCGGACGGTTGGCCGTAGTCGAATCCCGTGCCGAAGAACGGCTCGTACGCCTGCACGACCCGGCCCTTGTTGTCGTAGCGCTGCCAACCGGACACACGCACGTTCTCGGGATCGGTCGCCGCCCGCACCCGGCCCACGACATCGCCGCCGGCCGGCGCGGCCAGGTCGGCCGGCAGCGTCCCGCCGCCGAAGGCCGGATCGCCGAACAGTATCTCCTCGGCCTGGGTGCGGGTCTGCACCGTGCGCCCGAAGCCGTCGCAGAACTGCACCGAAACGATGACCGCGTCGCGGTCGGCGGCCGGGACGTCGACGTCGGTGTCGTGGTGCACACGCGTTGTGGTGCGCACCGACGCCGGTTGCCCGGCGCGGTCGAAGGCGTGCATGTCGTACACGGTCGCGCTGCTCGGCGCGGCGCTGTCGCCCTCACCGTTCTTGCCCTGCACGAAAACCGCCGTCACCAGGCCGGCCGGCGAGTACACGGCCCGGCTGGTGTTGCCGTTCACGTCGGTGACCGTGCGCGGATGCAGCACCCGATAGTCGTTGTCCGCCAGTGTCTCCAGACCGACGGCGTCGGCCGAGCGCACCGGCAGCAGGTCGTGGGCATCGTACGAGACGGTGCCGACGCCGCCCAACGCGTCCATCGAGGCGGTGACGAGGCCGCGCGGCACCCGTCCGGGCTCGTGGACGTCGTACCGCCGCCGATTGGTCGACGTGTAGTAGCCGGCGGGCGATCCGGGCACCGCGCCGTCCGCGTAGTGCACGTACCCGGCCAGCGCCGGCAGCAACGTGCGGAACTCGGCCGGATACTCGGCGGGCCATGACGCCACCCCGGCCGGGTTGAGGTAGACCGGCGGCGTGGCACCGTAGAGCCCGGGGAGGAAGGTATCGTCGAAGACCAGCGACTCCTCCCGTACCGGCAGCCCGTAGTCGCCGAGCACGCCGAGCGGCAGGCCCGTGAACGCCGCGCCGTCATAGAACGTGCGGCTGTGCGCGACGACCCGCAGCGAGACACCGGCCACCGCCGCGTCGCGCAGATCGGACACCGACAACCGCCCGTCGTTGACCACCTCGTAGTTGGTGGTCCGGCTGACGTGGCCGACCAGGTAGTGGTCGGCGTCGTCGCGGTCGGCGTACTCGATGACGGACGACGTGGCGAGATACGGCGCGCCGGGCCCGGCCGCGACCATCGGGTCACGGCCGCGTGGGACCGCGATGTGCACCTGGCCGAGGGGGAAACCGTGCCGGTCGAAGCCGGTGTGGAAGGTGAACTCGTGATGCGGGTCGGTGCCCCGCTCCCACTGCGTGGTCCGACCGGCGGCGGTGAACGGGAAATACACCCGTGCGGCCTCCTGCCGCACGCCGATGGCCGACTCGCTCACCGTGTACGGCCGCGACGCCAGGTCGGTGCCGTCGAGCGCGTACAACTCGGTGCGCAGCAGGCGCCCACGCATGGCACGCAGCGCGTCCCGGCGGTCGGCCCGTGACAGCCCGGCCAGGAACGCCGCCTGCCCGGCCGGGGCGGCCAGCTTCGGCGGATCACCGTTCCAGTACTCGGCGGTGAGGTCGAGCTCGGTCCAGTCGCCGGCCTCCGTGGCCGCGACCGGCCCGACGTGGAACCAGTTGCGGGTCATGGTCGGCGGCGAGAAGTGCTCGTCCGCGCCGACCGTCTCGCTGTCGAGTTGCTCCACGAACGCGAACCCGCGGAACTCGCGCTCGTAGCCGTCCCAGTAGCCGTGCCGGTACCGGAACTGCGAGACCAGCCGGCCGCCGGAGATGGCGTCGACGACCTCGATCCGCGAGACCACGTGCACCGGCATCGGCAGCGGCGTGCGCCAGCGTGTCGCGCGATTTCCCTGGTCCCGTAAGAACTCCGCGGTCGAGGTGCGGTACTCCACCCGCGTCGTCGCGCCCAGGTGGTTGTCCATGCCGACCACCAGGTACGGCTTGACGCCGCCGGTGAAGTCGAGGAACCGCGGTTCCGGTCGGTCGGCGGTGCGGCTGAACAGCAGCCCGCCCATGCCGACCCCGGTCAGGTCGATCAGCTGGGCCGAGTCGCGGCCGCCGAAGCGCGGCGTGCCGGTGATCGTCAGCGGCTCGGCCGTCCAGCCGTTGCCGGACTGGTTGAGCCACACCAACACCCGGCCGTCCTCGATGTAGACGAGATCGGCGACCCCGTCGCCGTCGACGTCGCCGAGCAGCACCCGGCGGGCGTCGTAGCCGATGCCGCCGTCCGGGCCGCCGGGCAGCCGCGGCGCCCGCCGCATCGTCACCGGCGTGCCCCACCGGTTGTGGCCGAGATTGGGCCAGTAGCGGACGTTGCCGTTGCCCAGCAGCACGATGTCCTGGAGCCCGTCGCCGGTCATGTCGGCCAGCCGGACGCGCGGATCGGACAGGTCGGGCGGCCGGGCCGGGCCGGCGCTGGTCGCGGTGCGCCGCCAGGCCAGCCGCGGATCCCGGTCGTTGAACCACGCCTCCAGCCGGCTGCCCGATCGCAGCACGTCGGTGAGCCCGTCGCCGTCCAGGTCGACCAGCTTGACGTTCGGCTCGCCGAGTCCGACGGCCGGCGTCTGCCGGTAGGGCTGGAAGGACCGCCTCGACCAGCCGCCGGCGAAGGTCATCGGGAAGTAGCCGGCCGGGAAACCCTTGGTCCGGCCGGACAACACGAGATCGGGACGGCCGTCGCCGTCGGCGTCCATGAACTCGACGCCGTCGGCCGGCCCGCCGGGCGGCGCCTGCTCGATGGAGCGCGCCGAGTCGAACCGGAGACCGCCGAGGTTGCGCCAGAACCGTTTCGCCGCGCCGAATTCCACGATGTCCGGCAGCCCGCTGCCCAGCCGGTCCACCAGTGCGAAGCCGGGACTCTCCAGCGACACGGCCGGCAGCGGACCGGTCAGCCGGTCCAGCCGGTGGCCGGCCGGGTCGAACTCGGCGTAGCTGAACGTCAACGGCGGCAACGGTTCCTCGGCCGTCCCGTCGATACCAACCGGATCGACCCGCTCGAGCAGCGTCACGCCGGTGTACGCGGCCTGCCGGTAGCCGAGCCGGATCTCCTGCGACACCCGGGAAATCCCGTCGGCCGCGTGCGTGGAAACGCGGATCGTGCGGCAGCGCAACGACGTCCGCAGCTCGAACCCGGCCCGGCGGTCGGAGAACGGGTCCGGGCGCGGCTCGTAGTCGAAGTCGACCCGTACCAGGAACGACGGCGCGGCCCGGTCGCCGTAGTCCGCGTACGAGATCGCGCTGAGCACCGGCTGGTCCCACACGTGCGCGGCCTCGTTGCCGGTGTCGCGGATGTACTCGTAGCGGATCAGGTTGCCGAGCACATCCCGGCTTTCCGTGATCTGCCAGGCGAAAACCCGACCGGGCTCGGCCGGGTCGGCGTCAACGGCCGGATCCCGCCAGTCCGACGGCGCGCCGGCCGGCCGTGGCGTGCCGAACCGGGCCAGCGCGCCGTCGGTGCCGCGTACCTCCCAGTAGTCGGATCCGTCGGCCCGCACGTGCTCAATGCGGGCGAACTGTCCCTCGGTGCGCGGCCGGTACCGCTGCCGTCCCACCGCGCCGCCGTCGACCGGCACGAGGTCCTCGCCGCCGGACAGCAGGAACACGTCCTGGTCGTCGAGATAACGCGGGACCCCCTCGCCGTCTTGCGGGACACGCCGGCCAGGCCGAGGTGCCAGCCGAGGCCGAACAACCCGTTGCCGTGCCCGGTGCTGTACGCGAGCGCGAGCTGCGGGGTCGCACCGGACCGCCCTGCCGGCACCGGCAGCGGGACCGACAGCGAGGCCGCGCCGGTCGACAGGTCGGCCGAGAACTTCTCGCCGAGGTCGCTGACCGCGCCGCCACCCTGCGGCAGCGAGATCACCGACCCGGACGCGCCGGCGGATGTCGTGGACACCGGGATTCCCTTCACACGGGCCAGGCCGGGGCCTGACCGGTCCAGCTGATGACCAGCACGATGTCGTCGAGTCCGCCGGAGGCGAACAGAGCCCGGGCGTCGGCCCCGAAGCTCAGCACCCAGTCTCCGGTGGGACTGCTGCCGCACAACGGATTCCAGGCGGCGGCATTGCCACGGCGGACACTCGCGATGCCGTCGGCCGTCGTGGCGTCACCGCCGGCCGCGCCACGGTGCAGCGACACCACCGTGGCCGGCACCGGGTCGTCGCCGGCCAGCCGCACCGCGATCGACGCGGTCGCCAGCCCATCGATCGCGAACGGGAAGTCGATGCCCCGCAACGTGATCGTCACCGACCGGGCGGTGGAGTCGGGCGGGTTGTTCAGGTCGTACCACTGGTCGGGGAAGTCGCGGGCCAGGCTGAACACGCAGTCCGCGCCGCGGTCCCGGTCGGCGTTGAGGCGGGTGGTGACCTGGTCGCGGTAGCCGTCGTCGTACAGCGCGGTGTAGTCGATGGTGATCAGCGCGTCGACGATGGTGGCGAAGTCGAACGGATTGGCCGCCTGCGGCAGTTGCAGCTCCCAGGTGGTGTCCACGCCGCTGGACTCGAACGGCAGCAGCATGTCGGACTGGGCGTCGAGCTCGAACACCCCGCTCGCGTTGAGCGGCGAGGTCAGCGCGACGACGCCGGGATCGTGCCGCACGGTGACGTCCTGGAAGACGCCATCCTGGCCGGTCGTGACGGTCGAGATCCCGTTGGAGTACAACGTGGCGCGGATGCCCCGGTCCGGCGGCACCAGCGCCACCAGGCTGGTCCGCACCTGCCGCACCAGCCGCAGGTAGTGCCCGGGGAAGTCCTGGTCGAACAGGGCCATCGGGGTGGCGAAGGACAGCACCCCGGTCTTCCGGAAGGCCATGAACTCCACCGGCATCAGCTTGGCCAGCGAGAACGTCTGGGACAGGTTGAGCCGCCGCCGCTCCGAGCTGAACGCGTACTGGTCGAGGCTGGCCAGGTCGGCCTCGAGCTGCTCGGCCCCGGTCAGCCCGCGGCGGTCGACCGCGGCGTTCTGCTCGGGCGTCTGCCAGTAGTCGTCCCGGATCAGGGTCTGCGCCGGCTCGGCCCGCTCGAACGCCAGCTGGGCCTGGGCCAGCCGGGCGGTGGCGGTGGCCTGCTGGAGGAAGTACCGGTAGACGCCGCCGAGCGTGTAGCTCATCCACAGGTACAGGTCGGCGTTGGTGAACTGGTTGCTGAGGAACGTCAGCGTGGCCACGGCCTGATCGTGTTGCAGCGACGCGATCGCGCCTTCCTGGGTCGCGATGGTCACCTGGTCGTTGGCCACGTCCACCTGGGCCGCGGCGACCAGGGATTCCTGGAGCGACGCGGTTTGCTGCAACCGCCACTCGGCCTTGCGCTGCTCGATGCCGGCGTGCAGCTGGTCGGCCTGCATCTGCGACTCGAGGTCGTTCTGCGCGAGCTCGAGGCCGCCGCGCACGGTCGTCGCCGCGGAGATGCCGGCGGCCAGGGCCGCGCTGGCGCCGCCGCTGAAGAACAGCTCGGCGGCGTTGGACGCGGCCGCCGCCGCCTGCATGACGCCGATCGCGGTGTTGGCCACCGAGATGCCGTCCCGGATGTCGCGCATGTCGGTGAACTCGTGCAGCAGGCTCTGCTCGTACTGGTTCGGCGGCGCGGCGATCGCCTCGCCGTAGGCCGCGACCATGGTGTCGGCCTTGGTCTGCTGCGCGGTCGCGGCGGTGACGGCGTCGTGCGACTCCTCCACGCGCAGGGCCGCCAGGCCCATCTGCGCCGCCGTCAGGTCGATGCCCTTGAGCGCGTCGAACAGCCCCAGGTTCTTCTGGTCGTACTTCTCCAGCGCGGCCAGATAACCGGCCTCCATCTGGGCCGCCTGCCCGGCCAGCTGCTTGGCCCGCTCCAGCAGCGTCTTGAACCGGAACGGGGTCGGCTGGGTCACCGTCAGCGCGGTGGCCGGGCCCTGGGTCCGCGGCAGGCCGGCCACGTTGCGGCCCTGCCGCAGCTTGGTCAGCTGCACCGCGACCCGCGTGCCGAGGGCGTCGAGCTCCGGGATCGGCAGCGTCGGCTCGCCGAAGTTGGTCGGTTGCTGCGGCTGGAGCTTCGGGTGGCCGAGCAGCCGCCGCGCCGTGACGTAGAGCGTGCGGGCGTTGGCCACCGACTCGTCGGTCTCGCGGCCGAACTCGGCGTCGGCGAAGTCGACGTGGCAGCGGATGACGCACAGCAGCGTGTACCGGGTGTACGGCGTCGGCCGCGGCGCGGTCGCGTCCTGCACCAGCGCGAACGGATCCAGCCGCGCCTTGGTCGTCCAGCCGGGACGGATGGTGAGGTCGGGCCGGAACGACGTCTCGGTGAAGATGCGGTTGTAGATGGAGAAGACCGGCGCGTCGGCGTCGTACGGGTAGACGATCCAGTACCAGTCCAGCGCGGCCTGGAAGTTGCCGGCCGACTGGAGCCGCTGGGCCAGCAGCAGCGGCACCAGCCAGAAGATCTCCCGGTTGGCCGGCTCCGGACGGGCGGCCGACACCGCGCGCAGCGCGTCCTGGTGCGCCGCGGAGCGGCCGGCCGGATCGAGGTACGTGAAGGTCGTGATGCCGATCGCCTTGAGGTAGGTGTTGGCCTCCCGCACGGCGTCGGCCGGGCCGAACGGACCGGTGCCACGGATGTTGGCGCGCAACGTGTCCAGCGGCATCGGCTGCGTCGCGACCACCGGTGGCACGACCGCCGCCGGCAGTGCCGGGTCGAGGTGTCGCTCGGCGAACAGGAAGGCCGACGTCGCCGACCGCCAGTCGCCGATCTCCCCCATCCACACCCACGCCGCCGTGAACACGCCGAAGTCCGTGATCTGCCAGGCGAAGGCCGGATGGGTGGACACCAGTTCGCCGGATCTCTTGGCCAGCAGCAGGGACTGCACGCTCTCGATGGCCTGCCGGATCCGCGTGGTGCGCAGGCTGCCGCCGGCCAGCACGTCCACGAAGAACCGGGCCGACATCGCCTCGCCGACATCGCCGGGCGTGCCCGGCGCGAGGTCGGCGAGCAGCGCGTCCCGCAGGATCGGCAGCGCCGCCTGTTCGGCCGCGGCCACCGCCGCCGCGCCGGCGTCGAGCAGGTTCCGCCGCTGTGCGATCCGACCGCGCAGCACGCTCTGCCACGCCGCCCGGGCCCGGGAATCCGCGCGGTACAACGGGGTCTGCGGCGCGGTGTCGGAGAGCACGAAGAAGTCGGGCGAGAGCACGAACGCCGTCTCCTGGGCCCGCCAGCCGGCGTACATGGACGGCTTGTGCGCGGCGGTGAGGATCGCGTTGGCGTCGGCCCATTCGAACTGGGTGGCGGTGGCGGCGATCGTGCCCAGCTTGACCAGGAACAGGAATCCGCTCCGGGTCAGCCCGGCGGCGGCCAGTGCGGCGCTGATGTCGACGCCGCGCTGGTCCTTGGCCGACAGGTCGTTCAGATCGACGCCGGGCAGGCCGAGCGCGAGTATCGCGGCCAGCCCGGCCGCCGGTGTGCCGGCGGCGACCCGTGCCTTCTCGATGCTGTTGGAGAAGCTCTTGAGCTGGCCCGCCCGCTGGGTCAGCAGCAGCCGGATCGGATCGCCCTTCACTCCGGCGATCACGTCCGGCGCGCCGACCAGGTCGGGATCGAGCAGCACCGGGAACTTCCGCGGCGGGTTCGGGTGCTGGTCCTCGTCGGCCCAGGTCAGCGCCTGCGCCGCCAGCTGCCAGGTGCGCATCAGCGGGATCACCGGCGCTCGCAGCGGATCCGCGCCGGTGCTCGACGGCAGGCCGAACAACGTCTCCAGCGCGGCCTCGGTGAGCTTGCTGCCGTCGAGGGTCAGCTGGTCCAGCTCGTCCGGCGTCTTCGCCGACAGGCGGATGCCGATCCGGTCGGCCAGCGCCTGGCGGTCGGCCGCCGACGCGCCCCGGAGCTGGCGCAGCTGCGTGTAGCTCGTCCCGTACGAGGCGAGCAGCGAGGCGTAGGCCGCGTCCCGGTAGGCGGCTTCGCCGACCGCGCCGGGATCCGGGGCGGCGTGGGTGGCCGCGATCTGCGCCCGCAGCAGCTCGATCGGTACCCGCAGCTGGTTGATCTCCTGCCCGCCGCGGTCGGCAGCCGCGGACAGCGGCTGGCTCAGCCGGTCCACCGGCTGGCCCAGCGCCGCGACGAGCGTCGCGGTGTCCAGCGGCGGCCGCGGGGTGCCGGGCAGCGTGACCTGTTCCTGGGTGAAGCCCAGCAACGCCGCGAGGTACTGCCGCTCGTTCAGCCGTTCGTCCAGCGTGGCCGGCACGAACGAGCTGATCACCGTGACCGGCACGGTCTCCGGAGCGAGCGGCGGCGTGACGTTGCCGACCGCGTCGGTCACCCACAGGTAGATGGTGTGCGCGCCGAAACCGGTCAGCGGGACGTCGGCGGTCCACCCCGTGAAGTCGCCGGCCGCCTTGGGCACCGCCGCGGTTCTGGTGCCGGTCGGGGTCAGCGCCCAGGCCACCGACGCCTGACCGCCGACCATGCCCGCCTGGTTGTCCGACGCCGTGCCGCGCATATGCACCGTGGCCGCGCCGTTCACGTCGCCGATGATGGTGCCCTGCGGCAGCGGCTCGGTGACCGTGAGATGCGGCGGTGCGATGTCGCGGCCGGTGACCGTGACGGTCTTGGTCGACGTGAGGTTGTCACGGTCGAAGACCGTGACGGCGATGGTCCGTGCCCCCAGCGGCATCGGCGAGAGCGGCACCGAGATCTGGTACGTGGTGGCGGAGATCGTCTCGCTGGAGAACGCCTGCCCGTCGCGGGCGATCGCCACCGTCACCGGGAAGTACTGGTCGGCCGGGATGGCCACGGTCACGTCGACCCGGCCGCCACCTTCACCGAGCGGCACCACCGCCCCGGCGACCGGCGCGGTGACGGTGAAGGCCGGCGGCACCGGCGCCGTGACATGGACGGTCACCGGGGCGGACACGATGACCTCCCCGCTCGTGGTCGGCGCGGACGCCGTCAGCGTGTGGTCCCCCGGGGTCGGGAAGGTGACCGTGCCGCCGCGGAACACCTCCACGTTGTCGCGGGTGAAGAAGATCTCGCCGGTGAAGGTGACCGCCGGCTCGTCCTCCCAGCTGTCGTCGCCGGGAATGTAGTGCCACACCACACCGGGGTCGGTGGACACCGTCCGCGACATCGACACCGGGAACCCGGCCAGCACGCGGCCGGCCGGCGCCGTGACCGACACGCTGGCCGGCTGGTTCGGCCCCGGCTGTGGCCGGGTGGTTGGCAGCAAGCTCTCGACCGACGCCTCTTCGACAGACACCGTGACCCCTTTCCCTGCGAGGTCGGCAACTGTCGTCCGCGCCGTCGACAATCCGTCGACAGTGTCCCGGCGTCGGACCGGCCGACCGGGCTCCACCCCTGGCGGCGAACGGCGGCGTGGGCCCGGCTCGACGTATCCGGCGATTAGGCTCTTCACTCCTGTTCAGGACATACGACCCGAACGGAGCTGGGGGTGGTGTGGGCGACAATCCGCATGTCGTCGACATCCGGGTGCTCGGTCCGCTCGAGGTCGACGTCGACGGCGACGTGCTGAACCTCGGGGGACCGCGGCTGCGGGCGCTGCTCGCCCTGCTGGTCGCCGCGGCCGCCCGCCCGGTGAGCGTGTCGGCGCTGGTCGAACTGCTGTGGGGGTACGCGGCGCCGCCGGACGCCGGACGCACCGTGCGCACCTACATGTCCAGGCTGCGCAAGTCGATCGCGTCCGCGACCACGGCGGTGGGGGCGAGCGAGCTGATCGTCACCAAACCGCCGGGATACCTGCTGCGCGTCGAGCCTGCCCTCGTCGACGCCGTGCGGTTCGAGCAGTTGGCCGCGGCCGGGCACCGCTCGCTCAACGCCGGCCGGCCGGAGGTCGCCATCGGCCAGCTCGGGGCGGCGCTGCGGCTGTGGCAGGGCGGCGCGTACGAGGAGTTCACCGGCATGCCCGCCCTCGACGCCGCGAGCCGGCGGCTGGCGCAGCTGCGTGACGACGCCGTACAGGACCGGATCGACGCCGACCTGGCCACCGGGCACGGCCAGGAGCTCGTCGCCGAGCTGACCGAGATGACCGCCGCGGCGCCGGGCAACGAGCGGCTCTGGGGACAGCTGATGACCGCGCTGTACCGTGCCGGCCGGCAGGCCGACGCGCTGGACACCTTCCGCCGGGCCCGCTGCGCGTTGATCGAGGAGTGCGGTGTCGAGCCGTCGCCGGTCCTCACCGCGATCCACCAACGGATCCTGGCCCACGAGGACGGTCTGCTCGTCGTCGGCGAGCTCACGACGCGGGATGACGGGCGGCGCGAGCGGCTGCTGGCGGCCGGCGCGAGCGCGTTGCACACCGACGGCGATCTGACCGTCAGCCGGGAGCAGTTCGAGGCCGCCCACCGCGACGCCGAGCAGCACGGCGACGTCATCGGCATGGCCCATGCCGTGCTGGGGTTGAGCGGTCTCTGGGTTCACGAGCATCGCACGGCGACCACCACGACCCAGTTGCGCTCACGGCTCGAGCACGCACTGGCCGCCGTCGACCGGGACAGCCCGTTGGCGCTGCGGCTACGCGTGCGGATCGCCGGTGAGACCGAGTATCCGACCGCGACGCACACCGAGATCCTGCGGCTGGTCGAGGACACGCGCCAGGCCGGCGACCCGGTCGCCCACGCCGAGGCGTTGAGCATCGCTCACCATTGTGTGCTCGGGCCCGACCACGGCGCGCTGCGGCACGAGCTCGCCCTCCGGCTGATCGCCGAGAGCGACCGCACCGGCCGGCGCATCGACCGGCTGATGGGCCTGCTGTGGCACACCGTCGACCTGTTCCTGGCCGCCGACCCGCACGCCGAGCGGCGGCTGGGTGAGCTGGAGGCCGTGCTGGCCGACGGCGAGCACCTGGCCGTCCGCTTCGCCGCCGACGCCGTCCGCGTCATGCTGGCGATCCGCGGCGGGCGGTTCGACGAGGCCGAGGTCATGGCCCAGGCGTGCGCCGAGCTCGGGCAGCAGGCCGGCGACGCCGACGCACTCGGCTGGTACGGCGCGCAGCTGGTGGCGATCCGGTGGTTCCAGGGACGGCTCACCGAGCTGCTCCCCATGCTCGAGGTCCTCGTGCACTCGTACACGCTCAGCGCCATCGACAACTCCTACTTCGCCGCGCTCGCGTCGGCCGCCGCCGTCGCCGGCGACCACCGCGCCGCGGCGACCGCACTGGCCAGGCTCACCGGCCACGATCTCGCCAGGGTGCCCCGGTCCAGCACCTGGTTGGTCGCCATGAACGGCGTCGCCGAAGTCGCGTTCCGCCTCGGCGACGCCGACACCGCCGCCCAGGTCTACCGGCTGCTCTCGCCCTTCGCCGACCTGCCGATCATGCCCAGCCTGGGCATTGCCTGCTTCGGTTCGGCCCATCACAGCCTCGGGCTCGCCTCGCTCACCACCGGCCACCTCGATCGCGCCGTGCAGCACCTTCGCACCGCCGTCCAGCACAACCTCGCCCTCGCCCACTGGCCAGCCGTCGTCGTCTCGCGCATCCGGCACGGCCAGGCGCTGCAACGCCGCAACCGGCCCGGCGACACTGCCGCCGGCGCGCACGAGCTGGCCGTCGCGGCCGAGGACGCGGCAGCCCTGAAGATGTCGACCGCCCACCTCGAACACCCCTACGCCAACTGATCCCACCTCCGCGCCTCCGCCGGCGCTAGTCCCCTCGTGCCACATGCGCTTCCTACTTGCCGCCAACGCACAAGTAGGAAGCGCATGTGGCACACGGGTGGTGATTTCTGTTGCGGCGCACGAGAAGTCGCGTGCGATCAGGTCGGCTGCCACAGCGGCCGCCGGATGCGGGACAGTGGTCGTGCGCCAGCGTTTCGGCGCTCGTCCGGCTCGTCCGGCCTGGCGCATCAGTCGGGCGACGCGTTTGCGGGAATGCCGATCGCCGTGGGCGAGCGCCCTGGTGATCCCTTGCGGTGCTGAGGATCTCGTCGATCAGCGCGGCCGGTTCACGAAGCCAGGGCTAGACCATGGTCAGCCGGCGGACGACGACGCCGCGGACGTTGCGTGCGTCGAACGGGCCGGCCTGCCGGGAGTCGTAGCTCATGTTCTCGTTGTCGCCGGTGACCACGATCTCGGCCGCGGAGACGACCGCCGAGTCACCCGGCAGCGGATCGCCGGGCACCGCCACCGCACGCTTGATCAGCAGGGTGCGTTCCTCATTCGTCGCGCCCGCCATGAAGTCGGCGGGCGCGACGCCAAGGCCGGGCATCCTCGGCCCCAGGAGCACGACGATGTCGCCACGCCGCACCAGGTCGACCGCGCAGCGGCGCACCAGCACCCGGTCGCCGTCGCGCAGTGTGGGGGCCATGCTCGGGCCGGCCACCGTGACCACCATGAACCGCCTGCTCAGTGCGACCACGCAGAACATGCCCGCCAGCACGACCCCCACCAGCACCACCACGGCGATCACCGCGCCGCCCGGGGCGCGAGGGTCTCGACGACATCGTCGAACCTGATCATCACAGCGGCGACGAAGACCGCCGTCACCGCGCCGACCAGGACCTCGACGAACCCGGGCAGCGCGGTGGCGACCTCCACCAGCCCGACGAACCCAGGCGGCGGGGTGTCGATCCCGGCCAGCCCGACGACCGCCACGGCTACCAGCAGACCGTTGCGCACCAGGTGCCTGCGGTTCAACAGGTCCGCCGACGCGCCGAAACACGGGCAGGCCACGCGGATGTCCCTGCGCACCGACGACTCGATGACCACGCCGAACAGCACGCACAGCAGGATCACCAGCATGAAGCCGGCGACCGCGACGCGGGACGGCAGCAGGAGCAGCCCGGCGGCCGCCGCTTCCGCCGCGACGACCAGCCGGGCGACCGGCCGCGGCCACGCGTCGGGCACCAGGCGCAGCCCCCGGACGGCGGCCACGAAACCGCCGAAGTTGCCCAGCTTCCCGATGGCGGACGCCGCGAACACCAGCACCAGCACGCCACGGCACGTCAAGTACACTGTGGACACGAATCGCTCCCCTCAGCCGACCGCGGTCGGCTCCTGATATCCCTTGGCCTGCAACGCGAACAGCCGGGCGTACACGCCACCGGCCGCGACGAGCGAGGCGTGCGAGCCCTCTTCCGACACCACGCCGTCCTCGATGACGAACACGTGGTCGGCGTCTCTGGTCGCCCCGAGCCGGTGCGAGATCAGCACTCTGGTCGTGCCGGCGGCGTACGACCGCAGCGTCTCGTGCACCTGGTGCTCGGCCTCCGGGTCGAGGCCCGAACTCGGCTCGTCGAGGATGAGCAGGTCCCGCCGGCCGCGGAACAAACCCCGCGCCAATGCGAGCCGCTGCCACTGCCCGGTCGACAGGGTGACCCCGACGCCGGACTCGTCGTCGCCGGTCAGCCAGGCGAGCGCAGCCGACTCGGCCGACGCCGAGCCTGCGGTGCCGAACGTCCGGCTCAGCAGCGTGTCGTACCCGGCGGGCAGGCGCGCCAGCGTCTTGTGCACGCCGGCCAGCCGCGCCGCCTCCTCGACCCGGGGCCGGTCATCACGACACCCGACGTCGCCGACCCCGACGTTCTCGGCGGCGGTCAGGTCGTACTCCATGAAATCCTGGAACACCGCGCCGATCCGCGCCCGCAGGTCGGCGGGCGCCATGTCACGCAGGTCGACGCCGTCCCACAGCACCGAACCGCGGGTCGGGTCGTAGAAGCGGCACAGCAGCTTCACGATCGTGCTCTTGCCCGCGCCGTTGCGCCCGACGATCGCCACCGCGCGGCCGGCCGGGATGGTCATGTTCACCCCACGCAGCACCCACGGATGCGCTGGGGAGTAACGGAACCACACGTCACGGAGCTCAACGCCGCCGCTCAGCTCGGGCACCGCCGCCGGCGACGCCGCGACCGGCAGGTCGGAGTCCGACCGCAGCAGGGCGAGGTAGTGCTCGAACATCACCAGCGACCTGCTCGCCATCGCGTACGCGCCGACCAACATCGACAGCGACGTCTGCACCCCGGCGACGGCGGCGACGAACATCGACACGTCGCCGACGGAGAGCTGCCCCCGACTCGCCGCCACGATCGCCGCGACGAGACCCCCGCCGGCCACGACCGAGGACAGCAACACCAACCCGCCCTGCACGCGCAGCTCGTGCCGGTCGACCCGGCGTTCCGCCGCGTTGGCCGTCGCGCGTTCGGCCAGCATCCGCTGCCGGAAGAACCCGCCGATCCCGAACAGCCGCACCTCCTTGGCCGCGCGGACGTCGGTGAGCAGCCGCGCGTAGAACAGCTCCCGCCGGATCGACGGGCTCATCTCGAGGAACACCGCCGCGCGCCGGCGGGCGAGCGCACGCTCGGCCAGCACCGCCGGCACCCCCGCCGCCAGCACCACCACCGTGATCAGCGGGTCGAGCACGGCGAGCGAGCCGACGAACCCCGCGATCGTCACCAGCGCCCGGCCGACCCCGACGAACCCGTTGACGACGTTGCTCGGCGCGGACCGCCCGGACTCCTGCGCCACCCGCAACGTGTCCTGGAAGTGGGGGTCCTCGAATCGGCTGAGCCCGACGAACCGCTCGGTCGCGCCGTAGAGCCGGTCCTCGCTCAGCAGCGTGACCCGCCGATCCGCCTCGACCCGCAGGTGCTCCATCACCTGCGGCACGACACCCGCGATGACACCCACCACCGCGAGGATGCCGACCAGCCAGAGCAGCGGGTACAGCGGCGTACCGCGCAGCAGCGCGTCGAGGATGAGCTTGACCAGCCACGCGGAAGCCACCGGGACGACCGCGCCGAGCACGTTCAGGGGCACGTACACGGCGAACAGCCCCGGCGCGGCCCGCCACGCCAGGCCGACCGCCGCAACCACACCGGCGAACCGCGACCTCACTTGACGACCGCCGCCATCGGACCGAGCAGCTGGTTGATCTCGTACGACGTCGCGGCCACCGTCCCGTCCCCACTCAGGACGAAGATGACCGGCATCGCGGTCACCTTGAACGCCGCGGCCAGCGGCCCGTTCATGTGCTCGACCACGACCTGCGCGACCGGCTCAAGCCGGGCGGCCATCGGCTTCGCCTCGACCTCCTCGCCCATCAGTACCGCGATGACCTGCCGCCGGCCCTCCGGCAGCACGCCGACGTGCTCGACGAAGCTCGACAGGCCGGCGACACACGGTTTGCAGTGCGGCGACATGAACGCCACCACCGTGCCGTCGACCAGGTCGTCCAACGCCACCACGCCGCCGTCGGTCGTCGTCGCGGTGAACGGGTCCGGCCGCGAACCCTGCACGAGCGAGCTCGCCAGGTTGTCCAGCGCGCTGTAGTCGGGGGCCTTCTCCAGGCGGGCCTCGTGTTCGCGAAGCCGCCTGAGCACGCCCAGCGTGAGCACGAGGTCGAACAGGCAGAGACAACACAGCACCATCACGGAAGCGACCAGCACCGCCATTGCGAAACCTCCTGTCTTCGGGTCATGGGACCGGCGCCCCGGCGGGCGGACCGCCGGGGACGCCTGGTCACATCAGCAGGACACGCACTGGGTGGTGCAGACGTACGTGGTCGCGCTGACCCAGCAACAGCGGAACGACCACGCCCCCGTGCACTGGTCACACCAGCACCCGGGCGGCGGCGCGGCCTGCGCCGTCGCCTTCGGCACCACCCGTGCCAGCACCCGGTCACCGAGCTTCTCGATCAGACGAACCATGGGACACATTCCCTTCTGGTGGCACGGAAACCAGGGCGTGTTCCCTAGTCACGCCATGGCCGCCGACCACCTTTCCGGCCGCTGTTCACAGCTCGGCGACATCTCGATGACCTCGGGTAGGCTCGCGGTCGGAGGGGCACATTGTCCGAAGGGTGGAGTTTCCGGCTGCTCGGTGAGCTGGCCGCGCTCAATGGGCCGACGCCGGTTCCGCTGGGCAGCGGCCGGCTGCGGGTGGTGCTCGCGACGCTGTTGCTGCGTGCCGGGCAGACCGTCTCGCGGGACGAGCTCATCGACCGGTTGTGGGGAGACGCTCCGCCGGCCCGTGCCCGGTCCACCGTGCCGACCCACGTCATGCGCCTGCGGCAGGCGCTGGACGACCCGGCCCTGATCACGACCCGGCCGAGCGGCTACCGGATCGACATCGCACCCGACCAGGTCGACCTGACCCGGTTTCACGCCATGGTCGAGCATGCGGGGCGGCTCGACCCGGTCGCCGCCCTGGCGGAGCTGCGGCAGGCGTTGGCGCTGTGGCGTGGCCCGGCGCTGGCCGACGTGCCGTCGGAGTCGCTGCGGCGCGACGAGGCGCCCCGGCTCGACGAGGAGCGGTGGCAGGCGCTGGAGCGGCGCACCGAGCTCGAGCTGGAGCTCGGCGGCCACGGCGATCTGATCGGCGAGCTCACCGCGCTGACCGCACAGCACCCGTACCGCGAGCGGTTCTGGCACCAGCTGATGCGGGCGTTGTCCGGAGCCGGGCGGCAGGCCGACGCCTTGGCGGCCTACCAGGCGATCCGCGTGCGCCTCGACGAGGACCTCGGCGTCCAGCCGGGGCCTGCGCTGCGCCGGCTGCACGCCGTGATCCTCAGCAACGAGGACCAAGTCCTTCCCGTGAGCCGGCCCGCGCCGGCGGCCTCCCCGGCGCCCCGGCAGCTGCTCGCCGACGCGGCGTCCTTCACCGGACGTGACACCGACCTCGCCGAGCTGGACAAGATCACGGCCAGCCAGGGCCGGGTGGTGGCGGTGATCCACGGCACGGCGGGCGTCGGCAAGACCACGTTGGCCGTGCACTGGTCGCACCAGGCAGCCGAGCGGTTTCCGGACGGCCAGCTCTACGTCGACCTCCACGGCTTCGACCCCAAGCACGCGCCGACCGATCCCGGCACGGTCCTCGCGCGGCTGCTGCGCTCGCTCGACGTCGAGCCGGGCCGCATTCCCGTTGACAACGAAGAGAAAGCCGCGCTCTACCGGTCGGTGACCGCGGACCGGCGGATGCTCGTGCTGCTGGACAACGCGGCGGACGAGGAGCAGGTCCGGCCCCTGTTGCCGGGGACGCCCTCGTGTCTGACGTTGGTGACCAGCCGCAACCAGCTCACCGGTCTCGTCGCCGTCGACGGCGCGCACAGCCTGCGCATCGACGTGCTCGACCGGCCGGAGGCCCTGCTGCTGCTGGCGAACGTCCTCGGCCACGAGCGGATCGCCGCGCAGCCGCAGGCGGCGGAGGAGCTCGTCGGCCTGTGCGGGCAGCTTCCGCTCGCGCTGCGACTGGCTGCGGGGAAGCTGCGGGTGAGCGCGCGCCAGAGCATCGCGTCGGTCGTCGCGGACCTGCGCGACGCCGGTCCGATCACCGCGCTCGAGGTGGCGGGTGACTCGCGTGCCGCCGTCCGGCCCGCCTTCGCCGTGTCCTACGGCGCGTTGCGGCCCGACGAACGCCGCCTCTTCCAACACCTCGGCCTCCTCCCCGGCCCGGACTTCACGCCGGCCGCCGTGGCCGCGCTCCTCGACGCGGCCGAGCCGGACGTGACCCGGCTGCTCGACGGCATCGCCCGGTCGAACCTCGTGGAGTCGCACGAACCCGGCCGGTACCGGCTGCACGACCTCGTCCTGCTCTACGCCCGCGAAGTATCCGAAGTAGACAGACGGGAACCGTTGCGGCGCCTGTACGACTGGTACGTGGCGGTGGCCGAGGCCGCAGCGCGGCTGCTCTACCCGCACGTGCCGATGCTGTCCGGCCCGGTGGGCCAGGAGGTGTTCGCGGACGCCGCGAGCGCGTGGACCTGGCTGGAGAACGAGCTGTCCAACCTGGGCGCGATCATCGAGAGTGCGCCCGCGCACGGCATGCTGGCGGTGGCGTGGCGGCTGGCGGACGCGACCCGCGGGTTCTTCCTCGCCCGCACCTACCACAACGACATGTGGCGGGCGTTCGCGCGGGGCGGCCTGTCCGCCGCGACAGCGGTGGGCGACCGGCAGGCCCAGGCCGCGATGCACATCAACCTGGCCACGGCGTCCTGGAGTGTCGGCGACAACCACGGATTCCTCGACCACAGCGAGGAAGCGGCGACCCTCGCCCACGACACCGGCTGGCGCACCGGCGAAGCCAGGGCACTGGGCAACGCGGGCCACGCGCTGCTCGGCCTCGGCCGCCGGCGCGAAGCGCTCGGGTACAGCGAGCGGTCCATCCAGATGTGGCGGGCCGAAGGGTCGCCGGAGGGGATCGTCCACGCGTTGCGGATTCTCGCTCACATGAACAACGAGTCGGGCGACCTCGGCGAAGCGGAGCGCAACTTCGGTGAGGCGCTCGACCTCGCCAGGCGGAACGGCTCGGTCTTCGGCGAGCTGGACGCACTGGCCGGCCTGGCATGGGCCGCCTGGCTGCGCGGTGACCTGCACGACGCGGAGAAGCTGTACAGCCGGACTCTCACGATGGCGCGGAAGCTGGGCTCGCGCTTCCGCGAGGCGCAGGGTCTCGGCAAGCTGGCCGAGATCGCGTCCGTCGAAGGCGGCCTGGCGCGGGCGGCGGACCTCGGGCAGCAGGCGCTGGCACTCGTGCGCACCGCGGGCCGCGCCCAGAATGAGGTCGACATCCTCAACGCGGTCGGCCGTATCGCCGTCCGCTCAGGACAGCCGGGGGCGGCCGTCACGCACCACCGGCAGGCGACCGGCCTGGCCGACGGCCCGAACCTGTACCACTACGGCCTCACCGACGCACTGGTCGGCCTGGCCGACGCACACCTGGCACTGGCCGAACACGACGAGGCCACACCAGCGGCGAAGCGCGCGTACGACAAGGCGCGGGAACTCGGCTACCGAATCCTGCAGGGCAAGGCGACGATCATCCTCGCCGAGGCCGAGCTGGCACGGGACAACCTCGCACGGGCCGCGGCGTACGCGAGTGAGGCGCTCGAACTCCACCACGAGACCGGCCACCGCCCAGGCACCGAACGCGCGTCGACGACGGCACGCGCCATCGCCACCCGACTCGGCAATGCCCGCAAGCACTGACGCCATGGTGAAGATCGCTTCCGTGCGCGCGATGGCGTGCGGCGGCGTCGCCGGTTACTCGACCGGGCGAGGACCGGCGGCGCGGCGGAGGCGGTTGGCGATTGCGAGGCCCAGCCCCGCTTCCACCGGCAACGACGCGATGATGAGGTCGCATCCGCGCTGGTCGAGCTCACGCAGGAACCCGTAGAGCCCACGCGCGTAGGCGGCCATCGAGTCAGGGACCTCGACGACGGCATGCACGTTCAGCGGGGTGCCGGCGAGGAAACCGGGAGCGAACACACCGACCCGATGTCCCGTCTCCTGCGCCACCTCCGCCTCGACGACGAGCTTCTCCGGCTCGACGAGGACGACGCGTGCCCGCGGCGCGTAGTGCGACGGGTGCTGGCCCGGCACCCGGACCGGGCTCGTCTCGGGGACCGTGAGCGGGAATCCCAACGCTGCCTCGAGCTGCTCCCGCGTCACACCGCCGGGCCGCAGCACGCTGGGGACCTCGCCGGTGGCATCGACGATGGTCGACTCGACGCCGACCTGGCAGGGGCCGCCGTCCAGCACGAAGTCAACGGCATCGCCGAGCTCGGCGCGAACGTGGCTCGCGGTGGTCGGGCTGACGGACCCGAACCGGTTGGCCGACGGGGCCGCCACACCCCCGCCGAAAGCCGACAGCAGCGCGAGTGCGACGGGATGGGCGGGCACGCGCACGGCCACGGTCTCCAGGCCGCCGGTCGCCTCCAGCGGCACTCGACGACCCCGCCGAAGAACCAGCGTCAGCGGCCCCGGCCAGAAGTGCTCGGCCAGGATGCGCGCGGTCTCGGGCACGTCGGCGACCCAATCGCCCAACTGGTCCGCAGTGGCGATGTGGACGATCAGGGGATGGGTGGGCGGGCGGCCCTTGACCTCGAAGATGCGCGCGACGGCGGCGGGGTCCTCGGCGTTCGCGCCCAGCCCGTAGACGGTCTCGGTGGGCACGGCCACCAAGCCCCCGTCGCGCAGCACACCGGCCGCCTGCTCGATGTCCGCGGTTTCTGCCGTCACCCGCAGGATCCTCGCACCCGTTCCCGTACCACGCCGCGGCGGCCCTGGTAATCCGGCGTGGCGACCGATCCGGCGGCCGGCGGTGAAACTTTCATGCTTGAAGCCTGTCTCAGGTTTCGTCCGCTGTAGTACCGGGCACGGCCGGTTGACGAACCGGTACCGGTTGGGCACGCTCGCGTATGGAAGCGCTTCCAGACCGGCCTGTCACCACAAGGGAGTGTTGATGTTGTCAAAGCTGTGGAGGACGACGGTCGTGCTCGGGGCGGCCGCGCTGCTCGCCGGTGCGACCGCCCTCACGACCACGTCGACCGCCGGCGCCGACACCCAGGTCTGCGACAAGTACGGCTCGGTTCGGGTGTCGGGCGGGCGCTACATCGTGCAGAACAACGAGTGGGGCGACACCACCACCCAGTGCCTTTCCGTACGCGACAACGGGTTCACGATCACCACGGCCGATCACAACAAGCCGACCAACGGCGCACCGGCGTCCTACCCGTCGATCTACGCCGGCTGCCACTACGGCAACTGCACGAGCGGCAGCGGACTGCCCAGGCAGGTGGCCAACTTCCACTCGGTGCAGTCCTCCGTCGCCTACACCGTCGCAAGTGGACAGTGGGATGCGTCGTACGACATCTGGTTCGACCCGAACCCGAACCCGTCGGGGCAGAACACCGGGGCCGAGCTGATGATCTGGGGCAACCACCAGGGCGCTCCGCAGCCGGTCGGGTCCAAGATCGCCACCGCGTGGATCGGCGGCGCCAGCTGGGACGTCTGGTTCGGCAACACCGGCTGGAACGTCATCAGCTACGTCCGCACCTCGCCGACGACCTCGCTGAACGTCGACATCGGCGCGTTCACGTCGGACTCGGTGGGGCGCGGCAGGATCAGCCGGTCCTGGTACCTCACCAGCATCCAGTTCGGCTTCGAGCCGTGGCAGGGCGGGACCGGGCTCGGCGTGCAGTCCTTCAGCACCTCGGTGAGCTGACCCCGCCGCCGCCGGCGAACCCATCTCGTCACCACCGAGGGGACAGACATGCGACCAGTGCTCAGATTTCTCGCCGCGCTGGTGGTGGCCATGGCCACCAGTGCGCTGCTCGGCGCCGGCACCGCCGCCGCCGAATCCAACGGCGGGGTCCGGATCATGCCGCTCGGCGACTCCATCACCGACGGCGTCCAGACCCCCGGCGGCTACCGGATCGGACTCTGGCAGCGGTTCGTGGCCGCCGACTACCGCGAGGACTTCGTCGGGTCGCTGTCCAACGGCCCGGCCGCCCTCGGCGACCATGATCACGAGGGCCATTCGGGATGGCGCATCGACCAGATCGACGCGAACATCGTCAGCTGGCTGCGGAACACCACCCCGCACTCGGTGCTGCTGCACATCGGCACCAACGACGTCCTCCAGAACCACGACGTCGCCAACGCCCCCAACCGCCTTTCCGGGCTGATCGACCACATCACCGCGACCGTGCCGACGGCCGAGGTGTTCGTCGCGACGATCATCCCGCTCGCCAATTCCGGGCAGGAGCAGACCGTCCAGCGGTACAACGCGGCGATCCCCGGCATCGTGCAGGGCAAGGTGGCCGCGGGCAAGCACGTGCACCTCGTCGATATGCACTCGGCGTTGACCGCCGCCGATCTCGTCGACGGCATCCACCCCACCGCCGCCGGCTACGACAAGATGGCCGCGGTCTGGTTCACCGCGCTGCGCGCGGTGCCCGGCAGCATCGGCGACCCCGTCGTGCCCTCGGGCCGGGAACTCGTCGGCACACAGTCGGGCCGATGCGTGGACGCGCAGAACACCAATGGCGCACAGGCACAGTTGGCCGATTGCGCGAACCGCACGAGTCAACTGTGGACGGCCACGTCCAGCGGGCAGCTGTCGGTCTACGGGAACAAGTGCCTGGACGCCTCGGGACAGGGCACCGCGAACGGCACGAAGATCATCCTGTGGTCGTGCAACGGGCAGGCCAACCAGAAGTGGACACAACCGACGCCGTTCTGACCGCCGAAAGACCGCCGGCGGCGAGTACTCGACCCGGCGGCCGCTCCCCTGTCACCCGGAGGTACTCGTGCCACGACGTCCGTCCCGAGCCCTGCTCGCGCTGGCCGCGGCCGCGCTCGCGACCCTGTCGATCACCGTCGCCGTGGCCGCCGGCCACCCCGCTGCGGTGACGCCGGCGGCCGGTGGCCTGCCCTACCAGGACCCGTCGCTGCCGGTCGCCGACCGGGTGCACGACCTGATGTCGCGGATGACGCTCGACGACGAACTCGGCCAGATGACCCAGGCTGAGCGCACCGCGCTGAATCCGCAGAGCGACCTCGCGACGTACCGGATCGGCTCGGTGCTGTCCGGCGGCGGCTCCGCGCCCAGCCCGAACACCGCCCAGTCGTGGGCCGACATGTACGACAGCTTCCAGCGGACAGCGCTTTCCACCCCGCTGGGCATCCCGATGATCTACGGCGCGGACGCCGTGCACGGCCACAACAACGTATATGGCGCAACGATCTTCCCGCACAACATCGGCCTCGGCGCCACCCGCGACGCCGACCTCGCCCAGCGGATCGGGCGCGCCACCGCCGAGGAGGTGTCCGGCACCGGCGTCGACTGGGACTTCGCGCCCTGCCTGTGCGTGGCCCGTGACGACCGCTGGGGCCGTACCTACGAGTCCTTCGGTGAAGTGCCGGAAATCCCGACTGCCATGACGTCCATCATCACCGGCCTCCAGGGCACCACGCTGGGCGGCCCCGCGTCGGTGTTGGCGACCGCCAAGCACTACGTCGGCGACGGCGGCACCACCGGCGGCGTCAACGAGGGCAACACGCAACTGTCCGAGGCCGACCTCAGGGCCATTCACCTGCCGCCGTTCAAGGCTGCGGTGGACAAGGGCGTCGGCTCGGTGATGATCTCGTACAGCAGCTGGAACGGCGTCAAGATGCACGGCAACCACTACCTGATCACCGATGTGCTCAAGGGCGAGCTGGGCTTCAGCGGCTTCGTGGTGTCGGACTGGGCCGGCATCGACCAGATCGACGGCCAGTCCGGCTTCTCGGCGGCCGACATCGACGCCGGCATCAACGCCGGCATCGACATGGTCATGGTGCCGACCAACTACAAACAGTTCATCAGCCTGCTGCGCACCGAGGTGAACAACGGCCACATCGCGCGCTCGCGGATCGACGACGCGAATCGGCGCATCCTGACCAAGAAGTTCCAGCTGGGCCTGTTCGAGCACCCGTTGACCGACCGTTCCTACACGGCCACGGTCGGGTCCGCCGACCACCGCGCGCTGGCCCGGCAGGCGGTGCGCGAGTCGCAGGTGGTGTTGAAGAACGCCGGGAACGTCCTGCCGTTGTCCAAGTCGGCCAAGGTGTTCGTGGCCGGCAAGTCGGCCGACGACATCGGCAACCAGAGCGGCGGCTGGACCATCAGCTGGCAGGGCGGCAGCGGCAACGTGACGCCCGGGACCACTGTGCTGCAAGGCATCCGCAACACGGTGACCGGCAGCGGCTCGGTCACGTACGACCGTTACGGCAACGGGATCAACTCCACCTACACCGCCGCTGTCGCGGTCATCGGCGAGACCCCGTACGCGGAGGGCCAGGGCGACCGACCCGGTGGCCTCGGCCTTGACCAGGAAGACCTCACCACGCTGACGCGGCTGCACGCGTCCGGGGTGCCGGTGATCGCGGTGCTGGTGTCCGGCCGCCCGCTGGACATCGCCGCACAGCTGCCGAACTGGAACGCACTGATCGCCGCGTGGCTCCCCGGCACCGAAGGCAACGGCGTGGCCGACGTGCTGTTCGGCGACTACGCGCCGACCGGGAAGCTGCCGGTGACGTGGCCGAGCAGCAGCTCGCAGGAGCCGATCAACGACGGTGACGGCCAGACGCCGCTGTTCCCGCTGGGATACGGCCTGACCTACCCCGGTACGACCACCCCGCCCCCGACCACGACGACCACCACCGGCCCGGGGCCGGTCGGGTGCGCGGCGGACTACTCGGTCACCAGCACGTGGCAGGGCGGCTTCCAGGCCGCGGTGACGGTCACCAACCGGGGCAGCGCGCCGATCGCCGCCTGGACCGTGGCCTGGACGTGGCCGAGCGGCCAGACCGTCACCAACGTCTGGAACGGCACGTACACCCAGACCGGGACGGCCGTCACCGTTCGCAACGCGACGTGGAACGGCACGGTGGCGCCCGGCGCGTCGGTCACGTTCGGGCTCACCGGCAACGGCAACGCGGTGATCCCGACGCTGACCTGTTCCTGACCGACAGGCCGGCGTGGCGGGCCGACCAGCAATGGGGGCTCGGGCAGCCACCGGTCGGCCCACCCACAAGCTGTGACGGAGGTCCCGATGTCCTACCGGCGACGAGCACGACTCAACGCCGCTTGCCTGCTCGTGGCGACGATGACCGCGGCCACACTCGTCCCGTCCGCGTGGGCGGACGGCCCGGCAGCGCCGGGCGCGAGCGCGGTGCCGATCTACCGCGACACCCACCACAGCTTCGCCGAACGGGCCGCTGACCTCGTGTCCCGCATGACGCTCGGCGAGAAGGTGCTGCAACTGCACACCAACAGCGCGCCGGCCATCCCGCGGCTGGGCGTGCAGCAGTACACGTACTGGAGCGAAGGGCAGCACGGACTCAACACGCTGGGCGCGAACACCGACCACGGCACCGTCGGCGGCGGGGTGCACGCGACGAGCTTCCCGACCAATCTGGCCAGCACCATGTCCTGGGATCCGGACCTGGTCTACCAGGAGACCACGGCGATCTCCGACGAGGCGCGCGGCATGCTGGACAAGTCGCTGTGGGGCGCCGGGCAGAACAACATCGGCCCGGACCGCAACGGTTACGGCTCACTGACCTACTGGGCCCCGACCGTGAACATGGACCGCGATCCCCGGTGGGGGCGCACCGACGAGGCGTTCGGCGAGGATCCGTTCCTGGTCGGCCGGATGGCCGGCGCGTTCGTGAACGGCTACCAGGGCCAGACCCCGTCCGGCCAGCCGATGACGCCGTATCTCAAGGTCGCGGCCACCGCCAAGCACTACGCCCTCAACGACGTGGAGAACGACCGGCACGCGGACTCCTCCGACACCACCGACGCCAACCTCCGGGACTACTACACGGCGCAGTTCCGGGACCTGATCCAGAACGCGCACGTGTCCGGCCTGATGACCTCGTACAACGCGATCAACGGCACGCCGGCGCCGGCCGACACCTACACGGCGAACGAACTGGCCCAGCGGACGTACGGCTTCGACGGCTACACCACCTCCGACTGCGGCGCGGTCGGCGACGTCTACGCGCCGGGCAGCCACAACTGGGCGCCGCCGGGCTGGACCACGGCCACCGCCACCGGCGCGACGCAGTGGACCAACACCGCCACCGGTCAGCAGGTCTCCGGCGCGGCCGGCGGCCAGGCGTACGCGCTGCGGGCCGGCACCGAGCTCAACTGCACCGGCGCCGAGGACACACTCGCGAACATCCAGGAGGCCATCAAGGCCGGCGTGCTGTCCGAGGGCGTGATCGACGACGCCCTGGTGCACCTGTTCACCCTGCGCATGCGGACCGGCGAGTTCGACCCGCCGGGCCAGGTCGCCTACACGAAGATCAGCAAGGACCAGATCCAGAGCCCCGAGCACCAGGCGCTTGCCGCGAAGGTCGCGGCGAACTCGGTGGCGCTATTGAAGAACGACCTGGTGTCGGGTACCAATTCGCCGCTGCTGCCGGCCGATCCGAGCAAGCTCGGCACCGTGGTGGTGGTCGGCGACCTGGCCGGCAAGGTCACCCTCGGCGACTACTCCGGCGAGCCGGCGCTCCAGGTGGACGCGGCACAGGGCATCACCGCCGCGGTCAAGGCGGCCAACCCCGGCGCGACCGTCACCTTCGACGCCTGCGGCACGTCCACCGGCACGACCACGGCCGCGAGCTGCTCGGCGGCGACCCTGGCCGCGATCAAGACCGCCGACCTCGTCGTGGTGTTCGTCGGCACCGACACGAGCGTGGCCACCGAGGGCAAGGACCGCGGCAGCATCGCCATGCCCGGAAACTACGGCTCACTGATCAGCCAGGTCGCCGCGGTCGGCAATCCGCGCACGGCGCTGGCGATCCAGGCCGGTGGCCCGGTCGCCCTCGACAACGTGAAGGGCGCCTTCCCGGCCATCGTGTTCAGCGCGTACAACGGGGAGAGCCAGGGCACCGCGCTGGCCGATGTGCTGTTCGGCAAGCAGAATCCCAGCGCGCGCCTGGACTTCACCTGGTACGCCGACGACACGCAGCTGCCCGACCTGAAGAACTATGGCCTGACACCGTCGCAGACCGGTGGCATCGGCCGCACCTACCAGTACTTCACCGGGACGCCGACGTTCCCGTTCGGCTATGGCTTGTCCTACACCAGTTTCGGCTACTCGCACGTGCGCACCGACGACCGGAGCGTCGACGCGGACGGCCGGGTGACCGTGCACGTCGACGTGACCAACACCGGGCACACGGCCGGCGCCACCGTCGCCCAGCTGTACGCGTCCACGCCGTTCACCGTGCCCGGCGTGGAGCTGCCGCGCGAACGACTGGCCGGCTTCCAGAAGACGAAGGTGCTGGCGCCCGGCCAGACCCAGCACCTGGCGATCTCGGTGCGGGTCAGCGATCTGGCGTTCTGGGACGAGTCCAAGCACCGCGACGTGGTGTACGACGGTTCCTACCGGTTCGGTGTCGGCACCGACGCCGACCACATCGTCGGCGCCAGCACGGTGCGCGTCACCGGGGCGATCACCCCCAGGACCCGGTACGTGACCGTGCAGCCCGACCAGGTGGTTTTCGCGCCAGGCCAGAGCATCGACCTGGCCGGCAAGAACCCGTGGATCGCCGACGACACCGCGCAGGCCGCGCAGCACGTCCCGGCCGACCACATCGTCGAGGCGGTCAACAACGACCAGTCGCTCGTCGACCTGACGCACACGAAGGTGAGCTACCGCAGCAGCGATCCCCGAGTGGCCGAGGTGAGCCGGACGGGCAAGGTGACCATGGTGGCACCCGGTGTCGCGACCATCAGCGCCACGGTCAACGGGGTCACCGGCTCGACGCCGGTCGTCGTGAAGCAGCCGTTCACGCTCAACGCGCCGGCCCAGGTGCAGCCGGGCATGACGTACACCGTCAGCACCACGCTGCCCAACCCGGCGGGGGCCAGGCCGCTGCGCGATGTGGCCCTGACGCTCACCGTGCCCACGGACTGGACCGCGAAGGCCACGTCGCCGTCCACCTTCGCCACCGTGGCCGCGGGGCAGACCGTCAGCACCACCTGGCAGGTCGGCGTGCCGGCGTCGGCGCAACCCGGCAAGTTCGACGTGTCGGCGCAGGCCGCGTTCACCTCCGTCAACGGGCGGGCCAGCTCCGTGGACGCGACCACCGTGCTGCTGCCGCATGCGCCGTACCCGTCGCTCCCCTCGGCGTTCAACAACGTGGGCATCAGCGACGACGCGAGTCCCGGCAGCGGCAACCTCGACGGCGGCAACGCCAGCTTCTCCGCCCAGGCGCTGGCGGCCGCGACGCCCAGTCTCACGCCGGGGGCGACGTTCACCCACGACGGGCTGACGTTCACCTGGCCGGACGCACAACCGGGCAGCCAGGACAACGTGGTCGCCGGCGGGGCGGGCGGCGGGCAGACCATCGCGATCGCCGGCTCCGGGCACACGCTCGGCCTGATCGGCACGGGCGATTACGGCAGCCCGAGCGGTACCGCCACGGTGACCTACACCGACGGCACCACCGAGTCCCACACCGTCAGCTTCGCCGACTGGTGGGCCAATGCCGCGACCGGCGGCGACATCCTCACCACCCTGCCGTACCTCAACAACAGCAGCGGCCGGCTGGACCAGCGGGTAAGCCTGTACTACGCCCCGATACCCCTGCAAGCGGGCAAGACCGTGCGCTACGTGACGCTGCCGGACATCAGCGACGGCGCCCCCTCCGGCACCGCGGCCATGCACATCTTCAGCATCGCCATCGGCTGAGCCCGGGCTCTGGTTGTCCCGCCGGCCGTGATGCCGGCGGGACAGCCTCGTCAGCTCGGCGGGCTCGAGACCGGTGCGGTCGAGCCGCGTACGACCAGTTCGGTGGCGAGCTCGATGTGGTGGGACTCGATCTTCTCCCCGTCGGCGAGGCGGAGCGCGGTGCGCAGGGCGACCCGGCCCATCTCCCGCAACGGCTGACGCATGGTCGTCAGCGGCGGGGAGGCCATCCGCGCCAGCAGGGTGTCGTCGAAGCCGACCACGCTCAGGTCTTCGGGGATGCGCAGGCCGCGGGCGCGGGCGGTCTCGATGACGCCGAGGGCGATCTCGTCGTTGCCGGCGAAGATCGCGGTGGGCGGCTCCGCGAGGTCGAGCAGCGCCGCCGCGCCGAGCAGCCCGTTCTGGTACGTGAACTCGCCGGGCCGGACATAACCTCGGGCCACCGGTGCTTTCGCCGCTTCCATGGCCGCTCGATAGCCGTGCGCCCGCGCCTGGTTGCACGCCGCGGTGGCGGGTCCACCCAGGTAGGCGATGCGGCGGTGGCCGAGGGAGAGCAGGTGCTGGGTCGCGGCGAGGCCGCCGGCGAAGTTGGTCGACCCGACGCTGTTGACCTCGCTGTGCGGCAGGTGCAACGGGTCGAGGACGACCAGCGGGAGGTCGGCCCGGGCCAGCTCGTCCAGGTCGGCGGCGGTGTGCACGCTGGTGACCGCGATGAGCGCCCGGCGTCCGCCCGCGACCAGGTCACGGGCCCAGTTCGGCGCCCGTCCGGGTTTGCTGACCACGACCGAGACCCCGCACTCGGCGGCGGCCGCGACGATGCCCTCAAGGGCCTCGGCCCCGTACGACCGGAGCTCGCCCGCGAACTGGACCTCGATGATCGAGGGCCGCACGGGCGCGCCGCGGAGCACGGGGGTCACGTAATCGTGCTGGTGCAACAGTTCCTGGATCCGGGTCCGGGTTCGCGGCGCCACGTCGCTGCGTCCGTTGACGACTTTCGACACGGTCGCGACGGAGACACCGGCCAGCCGCGCGACGGTGGCCAGGGTCGTACGGCTAGCCTTCGCCGGCATCGGTTTCCCCAGGCACGATGTCCACCGGTGTGGTGAGCCGCCGGTCATGGCCGACCACCCGGGTGGCGCCGGTCAGCCGAACCGTTGTCCGGCAAGGGAGATCGACCGAGGACGTGCCGACCTGCACCTCGACCTCCCCGGGTTCGACGATCCGCCGCAGATCCCGGCCGGTGAACGCGGTCCGGTCGGCGTGCAGCTGGAATCGTACCCGCGCGCTCGCGCCCGGTTCCAGGCGCACAGCGGCGAAGCCGGCCAGTTGCCGCACCGGTCGGGTCACCTGGGCGACCAGGTCGTGCAGGTACAGCTGGACGACCTCGTGGCCGGACCGCGCGCCGGTGTTGCGTACCCGCACCGACACGGTGAGCTCGCCGTCGGTCGGGATGGCGGTCGCGCTCGTGCGCAGGTCGTCGACCTCGAACGTGGTGTAGGACCGGCCGTGGCCGAAAGCGAACAGCGGCGTCGGGTCGAGATTGCTGATGCCGCTGCTGTTCATGCCGAGCGGCGGCTGGAGGTACGTGCCGGGCTGGCCGCCCGGGCGGCGGGGAATCTGCACCGGCAGCTTGCCCGTGGGCTGGACCCGGCCGGACAGCACACCGGCGATCGCCGCCGCGCCAAGCTGGCCGGGCATGAACGCCTGCACCAGGCCCGCGGCGTGGGGATGCACGTCGCCGAGGGCGTACGGACGGCCGGAGACCACCACCACGACCACGGGTGTGCCGGTGGCGAACAGCTCGGCGAGCAGGTCGGCCTGCACGCCGGGCAACCGCAGGTCCTCGGCGTCGCACCCTTCTCCGGAGGTGCCGTTGCCGAACAGGCCGGCGCGATCGCCCACGACCGCGACACACAGGTCGGCCTGGCTCGCCGCGGCCGTCGCCGCGGCGAAGCCGGACCGGTCCGCGCCATTCACGTCGCATCCCGGCTCGTGGACGATCTCGGTGTCCGGCAGTTCGCCGCGCAGCGCATCGACCACGGTCGGCACGGTCACCCCGATGGGTAGCTCGGGGTAGCGAGGCAGGACGTGGTTGGGAAAGGCGTAGCACCCCATCAGGGTCCGCGGGTCGGCGGCGCACGGCCCGACGACGGCGATCCGACCCGGCGACGGTCGCCCCTTTCCGACGAGCGGCAGCGCGCTGCCCGCGTCCAGCAGTACGACGGACCGCTCGGCCAGCTCGCCGGCCAGCAGCCGGTTGGCCGGCGAGTCCAGGTCGACCCGTTCGGCCCCGTCGACCGACGCTTCCGGCGTCCACTCAGGATCGAGCAGTCCGAGTTGTATCTTCTGGGTGAGCAGCCTGCGCACCGCTCGGTCCACTGTGGACTCGTCGAGCTCACCACGGCGGACCCGGTCGACGAGGTGCTGGCCGAAGCAGAGCGTGTCGGGCAGTTCCACGTCGACACCGGCGCGCAGCGCCTGGACGCCGGCCTCATCGGGGTCCGCCGCTGTGCGGTGCATGGTGGCCAGGAACGCGATCGCCCCGTAGTCGGACACGACGGTGCCGGTGAACCCCCACTCGTCGCGCAGCAATTCGGTCAGCAGCCACGAATCGACGCCCGCCGGCACACCGTCCACATCGGAATAGGAATTCATCACCGAACGGGCGCCGCCCACCGCGATCGCCGTCTCGAACGACGGCAGGACGACGTCCATCAGCTCCCGGCGGCCGATCGCCGCGGGAGCGTGGTTGCGCCCGGCTCTCGACGCGGAGTATCCGGCGAAGTGTTTGAGGGTGGCGATGACACCGGCGCCTTCCAGACCCTGAACGTAGGCGGAGCCCAGCATCGCGACCAGACAGGGATCCTCGCCCATGGTCTCCTCGACCCGACCCCACCGGTAGTCCCGGACGACGTCGAGCAGCGGCGCGAGACCTTGGTGCACGCCGACCGAGCGCATGTCCCGCCCGATCGCGGCGCCCAGCCGCCGCACCAGCTCCGGATCGAAGGTCGCCGCCCAGGCGATGGCCGCCGGGTAGACCGTGGCGCCGTAGGTGGTGAAACCGGTGAGGCACTCTTCGTGCACCAGGGCGGGAATGCCCAGCCGCGAGTTGGCCACGACCGTGCGCTGCGACCGAACCAGTTCGGCGACGCCTTCCGCCACGGTCACCGGCCGGCTGCCGAACACCCGGGTCAGATGGCCCAGCCCGTGCCGGCTGGCGTCGGCCAGCGGCGCCATCCCGGCCGTGAACACGTCCTGCATCGGCGCCACCTGAGAGCTGCCGCCCGGCTCGGCGCCGGCGGGTGGCGTCTCGTTGCCCAGCCAGCGACTGCCGAGCTGGCCGACCTTCTCGGTCAGCGTCATCTCGGCCAGGAGAGCGTCGACGCGATCCGGCGCCGGCAGCGTCGGGTCCTGCCAGCGCGGCACGTCGCGGCCCGTGACCGAAGCCTGGTCAGCCGTGGTCATCGCGCTCCTCTCCTCGGGCTTTTTCGAAAACTTTCGATAACCAGAATACGGAAATAGCTTGGGGTGAGCAAGTAAGTTACATGGACCTTGACAGTGTTAGACGGCCGTATCTAGGGTGGAAAGCCGTCACAATTTCGAAAGTTTTCGGAGTACGGCCCCACTGAAGTCGGCGGCTTTCGGGAACGGAGAACCCAGCGTGGCAAACCAACTCTCTCGACGTACCGTCCTCGGCCTGGCCGCCGGCGTGCCACTGTCGCTGGCGCTCGGCTCCTGCGGCACGTCCGGTCCGGGCGCCAGCAGCGGCGCCACCTACTGGTTCCTGAACGGGCAGCCCCAGGAGGGCATCCGGACCGGCGCCGTCGACAGATTCAACAAAGCCGATCCGAGCGAAAAGATCAGCCCGACCACATTTCAGAACGACGCCTACAAAACGAAGATCAAGACGGCCATCGGGGCCGGACAGGCGCCGACCATCATCTGGGGCTGGGGCGGCGGCACCCTGCGCACGTACGTCAAGGCCGGCCAGGTCGAGGACCTCACCTCATGGTTCGACCAGAACGCCAAGGTCAAGGGCCGGCTGTTCCCGACCGCGTTCAGCGCCGCGACCGTCGACGGCAAGATCTACGCGCTGCCGTGCGAAACCGTGCAGCCCATCATCATGTACTACAACAAGCGGGTCTTCGACTCCGTCGGCGCGCGGCCGCCGCAGACCTGGGGCGAGGTCATGGATCTGGTGCCCAAGCTCAACGCGAAAGGCATCGCGCCGTTCTCGCTCGGCGGGCAGTCCCGGTGGACGAACATGATGTGGCTGGAGTTCCTGTTCGACCGGATCGGCGGCCCCGAGGTGTTCCAGGCCGTCTTCGACGGCCAGAAGGACGCCTGGTCCAACCCGGCCGCCATCGAGGCGCTGACCAAGGTCCAGGACCTGGTCCGGGCCGACGGGTTCATCAAGGGCTTCTCGTCGATCACCGCGGACTCCAACGCCGACCAGGCGCTGCTCTACACCGGCAAGGCGGCCATGATGCTGCACGGCTCCTGGTCGTACGGCATCCAGCAGTCGCAGGGCGGGGACTTCGTCTCCAGCGGCTCGCTCGGCTTCATGAACTTCCCCGCCGTCGACGGCGGCAAGGGCGACCCGAGCGACACCGTCGGCAACCCCGCGCAGTACCTGTCCATCTCCTCGAAGGCCACCGACGAGCAGAAGAAGATCGCCAAGGACTTCTTCGCCAAGGGCGTCCTGGACGACGAGGAGATCAAGCAGTGGATCGGCACCGGCGGGGTCCCGGTCGTCAAGGGCACGCAGGACCTGCTGGCCAAGGACCGCAACGCCGAGTTCCTCAAGTTCACCTACGACATCGCCAGCAACGCCAAGGTCTTCGCCCAGTCCTGGGACCAGGCGCTGAGCCCGACCGCGGCCGAGACGCTGCTGGACAACATTTCCAAGCTGTTCCAGCTGTCGATCACGCCGCAGCAGTTCGCCACCAACCTCAACGCGGTGATCGGCCAGTGAGTTGAGCGTGCGCAGCGTTGCGATGGCAACGACCGAACCCGCGAGCGATCCGGCGGCTCGGGGCACCCGGACCAGGCGCGACCGCGGCGGCGTCCTGCCGTGGCTGGCCGCGCCGGCCCTGGTGTTCTTCGTCGGCTTCGCCGTCATCCCGCTCGTCGGCGTGTTCGCGCTGAGCTTCACCACGTGGGACGGGATCGGCGCGATCGTCCCGTCCGGACTCACCAGCTGGCAGGCCGTGCTCACCGATCCCGGGCTGCCGCACGCCCTGTGGGTGACGTTCCTGGTGATGGTCGCGTCCTGGGCGGTCCAGACCCCGTCGAGCATCCTGCTCGGCACGTTCCTGGCCGGCTACCAGCGCCACCGGGCGGTGCTGTCGGTGGTCTACTTCGTCCCGCTGCTGCTCAGCTCGGCGGCGATCGCGATCGCCTACAAGGCGTTGCTGGACCCCAACTTCGGGCTCGGCGCCGGGCTGGGCATCGGACTGCTCAGCCAGGACTGGCTGGGCCGGCCGGCACTCGCGTTCGGCCTCGTGGTCTTCGTCGTGTCCTGGCAGTTCATCCCGTTCCACGCGCTGATCTACCAGGGCGGTGTCCGGCAGATCCCGCGTTCGCTGTACGAGGCCGCGCAGCTGGACGGCGCCGGGCGGGTCCGGCAGTTCTTCACCATCACGCTCCCCCAGCTGCGGTACACGATCATCACCTCGTCCACGCTCATGGTGGTCGGGTCGCTGACCTTCTTCGACCTCATCTTCGTGTTGACCGAGGGCGGGCCGGCGGACGCCACCCGCGTGCTCGCGCTCGACATGTACAAACGGGGGTTCCAGGCGAACCTGATGGGCCCCGCCAGTGTCATCGCGGTCATCCTCGTCCTGGTCGGTCTGGTCCTCGCCCTGCTGCTGCGCCGGCTCGGTGGCCGTGACGCGAGCCAGAGCCAACTCGAAGGCGTCTGACATGTCCACCACACCGACCAGGCCACGACACCACGGCGGTCCGGCCATCCGGCGCAACTGGCTGGGCAACCTGTCCGCGTGGCTGTGGCTCGCCGTCGTCGTCATCCCCCTGTACTGGATTCTCATCACCAGCCTCAAGGCCCAGAGCGGCTACTACGCGAGCAATCCGCTGATCCCGCCGGCCGACCCCACGCTGGACAACTACCAGTTCGTGCTGCAGTCCGACTTCCTCACGTATTTCGTCAACACCGTCGTGGTCACCGCCGGCGCGGTGGTGCCGGCGGTCACGGTCTCCTTCATGGCCGCGTACGCCATCGTGCGCGGCTGGTCCAGCCGGTTCCTGCGGGGCGTCAACGGACTGTTCCTGATGGGCCTGGCCATCCCGCTTCAGGCCACGGTCATCCCCATCTACCTGATCATCATCCGGCTGCACCTGTACGACAGCCTGCTCGCGCTGATCCTGCCGTCGATCGCGTTCGCCATCCCGCTGTCCGTGCTGATACTGGCGAACTTCATCCGCGACGTCCCCAAGGAGCTGTTCGAGGCGATGCGCGTGGACGGCGCCACCGAGTGGATGACGATGTGGCGGCTGACGGCGCCGTTGACCCGACCGGCGCTGCTCACCGTGACGATCTTCAACGCGCTGACCATCTGGAACGGGTTCCTGCTGCCGCTGATCCTCACCCAGAGCCCGGACAAGCGCACCCTGCCGCTCGCCCTGTGGACCTTCCAGGGCCAGTACAGCGTCAACGTCCCGGCCATCGCCGCCGCCGTCGTCCTCACCACGCTGCCCATCCTGGTCCTCTACGCGTTCGGCCGCCGCCAACTCCTCGGCGGCCTCGCCGCCGGTTTCAGCCGATGACCCGGTGACCTCCGAGCGCATGCTCCGGGCCGTCATCGCGCGGCGGCGCCGACCCGCTGCCAGGTGAGCATGCCCAGCCGCTTCCGGAGGTCGTCCGCTTCCGCCGTGCGATGTTGTTCCTGGTACAGCTGAAGGGCCAGCGTCCAGGTGTGGTGGGACGCGGCGATGTCGTCGAGGGCGAGGTGGGTGCGGCCCAGGTAGTCCAGGACGATGGCCCGGTAGTAGGTGTTGCCGACGTCGTGCAGCAAGGTGTCGGCCTGTTCGAAGTGGCCCAGCGCGGCGGAGAACCGGCCGGTGTGGAAGGCGACGTAGCCCAGGACGCTCCTGCTCAGGCCTTCGTCCTCGACGCAGTGGTGACGACGGGCCATGGCCAGGGCCTCTTCGCTCTGGACCTGGGCGCGGGCATGGTCGCCGAGCAAGGCGTAGTACCAGCTCATCACCGTCAGCTCGCGGACTTCACCCGCGGGCATGCCCGCCGCCCGATACCGGCGCAGCGCCTCCGTCGCGTGCCCCAGCGCCTGCCGGTGGTCCCCGCGCAGCGACGACAGCCAGCCGAGGGTGTGGTGGGTGTACGCCTGGGCGGGCGTGTCGCCCGACCGCACGGCCAGATTCAGGTGTTCCATGGCCTCGGCGTGTCGGCCGAGTTCCGCGAAGATCGCGCCCAGTAGCTGGTGGGTGCGGGTGCGGACGACCGGGTCGTCCAGTTGCCGGGCGGCGGCTTCGCCGGCCCGCCAGATGGCCAGGGCATCCTGGAAACGCCCGTGCCGGTAGAGGAAAGTGGTCAGGATCCACGCCAACCGCCACACGTCCGCGGCCCACTCCTGGGCGGCCGCGAGGTCCTGGACCGCATGCAGGGTGGGGTATTCCGCGGTGAACCAGGCCAGTGCGGCCGCCTGGTCGGTGAGCACGAGAGGATGGCAGCCGTCGGCCGGCTGCCTGAGTCCGATCGGCGGCAGCAGCGGCAGCAGGAGTTGCTCGGCACCGAACGCGGTGTGCAGGTAGAAGTCGACCACCCGCCGAAGCGCGGCCGTGCGCGCTTCCTTCGACACCCGCTGGTGTGCGGTGTCGGCGGCATGGGCGCGAATCAGGTCGTGCATCGAGTAGCGGCCGTCGGGGCCCCGGTCGAGCAAGTTGGCCTGGTTCAGACCACGAAGCGCCCGCTCGGCCTGGTTCACCGCAAGGCCCAGCAGGCTGGCCGCCGCCGGCAACGCGATGTCCGGGCCGGGAGCGATCCCCAGCAACCCGAACAGGTGAACCTGTTCCTCGGTCAGGGCCCGCAGGGACCACGACAGCACCGCGCGCAGGCTCGCGGCCGGATCGTCCTCGTCCTCGAAGGCACCCAGCCGGGCCGCGTCCCGCAGGTCGGCGGCCAGGATGGACAGCGACTGGTCCGGGGCGGCGTGGATGCGGGCGGCCACAATGGCCAGCGCGAGCGGGAATCCGGCGCAGCGAGCCAGCAGCTCACCGGCGGCGACCGGTTCGGCGCGCATCCGGTCGACCCCGAGTCGGCTGGTCAGCAGCTGGCGGGCCTCATTGTCGGCGAGCACGTCCAGCTTGAGTTGGTGGGCGCCGTGCCGGACCGCGACGCTGGTGAGGTGCCGGCGGCTGGTCACGATCACCGTGCAGGTCGGACTGCCCGGCAGCAGGGAGTCGATCTGCGCGGCGTCCGCGGCGTTGTCCAACACGATCAGCAGGCGCTTGTCCGCGACGAGGCTGCGGTACAACCCGACCTGTGCCTGCGGATCGGGCGGGATGCCGGCGGGATCGACGCCGAGGGCGTCCAGGAAGCCGCGTATCGCCACCGCGGGCGTCAGCGGCGTGTCCACGGGAGAAAACCCGTGCAGATCGACGAACAACTGCCCGTCGGGGAACCCGCGAAGATGCCGGTGGGCCCAATGCAACGCCAGCGCGGTCTTGCCGATGCCACCCGCTCCGGTCAGCGTGGAGATGACGACCGTGCCGGCGCTGTCGGCGTGCTCGTGCAGCGCGGTGTCCAGATACGCCAGCTCGGTGGTCCGGCCGGTGAACACCCGAGGTGGGGCCGGCAGCTGCCGAGGCACCGGCCGGGACCGGATCGCGGCGGTGGCCACGGCCGCGGGGGCGGTCAGGGCACTGTCGGCGGTGACGATCTGCTGGTGCAACCGTTGCAGGGACGGTCCGGGGTCGGTGCCCAGTTCGTCGGCCAACAGGTGGCGCAGGCGGTGATAGTGCTCAAGGGCCTGCGCCTGACGACCGCTGCGATACAGGGCGAGCAGGTACTGGCCGGCCAGCCGCTCGTCCAACGGGTGCTGGCCGGTCTGCTCGGCCAAGCCCGCCAGCAGTGCGGCGTGCTGCCCGCGCCGCAACTGGATGTCGGTGAGATCCAGCCGGGCGGCACGCCATTCCACGCCCAATGAGCTCCGCAGGTCGGTGACCCAGGGATTGTCCAGCCCGCTGAACGGCACACCACGCCACAACCGCAGCGCCTGCTCGAACAGGGCCGCGGCGGCGTCGTCATCACCGGTGCCACGTGCGTCGGCGACCAACTGCCGGAACCGGTGCAGGTCCACGGCGGCCGGATCCACGGACAGCCGGTAGCCGGACGACCGCCAGGTGATCGTCACGCCGCCGGCCGCCGCCAACGCCTTGCGTACCAACGTCAAACTGTGTTGCACCGCGGCTCGTGGCCGGCGCGGCAGTTGGCGAGCTCCCCACACACGGTCCACCAACTGGTCGATGGACACCGTCTGGTTGGCCTCGACGACCAGCACGGCCAGCGTCGTCCGCAGCTGCGCGTAGCCGACCTCCACCAGCCGGCCGGCGACGTGGACAGCGACCTCGCCGAGAACCCGGAACTCCACGGCCGCGCCCTCGCCGGCAGGCTTCTCCCCAGAAGACACGACGCCCTGCTTAGCAGCGCCGAGCAGGGCACTCAATCAGTACGAACACAGTGCGCACGTTCGGCCGGGCACATTGGTACCGACCGGCACGCCGGGCCGGCGAACAGACCAGCCGACCGCGGTTCCCCCGAGCCAAGGGATCCGGGGCCGATCGTCGTCAGCTCCTCCTCGCCCGGCCGCAACCGCACCAGAGGGGTAGGAATGTTCATCGCAACGATTCGCCGACGCGGTCTCGTCCGCGTCGGCGCAGCCATGGCCATCGCCGCGGCGCTGGCCCTTTCCCTGACCGCGACACCAGCCTCCGCCGCCACCGGCACCGCGCCGAGAGCGAGCGTGACCGGAAAGGCGGACGGTGTCCCCGTGCCTCCCGTCTACAGATGGGCGAACGTCAACAGTGAGCTGTGTTTGGCCTACGACGTGGAATCGCGCGGCGCGGCCCGTCAGGAAGGCTGCATCGACAGCGGGCCGGATTTCGACTACACCATCCACTGGATCCTCCAGGACGGCCCCGGTGGCACCTACCAGCTCATCAATGACCACAACAACCAGTGCCTGACCATTCCCAACAGTTCCAAGGACAACGGGGCATCGCCGTTCGTGTACAACTGCGGTGGCGGCGGCGCCCAGTACTTCACCCTGGTGCCGGCCGACCCGAACGTGGCGCCGGGCGCCTACGAGATCGTGAACACCAACAGCAACAAATGCGTGTCCGTCGGCGGCTCCCGGACGAACAAGGGCGCGTGGATCATCCAGTGGGACTGCTCCACCAGCCGCCTCGACGACCTCTGGTACCCGCGAGCCGCGTAGCGGAGCCGGTGGTGGACCGGCCGGGCCCGTCGAGCCCGGCCGGTTCACGCCGTCACGGTTCGGTGGGCAGGAAGGTCGGCGCCTGCCTGGCGTGGCTGACCCGTTCGAACGCCGAGGCCAGCGCGATGAGGCGGGCGTCGGAGTTCTTGCCGGCCATGAACGACACGCCGATCGGCAGCGGGCCGGCGAATCCGGCCGGCACGGTGATGTCCGGGTAGCCGGCGACCGCGGCCGGGGTTGAGGAGCCGATCAGGTCCACGTCCCCGGTCGGGTAGTCGGTGACCCAGGCCGGGCCGTTGGTCGGCGCGACGATCGCGTCGAGGTGGTCGGCGGCGATCAGGTCGTCGATCGAGTGCCGGGCCAGATCGGTCGCGGTGGCCCGCTGCTGCCGGTAGGTGGGATCGGTGACCGGCGGCGCGGCCTGGGCCTGCTCGAAGATCTCCTGGCCGAACTTCGACAGCTCGACGGGATCGTGCTGGTTGAAGGTGATCAGGTCGGCCAGGGTCTGCGGCACGCCGGGGCGGGTCGCCAGGTAGCCGTTCACGTCATGCTTGAACTCCGTGAGCAGCGCGGCGAATTCGTCGGTGCCGATCGTGTCCTGGTTGGCGGGGGCCACGTCCACCACGGTCGCGCCGGCCGTCCGCAGCGTGGCGACGGTGTCCTGCATGACCTTGTCGACACCGGCGTCCACGCCGGCCATCGCCCACACGCCGATCCGCTTGCCCCGCAAGGAGGTTCGCGGCGCGACGTAGTCCTTGCCGGCCAGCACCGACAGCGTGATCGCGGCATCCACGACGTGCCGGCCGAACGGGCCGGCGGTGTCCTGGAAGTGCGAGATCGGCACGATGCCGTCGCCGCTGACCACGCCAAGGGTCGGTTTGATGCCGACGATCCCGTTCTGCCCGCCGGGGCACACGATGGAGCCGTCGGTCTCGGTGCCGATCGCCACCTGCGCCAGCGACGCCGCGATCGCGGCCGCCGATCCGGACGAGGATCCGCACGGATTCCGGTCCAGCACATAGGGGTTGTTCGTCTGGCCGCCGACACCCGACCAGCCGGAGGTGGACCGGGTTGACCGGAAGTTGGCCCACTCGGACAGGTTCGTCTTGCCCAGGATGACCGCGCCGGCCTGACGCAGCCGGCGCACCAGCTCGGCGTCCTGCCGCGGCTGGGCGCTCAGCAATGCCCGCGAGCCGGCCGTCGTCGGCCGGTCCCGGGTGTCGATGTTGTCCTTGAGCAGCACAGGAATCCCGTCCAGCGGGCCCAGCACGTGCCCGCCGCGGCGGCGCTGGTCGCTGGCCCGGGCCTGGCCGAGGGCCGTGGGGTCGAGGAACAGGATCGAGTGCACCTTCGGCTCCAGCGCCCGGATGCGTCCCAGGTACGCCTCCGTCAGCCGCACCGCGGTCAGTGCGCCGTGTGCCATTCGTGCCTGTAGGTCCGGGATCGTCGCGGTGTCCAGCTCGTTGCTCGACATCGCGACGCTCCCGTCCGGAGCCGGCGCGGCGTTCGCGCCGACGGGCGATCCGGCCACCGAAGCGGCCATCGCCAGGATCACCGTGGCAAGGCTCAGTCTTCGCACCACCCCACCGCACTCAGGGAACGCGGCGGCGTCAACCCGTCGAAAGTCGCGGGAACGATCCCGGGCCGGCTACCACTCCACCGGTAGCCGGTCGACGCTGCGGAGCGTGACCGGGATGCTGGCCGTGGGCCGCAGATACAGCTCTTCGACCGGCCCCGCCAGCCGCAACGACGGAATCCGTTCGAACAACGCGGACAACGCCAGTTGCAGCACCATCCGGGCCAGGCTCTGGCCAAGGCACTGGTGCACACCGAACCCGAAGACGAGGTGGTGGTTGAGATCGCGCGAGACGTCGAACCGGTCGGGATCCCCGAACACCGACGGGTCGCGGTTGGCCATGGAGCTGCCGATCACGATGCCGTCGCCTGCCTTGATCACCGTGCCGGCGATCTCGATGTCCGCCGTCGCGATCCGCCGCGGTCCGATGTCGAAGACCGTCAACCGCAACAGTTCGTCGATCACCCCGGCAATCGCGTCCGGCCCGGACCGCAGCAACGCCAACTGCTCGGGATGTTCCAGCAAGGTGATCACCGACAGCGAGATCATCGACGCCGTGACCTGGTATCCCGCCGACAACACGAACAGCGCGTGGGAGACGAGGTCTTCCAGTTCCATCGCGCCGGTCGCGACCTGTTCCTCCTTCAGCCGCTTGAGCAGTCCGGCCGGCGGGTCGACGGTCAGCTCCGACAGATACGCGTTGATCGACGCCCGCGCCTGCTCGCCCTGCTGCTCGCCGCGGTGCCGAGCCATGGTCCAGGTGGCCCGTTGGAAGAAGTCGCGGTCCTCGCGGGGCACGCCGAGCAGTCGGCCGATCACGAGTGACGGCACCGGCTGCGCGAAGCTGCTGACCAGGTCGGCCGGCGGTCCAGCGGCCAGCATCTCGTCCAGTGTGCCGAGCACGAGCTGCTCGACGTCCGCCCGGATTTCCTTGAGCCGGGCCACGGTGAAGTCCGGGATGAGCGTGCGCCGGACGCGACCGTGTTCCGGATCGTCCATCTCGAGCAGTGTCGGTTTGCGGTCGGTATGTGAGTGGTCGTCGCCCGACAGCGGAAGCAGCGGATAACCCGGTCGTGTGCGGTCCGCCGACACCCGCGGGTCGGCCAGCAGCGCTCGGGCTTCGGCGTGGCCGATCACCATCCATGCCTCCTGGCCGGCGGCGAGCCGGATCCGCTGGAGTGCTTGGTGTTCGAGCGGTGGCCGGTAGGCCGGAGCGGGATGACAGGGGCACGTCCGGGGTAGCGGCGAGGAGAGTGTCTCGGTCATGCGATTCCCCATTCACGACGACAGTGACACGACAAGATCGGAGCGTAACCCGGCCTGATCCACCCCTACCCGGGAATGTTTCCCGGGTAGGTAGGGAAACATTCCCGGGTGCCACCGGGTCTAGAAGGACCGGCCGGGCGCGGTTTCGCCGTAAGGGTCCGCCAGGGGTAGCAGCCCGTTGCGCAGTGCGAAAAGTGCTGCGCCTGCCCGGTTCGACACCCCGATCTTGGTGTAGATGTGCTCGATGTGGTTGCCGATGGTCTTGGGCGCCACGACCAGGCTGGCGGCGATCTGCTTGTTCGACAGGCCGCGCACGGCGAGGCGCAGGATATCGATCTCCCTGGCGGTGAGACCGGCGACGTTCACCCGCCGGCGCGCGACGCGGTGGCCGGCGGCGGTGAGGACCGCGGCCACGGCTTCTGGATCGAGGCGCCCGGCGCGGGCGTCGCCGCGCAGTGCCGCGGCGGCCTCGCCGGCGGACCGGGCGGGCCGGTGTGGCCGTGGCTCGAGCATGGCCTGGTAACTGTCGGCGGCGGCCAGGACGCGGGCGGCCGGTGGGATGGCGTCGCCGGCCAGTCCGGCCGGGTAGCCGGACCCGTCAAGACGCTCGCACTGCTTGCCGACCAGCGCCGCTACTGGCGCCAGTGCCGGGGATTGGCGCAGCATCCGCTCTGCGAGCTGCGGGGCGAGGCGGACGCGTTCCCAATCGGCGACGGTGAGCGGCCCCGGCTTGTCCCAGATGGCGTTCGACACGCCCAGGCGCCCGAACCCGGCGGTCAGCCCGGCGCGGTAGAGCACGGTGCGGTCTCCGGCCGGCAGGCCGAGACCTGCCGCCGCGTCGCGGGCCAGTGTGGCAACGGCCTGGGCGTGGCCGAGGGTGAAGGGTGACTTGAGGTCGACGAAGCGAGCGATGGCGGCCAGCGCCTCGTCGAGCTCGGCGGCCGACAGGACCCGCACGGTGGGTTCGGCGTCCAGGACCGGCTCCCACGAGCTGACCTCGTCGAGGCCGTGGAAGATCTTCTCGGCGTCCACCTGGACGATGGCGACCAGGTTCGGGTCGAACTGGGTCGCCGAGCCGTGCTCCGCCGCCCGCACGGCGCCGTCGATGCCGTGGTCGCGGTGGGCGACCTCGAGGAACTCGGCGAGCTGGATCACCCGCGCCGCCAGCGGTATCTGTTCACCTCTGCGTTCGCCGGGCCAGCCTTTGCCGTCCCAGCGCTCGTAGGAGCCGCCGAGCGCGTCCAGGGCGTCCGACGGCAGCCTGAGCTCGTCACCGAGCGACCGGGCCAGCCGAGCGTGCTGGGTGATCATGGCTTCGACCTGCTTGTGCCCGCCGAGCGCGAACGCGAACGCGACTCGGAGGCGGTGCAGCGGCGTGGCGCCCGAGCCGAGCAGCCGCAGCATCCGGGCCATCTCGGACAGCTTGCTGGCCGCTTCGGCGTATTTCAGCGCCTTGAACGCGATGTCGTCGCCGAACCACTGGGCCTGCTCGTGGGCATCGGTGTGGCAGCCGACGTTGACCAGCAGTGCGCTGTAGTAGGCGGCCGCCCGCGTGTCGTCCCCGGCGCCGGCGAGCTCACACAGGCGCGACGCGATGCGGCACTGGCGCAAGACGTGTTCCATCGGCTGGCCGAACCCCAGATCGATGCCCAGCGACAACGCCGCGAGCAGCTCCGCCAGCCGGGCACCCGAATCGTCCCCGTCACCCATGCCGACCAGCCTACGCACCGTTGACCAGCGGAAACACCCGGAAGATGAGGGGTTCACCCCATGAAACCGGCGCAGCCGACTCGTAGCGTCGTCGCAGGACCTCGACAAAGGAGCAAGTCATGGCGAAAGCATCAAGTGCGACGGCCGGCAAGGTGACCGACTACGGGGTGGCGACCGACCGGACCAGCCAGCTCGACGGCTACACCGTCAATTTCGTCACCATCACCAAGACCCACGACCTCGGTCCCGTGCTCGCCTCCCTCCCCGGCGGCAACTGCTCGTGCCCGCACTGGGGCTACGTGCTCAAGGGCCGGATCGTCGTCCGCTACGCCGACCACCAGGAGACCCTCCAGGCCGGCGACGCGTTCTACATGCCACCCGGCCACGCGCCGGAAGCCGACGAGGGCACCGAGCTCATCCAGTTCAGCCCGGCCGAGCAGCTCGCCGAGGTGGAGGCGGCCATCGCGGCCAGCCTCGCCCGGACCTGAACCAGGACCAATCCCGCGGCAGGCAACCTGACCTGCCGGTTCCGCGACATCACCCTGGACACCACTGCCGCCGCACGGGGCGGCCCGTCCGGTGGAACGCTATCGACGTGGGGTGCGGGATCGTGGAGCTGAAGACAACCGTGACAGCACGGTCGGCGAACCCACTGTCGAACACGGGCGAGCCGGCCCCGCCGGATCCGCCGCCAGCCGGTGGACGTCGGTCGGGCCGGTTCAACCGGCTGCGGCGGCACCGGCGGTGGTGGCTCGCGCTGGTCGTGGTCGCGCTGCTGGCCGAGATGGCCGTCGCCATGGTCACGACGGCCGTGGCGCAGACTCCGACCATCGACGAGCCGGTCTACGTCGGCACCGCGGTGGTCTACCTGGAGCAGCACAGCCTGCGCTACAACCCGGAGCATCCGCCGCTGGGCAAGCTGATCATCGCGGCCGGGGTGGCCTTCGCCGGTGTGCGGCTCGATCAGGCCCTCAGCGGCGACGAGACCCAGCTCGGGCGTCAGGTGCTGTACGAGTCGGGCAGTGATGTCGGACGGCTGATGCTGTTGGCGCGGCTGCCGGTCATCGTGCTCACACTGCTGTTCGGGCTGGTCGTCCTCGCCTTCGCCCGTGACCTGACCGGCCCGGTCGGCGGGGTCGTGGCTCTCGCCCTTTACGCGTTCTCACCCGACCTGATCGCGCAGGGATCGCTGGCCACGCTCGACGTGCCGGTCGCCGGTTTCCTGGTGACGTCGGTCTGGCTGGTGTGGCGGGCCCGGCGTCGTCCCGCCCGGTATCTCCCCCTTGCCGGACTTGCCCTCGGTGCGGCGATCGCCACGAAAATGATCGCCCTGGCGGCGGTTCCGGTGCTGCTGGTGCTGGTCGTGCTGTCCATCCGGCACGCCCGTCGCACGCCCGCCCCCGCCAGGTACCTCGGACCCGGCCTGGTGGCGGCCGCCGGCGTGGCGGTGATCGCGGTGGCCGTGGTGTGGGTCTCGTACCTGGCCGTGGATCCGCAGTTGCGCTGGGCGACACCGCCGGGCCTGCCAGCCGTGCATGGCCTGCGCACGCTGGTCGACTGGCTGCCGTTGCCCACGCCGTATCGGGACGGCATGCACCTCCAGTTCGGTCTGGAGGACCAAGGCTGGGGCGGATTCCTGTTCGGCCGGGCTTACTCCGGTCCACTGTGGTACTACCTGCCGGCCGCGATGGTCGTGAAGACACCGCTGGGCACGCTGGCGCTGTGGCTGGCCGGCGTCGCGATGATGCTGGCGGTTCCCCGGCTGCGCCCGGCGGCCCCCTACGTGCTCATTCCCACTGCCGTGCTGCTGGCCGCGTCCATGACCAGCGTCCGCGACCTCGGCGTCCGCTACGTGGTCTTCGTCCCGATGTTCCTGGCGGTCGCGGCGGCCGGCGTGGTGGTCGTGCGCCGGCGGTGGGTGCGGATCACGGCGGCGGCGCTGGTCGTCTTCGCGGCGATCAGCTCGATGCTGACGTTCCCGTACTACCTGCCGTACTCGAACGAGGCTTTCGGCGGGCCGGCCGACACCCATCTGTCCCTGCACGACTCGAACGTCGACTGGGGCCAGGACCTCGGCCGGCTGGCCGACCGGCTCCGGCAGCGGTACCCGGACGAGCGGATCTGGCTCGTCTACAAGGGAAGTGGCGTGCCCTCCTACTACGGCATCGCCGCCGCCGACCCGCTCGCCGTGCCCGCGGACCAGGTGCACGGGCTATTGGTCGTGTCGGATTCCGCCGTCGCCAAGGCGAACACCCGGCTGTCGGCGCTGATCGCCGCCAGCACGCCGATCGACGACGTGGGCCACTCCATCACGATCTACCGCCGGCCATAGCCCGGCTGCACCGACGCTGCAGCACGATTTCCGTGAAACTTCAGCCGCCCGCGCCAGCCTGACGGTCCTGTGCAAGCGACCGTCAGGAGGAGCTGTGCCAGCTTCCACCGCCCAGAGCGGGTTGCGGACCAGACTCGTGTCGGCAGTGGCTGCCGCAGCGGTCACCGCCACCGGTCTCATCCTCGCCACCGCCGCGCCCGCCGGCGCCGAGACCGGCTGCAAGTCCGGGTCGATCCCGTCCGGCCCCGGACACGGCTGGCATCTGCAGATCTGCAAGACGCCGCACGACCCGACCGCCGACACGTTCTCGTGGACGGCCCGCAACACCGACTCCGGCGCGGCGGCCGCGACCGTCATCTACTCGGTCGAGTGCGCCGTCGTCCACACCGGCGACACGTCCGTCTCGCCGCCCGGCCCGGTGACCTGGGCCGGTTCCTACGCGTCGACGTGCTCCTTCCGCGTCGAGCTCACCGCCGCGGGCGCGGTCCCCATCGTCCTCACCCTGGCCGGCGACTGAAACCCAGCGAAAGAGGTCTCGAATGAACATCCGCTTCTCCCGAACCGCCATGGCGGCGTGCCTCACGGCCGCCACGGTCGCCGGCGCGCTCGCGGTCACCGCCGCCCCCTCGTACGCCGACACGTTCGGCGGCTGCCGCGGCGGCTACGCCTACATCGACCATGGCTACTACGTTCAGCCTTGTGTTGAGCGCAACAGCATCGACGGCAGCATGAACGAACAGATCAACGTGTCGGTCGCCCCGCACTCCACGGACGTCCTGGTCTGCGGAATCCTCGTGCCGGTCACCGGCTTCGGGAGCCTGGACGGCATCGAGCACTGCGCCTACTCGGCCAAGACCGGGTCGTCCTGGTCCTCCTTCCCGTTGTACTGGAACGAACACCAGCCGCTGGTCCTGGACAAGGCCGACTACGTCTTCGAGGCGTACATCAAGGACGGCAGCGTGACCGAGGGCGACGTCGAGTCCCCGACGATCACGCTCTACGAGCCGTAGAGCTCACAACGACGGCGATCGGGGTGGCATGGTCCCGCCATGCCATCCCGATCGGTCGCGGCCCGGAACCGGAAACGCGTGACCGAATCCGGATCACGGCCGGTTGATACGGGCACGAACGGCCGGCGCGATCGGTCGGGCGGCGTTGACCGTGGGGAAACTGGTGAGCAACCGTCGGGTTCGGCTCCGACGCGGGAGCCGGAACCCCGAAGGAATTCGCATGCGAACAACACGTTTCCTGCTGTGTGCGGCCATCGTCGCCAGCACCACGGCGGCGCTGACCGCCACCTCGGTGGACGCCGCGCCGGCCGGCACGACGGTCGCCGACACGGCCGCCCGCCTCGACCAACAGGCCAAGGTGCAGGCCTACGCCCAAGAACACGGCGCGACGGCGGCCTCCTTCGCCGCCGACATGCCGGGCGCCAACGTCCAGAGCTGGGGCGCCGCCCATGACGCGATCGGCACGTATCTCAGCGCCAAGACCAATTCCTACGTCGTCGCGCTGTCGAAAACGGCCGCCCCCACCGCTTCACCGCCGGACTTCGACGGGCAGCCGGTGACCGTCCGACGCAGCGCCACGTCCAAGGCCGAGGTCGACGACACCGAGACGCGGATCATCCGGTTCGCCCAGGGCGCGGGCCACGCCAACGCCTTCACCTTCGACTACGACCCGGATCGCGACGCGGTGGTGGTCTCGACCGACGCCCCGGCCGAGCTGCGGTCCGAGCTGGGCCACGCCGCGCCGGCGGCGGTGATCGAGTCCTCGCCGACGCCGCTGAAGCTCCAGTCGGGCGACCAGTTCGCCGACAAGACCCCGCACTACGGCGGCGCCCGCATCACCACGGCGACGATCGGCAACTGCACCAGCGCCTTCTCGATGGTGAACAACGCCGGCAACCACTCCTCGTACAGCGTGACCGCGGCGCACTGCACCAGGCAGGGCTACAACGTCGCGTCCGGCCAGTACTACTTCGGCACGGTCACGTCCGTCGCGCCGACCGACCGCTACGACATCGCGAAGATCGAGTGGTGCTGTGCCCAGCAGAACTACGTCGGCCTGATCTACACGTCCCGCTACAACAGCATCCAGGTCAACGGGGCCAGCGCGCCGGCGATCGGCCACCCGGGCCTGACCGGCGCGTGCGTGGCGGGCGGCTTCACCGGCGAGCGGTGCGGCGCGAGCATCATCTCGACCACCGCCACCGGCTGCGTGCCCGGCTTCGGCTGCATCCCGGCACTGATCAAGTACGGCAAGAACACCAACGAGGCGATGACCCAGGGCGGCGATTCCGGCGCGCCGCTGTACTACCACGAGGGCCATACCAACCTCGCCCACGTGGTCGGCATGCACATCGGCGCCGGGGTCAACAACAACGTCTGGGCCGGCTACGCCGAGAGCTACATCGCGGTCGCCCTGCTCACCAACGGCACCATCCGCCGCTTCACCGGCTGACCGTCAGTCCAGCACCTCGGCCAGGTGCAGGCGGTGGCCGGACGGCCAGCTCCGGCTGCCGCCGCCGACAAACGTCACCTCGACCAGCGCGGACTCGTCCGCGCTGGTCGAGGCCACCTGCGCGACGGGACCGATGGCGCCGTGCAGCCGGATCCAGCTGCCCTCGGCGACGTCGTCGACCTCGGCGGTGCCGAGGTCGCGGGCGGCCGACGCGGGCCGCACGCGGATCGTCAGCAGGCGCCAGCCGCCGTAGCACAGCGTCGGCAGCAGCACGATCAACAGGCCGACCACGGGCACGGTCGTCATCAGCGCCGCCACCAGCGCCGCGGCGACGGGAAACGCGGCCAGCGCGGCGAGAAAGGCCGAACTGACCGGCCGGGAGCCGATCTGCAGCCACCCGGTCGTCCGCACCAGGCCGGTGGGTTGCAGCCCACGCGGCGAAGTCCCGTCGGCCAGCCGCGGCCCGTCACCGGATTCCTCGTTCTCCTTCTGACGCTTGGCGAACAGCGTGAAGAAGCGGTCGACGTCGTCGTTGGTCACGCCTTCCTCCACTTCAGCTTGCCGTTGGACCCGGCCACGCACACCATGTCGACCCCGAGCAGCGTCATGCCCCGCGCGCCCTCGGGCGCACACGGCATCCCCCCGCGCACGCCGTACTGGACGTCGTCGGTGGTGGTCGTCGGCTCGATCGTGGTGATCGGGGGCCCGATGGTGATCGGTGGCGGCAACTGGGGCGTGGTCGTGACGGTCGTCGTGGCCGGCGTCGTCGTCGTGTCCACTGTGGTCGTGGTCGCCACGGTCGTCGTCGAGGTGACGGTGGTCGTCGTGCTCGTCGCGGCGATGGTCGACAGCGGGATGACCGGGGTCGGCGGCGGCGCGGCCTCCGGCGGGCCACCGGTCGGCATCCAGGCGAAGGCCCCGATCAGCAGGGCCAGGCCGAGCGCGGCCCCGACACCGGCGACGGCCATCCGTTGCGCCCGGGTGCTCCGCCACCACCAGCCGCGCACGCGCCCGGGGGCGAGAGTTCCGTCCATGGGCATGTCTCCGGTGGTGCGATGGCTGCTGACCCTCCGATCATCGCTGCCCACTTTCGGTGCGGTCTGCCGACCGTTCGGACCATACCCATCGGCCGTTCGGGTCAGCGGTCGCCCGGCGGCGGCCACCAGCCGTCCGCGGCGAGGTGTCAGATGTCGAGCACGAGGCGGGGCGAGCGGGACCGGGACACGCAGATCATCATCGTGTCGTTCGCAGCCCGCTCCTCGTCGGTCAGCACGGAGTCGCGATGATCGGGCTCACCCGACAACACCGTCGTCTCGCAGGTGCCGCAGGTTCCCTCGCGGCATGACCACAGCACCGGAGCGCCGGCTCGTTCGACGACGTCGAGGATTGACTGATCGGCCGGCACGTGCACGACGGCGCCGCTGCTCGCCAGCTCCACGTCGAACGCCCGGCGCGGCCCTTCTGCCCTCGGCGCGAACCGTTCGACGTGCAGGGCACCGGTGGCGCGGTGCCGTTCGACGGCCGCTAGCAGCGGCTCGGGGCCACAGCAGTAGACGGCGGTGTCGTCGGGCTCGGCGGCCAACGCCGACAGGTCGAGCAGGCCGTACTCGTCCTGCGGCCGGATCTCGACGTTGCCGGGGTGACGCCGGACCAACTCCTCGTGGAACGCCATGGCCGACCGGGTCCGGCCGCCGTAGACCAGCCGCCAGTCACCGCCGGCGGCGGCGACCTCGGTGATCATCGGCAGCATCGGCGTGATGCCGATGCCGCCCGCGATGAACAGGTGGCGTCCGGCCGCCACGAGTGGGAAGTGGTTGCGCGGACCGTGCATCTCGATCCGTTGCCCGGCAACGAGAACGTCGTGCACGTACCGTGAACCGCCCCGGCCGGCCGCTTCGCGCAGGACGGCGACCCGCAGGGTCGAGGTGTCGCGCGGGTCGCCGCACAGCGAGTACTGGCGGACCAGGTCGTCCAGAACCAGGTCGATGTGGGCACCGGGCGTCCAGGCCGGGAGCGGACGACCGTCGGGGTGCCGCAGCGTCAGCAGCACGACGCCGTCGGCGATCGGTTCCTTGGCTTCGAGCACGACCTTCATGACTCGTGACTCGCGGAATGGGCGAGGAGCCATTCCCACAGTTCGACCGGGTCGTCGAACTCGCGCTCGGCCGAGCAGTGGCACACCGCGCGGAGCCGGTCGGCGCCGGGCATCCAGCGGACGCGGACCACGCGGTCTCCCGTGGACGCGGTCATGACGCCCCGCACAGCCGCTGGAGCATCCGCCGCGCGGCCAGGCCGCCGGTGTCGATGTTGATCGACAGCTCCTGGTAGCCCGCCGGCTCGGCGGCGATGACCTGCTCGAGCACGTCGAGGGCCTCGACGTCCTGCCGGACGACCGTGCGGTTGCTCTCGGCCAGGAACGCCGACACCCCCTCGTCGCCGAGGGCGAAATCCCTTGCCACACACCAGAAGTCGTGGGTCGAGTGGGCGGTCTCCGGGGTGATCGCGTAGACCACCTCGACGTGGAACGCGTCCGGATCGGCGCCGTCCGGCGCGGGCACGGAACCGACCGGTGCGATGCGGCTGTGCAACGTGTACAGGCACGGCGGCATGTACTCGATGTCCTGCCAGCGCGCGATCCGACCCTGCAAACCGGTCGAATTCGCGTAGAACGGGGGGCACTCCGCGTCGTCGATGTGCCGTGAGACGCGCACGATCCCGGCGTCCTCGTCGACCTCGGTGGTGATCGGGGTGGCCGCCACCTCGGGCGTGCCGATGTGGCCGCCGTGCAGGTACGTCTCGTGCGACAGGTCCAGCAGGTTGTCCACGAGCAGCGAATACCTGGCGCGCAACGGTTCCATGCCGGCGACCGTGGTGTAGTCCGGCGAGGTGAGCCATGGCGCACGGGGAATCCGCGACGGGTCCGCCTTCGCGTGGTCCCCGATGAAGACCCACACGAACGAGTCCTGCTCCACGACGGCGTAGGGCAGCAGCCGTGCCGTGCGCGGAATGCGGGCTTGTCCCGGCACAGCGACGCACCTGCCGCCCGCGTCGTAGGTGAAGCCGTGGTAGCCGCAGACTACCTGGTCCTCGACAAGCCGGGATGGCGGCTGTGACAGCGGGAACCGCCGGTGCACGCAGCGGTCCGGCATCGCCGTCACGACTTCGTCGCGCGTACGCCAGAACAGGATCGGCTCGCCGCAGATGGTGCGGCTGAACAGCTCGTGGCCGATCTCCGAGCTGTAGGCGGCGACATACCACTGGTCGCGCGGGATGGTCATCATGGGCACGCTCCCTCCGCTGGACAGTCACAGGCTGGCGGAGACCTCGGCCGGTGCCGTAGTGGGCTTTCCGGAAAATGGAAGGCTTCAGGAACGCAGGGCGCGCGAGATGGCCTGTGCGCTGGTCATGACGAGCCGGGCCAGGGCATGCGGTGTGGTGCTGCCGTGGTGCACGACCAGCGACACCGCGGCGACGACCTCACCACGCCCGTCGCGGATCGGCGCGCCGACCGAAAGGGCGTCCATGGTCACCTGGCGATCGCTGGTCGAGAAGCCGCTCGACCGGACATCGGCGAGCATCCGGCGCAGCTGCGTCGAATCGGTGACGGTCTTGCTCGTATAGCGCTCGAACGGGCCGGCGAGCACGTCCTCCTGCACCTCCACGGGCGCGTGGGCGAGCAGGACCAGGCCGACGCCGGTCGCGGTGAGGGCGAACCGGCCGCCCACGCGGGTGAGCACCGGCACCGCACCCGAGCCCGCTATCCGTTCGATGAAGACGAGTTCGGTGCCTTCCCTGACGGCGAGCTGGGCGTTCTCCCTGGTGATCTGGGACAGGTCCTCGAGGAACGGCAGTGCGGCTTCGCGCAGGCCCGTGCCGCGCGGCGCGAGCGAGCCGAGTTCCCACAACCGCAGCCCGATGCGGTACAGGCCGTCGTCGCCGCGCTCGACTGCGCCCCACACAGTGAGTTCGTGCAGCAGCCGATGCGCGGTCGACAGCGGCATGCCGGCCCGCCGAGCGAGGTCGCTCAGGGACAGCTCACGGTGCTGCGGGCCGAACGCGTCCAGCAACTGCAGCGCGCGGCCGATCACCGGCCCGGTGGGGCCGGTGGGACCGCCTCTCCTCGATGCGCTCACGTCCGTGATTGTCCGCGGTGGCCGGCCAGCCGGTCAGTGGCCGGCGTACTGCGTGGTCGCGGTCGCCGCGAAACCGTTGGGACTCATGGCGTCACGGCGAATTCGAAGACCGTGGTCTGGTCGTGGAGCTCGCCGGGGCGGAGCACGGTGCTCGAGAAGTCCGGCCGGTTCGGGGAGTCCGGGAAGTGTTGCGGCTCGAGGGCGAAGCCGGCGCCACGATGATAGGGCCGGCCGCTGGTGCCGATCAGCTCCGGGGTGAGGAAGTTGCCCGAATAGAACTGGAGGCCCGGCTCGGTCGTCCACATGGTCAGCTGTCGTCCGGAGACCGGGTCATGCGCCCGTGCGGCGAAGGACGGCGGGCCGGTGCGGTCCAGCACCCAGTTGTGGTCGTAGCCGTGTCCGATCGCCAGTTGTGGGTCCGGGGTGTCGATCCTGGCGCCGATCGCGGTCGCGCGGCGGAAGTCGAACGGCGTGCCGTCCACCGGCGCCGGATCGCCGGTGGGGATCAGGTTGTCGTCGGTGGGACAGAACCGGCTCGCGTTGAGCACCAGCGACTGTCCGTAGATGTCGCCGGTGCCCTCGCCGGCGAGGTTCCAATAGGTGTGGTTGGTCAGGTTGAGCACCGTCGGCGCGTCCGCGGTGGCGCGGTAGACGATGCTCAGCCGGTCACGCGCCTCGAGGCGATAGGTGACCTCGGTGGTCACCGTGGCCGGAAAACCCTGGTCCCCGTCCGGGCTGACCAGCCTGAGCCGTACCCCGACGCTCGCGCTGTCGCGAATCTCCGTCACCGACCACACCCGCGTGTCGAATCCCGCCGGACCGCCGTGCAGGGTGTTCTTCCCGTCGTTGAGCGGAGTTCGGTGGACGACGCCGTCCAGGGTGAACCGGCCGCCGGCGATCCGGTTGGCGTATCGGCCGATCAGCGCCCCGAGGAAGACCCTGGCCGCGTCCGGCTCGTTGTTGGCGACATAGCCGTCTAGTCCGGCGAACCCGAGCACCACGTTGCCCGGCCGGCCGTGGCGGTCCGGCGCCTCCAGCGACTGGATCACGCCGCCGTAGTCGAGCACGCGCACGGTGAGCCCGCCGGGCCACGCCAGCACGTGCCGGTGGATGTCGGTGTCCCCGACCCGGCCGAAGAACTCGCGGCTGAGTTCGGGCGTGGAGCGGGCCATCAGACGAACTCCTTACGGTTCGGCGACTGTTAGCGCTAACACATGGTGGGAACACTGACAGTAGGATCCGCGACCGCCGGCGGTCAAGCGCGCGAGACCTCCCCGGTTGATTCGGCCGCCGGCGGGCGGAAGTGTCCACTGTGGCCATGCGGTGGACGGCGTTCGCGCTTCAGCGCGGTGCCTGCTCCGAGCGGACTACGCTCAGCCGCCGATCCGGTACGCGCGGATCACCGTCAGCTCCACCGAATTTCCGTCCTGGTCCACCGCCGTGGCGCGCAGCGACGCGAATCCGTCGGCCGGGTGATGGACCGTGACCGTCGATCCGGTGACGGACGCGGCCTGCCAGGTCGTGCCGTCGTCGTAGGAGACGTCGACCGAGAGTTGGCTGACCGTGGCGGGACCGTCCTGCCGGGCGACCGTCACCGGGAACGAGAAGTCCCCGCCGCCCGGGGCGCTGTCCCGCAGGTCGACGGCCGGCGCGAACTGCACGCCCAGCAGCGGCAGCACCGGGTTGCCCGTCGGTCGGAACGTCCACGCGGCGCTGACTTTCGTGGACGTCGGCCACCACGGCTGGTCGCGGGTGTCGTCAGTGGTCAGCCGGTACTGCGCGCGGTCGAACGGGGCCGTGACGAACACCCCGCGCCCGGGAACGTTCTGCGTGCCGACGAGCTGCCCGTCCCGGTACAGGCTGGTCGTCCCGGTGTCGACCGTGAACGGGCTCGACCAGTCCCGCGGATGCCCCGCGGCGTCGGCCAGCACGGGGATCGACACGTCGAGCATCGAGCCGGTGCGCCACACCCGGGCGTGGTTCGGGCCGAGCTCGTCACTGACCGTGCCGGCCAGGGACGGCGCCGCGACGGCCTTGTTCCAGCCGACGGTGTAGGACTTCCCTTGCGCCAGCGCAATGTCGGCGAACAGCTCGCCGCCGTAGAACACGCCCAGGTGCCAGTTTCCCGGCGTGAAGTACTCGACCCGCTCGGCCTGGGTCGGACCCGCCAGGATCGGCCCGACAGTGCCGATCTGCGTGCCCAACGCGTCCACCGACGCCGTCACGCTCGGCGTGCCCTCTTCGGTCGGGCCGTAGTAGGAGGTCGTGACCGCCGCGAGGTCGGCGCGGCCCACCTTGTGCACGAGATTGGCCGGAATCCTTCCTCCGAGGGGAAAGACAGCTCGTAGCGGTACTGGCTGGCGGTCCTGGCCGTGTACTCGGTCGCCAGGCCGCCGGCCTTCGCCGCCGCGACGAGGCGTTGCGCGTTGTCGCCGAACACCACGAACACCGGCACCTCGACCGGCACGTCGGCCCGCAACGACGGCCGGCCGACGCTCGGCGTCACGGCCACCGCCGCGCCGCCCGCGGCCTTCACGTTGGCAACACGCTGGATCACCTCGTCCAACGGTGTGCTGCCCGGCAGCACCAGCACCACCAGCTTGCCCTTGGCGTCCACCTTGGACAGTTCAGCCACCGTGCCCTCGCCGCCGAAGACGGCGTCGAACCTGCCGGTGCCGGTCGGCTGCGGCGAGCCGTACAGCCAGTTCGCCGGCACCTCGAAGCGCTGCGGCCGGTCGACCCAGAACTCGAGGCCGGGCTGCACCAGGCTGACGTTGTCCGCGTACGCGAACGCGGCCGACGCCGGGCCCTGCGAGGTCGCGTAGAACGTGCTGAACCGGGGATCCAGCATGGTCACGTAGGTGAAGAAGTAGCCGAGCGGCTGGACCCGGTTGAGCACACGCGAGGTCCACACGCCGGCACGCGCCGACGGCTGATCGGCACTCACCCGCACCTGTTTCGCCTTGCTGGCGTCCAGGGTGACGGTCCGACCCCGGTCCACCTTCAGCTCGGGAATCGCGACCTCGGCGAGCTCCGAGCCGCTCCACACGCTTCCCGTCACGCCGTACCGGCCGGCCGGCAGCGAGACCGTGTCCCCCGCCTTCTGGAAATACCCCGCCCCGGTATCGAGATCGATCACCACAACCGAGGTGCCCTCGTCCGTCCCCGGCGTCTTCCCGTGACGGTCCAGCATCGCGAACGTGACATCGAACGTCGCCCCATCGGGGCCTTTCGGCACCGCCGGCACCGAGACGCCGTCGAGCCGCACCTGCTTCGCCCCGGCCAGCGACTTCCAGGACGCCGCCGCGTCCGCCTTGCGCACCTGGACCCGCTTGGAGTCCACGACCAGCGGCAGCACGTCGCTGTGGGCGTCGTCGCGCCCCTGCCTGATCAGGCTCGTGACGTCGAACAGCTCACGGTCCACGGCTCCCGACTGCACCAGCGGCATGGCCGCCGCGGGTATCAGGTACTGGTCGACGGTGTCCCCGTGCCGCTGCGGGAACTGTGCGTACTGCGCCGGCAGGGTCGGTTCGACCGGCTGCATGGCCAGCGTCCATTGACCGTGCTCGTCATGGCTCGCGTGCACCACATCGCCGGTGATCAGCGTGACCGCCACGTCGTTGGACGGCGGTGACGTCGCCGCATGCGCGCTCGGCGGCGCGACGCCGAGCAATGAGACCGCGACGACCGCGGCCAGCAGCCTACCGATGGTGGGCATGTCTTCCCCCTCAACAGCACCGAACCCGGTGAACCCAGCTTGTCCAAGTGCACCACACCTGTGCCTTGTGACGTTGCCGGTCTGCCGAAGTGCGTGTGAGGCTCATCGGCGGCTGGCGGCCTCCTGGTCCGTTGCCGCTACGGCAAGGCTTCTCGTCACGAGTGTTCCCGAAGGATTCGAACGGACAGGCCGGTCGGGGTATAGGTGGGGACCGCGCGCATTCCCGGAACGTTGACCCGGATCGTGGCGAAACGGCCGCGCAGTTCTCGTGCGGTGAGCACCCGGATCGGGCCCTGAGGGCAGGACGAGTCCACGAGAATCTCCAGCACGCCGCCCGAGATCACGACAGATCCGCTGAGAGCCGTGAGCGCGTCGCCGTGGCGAAGCACGAGCTCTCCTCCGGTTTGCCGATAGCTCCGCACGTGCAGATCGCAGTTCAGCCGCAGCGTCCCATCGGCGACCTCCACCGGCCCCACGCCCAGCGCGCTCGAGGAAGCCGCCACCACAATCCCGCCCTGGACCCGGGTTCCGCCCCGGTAGCGGTTCGCGCCGGTGAGCGTGAGCACGCCGCTGCCCGCCTTGACCAGGCCGCCGGCGCCGTCGATGTCGTTGCGCCAGCTGTCACTGGCGCAGAACCCGCCCTGTGCCACGTCCATCGACACGCGCACGTCCGCGGCGAAGGAGCCATAACCGTCGGCCGCCGCGAACAGGTTCAGCCGCCCCCACTGCTCGGGACCGTCCATCAGCGCGTTGCCCGCCGGGAAGGCGGTGGTGCGCAGGACCTCCCGCCGCTGGGCCGCGTCGAGGTACGGCAAGCGCGTCTCCAACAGCACTTCGGCGCCCTTCGGCACCAGCATCGGCGTACGAGCACCGCAGGCCGGGAGGCCGTAGGTCGCGTGCGAGGCCACCAGCGACGCGTTCGCCGGACGGTTTGCGTACTCGTCCGGGCCGGTGTGCGCTCGCGCGTACAGGGTGTCGGCCGTGGTGCCGGTCTTTGCCGTGAAGTAGCGCAGCGCCTGCTGGCGGGCGTCCGCCTTGAGCTTGGCGTTGGCCGGGTCGGCCAGGGTCGCCGTCGCGAGGGCCGTGCCGAGGATCCGGCCGCCGATCACGTCGAGCGGCGAGTGCATGCCCGCGACGATCCGGGTGTCAGCCAGGTCGTAGGCGCGGGTCACCAACTCCTGGAACCGTTCCGGGATCGCATACGCCAAGGCCAGGCAGGCCAGGTGGAACGCGTTGGTGTGGCCGCTCGGGTAGCCGGCGTCGTCGACCGGACTGGCGCCACGCTGCCGCAGCAGCTGCGGGGCCACCATCACGTCGGACTCGTACACCGGGAAGCCGAAGGCATCGACCCGCCCGGTGTCCACGACCCGACTGTCCGCGTTCAGCCGCCATGGCCGCGGGTACTGGTACGCGTACTTGCTCGGGTTGCCGGAGGCGTACGGCCCGCGCAGCGTGTCGACCAGTTGTGCGACCAGCCCCAGGTCCGAGTCCTCCGCGCCGGCGCCCAGTGCCGATCCCGCCGGCGCGCCCGCCGGTATCGCGTCGTCGACCGTGGACGACGGGGTCCCGTCCGGCGCGGCGACAATGCTCGTCACCGCTTTCGCACCCGTGCGGTAGAGATCCGCCAGCGGTCCCAGGCCGCCGATCGCCGCGTATGACTGGTGCTGCCGGTCGTAGATGAACGCCCGCTTCGCCTGCTCCGCGGTCCGAGAGCCGGTGACGGCGACGACGTGTCGAATGTTCGCGGCCAGTACCGCCGAATCCAGCGCACGGCCGTCGTTCCAGGTCGTCCCGGTCCGCCAGAGCCGCTGCATCCCGGCGAGCGCCCGAACGGCCGCATTGCTCGGCACCGTCCTGTTGGCCGAAACGTTGGTCCGGTAGTTGTCCACGAACGCCAACACGAGCTCATCGGCTTGTGCCGGAAGGACATCCACCGCTGGCGTCACGGCGAGGGCAGCCGTGACGAGCACCGATCGGCGCAGCAGTGCCCGCCGCCCCAAGGTTTCTGATCTCACGTGCGTCTCCTGTGCGGACGGGCCGGGCCTGCCGGTGAGCACCCTGTTAGCGCTCACATTTTCGTGGCCGACAGGAATGATCAGCGCTGCGCGGTCCACCGTCAAGGGCCGTCAGCAGGGATTCCCCGACCCGCAACCGGCCGTACCCCGAACCGGCTGTGACGATCGCTCGAATTCGTCGAATTCGACTCCGCCAGGACCGGGCCCTTCCCACGCTCGGACCATGGCGCGGGTCGCCGTTCGGTGGCTGACGGCCCCGGTGATGTGTGGTGTTCTCGACTGTCCAGCGGTTTGCCGAAGGGGCCTGGGGACATGATGAGCCACAGTGTTCGTCGTACCGTCGTTCGCCGCATCGTCACCGTAGCCGCGGCCGTCGCGCTCGCCGCCACCACCATGGTCGGTGTCGCGCAGGCCAGCCAACCGGCGAGGGCGGGTGTCGTCTCGAGCCACATGGTGCTGGACGAGCCGTCGTCCGCGGAGCAGGCCCAGCTGCGCATCGTGGCGGCGGCCATCTGGGACCAGAATCTCGCCGATGGCTGGGACATGAACTCCGACGTCGCCGACGTCCTGTCCAGCGCCACCCATGCCATTCTGATCTGCTCCGAGGCGTTCGCCCTGGTGCCCAAGCCCGCTGGGTGGGTGCCGGGGCTGGCCTACCTGGTGAAGTACGCGGTGAACCTCAAGGACTACTTCCAGGCCGTCTCGGGGAGCCGGACCTACAAGGCGTGCGTGTCGGGGGCTGCCTACAACTACCGCACCGCCATGGACATCGCGTCATCGGGAGCGTAATCGCACAGCCCTCGCCGGCTGGATCACAGTGCGCCGAGAACGGCGATGAGCTCGACGATGTCGTACGCGGTCGGGAAGTCCAGGGCTTCGTAGCGCAGAGTGCAGCCGTCGACGCGTTCCATACCGGGCACCAGCAAGGCGTGTTCGGTCATGTGCGGCCGGTGCACCTGGACCTCCAGGCGCACCGGGCCGTCGAATCGACGCACGCGGACGGCCGATCGGTCGGCCAGCGCCAGCGGCACTTCGCGCTCGATTCGCCGGCAGGCCTCCTGAGGATGGATCATCCGCGCCGCACGGGCGCCCAGCGCCTGCTTGACCACCACACAGCGCATGCCCTCGACCGCCTCGGCGGCAACGGTGTCGTCACCGCTGACCAGAACCGACGGCACCCCGTGGTGAGCGGCCAGCGCGGCGTTGAGGCCGAGCTCACCGAGCGATGAGCCATTGCACCGCACATCGGCGATGACCCGGCCGGAAGTCGTGTGGGCGAGAACCGAACGAGACGCGCCGGCCTTGCCGTGGTAGCCGACGAACAGCACGGCGTCGATGTCGGCGGCGAGCCCGGCCATCATCCCGTTGGGCCTCGGCGTCCCCCGCAGTAGTTCGGCGCGCTGGTCCAGCAACTCGGGCAACAGGTTCCGGAACTGCGCGTGCGCGTCGGCGACCACCACCTGCGCGTCCGCCGCATAGGCGTAGACACCCCGCACCGCGGCATTGGCCTCCGCGGTCAGCAGCGCCCGGTTGCGCTCGTACTCGCGATGGCCGGGTTGGATGTCGTCGCTGTGGACCACCCCGGCAATGCCCTCCATGTCGACCGATATGAGCACTCGCATCCAGTTCACGCCTTTCCACATTGGTGAGCCACCAGAGCCCATGGTGCCTCCTGCCGGGTGCGCCCGCTTCGGCGCACTTCTCAGCGTGCACGCGATCACACCGTCGTCACCACAATTGATGAGGTGCCTCATCAGTGCTACGGTGTTGAGGTACCTCATGAAGACGTCGAGCGGAGAACCCATGAGCACCCGGCCGGTCATCGTCGTCACCGGGGCCACGAACGGTCTCGGACGACTGGCCGCCCTCGAGTTCGCCCGCCGCGGTGCGCGCCTTGGTGTGGTGGCCCGCAGCCCCGGGAAGGTGGCCGACCTGCGTCAGGAGATCGAAGCGGCGGCTCCCGGCACTCCGGTCGATTCCTTCGCCGCGGATCTGACGTCCCTGCGCGACGTCCGGCGGGCGGGAAGGGCGATCGCGGATCGCTACGACCGGGTCGACGTGCTGGTGAACAACGCCGGGCTGCACGCCTTCTCCCAGCGTGTCACCGACGACGGGTTCGCCGAGATGGTCGCGGTGAACTACCTGGCCCCGTGGCTGCTCACCGCGACGTTGCGCGACAAGCTTGTCGCCTCGGCCCCGGCTCGCGTCGTCAACGTCGCCTCCGAAGCCGCCCGTCAGGCGGGAACCCTCGATCCCGCACGCGACATCACCGCGACGGCCGACTACACCCGGCGCGAATCCCTTGCCTGCTACGGCCGGTCCAAGCTGATGGATATCATGTTCACCCAGGAACTCGCCCGACGGCTGGCCGGCACCGGGGTCACGGCCAACTGCTGCGACCCGGGCTTCAACGTCAGCGGTCTCGGTCGGGAGCTCCCCCTCGCCGGAGCGCTGGAAAAGATCCTGAAGGTGCTTCGGGTGGGCGATCCACGCCGCGGCGCCGGAATCATCGTCCGGCTCGCCACCGACGACGTCTTCGCCGAGACCACGGGCGGCTACTTCTCGGTCAACGGCGCCCAACCGCTCGACTGTCCGGATCCGGGGCGCGGCAAGGAGATCCAGGCAGAGCTGTGGAACACCACGGCCACCCTCATCGACGAGGCCCTGGCTGAATAAGCGACTACTGCTCATATCCCTGTGTCACCCACCCGACCCGGACAGGATCCACTGTGGACTACCGCAACCTCGGCCGCAGCGGCTGCGCCGTTTCAGCCCTCGCGCTCGGCACCATGACCTTCGGCAACACCACCAACCAGGACGACGCGTTCGCGCAGCTGGACGCGTTCGTCGAAGCAGGCGGCACGCTCATCGACACCGCCGACGTCTACGTCGGCGGTGTCGCGGAGACGATCATCGGGCGCTGGCTCGCCGCCCGGCCGACCGACATCACCGACCGCGTTGTGCTCGCGACCAAGGGACGCTTCCCGACCAGCGAGGAGCCCAACGGTGCGGGCGCCTCCCGGCGGCACCTCGATCGCGCGCTGACCGCGTCACTGCGCCGGCTCGGTGTGGACACGATCGACCTGTACCAGATCCACGCCTGGGATCCGCTCACCCCGGCCGAGGAGACACTGTCCTTTCTCGACGGTGCCGTGCGCTCAGGCCGAATCCGTTACAGCGGACTGTCCAACCACCTCGGCTGGCAGATCCAGAAGACGATGGACACCGCGGCCGCCATCGGCGCCGACGCCCCGGTCACGCTGCAGTCGGGCTACAGCCTGCTGTCGCGCGAGATCGAATGGGAGATCACACCCGCTTGCCGCTCGACCGGCCTCGGCCTGCTGACCTACTCGCCGCTGGCCGCCGGCATCCTCACCGGGAAGTACCACCGAGCGACCGCTCCCGTGGCCAACACCCGCATGGCCGATCCCCGAATGGGCGCCTACCTCCGTGGCCGGATGTCGGAGCCGCGCACAGTGGCGGTCATGGACGCCGTCAGGACGATTGCCGAGAACCACGGCGTCACCACACCCCATGTCGCGCTGGCCTGGCTACTCGGCCGCCCGACAGTGTCTTCGGTCATCCTCGGCGCGAGGACGCTCGACCAGCTCACCGCCAATCTGGACGTCGACCTGCGGTTGACCGCCGAGGAAACCCTGCTGCTGGACACCGTCAGCGCCCCCGACGTCGACTTCCCCTACGGCGGCGCCGCCGTCGCGCAGTTCACGCGAAGCATCGCCGGCGGCTGGGCGTCGCCCGCAGCGAGCTGACCGTCACGGATCGGTCGCCACCGCGTCGTCGACCATGTCCAGCAGCTTTCCCAGTCGGGCCAACCGCACCGGGCCGAGCGGTCCGAAGATCTGGTGGAGCGCCTGTTCGCCGGCAGCGACACCGGCCGCCAGCCGCTCCACGCCCGCGGGGGTGAGCGCCACGAGTTTGGCCCGCTGGTCATGGGGATCAACCGTCCGCGAGACCAGGCCCTCCCGCTCCAAGGCTTCAACGGCCTGGGTCACCGACCGTGGCGCCTGACCGAGGCTGTCGGCGAGCGACACCTGCCGTTGCGGCCCCTGCTCATCGATGATCCGCAGGATCTTCACCCTCGCCAGCGAGAGCCCGCCGACGACCATCTGATCGTCGACGATCCTGCGCACGCGATGCGCCAGGGACAGGTATCTCAGCCCCGTGCGCACCGCCTCAGCCTCTTCGCTCACGTGCCAACCCGTCCGAGACTCTGAAGTACCTCACTAATCTACCACGGGGCGAGGGTCTCGAACTCGGCGAGTTGCCGGTTCGGGTCAGCTCGGCCGGCCGTAGACCCGCCGGAAGGATTGCTTGATCGGCGCGCCGGCGGTCACCTGCAACATCGCGCCGATACAGCGGCCCAGCATCGTCTTCGACCGCCGGTGGTAGTCGACGCTGAGCCTGCTGCCGTCGCCGTGCGGCTCGACGCGGAACTCGAACGTGCCGCCGGCCTCGAAGATCCTGCCGTCGGTGATGACCGAGCGCACGAATGACTCGGTCCACTCGTAAGTGCAGCGCTCCCACACGTCGATACCGAGGAACGCGCTGCCTTCCGTCACGTCGGCGGTCGCGGTCCCCAACTCGTGCACCCGGTAGAGGTGCGCGGTCAGGTTCGGCCAGATCTCCGGCCGGCGCTCCGAGAAGTCGACCATCGCGCCGATCACCTTCTCCGGCGGGTCGCGCACGTCGAGTTGGAACGTGAACCTGGGCATGCGGACAGAGTACTTCCCACTTGGTCGTTCTGGTTGGCCGTCGATCCCAGCTGGGGAACCATGACAGCGCCCCGGGAGAACCTGATCAGTCAAATCGAGGAGAGCTCGGATTGCTCGTCCAACCACGCGCGGACCGCGGCGGTCATTCAATTGCATGGGGGTAAATCATTGGTTGTCGAACATGCATTTGCTGTTAATCGAGGCTCTGCCTAGTGTTCCTCGTATGAACCTCATCGTCCTCGCCGCGTCCGGCCGAACCGGGCTCGCGCTCACTCGACAGGCGTTACGGCGCGGCCACACCGTCACGGCGATCGCACGGGACCCCGAGCGCATCGCCCTGCCCGACTCCCCCACGCTGCGCAAGGTCACGGGCGACGTGGGCGATCCGGCCGGCATCGCCGCGGTGGTCGACGCGCATTCCGTCGTCCTGTCCGGACTCGGCACGGAACAGGCGGGAACGCTCCTGGCCGGCGCCAAGGCGGTTGTCGCCGCCGGACCGCGGCGCATCATCTGGCTCGGCGCCTACGGCACGGGCCGGTCGGCCGACGCCGCCGGCGAGGGGGCGGCCGTGCTCGGGAAACTGCTGGGCGACCGACTCGCGGACAAGGTCGAGGCCGACAACACCGTCCTGGCCGCGGGGGGCACGGTTTTCCACGCCGGCGTGCTGGACACGGGCCCGGAGAGCCACACCCGGCGAACGGTCGGCCTGGCGGCCGCGCCCCGTTCGACCTCACGGCGAAGGTCAGCCGCGAGACCGTCGCCGCGGCCATGCTCGACGAGGCCGAGACGCCCCGTTTTCCCGGCACGGTCGCCCTTCCGCTGGATCGCTAGCCGGCGACGACCTCCGCGAGCGAGGCCCGTACCTGGTCACGGAGCCAGGCGTGGGCGGGGTCGGAGTCGTAACGCTGGTGCCAGTTGCAGTTGATCACCGCCGGCGGCGACGCCACCGGCAGCGGCCGGGTGATCAGGCCGAACACCTCGATGAGCGGGCCGCTGAGGATCTCGGTGCTGGTGACCAGCACGTCGCTGCGGCCGGCTATCTGCAGGGCCATGGCGAGCGTCGCGACCGACGCGACCACTCGCCGGCGCAGTCCTTCGGCCGCGAGCACGTCGTCGATCGGCGCGGTGAGACGGCCTCGCCGGGAGACCAGCACGTGCGGCTGCGCCGCGTAGGAGTGCAGGTCCACGCCGTCGGCGCACGGATGGGTCGGACGCATCACCACGACCAGCGGGTCGTGTCCGAGTGTCTCGGATCGGAATTCGGGCAGGCTCGGCCGGTCCCCACCGAGTTCCAGGTCGACGCGGCCCTGGCGGAGGTCGTCGGTGTCGCCGGAGTGCTCGGCCAGCACGCGCAGCTGCACCCCGGGCGCCTGTTCCTGGATCCGGCCGACCAACACGGTTCCCAGCGCGGTCGCCAGCGCGTCGTGGCACTGGATCGTGAAGACACGCTCCAGCTCGGCCAGGTTCAACTCACGGGTCGGTGACAGCACCTCGTGCGCCTGCCGAACCAGTCGGTGCACGTCCTCGCGAACCGCCAGGGCGTACGGCGTCGGGGTCATCGAGTGACCCGTACGCACCAGGATGTCGTCGCCGGTCACGGCGCGGAGCCGGCCGAGGGTGCGGCTGACCGCGGGCGAGGACAGGTGCAGCCGATCGGCCGCGCCCATCACGCTGCCCTCTTCCAACAGGGCGTCGAGCACCGTGAGCAGGTTCAGATCCACTTGCATGCCGGTAAATCGTACACACGCACCATTGCCGCCAAGTCAACGACAGGAGCTTCCCATGACGCACGACCTCCTCGCCGCCACCACCGCCGCCGTCCGCCGCGCCGGCGCCGTGCTGCTGGCGCGCTATTCCGCTGACGCGCGTCAGGTCGGACTCACCGAGCTCCTGGCGGAACTCCACGCCAACGACGAGGCCGTGGTCGAGGTGTTGCGGCCGGCACTGGCCGACATCCTTCCCGGCGCGGACTGGCTCAACGACGAACACGGCCGGGGCCCGCTGGCCACGGGCGACTGGTGGCTCATCGATCCGGTCGGCGGCAATGTCAACGCCGTCCACGGCATGGCCGACTGGAACATCGGCGTGAGCCTGGTCCGGGACGGGCGGCCGGTGCTGGCCGTCGTGCACTTCCCGGTGCTGGACGAGATGTTCACGGCGGTCGAGGGCGGCGGGGCGTTCCGCGACGGCGTTCGGCTGCGGGTCTCGGACAAGACCTCGCTCGACGCCGCCCTGGCCGGCACCGGTCAGTCCAGGCCCGGCCAGGACGCCGCGATCGCCGACCGGATGGGGGCGTCGTTCGCCGCGATGATGAAGGCCGCCCTCTACGTGCGGGTCTCCGTGCCGGTGACACACCAGCTGGCGCAGGTCGCCGCCGGCCGGATGGACGTGCACTGGCAGTTCGACCACGTGCGTTCCCAGGTCGCCGGCGTGCTGCTGGTCCAGGAAGCCGGCGGCGTCGTCACCGACCTCGACGGCAACCCGTGGGAGCTGACCAGCCGGGACTACATCGCCGCCGCCCCGGGTGTGCACGCCGCGGCGTTGAAGATCGTCGCCGGTTGACCGCGGATCGACGGCGTATCGAGGCAGAGTCTGTCCGGAAGTGGACACACCTGGTTTACAACGTTGTGCCATCGATGTAAAACCAGCAGCGCAGTCCGGTCGCGCCGCCGTCACGGCCGGCGGAACGCCGCGTGTTGTCCCACCGTCCCTGCGACTTCGGGAGACCCCTGTGCCCAACGACCGTGATCGCCCCGCGCCCGCTGTCGGCCGCCGCGACCTGTTCCGCTTCTCCGGCGCCGCCGGCGTGACACTGGCCGCGTCGTCCCTGCTGGCGCCGACCGCGTCCGCCGACGAGGACTCGAATCCCGCGGCGCCGTCCGGGTTTCGCCCGCTTCGCCCACCGGCAACGCCGCTGGCCGTCCGGTCGCCGTACCTGAGCACCTGGCTCGCCGGCGACTACCTCGCCGGCGAATGGGCCGGGTTCTGGACCGGCCGCACCACCGCCATGACCGGCATCGCCCGCATCGACGGCGTCGCCTACGTGTTCATCGGAGCGCCCGGGCTTCCGGACGGCCAGCCGGCCTTCCGTGGCATGACCCAGACCGACGTCACCGTCACACCGACGCAGTCCCGGTTCACGCTCAACGCCGGCGGCATCGAGCTCACGGTCACGTTCCTCTCCCCCATCGAGCCCGGCGACCTGCGCCGGCAGTCCGCTCCCCTGTCCTACGTGTCGCTGCGGGCCCGCAGCATCGACGGCAAGGCGCACAACGTCTCCCTGTACCTGGACATCAGCGCCGAATGGGCCCACGGCGACTCCAATGCCTCGGTCAGCTGGGATTCCCGGGCGACGGGCGGCGTAAGGACGCTGTCGTTCACTCCGTCCAATCCCGGTGTGCTCGCCGAGAACGGCGACATGGCGTCCTGGGGCACCATCACCTGGAGCACCACCGAACGGACCGGGCTGTCCTGGCAGATCGGCCAGGACATCGTCGTGCGACAGGCCGCGGTCGCCGGGAAACTGACCGGCGCCGCCGATCCGGCCCAACCGCGCCGAATCAGCGACCGCTGGCCGGTGCTCGGGCTCGACCTGGACCTGGGCGCCGTACGTGGCGCCACCGAGCCGTTCGTGATCTCCGTCGGCCACCTCCGCACACCCGCGGTGAGCTACCTCGGCACGGCACTTCCTCCACTGTGGACGACCTACTGGCCGACCTGGCAGCAGATGATCAGCGACTTCCACCACGACGCGAAGGCCGCGGCCCAACGCTGCGGCCGCCTGGACGACAAGGTCACCAGCGACGCCCGGCGCGCCGGCGGCGACAAGTACGCCGCCCTGTGCGCGCTGGCGTTACGCCAGGCCTATGCCGGCACCGAACTCGTGGTGCGCGACGGCAAACCGTGGGCGTTCCTCAAGGAGATCTCCAGCGACGGCAACGTCTCCACGATCGACGTGCTCTACCCGGCCATGCCGGTCTTCGCCTACCTCGACCCCCAGTACCTGAGCCTGCTGCTGGAACCCGTGCTGGACTACGCCGAGACCGGCGGCTGGCCCAAGACCTTCGCCGAACACGACCTCGGCTCCAGCTATCCCAACGCCACCGGCCACAACGACGGCAACGAGGAGGACATGCCCGTCGAGGAGTCGGCCAACATGCTCATCATGGTCGCCGCGGCCAAGAAGACCGGCCACTACGCCATCCTCAAGCAGTGGGCCGACTACCTCGTCGACAACGCCCTGGATCCCGGCTACCAGAACCAGACCGACGACTTCACCGGCTTCATCGCGCACAGCGCCAACCTTGCCCTGAAAGGCATCGTGGCCATCGGTGCGATGTCGCAGATCGCCGCGGCCGCCGGAAACACCGCCGACGCCGCGCACTACCTGGGCATCGCCCGTGACTACATCGCCCAGTGGCAGACGAAGGCGACCGACACCACCGGACAGCTCAAGCTCGCCTACGACCGTCCCGGCACGTGGAGCCTGAAGTACAACGGGTTCGCCGACGCACTGCTCGGCCTGAACCTGATCCCGGCCGCCGTGACGGCCGAAGAAGGGAACTGGTACCTCAAGCACCGCAACCAGTTCGGCACGCCGCTGGACCTCAGGCACTCCTACACCAAGGCCGACTGGGCGCTGTGGACCGCCGCCTGGCAGCACGACCATCCGCCGGTGCGCGATGCCTTCGTCGACGACGTGTTCGACTTCGTGACGAGCAGCGGCAGCCGAGTGCCGTTCACCGATCTCTACGACACGATTTCCGCCCGCCAGGCCGGTTTCCAGGCCCGCCCGGTCGTCGGCGGCATCTTCTCCTTGCTGGCCCTGCAACGAAAGCCCTGACCCGCCACGGCCGGGCCCGGCCGTGGCGGGCGCTGCCGGTTATCGACGCACGCCGTAGCTCCACAGGCCACGGCCGTGGGTGGCCAGGAGCAGCGCTGTGCCCTCGGGCGCGACCACCAACTGCTGCCCGGACGCGTTCGGCAGGCCGGTGCCGAGCTTGAACCACTGGCCGGCCAGGCGGACATAGACGCCGGCGTCGGTCGCCGCCGCCAGCAAACCGTTCCACTGCACGAGCGAGGTGGTCGGCAGGTCGGGCAGTGCGCCGGTGTCGTCGGTCCAACTGGCCCCGCCGTCACCGCTCTCGAACACGTGTCCCTTGCCCGCGCCCGGCACCCACTGGTCCGTGTAGCCGCCGAAGGAGATGTACAAGTGGCCTGCCCGTAAGGGATCCAGCGAGATCGACGTGATGTAGCGGGCCGGCAGGCTCGGCGTCGCGAGGCGGTGCCAGCTGCCACCGAAGTTCGTGTCGATGCCGGAGTGGTAGACGTGGGCGGCATCGCGGTACTGCCAGGCCGCGTAGATGGTGTCGCCCTTGGCCACCACGGCCGTCATCTGCGCGCCGGTGTCGTGCACGTTCTTCCAGTCGCACGCGGTCGGGCCGCACGTGGTGCCCCAACCCTTGCCCTGGTTGTCCCACACGTACCGGCCGCCGGCCACCCAGTGGTCGATGTTCGCGATGTCCGCGCTGTACGGGGCGATGAACAGGCTGCCGGGGTCGCACGGGTCGGCGACCGTGCCGGGAACGGGGTTGTCGCAGGACGGCGACATCGTGGTGTAGCTGGGAGTCGTGAAGTCGGACCGCCCACCGTTCTGGGTGCGGGCCGTGCTGAGATGCACGTACTCGTTGACCGCCCGCATCCCGTTGCGGGGGTCGACGATCACCTGCCCGCCGTCGCCGCCGAACGGCGAGACCTGTTCCTTCGCACCCGGCAGCAGCAACGACACGCCGTTGTCCTGGAGGCCACCCCAGATCGCGTCGCCGCCGGCGACCCGGCCGGCGCCGACCGAGTAGTACTGCAGCGTGTGCAGCCCCTCGTTGAGGTTGTTCCACTTGACGACTCCGCGCAGGGCGGCGGCCCGGGAGTAGACGCCGCCGTCATTGCCGAAGTACGCCACACCGTCACTGCCGAACGCCACCGCGTGCTGGTCGGCGTGGGTGGTCGGCGGGCAGGTCAGCTTGCTGAGGTCGGAACTCCAGCACGGCAGCCCGAAGTTCCAGTACGGACCGATGACCTGCCAGCTCGCGCCGCGGTCGGAGGTCTCGTAGACGTCTTCGAGGCCGAGGTAGACATGGTTGGGGTCGGCCGGGTCGGCGGCCACGTACTGGTCGTACCAGCCCTGGCAGCCGCCGCAGCCCTGGGCGCCCGCCTTGACCAGCGACGGGGTGTCGGCGATCTTGGTCCACGGGCCGGCGGGGCGGCCGGAGTCGGCGCGGAAGACGCCGGTCAGCAGGCCGGTGTTGGCGGCGTTCTGCACCACCGCGTAGAGCGCGGACCCGTTGGCGTTCCAGGTGAACGTGCTGCGTCCGATGTCCGCATTGGCCAGGTCGCCGCCGGCAGTCTGCTGGCTGAAGGTGCCGGGCCCACCGCCGGTGGTCGACAGGTAGAACCCGTTCACGGCACCGGGGTTGACCCCGTGGTTGACGACGGTGGCCGCGACGACGGATCCGTTGCTGCCGGGCCGGATTCGCACGTCGGTCGCGAACGAGGTCTCGGCGCCGGTGGCCGGGGCCAGCACGGTCGTCCAGGGCGCGGACCAGTCACGCAGGTCGTGACGCAGCACACCGAAGCTGGTGGCGGCGTAGATGTGGCCGACGCCGTCCAGCACGATCCGGGCGGTGCGCAGGCCGAAGAAGGACTGACCGATTCGCTGCCAGCTGCGGCCGCGATCGGCCGAGCGGTAGATCGCGTCGCCGCCGAGGCTGTCACCGCTGAAGTCCGCCTCGCCGGTGCCGACGTACACACTGTGGTCGGCCGGGTCCACGGCAACCGCGCCGATGGCGAGGCTGGGCATGTTGTCCCACAACGGCTGCCAGTGCGCGCCGCGGTCGTCCGACCGCCACACGCCGCCATCGGCCGCGCCGACGTAGACGGTTCGCGAGCCGTCGACGGCCAGTGCGCTGACCCGGCCGGAGACGTGGCCCGAGCCGGCGGTGGAGTTGGACCAGTTCGGGTCCCGGTAGTCCGGTGCGTCGCTCTGGTACGGCTGGTTCGTCACCTCCTGCCAGCTGCCCGGCAGCACCGGTAACTTTTGGCCCTGCTGCTGACCGGAGTAGTAGGCCTGTGGATTCGCCGCCGTCAGGCCGGGCGCGTTGCGGATGTCGCTGTACTGCTGCGCGGCATCGGTGAGGTCCTCGGTCTCGTCCTCGGCCACATGGCCGTCCATCGGATGGGCCAGGTGCCCGACCACCGCGTGCGGTCCGGGCTGCGGCGGCCCGTCGGGTGCGGCAGTCGCCGGGCTCACGCCCAGTCCGAGTACCAACAATGTTGCAGCGGTGACGATCGAGGCCGACTTCACGGGGCGAGGCTAGCCGTGCGACGGGCCGGCCAGAAGCGATCACAGTTGACCGCAGTCAACCGGCCGGCTCGCCACCCGTCTCAGCGCCCTCGTCCTGCCGGGACGGGGTCCCGACAGGACGAAAGCGACGAATGGCCGGCTACTTCGGCAGTGCCCACTTCTGGTTGGCGCCGCCGTTGCAGTCCCAGATCACCAGTTGGGTTCCGTCGGTGGTGGTGGCGTTGGGATCGTCGAGGCAGCGTCCGGACTGCGTGCCCTTCAGCGTGCCGTCCGACTGCGGTTGCCACTGCTGGTTGGCGCCGCCGTTGCACTCCCACAGTTCGACCTTGGTGCCGTTGGCGGTGCCACCGCCGGTGACATCGAGACACAGGCCCTCGTGGGTCAACGCCCCGTTGGCCGATGTCCAGGACTGGCTGGCCTGGCCGGTGCAGCTGCCGAGCTGGGCCGGGTTGCCGTTCTCGGTGATGTTGACCAGCCGGGTGGCGCCGGCGTTGAGGCATTTGCCGGACAGGCCCGAGATGACCGGGCCGACCGGTGAGAGTGGGGTGGTGCCGCCGGTGATGGCGAAGTTGTCGAACTGGGCGGTCTGGTAGCCGCCGACACCGATACCGGCCTGGCCGTTGGGAAGGACGGCGTCGGTCGCGGTGCCGACCGCCACGCCGTCGATGCGTGCGGTGAGCTGGGTGCCGTCCATCGTCAGCGCGACGGTGTGCCACTTGTTGGTGCCCAACGGGGTTGCCGTGCCCTGCTTCAGGGTGACGGTCTGCCAGCTCTGGTCGGTCCGGACGATCGACCACGCGCCGGTGTCGGACACCTTGAGGTGATAGGCGTCCAGGCCGTTGTTGTTCTGGCTCTGACGCATCACGCGGCCCAGCACCTCGACCGTGCCCGGCTGCGGCACCATCGCATCCACGGAGACCGTGTAGTCGGTCCACGCCGCGTCACCCATGATCGTGTACGGCGCCTTGTTGGCCTCGTCGGTCCAGTGAACCGGTTGTGTAAGAGCCATCTGCTGTACGCACCGGCCGCTGCGGCCGGCGGCGCAGGCCGTCGAGGCGAAGGCGCCGTTCATGTCGGAGAAGTACTTCGGCGACGTGCTGGCCGCCGCGGTCTCGAAGTTGTCGTTGTAGGGCAAGGAAAGGCGAGCGGTGGCCGGGGAGGTCGCGGTTCCCTTGGCGCCGGCGGGAGTCGTCGTGCTGAACGTGTAGACGTAGCCGGGTTGCAGGGTGACGCTGTAGTGGCCGCCGGACGGGGTGATGTCGTTCTGGCGGACGAACCAGTCGGACGGGTTGGTCGAGTTGACGTTCGTGGCCCAGACGTGCACCACGCCGCCGGACAGGCCGCCGCTGACCGTGACGTCGGCGGTCTGCGCGGCGGTGGCGTCCATGGTCTCGACCACGGTGCTGTAGTCGGAGTTGTTGGTGGACTTCAACGTGACGAAGCTGCCGCCGCCGGACAGGTAGTTGCTCGCGGTGTCGATGTAGTGCCAACCCGGCTGGGTGAACTGCGTGGTCTGCGCGGTGACCCACGTGGTCCTGCCGATGTCGTAGTGCCCCGACCACGGCTGGTTGGCGACCGACATGCCGTCGCTCGAGTAGTACAGGTTCGGGTACACCGCGCCGATGATCGGCCAGTTGAGGTAGCCGGTCATGCGGGCGTCGATGTAGTCCCGGTTGATCGCCCTCGCGACCGGACCGGCCCCGGTGCTGGTGTCCAGGGAGCCACCTTCGCTGGACCACAACGGTGTGCCCAGGGCCTGTGCGGTCCCGATCGTGCCGCAGTGGGTGAACGTGCTGTTGTACCCGCACGGGTAGTGCACGCCCACGACGTCGACGGCCGCCTTGAACGCCGGGTTCTTGCCCATGTCGTCGGCGGTGGACCAGTTGTTGTCCGCGGCGACGACCTTGGTCGAGGCGAAACCGTTGCGGCCCAAGGCGGACTTCAGGTTCTCGTACCAGGTCATGGCGGTCGTGTCGCCGCCGTTGTAGCGCTCGTTCCAGCCCCCGAGGTAGTCGATGCCCAGGCCGTGCTGCTTGGCGCAGCCCAGCCAGTCCATCAGGTAGGTGATCGCATTGGTGGTGTAGAAGGAGTTCGCGGTCGGGTTGACCCAGCCGGGCGCGCCCCAGGCCAGTCCGTACAGCTTGATGCCCGGGTTGCGGGCCTTGGCCTGCTCGGCCAGCCACCACTCGTATCCCTGGCCGCAGTCGACGGCGCCCTGGGTGTGCTCGTGGCTGGCCTCGGCGCCGTCGGTGGAGTTGGTGTCGCCGCCGATCTCGATCTTCAACACCTGCAACGACGCGCCGTAGCCGGGTTTGAACAGGTAGTCCAGCAGCTGGCTGCGCTGCGGCTCGGGATAGTCGATCAGCAGGCGGGTGTTCCCGCCGCCACCGCTGATCGCCCCTACGCCGTCGAACACCCGGCCGGACTGGCTGCCGTCGACGGTGATCGACGTCGAGGTCGCCGCCTGCGCCGATGGCGACAGCACGGCCAACCCGCCCAGTAACAAGCCGAGAACCGCGAGGACGGACGAATGCCGCCGGTTCATGATGACTCCTCAGATTCGGCTAGCTGAACGGTCGGGTGAAGACCTCGAAGGAGCGGATCGACGCCCAGCAGCCGGCGTCCAGCCCGGTCACCGTCACCCGCACGTAGCGGGCGGATCCGGTGCACGGCAAGGTATGCACCTGACTGGTGTCGGTGTTCGCGGTGCGGTCGACCAGCGCGCTCCAAGCGGAGCCGTCGGTGGAGCCCTCGATCCGATAGCGGTAAGTCTTCCCCGCGAACTCCCAGGCGACCCGGACACCGGTCAGTGCCGTGGCAGTGCCGAGGTCCACCCGCAGCCAGTGACCGGTGTTGCCGTCGGCCGCACACCAACGGGTCGAGGTGTCCCCGTCGGTGGCATTCACAGCGAGGTTGCCATGGTTGGATTCCTGGCTGTCAGCGGTCGTGGGCTTGCCGCGGGCGATGTCGGTGGCCACCACCGGGCGGTCCAGCACCACCGCCAGCACGGTGTCCTGCGGGTGCGCGCTGCGGTCGATGCCGGTGATCGTGACGCGGCCGTCGGCGCTCACGGTGTGGGGCAGATCCAGCTTGGTGTGCACGTCGTAGACCCGACTCACCTGGGCATCGCCGACTGACGGCGTCGTGAACGCGCCCTGCGCCTGACCCGGCAGCAGGTGCGCGTAGAACGTCGACCCCCGGTAGGTGTAACCGACCTGGCCGTCGACCGGATTCCATGGCCCGCCACGGGTGTTGTACACGGACTCGCCGACATCGGACAGGAACGCGCCGACCTGGTGGAGCACCGCCACCGAGTCCAACGGCACCACGCCGTGCCGGTCCGGCCCCACGTTGATGATCGTCGTCATGTTCCGCACGAGGCTGTTGACCACGACCGCGAGGATGTCGCCGTAGCTCATCACGGTCGCGCCGGCGGTGTAGCCCCAAGCGCCGCGGATGGTGAACGCCTTCTCCACCGCACCGGTGCGCACCGGCCCGGTCGGCACCGAGCCGCCCTCCTCGACCTGATAGTCACCGGCCCACCCCGCCCGGGGCGTCACCACGATGTTGGGCTGATGCGCGCGCACCATGCCCATCAGCCCCAACGGTTTTCCGGTCGACGACTCGGTCTCGCCGTAACCGCCGACCGGCCACTGGTTGCCCGGGTCGCGGTACTGGCCCGGTTCCCAGAAAAACGCGCCGTCCGCGTCGGACCCCTTCTCAGCCAACCAGCCGCCGTCCCACCAGAGGTCATCGATCGGGCCGTAGTCGGTCACCAGCTGCTTGACCGCTTGGTAGACCTCCTCCTTCATCACGGTCGCGTTCGCCTTGTAGTCGAAGTGCGCCGGGTCAGTGCCCTCGAAGTTCCACGGTGGGCTGGACAAGGCCGCGCCGGTGACGTCGTAGTAGCCGGGGTAGCGCCAGTCGATCGGCGAGTAGTACAGGCCCACCTTCAACCCGGCGGCACGCACCGCCCTCACGTAGTCGCCGACGAAGTCCCGGTTCAGCGGCGCTTGCGCGGACGTCCAGGCGTTGGGGTGAGAATTCGGGTACAGCCCGAATCCTTCGTGGTGGCGGGAGGTCAGGACCACGTACTTCGCGCCCATGTCCTTGGCCAGCTGCGCCCAGGCGGCGGGGTCGTACTGGTCGGCGGTGAACTGCTGGGCGGACGTGTCCGTGAGGAAATTCCGGTACACGCTCGGTTTGACCTGGGCGTTGCGCTCGTACCACTCGCCCTGCGCCGGCCCGGCATAGACACCCCAGTGGATGAACAGGCCGATCTTGGCGTCCTGGAGCCAGCCGACCTTCGAGTCCGGTTGCTGCGTCAGGCCCATGTCGGTCTGCGGCACCCGCAGCGCCGGCAGCGGTACCCCGGTCGGACCAGTGGCGGCGTCGGCGGTGCTGGTCGACAGGCCGGCGGGCAACACCGACAGTGCGCCGGCCGCGGCGGCACCGGCCAGGAAATGCCGGCGGGACAACGGTGGTTCGGACGAAGACGGCATTGTCTACCTCCTGCGGCGAGGGAAGGGACGACAACCGAGTGTTTCGACATACATCCGATCTCTAGCGGTCGGACGCTACAGCGGCCCGCGCCGCGCGGTCAAGATCGGTTTTGTTTGATCGCCGCAGGGTCCTGTTGGTTTCCGTTCGATCGATTTCTTTTACGTGGGACAGAATTAAGGCCGAACATCGGACCTGTCGGACCGCGCCGGGCAAGCGGCGGCACGCCGAACCGGCTGGGCGGGAGGAAGGCCTCCCGCCCAGCCGGCCGCGTCACTCCACTGTGGACTTGGTCGCCGACGGTGCCGCGCGGCGTCCCCGCGCGGCGATGGCGATGCCCAGGGCGAGCCCGAGGATGCCGACCACCAGACCGGCGCCGCCGAGCCAGCGGGCGGTGCTGTCCGATGTGGACGCCGGGGCGGCCTCGGCGGGCTTGGCCGGGCTGTCGGCGGAGTCCGAGACGAGGGTGATCGTCGGCGCGGGGTGCTCGGGCTCCTGCGCACCCTCGGCCGCCGGCGGGTCGATCCACCGGACGACGTCGCCGTTGCTGTAGGTCTGCACGGCCTTGAACGTCAACTTGTCGGTGTTGTCGGCCAGCGGGCCGGCCAGCACCGGGAACCGGAGGAACTCGCCGGGCTTGATCTGGGTGCCCGGGTCGGCGGTCCAGGTGACGGTCTGCACGGCCTCCTTGACGTCGGAGTTGTTCTGGTGCACGGCAGCAGGCAGCGTGGTCTTGGTGACCTTGGCCGTCCAGCCGGGGATCGGCGTGGTGTTCGCCTCCGGCACCGGGTGGTCGAGCGGGAAGCTGACCTCCAGCTTGACCACGCCGGCCGAGTCCTCCTCGTTGGGGACGCGGAAGGTGATGGTGGACTCGTCGCCCTTGGTGGCCTGGCCGGGCTCGGTTTCCACGTGTGCGGCGGCGATGCCCGCGCCCAGCAGGCCGGTGGCCAGCGTGACCGTGGCGATGGCGCCGATCCTGGTCAGCGCGCGCGAGGATGAACGAAGGGACATGACTCCTGACTCCTGTCAGTACGGTGGGGTGTAAGGGATTCAGGAGTCGGATGGGGGTCCGCGGCGGGTGCGGACCCGCCGCAGCACGATCATGACCTCGGTGCTCGGCCGCGATGCGGGCCTCGGCCCAACGACTGGTGCCCATGCCGGCAGTGCCGGCATGGGCCGCGGCAGCACCGCGGCGAGCGCGACGACGACGGCGGTCAGGACCGCGTCGGCGTGGGTGAGAATGGCCGCGAGGATCAGCGTGGCCAGCACGTGGGCGATGGCCATCGGCACCGGTCCGGCCACGGCGCGGCCGCCCAGCAGCATCTGGTGGCTGGTGGCGTTCACCGACAACAGGCTGTGCGTCGCGAGTTGCATGCCGCCGAGGGCCGCGATCATGACGCCGCGGGCGCGGATCCGCTCGGCGAGCAGCGTTCCCGCGCCGGCGAGCAGCACCGTCGGCAGCAGGAACAGACCGAGGTCGGGGACGCCGCCGCCCGCGGCCACGTGTGCGGTGACCGTCAGTACGGTCGAGGCGCCGGCCAGCAGGCCGCCCCGCACAACGCGCAGCGCCGGGTCGGCGACACGCGCAGCGGCAGGCACCCATGCAGCCTAGCGATGGGCCCCGCACACCTCCTCACCTGGGCCGACCTCCCACGGTGTGGAACCTCGCACTCCCGGTAGGCCACACGCCGCTGCAGAACGGCTGCAGTGCGATTTCCGCGTTACTTCAGCCGACCGCGCCATGCTGCGGGCACCGACGATCGTCCCGCCAACTCGATCAGGCAGGAAGGCAAGCCCGCACCGTGAAACCGCGCAACCAGGCCGTCATCCGAATAGCCGCCACACTGACCTCCATCGCCGGATTCCTCGGCGTGGCCAGTGTCGTCGCGCCGGCCGCTGAGGCCTTTCCCACCGAGGCCTGCCGCCAGTACCCGGCCTGGGGCTCCCATGGGGTCGGCATCCGCCCCTGCATCGACTACATCTGGGACTACCAGCACACCGGCGCCAACGACTGGGCGTGGGAGGCCCAGACGTGGGCCTACTCGCCGCAGACCGATGTCCGGGTCTACGAGCAGGTGGGCTGGTCGGCGACGGCGACGCAGCAGCCCCGGTTCGACGGCCCGGTGGTGAGCCAGGTCGTCGGCCCCAGCTCGAGCTGGGTGCACGTCACCGTGGGCAACGGCGACGTCGACGTCATGTCCGGCTGCTGGTGGGCCCATTCCTGGGTCGTCGACGGCACCACCACCATCCTCTCGGACGTCGAGAGCCCGCCGATCTGCACGAACACGTGACGGTCACCGTGAAAGCGATCCGGCTCGCCACCGCGGCCGGCGTCCTCGGGGCGTTGACGATCGCCGCGCCGGCCGCCCAGGCGGCCAACACCGAGGCCTGCCGCCAGTACCCGGCCTACGCCAGCAGCATGGGCGTGGCCATCCGGCCGTGCATCGACGCCGCCACCACGCGACCCGACGGGGGCCCACGGATCTGGGAGGCCCAGGCGGACGTGCTGTCGCCGCAGACCGACGTCCGGTTCTACCTCCAGGTGGGCACGTCGGCGAGCCGCACGTCGACGATCACCTGGAGCGGTGTGGTCGTGAGCGAGGTCGTCGGCCCCAATCCCGGTTGGGTGCGCATCGCACCGCTGAACGGCCCGGCCTACACCGGCGACAGCCGGTGCTACTGGGCCAGGTCGTGGGCCGTCGACGGCAGCACCACCCTGCTGTCGGACGTCGAAAGCCCGCCGATCAACTGCTAGGAGCGCCAATGAACCGAAGGCTCGCGGTCGTGCTGATCGGCGCCGTCGCCGCACTGGTCGGCACCACCGCCCCCGCCTACGCCGCCGGCCCTGGTGGGGCCGAGGCGTGCCCCAGCGGGAGCCTCTGCCTGTACTACAACTCGCCCCGGCTGGGCTGGGGATCCTTCGAGCACTGGTCGCCGGGCAACTACGGAAACCTCGGCAACTACCGGTTCGGGAACTGGGGAAACGGCTCCGGCTACGGGCAGACGGTCGGCGGCAACGCCGCTTCCCTGGTCAACAACACCAACCAGGACTGGATCGTCTGCGCCGACCTGGCCCGTGACAGCTGCCAGAAGTTCGGCCCCGGCTACGCCGACGCCCTGCCCGACTTCCTGCACAACGCCGACTGGGCGATGGAGTCCACCGGCTGAGCCCAAACCAGAGGGGAACACCATGAACCTGCGTATGAGCGGAAGAGCCGGCAAGCGGGCGGCGTCCGTCGGTGTCGTCGTGGCGGCACTGGCGGCCACGCTCGCCGGGACGGCCGGCTCGGCCTACGCCGTCGGCCCCGGCGGCTCGGAAGCCTGCCCCGCCAACAGCTTCTGCCTGTACTACAACTCGCCCAACCGCTGGGGTTCCTTCGAACACTGGAACCCCCTCACGGCGTACGACCTCGGCCAGGCCACCTTCAGCAACTGGGGCAACGGCTCCGGCTACGGGCAGACCGTTGGCGGCAACGCCGCCGCGGCGGTCAACAACACCGGCCACACCGTCGCCGTCTACAACGGCATCAACTGCAGCACGTCGGGATCCAGCAACCACAACCCCGAGGTGGAGTACTTCGAGCCCAACACGTACGGCCGGCTGGACGGCGGGCTCTACAACGGCGCGTGGTCGTTCTGCGGCGACTGACGAAGAAACCCAAGCTCTCGCAAGGAGAACGTGCATGAGAAGGTGGAAACAAGCGGCCGGCGTCCTCGGCGCCGTGTGCGCCCTGACGCTTGGCGTGGCCGGCACGGCCAGCGCGAGTCCGTGGACCTGGCAGGGTTACACCACGGACTCCAGCTGGCACTGCGGGAGCACCGAGGACCTCAACGGGCTGTACCTCAAGCCGTGCGTGAAGATCTCCGGCGCCTACTGGCAGCCCATCATGGTCGCGACCGCCACGTCCCAGGGCAGATACGTCTGGAGCGGCCAACAGGGGCTCTACTACGCCAACGGCGCGACGTGGCCGACGGTCACCACCGACTTCTACTGCACCGGAAACACCGGCACCGACGGTATCTACTACATCCCGCCGTGGACCTCGCTCGCCTGCTTCAACCCGACCTCGACCAACCATGACGTGCTGGTCGAAGGATTGTTCAACGAGAAGGTCTGGGCCAGCCCCTCGGGCGCGGAGGTCCAGGACGACCTGTCGTCACCCGGCATCCGGACCGGCTGAGCCGGAGGCCTCGCCGCTGACCGGGAGGTGGAGGGCACGCGGATGTCCAGCCGCCCCCGGTCAGTAGGCGACACCGATGGCGTGCACGGAACCGCTGATGAGGTCAGCCAAGGGCGGCCGGGGATTCGGCGTGCGGGATGAGCAGCCGTGGACCGCCCGAGCCGTCCGCCGGCACGGCCCAGACGTCGGAGTCGCCCGTGCCGCGGGGAACGGCGTAGCCGATGGTGTTCTGGTCCAGCCACGCCGGCTGGTCGTCCACGCTGCGGGTTTCGGCCAGGGCGGTCCGCGTGCCCGAAGCAAGATCCAGCACGGACAGCCGCCAGCCCTTGGCCGGATCGCCGTCGATCGCCGACTTGAAGGCGATACGCCGCCCATCCGCCGACAGCGACGGGCATTCCACGTTCTCGGCGATCGTGCGCACGCTCTTCGCCGCGATGTCGCCGGCCACCAGATACCGGTGGCCCGCGGTGGACATCGTGGCGTAGAAGTGGTTGTCGTCGGCGGCGAAGGTGACGCCCCAGAAGTTGAGGTCGGCGGCGGTGTAGGGCCGGCCGTCCAGGGTCACCGACAGGAATTCCAGCGAGTCGACCATGTCCTGGCTGCGGAGGTCGATCAGCCCGGCGCGGGTGGAGAACCGGCCGTTGTTGTACGAGTCGCCGGCCACGAACACAGTCCAGGCGACCAGCCGCCCGTCCGCCGACACCCGGGTGCGGTTCGGCACGCCGACCAGCGGAATCGCCTTCACCACGGTCATCGCGCGGTCCAGGATGGCGACCTGGAAGGTGGCCAGCGCACCGTCCTGCCGCAGGCAGGCGCCGGTGCCGCCGGCCGCGTAGACCCGCAGGCAGCTCAGCGCGGACACCTGGCGCGGCCCGCCGGGCGCGGCCTTGGCGACCATCGCCAGGCGGCCTTCGCTGTCCGACGCGGTGCTGCGGAACAGGATCCGTGGCCCGGCGGCGAGGCTCAGCGCATCGGTCGCCTGTGCGACCGGGTGCTCGCGAGCCGTGAAGACGCTGTACCCGATCGCGGTCGCGGTCAGCAGCACCGCCCCGAGCAGCGCGAACAACACCCGTCGCTTCACGCCTGCTCCCCCACCGTCTCGGACTTCGCCGACAGGCCACGCAGCAACAGGCCCACGACGAGCACGGCCACCGCGACCAGCACCGCGGCGATCCGGCTCGCGCTCGCCGGTCCCCACACCGTCCAGGCCAACCCGAACAACACCGACGACACCAGGTACGACAACGCCTGTCCGGTCTGGATCAGCGCGATTCCCGTGGTACGCAAGGCTTTCGGCAGCACCGGCCCGGCCAGCGCCATCAGCACGCCGTCGGTCGCCGCGTAGAACAAGCCGTACAGCGCGAGCGCCACGACCAGCAGCGGCCAGCCACCGAGCGGTCCGAACAGCAACAGGTACACCAGCACCAGTACGCCATAGCCGCCGAGCACCACCTTCAACCGGCCGACCTTGTCGGCCAGCACCCCCAGCGGCGTGGCCAGCAGCAGGTAGGACAGGTTCGTGCCGACGGCCAGCAGCGGGAACCAGCCGATGCCGAGTTCCTCGCGCTGCTGCAACAACAGATAGACGAAGCCGTCGCCGATGGTCACCATCCCGGCCAGGCACGCGGCCAGCACCAGCCGCCGCACCTGCCCCATCCTCATCAGGCCGACCAGTGCCGACGGTGACACCGTGCCCTTCGGCGGCTGTTCGCCGCGATGGTCCCGTACGAACAACACGAGAACCAGCACGCCGAACGCCGCGATGCAGAAGCTCGCCATGAACACCGCGTCGTACGCCTGCGCGGTGGCGGCCAGAATGCCCAGCGCGACCAACGGTCCGGCGAACGCCCCGATCGTGTCCATCATCCGGTGCACGCCGAACGCGCGGCCGTACAGCTGGGGCGGGGTGGACAGCGTGATCAGCGCATCGCGCGGCGCCGTGCGCAGGCCCTTGCCGGTACGGTCGATCGCGATCACCGCCCCGATCGCGCCGACCGCATTGCCCGCGGCCAGCAGCCCGAGCTTCGCCACCGCCGACATCCCGTAGCCCAGTCCGGCAATAAGTTTGCGGCGCCGCACCACATCGGCGACGTACCCGCCGACCAGCCGCAGCAGCGCCGTCGCCCCGGTGTAGGCGCCGTCGACGACGCCGTACGCGACCGGGCTCAGATGCAGCCCGAGCACCAGGTACACCGGCAGCACCGCGGTCACCATCTCCGAGGAGATGTCGGTGACCAGGCTGACCGCGCCGAGCGCGAACACGTTGCCGCTCAACAGGAACAACGCCCGCCCACGGGAACGCTGCTCGGCGTGCGGTTGGTCGATCGTGGACAGGTACACGAGTGCCACCTCCGTGGTCCGGCCGGAGCCCGCTCGCGGAACAGGTCCGCGAGCGGGGTGATCACGTCGAACGGCCGATCAGTTCCACACGTTGGTGATCTCGGTGGCCGAGTTGAGGTGGGACAGCCCGTAGGCGCTTTCGATGGTGCTCAGGACGTTGTAGTGGTTGATCTGGTTGGTGAAGGTGCCGACCTGGGTGTGCGCGCCGACGAACGCGGTGAAGATGTGGTTGGACGAACCGCCGTTGTCCTCGTCGAAGGTGACGATGAGCAGGCTGTTGTGGGTCTTGGCCCACTGCGCGTAGGCGTCCAGGTTGTTCTTCAGCCAGGTGTCGCCGGTGCCGACCGAGCAGTCGTGCATGTCGTTGCACAGGTTGGGGTCGATGTAGGAGACGGTCGGCAGGCTCGCGTAGTTCGCCGAGCTCGGGAAGTCCGAGTAGCGCAGGTTGCTGGCCGCCGGCACGTTGCTGAAGAACGGCGCGGCGTTGTGCTTGCGGGCGTACTGGCCGCTGGTGCAGCCGGTGCAGCCGTCCGACGGCATGCTCTCCGAGTAGCTGGTGAAGGACTTGCCCGCCGCGATCAGCTGCGCCGCGATGTCGTTGCCGCTGAACGTGTGCGGGCAGCTGTCGTCGGTGATGCCCTGGGTCGACCCGGAGAAGATCGCCAGGTAGTTGGGCTCGCTCGGGTGGGTGACCGCGAAGGACTGGGTGAACTTGGCGCCCTGCCCGGCGAGGCTGTTGAAGTACGGGGCGCTGGAGCTACCGTTGATCTGGGAGTAGGCGTGGTTCTCGAACATCACCAGCACGACGTGGTCGAACACCGGCACGCTCGTCGCCGCCTCGGCGGTGGACGAGGTGACGGCCACGGCCGTCGCCGAGCCGATGAGGGCCGCCGCCGCGATGATCGCGGCCGCTGTGCGCTTCCGTAACACGAATCCTCCTGGAGGTTCATGACCGGCCCTGACCGCGCTGCCAGGGCCGACCAATACTGGGAGTCACCGACGGCGGCGGCCCCAATACCCCGGAAACGGTGGATGTGCGCGAAGTAAACAAACCCACCGGCGGCGCCTTGACACCCACGCGGCGTCATTCATACATTTGATGCACAGTTGTATGAATGACGTGGGGAGCTGGTCCGAGTGAAGCTCGGCAAGACCGCCGTCGTCCTCGGTGGCAGCGCCGCCGGCCTGTGCAGCGCCGGGGCGCTCGCCCCACACTTCGACCAGGTGCTGGTGCTCGAACGCGACGAGCTGCCGGCGGCGGCCGAGCACCGCCGCGGCGTGCCGCAGAGCAAGCACCCGCACTTCCTGCTGAACTCCGGTCGTCGCGCGATCGGGGCGCTGTTCCCCGGCTTCGAGGACGACCTCATCGCGGCCGGCGGCCTGCACCTGATGCCGTCCATGGACGCCGCCTACCTCGACGGACAGGGCTGGTCGGCCCGCAAGCGCAGTGCGATGACGATGATCTACAGCTCGCGGATCCTCATCGAGCGCGTGCTGCGCGACAAGGTGCGCGGGCTGCCCAACGTGGCCGTCCGCGAAGGTGTCACGGTGACCGGCCTGAGCACCCGCGACGGCGCGGTCACCGGTGTCCACGTCGACGGCGAGCACATCGACGCCGACCTCGTGGTGGACGCGATGGGCCGCGGCTCCTCGGTCAGCGGCTGGCTGGTGGCGGCGGGATGGCCGGAACCCGAGGTGCGGACCCTCGACGCGAAGGTCACCTACACCTCACGCTGGTACGAACTGCCGACACCCCGACCGCCCTCCTGGTGGTGGCAGCACCTGGTGATCATGCCGACCCCGGACAAGGGCGACCATCCGGCCGAGCACGAGTTCCTGGTGAACCTCTTCCCGATCGAGGGCAACCGGGTCATCGCCTGCATGGGCTCGTGGGGCCTGGACATGCCGCGCACCACCGACACGTTCGTCGAGTCGGCGGCCCGGGTGCGGACGCCGTTGTTCGCCGCCGCGATGGCCCGCTGCGCGCCGACCTCCGAGGTGCACCTGACCCGGTCCACCGGCAACAAGTGGCGTCGCTACGACCGCCTGCGCCAGCCACCGCGCGGGCTGGTGTTCATCGGCGACGCGATCTGCGCGTTCAACCCGTTCTACGCGCAGGGCATCAGCTCCGCGGCGGGCTCGGCGCTGCTGCTGCGTGAGCACCTCGCCCGCGCCGACCGTCTCGACGCGGCTTTCATCGCACGGTTCCTTGCGGGCCAACGCACACTGCTCCGTGTGCCGTGGTCGCTCGCGATGGCCCGGGACCAGGGCTACGAGTGTGCGGTGGGCACCGAGAAACCGCCCGAGTGGCGACGCCGTCTCCTCGCGGCGGTGTCCGGCCCGGCGTTCAGCTTCATCGTCGGCGCCGCCCGAGAGGACGACGTGGTCGACGAGCACTTCGCCAAGGTGTTCAACATGGACGAGTCGCTGAGCCAGATGCTGCGCAACCCTCGGATGCTCGCGGGGTTCCTACGGCACTACCTCCGGAAAGCGTTGGGGCGGCAACGGGTTCCGTTCGACTTCGACGCGCGGGCCGAGCCGCCGGCCACCGACTACTCCGCCGCGGCGGCCCGGTGAGCGCCGATTGCGGGCCGGCGGCCGAGGCCGTCACCCGCGGCCTCGGCTTCGACTGCCACGACGTGTCACCGGTGATCTCGGTCCGTTTCCCCTGGGAGCTGGCCAACTGGACGATGCCGTTGCTGGAGGTGCTCGTCATCGGCGGCGCCGTCTTCGCGCTGGTGCACGCCATCCGCCGCCACCGGGCCGGCGACCCGGTCAACCTGGCGCTGTGGTTCGCCTCGCTGGTCTACCTGTTCGTCATCGAGCCGCCGCTGTACTTCCCGGAGTGGTTCGGGCTCGACCAGATCTACGGCTTCATCTTCGCCCACAACCGTTTCACCGTGCAGTTCATGCAGGACCGGCTGCCGCTGTACATCGTGGCGTTCTACCCGATGTTCAGCCAGCTCGCCTACGAGACCGTGCGGTCGCTGGGCGTCTTCCGCCACCGCGGCCCGCTGCTCGGCTCGGTCGCCGTCGCCTTCGTGTGCCAGGTGTTCTACGAGGTGTTCGACCAGATCGGGCCGCAACTGCGGTGGTGGGCCTGGAACCCGGACAACGCCATGGTCAACCACCCGGCGCTGGCGTCGGTGCCGATGACCAGCATGCTGCTGTTCGCGTCCGTCTCGATGGCCGCCATGACCTACCTGGTCGTGCGGCTGGCCGGCCGCAGCCGGCTGGCTCCGCTGCTGGCCGGCGTCCTCACACCGTTGGCGATGGTGGTCTTCGGCATCCCGTCCAGCCTGTTCCGTGGCGACACCACGGCCCAGGCCTGGGTTCTCGGCGTCGAACTGGCGCTGGTGTGGCTGGCCGGCGGCTGGCTCATCGCCACGGCGCCCGCCTCGGACGAGCCGGCCTCCGCCTTCGTCCGGATCTATCCCGTCACCTACCTCGGCGTGCTGGCGGTGTGCTGGCTCAGCGCCTTCGGCGGCCTCCCCCTTGCCGGCAACCTCTACGTCCTGGCCTGCTTCCTCGGGGCCGGTCTCGTGCTGGCCGCGCGCAATCGGGTGCGGAACCGGGCACCGGCCCCGGCCTGAACCGCCCGGTTCAGGGAAGATGGGCGTATGGGGTACCACGGATGGCAGGGCAACCCGCCGCGGACCGAGGACGAGGCCCGTCACCGGATCGTCGAGGCGGCGACGGCGTGCATCGACCGGGCCGGGCTGGCCAGGACCAGCCTGTCCGACATCGCCGCCGAGGCCGGCGTGACCCGGCAGACCGTCTACCGGTACTTCCCGCGCCTGCCGGACATCCTCGCCGCCGTCGCCATTGCCGGCGTCGAAGCCTTCGCCGAGCGGATGCAGCGCCATCTGGCCTCGTTCGGCAGTCCGGCCGAGGTCGCCGTGGAGTCGGTGCTGTTCAGCCTGCACACGGTTCCCCGCGAGCCCTATCTGGGTCTGCTTCTCGAGGCGGGCGAGGCCGACGTCTTCACCGGCGCGGTCACTTCGGCCCAGTCCTTCGCCCTCGGCGCCCGCATCCTGCGCAACACGCCGGTCGACTGGGCGGCCGCCGGCGTCCGCACCGACGACGACTTCCAAGGGCTGGCCGAGATCCTGATGCGGCTGTTCCTGTCGTTGCTCCAGTACCCCTCGACGCCCACGCCCACCGACGACGACCTGCGGGCCCTGGTCCGCCGCTGGCTCGGCCCGGCCCTCGTCAGCGGCTCAGTCCGCGGCCGGTGATCAGCGGGAGGTCGAGCGCCGTGAGCAGCCCGGGCGGGGCGGCGACCACCGCCGGGATCGCGTTCACCAGACGCATCGCGGTCGCCTTGAGGCCGGCGGTGTTGTGGTCGCCGTCCGAGCCGAGCAGCGTCAGGTCGAGCGTGTAATTGGGTTCCCCGGTGACCTCGACCCGGTAGCAGCCCTGGCCCGCCGGCTGCGGCCAGTCCGGCCCGATGTCGGGACGCAGCCGGGTGACGTGCTCCAGCACGCACACCGCACGGCCGCCTCGCATCCCGCGCACCTCGAACCGCAGCCCGGCGGCCGTGCCGGCGGCGATCTCCCCGGTGCCGATCTCGAAGGTCTCCGGCGCCGGCAGGCGCTGGTAGCTCTCCTCCACCCCATCGAGCTCGATGTCCAGACCGGACGCCAGCTGGCGAACCACGCTGCCCCAGGCCAGGCTCAGCACACCCGGTTGCAGCAGCAGCGGGATGTCCGACAGCGCGCCGCCGAATCCCATGATGTCGAACAGCACCTTGCGGTTGTGATACGTGCTGTAGTCCAGGATCTCCAGGCAGCGCACCTGGTCGACGCGTTCGCTGATCCCGGTGAGCGCCAGCGGCAGCAGATCGTTGGCGAAACCGGGATCGATGCCGTTGACCCACAACGACACTCCGCCGTCGGCCGCCGCTCGGCGAACCGGTTCCGACACCTCGTCGGGCACGGTTCCCTTCGGGAACTGGAGGAACACCGGGCTGCTGGAGACCACGTTGATCCCGGCTCGCAGGATGCGCCGGAGGTCGTCGATCGCCTCCATCAGCCGGTCGTCGGCCATCGCCGTGTACACGACGCAGTCGGGCCGCAGCGCCAGCAACTCCTCCACGTCGTCGGTCGCGACGACGCCGAGTTCCCGGCCGAGTCCGGCGAGTTCGCCGGCGTCCCGCCCGACCTTGTCCACTGTGGACACCCACACGCCGACGAGATCGAGGTCCGGGCGCGCCGCGATGCCGGCGATCGCGTGCCGCCCGACGTTGCCGGTGCTCCACTGCACCACCCGATAGGCCACGGGCGCTTCCCTCCGTCACAGATCGGGCAGGCCGAACTCCAGGTTGGGCACCTGGAGGCCGCCGTCCACCTCGAACACCTTGCCGGTCACGTAACCGCCGGCGCCAGAGGCCAGATACACGGCCGTGGCCGCGATGTGGTCGGCGTCGCCGATGACGTGCAGCGGCGTGGCGGCTTCCATCTTGCCGCGCAGCTCGTCGTTGCGGACCACGACGTCCAGCGCCGAGGTCGCCACCGAGCCGACGGCGATCGCGTTGACCCGGATGCGGGGCGAGAGATCCGTTGCCGCCAAACGGGTGTAGTGCGCGAGCGCGGCCTTGGCCGTGCCGTAGGCGGCGAAGCCGCGGCCGGCGACGCGTCCCATCACGGACGAGATGTTCACGATCGCGCCGCCGCAGTCGGCCAGCATCGCCGGCGCGGCGGCGACCGTCAGGGCGTGGGCGGTGGACACGTTGAAGCGGAAGGCTTCTTCGAGGAATTCGACGGTCGTGTCCAGCAGCGGCCGCGGGTAGGTGCCGCCGACGTTGTTGACCACGATGTCGAGCCGCCCGAAGGTCTCCTGCGCCGCGGCGGCCAGTGCGGCGGCGGCGTCCGGCGCGCTCAGGTCGGCCGCCACGACGTGGGCCTTGCGGCCGGCCTGCTCGATACGGGCGGCCACCTCGTGCAGCTCGGCCTCCGTACGGGAGGAGATCACCACGTCCGCGCCGGCCTCGGCCAGCGCCACCGCCGTGGCCGCGCCGATGCCGCGGCCGGCGCCGGTGACCACGGCGACCTTGTCCGTCACCCGGAACAGATCCAAGATCGTCATAGCCCGTCCCCACCTTGTGCCAGCAGGTAGTCGGCGAAGCGCTCGTCGACCTCCTCGCCGGTCAACCCGAAGTCCGACAACTGGTAGCGATGCGCCGGCTGCCGCTGGCCGGAGCTGTTGTCCGCGTGGATGGCCGTCATGGCCGCCTCCGCGCGGTCGGTCAGCGGCAGCCCGAAGTGCGCGTAGATCGCCCGCATGGTCCCGATCGGATCGCCGACCAGGTCCCGGTACCGCACGTCGAAGAACTGCGCCGGGTCGTACTTGGCCCGGTCGGCGGTGAAGCGGTCGAGGCCGCGCGCCCACAGGTCGAACTGGTCCCGCCCGACGACATCGCCCTCGAACACCGTGGACCAGCCGGCGCTGGCTTGCTGGTTCAGGCTGCACACCGACGCGATGACGGACCGCGGGGACCGGTGCGTCTGGATCACGAGCGCGTCGGGGTACGCGGCCAGCAGCGCGTCGAGGGCGAACAGGTGGCTGGGATTCTTCAGCACCCAGCGGCGATCGCGGTCCGGCAGGCCGATCAGCTGGAGGTTGCGCCGGTGCCGGCGGTAGGCCTCGGTCCAGTCCTGGCCGGCCAGCCAGGCGGAGTACGTCGGCAGGTGCGCGAGGCACTCGTACGAGATCGACCGCATCGACTGGCGCAGCAGCTGCCAGCACTCCTCGACCTCGTCGGCCGACATGTAGTGCAGCCCCATGAACTCGGGATGCTCGACGTGGTGCCGGCGGTAGTTCTCCTCGATGGCCTGGAACACCGGATTGCCGGCCCAGGTCTCCCGGGGCGGCCGGGGTTGCGGCACCTCGGTCAGCCACACCTGGAGGCCCTGATGGGCCGGATCCGCGCTGAGCAACCGGTGCAGCGCCGTGGTTCCGGTGCGCGGCAGGCCCGTGACGAAGATCGGCCGTTCGATCGGCACCTCGGCGTGCTCGGGGTACTGCTGCCACGCGGCCTCGCTGAGCAGCCGGGACACCAGGGCTCCGCGCAGGAAGGAGCGCATCACCTTGTTGCCCAACGGAGTCAGGCCGGCGTCGCGTTCGTAGGACGCCAGCAGCACGGCGAGTCCGTCAAGATAGTCGTCGTCGCCGAAGTCCGTCAGCCCGGTGATCTTGGTCGCCGAGGCGTGCAGGTCCTCGACCGTGCCGACACCGTCCCGTCCGACGATCATCGCCTCAGCCCAGCATCCGGTCGGCGGTGGCGGCCCGGCGCGCATCGATCCGCGCCGCGTACTCCGACGCCGTGATCCGGCTCTGCTCGTGGAACGGCAGCCGCTCCGGAAGTTCTTGCACGGGAACCACTTCCACCTCGGGGCCGTCCTCGGGAGTGAGCTTGCGGGCCAGTCGCTGCCAGCGGATCTGGAGGTAGCCACGGGCGTGGCCGGTGCACTCCAGCCAGTTGGCCAGCCCCGGGTCGCGCTCGCCGACAACGAACCGGATCTTGCCGTCCGGGTCGACGCGGGCCTGGTCGGCGGTGAGGCTGGTCTGGTGGTTGACGTAGTCCAGCGACACGTACCACATGCTGCCCAGCTGGAAGCCCTGGTACGGCGCGTCCGAGGCCGGCACGGTGACGATCATGGCCTGGTCGTCGGCCAGATCGTAGTGGCCGACCGAGGAGAACTGGGTGCTCAGGCCGCCGGGCGTGGCCCGCGGCGCGGTCATCGTGTTGACCGGCAGCTTCAGGTAGAACCACTCGGGAAAGGCCAGGAAGGTGCGCAGCCGGCTGACCAGGATCTTGCCGGCGACGCCGTAGCGCTTGGCCAGCACGTCCTGCGTCAGCGGCGGCGGGGCGCCGGTGGCGCCGGCTCGGTGGATGCGAATGCGGCCGGGCTGTTCGGTGGCCCAGTCGCTGAAGACCTCCCGCACGATGAGCATCGCCGAACCGGGCCCGAGGGTGAAGTAGTTCGGGCCGGCGTCCGCCTTGGCCGGGCCGAACCGCAGCTCGTAGGAGCCGTCCTCGCCGATCTCGATGGCCCGGTCGTCGAACGCGGTCAGGCTGTCCGGCACGTCCACCGGCGAGTAGTCCCCGTTGAGCACCTGGAAGCTCAGGTCGGCGGTGCTGCCGCGGCGGCCGGTCACCACGTATTCGCAGTCGTCGCGCACGTAGGCGTGGAAGTACAGGGTGTCCGGGTTGTCCAGGCCCAGCTTGGTGTACGGGCCGGTCGACCGGACGAAGAACGGGAAGTCGCGCTGGTAGGCCCAGGCCATCTGCAGCGACGCCCGGATGCTGCCGGCCAGGTAGTCGTAGCCCTCGACGAGGTCCTGCTCGGTCCGGACGTGCGGTGCGCCGGCGATGACCTTCTCGGCCTCGGCGATGGCGTCGGCGAACGGCTGGGTGAGCACGGGCGGCTCCTTGACACCTCGGTAACGGCGGTACAAATATGTACCGATGCGGTACAAACGCCGGCCTGGCCAGGCTAGAACGCGTTCTAGAAGTTGGCAATGGTGACCCGCAGCTCGCCGCCGACCGAGCGGGTGGTCGCGGTGCTGGACTTCCTGGTCGCGCACCCGGGCCGGCGCTTCGGCCTGTCCGAACTGGCCCGCGCGGTCGGGCTGGCCAAGCCGACGTGCCTGGGCATCGCCAACGAGCTGACCCGCGGCGGCTATCTGGTGCTCGATCCGGCGACGAAGGCCTACCGGCTCGGTCCGGCGCTGATCGCCGCGGGACGCGTTGCCCAGCAGGACTTCACGGCGGCGGCGCTGGCCCGGCGCGAACTCGCCGAGCTCAGCGCCCGCTACGACACCGTCGGCACGGCGTCCGCCGTGGTCGGCGAGCAGATCATGGTGCTGGAGAGCAGCGGGCCGGCGCGGGCCGCCGCCACGGTCAAGGTCGGCCAGACCTACCCGTTCGCCCCGCCGGTCGGCCTGATGTACGTGCTGTGGGACGGCGACCGGGCCCTGGACGAGTGGCTGGCCCGGCCGCCGACGCTGCCGTCCCGCACCGACCGCGCGCACCTGCGGCAGGTCGTCACCGAGTGCCGCGACCGCGGCTACCTGGTGGAAAGCCTGTCCCCCAACGGGATGCGGCTGCATGCGCTGATGGCCGGCGTCGCCGCGTACGACCTGCCGGCCGAGGTGCGGGACCTGGTCGGCGAGATGGTCTCCAGCCTCGGCGAGCGGGTGTACCTCGGCGCCGACCTGGCGGCGCGGCGCAAACACCCGGTGAGCCTGCTCGCCGCGCCGACCTTCGACGCCGACGGCCGTCAGGAGCTGGTGCTCACCCTGTACGTCGGCGCGGCCATCACCGGCGCCGAGATCGCCCGCCGCGGCGACGCACTGGTCGCCGCGGCCGACGCGGTCACCTCGCAGGTCAGCGGACGGCGGCCCACCGGTTGGCGGTGAGCTTGAAGCCGGGCAGGTCGGTCTGCGTGAACATGGCCTCGTAGGTCCGGTCGTAGCCGGTGTGGCTGATCCGCCACACGCCGTCGTCCTCGCGCCGGTAGCGGTCCTCGTAGAACGCGGCGCCCTGGATCACGACCTGACGATCGGTCGCGATCACGGTGTCCAGCAGGTTCCAGGTGCCTGTCGCCTCGTCGCCGTCGATGTCGATCTCGGCCTGCCCGGCGAAGTGCACGGTGATCACCTCCGGCCCGAGCCGGCGGCTCATGAACGTGACGATCTCGTCGCGGCCGGCCAGCCTCAGCCGGTCGCCGTACACCGGGGTGCCGTAGTCGGCCGTGGCGTCGACGGTCAGCGTCAGCCCGAACTCGGTCCAGCGCTTGAGGTCCAGGCTGCGCAGATAGCGGTGTTTGAGCCGGCGGATCTCCTCGAGCGCGATCAGGTCCATCGGGTCCTCCTCTGGCGGAAGTGGCGCCGTCCAGGTTGCGGCATCGGTTGACCAAGAACAAGAACCTGTTCTAATTTCCTTCCGACGTGAAGGGTGGTTCCGCCATGGCCACGACGTACGAGCTGTCCCCGCTGCGGGCGCTGGAAGCCGAGTCGGTGCACGTCCTGCGCGAGGTGGCGGCCACCTTCGAGCGGCCGGCCCTGCTGTTCTCCGGCGGCAAGGACTCGGTGGTACTGCTTCACCTGGCGGCCAAGGCTTTCTGGCCGGCACCGGTGCCGTTCCCGGTGCTGCACGTGGACACCGGCCACAACTTCGACGAAGTGCTGGCGTTCCGGGACCGCGCGGTGGCCCGCTTCGGCGTGCGGCTCGTGGTCGCCGCCGTGCAGGACGACATCGACGCGGGCCGGGCCGTGGAGGAGACCGGGCCGCGCGCCAGCCGGAACCGGTTGCAGTCCATCACCTTGCTGCGGGGCATCGCCGAGAACGGCTTCGACGCGGCGTTCGGCGGCGCCCGGCGCGACGAGGAGAAGGCGCGGGCCAAGGAGCGCGTGTTCAGCTTCCGTGACGAATACGGCCAGTGGGATCCCCGCAACCAGCGGCCCGAGCTGTGGAACCTCTACAACGGCGCGCACCGCAAAGGCGAGCACATCCGCGTCTTCCCGCTGTCCAACTGGACCGAGCTGGACATCTGGCGCTACATCGCCGCCGAGCACATCGAACTGCCGTTGCTCTACTACGCGCACCGGCGCCGTGTCGTGCACCGCGATGGAATGCTGTTGGCCCACACCAGGTTCGTCACGCTGCTCGAGGGCGATGAGCCGTTCGAGGCATCGGTGCGCTTCCGCACCGTCGGCGACGCCACCTGCACCGGCTGCGTGGAATCCACCGCCACCACGGCGGAATCGGTGATCACCGAGGTGGCGGCCAGTCGCACCACCGAGCGCGGCGCCACGCGGGCCGACGACCGGATATCCGAGGCGGGCATGGAGGATCGCAAGAAGGAAGGCTACTTCTGATGCTGAGGCTGGCCACCGCGGGCAGTGTCGACGACGGGAAGTCCACCCTGATCGGCCGGCTGCTGCACGACTCGAAAGCGATCTTCGCCGATCAGCTCGCCGCGGTCGAGCGCACCAGCCGCGAGCGCGGCGAGGACGAACCTAACCTGGCCCTGCTGACCGACGGGCTGCGGGCCGAACGCGAGCAGGGCATCACCATCGACGTCGCCTACCGCTACCTCGTCACGCCCAAGCGGAAGATCATCATCGCCGACACGCCCGGACATGTGCAGTACACCAGGAACATGGTCACCGGCGCGTCCACCGCCGACCTGGCGCTGATCCTGGTCGACGCGCGCAAGGGCATCGTCGAGCAGTCCCGGCGGCACGCGTTCATCGCCAGCCTGCTCGGCGTCTCCCACCTGGTGCTGTGCGTGAACAAGATGGATCTCGTCGACTGGTCGGCCGAGCGGTTCGCCGAGATCCGCGAGGAATTCCGCCGCTTCGCGATGAAGCTGACCGTGGCCGATCTCGCGTTCGTGCCGATTTCCGCGTTGCACGGCGACAACGTCGTGCAGCGCAGCGCGAACATGCCCTGGTATGAGGGAACCTCGCTGCTGCACCACCTGGAGGAGGTGCACGTCGCCTCGGACCGCAACCTCATCGACGCGCGGCTCCCGGTCCAGTACGTGGTCCGCGCGCAGGGCTTCCGGACCTACGCCGGCACCGTGGCCGGTGGCGTGCTCAAGCCCGGCGACGATGTCGTGGTGCTGCCGGCCGGTTTTCCCTCACGGATAAGGGAAATCTGGGGGCCGGGCGGCGAGCCGGTCGACGAGGCCTTCCCGCCGCAGGCGGTCACCGTGCGCCTCGACGACGAGCTGGACGTGGCGCGCGGCGACCTGATCTGCCGTCCGCACAACCGGCCGCATGTCGGTCAGGACATCGACGCCATGGTCTGTTGGCTCACCGAACGGTCCACGCTGACCCCGGGCGCCCGCTACACGCTGCGGCACACCACGCGCTCGGTGCGGGCGCAGGTGCACGACCTGACGTACCGCATCGACGTCAACACCCTGCACCGCGACGAAGCCGCCGAGTCGTTGTCGCTCAACGAGATCGGCCGGGTCCGGCTGCGCACCCAGGCGCCGCTGCTGTTCGACTCCTATCGCCGCAACCGGTCGACCGGCAGCTTCATCCTGGTCGACGACGCCACCAACAACACGGTCGCCGCCGGCATGATCACCGAGCCGAGCGCGTCCGTGGTCTGGCACCCCACCGCGGTCGGCCGCTCCGACCGGGCGACGCGGGGTATGACGGTGTGGCTCACCGGGCTCTCGGCCTCCGGCAAGTCCACCGTCGCCGCCGAGCTGGAACGCCGCCTGGTGCTCGCCGGCCGCCCGGCCTACCGGCTCGACGGCGACAACCTCCGGCACGGCCTCAACGCCGGCCTGGGGTTCAGCCCCAAGGACCGGGCCGAGAACGTGCGGCGGGTCGGCGAGGTGGCCCAGCTGTTCGCCGACGCCGGGCTGGTCGCGGTCGTGTCCCTGATCAGCCCGTACCGCGCCGACCGCGACCTGGTGCGAGCCCGGCACGAGGCCGCCGGGCTCGCCTTCCTCGAGGTGTTCGTGGACACGCCCGTCGACGTCTGCGAGGCCCGTGACCCCAAAGGCATGTACGCACGGGCCAGGGCCGGCGAGATCACGGGCTTCACCGGGGTCGACGATCCCTACGAGGCGCCCGCCGAGCCCGCTCTCGTGCTCCGTCCCCAGGACGGCGACCCGGCCGCGATGGCGATCAAGGTGCTCGCTCTCCTCGACCGCCCGTGAGCCGCGTCAGCGCCAGGTTTTCCCGTCCTCCGCCGCGCGAAGGGCCGCTTCGCTCATGGTGATCGACGCCCAGTGGTGGGTCAGGACGGGCAGCACCGTGTTGTGCAGCGCCGCATTCTCCTGGATGTTGACGGACATGTGGTGCACGCCGGTGATCCATGCGCTGCCGTAGGTCCACTCCGGCTGGCCGTCGTAGACGTGCCCGGTGAAGTGGACGTGGAAATGGACATCGACGGCGCCGGGACCGAACACCGCCGCGGATTCGCCGTGCCAGCGGATCTCGTGCGCACCGTGCTGGAAACCCAGGTACTCCCATTCCCCGGCCGCCGGCGGGTTCTGCAGAAACGTGTAGAGCGCGGTCCACCACGCGTCGTTGGTGGTGGGGCGCGCGACGATGCTGTCCCATGAGGCGGCGACCTGCTGGTGTCCTTGGTCTTCCCCGGCCCAGGCGCTGCGGTCCGGCGCGGGTTGGCGTGGTGACCACTCGTCGGCCACTGTCAGCGGCTGCGCGCAGGTCGGGCAGTTGGCGGCCCCATGCAGACAGGCGTCGTGATACCACGGCACGGTGGCGCAGTGCTGGCACAGGCGGATGGTCCGCGCCGTGATCTCGTTGTCCTGGATGACCTGCTGGCACGTCACGCAGGCGACGAAGGGAAGCGTCATGGACATGATCGTCGTCCGAAGCATCCGCCTCGGACAGGGCTGAACGGCCAGCGGATCGAGCGTCCGTCTGCGGCGGCCCCGACGACGATCGGACGAAACGGCCGGCGATATCGACACATTCGACGCCCCGGCGAGCCGGCCGGGGACTCCACAAGAGAGAACTTTCACCGGTAGTCGATCGGACCAGCGGGTCCCCCCGTTCCGCCCAGTGCGCCGATGCCGCGGACGTGCGCAGAGTCTGGCCTGACAGCACGGATTCGCGCGGAGGGAGCAGCGACGTTCGCGTCCCGGCGACCCTTGTTGTCCGACGGCAACCGTCTTCCTACGCTCGCCTTCGCGCCGCCGCCGGCCATTCCGGCGGAGGTGTCCATTGGGGAACGAGGGAGAGTATGAAACGAAGACTGGCCTTCGCACGCTCCACTTTGACCGTCGGCGTCGTGATAGCCGCGGTGGCCGCCGGAGTAGCGGCACCGGCCGCCGTCGCAGCGCCGTCCGGGCTGACCAAGAGCGTGCAGGACGTGACAAGTCCGGGCGCTGATCCGGTCAATCACGCCGACACCCTGAACTGGGTGCTCAGCTACGCCAACACCAGTTCGAGCGGTTCGGCCCCGGCCACCATCACCGATCCCGTCGAAGGCTCGCAGGCCTATGTGCCGGGGTCGCTCCAGGTGCCGCCGGGCTGGACGCCGTCCTGGTCGACCGACGGCACCAACTTCCAGGGCACCGACCCGGGCGCGGCAACGGTGGCGGTGCGCGCGACCAACCCCGGCGCCCGCCCCGGCGGCACCAACCTGGGCAACATCCTGCTGGCGCCGGTGAAGCCGACGGCCACCGCGACCGGCGGCGACGGCTACTCGCCGATCGTCTACCGCCGGGCGGACGGCACGGTCGAGGCGTGGAACATGTACCACCACCTGTACGCCGCCGCACCCAAGCTGGTCTGCACGGACCTCACGGCCGGCGCGCCCTGTGCCGGCGGTCCCTGGCCGCGCCCGGTCAACACCGCGCCCGGCCCGTTGGGCTCGGGCGCCACCGGCGACATCGCCACCACGCTGACCCCGCAGTACGTGCAGGATCCGGGCCGGCCCGGCGTCGTTTACTACGCCGCAACGACCGCCGCCTCGGTCGGCGTCGGCTGCCTCGACCTGGCCGCGCGGGCCAACTGCGGCTACTTCCCGCTGGTCAGCACCGGCAGCGGCGGCGCATACGGCCTCGCCGGCCTCGTCACCACCGGCGGCAACCTGTACGGCTTCGGCACCAACGGACAGGTGCTGTGCCTGACCATCGCCTCGCAGTCGCCCTGCGCCGGCCAGCCGTACGCCCCGGTCGTGCCGGCCAATAACAACGGGCCCGGTGGCCTGTACATGGGTTCGCTGGCCGTGGCCGGCGGCAAGGTCTTCGGCTCGTCGTCGCCGGGTGGCCCGGTGGTGCTGGGCTGCTTCGACCCGGCCACGGCTTCGGCGTGCGCCGGCTGGAGCAGCCCGCACCCCGTCGCGCCGAGCGGCAATTCGTACGACGCCTACACCGCTTACGACACCGGCAACAACGCGGTCGGCGCGTGTTCGACGACGGCCGGCAATCCCACGTCGACCACGACCTGCTACCAGATCGACGGCACCCCGTTGGCCGCACCGACCGTGTTCAACGGCCTGAGCAGCCAGCTGGTCTTCAATCCGGAGAACGCCCTCGGTCCGGACGGGCACCTGCGGAGCTACACCGGTATCTGGGGCGGGTCCGTCGCCGGCGCCACCGTGTGCTACGACTGGACGGCGGCCGCCGCGTGCGCCGGATTCCCTTTGCCGGCAACCCATCCTTCGGCCAACGGCGGCGTAACGCGGGACTACGGCTACGCGTACGACCCGACCACCCGCTGCCTGTTCGGGCTCGGTGACGCCGGCATCCTGTTCTCCGAGGACCCGTCCACGTCGAACTCGCCGTGCATCCACAGCGGCGCGGACGTCACGTTGACGCCATCCTCGTTCTACTGCGACGGCGGCGCCAACCACATCCACGGCTACACGGATGCCCGGCTGGAGAACATGAACCTGGCCAACGTGAATCTGGCCGCGTCGACCGCGGATGTCAGCGACGTCAACGGTTCCGTGTTCGCCCATCCGTCGTTCGCCGCCGACGGGAGCCTCGACCTGTCGGGGATCTCGCCGGCCGCGCATCCGGCCATCACCGTCTCGGCGCACCTGGTGTTGAACAACAGCAACGACTTCACCGGTGGCAACCAGCCGCACCTGGTGGTGTCGTTCACCGGCGACGCACCGCAGATCTGTTTCCGCACCACGGTTTCGTCGACCTGCACGGTGAGCGGCGTCACCGACACCGCCACCGGCTCGGACGCCACCGGCCCGCTCACCTCGAACACGGTGAGCCTGCGCGTCGCGCCGGGGTCCGGCTGCCAGCCGAACGTGACGGTGAGCAAGGAGATCTGCGCGTCCGCGCACAACAGTGACTGCGGGCCAGGCGGTCCGGGGCCGTGGGTGAAACACGCGACTCCGGGTCTGCTCGGACTGCTGCTGGCCAACCCGCACTGGCGGATCACGGTGACCAACGCCGGTCCGGTCGGCATCACCGGCGCCACCGTCAACGACAGCGCGGAATCGTCGTGCCGGAGCGCGGCGGGCACGTTCGATCTGGCGGCGGGGCAGAGCAAGCAGGTCTACTGCTCGACCCAGCTGCTGATTTCCCTGCTGCCCTTCACCAACACGGCGTCGGCCTCGTACGTGCCGGTGAACTCGCCGGACGGCACGCCGCCGTCCAGGACCACCGGTTCCTCGGCGGTGGCCTGCAACCTGCTCGGCTGCTGAGCAGCTGACCGCGGTGCCGCCATCGGCGGCACCGCGGCGTTCTCAGCCGATGGTCCACTGTTGCAACGTGGAACCGGTGTTCGCCTGCTGGGTCACCAGCGCGCCGTCGGCGGTCGAGGCGGTGGTGAGCAGCAGTCCACTATGGACGTTCGTGAGCGTGTAGCCGGCGAACGTCTTGGTGGCGGTCCAACGCTGGTTGCTGCCGCCGGTGCAGGTCCACTGGATCACCCGCGTGCCGGCGGTGGTCGCACCGCCCTCGTCGTCCATGCACAGTTTGGAATACGCGTTGGCGATGGTGTACGAGCCGTCGGTCTGCCTGGTGAACGTCCAGTTCTGGTTGGTGCCGCCGTTGAGCTTCCACGTGACGAGCTGGGTGCCGGTGGAAGTCGACCAGTTCGGGTCGTCGAGGCCCTGGCCGGACACCGAGATCTGGTGCGTGCCGTCGAGGGCCGGCGTCCCGCCGGCCGCGGTGAGGCCCAGGGTCTGCTCGGCGGCGGAGCGTGACCCGCCGGTCGCGTCGCCGGTGGTGTTGGTCCAGGACCGGGCGGGAGTCGTCTCGGCGAGGCGGGTCGAATCCGACGACAGACCCAGGACCAAGCCGCTGTAGCGGTTGACCAGCCGGTACGTTCCCGTCTTCGCCCCGGTCGCGGAGGTGTTGGCCAGGATGAACCACTGCTGCCCGACGGAGGATCCGGTCGCGGTGACCGTCGGCTTGGTCGCCCACGCACGGCTGGCGGTCGACGTCGAAACGCCGAGGGCCTGGCCGGTCGAGCCGTTGGTGATCGTGTACGAGCCGTCGCCGTTGGCGGCGAAGGCCCACGTCTCCAGGGTCGAGCCGGTCGACGCCGGCACGGACGTCGTCGCCGAGCTGCCGCTGACCTGGGCGAGTACCCGCCCCGACCCGTTGCCGATCCGGTAGGTCGTGCTCAGGTCGAAAGGCGGCGCGGCCGGCGACGCCGAGCCGACGGTGACGTTGGCGTACTCGCCGTCCGAGCCGGCGCAGGCGATGGAGCAGTACGAGCGGAAGGTCTTGCCGATGACGGTGGAGCTCGTGCGGTTCGCGCCGTCGACGAACCAGCGGTACCAGGAGTTCGAGGCGTAACTGCCGGAATCGCCGATGTAGTACCACTTCTGCGTGGACAGGTCGTCGGTGACGTAGTAGCGCTGCGGCAGCTTGGACGAGCTGTCGGCGACTTCGGGCTCGCCGATGTACAGGCCCAGGTAGGCGTCGTAGGCGATGTTCATGACGAACAGTTCGGACTTCGGCGGCAGCGTGCCGGCGGTGATCTGCTGCGGCACGGAACCCGCGTTGGTGGGCTTGTAGTCGTGGTCGACGGCGGTGTAGCCGGTCGGGGCGGTCGTCGTCACCGGCGTCATGTTGCTCTCCAGGCCGCCAACGCCCGGCTGCGACCACGAGCCGTCGTACCACTTCTGCCACGAGCCGGTGGCCATCTTCGACGACATGGGTGCCCGGGCAACGTGCGCCAGACCGTCGTAGCTGCCCGAGGTGCCGGCCTTGGGCACGATCCGGGAGGCGTAGTAGACGTAGAAGTAGCCCGAGGCCTGGTCGACGAACAGCCGCGGGTCACCGTCGCCGTAGTCGAAGGTGCCGTTCGGGAACGCCGTGGTGTCGCCGCGAACCGTGCTGTACGGCGAGGTGATGGCGTGTCCCTTGATGGTCCACACCTTGCCCTGGTCGGTCGACTCGGCGTAGTCGATCGCGTCGTAGTGCGAGAACGAGTTGGCGCCGAACGGCTCCGGGGTGAACTCGTTGTGCACCAGGCCGTACCAGTTGCCGGTGTCCGGGTCGACCCAGACGCCGACCAGGTCGCAGAAGTTCTTGTGCGAGTACGACGAGCCCGCCGGCGGGTCGGTGGCGGTGACGCCGGTCGGGCTGTTGTCGCACCGCCAGCTCGTGTCGTTGTTCTTGTCCCGGGGCTCGGCCGGATTCACGGCGTCGCTGATCGCGCTGGACCGGGCGGCGCTGTCGAAGTCGGTGCCGGTGTAGAAGTCCCAGTACCGGGGCTGCGTCGCGCCGTAGAGGGCGGCGGACTGCTGGAAGTAGAACGTGCCGTCCTTGTCGATGAAGGGCGACGCCGGGGTGTCGGTCGGGAACTGGTACGTGCCCGTGGTCCCGATCGTGACGGTGTAGCCCGAGGTCGGCGGGCTGGCCGACGCGGCAGGCGGCGCGCCGAGCAGCGTGACGGCCATGGCCAGGGCCACGGCCGTTCGCGGGCGGGCGATGACGGGCAGGGGGCGCATCGCGACTCCAGGGTGAGGGCGGCTCTTGACTCCCGGGGCGTTAGTTATAACACTAGTCGAACTAATTAGGGTAGCGGCAAAGTTGGCGTGCCCGTCCCGACCACAACCGGAGGCACCGCGTGGTTCACCTCGACACGGTGACGCTGCCCGTCGCCGCGCTCGGCCCGGACAACCCCTTGCCGCCGCTGGCCCCGCCGCGTCCGGTGACGCCGCTGGTCGACGCCTCGGCGGCCGACCAGGACATGGCTCGCAACCTCGCGTACGGACGGCCGGCGACGCTGCTGCCCTACACCGTGCAGGACGGTTACACGCGGGAGCTCACCGACGAGAAGCTGACGGTGGCCGTGGTCGACAACGGCATCGTCCGCGCCGAGTTCCTGCTCGACTTCGGCGGCCGGATACGATCGCTCGTGCACCTGCCCACCGGGCGGGAGTTGTTGCACCGCAACGCGATCCTGCAACCGGCGAACCTGGGGCTGCGCAACGCCTGGTTCGCCGGCGGCGTCGAGTGGAACCTCGGCACCACCGGCCACACGCCGCTCACCTGCGCCCCCGTGCACGCCGCCCGGGTGGTGCGGCCGGACGGTGTCGAGGTCCTGCGCATGTGGGAGTTCGAACGCAGCCGGGAGCTGGTGTACCAGATCGACGCGTACGCCCCGGAGGGCTCCGCCGTGCTCCACGTGCACGTGCGGATCATCAATCCGAACGCGCACGAGGTCCCGGTCTACTGGTGGTCCAACATCGCCGTGCCCGAGACGCCCGACACCCGCGTGCTGGCGCCGGCCGACGCCGCCTACCACCTCGCCTACGACGGCGTGCTCCGCCGCGTGCCGATCCCCGTCCACGACGGCGTGGATCGCAGCTACCCGGCCAACGGCCGGCACGCCGCCGACTACTTCTACGACATCGCACCGCCCCGCCGCCGTTGGATCGCCGCGCTGGACGGCGACGGCAGCGGCCTGGTGCAGGCGTCGACCGACCGGCTGCGTGGCCGCAAGCTGTTCCTGTGGGGGCAGGCCGGTGGCGGTCGCCGCTGGCAGGAGTGGCTGTCGCCGGCCGACCAGCCGTACCTGGAAATCCAGGCCGGCCTGGCCCGTACCCAGCTGGAACACCTGCCGATGCCGGCCGGCGCCCAGTGGTCGTGGCTGGAGGTCTACGGCCTGCTCACCGCCGACGGTGCGACGACCCGCGACTGGGACGGTGCCTGCACATCGGTCGAGGAGGCGTTGGAGGAGCTCATCCCCCGTCACCTCGTCGATGCCGAGCACGACGCCGCCGGGCAGTGGTTGGACCAGCCGCCGACCGAGCGGCTGCACCACGGATCCGGTTGGGGCGCTTTGGAACGGCTCCACCGCGCCGCTACCGGCGACCAGTCGCTCGAGTTGCCGGGAGTGCCGTTCGACATCACCGGCGACGAGCAGGAACCGTGGCTGAAACTGCTGGCCACCGGTGAAATGCCGGCGGCCCCACTGTCCTATCAGGTCACTCCCGGCTGGCGGCAACGGCTCGAGCAGGCCGGCGACAACTGGCTCACCTGGCTGCACCGCGGTGTGGCTCGCTGGCACGCCGGCGAGGCCGACGCCGCTCGCGACGCGTGGCGTGCCTCGTTGGCGGACAAGGACAATCCCTGGGCACTGCGCAACCTCGCCGTATGCGACGAGAACGCCGACAGCGCCGCGACGTCGTTGCTCCGAGCCGGCGAACTGCTGCCCACTCCCCTGCGGGCCCTCACCGTGGAGACCCTTCAGGCGCTGCTCGCCGCCGACCGGCCTTGGGATGCCCTCACGCTCGTCGACGGGCTGCCGGCGGAGCGGCGGGCGGACGGTCGGATCCAGATGCTCGAGTGCTCGGCGGCCATCGCCGCCGGCAGCCTCGACCGCGCCGGCCGCCTCATCGAGGCCGGCATCGTCGTGGCCGACCTCCGTGAAGGCGAGGATGCCCTGGACCAGCTCTGGTTCGCGTACCACGAACGGCGCGACCCCACCCTGCCCCGCACCGCCCACCCCCTACCCCACACCTACGACTTCCGCATGACCGACTAACCCCGAGGCTAGTTCGCCGAGACGGAGCCCGGGTCGTGGAACACGGGCTCCAGGGCTTCCTGGGCGGCGCCGCGCGCGGCGCTGGTGAATCCCAGCGTGGAGACCAGCAGCTGGCAGCCCCCGGCGTGCGGGGCGAGGACGTGTTCGTCGACCACGCGCCGGGTCGTCGCCAGCAGGTGGTCGCCGAGAATCGCGAAGTAGCCGCCGAGCACGACCGCCTGCGGGTTGAGTACGCCGATCAGCAGGCCGATGCCCAGGCCGAGGCCGTGGGCGATGCGGTCGAGCGCGGCCAGCGTGCGCTCGTCCCCCACGGCGGCCCGGGTCCGGATCTCGGCGAGACGGATCTCCAGGTCGCGGTCGGGGTCGCGGACCGGATCGTCGGGATCGGCGGCGTGCCGCAGCAGCGCGGACAGCCCGACCATGGTCTCCCAGCAGCCGCGGCGGCCGCAGGCACACGGCTGCGGATCGGGATCCAGCGGCATGTGGCCGACCTCGCCGGCGTACCCGGCGGCCCCCAGCATCAGCTGGCCGTTGGTGATGATGCCGGCGCCGACGCCGACCTCGCCGGTGATGTAGATGAGGTCGTTGATGCCGACCGGGCCGACGATGGCGTGCTCGGCGATGGCCCCGAGCCTCGCGTCGTTGCCGACGGCGATGGGCGGGGCGTCAGTGCCGAGCCGGGCCCGGAGGCCGGCCGCGACCGGCAGCTGCGACCAGTTCATGTTGGCGGCGAACACCACGACGCCGGCCTCCCGATCGATCTCGCCCGGCGCGGCAACCGTGACGCCGACGACGTCGATGCCCTGCGCGCGCATGCCGTCGATGGCCCGGCTGATCAGCTCGGCGACGGCGTCGAGCAGCACCTCGCTGTCGCGTTGAGCATTGATGGTGATGCGCTGGTCCAGCAGCGTCTCCCCGCGCAGGTCCAGCGCGATCGCCCGGGCGTAGTCGACGCTGATCTCCACGCCGAGCCCGCAAAGCGTCCGGCCGTGCAGCTCCACCGCCTGCCGGGGCCGGCCGACACTGCCGCCGCGCTGCACGTCGCCCTCGCGGACGAGATTGCGTTCGACGAGCTCGTTGACCAGGTTCGACACCGTGGCCTTGGGCAGGCCGAGGTCCTCCGCCAGCTGCGTCCGCGACCGGGCCCCGCGGGTCCTCAGGCGGCGCAGGACCAGGCCGAGGTTCGTGCGCCGGATCGAGGCCCGGTTTGCGACATCGAGGTTGTGCACCGCCACGGGTTAGTTATAACACTGCACGAACTAATACGTCACGGCAGCGGACCGCCGGGGCAGGGGCGCCGCCCGGCGGTCCGGCCTGCTCAGGTCAGGACGCCAGGGACCACACCTGGTTGTCCTGGTTGTGCCCGCAGCTCCACACGATCAGCTTGGTGCCGTCGGTGGACCCGCCGCCGTTGACGTCCAGGCACAGCCCGGAGGCGCCATTGGTGAGGTTGCCACTGCGCTGATACGTCCACTGCTGCGCCGAGGAACCGTTGCACGTGCTCAGATCCACCGCGGAACCGGCGGTGGTGCCGGCGGCGTGCAGGCACTTGCCCAAGGTGCGGACGGTGCCGTCGCCGGACAGCGCCCAACGCTGGTTGGCGTTGCCGGTGCAGCTGTAGATGATCACCTGGTTGCCGTCGGTGGTGCTGGAGTTGGAATCGTCCACGCACTTGCCGGCGATGCCGCTGATCTGCCCGGCGTTCACGCCGGCGCCGCAGGCGGAGCTGCTGGGGCTGACGCGGAACATCGCGGTGGCATGGGAGGGAACGCTCGCGCCGAAGGTGCCGCTGGTGGTGCTGGTCGTGCCGGCCCACAGATCCTTGACCTGGTACGAACATCCGGCGCCACCGGCGAAACCGACGGTCGTGGCGGCGGTGCTCGCGCTGACGGTCGAGCCGGAGCGGTTGAGGATCGCCACGGCGCGGTCGCCGTTGGCCAGCGGCCGGGTCAGCACGTCCAAGGTGCCGTTCTGGGACACGACATAACCGGGGTGGCCGAGGCTGTCCTGGTCCACCGCGATGATGTCGCTGTTGCCCAGGTCCGCCACCGAACTGCTGGACAGCGAGCCGACGTCGCTGGACAGGATCATCGGCGCGGCCATCTCGGCCCACAGCGCGATCTGGCTCCGCGACTCGGCAGCGGTCATGCCGCCGTCGCCGGCGATCAGGAAGTCGGGGTCGTTCCAGTTGCCCGGGCTCACGTAGCGGTGGATCGGGTTGTTGTAGCCGTAGTTCGACATCACGCTCCCCACCGGCTCGCGGTGGGATTGCTCGCGTCGTAGGTGGCGACGTCGTAGCCCTCGCGCCACAGCTGGCCGTACTGGCCGACCCAGCCGAGCACGTCGTTCCAGTCGGCCGTGTTCTCGAAGTACGCCGGCGCGGACTCGGAGTACACCATGTCCCGGCCGGAAGCCTTCATCGCCGCGCCCATCTGCTGGTAGGCGCTCTGGAAGGTCTGGATCTTGGTCTGGCCGGCCACGGTGGGCAGGTTGCAGCCGTCCAGCTTCACGTAGTCCACGCCCCAGGACGCGAACAGGTTGGCGTCCTGCGTCCAGTGGTTCCAGCTGCCGGCGTAGCCGCCGCAGGTGGTGGTGCCGGCGTCCTCGTAGATGCCGAACTTCAGGCCCAGCGCGTGCACCTTGTCGGCGACGTAGGGCATGCCGTCGGGGAACCGGGTGGTGTCGACCTGGAGGTTGCCGGCCGAGTCACGGTTCGTGCGCATCCAGCAGTCGTCGATGGTGACGGTGTCGTAGCCCTTGGCGGCCAGCCCGGTCGACACCAATGCGTTGGCATTGGCCAGAATCGTCGACTCGGTGAAGTCGCACTGGTAGTGCGCCCAGTCGTTCCACCCCATCGGCGGGGTGAGCGCGAGCTGCGCGCCGTCGCCGGAGGTGGCCGTCGGCGAGCCCCCGGCCGGCGCGGCGAGGCCGGCGGCGGCTGTCAGCACGGCGGCCAGCAGGCCCACCGCCTGGATGGTGGATCGTCGAAGGCGGTTCTGCCGCGGCGTTGCGACATGCATGGGATGACCTTTCCGAGGGGTAGCAGGGAAACTTCAGTCCTCGAGCCGGGACCCGGTCACCGGGTCGAACAGGTGCACCGCCTCGCGACGGGGCAGCAGGCCGACCTTGGCGCCGCGCTCGTTCGGGGACATGCCGGCGACACGCGCCGTGACGGCGTTCTCGACCAGGTCGCCGACGCCGGCCTGTTCGAAGGAGCAGTACAGGAACTGGTCGCTGCCCAGCTCCTCGACGACGTCGACCACCACCGGGATGCCGTCGTCGAAGTCGACCACGTCCACGCCCTCCGGCCGGACGCCGACCACGACCTCGTCACCGCTGAGCTGTGCCCGCTGCGCGCGGCTGAGCCGGACGGCATGACCGCCGATCAGCGCCGAATCGCCGTCGACCCGCGCCGGCAGCAGGTTCATCGACGGCGAGCCGATGAAGCCGGCGACGAACAGGTTGGCCGGCTTGGAGAACAGGCCGATCGGGGTGTCGCACTGTTGCAGGACGCCGTCCTTCAGCACGGCGACCCGGTCGCCCATGGTCATCGCCTCCACCTGGTCGTGCGTGACGTAGACGGTGGTCACGCCGAGCCGGCGCTGGAGCGAGGCGATCTGGGTGCGGGTCTGCACCCGCAGCTTGGCGTCCAGATTGGACAGTGGCTCGTCCATGCAGAACACCTGCGGCTGGCGCACGATCGCCCGGCCCATCGCGACCCGCTGGCGCTGGCCGCCGGACAGCCGGGCCGGCTTGCGGTCCAAATAGGACTCCAGCCCGAGCAGCGCCGCGGCCTTGCGCACCCGGCGCTCCCGCTCGTCCTTGGCGACCTTGGCCACCTTGAGGTGGAAGCCGATGTTCTCGCCGACGGTCATGTGCGGGTAGAGCGCGTAGTTCTGGAACACCATCGCGATGTCCCGGTCCTTGGGCGGCAGCGCGGTGACGTCGCGGTCCCCGATCCACACCTGCCCCTCGTCGACGCCCTCGAGGCCGGCCAGCATCCGCAGCGTGGTGGACTTGCCGCAGCCGGACGGCCCGACCAGCACCAGGAACTCGCCGTCGGCCACCGAAAGGTCCAGCCGGTCGACCGCCGGCCGGTCCACCCCGGCGTAGTAGCGGGTGGCGCCTCGGAAGGACACGTCTGCCATGGTGTTTCCCTACTTTCCGGAGCCGAGCGTCAGGCCCGTGATGATGCGGCGGGCCAGCACGAGGTACAGGACGAGCATCGGCAGCACGAGGATGGTCACCCCGGCGATCAGGCCGCCGTACTCGGACTGGTACTCGGCCGCGCCGTAGAACGTGAACAGCGCGCGGGCCAGCGTGAAATGCGCCTGGGACTGGAGGAAGACGATGGCCAGCAGCGTCTCGTTCCACAGCCCGATGGCGTTGAGGATCAGCGCGGTGATCAGCCCGCCGCGGGCCAGCGGCAGCATGACCGCGAAGAACGTGCGCAGCGGCGAGGCGCCGTCGATGGCGGCGGCCTCCTCCATCTCGTCCGACAGCGACCGGAAGAAGCCGGTCAGCAGGAACACCGTGAACGGGATGGACAGCGCGACGTACACCAGGAACAGCCCGAACAGGCTGTCGGTGAGGTGCACTGTGGACAGTCCGATGAACAGCGGGATGATCACGGTCTGGAACGGCACCCCCATGCCCACCGCGATCAGGTTGGTCAGCGGCCCGGAACCGCGCACGCCCAGCCGGGTCAGTGCGTACGCGGCGGGCGCGGACACCAGCACGATCGCCGCCGACGACGCGGCCACCAGCACCACCGTGGTGAGGAAGGCGTCGCCGAAGCCGGCCTGGTCCCACGCGTAGGCGAAGTTGCGCAGGGGCTTGCCGAGCTGGAACCAGCGCACCGGCAGGGCGAACGGCTTGGTGAAGATCTCCACCGGCGTCTTGAAGGACGCCGTGATCAACCAGTACAGCACCAGCAGGTTGAAGGCGGTGAACGCCAGCACCACCACCATGCCGAGCACCCGCAGCGGGCTGCGCCGGCCCGCGCCCGGCGCCGGCTTCGGCCGGCGGGGCGCCTTGCGGCCCACATCCGCGACCGTCATGGGCTTCCTCCACTCAGAACTGGATGGTGTCGCGCCGCATCAGGCGGCGCAGCAGCACGACGAACACGGACGTCAGCGCGATCATCACGACCGCGCAGGCGCTGGCCCCGCCGTAGTCGGGCGTGCCCTGGCTGCCGAAGGAGCGGTCGAAGACGTAGATGCCCAGCGTCCATGCGGCCGTCGGCGGCGAGTACGTGCCCGGCCCGGCGAGCACGAAGACCAGCTCGAAGATCTTCAATGCGTTGATGGTCCACAGCACGCCGGCCACGCCGACCACGTCCCAGGTCAGCGGCAGCGTGATCGCGCGGAACTTCTGCCACGCCGACGCGCCGGCGATCTCCGCGTCCTCGTACAGGTAGGGCGGGATGCGGTCGACGGCGGCCATCAGAATGGTGATGTAGAAGCCGGAACTGGCCCAGACGAGCGCGCCGATGACGGTGAGAGTGACGTTCTCCGGGGCGAGGAAGTGCACCGGGTCGATGCCGAGCCCGCCGAGGAAGAAGTTGGCCAGCCCCTTGTCGTCGGACTTGAACAGGAAGCTGAAGAACATGGCCAGCGCGACCGGGGCCACGATGTTGGGGAAGAACAGGATCGTGCGCACGAGCTTGCCGCCCGGCATGTCCCGCAACACCATCGTGAACAGGAACGCCAGCAGGAACGTGCCGGCTCCGCCGACCACCACGTACATCAGGGTGTTCACCAGCGCGGACCGGAACGAGTCGCTGGCGAACATCCGCAGGTAGCCGCCGAACCCGGTGAACTGCGGGGTGTCGCCGGCGCCGGCCCAGCGGGTGAACGACAGCACCCCGGTCACGATCGTCGGCGCGACCAGGAAGACGACGTACAGCACCAGTGCGGGCGTCAGGAACGGCCAGAACAGGCGGCGCTTGCGGACCAGATGTCCGCCAGACGTGCCGGTGGGGCCTGGGTGTCCGGCGGCGCCGCGCTTCCTGGCCGGCGCCGCCACCATCGTCGCCATCAGGCCTGGCTCTTCCAGTACTCGGCGGTCTTGTCGGCCAGCTGGGCGATGAACTCGTCGGCCCCGAGCGTGCCCTTGAGCAGGTAGTCGTCGGCCGGGTAGAAGACGTCGTTGACGTACTTTCCGCCGAACAGGCCGTCGATGCCGTCCATGAAGATCATGTGCTGCTTGTTCGGGTCGTCCAGCGCCTTCTTCACGTCCGCGAGGTCGGCCGGGACCTCGAGGTCGGGGCGCGGCGTGATGTTGTCGGCGACGGCCGGGATGCCCTTGAGGATGTCCTTGTTGAGGAAATAGGCGATGAAGTCCTTGGCTGCCTCGGCGTGCTTGGCCTTGGCCGTGACGGCGAAGCCGATCGGCAGCTGCTCGACGATGTCGTGGGTGGCGCCGTCGGGCAGCGGGAACTGGAAGGAGCCGTAGTTGATCTTCTTGTCGCTGCCCTCCTTGTTCAGGTACTCCCGGGTCTCGCTGGGCGCCCAGCTGCCGACGAACAGGTAGTCGGACTGGCCGTCAGCCCACTTCTGCTGCACCTGCGGGAACTTGGAGGCGTTCCAGCCGTCGATGAAGTAGCCGCCCTTGGCCAGGCGCTCCACCAGCTGCGCGGCCTTGCGGAAGCCGGGTTCGGTCTTCCAGGTCTCGCCGGTCTTGTCGGCGGCCGCCCGGGCCAGGCCGCCGGGGCCGACGTAGCGGGCGGCGAGCTGGGTGAAGAAGTAGGCGTTGTAGAAGTCGATGTCGCCGTCCTGGCTGACCGCCGCCTTGCCGGCGTTGCGGGCCTTGTCGAACAGCTGGAACAGGTCGTCGACGGTCTTCGGCGCGGTGAAGTCCTTGACCTGGTCCTTGTTGTACCACCAGGCGTTGCCGAGCAGCTCGTACGGGATCTCGAAGTGGCGTCCGTTGTGGTCGCGGTTCTGCGGCAGGTCGTAGGAGCTGGCCGCCAGCACGTCCTTGACGGTCTTGTCCCCCTCGCCGACCGGCAGCCCGAGCACGTCGTCGACGCTCTGCGTGCCGCCCGGCGCGACAACGGCCGCCCCGACCTGGCTGACGTCCTGGTCGAACAGGTCCGGCACGGTGTCGGTGTTCAGCGCCGGGGCCAGGTTCTGGGTCAGGTACTTGCGGCCGAGCCACTGCACGGTCACCTTGACGCCGGTCTGCTTGCCGAAGCAGTCGATGGCGTGCTGGAGCACCTTGCCCTGCGGCTCGTCCTTGGTCCACATCGACCAGTAGGTGAGCTCCTTGTCGGTGGCCGGCTTGGCCGCCACCGCCGGACAGGACGACGCCAGATACGCGTCGGCCGTGGGCAGCGCGTTGTCGTCGCCGGCGCCGGCGCTGCCGCAGGCCGTCACCGTGGCGGCGACCGCCACGGTCGCGCCGATCGCAGCCCAGGTCCTTCTACCAGTCGTGCTCATGGCCACCATCCAGTCGAGCCGGGCTGATCGCGATCGGATCGTGCACCGGCTTTGCGCGATTCTGCTCAGTTTGAAGGTTCTACGAACAGCTTGCGTCATCGAGTGCGCATACCTTTGACCGCCGCGCGGCGCCGACGCAAGGGCGGGCCGGCGTCGTGCCCGAACCGTTACCTTCGCCGGCACGACGAAAAAGGAGCCGGTCGACCGACCGGCTCCTCGGGTACGCAGTGGCGGCTAGGCCTGGATGACCTGCACTCCCGCGGCGCCGAACGCGGCGACGAGGTCCTGGTCGGCGGCGGTGTCGGTGACCAGCGCGTCCACCTCGTCGAGTCGGCAGATCAGGGTGAACGCGCTCTTACCGAGCTTGGAGGAGTCGGCCACCACGATGGTCCGGCGGGCCCGCGAGACCATCAGCCGGTTGATGCTGGCCTCGCCCTCGTTGTACGCGGTCGCGCCGGCGTCGGCGCTGATCGCGTCGACGCCGAGGAAGAGGTGGTCGAGGGTCAGCTCGGGCAGCACGAGCGTGGCCAGCGGGCCGGTCAGCTCGTAGGACTGCGGGCGGGCGACGCCGCCGGTGACCACCAGCTTGATGTGCTGGCGCACCACCAGCTCGTTGGCGATGTTCACCGCGTTGGTGACGACGGTGAGCGCCGGCTCGACGCCGACGCCGGTCAGGTCGGTCCGGGTCGCCAGCGCCCGGGCGACCTCGGTCGTGGTGGTGCCGCCGTTGAGGCCGACGACCGCGCCGGGGTCGACGAGCGCGGCGGCGGCCTTGGCGATGCGCTCCTTCTCGGTGGCGTGCCGGGCGGTCTTGTAGCGCAGCGGCAGGTCGTAGGACACGTTGTGCGCGACCGCGCCGCCGCGGGTGCGGGTGATCATCTGCTGCTGGGCGAGCTGGTCGAGGTCGCGGCGGATGGTCGCGGCGGAGACCGCCAGCTCGGTCGCCGCGGACTCCACTTCCAGCCGTCCGTCGCGCGCGACGATGTCGAGCAGGGCGTTCCATCGTTCGTGCGACGTCATCGGGCGGTCCTCCAACACTGCGGTGCGCGTTCCCGCCGATCTTCGATCACGGCCGGGCGAGATGCCAGCCACTGCCCAGCGCCTTGCGTGTTGATGCTCGATATGGCCTACTTGTGCGCAGAAATGCTCATCAACGCGCATCGGAGCGGCATGAGTCACGCACTGAACGAGATCGCCAGCCAGCCGGACTGCTGGCGCAAGGCACTGGAGCTCGCGGCGACCGCACCGGCGGGCCTGCCGTCACCCGGCGAACGCGTCGCCGTGATCGGCTGCGGCACGTCGCTGTTCGTCGCGCAGGCCTATGCCGCGCTGCGCGAAGGCGCCGGGCACGGCGAGACCGACGCCTGGCCGGCGTCGGAGTTCCTCGCGCACCGCCGCTACGACCGCGTGGTGGCGATCTCGCGGTCCGGCACGACGACGGAGATCCTGCGCGCGCTGTCGACGATCGCCGGCTCCACCCGCCGCACGTTGATCACGGGCGTGACCGGCAGCCCCGCGTGCGAGCTGGCCGACGACATCGTCGCGATGGACTTCGCCGACGAGCAGTCGGTGGTGCAGACCCGGTTCCCGACGACACTGATGGTCCTGCTGCGGGCCCACCTCGGCGAGGACGTGTCGGCTCTGCCCGAGCAGGCCGAGCGGGCGCTGAACCGGGACCTGCCGCGAGACTGGCCGGCGTTCCGCCAGTACACGTTCCTCGGCGCGGGCTGGACGATTGGCCTGGCCAACGAGGCCGCGCTCAAGGTGCGGGAAGCCGCGCAGGCGTGGGCCGAGGCCTACCCGGGCATGGAGTACCGGCATGGCCCCATCGCGGTGGCGGACGTGGCCTCGCTCGTGTGGGTGTTCGGCGACCTTCCGCCCGGCATGCACGAGGAGATCCGCGCCACCGGGGCACAGCTGGAAACGTCCGCAGTGGACCCGCTGGCGGAATTGGTTCGGGCGCAACGGCTCGCGGTCGAGCTGGCGGCGTGGCGCGGCCTCGACCCGGACGCGCCCCGCAACCTCACGCGCTCCGTGATCCTGACATGACCGTGGTCGCGGTGGATGTCGGCGGCACGCTGATGAAGGGGGCGGTCGTCGACGACGACGGCATCGCCCGGACCACCGAGGACCGGCCCACCCAGCGCCAGGACACCATCGACGGCATCCTGCGGTTCGTGGCAGACCTCGTCGAGCAGGCCGACCAGCGCCCGGAGGCGGTCGGGCTCGCCGTGCCGGGCATCGTCGACGAGCACGGCATCGCCCGGTACTCCAGCAACCTCGGCTGGCGGGACGTGCCGCTTCGGGACATCGCCGCGGCCCGGCTCGGCCTGCCGGTGACGCTGGTCCAGGACGTGCTGGCCGGCGGGTTCGCCGAGCGAGACCTCGGCGCGGCACGCGGCGTCGACAACTTCGTGTTCCTGCCGATCGGCACCGGCGTGGCCGGGGCGGTCTTCGTCGACGGGCGGCCGTATCGCGGCGCGGACGGGCTGGCCGGGGAGATCGGGCACATGCCGGTCCCGCTCGGCGACGAGCCCTGCGCGTGCGGGCAGCGCGGGTGCCTTGAGACGTACGCGTCGGCAGCGGCGCTGGCCCGTCGATACGGCAAACCCGGGGCCACCGCCGCCGATGTCGTCGCGCGTACTGAGCACGATCCCGCCGCGCGGCAGGTGTTCGACGAGGCTTTGGCCGCGCTGGGGCACGCGCTCACCGCCTGCACGATGTTGCTCGATCCGGCGCTCGTGGTGATCGGTGGCGGGCTGGCCGAGGCCGGCGAGCGACTGCTGGCACCGTTGCGGGAGCAGCTGCGGTCCCGGATCGCCTGGCGGCAGCCGCCGAAGGTCGTCAAGGCCGCGCTGGGCGCGTCCGCCGGCCGCCTCGGCGCCGCCCTGTGTGCCCGGAGCGCCCTGTGATCGTCACCGTCACGCTCAACGCCGCGCTGGACGTCACGTACCGCGTGGACCGACTGTGTGCCGGCAAGACCCATCGCGTGCGGGACGTGCACAGCCGGCCCGGCGGCAAGGGCGTGAACGTCGCCGATGTGTTGCGGCAGCTGGGTGAGCCGGTCACCACGACCGGATTCGCCGGGCCCCGGCTGTTGGCCGAGCTACCGCATTTCGTACCGATCGCCGCGGAAAGCCGGCACACGATCGCCGTTGTCGACGCGGAGGCGGTCACCATGCTCAACGAGCCCGGACCGCCGATCAGCGCGGCGGAATGGGCGGCGCTGGAGGCGGAGTTCGACCGGCTCGCGGCCACCGCGTCGGTGGTGGTGTTGTCCGGCAGCCTGCCCGGGCTTCCCGCCGACGCGTACGCGCGGCTGATCCGGCGCAGTCCGGCGCCGGTCATCCTGGACGCCGAGGGCGAGCCGCTGCGCGCCGGCATCGCCGCCGGGCCGGCGCTGATCAAGCCGAACATCGACGAGCTGGCCGGGCTGCTCGGCCGCACGCCCACGCTCCCCCACGACTGCCACGCCCTGAACGTGCCGACCGCCGTCACCCTCGGGCCGGACGGCGCCGTACTGTCCACATCGGACGGAACCTGGAGCGCCCGGCCGCCGCGTCCCGTGCGCGGCAACCCGACCGGGGCCGGGGATGCGTTCACCGCCGCGTTGGCCATCGGCCTGGCCCGCAACCGGCCATGGCCCGAGACCCTCGCCGACGCCGTCGCGCTGTCGGCGGCCGCCGTGGCCGCACCGATCGCCGGGGCCTTCGACGCCCCCACCTACCGTGAATTCACCGACGCCGTCACCGTCGAGGAGAACTGAACCATGCTCGTGCCGGCCCAGACGATCATCGACGCCGCGGTCCGCCGCGGCGACGGCGTGGCCGCGTTCAACGTGATCACCCTCGAGCACGTCGAGGGAGTCGTGGCCGGCGCCGAAGCCGCCGGGCTCCCGGTGGTGGTGCAGATCAGCCAGAACTGCGTGCGCTTCCACGGCGGGCGGGTCCGCCCGCTCGCGGCCGCGGCGGCGGCGGCCGCCGCCGAGTCCACGGTGCCGGTCGCGTTGCACCTCGACCACGTGGAGGACGAGGACCTGCTGTGGCAGGCGGTGGACGCCGGCTTCGGTTCGGTCATGTACGACGCGTCCCGGTTGCCGTACGCCGACAACGTCGCCGCGACTCGGGCGGCCGCGGAGTGGGCGCACCGTCACGGCATCTGGCTCGAAGCCGAGCTCGGCGAGGTTGGCGGCAAGGATGGTGCACACGCGCCGGGCGTGCGCACCGACCCGTTGGAGGCCGCCGCTTTCGTGGCCGACACCGGCGTCGATGCGCTGGCCGTCGCCGTCGGCAGCTCGCACGCGATGACCACCCGCACCGCTTCGCTCGACCACGAGCTGATCAGCCGCCTGCGCGACGCCGTCCCGGTTCCCCTTGTGCTGCACGGCTCCTCCGGCGTGCCCGACGACCAGCTGCGGGCCGCCGTCACCCACGGCATGGTGAAGATCAACGTCGGCACCGCGCTGAACATCGCCTTCACCGACGCGATTCGCGCCACCGGCCTCGACCACAGCGACCCGCGCCGCTACCTCGCCCCCGCCCGGGACGCCATCGCCGCGACCGTCACGCACCTGCTCGGCGTGGTGTCCGCGATCTAGCGGCGACGTCCAGACCGCAAGTCACCAGCCGGGATTGCTGCCCGGATCCCCGGCCAGCAGTGCCCGGAGGTTCTCACCGCGCGGGGTCAGCTCGTACCCGGTGGCCGTCTGGCTCACCACCCCGGCGTTGATCAGGTCCCACAGTCGCCAGTTCAGCACCTCGGGATTGGTGCCGAGCGGCCCGGCCTGAAGGTCGGCGAGGCTTCGTGGACCGCTCATCAACTCACTGACGATCGACCGCAGCCACGGATCCGACACGATCGTCCGGGTGTCCACGACGGCCGTCACCGGCGCGGCCCCGGGCAGAGCGGTCGACACGGACGGGCCGGCCTTCCCGGCGGCGAACCAGGTCCGTGCGCCGGACGTGGCCAGCAGCACGATGACCGCGGCGCACCCGATGACGGCGAGGGTGGAGGTCAGGTAGTCGACGTAGTACGGCCAGCTCGGCAGCAGGTCCACGAACGACGGCATGGCTCGCGCGCCTGGATACCGCGCGCCGATGCTCTGCTGCATGCTCTGGAACTCGGCGTCGACCTGGTTCAGCGCGAGCTGAGTCGTCAACGCGATCCCGGCCTGGGCAACGGCCAGCACCGCGAGGGTCCCCGCCGCGACGAGCGTGATCACCCGGGCCCGTGGCCGGGGCTGCCGAACGGTGAAAGCCAGCGTGACCAGGCCGGCGGCGATGGCCGCCAGCACGACCACCACCGTGATGGTCGGCCCGATGGCGACCGACGGGAGCTGGGTGAACTGGAGGTTGACGCCGGATTTCGAGCTCTGCTCGGTCAGCGACTGCTCGAACTGGCCGAGCGTGTCGGCGATGGCACGGTAGCGCAGCACCTCGGCGACGGCGCTGCCGACCGCGACGCAGGCCAGGGCCAGCAGCACGATCATGACGGTCGAGACGGCGCGCGGCCTGCCCTGCATCGGTTCCCCTCGCGGTAACACCGACCACTGTGGATGGTGCTAACGGGGGAAGGTACCGGTGTCACGGCGGCCGAGGGGCGACTTTCACCGGCTTCACCGGAGTGGCTCAACCGGGAGCGGTAGCCTCCTGGTGACGACCTCGTCTGCGCGAAGGGTGCGGTGGTGGGCGCATACCAGGGCCTCGACGACTGGGTGGACGGCATCAGCCTCAACCTGCTCGTGCTGGAAGCACTGGAGGGCGAGGAAGGCTTCCGCCTCGACTTCACCGGGCCGTCCCTCGAGCGGCTGGAGCGGGCGTTGGTGGCGCGGTTCGGCACGCCGGACGAGCTGACGGACCTCGTCGACGGCGCGGCCGGGTACGTCGGCGAGGTGCTGCTCCGGGTGGCCGGCGGCGGGTGGGGATGGCGCGACGGCGAGCCGTGTGCCGAAGCGGACGAGGCCCTCGATCTGACGCCGGTGTTCGCCCGGCGGCTGATCGTCCAGGCGATCGCCGAGCGGACCGGGCACGTGTTCACCGACGTGTACGTGACATGGGAAGACGCCGTCACGCGGCACCGGGCGGCGAACCCGGGCTGGGCGCCGACGAAGAAGCACACGCCGGGCGTCGATCCCTTCGAGATGAGCCCGCAGGACGCGGCGTACATCGCGAGGTGGGACGCGGAGCGCCGAGCCGCGTTCAGCCGATGGAGTGAGACCTACCGTGGCGACTGGGACTTCGGGCCGGCTTCGCTGGACGCGCTGGAGGGTCTGCTGTCCCGGGTGACGCCGGCCGCGGAAGACCTCCGTGACCCGGCCAACCAGGACTTCGTCGAGGGCGCGGTGTGGTACTTCGGCGAGGTGATCCGCCGGATCAGGGGCGGCACGTGGGCCTACCGGACGCCGGATCCCGAGTTCCCGAACATCTACGCCGGCCAGCCCTACGTGCACCAGGCCGGCCAGGACGCCGAGCTCGTGGTGCCGATGGTCGTGCTGCGCAAGTTCCTGCGCAGCGGCACCGCCCTGCGCGACCGGTACCGGCGCTGCGGCGGCCGCTGACGGTCACGGGGCAGATCCGCCGAACGCCCCCTGTGCTCGGCCGAGCGGCGCTACCGTCAGTGCTGACTTGGTCACCGCGCCGGGGAGGCGAACGAGCCGATGACGGACGTCCGGACGAAACGTTTCGGTCTGGCACTGGTCATCACGCTCATCGTGACGCTCATCGGGGCGCTGTTACCCGGGCCGGCGATCGCGGGGCCGGCGCAGTCGCTGCCGGCGCAGTACGCGCTCGGCTACGACCCGTCGGCGCCGCCGGGGCGTGGCTTCACCGCACCGACATTCACCTTCGACGACCCCAGCGGCATCCTCGACCTGCCCGAGCCGCCGGACCCACGGACATCGCCCGAGCAGTACCAGATCTACGAGGACTACCTCGACGAGCTCGGCCCGCCCGCGAACTACACCTCCGGCAGCCCGACGCACTTCTACGCGCGCTGGAAGCTTCAGCTGGCCTCGGGCAAGAAGACCACGTTCCGGGCCTACCGGGCCCAGTACGTGAACATGACCAAGAACCGGATCCGGGGCAAGCAGGGGTTCGAGCCGTTCGTCCGCGGCCAGGAGAAGACCCTGTTCGACGGCGGCGGCTGGCGGTTCGACCGGACCGTCCCCGGCACCGGGACGGACGTGCGGCCGGATGCGTTCAGCGACGCCGATCCCTACTTCTTCGAGTTCAAGTCCAGCGAGGACCTGCGCAACGACAACGGCAAGCAGCTGTCCGGGCTGGTCAAGATCGCCGTGGCGAAGAACAAGACCGGTGTCGTCCTGTTCCAGAAGCCGCCGTCGGCGGGCGCGCTGCGGGAGATCGACGAGGCCAACCGGGCCCTGCCGGAGAACAAGGGCATCGCCGCCGGCCAGCCGCTCAAACGCGTGGCGATCGTGGCGCGCTACTACCCGGCGACGGCCGTCGCCGTGCCGATACCCGACGACAAGACCGACAAGGCCGGGAAAGCGGTGCCGACCCGGCCGAACTGGAATCCGCCGGCCGGCGGCGGGACGGCCGCTCCGCCGGGCGGCAGCCCGATCACCGGCGGACCGTCCGGCGGCGCGCTGGCCGCGCCCGGCCAGCACAGCGCCGACGGCGGACTCAGCGACGCCGTGGCGGCATCGCCCGACTCCGCTGACGATGCCGCCCAGCGGGCCGACGCCACCCAGGACATCGCCACCCAGGACGCCAAGGAACTCGGCCCGGACTACGACCCGGGCGACGCCACCGCCAACCCCCTCGGCGGGGTCGACTTCTCCACGCTCCAGCTGCGCTACGTCTCCGACTCCTACCAGGGCCACGCCGCCCAGTTCGCCTTCAAGGCCGACGCCACCCCCGACGACCAGCCCTCCTACGGCGGCCAGCAGGCGGCCAAGCTGGCGTCCGACTCCTTCTTCGTCTGGCTCGAACTGCCGGTCGACGCCTTCACCGTCAACCTCAACCCGGACGAGCCCGAGCGCATCATCGACAGCCAGTTCGGCCGCACCGACGCCGGCCGCGTGCTGCTCCAGGCCGACCTCCAGATGAAGAAGACCACGGCCCAGCTGATCGACCCGGACACGCCGCTGGGCCGCCAGTTCTGGGACAGCCTGCACGGCGGCGAGAACAAGTGCCTCTCGTCCCGGTCGTGGATCGTGCCGGGCACGGCGACCGTGCACGACGACGGCAACGAGCTGTACATCCTGGACGCGCCACTCACCGTCAAGACGGAGAGCGACTACCTGTCCTCGACCGGCGCCGGCGACACGTCGTGCGCCAGGAACGCCGACTCCGAGTACAACCAGGAGATCTACCGCAGCACGATCCTGCCGCTGATCCAGCAGAAGGTGAACGAGGCGCCGGAGTACGCCGACCTGCGCCGGGTGTACTTCAGCCGGGTCGCCGCCCAGTGGTACCGCGACCGGGCCCGGACCAAGCACACCGCCTACTCGGACCTGGTCGACAAGGGCAACATCAGCCGCTGGGTCACCCGGGAGAAGTGGACGCCCAAGGACACCTACGACCTGTACGTGAAGTCCTACAAGGAAGGCGAGTTCCACCGCACGTACACCACGACCCAGGGCGACACGGTGCTGACCGAGACCTACATCTTCGGTGGCGTCGACTTCAGCACCATCAACGAGAACCACCTCGGCGGCGGCGCGTTCGACGGACAGCAGCCCGGGCTGCCGCAAGCCGTGACCAACGCGCAGATCGGCGCGGTGTCCGGCGACGGCGGCAAGAACGTCTGGCTGGGCGGGCTGACGGCGGACCGCCAGATCACCGAGTTGGCCTTCAGCCCACCGACCGCGGCGCCGTCCACCACGATCTTCTACGTCCTGGCCGGCGCGCCCGTCCTGGCCTGGCTCCTGGCCGGCGCGTGGATTCTCGTGCGCCGCCGCCGGTCGGCGGCGTTGGGGGTGCGTCGTGACCATGCCCCCGGTGTCCCTCGCGCCCACGCTTCGCCGAGAGCCGCAACCGGCCCTGGTCACCCTGGCCTGCTACCTGCTGGCCGGGGTCGCGACGTTGCGACTGGTGGCCGCGATAGCGGCGTTCTTCGCCGTCCCGGAGTTCGCCTGGCTCTACAGCCAGCAGTACGGCGACGACCAGCGCGGTCAGCTCGCGGCCGTCGGCATCGTCGGCCTCGGGTTCAGTTCCCTGCTCGTCGCCGGCGTGTTCCTCGTGCTGGCGCTGCTCGACGGCGTCGGGAAGAACTGGGCCCGTGTCCTGACCTGGATCACCGGCGTCTGCACCGTCATCGGAACCGTGATCGTGCTCGCGGTCGACATGGCCGGCGGCATCGCCTGGTACCGGCAGTTGACCGTGACCATCGCCTGGGTGACGGTGGCCTTCGCCATCGGGGCGCTCGTGTTGCTCGCGCTGCCGCCGTCCCATCGGTACTACCGGCCACTCCGCCACATCCCGCCACCCGTATGGCCGCCAACGGTATGGCTGCCACCGCCGCCCGGGTACCAGCCTCCATCCGGCTACGGTCCCTGGTACGGCTCGCCACCGACGCAACAGCCGGGTCCGGGCTGGCCGGGCACCGCACCGCCGCCGATGTCACCGCCCGGCACCGACGTGCGACCCCCGGACAACGGCATGGCCTGACGCCCCTGCAGCCGGCCGGCGCACGACCCGCGCTCATCGCACGGAGTGCGTCCGCTGCCGCTCCCGACGCCGCCGAGCCGAACCAGAATCGCCCAATGGCAAGGCAGGGCGTACTCATCACCGGCGGCTCCACCGGCATCGGTCGGGCCCTGGTCCGCAGGTTCGCACTCGGTGGACACCGCGTGTGGTTCACCTACCGGTCCAACCGCGAGGCGGCCGAGGCGCTGGCCGACGAGCTGGCGGGGACGCGGGCGTTCGAGTTCGACCAGGGCGACTGGGAGAGCCACCGCCGGCTGCACGACCAGCTGCCCGGCCCGGTGGACATCCTGATCAACAACGCCGCCGTTGGCTCGCAGACCGTACGGCGGTACGTCACGGGCTCCACCGAGCAGTGCGACGCCGCGTTCCTCCAGGTGAACAGCGTCGGTCCACTGTGGCTGGCCCGCGCCGTGCTGCCGGGCATGCTCGAACGCGGCCACGGCAAGATCGTCAACGTGGCCAGCGTCGGCGGCGGGGTCGCCACCTTCCCCGACTTCCACATCGCCGACGGCATGAGCAAGGCGGCGCTGGTCTACCTCACCAAGCACCTCGCCGCCGAGCTGGCGCACGAGCCGGTCGACGTGTTCGCGGTCTGCCCGGGCGCGGTGCAGACCCCGATGCTCCAGGCAAGCCTGCTCGACGGGCTCGACGGCGCGGAGCTCGACGACCTCTTCCGCCGGCTGCCGGGCCGGCGGCTGATCAGCCCGGACGAGGTCGCCGAGCTGATCTGGTGGCTGTGCCGGGACGAGGCCTCGCTGCTGCACGGCGCGGTGCTCGACGCCTCCCTCGGCCTTGGCGTGCACCCGGGTCTGCTCACCGGCGGCGCGATGGGGCACGCCAGCAGCACGACCGCGAGGAGCGTCGCCTGATGGTGTCCAGACGCGCCGCGGCGCTGTCCGCCCACGCACCGGCCATCGCCGCCGCCCACCAGCGGGTCGAGCGGGATCCCTATGACCCGCAACGCAATCCGTCCGGCTACCTGAATCTCGGCACGGCGGAGAACCGGCTCCTGTGGGATCTGCTGGCACCAAAGGTCGCCGCGGCAAGGGAAATCGGGCCGCGGGACGTGCGATACGTTCCGCTGCACGGTACTCCGCGGCTGCGTGCCGCGACGGCCCGGCTGCTGTCCACGACCTGGCACACGCCGGTGGATCCCGACCATCTCGTCGTGGTGAGCGGCGCGAGCGCCGCGCTGGACATCGTCGCCAGCATCCTGTGCGACCCCGGCGAGGCCATCATCGTGCCCGCTCCGTACTACAGCGCGGTCGAAGTGCTGTTCACCGGGCGATCCGGGGCCCGGCTGGTGCCGGCGCCGCTGTCCCCGACGTCGGGCTTCGCCCTGGACGCCTCGGCAATCGAGCAGGCGATCGAGCGGACCCGGGCGGACGGCACCACGGTGCGGGCGGTCGCGATCACGTCACCGTGCAATCCGACCGGCAACGTGCATACGGTGGCCGCCTTGCGGGAGGTGCTGGCGGTCGCGGAGCGGCACGACGTGGACCTGATCGCCGACGAGATCTACGCCAACTCCGCGTTCGGCGACCGGCCGTTCGTGAGCGTGCTGGATCCTTTGGTACGGGGCGAAAGCCGCGCACGCATCCATACGATCTGGGGATTCGCCAAGGATTTCGGGCTCTCCGGGCTCAAGGCCGGGGTGCTGCACACGGAGCGTCCGGACGTGCTCGCCGCGGCCACCGCCCTCGCCTACTTCGCCCCCGTCTCCAGTGACACGCAGGCGCTGCTGGCCGGCCTGCTCGACGACCAGGCCTGGGTTTGCCTGCTGTTCAAGGAAAACCGGGTCCGACTGGCCGAGTCCTACCGGAACGCCGCCGACTGCCTCGACAACCTGGGCATCCCCCACGTGCGGCCGGCGGCCGGCTTCACCATCTGGGCCGACCTCAGCCGGTCGGCCGGCGACAGCGCGGCCGAACACCGGCTCTGGCAACGTATTCTGGACGAGGCCAAGGTGAACCTGGTCCCCGGCAAGGCCTTCGGCAGCCCGGCGGCCGGCTGGTTCCGGCTGTGCCACACCGCGGACCCGGCCCACGTGCAGGAAGCGCTGCGCCGCATCGGACAGCTGTCATGACCGGCGCCATGGGCCGCTGGCACGAGCAAGCCGGGGTCCGGTCCGGCGTCCGGCGGACCTTCCACGAGGAGGCCGAGGCCGGCAAGGTGTTCTTCCCGGAACGACTGGTGCCGTACCTGTCGCACGAGGCCGTGGGCGAGCTGCCCGACGAGCGACGGCGTGAGCTGACGGTGCGCCACCTCCACCAGTTCCTGCTGTCCACCGCCCACCTGGAGACCCGCGTGGTCAACCGCGGGGCCGAGCTCATCGCCAACGGCCGCAGCGGGTTCGAGCTGCCAGCGTCCAGTCGGCTCGACGCGTTCAAGGTGTACTGCGACGAGGGGTACCACGCGCTCTACAGCCTCGACCTGGCCGAGCAGATCGGCGCCGTCACCGGCGTCGCGGTGCCGGACTGGGACTACGGCGGTTTCGTCGACCGGCTCGCCGATGTCGCCGCCACCACCCTCCCCCACCACCGGCGGCTGGCCGTCCTGCTCCAGGTCGTGGTGTTCGAGACGCTGATCACCGCCGTGCTGCACGAGATTCCGCACGACGACACCGTGGTGACGGCCGTCCGGGACACCGTGCGCGACCATGCGCTGGACGAGGGCCGTCACCACCGGTACTTCACCGGGTTCTTCCACGAGCTCTGGCGTCAGCTGGACGCCCCGACCAGGGCCGAGGTGGCGTTCGCGCTGCCCGCCCTGCTCCGCGGCTGCCTGCTGTGGGACGTGGAGCCGGTTCGCTCGTCGCTGGTGCTGGCCGGCCTCGACAATGCCACGGCCACCGCCGTTGTCCGCGACTGCTACGGCGGCGACGTCGGTGACGAACGGATCCGGTCCATCTGCCGGTCCAGCCTCCGGATGTGCGAGTCGGCCGGCGTGTTCGCCGTGCCCGGCGCCCTGGAACACTTCGCCGCGCACGGCCTGATCGACGGGAGTGCATCCTGATGCCCGCCTACGGCACCTACCTCCAACTGCCCGCGCTGCTTGACCACCAACGCCCGCACGCCGACGCCGACGGGCACGACGAGCACATGTTCATCACCGTGCACCAGGTCTTCGAGTTGCTGTTCAAGCAGCTGCTGCTCGAACTGAGTGATGCTCGGGACCGGATGCTCGCCGGGGAGGCCTACCTGCCGCGCAGACGGCTGGAACGGGCCGTGGTCATCCAGCGCTCCCTGCTGGCCCAGTTCGACGTGCTGGACACCATGGAGCCGCAGGACTTCGCCGCGTTCCGCGGGGCGCTCGGCAGCGGCAACGGCGGCCAGTCCGCCCAGTACTGGGAACTCGCGCTGCTGTCCGGCGCCCGCGACGACAGCTGCCTCGACCGGCCCTGGTACACCGTCCAGGAGTGCTCCCGGCTGCGCCGCCGCTACGAGGAACCGTCGCTGTGGGACGGTTTCCTGGCGCTGCTGGCCGACGCCGGCTTCGATGTCGCCACCACCGCCCGCCGCGCCGCCGCGTGCCGCCGGCTGGCCGCCCGCACCGACCAGCACCGCCAGCTCTGGGATCTCGCCGAGGCGCTCGTCGCGCACGACCAGAGCTGGGCCTCCTGGCAGAGCCGGCACCTGCTCACCGTGCAACGCCAGATCGGCCGCAAGAGCGGCACCGGCGGCACCTCCGGCGCCGCCCACCTCAGGTCCCACCTCGACAAGCGGTTCTACCCCGAGCTGTGGGAGCTGCGCGCGGCCCTCTGAAACCGGTCAGCTGTCCCAGACCTGGACCTGGCGCTGCCAGGCGATCTTGCCGTCGGCCAGGCCGGCGACGCAGAGGCACTGCACCCGGGCGCCGTCCGGGTAGGTGCAGGCGACCTCGAAGGCGATGCGGTCGCCGGCGGCGACGGTGGTCCGCACCTCGTGGACCATCTCGCGGTCGCACACGTCCTGGAAGTACCCGCGCAGCTCGTCGGTGCCGCTGACGACGCGCGGCCGGCTCGGCGGGTTGAGCTGGTCGGCGACGGTGACCACGGCGTCGGGCCGGTAGCAGGCGAGTTGCGCGGCGGCGTCGCGGCTCTCGATCGCCCGGGTCAGCGCGGCGGTGTCGAACGTCAGTGTGCTGGTCATCGGTCCACTCCTTCATCGGGACGGAATCGGATGCACCCAGCCTGCGCGGATGCCGTCAGGGCCCCGTCAACGGCGCGTCAACGGCGTACCGTCACTGCATGCTCCGCGTGCGGGTGCTCGGCGGTGTGTCCGCCACATGCGACGGGCGGCTGACCCCCGAACCCGGGAGTCGGCGCGCGGTGGCCCTGCTCGGCTGGCTCGCCTTGCACCCCGGACTGCGCTCGCGAGCCGAGGTGGCAGCGGCCCTGTGGCCGGACGTCGTCGACGCCAGCGCGCGACAGAGCATGCGCAGTGCGCTGTGGTCGCTGCGCCAGGTGCTGCCGGATGAGGCCTTGCTGACCACACGCGACCGCGTCGGGCTGCACGCGGATGTCGATGTGGACGTGCGCGAGTTCGACGCCCTGGTCGCCGCGGGCGACGTGGCCGCGGCCCTCGATGTGGACGCCGGTGAACTGCTCGCCGGGCTCGACGACGAGTGGGCGCTCATCGCTCGTGACGAGCACCGGGCCCGCGTCGGCGCGCTGCTGCGCGGGCTCGTGGACACCACCGACGACCGGCGGCAGGCGGTGGCGTGGGCACGGCGCGCGGTCGAGCTCGATCCGCTGTCGGAGGAGTCGGCCCGGCTGCTCATGACGTCGCTCGCGGCGGCGGGTGACAACCCGGCGGCCTTGGCGGTCTATCGCACACTGGGCGATCGGTTGCGCCGTGCGCTGCGGGTCTCGCCGGCCGAGGAGACGTGGCGGTTGGCCGAGAGCATCCGCACCCGCGCTGCCGCCGGTCCGGCGACGAGGACACGAGCCGGGCTCCTGCCGCTGGTCGGCCGCGACCGCGAGCTGGCTGCGCTGGCCACGGCCTGGACGGCAACGCGCGCCGGCCATGGCGGCATGGCGCTGGTCCACGGCGAGCCGGGCATCGGCAAGACCCGGCTGATCGCGCAGCTGGTCGAGACCGCGGGTGCCGCGACCGTCGCCGTCGGTGCGGCCCCCGAGCTCCCCGGACCGCCGCTCGCCCTCTGGGTCGACGTCTGCGGCGCGCTGCTGCGCCGGCTCGACCGCCTGCCGAACGCGCCGTGGGTGGCCGCGCTCGCGCCGTTGCTGCCGGCGCACGTGCCGCCTGACCCTGTCGTGGTGGCGCCGGCCCTCGAGCAGGCCCGACTGGCCGAAGCCGTCGTCGCCCTCATCACGGAGTGCGCCCGGCGCGAGCCGGTACTCCTGGTGATCGAGGACGTCCACGCCGCCGACGACGCCAGCCTGGCCATGCTCGCCCACGTGGTTCGCCGGGCCGCCGAGGGACGCACGCTCGTCGTCGTCACCCGCCGAACGCGGCCCCGACGCGACCGTCTCGACGCCCTGGAGCAGGCCAGCCGCCAGAACGGACTGCTGCGCACCGACATCGCCCTGGTCCGGCTCGACACGAGGGCCATCGCGCGGCTGGCCCGACTGGTCGGCGAGCTGGACGACGACGCCGTGGGCGCGGTGGTGCGGGGCGCCGACGGCAATCCGCTGCTCGCGGTCGAGGCGGCGCGCGCGCTGGCCGGCGGTGATCAGATGCCGGCCGGCCTGCGCGGCGCGGTCCGTGCCGCGATGGCGCGGCTGACCGAACCCGTCAGGGAGCTGGTACGGACGCTGGCCGTCGCCGGGCGCGACGTCGACCTCGCCGTCGCCGCCCGACTCGCCGGTGTCGAGCTCGCCACCACCCTCGCCCCCGCGGAGGACCAGGGGCTGCTGGAGTGCACGGGCGAGCGAGTGCGGTTCCGCCACGCCCTGCTGCGCGAGGCCGTCTACGCCGATCTGCCGGCGGCCGAGCGGGTCGAGCGGCACCTGCGCGCCGCGGACGTGCTGCGTGGGGAGCAGGACCCGGCCGGCGCCGCCGCCCATCTACGGGCCGCCGGTCACCTGCACGACGCCGGTGCCCTGCTGCTCGAGGCCGCGGCCCAGGCGCGAGCGGTCGGCGCGCACGCCGAGGCGACCGAGCTGCTCGAAGAGGCCCACGCCGCGCTGCCGGACGATCCGGCACCGGCGCTCGAGCTCGCCGACGTCCTGGCCTGGCGCGGTCGTGCCGCCGACGCCCGCGCCGTGTTCGCGGCCGCGCTCCCGCTGATCGAACGCCACGGCGATCCGGCGGCGATCGCAGATGCGCACCTGCGCTTCGCCGAGTGGCACTACTCCCCAAGCTGCGAGCCGCGCGTAGCCGTCGAGGCGTGCCACCGCGCGCTCGCCGTGATGGACGGCGCCGGCGTCGACCTGCTCGAGCTGCGCTGCCGCATCCTCGCCATCGACGCGTGGTGCGAATCCATCGGCGGCGACCTGGACGAGGTCGACCGCGTTCTGGACCGTCTGCGCGACCTCGCCGGGGACGAGCCGAACGACCCCGAGCTGGCCGCGGCGGTGGCGCGGGCCCGCTCGTTCGCGCTGCTGCGGCGTGGGAGCTTCGCGGACGCCGTGAGCCCCGGTCTGCACGCCGGCGAGCTGGCCGAACTCGCCTCCCGGCCCGACCTCGCCTACACCGGATTCTTCAACGCGGCCTTCGCGCTCGCCTTGTCCGACGACCTGGTCGGCGCCCTTGGCGTCCTGGACCGCATCCTGGCCGCCGTGCGTGGGCACGGGCTGTTGGCGCTCGAAGCCCGGATCCTGGTGGCGCGGGCCTGGGTCCTGGTGCGACTGCGGCGTCTGGCCGATGCGGCCGAGGCAGCCGCCCAGGCCCGACGCACCGCCGACCGCCTCGACGCCCCCGACCTCCAGGCCTTCGTCGACGGCGAGCGCGGTCGGGTCGCGCTGCGAGCCGGCGACCTCACCGCCGCCCGCGACCTGCTCGGCGCCGCGCTGGCCCGGCCGGACGCCGGGATCGGCCGGCCGCTCGCGCGGTTGCAGCGCGCCGAGGCGCTGGCCCGGCTCGGTGCGCTGGACGATGCCGAGGCGGAGGTGATGGCGACGGCGCTCGAACCGGTCAAGGCGGGCGACTGGCCGGACACGCTGGTGGCGCGCATGGCGGCGGTCGAGGGCCTCATCGCCGTCGGGCGCGGTGACACCGTGCTGGCCCGCCGCCGGCTCACCGAAGCCGCCGACGGGTGGCGGCGGCGGCTCAGCCCGGCCCAGCTCGGGCAGCGGATGACCGAGGTGATGGTCGACCTGGGGCGGCCGATCATCGGCGCCGTGATCCCCTCGGAGGAACTGGCCGTGGTCGAGGCCGATCTCGCCCGGCTCGGCGTCGTGTCGGAGGTGTGAGCGTGCCGGACTTCGACGACCAGACCACCACGAGCGCCTCAGCGGTCGCCGTGTGGAAGATCCTCTACGACCCGCTGCGGTTCCCGGAGTGGTGGTCGGGCATGGCGACCGTCCGCCCCGGCGATGCGAAGGGCGGCACCGCCGAGGTCACCATGTGGCCGGAGGGCTACCCGGACTTCCCGATGCCCCAGCACGTCGCCGCCACCGCCGAGCAGCGGCGCGTCGTCGTCTCGTGCACGATCTCCGACCTGGTGTTCGAGTGGCGCCTCGAGCCGGTGGGCCCGGGCACCCGCATCGCCGTGCACGTCGAGATCCCGGAGCGCGAGGCGGCGCGGTTGGCGACGCAGCGCGAGATCATCGGGTCCGCGCTGCGCCGCCTGGCCGCACTGGCCGAGTCGGCCTGACCTACGGGGTGGCTTCGAAGATCAGGTTGAACGGCGTGCTCGTCGCCGTGTGGAAACCGGTGAATCCGCCCTGTCTGACGGCCGCCTCGATGCGGGCCGGGCCCGCCTGCGCACCCAGGCACGCGCCGCCGTCCTGCGCGCGTGACGCCGGCACGCAGATCAGCGTCGATGCCGAGTAGAAGATGCGTCCGACCGGGTTGAGGTTGTCGGTCAGGTCGTCGCCGGCGTTGGGTTCCACGATCAGCCAGCTGCCGTCCGGGGCCAGCGTCGACCGGACGTGCCGGGCCGCGCCCGCCGGGTCGCCCATGTCGTGCAGGCAGTCGAACATGGCGACGAGGTCGTACCCGTCGCCGGGGTAGTCGGCGGCGCCCGCGACCTCGAAACGCACCCGGTCGGACAGCCCGGCCGCGGCGGCCAGCTCCCGGGCCCGGTCGATCGAGGCCTGGTGGTAGTCGAAGCCCACGAACGTCGAGCGTGGGTAGGCCTCAGCCATGATCAGCGTCGAGGCGCCGTGCCCGCAGCCGACGTCCGCGACCCGCGCGCCGGCAAGCAACTTCGCCTCCACGCCGGTCAGCGCCGGGATCCACGCGCTCACCAGGTTCGCCGCATAGCCGGGCCGGAAGAACCGCTCGGTGCCTTCGAACAGGTCGGCGTGGTGCTCGTGCCAGCCGAGACCGCTGCCGGTGCGGTACGCGGTCTCCACCCGGTCCACGTCCAGGTAGGCGGAGCGGACCACCTGGAACGCACCCGGGAGGTACGTCGGGCTGTCGGGATCGGCCAGGCAGGCCGACTGGGCCGGCGTCAGCGCGAACGTCCCCGCCGACGCGTCGTAGTCCACGTAGCCGCCGGCCGCCTGACCGCGCAGCCACTCCGTCACGTACCGCTCGTCGAGCCCGGACTCGGCGGCGACCTCGGCCGGGGTGGCCGGCTGCCGCGCCGCCACCGCGCGGTACAGGCCCAGGCGGTCGCCGAGGATGACCGTCGCGCCCGCGACCGCCGCTCCCATGTCGACGACGAATTTGCCCAGGAACTCCTCGATCTGCGCCTGCGTCGGCGCGGGGACGGTGCTGGTCATCAGGGCCTCCGGTGTCTGCGTCGGACACGGCTCTCGCGTCCTGCCCGCCCCACGGTCGGCCGCGACCGTCAGGACACCGTCAACCCCGCGTCAACGGCATAAAACCCTTACGCCGTCAGAGAAAGCCGGGGCGGCCGGAATCACCCGGATGCGGCCGGCCCGTCGGCTAACGCCGGATACACCGGCCGCGATCATGTGACGGTATGCGCCGTTGCCCAGCCAATTGGCCCTTCAATCAGATCCGACGCGGGTGAAGGTCAGCGATGACGGAGATCGAGAAGCCGGATCAGGAACAGTCCCGACAGGTGTCGCAGGGGGACTACGTCAAGGCGCTCAGCGATGGCGTCACGCTGCGGATGATCATCGGAACAACCGTCGTGGTGGCATCGGGCCTGGCCATCATCGCCTTGTCGTACGCACCGTTCTTCGGTCCGGCCGAGGTGTCCTGGCTGACTTTCGGCGTGCGCCAGGTGGGATCCGGACTGCTGGTGGTCGCGACCGTCAACGTGGTGCTCCAGATATTCGTCGAACGGCATCGGCAGCAGTTGTCCAGCGGGCTCGAGAACTTCATCAAGAAGGACGTCAACCGCGACCTGCGGGGAATCCGCGCCGATATCGAGGATCAGGCCAAGGTGTTGCTCGCCGGCTCGGCGACGCTGGCCGCGCTGGTCACGTCCGGCGTCAACCGGGTCTACGCCTCACGCAGCGATGCCGTCGAGGAGATCAAGCGCGACATGGAGGCCGAAGGGGTCCAGCGGATCCGCATCATGGGCATATCGCTCAACGATTTCCTGCGGATGGACCAGCGGGACAACCTCCATTCCGTGTGGCGGGTGGTGAACAGCTACATCGCGGGCGCGCGGGCGATCCGGCAGGACCTCGACATCAAGGTGCTGATCATCGATCCGCGGTGCTTCGGGGCTTTGCTGCGGTCGTACGGCGAGATCCAGGAGCACGACCAGCTGTCGGGCCGCCTCGACCTCGATGTCGAAGCCACCGCCAACGAACTGCGCAGGCTCGTCAACGACACGGCCCGGGCGGGCGCGTCGGGCGAGGGCACGGGCCGTGTCACCTTCGATTTCCGGCTGTACCGGCTGGCACCGACCACGTTCATGTGCGCGACGGACCGGGTCAGCTACGTTCAGCCCTACTATTTCTGGCCAAGGCGCCAGTTCGACGTGACGCTGCCGTTGATGCGCCTGGAAAGGACTCCGCTGCACAAGGCCATGGCCGACCACTTCGACCTGGTGTGGCGGACCGCGTCGGTCGACGGCGCGGCCTGGGCCGACGCGAACGAGGTGGGCATCGACAAAGGCGCGCTGGAGGTCGGCACCGCCAATGTCTTCGTCGGGTCCAACCTCGGGTACAACCGGATGTGCTGGCTCATCAGCCATGCCCGGGAACGCGTGTGGATCCAGGGCATTTCCCTCAAGTCGTTCTTCGAGTGGGGCAGGCTCAACGCCGCGCTTCGCCGTGCCCTGGACAACGGGGTCGAGGTGCGCATCCTCCTCCTCGACCCCGACTGCGAGCAGGCGAAGTTCCGTTCCTACCGCGAACACGACCTTTCCGACCACTGCGAGCGGCGCAACGCCTCCTATGCGGACTATCTGAAGAACGAGCGCTGTCACGCCGAGTCGTCGCTGGTCCACGACACCAACGTGACCATCAGCAAGGTCCGCGGCTCCCTCGGCCCCAAGATGGGCAACAACACGCGACTCTACTCCTCCTCTCCCTCGTGTTTCGTCCTCATCGTCGACGACGAGGTGCTGGTCGAGCAGTACCACTACGGCAAGGCCGTGCCGCCGGAATTCCGGCGTGAGGACCAGGCCGCACCGCCGATCCTGGGCAAGGACATGGCGCTGGTCGAATACTCGAAGAACGTCAGCACGGTCGTGACGTCCGACGAATCACGGCATCCGCACGATCTGCTGGTGGACCATTTCACCTTTGTCTACGAGCACTGCTCCGTCCCGCTCGGCGTGCACACTCCCGGAGCGCGGTAGGCCGAGTAGTCCCAACCCGTGCAGGAAGTCCAGGTTGCCCGGCGCCGCGCCCCGGCCGAGCACCAGGGCACGCGGGCCGTCGGTCCGCCGATTGTCGTCGGAGTGCACCGCCAGATAGATGACGGGATCAGCCTTGCGCGCGACCAGGTAGCGGTACGTCGTCACACCGCTGGCATCGGTCGCGCAGGCGCGGACGACAATGTGGTCTCCGGTGCGCCGAGCCGTGACCAGGACTCCCTCGGGCTTGCGGACCCGGAACGTCACTCCCGCACCGGTGTCGACCACGTAATGGTGGCCGTGGTCGGTGAGACCGAAGACGGAGGGAGCCCGACGGGACACGCGCTCTGCCATCATTTGTGCTCCTCGGGTGGTCATGCTGGACGTTAGACGTACCCGAGCACTCCACACAAGGCGGCAAGAGTTGTCCCGAATGGACTCGGGGCCGTCGAACGACTCGAAGCCCCAGGTCGGATCATCCTATCTGGACCGCAATCGCAGCCTTGTTTCCACCGCAGCCTGTCAAGCATTGTCGACGTAATGCCTCGGCGACGAAGGCTGCGATGGTCCGTCGGGTGCCGTGCGGGGGCAGGCGTGACCCTTTGGACCACAAGGCACAGTGAAAGTTTCACGCCCGGACGGCGGCCATCACAGGGCTTTCCTCGATCATCCTTGAAATGATCTCCAACACCGGCTTCGATGCGGTAAACGCTTTCCGCGCCCCCTGGTTAGGACGCCTCATGAGAAAGCCACTGTGGTGGCCCGCTCCGCTCGTCGCCGCAGCGGTGATCGGCCTCGCGGCGACGACCGTCGCCCTGCCGTCCGGGCAGCCCGCTGCCGCGTCGCGCTGGGTGGACACATGGACGGCGATGCCGCAGCTCACCGAGCCGGGCAACATGCCGCCGCCACCGTTCACCCAGCCGAATCTCGTGCTGGCCAACAGCACGGTGCGGCAGACGGTCCACGTGACGACCGGCGGACGGCAGCTGCGGCTCCAGCTGTCCAACGCGTTCGGCGGGACCGACCTGCCCGTCACCGCCGTCTCGGTTGCGCTCCCGGCCGACGGCAAGGCCGGTGTGAGCGCGATCAAGCCCGACACCAGCCGGACGGTGACCTTCGCCGGCCAGCCCTCGGTCACGATCCCGGTCGGGGCACTGGCCGTCTCCGACCCCGTCGACCTCCCGCTGGCACCGCAGGCGAACCTCACCGTCACGCTCTACCTGGCCACCGGCCAGGCGTCCTCGAACATCACCTCGCACCCCGGCTCCCGCACGACCTCCTACCTGGTGGCGGGCAACCACCTGGCCGACGCCGACCTGTCGGGCGCGACCCCGGTCGACCACTGGTACTTCATCAGCGCGGTGGAGGTGGCCTCCGACCCGCACGCCGCGGGCGTGGCGATCGTGGGCGACTCGATCACCGATGGCCGGGGCTCCACCACCAACGGCAACGACCGGTGGCCGGACGAGTTGTCGGCACGGCTGCAAGGCAGCGGTGTCTCGGTGCTCAACCAGGCGGCCGGTGGCAACCGCGTCCTGCATGACGGACTCGGTCCCAACGCCGTCGGCCGGTTCGACCGCGATGTCCTGGCCCAGGACGGAATCAACTGGGCAATCGTGTTCGAGGGCGTCAACGACATCGGCACCGCCACCGCGGATCCGACCACGCAGCACCAGGTCGTCCAGAACCTCATGGTCGCGTACCAGCAGATGGTCACCCGCGCCCACTCACACGGCATCCGGGTCTACGGCGTGACGATCACGCCGTTCGGCGGCAACTCCTATGACGACCCGACCGGGTATCGCGAGGCCGCACGGCAGAGCTTCAACACCTGGATCCGCACCAGCCACGCGTTCGACGCCGTCGTCGACTTCGACCGCGTAGCCCGAGATCCTGCCCACCCTACGCAGCTGCTGCCGGCGTACGACACCGGCGATCACCTGCACCTGAACCCGGCCGGCTACCGCGCGCTGGGCCAGGCCGTCCCGTTGGGGCTCTTCCGGTGACCGCGACACGACTTCCGCACGCCTTGCTTGCGGTCATCGCATCAGTCGGCCTCGTGGCCGGTCCTAACGCACACGCAGCCGCGACAAAGATCTCCGACACGCAACTGGATCCGACCGCGCTGTACTTCGTCTCCTACGACGGCCTGGTCAACAACGATTCCTTCCAGCAGAGCGGAATCCTGTCCTACGCCGGCTTCCAGTACGCCACCTGGTACACCGCCGACCGCAGCGCCGTGATCGCCCGCCGCCAGGAGCCGTCCGGCTCGTGGAGCACGATCAAGCTGCCACATCAGCTCTCGACCGACGACTCGCACAACGTCATCTCGCTGGGCATCTCCCCCGCCGACGGACGACTGCACGTCGCCATGGACACCCACGACAATCCCGTCTACTACACCGCTTCGATCGCCGGCCTGGCCTCACACCCGGCTGCGCACGCCTGGACGACCGCCGATTTCGGCCCCATACAACGGACTCTGGGTGGCGTCGACCTCGGATCGATCACCTACCCGCAGTTCCTCGTCACGCCGAGCGGTGCCCTGCAACTGTCCTACCGCACCGGCGCATCCGGCAACGGCACCAACGAACTGGCCGAATACACCGGCGGCCGGTGGACCAAACTCGGCAAGTGGCAGTCGGCCACCGGAAACTACACCGGCCCCAACGGCGTGGTCAGCACCACCCGCAACATGTACCTGCACGGCATCGACTACGCCCCCAGCGGCCGACTCTATGCGACGTTCACGTGGCGCGAAGGCAATGCCGGCATCCTGTGCGCAGCCGGAGGATTGTCCAATCACGACACCGGCTACGTCTACAGCGACGACCGCGGCCGAACCTGGCGCAACAACGCCGGCACGGTCGTCGGCTCCACCGGCGGGAAGCCGGTCTCCATCGACACGCCCGGGCTGGTCGTCGATTCACTCGGTCCCGATCACGGCCTGATGAACCAGGAAAGCCAAGCCGTCGACTCGACCGGCGCCGTCCACGCCCTCATCAGCTACGTCCCCGGCCGCTTCACCCAGTGCGTCACCAACTACCAGGCGGATCGTCAACGCAACGGCCGCACCTTCTTCCTGTCCAGGGCGGCCGACGGTTCCTGGTCCAAAGTGGAGATTCCCGTGCCGTCCGGCTCCACCCAGCGGTCGAAGCTGGTCTTCGACCGGTCGGACAACGCCTACGTGGTCATGCCCTTCGGCCGGATCGTGGCCGCCACCAAGGCCAGCGGCTGGACCGACTGGACCCAGGTCTTCGGCCCCGACCAACTCGGCGCCTTCGGCGAGGTCGACGTGGACACGTCTCGGGTCCGCAGCGAAGGCGTGATGTCGGTGCTGTACCAGAAGGCATCGACCGGCGCCACGCCGTCGCCGATCCGCGTGGCCGATTTCCGGCTGGGGTGAGCCGTCACGGGATGCGGCGGCTCTCGGGCGGGCCCAGGTAGCTCGGCCGGAGCCCGCCCGTGTCCACCACCAGCTTCTGTACCACCACGGTCGGGTCCACCATCCACAACTTCAGCACGTGCGGGCCTGCGGCGGTGATCGTGTGCCTGGTCGCGGAGAGGTTGACGTTGTCGGAGATGGTCCACTCCCACTGCCGGTTCATCGCGGTGGAATCGACTCCCGTGGCCTGGATGATGTCGACGACCTGCGGCGGCGCGCTGTCGAAGGACACCGCGTAATGCAGCCCTGGCGAAGAGAGGACATTGCTGCGTGGCGACAGGAAGGCCCACACCGTCACGGTTCCGGTGGTGAACAGGGTCATCCGGTACTCGAGGCGCGGACCGTGCCCCGGTGGCTGAGACGCCACTATACCGGGGTAGGGTTTCATGCCCGACCCGGTGCGGCCGATGTCCGGGATGCGGTGCCAAGCCGCGGCCGGCGTGTTCACGCTGGCCGTGAAGTGATCGGCTTCCATGGACACGTACCCGTTGGCCTCTACGAAACCGTTGCGCCAGCCGGAAGGCAGCGATCGGTTGGCGACCACGGCCTGCACGGTCACGGAACGGCCCGCGCCGGTGACGACGATCGGGACCTGGGTGGTTCCGCTGGGCGCCTTGCTCCAGTCGACCCGCAGCGTCGCACGCACCTGCTTGACGACCTGGCCCCGCGCCGGCTGCACCTGAAGCCACGGCACGCCAGGCGTGATCGTGTAGGCGAAGGACGTCGTGCCGCGGTTGAAGACGTCGATGTACTGCGCGGGCTGCGACTGGAACGGGCTGAACTCCGGCAGCACAGGAGTCCACTCGGCCGGCCACCAGCGGTCCGATCCGTCAACGGCCACGCCGAGTTCGGCGCCGTCGACCGGGGTGATCCGCCGCACGGCGGGGAAGAGCACGTCCGGAATGGCGGCGTTGTTCAGCTGTGGCTGCTGCCAGGAGGCGTCCTTGCCGTAGCGGGCCACGTCGCCGTAGTCGATGTGCGGCTGGGTCTGGAAGCCACGCCACTTGCCGCCGGCGATCTTCGTGTTGAACCGGTCGGCCAGGGCGACGTCGTCGGCGAACCGGGCCTCGGCCGTTGCCGCGAGGTCATTGGCTGAAGCCCGACCTTGCGCGGCGTAGAGGATGTTGGTGAACTCGGCCTGCCGCAACGCATACAGGTTCGCGCCGGCCTTGACTTCATAGCCCACCAGCTCGTAGTAGGCGTCCTGGTAGGCCGCCGGCAACGCGCCGGCGATCTGGTCCGAGCGGGCGGCCAGCTGCTGCCACTCCGCGGTGACCCGGTCGAGTTCCTGGTAGTCGGTCAGGCTGAACGGGCCGGCCTGGTCGTCGTAGACGATCGCGGACTTGTCGGTGGCGGGGTCCTTGCCCGGCGTGATGGTGATCTTCCGGTTGAGCAGTTCCGGCTTGCGGCGCGACTGAAGCCGCCCGTAGGTGTGCAGAACACCGGCGATCGCGGCCGCGTTCCGTGCGCCGAAACTCTGCGCAGCGTACTGCTGCTCCCAGGCCGGTACGTCCTCCACGGCCAGCGGTTTCCACGCGAAGTCGAGGAAGAACTGCAACGGCAGCTCATTACCCTTCAGGTCGCCCACATTCGCCACCCACAGGCGATCGACCCCGTAAGTGGCGGCCTGGTCGAGCTGCTCCCGGACGTTGGCGATCAGCGTGGTGTCGACCCACTTGTAGCAGCGGGCCGCGCCGACGTAGTCGAAGTGGTAGTACAGGCCATATCCGCCGGCCCGGGGCGGCAGCGACGGGTCGGGCAGCTTGCACATGTTCCCCCAGTTGTCGTCGGGGAACACCACGGTGACGTCGTCCGGTGGCCGCAGTCCCTGCTGCCAGTAGCGCAGGACCTCCTTGTAGAGCGTCCAGACCTGGGGCGTGGCAACGGGATCCCGGCCGGTCACCTGCGTGAGGATCGCGCGCTGGGCGGCGATGATCTCCTGCATCAGGTCCTTGCTGTCGCCGTCGGGCAGCGAGGTGTCGCCGTTGCCGCGCATGCCGACGGTGACGACGCCCTCGATGTTCTGGTCGACCATGCGCTTGATGCCGTCGGTCCAGTACGCCCGTAGCGCGTCCGGGTTGTGGCGGTAGCTCCACTCCCCCGTGCCGCCGTAGGCGTCGTGCCCCGGCGTGACGATGGTGCCGTTCGCGTCGCGTACCGCGGCGACGGCGTGCCGGTTCCACTCCTCGATGCCCCGCAGCATGGGCGCTTCGTGCGAGGTGCCCATGACAATGCCGTACTTCGTCGCGGTGGCGTGGTTGACCGGGTCATCCTCGGCGAAGGCCCGGCCCCACACCGCCGGCCACAGGTAGTTGGCCCGCAGCCGGAGCATGAGCTCGAAGACCTTCTCGTAGAACTTGTGGTTGAAGCCGTCGGCATGTCCCGGCGCGAGCCCCGGACCGAAGAAGGCCGGCGCCCAGGTGCCCAGCGCCGGATTCTCGTCGTTGATGAACAGCCCCCGGTACTTCACGTGTGGCGTGCCGAGGCTGTGCCGCCCGGCCTGCACGTGGAGCTCGTCCTGGTGCGCCACCGGCACGTCGTCCCAGAAGTACCAGGGCGAGACGCCGATCTGGCGGGAGATCTCGTAGGTGCCGTAGATGGTGCCGCGCTGGTCGCTGCCGGTGATCACCAACGTCTGTCCGACGACCTGGGTGAGCGAGGTCTCCCACTGGCCGGCGATACCGCTCACGTCCAGGCGGCCGGCGGAGATCAGGTCCCGCACGAGCGGGCTGCGGTCGATGGATCCGATCAGCACCACCCTCGCCGCAGCGGGTATCGCGTCGACGTGCAGTTCCGGCCGTATACCGGTGACGCGTTCGATGTCCGCCTGGAAGTCGGCGGCAACCCGTTGTACGCCAGGATGGTCACTGCTGCTGACCACCAGCGCGGCGGCCTTCTTCCCCGCCACCAACGGGAAACTGCCGGCGTTGCCGGTCGCGGACACGTAGCTCGGCGCCGCGAACGCCGTTCCGGTTCCCGTCGCGGCCGTCCCGGCGGCGAGCACGCCGAGCAGCCGCAGGAAGTTCCGCCTGGCCAGTTCGGTCATCATCATGAACCGTCTCCTGACAGGAGAATCGAGCGTCCCGAGTGGACTGATCAGTAGGTGAGGGTATCCCGCGTTCACCGGGCGGTAATCCACCGTCCGGGCTAGCACGGCGCGACCGTGCTCCGAAACTCACCGAAAGTCCTGGTGTGTTCGACACATTCGACGACGGGTCGCCGAGCCCGCATCGAAACGTTTCCGAATCACCCGAGCGGATCCGTTGGCAGCGCGTCGAAGTCGCTACAGTCCGGGCATCGGCCGGCGCCGCCCTGCCGCCGCCACAAGGATATGAGGCCCGATGTCGCGCCCCGCCCGCCCCCTGCGCCACCCCACCTGCACCTTCAACCAGCAGCAGCGCAACGGGATCCTCAACGGCCCCTACGCAGGCTTCCTGCACTGACGGAGAACTCCATGAAACGGCTCTCACTGCTCATCGCCGCGGTGGTCATGCTGGCGGCGGCTCCGCCGGCGCAGGCACTGGGCAACGGCCTGGCCAAGACCCCGCAGATGGGGTTCAACGACTGGAACGCCTACGGCTGCAACGTCTCCGAGGCCCTGATCAAGTCAACCGCGCAGGCCATGCACGGCAACGGCATGCAGGCCGCCGGCTACCAGTACGTCAACATCGACGACTGCTGGCTGACCCACAACCGTGACGGCAACGGCAATCTGGTGCCGGACCGGGCCAAGTTCCCCGACGGCATCGCCGGCACGGCGAGCTACGTGCACTCCCTCGGCCTCAAGATCGGCATCTACGAGGACGCCGGCACCGCCACCTGCGCCGGCTATCCCGGCAGCCTCGGGCACGAGCGGCAGGACGCCAATACCTTCGCGTCCTGGGGCGTGGACTACCTCAAGTACGACAACTGCAACAACACCGGGGTCAGCGCCCGGTCCCGCTACACCGCGATGCGCGACGCGCTCGCCGCCACCGGGCGCCAGATCCTGTTCAGCCTGTGCAACTGGGGCCAGGAGAACGTCTGGACCTGGGGTGCGGGCGTCGGCAACAGCTGGCGCACCACCGGCGACATCTCGCCGTCCTTCAGCTCCATGCTGGGCATCTTCCACGCCAACGTGCGCCTGGCGTCGTACGCCGGCCCCGGCGGCTGGAACGACCCCGACATGCTGGAGATCGGCAACGGCATGTCGACCACCGAGGACCGGGCGGAGTTCAGTCTCTGGGCCGAAATGGCGGCGCCGCTGATCGCCGGCACGAACATCGCCGGCGCGAGCTCCAGCACCGTGAGCATCCTGTCCAACAAGGCCGTCATCGCGGTCGACCAGGATCCGCTCGGCAAGCAGGGCACGATGGTGTCCTCATCCGGCGGTCACGACGTGCTGGCCAAGCCGCTGACCAACGGCGACGTCGCCGTCGTGCTGTTCAACGAGACCGGCTCCACCGCCACGATCAGCACCACCACGGCCGCGATCGGCAAGGCCGGAGCGGCCAACCTGGTCAACCTGTGGTCCGGCGCGACATCCACCACCACCGGCGCCATCTCGGCCTCGGTGCCGGCGCACGGCGTCGTGATGTACCGGGTCTCCGGCAGGTGAGGAAGCGGCCATTCCAGCACCGACGGGGAAACGACGTGTCCCCCTACCCCGTGGGTGAACCCCCTGTTTGCGGTCGCCGGTGATTGTGCTCGTTTCGCCACCGAATTACGGTCGATATCGCCCATAGCCGGGCGGGAATCCGGGACACAATTCGCGGGAGGCTGTGGTGGCTGGCTGCGTCAGGAAAGAGACGGTCGGAATCGTCGGGCTCGGCTCGTTCGGCCTGGCCTTCGCCGAGCTTCTCACCGAAGCCGGGATTGCGGTCGTTGCCGTGGACTCCGATTCCGCGGCCCTGGAACGGGCGAGGGCCCGATCGGTGCCGGTGGCCACCGAGTTGTCGGCGCTGTCGGCCGCCTCCGTGGTGATCGAGGCCGTGGCCGAGGACGCGGAGGTCATGGGGGCGGTGCTGCGGGCGGTCGCCGCGGTCTGCGCGCCGGACACGGTGCTGGTTTCCACCACGTGGTCGCTGTCGCTGCCGGCATTGGCGACAACGTCGACTCGGCCGACCAAGGTGGTGGGCCTGCGCCTGCTGACGCCGCCGGTGCCCGGCACCGGCTTCGAGGTCGTCCGAACCACCATGTCCGACAACGACTCCGTGCACGCACTGAAGGCGCTGCTCGGCCGGCTTCCCTTGCACGAGAAGACATTCGGTCCGGCCCGACACCTCGCACGGGACCTGCTGCTGGCGTACCTGAACCGATCGGTCGCGCTGTACGAAGCCGGCTACGCCACCCGCGAGGACATCGACACCGCGATGCGGCTGGGCTGCGGCCTGCCGACCGGCCCCCTGACCCTGCTGGACCGGATCGGCCTTGACGTGGTCGAACGTGGACTGTCCGACCTGCACCGCCGTACCGGCCGCGCCGCGCATGCCCCGGTCCCGCTGCTGACCGCGATGGTGCGGCGCCAGGAACTGGGCCGCAAGGCCGGCAAAGGCATCTACGACTACGACCTGTCCGGCGCGCTGGTGCCGCCACGGCGGCACCAGGCCCGGGAAGCCACGCCGCGCGAGGTCACGAAGATCGGCATCGTCGGCTCGGGCACCATGGCTCGGGGCATCGCGCAGGTGACGGCGCTCGGCGGTCTGGACACGATCCTGTTGGCCCGTAACCAGGAGAAGGCGGAGGTCGCTGTCGAGGCGATCGACGCGGCGATGGTTCGGGCGGTGCGGCGCGGCCAGGTGACCCCGAAGCAGCGGCGGGCCGCCCTGGCTCGGCTGCACCCGTCCTCGGCGATGTCGGAGCTGGCCGACCGCGACCTGGTCATGGAGGCCGTCGCCGAGGACGCGGCCGTGAAGGCTGAGCTGTTCCGGCGCCTGGATCGGGTCTGCCGGCCCGGCGCCATCCTCACCACCACCACGTCCAGCCTGTCGGTCGGCGACTGCGCCGACGCCACCGAGCGTCGCGGCGACGTGCTGGGCCTGCACTTCTTCAACCCGGCGCCGGCCATGGACCTGGTGGAGGTGAGCCGCACCGAATCCAGCAGCGCGGACGCCCTGGCCACCGTCCACGCGCTGGCGCGGTCACTGGGCAAGACGCCGGTCGACTGTCCCGACCGCGCCGGTTTCATCGTGAACTACCTGCTGTTCCCCTATCTGAACGACGCGGTGCTGCTGGTCGAGGCCGGGGCCGCGGGCGTCGAGGAGATCGATGCCGCGGTGGAGAGCGGGCTCGGGTACCCGATGGGGCCCTTCGCGCTGATGGACACGATCGGTCTGGACGTCAGCGAGGCGATCCAGCGGCGGCTGCACGAGATCAACCACGACCCGGACGTCAAACCCACGACGATGCTGACCGAGCTGACCAAACTGGGACGGCTGGGCCGCAAGGTCGGCGGCGGCTTCCACAACCATCCGGCGCGGGCGTTCATGGATGCGCAGGGATAGTCGCACCACGAAGCCGGCCCCGTCGTCCCGGTAGGGACGACGGGGCCGGCTTCGTCAGAGGGTGTCCAGCCAGTCGTGGACCAGGGCGGCGGTGGCGTCGGCGTTCTCCGCGACGATCGTGCAGTGGTCCCCCGGCACCGTCGCCTCGGTGTGCGGCAACGGCCAGTGCGTGCGCCACTGCCCGGTGAGCGGGGGCAGCGTGGGGTCGCCGGGAACGCAGTCCTCGGGCCGGACGAACAGCGTCGGCGTGGTGACCGGCGGCGGCGCCCAACCGCGGAACATGCGGCGGTAGGCGCCGATGGCGGTGATCGACGTGAAGTTCAGCTTGGTGAACCGCGAGCGCCGCTCGTTCACCTCGTACGTCATTGCCTGGCGCAGGGCGACCGACATGCCGTCGGGGAGGTATGTGTCGAGCAGCACGAGGCCCTGGGCCGGTGTGCCGAGAGCCTCCATCCGGGCCGCGACGCAGTGCGCGAGCCAGCCGCTCGACGAGTACCCCAGCAGGGCGAAGGGCGCGCCGCCGACGCAGTGGGCGGCCGACTCGGCCAGCACATCGATGAGCACATCGATGCTCTCGGCCAGCGGCTCGCCCTTGAGGAAGCCGGGAACGGCCACCATGCTCAGGTCCCGGCGGTCCCGGAAGAAGCTGGAGAGCCGGACGAACTGGAGGGTCTGCTCGACCGGCGCGAACGGCGGGAAACTGATGACGGCGAGGCCCGGCCCGGTGGCGAGTCGCACGAAGCGGGTGCCGCTCGGCGCCTCGGCGGCGCTGGAGAAGCGGTCGCGCAGGCCGGAGGCGCTGCTGAGGAGGTCTTCGACCTCCTCCATCCGGCCGCGCAATGCGACCATGCGGTAGATGGCGGCGAAGGACTCGTCATCGCCGGACACGACTTGCCCCTCATCCGCGGGACGGCTCGGGCCGTCGAGCTCGGCCGCGAGGAAGTCGCGGACGGCCGTCACCGTGGGGTGGTCGAAGACGAGCATCACGGGCAGCGTGAGCCCGGTGGCCAGGCCCAGCTTGTTGCGGACCTGCACCGCGGACAGCGAGTCGAAGCCGAGTTCCACCAGCGGCTGGTCCAGCACGATGGCGGACGGGTCCGTATGACCGAGCACCTCGGCGATGGTGGCCCGCACCAGATCGTCCAGGACGGTTGCCCGCTCGGTCGACGACAGCCCGGCCAGCCGGCCCCGCACATCGCTCTGCCCCACAACGGAAACGGTCGCCTCCCGCGGCCGCGCTTGCGACAGCTCGTCCAGCAGCGGGCGCCGACGGGCAGCGCCGTAGCCGGTCATGAACAGGTCCCAGTCCATGTCGGCGACGACGGCCGTGGGCTCGTCGGCGTCGAGAACCCGTTCCAGCGAAGCGAGAGCCTTGGCCGTGGGCATCGGGATCAGGCCCCGTCGCCGGTACTGCTGCTCGGCTTCCGGGCTGACCATGGTGGAATCGGCCCACACTCCCCACGCGACGGACGTCGCGGCGAGCCCGCGGGCGCGGCGCATCCGGGCGAGGGCGTCGAGATAGGCGTTGCCGGCGGCATAGCCGGCGTAGCGGCCGCTGCCCCACACCCCGGAGACGGACGAGAAGAGCACGAACAGGTCGACCGGGCCGAACAGCTCGTCGAGCACGGTGGCACCGGCAATCTTGGCACTGTAGACGGTCCGGAACTCGTCCAGGCTCATGTCCATGAGCGCGGTGTTCTGGCCGATGCCAGCGGCGTGGAAGACCGCGCGCACCGGTTCGCCGCGGTCCGCGAGTTCGGCCGCCAGGGCGGACATCCGATCGCGGTCGGCGACGTCGGCTGCGACGACCGCGACCCGGGAGCCGGCGTCCTCCAGTTCATCGACGAGCTCGTCGACCCCGGGCGCCTCGGGGCCGCGGCGGGACAGCAGCACGAAGAAGCACTTGGACCGCTCGGCCAGCCACCGGGCCACGTGCGCGCCGAGTGAGCCGGTGCCGCCGGTGATCAGCACGGTGCCGGACGGATTCCAGGCGCGGACCGCGGGTCGGGCCGGGGCCGGCAGCAACCGGCGCAGCAGAACACCGTTGTCCCGCAACGCCACCTGGTCCTCGACCACCTCGCCGGCGAGGATGCCGGCGAGCCGGCCGGCGCAGCGATCGCCCAACCGTGCCGGCAGGTCGATCAGACCTCCCCAGCGGTCGGGGTGTTCGAGGCCGACGACCAGACCGAGTCCCCAGCACGCGCCGGCGTGGGCGCTTCGCGGGGCCTCGCCGTCGCTCGTGCCGACTCCGCCTTGGGTCAGGCACCACAGCCGCGCGCCCGTCCCCGTGTCGCCGAGGGCCTGCACGAGGGTCAGCAGCGCGTCCGGGTGCTGGATCAGACTGACGACACCGGCCAGCATCGGCACGTCGGCCAGGGCGTCGGCCAGCGTCGCCTTGGCCTGCTCACGGTCGGTCCCGGTCCGCACCAACACGGTGTCGGCCAGGATTCGCGTCAGAACCCGCAGTGTGGCGGCGGTTTCCTCGCCGTTGTCGGCCGCCGGCACGACCACCAGCCAGGTGCCCGGAACCTGGGCCACGGACCGGGGTTCGGCCACCGGCTGCCAGGCGATCCGGTACCGCCACGAGTCGAGCGTGCTCTGCCACCGGGATTCTCGGTGCCACTGGGCCAATGCCGGCAGTGCCGGGACGAGTTCGGCGGGCGCGCCCAGACTGGTCAGCGTCTGCTCGTCCTCCTGCTCGACGGCGGCCCAGAACCGCTCCTCGTGGCTGTTGCGGGCAGTGGACCGAGTTCCGTTCGAAGCCGTGCCACCGAGCCAATATGTCTGCCGCTGGAAGGGATACGTGGGCAATGGCACCCGCCGTCCGGTGCCGAGCAGGGCCGGCCAGTCCACGGCCACACCATGGATGTGGGCCTGCCCGACGGCCTGGAGCAGGGTGAGCACCTCGGGCTTGTCCCGACGGGCGCCGGCCACGGCCGGTCGGTCCCCGGTCAGCAACGGCGTCAGCGCGGTATCCGGGCCCAGTTCCAGAAAGACGTCAACCGGCGGCATTGCCTGGATCGCGTCGGCGAAGCGCACGGCGTGGCGGGCGTGGTCGAGCCAGTACGCCACGGACGCGAAGGGGTGGTCGGTCGCCGCCGACGGGCTGAGCGGGATGGCCGGCTCGTGAAAGGTCAGCTCGCCGAGGACGGCCGCGAACTCGTCGAGCATCGGCTCCATGAGGGGCGAGTGGAACGCGTGGCTCACCCGCAACCGGGTGGTCCGACGGCCTTGCTCACGCCAGTAGTCGGCGATCCGCAGGACGGCGTCCTCGACGCCGGACACCACGACCGCCGCCGGGCCGTTGACCGCGGCGATCGCGACCGAAGGTTCCCCTGCGACAAGGAGTTCGACCTCGACCTCGCTGGCGGCGATGGCGACCATGGCGCCGCCTTCGGGCAACGCCTGCATCAGCCGGCCCCGCATCACCGCCAGCCTGGCCCCGTCCGCAAGGGACAACACTCCGGCCACCACCGCGGCAGCAATCTCACCGACCGAGTGTCCGGCCAGCACGGTGAACTCCACACCCCATGACTGCCACAGCCGGGCCAACGCGACCTCGTACGCGAACAACGCGGGCTGGGTGAACTCCGTGCGCGCCAACACTTCCGCGGGCTCGGACCACATCACGTCCCGTAGCGAGCGGCCCAACAACGGGTCCGCCGCGGCGCAGGCCTCGGCCAGTACGTCGGCGAACACAGGGAACCGCGCGGCCAGTTCACGGCCCATACCCGGCCGCTGCGCCCCCTGGCCGGAGAACAGACCCGCTACCCGGCCGGCGCCCGAGAGCACCGGGTTCACGGACGACAGCGCGTCGAGAACGGCGTCACGGGTCTCACCGACGACGACAGCGCGGTGTTCAAACAGGGTTCGGGCGGTGGCCAACGACCGGGCGACGTCGGCCAGGTCCTCCGTGGGGCGCCTCAGCAGGTGCGCGCGCAGCGCCTCCGCCTGGTCCAGCACGGCCTGCCCCGACCGTGCGGAGAGCAGCAGCGGCACCGGGCCGGCCGGGGCGGGTTCGTGCACCTCGGGTTCGGCTGCGACCTCCTCGAGGATGACGTGCGCGTTGGTGCCGCTGATCCCGAAGGAGGAGACACCGGCCCGGCGCGGGCGTCCCTCGCTCGGCCACGGCCGGGACTCGGTCAGGAGCTGGACGGCCCCGGCAGTCCAGTCCACGGCGGTCGTCGGCGTCTTCACGTGCAGCGTCGACGGCAAGATCGCGTGCCGCATGGCCTGCACGGTCTTGATCACGCCCAACACGCCCGACGCGGACTGGCTGTGCCCGATGTTCGACTTCAGCGAGCCCAGCCAGAGCGGCTGCTCGGGATCCCGGTCGCGGCCGTAGGTGGCCAACAGGGCCTGGGCCTCGATCGGGTCGCCGAGCGTCGTGCCGGTGCCGTGCGCCTCGACGGCGTCGATTTCCTTGGTGTCAGCCGCGCATCGGCCAGCGCGTCGAGGATGACTCGCTGCTGGGACGGACCGTTCGGGGCGGTCAGTCCGTTGGACGCACCGTCCTGGTTGACGGCGGAGCCGCGGATCACGGCCAGGACCTGATGGCCGTTGCGGCGGGCGGCGGACAGCCGCTCCAGGACGAGCACGCCGGAACCCTCGGCCCAGCCGGTGCCGTCGGCGTCGTCGGAGAAGGACTTGCAGCGGCCGTCGGCCGCCAGCCCGCCCTGCTTGGTGAACTCGACGAACACCGTCGGCGCGGCCATCACCGTCACGCCGCCGGCCAGGGCCAGGTCGCTCTCGCCACGGCGCAGCGACTGGCACGCGAGGTGCAGCGCCACCAGCGAGGACGAGCAGGCCGTGTCGATGGTCAGCGCCGCCCCCTCCAGGCCGAGGGTGTAGGCGATACGCCCGGACACAAGGGAAGTAGTGACGCCGATGACGCTGTGGTCCTCGGCGTCCTGCTCGTCGCCGTACATGTTCCAGCCGTAGCCCTGCGTGCCGGCGCCGACGTACACCGAAGTGCGGCTGCCCCGGAGGTCGGCGGGGAGGATCCCGGCGTCCTCGACGGCCTCCCAGGTCGTCTCCAGCAGGAGCCGCTGCTGCGGGTCCATGCCGACCGCTTCCCGCGGTGAGATGCCGAAGAACCCGGCGTCGAAACCGCTGGCGTTGTGGACGAAACCGCCCTCCAGGACGCGGGTGGTCCCGGGCTGCTCACCCGTCGGGTCGTAGATCCGCTCGGTGTCCCAGCCCCGGTCGGTGGGAAAGGCGCCGACGGCATCCGTGCCGGCGGCGACCAGTTCCCACAGCTCGGCCGGGTTGGTCGCGCCGCCGGGCAGCCGGCAGCCCATCCCGACGATGGCGATCGGCTCGTTCTCCCCGGCCTCGTAGGCGCTGATCCGCTTCTTGGCCTGGCGCAGCTCGGCGGTGAGCTCGGTGATGAAATGCCGCATCCGTCCGTCGGACACGCTCTTGTCTTGGGGCACGGGAGAAGCCTTTCGTGGCGGGCCGGAACACGGTCAGGAGATGCCGAACTCGCGGCCGAGCGCGTCGAGCAGTTCGTCGTCGGAGGCGTCGGCCAGTCCCTCGTCGGCGGTCTCCTCATCGGCTTCTGACGGCCCGTTTTCCTTCCAGCGGGCCAGGATGCTCGACAGGCGCATGGTGATTCGGGCCCGAACGACCGAGGCCGCCGCCGAACCGGCCAGCGCCGTCTCCAGACGGTCGAGCTCGTCCTCGACGCTGACCGACCGATCGCCGTCCGGCAGCAGGAGTTCGAGCAGGAAGGCGGCGGCCTCGGCCGGTGTCGGGTGGTCGAACGCCAGCGTCACCGGAGTCGTGAGCCCCGTCTTGCCGTCCAGCCGCTTGCGCAGGCCGACCGAGGCCAGGGAGTCGAGCCCGAGGTCCTTGAAGGCGCGGTGGGGTTGGATGTGCTCCGGATCGTCCCAGCCCAGCTGCGCCGCCGCCTCGGCTCGTACGAGATCGGTCATCACGGTCAGCCGTTGCGCGGATTCCAGGGCCAGCATCTGACGGCGGAACACCTCGGCCGGCACGGACTCCGCCGGCGGCGCGGATTCACCAACCTGGCGGACTTCCTCGAGACCCTCGATCAGCGGACGGGGCCGGGCAGCGGTGTACGTGGCGGCGAACGGCTCCCAGTCGACCTCGGCGACCGCCACGGCCACGTCGTCGTTCGCGAGGGCGAGGTGCAGTGCGGCGATGCCGTCCTGCGGGCTCAATGGGACGAGGCCGATGCGACGCAGCAGCGGGGCCGTTTCGGCGTCGACCATGCCGCCGTCGCCCCAGAAACCCCAGGCGACCGAGGTGCCGGCGGCGTCGCGGGCCCGGCGTTGCTCGACGAGTGCGTCCAGGTAGGCGTTGCCGGCGGCGTAGGCGCCGCTGCGGGAGCTGCCCCAGACGGCGGCGATCGATGAGAACACGACGAACGCGTCCAGCTCGTCGAGGAGCTCGTCGAGCACCCGGGCGCCGTCGATCTTGGCCGAGACGACCGCACGGAACTCGTCGGACGTCATGTCCTCCAACGGCGTGCTCTGCGGGACGCCGGCGGCGTGGAACACCGAGCGCACCGGGCCGAGCTCCGCAGTGACGTCCTTCAGCACCTGCGCCATGGCGGCGTGGTCGGCGACGTCGGCAGCGATGATCCGGTACGGCGTTCCCGTCAGGTCGGCCGCGAGCTCCGCCGCGCCGGGGGCGTCGCTGCCACGACGGGAGATCAGGGCCAGCGAGCAGCCGCCCTGCTCGGCCAGCCAGCGGGCCACCGCGCCGCCGATGGCCCCCGTTCCGCCCGTGATGAGCACGGTGCCGGACGGCTTCCACTCCCCCGGCGATGTCGCGGGGGCGTGGGCCAGACGTCGAGCCCATACGCCGTTCGACCGGACGGCCAGCTGGTCCTCGTCACCGGCGGTCGCCAGCACGCCGGCGAGCAGTCCGGCGGACCGGTCGTCGAGCGCGTCGGGCAGGTCAACCAGGCCGCCCCAGCGGTCCGGCCGTTCCAGCGAGACGACGCGACCCAGCCCCCACAGGGCCGCACCGTGCGGGTCGGCCGGCGGGTCGGACGGGCCGGTGCTGACCGCGCCCGTCGTCAGACACCACAGCGGCACGGTGATGTCCCTGTCCCCCAAGGCCTGCACGAGTACGAGGAGCTGTTCGGCGTCCTGGCCGACGTAGGCCACGGTGTCGAACGCCCCGCCGAGCCGTTCCGCCAGTTCGGCCCGGTCCGCGTCGACCGCGGACAGCACCTCGGCCGTCTCGAACAGCCGCGCCACTTCCTTGGCCCGGCCGTCGTCGCCCACCAGCAGCCACCGGCCCGGGACCTTGGCCGCCGAGGGCGAATCGGTGACGGCCCGCCAGTCGATCCGGTAGCGCAAGGAGTCCAGCCGCGACCGGTGACGTTTCTCTCGCCGCCAGCGGGCAAGCGCGGGCAGGGCCTCGGCGATGCCCGCGTCCGTGCCGAGTTCTTGCGCCAGCAGCCCCAGATCTTCGCGTTCTACGGCGTCCCAGAACCGGGCATCGGTCTCCGTCACCGCGCCGGCGGTGTCCGTGAGCCAGTAGTGCTCGTGCTGGAAGGCGTAGGTAGGCAACGGAATCCGTCGACCCGAAAGCACGCGCGTCCAGTCCACCGGGAGGCCGTTGACGTAGCCCTCCGCCAGGGACAGCAGCATCTGCTCCGGACCGCCCGAGTCGCGGCGCAGCGAACCGAGGACCGTCCCGTCGGACCCGAAGGCCTTGAGGGTCTGGTTCGTGCCGACCGTCAGCTGCGGGTGCGGGCTGGTCTCGATGAAGAAGCCGAAGCCGTCGGCCACCAACAGCTCGGTGACGTCCAGGAATCGCACGGTCTCCCGCAGATTCCGGTACCAGTACTCGGGAGCCAGCTCCCGGCCGGTGAGCCGGGTGCCGGTGACCGTCGAGTAGAACGGCACGGCCGCCTCGCGTGGCTCGATGCCTTGCAGGGCAGCGAGGAGTTCGTCCCGTACGGACTCGATCTCGGCCGAATGCGCGGCGATGCCGGCGACGTCGACCCGCCGGCACCACACCCGGTCGGCCTCGCAGCCGTCCTGGAAAGCCCGCAGCGCAACGGCCTCGCCGGAGACGACGACCGAATCCGCCCCGTTGACCGCGGCGATGGACAGCGTGCCCTCCGGCGTCATCCGGTCCATGGCGGCCTGCTCGGACAGCCCGACCGCCAGCGCGCCGCCACGGCCGGCGACCTTGGTCAGGAGCCGGGACCGGGTGACCACGATCCGGGCGGCGTCGGCCAGCGACAGCGCGCCCGAGATGTAGGCCGCCGCGATCTCCCCCTGGGAGTGGCCGACCACGCCATGGACGTCGACGCCGTAGGAGCGCCAGAGCTTCGCCAGGGAGACCATGACCGCGAACAGGACGGGCTGGAGGACGTCGACCTCGTCGAAGCGCTGGTCATCGGTGCCGGTCATGACGTCGAGCAGCGACCAGTCGGTGAGTTCGTCGATCACCCGGGCGCACTCGTGCAGCGACTCGGCGAACACCGGGGCCGACGCGAGCAGTTCGCGGGCCATACCCGGCCACTGCGAACCCTGGCCCGGAAACATCAGGGCCACCTTCCGACCCGCCGCCGCCCGGCCGGCGACGACCGTGCGCGGCAGGTCGGCCCCGTCGGCCAGGCGCCGCAGGTCGGCCAGCAGGGCCGTGCGGTCCGAGGCCACCACCGCGGCCCGATGGTGCAGATGCGCGCGGGTCGTGGCCAGCGACCAGGCGACGTCGGCCGGTTCCGCGTCGGGCGTGGCCAGCAGGTGCCGGTGCAGCCGGTCCGCCTGCGCGGCGAGACCGGCGGGCGATTTCGCCGACAGGACAACGGGAACAGGCCCCCGAGGCCCGGCTTCGGTGTCGGGCTCCGCGGCGCGGGCGTCGTGTTCGAGGATGACGTGGGCATTGGTGCCGCTCACGCCGAACGCGGACACCGCGGCCCGGCGGGGCCGGTCGACGTCCGGCCAGGGCAGCGCCTCGCGGAGCAGCTCGACCCGGCCGGCCGACCAGTCGACCTGCGTGGTCGGCCGCTGCACGTGGAGGGTCTTGGGCATGATGCCGTTCCGCATCGCCATGACGGTCTTGATGACCCCGGCGATGCCGGCGGCGGCCTGGGTGTGGCCGATGTTGGACTTCAGCGAGCCGAGCCGCAGCGGGCGGTCGGCGGCGCGGCCCTGTCCGTACGTGGCGAGCAGGGCCTGGGCCTCGATCGGGTCGCCGAGCGGGGTGCCGGTGCCGTGCGCCTCCACCAGGTCCACCTGGTCGGCGGCGACCCGGGCGGCGGTCAGCGCGGCCTCGATCACCCGCTGCTGCGACGGCCCGTTCGGCGCCGTCAGGCCGTTCGACGCGCCGTCCTGGTTGAGGGCCGAGCCCCGGACGACGGCCAGCACCTGGTGGCCGTTGCGGCGGGCCGCGGACAGCCGCTCGACGACGAGCACACCGCAGCCCTCCGACCAGCTGGTGCCGTCGGCGTCGGCCGAGAACGCCTTGCAGCGCCCGTCCCGGGCCAGCGCCCGCTGCTTGCTGAACTCCGTGAAGACCATCGGGGTGGCGATCACCGCCGCCCCGGCGACCAGGGCCAGGTCGCACTGGTCCCGGCGCAGCGACTCGCACGCCAGATGGAGCGCGACCAGCCCGGCCGAGCAGGCGGTGTCGACGGTCATCGCCGGTCCTTCGAGACCGAACAGGTACGAGATGCGTCCCGAGGCAACGGCCGGCGCACCGCCGGTCACGACGTGGCCCTCCGCGTCGGCGGGGACCTCGGCCGACTGGGGTCCGTAGCCGAAGGGCGAGAGCCCGACGTACACGCCGGTGGCGCTGCCCCGTACCGAGGTCGGCGGGATTCCCGCGTGTTCGAGGGCTTCCCAGGCGACTTCGAGCAGCAGCCGGTGCTGCGGGTCCATCGCGCGGGCCTCACGCGGCGAGATGCCGAAGAACTCGGCGTCGAATCCGGCGGCGTCGTGCAGGATCCCGCTCTCCATGACGTAGCTCTTGCCGGGCCGGTCCGGATCGGGGTCGTAGAGGGTGTCCAGCGGCCAGCCCCGGTCGGCCGGCAGCGGGCCGATGGCGTCGACCTCGGCCGCCACCAGCTCCCACAGGTCCTGGGGCGACCGCACGCCGCCGGGGAACCGGCAGCCCATGCCGACGATGGCGATGGGCTCGGCGGCCTGGTCCCGTTCGGCTCGCAGACGCTGCTTGGTCTGCCGCAGGTCGGCGGTCACCCGCTTGAGGTAGTCGCGGTACTTCTCTTCGGTCGGCTGCGCGGTGGACACGGGGTGCTCCTTGGAGGTTCGGGGCTCGACGGGTTCGGACCTGGCTCACGCCAGGCCCAGCTCCCGGTCCACGAGCGCGAAGATGTCGTCGTCAGCGGCGATGGCCGGGTCCGTTGTGCCCTCGGCCCCGTCGTCGAGCCGCCAGAGCAGGGCGCGCAGCCGGGCGGTGACCTGGCTGCGTTCGAGGTCCTCGACGTCACCGAGCAGGGCCGCGAGGTGGTCGACCGCCTCGGCCACCGGGGATTTGCCCTCCGGCACACCAAGGCGGGTCAGCAGGTGGTCGGCCAGCGCCGACGGCGAGGGCAGATCGAACAGCAGGGTGGCCGGGAGGGTCAGGCCGGTGGCGGCGGCCAGGCCGTTGCGCAGCTCCACCGCGGTCAGGGAGTCGAGCCCGAGATCCTTGAACGGCTGTTCGTCGTCGATTGCCCCGCCTTGACGGTGACCCAGCACGGCGGCCACGTTCTCGTGCACGACGCCCAGCAGCATCCGGCGGCGCTCATCCTGCGACAGCCCCGACAGACTCGCCCGCAGCGTGACCCCGGACGCCTTGCCGCTCTTCGCGGCACGGGTCGGGCCCACCGGGACGCGGACCACATCGGCCAGCACCGACGGCAGCGCCCCGCAGTGGCGCGGGACCGGAGTGCGGGCAGGTCGAGCCGCACGGGCAGGACCAGCGGCCCGTACTCGCCACGGATCGCCGTGTCGAACAGCGCCAGCGCCTCGGCCGGGGACATCGTGACCAGTCCGGAGCGGTTGAGCCGGTCCACGTGCGTGGCGCCGATCTCGGCGGCCATGCCGGTGGTGTCGCTCCACAGCCCCCAGCCCAGCGAGAGTCCGCGGAGGCCGTCGGCGCGACGGCGCTGGGCCAGCGCGTCCAGGAAGGCGTTCGCGGCCGCGTAGTTGCCTTGGCCCGGGCCACCGAAGGTGCCGCCGACCGAGGAGTAGAGCACGAACGCGGCCAGATCCAGGTGCCGGGTCGCCCGGTCGAGGACGACGGCGGCATCGGCCTTCGGCCGCAACACCGTGCTCATCCGTTCCGGCGTGAGATCCTCGATCAGGGCGTCGTCCAGGACACCGGCGGTGTGGATCACGGCGGTGAGCGGATGGCCGGCGGCCACCGAGCCGATGAGGTCCTCGACGGCGGTGGCGTCAGCCATGTCGCACGCGGCGACTGTCACCTCCGCGCCCAACTCGGTCAGTTCGTCGGCGAGGTCGACGGCGCCAGGCGCGTGAAGACCGCGACGACTGGTCAGCAGCAGATGCCGCACACCGTGTTGGACGACGAGGTGCCGGGCCAGCAGACTGCCGAGCCCTCCCGTGCCGCCGGTGACCAGCACGGTTCCGTTGCTGTCAAAGGGAACCGGCCGCTCCGCCGTGGCGCGTGCCGGGGTCAGGCGCGGCACGTGGGTGACGCCACCGCGCACGGCCACCTGGGGCTCGTCGTCGGCGAGCACCCCGGGCAGCGCGGACCAGGACGCCGGATCGTCGTCGATATCGGCCACCACCACCCGGCCCGGATGCTCGTTCTGCACGGACCGGACCAGGCCCCAAGCGAGGCTGCCCAGTTCGTCGTCGGCGTCGGGCATGACCGCGCCCCGGGTGACCAGCACGAGCCGGGAAGACTCGAAACGCTTGTCCCCCAACCATGTCTGCACGATGCCGAGTACGGTCGCGGCGTAGTCATGCGCCCGTACGACAAGGTCGGTCGAGCCGGCCGGCGGGAAGCACGGCACGAGAACCACTTCCGGAACGTCGTCGATCGCCGCGAGACTGCTGTAACGCCGCACGCCCTCGAACTCAGCGGCATCCCCGACCAGCGCCCAGGTCTGTGTCTCCGCGCGCAGCTCCTTCGCCGGCCATTCCACGGTGTAGAGGGAGGTGCCTTCAGCGCTCCGCAACTGCTCCTGGGACACCGGACGGAGGGCGAGTTCGCCGACGGTCGCGACCGGACGGCCAGTGGCGTCGGACAGCGCCAGGCTGACACTGCTCGCCCCCGTGGCCCGGACCCGTACGCGCAAAGCGTCGGCCCCCATCGCGTGCAGCCGCACGCCGGTCCACGAGAACGGCAGGTGCGCCTGACCCGTGCTGAGGATCGCGCCGGGCAGGGCGAGCGAATGCAGTGCCGCGTCCAGCAGCGCGGGATGCAGCGCGAATCGGTCCACATCGGACAGGTGCGGGAGGTCGATCTCGGCGTAGAACTCCTCACCGAGCCGCCAGGCGGCCCGCAGTCCCCGGAACGACGGTCCGTAGTCGACGCCGCCCTCGGTCAGCCGGAGGTAGAGATCGTCGACCTGGACGGGAACGGCGCCGGTCGGCGGCCAGGCTTCCGTGGAGTCCGGCTCGTCCTGCGGGCCGATACCGAGCAGCCCGGTGGCGTGGCGTGTCCAGGCATCGCCGTCCTGCGGCCGCGAGTGGATCGTGATCGCCCGCCGGCCGGACTCCTGGGCCGCGCCGACCAGCACCTGCACGGAGCGGGCCCCCTGCTCGTCAAGGATGAGTGGGCTCTCCAGCGTCAGCTCCTCGACCTGGGTGCAGCCCGCGTGCCCGGCGGCGGTCAACGCCATGTCCAACAGCCCCGCGCCGGGCACCAGCACCACGCCCATCACGGCGTGATCGGCGAGCCAGCCATGATCCTGCAACGAAAGGCGGCCGGTCAGGACGACGCCATCCGCGCCCGGCAGCGCGGTCTCGGCCAGCAGCAGCGGATGGCCGATGCCGGTCAGGCCCGTGCCCGCGACGTCGGTCTCCGCCACGCCGTCCAGCCAGTGCCGCTCCCGCTGGAAGGCGTACGTGGGCAGGTCCGGCCATTCCGACGGCATGGCGGGCCACTGGACGGGAATGCCGCGGGCGTGCAGGCGGGCCAAGGCCGTCAGGAAGGTGGACGTCTCGTCGTGCTTGCGGCTGAGGGTGGCGATGAAAGCGGCCGTGTCGAGGATGTCGCCGCCGAGCGCCGTGAGCGCGGCGTCCGGGCCCAGTTCGAGCACGGTGTCCACCTGCTCGCGGGCCAACGTCCGAACGCCGTCGGCGAACCGGACCGTGGCCCGGATGTGGTCGGCCCAGTAGGCCGGGTCCCCGAGCCGGTCGTCGCCGACCAGCTCGCCGGTCACGTTGGAGACGACGGGAATCGTCGCCGGCCGGAAGGTGACCGAGGCCGCGATCCGGGTGAACTCGTCCAGCACCGGATCCATCAGCGGCGAGTGGAAGGCGTGGCTCACGTCCAAGTAGCGGGTCCGACGGCCGGCGAACTTCTTCGCCAGCACCGCAACGGCCTCGGTGCGGCCCGAGACCACCACCGACTCGGGCCCGTTCACCGCGGCCACCGCCACGCCGTCGGCCGGCGGCAGCTCGGCCACCACCTCGTCCTCCGAGGCCTGGATCGCCAGCATCCGCCCGTCCTCGGCCACGGACTGCATCAGCCGCCCGCGGGCCGTCACGAGCCGGGCCGCGTCCGACAGGGAGAGGACGCCGGCCGCGTGGGCGGCGGACAGTTCGCCCACCGAATGCCCGATCAGCACACTCGGGTGGACGCCGAGCGACTCCATCAGCCGGAACAGCGCCGTTTCCACGGCGAACAGGGCCGGCTGCGCGTAGGCCGTCGACGTCAGCGCCTCGGCGTGATCGTCGCCGAGGACGACCGACGCCAGCGGATGCTCCAGATACGGGTCCAGCGCCGCGCACGCTTCGTCAAATGCCTTGGCGTACACGGGAAAATTCTCGTACAGGCCGCGTCCCATGCCCGGGCGCTGGGAGCCCTGTCCCGTGAACGCGAAGGCCAGACCGCCGCCGGCCGCCGTCTCCAGGCGGACGCCCGACGCCGGCCGATCCTCGCTCAGGGCGGACAGCCCGCTCAGCAGTTCGCCATGGTCGGCGCCGATGATCACCGCGCTGTGGTCGAATACCGACCGCCGCGTGGCCAGGGCCAGACCGACTTCCTCGGCTGCCACGTCCGGATGCGCCGCGGCCCAGTCCCGCAGCCGCGCCGCCTGCGCCCGCAGCGCCTGCTTGCTCCGTCCGGAAATCACCCACGGCAGGTGCGGAAGTGCCTGTGCGGCAACGTCTTCGTGGTCCGGGGCTTCCTCAAGAATCAGGTGGGCGTTGGTGCCGCTGATACCGAACGCCGACACACCCGCCCGCCGCGGCCGATCCGCGCGCGGCCACTCCCGCTGCTCGGTCAGCAACCGCACCTCACCGGCCGACCAGTCCACCTCCGGCGTCGGCTCGTCCACGTGCAACGTCCGCGGCAGAACCCCATGCCGCAACGCCATCACCATCTTGATCACACCGCCGACACCCGCGGCGGCCTGCGCATGCCCGATGTTCGACTTCAGCGATCCCAACCACAACGGCCGATCGGCCGGCCGGCCCTGACCGTAGGTCGCCAACAATGCTTGTGCCTCAATGGGATCTCCCAGCCGAGTCCCCGTGCCGTGCGCCTCCACGGCGTCGATCTCGTCGGCGGCCAGCCGGGCGGCGGTCAACGCCCGCCGGATCACCCGTTGCTGCGACGGACCATTCGGCGCCGTCAAACCGTTCGAGGCGCCGTCCTGGTTGACCGCCGAGCCGCGGATGACGGCGAGCACCTGACGCCCGTGCCGCCGCGCGTCCGACAGCCGCTCCAGGACAAGCACGCCTACGCCTTCCGACCACCCGGTGCCGTCCGCGTCGGCCGCGAAGGACCGGCAGCGGCCGTCCGGGGACAAGCCGCGCTGCCGGCTGAACTCCACGAACATCACCGGCGTGTTGATCACCGTCGCCCCGCCGGCCAAGGCCAGCGAGCACTCGCCGGCCCGCAGGGCCTGGACCGCGAGATGCAGCGCCACCAGCGAGGACGAACAGGCGGTGTCCACGCTGACGGCGGGCCCCTCAAGCCCGAGCGTGTAGGACAGCCGGCCGGACACCACCGAAATGGCGTTGCCGGTGCCGACGAAACCCTCCGCCTCCTGCCGGGACTTCTGCAGATGAATGATGTGGTCCTGCATGCCGGTACCGATGTAGACACCGGCATCGCTGCCGTGCAGTGACGTCGGCGGGATGCCGGCGCGCTCCAGCGCCTCCCAGCCCGTCTCCAGGACCAGCCGCTGCTGCGGGTCCATCGCCGCCGCCTCCCGCGGCGAGATCCCGAAGAACCCGGCGTCGAAATGCGTTGCGGTGTCGACGAATCCGCCCTCGCGAGCGTACGTGGTGCCGGGCGTCGCCGGATCGGGGTCGTAGAGGGTGTCGAGGTTCCAGGACCGGTCCGTCGGCAGGTCCCCGATGACGTCGCGGCCCTCGGCGACCACCTGCCACAGCTCCTCCGGCGAGGAGACTTGCGGGTAGCGGCAGCCCATGCCGACGATGGCGACCGGCTCGTGCGACGCCTCCTCCACCGTCTGCAACCGCAGCCGGGTGTCGTGCAGGTCCGCGGTCACGCGCTTCAGGTAGTCCAGCAGTTGTTCTTCGGATCGCATGTCCTGCTCATCTCTGGAATCTGGCCGGTTCCCGGGCTACGAGATGCCGAGCTCTCGGTCGAGGAAGGCGAAGACCTCGGCCTTGTCGGCGTCGGCCAGCGTCTGCGCGACGTCACCGCCGGACGGACCGACGTCCCAGCGGGACGCCAGCGACCGCAGCCGGGTGGCGATGAGGGTGCGTTCGGACTCGTCGAGGTCGGCCGAGCCGAGCGCGGAGCCGAGGCGGTCGATCTCGGTGAAGAGGAGGACGACGTGGGCGACCCGGTGCCGAGCACGGTCCGGCCCAGGTGGGCGGCAACCGCCTCCGGGGTCGGATGGTCGAAGACCAGCGTGGCCGGCAGCGCCACGCCGGCCGTGGCCTGGAGCCCGTTGCGCAGTTCGAGGGCGGTGAGGGAATCGATGCCGAGCTCCTTGAACGGCTGCCGCGGGGACACCGCGTCGGGCCCGGCATAGCCGAGCGTGACGGCCACCTGGGTCCGGACGGTCGTCAGCAGCAGCCGGTCCCGCTCCGCGCCGGTGATGCCGGCCAAGCGGTCGGCCAGCGTGGGGCCGGTGCTGGACGGAACGTCAGGATCCGCGGGCACGACCGGGTGCAGTTCCCGCAGCAGGGCGCTGGGCCGGGACGCGGTGAACGACGGCAGGAACCGTCGCCAGTCGACGTCGACGACCGCCACGTTCGCGGGGCCGTCGGACAGCACCGTGGCCAGCGCCAGGACGGCCAGCCGGGGTTCCATCGCGGTCAGGCCCCGCCGCCGCAGGCGCTCCTCTATCTCCTCGTCCACGAGACCGCCGCCGGTCCACGGCCCCCACGCGATCGAGGTGGCCGGCAGTCCGTCGGCCCGACGACGTTGGGCCAGGGCGTCGAGGTGGGCGTTGGCGGCGGCGTAAGCGGCCTGGCCGGTGCTGCCCACGGTGGCGGCGAAGCCGGAGAACAGCACGAACGCCGACAGCTCGACGTCACGGGTGAGTTCGTCCAGCACCCGCGCCCCCTGGGTCTTCGGTGCCAGCACGCCGTCCAGGCCTTCGATGTCCAGGTCGTCGGCCATGCCGTCGTCGAGCACGCCGGCCGCGTGGAACACCGCCGTCAACGGATGCTCGGCCGGAATGCCGTCGAGCAGTTCCCGCACGGCCCGGCGGTCGGCGACATCGCACGCGGCGACGGTCACCGCCGCGCCGGACGCCGCCAGCTCCGCCCGCAGCTCGGCCACGCCCGGCGCCTCGGGTCCGCGTCGGCTGGTCAGCAGCAGATGGCCGGCTCCCTGATCGGCGGCCCAGCGGGCGACATGCGCCCCCAGCGCACCGGTGCCGCCGGTGATCAGGACGGTTCCGGCCGGCCGCCAGGGGGCGATCCTTGCGGCCGGGCCGGCCGGGCCGGCCGGGACGAGTCGACGGGCGAGGATGCCGGCCGGGCGCAGCGCCAGTTGGTCCTCGTCCGTGAGTGCGCCGCTCAAGGCCGTGCACAGCTGGGTTCCCACGTGCGGGTCGAGGACGTTCGGCAGGTCGACGAGTCCACCCCACCGGTCGGGGTGCTCCAGCGCGACCACCCGCCCCAGGCCCCAGATCTGGGCCTGACCGACGTTGGTGAGCCGGTCGCCGGTCGCGACCGCGCCTTGCGTCAGGCACCACAGGGGCGCCGTGATCCCGGCGGCGCCGAGCGCCTGGACGAGGGCGACGGTCGCCGCCGTGCCGCGAGGCACCGAGGGACACGCTTCGTCCGGCTGCTCGTCGAAAGCCAGCAGGGAGAGGATCGCGACCGGGTCGGGCCCGTCCGCGCAGGCCTGTTTCACGCGTTCGGCGAGCGTGTCCGTGGTGTCGACCAGGACGTCGTCGACCGTGCAGCCCGCCGCCAGCAGGCTGTCCCGAACCCATTCCGCGATGTCTTTCCCGGTGTGAACCAGCAGGATCCGGCCGTGCGGTGTCGCGCCGCGCACGTCCAGCGGACGCCACTTCTCGACGTACCGCCAACCGTCCACTGTGGTCTTCTCGACCTCGTTCCGGTGCCAGGACGCCAACTCCGGCAGGACGTCCTTGAGTGGTGTCTCGTCGCCGAACCGCACCTCCGGATCGAGGCTGCCAAGGTCCCCGTCCTCCACCGCCGCCCAGAATTGAGCGTCCACGGCCCCTTGGCCAGCAGACTCGCCCGGTGCACGGTTGCCGGCCGGCCGGGGCCAGTAACGCTCGCGCTGGAAGGCATACGTGGGCAGGTCGACCTGCCGCGCGCCGGCCAGGCCGGGCAACGCTGCCCAGTCGACGGCAACGCCGTTGACGTAGGCCTCGGCCATCGACGTGAGGAAGGCTCGCCGCTCGTCGGTGTCGCGGCGCAAGGTGCCGAGAACGGCGGACTCCCCGCCCTCCAGGATCTCGGACAGCGCCATCTTCAGCACCGGATGCGGGCTGATCTCGAGGTAGACCTTGTCCCCGGTGGCGGCCAGCCGCTCGATCACCGGCTGGAACTCCACGGTCTGGCGGGTGTTGCGGTACCAGTACGCGGCGTCCGGGACCGTGTCGGCCTCCGGCGACTCCCCTGCGACCGTGGACAGGAAGGCAATGCGCGCGGGCTTCGGTGCGACGTCGGCCAGGTCGGCCAGCAGCCGCTCCTGGAGGGCTTCGACCGCGGGGTAATGGGAAGCGCAGTCGGTGGCGACCCGCCGGGCCCGTACGCCTTGCGCGGCACAGACGGCGAGCAGCTCCTCCACCGCCTCGGTGTCGCCGGAGACCACGGTGATGGACGGGCTGTTGACCCCGGAGACGAACAGGCGGTCCGGCCAGGCGGCGAGCAGCTTCTCGACCTCCGCCCGCCCGAGCGGGACCGACACCATGCCGCTGCGCCCGGACAGGGCCAGCAGGGCCCGGCTGCGCAGCACCGCCACCTTGGCCGCGTCGGCCAGCGACAGCGTGCCGGCCACGTAGGCGGCCGCGATCTCGCCCAGCGAGCTGCCGACCACGGCCGCAGGCTCGACGCCCAGGGAACGCCACAGGTCAGCGAGGGCGACCGTGACCGAGAACAGCACGGGTTGGATCACGTCGACCCGGTCCATCGCGGGCGCCCCGGCGGCCTGGTGCAGGACGTCCAGCAAGGACCAGTCGACGTGGTCGGCCAGGGCCTCGGCGCAGGAGTTGAGGGTCTTGGCGAAATCAGGGAACTCGGTCATCAGCTCCAGCGCCATGCCGGCCCACTGGCCGCCCTGGCCGGGGAAGACGAAGACCACGTCCCGGCCACGGACGGCGGACCCGGTGACCACGCGCGCGTCCGGCACACCGTTGGCGGCACTGTCCAGGGCGTCGAGCAGCTCGTCACGGTGTGCGCCGAGGACGACCGCCCGCTGGTCGAACGCGCTCCGGGTGGTCACCAGCGAGCCGGCGACCTGAGCCGGTACGAATTCGGGGCGCGCGGTCAGGTAGCGGTGCAGCTTGCCGGCCTGCTCCCGCAGGGCGGCGGCCGTACGGGCCGAGAGGACCCACGGCAGCGTTCCGCGAAGATCCGCGGCGGGGTCGTCCTGCGGGGCTTCCCGGACTTCTTCGAGGATGAGGTGGGCATTGGTGCCGCTGACGCCGAACGACGACACCCCCGCCCGACGCGGCCGGTCCGCACGCGGCCACTCACGTTGCTCGGTCAGCAGCCGCACGGCACCGGCCGACCACTCCACCTCCGGAGTGGGCCTGTCCACGTGCAGCGTCTGCGGCAGCACGCCGTGCCGCATGGCCATCACCATCTTGATCACACCACCGACGCCGGCGGCGGCCTGAGCGTGTCCGAAGTTCGACTTCAGCGACCCCAGCCACAACGGCCGATCGGCCGGCCGGCCCTGACCGTAGGTCGCCAACAATGCTTGGGCCTCAATGGGATCGCCCAGCCGCGTGCCGGTCGCGTGCGCCTCGACGGCGTCGATCTCGTCGGCGGTCAGCCGGGCGTCGCGCAAGGCCTGCCAGATGACCCGCTCCTGGGACGGCCCGTTCGGGGCGGACAGGCCGTTGGACGCCCCGTCCTGGTTCACCGCGGAGCCGCGGATCAACGCCAGCACCGGATGTCCGTTGCGTTCGGCGTCGGACAACCGCTCCAGCACGACCACGCCGACACCCTCGGCCCACGCCGTGCCGTCCGCGGCCGCGGCGAAGGACTTGGCCCGGCCGTCGGGGGCGAGATTGCCCTGCCGGCAGAACTCGGTGAACGTCGTGGGCATCGACATCACCGTCACCCCACCGGCCAGGGCCAGCGAGCATTCCCGGTCGCGCAGCGACCGGGCCGCCATGTGCATGGTCACCAGCGACGACGAGCAGGCCGTGTCGACGGTGACGGCCGGGCCGACCAGGCCGAGCGTGTAGGACAGCCGGCCGGAGACCACGCTGCCGGTGTTGCCGGTAGTCAGGAAGCCTTCGAAGTCCTCGACGGACTCGTGCAGCCGGACGGCGTAGTCCTGGTTCATGGCCCCGGCGAAGACGCCGGTGTCGCTGCCGCGCAGGTCCCGCGGCGAGATCCGGGCCCGTTCCACGGCTTCCCAGGCCACCTCCAGCAGCAGCCGCTGCTGGGGATCGATCGTCACCGCCTCGCGCGGGGAAATCCCGAAGAACGCGGCGTCGAACCGGCCGGCGTCATAGAGGAATCCGCCGTCACGCACATACGACGGCGGTGTGCCGTCCGCCGCCGCACCGAACAGCGCGTCCAGGTCCCAGCCCCGGTCGACCGGAAACGAGCCGATCGCGTCGCGGCCCGCGGACACCAGCTCCCAGAGCGCTTCCGGCGAGTCGACGTTGCCGGGAAAACGGCAGCCCATTCCGACAATCGCAATGGGCTCGGCGTCGCGTTCCTCCTCAGCCCGCAGTCGCCGCCGGGTATCGCGCAGGTCCCGCGTGACCTTCCGGAGCGCGGCCACCAGCTGGTCCGACCGATCCGCACCTGTCATGACCATCCGTTCTCTCCACTGACACCGCCGGTTCCGAACGTCAGAGTTCACCGGAACGCGCCGGCGGAACAATCCCCTAAGCACCCCCTATGACCCCCCGACCCCAAAAGGGCCGGCCGGGCATACTTGAATCGATCGCCGACGACTGCGATTGTCTGAATACACCACCAAGAACACCAGCGGCAGGGGTAATGAGTTGAACGCGAAGATGGTCACCGACTCGGACCTGTGGATCCGCCGTTATCGGCCGGGGCCGGCCGGCGCGCTGCCGGTCGTCCACTTTCCGCACGCCGGCGGTTCGGCCAGCTATTACCGGCCGCTCTGCGTCGCGCTGTCCGACCGGTTCGACGCCCTGGCTCTGCAGTATCCGGGGCGTCAGGACCGGCGCGATGAGCCGTGCGTCACCGATCTGCCGGTGCTGGCCGACCTCCTGTTCGACCGGCTGCGGCCGCTCGCGGACCGCCCGGTGGCCTTCTTCGGCCACAGCATGGGGGCGCTGCTGGCGTTCGAGGTCACCCGGCGGTTCGAACGGGAACTCGGCACCTCACCGGCGGCGCTGTTCCTGTCCGGCCGGCGCGCCCCGTCCCGTCATCGGGACGAGAACGTCGACCTGACCGGCAACGAGGGCCTGCTGGCCGAGATCCGCGAGCTCAGCGGCACCGATCCCCGGCTGCTCGGCGACGACGAGATGCTCCAGATGATCATGGAGCCGCTGCGCGCCGACTACCGGGCCCTCGGCGGCTACCACTTCGCGCCCGAACCGCCCGTCCGCTGCCCGGTCGCCGTGCTGACCGGCGCCGACGACCCCCGTACGGCCGAGGACGAGGCGGCGGCCTGGCAGGAGCACACCACCGGCCCCTTCGACCTGCGGGTGTTCCCCGGCGGGCACTTCTTCATCAGCGAGAACGTCACCGCCGTCACCGACTTCGTCGCCGGGCGACTCGCCGCGAGGGCCCAGTGGACCTGAAGAAGCTGGGCTACTTCGTCGTGCTGGCAAGGCACCTGCACTTCACGCGGGCCGCCGGGACGCTGGGCATCGCCCAGTCGAGCCTCTCGCAGCAGATCAAGGTCTTCGAGGGCGAGCTCGGGGTGCGGCTGTTCGACCGCGACCACCATTCGGTGTCGCTGACGGCGGCCGGGAAGGCGCTGCTCGACGACGGCGTGTGCCTGCTCGAGGCGGCGGACCGCGTCGCCGGTCAGGTGCGGGCGGCCGCCGCCGGGCCGGTCACGAGCGCCACGTAGACACGAGCGCGACGGCCTGTTCGGGGTTGAGGCGGGGATCGCACAGCGTGGTGCGCCGGATATCGGGGCTGTCAAAGACGTTCAGGTCGCGGGCACATTCGAGGACGTTGTCGGGCGTGACCTCAAGGTGGAGGCCGCCGGCGATGCCACCGGACAACGTGACGGCCCGGCCGAAGGCCCGGATTTCGTCGGCCATGGTCGGCAGCAACCGGGTCTTGTGACCGTCGGGGGTGACGACGGTGTTGCCGTGCATGGGGTCGCACAGCCAGATCACGGGGTGTCCGGCCCGGCGAACGGCCTGGACGAGCGGGGCAAGACACGAGCTCACGGCATCGACGCCCATACGGGCGATGAACGTGAGGCGGCCGGGCCGACGCCGCGGGTCGAGGCGCGCGCACAGGGCCGTGATCTCCTCGGCGGTGGTGGCCGGACCGACCTTCACGGCCACGGGGTTGATCACGTCCGCGATGAGGTCGACGTGGGCACTGTCCAGCTGGTTGGTGCGCTTGCCGACCCACGGCCAGTGCGTGGAGCCGAGAAACCGCCGGCCGTCGCCCACGTCACGCACCAGGGGCAGTTCGTAGTCAAGGACGAGGGCTTCGTGGCTGGTCCACACCGAAGATCTTGCGCCGCCGCGCCAGCCGAGATGCCCCATGACGGCGTCGGCCGTCGCGTAGGCGGTGAGCATCCGCAGGGAATCGTGGCGCCGGCTGTAGCGGTCCCGGGCCGGAGAGTTGATCATGTGTCCGCGATAGACGGGCAGGTCGACGCCGTCGACCGACTCGTGCTGGTGGGACCGGGGCTTGGCGAACTGGCCGGCGATGCGACCGACGTGGACGACCGGCCGGCCGGTTTCGGCGGACAGGGTGTCGCCGAGCAGGTGCAGCAGGGCCGACTTGCGTGAGACGTGGTCCGCCGTGCATTCGTCCGGGTTCTCCGCGCAGTCACCGGCCTGGATGACGTGCGCCTCCCCCCGGGCGACCAGCGCCAGCTGGTCACCGAGCAGGCGGACGTCCTGCGCCCGGACCAGCGGTGGTCGGTCGGCGAGGATCCCTCGCACCCGCTCGGCCTCGACGGGGTCGTCCCACTCGGGCTGCTGTCCGGCGTGCGTGCGTGTCTGTGTGACGGAGCTAGCCACCACAGCCTCCAGGGAGTCGGGGCAAGAAGGTACGGAATACAAAGAACAGCCGTAGCGACCTCGACGGGTGATATCGACCGTAATCGAATCGGGAATTGCCCACAATCACAACAGGGGGTTGCCGGGAAGGATAGGGGGTGCCGCCGAGTGCCGGCCGAAACGGGCGGGCTAGGGGAAGGTAGGGGTTATCCCGGTCACGTTCCGGTCCGTAGCTTTGCCACCATGCCTGGACCACAGAGGTGACGGTGAATGGAAGCACAGACCGCGATAGGAATTCTCGGCACCGGCTCGTATCTTCCCGCTGAAACGGTCTCCAATCAGGTGGTCGCCGAACGAGCGGGGGTGACCGCCGAGTGGATTCAGACCAAGACGGATATCCGCAGCCGTCGTTACGCCGCCGAGCACGAGGCCACGTCCGACCTGGCCGCGGCGGCGGCGCGGGCCGCGCTCGCCGCGGCCGGGATCGCCGCCGGGCAGCTGAAGTGGATCGTGGTGGCGACGTCGACCCCGGACCATCCGCAGCCGGCCACGGCCTGCCTGGTCCAGGCCCAGATCGGTGCGCACGCCGCCGCCGCCTTCGACATCAACTCGGTGTGCAGCGGCTTCGTGTTCGCCCTGGTGACGGCGGCCCGGCTGGTGGCCGCGGACGGGGCGGACTCGTACGGCCTGGTGATCGGGGCGGACGTCTACTCGCGCATCATCGACCCCACCGACCGCCGCACCGCCATCCTGTTCGGCGACGGCGCCGGCGCGGTCGTGCTGGGCCCGGTGCGGCCCGGCCACGGGCTGGTCGGCGCGCACCTGCGCAGCGACGGCGAGCTGCACGACATGGTCCACGTGCCGGCCGGCGGCAGCCGCGAGCCGGCCTCGGAGAAGACCGTGGCCGACCGGCGGCACTACTTCCAGATGAAAGGCCGCGCGGTCAGCGACTACGTGCTGTCCGAGCTGCCCAAGGTGGTGCGGACGCTGCTCGACGCCCACGACGTGGCGCCGGCCGAGGTCGATCACTTCATTCCGCACCAGGCCAACGGCGTGATGTTGCGCAAGGTGCTGCCCGGCCTCGGGCTGCCCCGCGCCCAGGTGCACCTCATGGTCGCCGAGCACGGCAACACGGGCGCCGCCTCCGTTGCGGTGGCGCTCGACGTGGCCAACCGGCAGGGCGCCTTCCGCGACGGGGAGCTGTTGCTGCTGGCCGGTTTCGGCGGCGGCATCTCGTTCGGCGCGGCGCTCGTCCGATGGCAGGCCGGCCGCTGAGGACCCCCGCACCAGGAAACGACTCGAAGGGCGCAACGCCATGGCTCAGCGCTTCTCCACCATCGCGGTGATCGGTCTCGGGACGACCGGGTCGGCGCTGGCGAGCATGATCGCCCGCAGCGGCCGCCGGGTGATCGCCGTCGACACCTCCGTCCCGGATCCGGCTGCCGTCGGCCCGGTCGACCTCACCGCGCGCCTGGACGACATCGGCTCGGCGGACCTGGTGATCGAAGCCGTGCCCGAGCGGCTGACGGCCAAGTGCGAGGTGCTCAGTCAGGCGAACAAGGCGTGCGCCCCGGGCACGGTCTTCGCGACGACGACCACCGGACTGGCGGTGACCGACATCGCCTTCGGCTCGGGCCGGCCGAGTCGCACCGTGGGGCTGCACCTGTTCCCGCAAGGGTTGTCCGACCGGACGACCGCCGTGGAGGTCGTGAGCACGCCGCTGACCGACGGGGCCGTGCTCACGGACGTCGAAGCGTTGGTACGAGACCTCGGTCAGGTCCCGGTGTCGTTGCCCGATCGCGTCGGTTTCGCCGGCGGTGCCCTGACGATGGCCTATCTCAACGACGCCGCGACGATGTACGAGCAGCGCTACGCCTCCCGTGACGGCATCGACACCGCCATGCGGCTGGGCTGCGGGCTGCCGCGCGGCCCGCTGGCCCATCTGGACGCGATCGGGCTGGACGTCGCCCGTGACACGTTGGAAGCACTGTACGACCGCACCGGCGACCGGCGGTTCCTGCCCGCACCCGTGCTGACGCACATGGTCGCGGCCGGCCTGCTCGGCGTGAAGACCGGGCGTGGCTTCTACGACTACGCCGCCCCGGAAGCCCCTGACACCAATGACCATCCTTCGACGGCCCGTCCCGTGCGGAGCATCGGTGTGATCGGCTCGGGCACGATGGCCACCGGCATCGCCGAGGTCTGCGCGCGGGCCGGCTACCCGACGATTCTCGTGGCCCGCAACGAGGTCCGGGCCAAAGAGGCCCTCGCCACCGTGGAGCACTCGCTGGACCGGGCGGTGCAGCGGGGCCGGCTGACGCCGGAGCAGCTTGCCGCGTCGATGGAATTGCTGACCGGTTCGTCCACAGTGGACGCAGTCGCCGGCTGTGATCTGGTGATCGAGGCGGTCGTGGAGGACATCGACGTCAAGCGGGCGGTGTTCCGGGAACTCGACAACACCTGTGGGGCGCAGACCGTGCTGGCGACCTCGACATCGAGTCTGCCGGTCATCGACTGCGCCATGGCGACCAGCCGGCCCGAATCCGTGGTCGGCATGCACTTCTTCAACCCGGCGCCGGTGATGAAGCTCGTCGAGGTCGTAGGGACGGCGCTGACCTCGCCCGAGACACTCGGCACGGCGCACGCGACGGCCACCGCGCTCGGCAAGCGTCCCGTGAGTTGCCACGACCGCAGCGGTTTCATCGTCAACGCGCTGCTGTTCCCGTACCTGAACAGCGCGGTGGCCCTGCTCGACGAGGGCATCGTCACCGCCGAGGACATCGACACCGTGATGACCACGGGCCTGGGCTATCCCATGGGGCCGCTCCAACTGCTGGACGTGATCGGCCTGGACGTGTCGGTGGCGATCCTGCGCACGCTGCACACCACGTTCCGGGAGCCCGGCCTGCTGCCCGCACGCCCGCTCGAACAGCTCGTGGCGGCCGGCCACCTGGGCCGCAAGCGCGGCAAGGGACTGCGGACCTACGAGCGCTGAGCCGGAAACACCGTACTTCTGGAGGAAACCTCATGCGGGACATCGTCAGCGCGGCCCTGTCGGACGATGCGGTCGGCGCGGACTTCGCCGCGCTGCCGGTGCCGCCGTCCTACCGCGGCGCCGTCGTCCTGCGGGACGAGTCGGAGATGTTCCAGGGCATGGCGACCGCGGACAAGGAGCCCGCGAAGTCCTTGCGCGTACAGGAGGTGCCGACGCCCGAGCCCGCTCCGGGCGAGGTCCTCGTCGCGGTGATGGCCAGCTCCGTCAACTACAACACCGTGTGGACCTCGATCTTCGAGCCGATGCCGACCTTCGGCTTCCTCCAGCGGTACGCGCGATCCAACGATCCCGGCGCGGACCGGCACGATCAGCCGTACCACGTCGTGGGTTCCGACCTGGCCGGCATCGTGCTGCGCACCGGCCCCGGCGTGCACCGCTGGCAGCCGGGCGACCGGGTCGTGGCGCACTGCCTGTCCGTTGACCTCCAGTCGCCGGACGGGCACGACGACACCATGCTCGACCCGGAGCAGCGGATCTGGGGGTTCGAGACCAACTTCGGCGGGCTGGCCGAGCTGTCCCTGGTCAAGTCCAACCAGCTGATGCCGATGCCGAAGCACCTCACGTGGGAGGAGGCCGCCGCCTCCGGCCTGGTCAACTCCACCGCCTACCGGCAACTCGTCTCCCGCAACGGCGCCCAGATGAAGCAGGGCGACGTGGTCCTCATCTGGGGCGCGGCCGGCGGCCTCGGCTCGTACGCCACACAGCTCGCGCTGAACGGCGGTGCGACGCCGGTGTGCGTCGTGTCCGGCGAGCACAAGGCCGATCTCGTGCGGTCACTCGGCGCCGAGCTCGTGATCGACCGGGCCAAGGAGGGATACCGCTTCTGGCGGGACGAATCGACCCCCGACCCCAAGGAGTGGAAACGTCTCGGCTCCCACATCCGGGAGCTGACCGGGGGCGAGGACGCGGACATCGTCTTCGAGCATCCCGGCCGGGAGACCTTCGGCGCCAGCGTGTACGTGGCGCGGCGGGGCGGCACCGTGGTCACCTGCGCCTCGACGACCGGATTCCGGCACGAGTACGACAACCGCTATCTGTGGATGTCGCTCAAACGGATCATCGGCAGCCACTTCGCCAACTACCGGGAGGCGTGGGCGGCCAACCGGCTCATCGGCCGGGGGATGATCCATCCGACCCTGTCCACGGTGTACCCGCTGTCCGACGTCGGCATCGCCACGCAAGCCGTGCACCGCAACCAGCATGCCGGCAAGGTCGGCGTGCTGTGCCTGGCCCCCACCGAAGGGCTCGGCGTCCGGGACACGGCGCTGCGCGAGCGGCATCTGGCCGGTGTCAACCGTTTCCGCCCCCACGCATGACGAGCAAGGAGACAGCGATGGCGTACGCGCGTGTGCACCTCGACCAGTCGAGGTGCGTCACCTCGGGGCAGTGCGTCCTGACCGCGCCCGAGGTTTTCGACCAGCGGCACAAGGACGGCGTCGGCGTCGTGCTGGTCGAATCCCCCGGCCCGGACCTGGTCGGCGTGGTCGAGGAGGCCGTCGCCGGCTGTCCCGCCGCCGCGATCCGGTTGTCCTACCGGCAAACGCCGGCCGGCGCGGGTGGCCGGACCCCGATTGAGGGGCCGTAGGGGGTTGTCCGGCCCGGCGGCCGACCGGCACGTTTGTCGAGGCGAGACAGACTCATCCACCGAGTACGGAGCATGAATACAGTGGCAGCCAACAGTTCTCTCCCAGCCGAGCCGCTACCCGACGAGGTACCGCTGTTCCTGTGGGGCCGTGCCGATCTACGGGTCCTGAGCTGGGACCGCGATCCGGTCGACCTCGGCTTCCACTCGTACACGTATCTGGTCGGCTCCGACTCCGAGCGGTACGTGGCCAAATGCGTGCCCGTCGCCCAGGGTCCGAAGTTCACCAGCGGCCTGACCGTGGCGCAGGTGGTGGAGGAGCACGGGATTCCCGCCGGCGCGGCGCTGCCGACCATCGACGGCGCGGTGACCGCGTACGACGGCGACTGGTGCTGGGCGCTGCTGCGCTATGTCGACGGCGGTCGGGCCGACGAGAACGATCCCGTGCACATGCGGCTGGCCGGCGAGACGCTGGGCGCCGTCCACACCGCACTGGTCGGCACCCCGGTCCCGCCGGACATCATGAGCTGGCACCACCTGGACGTGCTGATGGTCGATCCGGCGCCGTTCCTCGAGGACAAGCCGTGGATCCAGGAGGCCATGCGGGAGGCGCACGAGACGGTGTCCGACAACGTCACGATGGGCCTGCTGCACGCCGACGCCAGCATGAACACGTTCCGCGTGCGGACCGATTCGATGGGGCTGTTCGACTGGGGCGAGGTCATGCACGGTCCGCTGCTGTTCGACGTGGCCACCGCGCTGAGCTATCTGGAGAAGCCGGTGAACGTCGGCCCGCTGCTGCGCGGCTACGTCGCGAAGGCTCCGGTGGCCGAGTCGGAACTGCGCTACCTCGGCGCGCTGCTGAAGTTCCGGGCGGCCGCGGAGGCCTGGATCTACGCCCGGCGCGAGTGGGTCGGCAACGACATCGGCAACGTCGGTGAGCTCAGCAACGAGTACCTGCTCGACCGGGCGCGCCGGAATCTCGCGTCGGCCGAGCTGGACGGCAAGCGCTTCCTGAGCCAGTACGAGTGAGCATCCCAGGCCAGTGATTCCTACGCTAGGAGACCGATCAGCCATGTCGCAGCTCTCGTCCGACCTGCCCGCCTTTCCCATGCAGAAAGCCAAAGGCTGCCCGCTCGACCCACCGCCCGAGTACGCCGAGCTGCGCACCGAGCGGCCGGTCGCCAAGGCGCGGCTGTGGGACGGCAAGGAAGTGTGGCTGATCACCGGCTACGACGAGATCCGCTCGATCTTCACCGACCCCCGTATCAGCGTCGACAACACCCAGCCCGGGTATCCGTGGCTGAGCGAGCAGGCCAAGACCGTCGTGCTGACCGGTGGCGTGACGCCGGTCGGCCGGATGGACCCGCCCGAGCACACCGCGATGCGACGCATGCTGGGCCAGGGCTTCCTGGTCAAGAAGATCCAGGGCATGCGGGGCGAGCTGGAAGCGCTCGTCAACGGGCTGATCGACGACATCATGGCCGGTCCGCGGCCGGTGGACCTGGTGGCGGCGTTGGCCATGCCGGTGCCGGCCACCGCGTTGGGCTGGATCCTGGGTGTTCCCCCGGCCGACCAGCGCCTGATCAGCCTGGTGCCGCGGCTGTTCGACGAGGACTCCGGGCTGGACGGCGCCATGGCGGCGCGGGCCGAGCTGTTCAAGTACATGGAGGACCTGATCACGCTCAAGGAGAGCGACCCGGGCGACGACATCATCAGCACCCTGGTCGGCTACCACCGGCAGGGCGAGCTGTCGCGCCCCTCGGTGCTCATCCAGTCGGTGACCCTGGTCGCGGCGGCGCTGGACACCACGAGGAGCATGATCACCAACGGGATTCTGGCTCTGCTCCAGCATCCTGAGCAGGCGGCGGCGCTGATCGCCAACCCGGACCTCGCGCCGGCGGCGGTGGAGGAGCTCCTGCGCTACACGGTCGTCACGGAGTTCGCGTCCAAGCGCGTTGCCGCCGCGGACATCGAGATCGCCGGCGAGACCATCAAGGCCGGCGACGGCATCATCTGCCTGATCAGCGCGGGCAACCGGGACGAGAAGGTCTTCACCGACCCCGACACCCTGGACATCCGGCGCTCCCCCGGCAGCACCTCGGCTTCGGGGCCGGCATCCACACGTGCATCGGCAAGCAGTTGGCCCGCATGGAGCTGGAAGTGGTGTACGGGACCCTGTTCCGTCGTATCCCCGGACTGCGACTGGCGGTGCCCTTCGACGAGGTGGTCTTCCGCAACACCTTCGACGTCCAGGGGGCCAAGGCCCTTCCGGTCACCTGGTGAGACCGTTGCCGCCCGAGAAGACCGCCCTCACCGCCACCCAGACCCCTCCCGTCCGCACCGTGTCCCGGGCCTGGATCGTCCGCTACTCGCTGGCCTGGCTCGGACTCTGGATGGCCTACCTGGGGCCGCAGCAGTTCGCGTTGCCCGACCAGCTGGCCCGGGTCGATCCGGCCGGCCGGATCACCGACTTCGGCGTCATCAACGCCGTGTGCGGTGTCGCCGGCCTGGTGACGCTGCCGCTGTTCGGCACCCTGTGCGACCGGACCCGGTCCCCCTTCGGCCGCCGGCGGATCTGGATCGCCGGCGGCGCGGCGCTCTTCACGGGCGGCCTGGTCGCCACCGGCCCGCAGACGCACTGGATCGGCATCGGCGTGTGCTGGCTGGTGTGCTCGATCGGCTTCTCCATGGCCACGGTCGCCTTCACCGCGCTGGTGGCCGACCAGGTTCCCGAGTCCCAGCGCGGCACCGTGTCCAGCGCGATGTTCGGGCCGCAGGCGGTCGGCATGGTCATCGGCCTGACCGCCCTGACCTCGATCACCGGCGACTTCGCGCGCTACGCGCTGCTCGCGGCCGCGGTTCTGGTGCTCGTCACGCCGTTCGTGCTCAAACAGCGCGACACCGCCGCGACACGGTCCGAGGGCGACGGCGGCCTCCGCGAGCTCGCGGTCAGCATCCGGGACAACCCGGGGTTCGCCTGGACCTTCAGCACCCGGGTGCTGATCAACCTGGCCAACACATTGGCCACCAGCTACATGCTGTACTTCATCACCGACGAGCTGCGGGTGCCCGACCCGGACCGGGAACTGTTGCTGCTGACCATGGTCTACCTGGGATGGACGCTCGTCTCGGTCTACGTCTGCGGGGCGCTGTCCGACCGGTGGGACCGGCGCCGGGCGTTCGTCGCGTGGGGCGCGACCGGCCAGGCGGTGGGCTGCGCGGTCATCGCGGTCGCGCCGGGCCCGGGCACCGCGCTGGTGGCGACGTCGCTGTTCGGCCTCGGTGTCGGCGCCTACATGGCCGTCGACCAGGCGATCATCACGACCGTGCTGCCCGCGGCCGAGAACCGCGCCCGGGACCTGGGCATCATGAACATCGGCCTGTTCGGACCGCAGACCGTGGGACCGCTGCTGGCCGGCCTGGTCATCAGCGGCCTTGGCGGATACCAGGTCCTGTTCGCACTGGCCGGGATCGTCAGTGTGGCCAGCGGCCTGCTGATCTACCGCGTGTCGGCCGTACGCTGAGCGATCTCGCCGCGGCTGGGCGAGCCGAGCAGTCCTCGCACGCCCGTCGCCGGCACAGCGGGGGCGCGAAGTTGATCTCGTGACAGGGGCGGCCGCGGATGCTTCAATACGTTAGGAAACTTTCCTAACGATGGAGGCCCGCCAGCCATGTCATCGCCCCGAACCCGCGCCGCTGTCGCCGCCGCCGCTCCAGTGCCGGCCAGGCCACGGTTGTTTCATCAAGTTCCAGATGAACACGTCGCCGCGCTTAACTTTTGACGATCCAGCCCCGCGGTATTTGAAAGTTCTTCATCCGTCATGTTCGGGCAGATTTCCTGGTCCGTCCGCCCCTGTGATCCCTACGCGGCCACCGGGCGTCGAGGCGCACGCAAGGCTGTGACCTGGGAACTTCGCCACGACCATCGGCTCGACCACCCACGTTGAGTCGTTCCACCGATGCCGGACACCATCGAACGCCGGCATCATGGAACCGATTTCAACTCAAGGGGTTGTCCATCAATTCTTCTCCGATACACGCAACGCCCGGCCGGCCATCGGCGAATTGACTTGACCCGGCATGGCGGGCCGAACACCCGTACCCGATACCCGCGGCGACCGCACGAGGAGGAAGCATGCACAGCCCGCCCGACCTGCGCCCGATCGGGCGAGAGGCCGAGTGCGCGCGGGTTGTCGCCGCGGTGTCCGAGGGGCGGAGGGAATTCCGTGCACTGCTCGTCCTGGGCGGCGTCGGGTCCGGCAAGACGGCCGTGCTGGCGACGGGCATCGCCGACGCAACCGCGCAGGGTACCCGGGTGCTGCACGTGCGGGCGAACGCCGCCGAGGCCGAGGTGCCGTTCGGGGCCCTGCATCAGCTGCTGGCCGTCCTCGGCAATCAGCCGGCGTGGTCCGAGGTGGCCGGCGAGGACGTCGCCGCCGCGCTGGTCGAGGCCGGCCTGGAGGCTCCCCTGCTGCTGGCCGTCGACGACGCGGAGCACCTCGACCGGCACTCGGCCCGGCTGCTCGGCCACATCGGCCGGCACACCAGCGCCGTCCCGATCACCCTGCTGATCTCGGCCCGGCGGCCGCCGGTCGGCATCGGGACGACCATGCCGGTGCTCCAGCTGTCCCGGCTGACCGATGCCGACGCGGCCCGGCTGGCCGATGCGCAGCCCCACCGGCCCAGCGGGCGGACCCGGCTGCGAATCCTGCGCGAGGCCGCCGGCAATCCCCTGGCGATTGTCGAATTGTGCCGTGCCCACGCCGGTGGCCGGGGATTCACACGGATCCGACAAATGCTCGACGTTTGCAGCGCGGGTCTGCCGGACCGAACCCGTTCGCTGGTGCTCCGCGCCGCGACGGGCGCCACCGCCGTCACCCCGGCGGACCTCATGGACTGGAAGCCGGCCGAGACCGCCGGGCTGGTCCGACTCGAGCACGGCGAGGTCCGCTTCGAGCATCCCCTTGCCGCGACGGCATGTTACTGGCGGGCGACCGCCGCTGAACGTCAACAGGCTCACCTGGACATCGCTCGTGACGGCGCCACGCCGGCCGATCGCCAGGCGTGGCACCTGGGGCAGGCGTGTCTGGCGAGCGACGAGACAGTCGCGGCGGCCCTGGAGGCCACGGCGCCGGAGCAGGACGCTTGTGCGGAGGCCGAAGCGCTGCAACGCGCCGCCGAGTGCAGTCCCGAACCGGCGCAGCAGGTACGCCGGTATCTCGGCGCGATGGCCGCGGCGGACCGGCTCGGCGCGCCGGCGTGGGTGCGTGAACTGCACACCGAACTGCTGGCCCGTACTGACGATCCACAGGCGTTGAACCAGGCCGCCCGGCACGTCGGACAGGCGCTGTCGCTGGCCGGGCGACAGCGGGAGGCGTTCGCCCACCTGCACAGCCGCGTGTCCTCGGACGGGATCCCGGTGTTGAGTGAGATCGCCTTCCGGTCCGGTCTGCCGGATCAGCGGACGGCGGTGGCGGAGTTGCTGCCGGACATCCCCGACCAGATCGCGCAGGCGGTCGTGCGGGTACGCACCGAGCCTTGGCGTGCCCTGGAGCTGACCGACCTGCCGGTACCGGCCGAGCCGTCGCGTTCCTGGTTGACGGCCGTCGGCGAGATCGCCTGGTACGCCGACGAAAGCGCGGCCTGCGTCTCGCATCTGGCGCCGGTCTTCACCGAACTGGTCGAGCAGGACGGCGTCGAGCTCACCGGGCCGTGGGTGTTACACCTGATGCAGGCGCTGCTGGACACCGGGGCATGGGACACGGCCGCCACCATGCTGACGACACTGGCGAACTTCGCCGGGGCACGAGAAATCGTGGCGTCACAGGTCTGGGTCGCGGCGCTGCGCGGTGAACTCGCGGCGAAGCGCGGCGCACCCGCGCCGAACGTCATGGATTGCGCATGGCGAATTGTCCCCACCGAGGAAAACCGTGCCGGCACGGCAATGCTGCGCCGTGCGGCCGGCCTCGCCGCGCTGGCCGTCGGCGACTGCGGCATGGCGTATCGCCACTTGCGGGCGTTGTTCGGCGCGGACGTCACGCCGCTGCACCCTGCCCTCAGCCACCGCTCGATCGTCGAACTCGTGGAGGCCGGCGTGCGCGTCGGCGAGCACCGCGAATGCGCCCGTCTCCTTGGCGCGCTACAAGAGCAGCCCGAGATGACCGCCCGCCAGCGACTTCGGCTGGGCCACGCGGCCGCGCTGCTCGGCGACGGCCCGGACACCGAAGGGTATTTCGTGTCGGCCGTGGCGAATCCGCGGGCCGACCAGTGGCCGTTCGACCACGCGTTGGCCCAGCTGCACTTCGCGGAGTGGCTGCGCCGCCAGCGGCGCAGCGTGGAGGCCCGCCCGCTGTTCACCACCGCACTTGAGACGTTCAGCGAGCTCGGCGCGGCGCTGCTCGTGCACCGGACCCGCGGCGAGTTGCGTGCCTGTGGCGGGGACGACGAGGAGAGCGGAAACGACCGCCTGTCAGTGCTTTCGGCGCAGCAGCGCCGGGTGGTGCAGCTCGTGGCGACCGGTATGCGCAACCAGGATGTGGCCGCTCGCCTGCTGCTCTCCGCCCGCACGGTGGACTCCCACCTTCGCGAGGCCTACGCGAAGCTCGGGATCAGCAACCGCCATCAGCTCCGTTCGGTGGTGGAGTGCTGATGGCCACCGCCTGCGCCAGCCGCCTTGTCGGCCGCGACCGGGAACTGGGCCGCATCAAGTCCATTGTGGACGGCTCGCCCGCGTCACTGCTGGTGCTCGGCGACATCGGCACCGGCCGGTCGACGTTGCTGGAACTCGCGGCTGAGCACGCGGCAGCCGGGAATCGGGCCGTGGCGGCCCTTCGCGGCCGACCGCTGGAGCACGATCGGCCGTTCACCGCCCTGCACCGGTTGCTCCGCCAGCTGCTCTCGGACGCGCGGGCGACGGGCATGAAGCCGCCGTGGGCCTTCGAACCGACACTCGACCTGCCGGACGACCCGGCGCTCGTGCGCAGCGCTGCACTGTCCATCGTGGACGCTGCCACCAGCCGTTCGCCGCTGGTCGTGGTGATCGACGACGCCCACCGGCTCGACCAGCCGTCCCTCGATGCCATCGCGTTCGTCCAGCGGCACATCGGCGGGCGGCCGCTCACTGTTGTGTTGAGTGCCGTCGGCGAGGCCACCCCGCCCGCCGTCGATGCCACCATCCCCACGATGGTGCTGGAGCCGTTACCCCTGGACGCCAGCGCCCGGCTGCTCGACAGCAGGCCCGGCGCACCGACGGGCCTGGCGCGACGTCACATCCTCGTTCGCGCGCAAGGCAATCCGCTTACCCTCGTCGAGCTCGGCGCGCTACACGCGGTCGGCCATGACGTGTACACCTCGCTGCCGGATCGGGCCCGGCTCTTTCTGGACGAGATCGGCCGACTGCCCGAGCAGACGCGCGCACTGCTGACCTATGCCGCCGCCGCGCACGGCCGTCCGAGGCTGGCGGTGATCGCCCGGGCGGCCGGCGTCAAGCTGCGGCTGGCCGACTGGGCGGCGGCCGAGCAGTCAGGCGTGGTGACCATCGTCGCCGAGCACGTCGTGTTCACCCACCCGCTGGCTCGGATGGCGGCGCTGCACGCGGCCACCGAGGAGGGGATGCGCCGCGCGCACAGCGACCTCGCGGACGTGACGGCCGACGATCCCGGCGCGCGAGCCTGGCACCTGGCCCACGCCGGCGCCGACCGGGCCGAGGCCGCGGCTGAGCTCGAAGCCGCCGCCGACCTGGCCACCGGCGAGCTGTTGGAAGCGACCTGCGCGTACGTGGCCGCGGCCCGGCGCAGTGACGACCCGGACGAGCGAAGACGCCGCTACACCAAGGCAACCACCGCGGCCGGCCGGCTGGGCGATCCAGGCTGGGCCCGTGAACTGGCCGCGGTGCTCCGGGCGACCACCGACGACCGTGAGTCGCTCGCGGTCGCCGCCTGCGCCTGCGCGCGAGCGCTTTCCCAGTTGTCCCACCAACACGCCGCTTTCGCGGAGGTGTCGCCGGCCTTGGCCGAGACACCGCCCCGAAGCCTGCTCATGGCGTCGCTGCTGGCGGTCGCGGCCTCGATCGCCTTCCATTCCGGGGATCCGGCGCACCGGGCTGCCGTATCTCGACTGCTGCACAACGTCCGCACCGGGCCCGGCCACCTGAGCGGCGACTTGGTGATCTACGCCAGGGCGGCGATCGCGCCGGGGCGGCTGCCGGCCGAATCGCGCCGTCGGATCGAGTACGCCTGCCGGACGTCGACCAGCCCGACACAGCTGCTGGCGCTGGGCACCGCGGCCTGGCACGCGGACGAGTCGGAACTGGCCGTCGAACTCTTCCAGCAGGGCTTCGCCAACGCGCGCACGCGCGAGCAGCGCGGCGAGTTCCTCGACTGCTTCCCGGCGATGATCTCCGCGCTGATCGACACCGGCCGCTGGCGCGAGGCGGACGCGATGATCCGGTACGGACAGCATGTCGCGACCGTGGCGCGGGCCGACCGGCTGCACGTCGAGGTGACCGCGCTGCGAGCCTTGTTGACGGCCTACCGCGGCGACGGCGACGCGGCGACGGCCCTGCTCGACGACGTGTGGCATCAGGTCGACCTGGACGACAACCGGTCCGTGCACGCGCTTGTGCTGATTGCCGCGGGCGCGGCCGCGCTGACCTCGGGCAATCCGGAAAACGCTTACCTCCACCTGCGGGCCCTGTTCGACGCGGACGGCAGTCCGCGGCACCACTTCCTGTCCCCACGGGCGATCGGTCAGCTGGCGATCGCCGCGTGGCGATCGGGCCGGGTCGACCGGGCGGCGCCGGTGCTCGCCGCCGTGCGCACCTGCGCCGGCCCGCGGCCCACGGTTCGCATGACGTTGCTCATCCACCACGCCGCCGCGTTGATCGACGGCGATCGCACCGCCGAGAAGCACTTCCGCGCGGCTCTGCGCCTGCCGGTGTCCCAGCGTTGGCCGTTGTCCCGTGCCCTCGCCGTGATGGACATGTCCGAGTGGCTGCGCAAACACCACCGCCCGGTCGAGGCCCGTCCGCTGCTGGCCGAGGCCGTCGAGTCCTTCACCCGGTTGGAGGCCAGCGCCCTGGCTTTTCGCGCTCGCGCTCACCTTCGAGCCGCGGGTGTGGCCGGCGGGCCCGTCGCCACCGGAGACTTCTCCGCACTCACCCGACAGCAGCAGCGCGTCGCCCGGCTCGCCGCTGACGGCCTGCGCAACCGTGAGATCGCGGACCGGATGCACCTGTCGCCGCGCACGGTCGCGCAACACCTGTACGCGACCTACGCCAAACTGGGTATCACCGGCCGCAGCGGCCTGCGCGACGTCATTCCGTTCGACGGCGCGGCCGGGGAGTGATGTGGCTCCGTCAACACACCGAAAAGCGTAATCGAAGCCATCACCCGGCCCCTGGCCGGTCTTTTTGGATTAGTGTCGCGCCATCACATCCATCGTCACCGCTGGCTATAGCAGTACCCGGGAAGACCCACGTCAGACACGCTTCAACCGGGGTGACTCTTCGGGCAACGGAACTTAGCCCGACGAACTCAAGGTGAACACGGCGCGACTGACCGTTGTCGATCTGGACTATAGTTGCCTTATCGAACCGCCCGATACGACAATCAAAGAGGCCGTCCCCGCATCCGGCGGGGCGTCGCGGCCGCCGACGACAAGGGATGGAGGTGATCACGGCATTTCGCGATGCGGTGCGGACGATCACACGCTACGTGCAACTGGGGTGTTGCCAAGCCATTCGGAGTGCGCAACTGTTATCGGCCTCGCGTTCTTTTCGGTCATGAATAATATCGTCCATGACCCCCTGACCTGGGCCGAAGGCATGTAGTTCGTGGTGGACAAACAATGCTGCGCGAGTTGTCGCGGTCCCTGGTGACCGGCCGAACTCGACCAGCGCACACTCAATGCCGCGATTGCGCCGATGGCGCCGTCGTGTGATCCGTGGCGGGTTTTCCGCGCCGCACGACACAGCGGTCACACGTGTGCGCATGTGTATTTCTTGCGAGAGGATCTCCAGAGGTGAGCTGCTTCCTTGGATCGTACGGGTCGGAACACGGCGCCCCGGAGCTGGACGCCTGGGAGGCGAAGGGCGGGCTCCTACTCCTTCGCGGACCGAAGTGCGCAGGGAAGACCACCGTGCTCAGCCGAATCTGTGAATCAGCGACGGAATCGGGAATGCTCAGCCTGTTGGCGACGGGCTGGTTGAACGAGTACAACTCCCCTTCGGCGTCATGCGGCAGATCCTGGACCAGCTGGACGCGGCCGACGGGGGCGGCGACCTCGACGACACCGCCGACTCGTCCTCGGCCATCGCCGAACTCGGCCACGACTCGTCCGACCTGGCCAACGAACGTGTGTACGACCGCCTCCTGCGGGCCACCGCGAAACGGCCGCTGCTGATCGCCGTCGACGACATCAACTATGTCGACAGCCCCTCCCGACGGTTTCTGCGCTTCCTGGCCCGGCGGCTGAAGGGGACGTGCATCCGGCTGGCCATGGCCGAGCGAACGGGACACGCCGTCTCCTACTGCGACGACCTGCGAACCGACGTCCTGCGGCTGCCGTACACCAGCGTGGTCCGGCTGTGGCTGCTGGGACGCAAGCAGATCGCCCGGCGCATCACGGAGCACCTGCCGCAGCTCCCCGCTTCGCTCCCGGCTCCCGCGACCAAACAGCTGGCCGGCGACATCCACGACCTGACCGGCGGCAACCCGCTGCTCGTGGACCTGCTGGTGCGCAAGTGGTTCACGTCGGCCGAGCCGACCAGGGCGGCGCCGATCGTCGACACGGACTTCCACGACAGCGTCCGGGTGATGATCAGTGACACGGACCTGCCCGACATCCGCCGCGGCGCCCACGCGTTGGCCGTGCTCGACGGCCTCGCGACCCAGCCGCGGCTGGCCCGGCTGCTCGGGATCGACACCGCCACGGCCGGCCGGATCCTCGGCTCGCTCAACGACCTCGGCATGCTGGTCGGCGGCTGTCTGCGGCCGGAAATGCGCCGTGCGCTGCTTCAGGACGAGAGTTTCACCGCGCGGGGCGAGCTGCATTCGCGGGCGGCCCACGTGCTGTTCGAGGACAGCCTGCCCCTGGCGCAGGTCGTCGAGCAGCTCACCGCGGCGGGCAGGATTGCCGCACCGTGGGATCTGCCCCTCGTCCTCGGCCTGGTCAACCGGGCGCTGAAGGGCGGCGACACGGACATGGCCAGCCGGCTGCTCAAACTGGCCAAGGTCTCGGCCGTCGGTCCCGATGAGCGCTGCGCCGTGGAGATGCTGCTGCTGCGCACCACCTGGCTGACCGACCCCGGGCTGGTCGGCTCCCTGCTGCCGACGCTCTGCCGCGCCGCCCGCCGCGGCGTGTTGAACGCGACCGACCTGGCGTTTCTGGTTCGAGTGGCGCTGTGGCACGGCTGCGCGGAGTTCGCCGCGGAGTTGATGCCCCTCATGCGGGAGAAATCGCCGCAGTCACCGCATCCGGTCGAGGTCGGTCTGGCCGAGGCGCTCTACAGCCTGTGGAACGGCATGCCGATCGACTGGGAGACGGTGGAACTGTGCTCGTCGAGTGCGGCCGACGAGCCTTACGGACCGGGAGCCGACGTCCACTCGCTCCTCCTCGGCCTGCGCAAGATCCATGACTCGATGAACGGGGGCAACCGGGCCCAGGTGACCTTCTGGGCCGAGCAGGTGCTCCAGGGCATCCGTGTGCAGTCCTCGGCCGTGGAAACCCTGCTGTTCGCGTGCAGCGCGCTGGACCACATGGGCTCGCTGCCCGCCGCGCGGCCGTGGTTCACCCAGCTGTCCGAGGCGCTCGAGGCGTATCCGTCCCCGCTGTGGAAGGCCCTGGTGGCCGTCGTCCAGGCGAAGATCTCGTTCGAGCTCGGCGACCTCGGTTCCGCGCACCGGCTGCTCGAGACGGCCCTCGCGCACAAGCCGTGGCACGAATGGGGTTCGAAGGTCGTCGTCATCGCCTCACTGCTGGTCGAGACCCTGACCGAGATGGGCCGGCCGCAGGAGGCCGCCGAGGTGCTCGACCGTCCCGTTCCCGTCGCGGTGTACCAGCGATGGGACGGCCTGCAGTACGTGAACGCCCGCGGCCGGTACCACCTGGCGACCGGTCGGCTGCACGCGGCGCTGGCCGACTTCGAGACCTGCCGGGACATGAGCGCCGCCCTCCGCGGCGAGGCGCCCACGATCGCCGACCGGACCGACCTGATGGTGGCCTGGCGCTGCGGGATGGCGGAGACCTATCTGGCTCTCGGCGACGTGGCCCGCGCCCGGGAGATCCTCCAGCAACAGCTGAAACGGCTCCCCAGCGAGGAAAAGCCCGTCCACGGGATCACACTGCGCCTCATCGCCAGGACCACGAGGGACGAAGGCCGGCGGCTGTCCCTGCTGAAGTCCTCCGCGGACGTGTTGGAACGCTACGGAAGCCGGTTGCAGCTCGCGTACACGCTCACCGAGCTGGCGGCCGCCTACCGGGAGACCTCGCGGCTGAACCTGGCGCGGACCACGTCGAAGCGGGCGCAGCGGATGGCCGAGCAGTGCGAGGCGCGTCGGCTGCTCGATCTCGTCACCGCGGACGCGCAGGGGGCCGGGCGGGACAAACAACCGGTCGACCAGCACCCGGAACTGGCCGAGCTGAGCTCCGCCGAACGGCGCGTGGCGGTGCTGGCGATCTGTGGCCACACCAACCGGGAGATCTCCGGCAAGCTGTTCATCACCGCCAGCACCGTCGAGCAGCACCTGACCCGGATCTACCGCAAACTCGGCGTACGGCACCGCGAGGACCTGCTGGACAAGTTCTCGACCGTGTTCATGAGCCGTGAACGGAGCGGCTGAGACCGACCACTCGATGTGCCGCACGCAGGCCCTCCGCAGTGGCGCGGACGGCGTTGAGGCCGTCGGAACCGACGGCGCCGCCGGCGGTGACGACCGGGATACCGGCCTCGCTCAACGGCGCGACGAGATCCTGCACGGGGAGCTGGCCGACGGCGAGGACGACGTGGTCGGCGGCGATGGAGCGGTCGGTGCCCTCCGCGTCGGTGACGACGACGCCGGCGGGGGTGATCTCCCGGTAGGTGATACCGGTGAGCATCCGCACGCTGGCGGACCTCAAGTGCTGCATGACGACCCAGCGGGTGCTGGGGCCGATGCCCTCGCCGATCCGGCGACCGCGCCGCAGCAGCGTGACCTCACGCCGCGCGGACGACTCCGCGCCGTGCCGCGGGATGCTGTCGCCCTCGACGTACCGGGCGAGGAACTCCTCCGGCGTGGCTTTGGCCTTCGGGTCGGCGGTCAAGGTGTGGGCCAGATCGACGGCGATGCCACCGCCGCCGATGATGACCACCCGCCCGTCGAGCGCTTCGGGATCGGCGAAAGCCTCGGCGTAGTCCCGCACATGGGGAAGCTCCACGCCGGGCAGGGATAGCCGGGCGGGGACGACGCCGGTGGCCAACACGACGCCGTCGAACGACCGCAGCTCCGGGATGTCCTCGACGCCGATGCGACGGCCCAGGTGCACGGGCATGCCGGCGTCGAGCAATTCCTGTACGTGGTGGCCGATGGTCTCGGCGAAGTCCGCCTTTCCCGGCACCTGGGCGGCCAGGCGGAACTGACCGCCGGGCTGGGCCGCCGCTTCGTACACCTCGACCTGGTGGCCGAGGCCGGCCACCGTGCGGGCGGCCTCAAGGCCGGCGATGCCGGCGCCGATCACGACGTAGCGGCCGGACCGGCCACCGCGACGAGATGAGGGAAACTCGACTTCGTGCCCGGCCCGGGGATTGACGAGGCACGACACCGGTTCCGCGCCGAAGGAGCGGTCGATGCACGCCTCGTTGCAGGCGATGCACAGGGTGACCTGGTCGGGGCGGCCGGCGGCCGACTTGGCGACGATCTCCGGGTCGGCCAGGAACGGCCGGGCCATGGCCACGAAGTCCAGCTCGCCGCCGGACAGGGCTTCGTCGGCCTGCGCGATGCTGGTAAAGCGGTTGGCGGTGATCACGGCGACGTCGTGGTGGCCGGCGGCCAGCAGTGCGCGTTTCAGCGCTTTGCCACTGGCCGCCCAGGTGCCGACGGGGACCTCGGACTGCACGGTGGGCACCGGTGACTCATGCCAGCCCACGCCGACGGACAGCGCGTCGGCCCCGGCCCCGGCCAGCGCCACCGCGAGCGCGGTGACCTCGGCGGCCGGGGTTCCTCCGGTCACCAGGTCGTTCCCGGAGATACGGAAGAGCACCGGGAAGTCCCGGCCCACGGCGGCGCGGATCCGGCACAGCACCTCCAGCGGAAACCGGCGCCGCCGTTCGGCGTCACCGCCCCATGCGTCGTCACGCTGGTTGGTCAACGGTGCCGTGAACTGGTTGATCAGATAGCCCTCGGAGCCCATCACCTCCACGGCGTCGAAGCCGAGGGCCCGCGCGGTGCGCGCGCCCTCGACGAAGTCGTCGATCGTGGCCGCGATGTCCGCGTGGGTCATTTCCTTGGCGTGCAACGATTGAAGCTGCTGTGCACGGGCGACGGGGCGACCGGGTGAACGCCGCCGTCTTCGGGCTTGGCATACCGCCCGGCGTGGAAGAGCTGGAGCGCGATCCGCCCACGGCGGTCGTGCACCGCCCGCACCGCCGCCGCGAGGGCCGTACGGCTTCGAGGGTCGCCGATCACCGCATACCCGGGGCCGCCCACGCCGGCGGCGTTCACCGCCACTCCCCCGGTGACGATGAGCGCCGCGCCGGCGCGCTCGGCGTAGAACGCGGCCAGGGCCGTGCCGTCATCGTCCCTGGTCTCCAGGTTGAGATGCATCGCGCCCATCACGATGCGATGCGGGAGTTCCATCGTGCCGATAGCACCGGCCCGGAACACGTTGTCGTACATCAGGAATCACGGGTCGGGCGGGGCGGCAGCCGCAGCGCTTCGCCGGCGTCGGCGAAGAACGGCGGCGCGACCACGCTCAGGCCGCCGTCGACGACCAGGCTCTGGCCGGTGAGGTAGCCGGCGCCGTCGCCGAGCAGAAAGGCGACCGTGTCGGCCATCTCCTGCACGGTTCCGGGTCGCCCGGAGGGGACGCGAGCCAGGACGCTGTCCATCTCGGGCATGCCGTCGACGCCGTAGAAGTAGGTCAGCGAGTCGGAGTCGATCAGGCCGCCGTTCACCGCGTTGACGTTGATCCCGTACGGCGCGAACTCGACCGCCATGTACCGCACCCACGCCTCGATCGCCGCCTTCATCGCGCCGAGCGCGGCGTAGGTCGGGAAGGCGCGGATCGATCCGTAGGACGACAACGCGACGATGCGGCCGCCGTTGTCCATCAGCCGGACGGCCTGCTGGGCGCCGAGCACGAAGGGCCGCAGGTTCATGGCATAGGCACGGTCCAGGTGGTGCTGGCGGAGGTCGAGGATGTTCTTGAACGCGCTGGCGGCGGCGTTGGAGACGAAGTGGTCCAGCCGTCCGTAGCGCCTGTCGACCTCGTCGAACAGGGCCGTCACACCGTCGGCCGTCTCGACGTCGGCCTGGACCGCGATGCCCCGCCCGCCCGCTTCCTCGACGTCGGCAACGGTTTTCTCGGCCAGGTCGGCGTTCTTCTTGTAGTTGACGACCACGGTGCCGCCCTGGCGGGCCAGCGTCAGCGCGAGGGCCCGTCCGATGCCGCGCGAGGCGCCGGTGATCAGGGAGATCGTGGCGTCGTCTGACTGCTTGTCGCTCATCGCGCGGCTCCAGTGGTTCCGGCCTGCCGCAGGAGTTCGCGGAAGACCACGGCTTTCTGCACCTCGTTGGTGCCTTCCTCGAAGCGCTGCGCGCGGGCGTCACGGTAGACGCGCTCGATCTTCTGGGACTTCCAGTAGCCGAGTCCGCCGTGGATCTGCAACGCCTTGTCGGTGACGGTGGTCAGCATCGTCACCGCGTGCATCTTGGCCATCGAGGACTGCATGGACGCGTCCTCTGCCCCCTCCTCGAAGCGGCGCGCGGCGTGCAGCACGAGCTGGCGGGCCGCCTCGATGTCGGCCGCGTTCTCGGCCAGCATGAACTGGATGGCCTGGCGCTCGGTCAAAGTCTTGCCGAAGGTCACCCGGGAGCGGGCGTAGTCGACGGCGAGCTGCTGGGCCCGCCGGGCGAGGCCGACGCAGCTCATCGCGACGGAAATCCGCGACGGCGTAAGGAATCCGCCGAGGAACACCGCCAGCCCCTGCCCTTCCTCGCCGAGCCGGTGGTCCACGGGAACCGGGGTGCGGTCGAAGACGATCGAGGCGTGGTCGGTGCCGGTGACGCCCATGGTGTTGGAGGCATCCTCGGCCCGTACGCCGGGCGCGTTCCGCGGCACCAGCAGGGCGACCGTGCCGTCGTGGCCCGTGCTGCCGGCGACCCGCGCCGCCAGCAGGTAGTAGTCGCAGCGCATCCCGAACGTGATCAGGTGCTTGTGGCCGGACAGGTAGTAGGTGTCGCCCTCCCGCACCACCGAGGTCGTGATGTCGGCGCCGGTTCCGTTGCCCGGCTCGGTCAGCGTGAAAGCGATCTTGATCTTGCCGAGCACGGCCGGCACGACGAAGCGCTTGCGCTGCTCGGCGGAGGCGTGGCCGTCCATCGACCGCCAGATGCCGTTGACGACATGGACGATCATGCGCAGGGAGCCGTGGGAGCGGGAGAAGATCTCCATCAGCTCCATCCACTGCGTGAACCCGATGCCCTGGCCGCCGTACTCCAGCGGGGCGGCCAGCCGCAGGAACCCGAGCTCGTTGAGCTCGGTCCACACCGCCTCCGGCACCTCACCGGTCTCCTCGATCCGCTCGGCCCAGCGCTCGCCCGGACCCCGCACCCACTGCTCGACGGCGTCGCGGAGCTTGTCGAACTGCTGCCCGTCCATCATCTGTCGCACTGCGTCCTCTCCTTTCACTGCACGGCATGAGGGCGCAGGTGGCGTGCCCTGGCCCGCAGTTCGAACTTCTGGACCTTGCCGATCGGGTTGCGCGGCAGGTCGGGCACGAGCTGGAGCCGTTCCGGCCAGTACTGCTTGGCGGTCTGGTGCCCGTCCAGGTAGCGGCACATCTCGTCGAAGTCGAGCAGCGCGCCGTCCCTGAGCACGACGAACGCGCAGGCCCGCTCGCCGAGCCGGTCGTCGGGCATGGCCACGATGGCCACGTCGTCGACGGCGGGATGGCCGAACAGCAGCTGTTCCATCTCGGCCACCGGGATCTTCTCGCCGCCGCGGTTGATCACGTCCTTGATCCGGCCGGTGATGCGGACATGGCCCGATTCGTCCAGCACCGCGAGGTCCCCGGTGCGGAACCAGCCGTCCGGGGTGAAGGCCTCGGCGGTCAGGTCGGGTCGGTCGAGGTAGCCGTCGAACGTCGTCGGCGAGAGGATCTCGAAGTTGCCCTCGGCGCCCGCCGGCAGCACCGCGCCGCGGTCGTCGGTGACCCGCAGCCGCACGCCGGCCAGGACTCGACCGTCGGTGCCCCAACGGAGTTCCGGCGCGTCGGTCGGTGTGGACAGCGCACCGAGGCAGGTTTCGGTGGTGCCGAAGGCACCGCATACCTTGGTGCCCAACACTTCGCTCGCGTGCTCGGCCAGCGACCGCGGCACGGTTGCGCCGGTGGCCACGAAGATCCGCAGGTGCTTGGGCGCCTCGCCGATCTCCTCGACCGCCTTCACCAGGTCGGCCAGGAACGGCGTGGCGGCCTGGACGAACGTGGCCCGGTGGTCGTTCAGCGAGACGACGGCACGCCGCGGATCCCATTCGGATTGCAGGATCTGGGGCACGCCCAGCACGGTCGCCAGCGTCATCCCGTACAGGAAGCCGGTCTGGTGGGCGAGCGGGGACGGCACCCACACGGCGTCCTCGGCGCCGAGGCCGAGGTGCCGTATCTCCATCGAGACGGCACGAACCAGGTTCGAGGACGGCTGCACGACACCCTTCGGCTCGCCGGTGGTGCCGGAGGTGAACAGCAGCTGCGCGGTCGCATCGGCCGACGGGTGGATCGCGTCAAGCGCTGCCCGGTCGACCGTCGTCGCCTCCAAAGCGCTCGCCCAGTCGTGCAACTGGACGCCGGCCGGAGCCGGCCGTGGCAGTCGGCTGGAGCCGCCCGATCGGGCCAGCACCACGACGTGTTGCAGGTTCGTCGTGTCCGGGCCGCCGGTGGCGGCGAGGGCGACGGCCTCGTCCGCGGGACGCCGAGACCGGTACTCGTCCATGACGACGAGCACACGGGCCAGCGAATGCCGCAGGACGAAGCCGAGTTCGCGTTCGCGGAAGAACGGCATGATCGGGCAGCAGACGGCGCCGATCCGCAGGGCCGCCAACGACAGCACCACGAACTCGATGCGGTTGGGCAGCTGGTAGGCCACGATCTCGCCCGGCCGCACACCGAGGTCGAGCAGCAGCGCGGCGGCCTTGTCCACCCGGCCGGCCAGCTCGCTCCACGTGACGACCGAATCGCCGTCCGGACGCACGTCCACGACGGCGGTGTCACCAGGCCGGGCCGCGGCGTGCCGGGTCAGCCACTCGGGCAGGGTGACCTGGGCGGCTTGGTCGGGATCCGCGACGACGCGGTCGGGGCCACGGCTGCGGGTGGCGCGGGCGGGACCGGACTCGACGGACGCCGGCACGCCGACAGCGTTGAGCATGTCGAGGAAGCCCGGGTACGAGATGCGATAGGCGTTGGGGTACGACAGCGTGGAGTGGCCGCGGGCCCGCGATGCGGCGACGGCCATCGACATCAGCACCCGATGGTCGTTGTACGACGACAACTCCGCGCCGACCAGACCGTCCACTCCGGACACTCGCAGGGTGTCGTCGGCCAGCGCCAGCTCGGCCCCCATGGTGTTGAGCTGGAGCATCGCGCCGGCCCGGTCGGACTCCTTGAGCCGGGTGTGCGCGACGTTGCGGAACACCGACTCGCCGTGCGCGAAGGTGGCGAGGGTGGACAGGATCGGCAGCATGTCCGGCACGTCACGGCAGTCGACCTCGACGGCCTTCAGCAGCGGGCCGTCCTGCTGGATCCGGACGCCGCCGGCCGCCGCGTCCAGTTCCATCGGAACGCCCATGGAGCGGGCGATGTCGATGAAGTCGAACTCGGGGTGGTCGGCGGGACCGCCGGTCAGGCTCGGGATGCCGCGCAGCACCACGTCGGCGGGGTGCAGCGCGGCGGTCGCGATGGCGAACGCCGCGGAGCCGATGTCGGGCGGCAGCGTCAGCTCGGTCGGCCGCACGCTCTGGTGCGGCGCCACTTCGAAACGCCGCCAGTCGGGGGTTACGGTCACCTCGAGGCCGAACTGCCGCATCATCGCGACGGTCAGCTCCAGATAGGTGCGTTCGTTGAGTTCCCCGCTCACGGTGATGGTGGTGGGGCCGGTGGCGAACGGCGCGAGCAGCAGCAGCCCGGAAATCCACTGCGACAATGTGCCGGCAATGGTCACCTCACCGCCCGCGGGCCGCTGGCCGTGCACCTGAATCGGCGGGCAGTCGTCCGCCGACTCCAGGCGCACACCCATCTGTTCAAGGGCTCGCAGCAGCGGGCCGACGGGGCGGTTCCGGAAGTATTTCTGCCCGGTGATCGTGACCGCGCTGTCCGAAAGGGAAGCGAGCCCGATCATGAAATAGAGGGTGGTGCCGGAACTGCCGGCCGAGACCGTGTCCCGGACCGGCCGGTAGCGGCCGCCGCGTCCCCGCACCACGAAGGTGTCGCCCTCGCGGGTGATCCGCACGCCGAGGCCACGCAGCAGCCGAACGGTGTACTCGACGTGCCGGGCGTCGGAGAGGCCGTGGATCCGGCTCTCCCCGTCGGCCAGCGACGCGAGGATGAGGGCGCGGTGCGCATGGTATTTGGAGTTCGGCACGATGATGTCACCGGTGATCCGGTGCTGAATTCCCTTGACGAGAAGATGCATGGGGTATGTCCACTCCTAGACATTTCGCCTTGGTGAATGCTCTCAGCATCGGATCGGTTCGCTGTCCCCTAGCGACCCCTAGTTCGGCCGGGCCGGCCGCCCATATCTCGGACTAGTCGACATTTCGCTCGACGAGTGCGAGCAGTTCCTCCGCGGTGGCCGATTCGATGTCGTCCGACAGCGGGCTTTCCGGTAGTGCGGCCGTGCCGTCGAGTCGGGCCAGCAGGGCGTCGAGCCGGGAGCCGAACCGCGCCCGGTCGCCGCGCGCGGCGTCCAGCAGGGTGTGCTCCAGCCAGTCCAGCTTGGCCAGGATCTCGTTGTTCAGGGCGTCCGGGTCGAGTTCGAAGCGCCGGCTGAGATAGTCGGCCACCGCCGTAGGGCTTGGGTGGTCGAAGACGAGGGTGGTCGGCAGCGCGAGGCCGCTGGCGTCACCGAGGCGGGTGCGCAGTTCGACCGCCATGAGGGAGTCGAATCCCATGTCGGTGAAGGCGCTGTCCACGGCGACGGCCTGCGGCGTGGCGTGGCCCAGCACGTCCGCGACCTCGGCCCGTACCAGATCCAGCACGGCGCCGCGCCGCGTCTCCGCATCCATGGCCGCGAAGCGCTCGGTCAGGTCCGACCGGGCCGGGGCTTCGTCGGTGGGCTCCGTCAGGTGTCGGAGGAGAGGGCTGGGGCGGTTGCTGGCGAAGACGTGGGCGAAGCGGTCCCAGTCGACGTCGACCACGGTGACCGTCGTGTCGTCACGGTCCAGGGCCTGGCCGAGAGCAGCGGTGGCGCCTTGAGGCGAGAGGGCGCGGACGCCGCGGCGCAGCATCTGCTCCTGGAAGCGGTCGTCGGCCATGCCGCCGCCGCTCCAGGGTCCCCAGGCGACAGCCGTGCCGACGGCGCCACGCGCCCGACGCCGCTCGACCAGCGCGTCCAGGTGGGCGTTGGCGGCGGCGTACGGGCCGTTGCCCGCGCTGCCCCAGGTGCCGGCGATGGAGGAATACACGACGAACGCCGTCAGGTCGTCCCCCAGCACGTCGTCGAGGATTTCCGCGGCGGTGACCTTCGCGTCGGCCACCGCCGCGAAGTCGTCCCCGACGAGCTCCGTCAACGGTTTCTCCGCGGCGACACCGGCCGCGTGCACCACCGCGTGGACGGGCGCGCCTTCAGCGGCCAGGCGCTCGGCCAGCTGGGCGACAGCGTCGCGGTCGGTCACGTCGCACGCCGTCAGGTCGACCTTCGCGCCGAGCTCCTCCAGTTCCGCGCGGAGTGCCTCGGCGCCGGGGGCGGTGGGGCCACGTCGGCTGGCGAGGACCAGCCGGGACGCACCCCGTGAGGCAAGCATGCGGGCGGTGTGCGCACCGAGCGCTCCCGTGCCGCCCGTGATCAGCACCGCCCCGTCCGTCCACGGGTCTGCGGCAGGCGCGTGAGCGCCACCCGGGTCGGCCTTGAGACGACGCGCGTGAAGGCCGTCGCCGCGCAGTGCCACCTGGTCCTCCCCCGCAGTCCCGGAAAGGACGGCAGCCAAGCCGGCCGGCTCCCCTTCGACGGGGAGGTCGATCAGACCGCCCCACAGCGCCGGGTGTTCGAGGGCGGCGACGCGACCGAGGCCCCAGACCTGGGCGTGCCAGGGATCCGGTGCGGCGTCCGACGGCCCGGTGCGCACGGCACCCCGCGTCAGCGTCCACAGCCGGGTCGACACGTCCGCGTCGTGCAGGGCCTGCACGAGCACCATGGTGGCTAGGGCCCCGGCCGCGACGCCGCGGTGCTTGGCGTCCTCACCGCCGGCCTCCGCCAGCAGGGACACGACCCCCGCCACCGGGCCGTCGGCGGTCGCGGCAAGCTCCTTCGCCAACGTCGCGCGGTCCATGCCGTGCGGATCGACGGTGATGATCCGGGGGTCGGCGCCGGCCGCGGCGAGCGACCGCCGTACGACGTCGGCCGTCGCGGTGTCGCCGGGTACGACAACCCACCACCTGCCGTCGAGCGATGCCGTGTCGTCCACGGGTAGCCGGTCCCACGCGATTCGGTACCGCCAGTCCGCGACCTGAGCGGGCGTGGTGGCGCGGCCGGCCGTGTCCTCCTCCAGCCAGTAGCGCTCGTGCTGGAAGGCGTACGTGGGGAGCCGGACCTGCCGGCCCTCCCCGAGCACTGCCGTCCAGTCGACGGATACCCCCTGGGCGTACCCAGCGCCGAGGGCCTTGAACAGGGTGCGTACCTCGGGCTGGTCACGTCGCGCGGAGGCGACGACCGGTTGCGCCGCCAGCGGTGCCAGCACGGCGTCCGGCCCCAGTTCGATCAACACGTCGGCGTCCATGGCGGTCAGGGCGTCGGCGAAGCGGACGGCGTGCCGGGCGTGGGCCACCCAGTATTCAGGTGTGGCAAAGGAATGGCTCGTGTCGGCCGTGGGCACGACCGGGATGGACGGCTCGTGAAATGTCAGCTCACCGAGGAACGCGGCGAACTCGTCGAGCATCGGCTCCATCAACGGCGAGTGGAACGCGTGGCTGACCCGCAACCGGGTCGTGCGGCGACCCCGCGCACGCCACTGGTCCGCGATCCGCAGGACGTCGGCTTCCGTCCCGGAGACGACGACGGCTTCAGGGCCGTTCACGGCCGCGATCGCCAGGTCGGGTAGGTCCGCGAGGCTCGCGGCCACCTCTGCCTCGCCGGCGGCGATCGCCAGCATCGCACCGCCTACCGGCAACGCCTGCATCAACCGCCCACGCACCACCGCCAACCGAGCACCGTCCACAAGGGACAACACACCGGCCACCACCGCAGCAGCGATCTCCCCCACCGAATGCCCTGCCAACACGGAGAATTCCACGCCCCACGACTGCCACAACCGCGCCAACGCCACCTCGAACGCAAACAACGCCGGCTGCGCAAACTCCGTACGCTCCAACACATCCGCCGGCCCCGACCACATCACCTCACGCAACGACCGCCCCAACAACGGATCCACCGCCGCACACACCTCGTCCAACGCCGCGGCGAACACCGGGAACCGCCCGGCCAGCTCACGGCCCATTCCCACGTGCTGAGCGCCTTGACCGGAGAACAGACCCGCCACGCGGCCGGGGCCGGCGGGCACCGCTCGGCCCCGGTCGGCAAAGACATCAAGGGCACCAAGCAGTTCGTGCCGGTCCTCGGCCACCAGCACCGCCCGATGGTCGTGACGGGACCGCGTCGTGACCAGTGACCACGCCACATCGGCCAGGTCGAGCCCGGGGCGGTCGAGCAGGTGGGAATGCAGGGCACGGGCCTGTGCGGTCAACCCAGCCGCGCTGCGAGCGCTGAGCACATACGGCAGCAGAGCCCGAGCAGCGGGACCGGTCGAAACGGGCTCGATCGGATCGCCCTCTTCCAGCACGATGTGTGCGTTGGTGCCGCTGATGCCGAACGACGACACACCGGCCACGCGCTGACGGTCGCCACGGGGCCAGGGGCGTTCCTCGGTGAGCAGCCGCACGGTCCCGGGCGACCAGTCGACCTCGGGTGACGGCGTGTCGGCGTGCAGCGTGCGGGGCAACAGTTCGTGCCGCAGGGCCTGCACCATCTTGATCACGCCGCCGACGCCGGACGCCGCCTGCGCGTGGCCGAGGTTCGACTTGAGCGAACCGAGCCACAGCGGCCGTGCCGGCTCACGGTCCTGGCCGTAGGTGGCGATCAGGGCGTGGGCCTCGATGGGGTCACCGAGCCGGGTGCCGGTGCCGTGCGCCTCGACGGCGTCGACCTCGGTGGCCGCGACGCCCGCCTGCGCGAGCGCCGCCTCCACAACGCGTTGCTGCGCCGGACCACTCGGGGCAGTCAGGCCGTTGGACGCGCCGTCCTGGTTGACGGCCGAGCCACGGACCACCGCGAGGACCTCGTGCCCCAGCCGACGCGCGTCGGACAGCCGTTCCACGACGAGCACGCCGACGCCCTCGGCCCAGCCGGTGCCGTCGGCGGCGGCGGCGAACGACTTGCACCGGCCGTCGGCGGCCAGCCCGCCCTGGCGGCTGAACTCGACGAAGATGTGCGGCGACGCCATCACGGTCGCGCCGCCGGCCAGCGCGAGATCGCACTCGCCACGGCGCAGCGCCTGGGCAGCGAGGTGCAAGGCGACCAGCGAGGACGAGCAGGCGGTGTCGAGCGTGACCGCCGGGCCCTGGAGCCCCAGCAGGTACGAGATGCGCCCCGACATGACGCTGTTGCTGTTGGCGATGCCGATGATCCCCTCGAGGTTCGCCGGCGTGCTGCTCAGACGGGAGAAGTAGTCGTTGTACATGGTGCCGACGAACACGCCGGTGCGGCTGTCGCGCAGGCTGTCGGGGGCGATGCCGGCGTGCTCGACGGCCGCCCACGACGTCTCGAGCAGCAGGCGGTGCTGTGGGTCCATGGCCAGCGCCTCACGGGGCGAGATGCCGAAGAAGGCCGCGTCGAAACCGGCGACGTCGTCGAGGAATCCGCCCTCGCCGGCCGAGGAGGTGCCGGCCCGGGAGCGGTCCGGGTGGCTGAGGCCGACCAGGTCCCAGCCACGGTCGGTGGGGAAGCCGGCGACGGCGTCCCGGCCCTCCGCGACGAGCCGCCACAGGTCCTCGGCCGACGCGACACCGCCCGGGTAGCGGCAGGCCATGCCGACGATGGCGACGGGCTCGTCGGCGACGGCCGTCCTGGTCGTGACCGGCTGTCGAGGGCGTGACGACGGCTCGGCGAGCTGGCTGTTCAGGTGTCGGGCCAGCGCGCCGGCGGTCGGGTGGTCGAAGACCAGCGTCGCCGGCAGCCGGACACCGGTCGCGGCCGACAGGCGGTTGCGCAGCTGCACGGACATCAGGGAGTCGAACCCGAACTCGCCAAGCGGGCGCTCGGTGTCGACGGCGCTCAGGTCGCGGTGCCCGACGGCCGCGGCGATCTCGGTCCGTACGAGATCGGACAGCGCCTTGGCACGGTCCGCAGCCGCAAGCACGGCCAGGTTCGTCGACACCGTCTTCTGGCGCGGTTGCAGCGCCGTGAAGAACGGGGCCGGACGGGTGCTGGTGAACACAGGCAGGAAGCGCGGCCACGCCACGTCGGCCAGCACGCGGTCCTCGCCGAGGGACACCGCCGCCGACAGGGCTGCCATGGCGTCGTCGACCGGCAGCGGGACAAGCCCCTGGCGGCGCAGCCGCCGCTCCAGGTCGGCGTCGACCATGCCGCCGCCCGACCACGGACCCCAGGCCAGCGCCGTGCCGGCCCGGCCGCGGGCGCGGCGGCGGGCGGCCAGCGCGTCGAGCACGGCGTTGCCCGCCCCGTACGCGCTCTGCCCCGCCCCGCCCCAGACGCCGGAGACGGACGAGAACACGACGAAGGCGTCCACGTCACCGAGCACCTCGTCGAGGACCCGGGCACCGCTCGCCTTGCCGTCCATGACGGCGTGGAACCGGTCGAGGGTGGTCTCCAGCAACGGTGTCTCATCGGCGACGCCGGCCGCGTGGAACACCGCGCGGACGGGCGTGCCGGTGTCCGCCGCCGCACGCACCAGTTCGGCCATAGCGGACCGGTCGGTGACGTCGGCGGCAACGATCCGCGCCGGGGTACCGGTGGCGGCCAGCTCGGCCAGCAACTCCTGCGCGCCGGCCGCCTCGGCGCCTCGGCGCGAGACGAGCAGCAGCGAGCAGCCGCCGAGACCCGCGACCCAACGGGCGACATGGCCGCCCAACGCCCCGGTGCCGCCGGTGATCAGCACCGTGCCGGACGGCGTCCAGTCGGTGGGCTGCGCCGGCCGCTCCGGCCTGACCAGGCGCCGTACAAACACGCCGTCGGGCCTGAGCCGGATCTGGTCCTCGCCCGAGCCCGCGGTGAGCAGGCCGGCCAGGCAGTCGAGGTCGGGCCGCACGCCGGCCGGCGGCAGATCGACCAGGCCGCCCCAGCGTTCCGGCAGTTCCAGGGCCGCCGCGCGGCCCGCGCCCCACACGGCGGCCGTGTCGAGCTCGTCGTCGGACTCGTGGGTCAGGCACCACACCGGCGCGTCCACACCGGCCTCGGTAAGCGCTTGCAACGCCGTGACAAGGACGTCCGGGTGCGCGGCGAACAACAGCACGCCGTCCACGACCGCGTTGACCAGCCGTGCCGTGAGGGCGGCGCGGTCCTCGGAGAGGTCGACGGAAACCGTGTGCGCGGCCATGTCCCGGGTCCAGGAGACGTCCGTCGCCGGTGGCGCGAGGACAAGCCAGGTGCCAGGGAGCTGGTCGGCGCGCGGTGGGTCGGGCAGCCGCTGCCACGTGACCTCGTAGGCCAGGCGATGCACGCGCCCGTCCGCACGGGACCCCAGCCGGGCTGCCCGCAGCACCAGTTCGCCGACGGTGAGGACCGGGTCGCCGGCACTGGTGACGGCGTCCAGGCGAACGGTCTCGCCGCCGGTCTGTAGGCGCACACGCAGTTCGGACGCGCCCGTGAGATGCACGGTGGCCCGGCCGAAGGCGAAGGGCAGCCGGACCTGCTCACCAGCGTCGGCGGCCAGCGGATGCAGGGCGGCGTCCAGCAACGCGGGGTGACAGCCGTACCGGCCGTCGCGGGCCTCCTCGGGAAGGACGACCTCGGCGTACAGCTCGTCCCCGGACCGCCACAACGCCCGCAGGCCGCGGAACGCCGGGCCGTAGCCGTAGCCACGGGCGGCGAGCGTGCCGTAGAGCTCGTCGACCGGCAGCTCCTCGGCGCCCGCCGGCGGCCACTGCTCCACGGTCCACGCCGAGAACTCCTCCGCCACGAGCCGTCCCGTGGCGTACTCCACCCACTCGCCGTCACCACTGCGGCCCCGGATCACCAGTGCGCGTTCCGGCGCACCCTCCGGTTCCACCCAGACCTGGACGTCGACGCCGACGGCCGGCAGCACGAGCGGGGCCTGCACGACGAGGTCGGCGACCTGCCGCCACCCAACCTGCCGGGCAGCGCGCAGGGCGAGCTCCAGGAAACCGGTGCCGGGGAACAGCACCGTGCTGTCCACCGCGTGGTCGGCCAGCCACGGGTCCTGGGCCGGCGAGATCCGGCCGGTCAGAACCACGCCGCCCTGGCCCGGCAGTTCCACGACGCCGGACAGCAGGGGGTGCTCCAGCGCGTCGGCCCCGGCGCCCGTGAGGGCTGGCGGTGCGAGCCAGAAGCGCCGGTGCTGGAACGGGTACGTGGGCAGGTCGGCCCGGGCAGCCGCCGGGAACACGGTCGTCCAATCGACCTCGACGCCGTGCGCATGGGCCTCGCCGAGCGCGGTCACCAGCGTCAGGGCCTCGCTCTGCTCACGGCGGCAACTCGGCAGCACCGTGCCACCGTCGATCAGCGGCGTCAGTACCGCGTCGGGCCCGATCTCGACCACGACGTCCGCGTCAAGCCGCGTGACGGCGTCATGGAATCGCACCGCGCGGCGGGCGTGGTCGACCCAGTAGGCCGCGCTGGCGAACGGATGCGTGGTGTCGGCCGAGGCCACCACGGGTAGCTTCGGCTCGCGGCGCTCCAGTTCCTCCGCCACCGCAAGGAATTCGTCCAGCACCGGTTCCATCAGCGGCGAGTGGAAGGCATGGCTCACCCGGAGCCGGCTCGTGCGACGGCCACGCTCGCGCCAGATCTCGGCGATCCGCTCGACCTCCGCACGCGCGCCGGAAACCACCACCGCCTCCGGGCCGTTGACCGCGGCGATGCCGACGAACGCCGGATCCCCCAGCGTCGCAGCGACCTCCGCCTCGCCGGCGGCGATCGCCAGCATCGCGCCGCCTGCCGGCAACGCCTGCATCAACCGGCCACGCACCACCGCCAACCGGGCACCGTCCACAAGGGACAACGCGCCGGCCACGACCGCGGCGGCGATCTCGCCCACGGAATGCCCGGCCAACACGGAGAATTCCACGCCCCAGGACTGCCACAGCCGGGCCAGCGCCACCTCGAACGCAAACAACGCCGGCTGCGCAAACTCCGTACGCTCCAACACATCCGCCGGCCCGGACCACATCACCTCGCGCAACGACCGCCCCAACAGCGGATCCACCGCCGCGCACACCTCGTCCAGCGCACCGGCAAACACCGGGAACCGCTCGGCCAGCTCACGGCCCATACCCATGTGCTGAGCGCCTTGACCGGAGAACACCGCCGCGATCCGGCCACCGCCTACGGCCACCGGGGTCACGTCGCTGAGCGCCGCAAGCACGGCGTCACGGTCGCCCGTGACCGTCGCACGGTGGTCGAATGCCGTGCGGTGCACGGCCAGCTCCCGCGCCGCCCGCGTGAGCGACAGCCACGGCCGCGCCGCCAGATGGTCCCGCAGCGCCGCCGCCTGGTCGCGTACGGCATCCGGCGTCCGGCCCGACAGCACCAGCGGCACCAAGACTTCCGCCAACGGCGTCGAGGGCCCGTTCTCGGCGGCGGCCTCGGGGATGAACTCCTCCAGGATCACGTGCGCGTTGGTGCCGCTCATACCGAATGAGGACACGCCGGCGCGGCGCGGGCGGTCCTCGACCCGCTCCCACGCGCGGTCTCGGTCCAGCAGCGCGACCGTGCCGGCGGACCAGTCGACCTCGGTCGACGGACGGTCGGCGTACAGGCTGCGTGGCAGCACGCCGTGTCGCAGCGCCTGCACCATCTTGATCACGCCGGCGACGCCCGCGGCCGCCTGGGTGTGGCCGATGTTCGACTTCAGCGAACCGAGCCACAGCGGCCGCCCCGCCGAACGGCCGCGTCCGTACGTCGCCATCAGGGCCTGCGCCTCGATGGGATCGCCCAGTCGCGTGCCCGTCCCGTGCGCCTCTACGACGTCGATCTCGTCCGTGCTCAGCCGAGCGCTGCGCAGCGCCGCGTCGATCACGCGCTGCTGCGCGGGACCGCTCGGCGCCGTCATGCCGTTCGAGGCGCCGTCCTGGTTGACCGCGCTGCCCCGCACCACGGCCAGCACCTCGTGCCCCAGCCGCAGCGCGTCCGACAGCCGCTCCACGGCCAGCACGCCCACACCCTCGGACCAGCCGGTGCCGTCGCCGTCGTCGGCGAAGGAGTGGCAGCGGCCGTCGGTGGACAGCACCCGCTGCCGGCTGTACTCGACGAAGAACGTGGGGCCGGCCATGATCGCGACGCCGCCGGCCAGCGCCAGATCGCACTCGCCCGAGCGCAGCGCCTGACACGCCAGGTGCAGTGAGACCAGCGACGACGAGCAGGCGGTGTCGACAGTGACGGCCGGCCCTTCAAGGCCGAGGTGGTAGGCGACCCGGCCGACGGCCATGCTGCCCGCGCTGCCCATGTGGACGTAGCCCTCGAACCCGTCCGGTGCCTTGCCGATGAAACGGCTGCCGTAGTCGTGGTGCATGACGCCGGTGAACACGCCGGTGCGGCTGCCGCGCAGGTCGGCGGGACGGATGCCCGCGCTCTCCAGCGCCTCCCAGGTCGTCTCCAGCAGCAGCCGCTGCTGCGGGTCCATGGCCAGCGCCTCGCGCGGGCTGAGCCCGAAGAAGTCGGCGTCGAAGAGGTCGATGTCGGTGAGGAAGCCGCCTTCGCGCGTGTACGACTTCCCGACGGCGTCCGGGTCGGGGTCGTAGAGGGCGGCCACGTCCCAGCCGCGGTCCCGTGGGAAGCCGCTGATGGCGTCACGCCCCTCCGCGACCAGCCGCCACAGGTCGTTGGCGCCGTGCACGCCGCCCGGGTACCGGCAGCCGATGCCGACGATCGCGATCGGCTCGTGGGCCCGCGTCTCGGCGTCCCGCAGCCGCGACCGGGTCTTCTGCAGATCGGTGGTGACCTTGCGCAGGTAGTCGACGAGCTGGCTTTCGTCTGTCATGTCTGGCACCTATCGGCTTCGCGGCTGTCGGCCCGGCGGCGGGAACAGCAGTGGTGGCAACGGGTTCACACCCGGGGTCAGAGATCGCCCAGCTCGGCGTCGATGAACTGCATCAGCTCGGCGGCGCTGGCCGAGGCGAGCCCGTCCGCCGCGGCGACCGGCCGGGCGTCGAGCGCGTCCAGCCGATCCAGCAGTGTGGTGAGACGGCCGGCCAGCGCCTTGCGGGTGGCGCTGTCGGTCAACGGGGACAGGACCCGGCTCTCGATGTCCTCGACCACCTCGAGCAGCGGCTTCTCCGCCGGCGTGGGCCCGCCGAGGTCGAGCTGCCCCATCAGGTGCCGGGCCAGCGCGTTCGGCGTCGGATGGTCGAAGACCAGCGTGGCCGGCAGCTTGACGCCGATCAGGCCGGCGAACCGGTTGCGCAGCTCGACCGACATCAGGGAGTCGAAGCCGATCTCCTTGAGCGCCCGGGCCGGGTCGACCCGCTCGGGCCCGGACTCGCCGATGAGCGCCGCCACGTGCGTCCGCACGACCTCGGTCAGTGCGGGGAGCCGCTCGGCGTCCGGGAGCACGGCAAGCCGTTGTGTGAGGCTGTGCGTCTCGGCGCGCTGGCCGTCCGGCTCGGGCGCGGTCTGCGGCGCGAACGAGCCGAGCAGCGGACTGGGCCGGGCCGCGGTGAACGCCGGCAGGAAACGCGGCCAGCTGATGTCGGCAATCACCGGGTCCCCGGCACCGACGATGCTCTGCTCCAACGCCTGGATGGCGGCCGGCACCGGCAGCGGGGCCAGACCACGCTTGCGCAGTTCGCGTTCGTCGTGCTCGGTGAGCATGCCGCCGCCGGCCCACGGCCCCCACGCGATGGAGACCGCCGGCTTGCCCTGCTCACGGCGACGCCGGGCGAGCGCGTCGAGGCAGGCGTTGCCCGCCGCGTACCCCGCCTGCCCCGCTGCGCCCCAGACGCCGGAGATGGAAGAGAACAGGACGAAGTCGTCGAGGTCCGGCAACAGCTCGTCGAGCAGCAGCGCGCCTTCGACCTTGGCCGCCATCTGCGCCGCCAATTCCTCGGCCGCGGTCTCCGCGATCCGCACGTCCCGGACCACGCCCGCGGCATGCACCACGGTGCGCACGGGCGTCCCCTCGGCCGCCTGTGCGGCAAGGAAAGCGTCGAGCGCGGCACGGTCCGTGACATCGACGGCGACGGCCTGCGCCTTGGCGCCCAGCGCGGCGAGATCCTCCACCAGTTCGGCAGCGCCGGGGGCCGCCGGGCCCTGACGAGACACGAGCAGGATGCGGTCGGCGCTGCCCTGCGCGGCGATGCGGCGGGCCACGTGCCCGCCGAGACCGCCGGTCCCGCCGGTGATCAGCACCGCGCCCTTGGGCGTCCAGGCAGTGGTCGGCGGCGGCGACGCCGTCACGAGCCGCCGGGCCCACGGACGTCCGTCGCGAACGGCCAGTTGGTCCTCGTCGCCGTCGCCGGTGAGGATGCCGGCGAGCGTCCGCCGGGTGGCGTCGTCGATCCGCTCGGGCAGATCCACCAGTCCGCCCCAGCGGTCGGGCAGTTCCAGTGCGGCGACGCGGCCGAGCCCCCAGACGCCGGCCGCCCGCACCTCGGCGGCGGGATCGGCGGTCCCCACGCCGACCGCGCCGCTCGTCACGCACCACACCGGTCCGGTCGGCCGGTCGGCGATCTCGTGCAGGGCGGCAAGCAGGTCCTCCGCGCGTCCGGCGCCGATCAGCACCCCGTCCGGCGCGGTCGAGCGGTCCGGACTGTCGAACAGGGAGCCGAGCTCCGCGGGCACCTCGCCCAGCAGGAGCCAGTTCCCGGGCACCCGGTCGGCGGTGGCCGGCCGGACCTGCTGCCACGTAACGGAAAACCACCCGGTGCGGCCGGACGCCCCGGCCACCTCCAGCTGTGCGCGCTCGATGGAGCGCAGGATGATGCCCTCCATGGCGAGCACGGGCGACCCGGCGTCGTCCGTGATCCACACGGCGGCGGAGTCGGCGTCCGCCCGGATACGCACCCGCAGGCGCCGGGCGTCCGTGGCGAACAGGGACACGCCGTTGAAGGAGAACGGCAGTCGAACTTCGCCGGCCTCGTAGAGGCTGCCGGTGATCGGCAGGGCGTGCAGGGCGGCGTCGAGCAGCGCGGGATGGATGCCGAAGCCACGCGGCTGCCCCTCCGGCAGCACGACCTCGGCGAAGAGGTCGCCGTCACGCTCCCAGAGGGCCTTGGTGCCCCAGAAAGCCGGGCCGTACTCGTAGCCGCGGGCGGCGAGATCCTCGTAGAAGGGGCGGACGATCGCTCGCGCACCGACCGGGGGCCAGGCCTCGGCGGCCCGGTCGAAGCCGTCGGTGTCGACGGTCCGCGCCGCGAGCAGACCGGTGGCGTGCAGGGTCCACTCCCCGCCGGTCTCCCTGGTGCGGATCTGGAGTTCACGCTCAGCGCCCGGCCCCACCCACACCTGAAGGTCGCGGGCCTTGCCCTCGGGGAACACCATGGGCGCGCGCAGGACGAGTTCCTCGACCGAGCCGGCGCCGGCCGCACGGGCCGCTTCGAGCGCGAGCTCGACGAAACCCGTGCCGGGCAACAACATCGTGCCCATGACGACGTGGTGCGACAGCCACGGGTCGCTGCCGGGCGTCAGCCGACCGGACAGCAGCAGGCCTCCCCCACCGGGCAGATCCGTGCGCGAGGTGAGCATCGGGTGCGGCTGCGGATCCGCGCCGGCGGCGGCATGGGCGTCTGACGCGGAGTCCCAGTAACGCTGGCGCTGGAAGGCGTACGTGGGCAGGCCGACACGGGGAGCGGGCGGCAGCAGGGCGGCCCAGTCGACGTCGGCGCCATGAGCGTGGGCCTGGCCGAGCGCCGTGAGCACGGTGTGCGTCTCGGACTGGCCGCGCCGGGTGCTGGGGAGGACGGTGTGTGCGGTCTCGATCAGCGGGGCCAGTGCGGCGTCCGGGCCGACCTCGATCAGGATGTCGGCTTCGGGAAGCCGCCCTATGGCGTCGCCGAACCGCACGGCGTTGCGCGCGTGGTCGACCCAGTAGGCGGCGGTGTCGATGGCGTGCGCCGTGTCGGCCGTGGCGTTGATCGGGATGGTTGGCGGTTGGAAGCGCAGTTCCTCAACCACGGCGCGGAATTCGTCGAGGATCGGCTCCATGAGCGGCGAGTGGAAGGCGTGGCTCACACGAAGCTCGGCGACCCGTCGGCCGCGGTCACGCCAGATCTCGCCGACGCGGGCCACCTCGTCGCGGGCGCCGGAGACCACCACCGCCTCGGGACCGTTGACCGCGGCGATCGCAGCGAGCACGGGATCGCCCAGCGTGGCCGTCACCTCGTCCTCGCCCGCGGCGACGGCGAGCATGGCACCGCCGTCGGGCAGGGACTGCATGAGCCGGCCGCGAGCCACCACGAGCCGCGCGGCGTCCGGCAGCGTCAGCACCCCGGCGACGACGGCGGCGGCGATCTCGCCCACGGAATGTCCGACCACGGCCATGAACGACACGCCCCAGGACTGCCACAGCCGGGCCAGCGCCACCTCGAACGCGAACAGTGCCGGCTGCGCGAACTCCGTACGGGCCAGGGTTTCGGGATCCTCGGACCACATCACGTCCCGAAGTCCACGGCCGAGCTGCGGGTCGAGATGGCCGCACACCTCGACCAGCGCCTCGTCGAACACCAGGAAGTGCTCGGCCAGCTGCTGGCCCATGCCGACCCGCTGCGCGCCTTGGCCGGAGAACACCGCCGCAACCCGGCTGGGCCCGGCGAGCACCGGCGCGACGTCACCCAGACCGTCCACGCCCATGACCACGGCGCGGTGCTCGAACCTCGTCCGTCCCGTCAGCTCGCGGGCGACGTGCGGCAGCGGCAGCTCCGGGTGGGATGCGAGGTACTCCCGCAGCGCCTTGGCCTGCGCGCGCACGGCTTCCGGCGTCTTGCCGGACAGCACCAGCGGCACCGCCACGTCCGCCAAGGGCGCGGCCGACGGCTCGGGCGCCTCCGCCGCGAACTCCTCCAGGATGACGTGCGCGTTCGTGCCGCTGATGCCGAAGGCGGAGACACCGGCCCGGCGCGGACGGCCGTCGACGCGGTCCCACTCGCGGGCCTCGGCCAACAGCTCGACCGTGCCCGACGACCAGTCCACCTCGGTCGTCGGATTGTCGGCGTACAGGCTGCGCGGCAGCACGCCGTGCCGCAGCGCCTGCACCATCTTCACCACGCCGGCCACGCCGGCCGCCGCCTGCGCGTGGCCGATGTTCGACTTCACGGAACCGACGTACAACGGCCGTGCGGTCGGGCGGTCGCTGCCGTACGTGGCGATCAGCGCCTGCGCCTCGATGGGGTCGCCCAGCCGTGTCCCAGTACCGTGCGCCTCCACCACGTCGATGTCCGCGGCGCGCAGGCCGGCGCTGTCCAGCGCGGCCCGGATCACCCGCTGCTGGGCGGGGCCGTTGGGCGCGGTGAGGCCGTTGGAGGCGCCGTCCTGGTTGACGGCGCTTCCCCTGACCACAGCCAGCACGTCATGTCCCAGCCGCTGCGCGTCGGAGAGGCGCTCCACGACCAGCACCGCCACGCCCTCGGCCATGCCGAAGCCGTCGGCATCGGCGGAGAACGGCTTGGACCGGCCGTCCGGCGCGACTGCGCGAAGCCGGCTGAACTCGATGAACAGTCCCGGTTCGGCCATCACCGTCGCCCCGCCGACCAGCGCCAGATCGGTCTCGCCGCGGCGTAGCGACTGCCCGGCCAGGTGCAGCGCCACCAGTGAGGAGGAGCAGGCCGTGTCGAGCGTGACGGCGGGCCCTTCCAACCCCAGGATGTAGGACAGCCGGCCCGAAGCCACGCTGGACGTGGTGCCGGTCATGACGTAGCCCTCGAGGTCGGGCCGCGCGTGGTGCAGGGGCCGGCCGTACGGGAGGTTCATGACGCCGGTGAACACGCCGGTCCGGCTGCCGCGCAGCGTCGCGGTGTCGATGCCGGCGCGTTCCAGCGCCTCCCACGACGTCTCCAGCAGCAGCCGTTGCTGAGGATCCATCGCCAGCGCCTCACGCGAGGAGATGCCGAAGAAGGCGGCGTCGAACTCCGCGACGCCGTCGAGCAATGCGGCGTCGCGCTGGTACGAGGTGCCCGGCTGCGCGGCGTCGGAGTCGTACAGCGCCGTGAGGTCCCAGCCGCGATCGGCCGGGAAGGGCGCGACCGCGTCACGGCCGTCGAGCACCAGCTGCCACAACTCGTCCGGCGAGCCGACCCCGCCCGGGAACCGGCAGGCCATGCCGACGATGGCGATCGGCTCGTCGGGGTCGGTCAACGGTGTCGTGGTCGAGGCCGGCTCATCGCCGCCGCACGCCGCACGCACCAGCTCCGTCGCCAACGCGCGCGGCGTGGGGTAGTCGAACAGGATCGTCACCGGGAGCCGCAGCCCGGTCGTCTCGACGAGCTGGTTACGAATACGGACGGCGCCGGCGGAGTCCACGCCCAGGGACCGGAAAGGATCGTCCGCGCCGATGGCCGTCGGCTCGATGTGCGCGGCAACTGCGTCCGTGACCAGACGTACGGCCTCTGCGGTGCGTTCTGCCGCGGTGCAGTCCAGCAGCCGCTCGCGTAGTCCGGTGCCGGTGTCGGCCGTGTCCAGGTCGAGCCGGTACGGCGGCAGTGTCACGAGGCGTGCGTCGGGGAAGACGGTGCCCCAGTCGGGAACGACGTCGTGCAGGTGCGCCTCGGCCAGGGCGCGTAGGTAGCGGTCGCGGCCCGCGTCGTCACGGCGCATCGTGTCCAGGACGACGACGTCCTGGCCGATCTGTGCGGCGGTCTCCTCGATCGACAGCGTCAGCACCGGGTGCGGGCTCATCTCCACGAACACCCGATGGCCGTCCCACAGCAGCGCCTCGATGACCTGCTGGAACCGGGCGGGCTCACGGAGGCTGAAGAACCAGTGCTCGGCGTCCAGGTCGGCGGTGTCCAGAGGTTCGGTCGTGGTGGACGTGTAGACCGGGATCTCGCCGGCCCGCGGCCGCACAGCCGCGGCCTCCCGCACCAGGTACTCGTGGACGGGCTCCATGCGCCATGAGTGTCCGGCGATCCCGATAGGCAGCAGGGCGGCCCGAACGTCCTTGGCGCGCAACCGCTCCAGCAACGCCGTCGCGGCCTCGGTGCTGCCCGCGACGACCGTCGAGCGGGGACCGTTGACGACCGCGATGTCCAGGTCGAGATCCCAGTCGGCGATCAGTTCGCCGACCTGCTCGGCGGAGAGCGCCACGGCGACCATCTCGCCGGTGCCTTGCAGCCGTGCCAGCGCTTTGCTGACAGCGGCGACCAGCCTCGCGCCGTCGGCCAGGGTGAGCGCGCCGGCCGCGGTCGCCGCCGCGATCTCGCCGAAACTGTGGCCCACCACCGCGGCGGGCGTGACGCCGTTCGACCGCCACAGCTCCGCGAGCGACACCATCACGGCGAACAGCGCCGGCTGGATGACCTCGACGCGCTCAAGGGGATGCTCCCCGAAGATCACGTCATCGAGCTCGAAATCCACGAACGGGCGCAGCTCCCGTGCGCACTCGGCCAAGGTGTTGCGGAAGACGGGGGCCGCCACGGCGAGCTCACGCGCCATCCCCACCCACTGCGCGCCCTGGCCCGGGAAGACGAACACCGCGGACTCGGGTCCACCGCCCTGTGGCGCCACGTCGCTCGAGCGGCCCTCGGCCACCGCCCGCAGGGCCGTGACGATGCCGTCCCGGTCGGCCGCGGCAACCATCGTCCGATGGGGCCAGAGCGTTTTGGTCGTGGCTTGGGTGAAGGCGGCGTCGGGCAGGGAGATGTCCACCCGCTGCTCGAGGTGCGCCGCCAGCCGGCCGGCCTGCGCCCGCAGACCGGCGTCTGTCCGGCCCGACACCAGGAACGGGACGGCGCCGGAACTCGCGGCATCCGGGGCGCTCGCGCGGTCTCGAGGCCGCAGCGTGTGCACCTGTTTCTCGGCATCGCCGGAGAGCGGGCCGTAGTGCTCGGCACCGGCCGTCTCCAGCGCCAGCGCCACCGCCACGGCCTTGTCATGGACGACAACCAGGGCGGGGTGTTCCGAGCGCAGGCACGTCTCGGCCGCCGCGAAGACGGCGTCCTGGGAGGAACGCACCTCCACACCAGGAACCTCGTCCTGTTCCGGCAGAGCCGGGCCGGCGAGCAGAGCCACCACACGGTGGTGGGCCGACGGCACGACCTGGGCGTCCTCGATCGCGGCCCAGAGCGTGGACGACACCGAAGCGCCCTCCTGGCGGGCGACACCCACGACGACGATGCGCGGAATCCCTGCTGTCATAGAAAACAACCCAAGCAAGAGGGCGCCGGCCATAACACCCCTACCACCCCCGAATGCGCGAATTCGGCCGGGAAAAGAAATACGGCGGCACGGCACTTGAGGGGGACATAGGGGTTGCCCGACCCCGAGGCCGACCGGCAGGTTTCCGATATGCGAGGACCACAGCCGCGTCCGGAACTGCATTCCCTAGCCGCGCACGCGGCCGGCCGAGCGGGCGGTGCGCCGACCGCGGAACTCAAACACCTGCTGGCGGCGAACGAGAATCCGTACGATCCGCTGCCCGGTGTCCTTGACGCGGCCGTCGCCGCCGCCGGGCAGTTCAACCGCTACCCCGATATCGGCTGCGAACGACTGATCGACGCGCTGGCCCACCGTTTCGACCTGCCGCCCGCCCGATTCGCGGCCGGCGCCGGGTCGGTGAGCGTCATCCAGTCGCTCGTCCAGGCCATGACCGCGCCGGGGGACGAGGTGATCCACGCCTGGCGGTCGTTCGAGGCCTACCCCATCATCACGAAAGCCGTCTGTGGCGCGACCGCGGTCGGGGTCCCGCTGACCGACGACGGGCACCACGACCTCACCGCCATGGCCGACCGGATCACCGAACGGACCCGGCTGATCTTCATCTGCACCCCCAACAACCCCACCGGCACGACGGTGCGCCGTGACGAGCTGGCGGAGTTTCTCGGCCGTGTTCCGGAGAACGTGCTCGTCGTGCTGGACGAGGCCTACGCCGAATTCGTGCGGGACGAGGACACGCCGGACGGCATCACCCTGTGCCGCGAATACGCCAATGTCGCCGTGGTGCGGACGTTCTCCAAGGCGTATGGCCTGGCCGGCTTGAGGATCGGGTATGCCGTCGCCCCGGAATCCGTCGCCGCGGCGCTGCGCATGACGGCGCCCTACGGGGTCAGCCAGATCGGGCAGGAGGCGGCCATCGCTTCGCTGGCCGCCGAACGTGAGGTCATGCACCGGGTCGACGCGGTCATCACCGAGCGCCGCCGGATGGAGGACGTCCTGGCCGAACAGGGCTGGCCGGTCACCCGCTCCCAGGCGAACTTCGTCTGGCTCCCCATCGGCGACCGCGGCGGTGACTTCGCCGCTGCCTGCGGTCGGGCCGGCATCGCGGTGCGGGTGCTCGGCACTGACGGAGTCCGGGTCACCGTCGGCTCTCCGGAAGCCAATGACCTGTTCCTGGCCACGGCGGCCGAAGCTCGACTGGGATGATCACCGGAATGCGTGCTCGATCGGCGTCGGTCCGGCCGTCGCCTGCCAGACGCCTTTGATTCCCTGCGCCAACACGGCACGGATCGCGTGGGCGCAGTCGCCGCGGGAGAGCTCGTCACCGACGGTCGGCACGCCGTCGGGGCGGGCCCGCACGGTCCCCAGCGGGGGATCGTCGGTCAGCATGCCCGGGCGCAATACGCACCAGTCCAGGTTTCGCCCACGCACCACCTGTTCGGCGGACCGCTTCTCGGCCAGGTAGGCGTCCAGTTCGTCGCCGAGTTCATCGCGGTCCCGTGCGGTGGGCAGGTGGGTGCTCACCATGACGAACCGGCGGACGCCGCAGTCCTCGGCCGCGTCGCACAACTGGGCCGTCGGCGCGGACGCCGCCGCGCCGAGCGAGCCCGGGCCGGTGCCGGTGCCCGCCGCCAGCACCACGGCGTCCGCGCCGCGGACGGCCCGTTTCAGCTGCACGTCGAGGTCGGATCCGTTGGTGTCAAGCAGGAACGGCTCGATGCGGGCGGCACGCATGCGCTCCGCGTCGCCGGCTCGCAGGACCAGTCCGACCGGTGTGTTCCCGTCGGCCAGCAGGTAGGACGCGAGCCGGCCGCCGAGACCGGTGGTCACCCCAGCAACGACAACCCGCATCGCGATCACTCCTCTATGGACTGCCTACTTCGGACGCAGAAATTCCTCGGTTCACCAGCGCACCGGCAGGCTGCGCACGCCTCGGACCCTGATGCCCGGCAGCCAGTCGAGACCGGCCGGATCGATGTCTAGCGCCAGCTCGGGACAGCGGCGCAGCAGGCTCAGGATCGCGACCCGGCTTTGCAGCCGCGCCAACCCGGCGCCGAGACAGAAGTGGATGCCGTGGCCGAAGGCGACGTGGCCGCCGCGGGTGCCGCGGTGGAGGTCGAACGTGTCGGGTCGCTCGAACTGGGCCGGGTCGCGCCCCGCCGCCGCGATGCTGACCAGAACCGTCTCCCCCGGCGGGATCTTCGTGTCGCCGTAGCCGATGGTCTCGGTGGTGAACCGCTTGGTCGACGTCTCCACCGGGCCGTCGTGGCGCAGCATCTCCTCGACCGCCTGGTCGATCAGGCCCTCGGGGTCGGCCCGCAGCGCCGCCAGCTGTGCCGGATGCGTCAGGAGCGTGCGCACCCCGTTGGAGATCAGGTTGGCCGTGGTCTCGTGGCCGGCGATGATCAGGATGAACACCATCGAGCGCAGCTCGGGGACCGACAGCCGGTCGTTGTCCTCCGCGTTCGTCCGCAACAGCGAGGAGATCAGGTCCCCGGTGGGCGTGGCCCGGCGCTTGTCCTCGATCAGGTTCTTCAGGTAGTCGGTCAGGGCCAGCCCGGCCTGCGCGAACCCACGGCTCTTCCACCAGGCGATGGTGTCCGGCTCGGCCGGCACCAGCACCCGCTCCGTCCAGTCGCGGAAGTCCTCCCGGTCGGCGAACGGGACCCCGAGCAGCTCGCAGAGCACGGTGATCGGCAGCGGCGACGCCAGCGCCGCGACCAGGTCCGCTCTTCGCCCACCGGCCGTCATCTCGTCGAGCAGACCGTCGGTGATCTCCTGGACGCGCGGGCGCAGCGCCTCCACCCGGCGCGCGGTGAACTCCCGCGAGACCAGCCGTCTCAGCCGCGTGTGGTCCGGCGGATCGGTGATCAGGACGTGCCGCTCGTCCTCGCTGGGCGGGTCGAGGCACTTGGCCAGCCGGGGATCGGCCAGCGCCGCCCTGGCCTCGTCGTAGCCGACGATCAGCCAGAACCGGTCGCCGTCGGCCAGCACGATCTCGTGCACCGGCCCGGCCTCGCGCAGCCGGGCGTAGTGGGGGTACGGGTCGGTGAAGAACTCGGGCCCGTACGCGCTCAGGTCGACGGTCACCATAACGAGGACGCCGTCTCGGCCGGATATTCCACGGCGGTGAGGTAGTCGAGGCCGGTCAGCGGCTGGTCGGTGAAGAACCGCAGCACCAGGTCGGCCCAGTCGACATTGCGTTCGAGGAAGGAGACGTGGCAGGTGTCGCGAATGGTCGTGAACGCCGCGCCATCGATGTCCGCGGCCATGGCCCGCACCAGGTCAGGGGGCGTGAGGTCGTCGTGCTCCCCGGTCACGCACAGGGCGCGCATCCCGGAGATCCGTCCCGGTTGCGCCGCCGGATGGTCGACCAACCGCTGGGCGACGGCGAGGTACCGCACCATTTCCGCCTCGGTCGCCGTGCTCAGGTGTTCGAGCAGGGCCCGCTGGACGGCCGCCCGGTTGTGCACGGTCCGGGCCGGGTCGCCGTTCACGCACAGTTCCACCAGCTTGCGCGCGAATTCGTCGGCCCGGCCAAGGGTCAGCCAGTGTTCCAGTTCGGCGAACCTGGGCCGCATGGTCTCGCTCCACGCCGCGCCGGTGAGGATCAACCGCGCGATCCGATCCGGGTGCTGCTGGGCGAACCGGTGCGTCGGCGCGGTGCCGAGGCTGACGCCGAGCAGGTTGACGCGGGGTAGCTCCAGCTCGTCGAGCAGGTAGGCCAGTGCGTCGGCGTCGAACTCGTAGCCGACGGTCCGCGGCACCGGATCGGGCGAGTACGAGCCCGGCGGCTCCATGCAGACGATGGTGGCCGAGTCCTGCCAGTACTCGTCGTAGCGGTGGTAGCTGCGGATGTTCTGGAACGCCGCGCACAGGACGACGATCGGCTCGGTGACCGGTGCCGGGCACTCGAGGATCCGGCAGGCGAACTCGTAGCCCTGGTACGAGAAGTGCCTGACCTGTTCGGCCGCGGAGCCGTCGGCCATGGTTGCGTTCTCCGATCCGCCGGCGACCCGGCGCAGTGGGGTGGTCATGCGGTGGCTTCTTCGACGGTGTCGGTCGACGGGATGCGCGGTGTGCGGCCGAATGCGGTCAGCACCAGTGCGACGACGACGAGCGCCGCACCGGCGGCGACGGGCAGCGCGGGCCCGAAGGAGTCGAGCAGTACTCCGCTCAGCACCATGCTGAGCGCGCCGCCGCCCGTGGTGGCCATGGCCATCCAGCCGAACGCCTCGGCCCTGCGGTCCTGCGGGGACGCCTCGGCGATCTGCTCGTAGGTGGCCGCCAGCGTCGGTGCGATGGCCGTCCCGCCGAGGAACAGCACCACGATGACCAGCCAGAGCGGCACCGTATCCAGAATTGGCGGGAGCACGACGGCGAGCGCGGCAATCCCGACGGCCATCCCGGCGACCCGCGGCGTCCGGGGCATTCCCCGGGCAAAGGTGCTCAGCGCGAACCCGCCGGCCAGCGATCCGAGCGTCCAGCCGGCGGTCAGCACCCCGGCCAGTGCGGGACGGCCCATGTTCTGCGTCCAGGCCACCACCGACAGGTTCACGGCGAAGATCGCCGCCGTGACCAGCAACGCGATGGCGACGACGCGGACGAACGGCCCCTCGGCCAGCAGTGACCGCCGGGCGACGCGCTTTCCGTGCTGCGGCAGCGGTTCGCCGCCGAGGCCGACGCGGCTGAGCGCGGCGGCGAAGACGAGGGCCGAGACCAGGGCCAGCAGGCCCGTGACACCGACGGCCCAGAACGGCCCGGCAACCGCGATGACCGCGGCGGCGAGCAGCGGCCCGGTGGTGGTGATCACCTCCGACGCCGTCGCCTCAGCCGTGTAGAGCGCGGGGGTCAGCTCAGCGCCGACGATCTTCGGCCATACCGCCCGGCTGATCTGTGACACCGGCACGGCACTGAGCCCGGTCACCAGTGCGACGGCCACGACCACCGGCCACCCGGACGCGGGCACCGTCGCCGCGAGCGCCACTATCACGCCCAGCCCGGTCGCGTACCCGATACCCGTGATCATCAACAGCCGGCCCGTCGAGCCGCGGTCCGCCGCCCGTCCTCGCAGCGGCGCGGCCGCGCCCTGTCCCAGCGTCAGCGCACAGCCGACCAGGCCGACGATGACGTACGAGTTGCTCCAGCGCACCAGCATCAGCGCCAGCGCGACCGGCAGCGCCGACACGTTGAGCCGGCCCAGCATCGACCACAGGAACAGTTGGGGCAGACCGGGAACCTTCAGCAGGTCCTTGACGCCACCCATCGGTTGAGACACGTGGGGTCCTTCCCGGAAGGTCACCGTGAGGCCCCGAGTCCACCAGAGCCGGCAACCAGCCAGAACCCCTACGCGCCCCTATCCCGACGTGATCACAACCGGTGATCCAGGCGGGTGCGGAACTGGGCTGCCCGTGCCCCGTCGACGTCGGCGACCAGGGATCGGGCCTCCAGCCAAGCCAGCCGCGCCTGGTCGGGTTTGCCCAGCAGGCTCAGCGTTGTCGCGAGGCTGTCGAGCGCCACCGCCAGCTGCCACCGGTCGCCCAACCGGCGCTGGATTTCCGCGGACCGCCGGAAGAAGTTGGCGGCGTCGTCCAGGCGTCCCAGCTGTCGGTACGCCACCCCGGTGACGTGCAACGCCTCTGCCTCAGTGCCGTCATAGCCGAACTGGCGCAACAGGACTGCGGCGCTATGGCTGGAGGTCAGTGCGCTCTCCGGTGACCCCTCTGCCAGTTCCAACCGGCCTTGCTGGAGGAGCACGAGCCCCTCCAGCAAGGTGTTGTCGTGGGCTTCGGCGTGGGCCAGGGCACGGTGGAGCGAGTCGCGGGCTTGGGCCGGCTTGCCCTGCTCGATCAGGACTTCCGCCACGTAGGACAGGGAGAAGGCCTCCTCGGTGTCCTCACCGAGTTCTCGGTACTCGGCGATGGCCTGCTGGAGGTGACGTTCGGCTTCGGCCAGGTGGCCGAGGTCCCGCTGAACGCAGCCGAGGTTGCCGAGCAGGATAGCGGCGAGGAGCGGGGCTTCCTCCTCGCGCGCGATGGCCAGTCCTCGCTCGTATTCGGCCCGCGCCTCCTGGAGCCGCCAATCGCGCATATGCGTGATCGCAAGGCCATTCAGCGCGTTCGCGACACCAAGCCGGTCCCCCAAGCCGTCGAAGAGGTCCCGTGCGGCCTCATAGTGTTCGACGGCCCGCATCGAGTGTTTGCCCAGCCGGTGTCGCACGCCGAGATTCCAGTGGATGACCGCCTCACCCCGGCGATCGCCGCAGCGTCGGGCGGCGTCGAGGGCAATGAGGTCGATCTCCAACCAGTCGCCCAGCGGATCGCGCATGCCGCTGATTTCCATCAACACCGCGGGAATCTGCCAAGCGGCTCGATCAAGGCCGGAGGCCGCGGCCGTTCGGACGGCGGTCATGAGGTTCGCGCGTTCCCGCTCGTACCACTGCGCCGCATCGCGGTGATCCGTGAAGGTCATCTGCGGGATCTCGTCGCTGAAAGAGTCCAGTGGAAGGGGGATTGCCCGTCCCCCACCTCTGATGGCGTCAACGGCGGCGGCCGAGGTGCGCAGGTACCACTGAAGCACGCGGTCAAGGGCGGCGCGCTGCTCGCCCGGCGGCTCGTCCTGGTGCGCCTGGTCAGCGGCGTAGGCGCGCATCAGGTCGTGGAACTGGTAGCGGCCCGATCCCATGTCCTCCAACAGATGCGCCCCGACCAGCGTGTCAAGCAGACGCCGGACCTGGCGCACGGCGGTCCCGGTCAGCGCGGCCGCCGCGTCGCGGCTGAACTCGGCGCCAGGGTGCAGGCCCAGTAACCGGAAGGCTCGTGCGGCATCCGGCGACAGAGCCCGGTAGGACCAGGCGAACACGGCACGGACGGCGTCGGCCTCGTCATCGTCCTCAGTGGACAGTGCGTCCCACAGGGAGGACTCGTCGCGCAGATCCTGGATCAACTCGCCCAACGGCATCCCCGGCCGGCTGGCGGCCCGCTCAGCGGCGACACGCAGCGCCAGCGGCAGCCGCGCGCACAGCCGGGCCAGCTCGGCCAGCTCGCCGGCGTCGTCCGCCGCACGGTAGTCGGCGGTGACCTCGCGCAGCAGTGCCACGGACTCCGTGTCGGACAACATCTCCACGGCGATCCGTCGCGCACCCTCGCGCGCCATCAGGCCCGGCAGGCGGCTACGGCTGGTGACCAGGACCAGGCAGCCCGCCGTGCCCGGCAGCAGCGGCCGGACCTGTCCGACGGTCGCGGCATTGTCCAGGACGACCAGGATCCGCTTGTCCGCGACCAGCGAGCGATACAGGCCCGCCTTGGCTTGGACGTCGACCGGAATCCGGTCGACCGGCACGTCCAGCCCCCGCAGGCAATGGCCGAGCGCGTCATCCGCGGTCAGCGGCGTGCCGGGGTCGTAGCCACGCAGGTTCACGTACAGCTGTCCATCGGGAAACCGGTCCTTGGCCCGATGTGCCCAGCGGACCGCCAACGCCGTCTTGCCCACCCCGGCTGTGCCGGCGATCACCGCGACCGTGGCCATGTCGCCATCGTCCGACAGCCAACCGTCCAGCCGCTCCAGCTCGACGACCCGGTTGACGAACCCCCGCACGTCCACCGGCAGCTGCCGTGGCACCTGGGCGGCGCGCTGACCGGCCTGGTGGAAGTGAACCCCACCGCTGATATCCCGCGCCTGCACCACATCGCCGGCCGACCCCGACAGACTCGACCAGGTGTCCCCCGCGCCGGGCTCAGCTGCCTCGGGCATACGGCCCCCTCCGCCCCGTGAAGGTGATCACATTACCGTGATCACGGGGCCGGCTGGCCGCTCCCGGGATGGCCCGCGGGAGCGGCCGGAGAAGCCGCTTTCAGCTGACGAACCCCCGTCCGCCGCTACGCCTGCTCGGTGTCCACCGTCGTGCCGGCCTTGCGGCGGTCCTCGAGCTTGATGTCGCACTTGCCGACCAGGGCGACACCGGCGCCGACCGCGGTGGCGACCGGGGCGATCAGACCGGCGACCAGGCCGAGGGCGACGGGCACCTCCAGCACGACGTCGTCCCGGCTGTCACGTACCACGACGCGACGGTTGATGCCCTCGCTGACCAGCCCGCGAACGGCGTCGACCACCGAGTCGACGGCGGTGCGGGTGGACTCGGGCTTGGACTCGCTCATGACTCTCCCTCGAACTGCGGATGTCCCCTTGACGACTCCAGACTGCCCGCGAACCGCGCACGCTGCCATCAGGGTTTGCCCTGACCCGCGCCTGATTCCGGCGTTCACCGGCACGTCAGGGGTGAATCGGCCGGCACCACCACGTCCAGGACGGTGGTGCGGGCGGAGTCGACAAGGCGCTGCACGGCGATGGGCAGTCCGACCACGGGAATCAGCCACGCCAGCACGTAGAGCCGATCGCCCTGGGTGACCTCGGGGTGGGCCGCGGTCAACGCGAAGCCCAGTGCCCCGCAGGCCAACACCAGCAGCGCGACGAACCGGTCACGGCGCCACATCGCCCAACCGCCGACCACGGAGCCCGCCAGCAGCGTCACGTTCATCGGGGTGAACGTCAGCCACTGGAGCCAGTAGCGACCGTTGACCTCCAACAGCCGTGCGAACGGGTCGGGCACGTCCGGCTGGTGGAAGTGGTCGGTGAACGAGTCCTGGAGCGACTCGGCCATGCCGGGCAGGCGAAGCAGGCTGGACACCAGCACGACGGCACCCGTCACCGCCGCCCCGGTCACGCCGAGGAACAGCAGACCGCGCCGGTCCCCGGCCCGCCGCCACAGACCCACCAGGGCCACGACGACCAGCACGCCCGCGAAGGGAAGGGCCGTCGAGTACTTCACCAATCCGGCCACCACCAGCCCGGCAATCAGGGTCGCGATTCCCGAACGACGCCGGCCGGTGCTCAGCAGCACCGAACCGAGCATCGCCGCGACGACGCCGAGCAATGCGGGACCTTCGGAGAGTGACAACACGCCCCACGTCCCGGTCGGCAGCACATACAGCAGGGCCTGCCCGACCGCGGCCACCGATGACCGCAGGCCGACGGCGATGAGCAGATACCAGAGCAGAATTCCGGCCAGCAGGGTGCAGCCGACGGGAACCGCCCAGAGGGCAATCCGCATTCCGGCCAATGGCACCAGTGCGGCCACCGCGAGCGGATAGCCGATCCGCGGCGTGAAGATCTGGTGATAACGCGGCTGCCCGGTGAATTCGACGTTGTCGGTGTTGTCCGCGACACAGCTCCGCCTTGACCGCGCGGGATCGAACGCCCGGTCGGGGACCATTCGCGCATCATTGGCCTGCGCCTGGTGTCTTGCCTGGTCGGCACACCACTGGCCGACGGTCTTCTCGACGGCCGTCTGCTCGCTGTCGCCGAGGAACCGATAGGCGATGATGGAGTACTGGTTGCTGTCGGGAAAGAGCGTCGATGACGGCGCGACCAGGATCTGAACGAACAGGAAGATCAATGCGACACCACAAGGCCACTTCCAGGACCACGGTCGAAGTTCCCCCCGTTCGCCACGGGAGAACCGCAGCGGCTTGCCCATCAAGAAGTCCTGTCAGTCGGTGATTGTTCCCGGAGAACGTGACTTTCTCCGTTGTGAACAATGAGTCACCGCACGACGCGGCCGTACCGCCGATCGGGGCCGAGAACCGGCAACATTGATGTCATCGACGATGTCGGGTAAAAGCGACGCGCCACCACCTCGATTATGTCGGAAGCGCGCCGAAAACGCCATACAAATTGCCGGTCGAGTCAGGCAACCGCTCGCAGTGCCGCGGTGGCGGCGGACCGGACGGCCGGGTGGGGGTCGGCCAGGGCGTCGGCGAGGAGGTCACGCAGGCCGTCGGGGGCAGTTCGGCCCAGGGCGGTCGCGGCGTTGGCCCGCACGCGGGGCCGGGGATCACGCAGGGCCTTGGTCAGCAGCGGAAGCGTCTTCTCGTGGGTGATCCGCCCGAGCGCGGCGGCGGCGCGGGACCGGACCAACTCGTCGTCGTCCTTGAGCGCATGGGTCAACGTCCAGAGGGATTCCGGGTCGGCCAGTTGGCCGATGACCCAGGTGACGGCGCGGCGGACGCGGACGTCGGAATGGCCGATGGACAGGTAGGGCCGCGTGCCGATTCGGGCGAGGATGCGCCCGGCGAGCTTGCGGACGCGCCGCTCGTCGGTGGTCACCAGCACCTCGGTCAGGGTGGGCATGACCGAGTCGTCGGCCAGGCGGGCGAGGCCGGTGAGGGCGACGTGGACGTGCACGCCGTCGCAGGCGGCGGCCAGTCGGCCGACAGCGTGGTGATCGCCGTGCTTGGCCAGCACGCGGAAGGCCCGCGCGCGCACGGCAGGGTCGACATCGTCGGTTGCCTTGAGGGCGGCGGCGCCGGCTAACGGCCCGCCGATCCGGTTCAAGGCCAGCAGGGCACCCTCGCGAACGTAGGCCGCTCTGTGGTCGAGCAGCGGCACGATCGCCGGCGCGGCGTCCAGCGCCTCGAGTTTGCCCAGTGCTTCGACCACGGGCAGCGCCACGGTGCCCTCGGACTCGCGTAAGAGCTCGATGAGAGGCCCGGCCGCTTCGGCGACGCGCAGATTGCCGAGCACCTCCGCTGCCGCGACGCGGCGCGGGCGACGAAGGCGGACGTGCTCGATCAGCACGGGCGCGACGCTGAGATCACCGGCCCGGCTCAGCGCGCGGATGATTGCTGGTGTGGCGCCGTGATGCCCGTGCCCCAGCGCCTCGGCCAGGACGTCCAGCCGTCTCGGGTTGCTGGAATCGGCGATGCGCCGGGCGGCGTGGCTGCCGAGCCAGGCCCGATCGGGGCCTGGCTCGTTCATCACGGTGACCAGCAGGTCGAACACCTCGTCCGAGGACTCGGCGGTCAGGCCGTCCAGTGCGGCCTGCACGACATAGGCGTCGCGGTCGGACAAAGCCCGCACGAGGACCGGCTGATGGGCGTGATCGCGGCCGGAGCCGAGGGCTCTGACCGCGATGGCGCGGACCGTGCCGCTCCGGTGGGCCGCCAGCCCGGTCAGCCAGGCCGCCCCGGCCGGTTCGGACACCACCTCGTGCGCGTGCTCGTAGAGCGCCTTGTGCGCCTGGGTACGCGCCGCCGACCAGGCTTCCGGCTTGATCGGTTCGAGGTTGACCAGCCGGGCGACGAGTGCATCCCCGATGGCGGTGTCCGAATCATGATGTTCGTGCATGGCGTCCAGTGTGCCCGGCCGCGCCAGCGAGATTCCGCCGGCTCAGTCGCTCAGCAGCAGCTGGTCGACCACGAGGTGGCCCCACTTGCCGGTCGCCTGGTCGATCACCCGCACCTGGGCGCTCTTCCCCTGGAATTGGCTGACGTCCCAGTCGACGGGTTTGAGCACCCCGGTGTCGTCGCCGGTCGCCGTCCGCACCACGGTGCCGTTGACGACCAGGTTGATCGAGGTCTCACCGGGCTTCCCGTGTGGATGGCGTCCGCCCGCGACCAGGAAGTGCACGTGGTTTCGGTCCAGGGTGAACGTCGGCGAGGTGATCGTGCCGGTGGCCGGGTCGCTGGACGTGTCCAACACCGCGTTGCCGACCATGCCGGGCACCTGCTCGACCGACGGCCTGGTGCCGGCGAAGCTGCCGGTGGTCGTCCAGCCCAGGTCGTAGGCCGCGCCTTCGAAGCCGGAGACCAGCTCGGCCGGACGCTGGGCCAGGTTCTGGAACTCGGTGACCGTGGTGTTGGCGAAGGTGCCGCTGCCGCCGCTGGTGTAGAGGTTGATGCCGGTGTCGGACGGGTCGGCGAACACCTCGCTGGAGTGCACGTACCGCCCGTCGTCCACGAAGACCTCGATCGTCGTGCGGTCGACCAGGATCCGCAGGTGCGCGCTGGTCTTGGCCGGACTCCACGGCGCGTGGCTCTCGCCTCGGCCGCCGGTGGTGTCGGGCTCGCCGGTCTGCCGGCGGTTCAGGTAGCTGTAGTCGTGATATATCCCCACATCCGCGTGACGTGTGCCGTCGGCCGACGCCCGCAGCTGCAACCCGATGTTGTCCAGCCGGGTCCAGCTGACGTCGGTGTCCAGCTCGTAGGCGGTGCCGTGGTAGGCCAGCGGCACCAGGCCGTTGTCGACCTGGATGGTGCCGAGGTTGGTCACGGAGGAGGCGTGGGACGCCAGCGCGGGTGTCGGCTGAGACGCCAGCGCATACCCGTCCGCGTAGTGCTTCAGCGTGATCTGGCGGACGATCGAGTCGGTGCCGTTGAAGCCGTCCGAGGCCCAGGTCGGCGTGGTGTCCGCGTACGCCCAGTTGTTCATCCAGGCCATCCCGTACCGCCGGTCCAGCGGCGCGGCCGGGTCCTCCCACGTGACTCCGGCGTACCAGTCGAAGCCCTGGTCCAGCCATTGCGGTGTGGCCGAGTCGGGGGTGAACCTCGCCCCGTCGAAGGACCCGGTCCAGTACGCGTACGTGTTGGGCATCCCGGCCGACATCCCGTTGGCGCTCAGGCCCAGCACCCAGTGCATGGTGCCGTCGTCGGCGCGGATCTGGAACAGATCCGGGCATTCCAGCGTGCCGTAGGTGGTCACGAAGTCCGACCGCTGCGTCCACGTCTTCAGGTCGGGCGAGGTGAAGAAGCCGATCCGGTCGCCCTCGGTGATCGCCGCGACCCACCGGCCGCGGGCGGTGTCCCGGACGATCTTCGGGTCCCGGAAGGCGCCGCGGCCGCCGTTGGGGATCACCGGCGTGTCGCCGTAGGGACGGAACGTCCGGCCGCCGTCGATGGAGTACCACAGGAATTGCGCCTGCGGCCCGGAGCCGTTGGTCGGATGATCCATCTGCGTGACCAGCTGCACCACCGCGCCGGCGCCGAAACCGGCCGTGTTCCCGGTGTCCACGACCGTGGAGCCGGACCAGAGGTCGTAGTTGGCGTTCGTCTTCTTCGGCGCGGCAATGCCTTGGTCGGCAAAGGCGACACCGTCGGCGCTCGTCGCGAGCCGCCAGGCGGTGCCGACCTGCGTCGGGTAGTCGGCGTCGTAGAGGTAGTAGTAGTTGTACTTCCCGTTGACGTACACCGGCCGCTGGGGATCGTTCTTCCAGTGGTCGGGCACCGTGAAGTGGTACTGCGCGCGATACGTGGTCGCCGCCGACGCCGGGGCCACGGGACCGAACACCCCGGTGGCTACCACCGCCACCGCAACCGCGAGCGCTAACCGAGGCTTGCTCGTCTTTGAGCTCATGCCGACCTCCAGAACGGAAAGGAACTACAGAACACTCAGCCGTTTGCCGTCCCACGCCACCGGCCTGGGATCGCTGATGTCGCCGACGAAGCCGTCCTCGCCGCGGTTGTGGAACGCCAGCAGCACCCAGCGGCCGTCGGACCGGCGGCGGATCAGGCGTCCGCTGTAGCAGCGGTCGTCGGTGACGGGCTCGGCCGCCGCGATGTCGAACGGCCCGAGCGGACCGCCGGCCGGGGCGGCCCAGACGCCGCCGGTCGTGCCGGTCGCGCGGCGGTCGGCCGAGGCATGCTCGGCCAGGCAGGAGAACAGCAGGACCGGCCGGCCGTCGATCACCTCGACCTGGGTCACCTCCAGCTGCCCGAATCCCCGTGGCCCGGGGCCGTCAACGGTGGCCGCGGTTCCCAGCGGCGCAGGTCGGCGGAGACCGCGTGGCCGATGACGCCGCGCTCGAACGGTTCGCCGGTGGTGGCACGGGCGGTGATGAGCATGTGCCAGCCGTCGCCGTCCGGATCGGCGAACACCCACGGGTCGCGGAACGCCTCGTCGTGCCAGACGCCGGCGTCCAGCGTCTCGTACCACCGGGAATCGGCGGCCAGCACCGGATTCTCCGGATTCCGTTGCCAGACAAGCAGATCCTGGGACGTCGCGTAACCGATCCGCTGGACGTTGCGGCCGTCGGGGGCGGCCGTCGCGCCGGTGTAGAACAGGAACCACGTGCCGTCCGGATGCCGTACCACCGAACCGGTCCACGTCGCCAGGTCGTCGAACGCCGGGGCGTCCGCGCGGACCAGGGCATCCTCGACTCGGTTCCAGCTCACCAGATCGGCCGAGACGGCGTGGCCGACCGACGCGCGGTAGTGGCGGGCCTCGGGGTCGTGCAGGGCCTTTGAGGCGTAGAGGAAGAACAGGTGGTAGCGGTCGCCGTCGTCGGCGAACCAGAAGTCCCAGACCCAGGAGTCGGGCAGCGAGAACATCCTCATCCCTTCACGCCGCTGGCGGCGACACTGCTGACGAACGCGCGCTGGAAGGCCAGGAACACCACGAGCACCGGCAGCGTGATCATCGAGGTGTAGGCCATGACCTCGCCCCAGGCGGTGTTGTCCTGGAAGAAGTACTGGAGGCCGACCATGACCGGCCGCAGGTTCTCGTCCTGCACGACCATGCTCGGCCACAGGTACTGGTTCCAGGCCGGCAGGAAGGTCAGGATGGCCACGGTGGCGAACGCCGGACCGGACAGCGGAACGGCGATCCGCCGGTAGATGGTGAGCCAGCCGGCGCCGTCGATCCGGGCCGCCTCGTCGATGGCGGTCGGGATGGTCGAGAAGTACTGGGCGAACAGGAAGATCGAGAAGCCGTTGGCGATGAACGGGATGATCTGCACCTGGTAGGAGTCCAGCCAGCCGAAGTCGTACTCGACCCGCCCGTGCTGCAACACCAGGGTCGGCAGCTGCGAGACCCAGTAGACCATCGGCACCGCGATGGTCTCGAACGGCACGATCAGCGTGGCGATGACGACGCTGAGCACCACGCCCCGGCCGGTCCAGCGCAGCCGGGAGATCGCGAACCCGGCCATCGAGTTGATCACCAGCCCGGCGCCGACGATCGCCACCGTGACGAGCACCGAGTTGAGCAGGAACCGCCCGACCGGGACCCGGTCGAACACCCCGGCGTAGTTGCGCAGGCTGATGTCGCCCAGCGGCAGGAACGCCCGCCAGCCGCCGAGGTCGGACAGGATCTGCCCGTCCGGCTTCAGGCTGGAGACGATCATGAACACCAGGGGGAACAGGAAGAACACGGCCAGTCCGACCAGCACGAGATAGGTCCAGACCCGCCGGCGGCGGCGCAGCACCGGGTCAGGCACGGCCATGGCTGGAGTCCTTGTCTCGGGTCAGGAAGCGCTGCACCAGCGCGATGACGAGCACCAGCACGAAGAACACCAGCGACAGCGCCGAGCCGTAGCCGATCTGCTGCTGGTGGTAGCCCATCCGGACGGCGTGGTAGACCAGCGTCGAGGTGGCGTCCACCGGGCCGCCCTGGGTCATCACGTCGATCTGCACGAACAGGCCCAGCGCGGCGATGGTGATGGTGATCAGCACGAAGACCCGGGTCGGGCGCAGGCACGGCCACGTCACGTCGCGGAACTGCCGCCACGGTCCGGCGCCGTCGATCCGCGCCGCCTCGTACAGCTCGCCGGGGATGGTCTGCAGGCCCGACAGCCAGATCAGCATGTGGAAGCCGACCGCCTGCCAGATCGACAGCACGATGATCGCGGCCAGCGCCGTGCTCGGGTTGTTCAGCCAGGCGGTGCCCTGCCAGGCGCCGAGGGTGATCGAGTTGATGAAGGAGTTGACCAGCCCGTCCGGCTGGTACATGAACTTCCACAGGATGGAGACCACCACGATCGAGGTCACCACCGGGATGAAGAAGATGACCCGGAACGCGACCGCGCCGCGGATCTTCTGGTTCACCAGCAACGCCAGCGCCAGCCCGAACCCGGCCTGCACCGGCACCACGACCACCGCGAAGCAGAACGTGTTCAGCAGCGAGCGGACGAAGGTGGGGTCGGCGGTGAAGGCCCGGACGAAGTTGTCGAGGCCGGTGAAGGCGATCGGTTCTGGTGAGACCAGCCGGGCGTTGGTGAACGACAGCACGAAGCCGAGGATCACCGGGACGATCAGGAACGCGGCCAGCAGCAGCACGGCCGGCGCGACCATGGCCCAGCCGGCACGGCGCTCGGCGCGCAGGTCGACGCGGATCCGTTGGCGTGGAGAGGAAATCGCGGCCACGCGGGTTTTCGACGGGGAGATCGCCGTCATGGGAGGTGCCTTCCCGCTCGGCCCGCCCGGCGTCGCCGCCGGGCGGGGAACGACGGTCTAGAAGCCGTAGTTGTTCTGCGACTTGATGTCGGTGTCGATCGCCTGCGCTGCGGTGTCCAATGTGGACTTCACGGCGGCGCCGTTCATGATGTCCTTGGCCGCCTTCTCGAAGGTCGAGGAGATCACCGGGTAACCGGGCGTGGCCGGCCGGGCCAGGGCGAACTTCCGCGACAGCACCGTGAACTGGTGCAGGGCGCCGGTGTCGCTGAAGTACTTCGACGCCGCCGCGGCGCTCGCCGTGCTCGGGATGACCACCTGGCTGTCGGCGAAGGCGGTGAGATACTTGTCCTGGAAGCTGAACTTCAGGTACGCGCGGGCCCCGTCGGCGTTCGGGCAGCCGGCCGAGATGCCCCACTGCCAGGAACCGCCGCCGATCTTCGGGCCCTTGCCGAAGTCCACCGGCGGCAGGATCAGCAGGTCGCCGCCGACCGCGGCCAGCGCGTCCTTGGCGTTCCACACGCCGGTGTAGCTCAGCGCGACCTTGTTGTCGATGAAGCGCTGGTTGCCGACCGGGCCGGCGTTGTCCACCCACTTGTCCTTGAACGCCTGCTGGAACCAGGTGAAGAACCGCACGGCGTCCGGGCCGTTCAGCGCGCCGTCGGCGGACTTCATGGTGCCGCGGTTGATCAGGTCGCCGCCGGCGCTCTGCAGCATCGGCGAGTAGGCGTACGACCACCACTCCCCCGTGTCGGCGGCCCCCAGGTCAAGTGGTGTGGCGTAGCCGTTGGCCTTCAGCGTCGTCACGGCCGCGTCGAACTCGTCGAGCGTCCAGGGCTTGTCCACGGTGGGGATCCGGATGTTGTTCTTGTCCAGCACCGATTTCCGGGCGAAGATCGACAACGCCGCGTCCCAGTAGCCGGCCGAGTAGACGGTGTTGCGGTAGCGGCCGACCGTGGTGGGCAGCAGGGAGTTGATCAGGCTGTCCGGCAGGCCGAGCGGCTGGAGGTAGCCGGCCCAGGCCCAGTTCGGCATCACCGGGCCGTCCATGTCCAGCAGGCAGGGCAGCTTGTGCGCGGCGGCGGCCGCGGTGATCGCGTCGTTGTAGGAGCCCTGCGGGAAGTTCTGCTGGACGATCTTGTACTGGTGCTGGGACGCGTTGAAGTCGGCGATGATCTGCTTGTACACCGCCAGTTCGCCGGGATTGCCGGCCGAGTGCGTCCACATCGTGATCTCGCCGGGGGCGCCGGCCGAGTCCTGGCTCGCGCGGGCGCAGCCGCCGAGCGCGAGCGCCGCGGACAGGCCCGCCGCTACTATGACCGAGAGAGACTTGCGCTTCACCGTGGGTTTCTCTTTCCCGGAGCGCGACCGGCCGTCGCCTCCGTGCCGGATGGCAGCGCCAACTGCCATGTGGAGTGCTGTGATCCGCCGCCGGCTCAGTCGCCAAACTGGGCCGGCGGCGGGCCGACCGAGGCCCGTCGCACGATCGGGCAAGGCATGAGATGCGGGGCCGCCGGGTCGGCCTCGCGCAGTCCGAGGGCGACCTCCATCGCCCAGCGGCCCATCTCGTAGTGCGGGAGTGCGACCGTGGTCAGCGGCGGGTCGAGCTCGGCCGCGACCAGCTGCTGGTCGTCGTAGCCGACGACGGACAGGTCATCGGGCACCGAAAGGCCGCGCTGGTGCGCGGCCGCGTAGGCGCCCATCGCCATGCGGTCGTTGAAGCAGAACATCGCCGTCGGCCGGCGGCCCGCCGGCAGGTCCAGCAGCCGCCGGGCCGCCGCCCGCCCGCCGCCGGCCACCGGTTCGGCCCTGGCGTGCAGGAAGGGATCCGGCTCGATCCCGGCCTCGGCCAGGACCTGGAGATACCCCTCGCGCCGCAGCCGCGAGGCGACGAGGTCGAACCGCTCCTCGGCGTCCAGGTAGGCGATCCGGCGGTGCCCGGCCGCCACCAGTTCGCGTACCGCCGCCATCCCGCCGGCCCGTTCGTCGGGCACGACCGCGGCCCGGTTCGCCGTGGCCGGCGCGCAGTCGAGCAGGACGGCGTCCTCGGGCAGATCGGCCGGCACCTCGACCACGCGGTGCCACATGCACGCGTAGATCATGGCGTCGACCTGCTGTCCGCTCAGGGCTTGCAGCGCCTGCCGCTCCGCGCCGACGTCGCCCTCGGTGTCGACCAGGATCACCAGCCGCCCGTGTTCGCGGGCCACGTCGTTGGCCCCGGCCAGCATCCGCCCGGCGAACGGCGTGGTCGCGATCGTGTCCGAGACCAGGCCGACCAGCCGGGTCTGCTGGGTGCGCAGACTGCGGGCCACCGAGTTCGGCTCGTAGCCGACCGCCTCGGCCGCCTCGCGCACCCGCTGCTGGGTCTGCGGTGAGATGCGCGCGGTGTTGACGCCACTGAGCACCATCGACACCGTCGCCGTCGACACCCCGGCGCGGGCCGCCACATCGGACATCCGGACTCGACCCATCACGGCGTCCCTTCCGGCTGTTTAATCGATTAACTACAGGTTAAGCGAGTATGCAGCGCGGTACTTCACCCGTCAAGGGCCGGCCGCATGCCGAAGGCGAGGAGCAGGGTGATGCCGGCCAACAGGAACAAATCGCCGATGCTGGCCACGGCGTGCAGGGGCGGGACCGGAATGATGTCGCCGAGCCAGGCCAGGTGCGTCGAATCGACAGCAGGCACGTTCTTCGGGCCACTGTCGAAGTCTCCGGGTCGCTGCCCGGCGAGGACGGCCGCGGCGCGGGAGTAGGGCATGCGGCCGTTGCCGGCGATCGCGATGCCGTTGAGCACCGCGCCGGCCAGCACGGTCAGCCCGGACACCTGGAGGGGGCGAGAGCGGCGGGGCAGGTTGAGCATGATCCACAGGCACATCAGCGCGAAGACCGGTACGAGCATCGGAAGATGCGCCTCGTCCTGAAGCAGGTGCCGCAGGCCCGCCAGGCGGTACTGGGCGAGCTGGATCGCGGCGGCGGTCCACGGCAGCCACCAAGCGCGCAGGCGCAGTGCGGTCAGATGACGCAGCCGGCCGCCGGCAAGGTAGCCGGCGGCCAGGCCGGTCAGTATCGGCAGACAGAAGACGAGCAAGGACATTCAGCCGCCGGTCACGTCCGGAGCACCGACGGTGTAGACGATCGTGGCCAGCGTGGCCACGGCGAACAGGGCCTGATACAAGCGATATCTCATCGCACACCTCCTTGATGGACCAGGCTGGAGGAGGACACGGGGTGAAGTCCCGATTCCCGTACGAACCCGTACACCGCGCACCTAGAATTCGCCGTCAGGGGAACGGTTTCAGCCAACGGGGGCGTGGTGGGCGAGCAGCCGATGCCGGATCCGGACGGGGCGGCGGATCTGGCCGGGTTCATCGATCTGCTCGGGCAGCTGCGGGCGTGGGCGGGGATGCCCTCGTACCGGTTGCTGGCCAAGCGGGTGGGGTCACAAATGCAAGGGGCGGTGCCGCTCTCGACGGTGGTGGACGTGTTCAAGGCCGAGCGTCGCCGTCTTGATCTGGATCTGGTGGTCGCCGTGGTGCGGGCGCTCGGTGCGGACGAGCCGACGGTGCGGCGCTGGCGCACGGCGTGCGTCCGAGTGCACGGAGAGGCGAAAACCGGTGGCACGGCGGGGGTACTGGGTCAACTGCCCACCGACCTGGTCACGTTCACCGGCCGCCGGCAGGAACTCACGCGGCTGATCGAGGCGGCGACCCGGCCCCGTGACGACGAGGGCGCGAACACGGTGGTGATCTCGGCGATCGAAGGGATGGCCGGGGTCGGCAAGACCCAGCTCGCCATCCGCGCGGCCCACCAGCTGGTCCGCTCGGGCCACTTCCGGGATGTCCAGCTGCACGTGAACCTGCGCGGCTTCGACGCAGAGCTGCCGGCCGCCGACCCGTCCGCGATCCTCGAGGCCTTCCTGCGCCAGCTTGGCGTTCCGGTCCGGCAGATCCCCGCCACCCGCGACGAGCGGGCGGCCATGTTCCGCGACCGGCTGCGCGACCGGCACGCCCTGATCCTGCTGGACAACGCCGCCGACGAGGACCAGGTCCGCGATCTCATCCCGGCCAGCCCCACCTGCCTGGTCCTCATCACCAGCCGCCGCAGCCTCACCGCGCTCGACAACGCCGCCCCGCATCCGCTCGACGTCTTCACCGAGTCCGAGTCGCTCGACCTCCTCGCCCGGATCGCCGGCGCCGAGCGCGTGGCGGCCGAACCGGCCGCCGCGGCCGACATCGCCGAATACTGCGGCCACCTGCCGCTGGCCGTCTCACTGGCCGCCGCGCGCCTGCGCTCCCGACCCGCCTGGACGTTGCGGCATCTCGCCGACAAGCTGCGCGACGGACGCCTGAACGCCATCCACTCCGGCGGTCGCGGCCTGCGCCCGGCCTTCCATCTCTCCTACGAGGAACTCGCCGAGCCACTGCGCCGGATCTTCCGGCTGCTCGGGCACCACCCCGGCCCCGACACCACGCCGGCCCAGCTCGCCGCCCTGGCCGACATCACCACCGACGAGGCCGAGGATGCCCTGGAACAACTCCAGGACGAGCACCTCGTCACGCAGCCCACGATCGGCCGCTACGAACTCCACGACCTGCTTCGCCTGCTGGCCGTCGAGCTGGCCGCGGCCGAGCCGGAGCCGGATCCCGCCGCCCCGCTGACCCGGCTCGCCACGTGGTGCGTGGCCACCGGATACGCCGCCGCCGTGGCCATCAACACCCCGAACCTCACCGGCCGTGCCCCCGAAACGGCGTCCTTCGCGGACTACGACGAGGCCCTGACCTGGTTCGACCGAGAGCGCAACACCCTCGCCGCGGTCCAGCGGGCCGCCGCGGAAGCCGGTCTGCACGATCACGTGTGGCAGCTCGCCGAAGCCCGGAAGCACTTCTTCGTCCTGCGCCGCCATCTCGACGAATTCCGGACGGCCCAACAGCTCGCCGTGGCCGCCGCGCGGGCGGCCGGCGACCGCAGGACGCAGGCCGCGATGATCGGCGCGCTGGGCGGCGTGTACTGGATGACGGGACAGCTCGACGAATCGGAGGACTGCTGCCGGCAGGCTCGCCGTCTCCATCAGGAACTCGGCGACGTGCGCGGCGAGGCGGCGGTGCTGATTTCCCATGGCGTCGTGCACAATCAGCGGGGAAACCACGAGGGCAGCGTCGACCTGATCACGCAGGCCCTCGACCTGCTCGACGGTCCGGACACGCTCAAGCTGCGCGCGATGGCGCTGGTGAACCGTGCGGTGGTGGACAAATACGGCCCGGGCCGCCGTCCACGCGCCGTCAGCGAGCTGCGCGAAGCCCTGGCGATCTTCCGGCAGTGCGAGGACCGCCACAACGAAGCCTTCGCCCTGGGCAATATCGCCGACTTCCTCCTGATGGACGCCGATCTCGACACGGCACTGACCCTCTACGGCGAACAGCGGGAGCTCGGCCGGCAGCTCGGCGACGCCTACATCGAGGCGGAGGCGCTGCGCGGCACCGGCGACGTCCACGCCGCGACGGACCACACCGCCGACGCCCGCCAGGCCTGGTCCGAGGCCCTCGCCCTGTACGAGCAGATCGACCACCCCAAGGCCGCCGAGGCCCGACAACGCCTCAGCCGGCCCGATTCCGAGGTGTACGGGTTCGTACGGGAAAGGTGACCGCACGACACCGTACGGGGCACTGTGGAGTCTCGAACGACTCCTACCGAAGGAAACCGATGAAACGCCTGGCTGCCGCCATTTTCGGCACGAGCGCGCTGCTCGTCGCCATCCTGCTCTCCCCGTCCACGGGGCCAGCACGCCCGACGCCGCGCAGTCGGACAACGGCCCGAGCTACTCCACGAACGCGACCGCCACGGAGTACGGCCTCCTGTGATCGACGCTGTTCCGGTTGTCCGAACTCGGACAACCGGAACAGCGTTGCCTCAGCGGCCGGTGGAGCGGGCGACCGTCGGGGCTCCGGCGACGAACTTGGCGAGGGTGACGGTGTCGAGGTTCGGGCCGTACGCCGTGGCGTTGCCGAGGAGCAGGGTGCCGGTCGCGGTGGTGAGGGTGAGCGGGATCGTCTTGTCCCAGTAGCTGTTCCACGCGTAGTCGTTGCGGAACGCGGCCCGGGTGGCGGCGCCGCCGGACTCGGTGATGTCGAGGAATCGGCTGATCACCTGGGGGTTGTAGTTGATGGCCCCGGCCTTGTCGGCGTTCGCCGCGCCGAGCACCAGCTGGTAGTCGCCGGCGCCGAAGCCGGACGGGCGGGGGATGCCGAGGGTGTTGCCGGCCCCGTTGCCGAGGTAGCCGACGTCGTGGACCGTGCCGGAGGCGTCGGCGGAACCGTTCGATCCGGCGGCATCGGTCTGGACGCGGGCGGCGCCGGACATGGGCAGGGCCTCGGCCTCCGAACGGAAGACGTTGGCGGGGTTGGCATCCGCGGCCTTCTGGGCGGCGCCGCGCAGGGTGGTGATGCCGTCGAGGGTGGCGCCGGCGGGCGCGGTGACCTTGAGCTCGTTCACGCCCTGGGGCAGGAAGACGCGAACGGTGGCGTTCCACGGCCCCGCGTGGCTGACGGCCGGGAGCTGGACGGCGCGGCCGTTGACCGCCAGGGCCAAGGCGCTGGCCCCGGTGGTGCGGAACTGCGTAGTGACGTCGTAGTACCCGGTTTCGGCCGTGGTGGCGAAGAAGGTGGCGCTGCCGGAGCCGGACAGCGAGGCACGGCCGGCCTCGCAGGTGAGGCTGGCGCCGCCGGCGAGGCGGGCATCGACGGCGGGGTAGGTGGCCTGCTCGCCGTTCGTCACGTCGTACAGGTCGAACCGGTCGAGGGTGATGTCCGCGCCCGGCAACACGGTGCTGCCGTCCTTGCTCGCACGGACGGACAGCGTGTGGGTGCCGGCGCTGAGGCTCACCGTCACATCCGCGGTCCCGCGGTATCCCCACCCCAGATCGGCGGAGTACTTGACGAGCTGGTTGTACGTGCCGTCGACGAAGAACGCGTGCTGACCGGGCTGCTGGTTGGATCCCGAGAGGATGCTCAGCCGGTAGGTTCCGGTGCGCGGCACGGTGACGGACCAGGACGCGGCGGAGTCGGCCTTGTTGAACGAGCCGACGTCACGGCTGCCCGAGGCCATGAACGACCACTCCCGAGACGGGTCCTGGGCGTAGACCGTGGCGTCGGTGAGCGTCGCGTTCTCGGCTTCGGTGGTGTTCACCAGATCGGTTGCGACGGGCTGGAGGGCGGTGGTCGCGGGGGTGAGTTCGACCTGGTAGCCCGCATACCGGTCGCGGTTGGGAATGGTCACCGTGACCTTCCCGGCCACGACGGCGGCGGTCGCCGACACGACGACGGGCGGCTGGAGCGAGGCGCCTTCGGCGCCGTTGAGCCGGTCCTGCCGAACCTGGACGTGCACCGAGGAGCCGAACACCTTGGGGTCGACGCCGCTGATGTTCACGGCGACGTCGTTGGAGCCGCCACCGACCAGCACGGTGGCCTTCTTCTGCGCGGTGTCGACCGCGCCGATGGCCTGGAGGGTGTCGGGCACGTTCAGCTGCGGCGGGGTGACCTTGACGGTCCGTGCGCCGGTGAGGTCGCCGTACCACTTGAACATCCACCAGCCGCCGTTGGCGCCGTTGTTGCGGGACGAGTTGTCCGAGAGGTTGCCGGCGTAGTTCCAGAAGGCGGTCTGCGCGTCGACCTTCGCGTCCTCGAACATGGCCAGCCACTGCACGAGCTGCCCGGGCACGCCCATGTCGCGCAGCATCCCGTACTCGGTGATGTTCACGGGAATTTCCGGGATACCAAGGGTGGTCAGCAGTTGCCGGTACTGGGTGACGTGGCCGCGGAACGTCGCGAGGTTGTTGGTGCCGAGCTCGTGCCAGATGAAGACGTCCGGCAGCTGGTTGTGGGCCTTGGCGTAGCTCAGGAAATCGGTGCTGCGGTCGGCGTGCCACGACGAGTCGCCGGGGCCGCCGATCTTGGCGTGGCCGAGGCCGTGCGCGGCGTACACCGACTGGATGGTGTCGTAGGCCGCGCTCCAGTCGGCCAGGAACTGGTCCTTCTGCGTGGACCAGTTCGGGTACCAGTTGCCGCCGTCGGGCTCGTTGAACGGGATGAAGATGTAGTCCCGGGGATGCGCGGACTTCGTCGCGACCTTCTCCACGGCCGCCTTGAGGACGGGCAGGTAGTCCCACACGCCGTCATGGTCGGCGTCACCGGGTCGGTGGCCGCTGTTGTAGGGCCAGTCCGGATACGCGTCCTGGACGTAGACGTACAGGTCCTTGCCGCTGCCGGCGAAGAAGGACTTCTCGACGTTGAGGGCGTCCCCGCTGGGGTGCTGTAAGCCGTCCGGCGGCTTCTGGGACGTGTTGGTGACATGCGCGCCGTCGAGCACGGCCTGGCTCGGCACGCCGTCGTCACCAAGGCCGTAAAGCGTTCCGCTGGCACCGCCACGGAAGGTGCCGGTCGTCTGCGAGAGGTCGACGTTGAGGGTGTCGGCCGAAGGCCCGGCCAAAGCCGGGGCGACACTGCCCATGATGAGGGCCAAGGTCAAACCGAGGATTGCTCGGTTTCGGACGCGTGCGTGCACGGACAAGGGGGTACCTGCTTTCAACGAAAGGGACGAAACGGTTATCGACGGCGCGGCGGGGCCGTGCTCTCCCTGATGGCGATCGGCGGTTCGACGGTCTCCAGCGCGAGCGGCGACTCGCCGTTGAGCAGGGCCAGCAGCTGGGCCGTGCCGTGCCGGCCGAGCTCGGCGAAGTCCTGGCGCGCGGTGGTGAGCGCGGGGATGAACATGGCGGCGAGCGGATGGTCGTCGAAGCCGACGACGCTGATGTCGGCCGGCACCCGCAGCCCGGTGTCGTGGATCCCGCGGATGACGCCCATCGCCGTTTCGTCGTTGCCGCAGAAGATCGCGGTGACGGCGGGATCCCGGGCCAGGCGCACGCCGATCTCGTACGCGGTGGTGATCTCCCAGGACACGTCCTCGATGGACGGGATCGGGCTGCCGTTGCGCTGGAGCGCGCTGCGCCACCCGGTGGTCCGGCCGTCCTCCTTGCCCGAGGGCGGGATCCGCACGTGGTGGACGGTGCGGTGGCCCAGACCCAGCAGGTGCTCGGTCAGGCCGGCCGCGGCCTCGGACTCGTCGAGCACGGCCTGCGGCACACCGGGCTCGGGGATGCCCGAGAGCGCCACCACCGGCACGGCCGGCTCCAGGGCCTTGAGCGCGGCGACGCCGGGCGGGTCGAACTTGAGCACGACCACGCCGGCGACCGACTGCCGCAGCACGGCATCGGCGGCCGCCCGGACGTCGTCGTCCCGCTCGCTCTCCACGACCACGATGATCACCACGAAGCCGGCCGCCCGAGCGGATTCCTCGACGCCCCGAATGGCTTCGGCGTAGCCGTAGCGGGAGGTGTTGGCGGCGACGATCGCGATGGTGTTGGAGCGCCGGGAGGCCAGCACCTGGGCCGCGGCACTGGGGCGGTACCCGAGTTCGGCGATCGCCCGCTCCACTCGACGGCGACGTTCCTCGCTGACCCGGGCCGCGCCGGTGAGCACCCTCGACACCGTCGGCACGGACACGCCCGCGGCCCGCGCGACGTCGGCGATGGTCGCCGGCCGGTCGGGCGTCGGGAACGTCATGGACCCATTATGGGAGCCCGCTTCGAGCCGCTTCATTTGACGGCTCCGCTCGTGATGCCGGAGATGATCTTGCGCTGCATGACCACGAAGGTGATCAGCAGCGGCAGGCTCATCAGGATGATGTAGGCGAAGATCAGGTGCCAGTTCTGGAGGTAGAGCCCGCTGCTGGCGACCTGGTACAGGTTCAGCGGCAGGGTGTCGATGCGCCCGCCGATGACGAAGAGCGCGTAGAACACGTCGTTCCAGACGTACAGGCAGATCAGGATCGTCGCCGTGGCGATGGTCGGGCCGAGCAGCGGCAGGATGATGCGGAAGAAGACGCGGGCCGGCCCCGCGCCGTCGACCCGCGCGGCTTCCTCGAGCTCGACCGGGATCGTCCGGACGAAGCCCGTGGTGAAGAAGATCACCGTCGACAGGTACATGCCCATGTACACGCCGATCATGCCGACCGCCGTGCCGGCCAGCCCGAGCTGGCGCAGCAGCAGCACCAGCGTGACCACGGCCGGCGGCAGGACGATGCCGCTGATGCCCAGCGCGTAGACGAAGGCGATGGCCTTGCCGCGGCGGCGGCCGAGGACCCAGGCCGCCATGGACCCGAGGATGAGCACGCCGGCCACCGACACGGCCATGATCAGGACGCTGCCGAGGAAGGCCGGGATCATGCGGCCCTGGTCGAACACGGTCGCGATGTTGTCGAACAGGTGCCACCGGGTGGGCGGCGCGAGGTTCGGGTTGAGGGCTTCGGCCCTGTCCTTGCCGGCCGTGGCGATGACCAGCCAGAACGGGACGCCCAGGAGCAGCACCACGAGCCCGATGGCCACCACGGGCTGGACGAGCCGCCTCGCGCCGGTCATGAGAGCACGTCCTCTCGCTTGCGCAGCAACCGGATGACGGGGAAGGCCAGCACCGCGACCATCAGGAACAACATCAGGCTCATGGTGGTGGCCTGGGCGAACAGGCCCTGGCCGAAGGTGCGGAAGACGAAGATGTTGAGCAGTTCGGTGCTGCCGCCGGGGCCGCCGCCGGTGGTGGCCTGGACGATGTCGAACCCGTTCATCGAGCCGAGCAGCGCGGTGGCGACGTTGAACGTGATGGCCGGGGCGAGCAGCGGGAAGCGGATGGTGCTGAACGTCCGCCACCAGCCGGCGCCGTCGATGCGGGCGGCTTCCAGCACGTCCGCCGAGATCGTCTTGAGGCCGGCGAGGTAGATGAGCATGGACAGGCCCATCCACTTCCAGGCGTGCACGAGCGCGACGACGACGATGGTCCAGGTGGTGCTGCCCAGCCAGGCGATGTCCACGTGCTGTCCGGTGACGAAGCCCAGTATCGCGTTGAGGGCGCCGTCGGGCTTGAGGAACGCCTGGAAGATGTAGCCGACGGCGAGGGCGGACATGATGACCGGCACGAAGAACGCCACCCGGGCGGCCCGGTTGATCCGAGTGTCGTCCTCCAGGACGAGGGCGAGGATCAGCCCGAACAGGTTCTGGAACAGGGCGACCAGCACCGCGTAGACCAGCGTCGTCCGCAGGTCCGCCAGCAGGCTGCCGTTCTGGAGCAGCGAGGTGACGTTGTCCAGGCCCGCGAACTCGATCCGGGTCTTGAAGCTCGACCAGTCGGTGAACGCGTACACGAAGTTGAACACCGTCGGCAGGAAGAAGAACACCACGAGCACCGCCAGGGCGGGGCCGAGGAACCACGCGGGATGGTCCTGGCGGTGTCGGGGCCTGGGCCGGGCTTCCGCCGGCGCGGCGGTGCGCGGACGCGGTGCGGTGAGCTGCGCGGTCATGAGCTAGAAGCCCTTCGCGCCCTGGGCCTTGGCCAGGTTGGCGAACTGCTGCTGCGTCGCCTGGGTCACCTGCGGCGGGGTCTTGGTGCCCTGGATCATGTCGCCCAGGTTCAGGTACAGATCGGGGTTGGCGATCGCCAGCGCCTGCATGGAGCCGACCGAGGTCTGCACGGCGGCCGCGGACGCCTTGAGCGCGTCCGGCACGCTCGACGGCGTGTCCACACCCTGCTCGATGGACACCGTCGACTGTGCCTTGACGAAGTCGGCGTAGCCGTCGCCCATCCAGTACGCCAGGAACTGTCGGGCCGCGGCCTCGCGCTTGGCGTCACCGCTCTTGAACGCCACCAGGGCGTTGCTCTGGTCCGGGATGAACGTGCCCACGTTGCCGGTCGGCGAGATCGGGAAGAAGCCGATCTTCTGGTTGAGCGTCGCGGTGTCGGCCATCGCCTGGAGCTCACCGAAGAACGAGTTCACCTGCACGGCCATCGCGGCCTCGCCGCCGAGCAGGGCCTTGCCCTGGTCCTCGAACGTCGCGGTCTTCAGGTTGGCGTTGAACAACCCTTCGGCGATGAGGCCCTGGTAGGTGTCGACGGCCTTCTGGATGGTCGGATCGGTGAACTTCTCCTGAGCGCTGTTGATCCGGTCCCACAGCCCGCTCTTCGCCGCGTCGGCCAGCTGGACCTGGACCCACCACTGGGTGGCCCACGGGGCTCCGCCGCCGCCGAAGTCGTAGAACGGGGTGACGCCCTTGCTCTTGAGCTGACGGGCGTCGGTCAGGAACTCGTCCCAGTTCTTCGGCGTGCCGGCGATGCCGGCCTTGGCGAAGACTTCCTTGTTGTAGTACACGCCCTCGACCGCGGGGGTGCTGATGAGCGCGGCATAGCGAGTGTTGTTCAGCTTTCCGGTGATGTCGCCGAGGTTCGCCGCGTACTTGGCCGCCCACGGGGCGCCGTCGAGCGACTGGAGGTTCTGTGTCGCGTTCAGCGAGGTCAGCTCGGAGGCCGTTGGCTGCCAGAAGGCGAGGTCCGGCTTGTCGCCGGTGGCGACCTTGGTCTGCACGCCCTGCTCGTACGGGTCGGGGATGGTGACGACGTTCACCTTGGCGCCCGTGGCTTTCTGGAAGCCGTCGATGACCGACTGCGGGGTCTTGTTGGAGTTCTGGGCGGCCCAGACGGTGAGCGTGACGCCGTCGAGCTTCGTCGACTGGGACGGCCAGTCCGCGGGACCGGAGTCCGCGCCCGGCGCGGCGGGGTTGCTGCATCCGGTGAGCAGTGCGGCGCTCACGGCGGCGACGGCGATGGCGCCTCTCCATGCGTGCTTCATGACCGTTGTTCCTTCGGCGGAGGTCGGATGGGGGTCGGGACTCACGCCGACGGCGTGAGGACGAGCGTGCGAGCGGTCGGGGCGGGCACCGTCGACCGGACGGCGAGGGTGCCGGTTTCGGCATGCCACCGGGTCTCCCACGCGGGCAGGGACCGGGGGAAGACGGTGTCGACGGTGACGTCTTTTCCTTGCAGGGCCGGGAAATGCAGGTACATCTGGTCAGGCCCCTCGCCGCGGTCCCACACCGACACGACGACGTGCTCGGGCGTGTGCAGGGCAGCGGCGATCCACCGGTCGTCCCAGCCGGGCAGGCCGAGAGGCCACGAGGGGGTGGACTCGATGAGGCCGGTCCGCAGGCGGCGAGCCGCGTCGACGGCTTCCCGCACCAGGGCGAGCTGGGCGGTGTCCATCCGGTTGAGGTAGCCGGAGAGGTAGAAGCGTCCGGCGAGTCCCGTCACGAGCGTGAACGCGCTCGCTTCGAGGCTCATCTCCGGCTGCGGGTAGGCCCAGCTGGCCGCCGTCTCGGGGAGCATGGACAGCGGGGCGGCGGCCGCGATCGGCGGGTAGCGCAAGGGATCCTGCTGGTCCGAAGTGGACTGGAGCTGCATCCGGGACAGCAGGGCGGCGTCCGCGCGCATGCCTCCCGACGAGCAGTTCTCCAGGACCAGACGCGGGTGCCGGTCCAGGATCCCGTCGAGCCAGGCCAGCTGCGCCCGGTTGTGGCCGAGCAGCCCCGCGCCGACGCTGGGCGCGTCGCGGTCGGTGCCCGGACCGGCGTTGATGTTGTAGTCGAACTTGAAGAAGCCGATGCCGAACTCGGCCACCAGGCGGTCGATGACGCCGTCGAGGTGGGCGCGGGCGGCCGGGTGCCGCAGGTCGAGGTGGTAGCGGCCCTGCTCCTCGACCCGGAATCCGCCCCGTTGCAGGAAAGCATCCTTGGGCAGGCGCTCGGCGACGGGACTGTTGACGCCGACCACCTCGGGCTCGAGCCAGAGCCCGGGCACCATGCCGTGCTCGCGGATGGCAGCGACGACTTCCTTGAGGCCGTTGGGAAAGCGGGTCGTCGACGGCGCCCACTCCCCCACGCTGTCCCACCAGTCCGGGGAATTCGAGTACCAGCCGGCGTCGATGCAGAACGTCTCGACGCCGACGGCCGACGCCGCCTCGACCAGGGGAAGCAGTTTCTCGGTCGAGGGGTCGCCGTTGAGCGTGTTCATGTAGTCGTTGAAGACGATGCTGGGGCGCGTGTTGTCGACGTGCGGGCGGCGGTCACGACGGCGGGCCCCGGTCAGGGCGGCCGCGGCGGCCGTGAGGTCACGGCCCACCGCGACGACCGCCGGCACCGCGGTGAAGGACTCGCCCGGGGCAAGCCGTTGGGACCACTGGTGATCCCAGTCGGTCGGGCCGGCGAGGGCGAAGTAGCAGTCGCCCCGGTGCTCGCCGACCTCCCACCGCCAGGGGCCGTTGTGCACCACTTCCCACAGCCACGCCACGTGATGGTCTTCCGACCGCACGCCGGCCACGGGCAGGTGCCCGCCGGTCGACCAGGTGCCGTTGGCGGTGCGGATCACGGCCTGGCGGGGAGTGTGGCCGGTGAGGTCCTCCCGCAGCGTGGGCAGGAGAGTTCCTTGGCGCAGCGTGCTTTCGGTCCAGCGGCCCTCGCCGAGCCAGTCGCTGGATCCCTCCACGAGGACCCACCCGCCGGCCGGGTCCTCGAACCCGGGGCCGGCCGCGCCGCCGAAGGGCGACACCCAGCTCGTCACCGAGACCAGCAGGACGTCGTGCCCGGTGGCGTTCACCACGGAGGTGCTGGTGCGAAAGGCGCCGTCGCGCCCGGTGATCAGCAGCTGCGCGAGGATGCCGTCCGGCGTCGCCAGCTCGAACCGGATCGAGTTCTCGGCCAGCTCGTGCGCGACGTAGCGCAGCTCGGCCCCGACCGACGTCTGGACCAGCCGGCTGTTGGCCAGCGTGTGGCCGCGGCCGGCGGCCAGGATCTCGACCAGGGGCAGCCGGGAGGCCGTCGTGACCTCGCAGCTGTCGGTCTCCAGGCTGAGCAGGTGCAGCGGGGTGTCCGCGGCGTGGCCGAAGCTCAGGCGCAGACCCGGCACCGCCCAGTCGACGCGCTCCAGGCTCGCGGCCTCCCGGTCGTCGGGCACCGAAGGGCCGGCATCTGTGATAGCGCTTTCAAGCAAGATCGAAATCCTTCTCGGGCGGAATACGGGCCAACGGGAGGCGTGAGCATCAAGGGATAGCGTGTGACCAGGGCCACTCGTGAAACCGCTATCATTCTTAGCCTCGCCACGGCCGCATGGCAAGGGCGGAAATTTCATCGAAACTCTTGACGTTCCCGGCCGCAGGCGGCGACCATTTGCTCGGTGTCGTCTGCTGTTAGCGCTAACAACGAGGTGTGCGCATGAGCTCGTCCCCCGAGAACTCCCTGTCCCGCCGGCAGTTCACCGCGCTCGCGGCCGGCGGCCTCGCGGCGACGGCACTGCCGACCGCGCTCGCCGGCCCGGCTGCGGCGGCCGGCCGACCCGAGCGGTACCAGCCGACCTGGCCTTCGGTCGACGGGCATCCGCCCGCCCCGGAATGGTTCCAGGACGCCAAGTTCGGCATCTACTGGCACTGGGGCGCCTTCACCACGCCGGAGTTCGGCAGCGAGTGGTACGGCCGGAACATGTACAGCCCGGGCAGCGCCGAGAACGCCCACCACAAGGCCATCTACGGCGACCCCAGGGTGTGGGGCTACGACCGGTTCATCGACGGCGGCGCCGACCTGGCCGGCAACCACGTCCAGTTCGCACCGGAACTGGTTTCCCAGGGCGGACAGTTCGATCCCGAGGACTGGGCCAGGACGATCAAGGCGTCCGGCGCCAGGTTCGCCGGCCCGGTGGCCGAGCACCATGACGGCTACTCGATGTGGGACAGCAAGGTCAACGAGTGGAACTCCGTCGACCGCGGGCCAGGGCTCAACCTGCTCGACCTGTTCGCCGAGGCCGTGCGCGGGCAGGGCCTCAAGCTGCTCGTCGCCATGCACCACGCGTTCAACTACAACGGCTTCTACGACTTCGCCCCGCCGCAGAGCGACCCGAGCCTGCGCAAGCTGTACGGCCAGCTGCCGCGGGCCGACGAGGACCAGCTGTGGCTGGCCAAGCTCAAGGAGGTGGTGGACCGGGCCCGGCCGGACGTGCTCTGGCAGGACTTCTCCCTCGACGCCCCCGGCTACTGTTTCAACAGCGGTCCCTGCGCGGTCGGCGAGCAGCAGCGCCTCGAGTTCCTGGCGTACTACTACAACCGGGCGCAGGAGTGGGGCCGGGAGGTCGTCGCGACGTACAAGGTGTTCGATCACGGCTTCACCACCGCCGGCGAGGTCGCCGACTACGAGCGCGGCGGGCCGGCCGACATCGTCACGCCGTACTGGCTGACCGACGACGCGATCAGCAGCAGCAGTTGGAGCTACACCCAGGGCATCGGCTACTACTCCAGCACGCAGATGATCCACGGGCTGATCGACCGGGTCAGCAAGGGCGGCACCATGCTGCTCAACATCTCCCCCACGCTGGAGGGCACGATCCCGGCCGAGCAGCGGGCCGTGCTCGCCGACTTCGGCGCCTACCTCGGCCGGGTCGGCGAGTCGATCTACAGCACCCGCAGCTGGGACGTGTACGGCGAGGGCCCGACCAAGATGGGCGGCGGCTCGTTCGTCGCGCCGAAGGTCGGCACCGCCACGGACTTCCGGTTCACCCGTGACAAGGCCCGCCGCGTGCTCTACGCGACCGTGCTGGCCTGGCCCGGGGCGACGGCCGACGTCACCACGTTGTCCAGCAGGCGAATCGACCTGAGCACGCTGAAGTGCGTCGAACTACTCGGCACGCAAGGCTCGTTGACCTACACCCAGGACCACCGGGCACTGCACGTCACGCTGCCGCCGGCGAAGCCGTTCGAGTCGCAGGCGTACGTGCTGAAACTGACCTTCGCGGGCCAGATTCCGGTGCTGGGACCCGAGTCCGGCGCGACCGCGTTCGCCGACCGGAACTACCGGGGCGCAAGCGCCGCGCTGTCGGTGGGCGGCTACTCCTCGGCCCAGCTCCAGGCGAAGGGCTTGGCCCCCAAGAGCATTTCCGCGCTCTGGCCGGCGGATGGCTACCTGGCGCTCGGCTACCCCGGCGACAACTTCACCGGCACGCCCTCGACGTTCGTCTCGGCCACCCCGGACCTGCGTGGCTTCGACAACGCCATCGTGTCGATGCGGGTGAGCTTCGATCCCGCCCGGTGGTTCCGGATCGTCAACGTCACCAACGGGCTCGCCATGGACGGCGGCGGCTCGGTCCCGGCCGGCAGCAAGCTGAAGATCTGGACCCCGGACGACAGCACCAACCTCCAGTTCGCCGCCGCCGACACCGGTGACGGCTTCTTCCTGCTGACCAACCGCACCAACGGTCTCGTCGTCGACGGGGCCGGCGCGACCGCCGAGGGAGCCAATCCCGTCCAGACGGCGTACACCGGCGCCGCGAGCCAGCAGTGGTCCATCACCGACACCGGGAACAACCTCTACGTGATCGCCAACCGGGCGACCGGTCTTGTCCTGGACGGAGGCGGCAGCGTGCCATCGGGGTCGCCGTTGAAGCAATGGCCCGACGACGGCAGCCCTAACCTCCGCTGGCAGTTCTTCGTCGTCTGAGCGGCGCATTTCGACATCTTTTCGATGAACAAAGAATGCCCGTCCACGACATCGCCCGATATTCGATTGATTCGACATTCCCGCGGCGGCGAATTCAGTGAACGTGAACAAAATTCATCTCTTTGCCGCTGTTTTCGACGGGCGTTCGATGCTGGACTGCGGCCATGATCAGGGCCGGCTGGCGCAGTCACCTCACCACAGTGCTGTTGATCGCGGCGTTCGCCGTGCCGGGGGTGCCGGCGAACGCCGCGGTCATCGATCCGGCGGCGCTGGTCGACACGTTCGTCGGCACCACCGGCGACGGGCACGACTTCCCCGGCGCGGACACGCCGTTCGGCATGATGCAGTGGAGTCCGGACACGTCGTCGCGGCCGAAGGGCGGCGGCTACGAGTACAACGACTCGACCATCCGGGGCTTCAGCCTGACCCACGTCGCCGGCCCCGGCTGCGTCGCCGCCGACGACGTGCCGTTCCTGCCGACCACCGGGACGATCAGCAACCCCGGCTCGGCCACGGCGTCCTTCACGCACGCCAAGGAGAGCGCCTCCCCCGGCTACTACTCCGTCGGCCTCGGCTCCGGCGTCACCGCGGAACTGACCACCGCCACCCGGTCCGGCATCGGCCGTTTCACCTACCCGGCCGGCACCCCGGCCAACATGATCATCAAGGTGGGCGACAACCCGAGCCCGGTCTCGGCCAGCAGCGTCACCGTGGTGGGCAACGACACGATCACCGGCTCGGTCACCGGCGTGGGCTTCTGCGAGGCGAACAACCCGTTCACGCTGTACTTCAGCGCGACCTTCGACCACCCGTTCACCGCGTCCGGCAGCTACAACGGCGGCGAGTACGTCACCTTCGACACCTCCGCCGGCTCCGTCGTGCAGGCCCGCGTCGGCATCTCGTACGTCTCCGCGGCCAACGCCAGGTCCAATGTGGACTTGGAGATTCCGGGCTGGGGCTTCGACACCACGCGGGCGTCGGCGTACCAGGCGTGGAACGCACGGCTGGGCCGGATCAAGATCGCCGGCGGCACTTCGGGACAGCAGCACGTCTTCTACACGGCGCTGTACCACTCGCTGTTGCACCCCAATGTGTTCAGCGACGTCAACGGCCAGTACCTCGGCTTCGACAACGCCGTGCACACGACGGCCGCCGGCCACTCCCACTACGCCAACTACTCCGGCTGGGACATCTACCGCACCCAGGCCCAGCTGTCGGCACTCATAGCACCCGATGCCGCCAGTGACATGGCGCAGTCGATGGTCGACGACTACCGGCAGGGCGGCACGCTGCCCAAGTGGGCCATGAACAACGCCGAGACCTACATCATGGTCGGCGACCCGGCCGACGCCGTGCTGGCCGACTACTACGCCTTCGGTGCCCGCGACTTCGACACGTCCGGCGCGCTGGCCGCGATGGTGCACCAGGCGACGGCCACGAACAACGCCCGTCCCGGCGGTGCGTACCTGGACAGCTTCGGCTATCTGCCCACCGACAGTCCCTACGGCTGCTGCCACTACTACGCCGGCGTCTCCTCGCAACTGGAGTACGACACCGCCGACTTCGCGCTGTCCGCCTACGCCGCCGCGCTCGGCGACACCGCCGACGCCGCCAAGTTCCGTGACCGCGCCCAGAACTGGCGCAACATCTTCAACCCCAGCAGCGGCTACCTCCAGCCCCGGCACTCCAACGGCCGCTGGATGACCGGCTTCCTGGCCGCGCCGATCAGCGGCGGCACCAACAGCAACGACTTCGCCGAAGGCGACTCGCTCATCTACACCGGCATGGTGCCGTTCAACATCGCCGGGCTCGCCGCCGCCAAGGGCGGGAACGCGGCGATGGCCAAGTACCTCGACGGCGTGCTCAGCGGCTACACCGGGCTGCTCAGCCTGGCCGGCCTCCAGTCCAACATGGGCAACGAGCCCAGCTTCGAACTGCCATGGGAGTACGACTACATCGGGCAGCCCTACCGCACCCAGCAGGTGGTGCGGCAGATCCAGGACCAGCTCTGGACCGACACCCCCGGCGGCCTGGCCGGCAACGACGACCTCGGCGCGATGAGCGCCTGGTACGTGTGGTCGGCGCTGGGCCTGTACCCCGAGACGCCCGGCACCGCCGACCTGGCGCTGGGCAGCCCGCTGTTCACGTCGGCCGCGATCACCCTGCCCGGCGGCCACACGCTGACGATCAACGCCCCACAGGCCGCGGACAACGCCCCGTACGTGCAATCGCTGGCGTTGAACGGTTCTGCCTGGAACAACGCGTACCTGCCGGCGTCGGTGATCTCCGCCGGCGGCACGCTCGACCACACGCTGGGCACGTCGGCCAACACCTCGTGGGCATCGGCGCCGTCGGCCGCGCCGCCGTCCTACGATGGCACGGCGACGCCTTTCCCAGCCGAACCCATCGGTGCCGTCACGTCATCGCTGGCCGGCAACTGCATCGACGTCGCGAATGCCAGCAATGCCAACGGAACCGCGGTCCAGCTCTACCCGTGCAACGGCAGCAACGCCCAGACCTGGACCGTGGTGCCGGACGGCACGGTGCAGGCGCTCACCAAGTGCCTCGACGTCACCAAGGGCGGCACCGCGAACGGCACGCAGGTGCAGCTCTACGTCTGCAACGGCACGGCATCGCAGCAATGGCAGTCCACATCGGACGGGCAGCTGGTCAACCCCCAATCGGGTCGTTGCCTCACCGACCCGGGCAACAGCACCACCGCCAAGACACGGCTGGAGATCGACGACTGCCAGCGGGCCACCGGGCAGCTGTGGGGGCTACCGCACTGACACGGCCACGGCCGGTGTGTACCAGACCCGGCCGTGGCTGACCACCCGTACCAAGGCCCACCAGTGCGAACCGATGCGGGCCGTGCTCGAGGCCGTTGCCTGGAAGGAGATCGACGCGGTGCCGCCGGCCGCGATCGTCAACGGCTGGGTCCTGGGCTCGATCCGCACGTCGTCGGACCAGGTGCCGTACGGGCTGATCAGCGTGGCCTCGGCCCGGATCTCGCTCTGGGCCTGGTTTTCCACCAGCACCGGCAGTTCGACGGTCTGTCCGGGGGCCAGCTCCAGCACGTCCGCGCCCAGCCGCACGGTGACGAAGTCGACCAGCAGTTCACCAACGACGACCTCACACGTGTCCTCGAGAACCTGCCCCAGGTCGTCCCGGATCCGAGCCGCGAGCAGGCGGCGACCGGGCGCGGTGGCGCGCACGGCCACCGTGAACTCGGCGAATTCGTCGGGTTTGAGGTCATAGTCCAGCCGAGCCGGCGGTTCGGCGACGAGCCCATCCGGTATCACGAGTTCGACGACGCCGGACGCGGGACGGCCGCTACAGCTGACCGTCACCCGCACCTCGGCTGTGCCGCCGGGATCCAGGTGCAGCCGCGGGTCGATGTGCACGCTGGTCGGGAGGTTGCCGAGCGGCGCAGGCCCGGCGTTGTGCCGCCAGTAGCGGGTGAACACCGGCTGCACGGGCTCCTGCGTACGGGCCAACTCCACCTCCGAGCCGGTCCGCTGGGAGGAAGGAGTGAGCCGCAGCGTCGCGACGTCGGCAGCGGTCAGTTCCACCTGGACTAATCCACTATGGACGGTCAATGGTCCGGTGTTTCGCTCCTCCAGGACATCTGTGCGACAAGCCGCCGACACGCCGCCGTGCAGACCGACGGTGGCCGTCACCGGCGTGCCGGTTGACTCGTACACCCGCACTGTGACGCCGTCTTCCGGGGCGGGCTTCGCTGCGGTGAGCAGCACCTCGGGCGGGGACACCGTGATGAGACTGAGCTCCGCCGGCAGGTCGCCCGGCGCACTGGGCACCGGCCGGGCGTGCACGGGGTGGTTGACGTCCTGACCGGCGCGGGTGAAGCCGGCTCGCCGCCAGTCGCCGGCACCGGACACCAGGCTCAGGTCAAAGGTGTGCGACCAGTGCTGCCAGGCGAAACTGGAGCCGTCCGGGGCGGTGCGCCGTTCGCCGTCGATCCACACTCCGCACGGCCAGCCGCTGCACGAACGCATCAGCGAGACGTGCAGCGTGCCGTCGGGAGCGACGACAAACCCTGGCGTGCCACGGTTCACCACTGCCACCGAATGATTCACCGCCGGATCGGGCGTTGCCGCGAGCCCGCCCGGCACCTCCACGCACGCGTCGTCGAGGTCGCCGAGCAGCGCCTCGAGGTCGGTGACGATCAACACCGGCAGGTCGCGGGGGCCACGGAGATCGGCGTCGGGTTTCCAGACCTCGCTCCGGGGCCTCAGCGGCGGCACGAAAACGCGACCGTGCTGGTCCAGCGCCTGCCGGTACGGATCGCCGGCGCTGTCCAGAACCTCGTCCGCGAAAGCATTGCCGCCCACCACGATCCGCACATCGGGCAGGTTCGAGTCGACGTCCAGCGAGCCGTACCGCGGCCCCGCCGGCAGCGTGCGGGTCGCGGTCACTCCCTTGGCCACCAACGCCGCGAGCAGCTCGCGCACCAGCCGCTCGCCCTCGGCGGCCACCACCTCGGCCACTCCGATGCAATGGTCCTGGCGGTCCTGGAGCCGCAGCCGAACCGGGCTCGACAACCCGGCCCAGGTGTGCGCAGGGCTGTCGAGCGTCCAGAGATGCTCGGCGGCGTCAACGTCAGGAAAACCGAAGGACCGGCCCACGGCGGCGAACCCGACCTCGGCGACGGGCAGGGTGCCGGGCAGATCGAAGGCAAACCTGGCCCGCAGCAGGTGATCCTGCCCGATGGAGCCGTCCACGATGGTCCGTATGTCTACTCTGGACAGTCCGCGCCAGAGCACAGTGTGTTGGGTGATCCGCAGCCCGCCGAGCGTCAGGATGCTGACAAGCCGTTCGCCCAGCGGACTTGTCTCCACGCGAACCTCGGCCGAAGTCTCGCCGCTGCCCCGACCAGGGCCGGCCGGCAGCAGGTGCCATGGCCCCTCTTCCCACACCGGGTGCTGTGTGTGTTCGGCCTGGAGCACCAGTTCCGCGGCCAGACCACCGTCTCGCACGAGCTCGCGGTCGCTGCGCCGATCACGTACGCGAGACAGGGCACCGCCCCGGGCCGGATCGGCCTCGACCAGGAAGGCGTCGTTCTCGATCGGCCGACACGCTTCGGCAGTCCAGGTGGGCGGCACGGTTGAGGCGTCCACGGCCCGGTACACGCGGTATCCGCACGCCGGCAGTTGCTCGGCGAGGAAGGACACCGTGACCTCGGCCAGCGTCCCATCCGGCCGACGCACCACGCCGTCAGTCACGGCGGGCACAGTTTTCCCTTTCGGGTCAACGATTTCGACACCGTCAGGCAGATCACGCAAGGTCACCGTGACGATGGCGTTCCGGGCGAAGGACAGGGTGTTCACCGCCAGCACAGCCACCCCCGGCCCGGACGTGTCCACCCGCGACGCCAAGTAGTCGAGACCACCGGCCAAAGCCTCGCGACCCAGCTCGTCGGCCTCCCGCCAGCCCGTGAGCAGATCGAGGTAGACCTGATCCGACTCGGTGCCGGTGATCGCGTCGTGGTGCGCGCCGTACACCAGCTGCCGCCAGGCCTTGTCCAACGCCTCGACGGGATGACGGGCTCCGAGCAGCCAGGCGAACGTGGCCACCCGCTCACCGTCCAGAACGGACACCTCAGCGGCCCGCTGCGCCTGCTTGGTGTCGATGTAGGAGACGTCCTTGCCGGTGTAGACCGGATTCATGTCCCGGGTCTGCGGCGAGAACACGATCGACCGCGCAACGGCATCGGCCCGCACGGCGGCGAAGAACTCGCGCGGCAGGCCGACCACGAACCGAGGCCACACATAGCGGGCGTTCCACTCCCGGTGGATCTGCGTGCAGAACCGGGACGGCACGTTGTGGTCGTGGCCGACCGGCAGCAGCACGTTGCGGGTCGCCGCCACCTTCCGCAGCAAGCTGAACTGCCGGTACGCCTCGGCCATCGCTTCGTCCACACTGGACTTCCGCTCGATGTCCCAGCCGGCCACGTAGTGATCGGCCAGGTAGGCGGTGAGCAGGCCCCGCCCGCTCGGCGCGATCCACTCGAACTCCGACGGGAACTGCATCCGCGTGATGTCGCCGGTGTGCCGCTTCGCGCCGACATGGTGCCACGGGCCGCGCGCCCACACGCTCGAGTCCAGGCCGGCGTCGGCCATCAGGCCCGGATACGCCGGATCGTGCCCGAACACGTCCAGCATCCACGCCGAACGGGGATCGCCGCCGAGCACGTCACGCTGGTAGCCGACGCCGAGCACGGCGTTGCGGATGGTCGACTCCGGGTGGGTCAGGTTGGTGTTGGCCTCGTTGTAGTTGCCGCCGACCAGCTCGATCCGCCCGTCCCGGATGAACCGGCGCAGATCGCCGCGGTCGGCCGGGAACGCGTCCCGGTGCGGCTTGAGGTAGTCGACCTCGGCCAGCACGAACCGGTAGTCCTCGTCCTCGCGGGCCGCGTCGAGATGGGCCCGCACCAGGTCGAACGCGGACAGCTGGAACGGCATCCGCTTCTCCTGCGCACCGGGCAGGTCCAGCCAGGTGTCGGTGAAACCGGCCTGGGTGTTCCACCACACCGGGTCGTAGTGGAAGTGCGAGACCATCCACATGGTCCAGCCGGTCTCCGCGGCCGTGACCATTGTGTCCATAGTGGACAGCACAACACCGTCTTGCTCGACCAGCACCGTCGCCGGATAGGCCACGCCGGGAGAGGTCGGCGCGGCGAACACCACACCGACCTCCACCACAACCTCACTGTCGCCGGCCGGCACCATGGTCGGCGACGGCGTGCGGATCACCGGGCCGGCCAACCGGACCAGCAACGGCGCCGAGCGTGGGCCGGCGAGGGTCACCCGCACCACCTGACGCGGCGCCGCCGCCGGTCCGACGAACAGATCCGTGTCCCGTACCTCGATGATCCGCACGTCCACTACTTCGCGTTGGCCAGCGCCGTCTTGGCGGTGGTGAAGAACTGGCTGACACCGTCGGCGATCGTCACCTTGCCGAAGGCGATCTGCTTGGCCGCGGCGTCCAGCGCCGTCTTGACGTCCTGGTAGCCGGGCGGCGCGGTCGGTGCGGCCGGCAGCCCCTCCTTGCCCACCTGCTGGGCCACGTACTGCCCGTAGGTGACGTCACGCTTGTCGGCGGCGGTCAGTGATGGCATCAGCAGGTTCAGCGCCTTGTCCGACGGCGGGAAACCACGCTGGATCCCCATGTCCTTGATGGCGTCGGGATTGCTGACGAACAGGTCGATCAGCTTGGCCGCGCCGTCGGGGTTGCGGCTCTTGGCCGGGATGCACAGCAGCACCCCGCCGCTGAGCGCCTGGCCGGTCTTGCCGTCCTTGCCCCGCGGCACCACGACGATGTCCAGCGTGTGCTGGGTCAGCGGCTGCATCTGGGCCAGTCCCCAGCCCGTGGTCATGGCGATCTGCCCGGCGATCAGCGGGTGGGTCCCGCTGGCCTCCCCGGCGTTGGCCAGCAGGTCGGGCGGGGTGATGGCGCCGCTCTTGCGGAGGCCGGCCCAGTACGTGAACCACTCGGTCAGCTCGTCGGGGCCGAAGCCGACCTCGCCGTTGGCTGTGTAGAGGTCCTTGCCGCGCTGACGAAGCCAGGGTTGCAGCGCACCGGAGTCGTCGAAGGAGGAATCCAGGGCCCCGTACTTGCCGGAACCCAACGCCTTGGAGATCTCGGCGGTGATGGTCGAGAAGTCGTCCCACGTCCAGCCGTCGGCCGGCGGCGTGATCTTGAGCTGCTCCAGGACGGTCTTGTCGTAGAGGACCGGGGCGTAGCCGGAGCCCGACGGCACGCCATAGGGCTTGCCGCTGACCGTGCCGGCCGCGCGGACCGCGGGGTAGAGCGTGTCCAGGTGGATGGTGTCGGGGACGTACTTCGACAGGTCGGTCAGCACGCCCTTGGCGGCGTAGGTGCTGACCAGCGCCGTGTCCATCTGGAAGATGTCCGGCGGGTTGCCGCCGGCGAACTCCGTGTTGAGCTTGTCGAAGTAGCCGTCGTAGCCGGAGTACTGGGTGGTCACCGCGATGCCGGTCTGCTGCGTGAACACCTGGAGAGCCTTCTGGTACGCCTTGTTGCGGGCGTCGCCGCCCCACCAGCGGAAGGTCAGCGAGGTGTTCGACGACGAACTGCTGCTGGGCGGCGCGAAGCCGCAGCCGGCCAACGCCGTCGCCACGACGCCGCCGGCCGCGAGGCCGAGGAACCCTCTCCTGGACAGGTTGTCAGGCATGGCTGTTCTCTTTCTCTGCAGGGCGGGGAAGATCACTTGATCCCGGTGTTGGCGACGCCGTCGACCAGACGCCGCTGCGAGATCAGGAAGACGGCCACGGTCGGCACGAGGGTGACCACGGACATCGCGAGCATGCCGCCGTAGCTGGAGCCGCTCGCCTTGTCGATGAACGAGTTGAGCCCGAGCGGCACGGTGTAGCGCGTGTTGTCGGACAGGTAGACCAGCTGGCGCAGGAAGTCGTTGAACGTCCAGATGAACGTCAGCACGCCGGTGGTGATCAGCGCCGGCCGCAGCAGCGGCAGGATGATGGTGCCGAACACCCGCACGTGGCCGGCGCCGTCCAGCGCGGCCGCCTCGTCCAGCTCGCGCGGGATGCCGCGGATGAACTGGACCATCAGGAAGATGAAGAACGCGTCGTAGGCCAGGAAGTACGGCACCACCAGCGGCAGGAACGTGTTGATCCAGTTGAGCCGGTAGAAGATCGTGTACTGCGGGATCAGCGTGGCCTGGAACGGCAGCATCAGCGTGCCCAGCATCAGTCCGAACCACACCCTGCGGAACGCGAAGTCCAGCCGCGCGAAGGCATAGGCCGCCAGCGAGCACGAGATCAGGTTGCCGACCACCACGCACAGCGAGACCGTCACCGAGTTGGCCAGGTACACGCTGAACGAGGTGCCGGTCGCGGTCCACCCGCTGAAGTAGTTGGCCAGGGTCGGTTCCAGCGGCAGCGGGCTGACCGTGGTGAAGATCTGGTTCTCCGGCTTGAAGGACGCGCCGACCAGCCAGACCAGCGGGTAGATCATCACGATCAGGGTCACCAGCAGCACGGTGTGGGCACGCCAGTGGATTCGGCGCCGAGCGGTCATCGCGGTGTCTCCTCTCACTCGGCGTAGTTGACCCAGCGGCGGGCCGACCAGAAGTAGACGGCGGTGAACGCGCCGATCACCAGGAACAGCACCCAGGCCATCGCCGAGGCGTAGCCCATCTGGAGGCTGCCGAAGCCCTTGAGGTACAGGTAGAGCGTGTAGAGCAGGGTGGAGTCGATCGGGCCGCCGGTGCCGGCCGACACCACGAACGCCGGCGTGAAGGTCTGGAACGCGTTGATCGTCTCCAGCACCAGGTTGAAGAACACCATGGGGGACAACAGCGGCAGGGTGATCGTGAAGAACACCCTTATCCGCCCGGCGCCGTCCAGCGCCGCGGCCTCGTACAGATCCTGCGGCAGCTGCTTGAGACCGGCGAGGAAGATCAGCATCGGGGTGCCGAACTGCCAGCCGGACAGCAGCACCAGCGTCCACATCGCGTAGCGGGGATCGCCGATCCAGTCCGCGCCGTGGATGCCGAACCAGCCCAGGAACTCGTTGAGCAGTCCCTGCTGGGAGAAGATCTGCCGCCACATCACCGAAACCGCGACGCTCGCGCCCAGCAGCGACGGCAGGTAGAACACCGACCGGTAGAAGCCCAGCGCCGCCAGGCCGCGGTTGAGGGCGACCGCGACCAGCAGCGCCAGCGCCAGCTTGAGCGGCACCGACGTCACCACGTAGATCAGCGTGACCTTGACCGCCTGGAGATAGCGCGGGTCGCTCAGCAGGGTCACGTAGTTGTCGAGCCCGGTCCACTGTGGAGCGGTGAGCAGGTTGAACCTGGTCAGCGACAGGTACAGCGAGTACACCATCGGGATCAGCGTGAAGCCGAAGACGCCGAGCAGCCAGGGCGCGATGAAGCCGTAGCCGGCGAGATTGTGCTTGTGCCGCTTGCGCTTGTTGACCCGCACCGGCCGGGGCGGCGTCGGTGGCGCGGCGGCGACGGCCGGGGCGGCGACCGTGTTCTCCGACATGGATGTCACTCCTGGGACGTGGCGAAGGGGCCGAAGTGGACAGTGCTCTGGTTCCACGCGGCGCGGTGCCAGTCCGTCCCAGGGAACTGGAATGCGCTTTCCAAGACGGTAAGGGCCGTCCGGTTCAGGTGTCAACGGTAAGAGATGTAGACGATTAGAGCGCGACAACGGCACGCCGCACCCCCAGGTCCCTGGCCAGCTGGGCGGCGCCGAGCACGGTGGCCCGGTCCCCCAGCCGTCCGACGACCACCTCGGTCGGCCAGCTCAGCCCGGCCAGCGTCGCGACCACTCCCCCGGTGAGCAGCGGATTGGCCCCGACGCCCCCGCCCAGCACCACCAGGCCCGGATCGAGCACCGCGGTCAGCGACGCCGCCACCTTGCCCACCTCCTGAGCGTGCTCACGCACGAGGTCGGCGGCCAGCGGATGGCCCTGCCCGGCCAACGCGAACAGGGCGACGGCGTCGTCCGGCGGCGGTCCGTCCCCAGTGGACCATTTGGTCCACATTCGGCGCAGCAGACCCGGCGACCCCAGCCGGGCTTCCAACGCCTCATGACCGGCCGGCCGCTCGTCCGTCCAGGGATAGGCCAGGCGCGCCAGCTCCCCCGCAGCCCCGTTCACCCCGCGAACCAGCTGCCCGTTGACCACGACCCCGGCGCCGATGCCCACGCCGACCTGGAGGTAGACGAACGTGTCCCGACTGCCGGCCACCCCCTCGCGCAACTCCGCGATGGCCGCGCAGTTGACGTTGTTCTCGATCAGGACCGCCGCACCCGCGGGCAGGCCGAGCCCGTCGACCGCGGCCCTGGTCCGTTCGTCGACGACCGGATCTCCGCGCCCGCCTTCCGGCGTCACCACATCGGGCACGGCGACCACGACCGCCCGCAGCGGACCGGTGCGGCTGCGTCGACGCAACGCGGCCCGGACCATCGCGCCGGCCTCGGCCGGGACGTCGGTGTGACCTTCGTCGAGCAGCCGCCCGTCGAGGGTCACCGCCCGGTAGGAGACCTGGGTCGAGCCGTGATCCACGGCCAGCACATATCCGGCGGCCGGCCCGAGTCGATACACGACGGCCGAGCGACCAATTGTTCCGCGCACCGCACCATAACGTTCGACAAATTCGACGGCCTCCAATTCGGACACCGCCCCGGAAACCGTCGGCTTGGAAAGTCCGCAGTCGGCCGACAATTGCGGCCGCGTGGCCTTGCCGCGCGCGGCAAGGCCGAGGAAAACCTGCTGAGCACTGGAAGACAGGCCCACCGGGCCGACACCCCCTTCGTCGTCGCACCGACACATCACGATTCGCGCCGCCCCTTGACAGCCGACCACATTAGTTAGTTGACTGCTTTACGAACAGAGCGGGTCCCAGCCGCTTTTCGCGTTCGCCACGAACGCGAGCACCAGTCTTGAGGCAGTGCGGTTCCACGCGCCGCGCGACTTCCGACCACACCCGGAAAGGAACCCGCGTGCCGGATCTGCACTCCGGCGTTCGGGTCGGAATCGATGTCGGCGGCACCAAGACCCACCTGCGCGCCGAACGCTGCGGCCAGGTGCTGGCCGACCGCGTCATATCGAGCGAGGGCTGGCGCCCGGCCTACGCCACGTCGGCGGCCGCCTTCCTCACCGACCTGATCGCCGTCACCCTGCCCGACACCGCCCCGGATGCGGTCGCCGTCGGGGCGCACGGCTGCGACAGCTCGCGGGCGTGCGAGCTGCTGGAGGCCGAGCTCGCTCGCCGGCTGCCGGCGGCGAAGTGCTTGGTACGCAACGACGCCGAGCTGCTGGTGCCGGCGTGCGGCCTCGCCGCCGGGGTAGGCGTGGTGGTCGGCACCGGCTCCGTGGCCGTCGGCCGGGACCGCTGGGGCGAGCCGGTGTTCATCGGCGGCTGGGGTTGGCTGATCGGTGACGAGGGCAGCGCGCCGGGTCTGCTGCGGGAAGCGGTGCGAGCCTGCATGACGGCCCGCGACCGGGGCGAGTCGCCGGATCTGCTGGCGATCCTGTTGATGCGCTCGTACGACGTCACCGAGGTCGCCGACCTGCCCGAAGCACTGGCCGCCGAGGCCGGCGCGGCCAGCTGGGGGCGGCGCGCGGAGCTGGTGTTCGAGGCGCTGCACGACGGTTCCGCGCTCGCCCGGATCGTCGTTGACGACGCGGCCGTCTCGCTCGCGTCGCTGGTGGCGGGCATGGCCGCCCGCGACGTCGAGGTGGACGACATCGTCATCGCCGGCGGCGTGATCCTCAACCAGCCCAGCCTGTTCGACGCGTTCGACCACAAACTGAGGACGATCGCGCCGCTGAGCACCGTGCACCGGTTGACCGTCGACCCGGTCGTCGGCGCGGTGCGGCTGGCCGACCGACTGGCGGCGACCTGACGTGGCCGACGTCCCCAGCGTGGCCTTGATCGGCATGCACGGCCACGGTCGCGTGCACCTCGACGGGCTGCTCGACCGCGACCGGGCCGGGCGACTGGTCCTGTGCGGAGTGGCGGACGTACGCGAGCCCGCCCAGGATGTGTTGGCCGGCCGCATGTTCGACACGGACGCGGGTCGGCTGCTCGACCGGGCGCGGGCCGACATCGTCGTCATCACCTCCCCCGCGCACACGCACCTGGCGCTGGCCGAACGGGCCATGGAGCTCGGATCGCATGTCCTGCTGGAGAAACCACCGGTGACCAGCCTCGCCGACCACGACCGCCTGGCGGCCGTGGCCGCGCGGACGCGCCGGCACTGCCAGGTGGGCTTCCAGGCGTTCGGTTCCTCCGTGGTGCAGGAGTTGGTGCGGCGCAGCCGATCCGGCGAGTTGGGGTCGGTACAGCGGGTCAGCGTCGTCGGCTGCTGGAGCCGGGACGCCGACTACTTCACCCGCTCGCACTGGGCCGGACACCGCGCGGTCGACGGCGTGGTGGTGGCCGACGGCGCGCTGATCAACCCGTTCGCCCACGGCGTCGCGCTCGCCCTGCGCCTGGCCGCACCTCGGCCTGACGTGTCAGTTCGGGTGCAGGCCGAGGCATATCACGCCTATCCCATCGAATGCGACGACACGATGAGCGCACGCATCGAGCCGGCCGGTGGCGTGCCGATCACCGCAGCGGTGACGTTGTGCGCGCGTCACGAGTTCGAGCCGTACGTGCGGGTGTTCGGCAGCCAGGGACACGCGACCATTTGGTACACCGAGGACCGCGCGCGGATCGAGGTCGGCGGCCGGGTCGACGAGCTGGCCGGCGACCGGGTGGCGCTCATCGACGACCTGGTGGCGAATCTGTCGAACGACTCGGCCGTGCTGTGCAGCCCGCTGAGCGACACGCGATCGTTCACGTCGGTGCTGGAGGCCGTCGTCGCCGGCCCGGCGGCGCAGCCGATTCCGCCGGACCAGCTGCGGATCACGCCTGCTGGGCGCACCATTCCCGGCATCGAGGACGCCGTGGTGACGGCCGGCGAGCGTGGCGTGCCGTTCTCCGAACTGGGTTTGCCCTGGGCTGTCGAGGAGTGCCGATGACCCCCGTCTACCTGCCGAGTCAGCACGCGAGCATGCACGATCTGCCCGATGACGCCGATACCCTGCACACGGTGCTGACCGAGGCCGTCGCGGCGGCCATCGCCCTGCAGCGGCTGGACGGCAACCTTGAGGATCCGGCGGCCGATGACGACATCGGGGACATGACGCTCGGTGTCGTGTCGCTGTTCTGCCTGGCGTGGCACCGGGAGGACCGCCGGGACGCCGAACTGGTGGACGCCGCCCGCCGTGGCGTCGACTTCTTCTTGGCTCAGAGGGTGTTCCGCACCGACAACCCGGGTGAGCCGTTCCTTCGGCTACGCGACAGCGGTCTGCCTTACGTCCGCTATCTGCCGGCTACAGGAAGCCATCCGTTCGGCGACTGGCCGAGCACGGTCTGGGCGCTGCTGCACGCCGTCAACATCCTCGATCTCGGGCGGTCCGTCCTCACCGAGCGGCAGTACGCCTCGTTGACCGAAGTCGCGGTCGGGTTCTGGCGCTGGCTCACCGAGGCGAGCCTGTTCAACCCGCAGCACACCGCCAACCAGGCCATCGGCGCGGTGGTCGGCGGACTGACGCTCGGCCGACACCTCCGCTCCCCTGACGGCCGCCGTATCATCGCCGAAGCGATGTCCTGGTACCACAACGAGATCCGTGCGGCACGGCTGGTCGACCGTGGCCTGCGGCTGCCGGCGGAGCACGGCGCCGGCCACGACCAGAACTACCTGCCGATCTCGTTGACCTTCCTGGCCCGGGCGTTCCAGGTCAGCGGCGAGCAGCGCTTCCTCGACGACGGCGACGAGATCGCCCGGTACCTGGAAGGCCGGCTGTCCAGCCGCGGCTTCGACTTCGGCGGCCCCCGCTACAGCGAACAGCACAGCGGCAGCGAGGGAATGCTCGGGCTGCGCCTGTTCAGCACCCGGGTCGGGGCCGACATCGGCCGCTACCTCGGCGACCGCCGGGTGGCGTACTACTGCGCCGCCCCGGCCGGTGTCCCCAGTGGACACTTCGCGTTCGCCACGGTGTGGTTCTGGTTGGACGACCACCACTGGCATCGCGGTCCTGCCGATGCCGTCGTGCACACCGCGCATTCGCTGCGCCAGGGCCGAACCTCGGTGTCATTGACCGCACAGTTGACGCCGTACCTGATCGACGCCGGCGGCACAGCGGTTCTTGAGTCCATTGTGGACCATCAGCACGGCATCGGCCCACTGGTCCGGTACGCCGACGGCCGGCGCATGCTGCTCACCCGGCCGCTCGGCCCGATGCGCACCCGAGAACGCGTCGGAGACCGCTTGGGGGCCAAGCTGATCACCAAGGCCGTCGTCACCCGGGACCAGATCATGCTTGCCGTGCAACAGTTGTTCGTGTCCGACGGGACCCGGCTGCACGTGGTGACCGTGCTCGACCGGACAGCCCTTCCGGCCGACGTCACCTTCCTGGCCGGTCTGCCTTACGCAACCGCCGTGAACTCACACCAGCGCAAGATCGTCGAGGTCACCGAGTTCGGCGGTGTGCCGTTCGATCTCGGCCGTCCCGACGAGATGCTGACCACCAGCGGCACGCTGATCGCCGGCGGCATGGCCATCACCGCCGGCGCCGGGCTTCGAGTGATCAATCCCCCGGCCGGGCGGGCCCACTTCAACAGCCCGCAGACCATCGGCCAAACCCAGGAGCAGGTCGCGTTCGACCTGGCCGACGATCCCCGCGGCTACGGCAATCCGGACGCCGGCTGGCAGCGGGTCGCACAGACCAACCTGGTGCTCGCCGACCAGATCCCCGACGCGCCAACGGATGCCGCGGTGTTCGTCGTCCGCTACGGTCCGGCGCGGGACGTGACCTCGCCTGACCCGATCGCCGCCTCCGCCAGCCGGACCGCCGACGGTGTCGTGGTTCGAACCCCGGATTTCGTTGCCCTGATCGGCAATCCGGCCGGCGATGCGCACGGCGAGCCCGTACTGCGGGTGACCGCGCGATGACCCCCGTCGTCCTCCGGGTCGGGGATTCCGCGGTCGCCGAGTACGTGGTCGACGCCGAGATCGACCCTCTGCTGGCACCCCGGCCGTACCTGCATCCGGTGCGTACCAGGGCCGGCACCGTCGTCACCGACCTTCGGCCCGCCGACCATCCGTGGCATCTCGGCGCCGGCGTGGCCATGCCCGACGTCGCCGGCGCGAATCTGTGGGGCGGGCGCACCTACGTCGCCGGGCAAGGATACGTCTGGCTGCCCGATCACGGCCGCATCGAGCACATCGCTTGGCGCGAGCAGACCTCCGGTGCGGTAACGCATGACCTGGCCTGGCGGGGACCGCAGGGCAGCACGCTGTTGGCCGAGCGGCGTACCGTGAGGGCCGTGGGCACTACCAGCGGCTGGCGTCTGACTTTCGCCCTGCGGCTGACCAATCCCGGCGACGCTGCCGTCGAGCTCCGCAGCCCCGCCGTCAACGGCCGTGGCGACGGCGCCGGCTACGGCGGCTTCTTCTGGCGTTTGCCGCCCACCGCCGACCTCTCACTCGCCTCCGGACCGCTCCGCTCCGAACGTGACATCAACGGTTCCGCGTGGCCCTCCCTCACCGTTCGCGGCCAGGCTGCCGGCGGTCGCTACGCCCTCACCTTCAGCGGCCTCGCCGGCGACGACCGCTGGTTCGTCCGCGCCGCCGAGTACCCTGCCATCGGCTTCGCCTTCGCCTTCGAGCAGCCCCTGGTCATCCCGCCCACCGAGACCATCCAACGGATCTACTCCGTCATGGTCAGCGACGGCTGACGGGGTCGCAGGCGACCCCGTCAGCGGGTTTCAGCCGCGGGGCAACACCTCGGGCAGAACCGTGGTGAGGGAGCGCCAATCCGTCGACACCACACTGGCGTGTGCCGCGGCCAACTGCGCCACCCGGGCCTGTGCCTGGGCGACCGTCGGGACGGTGTCATCGATGGCCGGAGCCACGCCCTGCGCGTCGGTCATCACGAGCAGGTAGTGGTTGGTGTCGTACCAGGACGTGTCGACCCCGTTGACGTAGGCCGACGCGTCACCGTCGAACACCACGAACCACGGGCGGATGGTGGTGTCCGTGTAGCGGGTGCGCGGATCACCGGCGGTCGCGCCGAGCACAGCCGGGAAGATCTGCGCGCTGCCGATGGTGCCGGCCGCGGCCAGATCCCGGAGGTGCTCGGCGTACTCGACATCGGTCCACAGGTGGTCGAACGGGTTCTTCTCCTCGAACGTGCCCGGGATCGCCTCGACGATCACCTTGCCGGCCAAGGAGCTGCGGCTCGGCCAGTTTCCCACCTTGGCCGCGCTGTCCAAATCGGACTGCCCACGGAGGAGGTCGGCCGGACGGAACACGGCGCTGCCGAGATGGGCCTGGACGTAACTGTCGAGCGCGGCCGGGCCGAGGCCGATGCTGTTGTCGAAGCCGTTCTTCATCTCCAGCTTGACCGTGATCGGGCCGTGGCCGGGGTGGGCGGCCAGCCAGATCCGGATGTCGTCCAGGCAGCTGTCCAGGTTCTGGCTTCGGTTGCCGGTGTAGAGGTCGGTGGCCTTGCCGGCCTGCACACAGTTGTTGTCACTGGCCAACGGGCTGCCGTGGCTGACGTTCCACTTGTGCGTGATCACGTTGACCCAGGTGTCCAGCTCGACCATCGCCGCGCCGGCATCCAGCGCCTGCGCCAGATAGGTGTACGCGGCCTTGTCGTAGGTGTTGTGGATGCCGACGGTGGTGGCGGCGGCGAGCGACAGCGCATCGACGCCGGTCGCGCCGGCCGGCAGGGCGGCGCCGAGCATCAGCGCCGCCGCCAGCAGACTTGTGCGGTACAGGGGCATTTCGTCTCCAGACTGGGCCGGCGACGGACGGGCCGGCCGCACCGGATCCTGCCGAGTGTCGATCACAACCCGGTGTCGTTGTGCCGAAGAATCCGCCAACACCGTCGAATCGACCGCACCCGTCCGTCGAAACAGTCGAAGACTCGCCTACCGCACGCCGCTCATGATGGCGTCGATGATGCCCTGGTGGGTCACCGTGGCGGAACGACGGTCGAACAGCCCCAGCCCGTACTGGCCGTTGGAGCCGTTGTCCCAGTAGACGGCGACCGCACCGTACTTCTTGGCCGTGGCCACGACGGCGTGCGCGAAGTCGGCGCGGTACCGGTTGTTCGACGGGTCGAACGACGACTTGTCGATGGCACCGTACTCGCCCACGACGACCGGATAGCCCTTGGCGGCGAACTTGTCGTACGTCTTCTTCAGCTGCCCGTCCAGATAGTCCTCCTGGCCCCAGGTCGACCGCTTCGACGGGTTGGTGGCGGCCCGGCCCCACTGCGTGATGGCGCCGCTCTCCGTCCCGGTGAAGTCCCACGGATCGTAGTAGTGGACGGAGATCATGATCCGCTGCTCGCCGCTGGGGATGGAGGCGGAGCGATAGCGGTCGGTGGGCAGGGTGAAGCCGTAGTCGCCGGTGGTGTAGTCGACGTTCGTGTTCCAGCCGGGCACGAGCAGCCACCGGGAACCGTTGCCCCCACCGGTCTTGCGCACCGTGTCCACGAAGATCTGGTTGTAGGCGTTGATGTTCGAGTAGCACGGCTGGGTCGGGCGGCCGTACTGGCCGTCGAACTCCTCGTTCATCGACTCCATGACCAGGTGCTGGTCGTAGCCCTGGAACCTGGTGGCGATCTGCTGCCACGCCTTCTGGTACCTGGCTTTGACGGCCGCCTGGTCGGACGAGTCGCAGATCAGCCAGGAACCGGTCACGGTCTTGTAGCCGTCGCCGTGCATGTTGATGATCACGTACAGGCCGCGGTTGTGGGCGTAGTCGACGACCTGCTGGACCCGGTTCAGCCACGCCGAGTTGACCGTGTAGTCGGGGCCCGGCCCGATGTCGTTGAGATAGGACACGGGAATCCGGATCGTCTTGAACCCCGAGGCCTTCACGCGGTCGATCAGCGCCTGCGTGACGACCGGCTGCCCCCAGGCCGTTTCGCTGGGAGTGCCATTGGCGTTGGCCTCGAGCTGGTTGCCCAGATTCCAGCCCGCGCCCATGTCGGCGACGATCTGCGGAACACGTGCCGCGGTGCCGGCGGACGCCCGGTCGGCCAGGCCGGACAGGGATGCGGCGACTGCCGACAAGGCGGCGAGGAAAATGATGATGCGCTTGACCATGACGCCCTCAACCGGCGTGCAGGGGCACGTAGGGGCACTTGGCGCGGTACTGGGAGATGGTGCTGGGGTCGGGCAGGGCGGGGCACAGGAACTGCGTGTAGCGGCTGTCGCTGTCGACGAAGATCTTCAGCCAGGGGATGAGGACCTTCATCTCGACGTTGTTGGGGTGCGTGTAGTAGACGTGGCCGGCCCCGGCGATCTGGACGAAGGCGCTCTTGGTGGCGGCGGGCAGGGTTGCGTAGAGGGTGTTGAGGTAGCTGGGAGTCACGACGGTGTCGTTCTGTCCGCCGATCACCATCGTCGGGACGTGGTCGGTGGACATGTTCTGCGACGGGGAGAACGGCGCCAGGGCGATGGCGGCCTTGAGCGAAGGCTGGTGCTCGGTCGCGTAGACGACGCCACCGCCGCCCATCGAGTGCCCGAGCACGGACAGCCGGTTGGGGTCGACCCGGTCGCGCACGGGGCTCTGCGTGGTCAGGTACTTCAGCGCCGCCAACAGTTCCGTGCCGCGAGCGGCGTCGAAGTCGGTGCGGCTGTTGGTCTCGATGCCGATGACGACGAACCCGAAGGACGACAGCCAGGGACCCATCCAGGCTTCCTCGTTGCGGAACAAGGCGGTGTAGCCCGGAACGATGGCGACCGCGCCCCACGTGCCGAGGCTGGTGTCGGTCGGATAGTAGATGGTGCCGCCGTTGAATCCGTTGCCTGGTGCGACGTTCACCTGCGCGGTGGCGAACGGGCCGTGGCTGGCCTCGATCATCGCCAGGGTGGGGTTGGGGCCGCGCTGGGTACTGGTCGGCGCGGCGGACGCGGGTGTCGCGGACATGGTCAGCGCGAGTACAGCCGAGACCGCGACGGCGGCGAGCCTGGCCAGCCGTCCGGATCCGAGATGTCGTTGCATCGTGTGCCTCCTTGTGCAGGGATCAGCGGAAGGCGTGAGTTAGCGCTAACACTCGTTGTGGCGGAAGGTGATGGTGTGATCGCACGAACTGCATGCCGATGCTGGAACCCGACCGTCGACAGTGTCAACGGAATGAACATATTCGACGAAAAGGCTCGGATGTTACGCCGAGCGGCGGTCGAATACCGCCAGGCACGGTCGGCCCCGGTCCCCGTTCGACGGTCTTGACCAAGCGCGAGCTGGCGAGATCTCAGCCCCGATTTTGTTCGGCAGCCTCGGACGCCATGGCGGGCACGCGGCACAGCCGGGCGCCCGCCTGCGGATGGAAGTTTCACGGCGGACCGATGATGAGTAGTACCCATTTGCGGGTCTACCAGCAGCGATGTCCTGCGGCGCGAGCGACCGAACACCGGCATCTTGTTGGGTACCTACGGTCGTGCTGTTCTGGCGGCGCAGATGAGTAACACACATCCGACGCCTGAACAAAGGAGTTCATCCATGGCCTCGCGAAGGTGGCTGCCTCGTGCCGCCAAGATCCTGGCTGTCGGCGCGGCGACGATGCTCGCGGCCGGCACGGCGGTGGGCGCGGCGCCGGCCGCGTCCCAAGGCCCGTGTGACATCTACGCGGCCGGTGGGACGCCGTGCGTGGCCGCGCACAGCACGACCCGCGCGCTGTACGGCGCGTACAGCGGCTCCCTGTACCAGGTGCGGCGTTCCTCCGACAACACGACCCGGAACATCGGGGTGGTGGACGGCTACGCCGACGCCACCGCGCAGGACTCCTTCTGCGCCGGCACCACGTGCCTCATCACCGTGATCTACGACCAGTCGGGCAAGGGCAACAACCTCACCCAGGCCCCGGGCGGCGGCGCGGCCGGCGGACCCGACAACCTGGCCAACGCCACGGCGGCGCCGACGATCCTCAACGGCCACAAGGCCTACGGCGTGTACGTCGCGGCCGGCACCGGCTACCGGAACAACCACACGTCGGGCATCGCCACCGGCGACCAGCCGGAAGGCATGTACGCCATCGTCGACGGCACGCACTACAACGGCGGCTGCTGCTTCGACTACGGCAACGCCGAGACGGACAGCAACGACGACGGCAACGGCACCATGGAGGCCATCTACTTCGGCAACATCCGGGTGTGGGGCTACGGCGCCGGCAACGGTCCATGGATCATGGCCGACCTGGAGAACGGCCTGTTCTCCGGCGTGAACCAGCACTACAACGCCAACGACCCCACCATCAACTACCGCTACACCACGGCGATCATCAAGGGCGGCCAGAACCAGTGGGCCATCCGGGGCGGCAACGCCCAGTCCGGCGGCCTTTCGACGTTCTACAGTGGACAGCGGCCCAATGTGGCCGGCTACAACCCCATGCGCAAGCAGGGCGCGATCATCCTCGGCACCGGCGGCGACAACAGCAAGGGCGCCACCGGCACCTTCTACGAAGGCGTGATGACGTCGGGTTATCCGTCCGACGCCACGGAGAACTCGGTGCAGGCCAACATCACCGCGGCGGGCTACGGCACCGGCGGCAGCACCGGCACCACCACGGGCCCGCTGCACGCCGTGGGCGCGGGTAAATGCCTGGACGTGCCGAACTCGTCCACCACGCCGGGCACGCAGGTGCAGATCCGCCCGTGTTCCGGCGGCGCGAACCAGTCCTTCACGCGGAGTTCGACCGGGCAGCTGACGGTCTACAACGGGGCGCTGTGTCTGGATGCCAACGGGAGAGGCACCAGCCCCGGCACGAAGGTGATCATCTGGTCCTGCAACGGGCAGGACAACCAGCAGTGGAACCTCAACGCCGACGGCACGGTGACCGGCGTGCAATCGAGTCTCTGCCTGGATGTTAGCGGTAACAGCACCGCCGACGGCGCACCGGTCCAGCTCTGGACGTGCACCGGTGGCAGCAACCAGCAGTGGACCTTGGGTTAGGGGGCACGTGATGTCGAAAGTCAAGTCCCTGTTGGGGATCATCGCGGTCGCGGCGGGCCTGATCCTCACGACGGGCGGCGCCGCGCAAGCCGGTGACGTCCACGCGAACGCCGCGACGGCCGGCTGCGGCAAGGCGCCGACGCTGGCCAGTGGCACGCACAGCATCCAGAGTGGCGGCCAGAACCGCAGCTACATCCTGCGCGTCCCGGCCAACTACGACAACAACCACCCCTACCGGCTGATCTTCGGCTTCCACTGGGTCGGCGGCACGGCCAACGACGTCGACTCCGGCGGCACCGACGGCTACAACTGGTCCTACTACGGCCTGCGGCGGCTGGCCGACAACGCCGGCAACGGCACGATCTTCGTTGCGCCGCAGGGCAACAACAACGGGTGGGGCAACCCCGGCGGCCAGGACGTGACCTTCGTCGACGACATGGTCCGGCAGCTCGAGGGCGGCCTGTGCGTGGACACGGCCCAGCTGTTCTCCACCGGCTTCAGCTACGGCGGCGCCATGACGTACGCGCTGGCCTGTGCCCGCGCGACCGTGTTCCGGGCGGTCGCGGTCTATTCGGGCGCGAACCTCAGCGGGTGCAGCGGCGGCAACCAACCCATCGCGTACATGGGGCTGCACGGCTTGCGGGACAACGTGCTCCCGATCTCCAACGGACGGGCACTGCGCGACACGTTCGTCCGGGCCAACGGCTGCACCGCGCAGAACCCGCCGGAGCCGGCCCAGGGCAGCCTGACCCACATCGTCACCGCCTACTCCGGTTGCAAGGCCGGGTATCCGGTCGTGTGGGCGGCGTTCGACGGCGCCGGCCATGATCCCGGCCCCATCGACGGCTGCACCTGCGACGGCTGGCACACCTGGACCTCCGGCGAGGTCTGGAAGTTCTTCACCCAGTTCGATTCCACCCAACCCCGCCGCCGCCCGCCGGCAAGCAGGTCGTCGGCGGCCAGTCGGGTCGGTGCCTCGATGTCGCCAGTGCCAACGGAACGCAGGCGCAGCTGGCCGACTGCGCCAACCAGTCGAGTCAACTGTGGACGGTCACCTCAGGGCAGCTCATGGCCTACGGCAACAAATGTCTGGACGCCTCCGGCCGCGGCACGGCCAACGGCACCCAGGTGATCCTCTGGGACTGCAACGGCCAGACCAACCAGCAGTGGACCGTCAACGCCAACGGCACGATCACCGGCGTGCAGTCCGGACTCTGCCTCGACGCGGCGGGTCAGGGCACGACCGCCGGCACGAAGATCCAGCTGTGGTCGTGCAACGGGCAGGCCAACCAACAGTGGAGCCTGCGCACCGCGTAGCGGATCACACCGAGAGGCCGCCGCGATCGCGGCGGCCTCTCGCGCTATACGGCGGAGCACACGGTGCCGTTGAGGGAGAACACGGTCGGCGCCGGCGCGGCCCCGGTGTCCGTCCCGTTGAAGCCCAACGACACCGAACCGCCGGCGGCGATGGTGCGGTTCCAGTCGGCGTTGGCGACAGTCACCTGCCGGCCGGTCTGGCTCCAGACGCCGTTCCAGCCAGACTGCACCGCCTCACCGGCGTCGGGCCAGGAGAAGGTGAGGCTCCACCCGTTCACCGCCGTGGCAGCCCGGTTCGTGACGGTGATCGCACCGCCGAATCCGCCGTTCCAACTGCTGGTGACTTCGTAGTGCACGGCACAGCTGCTGTTGGCCGGCGGCGGCACGGTGAAGGTCACCGGCGGTGATGGCAGCGAGGCGTTGCCGTGGCTGTCCACGGCCACGACGTTGTACGTGTAGCTCGTCCCGATCGTCAAGCCGGTCAACGAAACCGAGGTGCCGGTGGTCGAGGTGGCCAAGGCGGCACCTTGATAGACGTCATAGCGCGCGATCGGGTAGCTGCCCGCGGTCCCCGCCGGCCAGCTCAGCAGTGCGCCGGTGGAGGTCAGGTTCGACACGGTCGGCTGGCCGGGTGCCCCCGGTGCCGTGGTGCCGGTTCCACCGCTGCCCGGCACCTGCACGACCGTCAGCGAGTACGGCGCGACCGTGACCGAGGTCGTTGACGACTGGGTGGTGCTCGTGATCGAGGTTCCGTTGTTGGCCAGCGTGAACACGGTCGGCGATCCCGATGGCGTGAAGCTGTTGTAGTTCAGGCTGATCGAGTACGTAGTGCTCGGATCCTCGTTGTCTATCAGCACGTCCAGGCTGCCGTTCGCACGGCGCACGGCGTGCGTGCGGACCAACGCGTTGGCCGACGAGGACGTGACCATCTGGTCGCCGGGCGAGCCCAGTTTGGACAGCATCTGGATCGCGTAGTACGGCGAGAACGGCGTGTTCACGGGCGGCTCCGTGACGCCGCTTCCGTTGGCGCCGCTGGAGAAGATGCCCTGATCCCCGTAGTCCTGCGCGCCGTTGACCACACTTGGCGTGCCGGGGCCGTTGTGCTCGTTCCACCAGTCCACAGTGGTCACGCCGTGTTCCAGCCAGCTCATGTACATGTCCGCGCCGAACAGGGCGGCCGGCTGGGTGTCGAGGTCGATGGTGGAGTTGGTCTCGGTGACGACGATCTTCACGCCGGCCGGGTCGATGCCGGCGTACTGCCGGATCTGGGACCGCAGCGTGGACATGATGCCGGGAATGTCGTCGGGATCGGTCAGCATCCCTGCCGCGGTGGTGCCGCCCGGGTAGTAGTGCACGATCACGCAGTCGGTCCTGGCCCCGAGCGCCGACAACACGGTCTGGTTCCAGGGTTGGGGGCTGGTGGTCGAGTTGGTCACGCCGTCGGGCCAGAACCCGGGCGTGGTCAGCACCGCGCAGACGTGGATGTTCGGGCTGGCCGCCTTCATCGCCGTGTCGTACTTCAGCACGCCCGCCGCGTAGGTGCCCGGCCCGCAGTTGTAGGTCTGGGCCGGTTCGCTGCCGATGGTCACCGGTTTGCCCGACGCGTCGGTGCAGTGGCTGTCGGCCTCCCAGTTGGCGCCGTAGGTTCCGTTGCCGTAGATCTCGTTGCCCACCTCCCAGTAGGTGATCCCGTAGTTGTTGGTGACGTCGGCGTTGCGCACCCAGGCCTGGGCGAGCGCGTCGGTTCCGGTGCCGTAGTTGACCGCGATGACCGGGTTCGCCCCGGTGGCCTGCGCGGTCTTCATGAAGTCGGCGAAGCTGGTGTTGGGCGCGTCGTAGCCGCCCTGGGCCACATTGGTCTGCCAGTTGTAGATGTCCGCATAGGAACCACCGGGATAGCGCAGCGCCGTGATGCCGGCGGCCTTGACCAGACCCGGGATGGCCGGGTCGTTCATGTGACCGTCGTAGACGGCGGTGTTCAGGCCGATCGCATTCGACGGTATGGCCCCGAGTCCGCCGGTCGCGTTGACGGATATCGTGGTGCTGGCCGTGGTCGCGGCGGTGGCCGGTGTCGTGACTCCGGCGGCGACGAGCGCCACCGCGGCCAGTCCGGTGACACCACGGATCCACCTTGGGCTCTTGGGCATTCGGCCACTCCCCTTTCGATCGCTTGCCTGGAACTACAAGCGCTCCGCCGGGAGGTGTCCACGCGTCGGCCCGGCGGCGCTGTCGAATCGCGTCGAAGGCGCACCTCGGTCCGGCACGGCCGCCCCGCGGCGGCCGTGGAACTTACACAGGGCAAGGGAAAGCGGCCTCGCACATCGAAACTGTCGAATGTGTTCAGCCGGCTGGACCGTGCCGTATGCTGCCCGCGCTATGGAGCATTTCGAAGATCACCAACGGCACGACGGCCGGCAACGCGTCGACTCCGCGCTGGTGTGGACGGCGACGGGCGGCGCGCTGGTCTGCTCGGCGGTGATCTTCCTGGCCACCAACTGGCCGTCACCGGACCCGGTCGCCGAGCCGCTGCCGTCCGCGCTGTGGTCGCCGCCGGCCACCACATCGTCCACTGTGGACAGCGATCGGCCCGGCTACACCTTCGACGTGGTGGCGCCACCACCCCAGGATGCCGCCACCGTCACGTCTTCGCCGGGCTCGGTCACCACCACCAGGGCAAACCCGCCGACGCAACCGGTACCGCTGTCGCCGCCGGGTGACGCACCCGCCCCGCCGCGGCCCACGGGAAGCCCGGTGCACGCTGTGGGCGCGGGCAAATGCCTCGACGTGCCGAACTCGACCACCACAGCGGGAACGCAGCTCCAGACGTCGACGTGCAGCGGCCGGGCCAACCAGGCCTGGACGCGCACTCCGTCGGGCCAGCTGACGGTCACGCTCGGCGGCACGACGCAGTGCCTTGACGCCTACGGCCAGCGGACGCAGCCGGGCACCGCGGTGGTCATCCACCCCTGCAACGGCCAGGGCAACGAGGTGTGGCGGTTCAACCGGGACGGCACCGTCATCGGCGTCCAGTCCGGGCTGTGCCTGGACGTGACCGGGGCGTCCGTCGACAACGGCGCCCCGGTCGAGTTGTGGAGCTGCAACGGCCAGGACAACCAGCGCTGGACGTTCGGCTAGCCGCGGGTCCACCGCTGGTTGCCGCCGCCGTTGCACGTCCACAGTTCAAGCAGTGTGCCGTTGCCGGTGCCCGCGCTCGTGGCGTCGAGGCAGAGCGACGACCGCACGCCGGTGATCGTGCCGTCCGCGTTGACCTTCCACTGCTGGCTCGTGGTGCCGGAACAGACCGAGATGACGACCTTCGTGCCGGCGGTGGTGCCCTGTCCGTCGGCGTCGAGGCAGTCGCTGCCGTAGACCCGCAGCTCGCCGGCGGCGCTCGCCGTCCACTGCTGGTTGGCGCCGCCGTTGCAGTCCCACAACTCCACCTGCGTGCCGGCGGTCTGGCTGGCACCGGGCACGTCCACGCACCGTCCGGAGTCAGCCCCGACGATGGTCCCGGTCGAGCCGCCGCTGCCGCTGCCCGGCGTGATGGACAGGTTGTCGAACTGCGCGGTCTCCCCCTGGCTGGTGGCGTAGCCGATCTGGCCCGCACCCCAGGTGCGGTCGTTGGCCGTCCCGACCGTGACACCGTCGATACTGGCGGTGATGGCGCTGCCGGCGAAGGTGAGAGCCAAGCTGTGCCAACGATTGGTGCCCAGCGCCGCGACGGTGCCGTGCGCCAGCGTGGTCACGGTGGCGTTGGTGTTGGAGCTCAGAATGGACCAGGCCCCGTTGTCGCTCACCCGCAGGTGGTAGGCGTTGAGGCCACCGGCTCCGCCGTACGACTGGGTGTTGGCCCGACCCATCAGCTCCGCGTAGCCGGACTTCTCCAGCAGCACATCGGACGAGACCGTGTAGTTACCCCAGCCCGGCTCGCCGAGCAGGGCATGCGGATCCGACAGCGTGTCCCAGGTGATCGGAGCCTGCGCGCTCATCTGCCGCACACACCGCCCGGCCCGGCCGGCGCCGCAGCCGGCCACCTCGAAGGCGCCTTGCCAGTCCATCAGGTACTTCGCCTCGGCGCCGGTGGCGTAGCCGTCGAAGTTGTCGGCGTACGGCAGGCTCAGGCCGCCGGCTCCGGGTCCGGCCGCGGTTCCCTTGCCCTGTCCCGTCGTCGTGGTCACGGTGTAGACCCGACCGGGTTGCAGGGTCAGGCTGTAGCTGCCGCCGGACGGCGTGATGTCGGACTCGTGCACGAAGTAGTCGGCCTGGTTGCCGGAGTTCAGGTTGGTTGACCACACGTGTACAGCGCCGCTGGACAGCCCGCCGGTGACGGCGAAGTTCACCGTCTGCGCGCCGCCCGCGTCGACGGTTTCGATGACCGTGCTGTAGTCGCTGTTGTTGGTGGACTTCAGCGTGACGTAGCTGCCGTTGCCGCGGTTGCCGCCGAGGTAGCCGCTGGAGCTGTCCAGGTAGTGCCATCCCGGCGCGGTGAACTGGGTCGTCTGGGCCTGCACCCAGGCGTTCTTGCCGACCGTGTAGTGCCCGGACCACGGCTGCGAGGCCAGCACCAGTCCCATGGTCGGATACGGCAGGTTCGGCGTGATCGCGGCGACGATCGGCCAGTTCAGGTACGCGGTCATCCTGCCGTCGATATAGCCGCGGTTGATACCGCGGGCCATCGCCTGCGCGCCGGAGTTGTAGTCGTCCGAGCCGTTCTCACTGGCCCACAACGTCTTTCCGGAGTTCGTGGCGGCCGCGGGCACGCCGCAGCTGGTCTGCGCCGAGCGATAGCCGCACGGGTAGTGCGCGCCGATGACACTGATCGCCGACGCGAAGGCCGGGTTCGAGTTGATGTCGTTGGCGATGCCCCAGTCCGAGTCGGCGCCCACGATCTTCACCGCGGAATAGCCGCTGGAGTTCAGCGTGGAGCGCAGGTTCTCGTACCAGCCGATGTTGTAGTTGCGTTCGTTCCAGCCGCCGAGGTAGTCGAGGCTCAGGTTGTGCTGCTTGGCGCAGCCCAGCCAGGACACCAGGTAGTTGGCCATGTCGGTCGACCAGAAGTTGCCGCCGCCGATCCAGCCCGGCGCGCCCCAGGCCAGCCCGTAGAGCTTGATGTCGGGGTTGCGGGCCTTGGCCTGCTGGGCCAGCCAGAACTCGTAGCCGACATCGCAGTTGACCGCGCCGCGGGTGTGCTCGACGCTCGGCTCCGCGCCGGAGGTCGAGTTGGTGTCGCCGCCGATCTCGATCTTGAGCATCTGCACGGCCGCGCCGTAGCCCGGCTTGAACAGGTAGTCCAGGATCTGGCCGCGCTGGGGCTCGGGATAGTCGATCAGCAGCCGGGAGTTGCCGCCCCCGCCACTGATCGCGCCGACCCCGTCGAAGACGCGGCCGGCCGAGCCGCCGTTGAGCGTGATCGACGTCGCGGCCTCGGCCGGCACGGCGGCGACACCCACCACCCCGCCGACGACCAGGACGAGCACTCCGAGCAACAGCCGTAGTCGGCGGACCCCAGTCATGATCGACCTTTCCTTCGCCGTCATCCGAAGGTCCAATGCTGGTTGCTGCCGCCGCCGCACGTCCAGAGCTGGACCAGTGCGCCGTCGGCGGTACTGTTACCGCTAACATCAAGGCACAGGCCCGATTGCACACCGGTGACGGTGCCATCGGCATTGATGTTCCACTGCTGGTTGGCCTGCCCGTTGCAGGACCAGATGATCACCTTCGTGCCCGGCGAGGTGCCCCGCCCGTTGGCGTCGAGGCAGTACGAACCGTTGGAGACCGACAGCTCACCCGACGAGCTGCGAGTGAAGGTCTGACTGGCGCCGCCGGTGCAGGCACGGATCTGCAGCTGGGTGCCCGTGGTTGTTGGCGTGTCCAGGCACTTGCCCGCGCCGACCGCATGCAGCGCGCCCGTGGTGGTTCCGCCACCGCCGCCGGACCCGCCGAGGGCTGTCGCGGTCGAGTTGTAGGCCGGCTTGGGCTGGTAGTTGTTGTCGTACATGGTCGGCGTGCCCCAGCCCGGGAACGTGCCCGGAATCCACGAGTCCGCGTCGCCGACGCCCCATTGCGAGACACCCGGGCAGCGGGTCACCGCCAGACAGTCGTTGATCACGGTGGCGTAGTCCTTGGCCTGCTGCTGAAGGCTCGCACCGGAGGCGGGCTGCTGGATGCGGTCGTCCAGCTCGGTGACCGCGACGTCAAGGCCCAGCGCGGCGAACCGCTGCATGTTGGCCAGCATCGACGACGGCACCTGGCCGACGATGAAGTGCCCCTCGAGACCGATCCCGCCGAGCGGGACGCCCTGGGCCAGCATCGACTGGGCCAGGCTGTACAGGGCGTTGCTCTTGGCGTTCACGCCCTCGATGTTGTAGTCGTTGATGTACAGCTTGGCGTTCGGGTCGGCGGCGTGCGCGGTGCGGACCGCGTCGGCCAGGTAGCCGCTGCCCATCGCGTTGTAGAAGGCGTCCTGGCGCAGGCTGCCGTCCTCGTTGAACGGCTCGTTGACCACGTCCCAGGCGTAGATCTTGCCCTTGTAGTGGTTCACCTCGGTGGTGATGTGAGCCTCCATCACACCCTGCACCTGGTTGCGGGGCACGCCGTTGACCCACCCCGGCAACTGGCTGTGCCACACCAGGTTGTGCCCGCGCACCTGCATGTTGTGCGACTGGGCGAAGGACACGATGCGATCGCCGGGACCGAAGTTGTAGTTGCCGTTGGACGGTTCGGTGGTGTCCCACTTCATCTCGTTGCCCGGCGTCACCATGTCGAACTGGGCGCCGGCCAGCGAGGTGACCGTCGAGTTGTTGACCATGTTGCCGGTCAGCTCGGTGCCGATGTACTTGCCTTTCGTCTCGGCCAGCGAGCGCAGCGGCGAGGCGGCGTCGGCGAACGGGGCCGCGACGAAGGTGAGGATCGTCGCGGCGGCCACCGCCAGCACGGCGGTGGATCGTCGTGGTCGAAGGGATCGAGCGCAGGGGGACATACGAGACCTCCGAGATCGTCACGGCCCGTCACACCACAGGGGGCAGGCCGCGTGCCGTCGAGAAGGGACAGCGCGAACTCGCCGTAGGCAACCGCCGACCACCATCGGTGTCAAGGCGGGCCCGGAACCGCACGCCGTTCCCACAGCTGCCGCCGCTCTCGGCCGGCTGAAACTTTCACCGCTGCGGCGGCACGATCCCGCAGCGTCCGGCATGAGTACGAAACATCCCGTTGACCGGCGTTCGCCGTCCTCCGTAGCATCCGGCCCCGTCGAGCCAGCCGGTTTACCGGTCAAAACAAGGGAAGCGGTCCCGGTCCGGTGGCCGGCGCCGATCTCGCGTCCCTCGACCCGGCACGCCATGAGTTCTACACATCCTGACCGGAGGAGCCGATGAGAACCAGTCGCGGAACGGGTCGGCTGCTGCTGGCCATCGCGGCCGCCGTGGCGCTGCTGACGCCCGTCACCGGCCATGCGGCCCCGGCCGCGTCCCTGAGCGTCGACCTCTCCGCCACCCGTGGGCCGTCGACCGGTGTCGGTGAGGGTTTCCTCTACGGCATCACCTCGGACGGCACCCAGCCGGTCGACCAGTTCCTCCAGCCGTTGGGCCTCAACGCCTTCCGCGGCGGCGGCTGGTACTCCGGCGGCTGGATCAGGGACGGCTACCGCTTCGGCTCGGCCACCCAGGCCGACCTCGACTCGATGATCGCGCAGGCCCGGCGGCTGACCCGACCGCCGTACCACGCCCAGTACCAGGCGCTGCTCACCGACATCTACGGCCTCAACGGCGGCCAGCCCTCGAACACCACCTACCCGTGCGACAACGGCAGCTGCGCGAACTGGGTCAGCTTCATCGACGCCACCATCGGCGCGTTGCAGGCGTCGGGACTGACCTTCGCCTACGACATCGACAACGAGCCCGACATCTCCGTGTTCTGGACCCGGGGTGTGAACAGCGCCCAGTACTTCCAGATGTGGGACACCGCCTACCGGGAGATCCGGCGGCTCGCGCCGGGGGCGAAGATCGTCGGCCCGTCGTTCGCGTACACGCCGCAGGCCCGCTCGGCCCAGTGGCAGACCTGGCTGGCCCACGTCAAGGCGGCCGGCACCGTGCCCGACATGATCACCAATCACGACGAGGGCGACGTCGACGACCCGGTCACCGTCTCGCAGTCGCTGAACAACGCGCTCACGACGGCCGGTGTCGGTCCGGTTCCGTTGTCGGCCAACGAGTACCAGCCGGCTGACCGGCAGACCGCCGGCGTGACCGCGTGGTACCTGGCCCGGTTCGCCCAGTCCGGCTACACCAACGCCATGCGCGGCAACTGGGTCTGCTGCGTCACCCCGAACCTGACCGGGGTCCTCACGCAGAGCGGCGGGACCTGGCAGCCCACCGGCAACTGGTGGGCGCTGCGCGACTACGCCGACCTGACCGGGACGCTGGTCGCCACCTCGGGGCAGGTCGGCTCGACCGCGATCTCCGCCGCCGAGGACGCCACCGCCAAACGCGCCGTGGCGATCATCGGCGACTCCAACGGGTACACCGGTTCCTCGCCGGTCACCTTCAGCGGCCTGTCGGCGGTCCCCTGGCTGGCCAACAACGGTTCGGTGAACGTCACGGTCCAGCGCATCCCGGACCAGGCGCCGCTGGCCGCGCCGCAGGTGGTCTACAACCAGAATGTTAGCGCTAACAGTGGCTCGATCACCGTGCCGGTGACGTTCCAGGCCTCGCACGACGCGTTCGCCGTCTACCTGACACCGGCCACGTCCGGCGGCGGTGGCTTCCCCGGCGGCAACCGCCAGTTCGTGGTCGCCAGCAACAACCTCTGCCTCGACGTGTACGGCGCGAGCTCGAACACCGGCGCGGTGATCGACCAGTGGAGCTGCAACGGGCAGACCAACCAGCAGTTCCAGTTCGTCCCGGGCACCGGCGGCTACGGCGAGCTCCGCGCCCAGGGCTCCGGGCAGGACGTCGTGGCCGGTTCCACCGCGCAAGGCACGCCGAACATCGTCCAGGGACCGCCGGGCACCGGCGGCCTGTGGCAGCCGCTGCCGCAGTCCGACGGCTCGTACGAGTTCCGCAACCAGGCCAGCGGCCTGTGCCTCGACGTCTACGGCGCCAGCGGCAACCCCGGCCAGCAGCTCGACCAGTGGCCGTGCAAGGACGCGCCCGGCACCAACCAGGACTTCCTGCTCCGCTGACTCGTTTTTTCCCTGCACCGGAAGGCATCAAAGCCATGGCCATCCGTACCACAGCAGTGCTCGCCGCACTTGCTGCCCTCGCCGGGAGTGCGGTGATCGCGACCCCCGCGCACGCCGCCGGCGCCGTCACGATCGCCGTCTCCCCCACCGGCAACGACGCCAATCCCGGCACGCTCGACCAACCCGTCGCCACACCGGCCAAGGCGCAGCAGCTGGCCCGCGCCGTGGCGGCGAACAACGACGTGGTCGTGCAACTCGCCGGCGGCACCTACCGGCTCACCTCTCCCTGACCCTCACCGCCGCCGACTCGCCCGGCAGCGGTCACCAGGTCACCTGGCAGGCCGCGGCCGGCCAGACCCCGGTGCTGTCCGGCGGACAGCAGGTCACCGGCTGGACCGTGCGTGACGCGGCGGCCAACATCTACGTCGCCACCGTGCCCAAGGGCATCGACTCCCGGCAGCTCTTCGTGGACGGATCGCTGGCCCCTCGCGCGGCGATCTCGTTGTCCCGCAACGACGTGCAGATCACCACGGCCGGCATGACGATCACCAACCCGGCGCTGAACTATCTGGCCACGCTGCCCGGGCAGAACCGGATCGAGGTGGAGAGCCAGAACTCGTTCACCGACCGGTTCGCGCCGGTCGACCACATCAGCGGCACCGCGATCACCATGCAGCAGCCGGCGTGGAACAACAACAACTGGGGCTACGACACGCTGGCCAAGCCGTTCGGCGGCGGGCAGCTGTTCCTGGAGAACTCGTACTCGTTCCTCAACGCCGGGCAGTGGTTCCTCGATCCGTCGGCCGGACAGCTGTTCTACAAGGCCCCGGCGGGGAAGAACCCGGCGCAGAGCGACATCGAGCTGCCGCGCCTGACCTCGCTGGTCGACATCGGCGGCAGCTACACCGCCCCGGCGCACGACATCGCGTTCAAGGGCATCCACTTCGAGCACACGACCTGGCTCACGCCGAGCACCTCGGTCGGCTACGCCGACCAGCAGAGCGGCACGTTCCTCCCGCGCGCCGAGCAGCAGCCGTCCGACTTCCTGAGCTCGTGCCAGTCGGGCTGCCAGCTGTTCGAGGGCGCGCGCAACGACTGGGCCCAGGCTCCGGCGGCCGTGCAGGTCTCGGCGGCCAGCCGGATCGCCTTCGCCGACAACACCTTCACCAACCTCGGCGAGGTGGCACTCGGCATCGGCAATGACGCCGACGCCCACGCCTCCGGTGTCGGTCTCGGCGCATCGTCGATCACCGTCGACCACAACACGTTCACCGAGGACTCGGGGGCGGGCATCGTCGTCGGCGGCGTGCGGCCCGACGCGCACCACCCGTCCAACCCCGCGATGGTGGACAAGGACATCACGCTGTCCGACAACCTGGTCACCGGCGTCGCCAAGGACTACAAGGACATGGCCGGCATCCTGTCCACCTACGTCACGCACGCCGTGATCACCCACAACGAGGTGGCCAACCTCGCCTACGACGGCATCGACATCGGGTGGGGCTGGGGCGCCAACGACGCCGGCGGCAGCCAGGACTACCGCAACCGCGGCCTGTACAACTACCAGCCGGTCTACACCACCGCCACCACGTTGCGGGACACCGTGGTCAGCTACAACCGCGTGCACGGCACCAAGCGGATCTTCCACGACGGCGGCAGCCTCTACAACCTCTCGGCCAACCCCGGCAGCTCCTTCGACCACAACTACGTCTACGACAACCAGCACACCGTCGGGCTCTACCTGGACGAGGGCTCGCGGTACGTGAGCCTGTCGAACAACGTGGTGCAGGACTCCGGGGTGTGGGCGTTCACCAATGCCAACGGCAGCAACAACACCAACGACAACACGTTCTCCACCAACTGGTACAACGGCGGCGCGACCAACGTCGCCACCGGTGCGCCGCACAACAACGTGCTGAGCGGGAACGTGCTGGTGAGCGGCACCAACTGGCCGTCAGGCGCGCAGCAGGTGATCTCCGCCGCCGGTGTCGGCGGCAGCGGTGGCGGCTCGACGTCTGGCGTGCTGCGCAACAGCGCCGCCAATCGGTGCCTCGACGTCAACAACAACAGCACGACGGCCGGCACCCAACTCCAGATCTGGGACTGCAACAGCGGCGGCAACCAGACCTGGACCCGTACGGCCAATGGCGAGCTGAGCGTCTACAGCGGCGACAGCATGCGCTGTGCCGACGCCAGCGGTCAGGGCACGACGCCCGGCACCAAGGTGATCATCTGGAACTGCAACGGCCAGACCAACCAGCAGTGGACCGTCAACGCCGACGGCACCGTCAAGGAGTCCAATCAGGACTGTGCCTCGACATTACCGGCACCACCAACGGAACCCTCGTCCAACTGTCGACCTGCAACGGCCAGACCACCCAGAAGTGGGCCACCAGCTGACGGGAGCGGACAATGTGGTCTCGAATCGCGATGGCGTTGGCGGTGCTGCTGGCCGCGGTGACGTGGTCGGCGCCGGCTTCGGCCGCCGCCACCGGCCCCTGTGACATCTACGCCGCCGGCGGCACGCCGTGCGTCGCCGCCCACAGCACGGTGCGCGCGCTCTACGGCTCGTACTCGGGCAGCCTCTACCAGGTCCGGCGCTCGTCGGACAACACGACCAGGAACATCGGCGTGCTGGTGGCCGGCGGCACCGCCGACGCCACCGCCCAGGATTCCTTCTGTGCCAACACTTCCTGCGTCATCACCGTGGTGTACGACCAGTCCGGCCACGGCAACGACCTGTGGTACCAGGGATCGAGCGCGGTTCCCGGCTCGCCCCAGAGCAGTCCCGCGAAGGCGACCACCGAGTCGCTGACGGTCGGCGGCAGCAAGGCCTACTCGCTGTACATCAACCCCGGCAACAGCTACTGGCGTGACGGCCATCTGACCGGGATTCCGACCGGCACCGCGCCCGAAGGCATGTACATGGTCACCAGCGGCACGCACGTCAACGGCGGCTGCTGCTTCGACTACGGCAACAGCGAGACGACAAGGAAGGCCGACGCCGCCGGGGCCATGGACGCCATCAACTTCAGCACCTCCTGCTGGTTCGGCGGGTGCAGCGGCACCGGCCCCTGGGTCCAGGCCGACCTCGAATGGGGGCTCTACCCCGGCGGCAGCCAGCAGTGGAACCCCAACCAGCGGGCCTTCACCAGCAAGTACGTCACGGCGATGCTGAAGAACAACGGCACGACACGATTCGCGCTCAAGGGCAGCAGCGCACAGGCCGGCGCCTTGACGACACTGTGGGACGGCTCGCTGCCGCCCGGCTACAACCCGATGAAGAAGCAGGGGGCCATCGTCCTGGGCAGCGGCGGGGACTGCTGCAAGCCCGGCGGCGGCGCGAACCTCAGCGCCGGCACCTTCTACGAAGGTGCGATGGTGTCCGGCTACCCGTCCGACGCGACCGAGAACGCGGTGCAGGCCAACATCGTCGCCGCCGGGTTCGCCAGCGGCGGCAGCGGTTCGACCGGGGCGGTGCGGGCGGTCGGCGCGGGCAAGTGCCTTGACGTCAACGGGCTCAGCACCACTCCCGGCACGCAGCTGCAGATCTGGGACTGCAACGGCGGGACCAACCAGACATGGAGCCGGACGGCGACCGGTCAGCTGACCGTGTACAGCGGCAGCGACATGAGGTGCATGGCAGCGGCCAACGACCAGACCACCTCCGGCACATCCGTCGTGATCTCGGCCTGCGGCAGTGCAGCCGGCCAGCAGTGGCACTTCAACGACGACGGCACCATCACCGGCGCGCAGTCCGGGCTCTGCCTCGATGTTAGCGGTAACAGCACCGCCGACGGCGCCAAGACCCAGCTCTGGACCTGCAATCACGGCAGCAACCAGCAATGGACCCTCGGCTGAAAGGCTCCGCCATGTCCCACCGGTTCACCCGCCGAAGGCTGCTGACCGTCGCCGGCATCACCGCGGCCGCCGGCCTGACGCGCCCCGGCATCGTCTGGGCCACCGCCGGCCCGAGCAGCTACAGCCCGACCTGGGCCTCGGTCGACCAGCACCCGCCAGCGCCGGAGTGGTACCAGGACGCCAAGTTCGGCATCTACTACCACTGGGGCGTGTTCAGCGTCCCGGCGTTCGGCAACGAGTGGTACCCGCGCAACATGTACAGCAACGGGTCGGCCGAGAACAACCACCACAAGGCCGTCTACGGCGACCCGTCGGCGTGGCCGTACCAGAACTTCATCAACGGCGCCCGCGACAAGGCCGGCAACTGGGTGCAGTTCGCGCCGAAGCTGCCGTCGGCGGGCGGCAACTTCGATCCCGACGCGTGGGCGCAGCTGTTCGCCGACGCCGGCGCGAAGTTCGCCGGGCCGGTCGCCGAGCACCACGACGGCTACTCGATGTGGAACAGCACCGCCAACGAGTGGAACTCCGTCCGGACCGGACCCAAGCTGGACCTGTTGCAGCTGCATGCGAACGCCATCCGCGGCAAGGGCCTGAAACTGGTGGCGGCGCTGCACCACGCCTATCACTTCAACGGGTACTACCAGTACGTCCCCTACCAGTCGACGGAGACGCTGCGCCGGCTGTTCGGCCAGAACGGCTCGGCTGCCGAGAACCTGCTGTGGTACAACAAGCTTCAGGAGGTCATCGACGGCTACCAGCCCGACCTGGTCTACCAGGACTTCGATCTGGGCCTGGTGGACGAGTCGCAGCGGCTGGCCTTCCTCGCGCACTACTACAACCAGGCCGTGGCCTGGAACCGCGATGTGGTCGCCACGTACAAGGACGGCCTGGACAACAAGGGCGAGGTCTACGACTTCGAGCGCGGCGGCCCGACCAGCCTCCAGTTCCCGTACTGGCAGACCGACGACAGCATCTCGCCCACCAGCTGGTGCTACACCATCGGACTCAGCTATTACACCGCGAAGTCGCTGCTGCACTCGCTGGTCGACCGGGTCTGCAAGAACGGCAACCTCCAGCTGAACATCGCGCCGATGGCCGACGGCACGATCCCCGACCAGCAGCGGTCGATCCTGCTCGCCATCGGCGACCACCTGCGGCGGTTCGGCGAGTCGATCTACGCCACCCGCGCCTGGACGGTGTACGGCGAAGGGCCGACCCAGATGGGCGGCAGCGGCCCGAAGGAGGGCACGAACCGGGACATCCGGTTCACCCGCAGCAAGGACAACACCGTGCTGTACGGCAGCGTCCTCGGCTGGCCGGGCAGCACGCTGACCATCACCACCCTTGGCTCCAACCAGGTCAGCCTGGCTTCACTGAAGTCCGTGCAGCTGCTGGGAAGCACCGCCGGCACGTTCGTCGACCTGCCGACCCGCACGCAGGACGGCGGCGGGCTGCACATCACCATGCCCACGACCAACCCGCCGTTCGACGCGTTGGCCTACGTGGTCAAGCTGACCTTCGCCGGGCCGATCCCGACGCCGGGCTCGGGCCCGCTGCCCACCGGCTGGACGCGGATCGCCAACGGCACCACCGGTTTGGTGCTGGACGGCGGCGGCAGCGTGGCCGCCGGATCCCGGGTCAAGCAGTGGAACTGGGACGGCAGCACCAACCTCCAGTGGCAGCTGGTCGACGCCGGCGGCGGCTACTACCGGATCGTCAACCGCACCAACGGGTTGGTCATCGACAGCGGGGGCAACACAGCCAACGGCGCGACGGCCGTGCAGACCGCCTGGAACGGCAGCACCAACCAGCAGTGGCGGTTGAACAGCATGGGCAACGGCCTCTACCAGATCATCAACCGCGGCACCGGTACCGCACTCGACGGCGCGGGCGACCGCACGGTCGGCGACGCCGCGGTCCTATGGGCTCCGAACAACAGCACCAACAACCAGTGGACCATCACCGCCGTCTGACCACGGGGAGACACATGGGAAGCAAGCTGCTCCTACGGGCCGGCCTGGCCGCCGCGCTCGTGCTCGGCTCGCTCTTCGCGACCAACGCCGCCGCCGTCCCGGCCCGGGCCGCCACCAGCGTGGCCTGCGACATCTACGCCGCCGGCGGCACGCCGTGCGTCGCGGCGCACAGCACCACCCGGGCACTGTTCGCGGCCTACAGCGGCCCGCTGTACCAGGTCCAGCGCAACTCCGACAAGAAGTTCCTCGACATCGGCGTGCTGGCCGCCGGCGGTGTCGCCGACTCCGCGCCGCAGGTCACTTTCTGCGCTAACACCTCTTGCACCATCACGAAAATCTACGATCAGAGCACCAACCACAACGACCTGCCCATCTCCTGGGGCGGCTTCTGGCACGGCCCCGGACCGAACGGCTCGGACATCGGGGCCAACGCGATGGCGCTGCCGGTGACGGTGGGCGGCCATCCGGCCTACGGCATCAAGAACACGCCGGGCACCGGGTACCGGATCGACGTGGCCAAGAACGCGCCGACCGGGTCGCATCCGGAGGGCGTCTACATGGTGACGTCGTCGAACTACGTGAACAACCAGTGCTGCTTCGACTACGGCAGCGGCGAGACATCGCACAACGACACCGGCAACGCCACCATGAACGCCATCGAGTGGGGCACGGCGTGCTGGTTCGGCAGCTGTGTCGGCAGCGGGCCGTGGGTCGAGGCCGACCTCGAGAACGGCATGTACCACACGGGAACCGGGTCCAACAAGGACCCGAACAATCCGGGCGTGCACTTCCCGTTCGTCAGCGCCTGGGAGAAGAACAACGGCACCAGCAACTTCACCCTCAAGTACGGCAACGCCACCGCCGGCGGACTGACCACGCCGTACTCGGGCGCGCTGCCCAGGGGCTACTCGCCGATGAAGACCGAGGCCTCGATCCTGCTGGGCACCGGCGGCGACAACAGCGTCGGCGGCGTCGGCCAGTTCTTCGAGGGCGCGGTGATCTCGGGCTTCCCCTCCGATGCCACGGAAAGCGCCGTGCAGGCCGACATCGTGGCCGCCGGCTATTCCGCCGGCACCGGTGGATCGAGCACGGCGGCGGTGCGCAACAACGCCGCCAACCGCTGCCTGGACGTCAACAACAACACCACGACACCGGGCACGCAGGTCCAGATCTGGGACTGCAACAGCGGGGCCAACCAGACCTGGACCCGCACCCCGGCCGGCGAGCTGAGCGTCTACAGCGGCGACACCATGCGCTGCCTCGACGCCAACGCGCAGGGCACCACGCCGGGCACCAAGGTGATCATCTGGAACTGCAACGGCCAGACCAACCAGCAGTGGACCGTCAACGCCGACGGCACCGTCAAGGGAGTCCAATCAGGACTGTGCCTCGACCTCGTCAACTCGGGCACCACCAACGGAACCCTGGCCCAGCTACAGAGCTGCGGCGGTCAGGCGAGCCAGAAGTGGACGCTGAGCTGACCACATGACCGATTCCCCGGGAGCACGGGCGGCTGTCCCGGGGGATCGAAACCGGGCCCGGCGCACTGCGCCGGGCCCGGTCCTTCATGCGCGGGAATCAGCCGAGGGTCCACTGCTGGTTGGAACCGCCGCTGCACGTCCAGAGTTGGACAAGTGCGCCGTCAGCGGTGCTGTTACCGCTAACATCGAGGCATAGGCCCGATTGCACACCGGTGACGGTGCCGTTGGCATTGATCTGCCACTGCTGGTTTGTCTGCCCGTTGCACGGCCAGACAACGGCCTTGGTGCCGGCCGAGGTCCCGTTGCCGTAGGCGTCGAGGCACAATGACGAGCCCACCGTGAGCTGGTTGGCGGCGGTGTGCGTCCACGCCTGGCTTGCCCCGCCGGTGCAGTCCTGGATCTGCACCTGAGTGCCGGCCGTGGTCGACGAGTCCAGGCACTTGCCCGCGCCCACCGCGTGCAGTGGACCGCTGGTCGGCTGAGTGCCACCGCCGTCAAGCCCGAAGAAGTGGATCGCGTTGGCCGCCATGCCGCCCTGCGGCAACGCATGCCCGACCCCGGCAATGCTGTACGCCTCGACGTCGACAGTGCCGCTGCCGTCGGCGTACCGGGTCCGCGTCCAGCCGGACTGCGGCGTGTCGGTGGACGTCGGTGTCTGGCTCAGGCCGAAGACGTTGGTCCACTGCTTGATCTCTTCGCCGAAGTTCGCGTAGTAGAGCGTGGTGTCGGCGGTGCCGTGCCACAGCTGCATCCTCGGCCGCGGACCGCTGTAGCCCGGATCGGCTCCACGAACCAGATCGCCCCACTGCTGCGGGGATTTGCTGATGTGGCCCTGCGCGCACTGGGCGTTCCACTGCGAGCCGTCGGTCGTGGCGAAGCAGCCGAACGGCACGCCCATGAACGCGGCGCCGGCCTTGAACACGTCCGGGTAGTCGCCGAGCAGGACGTTGGTCATCATCGCGCCGGAGGACCCGCCGGTCACGTAGACCCGGCCGGCGTCGGCGCTGTGGTGCTGCTCTTCGTACTGGATCATCGACACCAGGCCGACCGGATCATTGTTCCCGTTGTGGGTCAACGAGTTCGGTGAGGACACGTCCCAGCAGTCGTAGCTGCGGGTCACCGAGGGATAGATCACGATGAAGCCGTACCGGTCGGCCAGTGACCGGAACTCGGTGGAGGAGAAGAACTGTGGGCCCGATCCGGTGCAGCCGTGCAGGGCGAGCAGCACCGCCGGATGCGGCCGCACGGTGTCCGGCACGTACTCGTACATCTTGAGATTACTGGGGTTATTGCCGAACTGGGTGACCTGCGTCAGCGACGCCGCCGGCGCGGCGCCGGCCGGTGCGGTCACGGCGATCGCGGCGCCGGCGAGCACCGCTATCGCCGCGGTGAGAAGTCGGTCAAGGCTCATGCCAGGTGCTCCTTCGCACATCGAAAGGCGTTCGATAGCTGGCGGCGTTGTCCCTCAAGGTGAGGCGCAGGGTGAGGCGGATGCGGGTGGAGGCGGGCAGCTCGACGGCCAACCACGGACCGTCGACCGGCAACGATTCCTCGATGACCTGAGGCTGCCCGTGCCCGTAGTCGTAGAGCCCGCCGATCCACGAGTCGTCGTGGCACGCCGTATGGCGCACCGTGTGAATGGTGTGCTCGGCGAACGCGCCGGCCTGCACGATCACGGTTCGCCGCTGCCGCCCGTCCAGGTTGACCAGTTCGACCACGGTCGCCTCGGGATCGATGCCGCGGACCAGCGCGGCGACCGCCGGCGGCAGTCCGGGCCGGCGGGTATCGCCGTCGTAGTAGCGGACACGGGCCTGCGGCAGGCCGCCGTTGTAGATCACCTGCGGTGCGCCCCAGGTGAGCTGCACGAGCGCCTCGGTGACGACCGGGTTCGACTGCTGCCACAGGTGAATGTCCGCCTCCGGCACCTCCTGGTCCCGGTACCGGGCCATGCGGGCCAGGCGATGGCGGACCTGCGCCTGCGCGGCCGCCAGAATCCGCTCGGGATAGTCGGGGTTGTCGCCGCTGAGGTAGGCCAGCCAGGGTTCCTCGTGGCCCGCTTCCTCCTTGCTGCGGAACGGCCGCACCGTACGCCAGTCGTGTCCGCCGGCGGCGCGCAGCCGGTCGAGACGCTCCCGGTCGCCGTCGGCCGCGCTGTGGTGCCACAACGCGGTCGGCACGGCCATGAGCATCGGGTTGAAGTCGAACCATCCCCGATCGTCGTGACGGAACGGCACATGCAACGTGGGCACATCGACGTCCTCGCCGAGCTGGACCGTCCATTTGGAACGGAGGCTGGAGTCGGCATCGGAGAACGCGATGGTCTTGCCGTTGGCGATGACCGCGTCCAGCGCCGGGCGGACGAGGTCGAGGTGGCTCTCGTCGCCGGTCGCCTCGACGGCGGCGACCGCGGCGATGATCGCGGCGTGCCCGACGCTGTACCAGCCGTGCGGCCAGGACCACCCGTAATGGCCGCCGTACCAACGACCGTCCAGCAAGCCGCCGACTGTGCCGTCCGGGGCCACGTTGTCGGGCAGGATCCCGCCGGCGGCTCGTTCCCGCCAGGCGCCGACGTACTCCGCGATCCAGTCACGGTATTTCCGGTCCCCCGACAGGAGCAGGGCGTTGTGCACGAGACCGGCCACGGCGAGGTTGACCGCCGTGTCGCCGACCCCCAGCCGCTCGGTCATCTCGCGGCCCAGCCGCGGATCCCGGTCGCGCGGCGGCTCGTCGACGCCCGGCGGCAGCAACCAGTTCAGCGGAAAGCCGTAGGTCTCGGCTTCGCTCGGCAGCCACGGATACCAGTCCCCGTCGAACAGTCCGGTGCGCGTGGCGTCGGATCCGTTGTGCGGACGGGTGATGATGCGGCGCTCCGGGTCGTAGTTGCCGTGTGCCGGGTCGACGTACAGATCGGCGAAGCGCAGCGCGCGCTCCTGCCAGCGCTCGGGCGCGGCCATGCACAGGAAATACAGCAGCAGCAGGCTTTCGCCCTGGTGGAACCAGTCGTAGCCGCGCTCGAACTCGTCGGAGAGCATGCCGAGTTCGGTGAGCTGCGCGGTGACGCCGTGCCAGTGGCGTTCCGATTCGCCCAGCAGGTCGTCGGCCCCGCCGAGCAGGTAGAGCTGCGGCCAGTTGAAGAAGGACTCGTAGAAGTCGTCGACGCCGTCACGGGAGCTGAGCCGGCCGTGGTAGGTCAGCCGCCCGTCCGGGCCGGTGTAGTCGCGCGCGAACTGCCGCCACGCCTGGTCGAGCAGATCGAACAGGCCGCGCTGGGCGACCGCCCAGCCCGGCGGCTCGAGCAGCGGCACGGACGCCGTGATCACGGGATACATGGCTCAGTCCTTCGTCGCGCCGGACAGCAGGCCGGCCACCAGGAAGCGTTGGGAGAACAGGAAGACCACCAGCACCGGGGTGATCGCCAGCAGGGTCGCCAACGCCACCTCGGGCCGCTGCACCGCCGCCGCGCCGGCGGTCGGGTTGAACTGCGGGACGTTGTCCAGCAACGTGCCCAGGCCCACCTGCACCGGAACCTGGTCGCTGCCCGGCAGCAGCACGTACGGCAGGAAGTAGTTCGTCCAGTTGGCCACGAAACTGAAGAAGCCGACCAGGGCGACGACCGGCGCGGCCAGCGGCAGGGCGATGTGCCGGAAGGCGGCGAACTCCGAGCAGCCGTCCAGCTTGGCCGCGTCCAGCAGGTCCCGTGGCAGCGCGGCGCCGAAGTAGATGTAGGCCAGGTATACCCCGAAGGGGTAACACGCGTACGGCAGGATGATCGACCACATCGAGCCTATCAGGTGCACCGCGTTGACTTCGAGGAAGAGCGGCACGACCAGGGTCGCATTGGGCATCAGCATGACCACGAGGGTCGCGATCAGCAACGCCCGCCGGCCGCGGAACTCGGTCAGGGCCAGGGCGTAGCCGGCCGGGATGGCCACTGCCAGGGTGATCACGAGCGCCGCGAACGAGTACACCGCGGAATTGCCCAGCCACCGCAGGATCGCGCCGCTCTGATAGCCGGTCAACGCGTCCCAGTTGGCCCGCAGCGCCGACCACGACCCGAACGACAGCGGGCTGTCGTGCACGAGCTGGTCGTCGGTCTTGGTGGCCGCGAGGACCAGCCAGACCACCGGCAGCACGAAGAAGACGGCGAACAGCCCGAGCACGGCCGCCCTGAGCAGACCGGGAACCGCGCGCTCAGTCCGCATCGAAGAACCCCGACCGCACCACGAAGACCGCGGCCACGACCAGCCCGACCACCAGCAGCTCGACCGAGATCGCCGCGGCGGTGTTGACGTTGTCGTTCTGGAAGGCGAAGTCGTAGGACAGCTGGTTGGGCGAGTAGTCCCGGCCGGCCACGCCGACGCTGGCCTGGGAGAGCAGCTGCGGCTCGACGAACAGCTGCGTGCCGCCGGCGAAGGCCAGGATCACCATGTAGACAATCCACTTGCGCAGCAAGGGAATCTGGGTCCGCCACGCCGTCTGCCACGCGCCGGCGCCGTCGATCCGCGCCGCCTCGAGCACCTCGGTCGAGATGGTGTTCAAAGCGCCGTACAGCACCACGATCCAGCCGCCGGCGCCGGTCCAGAACGCGATCGCGGCGAACAGCACGGGCAGGTTGCCGGGCGCGATGACCTGGCCGAACGTCTCATAACCCAGCGCCCGCAACAGAAATCCGACCGGGCTGACCACGGGGTCGAGCACGAACAGCCACACCATCACGCCGGCCGCGCCGGCCAGCGCACCGGGCAGGTAGTAGAGGAGCCGCAGCGTCCGACCGGCCCCGCTCGCGCCGAGCCGGTGCAGCAGCAGCGCCAAAGCGACCACCAGCACGACCAACGCGGCCAGCCAGCACACCAGGTACAGGGCGACGTGCCCGATGGCCGGCAGGAAGCGGAAATCAGCCGCGGCGACGGCGAAGTTGGCCAGGCCCGCGAAGGCGCCTTCGTTGTCGGTGAAGGCGAAGTAGATCGCATAGGCGGTCGGCACGATGCCGAACGCCACCAGCAGGGTCACGTAGCCGGCGACGAACGCCGGCGCGGCCCGGCTGGGGCGTGGACGGGATCCGACCGTCGTCACTCGGTCACCTGGTAGCCGTCGGAGCGGGCATAGTCGGCGATCGCCTTCTGCCAGGCCGGCAGCATGGAGACGATGGTCTTGCCGGCGGTCAGCCCGGGAGTGACGGTGGCGGCCCAGATCGCCTCCTGGCTGAACTGGCCGTAGCCCCAGTCCGGCCACACCTGGCCGGCCGCGGCCTGAAGCGGCGCGGTGATGTCGTTCGCGTAGTAGCCGGACGCGGCCTGGGCGGCCAGCCAGGTCTTGGCCGCCGGGGCGTAGGCCGGATAGCCGACGGCGAGCTTGCCCTGGTAGTCGTCCGAGGTGGTGACCCAGGTCAGGAAGTCGGTGGCCGCCTTGAGATGCGCGGAGTGGGCCGAGAGCAGCCAGGTCCCGCCGCCGACGTTGCCGGCGGACGGGCTCGGGTCGTCGGCCCAGTGCGGCATCGGCGCGATCCCGACCTGCCCCTTCGGCGTCTTGAACGTGCCCTGGAACAGCGAGCCGCCGTACCAGGACGGGCCGGGCATCATGAGGATCTTGTCGGCCTCGTTCTTGTCGAAGTCCGAGGAGAAGACGCTGCTCGTCGACATGGTCTTGGCCGCGACAAGGCGGTCCAGCAGCGAGGCCATCCGCGTGCAGGCCGGACTCGTGGTGTTCACCGCGACGGCCTTGGGCCCGGTGATGTGGTTGGCGCCGCACTTGCTCGCCCAGAGGTAGATCTCCGGGGTGAAGGTGTCGCCGGCCGCGCCGACGAGGTAGCCCGGGTGCTCCGTGGCGACCTTCTTGCCCAGCGCTTCGTACTGTTCCCACGTGGTGGGGACGGTGTAGCCCCACTGGGTCATCAGCGCGGCGTTGTACCACAACACCGTCTGCGAGAGGTCGTTGCGCAGGCAGTGGACCACACCGTCCACAGTGCACGGTTGGTTGGCGTTGTTGGCCCAGCCGTCCAACAGGGACTGCGGGATCAGGCCTTTGTTCAGCGGGGCGGCGAACTTGGCCGTGACGGCCCAGGTCGCCTCGTTGTTCTGGGAGCTGAACACCACGTCCGGCCAGCCGTTGCCGGTGCGGTTGAACAGACTCACCTTGGTCTGGAGGTAGTTGGACCCGTTGGCGTCGCCGTCGTAGGTGACGATGTCCATCTTCACCGCCGGGTGCTGCTTCTGGTAGAGCTGCGCCGCGGGCAGCCGGGTCGAGTCGACCCACACGGTCAGCGGGCCGTCGGACTGCGGCGCCTGGGTGAAACCGTCCTTGGTGTCACCGGCGTTCGTGGTGCCACTGCATGCAGTGGCGGCCAGCGCTGCGGCGACGGCCAGCAGGGTGATCGTCCGGGGAGGTCTTGCCTTGCTTCGGATCATGGCTTGCTCCACGACTGTGTGGGCCGGAGACGCCCAGAATTAGGCTCCCCATCTCGGCTCACGTCAAGAGGAAGAGCCCACCTATTCCCCGGCTGCTGTCCGCCTTTGCAGCGCATTTGCCGGACACACCTGCGGCGTCGACTGTTTCGATGGCAGAATAAGTCGTACACATATGGGCCAAGCCGGTGATGGCGTACGCTCATCCCGGCCACGATCACGGAGGTACACGGTGGACGCACTGCCCGTGGAGCCGGCAGCCGGCGGGAAGGCCTACCGTCCCGGCTATGAGCTCGTCGCCGAGCAGATCCTCCAGCTGATCGCCGATCTCCGGCTGCGGCCGGGCGACCGGATGCCGACCGAGAACGAGCTGGCCGCCCGGCTGGGCACCAGCCGCACCGTGGTCCGGGAGGCCATCAAGATCCTCTCCGCGATCGGCCGGGTGCGGGCGCAGAAGGGCCGCGGCCTGTACGTCGCCGACGACGAGGGCATGCTCGGCACGGCCCGCTGGGGCGGCTTCTTCATGCCGACCGACCTGGACCACGTCTACATGCTCTTCGAGTTCCGCCGCATCCAGGAGATGGAGGCCAGCCGGCTGGCCGCCACCCGGGCCACCCCGGCCGAGCTGCGGGCCATCGAGGCGGCCGGCGAGACCTGCCGGCACGGCCATCTCACCGGCCAGGCCGCCGTTTTCGAGCAGGGCGACGACGAGTTCCACGTCGGCATCGCCACCGCGTCGCACAATCCGCTGCTGGTCATCGCCGTCCGCGAGGCCCGCCGGCTTCAGCACCAGTCCAGCGTGATCGGGCTGAACGGGACCGTCGGCGGGCACGCCGAGGACGCCGTCGCCGAGCACGCCGCGATCTACCAGGCGATCCGGGACGGTGAGCCGGAGGCCGCCGCGCGGGCGGCGGCCCTGCACATCGACAACACGCTCGAGGACTACCGCCGGGAGATCCAGCGCCGGGTGTTCGGCCAGGGCTAGCCGGTGGCGCACACGGTTCCGTTCAGGGTGAAGGCGATCGGTGTCACGTTCGGCCCGGTGTAGCCGGCGACGAAGCCGGTGTTGACCTTGGCGTTCGGCGCCAGCTGGCCGGTGCCGGTGACGACGACCGTGGTTCCCTGCTGCGTCCATGTCCCGTTCCAGCCGCTGCTGACCTGCTGGTACGGCGTCGGCCAGGTGAAGGCGAGCGTCCAGCCGTCGAGCGGGGCGGAGCCGGTGTTGGTGATGTCGACGCTGCCGACGAAGCCGCTGGCCCAGTCGTTGGCGTCGGCGTACCGCACCGAACACGTGCTGTGAGCTGGTGCCGTTGTCGTGAACGTCAGCGGCGGCGAAGACCACGACACGGCACCGGAACCGTTGCGGGCCAACACGTTCACGGTGTAGCGCGTGCCCGGGTTGAGGTTGGCGACGTCCAGTGACGTGCCGGTGGTCTCCCCCAACTCCTCGCTGACGGCACCGACCTGCCGGTAGACCTCGTACTTCAGACCGGTGCCGGACGACGGCCAGGAGATCGTCGCGGTCCGATCCGTGACCGTGCCGGCGGACGGCTGGCCCGGCGGCGCGGGCTGGGCGTTGGTCGCGGCGGGATGCAGCAGCACGGTGGTCAGGGAGTACGGCGGCAGTGTTTGGCTGGTGGCCGTGCCGGCGGAGGTGGTGGTGACGGCGCTCGCCCCGTTGGTGAACGTCGAAACTGTCGGAACAGCAGGCGAAGGCGTGTATCCCGCGTAGTTGACGGCGATGGTGTGGGCGTTGTCGGGATCCTTGTTCACCAACAGGAGCGCGAGATCACCGTTGGCCCGGCGAACGGCGTAGGCGTTGACGGTCGGCTGATCGCTGCCGGCCCGCACGAACTGATCGCCGGGCCGGGCAAAGGAACCAAGCATGGACAGCGCGTGGTACGGGGCGAAGGGCGTGTTCACCGCCGGCTCGCACGTGCCGTTGACGCAACCGCCGCTGGACAGCAGCCCGGAGTCGCCGTAGTCGGTCTGGCCGGCCACGGTGGACACTGTTGTCGGCCCGTTGTGCGTGTCCCACCAGTCGACCGTGAACACGCCGTTGGCCAGCAGACTGGCGTAGGTCTCGGCGGCGAACAGTGCGCCGGGCTGGGTGTCCATGCCGACGGCGGTGTTGGTTTCCGTCAAGGCGATGCCGATGTCCCGGCCGCCGGAGTGCCGGTCGATCTCCTGGCGCACCAGGTAGAGCATGTCGGTGACCTGGTCCGGGCGGGACAGCTCGTCGGCCGCGGTCGCGCCGGACGGGTACCAGTGCAGGATGACGAAGTCGATGTGCGACGCCGCGATCGACAGCACGGTCTCGTTCCACGTGGCCGAGTCGCCGCTGCCGACCAGGCCGTCGGGCCAGTTCGCCGGGGTGGTGAGGACCGCGCCGACCTTGATCGTCGGGTCGACGGCCTTCATCGCGTCGGCGTAGGCGACCACGCCCTGCGCGTAGGCCGTCGGGCTCTTGTCGGCGTGCTGGTCGGCTTCCCAGTTGGCGCCGTAGTGGCCGTTGCCGTACAGCTCGTTGCCGATCTCCCAGTACTTGGCCCCGTATCCCTTGGTGACATTGGCGTATCGCACCCAGTCGGCGGCCTCCTGCGGCGTGCCGCTGCCGTAGTCGGCGATGATGATCGGCTGTGCGCCGGCGCGGTGCACGCCGCCCATGAACGTGTCGAAATCGGTGTTCGGCGCGACGTAGCCGCCGGGGGCGGTGTTGTCCTTCCAATGGTAGATGTCGCCGTAGGAGCCGCCCGGGTAGCGCATCATGCCGACGCCGGCCTTGGCGTACAGATCGGCCACCGTGTTCGTGCCGAGCTCGCTGTCCCACACCGCGTGGTTCACGCCGACGGCCGTGTCGGACACGGTGGCCAGCCCGGCCCGGGCGTTGACCGTGACCGTCACCGACCCTGGATCGGCCGCGGCCGGCCCGGCCGCGAGCAGTCCCGCGCCGAGTACCGCGACCGCCGTGATCAGACGGAATCGCCGCGCCGTCAACGAGATCACCATCCTGCCTGTGCCGCAAGGGAAGATCGCTGTCCGGGCCGGAGGAAAGCACCGCCACGACGAGACCGTCAACCACCGCGGCCATCGACGGGGTCGGCCGCGGAAACTTTCACGCCGGCCACGCGGAAACTTGACAGCGCGACTGTTGGCGCTCACAGAATCGGCCATGCGCAAGGATGTCGTGTCCCGACTGGCCTCGGTCGCCGTGCTCGCGGCGGGCCTGCTCGCCACCCCGGCCGCGTCCGGTCCGGTGACCGGCAACGCCACGTACTTCTCCGGCCTCGGCTCGCCGTACGGCGGCTGTGGACTGCCGCAGTCCGCCATCGACAGCCAGAACTTCGTGGCGCTCAACGTGTTCAACACGCCCGGCGACTACGGCTGGCATCAGCGCCCGATCCCCGCGTCGTCGTCGAATATCATCGGCTCGTTCGACAACGGTCACAACTGCGGCCGGTACGTCCAGGTGACCATCGGCGACCTGTGCACCGGCACCAACGACGGCGCGCCGGGACAGCCCTTCTGCCGCAACGGGTCATGGATTTCCGACAAGTACGACGGAGCGACGCTCACCATGCTGGTCGCGGACAGCTGCGCCGATTCCAACGCCTGGTGCCGTGACGACCCGAACCACCTGGACCTGGCGCAGAACTCGCTCAACCTGTTCGCGAAGGGCGGGCAGCCGGTCGGCGACCTGTACCCGAACCACTGGAACAACCGGCGGATCAGCTGGCAGTACGTGCCGGCCCCGGCCTACTCCGGCGACATCCGCATCGGTTTCATCCAGTCGGCCCAACCGTACTGGCCGGTCATCGCGATCTCGCACCTGCCCAACGGGATCCACGGCGTGCAGTACTACTCCAATGGCGCCTGGCATGCGGCCACCATGGACTCCGACATGGGCCAGGACTACCAGATCGCGCCCACGACCACATCGCCCGCCCAGGGCACGCAGTACCAGATCCGGGTGGTGGACGCCGCGGACGCCCCGGTGGCCGGAGGGCGGATCTACCAGTTCTCGCTGCCGTCCACCTGCGCAACCGGTTGCGGCCCGGCCTACACGGCGGTCACGTACACCACGTCATGAGTGAACGTTCCTTCCTTGCCCGGCATGAATGTTTGCGGTAACACTGAGGTTACGCCACTGGACAACGCCGTCGTGTGAGGTGGAGCGTGACCGCTGTCGAGCCGTGCCCTTCGCCCCCGACGCTCGCCGATGTCGCGCGGGCGGCCGGGGTGTCCTCGGCGACCGCGTCCCGAGTGCTCAACGGTTTTCCGCGCGTGCGCGCCGAGACCCGGAGACAGGTCGAGTCGGCCATAGCCACATTGGGCTATGAACGCCAGCGTGCCGCCCGGGGTGCGCCTCGGCCACGCTCGCGGTCGATCGCGTTCGTGGTGTGCGAGGAGGGACTGCGGCTGTTCACCGATCCGTACTTCGCGCGCATCGCGGCCGGCGTCAGCCGGGAGCTGACCGCCGCCGGTCTGCAACTGGCACTGTTACCGGTACCGTCCACAAGGGACTGCCAGGCGCCGGCCATGCACTACCTGAGCAGTGGTCACGTTGACGGCGCGCTGTTCGTCAGCATGCACGGCCGCAGTCCGCTTGATCTCGACCGCATCGAGGTCCCCGTGGTCATCGGCGGCCGACCGGTGCACGGCGACGGACACGACGACTTCTCCTACGTGGACGCGGACAACCTCGGCGGTGCCGCCCGGGCGGTGCGACACCTCGTGGACAGTGGCCGTTCGGTGATCGCCACCGTGGCCGGGCCACGGGACATGGCCGTTGGCCTTGACCGGCTTGCCGGCTACCGCCGGGTCATGGCCGAGGCGGAGCGGTCCGACCACGGCCTGATGTTCTTCGGCGACTTCGGCCAGTCGTCCGGCGAGCATGCGGCGGCGCGATTGCTGGAGCGCCGACCCGACGTGGACGCCATCTTCACCGCGTCCGACCTGATGGCCGTCGGGGTGCTGCGGGCCTTGCGCCGGGCCGGCCGCCGGGTGCCCGACGACGTCGCCGTGATCGGCTTCGACGACCTGCCGATCGGCCGGCACACCGATCCCCCGCTGACCACCGTCCGCCAGCCGGTCGAGGAGATGGGCGCTCGGATGACCCGGGAACTGCTCAGCCTGATCGGCGGCGGCCCGTCGGCGCCGCGCCGGGTCGTGCTCGACACGGAGCTCGTGCTGCGCGCCTCGGCGTGACCCCGGACCGACGGGCTTTGTAACTTTCATCGCCCGACTGTCCTTTGTGGACCGTGCATCGCCGTCTCGACGTGCTGAGGCCGACCCACCAGCCGGACGCCCGTGACACACGGATTGACAACTCCCGACCCGGAAGTCGAGGCTTGGCTGCGAGATGTTAGCGGTAACAGTCCCTTCGTTCAGGGGGAAGTGCCATGAACAGAGCAAGTCTCAGGGGCCGGTCCTTGCTGGCCGCCGCGGCCGTGGTCGCGTCGGCCGGGCTGCTGGGCACCGGCACGGCAACGGCCAGCGCTACCGGCCCGTCGTCGACCAGCGCCGGCTGCTCGCTGCCGTCCACGTACCACTGGACGTCAACGGGCGCGCTGGCCACGCCGCAGCACGGGTGGGTCTCGGTCAAGGACTTCACCAACGTCGTCTACAACGGCCGACATCTGGTCTACGCGTCCAACGTCAACGGGTCCTCGTACGGCTCGATGGCCTTCACTCCCTTCACCAACTGGTCGGACATGGCGTCGACCGGGCAGACCGGGATGAGCCAGGGCACGGTGGCGCCGACGCTGTTCTACTTCGCGCCCAAGAACATCTGGGTGCTCGCCTACCAATGGGGCCAATACCCCTTCATGTATCGCACGTCGAACGATCCCACCAACCCCAACGGCTGGTCCTCGCCGCACGCGCTGTTCACCGGCAGCATCGGTGGCTCCGGCACCGGTCCGATCGACCAGACCCTCATCGGCGACGGCACCACCATGTACCTGTTCTTCGCCGGTGACAACGGCAAGATCTACCGGGCCAGCATGCCGATCGGGAACTTCCCCGGCAGCTTCGGCTCCTCGTACACGACCATCATGAGCGACTCGACGAGCAACCTGTTCGAAGCGGTCCAGGTCTACCACGTCCAGGGCCAGAACCAGTACCTCATGATCGTCGAGGCGATGGGCACGAACGGGCGCCGCTACTTCCGCTCGTTCACGGCCAGCAGCCTCGGCGGGGCGTGGACCCCGCAGGCGGCCAGCGAGAGCAATCCCTTTGCGGGCAAGGCCAACAGCGGCGCCACGTGGACCAACGACATCAGCCACGGCGACCTCGTCCGCAGCAATCCGGACCAGACCATGACCATCGATCCCTGCAACCTCCAACTGCTCTACCAGGGCAAGTCCCCCTCGGCCGGCGGTCCCTACGACCAGCTGCCGTGGCGGCCGGGGCTGCTGACGTTGCAGCGCTGACCCGACATCCGTGCAAGTTTCATCGGCGATGCCAGGTGGACCGGGGCGTGCCCGGGCGTCGGTTGACGTCCGGGCACGGGCCTGCCGAATCTCCGCCGTGACGAGTTCCATGACCCGAGGAGCCACGGCATGCCGATCCCGCACAGAGATCACCGCAGACGATGGATGACGCTACCCGCCACGGCGTTACTGGCCACCGCCTTGGCGACCGGCGGGCCGGCGGCCGCGGTGACCCCGGCGGCCACCGCCGCCTCGGTGAGTGTGAACGCTAACAGCGCGCTCGCCACCGTGCCCGCGACGGCGATCGGGATCAACGGCTCGGTGTACGACGCCGCACTCACCGACGCCGCCGTGCCCGGACTGCTGAAGTCGGTCGGCACCAACGTGATCCGCTTCCCCGGCGGCACGTCGTCGGACACCTACGACTGGCGGGCCAACACCGACGTCACGTCCGGCCAGCGGCAGGCGGTGGACTTCGACCACTACGCCACGCTGCTGGGCCAGACCGGGGCGCAAGGCATGATCACCGTCAACTACGGAACCGGCGACGCCGCCGGGGCGGCGCAGAACCCGCCCGAGACCGGCGCGCAGCTGGCCGCCGACTGGGTCCGCTACGCCAACGTCACCCACCACTACGGCATCAAGTACTGGGAGATCGGCAACGAGATCTACGGCAACGGGACCTACGGCGGCAGCTGGGAACCCGACCGGCACTGCGCCGCAGGCTCGAACCCGGCCAACTGCGGTCCGGCCGTGTACGCGCAGAACGCCAAGGCCTACATCAGCGCGATGAAGGCGGTCGACCCCAGCATCGTGGTCGGCGTCGTGCTGACCGCGCCCGGCAACTGGCCGGACGGCCTCACCTCGGCCGGCAGCCCGCAGCCGTGGAACCAGACCGTGCTGTCCACGCTGGGCGACCAGCTGGGTTTCGCCGACGTGCACTGGTATCCGCAGAACCCGAGCAGCGTCACGCCGCCGGGGCCGACCGACGCCGGCCTGCTGAGCTCCGACGCCCAGATCCCCGGCATGGTGTCGTCGCTGCGCTCGCTGATCGGCAATGCGGTGCCGATCATGATCACCGAGACGAACTCGGTGTCGTCCAACCCCGGCAAGCAAACCGTCGGCATCGTCAACGCGCTGCACCTCGAGCAGGACTACCTCGGCTGGCTGGGTGCGGGCGTGGCCAACGTCGACTGGTGGCAGATCCACAACGGCATCGTGACCACCGGCGACAACGGCCCGTCGTTGTACGGCACCGCGAACTACGGCGACTACGGCGTGCTGTCCGACGCCAGCTGTGACGCGTCGACCGGCACGCGGTTGTGCGAGCCGGCCGTGGACACGCCCTTCCCCGCCTACTACGGACTCCAGCTGCTCGGCCAGTTCATCCACCCCGGCGACACGCTGGTGTCCACGTCCTCCAGCTCCTCGCTCGTACGGTCGTTCGCCGTGAAGAAGGCCGACGGCTCGCTGAAGGTCATGCTGGTCAACGGCGATCCGTCCACCAGCTACACGGTGAGCCTGGCGTACAACGGATTCACGCCCAGCGGCGCCACGCCGACCGTGGCCACGCTCGCCCCGCCCGGCACCGGCATTACCACGACGACGGCCGGTAGCGCGGCGTCGCAGACCATCGCGCCGTACACCGCGACCGTGATCACCCTCCAGCCCGGGACGACCCACACCCCGCCGAGCACCCCCGGCACGCCAACCGCCACCGCCGTCACGTCGAACTCCGTCAGCCTGAACTGGACTCCATCGTCCAGTTCGAGTGGCATCGCCGGCTACGACGTGGTCCAGGTGAACGGCACCGCCGAGACGGTCGTCGCGTCCCCGGCCACGAACGCCGCCACGGTCAGCGGTCTCACGCCCGCCACCGCCTACACCTTCGCTGTGTACGCCAAGGACACCGCCGGCACCCGCTCGGCCCGATCCGGCACCCTCGCGGTGACCACCGGTCCACCGGCGTCCGGCGGATGCAAGGCCACTTATCAGGCCAACACCTGGCCCGGCGGATTCACCGGCAACGTGACCATCACCAACACCGGCGCCACGCCATGGCCGGGCTGGACCGTGACGTTCACGTTCGGCGGTGACCAGAAGGTCACAAATGCCTGGAACGCCACGGTCACCCAGTCCGGAGCCAAGGTCACGGCGATCAACGCCGGCTACAACGGATCCGTACCCGCTGGCGCGTCGGCGTCGTTCGGCTTCCAGGGCGTCTGGTCGAATTCGAGCGCGGCACCGACCGCGTTCTCCGTCAACGGCACGGCCTGCACGGGCTGACCGATCGGCGGGTGGTCGACGGCCGGCCACCCGCCGATCCCGTGTGAACACGATGTGACGCGTTCGGCCGCCCATCGACTGTTTCCGATACAAGGGGTTCACCGGACCGACCCGGCGGCGACACCGCCCACCGGTGCACTGGTCACGACCCGCCGCAGCGCGGGGCGCGTCTAGGGTTCCGCCGCGGCGACGCGGGTCTGGTCCGAGAGACGCAGGCGGTCCGCGCCGGTCGCGGCACCGTTCCACGGCGGGAGAAAAGCCCGGGAGGCCACTGGCCCCGGGCTGCGCGCGTGGTTCGGGCTCGCATGATCCGGAGGCTGTCGTGAGCGTCAGACCCATGGCTGCGGAGCCGCCCTCCGCCACGGACACCAGCGACCTGTCCACCTTCGGCTACGGCCAGCAGCTGCGCCGCAAGATCGGCGGCTACGGCTCGTTCGCCGCCGGCTTCTCGTTCGTCTCCATCCTCACCACCGTGTTCCAGCTGTTCTTCTTCGGCTTCGGATTCGGCGGCCCGGCGTTCTTCTGGACCTGGCCGATCGTCCTGGTCGGACAGCTGCTGGTCGCGCTGTGCTTCGCCGAGCTGGCCGCCCGCTACCCGATCTCCGGCGCGATCTACCAGTGGGCCACCCGATTGGGCGGCCGGCTCTGGGGCTGGACCGCCGGCTGGCTGATGATGGTCGCCCAGGTGGTGACCCTGGCCGGCGCCGCGATCGCGTTGCAGGTCGTGCTGCCGCCGGTCTGGTCCGGGTTCCAACTGGTGCCCGGGGACAGCTCGTTGACCAGCCCGACCGGCGCGGCCAACGCCGTGGTGTTGGGCGTGCTTCTGCTATGCGTCACGACAGCCGTGACGGCGACCGGTGTGCGGCTGATGTCCGTGGTCAACAGCGTCGGCGTGACGTGCGAGCTGGTCGGCGTGGCATTGCTGTGCGTTGCCCTGTTCGCCCACTCCGAGCGTGGCCCCGCGGTGGTGTTGGCGACGCAGGGCACCGCCGGGCACAGCTACCTGTGGTCGTTCGCGGTGTCGGGCCTGATGGCGGCGTACGTGCTGGTCGGGTTCGACAGCGCGGGTGAGCTGTCGGAGGAGACCCGCGACCCGCGCCGAACCACGCCCCGCACCATCGTCCGGGCCGTGCTGGTGTCCGGGCTCGGCGGCGCGCTGATGCTGCTGGCCACGTTGATGGCGGCCGGCAGCGTGACCGACGGCAGCCTCGGCGACCCGGCCCGCGGCCTGCCCTTCGTGCTGACCGACCGGCTCGGCGACACGCTCGGGCGGGTGTTCCTGGTGGACGTCGCGATCGCGGTCGCGGTGTGCACCCTGGCCATCCAGACCGCCGCGACGCGGATGGTGTTCTCGATGTCGCGGGACGGCGTGCTGCCGTTCTCCTCCGGGCTCGCGGCCGTCAACCGGCGCACCGGCACCCCGGTTCGCGCCGCGGTCCTGGTCGGGGTGCTGGCGGCGGCGCTGTTGCTGGTCAACGTGGGCAATCCGGCCCTGTTCACGACGATCGCCAGCGTCTGCATCATGTTGCTGTACTTGGCCTATCTCATGGTTACCCTGCCGTTGCTGGTACGACGGCTGCGCGGCGGCCTACCGGCCCGGGCCGGCGAGTTCAGCCTCGGACGGTGGGGCGTCGTGGTCAACGTCCTGGCCGTCGGGTGGGGCGCGCTGATGGCCGTCAACCTCGGCTGGCCGCGGAGCGAGGTGTTCGATCCGGCCGGTGGCCACGTCTACCTCCAGTGGTTCGCGCCGCTGTTCTTGATCGGTGCGCTGGCCGTCGGCGGGCTGGCGTACCTGGCCCGCACCCGCCGTCCGATGATCGTCACGCTGGCGTTGGACGGTGTCGAATGAGTGATGTCCTTGTCTCCCATGACATCCCGGCCGGCGCTGCGTGGTCGGTGCTGGTGCGGGCGGGCCGCGAACTCCGGCTCACCGCGCTCGGTCCCGGCGCGAACTGCTCGACGCTGCTGTTCACCGCCGGGCATCCGGTCGACCGTCTGAACGTGCCGGACACGTTGAAGGCCCAGATGTCGGCCACGATTCGGCCGCCAATGGTGTTGATGTCCGACCGCGGCCTGGCCTTGTGCTCGGTCACCGGCTCGTCGCTGCCCTGGCACGACGCCCTGTGCGGCCATTCCGCCGACGCTCGACGAGGCCTGCTCTCCGAACTGCGCAAGCACGGCCGGGACGTGGCCGACATCCACGGCTGTGTGAACTTCTTCGCCAAGGTGGCCACGTCCGATGACGCGGCCGGAACCCTTGCGTACCAACCGAATCACGCTTCTGCCGACGATTGGGTGGCACTGCGCACCGAGATCGACGTGCTCGCCGTGTTGTCGACCGCGCCCCATCCGCTCGATCCGCGTCAGGAGGCGCAGCCGGTGCGGGCGGAGGTCTGGGCCGCCGAACCGGCCGGTCCGGACGACCCGTCCCGGACGTTCCGCGTGGAAAGCGAACGGGCCCTGCTGCTGTCGAAGGAGGTCTTCGCATGACCGCGTTCGACCCCGCGACCGCCGCGTTGGACACCGTTGTCGAGGCGGGCGAAGGCTTTCTCGGCCCGATCCCGGCCGGCGGCACGTTCCGCATCGTCGACCTGCACGGCAACCAGGCCGTGGACACGCTGTTCTACGACGCCGCCGACGTGGACAACCGGTACAGCGCGTTCGACACCGTCCGTGAGCAGGGCGCGGTCTACCTGACCACCGGTTCGCGGCTGCTGTCGACGCGACTGGACGTGTTGGCGACGATCACCGACGACACCTGCGGCCGCCACGACACGCTGGGTGGCGCGTGCGCGCAGGAGTCCAATGTGGTCCGTTATGGCACGCACACCCGTCACCAGAATGCCTGTCGTGAAACGTTTCTGCGCTACGGCGCGGCGGCCGGCATCGACGCGCGCCGACTCGGGCACAACATCAACTTCTTCATGAACGTCCCGGTGACGGCAGCCGGCGGGCTCACCTTCGTCGACGGCGTCTCCGCGCCGGGCAAGCACGTCCAGGTGCGGGCCGAGCGAGATCTGCTGGTGCTGATCAGCAACTGCCCACAGGTCAACAACCCTTGCAACGGCTGGAATCCCACCCCCGTGCGACTGCTGGGCTGGTGGCCGGTATGACCGTCATCGACCACGGCGTGCGGGCCGCGACCGTCACGGTCCTCGCGGCCGGCACGCAGACCACCGTGCAGGATCTGGCCGGTCGCGGCGGCCTATGGGACGTCGGCGTGCCGCCGTCCGGGGCCTGGGACGACTTGTCTTTCGCTCTGGCCAACGCCGCCGTGGGCAACCCGCCGTCGGCCGCGGGGCTGGAAGCCGTGGCAACCGGCCCGGTGCTGCGGTTCGACCGCAGGGCAACGGTGTGCGTCACCGGGTCGGCGCATCAGGCCACTGTGGACGGTCGTCTGCTTCGGCCAGGCGTGGTCACTGTCGTCGGCGCGGGTTCGGTCGTCGACGTCGGCCCCTGCGGCGCGCCGGGCTTCCGGGCCTATCTCGCGATCGGCGGTGGCATCGCGGTGTCACCGGTGTTCGGCAGCCGGGCGACGTTCCTGCTCGGCAAGTTCGGCGGCCTCGACGGCCGAGCACTGACGGTCGGCGACGCGATCCCCTTGGGGCGTGAGGAAAACCTCGCGGTTCCGGTGGACGTCGCGGCCGTGTTGCCAACGCTGGGATCGACCTGGACCGTCCGCGTGCTGGCCGGTCCGCACGGCGCGCCGGAGCACCTCACCGAAGCCGGTGCCACCGCGCTGCTGGCGGCGACGTGGACGGTCGATCACCGGGCCGACCGCACCGGCGTCCGGCTGGTCGGCCCCCGGCCGGATTGGGCGCGGCCGGACGGCGGCGAGGCCGGTCTGCATCCGTCCAACATCCACGACAGCGCCTACCCGATCGGCGGCATCATGCTGTCCGGCGACACCCCGGTCGTGGTCGGGCCGGACGGGCCCAGTCTCGGTGGTTTTGTCGTGCCCTACACGGTGATCCGGGCCGATCGCTGGATGTTCGCCCAGGCCCGGCCGGGCGACACCGTCCAGTTGGTGCTGGTGTCCCCGGACGAGGCCGATGCCGTCAACGCCGAGCGTGACGCGCTGCTGGCCGACCCGACCCGTGCCGTGTCCGATGCGTTCGAGCGATCGCTGGCCGGCGTGCCCGCACCGCGTTCGGCCCCGCCGAGCATCCGTCCCGACCTGCTGCGCGATCACGGTTTGTTGCTGTCCCGGTCCGCCACGGCGGACGCCCCCGCGGTCGTCGTTCGACGCGCCGGCGATCACCACGTTCTCCTGGAGGCCGGCCCGCCGCGGCTTGACCTGCGCGTTCGACTGTGGGTGCATCTGCTCGCGCGGTCGCTGCGGGGCTCCGCCGTCGTCGGCGTCCGGGAGATCGTCGAAGGCGTGCGGTCACTGCTGGTGCGGGTCGACCCCATCGCCTGTCCGCTGCCGCACATCGCCGATGTGCTGGACCACCTGGCCGACGGCCTGCCCGATCCGGCGGCCGTCACCCTGGACGTGCGCGAGGTGACCCTGCCGATCGCGTTCGACCACCCGGCCGCGCACGAGGCGATGGCCCGCTACGCCCGGTCGGTTCGGCCGGACGCGCCGTGGTGTCCGGACAACGTCGAGTTCATCCGGCGGGTCAACGCGCTGGCCGAGCGGGACGACGTCTTCGACATCGTGCGGGACGCGACCTATCTCGTGGTCGGCCTCGGCGACGTGTACCTCGGCGCGCCCGTGGCCATTCCCCTCGATCCCCGGCACCGGCTCGTCACCACCAAGTACGACCCGGCCCGCACCTGGACACCGCAGAACGCGGTCGGCATCGGCGGCGTGTACCTCTGCGTGTACGGCATGGAAGGCCCCGGCGGCTACCAGCTCGTCGGCCGCACCGTGCCGGTCTGGCGACATGTCCCCGACGTCGCCGAACCGCCGTGGCTGCTGCGGCAGTTCGACCGGCTGCGGTTCCGGCCGGTCAGTGTCGAGGAGCTGGCCGACCTGCGAGCCGACATCCTCGCCGGCCGGTCCACATTGGACACCCGAACGGCGGAGTTCGGTCTGGCCGAGGTCACCGCACTCGAGGACCGACATGCCGAGGAGATCGCCCGCTTCCGGAACGCGCGTGAGGCGGCCTTCGCCGCCGAGCGGGAAAGGTGGCGGGCATGAGCCACGACGTGCGCACCGCGCTGAAACTGGCCGCCGAGATCGACCAGCCCGCCTTCATCACACTGCTGGACGACGCGCCGGACGGGTCGGACGGCCCGCTCAGCGGAATTCCGTTCGCAGTCAAGGACAACATCGACATCGCCGGCGTCCCGACCACCGCCGCCTGCCCGGACCGCACGGAACCGGCGGCGCGGACGGCGTTTGCCGTTGAGCGGTTGCGGGCCGCCGGTGCGGTGCCGATCGGCAAGACGAACCTGGACCAGTTCGCCACCGGACTGGTCGGGACCCGATCGCCGTACGGGGCGTGCCACAGCGTGGCGTCCGCCGCGCACGTCAGCGGTGGCAGCAGTTCCGGCAGCGCGGTGGCCGTCGCGCTCGGCGTCGTTCCGTTCGCGCTCGGCACCGACACCGCGGGCAGCGGACGGGTGCCGGCGGCGTTCAACGGCCTGGTTGGCGTGAAGCCGACCCGTGGTCTGGTGTCCACCCGTGGCGTCCTGCCGGCGTGCCCGTCGCTGGACTGCGTGACGACGCTGACCCGTGCCGTCTCGGACGCCCGGCCGGTGCTGGCGGCGTTGACCTGTCACGATCCGGCCGACCCGTACTCACGGCCGATGCCGCCGCGACTCCCCCACGGCGTGGCGGCTCGGATGCGGGTGGTCGCGATCCCTGACCGGCCCCTGGACCTCGATCCGGCGTACGAGACCGCATGGGCCGCCGCGGTGGACCGTCTCAAGCTTGTCGCCCACGTCGTGCCCGTGGACGTCGAGCCGTTCCTGGCGGCGGCGCGGCTGTTGTACGGCTCGGCGCTGGTCGCCGAACGGCTGGCCGCGTTCGGCGACCAGTTGGACGGCCCCGGGGTGGATCCGACCGTACGGCAGATCGTGTTGGCCGGCAACGGTTTCCCCGCAGCCGAGGTGTTCGCCGCCCACCGTGAACTGGCCCGGCTGCGGTCGATCGCGGAACGGACCTTCGTCGGAGCGGACGCCCTCCTGCTGCCCGTGACACCGGGGCATCCGACACTGGCCGACGTCGCCGCCGATCCGGTCGGGGCGAATGCGCGGCTGGGCGTGTTCACGAACATGGTGAACCTGTTCGACCTGTGCGCGGTCGCGGTGCCGGCCGGCGAGGCCGACGGCCTGCCGTTCGGCGTGCAGTTGATCGCGCCCGCCTTCGCCGACGCACCGCTGCTCGACCTGGCGGCCCGCTGGACCGGCGAGGCCGAACCGCCGATCGTCGAACGGTGCCTGCTGGCGGTCGCCGGAGCCCACCTCACCGGTCAGCCCGCCAACGCCGACCTCGTCCGGCTCGGCGGCACCTTGCACAGCCGGGCCCGGACGGCCGCGGGCTACCGTATGTACACAGTGGACGGACCGTTTCCGCGACCAGGTCTGGTCGCGGGCGACGGTCCGGGCGGTTTCGAGGTAGAGGTGTGGGACCTGCCGGCCGCTGCCGTCGGCGGTCTGCTGCCTGGCATCGCGCCGCCGCTGCACCTCGGGCCGCTCGGGCTGGACGACGGCACGACGGTGCTCGGCTTCGTCGCGGACACCGGCTGCGCCGATCCGACCCGGGAGATCAGCCGACACGGCGGCTGGCGAGCCTATCTTGCCGACCGCGCTTGAGGGCCGCGCCCAGCACCTGGCGAGAGACGGCGCGGCCGCGGCGAGACGGCCGCCGGCGCAGGAACCATTCGGCGATCGCCAGGTTGAGCAGCCAGGCCCCGAGCGACATCAACGCGTCGGTGAGCGTGTTGACCGAGCCGAACACGACGACCACCGGCAACTGCGTGACCGCCTGGGTGCCGGCACCGATGCCGATGGCGTATCCGCGCGTCATCCATGCGCGATGCCCCGCGATGTCACGGCGCCTGACGGCCAGGAACCCCAATACCAGCGACACCGCCATCGCGGTGCCGAACACCAACCGGAACGCGGTGAGCAGATCGCCGACGTTGGCCGCACGCGGGTAGAACACGGTCATCCACAGTCCCGACAACGCCGCCGCGAGCCCGCACGGCAGCACGACGCGGCCGGCGATCCGGTGCCAGCGCGGCCATCGTGCCCGAAATCCGGCCGAGAACTGGAAAGCGCCGAGCACGCAGAACACGGTGACGCCGATGATGTGCACCACCACCGGCACGGGATCGGCGAAGAACCGAGCGTTGTCCGCGGTGATCTGGGCACCGGTGCCGAGCTGGCCGATCCGCAGGCCGCCGGCGAGCACGGGAATGGTGCTGAGCAGCACGAGACCGGTTGGCAGCAGCCACATCCGCCTGGTTGAAGTCATGGCCAGAGCGTGGCGTCCGGAGCGGGGGCGGCTCATCGGAGCACGGGCCGGAGTTCCCTAGTACTTTCGGTCGCGGGTCCGCCCGGTCTCGTACGCCCACATCGCGATCTCCACCCGGTTGCGGGCCTGGAGCTTGGTCATCAGGCTGGCGATGTGGGTCTTGACGGTGCTCAGCGTGATGTAGAGCTCGTCGGCGATCTCCGTGTTGGTCCGGCCGGCCGCGACGGCCGCCAACACCTGCTCCTCACGGGCGGTCAGCGGGTCCAAAGGCTGCGCCGGCGGCGTCGCGGGCCCGCTGCCGGCGAAGGCGTCCAGCAGCCGGGCGGTGATGCTGGGCGCGATGAGCGCCTCGCCGCTGGCCGCCGCCCGCACGGCCTGGGTGAGCATGGCGGTGCCGGCGTCCTTGAGCAGGAAGCCGCGGGCACCGGCACGCAGTGCCGCGTAGACGTATTCGTCCAGGTCGAACGTGGTGATCACGACCACGGCGAGAGGATCGGCGACGTCCGGGCCGGCCAGCCGCCGGGTGGCTTCGATGCCGTCGACCACGGGCATGCGGATGTCGAACAGGCACACGTCCGGCCGCAGCCGGCGGGCCAGCTGGACGGCCCGTTCGCCGTCGGCGGCCTCGCCGACCACCTCGATGTCGGGCTGGGCGTTGAGGATGATGGTCAACCCGGTGCGGACGATCTCCTGGTCGTCGGCGACGACCACCCGCACGGTCATGCCGTGGTTCCGGTGCGCGGCAGCACGGCGGTCACCGTCCAGCCACGGTCGGGGTTCGGTCCGGCGGCGCAGGTGCCGCCGAGCAGGCCGGCGCGTTCGGCCATGCCCACCAGTCCGTATCCCGACGATCCGGCGGCCCGGCCGCCGTCGCCGTCGTCGCTGACCTGGAGCCGTATGGTCCGGTCGTCCGCCGCGACCCGGACCTCGATGCGCGTCGCGTGCCGGGCATGCCGGCGGGCGTTGGTCACGGATTCCTGGGCCAGCCGGTAGATCGCGGCCCCGACCGACTGGGACACGTCTCGGACGTCGCCGTCGATCGCCACGTCCACCACCGGTCCCCCACGCTCCCGGCCGGCGAGCTGTTCGAGGTCGCCGATACTCGGATTGGGGGCGAACTCCGCCGGTTCGTCGGTCCTGAGCACGCGGACCATGGCCCGCATCTCCGTGAGGGCACGGGATGCCTCGGCCTCGATCAGCCGCAGCGCCTCCGTCGCGGCCGCCGGCTGGGTGTCGGCGATCGCGAGCCCGGCCTGGGCCCGAATCGCCATCGCCGACACGTGATGGGCGACCGTGTCGTGCAGGTCGCGCGCCAGGCGTTCGCGTTCGAGCAGCTTGGCCTGGTCCAACTCGCGCCGGCGGGCCCGCGCCCGGTAACGCATCGCCGCGCCGATCGCCCCCGCGGTGACGAGCACGGCCGCCTCGCCGAGCGCCTGCCCCGCATCGACGAAGCCGGCCAGCAGCCAGAAACCGATCTTCGCCAGCACGACCGCCGAGCCCAGCACCATGTCGCGGCCGGATCCCCAGCGCAGCAGCGAATACGGCAGCAGCAGCATGTAGACCATGGCGTAGAGGTCGGGCGGCTGGCCGTGCGTGAGCAGCGGGGCCAGTCCGGCGACGACGAACGCGGCGGCGATCACCGGCAGCGGCCGGCTCCGCCGCCACAACAGCAACGGGGCCAGCACGACCGCGACGGTCACCGAGACCGGGCGCCAGGCCAGGTCCGGCTGGAACACCCCCTCCAGCACGGCCACCAACTCGAACACGCCGACCAGCGCCCAGTCCCGCCACGTCCGCGGCGCCGGCACGAGGCGGGGTTCGTCCCATCCGGAGCGGAGCACCGCATCATGGTAGGTGCCGGTCAGGCCGCCGGTATCGCCCGAAAGTACGACGCGCCTACCGAACGCGGATGATCGTCTTTCCCGCGACCGGCGCGGTCGGGTTGAAGGCGGCGACGGCGTCGTCGAGGGGCGCGACGGCGCCGATGTTGGTCCGCAGTCGCCCGTCACGCACTCGCTGGACGATCTGGCCCAGCTGGGCGCGGTCGGGCACGACGACGAAGTCGACCGCGACGCCGTCGGCCGGCCGGGCCTCGGGCGGCCCGGTCACGGTGACCAGGGTTCCGCCGGCGCGAATCAGGCCGGCGGAGCGTTTCTGGATGTCGCCGCCGAGAACGTCGAAGACCAGGTCGACCTGGCCGACGTCGTCGAGGCAGTCGTGCTGGAGGTCGACGAACTCGTGCGCGCCGAAGTCGAGCGCGGCTGGCCGACCGGCGGCGCGTCCGGTGCCGATGACGTAGGCACCGATGTCATGGGCGAGCTGGGCGGCCATGGATCCGACCGCGCCGGCCGCGCCGTGCACGAGGACCCGCTGCCCCGGCTGAAGGCGGCCGTGCTCGAACAGACCCTGCCACGCGGTCAAGCCGGACATCACCACGCCGGCGCCGGTCGTGAAGTCGACGCCGCCGGGCAAAGGCGCGAGGTTGCGCGCCTCGACGGTCACGTACTCGGCCAGCGTGCCGTCGCGGGTCCAGTCCGTCAGGCCGAACACCCGCTGGCCGACCGACAACCCCGTAGTGCCGTAGCTCAGCGCGGTGACCACGCCGGCCACCTCGTGCCCGGGAATCGACGGCGTCCGGTCATGGCCGAGACGATCGACCCAGGTCGACGGCCATTCCAGTTCATTGCCGGTGAATCCCGACGCGTGCACGGCGACGACGACATCGCCGTAGCTCGCCCCGGAGAGGTCGGCCAGCCGCGCCGCATCCGGATCGGGCCGCTCCGCCAGCACCATGCCGGCCGTCCCGGCGGCCTGGTCGGTGACGACGATCGCCTTCACGGGCGCACGCTGATGATCGTCTTGCCCTTGACCCGGTCGGTCGGGTTGAAGGCGGCGACGGCGTCGTCGAGGGAGGCGACCTGGCCGATGAGGGTCCGCAGCCGCCCGTCCCGCACCCGCTGGGCCAATTCGGTCAGCTGGGCCCGGTCGGCCTCGACGACGAAGTCGACGGCGAGGCCGTCGGCCGGCCGGACCTCGGGCGGGCCGGCGATGGTGACCAGGGTTCCGCCGGCCCGGATAAGCCCGACGGATCGCTTCTGGATCTCGCCGCCGAAGATGTCGAAGACGAGATCGACGCCGCGGGCGTCGTCCAGGGAGTCGTTCTCGAGGTCGATGAACTCGTGGGCGCCGAGGTCGAGCGCGGTCCGGCGGTCGGCGGCCCGTCCGGTGCCGATGACGTGGGCGCCGGCTTCGTGGGCCAGCTGCGTCACCACGGAACCGACGCCACCGGCCGCGCCGTGCACCAGGACGCTCTGTCCGACCTGGACCCGGCCGTGCACGAACAAGCCCTGCCACGCGGTCAGACCCGAGATCGGCAGGCCGGCGCCGATCTCGAAGTCGACGTCGGCCGGCAGCGGCGCGAGGTTGCGCGCCTCGACCGCGACGTACTCGGCCAGGGTGCCGTCACGAGTCCAGTCGGTGAGGCCGAAGACCCGCTGGCCCACCGACAGACCGGTGGTGCCGTAGCCGAGTTCGCGGACCACCCCGGCCAGCTCGTGCCCGGGAATCGACGGCGTACGGTCACGGCCGAGGCGATCGGTCCAGGTCGTGTCCCAGTCCAGCTCTCCGGTGGTGAACCCGGAGGCATGCACCTCGACCAGCACATCATTCCCGGCCGGCGTGGGCCGGGGACGTTCCGCCAGCGTCATCCCGGCCGTTCCCGCCGCCTGGTCCGTCACCACGATCGCCTTCATCCGGCACCTCCCTGCCTCCGCTTGATGGACCATAAAGTCCATTCCGCCACGCTAACCCGGTGCCGACCCGGAACCTGGGTCCACTTCGCCCCCACGAACGGGAACCAGTCACCGCAGGGCGCGAACCAGCGCGTCCAGTGCGCCCGACCAGGCGCTGGGGGACGGCGCGGCGAACCCGATGGCCACGCCGTCACGGTCCGATGTGGACTCAGGGTGCCGGAAGAAGTCCAGCGGCTCCACCGTGACCTGCTCTCGGGCGGCACGGCGCACGAGTTCGGCGCCGGTTCGAGCGGGATGTTCGAGCACGATGTGCAGCCCGGCGGACATCCCGGTGACCCGAACCTCGGGGGCGTGCCGGCCGATCGTCTCGACCACCTGCTCGCGTCGGCGGCGGTACTGCGAGCGCATCGCGCGGATGTGCCGGTCGTACGCCCCCGACTCGATGAACTCGGTCATCGCCAACTGGTTGAGGAAGCCGACGGTCTCCTCGGTCTCGCCCTTCTGCGCGACGACCGGGCCGACCAGGTGGTCCGGCAGCACGAGCCAGCCCAGGCGCAACCCCGGCGCCAGGGATTTGCTCGCGGTGCCCAGGTAGACCACATGGTCGTGATCCAACCCCTGCAACGCGCCGACGGGCGAGCGGTCGTAGCGGAACTCGCCGTCGTAGTCGTCCTCGATGATCGGCGTGCCGCGCCGCCGCGCCCAGTCGACGACCGCCGCCCGGCGATCGGGATGCAGCGCCACTCCCAAGGGAAAATGGTGCGACGGCGTGAGCAACACCGCGCCTGGACACGGCATCTGATCAAGCGCCGACACGTCGGCCCCGTCCCCATCCACCGGGAGCGGAACGGTGTCGAGCCCAGCCTTGGCCAACGCCTCGCGTTGGGTTTGCAGGCCGAACTCCTCGACTGCCACCGTCGTGACACCGGCCTCGGCCAGCGCGGCGGCGACGAGCCGCAAGCCTTCCGCCGCGCCGCTACACGCCACGACGTTGTCCGCCCGAGCCCGCAGGCCCCTGGCGCGAGCCAGATACCGGGCGACTGCCTCGCGGAGTTCACGCCGGCCGTGCGGATCGGTGTACCCGAACGCTTCGAACGGCGCTGTGCTCACCGTCCGCTTCACCGCCCGAATCCACTCGTCCCGTGGGAACGCCGACAGATCCGGCAGCCCGGGCCGGAGATTGTGCACCAGCTGCGGGCATTTCGCCGGTGGCCGCGGCCGTTCCCGTTCGCCCGCCGGCTCCGCCGCCCGCTGCGCCACCTCGGTTCCGGAGCCGTGCAGCCCGGTCAGCCAGCCTTCGTTGATCAGCTCCGAGTACACGCGGACCACGGTGTTGCGGCCCAGCCCGAGATCGTTGGCCAGCACTCGGCTCGACGGCAGCCGCGTCCCCGGGGCCAGCCGCCCGCTGCGGATCGCCTCCCGGAAGGCATCCATGAGCCCCGCTCGCACATTGCGGCCGATGTGGCCCAGATGCAGGTCGAGGCCGGACGTCCGGGCGCTGCCGGGTCCTTGCTCGGTCATGACGGACCACGATACGGCCCGCGCGACCGCACCGCCGGTGGTCATGAGTGGGGATCGTTGGCCTGGAGCGCGTCGCCGGTGGTGGAGACGTAGACGACCAGCAGCTTGGCCCGTTCGGTGGCGCTGGGATTGGCGGCGACGACGTGGTGGGCACCGGGCTTTTCGAACCAGTTCTCGCCCGGGTGGAACGTGGTCGCGGGATTGTCGTCGACCTGGCTGCGGACGTCCCCTGCCAGCACGTAGGCGTACACGAAAGCCTGACCGTGTCGGTGCGGCGGCGCGGCCGCGCCGGGCGGGAAGTCCACGATCTGCGAGGTGAACGTCTTGCCTTCGGCGTTCGGCAGCGCCTGCTGGAGCAGGACATTCACCTGGGGCGGCGTCGAGGCGGCCGTGGTCGCCGCCACAGGTGTGGTCTGGGTGGCCGGGCTGCACGCGGTTACGCCGGCCAGCGCGGCAACGGCCAGCAGGCGACCGGCGACCTGCGATCGCTTCCTGGCGAACATTCCGTCGACACTGAAGGCGAACCTGTCCACGGGCGCGAGGGCCAGCAGCAGGGCGGCGGCCGCAGCGGCGGGAACCGAATTGCTCAGCGGTGCTTCCCAGCCCAGGAACAGCCCCATCGACAGCGCGAAGCCCAGCAGCAGCGCGGTCGCGGCCAATGCGGACCAGCGCACGAGGATGCCGGCCAGCAATGTCAGGCCCAGCACCGTTTCCGCCGCGGTCGCGGCCCATGCGGCGGCCCCTTGGAACATGTCCGGCAGGTACGGCGAGAGGGTGTGCGTGTAGGCGGTGTACGTGGCGAAATCGCCCCACCCGACCGCCCCGGTGTGCGGCGGGCCCCAGATGCCGAACCGGTCGGCGACGGCCGAGAGGAATCCGGCCGCCAAGGCCAGACGTGCGAACACGGTCGCGACCGACCACACACGTTCCCGCCGGGCCGTCAGGGACAGCTCCTTCCCCCAGTGCACAACCATCAGATCTCCCTGGTAGACGCATTTTCGGCAGCCAGGAACGGGCCACCGACTCCGAAACTAGCCCGTTTTCGACGGCCGACCTGGGTCCACTCGGCCCCCAGAAACGGGAACCACTCGCGGTGGCCCAAAAGGACTGCGCAGTCCACTTCACTGGCCACCTTCACTGACCAAAGGGGTAGCCTCAGGCGGATGAACACGCCGCCGTCCCGGCCGACGTCCCGTGGCGCCGCCACCCGCGCGCGCATCGTCGCGGCGGCGGCCGACCTGATGTACGTCAACGGCGTGAACGCGACCACGCTCGACGACGTCCGCGTCGCGAGCGACACCAGCAAGTCCCAGCTCTACAGCCACTTCCCGGACAAGACCGAACTGGTCCGCGCCGTCGTCGCGGCGCGGGCCGCGCAGATCCTCGACCGTGAACGCGGCTACCTCCAGCACCTGAAGTCGTTCCGTGGCCTGGTCCGCTGGCGCGACGCCCTGGTGCGGCGAAATGCCTTGCAGCACGGGGCATACGGCTGCGCGCTCGGTTCGATGGCCAGCGAACTGGCCGACCAGGACGACCAGGCCCGCGCCACCCTCGCCGAGTCCTTCACGGCCTGGGAAGGGCTGCTCGCCGCCGGCCTGCGGCGGATGCGTGACAGCGGGGCCCTTCGGCCCGAGGCCGACCCGGAACGACTGGCCACCGGTCTGATGGCCGCGTTGCAGGGCGGATACCTCCTGGCCGAGACCGCGCATGACATCAGGCCCATGGAGGTCGCCCTCGACCTGGCGCTCGACCACGTGAAGTCGTTCCTCACGGCGTGAGTGGTTCCCGTACCGGGATCCCAAGTGGACCCCGGCCTCCGCCCCGCTGGCGGTTAGCGTGGCCGCAACTGGACCGTCGAGTCCAGTGCGACCAACCACAGTGGAGTGATCACATGTCGGCACGTACAGCCCTGATCACCGGCGGCACCAGCGGGATCGGGAAGGCGACCGCCGAGATTCTGCACAACCGCGGTTACCGCGTCGCCGTCACCGGACAGCGCCTGGAGAGCGTCGCCTGGGCCCGGTCGGAACTGCCGGAGGACGTCCTGGTCCTCCAGGCCGACTCGCGCTCGATGGCCGACACCGAGAAGGTCATGTCCGAGGTCGGCGAGAAGTTCGGCGGCCTCACGACGCTGTTCCTCAACGCCGGCGTCAGCCGTCCGATGACCTTGGCCACCGCAGACGAGGCCGCTTACGACGAGGTGTTCGCCGTCAACACCAAGGGCCAGTTCTTCACCTTGGCCAAGGCACTGCCCCTGCTCTCCGACGGCGCTTCCGTCATCGTCACCGTCGGCATCGGCGCGACGCGCAGCCTCACCGGCAACAGTGTCACCGCCGGTTCGCACGGCGCTTTCCTCGCCATGATCCCCACGCTCGCCCTCGAGCTCGCCCCTCGTCGTATCCGCGTCAACGCCGTGAGCCCCGGGTTCACCGACACCCCCATGACCCGCACCTCGCTGCGCGCCCGCTCCGGCGACGTCGCCGCCACCATGGCCGCCATCGCCCAGACCAACCCCTTCGGCCGCCTCGCCGAGCCCGAGGACATCGCCCGCACCGTCGCCTTCCTCGCCTCGGACGACGCCGCCTACATCACCGGCCAGGAGATCCTGGTGTCCGGCGGCGCCGGGCTGGCCATCTGACCCGAGTCCGCGGCGACCGCACGGTCACGCGGACGGCAGCACCCCGATTCCTTGACCGCCGCGGCCCCCGGGCGTAACACTGAGGCGGTTGGGAGAGCGCTCTCCCAACCGCCTCACCTCCGGCCGCCACCGGGCTCCGACCTACCCCTCCACCCTGCGCGGGAGACGGTATGCCCAGCTCACGTGGCGCGACGACGCGCCGAATCCGTCCACTGAGAATCGCCTTCGCGCTGGCCGTCGCGGCGGCGCTGGCGGCATCGTCGCTGGTGACCACGAGCCCGTCGGCCCAGGCCGCGCCCACGCTGCTCTCCCAGGGCAAAACGGCCACCGCGTCCTCCACCGAGAACGCCGGCACCCCGGCCTCCGCCGCGGTCGACGGCAACACCGGCACCCGCTGGTCCAGCGCGGCCAGCGATCCCCAGTGGCTCCAGGTCGACCTCGGCACGACGGCGTCGATCAGCCAGGTCTCGCTCCAGTGGGAGACGGCGTCGGCCAAGGCGTTCCAGATCCAGGTCTCGACCGACGCCACGAACTGGACCTCGGTGTACAGCACCACCACGGGCCCCGGCGGCACGCAGACGCTCGACGTCAACGGCACCGGCCGCTACGTGCGGATGTACGGCGCGCAGCGCAACACCGGCTACGGCTACAGCCTCTGGGAATTCCAGGTCTACGGCACCGGCGCCGGCTCGTGCGGCAGCGCGAACGCCGCGCTCAACAAGACGGCGACCGCCTCGTCCACGGAGAACGCCGGCACCCCGGCCAGCGCCGCGGTCGACGGCAACACCGGCACCCGCTGGTCCAGCGCGGCCAGCGATCCCCAATGGCTGCAAGTGGATCTGGGCAGCAGCCAGACCGTCTGCGGCGTGTCGCTGACCTGGGAGACGGCGTTCGCGTCCGCGTTCCAGATCCAGGTCTCCGCTGACGGCGCCAACTGGTCGACCGTCTACAGCACGACCACGGGCACCGGCGGCACACAGACGCTAGACGTCAACGGCACCGGTCGCTACGTGCGGATGTACGGCACCGCAAGGGGAACGGGCTACGGCTACAGCCTCTGGGAGTTCGGCGTCTTCACCACGGGCGGAGGCGGTGGCGGCAGCTGCGCCGACCCCGTCATCTCGGCCTACGCCCCCGTGCAGGCGTCGTCGTACGTCGGCGCGAACGCCCCGGCCGCCGCGCTGGATGGCCGCGCCACCACGCGGTGGGAAAGCGCCGCCAGCGACCCACAGTGGCTCCAGGTCGACCTCGGCGGCAACGCCGCGGTCAGCTGCGTCGTGCTGACGTGGGAGACGGCGTACGCCACGGCGTACAGCGTCGACATCTCCCCCGACGCCACGACCTGGTCCAGCATCTACGCCACCACCGCCGGCCAAGGCGGCACCGAGACGCTGAAGATCGGCGGCACCGGCCGCTACCTCCGCATCCGTGGCACCGCGCGCGCCACCGGATACGGTTACAGCCTCTGGGAATTCCAGGTGCACGGCACCGTCGACACCTCGACCTCGACGCCGCCGCTGCTGTCCGCGCCGACCAAGGCCCCCGCCACCACCGGCCAGTTCGCGCTGTCCGCCCCCGGCAACAACGCGCTGGTGACCAACACCCGCCGGCCGACGTTCTCCTGGGCGGCAGTCGCCGGCGCCGCGCATTACCAGCTGTGGCTGAACATCAGCCGTACCGACTACGACTTCACCGCGTCCGGCAATCTGCTCGACTTCTACACCAAGGTCGCCGAGCCCGCCGGCACCAGCTACACGCCGACGTGGGACATCTCCGACCGCTGGACGTACAGGTGGTTCGTGGTCTCGGTCGACGGCGCCGGCGGCACCAAGACGTCCAACATCAACACCTTCGGCCTGTACCTGCCGACCGTCACCGCGGCCAACGACGGCGTGCCGATCGTCAACGGGGCCCGGGACCTCAACAAGGACGGCACGATCGAGCCGTACGAGGACTGGCGGCAGCCGATCGCCACCCGCGTCGACGATCTGCTCGGGCGGATGTCGACGCAGGAGAAGGCATACCAGATGTTCTACAACAACCAGGTCCACCCGCAGTCGGGCTGGATCTTCGGACCGGCCCAGCCGCAGGACCTCGACGGTTTCCTGAAGGCCTCCGCCGGCACCCGGCTCGGCATCCCGCCGATCGCCGCCGGCGACACGATCATCGGCTACCAGACCACGTTCCCGGCGCAGAGCGCGCTGGCCGCCGGCCAGGACTACAAGCTGGACTACCAACTCGGCGACATGCAGCGCCGCGAGGAGGTCCAGGCCGGGGCCCGCGGCACGCTCGGGCCGCTGGCCGAGGTCGGCACGAAGGTGCTCTATCCCCGTATCCAGGAAGGAAACGGGGAGAACGCCCAGGTGGCCGCGGCCCAGGTGCGGGCGCTGGTGTCCGGCATGCAGGGCGGGCCAGAGCTCAATCCGCAGTCGATCCTGGTCACCGTCAAGCACTGGCCCGGCGAGGGCGCGGGCGGCGAGGCCGGCGTGGTGTTCGACGGGACGACGATCAAGTACACGATGATCCCGTGGACGGCGGCGATCGAGGCCAACGCCGGCAGCGTGATGACCGGCTACGCCGGAGCGTCCTATTTGGACCCGAGCGGCGCCGGGGCCGGCAACAGCGCGCCGATCATCAACTACCTGCGGCAGAACATGGGCTACACCGGGCTGGTCACCACCGACTGGCTGCCGTCGGGGGCGTGGGTGAGCGCCGCCAACGCCGGCGCGGACGTGATGGGCGGCGCCGATCCCGGGGCCGTCGGCTTCTCCCTCGACACGTTCGCCAGCAGCGTTCCGCAGTCCCGGATCGACGATTCGGTGCGGCAGATCCTCACCGTGAAGTTCAAGCTGGGCCTGTTCGAGCACCCGTACGGCGATCCCGCCAACGCCCCGTACCGGTTCCACCAGCCCGCCTATACGGCGTTGATCAACCAGGCGGCGCGGGAATCCGACACGTTGCTCAAGAACGACGGCGTGTTGCCGGTCAAGCTCAACTCCGGTGACAACATCGTCGTCACCGGAGCGCGGGCCGCCGACGGGGCCGCGTGTTGCCTGTGGACCAGCTACTTCCACCAGGACTACGGGTCACTCGACTTCCTCGACGCCATCAAGGCCCGGGCGGCTCAATCCGGGATCAACGTGTACCAGGGCAACTCCCCGACACCGCCGAAACTCGCGGTCGTAGCGGTCGGCGAACCTTCGTACACGCACGCCACCGCTTGGACCAAGGAGCAGCCCTACCTGCCGGCGGACCAGGTCGCGTTGATCCAGAACTACAAGAACCAGGGCATTCCCGTGGTCGTGCTGCTGGTGTTGCCGCGCCCGTACGTGATCTCCGACTGGAACGGCCTGGCCGACGCCATCGTGGTCACCTACCGCGGCGGCGAGGAGATGGGTCCCGCGGCGGCCAGTCTCTTGTTCGGCGACTACACCCCGCGCGGCAAGCTGCCTTGGCAGTTGCCCGCCAGCCTCGACCAGGTCCTCAAGCCCGGCGGCACCGATGTCCCTGCCGACGCCGTCGAAAGCTGGGACCTGCCGTACGACCTCGGCGCCACCGCCGCCGAGCGGGCCGACATCCGCGCCAAGATCGGCGCCGGCCAGACCGTGCCGCCCACGTACGGCAAACCGTTGTACCAGTACGGTTCTGGCCTTCAGGGCTGGTAGCTCTACCGGAGCCGTGCGACCAGTGCGTCGAGTACGAGTTCGACGGCGAACTCGTACTCGGCGGCGCTGTCGAAACGGGCGAGGTCCGGGGCGGCAGCGGCGACCGCGGGGAGGCCGCTGCGCTCCAGAACGGCACGGCGCTGGGCGATGCCGGCGAGGTCGGTGGTGCCGAAGGTGGGCCCGGCGTTGACCTCCCGTAACAGCGCGCCGACGAGGGTGGCGACGAGCATCCGCAGCAGGCGTACGGACTCCTCGACGGAACAGCCGGCGTCGAGCAGGACGGCCAGCACGGCGTCCACGGGTTCGAGGGCGGCGAGGGAAGAGAGCTGACGGGTGAGGACGAGCGAGGCGGCCTCGGGATGGGCCAGCGCCGGCTGACGGAAAGCGTAGGCGATAGCCCGCAGGTCGGCCCGCAGATCGCCGGTGCGCGCGGGCAGCGCGATGGCCCCGAGCAGGTGCTCAGCGACGGCGTCGAGCAGGCCGTCCTTGCCGTCGACATGGTTGTAGAGGCTCTTGGCGTCCACCCCGAGCACCCGCCCGACGGCCCGCATGCTGACCGCGCCGACCCCGCTCTCGTCGATGACCCGCAGGGTCGCCGTGACGATGGCGGCGCGGGACAGCTGGCTCTCGCCCTCGGCGGCCGGCCCCGACGTCCGGTGCTGGTGGTCATGTCCCCATGATGCCGGACAACCTTGAGTAAATCCACGGTGTGGGTATACCGTGGCCAGCGCATACCCACACCGTGGATAAAAGGGAGTGCCGCCGATGTCCCGCTTCGCCCTGCCGCCCGAGGACGTGCTGCGCGCCCGCGAGAAGCTCGTGCTGGACCACTTCCACGACGAGGTCGAGCAGGACTGGGACGCCACCCTGGCCACGTTCCCGCACCCGCACTACGAGCTGATCGCCCAGATGACCGTGCACGACGGCGACACCGAGGTCCGCGGCTACTACCACGACACCCGCGTGGCCTTCCCCGACCAGAACCACGAGATCATCGCGCTCCGGCACGCGCACGACGCCGTGATCGTCGAGTTCTGGCTCACCGGCACGCACCGCGGCCCGCTCGGCCGGATCCCGCCGACCGGCTCGCCGCACCGCACCCGGATGACCGCGTACTTCCTCTTCGACGCCGACGAGAAGCTGGTCACCGAGCGCATCTACTTCGACCAGCTGACCATCCTCAAGCAGCTCGTCGCCGGGCTGGACAAGCGCAATCCCGCCGACCTGCTCACGCTGGGCCGCGTCGTGGCCGGCGCCCTGGCCATGTCCGGCGGCGAGCCCGACCCGCGCCTCACCGACACCCCCGCTGTCCATCTGTGAGTATCCCACCAGTCCCCGACGGAATCGCCGGTGAAGGCGCTGTGAACGGACCATTCCCAAACTCCGAGTTGAGGAATGGTCCGTTCCGAAGTTCACCGGCTTGACCGGCGGGCTGGGGGCGGGCGATGTAACGGATCGGGGCGAAGTCGGCAACCATGAGTGTGAGCCACCAGATGACCGACCGACAGCGGGCCGCGCCACCGGCCACCGAGTTCGAACGGATCTACCGGGCGAACTTCGCCGCGATCACGGCCTACTTCGCCCGGCGGGCGACCGAGCCGCAGATCGTCGCCGACCTGACCTCGGACACCTTCGTCGCCGCCATCACCTCGTTCGCCACCTTCGACCCGCGCCGGGGGACGCCGCGGGCCTGGCTGTTCGGCATCGCCCGGCGGGTGTTCGCCGGGCACTGCGAGGACTTCCGCCGCGACCACGACGTGGTGCGGCGGCTGACCGGACACCGGCCGCTGGCGACCGACGAGACGGCGGACCTCGTCCGCCGGATCGACGCCGAGCAGCCCGGACGCGAGGCGTTCGAGCGGCTGGCCGCCCTGCGCGCCGCCGACCGCGAGGCAGTGGAGCTGGTCGACCTGGCGGGGCTGCCGGTCAAGGAAGCCGCCGTGGTGATCGGCGTGACCGCCGGGGCGCTGCGGATCCGACTGTTCCGGGCGCGTGCCCGCCTTCGCACGGAGAATGGGAGTTGAACCCGATGAGCAGCTTCGAAGACACGCTTTGGCAGGACCTCATGCAGCAGCACGGCCAGGAACTGGCCGCTGGCAACCACATCCGCCCGCCGCAGCGGCGGCGCCCGCTGGTGGCGGCCGCGGCGCTCGCCGTCGTCGGGACCGGCGCCGTCGGGCTCGCCACCGGTATGCTCGGCGGCACACCGGCCTATGCGGTGACCGAGCATCCGAACGGGACGGTCACGGTGACGCTCAAGGAGATCGCGGCCGCCGATCAGACCAACGCGGAACTGCGGCGGCGCGGCATCCCGATCCGGGTCATGCCGTACGCGCCGGACTGCGCCAACACCAAGTCGTACACGGTGGACGAATCCGCTCCCGAGACGGCCCTCGGCGACAACAACGGGGCGGCCGGGCTCACCCTCGACACGACGACGGTGCCGCCCGGGGACTACGCCGTGATCACCGCGCTGTCCGATGCGGACGGAAAGATCGCCGTCATGATGTCCGGCGGCCGGCCGGCGAAGGGCGAAGTGCCGTCGTGTCTTCGTGGCGACATCGCCGGCCTGGGCGTCTACCACGCGCCGAGCCCGACTCGGTGACGGGATCGGGCTGGCATGCCGCGCCGACATGCCAGCCCGATCGACCTGCGCCGGCTACGGCATCGTGGTTCGCCAGATGCCGCGCCCGTGGGTCGCGACGTACAGCTGCCGGCCGTCGGGGCTCGGCGTGAGATAGACCGCCGCGGACACCGGCAGGTTGGTGCCGAGCCGTGACCAGTGCCCGAGGCCGTCGATCTTGGGGTTGTCCACGAACACGCCGAGGTCGGAGGCGACGACCAAGGTGCCGTCCGGCGCGATCCGCAGCTGGTTGGCCGGGGCGTCGGGGAAGGCGTCGGAGGCGGTGTCGCCGCCGGTGACGTCGGTCCAGGTCGCGCCGCCGTTGGTGGTCTTCCAGATGTGCCCGTAGCCGGCGCCGGGGCCCTCGTTCCAGTGGCGGGAGAAGCCCGACACCGTCGCGTAGACGGTCCCGCCGGTCGGGTCGGCCGGGTCGATGGTCACGCCGGAGACGTAGCGCACCGGGAAGTCCGCCGGCAGACTGAGCTGGTGCCAGCTGCCGCCGTAGTTGGTCATGATGCCGCGGCCGAAGGCCGCGCCGGGGTTGCAGTCGCCGCACCAGGCCGCCCAGACCACGTGGTTGCGGCTGGCGATCGCGGTGATCGAGTGCCCGGCGCCGGAATCGGCCAGCTTCTGCCAGTCGGCCCCGGAGGTGCTCTGCCACGTCTTCGTGTCGGCGTAGGCGAATTCGCCGCCGGCCACCCAGTAGCCGGCATCGGCCGAGTCGGCCGCGAACGGCGCGATGAACCGGGCGTTCGGGTCGTTCGGGCTGATGTCGGTGATGGCGGCCGGGGTGCCGTCGTCGTTGGCCGTGTAGCCGCAGTTGTTGGTCAACGACATGGCGAGGTTGGTGTACTCGCCGACGGTCTGGCAGCCGTTGTTCGGATTGACCAGCTGGTCGCCGCCGTCACCGCCGAACGGCTCGGACATCTCGCCGGCGGGGTTCAGGTTCTCGGTGACCGGCGTGTTCGTGCCGGGATAGGTGTACGTGTACTTCGCACCGGTCGGAGTGGACAGTGCGACCCCGTTGTCCTGCAAGCCGCCCCACACCGCGACGCCGCCGGAGGCCAGCGTGCCGACGCCGACCGAGTAGAACTGGAGGGTGCGCAGCGTGCCGCTGGCGTTGAGGTTGCGCCAGCCGACGGTCTGGCTGGTCGGCCGGGCGTACGCGCCGCCGTCGTTGCCGACGTACACCTCGGGGGCGCGGCCGGGCCAGGCGGAGAACGCCAGCGCATGTTGGTCGGAGTGCATCACGTTGCCGTCACAGGTGTTCTGCGCCGGTGAGTAGCTGAAGCAGTTCAGGCCGAGGTTCCAGTAGCGGCCGACGGTCCGCCAGGTGGCCCCGCCGTTCCACGACTCGTACAGCTCCTCCAGGCCGAGGTAGACGTGCTGCGGGTTGGCCGGGTCGACGGCCAGCGACTGGTCGTACCAGGCCTGCGTGCCGGGCTGGTAGCCGGCGCCGATCTCGGTCTTCTTCATCGCGGACCCGCTGTTGGCCAGCGCACTGGACGTCGCGACCTGGGCGTAGGGGCCGTTGATGTCACCGCTGCCGCTGGCGAAGACGCCGGCCAGCACGCTGTAGCCGCTCTGCCCGCCCGGGCTCTTGTTCAACAGCGTCGGCGACTCCATCACGACGTACAGCTGCGATCCGTCCGCGGAGTAGGCGAACGTGGCGTTGCCGATCTCGTGCGGGTTGATCGCGCCCTGCGGATTGGCGAGCTGCCACGTGGTGCCGCCGTCGGCCGAGTAGTAGAAGCCGTTGTAGGTGGCGCCGCCGCGCCACGCCACGTTGGCGACGAGCTTGAGACCGTGGCTGCCGGGCTGGATGACGAGGTCGTTGGCGATGTCCGCGAAGTACGAGCTCGTGCCGCACGTCACCCCGCTGATGCCGACTCCGGCGCACGGCGCGAGAACTCGTTGCCACGCCGTGCTTTGCGTCACGGAGACCGGCCGGCGGAACACGCCCCGCGAAGTAACGGCAAAGACGTTACCTGCCTCGTGGTCGAAGCGGAGCTCGTGGATCGACGTGCTCTCCAACTCGACGCCGCCGACCCGGTCGCTCGGTGAGAACGTGCCGCTGGCCGGATTGGCCAGTCGGTAGACGCCCGTGCCGAGGTAGTTCTCGAACGCCGTGGTCGCTTCGCCGGTGCCCAGCCACAGCGCGCCGTCCGCGGCGACCGCGAGGGAGCCGACCGACAATGCGGGCAGGCCGTCGGCAATCGGCGTCCAGGTCGCGCCGTCATCGCCGGACCGGAAGACGCCGCCGTCCGCGGCACCGGCGTAGACCACGCCGGCATGCGTCGGATCGGTGGCCAGGGCAGCAATGCGGCCGGCCGAGTAGCCCGCGCCGCCGCCGGAGTTGGACTCGACGTGGTCGCGGAAGTGCAAAGAGTCCGAATTGAACGGTTGGGTCGTCACCTCGCCGTACGTCGCCTTGGCAACCGGCATGCCCAGCACGTGGTTCCACGCGGCCCCGTAGGCACCGGGCAGCACGCTCGCGGTCGGTGAGAGCCGCTGGTCGTCGAACGAGTTGAAGGAGTCCATCAGCTCGCCGGAGTCCTCCCCGGCCTCGTGCTGAGTCGTGGACGTGGTCGGCGTCTGCGCGTGGGCCACGCCCATGGAGACGACGAGCAGGGACACCGCGCCGGCTGCCAGCAGGCGAATGCCGCGGCGCCGTTGTCGTGACAAGGCCATTGACCCCTCCGATATGGGCACGACGATGTGCTCATCTCACGTGCTACAGCGCCGGCCTGGCCGTTTGTGTCACACCTCCCCGCTGACCTGCGCACATCGACATCTGCCACCGGTCACGGCAGCAGGGGTGGCCCCACGATCTGGATGCCGTGCCGGGCGGCGATCCGCGTGAGTTCGGCCGGCGCGGGGACGTCGGCCGGAACGTTCAGCGGCGTGCCGACCTCGGCGACGAAACGATCAAATCCGGCCGGCGTGTGCAGGGTGAGGAAACGCGCCGAGCCGGACACGACGACGAAGCCGTGCGGCAGACCCCGTGGCAGCAGAGCCAATCCCCCAGCGCCGACCGCGTGGGCCTCCGATCCCACCTCTACCCGCAGCTCGCCGTCGAGCACGAGGAAGGTCTCCTCGTCGGCCTCGTGCAGGTGCAGCGGGGACATGTAGCCACGCTCGCCGGCGTGTTCCAGCACCGCGAACCGGCCGGCGGTGTCCTCCGCACCGATCCGGGCCCGCACGACGGCGCCGAGGAAGTTCACCGCGGCCTGGGTGTCGGGGTCGGTCACCACGGTGACGGCTCGTGAGGTGTCGGTCATGGTCTGTCGCTTTCCCTTCGTAGTGGCATCGGTGACCCGCCGGGCACGAATTCGGCGCCGGTCGACCGTCGATGCGCTGCCACAATTCGTATGGCCGATAAAATCGCGCCATGGGCCGCCATCAGGTCGCCGTCCTCGCGCTCGACGGCGTCTATCCCTTCGAACTGGGCATCCCGGCACGCATCCTCGGCGCCGCCGACGACCGGTACGACGTCGTGGTCTGCTCGCCCGACGGCCGCCCCATCGAGACCAACGCCGGTTTCTCGGTGACCCCGCACCACGGTTGCGAGATCATCGCCACCGCCGACACCACGATCGTGGCCCCGGTCGACCCGTATCGGCTGACCCGCGAGCCGCCGCCGGGCATCGCCGCCGTGCTGGAGCGGCGCAAGCCCGGCAGCCGTATCGCCTCCATCTGCACCGGTGGCTTCGTGCTGGCCGCGGCCGGCCTGCTCGACGGACGGCCGGCGACCACGCACTGGGAGTGCGCGCCGCTGTTCCGCCGCTGGTATCCGCACGTCGAACTGGACGAAGGGGTCCTTTTCGTCGACGACGGCGACCTGCTGACGTCGGCCGGCGCGGCGTCCGGAGTGGACCTCTGCCTGCACCTGATCCGTACCGACCACGGCACCGATCTGGCCAACCGGGCGGCCCGGCGCTGTGTGGTGCCGCCCTTCCGTGACGGCGGCCAGGCCCAGTACATCGAGCGTCCGGTGCCGGACGACGGCGGCATGTCGACCTCGCCGACCCGGCAGTGGGCGCTGCACCACCTCGGGCAACCGCTCACCCTGCAACGGCTGGCCCAGCACGCCCATATGAGCACGCGCACCTTCGTCCGTCGTTTCCGGGACGAAACCGGTATGACGCCTCGACAGTGGCTGATCGGCCAGCGTCTGAACCGGGCGCGGCACCTGCTGGAGGCGAGCGATCTGCCGGTGGAGCGGATCGCCACCGAGATCGGCTTCGCCACCGCCGCCTCCCTTCGCCAGCACATGAGTGCCGAGTTCGGCGTGTCCCCGCTGGCCTACCGGCGGACCTTCCGGGCCGTCGAGCCGGCCGCCGGTCAGTGACCGAGGAACGCGTTCACCTCAGCGGCGAACTCCACGGGGTACTGGAACAGGAATCCGTGGCCGGCGTCCGGGTAGATGCTCAGCCGGGCGTTCGGCAGGTGCTCGGCCAGCAGATAGGTGTTCTTGGTCGGCACCATCTCGTCGTTGTCGCCGTTGGCCACCAGCACCGGGTGCTCGATCGACGCCAGCCGCTGCAACCGTGTGTCGTCCCGTACGCCCCAGCCGGCGATGGCGGTCAGCTGCGCGTCGCGGACGGCGAGCGTGGCCGGGGCGTCCCGCTCAGCGGTGCGCAGCGCCAGCCGCTTGAGGAACTCCACGCCCAATGCCTGGCTGGAGGCCGACTTCTCGAAGAACAGGACGAGCAACCCTTGAGCCGTGGCGTCGTCGGCCAGGGCCGTGTCGCGAATGGCACCCGCCGTGTACTGGTGGATGTCCCGCCCGCCTCGCGGCGCGGTGCCGGCCAGCACCAGACGGCGGAGCTGCCACGGCCGCAGCAGCGCCACCTCCTGGGCGATGAAGCCGCCCAGCGAGAAGCCCAGCAGATCGAACCGTCGCACGCCCAGCGCGTCGAGGAAGGCCAACACGTTGTGGGCCATCTCGTCGACCGTGTTGGGCGTGACGCCGGTCGAGCCGCCGACGCCGGCGAGGTCGACCAGGATCACCTCCCGCTCGGTGACGAAGTTGTCGACGAGGTCGGGGTCCCAGTTGTCGAGTGTTGCCCGGAAGTGGACCAGGCAGAGCAGCGGCACGTCGCTCTCGTTGGCCACGCCGAAGCGGCGGTAGCGGTAGGTGACGCCGTCGGCCGCCTCGACGTGGAGGTTGGGCGCGGTGAGCTGGCTGTGGACGGGCACGGTGCTGTCCTTTTCGGACGGTGGGATGGACGTGGCAGCGGTCATCGGCGCGGGCCGATCCGGTCGCCCATGTTCAGTTCCAGGTCGAGCACGGCCTCGGGCGGCAGCGCCCCGGCCCGCCCGAGCCGCTCCTGCACGAAGTCCCGGGTGAACAGCTGGATGAACCGCTCGTGCGTTGCGGCCAGGCTTTCGGCGCTGGGCGTGGGGATCTCGTGGCCGAGGATCTCCTTGACCGCGCGCAACGCCTCGGCGTCGAAGAAGGCGATGCGCCGCGCGAACCGGTCGACGACGGCGTCGAGTTCGGCGTCGGGCACGGCGCGGTTGACCCAGCCGTACCGTTCGGCCGTGTCCGCGTCGTAGTCCTCGCCCGACGCGACGACCTCCAGCGCACGGGCCCGGCCGATCAGCTGTCCGAGCCGTTCGATGCCGCCGCAGCCGGGAATGATCCCGTTGCCGATCTCGAGCTGGCCCAGCACCGCGTGCTCACGGCTGGCGAAACGCACATCGAGCGCGGTGAGGAACTCGTTGCCGATGCCACGGGCCCGTCCGCGCACGGAGCCGACGGTGATGTAGCGGGCATCCTGCAACCGTTCGACGATGTCGAACCAGGTCGGCATGCCGGGCCCGTGCTCGCCGATCCGGCCCAGATCGAGATGGGCCAGGAAGAAGTCGGGGTGGGCGCTGTCGAAGACCACGACCTTGACGTCGCGGTCCGCTTCGAGCCGATCGAGCACGTCGACCAGGTCGGACTCGACGTCGGGGTCATAGAGGTTGACGGGCGGATTGTCGAAGGTCACCCGCCAGTAGGCCGGGCCGACCTGCTCGGCCCGGACGGTGCTGGTCACGGACATGGGTTGGTCCTGTTTCTCATGGGGCGTCAGAACATCGTGTTGTCGTTGGCGCTCTCGTCCGGCACGGGCTGCATGACGTCCCAGTGTTCGACGATCTTGCCGTCGGCCAGGCGCCAGATGTCGGCCACGGCCAGGCCGCGGTCGCCCGGCTGCAGATGCATGTTGCTGTGGGTGACCACCAGGTCCTGCTCGGCGATGGCGCGCCTGATGTCCAGGCGCAGTTCCGGGAAACGGCCCCGCATCTGGTGCACGTAGGCGATGAAACCGTCGGCGCCGTCGGGGGCCTGTGGGTTGTGCTGGGTGTAGGTCGCGCCGAGGTGGGCGGCGGCCAACTCGGGTTCACCGTCGTTGAACGCCTGTCTGTAGAAGGCGAGCACGGTTGCGGTGTTGTCCGCTGGCGACATGGACGACTTTCCTTTCCGGGGGCGGCCGAAACAGCATCTCCGGGGACGGTGTCGCCCTGCCAACGCCGGAAAAGTCAATTACCGCTGGAAACACGCCAACGGACGGGCCGGCGCGGGGGTCGCCGGCCCGTCCGAGGTCACACCCTGGTCAGCTGTAGACCTCGAATTCGTAGATGCGGGCGGCGCCGCCGGTCCCCTGCTCGGGGGTCAGCACGGTGAGCTTGAGATACCGGGCGGTCAGGTTCACGGCATGGGTGGTGACGCCGGCGGTGTTGCCCCGCTGCTGAACGATGGTCGTCCAGGAAGTGCCGTCGGAAGACGCCTGGATGTCGTAGTCACGGGTGTTCCAACTGGCGCTCTCGCCGCCGGCACCGGCGTGCTGGAGGGTGATGGTCCGGACGGGAGTGGCGCCGCCGAGGTCGACCTGCCACCACTTGCTGCTGCCGGTCGAACACCACTTGTCGCTGGTGCCACCGGACACGCTGCCGTTGACGGCCTTGGCGGGACCCTCGTTGCTGTTGCAGGAAGAGTCCGAAGTGGCCGGTTTGTTCAACGCCACATCGGTCGCGGTCGCGGCGGTGTCGAAGGACGGCGGGGCGTCGGCGGCCGCGCTGCCCCACGAGGTGTTGGCAGTGATGCCCAACGTCATGTCGACGGTGCCGCCGCTGCTGATCACGGATTCGGGCAGCCAAGGCTTGGTCGAGGTGACACCGTTGAGCCGCAGGCTCTGGATGTACGGGGCGTTGGTGCCGGACCCGGTGGCGTTGAGGGTGAGGGTGACGCCGTTGCCACGGTGCACGACGACCTGGCTGAACAACGGACTGGCCAGCAACAGGTCGGCCCGGCCGGGGGCCAGCGGATACAAGCCCATGGCGGCGAAGACGTACCACGAAGACATGGCCCCGAGGTCGTCCTGGCCGGGAATGCCGCCGGGACCGTTGGACCACAAGGTGTTGACGACCTGACGCACGGTCTGCTGGGTCTTGTACGGCTGCCCGGCGAAGTCGTACAGCCACGGCGTCCCGATCGACGGCTCGTTGCTCAGATCCGAATGCTTGCCGTCCGAACTGGACAGTGCCCAGCTGCCGTCGGCGTTGTGGAAGAACCCGTCGAGACGGCCGACGGCCGACGCTGTGCCGCCCATCTTGGTGAACAAACCCTTGGCGTTGAAGGGAACCATCCACGTGTACTGGGCGGCGGTGCCCTCGGCGAACCCGTCGTCGCTGGCCGGGTCGAAGGACTGCCAGGTCCCCGCGGAGTCGCGCTGCTGGATGTAGCCGGTGGCCGGGTTGAAGACGTTCTTCCAGTTCTGGGCCCGATTCAGGAACTGGCTGCCGACGCTCGCGTTGCCGAGTCGTTGCGCCAGCTGGGAAATGCCGAAGTCGGCGGAGACGTCCTCAAGGGTCTCCCCCGCGCCGCCCCAGGCGTGCCCGTCCGACGGGACGTAACCGATCGACAGGTACTTGTCCAGCGACGGCCGCTCGCCGACGACCATGACGTTCCAGCCGTCGTCGCTCTGATCGGCGGCGGTCACGGTGGTGGCGGCGTGCACCATGGAGGTCAGCGCCCCGGCGGCGTCGAAGGAGGTGCCGCCGAAGGCGTAGATGCTGGACACGGCGGCATGCGCGGGGTCGCCGGTCATCACGTGGGTGCCGCCCTGGTTGTGGGTCCAGCGGTCCCAGACGCCGTTGTTCTGGTTGGCCTGGTTGTACAGCGACTGGGCGATGTCCGCGCCGACGTCGGGCCGCAGCAGGGTCACCAGCTGGAGCTGGTCCCGATACACGTCCCAGCCGGAGAAGTTGGCGTACTGCGCGTGCTGGGTGCCGCCGACCGTATGGACCTTTTGGTCCATTCCGGGGTACTGACCGTTGACGTCGCTGAACACGTTGGGGTGCAACAGGGAGTGGTAGAGCGCGGTGTAGAAGGTCGCCTGCTGGGCCGCACTGCCGCCGGTGATCTCGATCCGGTTCAGCTCCGCGTTCCAGGCGTCGTGGGCGCGTTGTCGCACGGTGTCGAAGGAGGTGCCGGCGGGGTTCTCGGTGTCGAGGTTGGCCTTGGCGTTGGCCAGACTGACGTACGAGATGCCGACCCGCATGCCCACGGTCTGCCCCTGGCTGAGGTCGAACGTGACGTAGCCGCCGGAGCCCTTGCCGGCGACCGGCCAGCCGTTCGTGCCGTACGTGGTGCCGCCGCTGGCGCTGGTGCCGCCGGCCGTGCGGGTGCCGTCCTGCCAGGTTCCGGTGGCGCTGAACGGTTTGTCGAACGCGGCGTAGAAGTACAGCGTGTAGTAGCTGCGCCGATCGACGGTGTTGATGTACCCACAGAAGTTCCCGCTCGTGACCGAGCCGCTGATGGCCTGGTTGCCCGCGTCGATCGTGGTCTGGGCGGCGCTGCTGCCGACCTCCGAGTTCGACGTGCGGACCAGCAGCGACGCGGTTTTCCCGCTGGGGTAGGTGAAGCGGCCGGCGCCGCTGTGCGTGGTGGCCGAAAGTTCCACGTTCACGCCGGAGTCGAGGCCGACCCGGTAGTAGCCGGCGGTGCCGGTCTCGTTGGCGTGGGCGAAACCGCTGGCGTAGGTGGCGTCGGTCTTGTCCGAGCTCGGGGACGTGGACACCGCTCCCGGGAACGGCAGGATCGGCACGTCGCCGGAGCCGCCCGCGCAGCCGGTGCCGGACATGTGGGTGAGGCTGAAGCCGCGCACCCGGGTCACGTTGTAGTCGTAGCCGCCGGGCTGCGGCGTCCGGGTCTGGTCGCCCCTGGTGTTCTCCGGGCTCCACTGCACCATGCCGTACGGGCTGTCGGCGCCGGGGAAGGTCTCGCCGCTGTTGCTGGTGCCGACGAGGGTGTTGACGGCGGCGGCCGGGTCGGCGACCGCCGCGGACGCGGCCGGCGCGGCGACACCGGCGGCGGCGAGTGCGACGCCGACCGCCAGCGAGATCGACCACCTCAGGCGTCGGGATCGGGCTAGGTCCATGGCATCTCCTCGAGACGCTCGGGCGGCGGCCGGCTGACAACGTTGACGGCATCGAGCATCGGCATCGCCCCGGCGATCGGACAGAGCCGAAATTTCGCCCCGGCCGAAAGTGGTCTGGGCCTGTTCAGCCGATTGACGTTAGGCTGGCCCGAATTCGGCGAGGGGTCAGATGTCCGGACCGTTCCACGTGGTGCTGCGCGACGCGATCCGGCAGCGGGGACTGCCGTTGCAGCGGTTGCGCGCCCGGCTGGCCGAGCGGGGCATCCGGGTCGGCATCGCCAGCCTCAGCGACTGGCAGCACGGTCGGGCCTGGCCGCAGCAGGCCAACTCGCTGCGGGCGATCGGCGCGCTGGAGGAGATCCTCGGCCTGCCCGACCGCACCCTCACCGGCCTGCTGGCCGGCCGCCCGACCACCCCGTTCCTGCCCCGGCAGGGCGTGGACGAGTCCACCGGACCGATCAGCGAGCTGCTGGACCAGCTGCCCGGTTCGCGCGCGTGGGACCTGGACACGCTGACCACCGAGCACATCGTCACGGTCGACGAGCACCGCTGTCCCTCGCTCGTCACCGTCCGCAGCCTCGTCCGCGCGCGCAAGGACGGCGTGGATCGGTTGGTGGTGCGGTACTTCGCCGCCGCCACGGGCGACGTCGACCGGGTCACCGTCCGCCCGACGCGCAACTGCCACACCGGCCGGATCCTGCGGCACCACACCGGTCGCGTGATGGTCGCCGAGCTGCTGTTCGGCCAGCCGCTGCGGGCCGGGGACACGTGGATCTTCGAGGTCGAGCTGGCCGACCCGACCGCCCAGGCCCGGTCGGACTTCGCCCACGGCTTCCGCCGGATGGAGGGCAACTACCTGCTGGAGGTCCGTTTCCACCCCACGGCACTGCCCAGCCACGTCAACGGCTACCTCAGGGCCGACCTGTACACCGAGAGCCACCGGCTCACCGATCTCCGCCTGACCAACCACAACGCCGTGCACCTCACGGCGGCCGACATGACCGCCGGGGTGCTGGGCATCCAGTGGGAGTGGCCGCTACGCGCCGGCTCCGCGTAGGAAGGTCTCGACGACCACGTCAGCCGCCTGCGCGGCGCTGAGTTCGGACAACTCCCGGCCGCCCAGGGCCAGCAGCTGCCCGAGCACCGCGCCCAGCCAGCCCTCGGGCAGGCCGGATCGGAGCACGCCCTCGTCGACGGCCCGCCGCAGGAACGCGTCCACGTCGGCGACCACACGATCGCGGCGCTCGCGGGCCCCGGGATCGGCCTTCCACCGCCCCAGGTCCACGGGCCATTTGCGGTTCACGCCGATGATCTCCTCGACGTACCGGTGCAGCGCCACCACCACCGACGCCTCGGGCAGCCGCGCGACCTCGACGGCCTGCTCGATGGCCGCCAGGCGGGCCTGATACACCGCCGCCAGCAGCTCCTCGCGCCCGGCGAACCGGCGGTAGACGGTCCGGCGGTCCACGTCGGCCTCGGCCGCGATCATCGCGACGGTGGTGCCGGGATCGGCGGCGAGCATGCGCGCCGCCGTGGTCAGCACGAGTTCGAGATTGCGCGCGGCGTCAGTCCTCACGGCACTGAAGGTACACGGACTGAGACCTTACGACCGTGCTCTGCCTCACTACAGTGGCATAATCCTCAGTAAGTGCTACATTGATGTGACAGATCCGAGGAGGCAGACGTGATCACCTACGACCAGCTCTTCATCGGCGGCACCTGGGCCACCCCCAGCAGCGCCGCCCGGCTCGACATCGTGTCCCCGCACGACCAGTCGGTCCTCGGCCGCGCCGTGCAGGCGCTGCCCGCGGACGTCGACCGGGCCGTCGCCGCCGCCCGTCAGGCCTTCGACCAGGGGCCGTGGCCGCACCTCGCCCCGGCCGAGCGCATCGCAGTGCTGCGCCGACTGGCCAAGCTGCGGGAAGAGCACGCCGACGAGATCGCCGCGCTGATCTCGGCCGAGAACGGCTCCGCGCTCTGGTTCACCAAGGCCGGCCAGCCGGGACTGAGCCGGCAGGCCAACGCCTACCTGGCCGCCGCCGAGCAGTTCGACTGGTCGCGGCCCCTGGAGCCGTCCGACCCGAGCTCCCCGTTCCGCTCGATCGTGCGCCGCGAGGCGATCGGCGTCGTCGCCGCGATCATCCCCTGGAACTCGCCGTTCTCCGCGGCCCTGGCGAAGGTCATCCCGGCCCTGATCGCCGGCAACACCGTCGTGCTCAAGGTCTCCCCCGAGAACACGCTGAGCATGAACCTGCTGGCCCGGCTGCTGGCCGACGCCGGCCTGCCCGACGGCGTGGTCAGCGTGCTGCCGGCCGACCGCGAGACCAGCGAATACCTGGTCAAGCACCCCGACGTGGACAAGATCTCGTTCACCGGGTCGACCCGCGCCGGCCGCCGCATCGCCTCGCTGGCCGGCGAGCAGCTCAAGCGGGTCAGCCTGGAGCTGGGCGGCAAGTCCGCCGCGATCATCCTGCCCGACGCCGACCTGCCCGCGGTGATCAACGGCCTGAAGTTCGGCTCGCTGCTCAACAACGGCGAGTCCTGCATCGCGCAGACCCGCATCCTGGCCCCGCGCAGCCGCTACGACGAGGTGGTCGACGGTCTGAAGGAGATGATGGAGGGCCTGCACGTCGGCGACCCGTCCGAGGACGCGACCTTCATCGGCCCGATGGTCCGCCGCGACCAGCAGGAGCGCGTACTGGACTACGTGCGTACCGGCATCGAGGAAGGCGCCCGGCTGGTCACCGGCGGCCCGCACGTCCCGCCGGGGCTGGAGGGCGGCTACTACGTCACTCCGACCCTGTTCGCCGACGTCGACAACGGCATGCGCATCGCCCAGGAGGAGATCTTCGGCCCCGTGCTGGTCGTCATCCCCTACGACGACGAGGACGACGCCGTCCGCATCGCCAACGACTCCGAGTACGGCCTGTCCGGCGGCGTGTGGTCGGCCGACCCGCGGCACGCGCTGGACGTCGCCGGTCGGATGCGCACCGGCACCGTCACCATCAACGGCGCCACGGTCGGTTTCGACGGCCCGTTCGGCGGTTTCAAGGCCAGCGGCCTCGGTCGCGAGTACGGCTCGGTCGGCATCGGCACCTATACCGAGTACAAGACCGTGACCCTGCCGGCGTGACGGCGACCGACTCGACAGGCAGGAAAGTCTTCCCGGGAAGCGGCAGGCGGCGGTGTTTCCGGCCGCCCCTGCCCGGTGTCGCAGCTACCCTCCGATTGTTCAGGGGGTGAGACATGCCGCTGCTGGAGCGTGAGACGGAACGGGCGCGGATCGCCGAGCTGGTCGACGGCATTCGCGATCGCGGCGGGGCACTGCTGGTCAGAGGCGAGGCGGGCATCGGCAAGTCGGCGCTGCTGGCGACCATCGAAGCGCCCGATCTGCGCACGTTGACGGCGACCGGCGTCGAAGCCGAGCACCACCTGCCCTACTCGGGCCTGCACCAGCTGCTGTTTCCGCTCCGCGACGAGATCCACGGCCTGGCCTCGACCCAGCGGGAAGCGCTGCGCACCGCGCTGGGCCTGGCCGACGGTCCGAGGCCGGAGATCTATCTGGTCGGCATGGCCGTGCTCAACCTGCTGGCGCAGGCCGCCTCGGCGCGGCCGCTGCTGTTGGTCGTGGACGACCTCCAGTGGCTCGATCTCAACAGCCAAGAGGTGCTCGCTTTCGTCGCGCGCCGATTGGAATCCGAGCCGATCGTGCTAGTGGCGGCGTTTCGCGACGACGAACCGTCCCGAATGGACACTGCGGGCCTGCCGACGTTACGGCCGGGCCCGCTGTCCCCCGGCGGCGCGGCGACTCTGGTTGACGCCGTCGCACCGAACCTGTCGCTGGCCGATCGGGCCCGCGTGCTCGCCGCAGCCGGCGGCAATCCGTTGGCGCTACGGGAACTGTGCCACGGCGAGCTGCCGGCGACGAGCCTGGAGCACAGCTTCGGCGCTCGCCTGCACGCCTTGCCTCATGACACCCGCAAGTGTCTGGTCATCGCGGCGGTCAACGACACCAACGTGCTGGCCGAGACGCTCAACGCGGCCAAGGCGGAGCTGGCCGCGTTGAGCCCGGCGGTCGCCGCCGGGCTGATCATCGTGACCACGAATACCGTGGAGTTCCGGCATCCGCTGATCCGGTCGGCGATCATCAAGCACACCGATCCGTGTGAACGACACGCGGCGCAGCGGGCGCTGGCCGAGGTGCTCGGCCACGAACGGGACCGCCAGATCTGGCATCGGGCCGCCGCCACCACCGAACCGGACGACGTCATCGCCGCCGAGCTGGAGGAAAGCGCCGACCGGGCGTGGCGGCGCGGCGGCAACGAACTGGCGGTGTCGTGCCTCGAACGGGCGGCGCAGCTGAGCGCGTGCCCCGATCAGCGGGCCTTCCGGTTCCTCCGGGCCGCGGGCTTCGCGGTCGAGGCGTACCGGCCGGATCTCGTCGACAAGCTGCTCGCCGAGGCGTCGAGCCTTGACCTCGACCAGCGACAGCGGGCGCTGGTCACGTGGATGCCGACGACGTTCGACGAGGGCGGTCATGGTGGCCGGATCGCCATCGGTGAGCTGGTCGACCTGGCAACCGGGCTGTACGTCGAGGACGGCCGGCCCGGGGCCGCGCTGTGGGTGCTGTGGAGCACCGCCACCCGCTGCTTCTGGCTCGACCCCGACCCGCACGAGCGTCGCCGGATCATCGAGGCGGCCGATCGGCTGCCGATCGACCCGTGCGATCCCCGAGTCGTGGCGATCAACGCCCACGTCGTTCCGTTCGAACGCGGCGAATCCGTGCTGACCGGCCTGCACGGGCAGACCCACCGGATGCGGCGCGACTCGCTGGTGGACCGCTTTCTCGCCGACGCCGCACTGCATGCCGGCGCGTTCGACCTGTCGGCGCGGTTCGCCGGCGCTGCCCTGCCCGCGCTGCGCGCACGCGGTTGCCTGCCGTTCGTCGTGTCGGCGCTGTGCACGCAGGCGTGGAGTTGCGCGCGCCTCGGTGATCTGGTGACCGCGCAGCGCGCCGCCGATGAGGCCTCGCGTCTGATCGAAGACAACACGGTGTCCTTCGTGCCCGGCCTTGTGTTGGCCGTACAGGCGGAAATTGCCGCCCTGCAAGGGAATTCCTGTGACGAGCTCGCCTGTGCGGCGGAACGGATCGGCCTCACCGCCGGGGCCCGGCCGGTGCTGGCCACCGTGCAGCTGGCGCGGGGCATCGCCGCGCTCGGCGAACACCGCTACACCGATGCCTTCCTGCACCTGATGCGACTACACGACCCGTCCGATCCGTGCCACCAGATGGCGTTGCGCTGGTACGCCATGGCCGAGCTGGTCGAAGCCGCCGCCCACTGCGACGAACTGGGCACGGTCGAGAAGCTGTTGCCGGAGCTGGAGATGCACGCCGCGACTTCCCCATCGCCCGCGCTCCACATTGGACTTCGCTACGCGCGTGCCGTGATGGCCCCGGACCATGAGGCGGAAAAGCTGTACCGGGCCGCGCTCGACGCCGACCTGTGCGCGTGGCCGTTGGAACGGGGTCGCGTGCAGCTCGCCTACGGCGAGTGGCTGCGCCGGCAGCGGCGCATCGCCGACTCCCGTCCGCAACTTCGTGCCGCCCGTGAGACCTTCGACGCGCTCGGCGTCACGCGCTGGGCCGAGCGTGCCCGCCGTGAGCTGCGCGCCACCGGGGAGAGCGGTGCTGCGCAGCCTTCCGACTGCGTCGCCGACCTCACGCCGCAGGAGCTGACCATCGCCCGACTCGCCGGTCAGGGCCTGACCAACCGGGAGATCGGCGCGCACCTGCGCCTGTCCCACCGGACCGTGGGCACGCATCTGCACCGGTTGTTCCCCAAGCTGGGCATCACCTCTCGGGGCGAGCTGCGAGACGTCATGCGTCAGATGACGTAGGCGGTGTACGTCGACCGTGATGAGCTCACCGGTTTCGGCCCGACTGTGGCCGGATGCGTGGCGTGGCCGCGGTTTTCCGTAGCGCAGCGCTTACGTTTCCTACCATGAAACGAAGAATAGGCGTGATTGCTGCGCTGGTGCCGCTCGCGGTGCTGGTGCCGCTGCCGGTGGCCGCGGCGAGCACCGGCACGTGCGCCGGCCTGCCGGTCGCGACCCCGGCCGGCACCACGGTCGAGTCCGTCGCGGCCGTGCACAAACCCGGTGGCACGGTGACGTTCCCGGACACCGTTCTCGGGCCGACGCCGCCGATCAGCGGCGTGCCGTCCTACTGCGAGTTCACCGTCACGGTGAGCCACCCGGGTGCGGGCGACCACGTGCACACGACGATCGACCTGCCCGACACGGGTTGGACCGGCCGGTTCCAGGCGGTCGGCGGAAGTGCTTACGCCGCCGGCGATTTCATCGGCAACGGCCTCGTGCAGGCGGTGAAGGACGGCTACGCCGCGGGCACCACCGACGCCGGCCTGTCCGGCAATCCCCTCGACACCAGTTGGGGCCTGACCGCCGACGGCCACGTGAACCAGGGGCTGCTCACCAACTTCGCCTACCGCTCCGCGCATGACCTCGCCGTGGTCGGCAAGGACGTAACCGCACAGTTCTACGGCCGCGCCGCCTCGTACGCGTACTGGAACGGCTGTTCCACCGGCGGCCGTGAGGGTTACGCCGAGGCACAGCGCTTTCCCGACGACTTCGACGGCATCCAGGCCAGCGCACCGGCCGTGCACTGGGCGCAGTTCGCCGTCGCCACCCTGTGGCCGGCCGTGGTGATGAACCAGGAACACGACATCCTGGCGCCCTGCGAAACCGACGCCTTCACCCGGGCGGCCGTGGCCCAGTGCGCCAGCGCCGACGGTCTCATCGACCAGCCCGCGCAGTGCGACTTCGACCCGCGTTCGCTGATCGGCCAGCAGATTGTCTGTGACGGCAAGCAGATCACCATCTCGGCGCGGGACGCCGAGGTCGTCGGCAAGATCTGGGACGGTCCCACCGACGAGCGCGGCCGGCACCTCTGGGGTGGCCTGCCCAAGGGCGCGAGCTTCGCCGGCATCGCCGGCACCATGTCCAATCCCGACGGGTCCCTGAGCGCGCCCGGCTTCATCGTCGCCACCGGCTGGGTGCAGACCTTCCTGCTGCACCAGACCTCCCTCGACGTCTCCAAGATCACCTACGACCGGTTCGCCGCCCTGTTCCGGCAGTCCGTGGCCCAGTACGACGGCGTGATCGGCACCGCCGACCCCGACCTGTCCCGGTTCCGGGCCGCCGGCGGCAAGCTGCTGACCACCGTCGGCACCGCCGACCAGCTGATCCCGACCAACGGCCTGTTCGACTACCGCCGTCAGGTGGACCGGCTTTTCGGTGGCACGCAACGGGTCGACAACTTCTACCGGGTGTTCGTCGTGCCCGGCGGCTTCCACTGCGTCGGCGGCGCCGGCGCCACGCCGACCGATCCGCTCAAGGCAGTCGTCGACTGGGTCGAGCACGACAAGGCCCCGGCCACCCTGCCCGCCGCCAACCCGGCCGGCACGGTCACGCGCGACCTCTGCCGTTACCCCAAGGTCTCGCGCTATCTCGGTCACGGCGACCCCGCGGCCGCCAGCAGCTACCGCTGCGTCTGACCCGTACGGGCCGCGCCGCACCCCGGCGCGGCCCGGCGGTCGCATGACGTACCGGCGTTCAGTCACGCGCCGGATGTGGAGCTACTCTCGGGTCAAGTACCGTTCCGGCGTCCAACTCCCCGGAACGGAGGTGCCCGATGGTCACGCGCACCGTGGCCGTGGTCGCGCCGGCCGGCGCTTCGCCGCTGGAGATCGCCATCGTGCAGCAGGTGTTCGGCGATCGTGTGCTGGCCGCCGTCAACGCGCCGGATCGCTACGACGTCGTCCTGTGCCGGGAAGTCCCCGCGACCGCCGACACCGTTGTGATTCCTACCATCGACGATTCCCTGACGTGCCCTCCCCTGCTGGCGGCGCTGCGCGCTGCCCATGCGCGGAAGGCACGCCTGGTGGCGTTCGGCACCGGCGTCTTCCTGCTCGGCCACGCCGGCCTGCTCGACGGTCGTCGGGCCACCACACACTGGATGCACGCGCAGCGCCTCCGCGAGCAGTTCCGCCTGTCCCGGTTGGAAACCGGGACTGCCCACGTCACCGCCGGCAGCGTGCACACCTCGCCCGGCGGCTTGGCCGCCGCGCAAGTGACGCTGCACCTGCTGGCCATGGACATCGGCGCCACGCGGGCCGACGCCGTCGGCCGGATCCTGTCCGGTTTGGACGTCCCGTCCTGGGAGGACGCCACCCAGCTGGATCTGGCGTCGCTCAAGGCCTGGCTACGCGATCACCTCCACGAGCCGCTCACCCTGTCCCGCGTCGCCGCCCACGCCTACATCAGCGAGCGCGGCCTGGCCCGCAAATTCCGCCAGGCCGTCGGAACCAGCGTGTTCGACTGGGTCAACCGGGAGCGCGTGGCCCGGGTCCGGACCATGCTGGAGTCGACGGACCTCCTGGTGTCCGACATCGCCGGCATGGTCGGTTTCGGCTCCCCGGAGACATTGCGCCGCAACTTCGAGAAGTACGTCGGCACGACCGCGACCGACTACCGCCGCATCGCCCGCGTCGGCTCGCGGACGCGGTGATCCGGGATCACCGCGAGCACTGGCCGGTGTCGACGCGGCCGTCGCCGGAACGCCGACGACACCGGAACCGATCGGCGTCCACCTTTTCGACGGTGCTGGAATGGCTTGCGACACCCGGCAGGAGTGGCGAAAGTGTTGGCAGCAATCACACCTGCCTTGGGGGGCTCATGATCAGCATGAAGAAGGTCGTCACCGCCGGGATGCTGGCCGTGGCACTGACGGCGACGACCGGCGCGGTCGCGTCCGCCGCGCCGGCGGGCTCGCGGGTCAACACGTGCAACGGTGCCAACTGGTGCAGCAGCGGCGTCGGCACGGCGGGCGGCGGCACCGTGTGGGTCGACTTCAGCGTCAGCAACGGCAGCGGACAGGCGACCATCAGCGGCATCGTGTGCCCCGCAGTCGGCAGCATCTGCGGGACCTGCCAGACGTACAAGGAGTACGTGCCCTATCACGGCACCTACGATTGCGGCGCGCTCGTGCACCCCGGTGACACGGTCTCCACGTCCGTGCACTTCTACGACGGCAGCCACGCGGACATCACGGTCGGCTGGCACCAGTAATCAGCACAGGGGCCGGTACGGGGCTCCGTTCACGTACTGGTCCCATTCCTGCTGCGACAGGGTCGGCCCGGACAGCTTGCAGAGCAGGGTGGCCGCGGCGGCGGGGTCGGTCTGCCAGAACTGGACTGATTGGTCCACACTGCCGGTGGCGAGCTGCGCGCCGTCGGGGGTGAAGGCGAGTCCTCGCGTGAAGGCGGTGTGGCCGGTGAACGTGGCCAGCGGCGCGGGGGCGTGGAGGTCGGCGAGGTCCCACAGGCGGGCGGTGCCGTCGTCGGCGGCGGTGGCGAGCAGGTGGCCGTCGGGGCTGAACTGGACCGCCTGTACGGTGCCGGCCTGGGTGAGCACGGCGAGGGCGACGGGCTGCGCACCGGTGACGTCCCACAGCCGGACGGTGTGGTCGTCGCCGCCGATGGCCAGGGTCCGCCCGTCCGGCGAGTAGGCGACAGTGTTGATTGCGTTGGCCTGCCACGGAAGTTTCATGCCGTGGCCGGGCTTACGCGGATCGTGGACGTCCCACAGCTGGGCGGTGTAGTCGTCACTGCCGCTGGCGAGCGTGCGCCCGTCGGGCGAGAAAGCGAGACCCCGCAAGGTGTTCTCGTGTCTGGTGAGCTTGGACAGCTGCGTCGGGCTGCGGGGGTCGGCGACGGACCAGAGGGTGATCACCCGGCTGTCGCCGCCGGCCGCCAACGTCTTCCCGGACGGGTCGAACGCGAGCGTCTCGATCGATTTGTCGCCGGGGCTGAACGTGGCCAGCGGGGTCGGGCCGGTCATGCTCCACAGCCGGACGACCCCGTCCTGTCCGCCGGTGGCGAGCAGGGTGCCGTCGGGGCTGAAGGCGGCCCCGTCGACCGGTCCGGCGCCGGCGGGCAGTCGGGTGAACGTGTCACCGTTGCGCACCTCGACCGAGCCGTCCTCCTCGCCGATCACCAGCGCGCCGCCATGTGGTTGGTACGCAAGCGAATCGATGCCGGCGGCACGGGAGAACGTCGGCGGGGGCATCCGCCACAACCACACCATGCCGACGTCGTCACCGGTGACGAGCAGCCGCCCGCCGTCGGCGAACGCCGCGCCGCGGGCCGGCGCCGGCACGTGCAGGGTGGTGATGGACGTGGCGTCGTCGGCGTCCCAAATGCGCACGGTCTGGTCGTCGCCGACCGCGGCGATCGTCCGCCCGTCGGGGCTGAACGTCAGGTGGTGGACGGTGAGGGTGTTCTTCGCGAGCTGACCCGTACGCACCGGGTGGGCCGGATCGGTGACCGACCAGAAGTCGATGGTCTTGTCGTCGCTGCCGATGACGGCCCGCCCGTCGGCGGCGAACGCGATCGACATGACGGCGGCGGAATGGCTGCCGAGAACGACCCCGGTGCGGTTCGGGCCGGTGAGGTCCCAGAGCCGGGCGGTGAAGTCCTTGCTGCCGCTGAGCAACACCCGTGTGTGCGGCGCGAAGGCCAGCGTCACCACCTTGTCGGTGTGGCCGGTCAGCGTGCCGAGCGCGGTGGGCTTGGCCGGATCGGTGGTGTCCCACAAGGCGATCGTGCCGTCGGCGTGGCCGAGGGCCAGCAGTTTCCCGTCGTCGGTCAACGCGGCGGACTCGACCGGCGGCCCGTCCGGGAGCACGCCGACCGGCGCCGGGTTCGGCCCCAGCCGCCGCAACTGGGTCTGGCCCTTCTCGCCGGAGGTCACCAGCAGGGTGCCGGCCAGTGCGATGGCCGTGACCTGGGTCGGGCCGGGAATCGTGGCCACCGGGTCAAGGGCGTCGGCGGCAGTGACCGACCAGATCCGGGTCGAGCCGTCCTCGCCCGACGTGACGACCGTGCGGCCGTCCGGTGTCACGACCACCCGGGTGACCGAGTTGGGCTGCGCGGCCAGCTGCCGGACCGGGGTCGAGCCGGAGGAGGCAAGCACGGCGCTGCGGGCTTCCGGGGTGTCCGCGACCCGGTAGGCGGCCAGGCTCAGCCGCGTGGCCAGCGCCGGGTCGGTCGAGCGCAGGCCGTCGGCCTGCGTGGCGACGGCACGGGAGATCGCGAGGTCACGCTGGTGGGTCGCGGTGTTGTTCTGGACGACGGCGACGACCGTGGCGCTCACCGCGACCAGGCTCATCACCGTGAGCCCGGCTACCAGCCGCCGCAGTCGCCGGGTCCGACGCCGGGCGGCGAGCACGGTGGCGTCGCGCTGGGCGATGGCGGCGTCCAGGAAGTCCTGCTCCACCTCGCCGAGCCGGCCGCGATGCCCGCTGGCCCAGTCCGACACCAGGTCCAGCCGCGGGCCTCGGTAGAGCAGGCTGGCATGGCGCTGTTCACGGTCCCAGGTCTCCGCCGCTTCCCGCAGCTGCTGGTGCAGCCGCAGGCCAGAGCGGTCCGACTCGATCCAGTCGTGCAGTCGCGGCCACGCCTGCAACAGGGCCTCGTGCGCGATCGTCACGGTGTCGGCGTCGACGGTGAGCAGGCGCGCTGCGGCCAGCGACGCCACGGCGCTCTCCACGTGATCCGGGTCAGGCAGCTGGCGGTGCAGCGCCGCGCGGTCCCCGAGTCGCCGGGAGTCCTGCTCCTGCTCACCGACGCGGACCAGGTGCAGCAGCAGCGCGCGGGCCGCGTCCCGGGTCTGCGGTGGCAGCGCGGCGTACGCCCGTTCCGCTGTCTCGGCCACTGCGTTGCCGATGCCGCCGGTCCGGCGGTAACCGGCCACGGTGAGGGTCGTCTCCTCGCGTTCCTGCCACGTCGCCAGCAGGGCGTGCGAAAGGAGCGGCAGCGCGTTCGGCCCGACCTCGGCCAACAGCACGTCGACCAGGCCCGGCTCCAGCGTCAGCCCGGCCAGCTCGGCCGGCCGGGAGATCGCGGCCCGCAGCTGCGCCCCGGTCATCGGGCCGACAGTGACCTGGTTGTGGCGCAGCGCGTCGAGCAGCTCGGGGTGGTTCAGGCAGCGGTCGTAGAAGTCCGCGCGCATCGCCAGCACGACCAGCGCCCGGCCGGTGGCCGCGATCCCGGTCAGCACGCTGACGAACGCCGCTCGTACGGCTTCGTCGCCGCAGAGCGTGAACAGCTCCTCGAACTGGTCGACGACCAGCACGATCCGCTCGGCGCCAGTCCTGGGCACCTTCTCGGCCTGCCGGGCCAGTTCGGCGCCGGGGTCGTCGGTCGGCGTCATCGTCAACACCGGCCAGCCGGCCGAGCCGGGCAGGGCGTCCTGGGCCAGCGCCGGCAGCAGCGCCGCGTGCACGAGCGAGGACTTGCCGACGCCGGAGGGCCCGACCAAGATCGCCGGCTTGCCGTTGCGCAGCGCGCCGGCGGCCCGGCCGAGGATCTCCTGCGCGGTTTCCTCACGTCCGAAGAACCACCGCGCGTCGGCCTCGTCGAAGGCGGCCAGCCCTCGGTACGGGCAGACGTCCGTGCGGGCCGGGCGCTGCTCGGCGGCGAGCAGCCGGACGAGGTGCCCGCCGGCGTCAAGGGCGTCGTCGAGGCGGCCGGCGAGGTCCGGCGAGGCCGGCTTGGCGCCGTTCTCGATCTTGCTCAGGTAGCCCTTGCTGTAGTGCGTGAGCTCCGCCAGTTGCGTCAGCGACAAGCCCCGGCCGGTGCGGACGCGTCGCAGCTCCCGACCGAACGGAGGCGCGGCAACATCGTTGCGAAAGCCCTGGTCAACCACGGTTTCCCTGTCTCCCCCCATGAAGAGGCAACCGCACATTCGTAGCCGCGGTGCCCCCGGCGCTGCCACCATGCTCGGTGTCCGCGGGCCCAGGCTAGCGGACGCCGATCACTCTTCTGGGGGACCGTTGTCACTCCATATCCACATCCATTGCACGGACACCGATCTGGGCGGTCTGACGTTCACCGCCAGACCCGACTCGCTGGGAGAAGTCCTACTCGCGTTACACGCCCTTCAGGCCGCTCCGGCGACACCGGTGGACTGCCGGACGCCGGGCGTCTGTCCGAACTGCGCGTCGCCGGCGAGGGGCACGGCGACGAGGGTCGTCAGCTCGGACCGTCCTTCGCCCGCCACGCACCGGCCGGCTCGCGGGCCGGGCATTGCGGTGCTCGATCGCGCTCGGCCGGCGCTGGTGCGTCGAGTTGTTCAGGACGATGTGGGTCCTGTGGCTCCGTCGGGTCCGTCCGAGGCGCTCGCCGCGTTGCTTGGCAAGACGCGTGCACAACTGCTGGTCGCTGCTAGTTGTGGCGCTACTACGACTGAGTTGGGCAAGAGCGCGGGCATCAGCCCCGCGTCGGCCAGCTACCACGCGACAATTCTGCGCAATGCTGGTCTGATTTCGTCGCGGCGGGTCGGTGTTGCGGTGCTGCACCAGCTGACGGAGCTGGGGCGTGAGCTGATCGGGCGGCAGCCGGCGGTCGTCTGACGTCTGACGGGGTTTGTTTGGTTTGGGCGCGTGGATTTATTCGGTGTGGTCGCGTGGATTTGGTGTGGAGCCTCTGCGCGATGGCCCAAGGGCTAAAAGCGGGCAGGACGAGCCTGCCCTTGGCCTGTCAATTGTACGCCATCGCGCCCCTCCACACAAAATCCACGCGACTAGTCGGAGTTGCCGTGTTGTGGTGTGGCGGGGAAGAAAGAAAAGCCTTTCTGCCTGGCGGGATTCACCCGTTAGGGATTCGTGTTCGATCTTGTGTTCGAGTATTCTCAGAAGTATGGAACTCACCCGCGACATCGAGAACAGGGAACCCACCGGGGCCATGTTCGATCTGGTGGTGGGCGTGGATCCCGCGAGCCTGACCCAAGAACAGCTGGTCAATTTTGTGGGGGCGGCCCGGAAGGTGCGGGCCGTGTGTGAATGGGCCGAACATGAGGCCCTCAACCACATCGACGACCTCACCGAATTGGCGATGGCCACGAAGGTCTCGGAGCCGGCGCTGGCCCGCTCGCAAGAGGTCGCCGCCGCCCTGGAGACTCATCCTGCGCTGGCGGCGCGGTTCCGCCGGGGTGAGATCGACCTCGCCCGGTTCGCGGCCGTGTGGGAGCGGACCCGCCACCTGTCCGACCCGGCCCAGGTCGCCGAAGTCGACGGAGCCCTGGCCGAGGAGGCCGGCGGTATGACCCGGACGCAGGTGTGTCGCAAGGCCACCGCGCTGGTCGCCAAGGCCGATCCGGATGGCTATGAGCAGCGCTGCCACAAGGCTAAGGACGACCGGCAGGTCGGGCTCTCTGCCTTGCCCGACGGCATGGCCAAACTGACCTGGATCCTCCCCGCTGTCGAGGCCCACCAGCTGTTCCAGCAGATCTGCGCCGACGCCAAGTCGCTGCCGAAGGACGAGCGCACCACCGACCAGAAGCGCTCGGATGTGCTCTGGGACCGTCTGCGGGGCAAGCACACCAACTGGAACGTCCGCACCTTTGTGACGATCTCGATGGAGACCCTGCTCGGGTTGACCAACGACCCCGGCCAGCTCGCTGGTTATGGCCCCATCGCCGCCGAGGCAGCACGGGAACTCGCGATGCACGGCCCGTTCCGAGGGCTCCTGCTGGATGAGTACCAGCAGATCTCCGCGATCAGCACCGACACCTACCGGCCCACGGCGCTGATGAAAGAGACGTCCGTTGCTCGGGCCGGCGGGACCTGCACCGCACCCGGCTGCACCCTCCCCATCCAGGAACACGACCACATCACCCCCTGGCCCACAGGCCGCACCCAAGCGACCAACCTGCAGGGGCTCTGCACCTGGCACCACCACCGCAAACACGACAACTACACAGTGACCCAGGATTCAGACGGCACCACCCACTGGATCACCCCGGCCGGCCGCCACCACACCACCCGCCCCCTGCGGCACTAACCGGGCAACGGGCACCGGGAAAAGGACTTCCCACAGCCACCACAAAAAGGGTGCACAGCGGGATTCAAAACCTAGCCACCGCCGTTCCTTCACACACCGATCGCCAACTCCCGAATTGGGTCGATTTTGTGCGGAGGGGCGCGATGGCGTACAATTGACAGGCCAAGGGCAGGCTCGTCCTGCCCGCTTTTAGCCCTTGGGCCATCGCGCAGAGGCTCCACACCAAATCGACCCATAAACCGAAGAACCCCCGAGAAACTACACGGCACGCGCACCAAACCCAACCCCAGCAAAGGGCGGGCGGGTGGGCCACCAAACCCAACCCACAAACCCACCCAACACCGCCACACACACCACCTCACCCCAACAGCGCCTCCACCCCATCCACACCCGCCTGACGCCACACCCCATATCGGACAATCCGAACTTCCAGGACGACTGTCCCCATTAGACAGTCAAGTAATCGATTCCGATGCAACGCCACCGTACCTACCGGCGATTATTCAGCCGGGCGGGCGGCTGCCGCCCTGCGCACGGCCCGGGGCGTGCGTTCCCCAGCGTTGAGGAGGAAGCCATGGCGTTACGTCCGGTTCGATGGCTCGCGGCGGCGACGGTGGTCGCCACCGGTGCCTTGAGCCTGGTGGTCGGCACCACGGCCGGTGCACTCACCACAGCAGCCACAACAGCGACAGCAGCCACAGCAGCCACAACAGCGACAGCAGCGGCACCGGCCACGGCGCCGCACCCGTTCCACAGCGACCCGAGCAACGGCAAGGCCCTGGCCACGCCGCCGACCACCTCGTTCTGCCTGGCCAACTTCGGCATCCACTGCTACCAGCCGTTCCAGCTGACCAAGGCCTACAACCTGGCGGCGCTGCACGACCACGGTATCGACGGCCGGGGCAAGACGATCGTGATCGTGGACGCGTTCGGCTCGCCGACGATCGCCCACGACCTCCAGGTGTTCGACCAGACCTTCGGCCTGCCCGACCCGCCGTCGTTCACGGTCCGCCAGGACGCCGGCCCGGTGCCGCCGTTCGACCCGACCAACAGCGACATGGCCGGCTGGGCCTTCGAGACCACTCTGGACGTGGAGTGGGCGCATGTCTTCGCGCCCGGCGCGAAGATCCTGCTCGAGGCGACGCCGGTGTCGGAAACCGAAGGCGTGCAGGGCTTCCCGGAGATCGTCAAGGCCGAGAACTACGCCATCGACCACCATCTCGGCGACGTCATCTCGCAGAGCTTCGGCGCGACCGAGCAGACCTTCCCGAACAACGGCGCGATCATGAGCCTGCGGTCGGCCTTCCTGAACGCGGCCAACCACAACGTGACCGTGCTGGCCAGCTCCGGTGACGACGGCGCGACCGACTTCCAGCTCAACCTCACCGACCTGTACACGATGCGGGTCAACAGCTGGCCCTCGGCCGACCCGCTGGTGACGTCCATCGGCGGCACCATGCTGACCCTGGACGACAACGGCAACCGCACGCAGCCCGACGTGGTCTGGAACGACCTCAACTCGGTCGGCGGCGGGGCCGGCGGCGGCGGCCAGTCCTCGGTGTTCCCGCGGCCGAACTTCCAGAACGACGTCCGCTCGGTGACCGGCAACCACCGCGGCACCCCGGACATCTCGCTGAGCGCGGCGGTGGACGGCGCGGTCGTGGTGTATTACACGTTCGACCCCACCCGTGTCGGCTACCACCTGGTCGGCGGCACGAGCGAGGCGAGCCCGGAGTTCGCCGGCGTGGTGGCGATGGCCGACCAGCTGGCCGGCCACGACCTCGGCAACATCAACAACCGGCTCTACCTGCTGTCCCACGCCCGCAACCTGACCGGCGAGGTGGACGTGACGCAAGGCAACAACACCTTCGGCCCGTTCACCAACAGCGACGGCACCACGCACACCGTCGTCGGCTTCGACGCCGGCCCGGGCTACGACCTGGCCAGCGGCAACGGCACGATCGACGCAGCCAAGTTCGTCCCGGCGCTCGCGTTCACGCCGAACTTCTAGTTCCTCACGACTGAGGGGCCGGTATCACCGGCCCCTCAGTCGGCGAGGCGACGAAACCGACTGGCATGGAACACAAGCGGCGCGGTGTCGGCGTCAAAGGCCAAGCGGTGCACGGAAAGCAACGCCAGATGATGGTCGCCGGCGACGATCTCACGGTGCGGGGAGCATTCCAGCCAGGCACTCGCGCCGGCGAGCAACACGGCACCGTCATCCGTTGACCACCAAGGAAGCCCGGCAAAACGATCAGCCGTACGGGAAGCCAGCCGGCGGCACATGTCCTCGTGACCACTGGCCAGAACGCTGATACCGATACGAGGTACACACCGCAGCAACGGCCAACTGCCGGACGTGGTCGCTATGCAGACCGAAACCAGCGGCGGATCCAGCGACACAGAAGTGAAGGAGTTGGCGGCGAGGCCGATCGGCTCCCCGGCAACAAGACCGGCGACGGCGGTGACCCCGGTCGGGAAAGCGCCGAAGACCTGGCGGAGCGTCGTGGGATCGAGGTGCTGAGCCAACGTCACGGGACACGCTCCGGTGTCGCGAGAATGGACGAGAGGACAACGGCATCCGCGCAGTCGGCGTCGACGATGACCACGCGGCAGCCGGCACGGGCATAGGCGGCGAGTTCCCGAGCGACGATCATCGGGTCGCCGACCAGATAGTGCCCCAGCCGATGCGTACGAGCGTCGACACCGGCCAGCCAGCGGACGTCGGCGGCGGTCCGGGCCATGGTCCGCAGCATGCGGTCGGCCCGGTTGAGCGGCAACCGCTGGTAGGCGGCGAGCCAGGCCTCGTCCTCCGACCCGCGGACGACGAGGCCCAGCCGCACGACCGGCGCGGTCATCAGGCCCCGTCCGACACTTCCGCGACGAGCGTGGCAATGGTGTCCCACAACGACCGGGGCGTCCGGAACATGTCGACGATCTGGAAGTCGTCCGGAATGGTGATGCCGTAGTTCTGCTCGATCGCCACGAGCAGCCCGACGGTCCCGAACGACCCCAGCCCGGAGTCGGACAGCGGCACGTCCGCGGTGAATTTCCCTTGGAAGCCAACGGTATCCAGCGCGTTGCGCAGCAACGCCTCGAATTCGTCGTCCCACGGCCGCTCCCCCGCCGGCTCCGCGACGGCCACCGGCGCGGGCAGCCGATCACGGTCCACGGCACCATCCGCAGTCAACGGCCAGTCCTCAACGCGGATCAGCACGTCCGGGATCAACGTCCGAGCCAGCCGCCCAGCAGCCAGCGCCCGCCGCAGGGCGTCCTCATCAAACGCAGCACCCTCCACCACACGGACGTAGCCGATGAGCTTGTCGTTACGCAGCAACACAAAGCTGTCCGACACCGACGGCTGCGCGTCGAGCAGCTCCCGCGTCCGGTACAGCTCAACGGCCTCGATCGGCCCCAGCTTCTCCACCGTGCCGTCGTCCCGAAACCGGGCGAGCTCCCCTGTTCGCCCTTCGGGACCCCACAACTCCCCGACCACGCCCGTAGCCACCGGCCGCTGCACGTCGTCGAGCACCTGCTCGGGCCCCGACCGAAGCTCGGCCGCCGGCAGGCACGGCGCGTCGGCGGATCCGTCCGGGCCGAGGGACATCTCCTCCAACACCGTCCGGTACAGGCTGACCAGCCGGTCGGCGGCGGCCCGGCTCAGGCAGTGGTTGGTGGTGTTGAGCTTGAGCAGCCCGACGATGGTGAAGACGTGCAGCGCGAACTCGTTGTCGTTGTCGTTGAGGGTCCGGTCCTCCTCGATCAGCTCCCGGTCGACCTGGTGGAAGTCGAGGTAGTTGAAGAACACCTCGAGCAGCCGCCCGCCCGGGTCGGCCTCCTGCTGGATGACCTGCATCGGGAAGACCCGGTGCGGCCACATCCCGGTCAGCCCGTCGTACACGGCCCGCACCAGCTCGCCCCACGTCCGCACGCCGCCAGGCATCGGGAACGGCAGCGTGTTCAGGTACATGCCCAGCACCCGGTCCGCGCCGACGACCTCGGGCCGGGCGTCGCAGACGAGTCCGGTGAAGAACTCGCGCCGGCCGCTGATCATGCTCATGACCTTGAGGTGCGCGGCCAGCAGCACCGCCTTCATCGACGTGCGGGTCACGCTGGCCAGTCGGCGCAGGTCGGCGTCCAGGTCACGGAAGTCGACCATGTGCTGGTACCGGTCGCGCGGCGTCTCCGGGCCGTCCCGCCAGGCCGACGGCAGCACGGCATCCACCCGGCCTTCGACCACGCCACGCCAGTAGTCGCGGTCGCGTTCCGACTGCCGCGCCGCCGCCTCGGACGCGATGTAGTCGGCGTACCGGAAGGGCACCGGATCCGGTTCGACGGGCGTGCCGCCGCCACGAATCGCTTGGTAGCCGGTGAGAATCTCCATCAGCATGGTGTGGAAGCTCCAGCCCTCCAGGACCGGATGGCATTCCGTGATGGTGATCCACCAGTGCGGCGAGTCGTCCGAGGTGTGCGCGGCCACGCGGATCAGCGGCGCGACGGCCAGATCCATGGACCGGCCGCGTTCCTGCGCCGCGAACGCCGTCATCTCGGGCAGCCAGCCGTCCGGGCCGACCTGGTGGTGGTGCAGGCCGACGGCAATGGTCGCCTTGCGGTGCACCAGTTGCAGCGGCGTCGAGTAGCTGTTCAGGTCGAACGTCGTGCGCAGCACCTCGTGCCGATCCACCACGAGCTGCACAGCTTGTTGCAGCGCAACGGTATCCAGCCGCACTTCGTCGCGGATCAGGTAGGACGTGCTGTCCTGGTACGTGTTGACGTCCGGCCGGGCGCGCAGCTCGATCAGCATGCCGAGCTGCATCGCGGCCAGCGGATAGGCGTCCACGACGTCGTCCGGCAGCGCGGCCCGGTCCTCGGCGGTGATCTGCGCGAACGGCTCGACCAGCGCGAACTGCTCGGACGGGCCCTGCTGCGCCGCACAGGCCTGGGCCAGCTCCTCGATGGTCTGGTGCTCGAAGATGTCGGCGGCGGACACGTCCAGCCCGTCGGCCTTGAGCTTGCCGGCCAGGGCCACCGCCCGCAGCGAGTCGCCGCCGACGTCGAAGAAGTTGTCCCGGACGTCGACGTTGTCGGTCGCCAGCACCTCGCACCACGTCCGATGGATGCCGGCCAGCAGCTCCGCCGGCACGCTGACCTGCGGCGCGGCATCGGCAATCTCAGCCACCCGACGTTCCGGCAGCAAGCCGAGCAGCCGCCCGTGGATCTGGGCTAACGGCTCCCCCGCATCGGCGATCACGGCGTCGAACAGCGCCTCGAAGTAGGCCGCCCAGCCGCGGGCTGTCGTCTCGTCGATCACGGCGGCGGCGTACTCCAGCACCGCCGACAGCTCCGTGCCCGGGCCTTCGAGCACGTGCAGGGTGAGGTCGAACTTGGCCGCCGGCTCGGCGGACAGGCCGAGTTCCTCGGTGCGCAGGCCCTCGAACCGGAAGGCGCTCGGCTGGTCGGCCGCGTCCATGTCGAAACCGGCCTGGAACAGCGGATTCGTGCCGGTGCCGCGGGCCGGGTTGACCTCGTCGACGACCAAGACGAACGGGGCCGTCCGGTGGTCGAGGGCGTCAAGGAAGCATTCTCTGACCTGAGTCAGAAGATCCGCGAAGCTCTGGTCCTTCTCGTGCCACGACCGGACGACGACGGTGTTGACCAGGTAGCCGATGAGGTCGTCCAGCTCGGGGACGGTCCGCGCCGACACCGGCACGCCGACGGTCACGTCGTCGCTGCCGGAGATCTTGGCCAGCAGCGCGTGATACGCCGCCAACAGCACCATGTACGGCGAAGCGCGATGCTCGGCCGCCAACGCCAGCACGGCTTCCGCGGTCGCCGGCTTGATCGCCACGTCGACCACGCCGCCACGCCAGTCGGGCTTCGCCGTCCGCGCCCGGTCCAGAGGTAACGGTAACTCCGTTACGTCGGCCAGGGCATCCCGCCAGTAGTCCAGGTCCGGCCGCAGCGCCCCGCTCGCCTTGGCGGCGATCTCCCAGGCCGCGAAGTCGGCGTACTGAACGTCCACATCGGACAGTTCGCGCCCCGTGTACACCGCGCTCACCTCGGCGGCGATCTGTTGGTACGACACAGCATCGCAGGCGATGTGGTGGATCGTGACGACCACGAGATGCAGCTCGGGATCGACCCGCAGCACAGTAACCCGGACCGGGTGCTGCGCGGTGAGATCGAACGGCTTGGTCCGCTCCCAGTCGGCGATCTGCCGGGCCCGGTCCTCGCCGCCGGCAACGTCGATGATCCGCAGTTCGAACCGCCCGGCCGGGTCGACGGTCTGCACCGGCTCGCCGTCGTCGGCGTACCGGGTCCGCAGGATCTCGTGCCGGGCAACGACTTCCTCCCACGCCCGGCGCAGGCGTTCGACGTCGAGCGGCCCGGTCAGGCGCAGCACCCAGCTCATCAGGTAGGCCGGGCTCGCCGGGTCGATCTGGTGCAGCACCCACATCTGCCGCTGGCCGGCCGACAGCGGCAGCGGCCGGCTCCGGTCGGCCGCCGGGATCGTGCGGCGCGCAGCGGCGGCCTGCAACCGTTGCTGGACAAGGGCTTTCAGCTTGCCGTCGAGCGCCATCAGGCCTCCTCCCCGGTCTCGAGTTCCGCCTGCATGAGCCGCTCGATCTCGGCGGCCAAGCCGGCTGCCGTCGGCTGGTCGAAGAACGACCGCATCGAGACGTCCACGTCGAACGTCGTCTGCACCCGCCACAGCAGGCGGGCCACCAGCAGCGAGGTGCCGCCCTTGGCCAGCACGTCGTCGTCGAGCTCGATGTCCTCGCGCTTGAGCAGCTCGCGGATGAACTGCAACGCCGCCTCCTGGAGCGGACTTCGCTTCTCCGTCAGCACGGCACCCACCTCCAGGTCGGGATCCTCGGCGAAACGCTCGGCGAGCGCCCGCAGTTCGGTCGCCAGGCTGGTCGCCGTGGCCTTGTCGTAGAGCGCGGACGCGTATTCCAGGGCGCCGCCGTAGCGGCCGTCCGCCGTCGGCCACACGGTGAGCGACAGGTCGGTCCGGGCGACCGTCCAGGCCTCGCCGAGCAGCTCGCTGTCCCGCTCGTGGCGCTGCTGCCCGACCAGGTCGTCCCCGGCGAGCGTGAAATAGGCCTGGTACAACGGGGTTCGCGACAGGTCGCGGCCGGTCGACACCGCGTCCACCACGGCTTCGAACGGGGCCGCGTGCCGGGCAAAGCCTTCCCGGCAGGCGTGTTCCACCTCGGCCAGCGCCTCGGCGAACGTCAGGTCCGGCGTCAGGCCGGCGCGGATCACCACCACGTCGATGAACAGCCCGACCAGGTCGTGCAGCTCCGGACGGGTCCGGCCGGCATGCGGCGATCCGACGCCGAAATCCCAGCTGCCCGCCGCCCTCGCGAGCAGAATCGTCCACAGGGTAAGGAAAACTACGTACGGCGTCGCCCCGGCACTGCGCCCGATGGCCAGCAGTTCCGCCGCCGGCAGGTCGACGCCGACCGCGGCGCCGTCGATGCTGCGCCGGGCGTCCCGTGTCCGCATGGTCGGCAGTTCGAGCACCGGCAGGTCGGCCAGCGTCTCACGCCAGTAGGCGAGCTGCTCGGCCAGCAGCTCCTTGGTGACCTGATTCCGTTGCCAGGCCACGGCATCGACGTACCGCAGCGGCAACGCCGGCGGCTTTGCGCCGGCCAGAAAGGAACGCAGCTCCTGCTCCAGGATCCGCGCACTCCAGCCGTCACAGATGATGTGCTGACACACCAACAGAAGCAGCTGCTCATCGCCGCCGTCACGGACCAGCGTCGCCCGGAACAGCGGCGCCCAGCGCAGGTCGAAGCCGTAGGACAGCTCCCGGGTGACGATCTTGCCGACCTGGTCCGTCGTCGTGTCGACGCATCGCAGGGGCACCTCGACCCACGGTTCGACCACGGCCACCAGCCCGTCGGCGTCCATCGAGTACCGCGTCCGCAGCACCTCGTGCCGGGCCATGAGCTCGGCCAATGCCGTCTCCACAGCCTCCTCGGCGACGTCCGCCGGCAGCCACACCAGCATCGGCAGCAGGTATTCGGGGCTGCCGGGGTCCATCTGATCCAGCAGCCAGAAGCGCTCCTGAGCGTGCGACAGGGCCAGGCGGGCGCCGGCCGGCAGCACCTCGATCGGCTGCGCCTCGACCGCCTTGCTCAGCAGCCGCGCCTGGTCCCGAACGGTCGACGCATAGTGCAACTCACGGAAGTCGAGGGCCAGTCCGGATGCCTCGGTCAGTGCGGCGGCGAGCCGGGTCATCAGCAGCGAATGCCCGCCCAGCCGAAAGAAGTCGTCGTCAAGGCCGATCTGCTCCACGTCGAGCAGCTGCCGCCAGGCCGCCAGCACGATGCGTTCCTCGGCGGTCGTCGCGCCAGTGGTCGGCGTACCGGACGACCAGTCCGGTTCCGGCAGCCGCGCCCGGTCCGTCTTGCCGCTGGACGTGCGGGGCAACGCATCCACCGTGGTCACGATGGTCGGCACCAGCGCCGACGGCAGCCGTTCCCGCAGGTGGGCCGTTAGCCCGTCGGTCCGCGACGCCACCACCCAGGCCGCGAGCCGTTGCGCGCCATGCGGGTCGGTGACCGCCTTGACCGCGGCCTCGACGACCTCGGGATGCGACTCCAGGGCCGCCTCGACCTCGCCCGGCTCGACCCGGACGCCGTTGATCTTGACCTGGCCATCGGCCCGGCCGGCGAACTCCAGCGCGCCGTCGTCAAGGATCCGGACCATGTCCCCGGTTCGGTACCGCCGGGAACCGGGGGGACCGTCCGGATCGGGCCCGAAGCGCTCGGCCGTCTGCGCCGGATCGCGGTGATAGCCACGGCCGACGCCGGCGCCACCGGCATACAGCTCGTCGTCCACCACCTGGACACGGGTGTTGTCGATGGGCCGGCCGATCGGCACCGGACCGGTCTCCTGCGCCCGGTCGAACCACGCCGACAGGACGTCGATCGAGCACTCGGTGGGCCCGTACGTGTTGAGGATCCGCACGTCCACCCGCTCCAGCACGCGCTGGCACAGCTCGGCCTGCAACGCCTCGCCGGCCGAGCAGATCACCCGCAGACTCGCGCAGGAGGAAAGATCGGCCTCGACGGCCAGCAGCCGCAACATGGTCGGCACGACCTGCAACACGGTGATCTGGCGCTCCCGGATCGACCGCACGAGCTCGCCGGCGTCCCGCCCGGCCGCAGCCCGGCCGAAGGTCACCGCCGCGCCGCAGATCAGCGGCGCGAAGATCTCCCAGCCGGCCGCGTCGAAGGTCAGCGGCGTCTTCTGCAGCACCCGGTCGTCGGCGGTCAGCCCGAGCGTCCGCACGCCCCACTGCACCCGGTTGGCGATGCCTTCGTGCTCGACGACCACCCCCTTGGGGCTCCCCGTCGAGCCTGAGGTGAAGATCATGTACGCCGCTCGGCGGGCCGTCGTCAGCCGGTACGGCAGCGGCACGAAGTCGGTGGTGCCGACCAACTGCGTCACCGTGACACCGAAGCCCAGCCGATCGGCCGCCCGCTGATCGTCGACGATGATCAGCGCCGGGTCGGCCAGTGCGATCACGTCACGCAGGCGCGTGGCCGGGGCCATCGGGTCGAGCGGCACGTAGCAGGCTCCGGCCAGCCAGATGCCCAGCAGGCAGGCCACCATGTCCGGCCCCGGCGAGACCAGCACGCCGACCATCGACTCGACACCGACGCCGCGTTCGGTCAGCCCGTACGCGATGCGGCGCGCCGTCCGCACCAGCTCGCGGTAGCTGAGGTCGCCCCGGTCGGACCGCACGGCGGTCGCGTCCGGGCACTCCCCGGCCCGCTCAAGGACGAGCTCCGGCAGCAGCGGCGTCATGGCCGGGCGCTCAGCGGTCGCATGTCGGTCCACACCTCGGCGATGTGGGCCAGGCACTCGTCCTTGCCGCCGGTGTACCCGACGGCGCGCCAGCCGGCCGGCGGCTGCCGGTCGGCCGGCCACAGCGAGTACTGCTCCTCGTGGTTGACGACCACCTGGTGGTTCACCGCTTCTCCCCACTGCTCTCGACCAAGGCCCGGGTGTCGACTTTTCCGTTGGCCGTCAACGGGAATCCGTCGACCAGCACGATCTCGGCCGGCACCATGTGCGCGGGCAGCTCGGCGGCCAGGTCGGCCCGCAGCCGCTCCGGCGCCGACACACTGCCCCGCACGAACGCCGTCAGCCGCGGCGGCCGGCGCGGTTGCTCGACCGCGATCACCACCGCGTCCTCGACCTCGGGCCGCCGCCGCAACGTCTCCTGGATCTCGCCCAGCTCCACCCGATAGCCGCGGATCTTCACCTGCCCGTCGCCGCGCCCGAGGAACTCCAGGTCCCCGGTCGGCTGCCAGCGCGCCCGGTCGCCGGTCCGGTACAGGCGCGCGCCGGGCGGCCCGTACGGATCCGGCACGAACCTGGTCGCGGTCAGGGCCGGATCGCCCAGGTAGCCACGGGACACGCCGAGGCCGCCGATGTGCACCTCGCCCGGCACGCCGACCGGGGCCGGCTCCAGGTCCTCGGTCAGCACGTACATGCTGGTGTTGGGAATGGCCTGGCCCAACGGGATCAGGCCGTCGCCGCGATCATCGGTGATCACCTGGCCGGAGTTGCCGACGGTGATCTCGGTCGGCCCGTACTCGGTGGCCACCGGCGTGCCGGCCAGCTCGGTCCAGCGCCGGGCCAGCTCGGTCGGGAACGCGTCACCGGCGGCGATCACCAGGCCGGCCACGCCGCGGGCCTCGTCGGCACCGAGATCGAGGGTGAGCAGGTTGAGGTGGCCCGGGGTCATCTTGAGGAAGCTGTACGGTGCGCCGGCGACGAGCAGCGCGCCGAGATCGGCCGTGTCGAGTGGATCCGGCAGCAGGTCGACGGTCTGGCCGACCAGCAGCGGCGTCAGCAGGCTCGGGATGCCGAGATCGAAGGTGATCGACGTGAAGAACGCCGACCCGCCGGTGCCGCGCGCCGCGTACTCGTCGACCGTCCACAGTAGATAGTTGACGAGATTGCCGTGTTCGACCATCACGCCCTTGGGCGTGCCGGTCGAGCCGGACGTGTAGATCACGTACGCGAGTTGTCGCGCCCCAACGGAAACATCGATCGGCCCGTCAGCCATCGGCTGTTCTTCGTCCAGGAGCAGCAGTTTCGCGCTGCCCACCACGCCGAGGTGCTCGCTTCTCGTCACCACCAGCGCCGCGTCGGCCGCCTCGATCATGCGGTGCAATCGTTGCGGGGGAAGCTCCGGATCCAGCGGCAGGTAGGCCCCGCCGGCCTTCCAGATGCCCAGGATCACCGGCAGCAGGTCGGCCGACCGCCGCAGGCACACCCCGACCGGCGACTCCGTGGTCACGCCCAATCCGTTGAGCCGCCAAGCAAACTGGTTCGAGCGGTGATCCAGCTCCCGATAGCTGATCGACTCACCGTCCACCCGCACGGCAATGGCGTCCGGCGTCCGCGCCACCTGCGCCTGGAACAGGTCGATCACCGTCTCCGGCCCGCGCTCGGCACTCGGCCCCACGCTCCAGCGGCTGAGCACGGATTCCCGTTCAGCAGCGGGCAAGTAGTCACCATCAGCCAGCGCCGCCCGGTACAGCTCGGCCAGCCTGGCCGCGCCAAACCCATGCAGCGTAAGCACTCCGTTGCGCGCGGCAACACAGAGCGCGTATCGCTCGTCGATCGACCCGGTGGTGAACAAGGCCTGCTCTCCGGCCGAATCATCGGTCACCACACTCAGCACCCGGTGGTGGGCCGCCAGCACGTCCTGCGACTCGTCGTAGGGCACCTCGACGGTCTCGACCTCGGCCGACCGCCACGCCGTCGGCAGCCGGAAATTCGTCACGCTCACGCTTCGCCTCCCACCAGCTGCCCGATCACCGCGCCGGCCTCGGCGAGCACATAGTGGCCCGCGTCCAGCAGCCGCAGCTCGAACCCGGCCGTCGTCTCGGCTTCCCAGGCGGACATGGCTTCTTGGCTGACGAACTCGTCGCGCCGACCGCCGATCACCGTGATCGGCACGTCCAGCGCCGGCCCCGGCGAGTACGCCAGCCGTTCGATCACTCGGTAGTCGGCACGCAGGATCCGCTCGAACATGTCCATCAGCTCGGGATCGGCCAGCACTTCTTCGGCCATGCCGCCGTACTTGACCACTCGCCGCAGCAGTTCGCCTCGCGGCAGCAGGTGCAATGGGTCGTCGATCTGGCGCACCGTGGGGCCTTCGGCCGACGACAGCACGACCCGCTCCGGCAGGGCCGCGCCGCGATCACGCAGCCGCCGCACGAACTCGTACGCCAGCACACTGCCCGAGCAGTGCCCCACCACGAAGAACGGCACGTCCAGCAACGGCGCGACAATGGGCTCCAACTGGTCGAGCAGTTCCCGGCCGTCCTCGACCAGCGGCTCACGCAGCCGGTTCTCCCGCCCCGGCGGCCGCACCGCGCACAGTTCGACGTCTTCGGGCAGGTGGTCGAGCCACGAGTTGAAGGCCGCCGCGCCCGCGCCGACGTGCGGGAAGCAGATCAGGCGCAGCCTCGGCGACGCCGCCCGGCGCGGCCGGGCTATCCACCGGTTGTTCATGCTGCCAACGCCTTTCTCATGGCCCGCGCCACCATCGGGTCGCCGATGACGGCGTGCGGGGATTCGAGTCCGTAGTCGACGCGGAGGATCTCCAGCTCCTTCGCGCCGGCGCGCAGTGCCTGCTCGGTCGGGCCATCCGCGTCCATGACGTCGTCGAACAGCAACGTCGGGACGTTCAGCTCGTGGTATCGGTAGCTGCGCGCCGCCGTCTCCAGCTGAGCCCAAACCCGTTGTCGCGCCGGCAGATCCGCCGGCCGCACGGTGTCGTCATACCAACCGGCGGCGCGCATCTCGGCGTGGATCTGCTCGACGCTCTCACCACCGCCAAGCCCGAACCGTGCCGCGATCGCCGCGATCCGCTCGTGCAGCAACCGATCCGTATCGGCCACCGGACCGCCGGCCGGCTTCACCAACGCCAGCAACGCCACGTCCTTCAATCGACACGCCATCTCGTACGCCACCACCGCGCCCTGGCCGAAACCCGCCAGCCGATACGGCCCCGCTGCCTGTTCCCGCCGCACGGCCGTCACGAACTGCTCTGCCATGTTCCCGGCCAGCAAACGAAAAGCTCTTACCGGCCGCTCACTCCCCCAGCCCGCGATCGCCGCCCGTTCGGCCTCGACATGACTGTCCGAGTGCACGACATACAACGCATCGCCCACCCCGTCAGCGACGGCCTCGATCCGCGGCTCCACGGCTCCGGCCGGCGAATCCGCAAGCAGCGCCGGCACTTCGACCACCGAGGACGCACCCACCGTCAGGCTCTCGGCAAGCCGAGCCGGGCTCGGATTCCTCAACGCGACGGAACTCCGCAGCGGCAGCCCGTAACCTCGGGCCGCCACCACCACGTCGATCATCGCCAGCGAATCGCCGCCCAGGTCGAAGAAATCGTCGTAGGGCGAGACCTCGCGACCGAAGTAGCCGCTCCAGATCTCGCAGATCAGGTGTTGCACCGCGTGGCAGGACAGCCGTACGGAGTCCAGTTCGGTCATCCCGCAACCCTTTCCTCGGCGCTGTCCTCCCCGAATCCTGCTGTGGCACGGGGTTTCCAGCCAGGCATCCGCACCGGCAAGTGGTCGGGACCAAGTTGCCGGTCCACTGCCTGGAGACCGTGCGGGCGGGCCAGCGACAGTCAACGCATTTCCCGGCGAGAATGGAGACCTGCGTTGACGACTGCGCTCACCGATCGTCCCGGTGAAACCTTCGGCCTGGCGCTCAGCGACCACGAGCGTTCGGCCTTGCACACCTTGGCCGAGCGACTCACCCACACCCCGCCGGCCCTGGTCGACGACGCCGGCTGGGTCGACCTCGCCCGTACCGCCAGCTGCCAGCTCCCGTCTCGGCTCAGCGAGGCCATCCGCGCCTTCCGCCACGATCCCGGCATCGACGGGACCTTGACGATCAGCAATCTCCCCATCGCCGCCGACCGCCTGCCGCCGACACCCACCGTCAAGGACTCCGTCGAGCGCGCCGCCACCATCGCCGCCGCCACCGCCATGCTGTTGGGCCAGCAGCTCGGCGAGGTCATCGCCTACCGTGACGAGAAGCACGGCGCGTTGGTGCAGAACGTCATCCCCGTGCGGTCTTTGGCCACCACCCAGAGCAACGGCGGCTCCGTGCCGCTCGAGCTCCACACCGAGAACGCCTTCCACCCCCACCGCCCCGACTACGTCGGCCTCCTGTGCCTTCGCCCCGCCCACCAGGACCGCGTCGGCACCCAGGTCGCCGCCATCCGCCGCGCTCTGCCCCTGCTCGACGACGCCGACGTCACCACCCTCCGCGAGCCTCGCTTCTCCACCGCCGCCCCGCCCTCTTTCCGTTCCGCCGACACCTCTTCCCCCAGCGCCGTCCTCCTCGGCGACCCCGAGGACCCCGACATCTGCGTCGACTTCTCCGCCACCACCGCCCTCGACGACAAGGCCGCCCAGGCCCTCTCCCGCCTCCGTGACGCCCTCGTCGAGGTCCGCACCGACCTCGTGCTCCGCCCCAGCGACATGGTCTTCGTCGACAACCGACTCGTCGTCCACGGCCGCGTCGCCTTCACCCCCCGTTACGACGGCCACGACCGTTGGCTGCACCGCGTCTTCGTCCACCTCGACCCCCGCCGCAGCCGCCCGTCCCGCCCCGACAACGGCCCCGTGCTGACCTGACCCCAATGCAGGGAAGGACGCCTTACCTGCATTGGATGCAGGTAAGGCGTCCTTCCCTGCGTGACCGGGGTCACGCGTGGGCGATGCGCGAGCGGAGGTCGCCGAGGTGGTGGAGGTTGCGGAGCACGGTGTCCTGCTCGACGCCGAAGTCGATGAGGCAGGCGATCTCGTCGACGCCGATGGACCGCAAGCGGCGGACCACCTCGACGCCGTCGTCGACGGTGCCGAAGAGGCCGGCGTCGTTGAAGTAGCGGTCGAAGGACAGCCGGACCATGAACTCCTTGTCCCGGGCGGGCAGACGGCTGAGGTCGAAGTCGCCGGGGGCGGCGCCGACGGTGTCACGGGCGATGAGGTCGATGGAGCTGCGCAGGTAGTTGCTGAAAGGCTCGCGAACGGTGTCGCGGACCTGGTCGCGGTCGGTGCCGATCATGGTGTGGAGCATGACGGCGACGTGTCCGCGGGCGTCGGGGCCGCGGGTGGCGGCGAGCTCGGAACGGTAGAGGGCGATGTTGGACGCCAAGGCGTCGTGGCTCTGGCCGAGCTGGTGGGTGAGCATGCCGGCGCCCATCCGCCCGGCGGTGCGGAAGGTGTCGGGCGAGCCGGCGGCGGTGATCCAGATAGGCAGCTCGGGCTGGACGGGCGGCGGATAGAGGCGCACGGCGGTGTGCCCGCCCTCGGCGTCGGGGAACTTGACCTCGTCGCCACGCCACAACTGCCGAACGGTCTCGACCGAATCGAACATGATCTGCTTGCGGTCGGCATGGTTCTCGGGCCGCACCACGAAGTCGACCTTGTGCCAACCGGAGGCGAAGGACACGCCGACGCGCCCGTTGGACAGGTTGTCGACGACGGACCACTCCTCGGCGATACGGGCCGGATGGTGCAACGGCGCGACGACGCTGCCGGCCCGGATGCCGACGCGCTCGGTCACGGCGGCCAACGCGGCGCCGATCACGGCGGCGTTGGGGTACTGCCCGCCGAAGGAGTGGAAATGCCGCTCGGGCGTCCACACCGCCGAGAAGCCGTTGGCGTCGGCGAAACGGGCGCTGGCCAGCAGCAGGTCGTAACAGCCTGCCGTGGCGGCGGTGTCGGCGAAGAAGAACAGACTGAGATCCATGGTCATCCTTTGGAGTTCGGGCGTCGGCCCTTCAGGTAAGCCTTGGCGACGTGCTGGCGCTGGATGTCGGTGGTGCCCTCCATGAACTCGAAGGAGCAGACGTCACGGGTCCACTTCTCCAGCAGCGGATGCGCCACGATCGCCTCGGGGGTAGCGATCGCACCGCCCAACGGCTGACCTCGTGCCCCAACGCGGCGGCGGCCGACTTGGCCACGCTCGACGGCCCGGCGGCATTGCGGTCCCGGTCGACCGAGGCGGCGGCGGTGTACACGAGCTGCCGGCACGCCTCCAGGCGAGCGGCAAGATCGTCGGCACCGGGGACGAGGGGCCGCTCGGCCCGTACGAGATCGACCAGCGCCAGACCGGTGCCGACGGCCAAGGCGGCGACGTGGGCCCGCATCGTGTTGAACACGCGAACAGCGCCCCACAACCCGCGACGGGTAGCGGGCAGGTGCCCGCCGAGCAGCATCTCCGTCGGTACCGGGACGTCCTGCATACGCATCTCGCCCAGGCACGCGCCGCGCAGCCCGACCATGTCCAGCGGCGTCGTCACGAACCCGGGCGCGCCGGCCTCGACAATGGCCGCACGGATGGACAGCGGACCGCTGCCGGTACGGGCGAACACGACACCGATCGCGCCGCGTGATCCGTTGCCGATGTACTTCTTGGTGCCGGTCAGCCGGTACAGGTCGGGACTTTCCTGCCGCAGCGCGGTTTCCAGCCCGGCGGCGTCGTTGCCCCGGTCCGGCTCGGTCATGCCGAAGAACGACCAGGTGGCGCCGTCGGCCAACGCGCCGTAGAAGTGCTCCTGCTGCGCGGCGTTGCCCAACTGGTCGACGAGCACGCCGGCCAGACTCGACCCCGGCGCGGCGAGCACCATGCCGGGATCGCCGTACGCGAACTCCAGCGACCACACGATGCCTTGCAGGCAGGTTCCCGGCGAGAATTCGTGCCGGCCGATGCGCGGCGGGCCGTCGGTCAACCGCAGCGGGATCATGAACTCGCGGATCAGCCTGAACGCCGCCACATCGAGATGGGGCTTCATGTCGTACGGGTCGGCGTCCACCGCGAGGGCGTGTTCTCGCAGCTCAGCGGCCATATCGGCGCTGGCCCCGCGCAGCGCGCGGAACTTGTCGTCGAGCTCGAACACCGGTCACCACCCGCCTTCCGCGTCGCGGGCGATCCAGACGTCCGCGACCAGCGTGGACACGTACAGGCTGCGCACCGGGTGGTCGGCGATGTAGCCCTCGGCCCCGAAGAACTTGGTGACCGTCCAGCCGGCCTCGGTCAGCCACTCGTGCCGGGCCGCGGCCGGGGCGTCGTCGGCCAGTGACGACGCCAGTTCGGCACCGGTGATCACGTCGGCCAGGGCGCCGATGACCAGCTGCTGCTCGATCAGCGGCACGCCGGCGAAACTGCGACCGGACAACCGCATCACGGCCAGTTCCAGCATCTGTCGCAGCACAGCCAGCCGGACCTCGGCCAATGCGGCGGCCCGCCGGCCGGTGAGCCCGGGGCCGTCGGCGCCGGGAATCCGTACCAGCGCCAAACCCTCCCGCGCGGCCAGGTTGTTGGGTACGACCTCAGCGTCGTCGGGCACCTCGGAGACCGGCACCACGGCGACGCCCCGAGGGGCGAAAGCCGCGATGTCCAACCCGGCAAGCACATCGGCCAGACCGGGAGCCAATACGGTCATAACAGCGCCCCCGGTCTCACTCCGGCCTGGAACAGGCGGCCGGCATGCGGGTCGTAGTCGGCGACGACCACTGGCGAATCGGTCGGCCAGTGCTCGGCGGCCGCCGCCCACGCGCTCGTGCACAGCTGCCGCGATGGTCCGGCGACGATCCCGTGCCGCGTCAGGAACTCGTCACCGAGCCTGACGGCGAGCATGTGACCGGCCACCACGCGAGCGCAGGGATTCTGTTGCAGCACAAGGGTTACAGCATCGACCACGTCGACAACCGGCTGCTCGGACACGAAGTCCAACACGACTCCGTCGTCGATGCCCGTGCACAACAACACCGCGCTGTCACGGACGTCGTTGTCATCCGTGTCCGGATCCCGATACGGAATCGTCGACTGGTCGAACACGAACACCGCCCCATCCCTCAGCTCGCCCGCCACCTGCATCGACCGCAGGATCCGCAATGCCGTGAACGGCGCCCCGACGCCCTGACCGGCAACCGAGAACACGGTCGGGCTGCCGTCGCAGTGCTCGGTCAGAAAACACCCGGCGACCTCGACCACCTTGAGATCGGGCAGGTGGTAGGCCAGCACCGCGGCGTCCAGCGGCGGCAGATCCAAGCCCGCCACCAGTTCGGTGCTCATCTGGATGAACGAGTTGCCGCCGCCCCGCGCGTGCCGGTCCCAGTCGGGACGCACGCCGAACTCGGCCAGATAGTCCGTCATGAACCGCGATTCCACAGTGGACGGAACATGCGCGCGGTCGGCGAAGGCCCGGACGGCCGGGCGGCGCAGCCACATCGGTCAGCCCACCGGCTCCTGGGCGGCGGCGAGGCAGCTCGCCACGTACCCGGTCAGCGTGCCGAAGGTGTCGAACGCCTCCGCGGTCAGCTCGTCCGGGTCGATCAGCAGGCCGACCGAGTCCTCGAGGGACATCAGCAGGTCGATGACGCTGGTCGAGTCCAGGCCGAGGTCGCCGAACAACCGGGTGTCGTCGGTCAGCTCGGGCAGGTCCTTCTCCAGCACGTCGACCAGCGCCTGCTTGACCACGGCGCGCGTGTCGTCGTCGATGTCCGGCATGGTTCAGACTCCTTCGTGAGTGCTCAGGTCGGGATGGGTGGACTGCTTGGCCAGCACGTCGTCCACGGTGTCGCGGCGGCGGACCAGGTAGGTCCGGCCGTGCCGCACCACGACCTCGGCCGGGTGGCCGTGGCTGAGGAAGTACACCGGCGACGCCGACGGCCCGTACGCACCGGAGCGCCGCACGCCGAGCAGATCGCCGGCTTCCAGCGACGGCAGCCGAGCGCCCTTGGCGACGGTGTCGTTGGGCGTGCACAGCGGCCCGGTGACGTTCCAGCTTTCGGTGGACTCGGCCGACCGGGACAGCAGCTCGATCGGGAAGTTGCGCTTGACGAACGAGCCGATGCCGACCGCCGCCATGTGGTGGTGGGTCCCGCCGTCGGTGACGGCGAACTTCTCCCCCATCGACTCCTTCACGTAGCGCACGCGCATCAGGTACGTGCCGGCGTCGGCCGTGAGATACCGCCCCGACTCCATGATCATCCGTGTGTCGGGGTGGGCCGCGGTGAACCGCTCGATCAGCGGGTTGAGCTCCTTGGTCAGCGCCGCGAGGTCCAGGTCCTGCTCACCGTCGAAGTAGGCGACGCCGAGGCCGCCGCCGATGTCCACGGCGTCCAGCCGGATCCCGGTGGCGGCCGCGATCCGCTCGGCCAGGTCCAGGATGTACGCGGTGTTCTTGACGACCACGTCCGCGTCCAGGATCCGCGTGCCCAGATACGCCTGCACACCGGCCACATCGGCATGCGCGAACTCGCCCAGCGACGGCCCGGCGGCCAGCACGGTCGCCTCGTCGATACCGAACTGGCGGGGCTTGCCGCCCATCGTCAGCCGCGAGCCCTTCACGGAGAACGCCGGGTTGACCCGCAGCAGCACCCGCTGCCGCACGCCCCGCCGCCCCGCTGCCTCGTCGATCTGCGCCAGCTCCGGCAAGGATTCGCAGACCAGCGCATAGATACCGGCCTCGATGCACGCCTCGATCTCCGCCGGACTCTTGCCCGGCCCGAGGAAGACGATGTCGCCGGGATCGGTGCCGGCGGCCAACACCGTGCGCAGCTCGGCCAGCGAAGACACCTCGGCCCGGGCACCGGCGGCCCGCAGCACGTCGTAGACGCCACGGTTGGGGTTGGACTTCAGCGAGAAGAAGACCTCCAGCGCCGGATGCAGCGCCGCTCGCAGCTCCCTGAGGTGCTGGTTCAGGTGGTCGCCGTCGTACACGTAGGTCGGGGTGCCGTGCTCCGCGGCTATCTGGTTCCAGTTCACGGCGTCTCCACCATCCCTCGCAGGGCCGACTCCGCGTCGGCGCTGATCGTCCGGACCTCGTCCACGCTGTCGCCGACGCAGATCGCGTACACCCGCCCGTACGCACCGGCCCCGGCCAGCACGGCGGCGTTCAGCGTGGAGAAGTTGTTCACCAGCACGCCCCGCCCGCCCTCGAACAGCAGCGATCCCAGCGCGGCGCGGACCTCGTCGAAGCTGTGCGCCCGCGCCGGCTTCAGGTCGAACGTCCCGGCCAGGGCGAAACGACCCTCGCCGACCAGCCGTTCGGCCACCCGGTTCTGGTAGGTCGCCATGTTGAACCGGGCGTTGATCTCCAGACAGGGGTAGAGCGTGCCGTCGACGCCGAGCATGGCGTCCACTCCTACGACGCCGTAATACCCATCAGCCGATAAGGTCTTACCGAGCACCGAGGCAGCCGCCTCCAGCTCGCCGACCTGGGCGGCGCTGAGCGCCGGCGGGAACAGGTGGCCGCGGTGCACGCCGTTCTCGGTGAAGGCGGTCTTGACGGTTTCGAAGCGGATTTCGCCGCCGCGGCCGAGGATGAACTGGTAGTTCAGGTCGGCGACCTTGTCGATCCAGCTCTCCACGACCAGCGAGACGGTGTCCGAGCCGCGGCGCTGGAGCAGCCGCAGCAGCTGCGAGGCACGCTTGGGGCTGTCCAGCACGACCATGCCGCGGCCGGAAACGCCGAGCGATTCCTTGACCACGACCCGGGTGCCTTCGCCGGCGTGGGTGTCGAGGGCCGCGGCGAGCTCGTCGAGCGTGCGGCACTCGGCCCCGGGCACGGCCGTCAGACCGGCGGCGTTGACCAGCTCGCGGCTGTAGATCTTGCCGTTGACCTGCTTGCACACGCCGGCGCTCGGCGCGGCCAGCGGCAGGCCGGTAACCGCGGCCAGCCTTTCCTCGTCGGCCGAGACGCCCAACGGCATCAGGTACGTGCGGCCGTCGGCCATCGAGGCGAGTTCGGCCAGCAGCCGTGGCGAGGCCAGGACGTCGCCGGTGATGGACCGCTGGGGCTCGTTGTTGTCCACGACCAGCTGCCGGCCGGCGGCGACGCCCAGGCCGCGCAGGTAGTCCGCGTGGCCGGGATCGAGCGGGCCCTTGAGGACAACGGCGTCGTGGTCGTCGGCCAGCAGGACGCCGACCTCCTCCATACGATTCACCATGGCGGCGGAGAACGACAGGCCGGCGCCGGGCAGACCGGGCTCGTCCTGGCCCCAGGCGCGCTCGACCTCGAAGTTGTTGAGGTAGACGAATCTCGCGGTCGGATCGCCGACCAGCGCCGTCTTCAGTCTCGCGGTGAAGCTGTCAGCCATGGTCTTCCCCTGTTCGCACGACGGCGGCGGCGAACGTGCCGCCCTGGCCGGCCGATGCCAGCAACACCGTGTCGCCCGGTGTGGTCGCCCCCTCGGCGCGCGCGGTCGCCAGGTTGACGAACGGATCGGCCGAGAAGCAGTGCCCCATCCGCGGGATGTTCTCCAGGTAGATCCGGGTCAGCGGCAGGCCGAGCAGCCGGGCGGTTTCGCTCCACGAGAACCGGTTCACGTTGTGCGGCAACACCAGTGACACGTCGTCGAGCGTGATCCCGGCGTCCTGCACGGCATCCCGCATGACCGCGGCGAGTGCCGGGACGTAGCTCTCGTGGTAGCGGCCCTGCTGCTCCGGCGTCATGTCGCCGGCCGCGTGGAACTGGCCGAGCGTGCGCTGCGCCAGGCCCAACACCGTGTCGCCGGGGCCGTCCAACGACACCAGGGCGGCCGCGGCGGCGTCGCCGAGGATGGTGGTGTTCGGAATGTGTTGCATCACCGACGACACCACCTTCTCGCCGATGAGGATCAGTGCGGTGCTGCCGGGCGGTTCGTCGCGGAGCAGCGCCTCGACTGTCTTCAGCGCGTACAGGCCGGTGACGCAGCTCTGATGGGCCATGGTGAACGCCCGCGCGTCGTCGAGACCGAGCTTCTCCCGCACGGTGTCCATGTGGCGCAGGTACGGCGGCACGATGTGCTGCACGGTGTGCGCGTGGACGACGTAGCGGACCAGCGAGCGGTCCGTGCCGCCGAGCGCCTCCTCGCCGGCAGCGAGCAGGATGTCCACCACCGACAGCGGGCCGACGGTGGTGATCCGGTCCAGGCCGAAGAACCGGGTGAACAGCCGGACTTCCTTGGCCGACAGGTCGAGCGGGTCACGCAGGTCCGGCACCGTGAAGCTGTCCTCGGGCACGAACGGCACGATCTTACGCAGGCGCAGCACAACGGCCCCGTTCCCGGCGACGCACCACTCCAGCACCGCCATCGCGCTGTGCATCTTGTTCTCGGCCTGGTCGAAGGCGATGCTGCGCGGCCCGTCGAGCACCTCGGCCACGACCTCCTCGCCGCGGTGGGCCGGCAGGTCGTGCATGAACACGGCGTCCGGGAAGCGGTCCATCAACTCGGTCGTCACCTGGAACGGCGCGAACACGGTGCGCCAGTGGGGATCCGGCTTGGTGGTGCCGGTCGTCTGCCACCGGGTCGTGTAGACGACGTCGAACATCGACAGGTCATCGAGATCGTGCTGTTCGTGCACGATGGCACCGCTGGAGGCCGCCAACTTCGCCGCGCGCTCACGGATGTCTTGCGTGAGGCCATATCCCGGCGGCGTACGCAGTTCCAGGTGCGTGCCGCGGTAGCGGGTGAGGCCGAGCGCAAGCGCCGCGGCGGTGTTGTTGCCCTCGCCCACGTAGAGGATGCGCAGGCCCTCGATCTCGCCGAAGCGCCCGGCCAGCGTGGTCAGGTCGGCCAGTGCCTGGGTCGGGTGCTCGTCGGCGCTCATGGCGTTGACCACGGCCATTCGGTCCTGGTCGGCCCAAGCCCGCATTTCCTCGGGGTCGTCGGCCGTGCGGGCGACCAAGGCGTCGAGCATGCGGGAGAACACGCGGCCGGTGTCCTCGCTGCTCTCCCCCGTGTTCAACTGAAGGTCGTCGGGGCCGAAGGCGATCACGTTCGCACCGAGCCTGAGCGCGGCCGCCGAGAAGGCGGTCCGGGTGCGGGTCGAGGTCTTGCGGAAGTAGATGCCCACGACCTTGCCGGCCAGCGGGCTGTCCGGCCGTGACCGGGACGGTTCCGCGCCGCGCGCGACGATGTCGTGCAGCTCGTCGTCGGACAGGTCGTCCAGCGAGATCAGATGCCGTGCTACCACCGCGCCACCTCCGCGAAGAAGTCCGGTACCGCCTGGGCGCAGCCGGTCGCCACGCCGGTCGTGAAGATCTCCAGCCCGACCGCGATGTCCAGCACACCGAGCCCGAACGGCGAGAAGATGCGCGGCTTGTCCCGGCCGAGCGTGATCTCGCCGAGCAGCAGCTCGGCCAGCGTGCCGTCGATGAAGTCCCGGTGTCCGAGCTGCTGCTCGGCCAGGTGCGGCGACGTGTCGGCGTTCAGGCAGTGATCGACGTCGTCGAGTACGTTGTGAGCGGCGGCAATGATGTCCGGGCCGATATCGCGCAGCGACACGTTGAGCACCGTTTGGCCGGGCGCAAACGCTTCCGGGTCAACGATGTACGGCTCGCCGGCGGTCGTGGCGAGCACCACGATGTCGGCCCGGTCAACCGCATCGGCCAAATTCGTACCAACAGAACTGCTGTAGCCCAACGACTCCGTGTACCGGGCGGCCTTGCCGGCGTAGTCGGCCACGGCGTCGTGGATCACGACTTCGGAGATCTCCCAGTCCAATGCACGCAGGAACTCCAGGATGTTGCGCGAGATCACGCCCGCGCCGACGACAGCGACCTTCCGCGCCACCCGAGAGCCGTGCAGCGCCTCCGCCCCGAGCACGGCCGATGCCGCCGTCCGCGCGGCGCTGATCTGCGCCGCTTCGAGGCAGGCGAACGGGTAGCCGGTCTCGAAGTCGTTGAGCAGCAACACGGCCGAGGCCCGCGGGATGTTGCGGGAGACGTTGTCCGGGAAGCTGCCGATCCACTTGATACCGGCAACGCCGGGTTCGCCGCGCACCAGCGCCGGCAGGGCGATGATCCGGGCGTTCGGCTTCTCCGGGAACCGCAGGAAGTAGCTGCGCGGGTTGATCGTCTCGCCGCGGTGGTGGGCGAGGTAGGTGTCCCGGACGCGGGCGTACAGCTCCGGCCGCGACTTCTCGATGACGGCACGGATGTCCTTGCCGCCCAACACATGGAACGAGAACACGGCCGGCTCAGCTCCTCACGGTCGACAGCTCGGCGGGGGCGTCGTGCAGGCAGTCCGGGCCGAACCGGCCGGCCACCCAGGCGTCGTCGTAGATCGTGCGCGCGTACCGGTCCCCGAAGTCGGGCGAGACGCCCACCACGCACGAGCCGGCCGGCAGTTCGGGCGCACGGCGCCGGATCGCCGACACCACCGAGCCGGTCGAGCCGCCGGCGAACAGCCCGTGCTCACGGGCCAGCCAGCGACAGGTCCTGATGGTGTCCACTTCGGACACCTGGATCAGCTCGTCGACCAGCTCCGGCCGGAACAACTCCGGCCGCCGGCTGGCGCCGATGCCGGGGATGTACCGCGGGCCGGCCGGCGTGCCGAAGCTCACCGAGCCTTCCGCGTCCACGGCGATGATCCGGGTCGACGGCGATACCCGGCGGAAGTGCCGGACGCAGCCCATCAGCGTGCCGGCGGTGCCGGTGCCGACGAACAGGTAGTCCACCCGGGGCAGCTCGGCGGTGATCGACGCGGCGGTGTGCCGCTCGTGGGCCATCCAGTTGCGCGGATTCACGTACTGGTTGAGCCACACCAGAAGCGGGTCCGAAGCGACACGGCGCTCGATGTAGGAGATGCGGCTGCCGAGGTAGCCGCCGCTGGCGTCGCGCTCGTCCACCTCGACGACCTCGGCCCCCAGCGCCCGCATGACCTCCACGCTCTGCGGCGAGGTGTTCGGGTCGGTGACGCACAGGAAGTGGTAGCCCTTGCTGGCCGACACCATGGCCAGCGCGATGCCCAGGCTGCCCGACGACGACTCGATCAGGCTGCCGCCGGGCCGCAGCACACCCCGTCGCTCGGCGTCGGAGACCATGCTCACGGCGACCTTCAGCTTGATCGAGCCCGCCGGGTTCAGGCCCTCCATCTTCAGGTAGACCTCGACACCGGCCGGCTCGCGCAGCCGCAGGAAGACATCGTCCGGGACCATCTCGTAGGCGTGTTCATATATCACCGCTACCCGCCTCAGATCAGTGAATGTCGCCGTGCCGCCGACGATCAACGTCCCGCCAGCGTAGGAGCGCGGCCGGGCCGGCGACAGGCAAGCAGCGGGCAGCAAAGTTGCCGGACGCCGTTCCTGGCCCCGGCCCCCGTGCCCCTGCGCTACTGGCTCCATGCAACCTCCGGCCATCCGAAAGACTGGACGTGAACTCACGCTCGCCCAGCAGGCGCTGTGGTTTCTCCAGGAGCTCGCGCCGGACAGCAGCGCCTACAACGTGTCCGGCGCGGTGAACCTGCATTTCGAGGTCGACGTCGAGCTGATGGCGACGGCGGTGCGGCGGACGATCGCCGCGCATGCCGTGCTGGACTGCGTGTTCCGGCCGGTCGCCGGCGAGGTCCGCCGCCTGCCCAGCCGTACCCCGTTCTCGTTGGACGTGCACGAGCTGGCGCTCAAGGACGACAAGCTCGAGGAGTTCGCGCTGGGCCTGGTGCGGCGGCCGTTCCGGCTGGCCCGGGACCGGCCGATCCGCATCGCCTTGCTGCGGCGGGAGAACGGCCCCGACATCCTGCTGCTGGCCGCGCACCACATCGTCATGGACATGGCCTCCCAGCTGCTGACGTTCCGCGAGATCCTGTCCACGTACTCGGCACTGCGCGCCGGCACCGAACCCACTCCCACGGCCGCCGCGGAGTTCGACGAGTTCGTCGACCGGCAGCGGACGTATCTGGAGTCGTCGAAGGCCGACGCGGCGCGGAAGTACTGGCAGGGTCAGCTGACCGACGTCCCGGACAACGAGATCCCCACCGACCTGCCGCGGCCCGACGTGTACCAGTTCGCCGGCTCCGCGGTCGAGTTCGGGTTGTCGGGCAAGCTCATGGCTGATGTCGAGCTGGCGGCATCAGCCCGGAACACCACGACGTTCGCGTTCCTGTTCTCGGTGTTCCAGCTGCTCCTGCACGTCTACAGTAGACAGACGGATCTGCTCATCGGCTACCCCGCGACGCTGCGGGCCGGCAGCCGGTTCCGCGAGTCGATCGGCTACTTCGTCAACACGCTGCCGTTGCGCGCGCGCATCGACCCGGACGCCTCGTTCGACACGTTGCTGGGCAACACCATCGACCAGTTGTGGCGCGGGCTGATGCACCGGCAGTTCCCGTTCGCCCTGATGCCGCGGCTGGTCGACGCCAAGCGTGAGCCCGATCGCGCCGGCCTGATCGAGGTGATGTTCGTGCTGACGGCCGAGGATCCGGCCGACCCGCTCGCCGCCTCGCTGGCCCCGGGCGCCCGGGTCGAGCACGCCGGGCTCGAGCTGTCCGAGTACTACCTGCCCCAGCAGCAGGGCCAGTTCGACCTGACGCTCCAGGTGCAGCACAGCGGCGGCCTCGCGCGCGCCGAACTCAAGTACAACACCTCGCTGTTCACCGAGCAGACGGCCCGCAGCCTGGCCGACGACTTCGTCGACCTGCTCGACGCCGCGGCCGCCGGCGCCCTGCCGGCCCGGCTGCGGGAGATCACCGACGGCGGTTACACCCCGGTTGAGGCGGAGGAAAGATGAGACAGGACACGGAAATCGACCCGGCCCGACTCGCGCAGGTGCGCGACGTGGTGGCCGAGGTCTTCTCCGCCGAACCGGCCGCGGTCGCGGCGGCGGGCTCGTTCGAGGACGACCTCGACACGAACTCGCTGCTCGCCGTGGACCTGTGCGTCCGCCTCGAGGCGGATTTCGGCATCAGCATCAGCAACGACGAACTGCCGCAGCTCATGACCGACCTGCGCACCGTGTACGAGTTCGTCGCCGACAAGGCGAAGTGGTGATGGGGACGATGATCGAGACGACCACCCTGGCGGATCCGATCGAGCGGCTGGCCGACGGCGGCTGGCTGCGGCCGACCGGCGGGCCGGGACTGCTCAGCTTCACGCCGAAGTTCGAGACCGTGATGGCCGGCCTGCAGGCCGCGCTGACCGCGGCCGATCCGACGGGATCGGCCGGCCCGACCTGGCACCCGCCGGTGGTGCCGCTGGCCAATATCGAACGGGCCCAGTACACCGAGGCGTTCCCGCACCTGCTGGGCTCCGTGCACGCGCTCTCCTCCCAGGACCAGGACGCCGACCGGACGCCCACCGATGTCGTTCTCGCGCCGGCGGTCTGCTACTCCGTCTATCCGGAGGTGGCCAACAGTGTCGTCGAGGGGCCGCTGTACTTCGACGCCGCCGGCTACTGCTACCGCCACGAGGCGACCGCCGAGCTCGGCCGGTTCCGGTCCTTCCGCATGCGGGAGTTCGTCATCGTCGGTGACGCGTCGGCGGCCTGGCAGTGGCGCGACGCCTGGATCGCCCGCTGCGAGGCGCTGTTCAGCCGGCTCGGGCTGACGCCGGTCGTGACGCCGGCCAGCGACCCGTTCTTCGGTCCCGGCGGCCGGTTCATGAAGTCCAGCCAGATCGAGCAGAACCTGAAGTTCGAGTTCGTGGTGGCGCTGCACGACGACGACCCCGGCACGGCCATCGCCTCGGCCAACTGCCACAAGGAGCATCTGGGCGAGCGGTTCGCCATCGACCACGCGGACGGCGGCCCGGCGCACAGCTCCTGCATGGCGTTCGGCCTGGAGCGGACGGCGTTGGCGCTGATCCACGCGCACGGCGACGACCTGGCCGACTGGCCGACACTGGTCTGAGCACGAGAACGGGCCGGCGGTCTTCGACCGCCGGCCCGTTCTCGTTGTGTCAGAAGCCGACAACCTGCTCCTGGAGATCCAGTGCCACCTCATCCACATAGGGCGCGAGCCGGTAGCGGTAGCGGTCCGTGGCGTCGGCGACGATCAGCGACGCCTCCAGCAGCTCCGACAGCAGCATCAACGGGTTCCGCACCGGTATCGGCAGCACGTCGTCCACGGTGAACAGTGGCGTCGGCAGCATGGCCAGGCTGCGCAACAACGTGCGGTGATCCTCGGTCAGCAGGTCCAGGTCCCACCGCAGGCTCTCGGCCAGGGAACGCTGATGCCGCAACAAGGCGTGGTCGTTCGTCCACAGCATCTGCGTCGACGGGCCGTGGGCCAGCAACGCCGTCACCGGGATCGTCCGCAGCCGTTCAGCGGCGAACTCCAGCCAGCGCGGCAGGCCACCGAGCCGCCGGCACAGCTCGGCGACCAGCGGGAGTTCGTCGGCCGACCACGCGTCCGCGCCCACGTGCCGCAGCATCAGCTCTTCGCCTTCCACCGTGAGCGGCCGGATCTCGCAGTTGACACCGAGGCGCTCCGTGAGCTTGCGGCGGGCCGTGGTCAGCACGTGCAGGCCGAGGTAGCGGCCGAGCAGCTCCTTGGTGACGGCGGTGACGCTGTCCGGAATGTGTTCGGCGTTGTCCAGCACCAGCAGCAGGTCGGCCGCCCGCTCGTCGGTCCGGTCCCAGCCAAGCTGCTGGCGCACGCGCTGCCGGACCGTGGTGGTCTGGTCACCGAGACGTTCCGACGGGACATCGCCGAGCTCCACGACGACAACGCCGTCGCGGAAACTCGGGCCGACCTCGGCGGCAATGCTCAGTGCGAGGCGCGTCTTGCCAACGCCGCCGGGGCCGATGAACGTGGTCAACCGGTTGGCCCGCACCGTCTGCGCCAGCCGCTCGTGCTCCGCGCGCGGACCGACCAGCGCCGTCGGCAATGGCTGCGGACCACGCCATCGAAGCTGGTCCGGGGCCGGCTCAGGCGTGTCCTTGACGCCGAGCGCGTCGGCCAGCAGATCGACCGACGAGCGGCGCGGCGACTGCACCCAGCCGAGCTCCAGGTTCCGGATCGTCCGGACGCTCAGTCCGGACCGCTCGGCCAGCTCCTCCTGCGTCCAGCCGCGTTCCTCGCGCAGCGCCGCGATCCGCGTCGCGTCCCAGGTGTTCCGGCGGATTCCCAGCACAGGCATCATCGGTACCCTCTGGATTGAAGTTCGTAGAGCTCGGCGTACATGCCGCCGCCGGCCATCAGTTCCTGGTGGCTGCCGACCTCACGCACCCGGCCCTGGTCGAGCACGACGATCAGATCGGCCATGCCGACGGTCGAGAACCGGTGCGACACCAGCAGCGTGACGGTGCTGCGCTGCCTGGCCGTACGAGCGGCGGCCGCGAAGCGCTCGAACAGCATGTGTTCGGTATGGGCATCGAGCGCGGCGGTCGGCTCGTCGAAGACGACCAGCAGCGGATCCGTGCGCATCAGGCCACGGGCCAGCGCCAGCTTCTGCCACTGCCCGCCGGACAGCTCGACGCCGTCGTCCCACCGGGTGCCCAGCTGCGTCTCCAAGCCCTGCGGCAGGCTCTGGACGACACTGGAAGCACCGGCTCGTTCCACCGCCGCGCCGACGGCCACCAGGTCGTCGATCCGCGGCAGGTCACCGACGCCGACCGACTCCCGCACCGGGAACTCCAGCTTGGCGAAGTCCTGGAACGCGGCGGCGCACCGCTGCTGCCAGTGCGCGGTGTCGAATGCAGCCATGTCGGCGCCGTCGACCAGGATCTGCCCGGACTCCGGCTTGCCGAACCCGCTCAGCAGCTTCACCAACGTCGTCTTGCCAGCCCCGTTGTCGCCGACCAGGGCGACGACCGCGCCGGCCGGCAACCGCACCGACACGCCGTCCAGCACCGGTTTGCCGGGGTAGCCGAAGCGCACATCCCACAGCTCGATGCCGTCGTGCAGAGTCTCGGGCACGGCCTCGGAGCCGGTGCGTCGCGTGCCGGCGGCATACTGCTTGAGCCACATGAATCGCTGGCCGACCCTCAGCACGAACAGGAAGTCGGTGCCGTACATGACGGCCGTGCCGACAGTGGACGTCATCTGCGCCGCCAGGCCCACCACCAGCACGACATCGCCGGCGGTGGCGTTGTGGTTGACGACGTGCATCAGCGCCAGGCCGATCGCGCCGATGTAAGCCAGGGCGTTGACCGCGCCGTCGATCGCCTGGAGCCCGGCACCCCGCCAACTGGCCCGATTGCGTTGTCCGATAACGGTGTTCGACACGCGGTGATGCCGCTCGCCGAGCAGCGCGGTCAGGCCGTAGACCCGGAGTTCGCCGGCCGTCGACACGGACGTGCCGAGCTCGAACAGGTGTCGCCGCAAGCGTTCCGGCTCGCTCGTCGCCTCCTGGGCCGCCACCTTGAGGTCCTTGCTCACCTTGCCGAGCCAGAACGACAACGCCGACAGCACCGGCAGGAACAGCAGGAAAGGATCGACCTGAACCAGCAGCACGGCCGTGACGGCCAGGGTCGCCGCGACACGGACCAGGCCGGCGGTCGCGTTCACCATGCCCGGCAGCCGCCAGTGCTCCTCGCGGATCCGCTGCACCTGGTCCAGATAGTCGGCCCGCTCGTGGTGGGCCAGGCCTTCGGCCCCGCCGATCAGCTCCATCAGCCGCTGGCTGGCCACCGCCCCGGCGCGCTCCTGGACCGTGAAAAGGCAGTGCACGTAGTAGAAAACGGAGGCCAGCGCGGCGCCGACGGTGATCGCCATCATCCCGGCGGCGAGCAGTCCCGCCCGCAGATCGCCGGCGATCGCCGCGTCCACCAACAACTTCGCCCCGAAGCCGCCGATCGGCACCGAGGTGGCGAACACGATGCCGGTGAGCAGCTGGGCCGTCGCATGCCATGGGGCGGCCCGGAAACCGATGCCCATCAACGCCGCGTAGGCCTTGACCGTGTCACGCATGACCGGCCTCCAGCTCCACGAACCGGGCCGCTTGCAGGTCGAACATCCGGGCGTACCGTCCTTCCCGCGCCAGCAGGTCGTCATGGCTGCCGTCCTCGACGACAACTCCGTTGTCCAGCACCACGATCCGGTCAGCTCGGCGCACCGTGGAGAACCGGTGCGAGATCAGGATCGTGGTCAGCCCGGCGGTCAGCTCCAGGAACCGCTCGTAGATCTCGGCCTCAGCCCGTACGTCAAGGGCGGCGGTCGGCTCGTCGAGGATCAGCACGCGCGCCCCGGCGTCCACCGCGAACAGGGCCCGGGCCAGGGCGATGCGCTGCCACTGCCCGCCGGACAGGTCGGTGCCGCCGGTGTACTCCGGCGACAGGATCGTGTCCCAGCCGTTCGGCAGGTTCTGGATGAGCGGCAACGCCCCCGCCCGCTCGGCCGCCGCGTGCAGCCGGTCGCGGTCGTCGGCGTGGTGCGGCGCGCCCATGCCGATGTTCTCCGCGACGGTGAGGTGGTACTTCGCGAAGTCCTGGAACAGCACGCCGATCCGGCTGCGCCAGGCCGCCGGGTCCAGCTCGGCCAGGTCGATTCCGTCCACGTGCACGGTGCCGGCGGTCGGCGGGTGCAGGCCGCAGAGGATCTTGACCAGCGAGCTCTTGCCGGCCCCGTTGTCGCCGACCACGGCCAGCGACTTGCCGGCCTCGATGCTCAATCCGACGCCCCGCAACGCTTCCTGCTCCGCCCCGGGGTAACGGAACCGGACGCCGGACAGCCGGATCTGGTCGGCGGGGAACGCCTCCGGCAGCTCCAACGCGTCTCCGGCGGACGGCTCGGCGGCGACCCGGTCGCTGAGGTTGAGGACCTTGGGCACAGAAGCCGCGGCGAATGACAGGTACGCGTTCTGGTCGTCGAAAGCGGTGTAGTTGTTGGCCAGGCTCAACGCCTGCGTGTAGACGGCTAAACCGGCCAGCCCGAGATCATGCCGGACGGCGGCCCAGGCCAACAGCCCGTATGACAAGGCATTGACCACGGCCAACGCCCCGGTCGACCCGAGCACCACCCGGGCCCGCGGGCGACGTTCCCGCCAGATCGGCTCCATCGCCGTTCGCCAGGCCGTGCTGAACCTCGTGACCAGCCAGTCCAGCAGGCCCCAGATGCGGATCTCCTTGGCCGCCGGCGCGGTGATCGCCAGGTCCCGCAGGTACTCGGCCTGTTGCAGCGCCGAACTCTGCCCGAACCCGACCTGCCCGACCCGGAAGTACTCGCGCTGCATGAAATAGACGACAAGTGGCCACGTCACGAGCCAGATCAGGCCGAGCCACCAGTGGAACGCGACCAGCACCGCCGCCGCGGCGAGTGCCCGCAGCCACGCCGGCACCACGCTGGCCAGCGCCCCCACCGCCAGGCTCGGCCGGTCGTTGTCGGCCAGCCCCAGGCCACGGACCACCCGCAGACCGGCCAGCACCTCCGGATCGGTCAGGTGCGCGATGCCGGCCGGCGTACCGACAGCGGACATCACGCGTTCCTGGAGTTCGCGGTCGACCTGCCGGCCCAGCGTCTCGCCCAACGTGGTCAGCAGCGGCGTGACAACCTGCTGCGCCAGCACCAATCCGCCGACCACGGCCAGCAGCACGAGCAACCCCCGGCCAGCACCCGAATCCAGTCCCGCGCTCACTGCCGCCGGAATGGACCCGATGAGCAGGCCGGTCGCCACGGCCACGCCGATCGGCAGCAGGGCCGCCGCGACGATCAGCAGCACCCCCAGCACCGATCGGCCCGGACTGGCCTTGGCCAAGACTCGGACCAGCGCGGCGATCCCCGCCAGTGTCGGCGGAATCCGCCTGTTCTTCCCCATGTTTCAGTCCCCGCTCTGTGCATCTAGTGGTGGACGAGACGGCACGAACGCCCGGGGCGGCGCCGTGGCCCGCTGCCCCCAGCGATCGTCGGACAGCGTGAGCAGCGCATGGACGCGGACCGGGATCAGCAGCACGACGTGCATCAGCCCGTACAGCGCGAAGCTCAGGAAGCCCAGGCTCCGCGTCCGCCACACCCCGTACGCGCAATGGCCGAGCGCAACGAGAGCCAATCCGCTCCCGTAATACCCAAACCCGCTGAAGCCTCTTACCGTCAGCAGGACCAGGGTTGCCGCGAGCAACGCCGGGGCCAGGAGCTGCACGACGGCGTCGAGCACGAGGTAGAAACCCCGCGCCGGCAGCCGGGGCAGGATGGCCGCCATGTCCCGGTACACGCAGCGGTTCCAGCGGAGTTGCTGGCGCAGGAACGGTTTCAGCCGTTCCGGCACGACCGTGGCGGCCCGGGCGGCGCCGACGTAGACGGTGCGCATTCCAGTGCCCAGCACGAGATTGGTGAGGTGGCGGTCCTCGCCGTGGGTGCTGGGCCGGTTGCGGAAGGTCTGGTTGAGATAGTCGTCGAGGGTGCGTTCGAGCACCGACCGGCGATACGCGGAGAACGGCCCCGAGCAGCAGAGCACCGAGCCGAACAGCGACTGCGCGGCCCGTTCCTGGTTGCACGCGTACCAGTAGCGCCGGTCGATGATCCGCGTGAGCCAGTTCACGGATGCGTTGGCGGCACGCATCTCCCCCATCGCCGCGCCGACCGTGGGATCGTCGAGCGCGGCGACCAGCCGGCGCACGCCGTCGGGGTCGATCTCCGTGTCGGAGTCGACCGAGATCACGACCTCGCCGTCGGAGTCCACAATGGCCTGGGCCTGGGCGTGCCGCTTGCCCATGTTGGCCGGCAGCAGGATGACCCGGTTTCCCTTGCGCCGGCGGAACTTCTGGTAGACGGGCTCGAGCTCGGCCCGGTTGGGCGAGCCGTCGTCGACCACGTGCACCCGGATCTCGCCGGCGTAGTCCTGTCGGGCGATCGAGTCGAGGCAGGCCGCGAGTTCGGCCGGATCCTCGTTGTAGCAGGGAATCACGACATCCACGGTCGGCAGGGTGCTTGAGCGGGACGGTGTGGTGCGCCGGTGTGCCCGTTCGGCGAACACGGTCTGCAGGATGAGGTAGCTGCCGACCAGGAGCAGGTAGGCCAGGAACACCCACCGGAGAAGCAGATCGAGTGTGGCGGTCACCCAGGAGGTAGGGCGGCGGGTTACAACGTTTTGTAACCCGTCCGGCTAACTCAGTCATTTCCCCTTGACCGACGGGCGGTCCCTGATGGCAGACGGCAACTGGACGATCAGCGAACGGGTGCCGGTGCGGTTCACCGGCGGCCGGGCCCGCACCGGCCCGGCCACCCTCGGGCAGACCAACATGGTCCGCTCGGTGGGCATCGACGATCCGGCCGGCAGCAACGCGCGGCTGATCTGGGAGGTGCCGGCCGGCGTCGACGTGGCCCGGCTGGCTTCCGTCGTGACGACACTGCTGCTGCGGCACGACTCGTTGCGCACGACGTTCCCCGAGGCCGGACGGCAGTCCGTGGCCGGCGAGGGCTCGCTGGAAATGTCGGTGTACGAGGCCGACGACGCCTATGCGTGCGCCGACGACGTGGCCCCTCGGTTGCGCGCCATCCGGTTCGATCCCGCCACCGAGCTGCCGGTGCGGGCCAGCGTGATCACCTCGCACGGCGTGCCGGCCGGCTTGATCCTCATCCTGTGCCACACGGCCGTGGACGCCGCGTCGCAGTCGATCCTGCGCCGTGAGGTGACCGCGTTGCTGACCGGCGAAGAGCTGCCGCCGCCGGCCGCGACGCAGCCGGTGGACCTTGGCGAGACCGAGCAGACGCCGGCCGGCCAGCGGCGTATCGCGTCGGCGCTGCGGTACTGGGACGACCTGCTGAGCACCACCCCGCAGGCCATGTTCGCCGTCCCCGGCGTCGGCCCGACCGACTGGATGCTGCCCCGGCTGACGCTCCGGTCGACCACCGCCGCGCCGGCATTGGCCCGGATCGCCGACCGGACCGGTGCGGGCCGGGCCACTGTCGTGCTGGCCGCGTTGTGCGCGTTGATCGGCCGTCGGCTCGGCGTGCGGACGGCCGTGGTGGCGATGCTCGCGGCCAATCGGCTGCTGCCCCATCTGACCGACTACGTCGGCACCATCTCGCAGGACGCCTTGATGTCGGCCGAGCTGGACGTCGCCACGTTCGACGAGCTGGTCGGCCGGATCCGTGACCGGTCGCTGGCCGCCTACCGCCGCAGCACCTTCGACTCGGTGGCACTGTGGAACATCATCGACGGTGTGGCGGCGCGTCGCGGCACGCATTGGGCGCGGGACTGCGTGTTCAACGACCTGACCGGGTTGGGGCAGGGTTCGGGGCCGGCCGACGTCACGGATTCCGCCATCCGGCTGGAGTGGCTGCCGGCCGAGGCGATGCCGACCCGGCTGATGGTCTGGGCCGTCCGGTTGGACGACGAGGTCGAGCTGTCCGTGCTGGCCGATCCCGGTTGCCTGTCGACCGCCGAGGTCGAAGCCTTCGGCAGCGCCATCATCCGGCTCATCGTCGAGGCCGCCGATCAGGACATCGACCTGGCCTCGTCAAGCGTGGTCGCCTCGCTCGAACCGGTCGTCCGCGGCGATGGCTGGTATCTGTCCGACCGCTGCTGGATCGAGCTGGCCGCCGTCCGACAGCTGCTCGACGACGTGCTCGACGGCCGGCCCAATCTCGTGGTGGCGGTGCCGGATCCCGCTTTCGGACACCGGCTTGTGTGCTACGTCACCGGTGATCACGTTGCCGCCGAACGGATCCACGCCGACTGCGTCGCCGCGTTGGAGATGCGCCCGAGCGCGATGGCCCCGCACCACTACGTTCTCTGCTCGCAGGCCCCCGCCGACGTGACGGACGTGACGGCCTGGCAGTCGCTGGCCGTCGCCGAGAGGACCGGCCGGGCCGAGCCGAAAGTCACGGTGCGACCAGCGAATTGAGAATCCTGCAAGGTTTCGCCCCATCGCCGTCGCCAAGACTCGGCCCGTGCGAACAGTCGAGTGGGAGACGCTCTACAGCGACAACGTGACCTGGGTGTTCCGGTTGATGCTCGGCCGGGTCGGCAACCTGCCGGACGCCGAGGACCTCACCGCCGAGGTCTTCCTCACCGCCCTGCCCTACCTGCGCACCGAGGCCGACGTCGAGCAGATCCGGGCCTACCTTCGGGCCACCGCCCGGACCGTGCTCGCCCGCCACTGGCAGTCGGCGTTCACCACCGAGGCCGCCGCCATCGAACTGGCCAAGACCGCGGACGCCCCGACGGAAACGGGGCCGGGCGGCGAGGCGACACAGCAGGCCGAGCTCATCCTGGGCGCGCTGCCCGACCCCTACCGGTCGGTGCTCCGGTTGCGCTACCTGCATTCGTACTCGCTCAAGGAGACCGCCAGCGAGCTCGGCATCACCCTGTCCAACGCCAAAGTCATCCAGCACCGCGCCCTGAAACTCGCCGCCGCACTGGGCGACGGCTAGGACGTCAGCAGTTCACGGATGCGACCGTCCAACACCGCACCGGCCTTGTGCTGGCGCAGGGTCCGCTGGTAGCGGCCGAGGATGCTGGTGATGTCGAGCGTCCGCTTCTCGGACTCGAGGGTGAACACGGGGGCGATCGCGGCGGCGGCGCCGTCGGGGTCGCCGAGACCAAGGCGGGCCATGGACAGGTAGATGTGGGAGATGGCGGCCCGGTCGTAACTCCAGCCGGGGCGGCTGGGGTCGGCGAAGCCCTCGGCGGCGGCATGGGCGTGGTGCTCGCCGGCCCGCAGGGCCTGGCCGTCTTTGGGCAGCGCCATGTAGACCTCGGCGACGTAGCTCAACCGGGCCGGTCCGACATTGGTGTCGTCGTAGCCGAGCAGGTCGTCCACGTCGTCGGTGACGAGCCGGTGCCAGCGAAGGTCGGCCCGGCGCAGCGCCTGCTGGGCGCTGGAGACCTGGTGCGTGTGGGCCAGCACGCGGGCGGCGCGCAGCGGCAGCAGCACCGACATGATGCCGGCCGTGTGCGCGCTGAAGGCAACGCCGGCGTTGGCGTACCGCAACGCCTCTTCGTAGCGGCCGGCCCAGAACGCGGTCAGCGACTGGATGTTGCGGATCAGCGCGCACAGGCCAGGATGCTCGGCGCGCTGGGCGAAGGCGAAGGCCGCCTCGGCCTGCCGCAGCGCCGTGGCGGTATCGCCGCGGTCGTGGCTGGCGCTGGCCAACAGGTACCCGGTCAGCCCGGCGTAGAAGTACAGCCGGCGTGTGTGCACGCGCGACAGCTTGGCGTGCACCAGGTTCACCGCGGCCAGGTGCACGGTCGCCAGCCGCTCCAGGATCGGCTCGGCCGATTCACGCACGTAGCTGGTGGCCAGTTCGCGCACCGCGCCGTCGAGCCAGGCCAGCACCTCCGAGCCCGAGGACGTCAGCGTCACCTCGGCGATCTCGGTCGACCGCTCGCAGGTCGCGGCCAGTATCTCCGACCGGCTGTCGGCCGACCGGATCTGGGCCCCGGCCGGCTGGTGGCCGCGGCGCAGGTCCTCGACCCGGTCGCGGGCGGCCAGCAGGTCCCGTCTCAGCCGCGGCGGTATGTCGCACAGGTCGACCAGCACGGCGAACCGGTCCCGGCTGGCCAGTGTCCGCCCGTTGAGATAGTTGCCGCAGGTGGCGTGCGACCAGCCGGTGCGCTTGGCCACATCACGGTACGTGACCGCGCCGCCGCCGGTCTCCCGCAGCAGCTTGCGCAGCAGCGCACCCAGATCCTGCGTGGTCTGGACCAGTGCCGCGACCGTCGTGATGTCCTCCTGCATAAGCGCCGCCACGTCTACTCCCCAGTGACCGTTGGTAAGTGTTGTGCAAGGTTGTCCAAGATATGCCCCCGGCGCCGGGCGCAGCTACGACAGTTCGGTTGTAGCGGTTCGACGATTGGGTGACCGGAATGACAGCGACAACCACCGAGAACAGTGCCGGCCGGAAACGCCAGTGCCGCCTGGGCATGACGTGATGGACAAAGAGGCACATCGCCGGAAATCACTGGCCATCGACGGCAACTACCTGCACGGGAACCGCATCGGTCACGGAAAGTATCGAGACGCTCACCGGGAAGTCACGGGATTCGCCACACCAGTTGCTTTCACTGGACAAGGAAATACGGGGTAGCAAATCCCCTTCCTTCAGCAAATTTTCAGATTCCCGGCGAGTGGCGTTACGGCATTTGGGGGCAATGATGGAGTTTCGGGTGCTCGGCCCGGTCGAGTTGCACGCCGGTGGAAAACCGGTCGATATCGGACCGCCACGCCAGCGCGCGGTGCTGGCCGCGCTGTCGGTCGACGTCGGCCGCCCCGTGCTGCCCGGCACCATGATCGACCGGGTCTGGGGCCAGGAGCCGCCCGACGGCGTCCGGCACGGTCTGCACGTCTACGTCGCGCGGATCCGCCGTGTGCTGCGCCAGGCCGACCCCTCGACCGCGACCAGCCTGGTCCGCCGGTCCGGCGGCTACGTCCTGGACGTCGACCCGGACCAGGTCGACATGCACCGCTTCGCCCGCCTGGTCCAGCAGTCACGGGATCCCGCGTGCCGCGATCTGGATCGCGTAACCCTGCTGCGCCAGGCGATGCGGCTCTGGCGCGACACGCCGCTGGCCGATCTGCCCGGGCTGTGGGTGGAGCAGGTGCGGCAGACCCTCGTGCAGCAGCGGCTGGACACCGCCGTGGCGTGGGCCCAGGCCGAGGTCGCCGTCGGCGGCGCGGCGGCGACCATCCCCACGCTGACCGAGCTCGTCGGCGAGCATCCGCTGGTGGAGAGCCTGGCGGCGGCGTTGATGCGAGCCCATCACGCCACCGGTAATACCGAAGAGGCTTTGACCTCTTACACCAGCATGAGACAGCGGCTGGTCGAGGCGCTCGGCATCGAGCCGGGGGCCGAGCTGAAGGCCCTGCACCAGCAGGTGCTGCGCGCCGACCTGGACGAGCCCGCCGCCCGACCCCCAGCACTGTCCACAGCGCTGTCCACCACCCGATCCGTCGCCCCATCCATCGCACTGTCCCTTCCGGACAGTCCGGTGCCGGCCCAGCTGCCGATGGACGTGCCCGGTTTCAGCGGGCGCGGCGCCGAGCTCGGGCAGCTGGACGCCTTGCTGACGCAGGCGGAAGGCGTCGGCGTGTCGGTGGTGTCCGGCACCGCCGGCGTCGGCAAGACGGCGTTGGCCGTGCACTGGGCCCATCGGGTGCGATCGTCCTTTCCGGACGGTCAGCTGTGCGTCGATCTTCGCGGGTTCGCCCCGGACAGCTCGGCCACTCCCGACGAGGTGATCGGCGGTTTCCTGGAGGCGCTGGGCGTGGCCCGGCACCGGGTACCGGCCACGTTGGCCGATCGGGCCGCGCTGTACCGGAGCATGTTGAGCGGTCGGCGGATGCTGGTAGTGCTGGACAACGCGCGGGACGCGCAGCAGGTGCGGCCGCTGCTGCCCGGGTCGCCGGGCTGCCTGGTGCTGGTGACCAGCCGTCATCAGCTGCCGGGGCTGGTCGCGCACGGCGCGCGTCCGCTCGTGCTGGACCTGCCCAGCCCGGACGAGGCGCGGGAGATGATGATCCGTCGTCTCGGCGTCACCGATCGCGGCACGCTCGACGAGATCATCGCGTTGTGCGCGCGGCTGCCGCTGGCGCTGTCCATCTCCGCTGCCCGTGCCACCACCCGGCCCCATGTGCCGCTGCGGGCCCTGGCCGACGAGCTGCGCCGGACCAGCGGCTCCTTGGCCGCGTTCGTCGGCGACGACGAGGCCACCAACGTCCGCGCCGCGCTCTCATGGTCGTACCGAGCTTTGAGCCCCGAGGCCGCCACCCTGTTCCGGCGGCTGAGCCAGCACCCGGGGCCCGAGTTCACCGTCGCCTCGGCCGCCGCGCTCAGTGGCTCGTCGCCGGCCCGGGCCCGGCGGCTGCTCACCGAGCTCGCCCACGCCCATCTCGTCACCGAGCAGAACCCCGGCCGCTACGCCATGCACGACCTGCTTCGCGCGTACGCCATCGAGCAGGCCCACAAGGTCGACGTCGATGCCGACCGGCAGGCCGCCCTGCTCCGCATGCTCGACTCCGACCCCGAGACCCTCGGCTTCGGCATCAGGGCCGGCCGGCCTCGCTGACCCGCGAGGCCAACTCCCGCAGCGCGTCGTGCGACGGCGAGCCGGACTGAGCGGTCCACGTGAACAACTGCTGGACCGGATCGGCGGTGGACACCAACGCCGCCCAGTCGAGGGTCAGGTCGCCGACGACCGGGTGCCGCACCTGATTCGTGCCGGCGCCGCGGACGGCGACCTGATGCTCGGTCCACCAAAGCCGGAAGTCCTTGTCCCGTGCGGAAAGCTCCTCGACCAGGGCCACCAGCTCGGGGTCGTCGGGGTCCTGGGCGGCCTCCCGCCGCAGCTGGGCGACGCCGTTGCGAGCGGCGTAGTCCCACTGCGGATAGCGGCCCCGCACGGTCGGGTCACAGAAGACCAGGCGGACGAAGTTCCGGTGCGGCACGGGCAGACGGCCGAAGTCGGTGAACAACGCGGCGGCCATGGGGTTCCAGGCCAGGATGTCGGTCCGGCGGCCCAGAACCACCGCCGGGGTGGTGGTGAGGTCGTCGAGCAGCCGAAGCAGCTGCGGCTGGGGCTGCTGCGGGGCGGGCCGGTCAGGACGCTGTTCACGGCCGGACAGCTCGAAGACGTAGTCGCGTTCGTCGGCGCTGAGGCGGAGGACCTGGGCGAGCGCGGACAGGACCTCGACGGATGCGCGACGGCGGCCCTGCTCGAGGCGTGTGTAGAAATCGGTGCTGATGGACGCGAGGGCGGCCACTTCCTCCCGGCGCAGGCCGCGGACCCGCCGCCGATGGCCGGTGCCGGGCAGCCCGACGTCCTCCGGACTCAGCTCGCTGCGTCGTGCCTGGAGGAAATCCCCCAGCTCGCTGCGGTGCGCGTCACCGGTCATGGCCGAAATCTAACACCGGCCAGGGTGGGCCTGAGCTGTCCCTGGACAACCCGGTCGGGGGACAACAACAGCCCATTTCGGACATCGACAACGGGTGCCAGGCTGGACGACGAGCCACAGATCCGCCGCCAAAGGAGAACCAGTGAGCACCGGCACGGCTGCTGTCGACGGGGGCATCGCGCCCGCCCTGCGACGGCTGTACTTCACCCGATTCGGCTTCGCCATCGTCTGGGCCGGCCTGCTGGTCCTCACCGGAGCCGGCATCACCCCGCTCAGCGGCACGCTGCTGGTGCTCTACCCGCTGTTCGACGTGGCCGCCGCGGTGGTCGACGCCCGCTCGGCCCGGCAGAAGCCCCCGGCCGGCCTGTACGTCAACATCGCGATCAGCCTGCTCGCCGCGATCGGCCTGGCCATCGCCCTCTCGTCCGGCATTCCCGGCGTGCTCCGGGTCTGGGGCGCCTGGGCCGTGCTGTCCGGCCTGATCCAACTGGCCGTGGGGCTCACCCGCCGCCGCCTCGGCGGGCAGTGGCCGATGATCATCAGCGGTGCCATCTCCACGGTCGCCGGCAGCTCGTTCTTCCTCCAGGCCGGCCAGTCGGGCACCGGACTGTCCACAGTGGCCGGTTACGCCACGCTCGGCGGCATCTTCTTCCTCGTGTCCGCCCTCCGGCTCAAGACCGCCTGACCGAAGGCGGTGGAGAAGTCTCCACCGCCTTCGGCCCGCCTAGAAGGCCACGGTCGTCAGCCGGTCGGACCGTGCCTGGACCTCAGACGCGGTACCGGCACGCACGGTGCCGCCGGTGATCGCCAGCCCGCCGGTCGGCGCGAACATGCCCATCGCGAACGTCGTCCCGGTGGGTGCCGACGCGATCGGGAAGACCGGGAAGGCGTTGCCGCCGGCCCGGACCGATGTCGAGATGTAGTCGCCGAACATCCGACCCTGTGACGTGTTGGGCAGCCACGACAGCGTCATCGGCCCGGCGAGCTGGGTGGCGGCGCTCCAACTCGTGCCGCCGTTGGTCGACGAGATGAAGCCGACGTCCAACCGGCAGGTCGACGCGGTGCAGTTCGAGGTGGGATAGAAGTAGTAGGTCAGGCCGATCCGGGCGGTCGCGCCGGCCGTCGACGGGTCGACGCCGATGCCGGGCACGAAGTGGTCGACCGTGCTGGTGGTGGCGTCGATCGGGACCCGCGTCGGGGTGGTCCACGTGGTGCCGTTGGTCGACTTGCTCAGCACGATGTCGTTGGCCGGGCAGCCCGACCGGAACCGGCAGTCCGACCACGCCACGTAGGCCGTGCCGGCGGAGTCGATCTCCGCCGAGGGCAGTGCCTCGGTGCGGATGTTGCCGGCGTCGGTGTGCCGGTTGACGCTGGCCACCAGCACCGTGCTGCTCCAGCTCGCCCCGCCGTTGGTCGAGGTGAACGAGCGGATCTGGTCGTTGAGCGACAGGTACGGCACGACCACGGTGCCGTTGGGTCGCACGATCGGCTGGCCGCCGAGGCCGGTGGCGTTGTTGCCGGTGGCCCGGGCCGGGCCCCAGGTCAGGCCGCCGTCGGTGGAGGTCTTCATCCGCAGTGCGTCACCGGAGCTGGTGATGTCGTACTCGGTGTAGCAGTTGCCGAAGAACGGGCTGGTCGAGGTGTTGTCGCAGACGATCCAGTTCTTGTCGTTCGACCCGGTGGCCGTGGTGACCGGGTTGCCCCAGGCCAGGCCGCCGTTGGTGGAGCGGCTGGTCAGCACCGGCGTGCCGGGGCAGTTCACGCCCAGCGAGGAGATGAGCCAGACGTTGTGCTTGGCGTCGAACGCGACCGAGGCGTCGCTGATCTGACCGCACGGGCCGCCGGAATTGCCGGTGGTGGCCGGCAGGAAGCCCTGGGTCCAGCTGGCCCCGCCGTTGGTGGACGTGGCGAACCCGATGTTGGACGAGCCGCCGCCCGAGACCCGGCCGACCTGGAACGCCGACACGATCGTGTTGCCGAAGGCGAACGTGTCCGGCTCGACCTCGGTGCGGTGCTGGGCCTGCGTGTCGGTGAACGGGTCGGTGCTGACCTGGGTGACCGCGACGTTGGCCGAGGCCGGACCGGCCGTGGCCAGCAGGGCGGCGATGACGACGGGCGGCAGCAGGATGACGGTGCGGAACCTTCGAGGCATGGTGCCATCACCTTCTTCGGCGTAGCGGAATCGCCGCGGGCGACCGCGGCGGGCGGCGAGGGCCGCGAACCATGGCTCCACGCCTATCCAGCCACAAATCCGACCACGGGAAAAGCCGCCGGGTGGCTCACACCGAAGGTCGGTCCACTGAGGACGGAGGGACGGTGCGGCGGTCAGCTAGGTGACGGCGGTCAGACCCGCCGGGACCAGCGGCCCGGCGGGTCCGCCGTCCTCAGCCGACGGTCACCGCGGTGTCGTCGAGCACGAACGAGGTCTGCTTGACCGAGTCCTCGGTGCCGGTGAACGTCACCGTCACGGTCTGCCCCTGATACGCCGACAGGTCAACGGAATGCCGCACGTAGCCCGAGGCCGCGTCCTTGTTGGAGTACGTGGCCAGCGTGGAACCGTTGACCTGCACGGTCAGGGTGTCGTACGCGGTCGTGGTCGGTTCCGCGGTGTCGACGTGCAGCCAGTAGCTCAGCGTGTACGTCGTGCAGCCGCTGGGCACCGCGACCTGCTGGGACACCGTGTCCGTATGGGCGGAGCCGTAGCCGTCCATCCACGCGTCGTAGCTACCCGAGTGAGCCGGCTCGCTGGAACTGTTGTTGATCACGCCGCTGCTGGTCGTCCACGGCGACGCGCTGCCGGTCTCGAAGCCGGGGTTGCCCAGCAGCTGCGCTGCCGTGCACCCGCCTCCCCCACCGCCGAACTGGACGTCGAGCACCGAGTGCAGCTCGATGCCGTTGGGGGCGACGCCGGTCTGGCCGTGCAGGAAGTCGAAGAAGCCGACGCCGGTGATCGTCACCGGCACGTTGGCCGTCTTGAAGGAACTGGTCGGGGTGTACTTGGCGGTGAACTCGGAGCGCGCTTTCTGGACGCTGGACGCCAATGGGCTGCCGGCGCCGACGCAGGCCGGGTCGGGGATCTCGGCGATCATGGTGTGCCCGGCGCCGTCGGACAGCACCAGGTGGAAGTCGGAGTCGGTCTCCAACTTGTACTGGGTGAGCGTGGCCGACAGCCGGAACACGGTCGTCTCGGTCGGCTGGACGCGGTTGTTGGCCGGCAGGCTCGCCGGTGCGGGCAACGACGTCAGCGACGCGATGGTGCTGGTGCTGGTGGACTGCAGGGTGATCTTGCCGGCGTCCGCGTCGGTACCGGTCTTGACCGCCCACCGCTCCACGCCGCAGCTCGCGGTGACGGCCGCCGGATTGGCGACGACCTCCTCGTTCTCCTCGTCGCCGCCGACGGAATTGGCCTGCCAGGAGTCGGGATCATGGGACGGGTCGGCGCCGCTGGCCGGGATGGTCAATCCCAGCACCGCGACGCAGGCGATGGTGGACAGCAGGGCGAGAGTTCTTCTCGGTGTAGGCACTTCGGCCTCCCTGAGGTGGTGACGGCAGGGTCGCCGGACCGGCTCGGTGGATAGAGTCCGGCGTTGACATGACGGCAACACGGCCGCAGCCGCCGTTCAACCGCCGATCGTGGGGTCCAGCGACGTGACCCGGACAACCAACCAGAATTCACCGCGGCGGCACGGTGATTGTCAGTGTGGCCTCGAGAATCGGGCCGGTCGGGCTGACCGGGCCGGCCTGCAACGTGACTTCCGTCGAGCCCGCACGCAGCGCGCGAATCGACGTCGTCGACGACCCGTCGGGCTCGATGCTGACGTCGCCGAGCGCCACGACCGCGCCGTCCGGCGATCGCTGCACGGACCACGGATGCCCGTTCGTGTGCGCCAGCGACACCGTGACCACAACGCCGGCCACCGCGCACACCGTCCGCCGTAGCTCGGTGAGTTCGATCCGGACCGTGGCGTCGTGGGTGAAACAGGCCGCCGGCTCGGTCTCCGACGTGGGCGTCGGCAACGGGGCGCTGGTCGGCCTCGGCTGGGCGGTCGGGGACGGCGTGACGGACATGGTCGTCACGCCGCCCCCGGAGCAACCGGAGATCATCAGTGCGAGCAGTGATGCGGCCACCACGGCGCGCATCCGATTGGTCTGCACGTCAGCTTGGACGTAGCGCACCGCGTCGCCGGTTGCCTTTCGCTAGTGGGCAATCCACCTTTCCGATCGGGCCATGACCGCGCCGCCGTTGACGGCGACGTCGTCGTACAGCGTGTAGGTCGCGTCACCCGGGTAGTTGTCGTCGTGGCTGGACAAGGTGAGCGTGTAGCTGTGGCCGGCCGTGACCGCAGCGGTCACCTGCTTCCAACCGGAGCCGGTGGTGCAGGTCTTGGCCAGCGGCGTGGTCGTGGTGCCGGTGGTGGTGTCCTTCAACGTGACGGTCGCCCAGTCGTAGGTCAGGGTGTCCGGGCAGGTCACGTTGTACCAGAAGGAAAGCTGCGTCGAGCCGGTCGGCGCGGTGAAGGTCTGGGCGATCGACGAGTCCGTGGACGGCGAGGTCGAGCCGACCCGGGCCGCGTAGGTTCCGCCGTGTGCGCCCGAGGTCACCACGGCGTCGGTGCCGGTCGTGGTCCAGCCGGTCAGTGCCCCGGATTCGAAGCCACCGTTGGTGATTCCGCCACCGCCACCGCCCTGGGTCACCGTCAGGGAGTAGGAGGCGGTGTGCGAGGCCGTGCCCTCGGTGCCGGTGATCGTGATCGGGTAGGTGCCGGCCGGCGTCGACGCCGAGGTGCTGATCGACAGGCTCGACGAGTTGCCGGCGGTAACCGAGGTCGGCGTGAACGTCGCGGTGGCGCCGGCCGGAAGTCCGGTAGCCGCCAGGGAAACGCTGCCGGCGGAGCCGGACGTCACCGTGGTGCCGACGGTCGTGCTGGCCGATGCGCCGGCCGCGACCGTGCCGGCCGTCGGGCTGGCCGAGATCGTGAAGTCGTTGCCGGTGCTGGTCGCGCAGCCGGGCAGGGTGAAGGAGGCGTTGCGCGTCTTCCACACGCGGGCGCCGGTCGTGCCCAGATACTCATGGGTGTACCAGAACGTGCAGCCGTCGGTCGGGTCCACGCTCATCGACGAGTAGTCGCCCCACCGGGAATAGGTGGTCTGCGACCCGGTGCCGGCCACGATGGTGGACTCGCCCTGCGTCATCTGCCCAGCGCTGTCGCCGGCCAGGCGGCCGGTCAGCCGGATCTGCGGGTTGATCGAGGAGCTGGAGGCGGTGTAGCCCAGGGCCATGTTGCCGGCCTTGTCCATCGCCACCGAGCCGAGCCACCGGTAGGTCGAGTCCGGCGCGTACGTGCCCTGCTGGTACACGGACGGGTTGCCACTGCTGCTCAACCGGAATTCGTACCAGCGCTCGCCGACCGAGGAGCCGACCGTGACCGAATGGCTGGTCACCAGCGACTGGTGGTCACCGAAGTTGCGGTACACGAGCCGGAACATCAGCCGGTCCGACAGCGAGTCCAGGGTCTGCGTGGTGCCCTTCTGCGGCACGCAGGTCCCGCTGCTGCCGCAGGCCGGCGTGTAGGCGGCCACGGTCAGGTTGGTCGGGCCGCTGAACGTCGTGTTGGCGGTGTTGGCCCAGTCCACATGGAACTTCCAGTACGCCAGTGTGGTGCTGGTGGTGCCCAGCGCGAACTGCACGTTGTCCGCGCCGGACGGCGGCGGAGTTGTTCCGTCCACATCGGACGCGAGGATGCCGCCGTACGAGCTGGAGGTGGTGAAGCACTGCTGCGTCGCGGTGGTGCCGGCCAGCATGCTGGCCCGGTCCATCGCGCAGCTCTCCGCGCCGACGAACGTGTTGCCGCCGCCCGAGAACATGTTGTACGTGACGTAGTAGGCGTCCGGCCACACCGACAGCTTCGGGTAGTCCGGGAAGTTGGCGTACTGGAAGGAGTACCGGTTGTACGCGCCGGTCGCGTCCGAGGTCTGCGACACCGCGATGCACTCGTAGTACGGGCCGGAAGCCGAGTTCACGTTGGCGAACTGGGTGATCACCCAGCGGTTGGCCAGGCTGTCGTAGCGGGCCACCGCGTCACCGTCGTCGGTGGACTCGCAGTAGCCGCCGAAGCCCGTGAACAGGGTGTTGGTGCTGGCCGGTCCGTACTGCGTGCTGCCGGACTTGGAGAACACGGCGAAGCCGGAGTTGACGATCTCGACCACCTGGGTGGCGCCGACCGCGGAGTTCGGGTCCGGCGGGACGCCGCCGAGGTTGAACGAGCCGGCCGGGCCGGAGAAGCCGGTGCCGAGGCCGTCGAAGTTGGCGCCGATCGTCGGCGCGAGGGTGCCCGCCGTGTGCTGGACGACGGGGTCGTGCGGCGAGGCCTTGGGGTGCGGGAGTTTGCCGACGGGTTCGCTTTCCGCGTCATCGCCCGACGGCACCTTGGCGGCGATCGTGCGCAGCGCGGGCGATGAGTCGTGGTGCTCCTCGTGGACGATTTTCGGCGCGGTGTGCGGCGCTGTCGCCGACGGCGGCGCCGTGGTGGTTCCGATGGCACTGGGCACGACCGTCGAGGTGGCGACAGCCAGCGCCACTCCGACAAATGTGGCTCTGGCCAACCAGAAACGAGATCTCATGCGTGGCTCCTCGCCGCTACCGGCTACAGGGATGTAGAAGGCCACGCGAATTCTCAAGCCCGCCCGTCAGCGGGACAACCTACGAACGATCCATTTTCGACGGTGCCGAACAGTCCGGTTTCGGCGGGTTCACGACCATCGTCGTGAACCCTTCAGCCGGTATCGGCGCTCCCGTGCCACCGGCCGCGGGCCGGTGGCACGTTTCCACGGCACGAACCGGCCGCCGGCCGGGATGACCCCCTGCCGGCGGCCAGCCGCTACCGCAGCGGTATCCCGGTCGTGTACGCGTCCTCGTCGTTGGCCACCGAGGCGTTGGGCGCCCCGCCCTCGCACACCGCCGGCGGCGTGGTCGGGGTTCCCGTGCCCGGACACAGGAACTGGTCGGTCGGCCGGGTGTCCGACCAGATCGGATAGACGGTCCGGCCGGTGACCGCGATGCCGGCGTAGTCACCGATGAACGTGCCGCTGAACTGGGTCGGCGGCGGCATGCTGCTCGACGTCGCCCGCACGTGCCGGAAGGCGCTCAGGTTCGAACTGGTGGAGGCGGTGATGTCGGAGAAGCCGAGGTTCTCGTCGGAGCCGTACTGCCGGTCGTAGTAGCTGACGGCGAGAGTTCCGTTGGGAGAGAACGCCGCCGCCTGCCAGAACTGGTCGGTCCTGGCTTGTCCCCCGGCCGTGGTGACGACGGCGAGGGCACGCGGATCGGTGCTGCCACCGGTGAAACTGGTGCCGGAGTTGGTGGAGGTGGACAGCACGATGTCGTTGTTGCAGGTGCCGGTCTTCACGCCGGTGTAGAGGTTGCCGCCAGTGGCGGCGGAAATGCCGGCAGGCGTGCAACCGGTGGCCTCGTTGGAGTTCCGGTTGATGTACGAGCCGTAGGTCACCACGACGCGGTTGGCGTGCGTGGGATCGACCGCGCCGATCGGGTAGTTGCTGGCCCGGAAGATCGAGTTGGTCGACGGGCCCTTCTCCGGCACACACGCGCGTCCGGGATCAAGGCCGTTCTGGTACGCGGCGCAGTCGGGCAGCTCGTAGAAGTAGCCGACCCGGACCGGCGCGGAGAAGCTCGCGCCGCCGTCGGTGGAGCGGGCCAGCAGCACCTGGCTGCGGTTCTCGGTGCCGGCGACCGCGTTGTTGAAGTTGTTGAAGGCGACGTAGAGCGCGCCGTCGGGGCCGGTGAACGGCTGCGAGTCCTGGTTCTCGTTGCAGGTCCCGCCCGGCGTCGGCAGGCCGAAGGTGTTGTCACACAGGGCACTTGTGGTGCTCACCAGGACCGGCGCGGAGAACGACTCACCGTAGTCGGCCGAATGCGACTCGTAGATGTAGCCGGTGCCGTCGGCGGCGAACGTGGTCCACGTCAGATAGACGCGGTCGGCGAACGGACTGCCGGCGTGGTTGTCGACCGTGATCAACTGCTTGTCCAGCAGGAAGTCCCCGGCACCGGCGGTGTCGTCGTGCTCCGCAACGGGACGGCCGGTGAAGTTGAACGACGCGCCGTTGGTTCCGGTGGAGCGGTACACGTAGAAGGCGCTGGACTGGTCGGGGTTGGCCGAGGTGCCCGCGCCACGGTTGAACACCTGGCAGGACAGGTAGGCGTTGCCCTTGGTGTCCCATGCCGTCGAGGTGTCGCCGCCGGCCTGCCAGTACTGGCGCGGGGCGCCGCCGAACGCGGTGCCGCGGGTGAAACCGTTGGGCACGGTCGAATCGGCCCAGGTGCCGCCGCCGTCCAGCGAGTACGACACGCCGCAGGTTCCGTCACCGCGGCGGTAGTCGTTGTAGCTGGCCAGCAAATGGCTGGCATTGTTCGGATCCGCGGACAGCCAGGTCTCGTTCTGCGCCTGGCCCCGGCCCTGCAGATCGGGGTCGCTGATGTTGAGGCAGTTCTGGTTGACCTTCACGTCGTCGCCGAAGCGGTTCGTGCAGGGCGCCGGCGCCGCCCGGCGCACATCACGGGGCGCCAGGCTCTGACCGTGGATCGCCGGGTCCTCACCGTTGAGGACCGTCGCGAGCAGGCCGGACACGTGGTGCTGCTGGATCGCCTTCAGGCTCGCGTAACCGAATGGGGCCGCGCCGGCCGGCGCCGCCACGACGCCCAGTCCCGCGGCGGCGAGCGCGACGGTCGCTAACAGTGACAGAGTGGGTCTGGTTCGGTACATGCGGACTCCTTGTCCGGAGGTACGCACGATTCCTCGCCGGATCGGCGGAAATCACCCGAAGCTAGATCCGCGTCCGACACCCCGGCAATCATCCATCCGGCCCACACCCTCATACTGTCAACTGTGGATTCACGCGAGCCGATGGTGGGCGGCGTCGAAGAACACCGGCGAACCGGTCGCCGCCGGAAGCCGCGAACCGGGTGGCCAGCCAGCGTTCGGCGAAGCCGATCACGTTGACACCGAACGACTCCCGGCGCGTGATGGCCGCGAGGGTCCCGCTGTGCCGCCCCAGTTCGACCACATAGGACAGATCGGCGATCGCGCCGGCCACGTCGTCCAGGTCGGCCCGGCGCTTGTCCATGTCCAGTTCGGCGTCGAGCCGCCGCACCCCCTCGTTCACCAGGGCCAGCGATCCCGGCAGGTTGCGGTGACTGCTACGAACGCCCTCGAGGGCCTCGGCCACCTGCGCGATGAAGCCGCCTTGTGGCGGGAGGCGCTGGCCGTCTACGACGACATCGGCGTACCCGAGGCCGAGCGGCTCCGAACCCTGCTCGCCACCGTCGAAGTTGACGCTTACTCGGGTCGTGACCAGCCAACTTTCCGAAGTGCCCTGCGAGGGGCGGGTCACCGGCCGCAGCACTGATACCGTGCCCTGAAACAGGAAACTTTGTTTACTGGCAGGCCGGTGACACAGGGGGGACCGCGTGTCGGACACGCCTCTGTACTTCAGGCTTCTCGGCCCGCTGCACGTCCTCGTCGGGGACGAGCCGATCATGCTGACCAGCAGCCGTGAGCGCAAGCTGCTGGCCCTGCTGCTGTTCTCCCGCGGGCAGGTGGTGCCGGTCGAGCGGATCATCGAGGCGCTGTGGGACGACGAGCCGCCGGCCACGGCCAAAGGCCAGATTCAGACCTGCGTGTTCACGCTGCGCCAGCAGTTCCGCGAACGCGGCAGCGGTGAGCTGCTGCGGACCCAGGCGGCCGGCTACGCCATCGAAGTGCCGGGCGAGTGCTTCGACGTCGCCGAGTTCGAGCGGCTGCTCGGCGAGGCGGCCACCAACAGCGCCGACGGCCGTCCCGAACAGGCCATCGAGCACTACCGGGCCGCGCTGGGCCTGTGGCGCGGGCCGACCGCGGCCACTGTGGACGGCCGGCTGCTCCAGGCGATCGCCGGCCGTCTCAACGAGGATCGGATCCGCGCCCAGGAGGAGTGCATCGACCTGGAGCTGTCGCTGGGCCGGCACAGCCGGCTGGTCGGCGAGCTCAGCGAGCTGGTCGAGTACCACCCGCTGCGGGAACACCTGCGGGCCCAGCACATGCTGGCGCTCTACCGCTCGGCCCGGCAGGCCGAGGCGCTGGAGTCGTTCCACGAAGTCCGTCGCATCCTCCAGGACGACCTGGGCATCCAGCCCGGCGACGAGCTCACCGCTTTACACCAGGCGATCCTGGCCCAGGACCCGGCCCTGGACACGCCACGTGAGCCGCGTGGTTCGACCCGCCAGACAGCTGCGCCCCGGCAGCTGCCGGCGGCCATCTCCGACTTCACCGGGCGGCAGGACCTGCTCGAGGAGCTCACCACGCTGCTGACCGTGCCGCCGGCCGACGACGCCGGCCGGCCGCTGCCCATCGCCTGCCTCACCGGCGGCGGCGGAGTCGGCAAGACGGTGCTGGCCGTGCAGGCCGCGCACGCGGTGCGGCACGCCTACCCCGACGGCCAGCTGTTCGTGCAGAGCCAGGGCCCGGACGGGCGACCGGCCGACCCGATGGACCTGCTGGCCCGGCTGATCAGCTCGCTCGGCGGCCCGGCCAAGTCGCTGCCGGAGAACCTGACCGACCGGACCGCGGTCTACCGCAGCTGGCTGAGCGACCGGCGGATGATCATCGTGCTGGACGACCTTGCCGGCGTCCGGCACGCCACCGCGCTGCTGCCCGGCACCCCGGCCTGCGCCGTGATCATCACCAGCCGCCGTCCGCTGACCAGCCTGCCCGGCGCCCGGCACATCAAGGTCGGCAGCCTGGACGAGGACGCCTGCGTCGACCTGCTGACCAAGGTCGTCGGGGCGGACCGGGTGGCCGCCGAGCCGGACGCGGTGCGGGACCTGGTCCGGCTCTGCGCCCACCTGCCGCTGGCCGTGCGCATCGCTGCGGCCAAGCTGGCCACCCGGCCGTACTGGATGATCGGGCAGCTGGTGCACCGCATGCGGGACGAGATGCGCCGGCTCGACGAGCTGGCCATCGACGGCCTCGGCATCCGGGCGACGCTGACCGAGTCGTTCACCGGCCTCGGCGCGTGTGCGCAGCAGCTGTTGGTGCGGCTGAGCCTGCTGGGGACCGCCGACTTCGGCTGCTGGGTGAGCGCGCCGCTGCTGGACGTGGACTTCGACGAGGCCAGCGACGCGCTGGACGAACTGGTCGGGGCCAGCCTGGTCGAGGTGCGGGTCGACGACACCGGCCCGCCCCGGTTCCGGCTGCACGACCTGGTCCGGATATACGCGCAGGAGCGTTTGGCCAGCACGGAGGGCACGCTCGGCCGCACCAGCACGCTGCGGCGGCTGCTGTCCTGTTGGCTGTCCCTGACCGTCGAGGCCCACCGCCGGGCCTGTGGCGCCGACTACGGCGTGCATGGCACGACGGAGTCGTGGGATCTGCCGGAGTACGCCCGCGATCTGATGCTGGGCCAGCCGATGGACTGGCTGCGTCAGGAGCGGGCGGGGTTGTTGCGGGCGGTCGGTCTGGCGGCCCGGATCGGGCTGGACGAGCTGTGCTGGGACCTGGCGGTGACGCTGGTGCCCCTGTTCGAGGCGGACTACCTGGTCGAGGACTGGCGCAAGACGCACCGGACCGCGCTGTTGGCCACCCGTCAGGCCGGCAACGCCCGTGGCGAGGCCGCTGTGCTGTGCTCCCTCGGCAATCTGGCGCTGGTTGAACGACATCAGGACGCGCCGCAGCACTTCGAGCCGGCGCGCGACGCCTTCGCCGCCCTCGGCGACACCCACGGCCACGCCCTGGCGTTGAGCGGCCTGGCCTTCTGCGACCTGGTCGAAGGCCGCTACGAGCAGTCACTACGCCGATTCGACGAAGCACTGGCCGGGTTCCGTGCGGTCGGCGCGGAGATCGGCGCCATCGACGCGTTGTGCAACATGGCGCAGATCAAGATGGACTGGGAGGACTACGCGCACGCCGGCCGGCTCCTCGACGATGCGCTGTCGCGGTGCGGGCAGCTGCGCAGCACCCGGATCTACGCCCAGTTGCAGTACCGGGTCGCCGACCTACGCCTGCGTACCGGCGACCTGGCCGGGGCCGAACAGACCCTCGGCGCGGTGCTGGACGTGGTCATGGACACCGGCGACCTGCTCGGGCAGGCCAGCACGCTGGCCGGCCTGGGCGCGGTCAAGGTGCGGCAGGGCCGGTACGGCTCGGCTGAGCAGGACCTGGCCACCTCGCTGGCCATCTCCCGGCGTATGGAGAGCAACCCGATCCGCGGCCGGGCGCTGCTGGCGCTGGCCGAGCTGAGCGTCGCCCAGTGCGACTGGAACCGGGCGAACGCGCTGGTCAGCGAAGGTTTGGTGGTGTTCAGCGAGACCGGGTCGGCCGGCGTGACGCGGGCCCGGTTCCTGGCCGTCAAGGCCCGTATCGACGACCAGTTCGGCAATCCCATGACCGCCGCCGCGGCGCGCCGCGAGGCGTTGCAGCTGGTCGGCGACGCCGACACCGCGCTGTCCCGCGCCTTGGCCGAGGCGATCGAAGCGCGGTAGCTGCTTCCGTGTGCGGTATCAGCCTTCTCCTGTGCCGGTATCGCCGTCGGTGGTGGTTGGGTTTTGTGCGCGTGCTGCGTAGTTTTCCGGGGTTCTTCGGTTTATGGGTCGATTTGGTGTGGAGCCTCTGCGCGATGGCCCAAGGGCTAAAAGCGGGCAGGACGAGCCTGCCCTTGGCCTGTCAATTGTACGCCATCGCGCCCCTCCACACAAAATCGACCCAATTCGGGAGTTGGCGGTGGGTGTGTGAAGGAATGGCGGTGGCTGGGTTTTGACTCCCGCTGTGCACCCTTTTGGTGATGGCTGTGGGAAGTCCTTTTCCCGGTTAGTGCTGCAGGGGGTGGGTGGTGTGGTGGCGGCCGGCTGGTGTGATCCAGTGGGTGGTGCCGTCTGAATCCTGGGTCACTGTGTAGTTGTCGTGTTTGCGGTGGTGGTGCCAGGTGCAGAGCCCCTGGAGGTTGGTCGCTTGGGTGCGGCCTGTGGGCCAGGGAGTGATGTGGTCGTGTTCCTGGATGGGCAGGGTGCAGCCGGGGGCGGTGCAGGTCCCACCGGCCCGAGCAACGGACGTCTCTTTCATCAGGGCCGTGGGCCGGTAGGTGTCGGTGCTGATTGCGGAGATCTGCTGGTACTCATCCAGCAGCAGCCCTCGGAACGGGCCGTGCATCGCCAACTCCCGCGCCGCCTCGGCCGCGATCGGCCCATAACCGGCAAGCTGGCCGGGGTCATTGGTCAGGCCCAGCAGGGTCTCCATCGAGATGGTGACGAAGGTCCGCACGTTCCAGTTGGTGTGCTTACCCCGCAGGCGGTCCCAGAGCACGTCCGAGCGTTTCTGGTCGGTGGTGCGCTCGTCCTTGGGTAGGGACTTGGCGTCGGCGCAGATCTGCTGGAACAGCTGGTGGGCCTCGGTCGCGGGGAGGATCCAGGTCAGTTTGGCCATACCGTCGGGCAAGGCAGAGAGCCCGACCTGCCGGTCGTCCTTAGCCTTGTGGCAGCGCTGCTCATAACCATCCGGATCGGCCTTCGCGACCAGCGCGGTGGCCTTGCGACACACCTGAGTCCGGGTCATACCGGCGGCCTGCTCGGCCAAGGCCTGGTCGACTTCGGCGACCTGCGCAGGATCGGACAGGTGGCGGGTCCGCTCGTGGACCGCCGCGAACCGGGCGAGGTCGATCTCGCCCCGGCGGAACCGCTCCGCCAGCGCGGGATGGGTCTCCAGGGCGGCGGCGATCTCTTGTGAGCGGGCCAGGGCCGGCTCCGAGACCTTCGTGGCCATTGCCAGTTCGGTGAGGTCGTCGATGTGGTTGAGGGCCTCATGTTCGGCCCATTCACACACCGCCCGCACCTTCCGGGCCGCCCCCACAAAATTGACCAACTGTTCTTGCGTCAGGCTCGCGGGATCCACACCCAGCACCAGATCGAACAGGGCCCCGGTGGGTTCCCTGTTCTCGATGTCGCGGGTGAGTTCCATACTTCTGAGAATACTCGAACACAAGATCGAACACGAATCCCTAACGGGTGAATCCCGCCCGACAGAAAGGCTTTTCTTTCTTCCCCGCCACACCACAACACGGCAACTCGTACCAGTCGCGTGGATTTTGTGTGGAGGGGCGCGATGGCGTACAATTGACAGGCCAAGGGCAGGCTCGTCCTGCCCGCTTTTAGCCCTTGGGCCATCGCGCAGAGGCTCCACACCAAATCCATGCGACCACACCGAATTAATCCCCCCGACCGTACCGAACACATCCCCATCAGCCGACCATCAGGCAACACCCCCGCTCTCGCATCACTCCTGCCGACAAGGGACCGCCCCGAAAGCACCAGAGAAGCCTCTAGCCCCAGCCTGATGACCGTGGAGACATCCGACCCGACAGCCCCGCACGTGACCGCCAGCAACAGCAGCGTCGCCGTCGTCCGCAAGGAGATCACCCGACTGCCGGCCAAGGGCTGCCATCCCGACTGGTTCCGGCTCCCCGCCCATTTCACCGTTGCCGCCCGCTGAGAAGGAGGCGATTCCCTTGCGGATACTGGCGATCTCGCCGCATCTGGACGACGCCGTGCTGTCGGCCGGCGCGCGGCTGCACGACCTGGCTGCGGCCGGGCACGAGGTGGTGGTGCTGACCTTGTTCGCCGGCTTCCCGCCGCCGCCGTACTCGCCGCTGGCCCTTGAGCTGCACGCACTCTGGGGCCTCGGTGAGGATCCGATCGGCGCGCGGCGGCGTGAGGACGAAGCCGCGCTGGCCCAGCTCGGCGCGACGGCGCGGCACGCCGGTTTCCTCGACGCGGTCTACCGGCCGGGCCGCAGCCGCTGGCAGGCGGCCGACGAATCCGCCGACGCCGCGTTTCGGCCGAAGTTGGCGCTCGCGATCCGCGACGCCTTGGCCCCGGCACCTGATCTCGTGCTGACGGCGGCCGGGATCGGCGGCCACATCGATCACGTGCTGACCCGGGATACGGTGCTGATCGAGTGTCGGGACGCCGCGGTGCCGGTCGAGCTCTGGCAGGACCTGCCCTACGCCGGCACGACCAGCGCGGTGCCACGGCTCGCGCCCGGGGTGCGCCTGGCCGCCGGCCGCCCGGTCGTCGCGAGCGAACCGGCCTGGCGGGCCAAAACCGCCGCCGTCCGCTGCTACACCTCGCAGCTGGGGATGCTGTGGCCGGAGCACCCGGACATCGCGCGGCCGCTCGCCGCCCACGCGCGGGCGGCCGGCGGGGTCGGCCGCCCAGCGGAACTGTTCTGGTCGGCGCACTGGGTGGCGGCCGCCAGCTACTCCTGAGGTTCTCCACGCCGCCCTCGGGCCGATCCTCCGGATGGTCGATGCCGCCGCGCCGGCGTACCGTCGGCCCGTGACCAGCGAGCACGACGTCTGGGCCGTCGGCGACGCGTACGAGGCATACATCGGCCGGTGGAGCCGGCCGGTCGCGGCGGAGTTCGTCCGCTGGCTGGCCGCGCCGGCAGGCGGCCGCTGGGTCGATGTCGGCTGCGGCACGGGCGCGCTCACGGCAACCGTGTTGGCCGCGGCCGATCCCGCCCACCTCCTCGGCGTCGACCCGTCCGCCGGGTTCCTGGCCGGGGCCCGGTCTCGCGTCACGGACCCTCGTGTGTCATTCCAGGTCGGCGACGCCAGGGCATTGCCGCTGCCGGACCGGAGCGTCGATGTCGTGGTCAGCGGCTTGGCGCTGAACTTCGTCCCCGATCCGGTCCTGGCCGCGACCGAGATCGCCCGGATCCTCACACCGGGCGGCGTGGCCGGCGCGTACGTGTGGGACTACGCCGACGGCATGGGGATGCTGCGCCACTTCTGGGACGCCGCGGCAGCGCTCGATCCCGCCGCGGTCGAGTTGGACGAGGGCAATCGCTTTCCGTTGTGCCGCAACGACGCGTTGGGGCGGTTGTGGTCGGACGCCGGTCTCGGCGACGTGCGGGTTCAGGCCGTCGAGGTGCCGACCGTCTTCGCCGACTTCGACGACTACTGGGGCCCGTTCCTCGGCGGTCAGGGCCTGCCCCCGGGTATGCGATGTCGTTGTCCGACAAGCAACGCGGTGCGTTGCGGGACCTGCTGCACGACCGGCTGCCGATCGCCGCCGACGGCACCATCCCGTTGACCGCCCGGGCCTGGGCGGTGCGCGGAACGGCCGTGGCCTAAGCTCGTAGGGCCATGGACTACGTCCCCCACTTCCGCCGCGAGATCGCGGCCTTCGAGGACGCGGTCCGCCGGTCCGCCGACGCCGCTCCCCGGTCCCGTCCTGCCCCGGCTGGTCGATGTCGGACCTGGTGGCGCACCTGGGCAACGTGCACCGGTACCTGATCCACCTCGTGGAACACCGGCTGGCCGCCCCGCCGGACCGCGTCGACCTCAACGTGCCGACGGACACGCGCGGCTGGCCCGTGGCGGGACGAACACCGACTCACGGGCCGGTGCCGACCAGTCTGATCGACTGGTTCGTCGACGGAGCCGCGAGGCTGGCCGAGCTGTTCGACAGCCGCGACCCCGCCGAGCCCGTATGGACGTGGTCGCAGGACCAAACGGTCGGGTTCTGGGCACGGATGCAGACGATCGAAGCGGCGGTGCACCGCTGGGACGCCGAAAACGCGATCGACGCCCCCCAACCGGTCGACAGCGACCTGGCAGCGGACGCCATAGAGCAGAACTTCACCGTCATGGCCCCGTTTCGGCGCGCCCGGACCCAAGCGCCACCCGGACTCGGTGAGCGGATCCGGTTGCGCCGTACCGACGGCGACGATGTCTGGACGGTGGCCTTCGACGGCGACACGATCGAGCTCATCGATCCCACCGAGCCTCGGCACGTCGAACTGAGGGGCACGGCCTCGGACCTGATGTTGTTCCTGTGGCACCGGATTCCCGCGGACGAACTGCTCGGCGTGGTGGGGCCCCGCGCCGTGCTCGACCGCTACTTCACCCTCGTGCCCCCGATGTGACCGCCTCGCACGGCCGCTGAGCGCTACCGTTGACGTCATGGGGGGACCATTGACGGATCAGCAGGGCTCGACGCTCAGACAGTTCCGGCTCCGGGCGCGCCTGACCCAGGAGGCGCTGGCCGAGGCGTCGGGGGTGTCGGTACGGACCATCCGGGGGCTGGAGTCCGGCGCCCGGCGCAATCCACAGCGCTCATCGCTGCAACAACTGGCCGACGCGATGGGCCTGTCCCCGGGCGATCGAGAGTTGCTCATGGCCGCGGTTCTCGGGACCCCGGCCGCTCCTGGTCCGAGGCAGCTGCCCGCGCCGCCGACGCTGTTCGCCGGACGGCGGCCGGACGTCGCCGAACTCACCGAGATGCTGGACCAGACCTCCACGGTGGTGATCTCCGGCACCGGCGGCGTCGGCAAGACGTGGTTGGCGTTGCACTGGGCCAACCAGGAGTCCGATCGCTTTCCCGACGGCCAGCTCTACGTCAACCTGCGCGGCTTCGACCCGTCCGGCCGGCCGATGAACGTGGAGGCGGCGCTGCGCGGCTTCCTCGAAGGCATCGGGGTGCCACCCTCGGAGCAACCGACCGACCTGCACGCACAGTCGGCGCTGTACCGGAGTCTGCTGGCCGACCGCCGGATGCTGGTGCTCATCGACAACGCCGTCGACTCCGCCCAGGTCGTGCCGCTGCTGCCGGGTAGCGGCAGCACGGTCATCGTGACCAGCCGAAACCAGCTGACCGGTCTCGTCACGTCGCGCGGCGCCCGCCGGCTGACGCTCGACGCACTGCCGGACGAAGACTCCACGGCGCTGCTGGCCGCTCGTCTCGGCGCGGACCGCCTTGCCGCCGAGCCGGACGCCGCCGCGCAGCTCGTACGCAGCTGCGCTGGCATGCCGCTGGCCCTGGGTATCGTCGCCGGCCGTGCGCAGGCCCACCCCGAGTTCCCGCTGGCCGAACTGGCCGACGAGCTGCGGGAGATGCGGCTCAACGCCCTCGACGAGGACGACGAGCTGGCCAGTGTGCGCGCCGTGCTGTCGTGGTCGACCACGCCGTTGAAGCCACCGATGTCCCGCTTGTTCACGCTGCTCGGGATCGTGCCGGGACCGGACATCGGGGTTCAGGCGGCGGCCGCCCTCAATGGACAGTCTGTTATGGACACACGACGACTGCTGCGGGCGTTGGAACAGGTTTCACTTGTGCAGCACCATGTTCCCGGCCGCTATCGGATGCACGACCTGGTTCGCCTGTACGCCGCCGAGCAGACGTTGCCGCAGGCCGAACGCGAAGCGGCCCTGCACGGCCTCGTCACCTACTACACCGCCGGCGCCCGGGCGGTGAACCAGTCGCTCTTTCCGCACCGAGCCCCATCCGTGGTCGTCCACGATGCGGCGGTGTCGCACGAATTCGTGCCGTCGGACGCCGACGCCGCATGGGCGTGGTTCCACGCGGAGAACGCCTGTCTGGTGGCCAGCGCCCGGCTGGCGATGACCATGGGTTGGTACGCCCCTGTCTGGGAACAGGCCTATTGCCTCGCCCCGATGCGTACCCGCCAGGGGTATCTGCACGACGATCACGAGACGTGGCGAATGGCGCTCGCCGCCGCCGAGCACCTCGGCGACACCGTCGCCCGTGGGCTTGCTCTCTGCGGCCTGGGCTTCGCGGACCACCATCTCAACGACAACGAGAACGCCGCGCTGCACCAGCAGGAGGCCGTGGATCTGTTGGCCACCACCGATCGCACCATGGAGCAGGCCATCGCCCACAGCGCCCTGTCCAACGCGCTGCGGCCGCTCGACCGCGTCCAGGAGGGGCTGCGGCACGCCCGTCGGTCCCTGGAGTTGTTGGAGCCGCTCGGTCACCCGGTGCTCACCGCCCAGGCGTTGAGTCAGGTCGGTGAGCACCAGCTCGACTTGGGCGACTACGCCGTCGGGCGGGCGACACTGGAGCGGGCGCTGGCCGTGTTCCGCGAGCACGGCGACACCGACAGCGCGGCCATCACGCTGAGCAACATCGCGCGGAGCTTGCGCCGGGAAGGCGAGTTCGCCGCGGCATTGCCGCTGTACCACGAGGTTCTCGCCCTGTACACCGCCGTCGGCAACCTCGCCAATATCGGCGCCGTCCACGCCTCGATCGGCGACATCCAGCTGGCGCAGGGCGATCGCGACGGGGCCGCCCAGAGCTGGCGGACGGCCCTCGAGGTGCACATCGCCCACCACCAGCTCAGCCTGGCCGAGGAGACCGAGCGCAAACTGGCCAAGCTCACCCCGCGAGTCCCGCCTAGCGTCACACCGAATGTTTGAATCCGTTTCACACATTCGGTGTGACGCTGAGCGGGACTCGCGGGGGTTTGGGGAGGTCAGGTGTGCAGGCCGGGCAGCGCCTGGGTGTGTTCGATCCGCACGGCTTGCAGCGCATTCGGGTTGAGCCGCAGCAGCGTCAGTATGCTCGGCGCGATCTGGACGGTCGACACCGGCGCGTCCACGACCCGATGACCGTGCACGCCCGCGCCGGCGACAACCAGCGCCACGTCGCGGTCGTCAGGGGCGGCTCCGCCGTGCTCGGCGATCTTGGACTTCTTGCCGGTGTAGACCACGCCGTACTGGGCGACGCCCACCACGTCGGGCACACGGGGATCGGCAGCCGAAGTGTGGAAATAGGACGGTCCACTGTAGACGGCCTGGAGACCGGAAGCGGTGAACTGCTTGGGCGCGCCGGCGATGTCGTTGCCGGTGCCGTTCTGGGCCAGCAGGTAGTGCCGGGCGAAGTCGACGGCCGCGGCGGAACGGTCGTTGAGCCACAACAACATCGCGTCGTCATCAGTGGACGCCGCCACGAGGTCGCCGCTGCCCGGGTGGACTGCCCGCCACGCCGCGTTGAGGCCGTCCAGCAGCGGTCCGTCGGCGATGCGGGTCAACGCGGCCGGGTCGGTCGGCGACTGGCCGTGCTTGGCCGACAGCACAATCGTCGTCCGATCGGCCAGATGCTGCTTGCCCAGCTCGGCGGTCAGCGCGCCGATCTCGCCGTCGACCGAATCGAGGGCGCTGGCCAGCAGCGGTCCCGGCGTGCCGTTGGCCAGGTAGCCGCCGGCCGGCAGTTTCTGCGCGGTCGACACGGTCTGGAAGTTGAGACCGAAGACCGCCGGCGTGCCGACCCGGGTGGTGCCGGCGTGGTCGTAGCCGTCGATCTCGTTGCGCACGGCCAGAACCTTGTAGTGGTCGTACTGGCGGGTGGCGGTGTTGTCGGTGGTCCAGTCGCCGGCGCCGACGCTGCTGTTGATCTCCGGCGTGAACAGGTCCTGCACGCCGGTGCCGGACGGCCCGTTCAGGATCGAGTAGGCCGGGTGCTTGTCCGACCAGGCCGTGCGCAGGCCGGCGGCGCGGGCGACCTCGAAGACCGTGTTGACCTTGAGGTACTGGTTGGGCTGAACCGGCTTGCAGGTCCTGGGGTCGACCGGCAGCCCGGACGGCTGGATGAGCGTCTGCGGCGCGCCGGTCATGCCGAGGATCGAGTTCGGCAGGCCGGCCAGGCCCTGGCCGGCGTCCAGCGCAGCCGGGTTCTTGTCCAGGTCCTCGGTGAGATCCACGACCGCCCCGGCTTCGCGCCGGCGCAGTCGGTGGTGCCGGCGGGCAGCAGGGCGTGGTTGTACGTGGCGTCGTAGTAGATGCCCGTGGTGGCCGGATTGCCGCCGGTGAGCTGCCCGACCAGGCCCGGGAAGGAGTCGGACGGGACCGGGGTCTTCGCGTGCGCGTAGTCGATGCCCTCGCGGGTAAGGCCGGCCAGCGCCGAATGCGGGTGCTGCCGCACGTACCAGGCCAGATCGGCGGCGTGCAGGCCGTCGATGGAGATCAGCAGCACGTGCCGGTCCGGCGCGGCCGCGGCCACCGGTGCCGCGGTGGTCGCGACCAGGCCGACCGCGACCGCGGCCACCAGGGTTGTTCTGCGCATGCCGGTGCTCCTCGCTGACTCCTACAGTGGTGTAGGAGTTCTAGGCGACGAGGGTGTACTCGACCTGAACGCGGCGTGAACCGCCCTCATCAGTCTGTGGGCTGGACATCCCGTCGAGACACGGCCAGGTGGCCGACGACCGCCACGATCAGCGCCAGCAGCACCAGGCTCACCGGCCCGCCGCCGAGGCCGAGACCGCCGACATCGGTCGGCTTGCCCAGCCAGTCGGCCACCGAGGCGCCCAGCGGGCGGGTGACGACGTAGGCGAACCAGAAGCTGAAGATGGGATTCCAGTGCAGCCAACGGTATCCGGCGGCCGGGATACAGATCATCAGTGCGAACAGGACGATCGACCACAGATAGCCCAGGTGCAGGGTCATCGCGGTCAGGTCGCCGAGCGCGGTGCCCAGCGCGAAGGTGGCGACCACGGCGGCCCAGTAGAAGGCCTCGCGGCGCGGCGTGTCGATGCTGTGCACGGACATCGTCTTCTCGACCCGGAACCACAGGATGTACACCGCGGCGAGGGCGATTCCGTACAGCAGCGCGGAAAACGTGTACGGCACACCGAAACCGACATGGAGGACATCGGCCGCCATCGTGCCGAACACGCCGACCATCACCACCGCGAACCAGTACGCCCAGGCCCGGTAGCGGCGCATCGCGAACTGGACGACCAGCGACACCACGAAGGCGGCGAACCCGGCCAGCACCGCCGGGATCGGCGACAGCGCGCCGACCAGGTAGTCCGAAGCGGACTCACCGAGCGCCGTCGACAAACCCTTGGCCAGCCAGAAGAAGACGGTGATCTCCGGCACCCTCAGGGCACGGGCCGACACCACTGAATTGCGCAGACTGCTTGTCACTCGGGGATTCTCCCATCGGCCGCCGCACCGGCCACGCCCCCACAACCGATCGACAGGTAGTTGACAGGAACTGGTTTTCCCTTTGCTGAGAACGCTTTCAGGAAAGCAGCGCGCTGGCGTAGTGGTCCGCGTTGTCCCGCACGCCGGGCAGCACGTAGAAGTAGCCGCCGCCGAACGGCGTGACGTAGTCGGTCAGCGGCTCGCCGTTCAGCCGGTTCTGCACGGCTTCGAACTGCTTGGCGATGTCCTGTTGGTAGCAGCAGAACAGCAGTCCGGCGTCGATCGTGCCGTTGGGCTGGAAACCGCGGTCGTAGTTGAACGGCCGGCGCAGGATGCGCGCGGTGTTCGGCGTGCGGGGGTTGGCCAGCCGGATGTGCGAGTCCAGCGGGATGACCTTGCCGTCCGGATCCTTGCCGTAGTCCGGAATATCGGTCTCGACGCTGCCGTCCAGCGGCGCGCCGCTGTCCCGCCGCCGGCCGAACATCCGTTCCTGCTCGGAGATCGACACCCGGTCCCAGAACTCGACCTGCATGCGGATGAACCGCACCACCTGGAAGCTGCTGCCGTCTCCCCGCCAGGCCACGTCCGCGCCCGGCTGGGAGATGCCGTCCTTGAATCCCAACAGGTTCCGCGGCGTGCCGGCCGGTCGCGGCGGCGAGCCGAAGCCGTCAAGGCGGTAGCGGGGCTGCATGCCGTCGCGGGTGTGCCGGGTCAGGTCCCGCAGCGCGTGGTGCACGGTGTCGATGTTGTTGGCGCAGATCTGGAGCATCAGATCGCCGTGGCACCACGCGGTTTCCAGCACGTCGTCCGGGAAGGTGGGCATCGCCGTCAGGCCGTCGGGCTTGCGCAGGCCGTAGCGGGAGTCGAACAGCGATGCGCCGACCGACACCGTCACGGTCAGGCCGTCGGCCGGCACGGTCGGCCCGAGCACGGCGCTGTCCGAAGGCGGCGCGCCGACGCCCAGATCCGGCGGCGTGCCACCGGCAGTGAGGAACCGGGCTCGATCGGTCAACGCCTTGAACATGGCCGTCAACCCGGCCCGATCGGCGGCTGTGACGTCAAAGGCCGCGAAGGTTGCGAAGCGTTGGCCTGGTGTGTCCACACCGGACTGACGTGGACCGTGGAACGGGTACGCCTGCGGAACCTCCGGCGTGGCAACGGTGTCCGCCTGCGCCCCGGCGGCGGCGAGGCCGCCGATCAGTGCGGTGCCGGCGACACCGGCACCGGTGCCCTGGAGGAAGCGGCGACGGCTCAGCGACATGGCAGGGGCTCCTTCAGCTCGCGCGCACTTCGAGCAGGGTGGGAATGGCGGACAGGGTCTCGACGGCAGCGCCGACACGGGCGTCCACCACCGTCCGGTTGCCGGTCCCGCAGGCGGCCGTCACCGCGGCGAGCTGCGTGCGGGCGGCGGCGACCAGGCCGGGCTTGCGGGCGTCGAGCAGCGGCTGGAGCCGGTCCAACACCGCGTTCGTGGCCTCGACATCGGCCGCCACCAAAGAAAATGTCGTGTTGGAGCCCTGGTCGGTCTGGCCGTTGAGGGTGCGCCGCAACGCGTCTTCCAGGATCTCGTGGGCCCTGAGCGGCAGATCGGTCGGGTCGAACGTCAGTTTCTGGTGCAGCGTCTGGACGTCCTGTCGCAGCTTGTCGGCCACTGGCGCCAGGGCGGTCGTTTGCCCGTGCCACAGGCCGTATTCGATGCGGTGCAGGCCGGTGAAACCGGGATCGGCCACGCCCTGCGGCAAGCCCTGTGGCAGACCGTCGATCGCCACGCCCAGGTCCTCGAACTGCCCGTACGCGGCCCCGAGCCGCTCCCAGGTCAGCTGCGCCGCCAGCCACGCCGCCTTCGCGCCGTCGACATCACCGGCCTGGATCTTGGCCGCCAGGTCGCCGGCCTGAGCGTCCAATGTGGACATTTTGTCCGAGAGATAGGACGTGAACGAGTCGGCCGGTCCCTTGAGGTCCTTGTCCGACACCGGCTTCACCGCCGGCACGGCCGGTCCGCCGGAGCCACCGGTGACGGCCGCGACGGGCGACACCTGGTCCAGCTCGCCCGGCACCAGGCAGCGCCAGCCGTACTGGCCGGGCGGCAGGTCGACGGTGATGGACCGGCGGGTGCCGGGGCCGAGGCCCTCGATCTCGCCGATCACCCCGCCGTCGGTGGCCCGGATCAGGTAGATCTCGCCGCCGTGCCCGGACTTGTTGATCACGGAGATGGTCGACGAGCCGGCAGCGGTGCCGGTCCAATCCTGGGCACAGCCCTCGGCCGTGACAGTGACCTGCGTCGACGAGCCGCCGCCGGACGGCGACGTGACCAGCGCGAACACACCGACCGCCAACAGCGGCAGGACGACCGCCGCGGCCGCGTACACCCACCGCGGCACCCGCCGCACCGGCGGCGATGCCGGGGCCGCCGCCGCAGAAGGCTTACGTAGGAACACAACGAGCACCGTGACCAGGTACGCCAGGTAGACCGCGACCTGGAGCACGGTCATCCGCGGCGCGAGGTTGGTGATGCCGGAGATCAGCGACACCCACCAGCTGTCCGTGGACACCACCGTGCTCAGGTCGAACGCGATCCAGCCCCGACCGGGCACGATGCCGGCGGTCTGGAGCTCGCCGACGCCGTAGGCCAGGACGCCGGCGGCGATCACGATCAGCAGCACTGCCGTGCGGGAGAAGAAGACGCCGAGGTTCACCCGCACGCTGGCCCGCACGATCAGCCAGCACAGCAGGAACGACGCCGTCAGGCCGACCGCCGCCCCGACCAGCGGCGTGATCGTGTCGCCGGACGCCTGCACCGTCGTCCAGAGGAACAGCGCCGTCTCCAGGCCTTCACGGGCCACGGCGAGGAACGCTGTCGTCGCCAGCGCGCCGGCCCCGATCTCGGCCGCGTGGCCGATCTTCTCCCGCAGCTCACCCGACAGACCACGGGCCGCACGACGCATCCAGAAGATCATCCACGTCACGAGCACGATCGCCACCAGGCTCAGCAGCCCGCCGAACACCGCCTGCGCCGTGATCGTCAGCTCGGCCCGGGAGAACACCAGCACCGCGCCGAATCCCAGCGACAGCAGGCCCGCCGCCAGCACCCCGAGCCAGATCGGCGCGACCCCTTTGCCGGTGCGGCGCACCGCGGCCAGCAGGATGCCGACCACCAGCCCGATCTCCAGCCCTTCGCGCAGGCCGATGACCAGGTTGGGCAGCCCGTCGACCCACACCGCGCCACGCCCCTTCGGTTAGGCTCACTTAACCCCGGGGCGGATACTACACACTTGTAGAAGGGTGCCCTTAGTACCCGTGAGTGAAGACACCGCCCACAGCGGTGGCGAGCACCGGGATGGCGTGAATGTCCGACACGGCGACCTCGGTCGGATGCGCCTCCAGGAAGACCATGTCCGCCAACTGCCCGGGCACCAAACGACCCTTGTGCGCGTCCTGACCGGTCACCTGACTGGAGCCGAGGGTCGCGGCGCGGACGGCCTCCGACGGGGTCAAACGCTCCTCAGGTGCATACAGAATCCCGTCTTCGGTGAGGCGTTCTACGAAAGCCTGGATACCGCCGAGCGGAGCGCCGGGGGCGACGGGGCGATCGGAGCTGAGGGCGACGGGGAGGCCGACGTCGAGGAAGCTGCGGGCACGGTGTGACCAGCGGCTGCGGTCGGGACCGATGGCCCGGCGCATGCCCTCGCCGAAGGCGGGCAAGAAATTCGGCTGCACGACGCAGGCGACGCCGAGGGACGCGAGCCGAGCGACCTGGTCGGGCCGAACGACGGTGCCGTGCTCGACCCGGTTGGGCACCAGACGGCGGCCATGAAGCGTCATCGCCTCCTCGATCACGTCGAGGGCGACATCGAGCGCGGCGTCGCCGACGGCGTGCAGGGCGACGGACCAACCTGCGGCATAGGCCGCCAAGACGCGACGGCGCAGCGTCGAGGCGTCTTCCTGGAGGTAGCCGTGGTTGTCGGGACAGCCCTCGTAATGCTCGGACAGCTGGGCTGTGCGGCCGAGGATCGACCCGTCGGTGAAGACCTTGACCGGCCCGAGCTGAAGGACGTCGTCGCCCCAGCCGGTGCGAATGCCGGTGCCGAGCCCCAGAAAGGCGGGCTCTTCAGCGTGCCCACCGACGTCGACCAAGGCGTCGATCACCGGCATGACCTGCATCCGGGTCCGCAGAACGCCGTGCTCACGGGCGTTCTGGTACGCGGCCAACTCCCCCGGCGCGTGCCCGATCCAACCCCCGGCAACGCCGCAGTCGGTGACGCTGGTGAGCCCCTCACGGGCGTACTGCGCGGTGGCCAGGTCCAACGCCCGTTCGATCACGTCCAGTGGATACGGCAGCAGTACGTCCTGCACGAACGCCATGGCCCGTTCCTCCAGGACGCCGGTAGGCCGACCGGTCTCGTCCCGCACGACCCGCCCGCCGTCGATCTCCCGGTCACCGACGGCGGTGCGCCGCAGTCCCTCGCCGTTGAGCTGGCAGGAATGCCCGGAAGCGTGCTTGATCCAGACCGGCCGGCCGCCGCTGACCCGGTCGAGCACGTCACGGTCCGGGACCGCGCCGTGCAGCAGCACGGGATTGAAGCCGGAAGCGATGATCCAGTCCTCCGGCCCGCCGTCGCCGGCCCGCTCCCCGATCGCCCGGTACACGTCGTCCAGGGACGTCACGCCGGACAGGTCGGTCTCCAGCAACGTCATCCCGAACCAGACGCTGTGGGCATGCGCGTCGTTGAACCCCGGCAGCACGACGCCGCCGCGAGCGTCCACACGCTCACGTGCCTCGAGACCCTCGACGTCCTTGCCAATAGCCAAGATCCGGCCACCGGCGACCGCAAGGGAGTCCACAATGGACTCGTCAGGGTCGCCGGTGTGGATCCGCCCGTTCTCGACGATCAGATCGACCTTCACCCGCCGGTTATACGCCCTGATACCCCGAGCAGACGATGCGAATGGTGTCGATCCGGTCGTCCCGCGCGGTGTAGTACGCCTGCTGCTCCACCATGCGGTCGGTCTCGGCGTTGCGCACGCGGAACCGGTAGCCGACCTCCTGGCAGTCGCCGACCTGGCCGTTGCTGACCGAGCACAGCTCGATCTCGCCCTGGTGCGTGCCGAACCACGGCCCGAGGATGATCTTGTCGACGACCTCGTCGGCGTCGGTCGACGCCCAGTGCCGGCCCGGGGTGAGCGCCTCGAAGGCCACCGAGTCGGCCAGCACGGCGCGCAGCGCCTGGTGGTCCCGGGCGGCAATGGCTCGGGCGAACACTTCGCCTTGAGTGGTCATTGGAGTCCCCTTCCGTCGCCTACGAGCCTGGCGGCGACGGGGCTCGGAACGCATGGGGCACTCGCCCCATCTTCACCCGGAGAACGCTCCGGTCAGCCCGTGTTCCAGGGCGAACAACCCGGCCCCGGTGCGGTTGGAGACGCCGATCTTGGCGTAGATGTGCTCGACGTGGTTGCGGACGGTCTTCTCGCTGATCACCAACAGGCCGGCGATCTCCCGGTTGGGCCGGCCGGCGGCGACCAGGCGCAGCACCTCGACCTCGCGGCCGGTCAACCCGGCGGGAAAGGCCCTGCGCTGCCGCACGGGATGCCCGGCGGCCTGGAGCACCGCCTCAACGGCCTGCGCGTCCAACCGGGACTCCCGGGCCTGCTGCCGCAGGATCTCGGCCGCCTGGTCAGGCTCGTACGGTCCTCGATGCGGACGCATCTCCGTCAGCGCGTGATACGTGTCCGCTGCCCCGAGCAGCCGGGACAGCGGGGCCAGCGCGGCGCCGGCCGCCCCCAGCGGATAGCCCGAGCCGTCCAGGCGCTCGTGGTGGGCGGCGGCGATGGTGGCCACCTGCTCCAGGCCCGGGACGCGGCGCAGAATCCGCCCCGTCAGGTACGGGTGCAGCCGCACCCGCTCCCATTCCGCCTCGGTCAGCGGACCGGGCTTCTCCCACAGCGAGTTGGGCACGCCCATGCGGCCCAGGTCGTGCACGTGTGCGGCCCGCCGGACCAGGCGCACGTCCGCGTCGGGCAGGCCGCAGGCTCGGGCGGCGTGCGCCGCCAGCTCCGCCACACCGCGGGAGTGCCCGATGGTGAACGGGCACTTGAGGTCGGCGAAGTCGCCGATCGCCAGCAGCAGGTCGTCCAGCTCCGCCTCGCTCAGCGTGCTGGCGTTGTCCGGGGCCTGGCGCAGCGCGGCCGTCCACACGTCGTCGTCGAGCAGGCCCTCGAGGTCGGTGGATTCGAACGCCTCGACCACGGCCGGGTCGAACTGGCTGCCGCTGCGGGCCTTGGCCATCGCCACGGCGGCGTCCATGCCGTCCTGCCGCAGGAACACCTCCGCCACCTCGGCCAGGTGCACGACCCGCATCTCGATCGGGATGTCCTCGCCGCTACGACCGCCGGGCAGCCCCGAGCCGTCGTACCGCTCGAACGTGCAGGCCAGGGCATCGCGCACAGGGTCGCCCAGCCCCAGCCGGTCGGACAGCCGGCCGGCGGAGGCGCAGTGCGAGTGGATCAGGTCGGACAGCCGGCCCTTGATGTTGACGAAGAAGGCCGCCGCGGTCAGGCCCCGGCCGACCGGCCCCTGGTCCTGCCCGACGTGCGTGGCCAGCAGCCTCAGGAACGGCAGGCCCTGCCAGTTGACCTGGTAGGAGTCGGCGCGGTAGGCGATGTCGTCACCGAACCAGCGCGACAATTCGTGCGAATCGGCGTGACAGCCGATCCAGGCCACCAGGTTGGCGTAGAAGGCGGTGCCCCGCCGGGTCTCGTCGAGGCCGAGCCGGTCGGCCAGCCGGGTGGCGATCAGCGCGGACCGCAGCATGTGCTCCATCGGCTGGCCCAGGCCCAGGTCGATGGCCAGCGACAGGGCAGCCAGCATTTCGGCACGGCGCGGACCGGGCATCACCACCTCCTGACCAGCACCAACACATCGTCACGACACGGTGACGCGTTTCACCGGGGCCGGATGTGGATATCTCTCGGGTTACGCCCTGCCCGCACTCCACCACTGGGGAACCACCATGAGCGACGCCTTCGACGTCCGCCGGGAGACCGTCGGGCCGGCCACCGTCCTGCACGTCACCGGCGAGATCGACACCGACACCGCTCCCCTGCTACGCGGGTACCTCGCCGTGGCGCGCAAGGACACCACCGACGCGGCGCCGCTGGTCGTCGACCTCAGCGGCGTCACGTACATGGCCTCGCCCGGACTGTCGGTCCTCATCGAGGCCCACAACGAGCACCGCCGCGGGCACACCCGGCTCCTGGTGGTGGCCGGGTCCCGCGCGACCCGGGTCCCGATCATGACGACCGGCCTGCACGCTCAGCTGGACGTGGTCATCACCCTGGACCAGGCTCTGCCGTCATGAGCTCCCCGATCAGGCTCCGGACCTCGTCCGCCTGGTCCGTGGCCGCGGTCTGCACGAACGCGGCGAGCGCTTGTCGTTGGCACGTCAGGGCTTCTTCACGGCGGCCCTGTAGGGCGTGAATCCGGCCGAGCTGGGTCAACGTCAGCCCCTCGCCGTGCCGATCGCCGATCTTTCGGCGTAGCGCCAGCGCACGCTGATGGCACTCGGACGCCTCGTCCCATTGCTCGAGTCCCTGGTACACCAACGCCATGTTGTGCAGGGCGCGGCCGGTGCGCAGCCGATCCCCGCTGTAGGGCGACAAGTCGAGGGCCTGCCGTAGGTACTCGACGGCCTCGGCCGGCCGGCCCATGTGCTGCAGCACCCCGCCGAGATTGGTCAACACGCCGCCTTCGGCCTGCGGATCGCCCAGTTCCCGCGCGCAGGCCAGGGCCTGCCGGTAACGCGACTCCGCGACCTCGTAGCGGCAATGCTCGGCCGCGAGGAAGCCGAGATTGTTCAGCGTACGAGCCATCATGTAGCTGTCCTGCTGCTCGGACGCGATGGCCAGGGCCTGCTCCCACGCGGTCTCGGCGTCGTCGAACCGGCCGCGCTGGTAGCTGGTCCCGCCGATGTTGATCAGCGCCCGGGCCTGTCCGAGCACGTCAGCGGTCTCTTCGCACACGGCCAGCACCCGCCCGTGGAAGTCGCCGGCCTCGGCGTACCACTGGAGTTCCTGGTGGGCGATGCCCAGGGCGGTAAGGCTCTGTGCCTCAGCCGCCCGGTCGCCACGCCGCAACGCCGCCGCGAGACCGAACTTGGCCACGGTGATCCACTCGTCCGGATGGTTGCGCAGCTCGAAGAACGGGTGCAGCGCCGCCACGAGCTCGCCGGTCAGCTCGTCGAGTCCGCACCGGGCCGACAGGCTCACCACCGGGATCAGGTTCGGGCGCTCGTCCTCCAGCCACGCCACCGCCTCGCCGCGGCCGCCGAAGAGCCACGACCTTTCCGCCGCGGGCGTACGGGAATCGAGGTGCGTGAACGCGGCCTTGGTGGCATCCCGGTAGTTCGCCAGCAGCCGCGTCACGGCGGCCGCGCGATCAGCCGGAGACTCGTCCGTTTCGCAGCACTGGCCGGCGTAGAGCCGGACCAGGTCGTGGAACCGGTAGCAGTCGGGCACGATCGACGGGCCGAGCAGATGGGCCCGGCACAGGCCGTCGGCCAGCCGCTGGGCAACGTTCGCCGGCACGTCGGCCAGCGCCGCGATCGCGCCGAGGCCGACGTGCGGGCCGGGATGCAGGGACAGCAGCCGGAACAGCCGGGCCAGGCTGGGCGGCAGGCGTCGGTAGGACGTGTCGAAGGCGACCCGGACCGCGACCGATTCGTCGTAGGAGAGCTCATCGAGCCGATCGGTGGCCGCGCCGACGGTACGGACCAGGCGGCCGATGCCCTGACCAGGCCGGTCGGCCAGCAGTTCGGCGACGATCCGCAGGGCCAGCGGCAGGCCTTCGCACAGCTGGGCCAGCCTGGTGGCCTGCCGCGGTTCGTCGGCGACTCGCGTGTCACCGGGGATCGCTGTTTGGAGCGCCTGCACCAGCACCTCGACGGCGTCGGCGTCGCGCAGCACGCCCAGCTCGACGCGGCGCGCCCCGGGCAGCGGGAGGTTTTCCCGGCTGGTGATCAGCATCCGATGCAGCGGGCTGCCCGGGCGCAATGCGTTGGCCTGCGCCACGTTTGAGACGTTGTCGGCCAGCACGAGCACGCGTTGGCCCGCCTCGGCCAGTTCGGCCAGCCTTGAGCGGTAACGGTTCTCGCGCTCCCCCTGCGTGGCCGGGACGTGTTCCGCGCCGAGCGCACCCAACAGCGCCAGCAGCGCCGCGCTCGGCGCCACCCTGCCGGCCGGGTCGTAGCCGTGCAGGTCGATGAACAGCACACCGCCGGGAAACCAGCCGGCCGCAACGGCTTCGTGCGCTGCCCGCACGGCCAGCGCCGTCTTGCCGATGCCGGCCAGTCCGGTGATCGTCGCGACAGTCGGGCCGGTCGCCGCGGGGTCGAGCAGTGCGGCCAGCCCGGCCTGTTCACCGACACGGTCGGTGAAACCCACCTCGGCCGGCAGTCCGGCCACCGCGACCGGCACCGGTGCCGCGAAGTTCACCACGTCGATGTGCCCGGCCTGCACCACGTTGCCGGTGACCGCGCCGGAGATGACGTTGTTCGTCTCCGACGTCATCGCGATCACCTCGCACCGAGTGGAAGCCGTTGCGGTACCCACTCTTCGCGGCCGGTGGTGATCTCATTACCCGGCTCACTCGTTCGGCCGTCAGACGCGGATGCTGTCCAGCACGAGATCGAGCAGCCGGTTGGCCTGCTTCTGCCCGGCCCGGTTGGCCGGGGTCCGCCACACGCAGCTCATCATCATCAGCACGTCGTCGGGGTCGAGGCCGGGCCGGATACTGCCGTCCAGTTGCCCGGCCCGCAGCATCAGGTCGATCGCGCCGATCACCGGGCCGTAGGTCTCATTGGTGACGGAGTCCTTGGCGGCGGCGCTCAGCGCGTCACCGAGGCCGTGCTTGAGCCGGATCTGCGCGGCCAGCCGCTCGAACCAGCGCCGCAGCGCGGCCGGCGGCGGCTCCTTGGCCAGCAGGTCCGGCGCCGAGTCGACCAGCCGCTGCACCTCGGCCCGGTAGAGGGCCAGCACCAGCGCCTCCCGGTTGGGGAAGTGCCGGTAGAGCGTGCCCGGGCCGACCCCGGCCGCCTTGGCGATCGAGTTCAGCGAGGCCTCGCCGTCCTCGGTCAGCAGATCGCGCGCGACCTCGAGAATCCGGGCGTGGTTGGCCTGGGCGTCGCTGCGCGGGGACATCCGTGCCCCTTCCGTGAGCCGAGAATGCGGAGAACTCTCCGATCTTACTCCTCAGGCCGCGGCGGGTAGGGCGAGCAGGCTCTCCGCGGTCTCGACGACCGTCTGCTCGATCGGCCGCGGCCGCCAGCCCAGCACCCGCCGCGCCTTCTCCGAGGTGGCGTCGAAGTTCTTGCCCAGCTGCGGGACGATCAGCCGCAGCTGCGGATTGACCCGGCCCATGGCGCGGGCGACCCAGTTCGGCAGCTCGCGGGTCGGCACCTTGCCGGCCCGCTCGCCCAGGCGGTCCCGCAGGATCTTGGCGATGTCCCGCACCCACAGGCTGGACCCGGACTGGGCGATGAACCGCTCGCCCACCGCCGCCGGGTCGGTCATCGCGCGCAGGTGCAGGTCGGCGACATCCCGCACGTCGACATAGCCGCAGGCGAACTTCAGGCTGGCCGGGACCTCGCCGTCGAGCATGCGGCGGATGAGCCCCAGCGAGGGCGAGTAGTCGGCGCTCAGCACCGGTCCGAGCACGCCGACCGGGTTGACCGCCGCGAGCTCGAGGCCGTTGCCCTCGGTGGCGATGAAGTCCCAGGCCGCGCGTTCGGCCAGCGTCTTGGACTTCTGGTACGGCGGGATGCCGGCGTCGACGTCGGACCAGTCCGCTTCGGTGAACGGCTGCTCGCGATCGGGGTGGCCGTAGGCGACGGCGCCGATAGCCGAGGTCAGGACCACCCTTCGCACCCCGCTGTCGCGCGCGGCCCGCAGGACCCGCAGCACGCCGTCACGGGCCGGCACGATCATCTCGTCTTCGTGGCGGGGCACGCTGGTCAGCGTGGGTGAGGCGACGTGCAGCACGTAGTCGCACCCGTCGACCGCCTCGCGCCAGCCCAGGTCGCTCTTCAGGTCGGCTGCCAGCACCTTCAGTTCGCCGTCGGCCCCGCCCTGCGCCAGCTGGGCGCGCAGGCCGGGCTCTTTGGCCAGGTCGCGGACGGTGGTGCGGACCGAGTGGCCGGCGGCCAGCAGCTCGAGCACGCACCAGCTGCCGATGTAGCCGGACCCGCCGGTCACCAGGACTTCGGCCATGATCATCCACTCCGTTCGGTGTGCGGTCGCCCCTGCCCACCGAAGGTAACGGAGAGCTCTCCGCTTCGTCAACGGGTTATCGGAGAGCTCTCCGTTACACTCTCCACAGTGGATCAGCAGTACAGGTTGTTGCCCGCCGGCACGCCCAGCACGCCGACGATCCGGTTGTAGTTGTCCACCCGGCTCTGCACCTGGGCCGGGTTGCGGCCGTCGCACTCGAGGCTGCCGTTGATGCTGCGGATGGTCTGGCCGAAGCCGGCCCCGTTGACCATCGCGTTGTGGCCGGTCATGGTGCCCGGGCCGGTTTGCGTCATCCAGTACCAGAGGCCGGTCTTCCAGGAGATCGCCGCGTCCTGCTCGACCAGCCAGGGGTTGTCCAGCAGGTCGACGCCGAACGAGTCGCCGGCCGCCTTGTAGTTGAAGTTCCAGCTCAGCTGGATCGGGCCGCGGCCGTAGTAGCTGAACGTGCCGGCCGGGCAGCCGTAGGGGCGGCTGGTGTCGCAGTAGTTGCCGGACTTGTCGATCTCCGTGACATAGACCAGGTTCCCGGTCTCGTGGGCCACGTTGGCCAGGAACGCCGCCGCTTCCTGCTTCTTCACCGTGTCACTGCCGGTGGTGGCGAACGCCGGGAAGGAGCTCATCGCCGCGACCAGGCCGCTGTACGTGTAGAAGCCGTTCCGGCCGGGGAACAGCGAGTTGAACTGCGCCTCACTGACCACGAACCCGCCGCCACCACCGCCACCGGACCCCGGGGCGTTCCACTTCTGGTTGGCCGTGCCGGCGCAGTCCCAGATCTGCAGCCGGGTGCCGTTGGCCGAGCTGTTGTTGCTGGCATCCAGGCACTTGTTCGCCGCGACGTTCACGATGTCGTGAGCCGCCGACACCGTCCAGTTCTGCGCGCCGGTCCCGTTGCAGTCGTAGAGCTGCACCACCGTGCCATTCGCCGTGCCGCCACCCGACACGTCCAGACACTTGCCCAGCGCTTGGATCTGGCCGTTGCCCACCACGTTCCACTGCTGCGCACCCGTACCGTTGCAGTCGTACAGCTGGACCGCCGTGCCGTTGGCACTGTTCGCGCCGGCCACGTCCACGCATTTGCCGCCGATGCCCGTGATCGCGCCGGTGGCCGCCTGCGCCGGCAGGGCGGGCAGGGTCAGCATCGCCGCGACCGTGGCCAGGCCCGCGAGCAGGGCCGAGATTCTTCGTGACATGGTTCTCCTTCAGTGCAGGGCTGAGGGAGACACCGGGCGGAGCCCCGGTGTCTTGAATTCAGGCGCTAGGCGCAGGTCATCGAGCAGGAGGCCGCTGGCCGCCATGGGCGTGCGGCGGTAGCCGAATCGACATCGCTGTCACCTCTCGGGCGGGGGCGAGAGTGGCCGGTACCGGTTCCGGTCGAGACTGAGCAGCAGTATGCCTGGTCTAGACCAGTTTCGGCAATGGCCTTGCCGCGCGGGGCAACCACCGCCTCCAGACACCCGTTTGGCCGGGACGGGGGCGCAGCTGTGAACGCCGGCGGTCATCACCGCCACGCCATCACGCCCCCGCGGACATCCCACCCATGGACAGCCGCGAAACCGCGTCCCGATGGTGAGCAGGGAACCGGCAAGAGCGCGGCGCGGGCACCAAACCGGACCACCTCACCGGCGAAACACGAGTCGGCTGCTGAGGAAGGCAAACGTCGCCGAGTCACGTTGCCGTACGCGAAAACCGGTGCCGACCGGCCGAGACGTCGCCGGTCGGGCGACTACCGGAGCACGATGGTGCGGATCTCCCACGGGCCGAGGGCGACCTCCAACGCGCCACCGGCCGGGATCGTCGACAACGGCCGACCGAGCAGGTCGACGGTGCTCGCCTCGGTGAACGAACCGGTGACGCGGGCGGTGGAACCGGCGTCGGTCATGGCGACGAGGCGCACCTCGATGCCGGCGGGAACGCGACGGACGCTCGACACGGAGATGTCCGTGCCATCGACGGCGATGCCGGAGGCGTCGGCGGGGAGCGGCTGGCCGGCGGGGGCGGTGCCGCGAGTGACGAGTGCATCGTTACGGAAGGCAGCGGCCTGGGCGACGGCGTCGGCGGCCTGCCAACCGGCGGCGGACGGCAGGATGGCGAAACGGTTGTCGATGCGGACGCCGAGTTCCTGCGCGCCGGGCGCGGGGATCTCGGACGCGGCGGGCTCGTCCCGCAGCGGATGGATGTTGACGCTGATCGAACCGATGGCCCGCAGCAACGTGATCGCCAACTCGTCGCCGACGACCTCGTACTCGGTGGCATGGTCGAGCAAGACGGTCGCGGCACCGGCGGTCACGAACTCGCTGGCCGGGAAGGTCGGGATGGGGAACTCGCCCCACCCGCCCTCGGCGGTCAGCCCACGCTCGGTGACGGCGAACTGGCCGGCCGACGCGGAGCCGGCGACCGGTGCGGGCAGCGGCACGTGCCAACGGAGTCGGTGGTCGGCCGACCGGTTGAGGAAAGAGGTCGAAACGCGCACGAAAGGCTCGCCGGCCCGGACCTCGACGAGCGTCTCCACCGGGGTCGACGCGATCTCGGCCCCTCGCACGTCCCGATCGGACGACAGCGCGGTCGGCCACGGATAGGTCCGGGTGATCAACGCCCGCGACCGCAGCGGACCGGTCTCGAGGACCTCGACGACGACGTCCGTCGGCTTGTCGACGAGCACATCCTGGGCCGGCGGACCGTAGTTGTAGCTGTCGCCACGGTCGCCGCCGTCGACCAGCCGCCCGACGCCGCGCAACACGGTGCCGTCGGTTCCGGTGACGTCGAAGGTGCCATCGGTATTGATGTCGACGTCGACGAGACCGTTCGCCAGTCGGTGCGCGGTCGCGGTCGCCGGGGCGAAATTCTGGGCAGCGGTGCCCGGTTCGACGCGGAAGCCGGCCAAGCCGGACGCGGGGACGTCGACCGGCACCAGCACCGTCGCGCGGGCCTCGGCCAGCGTGAGGACGGTCCACTCCCCCGGGTGCGCGGCGGCCGCCTCGGCGACCTCGCGGCGCAAGATCATCAGGTCGAACGGCCCGCTGGTGGGGACTTCGGCGAGATGGAAGACGAGCGAACCCGGGGTGAGCTCGTAGCGGTCGATCTGACGGCCGAACAGCTCGCGGCGGTGAATCCGGCGCAGCACGCGTTCGAGCTGCGAGGCGTCCACGCGCTCGTCGCCGAGGACCGTCGGGGCCAACGAAGTCAGCTGCACCGGCCGCGTCGAGCCGCCGGCGGCGGTCACGACCAGAGCGTCAGTGTCTTGCGGTGTAAGGACATCCACCTCGACGAGCGTCGTCCTGGCGCTGGGCAACGGGTTGGCCACCAGGTAACCGTCGCTGGGCACCAGCGCGGCACGCTCGGCCAAGGCCGCGTCCCGTACTGCCCGAGCGATGTGCGCAGCCTCGGCCAGCCGGCCTTCGACCTGGTCCGCGGTCTCGTCCGTGCCGGAACCGACCACCGAGTCATGGGCCGTCGATTCGATAATCTTGTGCCACGCCAAGGAAAGGAACTGCGACTCGTCCCGCGCCGACCACTGCGCGTTCATCCGCTCGGCGTGGTCGACCGTGCGCTCGGCGACGGCCATCCGCTGCTTGAGCGGACGCCGAACGGACAGCACACCGGGCAGAATGTTACCGCGAACGTGGCTGCGCAGCTCGCCGGTGACGACGGCGGTCACCTCGTCACGGGCTTGCTGCTGAACGTATTCGGCCAACGTGGCAATGGTGATCGGACGCTCCACAGTGGAGTCACGCCGCAGCCAGCTGGCCAGTCGCGGATCGGGCGCGACGTGGTCGGTGCCGGCCATGGCCAGCACCGGATCCGTGCCCCACCGGTGCGCGGTCATCTCCGCGTACTCGTCGAGCGCGCGGCCGATCACGTCCGGCACCAGCAGCACGTCAAGGCCGTTGTCGTAGCCGTCGAACAGGAATTCGGTCCGCACCTCGGAGCCGTCCGGGCCGCGCCAGCGGAAAGCGTGGCCCTGCACCGAACTCGGCACTCCACGCCACAGCGCAGCGTGCTCGATGCCGGCACGGGCCAGGATCTGCGGGATCTGCGCCACGTGCCCGAACATGTCCGGCAGATAGCCGATCGGCATCGCCCCACCGAGTTTGGCCGCCGCGGCCCACCCCATCTGGAGGTTGCGCACGATGGTCTCACCGGAGCACAGGAACTCGTCGAGCAGGATCAGCCACGGCCCGATGGCCAGCTGGCCCCGCTCGACCAGGGCGACGACGCGGTCCCGGTTCTCCGGCCGCATCTCAAGGTAGTCCTCGATCGCGGCCAGCTGACCGTCCACAGTGAACCGGAAGTCGGGATCGGCCTCGGCCGTGTCCAGCACCGTGTCCAGCGCGCGGACCAGCCGGTGGCGGAACACCTGGAAGGGCTCGTACCACTCCCGGTCCCAGTGGAAGTGGGGCACGAACACAGCGTTTTTCGGCATGGCAGAGACCTTCTCCCCAGAGGAACAGCTACTTGACCGACCCGGCGGCCAGCCCCGACCGCCAGAACCGTTGCAGCAGCACGAACACGATGATCACCGGGACGACCGAGACCAGCGCCCCGGTGATCACCGACTCCTGTAGGTCCGGAATGTGCACGGTCTGGCCGTTCCACTCGTACAGGCCGAGTGTGATCGGGAACAGCGACTCCTTCTGCAGCATCACCATGGGCAGGAAGAAGTTGTTCCAGATGGCCACGAACTGGAACAGGAAGATCGTCACCAGCGACGGCGTCATCAGCCGCACCGACACCGAGAAGAACGTGCGCAGCTCGCCGGCGCCGTCCAGCCGGGCCGACTCGAGGATCTCGTCCGGCACCGCGGCGCTGGCGAAGATCCGGGCCAGGTACACGCCGAACGGACTGACGATACTCGGCAGGAACACGGCCAGATAGGTGTTGACCAGGCCGGCCGCCGAGAACAGCAGGAACAGCGGCAGCGCCAGCGCGGTGGTCGGCACCAGCACGCCGCCGAGGATCACCGAGAACAGGAATTCCCGGCCACGGAAGCGAAACTTGGCCAGCGCGTAGCCGCACAACGCGGAGATCAGGGTGCCGACACCGGCGCCGAGCACCGCGTAGATCACGCTGTTCAGCGCCCACTGGACGAAGATCCCGTTGCTCCGGCCGAACAGGTCGCCGAGGTTCTCGAACAGGCGGAAGTGCGAGAACGCCAACCCGAACGTGGAGACCAGGTCGCCCTGCGGCTTGGTCGCCGCGACGAACAGGAAGTAGATCGGCAGCAGGAAGTAGATGGCCAGCACGAACATGATGGCCATCGCCGCGGTGCGGCTGACCGGATTCTGCTTGTTCACAGGCCAACCCTCCTCGACGTGAGTCGCATGAACCCGACGCTGAGCACGAACGTGATCACCGCGAGCAGCACCGAGATGGCCGCCGCCTGCTGGTAGTTGTTGCCCGATGCCACCGCGTAGGCCAGCATGTTCGGCGTGAACGTGCTGGAGATGTTGGACGAGATCTGGCGCAGCACGGCCGGTTCGGCGTAGAGCTGGAGCGTGCCGATGATCGAGAACACCGTGGTCAGCACGATCGACGGGGCGATGATCGGCACCTTGATCCGCCACGCGATGGCCCAGTCGCTGGCCCCGTCGAGCCTGGCCGCCTCGTACAGGTCCGGCGGGATCGCCTGCAACGCCGAGAACATGATCAGCATGTTGTAGCCGGTCCACAGCCAGGTCGAGACGTTGGCCGCGGACCACAGCACGGCCCCTGGCCCGAGGAAATCCGGTTGCAGGCCAATGCCTTTGAACAGCTCGACGACCGGGCTCAGCTGCGGCGAGTACAGGAACGCCCACATGATCGCGGCGATCACGCCGGGCACCGCGTACGGCATGAACGCGGCGATCCGGAAGAACGACTTGAGCTTGAGCATCGGCGCGTCCAGCAGCAGGGCCATGGCCAGCGCCAGGAACAGCATCACCGGCACCTGAACGATGCCGAACAGCGCGATACGGCCGATGCTGCCCCAGAACTCGGAGTTCTGCAGCGCCTGCGCGTACTGGGTGAAGCCGCCGAACGTGGTGTAGAGCGTGCCGTACTCGCCGCCGGTGCGGCGCACCACGAGGAAGCTCTGCCACACCGCGTAGGCCACGGGCACCAGGTAGAACAGCACGAACGGCAGGATGAACGGCAGCACGAACGCGAGGATGGTGACCGCGCGCGGGCGGCCGACGCCACGACGGCGACGGCCTCCCGCTGCTGTGACGGCAAGGTCGGTCATGCCGAGGTCAGTTCCCCGCCACGGCCGGGATCGCCTGCGCCTTCATCGACGACAGGGCCGTCGACTGCGCGGTGGCCAGCGCGTCGGTGAGCGTGCCGTTGCCGGCCGTCGCCTTGGCCATCGCGTCCTGGAGCGCGACGTTCACCGCCTTCTGCGTCGGCCCCCAGGTGAAGCTGGTGTCGACCTGCTTGGAGGAGTCGGCGAAGACGTCGAAGATCTTCTGGTTGTTGTAGTACGGAACCCCTTGCGACAGCTGGGGAAGCTGAAGGCCGGCGGTCGCCGCCGGGTAGAGGCCGCCGACCTTGTTGGACAGCGCGAGCGCCTCCGGGTCGCTGTTGAGCCACAGGTTGAACTTGACCGCCTCGTAGAGGTGCTGGCCGCCCTTCATGAAGGCCACCGTCGAGCCGCCCCAGTCGCCCGACGCGGCGCTGCCGTTCCACGTCGGCATCGGCACGACCGTCCACTTGCCCGCCTGGTCCGGCAGGTTGTCCCGGAAGTTGCCGTAGCCCCAGGCCGCGCCGACATAGGTGGCGATCTGGTTCTTCTCGTACGCCGCGTACATCGGGGTGGAGGTGTTGGCCAGGTCGGTGCGCACCAGCTTGGCACTGATCAGCTTCTGCCAGTAGTCCGCGACCTGCTTGCTCTGCGCGGAATTCACCGTGACGTGCCAGGTGTCGCCGCTGTAGTCGTACATCTTCGCCTTGGCCTGCCAGAGAAGTCCGTTGAACCACTCGGCGTTGTTGGGGTCGAAGAACGTGATCGTCAGGTTCGGGTCGGCGGCGTGCAGCTTCTGCGCGTCGTCCGCGTACTCGTCCCAGGTCTTGGGGATCGACAGGCCGTGCTGGCTGAAGATGTCGCTGCGCACGTAGAGGGCCATCGGGCCGGTGTCCTGCGGGATCGCGAACACGCCCGTGCCGCCGAAGCTGCTCTGGGCCCACGTCCACGGCACGAACTTCGACTTGGCCGCCACCGCGTCGGCGCAGGCCGAGGCGTCCACGAACGCGCCCTGGGTGCGCTGGTCCGGCAGCTCGTCGTAACCCACCTGGGCCAGGTCCGGCGCCGTGCCCGCCTTCAGTGCGTTGCCGATGGCCCCGTACTGGTCGTTGGCGATGTTCTTGGTCTGCACCTGGATGTTGGGGTTTTCCTTGTTCCACAAGGCAACCACCTGGTCCATGCCGGACACGGTGTTCCAGTACTGGAGCGTCACCTTGCCCGGCGATGGCGTGCAGGAGGCGGCGGCCGAACTGTCCGATGCGGACGGTGGCGACGAGCAGGCGGCGAGCGCCGTGACAGTGGCGGCCACTGCGGCAACCACGCCTGCCAAACGGTTCTTGCTCATGTTGTTCCTCACGGAGAACGGCAGGCGAACGACGCCGCCGGGTCGACGTTGACGCTTCTCAGTCAAGGGTTCGCGACACCTCGGGCAGGACACGGAAGTCCGGTGCGGTTCACGCACCGAACCCCGCGACCCGAGTTACTAAACCATATATCGTAATTCGCAGCAACGGTTGCTATAGCAAACTCGCACAGGGTAATCGCTTGAGAGCAAAGGGAAAGCGCACCGCCTTGACGCCACATGCGCTTCCTATGTGGCACCTGGCGCCACATAGGAAGCGCATGTGGCGCTACTCCGCGGTGAGCAGCAGCGCTGAAGGCCGGGGCGAGAAGGTGTTGTCCAGCATGAGGGTCGCGGCGCCGACGGCGGCGACGTCGACGGGGATCGCCGACTCGAGGATCCGCACGGGGTGCGGCGACACCAGCGCCGGGTCCTGCCCGACGGCATCGGGGAGGGCGGGCAGAACGACCGGGGAGATGCTGGCCCAGAAGGGACCGCCGAACACGACCTCGTCGATGTCCAGCAGGTTGACGATGACCACGATGGCCCGCGCCAGCGCCCGGGCCACATCGGACAGGATGGCGACGGCGGCGGGCCGGCCGGACTGGGCGAGGCCGGCCAGGCGGCGGAGGGCGGTGTCGACATCGGACAGGTCGTCGGTGGACAGCAGACCGTCGCGGACGGCGCGCTCGACGACAACACGCGGCACGGTGACGTAACCGACGCAGCCGCGCCGGCCGCACGTGCACACCTCACCCTCGGGATCGACGGTGATGTGCCCGGCGTCGCCGGCATTGCCACTCACGCCGCGGACAACGTCGCCGGACAGCGAAAGACCGGTGCCGAGACCGGTGCCGTAGTACATGAAAGCGAAGTCGCGGCGGGTGCCGGGACTGGCGTACCAGAGTTCGGCGATGACGGTGGCGGTCGTGTCCTTCTCCAGCAACACCGGCAGACCGGTCGCCTCGGACAGCGAGCTCCGCAGCGCAACCTGGTGCCAGTTCGGCATCATCGGCGGGTTCAGGATCACGCCGTCGTCCACGGTGACCGGACCGGGCGACGCGATGCCGATGCCGAGCACCCGGGACCGGTCGACGGCGGAACCCTCGATGAGGGCGTCGATCGCGGCGGCCATCTCCTCGATGACGGCGCTGGCGTCGCCGGCAGTCGGCGTTCCGGTGCGCGAGTGGTCCCGGATCGCGCCGGACAGATCGACGAGCACGTAGCTCACGGCAGCGGGGTCGATGTGCACGCCGACGGCGAACCCGCCGCTGGGATTGAGTTTGACGACGGCGGCGGGCTTGCCCGGCCCGCCGGTGCGCATCCCGTCCTCCTCGATGAGACCGGCGTCGAGCAGCCGCCGGCACACCTTCGTCACGGTCATGACGCTGAGCGCGGTCAGGGCAGCTATCTCCGAGCGGGTGCTGCCCTCGGGACGGCGGCGGATGGCGTCGAGAACGACCGTCTGGTTGTACTCGCCGACGGCGGGCAGGTTCGTTCCCCGGTGATCCAACGCCAACCTCCCCACACCCGACGGCCTGCCGAAAGCCTAGCGTCACGGCCCGCACACGGTTCGTCCCGACACCGCCGCCCGATTTTCAAGGCCGCTCGACAACCGCTGTGGCGGTGTACCGGCAACGGAAGTCGGTCGGGCCTGACCGGCGTCACCGTTGCAGGAACCAGCGGGCGAGTTCGGTGCGGGTGGTCAGGCCGGTCTTGGCCAGGATGCGCCGGACGTGGCTCTCCACGGTGCGTTCGGACAGCACGAGCCGGTCGGCGATGGCCCGGTTCGAAAGCGCCTGGGCCACGAGGTCGACGATCTCGTGCTCACGCGGCGTGAGCGGATCCTCGGCCGCCAGGAACGTGTCGACCGCCCGGGAGAGCCCCGGCATGTCCAGCCGGCGGGCGTCATCGGCGGCGGACTGGGCCAGCTGCGTGGCGCGGCGGTGATCGCCGGTCAGCGCCAGGGCACGGGCCAGCCCAAGGCGCCCCTTCGCGACGTACGGACGAGCACCGAGCAGCGAGTCGATCCGCAGGCCCTGTTCGAAATGTGCGACGGCGGCAGCGGGTTCGTCGCAAGCGAGGTCCAGTTCGCCGAGCGTGCGGGCGATCGATCCCTCATACGACACCGTGCCGGCACCGGTCGCCAACGACTCGTCGAACCGCTCATTCAGCACGGTGCGAACCGCGAGACGGTCGGCCCGGTCACCGAGCTCGATCACCAGGTCGGGCAGGTAGGACAGGGTCGCCAGCGCGAGGCCACGCCGCAGGTCGGCGACGGAACGAATGATCGGCAGCGCGACGGCCGCGGCGTCGTCCCGGCGGCCGGCCAGCAGCAGGGCGATGGCCAGCCCGGCCTGGGCGACGGGCGGATAGCCCCGGATGGCCGGCAGCTGGCCCTCCCACTCGGGCATCAGGTCGGACGGATCGCCGCGCAGCATGGCGAGGCCGATGGACTGGGCGACCTCGGAGAACGTCACCGAGCTGTCGTGCCAGTTCGCGGCGATCTCGGCGGCCTGCGCCCGCAGCCGGCGGTTGGCGGCGAAGTCGCCGGTCAGCGCGGCCAGCGTCGCCTGCCGACGGAGCAGGTGCCAGCGCACGAGAGGCAGGCCGGTGCGGTCGGCCAGCGCCTGCATCGCGGCGATCTCCCGCATCGCCGTCGCCATGTCGGCCCGGTGCACGGCGGCGTCGGACAGCGAGATGTGCGCCCACAACCGGTCCAGCGGGCGACCGGCCGGCTCGGCGAGCTCGATCGCGCGCCGGGCCAGCGCCACCATCTCGTCGTTGAGCTGCGGCGCCCACGCCACGCCGGCCCGGGCCCGGATCGCGTCCAGTTCGGAGTGCGGATCGGTGGCCAGCTCGATGGCACGGTGCGAGTGCGCGTCGGCCTCGTCGTTCCGGGAGAACTCGACCAGCACGCAGGCCAGCTGCGCCTCCACCCGGGCACACAGGGCGGACTCGCCGAGCTGGCGGATCGCCCGTCGGCACAGGTCTTCGAGCCGGCTGTTGGCCTCGGGATGGCCGACGCCCTGCACGATGATCGCGGCGCGGCCGATGACGTCAGGGCGACCGGTCCGCTCCCCTCGTCCGCCGCCCGCTCGCAGGTCTCGGCGCTCTGGCTGATGTGCCCGGCGAGGTACTGCACCCGGGCCAGGTCGAGCAGCAACTCGGCCTGATCGGACCCGCCTGCGTCGAGGGCCATCCCCACGTACGACGCCGATTCCTCGTACGCGCCGGCCATCCGCGCGGCCTCGGCGGCGCGAATCGCCCACGGCCCGGCGTTGCCGGGTTCGCCGGCCTGCTGCCAGTGCCGGGCCACCGCAGCGGCCCGGTCGTCACGGCCAATCGCCAACGGTTCCAGCAGCTCGGCCGCCGCTCGGTGCAGGGCGGCTCGCCGCGACGGGGACAAAGCGGCGTAGGCGGCGTCGCGGACCAGCACGTGCGCGAACCTGACGCCTGCCGGCCCGATCTCCACCAATCCGGCCGGCACCGCCGGCAGGAAACGTTCCAGAGTCTCAACCGGATCCGCGTCGAGCAGCTGGGCCAAGACGTGGGGCTCGGGGCCGAGCACGCTCAGCGCCTCGACCGCCGCCGCGGCCTCTGGACCAGCGGCACGCATGGCCGCCGTGACCAGGTGACGGAACGCCGGCGCGGATCCGGCCGTGTCCGCCGCGTTGCCGCGCAAGGTATCCGCGGCGGCCTTGGCCAACGTCCGGAGGTACAGCGGGCTGCCGCCGGACTGCTCGACCGCCCGCCGCACGGCAGCGGCGTCAGCGCCGTCGACGGCGGTGGACAGCAGGCAGGCCGACTCGCTCTGGGACAGCGGCCCGAGGCTGACGACCTCGGCGGCCCGGTGGGCCCGCAGGTCGGGGCCGTCCCGGTGCACGCCGACGACGAGCAACGGCAACCGGCGGATCTCCGCCGCAACCCGGTCCAGCAGGCGCAGCGTCGCCTCATCGGCCCATTGGAGGTCGTCCAGGACCAGCACCGACCCGCTTGCCGAGGCCAGCGCGTCGAGCACGGCAGTGTCGGCGGCGAAGATCGCCGCCGCCGACTCCTCGGCCGAACTGTGTTCACGCTGCGCGGTCCCGGCGACCAGGGCGTTGACCGCGTCGCGTGGCCCGGGCAGGTCCCGCACCGCCCGGACCCACGGCCACAGCGCCGGCATCCCGACGTCGGTCACGGCCGCGCCCCAGCCGACCGGCGTTCCGTCGGCGACCAGCTCCTCGACCAGGCGGGTCTTGCCGATCCCGGCCGGCCCGGTGACCAGCACCAGATGGCCGGCCCCGGCCCGGGCGTCGGCCAGCCGCCGACGCAGCAGGCCCAGCTCGGCCCGGCGCCCGATGAGCGAATCCGCCGAGGTCACGCCGGCAGTATCACCGATGCAGTGGCCGCTTGCGTACCAGCACTGATGTGCGCGGCGCGGCGCCGGAGGGATCTTCGACGGCATGGACATCAGCACTGCGGTATCCCGAGCCTTCGCCCCGGCCCGGCAGCCAGGGCGGATCGGCGTGGAGATCGAGCTGATCCCGGTGACCTACACCGACCCGACCGTGCTGGCCGACGGCTTCGACCCGGACTTCGTCGCCGCGGCCCGGCCGAGCTTCGAACCCGGCGGTCAGCTGGAGCTCAGTCCGGCCCCACGGTCCAGTGTGGACGCTTTGATGGGCGATGTCCGGGCGTTGCTTCGACGCGCCAACGACATCGCCTCCGCTCGCGGTGTCCGGCTGGAGGCCGTCGGCGTCAACAATTCGGACGTTCCACTGCGGAGGCCGACGCCGCGCTACCTCGCGATGCAGGCCGTGTTCGACGAGATCGGGCCGTGTGGTCGGTGGATGATGCGCCGTACCGCGTCACTTCAGATCGCCGTCGACCTGCTGCTCGGTGCGGCCGGGCGGGAGCAGTGGCTGGTCGCCAACCTCGCCGGGCCGGCGCTGGCCGCCGCCTTCGACAACTCGGGCGGCGAGCGGACCCGGATCTGGCAGGGCGTCGATCTTCGTCGTACCGGCTACGACGGCCGGCACCTCTCGTTGAGCGATCCGGTTGGTGCTTATCTCGCCTTCGCCGCCGCCGCGCCTCGGCTGCCCATCCCCGAGGCGGTTGATCCCCGGTACCACCTGTCGACGTTGTTCCCGCCGGTCCGGCCGCGCGGCGGCTATCTGGAGATCCGCTATCTCGACGCCCAGCCGCTGTCCCGCATCCGCGAGGCTCTCGTCACTGTCACCACGCTGCTGTGCAACGCGGAGGCCCGCCGCGCGGCGCTCGATCTGCTGCTCCCCCGGGCCGCCGACCTCGACCGCGCCTGGCACGAGTCGGCCGCCGGCTGTTCACCGGAAACCCAACCCCTGCTGGAAATCGCCGGTTCGGCGGCGCTCGCCGGAGGTGTGTCGTGAAGATCGTGTTCGTCGCCGACCAGCTCGAGTCGTTGGATCCGTCCATCGACACCACGATCGGCCTGATGCACGCGGCGCAACTGCGCGGCGCGGAGGTCTGGATCACCGAGGCCCGGCAGCTGGAGGCGGTGAACGGCCGGGCCCGGGCATTGGCCCGACAGGTACGGCTGGCACCGTCGCAGCCGCTGGACGGCCACCGGTGGTCGGTGCCGAATCCGTGGTTCACGGATCGCGAGCCTCGGCACCTCCGCCTCGACGACGCCGCGGCGGTGTTCATCCGCACGGAGCCGCCGGTCGACGAGACTTACACGAATGCCTTGCTGGTACTGGATTTGGTCAATCCTCATCGCACGGCGATGGTCAACGACCCGCGCGGCATCCGGGTGTGCAGCGAACACGTGCTGCCGCTGGCCTTCCCCGACCTCATCCCGCCGACGGTGCTCACCGCCGACCAGGCCACCATCCGGTCTTTCCTCGCCGAGCACGGCGAAGCGATCGTCAAGCCGGTGGACGGCTTCGCCGGCCACGGCGTGCTGCGGCTGAGCCGTCACGACCCGAATCTGGCTTCGCTGCTGGAGATCGCCACCAGCAACGGGACCCGCGCGGTCCTCGTGCAGCGGTACCTGCGCGAGGTCGTCGCCGGCAACAAGAGGATCTTCGTGGTCGGCGGCGAGCCGGTCGGCGCGGTCCACCGCTTCCCGGCGGCCGGCGACTTCCGGATCGGCAACCCGACCGCGGAAGCGCCGATCACCGTGCGGGACAAGGAGATCTGCGCCCGACTGGCGCCGGTGTTGGCCCGCAACGGCATCCACCTGGCCGGCCTGGACGTGATCGGGCCGCACCTCATCGAAGTCAACGTCACCAGCGTGGGCGCGCTGCGCAAGGCCGACGCCCTGCTCGGCTGGACGCTCTGCGCCGACCTGCTCGACAGCGTGCTCGACACGCGTGAACAAGGGAGAACAGCATGACCACCGCCCTCATCTGCACCGCCGTCCTGGCCGCGACGGTGTTCCTGCTCGGCTTCAACGTGTCCCGGCTGCGCGGCATCACCGGCAAGGCCGGCGGCTCACAGATGCCGACCGACCCGGCCAACCCGCTGCTGATCGCCGTCCGCGCGCACGGCAACGCGGCCGAGTACGTGCCGACGTTGATCGTGTTGTTCCTGGTCGTCGGCCTGCGCAGCCCGGAGTGGATCGCCATTCCGCTGATCGTCGGGGCCACGCTGGCCCGCCTGGTGCACGCCGTCGGCATGCTGACCGCGCCGACCCTGGCCGCCCCGACGCCGGGCCGCCTGGCCGGCGCGATGGGCACGTACGTGTTCGGCCTCCTGCTGGCCGTCGCCGCGGCGTTCACCTTGTGATGACCGGACATCCGACGCTGGCGGCCCTGCGCGTGCCGGGCCTGCGCCGCTACCTCGCCGGCCAGCTGCCTTCGGTCACGTGCTCGTGGGCGCAGGTCGTGGCCCTGTCGTGGGTGGTGGTCGAGCGGGACCCGGACGCGCTGGGCTGGCTGGTGGCGTGCCAGTTCGCGCCCAGCCTCCTGCTCGGGCCGTGGTTCGGGGCCGTGGCCGACCGGCACGACCGCAAACGTCTGCTGATGCTCGCCGAAGCCGGTCTCGGCGTGGTCGCGGGCTGTTACGCCGTCGCGTCGGCGGCCGGAATCCTTGACCTGCCACTGATTTTCGTGTTGGCCGTGACCTGGGGCGTGATCAACGCTGTGGACACCCCGGCTCGCCGCTCGTTGGTGCCGATGCTGGTGCCTTCGAGCGCCGCGGCCGGAGCGTCGGCGTTGAGCGGGACCGTTTTGCTGGTCGGCATGGCCGCCGGCTCGGCGGTCGGCGCGACCCTGACCGCCACCGTCGGCGTGACGATCACCTTTGCCGCCAACGCTTTCTCGTTCTTCGCCGATGTCGTGCTGCTGGCCACGATCCGGGTCGGTCCGTCGCCCCGGGTGCGCCGGGCCGCCGGGCAGATCCGGGACGGGCTCCGTCACGTAGGGCGCACACCGGAATTGCGGGCCCCACTGTTCGCCTTGGCCGTGACCGCCACCCTCGGGTTCACGGTCCAGGTGTCGGTGCCGATCTTCGTTCGGGTGTCGCTGCACGGCGGTCCCGGCCTGGTCGGCGTCGGTTTGACCGCCGTGACGGCCGGCGGGCTGGTCGGGGCGCTGGCCGCCGCCGCTCGAGGCGAGCCGGGACCGCAAGCCCTTCCCCGTGCTGCCTTGGTGATGGCCACCGGTCTCGCCGTCACCGCATCTGCGCCGACGACCGCGGTCGCGCTCACCGGTTTGGTCGTGGTCGGCGCGGCGTGGTCGGCGTTCATCGCCTTTGTGCTGGCCATCTTGCAACGCGGCGATCCCGCGATGACCGGCCGGGTGATGTCCCTGTTCGCCGTGATCCTGCTCGGCGGCAGCGCCGCCGGCGCGCCGCTGACCGCCGCGATGATCAGCCTGGCCGGGCCGCGCGCCGCCTTGGCCGTCAGCGCGCTGGCGACTCTTGCGGCGATCGCCGGTCGGCGGGCGCTGCTGAGCCGCCCGAACGTCGGCGGAGCCTCGACATCATCTTCATGCCACGAAAGAAGACCCGGCCCATCCGACGCGACACCACGTTCGGGGTGATCGCGCGGCGGGTGTTCGTCACCGATTCGCGGAGCGCGGCGTAGCCGTGATCGCGCATCCGCTTCTCGTACGCGGCGACGGCGGCGACCGGATCGCTGCCGCGGAGCAGTTCCTCGGCCAGCGCGGCGGCGTCGAGCAGGGCCGCGTTGGCGCCGAGCCCGCCGACCGGCGGCATGTTGTGCACCGCGTCGCCCAGCACCGTGACGGTGGTGCTCGGCCACGGCTTGAGCAGCGTGGAGTGCTTGAGCCGTAACATCTCCACATTTTCCGGATGGCTCTCCGCAATCATTCGGGCCAGCACGGGATCCCAGCCGCGGGCCATCTCCGTGCACACGGCCCGACGCTCGACACCGTCCATTTCGGACAGGCCGGCCGGGAAGTCCTCGTGGTGGGCGATCATGCCCCAGAGCACGTAGTCCTCGAGCCCGTCGAGCAGCAGATCGGTGTCGATGTCGACGCCCGCCGCGGCGAGTTCCCCGTCCTGCACCGCCTTGGCCATCTGCTCGCGACCGGCGAACGCCGACGTGAACAGGGTCCGCCGGCCCGACGGCGGCATCAGCATCATCATCCCGGCGGTGAGGGCCTCGGGCAGCCAGGCCCGGGTGGCCGGCGTCAGCGGCAGCCGGCCGGCGACCGCCGCGGCCTCGGTGTCGACGCGGGCCGCGCCCGGCAGGTACTGCGCGCAGACCCGCGAGTTCGCGCCGTCCGCGCCGACGAGGATGTCCCCGGTGGCGGTGGTGCCGTCGGTGAAGTGGGCGGTGACCCCGTCGTCGCCGACCGTGTAGTGGTCGAACACCGAGCCGTAATGGATGACGTGGTCCAGACCCGTTAGCAACAGCCGGCGCAGCACGATCCGGCTCACGCCGTACTGGCCGTCCGCCGGGTCGTCGGACCCGCCGGTCATGGCGTCGCGATCGATCGTCATCAGCTCGCGCAACCGTTCCGTACGGAACGAGATGCCGCCCGGCGGCGTGACCGAGGTGGCCAGGAAGGCCTGCCACAGCGGCGTCGGCAGGCAGTCGTGCAGCGCCCGCGCGCCGTGCGGGTGGATGTTGATGCGGTAGCCCTGGAGCCAGTCGTCGGCCGACTGGTTGCGCTCGTGGATCTGCACGTCGACACCGCCGGCGAGCAGGGCCTGCCCGAGGGCGAGGCCGCCGATCCCGCCGCCGATGATCAGCACGCGTAAGGGTTTCATGTCATGTCCTCGGTCGACTTCGACAGCTCGGCGAGCACCTGGTCGTGCCAGGTCAGCTCGGCCTCGAGCCGGATTCGGGTGTGTTCGGTGCACAGCCATTCGGTGCCCTGGAGGTACTTGGCCGCCTGTTCCTGGAGCAGCAGCCAGCCGTCGAGCTCGGCGCTGATCGCCGCCCGACGCTGGGTGAAGGTGGCGATGAGCTTGTCGCGGCCGAGGCCGTCGCTGTACTGCACCGCGAGGTCGACCGGATCCGGCTTGAGCCGCACCTCGCGCAACGTCGCCCAGCGCAAGGCATCCAGCTCCTGCCGGCCGCTGTCGGTGATCGCGTAGATCGTCCGGTCCGGCAGGTTGCCGGCCTTCTCCGTGCGGACGGCCTCGATGATCCCCTCGGACGCCATCCGGCCGAGCGCGCTGTACAGCGACCCGACCTTGATGTCCGTCCACAGCTCGGCCCGGTTCGTCTGCGCCTCGCGCCGGATCTGGTGCCCGTGCATGGGCCCGATCCGGTCCAGGGCGCCGAGGATGTACAGCCGCACACTGCTCATACTCGGGTACTCAAACACAAGTACTCGTTCACGTCAATGGGTGAGTACTCGCGTTTGAGTATCAGTTCACCGGCGGCCAGACCGGGATGGGCTGACGGCCGGACGGGAACCGGACGTTCTTGGCCCGCACGAACTCGTGCAGCGTCTCGGCCCAGTTCTCCCGGCCGAAGCCGCTGCCCTTGGCGCCGCCGAAGGGCGAGCCGAGGAAAGAGCGCCGCAGGTAGTTGTTGACGAAGATCATGCCGGCTTCCAGGCGGGCGGCCAGCCGGCTGGCCCGGAAGTGGTCGGTGGTGACGATGGCGGCGGTGAGGCCGTAGCTGGTGCCGTTGGCAATGGCCACCGCCTCGTCGTCGGTGTCGAACACCATGATCGACGCGACCGGCCCGAAGATCTCCTCCTGAGCCACGGTGTGGTGCGGCAGCACATCGACCAGCACGGTCGGCGGCGCCCAGAAACCGTTACGCAGCCGGTCATCCGTCGGCGCCGAACCCTGGTAGGCGATCTTCGCGCCCTCGTCGACGGCGGTGTCGACGTAGCCGAGGACCTTCTGCTGCTGCTTGGCGTCGACCATGGCGCCGATGTCGCTGTCGGGGTCGAGCCCGTCGCCGATCTTGAGCGTGGAGGTCTTGGCGACGAAGCGGTCGAGGAACTCGTCGTAGCGGGAGCGGTGCACGAGGATCCGCGAGGTGGAGGTGCACGCCTCGCCCTGGTTGTAGAACATGCCCTCGATCGCGACGTCCACGGCCACCGCCAGGTCGGCGTCGTCCAGCACCAGCAGGGCATTCTTGCCGCCGAGCTCCAGGGTCGCGTACGTCAGGTTCTCGGCCGCCGACCGCAGCACGTGCCGACCGGTGGCGGTCGCGCCCGTGAACGTGATCCGCTCGACCACGGGATGGCCGGCCAGCGCGGGCCCGGCGGGCAGGCCGGCGACGGCGTTGACGACCCCGGGCGGCAGCACCTGGTTGACGATCTCCACCAGCCGCAGCACGGCCAGCGGTGCCTGCTCCCCCGGCTTGATCACGACCGTGTTGCCGGCGGCCAGCGCGGGCGCGGCCTTCTTGGTGAAGTGCAGCGGCGGCCAGTTGAACGGCAGGATCGCCGCGACCACGCCGTACGGCTCGTAGTGCACGCGTGCCTCGATCGCACCCTGGTCGAGGAGGGTGCCGTGCAGCGTGTCGGCGAGCCCGCCGAAGTACTCGAAACCAGCCGAGCTGAACGAGACATCGAAGCGCGCGGCGTCGCGACGCGGCTTGCCGACCTCGCGGGCCTCCAGTTCGGCCAGCTCGTCGGCGTGGGCCCGGATCGCCGCGGCCACCTTGTGCAGCAACGCACCCCGGTCGCGAGGCGTCAGCCGGCCCCACTCGCCCTCGTACGCACGGCGGGAGTCCCGCACAGCCCGGTCCACCAGGGCTTCGTCGGCGACAAGCACCTCGGCGAGATGCCCGCCGGTCGCCGGTTCGAGCACGGAGAACCAGGACGGGTCGTCGGGCAGCACCCACTCGCCGCCGATGAACGCGCCCCAACGACCGTCAGGCATGATCACTCCTCGTAGCTGCAAACGATTGCACGGGATGTGGTGGGTCAGGGTTTGGGGGAAGCGGTGGAACCGCGGGTGATGAGCTCGACCGGGAGCACGATGCGCTTGGCCGGCGCGGCCGGGTTGGCGATGCGGGCCAGCAGGAGCCGGGCCGACTCCAGGCCGATGTCGTAGTGCGGAATACGAATGGTGGTGAGCCCCGGCCGCTGTCGGTCGGCGAACGGGATGTCGTTGAAGCCGGTCACCGAGACGTCCTCGGGCACGCTCAGGCCCCGTGACGCCAGCGCCGCGTAGCAGCCGAGGGCGATCAGGTCGTTGCCGGCGACGATCGCGGTCAGCCCCTCGTACGCGTCGAGCAGCCGCAGGGTCGCCTCGAAGCCGGCTTCCTCGGTGAAGGCCGCCGCGAAGGTCACCGACTCCGCGCCGGTGGCGTCCACAAAGGCCCGATAGCGTTCCCAGCCGGTCGACAAGTGCCGCGGGCCGGCGACATGCCCGATCCGCGAGTGTCCGAGTTCGACCAGTGAGCGGACCACCATCCGCACACCGGCGTCGTTGTCCGCGGTCACCGACGGCACCGCGCCGGTGTCGGTGCGGCGGTTGACCAACACCGTCGGCACCGTGGCCGGCAGCTCGTCGTCACGGCGGCTGGTGGCCAGGATGAAACCGTCGGTCTGCCGGCCGCGCATGGCGTCGAACAGCTCGCGCTCGCGGTCGATGTCGCCATCGGTGTTGCCCAGCAGCGCCATGTAGCCGGCCTCGCGCAGCCCGTCCTCGATGCCGCGCACGATCGGCGGGAACACCGGGTTGCGCAGGTCGGGGATGATCACGCCGGCGACCGACGAGGTCCGCGTGCGCAGGCTGCGCGCGGCCGAGTTCGGGGCGTAGCCGAGTGCCTTGGCCGCTTCCAGGACGCGCGTCACCGTGCGCGTGTTGACCATGCCGCGGGTCGCCGTGTTCAGCGCCCGGCTGGCGGTGGCCGCATGCACGCCGGCCCGGTCGGCGACGTCCTTGATCGTCGGCACCTTGTCCACTCCGTCAGCATAGAGACGCGCGGATCACCACGTGACCGCGACGTACTTGGATTCCGTGTACTCCAGCAGCCCCTCGTGCCCGCCTTCCCGGCCGAGGCCGCTCTGCTTGACCCCGCCGAACGGGGCCGCCGGCTCGGACACCAGGCCGCGGTTGAGCCCGACCATGCCCGATTCCAGCGCCTCGGCCAGCCGCAGGCCGCGAGCCAGGTCGCCGGTGTACACATAGGACACCAGCCCGTGCTCGCTGTTGTTGGCATGGCGCACGGCATCGGCCTCGCCGTCGAAGATCACGATCGGCGCGACCGGGCCGAAGATCTCCTCGCCGAGGATGTCCGCATCGGCCGGAACGTCGGCGAGAACCGTTGCCGGGTAATGAAAACCCGGGCCGTCGGGACGTTTGCCGCCGGTCAGCACGCGAGCGCCGGCCGCCACCGTCTCGTCGACCAGCTCGCTGACTTTGGCCACGGCAGCGGCGTTCACCAACGGGCCCAGCTCCACGGTCGGGTCGATGCCGGGGCCGGTGCGCAGCGCGCTCATGCGCTCGGCCAGCCGCCGGCCGAACTCCTCGGCCACGCCGCGCTGCACGAAGAACCGGTTGGCCGCCGTGCAGGCCTGGCCGCCGTTGCGCATCTTGGCGATCATCGCACCGTCCAGCGCCGCGTCCAGGTCGGCGTCGTCGAACACCAGGAACGGGGCGTTGCCGCCCAGCTCCATCGACGTGCTGACAACGCTTTCGGCGGCGGTGGCGAGCAACGTGCGCCCGACCTCGGTGGAGCCGGTGAAGGACAGCTTGCGCACCCGGGGGTCGTTGAGCATGGCCGATACCATGGGGCCGGACCTGGTGGAGGGCACCACGTTCACCGTGCCGGCGGGCGCGCCGGCCTCGGCCAGGATCTCGGCGATGGCCAGCGCCGTCAGCGGCGTCTCCGAGGCCGGTTTGAGCACGACCGTGCAGCCGGCGGCCAGCGCCGGACCGATCTTGCGGGTGGCCATGGCCGCTGGGAAGTTCCACGGCGTCACCAGCACGCTGACGCCGATCGGTTGCCGTAGCACGAGAATCCGGTTGGCGCCGCCGGGCGCGGTCTGCACGGTGCCGGCGACGCGCACGGCTTCCTCGGCGTACCAACGGAAGAACTCGGCCGCGTAGTTGAGTTCGGCACGGGCGTCGGGCAGCGCCTTGCCGTTCTCACGGACGATCAGCGTGGCCAGCTCGTCGGCTCGTTCGTGCATGAGAGTGAAGGCCCGCAACAGAATGTCGGCTCGCGCGCGGGCGCGGTGGCCGCCCAGCCGGGCAGTGCGGCGGCGGCCGCGTCGACGGCGGCCAGACCGTCCTCGACCGTCCCGTTGGCCACGGTGGTCAGGGTTTCGGCGGTGGCCGGGTCGAGCACGGTGATCCGCGCGCCGTCCGACGCCGGCCGCCACCGCCCGCCGATGAACAGTTCTTCCTGCACGCCTGTCTCCTCAGTAAGGATTGGCAACAAAGAGTTCCTGCGCCGGGAACCGGGTCAGCACCTGAGCGCCGGCTTCGGTCACCACGACCTCCTCCTCGATGCGCGCGGCCGAGAAGCCGTCGCTGGCCGGGCAGTACGTCTCCAGCGCGAAGACCATGCCGGGCCGGATCTCCACCGGGTGCGCGATGCTGTTGAGCCGGGAGATGATCGGCCGCTCGTGCAGGCCGAGCCCGAGGCCGTGGCCGAACTGGAGCCCGAAGGCGGCCATCTCGTCGGCGAAGCCGAATTCCGTTGCCGCCGGCCAGACCCGGGCGATGTCGTCGGTGCCGACGCCGGGGCATACGGCCTCGATCGCGCCATCCATCCACTGCCGGGCCCGGGTGTAGGCGTCCCGCTGCGAGGCGGTGGCGCTGCCGACGCCGAACGTCCGGTAGTAGCACGTGCGATATCCGTTGTAGGACTGGATGATGTCGAAGAAGGCCTGGTCGCCCGGCCGGATGATGCGGTCGGAGAAGTTGTGCGGGTGCGGGTTGCAGCGCTCCCCCGACACCGCGTTGATCGCCTCGACCTGGTCGGAGCCCATCTCGTAGAGGCGTTTGTTGGCCAGCGCGACGATCTCGTTCTCCCGGATGCCGGGCTTGAGCGCCTCGACGATGTCCTGGTAGACGCCGTCGACCATGGCCGCGGCCTGGGACAGCAGGGTGATCTCGTCCACCGACTTGATCTCACGGGCATCCAGCATGAGCTGTTGGGCGTCAACGACTTTCAGGCCCTGGCGCTGCATCTCGAACAGGAACGGCGGCTCCACGATGTCCACGCCTATCGGCGCGTCGGCCACGCCGGCCTGGGTGAGCAGGTCCTTGATCTGCGTGACGGCGTCGCGCATCAGGCCGGCGTCGGGGGCGATCGCGCCGCGCAACCCGAGCATGCCGGCGCGGCAGTTTTCCTTGGCCAGCCAGGGAGAATAGAGCTGGTGGTGCTTCGCGGCGGAGCCGAAGTCCCACAGCATCGGCTCGCCGTCGCGCGTGAGCAGGGCGTACCGGGTCATCTTGTCACCCAGCGCGCCGCCGATCCAGGTCTGCGTGGTGTAGCGGATGTTGTAGAAGTCGAACAGCAGGAACGCGCCGCATTCGCTGCCCCGTAAGGACTCCTTGGCGCGGGCCAGGCGGTGCTTGCGCAGCCGGTCGAAATCCACACGTTGCTCGAAGTCGACGGCACCGTGTCCGGGCGCGGGAATCGGCCGCTCACTCATCGGCGGCCAGCCCGTCGTCCACGGCCGCGTGCTCGGGCTCCAGCATGATCCCGGCGCGGCGGGCCTGCTCCAGCAGCAGCGTCGCGAAATCCTCGTCGGTGTGGCCGGCCCCGATGGCCGACGCGACCAGCTGGGCGGTGGCCGAGGCCAGCGGCATCGGCGCCTCCAGACTGCGGGCGGCGGCCAGGCCGAGGTCGAAGTCCTTGCGCAGCAACGGCATCGTGAACGTTGGCGTGAAGTCCAGGTTGACCAGCGCCGGCGACTTGTAGCGGCTGAAGGTGGAGCCCATCACCGAGTCGTTGATGAACTCCAGGAAGGCGGCGCGGCTGACGCCGCCCTTCTCGGCCAGCACGGTGATCTCGGCCAGGGACTGCATGACCACGCCGAGGAAGACGTTGTGGGCGATCTTCACCAGGCGCGCGACCTCGTCCTCGCCGACGTAGGTGACGCCCCGGCCCAGCGCCCGCAGCACCGGCTCGACCTCGTCGAACACCGGCCGTGGGCCGGAAACGGCCAGCGTCAGCCTGCCGGCCGCGACCACCTTCGGGTTGCCGCTGACCGGCGCGGCCAGCAGCTCCGCGCCGCGTTTTCGGGCCGCCACCCGGACCGCCGCCGACGCCTCCTGCGACACCGTGGACGAGTCGATCAGGATCCGGGGCACGGTATCGGTGTCGGTGAGCAGGCCGCCCGGGCCGGTGGTCACGTCCTCCAGGTCGGCCGAGGCGGCGACCATGGTGAACACGATGTCCCGGTCGGCCAGGTCCACCGGCCGATCGACGACGGTCGCGCCGTGCGGGGTCAGCGCCTCCGCCTTGGCCCGGGTCCGGTTGTACACCGCGACGTCGTAGCCGGCCGCGCACAGTCGCCGGACCAGTTCGGCGCCCATTCGACCGGCGCCGATCCAGCCGATCCTGTTGCTGCCCATCGTGCGCACCTCCGGATGCAATCGATTGCATCCACCTTGCCTCGCGCAGTAGGGTCACGTCAAGGCTCATCAGCGGAGAAGCTGCTGCGAACGATGCGCAGCCCATGGAGGCCAGGTGCGTACCATCCGGCTCGGCACGTTCAGCCCGTCCGTCCTGCTCGATGTCGCCGCCGAGGCGCTGGCGGCCGCCGGGCTCACCGTCGTCGAATCCCCGGCCACCTCGTCGGCGCAGCAGTTCACCGACCTGTTCACCGGCCGGCTCGACGCCGCGTTCACCAATCCCGACAACGTGCTGGCCTACCGCCTCGTGCCGGACAATCCACTCGGCCGCACCGGCGACGTCCGCATCCTCGGCGCGATCGACCGTGGTCTCGGATTGGGGTTGTTCACCGGCCCCGCCGGCCTCCGCCGCTCCCTCGGCGTCGATGTCGCCGGCTCCGGCTTCGCTTTCATCGGCTACGAGCTGCTCGCCCGGACCGGCCTGCTCCGCGACGTCGACTACCAGGTCTCCCCGTTGGGCTCCACCCCGCGCCGGGCCCGGGCGCTCATTGCCGGCGAGATCGACTGCACCGTGCTCAACGCCGGCAACGACCTCGTCGCCGAGGAGCAGGGCGCCGTGCGGGTCGCTTCCGTCACCGAGATCGGTCCTTACGTCGGCACCGTGCTCGCCGCCACCGCCGACTCCTTGGCCCGCAACGGCGACGCGTTGTCCACCTTGCTCGACGTCATCGCCGCCACGGTCGAGACGATCCGCTCACACCCCGCCGTCGCCACCGCCGCCATCACCCAGCGCCTCGGCCTCACCGGCCCTACCGCCGCCCGCCACCTCGCCGTCCTCACCGATCCGTTGCAGGGCCTCATTTCCGGCGGCACCCTCGACCAGGACGACCTGCGCACCATCGTCTCCCTGCGCAACCGCCACGCCCGCAGCACCACTACCCTCACCGTTGCCGACACCCTCGCCAGCGGCCTGCTCAATCCGGGTTGACTCCGTGGTCGCCGATGAAGATCACGTACACCTCGCGGGCCGCGTAGGCCAGCAGCACGTACCCCGCGACCGGGTCGGCCCACCACAGCCCGGCCGCCGCGTTGAGGACCAGTCCGGCCAGCACCGCCACCGCCAGCAGCCCGTCGACCAGCGTCACCCGGCCTTCCGTGCGCAGCACCGGGTTCCCCAGCGCCGCACCGGTACGGGCTTTGCCCGCCGCCAGCCCGAACATCACCACCGCCGTGACCGCCGTCCAGATGATCCCGCCGGTGCTCGGCTCCGGGCGATAGCCGCCGACCAGCACCACCGTCGACTGCACCGCCAGATAGCCGGCCAGCAGCGCAAACGCGCCCCCGATGAGCCGCAGCGCCCGCCTCTGCCGGGCTTCGCCCGTGCCCGACAGCTCCCAGATCACCACCGTCGAGGCCCCGATCTCGATCAGCGAGTCCAGCCCGAACCCCGCCAGCGCCACCGACCTCGCACCGATCGCCGCAATGGCCAGCACCACGATCCCGACCACGTTCCAGGCCAGGGTCGCGTACTCCAGCGCAAACCCGCGGCGCAGCAGCCGCCGACGGGTGTCGTGTTCGAGGTTCGGCACGCCCCGCAGTCTGCCCGACGACGGCGACAACGGCGTCTCCCATCTGCAATCGATTGCGGAGAGCGACCGCCGCGACCGCCTAAAGTATTCGTTGACCTGCTGTCTACCTGCGGCTTAGCCTCTGCAATCGTCCGCATTCGGACGTCGCCCGGAGGAGGCCCTCATGAGCAGCACTCCCGACACGGCGGCCTTACGCAGGCCACTTTCCCGGCCGGTCGCCACCTGGGGCCTGGTGCTGATGGCGGTGTCGTTCCTGATCAACGCGATGGACCGGCAGGTGTTCTATCCGCTGCTGCCGGAGATCAGCGGCACCTACCATTTCTCGCTGTCCCAAGGAGGTCTGCTGGCCACGGGCTTCACACTGGGGGTGGCGGTGGGCGGGCTGCCGGCCGGACACCTGGTGGATCGGGTGCCCCGCAAGACCATCCTGGTGGTCAGCATCCTGATCTACTCGCTGGGCACGGTTCTCACGCCACTGGCCGCCGGATTCGCCGACCTGGCGCTGTATCGGCTGCTGTCGGGCCTCGGCGAAGGCATGCAGGCGGCGGCCCTGTACGCGGCGTTCGGCGCGTACTTCCACCAACGCCGGTCGCTGGCCTTCGGCGTGCTGGGCGTGGCGTTCGGCGTCGGCGTGCTGATCGGACCGATCATCGGCACGGGCCTCGATCAAGGCCTGTCCACCTGGCGAGCGCCGTTCTACCTGTTCGGCGCGCTCGGTGTGCTGGTGGCGCTGCTCATCCTCGCTACTGTCCACAAGGGACTGACGGAGTCCTCGGCGGCGGCCGAGCATGCCACGTCGGCGGATCTCTCCGAGCTGCCAACCGGTCCGTACAACCGGAACACGATGCTGCTGGCGCTGGCAGCGGTCGGCGGCGGCCTGGCCTTCTACGGCTTCATCGGCCTCTACCCGACCTACCTGCGCACGGTGCTGCACTTCAGCCCCGGGCAGACGGCCATTGCCACCAGCCTGATCGGGGCCGGCGCGGCCATGTCGCTGCCCACGGGCTGGCTGGGCGACCGGATCGATCCCCGCAAGCTGCTGCTCGTGACCTACGCGGGCGTGGCGGTGTCGGCGTACCTGCTGTTCAACGGTCCGGACACGGCGGCATGGCACTACGTCTTCGCCTTCGTGCTGGCCGGTTTCCTGGCCGGCTCGATGTTCACCAACGTCAACAGCACCATGAACCGATCGGTCCGCCCGGCCCAGTCCGGCCGGGCCGCCGGCCTGTTCGTCGCGACCTACTACGCCGCCGCCGCAGTCTCCGGCTTCGTCTTCGCGCAGCTGGTCGCCCGGGTCAGCTGGCACGGCGCCGCGTTGTGGCAGCTCACCGTGCTGCCGGCGGTGATGCTGGTGCCGCTGTGGTTCCTGGATTCGCGCCGGATACTCGGCGCACCGCGCAATCGGAAGGAAATGGCATGAGGACGTTGCTCACCGGCGGAAGCGTCGTCGCCAAGGGGCGTCCCGAGCTGCGTGACGGCGGTGACGTCCTGGTCGACGGCACCGACATCGCGGCGCTCGGCCCGGCCGGCTCGCTCGCCACCGAGCTGGTCGACCGGGTCGTCGACACCGCCGGCGGCATCGTCGTGCCCGGGCTGGTCAACACCCACCAGCACGACTGGTACCTGTACGGCAAGGGCCTCGGCGGCGACATGCTGCTGGAGCGGTGGATCACCGACTGCCTGTTCCCGCTCAAGGCCCGGCTCGACACCGACGACCTGCGGGTGGCCAGCGAACTGGCCGCGCTGGACATGCTGCGCGGCGGCACCACCAGCTCGGTCAACCACCTGGTCACCGAGACCACGCCCGAGCAGGACAAGGCCATTCTCGGGCCGGTCGCCGACGTCGGCGTGCGGCAGTTCTTCGCCAAGGTCATCCGCCCCGCCGACCACGCCCGCCGCTACGAAGGCGCGCGCGAGGCCTTCGAGACGTGGGACGGGGCGGCCGGCGGCCGGATTCGGGTCGGCTTCGTGCTGGAGGCCACCGCGCACTGGGTGGCGATGGGCACCTGCTCCGAGGAGATGGTGCTCGGCGGACACGCGTTGGCCGTGGAGAAGGACACGTTCGTCACGTCGCACATCGCCGGCGGCACCATGTCGCGGGAGAGCGGTTACCTGAAGTTCGTGCTGGAGACCGGCCGGACCGATCCCCAGTTCCTGCACCGCCTCGGCGTCCTCGACCACCGCTGGATCCTGGCCCACACCATCAATCCCCGGGACAACGACCTCGACCTCATCGCCGCCGCCGGCGCCACCGTCGCCCACACGCCCAGCTCCGAGTCCGCCCGCGGCGCCGGCATCACGCCGGTGAAACGCATGCTGGACAACGGGATCCGGGTCAGCATCGGCACCGACGGGCCGATGGTCGACCTCACCAACGACATGGTCGAGCAGCTCAAGTGGACCCGGCTGCTGCAGAACCAGCTGCACCACACGCCGTCGTCCATCGACCTGGACAAGCTGATCACCATGGCCACCGAGGACGGCGCCCGTGCCGTCGGGGCGGCCGACCGCATCGGCACGATCGAGGTCGGCAAGGCCGCCGACATCGCCGTTTTCGACCTCACCACACTCCACAGTGGACCTGCCGTGCACCGTCCACTGTCGACTTTCGTGCACGCCGCCCGCGGCACCGATGCTCGGCACGTCATGGTCGACGGCGAGCTTCTCTTGGAAGACGGCCACTTCACCCGGGCCACCGAGCTCCACGTCGCCGCCCTCATGCGCGAGGCCGGCGAACGCGGCCGCGCCCTGGCTCGCCGCGCCGGACTGCTCCCCGCCTGAGCACGATGCCGCATGGCTACCCGCGGCTCGGCAGCGAGCGGGGCAGCCCGAACCACGGCAGCACGGAGTTCTCGAACCGGCTCATGGCGCTGATGCGGTCGCCGGCCAGGGTGAGGACATAGACGCCGGTGCCGTGGCTGATGCCGTTGGGCCCGCGCAGATACGCCCCGAACGCGGGCTGGCCGTTGGCCCGGGTGGCCACGAGCTCGAACCGGCGGCCGGCCTGGAAAATGGCCGCGCAGAACTGACGGACGAGGTCACGACCCTCGTATTCGAACGGCACGGGCGGCATCGACACGAACACGTCGTCGGTCAGCAGGTCCACCAACGCGTCGATGTCGAGCGACTCCCAGGCCTGCACGAATCGTGCGACAACGGCGTTCTCGACGGCGGAATCGGTCGTCGGCAACGGATCGGACCGACGGCGGTGCAGTGCGGCGCGGGCCCGCTTGAGGGCGCTGTTGACGGAGTCGAGGCTCGAATCGAGCATCTCGGCCACCTCAGCGGCGCGGAACCCGAGCACGTCCCGCAGCACGAGCACGGCGACCTGCCGCGGCGGCAAGGTCTGCAAGGCGGTGACGAAGGCCAGCGAGATCGACTCCCGCTGCTCGTAACTGGCCTCGGGACCGAGCAGCACATCCGGATACGGCTGGAGCCAGACGATCTCGCCCAGCCGGGACGGCTCCGGCGCGGTGACGTGCGGGATGTTCCACTCGCGCCGTGCGACGGAGCGGCTGGCGTTCAGGCAGCGGTTGGTGGCGATCCGGTACAGCCAGGTACGGATCGACGCCCGCGCCTCGAACCCGCCGATCCCCTGCCACGCGGCCAGCAGCGACTCCTGCAAGGCGTCCTCGGCGTCCTGGAGCGAGCCGAGCATCCGGTAGCAGTGCACGCGCAGCTCGGCCCGGTACGGCTGGATCACCGCCGCGAACGCCTCCGCGTCGCCGGCCTGCGCCTGCGCAATCAGATCTGCCGCCATTGCCCACCTCGTTCGAGTAGCCCGTCACCTTTCCTGAACGTATGGACACCGCCGACGCCCGGAAGTGGGCGCCCAGTTCCGCACTCTCGCGGTGTCTATCCCGGTGCCAAACCCTACGGACTTCAGGAGCACCGACATGGGCTCGATCGTGGTATTCGAGAACGTCTCGCTGGACGGCGTCACGCAGGACCCGACCGGCGAGGACGGCTTCACCGCCGTCGACTGGCGTGACCAGCTCTCCCCCGCCGACCGCGAGGTCTGGGCCGGCCTCGTGCTGGATGACGTGCTGGGCGCGTCCGCGCTCCTCATCGGCCGCCGCAGCTACGAGTACTTCGCCGGCCGATACCCGGCCCGGACCGGCCCGATGGCCGACCGGATGAACAGCCTGCCCAAGCACGTCGTGTCCACCACGCTCACCGACCCGACCTGGCACAACTCGACCGTGCTGGCCGGTGACATCGTGCCGGCCGTCACCAAGCTGAAGGAGACCGTCGACGGCGAACTCCGCGTCTATGCCAGCTCGCGACTGGTGCCGCTGCTGCTGGCCCACGATCTCGTGGACGAGATCCGGCTGGTCGTCTTCCCGCTCGCGATGGGCGCGGGCTACAGCATCTTCGACCAGGCCGACGCCCGACCGCTGCACCCGAGGCTGCTCAGCCTGGTCGAGGCACGGACCGTCGGTGAGAACCTGCTCCACCTCACCTACCGGCGCCCCTGACCGCGTCGGCCACCGGATGCCCGTCCCCGGTGCCCGCGTCGAGGCCGGCCAGCAGGCGCAGGCCGTCCTCGGCGGGGCTGCCGGGGACGGCCGACTGGATGATCAGCTCCATCCCGGACGCGTCCGGCAGGTCGAAGTTCTCCTGGTGCAGCTCCAACAGCCCGACCAGCGGATGCCGGTAGATCTTGGGGCCGTGGGACCGGGTGCTGACCTCGGCCCGGGCCCACAACCGGCGGAAACGCTCGCTGCCCATGGCCAGTTCGCCGATCAACGAGGCCAGGCGGGGATCGTCGGGGAACTTGCCGGCGGCCAGGCGCAGATGCCCGACGGCGTCCAGGGTGCAGTGTTCCCACGTGGCATACAGGCCACGATCGGCTTCCTCGAGGAACAGGTGCCGGGCGGTGTTCAGGCCGGGCAGCGGACGCCCGTAGAGCAGCCGGGCCAGGCGGTTGCCGGCCAGCACGTCCAGCCGGTGGTCCATGATCAGCGCCGGTGCGTCGACGACGAGGTCGAGCACGCGGAGCAGCTCGGGACGGACCCGCCCGCTCGGCGTCTTGGCCCGCCGCTGGCGTTGCCGGGCGAGCCGGCAGAGGTGGTCGCGCTCGGTGTCGTCGAGGCCGAGCACGCGGGCCAGCGCGTCGAGGACCTGCTCGGACGGCTGCGTCGCCCGGCCCTGCTCCAGCCGCACGTAGTAGTCGACGCTGACCCCGGACAGGTGCGCGACCTCCTCGCGGCGCAGCCCCTTGACCCGACGGCGCCGGTCGACGGAAATGCCGACGGCGGCCGGGTCGACCCGGGAGCGCCGGGTCCGCAGGAAGCTGGCGAGATCATCCATGCCTCCAGTATGGCCTCGGCGGCGGTCGCGAAGGTGGTACTGCCGTTACCAGGAAGTCCCGTCCCTGAACGACGGCCGCCGCCGCGGCCATGATCGACGGCATGAAGACACTGATCGTGCACGCCCACCCGGAACCGACTTCGCTCAACGGCTCGCTGACCAGCCTCGCTGTGTCCACTTTGGAGGGTGCGGGGCATGAGGTGCGGGTGAGCGACCTGCACGCCATGAACTGGAAAGCGGTCGTCGGCGCCGAGGACTACGGCCCGCACGCCTCGACGCCGCTGGACGTCGTCCGCGACTCGGGCCGGGCCTTCGACGCCGGGACGCTGACCGCGGATGTGCTGGCAGAGCAGGAAAAACTGCTTTGGGCCGACACCGTGATCTTCCAGTTCCCGTTGTGGTGGTACGCGATGCCGGCCATCCTCAAGGGCTGGTTCGACCGCGTGTTCACCTACCGCTTCGCCTACGGCGTCGGCGAGCACAACGCCACGCAGTACGGCGAGCGTTTCGGCGAGGGCACGCTGGCCGGGCGCCGGGCGCTGCTGTCGGTGACCACCGGCGGACCGGAGGCGCACTACGCGGCCCGCGGCATCAACGGCCCGATCGACGACCTGCTTTTCCCAATCCAGCACGGGATCCTCTACTACCCCGGTCTCGAGGTGCTGCCGCCGTTCGTGGTGTTCGGCGCCGACCGGATGCCGCGCGAGGACTACCCGGACGTCGCCAAGGCGTGGGAGCAGCGGCTCCGCACCCTGGCGACGACCGAGCCGATCCCGTTCCGCCGACAGAACTTCGGCGACTACGAGATCCCGTCGCTAGCGCTGAAGGAAGGACTGGAGCCCTTGGGCCGCAGCGGTTTCGGCCTGCACGTCAGGTCCGCGTGAGGGTGAACGACTGGGTGGCGGCGCCGGTGCAGGTGGCCAGGGTCAGCGGCCCCGCGCCGGCGGTCAGGCACTTCTGCCCGACCTTGCTCACGATGTGCCACGCCCCACCGGCTTCGAAGACGGCCTGCCACTTCTGGTTGTCGGCGCCGGTGAACCGGGCCAGGCCGCCGTCCGTGCCGAGCGACCGGTCGCCGTTGTCGATCCGCAGATAGGGGCCGTCCAGCCAGCGGAACCGGAACCTTTGCGCCGCAGCGCTTTCACACGTGGCTGTCCGAGCGACGGCGGTGGATCCGTCCAGGCACGAGCCCTGGTTCGTCACGCGCATCCGGGCGTTCGGGTCGATCTGGTCGGCCGAGGCGTTGGTCGGCGCGGCGCCGCCGAGCCAGAGCAGGCCGTCGATGATGAACTTGTCCTGCACCGGATCGGCGAAGGTCGACGACAGCGGCGTGTTGGCCGAGTAGTTCATGGCGTTGTGCCCGAAGTTGGCGTACAGCATCTTGTAGCGCTTGTTCGTCCACAGGATCGGGTAGTAGCCGCTGTACCAGGACTGTGCCGGGTCGGTGCCGACCGGGAAGCTGGAGGCGTCGACCGAGGCCAGCACCTCGATGTCCGGGTTCTTGCGCAGGTCGAACTCCCAGCTGTACCACTCGCTCACGGCCGCGGTCCACGTCGTCGGCAGGCGGCGGGTGGCCGGATGGCGGGCGTCGGTGTGCAGCACCGCGGTGGTCGGCGACCAGGTGTTGTCGGCGTACTTCCCGGCGCCCATGAAGGTGTTGTTGAACCAGGGCCAGGTGACGTCCTCGTCGTTGTACCCCGAGTAGTGGAAGCCGAAGTACGCGCCGCCGTGCTCCACGTAGTGCTGGAATCCGGCGCGCTGGGCGGGATCGGTGGGGATGTCGTCGAGGAACATCACCACATCGGCGCGCGCCTTGGTCAGGTCGACCAGCTGCGTCCAGTCGTTGGTCTGCCGGTACGAGAAGCCGTACCGGCTGGCGGCCTGCGGAAACCAGATCGCCGCCTCGTTGTCGAACGCGATGTGCGCGGCATCGGGCCGCCCGGTGTAGAAGGCGAGCACGGTGAACGGATGCGGCTGCGGCGCGATCACGATTCCCGGTAACAGGGCGAGCAGCGCCAGGATGGCCCGCAACAGCTGTGTCATCGATCTCCCCAGGTCAGACCGTCGGACTGGGAGCATGATCGCGAGTCGGCCGCGGCCGGCGCATCGGCCGAACGACTGATCCCGGAACCGGTTCCGGGACTGGTTTGGTCACTGTGCGCGTCGGGGCTGCAGTCAAACTGCAGCGTCCTTGCAGCCCCGGGGCGCAGCGTGGCATCAGGTCAGGGAATCGGGGAGGTTCCGAGAATGCTCAAGGCGAACCGGACATCGGATCGGCTCGGACGACCACCGGCACACGTCCTGGGACCAGGGGGATGAGCGGGAGGGGCCAGCCCCCAGCGGCCCCTCCCGCGCTCGGTCACGTCGGCTGCGCCACCACGCCGATGGTCAGCCGGCGCAGGGTGACGATCACCCGGCCGGTCGCCTGCACGTCGCCGATCGCCCGCCACAGCCGCAAAGCCCGAGCGAGGTAGTCCCGGGCGGAGTCGCTGGTGCCGACGGCGGCGTCGAGGTCGCCGAGCAGCTGCCAGCACTGGGCTTCGTCCTGGCGGTCGCCGTGCCGGTGGAACACGGCCGCCGCCCGTTCCAGCGCCGTCCGCGCCGGCTGCTGCTCATGCTGGCCGGCGTGCACCCGGCCGATCTCCATCAGCGTGTAGGCCGCGCAGCGCTCGTCCTCCAGCTCCTCGAACGTGTCCAGCGCCTGCCGCAGGGACTTCAGCGCCGCCCGCGGGTTGCCGAGCCGGTCGTGCAGGCGGTTGACCCGCCGCCGCATGACGGCGAGCCGGTGCGGATCGTCGAGCGCCTCGGCCCGCCGCAACGCGGTGTCGAACCAGACCGCGGCCTGGTTCAGGTCGCCCTGGGCCAGCCGCATCGTGGCCATCGCCCCGCACAACTGGGCTTCGAGGTGCCGATCCTCCTCGGCCGACGCAATGGCGAGTGCCAGCTCGATGTACGTGACGGCCTCGCCGTAGTTGCCCAGCATGTGGTTCACGGTGCCGAGCATGGACACCGACTGCGCCTTCCCCAGCCGGTCCTGGACACGTTCGCACAGCTCGTCCGACGCCTCGAGGGCCGCGGTCGCCTCGTCGAACTCGTCCCGGTAGATGTGCAGCTGGGCCAGCCCGCGCAGCAGCGCCGCCTCGCCACGGAAGTTCCCGGCCGCCCGCACGGCGTCCAGGGCGATCCGATGGCCGTGCTGCCAGTCCTGATACAGGCAGCGGTGATCCTGGTAGGTCACGGCGCCGACGGCCAGCTCCCACGCGGTCTCGGCCAGCTGCCAGTTCGCGGCCAGGCTGATCGCGCCGACCAGGTTCTCCCGTTCCGCGTCGAACCAGCCGAACGCGTCGGCGACCAGCCGGGCCGCGACGTCGTCGGGCAGCGGCCAGCGCGGCGCGGTCCCCGGCTTGGGCCGCAGCAGGCCGGCCGGCAGCCGGTCCGAGGCCCGTTCCACCAGGTCGAGCCACGCCCCCAGCACCCGGCCGATCGCCTCCCGCTGCTCGGCCACCGGAATCCGGGCGGCGACGTCGACCGCGCAGGTGCGGATCAGGTCGTGCAGCCGGTAGCGCGGCTGGCCGATGGCGTCCGTGCTGATCAGCCGGACCAGGCTGGCGTCGACCAGGGTGTCGAGCACGTCATCGGCGTCCGGCCGGCCCAGCAGCGGGCCCAGCACCCAGCCCGGCACCGTGTGCGCGCCGAGCAGGCCCAGCAGGGCGAACGCCCGTACGGCTTCGGCCGGCAGCAGCCGCAGGCTCAGCTCGACGCTGGCCCGGACGCCCAGGTCGCCGATGCGCAGCTCGGCCGGCCGCCGGGACTCGTCCTCCAGCCGTTCCCGCAGCACCCGCAGCGACCAGCCGGGACGGCCGGCCAGCTTGGCGCCGGCGATCCGGATGGCCAGCGGCAGGTTGCCGCAGCAGTCCAGGATCGCCCGCGCCTCGGCCGGCTCGGCGGCCACCCGGTCCGCGCCGACGATGCCGGTGAACAGCTCCCACGCCTCCGCCGGGCCGAGCACATCCAGGTCGATGTGCCGGGCACCGGGCAGGTGGGTGTGCCGGGCCCGGCTGGTGACCAGCACGGCGCAGCCGCCGGCCGCCGGCAGCAGCGGGCGGATCTGGTCGGCGTGGCCGGCGTCGTCCAGCACGACCAGCATCCGGCGGTCGGCCAGCAGCGAGCGGTAGAGCGCGGCCCGCTCGGGCAGGCCGTCCGGGATGGCGCGGCCGATCACCGACAGCGCGCGCAGCGCCTCGGCCAGCAGCTGGGCCGGCTCCTGGGACCGCTCCGAGGTCGCGGCCAGGTCGAAGTAGAGCTGGCCGTCCGGGAAGGCGTCGCTGACGTGGTGCGCGGCGCGCAGCACGAGGCTCGACTTGCCGACGCCGGGGCCGCCGACCACGACCACCACCTTGGGGCCGCTGCCCGATGACGCGGTGAGCAGGCGGCCGACCTCGTCCAACGGCTCGGCCCGGCCGACGAAGTCGGCCACGTCCAGAGGAAGCTGGCGTACCGGCAGCGCCGGCTCGGGCTTGACGCCGTTGCCGGGCTCCAGGGCCGGGTCGTCGCGCAGGATCTGCTCGTAGCGGCGACGCAGACCGGGGCCGGGATCGATGCCCAGCTCGTCGGCCAGCTGCGCGCGGATCGACGTGAACACCGCCAATGCGTCCGCCCGGCGGCCCTGCCGGTACAAGGCCAGCATCTGGAGCTCGCGCAGCCGCTCCCGCAGCGGTTCGGCGGACGTGAGCATGGCCAGCTCGGCCGCCGCCGTGTCGTGGTCGCCGCGGTCCAGCACCGCCTCGACCAGGTCTTCCCGGGCCGTGTGGCGCAATTCGGTCAGCCGGGCCCGCTCGGTCCTGATCGGCTCGGCGTCGATCCCGTCGTAGGCCGGACCCCGCCACAGCGCCAGGGCGTCCCTCAGCCGCTGTTCCGCCTGTTGGCCGGCGTCGGCCTGGTTGATCAGGCCGCCGAACACCGCGCTGTCCAGGTCGTGCGGCGGCAGGTCCAGGCGGTAGCCGGTGCCGATCGACCGCAGCTGCGGGCCGGTCGCGCCGAACGCCCGGCGCAGGTCGCCCACGTACTTCTGCACCAGGTTCACCGCGCTGCGCGGCGGCTCGCCCTCCCACACCGTGTCGATGATCTTCTGACGCTCCACCCGTTCGTTCACGTGCAGCAGCAGCGCCGCCAGCAGCCGCTGGTGCTTGGCCGAGCCGAACCGGACCTCGGTCGTCCCCCGCCACATCACCACCGGCCCCAGCACGCCGAACCGGAACCCCTCTGTCATCCCCGGCCCTCCCCCTCGTGCCCCCTCGGGGCAAGCTACTCGTCGGCGCGGGCCGGAATGCCTTTATTCGCAACGATGCGACCGTTCAGGAGCGAGGAGTCACAGGGGTCACGTGATCACACAACGTCACGTTCAAGGCAGCATGACCAGCTTTCCGGTGGCCTGGTCGGCTTCCATGCGCCGGTGGGCGGCGGCGATGTCGTCGAGCCGGAGGACCCGGTCGACGGTTGGCCGGTAGGCGCCGGCCTCGACCTGGTCGACGATCCGTTGCAGCATCGCGGTATCGCCCTTCACGGTGTCGCTGTGGAAGGCCGTGAGCTTGGTGCCGGTGGGGATCATGGCGATCGGCTCGAGGTCGGGGATCACCCACCCGCTGAGCGAGCCGGCCACGCACACGGTGCCGCCGCGGCGGACCAGCCGCAGCGAGTCCAGCGCCGTGGCCGCGCCGACGAGATCGAGCACGAAATCCGGGCCGTCGGGCCAGATGTCCCACGATCCGTCCACCAGCGGATGATCGACACCGGCCGCCGCCAAGACGTCCAGTTTGTCCGGACTACGGGTCGTGGCAGCGGTTTCGAGGCCAAGGCCGGCGGCGATGGTGGCGGCGGCCAGCCCCACCGAGGACGTCCCGCCACGGATCAACAACCGGCCTGCCGTGGCCCCCAACGCATCCAGTGCGCCCTGCGCGGTCAGGTACGTCTCGGGCAAAGCGGCCAAAACCTCCCACGGCAGCGTGGTGGCGACCGGCATCAGCAACTCGTTGGGCAGCAACGCATACTCGGCGTAGCCGCCGTCGAACGCCCGCCCCATCTCCCCCATCACGGCCGCGACGGTCGTGCCATCCGGCAGCGTCGGCGAGGTCGAAACCGCCACCGTGCCAACGCATTCGATGCCCAGCACCCGGGGAAACACCACGCTGGGCGAATGGCCCTGACGGGTCCGCAGCTCCGACCGGTTCAGGCCCGCACCCCGCACCCGCACCAGGCTCCAGCCCGGCCGCACGGCCGGCACCGGCAACTCGCGGATCTCCAGCACCTCCGGGCCACCGGCCTTCGTGCAGACTGCCGCGCGCATCGTTGTCATGACGCCAACTGTCGTCGCAAGGGCGTCTGGCGGGCTACCGGTAGAATGCCAACTTATGCCCGAAGCCCGCCAACCGGCGACGTCACGGCTGTGGCCGTCCGGCGGGGTGCATCTGTGGCCATCTGGTGGCACCAGCCAGCAGCAGATCCACGCACGTGGACACCTGGTCTACGCGGCGCAGGGCGTCCTGTCGGTGCACACCGAGCGCGGCACGTCGATCGTGCCGGCCAATCGGGTCGCCTGGACGCCGGCCGGCTTCCCGCACCAGCACGCCGCCCACGGCCACACCGACATGCGGATCGTGTTCCTGCCGGCGTCGCTGGCCCGGCTCGTGCCCGACCACCCCGTGGTCTTCCTGGCCTCCGACCTCGCTCGCGAAATCCTGCTCGCCCTCACCGGCCCGCAGCCCCGCGACACCGCAGCGCAGGCCCGGCTGCGTCGAGTGCTGGTCGACGAACTCCACGAAGCCCACGAGCAGCCTTTGCAGCTGCCGACGCCCCGTGACGACCGGCTGCGGTCGATTGCCCAGCTGCTGCAAGACAATCCGGCCGACAACGCCTCGCTGACCGAGCTCGGTCGGACGATCGGCGCCAGCGCCCGCACCCTGAGCCGGCTGTTCCACGACGAGCTCGGCATGACCTTCTACGAATGGCGAACCCAGCTCCGGGTCTTCCACGCGCTGGTGCTGCTGGCCGACGGCCACGACACGACGCACGTCGCCCATGCCTGCGGCTGGGCCAATCCCAGCCACTTCATCGCCGCCTTCACCAAGCTCGTCGGCACCACGCCGGGCCGTCATCGCTCGTAGCCGGCAAGCCGCTCCTGCAACCGGGCGTGCCGGAACTGGTACACCGCGCCGACCTGCCGCAATACGCCACGCCGATGGGCGTCGTCGAGGAAAGCCATGAACCGCAACGGAATCTGGCCCCGGGCGGCCAGCCACAGCCGAGTGCAGCCGAACGCGCCCCACGCCCGGGACAGGCAGACGCTGAGCCCGACGCCCACCCCGAACAGGCCGCCGGCCGCCACCGCGTAGACCACGCTCGGCGCGTCCGGGATCAGCTGGCCGCTGATCAGCGCCCCGGCGATGCCGTAGAAGATGGTGCCCGGCTTCGGCGCGAAGTACCGGCCGAGCAGCGCGGCGGCGATCCCACCGGCCACGCTCAGCACCACGTCGAACCGGCCGTCGAGGATCTCCACGGTCGGCTCATCCTGAGTGAGGGTCAGCGCGAGGCCGTAGAACAGGCCGAGCGACACCGTGAACGACAACGTGAACGACAACGCGGCGGCGCGATCCTGACGCAGCACGCTGTCGGGGCTGGATACCCGGTTGGCGTCGAGCGGCGTGCCGAGCCAGACGTGCACGCCGACGGCCAGCCCGAACACCACCGCGACCAGGCCGATCACCCCGATCGGCAGCGACCAGCCGAACCCGAGGCACGCCCCGGCCACCGCGCCGACCGTGAACCGTCGCGCGAACCGACCGGCGATGCCGGTGAAGGTCGCCTCGACACGCTGCGGCCCGGGCCGGCGGCCGATGGTGTGCGTGACGACGCCGGCGGCGGCGAAGGAGACGCCGTAGATCGCCGCGGTCAGCGGGTCCGCGGCCAGCAACCCGGTGAGCACGAACATCAGCGCCGGCGGCAGGCCGAGGTAGAGGCCGACGACGAACCGCGGCACCGCGTGATCCAGCCGCCACCAGGCAAGGTCACGGGTCCGTTCCCGTTCGAGCCGCCGGGCCAGGAAGGTCAGCCAGCGCTCGACGTGCGCCGGGTCGTAATCACGCGGCTGGTCCACCCGGGCCGGCGACGACGGCCGCCGCGCGTACACCGACGGCAGGTACGCGTCGAGCAGGTGCCGTTCGATCGCCGCGCGGTCCGGAAACCGTTCCGTGTCACAGAGTTCGCCCGGGTCGGTGGCCGGGTTGGCATACGCGGTCCGGGCCAGGTCGACCATCAGCGGCGTGCGCAATGCCTGGGCCAGCGTCCCGGTCGGTTCCCGTCTCAGCCGCTCCACCAACGGCCCCCACCGGGTCTCGCCCGGACGTCGCCGCGCGGTCAGGAAGTCGACGGCGTCCTCGATCTCCACCGGTTCGATCTCCACCACCGCGGCCCTGGTCAGGAACGAGCCAGCCGCCCGGACGGCGAGCTCGTACTCGGCGCCACGACAGGTCACCACCAGCGGGCGACCGGCCCCGACGGCCTGGTCGAGCGCGTCGATCGCCGCCGTGTGCAGGCCCGGCGGCGTCTCGTCGAGGCCGTCCAGGACGGGGATGACCCGGCCTTCCAGCACCAGGCGCAGCCCGGCGTCCGGGCCGTAGGTCGCGGTGTTGGCCAAGCCCGGATACTCCTCGACCAGCCGCCGCGCCAGCCAGGCGTCCAGGTGCTCGTGATGCGGATTCCACGAGGCCAGCGGCAGCAGCACCGGCACCGGCTCGCCCGGCGGCGGGTCCGCGAGCAGGCCCAGCGTGAGCAGGATGGCCAGCACCGACTTGCCGGCGCCGGGCTCGCCCAGCACCACCAGCTGCCGCGACGGGACCTGCCGGAACTTGGCCACCACGTCGGTCAGGTCGCCGCTGAGCACCAGCCGCTCCGGGCCGTCGCCGGGCCGGTCGCCCAGCACCGCCGAGGCGGCCGCCGCCACCTCGCGTTCGGTGCTCGACCAGCGCAGCGGCACCGGCTTCGGGCGGTGCAGCGACCGCATCTCGGCCTCGGCCGTCCACTGCCGGGCGATCGCCGTGGCCAGCTCCTTGGCCGCCCGGTCCAGGTCGTCGGCCGGCGCCGGCTTCGGCCGGGGACGGTCGTCGCCGCGGAGGATGCGTTCGTGCAGCTCACGGACGTCTTTACCGGGGTCGATGCCCAGCTCCTCGGCCAGGCCGACCCGCAGCTGCTGGAACACCTTGAGCGCGTCGGCCTGACGCCCGGCCCGGTCGAGGGCCAGCATGAGCTGGGCGTGTGGCCGTTCCCGCAGCGGATTCTCGGCCACGACCTCGGCCAGTTCGTCGATCACCTCGCGGTGCTGCCCCAGCGCCAGCTGCCAGTCCACGCACGACTCGAACGCGTCCAGCCGCTGCTCGTCCAGCCGCGCCGCGCGCCCGGCCAGCATGCCGCCGAGCCCGTCCAGCGCCGGGCCGCGCCACAGCTTCAGCGCCGTCCGGATCTCCCGCACGCCCTCGCGCAGCGCGCCCTTCTCGGCCTGCCGGCGCGCCTCGGCGACGTGCTTGGTGAACCGCAGCAGGTCGAGCTGCTCATCCGTGACGACGAGGCGGTAGCCGGGGCCGTCGGTGACGATCAGCCGCTGCTCGGTGTCGCCCAGCCGGTCCCGCAGCGCCGACACGCAGTTCTGCACCTGCTTGGTCGCGGTGGCCGGTGGCTCGTCGTCCCACGTCGCCTCGACCAGCCGGGCCATCGGCACCACCGCGCCCGGCGTCAGCAGCAACGTCGCCAGCACCCGCTGGTGCCGCGTCCCCGGCAGCGTCAGCCGGCCCTCCGCCGTCCAGATCTCCAGTGCCCCCAGCACACAGAAGTCCATCCGCTCCCCTCCCGGATTCACGGATACTAGCCCGTTTGACCTGCGGAAGGACGACGTGATGACAGTCCGGGGACGACGCCCGGCACGGTGGTGCTCGTTCGGTCACCCGCTCCGGTGGTGATCGAACCGAGGGAGAACTCCACATGTCGAAGATCCGCTCCGCGGTGGCGCTGGCCGCCGCCGTGGCCGGTGTCGCCGCCGGCGCCGTGCTCACCGCCGCGCCGGCGTCGGCCGCCACGGCGCCCTGCCCGGCCAACTACTACTGCTTCTACCAGGACCGCAACTACAACCACGGCACCCACGGCTGGCACCTCAACTACAACACCACCTCGCAGGGCAGCTTCGACCACCCGCCGTCGGGCCCGGCGGCCGACTACCGCAGCGAGCTGTCGTCGATCATCAACAACGGCGACCGCACGATCTGCGTCTACAACCACCGCGGGATCCTCGGCGACAAGCTGATCGTCAAGGTCGCCCCGTACCACGACTTCATCGACCTGGCCGACGTCCCCGGAGCCAACGACAAGGCCGACTCCTGGCGGATCGGCGGCTGCTGAGCCTATGCGGCGCGGCCGTCGCCGGGCGACGGCCCCGCCAGCAGCTCGACCATCTCCGCCCAGCTCGGCACGTCGGTCGTGGGGTGATCGAGCACCGGCATCGGGCAGGTGACCGTGGTCCAGCGTTCGAGGAACTCGACGGTCAGGCCGAAGTCGTCGCACTGCCGCCGGACGCCGGCGGCCAGCCGCGACGCCGTCGCCCGGTCGCCGAGGTGGGCGAACGCGGCGGTGGCCGAGTTCAGCGCGGCCAGCGTCGTGATCCGGTCCTCCAGGTGAACCAGCCAGTACACCGAGGTACGCAGGTGGTCGAGGGCCCGCCGGCCCAGCGCCACCGGATCGGCGGCGGCCCGCCGCAGCAGCGACTGGCCGAGGGCCATCTTCGCGTAGGCCAGCATCCAGAACGTGCCGTCGCGCTCGGCGAACTCGGCCGCCTCGACCAGCGCCGCCTCGCCCTCCTCGACCCGGTCCAGCACCACGAGCGTGGCGCCGACGTTGGCCAAGCCGCTCGCGACAAGCCAGCCCACCTCGACCTCGCGGCCGATCTCCACCGTGCGACGCGACGCGTCCAGCGCCTGGTCGAGCCGGCCGAACGCGCGCAGGCCGAACGCCGACATGAACAACGCCCGGCCGTGGTTCACCCGGTACTCGAGCTCGTCCGAGGCGCTGGCCAACGCGATCGCCTCGGCGTAGCGCGCGAGCGCGTCGGCCGGGTCGCCGTCCATCCCCAACAGCATGTCGGCCCGGGCGGTCAGGGCCAGCACGCGGTCGAGCGAGGGCTCCTTGTCGGCCGCCAGCGCGGCGTCGAGCAGCCGGCTCGCCTCGGCGAAGTGGCCGCTGCGGATCCAGAACCAGTCGAGCCGCCCGACGGTGTGCAACGCCGCCGGCGGCGCGTGCTCGAGGTCGTGCGCGACGCCGCTGCGGATGTTCGGCAGTTCCCGGTTCAGCACCCGCATGGCGTGACCGCCGAGCGCGAAAGGCAGGGAGGACCAGTGTTGATCGACCAGCGCCCGACACCAGCGGGCATGGGCGTCGAGCGTGGCCGCGGGCTCGGGATCGTGCTCCTGGCAGTAGGCGCGAATCGTCTCCAGCAGGCGGTAGCGGGTCGGCGTGACCGTGGTGTCGGCAGTGACCACGGAGCGCGAGACCAGCGTGGACAGCGACTCGATCGTCCCACTGTGCCCCACGGCTTCGGCCGCCTCCAAGGAGAAACCGCCCTCGAACGGCCACAGCCGGGTCAGCAGCGCACGGTCGTCGGCCGACAGCTGCTCGACGCTCCAGGCGATCGCCGCTTGCAGGTTGGCGTGCGACGTCAGCGAACCGCGCGGTGTCGAACCCAGCACGGTGAACCGGTGGTCCAGGCGGGCCACGATCTCCCCCAGACCGAGCACGGTCGCCGGGGCCGCGGCGAGTTCCAGGGCCAGCGGCAGCCCGTCGAGCGCGGCGCAGAGCTGTCGCATGTGGACGGTGTCGGCCTCGGACGGCGCCCAACCGGTACGGGCAGCGCTGATCCGGTCCAGCAGCAGCCGCACCGCCGGGCCGTCGGTGCCGTCGTCCTCGTACACCGGGAGCGGCAGCACCGGCACGACGGCTTCGCCGTCGATGCCCAGCGGTTCACGCGAGGTCGCGAGAATGCGCAGGTTGGGGCAGTGGTCGAGCAGCTCGACGGCCAGTTCCGCGACGGCGTCGACCAGGTGCTCGCAGTTGTCCAGCACCAGCAGGCCGTCGCGCGCCGCCAGCGCACGGATGACGCTGGTCCGCGTGCTGGTCGACACGTCAGTCGCGCCGACGGCGTCCGCGACCGCGTTGGCCACCACCTCGGCCTGCCGGGCGTCGGCCAGCCGTACGAACCACGGGCCGTTGGCGTCGTCGCGCTCGGCCGTGTGTTCCACGGCCAGCCGTGTCTTGCCGACGCCGCCCGGGCCGACCATGGTCACCAGCCGTCGGGCGCGCAGCGTCTCGGCCAACGTCCGCAGGTCACCGTCGCGGCCGAGGAAGGCGGACAGCGGCCGGGCCGGTCGAAGCCGGGTCGGCCCTGCGGCCAGCCGGGGATCCTGGCTGAGGACACGGCTTTCCAGCAGACGCAGCTCATCGCCGGGGTCGATGCCGAGTTCGGTGGCCAGGTGCGCCCGCACCTGGCGTAGCGCCGCCAGCGCGTCACTCTGGCGGTGACAGCGGTACAGGGCGAGAACCAGATGGTGCCACGCGCTTTCCCGGGTCGGATGCGCCTCGGCGAACGCCCGCAGCTCGCCGAGCAGGTCCTGGTGGTGGCCCAGCCGGAGCAGGCAGCCGAACCGGTCCTCCACCGCGGTGAGGCGAGCCTCCTCGAACCGGCCGAACAGCCGGGCCCGCACGTCCTCGTCGGCCGTGTCGGCCAGGGCCGGCCCGGTCCAGAGGGCCAGGGCCTGCTCCAGCTGGTGCGCCCGGCGGCGGTCGTCGGCGATGTCCCGCGCCTCGTCGACCAGGTGCTGGAAGCGGTGCACGTCGATCCGCATCGGATCGGCGTGCAGCACGTATCCGGGCCCCTGGGTCGCTATCGTCACGTCGTCGCCCAGCCGGGCCCGCAGGCGGGACACGCCGACCCGGATCGCGTGCGCCGCCGTGCCCGGCGGGTCCGCCGGCCAGACCCAGTTCACCAGCCGGTCGACCGACACGAGCCGATTGACCTCGACGGCCAGCACCGCGAGCACCAGCCGGTTCTGCCGTGGCCCCGGGCTCACCACGGTGTCGCCCACCCGGGCCGTCACCGGCCCCAGCAGCCGCAACTCCACACCGACGACCTTCCCCAGCCCCCACTCCCGACCAGGACTCTAGCGTCCTTTCAGAACGGGAAGTGGTTGTGCTCGCCGGCGACCGTCACCCAGCGGACGTCGGTGAACGCCTCGACGCCCCAGCGGCCGCCGAAACGCCCGTAGCCGGAGGACTTCACGCCGCCGAAGGGGGCCTGGGCCTCGTCGTCGATGGTCTGGTTGCCGACGTGCACGATGCCGGTGCGCAGGCGGCGGGCCAGGGCGAGGCCGCGGCGCGTGTCCTCGGTGATGATGCCGGCCGACAGCCCGTACGGGGTGTCGTTGGCGATGGCCACGGCCTCGTCGTCGCTGTCCACCGTGATCACCGTGACCGCGGGGCCGAAGATCTCCTCGTGGTAGATGCGCATCTGCGGGGTGACTTTGTCGAGCACGGTGGCGGTGTAGCTCGTGCCATCCGGCTTCTGGCCCCCGGTGCGGACGCGCGCGCCGTCCGCGACGGCGTCGGCGACGAGCTCGGCGACGTGGGTCGCGCCTCGTGGGTTGATCAGCGGGCCGATGACCGTGGATGGGTCGCCCGGGTCGCCGTGCGGCAGCGACTCGATCTTGTTCGCGAGCTTGGCCACGAACTCCTCGGCGATCGAACGGTGCACCAGCACGCGATCGGTGGACATGCAGACCTGGCCGGCGTTGTGGACCGAGCCGAAGGCCGCCGCGTCGACGGCGTAGTCCACATCGGCGTCGTCCAGCACCAGCAGCGAGTTCTTGCCGCCCAGCTCCAGAACCGCCGGCTTGAGGTGCTGGGCCGCGGTGGTGCCGATGATCCGGCCGACCTCGGTGGACCCGGTGAAGTTGACCACCCGCACGCGGTCGTCGGCGATCAGCGCCTGCGCGATCGCGGCGGCGTCGGCCCGGTCGTTGGTGATGACGTTGAGCACCCCGGCCGGCAGTCCGGCGTCGCGGAAGATGTCGGCCAGGAACAGGCCGCCGGCGATCGGAGCGTCCTCACTGGGCTTGAGCACGGCGGTGTTGCCGACGGCCATCGGCACTGCCACTGAGCGGATGCCGAGGATGAGCGGCGCGTTCCACGGCGCGAACGCCGCGACCACGCCCATCGGCTCCCGCACGGCGTAGGACAGTTGCCCGGGAGTGTCGGTGGCCAGCACCTCGCCGAGCGGCTGGGTGATCACCGCCGCCGCCTCGCGGAGAATGTTGGCCGCCAGCACGGCATTGAACCGTGCCCACGGCGCGGCCCCGCCGACCTCGGCCGCCATGATCGCCACGGCTTCGTCCACACGGGACTCGAACAGCTCGGCCGCCCTGAGGAAGATCGCCCGTCGAGTGCTCGGCGGCGTGGCCGCCCAGGCGGTCATGGCACGGTCGGCGGCGTCCACCGCACGGGTCACGTCGTCGGGGGCGGCCGCGGCGACTCGGGCGAAAACCTTGCCGGTGAAGGGATCGACGTCGTCGGTGGTGCGGCCGTCGGTGGCCGGCACGTCCTTGCCGTCGATGATCAGATCGCGGGTGATGGTCATCGGATGCTCCTCTTCGGTCGGACGGCCTTGGCGGTCACCGCGACCAGTGCCGGTACCACCACGGGCACGAGCAGGTAGATCCACAGATAGGAGGTCTGGCCGGACAGCAGTGCCGGGCCGAGCTGCCGGGCCGGGCTCAGCGATGCGCCGCTGGTGCCGGCCAGCACCGCGATCGTCAGGCCGACGCCGACGCCGATGACGACCGGAATCCACTTCCGGCGTTGCGGCGTCGACAGGAACGGCGTGACCACCGTGAAGATCAGCACCAGCGGGATCGCTTCCGCCAGAACCAATCCGATCGCGCCGAGGGTCGGCGCCGGCTGCACCGCCGCGTAGCCGATCCGCGCGACCGCGCTCCCCCACACCAGACGGGCCAGGCTCGCGCCGGCGATCGACCCGGCGAGCTGCGCGACGATGTAGGGCAGCACGGCCGCGCCGGGTAAGCCGCCGCTGAGCCAGACGAAAAGGCTGACCCCGGCATGCATGTGGCCGCCCGAGCGGCGGCCGGGCGGGCTGGCCATCAGCCCGGCGATCAGGATCGCCACCAGCGCTCCCGCCACCGCGAACAGCACCCCCGGCGTGCCGATGGACAGCGGCGATCCCGGTCCGGCCAGCCAGCGGACGATCGTCACCACGGTGAAGATCAGCGCCGTCGTCAACACGAACTCGCGGCCGGCGTTGGCCGCGATCTCGGCACGGGTCATCACGGGTCTGCTCATGCGAGGGCTCCTCAACTTCACGGCTTTCCGAGGTCCCGACAGCGTGTGCATGGCGGCCGGCGACGTCAACCACCGACTGCCACTGAGTGGCTTTCGCTCGTTGGCCCACGGTCCGCGGACCGCTATCTTCTCGCTTGTTCCAATTCGAACTTGTTGGAGGAAACCCATGCGTAGTACGGACATCGGCCTGCTCATGGTCCGCGTGGTGGCCGGTCTGACGATGGCCGCGCACGGGACCCAGTACCTGTTCGGCTGGTTCGGCGGCGGCGGATTGACCGGCGCCGCCACGTTCTTCAGCCAGAGCGGCTACCGTCAGGCCGACCTGATCGCGTCATCGCCGGCCTGTCCGAGACCCTCGGCGGTCTCGCCCTCGCCGTCGGCCTGGTAGCCCCGTTGGCTGCCGCGGCAATCGTCGGCACCATGGTCAATGCCATGGCCGTCAAGTGGTCCGGCGGCTTCTTCGCGCCCCGCGGCGTGGAGTACGAGCTCCTGATGGCCGTCGCCGTGGCCGCTGTCGCCATTGCCGGCCCCGGTCGGTTCGCCGTTGATCGTTTCGTGCCGGTCCTGCGCGACCATCGCGTTCGCCACGGCGTCGGCGCTGTGGCGTTCGGCGTCGTGATCGCCGCTTTGACGCTGGTGTTGTTCCGTTAGACGGCGTTACTCGGCAAAGCGCGCAATCGTCCGGGCCGCCGTCCGCACCGCCGCCGCCAGCGTGTCGACGCGGGTCGTCGACCGCACGACGATGCCGACCGCGCCGAGCAGAACGCCGCCGTTGCCCAGGATCGGCGCGGCCACCGACGCCGCGCCGATCGTCATCTCCTCGTGCGAGTAGGCCACCCCGTCCTGCCTTGCCCTCTTCAGCTCTTCGATGAGCCGCGCCGGCTGTTGGATCGAGTACGGCGTCAATCTCGCCAGGCCGCCCGTGATCACTTCGTCCACCAGGCTGCGCGGGGAGTGCGCCATGATGCACTTCCCCACCGCCGTCGTGTGCAGTGGCAGCCGCCCGCCCACCTCCGTCGCCGTCGGCGCCGAGTTCGGGCCGAACACCTTCTCCACGCACAGCGCTTCGTGTCCTTGCGGCACCACGAGTTGCACCGTCTCGTCCGTCGCCGCGTAGAGATCGGACAGCATCGGCATCGCCGCGTCCCGCAGCCCCCGCTGCCTCGGCGCCAGAATTCCTATGTGCCACAGTCGCATTCCCACGCGGTACCGGTTGTCCACCATGCGCTCCAGCGCTCCCCAGTCCGCCAGTTGCGCCAGCAGCCTTCGGGTCGTCGACAGCGGCAGTTCCGACTGGCGGGCGATCTCGGTGAGGGTGAGTTCAGTGCGAGACAGGTCGAAGCAGGCCAGGATGGCCAGCACGCGTTCGACCACGCTGGCCCCCGGAGTGCTGGTGTTGCCGGCCATCACCGCTCCCGTCTGCTGCTGAGCGGCACCAGATCGCCCAGGATTGCGCGACTATATCCGCAGTACCGTGCCGGAGCCGGTCGAGCACTGCCGCTCAGTGGCACTCACGGCTAGGGCTGGTGGCCCGTTGGCTCATAACCTCGCCGCATGACCACCCTCGCTTCCCGTGACCACGCCCAGGAGATCCGCACCGTGGTCGAGAACTGGGCCCTTTGGCGCGACGCCGGTGACTGGGAGCGGTTCGCCACCGTGTGGCACACCTCCGGCCAGATGTGGGCCACCTGGTTCCAGGGCAGCGCCACCGACTTCATCACCCTGTCGCGCAAGGGCTTCGACGACGGCGTGCGCATCCTGCACTTCCTCGGCGGCACCTCGGTGGACGTCGTCGGCGACCGCGCCGTCGCCCAGACCAAGATGACCATCACCCAGCGGGCCGAGGTGCACGGAGTCCTGGCCGACGTGGTCTGCACCGGCCGGTTCTACGACTTCTTCGCCTTGGAGGACGGCCAGTGGCGCATCGCGCTGCGCCGGCTGATCTACGAGACCGACCGCCTCACCCCGGTCGACCCCGCCGTGCGCGTCCAGCTCGACCCAGCCCGGCTGGCCCGGTTCCCCGAGGGCTACCGGCACCTGGCCTACGTCCAACTGGCGGCCGGGTTCGACGTCAAGGCCGGCCTCCCCGGCCTCACCGGCGACGCCGTGCAGGCCCTCTACCGGGACGGCGCCGCTTGGTTGGCTCAGGCCTCCGGCCTGTAATCGGCTTCAGCGCTTTCGCCCGTTCCCGACTCGCGGCCCCCGCGGTCGCGCACAACGCCCGCGCCGGCCGACACCGCCCCGCCGGGCGGCGGGGCGGTGTCGCGAGCGATCAGCCCTGGGCGATGGCGAACAGGTGCATCGTCGCCCGGTACTGCTTGGCGGTGTCGCCGAGATCGGGCAGCGTCACGTAGCGGACGGTCTTGCCGGGTTGGAGCGCGACCGGGCTGTAGTAGACGCTGAAGCCCGGCTGGCTGTTGAGTGGCTTGTGGATGTACGCCGTGCTGGCCACGACGTCACCGCCGGGTGGCGGGGTGACGCCGTACCAGTCCGACATGGACAGTGTGAACGGCTGGGTGCTGCCGTCGTCGTAGGTGACCGTGCCGACGCCGGATGTCAGTCCGTACGAGGCGGAGCCGACGAACCCGAGCTTGGTGGCGTTGACCTTGATGGTCTGCCCGCCGGAGACGACGTTGTCGACCTGGCCCGACTTCGTGTTGGGCCACGTGAAGGTCGCGCCGTCGTGGGTGACGGCCGCGCCGGCGGTGAGTCCGACGGCGGCCAGCGCCTGAGTGGAGAAGCTGGCCCCGCCGCCGTCGAAGTCGGCGTCGTCAGGGGTGGCGTCGTCGCTGATCGCCCGGGCGTCGAAGGTGGCGTCGAGATCCGGATAGGGCACCGCCAGTTGGACAACAGATGTTGTCGCGGGTGCGCCGGCGACGAGATTCACGGTGCCCGGCTTGGCATCGGCCGGCACCTTCACCTGCCACGTCGTCTGCACCGACGCACCCGGCGCCACGGTGTCGAAGCTGGCCGGCGAGGTGGCGGTCGCGGGCAGACCGGACAGCGTGAGGGTGACGGCATTCGCTGCTGTGGCACCGGTATTCGTGTACTTAGTGGTGACCGTCCTGGTCGATCCGGGGTCGGCGATCGACGGCGCGGTCACGGCCAGCGAGTCGTTCTTGGCGGCGATGGCGAAGATGTGCATCGACGGCCAGCCGCTGCTCGTCCCGTGGCTGATGTCGGGCAGCGTGACGTACTGCAGCGTCTTGCCGACGGCCAGCGGCACCGACGCGAAGTACAGGCTGAAGGCGCCGGTGTTGGTGCCGCCATTGGTGTTGAGGTACGGCAAGGTCGTCACGACATCGCCGCCCGCAGCCGGCTGGTTGCCGTACCAGTCGGCAAAAGACAGCGTCTGCTGCTCGGTCGTGCCGTCGGTGTAGGTCAGCGTCACCTTGCCGGTCTGCGTGCCGTACGTCGACGCGCCGATGAAGCCCAGCGAGGATCCGCCGGCCGGGAGATCGATCGTCTGCCCACCGGCGGCAACGTTGTTCGGGCCGCCGTCCGGCCAGGCGAAGGTGTAGCCGTCGTGGGTGATCTTCGTGCCGGCGTTGATGCCGTTGGCGGCCAAGGTTTCCGTGGAGAAGCTTGATCCGTTGCCGTCGAAGTTGCCGACGCCGTGGTTGCCGTCCGGGCTGGTGCCGGCGTTGTCGAAGGCGGCAGCCAGCCGGGAGAAGGCGACGTCGACATCGATGGTGGCGGTGCTGTCGTGCGCCCCACCGACCGTGGCATCGGCGATGAGAGTCTGCACTCCCCCACCGACACCGGGCTGCACGGTCCAGGTCGTGCTGACAGTGGCCTTGGCGTCGACCGTGGCGAAGGTGGCCGGCGTGCTGGGGGTTGCGGTCCAACCGGCGGGCAAACCCAGTGACAGCGCGACATTGCGCACCGTCGCGCCGGGGTTGGTGAACGTCGTGGTGACCTTGGCCGGCTTGGTCGGGTCGACGATGGCCGGCGCTTGGACCTTCAGGCCGTGCCCGACGACGATCGGCACGGTCCCGGTGACGCCGCCGACCGTGGCGGAAATGGTCGCCACCCCGGTTCCGACCATCGTGACGACGCCGCGTGGGCTGACGCGGGCCACCGATTCGTTGCTGCTGCCGTACTTCACATCGGCCTTGGTCAGGTCCACAAAGGATCCGTCGTTGTTCACCGCCTCCACCACGTGATCCGCGGTGACGGACAGGTCCCGCTGCTCACGGCTGGGGATGGTGTCGTCGGCGAGCCACTGGTTGCGGCTCGTGAGATCGAGCGTCTGGCCGACCTGGTAGCTGCTGGCCTCGGGCTGGACCGTCACCACGGAGACCTTCGGCGTGATCTTCCCGGTGACCGAGACCCGTTGCGTGGCAACGATGTGTGACGCGTCGGCGCCGACCCGGAACTCGTAGTCGCCGGGGTACACCGTCGACTTCATCGCCTTGGCATCCCAGAGCGCCAGATCAGCGATCTTGACGGACAGCGTGAGCCGCTGCGACTTTCCGGGCGCCAGCACGGTTGTCTTGCCGAACGCGGCCAGCCGCTCCTTGGGCAGCTCCACGCCGGGCACGGTGAACGGCGTCGCCGCGTACAGCTGCGCGACGGTGGAGCCAGCGGTCTTGCCGTTGTTGGTGACGGTCAGTGCGACCTTGACCGTGCCGTCGGCCGACACGTGCCGAGTGTCGGCTTTCACGTCGCTGTAAGCGAAAGAGGAGTAGCTCAGGCCGTAGCCGAACGGATAGGTCGGCGTCGTGGTGGCGTACTGGTAGGTGCGGCCGAGACCGCCGGTCTGCGACGGCGTGAGGCCGTAGTTGGACATCGCCGGCAGCTGGCTGTCGTCGGCGTACCAGGTGAAGTTCAGGTGCCCGTCCGGATTCTGCCTGCCGAACAGCACGTCGGCCAGCGCCGTGCCCTGGCTCTCGCCGTTGTAGCCGCTGAACAGCACGGCCGGGAACTTGGCCTGCGCGGCGGCGATGTTCACCGGGCCGGCGGACTGGATCACCAGCGCGGTGCGCTTGTTGCCCACCGCGGTCACCTGGTCGATCAGCGAGTTGTAGTTGCCGGGCATGGCAATGCCCGGCCGGTCCGTGCCCTCGGAGGAGATGTCCGTGTCCGTGCCGACAAAAACCACGACCAGGTCGGCCGAGGCGATGTCCGCCTTGGTCTGCGCGCTCAACGTCGCCGCGTCAGACGCCCTGGTGGACGTGCCGGCGGCGTCGAACACCACGGAAGCGCCGGGGTTGGCCGCTTTCACCTGCTCCGTGATGCCGGCGACCGGGCTGACCTGAAGCGTCGGGTTGCCGGAGTAGCCGCCGAGGGTGACCTTGCCGGCCAGGTCACCGACGATGACCACCTTGTTGAGCGCCTTGGGCTGCACCGGCAGCAGAGCGTCGTTCTTCAGCAGCACCAACGAGTTGTCCGCGACCTTGCGGGCCAGGTCCTGGTGAGCCGGGCTCTGGATGGCCGCCTTGGTGATCGACGTGTACGGATTGTGTGCCTGCGGGCCGTCGAACTCGCCGGTCCGCATCCGGATGGTGAACGACCGGATCAGGTCGTTGTCGATCACGCCCACGCTGAGGATGCCGGCGTTGATCGCCGCCATCACGTTGGCCACCGTGTTCTCCAGGCCGCCGCAGTCCAGGCCGGTGCCGGCCCGCAGCGCGTACGCCAGGCCGCCCGCCGACGCGGGCACCTTCGCGCCGGTCGCGGTGTTCGTCCAGGTGGCGGAGTCGCCCTTGCCGTCGGTGGTCCAGCCCGGCGGCGCCCAGTTGTGGCCGTCCGGGAAGGTCTTGTAGGTGGTGCCGATCGCGCCGCAGTCGGAGGTGATGTAGCCGTCGAAGCCGTCGGAGCGCTGGGCCAGCTGGTTGGTGGTGTACGTGTCGGCGACCGACGGCGTGCCGTTGATGGCGTTGTACGAGGTCATCAGGCCGGCGACGTGCGCATCCTGCACGAGGCTCTTGAACTGCGCGGTGTAGTAGTCGCGAAGGTTGACGTCGGTGACGTCGGAGGTGACACCCGTGCGGTCCTGCTCGACGTTGTTGAGGGCGTAGTGCTTGGCGGTCGCGGCGACCTTCAGGTACTTCGACTGCGGCGTGCCCTGCATCGTCTGGCCCTGGAAGCCGTTCACGAAGGCGCCGGCCATGGTCGAGACCAGGTAGGGGTCCTCGCCGAAGGCCTCGTCCGTACGGCCCCAGCGCGGGTCGCGGTCGAGGTTGACCGTCGGCGCCCAGTACGTGAGGTGACCGTAGTTGTCACGGGAGTCGCCCAGGTTGTTCTGGTCAACGCCGAACAATGACTTGTCCAGGAAGCCGCGCGCCTCGTCGGAGATCGCGGTCGTCTCGTCGTAGATCAGCTTCGGGTCCCACGACATGGTGGCCGCGAAGTTGGTCGGGAAGCTGGTGGCCACCGGCGAGCCCGAGTGCCCGCCGTTGTTCAGGTTGTCGTACAGCGCGTTGACGCCGTGCTGGCCCTCGCTCCAGTAGTTGTACTCCTGTACGCCGAGCCGCGGGATGCCAGGCGCGGTCGTCTCCAGCTGCGCGGCCTTCTCCGGCAGCGTCATCCGGGACACCAGGTCGGCCGCCCGCTCGGCGAACGAGTAGTGCGTGTCCAGGTAGACCGGCACCCGCGGCGCGGCGGCCACGGCCGGCGCCACCGGCGCCATCATCGGCAGGGTGGCCGCCACCGCGACCACCCCGCGCCTGAGCCAGGTCGAACGGGCCATCATGCCTCCGTCTTCCAGCCTTAGACCTAAAGTCGAACAAACATCGGCGGTACGGCGAGTGTCGTCATGGTCTCGACGACGGTCAATGCCTTGTCCACCGGTTTGTCTCGTCCAGGGTTCAGCGCACTGGCGGAGAAACGTGGGGCTGCCCGTCGAGGACTCGAACCTCGGTCTCCGCGATCAGAGCGCGGCGTCCTTGCCAGCTGGACCAACGGGCATCGTGGTAGCGCGTACGGGAGTCGAACCCGTGCCTCCGGGGTGAGAGCCCGGTGTCCGTTCCGCTGGACCAACGCGCTGTGATCTTGTGGTGCAGTCGGGCGCCCGCGAGTCGAACGCGGTGTCTCCTGAATCCAAATCAGGTGGGTTGCCGTCTCCCTCGCGCCCGAGGGATTTCATGACGCACCGGCGGAGGGAGTCGAACCCCCGGGAATCGGTTTTGGAGGCCGTTCCGCTCTCCGGAAGCTCGCCGGCAGAGAATGCATGAAAAAAGCCGCCCCTGTCGGTTTCCCGATGGGCGGCTCTCCGGTCGTGACCAGGTCACATGGGAGAACCGCTGCCGGGCGGGCGCTCGCGTTCGTCCGACGGTCGCGCGTCGGCGAACACGGCGCTCAGGCGCTGCGCGTCTCGCTGTCGCATGTCCGTCATGACCTCTCCTTGTTGCGGTGTGGGTGAATCATTGCCCAGCCACCTGGTCGCGTCAATCCTAATTCGACTGGCGGTGGTGGACGGCCGGGCGCCGCATTACGTTCGAAGCCATGGCCAGCCCTGACACGCCGACCGTGACCGACCTGCTGCTGGCCCGGGCCGCCGATGACGGGCCGGGGCTGCGGTTCGAGGACGCCTCGTGGTCCTGGGCCGAGCACCTCCGGCGCGCGGCCGCGTACGCCGCCGGATTCACCGCGCTGCGGCGGCCCGGGATTCCCTTCCACATCGGCATTCTGGCCGACAACCTGCCCGAGTTCTCCTTCGCGCTGGCCGGCGCCGCCCTGTCCGGCGCGGTGCTCGTCGGCCTGAACCCGACCCGGCGTGGACCCGCGCTGGCGCGGGACATTCGGCTGGCCGACTGCCAGCTCGTGCTCACCGAGTCCCGGCACGCCGACCTGTTGACCGGGCTGGACGTCGACGTATTCGACCTGCACTCCCCGGCGTGGCAGGAGATCGTGTCCGCCGACGCCCCACTGTCGCCGGTGGCCGCAACCCCGGATGACCTGTTGATGCTGATCTTCACCTCCGGCACCAGCGGCGACCCCAAAGCCGTCCGCTGCACTCACGGCAAGATCGCCTTCCCCGGCCGCATGCTGGCCGACCGCTTCGGACTGTCCACTTCGGACACGGTGTATCTGTCGATGCCCATGTTCCACTCCAACGCCATCATGGCCGGCTGGTCCGTCGGGCTCGCCGCCGGCGCCACTCTCGCGCTGCGCCGGCGTTTCTCCGCTTCCGGCTTCCTGCCCGACGTCCGCCGCTTCGGCGCCACCTACGCCAACTACGTCGGCCGGCCGTTGTCGTACGTACTCGCCACTCCCGTTCGCTGTGACGACGCCGACAACCCCCTTGTCCTCGTGTACGGCAACGAGGGCAACGAGTCCGATCTCGCCCGCTTCTCGTCCCGCTTCGACTGCCTCGTGGTCGACGGTTTCGGCTCCACCGAAGGCGGTGTGGCCATCGCCCGCACCCCCGACACCCCACCCGGCGCACTGGGCAAGCTCACCGATGGCACTGTGATCCTCGACGTCGACACCGGAACCCCTTGTCCGCCAGCACAGTTCGCCCCCGACGGCCGTCTGCTCAACCCGTCCGAGGCCATCGGCGAGATCGTCAACACCGCCGGCGCCGGCTGGTTCGCCGGCTACTACGGCGATCCCGCTGCCGATTCTTCCCGGCTGCGCAACGGCTCCTACCACAGCGGCGATCTCGGCTACGTCGACTCCGCCGGCTTCTGCTACTTCGCCGGCCGTACCGGCGACTGGCTTCGCGTCGACGGCGAGAACCTCGGCACCGCCCCCATCGAGCGCATCCTCGCCCGGCACCCAACCGTGGCCGAGGTTGCCGTCTACGGCATTCCCGACCCCACCGTCGGCGACCAGGTCATGGCCGCCCTCGTCCTTCGCCCCGGCGCCGACTTCGATCCCCCCGGCTTCGCCGCTTTCCTCGCCGCCCAGCCCGACCTCGGTCCCAAGCAGGTTCCCCGGTATGTCCGCATCGCCGCCACCTTGCCCCGGACCGCCACGTACAAGGTCGTCAAACGCATGTTGGCCGCCGAAGGTCTGTCCTGCCCCGACCCCGTCTGGCAGCGTTCCGGCGCGGAGTTCCAGCCTCTCGAGTCTTCGGACGTTCAGGCCCCGAGCTCTTGACGCCGCCGCGCTTTACGCGGCGTGAAGACGAACTCCTCCAGGGTTTCGGTCATCGCCCGATAGGTTGCGAGCATGGCCGGGCAGCTAGGTGATGATCGCACGGGGGTCGCTCGTGCTTGCTTTCGCGCCCCACCCGCCCACCCTCTGGGGTCCGGCGGGCTACTCCCCGGCCAACTCCAGCACATACGAATCCCCGGCCTTGGAAAAGCCGATCCGACCGTAATACGGCTCGACCTGACCGGGCGGGGTGAGCACCCGACGGAAGCCACGCGACGTGAACAGGTGACTGGAGCGGTAGACGAACTCGCCCGGCGTGAAATCACGATACGGCTTGGTGACGTAGTCGAGCTCGACCTGGGCGGTGGCGGCGTCGACCGCGCGGAGGAGGACGACGCCGACGACGCTGTCGCCGGACAGTACGACGTAAGCGGACCGGGAAGGGCTGGGTGACCAGCGGAAATCGGGGTTGAAGCGTGCGATGTCATCAGCGTGGACGCGGAGCAGGTGGGCCAGGAAGTCGTCATCGGTACTGACCTGGACCACCTGATAGGTCCGCTGGTCGTGACGGGTGGTGACGAGCCGGTACAAGAAGTACAGGTTGATCCCGGCCAACACGACGTTCATGGCGGCCTGGGGCCACACACCCAACGCGGCGTTGAAGGCGACGAGCACGAGGCACGCGACGAGGTTGAGGGCCCGAAGCCGCAGCTGCCGGGACTGCAACAGCGACCAGACGAGCAGCGCGGAGCCGACCCACCCCAGAGCGTCGAGCCATCCCATGCCGAAATCCGTTCCCTCGAGACCATCTGCGCCCGAAGAGAGTAACCGGATTACGCCGAGCCGGCTGTCACGGAACGAAAAGCGGGCCGCTGGTCTCGAAGTCGGCCGAGGTGACGAACTGCCGGACCGACAGCGGGGCACGGCCGGTGATCTTCTCGACCACATCGTTGGTGCCGGCGAAAATGCCGTGCTGGTAGTCGACGGCGACGTTGCTCAGGTGCTGGATGCGATGCGCCGGCATCGACCGGTCGGCCATGGCGGAAGCGAACTCCTCGACGCTGATCGGCTCGTAGTGCACGGGAAATCCCAGTGCCTCAGCCATTTCGGCGGCGATCTCGTAGTGGTTGAGCTCGACCGGACCGTGCAACGAGTAGGCAGCACGATTGTGCGGCGAGGGATCCAGCAGCAATGCGGCGATCACCCGCGACTGGTCCGCGGCGGCGATGGGCGCGTGCCGGCCGTCGCCGAACGGCAGCCGCAGGTAGCCCTCGCCGTCCCGCTTCTCCCACCACAACGGCAGCCACTCGGCGAAGAAGGTCGGCCGGATGTGCGTCGTGAGCAGGTCGGTCCGGTCGAGCAGCCGCTCGCACAGCCAGTGCTGCCGGGCGGCGTTGCTCGTCGCCTCACGACGCGCGGAGATCTGCGACATGTTGACCACCGACCGGACACCGGCCTCGGTCGCCGCCTGGGCGAAGATGACCGTCGCCTCGACCAGGCCCGGCAAGATCGGATGGCAGAAGTACGCACCGCTGACGCCCTCCACCGCCGCCGTAACGTCGTCCAGGCTGTGCAGGTCGCCGACAACGACCTCGGCCCCGGCGTCAGCCAGCGCACGGGACCGCTCGTCCTCGCGGTGAGCCAGCACCCGCACCCGATGGCCGCCGTCCAGCAGCACCTTGGCCGTGCCGCCGCCGGTCCGGCCGGTCGCCGCCGTGATCAGGAACATGACAGGCCTCTCGACTGGTGGGCGACCGACGAGCCACCCGGTTCGTTCACTGAACCAACCGTAGCACGGGTCGGTTCAGTGAACGAACTATCCAGGTCAGAGGGTAGGCGTGGGGTTCACGGCGGACTGAGGAAGGCCGGAGCCGGCCACGCCCCACTTGCCGAGGATCCGGGCGTAGTCGCCGTCCTTGATCAGCTTGTTCACGGCGTCGCTGACCGCCTTGACCACCGGCGAGCCCTTGGCGGTGACGAAACCGACGGGCGTGGAACTGAACTGCCCGAGGAACTTCGTGTTGGGCACATGGGTCTCGTCGTACTTGAGGCTGAGCGTCGGTCCGAAGTAGACATCGACCTTGCCGTTGGCCAGCCCGAGCCAGATGGGCGCGGCGTCGGAGAACAGCTGCACGGTGTACGGCTTCTTACCGGCGGCGGCGCACTTGTCGGCGCCGGTGGTGAGGATCTGCTGGAACGTGGAGCCGGGGCTGGTGGCGACGGTCAGCCCGCACAGGTCCTGGAGCGTCTTGACGCTGCCCGGCCCGTGATCGGCGGGCCCGAGGAAGGACTGGCCGTCGGTGAGGTACGTGGCGAAGTCGACCACCTTCTCCCGCGCCGCGGTGACACCGAAGTTGTCCTGGCCCACGTCGTACTTGCCGTTCTGGACGCCGGGGATGATCGTCTCGAAGGTGCCGTTCTGCACGGTCCAGGTGATGCCGAGCACCTTGGCCACGGCATCCCGCAGATCCACGTCCACGCCGACGTTCTTGCCGTCGACGGTGCCGCCGTGCGGCAGGCCGGCCGTCCCGGGCGACAGGGTGGTGCCGAGCGTGAGCGACGTGGTCGACGGCGGCAGCTCGGCGTGCAGGGCGGGATCGGCCTTGACGGCCGACACGACGTCCTGCGTCGGAATCGACGGCGCGGTGGTGGCGGCCGGGTCCTCGGCGGTGGCCGACCCGCACGCGGTCAGCACAAAGGCCAGTGACACCAGGAGAAAACCCGATCTGCGCACGGTGGAGAGTCCTTCCGACATCAGGAGATGCCCGGCAGTTGCCGGAACAGCGGGAGATTGACCCGGGTGATCGTCCACAAGCGACGGTGGCCGCGCCGGCCGCGGGAGTAGAAGCGCTCGACGTAGTACTGCCCGATCGACAGCACGGTGGTGAGCAGGATGTACCAGATCGTCGCCACCAGCAGCAGCGGGATGATCAGGAAGTTCTGGTTGTAGATCAGCTGCACCGAGTACAGCAGGTCCTGCACGGCGATCACGCTGACAATGGACGTGGCCTTGAGCATGGCGATCAGCATGTTGCCGGTGGCCGGCACGATCGCCGGCATGGCCTGCGGCAACACGATCCGCCGGAAGATGCGCAGCGGCCCGATGCCCAGCGCCTGGGCGGCCTCGAGCTGACCGCGCTCGACCGACAGGATGCCGCCACGGATGATCTCCGACGAGAACGCCGCCACGTCAAGGGTGAGGCCGACAAAGGCGGCGAGCAGACCGGTGAACAGGTGCGCCGTCTTGACCGTCACGAAGGTCGGCCCGAACGGAATGCCCAGCGACAGCTCGGGATACAGCGACGCGAGCTCGTACCAGAACAGCAGCTGCACGAGCGGCGGCACGGACCGGATCAGCCACACGTAGCCGAAACTCACCAGCCGCAGCACGGGATTGCGCGACAGCCGCATCACGGCGAGCACGGCGCCGAGCACGTAACCGCAGATCATCACCGCCGCGGTCAGCCACAGCGTCAGCACGAGCCCGTTCAGGACCGGCGCGGTGGTGAAGTACCGCCACACGACGGGCCACTGGAAGCGCGGGTTGGTGAACAGGGTCCGCACGGCCAGCGCGAGCAGCACGAGGACCACGGCGGCCGACACCCACTGGCCCGGCCGCCGCAGCGGCACCACCCGGTCCGACGAAATTCTGTCGGACTCCGATTCTTCTTGCCGTGCAAGGGCAATCGGCGCATCGTCGGCACGCGTCACGAGGCCATCATGAGCGGCCACCGCGGTCAACCGTCAATGACCGGTCACCGCGTCCCACGCAGTGGACGCGCCCCGCACACGACGTACGGTCGGATCATGCCGAACCCCGGACTGCACCTCGCCGTGGAGATCGACGGCGATGGCGCCCATCCCGCGGCGTCGCGACGCGCCGATCCGTTGGCCGTGTCGCGGCGGGTACGCGCAGTTGCCGCCATAGCCGAGAACGCCGGCTTCACACTGGCCACTGTGGACGATGAGCCGAGCAACAGCGGCATCGGCGCGGTGGAACGGGCCGCATTCATCGCCGCGGCGACCAGCACGCTGGGCATCGTGCCCACGGTGTCGACCACGTACACCGAGCCGTTCCACGTGTCGTCGCAGCTGGCCTCGATCGACCACATCTCGGTCGGCCGCGCGGGCTGGCTGGTCAGCGAGAGCACGGCCGCGGAAACGGCGCGGGCGTGGGGTCGGCCGCTGGTCGACGACACCCGCCGCGAGGCGCGCGACGCCACGCGGGTCGTCCGTGACCTCTGGGACTCGTGGGAGGACGACGCCGTCGTTCGCGACGTCGCCACGAGCCGCTATCTCGACCGAGATCGCCTGCACTACATCGACTTCGTCGGCGAGACGTTCTCCGTGAAGGGGCCGGCGATCGTGCCCCGGTCACCACAGGGCCAGCTCGTGGTTTTCGCGCCGGCCGACCTGCTGCCGCCCGAGCTCGTCGACGTCACGCTGACCTCGGAGACCACACGCGCGGCCACACCGCTGACGTTCACCGAGATCGAGGTCGCCCTGTCCACGCCGCAGGCCACGGCCGGCGAGCGGATCGCTGAGCTCGGTCCGTGGCCGGAACGCGGCCGCCTGCGCTACGCCGGCTCGGCCGACGGGCTGGTCGCGTTGCTCACCGACCTGGCCGGGGCGGTGGACGGCGTGCGGCTGCATCCGTTGGTACTGAACGAGGATCTGGCCGTGCTGTCGCAGCTGGTCGTGCCGGCCCTCATCCGCGGCGGTGTCGCGGCGCGGCCGATACCCGGCGCCTCGCTGCGTACCACCCTCGGACTGCCCCGCCCGGTCAGCCGTTTCCAGGAGAGTGCCCGATGACCGACGTGCCCTACCCCGACGCCACCCTGCACTTCGGCGTGTTCTTCCAGGGCGTGAACCACTGGACGATCTGGTCCGCGCCGGAAAGCGGTTCCCAGCTCGACCCCGCTTCGTTCCGGCGGGTCGCGCAGACCGCGGAGCGGGGCCTGTTCGATGCGTTCTTCCTGGGTGAGGGCCTGCGGCTGCGCGAGGTCGACGGCCGCATCCACGACCTGGACGTGGCCGGCCGGCCCGACGCGATCACCCAGCTGTCCGCGCTGGCCGCCGTGACCGACCGGATCGGCCTGGTCAGCACGTCCAACACCACCTTCAACGAGCCGGCCGACCTGGCCCGGCGGCTGTCCGGGCTGGACCTGCTGTCCGACGGGCGGGCCGGTTGGAACGTCGTGACCACCGACAACGCCTGGACCGGCGAGAACTTCCGGCGCGGCGGCTTCCTCGACCACGCCGACCGGTACCGCCGGGCCGAGGAGTTCGTCGTCGCCGCACGGGCGATCTGGGACGGCTGGACCGCCGACGGGCCCCAACGCGTACAGGTGCGCAGCAGCCAGTTCGACCTCGACCTGCTACCGCCGCTCCCCCGCAGCGCCCAGGGCCATCCGGTGATCTTCCGGGCCGGCGACTCGGCCGAGGGCCGGGACTTCGCCGCCCGTCACGCCGACGTCATCTTCTCCGCGCACGGCAACGACTTCGACGACGCGCTGGCCTTCGCCCAGGACATCCGCCGCCGGCTGCGCGCCGCCGGCCGGCCCGAGGACGACCTGCGCATCCTGCCCGGCACCGAGATCATCATCGGCGCCACCGAGGAGGAGGCTCGGGAGAAGGCCCGGTGGGTGCGGCTCCAGCAGGTCACCCCGGCCACCGCCCTCAACATCGCCGGTCTCGTCTGGGGTTTCGACCTCTCCGACCGCGACGCCGACGGCCCACTGCCCACCGAGGACCCCGTCATCGCCGAGAACACCGGCGCCTTCGGCGCCCGCCGCGTCGCCGACCCACGCGCCGTCGTCGACCGTTGGCGCGCCGAATCCGCCGCCCACAACTGGTCCCTTCGCGAGACCGCCATCGCCCTCGGCCCCCAGCGCGGTCACGTCGGCACCCCCGCCTCCCTCGCCGACAAGTTCACCCGCTTCGCCCGTTTCGGCGCCGTGCACGGCTTCAACATCACCCCGTACCTCATCCCCGACGGCCTCGACGACATCGTCACCCTGCTCGTGCCCGAGCTCCAGGAACGCGGCGTGTACCGCACCTCCTACACCGGCACCACCCTCCGCGACCACCTCGGCCTACGAGCCCCGCTGACCCGCCGCGATCCGGTGGAACAGGCGTCATGAAGCGCTCATTCGGTCAGCTGCTCGAACGTGGTGAGGACCTCGGGGATCGGGACACGGCCGCGGATCGCCTCGCCGGCCGGCGTGAATTCGATCGGCCAGGCGGTCATCATCCGCCGGGCGCCGAGGAAGGTGACATCGATGGAATAGGTCGCGACCCACTCGACCCGATTGTCGACGTACCTCATGATCAGGTAGTCCTGGTGCGCGAACCGCTGCGAGAACTGACGAGGGCGATTCGGCGTCACGACACGGAATATCTCGCCCTCGGCCGCGGTGGCGTTCAGCTCGCGCAGGTACAACTCGATGCCGGAGTTCTGCAGCCGTTGGTTGATGAACGGGTGTCCCCGCAGGATGCTGTACGGACTCTCGAACCCGGTCCCCTGTCCCAATGCGTGCAACCGCTGGTCGGTTGCCTCGTTCGGCAGACGGCCGTGCTCACGGGCCGAGAACTGCGCCCGCTCGTAGCCGGCCCGGCCGATGCCCCCGCCCAGCGTGGACTCGTGCCAGATCTCGCCGCCGACCTTCTCCCGCCACACGCGGCTGCCGTCCTCGAACTCCAGCACGGTGCCGGGCTGTGGAACCACGGACGCGACCACCTCCCAGTAGTTCGGGGCGTTGCGATCCTTGGACACCTCCAGCAGCCGGGCCTGCCGCGGCGCCACGCTGATCTCGTCGTACAGCCGCAGTCGGGTCAGCCTGGCCTGGAGCTCGGCGCGGCGGGCGACCGAGGCCGGATCCGTGGCTGACGCCAGAGCGGCCAGTTCACGCGCGAGCACCGGACGCCGGCTCAGAGCCTGCGCCTCGGTGACTGTTCCGGTCGGCTGTCGCAGCGGCGGAAGGTCGACGCGTGGTCTTGGCGTCGTTGGGGTAACGGTCGCGGGCACGGTGTTGACCGGCGTGCTGGCGGGCGTGGCTGCTGGAGTGGGTGCGGCTGCTGGAGTCGGTGTGGCGGCCGGGGTCGGACCTGCCTGGGCCGGCGAGGTCGGTGCTTCGGCCGGCGTAGGCACCGGGGTGGTCACTGACGGAGCCGGCGCTTCGCTGACCACCTCTGGAGCCACCGTCGCGACCGGGGCCTCGGCGGTGGGCGAATCCGGCGTCGGCGCCTGTGCCTCGCTCTCCGGTGCCGCGCTCGGCCGTGCGTAGTCGACGGTCGGCGCTCTGGTCGATGACAGCAGGATCTGCAGACCCACCGGGGTCTCCGTGCTGAGATCGCCGGGAACGGTGGCCCGCAAGCCCTCGACGTTGCTGAGGCCGATGGTGACGGCGGTGAGGCCCGCGACACCGGTGCGGCCGGTCCAGACCAGCGACCGTCGCGCCCCCTGACCGAGCTGGAAGGAACTCTCCAGTGTCTCCGGACTGATGCCCGGCGCACGGTTCAGGGTCAACGAGTTCTGAAGCAGCACGGCGCTGCCGGCCACAAAGGTGTGGACGCCGCTGCCGGTCTGCAGGTAGGTCACGCCACTGGTGACCGCGGCGGGCGCGGCGGCATTGACGCCCCACCGGGCCAACGGAGAAGTGAGGCCGGGAGCCAATGAGCTGACTCCGCCACCGAAGAAGCCCACGGTAAGTCCACCGACTCCGCCCCGAAGGGCAGCGTCGCCGCGGTCGAGCCCGGCCGGTGGGGCGAGCAGGCCGCCGGCGATGCCGCTCACCGCGTTGCCGCCGCCCTGGGCGATGCCGTTGCGGAGGAATGTCGTGCCCACGCTCAAGCCGACGGAGTCGGCGCCGAGCACAGTGGTGAGCCCCTTGGCCGTGCCACCACCGAGACCGGCGAGGAAGCCGGCCGAGCCGAGCCGATACGCCTCGGCGCCGCCCAACCGCGCGGAGTCCGACACGCTGCGGCCGGAAAGCAGGCCGGTGCCGGTGCCTTCGACGAAACCGGCCGCGACTCCGCCGGTACCAACCAGAGTGCCCGTTCCGAGAGCGGTGACCACGACGCTTGACGCACCTGTGATCCCGGCACCGGCAACCCAGCCGGCCACCACCGGGGCGGCCAGCACCGCCGCCACCGACACGGCGACGGCGGTACTCACATCGCGGACGATCTCCGTCCCGGTCAGCAACGAGTTCAGCGCGGCATTGGACCGGTCGACGCCGGCCTGCACGATCCGTTGCGCCTCATCGGCCTTCTCCACGGCGGCGAACACAGCCTCGGCCATGTCCACCATGGACCCTGCCCTGTCGAACCGGGCCAGCGCACCGGTCGACTCGGCGAGGGGGCCGGACATCTTTGCCTGCAACTGCTGGGGGGACTCTCCGGAAACCAGCCGCACCAGCCCGCCGACGAACCACTGGTCGTTGACGAAGGTCTGGATCTGGCCGTTGACCAGGTTCGTCGACGCGGTGTTCATACCGCGGGCCCGTCGGGCGGCGTCGGTCAGGCCCCGCAGCGCGTTGGCCCGCGCCCAGTCGGCGAGCTCCTGGGAGAACACCAGCAGCTCGCCGTGGTGCACAACGCATGCCTTGCCCGGAATCGGCGGGTAAGGACTGATCGATTCCAGGATCCGCAGGTTGGCCAGCACGCTGGCCTTGCTGGTCGGGTCGGCCGGCGTCAAGGCCTGCCGCAGCCGGGCGGTCTGCCGGTTCACGCGTGCCTCGGTCAGCGCGGTGGACAGTTGAGGTTGGAGGTCGCGCAGCTCCTGCTGGAGCAGCACGCGGTCGGCCGGGCTGACATCAGAACGCTGCAACCACGCGGCGACCCGGTCGGCCTCGGCCCGGGCCTCAGCCAGGTCCTTGATCGGCGCTCTCCGGCCGTTCTCCAGCACGTGCGGCTTGTCGATCTCCGGCTCCGGTCCCAGCGGCGTGGGCCGGTACGCGCTGCGCCTGGCGTTGACGCCCCGACGGCGGCGATCGACCTCGGCCTGGATCAGAACCCGAGCGGCCAGCACCCGGTTCATCGCCTCGGTGCCGTTGGCCAGCTGCCGGTCCATCCAGTCATCGATGGCGGTCAGCTCGTCCAGCAGGTCGGACAGGCTGTACTGGCTGACCTCCGGCGTCGCCCCGCGGGCCCAGTCCTCCGGCGCCCAGGCAACGTAGGGTGCACTGGCGCTGGCCAACACCCCGAGTGCACCGATGCCTTGCCGCGCCTGGCTTTCCGCGTCGGCGGCGCTGGCGCTGCCGACGCCGCTCTGCTGCGCGGCGTGGACGAGTTCGTGCTCCAGCAACGCTTGCGGGATGTCCTGGCCCGGCGCGGTGGCAATGCCGATGTCGCGACCGATCGTGAACCCCGCCGCACTCGCGGCCACGGCCGCCACCCGAACCCGCGGGCCAGTGTGCAGGCGCACGTCGCTGAGATCCTGGCCGGTGGCGCGCTCGACGCCGGCCCGCAGGCTGGCCGCGATCGGCGTTCCCGGGCCGTCCAAGGCATCCAACGCACCGGCGGCCAGCGCGTTGTTGCCGACCGCCCGCCGCACGTCCCGTTCCGGCCGACGCGCCGGCGGGGCACCGCCGGCCTGCTGCGCCTGGTTCGCCGCCGGCGCCTTGGCCTGCACCTGCTGTCCCAACACCCGAGCCTCCACTGTGGTCACTTCGTCGGCGCGGCGGTGCGCTCCTTGAGGAACCTCTCGAACGCCGCATACGGCAGCCCGCGCAGGATGTGGATCTCCGCGTACCCGATCGCCCTGCGGTGGTCGAACTTCCGGAAGTCCAGCTGCTCCACGCCCAGTGCCTTGATCGCCCACTGGAAGGACGGCCGGGACGGGCTGAGATACACCTTGATCGATGACGGGTCGAGCAGACCGTTGATCTGGTCCCTGACCTCGGCGGTGAACCGCTGTGGATCGCGGGCGAGGAAGCGCTGCACCGTGCTCTGCTCGTTCTCGACCATCTGCGCGTCGAACTCGAGCGAGTCGACCCTGCCGCCACCGGCGACGGGCGCGCGCGGCTCGTGCCACTCGAACAGCAGGTTGTGGATCACCCGCATGTTCAGCTCGAACAGCTCCGTGTTGATGTCGAACATGACCTCGCGGGTCTCCGGCCGCAGCACCAGGTGGCCGAGTCCGGTCTCGATCGAGCCGATGCCCGGCGCGCCCGTGACCGCCGCGGTGGCCTCGAAGAACCGGATGTCGCGCAGCGCGGCCGGCGCGTACTTCCCGGACTGCAACGCGTAGCTGATGATGTCGTAGTAGTCGTGCCGCTCACGCACCGTCCGATACTGGCCGAAGGCCAGGTTCCTGGTGTTGGCGAACGCCGCGCGAAGGAACGTGTTCGTGGGCGACAGCCCGCGTTCCAGCCCCTGCTCGCGCCGGATCTCCCATTCCAGGCGATCGCCAACGGTCCAGTCCGACTCCGGCAACGAACTCGGGTTGTCCCGGTCCCGTTGTTCGCCCAGCCACTGGTTGCCCAGCGCCCGCTGCACCGGATCGACCGCCGGCGCGGCCGGCGCGGTCACCGCCGGCGCCGCCGGCACCGCCGGCCGCACCGGCTCCACGCCCATCACCCGCTCCACTGCCGCCCCCTCCACCCCAGCGGGACGGGGGCCGAATCCCCCGTCCCGCACCGAACTCAGTCGTCGTCGTGATCTCCGTCGAACCAGTCCCGGATGTCGATCCGCGGCAGCAGCACATCCGCCGCCCGCACCAGGACGATCGGGTCCTCCTTGTGGCTGAACACCACCGTGCGCTGATACGTGCCATCCGTCTGCACGGGCGGCGGCTGGTGGGTGACCACGTGCTCGAAGCGGCCCTCCTCCTCGAGCGCGAAGATGATCTCGGCGTCCTTGCCCGGGCCGAGGTGCTCGCCCCGCTTGTCCTGCGGCGTGATCACGACCAGCGCGGCCTCCTGGCCGTTCGGGTCGCCGATGACGCGGGTCACCTTCACCTTGGTGGCCTTGCGGTCCACGCTGACGGTGGCGAACACGCTGATCGTCAGGGCCCGGGTGAACGCGTTGCCGTTCACGTCGTTGCCGACGACCGACAGGTGCCAGGTGTAGAGGCCCTCCTTGAAGACCTTGTTGAACGTGTTGGTGTAGTTGCCGTCGCCGTCCGGGTCGAACAGCTGGTTGGTGCCGTCGACGAACAGACCGTCCCCTGTGGACTTCGTGCGCGGCAGCGTCTGCCACTGCTGCTCGGCCAGCAGCGCGCCGAACCGCTCCTCGATCAGGGTGGGCTGGTCCAGGTTGCCCGCGACGGACGCCACGGCCGCGGTGCTGTCCAACGTGGCCAACTGCTGGCCGAGGCCGGCGGCGGGGGCGTCCAGCGTCGCGACGACGGTCGCGCCGGTGATCACCTTGTCGTCCTGGCGGATCCGGACGGTCAGGTTCATCTTGTCGCCGGTCTGGTAGGCCGGCTTGTCCAGCACGACGTCGGCCCGCAGGTGCAGGTCCACGTAGACCAGCGCCTGGTCGACGTCGAGCTGCCCGGCGGAGCTTGGGCCGGCGCCGTGGATCAGCCGCCAGGTCACCGTCTTGCCGCCGCCGACGGCCGGCAGGTTCGTCACCGAGGTGGAGCGATCCGTCGGGGTGGACAGCACGTCGACCGGAAACGGCTGGTACCGCGTGCCGTCGAACTTGGCCAGCTGGATGGTGTCGGTGATCGAGGTGGCGCCCTTGGCCGGGGTGACGGTCACCAGCAGCCGGTCGTCGGTCGCGGTGGTCTGGAAGTAGACCGCCGGGAACGGCGCCGCCGGGTTGGGGACGGTCTGGTCCGGCTGATCCGGGTCCGCCGGGGCCGGGGGCGCCGACGGCGGCACCGGCAGTTTGCTCGGCAGTGCCGCCTTCTGCACTCCGTTCACCTGGTTGATCGCGGCCAGGATCTCGCTGATGCCGGTGGACAGCTCGCGGGCGTCATTGGCGAACTTGACGACGCCGTTGGTCTGCGACGCCACCAGCTTGAGGATGTCCAGATTGGCGGTGGGGCCGAGGCCGATGGCCGACACGGAGCACCGGTTCATGTCGAACACACCGCTCCGCGAGCCGAGGAGCTTGGCCGCCTCGTACGTGATGACCCCGCCGGTGGCGTTGTTCGGGTCCAGTGCCACCGTGCCGGCGTTCTCGAAGCCATCGGTGAGCAGGATGATGGAGAACTTCTGCTCGGTGATCGTCTGATTCGCCAACAGGTCCACCGCGTGGATGAGACCGTCGCCGATCGGTGTGTTGGAGCCGGGCGCGCCGAAGTCGAACGCCGCGTCGTCGATCGCCGTGACGGCGTCCTTCACCGGCGTCAGTGGCAACAGGGTCTTGACCTTGTCGGACGGCTGCCCACCCCGGAACCCGAGCGTGTCGTCCTGGAACGACACGAGCGCCACCTGGTCGACGGTGCCCAGGTCGCGGCGCAGGCCGTTGAACATGTTCACCAGCACCCGGCTCGCGGCCTTGGCGTTCTCGAAGCGGTTCTCCGACGCCATGCTGCCCGAGCTGTCCAGCACGAAGACGACGTCCTGGCGGCGCTGCTTGATGTTCATCGCCGCCGGCGCGGCCGTGTTGGCGAGCAGAGCGCCGTAGTGGCCCGCCGCGTCGTCCAGCTTGACGGCAAGGTGGACCTGGACCGGAACCTCCCCGTAGACGCCGGGAATTTGCACCTTCAGGGTCGGGCCGGTGGTCTGCGTCGGACTCTGGCTCGAGTTGGAGATCTCGTTGAACGTGATCCCACCGTCGTAGTTCCAGGTGTAGGTGACCTTGTCGGGCACCGGCAGCAAGGCGATCGGCGCGATGACCGGGTTGACGTAGGTCGTGTTGCCCGGGGCGATGCCGTCGGCCGCGGTGAAGTCGAACGGCGTGAGCTCGTACTGCGCGTCCGGCACGGTGAGCCGGGCCACCGGGTTCACCGCGGCCCAGCGGATCTTCACCTGGCCGCTGTTCGGGGTGACCGTCCAATTGGTCGGGCTGTCGGCGCTGACCCGCAGCTCCCAGTGCTCGCCGGTGGTCGCCGAGCCGAGGCCGGTGTCCCCTATCGTCACGAGCAGGTTGCCGGCGCTGGCGTCGACCTGGATGTTGTCTCTCGTGCTGTCCGGCGGCGGCGGGAACGGACCGCCCGGCGGCAGCGGGATCTCCGCGCTACGCACCGCGGTGCTGCCCGTGGTGTCGATGTGCACGAGCGAGGCCCGCACGTTCTGGACGCTGTCGGGATAGGTCAGCGAGAAGCTCTGGCTCTTCCCACCGTCGATGTACACGTCGAACACGACCACGAACGCGCTGGTGTCCGAGAACGTACGGCCGAGGCCGGTGCTCGACGGGGCATTGGACGGATCTGCCATGGTGGTTCCCCTCAAATCACGGTGATGAGCTGCTTGGCGAAGATGTCGAAGTCGGTGGCGGCGCGATTGCTCTCGAAGAGCAGCCACAGGCCCTGGTTCGGTACGGTCAGCGGGTACGGCCGGCGGGTGACGATCTTGGGACCGACCGGCGCGGCCACACGCTGCGGCGCGGACCAGGTCCCGGTCAGCGGATCACGCCTGCGCACCAGGAGTTCGGCGGTGTCGATGGCGTAGTTGCGCGTGCTGATCAGGCAAATCGTGCCGGCGGCGTCGCGCAGCAGGGCCGGTGGTGTGCTGATCTCCTGGGTCGTCGAGTCCACCCGGACCGGGCCGGACCAGACGCCGTTGGTGCACTGGGCCACCAGGATCCCGGTGCCATCGATGTAACTGAGAAACGCGTCGGTGTCGCTGAGCGGCAGCACGAACGGGCTCTTGTCGGCGGTGCCGTTGGAGTTGAACGGGAACTCGCTGGCCACCGTCAGCGGATTGAACCGCTGGGCCTGCACCTTGCTGCCGTCCGAGAACGCCACCCAGGCGAAGCCGCCGGCCGTCGCGACCGTGTGCAACTCCTGCGCGGCGACCGCGGCCCCGGCCAGCGCCACCGGCGCACTGTCCACGAACGCACCGAGATTGTTGTTCTGGGCCGGCTTGTACCGCCGGTAGAACCAGCCCTTCGCGGCGCCCTGGTTGACGAAGAACACCACCTGGTCGCCGACGAGCACCGCCCGCACCATCTGGTCGGGCCCGCCGCTGGTGGCGGAGACCGCCTGCTCCGTGGCCGAGGCCACGGAGGCCAGCGGGCCGCGCTTCATCATCACGTCGGTGGTCGTCGCGTCGGAGTTCCCGTTCTGGTACGTGATGATCACCTCGCCGGTCGGCAGCGCCACGGCGGCCGGATCCAGGTTCGGCGTGGCGCCGCTGGTGATCGGGAACGCGGTCTGGAAGTCCAGCTCGGGGTGGTTCGGGTCGTACCGGGCGGCGATGATCTGGTTGACGCCGCTGGTCCCACGGGCCGTCTGCCAGACGGCCACCACGCCGCCGTCGGCGTCCACCACGCTGGCCTTGTTGAGCAGGTCCAGCCCCTTGGCCGCGGCGACCGAGATGTCACGCGTCGGCGGGAGGAAACCGGCGAGCAGGGCGTTGATGCTGTCCCGGAGGTTGACCTGGGGCCGGTTGCGACCGAGGCGGTAGTCGGCGGCGGTGCCGCCGAGCATGTCCTCCACCAACGTGCTCGGCGGCATGAGCAGGCTGCGGGGCCGCAGGTCGGACAGGGCCGACGGCGGGACGGCCGGCACGCCGAACTGGCGGACCAGCTGGGACAGCGCGAGATACGAGTGCCCGGCGAAGAAGTCGCTGTCCCCCTTGACCGGGACCGTGCTGCTGCCCACCCTGACCCGCACGGCCCACTCGCGGCGCAGCCGGACGCTGGTCTCGACGCCGATGACCGGGTTGATCAGGGAGCCGTCCTCGGCCGAGTTGACCTCCCGGTCCCAGACGTCGAGGTACACCAGGTCGGTCCGGCTGCCGGCGCCGGGCGGGGCGATGGCCGGCACGACCGGCACCTTCCACGCCTGGGCGAGGGAGTCGTTGGCGTACAAGGACTGCGAGGTGTAGGCCAACCGTCCCTCGTGGACGGCGTCGCGGCCGTCGGCCAGACAGCGGCCGGCCCGCTCGGGGGTGCCGTCCCCGCCGGTGATGACGAAGTCGTTGCCGGTGCCCGCTGTGGCGACGTAGTTGTGCGGCGACTTGTTGATCGCGGTGACGACCTCGGCCGCGGTGGCCGCGGCGATGTTGGCGAAGTCCGTGCCCTGAAAGGTGACAGTGGATGCGACGCCGTCGGCGACCACGGTCAGCGTCATGCCGTGCGCCAGAGCGAAAGGCGCGGCATTCTCACCCACCAGGGTGGCCGGGGCGAGGCGGCGGCTGGAGCGGCCGGCGACGGTGAAGCCGAGCGCTGCGGCGGCCGTGGAGTTGGGGACGTCGATGCTCAGCGTGGAATTGGCCGGGACGACGGCCCTCGAGGTGATGACGATCGTGTTGACGCCGCCACCGCCGGCGGCGGTGATGCGGAAGCCGTCGTTGCCGGCGGGGACGCCGTCGCCGACGAACCACTTGAGGAAGGCCTGGACCTCGAAGCGGCGGATGTCCTCCAGCTCGTTCCAGTCGGCATCGACCAGCGGCACGCCCTGTTGCAGGCGAACACCGACGTAGTGCTTGACACGGTCGAAGGTGCTGCGGGAAAAGTCACCCACGGTGACCTCCTTTGCATTGGTAGGGCGGCTACTGCTGCCTGAGGAACACGGACCGGGTGGTGACCGGCAGGACCTCGGCGAGCATGCCGGCGAGGCGGTCGATGCCGGCCTGGATCTGGGCCGGATCGGTCACGGTGGGGAAGACGAGGTGCCCGAGGGTGTCCCGGGCGATGCGGTCGTCGTTGGTGCGCAGACCGCCGCTGCCGGTGTCGTAGGTGTAGGTCATGACGTCGTCGAAGCTGCCGCGCCGGGACAGCTTGGTGCTGGTGGAAGTGTCCACAGTGGTCGTACCGGCGTAGCGGCTGTCGAACGGGCCGAGGTTGGAACGGAAGGCCAACACGGCCCCGCCGCCGGTGTCGACGGCCAGCGGTGCGCGCTGGGACTGGCTGCCATTGGGGAACAACTGGGCATTCGCGCCCCAGGTGAGGTCGGCGACCTTGAGCGTGTTGTGGCTGAGCTTCCAGCCGTCGAACTGGGTTGAGGCGAAGAACAGTTCGATGTCGCCGGCCGCGGTGAGCAGTGGCGCGGGCTGACGATCATGGTAACCGGCGGTGGCCTTGGGCAGGGCCCGCACGGGCGACCAGTCGGGCAGTGTCGGATCGAGGCTTTGCTTGGAGCGGAAGAAGATGCTCCACCGGGACTGCCCATCGGGACCACCGGGCTGGCGGTTGGCCCAGAACAGGAAGAGCCGCTGGGTTGCGGGATGGAACAGGACGCAGAGATCGTCCTCGACGTTGCCGTCCGCCGGCAGGCTGGCCGGGGTGGCGAGCTGCCACGCGGTGCCGTTGTGCCGGTTGTACCGAACCTGCCAACCGCCGGCGACGAACTCCTGCCAGAAAAGCCATACCCCGCCGGTATTGTCGGCGACGGCGACCGGCTGGCGCCGTTGCGTGGCGGCGTCGGAGAAGACGGCCGGGGTGGACCAGGAACCGCCGCTGCGGACGGAGAACATCAGGGTGTGACGCCCGGCGTCATAGGTCTGCCAGAACACCCACAGCTTGTCGCCCTGGAGCGCGGCGGCGGGATTCTTGTCCACACCGGACTGATCGGTGAACGGAAGGCTCTCCTGCCAGGCGCCGTTGGCGTAGCGCTTGGACCAGATGTCCCAGCCGTGCGGACGCTTGGTGTGGTACAGGAACAGCGTGGAACCGTCGGTGTCCCGGACCGCCGCCGGCCGGCCGTCGTAGGCGAAGTTCAGCGACGCTAGCTGCGGCGGAGTCCAGGCGCCGGTGGAGTCCCTGGTCGCCGACCAGAGGTTGAGCCGCTCGGGCTGGTTGGTCCGGGCGACGTTGTGCACGAACTCCTTGGTGAGCGTGAGCCACCCCGTGGCCCGCGCCGCCGTCGCGGCGACGATCGGCTTGGCGCCGGCGCGCTGGTAGAGATGGGGAGCGCGCCGGATCGCGTTGCGCTGGTCGCCGACCGGCCGGCCGAAGTCGGTCTGCCAGCCGATCCACTGGGCCAGCAACGGGAGCAGCTTGCCGTCGACGTGCTCGACGTCCAGCAAACCGAGCGCCGCTCGGTTGAGGCTGTAGAGCCGGTCCAGTTCGGCGCCGGGCAGGTCGAGGAAGCCCCGAAGCTGGCCGAGTACGGCGTCGAGCCGCTTCGCCGGTGGGCGTTCGGCGTCGTAGCGGCGGTAGATCGCCGGCAGCAGGTCGTACAGCTGCCCGGCGAAGTCGTACTTCGACGTGGCCATCACGTCGGCCACGTTGTGCGGGTCCGGGTCGTAGACGGCCGGGCTTCCCGTGTACGGGAACAGCGTGTAGTAGTACACCCGCTCGCCGAACAGGTTCAGGTCGCTGGCCGTGGTGCCGGGACCGTCGGCCACCACGACGCCGTCGGTCGGCGACGTGGGATGGCTGCGCTCGGCCCGAACCACCCGGACCGAGGGCGGGTTGGCCGGGTCGGGGAACGTCCAGCTCAGGTCGATGCGGTTGCCGTCGGTGTGCGCGACGGCCGTGATGTCGAGCAGGCGCATCGTCACCGCCCTCCTGGCTGACCAGCACGACCTTCAGCCCCAGCACGTAGTTCTGGTCGGTCGGCACGATCGGCACCTCGTTGGGACCCAACACGATCCGGCCGTGCGGCTCCACCACGGGCGTGGGCTGGTCGCCGCGCCGGAACTCGGTGATGTTCACGAACTGCACGCCGGGCACGCTCTGGCTCTCCTCGTAGAACTTGCTGAGGTACACCGTCTGGTTGAAGTCGACCTTGTCGAAGGCCAACAGGTCGGCCGCGGCCCGCTGGACCAGTGCCACCACATCGCCCGGCACGGCGAAACTCTGCACCGCGATCTCGGCCGTCACGAAGATCGGCACATAGTCCACATCGGACACCTCGACGATCTGGCCCAGCATGCGCTTGTCCTCGAAATAGCCGATGAGACCGGCCTCGAGCACGTCGCTGACCTTGCCGCCACCGACCGGCGCGACGTAGAGCGTCACCGTGTTCCACGCGGTGCCGACGGCCCGCACCTTGCCGACGCCCTTGTAGCTGCGGGCCAGCGCCTCGTAGTCAGCGGCCGTCACGGCGCGGCGCAGCGACCGGAACACCGCCGGAGCCTGTTGGACGGCGTGCGCCAGGTCCTCCCGTTCGCCGCCGCCGGTCGCGGGCCCGGGGTTGGTCACGCTGACAGTGCCGAGCAGAGTCAGCGCGGGCGCGTCGACGATGGTGGTGATGCTGCCGGCCGGCACGTTGCCTGCGAGGCCGCCGCCGGTACGGTAGGTGGCGACGATCTGCGCCCCCTGCGGCGGAATCGTGCCGAACACACCGTCGCCGAAGATGACCGTGGCCCGATTGCTCTCGTCCACGTCGACCACGAAGTCGGCGGTGGCCTGGCTGAACGCCAGACTTTCCTTGCGGGTCCACGGAATGAGCGCGCCGGGCAGCCCGGCCCGCACGATCACGTCCGCCGCCGGCTGCGTGCTGTCGAGGCGGGTCAGGATGACGCCCGCGCGCGTGAGCGCAAAGCGCTGGTTGGGCGTGCCGTCGGAGACGCCGAGCACCTCGGAATCGATCAGCCGGCCCTCCTCCACCGGCAGCCCGGTGAAGGTCTTCCGGCCGCCGACCGCCGGGATGGCGCCGAAGTCGATCACCAGCGGCGAGTCCCTCGTGTACTCGAAGCGCACCGCCGGCCGGTCCTTGGCGCTCTTGGTCGCGAACGCGTCGCCCTTGGTGATGGTCACCGTCCCGGTGCTGGCCGGCACCGTCACGTTCAGGCTGGCGGCGGCCGGCGCGGCGGTGCCGAGCTCGTACCCGATCAGCCGCAGGTGCTCGATCACGCTGCGCCTGGTCCGCGCGGTGCCGAGGAAGCTCTCGTTGGCCACCCGGTCCTGGTAGTAGCTGAGGATGTCGCCGAGGTGCGCGAACAGCTCGAGCAGCACGTTGCCGAAGTCGGCCTCGTTCTCGAAGTCGGTCCACTGCCCCAGCCTGCTCGGGATCTGCGCCCGCATGGCCTGCAGCAGGCTCTCGTAGTCGCGCGCCATGTAGTCGATGACCGGCTGCCCGTTCACCTGCACGACGTCCACCATCACGCTTCCCCTATCTGAAGTGGACCCGGAGGGCCTGCGGCGCGCGATCGCTGCGCCGCACGTAGGACACCTCGACGGTCACGCTTTCCTCGGCCGCGCCGACGTCGACGCCGACCACCGCGAGCTCGTCGCCCAGCCATCGGGTCAGCGCCTGGCCGACGGTGAACTCCACGGCGGCGGCCATGATCGTGTTGTTCGGGTCGAACACCAGGTTGAACAGACCGCAGCCGAACTCGGGCTGGTTGACCCGCTCCCCCGGCGCGGTGAACAGCACCTGGAGCACCTTGCCGCGCAGCCGCGCGGCGTCGTCGTCCACCGGCCGGATCGAGCCGTGCGGGTCGACGCCGAACGGGAACGGGAAGCCGCTCACGACCCGCACCGCACGAAGTCCTGCCCCTGCGCGGCAACGGATGAGTTCGCGCTCTGGTGCTTGCTGCCGCACGTGTCGAGTTTGTCGGCGTCCAGCAGCACCTTGACCCCGCCGATGGTGAGCAGTTGGCTGCCGGCACCGCTGTTCGGCACACCGGGGTCGAGGCCGTCCTTGATCTCCAGCCGGGCGTCCTTCGTCGGCTCGAGCGCCGGGCTCGCCGGGTCGGCCTTGTAGTTGTCGCCGGCCGGGCCGTAGTGCTTGCCGCCCATGACTGTCTCGCCGGCGTTGAGCGAGCTCTGGCTGGTCACCAGCGCGACCGGCGTGCCGTTGATGCTCACGAAGTCGCTCAGCCGCGCCGAGATCGTGCCGATGTAGGCGAAGTCGGCGGTGCCGGCATACTTCAGCTCCTGCGGCGGCGGGCTCGGGTTCGGGCCGAAGCCCGCCACCGCGTGCTTGTCCTTGCCGGTGACCGGATCGCCTTTCACTATCACGAGTTTCGCCATGGCTCAGCCCTTCTCCAGGTCGATGCTGTCGGCGACGATCCGCACCGGCTGCCCGGCGGCGTCGATGGTGAACGGGACCTTGGCGGTCAGCTTCATCGCCGAGTCGGACATCTCGACCGAGTTCTCGTTGGCGTCGACAAACTTCAGGCCGGATTCGGTCGTCTCCACGGTGTTGCCGGCGGCATCGGTGATCCTGATGCCCTTCTGGTCCAGCACCACCCGGTGCCCTTTGACACCCTCCTGGACGAGGACCGCCTCCTCGCCGTCCTTGTCCTCCAGCTGGATCGTGTGCCCCTTGCCGGTCCTGAGGATCTTGCGAGTGGGTGGGCTCTGCACCTCGGTGGCCTCGGTGCCGTCCTCCTGCTGCGGCTTGGGGGTCTGGCCGCCGGAGTCGGGCTCGGACCAGTAGGTCCCCACCCAGATCGGGCATTCCAGGTCGCCGCCCTCGAACTCCACCCACACCCCGGCCTTCGGCTCCGGGATGAACAGGAAGCCCTGGTCGGCGGCGCCGCCGTAGGGCACGCACGGCGTGGCCCAGCCGGTGACGACGTTCTCGCCCAACAGGCTCGGCACCTGGAGGGTGAGCCGGCCGAGCCGGTCCGGGTCGTCGTTGTCGACCACGATGCCGCGGTACTTGCCGTAGTAGCGCCGGTCGACCCGGTCGGCCAGGTCGGCGACGATGCGTTCCAGGCTCATAGCAGGCCCGACAATCCGCCGCCGCCGGACACCAGCGCGTTGCGCTTGACCCGGAACCGCTGCACGTAACCGTCATCGCTGAAGCGATGCGTGACGTGGGTGACGTAGTACGAGCCGCTGTGGGTTTCGCCGATGCCGTTGATCGTGACGGTCCGGCGCGGCAGCAGGATCGCGTTGTACTGGTTCGCGGCCACCTCGCCCTCGCCGGTGACGAACCACTCGTGCTGGTCGAAAACGGCCTGGCAGAACGCGGCCAGCTCCGGCGCCCCGGTGGCGACCGGCTGCCCGACCACGATCTGGCCCGGATCGATGCCGGCCGGCAACAGGTCGGCCGGGCGCTTGGCCCCCAACGCGGCCAGGTGGCCGGCTTCGGCGGTGGCGGTGAGCACCGCGCCGGTGAGACGGTCCACATCGGACATCGCGACCTCGGCCGGCGTCAGGGCGTTGACCTCGAGGCTGAACCGATTGACGTTGGTCTGGTCGCCGGCGTGCACGTTCAGCACGGCCTGGCCGGCGTCGCCGAGGTCCGGCGGCTGGAAGTACCCGGTGTCGCCGTCGACGAAGCACTCGTAGCCGTTGCGCAGCGCGAGCCGCTTGAGCAGGCGCATGTCGGTCTCCCGCTGCATGATCGTGGCGATCTTGTCGTCGTGCACCACGTCGGTGTCGGTGACCTTCGGGGTGAGGCCGGCCTGCTGGAACAGCTCGGTGGCGATGTCGCTGTCCCGCATGTTCGGCCAGGCCTTGACCACGTCGACCCGATCCATCAGCACGCCGGCGTCCATGCCCCAGACCACCAGCCGGCACTGCTCGAGCCCGGGGCCGAACTCGGGGCGGACATGCGTGATGTAGCCGCTGATCAGCTGCTGGGAGTCGTCCTGGGTGCCGGCGGTGATGGACACCGTGGACCAGACCGCGAAACGGTCGTCGTCGAGGTACGGCCACGAGCCGTCGGCCTTCAGCAGCAGCGCGATGCTCAGCCGGAACATGCCGGTCAGCTGGTCGTCCAGCTCGACCTCGAGGCTGATCAGGTCGTGCGCGAGGTCGGGCACCTCGGCGCCGCCGATCTCGATGACCAGCTTGTCGGCCGCCACGTCAGCTCACCGCCGGCGGGATGGTGATCGGCCGGCCGAGCTGGCCGCTCTCGGCCGGCAGGCCGGCGGTGAAGCCGGCCGCCCTGATCACGTCGAGCAGGTCGGCCAGGTGGGGCAGCCGGGTCCGGTTGTACGCCACGATCACCGCGGCGTCGTCGTCGGACACCGCGGCCGACTCCACGCCGACCTTCTTGGCCAGCGCCGCCAGCAACGCCGCCCACGGCGGCGTGCCGGGGCGGACACCGGAAACCGGACCGTCACGACCGGGTCCTTGGCCAGCAACGACAGCGGCGACAGGAACTCCGGGTTCGCGTCGCACACGTGCCAGTACTGCAACGGCTGGCCGTAGTAGGTGAACGCCAGCTGGTCGAGGCGGTCGCCACTGTCCACGGTGTGCGTGAACGTGCCGGTCACCTCGGGCAGCGGCCGGAAGTCCTTGGCCGCCACCACCCGGCCGCGCGCGTCGGCCACGGCGATGTCGGGAACCCGACGGTAGCGGGACAGCTTGCCGAACATGGTTCACCTCACCCCGGAAGCACGACGTTGGCGGCATCGGCGGCGTTGGACAGGTTGAGCACGGACATCGCCTCGACCATCGCCTTCGAGTACCGGTACGGCACGTTCTTGCCCTCGATCACGGTGAGGTTCACCGACACGATGGCGCGCAACGGATTCAGGTCGGCGCTGAACTCGGTCTCCTTGATGCTCATCGAGTTGATGTTCACCGGGAGCACGCGCTTGCGGCCGAACACGAACAGAATCATCGGCGGATTGGAGTTGCGGGCGAAGCTGAATCCCTTGGAAGCGCCCAAAAGTGCGGCGATCTCGCCGCCGAGCAGGCTCTCGTCCTTCGGCAGCACCATCTGCTCGAGAGTGGAGATCTGCGGCGCGACGCCGAACTGCTGGGCGATGCCGTCGCGCGCGTCGAGCTTGTCGGTGGCGTCCAGTCGGATGTCGAACGCGATCGTCTGATCCTGCACCGCGACCAGCTGCTCCCGCTGGAGCGTGAGCAGGTCGTCGTACTGGGCACGGGCCTGGCGCAGGCTCTGCTCCTGCACCGCGGCCGAGGCCTCCCCGGCTTCGTCGGCGCCGGGATGCCGGGGAACGCGAAGGTCAGCGCGCGACTGCGGACCAGCTGTTCCGGGTTGAACTGGAACACCACGACCAGCGGCGGCACGCTCAGTCCGAACTCGACGAACGCGCCGCGCAGGATCTTCGGCTTGTTCGGGAAACCGTCGGTCATCAGCTGGCCTCCGCCCAGAGTTTGCCGATCTTGGTGAACTCCTGGCGCATGCCGCGCAGGAGGTGGCCGCGGTCGATGACGCCGCCGTCGGCCGCGGCCAGGAACGCCGCGTTCAGCACGATGTTGCGGATGTTCGCGCCGGTCACGGCGAATTCCCGGGCCAGCCGGTCGAAGTCGACGTCGGCCGCGAGCGGCGCGTTCGGCGGGACCAGCGTGCGCCAGATCCGGGCCCGGTCCTCGGCGTCGGGAAACGGGAACTCCACCACGAAGCGGATCCGGCGGGTGAACGCCTCGTCGATGTTCTGCCGCAGGTTGGTGGCCAGCACGACCACGCCCTCGTGCTCTTCGATCTGCTGGAGCAGGTAGCTGGTCTCGATGTTGGCGTACCGGTCGTGCGCGTCGCTGACCTCGGTGCGCTTGCCGAACAGCGCGTCGGCCTCGTCGAAGAACAGGACGGCGTCGGCCGTGCGGGCCTCGGCGAAGATCCGGGCCAGGTTGCGCTCGGTCTCGCCGACGTACTTGCTGACCACGCCGGACAGGTCCACCTTGTACAGATCGACCGAGAGCTCGCCGGCCAGCACCTCGGCGGCCATCGTCTTGCCGGTGCCGGGCGGCCCGCTGAACAGCACGCTCAACCCCTTGCCGTGGCTGAGTTTGCGGCCGAACCCCCAGCGGTTGAGCACCTGCTCGCGGTGCCGCACCTGGTCCCGGATCTCGCGCAGCGTGTCGACGCGGTCGGCCGGCAGCACGAGGTCGTCCCAACCGGCGCGGCAGTCGACCTTGACCGCGGCGTCGCCCAGCGTCCGGCTGGACTGCCGGCGGCACGCCGCCGACACATCGCCGAGCGTCAGCTCCCCCGGCTCGGTGGCTCGCATCCGGGTGGCCAGCCGAACCGCCGATCGAATCCGGGCCGGCGGCAGCTGGTACCGATTCGCCAGCTCCGCGGCCCAGACCGCCGCGTCACGAGTGTGCGGGGCCAGGTGCTCACGCCAGACGGCTGTCGCACGGTCGGCGTCGGGCAGTGTCACGGCGACCTGGTGCACGTCCATGCCGCCGGTCCACGGCTCCTCGCCGGTGACGAAGACCAGCCGGTGGTACTCGGCCAGCCCGCGAAGGTCCCGCTGGCCGGCGATGTGCACCGCCGCACCCTGCAATACGGCTTCCCGGAACACCCGGCGGAGCACCGAGGAAGGGATGTCGTCGGTGTCCACGCTGATCAGCGGCACCCCGAGCCGGTCGCACGCCTGCACGGCCAGGTCGCGCTTGCCGACACCGACCGGGCCGTGCAGGTAGCAGACCAGGTTCGGCTCGTGTTCGGCCAGGCGGGCCAGCTGGTCGGCCTCGGCCGTGATCTCCGCACCCGCCGGCCGGATGAGCTGGGTGTGGCCGGCCAGCATGGCGTCCAACTCGGTGGAGCCAATGAGAAACTGGCGGATCCGCTGGTCCAGTGCCAGGAACTGGGCCAGGCCCGACGAGCCCGACGGGCTGCCCGGATCATCGACCAGGTGCAGGATGCCGTGCCGCAGCAGCGGCGCCGCCGGTGTGAACAGGGCGGACGCGGACCAGCGCTGGGGTTCGTTGTCGCACAGCAGTTCCAGCACCAGGTCCACGCTCGGGCGCTTGCGGGTGATGTCGTCCTGCGCGTACGCGTAGATCCGGTCGTACTTGCGGCGCAGTTCCGGCGCCAGGCAGATCAGCACCGCGCCGAGCTCGATCCGGTTCAGGCCGAACAACTGGCCCAGCGTGATCAGCGGCAGCTCGCCGCTGGCCTGCACCCGGTCCTCGATCTCCACCGAAAGCTGTTTGAGGGCAACGCCTTCCGCGATCGGCTGGGCCTCGCCGCCGGCGGTCAGCAGCCGGTCGACCTCGGCGCGGCCGATGTAGACGGCCCGTGAGGTCTGACTGGCCTCATCGTGCAATGCCGCGGCGGCCAGGCGCAGGCCGATCAGCAGATCGAGCCGGCGCAGCTCATCGGCCAGGTGCTCGTACGGCGTGCGGTAGCCGATCACGGCGTCACCTCGAAGAGGAAAGTGCGCCGATACAGCTGGGCGACATCGACCCGCAGCTCGTAGAAGCCGGGCTGGAGGTTGGCCGGAATCGTGGCCTGGAACGTGTCCGCGGTCAGCGCCTGGCCGGGCAGCACGGTCTGGCCGTCCAGCGACACGATCGCCCGCCAGCCGGCGAGGTGTGTGCCGGTGAACGTGACGACGGACCCGGCCCGGCCGCTGCCCGGCGTCATGCCGGTGAGCAGCGGCAGGCCTGGCGGCGTCCGGACGTCCGGTACGCCGACGGTGCGGACCCGTGGGGCCAGCGGCTGCGGCGCGGCCTGCTTGGCCAGCTGGACGGTGGACACCTGGTACATCACGGACAGCCGGAACGGTTGCGAGAACGTGGTCCAGATGCCACGCAGCTCCTCGGGGTCGAGGGTGCTGCTGGCGATCTGGAGATCTTCACGGGCGTCGGCCAGGCCGGGGTCGAGGTAGACCGCCGGCACGATCGGGTTCTCGTACAGCACGCGCATCGCCTCGCCCAGGATCTGGTGGGCGGTGGCGTTGCCCTCCTGCGGGTCGTTCGGCGCGTACGGCGTGAGCAGGTAGAACAGGTTCAGCGACAGCGGCGCCGGCACCAGCTGGTTCGGGTTGCCGGCCCGCACGGTGAAGTCCTGGTTCTTCAGGAACTGGTTCTCGGCCAGCTTGTACAGGAACAGGTTGACCCGGCGGGCGCTGCTGGCCTCGTCCGGCGCGAGGATGGTCACGTCCGGCGGCGGGGTCAGGCGCATCTCGCCCACCAGCAGGTTGCGCAGCGAGGCGCTGACCATGCCGATCGCGGTCCCGGCGCTCATCGCGAGATCCGGTTCAGCAGGCGGCCGAGCTGCCGGCGTTCCCAGAACGCCGGCTCTTCCTCGACCGGGGCCGGCGCGCGCACGACCACCAGCCGCGGCGGCGGGGCTACGGCCGGGGCAGGAGGTGGTGGTTCGACCGGAGTCGGCTCGGGCGTCACGGGTGCGGCCGCGGCCGGCCGTACGTAGGGGGCGTCGAAGACCGGGACGTCCACCGGGCGGCGGACGGGTCGGTGCGGCGGCGTGTTCGGCGCGTCGACCGACCGCACGACAACCGGCTGCACGGTCGATCGCTTTCGCACCGGCACGGCCCGAGCGCGCTCCGGCACCACACGAACAGGTTCCTGGAGAGCATGAATCGGCTCCTGGAGAGCACGAGCAGGCTCCGGCGCGGAGGGCGTAGTCTCCAACCAGTCCACAGTGGATGGTACGGTCCATTGTGGAGCAGTGTCGACAATCGCGGCCGGCGAGCGCTTGACCGCCGACGGAGTCTCCACCGGCATCGCAACGGTCACGACTTCCGGCTCGACGGCGGCGCCGGGCTGTGCCACCGGCTGTGCCACCACAGGCGCCGGAACAGTCTGCGGCGCTTGGCTTTCCATCGCGCGCAGCACCGACGCGGCCTGGGGTGCTCGAACTTCCTCCGAAGGAGGAAAGACTGCCGGCGGACGAGCTACTTCGGGTCGCCGGACAGTGGGCTCCGGCGGCAGCACGACCTCGGTCACCAGCGAGCTCGGCACGGCCGTGACCAGAGGCTCGTCCAGGAACACCGGCTCGGGCGCTGCTGCCCGAACGGGCGCGGGGGCCGCGACGACATCGACGTCGTCGACTTCGAAGTTGTCGGTCTCGGCCAACCAGCCCGGCATGTCGGCGAAACCCTGCGGCCGCGGGGCGGCCGCCCGCACGTACCGAAAGCCACCGCGTGGCAGCGTCGACGGAAAGCTGATCCGCACGCCGTTGTCCTCCGGCGCGCCCAGCAGCTCGCGTACCCCGGCGCGGTAGTGGAAAGGCCGTGCGCCGTCGGCCAGGACGCCGCGCAGGAAACCGTCAGGCGCCATGGTTGAGCACCTCGATCGCATCGGCGAGCACGTCGATGTACGTCTGCCGCTTGTCGCGCGTCATCGCCATGATCTCGCTCTCGCTCCAGTGGTAGTGGTAGGCCAGGTAGTGCACTTCCTGGTACAGCAGGGTGTTGTCGGTGCGGAGCTCGCCGAACACGAAGCGGTGGATGTCGAACGGCGCGACGAACGTCCGTCCGCACTCGGCGCAGGCCGCGGCGAGGGTCTGCTCGACCTTCGGCGCGGCCCGCCGCATCCGCTCCTCGATCTCCAGCCGGGTGATCGCCGGCAGGGCGGCGATCCGCTCCGCATCCGGTCGCGCCCCACCGAGATCGAGCACGCACCGCGCCAGCAGCGCGGTCAACGCCTCGGCCTCGTTGACCGCGAGCCGCCCGGACAGCTCCTCCTGGTCGGCCCCGGTCGGCAGCCGGAAGGTGATCTCCTGGCCGTCCTTGAGGGTCTCCGTGTAGTGCGGCGCGCGGTGCGGCGGCGGCTCCACCGGCACGGCGTCGATGGAGAAGTCCACCGACATCCGCTCGCCGCACTCCGTCCACGGGCAGGTCAGGGTGGCCCGGACCTGGTCCCCGAAGGTCGCCCGCCGCAGCTGGAGCAGCAGGTGGTTGCGGTCGGCGACGAGCAGCTGCCGGGTCACCGCCGGGGGCACCGGGCTGATGTCGCCCAGCCGGGAAACGCAACGGCTGAGCACCTCGGTCACCAGGGCCGCCGGCCGGGCGGCGGCCCGCGCGGCCAGCAGCTCCTCCTCCCGACCGGTCAGCGGGGCCAGGTCGAACTCGCGGTGCAGACCGCCGTGCTCGTCCCAGAAGCCACCCGGCAGCAGGCCCATCAGCTCTCCTTGAGCTCGATCACCGACGTGTCGCGCACCCAGCCCTCGTTCTCCAGCTTGATGGTGCTGATCATCACCGCGTTGCCGCCGGCGTCGAGCTGCGGCAGCGCCTGGTACTCCGACACCCAGCAGCGGTAGACGTTGTAGCCCAACACCTTCTGCCCGCCGAGGTTGTAGACCTCGATGGAGATGTCCTTGCGGAATCCGGCCAGCGACATGGCCGCGTCGCCCTGGAAGTTGTTGACCTTGCCGGCCCAGTCCTCGAAGGTGGTGTCGTGGGTGACACCGGCCTCAAGGGTGATCGGGTCGTACTTGGTCTTGCCGGGGATCTGGTGCGGTCCGGCGGCGTCGCCGCCCTCGTACCAGGAGGTGACCTCGGTGGACTTCTTCAGCGCGCTGCACTTGTTCAGGCCGGCCACGTACAGGCCGTCCACCTTGATCTTGAACCGGAACCCCAGGTAGGGGTCGAACCGGGTGGTGTTGACTGAGAACTTCGCCATCTGGCCGTGCTCCTTTCGAATCGTTACGACGCGAGTCCGGCCTGCTGGCTGATCTTGACCACGACGAACTCGGCCGGCTTCAGCGGCGCGAAGCCGACCTGCACGTTGACCACGCCGTTGTCGATGTCGGCCTGGGTGGTGGTCTCCGCGTCGCACTTGACGAAGAACGCCTGCGACGGCGTGGCGCCCTGGAACGCGCCCTGACGGAACAGCGTGGTCATGAACGACCCGATGCTCAGCCGCAGCTGCGCCCACAGCGACTCGTCGTTGGGCTCGAACACCGCCCACTGGATGCCGTTGTAGATGCTGACCCGCAGCATGATGGCGGTGCGGCGGACCGGGACGTAGCGCCACAGCGGGTCGGACGAGATGGTGCGTGCGCCGAAGGACACGATGCCGGAGCCGGCGAAGCGCCGGACCACGTTGATGCCCTTGGGGTTCAGGTTGCCGTGGTCGACATCGGACAGTTCGGCGGTCAGGCCGACCACGCCGTTGAGGCTGGCCTCGGTGCCGGCCGGGGCCTTCCACACGCCGCGGGCCGAGTCGGTGCGGGCGTAGAGCCCGGCGACGTAGCCGGACGGCGGCAACAGGATCGGGTCCCGGGACCGGCCCGTCGGGTCGGTCGCCTTGACCCACGGGAAGTACACGGCCCCATAGGAATTCGCCGTGGTCAGCTTGTTGCGGAAGGTGGTCGCGTCGGACACCTCGTCGTCGAGCTGACCGGTCTCGCCGATGTAGAACATGTCCTGCAGCGGCCGGTTGGCGCAGTAGCCCATGCCCTTGTCGGCCATGGCCGGGGTGGCTTCGCCCGGCACCGCGAGCAGGCTGACGTCGGTGAGGTGGTCGAGCTTGGCGAACCCGTCGGCGAACAGCTGCTCGGTGAAGGTCGCGACGCCGTCCGCGCCGGCGTGCGCCGCGGACACCGGCGCGGCCACGGCCGAATCGCCGACCTGGATCACGGGGGCGTTGACCGGGCGGCGCACCGCGATGCCGTTCTCCGAGCGGCCACCGCCGGCGAGGCCCAGCTTGAGCTGGAACGACGCGTCGTTCGTGGTCGCGGCCTGCACCAGCACCGAGGACGCCGGGTTGGCCGCCGTGCCCGACTGCAGCAGCAGGTTCGGGCCGGCCGGGTCGACCGTGCAGGTGAAGCCGGTGAACGCGGTCGCGTCGGTGGACGTCTTCTTCTTGACCAGTGCCTTGACCGCGGTCTGGATCGCCGCCGCGACGTCGGCCAGCGCCGTCGCGGTGCCGGTCGCCGGCGGCAGCGCCACCTGCTGGTAGCCGTCACCATCCACATTGATCTGGAAGTTGAGGTTGCTGTTGAGCGGCAGCGTCGGGCCGGCGGCGCCGCGGTGCAGGCCGCGCTGGATGCTGGTGTTGGCGGCCAACAGCTGCGCGTTGACCAACGTGGAGCGAGAGCCGAGCACGCTCACCGCGTAGTCGGGCGAAGTCGGGTCGACGCTGAGGTTGTCGAACACCTCCAGCGGAGGCAGGTCCTGCGGGCTGGCCGGCACCACGGCCGGGTCGTCCTGCCGGCGGATGCTCAGCTTGAACGTGTTGCCGGGGTCCAGCGTGCCGTCCTCGACCTGGAGCAGCAACGTGTTGCCCCACAGGCCCTTGTTCTTGGCGCTGAAGGTGAATCCGTTGACGCCGACGCGGTTGTTGAGCGACACGTCGGCGGCCACGGCGTCGCCGCGGGTGACCCGCACGATGTAGCACTGGCGGCCGCCGTTGTTGAAGTACTGGAACACGCTCTGCGCGAGATAGCCGTCGTCGGTGAAGGAACCGTAGCGGCGCTGGAAGTCCGTCCAGCTGGTCACGAGGGTGGCCTCGGTGTCCGGCCCCATCTCGGCCAGCCCGACAAACGCGGCCGTCGACGTGCTGGCGGTGTCCAGCGGTCGCACGCCGCCGGACACCTCCTGGACGTAGACACCCGGATAGCTCACGGTCGCCATGATCGTCTCCTATCGCGATCGAACCTGGTCATTCGCCGGCGTCCTGGCGCTTTCGTGACGGCGCGCGGCCGGGTGCGGCCTCGGCGGCGACCGCCGTCACGTCGATGAGGCCGCGCCGGCGCAGCTTGTCCACCGCGGCGTTGCCGGCCACCTCGGTGTCGGGCAGCTCGTCGGAGTCCTGCCCCGGCGACAGGCGCACGGTCCGTCCGCTGTTCAGCGGCACCAAGATCGGGCCAGCCGTGCGCAGGCTCCTGATCCGCAAGGCCATGTTGCTTCTCCTCATGACGTCACCAGCCGTGAATATGTCCACAAAGGACTATGAGGCGGGCCAGGCCCGGGATCGGGACGAACGGGAGTTCACCGACATGCTCCGCCTGGCGACCAGTCTGCCGTGACCCGGACGGACCGGCATGAATCCCCGAGATCGGGATTGGATCTAGAACCGACCGGATCCCGCGACCAGGTGCAGGGCCGGACCGTCCGACCAGTAGTGCCGGCGGACCGCGGCCACCGCCTCGTCCCGGCCGCGCACGCCCAGCTTCTCCAGGATGTTGTGCACGTGGTTCTTCACCGTGGTCAGCTGGATGTGCAGCAGCCGCGCGATTTCCTTGTTCGAGCAGCCGGATTCGATCAGCGCCACGATCTCCAGCTCACGGCTGGTCAGGCTCGGCCCGGCGGTGGGCCGCCGTTCTCGGGCCAGCGCCGCCAGCCGGCTCACCAGCCCGGCCGCGACGCCGGCCTGGCAGGCGAATTCACCCCGGGTCGCCGACCGCAGGATTTCCACCAGGTCGGCGAAATCGTGGTTGTTGGTGACGTAGCCGGCGATGCCGGCTTCCGCGCAGGCCACCACTTCCGCCGGCCGGTCCGGGATGCCCAGCACCACGCGCGGCACCGCGGTCAGGTCGGTCAGCCGGTGCAGCGCGGCCAGGCCCCGCTCCCCCGCCATGTCACCGGTCATGTCCAGCAGGATCACGTCGGCCCGCGCCCGCTCCAGCAGGTCCGCCGCGTCGTCGACGCCGCTTGCCGTACCGGCCAGTGTCACGTCCGGCGCGGGCGCCATCAGGTGCGCCAACCCCTGGACGTAGACGCGGACCGGCGAGATGACAGCGACACGGATCGGCTGTCTGTCTTCTTCCACCAGGACCCCCAGTCATGTCACGCCACGATGACATGAATGACGCGCCGGTCCGGCGCTGGAATGCCCCGCACCGCCCGTTTCCGCCCGAAAGGGCCGCCGGTCGGTCCCGGTGACGGACCGGTGATGGTCGTGCGGTTGACTGATCGATCCGTTGCAGGACAACAAAAACCGAGCCCTGCTCGCCGATGGCGGGCAGGGCTCGGGTGGGACGGTTGATCAGCTGGAGACGGTCTCCGGTTCGCGTTCGACGACGGGGGCGGTGCCGGGGAGCGGGTGGCTGCGCTCCAGGGCGGCGCCTTCGATGTCGACGTTGGGGAGGATGCGGTCGAGCCAGCGGGGCAGCCACCAGACCGACTTGCCGAACAGGTGCATCAGGGCCGGCACCAACAGCATGCGGACGACGAAGGCGTCGAACAGGACGCCGACGGCCAGGCCGAGGCCGAGGGGGCGGACCATGGTGAGCTCGGAGAAGACGAAGCCGCCGAAGACGGCCACCATGATGATCGCGGCGGCGGTGACGACGGCCCGGCCGTTGCGGAGGCCGGCGGTGACGGCGGCGCGGGCGGGGACGCCGTGGACGAACGCCTCACGCATGCCGGAGACGAGGAACAGCTGGTAGTCCATGGCGAGACCGAACAAGACGCCCATGAGGATGATCGGCGCGAAGTCGAGCACGGGCCCGGGATCGTGCACGCCGAACACGGAGGACAGCCAACCCCACTGGTACACGGCGACGACGGCGCCGAAGGCGGCGAACAGCGAGAGCACGTAGCCGGCGGTGGCGATGAGCGGCACGAGCAGCGACCGGAACACGACGATCATGATGAGCAGCGACAGCCCGACCACGACGATCAGGTACAGCGGCAGCACGTCGAGCAGCTTGTCGGAGACGTCGATGTTGGCGCTGGCCGAGCCGGCGACGCCGAGCGTGATGTCCCCGGACAGCGGCGGCAGCGCGCGGAGCCGGGTCACCAGGTCCGAAGTGGACACACTGGTCGGACCGCCGGCCGGAATGACCTGGAAGGCGAAGAAGTCCTTGCTGTCGGCGACGGCCGCCGGGGCGACCGCGACGACGTCGGGCTGCTTGCTCAGCTCGCCGGCGATGGCGACCTGGGTGGCCAGCACGTCGTCGACCGGCTTGGGGGTCTGCGCGGTGATCAGCAGCGGGCCGTTGACCCCGGTGCCGAACTCGGCCTCGACGGTCTTGAACGTCCGGTACGCGGTGGAATTCGTGGCCTGGGCCGAACCGTCGGGCAGACCGAGTCGCATGGACAGCGCGGGGGCGGCGATCACCAGCAGGGCGCCGATGGCCAGCGCGGCGGTGACCAGGGCGCGCCAGGTCGGCATCGGCTTCGGCGCGGTCTCGGTGTGCTCGTCCCGCCCGATGGTCGCACGGGCGCGCTTGGTCAGCAGGCGCGTCCCGACCAGCCGCATCAGGCCGGCCGGCAGGGTGATCGCGACCAGCACGGCGATGGCCACGCAGACCGCGCCGACGTCGCCCATCACGCCAAGGAACGGGATCCCGGTGACATTGAGCGCCAGCAGCGCGACGATGACCGTGGCGCCGGCGAACACGACCGCGCCGCCGGCGGTGCCGTTGGCCAGGCCGATCGACTCGTGCAGGTCCATGCCGGCCCGCAGCTGCCGGCGATGCCGGTTGATGATGAACAGCGAATAGTCGATGCCGACGGCCAGGCCGAGCATCAGGCCCAGCACCGGCGTCACCGAAGCCATGTCGACCACACCGGAGAAGGCCATCGCACCGGCCACACCGACACCGACGCCGATGAGCGAGGAGATCAACGGCAGCATGGTGGCCAGCAGCGTGCGCAGCATCAGCAGCAGCACGAGGGCGGCCACGATCAGACCGGTGATCTCGCCGGGACCGACGATGCCGTCGGTGGTCTGGGCGATCTCGGCCGAGTAGTCGACCCGCACGCCCGGGATCGACGCGGTGCCGAGCTTGTGGGCCACGGCGTCACGGGCCTCCTGCGGCAGCGAGAACTGGTCGTCGCTGAACATCACGACGCCGGTCGCGGTGGTGCCGTCGGTGGAAACCGTGCGGATCTTGGACGAGAAGTCGAGCAGCTGCTTGCCCTGCTCCAGCGGCTTGGACTTGGTGACGAGCTGGGCCTCGGCCGCGTCCAGCTGCTTGCTCTGCGCGTCCAGCTGGGCCTGCTGCTGGTTGATCTGCGCGAGTACCGCCGCGTTGCCGGCGGCCGCGGTCTTGGAGTCGGTCACGTGCTGCTGTGCCGTGGCGAGCTGTTGCCGGCCGGCGGCGATCTGGGCCTTGCCGTCGTCGACCTGCTTCTGCCCGTCGGCCAGCTGCTTGCGCTGGTCGGTCAGCTGCTGCTGCACGGTGAACGGGTCGACGACGTCGCGCACGTGGTCGTGGCCCTTGAGGCCGGCCAGCAGGTCGCTGACGCCCTTGCGCTGCTCGGGGGTGAACGGCTTGCCGTCCTCGGTCTGGAACGCGACCGTGCCGGCGACGCCGGCCAGGTTCGGCAGCTTCTGCGCCAGCTGCGCCGTGACCTCGGCGGTCTTGGTGCCGGGAATGCTGAAGCTGGAGGCCAGCGTGCCGCCCGCGGTGAAGAACGCGACCACCGCCAGCGCCAGCGCGACTAACCAGAAGGCCAGCACCCGCAACGGGTTTCGGGCCGCGAGGCGGCCGAGTTTGTACAACAACTGTGCCATGGAAGTTGCTCCGGTGTGGGTTGGGGTCGTCTCAGCCCAGGGCCGCGAATCCGTCGCGGAGCTGGACGATGAAGCGGTCGAACAGCTCGTCGAAGAGCTGCCGGGTCGCCGGGGTGTCGGCCAGCGCGGACCGCTCGCTCCAGCGCTTGTGCAGCACGATCAGCCCGCCGAGCAGGCTGGACACCAGGAGCTCGACGTCGAGCTCCGGCACGTTGGGATGCCGGCGGCGGGCCGTGGTCATCAGGTTGTCGCTGACGCTGAGCATCGTGTCGCGGACCACCGCCAGCACCCGCGCGTCCTGGTGGCCCATCGGGCCGAGGATGTGGGTCAGCCGGATCATGGTGTCCAGCAGGTCGATGGACCGCAGCATGGCGGCCAGGTCGTCGAGCAGGTCGGCGTGCGTGCCGTCGGCGACCGGCGGCCCGTCCACCTTCAGGCTGTCGATGGCCTCGCCGAGCAGCACGTTGCCCACCGCGATCAGCAGTTCCTCGGTGGAGTGGAAGTAGTTGAACACGGTCCGGCGGGACACCTCGGCCCGCACCGCCACCTCGTCCACCGACAGGCCCTCGACGCCGCGCTCGGCCAGCAGCTCCGTCGCCACGCGGACGATCCGCCGCCGTCGACGTTCCATGCTGGCCGCTTCGCGACCGTCCAGTGCCCTGGCCATACCTCTACACTAAGTGCAGTTTTGCACTCTGTGCAGTACTGGACGGCGTGGGTCCGGTCACACTCCGCGACCCTGGCTCCCACTATCGAGTGCCCTCAATACGGTGAGAACCAGCGTGCGGGTCACGGTGACGACCTCGGCCAGGGGGACCTGTTCGCGAGGGCCGTGAGCCAGCCGCACGTCACCCGGCCCGAACTGGAGCGTCGGGATGCCGGCGGCGGCGTAGAGCCGGAGATCGCTGCCGTACGGGGCGCCGCATTCCTCGGGCCGCGGCCGTCCGGTGGCGTCCGCACACGCGGTTTGCACCAGATCCCGCAAGGGATCGCCGTCGTTGAGTCGTCCGCTGGCAAACTGACCGCCGGTCCACGCCACCGTTGCCGGATGAGCACGCAACCACGGGTCGGCGGCACACGTCTCGGCGACGCACGACTCCAGCTGTTCCCGGGCCACCGCCGGGTCTTCGCCCAGCCGCACGCCGAGGCGTCCCTCGGCAACGAGCAGGTCCGGCACGCTGCTGGCCCAGTCACCGGCGCACACCTTGCCCACCGACAACGCATACGGCACGCCATAACGCGCCATCAGCGGATCGGGCGTTCGGTTCCGAACGGTTTCCAGTCGGGCCAACGCGGTGTGGATCGGCAGATAGGCGTCGACGGCGCTGACGCCGGCGTCTCGCGTGCTGGCGTGCGTGGCCTGCCCCGGCACCTCGATGCGGAAGGTCAGCGCGCCCGCGTTGGCGGTGATCAGGTTGCCGCTCGTGGGTTCCGTGATGACGCACGCGTCGCCGGTGTGCCCTCGTCGCAGCGTTCCGAACGCCCCCAGGCCGCCATCCTCTTCGCTCACAACACAATGCGCCGCGACCCGGCCCCGTAACCGAACGCCGCTGGCCTTGATCGCCGCGAGCGCGGCGAGATTGGCCACCAGCCCGGCCTTCATGTCGCAGGCGCCGCGTCCGTGCACGACGCCGCCGGCGGCCCGTGGCGTGAACGGATCACCTTCCCAGCGCCCGAGATCGCCGGGCGGCACGACGTCGACGTGCCCCTGGAGGATCATCGTCGGCCCGTCGTCGCCGGTCACGCCGACCAGACCCCAGGCCTCGTCCCTCGGTGCCTCGAAACCCGGGAACTCCGGATCTCCTTGCAGCGCCGGCAGATTCATCGACCAGAGATCGACGTCGAGCCCGAGGTCACGCAGCTTGCACGCCAGCCAGTGCTGCGCCTCCGACTCCGCCGCCGAGCCGGTCACGCTCGGGATCGCCAGCAACTCCAGCAGGGTGGTGGCGATCGCCGTCTCGTCGACCGCTGCCAGGGCGGCGGCTTCGGCTGAGGTGAGAGTGGTCAACGCGCCTCGCTCCGGTCGCACCGACGGGGACTTCAGGGATGCTAAGGCCACACCGGCGACGCAATCAATCACCATAAATTGCCTCTGACCTGCACTTTTTTGCATACCTTGCTACGCTGCGCAGGTTTTGCACCAGGAGAGGACGGTCGTGGACGCCATCGACGAGGGGATCCTCCGCTGCGTTTCGGTCAACGCCCGCAGCACCTACGCCGAGATCGGCGACATCGTCGGCCTCTCCCCCTCGGCGGCCAAGCGGCGCCTGGATCGCCTTGTCGCCGACGGGGTCGTGGCCGGCTTCACCGCCCTGATCAACACGGAGGTGCTCGGCTGGACCGCCGAGGCGTACGTCGAGGTGTACTGCACCGGCAATCCCACGCCGGCCACGCTGCGCCGTGAGCTGGAGGCGATCCCCGAGGTGATCGAGGCCTGCACGGTCTCCGGCGCCGCCGACGCGCTGGTCTACCTGCGCGCCGCCGACATCCCCCACCTCGAGCGGGCGATCCAGCGGCTCCGCGAATGCCGGGTGATCGACCGCACGGAGAGCCGGATCGTGCTTTCGCGACTGATCAACCGACCACGGACGTAACGCGGTTCAGTCAGCGAACCAACGAGGTAGACTGCCGTCATGGCCCTCCCGAGCACCTATGCCGAGCCCAACTGCTCGCTGGCCCGGGCGCTGGAGGTGGTCGGCGAGCGCTGGACGCTGCTGATCGTCCGCGACGCCTTCTTCGGCGTGCGCCGGTTCGGCGACTTCGCCACCCAGCTCAAGATCCCCCGCGCCGTGCTGACCAGCCGGCTGAAGTCCCTGGTGCAGGCGGGCGTGCTCAGCCGTGACGACTCCGACGGCACCGTCGAGTACCGGCTGACCGACCGCGGCCTGGCGCTGTGGCCGGTGATCCGCGCCCTGCTGCACTGGGGCGACGAGACCTACTCCCCCGACGGCGTGAAGCGGGCGCTCTTCCACGACGTCGACGACGGCGTGATCGACCAGGACAACCGCTGCCAGGCGTGCGGGGCAGTGGTGCCGGTGCCGGAGATCCGCATCGAGCCCGGCCCCGGCTACCAGCCGAGCGACGCGGAACTGGACGCGGTGTCGCAGCAGATCACCCAGCCGCGCCGGCTGCTCACCCCGATCACCGCCAGCCGCACACACACCACAAAGGACTGACCCACCCGCGCGAAGGCGGCTTTCCTCCACTCCGAGTGCAGGAAGGCCCCCTTCCCAGCCTGGCCGGCGCGGTATGAGTGTGACTCCGTTGCAGATCCTGCAACGGAAGGAACGCCTGGCCCACAAGGGTTTCTTTCCTCCTGACGCGAACTCGACTTGACCGATTCACGACCGAAAACGTGTCTTGTGCGCTCGATCACGTGTCGCTACAGTCACCGCTAGTTAGGAAAGTTTCTTTACCGTTTACCCGCCGTTCATCTTGGTCCGCCGCCCCGCCGCCGCCGTGCCACCGCCCAGGTCCCTGAAGGAGCGCGACGTGCCTTCCACCCGCCTGCGAAAATTAGGCCGGCTCAGCCCTGTCATCGCCGTCGGCCTGCTGATACCCACCGCGATCGCCGTGTCCGCCGCCCCACGGTTCGCCGATACCCTGCTGTCCCAGGGAAAACCGGTCGCCACCTCGACGGTCGAGAGTTCCTCGTACACCGGCTCGAAGGCGGTGGACGGCAGCGCCACCACCCGCTGGGCCAGCGTCGAGGGCGCGGATCCGCAGTGGCTGCGGATCGACCTCGGCGAAGCCGCGACCATCCATCGTGTCCTGCTCAACTGGGAAGCGGCCTACGCCAAGCAGTACCGCATCGAGATCTCCGACGACGGCACCACCTTCACCACTGTCACCGCCGTCGACAATGGCGACGGGGGAACCGACGACCTCACCAATCTCGACGCCCACGGCCGGTACGTGCGCGTCGTCGGCCTCGCCCGCGGCACCAGCTACGGCTATTCCCTTTGGGAGACCCAGGTTTTCGGCGTCACCGACGCCACGGGCGACACCCAGCCGCCGACCACGCCGACCGGTCTGCAGACCGGCGCCGTCACCGCCACCAGCGTCGACCTGACCTGGCAGCCCGCCACGGACAACGTCGCCGTCGCCGGCTACGACATCCTGCGTGACGGGAAAGTCGTGGCCAGCAGCGATGGTCCGGCCTACACCGACATCGGTCTGGCGGCCAACACCACCTACAGCTACACCGTGCGCAGCCGGGACACCGCCGGCAACATCTCCCCGGCGAGCACGGCCGTCACCGCGCAGACCAAGACCGGCGGCAGCGGCGCGTTCATCCTCGCCGCCGCCGGCGACATCGCCGAGCAGTGCACGTCCAGCGACTCGAACTGCGCGCACCCCAAGACGGCCAAGCAGGTCGCCGCGATGAACCCGGCCGCGGTGATCACCATGGGGGACAACCAGTACGACGACGCCCACCTGTCGGACTACCAGAAGTACTACGCCACGACGTGGGGCAAGTTCAAGGGCATCACCAAGCCCGTGCCGGGCAACCACGACACCTACGATTCGCCCAAGTACAACGGCTACGACACGTACTTCGGCAACGCGGCCAAGCCCAACGGCCAGCGCTACTACAGCTGGGACATGGGCAACTGGCACTTCATCGCGCTGGACTCCACCCAGTTCATGACGCACGACTTCGCCTCCGGCGACTCGGGCGGCGCGGACCAGCTGGCCTGGCTGAAGGACGACCTTGCCAAGAACACCAAGGGCTGTGTCGCCGCCTACTACCACCACCCCCGGTGGAGCTCCGGCGACCACGGCGACAACAAGGACAGCATCGCGCTGTGGACCGCCCTGGTGAACGCCAAGGCCGACCTTGTCCTCAATGGACACGACCACGACTACGAGCGGTTCGTGCCGCAGGACGCCAGCGGCAAGGCCAGCAGCGCCGGGCCGGTGGAGATCGTCGGCGGCTCCGGCGGCGCCGACCTGTACCCGTTGAGCGCCAAGCACGCCACCACGGCAAAGCTGCTCAAGACGTACGGCGTGCTGAAGCTGTCCATGACCGACAGCACCTTCCAGACGCAGCTCATCGGCGTCGACGGCAAGACCCTGGACAGCAGCCCGACCTACACCTGCCACAAGTAGGAGCCGGCATGTACATCGCGGCAAGCCGTACCTCGGACCTGGCCAATGGCACCGGTCGCAAGCCGGCGCTGCGGCGCGTCGCCGCCAACGTCGTGGCGCTCGGCGTGGTCAGCCTGGTCACCGACATCTCCTCGGAGATGGTGACCGCCGTCCTCCCGCTCTACCTGGTGCTCGGCCTCGGCCTGAACCCGTTGCAGTTCGGGCTGCTCGACGGGCTGTACGCCGGCGCGACCGCGGTCGTGCGGGTGCTCGGCGGGCATCTGGCCGACCGGTGGCGGCGACTCAAGGCGGTCGCCGGGTTCGGGTACGGCTTGTCCGCGGTGTGCAAGCTCGGGCTGATCGCCGCCGGCTCGTCGGTGGCGGCGATCGGCGTCGTGCTGGCCGCGGACCGTACGGGCAAGGACTTCGCACCGCCCCGCGGGACGCGTTGATCTCGCTCAGCAGCGAGCCGGGCACGCTCGGGCGGTCGTTCGGGGTGCACCGCGCCCTGGACACCGTCGGGGCGTTCCTCGGCCCGCTGGTGGCGATGGGGGTGCTCGCGCTCAGCGTCGGCAGCTACACCTCCGTGTTCTTCACGAGTTTCTGCATCGCGGCGCTGGCCGTGCTGCTGCTCGTGCTGTTCGTCCGCGACCATCCGGTTTCGGTGGCACGGGCCGGTGTGTCGTTGCGGGCCGCGGTGAACCTGTTGCGGTCCCAGGACTTCCGTCGGGTCACGATCTGGGCCGCGCTGCTGGGTCTGGTCACCGTCGGGGATTCGTTCATCTATCTGCTGCTGCAACGGCGCTGGGATGTCGCCGCCACGTACTTCCCGTTGCTGCCGTTGGGAACGGCCGGGGTCTACCTGTTGTTGGCCGTGCCGCTCGGCCGACTCGCGGATCGGATCGGCCGCTGGCCGGTGTTCCTCGGCGGGCACGCCGCGCTGTGCCTCGCCCTGGTGCTGATCTGCGGTCCACAGGCCGGATTCTGGCTGGCCGTCGTCGCGTTGGGTCTGCACGGCGTGTTCTACGCCGCCACCGACGGCGTGCTGATGGCCGCCGCCGGGCCGCTCGTGCCGTCGGGGCTGCGAGCGACCGGTCTGGCGGTCGTCCAGACCGGGCAGGCGGCGGCCCGGATGCTCTCCTCCGTCCTGTTCGGACTGGCGTGGACGCTGTGGGACCTGCGTCCGGCGGTGTTCGTCGCCGCCGGCTGCCTGGCCACCGTGGCCGTCGCCGCCGCGATCGTGAAACCGGTGCGCCCATGACGATTGTGCCCATGAAGAAGATCCTGCTGGCCATCGCCGGCACGGTGGTCCTGGTCGCCGCCGCCGTTGCGTACACGGTCAGCGCCCGCCCGGACACGGCCGACGCCGTGCCGGCGGCCAAGCTGACCCTCGGGCCTGGACAACTGTTGTACCGCAACGTGTCCACCGGGCGCATCGCCGCTGTCCCGCTGAACGACCCCAAGGCGAGCCCGGCGATCAGTGGCCTCAAGTGCGACCGTTTCGCCGTCGCCAAGCAGACGGCGGTCTGCCTGGCGGTCGAGCCCGGCACGCTGCCGGCGGTGACCGATGTCATTGTGCTGGACGAATACCTGCACGTCCGGCACACCGAGTCCGTGTCCGGCACGCCCAGCCGGGCCCGGGTCTCCCCCGACGGCATGCTGGTCTACTGGACGGTCTTCGTCACCGGGGATTCCTACGCCGCGACCGGATTCTCCACCCGCGCCGGCATCTACGAGGTGGGCACCGGCGCACTGGTCAAGACCGTCGAGGAACTGGCCGTGCAGGTCGACGGCAGCCCCTACACCGCGCCGGACGTCAACTACTGGGGCCTCACCTTCGCCGCCGACGGCAACCGCTTCTACAGCACCCTCGGCACCCAGGGCAAGACTTACCTGATCGAGGGCGACTACGCCAAGTACCGCGGCAAAGCCCTGCGGGAGAACGTCGAATGCCCCTCGCTGTCCCCCGACGGCACCCGGATCGCCTTCAAGAAGAAGATCTCCGACGGCGTCTGGCGGCTGTCCGTGCTCGATCTGGCCACCATGAAGGAGATCCCGCTGGCCGAGACGCGCAGCGTGGACGACCAGGCCCTGTGGCAGGACGACCACACCGTCCTCTACGGACTGGGCAACGCCGTCTGGGCCGTGCCGGCCGACGGCTCCGGCGCGCCACGGAAGCTGGTCGACGACGCCTCCTCGCCGGCGGTCACCGGCTGACGGTCACCGGCTGACGGTCATCTGCGGGATCCGGGCGGCGATGCGCTGGAGCTCGGCATCGCTGGAGATGCCCTGGAAGTCGTAGCGCGGCGTGTACGGGCGCTCCAGCTGGGCGATCTCGTCGTCGGTCAGCACGATGTCCAGCGAGGCCACGGCCTCGTCGATGTGCCGGGTCGAGTTCGCCCCGACCAGCGGGGCGACGACCACCGGGTTGGCCCGCAGCCAGGCCAGCGCGATCTGGGCCCGGCTGACGCCACGGGCATCGGCCACGGCCCCGACGGCGTCGACGATCTGCCGGTCGCTGTCCGGGGTGGAGTAGAGCAGGTCGGCGTAGCCGCCGTCGGTCTCGGACCGGGCGGTGGCGTTGTCGTCCCACGCCCGGGCCAGGCGGCCGCGCGCCAGCGGGCTCCACACGATGGTGCCGACTCCCTCGTCCGCGCACAGCGGGAGCATCTCGCGCTCCTCTTCACGGGCGAGCAGGTTGTAGTGGTCCTGCATCGACACGAACCGGGCCCAGCCGTTGGCCTTCTGCAGGTGCAGCGCCTTGCTGAACTCCCAGGCGTGCATGGACGACGCGCCCAGGTAGCGCACCTTGCCCGCCTTGACCAGGTCGTGCAGCGCCTCCAGGGTCTCCTCGAGCGGCGTGCTCGGATCGTTGCGGTGGATCTGGTAGAGGTCGACGTAGTCGGTCCCGAGCCGGCGCAGGCTGTGGTCGATCTCGGTCATGACCGCCTTGCGGGACAGGCCCTTGCCGTTGGGGCCGGGCCGCATCGGGTGCCGCAGCTTGGTGGCGATCACCACGTCGTCCCGGTCGGCGAAGTCGCGCAGCGCGCGGCCGAGGATCTCCTCGCTGGAGCCCAGCGAGTACAGGTTGGCCGAGTCGAAGAAGTTGATGCCCTGCTCGAGGGCGTGCTTGATCAGCGGGCGGGACTCCTCCTCGGGCAGCGACCAGGCCGGATGCCCCTGGTCGGGCCGGCCGTAGGTCATCGCGCCGATGGCGATCGGCGACACGTCCAGGCCGGTGCCGCCCAGTTTCACGTACTCCATGACTTGTCTCCCACAGGCTCAAGCGGAGAGCTCTCCGCATGCTTCCGACGTTAGCGGAGAGCTCTCCGGATAGCAACCCGATCACCAACCGCGTCCGCCCCGGAGCCGGGCGTGACCTCGCCGGCGGGCAGCGGGATGGCCATCTTCGGGACAGTTGTCGTTCACGTCCGGTTTGCCGGGGCAGGTGAGGCTTCGCCCGAAACGCCCGTGTCGGCGCGGCGGCGAAAGAGGGTTTCCAGGTGGGACACGATCACGGTCACGACCACAACCACGATCATGGGCACGACCATGGGCACGACCATGGGCACGACCACGAGCACGGCGGCGAGGGCCTGTCGGCGGCGGCCGACCTGTCCGTGCCCGACCAGGAGCTGAGCCCGGACGCGCTGTCGCGCAGATCGATGTTCCGCCGGGCCGGGTTGCTCGGCGCCGGCCTGGCTTCGGCCAGCGTGCTGGCCACGGCCGGCACCGCGGCGGCCGGCCCCGAGCGCAACCGGTCGCGGGGCGGCCTGCTGTGGCTGGCCGGCGACCACCACATCCACACCCAGTACAGCTCGGACGGCAAGTACCGGGTGCTCGACCACGTCCGGCACGCCAACGCGTACGGCCTCGACTGGATGGTCATCACCGACCACGGCAGCAACGAGCACGCCAAGATCGGCGTGGACAAGGTCAACCCGGACATCGTGGCGGCCCGCGACAAGGTCAAGGACACGCTGGTGTTCCAGGGCCTGGAGTGGAACATCCCGGCGGCCGAGCACGGCACCGTGTTCGTGCACCCGGGCCGCAACGAGCTGCCGCTGCTCAAGGAGTTCGAGAACACCTACGACGGCTCGGTCAAGGGCGCGACCGCCGGCACGCCGGCCAACGAGGCGCTGGCCATCGCCGGCGTCAACTTCCTGGCCGACGCCGTGCGCCGCCACCGCGTGCAGGACGCGCTGTTCCTGGCCAACCACCCGGCCCGCAAGGGCATCGACTCGCCGCACGAGATCCGCGCGTGGCGGGACGCGGCCCCGAACATCGCCGTCGGCATGGAGGGCGCGCCGGGCCACCAGGGCGCGGGCATCCCCGCGCCGCACGGCCCGGGCAGCGGCCGCGGCGGCTACGACAACAGCCCCAGCGCCGACTCGTTCCCCGGCTACCCGCTGGAGAGCTACCGCACGTGGGGCGGCTTCGACTGGATGACCGCGACGGTCGGCGGCCTGTGGGACAGCCTGCTGGCCGAGGGCAAGCCGTGGTGGATCACCGCCAACTCGGACTCGCACAACGTGTACGCGGACAACGCGGTGCGCGGCCCGGGCTCGGACTTCACCAAGAACGGCAAGTACAACGACCCGGTCTACGGCGGCGACCTCAACCTGGGCGACAGCGACTTCTGGCCCGGCTACTACTCCCGGACCCACGTCGGCGCGTGCGACTTCTCCTACGCGGCGGTGATGGACGGCATCCGCGCCGGCCGGGTGTGGGTCGACCACGGCGGCCTGATCAGCGGTCTCGACGTGCGGCTGCGGGCCCGCAACGGCCGGGACGAGGTGCCGCTGGGCGGCATGCTGCACGTGCGGCGCGGCGCCGAGGTCGATCTGGTGATCTCCATCGACCTGGCCAACGGGCCGAACTGGGCGCAGTTCGTGCCGACGCTGGCCAGGGTCGACGTGATCGCCGGCGACGTGACCGGCAAGGCGGCCGACCGTGACGGCTTCGTCGCGCCGACCGCCAAGGTGGTGAAGTCCTTCGAGGTCAACAAGTCCACCGGCACGGTCAGCTTCACCTACCCGCTGGGCCGGGTCTCGAAGCCGCAGTACCTGCGGCTGCGTGGCACCGACGGCAACCGCGGCGCGGTCGGCCTGCACGGCGCGGGCGTCGACCCGGTCGGGCCGGCGATGGACGTGCTGGGCTCGGCCGACCCGTGGAAGGACCTCTGGTTCTACAGCAACCCCCTGTGGGTCCTGCCGTCGTGACGGTCTTCGGCGTCGACACCGGCAGCCGGTCGCTGCGGGAGGCGGACCACCTGATCCATGATCTGGTGGCCCGCCTCCCGGGGCCGGTTGTCGCCGGCACGCATCTGATCCGCGGCGAGCGCCCGCACATCGCGGTGTCGCTGGAGTCCGATGTGGAGAGTCTTCCGGTTGATCCGGAGATGAGCGTCGTCTCGGTCGTCTTCCGGGCCGGCCCTGACGGCCTGGCCGCCGCGGAAGCGTTTGCGCAGCACGGTGTTTCGGGCCGAGCCGTGGTGTTCCCCGGCTCGGAGCTCACCGGTGCCGTGCGGGTCGGCGATCTGCTGGCCGGCTCGTCGATCGACCGGTTGCACGTCGTCGGCGGCTCGGAACAGCCTGGGGCGGACGACTTCCTGGACACGCGTGATCACCTTCGGCCGGAATGGCAGGGCGGCGAGCTCGTGCTGGCCGTCACGCCGGCCGGCGCGGGCCGGTTCGCGCCGTTCGAGGTGCCCAACCCGACGCCCTGCTGCGCCGATCACTGAACGGTCAGCCCGGCTCGCACGGCCAGCACGACAAGCTGGGCCCGAGACCGGGCGTTGAGCTTGCCCATCGCCCGGGTCACGTGGGTGCGGACGGTGGCCGGCGACAGGAACAGCGCGTCGGCGATCTCGCCGTTGGACCGCCCGGTCGCCACCCAGGCGGCGATCTCCCGCTCCCGCCCGGTGAGCGTGTCGAGGCCGTCGACCGCGGTCGGCGCGGTCCAGCGCCGGGCGAAGGTGGACACCATCAGCCGGGTCACCGACGGGGACAGCCACGCCTCGCCGTTGGCCACGACCCTGATGGCGGGCACCAGTTCCGTGGGGGCGCTGTCCTTGAGGACGAAGCCGCCGGCCCCGGCGCCGAGCGCCTCGAACACGTAGCGGTCGATCTCGAACGTCGTGACGACGATGACCTTCACCTGGTGGTCCAGGCGTTTGAGCACGTCAAGGCCGTCCATACCCGGCATGCGGATGTCCAGCAGCAGCACGTCGGCCGGGATCCGGCTCAGCTGGGTCAGCGCCTGCCGGCCGTTGTCCGCCTCGCCGACCACCCGCATGTCGTCCTCACGGTCGACCAGCACGCGCAGGCCCATCCGGACCAGCTGGTGATCGTCGGCCAGCAGCACCCGGATCATCGGCTCACCGGCAGCCAGGCCACGACCTGGAACCCGCCGCCCGCACGGGGTCCGGCCTCCAATCGTCCGTCCAGCTCTTCGACCCTTCGCCGCATGCCGGCCAATCCCCGACCGGCCGGCGCTGCCGCTCCGACGCCGCGATCACTCACCCGGACCCGCACGTGCCGCTCGCCGCGGTCGACGGCCACCTCGGCCGTGGTCGGGCCGGCGTGTCGGAGGATGTTGGTCAACGCTTCCTGAACCACCCGGTACACCGTGCCGTTCACCGGCTCCGGCAGCTCGCCGTCCATGGTGAAGTCGACCGCCAGGCCACCGGCCCGGACCTGCCGGATCAGGTCGTGGATGCCGGCCGGGTGGACGGCGTCCAGCATCCGCCGCAGGTCGGCCAGTGCGGCGGCGGACGTCTCCTTGATCGCCTCCACGAAGAGCCGGGCCTGGGCCGGCTGCTCGTCGAAGACGAGCAGCGCCACGCCGGCCTGCATGCTCACGACGGCGAAACCGTGGCCGGCGATGTCGTGCACCTCGCCGGCCAGCCGCATCCTTTCCTCCAACGCCGAGCGGGCGATCAGGTTGCGGCGCGCGGCCTTCATCACGTGGATCAAGGCGCCGAGCGACCAGGGCAGCACGATCCAACCCGTCCAGGCCAGCGCCAGCAGCGTCGGCGTGTGCCCGTCGCCGAGCAGCCGCAGCAGGATGGTCGCCGAGGAGATCACCGCTGCCACCGCGCCGGCCGGGGCCGATTCCCGTAGCGGTCGCTGGCGGGCGAGCTCGAACACCGCGACCACCAGGCACAGCAACACCGGCCCGTTTACCAGCAACACCGCGCCGCCAACACCAGCAGCGACAGACCAGACCCGTTCCAGCGGGCGGGGTCGTTCCGCGCCAACGGCAATCGTGCCCGCGACCACGGCAGCACGATTCAGCCCGTCCAGGCCGGCGACAGCGACCTCGGCGCGTGCCCGTCGCCGAGAAGAACACGGCTGCCAAACCCAGGATCGGCTCGGCCCCGCCGATGCTTCGCCCGGTTGGCGGATTTCGCCCGCCGCCACCCGACGCCACCACCCACCCGAGCCGATGCGGCGGGCTAAATCCGGCAAGGGCGAAGCATCGGCCCCATAGGGGCCGAGCCCGCGACGCCGAAGGCGGCGCCGACAAGCACAGCCGCCATCGCCGACGAGGCGACCGGCTACGACGGCCCGGGCCCGTTCATCTACCCCGCGTTCGCACTGCTCGTGGCGCTGGCCCCGTGGCGCTACACGCCCCTGTCAGCCACGCTGATGAGCGCTTTCTTCCTGTACGGCGGCCTTGTGTCCTCGGAGTTCACCGCCAAGCTCATCCGGCCCGACGCCGTGCTCGACTTCGCCGCCGGTTGGGTGCAGATGCTCAGTTTCGCTGTTGCCGCAGTCCTTTCCATCGCCGCAGTCGTCAGGAGTGCATGATGTTCCGTCGTCTCAACCGTGGCACCGTCGTCTCGCTGGCCGGGCTGCTGGTCGGCATCGGCGGTCTGCTCGTTCAGTGGGCCGCCGACCCGTCGATGTTCTCGGCCGGCGAGCAGCCGTTCGGCATCGCCTTCCCGCCGGGCATCCTGTTCATCCTCGGCGCCGGCCTGCTCACGCTGGGCACCGCCCGCTGGTGGTGGCATCCGGTGTTCGCCGTGCTGATCTCGTTCTGGATCGTGGTCGTCGGCGGCCTGGCCGGTCAGCTCACGCCGAACCTGTTCTCCCCCAACCTCGGCACCGTCGCCGGCAATGTGATCATGACCGTCGGCCTGGCGCTGGCCGGCATCGCCGGGGTGGTGGGCATGATCCGGGCCCGTCGCTCGGGCACACCTTCCCGGGCATGACCGTAATTGTGTGGCGGGCCGTGGTTCGATGGGGACGTGACTGTCCTGCCCCAGCGCCGCATCGGCCGTGACGGCCAGACCACCGGCATCCTCGCGCTCGGCTCGTGGCACACCTACGACCGTATGCACTTCCCGGACGCGGTGCGGATGCTGCGCCGGGCCGTCGATGCCGGGATCACCCTGTTCGACGTGGGCGTATACGGGACCGCCGACCGGCCGCCGGTGTTCACCGACGTGCTGTTCTCGGCCATGGTCCGCGCGGCCGGCCTGCGCCGGGACGACTACCTGTTCTCGGCCAAGCTGTGGCTGGAGGACTACTTCGGCGACAACCTCCGCGAACAGCTGGAGAACGCGTTGTTGCGCGGCGGCGTCGAGCACGCCGACCTGGTGATCGTCAGCGCGCACCCGGCCGACACCGATCTCCACGCCCTGGTCACGGAACTGGCCGAGCTGCACCGGGCCGGGTTGATCCGGCAGTGGGGCGTGAACAACTGGTCGCCGGCGTCGATCCGGGCCGCGCACGACTTCGCCGCCGCCGACGGCGTTCCCGGGCCGTCAATGGCCCAGCTGGTGTACAGCGTGGCCCGCCGGTCCACTGTGGAGGGCCCGGAGTTCGGCGCGGTGTTCGGCGACCTCGGCGTCACGTTGCAGTCGTCGGCGGTGTTCGAGTGCGGGCGGCTGCTGGGCAAGAGCCGCACCGGCGCCGAGCCGCACGACGACGCGCAGCGGCGTATCGCCGACAACGTGGATGCCCTGGCCAAGGCCGCCGAGAGCATCGGTGCCACGGCGGCCCAGCTGTGCCTGGCCTTCACGCTCACCCATCCGGCCAACACCACCACGTTGTTCGGCTCGACCAGCGTGCGGCAGCTGGAGGACAACCTCGCGGCCGCCGACCTGCTCACCAGCGTCGGCGCGGCCGAGCTGCGGGCGCTGGCCGAGCCGTTCCGGGTCGACCGCTGACCAGTACCGGAACAGGTCCGGCCAGCTGGTGGACAGCCGGCGCTGCCCGGCCCGCCGAGGCGGGCCGGGCCCGCGATCAGGCCAGGGTGGCCTCGAGGGTGATCTCCGGCACGGCGGCCAGCGCGCGGCTGACCGGGCAGCCCGCCTTGGCGCCCTCGGCGAACTCGCGGAACTGGTCGGCGTCCACGCCGGGCACGTCACCCTTGGTGACCAGCTCGATCTTGATGATGGTCGGCACGCCGTCGACCGGGCGCAGCGTCACCGAGGCGTCGGTCTCGATGGACGTGGCGGTGAAGCCGGCCTTGGCCAGCGCGCTGGCCAGCGCCATCGAGTAGCAGGACGCGTGGGCGGCGGCGATGAGCTGCTCCGGGTTGGAGCCGGGGCCGTCCTCGAAGCGCGACTTGTAGGTGACGCCACCGGTGATGTTGTTGCCCGCGTTGAACTGGCCCGACCCGGTGGGGATGTCCCCGTTCCAGCTGGCGTGGGCCTTCGAGACCGGCATGTTCTCGTCCTCCTGGGTTGGTCCGTTGATCACCGCGAGTATGCCCCACCGGCGACAATCCGCAGGTTGTCCACCCCATGAGGACCGGCTGCATTATCGGTGAAATCGAACACGTGACCGCGTCGTCCTTATCCGGAAAGCGCTTTCTTGACAGTACTGTCCGAATCCTTGTAGAAGTGGATTCCCCGCCGCCGCGCCACCGTCGAAGGACGAACTGGGAGGACGCAGTGGCGAAGCGAATGGCCGTGCTCGTGGCGACGGCGATGGCCGTGACCTTGACGGCGACACCGGCAATGGCCGCCCCGGGCCTGGCCCTGACCAGCACGGCGTTCGCGGACAACGCGAAGGTCCCCGACCATTACACCTGCGTCTTCGACCACAAGGCCGGCCGGGATGTGTCGCCACCGCTGGCCTGGACCGGCGGCGCCGCCGGCGTGAAGGGCTACGCGATCGTGCTGGCGGACGTGGCCAACGGCGGCGACAAGGTGCACTGGGCGATCTGGAACATCCCGGCCGCAACGGCGTCGCTGCCCGAGGGCCTCGGCTCGGGCTACGACGTGCCGGGGCAGGGCGGCGCGAAACAGAAGGCGATGGGCAGCGGCGCCACGGCACTCCAGTACTTCGGCCCCTGCCCGGGCGGCAAGGAACACCCGTACACGTTCACCCTCTACGCCCTGAAATCGTTGCCGGCATTGAGCGCTTCGTCGACCATGAGCCAGATCGAATCGGCGATCAAGAAGGCCAGCAGCGCCACCGCCGTGCTGCGTGGGAAATCCGCCGCGGCGGCGAACTAACGCCGCAGCCCGGGCCACTTGCGACGGGCACCCTGCCTGGTCATGCCGGCCGCGGCGCCGATATCGGGATAGTCGGCGCCGTGTTCGGCGGCCCTCCGCGCGGCCGTGGCGGCCAGCTGCTCGGCGCTGTCCCGCACGGCCAGCAGCGTGGTCAGCACGGCCAGCCAGTGCTCCCGCTGATCACCGTCCGCGTCGTCGGCTCGAGACAGCCGGTCAATGGCGGCGGTCAGCTCGGCGCGTTGCTCGTCGGACAGCACCCCAGCATGCTCCCGCCGACAACATCTGTTGTCAACAGCACCGTTATGTACTGTCCCCTCCACACGATCGTCAGCGCGGAGGGATCTCGCCCGTGGCCACCACCCCGGACACACAGCGGCTGGTAGCCGGCCGATACGCCCTGCTGGCCGAGTTGGGCCGGGGCGGCATGGGCGTGGTGTGGCGGGCCGAGGACCGCGTGATCGGCCGGCCGGTGGCGGTCAAGGAGCTGCGCCTGCCCGACGACCTGCACGGCGAGCGGCGCGACATCCTGGAGGAGCGGGTGCTGCGCGAGGCCCGCAGCGCCGGCCGGCTCAGCGATCCGACCGTGGTCACGGTGTTCGACGTGGTCAGCGACAACGGCCGGTTGTTCCTGGTGATGGAGCTGGTCGAGGGGCCGACGCTGACGCAGTGGGTGGCGGCCAACGGCCCGATGCCGCCGGCCGCCGTGGCGGCTCTCGGCAAGCAGGTGCTGTCGGCGCTGGAGAACGCGCACTCGGCCGGCATCGTGCACCGGGACGTCAAGCCCAGCAACATCATGGTGCTGCCGTCGGGCCGGGCCAAGCTGGCCGACTTCGGCATCGCCCGCATCGACGACGACCCCCGCCTGACCAACACCGGCGCGGTGATCGGCTCCCCCGGCTACCTTGCGCCGGAACGCATCCAGCACGCCGTGGCGACACCGGCCACCGATCTGTGGGCGCTCGGCGCGACCCTGTTCTTCGCCGTGGAGGGCTACGCGGCGTTCGAGCGGGCCAACACCGCGGCCACGCTCTACGCCGTCACGAACGAGGTGCCCTATCTCAGCCGCTGCCAGGGCCCGCTGGCCTCGGCGATCATGGGCCTGCTGATCACCTCGCCCGAGGCGCGGCTGTCCCACCAGCAGGCCATGCACCTGCTGGAGCTGGCCGGCAACCAGACCCCGGGCAACACCACGACCGCCCTCGCCACCGCGCCGCTCACGAAACCCAAGCGCGGCAAGCAGATTGCCGCCTTGATCGGCGCGGCGGTGGTGCTGGCCGCGGCGGCCTTCGGCGGCGGCTGGCTGACCGGACGGTTCAACGAGCCCGACACGGCGGTGGCCTCGCCGGCCATCCAGACCACCTGGAGCTACGGCCCGGGCGCGGAGATCCCCCAGTTCAAGCTGTACACCGGCAGCTGCGCCGGCGGGGCCATGGTGGCCGGACACGCCTACACGGCCTCGATGTCGTGCGACGAGCCGCACGACGTCCAGGTCTACGGCACGACAACTCCGTTGGACACCAACTACAAGGGCGACTATCCGGGCGAGGACGTGTTGGCCCGCAGCGCCGAGGGCTACTGCGCGCTGCTGTTCGAGAGCAACAAGATCGCCCCCAAGGACAAGGACACCACGCTGCGCTTCCGTGCCCTTGTGCCGGGCGAGCAGGCGTGGAACCACGTCAAGACCGAGGACGAGCCGGACGGCGGCGCGCGCGACGCCTTCTGCCTGGTGTACTCGGCCAACGGCAGTCAGCTCAAGGACACCGTGATCGCCAAGACCTCCTGATCAGCAGCCGAGTTCGTCGGCGAGGCGGGTGGCCGCGTCGCCGCGCAGGGTCCGAACCGGCCAGCACGCATCCCAGCCGCTGACCACCAACTGGCCGACGGCCGCGACGGTTCGCCGGTCCCCGGTGCTCGCAAGGTCGAGCAGGTCCTGCTCGGCCACCTGCCGTGAAGCGTGCGTCCAGGCCTGACCGACCCGCTCGGGCGTCACCCATGATCCGACCTTGCCGGCATCGAAACACCCTTGCCGCACGGAGATCTGGTTGGCCGCCAGCAGCACCGAAGCCTGGTCCACGGTCAGCCGGCCGGCGCCGACCCGGTCGAACACCGTGCGCAGGAAACCGTCGAGGGTCTGACAACGGTTGTTGTCAAGGTGGAGGCCGGCGGCGGCCGCTGCCTGCTGCACGGCGGCAAGGTCGGTGCCACCGGTCGCCGAAGCGAACGCTTGCGGGCCACCGACAATCGGCAGACTGACCGTGCTGCGGGCGAGATCAACGGACAGCTTGGTGCCCGGCGACGTGCGGATCGTCGCCTCCTGGTCGCTGGCCAGCACCATCAGCCCGAGCCGGTGCCCGGCCACCACGACGGCATCCTTCGGTTGCAGGTCAAGGCGAAGCCGGTAGGACTGGCCGGGCGTGACCGGCTCCGTGGCGGCCGCCGAGGTTCGGTTCTGCGGGTCCAGCCAGCCCCGGGTAAGGATGGTGCCGTTGCCGGTCGGCGGGTAGTCGACCAGCGCCACGGTCAGGTTGGCCCGCGGCGCGGAGGACGCCACCCACAGCGAAGCCCATGGCGTACCGGAGATCCGCACGTTCGTGGCCAGCGCCGGCGTCTGGTAGAGCAGCCGGGTACCGGACGTGGCGGCATTGGCCGAGGTCACCGCCGGCACGGACGCGTCGTCGGTCAGGGTCTCGGTCACGGCGCTGGCCGGGCGCAGGGTCAGGCCGCCGATGCCCGGCGCACCCGCGGTGAGGTTTGCCGTGACCAGACCCGTTGCCGGGTCAGGCCATTCGGCGTACGGCGTGGGGTTCGCGCTGCTGCACGGCAGGCCGATCACCGCCCCGGAGACGACACGTTCGCCCGGCTTTGCCGCCACCGCAACGGAGAGCGTGATGTGCGTGCGGTCGGGGATCTTGGTGATGACGGCGTTGGTGTTCTTGACCGTGCCGTCGGCCGCGGTGACGGGAATCGCCGGCGTGAAACCGAGGGTCAGTCGACTTGAGTCCGCGACCGCGAGAGTCGTGACGTTGGACTGGTCGCCGACCGACGTCGTCTGCCTTGTCGGGCAAGCGTTTGCCTCTCGTACCACCCAGGCCTTCGGTTGCTGCTCAACGCCGTTGTGCACGCCGAACAGGTAACGCGTGAACCAGCGGTTGACCAGCACGTCCGGCGGCGCACCGCCGTGGCCGCCCTGGTGGAAGTACAGCATGTGCGGCACACCCTGCGCCTTGACGGCGTCGTAGAACTGGGCCATGTTCTTGGTCATCACGTTGAAGTCGTTGTCGCCATGGGCCATCAGCACCGCGGCGTGCACGTTCCGCACGTCCCGCATGGTGTTCCGGTCGTTCCAGAAGGCGCTGAAGTCGCCGGTGACCCGGTCCTCGTGCGCCGCCAGCCCGGCGATCACCGGTTGGCACACCTTGCGGTCGGCCCGCGAGTACACCGCGTCGGCCAGCACGTCCAGGTCCTCACCCTGGAAGGTGAACGGGGCGCGGACCATGCCGTTGGCACGGTAGTAGTCGTACCAGTCGGAGATGGCCGAGATCGGCACGATCGCCGCCAGGCCGTCGACGCCGGTGCTGGCCACCGCTTCCGGCAGCGTGCCGTTGTAGGAGGTGCCGATCATCGCCACCTTGCCGGTGGCCCAGTCCGCGTCGACCCGGTCGGTCGAGGTGGCGCTGGTGAACGCCGGCACGCGGCCGTTGAGCCAGTCGACCACGGCCTTGCCGCCGTTGGTCTCGTTCGGTCCGCCCGAGGTCGGGCAGCCCGTCGACAGGCCAGTGCCCGGCGATTCCGCGTGCACGACGGCGAATCCGCGCGGCAGCCACGTCGTCTCGTAACCACGGCTCACGATCGGGCTCGTGTTCGTCGCCGGCCAGCTCGGCGTCACCGGGCGTGGCGGCGGTTGTGTGCCCAGGTCGTGGTCGACCTGCCAGTTCTCCGCCGGGCCGATGCCCGCGTAATACGGGCTGTCCTCGAATACCACCGGCGCGCGGTAGTGGCAGCTCGGGTCCGCTGTCTGTGCCGGGCGCGTGATGTCGACGTGCACGCGGTCCGGCACCCCGTCGTGATCGCTGTCGTCGGGCGTCTGCACCCAGGCCTCGCCGCGCAGCCACGTCGTCTGGTCGGTCGGGAACACGCTCTGCGCCAGGCCGTCCGCGAACTGCGGCGTCACGCAGGCGCTCGTCGTCGGGGCGGCCACCGCCACCTGCGGCACCGCCAGCCCGAGCGTGACCACGGCGACGGCGACCGGCAACAGAAGGCGCATCAGGGCTCCTGATCATCGCAGGGACACCTCCGATGCTTCCCGACCGCCACCGGCCCGGACAACCGACGAACGGCGGTAGCTCACGCTCGGCAGGGCGGGTCGTAGGGCAACGTGGGCAGGTACCGCCACCACTGGCCCTCGGTGACCGAATCCGTGGTCCCGCAGATCCGCGACACCGCGTGCTGCACGTCGAGGTCGAGCAGCCGCACGGTGTCGGCATCGTCGGACACGGCCAGGTACTGGCCACCAGGGCTGTAGGTCAACCCGGCGCCACGGCTGGTCAACGCGGCCATCGGAGCGCCGAAAGCGGTGCGCCGGCCGACGTCCCAGAAGCGAATGGTCTGATCGGTGCTCCCACTGACCAAGGTCCGGCCGTCGGGACTGAAGGCGACGGTCGACACGGAACGAGTGTGCCCGGGCATCACGGCGGCGGCCCGGGCGGCGACGTCCCACAGCCGCACGGTCTGGTCGGACCCGGCGGAGGCGAGGGTCCGGCCGTCGGGCGAGAAGGCGATGGTCACGACGTTGCTGGAGTTGCCCCTGAGCTGCCCGGCGGCCCGAGGGGAAGACCGGACGGAGACGTCCCAGAGCCGAATGCTGTGATCACTGTCCACAGTGGCCAACGTCCGGCCGTCGGGACTGAAGACGACGGCGTTCCCGCCGATCTCGCCGGTGATCCGACCGACGACGACCGGGGTTCGAGGATCGGTGACGTCCCACAGCTGAATGCCGTGCTGGTCGTCGGGCAACGCCATGGTCCGCCCGTCGGGGCTCAAAGCGAAGGCGGCGCGGTACGGAGTCCTGGTCCTCAGGCCGTCACCGAGCGGCGCGGGCTGCTCAGGGTTGCCGATGTCCCAGAACCGCAACACCTTGGCCTGACTCAAGACGGCCAGCGTGCGACCGTCGGGACTGATCTCGATGTCGGTGCAGCTGGCGCTGCACGAAGCGACCTCGCCGGCCGGCGGCGGAATCTCGGCCAGGAGGGAGGAATCCTCGACCCGCCACAAACGCACGACACCGTCAAGACCGCCGGTGGCGACGAGCTTCCCGTCGGCCCGAAAAGCGATGGCGTCAACAGTAGTGCGATGCCCGAGCAACACCCGACCGGGCAACGACCACAGCCTCACCACGCCGTCGGAACTGCCGGTGACCACACGATTGTCGTCGGGCGCAAAGGACACCGTATAGACGTCGCCGCCGGCGTTGGCCCGCGACAACAACGCCGGGTGCGCCACATCGGCGACGTTCCACAGCCCGGCGGTGCCGTCGGCGCTGCCGGTGGCCAGCATGGAGCCGTCGTGGCTGAACTCCACCGACCACACGCCGGAACTGTGCTCGGTGAGCGGTGCCCCGACCGCAGCCCCGGTGCCGACGTCCCAGATCCGCACGGCGCCGTCCTGCCCGCCGGACACGACATAGCGGCTGTCGGGACTGAACGTCACGGAATGGACGAGCAAGTTGTTGCCGGTCAAGGGATTCCCGACGGCGACGGGATGCTCGACGTCCTGGATGTTCCACACCCGCACGGTCTTGTCCTCGCCACCGGACGCGAGCAACCGCCCGTCACCGCTGAAGGCCACCGACCGCACGGCCTGGGTGTGCCCGCGAAGCACGCCGAGCGACCGGGGATGCGCGGGGTCCGCGACGTTCCACAGCCCCACGGTGCCGTCGTTGTCGGCGGTGGCCAGCAGCCGGCCGTCGGGACTGAACGCCAGCAGGGACACGCTGCCGCCGACGGCGGGGATGGCCGCCCCGAAACGCTTGGGCGCCCGGGCATCGGCGACGTTCCACAGCTGCACGCTGCCGGCCTGCCCGCTCGTCGCCAGCACCCGGCCGACCGGGCTGAACACGGCGGCGCTGACCCAGCCGTGCTGGTCGCCGGGCATGGACGCCAGCAGCGCGGGCCGAGCCGGATCCCACAGCCGGAACGTGTCGTCGTTGCCGGCGGTGGCCAACACCTCGCCGTCCGGACTGAACGACGTCCAGTAGACGTTGCCGTTGTGGTTGCCGATGGTCTGCGCCAGGTTGGCGGTCTGCGTGCTGAGCAGCCGGGTGCGCACGGAGTCGTCCCCGGGCCGCATTCGCCACGCGACCATGGCCAGCTGCGCCGACAACGCTGGATCCCGGTCGCGCAGCCAGTCCGACTCGGCCAGTACCTGCTGGAACTGCGCGTCGTCCCGTTGTTTCAACGCCGTGGTGCGTTCATTGCCGGCAACCACGGCGGCGACGGCGGCGACGATCGCGAACACGACAACGGCAGCCATCAGGACCCGCAGCCGCTTGGTCCGCCGCCGGGCCGCCGCCAGCTCGGCTTCCCGGCCGAGCTCGCTGGCGTCCAGGAACTCGCCTTCCCGTGCCGACGGCGAGGCCGCGGCCCGCCACAGCAGCGCCTGCTCCAGCCGGGCCCCGCGGTAGAGCGCCGAGGGATCACGGTCCATGGCCTCCCACGCGGCGGTCGCCTCGGTCAGCGCCCGGTGGATCCGCAGGCCCTCACGGTCCTCGGACAGCCACCGCCGCAGCCGCGGCCAGCTGCGGATCAGCGCCTCGTGAGTGATCTCCACCGACTCCCGGTCGGCCACCACCAGCCGCGCGTCGACCAGCTGCGTGATCACGTCGTCGACGCCGGGATCGAGCTCGGACCGCGGCACCCGCCGCCGCGTGTCCTCTGTGCCCTCGCCCAGCACGCACAGCCGTACGAACAGGTCCCGAGCGGTCAGCTGCTGTGGCTCGGTGAACCCGTCGAACACCGTGTCGGCCGTCCGCGCCAGGGCATGCGCGATGCCGCCGGCGCTCTGATAGCCGGCCAGCGTGAGCTTGGCACCGGCCCGGCGGCGCCACGTCTCCAGGAGCGCGTGCGACAGCAGCGGCAGGATCCCGGGCCGTCCCGACGCCTCGGACATCAACGTGGCTAGCAGCGCCCCCTCGACGGCACAGTTGGCCCGCGCGGCCGGCGCGACGATGGCGCGGCGCAACTCGTCCATCGTCATCGGCCCCACGGTGACCTGCGCGTCCTGCATGGCAGCGACCAGACCTGGGTGCTGCGCACAGTGCGGGTAGAAGTCCGCCCGGACGCCGATCACCACGCGGTACGGGGCGTCGAGCAGCGCGGCGATGAACCGCTCCCGCTCGGCCTCGTCGCCGCAGAGCGTGAACAGCTCCTCGAACTGGTCGACGACAACCACATCCGCGGCGACGCCGTCGAGCGCGGCCATCGGCCGGCCGCCGGGCGTGATCAGGGCGGTTCGGCCGGACAACGCCGGGATCAGGCCGGCCCGCAGCGCCGACGACTTGCCCGACCCGGACGGGCCGAACACGGCGGTGAAGCGCTGTCGCCGGACCCGCTCGGCGAGGTCGGCGACAAGGTGCTCGCGGCCGACGAACCGGTCGGCGTCGGCGATGTCGTAGCTGGCCAGCCCGACGTACGGGGCGTTGGCGTCGTCCGGTATTTCCGGAGAGATCTCCGCTGCCGCCCGCACGGCATGCCAGCGTTGTTCCCACTCCTCGACGTTGCCGTCACACCCCCGGACATAGGCCAGGGTCACGGCCAGGCTGGGAAGGCGCTTTCCGCCGGCCGCGTCGGACAACGTGGTTGACGAGAAATGCGCCCGCGCGGCCAGTTCCCGATAGGTCGGGCGACCGGCCAGCTCACGGAGTTTCCGCAGCTCGGCCGCGAATTCGGACAGCGCGGAGCCGTCCAGGTCGAGCGGTTGTTCAGCACGCGGCATGTAGCCCCCAGACCTTGGCCGGCGCGACGCCGGCCATTGTCCGGTTGTTGTTGTCCGGCGTCCACTGCCCCGGCGCCGGACAAACCCGGCGCGCTAGACAGGCCGCAGCCCCGGTCGAAATGAGGGGAACCGGGGGCTTTCACAAGGGGGCCAGTCACCATGCACAAACGCGTTGCTGTGCTCGCGACCGCCATGCTCGCGCTGGGGGTCGGTACCGCGGTTCCCGCCGCGGCCGCAGCCCAAACCTGCACCTGGCAGGTGTCCAAGGTGTCGACACCGGCCGGCTATCTCGAGCGGTCGACCACCGTCACCGGCACCGACAGCCACGGCAACTACTCCGGCACGACCGGGAGCGTGGCCACCGACGCGGCGATCCCGCTGGTGTGGACCAACGGCCGGCCGCGGGTCGCCGACGAGCTGAGCGACTTCACGTATCCGCAGGTCGTGGACGAGAATTCGCACGGCACCATCCTGGTGTCCGGCACGCAGCGCGGCACCGGCCGCAGCGGCGCGTTCCTGTTCACCAACGCCCACAGCGGCCACGGCACGCTCACCAACCTGCCGACGCCGGCCGGCTACGCGACCGACTACGCGGTCGCGCTCAACGAGCGTGGCGACGTGCTGGCCCGCGGCCACGCCGTGAAGGACGGCCACGAGGTCTCGCTGTACTGGTCCACGCTGGCCGCCGCACCGATCGTCATCGACACCCCGTACGGCAGCGGCGTCGACCTGGACGACGACGGCACCGTGCTGCTCTACGACGGCGCGGACAACCCGGCGCACCTGTGGCGCCACGGCCAGATCGTCCCGGTGGCCGCCGACTTCCCGACGCTGTTCCGGGCCATCCGCAACGGCACGGTCATCGGCACCAAGGTCGAGTCGCCGTGGCCCGAGTCGCAATCCCTGCTGTGGCGTGAACCCGGCACCGCCCGGGCCATCGACAACGGCGGCACCGCGCAGGCGATCAACGCCCGCGGCCTGATCGCCGGCAGCAAGGGCGCGCTGGTCGGCCCGCCGGCCGTCTGGTCCGGCACCACCTACCTGGCCGACCTGCCGCTGCCGGCCGGCATCACCGACGACAGCGACGTCTACGTCATCGGCGACGACAACACGATCTTCGGCCGGGTCTCCGACTACGGCCCGCTCCAGTGGAACTGCGCATGAAAGGCACAAGCATGCCCGCACTGCTGCGACGGATGCGAGCGGCGACCGTCGCACTCGCCCTCGCGCTCGGCTGTGTCACGGCGGTCGCCGTGCCGGCCGGCCCGGTCGCCCACGCCGACGCGACCTGCACCGCCAACGTCTCGGTATACGGCGTGCTCGCCGACAACCGGCTGACGTACACGTCCATCGATCCGGACAGCGGCAACATCCTGCACATCATCAGCTCGGCCGCGGCACTGCCGTTCACGGCCAGGGCGATGGCGACGCTGAACGGCAACACCGTGCTCGTCACGTCCACTGCCGGCGATCTGTACCGGGTCGACGTGATCACGAACAACACCAGCCTCACCTTCGCCACCGCGAAGCTGCAGAGCGGCTGGACCCACAACCTGCTGACCTACGACGGCCACGGCCACATCTACGGCACGACCACCGGCGGGCAGCTGCTCCAGTACCTGATGTCGGCCAAGGACGGCAAGCCGGGCGAGCTCCAGGTCGGCCAGCGGGTGGAGATCGGCAGCGGCGGCTTCTCCCTGAAGACGCTGGCCGCCGCGGCCGACGACCGGCTGATCGCCACCACGTCGGACGGCCAGCTGCTCAGCTACGCGGTCAACGCCTCCGCCGGCTACACGCGGGCCCAGCTGGACAACGCCGGCTGGCAGAGCTTTGCGAACCTGGTCTCGCCGGGCGGCGGCCTGTACTACGGCAAGAACCCCGACGGTGCCATGTACTGGTACGAGGACGCCGACCCGACCGACGGCCGTGGCAACGACATCACGTACCACCTGGACGACCCGGTGGCGTCCCGCGGCTGGACCCAGGTGCTGCTGTCGGCCGACCCGACCACGTGCACGACGAAGCCGGTGGTCAACCCGCTGCGCGGCAAGATCGTCGCCGCGGCGACCGGCGAGGTCGGCACCCTGGAGAAGGACTGCGACCGGTACAACACCGCCTGCAACGGCGGTGCCACCCCGTGGTGCGCCATGTTCGCGACCTGGGCGTGGTGGAAGGCCGGCGTCGCCGACGTGCCGCGCGGCACCCTGGCCGCCCGTGGCCTCGGCGAGTGGGGCGTCAACCACCACCTGTTCAAGTCCCGTTCCAGCAGCACACACGGCAGCCCGAAGCCCGGTGACTGGGCCATCTACGGCCCGCCGGACGGCGTTTCCGGCGGCCATGTGGACGTCGTGACGGCGGTGCACCCGGACGGGACGCTGACCGTGGTCGGCGGCAACGTCAGCAACGCGGTGAAGCAGCGCGTCATCGACCCCGACACCGCCGTCCAGAACGGCCATTCGATCTCGGGCTACGTCTCCCCGCCCGGGGCCTGAAGCCAACTCTCCTGACGGCGTCGCGTCCCCAGGCGCGGCGCCGTCCCCCAACCTGGAGTCCTCAGTGCGTTTCGCAGCAAGAACAATCGCCATCGCCGCGGCCGCCGTGACCGTGCTGACCGCCGGCGCCGCCCAGGCCGCCACCGATTCCGACGACGCCGTCCGGGCCCGGGTCGCGCAGGTCGCCGCGTACGAGAAGGCCCCGTGCAACGGCGCGCCGACCTCGGCCGACAGCGCCGACGCGACCAAGCTCAACGGCGTGCTCACCCAGGGCCTGAAGGACTCGATGACCGCCTACCGCGTGTCGTGCGCCCGGGCCGTCATCGACGCCGTGCAGAAGCGCGGGCTGGACGAGCGGGCCGCGGTCATCGCGATCACCACCACCATCGTCGAGTCGACCATCGAGAACATCAGCGAGAAGGTCGACCACAGCAGCCTCGGCCTGTTCCAGCAGCTCGACGACTATGGCACCGCGGCACAGCGGCTCAATCCGAGCTGGGCCACCAACGAGTTCCTCAACAGGATGGAGACCCGCTTCCCCAACGGGAGTTGGCGCACCGCCGACATCGGCGAAGTCTGCCAGCGGGTGCAGGTCTCGGCCTACCCCGACCGCTACGACAAGCAGACGTTGGACGCCCAGCGCATCGTGGACGAGCTGAGCGGGCCCGGCGCGGTCACCGTGCAGATCTACGGCGCGCTGTCCGACGGCCGGCTGACCTACTCCACGATCAACTCGCAGACCGGCGACCGCACCAAGACGCTGGCCTCATCGGCCTCGATCGGTTTCGTGCCGAAGACGTTGGCCGCGTTGAACTCCAACACGCTGCTGGTCACCTCGCCGGCCGGTCAGCTATACCGAGTGGACATCGTTACCAACAAGAACTCGCTGACATTCTCCACGCTGACCCCGTTGGGCGGCGGCTGGACGCACGACATGCTGACCTACGACGGGCACGGGCATCTGTACGGCATCGCCGACGGCAAGCTGATCTCGTACGTGGTCTCCCGGCCCAAGCCGGCCGAGAGCCAGATCGGCGGGCGGGTCGAGATCGGCGCCGGCTTCACCATGCGCACCATCGCCGGCACCGGTGACGACTGGGTCCTCGGCATCAGCACCACCGGCGTGCTGCGGTCCTATCACGTCGCCGCCGACTACAGCTGGACCGGCGTGACGTTGGCCGACCGGTGGAGCACCTTCGACCGCATTGTCTCGCCCGGTTACGGCCTGTACTACGCGCAGACCCGTGACGGCGCGCTGTACCGGTACTTCGACCACAACCCGTACGACCTCAACGGTTCCGACATCGAGGGCTTCGGAACCGACCCCGTCGACACCCACGGCTGGACCCAGATCCAGCTCTCCGCCGTGCCGCTCGTCGGCTGATCTTCATCGCGCGAATTCGACGACCAGCCGGGCCAGTTGGTCCGGCTGGTCTTCGGACACGAAGGTCCACGAGTCGGCGACGTCGACCAGCCGGGCGTCCGGCAGGATCGTGGTCAGCCGCTCGAACAGCTCCGCTTTGAACACCTTGTCCTCGGTTGCCCGCACCAGCAGCACCGGCTTCTCGAAGCCCGGCAGCCTTTCCGCCGCAGCGAGCGTATGCCGGTTGTCCACCCCGACCAGGAACCGCTTGAGGTCACGGCGAATCGCCGCACTGTCCCGGCAGGGTCGCACGTACGACGCCATGATCTCGTCCGGGATACCCCGTTTGGCCAGCCAGCCAAAGGAATTCGGCTGCTGTTGCACCGCCTTCAGTTGCAGCGCCCGACTCAGCAGCCACGGCACCCCCGGCTTGCGGATCAGCCGCGTCAGCGCGTCGAACGGCTTGGGAAAGAAGTCTTCGAACGCATCACACGGCGTCAGCACCACACGGCCGACGTGCTCCGGGTGGTTGACCATCAGGACCTGGGTCAGCGCACCACCGCTGTCGTTCGCCACGATCGTCACATCGTCGAGGTCCAGCGCTTCCAGGAAGTCCGCGATCAGCTTCGCCAGGCCCGGCGGCGTCAGATCAGCGTCCGGCATCGCCTTCTGGTGCGCCCCCAGCGGCAGAGTCGGCGCCACGCAGCGAAATCCGGCATCCGCGACCAGCGGGATCACCTTGCGCCACAGGTTGGCGTTGACCAGCAGGCCGTGAATGAACACCACCGCCCGGCCAGCACCCTGCTCGGTATAGGCGATCTCGCCGCCCGGCAGCGTCACGGTGTCGACCATGCTGACCTCCTCGGTGGCTCGTCGACGCAGCCCGCGAGCACGTCGGAGGCGGCCTGCCGACCGGCGTCGACGGCCGCGCGCAGGCGGCTGAGGCGGCGGTCGGTGCGGCCGATGCGGGCGCTACCAAGCGGCGGGCGGATCTGCAGGGTCGCGGGATGCTCGGCCAGCAGCCGTTCCTCCTCCGCCCGCAGCATGTCGCCGCGAAGCCACAGCTCCAGCGCACCGGGGGCGCGGCGGGCGAACCACCGGGAGGCCACCAGGCGTTCGGCCAGCGGCGGCGGCCCCGACTTCTCGTCCTCGCGCACCGTGCGCAGGGCGACGATGTGCGTGGCCTGCTGGGCCAGCGCCGATCGCACCGGCACCGATTCGGCCAGGCCGGCGTCGATGAGCTGCCGGCCGTCGATCTCCACCGGGCCGCCGGCCAGGATCGGCATCCTCGTCGACGCCCGCAGCGCCTCCTGCACGCCGGCCTGGCTGTGGATCAGGCCGTGCAGGTCGACCGCCTCGCCGGTACGCGCGTCGGTGGCGATGGGGTGGAACTCGACCGGGTTGTCGACGATCTCCTGGAAGCCCATCGGCATGATCGTGGTGTAGACCGTGTCGACCAGGAACCCGGTGTCCACCACCGGCTTGCCCCGCAGGGCGTTGCCGAGATTGATGGTCGTCCGCATGATCAGCGGGCTCCACCAGGCATGCTGCGTCTTCTCGGCCCGCCCGCACAGCAGCCACGCCGCGTTCAGCGAGCCGGCCGAGCTCCCGTAGACGGCATCGAAGGCCGGCAGCAGCCCCAGCTGCTCGATGGCGATCGTCATGCCGCTGGAGTACGCGCCACGGGAGCTCCCGCCCTCCACCAGCAGCGCCAGCCGCGCGCCGTCGTTCCGCCGCCCGGGGACGCTTCCCTCGCGCATGCGGTCGCGGAGCAACTGGAGAACGGTCACCCCGCCTTTATACCGCATCCGCGCCGGTCAGGCGGCATTCGTGACCGTGCTAACAGCGTTCCGTATCATCGTTCCGTAACGACTGTCGATCCCGATAGGACGCTGCGCCCAAGCACCGAACGCCGACCACAGGTCGCTGCTGCATGGCTACTGCATAGCTACTGCTTGGCCGCTGCACGGCTATTGCTTGACTGCTGCACGGCTGCTGTTTGCCTGCTGCATGGCTGCTGCTCCGGCAGCCGCCGACCGAGCCGTTCTACCGGCCCGCTGGCCGCACCGGCCGTCGTGGGCACAGTCTCGGTCTGGCCCTAGCCTCGGCGACTGCGCAGGCGCACGGCAGTCGGCTCGCCATCACCACCAACCCGAACGGCTGGCTGACCACCACCACCAACCCGAACGGGGGCCTGACCATCACCACCAGCGCAAGCGGCGGCCTGGCCATCACCGCCAGCGCGAGCGCCGGCCTGGCCGGGACGGCCGCGCTCTAGCTCGGCAGCCGGAGCGCGCAGATCTGGGTGGCCTGCACGACCAGGCGGTCCTTGCTGTCCCACGCCCGCACCACGTGGTCGACCTGCCCACCGCCAACTTCGGTCGCGGTGACGCGGATCCGGATCGGTCCGGGCGCGGGCAGCCGGCGGACGTACGCGCTGAGCTGCACGGTCGGAGCCCAACCGGGCGCGCCGAGGTCGTAGCCGATGGGCGGCATCGCGTCCACCGCCACGACCAGGCTCAGCGGATCCCAGTCGGCGCCGTCGGCCAGCCGCAGCCAGCCGGCGAACTCGCCCCTGCCGGTCGGCTCGCCGCGCTTGAAGCCGCTGACCGCGGGGTCGAGACGCTGCTCGACGACGTCGAGGATGTGGATCCGGAACGCGCCGCCCGGGGCCTCGGTGCTGGAGCGCGGGCAATCGGCCAGCGGCGGCAGGTCGACCGGTGTCGTGCCGGACCACCAGGGTTCGGCGTCGTCGAGCACGCCCTGCGTGATCAGCGCCTCGACGCGGGGCAGGCCGTCCTGGGTGAGCCGCGCTCGCAACTGCGTCGCACCGCGACCGGCGCGCAGCAGCTCCGCCGTCACCACCGCCGGCCCCGGTTTCGGCGACTGGACGAACGATCCGCTGATGGCCGTCAGATGCGGGTGCGTCGACAGCGACCCCGCAACCCGGCCCAGCACCGCAAGCAGGTAGCCGCCGTTGGGCTTGTCCTCCAACGCCCACTGCGGGTCAAGGTCGACATCGAACTCGCCGGCCGTCGCGCGCGGCACGAACGCCGTCGCCCCCTCGAAATTCGCCACGGGCGCGACGCTACCGGGAGCCGCCGGTCCGGCTCAGGTTCCGCCTCAAAGGGCACCCAGTCGGACCCGCTCCCCCACCGGCTCGGTGGGCTCGACCCGCAGCAACTCCAGCCACTGCCCCCGTGGCGACCGCAGCGCCACGACCTCGTCCCGTCGCACCTCGACCGGCCAACCCGTGGCCAGCGCCCAGTCGTCAGCCACCGCGGCCGGGTCGGCCGTCTCGACCAGGATCGCCGCGACGGGACCGGCGTCGTAGCGGGGATGCGGGTCGAGCACGCAGAATTCGTTCCCCTCGCGGTCGGCCAGCACCACCCAGGGCACGTCCCCCTGCCCCAGGTCGAGGTGCCGAGCGCCAAGAGCCAGGGCGTGCCGGACGATCTCCCTCTGGTGCTCGGGCGATCGGCTGGCCAGCTCCAGATGAATCCGGTTCTTGACCGTTTTCGGCACGTCGACCTGGGCGAACACCAGCTCGAAGTCCCAGCCGCCCTCGGCTCGGACGCGGTCGTCGGCGCACGCCCAGCCGAGCAGCGCGGCCCAGAACTTCGCCTGCCGGTGCGGGTCCAGCGCCTCGATGACGACGTCCATCGGACCAGGATGAGCCTTTGACACCTTTCCGTGCGCATCCTGAGCAAGGGTGGGCAGCCGGTCACCGTCCGGCTGTCACGCCTTAGCTGTCAACTGTTGGCCATCAGCTCATCTCGCCGGTGGATACTCGGCCGCGGCCCGGCGACCGAACGGAGACGGCGATGAGCGATGTGACCCGGCGGGAGTTCCTGGCCGGCACGGCCGGTGCAGTGGCCCTGGCGGCGGTCGGATCCACGGTGGGGTCCACGGTGGCGGAGGCGGCGACACTGCCGGCGCCCGAGCAGTCGGGGATCGACCACATCGTCGTGGTGATGATGGAGAACCGCTCGTTCGACCACTACCTGGGCTGGCTGCCCGGCGCGGACGGCCGGCAGGCCGGGCTGACCTTCACCGACAAGGACGGCGTTGCCCACCAGACCCACCACCTGACCGTGCCGCACGGCTGCGGGTTCAGCGACCCCGACCACTCCTACGACGGCGGTCGTGTCGAGTTCAACAACGGGGCCTGTGACGGCTGGTTACGGGCCGGCAACAACGACGCGCTGTCCATCGGCTACTTCGAGGCCGACGACCTGGGCTTCTACGGCAGTGCCGCCCGTGACTGGACGGTCTGCGACCGCTACTTCGCTGCGATGATGGCTCCCACCTTTCCGAATCGGTTCTTCCTGCACGCCGCGCAGACCGACCGCACGACCACGTCCGTCGACAAGCTGGCCACCATGCCGGCCATCTGGGACCGGCTGGCCGCGGCCGGCGTCAGCGGGCGCTACTACTTCAGCGACGTGCCGTACACGGCGCTGTGGGGCGTGCGGCACCTTGGGATCAGCCGACTCATCGGCGAGTTCTACGCCGACGCGGCGGCCGGCCGGCTGCCGGCGGTGTCGTTCGTGGAGCCCGGTTTCCTCGGCGAGGCGGTCGCCGGGCTGGCCCAGGACGAGCACCCGCTGGCCGACATCCGGCTGGGCCAGCACTTCCTGGCCGGCGTCTACAACGCCGTGGTGTCCAGTCCCAACTGGCCGCGGACCGCGCTCGTGATCACCTACGACGAGTGGGGCGGCTTCTTCGACCACGTGCCGCCGCCGGTCGGCCCGGACCCGAACCCCGACCTCGGCGCCGGCCTGCGCGGTTTCCGCGTGCCGTGCCTGGTCGTCTCACCGCGGTCGCCGCGTGCCACCGTCGCGCACGGCCTGTACGACCACACCTCCATTCTCAAGATGATCGAGTGGCGGTTCGGGCTGCCGCCGCTGACCGTGCGCGACGCCGCCGCCAACAACCTGGCCGAGGTACTCGACTTCGCCAACCCTCCTCAGCTGGCCGCACCCCGTTACCACGTCCCGTTCCCCATCACGCTGGGCTGCCTGCTCAACTCCGACGACCATCCGCACGCCGGCGAGGACTGGCCCGAGCTGGCCGCCCGCGCGCTAGCGCTGGGCTTCCCGCACCAGAGCTGACACCAGCTCGTCCATCCCCGGCAGGCCGAGGATCCGCCGCTGGAAACCGTGTGCGGCGTAACGGAAAGCCGGGTCGCCCAGCACCTCCTCACAGGCCAGCAGGATGCCGGCCGGCGTCGCGTCGGCCGGCACCGTGACGCCGAGGCCGAGCTCGGTCAGCCGCTGCGCGTTGGCCGGGGCCTCGGCGAACAGCGGCATGGCCACCATCGGCACACCAGCGGCCAGCGCCTCCCGCACACCGTTGTAGCCCGCGTGCGTGATGAACAGGTCGCAGGCCGGCAGCAGCAGTTGCTGCTGCACGAACGGCACCAGGTGCACGTTGCCCGGGCTCGGCCCGTCCCACCGCCGATCCAGTGCCACCACCGCCGTGCAGTCCAGCTGTCCCAGGGCTTCGACGATCGGCGGCAGCGGCGAGTCGGTGAACATGTGGGCGGCGTTGGAGCCGAGCGTGACCAGCACGAGCGGCCGGTCCGAGCGCAACGCAGCGATCTCCGGATCCAGCGTGCCGGTTGCCGCCGGGGCCCGGAAGTGCTGGTGCGACGACAGGTTCTCGGCCCACCACTGACTGGGCAGCCAGCCGATCCACGCATCCCGGGCCAGCTCGTTGATGTGTGGCAACGCCTTCATCCCCAGCGTCGCCCGGGTCTGGTTCAGCGCCGGCAGCAGGCCCGGGTGGCGGACCGGGGCCAGCGGCGAGGAATCCAGCGTCACACAGCGCACCCCCAGCTGCTCGGCCACCAGGAAGCCGGCGAGCTCCGTGCCCTCGCGGACGATCAGGTCCGGCCCGAACTCCTCGGCCACCGCGAGCAGATCCACCGCGTTGCGCGCCGCCCCCACTCCGGCGAACAACCGGCCGAACCCCGCCCCCGGCGGCATCTCGTTCAGCTCCGGCAACGGCACCCCGTCGGCACTCAGGCCGATCGCCTTGGCCAACTCCGGATCGGCCCGGAACTCCTGGCCCACCAGCATCCTGGGCAGCGGCCGGTGGTCCAGACCCTGCCGGGCCAGCTCGGCGGCCGGCGGCTGCCCGGTGGCCACCGCCACCTCGTGACCGGCCGCTTGCAGAGCCTTGGCCACCGGCACCAACATCGGCACCAGGTGGGAGTACACCGGCATGCCGGTCAGCAACACACGCACGCATCGACGCTACCTCAGCTCACTGCCGGCCGGACCAAACCGGACTCGTAGGCCGCGATTACCAGCTGGGCGCGATCGCGGGCGCCGAGTTTCATCAGCAGGCGGCTGACGTGGGTCTTGGTGGTGGTGATGCCGACGTGCAGATGGTCGGAGATCTCGGCATTGGACAGGCCACGGGCGACCAGCAGCAGGATCTCGCGTTCGCGGGCGGTGATCTGGTGGTCGAGTGTGGCCGGCGGGACCGGTGGCACGCTGACGAACGCGCGGATGAGGCGGCTGGTGACGCTCGGGGCAAGCAACGCCTCGCCGGCGGCGACGACCCGGACCGCGGCCAGGAGCTCCGGCGGCCGGCCGTCCTTGAGCATGAAGCCGCTGGCCCCGGCGCGGAGTGCGGCGTAGACGTACTCGTCGAGGTCATAGGTGGTGAGGATGAGCACCTTGGCCCCGGACGTGGCCACGATCTGCCGGGTGGCCTCGATGCCGTCCATCTCCGGCATCCGGACATCCATGAGCACCACATCGGGCTTCACCTCCGGGACGAGTTCCACGGCCTCGCGGCCGTTGCCGGCCTCACCGACCACCAGCAGGTCGGTCGTGCTTTCGAGCAGCACTCGGAAACTGCCGCGAACCAGCGCCTGGTCGTCGGCGAGCAGCACCCGGGTGGTCATGCCACACCATCCGTCGGCAGCACGGCGCGAACGGTGAAGCCGCCTTCGGGGCGGGGCCCGGCGGTGAGCGTGCCGCCGTGCAGGGCGGCTCGTTCGCGCATGCCGAGCAGACCATGGCCACCGGGGCGCACGGCGCCACCGGGCCCGTCATCGTCAATCTCGATGACCAGTGCCTCGGTGGTGTGCCTCAGTAGTACGCGGGTCGGCGATGACCCGCCATGCTTGATCACGTTGGTGATCGCCTCCTGGACGATGCGGTAGGCCGACAATTCGAGGCCTACCGGCAACGCCCCCTGCCCGTCAAACGACACAGTCACGTCGATGCCGGACTCCGCACGTACCCGCCGCGCCAGGATCTCCAGGTCGGCGAGCCCGGGCGTGGCCTCGGCCGGCACCGCGGAACGATCTTCGGAGCGAAGCCACCACAGTGACTTTCGTAGCACGGCCAGTCCGGACCGGCCGGTCTCCTCAATGGACGCCAGCGCGCGACGGGCCTCCTCGGGCCGGCTGTCCAGCACGTAACCGGCCACGCCGGCCTGAAGGGTGATCAGGCTCATCCCGTTGGCCACCACGTCGTGCAACTCGCGGGCGATGTGCAGCCGCTCGCGCATGACAGCGGCTTGTATCTCTTGTTCTTGTTGTGCCGCAACGTAACTTCGATGCTCACGGAGTACGGTCCCCAGACCCCACGCGGCGATCACCATGGCGGCGTCGGTCACGGACTGACCACCCAGGGACCCGAAGGCCCCAGCTAGGAACACGGCCAGCGCGGCCACCAGCCCGATCACGGCCGTTCGACGCGACCGCGACACCGCGACCGAGTATGCGGCCACCGCGACCGTCACGAAGGGCGCGCCGATAATGGGCAGCAGCACCAGCGTCGAACACGCCGCCAGCACCACCCAGTACACCGCCACCGGCCAGATCCGCCGGACGGCTATCGGCGTCGTCGCGGCCAGCGTGATCACGAATCCCACTGCCGCCGGCAGGTTGTACTGTTCGATCCGGGGCGAGGCCGGCACGACCAACGCGACCAGCGCCAGAGCCAGCACGGCGTCGAGGGCGAGCCAGTGCTCGCGGCGCAACCGGCTGGTGAGCGGCACTCGGAGTTCGGACACGCGCCGATCGTATCGAGGCGGCGCGGCCGTCACGTCCTTCTCGAGAATGACCCACCCGAGCCGGACGACATGGCCTCGCCCCGGCCGCAGAATCGCCGCATGCACCGAATCATCGCGCTGGCAGCCGCAGTGTCCTTCTTCGCCGGGCCCTTGCTCGCCGGCCCCGGGTTTCGTCCGTCCGCAGTGGACTGGACGGACTGCGGCAAGGGCGTGCTGTGCGCCACCATGACCGTACCGGCGGACTGGCACCATCCCGGCGGTCCGACCACGCTGGTGAACCTGGCCAAGATACCGGCCAAGGGCGCCGGCGAGGGCACTCTCATCGTCAACCTGGGCAGCGGTGTCGGCACCGCCACCACGCACGCCACCCCGCGTATGCCCGTGTACGACGAGCTGACCGCACATTTCGACGTCGTGGTCATGGACTCACGGGGCGTCGGCCAACCCGACAACGGCACGCTGATCCCGTGCCCGGTGCCGCAGCCCGCACCGACCGATCTGGTGAAAGCCACCTCCGAGGCCGACTGGGACGCCCACGCGCGCAAGGTCGCGGCCTACGACGCCAGTTGCCGCAAGGCCGCCGGCCTCCTGTACGACGGCCTCACCAGTTGGCAGACCGCGCACGACCTCGAGGCCCTCCGGGTGGCGGTAGGCGCGCCGAAACTGCACTATATCGGCAATTCCTATGGCGCTACCTACGGCCAGGCCTACGCCGAACTGTTCCCGACGCACGTGCGGAGCATGGTCCTGGACAGCACGCCCGACCACACCCGGCCTCGTCTGGAAGACTGGCTGCGCGACCGAGCCATCACCCAGGAGCAGCAGCTGTTCCGGTTTCGCGACTGGTGTGACGCCCGCGCCTCGTGTCCGTTACGCGGGCAGGATGCGGTGCGGATCTGGGACGATCTCGTGGCCCATCCCCCGGTGTCCGTCGGCGTGCTCGACGCCGGCCTGCTCACCAGCCTGCTGACGCCGCCGACCTGGCCCAAGCTGGCCTCCGCCCTGGCCAAGGCTCGTGACGGTGACCCCGGCGGCTTCCTCACCACCATCGCTCCCCCGCCACCCGAGTCCGCCGGCTACCTGATGAATGAGACCTTGTGTCACGACTACCTGCCCGAAGTGCCGAGCTATCAGCAATTCCAGCCGATCGAACGGCGTCTCAAAGCCATCGCCCCGCACATCGGCTGGACCGAGGGCCGCCTCGAACTGGGTCGCTGCCTCGGTTTATCGCACGGACCGTCCTATCCGCCCGCACTGCTCAAGGCCACCGGGATGCCGCCCGCCCTGGTCGTCGTCGGCCGGCTCGACAGCAATTCCCCCAGTCTCGGCGCCGCCAACGTCGCCGCCCAACTGCCGGGTGCCCGCGCGCTGTGGCACGGCGACGGCCACGCCGCCTACTTCCTGCACGGCAACACCTGCGTCAATGGCTACGTGATCAGGTACCTGGCCGACGACACGCTGCCGCCACCCGGCGTGACGTGTCCGGCGGAGATGATGAGCCATGTCGGATGACGCGCTACCGTCACAGGCAGGTGATCCAGTAGTCGCCGTCGGAGTCGCGGTGGACACCGTGGGTCTCGCTGGGAAACCCGGGAAGTGGCGGTCGAAGTCCTCGAGGGCCCGCAGGTAGCGCAGGGTGGGCTCGTCGTGGTGGCCGGCGTTCTCGCCGGGCATGAGGTCGGGGATGCCAGGTGGGGTGGTGACGACCTGGGTCGCCACGGTGCGGTCGGCCAGCTCGGCGAGGCGGACGAATTCGGTGCCGCCGCGCAGCGGACGCTGGTAGGTCTGGGCCCGACTTGCCCTTGGTGATGCCCATGGAGAACAGGATCAGACAGGTGTAGGCGTCGGTCTTCTCGACGACGGTGCAACCGGGTGAACCGGTTCATCAGCGCGGTCAGCACCGACTCGGCCGACCGTTCCAGTACCCAGTCGGCGTCGTGCAGGTCCCAGCTCACCAGGGCCGCCGTCAGATCGCCGCCACACAGGTATAGAGGGCATTCGGCCGCAGCGCCGATCGCCCGGACGACTGGATGCACCCGTCAGCCGATCGGTCCATCGTCCACTGCGGACACTTGTTGACCTGTCAAGGGAGGTCGCGCGCCGCGCACCACACCGCTGTCCACAAACGACTGTTGTTTCATTTGTTCCAGGCGCTTTTCGATACATGTTCCTTTGTGTGCCAGCGATGTTGACATACGTGAAATCCGGTGCTGCACTCTCCGCACCCTGTTACAGCAGTGTTACATTTGTTTCAAGACAAGGGAGGGTGTCCCTGCATGACCTCCACCAAATCCCGTCACCGGCTGCTGGCCGGCTGTGCCGCGGCGGCGCTGGTCGCCTCTGCGGCCGCCTACGCGGTCACCCAGGCCCCGCCGGCGTTCGCGGCGACCACTGCCAACGTGTGGCTGACCACGCCGGACCAGAGCAACAAGCTGACCCAGAAGACGCCGGTGTCGTTCGGCTCGCCGGGCAGCGGCCCGGTGATCACCATCGATCCGAACACCACCTACCAGTCCATGGTCGGCTTCGGTGCCTCGCTGACCGACGCGGCCGCCTGGAACATCGCCAACTCCTCGGCCCGCAACAGCATCATGACCTCGCTGTTCAGCCCGACCGGCGGCATCGGCCTGAGCTGGCTGCGCCAGCCGCTCGGCGCGAGCGACTTCTCGCGCAGCTTCTACAGCTACGACGACGGGTCGGCCGACCCGAGCCTGTCGCGCTTTTCGGTCGCGCATGACCAGTCCTACATCCTGCCGCTGGTCACGCAGGCCAAGCAGCTCAACCCGGCCGCGTCGGTGATGGTCGTGCCGTGGAGCGCGCCGGGCTGGATGAAGACCAACAACAACCTGGTCGGCGGCTCGCTGTCGACCAACTACGAGAGCACCTTCGCCGACTACCTGGTCAAGTCGGTGCAGGCCTACCAGTCGGCCGGCGTGCCGGTGCAGTACCTGGCCGTGCAGAACGAGCCGCAGAACCAGCCCGGCGGCTATCCCGGCATGCTGATGGACGCCAACCAGCAGGCCCGCATCATCAACAACCTGGCGCCGAAGCTGTCGCAGGCCGGCCTGAGTACGAAGATCCTGGCCTGGGACCACAACTGGGACAACCCGGGCTACGCCACGTCGGTGCTGTCCCAGACCGGCAGCAACACCGCGGGCTCGGCCTGGCACTGCTACGGCGGCGACCCCAGCGCCCAGACCGGTGTGCACAACCAGTTCCCCGGCAAGGACATCTTCTTCACCGAGTGCTCGGGCACCGAGTCGGGCAACACCTTCGCCGACTCTCTCGTGTGGCAGGGCCGCAATCTGGCCGTCGGCGCGACCCGCAACTGGGCCCGCTCGGTCAGCCTGTGGAACATGGCGCTGGACGCCGACCACGGCCCGGTGATCGGCTCCTGCGGCAACTGCATGGGCCTGGTGACGGTGAACGGCGGCAGCGTCACCTACAACGCCGACTACTACGTGCTGGGACACCTGGCCAAGTTCGTCAAGCCGGGGGCGGTGCGGATCAACTCCACCGCGCAGAGCCAGGGCGGCATCGAGAACGTGGCGTTCAAGAACCCGGACGGCACCATCGCTCTGGTGGCGGTGAATTCCGGCGGCACGCAGAACTTCCAGGTCTCCTACAACGGCCAGTCGTTCGGCTACAGCCTGCCCGGCGGCTCGATGGCCACCTTCACCTGGCCGGGCACCGGCGGCACCACCCCGCCGCCGACCGGGATCGACTCGTCCAAGTGGTACTCGGTGACCGCCCAGGTCAGCAGCAAGTGCCTGGACGCGGCCAACCGCGGCACCGCCGACGGCACCGCGTTGCAGCAGTGGTCCTGCACCGCGGCGACCAACCAGCAGTGGCAGTTCCGGTCCACCGGTGACGGCTACTACCAGGTGGTGAACCGGAATGCGGCCAACCTGGCCTGGGACGTCAGCGGTGGCGCTGGCGCGACGGGCGATGGCGTGACCGTGCAGCTGTGGAGCTACGTCGGGGGCTCCAACCAGCAGTGGCAGGCCGTCGACAACGGCAACGGGTCGTACCGATTCGTGGCCAGGAACAGCACCAAGTGTCTCGATGTGCGGGATCAGTCCACTTCGGACGGTGGGCTGCTCCAGCAGTGGACGTGCAGCGGTGGGCCGGCGCAGTCGTTCCAGCTGACCGCTCAGTCGTAGGTTCGCCCGTTCGGGCGCGCTCCGGTCAGGCTGCGCGCCCGAACCCCGCTCCCAGCGTCCTCAGCCCCGCAGGTCCCCGATCCCGGCCGGGCGACCGGGCAGCTCCGACTCCACGAGCAGTCCGTCCAGGTACACCTGCAATCCCCGGTGCGCGAACACCTCGATGTCGGCCCAACTCTGCCCGGCGCCGGGCCGGGTCAGTTGTGCCAGGGCCATCAGCACGTCGCCGAACCCGACGTCGCGGCGGATCTCTCCGGTGTCCTGGGCCGCGGTCACCAACTCGTCCACCGCGTCGATCACTCGCTGCTTCAGCTCGGACAGGCCGTCGTGGTCGTCGGCGGCGAGCAACGGGCACAGGATGGTGATCCGCAGGTCGGCGACGGCGTGCACGAAACGGGCCAGGGCGTCGAAGGGCTCGGTCTCGGCCAGCAGGGCCCGCTCGGCCTCCTCGGCGGTCCGGGTCATCACCTGCCGCACGACCTCGTGCAGCAGCACTCCGCGGTCGGCGAAGTGCCGGTACACGGTCGCGTTGCCGATCGCCGCACGCTTGGCGATGTCGTCGAGGGCGGCCTCCGGCCCCTGCTCGGCGAACACATCGACGGCGGCGGCCAGTATCCGCGCCCGGTTGCGGAGCGCATCGGCCCGAACTGCCGGCATAACCTCCCCTCTCATCAAGTGGGGATCCTATCCCCACTTATGCTACGGTCAAAGCGGGGAACAAGTCCCCACTTAGGGAGGGATCATGCGTTTCGGACTCATCATCGACTTCCGCGGCTCACCCCAGGAGACCCGAAGTCCGGCCCGGCTCTACGCCGACACCGTCGAGCACCTGACCCACGCCGAGGAGCTGGGCTTCGGCCACGCCCTGATCGGCGAGCACCACTTCACCGACGACCACTTCGTGCCGTCGCCGCTGGTCGCGGCCACCGCCATCGCCGCCCGCACGACGACGATGCGCGTCGCCACCAACGTCGCCCTGCTGCCGCTCTACCACCCGGTCCGCCTGGCCGAAGACGTCGCCGTGCTGGACGTCCTGTCCAACGGCCGCGTCGACCTCGGTGTCGGGGTCGGCTACCGCGCCGCCGAGTTCGCCGGGTACGGCGTCGCCCGGGAAAACGTTGGCAGCACGGCAAACGAGACCCTCAACACGGTCCGCCGCCTGCTGAGCGGCGACACCGTCGACGGCGCGCGGATCACCCCACGACCCGTACAGGACCCACACCCGCCGATCTGGGTCGGCGGCACCAGCCGCGCCGCCGTGCGCCGCGCGGCGCTCTACGGCGACGCCTACACCGGCCCCGCCGACCCGACGGTGTGGCGCATGTACCTGGACGAGTTAGCCACGACCGGCAAGCAGCCGCGGCTCAATCTGACCGGCAGCCCGTGGCTGTTCGTCTCCGACGACCCCGAGCGCACGCTCGCGCAGGTCGGCCCCGGCCTGCTGCACTGGTTCGCCGAAGCCGCCCGCCTAACGCAAGCCAACAACGTCAGCCACAGCGGCATCCGCGCCGTCACCACGATCGACGATCTCCGCGGCCTGGTCTCGATCCTCACGCCGGACGACATGGTGGCCAAGATCCGGTCCATGGTCGGCGATCTCCCGGTCGACACCTTCGGCCTTCGACTGGCCGCCCCCGGCATGCCGGCTCGTGACGTCGCCGATCACCTGGAGCTGTTCGCCGGCAAGGTGTTGCCGCGCTTCTCCGGCAGCTGAGGGGCCTCGCCGCAGAAGTCGATCAACCCTCGCGCATCACCCACGCTGTAGGCGGCGAAGCAGCGGAGCAAGTGGTGCATGACGTAGCGGCCGTTGGCCTGACGGCGCAGCAGCGAGGCGTCTTCCAACTCCCGCAACACCTTCGTCACCTGGGGCTGTGACAGCCCGGTCGCCCCGGCAATCGCCGCGACCTCGACGTCGACGGTCCCCAGCACCCCGAAGACCTTCCGCTGCCCATCGGTCAGTCCCCGCAGCGACCAGGACAGCACCGCCGGCAGGCTGGCCGTCGGGTCGGCGTCGTCCAGCGCGTCGAGGCCCAGCTCGGCCAGCTCGGCGGCGAACTCCGACAGCGGGATGTCCGGATGGGCATGGGCCCGGCCGGCGACAATGGCCAGCGCCAACGGATATCCCCCGCACAGCCGGATCAGCTCACGCACGACGTCGGCCTCGGCGGCAAGCCGCCAGTCGCCGATCCGACGGGCCAGCAAGCCATAAGCTTCATTGTCCCCCAACACATCCAGCCGAACGTGCCGGGCACCGTTGCGGTGCAGCAAGGCGGTCAGCGTCGTCCGGCTGGTGATCAACACCGTGCACGACGACGAGCCGGGCAGCAGCGGCGCAACCTGATCCGCGCTGGCCGCGTTGTCCAGCACGATCAGTATCCGCCGATCGGCGACGTGGCTCCGGTACAGGGCCGCGTGCTCGGCCACCCCACCGCGAAGATCCTGTACTCCCAACGCATCCAGGAATCCCCGCAGCGCGGTCAGCGGATCGACGGGCTCCCCGTCCGGGCCGTGACCGCGAAGGTCGACGAACAGGTGCCCGTCCGGGAACTCCTCGGCGTGCTCGTGGGCCCAGTGCAGCGCCAGCCACGTCTTGCCGATCCCGCCCGGCCCGACCAGCACGGTCGGCGCGTCCACGACCAGGTCGGACCGCCCGGCGAACCCGTGCGGCGCGGCCGACAGCTGGCGGGGCCGGGTGGACCGCTCGGTCGGCTGGAGATCGTGCTCCGCCAACAGGTCCTCGTACTCGACCGGCGCGAGGCCGAGCACGTCGGCCAGCTGCCGCAGGGTGTCCGGGCGGGGGTTGACGCGGGTGCCGTTCTCCATGCCGCGGATGGTGCTGACCGACACCCCGGAACGGTCGGCCAGCGCCTCCTGCGTGAGCGCGGTTCGCATCCGAAGTTCACGCAACGTGGAACGGCGTCGGTCCGCCATTGCTCATCGCCCCCTCGCCGCATGGTAACCCGGGCGAAGGTGATTCAACCGGCAGTCGTGTGATCCAGGGCATCGAGTTGCCGCCGGACTCGGTCGGCGTCGGCGTCCCGGCCCTGCTCCTGGAACAGCAGCAACGCCTCGCCCCAGGCCGCACGGGCGTCATCGAGCCGGCCGATGGCGGCGAAGGGATGCCCGATGCCGTCCAGCGCGACCGCCGCGTACATGGTGTTGCCGACGTCACGGAAGATCGCCAAGGACTGCTCGTAATAGTCGACGGACGCCGCGTGGCGGCCGGTGCGGTGGGCGATCAGACCGAGGCTGTCCAGCGCCGCGGCCTCACCGTCGCGATAGCCGTTGCGGCGCTGCATCGCCAGGGCCTGCTCGCAGTGGCGGCGGGCGTCGTCGAAGTCGCCCAGCCGGGCCGCGTACCAACCCATGGAGTTGACGGCGTCGGCCTCCCAGACCGGCTGATCGAGCGTTCGGTACAGGGCCAGTGCCTGGCCGGTGTGCTCCAGTGCCACGCGGTCGTCGCCACGCTGCTCCCACGCCGCCGCGAGCATGCGATGAGTGTTGGCCTGCTGTAAGGCGTCGCCGCCGGCCAGCGCCTGCTCGAAGTGCTCGGTGGCGTCCTCGAACCGGCCCAGCGCGCCGTAGGCCCGGCCGAGCAGACCGTGGGCGCTGGCCCGGGCCGCATCCGGCAGATCGGCCGCCAGCGCGGTCTGCCACACCGCGAGCCGGTCGTGGTGGCGGCCTCGCCGGTACAGGAAGCTGTTCACGGTCCGAGCCAGCTGCCAGACCTCGACGCCAGCGGCAACACGTTGCGCGGCAAGGAGATTCGGCAGCTCGGCGTCGAACCAGGACAGTGCCGTCGGCACGTCCGGGATCGGCTGCGGCTCAACGCTCGTCGGGGCCAGGTCCAACGGCTGCGGATCGATCTGCTGGGCGGCGGCATTGGCGGTGTGCAGGTAGAAGTCCAGCACCCGGCGTAGCGCCGCGGCCCGGTTCGGCACCTCCTGCCGTGCGGCGAAACCGCGGATCAGGTCGTGCATCGCGTAGCGGCCGTTGGCCAGCCGGGTCAGCAGCGACGCCTCGGTCAACGCGCGCAGGATCCCTGTCAGCTGCGGCTTCGACCGACCGGTGAGGCTTACGGCCGCCGGCAGGCCGATGTCGGCCCCCGGCGCGCTGCCGAGCAGAGCGAACACCGTCCGCTGCTCGTCGGTCAGCGCCCGCAGCGACCAGGACAGTACGTTGGTCAGCGCGTCCAGCCCGTGTTCTCGCAGCTCAGCGGCCAATTCCAGGGAGTTCCGATGGCGGGCCCGACCGACCATCACCGCCAGCGCAAGCGGGTACCGCCCACACGCCTCGATCAACTCCGCCGCGGCCGCCGGCTCGGCCGCGACCCGGTCCGCGCCGAGCGCGTTGACCAGGAACTCGTGCGCCTCGGCTTCGTCCAGCGCAGCCAGCGGCAGGTGCTGGGCGTTGTGGCGGTGCAGCAGCGTCGACAGGGTCCGCCGGCTGGTCACCAGAACCTTGCAGGTCGGCGTGCCCGGCAGCAGCGGCACGACCTGGTCGGCGGTCGCTGCGTTGTCCAGCACGATCAGCAGCCGCTTGTTCGCCACCTCGCTGCGATACCGGGCCGCGTGCTCGTGGACATCGCCGGTGACGCGGGCCGTGTCGACGCCGAGGGCGTCCAGGAAGCCGCGCAGCGCGGTCAGCGGGTCGAGGGGATCGCTGTCCGGGCTGAATCCGCGCAGGTCGACGAACAGCTGCCCGTCCGGAAACCGATCGATCCGCCGATGCCCCCAGCGCGCCGCCAGCCACGTCTTGCCGATGCCGCCCGCGCCGGCAATCGCGCTGATCACGACCGTCGAGGACGCCACGTCGAGCTGGGCCAGCTCTGCCTCACGCCCGGTGAATCCCGCCGGCACGGCCGGCAGCTGCCGCGGCACCGACGGCACGCCCAGCACCGACGCCATCAGCTCGTCGCGGTCCTCCGGCGACAGGCTCATCGCGTCGGCCAGCTGCCGTAACGAGCCCAGCTGCGGGTTCGGCCGATCCCCCGTCTCAAGACCGCGGATCGTACGGGTCGACACCCCCGAGCGCTCCGCCAGCGCCTCCTGGGTCAGGCCCGCCCGCTGCCGGAACCGCCGCACCACCGAATCGCCCACGCCATCGGACATTAGCCCACCAACCGGTCAGCCCACCGCCGATGCTCGAGAACCGCTCAAGGCCGGCTCGAACCGCGCCTGGATCCGGCCGCAGCCGTGGCAGGCTCGGGCCGTGCTCACGCTCGAGGAAGCCGCCGACCGGCTGGCGATTCGCGAACTGGTCGACGCCTACGCGCACTGCGCCGACCGCCGGGACGCGGCCGGACAGCAGGCTCTGTTCACTGTGGACACCAGGTTCCTGGTGTTCATGGACCGCACCGACGACCGGCCGACGCAGGAACTGCACGGCCGGGATTCGCTGGCGCCGGTCTTCGCCAACCTCAACACCTATGACGTCACAACGCATTTCAACGGCCAGAGCACGATCGCGGTGCACGGTGACCGGGCCACCGGCGAGTCGTACTGCATCGCCCACCACCTGTGCGAGGTGGACGGCCGCCGGATGCTGATGAAGGCGGCCATTCGCTATCTGGACGAGTTCGCCCGGCAGCCGGACGGCAGGTGGCTGTTCGCCGAGCGGCGACTGATGGTGGACTGGACCGAGACCCGCCCGTCGACGCCCTAGATCTGTCAACCGAGGTCGAACGGATTGCTGGTCTGCAGCCACTTCGACCGCTGGTCGTTGAAGAGGCCGGCCGGCGGCTCGGCCAGCGGCAGCGGCACTTCGGGTTGATGACCGTCGACGCAGCGGGCGAACGGCCCGTTGACCGGGTCGGTCAGCGCCCGCACGTGCGGGTCGACATGGTGCAGCCACCAGTTCGACATGCCCAACGCGGGATCGAAGCGCAGGAACTCCCACGCCCGCCACACCGAGTCCACCCGGGACAGTGCCTCGGGGTGCCGGAACCACGACGGGCACCAGACGCGTCCCGATTCAGGACCGGGCGCCTGGACGAAGTAGCGGAACCGGTCGGCGACGAACTCGAGGACGTTCGAGTAGAACAGCTGGCCCTGGTTCGCGGTGCCCAGCTCGTCCTGCTGGATGTCGGTGGGCGACTCGCCGCCCTCCTCGCCGGGGAGTTGTGCTGCCATTCAGGGTCTGCTCCTCATCAGATGGGTTGCGTCGACCACGTCGCTGTGGCGGCCGAGCCGTTCGAGTACGGTGGCGAGGGTAGCCACCGCCGACCGCAGATCGGTGTGGAAGTCGACATCCTCGACGACCAGCCGCCGATACGCGTTGAGCGCCGCCCGGGCCGGCCCTTCCGCACGCGCGGCCCGGCGCACGTCGCGCCGCCCGCACAGGCTCAGCACGTCGGCCAGCGCCTGTTGCCGCCATGCGACCGCCGCCGGGTCGTCGTCCGCCGCGGCCTGGCCGAGTTTCTCCAGCTCAAGGGCAGTGCGCCAGGCAGATGCGGCGTCGCCCACCATCTCCTGCCCACGCGCCAAGCGCGCGAGCGCCTGAAACAGGCCGGCGTCCGGATCCGAACGCCGCAGACGCACCTCGTGCTCGGCGATCCGGACGGACTCGCGGAACCTGCTCGTGCTCTGCAACGCACGGCCCAGCGCCGCGCACGTGTCGGCCAGCGGAGGCACCAGGTCCTCATCGGTGGCAGCGAGTTCCACCCGTAGCTCATAGGCCTGCCACAGCGCGGCGGCCGCCCGATCCCAGACCCTGGAGTCCAGGTAGCTGACACCGATGTGATGCAGGCAGCCGGCCTGCCGGCGGCGCTGCTTCAGCCGCCGGTAGAGCGGAAGGGCCTGACGCAGCAGGATCCGCTCGGCCACCCGCCGGTCGTGGTGCCAGTACCACTCGGACAGGTCGTAGAGCGTGTCGGCGCGCAGGCGGAGGAACTCGTCCAGCGAATCCGCGGAGACGTCGAGCGCGTGGGATCGCAGCGTGTCGAGGTGGCGGATCAACTCCTCGCCGAGGTCACGCTGCCACTTCCCCCGGTCCTCGGCCGCGACGTGCAGCAGGCCGGCCGCGCTGACGAGCGTGGCGAGGAGGTCGTGGCCGGCACGGTCGCGGATGGCGCGCTGGGTCAGCCGGTGCATGACCACCACGGTGTTGCCCGTACCGGCGAACTCGATCAGCGACGCGTCACGCAGGGCGGCGAGTGCGTCGTCGGCATTCGGCCGCAGGGCCAACAGGTCGCGGGACACACCGTCGGGTGACAGCACGCTGAGCAGATCGAGCAGCTCCGCCGGCGTCCGGTCGGTCTCGTCGGCGGTGAAGGGCTCGACCGCGAGCAGGATCGCCTTCGCCGCACCGTACGGATAAGGGTCGCCGGGCAACGCGGTGAGCAGCCGGTCCGCGGCGGCGCTCTGGTAACGACGCAGATAGGTGGCGTAGTCGTGGTCGATCCGCACGATCCGGGCGGCCGCCTGGGCCAGGGCCAGCGGCAGGCAGCCCAGCTCACGGGCGAGCGTGCGGGCGCCCGACGGGTCCGGCAACCCGGTGCTGTCGGCGAGGAACCGCACGGCGGTGTCCAGGCTGAACAGCTCCACCGGCACCCTGGTGCCCAACTGGTCGATCGTGTGGCTCGCGCTGGTCAGCACGATCTGCGCGCTGCCGGTCGCGGGCAGGTGCGGCATGACGTGCGCGGGATCGGTCACGTTGTCGAACACGAGCAACGCGGGCCGGCGCAGCGTCTGGAGGTGGTTGCGGACCCGCGCGACGGTCATCGCGGTGCTGTCCCCGGCGTGGCGCAGGTCCAGCGCGTCGGCGAGTTCCGCCAGCCCGGCCACGACCAGCTCCTCGGACTGGGCCGGGAACCACGCCACCAGCCAGCCGTCCGCGATCCGCTGACGCGCGTAGGCGCCGGCGGCCTGGGTCTTCCCGACCCCACGCAGGCCGGTCACCGTGCACACCACGGCAATCGAGCCGTCGACGATGCCGGCGAGAGCGCGCACCACGTCGACCGGAGGTTGGAAGTGCTGTGGCGCCCGCGGCACGGGTCCCACCACGACCTGGTCGCCGTGCTCTTCCGGGGGCAGCTGTACCTCGATGACCCGCGGCGGCGCCGGGGCCTCACGGCCGGCCCACCAGCCCAGCGGCGACATGATCAGCGCGCTGGGCAGGGCCGCGACGCCGAGCGCGTTGCCGGTCTCCATGCCCAACGGGAAGTCGCAGAGCCACCACCCGAATGCGAACACCGCGGCGCCGACGACCAGCGTGATGGCCCACTTGATCGCTCTCGGCATGCACCAACCCATCGACCGGTATCGACGGCAGAGACAGTACCGCAGCGGGGCCGGGGCCGTGGTGCACGTCTGACAGGACGCGCACCCCGTTGTCAGCGCTGGGAATCGCCTTGCCGACGCATTCCCGCGTCGGGTCGCGAAGTCCACTTCGGACAGCGGGCAGACCCAGCCCTCGGCACGGTCACCGGCGCGCACTGCGCCGGCTTCGCGCCGTCGGTCGCCGGGAACGGGCAGGCTGCCCGGCTGAGCTGCTGGTTCACGTAGCGGGACAAGAGATCCGGGACGGCCGCGGCTGGTCCGGACGGCGGAGCGCTATCGTCGACCCATGGCCGTGACGCTCAGGGACGTGGCCCGCATGGCCGGGGTGTCGATCAAGACCGCGTCCAACGTGGTCAACGGCTACTCCTTCGTCAAGCCGGAGAACCGGCGGCGGGTCGAGGAGGCGCTGGCCGCGACCGGCTACCGGCCCAACATCGGCGCCCGCAACCTGCGGCGGGGGCGGACCGGGTTCATCGCCCTGGTCGTGCCCGAACTCGGTATTCCGTACTTCGGCGAGCTGGCCGGGTTGGTCATCACCGCCGGGCGGGAGCTGGGCTGGAACGTGCTCATCGAGCAGACCCAGGCCAGCCGTGAGGGTGAGCGGGCCGTGTTGTCGGCCCTCGGGCCGCACCTCATCGACGCCGCCGTGATCAGTCCCGAGGCCCTGCACGCCGCCGACTTCGCCGAGCTCGACCCCGGCGTGCCGCTCGTCATGATCGGCGAGCACTCCGTCGACGTGCGGATCGACCGGGTCGCCATCGACAACGTGCTCGCCGCGCGGCTGGCCGTCGGGCACCTCGTGGAGATCGGGCGGCGGCGGATCGCGGCCATCGGCGCCCATCCCACCCGTGGCACCTCCGAGCTGCGGCTCGCCGGCTACCGCCAGGCGCTGGCCGACGCCGGGCTGCCCGAGCTCGTCCGCCCCGCCTTGTCCTACCACCGCCAGAACGGCGCCGCCGCCATGGCGTCCCTGCTCGACCTGCCCGAGCCCCCCGACGCCGTCTTCTGTTTCAACGACCTGTTGGCCATCGGCGCCATGCGGGCCATCGCCGACCGTGGGCTCCGGGTGCCTGAGGACATCGCCGTCGTCGGCTTCGACAACACCGAGGAGGGCGCTTACAGCCGGCCCACCCTCACCAGCATCGCCCCCGACAAGCTGGCCATCGCCCGCACCGCCGTAGAGCTGGCCCGCCGCCGCATCGAGGCCGAGGAGCCCTTCGAGCCCGAGGACATCCAGACCCCGTTCACCTTGGCCGTCCGCGAAAGCACAGCCGGCTAACTCGGGTTTTCGGTACGCCCGTCCAGCTGCCACCAGTAGCCGGCGTCGTCATGGGCCGACGGCCGGCCGCCGGTGGCCTCGTACAACGCCTTCGCCGGGTCGTTGTCCTCGTCCGTGAACAGCCACATCCGGCGGTGGCCTTCCCTGATCGCCAGGTCGCGGAAGGCGGTCAGCAGGGCTCGGCCGACGCCGCGCCGGCGCATCGAAGCCACGACGCCGATCTCGTACAGCTGAACCTGCGAGTAGCCGCCGACATGCCGCTGCCGCAGGCCCCACACCCACCCGACCAGCTGCTCCCGCTCCAACGCGACGAAGGCGATCGAGGCGGGATCGCGGAGGAAGGGCCCGTGGTCGGCGACCGCGATACCCCGGAATTCCAGCACAGCGGCGTCGAGCAGGCGGTGATCGTCGGCGGTCAAGCGGTGTACCAGCACCGCGCGATTCTCGCGCAGGTCACCGCCCGATTTGTCGGCTGTTCACTGTCCTGAACCGGACATACCCATTTACAACGTTGTATCGGCGGTGCCAAGCTGAATCGCCACGTGGTGTCCGCAGTCCCTGCTAACCCGGGAGACCCAGTGCCACGACGACTACTGTCCATCGCCGGGATCGTCTGCCTGGTGGTGGCCTGCCTGACGGCCATCGGCGCGAACACGGCGCAAGCGGCCACGTCGCTGCCGTGCGACATATACGGCTCGGCCGGCACGCCGTGCGTGGGGGCGCACAGCACGGTCCGGGCCCTGTACGCGAACTACAACGGACCGCTGTACCAGGTGAAGCGCGCGGACGGCGCGCTGGCCGACATCGGCCTGCTCGCGCCGGGCGGCATCGCCAACGCGGCGGCGCAGGATTCCTTCTGTGCCAACACGACGTGCATCATCAACGAGATCTTCGACCAGTCGCCGCGGCACAACGACCTGACCGTCGAAGGTGAGGGTGGCGCGGGTCGGGCGGACGTCGGGGCGCCGGCGGACGCGCTGCCGGTGAGCATCGGCGGCCACACGGCGTACGGCCTGGAGATCTCCGCGGGCATGGGCTACCGCGACAACACGACCAGCGGCGTCGCGGTGAACGGCCAGCCGGAAGGCATGTACATGGTCGCATCGGCCACGCACGTCAACGGCGGCTGCTGCTTCGACTACGGCAACGCGGAAACCAACAACCAGGACACCGGAAACGGCCACATGGACGCGGTCTACCTGGGCCTGCGCTGCGAATTCGGCGGCTGCAACGGATCCGGCGGCCCGTGGGTGGAGGCCGACCTGGAGAACGGCCTGTACCAGTCGAACACCGGCACGAACGTGAACGACGCCGGCCCGGGCCTGATCCCCTTCGTCACGGCGATGCTGTCCAACAACGGACAGGACCACTTCGCCCTCAAACGCGGCAACGCCCAGACCGGCGGCCTGACGACCACGTACTCGGGCTCCGAACCGACGGTCAAGAGCGGCTACTCCCCCATGCACCAGGAGGGCGCGATCGTCCTCGGCACGGGCGGCGACAACAGCAACGCCGATGTCGGCTCGTTCTTCGAGGGCGTGATGACGGCCGGCGTGCCGAGCAACGCGGCCGACAGCGCCGTGCAGGCCAACATCGTGTCCGTCGGCTACGGCGGCTCGAACGGCGTGCCGGGCGGGCAGCTCACGCCGGGCTCGTCCGTCTCTTTAAGGGCCACCACGGCCTGCTGCACCACCCGCTACCTTCGGCACAGTAACGGTGAAGCCGTTACTTCGGTGATCAGCACGGCACTGGACAAGGCCGATGCCACCTGGATCGTCCGACGGGGCCTGGCCAACCAGTCCTGCCTGTCCTTCGAGTCGAAGAACTATCCCGGCGACTACTTACGGCATGCCAACTACATCGTGCACCGGCAGCCGTTCGACGGCAGCGATCTCATGCGGCAGGACGCCACGTTCTGCCCGGCCCCCGGCAACTCCGGGTCCTTCACGTCATTCCAGTCGAACAACTACCCCGGCTACTACATCCGGCACTACAACGCCACCGTCTACATCGCCCACAACGGCGGCGCGAATCCGTGGGACACCACGAACCTCTGGGCCGAGGACACCACCTGGGAGGTCACCGCGCCCTGGGCGTGACGGTGTGGTCCCGGCCGGCTCTGGGGGCCGGCCGGGACCGCGCCGGTCAGGGCGCCTTGGGGCCGACGTCAGCCGTGGTCAGCGGCCGCGCCGGGGCCGAGGCGTTGTACTGGTCCGCGCCGACGTCCTTGGCCGACGGCCGGGTCTGCTTGTCGATGTCCAGCGTCACCTGCGGGTACGAGCCCGTCGCCGCGCCGATGGCCGGGCTGTTCGCGCTGGGGCGCAACAGGTTGTGCGCGTCCCGCACCAGCTTCGGGTCCACGGTTCGGTACGCCCCCGATGGCAGCGAGCCGGCACCGGAGCCGAACAGGATGTTGCCGGTGAAGTGCAGCGACGTGCCGGTGCCCTTGGCCGCCGCCGGCCCGTGCCCGAGCAGGATGTTGTCGGCCAGGGTGTCGTCCAGCGGCGCGTACTTCTTGCTGCTCTCGTACCAGATCAGCGAGTCGCTGCCGGACAGCGTGTTGAAGGCGACCAGGCAATGGTCGGAGGACTCGTGGTCGGTGCCGTTGGTGGTGTCGTCGCGCACCTCGCCGCCGCCGAACTCCATGGCCGGCCCGGAGGTGTCCTCGACCAGGTTGTCGACGATCACGTGGTTGTTGCCGAAGAACCGGATGCCGGTGCTGCCGCCGATCAGGATGTTGCCCTCGACCCGCGTGTTCCAGCCGTGCCGCAGGGACAGCGTGCCCCTGCTGTTGACGATGGTGTTGTACTGCACCACGTTGTTCGAGGACTTCACCGAGATCGCCTCGGAGTCGCCGTCGGCCTTGTCGAACAGGTTGTCCTCGATGAGCCCGTCGGCCTCGGCGTGCTGACGGCCGGAGAGGCCGAAGCGGATGGACTCGCCGCCGTTGGCCCCGTGGTACTGGTGGTTGTAGAAGTAGTTGTGGTGCACGTGGACCCGCTTGGCCATGTCGTGCGCGCCCGGCCCGACCACCTGGAGGTACACGCCCTGGGCGGTCCGATTGGAAAAGGTGTTGTGGTCGACCTCGGTGTCGTCGGCCTGCACGGTCAGGTCCGCGCCGCCTTTGTTGCCGTCGAACGTGTTCCGCGTGACCCGGTTGGCCTTCGCGTCCCCCGGCACGGTCAGGCCGCCGCCGTCGGCGAACACAAACCCTTGCACCACAACGTGTGACGCGCCGGTCAGGTCGAAACCGCCGCTGCCGGTGAACCGCACTCCGCCCACCGACGCCGCCATGATGGTGATCGGCGCCTGCGAGGTGCCCGACCGGCTGACCCGGATCAGCACGTTGTCATACGTGCCAGGGCCGACGACCACGCGATCCCCGGGCTCCGCCCGGGCCAGCACGGCCGACAGTTCGGACGGTGAGGACACGACCAGCGCCTTCGCGCCGGCCAGCTGCGTGCCGCCTACGGCCAGCAATCCGGCCAGCCCGACGGCGATCGCCAGTTTTCGAGTATGCCTCATCTACGCGCTCCTGGTTCGGTTGCAGGGTAACCGGACGGCCGGCGCGCGGCGGTGAGGCCAGGGAACCACCAGAGGTCGGATGAGTCAAGCCATGATCGGCCGAGCCGATCGCGGCATCAATCACCGCAAGGCTTGCAGCGTCTCGCCCGTGCGGTAGAGCTCGATCAGCAGCGGGCGCAGGCTGAGGCCGGCCGGGGTGAGGCTGTATTCGGTCCGCGCCGGGAATCCGCCACGGCGCCGGCGGCGCCGCAGGCCCTGCCGCTCAAGGCCGGTCAGGCGTTCGGTCAGAACCTTGTCGCTCAGGGTCGGCAAACCCGCCGCCAGCTCCGTGAACGAGCGCGGCCCGTGCATCAGATCCCGCAGCACGAGCGTCGCCCACCGACCGCTGATCGCCGCGAGCGCCGCCGTCGAGGCCGTCTACGAGCCCGACGGCCTCCTCGTGCCCACCCCCGGCGCGCCCGTCCAGGTCGAAGGCACCGCCACCGACGTTGCCCGCCGCGGCCCCGACGGCTGCTGGCGCTACGTCATCGACAACGCCCTAGGCACCAGCACCTGACTTGTGTTTACTGAAGTCAGCCCGTACCGTGCTGGCTATGGTAAGCACTAGCCAGGTGGAGAGACGGGTCGGCCGGACGCTGCTCGTGCTGAGCGGGGCGCCGTTTCTGGCCGGCCTGGACCTGTTCGTGGTGAACGTGGCGTTCACGGCGATCGGGCGCGACTTCACGGGGCACACGCTGGCCGACCTGAGCTGGATCCTGAACGGGTACCCGATCATCTACGCGGCGCTGCTGGTCCCCTGTGGACGGTGGGCCGACCGGGTGGGGCACAAGCGGGTGTTCCTGCTGGGACTGGCCCTGTTCACGCTGGCCAGCGCGGCCGCGGCGGCGAGCCCGAGCCTGGCGGCGCTGATCGGGTGCCGGCTGGTGCAGGCGGCCGGTGCGGCGGCGCTGACGCCGACGAGCCTGGGACTGCTGATCCACGCGGTGCCGGCGGAGCAACGGGCCCGCTCGGTGCGGATCTGGGCGTCGATCGGCGCCCTGGCCTCGGCGCTGGGGCCGGTGGTGGGCGGCTTCCTGGTCGAGCTGTCCTGGCGCTGGGTGTTCCTGATCAACGTGCCGATCGGGATCGCCTTGCTGGTGCTGGGAATCCGGGTGATCAGGGACTACCGGGCTGAGGACACCGAGCCGGAGGTGGACGTCGTCGGGGCGGTCCTGCTGACCGTGGGCATCGGGGCGTTGGCGCTGGCCCTGGTGGAGGGGTCGGCGTGGGGATGGACGAGTGCGGGCATCATCACCAGTCTGGCCGTGGCGGTCGCGGCACTCATTGCCTTTGCCGCCAACAACTGGCGGCACCGCTCGCCGATCATCCCGCCGAGCCTGCTCAAGGTCCGCACGTTCGCGTGGTCGACGATCGCGGTGACGTTCTTCAGCGCCACCTTCGGCGCCGGCCTGCTGTCCCGGGTCTTCTGGCTCCAGGACGTCTGGGGCTACTCGGCGATCCAGACCGGCCTGGCCATCGCGCCGGGGCCGCTGATGGTGCCGGTGTTCGCGATGGCCGGCCAAGCCATGACCAGACGGGTGAGCACGGGCGTCATCGCGGCCACGGGCTGCCTGCTGTGGGCGGCCGGCACCGTGTACATGCTGCTGGCGGTCGGCCCGGAACCGCACTACTTCACCGAAATGCTGCCGGCCTGGCTGATCACCGGTATGGGCGTCGGTCTGGCCATGCCGACGATGCTGTCCTCGGCCACGGCCGAGCTCCCGCCGGCCCGCTCGGGCACCGGCAGCGCCGTGGTGAACATGGCCCGCCAGGTCGGCACGGTGTTCGGCATCGCCTTGCTGGTGGCGATCCTCGGCTCCCCCACCGGTTACGCCGAGCAGCACCGGGCCTTCACCAACGTGTTCTGGATGGTGACGGTGATCGGAGTCGTCGCGGCGGTGGCGAGCCTCGGCCTCACGCAGCGGCGAAAGGCTAGGCTGGCGGCATGAGACGAGAGGGCGCGCTGGCCGACCTGGGCTCGTGGCAGCCGACCCGGTGCTCCCTCGCGCTGGCCATGGACGTGATCGGCACCAAGTCGGCGTTCCTGTTGCTGCGCGAGGCAATCTATGGCACCACGCGGTTCGACGACTTCGTCCGCCGGGTGGGCATCACCGAGGCGGTGGCGGCGGGACGGCTCAAGGAGCTGGTCGAGGCCGGCATCCTGGCCAAGCAGCCGTACCGCGAGCCCGGGCAGCGCACGCGCAGCGAGTACGTGCTGACGGAGAAGGGCGAGGCGCTGTTCCCGGCGATGCTGGCCCTGATCCAGTGGGGCGACGAGTACCTGCAACCGGACGGCGGCCCGGTCGAGTTCGTGGCCGACGAGACCGAGGCCGAGGTCCGCGTGGATGTCCGTACGGACCAAGGTGATCGGGTCGGGCTGGACGGCCTACGGCTGCGCCGCCGCTGACCGGGCCCGCGCCCGCTGGATGTCCCATCGGGCGCCGAATTCCGAGTACACCTCGACTGCCTCGGCCAACGTCACGGCGGCGTCGGAATGCCCGCGGGTCGCGTGCAACACGGCCAGATCCTCCAGCGCCGCACCGAGTTCCACGGCCCGGCCGATCCGCCGGTAGTGCTCGACGGCCTCCAGCGCGAACGACGGATCCCCGGTGACCATGGCCTGGCAGCGCAACGCGGCGGTGTAGGCCCGGGCCGGGGTCTGCTCACGGGCGGCCTCGTCCTGGCATTGTTCCAAAGCCTCACGCGCGACCGCGGTATCCCCCACCTGCAAGGCCAATCGGGCGAGGTCGGGCAACCACTGATGCCGCAACGTCATCTGCGAGTAGTCGGCCCGCAGATTGGGCTTCAGCAGCGACGCGGCCTCGTCCAGCCGGCCGTCCCGTTCGGCCGCAACCGCTTGCGCGGCAACGAGGAAGTCACAGTTCTCCCGCTCGGCCGGGCTGGCCACCGGCAGCTCGGCGGCGGTCAGCAGATGGGCGTCCGCGGCGTCGTCGTTCCCGCGCCGCAACGCGATCAGCGCCGCGACACCGTGCAGCAGGAGCAGCGTGACGGTGCTCTCCCGCAGGCCGTAGAAGGTCATCTCCGGGCTGTCCTGCACGACGGCGTCCAGCTCGGCCAGCGCCTCGTCCCACCGCCCGGTCCAGTAGTGGTGCACGGCGGCCGGCAGGTGCAGCTCGGTCGGCACGGCGTGCTGGCGGCCGAGTTCCCGCGCGAACCGGATCGTGCCGTCGATCTCGCTCAGCCGGTCCAGGTTCTGCAACGTGAAGAGGCGGTTGTCCAACAGGCTCAGCCGCATGCCGACCAGTTCCGGCACGTCGGCCACCACGGTGATGGCCTCGTCCACGACCTCGATCGCCGCCGCGTGCTCACGCCGTACCGAGTGCACGACCCACAGCTCCTGCAACCCGTGCGCGGTGGCGAAGGCATCGTGGCATTCCTGCCCAAGCTTGACACCCCGCCGGGCGCTGACCGCGCACGCCGTCAGGTCCTGGTTGCCGGTGCGCTCGCCGATGGCGGTGAGGACCTCGTGCCGGGCCTTCCAGAAGTCCGGGATGTCCGGCCGCTCAAGGGATCCACGCAGCATCTCCACGGCGGCCGCGCCCTGCCCGCGTCGGCACAGGATGTGCGCGAGAATGGACCGCATCTCCGACAGCCGCTCGACGTCGCGAGTACGGCCGATCACGTACCGCACCTCGGATTCCGGCACGCCGCCGAGGGCGAACGACAGCCGGGCCAGCTCGGCGGTCAGCACCTCGCGGGCCAACGCCGTCAGCGTCGGCATGGCCAGGGCGCGGCCGATGAGCTCCATGGTGATCTGCGGGGCCAGCAGGCCGAGCCGGGAGGCGTTGTCCTGCAACCACGTCACAACCCACGCCTCGACCGCGCCGGGTACGGCCAGCAGCTGCTCGGCCACCTGCTCCAGCGGCGCGCCAGCCTTGGCCAGCGCCTGCGCGGCGTGGTTGTGCAGGGCCAGTCGGACAGCGCTGGGCGTGCCCTCGTACAGCGCCTGCCGGATCAGGCCGTGCCGGAACGCGAGGTACTCCCCCGTCGCCACCACCACGTTGCCGGCGATCGCCTCTTCCAGCAGGGTGATCAGCGTCGGCACCGGCCGGTCGCTGACCACGGACAGGTCGCTGACGGTGAACTGGCCGCCCAGCAGCGAGGCCCACTGGAGGACCTCCCGCACGGTGGGCGACAGGAAGCTCAGCCGCCGGGTCAAGACGGCCACCAGCGAACTCGGCGCGTCGGCGGCGGTGCCGTGCTGGATCTCCGCGCTGCCGTCGGCCACGGTGATGGCATTCTCACGGGACAACGCGTCCAGGAGTTCCCTGACGTACAAAGGGTTTCCGCCGGCCCGGGCGGTCAAGGTGCGCAGCTCCGGACCCGGCGGCGCACCCACCGACTGCCTAACGATGTCGACGACATCGTTGGCGCTCAACGGTTCCAGGTCGACGACGAACCCGCCTTCGGCGGCCAGCCGCACCTGCGCGACCTGTGGCCGGCGCGGCAGCGTCCGGGCACTGGCCACCAGCAGCAGCGGCAGCCGGGTCGTGGCCCGGGAAAGCCGGTGCCACACCAGCAAACTGGCTTCGTCAGCCCATTGCACGTCATCCAGCACGAGCAGCAGCGGTGCGTCCTCGCAGAGCGTCTCCACGAAGGACAGCAGCCGGTCGACCGCCGCCGCGATCGGGTCGCTGCCCGGTAACAAGCCATTGGCCGGGCCGTGCAGGCTCTCGGCCAGCTCGACCCGGCGCGGATCGACGGAACGCCCGTCCACCTCAAGGCAGTCGAGCACGGCCCGCAGCGGAAAGCGTTGTCCCAGCTCGTCGGCCACCGCCCAGCCGAGCTGGCAGCCGGCCTGCTCGGCCCCGGCCAGGCCGGCCGCGAGCAGCGAGGACTTGCCGATGCCGGGCTCGCCCTCCAACCAGACGACGCCGCCACGGCCGGTCACCAGGTCGGCCAGCATGGCCTGCATGCGGGCGACTTCGCGGGCCCGGCTGACGAAGCCTTCGGGCACGCGGGCGTGATGGCCGGCTCGCGCCGACACCACCGGCTTGACCTCGCCCGTCTGTAACTGCTGGAACAACGTGGCCAGCGGCGGGCTCGGCTCGATGCCGAGCTCGTCCAGCAGCAGGGTTTCGGCCTCGCGGTAGACGTCCAGCGCCTCGTCGCGGCGGCCGGCCCGGTGCAGCGCGGTCATCAGCAGCGCCCGCAGGCTTTCCCGCAGCGGATAGGTCCGGACCAGGTCGGTCAGCTCGCCGATCACGTTGCCGGCCTGGCCCAGGCCGAGCATGGCCTCGGCCCGCTGTTCCTGAGTGGCCAGTCGCAGCTCGGCCAAGCTGGCCCGGCAGCGCTGCGCGAACGGTCCAGGGATGCCACCGAAGGCCTCGCCGTGCCCCAGCGCCAGCGCGGCGTCCAGGGCTCGCAGCGCCGGGCCCGGCGATCCGGACGCGAGCAAAGCGGCCGCGTGCTGCCGAAGTTCCTCGAAATCGGTCAGGTCCACGTGCACATGCAGCACGTAGCCGGCGCCGGAAGACTCCAGGAGTTGACTGGGGGCGCGGTTGGGCCGCCCCGGCTCCAGGGCGCGGCGCAGGTCCGAGATGTACGTGTAGAGGCTGCCTTCGGCGCTGGCCGGTGAATCCTCGCCCCAGACGCCGTCGATCAGCTCGCTGCGGGACACCACCTTGCCCACACTCGCCGCCAGCATGGCGAAAACCGCCCGCTGCCGCGGCGGTCCCAGCGGGATCTCGCCGCGATCGGACCAGGCGCGGACCGCGCCGAGCAGTTCCACCTTCACCGAGGGCGCTGTCCCCACGACCGGGAGCATACCGACCGGGCGAAAGCCCCGTGATCCGCCCGGCGCGCCTTGTAGCCTGAGCCGAGCGGAGTAATCCAGACAGAAGGGGGCCGTGTGTCGCTGCGGTACTACTACTACATCAGCGATGCCAAGGTGGACATGCTGCTGCCGCAGGTCGATCCGGGCTTCGCGGCCAAGCGCACCACCGAGTTCGGCATCGGCCTGAATCCGCTCAGCGGCAAGCGCAAGCGGGAGACCACCCCGGATCGTGTCGTCCGGCTGGAGCGCGTCATCCAGCACATCGACGACTTCTGCGACGTGGGCACGATCGACGAGCCCGGCCAGTACTTCCGGGGCCGGCTGGCCATGCGCGTGCAGCAGGCGCCCGGCTTCGTCTACTTCGCCGGCGCCACCGGGGACACGGTGGTCGGCCTCGGCGGGTCCAGTGGTCACATCATCGGCGGGGCCAAGCCGAAGGAGGACGACGGCACCGCGCGGTCGATGTTGCCGGGCATGGTCCAGGGCCTGACCGCGATCTCCGACGACGAAGCCCCGGACGGCGCGCTCGAGCTGGCGTATCTGGCGCAGCGCAACGCCCGCGGCGACGAGCAGGAGGTGGAGTTCATCGCCAAGCGGCTGCGGCACGGGCCGAGCCCGTATCCGGAGCTGGACGGCGGCCGGTCGGTGAATGTGCTGGTCGGGAGCCCGCTGTTCGTCGCACTGGCCGACTGATGACCTGGCAGCCGGGCGAGACCGTGCTGGGCCTGTACGAGGTCAAGGACGTCCGCAGCGGCGGCATGGGCGTGGTGCACCGGGTGCGGCACCTCGGCTGGCAGGTGGACCTGGCGGTGAAGACGCCCCGTCCGGAGAAGGTCACCACGGCCGAGGATCGCCGGCACTTCGAGCGTGAGGCCGGCACGTGGGTGAACCTCGGCCTGCACCCGCACACCGTGAACTGTGTCTACGTGCGCACGATCGACGCCGCGCCACGGGTGTTCGCCGAGTGGGTGGACGGCGGCAGCGTCGCCGACGCGGTGGCGCGCGGCGGTCTGACACCGGCCCGGATTCTGGACCTTGCAGTCCAGATCGCCTGGGGATTGGCGCACGCGCACGCGGCCGGCCTGGTGCACCAGGATGTCAAGCCGGCCAACGTGATGCTCGATCCGGACGGCACCGCCAAGGTCACCGATTTCGGTCTGGCCAAGGCGATACAGCCCGCGGAGGACGCGCCGGCCGGCGTCAGTTTCGGCGGCATGACACGGCCGTACCGCTCCCCGAGCAGGCCGACGCCGTGGCCGGCCAGGCCGGGGTGCGCATCACGGCGGCGTCGGACGTGTGGTCATGGGGCGTCACGGTGCTGGAGATGTTCGCCGGCGGATGGACGACCCCCTACGGGGAGGCGGCCGACGCGGCGCTGACCATGCTGCTGGAGGAGGGACTGCGCCTGCCATCGGCAGTGAGTCTGTTGCTACGGGCCTGTTTCGCCGACGATCCCGCGCGGCGGCCGACCGCACTCGACGTCGCCGCGCACTTGATCGACATCTACCCGGAGGTCGCCGGCGCGGCCTATCCGCGGTCGCAGCCCAAGGCGGCTCGACTGCTGGCCGACGGTCTGTCCAACCAGGCCCTCTCCATGCTCGACCTCGGCCGGGTCGACGAGGCGGAGGAGCTGTTCCGGGGCGCGATCACCGCCGATCCGTACCATCTGCCGGCGGTCTACAACCGTGGCCTGCACAAGTGGCGGACCGGCGTCGCCATGGGTGAGGAAGTTGTGTCCGATGTGGAGGCTGCGTGGGCGGCCGATCCGTCCGACAGCCTCGGGTCCTTGCTGCTGGGCCTCGTTCAGTTGGAACGGCACGAGGACGAGTGGGCCGGCACGCTGCTACTGAAGGCCGATCAGTCCTCAGTGGACGTCCAGGCAGCGTTGGCAGTACTGGAAAAGCGCCCGCCTCGCGTGCAGATCGACCTGAAGCGCCCGGATGTCACGGCCATCGCGCTCAGCGCGGACGGTTCTCAGGTGCTGTTCGGCGACAAGGCCGGTCAGCTGGTGCTGTGGACGCCAGCCAAGGGCACCGGTTGGCGGGCACAGCGCACCCTGACCCGTCGCGGTGACCCCGTCACCGCCGCCGCGCTGAGCGCAGACGCGACGGTCGGCGTTGTCCTCCGTGGTCAAGCGGTCGAGCTGTGGGACTTGCGGCGGGGGCGGCAGCGACGGGGCCCGCACGCGATGTGCGCGATCGCGGTGAGCGCTGACGGCCGTTTCTATGCCACAGGCGATGTTCCCGGCACGGTATCGGTGTGGTCGGCCGAGAATGACCTGCTCATCGCCGGAGTGGCTCCGGGCTTGGGGAAGGTCGGCGCGGTCGCGTTGAGCCCGGACGGCAGCCGGGTCCTTGCCGCCTTCCTCGACAGCGACGACAGCAGTGTCCGGGCCTGGGACGTGGCCACCCGCTCCCTCACGACCGTGCTGACCGGCCGGCGACCGGAGCTGCCGCGCGGCTGGCCCAATTCGTCCAATGTGGACTTCGCTGCGCTGAGCGCGGACGCCGGCCACGCCGTGGTGGCCTGGTGGCGGGGACCGCTCGTGACGTGGGACGCGCAGCGGGATGTCGTGCTGGGCGAGGTGCCGGACCGGCACTCCGACATCAACACCGTGGTGCTCGCCGGCACGACCATGGTGAGCAACGACGTCCGGCCGGTCCGGGTCTGGGACGCGCCGACCGGCCGCTGCCTCGGCACGCTCAGCCGCGGCCCGGACGGCACGACCGGCCCCGCGGCGATCTCGGCCGACGCGCGGATCGCCGCGTTCTGGACCATAGAGTCCATCTCGATCCGGTCCGTGCCGACCGCCGACTACCGAGCGCCCTGGTGTTACGCCCGTCCCCGGGCGGTCGAGGACCTGATCAGCACGGACGACACGTTCCGAGGCCGGATGGACCGGGTGCGGGAGCTCACCGAGCGGGAACGGTTCGCCGAGGCCGCCGCGGTGTTGCGGTCCGTTCAGGAGGGGCCCGACTTCGCCCGCAACCAGGACGTCCGGGAGGCGTGGGCCGCGCTCGGACCCCATGGCAGCAGGGCGAAACTGCTCGGCGGCTGGCCCGTGTTCACGTTCGAGGGCAAGGTCGAGCTGATCGAGCCGCCGGTCGTGGCGCTGCGCTCGGACGGCCGCTACATGGCGACCTGCCGGCGCTCGGGCGAGGTCGACCTGTGGGACTTCCCGAACTCGGAGCGGCTGCTGACGTTCGCGCCCGGCGAGGGTGGTTGGGCCGAGGAGGTCCGCTTCGCGGCCGACGGCATGATGCTGCTGGTCCGAAGCTTCCCCGGACTGATCCGCCAGCTCGACCTGTCCGACGGCAGCCGGCGGATCTACCCCGACGACAACGGTGTGCTCACCGCGTTCGCCGTCACCCCGTCCGGCCACCGGATCCTCATCGGCGACGAGCACGGCACGCTGCGCCAGCGGGAACTACCGTCGGGCCGGCTGCTGCGCGAGCTCGCCGCCGACGGCCTGGTCGATGCGGTGGCGATGAGCCGGGACGGCCGGCGCCTGGCGGCCGTGGCCATGGGCCTGCACGTGTGGGGCGACCAGCCGGCGCCGACGTTCGTGGTCCCGTTCCAGGCCGGCTACGCGGCGCCGCTGTTCAGTCCGGACGGCAACACCGTGTTCGCCTCGCTCACGGAGTCGACCGCGGCGTGGGACGTGGCGACCGGGACACTCAAATACCAGGTGCACGGCGTCAGTTCGCCGGTCGAACGGCGACTCGCGCTGAGCGGTGACGGCCGATTCGGTGCGACACCGGCACGACACGGTCTGGCGGTGTGGTCGACCGACACCGGCGAGGTGGTGCGGACACTGCGGATGACCAGTGCGATCAAGGCGCATGCGCTCAGCGCCGACGGCACGTTCGCGGTCACCGCCGACGCGGACCGTCGTCTCCAGGTCTGGGATCTGCGCACCGGCGACTGCCTGCGGACGATGGCGTCGCATGAGCACGACATCATCGACCTGATGCTGGGCGACGACGGCCGGTGGCTGCTGACGACCGACTCCGGCACGAACGTCTGCGGCTGGGAACTCGTGTGGGAGTACGACATCCCATGATGCGACTGTCCTATGCGGACCATTCACTGGTGATCACCAGCCCGTGCGTGATCGGCCGGGGGTCGGAGTGCGACTTCCGGATCGCCGGCGATCCCAAGGTGTCGCGGCGGCACTGCGTGATCGACGGCGTGACCGTGCACGACCTGGGCAGCCGCAATGGCACGATCGTCAACGGGGAAGCCACCACCACCGCCGAACTGCACGACGGCGACGAGCTGCTGATCGGCGACACCACGGTGCTCGTCACCATGTTTCCCCATGTGGTCAGGGAATTGGGGCGCGGCGCGCAGGGCGTGGTCGAGCTGGTCGAACAGGCGCCGGGCGACTTCGTCGCCGTGAAGACCCTCGACGACGCCGTGGACCCCGAGACCCGCGCCGACTTCCAGCGTGAGCTGGACTGCACGAAGGCATTGCGGCACAAGCACATCGTCGAGTACCGCGGCAGCGATTCCGTCAACGGCGTGCCCCGGATCCGTTACGAGTACTGCGCCGGCGGCACCGTCACCGGCCCGCTGCCGATCGACCGGGCGGTTTCCCTGACCCTGCAAGCCCTCGACGCCCTTGCCTATGCCCACACCGCCGACATCCCCGTCCGCCTGGCCGACGGCAGCACCGCCGTCGGGCACGGTCTTGTGCACCGGGATCTCAAGCCGCAGAACCTGTTGCTCACCGCCGACGGCCGCCTCAAGATCGCCGACTTCGGCCTGGCCAAGGCCTTCGACCAGGCCGGCCTGTCCGGCCGTACCCGCACCGGGGCGATGGGCGGCACCGTCGCCTTCATGCCCCGGCGGCAGGTCCTCGACTTCAAGTACGCCCGGCCGGCGGTCGACGTCTGGGCCATCACCGCCTGCCTGTACTGGATGATCACCGGCCAGCCCCCGCGCGACTTCCCGCCCGAGGTCAACCCGGTCACCGTCGTCCTACGCCGGCCGCCCCTCCCCATCCGCGACCGGCTCCCCACCGTGCCGGCGGCACTGGCCGAGGTCATCGACGCCGTCCTGACCGACACGATCGAACCGACCGCCGCCGACCTCGCGGCGGCGCTGATGGGAGCACAGTGATCTGGCCACACCGCCGGCCCAACCCGGACCGACGGCGCGTCCAACCGAACTGAGCACACCTTCCACGCCAACCCGACCCCTCTCACCCCAGCTGACTTTACTTTTGAAACTCACGTCCGGTAGCGTTCGCCGCATCGCACCCCACCTGGGAGGACACGATGAAGATCACCGGATCGACGGCGCTGGTCACCGGGGCCAACCGCGGCATCGGCCTGGCCATCGCGCGGGCACTGCTGGCAGCGGGGGCGGCGAAGGTCTATGCCGGGGCGCGTGACCCGAAATCGGTCACCGATGACCGGCTCACGGCGGTGAAACTGGATGTGACCAGCGAGGACGACATCGCGGCGGCGGCCGAGCTTGCGTCCGATGTGGACATCGTGGTCAACAACGCCGGTGTGAGCGGCCCGGAGGCACAGCTGCTGACGGGCTCGCTGGACGTGGCCCGAGCGGTGATGGAGACGAACGTGTTCGGGCCCTGGCGGATCACCCGCGCGTTCGCCCCGATTCTGGCGGCCAACGGCGGCGGGGCGCTGGTCAACGTGCTGTCGGCCGGCTCATGGGCGGCGATGAGCGCGGCGCCGGCCTACACGGCGTCCAAGGCGGCCGAGTGGTCGCTGACCAACGCGTTCCGGCTGGGCCTGGCCAAGCAGGGGACGCTGGTCGTCGGCGTGCACTCCGGCTTCGTCGACACGGACCTGAGCTCGAAGGTCCGGGCCACCAAGATCAGCGCGGAGGACCTGGCCGACCAGGTCGTGCGGGCGCTGGCCGAAGACCGCGCCGAGGTGCTGGCCGACGACTTCACGGTCGCCACCCGCCGCGCACTGGCCGACGGTGTCGAGGCGATGCAGGCGATCACCCCGTTCGCCGGCTGACCGGGCCCAGGATGTCCACATCGGACGGTGCAACCTCGCGGCCGTCGGCCGTCACGAAGCCCACGTGCAGAGCCTCCCCGGTGGCCCGCGACCGGCGCGCGACCGACGGCCCGGCCGGCCGCGGCCGGTGCCGGTCGCCCCACTGCTGGAAGGCGCCGAGAATGGGCAGCAGATCACGGCCGGCATCGGTCAGGTGATAGCTCTGCCGGTGCCGGCTGCCGGCCTCCTGATAGCTGCGCAGCCGCAGCACCCCGGCCTCGACCAGCGTCTTCAGCCGCGTGCTGAGCAGGTTCGGGGCCACCCCGAGCGCACCCTGGATCTCGGCGAACCGGTGCTGCCCGAGGAAGATCTGCCGCAGGATGAGCAGCGACCACCGCTCGCCCAGCACCTGAAGGCTGCGCTCGATGGAGCAGCTCGGGAAGTCCTCCTCCGCCACCGGCCCTCCTCCTGCTGACTTCACATCCTGTATTCAGGATGGCAAACCGCCGCCTCCCGACGCAACCGCGCTTTTGGCCACATCCCCCGTCGGCTGATCGCCACGACGGCCGCCGGTCCCGTATCTTTCCTCCTCGGCCCGGAGTGCGATCGGTCGTGAATCCGGAACGCTGTGCCCTGCCCCACCACCGTCCCGGAGGAGAAATGACCGAGGTCGTCGCGCACGCCGTCCCCCCTTCCACCGAGAGCAAGGGATTGCGCGCCGGCACGCTGAGCATGGTGTCGTCGGTGGTCATCGGGACCGCCTCGACCGCGCCGGCCTACTCCATCGCGGCCACGCTGGGCCTGCTGGTGATCGCCGGCACCGGCTTCCAGGCGGCGTCGTTCGTGCTGTTCGCGTTCGTGCCGGTGATGTTCGTCGCGCTCGCGTTCCGTGAGCTGAACTCGGCCGAGCCGGACTGCGGCACCAACTTCACGTGGGCCACCCGCGCGTTCGGCAGCAAGGTCGGCTGGATGTCCGGCTGGGTGGTGACGATCGCCCAGCTGCTGGCCATGACCAGCCAGTCGGCCATCTCGGGCAAGTACACGCTGCTGCTGTTCGGCGCGGACGGCCTGGCCGACAACAAGTACGCCACGATGGCCGTCGGGCTGGCGTGGCTGGTCCTGCTGTGCTGGATCTGCTACCGCGGCATCGAGGTCTCGGCCAGGCTCCAGTGGGTGCTGCTGGCGGTCGAGCTGACGGTGCTGGTGATCTTCTCCGTGGTCGCGCTGTACCAGGTGTTCAACGGCACGGCCGGCCCGCAGGCGTCGACGCCGTCGCTGAGCTGGCTGCTGCCGACCGGCATCGGCGCGGGCGCGCTCATCGCCGCCACGCTGCCGGCCGTGTTCCTGTACTGGGGCTGGGACAGCTCGGTCTCGGTGAACGAGGAGTCGGCCGACCCGCGGCGCGGGCCGGGCAAGGCCGCTGTGCTGTCGACGGTGTTGCTGGTACTCAACTACGTGATCGTCACGATCGCCGCGCTGGCCTTCGCCGGCATCGGCCAGACCGGCATCGGCCTCGGCAACCCCGCCAACTCCGACGATGTGCTGGCCGGCCTGGGCGCCGCGGTGTTCGGCGACGGCTCGTTCGGCAAGATCATGGGGGTTCTGCTGGTCGTCTCGGTGCTGACCAGCGCGGCCGCCAGCAGCCAGGCCACGATCATGCCGTGCGCCCGCACCACGCTGTCGATGGCCTCGCACGGCGCGCTGCCCGAGGTGTTCGCCAAGGTGCACCCGCGGTACCTCACGCCGACCGTGTCCACCTGGGCCTTCGGCATCGTGTCCTTCGCCCTGTACGTGCTGTTGTCGCTGCTCAGCGACAACGTGCTGGCCGACTCGGTGAGCGCGGTCGGGCTGTGCATCGGCGTCGAGTACGCGATGACCGCGCTGGCCTGCGTGTGGATCTTCCGCAAGACCCTGCTCGGCAGCGTCCGCAACTTCTTCCTGCGCGGGGTGCTGCCGCTGATCGGCGGGCTGTTCTTCGCGATGGTGCTGGTGTTGGCGGTGATCTACTACGCGCAGCCGGACAGCGGTGAGACGACGATCTTCGGCGTCGGCGGTGTTGCGGTGATCGGCGTGCTGGCCATCGCCATCGGCGTGCCGCTGATGGCCGTGGTCTACCGGGGCTGCCGCGCGTTCTTCACGGGGCGCAGCCTGCCCCGCGGCTCCGTGCCGGCCGACGGCGACTCGATCGTCGCCAACGGCGCCTGAAACGTGCCCTCGACGACCGTGACTTCGGCGGCCGGCGTGACGCAGGATGCGGTATGAGCATCGAACTCGCGTATCGGGGCAGCGCCGGCACCGATCGCACGGTCGTGTTGGTGCACGGCAATTCGTCCTCCTCGGCGGTCTGGCAGGGCTTGCTCGGCGGTCCGTTCGGGCAGCGATTCCGTTGCCTCGCCTTGGATCTACCCGGCCACGGCGCGTCGCCGCGGGGCACCGACTACTCGGTGCCCGGGCACGCGTCGGCGGTGGCGGCGTTCCTGTCGTCGGTGCAGGCCGAGGACGCCGTGCTGGTCGGCTGGAGCCTGGGCGGGCACGTCGCGCTCGAGGCGGCGGCCCAGCTGCCCCAGGTCCCGGGCCTGGTGCTGTTCGGCACGCCGCCGGTCGCTACCGCCGACGACCTGGCCCGGGGATTCCTGCCCAATCCGGCGATGGGCGTGGGATTCCAGGGCGAGGTGAGCACCGACGACGCCCTCCGGTACGGGACCGCGATGCTGTCGCCCGGCTCGTCGGTGTCGCCGGAGGTGTTCGTGTCGGAGATCCTCGCCACCGACCCCGGTGCCCGCGCCGGTCTCGGGGCCAGCATCGCCGAAGGTCGAACCGTCGACGAGCTCGCACTGGTCAAGGCCTTCGGACGGCCGCTGCTCGTGCTGCACGGCGGCGAGGACCAGTTGGTGTCACTGGACTACCTGCGTTCAATCGGATTGAACGTCGATGTTGTGCCCGGCGTCGGGCACGCCATCCCGGTCGAGGCGCCGGAGCTGCTCGGGCAGCGGCTGACGGCGTTCATCGACAGCTTGTGACGGAAGCGGGGTGCCGCCGTCGCGGCACCCCGCCCTGGCTCACCTCGGTGCGATCGTGCAGGCGGACGGGTCCGCGGACACGTGGATCTCGGTGTTCCATCCGGTGCCGACGACCTTGCCGAAACCGTCCGGCGCCCCGGCCGCCCAGGTGGCGGTGTTGTCGTCGTGGCGGTACCAGCGCAGCACCGGCCCGGACGAGTCGGAGTGACCGCGCCCGTACAGGATGTCCGCGCCCGGCGAGAAGATCTCGCTGAACACCTCCCAGCCCGCGCCCGCGGCCTCGTCCCGCTCCAGCCAACGGCCGGTGCCGAACGAGTACTCGAACCGGGTCAGCACACCGGACGGCGTGCGGGCGTACAGCACACCGTCACCGGCCGCGGTGATCGAGTTGAACCGACCCCAGCCGGTGTCCAGCACCTGCCCGACACCGTTCTCCCACGAGTTCGTGGTCTCGTTCCAGACGAACACGCGAAGCTCGCCGGCGGCGTTGATCTCGTAGATCCGGCCCTGCGAGTCCACGGTGACCTTGTTGGCGTTCTCCGGCGCCAAGAACGGCTGCCAGCCGCTGCCGACTTGGTTGCCGCCGCTCCAGTTGTGCCCGTCCCAGACCCAGCGCTTGAGATCGCCGTCGTGGTACGGATCGGAGCCACCGAGGGCGCGGTGGATGTCCCAGACCACGCCGTGCGGGCCGGCCAGCATGCGCCCGAACCAGCCGTTGCCGATCGGGTTCTGCGGCTGCACCCAGGAGAACGTACCGCCGGTCGGGTCGTTGTGCTGGTACAGCCACAGGTTTCCGTCGGAACGGGCCGACCACACCAGCACCGGCCGGCAGGTCACCGACGACGGCGCGGTCTGCTGACCGATCCTAGTGGCCAGATCGTCCGTACGGGCCCCGACCGTGCCCTGACGGGTCTCGGTCGAGCCAAGGCAACCGTGCTGCCACGACGAGGTCGTGATCCCGACCAGCTCGGTTTTTCCGTTGCCCTCACGGAAAACCGGTCCACCGGCGTCGCCCTTGCACGCGTCCGCCCCGTTCACGCCGGTCAGCGTCAGCGACGCGGCATCCGTCGAGGCGACGGAGAACGTGGTGGTGCGCAACACGTTCGGCACCCACTCGGTCTCCGTGCGGCCGTATCCCGTCAGCCGCACCGTGTCGCCGGCCGCCGCGGGCGTGGTGGCCAAGGCGATCGGCGCGACGCCGGCGACCGCCCGGTCCAGCTTGGCCAGCATGGCGTTGCGACCGTTGGACGGCACCAACTTCGCCACCTGCGCGACGGTGCCGGACGTCCCGGACAGATCCGTCCGTCCAATCACGACAGTGGCCGGCGCCGTCGGCGCGCCGCCTTGCGCGTTCTCCGGGAAGCAGCTGGCGGCGGTGAGCACCCATGCCGGGGCCACCAACACGCCGCTGCACGCACGGTCGGCCATGCTCACCTTGGCGGTAAACGCATACGTGCCAAAGGAAACCGGCGCACTGGCGGTGAGGGCCGATGCCGGCGTCGCGGTGATGGCCATGCCGGTGGCGACGACCGCCAGCGCGCCGACGACCGCGCTCCGCCTCACGAGGATGCCTTGAGCTCGAGCAAGGTCGCGGAGTCCGTGCCGGCGCCGACGCCGATGCCCGTCCAGCCGTTCTTGGCCACGGACACCGTGCTGCTCTGGCCGTCGACCGTCACGGTCGCCTGCACGGCGTGGTTGTCGCCCTTGACCTGATAGGCGTCCACGAGCTCCAGCTTGAGGTAGCCGGTCGGCCCGCTGACCTGGAAGCAGTAGTGGCCGGGATCGGAGCCGTGGTCGTTGCTGTTGAACGAGTGCACCTCGATGAGGCCGGCCACGTTGACGCAGTTGACCAGCATGAGGTGGCCGTCCCCGCTGATCAGCTTGATGCCCCGGTCGGCGAGGATCTTGGCCGCGCCCGGGTAGCTGAAGTCCTCGACGGCCGACGGCATCCCGCTGTCGTCCTGTGCCGTCTGTCTGTCCGCCATGCTCGCTCCGACGGACAGCGCCGCCACCGTGCCGACGACGGCCGTGGTGAGCAGTGCTCGGGTGATGACTCGCATGATCGCTGATCCACTCCTGTTCGATCCTGTCGAGGCAGCACGCGACAGCACAAGGTGGATCCCCCGGCCGACGCTCGCCCCCCTCATTCGCCGACGGAGCTCAAGCTAGGTGGGCGACCGAGGCAAAGTCAAGAACTCCCCAAGGGCACCCCGGTGCGCTAGCATCCGCCGCCGGGGGTAGCGATCGACTTCGGCTGTCACCATGTCCGCGATCTGTTGCCACGCCTCATATTCTGCCGCGTTCCGACGGAGGACACGAGCATCCATGAGACAGTTGACCAGAGCGATCGGCACCATAGTTGCCGCTTCGCTGGCATTCGGCGCAGCCGTGGTTCCCTCGGCCACCGCCGACACCCCGCCTACCGGTGAGCGCCAGAAACTGCTGGCGCTGATCACCGACGGCGGGCCGGTGATCGCGAGCGCCGCCGAGGCCGCGCTGTGCGGCAGCGACGACGACGTGCACACGTTCATCAGCACCCGCCTGCCGTTCATGCAGGAGACGCAGGACCGCGTCACGGTGCAGCAGATGATCAACAGCGGCGGGCCGGCCACCCAGCAGGCCGCGAACACCGCGTTGAGCGGCAACATTGGTGCCGTACGAGGCTTTCTGACCACGGGCTGGCAGCAGCCGTGGAAGGATGACATCCGCATCCGGATCAGCCGGTTGCAGTCGGCCGCGACCGGGCCGGTGGTCAGGCAGGCGGCCACTACCGCCCTCAACGGCTCGGTCGACGACCAAATGGCGTTCCTGGGCAGCGGCTGGCAGCAAGCCCAGGACAACGACGACCGGATCGCCGTGCAGCTGTTGGTCAACAACGGTGGCACAGCGGTGAAGCTGGCCGGCAACCAGGCGCTGTCGACCAACATCGAGAACGTACGGCAGTTCCTGCGCAACGGTTTCCAGGTCGCGCAACAACGTGACGAGGAAACCGCGACTGTCTCGCAACTGGCCACGCTGGCCCAGACTGCCGAGGGCAGGTCGGCATCTTTCAACCAGGCGGCGCAGGAAGCGGCCGCGCAGGCCGTCGCCGCCGCGGCGGCGGCCAAGGCGGCCGCGGCAACAGCGGCCGACGAAACCAAGAAGGCACAAGGATCTGCGGCCCAGGCGGCGGACGCCGCTTCGCGAGCGGCCAGCGCCGCCACGCGCGCCGCGCAAGCCGCGCAGACGGCCATCCGCTCGGCGCAGGCGGCAACCAACGCCGCCCGCGAGGCGTCAAACGCAGCCAGCCAGGCCGCGTGGGCGGCGTCCAAGGCGGGCGAGGCGGCGGCAAATGCCCGCAACGCCGCCGCGGCGGCAGCCACCGACAAGGGCAAGGCCGAGGACGCTCGCAACGCCGCGCAGGCCGCACGTGACGCCGCACGCGGCGCGCGGTCGGTCGCGGAGGCGATCGACCAGGCCGTCGCCGCGTCCCGACAGGTCGCCATCGCTGCGCAGGCCGCGGCGTCCGCCGCCGGCGACTCCGCCGACGCGGCCGCGGCTTCGCGGGAAGCCGGCGGCTGGGCGGCGAAGGCCGGCGCGAGCTCGGCTCAGGCCGCCGCGGCGGCCGATCGGGCCCAGCGCAACGCCGACGAGGCCAAGCGGGCCGCCGGCACCGCGATGGCGCTGGCCAACGAGGCCGCCAATGACGCTGCACAGGCCCGTCAATTCGCACTGGACGCCGCTACCCATGCCGATGCCGCAGCGGCGGCGGCCGATGACGCCGCCAAGCACGCGGGCGAAGCCGCCGGCGCGGCGGATCGTGCCGACGCCGCGGCCCGGGAAGCCGACACCGAGGCCACGGCGGCGCAGAATGCCGCGGACCAGGCCAAGAAGACGGCCGACCTGGCCCGCCGGGCCGACGCCGAGCGGTTGGCCGAGCAGCAGTCCCAGGCCATGCGTGACGCCGCCGACGCCAAGCAGCAGGAGCAGGACCGGGTCACCGCGGCCGTGTGGCAGGTGGGCAAGCCCGAGCAGTTCGACCAGCAGACCCAGGCTCTGCTCACTGAGGCCGGCAACCCGGCGACCGCGCCCGCTGTCGCCGCCTCCGACGGCCGCCGCGCCGCTGCCCGGCTTTGGCACAGCGCCGGTCCGCAGGTTCGGCTCGCCGCCAAGGCGGCGCTCGGTGGCGCGGACGCCGATGTCGCGACGTTCGTACGGAGCGGGCTGGCCGCCGCCGTCGAGCGCGACGACCGGTACAGCCTGTCCGTCGCCGCCGGCGCTTCCCTGGTGCCGGCGCAGCGCGCCGCCGCCCACGCCGTCGAGACCGGCACCCACGACCAGGTCAACCAGTTCCTGGTGACGCGGGCGTACCAGGGCAAGATCGACGACGACCGGATCGCGGTGCAGCGGATCCTCAACAACGGCGGCCCGATCACCCGGGCGGCCGCCAACCGGGCGCTGTCCGGCACCCCCGATGACGTGCAGCAATTCCTTGCCACCGGCCGTTTCCGGGCCGCCGAGGACGACGACCGGGCCGCGGCGCAGGTGATCCTGAACAACGGCGGGGCCGAGGTGAAGGCGGCCGCGAACGCCGCGTTGTCCGGCCCGTGGTCGTACGTGCGGCAGTTCTTGCAGGTCGGCCAGTACCAGGCCCAGCTGCGGGATGCCGACGCCGCTCAGCACGTCGCCGAGATCAACGGCTACCTGGCCAACGCCACCCAGGCCGCGGCCAACGCCAAGCAGAACGCGGCGTTGGCCCACCAGGCCGCCGCCACCGCGCGCAACGCCGCTGACGAGGCGGCGTACTGGGCCGACCAGGCCAAGCAGTCCGCCGCAGCGGCCGGCAAGGCCGCCGCTGACGCCAAGAAGTCGGCCGACGACGCCAGCCAGTCGGCGGCCGACGCGGCAACATCCGCGTACCAGGCCAAAAACGCCGCCGCCGCGGCGCAGGGCAGCGCCAACGCCGCCAAGAACTCGGCCGCGGCCGCCGCTCAGTCGGCCGCCCAGGCCAACGAGTTCGCGGCCCAGGCCCAGGCCGCCGCCGCGCAGGCCCTGCTGGATTCCCTGGCCGCCGGCCAGGCCTCCGCCGACGCCAGTGCGGCGGCCGCCGAGGCGTGGAACATCGTTTCGCAGAAGAAGGCCCAGGACACCGCGCGCAAGGCGGTCACCGATGTGCGCAGCGAGGTCCAGAAGCTGCGCGACGCCGCCGCGGCCGTGGTCAAGGACCACCCCGAGATGCAGGCCCTGATCGACGCGGCCGACCAGCTGCTGCACATGATCGACCAGATCGCCCAGGGCACCCTCGACTTCGTCCGCGACCACGCCGGCGAGCTGCTGTCGCTGATCCAGCACCTGATCGAGATCGGCGGCGGGCTCGGCCTCACCCTGGTCGGTTTGGCCGACGTGGCCGGCGGTGTCGCGACGTGCGGCGAGCTGATCACCGCCGGCGCCGAGGGCGGCGCCACGGTCGGCCTCGCCTTCGACGGCGTCGGAGCCATCCCCGGCGGCGTGCTCGGCGGCCTCGCCGGCCTGGTCGGCTGCGCCTTCGGCGGTCCCGGCGAGCAGGTCGTCACCGGCGCCGGCCTCACCGCGACCGGCCTGATGATGGCCATGGACGGCCTCAACGGCGCCGCCGACAACCTCGAGAACATGGCCAAGCACCCGGGCTTCCTCGAGGGCGCGTCGGAGCAGAAGGTCTACAACAGCCCGACCGCGAGCGGGCGGGTGGAGATCACCGACTTCGACAAGATCGAGAGCGGTGTGCTGTGGGAGGAGAAGAGCGCGGTCAGCGTGCGCAACCCGATGACCGGGGCCAATGACCCGGCCGGCTGGGTCAGGGACCAGGTGGCGGCCAAGTTCGACAAGTACCTCGACGCTCGCGCCAACGGCTACCTGGCCGACGGCCGCAAGATCGCGGACGCGTACAAGGACGCGCCGATCGGACTGCGAATGACCACGCCCGGCGTAGCGCCGGAGCTGCGGCAGGCCATCGAGGACGGCGTCGACGCCTATCGGAAGGCGCATCCCGGCCTGGACGTGCGAGTGGAGTTCAGATAGCCGGCAACGGGTGGCCGCCGTTCGGCGGCCACCCTTTGCTGTTTCGGCAAATAACGTTGCCGGCGTTACCGCTGGTCGGGCAGGTTCGAGGCATGCGGACCATGGACCAGCAGTACTGGGACGATCTCTACGGCAGCCGGGAACAGCTGTTCAGCGGCAACCCGAACGGCGTGCTCGTCACGGAGGTCACGGACCTCGCGCCGGGGCAGGCGCTGGACGTCGGCTGTGGGGAGGGAGCGGACGCCCGGTGGCTGGCCGGGAAGGGCTGGCAGGTGACGGCCGTGGACATCTCGCAAACGGCGATCGACCGGGCGGCGAGCGGGCCGAGCATTGGCATCGCCTGGACCCGGGCCGATCTGGCGGTCGCGCCGCCGCCGGCGAACTCGTTCGACCTGGTGTCGGTGCAGTACTTCCCGCTGGCCAAGGCGAATCCCCGGCAGCTGCACAACATTCTCGCGGCGGTGGCCCCGGCCGGCACGGTGCTCGTGGTCGGCCACTCCCCCGACGAGCTGCCGGAACAGTTCGACCGCAACGACTTCTACTGGCCGGCGGAGATCGCCGAGCTGTTGGACGACACATGGACGGTGCTGGTGAACGAGACGCGCCCGCGCACGGTGCCGGCCCCGGAGGGAACGGGCCACGTGAACGACACCGTGCTGCGGGCGGTGAAACGTCAGGACATCACGGACAGGCCGGCTGGCCCGGATGGCCGCAGGGCGGACCCTGCTGGAACGGCTGGTAGTAGCCGTCGGTGAACCCGCCGCCGTCGGCACTGAGCGCGCCGGGGATGGCGACGGTCTGGTAAGAGCCGAAGGCGTACTGCTGCATGCTGATCGGCTGCGCCCCACCGGCCCGGATGGACGAACAGGAACCACCCTGCACGTAGGCCAAGGCCCAGCAGCTGTTGGAGAACGTCACGGTGTGGAAGTCGGCCAGCGGCAGAATGCCGCCGGAATAAGGGGCTTCCACGATCCATTCGGCCGTCGTCCCGGGCGGTGACGACGTCAGCGGCACGCTCACGCAGGTGCCGATGGTGAAGTTGCAGACCCCGGCCTGGGCGCCGCTGGCCGTGTACAGGCCGACGCCGCCGACGAAATCGCCGGGATGCACGGGCAGGTTGTTGATCCGCCGCTCGCTGCCGGTGTCGCCGATGCCGCCGACGATCTCGTACCACGCGTAGTAGGTCGTGGCGCCGTTCGGGGCGACGTCCTGCGTGGTGCCGGCCTGGATCAGCGCCCCGTTGCCGGCGTTGAAGCCGCCGCCGATGCCGGCCCACGTCGACGAGTAGTAGCCGGTGGTGGAGTAGCCGGGCACCGGCGCGGTCACGGTCGGCACGGTCCAGCCGCCCTGCGCGTAGTTGGCGTGCTGCGTGACCTGGTAGCCGGACCAGTTGTTGGACAACAGGTTGTTCACCCTGGGCGCGCCGTCGTGCCGGATCCCGGTCGCGGTGCAGCTCAGGGTGGTGAGCCAGGTGACGTGCCGGCTCAGCGCCTCGGCGAACAGGCCGCCGGACGCGGCGGTCGGCACGACCGCGCCGCGGGCGCTGGTGCAGCCGTCGGCACCGGCGCCCAGAACCGTTGTGGCCGGCGCGGCGGTCGCCGGGACCGCCCCGGCGACCAGGCAGCCGGCGATCGCCAGCGCGGCCAGCCATCGTGATCTTCGCATCTGTCCACCTCTCGGTCACGGCAAGGCATTCCCGCCGGGGCGTATGATTTGCCGCCACCGCACACAGCGGCGCACATCGGCAGGGGTGCGATGGAACTGGGCGTGCTGGGTCCGCTGCGGATCCACGGCACGGCGGCACCGAGCCGCCGCATGACCGGCCTGGTGCTCGGTGTCCTGGCCCTTAGGCCGAACACCGCAGTGCCCGTCGGCCGCCTCACCGACTGGCTGTGGCGCGGCCGTCCGCCCGCCTCGGCGTCGTCCAATCTGCGCACGCACGTCGCCGAGCTGCGCGGCCTGATCCGCACGGCCGACGGCGAAGGCCCGAGCATCGAGGCCAGGCAAGGCCGCTATACCTTGCGGGTCACGCCTGATCAGCTCGACGCCCTGCGCTTCGACGTGCTGTTCGAGGAGGGTCGCCGCGAGCTCGCGGCGGGGCGGCCGGAGGTGGCCGCTGGGCGTCTGGAGCTGGCCGTCGGCCTCTGGCGCGGGCCGGTCCTGGACGGTCTGACCGTGCCGGACGACCTGCGGCACGACGTGGAACGCCTTGCCGCACATCGGATCGAGGCCATCGAGGACTGGATCGAGGCCCGGCTGGCCCTCGGCCGGCACGCCGGTCTCGCGGCCGAGCTCGACGGCCTGGTAACGCAGTACCCGTTACGTGAGCGGCTGTGGGGCCAGCTGATGACCAGCCTGTACGTCGGCGGCCGGCAGGCCGAGGCGCTCGGGGCCTACCGGCGGCTGCATGCGTTGCTGGACAAGGAACTCGGCGTCCAGCCGGGTCCGGCGATCCGCGACCTGCACCAGCGGATGCTGCGCGGCGACCCACTCAGCGGCCCGGCGGTCCGGCTCCGAACCCGACCCCAGCAGCTGCCCCGGGACCCCTTGATCTTCGTCGGCCGCGACGCGGAACTCCGAGCGCTGTCAACCGAACCGGTGTCGGCGATCAGCGGCACGGCCGGCGTCGGCAAGACCGCGCTGGCGTTGCGCTGGGCCCATCAGGCGGCATCGAGCTTCCCCGACGGCTGCCTGTACGCGGATCTGCGCGGCTTCGGGCCGCAGCCGGCGCAGGACCCGGTCGCCGTGCTGGACGGCTTCCTGCGCAGCCTCGGCGTCGAGGAGCGCCCGCGCGAGCTGGACGAACTGGCCGCCCGCTACCGCACCGAGTTGGCCGACCGACGGCTGCTTGTGTTGCTGGACAATGCCGAATCGGCCGAGCAGGTCCGTCCGCTGCTGCCGGGCGACTCCGCCAGCCGGGTGGTCGTGACGAGCCGCGACTCGTTGGCCGGCCTGGTGGCCCGGGAGGGCGCGCGCCGGCTGGACCTCGATCTGCTGCCGATGGACACCGCGATCGCCTTGCTACGCCGTCTGATCGGCGCGCGCGTCGATGCCGAGCCGACTGCTGCCCGTGAGCTGGCCGAGCAGTGCGCCCGCCTCCCGTTGGCCCTACGCGTCGCCGCCGAGCTGGCCGTGTCCCGTCGCGGTCCGCTGTCCGACCTCGTCGCCGAACTCGGTCTGGAGACCCGGAAACTCGACCTGTTGGCCGCCGGCGGCGATCCGATGACCGCGGTGCGGGCGGTGTTCTCCTGGTCGTACCGGCAGCTGCCCACGCCCGTCGCCGATGCGTTCCGGTTGCTGGGCCTGCATCCCGGTCGGGACTTCGACGCCTACGCCGCGGCCGCGCTGACCGGCGACGCCGACACGCTGGCCGCGTTGGTCGGCGGGCACCTGCTCGAGGAGCAGGACGGCCGCTACCGCATGCACGACCTGCTCCGCACCTACGCCCGCGAGCTGGTCACGCCGTCGGAGAGCGACGAGGCCACCACGCGGCTGATCGACCACTACGTCTACGCGGCCTCGCTGGCCATGGACGTCGCCGTCGAGTACGAGAAGGACCGCCGTCCCAAGGTCTCCCCGACCACGCACGCGCCAACTTTCGCCGACATCGACGAGGCCAACGCGTGGCTGGATGCCGAGCGGGCCAACCTGATCGCCGTCGCCCCGGTCGCCTCGGCCCGCCAGGTCGGGCAGCTTTCCGCCATCCTGCACCGCTATCTCGACAACGGCGCGTACTACCACGAGGCCCAGCTGCTGCACGCCTGCGCGGCCCGCAGCGCCGAACCCGAGGCCAGGGCCGCTATCCTGTGCAATCTCGGCGTGATCTTCTGGCGGCTCGACCGGCCGCGCGAGGCGCTCGACCGCTACCTCCAGGCCCTGGACACCGGTGATCGCAGCGTGGCCGTCCGGGCACTGAACAACATCGGGCTGGTCGACGAGCACCTCGGCAACTACGAGCAGGCGTTGGGCCGATTCGCCGAGGCCGCCCGCGTCGCCGACGAGGTCGGCGACCGCCCCGGCCGGGCGCGAGCCCTCGACAACCTCGGCAACGTCACCGAGTACCTGGGCCGCTACGAGGAAGCTTTGCGGCACAAGGAAGACGCCCTGGCCATCGCCCGCGAGATCGGCGATGTCGTCGGGGAGGCCAGTACCCTCAACAACATCGGCAACGTGCACGAACGGACCGCCGACCACCACGCCGCCCTGGCCCACTACCGGCAGGCCCTGGAGATCGGCCGCCGCATCGGGCATGCCGAGATCGAGGGGCACGCCCTCGACAACGTCGGCTCCGCGTACCGCAACATCGGCGACCACGCCAAGGCCGTCGACCACCACCGCCGCGCCATCGACCTGGCCCGCGAGACCGACAACAACTACCTGCTGGCCCGTGCCCTCAACAACTTCGGCGAAACCCTGCGCCAGCAGGGCTCTCCCGCCCAGGCGGCCGACGCCCACCGCGAGGCATTGGACATCGCCGTCACGTTGCGGGAACTCCTCGTGCAGGCCCGCGCCCACGACGGCATCGCGCATTCGGCGCGCACCAGCGCCGAAGCCCGCGAGCACTGGCGGCAGGCGTTGGCGATCTACCGCCAGCTCAACGCACCGGAGGCCACGGCTGTGGCTGCCTGCCTCGCAGATTCCTGATCAGCAGCAACAGACCGCCCAGACCGACCAGCACGATCCCGCCCACACCCAGCGCGATCATGAGCTTCGTCTTGATCTGGCGGTCGATCAGGCAGTCGCTCTCGATGGTGGTGAGCACGATCTCCTTCATCCCGGGCGGGTCGACGGACTCGATCATGTCCCCCACCGCGGGTTGCGCGATGAACGACCGGTCGCTCCCCGGCCCTTTGATCAGATCGAGCCCGGGAATGTCGGAACTCCATCGCCGGTCGGCGATCGCCAGTCCCAGCACCACACCCGTACCGTCCACAGTGGCCTGAACCTGGCCGTCACGAGACGTCTCGGTCAACCGCGCACCGGCCAGCGCCTGGCCCGCCTCGACCAACCGGGCCCGTAACCGCGACGTGTGGGCACACGCACGGTGAGCGTGACCGAATCGGAAAACGGCCCGCCCGCGCCGGGGAAACGATGCGCGAGCGGGCCGAACGGAGATCGTGAGCGATCCGGCTCCGGGGCTGGGGAACCCGTCGAGCCGGACGGCGCCGGCGAACGGAGGCGAGTGACCCGCCCCCTCCCCCTACGGGCCGCCGACACGGCCTCACGACCGTCCAGGTGCCCCAGCATTCCATCAACTCCAACTCATAACACCGTTACGAAGAGCGGTATCACTCGAACAGAGCAGCGGTTTCGGTCGACGTGACTACGACCGTGACCGGCCGATATTCCCAGCTCACCGCCGGTGAACCTATTCGATTGAGGTCGAAATGTTGCCGGTTGCAACCTCCAGCTGGTTTCACCAGACGTATCGTCAGGAACGGCACCTCAGTTACCCTCGCCACATGGGGACACCAGGCGTGCCGGGGCCGCTGGCGGCGAAGATCCAGGCGCTGTTCGCCCGGCAGCTGCGCCCCGTCTCCGATCACCAGCACGCCCGTGACGTGGCCGCCACCGGCAACCCGCACGCCCCGCGCCGCCGCACCGAGTACAGCCACAGCGCGGTGGCCCGGGCCATCGGCTCGACCGACACGTACGTCACGCAGCTGCGCTCCGGCCAGCGCGACAACCCGAACCTGAAGCTCATCCAGAAGTTGGCCGACTTCTTCGGCGTGGACGTCACGTACCTGGTCAAGGACGCCATCCCGGTCGGCGACCTGCCGCTGTACGTGAGACAGCCGTCCGTGCAGGAGCGGGTGAACAACCTGTTCGACAAGGTCCGGCCGAACGGGCCGGCCGCGCCGCCGTACACCGACGACGCGGTGGCCGCGGCGATCGGCGTCGACGTCGCCCAGCTGCGCCGGGTCCGCGACGGCTCCGAGGATGATCCGGGGCTCAAGCTGCTCCAGGCGCTGGCCGAGCACTTCGGCGTGCCCGCCGCCTACCTCACCGACACCGACGCCAAGCTGATCGCGAGCGTGTCCGAGCAGCTCGACCTGCTCGCCGACCTGATGCCGATGGCCGCCCGCCAGCTCGGCGACACGTCATCGCTGAGCGTGCTGGCCGCGGTGCTGCGCCACGTCCGCGAGCGCGACGCCGAGCACGAGGTCTGACCGAGCACCATCCTTGGGGGTATTCCGTTGCGTCTCACGTCGTGGTTGCGCCGAGGCCACCGGCACCGGCAGGTCACGCGGGCCGTCCGGGACCTGATGGCGGCGGTGCCGGTCGGCACCGACCTGGAGGAGTTCGTCCGGCGGCTGGCCGCGTCCCGCGGCCGTCCGGTGAGCCTGGTGCCGTTCTCCGAGGTGGTGCCGGACGTGGCAGCGCCGTTCTCCGGCCTGTGGGTCAAGGCCCCCAGACTCGACTGCATCGTGTACGACGACACCGCGCCGCAGGCCACCCAGCGCCACGCCGTCTTCCACGAGGTGGCGCACATGGTGCTCGGCCATCTGTCCACAGAGGACCTTGACGGCCTGCAACTGCGGCTGATGTCCGCGCTGCTGCCCGATCTACAGCCGCAGGTCATCCAGCGGACCGTGCGGGCCGGGCTGTGCCGGTCCGGTTGCGGCTACGTCGACGAGCAGGAGGACGCGGCCGAGCGGTTCGCCACCGAGCTGGCGCTGCGGGTGTCGCGGGCCCATCTGATCCACCCGATCCCGCCGCCGGATCCCGAGGATCTCGCGGTGATCGCCCGTTTCATGTCCACCCTCGGCCCGCGCAAGCGCTCGTGAACCTGGCCGCGGCCGTGCCGATCGGCGCGGCGACGTCGCTGGTCGCCGTGATCACCGTGCTGCACCGGCTGGCCCAAGGCGGTCGCGCGCCCCAGTTGCGGGCGTTGGGCCTCGGCGCGCTATTCGCCTTCGCCGCCTCGGCCGTGCGCATGCCGCAGATCTCGCCGTGGCTGGTCATCGGCGACGCCAACGTGACCTGGCCGGCGCACATCGTCACCGGCATCCTGTGCCAGTACTTCATGCTCTGCTTCGTCTACTTCACGCTCGACGAGCCGGAGGTGTCAGCGCGGCAGATGTCGCGGCACCTCAAGGGTGTCCTGCTCTCATGCACCGTCTTCATCGGGCTGTTCGCGCTGGCCCCGCACGCACGGGACTTCGATTTCGGGCCACAGGGCCGGTTCATGACCGGCGGTCCGGCCGACTCGCCGGCGGGGCCGCTGGCGTGGCTGCTGCTGGCCTGTTATCTGGTGTACCCGTTGCAGGAGCTGGTGCGGGTCAACCTGCGCTGGGCCCGCAAGGCCGCGTCGGTCCGGTGGCTGTCGATCACGCTGTGGATCTACTCGCTGGGCGCGCTGATCTCCATGATCACCGACGTGCACGTGGCCGGCTACCAGATCGCCCTGCTCAGCGGGGTCGTGCCGCCGTGGGCGCAGGCGCAGGTGGAGAGCTGGCCGATCGCCGTCGCCGGCACGTGCACCATGCTCGGCCTGTCGGCCACCGGCCTGTACTCCGTGCTGACGTCCAGCCCATACCTGCAACCGGTGCGGAATATGTTGCACAGCATGCGGTTGTGGTGGCAGTACTACCGCACCTACGTCGCTCTCTATCCACTGTGGTCGGAGCTGTGGCGGACGCTGCCGGCCGAAGCACTCGACCCGTCCCGTTCCCGACTGGCCGACCTCTTCCGCTTGCGGGCCAAGCACAATCTCTACCGCCGCACGATCGAGCTGACTGACTTCCAGCAGTCGCTGCGCCGCTTCACGCCGCCACAAACCTACGCCGACGCCGAATCCGCCGGCCGCGCAAGGGGATTGACCGGCGACGTGCTGGACGCCGCGGTCGACGCCGCCGGCCTCGCGGTCGGCCGGGCCGCCTACCTGGCCAACCGGCCCCGGCGGATCGCGCCGCCAGTGCCGCCGGCCAGTCGCACGGAGGACGGCACGGCGGCGCAGGAGGCGCGGCGCTGGCTGCTCATCTCCGACCTGTACTTCCACTCCCCCGTCGTCGCGGAAGTCCTGGCCGCGCCGGCACGTGTGCTCGAGCGAGGAGACGTTTCTTGAAGGTCCTGCTGGTTGGCGGCACCGGGTTCGTCGGCCACCACATCGTCCACAAGCTTCTCCGGCAAGGCCACGAGGTGTCCGTGCTGGGCCGCACCCCGTCGGAACATCTGCCCGCCGCGGCCGTCTTCCACACCGGCGACGTCAACCGCCTCACCGACGACGAGCTGACCGACCTGTTGGCCGGTCACGACGGCGTGGTGCACGCGGCGACGGCCGCGGTCTACTCGCCGCTGAACATCGACACGGCCGCGTACTACCGGGCCAGCAACGTCGAACCGGTCGTGCGGCTGCTGGCGGCGGCCCGGCGTGCCGGCTGCGACCGGTCGGTGCTGCTCGGCAGCTTCTACGCGACCATGCACCGCCAACACCCCGAATCCCGTCTGCCGGACGGAAGTCCGTACGTGCAGAGCCGGCTGGAACAGACGTCGTGGGCCCGTCAGGCGGCTGGCGACAAGATGTCGTTGGCCGTGCTGGAGCTGCCGTACGTGCTCGGCTACACGCCCGGCCGCCCGTCGGCGTTCGCCCCGCAGCTGGAGCAATTGGCCCAGGGCAAGGGAATCGTGGTCCACCCGGGCGAGGTCGCGGTGGCGGCGGTGTCCGAGGTGGCCGACGCCGCCGTGGCCGCCCTGGACAAGCGTGCGGACGGCGAATTCCCCATTGCCACGGCCAATGTCAGCTGGCACCGGCTGCTGCACGGCTTCGCCGTGGCCGGCGGCCATGCCCTGCAACGGGTCTGGCGGCTACGCCGGTGGGAGACCCAGCTGGTCATCCGCTATCGCCTGCTGCGGACCCGTAAGGATGGCATCGTGCTCGGATTCAATCCGGCCATGATGGCTCGGCTGCACGCCGACGGCATGTGCGTGGACACCGAGGTGGCGGTGCAGGCGCTGGGCATCGCGCACGCCGACCTCAATCAGGCGATCCGGGACACCGCCCGCAACTGAGCTGCGCATGTTACCGCACGTAACGGCCCGACCACCATGAGTCGGTGGTCACAGTTGCGCCGTGTGGACGAGTTGTTACCCACAGGTAGATAGTTCATTTATGCAACCAACTGGGGAAGAAGACACGCTGCGCACGTATGCCGACAAGGACCGACTGACCGAGTTGCTGGCCGCCGACCCCGCGCTGCGGGCCGCGATGCCCGATCCGGCCGCCGCGGCGGTGATCAGGGACGCGAGCACCCCACTACACCGTCAGATCGAAGCCGTGCTGACGACCTACGCGGACCGTCCGGCGCTGGCCGACCGCGCCACCGAGCCGGTGCTGGATGCCGCGACCGGCCGCACCACACGACGTCTGCTGCCGCGCTACGACACCATCACCTACGGCGAGGTGCGGGACCGGGTCGCGGCGATCGCCGCCGACTGGCGCGAGCACGGGCTCAAGCCGGGCGACATCGTCTGCACACTGGGTTTCACCAGCGGCGACTACACCGTGGTCGACCTGGCCTGCGTGCACAGCGGCGCGGTGGCGGTGCCGTTGCAGAACTCCGCGACCGCCGGGCACCTCGCGCCGATCGTCGCCGAGGCCGAGCCGGTACTCGTCGCGACCAGCATCGAGCTGGTCGACGTGGCCATCGAGGCCACCGCCGGGCTGGCCTCGCTGCGCCGCGTGATCGTGTTCGACTACCACCCCGATGTCGACGACCAGCGTGAGAAATTCCAAGCGGCCCAACGACGTCTGGCCGAGAGCGACCGCCCTGTCGTGCTCGACCCACTGGCCGGCGTGATCGCCAACGGTCGTGCGCTGCCGGCCCGGCCGGCCCACGAATGGGAGTCCGACGAGCTGGCCCTGCTGGTCTACACCTCGGGCAGCACCGGCGCGCCCAAGGGCGCGATGTACCCGGCGCGGCTGGTCAGCGGCCTGTGGCGGGGCTGGTTTCCCGAGGAGGGCGGACATCCGGCCATCGGCCTGAGCTACATGCCGATGAGCCACGTCGCCGGCCGGGCCATGTTGATCAAGTCGCTGTCCAACGGCGGTATCACGCATTTCACCGCGCGCAGCGACCTTTCCACGCTGTTCGACGACATCGAGCTGGCCCGCCCGTCCGAGCTGATGCTCGCGCCACGGGTATGCGAGATGCTGTACCAGCGGCACCGCGACGAGGATTTCGCCAAGCTGCGTAAGACTTTCCTCGGCGGTCGCATGGTGTGGGCCGCGACCGGCTCCGCGCCGCTGTCGGCCGACACCGCCGCGTTCATCACCGCCTGCCTCGGCTTCCCGCTCATCGACGCCTTCGGCTCCACCGAAGCCGGCGCGATCATGGTCGACGGTGTGGTGCCGCGGCCACCGGTGATCGACTACCGGCTGGACGACGTGCCGGAGCTGGGCTATTTCCGTACCGACACCCCGTATCCGCGTGGCGAGCTGCACCTCAGGACGTCGACGATCATTCCGGGTTATTACAAGCGGCCCGAGCTCAACGCCGAGTTCTTCACCGAGGACGGGTACTACCGCAGCGGCGACATCATGGCCGAGACGGCGCCCGGGCACCTGATGTACGTGGACCGCCGCAAGAACGTGCTCAAGCTGTCCCAGGGCGAGTTCGTCGCGGTGTCCAAATTGGACGCACTGTACGCGGCGAGCCCGTTGGTGCGCCAGATCTACGTGTACGGCAGCAGCGAGCGGTCCTATCTGCTGGCCGTGGTCGTGCCGGCCGACGGCGCGTCACACGCCGACATTGCCGCGTCGTTGCAGCAGATCGCTCGCGAGACCGGGCTCAACTCGTACGAGATCCCCCGCGACTTCATCATCGAGACCGAGCCCTTCAGCACCGAAAACGGCCTGCTGTCGGATATCCGCAAGCTGATGCGGCCGCGACTCAAAGACCGGTACGGCGATCGCCTCGAACAGCTGTACGCCACGTTGGCCGAGCGGGAGACCGGCGAGCTGGAGCAGCTGCGGCAGGGCGGACGTCAGCAGCCGGTGCTGCCCGCTGTGCTGCGGGCCGCGCAGGCCATGCTCGGCAGCTCCGCCGGCGTGCCGTCGGCCGACGCTCACTTCACCGACCTCGGCGGCGATTCGCTGTCCGCGCTCACGTATTCCACCCTGCTCAAGGAGATCTTCCAGGTCGACGTGCCGGTCGGCGTCGTGATCAGCGCCGCCAACACCTTGCGCCGGCTGGCCGAGATCATCGCCGCCGAGGTGGAATCCGGCTCTTCCCGGCCGACCTTCGCCACCGTGCACAGCGGCTCGCCGGCCCGTGCCGCCGATCTGAAGCTGGCCGAGTTCATCGACGCCGAGACGTTGGCCGCCGCCGCTGCACTGCCGGCGTTCAATGGTCCTATTAGGACGGTTTTGCTCACCGGGGCCAATGGCTACCTCGGCCGGTTCCTGTGCCTGGAGTGGTTGGAGCGGCTGTCTTCCGTCGGCGGCAAGCTCATCTGCATCGTCCGCGGCCGTGACACCGCCGCTGCCGCCGCACGCCTCGAGGACGCCTTCGACAGCGGCGATCCCGAGTTGCTCCAGCGCTTCCGCTCGTTGGCCGCCTCGCACCTGGAGGTCTTGGCCGGCGACATCGGCGAGCCCGACCTCGGCCTGGATTCCGCGACCTGGCAGCGTTTGGCCGACACCGTCGACCACATCTCGCACCCCGCCGCGCTCGTCAACCACGTGCTGCCGTACGACCAGCTGTTCGGGCCCAACGTTGTGGGCACCGCCGAGCTCATCCGCCTGGCCCTCACCACCCGCTTGAAGCCCATCACCTATCTGTCCACCGTCGCCGTCGTCTTCGACGACACCGCCAGCGGCGACGAGGACGCCGACATCCGCGTCACCAGTCCCGTCCGCACCTTGGATTCCGGCTACGCCAGCGGTTACGCCACCAGCAAGTGGGCCGGCGAGGTCCTCCTCCGCGAGGCCTTCGACCTCTGCTCCCTGCCCGTTTCCGTCTTCCGCTCCGACATGATCCTGGCCCACTCGCGCTACCGGGGCCAGCTCAACGTCCCCGACGTCTTCACCCGCCTGCTGCTCAGCCTCATCGCCACCGGCATCGCCCCGTCTTCCTTCTACCGCCCCGATTCCGGTCCCGCCCACTACGACGGTCTGCCCGCCGACTTCACCGCCGAGGCCATCGCCACCATCGGCACCGAGACCCTCGCCGGCTACCGGACCTTCAACGTCCTCAACCCCCACGCCGACGGCATCTCCTTGGACGTCATCGTCGACTGGCTCATTGCCGCCGGCCACCCCATCACCCGTATCGAGGACTACGACACCTGGTTCACCCGCCTCGAGCAGGCCCTCCGCGCCCTCCCCGAGCGCCAGCGCCAGCACTCCCTCCTCCCCCTCCTCCACGCCTACGCCGCACCTTCCGAGGCCGTCAACGGCGCCGGGATCCCCGCCACCCGCTTCCAGGCCGCCGTCCAGGCCGCCAAGATCGGCCCCGACAAGGACATCCCCCACATCACCGCCGACCTCATCCGTAAGTACGCCACCGACCTGGCGTCCCTCGGCCTGATCTGACCCCGAACGAGGAATGTCCCGGCCCGGCAGCTGCCGGGCCGGGACATTCCTCGTTCGGAACTAGTTGAAGGGGCAGCCGGGGTTGGGGGCGTCGATCGCCACGGGCTGGCCGACGGGGGCCTCGTAGAGGACTTCCAGCACAACTGGAGTGGTGCCGAGGTTGCGTCCGATGTGGACGTAGCCGTCGCCGGGCTGTTCCTGGATGAAGTCGCCGGGCCGGTAGATGCCGTCCAGGGAGCAGTCGGACTTGTTGTGGGTCAACACGCCCTGCTTGACCCAGGCCTTGACGGGACCGGGGTGGTAGTGCCAGCCGGTGGCGCCGCCGGGCTGGATGGTGATCTCCTTGAACACGTAGTCGGTGTCGCCGGCCACCTGGTCGAAGACGGTGACGGCGGAGATGCCATGGCCGGGAGTGGCCTGCGCGGTCGCGGGTAGCAGCGCGGCCGACAGGCCGAGGGCGACGGCGGTGGCCAGCAGGGCTCTGCGCATGGGAAAGGGCTCCTTGCTCGCAAACGGTCCTGATCGACCGCCAGTGAAGCAAGGCGCCACCCGGCCTGAGCACCGAAAACCCGGAACTCTGCCCTTCTGGGCGGAGGGTGAACCGGCGGTCACGCTCCGGATTAATCATACTCATTCCCGGCAGACCTTGCGTCTGGCCGGCGATCGTTCATACTCATCGGCAATGAGTCGGCTTCATGACGAGGGAGTGCCGGTGGGGGACAGCGCGGAACGGCAGGACGACAACCAGGGCGAGCGGTACCGGCCGGGATATGAGCTGGTGGCCGAGCGGCTGCTCCAGCACATCGCGGAGCAGAACCTGCGCCCGGGCGACCGGCTGCCGACCGAACAGGGCCTGGCCGAACTGCTGGGCACGACCCGCAACCAGATGCGTGAGGCGGTGAAGGTGCTGGCGGCGATCGGACGCCTCAACGTCCGACGCGGCGCGGGGATCTTCGTGGCGGCGTCCGACAAGACGGCGGCCGACGAGGAGCTGGCCCACTTCCAGCCGACGGACATGGCCCACGTGTCGATGCTGCTGGACTTCCGCCGGCTGGTCGAGACGGAGACGGCCCGCCGCGCGGCCTCGCTGGCCACGCCCATCCAGGTGCGCAAGCTCCGCGAGACCGCGGCGGAATCGCTGCGCACGGGGGCGGCGATGGACGTGCAGGGTTTTGCCGAGGCGGACAAGCACTTCCACGACGCGGTGGCCATCGCCGCCGACAACATCTTCCTCCAGGCCAACGTGGTCAACGTGCGGCGCTTCGCCGCGCAGACCGACACCCTGCTGTTCCACGGCGACGTGCCGGGCTCGCTGGAGGTCGCCGGCCGCCAGCACCTGGCCATCGCCGAGGCCATCGCCGACGGCGACCCGGACCGGGCGGTGCAGCTGATGGCCGCCCACATCGACACCACCCAGCGCCAGTTCGAACGCAAGATCCGCAACCGGATGTTCAAGCTCGACTGACGCCACAACTCCAGCACCACGCCGCGGACCCGGCGTGGCGATGCCCCTGCCCGCGACACTCCACACTGGACGGACCTTGAAGATCACGCACGTCGAGTCGCACCGGATCCACGTCCCGGCAACCGATCCGCCGTTCCACTGGCGCGACGGCCTGGCCGGCAGCCCGGCCAAGGGCGAGGGCGCGGTGCTGCGCATCGGCACGGACGCCGGCGTCGAAGGCGTCGCGGTGTTCGCCCGCCCGGGGGCGGCCGTGCTGCTGGACGACCTCGTGGACCGGCTGTTCCGGGACGAGCTGGTCGGCCAGGATCCGTTGCGCCGCGAGTGGATCTGGCACCGGATGTGGGAGCTGGACCGGATCCACGAGCTCCCGCTGCCCACCCTGGGGCTGGTGGACATCGCGCTCTGGGACCTCGCCGGCCGCCTCTACGGCCAACCCGTGTGGCAGGTGCTCGGCGGCTACCGCGACGCGATCCCGGCCTACGCCTCAACGTCCACTTTCGACAGTACCGAGGAATTCCTCGACGTCGCCGACCAATGCCTCAAACTGGGCTATCGCGGCATCAAGCTGCACGCCTGGGGCGACGCCCGGCGCGACGCCGCGCTGTGCCTCGCGCTGAGGGAGCATGTGGGCCCCGAGGTACCGTTGATGTACGACGGCTCGGCCGGCTTCGACCTGCCCGACGCCGTGTACCTGGGACAGGCGCTGAGCGAGGCCGACTACCTCTGGTACGAGGAGCCGATGCGCGAATTCAGTGTCACGGCGTACAAACAGCTCGCCACGCAGGTCCGGGTGCCGCTACTGGTGGCCGAGACCTCGGACGGCGCGCACATGAACTCCGGCGACTTCATCGCCGCCGGGGCCGCCACGTTCGGTGTCCGCACCGGCACCACGTTGCGCGGCGGAATCACCGGGGCCATGCGCACCGCGCACCTGGCCGACGCCTACCGGCTGCGCGCGGAGGTGCACGGCTCGGACATCCCGAACCACCACCTGTGCATGGCCATCTCGAACACCACGTACTACGAGTCGCTGGTGACGTCGACGTCCGTCCGGCGGGAACGCCACGTGGACGCCGAGGGGCTCGTCCACGCCCCGACCTCGCCCGGCATCGCCCTCCCCGCCGAATTCGGCTACGGCGCCACCCTGTCGCCGTACGTGGAGCGCGCCGCCTGATCGTTTTCCACCCCGCCCCGAAGGACCGACAATGACGTCACACCAGCGCCGCCTCGTCCACGCGCTCACGGCCGTGCTCGCCATCGGCGTGCTCGCCGCCGCCTGCGCCAGCGCGGATCCCAACGCCGCCACCGAAACCACGGCGGCCAGCTTCACGCCCCAGCCCCAGGACGCCACCGCGAAGATCACCGTCTGGGCCGACTCGACCCGGCTGCCCTCGGTGCAGGCCTACCAGAAGGCCAATCCGACCGTGCCGATGGACGTCGTCACCTACGACGGATCCGCTGACGGCTCAACGTATCTGCAGACCAAGGTGCAGCTGTTCGACCGGACCGGCAGCGGCTGGCCGGACGTGGTGTTCGCGTCGCCGACCGACGTCACCTGGGCCTCACAGCCGACCGGCCCGAGCGCGCAAGCGTTCGCGGCCCCGGTCGACGAGGGCCTGGTGCCGGCCGACACGCTGAAGAACTTCGCCACCGGATCCCTTGCGCCGTGCCAGTTCGACGGCCACACCTACTGCCTGCGCAACGACATCGCCCAGGTCGTGCTGTGGTACAACAAGTCCCTGCTGGACCAGTTCGGCTACCAGGTGCCCACGACCTGGGAGGAGTACCAGGCGCTGGGCGAGAAGGTGGCCAAGGAGCACCCCGGCTACCTGGTCGGCGCGATCGGCGACACCAACTCGCACGAGTCCTACTTCTGGTCGGCGCAGTGCCCGGCCCAGCAGCTGACCGACGCCAAGACACTGCGGTCCAACCTCCAGGACCCGCACTGCACCAAGATGGCCTGGCTGCTCGACGACCTGGTCAAGGCCGGATCCGTGTCCAAGCAAGGCTTCTTCGGACAGGGCTTCGCCAAGGACAACGCCGGCAAGGTGCTGATGGCCTACGGCCCGTCCTGGTACGGCAAGTACCTGTTCGACTCGGCGTTCAAGACGCCGGCCGGGCAGCTGGCCGCCGCGGCCCCGCTGAAGTGGCAGGGCGAGTCGAAGACGTACACCGGCAATGTCGGCGGTGGCGTGTGGATGATCTCCTCGCACAGCAGGAACCTCAAGGCCGCCACGGCGTTGGCGTCCTGGCTGACCACGTCGGACGACAACCTCAAGGGCGCGCCGACCTACCCGGCCTACTCCCCCGGCGCCAAGGCGTGGCTGGCCAACCCGGCCAACAAGGACTACTTCGCCACCGACGTGTCCGGTGTGTTCCAGCAGGCCGCCGACGAGGTCTGGACCGGGTGGGGCAACACGAAGTTCAGCGACGCCACGGCGTGGTCCAGTGTCGTGCTGCCGGCGGTGACCGCGGGCAGGACGCTGACCGAGACGCTTCCGCTGTGGCAGAACGAGATCGCCAGCGAGGCCAAGTCCGTCGGCTACACGGTGACCACGCAGTGACCACTGTGGACACTCCACTGGTCGCCCCGGCTCGCCGCGCCACCGCGCGGCGGGTCCGGGCCGCCGGGATCTCCGGGCCGCTGTTCGTCAGCGGATATGTGGTGCTGCTGCTGGCCTTCGGCGTGCTGCCCACCCTGTACGCGGTGTACCTGGCGTTCACCAACGTGCGCGGGCAGTTCACCGGGCTGAACCAGTTCGTCCGGGTGCTCCAGGACTACCGGTTCTGGCCGGCGTTCGGCAACATCCTGGTGTACCTGGTGTTCTGGCTGCTGCTCATCGTGATCCTCACGGTCGGCGTGGCGGTGGTGCTGCGCAGCCGCATGCCGGCCCCGCTGTCCGCGGCGCTGCGGTTCCTGTACTACATCCCGGGCGCGCTGGCCGGTGTGGCCAGCGTGCTGGTGTGGCTGTTCATGCTGGACCCGTCGGTGAGCCCGGTCGGCTGGCTGCTGAAGTCGTTGGGCCTCAACACCTTCGCCGAGGTGCTCGCCCCCGGCCAGCTGTCGCTGATCTTCGCGCTGATCGCGTTCTGGACCGGGGCCGGCGGCTGGATCGTGGTGATGTACGGGGCGCTGAACAACATTCCACAGGAGGTGCTGGAGGCGGCCCGGATGGACGGCGCCGGCCCGTGGCGGCTGGCCCTGCACATCCAGATCCCGATGATCCGCAAGTGGATTGTGTACATGGTGATCCTGGCCTTCGCCGCCGGCACGCAGCTGTTCGTGGAGCCGCAGCTGTTGCAGACGGCCTCGCTGGGCCGGGTCAGCCCGACCTGGTCGCCCAACCAGCTGGCCTACTCCTACGCGTTCCAGCACGGCGACTTCAACGGGGCCGCCGCGATCTCCCTGGTGCTGCTGGTGATCGGCCTGCTCGGGGCCGGACTGCTGGTGACAAGGTCGGGCCTGTTCAAGGTGGATGAGCAATGAGACGCGTTCTCGGCGTGACCGTCGTGACGGTGATCCTGCTGGTGCTGCTGGCTTTCTTCGTGCTGCCGGCGCTGTGGCTGGTGCTGGCGCCGACGAAGACGGCCGGGCAGCTGGCCGGCGAGTCGCCGTTGTCGTTCGGATCGCTGGCCAACATCGGCCTGGCCTGGCAGCATCTGACCAGTTTCGAGGACGGCGTGCTGTTCGTGTGGCTGCGCAACTCGGCGGTGTACGCGGTCGGCGCGCTGATCGTCACGCTGGTCACCAGCATTCCGGCCGGCTATGCCTTGGCGCTGACCAGGTTCCGGGGACGCAAGCTGCTGCTCACGGTCACCCTGATCGTCATGATCATGCCGTCGGCCGCGCTGGTGCTGCCGGTGTTCCTCGAGCTCAACCTGGTGCACCTGATCGGCACCGCGTGGTCGATCATCCTGCCGTTCTCGTTCTACCCGTTCGGCGTGTACCTGGTGTACATCTACTTCGCCACCAGCCTGCCGCGCGAGCTGCTGTCGGCGGCCCGGCTGGACGGGGCGTCGGAGTGGCAGATCTTCACCCGGATCGCGCTGCCGCTGGCCACGCCGGTGGTCGGGCTGGTGGCGTTCTTCAGCTTCGTCGGCAACTGGAACAACTTCTTCCTGCCCTACCTGGTGCTGCCCAGCAGCGACGCGTTCCCGATCCAGGTCGGGCTCAACCAGCTGCTGTCGTCGACGCCGTCGTTCAATCCGGTCGCCGGCGCCGGCCTGAACATCACCAGCCCCGAGCTGGCACTGGCCATCATCGTCGCGGTGCTGCCGGTGCTCGTGCTGTTCCTGTTCTCCCAGCGCACCCTCGTGTCGGGGATGCTCGCCGGGGCCACCAAGGAGTAACCGTTTCAACGATGTCTCGGGAGTGTCCATGCACCATCGTTTCACGGGCGCGGCGTTAGCCGTGCTGTTGGCGGCCGGCACGGTCGTCGTGTCCACTTCGGACGCCGCAGCCGCGGCCGGCACCACGTTCTACGCGGCGCCGGACGGCCACGGCTCGGTGTGCAGCCAGCAGAATCCCTGCGATCTGCGCACCGCCCAGGGCAAGGTCCGCAACGCCACCGCGTCGATGTCGTCCGACATCACGGTGGTCCTGGCCAACGGCACCTACCGGCTGGACAAGACGTTCAGCCTGGACGCGGCGGCCGGCGACTCGGCGACCGGCGGCCACACCGTCAGCTACCAGGCCGCGCCCGGCGCGCACCCGGTGCTCAGCGGCGGCCAGCAGGTCAACGGCTGGAAGCAGGGCGCAGGCGGCGTCTGGTCGGCCAACGTCCCGGCCGGCACCGACACCCGGCAGCTGTACGTGGACGGCGTGCGGGCCACTCGGGCCTCCGGGCAGAACCCGACCGGCTTCAGCCGGACCTCGACCGGCTACACCACCTCCAACACCACGATCGAGGGCTGGCACAACCCGTCCGACGTCGAGTTCGTGTACGAGGTCAGCTGGACCGAGGTGCGCTGCGGCGTGGCCTCGGTGTCCGGCAACACCATCACCATGAAGCAGCCGTGCTTCGACAACTCGACCAAGAAGCCGTACGGCGTCAACATCGACCAACCGTCCTACGTGGAGAACGCGCGGGAGCTGCTGGACAACCCGGGCGAGTTCTACCTGGACAAGCCGTCGCACACGCTGTACTACATGCCGCGTGAGGGCCAGGACCTGCGCAGCGCCGACGTCGAGATCCCGCGCCTCCAGACGATCGTCCATGGCACCGGCACGGCGTCGAACCCGTTGCGCGGCTTGAGCTTCAAGGGAATCACCGTGCAGTACGGCGGCTGGACGGAGTCCAGCGGGCCGGACGGCTTCTCCGAGGTGCAGGCCAACATGCGGCTCACCGGCCCGGACGCCTGGGACCGGCAGGGCTCGTGCAACCGGTTCTCCCAGACCAATCCCGGCACCTGCCCGTACGGCAACTGGACCATGACCCCGGGCAACGTGGTCTTCGACCACACCGAGGGCCTTTCGTTGCAGGGCAACACCTTCCAGCACCTGGGCGCGGCCGGCCTGCAACTGGGCCAGTACGTGCACGACTCGTCGGTCACCGGCAACACCTTCACCGACATCTCGGCCAACGGCATCGAGATCGGCAACGGCGCCGACGCCAATCCCGCTGACCTCGCCGTGATCCCGGCCGACAACACGATCGCCGACAACTGGGTGCACCACGTGGCCGTCGAGTACACCGGCGGCGTCGGCATCTTCCAGGGCTACGCGCGGTACGACACCATCAGCCACAACCAGGTCAACGACGTGCCCTACAGCGGCATCAGCTCGAACTGGGGCTGGGGCTGGAACCCGAACACGAAGTCGGCCGGCAACAAGATCGTCAACAACCTGATCTTCGACCACCTGCAGCTGCACATCGACGGCGGCGGCATCTACGTGGTCGGCGAGGAGGGCCAGTCCATCCAGACCGGCCTGCTCATCGACGGCAATGTGGTGCGCAACGGGGCGGGCTTCGGGCACTCGATCTACACCGACGGCGGCAGCCACTACATCACCGAGACCAACAACGCCGAGTTCGGCAACGACACCAACTCGTTCGGCGGCAGCAAGGAAGCCAACAACCCGTACGGGGACTTCGTCTTCACCGACAACTACTACGAGCACACCACGCCCGACTGGCCGGCCGGTGACCCGACCAACCTGACCCTGGCCAACAACCACCAGGTCTCCTACGACGGCACCGGCGTGCCGGCGTCGCTCATCGCCAACGCCGGCCTTGAGCCGCAGTACAGGTCGCTCACCGCGGCCCCGGCCGGCGTCTCGCCGAAGAACCTGGCCGCCGGCAAGCCCGTGCAGGCCCAGTTCCTCGACGGCAGCACCGCCCAGCTCCAGCCCGAGTCGCAGCTCTCCTATGCCACGGACGGCAATCCCGCCACGTACATCCAGGCCAGCGGGCAGTTCCGGTGGCAACTCGTGGTCGACCTCCAGCAGACGCAGTCCCTCGGCTACGTCACGGTCGGCATGCCGCAGCCGCACTTCGCCACCGACTTCCACGTCGACGCCTCCACCGACGGCGCCGCGTGGACGACGGTCGGCACCGTGCACGGCAGCGGCTGGGGCTCCGTCCCGGTCGACTTCGCCACCCCGGTGACCGCCCGCTACCTGCGCGTCGTCGCCGACAAGCCGGACGACTGGGGCCAGCGCGGCGACCAGATGGCCATCAGCGAGATCGGGGCCTACGCCGCCTGCGCCACGCCCGACAACCTGGCAGCCCATCGCCCGGCCCAGGCGTACTTCATCGACGGAACGCAGGCCCTGATGCAGCCCAACTCCACGCCCGCCCTCGGCACCGACGGCGACGTGAACACCTGGACCCAGGCCACGCAGCGCTACCGCTGGTCGTACCAGGTCGATCTCCAGCAGGCGAAGTCGTTCAACGTGGTCGCGCTGACGATGCCGGCCGACAAGTTCGCCACCCGGTTCCACATCGACGTCTCGGCCGACGGTTCCACCTTCTACACCGTCGCCCGCCGGGTCGACGCGGCCGGCGGCGTCACCGGCGTGCAGCTCGACCAGACAGTCAACGCCCGCTACGTCAAGGTCGTCGCCGACCGCCCCGACGACGGCGGGCAGACCGGCGGCCAGATGGCGGTCAGCGAACTCGCCGTCTACGCCGGCAAATAACCCCGAACCCCCGCGAGTCCCGCTTACCGTCACACCGAAATGCCGAATCCGTTTCGTGCTTTCGGTGTGACGCTGGGCGGGACTCGCGGGGGTCAGGGGACCAGGCCGAAACCGCGGTCGACCAGGGTGAACAGGAAGTCGTCCTCCGGGTCGCCGGTGGGGGTGAGCGCGCCGAGGAAGTCGCGGTGTCGAATGTAGTGATCGGGAAAGTTGTGCGAGCGAAATTTCCAGGTCGGCGAGGTCACGGCCGACAAGTCGCGCGCCGATGGGCGTGTCGTTAGCCACCCGATCGGGCTTCCACCCAGACGGGGGCAGGGTGGCGCGTGCCGAATGCACAATGGTTTTCCGGCATTCAGGTGAGCAGGATGCGGAAGAGCCGTTCGAGTGTGTCGACGAGGACGGCGTCGTCGGCCTCGTTCAGGGCCGTGCTGCCGATGACCGTGCGCATCAGCCAGAAGCCGTTGATCAACGCCAGGGCGATCGCAACGTCGGGGCGGGCGGCGCCGGAGACCTCGAGGGCGTGTTTCTCGACGTGCTTCTCGATGCCGGCGCGCAGGATCTCGGCGGCGCGAGGGTTGGCAGCGGAGCGTAGGACCAGCAGGAACGGGTCGAGGGTGTCGGCCTCGGGGGCGGTGCGGCGGACGAGGGCGGCGGCGATGTCGTGGGCCAGGGTGCGCGGGTCGCTGCCCAGCACGGTCCGCTCGGTGACGGAGACGTCCACGACCTCGGCGAACAGCCCCTCCTTGGAGCCGAAGTAGCGGTTGACCAGCATCGCCGTGACGCCGGCGGCGGCAGCGATCTCCCGCACGCCGACGCCGTCGTACCCCGCGCGGGTGAAGGCCTCGACCCCCGCGCGCAGGATCGCCTCCCGCGTCGCCGCCGCATCCCGTCGATGAACCATGTCTACGAGTGTAGACTAAGCTCAAGTCTACAGGCGTATACATCGTGGAGTGATCATGGATTTGCAGGTGAAGGGCCGTCGTGCGCTGATCACGGGGTCGAGCTCGGGCCTGGGCGAGGCGATCGCCCGGCTGCTGGCCGCCGAGGGCGCGGACGTAGTGGTGCACGGTCGCGACGTGACCCGCACCGAGGCCGTCGCCAAGGACATCGGGGCCGTGGCGGCCATCGGGGATCTGGCGACCGACGCCGGTGCGGACGCCGTCGCCACGGCGGCCGGCGAGATCGACATCCTGGTCAACAACGCCGGGGCGTACGACACCGTCGGCTGGCCCGAGTCGAGCGCCGAGCTGTGGCAGCGCACGTACAACGTCAATGTGGTGAGCGGCATCCGCATGATCCACCGGCTGGTCCCGGGCATGCGGGACCGCGGCTGGGGCCGCGTCGTGCAGATCGGCGGCGGGCTGGCCATGCAGCCGATGGCCATGCAGCCGCACTACAACGCCACCCTCGCCGCCCGGCACAATCTCGCCGTCTCACTGGCCCGCGAGTTGGCCGGCACCGGCGTGACGTCGAATGTCGTTGCGCCAGGCGCAATCCTGGCCGACGCGACGCGCGACCTCTTGATCGGACTGGCCCCGAGCCACGACTGGGGCACCGAATGGCCCGAGATCGAGGCCAATGCCGTGAAGTCGTTCGTGCCCAACGACATCGGCCGCTTCGGCCGGCCGGACGAGATCGCCGGCGCGGTGGCCTACCTGTGCAGTCCGTACGCCGATTACGTCAGCGGCGCGACACTGCGCGTGGACGGCGGCGCGATCCGGTCCGTGGCGTGATTATCCTGGCCGGGTGTTGGAGGCGTTGGGCCTGACCGCGGCCGAGGAACGGGTGTACCGAGCGGTCGTGGTGGGGCACCGGGCCGTGCCGTCGGAGCTCGCCGCCCAGCTGGACGTAACGGCTCAGACGTTAGATCCCCTGCTCCAGGCCTTGATCGACAAAGGCTTGGTGAGCCGCGTCGGCGGCCGGTACGTGCCAGCCCCGCCCGATGTCGCCCTCGGCCCGCTGCTGGTGCACGGCCAGGCCGAGCTGGAACGGGCCCGCGCCGCCGTCGGACAACTGGCCGAGCAGTACCGCAAAGGCGTGCGGCGGCGGGATTCCACGCAGCTGGTGGAAGTCGTCACCGGCGCCGAGGCGATCCGCCAGCAGGCACTGCAACTCCAGCGCGAGGCCCGCACCGAGATGTTGTGGTTCTGCCGCATCAACCCCATCGCCATGACCTCCACCGAGAACGAGGAGGAGTTCCGGGCGTTGGCCCGCGGCGTGCGCTACCAGGTGGTGTACGAGACCGCCATGCTCGAGGAACCCGGCGCCCTCAAGGGTTTGGCCAGCGGCATCCAGGCCGGCGAGCAGGCCAGGACCGTGCCCACGGTGCCGGTCCGGCTCGCCATCGCCGACCGTCAGGTGGCACTCTGCCCGCTCGGCGACGAGGCCGACGGCGAGCCCACCGCCGCCCTCGTCCAGGGCACCAGCCTGCTCACCGCGCTCATCGCCCTGTTCGAGACCTATTGGCACCGCGCCACTCCCGTGCAGATCGACGGCAACGGCGGCCCGCTCACCGCCGACGAGGTACGGCTCCTGTCGCTGCTCATCGGCGGCGTCAGCGACAAGTCCATCGCCACCCAGCTCCAGGTCAGTCAGCGCACCGTGCAGCGCCGGGTGCAGGACCTCATGCGTCGGGCCGATGTCCGCAACCGGATGCAGCTGTCGTGGCAGGTGGGCAAGCTCGGTTGGCTGGACAACGCCGCCGGGCCCGTGGCCGGCCCGGCGGCAGGCAGTCAGCTCAGCGGCAGCCGGTAGACACCGCTGCTGCCCGTGCCGACAAACAACCAGTCACGCGTCGCCAACAACGAGCGGACGTCGCGGTCGGGCAGGCCGGGCATCGTGGTCCAGTGCTTGCCGTCGCCGCGGAGCAGGCTGGTGCGCGAGCCGAGGTAGAGCGAACCGTCGGCAGCATAGGTGGCGGCGTCGTAGTCGGCGGCGGGGGTGTTGGGCACGGGGGCGAAGGTCCGGCCGCCGTCGATGCTGAGCTGAACCAGGTTCTCCCCCACCGCAACGACTTCCGAGCCCCGCACGGCGACGTTCTTCACGTTGCCGTCGAGGACCTTGGTCGCGGTCACGCCGGCATCGGTGCTGTGGAACAGGCCGTTGGGCGTGGAGATCCACACCTCGTCGCCGCGGCCGGCGGTCACCGCCCATGCTCCCTCGGCGCCGTAATACGCGTGCGGCGATAGGGTCTTACCGCCGTCGGTGCTGGTGTAGAGGCTGGCGCCGGTGAGGTAGGTGGCGATGTAGAGCTTGTCGGGATCACGGGAATCGACGGCCATCGACCGCGACGAACCCGGCACCACGTCGGCCGACTGCCGCCAGGTGGATCCGTTGTCGTGCGAGCGTTCCAGCCAGATGCACGCGTCGGGGCAGAAGCCGATGCGTACCCGGGCAACGTCCTTGCCCGGCAACGCGGCCACCCCGCCGATGACGTTGCCGATGGTCGCCGGGGCCTGGCCGGTCCAACCCCAATCCTGGTAGCCCGTCGGGGTTTCGCAGTCATCGACGACGTCGATCGGTAGCTGTCCACGGACGTGCCGGCGATCAGCGACGAGCCGGAGATCGCCAGTGCGCCGACGCTCACGGCCGGCACGCCGATGCGGCGGAACCGTGCCGAGTCGGTGGTGGTGTAGATGCCGGCGGCGGCGCTGATCACCAGCTCGTTCGGACGATCCGGGAAGCTGCCGAGGTCGGAGTACAGGTCCAGGGCCGGCAACGCCTTGGGCTGGGGCGTCCAGTGCCGGCCATTGTCGTGGCTGACCCAGGTGTTCTTGCGCGCGTTCGGGCCTGGCGACGGCTCCAACGTCTGCGCCTGGATGTCGCCGCCGGGCGTGATGCCGAGGTAGCTCACCCAGTCGGTGCCCCACGGACCGGTCATCGCCCGCCAACTCCGGCCGCCGTCGATGGAGATCACCGCGCTGCCGTCACGTTCCTGCGACGCCACCACGAGCGGCCCGTGCGCGGCGAGGTGCTCGACGAAGATGTCGCCGGGCACCGGGAGTTTGACCGTGCCCTTGTACACGGCGCTGTCCGTGGCCACGAACAGCGCGTCGCCGTCGACCACGAGCCGCTTCGCGCCGGCCGGCGAGCCCTTCACCAACGTCCAGTGCGTGCCACGGTCCTGGCTCTCGAACACGCCCGACGCCCCGGCGGCGTAGACCTTGCGCCCCAGCACGGCGACGTCGTAGATGTCGGCCGAGTCGTCGAAGACCTGATGGAACGACCGGGCGCCGTCGGTGCTGCGGTAGACATATCCCTTGCCGCCGCCCAAAACGCTGGCCGCCACGTAGACCACGTTGGCGTCACGGGGATCGGCGGCCAGGTGACTGCCGCTCACACCGTCGGCGAACGGAGTCGGCGGGGCCCAGGTGATGCCGTGATCGTCGCTGCGGAACACCGCCCGCGCGCCGTCCGGCAGGACATAGAGTCTGGACGGCGCCGCCGGCGTGAAGGCCAGGTAGCCGCCGCTGGCGTTCGGCCCCATCGACAACCACTGTGCTGATGAACTTTGGGGACCCGGCGCCGCGTTGGCCGGCACGGCCAAGGCCACGGTGAGCCCCATCGCGAGCACTGCTCGTCGCAGGAAACGGTGCATCAGCCCAGGATTGGCCAGCGGCCGGGGTTTGTCACCGGCCGGGGCCTGTCCGAACCACGACACGTCGCAACTCCGCCACCGCCGGCACCGGCCCGCCTATAGTTACGCCGCGTGGCACCGAAATCCGGCGAGGACGACCGCCAGGGCATCCAGTCCGTCGAGATCGCGATGACCGTGCTCGGCGCGATCGAGCGCGGACGCGGGCCGATGAGCCTGTCCCAGATCGCCGCCGGCGCCGACATGGCGACCAGCAAGGCCCACCGCTACCTGGTCAGCCTCAGCCGCGCCGGGCTGGTGGCCCAGGCCCGCAGCTCCGGCCTGTACGACCTCGGGCCGGCCGCACGGCGGCTGGGCGTCGAGTCGCTGCGCCGGATGGACGAGGTCGGGCTGGCCTCCGAGTACCTGCCCGAACTGCGCGACCGCACCTCGCACGCCGTCAACCTCGCGGTGTGGGGCGATCACGGGCCGGTGCTCGTGCGCTGGGAGTACGGCGTGCATCCGCTGCCGATCACCATCCGCATCGGCGCCACCATGCCCCTGACCACGTCGTCGGTCGGTCTGGTCTTCCTCGCGCACCTGCCGTCCGCGCTGACCGCTCCCCTGCTCACGCCCGGTTTCGACGCCGCGACGGCCAGGCGGACGGTGCTGGACAACGGCTTCGCCCACACCAGCGAGGCCATGATCCCCGGCGTGACGTCGCTGGCCGCGGTCGTGCTGACGGCCTCGCTGCCGCTGGCCGTGGCGCTGGCCCTGCCGTCGCGGACCGACGCCGATGAGCTCAAGGCGATCACCGCCGACCTGGTGGAGACGACCAGGCGCATGTCGGCCGAACTCGGCGGCGGGCACTAGCCGGATGGACCTGGTCCTGGCGGCCGTCGGCATGTTCGCGGTCACCAACATCGACGACATGCTGGTGCTGGCGGTGTTCTTCGGCCTGGCCGCGGGCAGCCGGCGGGCCGCGCTGCACATCGTGCTCGGCCAGTACCTCGGGTTCGGCGCGATCCTGGCCGTGTCGGTCCTGGGCGCGCTCGGCGCCGGACTGCTGCCGGCGCAACTCATCCCCTACCTCGGGCTGCTGCCGCTGCTGCTGGGCCTGCGCGCCGCCTGGAAGATCGTCCGCCCCGACGACGACGCCCCGGCGTTCAACAAGGTCGGGTTCGCGCAGGTCGCGGCGGTGACCTGCGCCAACGGCGGCGACAACATCGGCGTCTACGTGCCGGTCTTCGCCGTGGCCGGGATCGGCGGCATGACCGGCTACATCGTGGTGTTCCTGGTCGGCGTCGCCGTGTGGTGCGCCGCCGGCCGGTTCCTGGCCGGCCGTCCCCTGGTGGCGAAGGCGCTGTCCCGCTGGGGCCACCTGATCCTGCCGGTCGTGCTGATCGGCCTCGGCCTGGTCATCCTCGCCGGCGCGCTCTGACATCTCACCCACAGCAATCGGCCCACAGGTCTCGACAGCGGCATTCACTACTCGTAAGCTCGCTCCACATTAGTGAATCCCAACGGCGGGAGGAACGGTCATGTCCACGAGCGTCGTCGAGGTGCACGCCGACCCGTTACCGGAGATCCGGGCGGACCGGGTGTGGTTCCGCTGGTGCGCCCGGCATCCGGTGGCATCGGTGCTGGTCGTCGGCTTCGTCGCCACCCAGATGGCGACCACGCTGGGCTACTTCATGCCGGCGATCGGGCTGCCGGAACTGCCGTGGCCGCTGCACAACGGCATCGTCGCCGCGCCGAACACGCCCGAGGGCACGGCCGCCTCGTACGCGGTCGGGCAGTTCATGCACTACCTCGACGGCATCGCCTTCACCATGGTGTTCGCCTTCCTGGCCCACCCGCGGCTGCCGTTCCGCGACACCGAGGCCGGCAACTTCCTGAAGGCGCAGCTGTTCTGCACGATCCTGGCGCTGATCGCGATCACGCTGCTGGTGCCGTTCGTGTACGCGCCGGGCAAGGGTTTCGGCCTCTTCTCGTTCGGCCACGGCTGGCAGTTCCCGTTCGCGGTGTGGCTGTGGCACCTCATCTTCGGCGCGCACATCGCCGCCCTCTACAACCCCGGCCGGGTCCGGCGCCAGGCCATCGCCGACCGGGTTTCCGGCTGAACCGTTGACGCGCTAAAGAGGAGAAGAACCGTGCTGGGGAAGATCGCGCTCGAAGAGCACTTCGCGACCGAGGAGACCATCGGCGACTCACAGCCGTACGCGCCGGCGGCGTCCTGGCCGGAGCTGCGGTCCCGGCTGCTGGACATCGTCGACCGGCGGGTGCGGGAGATGGACGCCAACGGCGTCGAACTGATGCTGCTATCGCTCAACTCCCCGGCCGTGCAGGCGATTCCCCACGCGGCCAAGGCGGTCGACCTGGCCCGCCGGGCCAACGACTTCCTGGCCGAGGAGATCGCCAAGCGGCCGGACCGGTTCCGCGGCTTCGCGGCGCTGCCCATGCAGCATCCCGAGGCGGCGGCCGAGGAGCTGCGGCGGGCGGTGGTCGAGCTCGGTTTCGTCGGCGCGCTGGTGAACGGCTTCTCCGAGCTCGACGAGAACGGCACGACCAGCCATTACGACACCGAGGACCACCGCCCGTTCTGGGCCGAGGTCGAGCGGCTGGAGGTGCCGTTCTACCTGCACCCACGCAACCCGCTGCGGCAGGACGCCCGGGTGTACGGGGACCACGACTGGCTGCTCGGCCCGGCCTGGGCGTTCGGCCACGAGACGGCCGTGCATGCCTTGCGGCTCATCGGATCCGGCCTGTTCGACGCCCATCCGGGCGTGCGGATCGTGCTCGGGCACCTCGGCGAGAACCTGCCGTACGGCTTGTGGCGCCTGGACAACCACAACGCCTGGCACGGGCAGCGGGCCTCGGGCTACCGGGCGCGGCGGCCGGTGGCCGACTACATCCTGCGCAACTTCCTGATCACCACCTCCGGCAACTTCACCACGCAGGCCCTGTTGTCGGCCATCATGTCCCTCGGCTCGGACCGGATCCTGTTCTCCACCGACTGGCCGTTCGAGAACGTCGACCATGCCGCGCACTGGTTCGACGCCGCGTCGATCAGCGAGACCGACCGGCTCAAGATCGGCCGAACCAACGCCCTGCGCGAGTTCCGGCTCGGCGGTTGAGCAGGATCGCCCTGATGCGCACACTCGGCCTTGTCAGCGCGCGGGGATGCCGGAGCAGGAAGGTGACCTCGTCGAACAGCCGGTTCAGGTCGTGGTCGTGCGCGGTGGCCATCGCGACCTGGTTGCTCAGCCACTGGCGGATCCGGTAGAAGCGCGGATACGGCCCGGTGACGTGCGGCAGCTGGAGGTCGGCCGCGGTGGACAGCGACCAGGCGGCGTCGACGAAAACCTTCTGCCGGGCGAAGAATCCCCGTGCCGGCCGGGTCAGGTCCGGACGTGAGCGCAGGAAGTCCGACAGGCAGGAGGCGTGCAGGATGCCGGCGGCCATGCCCTGCCCGTAGATGGGATTGAAGGACGCGACGGCGTCGCCGACGGCGATGAGCCGTGCGGGCAGGCGCTTGAGCCGGACGTAGTCCCGGCGGCGGCTGTCGGGATGCCGGTAGGTCCGCACGTCCTCGACGACGTCGCCCGAGACGGCATGGGTGTACTCGGGCGTGAGGTCGTCGCGGCAGACGCGGATCAGGTCGTCGATGGTCTGCCCGGGCCGGTGGTCGGCGTAGCCGGCGACGAGCACGAGCCAGCGGTCGCCCTCGATCTGGCTGACCGATGCGCCGGCGTTGGTGGACGACACCTGCGGCGTGTAACCGTTGAGCACGAACGTGTAGTCGGGTTCGTCGGTACGGCGGAAGACGGCACTGGCGTAGTTGAGGTCCACGGTCATCCGCTGCATCGGCGGCCGCTGCCAGCCGGCTTTCTCCAGCCAGTCGCCGAGCCGGCTGGAGCGGCCCATGGCGTCGACGACGAAGTCCGCCCGCTCCACGGTCTCGGCGCCGTCGGCCTCGACCCGGACGCCGGTGGCGGCGTCGCCGGTGAACTCGACGCCGGTCGCCCGTCCGACGATGGCTTTCACGTTGGGCAGGGCCAGCACGTGATGTCGGATCCGGGCCTCGATGAAGGGCCGGCTGGCGCTGAGCATTGTTTCCTGAGCATCGCTCGCCCGGGGGAAGTCGTCGATGTAGCGGCGCAGCCCGGTCGGCAGCAGCCGCCGCCCGCCGGCGGCGACGGCTGCGTCGGTGAAGCCGGGGAACCAGCGCTCCAGCTGGATGAGGCCGCTGGGCAGCAGCGCGTGCACCTGGCTGCCCTGCGGCACCCCGGGCCGCGGCGCGGTGCTCGTGCCCGGGTCGTCCCGCTCGACGATGATCACTTCGTCGGCGTGGTCGGCCAGCACGCGGGCCGCCGTCAGCCCGGCCACACTGCCGCCCAGCACCACCGCCCGGGCGAACAGGACGGGCGTGTCGGTCGGCGGCCGTGGATCGCTGAGCCGCGCGAACACCGCGGCGGTCGAAGTCGACATGATGTTGTCCCCCAACGAATGCGACTCTGGAACCCTTCACCTTACGCACCGCACGCGCTCCATCACCGGCAGTTGCCCACAAGGGCAGCCGAACTGTCGGACCCGCTCCGTAGACTTGCCCGCATGCCAACCAGCAGCGCCGTGTTCCACCGCATCCTGGACGCGCTCGACGAGGTCGCGAGCTCCCCGGCGCACGACTGGACGTCGTTCAGCGTGCGCGGCAAGCGGTTCGGCTACTACTGGCCGCGGACCGAGACCGTCGGCCTCAAGCAGACGATCACCGAGCAGCAGGCCCTGGTGTCCGAGCGGCCGGACGTGTTCGAGGAGCAGTTCACCTCGGGCGGCTTCGGCTGGGTCGTGGTCTACCTGGACGGCGTGGAGCCCGACGAGCTGGCCGAGCTGGTGTACGAGGCGTGGCGGCTGAGCGCGCCCGATGAGCTGGCCGACGGCCTGCCGTTCACCAAGGTGGCCAAGGCCTGTCTCCCGCGCGTCACGGCCCGCAAGCGGGCCAAGGCCTCCCGCTGACGCCCGCCCACACCGACCGGCCCAGACTGCCAGCTTCACCGGCTACACTCTGGATTCGGGGGCCCTCCCCCACCCCCACCCCGCTGACCAGCCTTTTCGCTCAGCAGCGCGGATCCCCATGCCACTACCGTCGCGATGGTGGCTTCAGCCGGTGAGATCCTCCATCGCGATCAGCCCGTCCTGGATCGCCCGCTCCACCAGCGCCGCCTTGGTCCGTGCCGGCCGGCCGGTGTTGGCGTACTTGATCCGCACCCGGTCGATGTAGGTCTCCACGGTCTTGATCGACACCCCGAGTTTGCCGGCGACCAGGCGTTTGGAGTCGGACTCGAACCACGCGACCAGCGTCTCCATCTCCCGCTCGGACAGCTGCGGCCGGCTGGGGCGGCGGTCGGTGCTCATCACGCCGCCCAGCGACGGCGAGGTGTAGGGCAGGTCGGCGGCGGCGGCCCGGATGGCCGGGATCAGGTGGTCGGGCCCCTCGGCCTTGGTGAGATAGGTGAACACGCCCAGGTCGAGGCAGGTGAGCACGGTGTCGCGGTCGGAGCGCCCGGAGTAGACGATCACCTGCCGGCCGGCGTCGACCAGCCGCTCCAGCTCACGGAACGCGGGCGGCCCGTTGAGCTGGAGGTCGAAGATCACCACCTGGGCCGACGCGCCGGGCTCGGTCCAGGCCCGGGCGATCCGGCCCTCGGCGTCGATCAGCTCGACCGGCGGCAGGGCGGCGGCGCACCACGCCCGCACGCCGGCGGCGATCGCCGGATGATCGTCGACGATCACGGCGGTGATCAGCTCTGCCACGTCGCTTTCACCCACAGGCGGTCCTCGTCCTCGACGGTGGTGATCGTGACAGCGCCGTCGGCCAGTGGGAAAGTGCCCGCCGCACCACCATCGGCGACCACGCTGACCGAAACACCCGAATCCGTGCCCAGAACCGTAACGCGCGCCCAGTTCCGTGCAGTGCTCAGTACCCGCACCGGCGCCTCGGTCAGCCCCCGCCGCACCTCGCGCGGCAGGCCGGGCCAACTGCCCTGGGTCGCCAGGTCGACCAGCACCCCTCGCCGCTCGGCGATGTCCACGCAGGCCTTGACCTCGTGCAGCAGTCGGTCGTCGACGTCGTCCCCTTCGGCGAACAGCCGCCGCATGCGGGCGGCGGCGATGGCGCAGTCGCGCCGGGTCTGGTCGTCGGCCGGGTCGTAGCTGCCGTCGGCCAGTCCGGTGAGCAGCGGCCGGACCTCGGCCTCCAGTTCCTGTGTACGCCGTTGCCGGTCCTCGTGCACCCGCGTCGCGATCGCCTCGGTCGCCCGTACCTCCGCCTCGGCCGCGGCCGCACGAGCAGCGGTCCGCGCGGCGTAGCGGACCATCCAGGTCGAGGCGCCGGCGGTGACCTGGAACGCGCCGATCGTCACGATGTCCGTGCCGACGTTGATCAGCACCAGCGGCGCCAGCTCGCCGCCCAGCGCGAGGTGCACGAAATTGGTCGCGAAGTGTGCCGCCAGCACACCCAGCAGCACGCCGAGGTGCTGGTCGAACAGCAGCACCACGGCGACCCAGCCGACACCGTCGATCGGCCAGTTCGCATATCCCGGCACTTCGATCACCGGAATCAGGGCGTTGACCAGCACCGACACCGCCAGCGTCAGGCCGAGCGCCGGCCACCGCCAGCGACCCCACGACCGGCCGCGCACGATCAGCACGCCTTCGACGGCCAGCAGCCCGATCAACGTGAGATAGCCGGCGACGACCGGCCAGGCGACCAGGTACACGTCCAGGTGGGTGATCAGCGCCGGCAGGTCCAACGCGGCCAGGTCGGCGGTGGCGACGATGAGGATGGCGATCCTGAGCCGTCCTCGCAGCCGGGCCATGGTCTCAATCACGGTCCCACTCCAGCCGCACGGTGGTGCCCTCGCCCGGCGCGGAGGTGATCGCGGCCCGGCCGCCGGCCGCGGCCAGCCGGTCGACGATGGAGTTGGCCACGCCGCGACGACGTTCTGGCACGCTCTCGGGCCGGAATCCCTTGCCACGATCGCTGATCACCACCGATTCGGCGGTGATGATCACCACAGCCGACGTCTCCCCCGAGTGCCGGGCGACGTTGTTCAGCGCCTCCCGCAACGCCCCGCGCACCGCCGTCGCCACCTCCGGTCGCAACGCCAGGACGTCCGGCGCGGTCAGGTCGACGGCGACCCGGCTGGCGTGGATCACCTCCAACAATGCCGGCAGCGCATCCCCTTCGGCCACCGAGGTTTCGCCGGCCAGCGCCAAAAGATCACGTCGTGCCTGCTCACGGACCCACTGCCGGCTCGACCCGACCTCGCCCAGCCCCACCATCAGCAACGTCGTCGCCGCGGTGTCGTGCAGCATCGCGGCGTGCGCGCGTTCGTCGGCCCGGACGGCTTCCGCCACCGCCGCCTCGCGTTTCGCCGCCTGCGCCCGGTCTTCCTGCGCGTCGGCCGCCCGTGCCGCCTGCACGAGCAACGTGTTGAGAACACGGGACAACACCGCCTGCACGGGCGTCCAGGCCCCGATCGCCGCCGCCCCGATCCACAGCTCCGGCGCCGTCCACCACGCCCCGACCAGGAACGCCGCCGTCGCCACCAGCGCCGACACGATGCCCGACACCGGCCTGGTGTGCCACTGGTGGAACACGACGGCGACCGACACGAGGGTGATCACCCAGCCCTGGCCGTTGCCGACCGACAGCGGCGGCACCGTCCACGGCTGGAGCAGGCTGACGACGCTGAGCACCGCGACGTCGGCCCACGCCAATCCGGGTGGCGGGTCTCGCCACAGCAGCCTCGCGTAGAGCACACTCCAGGCGGAGACGGTGATGACGATCACCGTCGTGCGCAGCTCGTGGCCGGCCGGCGCCGACATGACGCCCAGCAGGCCCCCGACCAGGGCGACCACCAGCCGCGCCACCGCCAGGATGCGCAGCGCGGCGCGCGTCAGCTGCCCCTCGACCGATCCCCATGTGGGGTGTTCACCCGACACCATTTGCACGGAGTATGGCGCATCGTTGATGCCGGACGGGGAACCGCTTGCGGGGGACACCGGGGCGAGGAGCTGTCCGCGGGGAGCAATATCGAAGAGGGGAAGATGGGCTCGGCGAATCTGTGCGCCGAGCCCGTCTGACTCCCCTCCCTCCTGGCCCTACCTTTCAGTGAGACCAGCGAGCGCCGTCGGCAGCGGCCCCTGGTGCAGCACCCCCAGTCGCTGCGTGGCCCGGGTCAGCGCCACGTACAGCTCGGCCGCCCCACGCGGCCCGTCGGCCAGGATCTTGTCCGGATCCACCACCAGCACCGCGTCGAACTCCAGGCCCTTGGTCTCCGACGCCGGCACCGTGCCCGGCGTGCCGGGCGGCCCGATCACGACGCTCGTGCCCTCACGGCCGGCCTCCGCACGCACGAACTCCTCGATCGCGTCGGGAAGTTCGTCCGCAGTGACCTTGCGCGACCATGGCGCCACGCCGGAAGCGCGAACCGAGTCCGGCGGCTGCGTGCCGGGGGCGAACTCGGCCAGCACCGACGCCGCCACCGCCATGATCTCGGCCGGCGTGCGGTAGTTGACGGTCAGCGACCGGTAGATCCAGCGGTCGGCCGCGTACGGCGCCAGCATCTCCTGCCACGACCGCGCCCCGTACACCGAGCGGCGCTGCGCGAGATCGCCGACGATGGTGAAGGACCGGTTGGGGCAGCGCCGCATCAGCACCCGCCAGTCCATTTCGGACAGTTCCTGGGCCTCGTCGACCACCACGTGCCGGTAGGTCCAGTCGCGGTCGGCGGCGGCCCGCTCGGCCAGGTCGCGGGTGTCCACCTCGTCCTGGCGCTCGGCCAGCGACATGGCGTTGACGACGTCCTTGGCCAGCAGCGTGAAGTCCTCGGAGATCTCCTCCCGGTCCAGCTCCAGCATGCCCATGACGCCCTCGGCGTACTCGGCCGCCTCGCGGCGCGCCCTGGCCTCGGCCGCCGCGGCGAGCCGGTCGGCGGTCTTGTCCCGGCCGAGCAGGTCGACCAGCTCGTCCAGCAGCGGCACGTCCGACACCGTCCACGCGTCGCCCCTGGCCCGGTACAGCGCCGGGTCCGCGCCGGCCCGGCCGAGCCGCGCCTTGGACTCCAGCAGCGGTCCCAGCAGGGTCTGCGGGGTCAGCAGCGGCCAGAGCTCGTTGATCGCCTCGGTGAACCGGTCGTTCTCGGCGAGCTGCTTGACCAGGTGCGCCCGCTGGCTCTCCCACTCCTCCTTGTCGTTGCGGGTCAGCCAGCCCTTGGTGAGCCGGCCGATGGCCCGCTCGGTCAGCACGTAGGTGATGATGTCGGTGAAGACGTCACGGGCCTCGTTGTGCGGCAGGTCGCTGGCCCGCGCCTCCTCGACGGCCCACTCCGCGACCGACGCGTCGATGCGCAGCGTGAGGCCGGACAGCTCGATCGGGATCGGCTCGTCGGGCAGCTGCTGCCGGTCGGCGATGGCCGCCTTGAGCACGTCCACGATCGTGCGGGAACCCTTGAGCCGCGCGGCTTCCGGCGTGTCCTCGGCCGTCACGTGCAGGCCCGGCACGTAGTCGCCGGGCGTCATGAAGACCACGTCCGACTCGCCGAGCGAGGGCAGCACCCGGCTGATGTGGTTGAGGAACGCCGGATTGGGGCCGACGACCAGCACGCCGTGCCGCTCCATCCGCTCCCGCTGCGTGTACAGCAGGTAGGCCACGCGGTGCAGCGCCACCACCGTCTTGCCGGTGCCGGGGCCGCCCTCGATCACCAGCACCCCCGGCTGGTCGAGGCGGATGATCTCGTCCTGCTCGGACTGGATGGTCGCGACGATGTCCCGCATGCCCTCGCCGCGCGGGGCGTTGACCGCGGCCAGCAGGGCCGCGTCGCCCTGCGCGTCGTCGCCGGGACGGCCGAGGTCCTCGTCGGTGTACTCGACGATCACCCGGCCGCGGGTGTGGAACTGCCGGCGCCGGCGCATGCCCTCCGGGTTGGCGCCGGTGGCCACGTAGAACGGCCGTGACGCCGGGGCCCGCCAGTCCAGCAGCACCGGCTTGTAGTCGTCCTCCTCGTCGAACAGGCCGATGCGCCCGATGTAGAGGCGCTCGTCCCGCACGGTGTCGAGCCGGCCGAAGCACAGCCCGTTGTCGGCCACGGCCAGGCGCTTGGCCTCGCGGCCCAGCGCCCGCACCTCGTCGTCCCGCTCCAGCGCGGTGCCGCCGGTCCCCAGCAGCGCCGCCTTGTGCCTGGCCTTCACCCGCGCGCGCTCGGCGTCCAGGCGCGCGTAGAGCTCGGCCACGTACTCCCGTTCGGACCGCAATTCGTCCTCGTACCCCTGAGTTGACACAAGCCCCTCACAGTGCCTAAACTGAAACTACAGTCGACGAGTTCCGCACATCCTCATGCGGGCACGTCGATTTTTTATTGTCCCTGTCTTGTCAAGGGGCAAGCATTTTCGCGGCCCGAGCTGCGCCATCGGTCGAAATCGTCGCCGCGACACTCTTGGCTTGGTCGGCGCGATCGAGGGCGATGCCCAGCGCCGCCGACAGGGATTCGGCGGTCGGCACCGGGCCGGCGTGGGCCGCCCCGATCCCCAACTCCGCCACCCGCTGCGCCCAGTAGGGCTGGTCCGCGCCCTGCGGCACGACTACCTGCGGCGCGCCGGACCACGCCGCCGTCACGGTCGTGCCCGCGCCGCCGTGGTGCACCACGGCGGCGCATCGGCGGAACAGCGCCTGGTGGTTGGCCTCGCCCGTGACGAAGCAGTCGTCGCCGACCGACGTCAGATCGGCCCAGCCGCGAGACAGCACCATGCGACGGCCGTGTCGACGGACGGCCTCGACCACCTGCTCAGGATCCGTGTCGTGCATCGGCATGCTGCCGAAACCCACGTAGACCGGCGGCTCACCGGCGTCGAGGAAGGCCAGCAGGTCCGCCGGCAGCGGGCGCTCGTCCGGCAGCAGCCACGCCCCGGTCTGCACGACCCGCAACTCCGCCTCGCGCCACGGGCTGAGCACCGGATCGGCCGCAAGTAACGGTTGAGGCGTTATCACGTAGTCGCGGACGTCGTCGATCGGCGGCAGGCCCTGGCCCCGCCGATCGGCGTTGACGACGTCACGGAACAGCAGATTGATGCTGTCGCGGTCCCAGTCCCACAGCTGCTCGACGTCCGCGTTCTCCGGGAACGGCCGGCCCGGGTAGGCGATCGGCGGGTGATCCGGCGACGGCAGCGTGAGCTGCTGGAACGTCGCGTAGACGTACCGAGCGCCGAGCTCTTCGGCGATCGTCCGCGCCCCGGCGCAGGCCGGCATCACCCCGGTCGCCACCAGCACATCGGCCTCGAGCTTGCCCAGCACCTCACGCTGGCCGGCGATCACCTCCGCCGCCCGGCGCGGCAGGTCGGGCGGCCCCGGCTTCGTGGCCAGCGGCCGCACCGGCGCCCCGAACGGCACCATCCGCACGCCCGCCCCGGTCAGCCGCCGCTCGAACTCCTCATCGGGCGGAAGGCACACCGTCACCTCCGCGCCGCGTTCCCGCAGCCGCACCGCCAATGCCACCAACGGCTCGACGCCACCCCGCGAGTCGAATCCCGTCACCACCACACGCACGTGGCACTCCCCCATTTCCGCAGATCGAGGTGGCGATTCTGCGGCAAACGGGGGTCTTGCGGCAAGACCCCCATGCGCTATATGTTGATAGTGGCGGGGAGCATCCCCGTCTTTATTTTTGCGCGAATTCCAGCAGGTCGGCGTTCAGCCGCTCGACGTGCGTGAGGTACAGCGCGTGCGCGGCGTCGGTGTACACCTTCAGCTCGGCCCCGGCGATCAGCTCGGCGGTCACCCGGCCGCACAGGTCCAGCGGCGCCGAGGCGTCGTGATCACCGTGCACGACCAGCGCCGGCACCGTGATCTTGGCCAGCTCCGGTCGGAAGTCGGCGGCCACGTTCGCCGCCGTGCAGGCGAGTGCCGCGTTCAGGGTGACGCTCATGCAGTCCCGGACCGTCCAATCCTTCGTCGCCTGCGGCAACTCGCAGCCGGGCAGGCCATCGCCGAAGAACGGCGCCGCGTTCTCGTCGATCCAGCCGCCGAAGTCGGTGCGCAGCCGGGCCAAGAGCTGGTCGCTCGCCTCGATCGGGACGCCGTTCGGATTGTCGGGCAGCTGCCGCAGGCACGGCACCGTCGAGCCGACCAGCACGATCTTCGCCACCCGGTCCTCGCCGTGCCGGGTCAGGTAGCGCACGACCTCGCCGCCGCCCATTGAGTGCGCGACCAGCGTGACGTCGGTCAGGTCGAGGTGCTCCAGCAGCCCGGCCAGGTCGTCGGCCAGCGTGTCGAAGTCGTAGCCGGTGCCGGGATCGTCCGAGCGGCCGTGACCGCGCCGGTCGTAGCCGATCGCGCGGAAGCCGTTGTCGGCCAGGTGCTGCATCTGGTACTGCCACATGATGCTGCTCAGCGCCCAGCTGGTCACGAACACCACCGGCCGGCCGGTGCCCCAGTCGCGGTAGAAAAGCCCGTTCACGTAAGGCATCTTGTCCCCCTTGCTCTCGTTGACGAGACCAATCCTGCCGGGGGAGGCGCGGTGTGGCGATTACGTCTCGGGTAACGGATCGCGGCCGATGGCCAGGCCGATGATCGTGACCACCGCCGTGACCGCGACGTACAGGGCCAGCGCCGGCCAACTTCCGGTCCAGGCCAACAAAGCCGTGAACAGCAGCGGGGCCAGCGCGCCGCCGATGACTCCGGCCAGGGTGTAGGCCAGCGAGCTGCCGGTGTAGCGCAGCCGCACCGAGAACTGCTCCGCGACGAAGGCGCCCTGCGGTCCGTACATGGCGGAGTGGATCACCAGCGCGATGATCACGCCGACGAACACCCACAGCACGGATTTCCCCGCCACCGCAGGGAAGAACACCAGCGGCCAGACCGCGGCGGCGATGGCGGCGACCAGGTACACCTTGCGCCGGTTGATGCGGTCGGACAGCGCGCCGAAGGCCGGGATCGCGATGACCTGCAAGGCGGAACCGACCAGCACGGCGGCCATGCCGACCGCCCGGGGCATGCCGAGCTGCTGGATGTAGGTCAGCACGAACACCGTGAACAGCGCATAGTGCACGTCCGGGCAGACGCGGGCGAACACCGCGGCCAGCAGGCCGCGCCACTCGGTCCGGAACAGCTCCGAGACCGGCGCGCTCGGGCGTTCGTCGCGCTCAGCCAGCTCGCGGAAGATCGGCGTCTCCTCAAGGCGCACACGGATCCACAGCCCGAACGCGATCAGCAAGGCGGACAACAGGAACGCGACCCGCCAGCCCCAGGACTGGAACTGCTGCTCGGTCAACGCGATGCCGAGCAACGCCAATACCCCGTTGGCCAACAGGTTTCCGACCGGCGGCCCGACCTGGGCGGCCGAGGCCCAGAACCCGCGTCGCTCCGGCTCGCCGAACTCGCTGGACAGCAGCACCGCGCCGCCCCACTCGCCGCCGATGCCGACGCCCTGCGCGAAACGCAGGCACACCAACAGGATCGCCGCCGTGCCGCCGATGTCGGCGTAGGTCGGCAACACTCCGATGAGGACGGTCGCGAACCCGGTGAGCAGCAAAGTGCTGACCAGTACCCGTTTCCGGCCGATCACGTCGCCGAGCCGGCCGAAGATCAGGCCACCGACCGGGCGTGCCACGTAGCCGACGGCGTAGGTGGAGAAGGCCAGCATGGTCGCGGTCAGCGGGTCGCCGCCGGGGAAGAACAGGGTGCCGAAGATGGTGGCCGCGGCGACCGAGTAGGCCGCGAAGTCGTACCACTCCAGGGAGGTCCCGGACAGGCTCGCGGCGAAGGCCCGCCACAGGGCCTTGCGGTCAACAGCGGTGTCAGCCATGTGGCATATTCTATGTATACACGTTGCATGCGCAAGGGAGACACCGTGAGCGAGCTGACGTTCGAGCTGGTCGACGGCCAGAAAGTTACCGTGCGGGTGCGGTCCGCGCTGAACGGCGGCTACGCCGGGCGCAGCCAGGACGACGTCGCCGCGCACGTCGCCGAACTGGCCGCGCTGGGCGTGCCGGCGCCGACCACCACGCCGTGCCTCTACCCCATCGCGCCGTATCTGGTCAGCCAGGCCGACGACGTGCCGGCGCAGCACGGGCACACTTCCGGCGAGGCCGAGTGGGCCATGATCGTCACCCATGACGACGTCCTGCTGACCGTCGCCTGCGACCACACCGACCGCGATCTCGAGGTGCACGGCGTCGCGTGGAGCAAGCAGGCCGCGCCGGACATCGTCGGCCGGCAGGCGTGGCGGCTGTCCGAGGTGGCCGACCGCATCGACACCCTGACCCTCACGGCGTGGGTCTGTGACGGGGAAAGCTGGGTCGAGATCCAGCGCGGCACCCTCGCCGAACTCCTCACCCCACAGTACTGGCTCGACGCGCTACGGGCCCGCGATCTGCTCGCCCCCGGCACCGTCCTGCTGTCCGGCACCATTCCCATGCACCCCGGCGTGGACCAGTTCGCCACCGCCTGGCGCGTCGAGCTCGGCGATCCGGCTACCGGCAACGTGATCCGCTGCCAGTACGCCGTGCGGCGGCTGCCGGAACCGGTCGCTTAGCGCGTCCGTTCGGGCAGTCGCAGTACCGCGCGCCCCGGCCGGTGGATCATCATCGTGGCGAACCCACGACACTGGAGCCGAGATGGATCTCAAGCGCTTCTTCTCCCGGCAGGCGCGCAAGGCCGAGGTCGGCGTCTTCCACGCGGTGGAGACCAAGGTGAAGGCGGCCAGCACCACCGCATTGGTCACCAGCTTCGTGATGGACCTGGTGGCCAAGTACGTGTTCCCCAACGGCGTGCCCGGCTGGGCCACCGCGGTGATCAGCGGCGCCGTGGTCGGCGGCCTCACCTTCGTCGCCGGCTGGCTGGCCAAGCACACCCCGCGCGAGCCGGCGGAAACCCCGGCCGCTCCCCCGGCGGCCGCCTAGCGCCCCCTGGCCTCGGCGGTCAGCACGGCCGCCAGCCAGGACGGTGGCAGCGGCGCTCGATCGCCGGTCTCCAGCCACAGGCCGACCTGCCAGCGCAGCAGCCGGGTCACGGTCAGCGCCGCGCCGCGCACCGCGTTCGGGCTGGTGGCCGGATGCAGCCCGGACAACTGCCGCAGGCCCTCGAAGGTGGTCGGGACCTGGTCGAAGTCACGGATCCAGCGCTTGGCGACCTCGTGGCGGCGGGCCAGCGTCTCCCGGAAGCTGTCCAGCGGCGAGAACACCTGCCCGGCCCACCAGGGCCCGAGATCGAGGCCCGCCGCGGTCGTCAGCAGGGTCAGAAACGCCGGCACGTCCTGGGGGTCACGGGCGGTGATGGCCCGATTCTCCAGCAGGACGAGCGCGCGGCGGGCGAGTGCCGGGTCACCGAGCAGGTCGGCCGACGAACAGGCCCACGCCCCGGTCGGCGCGCCGTCCGGGCCGACGTGCCAGATCTCGGTCCGGCCCGGTCCGAGCGCCACCACGGCACTGCCCGGCGCGGTCAGCGCGACGGGTTCCGCGACGACGACGGCGTTGTCGCCGAGCACTTCGGTCATGGTCCCTCCACGATGGTCAAGATTGCTCAACCATCGCTGAGTGACACAGAGCGTTACATTCGGGACCGTGCTCACCCGGTGGTGTTGCTCCAACCGCTAACCTCTGTCCGCGAAAGTTGACGGAGGAGCTGACGTGAGGCCGTTAGGGACGTCCGACCCGGTTGCGGTGGGCCAGTACCGGAGCATCGCCCTGCTGGGGCGGGGCAGAACGGGTCGGGTGCTGCTGGGCGTCGCCCCGGACGGGACGCTGGTGGCGCTGCGGCTGCTCCATCCGGCGCTGGTGCGGGACGAGGGCTTCCGGCGCGAGGTGCTGACGGCCCGTGAGGTCAAGGTCCAGCACACTGCCCCGATCGTGGACGGGGATCTGGACGCCCCGGTGCCGTGGCTGGCGACCCCGTTCGTGGTCGGGCCGTCGCTGCGCCAGGCCGGCAAGCTGCCGGCGGACTCGATGCCCGGGCTGGCCGCGGGCCTGGCCGCCGGGCTGGCCGCGATCCACGACGCCGGCCTGCTGCACCGCAACCTCAACCCGAGCAACGTGCTGCTGGCCGAGTCCGGCCCCGTGGTGCTCGACTTCGGCATCACGCACGGCCCCGGGCTGGCCGGTTCGCCCGGCTTCGTGGCCCCGGAGCAGGCCGCCGGGCAGCCGACGACCTGGGCCAGCGACGTCTTCGCGTACGGCACGGTCTTGTACACCGCCGCGACCGGCCGCAGCCCGTTCGCGGCGGGGACGCCGCAGCAGACGTTGGCCAACGTCATGCAGCTGGAGCCGGACCTCGGGGCCGTGCCGGACACGCTGCGCTGGATCGTCGGGCCCTGCCTGGCCAAGAACCCGGCCCAGCGGCCCACGCCGGCCCAGTTGTTGGAGGCCATCGGGCAGCCCGTCGGCCAGTGGCCTCCCGCCGTCCAGGACATGATCGCCCGCCGGCAGGCCGACGTGGCTCGCACGGTCGCCGAGCCGCCGGCCCCCGGCACCCCGCCGCCGAGCGTCGAGACCCCGGAGACGCGGCGTCGGACCGCCACGATCATCGGCGCCGTCATCGTGTTCACGGTTTTCGTGACGGCCATGGCCGGCGTGCTGTTGGCGTTCGGCGGCGGTCCCCACACCGACGCCGCGACCAGCACCCCGACCACCACGAACACGCAGCCTCTGGTGACGATCGTTCCCACGACCACCACGACGACGACAACCACCACGACCACCACGACGAGCGCCGCCACCAGCATCCAGGCCGGCGTCTGGTACACGATCACCAACACCGCCACCGGCAAGTGCGTCGACGTCGCCGGCGGCGGCCGCAAGAACGGCACGCCGGTGATCTTGTTCAGCTGCGGTGGCAAGGACAACCAGCAGTGGCAGTTCATCCCCACCGCCAACGGCTTCTTCCGCGTCGCCAGCCGCCGCGCCCCCGCGCTCGGCTTGGACGTGGACGGCGGGGCCGGCGCGGTCGCCAACGGCACCCGCGTGCAGCTCTGGGCTTACGGCGGCGGGGCCAACCAGCAGTGGAAGCCCGTCGACCAGGGCAACGGCACGTTCGAGCTCGTCGTCCAGCACAGCAACGCCTGCCTGGACGTGACCGACGGTTCCAACCAGGACGGCACCCGGCTCCAGCAGTGGCAGTGCTCCGGCAGCCCCAACCAGCTGTTTTCGGTCACCCCGGCCACCTAGCCCCGCCCGCCCCGCACCCCATCCGAATGTCACATGCGCGCCGTACTTGCCTCCCTGAGGCACGTCCGGACCGCATGTGACAAGAAGTGGGTTGACTCGCCGAAGTGTGAGTGGTTTATTACTCCTATGACGTCCTCGCGGCCACGAACCCTCTCCACCTCGGAGGAGCGACGGGAGACGGTGCTCCGCACCGCCGTCGACACCTTCGCCAGTCGGGGGTACTACGGGACCACCACCACCGAGGTGGCGACCCGGGCCGGGATCTCACAGGCGTACGTGTACCGACTGTTCCCCAACAAGGAGGCCCTGTTCCTGGCCGTCGTCGCCCATGCGTACGACCTGGTCCGGGACAGCCTCGCCCGCGGCGCCGCCGCCGCGACCAGCACCGCCCCGCTCGACGTCCTGTACGCCATGGGCGATTCGTACGCCCGGCTCATCCAGGACAAGAACCTCATGCTCATCCAGCTCCACGCCCAGGCCGCCGCCGTCGCCGAGCCCGCCGTCCGCGACGCCGTCCGCGCCGGCTACGCCCGGGTGGTCGAGTACGTCCGCAGCGTCTCCGGCGCCACCGAACCCGAGGTCCAGCAGTTCTTCGCCACCGGACTGCTCTGCCACCTCATCGTCGCCATCGACGCCGACCACATCGACGCCCCCTGGGCCCGAGCCCTGTCCGCCGGCATCCGCCACTTCTGATTCGCCGCCGTCTGCAAGCCCGACCTCACCCACCCCCTTCCGATGCACCCCGCATACCGCCCCTTTTTTCGCCACAACAGTGAGTGGTCAACCACTCATCTACCTAAGGAGATCACCATGTCCATCACCGCCACCGAGATCGTGCTGCCCGGCAAGGTGGAGCCGGAGGGCCTGGAGACGCGCGAGCGCAGCGTGCCGAACCCGGGCAAGGGCCAGGTGCTGGTCCGCATGGAAGCCACCGGGGTGTCGTTCGCGGAGCAGCAGATGCGCCGGGGCAAGTACTACGACCAGCCGGCGTTTCCGTTCGTGCCGGGCTACGACATGGTCGGCACGGTGGAGGCGACGGGCACGGACGTGGACCCGGCGCTGGTCGGCCGGCGGGTGGCAGCTCTGACGAAGATCGGGGCCTGGTCCACGCACATGGTCCTGGACGCGAACACGGTCGTGCCGGTGCCGGAAGGGGTCGACGCCGCCGACGCGGAAACGGTGGTGGTCAACGGGATCACGGCCTGGCAGATGCTGCACCGCAGCGCCCGCGTCCGCGCCGGCCAGACGATCCTGGTGCTCGGAGCCAACGGCGGCGTGGGCTCGACGCTGGTGCAGCTGGCCCGAGCGGCGGGGATCCGCGTGATCGGCACGGCCTCGCCGCGTCACCACGACAAGGTCGCGGCGCTGGGCGCGATCCCGCTGGACTACCGCGCGGACAACCTGACTGAACAGGTCCGTGCACTCGCACCGAACGGCGTCGACGCGGTGTTCGATCACGTCGGCGGCGCGGGCATCGTGGACTCGTTCCGCCTGCTCGCCCCCGGCGGCGCGCTCGTCTCGTACGGCACGGCGGCGACCCGCGACCAGGAGGGCTCGTCCCGCCTCCCGGTGCTCAAGCTGTTCGGCCGCCTGCTGGTGTGGAACGTGCTCCCGAACCGCCGCCGCGCCTCGTTCTTCAACATCTGGACGGGCGTCCGCAATGCCGAGAAGTTTCACGCCCGCCTGCGCCAGGACCTGACCGAGGTCTTCACGCTGCTGGCCGACGGCACGCTCCGCCCGCAGGTCGCGGCCCGGATTCCGCTGGCCGACGCGGCCAAGGCGATGCGCCTGGCCGAGTCGGGCACGGTCACCGGCAAAGTGGTCCTGGTTCCGTGACGGTCAGCAGGTCCCGTCGACGCTCGGCAGCGGCCGGCCGGTCAGATATCCCACCACGGCAGCGTCAATGCAGCTGTTCCCCAAGAAAACCCCGTGGTGATAGGCACCTTCCTGCGTCACCAGCCGCGACCCGGTCAACGCCCGGTGCATCGCCAACTGCCCCGGATAGGGCGCGACCGGATCGTTCGACGCCGCGACCAGCAGCACCGGAAGTCCATTATGGACGTCAGTCAGCGGCTCGATCGGCTGCACCGGCCAGAAAGCGCACGGTGTGATGTTCCGCGTCACCGAACCGAACACCGGCTCATCGGTCCGATGCGCCTGGATGTCACGGAAGTACGTCGCCGGATCACGCGACACCGCCCGGTCGGCACAGAAAACGGCAGTCCCCGAGCGTGCGCCATTCTCGCCACCGCCGATGTAGATCGCGGACAGCTCCGCAGCCAGTCGATCGGTCACCTTGGGCGCGCCGTCCCGCAACTGCCGGATCTCGGTCGCGAACTCGACGTAGTCGTCGGTGGCATCGCTGCGAATCCCGTTGTACAGAAGGTAAGGCAGCACATGACTGTCCACTGTGTACCCTCCAGCCCGCACCGGCCCCAGCCGGCGCACGGTCGTCACCACCTCGTCGGCCGTGTCACCGATCCCCTGTTTGCCCGCGGCCCATTCGGCGAAATGCCGCAGCGCGGCCTCCAGCGCCGGCCCCTGCGTGACGAAGAACCCCGCCCCGAACAACGCGGGATCGACCGAGCTGTCCAGCACGAACCGATCAGCACGGGCGCCGAACATCTGGAGGTACACCGAACCCAGATAGGTGCCGTACGAGTTGCCGTAGTACGAGATTCGCTGCTCGCCCAACGCCTTGCGAATGGCGTCCATGTCCCGCGCGACGTTCCGCGTCGACGCGTACGGCAGCTCGTCCCGGTGCCCCCGCGCGCACTGCGCCGCCAGGCCCGCCTCGAACGCCACGCTTTCCTGATAGCTGGCCAAATTCGGGCCCGCCGACTGCTGGAACGTCACGGTCCGCCACGGACACAGCACCGGCCCGCTTCGTCCGACAAAACGCGGATCGAAGCCGACCAGGTCGTATGCCGCCCCCAAGGCCGGCGCGAAGTCCCCCAGCACGGCCAGTTCCAGCCCACTGTCGCCGGGCCCACCGGGATTCATCAGCAACACCCCGCGCCGATGCGCCGGATCCTTGGCCTTGATGCGGGAAATGGCCACGGACATGGTGCGGCCGTTCGGCTGCCGATAGTCCATCGGCACGGTGATGTCGGCGCACTGCGCGCCCTTGCTGTCGAGCTCCTGGCCGATCGCGTCGTCCGTCCCGAGCGCGCAGCCATGCCAGGTCACCCCCGGCTGCCCCGTCCCCCCGACCGTCAGCGACGCGACCGCCGCCAGCACCAGCGCCACCCCTGATAACGACATGCCCAGGAGGGTGCCGGCGGCGGCAATCATCCATCGTCGGGCCAGAAGACGACGGGCGTTTCAGCCCCGAGGCTGACGCCGTCCCGGATGTTCCCGTGCTACGACGGCCGATCCGTGTCCAGCGGCACGTCACCACCGCGCACCAGACCCAGTTGCACGGTCTGCCGCCCGAACACGGCGTCGACGCCCCAATCGATCAGCGTGCGAGTGCGGTTGCCAGGCATCGCCGCCAGGTGGTAACCGCGTGTCACGGCCGCCGCTGGCAGGCCGGACAACGGAATGCCCAGCGGGTTCGCCGCCGCGGCCAGCCCGCCGAGATCCACCACGAAGCCCAGGTCATGATGCTTGTACTGGGCCATGTGCCCGTTCCCGAGCGATGCCGCGATGTTCTTGCCGGCCAGCTTGCCCTACCGCATCGCGTGCTGCGCGGTCATCGCCGTCAGCTCGCCCGGTCGGGTCAGATCCGGCACCGCCGCGCAATCCCCGCACGCGAAGATCTCCGGATGCCCGGGCACCGCGAGTGTGGCATCGACGATGACGCGCCCGCGCTCCGTCGGCAGCCCGGTCGCTTCGGTCAGCGGGTCCGGCCGCACGCCGACGCACCAGGCCAACGTGCGTGTCGGCACGAACTCCCCGTTCGTCAGCCGCACGCCCTCAGCCGTCGCCTCCGCCACCGAGGTACCCATCATCACCTCGACGCCCCGCCGACGCAGCACCTTGTCCGCGGCCTTGGACAGCCGCGGATCCAACTCCGGCAACACCTTCGGCGCGATGTCCAGCAGCAGCCACCGGATCTTCTGATCCCGCAACGCCCTGCTGCGACCGGCCACCGCCGTCGTGAACGGCGGCCCCTGCGCTGCCACCTCCGTGCCCGTATAACCGGCCCCCACCACCACAAACGTGCAGCGGGCCCGTCGTTCCTCCGGGTCGTCCGTCGCACCGGCCAGCTCGATCTGCCGGATCACGTGATCCCGCAGGTACAACGCCTCGCCGATATCCCGGAAGCCGTGCGCGTGCGCACCGACACCGGGGATCGGCAGCAGCTTGTTCACGCTCCCGGCCGCCAGCAGCAGCCGATCGTAGCTCAGCACATGCGAGCCACCCTCAGGATCCGTGTACGTCAGTTCGCGTTGATCCACCGCCAGCTTCTCCGCTGTGCCCAGTGCCAGCCGTACCTGCGGCAGCGTTTTGGTCAGCGACACCGCCACCCGGCGTGGATCCAGCGACGCCGCCGAGACCTGCGGCAGCAGCGGCAGGTACAGGAAGTAGTCGGTCTTGTTGACCAGCACCACTTCCGTGTCCGGCGGCGCCGCCCGGACCAGCGCCTTCGCCGCGTTGAACCCGGCGAACCCGCCGCCCACAATCACGATCCGGTTCGGTGTGCCCACGTTCCTCACCCGACTTCATGGTCGACAACGCCGCTGGACTACCCGGCCCTGCCGGCGGAAAACCCGGTCCCGCCCAGCATGCGGGCGGGACCAGCACCGGGCAACCCGAAGCCGCCGTGCGGTGCAGCCGATTCCCGCGATCCGCCCAGCACGAACCCGGTGAGCGATGGAGGTTTCTTGCCTCGATTCGACTACCCCAGAACCGCCACCCACCCGAAACACGGGGGTCGGCCCGAACCCGGCCGACGCCCCTCCCCCTTCCCGCCTCCAGCTCAGGACTGCTAGCCAGACGGTCTGGTCAACTCCGCCGGATGCCCCCGCAGGCCCGCCGGAAGCATCGGGCCGGCGCGATTCGGCCGGCCCCTCCCCCAAGGTCAGAACTGCTCGCCGGCCGGCTGCTTGATCGTCACGTTGATGCGGTTGAAGAAGTTCGTGGTGGCGATCATCAGGATGATCGCCGACAGGCCCTTCTCGTCGAAGTGGTCGGCGGCCTCGTCCCAGACGGCGTCGGACACCGGGTCGACCTGGTCGGCCAGGCGGGTGGCGGCCTCGGTGAGGGCGAGGGCGGCCCGCTCGGCGTCGGTGAACAGGTCGCTCTCCCGCCACGCCGAGACGCGCAGCAGGCGGTCGGGGCTCTCGCCGGCCTTCTGGGCGCTGGTCACGCCGGCGTCGACGCAGTAGCCGCAGCCGTTGATCTGGCTGGCCCGCAGGTGCACGAGGTCGAGCGTCGCCTTGGGCACGCCGCCCTGATAAATGGCCTTGAACAGACCCTGCACACCGGCGACGGTGTCGGGCAGAACCTTGGCCGGGTTGGTCATTCGCGCTGCCATGATCTCGCTCCTTCGTTTGTGCTCTGTCATCTCACTGACGAGCCGGTGCGAGAGAACGTGACGGGCATCGATGTGACGGCGGACACTCGCGCCGGGGTCACGGTCCAAGCGCGTCCCGCAAACCGCGCCGGCCGGACACGCCGAGCTTCCGGTACACGCTGGTCAGCGCGAATTCCACGCTGCGCGTGGTGACGTACAGCTCGCGGGCTATCTCCTTGTTGGTCCGACCGGCCGCCGCCCGCCGCGCGACGAACGACTCCCGCTCGGTGAGCAGCGCCGGATCGGCCAGCGCGAATCGGCGACGTCCCCCGGCCTGCCGCAGTTCGCGCCCGGCCCGCTCCATCAATGTCACCGAGCCGCAGCGCATCGCCATGTCGTACGCCATACGCAGCACGGAACGGGCCGCCAATTCGTTGCCGGATTCGCGCAGGCAGCGGCCCCGATCGGCGAGCGCGCGCCCGTACTCCAAACGTGCCGGCGATTCCCGCAGGATGTCGACGGCCTCCGAGAGCAGCTCGGCGTTGCCGGTCACCACGCCGGCGCCGCGCAGCGCGACACCAACCGTCGACGCCGAGCCCCAGCGCCGCGCAAGGTGCAGCTCACGCTCCACAAGGGACAGTGCACGACCACGGTCTCCCAACTCGGCCAACAACAACGCCGCCGTCGACCGCCACGGGCACACCGCAGGGTTGAGGACGCCGCGCTGCTCAAGCCGGCGTCCGCACTCCAACAGGTCGTGCACGGCACGAATCTTGTCGCCATCAGCGGCACGAAGCCGGCCACGCTGGAACAACACGGTGTCGAACCGTGCCGAGCCCGGGATCTCGCCGTCCAGACCCTGGGCACTCAACAGCACCGCCGCGCCCTGCGGTTCGTTGACGTCGATCAGAGCACCGATCATCGGCGCGATGGCGGTGACGTGCGGATCACGTTGCAGCAGCGTCAATCTTCGCGCCTCACGCAGATCTCCCCGCCGCAGCGCCAGATCGCTGCCCAGCGCGAGGGCCAGTCGAGTCAGCGCCGGACGGGACCGTCCCGAGATCGCGGTCATGGCGTTCTCGCACAGTCGCTCGGCCTCGTCGAATTCGTCCATCATGGACAGCGTCGTCACGACGTGCTGCCAGGCCCGGCGATCCACCAGGTCGGAGCCGGCCGTCACGGGCAGGTTCCGTCCGGTGGCCCGCGCCAATGCGACGCCGGCCCGCACCCGATCGCCTTCCAGCGCATGGGACACGGCCGTGATCGCATGCCAGAACCGTTGCCGGCGCGGGTTCTCCGGCAGGGCCGGCATCGACTCCACCACACTCGCGTGTTCAACGCCAATTGACAGCGGTGCGAGCTCATCATGAACATTGACCAGCGCCCGGGCGGCATCGACCAGCTGCCCACGCTCGGCCAACTCGTAGGCCAACGTCGCGCTGCCGCCGGCTTGCGTCAGATGTTCCAGCGCCGCATCGGGATCGGTGTGCACCTCAGCCTCACCGAGCCGAGCCAGCACCGACCGGCGGTCCTCATCGGACAGTGGCTCGGAGAGCAGCCGTTGCAGGCACTCCGCCGCTCGCTCCGGTTCGCCGTCGCTCATGGCCGTGGCCGCGTGCTCGCGCAGCAGCCGGCACGTCCACTCGTCGCCGATGGGATCGGTCGCCAGCAACTGATCCACGACGTTCTCGACCGCTGCGCGGCGTCGGTGCAACGCCCGCGCCGCCCGCAGCCGCATCTCCGACGGAGTTCCCAAGCTCAATGCCACTTCGACCAGTGGAACACTGACTGTGCCGTAGTCGAGGAGTGCTCGACTTGCTGTCCCACAGTCGACGCCGGCCACCGAAGCCACCAGCGAAAGGTCCGCCGTGCCCAGGATCTCGACCGCCCGACCGACGGCCACGAGCTCCGGCCCCAACGTCGCGGCAATCGTGGCCGTCAGCTCCGGCGGCGGCTCCCGGCACAGGTCGCCGACGGACGGCCCGTCACACCGCAACAGCTCGGCCACCAGCCACGGATGTCCTCCGGTCATCCGATGAACCAGGGTGACGTCACCCGGCATCAGCGCCTGGACTGCCGCCTCGTCCAGACGGCCCAAGGGGATCCGATGCGCGTCCCGGGAAAAGTCGCCCAGCCGCCCCGGCAACGCCGTCACGATCATCGCCACCGGCAGGTCGGCCAACCGACGGCGCAGATAGTCCAGCAGCCGGCGGGAATCGCCGTCGCCGAGGTCGAGATCGTCCACGGCGATCAGCACCGGCGCCTTCGCGGCGAGGTCCCGCAGCGCACGGAACAACTCCCGCAGCGCGGCCTGCACCGCCTTGGGGTCGTCGCCTCCGGCGATGCGGTCCACCACCGGGCCGGCGACCGGCTCGAACAGCTGCGCCGCCAACTCGTACGGGAAATCGCGTTCGACCGCGGAGCCCTGCGCAGCCAGCACCGTGAACCCGAGCCCGGCCGCGAGCTCCACACACGCCCTGAGCAGCGTCGTCCGCCCCAGCCGCGGCCCGGCCTCGACGCACACCACGGCCGGCAGCTCGGAAAGCGCTTGCCGACAGACCGCCAGTTCGGCGTCTCGACCAACACAGGCCTGTCCCACCCGCACCCCGGTCGCTCCCTCCACCGTTTCACCAAGGGGTCGTACGGGAAGTCCTCAACCCGCAAAAGAGATGGCGATCGATCACCAGGCGATCCCGGAACGTCGCCCGTGTTAACTTCCGGATCGATCTAGGGAGGGTCATGACCGTCGACGAGTACGGCACCGTGCGGGCCCACGCGCTGCGGCAGTGCCTCGCCGCCGGGGCCACCGTCGAGGAGGCCGAGGACTGCGTGCACGAGGCACTGGTCGAACTGCTCGAGGTGGACGACCCGGCGTCCGTGCGCACCCCCGCCGGCTGGGTCGCGACGGTGTCCCGGCGGCGGCTGATCGACCAGCTCCGGCGGCGGTCCCGGGAACGTGTCGCCGGGCAACGGGAGCCGTCGGCCATCGCCCCGGCCGATCCCGCCGAGCTCGTGGCCGACCGCGACCTCGCACGCTGGCTGGTCCAGTCCATGACCGAGCTGCCGGTCACCACGCAGGAGGTCTGCGCGGCCATCGGCGACGGAAAGTCGGCGACCGAGGTCGCGTCGGAGCTCGGGCTCAGCGCCCGGGCCGTCGAGTCGCACCTCACCCGAGCCCGCCGCCGGCTGCGCAAGCTGCGCATCGCCATCGTGCTGCCGGTCGGTGTGTGCTGCGCGCGGGCCCTGCAACGGTTCGCCGCGCCGCTCGCCTGCGCCGCCGTTGCCGCACCGGTCGCCGCTGTGATGCTCATGCCGACGTCCCCGGTGCCGCAGCCGTCCCCGCCGCGTGCCGAAGCGCCGGTCGCGATGACCACCGCCCCCACCACGACGCCGCCACCCGCCGTCCCGTCGACAACAACTGTTGTCACAACGGTCCCTACGACAACAACCACCGACTCGGCCCCAACACCGGCCGCCCCGCCGCCGGTCACGACCACGACGTCCCACCTCGTTGAACAGGCCCGTGCAGTGGTGCCGAACGTGGACAACGTGGTCAAGGACGTCCTGAGCAAGCTGCCGAAGACGCTGCCGCCGCTGCCCGACCTGCCGCTCAAGCTTCCCCTGGGCAACTGATCTAGGGTGCGGGCATGGTGAACCTACGGGAGCAGATCCTCGCCGAACTGGGTGTCAAGCCGACCGTCGAGCCCAAGGTCGAGATCCGGCAGCGGGTCGACTTCCTCAAGGACTACTTGCGTTCCACCCCGGCCAAGGGGTTCGTGTTGGGTATCAGCGGCGGCCAGGACAGCACGCTGACCGGCAAGCTGTGCCAGCTGGCGGCCGAGGAGCTGCGGGCCGAGGGCCACGAGGCGACCTTCGTGGCGGTGCGGCTGCCGTACGGGGTGCAGGCCGACGAGGAGGACGCGCAGATCGCGCTGCGTTTCATCCAGCCGGACAGGTCGATCGCCGTGAACGTGAAGCCGAGCGCCGACGCCGTCGCCGCCGAGTCCGCACAGGGCCTGCGTGAGCTGCTGGGCGACGAGCCGAAGCTGCGGGACTTCGTGCGCGGCAACATCAAGGCCCGTGAGCGGATGGTCATCCAGTACTCCATCGCCGGGCAGCTGAACCTGCTGGTCGTGGGCACGGACCACGCGGCAGAGGCGGTCACCGGGTTCTTCACCAAGTACGGCGACGGTGGCGTCGACGTCACGCCGCTGACCGGGCTGACCAAGCGCCAGGGCGCGGCCCTGCTGCAGGAGCTGGGCGCGCCGCCGAGCGTGTGGCAGAAGGTGCCGACCGCCGACCTGGAGGACGAGCGGCCGGCGCTGCCGGACGAGGTCGCACTGGGCCTGAAGTACGCCGAGATCGACGACTACCTGGAGAACACGGACGTCGCGCCCGAGGTCGCCGCCCGGGTGGAGTCGGTTTTTATCGCTACGCGACACAAGCGTTCAGTGCCGGTCACCCCTTTCGACAACTGGTGGCAGCAGAGCTAGACCCCTGCCGCGGCGGCGTGCCAGGGTTGATCACGTGCGCCGTCATGAGCATCCCTTCGTGCCCTACCGCCCCGCCCGGCCGTCGAACGACGACGCGCTGCGGCGGGGCGAGGACTTCTACCGTCGGCTGGACGAACGCCGCTCAGTGCGTTGGTTCTCGTCCGATCCCGTGCCACAGCAGGCAATTGAGCTTGCGGTGCGTGCGGCCAACACCGCGCCGAGCGGCGCTCACTTCCAGCCGTGGACGTTCGTCGCGACCGACGACCCCTCGTTGAAGCGCCAGGTCCGGGTCGCGGCCGAGGACGAGGAACGCCGCTTCTACCGTGAGCGTGACGCCCCGGAGTGGCATGCCGCGCTGGCCCGGCTGGAGACCGACGAGCACAAGGAGTTCTTGGAGAGCGCTCCCTGGCTGGTCGTGGCCTTCGCGCAGAAGAGCACGCCGCGGCCGGACGGCTCGCTGCGCAAGAACTACTACGTGAACGAGAGCGTCGGGATCGCCTGCGGGCTGTTCATCGCCGCCCTGCACGAGATGGGTCTGGCCACCCTCACCCACACGCCGAATCCCATGGCATTCCTGGCCGAGCTGTTCGGCCGGCCGGCCACCGAACGGCCGTACATCCTGTTCCCGGTCGGCTATCCGGCCGACGACTGCGAGGTGCCCGACCTGCGTCGGAAACCGCTCTCCGAAGCCCTGGTGGTGATCAGCCAGAACTCGGAGAGCGCTCTCCCACGTTAGGCCCGCATCAGCCCCACGATCGCGTCGATCAGCCCGGTTGCGGCGTCGTGCCAGCTGGACCGGGGCGTCGGGCGGTTCTCGGCCAGCGCGCGTTCCCGCTCGGCCGTCATCTGCACGATCAGGTGCCGCGCCATGTCGTCCCGTTCGGCGCGTACCGGCTTGGGCAGGTCGGGCAGGCACCGGTTGATGCCGTCGAGCACGGCCTGGAGGCTGGGCGAGGCGAGCGCCTCGTCGACCATCACGCCGTGCAGGTCGGGATCGGTCATCACCTGGGCCGCGAACCGCGCGTACCAGGTGGGGCTGCCGAGCGCTTCGAGGTGCGCGGTCGACGGCCGGACCAGGCAGGCGACCCAGACCCGCAGGTCGATGGAGTCGACGGCTTCGTCAACCATGACTGCACGCAGCCGTTCCATCTCGGCCATGTGCCTGCGCACGATGGCCCGCACCAGGTCCGCCTTGGTGCCGAAGTGGTAGCCGACGGCGGTGTTGTTGCCCTGCCCCGCGGCTTCGCTGATCTGCCGGTTGGACACAGCGATCACGCCGTACTCGGCGAACAGCCGTTCCGCCGCCGCCAGAATCGCCTCGCGTGTCGCCTGCGCCCGCACCGATCAGCTCCTCACCATCGCACCGGCAGGGCGCTCAGCCCGCCGACCACCAAGCCTTCCACTCGACGGAGATCTTCCGCCGGCACCGCCAGCTCCAGCGAGGGGACCCGGTCCAGCAGCACGTCGAGCACCGTCTGCAACTCGATGCGGGCCAGCGCCTGGCCGAGGCAGGAGTGCGGGCCGGCGCCGAAGGTCAGGTGCGGGTTGGGCGTGCGGGCGAGATCCATCTCGTCGGCCCGGGCGAACGCCGTCTCGTCCCGGTTGGCCGCCGCCATGTCGCACAACACCGTGGTGCCGCTGGGAATCCGCTCCTCGCCGACCTCCACGTCCTCGTCGACGTAGCGGACCATGCCGAAGCCGAGGTTGGCGTCGAAGCGCAGCGCCTCTTCGACGGCCGTGCGGACCAGGGACCGGTCGGCCAGCAGCCGTTCCCAGCGGGTGCGGTCGGCCAGCAGCATGCCGGTCATCTTGGCGATCATGTTGGCCGTCGTCTCGTGCCCCGCCGCGAGCAGGCCCTGCCCGGTCGCGACCAGCACCGCGTCGGACATCGGCTGCCCTTCCGCGTCCGTCGCCCGCACCAGCTCGCTGAGCAGATCGTCCCCCGGCTCACGGCGGCGTTCCGCGACATGCTCGGCCATGTACGCCGCGAACTCGCGCATGGCCGTGTCCGTCTCCTGCTGGGTGTAGCGCGTCAGGTTGAGCATGTTGTCCGACCAGTGCGAGAAGCGGTCGCGGTCGGTCGAGGGGACGCCGAGCAGGTCGCAGATCACCCACACCGGCAGCGGGAAGGCCAGGCCCGACTTCAGGTCCGCCGGCGTGCCCTTTGCTTGCATCTCGTCGATCAGCTGGTGGGCCATCGCCTCGATACCCGGCCGCAGCGCCATGACCCGCTTCGCCGTGAACCACTTGCTGATCATCCGCCGCCAGCGCAGGTGGTCCGGTCCCTGCTGCGGCAGCACCGTCGACATCTCGCTGTTGAACAGCCCGCCCGACTCCGTGTCCGACAGCCGCGCCGCGTCCGGCGCATCCAGCCGCCGGCCGAACCGGTCGTCCGACAGGATCTGCCGCACGTCCGCGTACCGGGTCAGCAGCGTCGCCCCGTCCCCGCTCGGCAGCGTGACATGGGCAACCGGACACCGTTCTCGCAGCTCAGCCCACTCAGCGGGCGGTTCGAGGGCGGCCGGCCGGGGCAGCGGATAGCTCAGATTCTCCACGTTCCCAGTGAAGACCCGAGGTAGATTTAAGTCAAGCGCCTGACTTAAATCGAGGAGGGGTGGGCAGCGGGGGGATGCGCGGGCAAAGCCGGGTGGGGGGTAGGGACGAGTGGCAGAGCCGGTGGACCGGGGGACCCAAGCGGAGCCGGGCGGCCCGGCGCCGGGGCAGAGGGCCGCCAGGTCCGCCCATCTGATCAGCGAACTGGTCGAAGCCGCGGATGACCGGGCGCTCTCGCGGATCATCGGCCGCTACGCCCGGCTGAACCTGTTGCTGTTGGATGAGCTGGGCTACGTCCAGATCGGCGTTTGGCGACCCACGACTTCACCGCACACATCCCGGTAACCGGTACCCAATCCTGCCGGCTACGCACCAGTAAACCGCTCGCCGCAAGCGCGCGAGCTGGGGGATGCTCAGCGGATGGCGATCTGGGAGCACGACGGGCAGATGTTCGAGTACATCTCGACCTACTGCCTTCCGGAGGACGCATGGCACCACGAAGTGACCGGCCTGTCCGCGTCGGCCTACATCTGCCTCGTGATCCCGGACCTCACGCCCGACGGCCCATTCACACCAGCGCCGCCTGACAACGCCACGCTCCGCTTCTTCGACAGCACGATTCCCTGGCCGATCTGGACCAAGTTCATGACCGCTGTTCAGGATTCACGACACTTTGCGGAGGGATAGCGGAGCGGTGGGTGGGTTGCGAGGCTGCGGGCGACGAAAGCAAGAGGGGTCGGCCTGGGTGGCCGACCCCTCCCCTTCACCGCCCTGCGGCTAGCTCGGCCTCAGCGGGATGGCCCAGCGCTGCTGGGGCGTGCCGACGAAGTCGTAGATCTGCAAAGGGTTGCCGTTGGTGAGCACGCCGGACTGGTCGTCGAGGACCCGGCCGGCGTAGGTGTTGACGATGGCGCCGTCGGGGCGGAAAGCCCACTGCTGACTGCCGGAACCGCAAGTGGTGACGCCGATGGGGGTGCCGTTGGCGACGCTGCGGATGTCGATGCAGTTGGCCATGGACTGAAGACGCCCATCGCCCCACGTGGTCCACTGCTCACCGGAAGAGCCGTAGCAGTCCCAAAGCCAGACGGTGGAGTTCGCGGGGTTCTCGCCCTTGATGTCGGCGCACTTGCCGCCGACGCCGACGATTGCCCCGGTCCACAGAGCCTGGGCGCTCATGCGCCACTGCTGCAAAGCGGTGCCGGTGCAGTCCTGGATGGTGAAGACGGCGCCGAGGGTGTCGGACGCGCCGGTCAGGCAACGGCCGGAGTTGGGGTTGAGGACAGTGCCATCGGGCCGGGAAGCCCACTGCTGGCCGGCGTCACCGGGGTTGCACTGCCACAACATCACAGCAGTGCCGGCGGTGGTGGCGGCGTTGTTGACGGTAAGGCACTTGCCCTCGGCGTGGAGGGTACCGTCGCCGGGGGTGATCCAACTCTGGGCCTGGTTGTGGTAACAATCCCAGACCTGCACGGCATTGAGCCGGGGATCGCCGTTCTTGACGTCGAGGCACTTGCCGCCGGGATCGGTCAGCTGATTGTTCTGACCATGCTGATCGGGCGCCCGCCACACCTGGTCGGACCGGCCGGTGCAGTCCTGCAACTGCAACACGGCCTGGTTGCTGGTGGACGCGGGCGTCAAACAGCGCCCGGACCGCGGGTTGACGATGGTGCCGTTGCCACGGATCACCCACACCTGGTTGCTGGCCTGCGGCACACACGGTGCGAGCACTTCTTGTGTACCGGCAGCGGTGCCGTTGTTCAACGCGGTCAAACACTTGCCGGCATTGGTCAGCGCGCCGTCGGCGGTCTGCGCCCACACCTGTGCACTGGTGGGGTTGCAGTCGAACATCTGGATGCCGTTGGTGGTGCCGGTGGAGTCCGGGCTGGCGTTGTACAGATCCAGGCACCGACCATTGGCCCCGACGAACTGCCCGACCCGGATCGGCTGGTCGCGCTTGACCCTGACATCCCGGAAGTGCACGCCGGCCGGGGCATTGGCCAGGCCGATGTACTGACCGTAGAGCCGGCTGCCGTCGGTGCTGTACTGGTTGACCTGGGTGCCGTTGAGCTTCACCGTGACGGTCCGCCAGTCCACCGAGATCTCGTAGGTGTTCCACTGCCCGGCCGCCTTCTGCGCGGCGGCCTTGGCGCTGCCGTCCACGAACGGCAGGATCGAACCGGTCATGGACGTCCCGGAGGCCGACGTGAGTCCGATGTGGACACCTACGCCGGTCTTGAGCGGCGAAGTGGCATCCGTGCCGGGGTCGGCGAAGCCGATCAGCACATCGGCGCCGTCGCCCTCACCGTCCTGCCTGTAGTCCAGCTTGACGGTGTAGCTCTCGCCCATCATGCGCGCGCCGTACCAGGACACGCCCGTGCCGTCCGAGGTGGACAGTGTGCAGCCGTCGTCGGTGAGGCCCTTGGCGCCCAAGGTGCGCCACCCGACCGAATTGGACTCGAGCCGGCCGTCGTAGACCGCGGTGAAACCGGCCTCGTTGAGCGGCCCTGCACAGTCGGTGTTACCGGCATTGAACGCCGGTCCGCCGACGAAGTAGCCGGCCACGTCCAGCGCGACCTGGGCCTGCCCGCGGTCGTTGCGCACGCCGACCTTGCCGCTGGCGCCCAACGGCACGAACGCGGTCGAGGACATCTTCTCCCGCTGCCGCATGGTCTGCGTGGTGTCCTTGAGCGAACCAGCCTCCTGCGGGAACACCGACAGGTCGGTGCCGAGGGTGTCCTCCTCGCCGCTGGCCCGCAGCACCACGCCGGTGGCCGACCGCGGAATCCCGGACAGACCGGCGATCTGGAAGTTGGCCGTCTCGCCCTGGCCGATGGCAGTGGTGCGCTCGCCGGTTCCCGTTGCGGTGTCGGCGATCCGGGTGGCCTCGGGCAGTGCGACGAACGACGCCGCGTTGGCGTCGGGGGTGAACGCGCCGATCACGTCCACGGTCGCCTGCACGACACCGGTGGTGCGCAGCTTGATGGTGCCGTCCGAGGCGATCGGCACGATCGAGGTGTTGGAGTGCTTCTCGTTCGGGTTGACGTTCAGCGAGGTGCCGGCGGAGTCGGTGGCGAACATGCCGAGCGCGGCACCGTTGCTGGCTTCCGAAGCGGTCAGGTTCACCAGCACGGCGGCGGCCGATGTCGGCACGCCGGCGATGCCGCGGACCGGAATCGGGTACGTCTCGTTGGCGGCCAGCGCGGTCTTGCGCGGGCTGCCGTTGAAGCCCCGCGTGTCCAGCACGCGGACCGGCTGCGGCTCGGGCAGGTAGCCGTTGGCGCCGTCGGGGCTGAAGTAGCCGAGCAGGTCGAAGTTGTCGAACACGTTGCCGGGCCCGGCCTTCAGCCGCACCGCCCGGTCGCTGGTGATCGGCGCGACGACCATGGTGGACACGAAGCCGCTGGCCGGGGAGACCCGCACGGTGGTGGCACGACTGGTCGACGTGGCCGGATCGCCGGTGTAGACGTCCATACCGCTGTCCACGTTCGGACCGGCCGACGGATTCGTCCGTACAGCCAGGTTGAACACGACGGCAGTGGCGCCGGCCGGCACGTTCGACGCCAGCGCCACCGTGCCGACCTCGTTCGGCGCGTAGCCGCGGCCCTCGATCGCCACCGGCTTGGCCAGCGGCATGTACTTCGAGTTGTTGGACTTCGGCAGATCGGTCGGCGAGCCGAGCACCAACTGCCCGCTCCCCCACTGGTTGTCGTTGTGCTTGGGGAAGTCCGCGCCTGCAGTGCCGACTTGAGCTGCGACTGGTCGAGGCTGGGCACGGCCGACTTCAGCAGCGCCGCGCCGCCGGCGATGGTGGCCGAGGCGGCCGAGGTGCCGGCGAAGGTGCCGTTGGCCCAGTAGGAGGTGCTGACGTGGTCGTAGCCGGTGATGTCCGGCTTGATCCGGCCGTCGATGGTCGGGCCCTGGCTGCTGTCGGTCTCCAGCTGGCCGGACGTCGGCGTGGTCGCGCCGACCGCCATCGCGTACGGGGAGGTCGCGGGCTCGGTGATGCTGCCGGCGGCGGTGGCGTACTGGATCGGGTTGTCCTTGGCCGGGCCGGACACGAACAGGTCGAGCCGGGTGCTCGGCTGGGCGTTGACGTTCTTGATGTACACCGAGAACGTGTTGGTGCCGCCGGTGTTGTTGGTGAAGGTCACCTCGGCCGTCGGCTCGCCGCCGCCGGGCGTGCTGGCCTGGTTGTTGGCCGCGTACGCCACGACGTTCGGGTCCGTGGGACCGGTCGGCGGCGTGGTGCCCTTGACCACGTAGAGGTCGAACTCCTGGGTGGTCTTGGGCCAGGCGTCCCAGCGCAGGCCGACCGTTGCGGTGCGGCCGTTGGCCAGCGCGAAGCCGTTGTTGGCGCCGGTGCCGCCGTCGTAGGTGACGAAGCCGTTGGCGTTGGTCGTGGCCTGGCCGGAGTAGTGCGTCTTGGCGTTGTCGCCGGCCGCGACCGACCACAGGATGCCGGCCTGGCTGGTGGTGCGCACCACGTCGGCCGGGCTGCCCGGGTCGCCGGTGCCGTCGCCGCGGCCGGAGGTGAACATGCCGATCGCGGCGGTGATCACCTGCACGCCCTGCTGCTGCAACCAGGACGCGGCCGTGCCGAACTCCATGGAGGTGCTGGCACAGGCGATGAACAGTTGGGCGTCGGGGGCCATGGCGTGCACGACCTCCGCGACGGAGGTGCCGTGCTGCACGGTCGCCGGCGGATCAGCCTGGCAGTTGCCGTAGTTCACCGGCATCTGCGCCGGCAGCGTGCCCGCGGCCTGCGCGTCGGCCAGCCCGCCGAGGTCCGGGTCGATGATGCCGACCTTCACGCCGGCGCCCTTGATGCCGGCGTTGATCCACTGGTTGGCGCCGGACGCCGCCAGGCCCTCCGGGTCGATGTCGCCCATCGGCACGATCCGGTCCGGCGGGCGGATGGCGGCGACACCGGGCTGCTTGGCCAGGTCCGCGACCTTGGCCGCGGGCACCTTGGCCTCGACCCGGCCGTTGCGGCCCATGGCGACGGAGCCGCCGACCGCGGCGACCGCCGCGGCGGCCTGCTGACCGTCCACATAGAGCACCAGGTTGCCCGCCTTGTCCTTGGGCACCAAGGTGTTCGGCTTGGCCGCGGTCACCGGTCCGGCAATCGCCGCCGGCTGAGATGGGGCGGCGACGGCCGGCAGTCCCAGACCGCCCACCCCCAACGCCACCCCCACGGCCAACGCGGCCGCGCGTCTGTGTGTCGCCATGTGCTTTCTCGTTTCTCCTTGTGCGCCGGTCACTTGACCACCGCGTCCCGGCAGCCCCGATAGCCGGGAATCGCGTTGGGCGAGTTGTAAATCCTGGTCTCGCAGTCGAAGTTGCGGCCCTGGGCGATGACGTCGAGGTAGTCCGGCACCAACTGGCCGTCCGGGAAGTGCGGTGTCACCCGGTAGTAGATCGGACCCTTGTTGTCCTCGATCTGCTTCCTGACCTGCTTCTCGACTGCGTGGTACATACGGGACGAGTTGGTCTTGTTCTGGTTGAGCGGCACCAGGTTCCGTGCATCATCGGCGCCGTAGAAGCACCAGGCGATCAGGTGCCCGGCCGCCTCAGCGCACGGGTTGTCCCCGTCACGGCCGTCCATCGGGTGATCCTCCTTGGGCCGGTCGCCGGTCTGGACCATCGTCAGGCAGGCCGCCGCGCCGGTGGCCCGGTTGCCGATGCCGTTGCCCTTGTCGTCGGTGACCCGTTGCAGCGGGCCGTACCAGATGGTGTGCGGCAGATCGCCGTTGAGGCAGTCATCCTCGTCGGCCCGGTAGTCGTAGTTGGCGTCGGCCTGCGGCGCGTCGAACACGCTGACCGGGCCGGACTGGGTGGTCTTGTTGTTAGCGTTGGTCAGGCCGGGCCCGGGGTCGACGATGTGGTCGGCCGGCGGGTCGATGCGGTACTGCGGCGGACGCGGCTTGACGGTGTCACCCGGCGGCTGGCGGTGCTCCCGCTTGTGCACGTTGACGAACCACAGCGGCGGGGGCGGCGGCAGCGGGCGGTGCTTGACGACGGGACGACCGCCGCCATGACCACCGGGGCTGCCACGGGTGCCGCCCGGGCCTCCCGGGGTGCCGTGAGTGCCCGGCTTTCCGGGGCCACCACTGGGATAGCCGTCACGCGGGTTGCAGTAGTAGCTGTTCGAGTGGGCGCAACGATCATGTGCCCAGTCGTAGCGGATCTGGTCCGGGCACGCGTAGCCCTGACTGTCGCGCATCGAGTCGCCACAGCCCGAGACCGTCGCCGGCGTGCACTCCGAGGTGCCGGTGAACTGTCGGGCGATCGACTCGAGGGCCGATTCGAAGGCGTCCAGCCAGCTGTCGGGAACGTGGTCGTAGTCCGGCCCGCAGATGAGTGGCGTCCAGTGGTGGCCGTCGGGGTCGGTGCCGTCGAGCGGATCTGTGTCGCCGTAGCCGAACCGGTTGTTGGACGGGGTGTTCCAGCTGTCGCGGCTGGTGAACTGGCCACTGGCCGGGGAGTACCACCGTGCGGCCATGTCGACCTGGCCGGTGCCGGAATCCGTCCAGCTGCCCTGGAAACCGAGCGCCGAGGTGTCGCCGCTGGACGCGGTGACGGTGCCGAACGGGTCGTAGCTGCGCAGCCCGTCGGTGGTGCCACCGATGTACCGTCCGACGACGTCCCCGTGCTGGTTGGTGAACAGGCTCTTGCCGGTGGTCGCCGTGACTGCCTTGTCCGACAACGGAGTTCCGTCCGGCAGCCGGCTGACGACCCGGTTCCCGTCGGTGACGACGTTGTTGCTCAGCCCGTCGTAGCCGAAGGCCGTTCCGTTGCGGGTGGCAACCCGGTCCAGGCTGTCGTACTGGTACTGCATCGCGCCGCTGGCGACCTGCCGGCCGAAGGCGTCGAAGGTGGAGGCGCTGGTGTTTCCGTTGGTGGTGGTGGACTTCAGGGTGCCGCGAGCGGTGTAGGAATAGGTGGTTCCGTTGCCCGACAACAGCTCGTTGCGCTCATCGTAGCCGAAGGTCTGGCCGCCGACGGAGGTGCGGTTGCCGGCGTCGTCCCAACCGTAGAGCGTGGTCTTGTTGGTCGGGTCGGTCCACGAGCTGAGCCGCCCGGCGCCGTCGTAGCCGTAGGAGTTGTTGGCCGACTTGCCGACCGTCAGATCCGACCGGGACTTCAGGTTGTCGTCGAGGTCGTAGCCGTAGGTCTCGCCGAGCCGGGTGACCTGCGTCGAGCCGTCGGGGCTCTGCTGCAACTGGTCGGAGGCCAGCCGGCCGAGCGGGTCGTAGCCGATGACCCGCTGGGTGTTCTGGGCCACGGCCCGGTCGGTGATCGTGTTGAGCTGGCCGCCGCTGTTGTAGCCGTAGTCCATCGTGCGGCCGGTGACCGGGTCGGTGACCCAGGCGAGCCGATCGGCCTTGTCGTAGCCGTACTTGGTGGTGCCGGCAGTGTCCTTTCTGGACTCCATGGTGCCGTCGCCGTAGTACGTGTACGAACCCGAGGTCGCCGGTCCCTGATAGGTCAGGACGTTGCCACGGTCGTCGTAGGTGTAGATGGTGTCGCCGCCGGGACCGCCGACCTTGGTGATCCGGCCGGCCAGGTCGTAGCCGATGGTCCGGTCCGAAGTGGACGCTTCGGCGCCGGCGCCGGTCTGCTTGTACACCCGGCCCTGGGCGTCGAAGCTGCTGATGCGGGTGATGCCGCCGGGCTCGGTCTGGGTGACGGCCTGCTGCGCCGCGTCGTAGATCGTGGTGCGGGTGCGGTCGGCCATGGTCGGCGCGGCGGTGGTGGCCGGGTCGATGGTCGATTCGGGCAGGCCCCAGGTGTTGTAGGTGAACTCGGTGGCGTGCCCGTCGCCGTCCACCACGTGCGCCTTGTTGCCGAGCGCGTCATAGCCGACGGTGGTGGTGATCGAGTGCGTGGCGTCGACCTTGGTCACCTGCTGCGCGACCCGGTTCAGCGAGTCGTAGCCGAAGGTGGTCAGGCGCCCCTCGGCCGAGGTGGTGCTGGCGACGTTGCCGTTGCTGTCGTAACCGGTCGTGCTGACCCGCAGTTCCTTGCCGTTGCTGGACTGCGAGGACCGCACCGCCCGGCCGAGCAGGTCGTAGCCGGTGGTGGTGACCAGCCCGGTCGGGTCGGTCACGGTGGCCGGCCGGCCGGCGATGTCGTAGCTGGTGACCGTGCTCCGGTTGGTCGGGTCGGTGACCTTCTTGGGCATGCCGGCCGCGTCGAACTCCGTCGTGGTGGTGTTGTTCTGCGGAGTCGTGACGGTGGTCGGGTTGCCGGCGTCGTCGTAGCCGGTTGTCGTTGTGTAGTACAGGGTCTGACCCGAGGACCGGTCCACGTCGGTGGCGGTCCGCCGCTGGCCGAGGGTGTCGTACGTGAACTGCTTACGCGCTCCGGACGGGTCCGTTGTGGACAGTAGTTCGCCGGCACGGTCGTAGCTGTTGGTGACGACGCTGGGCGTGTCACCGACCTGCGGCAGCGTCGTGGTCAGCACATTGCCGTACGGGTCATAGGTGTTGACGGTGACCCGCTTCAACGGATCCGTGACCTTCAGCGCGTTGCCGGCATGGTCGTAGTCGGTGTGCGTGGTCGCGGTGATCGGCGTGCTCGAGCCGGGCGGCGTGTAGTTGGGCAGCGTGCCGTCGGTGGCCCGGCCCAGGCCGTCACGGGCGGTCGTGGTGACGTTCCCGGCCGCGTCCTTGGACTGGGTGACCTCGCCGAAAGCGTTGCGGCCCACCGTGGTCACGCCGCGCACGTCCGGAGTGACCTTGCCGGCCTGCCACACGTCGGCGGCCGGCGTGGTGGTCGTGACCAGCTGGCCGGTGCCGTCGTAGCTGTAGAGCGTCGGCAGCTGGCGGCCGTCGTTGACGGTCGTCGGCAGCCCGCGCTCGTCGCGGATCACCGTGGTGGACACCAGGGTGTTGGCGTCGAGCCGGTCGTCCGAGCGCACGACCTGGTTGCCGGCGTCGTAGCCGAACTGGGTGAACTCGGTACGGGTCGGGTCGGCGGCCCCGGTGCGGGACACCGTCAGCTGGTTGCCGTCGAGGTCACGGGTGTAGCTGGTGGTGCGCTTGAGGCCGGCCGGGTCGAGCGTGGTCGACGCGATGTTGCCGGCCGGGTCGAAGGTGCTGGTGGTGGTGACGCCGCCGGCGGTCACGTCCTGGTTGAGGTTGCCGGCCGGGTCGTAGGACCGCTGCTCCAGCACCAGGTCCCGACTGCCGTCGTAGTTCTTGGCCGTCACGGTGGCGAGCAGGTTGTCGCCCCAGTAGCCGTAGGTTGTGGTGCGGCCCATGGCATCCGTGCTGACCGTGAGCCGACCGCCCGAGTCGTAGGCCTTGGTCGCCACGGTCAGCGAGGTGGCGTTCGGGTCCTGCGGGTCGACGCCGGCGCCACTGACCACAGTGGTCAGTTCGTGCCCGAGCTCGTCGGAGATCGTGGTCCAGTCGAAGCCCCGCACGTCCGTGGTGGTGACGCTGAGGTTGTCCGACGAGAACTTGACCTTCTCGATGCCGCCGTCCGACAGGGTTTTCTGCTGCACCCGGTCGTGAGCGTCATAGACGTAGCTGGTGATGCGCGGCGCGTCGCCGCCCTGGCTCACCGGCAGCGTGTCGCCGAGGGTGATCGACGTGACGTTGCCGTCGCCGTCGTAGCCGTAGGTGGTGATCGGCGTGTGGGTGATACCGGTGATCAGGTTCTTCACCGGTTGGCCGGTGGCCGTGGCGATCTGCGACCGGCCGTCGTAGGTGTAGGTGGTGGAAGCGAAGACCGCGCCGCCGTCGTTGAGCGTGGTGGTCTTGGTGGTGCGGCCGATGTCGTCTGTGGTGCGTGTGGTGTGCAGCTTGGTCGGCGAGATCGTCTCGGCCAGATCACCGTTGTGGTTGTAACGGTTGGTGGTCAGCTCACCGCGCGGTCCGGTGGTCGTCAGCAGTAGGCCCGCGGGCACGGTCTGGTTGTCGGCGGCCGGTTGCGTGCCGTCGGAGTAGAAGTTGACCGTGGTCGGGTGTGTGGTCTGGCCGACCGGGATCGGCTCGATGATGGTCTTCAGGCGACCGGCGGTGTCGTAGTCGAAGGTGGTGCGGTAGGTCGTGTCGGTCGGGCCGGATGACCGCGCGTCCGACTTGCTGGCGACCTTGTTCCCCCTGGGGTCCAACGGGTTCGCCGGCGCGATGTAGGTGAAGTAGGACGTGTTGCAGGAGTTCGCCGCCCGGCAGCTCTTGCGGCTGAGCACGTTGCCGCGCTCGTCGGTGGTCTGCTCGACGCGGATGTTGTTCTCGTCGACGGTCGCCGACAGGAAGCCGGCGGTGTTGTACTCCCGGCTGGTGTTGTGGCCGTTGTGCGAGGTGGTCATCAGGCGGCCGCCGTTGACCACGTCGTAGGTGTAGGTCCAGTCGCCGTAGCCCTGCGGCCCGTGCAGCGTGGCCGTGCGGGTCACGTTGCCCCAGTACGGATTGCCGTTCTGGTCCTTGAGCTGGGCCGAGGTGATCTTCGACGGGTCGATCGTCCACTTCAGACCATCATGGTCGACCAAAGTGGACACTCGGTCGTTGATGTCGTCGTAGGCGATCGTGGCATAGACCCGGGTGCTGTCCTGCGGCAACGTGACCGACTTCAGCTCGATGCCGGCCTGCGCGGCCCGGTAGTGGTCGGCGGCGGCCAGCGCGCCCAGCGAGTGCTGGTAGAACGCGGCCTCGTCGATGTCGCCCTGGAAATAGAAGTTGCCGTTGTTGGTGGCCGGCCAGCCCTGGCCGCGGCCGGCGCCCAGCACGGCGGTGGTCTGCGCCTTGGCGTCGATCAGGCCGGTGATCGGCGAGCCCGCCTGCTGACCGTCCAGGTACAGGTTCTGGGTGTTGATCGCCGTGGACAGGACGGCGTGGTGCCAGTTGCCGTCGTTGACCTGCTGGGTCGTCACGACCTGCCGGGCGCCGCCCGCGTCACGCATCGGGAAGCCGCCGTACAGGAAGCCGTCGGTGCCGACGTAGAGCACCGGGGTTGCCTGGGTCGGCGTGCCGGCCGGAAAAGCCTGGTTCTGCAACGACATCAGCGTGCCGCTGCCGGTGGTCTTGAACCACAGCTCGGCGGCCATGGACATGCTGGTGGTGGCCAACTTGTCCGGCAGCGTGACGTACGAGCTGGCGCCGTCGAAGGTCGCCGCGGTGTCGCCGGTGCCGCCGATCGCGCCCTGCGACCCGACGATCACGCCGTGGCCGGCGGCGCTTTCGCCGCCCTGGTGCCAGGTCACCGCGCTGCCGAAGGTCGCGTTGTTCTGCTCGTCCAGTCGCCAGTAGGCGGCGGGGTTGTCGTCGGCCACCGAGCTCCGGTAGTGCGAACCCGGTTGGTACGTATAGGTTGTGCAGTTCGGGGCCGCGCCCGGCGCGCACACGGTGTTCAGCTGGTCACCGGTGTAGTTGTACTTCCACACCAGCGGTGTGCCGCCAATGCTCGGGGCCTGCGTGGCGACCGAGGTGACGTGGCTGCCGGTCCAGGTCAGCGTCAGCGTGCGGCCGCTGGTGCTGTTGGTGATCGTGCTGACGTGGTCGTTTCCGTCGTACGTCAGGGTTTCCTGGAGCCCGGCCGGGTCGATGATCGCCACCAGGTGCTGGGCGGCGTCGAACTGCCACTGCGTGCCGGTGGAGTCCTTCAGGGTGTGGTAGGCCAGGCCGCCGCCGGTGTTGTGCACCAGCAGCGTGGACTCGCCGGCCGGCGAGCCGTAGCTGCCGTCCGGGTTCAGGCCGAAGCGCAGCTGACGGCCGGTCGGGTAGGTAAGCACCAGGTTGCCGGAGCCGTCGTTGTCCTTGGCCAGCTTCATGTCCACTCTGGACGCCCAGCCGATGCCGAAGGCGCTGTCCCGACGGGGATCGAGGCTGTTGTAGGTGCGGCCGACGGTCAGGTCCGGGCCGACCGTGTCCACCGAGGCGTCGGTGTTCTCCAGCGTGTAGTTGCCGACCTGCGGGTCGAGGCCGGTGGCCTGGGCCGCATCGGGCACGCCGGCCAGGTGTGAGGTGATCTCCGGCTGCGGCACCTGCGGCGTCAGCTGCAACACCGTCCAGTTGGGACTGCCGTCAACGGTGTCGTTGGACTTCACGCCCCAGTAGTAGTTCTTCGTCCAGTACAGCGTGCCGGCCGGCGGCGTCCAGGTCTGCGCGCCCCACGGGGACTCCACGCAGTTCAGGGTCAGGGCCGCGTCGGTGCAGAGCCGGAACTTGTAGGTCAGGCCCTTGTTCGGCCAGTTGTCCGGGTCGATGCCCTCGGCGTACAGCGTCGGTGTCAGCGTCTGCACGGTGGCCGGGGTCGCCGGCTGCTCGTAGTTGACCGTGGGCTTCACGTTGGTCACGTCCAGGTCGAAAACCCCGTACGGAACCTGGTAGGCGACGAAGAAGTCCTGTTTGGACGGTGTCCACATGGTCAGGAAGACCTGGTAGCGCCCGGGTGGCAGGGCGTACAGCGGGATCGTCATGGTCACCGACTGGCCCGGCGCCACGTCGTTCGGCACGGCCGTGCCGTTGGAGACGTAGTTGCCCGGCTGGATGATGTAGCCGAAGTGCCAGCCGTTGCTCGGCGTCCACGTGGTCGAGCCGCGGTTGGTGATCTTGGCGGTGACACTGCCGGTCTGGTTGGCCGTCGGCTGCAACACATCCGTGGCCTGGAAGGCCGCGCCCTCGTCGGAGTACAGCACGTCCAGGAACGGCCGGTTGTCCGCGACCGCCGCGTTGGCCGAGGCGAAGCGCATGCCGTTGCGGTCGGACTCGTCGGCCGCGCGCAGGCTGATCCCGTTGCCCATCGCCGCGCCGTGCGTCCAGTCGGTCAGCACGTCCGCGTCGAACGGGAGTTTCTCCGCCGCCGGGCTGCTGCAGCCGGAGCCACCGTGAGCGAAGGTGCCCGACGCCAGCTGGCGGCCGACCTGCGCGCCGGGCCAGCGCTGACCGCTGTTCCAGCCGGCCGTCGCTTCGTACACGTTGACCGTGCGGGGCGAGCAGGTCGTGGTCCCGACGGCCCACAGGTTGAGCGTGCCGCCGAGGATGTACTTGTTACCCAGGTTGCCCAGCGAGAAGTGCAGGTAGGAGCGGGCAAGCGCGCCGTCGACGTAGCCGGTCTCCAGGATCTCGCTAGTGGAGTCGACGGCCCCGTTGGACTTCACGTACATGTCGTCGGCGGCGTTGTACTGGCCGGCCGACGGGTCGATGTCGACCGGGAAGGCCCGGTTCGGGTCGTGCAGCCAGTTCGCGTCCAGGTTCACGCCGAGCGTCCAGGCGTTGCCCGCCTGGGCCAGGGTGTAGTGGACCGTGCCGGAGGCGTTGGTGGCGTCCTTGGCCGTGCCGGCCGGGATGACGCCGATGACCTTCGTGCCGTCACGCAGTTCCACCGCGCCGTCGGCCGTGAGCTGCGGCGTCAGGTTGGTCAGCGCGAGGGTGTAGCTGTAGGAGGCGGGGGCCTGCGCGGTCGTCAGCAGCAGGTCTTCCTTCACGCCCGTGGTCGTGGCCTGGAGCTTGAGGTCGACGCCCGGCAGTGCCGCCGGGTAAGTAACGGTTGAACCGTTAGTTTTCGCCGGGACGTTGGCCGCGTTGGCGAGGCCGTAGGCCAGGCTGTGCCTGTCGTCGAAGGCCAGTTGGACGAGCTCGGCGTCGTCGGCCTTCGTGGCCACGCTGAGCGTCTGGGCGGTGGCCTTCGGCTTGAGCCGGTCACCGGCCGGCACCAGCGTCGGGTCGATGTGCTGCCAGCTGCCGTCCGGCATTTTCACGTTGGCCGGCTGGTCGTAGACCCGGAGGGTGTGCGTGCCGTTCGGGTTGTCGAACGTTTCCGTGGTCGCCGTGCGATCCTGGGGCCTTTCGACCGCCTTCGGATCGATTGTCGGCGCGTTCGAATGCTGCGAGACCTTCGGCGTGACGTGCTGTCTCTGCGATTCGTTTGAGGTCGCCGGCAACGACGCCAGTTTGTCCGGCACCGCGCCCGGCGGTCTTTCGGTGTTTCTGTCGGGCGCCTTGAGTGCCGCGTTGGTCGCCTGCCCCGGCTTTCCGCCCTGCTGCTCGGGCGCGGTCAGCGACGCCCCCGACGGCAGCCGGCCGTCCGCCGTCAGCCAGGAGAAGTCCACCACCTGCGTGCACAGCGGCAGCGTCACCACTGCCGCCAAGGCCAGCGCGATCCCCACCAGGAGTGCACGGCGCGACGACACCCGAGCCACGGCTCCGCCCCCTCACAGCCCTCGGTCGGCCGTTGTTCGGCCGCCCGTTCCACCCCGGGTGTCTACGGGTGTTCGGGCTGTTCAGAGTCGGTGGTGCGGCGCTGGACAACTAAATCTGAACAAAGCGCTGCCCCGTTCGGATCAGCCGGCACCGGGGCAGAATGGGCGTCGTGCTGGTCACCTCGCGCTCGGCGGCCGAATACCGGGCCATGTTCTCGCTGTCACCCGGCCAGTCTTTCCTCGACTGCTGCGCCGGCGGCGCGAGCTTCTGCGCCGAGACGCCCAACGTTGTCGCCGTCGATCCCGCCTACGTGTTGGGCTACGGGGAACTGTCCCGTCTCGTGCGCACCGGGTTGATCGACGGTGACCGCATTATCGCGGAAAACGTGGACCATTTCGAATGGTCCTGGTACGGCGACGTCGATTCTCGCGCGGCCATGCGTATCGACGCCGCCGACCGGTTCCTGGCCGATCTCCGCACGCGTCCTTCTCGCTACATTGCCGCCGCCCTGCCCGATCTGCCGTTCGCCGATGATTCCTTCGACGTCGCCCTGTGTTCCCATCTGCTGTTCACGTGGGCCGAACGCTTCGACGAGAACTGGCACCGTCGGGCGCTCACCGAGCTGGTCCGGGTCGCCCGGGCCGAGGTCCGCGTCTTCCCGCTCGTCCTCCAGGGCACCGGCGCGCCGGTGCCCTTCCTCTCCCGCCTGCGTTCCGCGCTCCCGCCGTCCGAGCTCCGCGACGTCCCCTATCGGTTCCAACGCGGTGCCCACCAGATGCTGGTCATCGACGCCAGAAACGCTCCAACACGGTGTTGAACGGCTCCCCCACGTCCGGCACCAGGTGCGCCATCCCCTTGCACTGCACCCGTTCCGCCCCGGTCCCCTTGGCGATCGCGTCGCAGATCGCCTCGTATTCCTCCATGTGGCCGCCGCTCACCGCCAGCATCGGGAAATCCGCCTCCCGCAAGGCATCCAGCCGCGGCCGGGCCTCGTCCGGCGGCCTGGCACCGCGCAGCCGCTCTGCCCCCTGGAGCAACGTCGGGTGCACCGGATCGGTGAGCTCCACCGGCGCTCCGGCCAGGGGCAGGAACTTCCGCAGCATCTGCTCCGCCGGCTCCGTCGACGCGCACAACGCCCTGAGCTCCGCCGCCCACGCATCCACCACGGGATTGCCCAACGCCAGCCAGGTGGCCGGCGGCTCGACAACCGTCAACGACAGCACGGCATCGGGGCGCAGCAACGCGGCGTCCATCGCCACCAGCCCGCCGTACGAGTAGCCGACGAGATGCACCGGCCGGTCCAGCACCTCGTCCGCCACCAACGCCGCCTCGGCCTCGAAGTCCTGCCGGCCAACCGCCGGCGAACGGCCGTGCCCGGGACGGTCGACGGCGTGCAGCGTCCAGCGCTCGGTCAACGGCCGCTGACCCCGCCAGGCCTCACGCCCACCGAGCACGGCCCCGTGCACAAGCACGACATCGGGCCCCTGGCCCCACTGATGAACGAACATGAGAGCCACGCTAGCCGTCCAAGGGCTGCCCGATCGGGCTGCACCTTGCCCCACGTCCCACATCAGGGATATTGTCCCAGATGTGGGACACGATCTGGACGCACGGCTCGCTGACCGACTGGCCGAACTGCGGCAGCAGCGTGGCTGGTCGCTGGACGAGCTCAGCGGGCACAGCGGCCTCAGCCGATCGACGCTGTCCCGGCTGGAACGGGCCGAGATCAGTCCGACCACGACCGTGCTGAGCCAACTCTGCGCCGCCTACGGGCGAACGGCCTCGCAGCTGCTGGCCGAAGTGGAGGACGAGCCGCCACAGGTGCTGACACCGGACCAGCAACCCGTGTGGCGGGACGACGACGCGGGCTTCATCAGACGCTCGGTGTCGCCGCCACAACCGGGACTGCGCGGCGAACTCGTCGAGTGCACGCTGCAACCGGGCGCGGACATCGTCTACGCCGTCACCCCGGTTCCCGGTCTGGAGCAACACATCTGGGTCCTCGACGGCGCGCTGGAACTCACCATCGACGGCCGCACGCACGTCCTCGACGCCGGCGACTGCCTGCGGTTCCGGCTCTGGGGCCCGTCCCGCTTCCGTTGTCCCACCGGCGATCCCGTCCGATACGCACTAGTGGTGGTGCTGCCATGACCTACCGACACCGTGCCGCGACACAAGACGACCTACCGGCCATTGTGGACATCTACAACGCGGCCGTGCGCGACCGGACCAGCACGGCCGACCTGGATCCGGTCACCGTGGAGTCGCGGCGGGCCTGGTTCGCCGAGGCGAAACACCCGACCTGGGTCGGCTACCACCCGGACGATCCGGCGACCGTCACCGGTTACCTGTCCTTCGAACCGTTCCTCAATGGACGGCGCGGCTACGACGTCACCCTGGACGTGGCGATCTACCTGCACCCGTCGCACCAAGGCCGGGGCCAGGGCCGGGATCTGCTGCGCGCGGCCATCGCCCACGCCCCGACGCTCGGCGCCCGCACCCTGGCGACGACGATCTTCGCCAGCAACGAGCCGAGCCTGCGGCTGTTCCGGGCCAACGGTTTCGAGGAGTGGGGCCGGCTGCCCGCGGTCGCCGACCTCGACGGCCTGGTGAAGGACCTGGTGATCGTCGGCCGGCCGCTTCAGATCCCGACCCCGTCCGGCCACGTGACGGGAATCTCGGCCGAGTCGGTCAGCCGCAGCTTGCGGCGGGCCCGCTGGTAGAACGTGGTGTGCCCCAGCCGGACCACGCGAGCGGCGCCGGGACGGGCGTGCAGGTCGATGCGGTCCCCCGGCCCGACGTAGCCGGCGACCGCGCCGTCCACCTCGACGGCCAGCCGGCCGCTGGTCGGCAGGATGTCCAGCTCCACTTCGTCGTGTACGGAAAGGACAACGCCCCGGCTCCACGCGGAATGCGGGGCGGCCGGCGTGACCAGCAGGGCTTCCACCGACGGGCTGGTGATCGGCCCGCCGGCGGAGAAGCTGTAGGCGGTGGAACCCGTCGGCGTGGCAACGACGACCGCGTCGGCGGCATAGCTGACGAACGGCTGCCCGGCCACGCGGACCGCGACCACGGCGCTGCCGTCGCCCGGCACCCGCACGACGGCGACGTCGTTGAACGCCGTCACGGTCTTGCCGTCGAAGACGGCATCCACGGCCAGCCGGGGCTCGATGCTGAACTCGTGGTCGTCGATGGCGGTCAACGCCTCGGCCAGATCCGGCACGTCCACCTCGGCCAGAAATCCGAGCTTGCCCAGATTCACGCCCAGCACCGGCGCCCGCTGGCCGTCGGCGATGCGCATGGCCCGCAGCATGGTGCCGTCGCCGCCGAGGCTCACCACCAGGTCGGCGCGGCGGCCCAGCTCCTCAGGCGTGACCGGGATCGCGGCGCAGTTGAGACGCACGATCTCGCCCTCGATGCCGAGGATCTCGATGTCCCGCTTGGCCGCCCAACCGAGCACCGCGGCCACGGCGTCGGCGGAGTCCCGTTGGGGGTGCAGCACAAGCCCGGCTGAATGCATGGGGAAAGTCTGCCCGCTCCCGGCGGTTCCGGCGAGACCTGGACGGTATCCTGGCAGCTATGAGCGCGACGACACCGGTGCGGGGACAGCGCCGCGCCGCGCTGGTCGCGGTGGCCGCGGAGATGTTCGCCCGCAAGCCGTACGACGAGATCTACATCAGCGACATCGCCAAGGAGGCGGGCGTCGCGCACGGCCTGCTCTTCTATCACTTCAAGGACAAGCGCGGCCTGTACCTGGAAGTGCTCGAGCTGATGGCGGCCGAGATCGGCGCGCTGTACGAACGCCGTCCGGGCGAGGACACCAACCCGCTGTGGCTGCGCGGCGTGGTGCGGCGGCAGATCGAGTACCGCCGCGACCACGTCCACACGTCCATGGCGATCATGCGCTCCGGCGGGCAGGATCCCGAGGTCGACGAGGTCATCGAGCGCACACGCCGGTCCGGGGTGTGCTTCCTGGCCAAGCTGCTCGGCCTGACCGGTGATCCGGATCCGCTGCTGCGGATCGCCATGCGCGGCAGCATGGGCGCGGTCGACGAGATGACCATGGACTGGCTCTCGCACGGCCTCGACATGCCGCTGGACCACCTCGTCGAGCTGGCCTACGTCACCCTGCTGGCCATTCTCGGCTCCGTCTGCACCGCCGACCCCCGCGTCACCGCCGCCGTCGCCGAGCTCAAACCGGTCGGCTGATCAGACCGACGCGGTCGCCCACAGGCTGTCGATCTCGCGCTCGGCCTCGGCCAGGCTCTGCTCGGCCAGCGGGATCAGCTCGGCCAACGCCGGCACCACCGAGGCCAGGGTCAGCTCGGCCGTGATGAAGCGCGGCTCGAGGCCGGTCGCGGCCAGGCCGTGCGGCAGCCACGGGGTGACGTGGTCCCAGCCGTGACGGGGCGTGTCCGGGCCGTAGCCGCCGCCACGGGTGCCCAGCACGATGAGGTCGCGGCCCTCCAGCAGGCCGGTGCCGGTGCTCGGGTCGAAGGACAGGCCCGGCGCGACCAGGTGGTCCACCCATGCCTTGACGCTGCTGGGCGCGCCGTAGTTGTAGAGCGGCAGGCCGAGCACGACGGCGTCGGCCGCACGGACCTCGTTGACCAGCTCCTCGCTCAGCTGCCACGAAGCGGCCTGGGCCGGCGTGTGCTGGTCGGGCGGCGTCTGGCGGGCCAGGCCGCCGTCGGCGTCGAGGTGCGGCACGGGGTTGCGGCCCAGGTCGCGGTAGGTGACGGTGCCGTCCGGATGGGCTGCCCGCCACGCTGCGACGGCCCGCGCCGTCAGCTTCCGGCTGACCGACTCGGTCCCCTTGATGCTCGAGTCGATGTGCAACAGGTGCGGCATGCTGGTTCACCCCTGAGTTGACTTGACTTCATGTCAGTTGAGAGCTCAAGCATGCGGGCTGACTTGACTTCATGTCAAATACTGCGTCAGGCGTCACACCCCCGCGAGTCCCGCCCACAGTCACACCGAATGCCTGAAACGGATTCGGCATTTCGGTATGACGCTAAGCGGGACTCGCGGGGTTCAGGAGAGCTGGTAGCAGATCTCGGTCCAGACCTTGGCCGGATCGTCGTCGTGCGGGCCGTAGACCTCCCACCGAACACCCGTCCGGGACAGATTTTCCTTGGCACACCAGGCGATTACGGCATCGTGGGCGGCGCCGAGCTCGGCGTACGATCCATAGTGGACGGTCATGGCCACGCGGCCGGCCGGCAGGCTCGACGAGACCACATTGCCGGTGAGTGGGCACGGCTGCGTCAGCTCGACACCGACCTCGACCCGAGGCGTGTCGTCCAGGTAGAGCATGACGTTGCGGCAGCCGCGGTGGATGTCGGCGGCCCGCAGACAGGCCCAGACCTCGTCCAGCATGGGCTTCCACAGTGCCGGAAATTCCCGCCATGTCGTGGTCGCGGCGACCACGGCCGTCGGCCTGGCCTCGACGTTGCGCACGGTCACGGCGTGCTTCATGCGCCCATGCTAGGACCGGTTCTACGGTGTCGGAATGGTCGTCGTGTTGTGGGTCGTCGTGGCGCTGTGGGCGCTCGGCGAAATCGGGCTCCAGCTCACCCAGCTGCTGCGGAGCAAGCGCACCAAAACGCGCGAATGGGGCAGCTACGGCGGAATCGCGGTGACCGCCGCGCTCGCGGTGGTGGCGGCGTCGCTGCTGCGCCGGACACTGCCGGCGCTGGACTTCTTCCCCGTCCGCGAACCGGGCTGGCTGGTGGCCGCCACCATCCTGATCGCGCTCGGCGGCGGGTTCCGGCTGTGGTCGATCGCCACGCTCGGCCGGTATTTCCGGGCGGTGGTGCACATCCAGGAGGACCACCACGTGGTCCGCACCGGCCCGTACCGGGTGCTGCGGCATCCCTCGTACACCGGACTGCTGGTGGCAACGCTGGGGCTTGCGCTGCTGCTGGGCAACTACGCCTCGACGGTCGCCTTCGAGCTGCTGGTGATCGTCGGCATGCTGTACCGGATCCACGTCGAGGAGCGCATGCTGCTCGACGGGCTCGGCGAGGACTACGCCGCATACATGCGCGAGACCAGCCGACTCATCCCGGGTGTCTGGTGAGTTGAGGGTTTCCGCCGAGATGCCCAGCTGAATTCGGGAAAAGCCTCATAAAGGAGTTCAATGACACACTTGAAGGGTGGAAATCGACGAACTCAGCGCCCACATCACTGACACGTACGCCGGCGTGCGCGTCCTGACGCACGCCGGCGACTCCTTCTTCCTCTACGACCCCGACGGCGACCTGCCGCCGCAGCGGCAGCAGCCGTTCGTCACGATCGTCACCGGCGACCACTACGAGGCCGACTCGCAGCTCGACCGGGACGGCGCGTACCGGGTCAACATCGGTCTGACCAAAGCGGGTTACGCCGCGGTGATCGGTCAGTCCACTGTGGACGACTACACGCCTCGGGACACGCTGCTGCCCCACCCGACCTACGCCGGCCAGCACTGGATTTGCGTCGTCAATCCCGGGCCGCGCACCGACGACACCGTGCGGAAGCTGATCGCCGACGCCTACGAGTTCGCCGTCCGCAAGCACACCAACCGGCGTTAGCTCACCACTGCACCGGCAGGCTCCGCAGCCCGTAGATGATGGCGGAGTTCTTGAACTCCGACAGCGGCAGCGGCGCCGACAGGCGCAGGCCCGGGATCCGGCGCAGCAGCGTGGTCAGCGCGATCTGCAACTCGATCCGGGCCAGCTGCTGGCCGAGGCACTGGTGCGGGCCGAAGCCGAACCCCAGGTGCGTGCGGGCCTGCCGGGCGAGGTCGACGCTGTCCGGCTGAGGAAACACGTCCTCGTCCCGGTTGCCCGACTGGATCGCGGCGACCAGCCACTCCCCCGCCTTCACCTCGGCCCCGGCGACCGTGACGTCCTCGGTGGCCCGCCGCAGCAGGCCGAACTGGATCACCGTCAGGTAGCGCAGCAGCTCCTCGACGGCGGTGGCCGGATCGGCCTGCAACGCGGCCAGCTGGTCCGGATTCTCCAGCAGCAGGGCCGTGCTCAGCGAGATCATGTTGGCCGTGGTCTCGTGCCCGGCGATCAGCAGCGTGGCGCCGATGGTGACCAGCTCGGCCCTGGTCAGCGGCTGGTCGGTGGCGTTGCCACGGGCGATCAGCCGGCTCAGCAGGTCGTCCGCCGGCGCGACCACCCGCTGGTCGATCAACCCGCCGATGTAGTCGGAAATCCGCTGCCACGCCTCGGCGCCGCCGCTGCGGTTGGTCTCGATCGACAGCAGCAGCTCGCTGTCGCGCTGGAACTCGTCCCGGTCGGCGTAGGGCACGCCGAGCATCTCGCAGATCACCAGCGACGGGATCGGCAACCCGAAGTCCCGCACCAGATCGGCGCTCGTGCCCGTCAGCATGGCGTCGATGTGCTCGTCGGTGATGCGCTGGATGTAGGGGCGCAGGGCTTCCATGCGTCGCACGGTGAACTCGCCGATCAGCAGCCGGCGCAGGCGGGCGTGGTCCTCGCCGTCCAGCTGGATGATCTGCCCCGGGTCGGGTTCGCTGAAGTCGTAGCCCGACAGCATGTGCTGCGAGCTCGCGGCCCACGAGCTCAGCCGCCGATCCGAGAGCACCGCGCGGGCATCCTCGTACCGGCTGACCAGCACCGCGTCCACACCGGCCGGGCAGCGCACCGTCGCAACGGGCTCCTCCGCGCGCAGGCGGACGTAGGCCGGATCCGGGTCGAAGGGGCACTTCTCCGTGCGCTGGTTCGGAAAGGCGGGCACATCGACCGGGCGAGTAGTCGTCACGTGAGATAGCTTGCCAGCCATGAAGTCACGCATCGCTGCTCTGATCGGGTCGGTGCTCATCGCCGCGCTGGTTCTGCCTGTTCAGGCAGCGGCGAGCGGTTTTCCCTTGACGCACTGCACCTTCACTCCTACGCCGGACAACCCTGCCGCCAGGCCGGTGCTGCGACCCGTGCCGATCGCACCCACCGTCGGCACGTTCGACGTGACGTTCCACTTCAACTACGGGCCCGTGACCGTGCGGCTCAACCGGGCCGGCGCCGCCCCGTGCGCCGTGCAGAACCTGATCAGCCTGGTGGCGCAGCGGTTCTACGACCACAGCCAATGCTGGCGGCTGACCGACAGCGAGCGGCTCGGCGTGCTCCAGTGCGGCGACATCTACGAGGTGGAGAAGGGCGGTCCGGGCTACAAGTTCCCGGACGAGACCGACGGCACCGAGACGTACGGGCGGGGCACGATCGCCATGGGCAACCAGGGGCCCGGCACCAACGGCAGCGAGTGGTTCATCGTGCACTCGTTCGCGCACATCCCGACCAACTACTCGGTGATGGGCACCGTGATCAGGGGCATGGACGTGCTGGACCGGATCGTGGCCGCCGGCATCATCCCCAGCGAGCGTGGCCCGCGCGACGGCGCGCCGGCCCAGCCCGTCAAGATCCTTCGCGGCACGCTCGGCTAGCGGTGGTCGGCCTCGCCCGTCTCCAGCAGGGTCGAGGCCGCACCCACCACGTTCGGATCCGGCTTGCCGACCACCTCGTGGTCCTTGTCCTCGTAGTCGACCAGTGAGAGCACGTGGCGCATCGCCTCGACGCGGGCGCGCTTCTTGTCGTTGCTCTTCACCACGGTCCACGGCGCGTAGTCGGTGTCGGTGGCCCGGAACATCGCCACCTTCGCCGCCGTGTAGGCGTCCCAGCGGTCCAGCGACTCCACGTCGTTCGGGCTGAGCTTCCACTGCCGGACCGGATCCACCTGGCGGATCAGGAAACGCGTGCGCTGCTCCGCCTGGGAGACCGAGAACCACAGCTTCACCAGCGTCACGCCGTCGTCGACCAGCATCCGCTCGAACGTCGGCGCCTGGTGGATGAAGCGGCTGTACTGCTCGTCCGTGCAGTAGCCCATGACGCGTTCCACGCCGGCGCGGTTGTACCAGGAGCGGTCCAGCAGCACGATCTCGCCCGCCGTCGGCAGGTGGTTGACGTAGCGCTGGAAGTACCACTGGCCCATCTCGCGCTCGGTCGGCTTGTCCAGCGCCACCACCCTCGCCCCACGGGGGTTGAGGTGCTCGGTGAACCGCTTGATCGTGCCGCCCTTGCCCGCCGCGTCCCGCCCTTCACAGGCGATGACCATGCGGCTGCCGGTCTCCTTGATCCAGTACTGCATCTTCAGCAGCTCGATCTGCAGCAGCCGCTTGACCAGGTCGTACTCCTCCCGGCTCAGACGGCTGTCGTACGGGTAGTTCTCCCGCCAGGTGTCCACCACCGTGCCGTCCGGGCGGAGCAGGATCGGGTCGTCGCCGTCCTCGTACTCCACGACCATCTCGTCGTGCTGCAGTTCCGGGAACCGGGCCAGGACCTCCGGCGATTGCTGAATCACCGCCCACACATACGCCAGCCGAACGAACGCGGGGTTACACGGCGGTTGATTTCAGTTGCCACTGAAGTAATAGTGCTTTTATTCGACATGGGTTCACCGATGTGAATCGGCGGAGCCCCGGCGGCCCGGGCCTCGGTGCGGCTCGTGGCGGCCTGGCATAGCCTGCAAGCAGGGAAAACCGCGAGGGAGAGTTCGTGGCGCTGGGTGAGCGGGAGTCGGAACGCGAGCGGTTGGCCGGGCTGGTCGGGGGAATCCGCGACCGGGGCGGGGCGCTGGTGGTCCGGGGCGAGGCGGGCATCGGGAAGTCGGCGCTGCTGGCGGAGATCGAAGCGCCGGGGGTGAGGGTGCTGGCGGCGGTGGGGGTTGAGGCGGAGCACAGCCTGCCCTACGCGGGCCTGCACCAACTGCTGTTCCCGCTGCGCCAAGGGATCGACGCCCTGCCGAAGACGCAACGAGAAGCGCTGGCGACGGCACTGGGGCTGGCGGACGGCCCACGCCCGGAGATCTACCTGGTGGGCATGGCGGTGCTGAACCTGCTGGCGGAAGCGGGAGAACCGCTGCTGCTGATCGTGGACGACGCGCACTGGCTGGATCCGAACAGCCAAGACGTGCTGGCCTTCGTGGCCCGCCGACTGGAATCGGAGCCGATCGCCCTGGTGGCGGCGGTGCGTGACGGCGAGCCGTCGCGGTTGACCACGGCGAATCTGCCGACGATGACACTGGGGCCGCTGTCGGACGAAGCGGCGCGGGAATTGCTGGCGGATGTACCGCCCGGGCAACGGGAGCGGGTGCTGAAAGCGGCGCGCGGCAATCCGCTGGCGCTGAAGGAGCTGTCCCGGGGTGATGCGTCGACGAGCGTGGAGCAGACGTTCGCGAACCGGGTGCGGGCGCTGCCGGCGGGCACGAGGACGTTCCTGCTGACCGCGGCGGTGAATGACACGAATGAGCTTGCCGAAGCGCTGGACGCCACGAAAGCGGACTTGGTGGCGTTGGGGCCGGCGCTGGACGAGAACCTGATCACGATCACGCACGACACGCTGGCCTGGCGGCACCCGCTGCTGCGCACGGCGATCGTCAAGGACGCGGAGCCGCAGGAACGCCAACGGGCGCACCAGGCCCTGGCCGACACGATCACCGATCCGGACCGGCGGATCTGGCACCGTGCGGCGGCGACCACGGGCCCGGACGAGGAGATCGCGGCCGAACTGGTGAAGTCGGCCAAGCGCACGGAACGCCGGGGTGGCGTCGACGCGACGGTGCGGCTGCTCGAACGGGCCGCGAAACTGACCAAGGATCCGGCCGGCCGCGCGGAGTTGCTACTCAAGGCGGCCGGCGGCGCCGTCGAGACGGGCAACCGGGAGCTGGCGGAACGTCTGCTGCGAGAGGCGTCGGCCGAGGACCTCACGCCGAACCAGCGAGCGGTCGCCCGCTGGCTGCCGACCAATCTCGACGACGGCCTGCGGGACGAGGTGTCCAGTCCGGGCGACGTCGCCGACCTGGCGATCAGCGTACTGGCCGACGGCGATCTCGACCTGGCGATGCAGATCCTGTGGGGCGCGGCCATGCGCTGCTTCTGGATCGAGCCCGGCATGGCCGACCGCCGCCGCCTGACCAAAGCAGCCGACGCCATGCCGCTCGACCGCCACGACCCGCGCGTGGTCGCGATCAACGCCTACGTGACTCCGCTCGAACGCGGCGAGTCCGTGCTGGCCGATCTCACCGCGCTGGCCGGCGAGACCGACCGCGACGCGCAGGTGGACCGCTTTCTGGGCAGCGCCGCGATGCTGACCGGCGCCTTCGATCTGGCGGCCCGGTTCTCCGCCAGCGCCCAACCCGGCCTGCGGGCCCAGGGCCGTCTCGCCTTCCTGGCCCGCGCGTTGGGCGTGCAGGCGTGGAGCTGCGTCCGCCTCGGCGATCTCGCCACCGCCATGGCCGCCGCTGAAGAGGGCCAACGGCTGGCAATCGAGACGTCACAGCACTACATCCACGGCCTGACGCTCGCCACTCAAGCCGAGATCGCCGCTTTGCGCGGCGACTATGCTCTGGCCGAAAGCCTTGCCACGCAAGCGGAAAGCATCGGCCTCTCGGCCGGCGCGCGGCCGGTGCTGGCCACCGTCCAGCTGGCCCGCGGCATCGCCGCGCTGGGTGAGGGACGGCACGCCGACGCGTTCGCGAACCTCATGCGGCTCAACGATCCCGCAGACCCCGCGTACCAGGTTGCCTTGCGCTGCTATGCGATCGCCGAGCTGACCGAGGCCGCGGTGCGCTGTGATCAGCTCGGCGTGGTCCGGGAACTGGTGCAGGAGTACGAGATGCACGCGATGGCGTCGCCCTCGCCGGCGCTCCACAGTGGACTCCGCCATGCCCGCGCCGTGCTCGCGGCCGACAACGAGGCGGAGAAGCTGTTCCGGGCCGCGCTGGACGTCGAGACCTGGCCGCTCGAACGCAGCCGAACCCAGCTCGCCTACGGGGAATGGTTGCGCCGGCAACGACGTCCCGCCGATTCGCGCCCGCACCTGCGCGCCGCCCGCGAGACGTTCGACGCGCTGGGCGTGACGGCGTGGGCCGAGCGGGCCCGCCGCGAGCTGCGCGCGGCCGGCGAGACCAGCCCGGACCAGCCCACCGACCGGGTCGGCGACCTGACACCCCATGAGCTGAACATCGCTCGGCTGGCCGCCGAGGGCTTGACGAACCGGGAGATCGGGCAGCAGCTTTATCTCTCACACCGGACCGTGAGCACGCACCTGCACCGCATCTTCCCCAAGCTCGGGATCACCTCCCGCACCGAACTGCGAGAGGTGCTCGGGCCATGACGTATGCCGCGTACGTCATCTGACGGTCGCCCGCGGCCGGAGCCGGTCACTAGCGTCGACAACGCAGTGATCGCCGTTCCCGTCAGGAGTGTTCCGATGATCAGCAGGAGACTGTTCGCGCAGGGCGTCGCCGGAGTCATGGCGGCGGGCACGCTCGCCGCCTGCTCCTCGGAGAAGGCCGCCGCGCCGGCCGCCGCCCCGACGACTTCGCCTGGCCACACCAAGTTCGCCGCCCTCAAGCAGATCAACGCCGGGCCGCTGAACATCGGCTACGCCGAGGACGGGCCGGCCAACGGTCCCGTGGTGTTCCTGCTGCACGGCTGGCCGTACTCGATCCACAGCTACGTCGACGTGGCCCCCATCCTGGCCGCCGCCGGATATCGGGTCATCGTGCCGTTCCTGCGGGGCTATGGCAGCACGACGTTCCTGAGCGCCGACACCGTCCGAAATGGACAGCAGGCCGCCACCGCCTCGGACCTCATCGCCCTGATGGACGCGCTGCACGTCGACAAGGCCGTGCTCGGCGGCTACGACTGGGGCAGCCGGACCGCCGGCTGCGTCGCCGCCGTGTGGCCCGAGCGCGTCAAGGCGGCCGCGCTGGTCAGCGGCTACCTGGTGACCAACCTCAAGGCCCAGCAGCAGCCGCTCACCCCCGTCGCCGAGCGCGGCTGGTGGTACCAGTACTACTTCAGCACCGATCGCGGCGTCGCCGGCTACCGGCAGAACGTGCACGACTTCAACAAGCTGATCTGGCAGACCGCCTCGCCCGACTGGAAGTTCTCCGACGCCACGTACGACCAGAGCGCCGAGGCCTTCGCCAACGCCGACCACGTCGCCGTCGTCATCCACAACTACCGTTGGCGGCTCGGGCTGGCGCAGGGCGAGGCGCAGTACGACGCCGTCGAGCAGAAGCTCCAGGCCGCGCCGCCGATCACCGTGCCGACCATCACCATCGCCAGCGACTTCGACGGCGCCGCCATGGACGGCAAGGCCTACCGGTCCAAGTTCACCGGCAAGTACGACCACCGGATCCTCAAGGGCATCGGCCACAACGTGCCACAGGAGGACCCGCAGAGCTTCGCCAAGGCCGTGATCGACGCCGACAAGCTCTGAGCAGACGGCTCCCCTGACGCGCCGCGGCCTTCGGGTCGCGGCGCGCCGCGTTTCCGCCGACCAAGCCTCGACGCCGTGCCCCGCCACCCATACCGACCGCCAAATCCCGCGACGCAAGGCCACTGCCCAAGCCCCGCCTCGCCCTGGCCTCCCCGCTCTGTCCCGCCTCGCCCTGGCCTCCCCGCTCTGTCCCGCCTCGCCCTGGCCTCCCCGCTCTGTCCCGCCTCGCCCTGGCCTCCCCTCCCCTCCCCTCCCCCGCGCGGTTTTTCGAGCACTTCCTCAACTTTCGAATACACTGTGTCCATGAAGGCACTCGAGGTATTAGCCGACGACCTGGTCTATCCGGAGTCGCCACGCTGGCACGACGGCCGCCTTTGGATCTCCGATGTGCACGCGTATCGCCTGGTCACGGTGGGTGCGACAACGGATGTTGTCTGCGAGGTGCCGGGGCGGCCGGCGGGCAGCGGCTTTCTGCCGGACGGCTCGTTGCTGCTGGCCACGGCCCTGGATCGGCGGCTGAACGTCTGGGACGGCGAGTTCCGGCCGGTGGCCGAGGTGCCGGCGACGGGTCTGCTGAACGACATGGTGGTCGGCCCGGACGGTCGGGCGTGGTTCGGAGACACCGGCTTCCGGCTGGGTGTCGAGGAGCCGCGACCGGGGCGGATCTTCACGTGGACGGCCGCGGAGGGGCCGGAGGTTGCGGCCGAAGACGTCTGGTTTCCCAACGGCATGGTCATCACGGGCAACGAACTGGTGGTCAACGAGTCGACGGCCGACCGGACTTCTGTATTCAGGATCCAGTCTGACGGAATGCTGCATCGGGACCGCGTGCTCGTGGAGGCGGGGCCGTTCCCGGACGGACTGGCGATGGACGCCGACGGCTCGTACTGGATCGCATTGTTCGGCGGGGGCAAGTTCGTGCACGTCAGCGTGGGTGGGGACGTGCTGGAAGAGATCGACACCGGCGGCCGGATCGCGGTGGCCTGCGCCTTCGGCGAAGGGTCGCTGTACCTGTGCACGGCCGAGACGACGATGGCGGATCTGCGCGAGGGACGTAGTCGCGGCTACATTCACCAACTTTCGAATGTCTAGCCAACTTACGAGAGTCTGTGGCAGCATGGGCTGCACCACGCCCCCGCCGATGAGGAGCCGACCATGTCCCTCGAACTGAAAAAGGCCTTGCCGACCAGCGCGGGCCGGGCCGGCTCCGACGCCGTGGCGGCCACCGTGTCCGGGGTGATCGCCGACATCCGCGACCGCGGCGACGCGGCCGTCCGCGAGTACTCGGCCCGCTTCGACAACTGGTCGCCGGCCGAGTTCCGGCTGTCGGCCGCCGAGATCGACCGCATCATCGCCACTGTGCCGGCGCAGACCATCGAAGACATCCGGACCGTGCAGGCCAACGTGCGTGGCTTCGCCGAGAAGCAGCTGGCGTCGATGCTGGAGTTCGAGGTCGAGACGGCCCCGGGGGTTTTCCTTGGCCAGAAACACAATCCGGTCGAAGCGGTCGGCGCGTACGTGCCCGGCGGCCGGTACCCGCTGCTCGCGTCGGCGCACATGACCGTGCTGACCGCGAAGGTCGCCGGCGTCAAGCGGGTCACCGCCTGCACGCCGCCGATCCGCGGCGAAATCCCCGCCGCCACCATCGCCGCCATGCACCTTGCCGGCGCGGACGAGATCCTGCTGCTCGGCGGCGTGCAGGCGGTCGCGGCGATGGCCGTCGGCACCGAGACGGTCGGCAAGGTCGACATGCTGGCCGGCCCGGGCAACGCCTACGTGGCCGAGGCCAAGCGGCAGCTGTTCGGTGAGGTCGGCATCGACCTGTTCGCCGGGCCGACCGAGATCCTGATCATCGCCGACGACACGGCCGACCCACAGCTGGTCGCCGTCGACCTGCTCAGTCAGGCTGAACACGGGCCGGACTCGCCGGCCATCCTGATCACCACCTCCGAGACCGTCGGGCGGGCGGTTCTGGACCACGTCGACCGGCTGCTGCCGGGCATGTCGACCCGTGACTTCGCGGAGCCGGCATGGCGTGATCACGGTCAGGTGCATGTTGTGTCGGGTTTAACGGAAGCGTTCAACCTGGCTGACGAGTTCGCCTCCGAGCACGTGCAGGTGCTGACCGAGAACCCGCGCCAGGCGCTGACCTCGATGAACCACTACGGCGCGCTGTTCCTCGGCGAGGGCACATGTGTCTCCTACGGGGACAAGGTCATCGGCACCAACCACACGCTGCCGACGCGGCACGCTGCGCGGTATACCGGTGGTCTCTGGGTGGGTAAGTTCCTGCGTACCGTGACGTACCAGGAGGTCACCAACGCGGCGTCCAGCGCCGCGCTGGGCGAGCTCTGTGGACGGGCGGCGCGGGCCGAGTTCTTCGAGGGCCATGCTCGGTCCGGCGACATCCGGGCTTCGCGGGTGCGCGGCGAGTTGCCCGCGTGGGCCAAGTGACCACTTTGGACGGTCGGACCGCGCTCGTGACCGGGGCGGGTCGTGGTCTGGGCCGGGGTATTGGTGTGGCGCTGGCTCGTGCTGGCGCGAAGGTGGTGCTGGTCAGCCGTACGGCTGCGGAAATCGATGCCGCTGCCTCGGAAATCCGGGATGCTGGCGGTTCGGCCGTCGCTGTGACCTGTGATGTCCTTGATTTGGCCGACTTTGAGGCCGTGCTGGACGGGGTCGGTGTGGTCGACGTGTTGGTGAACAACGCCGGCACCAACGACCCGATGCCGTTCGGCGAGGTCATGCCTACGGTGTACGACAAGATCTTCGATCTGAATGTTCGGGCCACGTATTTCGTGACCCAGGCGGTGGTCAGTCGCATGATCGCCGCTGGTCGCGGCGGCTCCGTGATCACGGTGTCGTCGCAGATGGGGCAGGTGGGCGCGGCCAACCGGTCCGTGTACTGCGCGGCCAAGCACGCCGTCGAGGGCATGACCAAGGCGTTGGCCGTCGAGCTCGGGCCGCGGGGCATCCGGGTGAACACGGTGGCCCCCGGTTACGTCGAAACCCCTTTGACCGCACCGTATTTCGCCGACGAGGAGTTCCGCGCGGACACCATGCGCCGGATCCCGCTCGGCCGGCTCGGCCTCGTCGCCGACGTCGCCGCCGCCGTCGTGTACCTCGCCGATCCCGCCGCGACCTTCGTCACCGGCACCAGCCTGGTGATCGACGGCGGCTACACCGCCCAGTAGAGGAGAGTCCCGTGTCCGAAGTGCATGACGTCGTCGTACTCGGCGCCGGCCCGGTCGGGCTGATGGCCGCCGGACTGCTCGGCCGGCTCGGTCACGACGTCGTACTGGTCGAGCGGCATCCCAACCTCTACAACCTGCCGCGAGCCGGGCACGTCGATCACGAGGTCGTGCGGGCGTTGCAGCTGCTGGACTGCACCGACACGTTCCTGGCCGACGCCATCGCCTGCGAGACCTACACGATGCGCAACGGCAAGGGCGAGGTGCTGGCCGAATTCCCTTGGGCGTCGGAGGGGATTTCCGGGTACCCGTCGGACTTCATGATGTACCAGCCGACCATGGAGGATCCGCTGCACTCCCGGCTGTGCGACGACCCCCATGTGACGCTGCGGCGGGGCTTCGAGATCACCGACGTCGTGCCGGGGGATGATTTCGTTGAGGTGTATGCTGTTCAGCCGGCTTCCGAGGCCGATGAGTACGGGCCTGCACGGGACGCGGAGTCCATTGTGGTCCATGGTCGCTATGTGATCGCCGCCGACGGCGGGCGCAGCCAGACACGTGAGCAGCTGGGCATCGAGCGCTACGATCTGGGATACTCGGAGGAGTGGCTCAACGCCGACTGCCGGCGTAAGCGGCCCGTGCAGCTTGAGCTCGACACCGGGCAGTGGTGCGATCCGGAGCGGCCTACCACGGTGCTTCCCTTGGGGCGGCGGCATCGTCGTTTCGAGTGGCGACTGCTGCCCGGGGAGACTGCCGAGGAGATGTCCGATCCGGCTGTGGCCTGGGAGCTCCTTGGCCGTCTTGGCCTGACGTCTGAGGACCTTTCCATTGTGCGCCAGCATGTGTGGAACTTCGAGGCCAAGATCGCCGTCACATGGTCTTCCGGTCGGGTGTTTCTGGCCGGTGATGCCGCCCACACGATGCCGCCGTTCCAGGGGCAGGGCATGTGCTCGGGCATTCGGGACGTGACGAATCTGGCCTGGAAGCTCGATCTGGTGCTTCGCGGGGTGTCCTCTCCTGCGCTGCTGGAGACCTACCAGTCCGAGCGGGAACCGAATCTCCTTGCATGGACGCATCTCTCCATCGAGACCGGCAAGGTCACCTCCGTGTTGGACGCTGACGAGGCCGCGTTGCGGGACGAAGCTTTCCATTCCGGGAACGCCCCGGCCATGCCGGTCATTCCGCCTTTGACCGGCATGGTCCGCACTCAGCCCGGTGCCGGCGAGCTCGGTCTCCAGGCCCTGGTGCGTCGAGGTTCTGTGACGGGACTGTTCGATGACGTCATCGGTTGCGGCTTCACAGTGGTGTCCACGATTGCGGATCCTGCCTTGTATCTGTCGCCTGCCCAGCTCAAGTTCCTGGCCGACATCGACACTCGGGTGGTGCATGTCGGCGGCGATGTCGTTGATGTGGAAGGGAAGTATGCCGCCTGGCTCGATTCCCACGAGTGGGAGGTCGTCGTCACCCGCCCGGACTTCCACGTGTTCGGCGGCGGTTCACTGGCCGAGCTGCCCGAGATCATCGACGAGCTGGCTGGTCACCTTCAGGTATGAGCTCGTTGTCTCACAACGGGTTCACTCTATCGAGCGATACTCATACGTCGAGTCGATCTTTGCGCGGGCGTAGAATCGCTGGTATGGACAGGAAAGTCGCTCGTATCATCGAGATCGAGCACCAGAAACGAGCACTCGCCGCCGAGCAACTCCGCCTCACCGCCGAGATCGCCACCGACGAATACGTCGCCACCGACCTCGCCATGGCCCTACAGCTCTCGCCCTCCAACGCCGAGGACTACGTCGACTGGGCCACCCGCGTCGAGACCTACTTCCCCGACGTCATCGACGCCATGGCCGCCGGCATCATCAGCGAACGCTCCGCCCACGCCATCGTCGATCCGACGCGGTTCTATCCCGAAGAGCTCGCTCAACGGGTCGTGAGCGCCACCCTGGCGACCGCCGCCGGCCGCACGCCGCAACAACTCCGGCGCTCATCCCTGGGCCGGCTGCAACGGGCCGACCCCGCGCTGCACTTCCTCAAACGGGAAGAAGCCCGCCGCAACCGCAAAGTCATCATCTACGACGAAGAAGACAGCATGGCCACCCTGGCCTGCCAACAACCCGCCGAGATCGCCCAAGCGATGTACACCAAGATCGATCGGATCGCCCAACAGGAAACGAAAAACGGGCGCACGATCGACGAGGTCCGTGCCGATGTCATGGCGGGGTTGATCCTGGAAGACCCCAAGACCGCTGGTGTGAAGCCGTTGATTCAGGTGACTGTGCCGATCACCGCCTTGCTCGGTGTGGATGAGCGGCCGGGCCAGTTGGACGCCGGTCAGTTGATCCCCGCGCCGGTCGTCCGGGAGCTGATGTCCCACCCGGGCACCGTGTTTCACCGGCTGCTGACCGACAAAGCCGGGCAGCTGCTGGAGTACAGCCCGGACATCTACCGGCCGAAGGCCGATGTGGACCGGTTCATCCGGACCCGGCACAGGACGTGTGTGATGCCGTGCTGCTCGCATCCCTCGCGGTCCTGCGACATCGACCACGCCACCGCCTGGCCGGAAGGCAAGTCGACCGGGACGAATCTCGGGCCGTTGGATCGAAAGCATCATCGGTACAAGCACGCGACCAAGGCGAAGGTGACCATCGCGGACGATGGCACGACGACGCTGGAGACCCGGTGGGGGCTGACCTACACGACCAAGCCGGAGCCTGTTGAGGAACCCCCGTTCTAGGGAGCTCTCCACGCTTTCGAGCACCAGGTGTCGGTCAGCGAGGGCCACGAGCCTGGCGGCGCCGCTGCCGCGGCCACGACGGCTAGACCACGGATGGACAGACTACGGGGCCGTCGCAGCCTTGCCCCTTGACACCGTGGGCGCTTCGAGTGGTGGGCTGGGTCGGGTGGTTACGTTGGTTGGAGCGCTTGCGTTGGGTGGGGGTTGGGCGTCTGGGGTGGCGTGGGTGGGCCTTGCAACTGTGTTGGCATGGGCAGTACGGTTCTCATGGCGGTACCGGCCGCCTCTGGGTCCGCGGGTAGGGCTGCAAGCCCACCGGTTGAGGCATCACCCATCGATGGCTGGTCTTTCCGGCCCGATGTCGCGGACCCGCGGGCGCTGAGGAAGGACTGCCTTGATGAGCCCGCATGCACCGCGTCATGAGCACGGCCGTGAGCTGCCGGAGCGGCCCGATCTACGTTTCCTCAAGGTCGAGGCGAAGCGGCGGCTCGGTGCCGGGGAATTCCCCACACTGCATGAGGCGCAGCTGGCCATTGCCCGAGAGCATGGCTACTCGAGCTGGACGAGCCTGAAGACGGCGATCGACAACGCCGGCACGATCCTCGAGCACGTCCAGTGGGTCATCGACCGCTACAAGAGGTCCGATGGCGCGGACTGGACTCCGCCGGGTGAGGACGACCTCCATGAGCACGTCACGCCCAGGTTCCTGGCGCAGATCTCGGCGGACGTGCTGGCCAAGATGTTGCAGTCGATCGCACCAAGCCTGAGGGAACCGCTGACGGTCGACGCGTCGACTGGAAAGACGCTGAGGGCGGAGATCGGTGGGCTCAGGTTGGAGGCGTCGGCGGAGGAAGAGCGGCCCCATCGGATCACGATGCTCCGGCTGTACCCGATCGCCAAGCGAGTGACCGACGAGCGGCTGGGCGAGCAGGAGAACCGAAGCACGGGAACGGTGCCGGCCAACGCGGTCACGGTCGCTGATCAATCCAAGGCGGAGCTGGGACTGCCGGGGCTGATCATGGCGGGTGACGGGTGGACGGTGTGCTCAGGGTGGCGAGATCTGGACACGCGCGACGAGCTCACCGCCGACCACCGGTTCCCGGCCTACGGGATCGCCAAGGTCATCACGGCCACCGCGGTCACGCTCCTCCTCGACGACCTTGACGTAAGGGCGAACACGATCCTGCGCGGGACCCGGCTGGACGACGACGAGATCACGGTCCGCGACCTGCTCACCCACACCTCGGGGGTCCGCAGCCCCGACGTCCAGTTCGCCCCGGAAGCTCCGGAATTCGTCTACCACGACACCATTCCCTGTAGTGGACAAGGGGTGTGCTGCTGCCGAGCAACGGGGCGTACGCGGTGCTGGGCAAGATCGTCGCCGACGTGACCGGGGTGCCCTACGCCGAGGCGATGAGAGAACTCGTCCTGACACCGCTGGACATGCTCAGCACGGACTTCCCCACAACGTGGCCGGGAGGCGCCGTGGTCACCGGATACCACCTGGCCGAGGACGGGACGTTCGAGGAGGCGGAACGCCACGTCTCGACCATGGCGGCGGCCGGCGGTGCGTGGACCACGGCGCCAGACCTGGTGCGGTTCGGCCGCAACTGGACGACCCTGCTGCCGGCGGACAAGGTCGCGGAGGCCATCCGGCCCCAAGCGGGACCGGGATCGGCCAAGGTGGGCCTGGGCTGGCTCGTGAACCCGGCGGGTGACCTGTACGGCCACTCCGGCGCCGGCCCGGGCGCGGGGGCGTCACTGCTGATCAGCCTGAGCGCAGGCGAGGTGACGGTGGCGGCGACCAACCGCCAGGTGCCGATGGAACCCGTCAACGCCCGCCTGCGCCGGCCCATCGCCTAGCTACACCCCCGGGGTGGTGGGGGTCTTGGACAGGCCCTTGCCACCGGTGCTCTTGTTGGAGGCGCCGATGATGTTCGGCGCCTTCGACGAGGTGCACTGGCTCTGGTCGGTGGCGTTGATGCCGTAGCCGTTCTTGTTGGTCACGGTCAGCGTGTTCTTGCTGAACGTGTTGCCGCACCCCGTCTTGCCCCACACGTTGTGCAGCTGGATGGTGTCAAGATAGGCGTTCTTGGCGGTGTTGCCGGTGATTGTGTACTTGTCACCCTTGATGTCCATTGTGGAATCGGCGTCGTGCTGGTTCTTCTCGCCGGTCCCGTCGAGGGTGTTGCCGGAGATCAGCCCGTCATGGGTGCCCTCCTTGACGTCGATGCCCTCGGCGGCCACGTTGGGCCCGATCTTGTTGTTCAGCACCTGGGTGTAGTTGCTGGCGTCGGGCGTGCTGGGGGTGGCGCCGTAGCAGGACCAGTTGCTGTTGGCCGAACCGAGGTACACGCCCTCGCCGTAGCCGGGCTCCTCCTGGCCGGTGTTGGTCACCGTGGAGTTCTTGATCACGCCGTACGAGCTGCTCTTGCGGAAGTGCACGCCCTCGTACCCGATGTCGTGCACGCTGACACCGTCGATGGTCACGTGCGACGAGCCGTCGAGCACAATACCCTTCTTGGACTTGGTCACACTGAAACCCTTGAGGTTCCAGTAGTTCGCGCCCTGCAGCCACAGGCCGTAGCCGGTCTGGCCGGACGGGCAGTCGGTGTCGCCGAGCTTGAACTTGGGGTCGTGCAGCACGGCTTTGGCGCTGCCGACAAGGGTGATCGGCGCGGCGGCGGTGCCGGACGTGGTGGCGACGAACTGGTCGCCGTAGTCGCCGTCGGCCAGCTGGATGGTGTCGCCGGGCTTGACCGCCTTCAACGCGGCGATCAGCTGGGCGGCGGTGCTGACGTTGATCGTGGTGGCCGCGGCGGCGGGCTGCACGAGTGCCTGAGCCGCGAGCACGGAAGCGAGAATGGCCTTCAACACAGGGAAATCCTTTCGGCAGGGAAGCCGAGGGGGTCGGCCCGCACAGCGGCTGATATGCGGGACGGCCCCCTCGCCGCTACTCAGGCGCCGGGCGTGACCGGGGTCTTGGACAGCCCCTTGCCGCCGGTGCTCTTGTTGGACGCGCCGATGATGTTGGGCGACTTCGACGACACGCACGAACTCTGGTTCGTGGAGTTGATGCCGTAGCCGTCCTTGTTGGTCACGGTCAGCGTGTTGTTGCTGAACGTGTTGCCACAGCCCGTCTTCTTCCACAGGTTGTGCGTCTGGATGGCGTCGAGGAAGGCGTTTTTCACCGTGTTGTTGGTGAACTTGTAGCCGTCACCCTTGACGTCGATCGCCGAGTCGGCCGAGTTCTCGTTCTTCTCGCCGGTCCCGTCGAACGTGTTGCCGTCGACAACGCCGCCCTTGGTGCCCTCCTTGACGTCGAGGCCCTCGGCCGCGACGTTGGGCCCGATCTTGTTGCCCAGCACCTGGACGAAGTCGCCGGCGTCCGGGTTCTTGCCCTTGTTCGTGCCGTAGCACGCCCAGTTGCTGTTGGACGAACCGATGTAGACACCTTCGCCGTAGCCGGGCTGCTCGAGACCGGTGTTGTACACGCTCGAGTTCTTGATCACACCGTAGGCGCTGCTCTTGCGGAAGTGCACGCCCTCGAAGCCGATGTCGTGCACGGAGACCGAGTCGATGGTCACGTGGGTGGCACCGTCGAGGACGATGCCCTTCTTCGACTTGGTCACGCTGAAACCCTTGAGGTTCCAGTAACTCGCGCCGTTGAGCCACAGGCCGTAGCCGGTCAGCCCTGACGGGCAGTCGGTGTCGCTGGCCTCGAACTTCGGGTCGTGCAGCACCGCCTTGGCACTGCCGACAAGGGTGATCGGCGCGGACGCCGTGCCGGAGGTGGTGGCCACGAACTGGTCGCCGTAGTCACCGTCGGCCAGCTGGATGGTGTCGCCGGGCTTGGCCGCCTTCAGTGCGGCGATCAGCTGGGCCGCGGTGCTGACGTTGATGGTCGATGCCGCCGGCTGCACGACGAACGGCGCGACCAGCGCGAGAGCGGTCAGGGCTTTGATCATTTCGCCACCGTCTTCAGGAAGAGCGACGGACCCTTGTCGGTCTTCGTGTCGTCGACACCGTGACCTCCTGTGTAGTCCTGCTGCTCGTTGTGAGCCCAGTCCACAATGGGCTGTCCGCCGACATCCAGGTGGTGGAACGCCTTGCCGTCCCAGCCGAACTGGTAGATCTTGCTGTGGTCGGGGTAGTACGGCGTGTACGCGGCGCCGTCGGTGACCTGCTTGGTCATCGTGTTGTTGAAGAAGACGTTGCGCGGACCCGAGGAACCCGACCACTTGACCGCCTTCTGGCCGGTCGACCAGTAGATCGGGAACCACGTCGAGTCGTCCGGCCCGGAGCCGCCCTCGTCACCGCAGTGCGCGGTGCAGTTGCCGGAGCGGTGCGCGTAGGACACCTTGTTCGTGTTGTTCTCGAACAGGTTGTTGCGCTCGTAGCCGCCGTGGATGTTGAAGTCCGAGTCGATGTCGTTGCCGATCACCACGTTGCCCGACGCGGACCACTGGAAGGTGAAGTGGCGCAGGTCGCGGGTGGTGTTGCCGGCGTAGAGCGAGTCCCACACGCGGGAGCCGCGGAAGTAGCCGTTGCCGCCCTTGCCCTTGTTCCACGAGCCGTCCAACTCGTTGTTGACGATCTGGAGGTTCTTGGCCTCCTCGGTCACGATCGGGTGCGAGCCGGTCATGATCGCGTGGATGCCGGTCACCCAGTCGTTGGCCGCCCACTTGAACACGATGCCCTGCATGGCCAGCTGCGGCGCCAGGTTGCCGTAGTTGTCCTTGGCCTGCGCCTGGGTCACGCCGGGCGGGGCCACCTGGGTGTAGGAGAAGTTCTCGAAGCCGACACCGACGATCGGGTCGACGATCGGCGAGGCCTTGGACGCGTACACGGTGCCGTCGATGGGGGCCGAACCGTCCGAAGTGGAGTCGACCGGCACGTCGTACTCGAGCGGCTTGTCGATGGACACCGTGTGGTTCTTGGTGTCGATCGCGGTGATGGTGAACCACTGCTGCCGCATGTGCAGGTTCTCCAGCGGCCACGTGGTCGGGTAGGCGTTCATCGACTTGTAGAAGTTGATCGAGTTGGCCGCCCGGATGTTGATGAAGCCGCCGACCTTCATGTTGGTGGTCTTGGCGCTGGTGTCCAGGTACACCACCTTGTCGCCGGTGCGGGCGGCGTAGCCCTTGTCGTTGGGCTTGGCCCGCAGCTTGGCGCCGGCCTTCCAGTGCACGTTGATCGTGCCCTCGAACTCGTCCTTGCGGTTGGCCGGGGCCGACTTGTACTCGCTGGCGTAGCTGGGGTCGACCTGGCGGGACTGCACCCGGAACAGGCCGCGGCCCGGCCACAGCCAGCCGCCGCTGGCGTCGTCGAAGCCCATGTTGCCCTGGTCCCACTGGTCGCCGTCCGGCGTCAGCACGTCGTACTGGGTGTTCTTGTCCGGCGCGTAGACGAACTTCGTCTGGTCGGTGCCGGCGCCGCGCAGGATCAGGTAGTTGGCGTCGACGTGGATCTCGTGCGTGACGTCCAGCTGCCCGGCCGGGAAGGTGAGCAGGCTGAGCTTGTTGTAACTGCCCGTGGGCGAGCAGTTCTTGTGCAGGTAGTCGATCGCGGCCTGGATGCCGTTGGTGTCGTCGACCTTGTCGTCCGGCTTCACCTTGTACGTGCTGGCCAGCTGGGCCGGCGTGATCTGGCACTTCTTGTCGGGGTTGACGTCACCCGAGCCGGGCAGGTTCTGGCCGCCGCGGAAGCCGGCCTTGCTCCAGTCGTACAGGCCGGCCACCGGCGCCCGCCGGTTGGCCGCGGACGTGTCCAGATTGGTCAGTGCCGCACTGTCCTTCGGCGCGCCGGTGGCGACCGAGGAGGACAGCGCCAGCCCGCCGGCCACGCACAGGGTGGCCGTCACGAGCGCGACGACCCGCTTTCGCTTCACGAGGATTCCTCCGGGATGCTTCGAGTACAACGGTGAACGGCAGTGTGTGGCGGCGACGGACGCCCCAGTCCGCCGCCGGCCCCACAGGCGAACCCTGACTCGCCTGGGGACCGGCGACGTCCCGCCCCTGCCTGGGCTTGTTGGCCTGAAAGAGATCAGGCCGCGGGGAAGGTCCATTGCGCCGCCGAGCCGGAACAACTGCCCGCGGTCACCGCGGTCTTCGTCGCGCGGAAGCACTTCTTGCCGGTCTGGATGTCCGAGATGGTGCCGCTCGGGTTGGCCGACCACTGCTGTGTCGGGCCGCCGGTGCACTTCTTGAGCGCGATGTCGCCGCCCTTGGAGTCGGCGCACAGGTTGCGGATGCTCAGGAAGGTGCCGTCGAACGTGAAGTTCTGGTTGACCGTGCCGTCACAGGCCTTCACGCCGATCTTGGTGGCACTGGCCGGCGCGTCGAGGCACACCGCCGAGGCGGGGTTCTTGTACGGGCCGACCGTGATCGTCGGCTTCGCGCCGCCGTAGCACTCGCCGGTGCTCGTGTTGAAGATCGGGTCCTTGCTGACCTTCTGGTTGGCGTCCGGGTCGACGATCACCGGCTCCATGGTCGGCGTGTTGTCCTTGTTGTAGTGCGTGAGCGCGACCTCGCACTGGATGGCCTTGAACGGGTCGCCGCCCTTGCCGCCCAGCCAGAGGTCGAAGTGGGCCAGCTTGGGTCCGCCGTTGGGGCCCTTGCCGTTCCAGTCCGAATTGCACTCGTCGCAGTCGTCCTCCATGATGAAGTACTTGCCCACCCGCGGCACGTAGATCTTGCCGCCGGGCTTCACCTCCTTGGTGGACGTGGCGAAGGTGATCGGGTCGTCGAAGGTGCCGACGCCGCCGGCGGTCTTGTGCTTGACCGGGTGCGAGATGTCGCCACCGGGCGGCGTGTTGTCCCACCAACCGTAAAAAGTCAGGAAGGTCTGCTGGGACGCGTGCGGCGCGGCGGCCGACGCCGGCACAACTCCGGTGAGCACCATGGCGATGACGGCGAACGCCGCGAGCACACCGGACGTCAGGACGGGGACGATCGCTCGTCTCCTCATGGTTGCCTCCGTAGCTGACTGGCAGGGCGCCAGGACTCCGAAGGCGGCGGTGACACGAAGCTTACGACCCGTCACCCCATTTAGTAAAGAACCCTTCCTAACAATTTCAGCCTGGGTTCCCCCGAACGGAGTGATCCGGACAGAGGTGATCCGAAACCGGTCACGTGACTATCCACTATGGACGTTTGCGGGCCAAACCGTGTGCTCGCAGCACATGCCGCTCCACCGGGGCGAACACCAGCTGGTTCACGCCGATGCCCACCACGAGCACCAGCGCAATGGTGCCGAAGGCCAGCGCCATGTCGTTGGTGTCCTGGGCTTGTTTCAGCAACTGTCCGAGTCCGTGGCCCAGCGAGGCCGAGGTGGCGATGATCTCGGCGGCCATCAGCGAGCGCCAGGCGAAGGCCCAGCCCTGCTTCAATCCGGCGACATAGCCGGGCAGCGCCGCCGGCAGCAGCACGTGCACCACCGCAGAAAAGCCTTTCGCACCGAGGTTCCGACCCACCTTGAGGTACAGCGGCGGCACCTGGTCCAGCCCCGACACCAGGCCGTTGGCGATGGACGGCACCGCGCCGAGCAGGATCACCGTGTAGATGGTGGCCGGCGTGACTCCGAAGAAGATGACCGCGGGCGGCACCCACGCCACCGACGGCAGGTTCTGCAGGCCGGACAGGATCGGCCCGACCGCGGTCCGCACCGGCTGACTTCGCCCGACCACGACGCCGAGCGGCGTGCCGATCAGCACCGACACGAGAAAACCCAGCGCGCCACGGGAAAGGCTGTTGCCGATGCTGGACCACACCTCGCCCCGGCCGGCCGCGGTGGCCAGCGAGTGCCATACCTCGCCCGGACCCGGCAACACCCAGTCGGGTTGCACGCCGGCCAGATACAGGCCCTGCCAGCCCAGCAGCACCACCGCGATAGCGACCAGCGGCGGCAGCAGGAGTTGACGAAGTCTTCGCCGCGGCGCGGCCCGCGCGCCGGACAGCAGGTCGAGGCCCGCCTCCAGCCGGGCCAGTCCGTTCGGCTCAGGTCTGGCCATGTCTGCTGATCTCCTCCCGCAGATGCTCGGTGATCTCCACGGACAGCCGCGCCACCGCCGGATCCTCGATCCGCCGGGGATGCGGGATGTCCACCGTCCACTCCCGCGCGATCCGGCCCGGCAGCGAGGACAGCAGCACCACACGTTGAGCCAGCCGCACCGCCTCACGCACGTTGTGCGTGACGAACACCGTGCTGAAGCCGGCGGTCTGCCACAGCCGCACCAGCTCCTCGTGCAGCACGTCCCGGGTGATCGCGTCCAGCGCGGCGAACGGCTCGTCCATCAGCAGCACTTCGCTGCCCTGGGCCAGGGCCCGGGCCAGCGCCACCCGCTGCCGCATGCCGCCGGACAGCTCGTGGGCCCGTTTGTTTCGGGCTTGTTCCAGACGCACCAAGGACAACAACCGCCGGGCCTCGGCCTGCCGCTCCTTGCGTGGCACTCCCCGCAGGCGCAGCGCCAGCTCCACGTTGCGAGCGGCCGTCAGCCACGGGAACAGCGCCGACTCCTGGAACATCAGCGCCGCATGGCCGCCGGCCAGCTCGACGTGGCCGGCGGTGGGCGTGTCCAGACCGGCGATCAGGTTGAGCAGCGTCGACTTGCCGCAGCCGGAAGCGCCCAGCAGACAGACGAATTCGCCGGACCGGACCTCGAGTGAGATGTCCTCCAGCACCGGCGGCCCGGTGTCGAAGGACTTGCCCACGCCGTGCAGGGCGACGGCCGTACGGGTCGATCTCGGGGCTACGACGGTCATTGCCTGTCCCCCAAGCCGGCGTCGTCGACCTTGACCTTGCCCGCGGCCTCGAGCTCCGCGTTCAACGGCCCGACGTCCACGATGCCGCGCAGGTCGGTCGCCGACATCAGCCCGACGCTCACCGCGTGGTCGGCCTGCACGCCGACGGTCGAGGCCAGCGGGTCCTCGGTGACCTGCTGCTCGTCCCAGGCGCGGGAGATCTCCGGCTCGGTCAGCGCCGCCCCGGTCAGCCGCCGCAACTCGGTGTTCACGGTTTTCGCGGCCTGGGCGGAATTCCCGGCAATCCAGTCGTTGGTGGCCAGTTCTCCGGCGATCAGCCGCCGCACGGTGTCCGGATGCTCGCGCAGGAATTTGGTCGACACCACCAGGTCCGTGCTGGCGAAGTGGCCGCCCGGCCACAGGTCGTTCTCGTCCACCAACACCGTCGCCCGCGCCTCGATGACCAGCCGCGATGCCCACGGCTCGGGCAGCCAGGCGCCGTCGATCTTGCCGGCGCGGAACTGGTCGAGGGTGGTGGCGTTGTCCTGCGGGCGAACCGCGACGTCACCGCCGCCGTCGGGCGTGGTCTTCATGCCGTGCTGACTGAGCCAGTAGCGCAGGGCGACGTCCTGCGTGTTGCCGAGCTGGGGCGTGGCAAGCGTTTTCCCACGCAGCTGCGCCGGCGTGTCGATGCCCGCGCGGACAACCAGCTCGGCGCCGCCCATGGTCGCACCGGCCACGATCTTCAGGGCCTGACCGTGACTGCGGACATACCCGTTCAGCGCCGAGGACGGGCCGACGTAGGCCGCGTCGAGCTGGCCGCCGAGCAGCGCCGTCATCTCTGCCGGCCCGGCGTTGAACACCTGCGTGGTGAGACGGGTGTCCCCCAGCGACTTCTGGAAGAACCCGTTGGCCACGCCGACCATCGCGGTGGCATGGGTGAGATTGCCCAGGTATCCCAGCCGCAGTTGATCGTCGGGAGCGGCGGCGGCGCAGCCGGCCAGCAGCAGTCCGACGGCCGCGACCGGTAAGAACCCCTTCATGGCCACCACGGCGGCACGCCCACCATTCCGGCCGTCAGCGTGTCGCCGCCGGCCTCGTCGATGAGCAGGACGGCGCCGCAGTGCCGGTTGAACTCGTAGGTGTCGACCGCGAGCGGCTCGCCCGTTCGCAGCGACACCAGTGCGATCTCGTTGGTGTACAAGGTGTCCATCGGGTTGTCGACGGTCAGGTCGTGCACGTCCAGCCGCTCCTCGACCGCTTCGACGAACGCCCGCACGGTACGGGTGGTATGCCGCACCAGCACCCGGTCCCCCACCCTCAGCGGCCGCGAAGCCAGCTGGCAGGCGACAACCGTGAGCCGGTCGGTCGGCTCCGGCATCGTCGACACCGGAGTGATCAGGTCACCACGGGCCACATCCACGGCATCGGCCAGCCGTACCAGCACGGACTGCGGCGCGAAGGCCTCGTCCACCGCCGTGCCGCCGATCTCGATGCCGGCGATCCGGGTGCGGTGCCCGGCCGGGGACACGACCACCGGGTCACCCACTCGGAGCAGGCCGGAAGCCAGTTGTCCGGCGTAGCCACGAAAATCGGTCGCACGGATGACGTACTGCACCGGTAGTCGAGTCGCCTCCGGTTCACCCACGGTCGGCACGGACTCCAGGTGCTCCAACAGCGTCGGCCCGGCGTACCAGGGCATGTGCGAGCTCGGCGTCACCACGTTGTCCCCGCACAACGCGGACATCGGGATCGCGACGATGTCCGGCACGCCCAGTTTGCCGGCGTAGTCGCTGAACTCGGCGGCGATCGAGGCGAAGATCCGCTCGTCGTAGTCGACCAGGTCCATCTTGTTCACCGCCAACGCCACGTGCGGAACCCGCAGCAGCGCGGACACCACGGTGTGCCGGCCGGTCTGCTCGACGAAGCCGTGCCGGGCGTCGACCAGGATCACCGCCAGCTCGGCGGTCGAGGCGCCGGTGACCATGTTCCTGGTGTACTGCACGTGTCCCGGCGTGTCGGCCAGGATGAACCGCCGCTTGGCCGTGGCGAAGTAGCGGTAGGCGACGTCGATGGTGATGCCCTGTTCCCGTTCCGCGCGCAGGCCGTCGGTCAGCAGGGCCAGGTCGGCCTCGGCCAGTCCCCGGCCGAGCGAGGCCCGACGCACGGCCTCCAGCTGATCGGGCATGACCGCGCTGGTGTCGTGCAGCAGCCGTCCGACCAGTGTGGACTTGCCGTCGTCGACACTGCCGGCGGTGGCCAGCCGGAGCAGGTCGCCGGCGGGAAGCTCGGTGGTGGTCATCAGAAGTAGCCCTCCCGCTTGCGGTCCTCCATGGCGGCCTCGGACATCCGGTCGTCGGCGCGGCTGGAACCCCGTTCCGTGACACGGGACGCGGCGATCTCGGCGATCACCTCGTCCACAGAGGACGCCGGCGAGTCGACGGCGCCGGTGCAGGACATGTCGCCGACGGTGCGGTACCGCACCATCCGGTCCTGCACCGGCTCCCCGTCACCGGGCCCGCCCCACGACCCCGGCGCGAGCCACATGCCGTCGCGGAGAAAGACGGTGCGCCGGTGGGTGAAGTAGATCTCCGGCAACTCGATGCCCTCGGCCCGGATGTAGCCCCATACGTCCAGCTCGGTCCAGTTGGACAAGGGAAAGACGCGCATGTGTTCGCCCGGCCGGTGTCGCCCGTTGTACAGCCGCCACAGCTCCGGCCGCTGCCGGCGCGGGTCCCACTGGCCGAAGTCGTCCCGCAGCGAGAAAACCCGTTCCTTGGCCCGGGCCTTCTCCTCGTCGCGGCGGCCGCCGCCGAGCACGGCGTCGAACCGGTTGGCCTCGATGGCCCGCAACAGCGGCAGGGTCTGCAGTGGATTGCGGGTCCCGTCGGGACGTTCCCTCAGCTCGCCGGCGTCGATGTAGGACTGGACATCGGCGACCAGAAGCCGCACGCGGAAGCGGGCCACCGTGCGGTCGCGGAACTCCAGTGTCTCCGGGAAATTGTGCCCGGTGTCCACATGTAACAGCGGAAACGGGATCGGCGCCGGGGCGAAGGCCTTGCGGGCCAGGTGCAGCATCACCGTCGAGTCCTTGCCGCCGGAGAACAGCAGCGCCGGGCGCTCGAACTCGGCCGCCACCTCGCGCAGGATGTGCACCGACTCGGCCTCGAGGGTGTCGAGGTGGGAGAGGATGTGTCGTGCTCGGGTCGTCGCCCTCACACCGAAACCCCTTTCGGTCGCGGCGGGCGGCGGTTCCGCCGGATTGTGGTCACGTGCTGTGCAGGCCGCACTCGGTCTTGGCCCGGCCGGCCCACCGGCCGCTGCGCGCGTCGGCGCCGGCCGCCACCCGCGTGGTGCACGGGCGGCAGCCGACCGACAGATAGCCGTCCGACAGCAGCGGATTGAGCAGAACCCCGTGCCGCACAGCGTATTCCGCCATGTCGTTCGCGGTCCACGCGGCGATCGGGTTGATCTTGATCAGGCCGCGGCGGTCGTCCCAGCCGACCACCGGCGTGTCCGCCCTGGTCGGCGACTCGTCCCGGCGCATGCCGGTGACCCACGCGTCGTAGTGCCGCAGTGCCCCGTCCAGCGGGGCGACTTTGCGCAGGGCACAGCACTTGTCCGGATCGCGGGTGTACAGTCGCGGGCCGTACCACCGGTCCTGCTCGGCCACGGTCTGCTCGGGGACGACCGTGACCAGCGTGATCGGGTAGGTCGCGGCCACCGCGTCCCGGGTCCCGATGGTCTCCGGGAAGTGGTAGCCGGTGTCGAGAAAGAGCACGTGCACACCGGGAGCGTGCCGCGCGGCCAGGTCGACCAGCACGGTGTCGGCCATCGACGAGGCGACGGCGAGCCGGTCGCCGAAGGTCCGGCCGGCCCAGCCGAGTACTTCCGCGGCGGTGGCGTCGTGCAGTTCTGCGGCGGCTCGGTCGGCGATGCGCCGGAGTTCGGCGCGCGGGCGAGCGTCCATGGCGGGCCCTCCTCCATGGGAGTGACCAATTTGTTAGGAAACTTTCCTTACTGTGGGCCGGAGCGTAGGCCCGGCCCGCGCTGGCCGTCAACCCCCGCCATTAGGGTGACCCGTCGCGGCGACATGTCGCAGGTCAGAGACTGAAATCGTTTCCAGGCAACGGCTTCGCGGCCGGCCTGCGGCCGTCCGGTCGGCTTGACGGGATCCACGTATGCGAATAGTGTCCGTGACCGAGTTAAGAAAGTTTCCTATATAACTCGCTCCGGCCGGCGGACCCTGACGCTCTCTCGCCGACGTCCTCCACCGTCCGCGCGGCCCCCTGCCACCGCCGCGCCATGACGGACCCTGTACGGAACTCGAGGGGTGCATCTCGATGCGTGTACTTGTTCTGGGCGGAGACGGCTTCTGCGGTTGGCCGACGGCCCTTCACCTGTCCGACAACGGCCATGACGTCACCATTCTCGACAACCTGAGCCGGCGGGCCATCGACCTGGAACTCGAGGTCGACTCGCTGACCCCGATCCGCCCGCTGGGCGAGCGGTTACGGGTGTGGCGCCAGCTTTCCGGGCGGGACATCGGTTTCATCCGCCTCGACCTCGCCACGGAATACGACCGCCTGGTGTCCGTGTTGACGAGACTCCGGCCGGATGCCGTGGTGCACTTCGCCGAACAGCGGGCCGCGCCGTACTCGATGCGGTCCACCGGGGCCAAGCGCTACACCGTCGACAACAACGTGCGGGCGACGCACAACCTGCTGACCGCGCTGGTCACGACCGGCGGCGAGACCGCGCTGGTGCACCTGGGGACCATGGGCGTGTACGGCTACGGCTGGTCCGGCTCGGCCCCGATCCCCGAGGGCTACCTCACCGTCAAGGTGCCGACCCCCGACGGCGACCTCGACCGCGAGATCCTGCACCCGGCCAACCCGGGCTCGGTCTACCACCTGACGAAGACGTTGGACCAGCTCATGTTCGCCTTCTACGCGAACAACGACGGGCTGCGCGTGACCGACCTGCACCAGGGCATCGTGTGGGGCACGCAGACGCCGCAGACCGCCCGTGACGAGCGGCTGGTCAACCGCTTCGACTACGACGGCGACTACGGCACCGTGTTGAACCGGTTCCTGATGCAGGCGGCCATCGGCCACCCGCTGACCGTGCACGGCACCGGCGGGCAGACCCGTGCGTTCATCCACCTCCGGGACACCGTGCGGTGTATAGAGATCGCGCTGAACAACCCGCCCGAGCCCGGGGCCAAGCCGACGGTGTTCAACCAGATCACCGAGACGCACCGGGTCCGCGACCTGGCCGACCTGGTCAGCGCCATGACCGGGGTCGAGGTGGCCAACCTGCCCAATCCGCGGCAGGAAGCGGTGGAGAACGACCTGGTCGTGCGCAACGACCGGTTCCTCGCGCTCGGCCTCAAGCCGACGACCCTGTCCGAGGGTTTGCTGGAGGAGTGCACGGACATCGCGGTCCGGTACGCCGACCGTGTCGACCCGTCGAAGATCGTCTGCCGGTCGGTGTGGCGCGAGGGCATGGCCGTCGCACCCGATCTGCTGACCGAACTTCCGGTGCGGCAGCCGGTGGCGGTCGACTGATGGCCCGCGGCCAGGCCCGGGTCCGCGGCATGAACGCGGCGGCCGACCTCTCCCCTTTGGTGCGCAAGGAGTTCCCGCACTCGTCGGTCCGGCAGCTGTTGGTCGCGGTGGCCATTCTGTCCGGGGGCTCGGTCCTGGCGTACTTCACCTACACCGATGTCTCGGCCCGCAGCAGCTTCGTCGGCGCGGTGCAGCCCGAGCAGTCGCTCAACCTGGACTTCACCCAGACCGGCCGGATCCAGGACGTCATGGTGCGGGCCGGTGAACACGTCAAGAAGGGCCAGCCGCTGGCCACCCAGGACCAGGCCGTGGCCAAGGCCACGCTGGCCGACGCCAAGGCGGTTCTCGTTGCGGCACAGGCGAAGCTGGCCGCTTTGCAGTCGCCGGCGTTGACCGACACGGCCAAGCAGAACCTGGACCTCCAGGTGGCCAAGGCGAACGCACAGCTGGCCGGCGCGCAGAAGGCGTCGGGCGACGCGGCCGTGACGGCGAATGCCGAAGTGGCCCAGGCACAACAGGCCGTCACGGACGCACAGTCCACATACGACAGTGACAACAGCCAGTACAACTCGGTGTGCGCCACCAACGCGGACGCGGACAAGACATACTGCGCGAATCTCCAGGCGCAGGTGCGCAAGGACGCGTCGGCCATCAGCACGGCCAACGCGAACCTGACCCACACCAAGGCATCCACGGCCCAGCTGCGGGACACGGCCCTGAATGCCGTGACGGCCGCACAGTCCACTGTGGCCATTACCCAGAACCAGCGCGCGGCCGCCGGGGAACCGGCGTCTCCGGCCGATCTGTTCGCCGCCCAGTCATCGGTGGCGTCCGCGCAGTCCGACGTCGACCAGGCCCAGCACACCCTCGATCAGCTCACGCTGACCTCCCCCATCGACGGTGTGATCGCCAACGTCGGCGGCGTGCCCGGCGAGCTCGACGGCACCACCGGGGTGCACGGGTTCGCCGGGCCACAATCCATGCAGCCGGCCCAGGCGCCGGCGTTCAGCCTGTTCCCGCCGGCCGCCGGCACCGACTCCACGCAGAATCCGGGCACCGCCAACCAGCACCCGCTGGTCACGCTGGTCAGCTCGGAAAGCGACGCGGTGGCCCAGGTCGCCGAGTCGGCCATGCCGAAGCTCAAGCCGGGCACCAAGGCTCGCGTAACGGTGAATGCGTTACGACAGACCGTGGACGGCACCGTGGACCAGGTCATCCCGATGCCGATCGACCAGTCCGGCTCGGTGGAGTACGGGGTGCGGCTGACCGTGGCGAACTGGCCCGAGGGCACGACGCCCGGCATGAGCCTGAGCGTGGTCTTCCCATGATTCGCTGGGCGGGCCTTGCCCTGTTGGTGCTGAACATCGCGTTGCTCGCGGTGCTGGTCGTGCATGCCTTGCGCCGCAAGTACGACGACTCCGACCGCGGCGTCGGCAACGTGGTGCGGCTGCCCAAGCCGCACCCGCCGTCGCTGCGGCGGGTCGCCGCGTTCGTGGTGATCTGTCTGGGCGGAAGCCTGGTGCTGAACAGCATCCGCACTCCCGATCTGTCCACTTCGTACAGGTGGGCGATCGGACGCGCTGTCACGGCGGTGGTGCCGCTGCCCGGTGTCGTCGCGAGCTACGTGACCCAACTGCGGCCGGTGATCCCGATCAGCTTCCTCGCCTTCACGGTGGCGCTGGCGCTGTGTGTACGGGCCAGTCCGTTGCGGCGCTTGCTGATCGTGCTGCACGCCCCGCTGGCGATCTTCGCGTCGCTCACCGCGGACACCGCGCTCGGCGTGGTCGGCATCGAGTTCACCCTGCCGCTGGGACCTTTCCCGTTGGTCAGTATCCTCATGCACTACGGCATCGCGTACGTGATGGCGATGCGCCTGGCACTCACCACGTATCTGCTGCCACGGCCGACACAGGTGCCGATCCGGCGCACCGGCGACACGTTCGACACCGTGATCACCATCGTGTCGATGGCCGCGGTGTCGGTGTTGGTCGCTGCCGGCGCGGCCTACGTCGTCAGCCTCATCGGCGACGACCCGATGGCGTACACCTTCCTGCTGCTGGCCATTCCGGTCTATCTCAAGTTCGGCCTCTACATCATGTTGTCCGTCCTGCGCGTGGTCGGCCGGCGCCGGCTGCCGCAGCCGGGGCCGAACCCGCCGCCGGTCGACGTGATCGGGCCGGCGTTCAACGAGGAGACCAACATCGTCGCCTGGGTGCGCAGCGTCGACCGGGCCGCCGCGGCCTACGGCGGCCCGGTGCACCTGATCCTCTGCGATGACGGCTCCACCGACGACACCCGACGACTGGCCGAGGAGGCGATGGCGCGTGCGACCGCCTTACAGGGCACGGTGATCGCCGGTTCCCACACCGGCAAGGCAACCGCCCTCAACCTGGCGCTGACGCGGTGCACCGCGGACTACGTGGTGCGCCACGACACCGACTGCGAGCTGCATCCGAACGTGTTGCGGTTCAGCATTCCCTGGTTCCAGGCCGATCCGCGGATCGGCCTGGTCGGGGCGTTCATGCTGCCCAAGTTCCCGTTCCACACCTGGGTCGACCGGATGCGCTCGCTCGAACTGGCCGCCGGCTTCGGCCTGCCCCGGCTGGCCTACGCGGTCGTCGACATGCAGCCGTGCGTGCCCGGCAACTACACGGCGGTGCGGCGCACCGCGGCGCTGGAGATCGGCGGCTGGCCGGAGGGCATGCTCGGCGAGGACATCGACTTCACGTGCAGCCTCGCCCGCATCGGCTACCGCGCGGTGTACGACCGGCGCGTCTGGGCCTACGAGGACGTGCCGGAATCGTTGGCGCAGCTGCGATTGCAGCGACGACGGTGGAGCCAGGGCTCGATCTACAACTTCGCCCGGTTCGTGCCGCCGGCCGCCGGCTCGGCCGGCCCCCGCTTCTGGTTCGCCGAGTTCTTCAAGGGCGCCCGGCGGATCGTGCAGCCGATGCAGTTCGCCGCCTACCTGTTCGCCTTGCCGGCAGCGGTGTTCGAGCCCGACAACCGGCAGAACCTGATCCGCCTGCTGGCGTTTTTCGTGCTGGCCAAGCTACCCATGCTGGTGGTGACGGTCTGCGCGCTGTGCTACCGCCGGCTGTGGCGGTCGCTGCTGTGGTGGCCGCTGTTCCTCGGTTTCGTGATCGTCAAGCGGCTGGCCAACCTGGAAGCGTTGCTGCTGCTGCGAACCCGCCCGGTGCGGCCGGTGTGGCGCACCGCCCGCCGTGCGGTCCCCAACCCCGACATCGCCTGGCCGGTGCTCACGCCGCGCTACCTGACGAATGGAGATTCGTGAACCGACTGCATCGCCTGATCGTTGCAGCCGTTGCCCTCACCGGCGCCTGCGCCGCCACGGCTGCACCACAGGTCAACGACTCCTGGCAGACGGTCGCCGCCGACGACACCGTCATCACCAACCCGACGCCCCACCTGACCGACAGCCAGCTCGGCTTCCTGCGCGAGGTCGGCCAGCGGACCTGGCGGCTGCTGTCCGGTCCCGGCGTTGATCCGGCGACCAGCCTGCCGCTGGCCAGCGTGCTGCTGGCCGGCCGGCCCGCCGGCACGGTCGAGCTCGCGCCGGCCACGGCCGACCAGCAGTACACCAATCCGGCGCTGATCGGCAACTACCTGACGGCCATCGCGGCGGCCAAGGACCTCGGTCTCGACGACCACGCCCAGGACAAAGCCGCGGCCGTGCTGGCCCGGATCCAGAAGCTGGCCAAGTACAACGGTTTCCTGTTCCGCTGGTACAGCACGACCACCGGGCAGGCCATCGAGGCGCCGCGCGGCCGTCCGATCAAGAACGGCTACGTGTCCACTGTGGACAACGCTTGGCTGGCCCAGGGCATGGTGACCGCCGGGCAGGCGTTCCCGGCGCTGACCGCCGGCTTCCAGGCGCTGCTGGACGCCATGCAGTGGGACTTCCTGTACAACGCCGGCGGAAACGTGCTGTACAACGGATTCCAGGTCGGCGGCACCTACTCCGACTCGACCTACGACAACATGTACTCCGGTCCCCGCATCGCCGACTACATCGCCATCGGCAGCGGCAAGGTGCCCGGACACCTGTGGTGGGGCCTGGCCCGTACGCCGCCGGCCGACCACCGGCAGCGGCAGGTGCCGGCCGGCCAGAACCGGACGTACAGCGATCCTCAGGACGGTCAGCCGTACACCATCTTCGAGGGCCACTACGTCTACGACCGGATCAAGTTCGTGCCGACCTTCGGCGGCAGCATGTACCAGGCGCTGGCGCCGGCCATGGTGGTGCCGGAGCAGGCCCTCGCCCCGCAGAGCCTGGGCATGAACAACCGGAACACCGCGCTGGCCCAGGGCGCGTACGGCCAGTACGGCGCCAAGACCACGGTTTTCGGCTGGTCCGCGGCCACCTCGCCGACCGGAAATCAGCGCTACACCAACTACGGGGCGACCGAGCTGGCCATCAACCAGGGCGCGGTGCCGGACGACGTGATCACGCCGTCGGCCGCCTTCCTGGCCGTGCCGATCATCCCCGAGCAGGCCTTCGACAACATCAGCCAGCTGATCACCCGCTACCCGATGATCTACAACCAGTACGGGCTGCTGGACGCGGTCGAGGCGGCCACCGGCACACTGGCGCCGCGGTTCATGGCCATCAGCCAGACCGCGATCATGATGGCCGTCGACAACGCGGTGAACCAGGACCGGTTGCAGGGCTACTTCGCCGCCGGCCCGTACGCCAAGCTGCTGTTCCCGTACCTGTCCATGGAGCGGTACTCGATCCACGGACTGGTCGGTCCGGGCTGACCGGTACGCTCCCGCCCATGGATTCTCTGGCCAGGGCGGCGGCGGAGCGCGAGGAGTACGACAAGGTCGTGGTCCGCACCCATTTCGGCGACGACGAGGCGTGGCAGGCGGTGCTCGCGCTGGCCGCGGAGTCGTGGGGCGACGACGAGGACGCCGACGAGGAGGGCTTCGAGTCGACCACCTACCCGGTGGACGACCCGACTCTGGCCGGCGCGTCGATCGAGGCGCTGCGCGACACCCTGGCCTCGATCGACGAGTACCTCTCGGTGGTGTTCATCGCCGACGAGGAGACCATGCGCCACCCACTGCACCCGCTGCTGGCGGTGAACCTGGACGACGAGCCCAACTACCTCGACAAGGAGGAGTCGGTGTTCGGCCGCCAGTTCCGGATCGTGCCGCGCCAGGCCTCGGGTCTGCACGTCAACCTGACGCTGGCCAACATGGACTACACGGATTGGGCCGACACGGCCAAGAACTCCGCGGACGGCGTGTTCACCGAGTTCCCCTAATCGACCAGGGCCGGCTCTAGGCCCCGGGATTAATGGCCGTCACCAACTCGGCCCGCTGCTCAGGCGTGAGCGCCAGGTCGACGGCCGCGAGCATGGGCTTGAGGTGCTCCTCGGAACGCGGCCCGACCACCGCCGCCGTCACGCCGGGGTCGGTCAGCACCCAGGCCAGGGCCAGCGTGGTCAGCGGAACGCCGTAGCCGTCGGCGATCTCGGTCAGCCGGGGCAGCGCCTGGAAAGCGCTGTCCAGACTCAGGTCGGTCAGCTCCGGCGGCCGCAGCGCCATCCGGGAGCCGGCCGCGTAGGGCTGGCCGGCGCGGTGCTTGCCGGTCAGCAGGCCGCCGGCCAGCGGGCTGTAGGCCGAGAAGCCGACGCCCTCGGCGGCGCAGACCGGCCACAGCTCGGCCTGCGCCTGGCGGTCGAACAGGTTGTATCCATTTTGGACGTTGACCGGGCGGCCGGCGGTCGTGGCCGCCGAGAGCTGGGCGGCGGTGACGTTGCTGACCCCGTACGCGCCGATCTTGCCGGCTTCGACCAGCTCTTCGAACGCGCCGATGGTCTCCTCGATCGGCACCGTCTCGTCGGGACCGTGAGCCAGGTAGAGCGCCACCCGCTCCACACCCAGCCGCTTGAGGCTGGCGTCGATCTGACCGCGGATGTGGTCCCGGGACAGGCCGCTGCCGGCGTCCGTGGGCCCACCGACCTTGGTTGTAACGGCAATGGCGTTACTTGCCCGGCGATCGGCCAGCCACTCCCCGATCCACTGCTCGGAGAGGCCGCCGGCGTAGGCATTGGCCGTGTCGAACATGGTGATGCCGCCGGCCCGCGCGGCGTCCATGATCTCGAAGGCCGCGTCGCGGCTGTCGCCCTTGCCCCGGAACTGTTTCGGGGACCCGATGCCGCCGAAATTTCCACAGCCGAGAATCAGCGCCGGCACCTGTGGTCCGGCGGCCCCCAACGTCTCGTAGCGCATACCAATACCGTACCCAGCCCTTGACGATGGATTGAGCAAGTGATTTAGTCACTTGGACCGAAGGGAGTGCCGCATGTCACAGGCGCCACAGGCCGGCGGTCTGTCCGACCGGCTGGTCGACGGGCTGTTGGACCTGATCAGCGAGGGTGCACTGGCCCCGGGCGACAGCCTGCCCACCGTGCGCGAGCTGGCCACCAGATTCGCCGTGACGACACCGACCATTCGGGAAGCGCTGCGCCGACTTCAGACCACCGACGCCGTCCGGATGCGCCACGGCTCGGGTATCTACGTCGGCGACGGCATCCACCGCATGCTGCTGCCCAACCCGAACTCCACGCCGCTCAAGGACGAGCACATCGTCCAGCTGGTCGAGGCCAGGCTGACCATCGAGCCCGGCATCGCCGCGCTGGCCGCGGTCAACCGGACCGTCGACGACGTGGAGCGGCTGGCCCGCGCGGTCGACACGGCCAAGCGGGCGCCCGACGACAACCGGCCCAAGCTCAACTTCCACCGTGAACTGGCCGCCGCCTCCGGCAACCAGGTCCTGTTCGAGGTGGTCGACTCGCTGCTGTCGGCGAGAAGCCGGGAACAGCGGGCCCTGCGGGCCCAGATCGAGAACCGCGTCCGCGACTACGAGCAGCACGTGGCGATCTTCCTGGCCGTCGAGGCCGGCAACGCCGAACTGGCCCGCCGGCTGACCGAGCAGCACCTGCACGACCTGCGCACCACCGTCACCGATCACCTGGGGACCCCCGAATGACCTTCCTACCCCGAACGCACCGGCTGGCCGACCTGACGTGGCCCGAGATCGACGAGCTCCGGCCGCACGCGCCGGTCGCGATCGTGCCGCTGGGCGCCACCGAGCAGCACGGGCACGGCATGGCCCAGCGGGTGGACACCGCCCGCGCCGAGGCCGTCGCCGACATGGTCGCCCGCCGGATGGCCCCCAAAGTCGTTGTCACGCCGACGATCCCGGTCGGCATGTCCGAGCACCACATGGCCTTCCCGGGCACGCTCACGCTGTCCCCGGTGACGCTCCAGCAGGTCGTCGTCGAGCTGGTGACCAGCCTGCACCGGCACGGCTGGCGGCGCATCTTCGTGCTGACCGGCCACGGCGGCAACAACTCCGCCATCGACGTGGCGGTGTCCCGGCTGCGGGCCGAGCTCACCGACACGCACATCGCGTGGAGCGGTGTCACCCCCGTCGTGTCCGATGTGGTCAAACAGCACGCCGACAGCCCGGTACGCGGGCATTCCTGCGAGATCGAGACCTCGCAGGCCCTCTACGTCGACCCGGACCTGGTGCGACCCGACCGGCTCGTGCGCGGCAGCGCCACCCTGGACGACCTCGACCCGGCCGGGCGGCTGGCCCGCTCGCACGCCGGCATCCACTTCCCCCAGGCGTACAACGCCCTCAGCCCGACCGGCAACCTGGGCGATCCGCGCCTGGCCACCGCCGAGCTCGGCGCGTTACTGGTCGACACCGTCGTCGACCGCATCTGCGGCTTCCTGACCGGCCTGATCGGCCTGCCGGACCGCAGCCCGGCCCCGCCACCCGCACAGATAGCACTGGAGACCTCATGACCGCCGCCCCGACCCGACGCCGTATCGGAGTGGCCGCCGTCGCGCTCGCCGCCGGGATGTCCCTCGCGGCCTGCGGAGGCGCCGACGCCGGCTCCGACGCCAACTCGCTCGGCACCATCGACGCCGGCACCATCTCGTTCGCCTTCCGCTCGGACGACAAGCCGACCTCGTTCGTGGACAACGGAAAGCCCGCCGGCTTCCTGATCGAGCTGACGCAGGCCATGGCCGCGAAGATGAAGGTGACGCCGAAGTACACGGCCACCGACTTCGCCTCCATGCTGCCCAACATCCGCAACCACAAGTACGACTCGGCCGCCTTCGGCACGCTGGCCACCGACGCCCGCAAGCAGGTCACCGACTTCACCTCGCCGGTGTCCTTCGGCGAGGCGAAGATGGTCAGCCGCAAGGACGCCGCGCTGTCCACTGTGGACGCCTCGGCCGGTAAGACGGTCGCGATCACCCGCGGCAGCGAGCTGATTCCCTTGCTCAAGGCCAAGGTGCCGACGGTGACCGTCAAGGAGTTCCCGAACATCGCGGCCAGCGCCAACGCGCTGACCGCCGGGCAGGTCGACGGACTGTTCACCGGCGAGACCACCGCGCTGGACCTGGTGACCAAGCACCCGGACTACACCGCGTCGCCGTCCATCACCAGCGGCCAGACCGCCCTGCCGGTGGCCAAGGACAAGCCGAACCTGCGCAAGGCGCTGGACGACGCGCTCAAGTCGGTGATCGCCGACGGCACGTACACCAAGCTGTTCGACAAGTGGAATCCCCAGGGCGTGGCCATTCCGGCCGACATGATCGCCTTCTACCCCGGCCTGCAGCAGCGCCCGGGCGCGGGGTCCTGACGCCATGGACGGCATCCAGCACGTTCTCGACACGTTCTTCGACCTGCCGCTGATCCTCAGCACGCTGCCGACGCTGCTGAAGGAGGGCCTGCTCAACACGCTGTTCCTGACCGTGTTGGCCAGCGTCATCGGTCTGGTCGTGGGCGTCTTCCTGGCCAGCGGCCTGATGTCGCGGCACCTGCTGCTGCGGCTGCCCTGCCGCTGGTACGTGGATGTCCTGCGCGGTCTGCCGCACATCCTGTCCATCTACCTGATCGGGCAGGGCCTGCCGCTGGCCGGCCTGAACGTGTTCGGCAGCTGGACCTACGGCTACGCCGCGCTGGCCATCGGGCTGATGGAGGGCGCGTACATGGCCGAGATCTTCCGGTCCGGCTTCCAGAGCGTGGAGAAGGGCATCGTGGAGGCGGCCCGCAGCCTCGGCCTCTCCCGGGCCAGGACCATGCGGCTGATCGTCATCCCGATCGGGTTCCGGCGGGTGCTGCCCGCGCTGACCGGGCAGTTCATCCTGGTCATCAAGAGCACCGCCCTGGTCTACCTGCTGGGGCTGGCCACCGGGCAGCGGGAGATGTTCGCCATCGCCCAGGACACGTCCAGCAACAACGCCTCGCTGTCCCCGCTGGTGGCGGCCGGCCTGTTCTACCTCGTGATCACCGTGCCGCTGACCTACGCCGTGAACGCGTGGGACCGGCGGATGCGTGAGGGCCGCCCGGTCGCCGCCCTGCCGCCCGTGGAGGCAGCCGCATGACCACCATGACGCGCGCCGGCACGGCCGTGCGCTTCGAGCACATCGACAAGAGCTTCGGACAGAACCAGGTGCTGCACGACATCGTGCTGGAAGCGCCGGGCGGCGCCACCACGTGCATCGTCGGGCCGTCCGGCTCGGGCAAGTCCACGCTGCTGCGGTGCGCGAACCTGTTGGAGGTGCCCACTTCCGGCCGGATCCTGATCGGCGACGACGCGATCACCGACCCCGGCGCGGACGTGGACCGCATCCGCACCCGGGTGGGCATGGTGTTCCAGAACTTCCACCTGTTCCCGCACCACACCGTGCTGAACAACGTGACCCTTGCGCAGCAACGGGTTCTCGGTCGCACGCGGGACGAGGCCGTGCAGGTGGCGCGCAAGCACCTTGACGCGGTCGGACTGTCCCGTTTGGAGGATCGACGGCCGGAGCAGCTGTCCGGCGGTCAGCAGCAGCGGGTGGCCATCGCCCGGGCGCTGGCCATGGATCCCGAGGTGATGCTGTTCGACGAGGCCACCTCGGCCCTCGACCCCGAGCTGGTGAAGGGGGTCCTCGCGGTAATGCGCGATCTCGCGGACCGCGGCATGACGATGATCGTGGTCACGCACGAGATGCGGTTCGCGCGTGAAGTGGCGCAGCAGGTGGTGTTCCTCGACCAGGGACGCCTGCTGGAGGCCGCCCGTCCCGCCGAGTTCTTCGACACCCCCAGCTCCGACCGGCTCCGGTCCTTCCTGAAGCAGGTGCTGTGATGAGAGTGCTCCCGCTCGCCGCCGTCGTGGCCGCGGTCGCCGCTGTGCTCACGCCGGCCGCGGCTTCCGCCACGCCGTCCGTGCGCAACTACCCCATCCTGTCCGCCGGCTGCCTGTCCCGCAGCGCGCCCGCAACCGGCGTGACCACGCATGAGACCGTGACGTCCGGAGGCCTTGAGCGGGAGTACCTGCTGCACCTGCCGGCCAGTTACGAGCCGCACCACCCGACGCCGCTGATCATGGCCTTCCACGGCCGCAAGGGCGATGGCACGGACATCGAGGCCTTCTCCGGCATCGACAATCTGGACGCCATCGCCGTGTATCCAGTGGGGGCCAAGGGCGAGGCCGACCAGCGGGCCTGGCAGAGCGCGCCGTACGCGGCCGCGGGCGTCGACGACGTCAAGTTCGTCAGCGACCTGCTGGACAAGCTCCAGGCCACGCTGTGCGTCAACCCGAACCGGATCTACGCCACCGGCAAGTCCAACGGCGCCGGCTTCGTGTCGCTGCTGGCCTGCCAGCTTCCCTTCCGTATCGCCGCTTTCGGCACGATCGCCGGCGCCTTCTACCCCGGCACCACCGTCGGCTGCGACACCAGCGCCCCCGCGCCGATCGTCGACTTCCACGGCACCGCCGACCCGACGATCAAGTACGACGGCGACGTCAGCCACGGTGTGGCCACTCCGCCGCTGATGGACTGGGCCCAGAACTGGGCCACGCACAACCACTGTGCCACTGGGCCCGAACAGACGGCCATCGGCACCGACGTGCTCCAGTTCTCGTGGAACGGCTGCCAGCAGCACGCCAACGTGACGCACTACCGCATCATCGGCGCCGGCCACACGTGGCCCGGTGAGCTGGTGGACAGCGGCCCCGGGTCGGCCACCCAGACCATCAAGGCCACCCAGGTGATCTGGGACTTCTTCAGCACCCACCCGCTGACCGCCCACCTGTGACCGGGTGCTCGCCCCTCGCCGGGAGGGGCGAGCATCCCTTGTCTTCACCCGGTAGCATTGCCGGTGCACCGACCTCGTTCCGCCGACCGCCGGGCAGCTCCTTGGGGGCTCCTGCATGGCTTTCGGACGAGCGCTGACCAGTTCTCCGGTGTTGTTGCCGGACGACGCCACCGTGCCGATTCCGGTGGCTACGCGGGGGTTTGTACGGATTCGGGTGGCACTGGCGGCGATCGGCCTGCTGGCCGGCGGCATCTACGCCTGGGGCATCACGGTCCGGCCGGTGCACAACTACTACGCCTCGGCCGTCCGGAGCATGGCCGGCAGCTGGCGGGCGTTCGTGTTCGGCGGGTTCGACCCGCAGGGCTCGATCAGCATCGACAAGATCCCGGGCGCGTTCTGGCTCCAGGCGCTGTCGGTGAAGGCGTTCGGCTTCCACGACTGGTCGGTGGCGCTGCCGTCGGTGCTGGAAGCCGTGGCGACGGTGTTGGTGCTGTACAAGGTGGTCTGCCGTTGGTCCGGCCCAGCCGCGGGGCTGCTGGCGGCGCTGGTGATGGCGTTGACGCCGATCGCCGCGGCGTTGGCCAAGGCGCAGATCGCCGACACGTTGTTGACGCTGCTGCTGGTGTGCGCGGCCGGGGCGTGGCAGAAGAGCGTGCTGGACGACAAGCCGTTGTGGCCGTGTGCGGTGTGGGTCGGGCTGGCCTTCCACGTGAAGATGGTGCAGGCCTGGCTGGTGCTGCCGGTGTTCGTCATCGGCTATCTGCTGTTCGCGCGGCGGCGGCGGTTCGGCCGGCTGGCGGTGGCCGGCGTGGTGACTCTGGCGGTGTCGTCGGTCTGGGTGGTCATCACCTTGCTGACACCGGTGGCCGACCGCCCGTACATCGATGCGACCACGGACAACAACCCGTTGAGCATGGTCCTCGGCTACAACGCGGCGAGCCGTTTCCGCGGCGGCAACGGCTGGCGGGACCTGCTGTCGGAGCACACGTTCGTGCAGATCGGCTGGATGTATCCGATTTGTCTGCTGGCGGTCTTGCTCGGTCTGCGCTGGACCCGTGACCGCACCGGGTACGCGATGTGGGGCCTGTGGTTGGCGGTGCACATGCTGGCTTTCGGATTGGGCCAGTTCCGGCACGCCTACTACGTGATCGTGCTGGCCCCGGCGGTCGCCGCGCTGACCGGGGCCGGGTTGATGCTGTTCTGGCGTGAACGAGCTCGCCGTCCTTGGCTGCTCCCCACTGTGTTGCTGGCCACCGCCGGCTGGGCCCTGGCACTCCCCCACCGTTCGCTCACCGCCGCCATCACCGTGCTCACCATGATCGCCGTGTTGGCGCTGCTCGCCGCCCGTACCTCACGCCTGGCCGCTCTGGGCGCGGTGATCGGTCTTGTCGCGGTATTGATCACCCCCGCCGCCTGGACCTTCTCCACCGACGTGAAGGTGTCCCGGGCCAACGCCGCCAACCCCGCGGTGGACGCCAAGCCCCGCAAGCCCCACCTTTTGTCCAAAGAGGACCGTGAGCTGCTGGACTTCGTGCAGCGCGGCAGCGGAAACGCCCGGTACGTGCTCGCCGTCGACGGCGCCGGGCCCGCCGCCACCCTCATCTCCCAGGCCGGCGCCAGCGTGCTGCCCATGGGTGGTTTCAGCGCCAAGACGCCGTTCCCTTCGGCCGCGCAGTTCCGGGTGTTGATCTCCAGTGGGCAGCTCCGGTACGTCCAGGGCAAGGCCTCGAAGCCGGCCCGCACCGCCGCCCAGACCAACGTCGACTGGGCCGCCGAGCACTGTCGAGAAGTGCGCGCTCACCTGTACGACTGCGCCGGCCGGTAGTCCGGAGAGCGCTCTCCGGCGTACGGTGGTCGGCGTTCCGAGCACCGGGAGGTCTGTGTTGGACAGCGCGGAGCAGGCGATCGTCGACACCGTCCACGACTTCGTCGACCGGGACGTGCGGCCCGTCGCACGGCAGTTGGAGCATGAGAACACGTATCCCGAGGCGTTGATCGAGCAGATGAAACGGCTCGGCGTGTTCGGGCTTGCCATCCCCGATGAGTTCGGCGGTGCCGCCGTGTCCGCGCCGTGCTTCGCGCTCGTCACCGAGGAGCTCGCCCGCGGCTGGATGAGCCTCGCCGGCGCGATGGGCGGGCACACCGTCGTCGCCAAACTTCTGCTCCAGCACGGAACCCCGTCGCAGCAACGCCGTTACCTGCCACGCATGGCCACCGGTGAACTCCGCGCCGCCATGGCTCTCACCGAGCCCGACGGCGGCTCCGACCTCCAGGCCCTGCGCACCGTCGCCCGCCGCGACGGGGACTCCTACATCGTCAACGGCAGCAAGACGTGGATCACCAACGCCCGCCGCGCCGGCCTCGTCGCCGTGCTGTGCAAGACAGATCCTCAGGCCGATCCGCCACACCACGGCATCAGTGTCCTGCTCATGGAGAAGGTTCCCGGCTTCACCATCTCCCGTGATCTACCCAAGCTGGGTTACAAGGGCGTCGAGAGCTGCGAACTGTCCTTTCAGGACTGTCGCGTGCCTGTTTCGTCTCTACTGGGCGGCATGGAGGGTTCCGGCTTCTCCCAGATGATGCAGGGCTTGGAACTCGGCCGCATCCAGGTCGCCGCCCGGGCCACCGGCGTCGCCCGCGCCGCCTTCGACGACGCTTTTTCTTATGCCCAGCAACGCCATTCCTTCGGCAAACCCATCTGGCAGCACCAGGCCGTCGGCCACCTCCTCGCCGACATGGCCACCCGCCTGACCGCCGCCCGCCAGCTCCTCCTCCATGCCGCCACCCTCTACGACTCCGGCCAGCGCTCCGATCTCGAGGCCGGCATGGCCAAGCTCTTCTGCTCCGAGACCGCCATGACCATCGCCCTCGACGCCCTCCGCATCCACGGCGGCCATGGCTACTCCACCGAGTTCGACGTCGAGCGCTACTTCCGCGACGCCCCATTGATGATCGTCGGCGAGGGCACCAACGAGATCCAGCGCGACATCATCACCCGCCAACTGATCCGCCGCCGCGGCCTGTCCGGCTGAACGACCCACGCTGCCCCGACCACTGCGAGCGTGCAGACGCGCGCCAACGGATTTCCTCGGCGCGCGGGCGGCATTCCCCGCTGCACCCGGGCCGGCGACCTCGCCGCCTCCGACATCGGTCGCGGCGCGTCACATGACCGGGTTGAGGCCGCCGTCGATGATGATGTCCGCGCCGGTCAGGTTGCCGACCCGGCCGCTGGCCAGGAACGCGACCAGGTCGCCGAACTCCTCGGGCCGGGTGAACCGGCCGGTTGGCGCGTCCGCCGCCGCCGTGGCCGCCACTGCTTGGGGGTCACCGTCCGCGCCGGCGACCGTCGCGGCCACGCCGCCCTTGCCCAGCCACAGGTCCGTCGAGACCGGGCCAGGGCTGACCGTGTTCACCCGTACGCCCTGCGGCCCCAACTCCCGGGCCAGCGCCTTGAAGGTGCTCAGGCAGGCCGCTTTGGCCGCGCTGTAGTCGACCACCGTCGGCGTCGGCAGGGTTGCGTTGATCGAGGTCACGGTGACGATCGAACCCGCCCGTTCGATCAGCGACGGCAGCGCCGCCCTGGTCGTGCGGATCGCCGACATCAGGTCCAGGTTGAACGTCGCCAGCCACTCATCGTCGGTCACCTCGGCAAAACCGTTCAACCGGGGGTGCACCAGCCCGACGTTGTTGACCAGGATGTCGATCCCGCCGACCCGTTCGATCGCCTCGTCCACCACCCCCGCCGCGCCCTCCACGGTCGCGAGGTCGACCGCCACCGTCTCCACCGGCAGCTCCGCCAACTCCCCGCCCACGTTCCGGGCGGCCGCCACCACCCGCACCCCTTCGTCGACCAGCGCGCGCACCACCGCCAGCCCGATCCCCCGGCTCGCCCCCGTGACCAGCGCCGTCTTGCCCCGCAGCTGAAGATCCATCGCCAGCACTCCCGTCATCCGGCCCCCAGCGTGGCATGATCCACCAGTGGACCGCACATCGGACGAACGGGAGTTCTTGGCAACACTGATAATCGGCGACATCGTCGAAGGCACGGTGGTGCCCGATGATCGCCGCGAGGCAGCCGTCGTGCTGGACGGCTTCCCCGCCCGGCCATTGGCGTGGGTGGGCGCACTGGACCTTTCTTGGCAGCGACGCCGGGTCCTTGAGGTCGGTGAGCGGATCATCGCCGAGGTGATGCGCGTAGATCTCGACCGCGGCGTGCAGCTTTCCACCGCCGCCACCGAGAACCCGGAGCTCTGGGCGTTTCTGAAGGCCCGCCAGGCCGGCGAGGTCCTGACCGGCACCGTGGCGGCAATCGAGCCGTTCGGCGTGTTCGTCGCCCTGGACGACGGTCCCCCACACCCGATCTATCCCGGCGTCGGTTTCGTCACCCATCCCGAGCTGGCCTGGGGCCGCATCGAGGCGACGACCGATGTGGTGCAGGTCGGCCAGCGCGTGCAGGGCGAGTTCCTAGTCTTCGACACGTACAACGGCGAGGCCCGGCTGTCACTGAAGGCGCTCGAGCCAAACCCCTTCCTCGACCTCACGGTCGGCCAGGAATTCCTGGGCAGGGTCACAAAAGTGTTGCCACTAGGGGTGTTCGTGGCGATCAGGGACCGCGTCGAGGGGCTGGTCCGTGATCTCGACCCGATGCCGGCGGTCGGCGATGAGATCCAGGTGACCGTCGTGGCGGTCGACCTGTCGAAGGTGCTGCTCAGACCGACAGCATCTTCTGGATTGCTTGACGAGTGACGCCCAGCTCGCGGGCGATGTCGGACTGGGTGACGCCCTGAGCGATCAGAGACTGCATGAGCTCCCGGCGCTCGGCGGCGAACTGCTGGGCCAGGCGGGCGTGGTGGATGGCCTGGGCACGGACTTCCTTGATGCGGTCGTAGGTTTCGCGGTGTGGGTCCATGACACCAGCGTGACAACAGGGGGTTGACATGTCAACCCCCTGTTGTCACAGCGGATGCTCTACGCCTGAAGGACAATCCCGTCGGGGCGGATCACGGCGGCGCGGGCCTTCCCCTGACGCAGCCAATCGGCGAGCCGAGGATGCGACTCGGCGGTCACGACGGTGATCCGGTCAGGCATGAAGCCAGGGCACAGGGTTCCGGCCAAGCTGCGACTAAATCGAGGCCGTAGCACGAGTTCCGAGCGGCGCAGGGCCGGGGTTTCGCTGCTGAGCACCCGATTCCTCAGCCCCGGCACCAGATGCAGGCGCGGCATCAGGACGCGCCGAAGCAGGTTGCCGACCTCGCCGCCCTCGGTCATCGCGGCACCGAGCAGCTTGGCCAGGCGGATCATCGTCCGAACATGCGGCCGTCGCTCGATCTGGTACGTGTCGAGCACCGAGGCCGGCAACTCTCCCTTGTGGACGGCGGCGAGCTTCCAGGCCAGGTTGGCCGCGTCGCGCAGGCCCGCGCCGAGTCCCTGGCCGATGAACGGCGGCGTCAGGTGGGCGGCGTCGCCGAGCAGGAAAACCCGGTTGTCACGCCACTTGTCGGCGATCTGGGCCCGGAAGGTGTACTCGGCCACCCGCCGCAGGCTCAGGTCCTCGACCGTTGTCCACGGCGCGATCAAGGGCCGCAACCGGTCCAGATCCCGGTAGTCGTCGGCGGTCTCGCCGTCACGGAGCCGGAATTCCCAGCGGTAGCGGGACCGGCCGACGCGCATGTACGTTGCCGCGCGGCGCGTGTCGCAGACCTGGTGCACGCCGTCCCACTGCCCCAGATCCGCGTTGCTGTCGATGTCCACGACCAGCCACCGTTGCGCGAAGCCGAGATCCTGCATGCGAGCGCCGATTGCCTTGCGCACGAAGCTGTTCGCGCCGTCGCAGCCGAGCACGTAGTCAGCCCGTTCTCCGTTGACGCGGACGTGATCACCGTGCTGGGTGATCTCCGTGACCTCGACGCCGTGGACCACCGTGACTTTCTTATGCAGCAAGCGTTCCAGATCCGGCTGGTCGAACATATTGGCCTCGGGAAAGCCGTGCCGGCCGGCTGCCGAGGAGCGGCGGAACTCGGCCAACACGCGCAGATTCGCGTCGAGCAGCCGCAAACCCTGACCTGGCCACGAAATCGACGCGAAGTCGACGCCGACGGAGTTCAAGATCGCATGGGCCTCGTCGTCCAGATGCACGGCCCGAGGCTGCTCGTGCGGCGCTGGCCGGCGGTCCAGCACGAGGCAGTCGACGCCGCGCCGGGCGAGCAGCGCTGCGACGGTCAGGCCCGTCGGCCCCGCCCCGACCACCACGACCGGCGCCATGTCAGAGGCCCGGCCAGCCGCGCTTGAGATGCTCGAACGCGATGTCCAGCGCGGCCGGGGCGTCCTCGGCGGTGCCAGCCAGGTCGGGGATCTCCAGCACGTAGCGGGCGACCAGCCGCAGCGACACGTCGGCCTCGCGCCCGGTCTCGGCCGCGATCACCTCGGCCAACGCGGCCTCGTTGTCCGTCCACATGCGACGGGCGTAGGCCCGCAAAGCCGGCGTGTTGGCCACGAGTTCGACGACGGGCCGTGTCTCCGGGTCGGCTTCGAAAGGACCGCGGGTCGCGAGGAAGTCCCGTAGCGCGTCGAGGACCGACCGGTCGCCGCGTTCCCTCACGGCCGCCGTCAGCGACCGGCCGCGCTCCTCACCGTCGCCGAGGACCAGTGCCTCCTTGCCCGCCGGGAAGTGCGCGAACAGGGTCGACACGGCTGTGTCGGCCGCCTCGGCGATCTCCGCCACCGTCACCTTGTCGAAGCCGCGAGCCAGGAACAGCCGCGTGGCCGCGTCGGAGAGCGCTCTCCGGGTGGCCTCTTTCTTGCGTTCGCGCCGCCCCTGCGTCATGCCGTCACCGTACCTGCGGTCGAAGCGATTGCAAAGTCGGAGTCACTCTGATTACGGTGTGACTATGACTTGGAACGTGCATCAACCGCCGCGGGCCGACGGCCGGACCGTGCTGGTCACCGGGGCCAACGCCGGCATCGGCTTCTTCGTCGCCCAACAGCTGGCCGGCGCCGGCGCGACCGTCGTGCTGGGCTGCCGCTCACGGGCGAAGGCCGAGGCGGCCATGACCGCCATCCGCACCAGCCACCCCTTGGCGTCGCTGAGTTTTCTGCCGCTGGACCTGGGCGACCTGTCGTCACTGGCGACCGACAGCCTGACTACACGCCTCGACGCAGTGGTGCTGAACGCCGGCATGCTGATCGAGGGCCGCGATCCGGACGAGCGGACGTTCGCCGTCAACCACCTGGGTCACTTCGCCCTCACGGCATTGCTCGCGCCACACCTCTCCCCCGGCGTTCGGATCGTGACGACCGGCAGTTTCGTGGCCAGAACAGCCACGTTCAACGAGCATGAACACGACGGCAAGCGGGCCTACGCCGGGTCCAAGCTGGCCCAGATGCTGTTCGGCGTCGAACTGGCCCGACGCGGCGTGTTCAGCGTGGTCAACCATCCCGGCGGGGCGCTCGACTCCCTCACCCCACCCAACCGCCCGGGGCTCCGCCCGCAGCGCCTTCTGTTGCAGGGCAAGGACTCCGGCGCGTGGCCGGCCGTTCGCTGCGTGCTCGATCCCGACGTCCGCAGCGGTCAGCTCTGGGGTCCCCGCATGTTCGGCCTGCGTGGCATCCCACGGGAAGAACCCGTTCGCGGCATCCTCGCCGACACCGACCTGGCCGCTGCCGTGTGGGAGCGCAGCGTCGAGCTCACCGGCCTCGACCCGTCAGCGGCCCTTCTTCGGCGGCAGTGACTTGGCGTAGCCCACGCCGCGCCACACCCACTCGGCCAGCTCCTCGTCGTTCTCCACCGTCACGTGCAGCCAGCCGGTCATCTCCCGGCCGCGCATCACCATCGGCTCCACCCCGTCGCCGAGCAGGCTGTCGCCTTCGGCCGGGTCGACCCGCACCAGCAGGCCGCCCTGCCCGCTCGCCGCCACCGACATGTTCCCGTTGACCAGGAACGCCAGACCGCCGAACATCGCCTTCTCCACGACGATCTCGGTCGCCACCAACTCGCGGATCCGCTCGGCCAGCTCGGTGTCATAGGCCATGCGCGGGATTATCGGCCCCGGATCCGGCCGTCGCCACCTAGAGTCGAGGTGTCACCGGACGGGGAGGACCAGGTGCGAAGAACACGCCAGTGGGACCGGGACAACCAGCCGCCGCGGGCGCCGTGGAACGAGGTCGCTGCCGGGTTGTGAATGGGCGGGCACGAGTGGATCGACGAGCACGGTGAGCTGCAATCCGCCGCCGTGACCGACCAGTTCGACGTCGTGATCAGCCTGTTCACCCGGCCGGGCCACGGCCCTTCGCCGGACCGACTGCACGTCGTGCACGAGATTCCCGACGCGGCGCTGCTGCCGGCGCAGATCGACCGCGTGGCGGAGCTGGCGGCATGGGCGGCGGCGCAGCTGCGGGCTGGACGGACGGTGCTGGTCCGCTGCCGTGCCGAGCTCAACCGATCGGGCCTCGTGACCGCCCAGACGCTGATCGAACTGGGCGACGATCCGCGCATGGCGATCGAGCGGGTGCGACGGGCCCGGTCCGAGTCGGCGCTGAACAACACGATCTTCGTCGACTACCTGACCACCGGGCTGAGCGTCTCGTCCCTGCTCAGCGGCCTGGACGTCTAGAGCCAGCGGGCGAACCAGGCGCGGGTGCGGTGCAGCACGTCGAGGCGATGGGCGCGCTCGACGAACGAGTGACCCTCACGGGCGTAGACGACGAACTCGTGCTCGACGCCGTAATGCCGCAGGGCGCGGTGGAAGTATTCGGACTGGGCGAGCGGGACGTTGGTGTCCTCGGCTCCGTGCAGGATGAGCACGGGTGTACGGACGGACGAGGCGTAGGAGATCGGGCTGAGCTCGTCATGCCGGTGCGGGCCCACGCCCTCCCAACCGGTGCTGCCACCGAGCGCGGCCTCGTAGCGGCCTTCCTCGCCGCTGCCGACGAGCATGCCCCAGTCGGTGACACCGGCCCCCATCAGGGCGGCGGCGAAGCGATCGGTGTGCCCGACGGCCCAGGCGGCCAGGAAGCCGCCATGGCTCCAACCGGCGATGCCGAGCCGTTGGGCATCGGCGACGCCGTCGGCGATCAGCAGGTCGATGCCGGTGAGGATGTCTGTCCACTCCTCCTGTCCAACCGCACTGGACACCGCGAAGGCGAACTCGTGGCCATGTCCCATGCCGCCGCGCGGATTGGGCAGGAACACGGCGTAGCCGGCCAGCGCGAGCCACTGCCCGGACGGGAACCAGTGCAGTGCGAACCGGTCGGCGTTCCGGTCGTACGGCCCGCCGTGTGGCAGGGTGACCAGCGGAAACGGGCCATCGCCGGTCGGCGGCAAGATCAGTAGGCCGTCCAGTTCGAGGCCGTCGGACGCCTGGTAGGACAGCCGGGTCTGGGTGCCCCAGGTGATGTCACGGGTCCAGGGCCGGAGGTCGGTGACGCGAACTCCGTTGAGGTGCACGTCCGGCGGCTCGTAGGCGGTGCTCACGACGGCGGCCAGCGATCCGCCGCCGATGCTGACCTCCTTGACCAGGCCGGTGCTCCGGGAGACCAGGCCTGTTGACAGCCGTTGAACAGACGTGTCCAGTCCCTCGGCGACGACCATGATCGGATCGCCGTCCTCGGCCTGGACGAGTTCGAACGGACAGGCGGCCATCCCCTCGGTCAGGTTGCCGTCGACCACGTCGTACACGGCAGCACCGGACTGGAGGCTGGGCGGCGTCGACGCGAGGTAGGCGATCCGCCACGTGCCGGCCTTGCGCCACACGGGCGAATGCGCGCCGACCACCGCCGGCCCGAGGTCCTGTACTCCGCCGTTCAGGTCGACGATGTGCAGCTCCGGTTCGAGCCGCCCGGGATCGATCTCGTGACTGGACCAGGTGAGCACGGCCAGCGGCCCGCCGCCGGGCTGTTGCGTGACGGCATCGACGTGCCGATTCCCGTACAGCACACGGATTCCACGAGCATCGGCGATACGCAGGCGAGACGGCCGCGGGCCGCGGACGTCGATGTCGCCGGGCGGCGCGTCAGCGGCGATGAACAGCACACCGTCGGCCAGCGGCAGATGATCGTCGATGCCGGCATCCCAGCTCAGCACCACGCTGGCAGCACCCGACAACTCGACCCGGTGCAGCGACGTCTCCGAGACCACGTACACCGACCGCGAATCCGGAGCCCACCGCGGATTCCCGCCATCAGACAGCTTTCTCGGCGCGACGCCGACGCCGGCCAGCCACACTCCGCCGGCCGGCCGCAGCTCGTACGCCACCCAGCGCCCGTCCGGCGACACCCGGACGGCGGCGGCGTCGAAGGCGTCCACGATCATCTCGGCGGTCAGCACGACCGCTGACACTAGCCGGAATTCGTTGGCCCCCAGGACGTGCGGCACCGATGCCCATCGTTCGGTGGATTTCGCCGCCAGCACGGTGTTGGTTGATTACCAGTATGGGCTTGGGGGACAGCGGTTGGTCGATCACGCAGGTGACGCCACCGGTCGGATGGTGGGTGCCGGCAGTGACCGGCATGCTCGCCGTGGCCGCCAGCGCGACAGCCGTGCTGCCGCGCGTGGTGCGGTCACGACGCCTGAGGACGGGGCTCAACCTGCTCAACGTGGTGAGCACAGCGGCTCACGAAGCCGGACATGCGCTGGCCAGCTGCCTGACCGGCGGTGGGGTGTGGGTCATCCGGGTGCACACGCCGGACTCCGGCGTCACCTACACCTGGTACACATCACGGTTGTCCTCGATCGTCACGACCTTGGCCGGCTACGCGCTGCCCCCGCTGGCCGGGCTCGGTGCCGCCACGCTGCTGGCCCGTGGCCATGCCCCGATGCTGCTGGCGCTGACCCTCGCGGCCGTGCTGCTGATACTGGTCGTCACCCGCGACCTGATCACGTTGGCCAGCGTGGTCGCCATCGGGGCGGTGGCGGGACTGTCGCTGTACTGGGGCCCGATCTGGTTGCAGCAGTGGGTCGCCTACGGCGAGACGTGGCTGCTGCTGTTCGGCGAGGGCTTCGGGGTGCTGGCGATCGCGCTCAACCGCGTCCGCGGCGGCTTCGGCGACCAGTCCGACGACGCCGCCCATCTGGCGCAGGACACGCACATACCCGGCGTGGTGTGGATCGCGGGCTGGCTCGGGTTGAGCGGCTGGGTGCTGTGGCACGGGGTTCCGATGCTCTTGACCTGACGCCAGCCGGAAATCCGTTGAAACAAGCCGACTTTCGGCCCCTTGTGGGCGGAATACGCGGTTTCTAGCGTCGGCCGGGTGTTGAGACGAATCCTCATCGCCGGCATGGTGTCGGCGCTGGCCGTGTTACCGCTGCCCGTCGTGGCGCAGGCGGACACGGCCGCCGCGACGGTGGTGCCGATCCGGGTGACGGGCGACCCGGCGAAGCGCTTCAACCTGGTGATCCTCGGCGACGGCTACACCGCCGCGGACATGCCCAAGTTCCGGGCGGACGTGGACAAGCACATGAACGTGCTGTTCACGATCGAGCCGTACAAGTCGTACCGCAACTACATGAACGTGTACTCGGTGGAGATCCCGTCGCCGGACTCGGGCGTGAGCTGCGATCCGGACCTGACCTCGCCGAAGAAGAACACACCGCTGCACATGGCGTTCTGGTCGGGCTGCGACCCGCAGGGCGTGCAGCGGGCGCTGGAGCTGGACGAGAACGCGGCCACGCCGTACGCCGACCTGGTGGCCGGCACGACGGCGGCGAACCGGCAGATTCTGGCCATCGCCAACAGCACGACCTACGGCGGCGTCGGCGGCTCGTACGCGACGGCCTCCGGTGGCAACGCGATGTCGTCGCTGATCACGCCGCATGAGCTGGGCCATTCGCTGGGCGGACTTCAGGACGAGTACGACTACTACGCCCGCGGCGTGCGCGGTGGCGCGTACAGCGGCGGGGAGCCGAGCTCGGTGCACCACACCACGCTGACCGAGCAGCAGATGACGCAGCAGCAGAAGAAGTGGTGGCGCTGGCTGGGCGAGCCGAGCGAGGCCGGCGGCACCATCGGCCGCACCGAGTCGGGCATGTACAGCAGCACCGGCATCTGGCGGCCGAGCGCGCACTCGATCATGAAGACGCTGGGCTACTACTACGACCAGGTCGGCCGCGAGGACATGGTCAGGTCGATCTCGGCCAAGACCAGCATCGTGCAGGACGCCACCGCGACGACCAAGACCGTCGGCGCCGACCGGGTGCTGTGGATCACCCCGATGCACCCGAACAGCCACCAGCTGACGATCACATGGAGCCTGGACGGGCAGGCCCTCAAGGCAGCCGGCCAGCAGCTCGACCTGCGGCAGCTGAACCTCAAGGCGGGCAAGCACAAGGTGGCGGCGACCGTCGTCGACCCGACGGACTACGTTCGTGACCCGGCGATCCGGCAGGCGCTGACCACAACCCGCACCTGGAACGTCGACACCACGGTCAGGACGACGCCGACCAGCACCCCGCTCGACTTCACCGACACCACGGAAACCGACCGCCCGGTCGGCGCGGACGAGGTCGTGTTCGCGGACACCACGCACCCGGTGAACCAGGTCGTGCCGGTCCGCTGGGCGCTCGACGGCCAGGCGCTGCCGACCACGGCCAACGACGTGGACCTCAAGGGCCTCAAGCTGACCGGCTCGCACACGATCACCGCGACGGTCGGCGGCAAGACCCGCAGCTGGACGGTCGACGGCACGGCCCCGTCCACCGACTACAAGCTGTCGAACTCGCTGCTCACCGTGCGGAAGGCCGACGGGACCAGCGAGTACGTCTACAATGGACCGTTCACCATGAAGCTGACCGCGGCCGACGACCGCACCGGCTCCCTGGTCAGCGAGTTCCGCACGGACGGCGACGGCTGGTTCAACTACTTCGGCTGGCCGACCGACTCCAGCCAGCCGTGGCACTTCACACCCGGCGGCACCGAGATCGACCATTTGGTCTACGGCAAGCTGGGCAAGCCGCGACTGTCCCCTTGGGACGATGCGACGCCGAGCTACGGCCAGCACACCATCGAGTACCGCACGACGGACGCGGCCGGCAACACCGCGTCGGCCAAGAGCTTCCAGGTGAACCTGCTGCCGGCGCCGCCGGCCTGCACGACCACGATCACCGGCCGGCACGACGGCGCGCTGATCATCCGTGACGGCGTGACGTGCCTCGATCACGCCCAGGTCAGCGGGGCCATCGTGGTGCAGCCGGGCGCTTCGCTGGTCGCCACCGGTTCGACGATCACCGGCGGCCTGAGCGCAACCGGGGCGAACGCCGTGGAACTGTTGGACACCACCGTGCACGGGGCCGCGAGCATCGTCGGCACCACGCAGGACGTGACCGTCGTCGGCGGCTCGATCAGCGGCACGTTGGCCTTGTCCGGCAACCACACCGGATCGCGCCAGCCGGTCGTCGCCGGCCTCGCGGTCACGGGTGCGTTGACCTGCGCCGGGAACTTCCCCGCCCCGAACGACATCGCCGCGCCGAACACCGTGCGCGGCGGGGCGATCGGGCAGTGCGCAGGCCTGTAGGCCATGGGCGCGCGTCCTCGTCCATGCGGGCATAATCCCCCGCATGGACGAGGCGCTGCACGAACGAATGCGGGAAGCGGTCAAGGACGTGCCGGCCGGGCGGGTGTCGACGTACGGCGACATCGCCGCCATGGCCGGCGCGCCCAGCCCGCGCATGGTCGGCGCGCTGCTCTCCGAGGACGGCCACGACCTGCCGTGGCACCGCATCCTGCGGGCCAACGGCACGCCCGCGCCGCACATCGCCGAAGAACAGCTGGCGCGGCTGCGGGCCGAGGGGGTGCTCGCCGACGGCCAGCGGGTCAACCTGAAGAAGTACCGCTGGCAGCCGGAGAGCTAGGCCATATGCTCCGCCAGTTCCCGGTAGCCGTCAGCCGCCGTGGCCGACGAGATCGTTCACGGCGCGTTTACGGCGCAGCAACCGTGGCAGCACACCGTGATACATCTGTTGGGCCAGTGGAGAAGGCGGCACCAGGAGCACCGTGCACTGCGCGTGGGCGGCGCAGTACCTCGGCACCGACGGAATCAGGGCGCGGCGCAACCAGTTGCGCCGTCCCGCCCCGACCACCAGCAGGTCGTTCTCGCTCTCCGCGATGCACATCAACGCCTTGCCCGCGTCGGCCCGCACCGCCACCTGCTGCACATCGACATCGTCAGGGATACCGCCCAGTGCCTCGTCCCACGCTCTGGCCAGCCGCTCCCAAGCGCCCCGCTCCCACAACTGCTTGAGCTGCACATCGAGTGTGCGCCGGTAGGCGGCCTCGCCACCGGGCGCGCTCCACGCGATCACCGCGACGAGCGGGACCGCGCGCATCCGCGCCTCGGTCACCGCCCGCCGCAACGCCTGCAAGCTGCCGACCGAGCCGTCGACACCGACGACGACCCGTCGAACACCATCCATCCGGGCAATGGTAGTCACCCGGCGCAAGTGCACCGGTCACCCGAACGAGTTCTTGACGCTGTGTTGAATGGCCCTGCCTCCGGCGGGGCCGAGCGATTTCTGCCTAGAAGTCCTCGTCGAAGCTCACCGTTCCCGTGACTGCCACCTGGTAGGCGGACACGCGGCGCTCGAAGAAGTTGGACAGCTCCTGCACGTCCTGCAACTCCATGAAACCGAACGGGTTCTTGGCGTTGAACTCCGGGGCCAGGCCCAGCGCGGCCAGCCGCCGGTCGGCGACGTGCTCCAGGTAGGACCGCATGTCCGCCAACGACAAACCGGCCACACCCTGGGTCAACAGGTCCTCGGCGAACTTGGTCTCGGCGTCGACGGCCTCGCGCAGCATCTGCCGGACCTGGTCGTGTAGCGCGTCGTCGAACAGGTCCGGTTCCTCGCGTCGAACGGTGTCCACCACGTCGAACGCGAACGCCATGTGCATGGACTCGTCGCGGAACACCCAGTTGGTGCCGGACGCCAGCCCGTTGAGCAGGCCGCGCGAACGCAGGAAGTACACGTAGGCGAAGGCGCCGTAGAAGAACAGGCCCTCGATGCAGGCGGCGAAGCAGATCAGGTTGAGCAGGAACGTGCGCCGGTCCGCCTTGCTGTGCAAGCGATCCAGCTGCCCGATGGAGTCCATCCACTTGTAGCAGAACTCGGCCTTGTCGCGGATGGACGGGATGTTCTCGACCGCCGCGAACGCCTCGGCCCGCTCGGTCTCGTCGGGCAGGTAGGTGTCCAGCAGCGTCAAGTAGAACTGAACATGCACGGCCTCCTCGAACAGCTGCCGCGACAGGTACAGCCGGGCCTCCGGCGCGTTGACGTGCTCGTACAGGTTGAGCACCAGGTTGTTGGCGACGATGGTGTCGCCGGTGGCGAAGAACGCGACCAGCCGGTTGATCAGGTGCTGCTCGGCCGGCGTCAGCTTCTTCAGGTCGGCCAGGTCGGAGTGCAGGTCGACCTCCTCGACCGTCCACGTGTTCTTGATGGCGTCCCGAAAACGCTCGTAGAACAGCGGATAGCGCATGGGGCGCAAGGTCAGGTCCATGCCCGGGTCGAGCAAAGCCTGCTGACGGGTGGTGTTCTCAAGGGCGGTCACTGGCAGGCCTCACACGATTCGGGGTTCTCGAGAGAGCAGGCGACGGCGTCGACAGCGGGCACGGTGGCCTGCTGGATGCGCGTCGCCGGGCGGGAGCGCAGGTAGTAGGTGGTCTTCAGCCCGGCTTTCCAGGCGTACAGGTACATCGAGGAGAGCTTGCCGATGGTCGGCGAGGCGACGAACAGGTTCAGCGACTGGCTCTGGTCGATGTACGGGCCACGGGCGGCGGCCAGCTCGATCAGCGCCTTCTGCGGCAGTTCCCACGCGGTGCGGAACAGCGACCGGCTGGCCTCGGGCAGCCCGGCCAGCGCCTGCGCCGAGCCGTCGTCCCGCTTGAGCTGGGCCCGGGTGGCGGCGTTCCACAGCCCGTGCTGCTTCAGCTCGGCGACGAGATAGGTGTTGACCTGCAAGAACTCCCCGGACAAGGTCTCGCGCTTGAACACGTTCGACACCTGGGGCTCGATGCACTCGTAGCAGCCGGCGATGGACGCGATGGTCGCGGTCGGCGCGATGGCGACCAGCAGCGAGTTGCGCAGGCCGCTCTCGGCGACGCGCTCCCGCAGCGTGGCCCAGCGCTCGGTCTGCGTCGGCGTCACGCCCCACAGGTCGGGCTGGAGGTCGCCGCGCGCCGCGCGAGTCTGGTTGTACGCCGGGTGTGCACCGGCGCTGGCCGCGAGATCGGCCGAGGTCTCCAGCGCCGTCAGGTAGATCTCCTCGGCGATCCGGGTGGACAGCTCCTTGGCTGCCGCCGAGTCGAAGTCGAGGCGCAGCTTGAAGAACACGTCCTGCAGGCCCATCACGCCCAGCCCGACCGGCCGCCAGCGCGGGTTGGACCGCCCGGCCGGCTCGGTCGGGTAGTAGTTGATGTCGATCACACGGTCCAGGAACGTGACCGCGGTGCGGACGGTCTCCCGCAGCCGGTTCCAGTCCATGCTGTCGCCGGCCACGTGCGCACCCAGGTTGACCGAGCCGAGGTTGCACACCGCGGTCTCGGCGTCGCTGGTGACCTCGAGGATCTCCGTGCAGAGATTGGACAGGTGCACCACGTTGGCCGGTTCGGCGGTCTGGTTGCAGGTGCGGTTGGCGGTGTCCTTGAAGGTCATCCAGCCGTTGCCGGTCTGGGCCAGCGTGCGCATCATCTTGCCGTACAGGTCGCGCGCCTTGACCGTGCGCACGGCCCGGCCGGCCTGTTCAGCGGCACTGTACGCGAGTGTGAACGCCTCGCCCCACAGGTCCGGCAGCTCAGGCGTCTCGTCCGGGTCGAACAGCGACCACTCGCCGTCGGCCTCGACCCGGCGCATGAACTCGTCCGGGATCCAGTTGGCGATGTTCAGGTTGTGCGTGCGGCGCGCGTCCTCGCCGGTGTTGTCGCGCAGCTCGAGGAACTCCTCGATGTCCGGGTGCCACGTCTCCAGGTAGACGCAGGCCGCGCCCTTGCGCCGGCCGCCCTGGTTGACTGCTGCCACCGAGGCGTCCAGCGTGCGCAGCCACGGCACGATGCCGTTGGAATGGCCGTTGGTGCCCCGGATCAGCGCGCCGCGGGACCGAACCCGGGACCACTGCACGCCGATGCCGCCTGCGAACTTGGACAGCTGCGCCACCTGCGCGTACCGCTCGTAGATCGACTCGAGCTCGTCGCGCGGCGAGTCCAGCAGGTAGCACGAGGACATCTGGGTGTGCCGTGTACCCGAGTTGAACAGGGTTGGTGAACTGGGCAGGTAGGCGAGCGAGGACATCAGGCGGTAGAAGCGGATCGCCTCGGCCGCGGTGTGCGACAGACCGCAGGCCACGCGCAGCAGCCAGTACTGCGGGCGCTCCACTACCGCGCGGGAGTTGGGGTGGCGCAACAGGTAGCGGTCGTACACCGTGCGCAGGCCGAAGTACTCGAAGCGGCGGTCCGCGTCCGGGTCGATCGCGTCGTCCAGCTTGCGGGCGTGGGTGGCCACGAACGTGGCTGTCTCGTCGCCGATCAGGCCCTCGCGGTGCCCGAGCGCCACACTCTGGCTGAACGAGTGGATGCCCTGGCCGCGGACTTCCTTGTCGATGTACGCCGCCAGCAGCTGCGCCGCCAGCTTGGAGTACTCCGGCTCCTCCGACACCAGCTCGGCCGCGGTCTGGATGGACAGCCGGTCCAGCTCCTCGGTCGTCGCCCCGTCGTACAGGCCGTTGATCGTCTTGGTGGCGACCCGCAGCGGGTCCACCTCGGCCAGCCCGACCGCGCAGCGGCCGACCGCCTTGACAATCTTGTTCACGTCCACGGTCTCGACCGCGCCGCTGCGTTTCCGCACCCGCATCGTCGGGTGGGAATCCCGCACGACTGTCTCCACAGTCCCTGACTCCTCGCACGCTGTGGGCCCTGGGCGCGAGGACGGCGCCGGCATGCGCCGGTGACGGTCCCCACGCCCTCCCTCGGGGCCTGGACACGAGCCCGTTCACGGTGCGAACGGGCGAGCGGGCAGGTCTTCGGACTTACGGGCATGCCGGTCGGCACCTACTGGCCGTCGCTTCCCGGACCTCTGGGTCCAGTGCTTCGTGACGGCGGTCGTTCCCGTTCACCGCTGCGGGGCAGTCCCGGATTCGCACCGGGTTCCCTCTTACGACGACCGCCCTGGCGGGACGGCCGAACCAGCTCGGTGAGCACAATACATGGACGACGATCAGTCGCAAGCACCCACATCTTGTGTCGCGTGTCAGATGCTCCGGATCGCGGCGGCGGCCTTGTCGGCCAGCTCGGCCACCTGCGTGTCGGTGATGACCAGGGGCGGGCCGAACAGCAGCAGGTCGCCGTTGCGGCCGTCGGCGCAACCGGTCGAGTGGTAGACCAGCAGCCCGACCTCCTTGGCCGCGGCGACGACGCGCTCGGCGATCCGCGCGTCACGGGCGAACGGCTGCTTGGTGTCGCGGTCGGCGACGAGCTCGACCGCCTGAAGCAGGCCCATGCCCCGGATGTCGCCGACGGCCGGGTGATCGGCGAGGCGGTCGTGCAGGGCCTTGGCCAGTTCGCGGCCGCGTTGCTCGGCGGCGGCTGTTAAGTGCCGCTCGCGCATGACGTTCAACACGGCTAAACCGGCGGCGGCGCCGACCGGGTGGTGGGAGTAGGTGAAGCCGTGCACGAAAGTGCCGATGGTGTCACGGATCTCGGCGGTGCAGACGGCGAGGCCGAGCGGCCAGTAGCCGGCGGCCGCGCCCTTGGCGGTGACGAGGATGTCGGGCCGGATTCCCCAGTGCTCGCAGGCGAACCAGCGACCGGTGCGGCCGAAGCCGGTCATCACCTCGTCGGCGATCAGCAGCACTCCCCGCTGCCGGCAGATCTCGGCGACCGCCGGCCAGTAGTCGTCCGGCGGCACGCAGGCGCCGAGTGCCGCGCCGGCAACGGGTTCGGCGATGAACGCGGCGACGTCCTCGGTGATCATCCGATCGAGTCTGGTGGCATGCCAGGCGCCGCAAGCGTTTGGGTGATTTGGGGCTGGGCAACGGTATTCGTACGGCGAGGAGGTGTGCCAGGCCGCCCCGAGCCACGGCCGATAGGGGTCTCTCAGCGCGGCCCGGCCGGAAACGTCGAGCGCGCCACGGGAATTGCCGTGGTAGGCGCCCTGCCGGCCGATGATCACGTGCCGGTCCTCGCCGCGGGCGAGATGGTAGGCGCGGGCCATCTTCAACGCCGTCTCGACCGCCTCGCTGCCGCCGGACACCGGATAGATCCGCGGGTCGTCGAACGGCAGCAACGGCGCCAGGGCGTCGGCGTAGTCGTCGAGTGCCTTGGAGGCAAAGGCAGTCCCGTGCACGTAGGCGATCCGCCGGGACTGCTCGGCGATGGCATAGGCCACCTCGGGCACGCCGTGCCCGATGGACGTGACGACCGCGCCGCCGGAGCCGTCGAGATAGCGCCGACCGTCCACATCGAACACTTCGACCCCCGTTCCCCCGGCCACGCGTGGCAGGCCGGGGGAACGGGTGAACACGTGCCGACTCATCCGGCGACAGCCTGACCGAACAGCTCCAGCGCCTTGCGCGCCTCCTCGGCCGTGACGACCAGCGGCGGCGACATCCGGATGCTGCTCTCGCCGCATTCCAGCACCAGCAGGCCAAGCTCGAACGCCCGCTGCTGCACCCGTGCCGCCAGTTCGGCCGTGGCGAACTCGACGCCGATCATCAGCCCGACACCACGAACGTCGGTGATCTTGTCCGCGAATCGCCGCCGAAGCTCACGGAGGCCGGTGATCAACTGCTCGCCGATCGTGGAAGCGTTGTCCAGCAAGCCTTCCTCAGCGATCACCTCGAGCGTGGCCAGGCCGGCCGCGCACGGCACGGGACTGCCGCCATACGTGGAGCCGTGCGCGCCGGCGGACCACTTCTCCAGCAGCTCAGCCCGGGCCATGAACGCGCCCAGTGGCAGGCCGGAGGCGATGCCCTTGGCGCTGATCAGCACGTCCGGTCGGACACCGGTGTGCTCGATCGCCCACAGTTTGCCGGTGCGCCCCATGCCCGACTGCACCTCGTCGGCGACGAGCAGGATCCCGTGCCGGTCACACAGTTCCCGCAGTTTGCGCAGCCAGCCGTCCGGCGGCACGAGGTAGCCGCCCTCGCCCTGAATCGGTTCGACGAAGATCGCCGCGACCTCGTCGGGCGACACCTGGTGCCGGAACAGCAGGTTCTCGATGTGCTCGAAGGTCTCGTCGCTGCCGTACGGTGCGTGCAGCACACCGGGCAGCAGCGGGCCAAAGCCCTTGTGGTACTTGGCCTTCGACGCGGTGAGCGTGACTGCGCCGTAGCTGCGGCCGTGGAACGCGCCGTAGAAGCTGATCACGTACGGGCGGCCGGTGCAGTACCGGACCAGCTTCAGGGCGCCCTCGACCGCCTCCGCGCCTGAGTTGCTCAGGAACACCCGGACCGGCCCGTCGATCGGGGCGGTGGCGGCCAGCGCCTGGCCCATCCGGGAGTAGATCGGCAGGTAGAAGTCGCTGGCCGAGTAGTGCAGCAGCTCCTCGCTCTGCCTGTGCACGGCCTCGACCACCTTGGGATGGGCGTGGCCGGTGGAGTTGACGGCGATGCCGGCGTTGAAGTCCAGGAACCGGTTGCCGTCCACGTCCTCGATGACGCAGCCGCGACCTCGTTGCGGCACAAGGGGATACGCCCGCGGCAGGGACCGGCTGGTGACGGCCGCGTCCCGGGCCAGCACCTCACGGGCCATCGGGCCCGGCAGTTCCGTGCGAATGTCCGGTGCGGTGATCATCGTGGTCATCGGCCGACCTCCGTCCGGGACTGCTCACGCAGGTACTGCTGCACGTAGTAGCGGCCGCCGCCGGCCTTGCCGGTGCTGCCCGAGCCCTTCCAGCCGCCGAACGGCTGCACCCCGGCCAGGCGCCGGTCGTCGCGCCCGCGGCCCGGTTCACGTACACCACACCGGCCTCGATCCGGTCGAGGAAGGCGTCGATCTCCCACTGCTGGCCGGCGAAAATGCCGGCGGTCAGGCCGAAATCGGTGTCGTTGGCCTGGATGACGGCCTCGTCCAGCGAGTCCACCGGCACGACCGCCACCAACGGCACGAACAGCTCCTCGGTCAGCAATCGATCATCCGGCGGCAGATCCGTGACGACTGTCGGCGTCACGTAGTGTCCGTCGGCTCGCCCTTCACTGCGCCGCAACAACTCTCCCCCGGCCGCGATCTTGCCCACTCGGCGGGCGTGATCGACGGCGTCGGTGAACCGGGCGACCGCGTCCTCGTCGATCACCGGGCCCATGAACACCGACCGCTGCGTCGGATCGCCGACCACCACCTCGCCGGCCTTGGCCACCAGCCGGTCCACCAGACCCTGGTACGCCGTCCGTTCGACGTAAACCCTCGAGCAGGCCGAACACTTCTGCCCGGAGAAGCCGAAAGCCGACCGTGAGATGCCGGCCGCGGCGACGTCCAGATCGGCACCGGCCGTCACGACGGCCGCGTTCTTGCCGCCCATCTCGCAGATCGCCGGCTTCGGATACCGCTTGGAAAACCTTTGGTACACCGACATTCCCGCCTGGTACGAGCCGGTGAACGTCAACCCGGCGACGTCCGGGTGCTCGACCACGGCGTTGCCCACCTGGTCACCGCCGAGCAGCAGGTGCAGCGCGTCGGCCGGGATTCCCGCGTCCCGCAGGCATTCCACCAGCTTGACCGCGGTGTAGGTGCCCTGCTCGCTGGGCTTGAGAACCACGGTGTTGCCGGCGGCCAGCGCGGCCCCGGCCGGTCCGGCGGCCAGCGCCATCGGGAAGTTGAACGGGCTGATCACCGCCCACACTCCGTGCGGGCGCAGCACGCTACGGGTGATCTCGTTGGCGGACAGTCGTTCCATCTCGTGCGAGAAGCCGTTGTTGTCCTCGACCTGCCGGCAGTAGTAGCGGATCAGGTCGGCCGACTCCTCGACGTCACCGAGCGCTTCGAGCCGGTTCTTGCCGACCTCGATCGTCATCAAAGCGGCCAGCTCACCGGACCGCTCGCTGATCAGGTCGGCGGCGTTTCGCAGCAGGAAACCCTTTCCGGCCAGGGTTTCGACGCCCAGCCCGAGGCGGCTGCGGCCGTCACGGCTTCGTCCACATCGGACTCGGTGGCGGCGTGGGCGGTGCACAGCACGACCGAGCGATCGCACGGGCTGGTCACGGTGAACGCGGGCCCGTTGCCCGGGATCGTCGCACCGAGCCAGGACTTCGCGACGCGCAGTCCGTTCTCGTAGGAGGCGTGCAGTTCTTCGTTGTCCGACGTCAAAGTCGCGTAGGTGACGCGCGTTGTCACTTCAAACCCTTTCCGGGCACGGCGAAACACACCTACCGGGAACGGCAGGCGTGGGACGGCAGTGACGTCAGAAAGAGGTCCAGCCGCCGAGCGCGCGCGGCATCAGCAGCATCAGGACGCGGAAGGCACCCATGTGTCAGCTCCATCCTCGTGGGCCTCACCGTCGAAGCCCACGGGCGGCAACCTGGCTCTCGACGCCTGGCCGACGTCGAACACAGTGGCGGGACCGCGCCGGAGTCGCACCGGCTTCCCCGCGCCGCGGGCCTTACGCCTCGTTTATAGCAGGGCAAACGCCGCCGCGGGACCCCCTGGACGTCGTGTGGCCCCGGTCACCGTCGCGCTTATTGCACCGTTCGTTCTCAACAGACTATCGTCTTCGGCATGGACTTCACCAAGACCGTTGCCGTAGTGACCGGAGCGAACCGCGGCCTGGGCCGTCACTTCGCCGAGCAGCTCGTCGCCCGTGGCGCCAAGGTGTACGCCACCGCGCGCCGACCCGAAACCATCGACATCGAGGGCGTCACCCCGCTGCGCCTCGACGTCACCGACCACGCCAGCATCGAGGCCGCCGCCGCGATCGCGGCCGACGCCACGCTGCTAATCAACAACGCCGGCCTCGGCGGCGGCGGCGAACTGCTGACCACCCCCCTCGACGAGATCCGCGAGCAGCTCGAGGTGCACTACATCGGTTCACTGGCCGCCACCCGCGCCTTCGCGCCGGTGATCGAGGCCAACGGCGGCGGCGCCGTGCTGAACGTGGCCTCGGTGCTGTCCTGGGCGCACGTCCCCAGCGTCGGCTCGTACTCGGTGGCCAAGGCGGCCGAGTGGGCGATGAGCAATGTGGTGCGCCAGGAGTTGGCGCCCAAGGGCATCACCGTCACCGGTCTGCACGTCGGCTACATGGACACCGACATGGCCGCGCACGTGACCAGCGGCAAGTCCGACCCGGCCGAGGTCGCGAGGACGACCCTCGACGCCGTTGCCAAGGGCGAGGCCGAGGTGCTCTTCGACGAGCTCACCCGGAACGTGAAGGCCGGCCTGAGCGCCGCACTGTAGTTCGTGTGAGAGGTTTGTCCCCATGGTTCGGCACAAGGAGTTCGACCCGGACACGGCCGTCACCGACGCGATGGCCGTGTTCTGGGAACGCGGCTACGAGGCGACGTCGGTACATGACCTGGTCGAGCGCACCGGCGTCGGCCGGCGCAGCATGTACGACACCTTCGGGGACAAGCACTCGCTCTACCTGCGCGCGCTCGACCGCTACATCGGCGACGTCGAGGCCGGCTACGAGGAGAAGACTTCCGCCGCCCCCGACGGCCTCAGCGCGATCCGCTCCGCGTTCGATCTCCTGCTCCAATCGCCGGCCGACGACTTTCGGGGATGTCTGGTCGTGAACAGCTCGACCGAATTGGGACCTTCGGACGACGAGGTCGCACAACGCTTGAGCCGGCACCAGGACGTGAGCCGCGAGATGCTGTCGGCACAGATCCGTCGCGGTCGACGCGACGGTTCCGTCACCGACCGTATCGACCCGGAAACCGCCGTCGCGGTGGCGTACAACGCCTGGCTCGGGGTCCGGGTCCAGGTGCGGGCGCGTACCCCGCGTGACCAGATCCTCCACGATGTGGAAAAACTGTTGTCCCTGCTCAACGGTTCACGGACCTGAACATTTCGCGTGCCTGAAGGGTATTGACGGGGCCGCACCGCCTATCCCAAACTGATGGCCCCTGCTCTTCTCGAAGTCGGTATGGCACCGCCGCCAGACCGGAGGAGATTAATACCCATGCGCAATACCCCTGCCAGCGTTTCTCGCTGTGACGGGGCGGCCCGAAAACCGTGGGATCCTGCCTGATCCCCCGGTTCCCTGACGCCGCCACACGTCCCTGCGAGGAGCCCAAAATTGAACAAGAAGCTCACGGCGAGCGCCCTGACCCTCGCCGCGGCCGGCACCCTGTTCGCCGGCCAGTCCGCCATGGCCGCACCGGCCCTGAACACCGGTGTCGCGCCGGGCGGGAATTTCAACCTCTCGGTGTGGTCCCTCCAGGAGCCCGTCGGCTCCCCCGGCTCGCCACGGACGATCAGCCCCAGCCAGCTGAAAGGGGCCGGCGGGTACCAGGACGCGTACTTCTACACCGACAAGTCCGACGGTTCCATGACCTTCTGGGACCCGGAGAACGGCGTGCACACGCCCAACTCCAACTTTTCCCGTTCTGAACTCCGTGAGATGAATTCGAGCGGGTCCGCGGCCAGCTGGGGTCTGCCCGGCACGCACAAGCTCAGCGCCACCGTGAAGGTGACGAAGGTGCCGTCCAGTGTCTGCGTCGGGCAGATCCACGCCAGTGAGGGCAGCGGCACCACCAAGCCGCTGATCGAGCTCTACTACCACAGCAATGGCGATATCGTCGCCGGCATCGAGAACGGGCCCGGCGGCGGACAGACCGCCCACTCCATCGGCCACGTCTCGCTGAACACGCAGTGGAGCTACGTCATCAGCGTCACCGGCGGCAACACCATCAACATCTCCATCAACGGGGCGAACCATTCCTTCGCCATTCCGTCAGGTTGGAAGGGATACCCGCAGTACTTCAAGGCGGGCGACTACAACCAGTCCGCCAGCAGCAGCTCGACCAATGGCGCGACCGTCCACTTCTACGCGTTGACCGTCTCGCACAGCTGAGCTTTTCACGTTTCCGGCCCGGCGGGTTCCCCGCCGGGCCGGTTTCAGTGCGATCGGCGACCTCGCACCGGTCAGCGCTGGGCCATGATGAGGTCCCGGACCGCGCGGGGATCCTCGATCCCCCGCAGTTCCAGCCGCCTCGGGCCACGGACGAAGCCGACCTCGAACCGCGGTCCGAACCGCACGTTGCCGTGACCGCCGTGATCGTCCGCGACCGGCGGCCGCATGGTGCGGAGAAAATCACTGCGCACGCGGGTGACGCCCAGCACCCTGGACTCGACCACCAGCCGCTTGTTCGTCACGGTGTACGTGGTCGAACGCAGCACGAGCTGGCGCACCACGAGCCGCCCGACCAGCAGGTACAGCCCGACCGCGACAAAGCCCCAGACGATCAGCGGTACCCGGTCCGGCGGCCAGACGCTGCGAAACACCACGCTGCACCACAGGATCGAGAACGGCACCAGGAAGAAGTCCCCCGCGTCGAAGACGGGATACCGGACCGGCTTCCCGGTCCACACCACCCGCTCCGACGGAAATAAGTCCGCTGTCACAACGGAAACGATACGACCGCGGCGACCGGCCGTCCTGTGATTTCAGCGACCGCGTTCGGCCAGGGTCTGGCCGCCGGAGCTCCAGAGCTCGGGGTCGACCTCGGTGATCAGCACGCGAATGGACGCGTCCGGCGCGCCGAGGCTGTCCCGGACGGCGTTGTGCACGGCCTGGAGGCACTCGCGGAGCTGCTCGCGGGAGCGGCCGGCGGCGACGGAGATGTGGACGATGGGCATCAGCGGGCCGCCAACCCGGGCAGCTGCGGCTGGGAGGCGCAGCGATTGGTCGGCCCACGCCACATGTCGATGGCGTCCGGCTCGGCCGGGTCGAAGTACCGCACCCGCCAGGCGTTGTCATCGTCGATCCGCCGCACGCCGTAAGAGTACTCGTAGGTCAGCCCCTCGGGTCCCTTGAAGTACAGGAACACGGCCCCGGACTGGGGATGCCGGCCGGGGCCCTGCTCGATCTCGATCCCGTTGTCCTGCAGGAAATGCCAGCTGCGCATGACGTCGTCGATCGAGGAGACCTGGAAGTTCATGTGGCACAGGCCGGGCCCGGCCCCCTTGAACACGGCCATCTTGTGGTGCACGGGATCGAAGCGCATCAGACACGCGGCGTCGCCGATCCAGTCGGACACCTTCATGTTGAAGTGCTTGGTCCAGAACCTGTGTGCGGCACGGACATCGGGCGCATCGAGGCAGAGGTGGCCGAACTCGGTGATGCCGGCGGCCCTGGCGAAGTTGACCGGGGTCGGCACCTCCTTCTGGTCGACCACGAGCTCGACGACGTTGCCGAACGGGTCCTCGAAGGCGATGAACTCCCGCACGTGCCGGTCGACGGCGGCCGCCTTGTCACCACGGGTGACGGTGAAGCCGGCCCGTGACAGCTCGGCCTCGGCGTCGGCCAGCCGGTCCTCGTCGGCCAGGGTGAAGGCGGACGCCAGCACGCCGGCCTCACCGGCCACAAAGGACAGACAGTGGTGCCGGTTGTCGGCCCGCAGATAGGCCCGGTCCGCGGTGCGCTCGACCAGTTCGAGGCCGACGATGTCGACCGCGAAGCCGACGGCGGTCTCCAGGTCCGCGGTGCCGGAGCGGACGTACGCGATGTCCTGGATGGTGATCACTGCCCCACCTCGCTGTCAGACGGCAATCCTACGGTCACAACGCTACAGGTATCGATATACATGTCAATCCTCTGGTTGACAGATATACAGATACAGGTAACCATTGCCTCATGTCGCCAGCCAGCATCGCCGATGACCTCACCCGGGCCGGACACGCGCTCGACACCGCCGGGCTGGTCACCGCGTTCGGGCACGTCAGTGCCCGTCTTTCGAACGAAGAGCTGCTCATAACGCCGCCCCGACCGCTGGGCGCGCTGACCGGTGGGAAATTCCCGCAACTGTCCATTTGTGCGGAGAACATTCCCGACGACGCGCCCCGTGAAGCGTGGATGCACACCGCTATTGCCGCCGTCCGCCCGGACGTCGGCGCGATCTGCCGGGCCCAGCCGCCGGCCGTCGCCGCGACCGCCGTGCTCGCCATCCCGCTCGTGCCGCTGCACGGCCAGGGTTCGCTGCTCGGCGCGATCGTCCCGATCTTCCACAACTCACGCCTGATCCGTGAACCGTCGATCGCCCGCGAACTGGCCGCCGCGCTCGGCAGCGCCTACGCCCTTGTGCTGCGCGGCAACGGCGCGATCACCGTCGGCGCCACCATCGCCGAGGCCACCGCCCGCATGTGGATCCTCGAGGAGACCGCGAAGCTCACGCTCGCCGTCGCCGCCCACGGCCCGATCCGCCCGCTGCCGGCCGAGGAGCAAGCGGCTTGGGCGGCAACAGGTTCCGAACTGCTCAATCGCATCTGGCACCACCTGACCGCAGTGTCGCGGTGAAAGGACCCCGCCATGCCGAACAGAGTTTCCCGCGGCGCCTTATGGAGCGTCGTCATCCTGTGCGCCTTCGCCGTCACCTTCGACGGCTACGACCTCGTCGTCTACGGCACGACCGTGCCGTCCCTGCTGGCCGCGTGGCACATCGGCCCGGCCCAGGCCGGCACGATCGGCAGCTACGCGCTGATCGGCATGCTGATCGGCGCGCTCCTGGTCGGCACGGTCACCAACCTGATCGGCCGCCGCCGGATCCTCGTGCTCTGCATGGTGTGGTTCTCCGTCTGCACGGCGCTGTGCGCGCTCGCCCCGAACCCGGAAGTGTTCGGGCTGCTGAGGTTCATCGCCGGTATCGGGCTCGGCGGCCTGATGCCGACCGCGGCGGCGCTGGTCGTCGAGTACGCGCCGGCGGGCAAGCACAACCTGACGTACGTGCTGATGCAGTCGGGCTACGCGGTCGGCGGCATTCTCGCGTCGGCACTGGCGATCTCGGTCATTCCGTCGCTGGGCTGGCAGACGATGTACGTCATCGGCGCGGCTCCGGTGCTGGCGGTGCCGTTCGCGCTGCGCTGGCTGCCGGAATCGTTGGAATACCTGGTGTTGCGCGGCCGTACCGATGACGCCGCTCGGCTGGCCGCGCGGCTCGGCGTCGAGGTGCCGACGATTTCCCTGTCGGAGAAGCGGAACTGGCTCGCCGGTCTGCGCGAGCTGGCCGCACCGGGCTTCCGGATGGGCACGATCCTGTTGTGGCTGGCCAGCTTCAGCTCGCTGCTGATGGTGTACGGCATGAACACCTGGCTGCCGCAGATCATGCGCCAGGCCGACTTCCCGCTCGGCTCGGCGCTGAGCTTCCTGCTGGTGTTCAACCTGGGCTCGATCATCGGCTCGGCCATCGGCGGCCGCGCGGCCGACATCCTCGGCTCCAAGCCCGTTGTCGCGGTGTCGTTCCTGCTGGCCGTGCTGAGCATCGCCCTGCTGGCCACCCGACCGTCCACAGTGGTCATCTATGTGCTGTCCGGTATCGCGGGCTACGGCACCATCGGCACCACCAACCTGATCAACGTGTTCGTCACCCGCTACTACCCGCCCACGTCCGCTGCGGTCGGCATCGGCTGGTCGCTCGGCGTCGGCCGGCTCGGCGCCATCCTCGGCCCGGTGCTCGGCGGCCTCGTGCTCGCCTCCGGCGCGAGCTACGTGTGGAACTTCTACCTCTTCGCCGCCGTGGCGGTCATCGGGCTGGTCGCGACCGGACTGGTACCGGTCGCCGGCCGGCAGCCGGCCGCTGTTCAACTGAGGGAGCAGACATCGTGAAGATCCGGCACGTCATCGGCGGGGCGGAGATCGACTCCGCCGATGGCGCCACCTACGACGACATCGACCCGTACACGCGGCAAAGCTATGCCACGGTTGCCCGTGCGTCGGCGGCCGACGTGGATCTGGCGGTCGCGGCGGCGCGCAAGGCGTACGACGAGGGCCCATGGCCGCGTATGGGTTTCGCCGAGCGGGGCCGTCTGCTGCACAAATTCGCCGACCTGATGGAGGAGCACGCGGCGGAGCTCGGTGAGGCCGAGGGCCGCGACATGGGCAAGCCCATCGCGGCCGCCGCCTCGCACGACGTGCCGCGTTCGGCCCAGAACTTCCGCTTCTTCGCCGACCATGCCCGGCTGGCCGTCGCCGAGGCGCTGCCGTCCGACATCGGCATGCACACGTACACGCGGTACGAGTCGGCCGGCGTGGTGGCGGCGGTGTCACCGTGGAACTTCCCGCTGATGCTGGCCACGTGGAAGATCGCGCCGGCGCTGGCGTGGGGCAACACGGTCGTGTTGAAGCCGGCCGAGGACACCCCGCACTCGGCGGCGATCATCGGCCGACTGGCGCTGGAGGCCGGCATTCCCGAGGGCGTGCTGAACACCGTGCTGGGCTTTGGCGACGCCGGCGCGGTGTTGACCCGCGATCCGCGCGTCGACCGGATCACGTTCACCGGCTCGTCGGTGACCGGTCGGGCGATCGCCACGGCGGGTGCGGCGAACCTGACGCCGGTGAGCCTTGAGCTCGGCGGCAAGGGGTCGAACCTGGTGTTCGACGACGCGAACCTGGATGTGGCCGTCGACTGGTCGATCCGGGCGGCGTTCAGCAACACTGGACAGGTGTGTTTGGCCGGGTCGCGCTTGTATGTGCAGCGGGGTGTTTACGACGAGTTCCTGTCGCGGTTCGTCGCCGCAGCTGAGGCGATGACACTGGGCGATCCGTCTGATCCGTCGACCGCGATCGGGCCTTTGGCGTCGGAGAAGCACCACGACAAGGTCGTCGGGTATTTGGAGCCGGAGAAGACCGGCGGTGCGACAGTCGTGACCGGCGGGCTGGGTGAGGACTGGTTTGTGCGGCCAACCGTGCTGACGGAGGTGCCGGCCGATGCGCCGGTGCAGCGGGAAGAGGTGTTCGGGCCGATCGTGACGGTCACTCCGTTCGAGGCGGAGGAGGACGGGGTCCGGCTGGCCAACGACACGCCGTACGGGCTGTCCGCCATGGTGTTCAGTGACGGTCTACACCGGGCGCATCGGGTTGCCGGGGCGCTGCGCAGCGGCAACGTGTGGGTCAACTGCTTCTTCGTACGCGACCTGCGCGCGCCGTTCGGCGGTGTCGGCGACTCCGGGTGGGGACGGGAAGGCGGCAACTTCAGCCGGGAGTTCTTCACCGAGCCGAAGACCGTGACCATGCGGATCGACGGCTGACGGTTAGTATCGGATCATGTCCCTACAGCACGCTTTGTTGGGGGTGCTGGAGGCACGCCCGATGTCCGGCTACGACCTCGTTCGCTTCTTCGACGGCTCCACCGGGTGGATCTGGGCCGCGCCGCAGAGCCAGATCTATCCCATGCTGCGGCGCATGGAGCAGGCCGGGCTGATCGCGGGCGACGAGGAGGCTCGCGGGCCCCGGTTGACGCGGACGGTGTACTCGGTGACCGAGAAAGGTCACCGGGAGCTGGCGGTGTGGTTGGGGACGGCCCATGATGCCGCGCCGCCACGGGATCCGTTCATGGTGCAGGCGTTGAACTTCGACACGATCCCGGCGGAAGAGGCGATGAAGGTGCTGGACGCGTTCATCGCTGAGCAGGAGAAGGCGGCGGCGGAAGCGGAGGCGCATCGGGATCGGTTGCTGCGTAAGGAGACTGCGTTGCTGCGGGAGAGGCTGACGCGAAGGGATCCGGCGGAGCATGATCGGATCGCGCGGTTGAAGGCGCATGTGTTTGACGGGATTGCGGCGGTGGCGCGGGTGCGGGTGGAGTGGGCTCGGGAGGGGCAGAGGTTGTTGGGGGAATAGGGGTTGCGGGAGTTAGGTTTGGGGGTTGGGTTGGGTTGGGTTGGTGCGGTTTGGGTGGGGGGATTTATTCGGTGTGGTCGCGTGGATTTGGTGTGGAGCCTCTGCGCGATGGCCCAAGGGCTAAAAGCGGGCAGGACGAGCCTGCCCTTGGCCTGTCAATTGTACGCCATCGCGCCCCTCCACACAAAATCCACGCGACTAGTCGGAGTTGCCGTGTTGCGGTGTGGCGGGAGGAAAGAAAAGCCTTTCTGCCTGGCGGGATTCACCCGTTAGAGATTCGCGTTCGATCTTGTGTTCGAGTATTCTCAGAAGTATGGAACTCACCCGCGAGATCGAGAACAGGGAACCCACCGGGGCCATGTTCGATCTGGTGGTGGGTGCGGATCCCGCGAGCCTGACCCAAGAACAGTTGGTCAATTTTGTGGGGGTGGCCCGGAAGGTGCGGGCGGTGTGTGAATGGGCCGAACATGAGGCCCTCAACCACATCGACGACCTGACTGAGTTGGCGATGGCGACGAAGGTCTCGGAGCCGGCGCTGGCCCGGTCCCAGGAGATCGCCGCTGCCTTGGAGACTCATCCCGCGCTGGCGGAGCGGTTCCGTCGGGGTGAGATCGACCTGGCCCGGTTCGCGGCAGTGTGGGAGCGGACCCGCCATCTGTCGGATCCTGCGCAGGTCGCCGAGGTCGACCGGGCCCTGGCTGAGGAGGCCGCTGGGATGACTCGGACTCAGGTGTGTCGCAAGGCCACCGCGCTGGTCGCAAAGGCCGATCCGGATGGTTATGAGCAGCGCTGCCACAAGGCCAAAGACGACCGGCAGGTCGGGCTCTCGGCCTTGCCCGACGGCATGGCCAAACTGGTGTGGATCCTCCCCGCCACTGAAGCCCACCAGCTGTTCCAACAGATCTGCGCCGACGCCAAGTCCCTACCGAAGGACGAGCGCACCACCGACCAGAAACGCTCCGATGTGCTCTGGGACCGTCTACGGGGCAAGCACACCAACTGGAACGTGCGGACCTTCGTGACCATCTCGATGGAGACCCTGCTGGGCCTGACCAATGACCCTGGCCAGCTTGCCGGTTATGGCCCGATCGCGGCCGAGGCGGCCCGCGAACTCGCGATGCACGGCCCCTTCCGGGGACTTCTCCTCGATGAGTACCAGCAGATCTCCGCGATCAGCACCGACACCTACCGGCCCACGGCGCTGATGAAAGAGACGTCCGTTGCTCGGGCCGGCGGGACCTGCACCGCCCCCGGCTGCACCCTCCCGATCCAGGAACACGACCACATCACCCCGTGGCCCACAGGCCGCACCCAAGCCACCAACCTGCAAGGGCTCTGCACCTGGCACCACCACCGCAAACACGACAACTACACAGTGACTCAGGATTCAGATGGCACCACTCACTGGATCACCCCGGCCGGCCGCCATCACATCACCCGCCCCCTGCGGCACTAACCGGGGAACGGGCACCGGGAAAGGACTTCCCGCAGCCACCACAAAAAGGGTGCAGTGTGGGAGTCAAAACCCAGCCACCGCCATCCCATTCACACACCGATCGCCAACTCCCCGAATTGGGTCGATTTTGTGTGGAGGGGCGCGATGGCGTACAATTGACAGGCCAAGGGCAGGCTCGTCCTGCCCGCTTTTAGCCCTTGGGCCATCGCGCAGAGGCTCCACACCAAATCGACCCACACACCGAAGCCCCCCCCCGGAAACCGCCCAACGCAGGCACCCAACTCTCTCACCCCCACTGCCGAGACAACATCATCGCAGTAGTCCGCAAAGCCGGCACCACCCGCTCCAACTGCATCTTCCCCACCCACCCCGAAACCGACACCGCCGCAATAGCCTTCCCCTCAGAGTCGATCACCGGGCAAGCCGCACACACCACCCCATTAGCCGATTCCTCATACTCATGTGCCACCCCATCCGTCCGCACCCGCCGCAACTCCCGCATCAACACCCCACGCATAACGACTGTCCGACCCGTCACCCGCTCCAACGGCCGCCCCAACACCGCCTCCCGCACTTCCTCCTCCGCATGCGCCAGCAACGCCTTCCCCACCGCCGTCGCATGCGCCGGCATCCGCCCCCCGATCCTCGACGGCACCGCCGGCGCAGCCCGACTGGTCAGCTTGTCCAGGTACACAACATCCGGCGCCTCCAGCACAGCCAGATGCACCGTCTCCCCCGACGCCCGGTGCAGGTCCTCCAAGAACGGCCGCGCAGCATCCCGCAACCCCCGCTGCCGAGGCACCAACTGCCCCAGCTCGAACACCCGCAACCCGAGCCGCAGCCCACCCTCCCCCACCTCCAGCATCCCCAGCTCCACCAACTGCCCCGCCAGCCGATGGGCCGTCGGCTTCGCCACCCCCGCCCGACGGGCCAATTCGGACAGTGCCACGCACCGGTCGTCGTCCGGCCGGAACGCCGCCAGCAGGGAAACCGCCCGGCCCAGCACCGAATTCTGACCGTCGTCTCGCTGAGTGGAACGCATAGCTGGCATCGTGCCACGCCGAACCGCCATCGTCGACCTCGTGACCCCCCAGATCCAGCAAGCCGCCGACCGGCTCCAGGAAGCCATCGACACCGGCAAGCCCTGTGCCCCGGTGCGCGACCTGATCGGCGAGCACGACATCGACGCGGCCTACGCGGTCCAGGAGATCCTCACCGCCACGAAACAAGCCGCCGGCCACCACATCGTCGGCCGAAAGATCGGCCTCACCTCGGATTCGGTGCGCGGCCAACTCGGCGTCTCCCAGCCGGATTTCGGCACGCTGTTCGAGGACATGGGCTACGCCACCGGCGAATCCGTGCCACTCACCCGACTTCTCCAGCCCCGCGTCGAGGCGGAGATCGCCTTCGTGCTGGACAGGGACATCGACAACCCGCACACCTCCGTCACCGACATCCTTCGCGCCACCGACTTCGTCGTCGCCGCGATCGAGATCGTGGATTCCCGTGTGGACGGTTGGGACATCCGCATCGCCGACACGGTGGCGGACAACGCCTCCAGCGGCCTCTACACCCTGGGCTGCACACCGTTTTCCCTCACCGGCCTCGATCTCGCCCAGGTCGGCATGGTGCTGGAGCACGAAGGCGAACCGGTGTCGGTCGGCTCCGGCGCCGCCTGCATGGCCAACCCGGTGGTGGCGGTGGCCTGGCTGGCCCGGGAACTGGCCCGTCGCGGCAATCCCCTACGAGCGGGCGAAGTGGTGCTCTCAGGCGCCCTCGGCCCCATGGTCCCGGTCAAGACAGCCGGCGTGTATACCGCGCGGCTCGACGGACTGGGCGAGGTCCAAACCGTGTTCACGAACGACGACGGAGGTGCACGATGACCGTGGGTGCGGTCGTGATCGGTTCCGGCAACATCGGCACCGACATGATGTTCAAGATCAAGCGGCTGTCGAGCAGCCTGCACGTGGCCGCGATGGCCGGCATCGACCCGAATTCCGACGGCCTGGCCCGGGCCAACCGACTCGGTATCGCCACGACCGCGTCCGGAGTGGACGGTCTCGTCGACATGCCGGAGTTCGCCGAGGCCCGCATCGTCTTCGACGCCACCTCCGCCGGCGCACACAAGCACAACGCGGCCGTCGCCGCCGCGCACGGCAAGCTGATGGTGGACTTGACTCCGGCCGCGGTCGGCCCGTACGTGGTGCCGCCGGTCAACCTGGACGAACACCTCAGCGCCGACAACGTCAACATGGTCACCTGCGGCGGCCAGGCCACGATCCCCATGGTGGCAGCGGTTTCCCGCACCACACCCGTCGCGTACGCGGAGATCGTCGCCTCGATCTCCTCGAAGTCGGCCGGCCCCGGCACCCGGGCCAACATCGACGAGTTCACCGAGACGACGTCGGCGGCCATCCAGACCGTCGGCGGCGCGGCCAAGGGCAAGGCGGTGATCGTCCTCAACCCGGCCGAGCCGCCGCTGGTCATGCGGGACACGGTGTACTGCCTCATCGAGGACGGCGACCAGACCGCGATCACCGATTCCATCACCAAGATGGTCGCCGAGGTGCAGACCTACGTGCCGGGCTACCGGCTCAAGCAGGACGTGCAGTTCGACCCGATCTCCGTGCCTCACTTGCCGGCGCTGCGCCGAAAGTTCAACGGCGTCAAGGTTTCGGTGTTCCTCGAGGTCACCGGGGCCGGCCACTACCTGCCCGCCTACGCGGGCAACCTCGACATCATGACCTCGGCCGCGCTGCGGACCGGCGAGCGCATCGCCGAGCTGCGCGGCTGGCTGACCGAGCCCGCGGTGGGGAGCATCGCATGACCGACGTCTACGTCCAGGACGTGACCCTGCGCGACGGCATGCATGCCATGGCGCACAACTACTCCGTCGACCAGGTGCGGGAGATCGTCACCGCGCTGGACGCTGCCGGCGTGGCGGCGATCGAGGTGGCGCACGGCGACGGACTGGGCGGTTCCAGCGCCAACTACGGGTTCGGCGCGCACACCGACGCCGAGTGGATCACCGCCGCGGCCGAGTCGGTGACGAACGCCAAGCTGACCACGTTGCTGCTGCCGGGCATCGGCACGATCGAGGATCTCAAGCACGCCAAGGATCTCGGCGTCACCAGCGTGCGCATCGCCACGCACTGCACGGAAGCCGACATCTCGGCCCAGCACATCACGTGGGCCCGGGAGAACGGCATGGACGTCGCCGGCTTCCTGATGATGAGCCACCTCAACGAGCCGGCCAAGCTGGCCCAGCAGGCCAAACTGATGGAGTCCTACGGCGCGCACTGTGTCTACGTAACGGATTCCGGCGGCCGGCTGACGATGAAGGACGTGGCCGAACGGGTCGACGCCTACAACCAGGTGCTCGAACCGGGCACGCAGCTCGGCATCCACGCGCACGAGAACCTGTCGCTGTCGGTGGCCAACAGCGTGACCGCCGTGGAACACGGCGCGTACCGGGTGGATGTCGCGCTGGCCGGCCAGGGCGCGGGCGCCGGCAACTGCCCGGCCGAGGCTTTCATTGCCGTGGCGGACATTCTCGGCTGGAATCACGGCTGCAACCTGTTCGCCTTGCAGGACGCGGCCGAGGATCTGGTGCGGCCGCTGCAAAACCGGCCGGTTCGGGTCGACCGTGAGACGCTGACCCTGGGCTACGCCGGCGTGTACTCGAGCTTCCTGCTGCACGCCGAGCGGGCGGCCGAGCGGTACGGGCTGGACACGCGGGAGATCCTGGTGGAGTTGGGCAAGCGCCGCATGGTCGGCGGGCAGGAGGACATGATCGTGGACGTGGCGCTCGACCTGGCCGGGAAGGCATCGTGACGACCTCGACGGCGCCGCTCGCGGCCCGGCTGCACGACGCCCAGCGCAACGCCGAGGCGACGCCGCAGCTGCCGGCGGGAATCTCCATCGACGAGGCGTACGAGATCCAGCATGCCGTGCTGGCACAGCGTTTCGCGGCCGGGGAACGGCTGGTCGGCACCAAGCTCGGCTTCACGAGCCGGGCCAAGATGGTGCAGATGGGCGTCTCCGACATCATCGTCGGCCAGCTCACCGACGCCATGCGCGTCGACGACGGCGGCGAGGTACGACTGTCCACTTTGGTCCACCCGAGGGTCGAGCCGGAGATCGTGTTCCGGCTCGGACACGATGTCGACCCGGCGGATCCGTTGGCCGACATCGTGTCCGCGGTGGACGCGGTCGCGCCGGCGGTCGAGGTCATCGACTCTCGCTACCGGGACTTCAAGTTCAACCTGGCCGACGTGATCGCCGACAACACCTCCGGCGGTCTGTTCGCGATCGGCGGCTGGCTGCCGGTCGGCGACGTGGCCAACCGGGCCGTGCGGTTGAGCGTCAACGGCAGGGACGCGCAGTTCGGGTCGACGGCCGCCATTCTCGGGCATCCGCTCCGGGCGCTGCGGCAGCTGGTCGGCATCGCCGCCAAACAGGGATTCCCGCTGCTCAAAGGCCATGTCATCCTGGCCGGCGCGGCCACCGCGGCGGTGCCGTTCGGGCCGTCGGTGGTACGGGTCGAGGTGGCCGGGCTCGGCAGCGTCACCGTGCGCGGCGTCGCCTGATCATCACGGTAGGCTGGTCCCCTCGACGCTTGGGGGGATCAAATGCCGTTGCCTCGTCGCACGCTGCTGTTCGGCGGGCTCGCCGTCGCGCTCGCCGGCTGCGGCGGCAGCCCGTCGCCCACGGCGCCGTCGTCGACCACCACGTCACCGACGGCCGCGCCGGACGCCGATCTGGCTGCGCTGGAACAGAAGTTCGGCGGGCGGCTCGGCTTCTACGCGCTCGACACGGGTAGCGGCCGCAGCGTCTCCTACCGGACCGACGAGCGGTTCCTGATGTGCTCCACGCACAAGGTGCTGGTCGTCGGCGCGATCCTCCAGTTGCGGCAGCAACAATCCGGGTTGCTGGACCGGGTGATCCCGTACGACAAGTCCAAGGTGCTCTCGTACGCCCCGATCACGTCCCAGCACACCAGCATGAAGGTGTCCGAGTTGTGCGAGGCGACGCTGAAGGTGAGCGACAACACCGCCGACAACCTGCTGATCGACCTGCTCAAGGGCCCGCAGGCGGTCACGGCCTTCGCCCGCACCCTCGGCGACAACGTCACCCGGCTCGACCGGATCGAGCCCCAGCTCAACGACGGCGCGCCCGGCGACGAGCGCGACACCACCAAGCCGCCCGTCTTCGCCTCCGACCTGTACGCCTTGATCGCCGGCGAGGGCCTCGACACCGCCGGGCGGGATCTGCTGGTCAACTGGATGAAATCCAGCACCACCGGCCTCGATCTGGTCCGCGCCGGCCTGCCCAAGGACTGGACCGCCGCCGACAAGTCCGGCAGCGGCTCGAAGGGCGAGGCCAACGACGTCGCCGTGGTCTGGCCGCCGAACCACGCCCCGCTGGTGATCACGGCGTACACCACGCCCAAGGACCCCAAGTCCACCGCCGGCCGCAAGCTCATCGCCGACGCCACCGCCATCGCGGTGACGAAGCTGGTGCAGTAGAAGGCGGCCGCACGGCGTGCGTTGCGGGCCCGTCAACAGCGCGTAACCGGAATTTCCTTTCAGCACCGCACTTCTGGCGGTATCCAGGCCCGACACCCGTAGCACGTCCGAGTGGACTTTTCGGCCCGGCACAGCGGGTTGTGGCTTACTGGCAGGCATGTCCCTGATGTCTCGGCTTCTTGCCCCGAGTGTGTCCGGAGACCCGGCCGAGCTGGCCGCGGCGGTGCTGGCCGACATGCGGTCGGCGCCGTCCGGGGAGCTGGCGGCGCTGCTCACCGCGGACGGACCGGAACCGCAGGCCCCGCCGAGCCTGGTCTTCCCCACCGAACAGCCGTCAACGCTGGGCATGTCGGCGGCGCGGCTGCCGCTGCTGCTGGCCGACAAGCCACGGGAGCCGGCGCCGCTGCTGCCGGAGCCGGCGGTGGACGACGACTCCGACGAGGTGCCGGAGCTGTTCTGCCCCGGACCGGTGCGCGACAACCCGGCGCTCGGCGAGGAGGTCAACGAGCGCATGGTGCAGTGGGCCGGCGAGGTCGGCATCTACGAGGGCCGGCTGGACCACCTGCGCTCGTGCGGCTTCGGCCGGCTGATCATGCTCACCCATCCCGGCACCGACGACGCCGACCGGCTGCTGGCCGCGGCCAAGGTGGTGGTGGCCGAGTGGGCCTCCGACGACTACTACCTTGACGAGGAGGAAATGGGCGCGGACCCGGCGATGGCCGCGGCCCGTTTCGGCGTCCTGTACGGCGTCGTGGACCCGGTGACACTGCCGCAGCGCTACCGGCACGAGCTGGAGCGGTTCATCAAGGAAGAGCCGATCGCGCTGGCCTTCCGCACCGGCATGGAGCACCTGGCCCAGTACACGACCGTGGCGCAGATGGCCCGGTTCCAGCACCAGATGGCCATCCTGTTCCAGGCGCTGGACCAGAACGCCAGCTGGCGGCAGACCGGGCGGCGGCCCGCGGTGTGGGAGTACTACATGCACCGCTACCACAACAGCTATCTGCCGCCGATGATCCTGGTCGACGCGGTCGCCGGCTACGAGCTGCCGGCGCAGGAGTTCTACCACCCGCGCCTGCGCCGGGCGTTCTGCATGGCCGGCATGGCCGCCGTGCTGATCAACGACCTGCACTCCATGGACAAGGAGGCCGATGACGACATCAGCCTGCCGATCGCGCTGATGGAGGAGGAGGGCCTGTCCCGGCAGCAGGCGGTGAAGCGCACGGTCGAGATCCACAACGAGCTGATGCACGGTTTCGTGACCGAGGCGGCGGGCATGTACCTGGAGGGAACGCCCATGCTGCAACGGTTCCTGGCCGACACCTGGGCCTGGTGCGGCGGCAGCCGCGAGTGGCACGCCACCAGTCTTCGTTACCACAAGGGCGAATGACGGATGAGGCCCACACCCCAACGGGGTGTGGGCCTTTTCCATGCCTGAAGGCCCGTGCCCCGGCGGGGCACGGGCCTCGATTCCCTTGCGGGGCTAGGCGATACGGTCCGCGGCGATCAGCAGGTAGTGGAAGCTGCCCTCGCGATAGGCCTGAAGGAACGGCGCCTCGACGCCGGTGGCGACCGAGGAACGCTCACGCAGCTCCCAGTACGGGATGGTGTCGGCGGTCAGGTCGACCACCGCGATCGGCACGAGCTTGTTGGCCGCCATGGCCTTGAAGTACTCGCTGCGCGGGTGGATGTTGCACGTGTAGTGCTGGTCGATCTGGCTGACCGCCTTGGACCGGCCACCGGTGACGTCGTTGTAGCAACCGGTGATCGTGACATAGCGGCCGCCGATCTCCAGCTGCCGGGAGTGTTCGGCGAACAGCTGGTGCAGATCGACGTACATGGTGCTCTCGTTGTTCCAGATGGCCTTGCGGCTGGCGTCCTCGAAGCCGGTGTCGAGCATGTTGCGGAAGTGGTAGCGCACCTTGTCCGAGACGCCGCGGCGGCGGGCCTGCTCGTTGGCGAACTCCATCTGGGTCTCGGAGATCGTCACCCCGTCGGCGTAGCAGCCGAACCGCTGGTTGGCCATGATGCTGCTGCCGCCGCGTCCGCAGCCGGCGTCCAGCACCGCGTCGTTGGGACCGACATCACCTAGATGGTCGAGCAGGACCTCGGCCTGGGCTGTCTCCAGCCGGTGCATCTCCGCGATCACGGCCTCGTCCGGCCCGTCCAGCACGGCCGGGTCGTAGGCGCCGAGCCCGTAGTGGTGGTGGTAGAGGCCGTCGACGTCACCGAGCCGCAGGTTGACCGGATCCTTCTCGTTGTTCCAGTACTCAGCGACGGAACGCTGGTAGTCGCTGCGAAGAACCGGCCGTGCGCGGTGGGTTGTCGTCATTGCGCGAGCTCCTTCAACCGTGCGGACGTGCGCCATCGTTGATCGGTGGCAGAAGAGGACTTCCCGGAGTCGGGCCCGTGGTGGAGAGTCGGACCTGGGTCGACGTCAGCGGGAACCGTGCGGTGGCCGGCCGGCCCAGCCGAGGCTAGCACCGGTTTTCGCGGCCTCCACAGTCCCTCAACAGGGTGGTGTGCCTGCACTCCGTAGTGGACACGCGCTGCGTAGAACTCGTTGCTCCGTGCGGGTGATAAGCCCTGACCCGGACGTGCGGCGGTCGATGAGCGTTGCTCCAAAAGGGAAAACCCGCGTCCCCGATCGACTGGTCCGATCAGTGTGTTGCCGGACAAGGGAAAACCGCGCTGTCGCACCAATGGAGCAAGGGGCATGGCCCGTGCCGACCGACCCCTCCGGCGGCCGGCGCGGGCCATGCGCCCACAGTGCTCCCATCATCCGATGGAAGCCGTTATCCTCGGTCTTCGACCAGACCGAGGACGACGTCGTCGAGCAGGCTGAGCTCGCGGTCGTGCAGCGGGTGGTGCCCGAGCAGCAGCGCCTGCACGTACAGCAGCTCGACCGCCCGCCGGACCCGCATGATCTGCCCCTGCCGGGCCTGCCGGGCCAGCTCCCGCACGGCGGCGTTGGCGAAGTTGAGGCACAGCTGGGCAGCCGGTGCCGCGGCCACGGGACCGTCCACAATGGACCCGGTGAACTGTCGGCGAACTCGGCAGTCCTCGCCGGCGATGAAGGTGGCGTGCATCACGGTCGGCGCGAACGCCCGGATCTGCACGCCGACACCGTGGTGGCGCAACGCGCTCTCCGCGAGCCGGACCAGGTCGGCGACCTCGGCCCGCTCGGCCACGGTCAGGTCGGCGAACGAGTCGACCACCTCGGTCGGGTCCAGCTCGGCGATGTCGCGCTCCGGGCGCAGCCCGGCCAGCCGGTCCAGCAATGTGGACACATTGGCCGGGCCGCCGTTGACCACGCACCGGCCCTGCGCGGCGGCGATCGGCGCCACCTGGCGGAAATCGTCGCAGCGGCGCACGAAACGCAGCTCGCCGAAGCGGCGGGCGTGCTCCCCCAGCGTCATCCGGCCGAGCGAGGTGTCAACCGGCAGCCAGTCGGCGAACAGCAGCAGGCACTGTTCGTCGTGGACGGCCAGCGCGGAGATGCCGGCGTGGTGCACGGCGACGATGCGGGCCAGCCGGGACGGCCACATCCGGGCCAGGTCGGCGAGGTGGTCCCGGATGCACCGGCCGAGTTGTTCGCGGACGGTGTCCAGCCGCGCGTCCTCGGCGAAGCCGTCACGCGCGGCGTTGGGCTGCAGGCTGTCGGCGTCGATCACGCAGCGGACGAAGAACGCCCAGTCCGGCAGCAGGCGGTCAGTGGAGTCGGACAGCAGCATTCGACGGAGGTAAACACGGTGGTCCTGACGGGCGGCCGGGCTCGGCTCGTAGGGCAGCACGAAGGCCAGGCCGCGGACGCCGTCGGCGTGCAGCGGGATGGCGTCCAGTGGGTCGAGGTCCAGCACGCGGCGGGCGTATGAGAGAGCGTTTTCCCGCTCCTGGTCCATGGTCAGCGCCGGCAGCTCCCACGGCGGCAGCTCGTCGTTGACCACCGTGGAACCCAGTCGTACAGGCAATGGCAGCAGACCGCCGTAGCGATGGGTCAGGCGCAGCACATGGCCGCGGCTGAGCCGGTGCTCGGCGCCGGGCCGGGCCCGCAGGTGCACCTGGGTACCGGCCGGGAGAGCGCTCTCCACAGGTGAGATGTCGTACGAGCCGTCGGACCGCCCCTGCCAGCGCAGCGCCTTCCCGTCCGGGTCCTTGGCCGACCGGGTGGTCACCGTGATCTCGTCGGCGACCAGGAAGCAGGCCAGCAGGCCGATGCCGAACTGGCCGATGTAGTCCCGGTGCGGCGACAGGTCGCCGCGCTTGGAGCTGCGGCCGATGGTGGCCAGCAGCTCGACCAGCTCGGTGCCGGTCAGGCCGATGCCGTTGTCGGTGATGATCACCTCCGGCGCCCCGTGCGCCGGCTCGACCACCTCGATCTCGACCGCGCCGGCCACCCCCGGCTCCAGCCGTCGCCGGGCGGCGACCGCGTCCACCGCGTTCTGGAGCAGCTCGCGGATGTAGACGTCGGGGCTGCGGTAGAGGTGCCGGGACAGCAGGTCGACCAGGCCGCGCAGATCTACCTGGAAGGTCCCGGGCATGGTGGGGTACGGGGTGCGCACGCGCCGATTCTGGGGCGGCGGACCGCTCCCTAACATCGGTGAAACCCCTACCCTTGGACGAGTCCTGGCGCCTCGGCCAGCCAGTCGGCCAGCCCGTCGGGGTTGTCGCGCAGCTCGGGTGACGTCGTCGTGCGGACGATGCCGACGAGCTGGATCGCGTGCAGCCGCACGGCCGGGGTGGGCGCGGTGCCGGCCTCGGCGGCGAGCTGCTCGACGATCCGGTCCTCGAACTCGGCCCACATCCGCAGCAGGCCCGAGCGCAGCGCCGGGGATTCGCCGTATGCGCGGTGATAGCGCTCCAGACCGCCGGCGGATTCGCCGGCGGCGGCGATGAGCACGTCGGCCACGGCCCGGGCGGGCGGGACACCCTCGGCGCGGGCGGCGATGCCGGCGACGAGACGATCAAGCAACTCGGTGTCGGCGAAGACCAGGTCCTCCTTGGACCGGAAGTAGACGAACAGCGTCTTGACCGAGACGTTGGCCGCGTCGGCGATCTCCGCCACGGTCACCTCGTCGTAGCCGCGCTCGGCGAACAGCCGCTCGGCGGCATCGCGGATGCCGCGCCGGGTGATCGCCTTCTTGCGTTCGCGCAGCGACTCCATGACCGCCATCATACCTCCTTGACTCACTAAGGTAAGTCACTTACGTTTTATAGCGAGTTACCTTAGGAGGCATCATGACCGACATCGCGATCCTCGGCGCCGGGCCGGCCGGCCTGGCCCTGGCGCGACTGCTGCACCTGCGCGGCATCGCCTGCGCCGTGTACGAGCGCGACGCCGACCGGCGGGCCCGAACCCAGGGCGGATCGCTGGACCTGGGCTCGGAGAGCGGTCTCCGAACGATCACCGCCTGCGGGTTGACCGAGGAGTTCCGGCGCTACGCGCGGCCCCAGGGCCAGCACACCAACTACTTCGACCGACATGGCACGTTGCTGCTGGAGACGGACGAGCGGGACGAGGGTGAGGCACGACCGGAGATCGACCGCCTGGAGCTGCGGACCATGCTGCTGGACTCGCTGCCCGCCGACACCGTGCGCTGGGGCCGCGAAGTCACCGGGGTGTCGAGGGCCGGGAGCCGGTGGCGGATAGCGCTCTCCGACGGCGATCACGTCGAAGCCGATCTGGTGATCGGCGCCGACGGCATCAACTCGCGGACCCGGCGGCTGGTCACCGACGTGGCCCCGGCCTACACCGGCGTGACACTGATCGCCGGTGAGATCGCCCGACCGCGGCCCGGTTCGTGTGCCGCCGAGCTGGTCGGCGAGGGCGCCGGCCTGGCGTTCGCGGCCGACCAGGCGTTTCTCTTGCAGCGCAACGGCGACGGCTCGATCCAGGTGTACTTCACCCAGCGCCGGGCCGAAGACCCGCGCCGGGCGGTCGGCACCGTGCTGCAGGATCCAGCGTTCATCCGCGCTGAACTCGACCGTGAACTGGCCGACTGGTCGCCGCGAATCCGAGGAGTGCTCGACGAAGTCGAGATGCCGTTCGTATGGTGGCCGCTGTACGTCGTGCCGACCCGACAGACCTGGCACGAGCACTCCGGCGTCACGCTGATCGGCGACGCCGCCCACGTGATGCCGCCCTATTCCGGGCAGGGCGTCAACATGGGGCTGCTGGACGCGCTGGAGCTTGATGGAGCGCTCTCCGAGCACGCCGATCCGGACGCCGCCATCGCCGCCTACGAGAAGTCGATGCTGGCCCGGATGGAACCGATCATCGCCGCCACGACCACGTACGAGAACCTCGTGCTGAATCCCGACGGTCCGCAGGCGCTGCTGGACCTCGTGCGGACCGGAGGTCGCTGACATGGCGCTGGTCGGGAAGACCGCCGTGATCACCGGCGGCTCCAGCGGCATCGGCCTCGCCACCGCGCGGCTCTTCGCCGCGGAAGGGGCCGCGGTCGTGGTCGTCGGACGAGACGAGGAACGCTTGCGCCGCACCGGTTTCGACTACGTCGTCGCCGATCTCTCGCACGGCGCGGCACAACTGGCCGCCGGCCTGCACGATCGGACGGTCGACGTGCTGTTCTGCAACGCGGGCGCCTCGAACGCGCCGGAAGTGTTCGACACCACCGAGAAATCCTTCGACGCGGTCGTGGACGTGAACCTGAAGAGCGTGTTCTTCACCGTGACCGAGTGCTTCGACCGGCTGGCCGACGGCGCGTCGGTGATCCTCACGTCGTCGGTCGGCTTCCACCGCGGCTTCAACAGCGATCCGCTCTACAGCGCGGCCAAGGCCGGGGTGCGGACGCTCGGCCGGGGCTTCGCCGCGCAGCCCGAGTTCCTGCGCCGCCGCATCCGGGTCAACACCATCAGCTACGGCGCGGTGGCGACCCCGATGACGGATCACCCGCTGCTGCGCGAATGGGCCGCGTCGAACGTGCCGATGGGGCGGGTCGCCGATCCCGCCGAGGCGGCCGCACCGGCGCTGTTCCTGGCCGGCGCCGGGTCGACGTACATGACGGGGGCGGAGATCGCTGTGGACGGCGGCCTCACCCAACTCTGACGGCTGTGGCAGCCTGGGGGCATGGGCAAGGGGGCGATTCTCGGTTCGGCGGCGTTGGCCGCGGTGTCCACGATCCGCGCGGCGCGCACGGTGGCCGCGTGGCGGACGGTGGAGCCGTTGCCGGACATGGCGTTGAACAAGGGCAAGGTCAGCGTGGTCATCCCGGTACGGGATGAGGAGCGGACCATCGACGGCTGCCTGGCGTCGCTGCGCACGCAGCGGCACGGCGACCTGGAGATCGTGGTGGTCGACGACGCGTCGACCGACCGGACCGTCCAGATCGTGCAGGAGCATGTGGACGCCGATCCGCGGGTGCGGCTGGTCCGCACCGACGGGCCGCCGCCGGGCTGGGCCGGCAAGGTACACGCCATGTACCGAGGCGTGGCCGAGACCAGCGGCGACTGGCTGCTTTTCGTCGACTCCGACACCGAATCGGCCCCCGACCTGGTCGGCAAGCTGCTGGCCGCGGCCGACCGCGACGACGCCGACCTGATCACCACGCCGGGCCGGCCGACCGTGCCGAACAGCGGCTGGTGGCTGCTGCTGGCCCCGACCAACGTGCTGCTGTTCGACGGCGCCAGCCCGGACGGGAGTCGAGGCAGGGCCGTCGGCATCGGGCACTGCATCCTGGTCAGCCGGGCCGCGTACGACAAGGCCGGCGGTTGGAGAGCGCTCTCCAACGAGCGGGCCGACGACGTCGCCTTCGCCACCGCCGTGCGCGACGCCGGTGGCCGGACCCGGCTCGTGGACGGGCTGGACTCGCTCACCTCGTCCGGGTTGGACTCCTTCGGCGCGGTCTGGCGGTCCCAGCGCAAGAGCTGCGTGGCCGGCGGGGCCATGATCGGCGGCCCGGTGGCCGGCGCCGCCGCGCTGGGCTTCGCCGGCCTGCTGCACATCGGCTACGGCTTCGCACCGATGCTGATGTCCTTACGCGGCAAGGGCTTCTCCCGGCTCGCCGGGCTCGCTGCCTGGGCCGCTCAGTCCGCTGCGCACCGGTCGTACATGCGGGCCTGCCACATGTCCACCGCCACCTCGGTGCTCGCCCCGGCCGCCAATGCCGCGTTCGGCGTGCTGCTGTTGGACTCCGCGTGGCGCTCCCTCCGCGGCGGCGACCTGTGGAAAGGTCGCGACATGCGCTAGTGCCAGGTGATCAAGCTGTCCATACGGGCCAGCATCTTCGGGATCCGCTTGGCCATGAGGTTCACCCGCAGCGCGCCGCTGCCGTGCACGTTGTACGTGTTCGGCGGTCCGGGCAGGACCATGAGCAGGCCGCGCAGGTACTCGAAGGCGTCCGAGTCGGGGTCGTGCGGGTCGGCCAGCCGCACGTCCACCGTCCGCCGCGGCTCGAAGTCCGGCGCGTCCGCCGGCCACCACGAGGCCTCCCGCATCTGGTCCGTGCCCGGCGACCGGACGTACTGCTCCAACGCCGCCACGTTGTGGAACAGCACGACCTGGTCGAAGTCGCCGAGGAACGCCTGCGCCTCGGGCTCGGTGTCCCAGAACCCCTTCGGGGCCACCAGCGTCACGCCGCTGCCGGACGGCACCGTCAGCCGCACCGGCTGCACGTGCCGGCCGATCCAGTAGTCGGCGTCCGCATATCCCGGCTGCTCGAAGTCCTCCCGGACCTTGATCAACGCCGCCACCTCGGCCGCGGCGTCCTCCACCGTCGCCGGCTCGCCGAGGCCGCAGCCGTCCACCAGCAGCAGGCAGTTCCGCCACAGCTTGGCCGCCACGTGCGGGGCCAGGTTCTGCTTGTCGCGCAGGTAGACGAAATCGGCGTCGACCTGCGGCTCCTCAGCAGCCAGATCGACGCCGTCAAGCCGGCCTTCGAGGCTGTGCGACTCGCCGGAAGCCAGGAAGTCCGCCAGCCCGCCCCGTGTCGGGAACAGGTGGACACCGCGATCAGGGCCGAGCACCCGCACCGAGCCGTCGTCCTCGATCTCCACGATCGTGAGGCCGGACATGTCGTCCAGCGTCACGTACACCAGCCACAGCCCGGCTTGAAGACCCTCGTCGGTCACCCGTGAATGCTAGGACGGGCCAGGCCCGCGCGTGGTCGGATTACCGAAGTGTGAAAGGGGGCTCACCGGCGGGTTCTCGGCTCGGCGGAGTGGTAAGCCTGAGGTATGTCCGAGGAGCGTGACGGCCGGACGGCCGCCGATCTGATCGTGGAGTGCCTGCTGGCCGAGGGTGTCGAGGTCGTGTTCGGCATACCGGGCGAGGAGAACATGCGGCTGACCAACGCGCTGGACGACTCGCCGATCCGGTACGTGCTGACCAGGCATGAGCAGGCGGCGTCGTTCATGGCCGAGATGTACGGCCGGGTGACGGGCAAGGCCGGCGTGGTGTCGGCGACGTTGGGGCCGGGTGCGATCAACCTGCAACTGGGCGTGGCCGACGCGACGACGAACTCGACGCCGCTGGTGGCGTTGTCGGCGCAGGTGGGCCAGTTCCGGGAGTACAAGGAGTCGCACCAGTTCGTCGACCTGGTGAGCCTGTTCGCACCGATCACGCAGTTCTCGGCCAGCGTGCCGTCGGCCGCCGCGGTGCCGGAGATGCTGCGCCGGGCGTTCAAGACGGCACAGAGCGAGCGGCCGGGCGCGGTGTACCTGGCGGTGCCGGAAGACGTCGAGGTGGAGGCCGCCCCGCCGACGCTGAAGCCGTTGCCGCTCAACGTGGTGCACCCGGAAGCGCCGTCGGCCAGCCAGGTCGAGCGGGCGGCGGCCATCCTGCGCGAGGCCAAGAATCCCGTGCTGCTGGCCGGCCACGGCGCGGCTCGCAACCACGCCGGCGCGGCGCTGGCCCGGTTCGCCGAGCACACCGGCGTGGCCGTCGCGACCACGTTCCACGGCAAGGGAATCCTGCCCGACGACCACCCGAACTCCATGGGCACCATCGGTTTCATGCGCCGCGACTACGCCAACTTCGGCTTCGACCAGGCCGACGTGATCGTGGCCGTCGGCTACGAGCTCCAGGAGTTCGACCCGGTCAAGATCAACCCGGACGGCGACAAGCAGATCATCCACATCCACCGGTTCGCGGCCGAGGTGGACGCGCACTATTCGGTGGCGGTGGGCATCGAGGGCGACATCAGCGCCTCACTGGACGCCCTGCGTGAGGCGGTGCCGGCCCGGCCGCCGCACACCGGCGCGGCCAAGATCCGCGAGCTGGTCGCCGACGAGCTGGTCCGCGGGCAGCAGGACGACCGTTTTCCCCTGTCGCCGCAACGTATCGTCGCCGACACCAGGGCCGCGCTCGGCCGGGACGACATCGTCCTGGTCGACACCGGCGCGGTCAAGATGTGGATGGCCCGCCTGTACCCGACGTACGCGGCCAACACCTGCCTGATCTCCAACGGCTTGTCCACCATGGGTTTCGCGCTGCCCGGCGCGCTCGGCGTGCACCTGGCCCGGCCCGACCGGCGGGTGCTGGCCGTGACCGGCGACGGCTCGTTCCTCATGCACTCGCAGGAGATCGAGACCGCCGTGCGGGAGCACCTGCCGCTGACCGTGCTGGTGTGGGAGGACAGCGGCTACGGCCTGATCGAGTGGAAGATGCGACTGGAGACCGGAAAGGTGTCCAACGTGCGCTTCGCCAACCCGGAGATCACCCAGTACGCGGCCAGTTTCGGCGCCACCGGCTACCACGTGACGCAGGCGGCCGATCTGTTGCCCACGCTGCGCAAGGCGTTGGACGACGACGGTGTGTCCATCGTCGTCGCGCCCGTCGACTACGCGGAGAACATCAGCCTGACCGATCACCTGGGGGCACTCACCGACCCGCTGTGATCGGTGTCTAAGCCACCAGCCGCAACGGCTCCTCCACTGCTGTGACCAGCGCCGCCATCCATTGGGCGGCAAGGGCTCCGTCGATGGCGCGGTGGTCGACGGACAGCACCAGCGTGAGCTGAGTGGCCACCTGGAGCTCGCCGTCGACCACCGTCGGGCCGGGCTTGCCCGCCCCGACGGCGAGAATGGCCGACTGCGGCGGGTTGATGATCGCCGTGAACTCATCGACGCCGTACATGCCGAGATTGCTCACGGCGATCGTGCCGCCTTCGAGATCCCGTTGCAGCAGGCGGCCTTCGTCGGCCTGTTGGGCAAAGGTCTTGACCTGGGCGGAGATCGCGCTGAGGGACAGGGCGGAGACGTTGCGCAGCACCGGGGTCACCAGCCCTCGCGCCGAGGCAATGGCCACGCCGATGTCCACCGTGTCGTAGCGGCGCATCGCGTCGTCCGTCCAGATCACGTTGGCGTCCGGCACGGCCACGTGGGCCACCGCGACCGCGCGGATGACCAGGTCGTTGACCGAGATCTTGGCCGGCGACACCGCGTTCAGCTGCCGGCGGAGATCCAGCAGGGCGTCGATACGGGCCGTTCGGCGGACGTAGAAGTGCGGCACGGTCTGCTTGCTCGCCGTGAGCCGGCTCGCGATCACCGCGCGGACCCGGGAGTGTGGCACCTCGGTGAACCCAGCCCCCGGCCGCTTGGCCGGCGCAGCGTCGGCCGGGGCAGTGGGCGGCCCGGAGGCCGGTGGGGTTGCTGCTGGCAGGACCGTGGCCGACGGCATTGCGGCCGGCGGCGTTGCGGCGGCGGTGGCCGCGGCTTCGTATCGGGCGATGGCCGCTTCCACGTCCTTGCGCACGATGCGGCCGTTCGGACCGGTGCCGGCCACCGCTTCCAGCGGAATCCCAGCTTCCTTCAACAGCTTTCGGGCCAATGGACTGGCGAAGATCCGCGCGGGAGCCGCCGGATCGGCGGCGGTACCGCCCGCGGCCCCTGCGGCCCCCGCCGCTGCTGTCACCGCTGCCACATTTCCGCCGAGCTCGGCCAGCACGGCCGACACATCCTCTCCCACCGCCCCCAGCACGGCGATGGGCGCGCCAACCTCCACAGTGGACCCGCCATCCACCAAATGCCGTAGCAGCACGGCGGACGTCTCCGCTTCAACCTCGACCGCCGCCTTGTCGGTCTCCAACACGGCGAGGGCGGCCCCGGCCTCGAAGGGGCTGTTCTCGGACACGAGCCACTCGGTCAACACGGCCTCGGTGGAGCCGGTGGCGACCTCGGGCACCCGCAACAAGATGGCCATCACAGGCTCCTCAGGGCAGCGACGACCTCTTCGGTCCGCGCGATGGCGGCCCGTTCGAGCACCTTGCTGATGCTGGGCGACGCCTCGCCGCCGGTGACGCGGGCGACGGGGGCGTCGAGCCAGTCGAACAGCCGGTGCTGGATCTGGTCGGCCAGCCGACCGCCATAAGACGTGCCGACAGCGCCCTGTTCGACGATGAGCACCCGGTTGGTCTTGCGCACGCTGCGCTCGATGGTGTCCCAGTCGAGGCTGGCCCAGTCCAACCACCGCAGGTCGATCAGGTCGGCGCTGACGCCGGTCTGGTCCAGGGCCTCAAGACAGTGCCCGACCATGGACAGATAGCTGATCACCGTCACGTCGTCACCAGCGCGACGCAGTGCGGCCTTGCCGACCGGTAGCCGGTAGTCGAAGTCCGATACGGGGGCGGTTCCCTTGGTGCCGTACAGGTCCACGTGTTCCAGCACGACCACCGGATCATCAAGGGCCACGGCGGTGTTGAGCAGCCCGACGTAGTCGAAAGGATTGGACGGCGCGACGACCCGGAGCCCGGGGGCGGTGGTCAACACGCCGGCGGGATCCATGGAGTGCTGGGAGCCGTAGCCGGTGCCGGCGGCGAGCTTGCTGCGCAGCACGAGCGGCACGCCGCCGTGCCCGCCGAACATGTGCCGCGCCTTGGCGACCTGGTTGAACAGCTGGTCGGCGGCGACCCACATGAAGTCGGCGTACATGAACTCGACGACGGGACGGCGGCGGCCGTCGATGGCCATGCCGGCGGCCAGCCCGGTGAAGGCGTTCTCGCTGATCGGAGTGCCCAGCACCCGGTCGGGAGAGCGCTCTACGGAGGCCTTCGTGGCCCCGTTCGTGCCGCCCTTGAGCCGGTGCACGTCCTCGCCCAGCACCACCACCCGGGAATCGCTCTCCAACCGGCGGGCCAGCGTGTCGCTGACGACGTCGATGAACCGCCGCTCGGCCAGCTCACCCGAGAAGCCGTCCGCCTCCTCGTAGCGGCTACCGTCCAGTTCGGACAGATCGCCGCGGATCCCGACGTCGACGAAGGCCGGATCGGGCCAGGCCGACTCCAGAATCGCCCGCCGGTCCGGCGTCAGGAACGAACCGCCGATCTCGTGCAACACAGCGACGATCTCGTCCCGGAAGGCGTCGATGTCCGATGCGGAAGCCAAGCCACGGCGCTCGACGTGTCGACGCAGCAGGTCGATCGGATCGCGGTCGCGCCACGCCTGCTCCTCGGCCTTGGTCCGGTAGCCGAAGGCGCTGCCGGGATAAGGGCCGTTCTGGTGGAAGTACCGGTACAGGTCGGCCTCGATGATCGTCGGGCCGCCGCCGGTCCGCATGTGATCGAGCGCTTCGGTCATGGCCAGGTGCACGGCCAATGGATCCATGCCGTCGACCCGCCAGCTCGGGATGTTGAACCCGAGCCCGCGGGCGGACAGCCTGGGCTCGGCCGTGGACTCGTCGACGTTGGTCGACACCGCGTAGTGGTTGTTCTCGATGAAGAAGCACAGCGGTAAACGCCACGCAGCAGCCAGGTTGAACGTCTCCAGCACCGACCCGATGTTCACCGCCCCGTCCCCGAAATACGTAACGGTGACAGCGTTACTACCGGCGTGGAGCTGGTTCCAGGCAAACCCGGCGGCCTGCGGCACTCCCCGCCGACGATGGCGTTGGTGCCCATCGCCCCGGCCTCACGCCACTGGAGGTGCATCGAGCCGCCGCGGCCGCTGCTGTAGCCCTCGGCCAGGCCGCAGATCTCGGCCAGCGTCCGCCGCAGCACGGTCCGTACATCGTCGTTCAACGCCGGCAGTTGACCTGGCTTAACGGTGCCGGCGTGCCCGAACGCCTTGGCCAGGAACTGGTGGTGGCCACGGTGCGAGCCGTTGACGAAGTCGTCGCTGCGCAGCGGCAGCACGGAACCGACCGCGCCGCCCTCCTGCCCGATGCTGGAGTGCGCGGGCCCGTGCACCAGACCTTGGCCGGCCAGCTCCAGCACGTACTCCTCGAAGGACCGGATCCATTGCGCCTGCCCGACCAGCCGCAGCAGCACGTCCCCGTCGGCCTCGTCCCAATCCTGCTCGGTGGCCCGCAGCTCGACCCAGGGCGCACCGGCGGTCAGGTCCTCACGAACGGGCATGCTCGCCTCCATTGGATCCAATTGGCCCGGCTTGCCGTACACTATGCGAGGTAGACCGCGAGAGTGCAAGCCCGATTGGATCCAATGGAGGTCGGAGTGCCCATCCCCGGACTGACCGGCGTCGACCACATCGGCATCACCGTGCCCGACCTCGAGCAGGCCCACGAGTTCTTCGTCGACGTGCTGGGCTGCGAGTACATGTACCGGCTCGGCCCCTACCGGCACGACGACAGCTGGATGAGCGAGCACCTCGGCGTCGACGACCGGGCCGTGATGCGCGAGCTGCGCTTCTACCGCCTCGGCGGCCGGGCGATCTTCGAGGTCTTCCGCTACGAGGCGACGGACCAGGCCACCCGCCCGCCCCGCAACTCCGACATCGGCGGCCACCACATCGCCCTGTACGTCGAGGACATCGACGCCGCCGTGGCCGACCTGCGCCGACGTGGGCTCACGGTGCTCGGCGAGCCGACCGCCAGCAAGGGGCCGAGCGAGGGCCAGCGCTGGGTGTACTTCCTCGCGCCCTGGGGCCTGCAGTGTGAGCTAGTGTCCTATCCCGACGGAAAAGCCTTCGATCACCGCCCGGAGGCGTTCGACTAGAAGGGATCCGAGCGTGGCCGTACCGGCCGAGGTGGCCAGCCAGCGCGTCGCCGACGAGCTGCGGGCGCGGATACTGGCCGGCCGGCTGGCCCCGGGCACCCGGATCATCCAGGACGAGCTGGCCGAGGAGCTCAACACCAGCCGGCTGCCGGTCCGCGAGGCGCTGCGCATCCTGGAGTCGCGCGGCCTCGTCACGCTGCGGGCCAACCAGGGCGCCTGGGTCACCTCGATGGACGTCCGCGAGTGCGAGCTCAGCTACAAGATCCGCGAGCGACTGGAACCGTTGCTGCTGGCCGAATCGGCGCCGCGACTGTCCGATGAGGACATCGACGCGATGGTCGCCGTGCAGGAGCGGATCGAGGCGACCGAGGACGTCGAGGAGTTCCTCGTCCTTGACCGACAACTGCACTGGGCGGTGTACCAGCATCACGACGCGGCCGACCTGGCGACGATCGTGAACCGGCTGTGGGACACCACGCAGCACTACCGGAGAGCGTTTACCCGGCTGGCCGGCGAGCGCAGGCGGTGGATCATCAACGGCGAGCACCGGCTGCTCATCCAGGCCCTGCGGGACCGCGACCACACCTCGGCCGAGCGGATCCTCGGGCTGCACATCCGCCGCACCCGCGTGGAACTGGCCAAACATCCTGAATTGTTCAGCCACTGAGGGCAATCGTTTGAACGGCCGCCGGCCCGGCAATACGCTGGATCGGAGCAGATCGATGGTAACGAGGTGCGATCGGTGCGGGAGCTCAGGCTGGGCACGGTCAGTCCGTCGGCGTTGCTCGAGGTCGCGGCCAGGACCGGCGCGTTCGACGCCGCCGGGCTGCGGATCGTCGAGGTGCCGGCCGGCTCGTCGCGCGAACAGTTCGCGGCGCTGCTCGACGGCGACCTCGACGCCATCGTGACGAATCCGGACAACGTGGTCGCCTATCGCTGCGTGCCCGACAATCCGCTGGGCCGACTGGGCGATGTGCGTATTCTGGCCGCCCTTGACCGCGGGCTCGGCCTGTCGCTGTGCGCCGCGCCCGGCGCCACCGAACTGGACGGCGCCATCCTCGGCGTCGACGTGCCCGGGTCGGGGTTGGCCTTTGTCGGCTACGAATTGTTGGAGCGCCTCGGCATTCGCTACGCCGTCACCGCACTCGGCTCCACGCCGCGCCGGGCAACCGCTCTCCTGACCGGCGGCTGCGCCATGACCGTGCTCAACGCCGGCAACGAGTTGCGGGCCGAACACCAGGGCGCACGCCGGATCGCGTCGGTGGCCGACATCGGGCCGTACATCGGCGCGGTGCTCGCCACGACCGGCGATACCCTGTACCGCAACGGTTTCGACCTGCGCAGCCTGGTCGGCGTGCTGCTGCGGACGGCCAGGGACATCGTCGCCGGCCGGCGGCCCGAACTGCTGCTCGCGGCCGTGCAGGACCGGCTGGCCTTCGACGAGTACCTGGCCCGGCGGCACATCGCCGTGCTGCTCAGCCGCGGCCACGGCCTGACGCCGAACGGCCGGTTCCGCGACGCCGAGCTGAAAACCGTGCTGGCGTTGCGGAACAAGCACACCAAGGCCGAGCTGGACGCACGCAGCGTGCTGCGGCACGGCTTGATCGACACCTCGCTGCTGCCGGGGCAGTAGGGGCCCGGCCGCGCCGGGCCCCTTACCAGGTCAGGAAATGGTGAACTTGGCCGCCAGCAGGTCCCGCGACCGCGACGAGTGGCCGACCAGCAGCTCGAACTCGCCGGGCTCGACGATCCGGCGGCCGTCGGCGGTGACCAGCGTGCAGTCGGCCGCCGGCAGCTCGACCGACACCCGCACCGACTCCCCAGCCGGCACGTCAACCTGCTTGTACGCCTTGAGTTCCTGGTCGGCCCAGGTCACCGACGTGATCAGGTCCCGAAGGTAGACCTGCACGGTCTCGCGGGCCGGGCGGTCGCCGGTGTTGGACACCGTGACCTCGGCCCGGACCACGTCGGCCGGCCCGACCTCCGGCGTGGTCACGGCCAGGTCGGAGTACGACAGCGTGGTGTAGCTCAGGCCCTCGCCGAACGCGAACAGCGGGTCCTGGGTGAGGTCGGCGTAGCGGTGCCCGTGCTGGCCACGGATCTGGTTGTAGAACACGGGTTGCTGGCCGACGTGCCGCGGCACGGTGATCGGCAGGCGGCCGCTCGGCTCGATCAGACCCAGCAGCAGCTCGGCGATGGCCCGGCCGCCCTTCATACCCGGGTTGAACGCCTGCACGATGGCGGCGGCGTTCTCGGCCGACGGCGGAAGCACCAGCGGCTTCGAGCTGATCACCACCACCACGAGCGGCTTTCCGGTCTGCGCCAAGGCATCCAGCAGCGCGATCTGCCCGCCGACGAGCTCCAGCGTTGCCGTGGAGCGGGCCTCGCCGACCAGGCCGATGGTGTCGCCGACGACCGCGACGACCACGTCGGACGCCTCGGCCGCGGCGACCGCGGCGGCGATCAGCGCCGGGTCGGCCGGTTCGGGGTGCACGACCTCGGGCGCGGGCTGACCGTCCGGCAGCACCGTGCCGTCCGGATCCGGGCCGAAGGAAGCGATCCGCGCGCCGAGCGCGTACTCGACCGTCCACTCAGGAGGGACGACTGCCCGCAGACCGTCGACCACGGTCTCGGTGAGGTGCCGCGGGTGACCGTCGGGCAGCCAGTCGACCTGGCCGGACGCGCCGGCCCAGTCGCCGAGCTGGGCGTCGACGTCATCGGCGTTCGGGCCGACCACGGCGACACGAACCCCGTTGCCGCCCAAGGGAAGCGTGCCGTCGTTGGACAGCAGCACCAGGCTGCGGCGGGCCATCTCCAGGTTCACGGCGGTGTGTTCGGCGCTGCCCACGTGCAGCTGCTGCCGTTCCTGGTCGGGCACCCGCGGGTTCTCGAACAGGCCGAGCTCGAACTTCAGCGTGAGGATGCGGCGCACGGCGGCATCAATGTCCTCTTCGGACAGAATGCCGCGGGCGACGGCGTCCTGCGCGCCCTGGAAGAACTCCGGCGTGGTCAGCACGAGGTCGTTGCCGGACCGCACCGCCAGCGCGGCCGCCTCGGCGTGGCCGGCCACGATGTGCTGCTCCCACACCATGCGGCCGACGTTGTCCCAGTCGGTGACCAGCGTGCCCGAGTACTTCCACTCGTCGCGCAGCACTTCCTTGAGCAGCCACTGGTTCGCGGTGATCGGCACGCCGTCGATGGACTGGTAGCCGATCATGAAGGTGCGGCAGCCCTCGCGGGCCACCCGCTCGAACGGCGGCAGGAACCAGGAGCGCAGCTTGCGCCGCGAGATGTCGGCCTCGGTGGCGTCGCGGCCGCCCTGCGTCTCCGAGTAGCCGGCGAAGTGCTTGGCGCAGGCCAGGATCGCCGTCGGGTCGGAAAGCCCGTCGCCCTGGTAGCCCTTGACCATGGCCGACGCGTACTCGCCGATCAGGAACGGGTCCTCGCCGAAGGTCTCGTCGACCCGGCCCCAGCGCAGGTCGCGGGCGATGCACAACACCGGCGAGAAGGTCCAGTGCACACCGGTGGTGGACACCTCGACCGCGGTCACCCGCGCCACCCGCTCGACCAGCCCGGGGTCCCAGGAGCAGGCCATGCCCAGCTGGGTCGGGAAGATGGTGGCGCCGGGCCAGAACGAGTGGCCGTGGATGCAGTCCTCGCCGGTCAGCAGCGGGATCCCCAGCCGGGTCCGGCCGGCCAGGTCCATCGCCAGCACCAGGTTCTCCGGCGAGGTGTGCAGGATGGCGCCGACATGGAAGTCGTCGATCAGCTCCCGGACGCCGCCGCGCGCGTCCAGGTGCAGCATCTGCCCGATCTTCTCCGGCAGCGTCATCCTGGCCAGCAGGTCGTCGATGCGCTCGGCGACGGGCAGGGCCGGATCACGGTAAGGCTGGTCGACCACCTGCGTTGCTCCTGTCTTCACTGGTTGTCGATGCTCCGGTGGCGGACCGGGCGAGCGGGCGGGTGGCCTGGGCCAGGCACAGCGCGACCACCTGCAGGGCGGCCACCGCGAGCAGGGCCCGCAGGATCGTCACGTGATCACCGAGCAGGCCGAGCAGCGGGGGCCCGGCGAAGCTGGCGATCTTCGCGACGGAGGACGCCACGGTGACCCGGCCGGCGGCGTGCGCCGGGTCGTCCGCGGCCGCGCTCATGCCCACCGGATAGCCGAAGGCCACGCCGACGCCCCACAGGGCGGCCCCGAGAAAGGCTAGCGGAACGACCGGCGCGAAGATGAACAGCAGCAGGCCGAGAACGGCCACCGCGCCCTGGATCCGCAGCACGGTCACGCGGCCGAAGGTGTCGAGCAGTCGTAGGCCGAACCAGCGGGTGGCGGTCATCGCGGCCAGGAAGGTCGCATAGGCGACGGTGCCCAGCGCGGGCGACGCGTGATAGCCGTCGATGAAGCTGACGCCGGTCCAGTCGTTGCCGGCGCCCTCGCTGAAGCCGGCGGCCAGCACGAACACGCCGATCATCAGCGTGCGAGGCTCGCGCCAGTAGCGCAAGGTGCTGCGCGGCTTCGGATTGTCCTCAGTGGACGGACGTTCGTCGGGCAGGAAGGCCCGCACGGCAGCGGGCAGCACGGCAGCCACCGCGACGGCCACGATGATCAGGTGCAGCGGCACCGGCACGTTCAACTGGATCACCGCGGCGCCCAGCAGCGCGCCCAGGACGGTGCCGATGCTGTAGCCGGCGTGGAAACGAGGCATGATCGACCGGCCCAGCCGCCGCTCCACCACCGTGCCCTGGATGTTCATCGCGACGTCCCAGGACGAGCTGAAGAAGCCGAACAGCAGCAGCCCGGTGACCAGGAACGGCACCCCGGCCACGTCGGACAGGCCGATCAGCACCAGGGCGACGCAGGAGGCGGCGGACATCCAGGCGACCGTGCGTCCCTGGCCCAGCCGCGTGACGACCCGTCCGGAGAACGGCCGCGAGACCAGTGCGCCGGCCGCGCCGGCCAGCAGGATCGCGCCGAGCTGGCCGGTGTCGAGGTGCAGGTCGTCCCGCAGTTGCGGAAGCCGGGACAGGCCGCTGGACAGCAGCACGCCGCAGCCGGCGAAAGCCAGATAGGTGGCCGTGGTGGCGGCACGCAGGTCTACCGGCCGCGGCGCGGTCGGTTCGGCATCGGTCATGGCGCGTCGCCCGGACACGGACCAATTTCTACCACATGGTCAAGATTCGTGGAAGCGCTCTCAAACGATGGTCGCGGCGGCCTGCACACAGTGTCCGACATGCGGGCGGGTTTCGTGGCGATCAGTGGCCGGAAGTCACACCTTCCGCCCAGTGATCCGGCCGGGACGGGAAGCTCCCCGCGCGGCCGACTGGGGTACCGGCCGCGAGAGGGAGCAGGTCTCGAGATCGCCGTGGCGACTACGCGTCCGACCGTAAGGTCGCTGGTCGGGCCGGACAACCGGGCCGGGTGAATCGGGCGGCGAGCCTGCCCGAACACGCGGAGAACTCCACGCCCCAAGGGGATTTCCGGTCAACTGGCCGATTCGCCGAGCTGGCCGCGGATGTCGTGCCGGTGATGCCGGGCCTCGTGCACGGTGTGCACGGCCACCCAGCGCAGCGAGGCCCGGTGCGGCTCCGGCCAGGAGTACACCATCTCGTTGTCCCAGTCCTCGCCGAGCCGGTCGAGCACGTTGCCGAACAGCAGCGCGGCGTCGGTCAGCTGCCGGGCCACGTCGGCCGGATCCTGCTCGGCGTAGCCCTCGTGCTCGACCCGGATGTCGCGGCCCATGGTCACGCAGGTGAAACCGTTGTCCCGTCGGGCCTGCAACACCCGCTCGCGCTGCACCAGGAACACGTCCCGCAGGTGGCAGCCGTACTCCAGCGGCGACCACAGCTCTGGTGCGCGCCGCTCGGCCAGCCGGTGGCCCGGCGTCCTGAGCACGGTCGCGACTTCGCCGGCCAACCGCCGGATGTCCTCGGCAGCGGCCGGCGCATCGGTCAGGTCGTAGCGGAAGCCGCACTCGGCGCAGAGATCATCCACGCCGTGCATGCTATTTCAGGCGAAGGCGTTGACCCCGGTCATTTCCGCGGACAGTGCCCACAGCCGCTCGGCCTGCACAGGGTCTGTTGCGTACGCCTTAACACCGCTCCACGTCGTCGCCGGGTCGGCGTCCTCGGCGATGGCCTCGGCCACGTCGCAGTCTTCGAGGTAGACGCCGCCGAGGCCGTCGAGCTGCGGCGAGGTCGCGGCGAACAGTGTGGTTGCGGCCCCCTGTTCAGGCGTCTTGAACTTGACCAGCTGGTTGCCGGCCTCGTCGATCCAGCCGCGCTCGATCTTCTCCTCGGTGGACAGGTGCCGCTGCAACGGCGTCCAGATGCCGCCCGGATGCACCGCGAAGACCTGGACGTCGGCGGCCAGCTTGTTCAGTTCGACTGCGAACAGGACATTTGCCGTCTTGGCCTGGCCGTAGGCCGCCCACTTCTCGTAGCCCTGGGTGAACTGGAGGTCGTCCCAGCGGACCGGCGAGAAGAAGTGACCGCGGGAGGACAGCACGACCACCCGCGCGCCGTCCGCGACCGCCGGCCAGATGCGGTTGACCAGGGCGTAGTGGCCGAGGTGGTTGGTGGCGAACTGGGCCTCCCAGCCGTTGGCGACCCGGGTCTCCGGGCAGGCCATGATGCCGGCGTTGGTGATCACCAGGTCGAGCCGGCGGCCGGTGGCCAGGAAGCGGTCGGCGAACGCCTGCACGCTGGCCAGGTCGCTCAGGTCGAGCTCGTCGATCTCCACGTTGTCGATGCCGGCCAGCGCCTCCTCGGCGGTGGCCCGGCGTCGAGCCGGCACGATCACCGTCGCACCGGCGTTGACCAGCGCTTTCGTCGTCTCGATGCCGATGCCGGAGTAGCCGCCGGTGACCAGGGCGAGCTTGCCGGACAGGTCGATGCCGGCCAGGACCTCGGCCGCCGTGCTGGTGGCGTCGAAGCCGGTGCCGATCTTGTGCTGAGCGGTCGTCGTCATGCCGAGAACGCTAGAAGCTGGAGTGCGCTCCAGCGCAAATCGCCGGCGTGGCTACAGTGGGTGCATGCTGGCTGGTGATCTTGTCACCCTGCGGCCCATCGAGCCCGACGACCTGACCACGCTGGCCCGCTTCGCCAACGACGTGGAGGTCTCCCTCCTGGTCGGCGGGCAGGCTCCGGTGCCGCAGCCGGTCGCGTCCGTGACCGCGCTGTACGAACGCCGGCGCGAACCCCGACGAGATCAACTTCGCCATCACCGCCAATGACGCCGACGGCAGGCTCATCGGGCAGTGCGGGCTGTTCCGGCATGACGCGGTCAGTCGCACCGCCGAGCTCGGCATCGCCATCGGCCTGCGCGACTACTGGGGCCGCCGCTACGGGCGGGAGGCGGTGGGGCTGCTGGCCGACTACGCCTTCCGGATCCGCAACATCCGCAAGCTGTGTCTGACGGTCAGCGCCACCAACGCGCGAGCCATCCGCGCCTACACCGCCGCCGGCTTCGTCGAGGAAGGCCGGCGGTCCCCAACACGTGTGGAACAACGGCCAGTACATCGACATCGTCCTGATGGCCCGCTTCGCCGCCTAGTCGAGATCGCCCGAAACCACTGCGGTCGCGGCGATCTCGTGCAGGTAGCCCTCCATCCACAGCCCCGGCACGGCGACGGCGGTCCAGGCCGGCCGGTTGTCGCCGAGGTAGCCGCGCGCCACGTCGAGGACGCCGGGCAGCGAGCGGGGATCCTTGTGGAACGAGCTGATCTCCACGACGTCGGCCATGGTCGCGCCGACGCCGGCCAGCGCCTCCCGCATGCTCTCGAAGATGTACACGGCCTGACGGTCGGGATCGCCGGCGGCGTGGATGCTGGCATCGGGATTGCACGCGACCTGTCCAGCGACAGTGACCAGTCGACCGCGACGCTTGCGGGCGGCGCCGGCGATGGGCAGCACGCCCTTCCACCAGATGCTGTCGGGCGTGCAGCCGACCCGGCCGCCGTCGGAGAGGTCGGCGAGGGCGTGGAACGAGCCGAGCACGCCGGCCCGGAACAGGCCGGTGGAGCCGAGATGGCTGGTGGTGGCCGACAACTCGGTGTCGATACCGGCCATGATCTCCGGGATGTAGACCTCGTCCATGGTCGGCAGCGCGCCGCGGATGTCCTCGTGGAACGAGGTGAAGTCGAGGACGTCGGCGAAGTCCGCGCCGGCTTCCTTCAGGCAGTCGAGCATGCCGGCATAGCATTCACGGGACTGTGCGACGTGATTGAACGGCGGCTCGACCGTGCCGTCCGGCCCGGTGGCGACCTGGCCGCTGACGAAGACCAGCGGACCCTTGATCACCGCGGCCGACATCGGGAACGAACGCCGCCACGCTTGCGCTTCTGTCGTCACACAGCGCTTCGGTTGCGGTCCGACGTGTGCAACCACACGAATCATCACCAGCGCGTCAGGCTCGACAGCACCGGTGACGCCGGCGAGGGTCCAGGCCGGCGGGTCGCTCGGGAGGAACGGCCGGGCGGCGTCGAGAACGTCCAGGCACCACCGCGGATCCTTGACGAAGGCGAACACGTCCACCACGTCCCGCAGGCTCGCGCCGACCGTGCCGAGCAGGTCGTCGATGCGACTGAACACCGCGGCCGTCTGCCCGGCGACGTCGCCACGGGCGGCGGTGTCGATCTGGCCGGCCACGTACACCAGGTCGCCGGCCCGGCGGACCTGGGCCATCTCGGTCAGCATGCGGCGAAGCCTCCGTCCACGACGAGGGAGGCGCCGAGCACGTAGCGGGACAGCTCGGTCGACATGAACACGACGGCGTTGGCGATGTCCTGCGGCTGACCGAGGGTGCCGGCCGGGGTGGCGTCCAGCGCCTCGCGTTCGAGCACGGGATCGTCCAGCCGCGCGGTCATCGCGGTGCGGGTCATGCCCGGGGACACGATGTTCACCCGGATCCGGCGCGGCGCGAGCTCGATGGCCAGCGACCGGGCCAGCGCCTCGATCCCGCCCTTGGTCGCCGAGTAGGCGGCCGTCTGCGGGAAGCCGACGGCCGTGACGTTCGAACCGACGAACACCACGGAGGAGCCGGGGGCCAGGTGGGGCAGCGCGGCCTGCATGAGCGCGAACGGCGCGCGGACGTTGCTGCGCCACTGGGCGTCCAGACTGTCCAGTGTGGTCTCTTCGAAGTTGTTGAACTCGAAGGTGCCGGCGTTGTGCACCAGGATGTCGATCTTCCCGAAGTGGTGCAGGGCGTGGTCGACCGCCCGCTGCGGGCCGTCCTCGGTGGTCAGGTCGACGGCCAGCGGCGCGGTGATGCCGCCGGCCGCCTCGATCCGGTCCGCGACGGCGCGCACCCGCTGCTCGTCCCGGCCGAGCGGCACCACCTCGGCCCCGCACGCGCCGAACGTCTCGGCGATGGCCACGCCGATGCCCGCGCTGGCGCCGGTCACGATCACCGAGCGGCCGTGCAGGTCGACGTGCAGACGTGGATCGGGCATGAACACTCCAGCAGGTTGATGGTGCTGCACACCACATGTTCAGCTGACATGAACATAGCACCGGTTCTCGCGGTTGTGTAGCACCCCGACCGCTTCTGTTGCCGGTTAATGTTCGATAGTATTGAACACACGTTGTTCGTCATTGAACACAACCGAGGAGAAGCGCATGCCCAGCCCCTTCGAGCCCGTCACCGTCGGCGGCCTCACCCTGCCGCACCGGATCGCGATGTCGCCGATGACCCGCAGCCGGGCCTACGGCCAGCTGCCCAGCGACCTGATGGCCGAGTACTACGCGCAGCGGGCCGGCGCCGCGATGATCATCACCGAGGGCACCCAGCCGTCCGCGGTCGGCCAGGGCTACCTGAACACGCCCGGGATTCACAGCGCCGAGCAGATCGCCGCTTGGCGCAAGGTCACCGACGCCGTGCACTCACGTGGCGGCCGGATCTTCCTCCAGCTCATGCACACCGGCCGGGTCGGTCATCCCAGCTTCCTGCCCGAGGGCCTCCAGCACGTCGGTCCGTCCGCCGTCGCCGCCGACTCCCAGGTCTTCACCGGCGACGGCATGCAGGCCATGTCCGACCCGGCCGAACTGTCCGATGAGGACATTGCTGCCACCGTCGAGGACTACGCCAAGGCCGCCGCCAATGCCGTCGAGGCCGGTTTCGACGGCGTCGAGCTGCATGGTGCCAACGGCTATCTCATCCACCAGTTCCTGTCTTCCAACGCCAACCGGCGCACCGACCGTTGGGGCGGCTCCCCCGAGAACCGCGTCCGCTTCGCCGTCGAGGTGGCCCGCGCCGTCGCCGACCGCATCGGCCCCGACCGCGTCGGCCTCCGCGTCTCCCCTGGCGTCACCAACAACGACATCCGCGAGGACGATCCCCACGACACCTACGCCGCCCTCTCCGACGGCATCCGCCCCCTCGGTCTCGCCTACCTGCACGTCTTCGAGGGGCCGCACCGGGACATCACTCTGCGGCTGCGCAAGGAGTTCGACGGCACCTTCATCCTCAACCCCTTCACGCCGGGCTCCCACACCGGCCCCGCCGAACTCGCCCTGCTCGAGGACGGCACCGCCGACATCCTCACCTTCGGCGCCAACTACTTGGCGAACCCCGACCTCCCCGAGCGTCTGGCCAAGGGCCGGCCCCTCAACACCCCCGACCCCGCCACCTTCTACGGCGGCGACGAGAAGGGGTACACCGACTACCCCCGCCACGCCGACTGAGCACCGCACCCGCCGCGAGGGGCGCCTCCCCACCGGGGAGGCGCCCCTCGGGCTTTTCGGGATATCGCCGGGCCGCACCCGCGTCGCACTGCCCGGCCCTCGGTCGCCTTGCACCACAACCAAACCGACCACAGCGGTCAAGCAGATGCCGCCGGCAGTTGGCCCAGCCGACCATGTCCGAGCGATGGCCACACCATGCGGTCCAGCCGCAGGAGCGGCCAAGTAGGTATGGCCGAACCAGCGGTCGCCGACCAGCAGCAACACCCATCGGGCCAGCCGCAGCACCACCCTGCAAGCCAGCAACAGAAATGGCTGAACGGCCAACGGTAACACCGAGCCGGCTGTCGCCGAGCCGCGGCCATGCCCGGAGGGCCGATTACAGCCGGGGGCGAATGGGCGCGGTATGCCGAGCCTGCTGTGGCCGAGCGGCAGCGCCGGGCGGCCGCCGGTGTGGCCGAGTGGCGGGAGGCGTCAGCTCGGCTCGCCGCGGCCGGCGGGGGTGTTCAAGTGGGACTGGGCCTCCCGCAACGAGTTCATCGGACCGTCCACTGTGTAGTAACGGCGGCCGCCGGCCACCATCAGGTTCTCGGCGGGGAACTTGGTGATCACCTCGCAGCCGTCGGCGGTGACGACGAGCTCCTCCTCGATCCGGGCGGCGCCGACGCCGTCGGCGGAGGGCCAATAGGTCTCCAGGGCGAAGACCATGCCCTCCTCCAAGGTCTCCGGGTGCTCGAGCGACACCAACCGGGAGAAGATGGGCTTCTCCCAGATGGACAGCCCGACCCCGTGTCCATATTGGAGCGCGAAGGCGGCCTCCTCGTCGGAGAAGCCGAACTCCTTGGCAGTGGGCCAAAGGCTCACGATGTCGGCGGTGGTCGCGCCGGGTTTCACGGCGGCGATGGCCAGGTCCATGTACTCGCGGGCCCGGGTGTAGGCGTCGCGCTGGGCCCGGCTGGCCGAACCGACGGCGAAGGTGCGGTAGTAACAGGTGCGATAACCGTTGTAGCTGTGCAAGATGTCGAAGAACGCCGGATCACCGGGGCGGATCAGGCGGTCGGAGTAGACGTGCGGGTGCGGGGAACAACGCTCGCCGGAAATGGCGTTCACGCCCTCTACGTACTCGGAACCCAGGTCGTAGAGCTTCTTGGCGACGAGACCGACGGTCTCGTTCTCCCGAACCCCGGGCCGCAGGAACTCGTACAGGTCCTCGTACGCGGCGTCCACCATGGCAGCGGCCTGGGTCAGCAGACCGATCTCCTCGGACGTCTTGATCCGGCGCGCCTCGAGGAACACCTGCTGGCCGTCGACGACGCGGATTCCCGCCTCCTGCAAGGCGAACAGCACCGGCGGCTCCACGACGTCGATACCGAGCGGCTCGCCGGCCAGGCCGGCCGCGTCCAGCTCCTGCTTGATCTTGGCGGCGACCTCCTGCGCGATCCCGGCGTCCGGGTGGAACGCCCCACGCAGGGTCGAAATACCCGCCCTGGCCCGGGGTTCGCCGTCCATCAGCCATGGATTGTGCTGCTGGTGGTGCTTCGCGGCCGAGCCGAAGTCCCACGAGATCGGCTCGCCGGTGCGGGTGAGCAGGCTGAACCGGATCAGCTTGTCCACCGCCCAGGTGCCGATGTGAGTGGCCGTCATGTAGCGGATGTTGGCGAAGTCGAACGCCAGCACCGCGCCCAGCTCGGAGCGGTGGAGCTGGGCGCGGAGCCGGGCCAGCCGGTCGCGCCGCAGCCGGTCGAAGTCGATCCGCTGCTCCCAGTCCACGGCCATGGTGCCGGTCGTGCCGGTGATGCTGCTCAAAGTATGCCTCTTTCGTACGGGGAAAGACCCTCAGTGGCTTGCCGATACGGTGTATCCGTCGGGATACAGGTCCGCGTCGGCGGTCGGCGACCCGATGTCGCCCTTGCCGAGAGTGGGCGCGGGCAGGCAGGTGGTGGCCGGCGGCTTGTCGCCGTTGAGCACGCTGACCGCGCGGGCCACGGCCAGGTAGCCGATCTTCACGTTCTGCACGGACGCGGTGGCGGTCAGGCTGTTGTTCTGCAACGACTTGATCGCCGTCGGCTCGTACCCGGTGGTGATGAACGGGATTCCCTTGAACTGCGCGGGAATCGACTCGGGCAGCAGCTGGTAGTAGTACACCGAGTACACCCACTTGATGCCCGGGTTGGCCTGCGCCGCGTTGGTGAAGTCCTTCAGCCCCTGGGCCGGGTCGACCGGCTGCGTCGGCGCGGCGACCACCTTCAGGTTGGGGTACTTGGCTTTCAACTCGTCCTGGAAGCCGGCGACGCGCTTGAGCGACCAGGTGGCGTTGCCCGGCCCGGCGATCAGGATGCCCGGCCCGCCCTGCGGCACCGCCTGCGCCAGCTGGTCCGCGCCGATCTTGCCCAGCGTGTAGTCGTCCTGGATGACGGAGGCGGCCGTGTCCTTCGAGGCCAGCTGGGTGCCCAGCACCACCACGGGCACCTGGCGCGCCTTGGCCTTGTCCACGACCGGCACGGAACCGTTGATGTCACTGGGGAACAGCACGATGGCGTCGGGGTCACGAGCCAGCACACTGTCCACCTGGGACACCTGGAGGGCCGGGCTGGCGTAGCCCTGGCCGGCGGTGGTGGTCAGGGTGACGCCGGCATCCTTGGCCGCCTGCTCGGCCCCGTACACGTTGGCCTGGTAGTAGTAGCCGGCCAGGCTGACCTCCATCAGACTGATCTTGTACGGCTTCTTGGCCTTGGGCGCCTTGAACGCCAGCACTTCCTGCTGGCTCAGACTGGAATCGCAGGCCGCGGCCTGGCCGAGGGTCGTGGCCGTCTCGGCCTTGGGGGTGGCGGTGCAGGCGGTGGCCACGACGGCGGCCGCGCAGAGGGCGATCAGTGGTCTTCTCATGACTGTTCTCCGGGGACGGCACTGGACGTCCGGCCGAGCCGGACCCGACGGCGGGCCCGCGACTGGGCCAGCAGGACGGCCAACACCAGCACGCCGCCCGTGATCATCTGTTGGGTGAACTCGTCGACCGCCCCGATGTCGAGGCCGGTCGTGAGCACCGTGAACAGCGTTACCCCCAGCACCACGCCGAACAGCCGGCCGGTGCCGCCGCCGATGGCGACGCCGCCGATCACCGCCGCGGCGATGGACAACAGGTCGTAGTTGAGGCCGAGCGCGGCCTGCCCGATGCCGACGCGGGCCGACAGCAGCAGCCCGGCCAGCGCGGACAGCCCGCCGCACAGGCAGTACGCCGCCGCCTGCACGGCCGGGACGGGCACACCGGCCAGCTTGCTGGCCTCGGTGCTGCCGCCGACGGCGAACAGGTAGAGGCCGAAGCGGGTGCGCGCGGTGATCACCCAGGCCAGGGCGAGCACGATGATCGCCACGCCGAGGCCGGCCGGCAGGAATCCCCAGTCACCGCTGCCGAGATAGGTGGTGAACACCGGGTCGAGCCCGGACACCGACTGGCCGCCGGCCAGCAGGTTGGCGTAGCCGGTGAGGAAGGTCAGCATGCCGAGCGTGGCGACGAACGGGCTGATCCGGAAGTACGCGATCAGCACCCCGTTGACCGCGCCGATCAGCACACCGCAGCCGACGCCGGCCGCGATCGCCGGGCCCGGGGCGGCTCCGCCGTGCATCAGCAGCGCCGACACCGTGCTGGCGAAGCCCATGGTGGCCGCCACCGACAGGTCGAAACCACCGACGACCAGCGCGAACATCTGGCCGACCGACACCACCAGCAGGATGCTGCCGACCCGGGCCATGCTGTCCAGGTTGGTCAGGTCGGCGAACATGGCGCCCTGGCCGACCGTGAACACGCCGGCCAGCACCACCAGCGCGACGAAAATCTGCACCTCGGCGCGGCCGGTCGTTAAAATACGTTGAACACTCCCCCAGGGTTTCGGAGTGCCACTGTCCATCATGGTTGAACACCATGCAGCTGTGTACGATAAAAGTCAACGGTTCGGGCCGTCCCGGGTTCGGACCACACCGGCCGACCGCGCGCGAGCAGGGGAGACGACTGTGCAACCGTCCCGAACAGTGGGTGAGCAGGCCGATCGCGGCAGCGCACTGGACGACATCGGGGTGCGGCTGCGCCGCGGCCGCACCGAAGTCGGCATCAGCGTGCGGGAACTGGCCCGCAAGGCCGGCGTGTCGGCCAGCCTGGTCAGCCAGATCGAGAACGGCAAGGCGCGGCCGTCGGTGGCCACCCTGTACGCCCTCGTTCAACACCTCAACCTGACCGTCGACGAGCTGTTCGAGGGCGACGGGCCGAAGCCCATCGTGGTGGCCGAGTCGATCAGCGGGCCGTTCGACGGCGTCGAGCCTTCCCCCGCTTCGGTCGCCGCCATCCAGAAGCTCATCGGCGCCCCCATGGTGCAGCCGGCCGAGTCGCGCGGCACGCTTCGGCTCGAGGGCGGCATCACCTGGGAGCGCCTCACCCCGTGCGACGTGCCCGGCGTCGACTTCCTCAAGATCACCTACGACGTCGGCGGCGCTTCCTGCGCCGACGGCCTCCGTCAGCAGCACCAGGGTCATGAGTTCGGCTACCTGCTCAGCGGCCGCCTCGGCGTCACCGTCGGCTTCGACACCACCGAGATCGGCCCCGGCGACTCGATCTACTTCGACTCCTCCACACCGCACCGCCTGTTCAACGCCGGTGAGGAGCCAGCCATCGGCATCTGGATGGTCCACGCCCCCTTCGAACCGTGACTCCTCACGGCAGGGCGTGGTGGAGGACCTCGCCGTAGTCGGTGCGGCGACCGTCCAAGCGGGCCACGACGCGGCCCGAGCGCATCACCAGGATGTCGTCGGCCAAGCCGATGAGGTCCTCGAACTCCGACGCGGCGATCACCACGGCGCGGTCCGTCGCGGCGTGTCTCAGCAGCGCCCGGATCTCGGCCTTGGCCCCGACGTCGACGCCCTGCGTCGGCTCGTCGATCAGCAGCACCTTCGGGTCGGCGGCGAGCGCGCGGGCCAGCGAGACCTTCTGCTGGTTGCCGCCGCTGAGCGTGCCGGCGTGCTGGCCGACGTCGCTGCACCGCACGCGGAAATCCCGCACGTAGTCGCGAGCCAGCGCCGCTTCCCGGCGTAGGAGCCTCAGGCCCAGGCGTCGCGTGCCCGTCGACCTGGTCGGCAGGGCCAGGTTGCGCTGGATCGACATCCGGCCGACGATCCCGGCGCCGCGCCGGTCCGCCGGCACCAATGCCAGCCCGGCCCGGTAGGCCCGGACCACCGACCCCCGACTGATCGATTGCCCGCCGACCAGCACTTCTCCACTGTCGTAGCCGTCCTGGCCGGCGATGGCCGCCAGCAACTGCCCCTGCCCCGAACCCTGCACGCCGGCGATGCCGAGGATGCGGTGTCCAGCCACGGTGAACGACACGTCCTCGAACCGACCGTCGGCGGCGAGCTGACGGACTTCCAGCACCACCGGCCCCGGCGGCGCGGATTCCGTTTGCGGCACCAAGGTTTCCTCGGACCGCTTGGTCATGACCTCCACGATCGTGGCCCGGTCCAGGTTGCCGCGGTCGAAGCGGCCGGCGACCTGGCCGTTGCGCAGCACTGTCACGACATCGGCGAGGCGGGTGACCTCGCTGAGGCGATGGGAGACGTAGACGATGGCCTTGCCGTCGTCGCGCAGTGCTTCGAGCCGGGCCAAGAGGTGATCAGCGTCGGCGGCGGAGAGCGCGGCGGTCGGTTCGTCCAGGACGACGATCTGGCCGGTGCCGATCAGTGCCCGGGCCAGCTGGGCCAGCCTGAGCTGCGGCACGCTCAGCGCGGCCGTGGGCACGGTGGCGTCGAAATCCGCTCCGACCTGGGCGAGCGCCCGCTCGACCACGTTCCGCTCCGCCGCCGACAACGTCGTCTTCCGGGCCAGTCGGTTTTCCAGGCCCAGCAGCACGTTCCGGCCGATCGGCAGCTGGGGCACGAGGACGACGTCCTGCGGCACCGCGGTGATGCCGACTTCCCGTGCCGCCCGCGGCGTGTGCAGCTTCAGTGAACGCCCGTCAACCACGATCTCGCCGGCGTCGGGCTGGACGACCCCGGTCAACACCTTGATCAGCGTCGACTTGCCGGCCCCGTTCTCGCCCAGCACCGCGTGCACCTGACCCGGTTCGACGTGCAGCGACACGTCGTGCAGGGCTCGAACACCGCCGAAGCGCTTGCCGATGGCCCGTAGTTCGACGTCCATGCCCGCCTCCTCCTGCAAATGTTCAGCGAGACTGTACGTCTGTGTTTCAGCAGGGTCAACGCTCGCCCGCACCGGGGCCGGAGTGTCAGAGGGCGCTGGCATAGTCGCGGCCATGACTTCCACCAGGCGCGACGGTGACACATGGGACCTGGCCTCCAGCGTCGGTTCCACCGCCACGATGGCCGCCGCCGCCCGAGCCATCGCGAGCCGTCAGGATCCGGCGCTGTTCAACGACTCGTTCGCCGAACAGCTCGTCCGTGCAGTGGGCGTGGACGCCATCACCCGGTTGGCCACCGGCGAGGTGCCGCCCGGCGACCTGGTCGAACAGGTGTGGATCGACGTGGCCAAGATCCGCGGCCGCTTCTACGACCAGTTCTTCCTCGACGTGGCCGCCGCCGGCGTCACCCAGGTCGTGATCCTGGCCTCGGGTCTGGATTCCCGTGCGTACCGACTGGCCTGGCCGGCCGGGACCATGGTCTACGAGGTCGATCAGCCGTCCGTCATCGAGTTCAAGTCCCGTGCCCTGGCTGAACTCGACGCCTCCCCCACTGCCGACCGGCGCGTCGTCGCCGTCGACCTCCGCGAGGATTGGCCCGCCGCCCTGCGCGCGGCCGGGTTCGCCCCTGCCCTCCCCACCGCATGGAGCGCCGAAGGCCTGCTCGGCTACCTGCCGCCCGAGGCGCAGGACTCCTTGCTCGACACCATCACCGCCCTGAGCGCGCCCGGCAGTCGCGTCGCCACCGAGAGCCGGCCCAATCCTCGTCCCGGCCAGGAGGAGCAGACGAGGGAACAGCTCGACCGCATGTCGGCACGCTGGCGGGCGCGGAGTTACGACACCGACATGGCCAAGCTGCGCTACTTCGGCGAGCGCAACGAAGCCGAGCCGCACCTGGCCGGCCTCGGTTGGGCAATGACCGGTGACACCATCCGAGACCTGTTGGCCGCCAACGACCTTGCCTCCCTCGGTGCCGACGAGATGCGCATGGGTGACATGCGCTACGTCCGCGGCATCCTCACCAGGTAGCCGATTGAGCGTCCGCTCAAATTCCGCTAACCTCCCGTTTGAGCGATCGCTCAAACGGGAGGGGAGGCCCGATGACGCGGCGGCTGTACGTGGAGACGATGATCCGCACCAACCTCGACGAGGTGTGGCGGCGGACTCAGGATCCCGGGCTGCACCAGCGGTGGGACCTGCGCTTCACGCGCATCGACTACCTGCCGAAGACCGGTCCTGAGCAGCATTTCCGATACACCGTGCGGGTTTTTCCCGGCCTGGTGGTCGGCGGCACCGGCGTCACCGTCGGCGAGCGCACCAGGCCCGACGGCTGTCGAACCTCGGCCCTGCGGTTCAGTTCGGCCCATCCGCTGTCCTTGATCCGCCGCGGGTCGGGCTACTGGCGGTACGAGCCGATCAGCGCCGGCATCCGTTTCGCCACCGGGTATGACTACCAGCCAGGCTGGGGCCGACTTGGCCCGCTGGCCGATCTCCCTTTCCGTCGCCTGCTGGGTTGGGGCACCGCTTGGTCGTTCGACCGGCTTCGGCTGTGGCTCGAACGCGGCGTGCCCCCGGAGGCATCCCTGCGGTGGGCGTTGCTTGACGCCGCCTGGCGGGTCGCCCTCAGCACCTCCGCCTGGCTCACCGCGCCTGCGCTACTCGCCGCCGCCATCACGCTCGGCTGTCTACTGCTCCCGCCAGCACCTTCCACGCCCGCAGCCCGGCGATGCCGACGACGTCCTCCAGACCGCACGCCATCCAGCCACCCTGCTGAGCGCCACTAACGTGCAGACACCGGAGGGCACGTCAGCAGAAGGTGCTGGCGGCAGCCGCTGGGACCGCCGCTCGGCAACGGCGCAGGGACGGCGGCGACTGGATCGGGCCGGGGTGGCCATGGTTCACACAATGCCGGCCTCGCAGGTCGGCGGGGTCGGAGAAACTCGAGACGTTGGAGCGGGTATGACATCGATCTTTCAGCGGGCGCTGGGTAATGACTTCGGGCGGCTGCATCCGGAAATGCAGCGGCGGTTCGGGTTCGGGAGTGGGGATGGGGTCGCGTGCGTGGGCAAGGGAAGGATGGAGCGGGTGTGGCACGGGAACGGGTTTACCCGGCCGTTTCTGTGGTTGGGGGCCAAGCGGAACATTCTGCTGCCGACCGGGGGCACGGACATCCCGTTCACCATTGAGAACTACGCCTACCGCGACACGCGAGGGCGGGAGACGGTGACGTTCGTCCGCACGTTCGAGTTCGAGCGTCCGCGGAGGTGGGACGCGACGATGATCTACAGCGCGGAGCGGGGGTCCATTGTGGACTATCTGGGGACGCATCAGCACGTGTCGGTGGATCTGGGGATGGAGGTGGACGGGCGAGGTGGGCTGGTGATCAGGAGTGGGGAGCAGCGGTTTCACCAAGGGGCGCTTCACGGTCGAGTGCCGGAGTGGGTGACGGGGAGGGCGGAGGTGCGGGAGAGCTACGACGACGAGCTGGGGCGGTTCCGGATCGACGTGAAGGTGGTCAACCGGAGGTTCGGCCCGTTGTTCGGGTATCACGGGACGTTCACGTGCACGTACCCGGAAGGAGGAGGGGTGCCGGCGGCGATCCGGCCGGTTCGGGAGCAGGCGAAGGTTTAGCGTCGTCCTCGTAAGACGGGTCCAAGGTGGACGTTCACCGCGACTGAACAGCGGTGCAGGCTGGCAAGCATGAAGACGCACGAGGTGGGCAGCCAGGGCCTGACGACGTCGGTCGAAGGACTGGGCACCATGGGCATGACGGCGATGTACGGCACGCCGAACGACGTCGAGTCGACGGACACGATTCGGCGGGCGATGGAGCTGGGCGTCACGTTGTACGACACAGCGGACATGTACGGCCCGTTCAGTGGGGAGGAACTGCTGGGCCGGGCGGTCAGGGGCGACCGGGACCGAGTGGTGCTCGCGACGAAGTTCGGCGGCGTGACACTGGACGAGGCGGGCCGGATCACCGGCGGCCCGAACGGGCGTCCGGACTACGTGCGACACGCGGTGGAGGGTTCGCTGCGCCGGCTGGGCAGCGACCACATCGATCTGTACTACCAACACCGGGTCGACCCGAACGTGCCGGTGGCGGAGACCTTCGGCGCGCTGGCCGAGTTGGTGGCCGAGGGCAAGGTCCGCTACCTGGGCATCAGCGAGGCGTCGGCGGAGAGCATTCGAGCGGCCCACCGTGCGGCGCCGCTGTCGGCCGTGCAGACCGAGTACTCGCTGTTCACCCGCACTGTGGAGACCAACGGCGTGCTCGACACGGTTCGGGAGCTGGGCATCGGCTTCGTCGCCTACGCGCCGCTGGGGCGAGGTGTCCTCACCGGGCAGCTGCGCTCGCTGGACAGTCTGCCGGACAAGGACTGGCGGCGCACCGCTCCCCGTTTCGCGGGCGACAACCTGGCCCACAACCTCGTGCTGGCCGACCGGGTGCGGGCGATCGCCGACCGACACGGTGTCACGCCCGGACAGTTGGCGCTGGCCTGGGTACTGGCCCAGGGTGCGACGGCGATTCCCGGCACCAAGCGACGGTCCTATCTGGAGGAGAACGTCGCCGCCGCGACAGTGGCACTGAACACCGACACGCTGGCCGAACTGGACGCGGCGATCCCGGCCGGCGAGGTGGCGGGCGAGCGCTACGTTCCGATGGCGATGCAGGCCATCCAGGAGTAGTCGTGAACCGCGTCAGGGGGCCGTGCGGCGGTGAACGGCCGGACTGCAGCTGCTGGAGGTGCGGGGCGGAGGAACGGGTGAAGCGCAACGACATGGGGAGCTTTCTCAGGGCACGGAGCAATGCGGGGCCGCCTGGTGGTGAACGGCGCGACTGCCGCAGGTGCAGGGCGCAAGCCGAACGGGGCAGGAGGAAACCGTGAAACACAACGACGTGGGGAGTTTTCTGCGGGCGAGGCGGGAGGCGCTGAGGCCGGGGGATGTGGGGCTGCCGGCTGGGGGTCGGCGGAGGACGCCGGGGTTGCGTAGGGCGGAGGTGGCGATGCTGGCGAATGTGTCGGTGGACTATTACGAACGGCTGGAGCAGTCGCGTAATGCGCATCCGTCGCAAGCGATGCTGGCGGGGCTGGCCAGGGCGCTGAGGTTGTCGGTGGACGAACGCGACCATCTCTACCGGCTGGCGGGGTACGCCCCGCCGGTGTCGGGGGCGGCGGGTGAGTATGTGGATCCGGCGATGATGTTTCTGCTTGACGCGCTCACCACCGTGCCGGCGCACGTGATCGACGACCTGACGACGATGGTGGCGCAGAATCGGCTCAGCCAAGCGCTGTTCGGCTCCTGGCAGCTGGGGGACGACCTCGAGGGAAACGTGACGTGGCGCTGGTTCACGGACCCGGCGTCGCGGGCGCTGAACGTGGTCGAAGAGCACGAGGGGATCGGGCGGGCCTACGTGTCGGACCTGCGAGCAGGTACGGCGCGGCGGGGCGGGGACAACGCGGCTGAACGGCTGGTGGCAGACCTGCTGAACACGAGCCCGGAGTTCACGAAGCACTGGGACGACATGGCGGTGGAACCGCTGCGATCGGCCCGCAAGAAACTGCTGCATCCGCATGCCGGCCCGTTGGACGTGCAGTGCGACATCGTGCTGAGCAGCGCCACCGGACATCGCCTGGTGATCTTCCGGCCGCAACCCGGCTCGACCACGGCCGCCGACTTCGCGTTCCTGGACGTGCTCGGTGAACAGACCTTCTGACCCGGCTGGAGAAACGAACGTGACCTCCGTAGTTCTGATCACCGGCGCGGCGACCGGGATCGGCAATCTGACTGCTCGGGCGCTCGCGGCGGCGGGGCACACCGTGTACGCCAGCATGCTGGATGTTGCGGGCCGCAGCAGGGAGCATGCCCGGGAGCTGGAAGACACCGCGAAGAGCGAAGGCTGGGATCTGCGCGTGGTGGAGCTTGACGTGCAGTCGCAGCGGTCGGCCGAAACGGCGGTGGCGACGGTGCTGGACGAACGAGGCCGGCTCGATACTGTCGTGCACAACGCCGGCCATCTCTATATCGGCTACGTGGAGGCGTTCACTCCGGCTGACGTCCAGCGTCTGTTCGACATCAACACTGTCGGCATCCAACGGGTCAACCGTGCAGTGCTGCCGCACATGAGGCATAACCATGGCGGCACACTGCTGTATGTCGGCAGCACGACCTCCGTGGTCCTGCCGCCGTTCCTCGGACCGTACGTGGCGTCCAAGATCGCCGCGGACGCACTGGCCCAAGCCACCGCGTATGAGGTGGGCCAGTTCGGCATCGAGACCACGATCGTGATGCCGGGGCCGTTCACGCAGGGTACGGACCACTTCCCCAATGCCAGTCGGGCCGGCGACGAACAGCGCAGTCACGCCTACGCCGCCCTGGACGACCTCGTCGCCAGCCTGGGCGGCGCCGTCGAGGCACTGTTCAGCACCGATGCACACCCACGTGCAGTGGCCGACGAGATCGTCAGGATCCTCGCGCTGCCGCCGGGCACGAGGCCCTTCCGCAGTGTCGTCGACTTCACCGATGCCGGGGTCGAACAGGTCAACGACGTGCTGTTCGAGGCCCAGCGGCGGTTCAACAACCGTCTCGGCTTCGGGGATTTGATGCCGAATTGGGCGTAACGTCCGGAAAGGGCGATCCAGCGGCCGAGTCCTCCCGAGGCTGATCAGAACGCCAATGCGCGGTCGAGGGCGGCGTAGCCGGCCGGTTCCCAGGTGGGCTTGCCGCCGGGCCGGCCGAGGCGGCCGTTCTGGCCGATGCTGATGAGCACCAAGGACTTCAGCACGGCAAGGCCACGGGCACGGGTGATGGTGGCGTCGTCGGCGTGCTGGTAGGCGTCGAAGAAGGCAGGGGCGGCGCCGGCGGGGAGCAAGATCCACGCGGCGGCGAGGTCGGTGGCGGGGTCGCCGGTGCACAGCTCGCCGAAGTCGATCACGCCGGTGAGCTGGCCGGACCGGACGACGACGTTGGCGGGGTGGAGATCGGCGTGCAGCCAGAGCGGAGCGCCGGTCCACGGTGGGGCGGCGACGGCCTTTTCCCAGATCTCCAGGGCGTTGTCGACGCGAGGATAGTCAGCGATGTGCGAGAACCAGCTGGCAGCCCCCTCCGCGATAGCAGCCAACGGGACCCCGCGCACGGGATTGACCGGAGCATCGGGCGGGGACGGCAGGTGCAGCGCGCGAAGGAAATCGGCGAGCACCCCGGCGGCGTCGAGCCGGGTGATCGGCGCGTGATCGGCCGGCTCGCCCTCGATCCAGCGCATGATCGTCCAGGTGTGCGGGAACAGGCTCGACGGTTCACCGACGCGAACCGGACGAGGGACGGGCAGGGGCAGCCGGTCGCACAACGCCGGCAACCATTTCTGCTCGATGCGCAGCTGCTCCGGAGCGCCTTCGGTGCGCGGCATCCGGACGGCGAGGTCCTCCCCCAGCCGCCACAGCTGGTTGCCCCAACCGCCGTCGACGTCCCGCAGCTCGAGGTCGGCCAGGTCCGGATGCTGCTCGCGCAACAACGCCCGCACCAGGTCCGGCGAGAAACGGAAGTCGGCCATCGGCGATCCTTTGCTCGGGGACGCCGAAGAATAGTCGATCCGCCCGAACGGCCCTCGACAGTCCACTGTGGACACGGGCACAATCGGTCGAAGAAAAGCGTGGGAAAACGGGCAAAGTGCCCGAACACGGCCGGACTATTGACAGCGATCGCCGGCAACCGCAAGGCTGTGCGGTTATTAGGAAGGAACCTTTCCTAATACTGGGCCAAGCAGCGGAATGCCGCCACCGCCGCTCGTTCGTGTCACGTCGTCCGCAAGGAGCTGACCATGAAGCGAGTACTCGGCGCGACGCTCGTCGCCGCGCTCGCGCTGGCGGGAGCGTTACCCGCCTGCGCGGCCGTCTCCCCGCCCGGCCTGACCACCCTGGGCACCGCGGGCTGGACGGTGCTCAGCAGCGCGACCGCGACCCAGGGCGGCGCCAAGATCTCCACGCCCGGCTTCGACACCTCGAACTGGCTCAAGGTGCGGCCGGACGACGCGGGCGCGCCCGGCACCGAGATCACCGCACTGGTGCAGAACGACAAGTGCCCGGACGTGTTCGTCGCGGACAACATGAAGAAGTGCTTCGGCACGCAGAAGAAGAACTCCGGCCCGGTGACCACGGCCCAGTTCGCCACCCCGTGGTGGTTCCGCACCGACTTCACCGCATCCCTCGGCTCCGGCCAGACGGCGTCGCTGGTGGTCAACGGCGTGGTCGGCAAGGCCGACGTCTGGGTCAACGGCACCGAGGTCGCCACCTCGGCCACCGTGACCGGCGCGTACACCAGGTTCAGCTTCGACGTCACCGGCACGCTGAAGTCGGGCAATAACTCGCTGGCCGTGGAGATGTACCCGAACGACCCGTCCAAGATGCTGACGCTGGACGACGTCGACTGGAACCAGCTGCCGCCGGACAACAACACCGGCATCCAGTTCCCGATCCAGCTGCTGGTGGCCAGCGGACTCAGCGTCGGCAACGCGCACGTGGTGCAGAGCAACGCCACCGACCTGAGCAGCTCCAAGCTGACCGTGAAGGCCGACGTCACCAACGCCAGCGGCAGCAGCCAGACCGGCACCGCGACGGCGACGATCACTCCCCGTCCGGCGGCACGCCGATCACGGTGAGCCAGAACGTCACGGTGGCCGCGCATTCCAAGTCCACGGTCACGTTCCCGGTGCAGACGATCTCGCACCCGCAGGTCTGGTGGCCGTACCAGATGGGCGCGCAGCCCATGTACACATTGGACACCACGGTCAGCGGCGGCAACAGCACGCACGAGCAGTTCGGCATCCGCACCATCACCACCGCGCTGGTCGGCAAGGCGCCGAGCGCGCCGGACGGCGTCCGCCAGTACTCGGTCAACGGCGTGCCGTTCGTGGTGCGCGGCGGCGGTTTCGCGCCGGACCTGTTCCTGCGCTACAGCTCGACCGACATCTCGCGGCAGGTCGCGCTGCTGAAGAACATGGGGCTCAACGTGATCCGGCTGGAGGGGCACCTGCCGCCGGACGACTTCTTCCAGCAGATGGACAAGGCCGGCATGCTGATCGACTCCGGCCAGCAGTGCTGCGACTTCTGGGAGACGCCGGGCACGGCCACCGCCACCATGAACCTGCTCACGCTGTCGGCCCAGACCATCGGCGAGAACGAGCGCGACCACCCCAGCGTGTTCACCTACAGCTGGAGCGACAACGAACCCAGCGCCGCGGTGGAGACGGCCGAGCTCAAGGGCTTCAAGGCGGCCGACTTCAGCCAGCCGATCATCTCCTCGGCCGAGTACAAGAGCAGCCCGCAGCTGGGCGCGTCGGGTGAGAAGGAGGGCCCGTACGACTACGTGCCGCCGAACTACTGGTACGACACCAGCCACTTCGACAGCGGCGACGACCGGACCAACGCCGGCGGCTCGTGGGGCTTCGACAGCGAGGAGAGCGCCGGCGACACGGTGCCGACGCTGGACTCGATCAACCGCTTCCTCAACGCCTCCGACCAGGCCCACCTGTGGCAGAACCCGGACTTCAACCAGTACCACGCCAACTACGAGACCGGGCACGGCGGCTACAAGTTCGGCACGCTGTTCACCTTCGACACCGCGCTGACCAACCGCTACGGCAAGTGGACCGACCTGGCCTCGTACGTGCAGGAGGCGCAGGTGCAGAACTACGAGAACACCCGCGCCCAGTTCGAGGCGTTCCTGGACCACTCGACCAACGCGGCGGCCCCGTCGACCGGCACGATCTACTGGCAGGCCAACAAGGGCTGGCCGACGCTGCTGTGGGACCTCTACAACTACGACGGCGACCAGGCCGGCAGCTTCTTCGGCGCGAAGAAGGCCAACCAGCCGCTGCACGCGCTGTTCGCCATCGACAACAACACGGTGACGCTGGACAACCTGTCCGGGACCACGCAGTCGAACGTGTCGGTGGAGGCGAAGGTCTACGACACCAACGGAAAGGTGCTCGACGACCAGGGTGTCAACGGTCTTTCCCTTGCGCCGCAGCAGGTGCGCAACGCGGTGGTCAAGCCCAAGGTGCCGACCAGCACCCCGGGCAACGTGTACTTCGTCGAGCTGCTGGTCAAGCAGGACAACGCGATCGTGGACCGCAACGTGTACTGGCAGCCGACCAGGCAGGACGCGGTGAACTGGTCGTCCACGCTGGGCAATCCGCAGGCCACGATGACCACGTACGCCGACCTGACCGGCCTGCAGTCGCTGGCCGCGGCCAAGGTCTCGGCGACCGCCACGACGACCTCGGCGGCCGGGCCGGACGGCGCGGACCGGGTGACCAAGGTGACGGTCACCAACACCTCGACCACGCCGACGGTCGGCTTCTTCCTCCGGGCCGACGTGCGGCGCGGCACCGCGAGCGGCGGCGAGCAGGCCGGTGACAACCAGGTGACCTCGACCCTGTGGGACGACAACGACATCACGTTGTGGCCCGGCGAGTCGCAGACCCTGAGCGTCACCTGGAAGTCGGCCGACCTCAAGGGTGCGACGCCGGTGGTCAGCGTGAGCGGCTGGAACGTGGGCAGGTTCGACGTGAAGGCGTAGTGCTCACTCGGCGGTGAGCAGGAAGGCCGGCGACGACCAGTAGTCGTGCAGTGTCACGACGGAAACACTGGCGTAGCCGGCCTTTTCCAGTTGTTCCCGCCAGGCGGTGGCCGGCTGCTCCCAGGTGACCCGTGACGCGCGGGAGGCCAGTGCCCCAGGGGTCAGCTGGCCCACCAGCACCGGCATCAGGAATCCCTGCGCAACAAGGTCTCCTGTGTACTCGGACAGGCCGCGTTCGTACGTCTCGGCCAGGAAGCGCAGGTGTTCCGGTCCCCCGTGCTCGACCGCCGGCACGTCGAAGTCGACGATCACCAGCCGCTCGGTGCGATGCCGCAGCGTGGCAAGGACCTGCGTGCGTTCGACGTGCGGGATGGTGTGCATGGCGAAGGTCGACTCGACCAGATCGAACTCGGCGTCCACTTCGGACAGAAAAGCCTGCACGGTGCCGGCGTAGGCCCGCGAAGGGGTCAGCGCCCGCACGGCCTGGGCCAGCAGCGCGGCCGACGGCTCGACCAAAGTCAGCGAGTCCGGCAGATGTCCACCAAGTGCCAGGGCATTGCCGATCACCCGACCGTCACCGCAGCCGATGTCGGCCAGCCGCAACGGTGCCAGCTCACGGTACTGGTCGGCCAGCGCGGCCTCGACCGCCGCGTACAGGCCGACATTCCCACCACCGCTGATGAAAGCCTCGAACGCGGCCGGCTGGTCGTACACCGAACCGGTGTCCTCGGTGTCCAGATAGGTCGCCAAGGCTTGGGCCAGCAGGGATGTGCCGCGCAAGGCCAGCTCCCGCGCCTGCCGGCGGTCGCCCCGCGTGAGTGCCGTCAACGCGTCGACATCAGTCATGCCGGCGATGATGTCAGACGAGCTCCAGCACGTCCCGGAGCGCGGCCCGCAGCGCCGAAGGGTCCTCGTACACCCGCACCGCGCCGGCCTCCCGCAGCTCGGCCTCGCCGAAGCCGCCGGTACGCAGGCCGACGGTGGGAATGCCCAGCTTGCCGGCGGCCTCGCAGTCCCAGACCGAATCGCCGATCGCGAGGGCCCGCTCGGCCGGCACCTTGTGCAGCGCCACGCCCAACAGGTCCGGCGCCGGCTTGGTCTTGTCCACGTCCTCCGACGTCGTCCAGCCGTCGACCAGATTGCGGGCGCCGAGCAGATCCAGGTAGTGGTCGACGTGCTCCGGCTGGCCGGAACTGGCCAGCACCAGACCGCAGCCCAGCCGCTTCACCTCGAGCAGCAGGTCCCGCGCGCCGCTCAGCGGGGCGATCTCCGGCAGCAGGGGCTTGACCTGCTCGGCCCACGCCGCTCGCACGTCGTCACCGTGCAGCAATTCCACGCGGTCGCCGGCGACGGCCTCCACGAGCTGGTCGCCACCCATGCCGATGGCCCGGTGGATCCGCCAGATCGGGACTGTGACGCCACAATCGCGGAACGCACGGGACCAGGCCAGGGCATGGTGGTAGTTGCTGTCGACGAGCGTGCCGTCGACGTCGGCAAGCACAACGGTGTCCACCTCAAGGGATTACCGCGGGTGACGACCGTTGAAACTCCTGATATTGGTCCGAATGGCCGGTTTCACGACCCGATCGGGCGGTCATCCGGTTGTCGACAACGAATGAAGGAGGTCGAGCCGTGATCACCCTTGGCGTCATCCTGTTGATCGTCGGCTTCATTTTCGGCATACCGACGCTGTGGACCATCGGCATCATTCTGGCCGTGATCGGCGCGATCCTGGCCATCGTCGGCGGCACCGGCCGTCGTATCGGCGGCCGCGCGCACTGGTACTGACGGTTTCGAATGACACCCAGGGTGGCATCCGGCCGCCATGGGCAAACTCGGGTACAGGGCAATCGGAATGCTGTTGAGTGTGCTCGCCGGGGCCGCCGCCGGAGCCGTGTCGAAACGGCTCTGGCGGGTGGCCACCGGCGAGCACGACGCTCCGACGGCGACGGATCGTGAGCAGGGCTGGGGCCGCGTGCTCGTGGCCGCGGCCATCCAGGGCGCGGTGTTCGGGCTGGTCAAAGCGGCCACCGACCGCGCGGGCGCGAAAGCGTACGAGCGGGTCACCGGTGAGTGGCCCGACTAGCCGTCAGATGCCCAACGTGGAGTCGAGCCAGGCGCGGGTCGCGTCCCGGTACAAGCCGGCATTGCGGTGCAGCGCAAGGGAATGGCCCGCGTTGGGCAGCACGTACACCGACAACTTCGCGGCGGCCGAGTAGAACGGGGCCTCCTGCGCGCGCAACGACGCCGACGAGGAGCAGTCCCGCAAAGCCAGCAGGCCGCAGAACAACACGTCATCGGAGCCTACGGCCTGCAACACCGGCACGTTGATGCCCAGCGTGACCGGCACGACGATGCCGAACACGGCCACGGTTCCCATACCTGGCACGGAAACCTGGTCCTTGGTCGCCTCATCGGCGGCGATCACCGCCGGGTCGGCGTCGGCCGAGTTGTAGAACAACGGGCCGCGGGCACCGGGCTTGGTGGTGAAGTACAGCGGGTCGCCGGCGTTCTTCACCGACGACAGGAAAGCCGGCACCAGACCGAGCGCCGCGCCCAAGCCCAATGCCGGGATGGACGGGATGTGCGTGACACCGGTCAGGATCACGCCGTCGACATCCTTGTACGTCGAGGCTTCCGAGGCGACGATGCCGGAACCGACGGAGTGCCCGACGATCACCACCTTGCCGAACGGGATACCGCCGACCGCGCCGCCGCGCAGCTGCCCGATGACCTCGTGCAGCGCCTCGGCCTCGGCCCACACCGTCAACGGCAGGCTCAGCGGATGGCTGCTCTGCCCGGCCCCGAGCACGTCGACCGCGAACGTGGCGTAGCCGTGCTTGGCCATATCCCGTTGGTACGAATACTGATCCGGCTGATACGGCAGATCCCAGTACGCGCTGTTGTACGTGCCGCCGTGCACCAGCAGCTGCACCGCCGAAGGCGCGGCCCCATCCGGCAGGCACAACTGCCCGTGAATCGTCGCCGGCGAAGAGAACAGCGGCAGCACGTCCGGCGAGCGCACCGGGAGATCGGCCGGCGAGCAGTTGGCGGCCGACGCGACGGCGGCCGGCGGCGCGACCGCCCCGCTCAACCCGGCGACACAGGCAAGCACCAGCACGGCAAGCTTGCGCACAAGCTTCACGACATCTCCTCAGTGGCGTGGCAGAACTGTCATCGGCAGCCGGTTGGGCTGCATGGTGGCGGCCAGTCGCGGCTTCACCGTCGTGCCGGGCACCGGCACGAGCCGCCAGCGGGCGGCGATGGTGGCCGCGACGACCGCGATCTCGGTCTGGGCGAGCAGGTGTCCCGGGCACAGCCGGGCCCCCGCGCCGAACGGGATGAACGCGCCGCGTGGCAGCTTCTCGGCCCGTTCCGGCAGCCAGCGGTCGGGGTCGAACCGGTCGGGATCGGGGAACCAGCGCGGATCCCGGTGCAGCGTGTGCTGGCTGACCGCGACCTCGGTGCCGGCCGGGATGCGGACCCCGCCGAGCGTGGTGTCGGCCCGGGCCCGGCGCATGAGGATCAGCGGCGGGTTGCGGCGCAGGATCTCGTTGACAATCCGCTGTGTGTACTCGAGTCGGGGCAGGTCGGCCATGGTCGGCGGCCGCCCGGCCAGCACCCTGTCGAGCTCGCTGTGGAACCGGTGCTCGATGTCCGGCTGCTGGGCGATCTCGTGGAAGAACCAGGCCAGTGCCACGGACGTGGTCTCCGCGCCGGTGGTGAGGATGGTGACGACCTCGTCGTGCACCTGCTCGTCGGTCATGCCCTCGCCGGTGTCCTCGTCACGGGCCAGGAGCAGCATGGACACCAGGTCGCCGTGATCGGTCCCGGCCGCCCGCGCGGCCAGCACGGCCCGCGGGATGACGTCACGCAGCCGGGCCGCCGCGGCGTCGAACCTGCGGTTGCCGGGGATCGGCAGGCGTTCCACGAACCGCGGCGAAAACGCCCGTACCAGCACGTTGTCCAGCAGATCGGGCACGCTGCGCTGGATCTCGTCGAGCACGTCCTGGCCGAGCTCGGTGGCGAACAGGGTGCGGCCGGCGATGCTCATGACCAGGTTCTGCATGTGCTCGTCGACCGCGACGACCTGGCCGGCCCGCCAGTCGGTGATCGACTCCTGGGCCAAACGGGTCATGGTGGTCTCGGCGTAGCTCGCGATGCGCGTGCGGTGGAAGGCCGGTAACACCAGGCGGCGCTGGCGTTTGTTGAAGTCCCCGTTGGAGGTGGCCAGGCCGTTGCCGAACAGCGGGCGCATCTTGTCGAAGACGATGCCCTTGTCGTAGTTGTCGGCGTCGGCGGCCAGCAGCCGCATGGCCAGCTCCGGGCCGGTCACCATGTACACCGGCAGCGGCCCGAGATAGATCTTGACGACCTCGCCGTAGGCCGGCAGCGTCGACAGGAACCGCAACGGTCGTCGCAGCATGGCGGCGGTATGGCCGATCACGGGACGCCGCCCGGGCACGACCGGCGCGTCTTCCGTCACGTTCTGGTTGGCGGACAACCCTTCCCACCCCACGATCGGTTCGCGGCCGGTTCACGATAGGGGTGTAGCACCGCTACGGCGAGTGGCCGCGCCCAGGACCACCCGATCGGGTTGCGGTAGCCCTGGCCGGGGCCGCCGTCTACGCTCGATCCTTCGGGCCGTGGACGGTGAGGTGGGGCATGAACGGTGACCTGAGCTGGGTGCCGCCGGAGGTCGACCCGACCATCCCCCATCCGGCCCGGGTCTACGACTACTGGCTCGGCGGGGCGTCCAACTTCGCTGCCGACCGCGAGCTGGCCGAGAAGATCAACAAGATGATGCCCGGTGTCCCCCAGGCGGCCCGGTTCAACCGGGCCTTCCTGCGCCGGGCCGCCATCTTCATGGTCCGGTCGGGCGTGCGGCAGTTCCTCGACGTCGGCTCCGGCCTGCCGACCTCGGGCAATCTGCACGAGATCGTGCAGCAGCAGGACCCGTCCTGCCGGGTGGTGTACGTCGACCGCGACCCGATCGCCGTGGCGCACAGCGAACTGCTGCTCCGGGGCAACGACAACGCCGCCGTGGTGCACGCCGACGCCCGCGACCACGCGAACATCCTGGGGTCGGACGAAGTCAAGCGGCTGCTGGACTTCTCCCAGCCCGTCGGCCTGTTCATGTTGCTGCTGCTGCACTTCATGCCGGACGAGTGGGACCCCGCCGGGGTGGTCGCCGGCTACCGCGACGCGATCCCGTCCGGCAGCTACTTCGCCGCCTCGCACGTGGCCGCCGACGGCGACGTGCGCAACCTCGGCGACGCCGTCAAGGTGTACGACCAGAACACCCACAACCAGCCCTTCCCGCGCACCCACGCCGAGGTGCTGCGGTTCTTCGACGGGTTCGACCTGGTCGAACCCGGTGTCGTCGGCTGTCCGATGTGGCGGCCGGACGGCATGGGCGGCATCTCCGACGACCCGGGCATCAACTCCCTTCCCTACGCCGGGGTGGCCATCAAGCCTTAGAGGCGACGGATTCCCCACAACCCGGCCGCGTACGGGCCGTCGTCGTCCAGCACGCTTCGCCCGCTGGAGTCGCCGAAACTGGGGCCGTTGGGCGTGCCGCGCGAGGCGATGAAACGCTGCTGGCCGGCGTCGTCGACCCCGAGGTAGATGCCGACGTGGTCGACGGTTCCCTTGTTGCCGTCGGTGCTGAACAGCAGCAGATCCCCGGGCTGGGCCAGATAACGGGTCTGGGGCTGGCCGACGGCGTTGTCGGCGATGGCCGCGCCGAGCGGGGCCTTCGGCATCTCCGGCGGGGTGCGCGGCAAGCCGTTGTCACCGATCGGGTAGCCCATCCGGTAGCCGTAGACCAGCCGGACGAAGCCGGCCGAGTCGACGTCGCCGAAGCGATCCTTCCTCGGTTTCACGCCACGGTTGGAGATGCCGAGGAAGTCGTTGTAGTCGGCGGCATCGGCGTAGTGCGCGGAAGCGACGTACTGCGTTGCCACGGCAAGGATATCGGGACTGCGGTCGCCCAGCGCCTGCTCCAGCCACGGCCGGAACCAGGATTCCTTCTCGGCGCCGGATTTCCACGCCTGCGGGGCCAGGCGAACCCAGTTCGACGTGGTGACCAGGGCGCTGGTCCGCTGCGGATCGGCGAAGGTCCTGCTCGGTCCACTGAGGACCGTCGTTCGTGCGCCGTCGGTGAACATGGCCACCAGCCGGGCATGTTCGTCGAGCACGGCGGTCCGCGCTGGCCCGTCAAGGCGTACGAAGCTGTAGTTGGTGCTGGATTGACGGGCCTGCGCGATGGCGACGACCGCCCCGTTGTCCCGGGCCCTCGTCGGCACGTCCTCGGCCTGGGCCAGATGCACGACCGCGGCGCCGGAGGTGACCAGCGTCGTCAGCAACACTGCTGCACGGATGTGTTTCACGGCAAGGCTCCTACGAGGTCGGGATCAGACCGACCAGCACACCGCTGGCCAGCACTCCGTACGAGGCGAGGGCGACGGACCCGGTGGCCAGCACGGTCACCGCGGGCGGCTGGCGAACCAGTTGGTAGGCAATGAGTCCCGGCACCACGAAGCCCAGCGTCTCGTGCACGTACAGCAGCGGATAATGGTCCTGTATCAGCACGAACACTGTTGTCTGCAAGAGAACCCCGAGTAGCACGACCGCGGCGAACTGCCGTTTGCCGTACAGGATCACGATTTTGCTCAGGCCGACGGTGGCCAGATACGTCAGCGCCGTGGTGAGCACCACGAGTGCGGCCCGACGGTAGTCCTCGACCAGGGTCAGGGCCAGCCAGCCCGGGGTGATCATGCCGCCCGGCGACAGGTTCGTGGTCAGGTAGCACAGCAGGGAGAACAACAACCCGATGGCCAACCCCAGGGTGGCCACCTCCGGCGACAGCTCCTGGCTGATCATAGCCGCTCCAGTGTTTCCAGTTGGGCGAGCAGCACTTCGCCCTGGCCGTGGATGTTGCCGATGGCCGCGAGCGAGGCCTGACCGTCGATGCCGGCGACGAGCGCGTCCAACAGCTCGGGCGCGCTGCGCCGGCCGCCGAGATCGACCACCCGCGGCCGCCACGAGGACGGGATGGCGGTCAGCGCGCTGCGGGTCGGCTCCCCGATCAGCAGCACGCGATCCGGTTGCAGCCGCGGGATCAAAGCGCCCATCTGCCCGTTGCGCTCGATCCGGTCCGGCCGGCAGTTGATCACGATGTGCAGCGGCCGGCCGATCGCGCCGTGGTCGAGCAGGTGCTCGATGTTCATCACGGTCGACTCGGGATCGTTGGCCGCGAACACGTTCGCGAAGTGCAGCCGCTTGCCGCCGGCGGCGTAGCGGTCCACCCGCAGCACGCCGGGATCGGGCGGCGCGGCCCACATGCCCTCCATCGCGGCGGCGCGGTCGATGTCCAGCAGCTCGGCCACTTTCAGCGCGATGGCCACGTTCTCCTTGAACGTGATCCAGTCGAACGCCGCCAGCTCCTGGTCGGTCACGTCCTCGGGATCGACGGCGATCAGCCGGCAGTTCCGCTTGTCCGCCTCTTCCTGGAGGATGGGTAAACGCTCGCGTTCAGCCGTGACACACACGCCGCCGACCGGCATCGACCGACACAGCGACCGGGCCACGTCGTCCAGCGTCGGCCCCATCTCGGCCAGGTGGTCCTCGCGCACGTTGCACAGCACGCCGATGTCCGAGCGGATCAGCTTGGTCTGGTTGATTTCCTGCAACGGCGGCGCGACGGCCATGCACTCCATCACCAGCACGTCCGGGTCGTAGCCGGCGGCCCGCCGCACGATGGCGATCTGCTCGACCACGTTGGCAATGTTGAACTTCCGGTGCACCGGCTCCTCTCGGGCGTCGGGATGGATGAAACGCGCGGCGGTGCCGGTGGTTTTGGCGACCGTCACCAGACCACCGCCCCGAAGCGCACCGGCGCACAGCCGGGTGATCGACGACTTGCCGCGGATCCCGTTGACCAGCACGCGATGCGTGATGCGGGCCAGGTTCTTGTCGTGCCGGCGCTGTTCGACGATGCCGCATACCAGCAGCGCCAGGCAGGACAGCGCGAAAACCGTGTAGAGGAAACGCATCCGTGCTCCTAGACCAGCTGGGGAACCGGGGCGGCGGCAGGGGTCCGCTGTCTGCGCGCGTCGTCGAGGCACTGGCTCAGCGTGCCGATCTCGTTGAGCCGCTCCGGATAGATCACGGTCTTCAGATCCCCTTGCTCCATCAGGTTCGCAGCGGCGGCGAGACGGCGCAGCGGCCGTACGAAGCACAGGTGGTACCAGCCGAGCAGCAGCAGCCCGGCCGCACCGGCGGCCAGCGCGGCGAACAGGGCGTAGCGGCGAACCAGGTTGTCCGGCAAGGGAAGCGTGGTCAGCGGCTGCTGGAGCACGACCGTCCAGCGCAGCGGATCGGTGCTGGGCGAACCCGTCACGGTGGCGGCCGCGACGACGTACCACTGGCCGTCGACCTGATCCGTGCCCGGCCGGCCGACACCGCCCAACGCGTCTGTTACACTTTGTTTCAGGGCCTGATCGGTCAGGGGATCAAAGGCCCGGTAGCCGTCGGCCGAGGCCAAGGTGCGCAGTCCGGAGTCGACGAGTTTGCCGTTTCCCGCGCTGCGCCGCAGGATCGAGGACAGCTTGGTCACGTCGAGCTCGCCGATCAGCACGTGCGTGCGGTCGGGCAGCGGCGTGCTGGCGTAGAGCACGGGGATGCGGCCGGCCGTGTTCTGTTGGTGCAGACCGGATCCGGTCGGTGGTCGCTCCACTGTGCGCAGTGGAGCGCGGCCGGCGTCGACCTGGACGGAGCCGTCCGCGTCGGTGACGTAGACGCTGCGGTAGCGCTTGTTCTGCGCGATCAGGTTGGCCAGCGCCGGTTTCAGCGAGTTGACGTCGCCGGTGGCCCGGGTGGCGAAAGTCCGAAGATCACTCAGGCTGGCCGACAGCTGATCCCGCAGCGCCCCGGCGGTCACCTCGGCCAGGCCGCGCTCGCCCTGCACGACCAGGTCCGGCACGGTCGGCACGGTCTCGCCGGCGACCACGCCGACCACGGCCGAACAGAGCAGGAGCGGCGCCACCGCCAGCAGGACGAACCGGCGCGCGGAAATCCGGCCACGCATGACCGGAAGGATCTCGTCGCGCAGCGCCGCCGACACCACGGCGGCCTCGAAAAGCCGGTACCGGCGGCGACGGTGGCCGCCCAGCGCCTCGGCCCGCAGCCGCCGCAACGGCACCACGAAGCCGAATCCCAGCAGCATCAGGCTGAGCAGCACCGCGGCCGCCAGCACCGCCGTCACCCAGGCGGTTTCCACCGGTGTCTGCACGTCCGCCTGTGCCGGCGCGGAGCCGACGAGGACCAGGTTGAGACCGAGTGGCCGTGCCGGTTCACCCGTCTGAATCGGGGCGTAGACGGCAATCGGCGTCGTCCGCGAGCCATTGACCACCGGCCCCTTGCCGGCGTCGCCGACCATGCTGCCGACCGTCGTCGAGCGCCCGCTGGCCGTGGTCACGAGCTGCTGGTAGCCGGGATCGAACCGGCCGCGGGACTTGACCACCTGGCCGTCGGGCGTGGTCAGCAGCAGGGCCTCGGCCGGGTCCCCCAACAGCGTGTGGGCCGGGATCTTCAGGCCGGTGGTGACCAGGACCAGCCAGTTGGTCCCGGTCAGCGGGGCCGCGGTGAGCACCACCGTGCCGCCGGCCTGGTCGCGCACCAGCGTGACGGTGATCCGGTCGATGTCCTTGTTCGGCAACGACTCCACCGGCACCGGTGCGCCGGTGCCGGCCAGCAGGGTGCCGGTGCCGCGCTGGACGAGGGCCAGGCCGAGGGCTTGCGGGGTGCCCCGGGTGATCGCGGCCAGCGTGCCGGCCGGCGACGGGTCCGGGTGCACGGTGTACAGGGCGCCGGCCGTGCTCAGGTCGCCGGCCACGTCGCTTATCGAATCGGCGGTGGCTCTGGCCAGGTCGTTCACGAGCAGTTCTTGTGATTGGGCCACGGCCGTCGGGCCGCCGCCGCCGCTGGCCGCGGCCGGCAACTGGATCACGCACCAGGCCACCAGCAGGACCAATGCCGCGCCGACAACTGCGAGCGGGGCTCGCAGTCCGCCCGGAAATCCACTCTCCACCGGCTCTGGGCCGGCCGAATTCGCCACCACGCGCGCGCTCCATGTTCAGGGTCCACAGAGGACGGTCAAACGCGGCGGCGGAGGTGCTGCGTTCCACTCGTACTGTCTACTTCATTGCCTATTAGAGTATGATCGGAGTCACAAGGCAAGCACTATTCGCAACGACACAACCGCGAGCGCCACCGCCAGGCAGCCCGAAACCCTCGGAGAATTCTTCTTGTCTGCACGGAATTGGCTGGTCACAGCGTTCGGGCTGGTCTGCGTCGCGGTGCTGGCGGTGATCAACATCCCGGACCGGATCCCCAAGGTCGACCTGGTCGAGCGAGCCTCACAGTTCGCCGCGGCCCTGCAATCGGACGCGCCGTACCGGCCACCTACGGTCCGTGAGGGAGAAACGGCCCTGTCTGGCCTGATTCCCCTGCTCACGGGCGGAAAGGACACTCAGAGTGAGCTGAAAACGCTTACTCCATTGGGTTTCACGCTGACCTCGGGCATCGATTCCACGAGCGGCCGTCGGTTCACCATGGCGGCGACCCAACCCGGCGACGAACAGGGGTGGGGCCTGTTCATCGGCGACTACGGTGCGCGAACGCGCCAGGTCATCGAGGTGCCGCACCCGAATTTCGATCTCAACACGGAAATACTCGGCGTCCAGTTGTACCGGGCGCTGCCCGGATCCGCGGTGCTCATCGCCGGGGCCCACCGGCGGGCGGCCAACGGCACCGCCGATGTCGCGCACAACGCGAACAGCCTGTTCAACCTGGTGGCCACCGAGCTGGCCCGCAAGGGCCTGCCCCAGGTCCAGCTGCACGGCTTCGAGGACAGCAGCCTGCCCGGCACCGACGTGGTCGTGTCCGGCGGCTCCACCCCGCACACGCGTCTGCACGAGCAGATGGCCGACCACGTGGAGGCCGGCGGCATGGCGGTCTGCCGGGCCTGGCAGCAGAGCTGCGGCAACCTGGAGGGCACCACCAACGTGCAGGGACAGGCCGCCGACTCGATGGGCACGGTGTTCGCGCACATCGAGTCGGACGGCTCCGTCCGGATGGACCCTCAGCGGCGCGACCGTCTGGTGGCCGCGCTGGCCGCCGCGATCACTGCTGGCCCATAGCGTCGACCACCTTGGTGGTCAGGGAGGTGCTGCTCAGCTGCGTGCCGGCCTTGATGCCGTGCCAGTCGGCGGTCAGCACCACGCGCGAGCCCAGGTACTGGCCGGTGGTGGTGTCGATGATCAGCTCCTCCAGCTGGGAGTCGTGCACCAGACCGAACGCCTGCCCGTGCCGGCCGTCCAGGTCGACGTCCTGGCCGACGACCTTGAGGTCGGGCAGGTAGGCCAGCGCCTGGAAGACCGCCTTGCGCAGGTCGGTCGGGATCAGGCCGGTGTCCAGCCCGAACTGGATCCGGCGCAGCAGCTCGATGCCTTCGTCGCCCGCGGCCTCGGCCCGCAGCTTCGTGTACAGCTGCTTCGGGTCGCGGGGCAGCGCCGCCAGGTAGGCCGGGGTGGGGTCCTCGAAGTTCGCCGCCTCCTTGTCACCGAAGAACGCTCCGTCACGGGCCTTCCAGTCGCCGAGCACCATCGGGTCCGGGATGGTCGTCGACAGGTCGGCGGCCGAGCCCTTCAGGAACGTCTTGCGGCCCGAGCTGGTCCGCCGGTGCTCCCAGGTCTGGGCCTGGTCGGCCGGCACCCAGGTCTCGTAGACCTCGTCCTGGAGGTAGAGGTACTTGACGTCGTCGCCGGGCCCGTTGCCGGAACCGCCGGAGATCGCGCGGTTGCGCACGTACAGGAACTGGCCCGGCTGGAGCACCACGTCCCCGGTCTTGCTGGCCGCCTGGCTCAGCGCCTCCGCCGCCACCGCGCTGCCGATCCTCGGCTCGGGTCCGTCGCCATGAGGCACGACCGAGGGGCCGACCAGGGCGACCACCATCACGCCGACCACCACTGCGGCCGCCACCAGCCACGCCACGTGCCCGCGCCGACGGCGCTGGAGCGGCACCACAGCGGCTGGGGCAGCCCCGGGCGCGGCCGCAGCTGCCGGCACGACCGGGGCACCCGCCACCGGCACGGCTGCCGGAGTTTCCGGCACTGCCGGAGTGCTCTCCGCGACTACCGGAGCGCTCTCCGCCTGCACGGGAGCCGTCTCCGGGGCGCGGCCCATCCGGGCCAGCAGCTTGGCCCGGCCGGCCGTGAAGGCCTCGTCGGACATCTCGGGCAGTTCCGACACCGCCCGCTTGACCACACCGTCCTCGGCCGGCCGCAGTCCGTCACGCATCGTCCTCACCCTCCTGTCCGTTGATCCGCGCGCGCAGTTTGCCCCTGGCCCGGAACAGCCGGGTCCGGACGGTGGCCACCGGGGTGTCCGTCACCTCGGCCACCTCGGCCGGCGACAGGTCGGCCCAGGCCACCAGCAGCAGCACGTCCCGCTCCTCGGGCCGCAGCCCGGCCAGCGTGTCGGCCAGGTCGCCGACCAGGCTCTCGGCGTCGATGACCGCGGCCGTGCGGTCGTCGAGCCGGTCGGCCACGACCCGGCGGCCGTGGTCGCGGGCCAGCGCCCGCAGCCGGCGGCCCTCGGACCGCACGTGCTGGCGCAGCATGTTCGTGGCGATGCCGTACAGCCAGGCCCGCAGGCTGGCCCGGCTCGGGTCGAAGTCGGCCCGCCGCTCCCAGACCACGAGGAACGCCTCCGACACGAGGTCGTCGGCGACCTGCGGATCCACCCTCATGGCCAGGTACCGGTGCAGCGTCCGGGCATGGTTGTCGTACAGCTCGACCAGCTCGTCGGCGTCGCGCAGCCCCGTCACCTCCGGCCCTCCCGTTCGCGCCAGCGGCGCCGTCTCACTGCTCACCGAACATATTGGCCGGTGGCCGTCCGCGCGTTCCCGTACCGTCGGACGGGTGACGACTTGGCAGGAGTTCTCCGAGGTCGCGCCGAAGATCGCCGCGATCTTCCACCGGCGGCACACCGCCACCGGCAACCTGTGCTTCCTGGCCACGCTGCGTTCCGACGGCGCACCGCGGATCAGCCCGATGGAACCCCGCATCTTCGAGGGACAGCTGTGGCTCGGGGGCATGCCCGGCACCACCAAGTTCCTGGACCTGGCCCGGGATCCCCGGTTCTGCCTGCACACAGCCACAGTGGACACCGACGTGTCCGACGGGGACGCCAAGCTGTGGGGCACCGTGTACGACGTGCAGGACCTCGACCTGCACGCCCGCTATGCCGAGAACCTGTTCCAGGAAACCGGCTTCGACCTGCGCGGGCAGCGGTTCAGCCCGTTCTACGCGGCCGACCTCACCAGCGCCTCGGCGGTCGAGGTCGGCGGCGGGCACATGGACGTGACGATCTGGCGGCCGGGTGAGCCCGAGCGGGTCGTCCGCAAGCACTGACGGCTCCTGACGGCATGCAGGGAAGGACGCCTTCACTGCATCCAGTGCAGTGAAGGCGTCCTTCCCTGCACTCAGAGCGTCAGCTTGAAGCCGAGGTGGCTGGCGGTGAAGCCGAGCTGCTCGTAGAACCGGTGGGCGTCGGTCCTGGTCGTGTCGGTGGTGAGCTGCACGAGAATGCAGCCCCGCTCGCGGGCCTGGTCGACCGCCCACGTGATCAGCTGCGAGCCGAGCCCGGTGCCGCGCTCGGTGGACCGCACCCGCACGCCCTCGATCTGGGCCCGCGTGCCGCCCTTGCGGGACAGACCGGGCATGTACGTCAGCTGCATCGTGCCGACCACCTCGCCGTCCCGGTCAGCCACCGCGAGGAACTGGTTCGGGTCGGCGTCGATGTCCTGGAACGCTTTCCGGTACGGCGTCAGGTCGTCCGGCGATTCCCTGGTCGCGCCGAGTGCGTCGTCGGCCAGCATGGCGACGATCGCCGGCACGTCTTCCTCGGTCGCCCGCCTGATCCTCACGGCGTCAAGGCTAGCCGCACCCTGGTCGCGTCGGCGTCGCGCCCCTGCGCCCGGTAGAGGTCCAGCGCCTCCGCCCACGCCGCCCTGGCCTGGGCGGACTCGCCCAGCGCGGTGTAGGCGTGGCCGAGGCGGTCGAGGGTGTCGGCGACCTGGTAGGTGTGACCGAGCTTGCGGCGGATCTCCAGCGCTTCCCGGTAGTGGTCGACAGCTTTCCCGTGCTGGTCGCTGTGATCGGCGATATAACCCAGACTGTCCAAAGTAGCCGCTTCGCCGAGGTCGTTGTGGTGCTTGCGGAACAGCTCCAGCGCGGCTTCGCAGTGCTCGCGGGCGCTGTCGTACTCGCCGACCTGGGCCGCGCACCAGCCGACCGCGTTGAGCGCCATGGCCTCCCGGCCGGGATTGGCCATTTCCCGATACACGGCAAGGGATTCCTGCGCACGGGCCAGGGCTTCACGGTGCTGGCCGAGCGCCGCGTGGCCGGACGTGAGCGAGCTGAGCGTGACCGCCTCCTGATGGCGATCTCCGTTGCGGCGGGCCAGGTCCAGGGCCACGTCCAGGTGCTCGATGGCTTCGTCCGCGCGGCGCAGGCGAATCAGGGCGTTGCCGAGGTTGCGGCGGGCCACGACCGTCGCATTGGGATCGTCGAGGTGCTCGGTGGCGGCCAACGCGATCTGCCAGATCGACCTCGTGTCCTCCATGTGGGCCTGAAGGTACTGGTACGTCGACAAAGCGCCGGCCAGCTGCCACGCCGTCCGGTACCAGCCGCGGGCGAACGCCTCCTGCTGGGCGGCCAGCAGGCACGGGTCCTCGGCGTCGAACCAGGCCATGGTCGCCCGGTCGCCGTCCAGCGACAGCGGCTGCGCGCCCGGCGCGGGGTCGTCGTGCTCGATCGGTGTGGCGTGCGGGTCGAGCACGTCGTGGCCGCTGATCGCGGTGTGCAGGTAGAAATCGATCACCCGGCGCAGCGCCTGCGGATCGGCCTCGACGTGCTCACGGGCGTACTGGCGGACCAGGTCGTGCATGCGATACCGGCCGGCGGTATCCCGCTCCACCAAGGAAAGCTGCTCCAGGGAGTGCAGGATGGCGCTGGTCTCGCCGCTGGGCAGCCCGGCGAGGGCGGTCGCGGCGGCATGGCTGATGTCAGGGCCGGGGGCGATGCCGAGCAGCCCGAACAGCGTGCGCTCGGCCGGCGCGAGCGCCCGCAGCGACCACGACAGCACCGCCGGCAGGCTGGTCGACGGGTCCTCGTCGTCCAGCGCGGAGATGCCGGACCGCAGGTCACCGGCCAGCTCCTTGAGCGACACGTCCGGATCGGTGTGGGCGCGGCCGGCGACGATGCCCAGGGCCAGCGGGAAACCGCCGCAGCAGGCCAGCAGCTCGGCCACGGCGTCCGGCTCGGCCTGGATGCGTTCCTCGCCGAGCCAGCTGATCAGCAGCCGGCGGGCCTCGTCCTCGGTCAGCACGCCCAGCCGCAGGTGGCCAGCGCCGTAGCGGGTGACCAGGCGGGTCAGCTGCCGGCGGCTCGTGATGACGACGACGCTGGTCGCGGTGCCCGGCAGCAGCGGAACGACCTGGTCCGGATCGGCGGCGTTGTCCAGCACGATCAGCAGCCGCTTGGCCGCGATGGTGCTGCGGAACAGCGCCGACTGCGCGGCCAGGTCGGCCGGGATCTTGCCCGGCTCGACGCCGAGCGCACCGAGGAAGCCGCGCAGCGCGACCGTCGGCGGCACCGGCTCGGCCGTCGGCGAGAAGCCCTGGAGGTCGACGAAAAGCTGGCCGTCGGGGAATTCTGCGACGTGCCGGTGGGCCCATTCCAGGGCCAGCCAGGTCTTGCCGATGCCGCCGGCGCCGGCGATGGCCGAGACGACCATGGTGCCGGTCGTGGCGGTCATGCGGTCCAGCTCGGGGCTGCGACCGGTGAACCACACCGGGGCGGCCGGCAGCTGCCGGGGCACCAGCGTCGAGCCGGGCGAGTCCAGCTCCGGGTCAGCGGTGAGAATGCGTTGGTGCAGACCCCTCAGCGCCGGTCCGGGGTCGGTACCGAGGCGATCGGCCAGCTGTTCGCGGAGTCTGTGGTAGCGCTGCAACGCCTCCGCCGGACGGCCGGCGCGATAGAGGGCCAGCAGCAGTTGGGCGACGACCCGTTCGTCCAGCGGATCGTCGTCGGCCAGGGTGGCGAGTTCGTCGAGAACGTCGGTGTGACGGCCGGCGTTCAGCGCGGCGTCGATGCGATCCAGCTGCACGGCCCGTCGCTCGGCGTTGAGCGCTGTCCGCATGCCGGTTAACCACTCGCTGTCAGTGCCGGTGAACGCCTCGCCGCGCCAGAGGCTGAGGGCCTCGTCGAACAGCGCGAGGGCGTTCAACGTGGCTGCACGGGCCTGTGCAGCCAGACGGCGAAAGCGGTGCAGGTCGATGGTGTTCTCGTCGACCGTGAGCACGTATCCGGCCGGGCGCTTGACGATCGCGACGTCGTCGGGCAGCAGGCCGCGTAGCCGGGACAGGTAGCCGTAGAGCGCGTCACGGCCGCGCTGCGGCTGCTGCTCACCCCAGACCCGGTCCAGCAGCTGATCGGCCGGCACCGGCTGATTGGCTGCTAGCAGTAACACCGCGAGCACGCTACGTTGTCTGGCGTGGCCGAGGTCGAGCGACGTGCCGCCGCTGACCGCCTCGACCGCGCCGAGCACCCGGAACTCCACGTGCACCCAACTATCAGAGGTGGGGCCGGGCATTCAAGGTTTGCCGAAGGTCGGTGTGGCACGGTGGCCTCGGTGCCGTTCCCGGGCTCCTCGGGGGAGGTGGCTCCCGGGAGCGGCACCCGCGAGAATCCCGCTCATCCCGGCCGTTACCGTGAGCGGATGCCCAACGAGGACACCGCGCCCATTCCCGCCCAGACCACCGCGGCGCGGCCCGGCACCCGTGCCGTCGCGTTCCTGGCCGCCGCCGGTGTGCTGTTGATCGTCAGCACCTTCACCAACCTGATCACGCTGCCGTCCAGCACCGGCGAGTCGCTGGCCGCGATCAACGGCTGGGGCCTCGATCTGGGCCTCGGGCACACCATCCAGCAGTACATCGGCGTGGTCGCCCTGATCGCCGGCGCCGCGCTCATCCTCATCGCCGCCGCCTCGCTGCGGCCCGGGTTCGGCTGGACCCGCAACGCCTCGCTGGTCGCCGGCGGTCTCGGCGTCGGCGCCGGGCTCTTCCTGGCCGCCGCCGGCTACAGCACCGGCACCTTCCTGGCCGAGATCGCCGGTGTGTCCGGGCAGGACGTGGCCCCGCTGATCGGTCCCGGCATCTGGCTGGCCCTGCTCGGCTCCGCCTGCGCCCTGGTCGCCATCTCCTCCCCCACCCGCGTCGACACCGTGGCGGCTCCGGTCGTGGCTTCGGAAGACGAGCCCGTCGTGTACCGCGTGGACGAGGAGTCGGAGGAGGAAGAAACCCGCTGAGTGTCTCGTCGGCCGCGGGTGCGGCCGACGAGTTCTTCGGCACCCGTCCGCGCGCCGCCGGCCCATGGGTCGGCCCGGTGCACGCGGTGTCGGCACTGCCCAACTGGACTGCCCGGTTCACGCCGCGTCCGGCCACCGAAGTGACGGTCGGCCGGAAGTCGCGCTGTGCCGGGGTTTCCGCGCGCTTGCGCACGCTGTCGCCACGGCGGCCAACCGGTCACGGAAATGATCACCGTGGCCGCCGCCGGCACCAGGCAGAACCAGCCATCACCACCCTCCCGTGCGGCCGTCGCTCGCCCATCGGCCTGCTTGTCATTTTCTTGCACTGTCTCGTCTGACTCTTGCGGCCATGTGTCGGGATTCGTATAGTCCGCTGCACGTGGTCTCGCACCCTGCCTCGCGGGACCAGGAAGCGAGCAGTCGATGAAGCCTGCCAACCCTGTCTTTGGCATGCCCGTATTGCTGGCCGCGACGCTGATCGCCTCGGGCGCGGCCCTGCTGACCGGGGCCGCGCCGGCCGCCGCGGCCACCTGTCCGACAACCGCGTCCGGCGGCGCGTCCGTGCCGTTCCGCACGGTGGAGGCCGAGTGCTCGGCCACCAACGGCGCCGCCGTCGGGCCCGACTACACCCAGGCCAGCCTGGCCTCCGAGGCGTCCGGCCGGCAGGCCGTGCGCATCGGGCAGGGCCAGTACGTCGAGTTCACGCTGCCGGCGGCGGCCAACTCGATCAACGTCCACTACAGCCTGCCCGACGGCAGCGCCGGCCGGCTCTCCGTGTACGTCAACGGAACCAAGCTGTCCAGCGGGCTTTCCGTCACCTCCCGGTACATGTACATCGACACCGGCTGGATCCCGGGCGCGAAGAACCACCACTTCTTCGACGACTCCCGGCTGCTGCTCGGTCAGAACCTCAACGCCGGGGCCAAGGTCCGGGTACAGGCCGACGGCGGCGACGTCAGCCAGGCCACCATCGACCTGGCCGACTTCGAGCAGGTCGGCGGCGCGGCGACGGCGCCGTCCGGGTCGCTGTCGGTGACCGACTACGGGGCAACGGCCAACGACTCGTCCGACGACTCGCAGGCGTTCCGCAACGCCGTCGCGGCGGCGAAGTCGCAGGGCAAGACCGTGTGGATCCCGTCCGGCCGGTTCGAGATCTCCTCGGCGCTGTCGGTCGACCAGGTGACCATCCGCGGCGCCGGCCCGTGGTACACCACGTTGCACGGCAACAACATCTTCAACAACGGCGGCGCGTCCGGCAACATCAAGCTCTACGACTTCGCCATCTTCGGCGACGTCACCGAACGCAACGACGGCAGCCCGGACAACGGCTTCCACGGCGTACTGGGCAACGGATCCGTGGTGCAGAACCTGTGGATCCAGGACACCAAATGCGGCCTGTGGCTGATGAACGGGGCGTCGAGCAACCTGACCATCAGCAACAACCGGATCATCGACACGATGGCCGACGGCATCAACTTCGACGGTGCGGTGACGAATTCGACGCTGAGCAACAACTACCTGCGCAACAACGGCGACGACGGCCTGGCGCTGTGGTCCAACGGGCAGGCCGACTCCGGCAACTCGCTGACCAACAACACCGTGGTGCAGCCGAATCTGGCCAACGGCATCGCGCTGTACGGCGGCTCGAACAACACGGTCAGCGGCAACCTGGTGCAGGACACCAACGCCCTCGGCGGCGGCATCCTGGTGGCCAACCGGTTCAGCAGCGTGCCGCTCGGCGGCACGATCACCGTGTCCGACAACACCACGCTGCGGGCCGGGGCGCTGGATCCCAACTGGCAGTTCGGGGTCGGCGCGCTGTGGTTCGACGCCCGGGACCAGGCGATCACCGGGGTGACGATCAACGTCACCGGCTTCAAGGCGATCGACAGCCCGTACGAGGCGATCCAGTTCATCGACGGCAACGGCGCCGGCAAGACGATCCAGGGCATCACCGTGAACGGCGCGACCGTGCAGGGCGTCGGCACTTTCGTGGTGCAGTCCCAGACCCAGGGCACGGTGTCGATCAGCAACGTCACCGCCAGCGGGGTCGGCGTCGTCGGCACGTACAACTGCCCGTACCCGACGTCCATCCCGAAGATGACCTTCAACGGCTCCGGCAACAGCGGCTACAGCGGCACCTGGAGCAACTGCTCGACGTGGCCGCCGCCCAACTCCGGTCCGCCAGCGCCGCCGACGTCCGGTACGAACCTGGCGCTGGGCAAGGGAATCTCGGCCAGCGGGTCGCAGGGCGGCTTCCCGCCGGGCAACGCCAACGACGGCAACGCCAGCAGCTACTGGGAGAGCACCAACAACGCCTTCCCGCAGTCGCTGACCGTCGACCTCGGCCAGGCGTACTCGATCAACAAGGTCGTGCTGAAGCTGCCGCCGTCCACGGCGTGGGGCACCCGCACGCAGACGATCACCTTGCAGGGCAGCAATGACGGCAACTCGTGGTCGACGCTCGTCGCCTCACGCGGTTACGTGTTCGATCCGGCGTCCGGCAACACCGCCACGGCGTCGTTCGGCACCACATCGCAGCGGTACGTGCGGCTGACCATCACCGGCAACACCGGCTGGCCGGCAGGGCAGGTGTCCGAGTTCGAGGTGGACATGGCGTGATCTCGTCGGGGCCGCACGGTGTTCCTGTGCGGCCCCGACGGTTTTCAGTTTTCTTCGGTGGGCGGCAGGAAACCGTGGCCGGACAGGTCGAACCAGTTGCCCTCCGGGTCGATCGCCCGGTACTCGGCGAACGGCCGGGTGGTGTGCCGGGCCGCGGGCTTGGGCAGGCCGGCGTCGACCAGGCCGGTCATCGCGCCTTCCACGTCGTCGACGTGGAAACCGAAGTGGTTGAAGCCCGTCGGCACGTCGCCGTCGAGGGCCTGCTGGATGATCGCCAGGTTGATGTAGCCGTCGGTGAGGAACTGGCTGCCGTCGGGGTCGGTGTGGAAGATCCGCATACCGAACTGGTCCCGGTAGAAGTGCGCGAGCTTGACCGCGTCGCGGGCGGTGAAGGCCAGATGGCGCAGCTTGGCGGTGGGCATGGGGTTTGCTCCTACGTTGCCGGGATCATGTTGTGGAAAGCCGTGATCAGCCACTCGCCGTCGCGGCGCCGCACCACCGCCTGGGCGTGCGTGCCGGTGCTGTTTTCTCCACTGTGGACAGTGGACGCCACGTGCACCACCGCCGCGTCGTCGCCGATGAACCGGATCGTGTGCACCTCGGCTGTCAGCTTCGTGTCGCGGTAACGGGTCCGGAACAGGGCACCATGGTTGGCCGCCACCGTCTCCCGGCCGTGCTGCTCCTCGCCGCGGACGTTCACGAAGTCGACGTCCTCGGCGAAGACACTGGCGAACCGTTCGCCGTCCGCGTTGGCCCAGCCTTCGGCCATCCGCTGCCACAGCGCCTTGATCTCGTCGCTCACGCGGCCACCATCCTCACAGTCGTGCGCAGCGGCAACAGGTTGCCGCTCGGGTCCCAGGCCTCGACGTTGTAGCTGGTCAGGCCGTTGACCTGCTCCAGGTAGCAGATGATGTTGACCGGCCAGCCGGCGGCGGCGAACACGTGCTCGTCCATCGGCGTCGGCCGGGACGACAGCGGGCAGGCCTTTTCCGCTTCCTTGTTGGTGATGCGGTGCCAGTCCGGGTGCATGTGGATCGAGCCGAGGATGTCCATTCCCGTCCGGTCCGCCTCCTTGCCGATGCGCAGCAGGTCGGCCGGATCCAGCCAGTAGCCGCGGTCGGTGTTCTCGTAGGCGCTGCCGAACCTCGGCACGATCGTCGTCTCGAACTCCTCGATCGCCGCGCGGTCCGTGGTTCTGGCGTTGGCCCCCACCTCCAGTTCGCGCACGTGGATCGCCGTCGTCGTGTAGTCCCCCAGCAGCACCGCGAAGCAGGGCAGGGGGTGGTCGGGCGTGAGCGTCTCGTACACCGGCAGGGCGATGTCGAGGAAGCGCTCCACGACCCGCGGGCAGACCACCACGGCAGGGGTGTGATGACTGGGCATGCGGATGTTCTCTCCTACGGACTTCCTCGGGTTGCTCCGAGGATGCCCCATGTTCCGCCGGCGGTACTTCAAAGTTCGGTCAGAAATGTTCGCAGCCAAACGACCGGGACCAAACGATTGACCGTTGACGGCCCGCTTGATCACGCGTTCGGACTAACCGATGCCGTCGTTCGGGACCGTACGAACGTCGCCGGCCATCCGCCGCACCGCCACCGCCGCGCGCAGCATCGGCAGATCCGCCGGCCTCGTCGGGTCGAGCCCCGTCAGCCGGCCGATCCGGCGGAGCCGGTTGTCCACGGTGTTCGGGTGCACGCCCAGCACCTTCGCCGTCGCGTTGCGGCGCAGTCCTTCGTCCAGGTACACGTCCAGCGTGCGACGGAGGTCTTCGTCCACCGGCTCGAGGAGCTCCGCCAGCCGGTGCGTTGCCGCACTGCGGCGGGTCAGCTGGTACTCCAGCAGCACGTCCGCCAGCCGGTAGGCGCCTGGCTCGCGGCGGGTTTTCGTCGCCACCTCAAGCACTTCGCGGGCCAGGCGGACGGCTGTGGGCACGTCGGCGGGTGCCGCCTCCTCCAGGGCCAGCGTGACCTTCGCACCGGCGGCCCTGGTCAGGCGGTCGTGCAGCGGAAAGTCGGCCGGCGTTGGCAGCAGGGCGATTCCGCCGGTGGGCGAGAGGGCGGTCAGTACGTCGTGGCCGGTTCGCGCAAGCTCGGCACGGACGCGGCGCACCTTCCGCCGGCCCGCCATGACGTGATCCACGCCGTCATGGAGCTCGTCCTCGTGCGGCCCCAGATCCAGCGCCACCACCACGTACCGCTCCGGCAGCCGGATTCCAGCTCTCAGCGCCGCATCCGTCGCATCGCCGCCTTCCGTGAGCGCCGCCAGCAGCGCTCCCCTCGCCGCTTGCGTCTCCCCCACCGTGCTCTCCCGGTGTTCCAGGAAGCCTTTCGCGATCGCTTGGTGCACCACGTGTTGGAACGTCACCAGCGCCCCGAAGAAGTCGATCAGCTCCCCCTGCGACGCCCGGTCGAGCTCCGGCCGCAGCTGCCGCACGCATTCCTGCAACCCCAGCAGGTAGGCGTCCAGGATCGCCTCCATCGGGATCCCTTCCTCGCCGCGCGCGATCGCCGACTCCCTCGCCTGCGCCACCAGCTCCCCCGCCGGCACTCCTCCTCCGGCAGCGCCGCCAGGAATCCCTTGAGCACCCGCTCCGTCATCGGCCGCACGTCGCCGGCCAGCGCCTCCACCGGCATCGACCCGTAGCTCGGCAGCCGCTCCACCAGCCGTTCCAGCACCCGATCCACCAGCGCCGGCACCTGTGCGTCGTCCAGCATCATCGAGGCCCCATCCTGTGACTTGTCACAAGCATCATGCCGGTCGGCTGGGTGGATTCGCAGTACGCTGCTGCTCTCAGCTGGTGGAGGATTGTGACAGCCACCAACCGGGAGGAGCGTTCGATGGCCTTCGGCGACTACCAGTACGAGATCTACTTCGGCGGCCTTCAGGGTGTGCAGCCGGCGCTGCCGATGGTGTTCGCGGAGCTGGAGGAACGGGCGGCCAAGGCGCTGTCGCCGTCGCTGCTGTCGTATGTGGCGGGCGGGGCCGGCGACGAGCACACGCAGCGCGCGAACGTGTCGGCGTTCCAGAAGTGGGGACTGATGCCCCGGATGTTCGTCGGGGGCAAGGACCGCGACCTGTCGGTGTCGATGTTCGGGCTGACGCTGCCGTCGCCGCTGTTCATGGCCCCGGTCGGCGTGCTCGGCCTGTGTGCCCAGGACGGCCATGGCGACCTCGCGGCGGCGGACGCGGCGGCGCACACGGGGGTGCCGCTGGTGCTGTCGACGCTCACCGAAGATCCGCTGGAAGACATCGCGCCCCGCTTCGGCGACACCCCGGGCTTCTTCCAGCTCTACACGCCCAACGACCGCGAGCTGGCCGAGAGCCTGGTGCGCCGGGCCGAGGCCGCGGGATTCAAGGCAATCATCGTCACCCTCGACACATGGCTGCCGGGCTGGCGTCCGAGGGACCTCGCCACCGGCAACTTCCCCCAGCTGCGGGGCCGGTGCCTGGCCAACTACACCTCCGACCCGGTGTTCCGGGCCCGTCTCGGCAAGGATCCGGCGGAGGACCCGCAGGCCACCGTCGGGCTGTGGGCCCAGCTCTTCGGCAACCCGCTGACCTGGGACGACCTGCCCTGGCTGCGGTCGATCACCTCGCTGCCGCTGATCGTCAAAGGCATCCAGCACCCCGACGACGCCCGCCGGGCCCGCGACGGCGGCGTCGACGGCATCTACTGCTCCAACCACGGCGGCCGGCAGGCCAACGGTGGCATTCCCGCCCTCGACTGCCTTCCCGCGGTCGTCGCTGCCGCCGACGGTCTGCCGGTGCTGTTCGACTCCGGCGTCCGCTCCGGCACCGACGTCGTCAAGGCCCTCGCCCTCGGCGCCACGGCCGTCGGCGTCGGCCGGCCGTACGTGTACGGCATGGCCCTGGGCGGCGCCAACGGCGTGGTGCACGTGCTGCGGTCAATGCTGGCCGAGGCCGACCTGCTCATGGCCGTCGACGGCTACCCGACGCTCGCCGACCTCACCTCGGACTCGCTCCGCCGCACGGACTGAAGTCCGGCCTGGCTACTGCCGGAGGTCAGCCCTTGTCGGCGCCGTTGGCCGGCGGCTCGTCGGACGTTCCGGTGTCGCCGTTCGACTTGCTCGACCCGTTCTCGCGCGACTCGTCGGCGGACGATGCAGTGGCCGGGCCGTCGCCCGGCGGCTCGTCGGACGGCGGGGCGTCCTCGGCCGGCGGCGTGGGGCGGGTGAACCTGGACCACACCTTGCCGGCGGCGTCGGAGATCACGCCGCCGACGTCGTTGAGCACCTTGGCCAGCGGATCGGTGCTCTCCACGAACGCGTCGCGGTACGACTTGGCCGCCGACTTCACGTCGTCGGTCCACTGGTTGTGCGGCTCGTCGCCGCGGTCGGGGTAGGTGCCGCCGAGGATGTCGCGGTACCCCTCGGTCGCGGCCCACTTCTGCAACTCGGCCGCCCGCACCACGGACAGCGGGTGGGTCTCGTTGATCACGTTCATCAGCTTGAGCACGCTGTCCCGGACGTCGCCGCCGGCTTCGTACTCGGCAGCCTGGGCCAGGAACGCCTCGGTGTCCACTTCGGACGGATCGACGGCGCCGGCCATCATGATCTGTGTCCGCAGCGCGGCCTGCGGGTTCTGCACGCACAGCAACCCGGCCCGGTCGGCCGACAGCTCGGCCTTGCGGTACCACTCCCGCAGCGCCGCGACGACCGCCCTCAGCCCCCAGTAGCCGATCGGCATCCACGACACGCTGAGCAGCATCTGCGTCAGGCGCAGCATCATGGTCCGGTACAGCGCGTGACCGGACAGCACGTGCCCGACCTCGTGCCCGATGACGAACCGCAGCCCCTCGGTGTCCAGCGCCTCGACCAGGCCCGTGGTCACGACGATGAACGGCTCGTCGAGGCCGATCGCCATGGCGTTCTGCCGGGGGTTGCGGGTGATGTAGAGCTCCGGCACCGGGTTGACGTCGAGGATCTCGGCGCACTCGTTGCGGATCGCGTCCAGCTTCGGGTACTGCTTCGGTCCGACGCGGATCGACGAGGACAGGAACAGCAGTCGATCGGCCCGCTCGCCGAACGCGCCGTTGACGGCCCGTAGCACCTGGGCAAAGCCCGGCACGGAACGCAGCGTGGTCAGCGCGCCGCGGTCCGCCGGGTGTTCGTACGCCCGCGGGCTGATGCCCGGGAACCGCACCCGGCCCTCGCTGAGGGCTACACCACCGGTGGAATCGTCCGCAGAAGTCACTTCTCCACAGTAACCACGCCCGCCAGCCGCCGTGGCCGAATCCGGTGATAGTTAGGATCGGCCCATGCGGATTTGCGTCTTCTGCGGTTCCTCCAACGGCGGCGAGGTCTACCTGGAGGCGGCCAGGACCGCCGGCCGAACCCTGGCCGAGCGGGGCATCGGCATCGTGTACGGCGGGGCCAAGGCCGGCACCATGGGCGCGGTGGCCGACGCCGCGCTGGCCGCGGGCGGCGAGGTCATCGGGGTCATCCCGGAGAGCCTGGTCAAGTGGGAGGTCGCCCACGAAGGCCTGACCGAGCAGCACATCGTCGACGGCCTGCACGCCCGCAAGGCGCTCATGGCCGAGCTCTCGGACGCCTTCATCACCCTGCCCGGCGGCGTCGGCACCATGGAGGAGCTGTTCGAGGTGTGGACCTGGGCCCAGCTCGGCCTGCACGACAAGCCGGTCGGCCTGCTCGACGTGAACGGCTTCTACGACCACCTGCTGCGCTTCACCGACACCATGGTCGAGCAGGGTTTCCTGCGCAAGCCGTACCGGGACGTGCTGCTGGTGGACACCGACCTGTCGGCGCTGCTGGACAAGTTCGCCCACCACCAGCCGCTGACCTTCCGCTGGTCCAAGGAAAGCTGAGCAACCGGGTGACATGAGGTAATCCGGCGGCCGGCGGCTGCGACACTGGTGACGGGAGGTGCGTCACCATGAACACCCCTGAGTCGAACAACACCGGGTCGCTGCCGTTGGCCGCCGTCCGTCCCTATTTCTCCGTCGTGGTCCTCGAGGGCGAGGACTTCGCCGCCCTCACCGATTTCCTGCTCACCTCCGGTCGTGGCGAGATCGTGGCCCGGCACGACGGGCCGGACCTGCTGGCGTTCGTGCGCCGTCGCGAGGATCCGCCGACCTGGGCCGGCCCCGCCGCGGGGTTCGTCGACATCACCCATCAGCTCACGATTGTGTTGCGGCGTGGCGGTTTTCTCGTCGTCTGCACGGACCGGCCGACCCAGGAGCGGCTGCAGACCTGGCTGGACCGCCAGCGTTCACTGCGGCGCTACCCGTCCGAGGTGCTGGAGAGCGCGCTCATCCAAGGCGAGGTGAAGAACCTGTGGTTACGCGGGATTCACCGGCGCAGCAGCGTGAAGGCCGACGGCAAGGTCCTCAGCGGCACCAGCGTCGAGCAGACGCTGAGCCCGCACGAGGACGGCTCCTACGTGGCCGGCTCGGCCCGCGCCGCGTTACCGCTGCGGCCGGATCTGCTGCTGCTCAAGGGAAACGCCGGGACAACACCGCGTAACGCCCTGGTGTGGCTGAGCACCCGCGCCGATGTCGAGACCTTCACCGCGATGGCCGCCGAGCTGCTCGACCTGCTGGAGGACGCGCGCGCCCAGGGCGCCGAACGGCCCGACTTCCTCACCATGCTGGCCAGTCCGGCCGACCTCGCCGAGGTTCGCGACGCCTTCGAGGTCATCGTCGAGGACCCCGACACGCTGCCGGCGGGCGCGCTCAGCGACGAGCTGCGCGACCTGGCACTGTCCGCACGGGACACTCCTCCTTCCGTCACGGGTTTCCCCGACTCGGCCTCGTTCGTGCTCGACGGCACGGTCGAGGTCACCCCGGAGCTCGTCGGCGACAAGGTCCGCCTCGACGGCGACTCCCCCATCCTCGACACCGATCTGCTCACCGTGTACTACCAGTCGGGGCACTCCTACAGCCGCGGCCGGTTCTGGCAGGCCCGTGCCCCCGAATACCCCTTTCGCAACTGGCGGTTCGAGGACTTCCGCGGCTGGGACATCCGCCGCGAGAAGCCCCGCGCCGACTCGCCGCAGCAGATCCACGACAACATCGGGGCCGACAACTCACTGTTCGACTGGGTGGTGCGGCACTACGGGCACGGCTGGCTGATCTGTGACGACGGTCCCGGCGAGGTCGCCGACTTCCTGCACATCGACACCGCCCGCACGCTCAGCCTGATCCACGTGAAGTCGGCCAAGAGCCATTCCCGCGACCGCGACGTCTCCGCCGCCGCGTACGAGGTGGTGGTCAGCCAGGCCGTCAAGAACCTCATCTACGTCAGTCGTGGGCACCTCCGTCCCCAACTCTCCCGGCCGCCGGTGCGGCGGCCCGCGTCCTGGATCGACGGCCGGCGCGTCCGCGGCCGTCGCGACTTCCTGCGCCAGCTCGATGCCCGGGTGGCCACCGACGACATGCGGGTGGTCATCCTGCAACCGCACGTCAGCAAGCGCACCTACGATCTGCTGCGCGGCCCGGGCGGTCGCGGCTCGCCCGAGCTCATGCGCCTGTATCTGCTGGAGTCCATGCTCAACTCGGCCCGCCAGTCGGCCACCGGGCTCAACGCCGACCTCGAGGTCATCGCCAGCACGGAATGAGCCGGGTCAGGCCGAGGCCCGGCGCACGGCCTTGGAGCGCCGGCCGAACAGGAACCAGGCCAGCGCCCCGACGACCGGCAGGCACAGGTCGGCGATCACCCAGCCGATCTTGGTGCCGCTGTCGACGTCACGCCGGAGCACGTCCACGATCGCGGCCACCTCCAGCACCAGCATGGGTAGCACGATCAGGAGATGAGTCAGGGTCATGTCGGTCGCTCCTTCGTCTGGAATGGACGGTGCAAGCATCGCGCGGCGGGCGTGGCCGGCGCAGTAGTGCAGATGTCCGTCTTTGGGGTGGTGCTAGGTACAGGTCCAAGGCGGGCACTGGTGCCATGGCCGGCCCCGCCCGCCGTCGTTACGGTGAGCCGCATGCAGCAACTAGCCCGCCGCATCCTGCGCGCACCGTGGTCGCCGCAGCCGTGGCGCGCGACCGCGCTGATCGCGCTGGGCTGGCCGATCGGGCTGGTCGGCACCGTCGGCGTGCTCGGGCTGACCACCCTCACCATCGCCTGTGCGACGCTGCTGGGCCCGGCCGTGATGGGCTGGCTGATACCCCCGCTGCAACCCTTCGCGACCTGGCGGCCGTGGACCTTCGTCCTGGTGATCCCGCTGTTCACGGCGCTGCTGCTGTGGTCAGTGCCGTGCACGGTCGTGCAGCGCTGGCGGTTCGCCGCGGTACTGGGCATCGAGCTGCCGGCGCCGCCCACGCGGCGACGCCTGCTCGGGCTCGCGGCCCAGTCGGCCACCTGGTGTCAGCTCGCCTATCACCTGCTCGCCGGCGTGTTGAGCACTGTCTCACTGGCGATCACGGCGGCGTTGTGGCTGCTCGGGCCGCCGCTGGCGCTGCAACTGCTCTACCTGTGGTGGCTGCCCGACCATGGCTCGACGGCCACGGTGCTGTTGACCAGCGCGCTCGGTGTGGTGGCGTTCCACCTGGCGCCGTGGGTGGCGGAATGGATCGCCCGGCTGGAGGTCGGCATGGCCCGTGATCTGCTTGGTCCGAGCCGGCGGCAACAGCTGGCCGAGCTGTCCGAACGGGTGCGCGTCGTCGTGGACAGCCGCCTGGACGTGATCGCCTCGGCCGACGCCGAGCGTCGGCGCATCGAGCGCGACCTGCACGACGGGGCCCAGCAGCGGCTGGTCTCGCTGGCCATGAACCTCGGCATCGCCCGGCTCGACCTCGACGCGGTGCCCGAGGCGACCCGCAAGGCGATCGAGAACGCGCACGAGGAGGCCAAGCTGGCGCTGACCGAGCTGCGCGATCTCGTACGCGGGCTGCACCCGGCCGTGCTCGACGAGCGCGGCCTCGACGCCGCGCTGTCCGGCATCTCGGCCCGTTCGCCGGTGCCCGTCACCCTGCACGTCGACCTGCCCCACCGTCCGTCGCGGACCACGGAAGCCGTCGCCTACTTCGTCGTCTCGGAGGCACTCGCCAATGTCGCCAAACACGCCCGCGCGTCCCGAGTGGACATTCGGGTGAGCCATCGGGAGCACACCATCGCCGTTGTCGTCACCGATGACGGACGCGGCGGCGCCCGGCTCGACGACAGCAGCGGCCTGCGTGGGCTGATGCACCGCGTCGGCTCCATCGACGGGTCGTTCCGGGTCGACAGTCCGATCGGCGGTCCCACCATCCTCACCGCGGAGCTGCCATGCGAGTCGTGATCGCCGAGGACTCCGTGCTGCTGCGGGAGGGCCTGGTCCGGCTGCTCGACGGCGCCGGCATCGAGGTCGTCGAAGCCGTCGGGGACGCCGACGAGCTGCTCCGCGCCGCCGCCGACCACGAGCCCGACCTCGTCCTGCTCGACGTCCGGATGCCGCCCACCCACACCGACGAGGGACTCCGTGCCGCACTGGTCATCCGCCGCCAGTGGCCCGCCATGGCGGTGCTCGTCCTCTCCCAGTACGTGGAGGAGCGTTATGCCAGTGAACTGCTCGCCACCGAGACCTCCGGCGTCGGCTACCTGCTCAAGGACCGCATCGCCGACGTCGGCGAGTTCCTCACCGCGCTGCGCCGCGTCGCCGACGGCGGCACCGCGCTGGACCCGGAGGCCGTCGCCCAGCTCCTGCTGCGCACGCGCAGCGCGCCGCTGGCCCGGCTCAGCCCCCGGGAGACCGAGGTCCTGCGGTACATGGCCGAGGGCCGGTCGAACGCGGGCGTCGCCGACCTGCTGATGGTCAGCGAGAGCGCGGTGGCCAAGCACGTGAACAGCATCTTCACCAAGCTCGACCTGCCGATGGCCGACAGCGACCACCGCCGAGTGCTGGCCGTGCTGACGTTTCTGAAGGGGTGATGGCTCAGAGCGAGCCGGCTAGCTGCCAGGTACGGAGGCGGTCGGCGGTCGAGCGCATGCCGGACTGGATGAGCACGACATCGGTGGCGCCGGCGTCGAAGTAGCGCCGGATGCCGGCCGCCACGTCGGTCTCGGAGCCGATGAGAGCGAGGTCGGCCGGGTGGTCGACGCCTTCGGCGTCGAGGATCCGGCGGTAGGAAGGGATGTCGCCGTAGTAGCCGAGGGTGGTGGCGGCGACGGCACGGACGGCGTCGACGTCGCTGGTGACCACGGCTGGCACGGCGGCGACGATGCGTGGTTCGAAGGAGCCGGCGAACGCCGGCACGATGTGGCGTTCGATCGCCCGAGGCCCAGCCAGGAAGGGGATGGTGCCGTCGGCGAACTCGGCGGTGGCCCGCAGGGTCTGCGGGGCCATGGCCGCGACCAGCAGTTGCACGCCGTCGCCGCCGGCCACGGCGGTGGGTAGCGGCGGCCGGGCCCGGACGGCCGAGCCGGCGAACGAGACCTGCTCGCCGTCGAGGGCCTGGTTGAGGACCTCGAGCGACTCCCGCAGCAGCCGGATGGGCGGCGGATAGTCGAGCCCGTAGGCGGGTTCGAGCAGGCCCCGCACTCCGAGGCCGACGCCGAGGGTGAAGCGGCCGTCGGTGGCGGCCTGCGCGGTCTGGGCCAGCGAGGCAATGACGAGGGGGTGACGGGAGTAGAGCGGCACGACGGCGGTGCCGACCTCGATGCCGGGCACCTCCCGTCCGGCCAAAGCGGCCAGGCTGATCGCGTCGTGGTCGAACAGCTGGGTGAACCACACCGACGACAGCCCGGCGGTCGCGGCCTCCCGGGTCTGGGCGATCAGCTCGTCGACGATGTTCTTGGCGTGCGCGGCGTCTCCGGCCGGCAGCACGGCTCCGATGGTCATGGTGTCCTCCCGGATCAGCCGGCGAGCTCGGCGTGGCGCAGGTGCGGGGTGGTGGCCCAGTCGACGACGGCCAGGGACCGCTCGGCCAGCTCCTGCCAGCCGATCTCACCGAGCCGGTCGAACATGCCGAGCGCGAGCGAGATCCGGGCCGACGCCTCGGCGTAGCGGTGCTCGCGCAGGTCGAGTTCGCCGAGCAGGTACTGCATCGCGGCCTCACCGAGCCGGTCGCCGGTGCGGAGCGCGGCGCGCAGGGCGCAGTCGTTGCTGTCCCGCCAGTCGCCGAACATCCGTTGCGCGCCAGCAAGATCGGCGATGGCGGCGGCGAGGTTCCAGCAGTGCTCGACGGCGTCCGTGGACGCGGCGTGCTGCACGGTCGCGAGCAGGGCGGCGCGTTCGCGGGCGTACCAGCCGAGCGGGTCGGCCAGCACGGCGTTGACCACGGACGACGGCAGCATCCAGCGGCTCGCCTCGCCGCGGGCGCCGAAGCCCAGCCGCAGCCGCGCCTCGTCGGCCAGACCGAGCCAGGCACCGAGCAGCCGCGTCTGGTAGCCGTCGTTTTCCTGCCCGGCCAGGAGTTCACGGGCGTGGATCCGCGCGAGCGGGTGCAGCCGGTAGCGAGCGGTCGCGCCCGCACCGGTCACGTCGACCAGCCGCGCATCGACGAGGCCCTCCAACGCATCGGCCGCGGCCACGGCGTCCAGGTCGAGCAGCGGTGCCGCCACCCAGGAGGCGAAGCAGGTCGTCGGCAGGGATCCCAGCCGCGCGAACAAGGTGCGCGATGCCGGCGGCAGCGCGGCGAAGCCGCGCTGGAGGCTGTCCCGCACCTGCGGGTCCAGGCGGTCGACCCGCATCCGCGCGACCAGGTCCGCGAACGTCCAATGTGGACGTGCGGCCAACATCGCCGCAGCCCGGGTGACGGCCAGTTGCAGGCCGCCGCACAGCTCGACCAGCTCACCGGCCTCGGCGAACTCGGCCCACACCCGGTCCCGCCCGACCATGGCCGACAGCAGCTCGATGCCGTCACGGCGGCTGAGCACGTCCAGCTCGAACACGGTCGAACCGGGCAGGGCGCCGGTCCGGGTCCGGGTGGTCATGATCAGCCGACTGGCGGCGGTACTCGGGAGCAGGCAACGGATCTGGGCGATGTCGGCCGCGTCCTCCACGACCGTCAGCACCCGCCGGTCGGCGATCGCACTGCGGTACAGGGCCGCGCGCCCCTCGACGTCGGCCGGGATCGCGGTGAAGCCCAGCGCCTGGAGGAACCGTTCGAGCACGTCGGCGACATCCGAGGTCATCCGGGCGTAGAGCTGGCCGTCGGGGAAATCGGCGGTGAGCCGGTGCGCCGCCTCGATCGCCACCGCGGACTTGCCAACGCCGGCCCGACCGGTGATCACCGTGACCGGCAACGCATCGGCCACCCCGTCGAGCAGATCCTCGGCCCCGGTGAAGTACGGCAGCCGGGCCGGCAGCATGCGCGGCACGGAAACGCTTGCGGTGGGTGGAGTGGACGCGGCGTGGCCGTTGAGGATGTCCTGGTGCAGCCGGCGCAGCTCCTCGCCCGGCTCGAGCCCGAGTTCGTCCACAAAGGTCTGTCGCACGGTCCGGTACGCCGCCAGCGCCTCGACCCGCCGTCCGCAGCGGTGCAGCGCGGTCATCAGCTGGCCGACAAAGCGTTCCCGCAGCGGGAACTCCTCGACCATGGTGGAGATCTCGCCGACGATCTCGTGGTGCCGGCCCAGTTGCAGTTCGGCGTCGAAGCAGTCCTCGAACGCCTCGACCCGCCGCTCCGCGATGCGCACCTGGTTGGCCCGCACCACGGCGCTGTCGACGCCGGTCAACGGCTCCCCGCGCCACAGCGCCAGCGCACCACGGAAAGCCTCCCGCGCGGCGTCGGACCTGGACGCCGCCAACTCGGCGCGGCCCCGGCTGACCAGGTCCTCGAACACGTGCAGATCAAGCTCGGCCGGGGCCAGCTCGATGGTGTAGCCCAGGCCCCGCACCCGAATCCGGTCGCCGAGACCGGCGGTCACGGTCAGCCGGCGCAGCGCGGAGATGCTGGTCTGGATCTGCGCCCGGGCGGTGGCCGGCGGCATGCTGCCCCACAGCGCGTCGAGCAGGCTCTCCAATGGCACCACTCGGTTGGCGTTGAGCAGCAGCATGGCCAGCACCACCTGCTGGCGGCGGGCGGTCACGCGGGCGGCGTTCACCTGGAGCAGCCCCAGTAGCCGGAAACTTGGTGTCACTGTCTCCACTTGAACTCCCCCAGAGAGTGTGCCGTGGCGCCGACGAGGAGCTCGCGCGGCGGCGGGTGGCCGAGGAACGCGGTCGGGCTGGCGGTCAGCCCGTACGCCCCGGCCTGGAAGATCGCGATCAGGTCGCCGACCTCGGCCCGCGCCAGCTCGACCTTGTCCCCCAACAGGTCCAGCGGCGTGCACAGGCAGCCGACGACGGTGACGGTCTCGGTGGCGGCGGCCGAGGTGGCCACCGTGAGCGGGTAGTTGCGGCGGATCTTCTGCCCGAAGTTGCCGGACGCGGCGAGCTGGTGGTGCAGACCACCGTCCACGACCAGGAACGTCGTGCCCCGCGAATGCTTGCGGTCGACCACCCGGGTCACGTAGACGCCGGCTTCGCCGACGAGGTAGCGGCCGAGCTCGATCACCACGCGGGCGTCCAACTGGCGCAGCGAGGTGTCGACGAGCTTGGCCAGGTTCTCGCCGATCGGCGCGAGGTCGAGGGCGGTGTCCCGGGCCGAGTACGGAATGCCGAAGCCGCCGCCGAGGTTGACGTAGCGCACCGGTGTCGGCGCCATTGCGGCCAACCGCAGCACCAGCTCGACGGTCGCCCGCTGAGCCTCACAAATACTGTCGGCGCGCAGGTTCTGCGAGCCGGCGAACACGTGGAAGCCGTAGAAGTCCAGGTCACCGAGCTCCGCCAGCACGGACGGCACCTGCTCGGCGTCGATGCCGAACTGCTGCGCCCCGCCGCCCAACGTCATGCCGGCGCCGCGCACCGCGAAGTCCGGATTGACGCGCAGCGCCACCCGGGCCTGGATGCCGAGGTCCGAGCTGACGTCCTGGACGCGGCGCAGCTCGGTGATCGACTCCAGCTCCACGGTCACGCCCGCGGCAACGGCCTGGACCAGCTCGGCCGTGGTCTTGCCCGGGCCGGCGAAGCTGATCCGGTCGGCCGGCATCGTGGTGTCCATGGCCAGCTGGAGCTCGCCCGCCGAGGCGACGTCGAACCCGTCCACCAGGCCGCTCATATGGTGCAGCACGGCCGGCATCGGGTTGGCCTTGACCGCGTAGCTCAGTGAGATCTCCGCCGGCAGCGCCGCGCGCAGCTCGGTGACGCGGGCGGTGAGCCGGTCGCGGTCGTACGCGAAGAACGGCGTGCCGCCGACGCGCGCCGCGAGCCGGTCCACCGGCACGCCGCCGACGGCCAGCACCCCGTCCACCCGGGGGAACGTGTTCGACATGGCACCCCTCGATCACTTGCCGACTCAACTTCCGCCGAAACTCTGTCAAGTGCGGCCCACTACCCACATGGGTACGCCCTACCCATATTCGCCGGGCGGGTAGGGGCACGCCCGTGTCCACCGCCGCTGTCCACTAGTTGCCGGCCTTTTCCGGCCGCCGCCCGCGCCTTGCCCGCCGCATTCCGCAGACCGCACGATCGGCAGCGAATTTCCCCTCTCGTGACGGCGGTGAGCGAATGACTGGCATGGCTGCGAACGAGCCGATCGCCGTGGTCGGAATCGCGTGCCGGCTGCCGGGGGCGGCCGACCCGGAGCAGTTCTGGCGGCTGCTCGACGCCGGCCGCGACGCGATCACCGAGCCGCCCGACGGCCGTTGGCCTGGCGCGACGGAGTTCCGCCGCGGCGGATTCATTGCCGATGTTGACCGTTTCGATGCCGCGTTCTTCGACATTTCGCCGCTCGAGGCGGCGGCCATGGATCCGCAGCAGCGACTCGCGCTGGAACTGTCATGGGAGGCGTTGGAAAACGCCCGAATCGCGCCGGATTCGCTGCGCGGCTCGGGGACCGCGGTGGTCGTCGGGGCCATCAACGGGGACTACGCGCTGCTGCACTCGAAGCTGGGGGCCGGCCCGCATTCACTCACCGGCACCCACCGCAGCCTCATCGCCAACCGCGTGTCGTATCTGCTCGGGCTGACCGGTCCGAGCCTGGCCGTGGACAGCGGGCAGTCGTCTTCGCTGGTCGCCGTGCAGGTGGCATGCGAGCAGCTGCGTCGGGGCTCGTGCACGCTGGCGCTGGCCGGCGGCGTCAACCTGAACCTGCTGGCCGAGACCACCGAGGCCATCGCCGAGTTCGGCGCGCTGTCGCCCGACGGCCGCTGCCACACGTTCGATGCTCGCGCCAATGGCTACGTCCGTGGCGAAGGTGGCGCGGTCATCGTGCTCAAGCCGCTCGCCTCAGCTGTGGCCGACGGGGATCGCATTCACGCCGTCATCCTCGGCGGGGCCGTCAACAACGACGGCGGCGGCGAGGGGCTCACTGTTCCCCATGGCGAGGCCCAGCAGGAAGTCATCCGCCTGGCCCACGCCGCCGCCGGCGTTTCGCCGGCCGAGGTCGGGTACGTCGAGCTGCACGGCACCGGCACCAGGGTCGGCGACCCCATCGAGGCGCGCGCCCTCGGCGCGGTGCTGCGGGCCGATCGGCGGCTGCTGGTCGGGTCGGTCAAGACCAACATCGGGCACCTTGAGGGCGCGGCCGGCATTGCCGGGCTGCTCAAGGTGATCCTCAGCCTGCGGCACGGGGTGCTGCCGGCCAGCCTGAACTTCGAGACGCCCAACCCGGACATCCCGTTCGACGAGCTGAACCTCGATGTGGTGCGGGAGAAGCAGAGCTGGCCGGGTCGGCGGATCGCCGGCGTGAGCTCCTTCGGCGTCGGCGGGACGAACTGCCACCTGGTGGTGGCGGCCGGCCCGATCGAGCCTCGGGACGACTCCGTCCGCACCGACGCCCCGCTGATCATCACCGCCCGGTCGGCGAAAGCCCTTGCGGCGCAGTCGCAAACGCTTTCGTCCTTTATGGACCGTGATATCGCCTACTCGTTGCTGCACACCCGGACCCAGTTCGAACACCGTTCCGTGATGCTCGGCGATGACGTGGTCACGGGCAAGGTCTCGCCCGGTGCGACGGCGTTCGTCTTCCCCGGCCAGGGCGGTCAGTGGGTCGAGATGGCGCAGGCCCTGCTGGCCGAGGAGCCGGTGTTCGCCGCCAAGCTGGCCGAATGTTCAGCCGCGTTGAACGACTTTGTTGACTTCGACGTGCTGGAGCTGCTGCGGGAGGCCGGCGATCTGAGCCGGGTGGACGTGGTGCAGCCGGCACTGTGGGCCGTGATGGTGTCGCTCGCCGCGGTGTGGCGGGCCAACGGCGTCACCCCGGAGGTGGTGCTCGGGCACTCACAGGGCGAAGTCGCGGCGGCCACGGCGATCGGCGCGTTGTCGCTGGTCGACGGCGCGCGGGTGATCGCCCTGCGGAGCAAGATCGCCGGCCGTTTGACCGGCGGCGGCATGATGTCCGTGGGCGCACCGGCTTCCGTGGTGCAGGAGATGCTGCCGCCGGGCGTGACGATCGCGGCGGTGAACGGGCCGCGTTCAGTGGTGCTGGCCGGGCCGGCCGATGAGCTGGCGGGGTTGCAGGAGCGACTGGTCGACGTCCGGACGAAGATCGTACCGGCGGCCTATGCCTCCCACTCCCCCGCAGTCGACGTGCTGCGGGGCGAGCTGTTGCCGCTGTTCGAGGCCGTCCGTCCACAAGCGACGGACGTGACGTTCATCTCCACCGTGACCGGCGAGCCGCTGGACACCCGCGAGCTGGATGCCGACTACTGGTTCGCCAATCTGCGGCAGCCGGTGCGGTTCATCGACGCCACGCGGCGGGCGCTGGCCGACGGCGTCGGGCGGTTCATCGAGTGCAGCCCGCATCCGTTGCTGCTCAACAGCATCGACGAGACCGTCGAGGGCGAGGCCGCGGTCGTCGGTACCCTGCGTCGGGACGAAGGTGGCACCGAGCGGATCCGCCGGGCGCTGGCCGAGGCGTACGTCGTCGGCGCGCCGGTGGCGTGGCAGATCACGGGCCGCAAGGTGGACCTGCCGACCTATCGGTTCCAGCGGGAACGGCACTGGTACGGCGAGATCGCCGCCGCGCAGACGGTTGCGGCCACTGGTGATCTGCGCGAGACTGTACTCAGCTCCACTGCCCATGTGTTGGGGCACAAGGACGCGTCGGCCATCGACGCCACGCGTCCGTTCAAGGAACTCGGGTTCGACTCGAACTCGCTGATGCGCCTGCGCGCCCAGCTCTCGGCACAGACCGGGCGAAAGCTGCCGACCTCGCTGCTCTACGACTACCCGACCCCTCAGCGGTTGGTCGACGGGCTCAAGGCGGCGGTTGCGGATCAGCGGTCGGAGAATGGACCGGCCACACCGGCGGCACAACCGGTGGCCGGCCAGCCCATCCCGGCCGACGCGTCGAGTTCGGACCCGATCGCCGTGATCGCGATGGGCTGCCGCTACCCCGGCGGGGCCGACTCGCCGGAGGCTTTCTGGCGGCTCATCGCGAACGGCGAGGATGCCGTCACGCCGCTGCCGTCGAACCGCGGCTGGGATCTGGACGCGTTGTTCGACGGCGCGTGCGTGACGCGCAACGGAGGCTTTCTGCACGACGCCGACCAATTCGACGCGGCGTTGTTCGGGTTGAGCCCGCGTGAGGCGCTGGCGATGGAGCCGCAGCAGCGGCTGATGCTGGAGATCTCTTGGGAGGCCTTGGAACGGGCTGGCCTGCACGATCTCCAGGGCTCGTCGACCGGTGTGTTCGTCGGGGCGATGGCGATGGACTACGGCCCTCGCCTGCACCAGCCGACCGGGGTCGTCGACGGTCACCTGATGACCGGCACCGCCCTCAGCGTCGCCTCGGGCCGTATCGCCTACACCTTCGGCTTCAACGGCCCGGCCCTGACGATCGACACCGCCTGCTCGTCGTCGCTGGTGGCGATCCAGCTGGCCGTGGAATCGTTGCGGCGCGGGGAATGCACACTGGCCTTGGCCGGCGGAGCCACGCTCATGGCCAGCCCCGGCAACCTGGTCGAGTTCACCCGTCAGAACGGCCTGTCGGTCGACGGCCGGGCCAAAGCTTTCTCCGACAACGCCGACGGCACGTCGTTCTCCGAGGGTGCGGGCGTGCTGCTGTTGGAGCGCCTGTCCGACGCCGAGCGCAACGGGCACGAGGTGCTGGCGGTGATCCGTGGCATCGCCGTGAACCAGGACGGCGCCAGCAACGGCCTGACCGCACCGAACGGTTTGGCTCAGCGGGAAGTCATTCGCAAGGCTTTGAACGACGCCGGTCTGTCCACTGCGGACGTTGACGTCGTCGAGGCCCACGGCACCGGCACCGCCCTCGGCGACCCCATCGAAGCGCACGCCGTTCTCGCCACCTACGGCCAGAACCGCCCCGCCGATCGCCCGGTGTGGCTCGGCTCGGTCAAGTCCAACATCGGCCACGCCCAGGCGGCGGCCGGTGTCGCGGGCGTGATCAAGATGGTGATGGCCATGCGGCACGGCATGGTGCCGCGGACCCTGCACGTCGACCAGCCGACGTCCAAAGTGGACTGGGAGTCCGGCAATGGTCGGGTGCTCACCGAGCACCGGCAGTGGCCGGTTGGTCCTCGGCGCGCGGCTGTGTCCAGCTTCGGTATGTCCGGCACCAACGCCCACGTGATCGTCGAGGGGGTCGCGGCCGAGCCTAAGGTTTCCGGCAACGACAACACCCCCCTGCTTTGGGTCATCTCCGCGCGTACCGAGGTGTCGCTGCGGACCCAGGCACACCGCCTTGCCGACGTCGCCGAGACCGGCGACCTTCACGCAGCGGCAGCAATTCTGGCCCGCAAGCCGGCCTTCCAACATCGTGCGGTGATCGTCGCGGACTCCCGTGAGGAGCTGCGGGAAGCGCTGCAAGCGCTTGCGACCGGCGAACCGCACCCGGCACTAGTTACCGGCGAAGCGACCCGTGACACCGACCCGGTGTTCGTCTTCCCTGGTCAGGGGGCGCAGTGGGTGGGCATGGCGGTGGATCTGCTGCGCGAGAACGAAACCTTTGCGCACGAGCTTCGTCGATGCGATGAAGCGCTGCGGCCCCACACGGGCTGGTCGGTGATCGACGTGCTGACGCACGGCGAGCCGACGCTGGATGGCACGGACGTGGTGCAGCCGGTGCTGTGGGCGCTGATGGTGTCGCTGGCCAAGCTGTGGCAGTCGATCGGCGTCGAGCCGGCGGCGGTGATCGGCCACTCACAAGGCGAGATCGCCGCGGCGGCGGTGGCCGGGGCGCTGACACTGAACGACGCGGCGAAGATCAGCGCGCTGCGCGGGCAGATCGTCGGCGCGCTGGACGGCACGGGCGGCGTGCTGGCGGTTGGGTTGCCGGCGAACGAGGTCCGTCAGCGGATCAAGCCGTGGAGTGACCGGCTCTGGCTGGCGGTGGACAACGGCCCGACGGCCACGGTGATCGCCGGCGACCTCGAGGCGCTCGACGAATTCGAGGCGGCGCAAGGCGATGACGTGCAGCTTCGACGCGCGCCGGTGGCCTACGCCGCCCACACCCCGCACGTCGCGGCGGTCCGTGACGAACTGCTGCGGCAGCTGGGCACGATCGAGCCGGTCGAGGCGACGACCAAGATCTGCTCGACCTGCCACGGCGACTTCATCGATGGCACGGCGATGACCACCGACTACTGGTACCGCAACCTGGCCGACCCGGTCAGCTTCGACCCGGCGGTCCGGAAGTTCCGCGACCGGCCGCTGTTCATCGAGGTCAGCCCGCATCCGATCCTGGCAGGCGCGGTCCGGGAGATCCTGGCCGACGAGGGTGTCGACGGCACGGCCGTGGGGACGTTGCGCCGCAACGAAGGCGGCCAGCACCAGTTCCTGATCGCCGCCGCGACGGCGTACACACAGGGCGCGGCCGTGGATTGGCCGAAGATCGTCGGCCCGGTGACACAGCGCATCGAGCTGCCGACGTACGCCTTCGACCGGCAACGATTCTGGCTGCACACCAACGAAACCGGCATGCACCCGCTGCTGGCCGACGCGGTCCCGGTGGCCGACACCGGCGGCCGGCTGCTGACCGGCAAGATCTCCCGGCACAGCGCCCCCTGGGTGGTCGACCACGCCGTCAACGGCACGGTTCTGTTGCCCGGCACGGCCTTCGTCGACCTCGCGCTGACGGCCGCCGATGGCGACCAGCTCGAAGACCTGACCCTGCACGCCCCACTCGTCCTGCCGGTCACCGGCTCGGTGCAGCTCCAGGTCACGGTCGGCGGCGAGGAGAACGGCCGGCGCTCGCTGGCCATCCACTCCCGCACCGACGGCGACTGGATCAGGCAGGCCGACGGCTTCCTCAGTGACGGCCCCCGCGTCACCAACAGGCTCACCACCTGGCCGATCGGCACGGAGATCGATCTCACCGATGCCTACGACCGGCTCAAGGCCGGCGGTTACGAGTACGGGCCGGCGTTCCAGCTGCTGCGGAGCGCTTACCGTGACGGCGAGGACTATCTCGTCGAGGTGGCGATCCCCGATGCCGGCGACTTCACCGTCCACCCGGCGCTGCTGGACGCCGCCCTGCACATCCTCGTGCTCGACGCCGACGAACTGAAGCTGCCGTTCTCCTGGTCCCGCGTGTGGTTCAACGGCCGTGGTGTCAATCGGATCCGAGTGCGGCTGAGCAACGGATCCTTGGCCATCTATGACGAAAACGGCACGCAGATCGGCGGCGTCGAGTCGCTCACCCTGGCGCCGGCACCGCAAGGCGTTGCCTCGGCTGAGTTGTACCGCGTCGATTGGGTAGAGGCTGAGCCGACCGGCCAGGCGTCGCTGACCGTGGCCCGGCCGGGCGACCTCACGAGAGTGCTGGCCCAGGTGCAGGAGTGGGTGGAGAAGGACACCGACGAGCGGCTGGTGTTCCGCGCCGATCCGTCCACTCTGGACGGTGCGCGGACGTGGGGGCTGGTCCGTTCGGCCCAGTCCGAACATCCCGGCCGGTTCGTGCTGGCCGACTGCGCCGAGGACGAGATCCCGACCACCGACGAGCCGCAGTTCGCCGTGCGTGACGGCAGGTTCTTGGTGCCGCGCATCGTCCGGCACACCATCTCGGGGTCCACCATGGACCTCGGCGGCGGCACCGTGCTGATCACCGGCGGCACCAGCGGCCTCGGCGCATTGATCGCCGAACACCTGCGGTCCAAGGGCATCACCGATCTGCTGCCGGTGTCCCGAAGCGGCGACGTGGCCTGCGATGTCGCCGACCGGGCCCAGCTGACCGAGCTGATCAAGGGCCGCCGCATCACGGCCGTGATCCACGCGGCCGGCGTCCTCGACGACGCGACCGTCACCGAGTTGACGCCGGAGAAGCTGGACACGGTGCTCCGGCCGAAGGCCGAGGCGGCCTGGCTGCTGCACGAACTCCTGCCGGACCTCAAGGCGTTCGTGCTGTTCTCGTCGGTCGCCGGTGTGCTCGGCAACCCCGGGCAGGGCAACTACGCCGCCGCCAACAGCTATCTCGACGCGCTGGCCACCCATCGCCAGAGCCTGGGCCTGCCGGCGACCTCGATCGCCTGGGGCCTGTGGTCGCTGCCGACGGCCATGACCGCGCACGTCAACAAGGTTGCGTGGGTGGCGCCGCTGAGTGTGCAGCAGGGCCTGGAGATGTTCGACGCAGCGATCAGCGAGCCGAACGCCCAGCTCGTCGCGGCGCGGTGGCGCCGGGACGGCGACGACGTGCCGCCCGTGCTGCGAAGTCTGTTCAAGCCGCGCCGGGCCGTGACGGTCGAGGCCGCGCCGGCTCAGCGGTTCGACGCCGACTCGATCTTCCGGCTGGTCCGCGACAAGGTCGCGGTGGCGCTCGGGCACCGGTCCGCCGCCACGGTCGATCCGGACAAACCGTTGCGGGAGCAGGGACTCGACTCACTGACCTCGGTCGAGCTGCGCAACCAACTCGGTGCGGCAACGGGTCTGCGGTTGCCGGCATCACTGGTGTTCAACCACCCGACGGTGACCAAGCTGGCCGGCTACCTGGCCGGCGAGCTCGTGCCGGCCGAGCCGTCGCCGGAAGACCTGCTGCGCGAGGCGCTGGACCGCATCGATCCGTCCACTCTGGACGATGAGCACCGCGACCGGCTGGCCGCCGTGCTCCAGGAGACGCTGCGCACCCTCGTCCCCGACACAACCGGCCTTGATCTCTCCTCCGACGAGGAGATCTTCGCCTTCATCGACAACCAGCTGTGAAAGGGAAAACCATGGCCGGCGAGGACAAGCTCCGCGAGTATCTCAAGCGGGTGACGGTCGACCTGGCGAACGCGCGCCGCCGGCTGGCCGACGCCGACGCCCGGGAGCACGAGCCGGTGGCCGTGATCGGCATGTCCTGCCGTTTCCCGGACGCGCCGGATGTGCCCTCGTACTGGGAGATGCTGCGAGAGGGCCGGGCGGCGGAGATCACCGGCTTCCCGCGCGGCCGGTTCGACCACGACCCGTCGGCCGAGGACAACACGTTGTACCAGCCGAAAACCGGGGCCTTCCTGCCCGATGTGGCCGGCTGGGACGCGGAGTTCTTCGGCTTCCCGCCGCGCGAGGCGCTGCGGATGGACCCGCAGCAGCGGCTGCTCATGGAGCTGGCCTGGGAAGCCATGGAGGATGCCGGCACCCCGCCGAAAACGCTTGCGGGTAGCCGAACCGGTGTCTTGCTGGGCTTCTCCGACGCGTTCCAGTACGGCCAGTTGGAGCACGACCGCGAGGGTATCGACGTCTACACCGACCCGTACATGGGTCAGGGCAGCCTCGGTAGCGTGGTCGCCGGTCGCATCGCGTACCACTTCGATCTGCACGGGCCCACGTTCTCCCTGGACACCGCCTGCTCGTCCTCGCTGGTCGCCGTACACCTGGCCGTGCAGGCCCTGCGCAACAACGAGTGCGACTACGTGCTGGTCGGCGGCGGATACCTCGCGCTGCACGAGTTCCTGTATATCTACAGCTGCTCCAACGCCCTGCTCGCGGACCGCTGCAACACCTTCGACGCCGGCGCCAATGGCTACATGATGGGCGAGGGCGGCGGCATGGTGCTGCTGACTCGGCTGTCCGATGCCGAGCGCAACGGGCACCGCGTCCGGGCGGTCATCCGCGGCACCGCCGTGAACCAGGACGGCCGCAGCAACGGCCTCACCGCGCCGAACCGCGCCGCCCAGGTCGACGTGATCCGCCGGGCGCACGCGGCAGCACAGGTGAAGCCCGAAGACATCGCCTTCGTCGAGGCCCACGGGTCGGGCACGGCGCTGGGCGACGAGATCGAGTTGGGGGCGTTGAACGACGTCTTCCACCAGCGTGAAGTCCCACTGCACGTCGGTGCGGTGAAGACCAACGTCGGCCACACGCACGCCGCCGCCGGCATCGCCGGCCTGATCAAGACGGTTCTGGTGCTGGAGAACGGCGTGGTGCCGCCGAACCTGAACATGTCCGAGCCGGCCGAGGCCGTGGTGGCCAGCGACACCGTGCGGCCGGCGACGGCCAGCACCGAGCTGCCGGCCGGCGCGATCGCCGGGGTCAGCTCGTTCGGCTGGTCCGGCACCAACGCGCACATCGTCCTCGAAGCCAAGCCGGCACCGGCACCGACTCAGGTCGAGGGGCTCACGTTGCTCCCGGTGTCAGGGGCGTCGGAGAGCGCTCTCCGTGACGGCCTACAGGCGCTCAGCGGCACGAACGCCCAGCTGACGGACCTGGCCCACACGTTGCAGGTCGGCCGGACCCACCACGAGTACCGCCGGGCGATCGTGGCCACCGACGCCGCCGACGCCAAGGCGCGTTTCGCCACCTCCGAGCCGGCTATCAAAGCAGGGCACGAAAAGCCGAGGGTGGCGTTCCTGCTGCCGGGTGTCGGCGACCAGTATCGAGGGCTCGGGAGAGCGCTCTACGAGCACGAACCGGTGTTCGCGGCGGCCGTCGACGAGTGCCTGGACATCGCCGCCGACCGCTGCGGGGTCGACCTTCGCGAGCTGTTCTTCGCCGAACCGCCGGCCGAGGTGCAGGTGCCGTCGCTGTTCGGCGGCGGTCCCTCGGACGACGTGATGGACCACGCGGAGATCGCGCACCCGTTCCTGTTCACGGTCGAGTACGCGCTGGCCCAGCTCCTGGCGCACCGGGGCATCAAGCCCGATCTGCTGGTCGGCTACAGCCTGGGCGAGTACGTGGCGGCCTGCATCGCCGGTGTGTTCTCGCTGTCCGACGCGCTCTGGGTCGTCACCGAGCGGGCCCGGCTGATCGAGTCGGCACCCGCCGGCCGGATGCTCGCCGCGGCGGCCGGGCCCGAGCAGCTCGGCGACCTGCCGGTGGACATCGCGGCGTTGAACGGCCCGCAGATGACCGTCCTCAGCGGCTCGCCACACGACATCGAGCAGGTCTCGCAGCAGCTGAAGGCCAACGGCATCGCCAACCGCACCCTGCGGTCGGCGCATCCCTTCCACTCCACGTTGTTGCAGCCAATGCAGGACAAGCTGGCGGCGCTGATCGCCACCGTCGAACGTAACGCACCGACCGTTACTATCATCTCCAACGCCACCGGCACCGTGCTGACGGAGGCCCAGGCCACCGATCCCCAGTACTGGGCCGATCACCTGTGCCGGCCGGTCCGCTTCGCCGAGAGCATCCAGAATTTCGCCGCCGACGCGTACGTGGAGCTCGGCCCCGGCCAGACCCTCGGCGGCCTCGTCCGGCAGAACGTCACCACCCGCCCGACCGTCCTCGGCACGCTGGCGGCCCCGTGGCCGGCGGTGGACCGACCGGAGGAGAACGTCAGCGTCCTGGAGACGTGCGGCCGGCTGTGGGAGATCGGCGTCGACCTGGACTGGGCGGCGTTCGACCGGGGCGGTCAGCTCGCGGAGCTGCCGCCGTACCCGTTCCAGCGCACGCGCTTCTGGCCGCAGGCCAAGGAGAAGTCGGCGACACCGTCGAACGGCCTGCTGTACAGCCCGATCTGGCGCACCGACCTGTCCCGCCCGCAGTTGGACGAGCTCACCGGCACGCTGATCGTGTTCGCCGACGACACCGGAATCGGCGGCCGCCTGGCGGACATCGCCGAAGCGGCCGGCGTGCGGGTCGTCGAGGTCGCGCCGGGCACCGGCCGCCGCCGGGACGGCCGACGCGTGGTGATCGACCCGACGGTTCCCGAGCTGTACCGCGAGATCCTCGCTGCCGACGGCCCGGTGCAGGTCGTACACCTGTGGAGCCTGCTCGCCGACTCCCCCGACACCGCGATCACCAGCGGCTTCGACACGCTGCTGCTGGCTGTGCAGGCGCTCGCCGGCACGGCCAAGGAACACGGCGTCCGCCTCCTGACGGTCAGCGACGGGGCGTCGGAGATCGTCGGCGGCGATACTCCCACCCCGTATCGCGCCATCGTGCACGGCCTCGGCCGCGGCGTCCGGGCCGAGTACCCGGGACTGAGCTGGCGCGGCATCGACCTGGCCTCGGACGCCGATCCGTTGGCGGCGGCCAAGAACCTGGCCGAGGAGCTGCGGCGCGGGCCGTGGTCGTACGAGGACGCGGCGGCCGAGCCGGCGCTCATCGGCTGGCGCAACGGTCGCCGCTGGCTCAAGGGCTACACCGAGATCACGCCGTCGGGCGAGCCCGGCTGGGCCGGCACGTACCTGATCACCGGCGGCACCAAGGGTCTCGGCCTCCGGCTGGCCAAGCACTTGGCCGGCAAGGGAGTCAGCCGGCTGGCACTGGTCAGCCGCAGCGGCGGCGAGGTCGACATCGACGGCACCGAGGTGCTGGTGATCAAGGCCGATGTCGGTGACCCGGACCAGTTCCGGTCGGCGATCGAGCAGGCCCAGGAGAAGTTCGGGCAGCTGCACGGCATCGTGCACGCGGCCGGCGTTCCCGGCAGCGGCCTGGCCCAGCGGCAGACCTTGGATGACGCCCATGCCGTGCTGGCCCCGAAGGTCCGTGCCCTGGAGCCGCTGCACGAGCTGATCAACTCGGCCACCCCGCCGCGCAAGGTGATCCTCTACTCATCAGTGTCCACTGTGCTCGGTGGTCTCGGCGAGGGCGACTACTGCGCAGCGAACACCGTGCTCGACGCCTACGGCACCGCACTGGCGTCCACTTCGGACACCCAGGTGATCACGGTGACCTGGGGCCACTGGCAGTACGACGCCTGGCAGGACGGCAGCGAAGCCATCGCAGACCGCGCGGCCTACCGCCGCCGCAACGGCTTCAGCGACGCCGCCGGCCTGGCCCTGCTGGACCGGATCGTTGGCGGCGCCAACGGCACCGTCGTGGCGATGCGGCAGGAACTTCCGGCGGCGCAACGGGAATGGTCCGCGCTGAGCAACCTCGCCGATCTCGTCGAGACGGCCGCCACGCCGGAGTCGACGCGGTTCCCGAGGCCGCCGCTGCGCACCGACTACGCCCCGCCGCGCACCGACCTGGAGACGACCGTCGCCGAGATCTGGGGCGAGTTCCTCGGCATCGACCGCATCGGCGTCAACGACCCGTTCTTCGACCTCGGCGGCACGTCGCTGGTCGGCATGGCGATGGTGGCGGCGATCGAGAAGGTCGTCGGCCGGGCCATCGCGCCGGCCGTGCTGTTCGCGCACCCGACGGTAGCCACCTTCGCCGCCGAGCTGACGGCATCTGACCAGCCCAGACCGGCGCTCGGCGCATCCCGTGGCGAACGTCGTCGTCGCGCCCGGCAGAAGTGAGGACCCGATGACCGACGAGATCCAGAGCACCGACATCGCGCTGGTCGGCATGGCCGGGCGCTTCCCCGGCGCGGCCGACGTCGACGAGCTGTGGGCGACCATCCGGGCCGGCCGGTCCGGCCTGCGCCGGTTCACCGACGAGGAGCTGCTGGCCAACGGCGTCTCCCCCGAGCTGCTCGCCGACCCCGCGTACGTCAAGGCGGGCGCGGTGATCGACGGCATCGCCGAGTTCGACGCCGGCTTCTTCGGTATCACCCCGAAGGAAGCGCAGATCCTCGACCCGCAGCACCGGCTGCTGCTGGAGCACTGCTGGCACGCCCTCGAGGACGCCGGCTGCGATCCGGCCCGTTTCGACGGTGCGGTCGGGGTGTTCGCCGGCACGGCCTGGAGCACGTACCTGATCAACAACCTGGCGCCGGCCGGGGCCGCCCGCGAGATGGGCGACATGGCGGTGGCGCTGGCCAACGAGAAGGACACCCTCGCCACCCGGGTGGCTCACCTGCTCGGACTGTCCGGGCCGGCCTTCGCGATCCAGAGCGCGTGCTCGACGTCGCTGGTGGCGGTGTGCGTGGCGGCCAGCAGCCTGGCCAACTTCGAGTGCGACCTCGCGCTGGCCGGCGGCGTGTCGCTGGCCGTGCCGCACGAAGTCGGCTACCTGTACCAGGAAGGTGGGATCGCGCCGCCGGACGGCGAGTGCCGGGCCTTCGACGCCGCCGGTCTCGGCGCGCCGCTGGGCGGCGGGGTCGGCGTGGTTGCCTTGCGGCGCTTGGAAGACGCGCTGGCCGACGGCGACCGGGTGTACGCGGTGCTGCGCGGTTGGGCGGTCAACAACGATGCCGGCCGCAAGGTCGGATTCACTGCCCCGGGTGTCGAGGGTCAGGCCGCGGTGATCGCAGAGGCGCTGGCGGCAGCCGGGCTGGAACCGTCGGACATCGACTACGTGGAGGCGCACGGCACCGGCACTGCGCTCGGCGACGCCTCGGAAATCGCTGCCCTGCAACGGGTCTTCCATGGTGAGCGGTTGAGCATCGGCTCGATCAAGACGAACGTGGGCCACCTCGACCGGGCGGCCGGTGTGACGGGCCTGATCAAGACGGCGCTTTCCCTGCACCGCGAGGAGATACCGCCGACGCTCAACCTGGAGACCCCGAACCCGCAGCTCGCGGCGGGCAGCGCGGAGCTGGACGTGGTGACGTCCACACAGGACTGGCCGCGCAGTGAGCGCAAGCGGCGGGCCGGCGTCAGCGCTTTCGGCATCGGTGGCACCAACGCCCACGTGATCGTCGAAGAAGCCCCGGTTGTCGTCCGGGACCCGTCGCCACGGCAGGAACTGCTGGTGTGGTCGGCCCGAACCGCCCAGGCCGCCGATGAAATGGGCTCCAGGCTGGCCGATCACCTTGCCGTCACGGAAGACTCGCTGGCCGATGCGGCGAACACGTTGCAGCAGGGTCGATCGGTGTTCCGGCACCGGCGGATCGTGGTCGCCGGCAGTAACGCGGAGGCGGCCGACAAGATCCGCGAGGGCGAGTTCCTGACCAGGCACGACGGCCGCACCGACCGCGGCGTCGGGTTCCTGCTGGCCGGCGCGGGCGAGCAGTACCCGGGCATGGCCCGGCACCTGTACGAGACCGAGCCGGTGTTCGCCATGGCCATCGACGCCTGCATGGAGATCGTCGGCCTTGAGCCGCTGCAAGACCTGCTCCAGCCGCGCCGGGCCACCTCCAACGGCCTCGCCCAGCTCATGGGCCGTACGCAGACCTCCCGACAGGACGCCACCGATCGCCTGCACCCGGCGCTGTTCGCCGTCGAATACGCGCTGGCCCAGCTGATCCGGTCCTGGGGCGTCGAGCCGACCGTGCTGGTCGGCTACAGCCTCGGCGAGTACGTCGCCGCCTGTCTGGCCGGCGTGCTGTCGCTGGACGACGCGCTCAAGCTCGTCGCCCACCGGGCCAAGCTGATCAACGCCCTGCCCGGCGGCGCCATGGCTGCCGTCCCCCGCTCGGCCGAGGAGCTCCGTCCGCGGCTCGACGGCGTCGACATCGCCGCGATCAACGGGCCGGATCTCACGGTCGTCTCCGGCGCGGATCTGGCTGACCTGCAACGGAAGCTGGCTGCGGACTCGATCCCCTGTCGCCCGCTCGCCACCACGCACGCGTTCCACTCTCGCATGCTGGCCCCGATCCGGGACGAGCTGACCGTGTGGATCAAGGCCAACATCACGCTACACGCACCGACCATCCCGTACGTCTCCAACGTCACCGGCGAGCTGATCACCGAAGCGCCGACGCCGGAGTACTGGGCCGAGCACATGTGCGCGCCCGTGCAGTTCGACCGGGCCATCGAAACCGTGCTGGCCCAGGGTGATCTGGCGTTGGTGGAGATCGGTCCCGGCCAGTCGCTCGGCGCCATGATCCGCGGCCACCGCGACTGCACGCCGGACCGCTGGCCGCTGATCGTGCCCACGCTGCCGGCGGCCGACGACCGGCGCGAGTCGGTGCTGGCCGAGGCCGCGGGACGGCTGTGGCTGGCCGGCGTGGCCATCGACTGGGCCGGCTACCAGGGTGATCGCGAGCTCGGCCGGGTCGGCCTGCCGACCTATCCGTTCCAGCGCGAGCGCTACTGGATCGACGCGCCCAAGCCGGTGATCAAGGACAACGTCGAGCTGCTCACGCAGGTCTGGTCCCGGACGCCGCCCGGCCAGCCGGCCGAGCCGGCGCAGTTCGTGATCATTCCCGATGCCGGCGGCATCGGCGAGGCACTGACCGAGCTGCTGTGCCAGCAGGGTTTCGACGCCGAGCTGAGCTGCGGCGACCTGTACGGCACGGTCGTCGATCTGTCCGCTTTGGACGCCGTCGACGAGGTCACGGCCGTTGCCGCCGCGGCAAGGACGTTGACCACGGGCGACGACCTGACCGTGCTCGTCGTGACGCGCGGCGGTCAGCCCGTCGGCGAGCCCGTGTCGCCGATCCAGGCCGCGATTGCCGCGCTTCCCGTTGTCGCGAACCAGGAATACCTCAACCTCGATGCCCGCGGCGTCGACCTCGACCCCACGTACACGATCACCGAGGCGGCGCAAGCGCTTGCCGCCGAGCTGACCCGCCCCACCGACGCCGTGCTCGTCGCCCACCGCGGCGACCGCCGCTACTCCCCGGCTACGAGCCGGCCAGGACCGGGGCCGGACAGTCGATCAAGTCCGGCGGGACCTATCTCATCACCGGCGGCCTCGGCACGGTCGGACGTCAACTGGCGCAACACTTCGTCGACGCCGGCGCGAAGGTCATCCTGACCGGCCGCAGCGGCGGCGAGGTCGAGAACGCCGACGTGCGCCAGGTCGACGTGACCGATGTCGACGCCATGCGGGCGCTGTTCGAGGAAAGCCGGATCGACGGCGTCGTGCATGCCGCCGCCTCGGTCGGCCCCGACCAGCTCCTCCCGTTGGCACAAAGCGGCGAATCCATTGTGGCGCAGCACTTCGGTGCTAAGGTCGAAGGCGCGCGGGTGCTGGCAACGGTGATCGCGACGCTGCCCGAGGTGGACCGCCCCGACTGGTGCGTGCTGTTCTCGTCCACCTCGTCGTTGCTCGGCGGCGTCACGCTCGGCGCCTACGCCGCGGCCAACGCGGCACTGACCGCCTTGGCCCGCAACGAGAACTGGACGTGCGCGGCCTGGGACACCTGGCCCGGCACCCTCGACCGGCTGGACGGCCGGATCGGTGCCAGCATGGCCAAGCACACGATGACCCGTCCCGAGGCGCTCACCGCGTTCGACCGGGTGCTCAAGCACGGCGGTCAGCTCGTGGTCGCCGCCGGCGGCCTGGGTGACCGGCTGCCGGTCCGGGGCAGCGTGCAAATCCTTCCGCGGCAACAGACCACGACCAAGCGATACCCGAGACCCGAGCTGCCGCAACCGTTTGTGGCGCCCGGCGACGACAACGAGCAGGCGCTGGCCGACATCTGGTCGTCCGTGCTCGGCGTGGAGCCGGTCGGGTCGAAAGACAACTTCTTCGACCTCGGGGGCAACTCGCTGATCGCGCTGCACATGCTGGCGCTGGTCAGGGAACGCCTCGGCGTCGCGGTCCCGACCGCGACGCTGTTCGAGCGGCCCACCGTGCGGGGGCTCGCCGCGCAGGTCCTGGACACCAACACGGAAACGGAGCAGTCATGGCAGTGATCGGCGTGGTGGGCGCGGGTGTGATGGGCATCGGCGTCGCGCAGAACGTGGCCACCGGCGGGCACGACGTCGTGCTCGTGGACACCACCGAAGAGGTACTGGCCGACGCCAGGGCCGCGATCCACCGCAACTGCCGCCTGTCCCGGATGATGGGCGGCCCCACCCTCGACCCGGACGAGGTGCTGTCCCGCATCACCACCGCCGTCGGCCTCGACGAGCTGGCCAAGGCCGAGCTGGTGATCGAGAACGTCACCGAGAACTGGGAGGTCAAGCGGGAGGTGCACGCCGAGCTGGACCGCGTGCTGCCGGCCGACACCGTGGTGGTGGCCAACACCTCCGCCATCCCGATCACCCGGATCGCCTCCGTGGGAACGCATCCCGAGCGCGTGGTCGGCGTGCACTTCATGAACCCGGTGCCGGCCAAGCCCGTGGTGGAGCTGATCCCCGGCTTCCACACCACGCCGGAGACGCTGCGGCGCACCCGGGAACTGTTGTCCGACATGGGCAAGCGCTGGGTGGACGTGAAGGACGCGTCCGGCTTCGTGTCCAACCGCGTGCTGATGCTGACCATCAACGAGGCGGCCTACCTGGTGCACGAGGGCGTGGCCACGGCCGAGTCGGTGGACGAGGTGTTCCGCGGCTGCTTCGGCCACCCGATGGGCCCGCTGGAGACCGCCGACCTGATCGGCGTCGACACCATCCTGTACAGCGTCGAGGTGCTCTACGAGCACTACGCCGACAGCAAGTACCGGCCGTGCCCGCTGCTCAAGCAGATGACCGACGCCGGACTGCACGGCCGCAAGAGCGGCCGCGGCTTCTACACCTACAACGCCTGAGGGGCAAGCAATGGACACCACGGCTCGAATCCTGGCCTTCATCACCAACCGCTTCCCGCAGGCGGAGATCACCGACACCGAGGACATCTTCTCGCTGGGCTACATCAACTCCCTGTTCGCCATGGAGCTGGTCATGTTCATCGAGAAGGAGTTCACCGTCACCATCCCCAACGACGAGCTGCGCATCGACAACTTCCGCACCGCCAAGGCGATGACCGAGCTGGTGGACGGCCTGCGGTCCGCGGTCGTCTGAGGGGTGTGACATGACCCAGCAACTGGCCCCCGCCATCGACCGGGCCTTCGCGCGATCCTTTGTGGACTGTTCGGTGCGGCCCCATGCCGATGCGTGGGACCGGGCCGGGCGGATCCCGGAGGAGCTGCTCGACGAGATCGCCGCCGCCGGCCTGTGGGCTCCGTTCCTGCCGGCCGCGCTCGGCGGCTCGGGCATCGACATGGTGACGCTCGGCGAGATCCACGAGGAGGTGGGCCGCGGCTGCTCGTCGGTGCGCAGCCTGCTCACCGTGCACACCATGCTTTCCTGGGCGCTGCAACGCTTCGGGACCGACGCGCAGATCCAGCAGTGGGGGCCGGAGCTGGCCGCCGGCCGCACGCTCGGCGCGTTCTGCCTTTCCGAGCCAGGTGCCGGCAGCGACACCGCGGCGATCACCACGACCGCGGTGCCGCACAAGGGCGGCTGGCTGCTCAACGGCGTCAAGAAGTGGACCACCAACGGCCAGCGGGCCGATCTGCTCCTGGTGTTCGCCAAGCGTCCGGCCAGCACGATCGCGTTGCTGGTGCCCAGCAACGCGCCCGGTGTGCTGGTGAACCCGATCGACGACATGCTCGGCACCCGGTCGTCCATGCTGGCCGAGATCGCGTTCTCGGACGTCGAACTCGGGCCCGAGTCCCTGTTGGGGCCCAGCGGTTTCGCGTCCGGCATGGTGCTGACCGGCACGCTGGACCTCGGCCGCTACAGCGTGGCCGCCGGCTCGGTCGGCATCATCCAGGCCTGCATCGACGCGTGCGCCAACTACGCCGCACAGCGCCGGGTCGGCGGTACGCCATTGCGTGATCTGCCCTTGATCCAGGCGAAGCTGTCGGACATGGTCACCGACGTCCGCGCCGCACGGCTGCTGCTGGCCGAAGCCGGGCGGCTCAAGGACCGGGGCGATGCCGCCACGATCATGGCGACGTGGATCGCCAAGTACTTCGCCTCCACGGCCGCCGCGCGGCACGCGTCCGAGGCCGTGCAGATCCACGGGGCCAACGGATGCAGCCCGGAGTTCCCGGTCGGGCGGTTCTACCGGGACGCCAAAGTCATGGAGATCATCGAGGGCAGCACGGAGATCCAGCGGATGACCATCGCTGCCGAGGCCTACCGGAAGTGGGAGCCGTGACCGCAGTACTGGCCAAGCCGAACCCTGTCAAACCACCACAGGGCAAGATCAAGTGCGTGGTGTGGGACCTGGACAACACGGTGTGGGACGGTGTGTTGCTGGAGGACGGCGACGTCACGGTCCGACCGTCCGTTGTGGACCATATCCACCGGCTGGACGCAATGGGTGTGCTGCACTCCGTGGCCAGCAAGAACGACCACGGCGCAGCCATGGCCAAGCTGACCGAGCTCGGCCTGGCCGACATGTTCCTGTTCCCGCAGATCTCGTGGAACGCCAAGTCCTCGTCGATCGAGCGCATCGCGGCCAAGCTCAACCTGGGCCTTGACGCGTTCGCCTTCGTCGATGACCAGGCGTTCGAGCTGGCCGAGGTCGGGCACGCGCTGCCCACGGTGACCTGTGTGGACAGTGCCGTGATGGATGACGTGTTGGTGCGTAAGGAGTTCCGACCGCGGTTCGTCACTGATGAGTCGGCGCAGCGGCGCGGCATGTACCAGAGCCAGTTGGCGCGGGACGACATCGAGGCCGATTTCGTCGGCACCAGCGAGGAGTTCCTGGCCAGCCTGGGCATGACGTTCACCATCGCGCCGGCCCGCACCGAGGACCTGCAACGGGCCGAAGAGCTGACCGTGCGCACCAATCAGCTCAACTCGACCGGCCGCACCTATTCCTACGACGAGCTGGACGCGTTGCGGGAGTCGCCCGACCACCTGCTGCTGGTGGCGTCGCTGACCGACCGGTTCGGCTCGTACGGGAAGATCGGCCTGGCCCTGGTCGAGAAGGGTGCCCCGGACTGGCACCTGAACATGATGCTGATGTCCTGCCGGGTGATGTCCCGTGGCGTCGGCACTGTCCTGTTGGGACACATCATGGGCCTGGCCCGTGACGCCGGCGCCGGGCTGCGGGCCGACTTCGTGGAGACCGGACGGAACCGGATGATGCAGATCACCTACGCCTTCAGCGGTTTCCGCGAGGCCTCCCGTGACGGCCAGCACGTGGTGCTGGCCGCCGACCTGAGCCAGATCCAGCCGCCGCCCGGCTATGTCGTGATGGAGGTGGTGGAGTGACCGCCACCGTCGGTCACAGCCGTTGGCTGCCCTTCAGCGACACGGAGGGCGGCCTTCGGCTGTATTGCCTGCCGCACGCCGGCGGTTCCGCGTCGGCGTTCCGCCCGTGGATCGGCCGGCTTCCCGGCGTCAGCGTGCTTCCCGTGCAGTATCCGGGCCGCGAGACCCGACTTCGTGAGGCTGCGCATCACAGCGTCGGTAATCTGGCCGCCGAGCTGGCGGAGGCGTTACTGGCCGATGCACAGGACGCGCCCTATGCCGTGTACGGCCACAGTTTCGGTGCCCTGACGGCGTTCGAGCTGCTGCACGTGATCCGCGGCTTGGGCGGCCCGCTGCCCGTGCAGCTCATCGTGTCCGGCTTCGGTGCCCCGCAGACCGAGGACTTCGCCGACGACGCCGTGACCGACGAGGAGATCATCGGCCTGCTGCGCGATCTCGGCGGCACCCCCGAGCAGTACCTCACCGACCGGAGGATCCTGAAGATGATCATGCCGCCGCTGCGGGCCGACCTGACCGCCAAGGTCGCCTACCGCTACATGCCCCGGCCCGAGCTGGACGTGCCGATCATGGCCCTCGGCGGCCTCGACGACCGGCAGGCCACGTACGACTCCATGCACGGCTGGGCCGACCAGACCACCGGCGACTTCCGCCTGCACCCGTTGCCCGGCGGGCACTTCGCGGTGCTGGAGCAGCCCGAGGAGACGCTGGAGCTGATCAGCCGGGTGCTGCGACCACACCTGGTGTGACCGGCAACGGAAAACGGCCCGGCGGACTCCGCCGGGCCGTTCCTCCGTGGACGGTTCACACCAGGTGGCTGCGGCCCCAGCCGTGGGCCAGCCGGAACGTGGCCACCGCACCGCAGATCAGGCCGATGACCAGGCAGATCACGCCGGGCTGCAAGGTGCCGGCGACGTCGCCCTGCACGGCCGAGCGGAGCATGGAAAGCCCATACGTGCCAGGGGAAAACGTGGTGATCGCCTGCGCCCACGGCGGCATCAGGTCGACGGGCAGGATGGCGCCGCCGATGGAGCTGATCAGCAGCGCACCGACGTCACACGCCACGAACAGATCGCCGCGGCTGCGGACGATGGTGGACAGCATCGCGCCCATGCCCAGCAACGCGAAGCCCCACACGCACATGGCCAACGTCAGCAGCCACAACGACTTCGGGAACGGCATGCCGACAACGGCCCAGCCGAAGACGATCAGCACGGCCTGCTGGATGAGCAGCACGAAGAACACCGGCAGGGCCTTGCCGATGAGCAGCTCGGCCCGGGCGGCGCGGCTGGCCCGCAGCCGGTCCCAGGTCAGCCACTCGCGCTCGACGAAGATCGAGTTGGCCACGATGGACATGGCGAACACCGAGAACATCATCAGCTGCCCGGTCACGGCCTGGATCGACCCGTAGCTCAATGCCTTGGTGTACAGGGGTTGGAACATCACCATGAACACCATCGGCGCGACCAGGTAGCTGATCAGCTGGGACGGGTCGCGCAGCCGCAGCAGCGAGTTGTACTTGATCAGCGCGCCCGCCCGGATCAGCGGCTCGGGCACACGCAGCGTGTCAGTGGACATCGGAGACCGCCAGGGAACGGTAGAGGTCGTCAAGGTCGGGGTTGCGCAGCTCAACGGACTCGACGGTGCCCTGCGCGTGCGCGATCAGCTCCAGCAGCGCGGCGGTCGGATCCGTGGTGGCGCGGTGGTATTCGTGGTCCGTGGTCCGTACGCGGACCTCGCCGGGCAAGCCGTCGAGCAACTCGGCGCTGCTGCCGCGGGCGATCACCTTGCCGTGCGAGGCGACGGCGATGCTGGCCTTCAGGTCGGCCAGCTCGGTGAGGTAGTGCGTGGTGTAGACCACGGCGGCCCCCTCGTCGGCCCGCTGCTTGACCACGTCCAGCAACGCCTGCCGGGTCTCCGGGTCGGCGCCGGCGGTCGGCTCGTCCATCAGCAGCAGCTTGGGCCGATGGATCAGCGCGGTCGCGGCCTGGGTGCGTCGCTGCTGACCGCCGGACAGCAGGCCGGCGCGGCGCTCCAGGAAGCTCGTGAGCTGCATGGCCGTGGCCAGCTCCTCGATCTCCGCCTTGAGTGCCTTGCGCCGCAGGCCGGACAGCCGGCCGTACAGCTCGAGGTGCTCGCGCACGGTCAGCGGCCGGTAGAGGGCGATGTGCTGCGGCGAGATGCCGATCTCGCCGCGGGTCTCGTGCGGCGGCACGCCGTCCACCAGCACGGCGCCGCTGTCCGGCTTGAGCAGCCCGGACACCATGTCCACGAAGGTGGTCTTGCCGGCGCCGTTGTGGCCGACCAGGCCGCAGATCTCGCCGGCCGCCACGGACAGGCTGAATCCGGCCAAGGCCTGCACTTCGTCGTACTTCTTGGTCAGGTCGGTGGCTTCTAACACGACAGCTCCTTGGCCAGTAGGTGCCGGTCGAACTTGCCGTTGACCGACCGGGGCAGCTGGTCCCGCACGTCGATGCGGTGCGGTTGCATGTACGCCGGCAGCGCCTCGGAAAGCGCCTTCCGTAGCTCTTCAGCATCGCCGAGCAGCGTCGCGACGAGCACGATGTGCTGGCCGAGCCGCTCGTCGTCGACGCCGAGCGCGACCGCCTCGCCGACAAGACCGGTGGCGTAGGCGGCTTCCTCGACCTCGGTCGGGCTGACCCGGTAGCCGGAGGTCTTGATCATGTCGTCGCCGCGGCCGACGAAGTACAGGAAGCCGTCCTCGTCGGTGCGCACGGTGTCCCCGGACCAGACGGCGATTTCGGTGCCGTAACTGGTGGGCAGCGGCCGGAATCGCTCGGCGGTGCGCACCGGGTCGCGCCAATAGCCTTGCGCGACAAGGGCTCCGCGGTGCACGAGCTCGCCGGCTTCGCCGGGCTCGCACGGCGTCCCGTCCGGGTGGACGACGAGGATCTCGGCGTTGGGGATGGCCTTGCCGATCGAGTCGGGGCGGCGGTCCGCCTCGGCCGGGTCGAGATAGGTGGAGCGGAACGCCTCGGTGAGGCCGTACATGAGGTACGGCTCGGCGTCCGGGAAGATCTCCCGCAGCCGTTGCAGCGTCGCCCGGGGCATGCGGCCGCCGGTGTTGGCGAAGTAGCGCAGGCGCGTGGCCGGCCACTCCTGCGTGACCAGCTGCAACCACAGCGGCGGCACGCAGGTCAGGCCGGTCACCCCGTGCTTGACGCACAGCTTCACGACTTCCCGCGGCAGCAGGTAGTTGACCAGCACGACGTGCGCGCCGACCAGGAACGACGTCGTCAGCTGGCTGAAGCCGGCGTCGAAGCTGAGCGGCAGCGCGGCCAGGATGACGTCGTCCGCCGACTGCTTCAGGTAGCTGGCCACACTTTCCGCGCCGGCCAGGATGTTGCGGTGCGAGAGCACGACGCCCTTGGGGCCACCGGTGCTGCCGCTGGTGTACATGATCGCGGCGACGTCCTGGTCGATGACAACAGGTGTTGTCACAGGGTCTTCCGAGGTCAGCGCCCGCCACCGATCGTCGCCGAAGACCACAGTCTCGACATCCGTCGCCTCACGGACCGTGTCCAGGCGCTCGGGCGTGGTGATCACCAGTCGCGGCGTGCAGTCCTCGACCACGTGAGCCAGGTGCCGGGCCTTGAACAGCGGATTGACCGGTACGAAAGCGGCTCCCGTTGCGGATATCGCCAGCAAAGTGACAACCGTGTCAATGCGCTTCTCGGCGTACACCGCGACCCGGTCGCCCTTGCGCACCCCGAGCCCGGACAGACCGGCGGCCAGCCGTGCCACCCGCTCCCCCAGCTCGCGGTAGCTCAGCGTGACGTCCTTGAAGGTCAGCGCCGGCGAATCCGGTTCCCCACGGGCGAGGAGTTGATCGACGCGGACCTCACGCATCGCTGAACTGCCCCGCGGGCACCAGGTCGGACACCGTGGCCCACAGCGAACCCGCGGTCGCGAAGGTCTCCTCCGTGATCAGCTCGTCCGGCAGCTCGAGGCCGAAGGTCTCCTCGAGGTCGGTCAGCAGCTGGACCAGGCCCATCGAGTTCAGGCCGAGCGCGGCCAGGTCGTCGGCCGCCGTGAAGTCCTCGTTCACCGCGTAGGGCAGGTGGGCCAGCAGGGTCTTGCGGAAGGAGCGCGGTATGTCCATGGGTTCCTCACTCGGCTGCGGGGTCGGGCGGACGCTGCGCCGAGTCGACCATCCGCCTCGCTCAACCCACCATCACCGCGCCATCACCGGGGCAGTTGCGGAGCAGTAGTGGCACGAGAAGATCGTTTGGCACGGTGGACGCCGCTGAGCACAAGGACTTGGAGGCGACATGTCCGTGGTTACCCTCGGGTCACTGCCCACTGTGGACGGTGTGCCCGACGACCTTGAGGCCGAGCTCTACCGCTACGCCGTGCAGCTGGGCGAGATCGTCTCGCCGGAGCGGGCCGCGGCCGACCTCGCGCTGCCCACCGGCGAGGTGTTCGCCGCGCTGACGCGGCTGGTCGAGCTGCACCTGCTGCGCACCGACGGGACGACCGGCCGCTACCTGCCGATGGATCCGGAGGTCGCGGCGACGCTGCTGATCTCACCGGTCGAGCGGGCCATGTACCAGCGGCGCGAGCTGGCCGACCGGCTGCGCGACCGGATCGACGCCATCACCCGGCCGGCCGTCGAGGTCAGCGAGCCGGTCGGGGCCATCGACAGCTTGGAGGGCGTGGCCGAGATCCGCGGGCTGTTCAAGCTGGCCGCCGAGGTGTGCCGGGACGAGATGGTCGTGCTGCGGCCGGGCCACGACGACGACGAGCTGCTCGACGACCTGCTCGCGCCGTGCTACTCGGTGCTGGAGCGGGCCGTGTCCGTGCGGGTCGTGTGCCCGCACCGCAGCCGCGCCGGTTTCGCCTCGCGGGCCAAGGCCAAGCGCCTGATCGCCGACGGCGCCGAGATCCGCACGCTCAGCCAGGTGCCGCAGGCGGCCGTGGTGTTCGATCGGACGCTGGCCGTCATGTTCAGCTTCGACGAGGACGGTTTCCCGACCGCGCGGCGGGTCCGTGACCGCAATGTCGTGCGGTTCCTGCTCGACATGTTCGGGCAGCTGTGGGACAGCGCGACGCCGTTCGCCGCCGAGGACACCGGCTACGCCGACGCCATCGACGACCTCCAGCAGAGCGTCGCCCGGCTGATGGCGCAGGGCTTGACCGACGAGGTCGTCGCCCGTCGCCTCGGCATGTCCGTGCGCACCTGCCGGCGGCACATCGCCGCCCTGTTGCAGAACCTCGACGCCGTCAGCCGCTTCCAGGCCGGCGTCCTGGCCGCGTCGAAGTTGACCATGACCGCCTGATACGTGGCCTTCCTGTCCTCTTACGCAGTAGTCCGCACCGGGTCCGGCGGTCATGGTTAGACGTGCTCCAAGTCACATCGTGGCCAACTTGATTGTGCACGATGTAATCGCCTAACGTTCTCGATGTCAGCACGAGATCGAAGGAGACATCGAGATGACCACTCAGCCGACCGCGATCCTGGTCCACGGCGCGTTCGCCGACGCCTCGAGCTGGAACGGCGTGATCGCCGACCTGACCGACCGCGGCTTCCCGGTCATCGCCGCCGCCAACCCGCTGCGCAGCCTCAGCACCGACGCCGCCACCATCAAGGCTCTCGTCCAGAGCATCGACGGGCCGGTCGTGTTGGTCGGCCACTCGTACGGTGGCGCGGTCATCAGCAACGCGGCCGTCGGTCAGGCCAACGTCAAGGCGCTCGTCTCCATCGCCGGCTTCCTCCCCGAGCAGGGCGAGAGCGCGTTGGAGCTGTCCAACAAGTTCCCCGGCAGCACCCTCGGCGACACCCTCCAAACGGTGGCACTGCCCGACGGCAACACTGATCTGTACGTGCGCCAGGAGCTGTTCCCCAACCAGTTCGCCGCCGACGTCCCCGCCTCGCAGGCCGCCTTGATGGCTGCCACCCAGCGCCCCGTCGCCGAGGCCGCTCTCACCGGCGGCTCCGACTCCCCCGCTTGGCACGACCTTCCCGTGTGGACGCTCATCCCCACCGGCGACAAGAACATCCCGCCGGCCGCCCAGCACTTCATGGCCAAGCGCGCCGAGGCCACCGTCGTCGAGATCGCCGACGCCTCCCACGCCGTGCTCGTCTCGCAGCCCAAGGCCGTCGCCGACCTCATCGCCGACGCCGCTGGAGCCCAGGCCTGAGCTGCCCCCAAACCAATCCAACCAGATCAACCTGGGAACCCGGGTCGAGCGCGATCGCCCAAGATCGCTCCGACCCGGGTTTCCGGCGTCGAGGTCTAGAATGGATTCGGGGGCTGCTCGTTCAGCCTCGTTCGTTCAAGATCGCTCCCACCCTGGTTCGCGGGACACGGCATGGTCATCCCGACGTTGCCCGTCGAACCCGGTAACGGCGTTTACCGCTGGTCAGAGCCGGGACCGGGGTATCGTCCGGACAGCTTCTTCACCGTCCGCAGGGGGACCCTTGAGATCACGTTTGGTTGTCGGGCTGGCTGCTGCCCTTGTAATCGCCGGATGCGCGTCCGCGCCAGTGGCGGCACCACCACCCACCTCCGGCGCGCCGTCATCCCCCTCCGACACGGGCCCGCTCACGGCCGCCGACCTGGTCGGCAAGGTGACGGCCGCCGCACGGGGCAAACGCACCTATCACGTCACCGCCGTGCCGATCGACAACACCCTCACCTACGCGGCGGAGGGAAGCGTGCGGATCGGTTCGGTCGACACCGACCACGTGGACATCGACACCGCCGCCGACCTGGACATCACGGTCCAGGTCAAGCCGAACGACGGCAACCCGCCGCAGGCGTTGCGGTTCATCACCCTGGACACGAAGACCTATGTCGAGGTCACCCCGGTCTACCAGCCACCGCCCGGCAAACCATGGGTGGCACTCGATCGCCAAGCGCAGGACGACTTCACCAACAGCATGTTCGGCTTCAACGACGTGGGTGTCCAGGAGACCGTGCCAACGGCGTACGACCTGGCCATGCTCGCCGCCGGCGGCGAGATCACCGGCTCGTCCCCGGAAGGGGACGCCACGCGGTACAAGATCACGCTCGACCTGAGGAAGGCCATGGACTCCCTCACCAACCCCTATCTGAAGGACGAGGCCAAGTACGCCCTCGATGCGGGCGGCCGGTCGGAGGACTTCGAACTTGTCGTCGACCGGCAGTACACGATGCTGAGCCTGAAAAGCTCGGCGAAGGTGGTGAGCACCGGCCAACCGGTGGTCTATGAGGTCCGGTTCGACAAGTGGGGTGACCCCGTCGACCTCAGCACCCCGCCTCCGGCGGAGACGACGACCCGCTGACCGGGGCTGCTCAAGCCGGCTGGTCGTGAGTCGCGCAGTGGATACCCCCGCCGCCGGCCGCGATGTTGTCGATACGTACGGGCACGACCTCGCGTCCGGGCAGGTGATCGCGAAGGATTCCGCGAGCTCGGTCATCGGCCGCGGCGTCGCCGAACTTGGGCATGAACACGGCGCCGTTGGCGATGTAGAAGTTGGCGTACGAGATCACGCTCTTCGATCCTCGAACGGTGACGTTATCGGGGTCGGGCTGCGGCAGATCGATGACGGTGAGCGAAGAACCGGTGGCGTCGGTGCTGCCCGCGAGCACGGTCCGGGCCTGGTCGGCGGACCGCGACCAGACATCGGGCGGCGAGCCGGGAAAGGCCTGGTCGAGCAGGACGACGCCGGGGGCGACGAAGCGGACCAGGCAGTCGACGTGGGCGTCGGTGATGTCCTGCCCGCGCACGCCGGCGAACCAGATCACCTTGCCGACACCGAAAAGCCGCTTGAGCTCGTCCTCGATCTGCTGCCGTGACCGACCGGGATTGCGGTTGTCGTTGACGAGCGAACTCTCGGTGGCCAACAACGTGCCGCGGCCATCGGTCTCCAGCGCCCCACCCTCGGCGACGAGCCAGGTCGGCACGCGCGGAATCCCGTACTTGGCAAGCAAAGCGCGAGCAACGCCGGCGTCGTTGGCGTGCGGCTGCTTCGAACCCCAACCGTTGAAGTTGAGGTCGACACCGCCGTCCGAGACGAACACCGGCGCGGTGTCACGGGCCCAGAGGTCGTCGACCGGGATGGGAACGACCTCCACGCCACTGCCGACCGCGCGCTGCGCGCCGTCCACATCCTCGGGACGAGCCATCAGGATCACGGACTCGTAGTCGGCGATCGCCCGCGCGAGGCCGGTGATGTCCTGACGCACGCCGACGACGTCGGACTCCCAGATCGTCGTGGTCGGCCACGACATGACGGTTCGGGCGTGACGAGCCCACTCCGCGCCCAACTTCGAGGTGGTCGTGGCAGCACGCGAAGGCGCCGGTGGCTCCGGTCGGGAGCACGCGGCGAGGGCAGCCGCGCCGAGGCCGGCCGCGGTGCGCAGCACGGTCCGACGGGACAGCGAGAGGTCGTCCATGGCCTCATCATGAGGCTGACTAAATTTTCAGTCAAGTCGATCAGCCGGGTATACTGAAAAGTAAGTCAGGGAGAAAGGCCAGGTGGCAGCCGTGTCGGAGCGTCAGCGGGCGATACTGGACGCCGCGGTCCGGGTCATCGCGCGGACCGGGGTGCGGGGCCTGCGGGTCGAGCAGCTGGCGGCCGAGGCCGGCATCTCGACCGCGCTGATCTACTACCACTTCGGCGACCGCGCCGGTCTGCTCCGCCGCACGCTCGAGCACGTCAGCGACCGCGCGGCCGACTACACGCAGCCGGCCGCGAACGTCGAAACCATGCTGCTCCAGGAACTCCAGGACACCGAGGCAGTGCGGACGAACAGCACCGCCTGGGGTGAGCTGCGCGCCTCCGCCGTCTTCAACGACGAACTGCGCGACACCCTGGCCGAGTCGACCCGGGTCTGGACGTCCGAGGTCGCCGAGGCGATCGCCCGGGTCCGACCGGACGCGCCGGCGGCCGACGCCGCCGAGCGCCTCACCGCGCTGGTGGAGGGGCTCAGCGAACGCTGGCTCAGCGGCTCGATCACCCTGGACCGCGCCCGGGAACTGCTCCGCGGCGCCGTCGCACTGGAGGTCAGTCCGCCAGCACCTCGATGATCATCGCCTGGAAGTACGCGCCCTGACCGATCGCGATGAGCGCGCAGCGGTCACCGGGCTGCAGCCGGCCGACCCGGTCGGCGTGCTCCATGGCCATCAGGGCGTCGGCCCCGAAGCTGTGGCCGGTCTCGGGCATCAGGTCGAGGCAGATCTTGTCACGCGGAATGCCGGACTGGATGCTGAACGTCCGCCAGAACATCTTGTTGTTCAGGTGCGGCAGCACCCAGTCGAGCTGGTCGAGCGTCATGCCGGCCACCGCGGCCGCCCGCTCCACCGTCTCCACCACCTGGGCCGAGCACACCTTGGCGAACAAGGCGTTCTCCTCCGAGGTCATCCGGATGTTGCGATGGAACCGGGCATCCCGGCCGCCGGCCCCGCCGAGGTAGCGATACCGGGCCGACTGTCCGTTATGGACGATCACGCCGGCGGCGCAGTCGCCGCTGACGGTCGTGCCGGCGATGACCCGGGCGTCGTCGCCGACGCTGCCCTGGTCGCCGCCGAGCACGAGCACCCGCTCGTCGCCGGAAGCGCCGGGCCGGGCCAGGAACATCCGGGCGTACTCGACACCCCGCAGCACGGACGCGCAGTTGATGTGCGAAAGGCCGTAGAACCTCGAACTGCTCAGGCCCAACCGGGCTCGCAGCCGGTCCGGGAACTCGGCGCACAGGTCGGTCTCGGCCATCAGCATCGTGTGTCCATAGAGGACGAGATCAGCGGTGCCACCGTCCAGTGCGGCCCGTCCGGCCTCGACCAGGACATCTTCGTACAGCTCGCCGGGAGCCAGCGACGGGATGTCCCGCAGCCCGTACACCTTGGTGAACATCTTGCGCTCGGTCACCGGCCGCCCGGCCCGCACCATGATGTCGTCGACGGGCTCCACCCAACTCGGCAGCTTCACCGCCACCCGGGACAGCCCGACGCTCACGACCCGCTCCTGACACGTGCGGTCAGCACCGGCCGGTCGACCTTCCGGTTGCTGTTCAAGGGAAACTCGGCCAGGTGCTGGTAGTGCAGCGGGATCAGGTACCGGGGATAGAAGGTGCCCATCTCCTCCATGAGGTCGGCGGCCGGCCGCTCCTCCCCCAGGTAGAACGCATACAGCTCGCCGTCCAGCGCGATCGCCACCGCATCGGTCACGCCGCCCAGCCTGCGCAGGCCACTCTCCACTTCGGACAGTTCGACCCGCACGCCATGGATCTTGACCTGGTGATCGCGGCGACCGAGGAAAGCCAACTCCCCATTGGGTTCCAGCCGCGCGACGTCGCCGGTACGGTACCAGCGCCGGCCATCGTGCTCCAGGAACCGGCCCTCGTCGTCACGGGGATCCAGGTAGCCGGGGAACATCTGCGGACCGGTCACGCACAGTTCGCCCGACGCCGCCCCGACGACCCCCTCCGAGTCGACGAGAACGTGGTCCAGGCCCGGGTGCATGGTTCCGATCAACACGATGTCGTTGACACACAAGGCCGGCGAGGTCACCGGGTCCCAGGTGTGCACGCTGCACGAGATCGTCAACTCGGTCGGCCCGTACAGGTTCTCCACCAGCCCACCGGTCGCGGCCTGCCAGTCGGCGGCGTCGTCACGCAGCAGCGGCTCGCCGCAGAACACCGCCAGCCGCATGGACGGCATGCACCCCGGCGTGAGCTTTCCCATACGCCGCAGCAAAGAGATGACGCTCGGCGACGAACACCACACGGTGATGCCGTACTTGCGCACGAACTGCGGCACCGCCATGAACGCCTGCGGCGGCATGCACACCAGCGTCCCACCGCTGCCCCAGGCGCTGAAGATGTCGAACATCGCCAGGTCGAACGTGAGCTCGCCGGTCTGGGAGAACACGTCCGACGGACCGAAACCGTAGCGGTCGTGCACGAAACGCAGATAGAACTCGACGTTGCGGTGCCGCACCGGCACACCCTTGGGCCGTCCGGTGGAGCCGGAGGTGAACAGAATGTAGGCGATGTCGTCCGGATCGGCGGAGTACGGGTGCTCCAGCGGCGGCGCGGACAGCTCGGTGATCACCGGCGTGTCGTCGAGTGCCGAACCCAAGTCCCCCAACAGGGGCCGACCGTTGTCGTCGACCAGCAGCGCGTCGATCTCGGCGGCGGTGATCATGTCGCGGGTCCGCTCGGCCGGGAAGTCCGGGTTCAGCGGCACCACCGAGGCGCCCGCGTAGCCGGCGGCGAGAATGCCGGCATAGGCCAGCTCGCTGCGGCTGGCCAGCAAGCCGATCCGTCGCGGCCGGTCGCCGACCCGGGCAACCACCTCACCGGCCAGCGCCAGCGCGTGTTCGTGGACCTGCTGGTACGTATACGATTCTCCGGCCACCCGGAGCGCGACCGCCGCCGGGTTCCGGCGCAGACTGCGCAGGAACCAGCCGTGCAGCACGCCCTCGGTGGCGATGCTCCTGGTCATGACGTTCCCTTCCGCACGGCGGCGGCCACCGCGACGACAAGATCCACTTGATGGGTGATGGAGACCGCGACGTCCCCGAGGCCGACGGCGTCGGCCAGCCGCTCGGCGCCGCCGTGCAGGGTCACCGCGGGCGCTCCCCACTCGTCCGCGATCACCTCGATGTCCCGCCAGCGCAGGCCCTGGCCGAATCCGCGGCCGAGCAGCTTGCACACGGCCTCCTTGACGCAGAAGCGACCGGCCAGCCGCTCGGCGTGCCGCGCCGTGCCGGGCTCCCCGCCTGCGCCAGCTCGGCCTCGGTGAACACGAGGCCGCGGTAGCGGCGGTGCTCGGCGACCCGGCTGAACCGGGACACCGACAGCAGGTCGACGGCGATCTTCATGCCAACTCCACGCCCGCGGCGTCCACGACCTGCGCCAGCAACCAGCCTTCACGCAGCGGTCCCTTGGTGTGCAACAGGATACGCTCGCCGTCGGCGATGTCGCCGGCGCTCAACGCCGCGTGCACGTCCAGCCAGCCGTCGCAGGCCCCGGCCCCGGTGAACCGCCACTCGACGTCCGAAAAGGACTCCGGAGAGCCCTCGCCGGCGTCCAGCACCCGCAGCGGACCCGGCCCCTGCCGCACCCGCATGCCCACGGTGGCGAAGCGACCGGTACCGACGCGAGCATCGGCGAACACCGGCTCGTCGCAGATCAAGACCGTTGCCACGGAAGGAATCGCCCAGTCCAGCAGCTCGAATCCCACGGTGCCACCGAGTTCGTCGAGATGCGTGATACCGATGTCGTCACCGCGCCAGTCGAATTCGAGCACCATGCGGGCCAGCAGCGTGACCATCGGGTCGCGCAACGGGCCGGAGCGGATCAGGAACAGCGGCTGGTCGTCGTCGGGGACGCCGACCGCGGCCAGCGCGAGGTCGCTCAGCTCGGGCTCGTCGGAGTCGGCCGGGTTGACCACGATCAGGTGCTCAACGGGAATACCCTCCTGGATCGCCGCCTCCACCCGCTGCTTGGGCAGCAGGTCGTCCGGAAACGCCGTCAGCGGCAGGTAATCGGTGTGCGTCCGGACGGCCGCACACAAGCGAGTGATACTCAGATCAGCCATCAGCGTCTCCCGACTGGTAGCCGCGGGCCACGTGCAGGCGCTGGATGTTGCTGGTGCCGTCCATGAACTCGAAGGCCCGCACGTCCCGGGTCCACTTCTCCAGCAGCGGGTGTTCGATCAGGCCGGCCGGGCCGATGGACGCGATGGCCCACTGGGCCGTCCGCTGGGCCATCCGCACCGCGCTGAGCTTGGACGCGCTGGCGAAGTAGCCGCGCTCGGGGTCGGCGTCGAGCTTGGCCGCGGCCTGGAAGATCAGCTGCTTGCCGGCCTCCGCGCGGGCCAGCGCCAGGTCCACGCCCGGGGCGTTCTTCCGGTGCTCGGCAACGTATTCCGTGATCGCCATCGCGGTTCCCACGGCCGAGGCCGAGATCTGGATCCGCATGTTGTTCAACGTCTTGACCGCGCCCCAGATGCCACGCCGGGTGACCGGCAGGTGCTCGCCCAGCAGCATGTCCGCCGACACCGGCACGCCGTCGAACTGCAACTCGGACAGGTACGCGCCGCGCAGGCCAACAGTGTCCAGCCGCTGCGCGGTGAAACCAGAAGCCGGCACCTCGACCATCGCGGCCCGGATGGACAGCGCCGACCGACCGGTACGGCCGAAGATCAGGCCGATGCCGCCGCGAGCGCCGTGGCCGATGTAACGCTTGGCCCCGTACAGCAGGTAGCCGCCGTTGCCGTCCTTTTCCAGCCTGGTCTGCATGTTCGTGGCGTCGCTGCCGTGACCGGGCTCGCTCATGGCGAAGAACGTCCAGGTCCGGCCGCCGTGCAGCCGGGTGTAGAACTTCTCCTGCTGCGCCGGGTTGCCGAGCAGGCTGACGTACACGCCGGCCAGCGCCGGGCACGGGCAGGCGAACATGGTGGACATGTCGCCGCGGGCCAGCTCGACCATGCCGACGATGTCCTCCAGCACGGACTTCGCCTTCATCAGGCGGTATCCGCCGGACACCGACTCGCGGTACTCCGGAGGGGTATTGGACAGCCGGATCATGGTGTACACGGGCGAATTGAAGTGCTGCTCCATGTCGTCCGGGTCGGCGTCGATGGACAGGGCCCGGGCGCGCATGTCCTCGACCGCGTCCCGGCAGTCGTCGCGCACGGCCCGCAGCCGCTCGTCGAGCTCGATCATCACGCCGCTCCCTTCCGGTCGATCCAGGTGTTGGCCACCAGCGCCGACACGTACAGCGCCCGCACCGCGTGATCGGCGACGTAGCCCGCCGCACCGAACAGCTGCGTCACCTGCCAGCCCAGTTCGTCCAATGTGGAATGCAGGTCCGCCAGGGCATCCGGGGCCAGCGGCACCGACGCGTAGGCGCGGGCCAGCTCCAGCTCGGCGGCGACGTCGCCGACCGTGCCGGTGATCAGCTGCTTGCGGATCAGCGGCTCGTCGGCGACGGTCCGCTCGGACAGGTACGCGATGGCCTCGTCCAGCAGGCGTCGCACGGTGCCGATGCGCACGGCGGCCAGCAGCCGGCCGATCTCGGCCAGCGTGTAGTCCGCGGCCGGTCGTTCCCCCGGGCAGGCCAGGAACACGATGTCCTCGCGGTCGGCCAGGCTGTGCGTACGGATCTCCGCGCCATCGGCAACGCTTGCGGCCGGCACGGCGGCAAAGCTTCCGGGCGCGGCGGCGGTGACCTCGGTGCCCGACAGCGCGGCGGCCAGGCCGGCGGCCAGACCCTCGTCCCGCGCGATCCGCTCGCACTGCTCGAGAACAGTGCTCATGAGTCCTCCTCGACTTCGACGATCGCGGTGTGGAAGTACGCGCCCTGGGCCACCGAGACCAGGGCACAGCGGTCACCGGGGCGCAGCCGGCCGGTGCGGTCGGCGTGGTCAAGCGCCATCAGCGCGTCCGCGCCGAAGTTGTGCCCGCACAACGGGATCAGGTCCAGCAGGACCTTCTCCCGCGGGATGCCGGCGCGGCGGCTCACGCTGCCCCAGAACATCCGGTTGGACAGGTGCGGCAGCACCCAGTCCAGCTCGTCCACGCTCAGGCCGACGGCTTTCACCGCACGATGCAGCGTGTTCACGGTCTCGTCGCAGCAGACCCGGCTGAACTCCTCGGCTTCTCGCGGCGACATCCGCATGTTGCGGTGGAACCGAAGATCACGGCTGGTCACGCCGCCGAGATACCGATAACGGCCCTGTGCCGCGACCGTGAGGCCGACAACCCCGTCGCCGCCGATGGCGATGCCGGGGATCACGCGGGCCACGTCGTGCACGCTGCCGTGGTCGCCGCCCAGTACCAGCACCCGTTCCTTGGGGTAGCGGGCCAGGTAGCGCCGAGCAAAGTCCAAGGACCGCAACACCGACGTGCAGTTCACGTGCGACAGGCCGAAGAACCGGCTGCCGGACAGGCCGAGCCGGGCCCGGACCCGGTCCGGGAATCCGCCGCGCAGCCCGAACTCCTGCGTCAGCATGGTGTGCCCGTAGAGCACCAGGCCGGCCGTGCCGCCGTCGAGCGCGGCCCGGCCGGCCGCCACGAACAGGTCCTCGAGCTGTTCGTGGTCGGCCAGCGTCGGGCTCTCCCGCAGGCCGTGCACCTTGGCGAACATCTTGCGCTCCATGGCGTCCCGCCCGGCGCGCAGCAGGATGTCCTGCACCGGCTCGGACCGTCCGGGCAGCTGGACGGCCACTTTGGACAGTCCGATCGGCATCGTCAGACCGCGGCCTTGGCGAAGCCGTGCTCGATGTAGTCGGTCAGGCTGCCCACGGTCTGGAACACCTCGGGGCCCAGCTCGTCAGGGTCGATCTCCAGGCCGATGGTGTCCTCCAACGACATCAGCAGCTCGATCACGCTGGTCGAGTCCAGCGCCAGGTCCTCGAACAGGCGGGACTCCGGCGACAGCTCGCCGACCTCCTTGTTGAGCACGGCCGACAGGGCGACACGCAGGTGGGCGACGATCTCTTCGCGGTTCATCATGACTCCTTGGTGGTGTGCACGAGGATCTGGTGGCGGAGCAGGTCTTCAGCCTCGTCGCGGCGGCGCACCAGGTGCGCCTCGCCGCCGGTGACGAGGACCTCGGCCGGGTAGCCGTGGCTGAGGAACAGGCCGGGCGAGGCCGTCGGGCCGTACGCGCCGGAGTTGAGGATGCCGATCAGGTCGCCGGCCTTGAGCGCCGGCAGCTCGGCGTGCTTGAGCACGGAGTCGTTGGGCGTGCACAGCGGACCGGTGACGTTCCACGACTCGGGCTCGCCCACGTCCTCGCGGTTGGACAGCAGCGCGGCCGGGAAGTTGCGCTTGACGAACGACCCGATGCCGACCGCCGCCATGTGGTGGTGCGTGCCGCCGTCGGCGATGGCGAAGCGCTCCCCCATCGACTCCTTGACGTAGCGCACACCCATCACGTACGTGCCGGCGCGGCCGGCCAGGAACCGCCCGGACTCCATGATCAGCCGGGTCTCCGGGTGCGCGCCGACGAACTTGTCCAGCAGCGGGTTGATCTCGGTGGCCACGTCGACGGCGTCGATGTCCTGCTCGCCGTCGAAGTAGGCCACGCCGAGCCCGCCACCGATGTCCACGGTGTCCAGTCGGATGTTGCAGGCCTCGGCCACGCGTTCGGCCAGGTCGAGGATGTAGCGGGTGTTCTTGCCGACCACGTCCGCGTCGAGGATCCGGGTTCCCATGTATACCTGGATTCCGGCGACGTCAGCGTGCAGGTACTTCGCCGTCAGGTCGCCGGCGGCCAGCACCTGCTCCTCGTCGATGCCGAACTGGCGGGGCTTGCCGCCCATGGTCAGCCGCGAGCCGCTGATCGCCAGCGCCGGGTTGATCCGCAGCAGAACCCGTTGGTACACGCCCCATTGCGCGGCGATCCGCTCGATGTGGTCGAGCTCGTCGAAGGATTCGCAGACGATGGCGTACACGCCGGTCTCGACGCAGGCCCGCAACTCGCACTCGCTCTTGCCGGGGCCGAGGAAGATGACGTCCTCGGGCGCGGTGCCGGCCTGCAACACGGTGCGAAGCTCCACCAGGGACGAGACCTCGGCCCGGGCGCCACCGGCCTTCAGCGCGGCGTACACGCTGACGTTCGGGTTGGCCTTGAGCGAGTAGAAGATCTCCAGCTTGGGGTGCAAGGCGTTGCGCAGCCCGGTGATCGTGTCGGTGAGCACGTCGCCGTCGTAGACGTAGAGCGGCGTGCCGAAGCGCCCGGCCAGCTCCTCGTACTCGATGCCCTGGATCCTCATGACTGGTTCCCCACCATTCTCTGCAGGCGTGCTTCGGCTTCCTGGCGCAGTTCCAGCGCCGCGTCGGCGCTCTCGGCGACGCAGATGGCGTACAGCCGGCCGTGGAAGCTGCCGTCGGTGGCGGCGGCGTTCAGCGTCGCGAAGTTGTTGACCAACACGCCGGTCGTGCGGCCCTCGTCGAGCAGCAGGTCCCCGAGCGCGTCGGCGACCTCGGTGAAGCTGTGCACGCGGGACGGGCGCAGTCCGAACGTGGCGGCGATGGCGTGCGCGCCGTCGGGGATGAACCGCTCGGCGATCCGGCTCTGGTAGGTCGACATGTTGAAGCGGGCGTTGATCTCCAGGCACGGGTAGAGCGTGCCGTCGGTGGCCAGCATGGCGTCCACGCCGACCAGGCCGAAGAAACCTTCCTCGTGCAGCGCCTTGCCGATCTTCTGCACGGCCTCCTGGAGCTCGGCCGCGGCGACCGCCGGCAGCTCGACCGGGAAGCGGTGGCCCTGGTGCACGCCGTCCTTGAGCACGGCCGCCTTCACGGTCTCGAAGCGCACGTTTCCGGTGCGGGACACCACGAACTGGTAGTTGAGGTCCTGGGCGTGTTCGATCCACGTCTCGACGACGAGGTTGGCCGGTGCGTCCAGGCCGCGGCGCTCGATCAGCCGCAGCAGGCGGCTCGCCGCCTTCTCGTCGGCCACGACGACCATGCCGCGCCCGGACACGCCAAGGGATTCCTTGACGACCACGCGGCCGCCGTCGGCCAGCAGCTCCTCCAGCGCCGGACGGAGCTCACCGACCGTGTGCACGACACGACCCGGAACCTCCCGGATGCCAATGCTTTCCACCAGCTGGCGGCTGAAGATCTTGCCGTTGACCGCCTTGCAGGTCTGGGCGGTGGTGCCGGCCAGCGGCAGCCCGGTCTCCTTGGCCAGCTCCTCCTCGGCCGCGGAGATGCCCAGCGGCATCAGGTAGGTGCGGCCGTCGGCCAGCTTGCGCAGCTCCTCCAGCAGCAGCGGGGAGTTGAGCGCATCCTCGGTGACCATCAGCTCGGGGCTGCTGACCTCGGCGTTGACCGTCCGGCCGGCGGCCGCGCCGAGGCGGCCGAGATAGGCCGCGAACTCGGCGTCCATGGCGGCCTTGAGCACGACCACGTCGCCGGTGTCGGCCAGCAGCGCGCCCATCTCCTCCATGCGGTTCACGGTCGCGCCGGCGAAGGCGATGCCGGCGCCGGGCAGCTTCGGCTCGCCGACCGCCCAGCTCCGCTCCACCTCGAAGTTGTTGACGAACACGAAGCGGGCGTGTTCGTCGCCGGTCAGGTCCTTCTTCAGTCGTTCGACGAAATTCATCGCTCTCCTCAGTTCGTCGGCGATCGTCCGCAGGGGCCGCGCGCCGGCGAGCCGGCCGAGCGACACGTCGGTCCATCCCTTGTCACGTAACGCCCTGACCGTTAGCGGCAGCCGCAGGGCCCGGCCGCCGTTGGCCAGGTAGCTGGCGTCCGGGTCCACCCGGTCCAGCCCGTTGACCTCGGCCACGGCCTCGACCAGCGCTTTCACTGCCTCTTCGTCGGCGTTGACAACATCTGTTGTCACGGCCGGCGCGGCCGGCCGCTCGGAAAACGTCGGCGTGGCACCGGTCTGGAGCAGCGCCGCGTAGCTACGCAGGAAGTGCTCCACGTCGTCGCGGCTCATCACGTCGGCCATCGCCTGTAGTGCCAGCGTCGTGCCGTCGCACCACTCGTAGACCCGGAAGTAGGTGTCACCACCCGACTTGGCCCAGTGCACCGGCTCCGCGTTCCAGACAAAGCGATCACGCTTGGTCCGGCAGGATCTCGGCGCGTAGTTCAGGAAGTTCAGCTCCGACTCCACGCGCGGCTGGCCGGCCTGCGCCACCAGCTCGACGACCAGGTCGTACGGCACGTGCGCGTACGCCATGGCCTCCTCGACCTGCTGCGCCGCACGCTTGATCACCTCGGCGAAGGGGCCGACGGTGTCGATCACCACCAGCGTCGGGTACGAGGCGCAGCCGAGCACGTGCTCGAAGCCGCTGGACTCGCGCTGGCTGGTGTACATGCGGAACGCGACCTTCGGCTCGCCCGTGTAGGCGGCGACGGTGATCGCGTAGGCGGCGAGGTGCACGGCCGAGGGCCAGACCTTGTGCTCGGCGGCGATCGTCCGGGCCGTGGCCAGCAGCGACGGCACCGTGAACGACGCCGCGTGCGAGCCATTTTCGCCGGTCCGGCGACTGGCATAGATGTCGTGCGGCAGCTCGGAAGCCGTGCGCCGCCAGTGGTCGAGGGACGGTGTCAACGTCGCCTCGTGCCGGGCCAGGTCGACCGGCTGGTGCACGACCGGCGGCAACTGGATCGGGCGGCGCGCGATCCGCGCGGCCAGCACGGTGTCCAGCTCGGCGGTCAGCGTTCCCAGGCTGACGTCGTCCAGCGACAGGTGGTTGAACACCAGGTGCAGCCGGCGCACGGTGTCACCGTCGGCGATGACGCCCGCGCGGATCGGCCACTCCGTGGTGATGTCAAAGGGTTCCTCGGTCAGCCGCGCGATCAGCTCCGCCGGCCGGTCGCCGGCGACATGCACAGTCGGCGCCGCCGGCGGCTGCACAACCTGTTGCGGCCAAGGCTGGGCCAACAGGTCGTAGGTGGTGCGCAGGATCTCGTGCCGGCGCACCAGGTAGGTCAGCGCCGACCGCACGTGGGCGATCGTGGTGCCCTCGGGCACCGGGTGATTGATCGCGATGTGCATGTCGTGCCGGGCCTCGGCCGGCGTCTGGAGGTAGTGCAGCACGTGGTGCCGCTGCCCCCAACACAGGTCCGCGCTCTTCGCGACCATCGTGACCTCCTCACCTGTCGATAGCCAGATAGTGACCCGTAAATGAACGCAACGGCAGTGCTCCGCACTGTCATGTTCTTTCCGGGAAATAGCTGTCAGCACAATCCGTTGACAGGACCGGGGTCGACAGGCGAATCTTTTGGCATCCCCGGCGACGCCGAGAGGCCGAATCGGGGAAATCAATTAACACACCAAGGAATGAGGCGTGTACACGATGCCGAACACCAAGGCCGCGGTCAAGCAGTCCGTCAAGCAGAGCGTGAAGCAGTCCGTCAAGCAGTCGGTGAAGCAGTCCGTCAAGCAGTCGGTCAAGCAGAGCGTGAAGCAGTCGGTCAAGGAGTCCGTGAAGCAGAGCGTGAAGCAGTCGTGATGTACGGCGGTGCGGCGGGTGCGAATCCCGCTCGTCGCACCGCCGATCTCGCCTCTCTTTCCGGGGGAATGCGCCGAATCGTGTAGCGGCGCATTCCCCCGAATACTCGCGTCCGGAGGAGATCGATGCGCCACACCATCGCGGAATGCGAACGGGCCGGCCACGACGACGGCCTTTCCGCCGGCCTCGCACTCACCGGCGCCGCCCTCGACAACGCGCCCGGCCAGGTGGCCGCGGTGCCTTCCGATTCCGTGCCTCCGGGCGCGGAAGTGCTGCGCGCGGAGCAGGGCATCAGCTTCGTGCGCACGAAACCCTGTGCCGGCCCCGAGTCGACGGCGGTCGCCGCCCGGCTGGCGGGTGTCCGGTTAGGACTGACCCGCCGGCTCGCGCAACGGGCCATCGCGCACTTGTCCGGACGTACGGTCGGCGGTGAGCCGACCATCGGCAAACAGTTGGTGCAGGGCACTTTGGCCGACGCACACGTGGCCACCGAGGCCGCTCGCCGAGCCTTGTCCGTCGCCGGCGACTGCCCCGACACCGTACGGGATGTGCACGAGCGTCTGACCACAGTGGACTGGGAGCTGGCGAAGTTGTTCGGGGCCAGCGGCTTCGTCGACGGTGGCGCGATGTTCGACGTGCACCTGTCCCGCCTCATGGCCAGTTGCTGGGTCGGTGCGTCATGACTTCGCTGGACGAACTCCAGGGCCTGGCCGCCGAACTGGCGGCCGAGCTGCGGCCGCACGCGCTGGCCGTGGACGCAGGCGTGGTGCCGGACATCCCCGCGCTGGACGTCATCCGTGACATCGCCACGCCGCCCGAGTTTCGGGCCTCTGACCTGCCCAAATGCGCCGAGACGTACACCGAGACGTGCCTCGCGCGCACGGCCGCCAACATCGAGCTCTCCCGTGGTGACGCCGGCGTGCTCAACATCTGCCGTGCCCCCTCGCTCGCCGGGCTGGCTGTCGACGCCCTGGGCAGCCCGGCGCAGCAGGAAGCGTTCTACCGTGTGCTGGCCGACGAGCGGCCGTGGACCTTCTTCGGCATGACCGAGCCGGGCTGCGGCAGCGACGCCACCGCCATGGAAACCCGGCTGGACAAGGATTTCCGTCTGCACGGCGGCAAGAAGTACGTGGCCAACGCGGCGCGCGGCGGCATCGGCGTCGTCTTCGCCCGCACCGGTCCGACTCCGCTGTCCATCCGTGCGGTGGTCGTCCGCAACCCGAGCCCGGGTTACACCGGTCGCCCGCTGACGATGTTCGGCCTGCGCGGCGCCGCTCTTGGTGAGATGACCTTCGACGGTGTCGAGCTGTCGCGGGAAGCCTTGCTGGGCGCACACTTGCCCGCCTCACGGCGTGGACTGTGGGGCGCCGCACGCACGTTCAACGTGATGCGCCTCCAGATCGGCGCTCAGGCCCTCGGCGTCGCCCTGGCCATCAGCGACTACGTGCACGCCCTCCGTCCACAGTGGAATACCCTGATGACGTCCAGACTGGAAGCGGCCAGGGAGTTGCTGCTCGACTGCGCGCACGACGTCGACAACAACCCGGACGACCGCCGTGCCCCGTCGATCGGCAAACTGCACGCCACGAACCTGGCCGTGGAGACCGCGCGCTGGGCCGAGTCGGCGCTCGAACCCGGTGCGCTGCTTGACCATCCGCTGCTGGAGAAGTGGTGCCGGGACGTGCACGCCTTCGAGTTCATGGACGGCACCAGCACCGTCCAACGCCTCACCATCGGGACTGGCCATGACGACAACTGAACTGCCGCACTGGTCGAGCCGGCCCTACTCGGACGCCGACCGCGACGCCGTGCTGGCCCTGTTCACCGAACCCGACTTCTTCTTCCGCACCGGGGATCCCGACACGCGGCCGGAGTGGGAGATCCTGGAGCTGCTCGACGAGGACACGCACGTGCTGCTGGCCGACGGCGAGGTCGTCGGCCTGTACGCCGTCGAGTCCGAGGCCAACAACGCCTGCCACTACAGCATGCAGTTGCGGCTGCGGGCCTCGGCCCCGCTGCGGTGGTGGCGCGCCGCGTTCGAGGAACTGGTGCGCGCCAACCGATGGCGGCGCGAGGTCGTGCGGCTGGCGCTGCGCATCGACGAGTTCGACGACCGCGGCCTGGCCTTCGCCCGTGCCGCCGGCCTGCGCGAAGAGGGCACGTTGGCCGCGGTCACCGTGCACGACGGCAGCCGCTACGGCTCCGTGTCGTTCGCCCGGATCTGGGAGCCGACCTCATGAGACTGCGTGGATACCGCCGCGGCGACGCCCACCTGCTCGCCGGCCCCTGGCTGCCCGGTGAGCTGCTCGGACTGCCGATGATCGACTGGCCGATGCTGGCCGAGCCCACCACCGTGCCCGCGCCGACCGACCCGAGCCAGGAGCTGTGCATCGCGTCCGGACTGGGCTTCGTGCGCTACACCGAGCTCGACTGGGTGCACCGCCGGGCCCGCGTCGAGATCGGTCTGCAGGCCCCGCACAGCCTCGACGTGCTGCTGAAAACCGTGGTGGCGCACGGGTTCCTGACGCTGAATCTGAGCCGCCTGTACGGCTGGGTGACGCCGGTGCTCGACCCGCCCGTGGGGCTGCTGACCGATGTCGGCTTCCAGTGCGAGGCAACGCTGCCGGAGAGCGCGTGGCTGGACGGCCGGCCGGTGGACCGGGAGATCTGGGGAGTTGTGCGCAATGACTGAGATCCTGCGGCTCGATGTGGACGCCGCCGTCGCCGAGCTACGGGCGTCCGGCGACTCCGCGCGGGGTTTTCTCGGGCTCGATCCCGTGACCCAGAACGATTCCCTGCTCGCCGCCGAGCTCAAGGCGTTGGCGGCGCAGCTGTTCAGCGCCGGCGAGGCACTGGTCGGTTTCGCCCCCAACACGGATCAGCCACGCCAGGCGTACGTGGCCAGCACGTCGGCGGACCCGGAACCGTTGCGGGCGCTGCTGGAATTCCTGGCGACGTACCAGCGCTGCACCACGTTCGTGGCCATGGTGCCGGTGGATGCCGAGGGCGGCAAGGGGCTCGAGGCGTGTGGCTTCGAGCGGGCCGGGTTGCTGCCGCAGCACCGGTGGCAGAACTACGACTGGCAGGACGTCCTGGTCTACGTGGGGAGGGCGGACTCGTGCCGTTCATGACGGTCCGGCACTTCACCGAGGCGGACATCCCGATCCGCACGGAGCTGTTGCGGGAGAACAAGTACCAGACCAACCTGAACGACTTCGCGATGTCGGCCGACGACCGCGCGCTGGCCGACGGTATGCAGCATACGATCGACGCGCAGCATCACGTGAAGCGGCTGTTCACCATGTGTGGCTCCAAGGGCCAGGTGGTCGGCTTCTCGTGGATCACGTCGATCGACTGGCGCAGCCAGGCCTGCGAGCTGTCTTTCGCGGTGCTGCCCCGGTACCGCAGCGGTTTCGGCTTCAAGGCGGTGGAAGCGGCGCACGAGTACCTGCGCGAGCAGCTGCACATGGACGTGATCATCAACCAGGTGTTGTCGCACAACACGATGATGCTGTCGGCCGCCGAGTTGGAGGCCAACGCCCAGGTGCGCTCGGAGTTCGACTCGTACACGGTCGGCCAGTGGCGCACAGCCTGCTACTGGACCGTGACGCGCGATGAGGTGCGTGACCGCAAGCAGCGGGAAATGGCGCGGCGGCAGGAGATCGCGGACCGGGTCCGAGCGGGAGTGCGGGAGCTGTCGTGACCGGATATCTGCGGTTCCCGACCATCGCCGGCGACACGGTCGTCTTCACCTGCGAGGACGACCTGTGGTCGGTGCCGGTCGGCGGCGGGACCGCGCGACGGCTGACCGCCGGCGTGTCCGAGGCCAGCCGGCCCCGGCTGTCGCCCGACGGTTCGCTGGTGGCATTCATCGGCGCTGATGACGGACCTTCCGAGGTGTACGTCATGCCCGCTCATGGCGGGCCATCGCGCCGGTTGACGTACCAGGCAGCGCGGTGCGTGACGGTCGGTTGGCATCCGGGGACCGGCGAGATCATCTATGCCTCGACGGCTGCCCAGCCGGCCGGTTTCGGGTTCCGGCTGTTCGCGGTGTCGCCTTCCGGTGGCGTGCCCCGGCTGTTGCGTCCCGGTCTGGCCGACGCGGTGACCTTCGGGCCGGACGGCCGCGTGGTCGTCGGCCGGAACACCGCGGATCCCGCTCGGTGGAAGCGTTATCGCGGCGGCTTAGCCGGTGAGCTGTGGACAGCGTCCACTGTGGACGGGCCGCTGACGCCGTTGTTGTCGCTGCCGGGCAACCTGGCCAACCCGTGCTGGGTCGGCGACCGGATCTTCTTCATCAGCGATCACGAGGGCGTCGGCAATGTGTACTCGTGCCGACCGGACGGCGCCGACCTGCACCGGCACACCTCACACGGGGAATATTACGCCCGTAACCTTACAACCGATGGCTTACGTCTGGTGCATCACGCCGGCGCGTCGCTCTTCCTGCTGGACGAGCAGCTTCCCGTCGAGGTCGCCGGTTCACGGTCGCAGTGCGCCCGCCGGATCGTGTCCGCGGCCGACCACCTCGAGGACGCTCGCCTGAGCCCCGACGGCAAGTCCGTGACCCTGACCGTGCGCGGGCAGGCGTTCACCATGGCCCCGCAGACCGGCCCCGTGCGTCAGCACGGGGCTGCTTCCGGTGTACGCCATCGGCTCGTGGACTGGCTTCCCGACGGCCGGCTCGTGGCGGTCGTCGGCGACGACTCGGCCGACGAACGCTTAACTGTACTCGGTGGTTCAGATACGCCCGTGCCCGGCACGGCCACCGAGCTCGCCGCGTCACCTCGCGACGGTCTCGTAGCCTTCGCCACCAACCGGCAGCAGCTGTGGGTCGTCGACGATGGGCTTCCCCGCCTGGTGGACCACAGCCCGCACGAGCGCATCGAGGACCTGGCCTGGTCCCCCGACGGCCGTTGGCTGGCGTACACCTACCCCACCTCGCCCCGCACCTCGGCGATCAAGGTCTTCGACGCCGAACTGAACCAGGCAGTACAGGTCACTGCACCGGTGCTGCGCGACTCCCGGCCGTCCTTCGACCCCAGCGGCCGGTACCTGTACTTCGTCGGACAGCGCGATCTGGCCGTCGACCACGACCAGGTGCAGTTCGACCTGGGCTTCCCGTACGCCGGCCGGCCCTACCTGATCACCTTGCGAGCCGAGGAGCCGCCCCCGTTCGAACACTCCTCCCCCGCCCCGCTCACCGACGTGGAGATCGACTTCGCCGGCATCGAGCGCCGCGTGCTGCCGCTGCCCGTGCCGGAGGGGCGCTACGCCAAGATCGTCGGCCTGCCCGGCAAGGTGTTGCTGCACTCCGTGCCGCTGGCCGCGCCCGACATCGCCCAGCCCGACGCCACTCCAGACGGCATCGTCTCGGTGGTCGACCTGGTCACCGGCGAGGTCGAGTCCGACGTGCTCAGCCCCGTCGACGACGTACACGCCAGCAACTCGATGATCCTCTACCGGCACGAAGGCACCGTGCACATGGTGCCGTCCGATGACCTCGACGGAGAGGGCATCGAGCTCGATCTCAAGCGCCTCCAGGTCTCCGTCCAGCCGGAGGCCGAGTGGCGGCAGATGTTCCGGGAGACCTGGCGCTTGCAGCGCGAGGGTTTTTGGGACGCCGCCATGAACGGCGTGGACTGGGATGCCATGTACGACCGGTATCTCAGGCTGCTGGATCGCGTGGCCACTCGGGCCGAGCTGTCCGACCTGCTGTGGGAGCTCCAGGCCGAGCTCGGCACTTCGCACACGTACGAACGCGGCGGCGAGTACCGGCCGACTCCCAGCCACGGTCAGGGTTTTCTCGGCGTGGACTGGGAATCCGATTGGCGCATCGGCAACATCCTGCTCGGCGATCCGTGGAATCCCCGTGCCACTTCGCCGTGCAACCGCCTCGGCGCCGACATCCGCGCCGGCGATCAGGTCGTCGCCATCAACGGCCGGCCGATGTCCGCCGAACTCCTTGTCGGACAGGCTGATCGCCAGGTCGAGCTGACCGTCCTCCGTGACGGCACCAGCCGTTCCGTCACGGTCACCGCCCTGGCCGACGAATCCGCCGCCCGCTACCGCGACTGGGTGTCGGCAAACCGTTCTGCTGTAAGGGAATTGTCCGACTGCCGCCTCGGCTACATCCATGCTCCGGACATGAACGCCAGCGGTTACGCCGAGTTCGTGCGGGCCTTCCTGACCGAGTTGGACTGCGAGGGCCTCATCGTCGACGTGCGATTCAACGGCGGCGGCCAGATCGCACCAATGTTGTTGGACCGCTTGTCCCGCAAGCGTTTCGGCACCGAGTCCGGCCGTTGGGGGCGGCCCACCCCGTACCCGTCCGAGGCTCCTCGTGGTCCGATGGCGCTGTTGGTCAACGAGCACACCGGTTCCAACGGCGAGATCTTCGCGCAGGGCTTTCGTTCGCTCGGGCTCGGTCCTCTCATCGGCCGGCGGACGTGGGGCGGCGTGATCGCCACGTGGCCTCGGCACTCGCTTGTCGACGGCACCGTCACCACCCAGCCCGAGTTCCGTTACGTGCTCGACGGGCAGATTCTGGAGAACCGCGGCGTGGTGCCCGACATTCAGGTCGACAACGAGGACCGGCAGTTGGCCACTGCCGTCGCCGCGCTCGTCCCGACCCCGGTGCCCGCGCCGTGAACCCCGGCGAGGTTGTCGTCTGGCTGGTTCCGGTGCGCCCCCGCACCGGTTGGCTGGCCATGCTCGACGACGACGAGCGTTTGCGTGCCGCCAAGCTCGCCAGCACCCCCGCCGGCGACACCTTCGTCACTTCCCGTGCCACCCAGCGACTTGTCGGTTCCCACTACCTCGGCATCCCGCCCGGCGAGATCGTCACCGACCGCACTTGCACCCACTGCGACACCGGCGCCCGCCACGGCCGCCCTCGCTTCCGCGACGCCGCCATCGACTATTCCGTCTCGCACACCGAGCATTGGGTGATCATGGCCGTCGTGTGCAGCGGTCTCATCGGTGTGGACATCGAGGACCTCCGCGCCGCCCCCGACCCTTCCGGCCTGGCCCGCGCTTGCCTCACCACTTCCGAGCGCTCCCACTTCGACTCCTTGCCTCCGTCTGTTCGCGCCCCGTGGCTCGTCTCCGCCTGGACTCGTAAGGAGGCCGCCATGAAGCTCACCGGCCTCGGCCTCCGTGCTCCGCCCCGGCATCTCGACGTTCGCGGGTCCGCCGTCGCCACCGCCATTCCGCGGTGGCCTTCCGCCGCCGTGCACCTTCGCGACATCGACGCCCCTCCCGGCCACCTCGCCGCCCTCGCCACCACCGTCCCCGTGCTCTCCGTCCGTGCCGCCACCCTCGACGACCTCGAGGCCGTGCCGGTGTGACCCCGTTCTGAGCAGCCCCCGTTTCCATCCAACCAGATCAACCTGAATCCCCGCCCCGGTGAGCCTCCCTCAAGATCGCCCCCACCCGGCCGGCCCCTTTCAGGGAGTAGAATGGAAGTCGGGGGCTGCTCCGATCGCTTGATCAACAACGATGGCTTCCCCGCACCGCCGGCCGAACAGGCCTCGGCGCACTGGGCGGTGTTTCAGACGGCGTCGTGGTCGCCGATATCCGTCCTCGTGGCCGCGTCGGCTGCCCGCGCCGCGCACAGCCAACCGGCAATCGCGCGGCGCGGGCGCCAGAAGCAACCACCGCAGCTATTGGTCTTCGCGCTGGAACTTTGTGGGGACAGGCATGCGCGCTGAAATCCCTTGCACCCCAGGCCGCCTGCTTGGTGGGATACAGAACGGCGGGAGGGGACAGCTTGGCGGTGTTCGGGTGTGCGGGCTGCGGTGCGGTCCTGACGGCGGCGGTGTCGAAGGTGGCGTTGCCGATTCATCTGGCCTATACCCACTGGGAAACGCTGCACCCGCCACTGCTGGAGACAGGGTCCTACGCGGTCGACCCCGAGCCGGGCGGGCCGCCGTGGCGGCAATGCGACGAGGTCGAGGCAGCGGAGCGGGGATGGTTCATCACGTTCGGCGAGCTGCCCGACGGACCGTCGGGCATGGTCCTGCTCGCGCCCGGTGACGTGCGCGGCACCAAGCTGATCATCGAGCGGGCCGCGGGCTACTGCCTGGGGATCGACGGGCGGGACGGCCCGAACGTGGCCTGCCGGGGCTGCGATCGGCCGGTCGGAACGAGGATCGACGACTGCGGATACTGGCAGGTTGTGCGGCTCGGCCCGGACGCAGTGGTGCGGCTGCCGAGCCCGCCGGAGCGGCCGGTCATGGACTGGCCGGAGCTGCTGGCCACCGGCGCGCTGTGGCACCGGCTGAGCGAATTCCGGGACATCCCGGCGGGCGTGGCGCTCGCCCAAGTGGTGGTGGCGGCCGGGGGCGCGCCGGTCGAGGTGGCGCCGGGGCCGGTCGTTGAGCTCCTCGGACGGGCGCTTGCTGCGCTGCTGCCCGCCGGGGGTGGAGCGAAGCGGCTGGACCTGGCGGGACCGGGGCTCGGCGAGCCGGGCGCCGACCTGGTCCTGGTGCCGATACATCCGCAGACGGGAGACATGTGGCAGCCGAGCGCCGGGGCGGTGCCGGTGCCGATGGACGCGGCGCTCTGGGCGGAACTCGCCTTCCCGCCACCCCGAACCCGGCTGCCGATGGTCGGCGGACTGCCGGCCGGCGTGGAGCGGGACGATCCGCTGCCGCGGCGACCGTCGCACCCGTTCCAACCGTCCAGGGAAGCGTTCCGATACACGCTCGCACGCATGCCGGCGGTCAGGGAACCGTGGCTGAAAGCGATCTTCGACCGGTGCTGACGGCGACGGACGTGCACGAGATTCTCGGGCTGCTGCGGGGATTCGACGTGTGGATCGCGGGCGGATGGGGCATCGACGCGCTGCTCGGCGAGCAGACGCGAGAGCACCGAGACCTGGATCTGCTGCACCGTCGGGAGCAAGAGACAGCGGTCGTGGCGGCGCTGACCGAGGCCGGGTTCGGAGAGACGGTGGACTGGCGGCCGGTGCGGTTCGTGATGGCGGACGACCACAAAGAAATCGACCTGCACCCACTGGTCTTCGACAAGGACGGGTCGGCGGTGCAGGAGTCACTGGAGCCCGGCAAACCGTTCCGGTACCCGGCGGAATGCTTCGTGACGGGCACGATCGGCGGCGCAAGGGTGCCCTGTCTGTCGGCGGAACAGCAGGTGTACTTCCATCAAGGGTACGAACCGACGGAACGGGACCGGCAGGACATGGCGAGGCTGCGCAAGGCGTTCGGGATCGCGACGCACTTCTGACCCGACGGTCGGCCCTGGTCGGCGGTCGGACGGGGGATCTACGGTCGGCGGATGGACCACCAGCTGGCCGCCGCGCTGGAGTCGGGGTCGTTCGCGCACGGACTGCGAACGGCGATCAGGATGCGCGGCCTGACATTGGAGCAGGTGCAGCACGAACTGGCCGACCGCGGCGTGGTGGTCAGCTCGGTGACGCTGTCGTACTGGAGCCGAGGCCGCAGCCAGCCGGAGCGGGCGGAGTCGATCAAAGCGGTGAAGCTGCTCGAAGGCATCCTTGACACACCAACGGGATCGCTGACGGCGCTGCTGGCCCCACCACGGCCGAGGGGTCCACGACGAGCGCACGTGGCGGTGAGCATCGACCGCCAACGCCTGTGGGACGAAGCGCACCGCCTCGACCGGGTGATGGCCCAACTGGGATCCCAAGACGAAGAACGACTGTGCCTGCTGTCGGTGCACGACCGGTTCCAACTGGACGAGCGCCGCCGGCCGACCCGGCTGACGATCACGGAAGTCCTGCGCGCGCAACGGGATCGGGTCGACCGGGCGCTGGTGATCTTCCAGGGGCGGGAGCTGGGGCGCACGCCGAAGCTCACGGTGGTGCGTGGCGGCTGGCCGGGTCGGGTGCGTACGGACGAAGGCGCGGGCTTCCTGGTCGCGGAGGTGATGCTGGACCGCGTGATCGACAGCGGCGAGACAGCCGTGATCGAATGCGCGCTCAACTACGGCAGCCACGCCGAGCCGATGACCGACTACGACCGCCGGCTGCCCTACGCGGCCCGAGGTTATCTGCTGGAGATTGAATTCCACCAGACGGCGATGCCGGTACGCTGTCACGCGACGACCAGACCGACCATCGAACACGTCCGGCGTGACGTCCACGAGCTCTCGCTGGGCGGCGCACCCCACGCCCACCTGGCGTTGTTCGACGTCGCCCCGGGCATCCACGGCCTGCGCTGGGAATGGGAATAACAGTTTCAAACAGAGTTCCGCAGGCCCCGAAACACAGTTTCCCGCAATGCGGGAGGCTCGCTTGTCCCGATTCGATTCACCGCTTTACCGTCCGTGTCCCCTGCATTTCTCCTCGGACGGAGAGTTCCCTGCCATGCGCGTAACGCTCACAGCGTTAGTTATCGGCGCGTCCCTGCTCGCGCCGACCCAGGCCGCACCCATGGGCGCGGCCGCCGGCCACCTCGACGGCGCCGCTGCCACCCGCACCAACGACCACTGGAGCGGCTACTCGGCCCACTCCGGCGACTACACCACGGTCTCGGCCAGCTGGACCGAGCCGACGGTCGACTGCCGCACCGGCGGCGAGGTGGTGTTCTGGGTCGGCCTCGACGGCGACGGCAATGGCAACGTGGAGCAGACCGGCACACATGTGCTGTGCCGCAACGGGAAGGCCATCCACACCGGCTGGTGGGAGACCTACCCCTGCTACAACATCATCGACTACGGCCACGTCGTCCAGCCGGGCGACAAGATCAGCGCGACGGTCACCGACAACGGCAACGGCACCTACCGGCTCTACCTGCGCGACGCCACCCAGGGCTGGACCGAGCAGCCGAACAAGCGTGCCTGCTCGGGCGCGGGCGACGTGTCGGCGGAGGTGATCACCGAGACGCCGATCTACCCCAACGGCCCCTCGCCGCTGGCCAACTTCGGCACGGTGACGTACACCAGCGTCAGCATCAACGGCCGGCCGCTGAGCAACGCCAACCCGCAGGCGATCACCATGGCCCGACACGGCCGCACCATCGACACCACCTCGTCGATCACCACCGGCACCCAGTTCAGCAACACCTGGCTGGCGACCAACTGATGCCAGGAAGGGCCCCTTACTGACGTTGAACGGGCGGATTCCAGGGGTCGTTGCAACACTGGTGATCAACTGGTGTTGGCCAGGAGCATAGTCAGACGCTCGGCTGGGGTGTCCCAGCCGAGCGTTTTGCGTGGTCGGCCGTTGAGTTGGGCGGCGACCGCGGCCAGGTCGGCGGGGGTGTGGACGGACAGGTCGGTGCCTTTGGGGAAGTACTGGCGTAGCAGGCCGTTGGTGTTCTCGTTGGAGCCGCGTTGCCAGGGAGAGTGCGGGTCGCAGAAGTAGACCTGGATGCCGGTGGCCGCGCTGAACTCGTGGTGGCGGGCCATCTCCACGCCCTGGTCCCAGGTCAGCGACCGTGTGAGGTGGGCGGGTAGGGCGGTGATGGTGGTGATCAGGCCGTCGCGGACGGTCTCGGCGTCGTGGCGGCCGGGTAGGTGGACCAGCATCACGTAGCGGGTGCTGCGTTCGACCAGGGTGCCGATCGCGGAGGCGTTGCCCAGGCCCATGATCAGGTCGCCTTCCCAGTTCCCGGGGTAGGCGCGGTCTTCCACCTCGGCCGGGCGGTCGCTGATCATGACCATCGGTTCGGTGAACCGGGGGCGGCGTTGGTCGGGCCGGCGTCGGGGTGTGCGGGCGGTGCGTCCGGTGCGCAGGGCGCCGGTCAGCTCGCGGCGCAGCGCGCCGCGTGTTTGGACGTAGAGGGCCTGGTAGATGGTCTCGTGGGTCACGTGCAGCTCCGGCCGGTCGGGGTGGTCACGGCGTAGCCGACAGGCGATCTGCTCGGGGCTGTGCCGATCGTCGAGCATGCCCTGCACCAGATCGCGCAGTTCGGGGCGGGCGGCGATCTTGCCGGTTTTCGGGCGTGGTCGGCGGGCCTCGGCCCGGGCCTGGGCGGCGTGGGGCCGGTAGTCGCCGCTGGCGGGGTGGCGGTTGCGGGCCAGTTCCCGGCTGATCGTGGACGGGGTGCGTCCCAGTGCGGTCGCGATGGCCCGTACGCCGGTCCCGGCCCGGTGCAGGTCGGCGATCGCGATCCGTTCCTCGACGGACAGGAACCGGGACGAGATCGCCGGCCGCGCGGCCGGCAGACACGCGGGCGGGGCGGACGACTGGCTGGTCGTCCGCCCCGGGCTGGGTGCTCGTCCGTGCCGCCACCGGTGGCCGGTGCGGCGGTTGATCCCCACGATCCGACATGCTTCGGTCGTGCCCACGCCCTGCTTCACAAGATCAAGATAGTGCTGGCGTTCAGCGTGGAGTTTCTTACGGCCCTGTGGTGAGCGGTCTTTGCGGATCTCGAACACGGCAACCCCTGAACGGGTCAGGTGTTGCAACCACCACTAGAACCCAAGACGCCAGTATCGGTCCCTTGATCTTGCCGGCGGTGTCAGGAAGGGGTCCTTCCTGACGTTCAACGAGAGGATTCGTCCCTTGATCTTGGGCGGGGCGGCGGGTCGCCGTCCCGTCCAAGATAGATTTCCCGGCGTGAAGGCACTGGCGCAGGGCGCGGGCATGCTCGTGGTGATCATCGTGGTGGTGGGCAGCGCGGCCGGTGTCGGCGCGGCGCTGGGCCTGGGCAACGTGACGATCCTCGCGGGACTGACGGCGCTGTTCTGTTTCATCGCGGCCAACGGCGGCCCGCTGCGAGCGGACCTCAAGCTGCTGGCGGCGTTCGCCCCGGCGGTGATCATCGGCGGCGCGCTGCCGAGGCTGCTGGGCGAGCTGTCGCACATCGCGGCGATCGTGGCGCTGGTGATCATCGTGTTCATCGCGGCGCTGCTACCGGTGTTCGGCACGCGCTTCGTGACGGTCGGCCTCGGCCTGGGCATGGCCTCGGTCTTCGGTTACGGCTATCAGCTCACGGGCAGCGAAAGCCTGTGGCAGATCGTGGCCGCGCCGGCGATCGCGGTCGGTGTGGTGATCATCCTCCGTACGCTGATGGGTGCCCGCGACCCGGACAAGCCGACCCGCGTGGCGCTGGCGGGTGCCCTGCAAGGCGTCAGCGGCGCGCAGGAACGCGCGGCCCGAGTGTGGCTGGCCGACCGTCCCCGCGTATGGCAGTCCCGCGTTCTCGGTGCGGGGGTACGGTTCTCCGCGACCATCACCGTCCTCAAAGGACGCCAGCAGGCGCTGCCACAAGAGCAGGCCGAGGCGCTGGCCGAGGTGATCGAAGCAGCCCGAGCACAGATGGCGGTCCTGGCCGAGGCGGTCAAGGCGAAGTCCACTCCGGACGATCTGCCGCCGGTGGAACGCCTGTCTCCCAAGGTGAAGCTTCCCGGCGCAACCGAACACATGATGGAGGGCCTGTGGCGGCTGATCGACACGGTCCACGAGGCTGTGATCAACCGCGACCGGTCGACCTCGACCTTTCCCCGCTACTTCATCGAACAGGCCCTACGCCGCGAACTCGCCGGCACGTTCTCCTGGCGCAGCGCCCAGCTGCGGCACGCAATCCGCTGCGCCCTCGGCATGGCGATCGCGCTGACGATCGCCGCGTTCCGGCCGGGTGACCCGCTGACCGTCTCGTTCCTGATGACCACGTTCGCGATCATGCAGCCGGAGTGGCGGGACACGCTGGCCAAGGCGTGGCAACGGGTCGGCGGCGCGCTGGCCGGCGCGGCGGTGCTGGCGCTGGTGCTGTGGCTGCTGCCGCAGTCGGCGCTGATGCCGGTCGCCCTGGTGGCGCTGCTGGTCGGCTTCCCGTTCATGCAGACGCAGCCGATGCTGTTCAACGGCTGCATGGTGTTCCTCAGCGTCGGCCTGAACGCGTCCAGCCGGCACCTCGACCCGGTGAGCACGCTGATCGAATACGTGCTGCTGATGGCCGGCGCGGCAACGATCGGCCTGCTCTTCGGCTTCCTCGCGGTGCCGGGCGTGGCGCGCCCGCCGCTGAGCGCCCGGTTTGCCGACGCCACCGCCGAACTCCAGCGCCTGCTGGGCATGGTGTCGAGCCTGCTGCGTGGTGACGAGATCCTCGGCCGCACGGTCGGCGTCCGTTTTCGTGACGCCGCAAGGGCACACCAGAACCTGATCGCCCCGGAGCCCGGCAGCAAGGCCCCTTCGGCCGATCAGCAGGAAGCCCTGGACGAAGCCGGCGAGGGCCTACGCGGGCTCGCCGCCTCGTCACTGGCGCTGTTCCGGTTGGGCAACACCGCCCCGGCGCTGGCCGACTTCACCGCCGAGGCGGCGCGGGCGCTCACCGACGGCGAGCCGCCGGAGCCGCCGGCCGGCCTTGACGACGAGCAGCAGCTGATCGCCGACGTCGTCGTGGCCGACCTGCTCCGGATCCAGCACGCCCGCCCGCAGCTGGGCTGAGAAATGTGTCAGGCCACTCCTGACAGGCCGTGCTAGCGTGTCAGGCACAACCTGACATGGGAGGGGTCATCGCATGCTGAGCTGTTCCTTCTGCACCAAAACCCAGGACGAGGTCGAGAAGCTGGTCGCCGGCCCGGGCGTCTACATATGCGACAAGTGCGTCGACCTGTGCGCCAAGATCATCGCCCACGAGAAGTCGCCGGGCCGGGTGCCGGAATGGGCCGAGATGTCCGACGAGCAGATGCTCGACAAGCTGCCCCGCATCGCCGGCACCATGGCCCAGGTCGAAGCCGGCCTCGACGACTGGGTCGGCGAGCTGCGGCGACGCGGCGTGACCTGGGTTCGCATCGGCGAGAAGCTGAGCATGACCAGGCAGTCGGCCTGGGAACGGTTCAAGCCGACCACCGAGTCAGCCGAGGATGGGGCCTAGGATCCCGCCGCCGTCGTCGGTCGTCGTCGTGGTGGGCGGCGTGGTCGTGGTCGGCCGCGGCGGCTTCGACGGCTTGGTGGTCTTCGTCGGCCGACTGGTCGTCGTCGGCGTGGTCGTGGTGATGGTTGTCGTGGTCGTCGTCGCCGAGGTGGTGGACGACGTCGTCCGCGACGGCCGGCTGGTGGTGTGGGTCACCGGCACCGGGAACACCGGATCGGTGCTGGTCGTGCTGGTCCGCGCGGGCGCCTGCTGCCCCTGGAAGTCGGCGGTCATCGGCTGCGGCATCTTCACGAACGCCATGCCCAGCACCACACCGGCGATCGCGGACACCACAAGCGCGGTGCTCGCGCTCATCACGCGGTCGAACGGGGTACTCGCAGCCCGGTCCACTCTCGGCGCCCTCTCGGTAAGTCGTCGTCAGCACTGGGTACGCACCCGACCACGCAGTGGTTCAGCCCGATCGGGAACCGGTTCCAGGGATACCCTGGTCGAATGGGGCGGCTGATGGTTGACGGCGGGGAAATCCATTACGAGATCGCGGGTGCGGGCCGACCGGTGGTGCTGCTGCACACCGGCATCCAGGACGCCCGGATGTGGAACCGCGAGTTCGAGTTGCTAACGGATACCCACACGGTCATCCGTTACGACGCTCGCAACCACGGTCGGTCCAGCACGGCCACCAAGCCGTACGCCCATCACGACGACCTGCGGCTGCTGCTGGACGGCCTGGGCATCGAGCGGGCCAGCCTGGTCGGCATGTCGCTTGGCGCGCGGACGTCCATCGACTTCACGCTGACCTGGCCGGACCGCGTGGAGCAGCTGCTGCTGGTCTCCCCCGGGGCCAGCGGCATGACACACCGTGACCCGTTCGTCCTCGACCAATTCGAACGGCTCAAGACCGCGACGGACCTCGAGGGCGTGGTCACGCCGATCATGCGGATGTGGGTGGACGGCCCACACCGCACCCCGGAGCAGGTGGACCCGGCGGTCCGGGTGCCCTGCCTCGAGATGATGACCAACACCGTCTCCCGGCACGCCCCGTCCTTCGCGATCCCGCCGATCGAGGTCGGCGCGATCGACCGGCTGGCCGAGCTGGCCGCGCCGACCACCGTGGTGCTGGGCGACCTCGACTCCACCGACATCGTTGACGTGGCGGAACGCATCGGCGAGCCGGTCGTCGTCGAGGGCGCCGGACACGTCGTCAACCTGGAACAGCCCGAGCGGTTCGCGGAAATCCTGCTCAAATCCGTCTGAAGTAGACGGTAACCATTACCCTTCACCGGTTTGTCGCAGCGTGACCAGCCGACAAACCTGGCCAGCACGGCGCGGGAACGAGTAGAACATGGGGATCTATTCCGTAACGGAAGGGATCGCCATGCGACTACGCCGCAGCGTCAGCTCGGTTCTGTCGGTAGGGCTCATGGCCGGCCTCACCCTCGTGGCCGGCGCGACGCCCGGCTCGGCGCGGCCCGCCCCGGCCAAGCACCCCGTGGCGCAGGGCTTCTTCGGCGCGGTCGTCTCGGACACGCCGGAGTCCACCCAGGCCGGCATCGACGTGCTGCGCCGGGGCGGCACCGCCGCCGACGCCGCGGTCGCGGTGGCCGCGACGCTGGGCGTCACCGATCCGTACGTCGCCGGCATCGGTGGCGGCGGATTCCTGGTGTACTACGACGCCCGCACCCATCAGGTGTCCACAATAGACGGACGCGAGACCACGCCGGCGGCCGACACCGAGACCATGTTCGTCGACCCGAGCACCGGCAAGCCCTACGCCTTCCCGACCGGCGTGACCAGCGGCCTTTCGGTCGGCGTGCCGGGCAACCTGGCCACCTGGCAGCGGGCGCTGCAGCGCTGGGGCCGGTTCAGCCTGGCCGACAACCTGCGCCCGGCCGAGGAAGTGGCCGACCGCGGCTTTGTCGTCGACGACACGTTCCGCGAGCTGACCAGGGAAAACGCTGCCCGGTTCGCCCAGTTCTCGTCCTCGGCGGCGCAGTACCTGCCGGACGGGCAGCTGCCCGTCGTCGGCTCAACCATGCGCAACAAGGACCTGGCCGACACGTACCGGGAGATCGGCCGCAAGGGCATCGGGGCGCTGTACGGCGGTTCGGTCGGGCGTGACCTGGTCAACGCCGTGCAGAACCTGCCGCTGGCGGCGGGCTCGACGCTCAAGCCCATCCCCGGCCCGATGCAGCTGTCCGACCTGACGGCGTACAAGGCGCTGGACACGGCCCCGACGCACGTGAACTACCGCGGCTACGACGTGTACGGCATGGCCCCGTCGTCCAGCGGCGGCATCACGGTCGGCGAATCGCTGAACATTCTGCAGAACTTCGACCTCAAGAACATGGACCCGGTCCAGGCGCTGCACCACTACCTGGAGGCCACGCGGCTGGCCTTCGCCGACCGCGGCCGCTACATCGGCGACTCGCGCTACGTGAACGTGCCGCAGCAGCAGTTGCTGTCGCCGCAGTTCGCGGCCAGCCGGGCCTGCCTCATCGACCCGACCAAGGCCGGCGTCAGCCCGGTCGCGCCGGGCAACCCGGCCTCGCCGACCCCGTGCGCCACCGGCACCGCAGCGTCGGCCGGCGACGACGAGAACCACACCAACCACTTCGTGGTCTCCGACGCGTACGGCAACGTGGCGTCGTACACCAACACCATCGAGGAGCTGGGCGGCAGCGCGATCGTCGTGCCGGGGCGGGGTTTCCTGCTCAACAACGAGCTGACCGACTTCAACTTCGCGCCGACGCAGGGCACCGCGCCCGACCCCAACCTGCCGGCGCCGGGCAAGCGGCCGCGCTCCAGCATGTCGCCGACGATCGTGTTGCAGCACGGCAAGCCGTTCCTGGCGGTCGGCTCGCCCGGCGGCTCCACGATCATCACCACCGTGCTCCAGATCCTGCTCAACCGGATCGACTTCGGCATGAACCTGGAGGACGCCATCGCCGCGCCGCGGGCCACGCAGCGCAACACGGCGACGTCCACGGCGGAACCGGCGTTCATCGCCCTGCCGACCACGGCGGGATTGCAGGCGCTCGGCCAGAAGTTCGCGATCAACGACACGTCGCCGCTCGATCCGACGATCAAGATCGCGCCGACCATCGGCGTGGCCTCCGGCCTCGAGTTCAGGCCGGACGGCCGGGTCATCGCGGCCGGCGAGCCGTCACGCCGTGGCGGAAGTGCCGCCGCAGTGGTGTTTCCGACGTGCTACTGTGATTGACATGCAGCGCGCCAACGTCACGACGACGCCGGACCCAGTCCCGGCGCGCTGAATCACGTTTTCCAGCAGAAGCCCCGGGCAGGTGCCCGGGGCTTCTGCTTTGCGGTCACCTGCCTTCACGCGAAGGAGACCGCTGTGCACGACCACCGCAAGCTCGGCCGCGAACTCGGCCTGTTCGACACCGATCCGTTGATGGGCGCGGGATTGCCGTACTGGCTGCCCGCCGGGGCAGCGATCCGCCACGTGTTGGAGGAGTACGTGCGCGACCTGGAACGCCGCGCCGGCTACCAGCACGTCTATTCGCCCGTGCTGGGCAAACGGGCGTTGTTCGAGCAGTCCGGGCACTGGTCGCACTACAGCCACGACATGTTCCCGCCGATGGACGTGGGCGGCGAGCAGATGGTGTTGCGCCCCAGCCTGTGCCCGCACCACGCGTTGATCTACCGCTCACGGGCGCACAGTTACCGTGAACTTCCCTTGCGCCTGGCAGAAATCGGCGGCATGTACCGGGCCGAGCTGTCCGGTGTGCTGGGCGGGCTGTCGCGGGTGCGGTCCATCCAGCTCAACGACGCGCACGTGTTCTGCACCCCGGATCAAGTCCTGGGTGAGGCGCGGGCGGCGTTGGAGCTCGTCCAGCGAGCGCACCATGATCTCGGCATCAAGCCCGTGCGCTACCGGCTGTCGCTGCGGGGCGACGGCGGCAAGTACGTGGACAATCCCGAGCTGTGGCAACGTTCCGAGGGGTTGCTGCGGGAAGTTCTGTCCGATGTGGACCACGAGGAGGCGCCGGGCGAGGCCGCCTTCTACGGTCCGAAGATCGACATCCAGATAGCCGACAGCGCGGAGCGGGAGTCCAGCATTTCCACCGTACAGGTGGATTTCCACCAGCCGGCACAGTTCGACCTCAGCTACATCGGGGCCGATTCGGCCCGGCACCGGCCGGTCATGGTGCACCGCAGCCTGATCGGCAGCATGGAACGGGCCGTGGCACACCTGATCGAGGTGCACGGCGGCGCGTTCCCGGCGTGGTTCGCGCCGGTGCAGATCGTGGTGCTGCCGGTGTCCGACGAGGAGTGGCCGGCGGCTTCTGCTGTGGCGCAGCGATGTATGGATCTTGGGTTGCGGGCGGAAGTCGTTGGGGTAGCACAAGGTTCGCTCGGCGCGCGGATCCGTGAGTCGAGGTTGGTGCCGTACCAGGCGGTGATCGGGGCGAAGGAAGTGGCCAACGAGGAGGTGGCGTTGCGGTTGCGCGACGGTCGCCGGCTGGACCCGATGTCCGTACAGGAGGCGTTGGGGCGGATCGGTTCTCTGGTCGGGGCACGGTCGTTGGCCTTGTGGGACTAGGCTTCGAGCATGATCCGTCGTTGGAATCCGCCGTCGGTCGCGGCCCCGTCCGGGCAGTACAGCCACGTGGCGACCGTGCCGGCCGGGCACGAGCTGGTGTTCGTGTCCGGTCAGCTCGGTCTGCGTCCGGACGGCACGTTGGCCGGCCCGGACGGGGACTTCCCGGCGCATTCGCTGATGGTGGTGACGCCCGAGTTCGCCGTGGAGATCGAGGTGGTGGCGGCGGTTCCTATAGGCCGGTGAGGGCCTGGATGCCGAGGCTGCTGGCGGCCACGGCGATCCACAGCAGGCCGCCCAGCAGCAGCGGCCGTGCGCCGGCCTTGCGCATGTCGGCGAACCGCAGCGACAGGCCGATGCCGGCCAGCGCGGTCGTGATCAGGAACGCGCCGAGCGCGGACAACGCCGGGTGCCAGGAGTCGGGGATCAGACCGGCGGTGTCGGTGGCCGCCGCAAGCACGAAGCCGATCAGGAACGCCGGCACGATGCGGTGCCACGGCAGGTGCACCTCGTCGTTGCGGCGGGCCTTGAGGAAGGCCAGCGTGATGACGATCGGGATGATCATCAGGCTGCGGGTCAGCTTCACCACGATCGCGTACGGGCCGGCGTCGCCGCCGTAGGCGTAGGCCGCCGCGACGACCGACGAGGTGTCGTTGACGGCGGTGCCGGCCCAGAGGCCGAAGGCGTGCGGGCTCAGGCCGAGCAGGTGGCCGATCGGCGGGAACAGCAGCACCGCCGCGATGTTGAAGGTGAAGATCGTGCCGATCGCGTAGGCCGTCTCGGTGCTCTTCGGCTTGATCACCGCCGTGGTCGCGGCGATGGCCGACGCGCCGCAGATGCCGGTGCCCACGCCGATCAGGGTCTTGGTGTCCGAGCCGACCTTGAGCCACTTGCCCAGCAGCCAGGCGCCGCCGAGCGCGACCGCCAGCGTGCCGAGCATGACCGGCAGCGAGGACACGCCGACGTGCACGACCTGTTGCAGCGAGAGACCGGTGCCCAGGACGACGATCGACAGCTGGAGCACGGTCTTGGAGGCGAAGGTGTAGCCCGGCGTGAGGCGGGTGGCGCGGAGCGGCTTGAGGGTGGTGGCCGCGAGGACGCCAAGGACGATCGCGAAGACCGGGCCGCCGACGACCGGGACCAACAGGCCAAGGCCGGTGGCCACGGCCGCGACGAGGAGGGTCACGGCCAGGCCGGGCAGCCGGGTCGCGATGTGCGTCTGCGGTGCCGCGACGGCGGTGCGGGCCATGACCACCTCCTAATGTCCGTACATTTACGCTACGAGATGTTCGGACATTAGGCAACCGGTAGCGTTGCCCTCGTGGCGGGGCGCACATTGGACCGGGCCGGATCGACACCGCTGTGGCAGCAGCTCCAGACGGCGTTGCTGGAGAGGTTGTCGGCCGGGGAGTTCGCTTCGGCGTTCCCGGGGGAGATGGCGCTCGTCGAGGAGTACGACGTCAGCCGGTCGACCGTGCGGCAGGCGTTGCGGCAGCTCAGGGCCGATGGCGTGATCGTCGCGGAGCGGGGACGGCAGCCCCGGGTGGCGGCGGTGCCGGAGATCCATCAGCCGCTGGGGGCGCTGTATTCGCTCTTCGCGTCGGTCGAGGCGGCGGGGTTGTCGCAGGACTCCGTGGTGCGGGTGTTGGACGTGCGGGCTGATGGCGTGGTGGCGGAGCGACTGGGGTTGGAGGGGTCGACGCCGCTGGTGTATTTGGAGCGGTTGAGGCTGGCCGGGGGTGAGCCGTTGGCGATCGACCGGGTGTGGTTGCCGGCTTCGGTCGCGTCTCCGCTGCTGGAGGCGGATTTCAGCCACACGAGTTTGTATGGGGAGCTCGCGGCGCGCACGGGGGTTCGGCTGGACGCGGGGCATGAGGACGTGCATGCGGTGATCCCGACGCCGGCCGAGTTGAAGCAGCTTCACTGCCCTGGTGGGACCGCCCTGTTTGCGATCAACCGGCTGGGGTCGTCGCAGGGGCGGGCGGTGGAGTGGCGGCAGACGCGGGTGCGGGGGGATCGGTTTGCGTTGACGGCGGAGTTCACGGCGCAGTTTGGGTATCGGTTCATGCAGCGGTGACGGCGGGGTTGCACGGTTGGCGCGGTTTGGGTGGGGGTTGGTGCGGTTTGGTGCGGGGGTTTAATTCGGTGTGGTCGCGTGGATTTGGTGTGGAGCCTCTGCGCGATGGCCCAAGGGCTAAAAGCGGGCAGGACGAGCCTGCCCTTGGCCTGTCAATTGTACGCCATCGCGCCCCTCCACACAAAATCCACGCGACTGGTCGGAGTTGCCGTGTTGTGGTGTGGCGGGAGGAAAGAAAAGCCTTTCTGTCCGGCGGGATTCACCCGTTAGGGATTCGCGTTCGATCTTGTGTTCGAGTATTCTCAGAAGTATGGAACTCACCCGCGACATCGAGAGCATGGAACCCACCGGGGCCATGTTCGATCTGGTGGTGGGCGTGGATCCCGCGAGCCTGACCCAAGAACAGTTGGTCAATTTCGTGGGGGCGGCCCGGAAGGTGCGGGCCGTGTGTGAATGGGCCGAACATGAGGCCCTCAACCACATCGACGACCTCACCGAATTGGCGATGGCCACGAAGGTGTCAGAGCCGGCCCTGGCCCGGTCCCAGGAGATCGCCGCCGCTCTGGAGACTCACCCCGCGCTGGCCGAGCGGTTCCGCCGGGGAGAGATCGACCTGGCCCGGTTCGCCGCAGCCTGGGAACGCACCCGCCACCTCACCGACCCGGCCCAGGTCGCCGAGGTCGACCAGGCCCTGGCCGAGCAGGCCGCCGGCATGACCCGGACGCAGGTGTGCCGCAAGGCCACCGCGCTGGTCGCCAAAGCCGACCCCGACGGCCACGAGCAACGCTGCCACAAAGCCAAAAACGACCGGCAAGTCGGGATCTCCGCCTTGCCCGACGGCATGGCCAAGCTCGTGTGGATCCTCCCCGCGACCGAGGCTCACCAGCTGTTCCAGCAGATCTGCGCGGATGCGAAGTCGCTGCCGAAGGATGAGCGCACCACCGACCAGAAACGCTCGGACGTGCTCTGGGATCGCTTGCGGGGCAAGCACACCAACTGGAACGTCCGCACCTTCGTGACCATCTCGATGGAGACCTTGCTTGGTCTCACGAATGACCCCGGCCTGCTCGCCGGCTACGGGCCGATCACGGCCGAAGCGGCCCGGGAACTGGCCATGCACGGCCCCTTCCGAGGCCTCCTCCTCGACGAGTACCAGCAGATCAGCGCCATCAGCACCGACACCTACCGACCCACCACCCTGATGAAAGAGACGTCCGTTGCTCGGGCCGGCGGGACCTGCACCGCCCCCGGCTGCACCCTGCCCATCCAGGAACACGACCACATCACCCCCTGGCCCACAGGCCGCACCCAAGCCACCAACCTCCAAGGGCTCTGCACCTGGCACCACCACCGCAAACACGACAACTACACAGTGACCCAGGATTCAGACGGCACCACTCACTGGATCACCCCGGCCGGCCGCCACCACACCACCCGCCCCATGCGGCACTAACCGGGAAACGGGCACCGGGAAAAGGGTGCACAGTGGGAACTAAAACCCAGCCACCACCATTCCTTCACACACCGATCGCCAACTCCCCGAATTGGGTCGATTTTGTGTGGAGGGGCGCGATGGCGTACAATTGACAGGCCAAGGGCAGGCTCGTCCTGCCCGCTTTTAGCCCTTGGGCCATCGCGCAGAGGCTCCACACCAAATCGACCCATAAACCGAAGTCCCCCGGGAAACTACACGGCACGCGCACCAAACCCAACCCCCACAAAGGGCGGGTGGGTGGGCCACCAAACCCAACCCACAAACCCAACCCACAAACCCACCCCACCACCCACCAACACTCACACCCACAAACAACCCTCAACCGCCCCAGACCTCACCTCAACCGCCGAGCCGTCTGATGCGCCGTAGCCAATTCCCTTCGAGCCTGCGCCCGCATAGAATCTGGCAGCTCCTCCACCCCATGAAACAGCACCACAAAGTGCTGCATGCACATCATCAACAACGCCACCGGCTCCGCCTTCTCCCCCAGCGGCCCCGCACTCCCCGCCACCGCCTCCCGCAGCACGTCAAGCTCCCTCTCCAACCCCCGCACCACCTCCCCCAGCGGATATCCCCCACTCCCCCGCACCGGATGACCATCCAGCAACACCGCCACCCGCCGCGCCGCCCCCGCAATCGCCCCAGCCGCGCCCACCACCAACTCCCCGCTCATCGAACGGTCGCCCCCAACGCCTCCCGCAACGCATCCCCCGTGTGCGACCCCTCAATCCCCACCAGTTCCCCCGGCGGCCCGGAGAACAGCACCCGCCCACCAGCGCTCCCACCCTCCGGCCCCAGGTCGATCACCCAATCCGCGCGGGCAATCACCTCCAGGTTGTGCTCGATCACGATCACACTCGCGCCCCGCTCGGACACCAACCGCTCCAACACCTCCACCAACCGCTCCACATCGGACATGTGCAGCCCACTGGTCGGCTCATCCAGCACATACACCGCCCCATCCCGATGCAGATGCGACGCCAACTTGATCCGCTGGCACTCACCCCCGGACAAACTCGGCAAAGCCTGCCCGAGCCGCAAATACTCCAGCCCAACATCCACCAACCCACGCAACACCGACACCACCGAGGCCACCGAGGCCACCGAGGCCACCGAGGCCACCGACGCCACCGGCCTAACACCACCAAAGAACGCCACCGCCTCGGCCACCGTCAGGTCCAGCACATCGCCGATCGACAGCCCACCGAGCCGGTACGCCAACACCTCCGCGTTGTACCGCCGCCCCTCGCACGCCCCGCACACGCTGCTGATCCCGGCCAGGAAGCCGAGGTCGGTCACGATCACCCCGGCCCCCTCGCACTCCCGGCACGCCCCGGCCGAGTTGGCGCTGAACAGCCCCGCACCAACCCCGTTGGCCTTGGCGAACGCCTTGCGGATGGGGTCCATGGCCTCGGTGTAGGTCGCGACACTGGACCGCCGGTTGGCCGTCGGCGCGGACTGGTCGACGACGATCGCGTCGGGGTATCGCGCACTGTAAGACCCATACAGCAGTGAGCTCTTACCGGACCCGGCGACACCTGTGACCGCGGTCAGCACCCCGGTCGGGATCTCGACGCTGACGTCCCGCAGGTTGTTCAGCGTCACGCCGGTCAGCGGCATCCACCCGGTCGGGCGCCGCACCTGAGCCTTCAGCGACGGCCGTTCCTTCCAACACCGACCGGTGACGGTCCCTGAATCCGCCAGCGCCGCAACGGTTCCTTCGAAAACCACCTCGCCACCGGCCCCACCGGCCCCGGGACCGACGTCGATCACGTGGTCGGCGAAGCCGATCACGTCCCGGTCGTGTTCCACCACCAGCACGGTGTTTCCGTTGTCCCGCAACGTGGTCAGCAGCGAAGTCAGCCGGCCGACGTCCCGCGCGTGCAGCCCGATGCTCGGCTCGTCGAAGACGTACAGCAGGTCGGACAGCGTGCTGGCCAACTGCCGGACGATCTTGATCCGCTGCGATTCGCCGCCGGACAACGTGTCGGTGGCCCGGTCCAGCGACACATACCCGAGACCGATCTCCACCAGGTGCCCGACCCGCCGCCGGAGCCCGTCCAGCACCGGGGCGACGGCCGGCAAATTGAAGCCGGCCAACACGTCCAGCAGCGCCGAAGCCTCCAAAGAGGACAGTTCGGCGATGTTGTGACCATCGATCCGGGACTCCAACGCGGCCGGCGAGAGTCGGCTGCCGCCACAGTCCCCGCACACCGCCGAGGTCGTGAACCGCTCCACCATCTGCCGGGTGCGCTCCGAGGTCTCGCCGCTGTCCTTGCGCACGTACAGCCGCCGGAACTTGACCACTGCCCCCTCGTAGCCGGCGTTGATCTTCTGGCCGAGGTTCTCCACCTCGACGGTGCCACCCTCCCCGTACAGCAGGTCCTCCAGCTCCGCGGCCGAGAACGAGCCGACCGGGCGGTCCACGTCGAAGCGGTTGGCGAAGATCTGCCAGTGCCAGGTGCCGACCTTGAACGACGGCGCCAGCAGCGCGCCCTCGGCCAGCGACAACGCCGGATCGAGGAACACCGCCAGGTCGACGTCGGTGACCACGCCGAGCCCCTCGCACGTGGCGCACATGCCCGACGGCATGTTGAACGAGAACGCATCCGCCGGCCCGATGTACGGGTCGCCGGCGCGGGAGAACAGCAGCCGCAGCAGCGGGGCGATGTCGGTGATGGTGCCGACGGTCGACCGCGATCCGCCGCCGAGCCGTCGCTGGTCGACCAGGACCACGGCCGGCAGGTGCTCGATGAGGTCGACGTCCGGCCGCGCCCGATGGGGCAGGAAACTGCGGACGAAGGCGGGCAGGGTCTCGTGCAGCTGCCGCTGGGCCTCCGCCGCGATGGTGTCGAACACGAGCGACGACTTGCCGGAGCCGGACACGCCGGTCACCACGGTGATCGTCCGCTTGGGTATGTCCACGTCCACGCCGGTCAGGTTGTGCTCGCGGGCGCCCAGTACCCGAACGAATTCCATGGCTTCAAGCGTATCGTTGAACCGCCCAGTGCAGACTTTTCCAGTACGACCGGGGGAAACGTGGTAAAAACCCTCAATCGGCCGGTTGACCTGGCCCGACTCGTCGGGATATCACCGCAGCAGGTCCGCAACTACCTCGACGCGGGCGTCCTGCCGCCGGCCACGCGGTCCGACACCGGCTACCGCCAGCTCGACGACCGGCACCGGAAGGCACTGCTGGCCTACCGGGCGCTGGCCGCCGGCCACGGGTGGAACGCCGCCGGGGACATCATGCGCGCCATCCACGCCGACGACGTGCACCAAGCGCTGGCGCTGGTCGACGCCGGTCACGCCGAGCTGCACCGGCAGCGGGAAGCGCTGCGGCTGACCGCCGACGCGCTGGAAACGGTTGTGGACAGCGAACCTCCGCAGCGGGCGGCCATGCGGATCGGCGAGCTCGCGGCCCACCTCGGCGTCCGCACCTCCGCGCTTCGGGTCTGGGAGGACGCCGAACTGCTGACGCCGCAACGGGATCCGGCCACCGGCTATCGCACGTACGGGCCGCGGGAGATCAGGGACGCGCGGATCATCCTGATGCTGCGTCACGGCATGCACGGCTTGCCACAGATCCGGCCGATCCTGGACGATCTGCGCCGCAGCGGCAGCCGCGACGCCTTGGCGGTGGCGATCGCCCAGCGGCACGCCGACCTGGGCCGTCAGGCCGAGGCCATGCTGGCCGCCGCTGCCCTGCTGCACGCCTACCTGGGCAGATAACGGTCCAGGCGTTAGCCGGCCGGATGTTTCAATGTCGCGGTGGATCGAATCGACCGGCAGATCCTTTCGGAGCTGCAACGCGACGGCAGGCTCAGCAACGCCGAGCTGGCCGAACGAGTGGGCCTCACGCCGTCGCCGTGCCTGCGCCGGGTGAACCGACTCGAGCAGGACGGTGTGATCCGCGGCTACCGGGCCCGGCTGGACCCGGCGGCGGTCGGCCGCGGCTTCCAGGCGTTCGTCAGCGTGGTGATGGCCAAGGAGGACCGGCCGACGGTGGCGGAGTTCGAGCAGCGGATCGCCGAGCTGCCCGAGGTGGTGGAGGCGATGCGGCTGTTCGGCGATCCGGACTACCTGCTGCGGATCGCGGTCGCCGACATCGCGGCGTACGAGCGGCTGCACACCGACACGCTGTCGCTGCTACCGGGCGTTGCCCGCCTTACTTCGCACCTGACCATGAAACAGGTGAAAGAGGATGCAGGATTGCCGGTCGAAACGGCCATTACGCCCTGACCCGCTGGCACCATGGACAAGGTGAAGCTCGACAAGGCATGGATCCAGGACCCGTGGCCGCTCTACGCCGAGATGCGCCGCCAGGGGCCGCTGCGCCGCGTGACCATGCCCGACGGCGTGCCCGGCTGGCTGGTGACCGACCACGCGCAGGCCCGGGCGCTGCTCGACGACCGCAGGCTGAGCAAGAACGTCGTACGGGCGCGGCCGCTGTTCCCGCCGAACGCGGCTGCCGGCTACGGCACGCGGCTGTCCGAGCACATGCTCAACGACGACCCGCCCAACCACACCCGGCTGCGCAAGCTGGTCACGAAGGCGTTCACCAGCCGGGCGGTGAGCCGGTTGCGGCCGCGGATCGAGCAGATCGTCGACGAGCTGCTGGACGGCATCGACGGCGAGACCGACTTCATCGAGTCCTTCGCCTTCCCGCTGCCCATCGCGGTGATCAGCGAGCTGCTCGGCGTGCCACCTGAGGATCACTCACGGATCCGGGCCTGGAGCAAGATCTTCGTGTCCGGAGTGACGGGTACACCGTTGGCCGAGGCGGCCCGTGACCAGGATCGGCTGCTGCGGGACCTGATCCGGGCCAAGCGGGCGGTGCCGACCGAGGACCTGCTCAGCGATCTCGTGCACGTGTCGGACGAGGGCGACCAGCTGTCCGAGGACGAGCTGGTGTCGATGGCCTTCCTGCTGCTGTTCGCCGGCCACGAGACGACCGTGCACCTGCTCGGCAACGCCGTGTACCAGCTGCTGACCAACCCCAAGCAGCAGGAGCTGCTGCGCGGCGATCCCGGTCTGCTGCCCGGCGCGGTCGAGGAGTTCCTGCGCATCGGCAGCCCGATCCACATCGCCACGCTGCGGTTCACCACCGAGGCCGTGTCCGTCGACGACGTGGAGATCCCGGCCGGCGAGTTCGTGATGATCTCGCTGCTGGCCGCCAACGCCGACGAGGCCCGGTTCGACGACCCGCACGAGCTGGACCTGACCCGGCCGGCCGGCGGGCATCTGGCCTTCGGGCACGGCATCCACTACTGCCTCGGCGCGCCGCTGGCCCGGCTGGAGGGCGAGATCGCCATCGGCCGGCTGCTGGCCCGGTTCCCGTCGCTGCGGCTGGCCGTCGACCCGGCCGAGCTGCACTGGCGGACCAGCACGCTGGTGCACGGGCTGCGGCAGCTGCCGATAATTGCCTCGACAGATGCGGTGTGATGGAGGCACGCACACCCGCTGAGGAGCTGCCCCGTTGTCCGTGCACGTCGACGTCCCGCAGGCCCGACGCCTGGTGGCCGCGCAGTTCCCGGAGTGGGCCGAGCTCGAGGTGAGACCGGTGCCGTCGTCCGGCGTCGACAACATCAGTTTTCGGCTGGGTGACGACAAGCTGCTGCGGATGCCGCGGTTCGCCCGCTGGACCGGGCAGGTCACGCGGGAGCAGCGCTGGCTGCCCCGGCTGGCCCCGCACCTGCCGCTGGCCGTGCCGACGCCGCTCGGCCAGGGTCGGCCCGGCGAGGGGTATCCGTTCCCCTGGTCGGTCTACGACTGGATCGACGGCAGCAACGCCGATCGGCTCACCGACCACCGCCAGGCGGCCGTCGACCTCGCCGACTTTCTGTTGGCGCTACGGGAGATCGACGCCACCGACGGGCCGCCGCCCGAGTGGAGCAACGGTTTCCGCGGCGTCGATCTGCACGACGACCGTGACTCGCCGGTCGTCGCGTCCCGGATGCGGGAGCGCATTGCCGTGCTGGAAGGCTTTTTCGACGTCGACGCCGTGACCGAGGTCTGGCAGACCGGGCTCGACGCGCCCACCTGGGACGGGCCGCCCGCCTGGGTCCATGGCGATCCCGTCGGGGCCAACATGATCGCCAAGGACGGCCGGCTGGCCGCTGTGATCGACTTCGGCACCCTCGCCGTCGGTGATCCGGCCTGCGATCTCATTGCCGCGTGGGGCTTTCTGCCCGCCGGCGCACGCGAGGAGTTCCGCCGGCTGCTGGCCGTGGACGACGCCACCTGGGCCCGTGGGCGGGTCTGGGGTCTGACGTCGATCCTGCCGTCCAAGGCCGGCCTCGCCGACCCGGTGCAGGCCGCCCGAGCCCACCAGGCGTTGACCGAGATCATCGACGGATGATCGTGCACCCCGTGGTCCGCCGTCGGGCCGAGCAGGAGGGGACGGTCGGCGAGAAGTGGTTGGCCGACCTGGATTCCCTGCTCGCGTCGATGGCCGAGCGGTGGGGGTTGGACGTCGGCGAACAGCTGGACGGCGGCTTCGGGTCGGTGGTGTTCCGGGTGCGGACGGCCGAGCGGGAGGCCGTGCTCAAGCTGGCCGTGCCCGGCACCATGGTCGCCCAGGAGGCCGCCGCGCTGGGACATCCTGGGTACGCCACGCTCTACGCCAGCGACCTCGACACCGGCGCGCTGCTGCTGGAGTCACTCGGCCCGCACATGCAGTTGCCGCCGATGGAGATGGTCACCGAGCTCGGCAAACTACTGCGGATCGCTTGGCGGGCAACGGATGCGCCCCTCCATCCGCAGGCCGACCTCCTCGCCCGATTGATCACGGACCTGTGGCGGGATCTTCGGCCGCCCTACCCCGATTCCCTGCTGACCACGGCCTTGCGGACGGCCGCGAAACGGGCCGCCGACACCAGCCGCCGGGTGGTCGTGCACGGGGATCCCCACTGCGGCAACGCCCTCCAGAGCACCGACGGTTACCTCTTCGTCGACCCCGACGGCTACGTCGGCGATCCCGCCTACGACTGCGGCGTCGTGCTGCGCGACACCACCGCCGCCGAGTTTCCCGCCCTGTGCCGGCAACTCGCGACGATCACCGGCCTGCCGTTCGAGGCCATCGCCGAATGGGCCTTCGTCGAACGGGTCTCCACCGGCCTCCACCTGCTCGGCCTCGGCGACGCCGAGCGCTCGAAGTCCTTCCTGGACACCGCCCTGCACTCCGTCGAAACGTGCTGAGTCTTTCAGTGCTGAGCGCGATACGCCCCCGGGGTAATGCCGAGGCGCTGCACGAACACCCGTCGCAAGGTCTCGTCGCTGCCGAAGCCGCTGCGGGCGGCGGCGGAAGCGACGGTGTGCCCACGGGACAACAGGTCCTGGGCGGCCTCCAGCCGGACGAGCTCGACGTAGCGGGCGGGCGTGGTGCCGATCTCGTCGTGGAACAGCCGGGAGAGCTGCCGAGGGCTGACGGAAGCCTTGGCGGACATGGTGGTCACGGTCCAGTGCTCGGCGGGATCGAGGGCGACGGCGTCCAACAGGGTCCGAAGTGGACTGTCCTGGCCGACGTGCGCCCTTGACGGGGCGGAGAACTGCGACTGCCCGCCGGGGCGCTGCATGAAGACGACCATGGACTGCGCGACTTCGGCGGCAAGGGAAGGGCCATGGTCCTCCTCCACCAACGACAGCGCCAGGTCGACCCCGGAGCTGACGCCGGCCGAGGTGACAATGGAGCCGTCCCGCACGTACAACGCGTCGGACTGCACGGAAACGCGCGGATACCGTTGGGCGAACAACGAGACCTGCCGCCAATGGGTCGTCGCCCTGCGGCCGTCCAACAACCCGATCTCGGCCAGCAGAAAGGATCCGGTGCACACGGAGGTGATCCGCGACGCGCCGGAAACCAGCTGCCGCACGGCCTCCACCACAGCGCCGCCGAACGGGAAGTCGACCATGCCGTAGGCACCGGGCACGAGCACTGTCCCATCAGGACTGTCGACCGGCCCGTCCACGCCCAACGTGGTGCCGCTGGCGGTACGGACGGGCTGCCCGTCCGGCGACACGACCCGCAGTTCATACGAGGCGCCGAGCCGGTTGGCGTGGCCGAACACGTCGGACGGCCCGGCGACGTCGATCATCGTCACGCCGTCGAAGGCCAGGATGGTCACGCGGTGAGGCACACCGCAGATGATGCCAGCACGTCCCGGTACCGCGCCGCATGCGCGGCCAGCTCGGCGTCGGTGACGCCGCGCACGTCGTGCAGCACCAACGGCGGCGCGAAGTCCATGCCGACCCGGCGGGCGGTGTTCTCCAGCGGCGCCAACAGAACCTCCATCGGGTACCGGTGGAAACCGCCGTCCCGGTACGCCTCCTCGACGCCGCCGGTGGACGTCACGACCTGCAACGTCTTGCCGGCCAGCAGCCCGCGCGGCCCGTCGTAGGCGAAGCCACCGACCAGCACCTCGTCCATCCACTGTTTGAGCAGCGCCGGCACCGCGTACCACTGGAACGGGAACTGGAAGACGATCAGGTCGTGCTCGGACACGAGCCGCTGCTCACGCGGCACGTCGATGATGCGGTCCGGGTACGAGACGTGCAGGTCGTGCAGCGTCACCCCGGGCTGCCCGGCGACGGCTTCGGCCAGCGCCGCGTTGATCCGCGACCGGGACAGGTTCGGGTGGTCCAGCAACACCAGTGTCATACCCGAAAACTAGGTTCCGGCCGGCGCCGGCGGACCCCGGGATCGGGCCGGGAAGTCCCCAGATCGGGCATGCACTTTACTGGCCGGCATGGGTTCTCTGGACGGAATCGTGGTGGCCGACTTCTCCCGGGTGCTGGCCGGGCCGTACTGCACCATGCTGCTGGCCGACCTGGGCGCGGACGTGATCAAGGTGGAGAGCCCGCGCGGCGACGACACCCGGCAGTGGCTGCCGCCGGCGAACGCGGACGGCGTCGGCACGTACTACCTGGCGGTCAACCGCAACAAACGGTCCATCGCCCTGGACCTGACCGATCCGACCGACGCCGAAGCCGCCCGAGAGCTGGCCACCAGAGCGGATGTGCTGGTGCACAACCTGAGGCCCGGCGCGATGGAACGCTTCGGCCTCGGCTACGACGACGTGGCGGCGACCAATCCCACGGCCGTCTACTGCTCGATCAGCGGCTTCGGCCCCGACTCCGACCTGCCCGGCTACGACCTCCTGGTGCAGGCGATGTCCGGCATGATGAGCCTCACCGGCGCACCCGACGGGCCACCGTTCCGGGCCGGCGTCGCGGTGATCGACGTGATGACCGGCCTGCACGCGGCGACCGGCATCCTGGCGGCGCTGCACCACCGGGACGTCACGGGGCAGGGCCAGCACGTGCGGACGAACCTGTTGTCGGCGGCGCTGTCCTCGCTGGTCAACCAGACCTCGGCCTACGTGGCCGGCGGCGTGGTGCCGCACCGCATGGGCAACGAGCACCTGAGCCTCTACCCGTACGAGCCGATGGCCACCGGCGACGGTGAGCTGATCATCGCCGTCGGCAACGACCCGCAGTTCCGGCGGCTGGCCGCGGCCATCGGCGCGCCGGAACTGGCCGACGACACCAGGTTCGCCACCATGGCCCGGCGCAACGCCAACCGTCAGGAGCTGCGCCGCCTGCTGCTGGCCCGGCTGGCCGAGAAGCCGGCCCAGGAGTGGTTCCGCATCCTGGCCGACGCCGACATCCCGTCCGGGCCGATCAACGACGTCCGCCAGGGCGTCGATCTGGCCACGGAGCTGGGCCTCGACCCGATCGCGTACGCCGGCGGCGTGCCGACGGTCCGCAATCCGCTCACCCTGTCGGCCACGCCCACCCGGCACGATCTCGCGCCGCCGAAGCTGGATGAGCACGGCGCCGAGATCAGGGCGTGGCTGGGCCGGAACTAGCCTTCTTCCGCTCACGGTAGGCCCGCATCGCCGCTCTGGAGGCGCAGCCGGGCGAGCAGTAGACGGCCGAGCCGTTGCGGGTCTGGTCGACGAACACCCATCGGCACGGATGGGCCCGGCAGGTCTTGAGCCGGGCCCATTTCCCGGACAGCGACAGCTCGACCACGGCCGCCAGCACCTCGCCGAAGACCCCGGGCTGGGCCGGCTGCAACTCGACGCCCGAAGCGGTGATCACCGGGGTCAGAGGATGACGCAAAGCCATGCGCCGCAAGCGTTCCTCCGCTTCAGCCAGGCGACCCGCGGCCACGTCGGCGTTGTGCGTGCGGACGACGTCGATCAGCGCCTCCCGCAGCTCCCGGGCGGCCGCCGCGTCGGCGTCCGACGCCTCCGCCGGCAGCCCGCGCTCGGCCAGCCACGAGCGGTAGTGCTCCCCGTCCATGAAGCGGTCCACCCGGCTGGGATCGACCGCCGAGCCGTCGTGCGAGTTGACGAAGCTGAGGACCAGATCCATGTTAGGAGCGTAATCGTCTAGCCCATAACTCCACAACCCCCGCCATCGGTTGGACGTTAGCGTCAAACCGACTACGGTCACCACTGCACGGCACGAGGAGGCAGTGGTGCGGAAGATTCCGTTGAACCTGTTCGGCACGGCGTTCGGCACCGCGGGCCTGGGCGGCACGTGGCTGACCGCCGCCGCGCAGGGCTACGCGCCGACCGCCGTCGGCATCGTGCTGCTGGCCGTCGCCGCCGTGCTCTGGGCCGTCGTCCTCGGCTGCTACGGCACGTACGCCATCAGGCAGAACGCGCTGGTCAAGGACCTCGTGGACCCGATCGGCGGCCCGTTCGCCGCGCTGGCCCTGATCACGCCGATGCTGATCGCCGGCCAGACGCTCCCCCGCCCCGCCGCGACGGTGATCGTCGACGTGTTCGCCACGCTGATCGTCCTGCACGGCTCGTGGTTCACCGGCCAGCTGATCTACGCCGGCATGGACTTCGACCAGCTGCACCCCGGCTACTTCCTGCCCAGCGCGGCCGGCGGCTTCGTGGCCGCGGCCAGCGCCGCCACGGTCGGCCAGCACGAGTTCGGCGTGCTGCTGCTGGGTTTCGGCATCATCTCGTGGCTGATCCTCGGCTCGCTGATCCTGGGCCGGCTGGTGTTCCGCCCGCCGCTGCCCGACCCGCTGATCCCGACCATCGCCATCGAGGTGGCGCCGGCCGCCGTGGCCAGCCTCGCCTACTTCACCCTGTTCGGTGACCGCGTCGACACCGTCGCCGCCCTGCTCGGCGGCTACGGCCTGCTGATGGTGCTGGCCCAGCTGCGCCTGCTGCCCCGCTACGCCCGACTCCGCTTCGCGCCGAGCTTCTGGGCCTTCACGTTCGCCTGGGCCGGCGTCGCCACCGCCGCGCTGCACTGGCTGGGTTGGGAGCGCCCGGTCGGCCAGGGTCTTTGGACCTGTCTCGTGCTCGCCGCGATCACCACACTGGTCGCCGCCATCGCCGTACGCACCGTGCTGGGCCTGCTCCGCGGCACGCTGCTGCCCCGGGCGGTGTTGCCGGTCGATACCGTCCGGCCTACGGTGGGTAGCGTCGGTTGAGACCACAGCCGCGTGGATACCGCGCGAGCTAGGGAGTCTCGGCCATGTCGGATACCGCGGTCAGATCGGAACGGGTCGGGCCGGCAGCGCTGATCCACGTCAAGGGCGAGGTCGACATGGCGGCCGAGGCGTCGCTGCGCCGGCACATCGACGAGGCCATGGCCGACGAGCCGGCGGCGGTGGTGCTCGACCTGACCGGCGTGACGTTCTTCGCCTCGGCCGGCCTGCACATCCTGGTCGATCTGCACCATGACGCCGCGGCACGGGGAGTGTCCCTGCACGTGGTCGCGGACAGCCGGATCGTGCTGCGGCCGATGGAGATCACCGGGGTCGACCAGCTGATCACCGTGGTCGCCTCGGTCGATCAGGCCCTGGCCCACAGCTGACGTGCGTATCTTGGCGTCGTGCCCATGTTCCGACGCCGCCGGCGCTACGACGACTACCAGCCCCGCCGATACCGGGGTGGCGGCGGCTCGTCCTGCCTGCGGGACGCCTGCCTCATCGAGAGCGGTTGCTGCATAGCGGAAAGCTGTGACGGCAACTGCCTGATCGCCGGCCTGCTGACGCTGCCGCACCTGCTGGTCGCCGCCGGCTCGGCGGTGCCGCGGACCCGACGCCAGTCACTCGGGATGAAAGCGCCGTCGCAGATGATGATCGCCGCGATCCGCGTGTACCAGCGGGAGATCAGCGCCAAGCGGCCGGCCGTGTGCCGGTTCGAGCCAAGCTGCTCGGAGTACGCCGCCCAGGCCATCGCCCGGCACGGCGCGCTGCGCGGCGCCCGGCTGATGGTCGGCCGCCTGCTGCGCTGCCGTCCGGGCGGCCGGCGCGGCGCGGATCCGGTGCCGGCCTAGGTCCCGAACTTCTCGAAGGCTTCGGCCAGCGCCCGCAGGTCGAAGCCTTCGAGGTGCTTGAGGACGTACTTGCGCACGCCCCACAGGTTGGTCGGCCACGCCGCGTCCAGCCGGTCGAAGCCGCGATCGGTGAGCACGGCGTGCCAGCCGCGGCGGTCGTGCTCGTCACGGACCCGCTCGACCAGCGCCTGCGCCTCCAGCCGGGTGACCACGTGGGTCATCCCGCTCAGCGACAGGAACGACATCTCGGCCAGCTCGCTCATGCGCAGCCGGCGGTCGGGCGCCTCGGACAGCCGGGACAGCGTCAGGTAGTCGGTCATCGACATCTGGCGCTCGCGCAGCATGGTGGCGTCCATCACCCGCGGCAGCGCGTTGACAACCCGGTCGAGCGCCCTGATCAGCGCCTCCTCGTCGGCGTCGAGCGGGCGATCCACGCCGTCTTCGGTGTCCACGCCAGCAGCTTACTTGCTTCGGGCAGGAATCAGTAGATACTTTCTTCCCGAAGGAACTATCTCGGAGGTTCACGTGACCAAGATCGGCATCATCCTGGGCAGCACCCGGCCGGGGCGCAACGGCGAAGCGGTGGCCAAGTGGGTGCACAAGATCGCGTCCGAGCGCACGGACGCCGAGTTCGAGCTGGTCGACCTGCTCGACTACCCGCTGCCCCACCTGGACGAGGTGCTGCCGCCGACGATGGGCCAGTACAGCCAGCCGCACACCCTCCGGTGGGCCGCGAAGATCGCCTCGTTCGACGGGTTCGTGTTCGTCACGCCCGAGTACAACCACTCCACCTCCGGCGCGCTCAAGAACGCCATCGACTTCCTGTACGCGGAGTGGAACAACAAGGCCGTCGGCTTCGTCAGCTACGGCTCGGTCGGCGGCGCCCGCGCGGTCGAGCACCTGCGGCTGATCGCCGCCGAGCTCCAGCTGGCCGACGTGCGCTCGCAGGTCGCGCTGTCGCTGTTCACCGACTTCGAGAACTTCCGCGACTTCGCGCCGGGCGAGCACCAGCTGCCCGTGTTGCAGGCCACGCTGGACCAGGTCGTGGCGTGGAGCAACGCGCTCGCCCCGCTGCGCGCCGGGGCGGCGGCGTGAGCTTGCGGAAGACCTCGCCCGCGGACTTCGAGCACAAGTTCGCCGACGTCAACGGCACCCGGCTGCACTACGTGGTGGCCGGCAGGGGCGAGCCGCTGATCCTGATGGGCGGCTGGCCGCGCACCTGGTGGCAGTTCCACAAGGTGATTCCGTTGCTGGCCAAGCATTATCGGGTGATCGCGGTGGACATCCGCGGCATGGGCGACTCGGCCCGGCCGGCCGAGGGCTACGACAAGAAGACCATGGCCCGCGACATCCACGAGCTGATCAACCGGCTCGGTTTCGAGCGGGCGCACGTGTACGGCGACGACATCGGCGGCCAGGTGGCGTTCAGCCTGGCCTGGAACCACCCGGAGTCGGTGGACGGCCTGGTGATCGCCGACGGCATCCACCCCTCCGAGGCCATGTACCAGTTCCCGATGGTGCCGCGGCCGGGCCAGCCCGTGTACCCGTGGTGGTGGGCGACCGGACTGCTCGACGGGCTGGTGGAATCGTGGCAGGCCGGCAAGTTCCGGGCCATCATCGACTGGAACATCGAGCACATCGGCGGCGACCCGAGCATGTTCGACGAGCAGAGCCGCGACATCTACGCCGCCGCGTACAACACGCCCGAGGCCATCCGCGCCACCAACGGCTGGTTCCGGACGTTCGGACAGGACATCGCCGACTTCGCGACGTATCCCAAGCTGGAGAAGCCGCTGCTGTACCTCGGCGGCACCCTGCTGCCGGTGTCCAAGCCGGTGGTCGAGGCGTTCAGCACCACCGTCGCGTTCGTCGAGTTCCCGGACGCCGGGCACTTCCTGGCCGAGCAGCACCCGGAGCGGTTCGCCGACGTGCTGACCCGGCATTTCGGCTAGCCTGGCCTACTCCTCCACCGCTCCGCCGATCCGGCGGAGGTGGTCGCGGAAGGTCAGCGCCGGGTTCTCGGCCCGGTTGGCCAGGAACGTGGCGAACCGGAGCTGGTCGCGCAGCGTCTCGCCGCCGCGGGTCCGCTCGGCCTGCCGGCGCTCCGTGTCGCGAATGCCTTCGGCCAGCAGGAAAAGGTCCTCGATGTGCTGGGCCGGCACGAAGATCACGCCGTCGTCGTCACCGAACACGACATCGCCGGAGTCGACGACCCACTCCCCCATCCGGGCCGAGGTCAGCGCGTCCGCCGGCCGCTCCTCGGCGGCCAACGGCCCGGTCGGCAGCGAGCCGAGGCTGAACACCGGCAGGCCGATCGCCCGCACGTCGGCGGTGTCGCGGTGCAGGCCCCAGATCGCCACGCCGGCCAGGCCGGCGGTCTGGGCCTCCTGCACGATCAGGTCGCCGACGCAGGAGTGGTCGAGGCGACCGCCGTTGTCCACCACCAGCACGTCGCCCGGCGCGGCGCCCTCGATCGCCTCCAGGAACACGTCGACGCTGCCGGCGTGCCGGGCCGGCAGCGCCCGCCCGGCGATCTTGGCGCCCGGCTGCACGGCGTGAATTCCCAGGCAGCGCACCGGAAGCTGGGCCCGGACGCAGGCATCGGCCAGGTGCGCGGTGGTCAGCGTCTCGAACCGTCGGCGAAGATCCATGGCTCGACAATAGATCCGCCGGCCCGCCGCCCGACAGCTCGATCGGGCGACGGGCCGGCGGGCCCTTACTTCGTGGCGATGCGTGCGCCCGGGAAGATCAGATCCGGGTTGAGCAGCGCGGCCGGGTTGAGCTCGACCAGGCGCTGCCAGCCGCCGTCCACGTGCAGCCGGTCGGCGATGCCGCTGAGCGTGTCGCCGGGCTGGATGGTGTAGTCGCCGGCCGGGTTGTCGACCGAGCCGGGCAGCTCTTTCGCCGCCGGGGCAACGGATGCGCGGTGGGACGGCGAGAAATGCCGTACGCCGCCGCCGATACAGGTCGGCCACGCGCCGGTTCCCCTGGCCCGCACCACGTTCTCGGCCACCCGGATCTGCTCTTCACGGGTGGCGTGGTCGGCCGAGCCGGTGCCGCCGTTGGCCTGCCACGTGCCCGGCGAGAACTGGAGCCCGCCGAGGTAGCCGTTGCCGGTGTGGGCGCCCCAGTTGCCGCCGCTCTCACAGCGCGCCACCGAGTCCCAGTTGATGCCGGAATCCGCGGCGGCCGATGCGGCCAGCGGTCCGACGGTCAAAGCCAGTGCCGCGATTCCCGCTGCGGAACCCACGGCGACACGCCGATCGAATCGACGAGGAGACATCATTGCCTCTCCCGCCTCGCCTCGCGCAAGCGCTCTCCGTCCTGCGGTTCCCTTCACGCGACTACGTGGGCCGATCCGGTTTCCGGACGGAGCGAGGCGCTCACCGGATCGGTACCGCTGGCCGAAACTCCGGCCGAGGACAACGTAAGCACAACCGCGACCGAAAAAGGCGGATATCCGATAGGTATCGTGTCGCGATAGAAACGTGATTCGGCAGGTCGCGCCAGATTTGATCTTCTCAATTCGAGCCCGCGAATCACCCGAAACGGTGGGCGTGTCGTTTCCAAACGTGACGGGGACCACTTCGTAAGACTTCGATCACAACCGAACCGGCCTCCGCAGGCGTAGAAAGGGAGGACGCGGAAGGTGGTGAGCGTGCCGACGACACGGTGGCGCTGGGCGGTTGTGGCCGCGGTGGCGGCGGTTCTGGTCGCCGCGCCGGTGGCGCTGACCGCCCTGCCGGCGTCCGCGCACAGGGATCCGGGGGCCCTGCGCGCCCGCGTGTTGGCCTCGGTGAACCAGCCGTACCAGGGCTACGCCGAGGCCACCGGCTCGCTCGGTCTGCCCGACCTGCCCGCTCTGTCCTCGGTGACCGCGCTGCTCGGCGGCACCACCCGGCTGCGGGCCTGGTACGTCGCGCCGGAGCACTGGCGGACCGACGAGATCACCGGCGTCGGCGAGCGCGACACCTATGCCGTGCCCGGCAGCCAGTTCATCTGGGACAACGGGCAGAACCAGTACACCCAGATCGTCGGGGACGAGCCCATTCGGCTGCCGCGCGGCGCCGACCTGCTGCCGCCCGACCTGGCCCGCCGCGTGCTCAAGGACGAGCCCAAGGTCGAAGCCCTGCCCGCGCAACGGGTTGCCGGCATCGACGCCGCCGGGCTGCGCGTGACGCCGTCCGATCCGCAGACCGCGATCGGTCGGGTCGACATCTGGGCCGATCCGGACAGCGGGCTGCCGCTGCGGGTCGAGGTGACGGCCAAGGGCCAGCCGGCGCCGTTCGTGGTCAGCGCCTTCCGGTCCGTGAGCACGCAGCGCCCGTCCGAGGACGTGATCACGCCGAAACCCTCGCCCGACAGCGGTTTCACCGTCACCGACGCGCCGGACGTGCTCGGCGCGTTCAGCGGCTTCCCGCTGCCGGCGCAGGTCGCCGGCCGGCCGCTGCAGACCGACCGGGTCGGCGGCGGGCGCGGGCTTGGCTTCTACGGCACCGGTTTGTCGGCTTTCGTCGTCGCGCCGCTGCCCCGCAACATCGCCGGCGGCGTGGTCGACGCGATGGGCAAGGTCGGCGCGAAAACCGTGCCGCTGCCCGGCGGGCAGGGCACTCTGCTGACCATCGCGCCGTTGTCCGTGCTGGTCGAACGGTCCGGTTTCCGCACCTTCCTGCTCGCCGGCGTGGTCGATCCCGCGCTGCTCACCCAGGCGGCCGCCGAGCTGTCCACGCTGCCCAGGAGGCGTCCATGATCGTCACCCGCGGGCTGACCAAGCGCTACGGTTCCGTGCTCGCCGTCGACGGCGTCGACCTGAACGTGCGCGAGGGTGACCGGTACGGCTTCTTGGGGCCCAACGGTTCCGGCAAGACCACGCTCGTACGCATGCTGTTGGGGCTGGTCTACGCCACCAGCGGCGAGATCGAGGTGCTCGGCTCGCCGATGCCGCGCCGGGCCGCCGAGGTGTTGCCGCAGATCGGCGCCATGGTCGAGGGTCCCGCCGCGTATCCGCACCTGTCCGGCCGTCGCAACCTCTCCCTGCTCGACGCCAGCGGTCCCGGCGGCAGCCGCCGCACCCGCCGGTCCCGCATCGAGGAAGCCCTTGCCCGAGTTGGCCTTTCGGGCATCGATCGACGTCCCGTCAAGGCCTATTCGCTCGGCATGCGGCAGCGCCTCGGCCTCGCCGCCGCATTGTTGCGGCAACCCCGGCTGCTCATCCTCGACGAGCCCACCAATGGCCTCGACCCCAAGGGCATTCACGAGATCCGGGACCTGCTGATCGAGCTCAACGCCACCGGCACCACCGTTTTCCTGTCCAGCCACTTGCTTTCCGAGGTCGAGCAGCTCTGCACCCGTGTCGGCATCGTTGACCGCGGGCGGCTGGTGTTGGAGGACGAATTGGCCGCCATTCGCCGCGCCACCGGATTGGTGTTGGTGCAGAGCCCCGACGCCGCCGATGTGGTGCCCTTGCTCAACGGCCAGCTCGTCGCCCGTGACGGAGAGAACCTGGTGATACGACACGAGGATCCCGCCACGTTGAACGCCACCCTGGTCGCCGCCGGGCTGCGGGTGGCGTCCATCGCCCCGCAGCGGCGGACGTTGGAGCAGGTGGTGTTGGAAGTGACCGGCACCGGCTCCGACCGGGTGGACGCCTCGTGATCACCGTTGAGCTCCGCAAACTCGTGCTGCGGCCCCGGATCTGGACCAACATCCTGCTGCTGTGCCTGCTGCCGATCATCGTCGGCGTGTTCCTCAAGACCGCCGACTTCGCGCCGCCGCCGGGGCAGGGTGGGGCGTTCCTGTCGGCGGTGCGGGGCAACGGACTGCTGTTCCCGGCGGCGGCGCTGGCGCTGGTGCTGCCGATCTTCCTGCCGCTGTCGGTGGCGGTGGTGGCGGGCGACTCGATCGCCGGCGAAGCGGTCGGCGGCACGTTGCGCTACCTGCTGATCCGACCGGTCGGCCGGTCACGGCTGCTGGTGGCGAAGATCATCGCGCTGCTGGCGTTCGTGCTGCTGGCGATCGCCTGCGTGGTGATCAGCTCACTGATCGTCGGCGTGATCCTGTTCGGCACGGGCACCAGTGCGACCGGCGGCGCGGCGGCCGGTGCGGCGACGTCGCTGTCGGGGGTTTCGCTTACGCAGGGCCAACTTGCCGCCCGGCTGTTGTACTCGATCGGCTACATCGTGGTGGCCATGATCGGCTTCGGCGCGATCGGCCTGTTCCTGTCCACGCTGACCAGCTCGTCGCTGGGCGCGGCGCTGGGGGCGTTGTCGATCCTGATCACCAGCGCGGTGTTGCAGACGCTGGACGCGGCGGCCGCGGTCAAGCCCTACCTGCCGACGAACTACTGGCTGTCGTGGATCGACTTCTTCCGCGACCCCGTCTTCTGGGACTCCATCGACAAGGGCCTGCTGCTCCAGGCCGGCTACGTCGTGGTCTTCCTCGGCGCGGCCTGGGCCAACCTCGCCACCAAGGACGTGACGTCCTGAACCGGTGCCCACGGGGGTGGGCACCGGCCCCCGGGCTCAGCCCAGGTCTCGGACGTACACATTGGACGAACGCGGACTCGTCCCCGGCACGAAATTGCCGGCGTACGACGTGAACGCTACGTGCCGCCCGTCGGCCGACAGCGACGGCCGGCGCGAGTGGTCGTCGCCCTGGCTGCCGTCGCCGGCCACGCTGGCCAAGGACGTGCGGCCGGCGACCTGATCATGCACGAAGATGTCCCACACTCCGTTGTAGTCGCCGGGCACCAGGCCGTCCGCGCCGGACTCGTAGGCGATGTACCGGCCGTCCGCCGACATCGACGGCCAGACGTCCGGCGAGGTGCCGCCGGCCAGCTGCTCACCGTTCGGCCCGACATCGATCCTGGTCACGGCGTTGCGCCACCGGTCGCGCACGAACAGGTCGTCGCGGTTGTTCGTGTCGCCGGGCACCAGGTTCGACGCGTACGAGTGGAACACGACATACCGGCCGTCGGCCGAGATCGCCCCGTAGCGGCTGGCGCTGTTGCCCCCGTTGCCGGCGACGTCGATGCTGACCTGGTCGGTGTAGCCGAACAGCTGGTCGTGTACGAACACGTCGTCCGCATGGTTGGTGTCGGCGTACAGCGTGATGTTCGAGGCGAACGAGCTGAACGCCACGTACCGGCCGTCCGCGGAGATCGACGGCAGGTAGCTCATCCCGTTGCCCTGCCGTCCGTACGGGTCGACGCTGACCCGGTCGGTGTGGCCGTCCGCCACGTCGTACTCGAAGACGTCGTGTGTGCCGTTGGTGTCCTGCGGGACCAGGTTGCCGGCATACGAGTCGTAGGCGATGTGCTGCCCGTCGGCCGAGATCACCGGGTGGAAGCTGTCGCTGTCGGCCTGCTCGCCGAACAGGTTGACGGTGATCCGGGTGGTGGCACCGGTCGTCATGTCGTGCCGGAAGATGTCGCTGGCCTTGTTGGTGTCGCCGGCGACCAGGTTCGTCGCGTCCGACGCGAACACGACGTACCGGCCGTCGCCGGAGATCGACGTCGGCCCGCTGGGGCCGTTGCCCGGCACACCGGCGGAGTCGACGCTGACCCGCGTGATCGCGCCGGTCCGCCGGTCCCGCACGAACACGTCGGCGGCCTGGTTGGTGTCGCCCGGCACGAGGTCGTCGGCCGACGAGCTGAAGGCCACGTAGCGCCCGTCGCCCGAGATCGACGGCGCGCCGCTGATCCCCGCCGACGGACCACCGTCGACCTTTCCGCTCACCAGAGTCGTTGCGGTGTCGGCATGGGCAATGCCGGCCGGCACCAACGCGATGCCGGCCAGCACGGTCAGGATGCGACGCATCAGCCCAGGTCCCGAACGTACACATTGGACGAATACGGGCTCGTCCCGGGCACGAAGTTGCTGGCGTAGGACATGAACGCGACGGTCCGACCGTCGGCGCTCAATGACGGCTGCTGGGAGTAGTTGTCGCCCTGCACCCCATCGCTGCCCACACTGACCAGCGACGTCGTGCCGGTGACGCGGTCCCACCGGAAGACGTCCCACGCGGCGTTGGAGTCGCCGGCCACGATGTCGCTCGCGCCCGACTCGTAGGCCACGTACCGGCCGTCGGCCGACAACGACGGCCAGATGTCCGGTGTGGTGCCGCCGGACAGCTGCTGGCCGTTCGGACCGACGTCGATCCTGGTCATGGTGAAGCGCTGCCGGTCCCACACGAACATGTCGTAACGGCCGTTCGTGTCGCCCGGCACCAGATTCGTGGCGTAGGAGGTGAACGCCACGAAGCGGCCGTCGGCCGAGATCGCCGCGTACCGGCTGGCCCGGTCGCCCTGCACCCCGTTGACATCCACGCTGATCCGGTCGGTGCGTCCGGACAGCCGGTCGTGCACGAACACGTCGTCCGCGTTGTTGGTGTCCGCGAACAGCGCGATGTTCGAGGCGCTGGAGCTGAACGCCACGTAGCGGCCGTCGCCGGAGATCGACGGCAACTGGCTGATCCCGTTGCCCTGCCGGCCGTTCGAGTCGATGCTGACCAGGTTGACGCGATTGCCGTCCCGGTCGAACTCGAACACGTCGTGCACGCCGTTGGTGTCCTCCCAGACCAGGTTGCTGGCGAACGAGTCGTAGGCGATGTGCTGCCCGTCGGCCGAGATCACCGGGTGGAAGCTGTCGCTGTTGGCCTGCTCGCCCAGCCAGGTCACGCTGACCCGGCTGGTCGCACCGGTGGTCATGTCGTGCAGGAAGATGTCCCGGACCTTGTTGGTGTCGCCCGCGACCAGGTTCGACGCGTACGAGGAGAACACCACATAGCGGCCGTCACCGGAGATCGACGGCGAAGTGCTGTCGTCGTTGCCCTGCACGCCGGCCGAGTCGGTGCTGACCCGCGTGATGGTCCCGGTCTGCCGGTCCCGCACGAAGATGTCGGTGGCCCGGTTGGTGTCGCCCGGCACGAGGTTGTTGGCGCCAGAGGAGAACGCCACGTACCGGCCGTCGGCCGAGATCGACGGCGCGCCGCTGATCCCCACCGCCGGACCGCCGTCGACGGTCGCGCTGACCAGAGTCGTTGCGGTGTCGGCGTGAGCGACGCCGGCCGGGGCCAGCGCGATCACCGCCAGCACGGTCAGAATGCGCCGCATCAGCCCAGGTCCCTGACGTAGGTGTTGGCCGAGCCCGCCGGCACGCTCGGCACGAAGTTGGTGGCCTGCGACTTGAACGCCACGTGCGCGCCGTCGCTCGAGATCGCCGGCTCCTCGGAGAAGTTGTCGCCCGCAGTGCCGTTGCCGGCCGCACTGGCCAGGCTGGTGGTGCCGTTGACGGTGTCCCGCACCAGCACGTCCCAGGTGCCGTTGGTGTCGCCGGCCGCAAGGCCGTCCTCACCGGAGGAGAAGGCGACGTAACGGCCGTCGGCCGAGATCGACGAGCGCGGACCGATGTTGCCGCCGGCCGCCGCGCCGGTCGGGTCGACGTTCACCCGGGTGATCGTGTCCCAGTACATGACCCGGGCGGTGAACAGGTCGGGGCGGCCGTTGGTGTCGTTCGGCACCAGGTTCGACGCGTAGGACTCGAACACGACGTGCTTGCCGTCGGCCGAGATGATCGGGTTGCGGCTCGTGCTGTTGCCCAGCCGGCCGTCGACGCTCCGGCTGAGCAGGCTGGTGAACCCGTGGTACAGGAACACGTCGGACGACTGGTTCGTGTCCGCCCGCAGGTCGAGGTTGTCCGCGTCGGAGGTGTACGCGACCTGCTGGCCGTCGGCCGAGATCGACGGTCCCCAGCTCGCCCCGTCGGCCTCCTGGAAGGACGAGTTGACGCTGATCCGCAGCGGGCAGCACGAGCCCTGGTCCCACTCGAACACGTCGGACGCGCCGTTGGTGTCGAAGGGAGCGATGGTCGTCGCGAGCGAGTCGAACGCGACGTGCTGCCCGTCGGCCGAGATCACCGGATTCGAGCTGTCGCCGTCGGGCTGGGTGAAGGCGGTGTCCGAGGCGTTGACCCGCAGCGTCTTGCCGGTGACCAGGTCGCGCTCGTAGATGTTCTGGAACTTGCCCGGGTTCTTCGAGATCAGGTTGGTCGCGCGGGACTCGAAGACCACGTACCGGCCGTCGGCCGAGATCGACGGGTTGCCACTGGGCCCGTTGGCCTCCGCGCCGGCCGAATTCACACTCACCCGGGTGGTCACCCCGGTCTGGCGGTCACGGACGAAGATGTCCGCGACACCGTTGTTGTCGCCACGCACCAGGTTCGTCGCCGTCGACGCGAAGGCCACGAACCGGCCGTCCGGCGAGATCGCCGGCCGTCCGCTCGTGCCCGCCGCCGGCGTGCCGTCCACGGTGACGCTCACCAGTGACGTCTGCGGGGTCGCCGCGAACGCCACTCCCCCCGGTACCAGCGCCGCCACGACGAGCACGGTCGCGATGCGTCTCATCATTACCCCTCTGCTTGGATCTTTGCCGCGGCAGCATGCCCAACCGGACCCCGACCCAGCATCGGGACATTCCCTACGAAACACCCTCCCTAGGACATTCGGACAAAGCCCGGCCGGTCAGGCCGTCCAGCACGAGCCCGATCACCCGAGGATCGGTCGGCAGCTGCTCGTGCGACACCCGCGCACCCGGGCAGACCTGCTGCAACGGCACGTTGACCGCCCCCGGCAGACGAGCCGAGTCCGGCGGCGTCACCGTCTGGTCGTCCTCGGTCCAGATCGACATCCACGGGATGTCGGCCGCCCCGGCGATCGGCGCCAGCACCGCGCTGCCCGGCGCCAGCTGTTGGCACGCCGTCGGGCACGCGCCCGGCGCAAGCGCGCCGCCCTCAGCGGCCAGCGTGGTGCCGTGCAGCGGGGACCCCATCGTGACAATGCGTTGGGCCCGGCCCTTGTTGTCGGCCACCCACAGCCGGGCCACCACGCCGCCCGCCGAATAGCCCACGATGTCAACGGACGAAGTGCCGCCCTTAAGGGCAGTGCTGACGGCGTCGTCGAGAACCTTGGTCTGCTGCACGAGATCGCCGGTTCCGTCACCCGGCAGCGTCAGGATCACGGCATTGCGGCCATCGGCCCGGATTCTGGCGGCCAGCGGCTCCAGCGACGTCCGGTCGCCACCGAACCCCGGCACCAGCACCACGGTTCCGGGCCGATCCGGGGCCAGCGCCGTCGCAGGGCCTGGCCACGCGCGCACCGCGACCACCGCCCCCAGCACCACGACGACGACTCCGACCAGCGCGAACAGCAGCCGTCGCCTGGGGCTCAACCCTCGCCAGCTCACACCCCATCATTACGCCGGCAGCTGGGCCACGGCCAGTTCGGTCTCCTCCTCGATCAGGTCCATGTTGATCGCCGCCCCGGCCCGGACGCCGGCCGCCGCCGCGCCGATCACCTGCTCCATGAGGTTCGTGACGTTGCCCGCCACCCACACGCCCGGGATCGCCGTCGCCTCCCCGTCGGCCGGCACGTAGGTGCCGGCCGGGTGATCGGCCACCTCCAGGCCCAACGCCGTCAGCACGTCCGCGTTCGAGCGGGCCTTGGCCGTGACGACGAAGGCGTCGTGGTTCAGGTCGTCCAGGCTCCGCACCCTGCCTTCGACCACGGTGATCCCGCGCGCCGCGAACTGCCGGCGCTGCGTTTCGTCCAGTTCCACGGAGTCGTTGGCGTAGAAGGTGATCCGCTCGCTCCACTGCCGCCAGATCAGGGCCTGGTGCACCGAGATCGGGGTGCTGGCGATGACTCCGATGCTCTGGTCCCGGACTTCCCAGCCGTGGCAGTACGGGCAGTGCAGCACGTCCTTGCCCCACCGCTCGGCCACGCCGCCGATGTCCGGGAGCTCGTCGGTCAGCCCGGTCGCCACCAGCAGCCGTCGGCCGTCCACAGTGGACCCATCGGCCAGCTCGACCGTGAAGCCACCGTTCTTTCCGGACGCCTTCACCGCCTCACCCTGGACGATTTCCCCACCGTACGACTCCACCTCGCCACGCCCGATGCGCAGCAGCTCCAGCGGATTCACGCCTTCCCGCCCGAGGTAGTTGTGCGCGCCGCCGGCCGGGGCGTTGCGCGGCCGCCCGGCATCGATCACCAGCACCTTGCGCCGGGCCCGGCTTAACGTCAGCGCGCCGCTCAGCCCAGCCGCACCCCCGCCGATCACGATCACGTCGTAGTTATCGTTCATGGCGCGATGATGCGACGGCCGGCAGCGGCCGGCAAAATAACTTGCTGTTTCGGCAACAGGGAGCGTGCGTGGTCGACATCACGGACATCGAGGCCGCGGCCGAGCGGATCGCCGGGCATGTGCTGCGCACGCCCACCCTGGCCAGTCCCGGCCTGTCCGCCCTGCTCGGCGTGCCCGTCACGGTCAAACTGGAGCTGCTCCAGCTCGGCGGTTCGTTCAAGGTTCGCGGCGCCGCCGCCAAACTCCTGACCCTGACCGACGCCGAGCGGGCCGCCGGGGTCGTCGCGGTCAGCGGCGGCAACCACGCCATCGGCGTCGCGGTCATGGCCGGTGCCCTCGGCGTCGCCGCCACCGTCATCATGCCCCGTACCGCCCCCGTCCAGGCCGCCTCCGCCGCCCGCGCCGCCGGGGCCGACGTCCGCCTGACCGAGGACATGGCCGGCGCCTTCGCCTTGATGGACCAGCTCCAGCAGACCGGGATGACCTTGCTCCATCCCTTCGCCGATCCCGTCGTCCTGGCCGGGCAGGGCACCGTCGGCCTCGAGCTCAGCGACGATGCCGGCGAGTTGACCGACGTGCTCGTCAGCATCGGTGGCGGCGCGCTGATCTCCGGTGTCGCCGTCGCCCTGCATGCCCGCCGCCCTGACATTCGGGTGTGGGGCGTGGAAACCGTTGGCGCTCAGGCCATGACCGACGCTTTGGCGGCCGGCGGGCCGGTGCCGACCTCGTTGTCCTCCCTCGTGTCGACCTTGAGCGCCCCGACGGTCTCCCAGCTCACCTACGACCATGTGTCCACTGTGGTCACCGAGGTGCTGCTGGTCACCGATGCCGAGGCCGTGCAAGGAACTCTGGACCTGGCCGACCACGCCAAGGTCTGGGCCGAGCCCGCCGCCGGCTGCCTGCTGCCGGCCGCCCGGCAGGTCCTGGCCCGGGTCGGGAGCGATGCCAAGCTCGGCTTTGTGGTGTGCGGCGGCAACGCGACCACCGCGGACGTGTTCCGGTGGTCACGATGAGCCACGCGATGGACGGCAGCCCGGTCGAGCTCTACGCGCTGCTGCCGGCGTTCGGTGAACCCGAGCTGATCCACGGTGCGATCCCGGCCGGTGCGACCGTGCTGGAACTGGGCGCGGGGACCGGCCGGGTGACGCAACCGCTTGCGGCGCTGGGACATCCGGTGCTGGCGGTGGACAGCTCCGCCGACATGCTGGCGCACGTCCGTGATGCCGAGACGCTGCTGGCGCACATCGAGTCGCTGCGGCTGGGCCGGCGGTTCGACGCGGTGCTGCTGGCCAGCCATCTGATCAACACACCGGACGCGTCGCAACGGCAGGCCTTGCTGGCCACCGCGGCCCATCACGTGCAGGGTCAGGTGTTGATCCAGTGGCACCCGCCGGCCTGGTTCGACCGGGTGGACTCGACTTCGCACCAGGCCGGCCCGGTCACGATCACCGTGCGGGACATCGCCCGCGACGGTAACCTCCTGTCCGCGACCGTGCACTACGACGGGGCCGGCCACCACTGGGAGCACCCGTTCACCGCACTGCGACTGTCCATTGCGGACACCATCGCCGAGTTGGCCGCCGCCGGGCTGCGGTTCGGCGACTGGCTGACCGACGATCAGACATGGTTCACGGCCACGCCGAACCAGCGGTCGAGCGCCTCCGACAAGCCGTCCGCGGTCGAGGACGCCCAGGCCACGTAGTTGTCCGGCCTGATCAACACCGCGGCCGGAAGGCCCTCGACCGGTTCGGCGGTGATCACATCGATCGGGCCCTGGAAAACGCCGAGGGTTCCGGTGAAGTCGAGCAGCAGCGGACGGCCGGTACAGGCGAGCTCGGCCAGCCGCTTCGGACCGTCCGGCGTGACCAGGTCCAGCGCCGGGGCGAACCGGCCGACCAGTGGATGCGGCTCCTCGACGCCCATGTCGTAGCGGATGTCCGAGCCGGCCAGCAGCTCGGCGATCCGTTTGGTGGCAGCGGGATCGCCGAGCAGCTCGGCGAACAACACCCGCAGGGCGGTGACGTCGCTGCCCGGCGCGACCAGCGCGTTGGTCGCGTAGCCGTAGGTGAGCATGCGCTCGGCGGCGACGCGACGCTCGGTGTCGTACGTGTCGAGCAGTCCGGCCGGCGCGGTGCCGTTGATCTCGGCGGCGAGCTTCCAGCCGAGGTTGGCGGCGTCCTGCATGCCCAGGTTGAGGCCGCCACCGCCGTAGGCCAGGATGTGCGCGGCATCGCCGAGCAGGAACACGCGGCCGTCACGGAACCGTGCCGCGACGCGGTTATGGCCCCGCGTCAGGCGGTTCATCAGGTGCGGCCCGTCGCCCTCGGGCTCGCCCAGCGGGATGTCGACACCGAGCACCCGGCGCACGCTGGCCCGCAGCTCGTCCATGGTCATCGGCTCGTCGGTGGGCGGCTGGTCCCACTCGACGGTGGAGATCGTCGGCGGGTGATCCGGCAGTGGCGCATAGGAAAAGCCGCCCTGCTCGGTACGGATGCCGAGGAACGGCAACGCGAGGCCGTGACCGGGGATCTTGAGGCCGCGCGTGGTCGGATCGACCCAGTCGGCCGGCACGGTGGCGTGGGCCATGCGCATGGTGCGCCGGTCGTAGGTGACGCCGCCGAAGTCGATGCCCGACAGCTTGCGTACCGCGCTCCGCGCGCCGTCGGCACCGACGAGGTAGGTCGCCGACAGCTCGTAACGACCGTCCGGGCCGTCGACCTCGACCGTCACCGTTGTGGAATCCTGTTTCAGGCCAACGAGTTCGTGGCCGTGACGGATCTCGACGCCGAGCTCGACCGCCCGCTCGGTCAGCACCTCGACGATCTTCCGCTGCGGCGCCGGCAACACGTGCAAGGGGCTCTGGTCGAGCAGCCCGAGGTTGAGATACAGGCCGGCGTAAGGGAAAAACCGGAATTCGGCACCGGCGGGCCGGGGCGGCCGGCCAACGCCTCGTACAGGCCGCGGTGGTCGACGAGTCGCACGACCTCGCCGACGAGACCGTTGGCCTTGGGCTCGTTGCTCGGTTCCGGCAGCCGCTCCAGCACCACCGGCCGCACCCCGGCCAGCGCCAGCTCACAGGCCAGCATCAGCCCGTTGGGCCCGGCCCCGGAAATGATCACGTTCACGATTCCCCCTCCGGCGCGGGCAGTCCGCGCCCGATTTCGGCAAACACCCGGTCGATCACGTCGAGCACCGATCCGGTCGGATCGGTGAGCATCCAGAACCGCATGGCCGTGGCGATGCCCGCCGCCACCACCGAGGCCGCGAGCTGCGGAAACAGGTCGCCGTCGCGGTCGAGGCCGAGCCGTTCGGCAATCGCCACCGCCAGCTCGTCCTTGGCGATGTCGTCGGCGCGCAGCAGTTCGGCGTGCAGCGAGGGATGCGTCAGCACGAGCTTGACCCGCTCCATGTACGCCGCATCGCGCGGCAAGGACGGCGCTCCGGCCAACTCCGATCCCGGCCCAGCCGCCGATCCCACGCCGGCCAACTCCGAACCCCGCCCGGCCCCCGATCCCGGCCCGGCCGCCGATCCCGCACCGGCCGAGTCCGAATCCGGCCCGGCCGCCGTTTGCGTATTTGCCGGCGCCCCGGCGAGGCTCGACCGCACCGCCGCCAGCACCGCCGGCCAGAACGGCTCGTCAGCCGGCTGCGACCGCAGCTCGTCGGCCACGACCAGCGCCCGCTCCAGGTGGCTGGCCGCAACCGCCTCGGCCTTGCTCGTGAAGTAGTTGCGGAAGGTCCGCTCCGACACGTTCGCCGCCGCCGCGATGTCCTCGACGGACACCTCGTCCCAGCCCCGCGCCACGATCAGCGCGATCGTGGCCCGGCTCAGCGCCAGCCGCGTCTCCCGCTTCTTCCGCTCCCGCAGCCCCGTCATGCCTCCACGCTACCCACAATCTTGCCGAATTGGCAAGATTTCCACTCCGGCATCATTTGCCACAGCAAATGTCACATGCGCGTCATACTTGCCTCTCTGCGGCACATCCGGACCGCATGTGCCGAAAGAAGCTGGCGGAGGTGGGGTGCGTGATCGCACGAGTCACGGTGCGGGCGGCGATCGCCCAACGGGCCGAGGAGATCGGCTGGCACTCGCAGCCGCGCCCGGCGCCGAAGTCGGAGAAGATCTACCGGGTGATGCGGAGCAGCTAGGAGCGGGCCGGCGCCTTCGAACGCCCGGCGCTGACCACGGCACCGTCCGAACGGTCCAGCCGCAGGAACATCAGGGCCCCGATCAGGGCGATCACCGCCCCCACGACAAAGCCGACGCGGAAATCGCCGACCGTCGGCACGGCACCGCGAGCTGACACGGCCACCACCGTCGCCGCCACGGCCACGCCCATGCCGGTGGCGAGCTGGCTGACGGTGGCGTTCACCGTGCTGGCGGCGCTCATGGACTCGGCCGGCACGTCGGCGAAAGCCAGCGTGTTGACGCCCGTGAACTCGAGGGACCGGAAGGCCCCGCCGAGGAAGCAGACCACCGCGATCACCCAGTACGGCGTCGAGGCACTGAACAGCGCGCAGGCCGCCAGCGACAGGGCAACGAGAATGCCGTTGCCGACCAGTACCCGCCGGAAACCGAAGCGCCGCACGGTCGGCGTGGTGATGGTCTTCATGACGAGGTTGCCGGCGAAGACGGTCAGCACGAGCAGTCCGGACGTGACGGCGCTGAGCCCGAAGCCGACCTGGAACAGCAGCGGCAGCAGGAACGGGATCATGTTGATCGCCAGCCGCAGCAGCGAGCCTTCGCCCGAGGTCGCGGCGTACGTGCGGATCCGCAGCGGCGACAGGTCCAGCAGCGGCGTGGGATGCCGCCGGGCATGGCGTACGGCGACGAAGCCGACGATCAACCCCACCGCCAGCAGACCACCGGTGAGCAGCCAGTTCGTACCGGCACCGGCCTGATCCATGCCGTACACCAGGCACGCGATGGCCACCGCGCTCAGCCCGAACCCGAGCCCGTCGAAAGGGCGAAGCACCCGGTCGGACGCCTTCACGACCAGCAGTGCGGAGATCAACGCCACCAGCCCGAGCGGCACGTTGATCAGGAAGATCCACCGCCACGAGGTGTACGTGGTGATCACGCCGCCGACCGGCGGCCCCAGCACCGGCGCGATCAGGCCGGGCCACGTGATGATGGCCGTCGCCGCCATCAAGTCCGCTTTGGCGGCGCCACGCAGCACAACCGTACGACCTACTGGCACCATCATCGCGCCGCCGATGCCCTGCACGACCCGGGCCAGCACGAACTGCCACAGCGTCTGGGACGCCGCGCACAGCACCGAGGCCAGCGTGAACACGACGATCGCCGCACAGAACACCCGCCGCGCGCCGAACCGGTCGGACAGCCAGCCGCTGAGCGGGATCATCACCGCCACCGTCAGCAGGTAGGCCGTCACGCCGAGGCCGGCGTCGACCGCGCCGACGCGGAACGAGTCGGCGATGCCCGGCAGCGCCGTGGTGATCACGGTGCCGTCCAGCAGCTCCATGAAGAACGCACCCGCGACGATGACGGCGACCAGTCGACTGCTCACGATCAGCAACCTAGGTCGGCACGCCGCCGTCTGTCATGCGGAATGTGGCCCCCGGCTCAGAGCTGCGGCACGCCGCCGATGCGGAGCAGCGCGTGCGGGTACACGCCGTGACCGAGCTGGCGGGCCAGCCCTTCGCGCACCTCGTCCAGCTTGATCAGCCTGGTCACCGGCCGGATCGCCAGCCCGAAGGCCGACGCCGACAGCCGGGCGTTCTGGATCGCCGCGCCGGCCAGCACGTGGTCGCGGGGGCTGTCGCCGCTGGTCGTGACGACCAGCACCGGGTCGGCCACGAGTCGGGCGGCGATCGAGCAGACCGCGTCGGCGTACGGCTCGGCCGACATGGTCGCCAGCGGACCCAGCTGCTGGGCGACCTGCGCCACCGGCGTCGTCTGCTGCGGCTCCAGCCACGGCGCCAGTTCGTCGGCGCACCAGCGGTCGCCGTCCATGCGTCTGCCAGCGTGCAGCACCAGGCGAGCGGTTTCCATCGCCGCGTTCCGGTCGTTGAGCAGCCGCAACTCCGTGCCCGGGCACCAGTTCGAGGCAACCAGCTTGGCCACCGCGGCCGAGTCCGGCACCCACTCGCCCGGCTCGGCCCAGTAGGGCGGCATGCGCTCGATCTGGCGGTGCAGCAGCGTCTCGCGGTCGGTCGGCGGCGCCGGCGACAGGGCCTTCACCGTGGCCACCAGATCCGGGGCCGTGCCGTCGCCGGCCAGCTCGATCGTGGCGCGCCAGCCGAGCATGCGCATCGCCAGGTACAGGTTGGCCAGCGCCGTCCCGCAGTACAGCAGCCGGTTCACGCCCGCGCGCTCGTAGCGGGTACCCGGACCCAGCTCGAACAGCGAGGCCGCCCGCTCGCCCAGCTGTAGGACGTACGGCCGCTCGGGGTGTAGCACCGGCGCATGCCGAATGGCGTTGAGCAGCGTGGTCGCCTCGAACTTGGTCCACTGGTCACCGGAATTGCGCCGGGTCAGCACAACGGTCCTCCGAACGTCGCTGGGCTGGTGCGATCACTCCCGTACGTGAAGACGCCTGCCGGCCACGTCTTGTTCACCGGATTCGCCAGGACCTTGGACACTGCCACCGATGTTCGGCGGCCGACTAGAGTTGGGTGTGCCCACCCGAGTGTTCCTGGTCGACGACCACGAGATCGTCCGGCGCGGTATCGCCGACCTGCTCGACGACGAGCCCGACCTCCAGGTGTGCGGCGAGGCCGCCTCGGCCGCCGAGGCGTTGGCCCGGATTCCCGCCACCAGGCCCGATGTCGCCGTGCTCGATGTGCGCCTGCCCGACGGCAACGGCGTCGAGCTGTGCCGTGAGCTGCGGGCCCGGATGCCCGAGCTGCACTGCCTGATGCTCACGTCCTTCTCCGACGACGAGGCCCTCCTCGACGCCATCATGGCCGGCGCCGCCGGCTTCGTGCTCAAGCAGGTCCTCGGCCACGATCTGTTGGCCGCCATCCGTACTGTCGCCGGCGGGCAGTCACTGTTGGACGGTCGCACCACCGCCGCCCTGATGAACCGCCTGCGCCGCCAGCGCGACGACGCCGATCCCCTGCGCGAGCTCTCCGACCAGGAACGCACCGTGTTGGAACTCATCGGCGACGGCCTGACGAACCGTCAGATCGCCGAGCGCATGTTCCTGGCCGAGAAGACCGTGAAGAACTACGTCTCGCACCTGCTGGCCAAGCTCGGCATGCAGCGCCGCACCCAGGTCGCCGTGCTCGCCACCGAGCTCCGCAGCCGCGACCGCCCGTAGCGTACCCGCCCACCCCGCCCCCACCCCCGTTTTGTGCCACATGCGCTTCCCATTTGCGCCTCAGTGCCACATAGGAAGCCCATGTGGCACCAGCCGGGTGCCCGGCTCGGCGCATCGCCACATGCGCTTCCTACTTGCGTCCTGGTGCCACATAGGAAGCGCATGTGGCGAAAGGGGTGGGTAGACGTGGTTGGTGGGCTAGGGTAGGGGCACCCGCCACGTCAACAGGGTGCCGCCGGATTCCCTTGCCACGACGTCGAAACTGCCTCGGCACGCCCGGGCCCGCTCGGCCAGGTTCGCCAGGCCGCTGCGGCGGACGTCCGATGGGATGCCGATCCCGTCGTCCCCCACGCGGATCACCAGATCCTCCCCGGCGTCCACGGCCAGGGTCAGCTCGGACGCCCGGGCGTGCCGGAGGGCGTTGCTCAGCGCCTCCCGGACGACGGCGTCGGCGTGCTCGGCGACCGACGGCGGCACGAGAGTGTCGACGGCGCCGGAGATGCGGACCGACGGCGTGGGCGAAGCGTCGGCGGTGAGCTCGGCGACGGTGTCCAACAGCCTGCGGCGCAAGCCTTCCATGCCGTTGCCACCGGAGGTGTGCAGGTCGAAGATGGACGTCCGGATCTCCCGCACGGTCTCGTCCAGCTGCTCGACGGCCTTCTGGATCCGGGCCCGCACATCGGGATCGGCGGCCCGGCGCAGGGTGCCCTGCAAGCCGAGACCGGTGGCGAACAACCGCTGGATCACGTGGTCGTGCAGGTCACGGGCGATCCGGTCGCGGTCGGCCAACACGGCCAACAGCCACTGGGTCCGCTGCTTCTCGGCGAACTCGATGGCCACGGCGGCCTGGTCGGCGAAGCTGCTCAGCAGCGGTACCTCGGACGGCTCCAAGGCCCGGGATCCCTTGTCCCGCACGGCGATCAGCACACCGGTGGCGCCGCCGGCGGACCGAAGGGCGACGGCGACGGCGGGTCCGAACTGAACAGCGTCGGCCCCGAGCTCGCCGCCCAGCGCCGAAGCCAGGTCGGGGATGAGCCGGGGCACGCCGTCACGGGTGATGGCGGCGAGCACGGATTCGCCGTCGGACAGCTGCCGGCCGACCAGGGTCGGCCCGCCGGGCCCGGCGTACGAGTGCACGCGCAGGACGTCGATCTCCTCGTCCACCAACAGGATCAGCGCGTGATCGGCCTCGGCCAGCTCCCGCACCCGCCGCGCCACCATCTGGAGCGCGTCGGTCGCGGTGCACCCGGCCAACAACTCGGCCCGCACCTCCGAAGAGGCCTCCAGCCACCGCTGCCGCCGCCTGCTCTGCTCGAACAGACGGGCGTTCTCCACGGCCACCCCGGCCGCCGTCGCCAGCGCTTCCACCACGAAAACGTCTTCCTCGGTGAACCCACCGGAGCCGCGTTTCTCCGTCAGGTAAAGATTTCCGAACACCTCGTCGCGCACCCGCACCGGCACGCCGAGGAACGTTCGCATCGCCGGATGGTGCTCCGGGAATCCGGTCGCGGCCGGATGCCTGGTCAGGTCGTCCAGCCGCAGCGGCTTCGGGTCGTGAATCAGCACGCCGAGAAGTCCGTGTCCGGTCGGCAGGTCGCCGATGAGCCTGCGGGTGTGGTCGTCCACGCCGACGTCGACCAGCTCGGCCAGCGAGTTGTCGGGGCCGAGCACGCCGAGCGCGCCGTAGCTGGCGTCCACGAGGTCGACGGCGGCGCGCACGATCCGACGCAGCGTCGACTCCAGCTCGATGCCCGACGACACCGACAACACCGCGTCCAGCAACCCCTGCAACCGCTCCGACCGCGCGGACCCCGGTCTCCGCTCCCGCACTACCTCAACTCCAGCTCCGCCCCGCGATCCCATGATGATCCAGATTCGGCGCCGTCCGCGTCACCGCCGAACGGCCGCCGCCCGATCACCCTGTCGGCAGGGGCAGCCGGCGTCCGGTGAGCAGCTCCAGTCCGATGGCCACGAACCGGTCCTGGTCCCCGGTTCCCCACTTTCTCAGGCCACTCGCCGCAGCGCGTTCGTCCGGACGCACCGACCGGGTGCGTCCGATGCCCAGCACGCTCCAGCCGCCCGTCGGCCCCATCTCGTCGGCCTCGAAGGCGACGACGGCGGTCCTGGTCGCGGCGGCCAGCCGGCCGGCGCCGGCCACCCGCACCAGCACAGTCCGCCCGGTCAGCAGGAAGTACACCGGCAGCACGGTCGGCAGCGCGCGGTCGCTGACGGCGATGCGGCCCAGCCGCACGGACGCCAGCAGCCGCAGGCATTCCGCGTCGTCCAGCACGGTCAGCCCGGTCGAATCCGTGCCCATGGCGGACTGATCGAGGCTCATGGGGCCATACTCGTCGGCAACCGGCCGGGCCGACACCGACCTGAGGCCCGTTCGGCCGGGACCTTCGACCCTGGGATGATCCGGTAATGGGACACGCACTGGTGTTGGGCGGCGGCGGAGTTGCCGGCATCGCCTGGGAGATCGGGCTGCTGGCCGGTCTGGACGAGGCCGGGCTGACGCTGCGGGACGCGGATCTGATCGTCGGCACGTCGGCCGGCTCGGCCGTGGCCGCGCAGCTGGTCAGCGGGCTGCCGCTGGTCGAACTGCTGGCCCGCCAGGTGGATCCGGCCAAGCAGGCGCCGGAGATCCCGGCCGTCGTCGATCCGGAGAAGATGGCCGCGATCTTCGGTTTCGACCAGGAGAACCCGCCGGACCGGGACGCGCTGCGGGCCCAGATCGGCCGGATCGCGCTGCTCACCGAGACCGTCGGCGAGGCAGAACGGCGCGAGGTCATCGCCGCGCGGGTGCCGGTCGACGCGTGGCCGGACGAGCAGGAGCTGTTGATCGTCGCGGTGGACGCGAACACCGGTGACGAGCGGGTTTTCGGCCGGGAGAGCGGCGTGAGCCTGATCGACGCCGTCGCCGCCAGCTGCGCGGTGCCGGGCATCTGGCCGCCGGTCACGATCGGCGACACCCGCTACGTCGACGGCGGCGTGCGCAGCGCCGAGAACGCCGACCTGGCCACCGGCGAGGACGTCGTGCTGGTGTTGCAGGCCATGGAACTGCCCGGTGTGGCCGATCTGGCCGAGCAGGTGGAGTCGTTGCGGTCCCAGGGGTCCACCGTGCTCGTGGTCAAGCCGGACGAGGACGTGGTGGCCGCGATGGGCGTCAACCCGCTGGACCCGACCGTCCGCACGCCCGTCGCACTGGCCGGGCAGCGGCAGGGTGTCGAGCTGGCCAAGGAGATCGCCGCCTTCTGGAGGTGATCCGTTCGGCGGACAGTCAGACGCCTGTGTCCACTGTCACACTTGAAGTTCGCGGCTCACGGGAGGACCCGTCATGCTCGGTCTTCGCGCCCTCGCGCGCCTGTTCCGCCGTCGGCCGACCCCGCCGGTGATCCCCGGCCCGAGGCTGGCCGAGGTGATCCCGCTGGCGCTGGCCGAGAAGGCCATGGCCGACGGCTGTCCCACGCCGGACCAGGAGCTGATGCTGATGGCGGCGGGCAGTCCCGCTCACAAAGCCCGCCGCCATCCCAGCCTGGTCCGTCCACAGTGGACCAAAAATCACCCGATCCGCTGACGGACCAGATCCGATTCCTTCAGCGGGTCCACGATGTCCAGACCGCCCGGCGTGTTCGGGTTGGGACGCAGCACGAAGGACTGCCGGCTGGACGGGTAGTTCGACGACGAGAACAGCAGCGGCGCGGTGAGCCCGCCGGTGTCCACACCGGTCAGCTCGTGGAACGCCTTCTGGACGCCGGCCCGCGTCAGGTCGCCCTCGTCACAGGCCCGCTTGAGGATGGCCCCGTAGCCGATGCCGACGACGTAGCCGTAGTCCACGGCCATGGACGGCTTTCCGTTGGGGAACTTGGCCTTGTAGGCGGTGGCGAGCTCCTCGGCGGCCGGCAGCTTGGCCCCGAACGGGGACACCGAGGACGACACGAACACCAGCTGCTGGATGGCCGGGCCGGCCGGGCTGGCCAGCACCGCCGGGTCGAAGCCGGGGTTGGACACCAGGAACGGCACGGTCAGCCCCATCTGGGCGGCGGTGCCGACGATGGTGGCGGTCTGCTGGGGATAGGTGCTGATCGCGACGGCCTTGGCCCCGGCCGCCTTGAGCTGCGCGACCTCGGCGGTGAAGTCCTTCTTGGTCGGCGGCACCTCGAGGGCCTTGAGCGTCAGCCCGAGCTTGTCGGCGACGAACTGGCTGCCCTGCAGCGCGTTGCCGCCGTACTCCGGGTCCTCGAGGTAGATGTGCCCGATCGTGTCGCCCTTCTGGAGCTTCCCCTGTCGCACCAGGTAGTCCAGGCTGTTGATCACGTCGAGGTCGTAGGTGGCGCCGACCACCACCATGTACGGGTTGCCGAGCAGGCTGCTCGACCAGGACGTCGGCGCGGCCATCACCTGCTGCTGGAGCATGTCCGGGGTGATCCGGCTGGTGATGTCGCTGCCGACGACCTGGAGCAGGCCCAGCACGCTGGGCTCCTGCTTGAAGTAGAGCTTGACCGCCTTGTCGGTGTCGAAGCCGGTGTCCTGCACGTCCAGCTCGATCTTGCGGCCGCAGACGCCGCCGGCGGCGTTCAGCTTGTCGATGTAGAGCTGGTTGCCCTGCACCACTGCCTCACCGAGCGGGCCGAACGGTCCCGACAGATCGCTGAGCACGCCCAGTCTGATCGTCTTGTCGGTGACACCGGTGCCGGTCTTCACGGCGGGCACGGCCGTTCCGCAGGCAGCCGTCACGGCCAGGACCAACAGTGACGACAGCGCGGCGGAACGTGGCCCGAGGAAACGAAGTCTTCGGGGGACACCCCACGAAGGTATCTTGCGGAGGGGCCGAGTCACGTTTCCGTACGGCGGTTACCGCCCGGATTACGCCACTCGGCCTATCAAGCCCTCGGGGTTCGGCTCAGCTGGCCCACTCCAACAGCGGCCTGCTGTGCTCCGGATTGCGCAATTGGGCCAGTGCGCCCTTCTCCAGCTGACGCACGCGCTCCCGGGTCAGCCCGACCCGCTCCGCGACCTCCTGCAGCGTCCGCGGGTTGCCGCCGTCGAGCCCGAACCGCAGGCTGACGATCAGAGCCTCCCGCTGCGGCAACGTGTTGACCACGGCCCGCACCGACTCGGTCAGCGCCTCCCGCTCCAGCACGTCGCTGGCCCGCACCGACTCGGTGTCCTCGATCAGGTCGGACACCGTGGTCTCGCCGTCCTCGCCGACGGGCGCGTCCAGGCTGGTGGCCTCGCGGCTGGCCCGGCGCAGCTCGTCCACCCGCTCGACGGGCAGGCCGACCTCCTCGGCGATCTCCAGCGTCGAGGGCTCACGGCCCAGCTTCAGGTTGAGCTGCCGGTCGGCCTTGGCGATCTTGTTCACCTGCTCGACGACGTGGACGGGCAGCCGGATCACCCGCGAGGTCTCCGCGACCCCGCGCTCGATCGCCTGCCGGATCCACCACATCGCGTAGGTGGAGAACTTGAAGCCCTTGGCGTAGTCGAACTTCTCGACCGCGCGGATCAGGCCCAGGTTGCCTTCCTGGATGACGTCGAGGAACGGCAGCCCGCGGTGGCTGTACTTGCGGGCGGTGGAGACCACCAGCCGCAGGTTGGCCCGGATCATGTGATCCCTGGCCTGCTCGCCGTCCCTGGCCACCATGGCCAGTTCCTCGCGCGTGCGGCCCCCCAGCTCGCCGGTGCGCAGCAGCTCGGCGGCGTACACGCCGGCCTCGATGCGCCGCGACAGCGACACCTCTTCGGGGGCCGTCAGCAGCGGGGTGGTCCCGATGTCGGCCAGGTAGTGCCGCACCAGGTCCTGGTCGCCGTCGGTCGCGACCCGCTGCCGGGGCGTCCTCACCTCCGCCACGATGACCTCCTCACGTCTTTCGCCGGTCCCGAGCGCGCAAGGCTGTTGCTTTGCTACGTTCGAGGAGTAGCGGACTCCGGGAGCCGGTCGGCCCCTCTCGGGCGTCCGCATGCTGTCCAACGCGAGTACGGGACGGTTAATTCCACGTAGCGTGACGCCGGGGCCCGGCGTCGGCTACGTCACATCTCAGAGCCGGCCCTGGCCGTTGCGCACCAGCAGCTCCTCGACGCTGATCCCGTTGCTCACGGTGTCCGCACGATGACGGCCCGGCTCGGGCTCGCCCAACGCGACCCGGTCTGTTTCCGGCTCGGCCCACCCCGTGAAGTCACGGTCAACGCTCATCTCAGGTTCCTTTCCCCGACCTCTGCCCCTTCTCTTACCCCGTCCACACGGATTTGACTCCCGAAATACGGGTTCAGGTAATTCTGATCACGTCGACAGTGTCGAAACGGGAAACCGGCCAGGGCTGCGAGCACCTTGGGGAGCACCTTCGGGGCACGCCGTTCCGGGACGCACGGGGGTAGTTGTCCCGGAACGGCGACCGGGGTCGGCGGGGCGCCTGCGGGCGGCATTCGGGACTGCCGCTATCCGCGGATGTGAGGGGGATCATCGACGCGGTCACCGCGGCTCGCTCGCCGCCGACCACCCATCACAACGTCGGACGCTCGTGTTCTGTTCCCTCGACGGGGGCCTCGATACGGGGCATCACCGGCAGGTTCTCGGGACTGGTCGCCTGCTGCGGAATGAACACCGACGGAGTGCCCGAAGGGGCGACTCCGGTGCCGAGTTCCGTGAGTCGGGCACGCAGCATCCCGAGTACCTCGCCCCGCTGCGCGTGCACCCATTCGTAAGCCAACAACTGGTGCAGTTCATGGGCGGTCAGGCTCAGGATGGAATCGGCCAGCTCACCGAGCGTGAGCCGGTTGTAGTTGCGGAGCGGAAGTGCCGCTGAGCTGTCTGGCATTGGGTACCTCCTGCCCTCGCTGGGCCGGTACCAGCAAGAATGCACCATGGAGTTACCCCGATGCGCGTCCGTTTGATCCGGGTTCACCCAGAACAACCCGCTCGGCCTAGCGAAACGGGCAGTAATCACCCGAACGCCGACCGTGGTCGCGGTACCGGACGCGCACTCAGCGTGAGCATGGCAGGCTGGGGCGATGACGGTGACTGGTTGGGTCGCGCAACGGTTGCTGAAGCTGCCGCCGGCGACGGCGCGCAAGGTGGCGGTGGAGCGTGATCTCCGCATCGCCGCGGACGACGGTGTGACGCTGCTCGCGGACCGCTGGTCGCCAGCGCCTGATTCGGACCGGGCCAGGGATCTCCCCACGGCCCTCGTCCGCACGCCGTACGGCCGCAAGGGCCCGCTGGGCTGGCTGATGGGCCGCCTGCTGGCCGAGCGCGGCTTCCACGTGCTGATGGTCAGCACCCGCGGCACGTTCGGCTCGGGTGGCGGCGAGTTCCGGGCCATGCGGCAGGAGCGGGCCGACGGCCACGCCGTGCTGCGCTGGCTGGCCGACCAGCCGTGGTTCAACGGTTCCGTCGTGCTGACCGGCGCCAGCTATCTCGGCTACACGCAATGGGTCGTCGCCGCCGACGCGCCCGTGCAGGTCAAGGCCATGGTGCCGCACGTGACGTCGTCGCGGCTGGCCATGACCTTCCTGCGGCCGGGCCGGATCGAGCTCGAGACGCTGATGAACTGGTCGGTGCTGACGGCCCGGCAGGAGCGGCCGTACGCGTCGCTGCGGGCGATGCTGGAGCGCAAGAAGGTCGAGGCGGCGATGCACACGCTGCCGCTGGCCGACGGCGACAAGGTGGCGCTGGGTCGGGAGTGGCCGTTCTACCAGGACTGCATCCACCACGACCAGGACGACCCGTACTGGAAGGACGAGGATTTCAGCGACACCGTCGGCGACGTGAAGGTGCCGGTGAGCTCGATCGCCGGCTGGTACGACATCTTCCTGGCCGACCAGCTGAAGGACTACCACGCGCTGGTTGCCGCCGGGCGGCCGCCGCGGCTGACCATCGGCCCGTGGGCGCATTCCGATCCGCGGGGCATCTCCGCGGCGATCTGGGAGACCGTGCGCTGGGCCGGGCCGCTGGCCCGCGGGGCCAAGCCGGGGTATCGGGCGCCGGTGCGGCTATTCGTGATGGGCGTCAAGCAGTGGCGGGAGTTCGACCAGTGGCCGCCGGCCGGCTACGCGCAGCAGCGCTGGCATCTGCGTGAGGGCAACGCTTTGGGTCAGGAGCCGGCGGCGTTCGTCGCACCGTCCGCCTTCACGTACGACCCGTCCGATCCGACGCCGTCGATCGGCGGCGCGAAGTTGGAGGCCCGAGGCGCGGGTCCGGTGGACAACCGGCCGGTGGAGCGGCGTTCCGACGTGCTGACGTTCACCTCGGACGTGCTGGCGAACGACGTCGAGGTGATCGGCGAGGTGGCGGCCGAGGTGTGGCTGCGGGCCGACCGGCCGTCCTGCGACCTGTTCGTGCGGCTGTGCGACGTGGACCGCAAGGGCCGCTCGGTCAACATCTGCGACGACCTGGTCAAGGTTCGGCCGGACGGGATCGCCAAGGTGTCGGTCGAGCTGACGCCGACCGCGCACGTGTTCCGGCGCGGGCACCGCATCCGTGTTCAGGTCTCGGCCGGGGCGTTCCCGCGCTACGCCCGCAACCTGGGCAACGACGAGCCGGTGGCGACCGCCGCGACGCCGTACGTGACGAATCTGGAGATCTTCCACGACGCCGCCCACCCGTCTGCCATTCTGTTGCCGGTCAAGTGAACCGGGGGTGCAGTGTTAGGGCCGACGACCGATCTGCCGGTAGCCGCGGTCGATGCGATCGCACGGGTAACCGCGGCTGAGCTGGGACGGGTGGCCGCCGTCGTGCCGCCGACGCCGGCGGCGGAACTGGGTCGGCTCGCCCAGCCGCCGGCCGATCCCTTTCCCGGCCGCCAGCGGCCGGCCACCGCCCGCAACCGGCTTCACGGCGTGTCGGCGCAGACCGCCGAACGGCTGCTCGGTGCGCTGGAGCTGACCGTGGCGGCGCTGGATCTGCCGGTGCCGTCGCTGGTCGCGGCCCTGCCGACACTGCCGGACGACGTGCGCCGCGTTGGCGTCGCCTTCAGCTCCACGGACAGCGAGCTGACCATCGAACTGTCCAAACTGGACGCTTTCGTGCCCGGTGCCGTCGACATGGTCACGTACGTCGTCGCCGAACTCGTCGGCCATCCCGAGGTCGCTCCCCTGCTCGTCGGCGACGGTGCGGACGAGGCCGCCATCGCCGCCGCGCACGGTTCTCGCCATCTCGCGCTGGCCGTCGTCGCGGCGGCCATCGTCCTGCGCCCGTTATGGCCGCACGTAACGGCTCCGGCCATCATCGGCGCGGCCATCGGCGTCGCGGCGCCGATCCTGCGGACCGCCCCGATGCCCGCCGGTTACGCTGACGCCGTGCTGGCCAAGCGCCGCGCCGAGTACCGGCTGCCGCGGCGCGGCCGCGGCCGCGCCATGGTCACCGACCACGTGTTCACCCTGGCCGAACACCCGTTTGAGTCCACTGTGGACTTCTCGGCCAACGGCCTGGTGACGGCGATTCCCGGTGGCCTGGCCGTCCGTTCCGGCCTGGAGTCGGGGTCCGTTTCGTTCACCATGCGGGTCGTGGAGGCGCCGCCGGAGCCGGATCTCTCGCTGTGGCATGAGGTTGTCGAGATCAGCTGGCACGCACCGGCCGGCGGCGCGGTCGTGTCCGGCGACTCCGGTCAGCGCAACCTCGCTCCCCCGTGGCCGGGCGACTACCGCGCCCTGGTCAGCGCGCGCGACCGTGGCGAGGACCGGGAGTACTACGAGCTCGTCATCTGGCCCTCGCCTGCCGCCGAACCGTTGGTGCACAAGCATTCCGACCGGCTGGGCTACGTGCTGCGCGGCGAGCCCGAGCCGCCGCTGGTCGTCGCCCCCGACGCCGTCTACCACTGGGTCGAGTCGAGCATGCTGCGGGACGCCGCCACCATCACCTTCGTCCCCGGCCGGTCGAGCGCCGATGTGCTGCGCGCCTTCGGCGCCGACCCGGCAAAGCCGTTGCCGCTGCTGGAGTTCCAGGACCGCGACTACCAGAACATCGATCCGTGGGTGTGCGTGCTCGACCGGCCGGACGGTGTGATCGCCGTCGAGTTCAACGGCTGGCAAGGCAGCAACCAGCCGGTGCTGCGCGGCCTTTCGTCGACCGGCCGTGCCGCCAGCATGTTCTGGAACGTCAACGGCACGCGCCGACTCTCCGTGGCTCGCGACGGTACCGTGCTGGCGTCGTTCGATCTGCGGCCCGAGGCCACCGATTCCCCCGAGGTGCTGGCGTTGCTGGCCGACGTCGACCTCGACGACCCGTATCACCTCAGCGCCAAGGGCCTGCTCGCCGCCACCAGGTTCACCGGGATCACCCTGACGCCCGACGACCTGCGCCACATCGCGGCCGCCGATGTCGGCTACGCGATCCTGCCGCTGCTGCCCGAGCTGTACACCGAGCAGTTGCTGGCCGACGGCACCCGCCGGTGGCCCGGGCACGGTCCCCTCGGCGCCGACACCGACCTGCTGGCCGCCCTGCCGGCGGACCGACTCCGCGAGTTGGCCTGGTGGGCCGCCGCCTTCGCCGTCGACCACTCCGAGATCTCCGACCACCCGGAGGCCGTCGCCTCGCTGGCCGCCTGCGCCCTGACCCCCGAGGCCGAGCTGCTGGCCCGCCGCTCCGGTCTGTTCGAGGGGCAGCACCACCAGCTGTGGATGGCCCTGCACAACGCCACCAACCCCGACCCGCTCGGCGCCGCCATCGGTGCCCTGAACGCGGCCCGCTACGCCGTCGCCGGCCACGCCGCCGACCTGCTCGCCCAGGCCCGCGCCCAGGTGGGTACGCCATAGCTCCAGGTTGCCCCGCTACTACCCCCTTATCGCCACATGCGCTTCCCACATGTCACCCAACGCCACATAGGAAGCGCATGTGGCAAGCCCCCGCACAGCCAGCGGGGGAATCAGCCGACGTGCAGGCCCTCGGTGTGGGCGCCGTCCAAGTTCGCCGACGTGAGGTTGGCGGCGACCACATGGGCGTCACGGAGGTTGGCCCCGGACAGGTTGGCCCCGCGCAGGTCGGCGCCGTCCAGGATGGCCCGGGTCAGGTTGGCGCCGCTCAGATTCGCCCCGGTCAGATTGGCCTGCACCAAGGAGATGTCGGTCATGTCCGCGTTGCGCAGGCACGTGGCGTGCAGGTCGAGGGCAGTGCCCCGGTCCGATCCCGCCATGCGCCGGGCGAGCACGGTCAGCGCCGCCTGCACGTCCCGGCCGACCGGCTGGCAGTTCTTGGCGTCGGTCACGGTGCGGAGGAACCCGGCCAGCTCGGTGATCACCACGGGCTGGTCGTCGGGCGACTGCTTGATCACCTGCTCCAGCTCCGCGACCCCATGCACCCGTCCCTCGACGTCGTCGGCCTGGAGCTCGATGCGCGCCGCCGCGTGCCGCGAGTCGACGGCCGCGTGGTCGACGGGGTCCCAGTAGCCGGCGACGAGCCCGACGGCGGCCACGGCCGCGCCGACCCCGATCACGACCGGCCACCGGAACACCTTCACGCCGTCAGCTGCCCGCGTTCCAACCGCCGCTGCCGGGCCAGCTCGGGGTCGAGCACCGGCACGGCGGCCAGCAGCGACTTGGTGTACGGGTGCGTGGGATTGTCGTACAGCGCGTCGGTCTCGCCGAGCTCCACCACGACTCCCTTGCTCATCACCGCGACCCGGTCGCTGACCTGCCGCACCACCGCGAGATCGTGCGCGACGAAGATCAACGTCAGGTCGAACTCGGTCCGCAGGGAGGCTAGCAGCCGGATGATCTGGGACTGGGTCGACACGTCCAACGCCGACACCGGCTCGTCGCACACCAGCAGCTTGGGCCGCAGCCCGATGGCCCGCGCGATGCCGATGCGCTGCCGCTGCCCGCCGGAGAACTCGTGCGGATAGCGGTCGATCCGGTCCGGGTCGAGGCCGACCAGCTCGAGCAGCTCACGGACCCGGTTCCGGGACGCGTCCTCGCCCTGCACACGCAGCGGGTCGGCGATGCTCTCCCCGATCGTGCGGCGCGGGTTGAGCGAGGACACCGGGTCCTGGAACACCATCTGCATGTCCCGCCGAACCGCGCGGAGCTCCTGGTCCGACGCGATGTCCCGGCCGTCGAACCGGATCCGGCCGGAGGTCGGCCGGAGCAGGCGGACGATCATGCGGGCCAGCGTGGTCTTGCCGCTGCCGCTCTCCCCGACCACGCCGAGCGACTCGCCGCGCAGCACGTCCAGGGTCACGCCGTCGACCGCGTGCACCTTCGACCGGTTCAGGAACGACCCGACGCTGAACACCTGGTGCACGTCCTCGATCCGCACCAACGGCTCGCCGCCGACCACCTTGGACTCCCGCGGCTGTTCCAGCCGCGGGATCGCCGCGACCAGCTCCCGCGTGTACGTCGCGGTCGGCGCACCGAGGACCTCGCCGGCCGGGCCGTGCTCGACGGCCTTGCCATGCTGCATGACCAGCACGTCGTCCACGTTGCCGGCGGCCACCGCCAGGTCGTGCGTGACCAGGCTCAGCGCCATCCCGGTCTCGGTCCGCAGGTCGTGGATCAGGTCCAGGATCTGCGCCTGCACGGTCACGTCCAGCGCCGTGGTCGGCTCGTCGGCCACCAGCACCTCGGGCGACAGCGCCAGGGCCATGGCGATCAGGGCCCGCTGCCGCATGCCGCCGGAGAACTCGTGCGGATAGGCGTTGACCCGCCTGGCCGCCGCCGGAATGCCGACCCGGTCCAGCACCTCGACCGCCTTGGCCCGCGCGGACCGCTTGTCCACCTTGTTGTGCGCCCGGTACACCTCGACGATCTGGTCACCGACGCTGAAGAACGGGTCCAGCGCGGACAGCGGGTCCTGGAACACCATGGCGATCCGGTCGCCGCGCAGCCGCCGCACCTGCTCGTCCGACGCCGTCAGCACCTTCGTGCCGAGCACGTCGATCTCGCCGGCCAGCTCGGCGTTGCCGCCACGGTGCAAACCCAGCAGCGCCAAGGCAGTCGCGCTCTTGCCGGAGCCCGACTCCCCCACGATGCCCAGCGCCCGGCCGGCCGCCAGCTCGAAGCTCAACCCGTCGACCGCGCGGACCGTGTCGCCCTCGGTGTGGAAGTCGATGACCAGATCCCGCACCGACACAACGGTTTCAGTCACTGCACGCTCACCCTCTTGTCGACCGCCGCGTAGAGCAGGTCGGCGATCGTGTTGCAGACCACGATGACGAACCCGATCAGCAGCACCAGCCCGACCACCACCGGCAGGTCGACGTTGCGCACCGCCTGCACGGTCATCTGGCCGAGGCCGGGCAGGCCGAACACCGACTCGGTGAGCACCGACGCGGTCAGGATGCCGGCGATGTCCAAGGCGGCCAACGTGATCAGCGGGCTGAGCGCGCCGCGCAGCGCATGCCGGCCGATCACCTGCCGCTCCGGCAGGCCGTAGGCCCGGGCGGTGCGGATGTGGTCCTCGGCCAACGTCTCCAGCATGCCGGCCCGCGACATCCGGACGTACACCGGCATGGTGGTCAGCGCCAGCACGATCCACGGCAGGATCAGGTTCTGCGCCCACAGCAAGGGATCCTCGTCGAACGGAACCCAGGTCGGGAACGGCATCAGCTGGAGCCAGACGCAGACGATCATCAGCGCCATCAGGCCGGTGATGAAGATCGGCACCGCCAGGCCGCCGAGCACGAGCGCGTTCACCGCGTGGTCCAGCCAGCGCCCCCGGCGCAGCGCCGACAGCACGCCGATGCCGATCCCCAGCGACAGCCACAGAATCGCGGCGCCGACCACCAGCGAGCCGGACACCGGCAGCCGCTCCCCGATCATCTGCAGCACGGGTTCGGTGTACTGGAAGGAATAGCCGAGGCACGGCGCCGCACAGTGCACGACGGACGGCCCCATGCTGAAGTCGCGGCCGGCCACCAGGCCGACCAGGAAGTGCCAGTACTGGAGGTACAGCGGCTCGTCGAGACCGAGGCTGTGCGAGATCAGCGCCAGCCGGTCCGGCGTGCAGGCCTTGATGCCGCAGACCAGCTGCGCCGGATTGGCCGGCATCAGGAAGAACAGCGCGTACACCACCGCCGACATGATCAGCAGTACCGCAACCGCGCCGGAGATCCGGCGCACCGCGTAGCCGAGCACCTCAGGCCGCCTTCCTGGTCAGACGCGTGGTGCGCGGATCGAGCGCCACCCGGACCCCCTCGCCGGCCAGCGTGAACGACAGCACGGTCAGGAACACCATCACCGCCGGGATCAGCACGTACGTCGCGTCGCTGCGGAACCACGTGGTCGCGGTGGACAGCATCTGCCCCCACGACGAGGTCGGCGGCCGCACGCCGACACCGAGGAAGGACAGCGCCGCCTCGGTGATCACGTTGGACGGCAACAACAATGCCGCGTAGGTGATCACCGGCGCGGCCAGCCCCGGCAGGATCTCCCGGCGGGCGATGCGCAGCCCACCGGCCCCGGACAGCCGGGCCGCCGCGACGAAGTCCCTGGTACGCAAGGACAACGTCTGGGCCCTGCTGATACGGGCGGTGCCGCCCCAGCCGAGCACGCCGATCACCAGCGCCAGCAGCAGCGGCCGCGGGAAGCTGTCCGGCACGATCGTCAGCAGCGCCAACGAGAAGATGATGACCGGGAAGGCCAGCGCGATGTCGGCCAGCCGGGTCAGCACGGTGTCCACCAGCTTGTTGCCAAGACCCGCGGCCAGACCCACGACGACACCGAGGAAAACCTGCACCACGGTCGCGGACACCGCCACCAGCAACGAGATCTGCGCGCCCTGGGCGACCCGGGCGAACAGGTCGCGGCCGGTCTGCGGCTCAACGCCGAGCCAGTGCTGACCGCTGATCCCGCCCAGCGGCCCGATCGGCACGCCACCACGGGCCGAGTCGACCAGGTCGTTGTGGAACGAGGCGATGTCCTGCCCCTCGATCGCCGTCAGCACGGGAGCGAGCACCGCCAGCAGCACCAGCAGGCCCGCCACGACCGCGCCGAACACGGCGGCGCGGTCGGTGCGGAACCTGCCTGCGAACACCCGGAAACCGGGTCGCGCGTCGGCCGGGGAGGTCACTTCACGGACACCTGGGACAGGTCGTAGACGCCGGTCCAGTCGCTCACGAACGCGTTCTTGACGTTCTTGCCGTACAGCCGCAGCTGGGTGGTGTGGAACAGCGGCACCAGCGGCGCCTGCTTCATGATCTCGCTGTCCACCTGGCCCCAGCGCTTGGCCGCCTGGTCCGGGTCGGTGATCTTGTTGATCTCGTCGATGTCCGCGTTCACCTTGGCGTCGTTGAAGTGCGCGGTGTTGAAGTTGCCGCCGCCGGCCAGGTACTGCCGGCCGTCGAAGATCGGCACGATGAACGGCCCGCCGGACGGCCAGTCCGCGCCCCAGCCCTGCACCGCCGCCTGCGGCTGGGTGGCCGGGTTGCTGACCGTCGTGATGTAGGTGCTGCTGTCGATGCTCTGCAGCTTCACCGTGATGCCGGCCTTCTGGTACGCGTCCTGCACTGCGGTGGCGACCTTCGGCCCGTCCTGGTTGAAGTCCTGGCTGCGGTGGGCCAGCGTGATGGACAGGCCGTTGGGGAAGCCGGCCTCGGCCAGCAGCTGCTTGGCCTTGGCCGGGTCGCCGTTGGCGCCGGCCGGGAAGAAGTCGAACGGCTGGTAGCCCATGTTCTTGTTGTTGGGCAGGAAGGTCGTGGCCGGGTAGGCCAGCGAGCTGCCGCCGGCCGCGTTGACCACCGAGGTGCGGTCGATGGCGTAGTTGAACGCCTGGCGCACCTTGGGGTTGTCGAACGGGGCCTTGGTGGTGTCGAAGGAGATGTAGTACGTGTACGGGAAGCCGCCCTTGGCCACCCGCTTGGCCAGCTCGGGGTTGCTGTCCAGCTGCGCGAGCTCCGACGGGCCGAGGTCGGTGTCGGTGGTGACCGCGTCGGCGTCCTTGCCGGTGCCGGTGGTCAGCCGCTGGTTGATCACCGCCGGGTCCAGGCCGTAGGTCGCCTCGATGCGGTCCGGGCAGGCCAGCCGGTTCGGGTCGATCGCGCGCGACCAGTTGGTGTTGCGCACCAGCACCATGCTCTTGCCCTTGTCGTAGGACTCGATCTGGTACGGGCCGCTGGAGACCGGGTGCTTCTCGTAGTCCGCACCCTTGTCCTTGTCCTTGGGCACCGGCGCGAACTGCGTCGCCGTTGCCAGGTAGGGAAGTCGCCGTGCGGCGAGTTGAGATGGAAGACGATGGTCTTGGCGTCCGGGGTCTCGATCGCCGCGATGCCGTTCGGATCCTTGTACGGCCCCGCGTAGTTCTGCGCGCCGACCAGCCAGTCGTGCAGGTACGGCGCGCCGCCGGGCAGTTCGGCGGCGAAGCCGCGCTCGATGCCGTACTTCACGTCGGCGGCGGCGATCGGCGTGCCGTCCTCGAACTTCAGGCCGTCCCGCAGGTGATAGGTCCACACCGTGGCGTCGGCGTTGGGCTCGCCGGTGTTCGTGGCCAGGTCGGGGGCGACCTTCGCGCCGTCCGCGCCGGCCTTGCGGGTTCTCGTGGTCAGCGTACGGAACAGCAGGGACGGGATGTTGCCGCCGCCGGACGTGTAGAGCCGGGCCGGGTCCAGGTGCGACCCGGCGTCGTCCTGGTTGAGGACCTCCAGCGTGCCGCCCTGACAGCTGTTCGGGTCGAACGCCGTGGCGGCGGTCTGGCTGCCGCCGCCGCAGGCGGTCGCGGTGCCGGCGAGTAGCACGCCGGCTACCAACAGGGACGGTCGTCGCCAGGTCATGGGTGTTCCCCCACCTCAGATTCGAACAGTGCACGGATGGTCGCAGACCATATCCGGCGCTCGCATCCGACGATCGGCCGTCCACCTCTTGAGATTCGAGCTTCTTGCAACTAGGTTGCAGTAAGGACCGAACCCGGGGAGGGGTCATGACCAGCACCGATGTCGTGGAACCGGCCGTCGCGGCCGAGTGGCTGCGTCGCTGGGACGCGCAGCAGGAGCACTACATCGCCGATCGTGAGCTGCGGTTCACAGTGATCGGCGACGTCCTCGTGGACACGCTCGGCCAGCATTCGTCGCCCACCGTGCTCGACCTGGGCTGCGGCCCGGGCTCGCTGGCCGGCCGACTGGTGAAGCGGCTGCCCGCCGCCCACTTCGTGGGAATCGACACCGATCCGCTGCTGCTGGCCTTCGCCCGCGCCACCGCTCCGCCGGCCGTGCGGTTCACCGAGGCCCGGCTGGGCGAACCCGGCTGGATCGAGGCGGCCGAGGTCAGCGGGCCGATCCAGACCGCGGTGTCCACCACCGCGTTGCACTGGCTGTCCCGCGAGGCGCTCGGCCGGCTCTACCGGGACCTGGCCGCGTTGATCGAGCCCGGCGGGGTGTTCGTGGACGGTGACCACTTCGCCGAGGAACAGCCCCGGCTGCGGGAGTTGCAGCGGCTGGTGCGGCACCAGCGCGAGGCGCGCCAGGGCGTGACCGAGAACGAGAACTGGGAGCAGTGGTGGGCCGCCGTCGAGGCGGAGGAAACGTTTACCGACCTGCTCATCCAGCGCCGCGAGCGGGCCGTGCCGGCACACGATCACGGCATCGGCCCCTCGCTGGAGACGCACCTGGAATTGCTCCAGGAGGCGGGGTTCCGCGAGGTGGGCACCGTATGGCAGTCCGGTGACGATCGGGTGCTGGTGGCGATTCGCTAGTTGAAAACGTTCTCGGTCGTCGCCTAGGTTGCCGCTCATGAGTGAGCTGATCAGCCTCGCGGCGAACGGGACCGGCCTGGTCGTCGAGACCGGCCCGGGGTTGCCCCGCGTGCTGCACTGGGGCGCCGACCTCGGGCCGGTCGACGAGGACTTCGTGCTCGCCGGCACCCCCGGCGTGCCGCCGAGCTCCGTCGACACGCCGATCCGGCTCACCTTGCTGCCGACCTCCCGTGACGGCTGGCTCGGCCGCCCGGGCACGTCCGGGCATCGCGCCGGCTCCTTCCAGCACGTGCGCCCGTCCCTTTTGGGCCCGGTCGTCGTGGACGGCAGTTCGGTCTCGTACACCGCCGCTGATCCCGTTGCCGGCGTTGAGTTCCACACCGAGCTGCACCTCGATCCGTCCGGTGTGCTGCGGGTTCGGCACGAGGTCGTGAACACCGGCGAGGACACCTGGACCGTGGACGCCCTGCGGCTGCTGCTGCCCGTGCCGGCGTCGGCGACCGAGCTGTTGGACCTGACCGGCCGGTGGTGCCGGGAGCGGTCGCCGCAGCGCAGTCCTTTCCTGCACGGGCTTCGATCCCGTGAGAGCCGTCGGGGCCGTACCGGCCATGACGCCACCGGGTTGCTGGTCGCCGGCACCCCCGGTTTCGGGTTCCGGGACGGGGAAGTCTGGGGCGTGCATCTGGCGTGGAGCGGCGACCACGAGCACTTCGCCGAGCGTCTGCCCGAGGGCCTCAGCGTGCTCGGCGCCGGGGAAATCCTTGCCCCTGGCGAGATCCTGCTGTCCCCCGGTTCGTCGTATGCGACGCCTTGGGCGTTTTTCGTCTGGTCCGACCAGGGTTTGGACGGCCTGAGCGCCCGTCTGCACACCTGGACGCGTTCCCGCCCCACCCATCCTTCTTCGCCGCGCCCGGTCGTGTTGAACACCTGGGAAGCCGTCTACTTCAACCACGATCTGGGCCGGCTCAAGGCTTTGGCCGACCGTGCCGCCGAGATCGGTGTCGAGCGTTTCGTGCTCGACGACGGCTGGTTCCGTGGCCGCCGCGACGACTCCGCCGGTCTCGGCGACTGGTTCGTCGACTCCGCAGTGTGGCCTGCCGGCCTGGCGCCGCTCGTCGATTACGTACGGGGCAAGGGGATGCAGTTCGGCCTGTGGTTCGAGCCCGAGATGGTCAACCCCGACTCCGACCTCGCGCGGGCCCACCCCGACTGGCTCCTCGCCGACACCCTGCCTTGGCGCCGCCAGCAGGTCTTGAACGTCGCCCGGCCCGACGTCTACTCATACCTGTTGGAGCGCTTGGACTCCCTGGTCTCCGAGTACCGCATCGACTACATCAAGTGGGACCACAACCGGGACCTCATGGAGTCGCTCGTCCACTCCCAGACCCTCGCCGTCTACCGGTTGCTGGACGAGCTCCGCTCCCGCCATCCCGCTTTGGAGATCGAGTCCTGCTCTTCCGGCGGGGCCCGCGTCGACCTCGGCATCCTCGCCCACACCGACCGGGTGTGGGCTTCCGACACCAACGACGCCGTCGAGCGCCAGCGCATCCAGCGTTGGATGGGCCTGCTCGTGCCGCCCGAGCTCATCGGCAGCCACGTCGGGCCGCCCGAGGCCCACACCACCGGCCGCGTCGCCGAGCTCCCTTTCCGTTGCGCCACTGCCCTTTTCAACCACGCCGGCCTCGAATGGGACCTCACCGGCCTCTCCGCGGACGACCTGGCCGCTCTGCGGGCGTGGATCACCCTCTACAAGCGCCTCCGCGGCCTGCTCCACACCGGCACCGTCGTCCGCTCCGACCACCCCGACCATGGCTCGCTCCTGCATGGGGTGGTCGACGCCACCCACGCCGTCTTCTGCTACGCCCACCTCGAAACCTCGCCCGACGCCCTACCCGCCCGGTTGCGCTTCCCCGGCCTCTCCCCCGACCGGCGCTACACCGTGCGAGCCGTGCCCGAGCTCCTCCCCGCCGCCGGCCGCTTCGTCCAGCAGACCCCGTGGATCGCGGCGGGCGTGACCATGACCGGCATCGCCCTGGAACGGGTTGGCGTACAGCCCCCACTGTTGGGCCCCGGCCAGGCCATGGTCTTCGAACTCACCCCGGCCTGACTCCCGACAGCCTGCGCCAACACCGCTGGACCGGCCTGTCGGCATTGAGCGGATGCGTGGAATTGACTGGCTTTGCCAAGTCGTGGCCTGGCAGCCTCCGCCCATGAGCTACGAGGCGTTCGCGATCGACTATGACGAGTGGTGGCCGCACGTGACCGGGGACGTCGCGTTCTATACCGGTCTCGCGTGTGAGGCCGCCGGGCCGGTGGTCGAGTTGGCGGTGGGGAACGGGCGTGTCGCGATCCCGGTCGCGCGTGCGACCGGGCAGCGGGTCATCGGCCTCGACTCGTCTCCGGCCATGCTTGAGCAGGCCCATACCCGCGTCGCCAGCGCGGGCGTCGAACTCGATCTGCGCGAGGCGGACATGCGCGACCTGCGTCTCGACGAACCGGCGGAGTTGATCTACTGCCCGGCTCGTGCGCTGCTCCACCTGGCCACGTGGGCCGATCGCCGCCGCACGTTCGAACGCGTGGCCACCTCGTTGCGGCCGGGTGGGCGGTTCGCCTGGAACGCGTTCGCGTTCGACCACCACCTCGCCGCACGCATCGACGGCGTGCACCAGAACGAACCGCATGCACACACGATCCGGTACTCGGTGGGCGACAACAGGACCGACATCATCCGCGACGACGGCGCCAGAATCTCGCTGTGGTGGGCGACGAAGAACGAATGGCTCGGGCTACTCGACGTCGCCGGCCTCGAACTGGAGGCGTTGTACGGCGGGTTCGCCGGTGAACCGTTCACCGAGAGCAGCACGGAGTATGTGTTCGTCGCCCGCCGTCCCCTCAGTCAGTAAAGGGTGCGGACACAGCACCAGGTCCGCGGTGGCCACCTCGCTGGTGTGCCCATGCTCGGTGTGCGAAAGGCCCGCCGACGAATTGGATTGATTCGGGGCTGCTCTGCCGCCGGCTAATGCAGGCCGAGGGCGTCGGCGAGCGGCTTGCTCAGGGTGTGCACGTAGGTGTTGGTCAGGTGGTTGTCCCGGTACACGATCACGTTGCCGATGACGCCGGGGCAGACCGCGCCGGTGCACAGCCACTTGGTCAGGTCGACGACCTTCGCGCCGGGCAGCCCGGTAGCGGCCTGCACGAGGGTGTCGGCGGGTGGGAAGGCGCGGTCGAGTGGCGTGTCGCAACGGCTGAACTGCTGCGGGTTGCGCTGCACGCACTCCGGCACGCTGGTGAGCGGCCGCGGCACGTCGTGGATCACGGCGACGGGGATGCCGGCGTCGGACAGCGGCTTGAGCACGCCGCGATAGCCGTCGACCATGGCCTGCGGCGACCGCCAGGTCCAGTTCAGGTCCTGCTTGTACGACTCCTGGGACATCGCGGTCGTCACGACCAGTGCCGGCTTGGCCGCCAAGATCGCGGCGAGTTCGCCCTTGTCCTGGTCGGAGCAGTCGGTCAGTGCCACCCCGGCCTCCGACGGCGGCGTTGCGCTGAACGGGCAACCGTTGCGCATCATCACCTTGAGCCGGTACAGCGGGTTCCGCTGCACATAGTCGGCCAGCGCGGTGCTGAACATCGCGGCGTGGGAATCGCCGATCAGCACGATGGTGTTGGGCGCCTGGGCGTCCCCGTACGCGCAGGAGGCGTCGGCAACGTTGTGGTGCGCGTAGTCGAACGGGACGCAGTCGGCCTTGCCGGCGAAGGGAAAGTCCCGGCCCGCGACCGTGGGGTCCGGCTGAAGGGCGACACCGGACGGAGCCTTGGCCTGGCCCGTCGGATCCAGCACGAGTGCGCCGGGGTGGTCGGCGTCCAGAGTGATCGATGCGGCGAGGCTGTCCAGCCGCTGCTGCGCGATCTGCCACGGCACGACCGAAGCGACGAGGCTGACCGCGATCAGGCACGCGCCGAGCACGAGACTGCCGCGCTGCTTCAGCCGCTTCCGGAAGGGGTCCTCCACGAAGTGCTTGGACAACGCCGCGAGCACGAAGCTGGCGACGAGCACGGCCAGCTGCCGCTTGCGGCCCAGTTCGCCGCCATCGGTCAGGTCGACGGCGAACACGATCAACGGCCAGTGCCAGAGGTACAGGCTGTAGGAGATGTCACCGATGTAGCGCAGCGGCTGCCGGCCCAGCAGCGAGGCGGTCTCGACGCCGGCGGCGCCCTCCTCCTGCGGCAGCACACCGGCCAGCAACACGGCGAGCGTGCCGACGGTCGGCAGCAGGGCGATCCAGCCGGGGAAGGCCATGTCGGTGGTAAACACGACGGCGCTCACGGCGACCGCCACCAGGCCGACCCAGCCGAGCATCAGCCGCACGGCGCGGCCGATCCGCAGTCGCGGCACGGCGATCGCCGCCAGGCCGCCGAGGCCCAGCTCCCAGACCCGGGTCGGCGTGACGAAGTAGGCCGGCGTGTGCGAGATCGGCGTGTACACGACGGAGAAGACGAGCGAGGCGATGGTCACCACGGTGATGCCGATGAACACCCCGCGCAGCGGCCGGCGGCGGCCGAGGGCCGCGCTCAGCAGCATGACCAGCGGAATGAAGAGGTAGAACTGCTCCTCGACCGACAGCGACCAGAAGTGCTGCACCGGCGACGCGCCGACGGTGGCGTGCGTGTAGTCGGTGGACAGAATGGCCAGCGCCCAGTTCTGGATGTCCAGCGCCGAGGCGGCCACCTCACGCAGGATCGAGGGCCAGAGCGACTGCGGCAGGACGATCAGCGTGCCCACGACCGTGACCAGCAACACCACTGTCGCCGCCGGCAGCAGCCGCCGGAACCGGCGGGCGTAGAAGTCCAGCAGGCCGATACGGCCGCTGCGGCGCACCTGACCGGCCAGGCTGCCGATGATCAGGAACCCGGAGATGACGAAGAAGACGTCGACCCCGACGAAACCGCCGGGCAGCAGGTCGGGCCGCAGGTGGTAGACGACCACCAGGACCACGGCGACCGCGCGCAGGCCCTGGATGTCCAGGCGCTGCGCCGTCCGGTGGCCGGCGACCGGCCCGTGCGGCAGTTCCGACGGCCCCGTTCGCTGGGTGGCAGTCACCGACACGTGATCCCCCGCTGACGCTGTGATGCCCGGGCGATCTGCGCGTCCGGGAGACAACGGACGGATGCTACGGTCCGTGACCTTTGAAGTCAAAATGGTGCAGTTCTCCCCGTTCGGGCACAACCCGCCACCAATCGTTGACGCCTTGTATTCAAAACGAGCTGGGTCGATACGACCTGGCGAGCCGAAGAGCGCCGTCAGCACCTCACCACGGCAGCCGGGTTGACGCCCGGCTCCGGCCGCTCGTAACCTGGGTCACGCCGCGCATGAAAAGGTTTACAATCCGATTCACGCTCGGAGGGATCATGGTTCGTCGTCCACTATGGATAGTCACCATCGCGATCTCCCTGCTCATGGCGGTCGCCGCCCCCGCGGCGCAGGCGGCCAAGGCGGACAACCCCTACAACGACCCGAACCTCGTCTCCATGTTCGACGGGAAGACGCTGGACGGGTGGACCTCGCAGGCCAGCGGCCAGTGGTCGGCCACCAACGGGGTGATCCACGGCAACGGGACGTCGCGGGGCTGGCTGTACTACAACAAGGTGCAGCCCGGCACCTTCCGCTGGATCTTCAGCGTCCGCCAGGTCAAGGGCAACCACGCGCCGACCGTGCTGATCTGGGGCACCACCAGCCCGCTCAAGGACGCGCTGAGCGCCATCCAGTTCCAGCCGCCCAACGGCGGCCACTGGGACTACCGGCCGGGCCACAACAACGGCGGCGGCAAGCTGTTCAAGCAGCTGCCGCACGACAAGATGGACATCCACAACTGGAGCCAGTGCGAGCTGATCGGCAACAAGACCACCGGCGTGGCGCGGATGGCCTGCTGCCCGCTCAAGGGCACGGCGGCCACCTGCAAGGCGACGGAGGTGCTGGACTTCACCGACAAGACGGCCGGCCGTGACGGCCCGCTGGCGCTGCAGGTGCACAACAGCGGCATCCAGGACGAGTACCGCAACCTGTACGTGGAGTCCCCGGTCGTGACCAGCCCGGACAAGTTCATCACCACGGGCTGAAAAACCGTTCGCGAAGGGCGCGCCGGCCGGTCTAACCTCGCCGGCGCGCCCTTTCGAACACGACAAGGAGGTGGGAGCGATGGTCACTCGACTGTTCACGTGCTCCCACCGGACCCCAAGGGCGTGACTGCGGGAGCACACCACACACTCCCGGAGCACCATGTCTGATCTGATCGTCCGGCCGCTCGAGGCCGGCGAAGAAGCACTGTTCGACACGCTGTCCGACCCGATGCTGGTCGGCTATGGCGCGTTCGGCACGACGTATGCGACCGGCAACTACCGTCCAGAGTGGACGTGGGTCGCGCTCAGGGACGGCGTCGTCGTCGCCCGCGCGGTCTGGTGGGCCGGCCCCGACGACACCGAGCCGAAAGCGTTGGACTGGTTCGATTTCACCGATTTCGACGCGGCCGTGCACCTGCTGCGCACCGCGCCGTTCCGCACCGAGTACTCGATCCCGCTGCCGCCGAACTGGCGTGACGACCCGGCGACGCACGCCGCGGCCACGGCCCGTCTGGACGCGGCGACCGCGGCCGGCCTGAAGTTCCTGGTCGAGCGCCACACCTATCGCTGGACGCCGGACTGCGGCCTGCCGGAACGCAGCACCCGCCTGGAGTTCCGGCCGGAGCCGGACGACGAGGTCATCTTCGACGTGTTCCGCCGCGTCAACGCGACGAGCCTCGACGCCCATGTCCGGCGCACCATCGCCGAGCAGGGCCTGGACGCCTCGGCCCGTGAAGATCTCGACCTGCTGCTCTGGATGCCCAGCCCTCGCGAGTGGTGGCGACTGGCTTACACGCCCGGCGGCGATCTCGTCGGCCTGGCCGCGCCTTGTTACCACTACAGCTCACACGTCGTCGGCTACATCGCCGTCGTGCCCGAGCAACGCGGCCACGGCTACGCCCTCGATCTGCTGGCGGAGGCCACGCACATGCTGGCCGCCGAGGGCGCGGAGAAGATCGTCGCCGGCACCGACGTGGCCAACGTGCCGATGGCCAAGGCCTTCGCCCGCGGGAATTATCCGATCGCCCAACACCGCATAGATCTTGTGCCGTAAGCACTGCGCACACCGGTCGGGGTCCGTACGATCCGAAACGTGCGGATCCCGATCTTGGTGGCGGCGACGGTGCTCGTCTCGTCGTTCCTGGCGACGCCCTCGGTGCAGTCGCCGGAGGACAGCGGCGTGCGGTACGCCTGGCCGACCTCGGTCAGCGCCAACGGCCGCTACCTGCTCGACCAGGTCGGCCGGCCGTACCTGATCTCCGGCGACTCGCCGCAGGGCCTGTTCGTGACGATGTCGCAGGAGCAGGCCGAGGACTACTTCGCCGACCGCAGGGCCGGCGGCTTCAACGCGCTGTGGATCAACTCGCTGGTGCCGCCCGACCAGGGTGGCCATCCCGACGACGCCACCTACGACGGCATCACGCCGTTCACCAAGGTCGGCGACCTGTCCACGCCCAATCCGGCCTACTGGGACCGGGTCGAGCACATGGTCGCCGCCGCCCGTGACGAGGGGCTGACCATCTGGCTCACCCCCGTCGAGACCTGCGGTCACCTGCAACTGTTGCGGGACAACGGGATCGACAAGGCGCATGCCTTCGGTCAGTTCCTCGGCCGGCGTTTCGTCAAGTACCCCAACATCGTCTGGTTCAACGGCTGCGACCTGCAGACGTGGCAGGACCCCAACGACACCGCCCTCGTGCAGGCGGTTGCCCGTGGCCTCAAGGAAACCGACCCCGCGCACCTGCAGACCGTCGAGCTGAACTACCTGACCAGCGGCTCGCTCGACGATCCCACCTGGCGCCCGTACATCAAGATCGACTCGGCGTACACCTACTACCCGACCTACGCCCAGGTGCTCAAGGAGTACAACCGGGAGAACCCGCTGCCGGTGTACATGGTCGAGGCCAACTACGAGGACGAGCACGACTACACCGGCCCGAAAACCTTGCGGCGCCAGGAATACTGGACGATGACCAGCGGGGCCACCGGGCAGCTCTACGGCAGCGGCTGGACGTGGCAGTTCAAGCCCGGCTGGGAGTCCCATGTGGACACCCAGGGCACTCGCGAGTTCCGGCTGATGACCGAGCTGTTCCGCAGCAGCCGCTGGTACGACCTCGTGCCCGACCAGGACCACAAGCTGCTCACCGCCGGCTACGGCACCCCCAATCCCTGGGGCTCCGTCAACGACAACGACTACGCCACCGCCGCCCGCACCGCCGACGGCCGCCTCGCCGTCATCTACCTGCCCACCGCCCGCCCGATCACCGTCGACCTCTCGCAGCTGCGCCCCGGCGCCATCGCCTTCTGGTACGACCCCACCGACGGCGCCTACCGCTTGGCCAGCCCACCCGTCGGCCGCGGCCAGGTGACCTTCACGCCGCCCGGCCGCAACCACAGCGGCGATGACGACTGGGTCCTGCGCATCGCCTCCTTCGGCTGAGCCCGATGGCTGTGCGCTTTCCCACCCCGCTCAAGCCCGGCGACCTAGTCGGCGTGACAGCGCCGTCCAGCGGCGTGCCCGACGACCTCCGGGCCCGGCTCGACGCGGCGGTCAAGGCCGTCGAGGCGCGGGGTTACCGAGTTGTCGTGGGTGAGTGCATGGACGGCTCGGGGCACGTCAGCGCGCCGGCCGCGCAGCGGGCGGCGGAGTTGACCGTCATGCTGACCGACCCGACCATCCGCGCCGTCGTACCGCCGTGGGGCGGCGAGACCGCGATCGACCTGCTGCCGCTGCTGGACTGGGCGGCCATCGGCTCCGCCGAGCCGACGTGGCTGGTCGGCTTCTCCGACATCTCGACGATCATCACGCCGCTGACCCTGCTGACCGGCCACGCGACCGTGCACGGCAACAACCTGATGGACACGCCCTATCGGACCCCGCCGGGTTTGCTGTCGTGGCTGGACATCGTCGCGGCGGCGCCAGGGGCCACCCTCACGCAGACCCCGCCGGGCCGGCATCGCGCCGCCGGGCACGACGACTACCAGACCAACCCCGAGGTCGACACGTTCACCCTGGACCAGGCCGGCAGCTGGACGGTGCTGACCGGCGGCGACGTGGCCGTCGAAGGACGACTCATCGGCGGCTGCATCGAGACGCTGTGCAACGTGGCCGGCACGCCCTACGGCAACGTCGCCGCCTTCGCCCGCAATCACGCGCCCGAGGGCTTGCTGGTCTACCTCGAAGCGTGTTGCGACGACGCCTTCGCGATCTGCCGCAACCTCCACGGCATGCGCCTGGCCGGATTCTTCACGGCGGCGAACGCCGTGCTTGTCGGCCGAACCCGCGCACCCGCCGCGGATTCGCTCACGCAGCACGAGGCCGTGATGGACGCACTCGGCGGTCTGGGGGTGCCGATCATTGCCGATGTCGAATGTGGCCACGTGCCGCCGTATTTGCCGATCGTCAACGGTGCCCACGGCCGTCTCGTGTACGGCGGCGGCAGCGCCAGCCTCACTCAGACCCTTGCCTAGCATGACGACATGACGGAGATCGAGGCGCCGGGCTGGGATGCCATCGACGCCCGGCACGTCGGCTACCACCCGCCGAAGGGGTTTGTGGGCGGCGCGCTGCAAGGCTGCTCGGCGTACCCGGCTGAGGGGCACTGGCACTACATCACGTACGGCCTGAGCGAGAAGGCGGAGATGCTGGCGACGAGCACGGCGGACGTGCTGGCCCGGCTGGCCGACGAGAACCCCTTGCTGATCACGGATCCGGGCCGGAGTTCGGGTGGCGGCGAAGTGTGGCGCGCCTAGGCTCAACGGCATGACGAGCTTCCGGGAGCTGCACCAGAGCGGCTTTTTCGTGCTGCCCAACGCCTGGGATCCGGCGTCGGCGCGGCTGCTGTCGACGGTGCCGGGGGTGCCGGCGCTGGGCACGACGAGTGCGGGCGTGGCGGCGGCGCTGGGGCTGCCGGACGGGCAGCGGATGCCGATGGCGACGATGGTCGACGCGGTGGGAAAGATCGTCGAAGCCTCGGCGGTGCCGGTGTCGGCCGACCTGGAAGGCGGCTACGACGATGTGCGGGCCACGGTCCGCGCGGCGCTGGATGTCGGCGTGGTCGGGGTGAACATCGAGGACACGCGCTACCCGGACACGAAGCTGTGGAGTCCGGAGGAAGCGGCCGAACGCATTGCCCAGGTCCGCGCGCTGGACGCGGAGCTGGTGATCAATGCCCGTACCGACGTCTGGTGGTTCGGCGACGGCGGAATGGACGAGGGCCTGGCCCGGATGCGGCTGTTTCTCGAGGCCGGCGCGGACTGCCTGTTCGCCCCGGGACTGCCGGAGGCGAGAATTCCGGAGATCATCGCCGAACTGCCCGGTGTCGCGCTCAACGTGCTCGCCTCACCCACGCTGCCCTCGCTGGAAACGTTGGCGGCCATGGGAGTTCGCCGTGTCTCCACCGGCTCGGCGCTGGCCCGGCTGGCCTGGGGCAGCGCCCGAGATGCCCTCAGCTCCGTGCTCGGCGGCGGCGGGTTCGCCGGTATCGGCGGCACGCTCAGTTATCGCGACCTGACCGAAGCGCTCGATAAACGCTATTAACCCGTGACCTTGGCCTGACATCATTCCGCCCGAAAGGTAGGGGGAATGACCATGGAACAGGAATCCGTCGAGCCTTCGCGCGCGCAGCCGGCGCCGGAGGACCCGATCGCCGAGCCGCTGAGATACGACCAGCAGACCTCGCCGGTCGACCAGCCGGGCGAACACCCGCAGCCGTCGGCGCCGGTCGCCGGCCTGCCGCAGAGCCCGTGGCAGCCGACGCCGGCGGTCGCCGACGGGCCGCCGAGCCCCTGGCAGCCGAACGGTGAGCAGCCGGTCGGCCAGCCGGAGGTCGGCTACCCGCAGCAGCAGCCGCTGGAGCAGCAGTCCCCGTGGCAGCCGGCCGCGCCGGCCAGCTACGCGCCGCCGCAGGGCTGGCAGCCGAACTGGCAGCAGCCGAGCGACCAGTCGACCATTGCCATGCAGGCCGGCGCGGCGGTGCCGGTGGCCAACCTGCCGCAGTCGCCGTGGCAGCCCGACGGCCGGCAGCCGGCCGGCCAGGCCGCGATTCCGCAGCCCCAGTGGGGCGCGCCCGGCCAGCAGCCGCTGATGCAGCAGACCTGGCCGGCGCCGTCCGAGCCGTGGCACCCGCCGCTGGTCGTGACGGCCGACCTGCCGCCGAACTGGCACGCGCCGCTGCGCACCGACCTGGTGCCGATCGTGCCCCGCAAGCGCCGCAGCAAGAAGGTCATCCTGATCGCCGCGGCCATGGTGGTGCTGCTGATCGCCGGCGTCACGACGTGGCTGGCCTGGCCGCCGGACCGCAGCCCGTTCGAGCAGGCGGTGGCCAACCTGGCCGCCCAGCCGGTCGCGAACTACACCGCCGAGCTGCCGGACGGCAGCCAGTTCGACGGCCGCGTCACCACCATGGGCGACGCCGTCGGCTGGCTGACGGCCGACAAGGCCACCGGGATCAAGTTCCAGTTCCTGCTGGCCAACGGCACGATGTACCTCAAGCTGAACGGGACCTACTTCCCGCCGGGCGCCCTGCAGGACGCGTACAACCAGACCGGTCTGAAGGACCGGTGGATCACCGGCGACGTCGGCGAGCTCAAGGAGTTGGCCAAGCAGAATGCCACGCCGGCGGCGATCGCCGGCAAGCTGCGCGACGAGGTGGCCCGCACCGAGAAGCTGCCGGAACCCAGCGACGACGGCACCACCATCAACGGCGTTGCCGTGCTCAAGGGCGACACCCCCGACGGCACGCTGTACGTGGCCAAGGAGCAGCCGTACCGGGTGGTCCGCTGGATCGACAAGTCCACCAAGAAGGCGGCGGTCGCGTTCACCAACCCCGGCAACCTGCTGCGGCTCAACGGTGAGCGGGCGTCCTACACCGGCCTGGGCACGGCCGACTTCAAGCCGGTGACGGCCAATGACGTCGACCAGACCTACGACGAGATGGAAACCGACGTCAGCCAGCTCGGCAACGCCATCAACACCAGCGTGCAGTACACGGTGAACGCCGTGGACAACCTGGAGCACTTCGACGACTGCGAGGCCGCCGGCTGCCAGGTCGTCGCGCACTTCACGACCACGACGTCGCCCCGCACGTCGCCGCCGGCCCAGACGAACGTGGAGATGACGGCCAGCGTCACGATCGACGACGTTCCCGCAGGCTCGTGCACCACCACCGACAAGGTGGCGACCACCGGCGCGGTCACCATGTCCTGTATGGACAAGGACATCCACGGCGGGTTCACGCAGGCCAACGAGGCGGCCAAGGCCAAGGCCCGCGCGGAGTCCGGCGGCAGCGGCTACTACGCCTGGTTCGTGTACGTCCGGGCCAAGGTGCACGCGCTGGCGCTGGCCTCGGTGGACACGCTCGCCGAGGGCAAGCGGCTGGAGTCGTTCCGGCCCGACCGGGCCTGCGGCTGGGCCGAAAAGGGCGGCAGCGGCAAGGTGCCGGTCAACCTGTACGACAAGTTCAGCGCCCGCCTGGACACCGCCCGCTACCCGGACTTCGAGATCCACGTGTTCCAGGACGGCCAGCCCTACGGCGATTTCGGCCCGAGCGGCTGGTTCGCCAAGAACGGCGGCGTCGCGGTGCCGTCGGACCCGCCGGCCAAGCTCCAGCAGCAGCTCAAGGATGCCGCGGTGGCGTTCATGAAGTCGGCCGGCACGCTCAAGGACGGCGACAGCACCGACGGCGACAAGTGGAAGCGCCCGGCAACCAAATGCTGACTGAACGGCCGGCCCCTCGGGGCCGGCCGTTCATGCCGTTGTACGAGCTCAGGCAGCGCCTGATCCACCCTTCGATCACCCTGTGTTCACGTTGGCCGGAGACCGTGCACGGGTGAATCGAGTCGCCTCCGCGCTCGCCCTCGGGCTCTGTGCGCTGCTTGCCACGCCGACGCCGTCATACGCCGGACCGCAGGCCGAGAACGCCCGGGACAGCTACGGCACCAAGGCGTCGTATGAGCCGGCGCAGAACCCTCGGACGTACCAGGGCGTCCCGAAGGGCTTCGAGCCGGTGTTCACCGAGACCGTCTCCCGGCACGGCTCCCGCGCCGCCACCGACGGCGACGACGCCGCCCTGATCCTCACGTTGTGGGACCGGGCCGCGGCGGATGGCCTGCTCACCCCACTGGGCCAGGAGTTCGGCCCGGATGCACGGGCACTGGACGCCGCCATGGCGAAGGTCGGGTACGGCCGGCTGAGCGGCCGGGGCAAGGACGAGCTGGCGGCGACCGCCGGCCGGTTGCGGCAGCGGCTGCCGGGGCTGTTCACGACGATCGCCGAAAAGGGCGAGAAGATCGACGTGGTCAGCTCCGGGCAGGGGCGGGCCGTGGACAGCGGCACGGTCTTCACGGACGCGCTCACGGCCGCGGACCCGGCCCTGAAGCCGCTGGTCGGCCCGGCCCGCACCGACCCGGACCTGCTGTACTTCCACAAGGCCGCCGGGGGCGCGGCGTATCGGGACTGGCTGGCCAACGACCAGCGCCTCGCAACGACCCTGACGAGCCTCACCAACCAGGACGCGAGCCACCGTGCGGCGGTCCGCGTGCTCGGAAGGATCTTCAAGCCGGCGTTCGTGCAGCGCATCGTCGCCGGTAAATTCTCGTCGACCGCCAATGACCTGACGGCCGCGCAGGCGGTTTACAACCTGTACTCGATCGCCCCGGCGATGCGCGACGAGAGTCCCGCCGGCCGGGGCTGGGGCATGGACCGGTACCTCGCGCCGCGGGACGCGGCGTGGTTCGGATACCTCAGCGACCTGGCGGACTTCTACAAGAAGGGCCCGAGCTTCGCCGACAGCGACATCACGTACAAGATGGCGAACGTCCTGCTCGACGACTTCTTCAAGCAGGCGGAGGCCAAGCGTGACGGCACGAGCGCCCTTGGCGCCGAACTCCGTTTCACGCATGCCGAGGAGATCATCCCGCTGGCCGCCCTGATGCGGCTGCCGGGCAGCACGAAGGCGGTGACGGTCGGCCAGCCGTTCACGTACGCGACGAACCCGTGGCGTGGCGCGGCCGTGTCGCCGATGGCGGCGAACATCCAGTGGGACATGTATCGCAAGGGCGACACGTACCTGGTCCGCGCGCTCTACAACGAGCAGGAGACCGCCTTCAAGCCGGGTTGCCGCGCGGTCTCGAAGGGCAGCTACTTCTACGACCTGAGCGAGCTGGAGCGGTGCTTCGGGCGTACGGGGTCGTAGCGGCCGTCAGGCCACGACCTTCAGCGCCTTCGGCACGCATTCGACGGTCAGTGGCAGCTCCCGCTGCCGCTCACCGTCGGCGTAGCCGATCCAGTCGTTGCCGGCGATGGCGATCGAGCTGGCGCGCAGCGTGGTCACCACCGGGTGGTCGACGTGCCGGCCGGTGCGCAGCTTGGGCAGGATCCGCATCAGCTCGGTCCGGCTGGCCCGCCCGGCGATGGTGACGTCGAGCAGCCCGTCGCCCGGGTCGGCGTCGGGGCAGATCGGCACGCCGCCGCCGTAGAACGGGGTGTTGCCGACGGCGATCAGCGTCGCCTCCAGCTCCACCTCGCCGGCCGGCGTGCGCACCGTCAGCGGCTTCGACTGCAACTGGGCCAGTTCCAGCATGATCGCCAGGTCGTAGCGGCGGGGGCCGCGCGGCCAGCGCATCCGGTTCACACGCTCGTTGACCGCCGAGTCGAAGCCGGCGCACAACACCGTGCCGAACCAGGCCCCGCGCTGCACCCGCCCCAGGTCGATCGACCGGCGGCGGCCCGTGCGCAGCGCCTCCACGACGCCGTCCAGGCTCAGGTCCAGGGCGCGGGCGAAGTCGTTGCCGGTGCCGGCCGGGATGACCGCGAGCGCGGTTTTCGTGCCGGCGCAGGCCTGCACGCCGGCATGCGCGGCACCGTCGCCGCCCAGCACCGCCAGCACCTCGACGCCGTCCCGGACCGCCTTGTGGGCCAGCCGGTTCGTGCCCTCGGCGTCCGAGGCGACCAGCAGCTGGACGTCACCGCAGGCCGTCCGCAGCCGGCTCGCCACCGTGCCGGCGACCCGCCCGGCAGCGCCGAGGCCGGCCGCCGGGCACACCAGCAGCGCTACCGTCACGTGGCGTCTTCGTCGTACGTCTTGGCGCGGACCTCGGACTCAGGCGTGGCCTGCTCCGGCTGCGGTTCGTAGTTGAGCGGCGATGCCTCGTCGTCCGAGAGGCCGGCCCACTCGTCGTCCTTGCCCTTCTTGCGGTCGTTCAGGCGGGAGATCTGCACCGCCACCTCGAACAGCACGGTCAGCGCGCCGGCCAGCACACACATGGAGATCGGGTCCTGGCCCGGCGTGGCGACGGCGGCGAAGCAGAACAGGCCGAAGATGATGCCGCGGCGCCACTTCTTGAGCTTCTCGTACGGCAGGATGCCGACCTTGTTCAGCATCACCACCAGCAGCGGCAGCTCGAAGCTGATGCCGAAGATGACCAGCAGCGCCAGCATGAACGAGATGTACTTGTCGGCCGTCAGCGCCGTGACGAACTCGCTGGCGCTGATGCTGGACAGCACGGTCAACGCCTCGGGCACGACCAGGTAGGCCAGCACCGCGCCGCCGATGAACAGCAGCACCGCGCAGGTCACGAAGATCCGCGCGAACTTCTTCTCCTTGGCGTACAGGCCCGGGGTGATGAACGCCCACAGCTGGTACAGCCACATCGGGCTGAACAGCACCGCGCCGACCGCGATACCGACCTGCAACCGCACCATGAAGCCCTCGAACGGGCTGCCCTGAAGCAGCTTGCCCTCGGTGCCCGGCAGCAGCAGGTTGCGCGGAATGGCCTGGTACGGCTTGAGCAGCAGCTGGCCCAGCGTCGGGATCGGCGGGATGGTGACCTCGAACCAGACGAAGCCGATGATCGCGCCGATGAACACCCCGAGCAGCGCCATGCCGAGGCGGTACCGCAGGTCGTACAGGTGCTCCATCAGCGTCATCGTGCCGTCGGGGTTGTGCCGACGGCTGCGGCGACGCCGCTTCTTGCCCTTGCGCTCCGACTTGTCCTCGGACGTCACCGATGCCGCCCCTCAACCTCCGCCGCCGTGCCGGCGACCCCGTGCTCCGACCCGATCCTACGGCGTTGGGCGAGCGCCACTCCCAGCGCGGCGATCCTGGCCCGGATCAGCCCCCGCCGATCGGCGATGTCGGCCTGCGCCCGCGCCGCCGTGCTCTTCAACCGGGCGGCCTTGCGCAGGGTGCGCTGCAGCGTGACGCCCAGGGGCACCAGCCCCAGCACGACCACCAGCGCGGCGATGACGTACAACACGTGCCCACGGTAACGGTTCCCGGATACGGCCCAGGTACAGCCCACCACCCCCGCGAGTCCCGCTCTGCGACACACCGAAACCCGCCCTCAGGCACACCCAAGCCCCAGCCCTCCCCCAACCCACCCCCCACCCACGCCCCGACGTCACATGCGGTCCCCAGGTGCCGCTGGGAGGCAAGTACGACGCTCATGTGACATTTGAATGTGCTCGAAAGCGTGTTTCGGTGTGCCAGAAAGCGGGACTCGCGGGGGTTCAGCCGGCGAGTTGCCGGCCGAACCGCCGCAACGCCGCCGACGTCCGTTCCCGGATCAGGTCCACCAGCTCGGCCGGCCCCTCGGCCACGGCCAGGCCGCCGGTGCCGATCACCAACCTGGCCATCCACGTGGGATCGGTGTACCGCATGACCACACGGCACCGGCCGCCGTCGAGCTCGGTCTGCTCGTCGACGGCGTAGTACTCGGAGATCCACCGGGCGTCGGGCTCCAGCCGCAGCACGGCGACCTGCTGCCCGGCCTCGGGCCGGAACAGGCCGCCGGAGACGTCGGTGGGCTCGGCGTACGGCGGCGGGGCGGCGGCCTCGTCGAGCACCTCGATGTCGTCGATCCGGTCGAGGCGGAACAGCCGCACGTCTGAGGCGCAGCGGCACCACGCCTCGAGGTAGTTGCGGCCCTCCACGAGCAGCGCCCGCATGGGGTCGACGACCCGCTCGGTGATCTCGTCGCGTGACGCCGTGTAGTACCGGATCCGCAGCGCCCGCTTACGGCTGAGCGCGTCCCGGACGATCTCCCGCACCTCGGCCGTCGCCTCGGCCTCCGGCGCGGCCAGCCCGACGACGACGCCGGCCGGCTGGGCCTCGCCGGCGGCAGCCTCGACCTTGGCCAGCGCCCGCCGCACCGCGTCGGTGTCGGCCACGCCCGGCGTGTCGGCCAGCGCCCGCAGCGCCACCAGCAGCGCGGTCGCCTCAGCGCCGGTCAGCCGCAGCGGCTTGTTCATGCCGGCATCGAACGTGACGGTGATCGTCTCGCCCTCGAACGACAGGTCGATCAGGTCGCCGGGCCCGTAGCCCGGCAGCCCGCACATCCACAGCAGCTCGAGGTCCTTGCGCAGCTGCCGCGCCGTCACGCCGAAATCGGCCGCCGCCTCGTCGACGCGGATACCGGGCCGCGCGATCAGGTACGGCACCAGCGCCAGCAACCGGGTCAGCCGGTCCGTCCCCCCACCCGAACTCATGACGCCTTCCCCTCGACCGCGCCCAACGCACCGAGCAGCCGCTCGTACACCGACTTGCGCAGCAGCTCGGGCTCGATCACCTCGACGTCCGCGCCGAAGCCGGCGATCCAGCCCGCGGCCGACTCGGGCAGGGTCAGCTCGATCTCCAGCAGGTCACCCTCGACTCCGTCGAGGACGTCCGTGCCGACCACCTCGGCCCGCCGCCGCAGCCCCTGCGCCTGCCCCTTGGCCACCCACAGCCGGGCCAGCGTGCCCTGCGCGTGCCCGTCCTCGAAGCCCTTCACGTAGCTCATCAGGTCCACGCCGGCCGGCGCGTGCACCTCGCCCGGCTTGCTCACGGCCTTGGCGTCGCCGACGATCCGCGACAGCCGGAAGCAGCGCGGGGCCCGCCGGTCGCGGTCGTGCCCGACCAGGTACCAGCGGCCGCGCCACGACACGACGCCCCACGGCTCCACGGTCCGCGTCCGCACCTCCGCCGGCACCGGGCGGCGGTAGTCGAACGTGACGACCCGTCCGGTCTGCACGGCCTGCAGCAGCGTCGCGAACGCCGGTTCGCTGGCCCGCACCCGCGGCTCCACCGCGGCCGGCGCCGCCTGGTCCACGTCAACACCGGCAGCGCGCAGCTTCAGCAGCGCCACCTCGGCCGCGCCGGTCAGCTCCGGCGAGTCCCACAGCCGCACGGCCAGCGCCACCGCCGCGGCCTCGTCCGGCTCCAGGTCGATGTCGCCCAGCTCGTAGTCGCGGCGGGCGATGCGGTAGCCGTCGGCCGGGTCGAACGGGTTGTTGCGGCCGGTCTCCAGCGGGATGCCCAGGTCGCGCAGCTCGGCCTTGTCGCGCTCGAACATCCGGTAGAACGCCTCCGGGTTGGCGTCCTCCGGGTAGCCGGGCACGATCGTCCTGATCCGGTCGGCCGTCAGGTACTGCCGGGTCGACAGCAGGCACAGCACGAGGTTGACGAGCCGTTCGGCACGGGCTATGGACACCCCAGCACCTTAGCCCTCCAGCCTGCCGGTCAGGATCGCTCTTCGGGCGTGCAGCACGCCCCGCGCCTGCGCTGCGGTGAACCGCACCAGCCCGAACGGCGCCGTCAGATGCGCCCGCTCCACGATCTCGCAGCCGTCGACGTGGTCCGACAGCTCGAACCGGTGAGCCATCCGCACACCGCCCGGACTATGCACGTCACTAGCCACGACGTTGTCGCCGACGGTCAGGTTCACCCTGATGTGGTTGTCGTACTTGACCGGGCCGAGCCGGAACCGTTCGACCGCCGTGTAGCCCGTTTCGTCGACGTCGTACACCTTGACCACGAGTGGCGACAGTCCGACGTAGTTGGCCGGGTCGGCGAGGTGTTCGAACACCTTGTCCGGGCGCGCCGGGACCACGTACGTGTAGATCAGATCAGTCGACGGCACCGTGTCTCCTCGCCCCGGTTGCGGCAGAGTAGTGGATCGTGTCCACCGTCTCCGGATTGGTCCGCGCGAGCCATCCCGCGCCGGCCGTCGCGGTCACGGTGATCTCCATGGGCTTGGCCGTCGTCTGGGGCCGTTCGCCCGCCGGCATCGCCGCCGTCGGTGCCGCCATCCTCGCCGGGCAGCTCTCCGTCGGCTGGCTCAACGACTACCTCGACCGAGACCGCGATGCCGCCTCCGGTCGTCAGGACAAGCCCATCCCCAACGGCGAGGTCGCCGCGAAAGCGGTGTTGGTGGCGTTTGGCGCAGCGAGCGTGGCTCTCGTGCCACTGTCTTTCCTCTCCGGCCTCATCCCCGGCTTCGTGCACCTGGTGGCCGTCGGCAGCGCTTGGAGCTACAACGCCCTACTCAAGGGCACTGCCTTCTCCGTGCTCCCCTACGCCGTCTCTTTCGCCGCCGGCCCCGCTTTCGTCGTGCTCGGCGTCCCCGCCACTCCCCCGTGGTGGCTCCTCACCGCCGGCGCCCTACTCGGTTCCGGCGCCCACTTCGCCAACGCCCTGCCCGACCTCGCCCAGGATCTCGCCACCGGCGTCCGCGGCCTCCCCCACCGCCTCGGCCCCCGCTACAGCTGGGCCGCCACCTGCCTCCTCCTGCTCGCAGCCGCCGCCGTCCTCAACCCGTACGCCGTCGCCCTCTCCGCCGTAGTCCTCCTCTTCGGCCGCCGCCACCCCTTCCAGGCCGCCATGCTCGTCTCACTCCTGGACGTCGTCCTGCTGATCGTCACGACGCCGTAGACAGCGAAAGGCCCGCCCCCACACCGGGAGCGGGCCTTCGCGGGTCCGACGTCAGAGGCTGGAGATCAGGCGCTCGACTCGTTCGTCGACCGCGCGGAACGGGTCCTTGCAGAGCACGGTCCGCTGGGCCTGGTCGTTGAGCTTGAGGTGCACCCAGTCGACGGTGAAGTCACGCCCGGCGGCCTGGGCGGCGGCGATGAAGTCGCCGCGGAGCTTGGCCCGGGTGGTCTGGGGCGGGGTGTCCTTGGCCGCCTCGATCTCGCCGTCGTCGGTGACGCGGTGCACGAGATCCTTGCGCTGGAGCAGGTCGAAGATGCCGCGCCCGCGCCGGATGTCGTGGTAGGCCAGGTCGAGCTGGGCGATACGGGGGCTGGACAGCTCCAGACCGTGCTTGGCCTGGTAGCGCTCGATCAGGCGGTGCTTGACGGCCCAGTCGATCTCCCGGTCGATCTTGGACAGGTCCTGCTGCTCGACGGCGTCCAACACCTTGCCCCACAGCTCGACGATCCGCTGCGAGGTGGGGTCGTTGGTCCGCGACGCGACGTGCTCGACGGCCTTGGCGTGGTACTCCCGCTGGATGTCCAGCGCGGAGGCCTCCCGCCCGCCGGCCAGCCGGACCAGGCGCCGGCCGGTCAGGTCGTGGCTGATCTCGCGGATGGCCCGGATCGGGTTGTCCAGGCTGAAGTCACGGAACTGCACGCCCTGCTCGATCATCTCCAGCACCAGGTTGGCGCTGCCCACCTTGAGCAGCGTCGTCACCTCGGACATGTTGGAGTCGCCGACGATCACGTGCAGCCGCCGGTAGCGCTCGGCGTCGGCATGCGGCTCGTCGCGGGTGTTGATGATCGGCCGGGACCGGGTGGTCGCGCTGGACACGCCCTCCCAGATGTGCTCGGCCCGCTGCGACAGGCAGTACACGGCGCCGCGCGGGGTCTGCAGCACCTTGCCGGCGCCGCAGATCAGCTGCCTGGTCACCAGGAACGGCAGCAGCACGTCGGCGATCCGGGAGAACTCGCCGGCTCTGGCCACGCAGTAGTTCTCGTGGCAGCCGTAGGAGTTGCCGGCCGAGTCGGTGTTGTTCTTGAACAGGAAGATGTCGCCGCCGATGCCCTCGTCGGCCAGTCGCCGCTCGGCGTCGACGAGCAGGTCCTCCAGGATCCGCTCGCCGGCCTTGTCGTGCGTGACCAGCTGGGTGAGGTCGTCACACTCGGCGGTCGCGTACTCCGGGTGGGAGCCGACGTCCAGGTACAGGCGCGAGCCGTTGCGCAGGAAGACGTTCGACGAGCGCCCCCACGACACGACGCGCCGGAACAGGTACCGCGCCACCTCGTCGGGTGACAACCGACGCTGCCCGTGGAACGTGCAGGTCACCCCGAACTCGGTCTCGATTCCGAAGATCCGCCGCTGCATCCCTTCACAGTAGGCGGTCCGGCGCGTGCTGACCGTGCGCCGTTCGGGGATCGGCGCGAAATTTCGGCTACCTTCGCATAACGTGCGATCCGTGAACCGCCTCGACGAGGCCCTGATGCGCAGGTCGGCGGCGCTGCGGCCGTCCCGCGCCGATCTTGTCGTCAAGAAGCTGTCGACCTCGGCGAATCACAGCATGATCTGGTTCACGGCCGCGGCCGTGCTGGCCACCATCCCCGGTCGGGGTCGGCGGGCGGCGCTGCGCGGCCTGGTGGCCATCGCCGGAGCCAGCTTCACCGCCAACGCCCTGGGCAAGCAGGTCTTTCCCCGCCGACGCCCCGCCGCCGACCTGGTTCCGGTGGCCCGGCGGCTGACCCGACGGCCCACGTCCTCCTCCTTCCCGTCCGGTCACGCCGCGTCGGCCGCCGCCTTCACCACGGCCGTGGCCATGGAGTCGCCGGTCGCCGCCGCGTTCGTCGCGCCGGTCGCCGCGGCCGTGGCCTACTCGCGCGTGCACACCGGCGTGCACTGGCCGTCCGACGTGGCCTGCGGCGCCGCCATCGGCGTCGGTCTCGGGCTGCTCACGCGCCGCTGGTGGCCGCTGGGCGTCGGCCAACCGGCCGAATCCGACGCGCCCGTGCATGCCGCCGTGCTCCAGGACGGGGAGGGGTTGACCATCGTCGCCAACCCCAACTCCGGGCCGGACGACACCGACCCGGCCGTGCAGATCAAGGCGGCCTGGCCCAAGGCCAGCGTGATCCGCATCGACGACCTGTCCGGGCAGGACCTGTCCGAGGCCCGGGCCCTCGGCGCGGCCGGCGGTGACGGCACGGTCGCCGCCGTCGCCGCGGCGGCCGCCGATGCCGAGCTGCCGCTGGCCGTCGTGCCCGCCGGCACGCTCAACCACTTCGCCCGTGACATCGGCGTCGAGAGCCTGGAGCAGACCCGCATCGCCACCGAAAACGGCGCCGGGATCGGCATCGGCCTGGGATCCGTGTCCGTGGACGGCGATGAGCCGGTGATCTTCCTGAACACCGCCAGCCTCGGCGGATACCCCGACCTGGTCCTGCTGCGCGACAAGCACGCCAAGCGCCTCGGCAAATGGCCCGCCGGCGCCTACGCCCTCGTCCGCATCCTGCACGAGGCCGAGCCGCTCACCGTCACGATCAACGGCCGCCGGCAGACGGTGTGGATGGTGTTCGTCGGCAACAACCCCTACCTGCCCAAGGGCTTTGCCCCCGCCACCCGTCACCGCCTCGACTCCGGCCTTCTCGACGTGCGCTTCATCCGCGCCGACATCCCGTTCTCGCGCACCCGGTTCGTACTCGCCGCCCTCGCCGGCGCCCTGCACCGCAGCCACACCTACCGCCAGCTCGACCTGCCCTCGTTCACCGTCCGTGTGCACGGCCGCCCCGTTGCCATCGCCACCGACGGCGAGGTCCGCGCCGAGGGCACCGTGTTCACCTTCGCCTCCCGTCCCACTGCGCTAACCGTGTATCGCTGACAAAGGTTCGATAACGCAGCGGCCATTCGGCCGCTGCGTCGCGGTTGGATGGCCGGCATGCAGGGCAGCAGACCCTCGCCGGACCTGCCGGCGGAGCGTCGCCTGGCGCTGGTGGTGGCCACGGCGGGTTACCGAGACGCCTCGTTGCGGCAGCTGCGCGCGCCGGCCAGGGACGCGGCGGACCTGGGCGAGCTGCTGGCCGACCCGGCGGTGGGCGGGTTCGCGGTGACGACCGTGCTGGACCGGTCGGCGCAGGAGATCCGGCTGGCGGTGGAGGAGTTCCTCAGCGACCGCAGGCCGGACGACCTGGTGGTGGTCTACCTGTCCTGTCACGGCCTGGTCGACGCCCGCCGACGGCTGTACTTCGCGGCGACCGACACTCAGAAGAACCGCCTGGCGTCCACGGGCGTCGAGGCGGAGTGGCTGCTGGACCAGCTGGAGGACTGCCGGGCCCGGCGGCAGGTGGTGATCCTGGACTGCTGCTTCAGCGGCGCGTTCGGGGACCGGGCCAAGGGCGACGACGACCTGGGCCTGGACCGCCGTTTCCACGGCCAGGGCCGCGGCCGGGTGGTGCTCACGGCCTCCCGCGGCAGCGAGTACTCGTTCGAGGGCGAGCCACTGGCCGACGCCGTGCAGCCGGGCTCGGTGTTCACCAACGCCCTGGTCAACGGCATCCGCAGCGGAGATGCGGATCGGGACCATGACGGCTACATCTCCGTGGACGACGCCTACGAGTACGCCTTCGACCGGCTGCGCGAGGCCGGCGTCGCCCAGACCCCGCAGCGGTCGGTGTACCAGGCCGAGGGCCAGATCCTGTTGGCCCGCTCTCCGGCCGGCGTGCCGGTCGACACCACGCCCCTGCCCGAGCACCTGCGCAGCGCCCTGGACAGCCCGCTGCCATCCGTACGGCTGGCGGGCGTGCAGGAACTGGGCCAGCTCCTCGACGACGCCACGCTGGCCGCTCAGGCCCGGGAAACCCTGGCGGCGATTGCCAAGAACGACGTCCCGGACGTCGCCATCGCCGCCAAAGCGCTGCTTGTGCCCCCGAAGCCGCCGACCCCACCCCCAGCACCGGCGGTCAGGGTCCCGCTGCGCCGGAACATCCCACTGCTGGCCGGTATCGCGGTGGCGGTGGTCATCGCCCTGACGGTGACGCTGGTATTGGCACTACGACCGAAAACCACGACGTCCTCGCCACCGTCGCCGCCCAACATGCTGGCGGTCGCCTACAGCCCCGACGGCAAGCTGCTCGCCGCCAGCGGCTACGAGCCGGGGACCGAAACCATCCGGCTGTGGAACACCAGCAACTGGCAGCTCACGAAGATCCCGCTCGACAAATCCGAAACGAGGACCAAGCTCGCCTTCAGCCCGGACGGCGCGATGCTGGCCGCGGCCGGCTACGACGGCGTCCGGTTGTTCGACACGACCAGCCACCGGCTGATCGGCATCCCGTTCGGCGACACCGTCGTGGTCAACAAACAGCACGGCGTCACGTCAATCGCGTTCAGCCCGGACAAACGCACGTTGGCCGTGGGCGACGTGAACGGGAACATCCAGATCTGGGACGTGGCCCAGCGGACGGTGATCGCGCCGATGCTGAGCGGCCACTCCGGCACCATCAGCTCGCTGGCCTACAGTCCTGACGGCAAGGTGCTGGCCAGCGCCGGATCGACCGAGTGGCACACGGACAACAACACCTACACCAACGACGGCACGGTGCGACTCTGGGACACCGCGACCCACCAGCAGATCGGTGATCCCCTGATCAACGAGCGGGCCAACAGCGCGGCCATCGCCGTCGCCTTCGCGCCCGGCGGCGAGAAACTGGCCGCCGGCTATGGCGGGCTCGACGGCTTGATCTGGAACATCGGCAACCAGCGAGTCGCCGGCACGTTCAGCGACAGCACGGGATCCCCCAACGGCCTCACCTACACCACCACCGGTTCCCGGCTCGCCGCCTGCGACGGCAACAACATCCGCATCTGGGATGCCACCACGTACAAGCAGTTCCGGGATCTCAAGGGCCACACGGACTCCGTCAACGCGGTGGCCTTCGCGCCCGACGGCAACCTCGCCAGCGCTTCCCAAGACGGCACGGTGCGGGTCTGGAATCCGGACACCGAAGCCCTGGTCAAGCAGCTGACGGCCTAGGCCTTACAGGTGAATACCGACAAACCGGCCTAACGCCATGCGGCGGCAGGGCGATCGTCTCCCGGGGTACTCCGCGCACGTCAGGAGTCTGGGGATGGCCAATGACCGACCTGAGCACACGAGCATCCACATCGGCGGCAATCTGACCGGGCAGGTCAACGTCGGCAACAGCAACACGCTGAGCTGGCAACAGGTCCAAGGCGGTGTGACGGCGGCGGACCTGGCCGAGCTGCGGGCGGCTGTCGACGCGCTGCGGACCGCGCTGACCGGCGAGCCGGAGGCGGTGTCGAAGCTCGACGAGCTGGAGACGGCGCTGACCGGCGACACGGTCGATGTGCCGGCAGTGGCCAAGGCGCACGGCTGGTTCCGGCGCACGCTGCCGGGGCTCATCGGGGCGGTGAACCGGATCGTGTTCGGGCCGGTAGTGGCCAAGCTGGTGGCGGCAGGCGGTGACGAGCTGGCTGCCCAGTTCCGCCACAGCCTCGGCGGGTGAGACGCGCATGACCAGCGTCCATGTCGGCGGTGACGTCGTCGGGCAACTCGTCGTGGGCGATCACAACATCACGGTGTGGGCCGAGCAATCCGTGGTGACCGTGGTGGCGCCGGGCGCCCGCCCGCAACCGGTGCGCCGCCCGGTGATCAGCCTGCTGCCGCGACGTCCGGCCCGCCCGGTCGGCCGGGAACAGGAACTGGCCGCCGTGCGCGAAGCCGTGGCCGCCGACCGGCTCGTCCAGGTCTACGGGCCGCCGGGGGCGGGCAAAAGCACGCTGCTGCGCCACGCCGCCGGTGAGCTGAACCTGCCGGCCACGGTGTTCCTGCCGGCGGCCGGCCGAACGCCCGGCGACGTGCTCCAGGACGTGTTCGAGGCCTGCTACGAGACCGCCGGCTACCGGCCGTCGCCGGTGGAGCTGCGCCGGCTGCTGTCCGGCGTGGACATCTGCCTGCTGCTCGACGATCTCGACCTGGCCGACACCGAACGCGACGAGTTCCTCGACGCCGTGCCCGACGCCGCGGTCGTGTTCACGTGCCAGCAGCGCTCGTTGCGCTCCGACGGCCGGTCCCTGCCGTTGGGCGGGCTGGCCTGGGCACCAACGCTGGAGCTGCTCACCGCCGCGTTGAATCGCCCGCTGGACGAGTCGGAACAGCTTGCCGCGGCCCAGTTGTGGCAGGTCGCGGAGGGGTCGCCGTTGCTGCTGCTCCGGGCGGCCGCCGCCGTACGCCCCGGTCCGGACGGCCGGCCGACGCTGCCCCGCGCCGCCGAGCTGAGCGAGTTGCTCGCCCGCAGTTTCGGCTATCTCAGCGCACCCGCCCGCGCGATGGTCTCTGTGCTGGCCATCGCCGACGCCCCGCTGTTGCCCGACGTCTTGTCCTGGCTGGCCGACGCCCCCACCACCGCGATCGACGAGCTCGCCGCGCGCGGCCTGGTGATCACCACCGACGTGATCACGCTCGCCCCCGGCGTAACCGCCGCCCTGCCCGCGGATCTGGTGCCCGGCCTGCCTGTCGTCGGTTGGGTGGCCGAGCGGCTCGGCGCTGCCCTGCCAAGGTTCTCCCCCGTCCAGCTGGCCCAGCACGCCGCGCTGCTCTCCGGCGTGGTCGACGCCTTGGCTCGCCACGGCCGCCCCGACCTGGGCGCGCGTCTGGCCAAGTCCGCCGCGCCGATCGCCGCGTGTTCCGGCCGCCTGGGCGCGTGGCAGCACATCCTCGACCGCGGCAAGGCCGCCGCCGAACTCGCCGGCGACCGCTCGGCTTTGGCCTACTTCACCCACGAGGTCGGCATCCTCGCCTTGATCACCGGCCAGGTGGCGGCGGCCGCAGCAGCGATCGCCACGGCCATCACGGTGTGGCAGCAGCTCGGCCAGAACGCCCAGGCCACGCTGGCCCAGCACACCCACGCGCTGGTCCCCGGCCACGCCACCCCGGCCGCCCAGCCCGCGGCACCTCAGGCCGCTGCACACCAGACCACCGCGCCCACGTCACCAGGCCACCCTGCCCCCAGCCACCCTTCCGCTGGGCAACACCCCGCCGGGCATCCCACGCATCCGGGCGGCGCAGCCAAGGCCGGCACGGCGAAGGGCATGGGCGTCGGGGCCAAGGTCGCCATCGCCGCCGTGGCCACTGCAGTCGTCGCGGCCGGCGGCTACGCGGTCGTCAACGCCGTTACCCCGGCCAGCCACCCCGCCGCGGTCTCCACGTCATCGAGCCCGCCATCCCCGACGGCCGGTGGCGTGCCGAGCAGCACGACCGCTCAGAAGATGGGGGTCGTGCCGGAAACCTGTTCCACCGACCCGTTCTTCGGCGAGCTGATCGACCAGGATCCGCCGTTCATGATGAAGGTGCTGCCGCCCGGATCGCACGACTGCTTCTACGGGAAGGACCGGTGGACCCTCCAGTTCGGCCTGATTCCGGGCATGGAGGAGGCCACCGCGAAATGCAAGGAGCTGCCGCCCATCGAGATCGCCGGCACGGACATCGCTTGCGTCGAGCAGGATGCCGCCCAAGGGACCGGGGAACTGGCGATCGGCGTGGGCAACCGATCGTTGCTGTTCCAGTTCTCCGGCTCCAGCGACGACGCCGTCACGGCTGCCAAACGCTACATCGGCCTCGGCTGACACCCCCGGAAACGCCACATGCGCTTCCCATGTGGCGTTGGAACGCACATAGGAAGCGCATGTGGCACGAGAGGGGTTACTCGGCGGGCTTCTCCGGCTCGGGCTCGGCGGGGGTTCCTCGGCGGGGGCGGGCTTGGTCGAGGCCAGCAGCTGCTCCAGGACGTTGCCCTGGATGCGGCGGAAGGCCCGGCGCGGCCGCTTGCGGTCGAGGACGGCGACCTCCAACGGCCGGTCGCCGTTGCTGGACGGGCTGCCGGCGTCGAACGCGGCCACGGCCACCCGCAGCGCGTCGGCCAGCGAGGCGTCGTCCTGGTAGGAGTCCTTGAGCGCCCCGGAGATGGCGTCGGCCTGCCCACCCATCACGACGTACCTGGGCTCGTCGACGATGGAGCCGTCGTAGGTCAGACGGTAGAGCTGGTCGCTGCCGTAGGCCGTGCCGACCTCGGCCAGGCACACCTCGACCTCGAACGGCTTGATCTGCTCGGTGAAGATCGAGCCGAGCAGGCTGGCGAAGGCGTTGGCCAGCGAACGGGCGTTCACGTCCCGCCGGTCGTACTGGTAGCCGCGCAGGTCGGCGTGCCGGACGCCGGCCACCCGCAGGCTCTCGAACTCGCTGTACCGGCCGACGGCGGCGAAGCCGATGCGGTCGTAGATCTCGGACACCTTGCGCAGCGTCGACGAGGTGTTCTCGGCGACGAAGAGCACGCCGTCGGTGTACGTGAGCACGACAACGCTGCGGCCCCTGGCGATCCCCTTGCGGGCGAGCTCCGAGCGGTCCCGCATCACCTGCTCGGCGGATGCGTACAACGGCAACGTCACGGTGCGGCTCCTGTGGTTCGTGGGAACGTCATCAGCTGCGGGTGCGTCCCGCGACGACCGCCTCGGACACCGCGGCGGTGGTCTCGTCGGGCACCCGCACGGCGCCGTTGGCGCCGTCGACGGTGATGACGACCGGGAAGATCCGGCGCACCAGGTCGGGCCCGCTGGTCGCGGAGTCGTCGTCGGCGGCGTCGTAGAGCGCCTCGATGGCCACGCGCACGGCGGCGTCCTGGTCGGCGTCGGGGTCGTACAGCTTCTTCAGCGCGCCCTTGGCGAACACGGAGCCGGAGCCGATCGAGTGGTAGCCGGCGTGCTCGTCGAAGCGCCCGCCGGTGACGTCGTAGGTGACGATCCGGCCGGCCCGGTCGGCGTCGGGGGCGTCCACGTCGTAGCCGACGAACAGGGGCAGCACGACGAGGCCGGCCATGGCCGCCTCCAGGTTGCCCTTGATCATGGCGCCGAGGCGGTTGGCCTTGCCGTCCAGCGTGATGGTCACGCCCTCGAGCTTCTCGTAGTGCTCCAGCTCGAGCTGGTAGAGGCGGACCATCTCGACCGCGAGCCCGGCGGTGCCGGCGATGCCGACGGCCGAGTACTCGTCGGTGACGTACACCTTGTCCATGTCCCGGTGCGCGATCACGTTGCCCTGGGTGGCCCGGCGGTCACCAGCGATCAGGACGCCGCCCTTGTAGGCGACGGCCACGATCGTGGTGCCGTGGGCCAGCTCGAGCGGCCGCGCGCCGGGCACGATCTTGTTGAACGGCAGCAGCTCCGGCGCCTGTGCGCGCAGGAAGTCCACGAACGAGGACGTGCCCGGCGCGAGGTAGGCCGCCGGCAGCGCCGCGCCCGCGTGCGAGTTGTGCTCCATGTAGTGCTGTCTCTCCTGCCGCCGGTGGTGTCTGGTTCGAGGGGGCAGCGAGCCCCTACTCGCCGCCCTTCTGCACGTAGGCGCGCACGAAGTCCTCGGCGTTCTCCTCGAGGACGTCGTCGATCTCGTCGAGGATGGCGTCGACGTCCTCGCCGAGCTTCTCCCGGCGCTCCTGACCCGCGGCGGCGGCGCCGTCAGCGCCCTCGTCGCCGTCGCCCCCACCCTGACGCTGAACCTGTTCCTGAGCCATGGCCGCCTCCCGGTGACTGGTTGGCCTGCTTCAACACTACCCAGCGGCACTGACATTCGTCCTTCAGCCACTCGGGTCGTGATCAACGCGTGTCTAGCCCCTCGTCAGGGCGTCGACCAGCTCCTCGGCCGTGTTGGCCGCCTCGAGCAGGGCCCCGACGTGCGCCTTCGTGCCGCGCAGCGGCTCGAGGGTGGGGATGCGGACCAGCGACTCCCGGCCGATGTCGAAGATGACGGAATCCCAGGACGCGGCGGCCACCGAGGTGGGGTAGCGCTCCAGGCAGCGGCCCCGGAAGTAGGCCCGGGTGTCCTCCGGCGGCGTGGTCACCGCGGCCAGCACCTCCTCCTCGCTGACCAGGCGTTTCATCGAGCCCCTGGTCACAAGGCGGTTGTACAGGCCCTTGTCCAGCCGCACGTCGCCGTACTGGAGGTCGACCAGTTGCAGGCGCGGCGAGCTCCACTGGAGGTTGTCGCGGCCGCGGAAGCCCTCCAGCAGCCGGAGCTTGGCCGGCCAGTCCAGCATGTCGGCGCACTCCATCGGGTCACGCCGCAGCTTGTCCAGCACCTCGCCCCAGGTCTTGAGCACGTGCGCGGCGACCCGGTCGCCGCTGCCCTCGGACTCCAGGAACGCGGCCGCCCGCTCGTGGTAGGCGGACTGGATGTCCAGGCCGGAGAACTTCTTGCCGCCGGTCAGCTCGACGGTGGTCTTGAGCGTCGGGTCGTGGCTGATGCTGTGCACCGCGCGCACCGGGTCGGCCAGCCGCAGGTCGTCGAAGCGCTTGCCGGACTCGATCATGTCCAGCACGATCGCGGTGGTGCCGACCTTGAGGTACGTGGAGTACTCGGCCAGGTTGGCGTCGCCGATGATGACGTGCAGGCGGCGGTACTTGTCCGCGTCGGCGTGCGGCTCGTCGCGGGTGTTGATGATGCCGCGCTTGAGCGTGGTCTCCAGGCCGACCTCGACCTCGATGTAGTCGGCCCGCTGGGACAGCTGGAAGCCGGCGTGGTCGCTGGTCGCGCCGATGCCGACCCGGCCGGCGCCGACGATCACCTGGCGCGAGGTGAAGAACGGGGTCAGGCCGCCGATCACCGCGGTGAACGGGGTGCTGCGGGACATCAGGTAGTTCTCGTGGGTGCCGTAGCTGGCGCCCTTGCCGTCCACGTTGTTCTTGTACAGCTGCAGACGCGGCTGGCCGGGCACGGAAGCGGCCTTGATGGCCGCCTCCTCCATGATCCGCTCGCCGGCCTTGTCCCAGATCACCGCGTCGCGGGCGTTGGTGACCTCGGGCGCGGAGTACTCGGGGTGCGCGTGGTCGACGTAGAGCCGGGCGCCGTTGGTCAGGATGACGTTGGCCGCGCCCAGGTCCTCGACGTCCGGGTCGGACGGGGGCACGCCGGGCGCCCCGAGGTCGAAGCCGCGCGCGTCCCGCAGCGGCGATTCCACCTCGTAGTCCCACCGGGCGCGCCGCGCCCTGGGGATCTCCGCCGCCGCCGCGTACGCCAACACCACCTGGGTCGAGGTCAACACCGGGTTGGCCGTCGGGTCGCCGGGTACGGTGATGGCGTACTCGACCTCGGTGCCCATGATCCGCCGCATGTCAGCAGCCTATTACCTCGGGCCGACAAGCGAGCACGGTGACCGGACTCACGACCCGGCCAGCCCGGCCGCGGGTTGTACCCGGGAGGCCGTCCGAGCAGGCATTACGGCGGCGAGCACAGCGAGGGCCACCACCGCAACTCCCCCGATTGCCAGCTGGCCCCAAGGCAGGCTCGGCCAAGTGTGCACGCCCATGCCGGCGATCAGCAGCTCCGCGTACACGGTGCCGAGGATGGTGCCGCCGACCAGGCCGGTCAGCGCGAGCAGCACGGCCTCGGACAGGATGCCGGCGGTCACGCCCAGCCGGGTCACGCCGAGGGCCCGCCGCAGCGACACCTCCTTGCGCCTTTCCTGCACGGAGATGCTCAGCGCGGTGCCGATGCCCGTGACCGCGACGGCCACGCTCAGGCTGAGCAGCACCATGAGCATCACGGCGGCCAGGTCGAGGTTGCGTTGCGTCTCGTCCGAGCTCTGCGACGCCGTCGTCACGGTGACGGTCGGCGAGTTCGGCAGGGCGGCCACCACCGCGCTGCGGTAGGCGGCCTGGTCGAAGCCGGTTTTCACGTTGACCATGACCGCGCTGACCGGGGCCAGCGACGGGTCGCCGACCAGCACGTCGGCGAAGTCCAGGCTGATCTGGGGCAGCGTGCCCACGACGGTCACGGTGCGTGGCCCGCCGGGCAGGCCGCTGATGGTGATGTGCTGGCCGATCTCGACCTTGTTCTCGCCCATCCGCCAGGAGCCGACCAGGGCGCTGTCCGGGCCGATCTTGGTGGCCGCGGGCTGGTGCACGGCTTGGAGATACGCGTCGAGACGGGCCGGGTCGACGCCGGCGACGCCCATTCGCGCGCCGTTGACCGTGATGCCGCTGCCGGCGCCGCTGATCGACAGCAGCTGGTTCACCTCGGGCTGCTGGGCCGCCTTGAGCACGTCCGGACCGAGCGCGCGGTGGCCGGTGTCGGCGATCTGGGCGTCCGGCGTGCGGGTGTCCGGGCCGTTGAAGGACAGGTCGCGGGCGGTGCCGATGAGCACGACCGCGCCGGCCACGATGGCGCTGGCCAGCACCAGCGGCATGGCGACGGAGGCGGCACGCTGCGGAACCCGGCCGAGCTCGACGCCGGCCAGCCGCACGTGCGGGCCGAACACCTTGCCGGCGACAAAGCCGATGCCACGGCCGATGAACGGCACCACGCGCGGCCCGAACGAGCCGAAGATGCCGGCGACTGCGGCGATCCCGGAGAACAGTGCGAAGAACGGCGAGCCGATGGACTTCTGCGTGGCCAGTGCGCCGAGAGCGAACACCACCGCCGCGGCGACAAGCAGCCAGCCGCGGATGTTGCGGGCCCGGATCGCACGGCGCTCCGGCGTCGCCTCGCCGGCCAGGCGCAGCGCCGCCAGCGGCGACACACGGGCGGCGGCCAGCGACGGCCGCACGGCGGCGAACGCACTGAGCGCCGCCGCCGTGAGGATGCCAGTGATGAGGTAGCCGATGGAGGGCAGCGCCGCCGGCGCCAGCTGGGTGGCGCCGAGCATGGTCGACACGCCCGTGACGTCGAGGACCCAGCCGAGTAGTCGCGCCACCGGGCCGCCGAGCAGCGCGCCGACCGCGCCGCACAGGGCACCGGTGATCAGCGCCTCGATCAGGTTGGCCCACACGATCGGCGTGCGGTCGGCGCCGACGCAGCGCAGCAGCGCCGTCTGCTTCTGTCGTTGCAGGTAGACGGCCCGGAAGGTGGCGCCGGCGACGAACACCGAGGTCGCGAGGGCCAGGATGCTGAACAGGAACAGCAGCACGCGGACCGTGTTGTCGGAGCCCCGGATCGTCCGTTCGCCGTCGCCCGTGCGCACGCTGACGCCGGTGCCCAGCTGCTGCGCGAGGTTGGCCCGGACGGTGATGTCGCTGGCACCCGGGTTGAGCAGCAGGTCGAGCTCGTCGGTCTCGAACTTCGGGTTGAGCTTGGTCGCCAGGTCCTTGCCGACGATCATGAACGGGTCGTCGACGTGCGCGCCGAGCTGCGTCACGCCGACCACCGTGACCTGCACCGGGTGGCCGCCGGCGTCGACAAGGGTGATCTTCTTGCCCGGCGACAGGTGGCGCTGGTAGGCCGTGACCTTGTCGATCACCACTTCGCCGTCCGCGGCCGGCGTACGGCCGTCCTGGAGGGCGTAGCGGTTGAGCGACGGGTCGCCCGGGTCGATCGCCGCCGTCACACGGTTGGGCAGGGCCCGGCCGTCCGCGCCGACCAGGTCGACCGACACCTTCTGCACCGGAACGACCTTGGCGATGTTCGGCGCACCCGTGAGCCGCTTGGCCACGTCGTCGATGTCGGGAGTGTTCTCGTACCCGGTCGTCGAGACGACGACGCCCACCGACTGCGGCACCCGCTCCGCCCCCGCCTTGACGGCGCTGTTCATCGCGTCGCCGAGCATCAGCGAGGCCATCAGGCAGGCGATGCCGACGAGCAGGGCCAGGCCGGGCAACAGGGTCCGGCCCGGGTGGCCGCGCAGGTCCGACAGGGCGAGTCGGGTGACGATCCGTGGATTCACGCTGCCCGACGTTAGGCACCCAGTGGATCACCGGTCGTCATCCTGACGTCGCTACCCCGCATCCCCCTTGAGAACGACCCCAACGCTTGGAAGGGGCCTTCCTGCACTCCGAGTGCAGGAAGGCCCCTTCCAAGCGTGAAAGGTCAGTTGCCGAGCATGGCCTGGACGAACTTGGCGGCGTCGAAGCTGCCGAGGCCGGTGACGCGGTCGTAGCCCTTGGTCGCGGTGAAGGCGCCGTTGCTGCCGCTGGTGATGTCGTGCAGCGCGGCGGTGCCGGACAGCTTGTACAAGGCGGGGTTGGCGAAGCCGAGGTTGGGCTTGCCGGCGGCCTTGGCCAGCTGGTTGTACAGGGCGGTGAAGCCGGCCCACTGCGGCGCGGCGGCGCTGGTGCCGCCGACGACGCCGAACTGGCCCTTGCTGAACACGGCCAAGCCCGTGGCGGGGTCGGCGTCGGCGGCGATGTCGGGCACCATGCGGACCTTGCTGCCCAGGTTGGCCTGGTAGTCGGGGGCGGCGAAGAGCTTGGAGTTGCCGCCGCCGGAGCCGTCCCAGCCGGTCTCGCTGGTCCGCGCGTTCTGGGCGCTGACCACGAGGTGCGTGCCGCCGGTGCCGGTGACGAACGGGTCGCTGGCCGGGAAGTCGACGCTGGTGCCGCCGTTGCCGATGTCGTCGGAGCCGCTGTCGCCGGACGCCGCGAACAGGCTCTGGCCCTGGGCGGCGGCCTGCTTGTACAGGGTGTCCTGGGCCTGGAGGTCGGCCTGCGAGCCGGCTTCCTCCGGGCCGCCCCAGCTGATCGAAACGACCGGGATCTTGCTGTTCACGATGGCGGCGTACGTGTCGATCACGCCCCGGCTGCTGTTGGGGCCCTCGAACACGGTCAGGTTGGCCTTCGGCGCGATCGCCTGGATCGCCTCGATGTCCAGCTCCACCTCGGTCTGGCCCTCGCCCAGCGCGACGCCGCCGTCCACCTTCTTGACCACCGGCTTCGGCGGCGTGAGGCCGAACTGCTTGTCGTAGGCGTCGATGTTCTGCTGCTGGAAGGCGTCCAGCTCGAACACCGCGACCTGCTGGCCGGCGCCGGTGGCGTTGAGGCCCTTGACGTCGTAGGCCCCGTTGAGGTTGGCCGGCGTGACACCGCGGACGGCCCGCTGCTGCACCGGCGGGTGCGTCAGCTTGCGGTGGTTGTCCAGGCCGGCCACGTCGCTGACGGCGGACGCGAGGTTGCCGGGCAGGCTCAGCGCGGAGTCGTTGGCGTAGTACTCCTGGCCGGACTTGGCGTCGCGGCGGGTGGACAGCTTGGAGCCGAAGGTCTGCTCCATCGCCGAGGCCGGGCCGGTCGCGTCCACGACGAGGTGGTTGGCCGACACCGATTCGACGGTCAGGCCCTTCTGCTTCAGGTACGTCGTGACCTGGTCGAGCTGGTTCTGCGAGGCGCCGTACCTGGCGGTGAACTGCTCCGGCGTCAGGTACTTGCCGTAGTTCGGCGAGCGGGGGTCGCTGACCTGCTTGACGAAGGCGTCGAGCTCCTTCGCGTTGGACGGCGTCATGCTCACCGCGACCGACAGCTGCTTGTCCGCCGGCACGTCGCCGAGGCGGGTGGACTGGGCCAGCTTGGGCAGCACCGTGCCGGCCAGGCTCACTCTGGGTTGCAGGGCGACCGGGTCGGCGTTCGCGGCCTGCATGACGGCCGCGCAGGTCCCCAGTACGGCGATGGGCGCGAGTACCGCCACCGCCACCTTGATGCTCTTCTTCACCATCGGCTCCTCGGTCCGGCAGGGTCCCGGTCGAATACGCCTCACATCCGGTCACGGTTCACTGACGTGCGAAGATCGGTCTCGTGGCCGCCGACGAGCTGATCGCCCTGTACTCCCCCGACGGCGTCGAGGTCGGCAGCACGACCCGGGCGCGGATGCGGGCCGAAGGCCTGTGGCACGCCGCCACGGCGATCATGGTCCGGTCCACCGACGGCCGGCGCGTGTACGTGCACCGCCGCAGCCCGCTCAAGGACGTCTTCCCCGGCCTGCGCGACTGCGGGGTCGGCGGCGTGGTCGACGCCGGCGAGGACCCGGCCGCTGGGGCCGAGCGGGAGCTGGCCGAGGAGCTGGGCATCACGGGCGCGCCGCTGACCTTCCTCTACCGGTTCGTCTTCGACCAGCCGCCGGTGCGGTGCCACAACTTCGTGTACGAGACCGCGTGGGACGGGCCGATCGTGCACCAGCCCGAGGAGATCGTCTCCGGCGGCTGGATGGACCTCGACGAGCTGGCCGCGCAGCTGCGCGATCCGGGCACCGACTTCGTGCCCGACGGCCGGGCCATCGCCTTGGAATGGCTCAGCCGCTACTACGACTGATCAGCACGGCGACCGGTAGTCCAGGCCCGGAAAGTACTGCTGCCACTGGGATTCGGAGATGGGGCCGCCCCGGCAGGCGGTGTCGTGCAGCAGTTTCGGATCGGTGTGCCAGCTGGACAGGCCGGTGGCCGTCCGGACGTAGACATCGCCGTTGTCGGCCACGCCGACCGCCTGGACATGGTTCAGTTGCGCGTCGATCACCATCGGGTGCCGGCCCGGCACCTGGATCTTGCCTTCGCCGTCCGCGAAGGCGAGGACCTGGCCGTCGGCGCTGGTGGCTATCGGGCCTGTCCCGGGGCGAGCGAGGATCGCCACGGGCGGGCCCGACATCTTCACCTGCCACAGCTGCATCTGCTCCCCAGCCACCTGACTCGGCGCCGCCGGGAAGGCCGTGTCGGACAGCCAGGCAGTGTCGGTGCCGTCGCCGGCCAGCGGTGAAACCCGGACCTTGCCGTCGGGGAACGCTGTCACCAGCCGGTCGCCGGCCGGGCTCAGCGTCACCGACACCGGTGGCACGGACTCCTGCCGCGACGCGATCAGGGTGGGCTCATGCCCGGTCAGGTCCCAGACCTGGATGGTGCCATCCGCGTTCGTGGTGACGAGCCGCTTGGCGGACTGGCTGAACCCGGCGCCGGTGGTGGCTCCGGTCAGCAGCTCGCGTCGCACCAGGGCATTCGCCAACACGCCCGGATTCGTCCGCGGCGCCAGCATCTGGAGAGCGAGAGCGACCTTTCCGGCGAGCGACGGATTTCCGCTGTTCTCGAGGCCAGGAATCTTGAGGGCGACACTGTCCACCACGGCCGCATCCCGCTGGCTCTCGGTGGTCTGCCGGGCGAGTACGGCCTGCACGGCAAGTGCGGCGGTACCGGTGGACAACACGAACAGCACAGCCAAGGCGATGGCCAGGGCCCGAAGTCGGCGAGCGCCGCGGCGGGCAGCGGCCGTGGTGGCGCGGTCCAAGGACTGGCTGGCGCGGAGGAAATCCGCCTCACGGACCGACAGTGCCGTGTCGTTGTCGTCGGCCCACTCCTGGGCGCGGGCCAGACGGTTGCCGACGTACAGGGCCTCGTCGTCACGGTCGAGGGACACCCAGACCTCGGCGGCCTGGGTGAGCTGGCGGTGCACCCGAAGGCCGTCACGGTCATCGGCAAGCCAGCCGGCCAGGCGGGGCCAGTGGCGGATGAGGGCCTCGTGGGTGATCTCGACGCCGTGCCGGTCCTGCGTGACGAGCCGGGCGGCGACGAGTTCGGCCAACGGCATGGCGGGGTCGAGCTCGGCGGCGGGCACGCGGCGGCGGGTGTCCTCGGTGCCGTCGCCGAGGGCGACGAGACGCAGGAACAGTTGGCGGGCACGGACCTGCTGGGACGGCGTCAGGGCGTTGAAGGTCTGCTCGGCGGACTGGGCGAGGGCGTGCTGGAGGCCGCCGGTCTTCTCGTACGCGCCGAGCGTGAGGGAGATGCCCTGCCGCCGATGCCAGGTCTCGCGCAGCGCATGCGACAGCAGCGGCAGCGCCCCGACCTGGTTGCCGACATCGGCGACAAGCCGGGTGACCAGGGCTTCCTCGACGACGCAGTCGGCCACGGCGGCGGGACGGATGATCGCGCGGCGGAGCTCGTCGGCGGTCATCGGCCCGACCAGGACCTGCCCGCCGTCCAAAGCCGCGACCAGGGTCGGGAACTGCCCGCAGTGGCCGTAGAAATCGGCCCGCACGCCGATGAGGACCCGCAGCGCGGGATGCATCAGGGCGGCGACGAAGGTGGCGCGGTCCTCGTCCGGGCAGAGGGTGAACAGCTCCTCGAACTGGTCGACGACCAGCAGCTCGACGCCCTGCTGCCGCAGGACGAGGGCGAGGTTCGACGGATGCTCGGCCAGCTCCTCGACGGACGTCGACAGCCGGGCGGCGAGCTCCTCGAACGGACGCGCGCCGGGCGTGACGACCAGGGCATTCCACACGCCGGCGGCCGCGACGCCGGCGCGCAGCAGCGAGGACTTGCCGGCCCCGGACGCGCCGAAGACGCCGACGAACCGCCGGTTGCGCAGCAGTTCGAGGACCTGGTCGACCAGTCGCTCCCGGCCGAAGAACAGCTCGGCGTCATCGGCCTGGAACGCCGAAAGACCGACATAAGGACAGGGCCCGTCCTCCACGACAACGGGCTCGGTCAGCGCCCGCCAGCGGGCCTCCCATTCCGCGATATCGCCGCGGCAGGCCGTGACATAAGCGAGCGTCACGGCCAGGGTCGGCAGTTTCCGACCGTTGGCCGCGTCCGAGAGCACGCTCGGCGAATAGCCGGCCCGCACGGCCAGTTCCCGATACGGCGGACTTCCCGCATCGATACGCAATTGACGCATTCCCGCCGCGAATTCACGCAGCGGACCGTTCTCGAGCGGACGCTCGGCACGCGGCATCCCCATGCACCCCCATCGTCGTACCCGACCACCATCGGGCACCCGCCTTTGTTCGGCAAGTGCCCGACGAGATCGGACAACGAATCAGGCGATGGGGACCCCGGTGTCGGCCAGCCGGTCGGCGTCGACCGCCCGGCGGCTGCGGATCAGCTCCTGCACCGGGCCGATCCCGTCGTCCCACTGGTTGACGTGCATGCCGGCGACGACCTCGCCGCCGGCCAGCCAGAACGCGTAGAACGCCGACCCCTCGACATCGCCGCGGGTGACGACCCGGTCGTAACCGCCGGGCGTGAACCAGCCGGCGAATTCCATACCCAGGTCGTACTGGTCGGTGAAGAAATAGGGCAGCTGGTCATACGTGACATCCTGGCCCAGCATGGATTTGGCGGCGGCCGGGCCGGAATCGACGGCATTCTGCCAGTGCTCGACGCGAATACGCTGCCCATAACGCGAATTCGGCACGCTGGCGATGTCGCCGGCGGCGTAGACATCGGGCGCGGAGGTGCGCAGCGCGGCATCGACCAGCACGCCACCGTTCTCCACGGCCAGGCCACTGTCCTCGGCCAGCTCCGAGTTGGGCCGCGCGCCGACCCCGACGACCACGATGTCGGCCGGGATCTCGCCGGCGTCGGTGGCCACGGCGGCCACCTTGCCGTCGCCGAGGAAACCGGTCACGCCGACGCCCAGACGAACATCGACGCCGTGACGGCGGTGCACCTCACCGAAGACGGTGCCCATCTCCGGGCCGAGGGCCGTGTGCAGCGGCGTGGCCATCGGCTCGACCACGGTCACCTCGCAGCCGGCCTTGCGCGCGGCGGCCGCGGTCTCCAACCCGATCCACCCCGCGCCGACGACCACGACCCGGCCGCCGGTGGCGAACGCCTCGCGCAGCGCGTCGGACTGGCTGAAGCGGCGGAGATAGTGCACGCCGTCCTGGTCGTTGCCGTTCACCTTGAGCCGCCGCGGCGACGAGCCGGTGGCCAGCAGCAGCTTGGTGTAGCCGATGCGCTCGCCGCCGGCCAGCTCCACCTCGTGCGCCGCGTGGTCGAGCCGGGAGACGCGGCGGCCGTTGAGCAGCTCCACGTGGTTGTCGCCGTACCAGCCCAGCGGATGCAGGAACACGCTGTCGCGGTCCTGGTCGCCGAGCAGGTAGCCCTTGGACAGCGGCGGCCGGTCGTACGGCCGTTCCTGTTCCGCGCCGATGAGCACGATCCGACCGTCGAAGCCCTCCGCCCGCAGCGTCTCGGCCGCCTTGGCCCCGGCCATGCCGGCGCCCACGATGACGTGCGTCTGCTCGCTGGACATCCTCGTCACTCCCGTCGCAGAACCGCTGATTCCCCCGTTCTACAACCCCGGCGCAAGCCCTGCGCGTTGTTCACGGCTCGTTGTTCGGCTGACGGCCGACGACACCGAACAACGCCGGACCGGTAGACAGGTGATGGGCGGCAACCGGCCACGAGGGGGGACCGGTTGTCCCTGCCGGCATCGCGGGTCGTCAGACCAACGGCGCCGGCGTCCTCGGCCCCCGCGCACCCCGGACAGGTGCGCGGTGGTCGAGGACCTGACCACCGCGCTCCGTGCCCAGCGGAGCCGGCGAAGCCGGATCGCCCCGCTCGGCTGTGGACGGGGCGATCCGGTGTCTCAGGTCGCGGGCGTGGCGGCCAGCGCGGCCGCCGCCGGGGTGGCGAGCTCGCCGATCAGGTTCTGCGCGTTGGCCTCCGGGGTCTTCACGACCTGAACGCGGGCCAGCAGCTGGCCCTTGGCCAGCAGCAGGGTGCAGCTGATCTGGCTGCCCTTCTCGCACCAGCTGTAGCTGGCGTCCACGCCGGCCGGAGTGTGCGCGAGCGGGTACTTGGTGGCCTGGGAGCACACCAGTGCGGCTTTCGTGGCGGCCAACACCTGGGCGGCGGTGGTCGACTTCGGGTAGGCGGCCACGTACTCGGTCATCGTGGTGACGGCACTGGCCCCGACCCACCCGGTCTGAGCCCCGGCGGTTGCCGCCGAAGGCTTGCTCAGCGAGGCGTTGCAGACGGGCAGCGAAGCCAGCACCGTCGACTTCTGCGGAATGTTGGGGTGGAAGCCGATCTCCAGCACCGCGGCGTCGGTCATCAACGCCCCGGCGACATCAGCGGCGGCCGTCGTCGTCGTGGTGGTCGGCACGGTCGTGGTGGCCGTGGTGGTGGGCGCGGCCTCAGACGTCGTGGTGGCGACGGGGTCCTGGGTGGCGTAGTGCCGCAGGTCGTTGGGCTTGCCTGAACAGGACGCCGTCAGCACGAGAATGCCGACGACCACGTACGCGCGACGCAACGCGTTGCCCCCTCCGGGATTCGTCACAAGGAATCACCCGAGGGTAGTAGTCGGCGATCACCGCCCCGCGCGCGACCGTCAGTTCCAGGCGAGCTCGGCGCGATGCCCCCAGTAGCGGCCGGGTTCGACCGCGAGATGGGCCAGCGTGTCCGGCCCCGGCAGCGTCACGCGAACCGCCGCGAGATTGGCCCGCAGCTGGGCCGGACTGGCCGCCCCGAGCAGCACGGTGTCGGCCCACGGCTGGGCCAGCGCGGCCGCCAGTGCGACGGCGTCGGCCCCGACACCGGCCCGCTCGGCGATGCCCAGCAGCTCGGCCGGCGGCTCCACGGCCAGCCGCCCGTTGGCCAGCGCCTCCTTGACGAGCACGTGCAGGCCGGCCTCGTGGGCCTCGGCCAGCGCCGGCCCGGCCGAGCTCTCCAGCACGTTCCAGGTCGACTGCACGGTGCTGAACAGCGGCCGCCCATGCACGGTCAGGCCCAGCGCCCGCCGAATGGTGTCGGCCTGCGCCGGGCCGGTGGTGGAGAAGCCGATGCGCAGGCCGCGGTCGGTCAGCTCGAACAGGCTCTGCTGCAACAGCGGATCGTTGAACAACGGGCTGTCGGCGGTCAGCGAGTGCACCTGGTAGACCGAGAGCCAGGGGCCGAGCAGGTTCTCGGTCTCGGCCCACTGCTGCTCGAACCGGGCCAGGCTGTGCTCCTTGACGGCTCGTGCACGGCCGCGTCGGGCTGCCAGTCGGCCACGTAGGCGTAGCCCCACTTGCTGGACACCGTGACGTCCCGGGGCGCGCGATCGGCCAGCCAGGCGGCCAGGAACTCCTCGGCGCGCCCGTACGAGCGGGCGGCGTCGACCCAGCGGATGCCGGCCGCGTAGGCGTCGTCCAGCACCTTCCAGGCGGCGGCCCGCATGGCCGGCACGGTGCGCACGCCAGGTAGCGCGCCCTGCCGGCCCAGGTTGATGTAGGCGGGCCGGCCCAGCGCGGCCAGGCCCAAGCCGAGTCGTTCGAGCACGTCTCCCCCTTCGCCCGCGGTTGACGGCAAGACGCTATCCGGGCGACCCGGCTTTCGCACGACAGCACGAGTGAATGACCACGCAGAGTGGTGATCGGCCCCATTTCAGGATTTACCGAATGGTTACGTAAATCGGCGCGCCGACTCACCCGAAAGAGTCACAAACGGCCCGGGTCAGAAGACCCGGGCCGCTCATGGGATTGCAGTGTGGAATTACAGGTACTGGCCGGTGTTGCTGGCCGTGTCGATGGCCCGGCCCGACTCCTGGTTCTTGCCGGTGACCAGGGTGCGGATGTACACGATCCGCTCGCCCTTCTTGCCCGAGATCCGGGCCCAGTCGTCCGGGTTGGTGGTGTTGGGCAGGTCCTCGTTCTCGGCGAACTCGTCCACGATGGCGTCGATCAGGTGCTGCACCCGCAGGCCCGGCTCGCGGGTCTCCAGCACGGCCTTGATCGCCGCCTTCTTGGCCCGGTCCACGATGTTCTGGATCATCGCGCCCGAGTTGAAGTCCTTGAAGTACAGGACCTCCTTGTCCCCGTTGGCGTAGGTGACCTCCAGGAACCGGTTCTCGTCCGACTCGTCGTACATCCGCTCGACGGTGTGCTGGATCATCGCGTTGATGCAGCGCTTGGCGTCGCCGGCGAACTCGGCCAGGTCGTCGGTGTGGATGGGCAGCGTCTCGTTGAGGTACTTGGAGAAGATGTCCTTGGCCGCCTCGGCGTCCGGCCGCTCGATCTTGATCTTCACGTCGAGCCGGCCCGGGCGCAGGATGGCCGGGTCGATCATGTCCTCGCGGTTGGAGGCGCCGATCACGATGACGTTCTCCAGGCCCTCGACACCGTCGATCTCGGCCAGCAGCTGCGGCACGATCGTGGTCTCCACGTCGGAGGACACGCCGGAGCCACGGGTGCGGAAGATCGAGTCCATCTCGTCGAAGAACACGATCACCGGGGTGCCCTCGGAGGCCTTCTCCCGTGCCCGCTGGAAGATCAGCCGGATGTGCCGCTCGGTCTCGCCGACGAACTTGTTGAGCAGCTCAGGGCCCTTGATGTTGAGGAAGTACGACTTGGCCTGGCCGTCGTCGTCACCCCGCGCCGCCGCCACCTGCTTGGCCAGCGAGTTGGCCACCGCCTTGGCGATCAGCGTCTTGCCGCAGCCGGGAGGCCCGTACAGCAGGACACCCTTCGGCGGGCGCAGCTGGTACTCGTGGAACAGCTCGGCGTGCAGGAACGGCATCTCCACGGCGTCGCGGATGGCCTCGATCTGCCGGAACAGGCCGCCGATGTCGCGGTAGTCGACGTCCGGCACCTCCTCCAGCACGAGGTCCTCGACCTCCGCCTTGGGCACCCGCTCGTAGGCGTAGCCGGCCTTGGAGTCGACCAGCAGCGAGTCACCCGGCTTGAGCGGGGCGTCGACCAGCGGGTCGGCCAGCCAGACCACGCGCTCCTCGTCGGCGTGGCCGACGACCAGCGCGCGGGCCGTGCCCGACTCGTAGTCGCTGAGCAGCTCGCGCAGGATGCACACCTCGCCGGTGCGCTCGAAGCCGCCGGTCTCCACGACCGTCAGCGCCTCGTTCAGCCGGACCGACTGGCCCAGCTTGAGGGTCCCGCTCTCGACGGCGGGGGACACCGCCACGCGCATACGACGGCCGGCGGTGAACACGTCCACCGTCCCGTCCTCGTATCCGGCCAGGTAGACGCCGTAGCCGCTGGGCGGCTGGGCCAGCCGGTCCACCTCCTCGCGCAGGGCGAGCAGCTGGCTGCGTGCCTCTCGGAGGGTGTCGACCAGCTTGGTGTTGCGCTCGGTCAGCTGGCTCACCCGCTCGGACGCCTCGGCAAGGCGCTGTTCGAGCAACCGGACGTGTCGTGGGGACTCCGTCAACTTGCGCCGCAGCAGTGCGATCTCGTCCTCGAGGAACCTGATCTGCGCGGACAATTCGGCGCCACTCGGGCCGTTGGTCAGCTCGCCACCCTCATCGGGCTGGCTGCCGGGACGGTCGGTCGACATATCGGCACCCTCCTCCCGCTCTACGTCTAACCACGGTACCGGCGATCACTGACAAGTGAGAGGACCTCTGGCCGGTCGCTGGTCGCGAAACGGCCACGAAACGCCCGCTCGGCCGGATGAACTACTCCATACCGGTGTCAGGGGGAACCTCCCAACCGCTACCGTGCGTCTCAGGCACTACGGAGTGCCGTGGTTGTCGAAGTGTCCACGCCGACCGCGTGAACATCCACCCAAACGTGACCGTCGTCCCGTGGAGTGGACACCTGGGCATACCCGGCGCGTTACCCAGGGCAAACCACGCCGGGAAGACCATCATGGGGGAGTTAGCGAAGTGACCTACCCGCCGCAGCCGCCGCAGGGTCCGTACGGCCAGCAGTACCCGCCGCCGCCTCCGCCGCCGCCGGGCTACGGCCAGCAGCAGTACCCGCCGCCGAACCCGTACCCGCAGCAGCCCCAGTACGGGCAGTTCGGGCAGCAGCCCGGGCAGTTCGGGCCGCAGTTCCCGGGCGGGATGCCGCCGCGCAAGCCGTCCTACGCCAAGCCGTTGCTGATCCTGCTCGGCGTCCTGGTGGTGTCGGCTCTCGCCGTCGGCGGCGTCGTCTGGTTCGACACCGCCAACGCCCCGCAGCACACGGCGTCGACCGGCACCAGCACCACGCACGCCCCGGCCCGCACGACCACCCACAGCGCGCCGTCGTCCGGCAGCTCCAGCGGCTCGGGCGGCAGCGCCCAGAGCGAGGCGAAGGCCGTGGCCGACCGCTTCGTCGCAGCCGTCAACAAACACGATGCCGACGCCGCCACGCAGCTCGTGTGCCCCGCCGACCGGGACGAGTACGCGAAGGTCGCCGCCACCCCGAACTCGGTGTTCGACCCCAGCACCAACACGCACATGGAGTTGACGAGCATCGCCCAGACCGACAGCACACACGCCGCCGCGAAGATCCACACCGTCGGCACCAAGAACGGCGAGCAGCGGAGCCAGGACGCCACGGTTCTGGTCACCAAGCAGTCCGCCGGCTGGTTCGTCTGCAACACGTAGGCTGATCATCCGTGAGCTTCCAGCAGCCGCCATTCGACTCGTCCACCGTGCGCCGGAGCCCGACCCGGCGCAAGGACGCCTGGATCATCAGCGGCACCGTCGTCGGCGTGCTGGCCATGCTCGGCCTCGGCGCCTGGGCCGTCATCGCGATCACCAGCAAGGGACAGCCGTCGCCGCCGCAGGCCACCGGCTCGCAGACCGCCGGCCCGGCTGACCCGCTGGCCGCCGCCGCGGCCCAGCAGTTCGCCGACGCCCTGGCCAACGACGACGTGGCGGCGGCGAAGCTGGTCGTCTGCTCGTCGGAGAACCCGCAGGCCACCGGCGTGAAGGTGCCGTACGAGGTGCGCAAGCTGGCCGTCACCGGCTCCACCGGCACGCTGACGCTGGTCAAGCACCCGCAGGCCGGTCAGGACGTGGCCGTGCCGGCCATCCGGCTGGTGAAGCAGGACGGCCGCTGGCAGATCTGCGGGACCGCCTAGTTGTTGTTGTTCCCGGCCGAGGTGGGCCGGCGCTGCGGCTTGGGCGTGACGACGCCGTCGGCCAGCCGGCGGGCCGTCAGCAGGAACGCCGTGTGCGCGATCATCCGGTGCTCGGGGCGGACCGCGAGGCCGACCACGTGCCACGGGCGCATCATCGTTTCCCACGACTCCGGCTCGGTCCAGCACTGCTGCTCACGCAGCGCCTCGGTGACCCGGGACAGCTGCGTCGTGGTCGCCACGTACACGACCAGAACGCCGCCGGGGATCAGGGCGGCCTTGACCGTCTCCAGCACGTCCCACGGCGCGAGCATGTCCAGGACGACCCGGTCCACCTCGCCGCCCTCGGCGGCCGACGGGTGCTCCTTCAGGTCGGCCACGGTCAGCGACCAGTTGTCGGGGGCCTTGCCGAAGAACTGCTCGACGTTGCGGATCGCGTGGTCGGCGTGGTCCTGCCGGACCTCGTAGGAGATGACCTTGCCCTGGTCGCCGACCGCGCGCAGCAGCGAGCAGGTCAGCGCGCCCGAGCCGGCGCCGGCCTCGAGCACGCGGGCGCCCGGGAAGACGTCGCCCCACATGACGATCTGGGCCGCGTCCTTGGGGTAGATGACCTGGGCGCCGCGCGGCATGGACAGCACGTAGTCCGGGAGTAGCGGGCGCATCGCCAGGTAGGAGGTGTTGGCCGCGGAGGTGATCAGCGAGCCCTCCGGCTTGCCGATCAGGTCGTCGTGGGCGAGGGCGCCGCGGTGCGTGTGGTACTCCTTGCCCGCTTCGAGGACGATCGTGTAGTGCCGGCCCTTCGAGTCGGTCAGCTGCACCCGGTCTCCGGCCTGGAAAGGCCCACTCACGGTCACTTGCCTGGTCCTGCCTTCTGCTCACGCCTTCGGGGGTTCGCGGAATCGTCTCAGGTGCGGCGACGGCCCGTGGCAGCGGCCCTGAGGTCCTGCCGGCGCAGCACGCCGGCCGGCCGTCCTTCCTCGTCGACCACGAGGAACTGCCAGGCCGCCGTGGTGCGCACCTGCTCGGCGATCTCGTCGGTCGGCTCCGAGTCCAGCAGCACCGTCTCCGGCCGGATCGGCTCCGCCGCCGCCTCGGCCGGCGTCAGCGGCGACTGCTCGGCGATCTTGCGCGCGGCATCCTCGTCCAGCAGGCCGACGGCCACACCGTCGGCGCGGACCAGCACCACTCCCTGCCGGCCGACGCCGCCAGCGCGTCGGCCACCGGGCTCTCCGCCGGCAGCTGGAGCACCGGGCGGACCAGGTCGTTCAGGCTCACGCCCTCGGGCCAGCTGCGCCGCATCTCCGTGACCAGCTCGCTGCGGGCACCGGCGATCACGAACCAGGCCGTCACCACGCACACGCCCAGCCACAGCCAGCGGTCGCTGGAGCCCTGGACCAGGCGAAGCAGCGCCCACAGCAGCAGCAGGCCGGCCACGATGCCGCCGCCGACCACCGCCGTGCGGGTGCCCGTGCCGCGACGGCCCGTCAGGCCCCACACCGCCGCGCGCAGCATGCGGCCGCCGTCCAGCGGCAGGCCCGGCAGCAGGTTGAACACCGCCACCGCCGCGTTGGCCAGGGTCGTCTCGAGCAGCAGCAGCCAGATCGGGCCGCCCGCCGGCACCACGGCCAGCGTCGCCCCGAACAGCAGCGCCAGCACGATCGACACCGCCGGCCCTGCCGCCGCGATCAGGCCCTCTTGGGCCGGCTTCGCCGGCGAGCGGCTCACCTCGGAGATACCGCCCAGCAGGAACAGCCGCAGCCGGCGCACCGGCAGGCCGTAGCGCAGCGCCACCACGCAGTGGCCCAGCTCGTGGGCCAGCACCGACAGGCCCAGCAGCAGCGCGAAGCTGGCCGCGAGGACCAGCGCCGTCGCCGTGCCGATGCCCGGCATCAGCTGGCCGACCATCGGCGTGTACAGGGCCGTGACCACGATCGAGCCGATCCACCACGACGGCGCCAGCAGCACCGGCACCGAGCCGACCCGGAACAGGCGAAGCCCACCATCGGGGTCCCCCGAGCGTCGGGTCCAACTGGTGGTGGCCACGTAAACAGACTAGGGCCCCGGGTGTGGGGCCGCTGTCACGACATCTTCACAGCCACCCACCCCACCGCACCACTTTTTCGCCACATGCGCTTCCCATTTGCGCCCTGACGCCACATAGGAAGCGCATGTGACATCACAGCCGCCGCTGGTGCTGGTGTTGCCACATGCGCTTCGTACTTGCGCTCCGGTGCCACATAGGAAGCGCATGTGGCGAAAAAAGGGGTGCGGCATTCGGGTGGGGTTCGCGCGCGCGAGGCATGGGGGCCGGCGGAACTGTCAGACCCGATGGGTAGCGTTTCGGGTATGGAGAAGGTGGTGCGCAGGCCGGCGTTGTCCCCGTCGAGGGCCAGCGATTTCAAGCAGTGCCCGCTGCTCTACCGGTTCCGGGCGGTCGACCGATTGCCGGAGAAACCGACGAAGGCGCAGATCCGGGGCACCGTCGTGCACTCGGTGCTGGAGCGCCTTTTCGGGCTGCCGGCCGGCGAGCGCGTGCCCGACACGGCCAAGGACCTGCTCGGCCCGGCCTGGCGGGACCTGCTGGCCGAGCGGGCCGAGCTGGGCGACATGTTCGAGCAGGAGGAGGACCTGGCCGAGTGGCTGGCCTCGGCCGAGAAGATGCTGACCGGCTACTTCGGCCTCGAGGACCCGCGCCGTCTCGAGCCCGAGGCGTGCGAGCTGCTGGTCGAGGCCGAGCTGCCTTCGGGCATGCTGCTGCGCGGCTACATCGACCGTCTCGACGTGGCGCCGACCGGCGAGATCCGGGTCGTCGACTACAAGACGGGGGCCGCGCCGCGGGAGATCGGCGAGGCCAAGGCCATGTTCCAGATGAAGTTCTACGCCCTGGTGCTGTGGCGGCTGCGGGGCGTGGTGCCGCGGCAGCTGCTGCTGATGTACCTGTCGGACCGGCAGAACCTGGCCTACCAGCCGGACGAGGCCGAACTGCGGCGGTTCGAGCGCACCCTGGAGGCCATCTGGGACGCCATTCTCAAGGCCGGCAAGACCGGCGACTTCCGGCCCAATCGCAGCCGGCTGTGCGACTGGTGCGACCACAAGGCGCTGTGCCCGGAATTCGGCGGCACGCCGCCGCCCTACCCCGGCTGGCCCGAGCCCGACCCGGGGGTGGAGACCGCGCTGGACCGAGCGGACTAGGCTGTCGGTCACCCGACCCGCACGCCCGGTCACTCCAGGTGGCCTGGCGAAGGGAGTGCGCATGTCCTCGGAGGACTTCGACCTGATCACGGTGCACACCGAGCCCGCAGGCGACGCCGTCGTCGTACGGGTCAGCGGCGAGCTCGACCTGTCGACCGCCGACGTGGCCGAGGCCGAGCTCGGGCAGGCCGTCGGCAGCGGGGCGCCGGCGGTGATCGTGGACCTCGACCGGGTCAGCTTCCTGGGCTCCACCGGCCTGCGTGTGCTGCTGACGGCCCGTGACCGGGCCAACGACTCCGGGGTGGATCTCCGGCTGGTCGGCGACCATCGCGTGGTGCTGCGTCCGCTCCAGGTCAGCGGCCTGATGCCGGCGTTCCAGGTGCACGCCACCGTGCCGGACGCCATCGCGGCATTGACGGCTTAGGCGCGCAGCAGAGCCGTCACGCCGGACAGCGTGACCATGGACAGCACGGTGGACAGCAGGACGGCGTTGCGCGGCAGCCGGGTGTCCAGCGCGTACTGGTGGGCGTAGACGAACACGTTCTGGGCGGTCGGCAGGGCCGAACACAGCACGACGGCGAGGAGCAGGTGGCCGTCCAGGCCGAGGGCTTCGCCGGCCAGGAACGCGATCAGCGGCTGGGCAATGGCCTTGAGCAGGACGATCACCCAGAGCTCGCGGCGGTCGCTCGGCTCACGCTGCCCACGGTCGTGCAGCGACATGCCCAGCACGAGGAGGGCCGTCGGCACTGCGGCGGCGCCGAGCTGGGTCAGCGGCCCGTTGACCAGGTCCGGCAGGTGCCAGCCGAGGGCACTGATCGTCACGCCCAGCGCGGACGCCGCGATGATCGGGTTCCTGACCGGCAGCGTGAGCAGGTCCCGCCAGCGGTGGCCGGACTTGGCGGCGACGTCCAGCTCGACCAGGGTGAGCACGATCGGCGTGATGACCAGGACCTGGAACAGCAGCACCGTGACGATGAACGAGGCGTCGCCCAGCACCGAGATCGCCACCGGCACGCCCAGGTTGGCCGAGTTCACGTAGCAGGCGGCCATCGCGCCGATGGACCGGTCGGCCAGGCCCCGGCCGAACAGCCAGCGGCCGGCGGCGAGCGCGCCGACGCCCACGACCAGCGTGCCCAGTGCGAACACGATGATCGCCGGGGTCAGCAGCCGCGACACCGGCGTCCGGCTCAGGGTGGTGAGCAGGACGGCCGGCATCGCCACGTGGAACACCAGCCGGCCCAGCACCAGCTCGGCGCGGTCGCCGAGCACGCCGGACCGGCCGACCAGGTAGCCGAGCACGGTCAGCGCCCAGATGGGCACGAACGCGGTCAGCACCCGGACATCAGAGCCGGCAGGAGCGGATGTCCGAGGCCAGGATGGCCTTGGCGCCCAACGCCGACAGCTCGTCCATGATGTTGTTGGCTTCCTTGCGGGACACCATCGCCCGCACCGCGGCCCAGTTCTCGTCGGCCAGCGGGGCGACCGTCGGCGACTCCAGGCCCGGCGTGGTCTTCAGCGCCTGGTCCAGCAGGGCCTTCGGGCAGTCGTAGTCCAGCATCAGGTACTGCTGGGCCAGCACCACGCCACGCAGCCGGGCGGTCAGCTGGGCCTTGGCCGGCGTGAGCTCCGAGCCCTCGCGCTGCACCAGGATCGCCTCGGACTTGCAGATCACGTCGCCGAAGGCCACCAGGTTGTGCTGGCGCAGCGTGCGGCCCGAGCCGACGACGTCGGCGATGACGTCGGCCACGCCGAGCTGCACCGAGATCTCCACCGCGCCGTCGAGCCGGATCACGTCCGCCTCGATGCCGCGCTTGCTCAGGTCGTCGACCACCAGCCGCGGGTAGGCCGTGGCCAGCCGCATGCCCTGAAGGTCCTCGACCTTCCAGTCGCGGCCGGCCGGGCCGGCGTAGCGGAAGTTCGAGCCGCCGAAGCCCAGCTCCAGCGTCGGCTCCACGCCCGCGCCCGAGTCACGGGCCAGGTCGAGGCCGGTGATGCCCAGGTCGAGCTGGCCGGACCCGACGTAGATGGCGATGTCCTTGGGCCGCAGGAAGAAGAACTCGACGTCGTTGGCCACGTCGAGCACCGTGAGGTCGCGGGACTCATGGCGTCCCCGGTAGCCCGCCTCGGCCAGCATCTCGGCGGACTTCTCGGCAAGGGCGCCCTTGTTGGGCACCGCGACGCGCAGCATCTGCTTACTCCCGGTGTCGCTCATAGGTGACGGTAGACGTCGTCGAGGGTCAGGTCGCGGCCCAGCATCAACACCTGGACGCGGTAGAGCAACTGGGATATCTCCTCGGCCAGCCGCTCGTCGGACTCATGCTCGGCCGCGATCCACACCTCGCCGGCCTCCTCCAGGACCTTCTTGCCCTGGGCATGGACGCCGTCGTCCAGCGCCGCCACCGTGCCCGACCCGGCGGGCCGCGCCTTCTTGCGGTCGGTCAGCTCCGCGAACAGCTCGTCGAACGTCTTCACGGGAGCTGATCCTCCCATCCCCCGTTCGGCCGTTGCCTACTTGGGGGTGGGCTGTGGCTGAATCGCGCCGACCAGGCTCGGACTGCCGGGTTTGCCCACCGGGACGGAGCCGACCGAGGTCAGCACGGACAGCAGCGCCGCCATGCCGGCGGTGGACAGCGACGTGGTCCAGTCGGCGTTCAGCAAACCGACGCTTCCCGCTCCCAGCACGGCAACCAGGGTTTGGCAGAACGTCTTCATCGCGCGTTCGAGCGCGCACTGCCAGAAGGTCAAAGTAAGCATTTCGGTCTCCCTCCTCGATGTGTTGAGGAGCCGTCACCCGACCGGCTGATACCGGCCGGTGTGAGCAAACCGACAGGCGGCGCGGAAGCACCCGAATGCCGTAGCTGTTGGCAAGGGTGTGGCCGTTGACGCGCAAGAGATCAGCGTGGTGGTGATCGGGGCCGGTCAGGCCGGGCTGTCGGCGAGCTACTTCCTGCGGCATTACGGCGTCTCTCACGTCGTGCTGGACGGGGCTCCTGAGGCTGGTGGGGCGTGGCAGCACCGTTGGCCGTCGCTGCGGCTGGGCAAGGTGCACGGCATCCACGACCTGCCGGACTTTCCGCTGGGCAAGCCGGACTCTGAACGGCCGGCGTCCGAGGTCGTGTCGGAGTACTTCGCGGCGTTCGAGAGCGCTCATTCGCTGCCGGTGATTCGACCGGTTCGGGTGACGGCCGTGCGGGAGAACGGGGACGGGCGGCTGCTGGTCGTGACCGATCGGGGTCCTTGGGTGGCGCGGGCCGTGGTCAACGCGACCGGGACCTGGGAGCGGCCGTTCTGGCCGCACTATCCAGGACAGGCGTCTTTTCTGGGCCGGCAGCTGCACACCGCCGGCTACAACGGGCCCGAGGAGATGGCCGGCAAGCGCGTCGTCGTGGTCGGCGGCGGGGCTTCGGCAACCCAGGCGCTGGCCGAGATCTCCCTGGTCGCGGCCACGACCACGTGGGTCACTCGGCGTCCGCCGGTGTGGCGTGAGGGGCCGTTCAAGGAGCAGGACGGCCGTGCCGCCGTCGCCCTGGTCGATGAGCGGGTGCGGGCGGGGCTGCCGCCGATCAGCGTGGTCGGCGTGACCGGGCTGGGCATCACTCCCGACGTCGCCGACGCGCGGGCCCGTGGCGTCATGGAGCGGCTGCCCATGTTCTCCCGCGTGGTTCCCGATGGCGTGGAGTGGGCCGACGGCCGGCACGTCGAGGCCGACGTCATCCTCTGGGCCACCGGTTTCCGTGCCGCCCTCGACCACCTCGCGCCGCTGCGTCTTCGTGCCCCCGGCGGCGGGATTCTCATGGACGGGACCCGCGTTGTCGTCGATCCCCGGGTTCACCTGGTCGGGTACGGGCCGTCGGCTAGTACCGTTGGCGCGACGAGGGCAGGACGTGCGGCGGCCCGGGAGGTCCGGGACCTGTTGAGGAAGCAGGCTGTGAGCGCCGCCTGAGAGGTGGGGCGCGTTGGACTTCGTGCACGGCGACCGGGACGTACTGGACGTGTTGCGCACTCGGCGGGCCGCCGGCAGCAGGCCTGGGCAGCGTGACGACGGGCTTCGGGTGGCCCTTGTCGTCGAGGGCGGCGGCATGCGCGGCGTCTACGCCGGCGGCATGGTCTCCGCTCTGGAGTCCCTGGGCCTCCGCAATGCCTTCGACGACGTCTACGGCACCTCCGCTGGCGCCTTCTCCGCCGTGGCCCTGGCCGTCGGCAAGGGCTCCAAGGCCGGCGCCGTGTACTACGAGGACCTCGCGTCCCGTGACTTCATCAACTACCGCCGTGCTTTGACCGGCCGCGGTCCGTTGATCAGCCTCGACTACCTCGTCGAGCACGTGTTGGAGAAGTCCAAGCCCCTCGACTACTCCCTGTTGGCGTCGTCCGACATCCCCGTCCGCACCGTCGCCACCCGCCTGGACACCGGCGTCGCCGAGGAGCTCACCGGCCTGTCCTCCGCCGACGACTGGCGCGCTGCCCTCTGCGCCACCTCTTGCGTCCCTTTCCTCTGCGGTCCCGCCATTTCCTTGCAGGGCGCCCAGTGGATCGACGGCTCCGTCGCCGAGCCCATCGCCATCGAACGGGCCATCGAGAGCTCCGCCACCCACGTCCTCGTGCTGCTTTCCCGTGCCCCCACCGAGAAGTCCCCCAAGGGCGGCGAGCACCCCCTCATGTCCGTCGTCGCCCGCGGCCTCGATCCCGTAGTCGCCGAGGCTTTGCGCCGCCGGGCCCAGAAGCACGCCACCGCCATGCAGCTGTTGACCGGCAAGGGTTTGTTGGCCTTGCGCCCCACCGTCGACTGCGGCATCAACGGTCTCACCACCAACATCCCCCGCCTCCGCCGCGCCGAGGAAACCGGGGCCGCCGCCGTCCACGCCGTATTCGCCGCTTAGGCCTCGGCTTTGACGTATGGGCCGGGTGTGGCTTTTGTGCCCCACCCGCCCCCTTAGCCCGTATCACCGTTCGGCGGTAACCCCAGAGCCCTTCGCAGCCGGCCAACACGGCGACCGGAGGCGTTCCGACCAAAGGTGTAGAGAAACGGCCACTGCATGCCGGTGTAGTCCGCGGCGACGAATCCCAGGCGCTTCAGCAAGCCCCTGCCGACCGGCAGCGCACCCAGCAGTACACCGGCAATGGACAGCACGGTCGGACCGTCGAAGGCGAGACCGGCGAGACCGGTGGACAAACCGAGCGAAAACTCGGTTGCCGGCTCTTTTTCGCCAGCCAGGACCGCAGTGTGTTGCTCAGGCGGGCATCGTCGAGGTCTCGGGCCAACTCGCGGTACAGCTTGCCTTCGATCGAAGACGGATCCTCCACCGCGGCACATTCACAGATCCTGGCGTACCAGTTGGCCAACTGTGCGTGGCCTTCGGAGCCGACGAACCGACGGAGGTCGGACACGTCACCGACAAGATCGAGCGTGCGCAGCAGGTCGAGAAGTTCATCGGCGAGCCGCGCATAGTCCTGATGGGCCGACCGCCGCCGCCGCGTTGCCGGGAGCGCATCGCCGGAACTGTCGAACTCGGCGATCCACCGCAGGAACTTGCTGTCCTGGTTGGCCAGGAAGAACGGCGCGGTGGCGCCGGAGGCAGCAATGGCATCGCCATGGTTGTACGCCTGGCGCAGCACCTGAACGGCCGCCCCACGAGGATCGGACGAATAGCGGTGAGCGGTTTCCAACACACCGGCGGGAAGGTCGTCGGCACCACGGTGAACCACCCGCTCGACGGCCCTGAGCACCGACGGATTCTCGACGACGTACTGTTCGGCCCACTCCTTGCCGGCCTCCGCCGGTGCGATGATCACCCGACGCTGCGGCATCGGCTTGGTCGCGTCCTCCTCCGCGATACGCCGGATCTCGTCGTCGACGAGGGGAATCCAGGGCGCGCCCTCGGCCCACGGGTGACTGTCACGGAACCGTCGCGATATCAGCCAGTTCTCCCGGGCGATCACCCGAACATGCCCGGCGGTCACGTAGTCGACGTACTCCCGCTCGCCGACCTTGCAACCGTCGGACGACAGCAGGGTGCTCGACGGCGCCCACAGCACGAGGGCGGTGCTGGCCGCGATCATCCGGTGCAGATTCCGATAGCCGTCGGCGCCGTATTCGCTGATGTGGCAGAACGTTCGAAATTCGGAGGCGCTTATGACGAACCGACCAGCTTGCGGGGCGATGTCTCGCCGGGTTCGTACGGGCGATCGCTGACCGCGACGATCCAGAGATCGGCGTTGCCCTCATTGCGTATCGCGTGCGCCCACAACGGCGGTATCTCGACGAGCACCGCGCCGTCGCCGGCGAACGTACGGTGCTTCGCTTCGGTGCCTGAGCCCGTGTCCCAGTGCAGCGACCAGTGGTCCGTGGCAACCACGGCGATCGCCTCACGCTTGCCGATGTGGAAGTGGTTGCCACGGATCGCGCCCGTTCGGATGGAGGCGAAGTGGAGATCCTGCACGGGTTGGACCCACGCAAGACAGCTGGTCAGCACCGACACGCTCAGACCGCGTTCGTCGGATACCGCTGGCAGAACGGTGATCCGCAATTCGTCCACCGTCCGGCTCCCTCCGTCATACCGACAGGCCCGCCGAAGGCATCGCGTCTTCCGGTGTGCCGTTACGCCGGCCAGATCGGTACGGGCCCGGCACGTGCCATCGATTGATGCCCGAGCCCACGGCGTGCTCGTCGATGGTGGCTGGCCACTTCACTGGCCGCTGACCGAAGCCGTCGCTCACGGGGTCAGGACGATGCGGCCGTTGACTTCGTGCCGTTCCAGGCGCTCGTGGGCGGTCGCGGCGTCGGCGAAGGGAAGTACCTCGATCTTGGTGTCGGCGAGGCCGGCGGTAACCGTGGTCAGGGCGGCCTCGGCGGCGGGGCGGATGGTCTCGGGGTGCGACGGCAGGTAGGCGCCGGCGCTGAATCCGGTGACGGAGACGGTGCCGTACCAGATCCCGTTGCTGTCGATCCGATGGTCCCAGTCGCCGCTGGCGTTGCCGACCAACAACAGACGGCCGAGGGGTGCGAGCAGGGCGAGGCTCTGGGTGCGGACGGTGCCGCCGACGGGGTCGACGATGACGTCGAACTTCTCGCCGGCGAGGGCGTCGGGGAGTTGGGCGGAGTCGACAAGGGTGTCGTACGGCAGCGCGGTGGTGGCGCCGAATTTCTCGGTGCGGACGGTGCCGACCACTCGGGAGGCACCGAGGTGCCGCGCCATGCCGGGGAACGCTGACGCGAAACCGCCGAGTGCGCCGTGGATCAAGACGCTTTCGCCGGTGGACATGCGGGCGGCGCGGGTCAGGGCGACGTGGGCCATGATCGCGTTGGGGACGACGGCGACGGCCAGGCCGGGATCGATGTCATAGCCCGCGGTGGACACCACGTAGGCCTGGTCCCGGACGTACACCGATGCGTACCCGCCGGAACCACTGCCGGACAGGGCCACGACTGGCTCGCCGATGGCGAAGCCGGTGACTCCGTCGCCGAGCGCTCGTACCGTGCCGGCGACTTCGAGGCCGGGAACGTACGGCGGCTGCGGCAGCCCTTCGCGGTGCTTGTACACCCCCTGCCGCAGGTAGACGTCGACGAGCCCGACGGCCGCATGGGTGACGTCGATCGCGACCTGGCCCGGGCCCGGTGTCGGATCCGGCAGCTCGGCGACGGCGAGCACGGACGGATCGCCGAACCTGGTGACCTGCACGGCTTTCATGACGGTTCCCTCCTGATCAGATAACGCATGTCGATTGCGTTATGACGACCGTAGCACGACCTGCCGGCCTAACGCATGTTGCGTGCGTTATAGTGGCGGACGTGCAGCAGCGAGCCCGATCCGCCGAGGACAAGGCCCGTCGCGCCGAGGACCTTCTCGTTGCGGCACAGGCCCTTGCCGTCGAGCTAGGCGGCGCGCGTCACATCACGCTGGCCGCGGTGACCGAGCGCGCCGGGCTGCATCCATCGGGCGTTCGGCGTTACTTCGCCAGCAAGGAGGAACTGCTGCTGGAGTTGGCCGAGCGCGGCTGGCACCAGTGGCGTGACGCCATCCGCGCCGAGATCGGGCCGCGTACCGGGCTCGACCCGAGCCGAACGGCCGCCGTGCTCGGCGACACCATCGCCGCGCTGCCCCTCTTCTGCGACCTGCTCACGCACGTTCCACTCAGCCTGGAAGGCGACGTCGACATCGAGCGGGCTCGCCGATACAAGATCAACGCCTTCGCCGCCCACGACGACATCGTGCAGGCGCTCGACCAGGCCAGCGTCATGACGCGCGAGCAGATCGAGAACCTGCTGCCGGCCGCACTCGCGTTCGCCGCCAACTTCTGGCAGGTGGCCCACCCCACCCCCACACTCGCCCGCCTGTACGAGCAGGTGCCGCAGTGGGGCCATGTCGCCTTCGACTTCGCCCCCAGGCTCAGCCGTCTGCTCACGGCCACCGCCATCGGTCTCACCGAGACGATCTCCCCGGGCTGACCTTCGAACCGCTGCCCATCCTCTGGGCCACGCCGCAGCCCGGCACACCATCGAACTCCTCGGGCCGCCACCCCAACAGCTGTGAACCGGCCCGTCGCGAGTCACTGTTCCGACGATTGCCATCGGGCGTAGGAAACTGCCTCTGCGTGGTCGGTGGAAGGTGCGATCATTCGGCCATGCGCCTGATCGCCGACGGAGTGACGCCGAACGAGCGGCTGGTGCTCGCCAATGAGCTCGAGACGGACGACGGGCTCACCTTCGTGTTGGACCGCCCGCTTTTCCTGCTCGTCGGCGACCGGCTCGATCTCGAGAACCGCGATCCGGTGGTCCTTCGCGCGAGCGGTGGACGGTTCACGCCGCCTGGCAGCTGGGAAAGGCGCTGCTATTCCTGGCGGTTGAAGTAGCCGCCCCGGGTCCATCCGGGCAGAAGTAACGCTCCTCGTCGGACACAGCTGCTCCCCTGCGCCCGTCGGGTGGCTGGGCCGCTTACCGTTGCCGTCATGGACGGGCGGGCCTATCTGGAGAAGCTGATCGCTGACGGATTCGCTGTCCCGCAGCGGATCACGCTGGACCGGTCGGAGGTGCGCGGGATTGCGCTCGGGCTGCTGGCGGCGGGGGCGATCGCCCGGTCGGACATGGAGCGGATCCTCGCGGACCTGGACGAGACGCTCAAACAGGCCGGGCTGCTGCGGGTCATGCGCGCGGAGAAGCTGCTCGGCGGTTCCGGCAGCGGGCTGGCCGGGGTCGTACGGCCGGAGTGGATGCGGGCCATCGACGAACCGCCCGCTCCCGTGCTGCGGCGCGTGCTTCCCTTGGTGGGCCGCACATTCCAGGTCGGTCACGTGGTGGAGAACCTGATCAGCCTGGAGGTGTGGTCGACGTTGCTCCGCCTCAACCTCGCGCACGGCGGCGAGGATCACCGGATGACGGAGTGCTTCTCGCAGGCCCTCAAGTGGAAGGGCTGGGACGACGCCGGCACGCAGTATCGTGACGCCGGCGGGAGCGGCACGTTGGTGCAGTCGCTGCACGCCAGGAACCGGGCGTTCACCCCGGGCCGTCGGATCACGCTCGCCTGCTCACCCTGGTCGTCGAGCATGACGACGGGCCGGCCACCTTGCAGATCCCGTTGTCCGACTTGGTTGTTGACGGTCAGGACAACTGACGGTCGTTGTTCTTGACCATTGGTCAGCAGAGGCTATAGGCGCTGCGTGGCCAGCTGCCGGCGAAGCGGTACGTTCTCCTCCACCGAGCGAAGGGGCAAGGCCGATGGGGTGGGCGGGCTACCGGTTTTTCGTGCTGCCGGGCAAAGAATCCGCACGGACGTTCGCGAGGGAACTGTCCGAATACGGCTTCCCTTCCGTCGGCGTCAATCCCCGGCAGGGCGGCGGATGGGTGGTAACGGCGCTGGACGAAGGCCCGTACGACAACACCACCACCGGGCAGCGCACCATGGATGCTGTCGCGCGGGCAGCGGGACGGATGGCTCGGGCCTACGGCGGGTACGCGGACGGCGGTGCCCAGTTCGACGTGACCATGCTGCCTCAGTTCCGGCAGGAGCAGGACGGGCAGGAGATCGTGCACCGCAACCCTGGCGCACGTCCTCCGCGTCCGACGATTGTGCTGAAACCCACGCCCCCGCCGGCGAATCTGCCGCTGCGGCCGGACACGGTCATCGGCGGCAGGCTGACCACTGCCGACATCGACGCCGTCGACTGGTCGAGCCTCAGGCACGCCCACGGCGCGGCCGACGACGTACCGGGATTGATGCATGCCCTGGTGAGAAACGGCGACGACTGGTCGGACGTTCTCGGCGAACTGGTTGGCGATGACGTGCTACACCAAGGAACTTGCTACTCGGCGACCGCGCCGGCCGTGGCGCTGCTGGCCCAGCTGCCGGCGTTGTCGGTGTCCCAACGCATTGAGCTGTACCGCACCCTGCTGTGGGCCACGGACCGGTGGGCGGACTCGCTGATCGGACGCGCCGACCGGGCCGCCGTCGCGGGGCGGCTGCCGCAGCCGGCGGCATGGACCGCCGAGGTGCACGTCGCGGTCGGACGCCAACTGCCCGCGCTGCTGGACCGATGGACGGCCGAGCCCGCGGCGGCGCGGTACTGGCTGGCCTGCCTCGCCGGGCAGTATCCCCACCACGGCAGCGCAATCCTTCCACAGATCGAGCTCATGGCCGCCGAGTGCGCCGGCACGCAGGCCGGCGCCTATCTCGACCTCGCGGTGGCATTGCTCCGCGCCGACGATGGCCGCGCGCTGGCAGTTGCCGAAGACATCACGACCTGGGACGAGGCCAGCGATCCCGGGTGGCTCGACGCGCCGGGAATCACCCCGTCGCTGCGCTGCGCGCACGTGCTGGCGGAGGGTTCGCCCGGATAACGCAAGGACGAAGCGGAGTGAGGCAAGGGATTCTGGGCACCGTGGCGGGTGGGTCGGACAAGCAACGCCCTGCCGCCGAACTGAGCAGCCCCCGACTTCAAGCTTACTCCGTGAACCTGGCAACGCCGGTCTACGCGATCTTGAACGACCGCGACGACCGGCGTTGCCAGGTTGATCTGGTTGGATTGGTTCGGGGGCGGCTCAGATCACCACGTGTACTCCGCCACCCGCCCGCCCTCCACCAGCACGGTGCCGTGGGCGGTGGAGTGGTCGCGCCACACGGTGTACTCGCCGGCCTGAACGCGGGGGAAGACGGCGTTGTGGCGGACGCCCTCGGGCAGGTGCCGGGCGTGGACCTGGTTGTGGAAGCGCTGGTGGTCGAAACCCACCGGGCTGAGCTCGATCTCGGCGGAGTCGAGGTCGGGGCCGGTGTGGATGACGAGGGCGCCGATGTCGCCGCCGATGTCGAGAACGAGGCTGGAGGCCAAGGGAATCCGCTCCTACTTCGCCGGGTCGTCGAAGCCGTCGTGGGGAATGCCCAGGTACGGGAAATGGGGCATGAAGGGGATGTTGAGGTTGGCCGGGGTCAGCCCGTCGGTGAGCTGGCCGGCGACGGCGTCGGGCTTGAAGTTCTTGTCGATGAGGGCGAAGGTCACGCCGGCGATGGCCCGGAGTTCGACGGAAACGACGTCGTCGTAGACGCGGCGGCCGTTGGGGAAGCCGGCCGCGTCACCACCGACGAGGCCGAGGATGTTGGGCTTCGCCGCCGGCGGGACGGCGGTGTTCAGGCGCAGCATGTCGGCCTGGGTGTGACCGGTGTTGTTCTGGAACCCGTTCACCACACCGGAAGGAAGACCGGTCAGCAGCACGGCGGCGAGGTCGTCACGGGACTTGCCGGACTTGTTGAGGGCGTCCAGGTTGGGGAAGGCCCCGGGATAGAGCACCGGAAGCAGGCCGGCGAGCTCGGGCTTGGTGACGAACTGGGCGAAGTTCTTGTCGTCGGACGGCTGCGAACGGTTCCACTCGTCCTTGCGGGACATGGGAATCAGCACCTCGTTGACGAGGGGATTGCCCAGCCGCGACACCTGGTTCCACGGACCCGAGTACTCGTGCCTGCGCTTGACGTCGTCCCACAGCTTGACCTGCTGCCGGCTGGCCGCCGTCCACACGCCGATGACCGAAGCCGGATTGTTGACGTCCTTGGCGTTGTAGCCACCACGGGTCAGATCCGAGATCGGCAGCTGCAGGGCGATGGTGTGCACGTTGAGGTCCTTGGTGGCGTTGACGCCACCGGAGTTGACCAGCTTGGCCAGCCCGAAGTTGTTGTGCGCGGCGTCGAACGGGCGCAGCCGGCCGAGGTCGAAGATCGCCCCGAGGTCGACGTAGAAGCCGTCGGAACGCTGCCCGGCGAACACCTTCCGCCCGCCGCCGAGGTCGTGCACGGCCTGCTGGGCCAGCCCGTTGTAGTTCGGGGTGGACAGCGGGCCGATGTTGCACGGCGGGCTGGCCAGGTGCTTGCCGATGGTCTGCGCGGTGGCCTGGTTGTTGCCGTGCACGACCTTGGTCACGTCATAGAACTGCTTGCGGTTCCAGTTCTTGGAGTCGATCGACTCGATCGGGCCGGTGTTGTACAGGAACGTGTTGTTGTTGCCCAGTTCCGTGGAGAACCGGAACTGGTAGGTCACGTTCGGCTGGCCGTCGCCGTCGTTGTCGATGTTGATCTCGTACAGCACGTCCTCGCCGAACTCCCAGAAGTTGGGGCCGGCGGCCGGCGACTGGAGCGGCACGTAGTTCGCGATCAGCGTGACGGTGTTGGGCACATCGGGGCTGACGAACGCGTACAGGTCGGCCGAGTCGGCGACCGGGTCCTGCGAGATCTCGGGGGCTTCGCGGTGCGATGACAACGGTTGATCTCCTCGTCAGCGGGCGGCCTGGGCCAGTCGGGCGGCCAGTTGCGGGTCCTTGATCCGGACCAGCCGGGTGCCGACGAAGAGGTCGATGTCCCCCGACGCGACGTCCCGCACGTGCGCGACCACGGGCTCACCCGAGGCCTGCGAGGTGGTCTGCGCCGACGCGCCGGTGGTGAACGCCTCGACGGCGACGCCGCCGACCACGCCAGCGGCGCCGACGGCGAGCGCGCCGCGGAAGAGCTTGCGGCGCGACACTGGGGAAAGACTTGTCATGATCCGGGTCTCCAGACGAAAGGTGCGAACTGGCGCGAGTCGGGTCACCAGATCACTTCGCGCGGAGCACCGGATCAGTTCACTCGTTGGCTAATTGCAACTCATGTGCAACAAGTCAGGGCAGTACGACGACCTGCCCCGCAAAGCTCAGACCAGCGCCGAAACCCAGCAGGAGGGCCCGGTCGCCGCTGCGGACGGTCCCGTTGGCCATCAGCGTGTCGATGGCCAACGGAATTGACGCGGCGGAGGTGTTGCCCTGCTCGACGACGTCCCGTGCGACGGCGACGGACGCGGGCAGCCGCAGCGACCGGGCCAGCGCCTCGGTGATCCGGTCATTGGCCTGGTGCGGGATGAAGGCGTCCAGATCGGCGACGTCGAGGCCGGCGGCGTCCAGGGTGCGGCGGGCGACCTTGGCCATCTCGACGGTGGCCCAGCGGAACACCGCCTGCCCCTTCATGCGCAGCGCGGGCGCCTCGGTCGACGGGTCCTTGGCCAGCTGGTCACGCCAGTCCAGCCAGCTGTGGTCCTGGCTGATCAGCTCGGCCTGGCTGCCGTCACTCCCCCACACCACCGGCCCGATGCCGGGCTCGTCGCTGCCGCCGACCACGGCCGCGCCGGCCCCGTCGGCGAACAGGAAGGCGGTGCCACGGTCCCGGTCGTCGATCAGGTCGGTCATCCGCTCGACCCCGATCACCAGCACGTGCGACGCGCTGCCACCACGCACGATGTCAGCGGCCAGCGCCAGGCCGTAGCAGAAGCCGGCGCACGCGGCGGAGACGTCCATGGCGCCGGCGTTGACCGCGCCGACGCGGGTGGCGACCTCGCTGGCCGCGGCCGGCGTCTGCCTGAGGTTGGAGATCGTCGCCAGCAGCACGCAGCCGATCCGCTCCGGGTCCACCCCGCTGCGCTCGATCGCCTCCTGGGCGGCCGCGGTGGCCATGTGGACGATCGTCTCGTCCTCGCCGGCCCACCGCCGGCAGCGGATGCCCGAGCGGGTGCGGATCCAGTCGTCCGAGGAGTCGATGAGCCCGGCCACCTGGTCGTTGTCCACGACCAGCCGGGGCCGGTAAGCGCCGATGCCGAGCATGGCGGCGTGGCGCACGGGGGCGCTGGTGCGGATGGACGCCCTCAAGGTGGCGGCTCCTGTCGTCGGCACGGAAATACACGTGCCGTCAAGGAGATCCGCTACCCATCGGTAAGGCAATTCCGCCGATGGTCGCGTCCGCCACACCGAAAAAACGGTCCTGTCTCGTTTCGCAAAATATGACGGAAAGAAATCGGGCGCCGCGGGCCCGATCGGCCCGCGGCGCCCGTCCCGTCCCCGGTAGTACCAGCCAGAATGCCAGCCGAACGAGTGATATACCAGCCGGCGGGGCCGAATCAGCGCGCCAGCAGCGCCCCGAGAGCCGGCACGTCCAGGCCGACCAGCGTGTCGCGGTGCACCATGCCCGGGCCGATCGGCACGTCCACGTCGCACGGCACGACCAGCACCGTGCAGCCGGCCGCGGCGGCCGACCGGGAGCCGGTCGGCGAGTCCTCGACGGCCAAGCAGTCGGCCGGGTCGACGCCCAGCAGCCGGGCCGCCTTCAGGTACGGGTCGGGCAGCGGCTTGTTCCGGCCGTCCACCTCGTCGCCGCAGATGGTCACGTCGAAGAAGTCACGGCCGATGGTGTCCAAGGCGACCTCGGTCAGCGCCCGCTCGGTCGACGTGACCAACGCGGTCGGCAGGCCGGCTTCGCGAACCGCGACGAGCAGCTCGGCCGCCCCCGGCCGCCACGGCAGGCCCTCCCGGAACAACTCCTCTGTTCGCTTGGTGAGAAATCGCCCGCCCTCGTCCATGGCCAGCCGGTCGTGCGGCAGCCCGAGGTCGTCGAACATCAGCACCATGGTCCGGTCCATGTTGGACCCGATCATGATGTCCCTGGTCTCCGGCGTCAGCACGCCGCCGAGGCTGGTGGCCAGATCGGCCAGTGAGACGTCCCAGACCTTCTCGGAGTCGATCAGAGTGCCGTCCATGTCGAACAAGACCGCCGCCGGCCTGCGCACGCCTGACTCCCGCCTGTCGAACTGCATCGGCCAGCCAACCGTAACCGAGCGGACCCCGCGGACCGGCCTTTCCCGGGGGCGGTGCGGCCAGCGCCACACCCCTGCGCCGAGGGGGCGGCGTTGCGACGCGCGGGCGGTTATGAGGTGCACCGAACGAGTCGGCGGCGGCCCAGGTCGTAGGCTGGGCCGGTGACCGATCCGGACCTGAACCCAGAGGGCGCCTCGGCCGAGCAGCGTCAGCTCACCGACCCCGTCCTCGTGGCCGCTTTCGAAGGGTGGAACGACGCCGGCGATGCCGCCAGCACCGCGATCGAGCACCTCGAACTGACGTGGGACGCCACTCCGCTGGCCGAACTCGATCCCGACGACTACTACGACTTCCAGGTCACCCGACCCACGGTCCGGATGGTCGAGGGCATCACCCGGCGGATCGACTGGCCGACCACGCGGCTTTCGGTGTGCCGGCCGCCGGGATCGTCCGTCGACGTGGTGCTCGTGCACGGGATCGAGCCGAACATGCGGTGGCGCAAGTTCTGCGCCGAGCTGATGGGTTACGTCGAGCAGTTGGGCGTGACCACCGTCGTGACGCTCGGGGCCATGCTGATGGACACGCCGCACACCCGCCCCGTGCCCGTCACCGGCATGGCCTACGACGCCAACTCGGCGGCCAAGTTCGGGCTGGAGAGCTCCCGCTACGAGGGCGCGACCGGCATCGTCGGGGTGTTCCAGGACGCGTGCGTGCAGGCCGGCGTGCCGGCCATCTCGTTCTGGGCCGCCGTGCCGCACTACGTCTCGCAGCCGCCCGCCCCCAAGGCCACGCTGGCGCTGCTGCACCGTGTCGAGGAGGCCCTCGACATCGAGGTGCCGCTGGGCGCGCTGCCCGAGCAGGCCGAGGAGTGGGAGCAGACGGTCACCGAGATGGCCGAGGAGGACGAGGACGTGCGCAACTACGTCCGTGCCCTCGAGGAGCGCGGCGACGCCGACGCCGACAACCAGCTCAGCGAGACCAGCGGCGACGCCATCGCCGCCGATTTCGAGCGCTACCTGCGCCGCCGCGGCCGTGGCGGCCCCGGTCAGCGCGGCGACCGCGGCGACGGCCCGCCCGGGCCGCTCGGCCGGCAATAGTCCGTAAAGGCATAAGGCGGCGGGGACATCCCCGCCGCCTTTTTCGCCGCCAAACCGCCACATGCGCTTCCTATGTGGCGTCTGGTGCCACATAGGAAGCGCATGTGGCGAATTCGAGCAGGCTAAAGGCCCTTCAGCAGGGTGAGGGGGTTCTCCACGCAGTCGGCGACGTAGCGGAGGAATCCGCCGGCCACGCCGCCGTCGCAGACGCGGTGGTCGAAGGTGAAGGAGAGCTGGGTGACCTTGCGGACGGCCAGCTGGCCGTCGACGGCCCACGGCTTGTCGACGATGCGGCCGACGCCGAGGAGGCCGGCCTCGGGGTGGTTGATGATGGGCGTGGAGCCGTCGACGCCGAAGACGCCGTAGTTGTTGAGGGTGAAGGTGCCGCCGGTCATGTCCTCGACGCCGAGGGAACCGGCACGGGCGAGGTCGGTGAGGCGGGTGAGCTCGGCGGCGAGCTCGAGGGTGGTGAGGCGGTCGGCGCCACGGACGACGGGCACGACCAGGCCGCGGTCGGACTGGACGGCGAAGCCGAGGTTGACCGACCGCAGCCGGACGATCTCCTGGCGCTCGGTGTCGACGGTGGCGTTGAGCTCGGGATACCGGGCCAAGCCGGCGACGCAGATGCGGGCCATCAGGGCCAACACGCCGACGCCGATGACCTTGCGGGCGTCCATCAACCCCGTGGCGTCGACGTCGACCCACGTGGTGGCGTCGGGAATCTCGCTGCGGCTGCGGGAAAGCTTGTCGGCGATCGCCCGACGCATGCCCTTGAGCGGGATGCGCTCGCCGTCGACGGCGGGGGCGGGCCGGGCGATGGCGGCCTCGACGTCCTTGCGCAGGACGATCGCGTCCGGGCCGGACGGGGTGAGGGTGGCGATGTCGATCCCGTTGTCCCGGGCCAACTTCCGCACCAACGGGGAGATCACCTTGGGGGCCTGGGCGACGGCGGGCTCGGCCGGGCGGGCCACGGTGGCGACCTTGGCCCGGCGGCGACGGGCGCGCGGCTGGTCCTCCTTGGTGCCGTACCCGATGAGCACGTTCCCGGAGCCGGACTCCTTGGCCTGGCTGGATTCCTCGATGGCCACCGCCGCGCCGACGGCGATCAGCGGCTCCCCCACCGACACCACGGCCCCGGCCTCGGCGAACAGCTTCAACACGGTGCCCTCGAACGGCACCGGCACCTCGACGGCGGCCTTGGCCGTCTCGACCTCGATCACCACCTGGTCGACGTGCACGGTGTCGCCGACGGCCACCTTCCAGCCCAGCACCTCGGCCTCGGTCAGCCCCTCCCCCAGGTCGGGGAGCCGGAACAGCTGCTCCGTGGTCATGAATGAGCCCCCGTGAGATAGCGGTGGTCGGGCTCGTCGGTGAACTGGAGCCGGTCGACGGCGTCCAGCACGCGGTCGACGCTTGGCAGGTGCGCGTGCTCCAACATCGGTGCGGGATAAGGAATGTCGAAGCCGGACACCCGGATCACCGGCGCGGCCAGCGAATGGAAGCAGCGCTCCTGGATCCGGGCGACGATCTCCGCGCCGAAACCGGCGAAGCCGGACGCCTCCTGCACGACCACACAGCGCCCGGTCCGCCGCACGGACCGCATCACGGTGTCGTCGTCGAACGGCACCAGGGAGCGCAGGTCGATCACCTCGAGGTCGATGCCCTCCTCGGCGGCCGCGGCGGCCGCCTGGAGGGCAACCGGCACGGACGGCCCGTACGCGATCAGGGTGGCGTCCTTGCCGTGCCGGCGGATCGCGGCGTGACCGAGCGGCTCGTCGAGGTGCCGGAGCTCGATGTCCTCTTTGGACCAGTACAGCTTCTTCGGCTCCATGAAGATCACGGGGTCCGGGTCGTCGATGGCCTCGCGCAGCAACGTGTACGCGTCGTTCACGGTCGCCGGCGTCACCACCTTCAACCCCGGCGTGTGCACGTAATACGCCTCGGACGAGTCGCAGTGGTGCTCGACGCCGCCGATGCCGCCGGCGAACGGCACCCGAATGACCATGGGCACGGTCAGGTGCCCACGGGTCCGGTTGCGCATCTTGGCCACGTGCGAGGTGATCTGCTCGAACGCCGGGTAGGCGAAGGCGTCGAACTGCATCTCGACGACGGGCTTGAAGCCGCCCATGGCCATGCCCAGCGCGAAACCGACGATGCCGGCCTCGGCCAGCGGCGTGTCGAAGCAGCGCTGCTCGCCGAAGTCCCTGGTCAGGCCGTCGGTGATGCGGAAGACGCCGCCGAGCTGGCCGACGTCCTCGCCGAAGACGAGCACCCGCTCGTCGGCCGTCATGGCGTCGCGCAGGGCACGGTTGAGCGCCTGCGCCATGGTGGTGGCGGCCATCAGCCCTCCTGGGCCTTGAGCTCGGTGGCCAGCAGGTCGCGCTGCTCGACGAGCTGCGTGGTGGGCCGGGCGTACACGTGGTCGAACAGGGTCATCGGGTCGAGGTGCGGCTCGGCATTCATCCGGCTGCGCAGGTCGGCGGCCAGCTGCTCGCCTTCGGCCTGCGCGGCGGCCACGTCCTCATCGGTCAGCGCGCCGATGGACCGCAGGTGCTTCTCCAGGCGGGCCAACGGATCCGCGTCCAGCCAGCGGTCGACCTCGTCGCTGTCACGGTAGCGGGTGGCGTCGTCGGCGTTGGTGTGCGCCTCGATGCGGTACGTGTGGGCCTCGATCAGGAACGGCTTGCCGGCGCGCGCGTGCTCGAAAGCCTTGTGCAGCACGGCGAGCATGGCCACCGGGTCGTTGCCGTCGACCTGCTCGGAACGCACGCCGTAGCCGACTCCCTTGTACGCCAACGAAGGCGCGGCACTCTGCTTCTCCAGCGGCACCGAGATCGCGTAACCGTTGTTCTGCACCAGGAAGACCACCGGCGCCTCGAACACGGCGGCGAAGTTCAGCGCCTCATGGAAGTCGCCCTCGCTGGTCGCGCCGTCGCCGATCAGCGCCAGCACCGCGTCGTCGGTTCCCTTGCGCCGCATCGCATACGCCAGCCCGGTGGCGTGCAGCGTCTGCGTGGAAAGAGGAGTGCACTGCGGGGCGACCCGGGCCGCATTGGGGTCGTACCCGCAGTGCGCGTCACCGCGCAGCAGCGTGAGCACCTCGACCGGGTCCATGCCCCGGGAGACCATCGCCATGCTGTCGCGGTAGGTCGGGAACAGCCAGTCGTCCCGGCGCAGCACCATGGCGGCGGCGATCTGGCACGCCTCCTGGCCGCGGCTGGACGGGTAGACGGCAAGCCGGCCCTGCTTGGTCAGGGCGGTCGCCTGGGCATCGAAGCGGCGTCCCACCACCATCCGGCGGTGGGCTTCCCGCAGCTCCTCGACGCTCGGCTGGGTGTAGCCGGCGGGCCCGTCGACGGTGGTGCCGTCTTCGGCGAGGTAGCGGACGGGGGTGGCCGAGGGCAGCAGGTCGGTGGCGGGGTGGGACACCGGGGTCCTCCTTCGGCAGACGTTTGCAGGCTCTTTTCCGACATTCTGAGCTCCTTGTCCGACGCCGGCGTACGATCCGAGACAGATTTCCGCTGTGAGGCCGTTTGGAGGGCCATTTGCCCATCGAGACCGACGTCACACCCGGGCCGGCCGGACGTTCGGCCGCCGAGCTGGACGACGTGGATCGCGCGATACTGGCCGAGCTGCGCCGGGACGGCCGGATGTCGATCAGGACGCTGGCCGAGCGCGTGCACATCTCGCGCACGAGCGCCTACGCACGGTTGGACCGGCTGCTGGCCGACCAGGTGATCACCGGTTTCAGCGCGGAGATCTCGCCGCGCCGGGCCGGCCTCGGCACCAGCGCCTACGTGCTGCTGACGATCGAGCAGAACAGCTGGCGCTCGGTGGCCAAGGCGCTGCGCGGCATCCGCTACATCGAGCATCTCGCCCTGGTCGGCGGCGACTTCGACGTGCTGGCCCTGGTGCACGCGCCGGACAACGTGGCACTGCGGGAGGTGGTGCTGGAGAAGATCCAGAGCATCAAGGGGGTGCGTGCCACCCGGACCTGGCTGGTGTTCGAGGAAGATCCGGGGATGGGACCCCAATGGGGTTAGGCGGCGTCCACGGGCATCTCGGCTTCGACGAGCTTGGTCAGGCGCGGCACGAGGATCACCTTGAATCCCAGGATGAACAGCACGAACAGGGCGATCACCGGCAGCTGTGAGACGAGGCTGGAGGCCATCACCTCGTCGGCGTTGAACTGGAAGGCCAGCACGACCCGCAGCACCGACTCGGCCAGCAGCACGACGGCGAAGGCGGCGGTGCCGATGCGCTCCAGGCGGCGGAACTCGGCCGAGTTCTGCCACGCCCGGTCGTACGCGACGTCACGCTTGGGGTCGCCGGCGACGGCCATCGGACGGCTGGCGATGAACATGAAAGCCTTGCCGCGAAACACGGTCACGAACACGTAGAGCGCGGCGACGAAGGTGTAGAAGGCGGGGCGGGCGACCAGGAAGCGCGGGTCGCCGCTGGTGACGAAGCTGAGTGCGATGCCCAACGCGAGCTCGGTCAGCACCAGCAGCGCGAAGCCGTCCAGCTTGCGGCGGCGCGTGATCGAGATCGCCACGCCGATGCCCTGCACGACCAGGCCGGCGGCCATGGCGATCGCCGTGTTCACGCCGACCACGTACAGGCCGAACAGCACGGCCAGCGCGATGACCGTCGAGGTCAGCAGCAGGGCGGTGTCCCGCTCGCCCGTGTCGGTGAGCTTGCCGAACGCGGCCTTGCCGCCGATCAGGATGCCGCCGGCGGCCAGGGACAGGATCGCCGGCACGCCAAGGGGTTGCAGGGCCAGATAGACGGCGATCGGAACCACGATGTCCAGCGCCGCGTCGAGCAGCGAAATGAGTAATACGCGGGCCTTGGCCGTGTTCATGAGGTGGTTCCCCCTCTGCGTCGGCGGCCACGCTCCGGCCGCTGCTGGTCCTGTTGCCGGGCAACGGCGTTCTTGGTGGTCTCGAACTTCCACAGCAGCCGGGTGAGCTCGCGGATCTCGGCCTCGTCCCAGTCGGCGACGAAGCTCTCGAAGCGGCGCATCCCGAACTCGGTCAGCTCGGCGATCTGCTGGCGGCCCTGCTCGGTCAGCTCGGCGACGAAGGCCCGGCCGTCCCGCGGATCGGGGCTGACCGTCACCTTGCCCTCGTCCTCCAGGTCACGGAGCTGCCGCGTGACCAGCGACCGGTCGACGCCCAGCAGTTCGGCCAGCTCAGAAGGCCGGCTGCCCTCGTGCTGGGCGACGACCTGGAGCAGGCGCAGCTCGCTGGCCTTGGGCCGCTGCTTGGCCGCCCGCGTCATGGACGCGTTGACCGTGAACAGGGCCGCTACCAGACCCTCCACGTCTGTTCGCCGTGTCATGACAGAAGCGTAGCGCTAGTTGATGGACTCCATCAACTACTTTGGTCGCGAAAAGACCGGCCCTGGTCAGGGCCGGTCCGGCTGGTCAGGCCACGAGATCGCGGACGGCGGGCGCGACCTCGGCGGCGAACCGGCGCAGCACGTCCGGGTCATGGACGCGGTACAGGAAGAACGCGGTGATCCGCTCGTCGACCACGAGCTCGGCCAGCTGCTCCGCCCACTGCTTGGCCGAACCCCGCAGGAAACCGGGCTCAGTGCCGAAGACGCCGTCGATGTTGTAGCCGCGCCGGACGGCCGAGGGTGAACGATCGGCCGACTCGGCGGCCTCGTCGATGATGCGGTTGGCGTCGGTGAGCGCGGCCGGCGGGAAGAACGGCGAGCTCGGGATCCAGCCGTCGGCCAGCCGGCCGGTGGCCCGCAGCATCCGCGGCTGGTAGGCGCCGAACCAGATCGGGATCTCGTGCAGTGGCGCGGGTCCCGGCTTCGCCCCGCCGAGGTGGTAGTGCTCGCCGTTGAAGTTCACGTCCTCTTTGGACGTCCACAGTGCACGGATCAACTCGGTCGCCTCTTCGAGGGCTTCGATGGACTCCCCCGCGCCGCGCGCCGGCCCGCCCTCGGCGATGATCGACTCCCACATCTGCTGCGCGCCGGCGCCGAGGCCGAGCTCGAACCGGCCGCCGCTGAGAATGTCCAGCGTGGCGGCGGTGCGGGCCAGCCCGGCCGGCGGGCGCAGCGGCAGGTTCATCAGGTTGGGCAGCACGGTGATCCGCGAGGTCCGGGCCACGATGGCCGACAGCAGCGCGACGGTGTCCAGCCGCTCCGGCCAGTACGGGTGGTCGGACAGCGAGACGACGTCCAGCCCGACCTGCTCCATCAGCTCGGCCAGGCCGATCACGTCCTGCGGGCGATCCGCGCCCTGCTCCAGCAGCGCGCCGAACATCAGCTCGGTCATGCGCTCACCCCGTAGACCTTGCGCACGTGGTCGGCGTAGGCCTGCGCGGCCAGGTCGCCGAGCACGCCGCTGACCTCGGGCGGCATCTGGGCGATGATGTCCCGCACGGTGTCCGGGTCGGCGTCGTGGGCCATCATGCCGAAGATCAACGGGATCTGCGAAGGATCGACGTCTCCGGCCCCGTCGGCGATCATCCCGGCCCACTCGGCCGCGGTGATGTGCCGCTCGATCAGCGGCAGCGCCCGGTCTTCCTCGGTGGCGAGGTGCTCGACGAGCCGTTCGTGCAGCTCGGCCGCGGTGTCGGCGAGCGACGCGCCGAGCACCGGGTCGGCGGTGCCGCGCCAGTCGGCCAGCCCGGTGCGGAGCTCGTCCAGCAGCTTGTCGATCGCGCCGTGCTGCGCCTCCATCACCTGCACCACGGGCTCGGCCTCGGCGCCGGCGCGCTCGGCCAGCCGCGGCCACAGGTGCCGGTCCTCGGCGGTGTGGTGGTGATGCAGGCTGTTGTCGACGATCGCGAGATGGTCGGCGACGATCACCGCGCGGTCGACGTCGCCCGGCGCGACGCCACGGACCAGCGCGGGGGCGTTGCCGATCTCGCGGCGGAACATGGTGTGCGCCATGTACATGTCGCGCACATCGGCAAGAGGTTCGTTGCTCACGAATTCACACGCTAGCGACAGAATCGCCTTTGCCGGCGGAACTGTCCGGTAAGCGAATGGGATTAGCCGCGAAGCGTCCGCAGCGGCTTCTGGCCGAATCGGGCCTCGTGCGCGGCGGCGAATCGGCCGAGATGGGCGAAGCCCCAGCGGCGGGCCACCGCGGCCACCGAGTCGGCGAACGGATCGGCGGCGCGCAGCTCCTCGTGCGCGCGGCGCAGCCGGACGTCGCGGACGTACTCCATCGGCGACATGCCGACGTGCTGCTGGAATGCCTTCTGCAGGGCGCGCGGGCTGACGCCGCAGTGGCTTGCCAGCAGCGACAGGGTCAGCGGCGAGCTGGGGTCGGACTCGATCACGTCGATGGCGGCCCGCACCGACACCGGCCGCGACGGCGCGGCGGGCATCTCAGGGGTCGTCGCGAGCACGAAAGCGGTGACCAGGCTGTCGGCCAGCGGCGCCGCGACGAGCGGCTGGGCCAGCAGGTTTCCCGGCGCGGCGAGCTGGCGGGTGATCGAGAACAGCAGCTCGGCCCAGGCGCGGCCGTAGCCGTCGGCGGTGTTCAGGATCGGGCTGTACACCGGCCGATTCGAGCCGCCCATGCGGGTCCACGCGTCCTCGACGACCGCCGGTTCCATGCGCACGCACAGCGCGCGGTAGCCGGCCGTCCAGTGCCCGGCGAACGGCGCGCCGGGCCGTTGCAGCGGCGTGGCGCTGCGGTCGCCGATCATGTCCAGGCCGCGGTGCCACGACCGGTAGCGGCCGGCGAGCGGCAGATGGGCGTAGAAGCCGGTGCCGACGTCGTCGCATTCCAGCCGGAGCTCGCCGGTGAACGCGACCTCGCCGATACCGACCGGGCCTAGTTCGGTGAACCGATAGGTGGACACCGTGACGTCGTCCTGCGGAATGGTGTCGATTGTCGACGTGCGCAGCTGCATGTGACTTCCCCGGATCCGGCCGATGCCGGAAATTGTACGGCTCCGGCCAAAAGTGCATCGAATTCGCGAATTCGGGACACCGTTCGGGCATCGGCCGGCGGGTGACCCGGGTCACAAGGTTGGTTAGCCCTACTAAGTGATACGTTCGGTGAGCAACTGACTACGCGATGTCGGGAGGGTCACCGATGACGCAGCAGGCCGATTGGGACATCGTCACGGATGTCGGCATCACCGCGCTGGCCGTGGCCGCCGCGCGGGCGATCGACAGCCATCGTCCGCGACCGTTGGTGTCGGATCCGTACGCCGAGCTGTTCGTCGCCGCGGCGCGACCGGAGCCGGCGATGCCGGTGCGGCCGGCCGACGCGACCGTGCCGTGGCAGGACATGGCCGACTATCTGGGCGTGCGGTCCCGGTTCTTCGACGAGTACTTCACCGCCGAGAAGACCGGCCAGGCCGTGCTGCTGGCCGCCGGCCTGGACGTGCGCGGCTACCGCCTGGACTGGCCGGCCGACGCCGTCGTGTACGAGCTGGACGTGCCGAAGGTGTTGCAGTTCAAGCAGAACGTGCTGACCGACCAGAGCATCTCGGCGCGGGCCGACATCCGGCCCGTGGACGTCGACCTGCGCGATGACTGGCCGGAAGCGTTGGCACGGGCCGGTTTCGACCGCACGGCACCGAGTTCGTGGCTGGCCGAGGGGTTGCTGCCGTTCCTGCCCAACGACGCCGTCGAACGGCTGTTCACGCTGGTCGACGAGCTGGCCGCGCCGGGCAGCCGGTTCGCCATCGAGCACGTCGACATCGACGTCCGGGAGCTGGAGAACCTCCAGCCCATGGCCAGCATGGCCGAGGACTTCGGTTTCGACATCCTCGAGATGTGGCCCAGCAAGACGTTCGCCCCGGTGGCGTGGCTGGCCGACCACGGCTGGCGGGTCACCAGCACGCCCATCGTCGCCGTGGCCGAGGGCTACGGCCGGCCGCTGCGGGACGAAGCGGCCGGCCTGCGACACACCGTGCTCATCAACGCCGTGAAGAGCTAGGCCAGGTAGCGGGTCACTCCGTCCACTGTGGACGCACGCAGCCGTCCGTCCCGGACCAGCACGTCCAGGTGGGCGGAGGTCTCGCCGATGGCCAGCATCCTGTTGAAGAAGTCCATCTCGGACACCTTGCGGTTGTGGCGGGTCCAGCCCATCCGGCCCGCCACCTCGGCCGCCGTCGCCTCGTCCTGGCCGAGCGCCAGCTCGGTCTCGTCCAGGCGCTTGCGGTGGTGGTCGAGCAGCTCGTCCACGCGCTTGTGGGTCGACTCGGCGACCGGGCCGTGCGCCGGCAACAGCCGCATGTCCGGGTGCTCACGGACCAGCCGCAGCGAATCCATGTAGTCGCCGAGCGGCAGTTCCTGGCGGACCAGCTCGAAGCCGATGGACGGCGTGATGTGCGGCAGGATGTGGTCGCCCGCGAACAGCAGCGACGACTCCACGTCCAGGAACACCACGTGACCGGCGGTGTGCCCCGGCGTCGGCAGCGCCCGCAGCGTGCGGCTGCCCAGCTTGATGTCCGCGGTGCCCCGGATCCACTCGTCCGGCAGCTCGTAGCCGTCGGGCTGCGGGCCGCCGCGCTTCTTCATGCCCTCGCGCATCCGGTCGGCCATGTCCTTGGCGCCCCAACGCACCAGGTCGGCCAGCTGGCCCTCGACCTGGCCGTTGATCACGGCGTCCAGGGTCGGCTGCTCCCCGATGCCCAGGCTCACCCGCGAGCCGAACGTCCGCCGCAGCGTGATGCCCAGGGTGTAGTGGTCGCGGTGCGCGTGCGTGACCAGGAACCGGCTGACGCTCTCGAACCCGTGCCCGATGCTGCCCAGCGCTTGCTCAAGGCGATCTCGGGCCTCGTCGAGCGCCCAGCCGGAGTCGACGAGCACCAGCTCGTCCCCGTCCGCGATCGCGTAGACGTTGACCGCCCGCAGGCCGTCGTTGGGCAGCGGCAGCGGGATCCGGTGCACTCCCGGCGCCACCTCGAACGCCCCCGGCTCCATCCAGGCCGTCCGGGCATCGGCGATATCAGTTGCCAAAGCCAACCTCCTGTCCGGAGTGTGCCACACAGGCCCGTCCGGCCTCTTGCGGCTGTGACGCACCTCCGTGTACTCCTGCGGAGAAAGCGCTCCCACAAGCAGGGTCGGGCTCGCCGCCGGTGCCCGGCTTGGAGGTGAAGCATGTCGATCTCACGGCGGGACTTCGGCCGCCTGGCGGTGTTGACGGGAGGTGCGCTGGCCGTCACCGCGGGCACCGCACAGGCGGCGCCGGCCGCGACGGACTGGTCCAAGGCGGTGGTCGACTCGACCATCGCCCGCAACCCCGACCCCAAGTCGCTGGGCGGCTGGGGCTACACGCAGGGCCTGTTCCTGTACGGCACCTACCTCGTCTACCAGCGCCTGCGCACGCCGTCCTACCTGGCGTACATCAAGCGCTGGGTGGACTACTCCGTCGACAGCAAGGGCCACATCAACGACGCCTTCAACAGCCTGGACTCGATGCAGGCCGGCAACCTCTTGCTGATCCTGCACCGGGAGACCGGCGACGCGCGCTACCGCACGGCGGCGCAGCAGATCCGCAACCGGTTCCCGGGCTATCCGCGGACCAGCGACGGGGCGATGTGGCACTCCACGTCGTTCACACAGCAGCTCTGGTGCGACGGCCTGTACATGGCCCAGCCGTTCCTGGCCAACTACGGCAAGCAGTACAACGACGGGACGTACTGCTTCCAGGAGGCGACCCACAACCTCACCACGTACTTCGGCCATCTCACGTCGTCGACCGGCTTGCTGTTCCACGCCTATTCGGCCGACGGCAAGGCGTCGTGGGCCAACAAGACCACCCACACCTCGCCGTATTACTGGGCACGGGCGGTCGGTTGGGTGGCGTTGGCCCACTTCGACGTGCTCGACGCCCTGCCGGCCGGCGACTCGCGGCGGGCGCCGCTGGTCAAGAACGTGCAGCAGCTGGTGAACGCCTTCGTGAAGTACCAGGATCCGGCCACCGGGCGGTGGTTCCAGGTGGTGGACAAGGGCTCCGACTCGCAGAACTGGACCGAGACCTCGGCTTCCTGCATGTACACCTACGCGATCTCCCGCGCGGTGCGGGCAGGCTACGTGCCGTCGAGCCTGTCGTCGGCGGCGCAGAAGGGGTACCAGGGCGTGTTGCAGAAGGTGACCCTGGGCTCCGACGGCCGTACCAACATCGCCGACATCTGCCCCGGCACGGCCGTCACCGGCTCGCTGTCCGGCTACTACAGCCGGCCGCGCACGGTGAACGACCAGCACGGCCTTGGCACGTTTCTGCTGATGAACGAGGAGCTCGCCAAGCCGCTCTGAGCACCTGTGCCCCAAGGGAATTTCCGCGGCGGACCGTCGCCTTGGCGCGCACCTTCACGCGCGCCGGGCGCGGTCCTCCGCCGGGTCACGGCTGGTCCTCACCGCACTCGTCCAGCCGCTCGTTGAGCGTCGTCGCGATGGCGCCGAAAGCGGTCAGATCCTCCGGGGCGAGCACGTCGACGACCAGGCGGCGCACCTCGGCCACATGGCCGGGAGCCGCGGCGGCCAGGCACCTTGCCCCCTCGTCGGTGAGGACGGCGAGCGTGTAGCGCCCGTTGGCCGGATCGGGCTCGCGATACACCAGTCCACGGCGTTCCAGGCGCTTCACCAGATGCGACAGCCGCGACAGCTCCAAACCGGCCAGTGCGGCCAGCACCGACATCCGGATCCGGCGGTCCGGCGCTTCGGCTAGGCCGACGAGGACGTGGTACTCCACCACGCTGAGGTACGAATCGCGCTGCAACTGCTGGTCGAGCGCCGCCGGCAACCGGGCGACGAGCAGCGTGACCGCCCGCCAGGCCGCCAGCTCGTCGCTGCTCAACCATCGCGCCTCGCGGTCGTCGTACGGCTCCACCAGCACCCTCCCCTGACTTGAACTTTCATGTCATCCTACACTAGGCTCAACTTGAACATTCAAGTCAGGAGGTTCCGATGACCATCAAACCGCCCAGCAAAGGTGTCTACCGCATCGACACGCTCGACTCGAGAATCACCTTCCGGGCGAAGCACCAGTTCGGCACCGGCACCGTGCGTGGCAGTTTCGGGCTGACCGGGGGCGAGATCGCCGTGACCGTTCCGCCCGAGGAATCGACCGTGCACGCCGCGGCGAGCACGCTCAGCTTCGCGTCCGGCAACACCGCACGTGACCGGAAGGTGAAATCCACGACGTTCCTCGACGCCGAGGCATATCCGGAGATCTCGTTCACGTCGACATCCATCGAGCAGGTCGACGGCATCTGGCAGCTGCGGGGAGTCCTCACGGCCCGTGGCGCGGCGGCTCCCGCCGAATTCAGCCTCGAATCCCTCCAGGTCGATGCCGCGGACATCCGCATAGCGGCAACCGGGAAGATCGACCGCTACGCGCACGGCATCACCGCAATGAAAGGCATGGCCGGCCGTTACCTCTGGCTGACCGTCACCGTCCGCGCCACCCGGCAGCAGGTCGGACCGTCATGACCACCCGGGTCGTGCGGACAGCGGACGGACCCCTCACCGTCACGGAGACAGACGAGCTCCTCGTCGCGCGCGGCGTCCACTACGGCATGGCCGAACGCTTCGCCCCAGCCGTCGCCGTCGAGCCGTGGACCGACCCGGTCGACGCCACCCGGCCCGGTCCCTACTGCCCACAGGTGCCCAACTTCATCGAATACGTCATGGGCGACGTGCTGGCCGGGCTCGAGGCGAGCGAGGACTGCCTGGTGCTCAGCGTGCACGCGCCCCGCGACGCTGCCGGGGCGCCGGTGATGGTCTATTACCACGGCGGCGCGTATGTGACCGGAAGTGGCGAATCGGCCCGGTACCGGCCGACCCGACTGGCCGCGGAAGGCAAGGTCGTCGTCGTCACCGTGAGTTACCGAGTCGGGATCTTCGGCTATCTCACGCCGACTCGCGAGGGCGTCGAGACCAACCTCGGGCTGCGGGACCAGCTGCTGGCGCTCCGGTGGGTCGCCCGGAACATCGCGTCCTTCGGCGGCGACCCGGCGAACGTGACCATCTTCGGGCAGTCGGCCGGCGGCGACTCGGTGGCGTCACTCCTGCTCAGCGAACCGGCGCGCGGCCTCTACCGGCGGGCCATCACGCACAGCGCGCCGCTGGGCATGCGGGCCGGCCGCGCCGCGCTGCACCGCGCGGTCCGAGCCGCCGCCGACGAGGCGTTGCGGACGCGTCCCCGGGACCTCTCGGCCGAAGACCTGCTCGAGGTGCAGGAGATCGCCGCCCGAGCGGGGCGGACGTTCGGCTGGACCGGCGGTATGCCGCTCGGGTTCCACTACGGTGAGTATCCACTTCCGCCGGAGAGCGAGGTGCCGGCCGTCATCGCGCGCCACGCCCCCGGCATCGACCTCCTCCTGCTGCACATTCGCGATGACGCCCTGCCGCTGGCCCGGATCGACCGGTCCGTCGCGCGCCTGATGAAGCTCGGACCAGTCGGGCGAACGGTCGTCGACGGCATCTCGAAGATCGCGACCGCGCGTCTGTTCGATCATCCCGCGCGGCGGCTGGCGAAGGACTGGCGCGCGGCCGGCGGCCAGGCCGGGCACTACCGTATGGACTGGAAGCCCGACCACACCGACTTCGGCTCCCCGCACTCTCTCGAACTTCCTTTCCTGTTCGGCTCGGACGCCGACTGGGCGGACGCCGCCATGCTCGGCGAATACGCCGGACACCTCGACGAGCGCCTCCCGATCGGACGTGAACTCCGGGCTGCCTGGGCCCGATTCGCCCATGACGGGACCCTGCCGGCCCAGACCCCGTATCTCCATCGGCTCAGCTGACGCGGCAATTCCACGAATTGCGCTTCGGTTTCCCTGAATTGCCCAGAGTGCTACCCGGCGGGCCCTGATCACTGCCCGACCGGTCAATCGCCTTGAGCCCGACACTTCGCATACCGCACCATGACGGTCACATTTCACCGCTCAGGTGAATCGGGCCGGCCGGAGAAAAAGCGGGACCCGGCACTGCGGCACAGAACAACACCCACCGGAAGAGAAGGCTCGATGACGGACAAGGCACTGGTCGGGAAAGTAGCACTGGTCACGGGCGGCAGTCGTGGGCTCGGTGCGGCGACGGTCCGCCGGCTCGCGGCCGCCGGCGCCGACGTGGCCATCACCTTCCACCAGCGGAAGGACAAGGCCGCGAACGTCGTGGCGGATGCACGGGCGGCCGGCGTGCGCGCCGAGCACTACCAGGCCGACCAGGGCGTCCGGTCCGAGGTCGAGGCGATGGTGGCACAGGTCGCGGCCGACTTCGGAAAGATCGACATCGTGATCAGCCCGGCCGGGATCTTCACCGGCGGGCCGATGGGGACCGTGCCCGTTGCCGACGTCGAGCGGCTGTGGGCGGTCAACGTGCACGGGGTCGTGGCGACCACCCAGGCGGCGCTGGCCCACATGCCGGACGGGGGACGCATCGTCCTGTTCGGATCGGTCGCCGGCAAGCGCGCCGGGTCGGCCGGCTTCGCGGACTATTCCGCGAGCAAGGCGGCGTTGGCCATGTACGCCCGCTCCTGGGCGCACGAACTCGCGCCGCGCCGGATCACCGCCAACACCGTCGTGCCGGGTTGGGCCATGACGGACATGGCGATGCCGCCGGACAGCGACCTCGGCCGGCAGGCGCTGGCGCAGATACCGCTCCACCGCTACGCGGAGGCCGAGGAGGTGGCTGACGCCGTCGCCTACCTCGTCGGCCCTGGGGCGTCCTACGTCACCGGCGCCGAGATCGTGGTCGACGGCGGCTGGAACGCCTGATCCCCTGTCACACAGCGTGCCGACCGTCAGGCTCGGGCAGCGGATCCCGGTCATCGGCACCGATCCCGGTGTCCTGACCGGGATCGGTGCCGCTACACCTTCGACATCGCGTCAGCCGCTGCCCGCGATCGGTTCGTACGCCACGTCAGTCAGGCCGTGGCGCACGCAGGTGCGCCCTCCGCGCCAGCTCTTCGTCGTCCACCATCGTCAGCATCGGCGCCCCCGGCGCACACAGCATCGTCACGACGAACTTCGCCGGCTCGTCGCTCGACGCGTTCCCGTTCTGGTAGTGGATTTTGTCGCCACCCGGTTCGTACAGCGTCTCCCCCGCTTTGATCACCACTTCCGGCTCGCCTTCCAGCTCGAACCGGATCGCCCCTTCGAGCACGTAGCCGAAGCACGGCCCCGAGTGCCGGTGCGGCGGCGTCCCCGGGTGCCCCGGTGGCCATTCGACCAGCACCGTCATTCCCGAGGCACCCTCAGGAATGAACGGTGGCGTGACGTCTGCCAGCATCTTCGGCCCGACCCCTGAGCCCATGTCGTGCACTGCACCAACCTCCGTAGGTCTCGGTATGCAGTGAAGACAAGGCGCGGCACCGATCTGTGACAGCTACGCCGTGCGGGCGGTGAGGAACCTGATCAGCTCGGACCACTCGCCGAGCACGGCGGGCGGCAGGGGCAAGGTGGCGAGGCAGTCGAGGGCGAGGGTGGCGTGGCGGCGGGCGTAGGCGAGGGTGGACTCGCCGGCGTGGGAGAGGTCGAGGGCGGCGACGACGGAGGCGAAGTCGCTGAGGGTGGGGACGGACTCCACGAGCAGGAGCTCGGTCAAATGCCTCGACGCCGGACCGGGATCGGCGAGCCCGAAGACGACCGGCAGGCACAGGCGGCGGGCGGCGATGTCGGTGCCGACGGGCTTGCCGGTGCAAGCCGGGTCGCCCCAGATGCCGAGCCAGTCGTCGATGGCCTGGAAGGCGAGGCCGAGGTGGAAGCCGCAGCGGCCGAGCTCGGCGGTGGAAGTGGGATCGGCGTCGGCGAGCACAGCGCCGATACGGCAAGAGGCGGCCAACAATGCGCCGGACTTGGCGGCGGCCAGCTGTTCCCAATGGGCGACGGAAGGCTCGGGGCCGGTGTGCAGGTCCTCGGCCTGCCCCCAGCACAACCGGGTCATCGCGGCGGCGAGCTCGGACTGGGCGGCGGGGAGGCCGTCGAGGGTGGCGACGGCGGAAGCCAACAGGGCGTCGCCGGCGAGGAGGGTGACGGAGGTGCCGAACACGCGCCACGCGGCCAATCGGCCGCGGCGCTCCGGGTCGCCGTCCATGATGTCGTCGTGCAGCAAGGAAAACTCGTGCACGAGCTGCACGGCGGTGGCACCGGCGACGGCCCGTTCCACACCGGAGCCGACGGATCGCGCAGCCAGGAACACGAGGGCCGGACGGAGCATCTTGCCCCGACGAGCGGCCATCGGAACGCCGTGGCGGTCGGTGAGCCCGCAGTGGTAGCCGGCGACGGCACGAAGGCGCGGGTGCAAGCCGCTGATGGCCCGGAAGATGGCGGGCGTGGTCAACGCCGCGGCCAAGGGCAAGATCCCGGCCCGCTGCTCCGGCTGCAGGGCGGTCATCACCATGCCGGATCGCGGACCACGGCGACGAACTCGTCGAGCAGCACGGCTCCACGTGATTGTCCGGCCATTTCCCCCGCCCCACTTCGGTCGCACGCGAGTGATGCAGCGTGTCCCGTAACCGTGAGTACGGCAAGGAGGTGTTCCAAGGTCCGGCACAACGGTCAGGACGAGCGCGTGACGGGCAACGCCAGTGCGGTGCCGGCGAGCATCAACGCGGTGCTGACGACGAGGGTAACGCGCAAGTCCAGGGTGCCCGACAAGCCTCCGAGAAGTGCGCCGACGGGCTGGGTGCCGTAGACCAGGAACCGCCAACCGGCGTTGACGCGGGACACCTGGTCGGGGGCAACGAGAGTCTGGCGGAAGGTCTGCTGGTTGACGCCGTACAACGACGGCCCGACACCGCGAAAGACCTGGGAGAGCAAGGCCGGACCGACAACGAGGACAAAGCCGGCGAGCGACGACACGAGCATGCCGAGCACGAAGGTCCGGCCGGGGCCGAGGCGGCGTGTGACCGTGGGCGTGACGAGGGCACCGAGCATGCCGGCGACACCGGCGACGGTCACCAAGACGCCGACCAGCCAAGGCGAAAAGCCCAGCACATGAATCAAATACAGCGCCAAGACGGTGTTCTGCATCTGACCGCCGAGCGCGCCGAGAGTGGCGGCGATCGTCACGGGCCGCAGCACGGGATGCGTGAAGGCGATGCGCAGCCCACCGAAGAGATCAGCCTTGTGCCGCACGGCGACGGGCACGCCGGGGACTGTGATCCGGAGCTTGCACAGGGCCGCGACCAGGAACGACGCGGCGTCGACGATCATGGCCAGCGGCGCGGCGAGCAGCGCGACGAGGCCGGTGCCGAGGGCCGACCCGGTCACATTGACGGTCGAGCTGGTCAGCATCAGGGCGCTGTTGGCCGACAGCAGTTGCTCACGCGGCACGAGCATGGGCGTGAACGACTGTCCGGCAACGGCGTCGAACAGGGCGCATACGCCGGCCAGGACGACCACGACGTACAGCTGGGCCAGGCTGAGCACGCCGAACGCCGCAGCCAACGGAACCGAGCCGATCAGCACCAGCTGACCGAGGTCGGCCAACACGAGGATTCGCTTGTACGGCAAGCGATCCACCCACACGCCGGCCGGCAGGCCGAGCACGAGGTGCGGCAGAAAGCCGGCCGCGCCGAGGATACCCATGTCGACCGGCGAAGCGTGCAGGGCAACCACCGCGACCAGCGGCAAAGCCACCGTCGTCACGCTGGATCCCAGTAGCGACACCGAGTTCCCGACGAACAGCCGGCGAAAGTCCCCCGTGAAGATCATGGCCTCGACGGTAGAGCAGACGGACCCGCTTCAAGCGGGTCCGCTGCTCTCAGCGGAACGGGTCAGATGTTGCGTCGGTACTGACCGCCGACCTCGAAGAACGCCTCGGTGATCTGGCCGAGGGTGCACACCCGGGCGGCGTCCATGAGCACGGCGAAGACATTCTCGCCGGTGGTGGCGGCGGTGCGCAGCCGGGCCAGCGCGTCGGCGGCGTCGGAGCGGTGCCGGTGCTGGAAGTCCAGGGTCCGGTCGACCTGGGACTCCTTCTCCTGCTCGGTGGCACGGGCCAGCTCGATCTCCACCGGCCCCTCGTCGACCTGCGGCGCGAGGAAGGTGTTCACACCGATCAGCGGCAGCGTGCCGTTGTGCTTGCGCTGCTCGTACAGCATCGACTCGTCCTGGATCCGGCCACGCTGGTAGCCGGTCTCCATGGCGCCGAGCACGCCACCGCGCTCGGAGATCCGGTCGAACTCGGCCAGCACGGCCTCCTCGACCAGGTCGGTCAGCTCGTCGATGACGAACGAACCCTGCAACGGGTTCTCGTTCATCGACAGGCCCCACTCCTTGTTGATGATCAGCTGGATGGCCATGGCCCGACGCACCGAGCTCTCCGTCGGGGTGGTGACGGCCTCGTCATAGGCGTTGGTGTGCAAGCTGTTGCAGTTGTCGTACAGCGCGCACAGGGCCTGCAGCGTGGTGCGGATGTCGTTGAAGTTCATCTCCTGCGCGTGCAGCGACCGCCCCGAGGTCTGCACGTGGTACTTGAACTTCTGCGACCGCTCGTTGGCCCCGTAGCGGTCCCGCATGGCCACCGCCCAGATCCGCCGGGCCACCCGGCCGATCACGCTGTACTCGGCGTCCATCCCGTTGGAGAAGAAGAACGACAGGTTGGCCGCGAAGTCGTCGATGCTCATGCCGCGGGCCAGGTAGGACTCGACGTAGGTGAACCCGTTGGCCAGCGTGAAGGCCAGCTGGCTGATCGGGTTGGCCCCGGCCTCGGCGATGTGGTAGCCGGAGATCGACACCGAGTAGAAGTTGCGCACCTTGTTGGCGATGAACCATTCCTGGATGTCGGCCATCATGCGCAGGCTGAACTCGGTGGAGAAGATGCAGGTGTTCTGGCCCTGGTCCTCCTTGAGGATGTCGGCCTGCACCGTGCCGCGCACGTTGGCCAGCGCCCACGCCCGCAGCTCGGCCGACTCCTGCGCGTCGGGCTCACGGTCGTGCTCGGCCCGGAACGCCTCGACCCGCTGGTCGATCGCGGTGTTGAGGAAGTACGCCAGGATCGTCGGGGCCGGGCCGTTGATCGTCATCGACACCGAGGTGGTCGGCGAGGTGAGGTCGAAGCCGTCGTAGAGGGCCTTCATGTCCTCCAGCGACGCGATGGACACGCCGGAGGTGCCGATCTTGCCGTAGACGTCCGGCGGGGTGTCGGGGTCGCGGCCGTAGAGGGTGACGGAGTCGAAGGCGGTGGACAGGCGGGTCGCCGCCGAGCCCTCGGACAGCAGCTTGAACCGCTTGTTGGTACGGAACGCGTCGCCCTCGCCGGCGAACATCCGGGCCGGGTCCTCCCCGTCCCGCTTGAACGGGAAAACGCCTGCCGTGTAAGGGAAGCGACCGGGCAGGTTCTCGTTGCGCAGCCAGCGCAGCAGGGTGCCCTCGTCGTCGAACCGCGGCAGGCTGACCCGGCGCACCTTGTTGCCGGACAGCGTCTCCCGGGTCAGCTCGGTGCGGATCTCCTTGTCCCGCACCCGGAACACCAGCTCGTCGCCGGAGTACTGCTCGACCGTGCGCGGCCAGTCGGCCAGCAGGTCGGCGCTGTCCCGGTCCACCTTGCGCTCGCTGGCCTCCACCAGCTCGGAAAGGTCCGAAGTGGACTTTCCGGCGGCGTCCAAGGCTTTCTGCGCCTGTACGAGATGCGTGTGCGCGCGGACGGCCTCGACCTGCTCGCCGGTCCGCTTGTGGTACGTGCGAACGGTGTCGGCGATGTCGGAAAGGTAGCGGGCCCGAGCCGCCGGCACGATGGTGGACGCCGAGGTCGACACCTTGCCCTCGACCACCGGCAGCACACCGTGCTCGAAACCCAACTCCGCCAATAGATGCTGGTACAGCGCGGTGACGCCGTCGTCGTTGAAGGTGGCGGCGCTGGTGCCGAAGACCGGCATGTCCTGCCACGTCGAGCCGAACGCCTCGCGGTTGCGCACCAGCTGGCGGGCCACGTCCCGGCGGGCGTCCTCGGCCCCACGGCGCTCGAACTTGTTGATCGCCACCGCGTCGGCGAAGTCCAGCATGTCGATCTTCTCCAGCTGTGACGCGGCGCCGAACTCCGGCGTCATCACGTACAGCGAGTGGTCGACGAAGGGCACGATCGCGGCGTCGCCCTGGCCGATGCCCGGCGTCTCCACGACGATCAGGTCGGCGCCGGCGGCCTTGCAGGCCAGGATGGCGTCGGCCAGGCCGTCCGGCACCTCGGCGCCGGCCCGGCGCGTTGCCATGGAACGGAAGAAGACCCGCTCACGGTCCAGGCAGTTCATCCGAATCCGGTCGCCCAGCAGCGCGCCGCCGCCGCGCCGCCGTGACGGGTCGACGGCCAGCACCGCGATGTGCAGCTTGTCCTGCTGGTCGAGGCGGAACCGGCGGACCATCTCGTCGGTCAGCGAGGACTTGCCGGAGCCGCCGGTGCCGGTGATGCCCAGCACGGGCACCCGCCGGTCGCCGACCGCGTCGGCCATGGCCGCCCGCAGCTGGTCGGACAGCTTGCCGGCCTCGATCACCGTGATGGCCCGGGACAGCGCGTCCTGCGCGCCGGTGAACAGGCCGTCCCAGCTGGCCGGGACGGTCTCGGACAGGTCGGTGTCGCAGGACTCGACCATGGTGTTGATCATCTGGGCCAGGCCCATGTGCTGGCCGTCGGCCGGCGAGAAGATGCGGGCCACGCCCCGCGAGTGCAGCAGCTCGATCTCCCGCGGCACGATCACGCCGCCCCCGCCGCCGTACACCTTGACGTGCCCGGCGCCGCGCTCGCGCAGCAGCTCCACCAGGTACGTGAAGTACTCGACGTGCCCGCCCTGGTAGGCGCTGATCGCGACGCCCTGCGCGTCCTCCTGGATCGCCGCGGTGACGACCTCGTCCACCGACCGGTTGTGGCCCAGGTGGATCACCTCGGCGCCCTGCGACTGGAGGATGCGCCGCATGATGTTGATCGCGGCGTCGTGCCCGTCGAACAGGCTGGCGGCGGTGATGAACCGGACCGGGTTGCTCGGCTTGTGGAGAGCAGCGGTTCCGCTCATGGCGACTCCTCGGGGTGACCTCCTAAATACTTTGCCTTCCTACTATCGGGAGTGCAACTAATCGGCGGGGAGGCTTCGCTCACACGCCTCCCGAAAACCGGACTCGACCGGCGGAAACGACAGATCAGGTTAACGGCGTTCAGCCATTCGGCGACCAGCGACGATCAGCCCTGTTGGCGCGCGCTACCCGCAAGTAGGGTCCCACTCCGGGTGCCGCCACACCTCACCCGCTCACATCAGGACTGAGGAGATCCCTATGCGCGTGAGCAAGGTCGTGGTCGCGGTGCTGGCGCTGGCGGGGCTGACCGCCGGGACGGCGAGCGCCGACGGGACCGGGTCGCTGCGGCTGTCCGAGGCCACCACCGTCGGCATCCACAACACCTACGACACCGCCGCGTACCAGTACCTGGCGCAGTCGCTGGACGCCGGCGCGAACCTGGTCGAGCTGGACGCCTGGTTCAACGTCTTCACGCACAAGTGGAACGTCAGCCACAGCAACCCGATCGGCAGCGACAACAACTGCGTGCAGGCCAAGTCGCCGACCGCCAACCTGTACGGCGGCACGCGCAACCAGAACCTCAACGACTGCCTCGACGACATCAACGTGTGGCTGGGCAACCACCCCGGCGCCGGGCCGCTGACCGTCAAGATCGAGCTCAAGGCCGGGTTCGCCGGCAACATCGGGATGGGCCCGGACACCCTCGACAGCTACGTGCACAACAGCCTTGGCAGCCGGGTGTTCCGGCCGATCGACCTGCTCGGCTCGTACCCGACGCTGGACGACGCGGCCAAGGCGAACAACTGGCCGACCCGGGCGGCGATGGCCGGCAAGGTCATGGTGGAGATCATTCCCGGCACGGTCGAGGAGCAGAACCCGACCGACCACCTGTGGACCGACGTCGAGTACGCCCAGTACATGAAGGGCCTGGCCGCGGCCGGCAACCTTGCCCAGGCACAGATCTTCCCGGCCGTCCACAACGCGGCGTCCGGCGACCCGCGCACCCGGTACAGCGACACGTCGCTGCGCCCGTGGTTCGTGGTGTTCGACGGCGACGCCAGCGGCTACATCGACGGCGGCATCGACACCTCGTTCTACGTGAACAACCACTACTTCCTGATCATGACCGACGCGGAGAACGTCAAGCCGGCCATCGACGACGTGAACCCGACCGTGCAGCAGGCCCAGGACCGGGTCGCACTGATGGCGAGCAAGGGCGCCAGCGTGGTCGGCACCGACTGGCGGCAGCTGACCACCGTGCTCCCCGAGGTGCTCCCCCGCGGCTGATTTTGTGTCACATGCGGTCCGTACTTGCCTCCAGGAGGCAAGTACGGACCGCATGTGCCGAATAATCTCAGGGGGCGGCGAGGGTGGTGGCCCAGAGGGTGCCTAGCCAGGTGGCGTAGCGGTCGTCGGACCAGCCCTGGCGTACGACGAGGGTGCGCCACAGGGTGCCGTCGGTCATGGCGAACAGCACGTCACGGCACTCCTCCTCCGACACCGCCAACTGCCCGGTCTCCTTGGCCCGCAAGGCATGCACGCCCATGGCCGCGAATCGGGCGGCGTCGATCCCCTCGAGGAACACGGCGACGGCCGGCTCGGACTCGGCGGCGGTTTCAACGGCGAGGCGCAGCCCGGCGGTCCGCCGCATGACCACGGTGTTGACCGCGGCGAACAGGCGTAGCCGCGTCGGCAGGTCGGGTTCGGCGAACACGGCTTGCAGCTCGGGCCGTTCGAGCAGGTGGACGTCCTGCTCGTCGCCGCCGACGGCGATGTCCCAGGCCCGGTACAGCAGGGTCGGCTTGTTCCGGAAGGTCGCGTAGACGGTCTCCGCGGCGACCCCGGCCGTCCGCGCGATCTCGGCGATCGTGGTGCCGCCGTAGCCCCTGACCTCGAACGATTCCCGCGCGGCGGCGAGGATCCGCGCGCGGTTCTCCGCGGCCTGCTCGCGGCGGCGGCTGGCGTCGTAGCGCCTCTTGACATCGCCCAAGGTTGGATACACCCTCACCGTATTGGATATAGCTCGACTGTATCGGAGGTTGCCATGGTAACCGAAGAGTTCCTCGCCGAGATGCTGCCGCGGCAGCTCGCCGCCGAGCAGGCGCTGTGCCGTGGCGACGCCGAACCCCGCGGCCAGACCTGGTCGCATGCCGATCCGGTGACGGTGTTCGGCGCGTCGAAGGCGCCGGTGCGACGGGGCTGGGACGAGGTCAGCGGCCTGTTCAAGGAGGTGGCGGCCAGCTTCTCCGGCCTGGACGCCTACGAGTTCGAGCTGGTCGCCGCCGGGGCGAGCGGCGATCTCGCCTACACGGTCGGCTTCGAGCACAAGACCGCCGTGATCAACGGCAGGACCGTCACGTACACGCTGCGCGTCACCCACGTCTACCGGCGCGAGGACGGCGTGTGGCAGACGGTCCACCGCCACGGCGACCACGTCGAGTCATGACCGCGACCACGGTCGGCGCCGCCGAGGGAACACCGATCATCCTGCCGGCCAGGGGTTACGGCCTGGTCAAACTGGGCGCCGCCGACACCGCAGGGAGCCTGTCGGCCTTCGAGCTCGTCTTCGAGCCGGGCGAAGGCCCGGGCGAGCACGTGCACACCCGCGACCACGAGCTCTGGTACGTGCTCGACGGCGACTTCCGTTTCCTGCTGGGCCAAGAGCTGGTGCACCAGTCCACCGGCGGCCTCGCCTTCGGCCCGCGCGGCACCCCGCACACCTTCCAGAACATCGGCGACACGCCGGGACGGCTGCTGGTGATCACCGCGCCGGCCGGGCTCGAGGGCTTCTTCCTCGAGTACGACCGCCGCGCCGACGGCCCGTACGACATGGACGCGCTGGCCGCGGCGGCAGAAGTCGGCGGGCTCGACTTCGTCGGCCCGCCGCTGCGCCTGCGCTGACTACTTGCGGGTGTTGGCCTTACGGAACGACCGCCGCAGCTGGATGATCCGGCCGTAGCCCGGGATCGCGACCAGCAGCACGCCGCAGATCGCCGCCAGCAGCAGGGCGACGCCGAGCGGGAACTCGCCGCCCCAGCCGAAGAAGTAGATCGTCACGTAGCTGTTGTTCTGCACGATGAAGACGAGCAGCAGCAAGAGGACCACGGCGGCGACGATGATGCCGGTCCACAGGCCGCTGATCCGGGTGTGCTTGATGCGCACGGGCGCGGCGCTGGGCTGCTCGGGCTCGACGACCGCGCCGCCACCGGGCACGGCCCCGCCCGGCACCGCCGGGACGGCCGGCGCCTCGGGCGCGCCGGGCATCGCCCCGGCATCGATCCCCGTCTCGGCGTCCCGCATCGGCGGCACCGCCGGCTTGTCACGTTCGGCGGCGCCACCGGTCGACTTGGCGCTGTGGGACGGCTCGGTCATGGGTCCACCTCCTCGCCGGAGTGTTCCCCATTGTGGTGGCCGCGAACCGGCGACGCGCGGCGACGCTACCCCGTTCGGGTGTCGATCACGGCCAGGCTGCTCACCACCCGGTTCCGCCCGGCCCGCTTGGCCCGGTAGAGGGCGGTGTCGGCGGCGTGCACCAGCTCGTCCACGCCCAAAGCCGCCTCGGGATAGACGGCCGCGCCGATCGACGCCGACAACGTCGACAGCACCGTGTCGCTGTCGGGTAGCGGCACCCGCAGCTGGCTGATGGCCCGTCGGATCCGTTCGGCGATGGCCAGCACGTCCCGGTTGCGCAGGCCGGGCAGCAGCACCACGAATTCCTCGCCGCCGAACCGGCCGACCGTGTCGTAGTCCCGCACCGACCGCCGCACGGTGCCGGCGACGGCCTTGAGCACCTCGTCCCCGGCGAGGTGCCCGTAGGTGTCGTTGACCCGCTTGAAGTGGTCCAGGTCGACCATCAGCACGCCGAACGGCGAGCCACGGGTCAGCTCCTTGCTGGCCACGTCCTGCCAGGTGGTGGCGTTGAGCAGGCCGGTCTTCTGGTCCTTGGTCGCCAACTCCTCCAGGTGCTTGACCAGCACGCTGCGGTGCAGCACGAACAGCGGCACGAACAGGAACAGCAGCGCGAACGGCTGGTACACGAGCACAAGGCCGATCACCGCGCCGATGCAGATGGTGGCCAGCTCCAGCGCGTTGTCGTCGACCGAGCCGACCAGGTCCGGCAGCGACCGTGTGCCGCTGTCGATCCGCAGGCTGACCGCGATGAGCACGCCGTCAACGGCGAAGAACGCGACGGCCGCGGCCAGCACGACGCCGATGGACACAGCGTCCAGGTCGGTCGCACGGGTCAGCACCGGCACGCCCCCCGCGTCCAGCACCAGCCGGGCGGCCCAAGCCGCCAGGATCATCGCGGCGGCATTCATCACCTGCCGGTGCGGATAGCTGCGCTGGACCCGGTAGCTGCGCACGACGACGTGCGCCGAGACCAGGGCGGTCAGCACGGCCACCCACGACATGGGCAGCGTCAGCACGGCCGCGAACACCCACACCGACACCATGTTGATGTGCACGGAGCCGCTCATCACCCGGCGTAGCCGCTCTATGCGCCGGGACGCCTCCCCCTGCACAAAAGCCGCGGCGGCCAGGGCCGCCGCGGTCACCACCGGCAGATCGACACGTTCGTAGAACGCCGCCGCGATCACCGCCAATGCGGCGAGATCGACCGCGAGCACATACCAGATCGAGAGCACCGGCCGCCCCCACAACGGCCATTTCGCGATTCTTGCCACCCCAAGGTCATCTTGTCGTATGCTCGCCATGGCTCTCCCCCCACGGTTTCCATGGAGTATGCGGGAAGCTGCGGAGTGTGTTCTGGAATCGGATCAGGACCACCCGGCTAGCGCAACGGAGGTTGACACTATGCGTGGTAGGACAACCTGATCAGATCAAGGTGATCCGTCCAACGGGGTCGGCGGCGGCCCGCCATCCGTCGCCGGCCGTGTTCACCGTTCAGCTGGTCAGCTGCACGGCCAGTTGCGCGGGATTCGCGACCCGCCGCCATGCCAGCGCCAGTCCGGCGGCCAGCACCACACCGACACAGCCGACGACCGCCATTCCGCCGGCCGGCGTGAACACCTGAGCGAATGCGCCCGCGACAAGTGCGCCTACCCCTTGCACCGACTGGATGACCGCGGACGCGAATCCCATTCCCTGGGCCCGTACCGAATTAGGTAGCAATCGGGATGCGGTGGTCATCGCTTGAATGGTGTAAATCGTCGCCGCGGCCCCGCTGCACGCGAACAGGACCATCGACAGCACGAGGTCCGGATACAGCGCGCAGGCCGCTATCGGCACGCCGGCGGCCACCCCGAGCCAGCCGACCGACCGTAGTCGGGTCAGCTCGGACAGCCGTTCGAACAGCAGCGAGCCGACGACCGCGCCGATCGGGTCGGCGGCCATCAGCAGGCCGACCGCGACCGGCCCCATGCCCAGCTGCTTGGCGTACGGCGCGCCCAGTGCCTCGGGCGCGATGTAGAACAGGGCCAGCGCCCCGATGCCCAGCAGGACGCGGGTGCGCGAGTCGCGCCAGATCACCGTGAAGCCGTGCAGGATCTTGGTCGGCTCGTCGTGCTCCACGGATCGCACGGCCGGCCGGGCGCGCAGCCCGACCTGCAACAGGACAGCCGAGACGGCGAACGTGAGCGCGTCGATGGCCAGGCCCAGGTACGGGTTGAGCACGGCGATCAGCAGGCCGCCGCCGGCGAAGCCGGCCAGTTGCGCCGAGTACGTCGTCACGTTGCGCAGCGACATCGCGGTCACGTAGCGCTGCCCGCTGAGCAGGTCCGGCAGGATCGCCAGCTGCGCGGCGTTGAACGGGCCCGTGGCCAGCACCGACACCGCCAGCAGCACGCACAGCACCGGCAGCGGCATGCCCGGTAGGGCCATGGCCGCGACCAGCACGGCCTGCACGACGTTGGCCGCGACCATCACCTCGCGGCGCGGGAACCGGTCGCCGAGGCTGGCCAGGAACAGGCCGCCGAGCAGCGTCGGCACGTAGGTCAGGGCGAAGGTGAGGCCGGTCAGCACGGCCGAGTCGGTGGTGTTGAAGACGAGTACGGCCAGCGCCACGCGGGCCACCTGGTCACCGAGCGTCGACAGCAGCTCGGCCAGCCAGAGCGCGCGGAACTCGCCGGTCTTGAGCACGGTCGCGAACGTGACCCGCTCCGGTTCGGCATCCATCAAGTTGTCCCCGTAACCGGCGCTCCCCAGCGCCGTGCTCACGAGGGTAGCGACTCCGTCACGTTGCGTACCGGTTTTCCGCGAGGTCACGCGTGCCCGTCGCGGTCAGCTCGTCGCCAAGACGGCGCAGGACATCGGCCACATCGGCGTCCGCATGGCGGCAGGCGGCGTCGAACACCGCCAGTCGCGCTTCGTAGCCGGACTCGTCGTAGTCGGCCTCCCCGGCCAGCCGGTGCACCGCGTCGGCCTTGTCGAACACGATGCGTTCGACGGCGTCGCAGGCGATACGGAGCGTGTCCGCGAAGCCGCCGACCCGCTGCCACACCGCGCGCTGCCACGGATCCTGCCGCGCGTCCAGCATGTCCGAGCAGAGCGACTCCAGGCTCTCCGCGTCAGCCCGCAGCTCGGCCAGCGGGATGTCGCGCTGCGTGTCGTAGCGGGCGCTGATCTCGGTGTCGAAGTCGAACTCGCAGCGGTGTCGTCGAGCGTGCTCCGGGCCGTGCCGGCGGAAGAACTCCAGCCCGACCGCGCCGGCCTCCAGTATCGGCGTCGACGACGGCTCGCCCGCACTGCCGAACACTTCCAGCCGCGCGGCCAACTCCGCCAGGTAGCCGGTGCGACCGCCGGTCGTGCCACAGCGCGCCAACAGGTCGGCCAGCTCGGCCCGGGAGTCGCCGATCCGCTCGTCGAACGCGACGCGCAGGCGCAGCGACGCATCGTCCATGAGCGCCCCCCAAACAAAAAAACCTTGATCGTGCACCGTCACCATGACATGGCGCGCCCCCGGCTGGTAGGACCTTTCAGACAGGTCTGAAACGTCGGGGGGCCTGGTGGGGCGTCAAGGGGGTCGGTCATGGTTGGCACGCTGCGGTTGCACTTCACCGCCGAGGATCTGCTGCGCACGCGCGTGCTCACCGAGCCGGATCCGTTGTGGGAGCTGGTGCTGAGCCTCCATCACCTCTCCCCGACCGGCGAGCCCGACCGGCACACGGTGTGGCGTCGAGAGGTCCGACCCCGACTGTCCGATCCGGCTGCGGCCCACGCCTTCGGCCTGTTACGCCGGCTCGTGCCCGGGCGGGGCAATTTCCCCGACTTCCTGACGCCCTTGCCCACAACGGAGGGCATCGACGGCGCGTTGGACGTAATCCGGTCTACGCCGAGCATCCGCCTTGCCCTCGACATGAGTCCCGCTCGACTACACCGCGTCTCCGCCGGCCGGTTCTGCCACGGCTTGGCCGCCGGTCACACCGAGTCGGTGTCCGATCTGGTCGGTGCGTTGCGGCGCTACCACGACACCGCGATCGCGCCCATCTGGGACGAGGTCGGCGAGCACGTCCGGGCCGACAGCGAGTCCCGCGTGCGTGAGTTGGCCGACGACGGTCTCGGCGGGATGTTCTCCCGGCTCGGGCCGTCCTTTCGCTGGCGTTGGCCGTGGCTGGAGACGGATTACCCGCGCTCGCACGAGATCCGGCTCGGTGGGCGGGGGCTGACGCTGGTGCCGTCGTTCTTCTGTCTCGGCGATCCCGTCACGCTGATCGACGAGGAACTGCCGCCCATGCTGGTGTTTCCGGCGCGGCCGCTGCGCCGTGACCGTGACGCCGAGGAGCGCACGCTGTTCCATCTGTCCCAGGTCATCGGCCGCACCCGGGCCCGGATTCTGGTCGCGCTGCGTAATTCCCGGTCCACCTCCGAGCTGGCCGAGATCATCGGCATGTCGTTGGCGTCGGCCAGCCAGCAGGTGACCTTGTTGCGCAACGCGGGCTTCGTGGCCAGCCGTCGGGACGGCCAGGCCGTGCGGCACTGCGTCACCCGAAAGGGTAAAGCCTTGCTGGAATCGAACTAACGAATCGGTCCGGCGGTACGACTATGCGTAGGTCCGTACGACAACTGCCGGGAGCGAGATGACCCACGTGGTCGACGACGCCGTGGAGACCGGGCTTTCCGCGCAGGCCGAGGCCGCCGCGTTGGAGGGAGACCTGGACACCGCTTCCCTGTTGGCCGACCAGGCCATGCTCGACGGGGACCGGCGTGGCGCCGAGGTTGCCGCCGCCGTGTTGGCGCAGCGTGGCATGCTGGCCGACAGCGTTGCCCTGTACCGGTGGGCGGAGAGTGTGGACGGTGTCCGTTCCGGCTTTGCCGTCGCCGCGCTCCTGGGCGTCGGGGACCTGCCGGCCGCTTCCGCGCAGCTGGCCGCATTCGACGATTCGACGCGGACGCCCACTTCCCTGTCCACCGTCGAATCCCTTGTCGCCCATGGGTTGGCCGAGTCCGTCACCGGTTCCGCCGTCGCCGCACTGTCACAGCTCGTGCAGGCCGCCGCCGTGTTGGAACCCCATGCCGGCAAGGTGTTGTTACCCGACACCCCGTCCGCGTTGGCCTGCCTCGTTGCCCTGCACCTGGGGCAGCTGGACATGGCCGAGTCCGCCGTCAGCGACGACGCCATGCGGCACGTCCTGCTGCGGGCGTGGATCTCCTTGCAGCGCGGCGATCTTGCCGCCGCCGACGTCCCGTCGCAGTGCCCCGGTCCCCGTGACGAGCTGTTCGCCGCCGCGATCCAGATCGGCGTCGCCCGCCGTCGTTCCGACCTGGCCGGCCTGTTGGACGCGTGGCCGCGGGCCCGCGACGCCGTGATCGCCCACCCCGTCGACCTTTTCGTGCTCCAGCCCGTCGGCGAGATCGCTGTAGCCGCCGCCCGATTACACGAGGACGAGTGGCTGGCCCCCGCCTCGCCGAGGCCGACGAGTTGCTGGAGCGATTAGGCCGGCCGGCGTTGTGGTCCGTGCCCTTGCACTGGTTCTCCCTCCAGGCCGCCGTGGCCTCCGAGTCGCCTTCTGCGGCCGCCCGCCACGCCAACGCCTTGTCCACCATGGCCCGCAGCTCCCGCTACGCCGCGGCGTTGGCCGCTTGCGCCCGGGCTTGGCTACGCGTCCTGGCCGGTGACGTCCAGGTCGAGCCCGTCGTGGCCGCCGCCCGTGAGCTCCGGGCCGTCGGCCTCGGCTGGGACGGCGCCCGCCTCGCCGGCCAGGCCGCCATCCGCACCGGTGACCATGCCGCCATGACCACCCTTCTGACCTGCGCCCGGGCATTGCACGGCACGCCGCACACTCCGTCTCCCGGCCCGCAGCTCTCCCCTCGTGAGATGGAGGTGGCCGAGCTCCTCGTCGGCGGCATGACGTACAAGCAGATCGGCGAACGCCTGTTCATCTCCGCCAAGACCGTCGAGCACCACGTCGCCCGCATCCGTCAGCGGCTCGGCTCGACTTCCCGCCGCGAACTCCTCGCCCGCCTCCGGATCATCATCGCCGGCTGACCCCGCCCCCAGCCGAGCGCTGCGCCCCCGGGTGGCACATGCGGTCCGAATGTGCCGCATAGAGGCAACAACGACGCTCATGTGACATTCGAAAGTGCCTGAAACCGGATTTCGGTGTGCCGCTGGGCGGGACTCGCGGGGGTTCAGGAGAGGTCGGCGGCCATGCCCTCGCAGCTGCGGACGACGACCCGGGCCACGTCGACCGTTGCCTTGCGGGCCATGGGGTTCTCGGCCTGGCGCTGCCAACGCTGCAAAGCGTCGAGCACGGCGGCGCGCTGCTGGTCGCGGTGGACATCCGGGGCCAGGCCCAAACGCGACCACGACTGAGCGCCGCCGGCGCCGAGTAGCCGCTCGGCCTCGTCCACGGCGAGGTCGCTGAGGTCGGTGACGCCGGAGCGGAGGGCACCGAGCACGCGGAGCTCGGTGAACTCGTGGGCGCCGGAGAGGATCCGCTCGACCTCGTCGCGCAGGGCCTCGACGCCGGGGCGGGAATCACGGCGTAGCAAGGCATCGACGGCCAACAGGGCTGATCGGGACTTGAGGAGGTCGCGGCGCTGGGTGAACTGGGCGGCGAAAACGGAGCGCAGCTCGTCGATGCCGCTGCGGCGGGTGAGCTCGGCGGCCAACCGGCCGGGATCGGTGAAGCCCTGACGGATCAAGGCCAGGGACAGGCGCACGCCGAAAAGGCCGAAGCGTTCCAACAAACCGAAGCCGCCGACACAGTGGGCGAAGCGGTCGGCCGAGAGCAGGGCGGGCTCGACCTCGGAGCGGGGCATGCCGGCGATGCCGGACAGCGCGTCGAACTCGTGCTGGTGCAGAGAACGAGCGGTTTCGGCGAGGAGCCCGGCCACCGGCACGACGCCCTGGCAGAGGCGTCGCAAACGCGGATCGGACCGGTAGCGGCGGGCGATCCTCGAGGCGGACATCAGGGCGTCCACCCGGCCGACGCCGATCTCGTCGGCCCGAGAAAGCACAGCGATGGTGTTCACCGGGTTGGCCCGAGCGATTCCGTTGTCGTGGAACGACTCCAGCAGCCGCAGGTCGGCACTGTGCAGATGCCGCATCAGGTACACGACGGCGTCGGCCTCGCTGGGCTCGTCGTCCGGAACGAGGAAACCTTTGGCCCGTGCGGAAACGTCGGTCGACAGGGAGGCGATGCCGGGAGTGTCGATCAAGATGGTGTCGGAGAGACCCCGCGACGGCCAGTCGACCACCAGACGCTCGACGTGCGCCGGATTGAGCCCCTCCAGGTCGATCCGCAGCGCCCCGCCGGCCCGGTCGATGCGCAACTGCCTGACGCCGTCACCATGCGCGCACACCCGAGGCCGATGGCCCTGTCGGTACCAGGTGACTATGCGCGTGCACTCCCCGGCGTCGGTCGGGGCCAGCCGCTCCCCCACCACGGCGTTGAGCAGCGTGGACTTGCCGGCCTTGACCTGGCCGGCGATGGCTACCCGCAGCGGACCGTCCAACCGGTCCAGGTGCGCGCGCAGCGACTCGGCGATCTCGGGCGATTCGCGGAAGACGTCGACGGCATCCCGTAACAGGGTCCGCACCTGACCACCGAGGCGGCTCATCGGGTCAGCTCCCGAGCCAGCCCGGCCAGGTGCTCGACCCGTCTCAGCTCGGCGGTGACGTCCTTGATCCGATCGTCGCGACTGCCGGCATCGGCCTTCACGGCCTGCTGCGCGGCGGACAGCGCATCCTGCACCGAGCGGGACAGCTCCTGCGCGTGGGCGGTGAAGTGGTCCCGCAAGGTGCGCTGGAGTGCTCGCAGCAGATCGCGGGATTCCTTGCCCACCTGGAAGATCAGGTCGTCGATGAAGCGCCGCGCGGCCGACTTGGCCTCGGCCTGCCGGCGTTGCAGCATACGTTTGCGCTCGTCCTTCACGGTCTTGCGGCCCAGCAGCAGGCCGGCGGCCACGGACACCGGGTTGAGCAGCGAGAGCCCGGCGACGGTGCTCAACATGCCGATCATGATGGTGCCGCCGTAGCCGCCGCGCATGCCGGTGATCACCTTCTGGCCGACGCCGAAGGACTCGGCCGTCGGCATGTCGAACGTGCTGGCGGCGTTGGGGGCGTGGAAACCCAGGTCGGGCAGGGCCTGCTCGCCGGCGTCACCGAAGTGCTCGGCGACCTGCCGGGCCAGCCACTGGGCCCGCTGGTGCGTCCACACGAAGTTGGCCGACGCGGCGGCAGCCCCCTTGGTGCAGCCACAACGTGAACTCTTCGTCCACAGTGGCCGGATCGACCCGGTCGAGCTCCTCCTCGGCCTCGCGCACCAGGTGCCGCATCCGGTCCCGCAGGTCGTACTCGATGTCGGCGATCAGGTCGCCCACGCCGTCGTTGAGGGTCTGCTGCCAGCGCGCGGAGCGCTCCTTCAACGCGTCCACGCGGCCACGGGCGCTGGTCAGCTCGGCGATCAGATCGCCGGCACGGTGGGGATCCCGGTGCGCGGCCAGCTCGGCCTGCATCGACGCCGACAGCTGGGTGGTCACCGACAGCACGTCATGCGCCACCGAACGGTCGGCCAACGCCGCCGCCTGGCCGAGAATGTCGTTACGCAGTCGGTAGATCAGCTCCGGAAAGCCGGATTCCTCGTTCAGCTGGCCGTCTTGGGCCCGGATCGCGTGCTGCCGCAACGTGGAGGAGACGGCAATCAGGTCGGCGTCGACATCGGCCGCGGCAAGATGGCCCCGGTTCAATTCGGCAATCCGTCTCCATTGCGGATACAGATCGGTCTTGGTCAGTACACAAAGGACGGTCGGGCACATCTTCATGGCCTGCCGCAAGAAGTCCAGCTCCGGGCCGGTGTACTCCTGGGCCGCGTCGGACACCAGGATCACGGCGTCGGCGGTGGGCAGCACGGCCATGGTGCTGGCGCCGTGGGCCGAGTCGAGACCGCCGACGCCGGGCGTGTCGACCAGACAGAGACCACCGGACAACACGGTGCGGGGAACCCCGACCTCCGCGTAGCGCAAACGCTCGCGGTTGCCGGGGTTCCCCGCCTCCGAGACATGCTGGGCCAGCTGGTCGATCGGCACCGACCGGCGCTGCTGCTCGTCGTCCCCGACCAGCACCACCGACGGCTCGGGCGCGTGACGGACCAGGGTGGGCACCGCCGTGGCCAGGTCGTCGTCGACCGGGCACACCGGGGCGTCCACCAACGAGTTCACCAGCAAACTCTTGCCCTGCTTGAACTCCCCGACCACCAGCACCCGCACCTCCGGGTCCAGCAGCCGGCGGCGGGCCACCGCCAACCGCTCGCCGAGGTCCTCCCTGCGGTAGGCCGTGGTGGCCCGGATCGCGAGGTCGAGCAGCTCGGCGGCGGTCGGCGGCATTGGGGACTCCCGTCAGATGTGGATGATGGTGTGGTCGACGTCGTTGTTGGACGCGATGTCGTTGTTGGACGCGATGTCCGTGTCGTTGTGCGACCCCAGCTCGGTCAGGCTGCGGTCGTGCGAGTCGTCGTGCGAGTCGTTGCCCGAGCCGATCGCCGTGGTGTTGTCCGAGGCGACGGTGTCGTGCGAGTCGTCGTGGGAATCGTCGTGCGAGTCGTTCCCGGAGTCGACGGCGGTGTTGTTGTTGGAGGCCACCGCGTTGTGCGAGTCGGTGGTGTCGTGCGAGTCGTTGCCGGAGTCGACGGCCGTGGTGTTGTGGCTGTCGTTGTGCGAGTCGTTGCCGGACCCGATCGCCGTGTTGTTGTGCGAGTCGGTGGTGCTGTGGTTGTCGGTCGTGTTGTGCGAGTCGGTCTGGCTGGTGCTGCTGCCGTTGCTGGCCACGGCCACGTTGCCGCTGCCGTAGGCGTGCACGTCGGTGGAGTTGTCGTCGTTGGAGCCCGTGGCGCTACCTCCGACCGCCACCGCACCACCGTGATCGGCGCTGAGGTCGCCGTTCTGCACCTCGTTGCCGTTGCCGACGACGTTGTGATCGCCGGTGGTGACCACGGAGTGGTTGTCGAAGCTCTGGAACACGTCGCGGGCCCAGACGTTCTGGTTCACCGAGTTGTCGACCACGGTGTTGTGGCTGTCCACCGCGTACGAGTAGTTCTGCGTGATGTAGCGGATCTGCTCGATCGCGTGCTCGATGCCGCCCCCACCGTCGACGCCGTGCGCGGGCGGGGGCGGCGGCGGGGTCACCACGTGGCTCGGGCCACCGGCGTCGTAGGTTCTGTCGAACGACTGCGCGGCATCGATGACCAGCGGCATCGCGTCGTGCACGTCGGCCGCGCACAGGTGGCTGAAGCCGTGCTCGTTGAGCGTCTGCTGCGGGTGCTGCTCGAACTGGTCGCGGGCGGTCTGGTCGCCCAGCAGCTCCATGATGAAGTCCAGCAGGCTGATTCCGGTCGCCATGGGATCTCCTCCTTGATCGCCGTGATGCCATGACGCTAGGTAGCGATCACCGGTGGGTGCATCGGGTGCCGGCCCCTGTCCTGAATCCCCGGCGTTGGGGGATCGGATACGGGGAGCGATTGGGGGGTGAATGGGGGTTTTCGTTGCTAATGGCCACCGACGGTGTCGCGATGAGTCCCGCGTGACCTATCTGCTCGGCTTGGACCTGGGAACGACGTTCACCGCTGCCGCCATCAGGCGAGGCGACGGACCGCCGGAAATGGTCACACTCGGTAATCACAGCACGTGTCTGCCCTCGGTCCTGCACATCGGCCGTGACGGGTCCGTGCTGGTCGGCGACGCCGCCGAGCGACGGGCCGCGGTCGACCCGGCCGGCGTGGCACGGGAGTTCAAGCGACGGGTCGGCGACCAGACGCCGATGCTGCTGGGCGACGGCGGGCACACCGCCCACGAACTGACCGCGCGGCTGGCCCGTCACGTCGTCGACTTCGTACGCTCGCGTGAAGGCGGCGAACCCGAGCAAGTCTCGATTACCCATCCGGCCGGCTGGGGCGGGCACAAGACGGCGCTGCTGGGCGAGGCGCTGGCCGAGTACGGGCTCGGCGACTCCCTGCTGCTCAGCGAGCCGGCGGCGGCTGCGATCGCCTACGCCGCGACCGAGCGGCTGGCCCCGGGCGCGGCGATCGGCGTGTACGACCTCGGCGGCGGCACCGTGGACATGGCCGTGCTGCGCAAGGACGCGATCGGCTCGTTCGAGCTGGTCGGCGAGCCCGCCGGCGACGACCACTTCGGTGGCGTGGACTTCGACGAGCTGCTGTTCGAGCGGATCCGCAACCAGTTCCCGGAGCTGATGTCCGGCCTGTCGGCCGACGATCCGCTGGCGGTGAGCGCGGTGGCCCGGCTGCGGCGGGAGATCACCGAGGCCAAGGAGGCCCTGTCGCTGGACACCGAGGCCGTGATCCCGGTGCTGCTGCCGTCCGGGCAGCGGCAGGCGCGGCTGATCCGGGCCGAGTTCGAGGCGATGATCCGGGCCGCGCTGGAGGAGACCGTCGACCTCATGCGGCGGACCATCCACTCGGCCGGGCTGACCGAGGACGACCTGGCGGCCGTGCTGCTCGTCGGCGGTTCGTCACGGATTCCGCTGGTCACGGAGCTGTTGTCGGCCGGGCTGGGGCGTCCCGTGGCCGTGGACGCCGATCCCAAGGCCACGGTGGCGATCGGGGCCGTGCTGTCGGCGTCGTTGGACACCGTGGTCGAGCCCGTGCCGGCGATCGTGGCGATGACCGCACCGCCGGTGCGGCCGACCGAGCCCGAGTTGCCGTTGCATCTGGCCACGCCGTCCCGGCCGCAGCGGATCTTCCGGCCCCGGGTGTTCGCCGGCGCGGCCGGGTTGGCGTTGGCCGCCATGGCCACCAGCGCGATGGTCTACAGCGCGCAGACCGCCGACGTCGGCGCCCCGGCTCAGGCCGCGACGCCGGACACCACGCCGTCCGTCGCGCAGCCGCCGGCGTCCGGAACCCGTGCGGCGGCGTACAAGCCGGCCAGGACCACCGGGCACAGCTCGACGTCGACCACGTCCAAAACCGCTGGCAGCACGACCACGACGACGCCCACGGCGGCTGCCACGACGACAACTACGAGCCCCACGGAACGCGCCGGTGCTCCGCTCATCGGACCTCCGCCGGACGACAACACGCCGCCGCCGACCCCGACCGACCCCGCGCCGACGTCCACCGACACCACGACGCCGTCAACGGCGACCCAGCAGCCGCATCAGGGCCCGCCGCCCGACGACACCACCATCTCGTCCGCGCCGTCCACGTCGCTGATCACCTCGACCACCGACCCCACGCCCACCACGACCTGATGCCACATGGGCTTCCTATGTGGCATCAGACGCCATATAGGAAGCCCATGTGGCGATTCAGAGCTCGTCTACTTCCTCGGGGGTGTCGTAGATGGGCTCGGTGGCGCCGTAGACGGTGTGGACCTCCACCGAGCCGAGGCCGATCGTCACCAGGTACTCGCGCACCTGCGGCTCGGTCGCGCCGGCGAAGATCAGGTGTGTTGTCCAGGCCGGGCGGTCCGGCCGCTCCTCGAACTGGATGTAGTGCAGCAGCCCGTGCGGCACCTCGCCGCGCTCGATCACCTGCTCCGGCCGGCCCCACTCGGCCAACAGCAGCTCCGTGTACTGCCCACGGCCCGCGCCGAGCTGCTCGAACAGCACGGGGTCGAGTAACTTCACCTGCGGGTGCTCGCCGTTCCACGACGCTATCTCCGACACCTCGCAATCATGAGCGTGAGAGGGTGGGAACGCAAAGATCACGTGAGAACGGGGTGCACCGTGGAGCTGCTGCGACTTGATCGCGAGGACGCCGGCCTGGCCGTGCTGACCGTCGATGCGCCGCCGCTGAACCTCTACACGGCCGCCATGCAGGCCGAACTCGTCGACTCCGTCGGGCAGATCGAGGCCATGCGGCCGCGGGCGCTGCTGATCAGGGCGGTCGGGCGGGTGGTCAGCGGTGGCGTCGACGTTGCCCTTTTCGACGCCCAGCCGTCGGCCACCGCGGCCAGGGAGCTGTTCGACGAGATGCTGACCATCCCGGACCGGATCGCGGCGCTGCCCTGCCCGACCGTGTTCGCCGCGCACGCCCTGTGCCTGACCTGGGCGTTCGAGATCGCGGTGGCCTGCGATGTGCTGCTGGCGGCCGAGCGCGCCAAGTTCGGGTTGGTGGAGAACGTGATCGGCCTGACGCCGACGATGGGCGGCACCCAGCGGCTGGCCGCGCGGGCCGGTGTCGGGCGGGCCAAGGAGTTCGTGATGACCGGCGACCGCTACGACGCCGCGACCCTGGAGCGCTGGAACGTCGTCAACCAGGTGCTGCCGGACGAGGGCTTCGACGACGCCGTTCTCGCCTATGCGCGGCGGCTGGCCGCGGGGCCGACCCGGGCCCACGCCGCGACCAAGCAGGTGCTGCGGCACTTCGAGCACGGCGGCGTGGCCGAGGCGAACGCGCACGTCACGACCATTGCCGCCGAGCTGTTCGACACCGACGACCTGCGTTCGGCGGTGCGCTCCTTCCTGACCGACGGTCCCGGCAAGGCCACTTTCTCAGGTCATTGACAGGTTGCCAGGGAACCTTCCCTCCATTACGGACCGTTTACCCAGTGTTGGTGAACGGAGGTGGAGCGGATGGGATCCGGGGTTGTCGTCAGTATCGTCGACGAGGTGGTCAAGGCCCATCACGACGGGGCCGACGGCCGGGCGCTGGCCGACCGGATGCGCCTGGCCGCGCATCCGGCCTTGGGCGGAATTCTGTTGCCGCCCAAGGACTCCACGCCTATCCCGGTCGGCCAGCGGTGGGTAAGCGTGTGGCCGCTCGGCGTTCCCGTCGCCGATGACGCGGCCGCCGCGCCGTGGGCCGAGGCCGGCGGTTTGCTGGCCCGGCTGCACCGCGTCGACCCGTCACGGCTCGGTCCCATTCCCGCCGCCGGCACGCCGGCCCGATTATCCGGCGCGATCGCCCGTGTGCGCGAAAACCCTTCCGCCGAAACGGTTCTCGCCGCGTGGGACACCGTGCCGGCGTTGGAGCCCGGGTACCACCTCGTGCACGGCGACTGGCATCTCGGGCAGCTGGTGCGGTTCCGGGGCCGGTGGCTGCTGATCGACGTGGACGATCTCGGACTCGGCGATCCGCTGTGGGATCTCGGGCGCATCGCCGCCGGCTACGCCATCGGCGCCTTGCCCGAGTTCGGCTGGCAGCGCTTCCTCGCCGGCTACCGCGCCGCTCATGGCCCCGCCATTCCCCTCTCCGGCGACCCTTGGCCCGTACTCGACCCCGTCGCCCGTGCCTTCGTGGTCTACAGCGCCGCCTGCGCGTTGCTCGCCGACCGCCCCTGTGACGACGTGGACCGGGCTCTGCTCGCCGCGTGCCGCCGAATGACCGATTGTGAGGAGACCAGATGAACTGCCCCAAGTGCCCCGGTTCCATGCGTACCTACGAGCGCAACGGCGTGCACGTCGAGCAGTGCGACACGTGCCGCGGCATCTTTCTCGACCACGGCGAGCTCGAGGCCCTCGGCCGCGCCGAGGCCCAGTGGTCCGGTCAGCAGTACGCCGGGCCGCCCCAGCGACACGGCAACTACGGCGGCGGCCATCACGGCGGACCGTCCTGGGGCGACCGCCGCCAGCGCAAGGGCGGCTTCGGCCGCTTCCTCTTCTCCTCCTGAGGCCGAGACGGCGTCCTCAGCGGAGCTTGCCCTCGATGTTCTTGCGGGGGACGCCGTCGACCGCCACGCACAGCCCGAACACCCGTTCCCGGCCCGTCCAGCCGTTGATGCCACCCCGATGTTGCCGATCTGCACCCGCTGCCCGGCGATCGCCGTCACGCGGTGCAGGTACACCGTGCCCGCGACCCGGGCCAGCACCGGTTTTCAGTCGACGCCGGGCGGCACCACAATGCCCAGGGGCGAAATCTCAGGGAGGAGTGGGTAGTCGAGCGTTTCGACGCGGTCGCCGTACCGGGCAAGCGCCGGAAATGCCTGTCGCGCCTCGGCGAACAACACCGGCAGGCGATCGCGGCCGAAGCCGTGCGCCGCCGAGAACAGCGCTTCGAGGGCAGCCCGCAGCGGATCCGAATTGCCGGCGGCGAACACCGCCGGCAACGCCACCGACTGCTGGTGGAAGTTGTCGCTGCTGCCGTCGAGCGAGGTCACGACCGTGTGTGGGACTCGGTCGTCGGACAGCACCAAATCCGAGACGCGCCACCGGTCGTCGAACGGCGCGGGCAGCGGCTCGCCCTGATCCAGCGCGGCCAGTGCCGGGGCGATCCACTCGACATCCGCCAACTGGGCCTCGACGTAGACCCGCCTCGCCGCCCAGTGCGCCACCGCCCGTTGGGTGTCCGCACCGGTCTCGGCCAACGCGTCGGCCAGTCGTCGGTCCAGTGTCGCCAGGGCCCGCGCGTTGCCGTCCATTTGACGGAGCGGCCCATCCGGCAGACGGCCGCCCCACACATGGGCCTCCGCTCGCAGGCGCATCTCCTCGGCGACGCGTTCCTGTTCGAGCCGCGCAAGCCGTTCTGCCTCGGCTCGCTCCTCCGGCGTCGGCGGCGCCGGCTGGTCGCGGGCGACCCCATGCCAGTAGGCGGCGTACTCCGAGCTCTGCTTCACGACCTCGTCCGGTGCCGGCGGGCTCGGCCAGAACTGGAGCAGATAGCGGTCGAGTTCGGGTTCGTCCTCGTCGCGACCGTCCTGCTCGTGGCCGTCGTCCAGGCGCGTTCCGCAGTAGCGGACCCGGTGGTCGACGTCGGCCAGAGCGAGCTCCGAGGTCCACTCCCCGCCCCAGCCGAGGAGGTGGGTGTCGCCGAGCGGCCGGAACGACACCTCGACGATCTCCTCCCAGGTCTCGTCCAGAACCGGGGCATGCTCATGCAGTTCCACGGTGAGGCCGACATAACCGGTGTGCGAGCCGGTGATCAGCAACAGGTGAACGGGCACCGCGCCGCCGCACAGGCCGTTGCGCTGGCCGCCGAAACACTCCCCCAGACCGGGCCAATCGTCGTTGCTGTGCACGTAGAACTGCCCGTAGTGCACCCAGACGTCTTCGCTCATCACGGTTCGCACCGCGTCCCCCTTGTCGGTCATGCCCTCACAGTAGGGCCGAACGACGGCAGGTACATGGGCACGGTGTCGGCGAACTCGAGGCGGGGCAGGACGGCGGTGTCGGACTCGTACGCCAGTTCCTCCGGGGTGCGCCAGACCTTGGCCTGCTGCCGGTAGGAGCTGACGGCCCGCAGGGCGGAGCCGGGCTCGGTGGGGTCGTCGGCGTAGATGTAGGGACGGCGGAACCAGCCGGAGATGGGCTCGGTGGGATCGTCCGGGCTCTCGGGCAGGGACTTGACCTGGTCGAGGTGGAAGTCGGCCGCCCCGAAGCCGTAGCCGCCGATGACGTCGACGTTGTACAGGGCGAGCTTGGGCTCCTCGGGAACGGGCGGGGCGGCGAGCCAGTCGCGGACGTCGTCCTCGGTCATGTCGGCGCCGAGGGTGTTGAGGACCCGGGTCCACACCGCCTCGACGGAACCGCCGAAGGCGGCGATCACGTGATCGAGCACGGCGCACGACGAGGCCCGGCGACCCCGGCGCAGCCCGGAGCGCGGCTCGCGGCAACGGGTGCAGCGGCCGGTCTCGTCGACCTCGTGCTCATGGAGCAGCGCGAGCAGGGCGGCGCACATGCGCAGCATCCAGTCACGCTCGTCGTCGGAGCCGAGCACGCGGACAGGGTCGACCGCACCGGTCTCCAGCCACGCGACGACCCGGTCGAGCTCCATGATCGCTCGTTCACGCAGGGTCAATTTCCGCAAGCGGCCAGGATAGGGCCTTCCCGTCACGGCGCGGGATCGGCCGACAGCGGGATTGTCACCGCGCTGACAAAAGATCAAGGATCACCGGGAGCTCACGGACCCCGGTGATCACTTCCGCCGCTCGCGCCACAACCTCGGGGTCGGGCGGGAAGTGCTCGTTGGGCACGGCGACGACGATCATGCCGGCGTTGAGGGCCGCCCGGATGCCGTTGGTGGAGTCCTCGACCGCAACGGACTTCGTCGGGTCGACGCCCAAAGCCTTGGCCGCGGCCAGATACACGTCGGGCGCGGGCTTGCCGGCGCCGGTGAGCTCGCTGGACAGCGCGACCTTCACGACGTCGCCGAGGCCGGTGGCCCGCACCACCTCGTCGATCAACGCGGGCGGCGAGGAGCTGGCGATGGCGACCGGGCAGTAGGCCGCCGCGGCCCGCACGGCCTCGACGGCGCCGGGCAGCAGCGGCGGCCCCTCGGCGTAGCGGGCGACCATGCCGTCGACCACCAGTTGGGCGATCTTGTCCGGCGGCAGCCGCACGCCACGTGCCGTAGCCAGATACTCCGCCCACTCGGGCGTGCTCATGCCCATCAGGGCCCGGGTCGTGTTCTCGCCGTCCCAGGTCCCGCCGTGTTCGGCCGTGACCGCGCGGCGCACCTCGTCCCAGGTCCGCTCGGAGTCGACCAGCACACCGTCCAGATCAAAAACCACCGCGTCCACGGTCGGAGGCTAATGGATGACGGGTTCGTGAAGTGAAGATTGAATCGTTGCTCCCGGTGCGTCGCCGGGAGATCCTCAGGCGGCGACATCCCCGTCCCCTGCACCGGAGGTACGCACCCATGCGCCCGATCACCGGCGCGGCACTGGCCGCCGCGCTGACCGCGGCCGTCTTACCCGGCATCGCCGCGACCGCCCACGCTGCCACCACGCACCGTGTCCTGTTCGACTCCAGCAAAGCCGAAACCGCCGGCAACGCCGACTGGATCATCAGCACCAGCCAGCCCGATCCGCTCAAACAGGACTCAACCCCCAGTAGCGACAAGGACTGGACGGGCGCGCTGTCCTCGTGGGGCATCGCGCTACAGAAGACCGGTCAGTACACTTTGGACACTCTGCCGGCCGGCAACACGATCACCTACGGCTCCACGTCGAACGCCCTTGACCTGAGCCACTTCGACGAGTTCGTGCTGCCGGAGCCCAACATCCGGCTGTCCAGTTCGGAGAAGACGGCGCTGCTGAAGTTCGTGCAGAACGGCGGCGGGCTGTTCCTGATCTCCGACCACACCGGCAGCGACCGCAACAACGACGGCTGGGACTCGCCGGCGATCATCAACGACATCATGACCAGCAACGGCGTCGACAACACCGACCCGTTCGGCTTCTCGGTCGACCTGAAGAACATCAGCACCGACCACCCGGTCGCCATCAGCGACTCGTCCAACCCGGTGTTGAACGGCTCGTTCGGCACGGTGAAGCACAGTCTGATCGCCAACGGCACCACGTTCACGCTCAAGCCGGCCGACAACCCGGCCGTGAAGGGCCTGCTGTACCTGAGCACCTCGTCGCCCGGCAACACCAACGCCACCTTCGTCACCAGCACGTTCGGCCAGGGCCGGGTGGCGATCTGGAACGACAGCTCGCCGATCGACGACGGCACCGGCGAGTCCGGCAAGACGCTGTACAACGGCTGGACCGATTCGACCGCCAACAACGCCGCCCTCGCCCTCAACGCCACCGCGTGGCTGGCCGGGTCGGGCACCACCACTCCCCCGAGCGGCAACTGCGCCTCGCCCGGGCAGAAGCTGGCCAACCCCGGCTTCGAGAGCGGCACCACGTCGTGGAGCGGCAACGCCACCATCGGCACGGCGGCGACCCCGCACACCGGCACCAGCGCCGCCGCGTTCGACGGCCAGGGCGTGGCGACCACCAACACCGAGAGCCAGACCGTGTCCATCCCCGCCGGCTGCTCGGCCAGCCTGAGCTTCTGGCTGCACGTCAGCACCGCCGAGACCACGACCAGCTCGAAGTACGACACCTTCGCCGTGGCCGTCGGCTCCACCACGGTCGCCACGTTCTCCAACCTCGACGCCGCGTCCGGCTACCAGCAGCACAGCGTCGACCTCTCGGCCTACGCCGGCCAGTCCGTGACGATCAAGTTCACCGGCGCCGAGGACTACGAGAAACAGACCACCTTCGTGCTCGACGACACCGCCCTGACCGCGTCCTGATCAAGGGACCGATCCTCTCGTTGAACGTCAGGAAGGGCCCCTTCCCAGCGCCGTCGCCAAGATCAAGGGACCGATCCTGGCGTTCAACGTCAGGAAGGGGCCCTTCCTGACAACGGCGGTGTGATCGGTTTCACTCCTCGGTAGCAGCAGAGCGCCCGCGTTGCTTCGTTGAGTGACCATGAGCAGGACGGGGACCGCACTGGCGGTGGCGGCGGGTGTCGGCGGCGTGGCGTTGAACGTGATCGCTCGGAAGGCGCCCTGGCGGCGTTATCCCTGGCATCTGGTCGGGATGGCGGCCGGCGTGGTCGGCACGGAGCTGGCGGTGCCGTCGGCGGCGGCACAACTTGCCGTGACGGGTGCGGCGGCAGCGCTGAAAGCGCACAAGAGCAAGATCGGTCTAGCAGCGCTAGCAGTGTCGACGGGCGCGGCGGTTGGCTTGGCAGCACTGCAAAAGCCGGCCAACGAGACGCGCCGCCACCTCCAGGGTGCGGTCGACGAGGCGCTCGGCCGCGGCGCGGTGGAGCTGTGGGCCCCGACGCCTGCGCTGCCGCAGAAGTACCGTCGCGCCGAGTTCATCGTCGCCGACGGCATTCGCTACGGCGAGGACCAGGCGCTGGACGTGTGGCGCAAGGCCGGCGTCACCGGCGCGCCGGTGGTGATCCAGATCCACGGCGGCTCGTGGACCAGCGGCAACCGCCGCCAGCAGAACCTGCCGCTGCTCGCACACCTGGCCGACAACGGCTGGGTCTGCGTGGCCGTCGACTACCGGCTGGGCCCGAAGAACCGTTGGCCGGCACAGATCGTGGACGTGAAGCGGGCCATCGCGTGGGTGCGGGCCAACATCGAGCGCTACGGCGGCGATCCGTCGTTCATCGCCGTCACCGGCGGCTCGGCCGGCGGTCACCTGGCCGCCCTGGCCGCCGTGACCGGCGACGATCCCGCGTTCCAGCCCGGTTTCGAGAGCGCCGACACCTCTGTCCAGGCCGGCGCCCTGCTGTACGGCGTCTATGACCTGTCCGCGTACAACGACGACGGCAGCTCGGGTCTACGCGACCACGTGCACCGCGTGATGATCGACGACGAGCCCGAGTCGCCCGCCTTCCGCGCCGCGTCGCCGATCCACCGCCTCACCCCCGATTCGCCGCCGCTGCTGGTGGTGCACGGTGATCGTGACGAGATCGTCTCGGTCAACCAGGCCCGCGAGTTCGCCACCCGGGCCCGTGAGCTGGGCACGACCTTCGGCTACGCCGAGCTGCCCTACGCCCACCACGCCTTCGACGCCATCGCCGGCGCCCGGACCGTCGCTACCGCGCACGCCGTGGAGCAGTTCCTGTCACACCTGGCCAAGAAGTGATCTCCACCGGCCGATCGGTCTCCTGAAGCAGCCTCACCTGTGTCAGCCTGACAGGGCTGATCACTGGGGAGGTTCCATGTTCCGAGCCACCGTCCTCGCCGTCACGGCCCTGATCGCCCTTGCCCCGACCGCGGCGGCGAGCACGTCCGATGTGTGCAACCGCTACTGCGACGGCCGGAGCGCCACGCATGCCGTTCACGACCGACAAGCCATCAACACCAACGATGTCTCGCTGCATTTCGACGATGCCGACGCAATGGGGTGGGCGGTCGGCACGGGAACGGTCTGGCTGGACCGGTCGTTCGATGCGGGCCGCACGTGGCAGGAGGTGGGGCGCGCGACGGGAAAGACGGCGATGTTCAACAACGACGACTGGCGGGGGCACGGGGTCGGACTGCTGAGGGCCTGCACGGAAACGGGGTGCACGGACTGGCGGCGCAGCACATGGAATGCCTACGACCGGCGTAGCGCGGCGGCGACGGCGCTGATGGAGAACTACGACCTGAAGACCGGGCTGTGGACGACGACCAACTGGTGGAACGCGGCCAACGCGCTGACGGCGATCATCGACTCGGGCCTGTACGGCTACGCGATAGCGAACACGTACGAGCTGAACCTCCATGCGCAGGGCGGAAATTTCACGAACGACTACAACGACGACACGCTGTGGTGGGGCCTGGCCTGGCTGCGGGCCTACGACGTGACGGGCGACCGCCGGTACCTGGACACGGCGAGGTTCGACGCGGATCACGTTGCCGGGTACTGGGATGACGTCTGCGGCGGCGGGGTGTGGTGGAACACCGACAAGACGTACAAGAACGCCATCACGAACTCGCTCTACATCGAGCTGAATGCAGCGCTGCACAACAGGATTCCCAAAGACACCGGGTACAGGGAAAAAGCCGCGCAAGGCTGGCAGTGGTTCAGGAACACCGGCATGATCAACGCGGCGAACATGGTCAACGACGGCCTGAACGCCCAGTGTGCCAACAACAACCAGCCGACCTGGACGTACAACCAAGGCGTGCCGCTGGCGGCGCTGTCGGAGCTGTACAAGGCGACGCACAACCGGGATCTGCTGGCGCAGGCGACAACGCTGGCCGATGCGTCAACGGTCAACGCGGCCATCAACACCGACGGCATCCTGCACGATCCGGGCGACAAGCCGGGCGGCGGCGGGGCGGACGGCCCGAGCTTCAAGGGCGCCTACGTGCGCGGCCTGGCCGAACTCGACACCGTGCTGCCGGGTCATCCGTATCGGAACTATCTGAAAAAACAGGCGGTTTCGGCCTATGCCAACGACCGCAACGGCTACGACATGTACGGCCTGCTCTGGACCGGGCCGCTCGACCAGGTCGACGCGGCCCGGCAGCAGAGCGCCGTGGATCTGATGAACGCGGCTATCTGAAGGCGATGGCGTACAGGCCGTAGCCGACGATGCCGGCGCACAGCACGAAACACCCGATGGCCAGCACGTTGTTCAACGCCGCCTCGCCGCGCCGGGTCCAGGAGTTGATGCCGACCGAGAACAGGCCGACGAACAACACCGAGGCCACGATCGCGACCAGGAACACGGTGCCGAGACCGCCCCAATTGATCGTCATGGCGTGCCCCCTCAGACCGTCGCCGGCGTGGCGGACGGCAGGTCGTTGACGTTGCCGGCGGACACCGGCTGCCGCCGGGACAGCACGTACGCGGCAACGGCGATGGCCACCGCCGCCAGGGCGACGACGATCGTGCCGACGGTGCCCAGCGAGGCGGTACGGCCGGCGATGGCGCCGACGATGGCCGCGGCCGGCAGCGTGAACAGCCACGCCGTGGCCATCCGGCCGGCAACGCCCCAGCGGACCTCGGACAGCCGCTTGCCCACGCCGGAGCCGATGATCGCGCCGGTGGCCACGTGCGTGGTGGACAGCGCGAAGCCGACCTGCGACGACGCCAGGATGGTCGCCGTGGCGCTGGCCTCGGCGGCAAAGCCCTGCGGCGTCTCGATCTCGGTCAGCCCCTTGCCCAGCGTGCGGATGATCCGCCAGCCGCCGAGGAAGGTGCCCAGCGAGATGGCCAGGCCGGAGCCCAGGATGACCAGCAGCGGCGGGTTGGAGCCGGCCGGCAGCGTGCCGGCGGCGATCAGCGTCAGCGTGATGACGCCCATCGTCTTCTGTGCGTCGTTGGTGCCGTGGGCCAGTGAGACCAGCGAGGCCGAGATGATCTGGCCGGCCTTGAAGCCCTTGGCCCGCTCGGTCTTGTCGGCCCGGGCGGTGACCTTGTAGGCCAGGAAGGTGGCGGCCGTGGCGACCACGCCGGCGATGATCGGCGAGGCCACCGCCGGCACGATCACCTTCTCGATCACGGTGGTGAAGTGCACCGCGTCCGAGCCGGCGGCGATCCAGGTGGCGCCGATCAGGCCGCCGAACAGGGCGTGCGACGAGCTGGACGGCAGGCCGAGCAGCCAGGTCAGCAGGTTCCACACGATGGCCCCGACCAGCCCGCCGAAGATGATGGCGCTGTTGATCCTGGTCTCGTCCACGATGCCGCTGGAGATGGTCTTGGCCACCTGCACCGACAGGAACGCGCCGACCAGGTTGAACACGGCCGAGACGCCGACCGCCATTCTCGGGCTCAGCGCCCCGGTGGCGATCGAGGTGGCCATGGCGTTGGCCGTGTCGTGGAAACCATTGGTGAAGTCGAAGGCCAGCGCGGTCACGATGACCACGACGACCAGGAGCGAGAGATCCATCCGCGCCTCCTGCCGCATCGGAGGACCGCAACGTAGACGCCACAGACGAACGCCAGGTGAACCGAATCAGACGAGTCGCGCCCTTCGCCCCCACCTGAGTGGCTCACTTGGCTTCAGACGCCACCTGAGCCACTCAGGTGCCCCCAACCCACCCACGTGAGTGGCTCATTTGGCTTCAGGTGCCACCTGAGCGACTCAGGTAAGACGCTCGGTCATTGCACAAGAGCTCTTGTGCAATGATTCTTGTTGATGCATGCTGGCCCCATGCTCGACTCCAAGGTGCTGGCCGCGATGGCCCATCCCCTGCGCCGCCGGCTGATGGACGTGCTCAAGGTCAACGGCCCGGCCACGGTGTCCACGCTGGCCGAGACCACCGGCCAGGCGATCGGCAACATCAGCCACCACATGAAGGTGCTGGCCGCCGCCGAGCTGGTCGAAGAGGCCCCGGAGCTGGCCAACGACCGGCGTGAGCGGTGGTGGAAGACCCGCCCGCGGACGCTGAGCTGGTCGCCCCGCGACTACGCCGACGACCCGGCCGCGACGGCGGTGGCCGAGGCGGCCCAGTCGCTGAACCTCGATCACCAGGTCGCGCTGGTCCGGGCGGCGATGGCCGGCCGCGAGAGCCAGCCGGAAGACTGGCAGGCCGCCACGTTCTCCACCGAGTCCTGGCTACGGCTGTCCGCCGCCGAGCTGGCCGAGCTCCAGGACGAGATCATCGCGCTGGTGCAGCGGTGGTCCCGGCGCGAGGCCGTGGACGACGGTCAGGACCGCCAGCCGGTGTTCGTGTTCGCCCACGGCGTCCCGGCCACGCCGTGAACCGCGACTTCCGGCGGCTCTGGCTGGGCGAGACCACGAGCGCCTTCGGCAGCAGCGTCACGTCCGTCGCCTTCCCGCTGATCGCCGCGGTCACGCTGCATGCGGACACGTTCGTCGTCGGCCTGCTCGCCGCGGTGGCATGGGTGCCGTGGCTGCTGATCGGCTTACCGGCCGGCGCCTGGATCGACCGGCTCCCCCGCCGAGCCGTGATGCTGACGTGCGACGCCGCACAAGCCCTGCTGTATCTGAGCATTCCCATCGCGCAGTTCTTCAACGTCCTGACGATTGCTCAGCTTGTGACGGTCGCGGCGTTGACCGGTGTGGCGTCGGTGTTCTTCACGGTGGCGTACCGGACCTATCTGCCGGCATTGGTCGACAAGGCGGACCTGGTGCCGGCGAATGCGCGTATGCAGGCCGGACAATCGGCGGCACAGGTGCTCGGCCCCGGCGCGAGCGGCCTGATCGCCCAGTTCCTGGGTGTGGTCACCGGATTGCTGCTCGACGCCGTGTCCTTCGTGGTGTCGGCGGTGTGCCTGCTGTCCATCCGCACCCGGGAACCGCGCGCGGCCCACACCGAGCGGACGCCACTGCGCACGCAGATCGCCGACGGCCTCAGATTCGTGGCCGGCGACCGGATCCTCCTGCCGTTCACCATTTACGGCGCGGTGTCCAACCTGGCCCTGATGGGCTACCAGGCCATCGAATCGGTGTTCCTGCTGCGCGAGGTCGGCGCGGACCCGGCGCTGATCGGCGGCCTGTTCATGGTGGGCAGTGTCGGCGGCCTGGTCGGCTCGATACTGGCCGCGCGGATCGCCGCCCGGATCGGCAATGCCCGTGCGGTGCTGCTGTGCCAACTGTGTGCAGTCACGTTCGGACTACTGCTACCGCTCACCGGTCCGGGCGTGGGCCTGCTGTTCTTCGCGATCGGCTCATTCGTCCTCGTCGCGGGGATCGTGGCGGCCAACGTGATCTTCTCGGGGTGGCGGCAGGGCTACTGCCCGCCGCACCTGCTCGGCCGGGTGTCGGCCAGCTCGGCGGTGCTGTCCACCAGCATGATGGCGCTGGGCGGCCTGCTCGGTGGCGCGCTGGGCTCGGTCGTCGGCACCCGAACGACCATGTGGGTGATGGTGGCGCTGCTGGCGCTGTCCGCCGGGATCCTGCTGGCCAGCCCCATCCGAGGCCAGCGCGACTTTCCGTCAGCCGATGCCCATCTCCCGCAGCCGCGCCACGAGCTGGGTCGGACCGTCGACCGGGACGACCGAGCCGAAGTGCAGGTCGTCCAAGCCGTTGGCGCAGATCACCAGGCCGGCGTGCGATGACTGGTGCGTGAACAGGTCCTCCAGCCAGTCCGTCTCCTCCGGCGATCCCTCGGTGCGCACGGCCGTGACCTCGGTCAGCGGCAGTCCGAACGCCCCGCCGCTGCCCGGCAGCAGCCGCCGCACTTCACCCAGATGCCGCGTCTCGGGCATGAAGATGAAGCGCTTTCCGGTCAGCACGAGTCCACATGCGACAGTCGCGCCGAAGGACTGCCGCGCGTGCACCACCGCCAGCAGGGTCTCGTCGTCGTCCAGATAGCCGGCCAGCCGCGCGCCGTGCTCGAGTGCGGTGGTGTCCGCCGGGTACTTGAACCGGGACAGTTCGAGCAGCCGGTCGCCGAGGTCAGATGCACGTCGGAACACCACGGGAGGCATATCGCGGGCAAGCCATGTCCGTTACCGGACAGGAATCGACTGTGCCGCAACGATTACGCCGATTGCTCTGCCACCATGGGCCGGCCGCCACGAGTCCAACCGCTGCTCACGAACGGGGTTGACATCGTGCACAGAACCGCTGCCGTGCTGCTGACCGCCGCTCTGTCCCTGTTGGTCACCGTGATTCCCGCCCATGCCGCAGTCGGCACTGCGACGAACACCGTGTCCGCCAACGCACTCGACGCCTACTGGACGCCACAACGCCTGGCCCAGGCCAAACCCATGCCGGCGCCGGTCGGCGCACCGAGCTCCACCCGGGACGACCTCGGCACGCCGACCTTCGTCCACGACACGAAACCCGCCGGCTTCCACCCCATGAGCAGTGTGTGGACGACCATCGGCCGGCTCGTGTTCTCGGTGCCGGGCAAGGGCGACTACCTCTGCTCGGCCAACGTCGTCACCAGCAACAACCGGGACGTGATCGCCACCGCGCGGCACTGCGTGATGGACATCAGCACCGGCCAGACCTACAACAACTTCCGCTTCGCGCCGTCCTACAACCGGGGCAGCGCACCGCAGGGCTGGTGGAACTGGCGGTCGATGGGCTGGCGCATCGACGACACCAGTCCCGGCGGGGACAACGCGTTCATCGTGCTGGCCACCGGCGGCAACGGCAACCGGCACGTGCAGGACGCCGTCGGCAGCTCCGGCATCGGCTTCAACCAGCCCAGCAACAACTACGCGCACGGGCTGGGCATCCCGGCCGACAAGGACTACGCCGTCTGGTGTGAGGGACAACCGTACGACGGGCCGCAGGGCGGCGTGCAGATCCCCAACTGCCAGGGGCTGTCCGGCGGGGCCAGCGGCGGCGCGTTCATCGTCAACTACCAGGGCGACGGCTCGGCCATGCAGACCGCCAGCTTCTTCGGCAGCTGGGGCGACTCGTACTTCGCCTTCTACCGCAATGCCGCGCTGTCGGTCTACAACGGGGCGCAGAACGCGTGAGCAACGGCGCCGGCCGCCACCGGCGCCGTCTGAGGCCATCCGCACGCGGCTGAACGGGTAGTGGGGGCAGGGGTCACGAATATGGGGGCCGCGCCCCCATGTAGGTAGGTGGGGAACGTGACACCTTTCTCAACGTGACGAAGTCAGCGACGTTCTGGTGGGCCGGGGGCCTGACCCTGCACGAGCGGTTGCCCCGCCCGTCGCAGCAGGTCAGCGGCACCGCGAACGCGCTGGCCCGGCTGGAGCGGTGGCGCCGGGCGCACGAGGAGCTGGCCCCCGACTGGTTCGAACGGCGGCTCGCGGCCGCCGGTCTGGACGAGAAGCTGCTGACCGGCCTGCTGGCCGAGACACCGGACGCGCTGGCCCGCCGGGTCGCCCGTCCCGGCTGGGCCGACTTCGTGGATTCGGCCCTGACCACGCCGACCGGGCACCGCAAGGAGTTCGGCGACGACTGGATCGGCGCGCTGGCCACCGGCCTGCGGCCGCTGGTGGAGATCGCCGAGGCGGCGGTGGCCGGCACGGCCGATCCCGAGGTCACCGGCGGTTTCGTGCACTGCCTCGGCCGCTGCCTTGCCCGCCTGGCCGCCCGCACGCTGGTGCTGGAGCTGAACCGGGCCCGGGCCCGCGGCCGGCTGACCGGCGGCACGCCGGCCGAGCGGTTCGCCGAGTTCGCCCGCCGCCCCGACCTGGACGCGCTGTTCGCCGAGTACCCGGTGCTGGCCCGGCTGCTGGCCCAGACGTGCCAGCAGGCCGTCGCCGCGCACCTTGAGCTGCTCGAGCGTCTCACGTCCGATCGCGACGCCATCGTCGAAACCCTGCTGGACGGCATCGACCCGGGTCCGCTGGCCCGCATCGAGTCCACCGGCGGCGACGCCCACCAGCACGGCCGCTCGGTCGCGCTGATCACGTTCGCCGACGGCCGGACCGTCGTCTACAAGCCGCGCCCGCTCGACCTGCACAACCACTTCAACGACCTGCTGGACTGGCTCAACGGCCGGGTCCACGACCTGAGCCTGCGCCGGGTGACGCTGCTGTGCCGCGACGGCTACGGCTGGCAGGAGTTCGTCTCCTCGGCCTCGTGCGAGGAAGTGACCGGGCTGAGCCGGTTCTACCGCCGCCAGGGGGCGCTGCTCGCCGTCCTGTACGCCGTCGACGGCAGCGACATGCACTACGAGAACCTGATCGCCGCCGGCGACCAGCCGGTGCTGGTGGACGTGGAAACCCTGTTCCACCCGACGATGCAGGTGGACACGGCGACCGGCCACGACCCGGCCGCGCAGGAGTTGGTGCGCTCGGTGTTCCGCACCGCGCTGCTGCCGCAGGTGATGCTGGGCGAGAACGGCTCGCTCGACCTGTCCGGACTGGGCGGTGACCAGGGCGTCTTCCCGACCGATGGGGTGGGTTGGGACGACGCCGGCACGGACTCGATGCGGCTGGTCCGGCGGCCGGTTGCGATGCGGGGAGGGCGCAACCGGCCGCGTCTGGGCGACCAGGAGGCCGAGCCGCGCGACTACCAGGCCGCGCTGCTGACCGGCTTCCAGGCCGCGTACGACGCGATCGTCGAGCACCGGGTTTCCTTCGTCGACCTGCTGCGCACCTGCGCCGACGACGAGCTGCGCTTCGTGGCCCGCCCGACCGCGCTGTACGCGACGCTGCTGGACGAGTCGACGCACCCGGACGTGCTGCGCGACGCCCTCGACCGGGACAGCGTGTTCGATCTGCTGTGGACGGACTCGCTGGACGACCCGATGCGCCGCCGTCTCGTGCCGCACGAGATCGCCGACCTGTGGGCCGGCGACGTGCCGATGTTCACCTGCCACGCCGGCTCGCGGGACGTCTTCTCGGCCACCGGGGTCCGGCTGCCCAACCTGCTCGCGGAGTCCGGCCTGGCCGCCGCCGAGTCGAAGATCGCCGACATGGGCGAGATCGACCGGCACAACCAGGAATGGCTGATCCGGGCCTCGTTCGCGACCCGCCCGCAGCCCGTGTCGCACCGCGGTGTCGACATGCTGCCCGGCGCGGTGGCCACCGTCGTACCCGATCCGCAGCGGCTGCTCGCCGCGGCCTGCGGCATCGCCGACGAGCTGGTCGGCCGGGCGGTGCCCGGTGCGGACCGGACGAACTGGCTCGGCCTGGAACTCGTGGACGACCGCCAGTGGACCGTGCTGCCGATGGGCGCCGGCCTGGCCAACGGCTACCCCGGTCTGGCGTTGTTCCTGGCGCAGCTGGCCAAGCTGACCGGCGCGCCCCGGTACGGCGATCTGGCCCGGCAGGCGATCCAGCCCATCCCACGGCTGCTGGACGCCCTCGGTGACGACCTCGCGCTGGCGCTGGCCGTCGGCTCCGGCGGCTTCCACGGCCTCGGCGGCATCTGCTACGCCCTGGCCCGGCTGCACCGGCTGCTCGGCGACGACGCCGAGGTGCTGGGCTGGCTGACCACGGCCGTCCGGCTGGCCACCGCGCTGGAGACCGAGGCCGGCGACGAGCCGGCCGACGTGGCCAACGGCCTGGCCGGCGGGCTGGCGGCGATGCTCGCCGTGCACGCCGAGAGCGGCCTGTCCACGGCCGGCACGCTGGCCATCCGCTACGCCGACCGGCTGGCCACCGGCCGCCACGCCACCACCGACCAGGTCGGCTTCGCCCGCGGCCCGGCCGGTGCCGGCTGGGCCCTGCTGCGGCTGGCCTCGGTGATCGGCAGCGACCGGCACGAGGCGGCCGGCAACAGCTTCCTGGCTGCGGACGGGGATCTCGCGGCCCGGTCGGCGGATCACGGGTGGTGCGCCGGCATTCCCGGATCGCTGCTGGCGCGGATCGGCCGTGCGGAGGAAGGGCTCGGCCACTGGGTGGACGCCCTGGCGGGACTTCCGCCGCTGCGTGACCTGAGTCTGTGCCACGGTGAGCTCGGCGCCATCGAGGCGCTCATCGCGGTCGGCCACACCGGCGCCGTCAGCCGGCGGGCCGGCCTGGTGCTCGGCTCGCTCGACCAGTACGGGGCGCGCTGCGGCACGCCCAACGAGGTCCCCACGCCCGGACTGCTGAGCGGTCTGGCCGGCATCGGCTACGGGCTGCTCCGACTCGGCTTCGCCGACCAGGTGCCATCGGTGCTCCTGCTCGACGTATGAGTTTTTCGTTGTGCCACTGAGGGAATCTTACTGAGGGAGACTGGGATGAACGACTTCACCACCGACGAGACCGCCACCGACGTCGAGTTCGCCACCGCCAGTGGCGAGAACCCGGCGGGCGAGATCGTGGTGACCTCGAGAACCCGCGCGGGGGCGCGGGCTCGGGCGCTGGCCGGGATGACGCTGGGCATGAGCGCCTTCATGGCGGTCACCGCCATTCCGTTCACCACGGTCAGCGCGCCGGGCACGGTCTGACCGCCACGTGATCGCCGGTCCCCCCATCCGATGTGCCCGGATGGGGGGATCCGCCGTACACCTAGGGGCAGACCGTCCCGCTATTCGGCCACTCCGGTGGCTTTCTGCTGGAATTTCAAGCGTTGCCCATTAGGGTCGCCCCATGCAGACCCGCGCGCCATTGTTGGTCGGCCGCGACGCCGAGCTGACCGAGCTCACGCGGGCGCTGTCCGGGACTCGCGCCGGCCGTGGGGGATCGGCGTTCCTGGTCGGCGAGGCGGGGATCGGCAAGTCGCGGCTGGCCGCGATGGCCACCGGGCGGGCCTTCGACGCCGGCATGCGAGTGCTGCGCGGTCGGGGCTCGACCATCGGCCCGATGGTGCCGTTCCGTCCGTTGACCGAGGCTTTGCTGTCGCTGTTTCGCGGCGGGGAGCCGTTCGACGACAACGAACTCGGCCCGTATCGTCCCGTTCTGGGCCGATTGATACCTGAGTGGGCCGCGGCTGCGCCGCCGCAGCCGGTGTCGCTGGTGGTGCTGGCCGAGGCCGTGCTACGGCTGTTGTCGGTGGCCGGTCGCGGGCGTGGATGCCTGCTGGTGCTTGAGGATCTGCACGACGCCGACGCCGAGACGCTGGCCGTCGTGGAATACCTGACGGACAATCTGGAATTGCAGCCGGTGATGCTGCTGGCCACCATTCGGGGCGAGCCCTGCGCGGCTTTGGACCTGGCCCGGGCCAGCGAGCAGCGGCGCACCGGCACGCTGGCCGAACTGCGGCGGCTCGACCGCGTGCAGGTGCGGTCGATGGCCGCGTCGTGCCTGGAGATCCCGCTGGCCGAGGTGGCCGACGAGGTCGTGCAGCGGCTGTGGGTGGACAGCGCCGGCAATCCGTTCATCGTCGAGGAACTGTTGCACGGCATGGTGAGCAACGGTCTGCTCGTGCCCAGCGGCGACGGCTGGCAGGTGGTCGGGCAGCTGCGCACCGAGGTGCCGGCGGCGGTGGTGCGCAGCATCGCCAACCGCACGGATCGGCTTGGCCCGCAAGGCCGAATGCTACTGTCGGTGGCTGCCGTGCTGGGTCACCGGTTCCCACTTTCGGTGGTACGCAAGGTCGCCGACATCGACGATCGTGGACTGCTGTCCCATCTGCACGCCGGCGTGGCCGCGCAGCTCGTCACCCCCGACGAGCCCGCGCCGGACTGGTACGCCTTCCGACATCCGCTGACCGCGGAGGCGTTGCTCAGCCAGCTCACGCCCATCGACCGGGCCGAGCTGTCCTCCAAGGCCGCCGATGCCGTGCTGGAACTGCATCCGTCGCTGCCCGGCCACTGGTGCCAGCTGGTCGCTTCGCTGCGGTTGGACGCCGGCGAGGACGCCGCGGCCGGTCGGCTGTTCGCCGAAGCCGGGCGACGGGCGTTGCGTGACGGGGCCGCCGGGTCCGCGATCACGTTGCTGGACAAGGCCAATCGTCTGCTGACCCGAAAGCTGGACGCCGGCATCCGGGCCGACATCCTGGAGTCGCTGCTGCCGGCGCTGGCCGAAGCCGGGCATTTCGACCGGGCCTTCCAGCTCGCCGGCAAGCTCGCCGATCTCGACGGCGACGGCCTGGACACCCGGCGGCGGGCCGCTCTGCACACCCGGCTGGCCAAGGTCGCGTATCTGGCCGGGCGTCCGCTGGACGGCGTGGAACAGGTCACGGCCGCCCGGACCCTGCTCGGTGCTGACGCCGCCGACGAGGACACCGCGCCGGTCGATGTCGTTGCGGCGTATCTGGAACTGGACACGCCTCGCCCGGATCGGCTGGCCCGGGCCGAGGCTTTGGCCCGTCGGGCGGTGGCCGCCGCCGAGCGTTCGTCGCAGCCGGTGGTGGCCTGTGAGGCGTGGGAACTGCTCGGGATCATCGCCCGTGAACACGACATCACGCGGGCCATGGAGTGCCTGGAGAAGGCCAAGCAGCTCGGCGAGCAGCACCAGCTGCCGATGCAGCGCGCGTACGCCATGATGCGGCTGGCCGGTATCGACTGGCTGTCCACTGCGGACACTGCCACCCTGGAACGGGCCCGGCAGGAAGCGCTGCGGATCGGCGCGATCACCATGGCCTACAACGCCGACGCCATCATCGCGCTGCACACCGTGCTCGGCGGGGACTACGACCTCGCGTCCGAGCGGATCATCGCCTGCGGCGAGTCGGCCCGTCGGCTCCAACACGGCTCGATCGTCCGATACGTGTTGATGACCAAGGCGACCTTGGCCGCACATCAGGGGCGGCGCAAGGAGATGGAGGACGCCCTGGCCGAATTCCGGCAGTGGGGCGGGGAGAAGTCGCAGGAACTGCCGCTTTCCTTCGGTCTGGCCCGGGTTTTCTGTGCCCTGTTGGAGGAGAACCGCGAGCTGGCCGATCGTGAGCTCGCGGAGGCACTGTCGCTGGAAGCCGAGAATCCCACGACGTTCCATCTGGCCGGGCGGCACGGGTTGGACCTGTTGTTGGGTGTGCTGGAGGGCCGTTTCGCGTGGGCCGAACATGAGTCCGTGATGTCCACGCCGGCCGGCGGGATGCGCTGGAACCGGCACTTCACCGAGCTCGCCGGGGCCGTGCTCTACGGGCGTGAAGGCAAGGTGGAGCAGGCCGAGTGCGCCATGGCGTCGGCGCAGCAGGTTGGCGGGGCCTTCCCGATGGCCCGCAACCTCGGTTTGCGCCTGGTCGCCGAGCCCGCTCACGTGGACGGGTGGGGTGATCCGGTCACGTGGCTCCGCAATGCCGAGGAATACTTCCACCGCAACAACGTCACCGGCACCGCGTCGGCGTGCCGGGCCCTGCTGCGGCAGGTCGGCGTGTCCGTGCAGCAGCGTCGGGTCGGCGCCGACCAGGTGCCCAGCGCCCTGCGGTCCGTCGGCGTCACCGTGCGGGAGTACGACGTCTTCCGGCTGCTGGTGGAACGCCTGGGCAACAAGGCCATCGCCAACCGGCTGCACATCTCCCCCCGTACCGTGGAGAAGCACGTCGCCAGCCTCATCGCCAAGACCCAGCAGCCCGACCGCGAGGCGTTGAGCACCTACGCGAGCGCGATTTTGGCTCCCTGACGGCAAAAACGGCCCGCCTCCGACGGAGGCGGGCCGTGTTGCCTGTGGGGTTACTGGAAGTGGCCGACCACCGGCAGGTCGCCGGTCTGGCCGAAGGCAACCTTGGTCAGCAGGCTGCCGTCGGACTTGCGGATGTAGTAGTTGCTGTCGGACGGCCGGTACACCGCCAGGTTGTCGTAGCTGCTGTTCTCGAAGTGGCCGGTGACGGGGATGTCGCCGCTCTGACCGAAGACGACCTGGGTGAGCACGGTGCCGTCGGACTTGCGGATGTAGAACGTGCTGGTGGACGGCCGGTACACGGCCAGATTGTCGTAGCTGCTGTCCTCGAAGTGACCGATGACGGGGATGTCGCCGCTCTGACCGAACGCGACCTGCGTGAGCACGGAGCCGTCGGACTTGCGGATGTAGAAGGTGCTGTTCGACGGCCGGTACACCGCCAGGTTGTCATAGTTGCTGTCCTCGAAGTGACCGACCACCGGCACGTCACCGGTCTGCCCGAAGAACACCTGGGTGAGCAGGCTGCCGTCGGCCGCCCGGATGTAGAAGCTGGCGTTGGACGGCCGGAACACGGCCAGGTTGTCGTAGGCGCTGTCCTGGAAGTGGCCGGCCAGCGGCACGTCGCCCTGCTCGCCGAAGGGGGTCTGGCCGAGCAGTGTGCCGTCGGCCTTGCGCACGTAGAAGTTGTTGTCGGACGGGCGGTACACGGCGAGGCTGGCGTACGAGGCGGTGGTGGTGTTGAAGCGGTACAGGTTGTTGGCCTGCATGATGCTGATGACCTTGCTCGCATAGCTCGGGTCGGTCGCGTAGCCGGCGGCCGCCACCTCGCGGACGAACTGGTCCGGGTTGCTGGTGTAGTGGAAGGCGTTGCCGTAGCGGCTGTTCGACCGGAGGAACAGGCCGTGGTCGCGGAACGAGTCGGCCATCGAGGCGTAGGTGCGGAACGAGGCCATCACGGTGTGGCAGCCCGGGTCGCACTCGGTGGTCGGCAGGTTGGCGCAGCCGTTGGCGATCGGACCGTGGTCACCGCCGGCGCACTTGATGCCGAAGTAGTTGTTGTTCGGGGCGGCGTTGCCCCAGTTCGACTCCAGGACGGCCTGGGCGACGGTGACCGAGGCCGGCACGCCGTAGTCGGCCTGCGAGGGCTGGGCCGCCGGGCCGGCCGCGTTGATGAAGTCGGCATTGCTCTGCGTCGAGTTCGGGCTGAACGCGCCGGCCTTCACCGCGTCGGCCACGGAGCTCGTCGCACCGAACGCGTCGATCTGGGTCACGCCGGTCAGCACCACGCCCAGGGCGACCATGGCCGCCACGCCGATGCGCCGGGCCCGCGAAACGGTGTTCATCTCTGCTGTCCTTTTCACTGGAAGTAGCCGACAACGGGCAGGTCGCCCGGCTCACCGAAGACGACCTGGGTGAGCAGGGTGCCGTCGGACTTGCGGATGTAGTAGGTGTCGTTCGACGGGCGGTAGACCGCCAGGTTGTCGAACGCGTTGTCCTCGAAATGGCCGGCGACCGGGATGTCGCCGCTCTGGCCGAACGCGACCTGGGTCAGCGTCGTGCCGTCCGACTTGCGAATGTAGAACGTGTTGTTCGACGGGCGGTACACCGCGAGGTTGTCGTATGCATTGTTCTCGAAATGCCCGGCCAGCGGAATGTCACCGGTTTGTCCGAACGGGATCCGGCTGAGTACGGTGCCATCCGACTTGCGAATGTAGAACGCCGCCTCCGACGGGCGATACACGGCCAGGTTGTCATAGGCGCTGTCCTCGAAATGACCGACCAGCGGGAGGTCGCCGGCCTGCCCGAAGAACACCTGGGTGAACAGGGTGCCGTCCGACTTGCGAATATAGAAGCTGGCTTCCGACGGGCGGTAGACCGCCAGGTTGTCGTAGCTGCTGTCCTCGAAGTGACCGGCGAGGGGTTGATCGTTCGTCTGCCCGAAAGCGGTCTGCGTGAGCAGCGTGCCGTCGGCCTTGCGGACATAGAAATTGCTGTTGGACGGCCGGTACACGGCAAGGCTGGCGTACGAGCTCGTGTTGGCGACGCCGACCGGGGCGACGTATCCGACCAGGTTGTATCCCTCGGCCGAGCTGTATGAGCCGACCGTACTGTTGATCGTCGCCGGCACCACCCGCGACACCGACGGATTGTCGCCGAAGTTGCCGTTCTCGACGGCGATGGTTCCGTTCGAGTTCACCTGGGTGACGATCGCGACGTGCTGGATGTTGCCGGTGGAGTTGGTCGGGCTGAACACGGCCGCGTCACCGACCCGAGGAGCGTTGGCGATCGTGCCGTGTCGCGTGCCGTAGCTGTAGAAGCTGGCCGCCATGGCATTGAGATCGCCGGTGAACTGGACCCCGAATTAGCCCACACCCAGCGCGCGAAGTCCGCGCACCAGTTCTCTGGCGAACCGCCGGCTCCGGTGCAGCTGGAATAGTAGGAACCGCCGCCGAGGCTGTTCGTCGAACAGGCCGTCTTGCCCTCGTTCGCCCGGGCCAGTGCGGCGATGTCGGACGTGGTGCCGGCGGAGGCCGGTGCCGCGACAACCGCCGTGGCCAGCGTGGCGCCCAACACGGTCAGCGCGGCCGATGTGGTCTTTCTCATTTCTCGTTCCCCCTCGTCTCGGTGACAGGAAAAGAGTGACACCGGGGGCTTGAGAAAACCTCGCCGCGGATTTTGAGGCGCTTTTCAGGTTTTGAGGTTTTTTTGAGACACTGTGCGCACGAAAAAAGGGGCGGGGTCACCGTAACCGGTGATCCCGCCCCTTGTGCTGGCGAATCAGTGCTGGCGAATCAGGCGCTGACGGCGTGCTCGTCGCGCTGCCCGGCCAGGAAGGCCCGGACGAGATGGCTGATGTGCCCACCCGGCTCGGCCGCATCGACCAGGTGCGCGCCGACCAGCCGGTCCAGGAGGTCCTCGGCCTCGAACCGCCGCAGCCCGAGCAGGGCGGCGATCTTGACCGGGGTGAGCGCCGTCTCGCCGATCGCGGCGAGCCGGGCCAGCGCTGGTCGATCCGGGGGCGCCAGCTGGTCGTAGGCCCAGTGCAGGCCCTCTGTCACCGCGAGATCGCCGGCGACCAGCTCGGTCAGCACGGACTCGGGGGCACGCAGCCGGTCGGCCAGGCTGGCCAGCCGCAGCAACGGCCGCGTGACCAGCCGCGCGCCGGCGATCCGCACGGCCAGCGGCACTCCGCCGCACAGCCGGACGATCTCGTGCGCGCTGTCGGCTTCGGCCCGCACCCGATCCGAACCGGCGATTTCGGCCAGCAACTCGATGCCGAGGTTCAGGCCGAAGGGGTTGAGCGGCAGTCTTTTCGCGTCGTGCAACCCGGTCAGCGAACGCCGGCTGGTCACCAGCACCGCGCTACCCGGTCCACCCGGCAGCAGCGGCCGGACCTGGTGCTCGCTCACCGCGTCGTCCAGCACCACCAACGCCGGCCGGTCCGCCAGCACACTGCGGTACAGCCTCGCGCGTTCGTCCACTTCGGACGGTACGGACAGGCCGAGCGCCCGAAGGAAAGCGGCGAGCACGTCCGCCGGATCGGCGTTGCCGAGGCGGGCAAACAGCTGCCCTCCAGGGAATTGTGAGGATGCGCGGTGCGCCGCCCGCACCGCGAGACAGGACTTGCCGACGCCGGGCCGCCCGGTGATCAGACCAAGCGGCATGCCCTCGTCGGATCGGCCCAGCAAGGCCGAAAGCTGCGTGAGCTGGTCGGCGCGACCGGTGAAATCCGCGACGTCCGCCGGCAGCTGCCGGGGCCGGGGCAGCTGGCCGAGTGAAACGTCGCGCCGACCATACCGGTGCGGCGCCGACACCACCGGCTCCGCGTCGCCCGCGGCCAACTCGGCGTCGACCCGGTCCGCCATGACCACGAGCCGCTGATCGGCGAATTCCTGCCGCCGAGCCGCCACCCAACTGCCGGGCAGGCCGGCCAGCGCGTCACCACGCCACAACGTGAGCGCGGCGGTGAACTTTGCCGCGGCTGCACGGTAATCGCCTGCCGCGGCGAGGCGTCGACCGTGCTCGGCCAGGTCGTCGAACGCGTGCAGGTCGACCTCGGCGCGGTCGAGCTCCAGCCGATACCCGGCCCCGCTGCGCGTGATCGACTCCGGCCGCCGTAATGCCCGTCGCAGCGAGGAAACGTAGGTGTACAGGCTCTCCCGGAACTTCGCCGGCGGATTGCCGGCCCACACCACGTCGGCCAGCTCGTCCACCGGCACGTGCTCGCCGAGGCGCACGGCCAGCATCGCGGCGACGGCAAAAGCCTTGCGCCCCACCGGTCTACAGCCATCATCGGCGGCAACGTCCACCGCCCCGAGCACACGGATCCGCATGTGAGTCCCCCAGAAGACGAGACGGTCAGCGAGTGCTGCCGCGCCGGCCCCGCACCGCCTCCGCGGTGACCGCCATGGACCGGGTGGTGCGATCGAGCGTCGTGCGGGCCACTGTGATGTAGATCAGGTCGACCACGGCCAGCTGGGCGTACCGGGCCAGCGCCACCTCGTGCTGGAAACCGAGCTGGGACACGCCGGTGACCAGGGCGATGTCGGCAAGCTCGGCCAGCGGCGAACTGGGATCGTTGGTGACGGCGACGGTCGTCACGGCCCGTGTGCGCGCCTCGGTCGCCAGCGCGATGGTCTCCTCGGTGCGGCCACTGTGCGAGAACAGCACGAGCACGTCGCCGGGCGAGGTCAGGGCGATGCCGGTGAGCGCGACGTGCGGATCGGACCAGGCCCAGACCGGCACGCCGATGCGGTACAGGCGTTGCTGCAACTCGGAAGCCACGGTCGAGCTGCCGCCGACACCGGACATGATCACCCGGCCGGCCGAGCCGATGAGCTTCGCCGCCCGTTCCACGTCCGTGAGATCGAGGTGCGCGACCGCCTCGGCGACGATCCGGCCCACGCTGTGCGCCACCACCTCGGCGACGCGGTCGATGTCGTCCTCGGCGTCGATCCCGACCTCGCCGTCCCAGGTGCCACGGCGCGGCGCCGGGCTGTCCGAGGCGAGCGCGATCCGCAGCGCGGCGTACCCGCTCAGGCCCAGCGACCGGCACAGCCGGGTGATGCTGCCGGTGGAGACGCCGCACCGTTCGGACAGATCGAGAATCGTCGTCCTGGCCACCCCCGCCGGGTCGGCCAGGATGAGCTCGGCCAGCGCCCGCTGCGCCGCCGGCATGCCCGGCAGCATCGCCCTGATCTGGTCGACCGTCGATCCGCTTCGCTGCGACACCGCTCCCCCTTCCGTCCGGACTGAAATTATTCTCCGTTCGCCGGCCTGTCAAGCGGCGGATGAATATAAATTCTTCATCCCTCTAGCCTGAGGATCATGTCTGACGAGGTGCTGACCGAGTACGCCGACGGCGTCGCCGTGATCACGATCAACCGCCCGTCCGCGCGCAACGCCGTGGACCGGGCCGTCGCCGAGGGCCTCGCCGCCGCCGTCGACGAACTGGACCGCCGCGACGATCTTGTCGTCGGCATCGTCACCGGGGCCGGTGGCACGTTCTGCGCCGGCATGGACCTCAAGGCGTTCGTGCGCGGCGAGTTCCCGACCGTGGAGGGTCGGGGGTTCGGCGGCATCACGCAGCGGCCGCCGGTGAAGCCTCTGATCGCCGCCGTCGAGGGCTACGCGCTGGCCGGCGGTCTGGAGATCGCGTTGTCGTGCGACCTGATCGTTGCCTCCTCGGAGGCCAAGTTCGGCATCCCCGAGGTGAAGCGGGGTTTGGTCGCCGCCGGCGGAGGTGTCCTTCGGCTGCCTTCCCGTCTCCCCTATCACGTAGCGATGGAGCTAGCCCTCACCGGCGGCTTCCTGGACGCCCCTCGCGCCCATCATTTTGGCTTCGTGAACCGGTTGTCCGCTGCCGGCGAGGCGTTGACCGTCGCCCGCTCGTTGGCTGCCGAGATCGCCGCCAACGGTCCGTTGGCCGTTCGTGCCACCAAGCAGGTCATCGTGGAGTCGCGGGATTGGGCTGCTGCCGAGGCTTTCTCCCGTCAGGAGGCCATCACGGGGCCCGTGTTCGCGTCGTCGGATGCCCGTGAAGGGGCGCAGGCGTTCGCCGAGAAGCGTGCTCCTCGGTGGACCGGGCGGTAGTTCTTGGGTTGCGGGGAGCTGCCGGCAGTAGTTCTCCGGCTTGGCAGCTCCCCATCGCGACACCGGCCTCTCCACACCCCTTTGCCTTGCCCCACAACACTTTTCATTCGTTCACAGCTTTTGTGACCGAAAGTCATTGCCTGCCAAGGGATTCTCACTCTATCGAGCGATACTCATGTGTCGAGTCGATCTTTGCGTGGGCGTAGAATTGCTGGTATGGACAGGAAAGTCGCTCGTATCATCGAGATCGAGCACCAGAAACGAGCGCTCACCGCCGAGCAACTCCGCCTCACCGCCGAGATCGCCACCGACGAATACGTCGCCACCGACCTCGCCATGGCCTTACAACTCTCGCCCTCCAACGCCGAGGACTACATCGACTGGGCCACCCGCGTCGAGACCTACTTCCCCGACGTCATCGACGCCATGGCCGCCGGCATCATCAGCGAACGCTCCGCCCACGCCATCGTCGACCCGACCCGCTTCTATCCCGAAGAGCTCGCCCAACGGGTGGTGAGCGCCACCCTGGCGACCGCCGCCGGCCGGACCCCGCAACAACTCCGGCGCTCGTCGCTGGGCCGGCTGCAACGGGCCGACCCGGCGCTGCACTTCCTCAAGAGGGACGAAGCCCGCCGCAACCGCAAAGTCATCATCTACGACGAAGAAGACAGCATGGCCACCCTGGCCTGCCAACAACCGGCGGAGATCGCCCAAGCGATGTACACCAAGATCGATCGGATCGCCCAACAGGAAACGAAAAACGGGCGCACGATCGATGAGGTCCGTGCGGATGTGATGGCCGGGTTGATCCTGGAAGACCCCAAGACCGCTGGTGTGAAGCCGTTGATTCAGGTGACTGTGCCGATCACCGCCTTGCTCGGTGTGGATGAGCGGCCGGGCCAGTTGGACGCCGGTCAGTTGATCCCGGCGCCGGTCGTTCGGGAGCTGATGTCCCACCCGGGCACTGTGTTTCACCGGCTGCTGACCGACGAGGCCGGGCAGCTGCTGGAGTACAGCCCGGAGATCTACCGGCCGAAGGCCGATGTGGACCGGTTCATCCGGACCCGGCACAGGACGTGTGTGATGCCGTGCTGCTCGCATCCCTCGCGGTCCTGCGACATCGACCACGCCGTCGCTTGGCCGGAGGGGAAGTCGACCGGGACCAATCTTGGGCCGTTGGACCGTAAGCATCATCGGTATAAGCACGCGACCAAGGCGAAGGTGACCATCGCGGACGATGGCACGACGACGTTGGAGACGCGGTGGGGGCTGACCTACACGACTAAGCCGGAGCCTGTTGAGGAACCCCCGTTCTAGGGAGCTCTCCAAGCTTTCGAGCACCAGGTGTCGGCAAGCGAGGGCCACGGGCCTGGCGGCGCCGCTGCCGCGGCCACGACGGCTAGACCACGGGTGGACAGACATCGGGGCCGTCGCGGCCTTGCCCCTTGGCACCGTGGGCGCCTCAGGTTGTGGTCCAGTCCGATGGTTGCGTTCGTTGGGGCGCGTGCGTTGGGTGGGGGGTCCTGCTTCCCGATGGGCATGTGGGGTTGCTGCTCATGCTGAAGCTTTGACATCTAAGTCTTAGGGATCTAATGTTTTGGCATGATTCTTGTGACGGGGGCTACCGGGCATGTGGGGGCGGAGCTGGTGACGAGGCTGGCTGCGGAAGGGGTGCAGGTCAGGGCTATGACGCGGCGGCCGGAGGCGACGCGGTTTGCACGGGGTGTGGAGGTGGTGGAGGGGGACTGTGAGGCGCCGGAGAGCCTGAGGAAGGCGTTCGAGGGGGTGGAGGGGGCCTTTCTGATGACCTCGCAGGCAACGGGGAGCGCGAAGCTGCACACGGCGGTGCAGGTCGACGCGGCGAAGGCGGCGGGGGTGAGGTACGTCGTGAAGCTGTCGGTGGCGAGAGGGGGTGAAGAGGGGCACCCGCTGGTGGCGGCCTGGCATCGGGAAGACGAAGGGGCGGTCACGGAGAGCGGCATCGACTTCACGATGCTCAGGCCGGGGCGGTTCATGTCGAACACGTTGGGGTGGAAGCACATGCTGGCGCGAGGGGACACGGTGTACGTCCCCTTCGCACGCAAGGCCACGACGCCGATTGCGCCGGAGGACATCGCGGCGGTGGCGGCGGAGGCGCTCACCACGGACCGGTTCAAGAACGAGGTCCTGGAGCTGTCGGGGGCGGAAGTGCTGACGCCGGAACAAGAACTGGCGATCGTGGGCGAAATCCTGAACAGGGAGCTGACGCTGGAGGAGCCATCGGTCGAAGCGACGATCGACGGGATCGCCAGGAGCGGGATGGACCGCGGGCTTGCGGCGGCGATGGTGGAGCACGTGCTGCAAGGGAGCTACGGGGCCGAGATCTGGCCGACGGTGGAACGAGTGCTCGGCCGGAAGCCGATGACATTTCAGCAATGGGCGGGAAAACACTTCAAGGAGGAAGCATGAGCACGATCGAGGAACTCGAAGAGCGCTGGGCGCGGGCGGAAGTGGCGGGCGATGTGTCCACACTGGACACGCTGGCGGCGGAGGAGTTCCGGCTGGTGGGGCCGTTCGGGTTCGTACTGGACAAGGCGCAGTGGCTGGACCGGTATCGCGGCGGGGACCTCGTCACGACGCGGCTGGACTGGCGGGACACGCAGGTGCGGGAGCTGGGCGACACGGTGCTGGTGATCGGGATCCACGACCAGGCCGCCACGTATCGGGGCACGGCGTCGGACGGGCGGTTCCGCTCCACCCACATCTGGGTCCGCGACGGTGACGACTGGCGGTTGGCGGGCACGCAGCTCAGCCCCATCGGACTGCCGGCCTAAGCTCACGAACCATGGGCCGTCCACACCAGCCACCGATCGGGCTCGCGGTCGCCCGCGTCGCCCGCACCCTCACCCGGGCCTTCGAGGACGCGCTCGCGGCCGCCGGCGGCTCGCAGTCGGCCTGGCTCGTGCTGCTCCAACTGAAGATCAACCCGGGGGCCACGCAGCGAGAGCTGGCGGATGCGCTGGAGCTGCGGGAGGCGACGATGACCCATCACCTCTCGGGCATGGAGCGGGACGGGCTGATCACCCGAAGGCGTGATCCGAACAACCGACGGGTCCACCAGATCGAGCTGACCGACGCCGGGGAGCAGGCCTTTCACCGGCTGCGCAAGGCGGCGGGCGAGTTCGACGAGCGGCTCAGGACCGGCATCGCGCCGGAACGGCTGGCCGAACTGGGCGACACGCTGGCCCTGCTGGCGGCCAACGTGCAGCACGGGGCCAACCACTAGACAACTACTCTTCACCGGCGGGTCTGGCGAAGCCCCCGGCCCGGCCCCGTACCCTCGGCCCCATGACGACCCTGGCCGACGCCAAGGACACCCGCAAGATGACCGCGCTGTACGAAGGCAAACGCCACATGCCCGCGCAGGTCGCCGTGTACATCTTCGCCATCGTGCCGGCAGTGGCGCTGGTGGCCGCGATCCCTGTCCTGTGGGGCTGGGGCATCGGCTGGGCCGACCTGATCTCGGCGGCCTTCTTCTACACGGTCAGCTGCCTCGGCGTGACCGTCGGATTCCACCGCTACTTCACCCACGGCTCGTTCAAGGCGGGCCGGGCCATGCGGATCGCGCTGGCGGTGGCCGGCAGCCTCTCCGTGCAGGGCCCCGTCCTGCACTGGGTCGCCGACCACCGCCGGCACCACGCCTTCTCCGACCGCGACGGCGACCCGCACTCGCCGTGGAACTTCGGCACCTCGCCGGCCGCCCTGGTCCGCGGCTTCTGGCACGCGCACATGGGCTGGATCTTCGACCGGGACCTGACCAACCGCCAGCGATTCGCGCCGGACATGGAAGCCGACCCGGACATGCGTCTGGTGCATCGTCTGTTCGGCCCGCTGACCTTCGCCACGCTGCTGCTGCCGGCGGCCGTCGGCGGCCTGGTCACCTGGTCCTGGTGGGGCGCGCTGACCGGCTTCTTCTGGGCCGGCGTGGTCAGGGTGGCCTTCCTGCACCACGTCACCTGGTCGGTCAACTCGATCTGCCACATGATCGGCGAACGCCCGTTCGCCGCCCGCGACCGGTCGGCCAACTTCTGGCCGCTGGCCATCCTGAGCATGGGCGAGGCCTGGCACAACCTGCACCACGCCGACCCGACCTCGGCCCGCCACGGCGTGCTGCGCGGTCAGGTCGACGTGTCGGCCCGGCTCATCTGGATCTTCGAGAAGCTGGGCTGGGTGCGCGACGTGCGCTGGCCCAGCCCCCGCCGCCTCAGCCGGCTCCGTGCCTGACCGTCAGGGCTTGATCAGGACCTTCAGGGCCTCCCGGTCGTTCATCGCCCGGTAGGCCTCGGGGATCTCGCTCAACGCCATCGTGCGGTCGAACACCCGGCCGGGCTGCACGGCGCCGGACAGCACGTCCGGCAGCAGCTCCTCGATGTAGGCGCGGGCCGGCGCGACACCGCCGGTCAGCGTGACGTTCCGGCCGAACAGGACACGGCCGACCGGCCCGTCGCTGTACTGCGGCACGCCGACGCGGCTGATCGCGCCGCCGGGCCGCACCACGCCCAGGGCCGTCTCGTACGCGCCCAGGGTGCCCACGCACTCCAGCACGTGGAACGCGCCGTCGCCGTTGGTCAGCTCCTTGGCCTTGGCGACGGCCTCCTCGCCGCGCTCCGGCACGACGTCCGTGGCGCCGAACTCCAGGCCCAGGTCGGTACGGGCCTTGTGCCGACCGAGCAGCACGATCTGCTCCGCGCCCAGCCGCTTGGCCGCCAGCACCGCGGACAGGCCCACCGCGCCGTCGCCGATCACGATGACCGTCGAGCCCTTCTCCACCCGCGCCGTGCGGGCCGCGTGGTGGCCGGTGCTGAACACGTCCGACAGGGTCAGCAGCGACGGCATCAGCTCGTCGTCCTCCCCCACCGGCAGCTTCACCAGGGTGCCGTCGGCCTGCGGGGCGCGGACGTACTCGCCCTGGCCGCCGTCCACGCCGTTGAAGCCCCAGCCGCCGCCGTTGCGGCACGAGGTCTGCAGGCCGGCCCGGCAGTAGTCGCACGTGTTGTCGGCCCACAGGAACGGGGCCACCACCACGTCGCCCTTGGCCAGCGTCGCCACGTCCGCACCGGTCTCCTCCACGACACCGATGAACTCGTGGCCGATCCGCCGGCCGCCCTCGACCTCGGGCGCGCTCTGGTACGGCCACAGGTCGCTGCCGCACACACAGGACCTGGTCACCCGGACCAGGACGTCGGTCGGCTGCTGGATCTTCGGATCCGGCACCTCCTCGACGCGGATGTCGCCCTTTCCGTAGAGCAAGGTCGCTCGCATCGTCACCTCAAGCTTCGAAAGTCCGGGAACCGGCCAACCCTAACCGTTTTCCCGGGCCCGTGAGCTGGAGCGGGACCAGCTCCAGACGATCGTCACGGCTGGGCCGTCGGCCGAACGACCAGTTCGTTCACGTCCACTATGGACGGTTGGTCGACGGCGAAGCCGATGGCGGCGGCGATGGCCGAGGCGGGGATGGCCAACTGCTTCGCCGCGACACGGGCGGCGGACTGCGCCTCGACGGTTCCGCCGCGGTCGGTGAGTTCGCTCTCGGTGAAGCCGGGGCTGACGACGGTGACACGAATGTCGGTGTTCTCCTGACGAAGCCCCTCCGACAAGGCCCGCACGGCGAACTTGGTGGCGCTGTAGACGGCCGCGGTGGGATCGACGCGGTGACCGGACACCGAGGAGACGTTGACGATGTGGCCGCCGCGTTGCGCCCGCATGAACGGCAACACCGCCGCAATGCCGTGCAGCACACCGCGGACGTTGACGTCGATCATCTGGTTCCACTCGTCGACCCGCAGATCGGCCAACGGCGACAACGGCATCACCCCGGCGTTGTTCACCAACACATCGACGCGGCCGTGGCGATCCACCGCGGCGTCGACGAAGGCCCGCACGCTGTCCAGGCTCGTGACGTCCAGGGCGTGGACGTCGATGGCGGGACCCAGCTCGGCCAGGCGGTCGGCACGGCGGGCGCCGGCAACGACGTGGTGGCCGGCGGCGGACAGGTGGCGGGCGGTGGCGGCGCCGATACCGGAGGAGGCTCCGGTGACAAGAACGACTTTCGACATGCCGACAGTCCACCGGCGGCCCGCACGCCGAGGAAGGCAACGCCTACCTGGGTGCCGCGCACCCTCCCGGATACTGAGATCATCTTGGCCGGCTCGCGGTACCGCCGACCAGGGGAAACGTGGCCGGCCGCGCAACAATTGGGATGCAAAGTGCTGTGGCCTGCGACACGGGTAGTGCGGATAACCCCGTGTTCACATTATCGTCACAAGACCCCCGACCACCCCGGGGACAACTTCGACCTGCCTCAAGAGGGCCGTCGGTCAACGCACAGCGTCGTGCGTACCACTGTAACCGCCCGTTCCCGGGCCATTTCGAGCACCCCCGCGTCAGACGCACGCCCCCGCGACAGGGCGTCCCACCACGGGAGGGCCGTACAGCCGTGATCCACCACCACCCCCACATCGGGGGCCTGTACGACGAGCAGTTCGAGCACGACGCGTGCGGCGTGGCCTTCGTGGCCGATCTCGCCGGCCGCCGCAGCCATGACATCGTGCGCAAGGCCTTGACCGCGCTGCGCAACCTGGAGCACCGGGGTGCGCGCGGCGCCGAGCCGGAGACCGGCGACGGCGCCGGGGTCCTCATCCAGGTGCCGGACGGGTTCTTCCGTGCGGCGACCGACCTGCCGCTGCCGGCGGCCGGCGGTTACCTGGTCGGCACGGCTTTCCTGCCGGTCGACACCGCCGAACGCGCGACCGCGGTCGCCGCCGTGGAGCGGATCGCCGCGGAGGAGGGCTGCAGAGTGCTCGGCTGGCGGGACGTGCCCGTCGACACCGAGCACGTGGGCCCGACCGCGGCCGGCACGATGCCCCATTTCGCCCAGCTGTTCCTCGCACCGGTGGACGACGCGGTCCACGGCCTCGCGCTGGAGCGGATCGCGTTCTGCGTCCGCAAGCGCGCCGAGCACGACGCCGACGTGTACTTCCCGAGCCTGTCCGGCCGCACCATCGTGTACAAGGGCATGCTGACCGAGCCGCAGCTGGCCCGGTTCTTCCCGGACCTGACCGACGAGCGGGTGGACAGCGCGATCGGCCTGGTGCACAGCCGGTTCTCCACCAACACCTTCCCGTCGTGGCCGCTGGCCCACCCGTACCGGTACATCGCGCACAACGGTGAGATCAACACCTTGCGCGGCAACCGGAACTGGATGGACGCGCGGGAGGCGCTGCTGGAGTCGGACCTGATCCAGGGTGATCTGGCCCGGCTGTTCCCGGTGATCACCCGGGGCGCCAGCGACTCGGCCTCCTTCGACGAGGTGCTGGAACTGCTGCACCTCGGCGGCCGCTCGCTGCCGCACGCGGTGCTGATGATGATCCCGGAGGCGTGGGAGAACCACACCGAGATGGATCCGGCCCGCCGCGCCTTCTACGAGTTCCACTCGGCCCTGATGGAGCCGTGGGACGGCCCGGCGCTGGTGTCGTTCACCGACGGCAGCGTGATCGGCGCGGTGCTGGACCGCAACGGCCTTCGGCCGGCCCGCTACTGGGTCACCGACGACGGCCTCGTGGTGCTGGGCTCCGAGGCCGGCGTGCTGGAGATCGACCCGGCGAAGGTGGTCCGCAAGGGCCGGCTCGAGCCGGGCCGGATGTTCCTGGTGGACACCGAGGCCGGCCGGATCGTGGACGACGAGGAGATCAAGTCCGCGCTGGCCGCCGAGCACCCGTACCAGGACTGGGTGGACGCCGGCATGGTCCGGCTGGCCGGGCTGCCGGCCCGCGAGCGCGAGATGCCCAAGCACGCCGCGCTGGTCACCCGGCAGCAGGTTTTCGGCTACTCCGAGGAAGAGCTGCAACTGCTGCTGCGGCCGATGGCGCTGACCGGCGCGGAGCCGATCGGCTCGATGGGCAACGACGCCCCGTTCGCCGTGCTCTCGGACCGCTCGCGCAGCCTGTTCGACTACTTCACGCAGCTGTTCGCGCAGGTCACGAATCCGCCGCTGGACGCGATCCGGGAAGAGCTGGTCACCTCGCTCACCGCGACGGTCGGCCCGGAGACCAACCTGCTGGCCGCCACGCCCGCGTCCTGCCGGCGGATCTCGCTCGAGTTCCCGGTGCTGGACAACGACGAGCTGGCCAAGCTGGTGCACGTCAACGACGACGGCGACATGCCCGGCTACCAGGCGGTCACCGTGCTCGGCCGGTACCGCGTCGACGGCGGCGGCGACGCGCTGCGGGCCCGGCTGGACGAGATCCGCACCGAGGTGTCCGAGGCGATCGACGACGGCGCCCGGCTGATCGTGCTGTCCGACCGGGGCGCGGACGCCCGCTACGCCCCGATCCCGTCGCTGCTGCTGACCGGCGCGGTGCACCACCATCTCGTACGGGAGAAGACGCGGACCAAGGTCGGCCTCATCGTCGAGGCCGGCGACGCCCGCGAGGTGCACCACATCGCGCTGCTCATCGGCTACGGCGCGGCCGCGGTCAACCCGTACCTGGCCATGGCCACGGTCGAGGAGCTGCCCGATCTCGACCCGCACAAGGCGACCAGCAACCTGATCAAGGCGCTGGGCAAGGGCGTGCGCAAGACCATGTCGAAGATGGGCGTGTCCACGGTGGCCTCGTACACCGGCGCGCAGATCTTCGAGGCGATCGGTGTCGGCGCCGAGGTCGTGGACGAGTGCTTCACCGGCACCACGTCCCGGCTGGGCGGTGTCGGCTTCGACGAGATCGCCGAGGAGGTGGCCCGCCGGCACCGCAAGGCGTTCCCGGCCGACGGCGTGCACGCCAGCCACCGCGAGCTGGAGGTGGGCGGCGAGTACCAGTGGCGCCGCGAGGGCGAGGCGCACCTGTTCAACCCCACCACCGTGTTCAAGCTCCAGCACTCCACGCGCACCCGGCAGTACGAGGTGTTCAAGGAGTACACGCAGGCCGTCGACGACCAGGCCGAGCGGCTGCAGACCCTGCGCGGGCTGTTCCGGTTCCGGGTCGGCATGCGGCCGCCGGTGCCGGTCGAGGAGGTCGAGCCGATCTCCGAGATCGTCAAGCGGTTCGCAACCGGCGCGATCTCGTACGGCTCGATCTCCAAGGAGATGCACGAGGTTCTCGCGATCGCGATGAACCGGCTCGGCGCCAAGTCCAACACCGGCGAGGGCGGCGAGGACGCCGACCGGCTGGACGATCCGCAGCGCTGCTCGGCGATCAAGCAGGTGGCGTCCGGCCGGTTCGGCGTGACCAGCGAGTACCTGGTCAGCGCCCAGGACATCCAGATCAAGATGGCCCAGGGCGCCAAGCCCGGCGAGGGCGGTCAGCTGCCCGGCAACAAGGTGTACCCGTGGATCGCCAAGACCCGGCACTCCACGCCGGGCGTCGGGCTCATCTCCCCGCCGCCGCACCACGACATCTACTCGATCGAGGATCTGGCCCAGCTGATCCACGACCTGAAGAACGCCAACCCGGCCGCCCGCATCCACGTGAAGCTGGTGTCCGAGGTCGGCGTCGGCACGGTCGCGGCCGGCGTGTCCAAGGCCCACGCCGACGTGGTGCTGATCTCCGGCCACGACGGCGGCACCGGCGCGTCGCCGCTGTCGTCGATCAAGCACGCCGGCGCGCCGTGGGAGCTCGGCCTGGCCGAGACCCAGCAGACGCTGCTGGCCAACCGGTTGCGGGACCGGATCGTGGTGCAGACCGACGGCCAGCTCAAGACCGGTCGGGACGTGGTGATCGCCGCGCTGCTCGGCGCGGAGGAGTTCGGCTTCGCCACCGCGCCGCTGGTGGTGTCGGGCTGCGTCATGATGCGGGTGTGCCACCTGGACACCTGCCCGGTCGGCGTGGCCACGCAGAACCCGGTGCTGCGGGAGAAGTTCAGCGGCAAGGCCGAGTACGTGGTGAACTTCTTCGAGTTCGTCGCCCAGGAGGTCCGGGAGCTGTTGGCGCAGCTGGGTTTCCGGTCCCTCGAGGAGGCGGTCGGGCACGCCGAGCTGCTGGACACCGCGGGCGCGGTCGAGCACTGGAAGGCGGCCGGTCTGGACCTGACGCCGATCTTCCACGTGCCCGAGCTGCCGCCGCGCGCGGCCCGGCACCAGACCACCACGCAGGACCACGGTCTGGAGAAGGCGCTGGACAACACGTTGATCCAGCTGGCCGAGGGCGCGCTGGGCTCGGGCGACCGGGTGCGGCTGGAACTGCCCGTGCGCAACGTGAACCGGACCGTGGGCACCATGCTCGGCTCGGAGCTGACCAAGCGCTGGGGCGGCGAGGGCCTGCCGGACGACACCATCGACGTGACGTTCACCGGCACCGCCGGCCAGTCGTTCGGCGCGTTCCTGCCCAGCGGGATCACGCTGCGGCTGATCGGTGATGCCAACGACTACCTCGGCAAGGGCCTGTCCGGCGGGCGCGTGACGCTGCGGCCGGACCCGTCGGCGCCGCTGGTGGCCGAGCAGAACATCATCGCCGGCAACGTGATCGCGTACGGCGCGACCGGCGGCGAGCTGTTCCTGCGGGGCAAGGTCGGCGAGCGGTTCTGCGTGCGCAACTCGGGCGCGCTGGCCGTCGTCGAGGGTGTCGGCGACCACGGCTGCGAGTACATGACCGGCGGCCGGGCGGTCGTGCTCGGCGAGACCGGCCGCAACTTCGCGGCCGGCATGTCCGGCGGCGTCGCCTACGTGCTCGACCTCAATCCGGTGCGGGTCAACCAGGAGATGGTCGACCTGGACGAGCTGGCCGAGGAGGACCAGGCGTTCCTGCACGGGGTCGTCGACCGGCACCGCCGGGAGACCGACTCGGCCGTGGCCGATCTGCTGCTGGCCGACTGGGAGCTGGCCGTCGGCCGGTTCACCAAGGTGATGCCCAAGGACTACAAGCGGGTGCTGGCCGCGCGGGCCAGCGCCGAGGCCGACGGCCGGGACGTGGACACCGCGATCATGGAGGCGTCGCATGGCTGACCCCAAGGGCTTTCTCACCACGCCGCGGGAGAACGCCAGCCACCGCCCGGTGGATCTGCGGCTGACCGACTGGCGCGAGGTGTACGAGGAGTTCGGGCACCAGCGGCTGGAGAAGCAGGCCGGCCGGTGCATGGACTGCGGGATCCCGTTCTGCCACCAGGGTTGTCCGCTGGGGAATCTCATTCCCGAGTGGAACACGTTGGTGTGGCGGCAGGACTGGCGTGACGCGATCGAGAGGCTGCACGCCACCAACAACTTCCCGGAGTTCACCGGGACGTTGTGCCCGGCGCCGTGCGAGGCGGCGTGCGTACTCGGCATCAACTCCGATCCGGTGTCCATCAAGCGGGTCGAGGTCGAGATCATCGACCGGGCCTGGGACGAGGGCTGGGTGACGCCGCAGCCGCCGACCACGTTGACCGGCAAGAAGGTCGCGGTGGTCGGCTCCGGCCCGGCCGGCCTCGCCGCCGCGCAGCAGCTCACCCGGGTCGGGCACAGCGTCGTCGTGTACGAGCGGGCCGACGCCATCGGCGGGCTGCTGCGGTACGGGATCCCCGAGTTCAAGATGGAGAAGCGGCGGCTGGACCGCCGGCTCGACCAGATGCGGGCCGAGGGCACCGAGTTCCGGACCGGCGTGAACGTCGGCGTGGACATCACGGTGGACGAGTTGCGTGATTCTCACGACGCGGTCGTTCTCGCCGGCGGCGCGACCGCGTGGCGGGACCTGCCCGTGCCCGGGCGTGAGTTCACCGGTGTGTACCAGGCGATGGAGTACCTGCCGCCGGCCAACAAGGCGTACGCGCAGTCGCCGATCAACGCCGCCGGCAAGCATGTCGTGGTGATCGGCGGCGGCGACACCGGCGCCGACTGCCTCGGCACCGCGCACCGGCAGGGCGCTGCTTCCGTGACACAGCTGGAGATCATGCCCCAGCCGCCGGTCACTCGGGCCGCTCAGCACCCGTGGCCGACCTATCCCATGCTGTACCGGGTGACGTCGGCGCACGAGGAGGGCGGCGAGCGGCTGTACTCCGTGTCCACCGCCGAGTTCCTCGGTGACGCCGACGGCAACCTTCGGGGCCTCAAGCTCGTCGAGGTGCGCATGGACAACGGCCGGTTCGCGCCGGTCGAGGGCACCGAGCGGGAGCTCGAGTGCCAGCTCGTGCTGCTGGCCATGGGTTTCGTCGGGCCGCAGCAGGAAGGCCTCGTCACCGAGCTCGGCGTCGACCTCGACCCCCGCGGCAACGTCGCCCGGGACCGGTCGTTCGCCACCAGCGTCGACGGCGTCTTCGTGGCCGGCGACATGGGCCGCGGGCAGTCGCTCATCGTGTGGGCCATCGCCGAGGGCCGCTCCGCCGCGGCGGCGGTCGACACGTACCTCACCGGCCGCGACGTCCTCCCGGCCCCCATCCGCCCGACCGACCGGGCGATAGCCTGACGACCCCCGCGAGTCCCGCCCACAGTCACACCGAACTGTATGAATCCGTTTCACGCATTCGGTGTGACGCTAACCGGGACTCGCGGGGGAAGTTGGTCCGTTTGGCTCGTTCCTTCCCTGTCGGCCCTGGGTAACCGAAGGTTCCTGGGGCCGACAAGGAGGAGCTCAGTCATGGTTGCCGTGATCGCGGCGGTACTTTTTGCCCTGGCATTGGTGATCGACCTCGCCGGCATCTCGCTCGGGTCCGTGCTGACTCCGACGAATCTGCTCACGGCCGGCCTGCTGTGTGTCGCGCTGCACCTGGCCGGCATCGGCACGAACCGGCCCAACTGGCGTCGCTCGTCCTGGCGGGCCCGCCGCCGTTGATACCCTCATGGGGTGTCTGACCTGAGCACGACCGGTGCCGCTTTCGCCGAGTTCTGGCGGGAGCGGCACCTGTGCACCCTCACCACCGTCCGCCCCGACGGCACGCCGCACGTCGTGCCGGTGGGCGTCACCCTGGACATCGAGGCCGGCATCGCCCGCGTGATCACCGACGGCAACTCGGCCAAGGCCCGTCAACTCCGCGCCGCCGGCAAGCTGAACGTGGCGGCGTGCCAGGTGGACGGTCGGCGATGGTCCACTGTGGAGGGTGTGGCCACGCTCAACGAGGACCCGCAAGCGATTGCCGACGCCGTGCGCCGCTACGCCGAGCGCTACCGGCAGCCGAGGGTGAACCCGAACCGGGTCCTGATCGAGATCACCGTGACGAGGGTCCTGGGCAACGTCGGCTAGCGCATCAGCGCGACTTCCAACCAGCCCGGGTCGAACTCGACCCGCAGGTGGCAGGACGGACGCCCGGCCACCCAGCGCCGGATGATCTCGGCCGGCCCGTCGTCGGTGGAGTCGCAGTAGAAGTGCAGCGTCCGCCGCTCCGGGAAGGTCTCGTACCCGACGAGCAGCGACTCCTCGTCGGCCAACGCGGCCTCGAGCTCGGCCTCCGACTCCTCCAGCACCATCCGCGTCACGTCGTCGAGCTCGCCGGAGAAGCCGAGGTCCACGGCCAGATGCCGGTCGAACGACGGGTGGTCGATCCACCGCAGCGGCCAGATGGCCACGCCGGTCCGCCGCACGCCGGCCGGCGTGGTGCCCTCGATCCGCGCGAACGTCGGCTTCGCGTGCCGCACCGCCATCGACGCCACGACCTCCGCCAGCGCAGCCAGCGGCAGCGCGTCGTCGGGCCGCTCCACGAGCGCGATGCCGCCGTCGACCCAGCGCACCACGTCGTCCTCGCCCAACGCCCAGGCGATCACGTTGCGCGGGATGTTCTCCCGCACCGATTCCGGCACGACGGCGAACATCGGATGGTGCATGTAGATCATCACCGCCGCCCGTTCCTCCTCGAGCCGCAGGGACACCACGGTTTGCGCCAGATCGAACTGCCACGGGCCGGACGTCGCCCGCGTCCTGAGCAGCTCGGGATCGGCACGCCGCGCGGGGACGAACTCCCAGCGGTCGTCGACGGCCGGCGCGGCCCGCACCCACCGCTCGGTGATGGCGCGCAGATGCGGGTAGAACTCCCCGGTCAGGCACAGCACGTGCTCGGCGACGAGTCCCGGCCCGATCTCCCACTTGAGGTCCGGATGGATGGCCGCGACCTGCTCCGGCAGCGCCGCTCGCAACTCGTCGAGCGGATCGGCCGCGTGGTCCGCCCACCACGTCCAGAACTGGGTCAACTGAAGTCCCGGGCGTTGGCCAGCACGGGGACCTTGGCCCGCGCATCGTCCACTTCGGACGGATCGATGTCCACGACGAGCAGCTCCGGCCGGTCGGTGGCCTGGGCACGGATCTCGCCCAGCGGCGACACGACGGCGCTGTAGCCGATGCCGGTGGGGACGCCGGGCTTGGTGGTGACGTCGACGGTCAAAGGGTCGGCCTGGCCGCAGGCGGCGAGCCAGCTGGTGGAATCGAGGGCACGGGCCCGAACCAGCAGCTCCCACTGCTCACGCTTGCCCGGCCCGGAACCCCACGACGCCGGCACGAGGATCACCGACGCGCCGGAACGGGCTAGCTTCTGGAACAGCTGGGGGAAGCGGAGGTCGTAGCAGGTCGCCACGCCGATGCCGACGCCGTCGACGGTGGCGGTGACGCTGCGGGAACCGGGGGCGACGGTGTCGGACTCGGCGAAGCCGAAGGCGTCGAAGAGGTGGATCTTGTCGTAGTGCTCGTCGACACCGAGGCCGGTGACGAGCAAGGTGTTGCGCACGCGGCCGTCCGACGAGGGCGTGAACATGCCGGCGACGATGAGCACGTCGTGCTGCTTGGCGATGTCCCGCACGGCCGACGGCCACGGGCCGTCCAACGGCTCGGCGAGGCCGCCGAGCGGGATGCCGAAGCGGGCCATGGCGGCCTCGGGGAACACCACGACGCGGGCGCCGCGGCGGGCGGCCTCGGCGGTCTGCTCGCCGATCGTCGCGAGGTTCACCGACGGGTCGGTGTCGGACACGAACTGGCTCAGCGCGATTCGCACGCCATTCAGTGTATACCGTCCGTATACTCCGAGGATGGCTGTTTCCGGGCGGGACCGCGCCTACGACTACCTGCGCAACACCGTGCTGGCCGATCCGGCGGCGCAGGGCACCTTCCTCAACGAGCAGGACATCGCCGACCGTATCGGGGTGTCGCGCACGCCGATCCGCGAGGCCCTGCTGATGCTGTCGGCCGAGGAGCTGGTGCGCCTCGTGCCCAAGCGCGGCGCCTACATCCCGGAGCTGACGGCCGGCGAGCTGCGTGAGCTGATCGAGCTGCGGGGCGTGCTCGAACGCTTCGCGGCGGAACGGGTGCTGGCCGCCGGCACGGCCCCGATCGACGAGCTGCGCGAGGCGCTGGCCGACCAAAGAGGCAAGGATGACCGCACGTTCATCGAAGCCGACACCCGGTTCCACACGATCCTGGTGCGCGCGGCCGGGAACGAGACCCTCGCCCGCACCTACGAGACGCTGCGGGCCCGACAGGTCGTCTCCGGGATGGTGGCGCTGCAAGGCGCCTCGGGGCGCCGCGAATCCGTGCTGACCGAACACGAGGCGATCGTGGCGGCGCTGGCCGCCGGCGACCCCGGCCCGGCCCGCGAGGCGATCACCGTCCATCTCGACGCGACTCTGCGAGCACAGCTCGCGATCCGCTGACAGAACAGGACAACGCACCGGGAAAACGTCCGCCGGGCACTGTCGCAAGTGCACCGCCACAGGCACTGGGCGTGCGCCCGGCGGGAGGGTCCGGGGTGGACTTCGACCGGTTCGGCCCAAGGGCCCGCATGCTGATCGGCGCAGCCACGGGACAACTCACCGAATTGATCGTCACATTCGTCAACGATGATCGACATGACGGCTCACGGGAAACCGCTGGGTAGCAGGGTTGCGGCCGCCAGAAGGTGGGTGTTTTGGGCGTTCTGACCGGTGCACCGATGGGGTAACCCCTCGGCGTAGCCTCGCCGTCGGTGCGTGACGGACGGCCCGCGCCTGTAAACTGTGATGAATACCTAGGTACGACGGCTTCATCCGTGCTGAGGGAGGTGGACGGTGCCGGCGCCCCAGACCGAGCCGACGTCACTCGCCGCGAAGATCGACAAGCTGTTCCAGGTGGTCCGCAAGCCCAGCCGCGAGCAGTACAGCCACGACGAGGTGGCCAAGGCCTGCCGCGAGGCCACCGGGGAGAGTTTCTCGACCACCTACCTGTGGCAGCTGCGCACCGGCCGCCGGGACAACCCGACCAAGCGCCACCTGGAGGCGCTGGCCCAGTTCTTCGAGGTCTCCCCCGCGTACTTCTTCGACAACGAGCAGAGCGCCAAGATCGCCGAGGAGTTGGAGCTGCTCGGGGCCCTGCGGGACGCCGGAGTACGAAATGTTGCGCTGAGAGCGGTAACGCTGTCCCCCGCCGGGCTCGACACCATCAGTGACATGATCGACGCGATCGCCCGCAGGGAGGCGATCCGCGACGGGGACTCCCGCTGATCAGGAGTGATGGTGCGGCAGGACAAGCAGCTGTGGCGACGCTGCCGGGAGCTGGCCGACTCGGTGCCGATGCCCGCCCCGTTCCGCCCGGACACGTTCGTCCGGGCCGTGGCCGAGCACCGCGGCCGGCGAATCGAGCTGATGCCGGTGCCGGCCACCGAGGGCGCGCCGTGCGGGCTGCTGATGACGACCGATCGCGCGGACTACATCCTGTATCCCGTCAACACCACTGAGCTGCACCAACAGCACATCCTGATGCACGAGGTCGCGCACCTGCTGTGCGGGCACACCGGCACCGCCGAGATCGACGCCGCCGCGACCAGGGCGCTGATGCCCAACCTGTCGCCGGAGCTGGTCCGCCGCGTGCTCGGCCGCACCGTCTACACCGAGACCGAGGAGCACGAGGCCGAGCTGCTGGCCTCGCTGATCGCCCGGCGGGCGGCCCGGCTGCCGCGGCCGCCGTCGGCCGAGGCGCCGGACGAGGTCGTGCAGCTGGAGCGGCTGTTCGGCGTGCGGCGACGCGATGGTTGAGGTCCTGGCCTACCTCGGCTGCCTGATCGCCATCGTGGTTGTCTGCTACAAGGTGCGGCTGGCCAGCTCGGACCGGCGCACGCGGGGCCTGCGGCACATCGCCGGCTTCGCGGTGTGCATCGCCGGCGCGCTCGGCCTTGACGCCTGGATGACGGTGAAGATCGACGGCCCGATGCCGGCCATCGCCGGCCTGGTCAGCGACGAGCTGAAGCTGGGGGCGCTGGGCTTCCTGGTGCTGTTCGCCGATTCCGTGCGCAGCGCGGCGGTGCACGGCCGGTGGTATCGCCTGGTCACGGCGGTGACGATGGCCGCGGCGGCGGCGCTGTTCTTCGTCGCCGGGGCGCACGAGTCGGCGACCGACGTGGTGACGTTCACGCCGGACGGCGTCGGCTGGTTCGTGGCCTACAACGTGGTGCTGATCGGCTACGAGCTTTGGGGCCTGCTGACCTTCGCCACGCTGATCGCCCGGTTCGCGCGGCTGGTCGAGCCGGGTCTGCTGCGCACCGGGCTGCGGCTGATCATCGTCGGCGCGCTGATCGGCGTGCCGTGGGCGGGCTGGCAGTTCGACGACATCTGGATCGCCGTGGTACGGCACCAGAACACGACCAGCGAGGACGAGGTGTCGGCGGTGCTGGCCGCGCTGTGCGTGCTCGTCTCGGCCTCCGGGGCGACGCTGACCGCGTGGGGGCCGTACCTGAGTGGTCCGGCGCACTGGCTCGGCGCGCAGTGGCGGTACGTGCAGCTACGGCCGTTGTGGTCGGCGATGCACGCGGCGATGCCGGCGATCGCGTTGAGCACCGTGGCCCGGCAACAGGGCGGTGTGGAGTTCGCCCTGTACCGGCACGTGATCGAGATCCGTGACGCGCAGTTGGCGCTGCGCGGGCACATCCACCCGTCGGTGGCGGTCTGGGCGGCGGAGGCCGCTGACGGCACCCATCCGTCCCGGCGCGCGGCAACCATCGAGGCGGCGACGATCGCCGCCGCGGTGCTGGCTCACGACGCCGGGATCGCCTACCCGGCCGGGGACCTGTCCCCACACCGGGTGGATCCCAGCCTGGCGGCGGAAACCCGGTGGCTGGCCCAGGTGTCGCGGGCGTTCGCGCATTCCCGGGCCGTGGCGTCGGTGCGCACGCGGATGGCCGCGGAGCTCAGCGGAGCGACGGCCACGAGCTCGTGATGATCGCGCGACTGTCCACACCGGACGGAAGCGTGCCCAGTGCGATGCCCCAGTCCTCGCCCAGCCGTGAGGCGCAGAACGCATCGGCCACGGCCGGGTGGCCGTACCGCACCAACAGCGATCCCTGGAGCACCAAGGCCATGGTCTCGACCAGACGGCGGGCCCGGAACTCGATGTCGTTCAGGTCGGACAGATCCTTGCGCAGCAACTCGACCGACCGGTCCAACCGCGCGTCCGCCCCGGCGGCCAGCTCCAGCTCGCCGAAGAACGCCTCGACCGAATCGGGCTGACGGGCCATGGCGCGCAACGCATCCATCGCGGCGACGTTGCCGGAGCCCTCCCAGATCGAGGGCAGCGGCGCTTCCCGGTAGAGTAGCGGCATGCCCGATTCCTCGACGTAACCGTTGCCGCCCAAGCATTCCAGCGCCTCGGCGGCGTGCATCGGGGCCCGCTTGCACACCCAGTACTTGGTCACCGCCAGCGCCAGGCGGCGGAATGCCGTCTCGTCCCGGTCGGTCGCGCCGGCGAGGCGGAACATGGTGACCAGCGCCGCTTCGGCCTCGACCGTGAGATCGGCCAGCACGTTGCTCATCAGCGGCTGGTCGACCAGCAGCTTGCCGAAGGCGCTGCGGTGACTGGCGTGATGGACGGCCTGCGCGACGCCCGCGCGCATGCCGGCGGCGCTGCCGATCACGCAGTCCAGGCGGGTGTTGTTGACCATCTCGATGATGGTCGGCACGCCACGACCTTCTTCGCCGACGAGCCATCCGATGGCGTCGTCGTACTCGATCTCGGAGGAGGCGTTGGACTTGTTGCCCAGCTTGTCCTTCAGCCGCTGGAGGTGGATCCGGTTGCGGGTGCCGTCGGGCAGGATCCGCGGCAGCAGGAAGCAGGACAGGCCGCCCGGCGCCTGGGCCAGCGTGAGGAACATGTCCGACATCGGGGCGGAGGTGAACCACTTGTGGCCGCGAACAACGTAGTCACCGTTACTCGTCGGCATGGCGGTGGTCGTGTTGGCCCGGACGTCCGAGCCGCCCTGCTTCTCGGTCATCGACATTCCGGCGATCAGGCCGCTCTTGGTGCTCGGCTCGCGCAGGCCGTAGTCGTAGATCTTGGCCGCCAGCAACGGTTCGTACCGCTCGGCCAGCTCCTTGTTGTGCCGCAGGGCGGGAATCGCCGCGTAGGTCATGGCCAGTGGGCAGGTGTGGCCGGCCTCGACCTGGCTCCACACGAAGAACTTCGCCGCCCGCGCCACGTGCGCGCCGGACCGCTCGTCCCGCCAGGCCGCGCCCTGGAGGCCGTGCTCGACGCCGACGGTCATCAGCTCGTGCCAGTACGGGTGGAAGTCGACCTCGTCGATCCGGTTGCCGTAGCGGTCATGCGTGCGCAGCACCGGGGGTTGGCATTGGCGCCACGGCCCCATTCCTGCGCCCGCGCGCTGCCGGCGAGGCGGCCCAGCTCGTGCAGCTCCGGCTCGGCCCAGGCCGCGCCTTCGCGGCGCAGGCCGTCGATCAGCGACGGGTGCGCCGCCACGTCGTGGCCCACCAGCGGCGGAACCTGGTTGGTGACCTCATGGGTGGGCGGCATCGTCGGCTCCCAGCGCGCGAAGGGTGAAACGAACGAGGTTGGGCACTGTGTCGGCGCTCGCGACGCCCGCCGACAGCGGGCCGACCAGCACCTCCGCCACCGCCCCGACCAGCGCGGCGGCCGTGATCTTGGCGTCCTGCGGCGGTAACACGCCCGCCTTGACCGCCTCCGTGACGTGCCGGGCGAAGGCCTGCTGGAACACCTGCCGGAACACCAGGCGCTCGGCTTCAACCGGCGCGTCCACCGGCTCCGCCAGCAGCGCGTAGGCCAGCCGCGGCGACTTGAGGGCGCGGTTGGCGAACGTCTCCACGATCGCCACCACCCGCTCGATCAGGTCGCCCGGGCCTTCGGCCGCGTCCTTGACCGCCTGCACCTCACGCGTGACCAGGCCGCGGAACACCTCCACCACCAGCTCCGCCTTGCCCGGGAAGTACCGGTAGACGCTGCCCGTGGACACTCCGGCCCTGGCCGCGACCGCCGCGACCGAGCAGCCCGGATAGCCCTGCTCCGACAGCAGCGCCACCGCCGCCGCCAGCAGCGCCTCGCGCTGCGCGTCCAGCCGGGCCTGCATCTGGGGTGTGCGTCGGTACGGCACGTCAAGCAGTGAACCACGGTTCACAGCTTCGTGCCAGTGGGCTTCAGGACAGCGGCAGGGCGTCGGAATCCAAGATGCCGGTGCGATAGGCGATCGACACGGCTTCGGCGCGGCCGTTGGCCTCGAGCTTGCGGATGATGTTCTTCGCGTGCGAACGGACCGTTTCCACGGAGACCACGAGTCGTTCCGCGATCGAACGGCTGCTCATGCCTTCCGCGATGAGCGCGAGGATTTCCGTTTCACGCTGGGAGAGCGCATGGGATCGTTTCTGGTCGGGCGAGGTTGTCTCGCCCTTCGACTGTATCGGCACACCGAGGTAAACACCGGCGAGCACCTGGTGCAGATAGCTGGCCGAGGCCGTGGCCAGGGCCACCGCCCGCGCGCCCTGGCCGAAGGCGAAGCGGGCGTCCTCGTCGCTGTGGCCGGACGGCGTCAGCAGCACGACAACGGGACAGGCGGTATAGCCGCTGCTCAGTGCCCGTACAAGGGTGAAGCCGGGATCGGCCGCCTGGTCGACGACGGCCATGCCCGTGGTGTTGCGCCCGACGAACCGCACCGCCGCCGATGCCGACGCCGCCGCGCTCACCGCCCCCACCTCGGGCAGACGGGACAACACTCGCGCCAAACCGATTCGGGTGAGCGGGGAAAACCCCACGATCAACACTGGGCGGCGACGGTGGTACATGCGCCGGATACTCTCACGCGTTGCGCCAATTGCGATACCTGGCGTGACCCACGAGTCAGTACGATCACGCGCGGTAATCCCGGAATTGGCACTCATCACCGGATCAGATCATCGGCGGCTTTGTTTTCTACTCTATGTAGTAACGATGGCGGTCGGTGACCGGTGGAACCGGTCAGTCCGCGGTCAGATCGCCGTCATGGTCGGCCCAACGCCGCGGGCTGGCTACCCCTTCGCGCACAGCGGCGGCCACGAACCGGACAGTGGCCATATGGTCGGCCAGGTGACCAACGCAGTGGAGGCGGCTGGCCTGATGCTGGCCGAGCCCGGGACGTACACCGACAACGACCGGCTGCACGAGGGATTGTCGTTGCTACGACGGGAATCCCCGGTGCACCGGGTGGAGGCGGCGGACTATCGGCCGTTCTGGGCGGTGACCCGGCACGCGGACATCATGGAGATCGAGCGCGACCACGAGCGGTTCCGCAACGCGCCGCGCCCGGTGCTCAGCCCACGGGCGTTGGACGAGCGGCTCGAGCAGATGGTGGCCGAGGGCCGGGCGCTGCGCACGCTGGTGCACATCGACGGCCGGGAGCACCGGCTGCTGCGCGCCATCGGGGCGGACTGGTTCCGGCCCAGTGTCATGCGCCGCATGGAGTCTCGGGTGCGCGAGCTGACAAGGCGCTCCGTCGACCAGATGGCCGCGCTGGGCGGCGAGTGCGATTTCGCCGCGCAGATCAGCATGGACTTCCCGCTGTACGTGATCTTGTCGCTGCTGGGGATGCCCGAGGACGACTTCGGCCTCATGCGCGCGCTGACGCAGGAGCTGTTCGGCAACTCCGATCCCGACAAGGCCCGTGACCTGGATCCCGCCTCGGCCACCCTCGTGATCGACGATCTGTTCGCCTACTTCGGCAAACTGGCCGCCAGCCGCCGGGCGACACCGACCGAGGACATCGCGTCCACGATCGCCAACGCCCAGGTCGACGGCGAGTATCTCAGCGACCAGGACGTCCTCTCGTACTTCATCATCGTCGCCACCGCCGGGCACGACACCACCAGCGGCGCGCTGGCCGGCGGCATCCAGGCCCTGGCCGAGCATCCCGAGCAGCTGCGCCGGCTCAAGGCCGATCCGAGCCTCATTCCCACCGCCGTGGACGAGATCATCCGCTGGACCACGCCCGTGACGTCGTTCATGCGCAACGCCGCCGAGGACTGCACCCTGCGCGGCGTCCAGATCCGTGCGGGCGATGCCCTGCTGCTGTCCTATCCCTCCGGCAACCGCGACGAGGACGTCTTCGCCGACCCGTTCACGTTCGACGTCGGCCGGACGCCCAACAAGCACCTGTCCTTCGGCTTCGGCGTGCACTACTGCCTCGGCGCCGCCCTGGCCAAGATGGAGATCGCCGCCTTCCTCCAGGAGCTGCTGCCCCGCCTCGACAGCCTCGAGCTCGCCGGCGAGCCCGCCCTCGCCGCGACCAACTTCGTCGGCGGGTTGAAGCGACTGCCCATCCGCTACTCCGTCACGAGCTGATTTCCGCCAACCCCCAGATCGCTCGGCCCCGCCCCTGCTTCGCCCGGTTGCTGGATTTTCGAGGGCCGCGACCTACGCGCCCCACCACCGAGCCGGATGCGGCCCTTGAAAATCCAGCAAGGGCGAGGCAGGGGTCACGAGGGGCCGAGCCGCCCTGCCGGAGGCAGGGCCATTCAACACAGTGCCGAGCCGCGACGCCGGAGGCGGCGCAATTCAGCGCTGCCTCTTTGGGTGGTATCAGCCGTTCGCCGCAGTGACTCCTGTGGTCGTGAGTGACCATGACGGCGTAGAACGGCTGACCTTTCGGGGGTACACCATGTCCGACACCGCGCGTCTGACCCTGCTTGACGGCTTCGCGCTGACGGTGGGCGGGCGGGAGCTGGTGGTGCCGAAGGCGCAGCAGCGGCTGCTGGCGTTGGTGGCGCTGCGCCGGGACACCAACCGGAACACGGCGGTGGGCCTGCTGTGGCCGGAAGGCAGCGAGGGGCGGGCGCTGGCCAGCCTGCGGACGGCGTTGTGGCGGCTCCAGCAGCTGTCGGTGCCGACGGTGCGGGTCAGCGGCGACGCCATCAGCCTGGACCCGGCGCTGCGCCTGGACGTGAGCGAGCTCGTGCAGATGTCACGGCAGGGCGGCGCGGATCTGCCGACGAGCCTGCTGCTGGGGCCGCACGAGCTGCTGCCCGGCTGGTACGACGAGTGGGTGCTCGTCGAGCGGGAACGCCTGCGCCAGCTGTACCTGCACACCGTCGAGGGTTTCGCCGCCGCCGGCCTGCGCGCCGGCCGGCACGGCGACGCCCTCGAAGCGGCGCTGGCCGCGCTGCGGGCCGATCCGCTGCGGGAAAGCCCGTACCGGCTGGCCATCGAGGTCCACCTGGCCGAAGGCAACGTCGCCGAAGCCCTGTCCACGTACCAGCACTACCGCGCCCTGCTGGCCCGCGAGCTCGGCGTCGCCCCCTCCCCCATGATCCGCCGCCTGATCCACGAAACCCTGGCCACCGCCGCCGTCTGAGTCACCCAAACGGGAGGTAACTCTCAGCGCCCGGCCGACGACGTTCCAGACAGCACATCGAGGGGGTGCCATGGGCGACGCGGTGGTGGGGCTGGCCGAGGCGATCGAGGCGTTGCGCGCGGAGCTGACGGCGGCCGTGGCCGAGGGGCAGGACTCAGCCATGCAGTTCACGCTGGAGCCGGTCGAGCTGACGGTGCAGGCGGTGGTCGAGAAGAACGCGAACGGCAAGATCGGCTGGAAGATCCTGGAAGCGGGCGGCTCCTACAAGTCGGCGACGACGCAGACGTTGAAGCTGACGCTGACGCCGATGTGGCGGCGCGAGGACGGCACGCTCGTCCGGGACTTCACGATCTCGGCCGTGCAGTCGGCGGGCGAGCGCGACCATGTCGGGCCGAAGCCGTAGCCGATCATGGTTGACGTGCCGTGGGCCGGGGTGCCGGCGGACCGCGTGGTGGCGGTCCTCGCCGAGCTGCGACACGGGCGGGTGCAGTGGGGATCCGGCTTTCTCATCGGACGTCAGCAGGTGCTTACGGCCTGGCACTGCACGATCGACAAGGAGTCCGGCGCCGAACCGCTTGCGGTGTCGGTGATTCGACGGACCGACGGCGCACAGGTCGCCGTCGCCGACGTCGTCAGCTCGCAGCGGCTGGACGTGGCGGTGTTGCGGCTCGCCGAGCCGCCGTGGCCGGATAACTGGGACAGCCCGGGCTTCGGCCGGGTCGACCGTCGCTTCAGCGGCCGGTTGACCGACTGCCAGGCCGTCGGATATCCACTGTTCCAACGGGATCCGGCGGACCGCCAGCGCAATGCGGCGGAATTGCACGGCACGATCCGGCTCACCGAGGACGTGGAGTCCGGTTTCCTGGTGCTGCGGGACGCCGACCTGCGGGACGTACACGTGCCCGAATCGGCGATCGACAAGGCCGGGTCGCCGTGGGGTGGCCTGTCCGGCGCGCTGGTGTTCCACCGTGGACTCGCGCTGGGCGTCGTCGTCGAACACCATCCGCGCCAGGGGTCGTCGGCGATCCGCATCGTGCCGATGGATCGCATCGCCGGCTCGTTGGACGCCGACGGTCGCCGCGTCGCCGACGCCCTGTCCCTACCGGCCGACCTGCGCATCGCGACGGATGATCAGGTGCCGCCGCTGGCCGGGCTGGTCGACCGGCTCGACGACGGCGACCTGCCGCTGGTGGCCGACCTGAATCCGTACCAACTCGGGGCGTCGGTCACCGTGTTCGGCGACCGCGACAGCTACGGCGAGCACGATCCCTACGTGCCGCGCACCCGGCACGACGTCGACACGCGGCTCCGCACCGCCCTGACACGCGGGCAGATGGCGCTGGTGGTCGGCCCGTCGAAGGCCGGTAAGACGCGGACGGCGTTCGAGGCAGTCCGCGACTGTTGGCCCGACGCACGCCTGGTCGCACCGGAGCCGTCCTTGCTGCACCGCCTGGTCGCGCATCCCCGGATCGCGTCGTCCGCGGACCGCCTCGTCATCTGGCTGGACGACCTCCAGCGGTTTCTCACCCCGACCAACCCGGTGACACCGGCGTTGCTGAGCCAGCTGATCGCACGCCCAGGGCCGACGATCGTCCTCGCCACCCTCCGACAGGAGGAACGAGCGCGGTTGCTCCGAGAGGGCGCGCTCACGCGAAACGCCCGTCAGATCCTCGAGGACGTCCTACGCACAACGATCGACCTCGCGTCCACTATGGACGATCCTGATGAGCAGGCCGCCGCCGCGGCCGCCTATCCGAGCCAGGACCTGTCCACCGCCGGCCTCGCGGAACGGCTCGCCGGCGCCCCCACGTTGCTCCAGCAGTACCGCGACGCCCGCGCCGCCGACCCGATGCTGCATGCCGTGCTGCAGACCGCCATCGACTGGGCCCGGGTCGGCATGGTGCGTCCCATCGGCTCCACCGAGCTGACCCGACTTGCCGTCGACCTGCTGGCCGTCGAACGACCCGAGCTCGACCCCGCGGACGCCGAGCTCGACGCCGCCATCCGGACCGCCCGCACGCCGCCAGAGGGAGCCGGCCGGGTCGCCGCCCTCCGCACCTTCCCACTGCCTCAGCGCATGCGCGGCTATCGGCCCTTCGACTACCTGATCGCCGCCGACGACGGCCAGGTCGGCGACGAGCGGCCCGTTCCCGACGACTTCTGGGACCAGGTCCTCGCGCTGGCCACCACCGAGGAAGCGCTGCACATCACCCAGGCCGCCGAAGAGCGTGAGCTGATCACGGTCGCGCTCAAGGCCTGTCTGCCCGGCGCCGAGGCCGGTGACGTCCACTCCATGCTCGCGTTGGCCGAGTTGCAGATCGAAGAGGCGGAGCCACCGCTTCTGGACGAGGCCAGGGCGTGGCTGGAGCGTGCCGTGGCGGCCGGCGAACCCGACGCCATGGCCCGGCTCGGGGAGTTGTTGGCGGACGAGATCGAGCCGGCCGAGCCGGCGGCCGCGCGCGCCTTGTTCGAACGCGCGGCCGAAGCGGGCAACACGGCGGCCATGTGCGGACTTGCCTCGCTCGCCGGCGACCAGGAGCCGCCAGATCGGGCCGGCGCGATCGCGTGGTACCGGCGAGCCGCGGAACTGGGCGACCCCAACGGCATGCTGAACCTCGCCAACCAGCTCGGTGTCCTGAGCGATCCACCCGATCTCGAGCAGGCGTGGCGCTGGCTGCGGCAGGCCGACGTGGAAGGCATGTCGCACTTCGCCGTCGCCATGTTGGCCGCCGAGAATCCCCAACTGGTCCCCGAGAGCGAACGGGAGGCCTGGCACGCACGCGTCCTGGAGGCCGGCGACGCCGACCGCTTTTTCGAAATAGGCCGAATGTGTGCCCAGTCGCCGGGTGAGGGCCTGGCCAGTCCAGGTCATTGGTACGAACACGCGGCCACGGTCGGACACGTCCCGGCGATGATCGCGCTCGGCGTCGCGCTGATGGAGGAGTCGGACCCGCCACAACCCGACGTGGCCCGATCGTGGTTCACCCGGGCGGCCGAGGCGGGCGACCCTGTCGCCATGTACAACCTCGGCATCCTGTGTCAGGAGGTGCTCGACCCGCCCGATCTCGACACGGCGGCGTTCTGGTACGTGCGGGCCGCCGAGAACGACATGCTCGATGCCATGGTCAAGCTGATGCACATCCTGCCCGGCCTTGACCGGTACGACGAGCTGCTGCCGTGGCTGGAGCGCTATGTCGAGGCGACCGGCGACACCGGCACGATGCTCGCGATCGCGTTGATCCTGCTGTACAGCATCGAGCCTCGCCGGGTGGCCGACGCCGTTGCCTGGCTGCGACGGGCCGCCGAAGCCGGCGATGTCCGGGCCATGGAGCACCTGGCTTTCGCGCTCACCGACATCGTGGAGCCGGCCGACCCCGAAGAGGCGCAGCTGTGGCTGGAGCGGGCCGCCGAGGCAGCGGGCTAGTCACTCGAAAGCCGACATGACGTGCTTGATGCGGGTGTAGTCCTCGAGGCTGTACAGGGACAGGTCCTTGCCGTGGCCGGAGTGCTTGAAGCCGCCGTGGGGCATCTCGGACACGATGGGGATGTGGGTGTTGAGCCACACGCAGCCGAAGTCGAGGCGCTTGGCCATGCGCAGGGCGCGGCCGTGGTCACGGGTCCAGGCGCTGGAGGCGAGGCCGTACTTGACGCCGTTGGCCATGGCCACGGCGGAGTCCTCGTCGGCGAAGGTCTGCACGGTGATGACCGGCCCGAAGACCTCGTTCTGGATGATCTCGTCGTCCTGGCGGAGGCCGGAAACCACGGTGGGGGCGTAGAAGTAGCCCCGGTCGCCGACGGTGGAACCGCCGGTGAGCACGGAGGCGTGGGAAGGCAGCCGGTCGATGAAGCCGGCGACCCGGGCCAGCTGCGAGGCGTTGTTCAACGGCCCGTACCAGACGTCCTCGGACGGCGCGCCGGTACGGAGCTTGCCGGCCTCGGCGGCGAGCAGGGCCGCGAACTCCTCGTGCACGGATTCCTCGACGATGACGCGGGTGGCGGCGGTGCAGTCCTGGCCACCGTTGAACGTGCCGGCGGCGGCGATGCCGGCCGCGGCGGCCGCGAGGTCGGCGTCGGCGAACACGACGACGGGGGCTTTGCCGCCGAGCTCGAGGTGCGTCCGCTTCAGGTCGACGGCCGCGGCGGAGGCGACCTCCATGCCGGCCCGGACGGACCCGGTGATCGACACCATGTCCGGACGGTCGTGCGACACCAGCGCCCGCCCGGTGTCCCGGTCGCCGCAGACCACGTTGAACACGCCGGCCGGCAGGAACTCGGCGCACACCTCGGCCAGCAGCGTGGTCGAGGCCGGCGTGGTGTCGGACGGCTTGAGCACGATGGTGTTGCCGGCGGCCAGCGCCGGGGCGATCTTCCAGATGGCCATCATCAGCGGGTAGTTCCACGGCGTGACCTGCGCGCACACGCCGACCGGCTCGCGCCGCACGTACGAGGTGTGCCCGGCCAGGTACTCCCCGCCGACCGGCCCTCCAGCATCCGGGCCGCGCCGGCGAAGAAACGCAACTGGTCCACGCAGGGCGGGATCTCGTCGGTGGTGGTGAGGGCCAGCGGCTTGCCGGTGTCGGCCGACTCGACCTGCACGAACTCGTCGGCCCGGGCCTCGATCGCGTCGGCGATCTTCAGCAGCGCCAGCTGCCGCTGTGCCGGCGTGGTGTCGCGCCAGGTCTCGAAGGCCGTGCCGGCCGCGGCGACGGCGGCGTCCACGTCGGCCGGCCCGGACAGCGGCGACGTCGCGTACACCTCGCCGGTCGTGGGATCGACGACGTCGAGGGTGCGGCCGTCGGCCGCGCCGGTCCGTTCGCCGTTGACGAGGTTGGTGAAGACAGTCTTGGCCACCGAACGGATCCTTCCAGGCACGGATTTAGTCGTAAACCATGGTCTCGCTTGACGGTATCGATTGCAACCACTCGATTAAGTTGCTGTTTCCGCAGCCACAGCCATTGACTTCCCAGCGTCGAGCGCCTTCACTACACCGCACGGGTGTGGCCCCCGTCACCCGCCGACCCCCGCTGGAGGCGCCGTATGTCCGAGGAGCGTGCGTTACGAGCCAATGTGCTCGGCGCGGCCGACACCGCCATGATGGCCGTCGCGGGCAGCGCGCCGGCGTACTCGATCGGCGCCAGCACCGCGGCCCTGGTCGCGGTGGCCGGTCTCGGCAGCCCGGCGGCGCTCCTCTGGTGCGGCATCCCGATGCTCGGCATCGCCTGGGCCTTCAGCCACCTCGGCCGTACGGAGGTCAACGCCGGCGCCAGCTACGCCTGGGTCGGCCGCGCCCTGCATCCCGTGCTCGGCTACCTGTCCGGCTGGGCGCTGATCGTCTCGGCCACGTTGTTCATGGTCGCCGGCGCGATCCCGGCCGGCTCGCTGACGCTGTCCCTGTTCGACCCGGAGCTGGCGTCCAACACCGCCCTGGTCACGGTGGTCGGCGCGGTGTGGTTCGCCGCCATGGCACTGGTCGTCTATCTCGGCGCACACGTCACGGCCCGGGCGCAGTGGATCATGTCCGGCATCGAGGTGGCCATCCTGGCCGTCTTCCTGGTCGTCGGCTTCCTGCGCGCGCCGAGCATCGCCGTCACCCACTTCGACTGGTCCTGGCTGGGCTTCTCCCACTTCGACGGCATGGGCGGCTTCGCGGGCGCGGCACTGGTCGCCGCGTTCTACTACTGGGGCTGGGACGTGTCGGCCAACCTCAACGAGGAGACCCGCTCGGCCCGCCGCGCCGCCGGCCTCGGCGGCATCGTCGGCGTGGTGATCGTGTTCGGCCTGTTCCTGTGCTTCACCGTGCTGGTCAACCTGCTGCTGTCGGCCGACACCGTGGGCGGCGCCAGCGGCAACCTGCTCGACCTGCTCGGCCAGGCGATCTGGCCCGGCCCCGGCGGCAAGATCCTGTCCATCGCGGTCGTGCTGTCCACCATCGCGACCCTGGAGACGACGCTGATCCAGGTCACCAGGACCATGTTCGCGATGGGCCGTGACGGCACGCTGCCGCGGGCGTTCGGCGTGACCCACCGGCGCTGGCGGACGCCCACCCTGGCCACGATCGTCGTGGCCGTGGTCTCGGTGCTGCTGTTCGTGGCGGCCAACTTCCTCGGCTCGGTCGGCGAGATCCTGGCCGACGCGATCAGCGCCATCGGCCTCCAGATCGCCTTCTACTACGGCCTCGCCGGCGTGGCCGTGGTCGTCTCGCACCGGGCCGAGCTGTTCAAGAGCGTGCGGAACTTCCTGCTCATCGGCCTGTGGCCGGGCCTGGGCGCGGTGTTCCTGCTGTGGATGTTCGTCGAGGCCATCGGGGCCAACTCGGCCGTGGTCAACGGGATCGGACTGGGCCTGCTCGCGGTCGGCATCGTGCCGATGGCCCTGGCCTGGCGGAACGGCTCGGCCTACTTCACGCGGGCGGTTGTCTTGGCGGACACGGTCGACGCTGCCGTGCCGGCCGGCGGGGAGCTGCGATGATGCGCCGGTGCGCAGGAACACCGAGCCTCTCGACGAGGCGTCGAAACTGATCATCGAGCAGCTCCAGGAGGACGGCAGGCGGCCGTACGCGGCCATCGGCAAGGCCGTCGGCCTGTCCGAGGCCGCGGTGCGGCAGCGGGTGGCCAAGCTGGTGCAGTCGGGCGTGATGCAGATCGTCGCGGTCACCGACCCCATGCAGGTCGGGCTGTTCCGGCAGGCCATGATCGGGCTGAAGGTGAGCGGCCCGATCGAGCCGGTGGCGGACGCGCTGGCGGCCATGCCCGAGATCGACTACGTGGTGGTGTGCGCCGGCCGCTTCGACATCCTGTGCGAGGCGGTCTGCGAGGACGATGCCGACCTGCTGGACCTGATGTCCAACCGGATCCGCACCGTCGAGGGCGTCCGCGACGTGGAAACCATGCCCTACCTGCGGCTGCACAAGCAGTCCTACCAGTGGGGCACCCGGTAAACCGCTACGGAATCCCTTGTCTTGGCCTCACCGATGTGCGATAAACGTAGTCGAGACGCAGTTGGACGACGAAATCGGTGAGGACGCCATGACTGTCAACCCCGGGAGCGCCGACCTCCCCGCCTCGGCCCGCGACCACCTGTGGCTGCACTTCGCCCGCCACTCCGCGTACACCGAGACCGACATCCCGGTCATCGAGCGCGGCGAGGGCGTCTACATCTACGACACCAACGGCAAGCGCTACCTCGACGGTCTGGCCGGCCTGTTCGCCGTGCAGGTCGGCCACGGCCGCGAGGAGCTGGCCCAGGCCGCCGCCGAGCAGACCCGCAAGCTGGCCTACTTCCCGCTCTGGTCGGCCGCCCACCCGGCCGCGGTCCGGCTGGGCGAGCGGCTGGCCGCGCAGGCCCCCGGCGATCTCAACCGCGTGTTCTTCACGGTCAGCGGCGGCGAGTCGGTCGAGACCGCGTGGAAGCTGGCCAAGCAGTACTTCAAGCTGACCGGCAAGCCGACCAAGCACAAGGTGATCAGCCGCTCGATGGCCTACCACGGCACGTCGCAGGGGGCGCTGTCGATCACCGGCATCCCCGGCGCCAAGGCCGACTTCGAGCCGCTGGTGCCCAGCGCGATCAAGGTGCCCAACACCAACTTCTACCGTGCGCCCGAACACGGCGACGACCTGGTCGCGTTCGGACGGTGGGCCGCCGACCAGATCGAGCAGGCCATCCTGATGGAGGGCGCGGACACCGTGGCCGCGGTGTTCCTCGAGCCGTTGCAGAACACCGGCGGCTGCTTCCCGCCGCCGCCCGGCTACTGGCAGCGGGTGCGGGAGATCTGTGACACCTATGACGTCTTACTCGTGTCGGACGAGGTCATCTGCGCCTTCGGCCGGCTGGGCCACGACTTCGGGGCCAACCGCTACGGCTACCAGCCCGACATGATCACCGTCGCAAAGGGACTGACGTCCGGCTACGCGCCGCTGGGCGCGGTGTTGGCCAGCGATCGGCTGATGGAGCCGTTCCTCCAGGGGCACAACATCTTCATGCACGGCTCGACCTACGGTGGACACCCGGTGTCCTGCGCCGTGGCGATGGCCAACCTCGACATCATCGAGGGCGAGGGCATCTACGACCACGTGCAGGCCAACGAGGCCGCCTTCCGGTCCACTTTGGACAAGCTGCGGGACCTGCCGATCGTCGGCGACGTCCGCGGCGCCGGTTTCTTCTACGGCATCGAGCTGGTCAAGGACAAGGAGACCAAGCTGACCTTCACCGCCGAGGAGTCGGAGCGGGTGCTGCGCGGCTACCTGTCCAGTGCCCTGTTCGACAACGGCCTGTACTGCCGGGCCGACGACCGTGCCGAGCCCGTCGTGCAGCTGTCGCCGCCGCTGATCTGCGACCAGTCGCATTTCGACGAGATGGAACAGATTCTGCGGGTCTCCCTCGAGAAGGCGTGGCAGCTGCTCTGATGGATCGCTTGCGGGCCAACTCAGTGGGTGTGGTCGGGGTGGTGTTCATGGCGATCGCCACGGCCGCCCCGATCACCGCGATGACCGGCAACGTGCCGGTGGCCGTCGGTTTCGGCAACGGAATCGGCGCGCCCGCCGGCTACCTGTTCGCCACCGTCGTGCTGACGGTGTTCTCCGTCGGCTATGTGGCGATGACCAAGCACATCACCGCGACCGGGGCCTTCTACGGCTTCGTGTCGCAGGGCCTCGGCCGGGTCGTCGGCCTGGCCAGCGGCTTGCTCGCGGTGATGGCGTACATCGTGTTCGAGGCGTCGATCGTCGGCATCTTCGCCTACTTCGCGCAGACCACCGTGCTGGCCCAGTTCGGCGTGCACGTGCCGTGGCAGGTGTTCGCCGCGATCATGCTGCTGGCCACGGCCGTACTGTCCTTTTTCGACATTCACCTGACGTCGCGACTGCTCGGCGTGATGCTGGTCGGCGAGATCAGCATGCTGTTCCTGATGGCCGTCGCCGTCCTCGTACGTGGCGGCGGACCTGACGGGATTCCCCTGTCTCCCGTCAATCCCCTCAACGCCTTCGGCGGTCCGGCCGCCGGACTGGGGCTGTTCTTCGCCTTCTGGTCATGGGTCGGCTTCGAGTCCACCGCCATGTACGGGGAGGAGTCGCGGGAGCCGAAGAAGACCATTCCGCGCGCCACCCTGATCTCCGTGATCGGCGTCGGCGTCTTCTACATCTTCGTGTCGTGGATGGCCATCGCCGGCAACGGCTTGGCCAAGTCCGTCGCTGTCGCGGCTTCGGACCCGTTGGGCTTCTTCTTCGGCCCCACCGAGACCTTCGTCGGCCACTGGGCCGTCCTGCTGTTCCAGTGGCTCCTGATCACCGGTTCTTTCGCCTGTGGCATGGCTTTCCACCAGTGCGCCTCTCGGTACATGTACGCCATCGGCCGTGAGGGCCTGATCTGGCGTCGTCTCGGGCGGACGCACGTCAAGCACGGTTCGCCGTACGTCGCCTCCTTCACCCAGACCGTGATCGCCGTCGTCATCGTCGCCGCGTTCAGCCTGGCCGGGCAGGATCCGTACCTCAGTCTGTACACCTTGATGGCGATTCTCGGCACCATGGCGATTCTCATCGTGCAGACCCTGTGCTCGTTCGCCGTGATCGGCTACTTCTGGCGTAACCACAAGGAATCCCGCCACTGGTTCAAGACCTTCTTGGCACCCCTGCTCGGCGGCATCGGCATGATCGCCGTCGTCTGGCTCCTCGTCGACAACCTCGACGCCGCCGCCGGCGCGGCCGCTTCAACCCCGTTCTTCCGTGCCATCCCGTGGATCGTCGGCGCCCTGTTCGTCATCGGCATCGTCGGGGCGTTGGCGCTCAAGCGGTTCCGGCCGCAGACCTACGCCATCCTCGGCCGCATCGTCCTCGACGACGCCCAGGAACGCACCGAGGAGCCGGCGGCGGTCTGAACCCGGTCACGGTCCGGCGTCGCCGGCGAGATAGTCCTCGTACCGCGCGATCTTGTACCTGACCACGTCCAGGCACCGGTTGAGCTCGTCGATCTGCTCGACCACCCGCTGCTCGTGCTGGCGCAGCAGAGTGAGCCGCTCTTCCTCGTTGCCGTCGCCCAGCCGCACGAGTTCGGTGTATCGGCGGATCGCCGGCAGCGGCATGCCCGAGGCCCGCAGCAGGACGCAGAGTCGCAGCCACTCCACATCGTCCTCGCTGTAGACCCGCCGCCCGCCGGCCATGCGTCGCACGGGATTGGCGAGCACCCCTTCGCGCTCGTAGAAGCGCAGCGCGTGCACGCTCAGGCCGGTGCGCTCGGCGACCTGTCCGATGCTCAGCTCCAGCGTGTCTTCGTCGGACATGGCCGCCAGCATACGGTCTTGACCTAGAGTCGACTCTAGAATCTACGGTTCCCGGCATGACCATGCGTTACCGCGTACTCGGCGGCACCGGCATCGAGGTGAGCGTGCACTGCCTCGGCGCCATGATGTTCGGCGCCGTCGGCAACCCCGATCACGACGACTGCGTCCGTATCATCCACGCCGCGCTCGACCAGGGCATCAACTTCGTCGACACCGCCGACATGTACTCAAGCGGCGAGTCAGAGGAGATCGTCGGCAAGGCCCTGCACGGCCGGCGGGACGACGTCGTGCTCGCCACCAAGGTGCACTTCCCGATGGGCGACGGCCCCAACCGGGGCGGCAATTCCCGGCGGTGGATCGTCAAGGAGGTCGAAGCGAGCCTCCGGCGGCTGCGAACCGACTGGATCGACCTCTACCAGATCCACCGGTACGACCCCGCGACCGACATCGAGGAGACCCTCGCGACCCTGACCGACCTGGTGCGGCAGGGGAAGATCCGCACGTTCGGCTGCTCGATGTTCCCGGTCGAGCAGCTCGCCGAGGCGCACCACGTGGCCGAGCGCCGCGGTCTTCAGCGGTTGCGCACCGAGCAGCCGCCGTACTCCCTGCTGACCCGCTGGATCGAGACCTCGATGCTGCCGTTCTGCCAGCGTCACGGCATGGGCGTGTTGACCTTCGGCCCGCTCGCCTCGGGCTTTCTGTCCGGCCGGTACCGCAAGGACCAGCCGATCGACCTGACCACCGGCCGCGCCGCGCTCACGCCGTCCCGTTTCGACCCGGCTGTCGCGGACACCGTGACCAAGCTCGACGCCGTCGAACGGCTCGTCGAGCTCGCGGCGGACATCGGCTGCTCGCTGCCCGAGCTGGCGGCGGCCTTCCCGGTGGCCCACCCCGCCGTCACCTCGGTGATCATCGGTCCGCGAACCATGGCACAGCTGGAAACCCTGCTGAAGGGGGCATCGCTCGTCCTGGATGACGCGACCCTAGACCGGATTGACGAGATCGTGCCGCCCGGCACGAACCTGTACAAGGAACACGGCCCCTGGACCCCGCCGGCGCTCGCCGACCCGTCGACGCGCCGCCGCCCACTCGCCGACCGCGCCGCCGTCGGCTGACGAGATCACCGCTGGCACGAGCACGCCGCCCTTGGCGTAGGCGCGGGAGTCCATCGCCGGCCGCATCGTCCTCGACGACGCCCAGGAACGCGCCGAAAACTGTGGCATGATTCGGTGTGAACCACTACGACGCGCTGGCGGAGGCGTACACCGCCGAGAACGAGTCCAACCTGATCAACGCCCACTACGAGCGGCCGGCGATGCTGACGCTCGCCGGGGACGTCGCCGGGCGGCGGATTCTCGATGCCGGGTGCGGTGCGGGTCCCCTGTTCGCCGCGTTGCGGGACGGCGGCGCCGTCGTGAGCGGCATCGACGCCAGCGCCGGCATGCTGGCGCAGGCCCGCAAGCGTCTTGGCGACGACGCCGATCTACGGGTCGCCGACCTCGCCGAACCGCTCCCGTTTCCCGACAACACCTTTGACGACGTCACCGCCTCACTGGTGCTGCACTACCTGGAGGACTGGGGACCGACACTGGCCGAGCTGCGGCGGGTTCTGCGGCCCGGCGGCCGGCTGCTGGTTTCCGTCGAGCATCCTTTCGCCATCTTCCTGTGGCAGCGCGAGGCCGGCGCCAAGCCCGACTACTTCGCCACCCGCGAACGGATCGAGGAGTGGACCATGGGCGGTCACACCGTGCCGCTGCGGTTCTGGGACCGTCCCCTGCACGCCATGACCGACGCCTTCACCTCGGCCGGCTTCCACATCCGCCGCGTCGTCGAGCCCGACCCCGTGCCCGAGGCCCGGGACCGATTCCCCGACGAGTTCCGCAACATCGCCGGCCGGAGCTTTCTCGCCTTCCTGTTCTTCGTGCTCCAGATCGACTAGCTCGAGGGATCAGGCGGCGGCCACTGGCCGGCGGATAGCCTGGAGCTTCGTGGTGGCCGACAGCAAGGCGGGCTACGCCAACCGCTCCAACAGCCACTCATGGAAGATGCCGATGTGGTGTTCGCTGGGCACGAGGACGCCGCCCTTGGCGTACGCGCGGGAGTCCATCGCCGGCTGACAGCGTTCGCACGCCTCGAAGTCCTGCTCGTTGACGCGGTGGAACAGCTCGACCGAACGCGAGACGTCCTTGCCGGACTCGACGACGGAAGGCAGGTAGAGCCAGTCGCACTCGACGACCGTGCGGTCCGCGGCCAGGGGGAACATGCGGTGCAGGATCACGTGGTCGGGCACGAGGTTGATGAAAACCTGGGGCTTGACGGTGATGGCGTAGTAGCGCCGGTCCTGATCGTCGCTGACGGTGGGGATGCGGTCGAGACCGGCGCTGCCGTCGACGGTGAAGCCCTCGATCTCAGTGCCGAACTCGGCCCCATGACCGACGTAGTACTGGGCGGCGAGGCCCTCGGTGAACTCGGGCAACACCTCGGTGAGCTCGGGGTGGATGGTGGCGCAGTGGTAGCACTCCATGAAGTTCTCGACGATGAGCTTCCAGTTGGCCTTGACGTCGTAGACGATGCGCCGGCCGACGGAAAGGTTGGCCACGTCGTAGTGCTCGATGGCCGAAGCGTCGCCGAGGCGCTCGGTGCAGGCCCCGATGACGTCGTCCTCAAAGGACGGGGGCTTGTCGGCGAGGCACACCCACACGTAGCCGAGCCACTCCCGCACCTGCACGGTGACGAGACCGTACTCGACGCGGTCGATGTCGGGCATCTTGGTCAGGTTGGGCGCGGCGACGAGCTTGCCGTCCAGGCCATAAGTCCAAGCGTGGTAAGGGCATTGGAAGGCGCGCTTGACCTCGCCCTCGGAGTCCAGACAGAGCCTGGCTCCGCGATGCCGGCAGATGTTGAGGAAGGCCTTGACCGAGTTGTCGCGGGCCCGCGAGATGAGCACCGACTCCCGTCCGATTTGGACGGTGCGGAACTTGCCGGGAGTGGGAATGTCCGCGGACCGGATGGCGCAGAACCACATCGTCTCGAAGATGCGTTCCTGCTCCTGCCGAAAGATCTCCGGATCTGTGTAGTACGCGCCCGGCAGGGTCGGGATCAGGCTGGCGGTCACGGACATTCCCCTTCTCACCGACGGATTCTGGCCATCTCGGGATCGAACAGCGGCTCGGTGCGCACCGTTGCCGGGATCTTCTCCCCGAAGTACTCGATCGTCACGGCCGTGCCGGGCTCGGCGACGGCCGGCGGCAGCCAGGCGTAGGCGACGGTCCGCCCGACGCTGTAACCGAAGGACGCGCTGGTCACGTAGCCGACGGCGGCGCCGTTGCACCACACGGGTTCCTTGCCCAGCACGACGGAACCGGGGTCGTCGACGGTGAGGCAAGCCAGTTTGCGGGTCACGGGACGGGATTCGAGGGCCTTGCGGCCGACGAAGTCCTTGTCCATGCGCACGGCGAAGTCCAGGCCGGCCTCGGACGGCGAGTGCTCAGGGTCATGTCGGTGCCCCACGCCCGGTAGCCCTTCTCCAGCCGCAGGCTGTTGAACGCGCTGCGGCCGGCGGCGATCAAGCCGTGCTCACGGCCGGCCGACCACAGCGTGTCCCAGAGCTTGAGGCCCATGTCGGCGGTGGTGTAGAGCTCCCAGCCGAGTTCGCCCACATAGGACAGTCGCATGGCGGTCACCGGCACCGAGCCGAGAAAAGCCCGCTTGGATCGGAAGTAGCCGAAGCCCTTGTGTGAGAAGTCCTGGTCCACCAAGGGTTGCACGAGATCACGGGCGGCCGGTCCCCACACGCCGAGACAGCAGGTGCCGGCGGTGATGTCCCGTACGGTGACGCCCTCAGGGGCACGGCGAACCATCCAGTCCAGGTCCAGGTTGCCGTTGGCACCGACCTGGAACCGATCAGCAGCCAGCCGCGCCACGGTGAGGTCGCTACGGATGCCACCGGTCTCGTCCAACATCAGCGTGTACGTCACTGAGCCGATGGACTTGGCCAGGTTGTTGGTGGTGAGACCTTGCAGGAAGTCCAAAGCGCCGGAACCGGAGACCTCCAAACGCTTCAAGGGAGTCATGTCGTACAGGGCGACGCGTTCGCGGGTGATTCGGGCCTCGGCGGCGGCGATGGGCGACCAGTAGCGGGCCGACCAGTCGTCCCGCTCGGGCACGTCGAAGCCGGAGATCAGCGCCTCGTTGGCCTCGAACCAGTGCGGCCGTTCCCAGCCCGCCGCCTCCAGGAACATCGCGCCGAGTTCCTGGTGCCGCTCATGGAACGGCGAAGTCCGAAGTGGACGCGGCGACTCCATGGGCTGCAACGGATGCAGGATGTCGTACACCTCGACGAAGTTCTGCTGACCCCGCTCCAAAACATAGGCCGGGGCCAGCTGGTGCTCCTCGAAGCGGTTGAGGTCGCACTCGTGCACGTCGGTCGACGGCTGCCCGTCGACCAACCACTCGGCCATGGCCCGGCCGACGCCGGCCGAATGGGTCACCCACACTGCTTCGGCGACCCAGAACCCTTGCAGCAACGGTGATTCGCCCATCAAAGGAGCGCCGTCCTGGGTGAACGAGAAGATGCCGTTGAAGCCCTCGCCGACCGAAGCCCTGCCCAGGCACGGGAGCAGCGCGGTCGACGCGGCCCAGGCGTCCTCGAAGTCCTCGGGCGTGAAGGCCAGCATGGACGGCATCGGATCCGTTGGCAGATCAGCAACATCCACCGGCATCGGCCGGTGCCCGTAGTAGCCGATGCCCAACCGGTCGCCGTGCTCACGGTAGTAGAGATCCCGGTCCTGGTGTCGCAGGATCGGGAACTTGCCGGTGAGCCCGGCGACCGGCGTGGTCTTGGCGTACTGGTGGGCCAACGGAGTCAGCGGCACGGTCAGGCCGACCAGCTCGCCGACCGCCGGACCCCAGAATCCCGCGCAGGAAACGACAATGTCGGCGGCGAAGGTGTCGGTCTCGGTGCGAACCCCGGTCACGCGCCCCGAAACCTGTTCCACGGCAACGACCTGCTGCCGGCCGATGAACAGCGCGCCGCGGTCGATGGCCCGCCGCGCCTGCTTCTCGCACGCCAGCACGGCATTGGCCAGCCCGTCGGTCGGCGTGTGCAGTCCGCCGAGAACTCCGTTGCCCAGCAACGGAACCAGGGCCCGGCACTCGTCCGGGCCGATCAGCGAGGACGGAATGCCCCACGACGTGGCCCAGCCGTGCCGGCGGGCCAGGTCGGCGTGCCGTTCCGGCGTTGTCGCGATCTCGAGGCCGCCGAGCTGGTTGAACGCGCCCAGGCCGACCAGCTTCTCCACCGTGTAGGTGGCGAACTCGGCCATCGTCTTGGACGGATTCGTCTGGAACACCAGGCCGGGCGCGTGCGAGCTGGAACCACCGGTGGCGAACAGCGGCCCCTGGTCCAGCACGGTGACGTCGGTCCAGCCCCGCTCGGTCAGCTCGTCGGCCAGCGCGCAGCCGACGACGCCGGCCCCGATGATCACGACCTTGGGCATCAGACCGCCTCCTCCGCCACGACAGCCGGCACCTCAGCGGCATGGTCGGCGAGCACGCCGGTCTTGTGCCGCAACACGATCCAGTAGTAGCCGAAGCCGACCAGCGCCACCAGACCCACGAACAACACTGCACCCCACTGGAGGAACCAGTGGAACGGCGGCGTCGGGTTGTAGACCTCGCTGCGCGGCCAGCCCAGGTTGATCGCCATGCCCGCGCCCCACACCACGGCCAGGACGTTCACCGGCAAACCCCAGCGCCCCAACGAGAATCCCTCGCGCGGGGCGTCCTTGCCCGGCCACGTGCCGCGCAGCCGGGCGACCAGCATCGGCAGCGTCACCAGCAGGTAGGCCACGTAGATCAGGACAACGCCGATGCTGGTGACCAGCTGGAAGATCTGCGGCTGGCCGATGTTGACCACCAGCAGGATGATCGCGATCACGCCGATCAGCACGGCCGGCCGGACCGGGGTGCGCTGCTTGCCGTGCACCTTGGCCAGCCAGGCGCCGGCCGGCAGGTTGTTGTCCCGGGCCATGGCGAAGGTCATCCGGATGGCCGCGGTGTGCACGGCCAGGATGCACACGGTGATCGCGATCGCCACCGCGACCAGGAACACCTTGCCCAGCCCCGAACCGAGCACGTCGATGACCACGTACTGCAAGCCGATGGTGCTCAGCTCGGGCGCGTTGATGTTGCGCACGGCCATCAGCGCCAGCAGCAGGATCAGACCGCCGATGATGAACGACGCGATCAGCGCGCGCAGGATGGCCCGCGGCGCGTTCTTCCGCGGGTTCAGGGATTCCTCGCCGAGCGAGCTGGCCGTGTCGAAGCCGTACATGACGTAGGCCGAGGCCAGCGAGCCGACCAGGAAGGCGCCGAAGTAGCCCAGCGACACGCCGTCGCCCTTGTGCGCGGTGTCCAGCACGATCTGCGGCCCGCGCACGACCTCGAAAGCCAGCAGCACCACCAGAAGCACGGCGGCGATCAGCTCGATGAACACGCCGGCGCTGTTGATCCGCGCCATCAGCTTGGTGCTCCAGGCGTTGACCGCTGTGCTGAACACGATCAGCACCGAGCCCAGGATGACCGCGTTCACCGCGTTGTCCGGGGCGATCTGGAAGAAGTCGGCGATCTGCGGCAGCGTGATCTGGTAGGCCAGCGCCACCGACGCGACCGTGACGACCGAGGCCACCAGCATCATCCAGCCGGCCAGCCAGGCCACGTGTTGGCTGCCGAGTTTCTTGGACCAGTTGTAGATCGAGCCGGCCACCGGGTAGCGGGCCGACAGCTCGGCGAAGCACAGCGCGACCATCAGCTGGCCGACGAACACCATCGGCCACGACCACCAGTTGGCCGGGCCGCCGACGGAGAAGCCGAAGTAGAACATCTGGAAGGTGCCGGTGAGGATGGAGATGTAGCTGATGCCGGCGGCGAAGGTGTGGAAGTTGCCCAGGGTTCGCTCGAACTCCTGCTTGTACCCTAATTCAGCCAGCCCATGACCGTCGTCTGCACTCATGACTGCTCCCGGTGGCGGTAGAACTCCACCTCGGTCGGCGGCAGGGGCGGCCGGCCGAGGATCAGGTCCGCGGACTTCTCCGCGATCATCATGGTCGGCGCGTAGATGTTGCCGTTGGTGACGTACCGCATCACCGACGCGTCGACGACCCGCAGCCCGTCAACTCCGTGCACCCGAAGCGATTCCGGGTCAACGACGGACTGCTCGTCCACCCCCATCCGACACGTGCACGAGGGGTGCAGCGCCGTCTCGCCGTCCTTGGCCACCCAGGCCAGGATCTCCTCATCGGTCTCGACCGACGGTCCCGGCGAGATCTCGCCGCCGCTGTACTCGTCAAAAGCATGCTGCGTAAGGATGTTCCGCGCCACCCGGACCGCCTCGACCCACTCGCGGCGATCCTGCTCGGTGGACAGGTAGTTGAAGCGCAGCGCCGGCTTGACCCGCGGGTCGGTCGACGTGATCTTCACCGAGCCGCGGGCGTCGGAGTACATCGGGCCGACGTGCACCTGGTAGCCGTGGTCGCCGGCCGGCAGCGAACCGTCGTAGCGCACGGCGATCGGCAGGAAGTGGAACATCAGGTTGGGGTAGGCCACCTCGTCGTTGCTGCGGACGAAGCCGCCACCCTCGAAGTGGTTGGTGGCGCCAGGACCCGTGCGGAACAACCACTTCAGGCCCACGAGAGGCTTGTTGTACCACTTCATGTAGGGCGCCACCGACACCGGTTTGGTGCAGGCGTACTGGATGTACACCTCGAGATGGTCCTGGAGGTTCTCCCCCACGCCCGGCAGGTCGTGCACCACGTCGATGCCCAACGCCGCAAGCTCTTTGGCGTTGCCCACGCCGGACAGCTGGAGCAGCTGCGGGGAGTTGATCGCGCCGCCGGACAGAATCACCTCGCCGGCCCTCACCTGCTTCGTCCGTCCACCTTGGACGTACTCGACGCCGACAGCCCTGGTGCCCTCGAACAGGATTCGCGTCGTGTAGGCGCGGGTCTTGACTGTCAGATTAGGACGCTTGCGTACCGGGTGTATGTAGGCGCGGGCGGCGCTGAGCCGACGGCCGCGGTGCAGGTTGCGGTCGAACGGGGCGAAGCCCTCCTGCTGATATCCGTTGACATCTTTGGTCAGCGGATACCCGGCCTCCTGCACCGCCTTGAAGAACGCCTGGAACAACGGGCTGTCGGCCGGCCCGCGCTCCAGCACCAGCGGGCCGTCGCCGCCGCGATACTCGTCCGCCCCGGCCAGGCAGTTCTCCATCTTCTTGAAGTACGGCAGGCAGTGGGCGTAGTCCCAGGACTTCATGCCCTCGTCGGCGCCCCACCGCTCGTAGTCCAGCGGGTTGCCGCGCTGGAAGATCATGCCGTTGATGCTGGACGAGCCGCCGAGCACCTTGCCGCGGGCGTGGTAGATGCGCCGGCCGTTCATCGCCGGCTCCGGCTCGGACTCGTACTTCCAGTCGTAGAAACGGTTGCCGATCGGCATGGTCAGGGCCGCCGGCATGTGCACCAGCGGATCCCAGATGTAGTCGGGCCTGCCGGCCTCAAGGACGAGAACTGAGGTGGCGGGGTCGGCGGACAGGCGGTTGGCCAGGCAGCTGCCGGCGGAGCCCCCGCCGACCACGACGAAGTCGAACATCCTCTATCACCCCGGGAACAGGCCGAGTGGTTTCGGATCGGTGTTGGTGTAGATGTGTTTCGCCTCGCGGTACTCGTCGAGACCGGTGGGTCCGAGCTCGCGGCCGATGCCGGAACGCTTGAAGCCGCCCCATTCCGCCTGCGGCAGGTAGGGGTGGTAGTCGTTGATCCAGACCGTGCCGTGCCGCAGGGCGCCGGCCACGCGCGCGGCTCGGCCGGCGTCCCGCGTCCACACCGCGCCGGCCAGGCCGTAGTCGGTGTCGTTGCCGAGCTCGATGGCTTCTTCCTCGGTGCTGAAACGCTCGGCCGTCAGGATGGGGCCGAACGTCTCCTCCCGCACCACGGTCATGTCACGGCGGCAGTCCGCGAACACCGTCGGGCGGTAGAAGAACCCTTGCTGTAGCTCGGGTTCCTCGGGCCGACGGCCGCCGGCCAGCAGCTTCGCGCCCTCCGCGACGGCGGACGCCACGTAGCGTTCGATCTTGTCACGGTGCTCGGCCGACACCAGCGGGCCGCTCTGACTGCTGTCGTCGAGGCCGCTGCCGATCCGGATCCGGTCGGCCCTGGCGGCGATCTCGGCCACGAACTCGTCGTAGATGCTGTCCTGCACCAGCAATCGGGCCCCGGCCGAGCAGACCTGGCCGGCGTGCAGGAAAACGGCGTTCAAGGCCTGGTCCTTGGCCGTGGTCAGGTCGGCGTCGGCGAACACGATGTTGGGGTTCTTGCCACCGAGCTCCAGCGCGATCTTCTTGACGTTGCCGGCGGCGGCGCGCATGATCCGCTGCCCGGTGGCCAGGCCGCCGGTGAACGAGATCAGGTCGACATCGTCGCTTTCGGACAGTGCCGCGCCGACCGTCGCGCCCGCGCCCAGCACCAGGTTGACCACGCCGGCCGGGATGCCGGCCTCCTCGATCAGCCGGACCAGGGCGATCGTGGTCAGCGGCGTCACCTCGCTCGGTTTGACCACGATGGTGTTGCCGGCGGCCAGCGCCGGCGCGATCTTCCACGACGCCTGGAGCAGCGGGTAGTTCCACGGCGTGATCAGCGCGCACACGCCGACCGGCTCGTAGACGATGCGGCTCTGCGCGCTCGGGATGCCGGTGTCGACCACCCGGCCCGGATGCTTGTCGGCCAGGTCGGCGTAGTAGCGGAAGACGCGCACCACGTCGTCCACATCGGCGATGCTCTCGCCGAGCGTCTTGCCGGTGTCCAGGGTCTCCGTTCTGGCGATCTCGTCCCGGTCCCGCATCAGCAGATCGGCGACGGCGTTGAGCAGCGCGCCGCGCTCGGCCGCCGGCGTCCGGGGCCACGGGCCCGCATCGAAAGCGGATCTCGCGGCGCTGACCGCCATCAACGCGTCATTCGCGTCAGCCTCGGCGACCGTGGTGAGCACGCTGCCGTCGAACGGGTTGATCACCGGTCGGGTGTCGCTCGCACCCGTCCAGCGCCCGCCGATGAACAGTTCCGCCACGCCGAACCCCCGATCGGGTTGTTGCTGATTACGCAACTCCACGCTGAATTCGCAACAGCATTGACGGTGCCCGGCGGCTCGTCAAGGGGCCAGCACCGGCCGCGCCAGCTGCCGCCGCCACCGGGTGAACAGCTTCGGCTGGTTCATGCCGAGCACCCCGACCAGCACATCACCACGTTCGTAGACCGCGAGGAAGCTGCGCCGGTCGGTGTCGCCCTCGATCACTCGTACGGTGTCGCCCTCGCGTCGGTGGCCGGCGAACTGGATCCGCACCCCGTACTGATCCGACCAGAAATAGGGCGCGGCGAGGTGGGGTCGCGGCGACCCCAGCAGCGTCGCCGCCGCGGTCGTCGGCTGCTCCAGCGCGTTCGTCCAGTGCTCGGCGCGGTGGCGTTCGTGCAGGTGGACGCTGTAGGACGCGGCCACGTCGCCGACCGCGACCACCTCGGGCAGGTGCGTGGCGCAGGCCGCGTCGGTGACGACCCCGTTGGCCAGCTCCAGCCCCGAGCCGGCCAGCCACTCGATGTTCGGCGCCGCCCCGATGCCGACCACCACCACCTCGGCCGGGATCTGCCGGCCGTCGGCCAGTTCGACGCTGCGCACCCGGTTGGCGCCGAGGATGCGCTTGACCTGGGCCCCGGTGATCAGGCGGACGCCATGGTCGGCGTGCAGGCCGGCGCAGACCGTGCCGATCTCCTTGCCCAGCTGCCGCAGCAGTGGCAGGGGCTCGGCCTCGATGACCGTCACATTCGCGCCGAGATAACGGGCAGTCGAGGCCACTTCGGCACCGATGAACCCGGCGCCGACCACCACCAGCTGCACGCCTGGCACCAGCTCGCTGCGCAGGCGGATGGCGTCGTCCAGCGTGCGCAGGACGTGGACGCCGTTGACGCCCTCGGTCCCCGGCAGCCAGCGGGCGCGGGCGCCGGTCGCGATGACCACGCCGTCGCAACGCAGCGTCTGGCCGTTCGACAGCTGGAGGGAACGGTCGCGCGGGTGCAGGCTCAGCGCCCTCGTGCCGAGCCGGAAGTCCAGGTCCAGGTCGTCGTCATCGGGCGTGCGCAGGCCGATGTCCGCGGTCTTGCCGGCCAGGAACTCCTTGGACAGCGGCGGCCGGTCGTACGGCCGGTGCGGCTCGTCGCCCACGATGACCAGGCGGCCGTCGAAGCCCTGCTGGCGCAGGGCGCGGGCGGTGGACAGGCCGGCCAGGGAGGCGCCGACCACGGCGGCCGTGCGCATCAGCAGGCCACTTCGCTGTAGGCCACCCGGATGACGCCGTCCTCGACCACCACCGGGTAGGTGCGGATCGGCCTCGTCGCCGGCGGGCCGCTGGGTTGGCCGGTGCGCAGGTCGAAACAGGAGGCGTGCAGCGGGCACTCCACCGTGCAGCCCTCCAGCCAGCCGTCGGCCAGCGAGGCGTCCTGGTGCGTACAGGTGTCGTCGACTGCATACAGTTCACCGTCATCCGTATGGAAGACGGCGATGGGCGGATCGACGGTGTCCACTCTGACCGCCTCCCCCGGCGGCAGCTGATCCACTCTGCACACCTCGATCACTTCGGCCTCCGGTTGCGTATAGCACAACTCGTCGTACTGCACGCAACAGAGTGAGCACCGGGCGATGCGCCGTCAAGGCTCCATCCGCTCGACTACAGTGCGTGCATGGCTTCAAGCGAGGGGTCGGCCGCACTCGTGCAGTCGGTCGACCGCGCGGTGTCCGTCCTGGAATTCCTGGCCCTGCACGGCGAGATGGGCATTACCGAACTGGCCGCCGAGCTGGGGGTGCACAAGTCCACCGCGTTCCGGCTGGTGTCCGTGCTCGACTCGAGGGGCTGGTCGAGCAGACCGGCGACCGCGGCAAGTACCGGCTCGGCTTCGGCATCGTCCGGCTGGCCGGGGCCACCGCCGCGCAGATGGACCTGTCCCGTGAGGCGCGGCCGGTGTGCGAGCGGCTGGCCGCGCAGGTCGGCGAGACCGTCAACGTCGCCATCCTCGACGGCGGCTACGCCATCAACGTGAGCCAGGTCCGGGGCAGCGCCACCGTCGCCACCATCAACTGGGTCGGGCAGCGCACTCCCCTGCACGCCACCTCCAGCGGCAAGGTCCTACTGGCCAACCTGCCCGCCACCGAGCAGGAGGAGCTGCTGGCCCGGCCACTGACCATGTACACGCCGCGCACCATCATCGACGCCGGGCTGCTCCGCGCCGAGCTCGACGCCGCCCTCGCCGCCGGCTGGGCCAGCACCGCCGACGAGCTCGAGATCGGCCTCAATGCCGTCGCCGTGCCCATCCGCGGCATGGACGGCAACGTCGTCGCCGCCTTGAGCGTCTCCGGGCCTTCTTACCGGCTCACCACCGACCGCTTCGCCGAGGTCGCCCGCCTGGCCGCCGACGGCGCCAAGGAGATCAGCCACCGCATCGGCCACACCGGCTGAACCCCCGCGAGTCCCGCTGAGCGTCACACCGAATGCGTGAAACGGATTCACGCATTCGGTGTGACTGTGGACGGGACTCGCCGGGGTGTTGTGGAGAGCGCAACAGTGCGCTTAATCTGCAACAGGCTCAGTGGAGGTGGGCATGTCCGAGCACCCCGACCGGCTGTGGCGGAATCCCGAACCCAGGTCCGGTTACGACGTCGTCATCGTCGGCGGCGGCGGGCACGGCCTGGCCACGGCGTACTACCTGGCCGCCAACCACGGCATCCGGAACGTGGCGGTGCTGGAAAAAGGGTGGCTGGCCGGCGGGAACATGGCCCGGAACACGACGATCATCCGCTCGAACTACCTGTGGGACGAGAGCGCGGCGATCTATGAACACGCCCTCAAGCTGTGGGAAGGGCTGTCGAGCGAACTGGACTACGACATCCTGTTCAGCCAACGCGGCGTGCTGAACCTGGCCCACACGCTGCAAGACGTGCGGGAAGGCACGCGGCGGGTGAACGCCAACCGGCTCAACGGGGTGGACGCGGAATGGCTGGACCCGGACCAGGTCCGCGAGTTCTGCCCGATCGTGAACACAGCGCAGGATGTGCGGTATCCGGTGCTGGGGGCGACGTTGCAGCCGAGGGCGGGGATCGCCAAGCATGATCACGTGGCCTGGGCGTTCGCGCGCAAGGCGGACGAGCTCGGCGTCGACCTGATCCAGGGCTGCGAGGTCACGGGATTTCTCAAGGACGGCAACAAGGTCATCGGCGTGGACACGAACCTGGGGCCGATCTACGCGGGGCGGGTCGGACTGGCGGCGGCGGGGCACAGCAGTGTGCTGGCGAGTCTGGCCGGCTTCCGGCTGCCGGTGCAGAGCCATCCATTGCAGGCCCTGGTGTCGGAGCTGCTGGAACCGGTCCATCCCTGCGTGGTGATGTCCAACCACGTGCACGTCTACGTCAGCCAGGCGCACAAGGGCGAACTGGTGATGGGCGCGGGCATCGACCCGTACAACTCCTATACGCAGCGCGGTTCCGTGCACGTGATCGAGCAGCAGATGGCGGCGGCGCTGGAGCTGTTCCCGCTGTTCGCCCGGGCCCACGTGCTGCGCACCTGGGGCGGCATCGTGGATGTCACGCCGGACGCGTCGCCGATCATCGGGCCGACCCCGGTGGACGAGCTTTTCGTCAACTGTGGTTGGGGCACAGGCGGTTTCAAGGCGACGCCGGCCTCGGGCTGGACGTACGCGCACACCCTGGCCACCGGCAAGGCGCACGCTCTGAACGAACCGTTCGCCCTCGAACGATTCACCACCGGCGCGCTGATCGACGAGCACGGCGCGGCGGCCGTCGCACACTAGAGGGAGGTACCGATGTTGCTCATCCCGTGCCCCTGGTGCGGCGACCGCGACGAGACGGAGTTCCACTACGGCGGCCAGGCCGGCGTGTCGTATCCGGCGCGACCGGCCGATCTGTCCGATGAGGACTGGGGCGAATACCTGTTCGTACGGGACAATCCCAAGGGCCCCTTGGCCGAACGCTGGTCGCACTCGGCCGGGTGCCGCCGCTGGTTCAGCATCACGCGCAACACGGCGACGAACGAGATCGTGCGATGAGACTCCCCGAGGGTGGTCGCATCGACCGCACGAAACCGCTGCGCTTCACCGTGGACGGCATCGAGTACACGGGCTGCGCCGGCGACACGCTGGCCTCGGCGATGATCGCCAACGGGCTGCTGGAGGTCGCGCCGAGCGCGTACCTCGGCCGGCCGCGCGGGATCTTCGCCGCCGGCGTGGACGAGCCGAATGCCCTGGTGCAGCTGGATGATCCGATGCAGCTGGCGACGACCACGGAGCTGGTGGACGGCCTCGAAGCGACTCTGCTGTCAGGCAAGGGAAAGCTGACCGGCGAGGCCGACGAAGCCCGCTACGACAAGCGGAACGTGCACTGTGACGTGCTGGTGGTCGGCGGCGGCCCGGCCGGGGTCGCGGCGGCGCTGGCCGCCGGCCGGACCGGTGCCCGCGTGATCCTCGCCGACGAGCAGCGGGAACTGGGCGGCGGCCTGCTGACGGAGAACCGGCTGCTGGACTGGCTGGCCGACGCCGTCGAGGAACTGGACGCCCTGCCCGAGACCCGCATTCTCACGGGCACCACGGCGTTCGGCTACTACGACCAGAACTTCGTTGCCCTGGCGGAGAAACACCGCCTCTGGCACGTCCGGGCCAAGCGGGTGGTGCTGGCCACGGGCGCCCACGAACGGCCACTGGTGTTCGTGGACAACGATCTACCGGGCATCATGCTGTCCTCGGCGGTTCGCCAGTACGTCAACCGGTACGCGGCCCTGCCGGGCGAGAACATCGTGGTGGCCACGACGAACGACGCCGCCTACGGCACGGCGTTCGACCTGGCGACGCGAATATCGACTATTGTAGACAGTCGACCGGAGCCGCCGGCGGGGCTGGTGCAGCAGGCCCGAGAACTGGGCATCGAGGTGCTCGCCGGGGCGCAGGTCCAGCAGGCGCTGGGCACGCGGCGAATCGGCGGAGTCCGGGTCGGCGACCGGACGATCGCGTGCGATCTGCTGGCGGTGTCGGGCGGCTGGAACCCGGCCGTGCACCTGTTCTCCCAGTCCCAGGGCCGGACGCGGTACGACGAGCGGGTCGCAGCGTTCGTGCCGGACACATCCGTTCAGGCGCAGCACATCGTGGGTGCCGCGAATGCCGTCTACGACCTCGCGGGTTGCCTGCGGGAGGGCTTCGACGCCGGTCTGGACGCTGCCCGACTGACCGGCTTCGACGGCGCACAACCCCAAGCTCCCTACACGGCAACGGAAACCGTCGCACCGCCGGCTCCGGTGTGGTTCGTCGACGGGCCCGAGGACCGACAGTTCGTTGACCTGCAACGGGATGCGACCGTGGCCGACGTACGACGGGCGACCGGTGCGGGCATGCGATCGGTGGAGCACGTCAAGCGGTACACCACCATCGGCACCGCGCACGACCAGGGCAAGACCTCCGGCTTCGCGGCAATAGGCGTCATCGCCCAACTACTCGGGGCCGACGGTCCACAAGGGACGACCACGTACCGCCCGCCTTACACCCCGGTGTCGTTCGCACTGCTGGCCGGCCGGGATCGGGGCGAGCTGCACGATCCCGTGCGCATGACGCCGATGCACGAGTGGCATGTCCGCAACGGCGCCGTGTTCGAGAACGTCGGCCAGTGGAAGCGGCCCTGGTACTACCCGCTGCCGGGCGAGGACATGAAGACGGCCGTGCTGCGCGAGTGCCGGGCCGCCCGCACCAGCGTGGCGGTGATGGACGCGTCCACCCTCGGCAAGATCGACATCCAGGGGCCCGACGCCGGCGAGTTCCTCAACCGCATGTACACCAACGCGTTCGCCAAGCTCAAGGTCGGCCACTGCCGCTACGGCCTGCTGTGCAAGGCCGACGGCATGGTGTTCGACGACGGCGTGGTCATGCGCGTCGCCGAGAACCGTTTCCTCGCAACGACAACGACCGGCAACGCGGCCGCGGTGCTGGACTGGTTCGAGGAGTGGGCACAGACGGAGTGGCCGGACCTCAAGGTGTGGTTCACCTCCGTCACCGAGCAGTGGGCGACCATCGCAGTGGTCGGTCCGCAGGCCCGCACGGTGCTCAGCATCGTCGCGCCGGACGTGGACTGCTCGGCCGAGTCGTTCGAGTTCATGACCTTCCGCGACGTCGCGCTGGCCGACGGCACGCCGGCGCGGATCGCCCGGGTGTCGTTCTCCGGCGAGCTGGCGTTCGAGATCAACGTGGCCGGCCGGCACGGCGCCGAGGTCTGGAAGGCCGTGATGGCAACAGGTCTGCCGACTCCGTACGGCACCGAGACCATGCACGTGCTGCGGGCCGAGAAGGGCTACGTGATCGTCGGCCAGGACACCGACGGCACCGTGACACCGCAGGACCTCGGCATGGAGTGGATCGTCTCGCCGCGCAAGGACTTCGTCGGCAAACGGTCGTACCAGCGGCCCGACGCCGCCCGACCGGACCGCAAGCAGCTCGTCGGCTTGCTGCCGGTCGACCCCGACGACCTGCTGCCCGAGGGCGCGCAGCTGATCACCCCGGACACACCGCTGACGCCGCCGGTGCCGATGCTCGGGCACGTGACGTCGAGCTACCACAGCGCCGCGCTGGAACGGACCTTCGCGCTGGCGTTGGTGAAGGGTGGCCGGCAGCTGATCGGGCGGACGGTCCTGGCGCCGCTGCGGGACCGGACGATCGCGGCCACGGTCACCGAGCCGATCTTCTACGACCCGGAAGGGACCCGGCGGGATGGCTGAGCTGCGCGAGATCACCCTGACCCACCAGGTCGACCTGCGGGTCGACCCCGTCGACCCGGCGGCCACCCGCATCGGCGACCTGCTCGGCACGCCGCTGCCGGTCGTGCCGAACACCGGGTCCGAGGCTGTGCTCTGGCTCGGGCCGGACCAGTGGCTGGTGTTCGGCGCGTCCGAGGCCGAGCTGCGGGCCGCGCTGGGCGACACCGCCGGCTCGGTCGTGGACGTCTCGGCCAACCGGACCGTCTACGAGCTGTCCGGGCCCGACGCACGGGAGGTGCTGGAGCAGGGCTGCGCCATCGACCTGCACCCCCGCGCGTTCGGGCCGGGCCGGTGCGCGCAGACCATGCTGGCCCGCGCCAACGTGGTGCTGCACCAGGTCGACGACACGCCGACGTATCGCCTCCTGGTGCGGCCCTCGTTCGCCGGCTATCTCACATCGTGGCTTCGGGATGCACTATCGGCTGCGGGCTGACCGCCAGGTCGTCCGGCAGCTGCGACATCTCCCAGAGCGGCAGGTGGAAGCTCTCCTTGCGGATCCGCAGGTCGTGGTAGAGCAGCGTGGTCACACCGATGACGAACGGCTGCGTGATCGCCGCCGCGGCCGCCGACAGGACCACGCTCAGCACGATCACCGTCGGCGAGTAGATCGTCTCCAGCATCGCGCCCGGGTTGGGCTGGATGCCGGCTCGGGCGTTGGCCATCATGCTCGGGAACTGCGCGAACTGGGAGAAGCTCACCGGCAGCTGGGCGAGGTAGCTCACGATGCCGCCCATCAGGGCGACCAGCAGCAGGATGCCGAACACCCGCCACCAGTTGCCGGCCACCAGCCAGCGGGACCGGCGCATCGCGGTCAGCACCGGCGCCGGCTCCAGGATCAGTGCCGGCGTGGCCATCGCGTACGAGATCCACAGGTAGGCGGCGACGACTGCGCCGGCCAGCAGCAGCAGGATGCCGAGCAGCACCAGCCCGGCTTTCCCGGTGGCGATGGCCAGCAGGACCATCAGGCCGAACGGCAGCAGGAAACAGGTGTACACGATCAGCCCGACCAGCAGCGTGAGCCCGAGCAGCGGCAGCATGCGGGGCGCGGCCTTGCGCAGCGCCTGGCCGACCGTGGTGGTCCGGCCCAGCACCGCGCGGCTCACCACGACGGTGACGACGCTCTGCGTGACCAGCGTCGCCGCGACCGTCAGCACTATCCCCAGCAGGTAGGCCAGCAGGAAGCTGCCGAACAGCGCCAGCAGCTTGTCGGGGTTCGGCCGGCCTCCGGAGCTGAGGTCGGCCAGGTTCGAGAACAGGACGAAAATCGGCACCATGAACGTGGCCACCGAGATCAGCGAGGCCACGAACGGCACCAGGATGGCCGGCTTCCAGTTGCGGAAGATGGCCCGGAACGAGCCGGTGATCATGGCCCCGACGTCGAGCGGGCGCAGCGGGATCACGCCCGGCTGGGGCGCCTGGTAGTAGGGCGGCAGCGGGGGCTGGGCCTGCGGCTGCGGGTAGTGGATGTACTGCTCCGGATTGTCCGTCATGTCTCCCCCTGGGGTACTGCCGCACATGGTGTCACGCCGGTACCACCACGGACGCCGAAACCCCTGTTGATCAGGCCGTTCGGCCGTGCCGGTTAGCCCGATCGAGGCACATCCCACGGGACTCGTGGCGCCGCACCGTACCGTGATCACCGGCCTTGACCTGCGAAAACTCCCCTATCGGGCGAGAAACGCGAACTTATCCGCGCCGGAGACTCCGCACCGGGCCTCCGTGGTGGCATGATGTGGCGTGAGACCGGGGCTTTTCGTTGTGATGGCCTGGCTCGGCTTACAGGGAGTTAGTGGTATGGCGCAGGGCAATGTGAAGTGGTTCAACAGCGAAAAGGGCTTCGGGTTCATCGCGCAGGACGGTGGCGGTCCCGACGTCTTCGTGCACTACTCGGAGATCCAGGGTAACGGCTTCAAGACCCTGGACGAGGGGCAGCGCGTGGAGTTCGAGATCGGCCAGGGCCAGAAGGGCCCGCAGGCCCAGAGCGTCCGCGCCATCTGAGCAGCCGAACGGAAGGGCCCCGCGCCGTCAGGTGCGGGGCCCTTCTGTATGTCCTGGCTACTTCTTGGCGTCGTAGGCCGCCTGGCTGGCCGTCACTTCCAGCATGTTGCCCTCGACGAACTCGATGAGCTCGAACAGCCGCTTCGCGGTCGCCTCGCCCAGCGGCGTGAGGCTGTAGTCCACCCGCGGCGGGATCGTGGCCTGCGCGTCGCGGTGCACGAAACCGTCCCGCTCCAGGGCTTGCAGGGTCTGGGCGAGCATCTTCTCGCTGACCCCGTCCACCCGCCGCCGCAAGGCGTTGAACCGCAGGGCGCCGTCGCGCAGCGCGGCCAGCGCCAGGATGCCCCACCGCCCGGTGACGTGCTCCAGCGTGGCCCGCGAGGTGCAGTTCCGCGCGAACACGTCGAACAGGACGCGGCCGTGCTCCTCGAAGTCGGACTCGCTCATACCACCCAGGGTAGCTCACGCACAGCACAACCCTGAAGTTTGCACTTTCTAAAAGTTAGTGCAATCCTCGTGACGGTACAGCCCTGATCGAAGGAGCACGTCAGATGATCGTCGTGACCGGCGCCACCGGCGCCCTCGGCCGTCTTGTTCTCGCTGGTCTTGACCCCGCCGACACCGTCGGGCTGGTGCGCGACCGGGCCAAGGCCGCCGACCTCGGCGTGCCCGTCCGGGTCGGCAGCTACGACGACCCGGCCAGCCTGCGTGGCGCGTTCGACGGCGCCGACAAGGTGCTGTTCATCTCCGGCAGCGAGGTCGGCAAGCGCGTCGACCAGCACCGCGCCGTGGTCGACGCGGCCAAGGCCGCCGGTGTGCCGCACCTCGTCTACACCAGCGTGCTGCACGCCGACAGCAGCCCGCTGACCCTGGCCGCCGAGCACAAGGCCACCGAGGAGATCATCCGCGCCGCCGGCATCCCGTTCACCTTCCTGCGCAACAGCTGGTACACGGAGATGTACGCGCCGACCTTCCAGCAGGCCGCCGCCACCGGGTCGTTCGTCGGCAGCGCCGGCGCCGGCCGCGTGGGCAGCGCCGCCCGTGCCGACTACGCCGCGGCCGCCGTCGCCGTGCTGCGCGGCACCGGCCACGAGAACAAGGTGTACGAGCTGGCCGGCGACAACCCCTGGAGCTACGCCGACGTGGCTGCCACGGTCGCCGAGGTGACCGGCAAGGCCGTGTCGTACCAGGACCTTTCCTCAGCCGAGCACCGTGCCGCGCTGACCGCCGCCGGCCTGAACCCGCACGTGGTCGATCTGCTCGTCGACGTCGACGGCAACCTGGCCGGCGGGGCGCTCGTCGACGGTTCCGGCGACCTGGCGCGGCTGATCGGGCACCCGACCACGTCGCTGCGGTCCTCGATCGAGGCCGTGCTCGGCCGGTAACCGAGTGGTTCTCGGGCAGACTGCCGGTATGGAATCACTGACGATCACGCTCGGCGAGCACGTCTTCGACGCGCTCGCCGCCGGTCCGGCGGACGGCGACCTGGTGCTGCTGCTGCACGGCTACCCGGAGTTCGCCGACTGCTGGACCGAGGAGCTCGCCGCGCTGGGCGCGGCCGGCTACCGGGCCGTGGCCGTCGACCAGCGCGGCTACTCCCCCGGCGCGCGGCCAACGTCCATTTCGGACTACGCCGTCGACAACCTGGTGGCCGACGCCCTCGGCTTCGCCGACGCGTTGCGCGGGGGCCGGTTCCACCTGGTCACCCACGACTGGGGCGGCATCGTCGGCTGGGCGTTGGCCGGCGCGCACTCCGACCGGCTCCGATCGTTCACCGTGCTCGCCACGCCGCACCCGCAGGCCCTGCACGCCGCCATCGCGTCCGACGAGGACCAGTCCAACCGGGTCAACTACGTCCGGTTCTTCCGGGCCCAGGTCGGCGGGGCCGAGCAGGGCCTGCTGGCCGACGACGCCGCCCGGCTGCGCGCCGCGTACGGCGGCCGGATCTCGGCCGAGCTGGTGGAGAGCAACGTCAAGCGCTTCTCCGAGCCCGGCACGTTGACCGCCGCCCTCAGCTGGTACCGGGCCGTGCCGACCGACGACCTCGACATCCCGTGCGGCCGCGTCTCCGCCCCCACGCTCTACATCTGGGGCAGCGAGGACGTCGCCCTCGGCCGCCTCGCCGCCGAGTCCACCAAGGACTGGGTCGACGGTCCGTACCAGTTCGTCGAGCTCCCCGGGGCCAGCCACTGGCTGCCCGAGGAATCGGCCGACAAGGTGATTCCGCTGATCCTGGAACACCTGGCCGCCCATCGAGGTTGATCACGTTGCGGCGGCGGGAATCTGGGCCCGCCGCCGTGCCACATGCGCTTCCCATGTGGCATCAGGGCGCACATGGGAAGCTCATGTGGCCGCGCCCCAGCGGGTCAGCTGCTCGTCGGCGATCGTCGCGACGGCCAGCGGGTCGAGTAGCGCCAGTCCCTTCAAGCAATCCCGCCAGGCCGCCGTGGTCAGCGCGGCGGCAACGGCACGGCGGGCGCGCGGGATGAGCCGGCCCCGATTGTCGGCCGTGGCCGCGAGTCCGGCCAGCGCGTTCGCGAACCCGGCGGCCAGGCCGTCGTCGACGGTGACAGTGGACAGCAGCCTTTCGGCCCGCCTCGGATCGTGCGGGCCGAGCGTGTCGACGACCGCCAGCAACGCCAGCGCCCGCGCCGTCGGGTCGTCGATCCGGGCCAGGACCGCTTCGCAGCTGTCCGCCAGCCGCACCACTCCGGCGGCGGCCACGACCGCCAGCGCCTTCGCGCGGGTCGGCAGTTCGCTGATCAGCTCGGCCTGTTGGGCGGCCAGGTCCAACCGCCCGAGGGCCGCGTTGGCCCGGGCCAGATCGATCAGCGCCTGATCGCGTTCCTCGGGGTACGGAATCTGGTCGATGAACTCCAGCGCGCGGTCGATGAGATCGGTGGGCCGGTTGATCACGCTGACCGCCCGCACCAGCGACGCGTACGCCTCCACCTGGAAGTCCGGGTGATGGACCTGCTCGATCGAGTGCAGCGTCTCGTCGATGAGGCGGGTCACGCGATCGTGCTGCCCGATGGTGGTCAGCCCCTCGATGAGATTGGCCATCGCCTCGGCCTGGTAGATCAGGATGTCGTCCTGGCGGGACAGCTCCTCGACGAGATCGGCCAGGCGGAGGCAGCGTTCGGCGTCGCCGGTCAGCGCGATCGCCTTGACCAGCACAGCCAGCGCGCGCATCAGGGGCCCCGCAAGGGTTTCCCGCCGCAGAAACTGCTCCGCCTCGTCGGCGATCTGACGGGCCGACGCCGGGTCGCCGACGGCCAGCAGCGTGACCAGATTGGCGAACACGGTGCCGTAGGGCCAGATCAGACTGTCGCCGCGGGCGAGGGCCAACACCTCGCCGACGAGCGCCCGGACCCGGACGCCGTCACCGGCCGTGGCCGCGATCTGCGCGATGCCGACCAGTGCCCCGGCCCGAGGCAGCGTCCTGGTCAGCATGTTCACGATGCCGCGGGCCAGCTCGGCAGCCCGGTCGAAGTTCCCGCCGAGCGCGTACACCCGGGCCAGTGCGTCCGACTCGATCGTGATCGAGTGCTGGGCGATCAGTGCTTCCGCCTGCCCGGCCAGCCGGCCGGCCCGATACCGGTCGCCGCCGGTCGCCGCGGCCAGGGCCAGGGCGCTCAGTGTTCCGGCGCGCCGCGCGGGATCGTCGATCTGCGCGGCGTAGGACTCGGCGCTGTCGGCGATCCACGCCGTCCAGGCTCCGTCGCCCATCGCGGCGACTTCGTTGACCAGCGTGGCCAATGCGCGGGCCCGGAGTTGGGGCGTGGTGGACCAGACATCCGGCACCAGCCGGGCCAGCTGGTGAATCGCTGCCTCCACCTCGCGGGCGAGCCGGACGGCGCGCGGCCGGTCACCCTGCCGCCCGGCCCGACCGACCAGCTTGGTGAGCTGCGCCAGCCGCACCTCACGGTCGGCGATCCGCCGGAGCACGGCCTCGGCGCGATCGAGATCCGCGATGACCGAGCCGATCACCGCCAGCGCCTCCTCGCGTTCGGTGGAGAAGCCGATCTGGGCCACGAAGGCCGCGGCGTCGTCCGCCAGCCGCGTCGCCAGGACGGTGTCGCCAACCGTGACCGCCACGACGGCCAGCCGGGCCACCGTCTCGGCCCGATCGGCGTCGGAGTGCTCGTCCTCGTAGGCCGACTGTTCGCCGGCCGCGATCAGGCGGAGGGCTTGGTCGCGGTCACCGGCGGACCCGACCGCGACGGCCAGACCGGTCACGATCTCGCGGCGCTCCCTGGTCCCGCCGCCGGCCATGATCGCTTCGGCTTGGTCGGCCGGTCGGCGGATCCGGTCCCACAGGCCACCGATGCTCGCGGCGGCCAGCATCCCGGTGAGCCAGGACCCGAGGCCGCTCGTGCCTCGTGGCTTCAGCGTCTCGGCGTAGGCCAGCGCCCGCTCCGCCTGCGGCTGGTGGCCGGTCTCGGCGAGGGCCAGCACCTCCCGATAGTGCGGCTCGGCCAGTCCCAGTGCGGCATCGACCTCGTCGGCGAGCCTGGCCGCACGCGCGTGGTCACCGGCGATGGCGGCGACCCGAGCGAGGTCCACCAGCGACTGCTGGCGCTCGTCGCGGGACACGATCCGGCCGACGAGCGTTTCGGCTCGGTCCAGGTCGTCGCGCTCCGACCAGATCCGCGCCAGGTTGCCGAGCAGGCCGTCGGCCGAGAATCCCCCGTTGGACAGGAGCGTCTCCACCTCGCCGGACGTCGAGGCCGCGGCATCGAGGTCGCCGAGGGCAGCCTGCGCATCGACCAGTTCGACCAGCGCGGCCACCGGCGACTGGGGAAAGGTGATCCGGGAGATGGCCTGCCGCGCCGTCGCGACGAGCAGTCGCGCCCGTGCCGGGTCGGTGGCCGCGACCGCGACCGCGGTGCGGGTCAGCACCCGGGCCTGGAAGTCGGTGTCGTCGACCGCCGACGCGATCACCTCGGCATCACCGTGCCCGGCCATCGCAGTGACCAGCTCCAGCCGTAGCCAGAAGCCTTCGCGGGCGTCCGCCAGCTGCTTGAGGCGCGCATCGGCCTCACGCGCCAGCCGGGCCGTTCGGTCGAGGTCGCCGGCGGCGACCGCGACGCGGACGATGCCGACCAGGGCCCCGACGTTCTTGAGGAGGTCACGGACGCGGCCGGCGATCAGTTCGGCCCGGGCGAAGTCACCGGTGCGGGCAACCGCTTCGGCCACGAGAGCCAGCGTGAAGTCCCGATACTGCTCCTCGACCCGGTCGACCAGGGCCACCAGATCGTCGATCAGGTCGGCGGCGGCCGCCCGGCCGACCTCGTTCACGGCCAGGGCCGAAACCAGGCTGACCAGGGCCCCGGCCTTCGGCATGGGGTCGGTCGCCTCGACGTGGGTGACGAGGTCGGCGGCAAAGCGGATGGCCTCGTTGTCGTTGCCCTGTAGGGCATTCGCTTCGACCAAGGCGAGCAGCGTGTCACGGCGGCTGCCCCAGTCCTGCATGCCGGCGGCGAAGCCCTCGGCCCGCACGGGCTGGCCGATCAAGGTCCACACGGCCGCCAGTTGCGCGGGGACGTCGGTGGTGCGGCGGAGGAGGCTGTCGCGTTCGATGGCCAGCAGGCCGAGGCCGATGAGGTCGGGGCTGTGCTGGGCGGACAACGCCTGCTGGGCCACGCGAATCTCGGTCAGCCCCAACAGATCGCCGCCGGTGAGGATGCGCATGCGGCGGTGCCGGGCCTGGTCGGTGGCGTACTGGGTGAGACGGTCCAGATCGTCGGCGGCGGCAAGGGCCTGGGGGTAGGCGCGGAGCAGGTACTGCGGGGTGTCGACGGGCCAGTCCTGGTAGGAGTCGGCCCAAGTGGCCAGCTGGCGGTGGTAGGCGCGGAGACCGCCGCGGCCGAGTTGCTGGGTGGCCAACTCGCGCAAGGTCTCGTGTGAGAACAGGTGCACCGGCGCGGACGGATAGCCGGCGACGGGCGGTCCGATCCAGGCGGACAGGCTCCGGCCGAAGGTGCCCTGGAGCAGGCGGCGGATCTCGTACGCCGGGTGCTCGGTGAGCTCGGCGAGATCGTCGGCGGTCAGGCCGCCGCCGGACGCGGCGATCAGCCCGAGCAGGTCGCGTTGCAGCTGCGGTCCGGACAGGACGGTGTCGAGCTCGAGACCGGCGAGCCGGGCGACTTCGCTGGCGTGTGGGGAAACCGCGAGCTCGCGGATCGGGACTGTCCGAAGTGGATGGTCGTCGGGCACGTCGTCGGGCAGCCGCAGCCCGGGCCGGCTGGTGACGAGCACCCGTACGGACGGTGGGGGTCGGCGCGGCAGCAACGCGGCGACGCTGGCCAAGCCGGCCGGCCGAGTGTCCTCGTCGAGACCGTCGATCACCAGGAGCAGGCGACGACCCGCGGCCGCGGCGTCTTCGAGCAGCTGGAGCATGTCGCCGACCTTGGCGCCGGCCGTCGCCGTGCCGGTCGGCTGGTGCAGCAGCGCGGCCAGCTGCTCGGACACCGCGGCGACGAACGCCCCGCTGTCCGACTGGCCGGTGTGCCGGGTGGACACGAAGAACGCCACGACGTCGACCCCGACCGGCGGATGCAACACGAACCACGCCGCCAGGGCCGACTTCCCGGCCCACGGCCCGGCCTGCCACCAGGCGTACGGGGCGTCCCCGGTGCAGAACCGGGTCAGCTCGGCCAGCTCCGCGTCCCGGTCCAGCAGCTGATCCGGCGCGGTGTCCCGGACCTGGGCGCGATAGGCGGCCAAGACCGCCGCGGGCAGCTTCCCGTGCACCTGGGTGATGTGCACGCCGCCGTAGATCACGCCGGCCTGCACGACGTTGTGCGCGGTCCCGGACATCACGTTGTCCACCCGCAGCCCGTCGAGATCCGCCGGCCGCTCAGGTTCCGACGTCGCCACCCGGAGCACCTCCCAGGAACGGGTTCGCGACCATGGAATCGAGCGTTTCAGCCGGCACGGCCGGAACGGCCCAAATTCACCCGATCAGCCGCCGCGCCCCAAGTGATGTCACATGCGCTTCCGATGTGGCATCAGAGCGCAAGTGGGAAGCGCACGTGGCGAGTCGTCAGCCGCGGCGGCGGGGCTTGCCCTTACCGGCACCCGCACCACGGCGCTGGTTGGCGGCGGGCTTTCGGGGCTCGGGCTTCCGCTTGGGGGTGGCCTTGGCGGGCTCGGGCTGGCTGCCGCGGCTGCTGTTCACGGTCCGCCCTCGCACGATGCCGATGAACTGCTCCATCAGCTCACCGGTCTCACCCTCCAACCAGGACAGCGCGACCTGGGACGTGGGGGCGTCGGGGAAAGGCCGGTAGGTGAGGCCCTTGCGGTGGTGCAGGCGGGCGAGCGACTGGGGCAGGACGAGCAGGCCGACGCCGGCCTCGACGAGCTCGATGGCGTCCTCGGTGGTGGCGGGACGGTCGAGGGCGGGCTTGCCGGGCAGCGGCGACGTCCACTGGAGAACGTCGTCGACGGGATGGAAGACGACGTCGTCGGCCAGGTCGGCGGGGGTCAACGAGTCGGCGGCGGCGAGGAAGTGGTCCTTGGGCACGACGACGACGGTGGTCTCGACGTAGAGCGGGATGGCGTGCAGGCCGGTGCGGTCGAAGGGCAGCCGCAGGAGCACGGCGTCGGCATCGCCGTCACGTACGGCGGCGGCAGCCGAGGCGGCGGTCACCCGAACGAGGGTGATGGGCACGTCGGGCAGACGCTCCTGCCAGGTGCGCACCCACTTGGCGGGAGTGACCCCGGGCACGTAGGCGAGCCGGAACGAGGCAGGTGCAGTCACGGCCAAGAGGCTACCGGCCACTACCCTGTGCCCATGACGTCGCACAAGACCCCCCAGACGATGAAGCCGGCGACGGCGGCCAAGAAGCTGGGCGTGTACCTGGAGGCCACGCCCGAGGAGTTCCGGGACGGGGTCGTGTCGCGCGACGAGCTGAACGAGCTCCAGGCCAACCCGCCGCAGTGGCTGAGCGACCTGCGCCGCAACGGCCCGCACCCGCGTCAGGTGGTGGCCACGAAGCTGGGCGTGTCGATCGGCGGCCTGGCCCGCGGCGGCGTGACGGAGGCGCTGACCACCGAGCAGATCGAGGCGCTCAAGACGGAGAACCCGGACTGGCTGACCCACGAGCGCGAGGTGCAGGCCGGCTTCCGTGACGAGCAGCAGCGCCTGAAGGACCGCCCGGCCAAGGCCGCCCCGAAGCCGGCGGCCAAGGCTCCGGTGAAGAACAACCGGCGCGGCCGCTAAGCGCCCTCGACCACGTCGAACAGCGGATCCACCCGGTAGGTCACGGGCTGGGTGAGGGACACGGCGGTGGTGCTACGCAGCACGCCCTGGCAGGCCAGCACCGAGGCGACGACCTGGTGCAGGTGCTGGTTGTCCCGCGCGACCACGCGAACCAGCAGGTCGCCGGCGCCGGCGATGCCGTGCGCCTCCAGCACGTACGGCACGGTCTTGAGGCCGGCGACGGCCTCGTTGAAGCGCCCCTGCGCGACCTCCAGCGTGACGAAGGCGGTGACCTCGAGGCCCAAGGCCTTGAGGTCGACGCCGCGTCCGCGATCACCGACGACGTCGCGTTCCAGACGCTGGACGCGGGCGTGGGCGGTGTTGCGGGCGACGCCGAGCAGCGTGGCGAGCTCGGTGATGCCGGCCCGGGGCCGTCGCACCAGCTCACGCAGTATGCGCAGGTCCAGTGTGTCGAGAGTCACCGTTCTGCTCACTCCCTCGCCCATTAGGCCGTCCGTGCTGAGCATATCGCTCAATCGGACGACCCTCATGTTGCGCATTAGCCCTGGTAGGACGTGCAATCTAGGTCAACCTGCGCAGGCTATAGGAGGGTCGCAGTGTCCGATCGGCAGCTGCTCAACGGTGTGCACGCGCTGGCCCGGCTTCTCGTCGACCAGAGCGAGGCCGATCGCGCCCGCGGCTGGCGCACGGCCGGCCTGGTCTCGGGCTACCGCGGCTCCCCGCTGGCCGGGCTCGACCAGCTCCTGCAGAAGCAGGAGAAGCTGCTCACCGAGCACGACATCCGGTTCGTGCCGGGCGTGAACGAGGAGCTCGCGGCGACCGTCGTGTACGGCTCGCAGCTGAGCACGCAGCTGCCGGATCCGAGCTTCGACGGCGTCTTCGGCCTCTGGTACGGCAAGGCCCCGGGCGTCGACCGCTCCTCGGACGCCTTCAAGCACGCCAACTGGATGGGCACGACCCCGCGCGGCGGCGTGCTGGCCGTGGCCGGCGACGACCCGGCGGCCAAGTCGTCGACGCTGCCGTCGAACTCGGCGATGGCGCTGGCCGAGTCGATGATGCCGGTGCTGGCCCCGGCCTCCGTGGCCGACGTGCTGCGGCTGGGCCGGCTGGGCATCGAGATGTCCCGCTACGCCGGCACCTGGGTCGGCCTGACCATCCTGACCAGCATCGCCGACGCCACCGAGGTGGTGGACGTGGCCTCGCCGGTCGACGTCACGATCCCGGAGTTCAGCTGGCGGGGCCGCCCGTGGCAGCCGACGCACCGGCCGGGCGTCGACATCCCGGCGGCGATCGAGATGGAACCCGAGGTGCTGGACGGCCGGCTCATGGCGGCCACGGCGTTCGCGCGGGCCAACGGGATCAACACGATCGAAGGCGCGACCGACGGCGCGAAGATCGGCTTCATCGGGGTCGGACGGTCCTATGTGGAGCTTCGGGAAGCGTTGCACCGACTCGGGATCGACGAGCAGATCCACCGTGTGCGGATGCTGCGCCTCGGCCTGGTGCACCCGCTCGACCAGGAGACGGTCCGCGAGTTCGCCGAGGACCTTGACGAGATCGTGGTGGTGGAGGACAAGCGCGCCTTCGTGGAGCCGATGGTCCGCGACGCCCTCTACGACCTCCCGACCCGGCCGCGCGTGCGGGGCAAGGACATCATCCCGGTCAACGGCGAGCTCGACGCCGACCGGATCGCGTTGTCGCTGACCAAGCCGCTGACCGAGCGGTTCGGCGCGGACGCCGTGCATCCGTTGCCGCGCAAGCGTCCGCTGCTGACGCTGACCGCGGTCAGCCGGACGCCGTTCTTCTGCTCGGGCTGCCCGCACAACCGGTCCACGGTGGTGCCGGAGGGTTCGCTGGCATCGGCCGGCATCGGCTGCCACGCGATGACCACGTTCATGGACCGCAGCCTGGGCATGACGCAGATGGGCGGCGAAGGTGCGACCTGGGTCGGCGCGGCCCCGTTCAGCGGCACCGGCCACATGTTCCAGAACCTGGGCGACGGCACGTTCTTCCACTCCGGCAGCCTGGCCGTCCGGCAGGCGGTGTCGGCCGGCACGGACATCACGTTCAAGCTGCTCTACAACAGCGCGGTGGCGATGACCGGCGGCCAGGACGCCGAGGGCGCCATCGACCCGATCGGCGTCACACACCTGCTGCACGCCGAAGGCGTGGCGAAAATCGTTGTGGTGACGGACAATCCGCGCAAGTACCGGCGCGGCACGCCTTGGGCGTCCGGCGTGACCGTCAGGCATCGTGACGATCTCGATGACGTACAACGCGAACTTCGGACGGTCAAGGGCACGACCGTTCTCCTGTACGACCAGGCGTGCGCGGCCGAGACGCGCCGCAAGCGCAAGCGCGGCAAGATTTCCGAGCCGCCACAGCGCGTGTTCATCAACGAGGCGGTGTGCGAGGGCTGCGGCGACTGCGGCGCGAAGTCCAACTGCCTGAGCGTGGAGCCGGTGGACACCGACTTCGGCCGCAAGACCCGGATCGACCAGACCTCGTGCAACAAGGACTTCTCCTGCCTGCTCGGCGACTGCCCGTCGTTCATGACGGTGATTCCCGGCAGTGCCAAGGCAAAGGTCGCGATGCCGACGCTGAGCGGCGACCTGGCCGAGCCGGCGCACAAGCCCGGCCAGGCCAATGTGGTGCTGGTCGGCGTGGGCGGAACCGGTGTGGTGACGGCGAATCAGGTGCTGGCCAACGCGGCGCTGCTCGACGGCATGGATGCCCGTGCGATGGACCAGACTGGTCTGAGCCAGAAGGCCGGCGCGGTGGTCTCGCACCTGCGGATCGGCCCGGAGCACCGGGAGCGCCCGGGTCTGGTCGGGCTTGGCGCCGCCGACACGTACCTGGCGTTCGACGCCCTCGCCGCCACGTCAGCGTCCAATTTGGACCGCTGCGCGCCGGATCGCACGGTCGCCGTGGTGTCGACCAGCCAGACGCCGACCGGCGAGACCGTCACCGACCCGTCGAAGATCCTGCCGGCCAGCAGCACGTTGCTCGGCACCATCGCCGACCGCACGGTCGGCGGCCGCATGGTCACCGTGGACGCGCTCGGCCTGGCGGCAAAGCTCTTCGGCAGCACCACCGCCGCCAACTTCCTGGTGATCGGCGCGGCCTACCAGTCCGGGCTGCTGCCGATGAGCGCCGCGTCGATCGAGGCCGCCATCGAGCAGAACGGCGTCGGCGTCGCCACCACGATCCAGGCCTTCCGCGCCGGCCGCCGGCTCGTGCTCGACCCGACCTGGCCGTCCACCGAGGACACCGCCAAGGACGAGCTGCCCAGGACCGATCTGCCCAGGACCGATCTGCTCCGGGCCGAGCCTTTCCTCGCCACCGCAAGGGTAATCCTGGCCGAGGCCGGCATCGAGTCGGCCACCGCGCTGACCCGCACCGCCGATCTGATCGGCTACCAGGACACGCGCTACGCCCGCCGGTACGTCGACGTTCTCACCGGGGTGGAGAGCGAGGCCGTACGGGAGGTCGTGGCGCGCCAGCTCTACAAGTTGATGGCGTACAAGGATGAGTACGAGGTGGCCCGTCTGCACCTCGATCCCGCCGTGCGCCAGCAGTTCGGGCCTGACGCCAAGGTGAAGGTCATGCTGCACCCGCCGCTGCTACGGGCCCTCGGCATGCGCCGCAAGCTCGCCCTGGGCCGCACCGCCGGTCCTGCCTTCCGTGTGCTGCGCTCCATGCGTCGCCTCCGCGGCCACTGGCTCGACCTGTTCGGCCACACCGCCCTGCGCCGGCTGGAGCGGGACCTGATCACCGAGTACGTCGCCGTCGTCTCACAGCTCAACAGCGCCCCGCCGGAGCTCGCCCTGCGCATCGCCGCCCTGCCCGACCTGGTCCGCGGCTACGAGGAGATCAAGGTCGAATCCGTCCGCAAGTACCGGGCCGAGCTCACCGACCTGGTCGCCGAGCTGGGCAAACAGGCCCAGGCGGTGCGCTGAGGATTCGATGCTGCCCCGGCTCCAGAAGGGTGAGGAGCCGGGGACAGCGGGCGCGTTCCCGTCACGGGGGGTGAGACGGGGGCGCGACACCGACAACGGTAGGTGCCCGAACGTGACCCCGTGACGTCAAAAACACCGTCGCCGCCCGGGCGAAGGAACGCTAGCCGTCGGTCACCACGAAGCCGAGCGTGCCCTCCTTGGTGACCTTGGCGCTCTCGCAGTTGGCGATCACCGAGTCGAAGTGGCTGTTGCCCGAATTGCACCGGTACAGCGCCGTGGTCGCGACGCCGGTCGGCTTGTTCTGGTAGACGTAGCCGAGCAGGCCGAGCGAGGTCTGGCCCTCGCAGTTGCCGGTCTGGTCGACCGAGCTGAAGTGGTCGTCGGTGGTCTTCATCTTGCACGAGTAGAGCTTGATCGTGCCGGGCTCCGCCTTGGCCACCACCGAGCCCAGCGGGCCCTCACGGGTGAAGCCGGCCGGCACGGCCGACTTGGGCGTGCCGGTGAAGTGGAAGCCCTTGGGGTTGTTGTAGCGGGTCAGCAGGGCCAGCACGAGCGGCGGCTTCGTCGTGGTGGTCGTGGTCTTCGACGTCGTCGTGGTCGTGGCGGCGGTCGACGTCGTGGTGGCGGCGGTCGTGGTGGTCGTCGTGGGCAGCGCCGAAGTCGCCGTCGCCGTGGTCGACGAGGCGAGGGCCGCGGCCGAGGCGACCCCGTCCTGCTGGCCCGAGTTGGACAGCAGCACCGCGGACGTCGTCGCAACGGCGACCACCGCGGCCGCGGCGCCACCGATGACCAAAGCCTTGCGACGCCCCGGTTTCGGCTCCTTCTCCCACGGGTCAACCGGGCGGGTGGCCGACAGCCGAACCCCGCCGGACAGCACCTGCCGCACGTCGGTCGGCGTCCAGCGCTGGTACGGGTCCTGGATCAGCAGGCCCAGGATCACCTCGGCCAGCGGCCCCTGGCACAGCTGGAGCCGCGGCTCCTCGTACATGATCGCGTGCAGGGTGGCGGCGGTGGTGTCGCGGTGGAACGGCCCGCGGCCCTCGACGGCGTGGAACAGCGTCGCGCCGAGCGCCCACAGGTCGGAGGCGGGGCCGGGGAAGCCGCCGTTGAACAGCTCGGGCGCCATGTAGCCGGGCGAGCCGAGCACGCCGTTGGACGTGTGGCCGGGGTCGTCCATGGCGCGGGCGATGCCGAAGTCGGCCAGCTTGACCCGGTCGCCGGGCAGCAGCATCACGTTGCTGGGCTTGACGTCCCGGTGCACGACACCGGCGGCGTGCGCCACCTCGAGGGCCGTCAGCAGGGCAAGGCCGATGTTGGCGACGCGGTCGGGGGCCAGCGGGCCCTGGGCGGCCATGATGTCGGCGAGGGTGGGGGCCTCGACCAGCTCCATCACGACGAAGGTGGAGCCGCGGTCGGTCAGCACGTCGTAGACGGTGACGACGCCGGGGTCGTTGAGGCGGCCGGCGGTGCGGGCCTCGCGCAGCACGCGGTCCATGCCGCCGGGCGGCACCTGGATCTCCTTGAGCGCGACCTGCCGGCCGATGACGCGGTCGTCGGCGCGCCACACCACGCCCATGCCGCCCCGGCCCAGCTCGCCGACGATCACATAGCGGTCGGCCACCACCCGGTTCACGCTGTCGAACCCCTCCACGAGACCTTCACATCTTCCGCCATCGCTCTCCACGGCCCGCGTCTAGGGTCGGTCACATGGCGGAGCAACAGCGGCGAGTGCTCGTTGTGGACGACGAGCCGACGATCGCGGAGTCGGTCGCGGCGCGGCTGCGGGCCGAAGGGTTCGAGGTGGAGACGGCGGCCGACGGGCCGTCAGCGGTGGCGGCGGCGTCGGCCCGGCGGCCGGACCTGGTGGTGCTGGACGTGATGCTGCCCGGTTTCGACGGCCTCGAGGTGTGCCGGCGCATCCAGGCCGAGCGGCCGGTCCCGGTGCTGATGCTGACCGCCCGCGACGAAGAGACGGATCTGCTGGTCGGGCTGGCCGTCGGGGCCGACGACTACCTGACGAAGCCGTTCTCGATCCGTGAGCTGGCGGCCCGCGTCCACGCCCTGCTGCGCCGGGCCGGACGGGCCGAGCAGCGGGACGGCCACCGCATCGTGCTGGCCGACCTGGAGATCGACGTGGTCGAGCGGCGGGTGCACCGGTCGGGAGAGGAGGTGCACCTGACGCCGACGGAGTTCCAGCTGCTGGTGCACCTCGCGGGCCGGCCGCGGGCGGTGCTGCCGCGGGAACGGCTGCTGGCCGAGGTGTGGGGCTGGGGCGAAGCGGCCAGCACCCGCACTGTGGACAGTCACGTCAAGGCATTGCGACGAAAGCTCGGCGCCGACCTGATCAGGACCGTGCACGGCGTCGGCTACGCGCTGGAGGTGCCGCGGTGAAGCTCCCAGACCGGGTGCTAGCACTGCTAGAACTCTTGCCCAGACCGCTGGACCCGGTCCGTTCCATCAAGCTCAAGCTGGGGATCCTGCTGGTCGCCTCGGGCGCGACGGCGCTGGCGTTCTTCCGCTGGCAGATCGGCTGGCTGCCGCCGGCGACCTCGATCATGGCCATCGTGCTGGCCCTGTGCACGTCGCAGGTGCTGGCCCACGGCATGACCCGGCCGCTGCGGGAGATGACCGCCTCGGCCAAGTCCATCGCCCGCGGCAACTACCTGGTCCGGGTGCGGGCCACCGCCCGCGACGAGGTCGGCGAGCTGGCCACGGCGTTCAACCAGATGGCCGCCGACCTGGGCGCGGCCGACCAGCAGCGCCGGGACCTGATCGCCAACGTGTCGCACGAGCTGCGGACGCCCATCACCGCCCTGCAGGCCGTGCTGGAGAACGTCGTGGACGGCGTGACCCCGGCCGACCCGGCCACCATGAGCACCGCCCTGGCCCAGACCCAACGCCTCGGCCGGCTGGTCGAGGAGCTGCTCGACCTGTCACGGCTGGACGCCGGCGTGCTGACCCTGGCCCGGGAGCAGCTGGCGCTGGCCCCGCTGCTGGCCGACATGGTCGCCGAGGCCGAGGTCGCCGACCGCGGCACCCGGTTCGACGTGAAGGTCTCCCCCGCCGACGCCACGGTGTACGCCGACCGCGGGCGTCTGCACCAGGTCGTGGCCAACCTGCTGGACAACGCCTCCCGGCACGGTCCCCGTGGCGGTCTGGTGCGGGTGCGGGCGGCCGCGCACGCCGACCACACCGTCATCGAGGTGCTGGACGAGGGCCCGGGCATCGCCGCCGCCGACCGGGACCGCGTGTTCGAGCGCTTCACCCGCGGCGAGCGGTCCGGCGACGGCGGCACCGGCCTCGGACTGGCCATCGCGCGCTGGGTCGTCGACCTGCACGGCGGCACCATCGCCGTGGTCGACCCCGGCCACGCCGGCTGCCGCATCAAGGTCACCCTGCCCGCCCTGTAACCCCTCACTTCTCGTACCGTCCGCCCGCTCGGGTGCGACGGCGATACCACCTGCCCTGGAGTTGCTCGATGAGCTATGCGCCGATGAACGCCGTCCACACGAAGGTCGCCACGGCCCCGACCAACCCCACGCCGAAACCGTGGCCGGTGCTGATGGCCGGCGTGGTCACCGCCGCACTCGTGCCGCTGGACAGACCGGGCGTTGGCTGGCTGATCGCCGCCCTGCTGCTGGTGGTCGTGGTCTGCACGCAGATCAAGCGCCCCAAGCTGATCAGCGTCGGATGGGCGGCGGTGACCGTGCTGCTGGTCGGCGTGGGCACGCTGCGGGCGGCGGAGTGGCTGTTCGTGCTGTGCCTGTTGACGGCCGTGGTGACGGCGTCGCTGGCGGTCAGCGGCGGCCGCACGACGACGGCCCTGCTGTTCGGCTCGGTGATGGCCTTTCCCTCTCTGGGCAGGGGATTCGGCAAGATCCGCGGCGGCGGGCGGATGACGGTGTCGGTCGGCGTCGGTGTGGGCATGGTGGCGATCTTCGGTGCGCTGTTCGCCACGGCCGATCGGGACTTCGCCACATTGCTCAGCGAAAGTACGCCCACAGTGGACAGTGGATCGGTTGCCCGGACGCTGTTCCTGTTCGTCGTGGGCGGTTTGATCGCGGCCGGGGCGCTGCGGCCGATCGTGCGGAAGCGGCCGTACCGACCGAGTCAGACGGTGGTTCGCCGGTTGGAGTGGGGCGTGCCGGTCGGCATGCTGGTGGTGCTGTTCGCGACCTTTGTCGCCGTGCAGATGGTGTCGTGGTTCGGTGGCAGCGCGTACGTGCAGCGGACGGCCGACCTGACGTACTCCCAGTTCGCCCGCACGGCCTTCTGGCAGCTGACCGCCGTCACGGTGTTGACGTTGGCCGTCATCGGCGTCACGGCACGCATAGCGCCACGGGAGTCGGTCGCGGATCGCTTGTGGCTCAGGGGGATTCTCGGCGCGCTGTCGGTGCTCACGCTGATCGTCGTCGCTTCGGCGCTCAGCCGGATGTGGGCGTATCAGGAGGCGTACGGCTTCACCGTGTTGCGGCTCATGGTGGAAGCGTGCGAGATCTGGCTCGGTCTGGTGTACGTGATGATCATCGCGGCTGGGGTGAAGCTGAACGGTCGCTGGCTGCCCAAGGCGATGCTCAGCACCGCGGTCGGGTCGCTGCTGGTGCTCGCGGCGGTGGATCCGGAGTATCTCGTTGCCCGGCAGGACGTCCAGCGCTGGCAGCAGACCCAGCAGCTGGACACCCTCTACCTGTCCGGGCTGTCGGTTGACATCCTACCGGCGCTGGAAGGCTTGCCGGACAACGTGAAGTCGTGCGCCATGCCGTGGCGGACGCTGCCGCTGGACGACTTCCGCGAGTGGAACATCTCCCGCGCCGCGGCCCGGGATGCCCTTCGCCCGAACGCCTGCCGGTGACTCAGTAGGCGAACCGCACGAAGAGAATGCCGCCGAGCACGAAGAACACCAGCACGATCAACGTGGACGAGTAGTCGCCGTTGGAGCTCGTCACAGCCTGGTCCACGACGCCGGTGAGCTGCACGCCGCAGCTGGCGGTGACGGTGTGCCGGCCGGGCTCGATCTTGGTGAACTCCACGGGCGCGGTGAAGGCGCCGGCGCTGTCGGCCGTGGTCGCGCCGACCTGCTCGCCGCCCGAGGTGAGCACGACGGAATGGCCAGGCTCGCAACCGGTTCCGGACGCGGAGAGCGTGTCGCCGGGCTGGATGCTGGTGTGGTCCAGGGTCAGGCCGCCGTCGGTCTTCGGCTCGTCGGTCACCGACGGAACCGGTGTCGGAGCGTCGGTTGTCGTGGTGGCAACGGAAGTCGTGGTGGTCGTGTTCGGGGTGGTGCCGACGGTCGGCGGCGTTGTCGTTGTCACGCGGGGCGTTGTTGTCGTGACAACCGGTGGCGTCGTGGTGGTCGTCGGCACCGGTGTGGTGACTGTGGTTGTTGTCACCGTAACGGTGAAGCGGCTGCCGCCCTTTTGATCGCCGCACGTGGCCCCGATCGCGTACGTACCGGGCTTGGCGTCGGCCGGCGCGGTCGCCGCCACACTGCCCTGGGTGCCCGGCGACCCGGTGGCCAAAGCCGCCCCCGCCCAGGTGAAAGTGATGACGCGGCACTGGGTGAAGCCGCTCCAGTGGATGGTGAACTGGCTGCCGGCCGGTCCGCTCGTCGGCGACACGGTCACCTGCGGTGGGGCCACCTGGGCGAAGGCGGTCGCCGGCGCGAGCACGCCCACGCAGAGCGCCAGGAACGTCACTGTGCGAACAAGTAACCCCATCGTCCCCATCCACTGTGGTTCGTTCGGCCCATGGCGAGCCGACCGGCGGTAGCATCTCCCGCCAGTCAAGCCCGGCTCAACTGGGAGTTCTCGATGAGACGTCGCACCGGTGTCGTGGTTGCCTTGGCAGCCGGCATGTTGCTCGCCGGCACGACCCCCGCGCAGGCGTCGGATGATCCGCCGACGTTGGCCGTGTCCATGGACGGCCAGGACATCACCGGCCACACCATGGTGATCACGCCGCAGCGGCCGGTGCAGCTGTCGGTCACCGTCACCAACAACGGCGGCACGGCGGTCCACATCCGCAGCATTCGCCTGTCCGGCACGGCTTTGGCGCTGACGTTCTTCGCCTACGACACCACGCTGCCGTTCGACGTTGCCGCGCACGGGCGGGCCACCCGCACCTTCGGCCTCGACCTCGCCGACCTCGACGGGCAGGCGATCGGCCTGTTACCGGCGGCCGTGCAGCTGTTCGATTCGGACCGTGCCGAGCTCGTCGCGGTGGACACCACCAGCGACGTACGCGGCTCGATCCTGTCCGTGTATGGGGTTTTCGGCATCGCGGTGCTGCTTTTGACCATCGCCGCCTGGGCGGCGTGCCTGCTCGCCCTGGCCCGGCACCGACTTCCGGCCAACCGGCTGCGCCGCGCGCTGCGCTTCATGCCGGCCGGCTTCGGCACCGGACTTGTCGCCGTGGTGACGCTGTCGGTACTGCGCGTGATCCCGCCGGAGCCCAGCGTCGAGATCCCGATCGTCGTCGGCACCACACTGATCGGGATGGTGCTCGGCTACCTGACACCGCATCCGATGCTGATGGACGTGCCGGTCGATTCCGAGACCATCGCGCTGACGAGCGAGGTGACCGGGTGACCGCCCCCGCCAACGTGGTCAATGCCCTGCCGCAGTACGAGCTCGGTGCGATGATCGGGGCCGGCGGCATGGGTGTGGTGTACGCCGGCGTGCACCGGTCGCTCGGCCGGCACGTGGCGATCAAGCAGCTGCCGGCCGACATGGTGCACAAGCCGGGCATGGGCAGCCGGTTCGACCGTGAGGCGAAAGTACTGGCCAGCCTGGACCATCCGCACATCGTGCCGGTCTACGACTACGTGCGTACCGCGCGGGACAGCCTGCTGGTGATGGAAAAGCTCGACGGCGGCACGGTTTTCGACCGGTCCCAGGGCCGCGGCATCACGCCGGACGCCGCCTGCGCGATCATCCTGGCCACGCTGGCCGGGCTGCACGCCGCCCACTCGGCCGGGGTGCTACACCTCGACGTGAAGCCGAAGAACCTGTTGTTCACCCGGCAGGGCGTGTTGAAGGTGGCCGACTTCGGCATCGCGCAGGTGATCAGCGAGGGCACGACGCTCGTCACCCACGGCGGCGAAGTCCTTGGCACGCCGGCCTACATCTCGCCCGAGCAGGCCTCCGGCAATCCACTGACGCCGGCCGCCGACGTCTACTCCGCCGGCACCGTGCTGTACGAGATGTTGTCCGGCACGCTGCCCTTCGCCGACGACCGCGGCGCGCTGAGCATGATGCGGCAGCACATCTTCGGCGATCCCCGGCCGATCACCGGTGTGCCGGCGCCGCTGGCCGAGGTCGTGATGCGGTCCGTGGCCAGGGAAACCCACCAGCGCTACCGCGACGCCGAGGGTTTCGCCGCCGACCTCGCCGCCGCCGCCGACACCACCTTCGGGCCGGGATGGCTGCAACAGTCCCGAATTCCCGTACACCTGTCGCCCCGTGTGACCAGCGGCGGCTCGCAGCCCCGGCCTCGGCCGACGCTGCACGCCACGCAGGTCGAGGAGGGCACCCGGTCCGACTGGTTCACCGGCGAGCAGCCGAAAAGCGCGTGGCCGGAGGAAAACCGGACCGTACGGGAACACACCGCGCGGCTCGACGAGGAACCCGACACCCGCCGGCAGGCCGGTACGCTGCCGGTCAATGGCGCCTACCCCGGCCAGGCCGGGGCGCAGCCGACCGACCGGAGCCAATCCGGGCGGCTCGATGCCGCGCCGGCCGATCGCCGGCCGCGCGAAGCCACCCGCCGCTCGGCCCTGGTGCCGACGCTGGTCGCGGTGCTGGCCTTTGTGGCCCTTGTCGTCACGGCTTTCATCGCCCCCACGCCGGGTGCGCGCACAGCGGTCACGCAACTGGCGGTCATGGGCTCGCCACCGGGGCAGCCGGCGAACATCGACCTGAGCCTGCCGGTGCCGATCACCGGCGGTGAAGCCACGATGTCCTTGTGGCTGGCCGGTTTCCAGGTGGCCAGCGCGTCCGGCAAGGACTCCGTGGCCTTCCCGGCGCTGACCCGCTGGCTGGTCGGCGGCGCGGTCACCGGACGCTTGCAGTCGGCGACCGGCACTCAGGAGTTCCCGGCCATCCCGCAGCAGTTCCCACTGGCCAGCGCAATGGGCGCGGGCAGCCTGCTGGCCTGCCTGTTCGCCTTGGCCTACCTGGAGTCCACGCTCCGGACCGTCCGGCGTGGACGGACCGGCGCCGGCAAGTACGTGGCGGCGGTGCCGCTCGGGGCGCTGTTCGGTCTCGGTGGCTGGCTGCTGGTCGCGGTGCTGGCAGCGCACGAACCGGCGCTGCCGTTCGGCATCGGCTGCGCCGTGGCCGGCGCGCTGACCGCGGTCGCGACCGTGTGGGCCACTGCTGTCCGTGCACCGTCGAGGGCGTGATCACCGACAGTCGTAGAGGCGGTCGCGCACTTTGCGGCAGTGCTCGGCCGCCCAGTTGACGTTGGTCTCGGCCACTGTCCGGGCCGGTGTGTGGACGTCGCCCCGGACGTAGCGCAGTTCGCCGTTGTGGATCAGCGCGAGAAACTGAGCATTGGTCGGAAACGGGGTCCGGCCGGTGAACCCGCCCATCGGCAGCACGCTGGCCCCGGTATGAGCGATGATCGCCGCCGCACTGCCGGCGCCGTCGACGGCCATCAGGTAACGGGTGCCGCTGTTGTTGGCCCGCAGCCACGACAACAGCTCCTCGTCGGCCACGGACACGCCGTGGGACTGGCGATGCTTGGCGCCGGCGGCCGGACTGGCCGCATCGGCCGTCACCACCCGCACGTCCGTCGACAGCGTCCAGGCCGTCGGCGTGATCAGCACCGCCACCAGGCCGACCACGCCGCCGATCGCGGTCAGCCGAGAGTTCCTGGCCGCCAATAGGGCCAGCACGCCGAACACCGCGAGCACGGCCGCCGCCGGCGCGACCGGCTTCAGGATCGGCCGCGCCGGCAGCACGACCGTCCATACAGCGGTCAGCAGGATCGCGGTCGGCAACGCCCACCGATGCCGGTCGCGGACACGCCAGAGCAGGACGATGCCGCCGCCGGTCAACGCGGCGACCGCCGGCGCGAGCACGAGAACGTAGTAGCTGTGCCGGAAATCCCCGACGCCGAAGGCGGTCACGTGGACGGCCAGCCACAGCCCCCACAGCACGAACCCGCTGCGCATCCGGCCACGAGTCCACAGTAGACCGAGCACGATCGACAACAGGCACAACGGAAGCAGCCAGCCGACCTGCGGCGCGGTCCGGCTGGTCAGCAACACCTGCACACCATGACCGTGCAACCGGCTGGCGGCGTTGTAGCCGAAGACCATGCCCAGCGGATTGTTGTCAGCGGTGGCGTCCATGTACGGGCGAGCACCGGCCGGCGTCACCAGCGCCACCACCAGCCAGATGGACGACACCGCCAGGCACGTCGCGCCGGCGGCGAGCAGGTGCCACCATCGCCGTACCGGCGCGGCGATCAGGTAGGCGGCGGCGAACACCGGCAGCACCACCCACGCTTGCAGCATCTTGACGTGGAACGCCACACCGACCCAGACACCGCAGACCAGCAGCGACCACGGCCGGTCGTCGGACACGGCCCGCTGCCAGGCGCCGGCGGCCAGCACGAGCAGCAGCGTCAGCGGCGTGTCCACGATCTGGGACTTGGCCAGTGCCGCGGCGACCGGTGTCAACGCCATCGTCAGGGCGGCGAGCAGCCCCGCGGTCTCACCGGCCCAGCGCGCCACCACCCGGTGCAGCACCAGCACGGTCAACACGGCCTCGACGACCCCGGGCAGCGCCACCGACCAGTCGTGGAAACCGAAGAGCCGTACGGACAACGCCTGCGGCCAGAACCCGCCGGGGATCTTGTCCAGGGTGATCGACCCCTGCGGATCGAACGCGCCGAACACGAACGCCCGCCAGCTGCCGGCCATGCTGCGCACGGCGGCCGCATAGTAGTTGTGCACCGGGTGCACCGCCATGCCCCAGGCGTAGATCACCGCGGCCAGCCCGCCGACCGCCGCCGGCCGCCACCTGATGCTCACACCATGCCCGCCAGGACATCGACCAGCCGTGCGCGCAGTTCCGGCCGCGAGCGGACCTCGCTGTCCGACTCGATGTGCGCGAAGACGCCACCCAGCCGGTCGCTGGCGGTCCCCTGCACGTTCAGGCGGCCTTCCAGGTTGCCGCACGGCTGAGCCCAGGCCCGGCACACGGCCAGGCCCCGGTCGGCGAGCCCGTCGGCGATGCCCTCGTGCACCGGCGTGTGCGGCGTCGCCCCCGAGGACACGACGACGTCGCTGCCGGGCAGGCTGCTGTCGTCGAAGCCGTGCAGCTGCACCTGCGGCAGGCCGAGTCGGGCCAGCGCCATGGCGACCGCGTTGAACAGCGAGTCCGCGTTGTGGGCGACGTCGGCGGTGCCGTCACCGGCCTTGCGGTGCGCGCCGGCGACCAGCACGGCCGAGCCCGGCAGCCGCCGGTACAGGTCGATGCCGACCTGCTCGGTGTTCAGGTCGAAGTGGGGATGCGGCACCTCGATCACCAGCCGCGCACGGGTGTCGTAGTCGGCGATGTACAGGCCCCAGCCGCGCACCGCGCCCGGCTGGGTGGTGGCCAGCACGAAGTGCCGTCCGGTCACCGTGTCGACGCCGTCGGAGACGGCGAACCCCAGTGGTGTCAACGCTTTCCTGGCCGGATCAAGGTTGGTGGTGCCGGTGAGCAGCGGCACCAGCCCGTCCAGCGCGCCGCCGCGCTCCTGGTCGTTCGGCGGGCGATAGGGGGCGTCGGGGCTGAGGTCGTCGGCGAACCCTGACACCTCGGCCGCGAGGTCGACCTTGCCGGCCTCACCCGAGGGCCGCAGCAGCACGATCACCACCACGCAGACCAGCAGCGTCGCGATGATCACCACCGTTCGCCCCACAGCTGACGGAGTGCGCGTCCGTCCCGGTGCCCGTTCGGGAATCATGAGTGATGCTTGCCTAGCCGGGCAATCCATACTCTAATGAGCGACGTGGCGGCCGCGGGAAGTGTCACGCAGACACCGTGGCGCTTAACAGTTACCGCGTCCACCCGACTTTCGTAGGTGTTGTCGGATCCGACCGGCTGGTGTCGTGGTCCTTGCCGTGAACGAGGCGTGAATGCGCTGCGACAAGACAGGGAGCGGGCAGTGCCGGCGAGAACTGGGGCGGAAACACCGGTGGAGAACGGGTTTCCGGACGGCGTGCGGGCTCCGCTGGCCGTCGTCGCGGCGGCGCTCGCGCTGCTGGTCGGCTGCTGTCTGGTGGTGGTGCCGGCGATCGGCGCCAGTGACGGCGCACACGTGCTGGCCCGGTCGCAGCAGCGGCTGGTCGACGATCTCGCGCACTCGACGGCCGACTCGCTCGGCGAGGTCGCGGTGGCGCTGAGCACGGCGGTCAAGCTGTACTCGATCAATCCAGATCGGACGCCGGCCGACGCCCTCGCGTCGTTTGCCCGCAGCTGCCAGCAGGCCCGTGGACTGGTGCTGCTGTCCAAGGGTTCGTCGAAGCCGTTGGCCCGACTGGGTGAGCCGGTGCCGGCAGGCTCCTTTTCGGGCAGGAACATCGACCGCATCACGGTCCGTGTGGTACGCGACCCGGCCGGCCCGACGGTGGTGCTGACGGCCGCGCCGGTCACCGGCACCGACTGGATCGTCGTCGTGTCAACGGCAATTCAGGTTCCGGCCAAGCTGCCGATCACCGACTTCGCCGCCGCGATCCTGTTGACCACCGCCGACGGCCGGGTGGTCCACGCCCGCGGCACCCCCGACCCGAGCACCCGAGGGCTGATCACATCGGGCAGCGCGGCGGCGGCCGACGGCGGCGGCGTGCAGGTGGGTGACGTGGGCAGCGGCCCGGTGGTCAACGACACCCGCACCACGCCGCTGGCCGTCTACGCCCCGGTCAAGACCGGCACACCGGCCGTCCCGGTCGGGTTGAACGTGCTGCTGGTCGCGGTGGCTCCGGAGGGGGTCGGCGCCACGGTTCCCGCGTCCACGGAGCGGGCGATCATGCTGGCCGTGCTGGTCGCCCTCGCGGCAGCGCTGGCCGGATTCGGTTTCGTGCGGCCGATCCGCCGCTTGCGGACCCGCGCCCTGGCCGGTCTTCCCGCCGGCCGGTACCGGTTGCGCGAGGCCGAGCGGGTCGCCGCGGCGCTCGACGGCCGGCCCCGCTCCACGCGGCGATTATCAGCACCGGCTTGGGTTGTGGTCCTGATCGCGGCGTTGCTGCCGCTGAGTTGGGCCGCGACGGTCGGCACGATTGCCTGGCAGACCACGCCGACCGTGCCGGATGTGGTGGTGCAAGGGCAACGCGCGCTGGCCGCCACTGCGGCGCAGGCGCTGCGGCAACAGCTGTCCGCCAGCCTCACCACGTTGCAGGCCTTCACGGCCCGGGTAGGCAAGGACGTCCCGGCGCTGAAGCCGGCGTTGGCCGACCTGGTGTCGCAGAATCCCCGCTATCGCAGCGTCTACGTCACCGACGCCGCCGGTGCCGTGCAGCTCGGCGCCGGCCGGCCGGCGCTGCGCACCGAGGAGCCGCCGCCGCCCGGATCCGGTCTGCACCAACAGAACACGGCCGGCCGGGTGCCGGTGCTGTTCGCCAGCACGCCGTTGCCCGACGGCACGCACACCCTCGTCGGCGAGCTCGACGTGGCCAAGCTGTCCTCGGTGCTGCGACGCACTGCCGGCAGTGCCCGGCTGGTCGACTCGGGCCTGCGCACACTGGCCGCGGCCGACGGCTATCGGGCGTTCGACGTGCTGGACGCGGCACCGTTGCGGCAGGCGGTGGCCGACGCGCTCGGCGGTTCGGCCCGGCCCGGCATCGCCGAGATCGACGGCCGCCAGTACGTGATCGCGTCGGTGTCGCTGGCCGGCACGCCGCACACCGATCCGCTGCGCTGGACCGTGGTGCTGCAACAGCTGGTGACCGAACTTCCGTTGCCGGACAACGGCGTGCGCAACTTCTGGCTGTTCGCCGCGATGGCCGGCGGCGCGGCCGGGCTGCTGCTGCTCGGCTGGTACCTGCTGTGCTTCGCCGGTCCGCTGCGCCGCCTGGCCGCGACTGCGGACCGGTTCTCCGGTGGCGACCTGAAGACCGTGATCTATCCGGAGCGGCTCAACGAGATCGGCACACTGGCGCAGTGTCTGGACGCCCGACGCAGGGCCACACCGGTCGACGAGCCGCTGCCGGCGTTGGTCTGAGGGGGACGGAATGCTGTTTCTCTACCTGGTGTATCTGGCTGCCTGTCTGCTGCTGTTGGTCGGCGGCGTGGTGGAACAGCGGCGGCACAACGCCAATCTCGACCGGATCAGGCATCGCGTGCTGGTCAACGGGATCCGCGGCAAGTCGTCGATCACCCGGCTGTGCGCGGGTGCGCTTCGGGGCGGCGGTCTGGTCACCGTGGCCAAGACCACCGGCACCGCCGCGCGGTTCATCCATCCCGATGCTCGTGAGGAGCCGGTGCACCGGAAGTTCAACATTGCCAACGTGGTCGAGCAGATCGCCATCGTGCGGCGGGCCGCCGGCTACGACCCGGACGTGCTGGTGATGGAGTGCATGGCCGTCGCGCCGCCGTTGCAGGAGATCAACCAGACCAAGCTGATCCGCTCGGACATCGGCGTGCTGTGCAACGTGCGCGAGGACCACCTGGCCGAGATGGGGCCGACGCTGGACGACGTGGCCCGCTCGCTGTGCCGGTCGATGCCGGTCGGCGGCGTGTGTGTCACGGCTGAACGCGAACGTTTACCCATCCTCCAGGAAGAGGCGGACAAGCGGAACTGCCGGCTGATCGCCGTCGATCCCGAGGACGTGACCGACCAGGAGCTGGCGGCGTTCGACTGGATCACGTTCAAGGAGAACGTGGCCATCGCGCTGAAAGTGGCCGAGCTGCTGGACATCGACCGCGCCGCCGCGATGGAGGGCATGTGGGCCGCGCCGCCCGATCCCGGGGTGCTGCGGGTGGACCGCTACGCCGCCGGCGGCAAGCGGCTGCACTTCGCGAACGTGTTCGCGGCCAACGATCCCGAGTCGACCGTGATGAACATCGAGCATCTGCTCGACCACGGCGCGATCGGCCGGCCGCTGCACATCGTGATCAACTGCCGGCCGGACCGGATCGAGCGCAACGGGCAGATGGGCGCTTTGATTCCGCGGCTGCAACCGGATCGCGTGCTGCTGATCGGGGAGCCGACCCGCAGCGCGCTGACCGCCATCCCGTCCTCGTGGCGGCCGCGGGTGGTCGACCTCGGCGGCCGGCGCAGCGCCCCGGAGCTGTTGGACGCGCTCGTCGCCGGCATCGACGGTCAGGCATCACTGGCCGCGATCGGCAACATCCATGGCCAGGGCGAAGTCCTGCTGGCCGAACTGGACACCTTGGAGCGGTTATGATCAGCCAGCAACTCGCGCCCGAGGTGGCCACCCTCGGGTTGGCCATCGGGTTGTTGTTCTCCCTGCTGTGCTACCTGACCACGAACCTGTCGCCGGGCGGCATGATCACCCCCGGCTGGCTGGCCCTGACCCTGGTCGAGGACTACCGCCGGGCCGCACTCGTGGTGCTCACCACCGTGCTCACATATCTGGCCACTCTCGGCCTGAGCAAAATCGTGATCCTGTACGGCAAACGGCAGTTCGCCGCCGTGGTGTTGCTCGGGGTTCTCTTGCAGACCACGGTTTTCCTGCTGATACAAGGCAATTACCCGCTGCTGTACGTGCACGAGACGCTGGGCTTCGTCGTACCCGGACTCATTGCCTACCAACTGGTTCGCCAGCCACCCGCGGTGACCGTGCTGGCCACCGGGTCCGTCGCCCTCGCCTCGTACGGAGTGCTGGCCAGCGGTGTGCTGGTCGGCCTGATCCCGACCTCATAGGAGTCCGACGTGCGCCACGTTCGCACCGCCGTGTTGCTGACCACGGTGGCCTTGTCCGGCACCGCGGTCGTAGGGCTCGCGCAGGCCACCGACGCGCCAGCCCGCGCCCGTGACAGCGGCGTGGTCGTCGCCACGCGGACCGCCCGCCCACCGGCCACCAGCTACAGCTATCTCCGGCTGGACAACCCACCGCGCACCGAGGTGCTGGACCAGAACGACGAACTCGTTGCCACGCTGACCGATGGTGCACGCTCGACCGTCCTCAGTGGACCGAGCCGGACCTTCACCGATCCGCGGACCACGGCGGTGGTGACCACCGACGCCTGGGTGCGGCTCACGCCGCAGCCCTGGCACGTCGGTGACGAGAAGGCCGACTGGTTTCGGCCGTGGCTGAACCAGGCCTTGGCCGACCGCGGCCCCGATGTACTCGCCATCGCCACCCAGTACGTCACGGGCGCGCACTTCGGTGCCGACGCGGACGTCGCCGACTTCCTCGGCCAGCCGTGGCAAGGGCGCACCCCGCGCAAGAACAAGCTGGGCACACTGGATTCCGCCGGCTATGCCCGCCTGGTCTACGGCTACCGTCTGGGCTTTCCGCTGGAAGCCCGCAACCCGTCGGAGATCGCCGCCGCGCGGCTCGGCGCCGTCGTCGCCGACACGACGCCCGGCGCCCGGTTCCGGGCGCAGCCCGGCGACCTGTTGCTGTTCGCCGTCGACGGCAAGGCGGCCGCCGTCGACCACGTCGGCATCTACCTCGGCGCGGACGACAGCGGCCGTCCCCGGTTCCTGGCCTGCCGCGGACCGTCGGACGGGCCGACGTTCGGCGACGTCGGCGGGGCGAGCGTGCTGGACGACAACGGGCCGTACGCGGCCGGGCTGCGTGGCGTCCGCCGCCTCTGACCTACATCTTCCCGAACAGCAGCTTCCACGGCGCGATGGCCGACTCCAACTGCACGGCGAATGTCATCTTCGAGGCACCCTCGGCCCGCTCCTCGAACACGATCGGCACCTCGAGGATGCGCAGGCCGCGCTTGACCGTGCGGTAGTTCATCTCGACCTGGAACGAGTAGCCGTTGCTCCTGATCGTCGGCAGGTCGATGGCCTTGAGCGTGGCCGCCCGCCACGCCTTGAAGCCGGCGGTGGCGTCCTTGACCTTGAGCCGCAGGATGGTGTTGACGTAGAAGTTGGCCCAGGCCGACAACGCCTTGCGGTGCCACGGCCACTCCGACGCGGTCCGCCCGCCCTCGACGTAGCGGGAGCCCAGCACCACGCCGGCGTCGGTGGAGTTCAGCTTGTCCAGCATGGCCGGGATGCGGTCGACCGGGTGCGACAGGTCGGCGTCCATCTGGATCACCACGTCCGCGCCCTCGTCGAGGGCCCGCGTGATGCCGGCGATGTAGGCGCGGCCGAGGCCGTCCTTCTCGGTGCGGTGCAGCACGCCGAGGTCGTCGCCGGCCAGGCCGTCGGCGATGTCGCCGGTGCCGTCGGGCGAGTTGTCGTCGACCACCAGCACGTGCAGGTCGGGATTCGCCAGTCCCCGGAGTTTGGCCACCAGCACGGGCAGGTTCTCGCGCTCGTTGTACGTGGGCACGACAACAACGACCTTCATGGTGATCCTCTGGATGAGTGGCGATGGGATGAGGCCGGAGTCTACGGTGTCCGGCCCCATCCCGTCGATCTTGCCCGGGCGTGTCGCGGCCAGCCAATTCCCACGACAACAACAATTCGATTTCGAATACCGGAAAACGAGGTCAGAGCGGCCGGAGTTCGCCGCGGAATCGCTTGGCCCGATCCACGTAGTTGTCGACGACGAACCGGATCTTGTCGGGCCCGAAGGACACGTTCTCCCTGATCTTGGCGGGCACGCCGAGGGCGATGTGCCCGGACGGCACGGTCACGCCGTAGGAAAGCACCGCCCCCGCGCCGACCATGGCGCCGTCCTCGATGACGCAGCCGTTGAGCACGACCGAGCCCGAGGCGATGAGGCAGCCGGTGCCGATCCGCGCGCCTTCCACGTGCACAGCATGGCCGATCGCCGAGGACGGGCCGAGAATGGTCGGCGTGATCGACGTCGTGTGCAGCACGCAACCGTCCTGGACGTTCGAGTACTCGCCGATCTCGATGTATCCGTCATCACCACGCAGCACCGTCTGCGGCCACACCGAGGCGTACGCGCCGATCCGCACATCGCCGATGATCGTGGCGTCCGGGTGCACGAAGGCTTCCGGGTGGATCGTGGGCACGAGGTCGCCGAGCGCGTAGATCGCCATGTTTTCTCCCCGAGATCGGCCAATGGCGGCAACGCTACCCGGGAATGCGGTTGGCCGAGATCTAGCGGGCGATCTCCAGCCGGGTGTCGAGGGCGTCGACCAGTTCGGTCCGGGCGCGGAACACCCGGGACCGGATCGTGCCGACCGGGCAGTCGCAGACCTCGGCCGCCTCCGCGTAGGACAGGCCGACCACGCGGGTCAGCACGAACGCCTCTCGCCGCTCCGGGTCCAGGGCGTCGATCGCCGCCCGCAGCGCCACCAGGCCCTCCGGGCCCGCGACCTCGACGTCCAGCCAGCTGTCGGCGCTGGTCGTACGGGGTGAGCGCTGCGCCGTGCGGACGTGGTCGGCCGCCACGCGGCGGGCGATGGCCAGCAGCCACATGCGGGCCGGCGAGCGGCCCTCGTAGCGGGGCAGCGCCGCGAACGCCCTGAGGTAGGTCTCCTGCGCGAGGTCGTCGGCCTGGCCCGGGTCGCCGAGGTAGGCCATCAATCGGCGCAGCTGCCGCTGCGTCGAACGGACGAACTCGGCGGCAGCCGCCCGGTCGCCGCGCTGCGCGGCCAGGGCGAACTGGGTGATCTCGGCGTCCACGTCCAGCAGATACGCCAGTGGTTACTGTCAGGTTCACGGGAACTTTCCCGCGCCGGCCGACGACCTGGCTGAACGTGGACTGCGGCATCGCGCGCGAGGCGCTCTCGGCGGCCATGGACGGGGAGGCCGTCCCCGGCGTGGCCATGACGGACGTGGACCGGCACGTGCAGGGCTGTCACGCCTGCGCGGGCTGGCAGGACCGGGCGGCCCGGATCAACCGGCTCACCGCGCTCTCGCCGGCCGGCGAGGAGCGGGATCTGGCCGACGAGGTGCTTCGGCGCGCGATCCTGCCGCCCACCGGCCTCTCCCCCGACCAGGTTGCTGCCCTCGGGCAGGCTGCGTTGTCGCCGGCGGAGGTGACAGCAGAGCCTGCTGGCCGGGCGCGGTTCTCTCTTCCTTATCTCTTGGTGCGCGTGGGGCTGGTGTTGGCGGCGGTGGCGCAAGCCGTCGTGGCGGTGGTGGAGCTGCTCGGTCGGGACGACCCGATGATGATGGCCGGCCACATGGACCACGAGACCTCGGCCTTCAACTTCGCGCTGGGGGTGGTGCTCGGGGTGGTGGCGGTGGATCCACGCCGGGCCCGGGCGCAGTTGCCGCTGTTGGGCAGCGTGGTGGGCGTGCTGGTGCTGGTGTCGACGTTCGACCTCGGGGCGCACGCGGTGGGCTGGAGTCGGCTGGTGACGCACATCCCACTGGCGGTCGGCCTGATTCTGGTGGCACTGCTGGGAACTAATGCCGGCTCGGGAACGACCGGTAGGGCACAGGCCCGCAAGACATGGAGGTTCCCGATGAGGACAGCGAAGCGGCTCGGCGTGCTGGGCACGATCGTGGTCGGCGGACTGCTCGCGGCGACGGGCAGCGCGGCGGCGCACGTGACGGCGCAGCCGAACACCGCGACGCAGGGCAGCTACACGAAGATCGCCTTCCGGGTGCCCAACGAAGAGGACAAGGCCTCCACGACGAAGCTCGAGGTCACCTTCCCGGCCGACCATCCGGTGGCCTCGGTGGAGACGAAGGACGTGCCGGGCTGGACGGTCCAGGTCGACAAGGCCAAGCCGGCCAAGCCGCTGAAGTCGGACGACGGCGAGGTGGCCGAGGTCGTCTCCAAGATCACCTGGACCGGCGGCAAGATCACGCCGGACACCTTCGCCGAGTTCGAGGTGTCGCTCGGCCCGCTGCCGACCGACACGGATTCGCTGGTGTTCAAGGCGGTGCAGACCTACGACAACGGCGACGTGGTGCGGTGGATCGACACCGGCGCGGAGGCCGACCACCCGGCCCCGACGGTGAAGCTGTCGCCGAAGGCGACCACGGCGGCCGTGACCCCGACGGCGTCGAAGTCCACTGAGGACAGTTCGTCGCTGCCGCTGGTGTTCGGCATCGCGGGCATCGTGATCGGCCTGGCCGCCGGGGCGCTGGCGGTGCTGGCGCTGCGCCGGGGGCGAACCGCCGAATGAGGGCGTTCTTACTGATCCTGGCCGGTGTGTTCGCGGCGATGGCCGCGACCGCCGGCCAGGCGTCTGCGCACGCCGTGCTGGAATCGACCACGCCGTCCAACGGATCGCTGGTGCAGTCCGCGCCGACCCGGGTGACGCTGACGTTCGGCGAGGCCGTGCAGATCGAGCCGGACGGCGTGCACGTGATCGCGCCGGACGGCAAGTCGGCCGACGACGGCAAGGCCGACCACCTGGGCGGTGACGGCAACAACGTTGGCGTGTCGATGAATTCGACGGCCGAGGGCACGTACACGGTCTCCTGGCACGTGGTCTCGGCCGACTCGCACCCGATCTCCGGCGCCTTCACGTTCTCCGTCGGCCACGCCTCGGCCGCCGCACCGGTGGCCGCTCCCTCGTCGGGCAGCCTGACAGTGTCCATTGTGTACTGGACGGCCCGTGGCCTCGAATACGCCTCGTTCGCGCTGTTGATCGGGGCCGTTGCCTTCGTGTTCTGGTGCTGGCCGAGCGGTTCCACCCGACGCAGTGTTCGCCGGCTGATCGGCGGATCGTGGCTGACGTTGTTGCTGGCCACCGTGGCCGGCGCGCTGCTGCAAGGCCCTTACGGCGCCGGGGCCGGCCTTGACCGGCTGTTCGACGGTCAGCTGTTCTCGTCCACATTGGACATTGCGCTGGGCACGGGCGTGATCGTGCGGATCGTGTTGCTGGCCCTGGCCGCCCCGTACATCGGCGAGATCCTGGCCACGCAAGAGTGGACCCCGAACCGCCGGGCGGTGCTCGGCGGTCTCGGCGTGGTCCTGCTGAACGGCCTGGCCTGGACGTGGTCGATGTCCGGGCACGCGGCCGCCGGCTTGCAGTCCGAACTGGCACTGCCGGTCGACGTGCTGCACCTGGACGCCATGGGCGTCTGGCTCGGCGGACTGGTCGTGTTGTGGCGGGCCAAGCCGCCGCAGGAGGCAGTGCAGCGGTTCTCTCAGGTCGCGTTCCTGTGCGTCGGTGTGCTGGTGGCGACCGGGACGTACCAGAGCTGGCGGCAGCTGGGCAGCTGGGCCGGCTTCGTGGACACCGAGTACGGCCGGCTGCTGCTGCTCAAGATCGCCGGTGTGCTGGCCGTGCTGGCCGCCGCGTACTTCTCCCGGCAGTGGGTCCGCACGCACATCGGCAAGCTGCGGCGGCCGGTGCTGATCGAGACGGCCGGCGCGGTGATCGTGCTCGGGCTGACCGCGGCCCTGGTCAACGCCGAGCCGGCGCGTACGGCCGAAGCCGCGACCACGCCGGTCGTGCAGGCCACGCCGGACGGCCAGACGCTGCCGTTCGACACCGGCGGCGCGGGCGGCAAGGGCAATCTCAAGGTCTACATCACGCCGGCCCGCACCGGCCCCAACCTGCTGGACGTCACGGTCGAGGACCAGGGCGGCACGGCCGAGGATGTGCCGGAGCTGACCGTCGCGCTGACGCTGAAGGAGCGCAACGTCGGCCCGCTGAAGATCGACATGAAGCATGTCGGCCGGGGCCGCTACCGGGCGGCCGAAGCGCAGATCCCGCTGCCCGGCGTGTGGCAGGTCGCGCTGACCGTGCGCACCTCCGACATCGACGAGACGACCTCGGTCGGCATGTGGCAGGTCGGCTGACCAGATCGTTCCGCCCGACGACGAGTCCGTGCCTGTCGGCCGGGCCGGCCGGCGGGCACGATCGACGTCGTGACCAAGGCATTGCTCGTCATCGACGTCCAGGAATCGTTCCGCCGGCGGGAGAACTGGGCCCGGGTGTCTACTCCGGACATCGTGGCCAAGTCCGCCACGCTGGTCGACATCGCGCGCCGGGCCGGCGACCTGGTGGTGTGGGTGCTGCACAGCGAGCCCGGCACCGGCAACCCGTTCGACCCGGCGAGCGGCCACGTGCGGCTCATGGACGGGCTCGAGCCGGCGGCCGGTGAGCCGACGCTGACCAAGACCTCCCGCAACGCGTTCACCACCACCAACCTCCAGCAGATCCTTACCGAGCAAGGCATTCGCGAGCTGGTGATCTGCGGCATCCAGACCGAGCAGTGCTGCGAGACCACCGCCCGCGTCGCCGCCGACCTCGGCTTCGACGTCACGTACGTGACCGAGGCGACGGCCACCTTCCCCATCGCGCACCGCAGCGGCGTCGGCGAGCTCGGCGTGGAGGACATCATCGAGCGCACCGAATACGCGCTGGCCGGCCGGTTCGCCACCATCAGCACCATCGCGGAGCTGGCCGTAGGCTGACCGGATCATGCCGATCGTCGCCTTCCTGCTCACGCGGAACCTGCACCTGCTCGACCTGGCCGGGCCGGCGCAGGTGTTCGGCTCGGCGGCCAAGCACGGCCTGGACTACCGGCTGTGCTACCTCGCCGACACCGACACCGTGCGGACCGCGCAGGGCCTGACCGTGCAGGCGGCGACCGAGATCCCGGCGCTCGGCCCGGACGACCTGGTCGTGGTGCCCGGCTGCGCCGGCGACCGGCTGAGCCGGGCCCCACGGCTCGGGCCGGCGCTGATGGCCCTGCTGCGGGAGTTCCCCGGCACCGTGGCCAGTGTCTGTTCCGGGGCCGAGCACCTCGGCCGGGCCGGGCTGCTCGACGGCCGGCGCTGCACCACCCATCACGAGCTCCAGCACGAGCTCGCGCAGCGGTATCCGCAGGCCCAGGTCGTGCACGATGTGCTGTACGTGATCGACGGCCGGATCGTCACCTCGGCCGGCATCGCCTCCGGCATCGACCTCGCGCTGCACCTGGTGGCCAGCGCCCACGGGCCGGCCATCGCCGCCCGCATCGCCCGCGAGATGGTCGTCTACGCCCGCCGCAACGGCGATGACCACCAGGCCAGCGCCATGCTGCGGCATCGTTCGCACGTGAACGACACCGTGCACCGGCTCCAGGACCACATCGACGGCCACTACACCGCCCGCTTGCCGCTGGCCGAGCTGGCCCGGGCCGTCGGGTGCAGCGAGCGGACCGTGACGCGCCTGTTCACTCGGGCCACCGGGCTCACGCCGCTGCGCTACCAGCAACTGCTGCGCGTGGAGCGCGCCGAGCACCTCATCGGCTTGGGCGCGACCATGGAAACCGCCGCCCACACCGTCGGCTTCGAGGACGCCCGCATGCTCCGCCGCCTCCGCGCCCGCCCCTAGTTTCGTCACATGCGGTCCGGATGTGCCTCAGGGAGGCAAGTATGACGCGCATGTGACATTTGGGTTGTCCACAGGGGATGGGACGGGACGGTGGGTTGAGGGAGTTGTCCACAGGGGCGAGGGGGGATGGTTGCGGCGAGGGCCGGTATGCCGACCATGGAGTGGGTGACCCGACTTTCCAAGACCGACTTCGCATTGCTCGCCGAAAGGTTCCCCGACGCTGTCGCCACGTGGCGAGATCTCGTCAAGCTCGGCGTCGGCGAGGCCGTGCCCTCTCGCCGGTGTCGCCCGGGCGGCGGTTGGACGAGACTGTTGACCGGCACATATCTGCTGACCGGAGGCGCGCCGTCCAGACGACAACTCGTCCGAGCTGCCCTGCTTCGCGCCGGACCGCTTGCGGTCGTCACAGGAGTCGAAGGCGCGCGGCGGCACGGCGTCCGAAGGCTCCCCGACGAGCTCCGCGTCCATGTGTTGGTGCCCGGTGGCCAACACGTCAGCAGCCAGTCGTTTCTCCTGGTCGAACGAACCGAGCGGCCATGGCGTCAGAGCATGGTCGACGGCTTTCCCATTGCCCAGCCCGCTCGGTGCCTCGTCGACGCTGCCCGTCGCGAACAACGAATCGACACCGTTCGCGCCATGATCGCGGACGCGGTGCAACGGGACGCCTGTTGCGTCCAGTCGCTGGCCACAGAGCTCAGGCATTTGCGGCTGCGTGGCACCGCAGTTCCTCGATCAGTGCTGGATGAGGTGAATGCCGGTGTGCGTTCAGCAGCCGAGGCATGGGCGCGGCGGCTCGTACGTCGTACCTCGCTACCCGAACCGGAGTGGAACGTCGAACTCCGCTCAGCCACAGGTCACAGGCTCGCCATTGTCGACGCGTGGTGGGAGGACGTCGGTCTGGCCTGGGAGATCGACTCGAAGGAGTTCCACTTGGCTCCTTCGGACTACGAACGAACGATGACCAGGCACTCCGCGTTGGCGGCCGCGGGTGTGATGGTCGTGCACACCTTGCCGTCACAACTGAAGAAGGATCCCTCCGGCGTCGTACGTGATCTCGTCGCCGCCCATGAATGGGCCAACCGATCGCCCCACCCCGCCGTCACCACCGCCCTCTACCGCCCCACCGCCTAACCCCCACCCCCAAACGTCACATGAGCGTCGTACTTGCCTCTATACGTCACATCCGGACCGCATGTGACGTATGGGGGGTGCGGTTGGGGGTGGGTGGTGTACGCGTGGTGAGGTGGGTTGACACCGGGCGTGTCAACCACTGGTTGTGGCCGTGACCTGGTGATGTGCGACGCGATCTCATTGTCTGACCAACCAGTTGGTCAACATCCGAGGTGTGTCCGCGCGGCCCGTCAACCACTGCCCGTTCGACCCGAAAGCTGAGCAGCGCTTACTACATCACTTGGTAAAAGTCGGGACCGATGTCAGCGTTGTCGTATGCGGGCAGGACGGAGTCGACGGTGCACGTGATGCCGGTACCGGCCGAGAGGGGCCTGCCGCTCGACACCGCGCTCGCGCGCGGCCTGGCGGCGGCCGGGGAGCTCGGCCTCACCCCGAGGTTCACGCCGCTGCTCGACGCCGACCCGGGCAGCTGGCGGTGCTCGCTCGGCTCGCCGGCCGGCTGCCGGCCGGCGGCCGACGGCCACGGCCGCGGTGACCGGGCGTCCGCGCGGGTCGGCGCCCTGTTCGAGGCGCTGGAGCACTACCTGAGCGGGCTGGACGGCCTGCGCAATCGGCAGGTGCGGCTGCGTGATGCGCACGAGGTCGCGCACGGCCCGCTGGCGTCGGATCCGCTCATCGCCAAGCTGGCCGACGGCCCGGCCCGTGAGCTGGGCTGCGTGCGCTACCAGGCGCTCGACGGCAGCGCCGAGGTGGACGTGCCGGTGTTCCTGACCATTCCGGAGTACCGCCGCGAGCCCGGCGAGTCGGCCCGGCTGACCGTGGAGGACTTCTACGACTACTCGGCCGCCGGTCCCTGTGTCGAGGCCACCGGCTGGGCCGCCGGTTCCTACGCGGCCGAGGCGCTGGTGCACGCGGTCAACGAAGCCGTCGAGCGGGATGCGCTGGCCCAACTCGTGGCCGACCAGCTGACCGGCGAGCACATGCGGCCGCTCCGGATGGTCGACCCGGCCACGCTGCCCGACGACCTCGCCGACCTGATGACCGCCGCGTCGGACCGCTGCGGACGGCCGGTGCACTTGATCGACATGACCTCCGACCTGGACGTTCCGGCCTTCTACGCGGTCCAGGCGCCGGAGCCCGGCGGGCGGCCGGCGGGCGGCAGTGCGGCGGCGCTGTCCAGCCGGGTCGCGGCCGGTCGCGCGCTGACCGAGCTGATCCAGGTCCAGACCACGACCGACGACCGCGCCCTACCCAACCTCGCGTGTCGGTTGGGTGACGCTGTGACGGTCGGCTTCGTGTCGAGCTGCGGCCCGTCGACGCCACGCCAGCACCTCGACGTGCTGGTGGAGCTGTTACACGGCAAGGGTTTCACGCCGTACGCACGGGAGCAGTACACAACGCGGAACCTGGCCGTGGTCAACGTGTTCGTGCCGGGGCTGGACCGGTCCATCGATTGCCGGCGGCTGCGGGTCAGTCGCCGTCGTGCTCAAGCGCCCACCGGGTGAGCGCCGGCCGCGTGCTCAGCCGCAGCTTCTTGTAGCTGTTGTGCAGGTGGGTCTCGATGGTCCGCTCGCTCAGGAACAGCTGCTCGGCGATCTGCCCGTTGGTCAGGCCCTGGCCGACCAGCCGCACGATCTCCCGCTCGCGCCGGCTCAACGGCTGCGTGCCGCGATTCGGCACGGACAGCGTGGCCCCCATGGCACCAAGCCGCTCGCCGGCCCGGTCGTCCTCGCCGGCCATCAGCTCTTCCTGCCGCTGGGCCAACGCGTCCAGGAACGGCGACGTCCGACCGCCGGCCTTGAGGTAGCCCAGAACCTGGAGGGCCGCGGCGTTATCCTTGCGTGCCACGGCCAGGTACCCGGCGAACGCGACCCGTAGCGTATCGACGAGGTGATCGCCGAGTGGGCGCAGCGGCATGAACACAGTGTCGTCGACCTTGGCCCCGGTCCGCAGCGCGTACGCCGTCTCGGCCAGGTCGGTGACCATGACGAGGTCGTCGTGGCTGGCGTCGTAGCACTCCCGGACGACCTTCAGGTCCTGCTCGGCCCGGGCCAGATTCCCGTTCTCCGCCAACAGGAACGCCCGCGCCGCGCGGGCCCGGCCGACCAGCCGGTCCTGCCCCGTCCGCTCGGCCTCGGCCACGCTCTCGTCGGCATTCTCCAGCGCTGCCGGCAGGTCGCCGGCGATGTAGAGGACCCAGCTGCGGATCTGGATCACGTACTGCACGGCGCCGGGCAGGTAGAACTGGACCTGGTGCGCGCCCGGATTGCCGGTCGCCCGCAGCGCCGCCGGCACGTCGCCGCGCAGCACCAGCAGGCCGGGCTGCTGGAGTTTCACCGCGTAGCCGTACTGTTCCCGCGACTCGACGTCGATCTGCTCGGCCGCCTCGACGGCGATCTGGTTCTGCGTGTGGGCGGCCGTGTAGTCGCCGCCGACCCGGGCCGCGATACTGGCCCCGAAGTGCGCGACCACCCGGGCCTCGGGCGTGTCCTGGTACTCGGTCAGGCCGATCATGCGGTCCAGCACCGACCACACCCGGTCCAGGTCGTTGGCCCGCACGGCGAGCAGCCAGTGCACCATCAGCCCGATCGGCGGGTCCTCGGACTCGAACTGCACCGGCTGCATCGGCGTGCGCACGTTGCCGCGCTCGGCCTCCAGCATCGACCGGTAGTAGCCGAGAACGCGTTGCCGCAGCAGGTTTCCTCGCTCAGGGCCATGGCCTCGGCGTGATCCCAGATCGACGCGGCATCGTCGAGGCGTCCGCTGGCCTGCAAGGCACGGGCCAGGCCGTCCATCAGGTCCGGGATCATCTCGGCGTGGTCGAGCGATTCAGCATGGTGCAGCGCGACGCTGAGGTAGTTCACGGCCTCGCGCGCGTCATGCACGTCCAGGGCCCGCTTTCCTGCCGCGCCAAGGACTTCACACGCTCGTACCGGGTCGACGAGATCGCCGGCGTCGCGGTAGTGCGGGGCCGCCTTGAGCACATCGGTACGGTCCAGCGCGGCGGCGATGGTGGCGTGCAGCGAACGTCGTTGTCCCACAGTGAGTTCCGCGTACGACACCTCGGCGTACAGCGGATGCGACACGCGGTAGCTCAGGGTCGGGCCGTCCACCAGCTCTTCGATCAGGCCCTGCTGGAACAGTTGGCGCAGCACGGTGTCGAAGCCGTCCTCCGTCCACAGTGAACGGAGTAGACGCGGCGATCCGGTGCCGGCCACGGCGATCAGCTCCAGCAGCCGCCGAGCCTGATCGTCCAGGCGCTGCAAGCGATCCAGCACCACGTCACGGATGATCACCGGCAGACCGGCCGGGATCTCGCCGCCGCCGACCAACGCCGTCACGAACAGCGGGACACCCTGGGCCCGGGCGGTGACCCGGCTCAGCACCTCGGCCCGTGGCGGCGTGCCGAGCAGGTCGCCGACGAGCTCGCCGACCGCCTTGTCCGACAACGGTTCCAGCGCCAGTTCGACTCCTTCCTCCCGCCGCACGGTCATGGCCAGCGCGGCCAGCGGACCGCCCGGCTCGGCGCTGCGGTAGCCACACCACAACAGCAGGCGGCGCCGCCTGCTCCCCGGCCCAGGTAGTGCAGCAGTTCGATGGTGCCACGGTCGGCCCAGTGCAGGTCGTCCACCACGATAAACGCGGGCCGCTCGGCCGTGATCCGCTCGACCAGGCGCAGCACGGCCTCGAACATCCGGGTGCGTTCCAGGTCCGGATCACCGGTCGGCGGGGCCGGCGACAGCCGGGAGTCGGCGATCAGGCCGGCGATGTCGTGCAGGCCGGCCAGCAGCTCGGCCGACTCGGTCTCGGGCAGCGTGCCGAGGTGGCGGCGCAGCGCCTCGACCACCGGGGCGTAGGCCAGGCCGGCCTGCAGCGGGCTGGCCGAGCCCATCAGCACGGTGAAGCCGCGCTCCTTGGCCAGCCGCAGCGAGCTGATCGCCAGCCGCGACTTGCCGATGCCGGCCTGGCCGGAGACCAGCAGCATGCGACCGTTGTTCGCGGCGACCGCGTCGATCGCCGCGGTGATGATCCCCAGCTCGCGTTCCCGGCCGACCAGCCTCGACTCCACGCGCCAGAGTATGCCTCACTCGGCCTAAGGTTTGAGCCCGGTCAGCACGGTCAGCGCCGGCTGTCGGCCTACATCCACCCGGCGCAGCGCGGTCAGGCCGGCGTCGGCCAGCCAGCGGCGGTAGTCGGCCGGGTCGTGGATGACGCCGCCGCGGGTACGGAGCAGCAGCGACAGCTCATGCGTGGCCGCGCCCTGCGAGCCGGCCAGCGTGTCGATCACGGCCAGCGTGCCGCCGGCCCGCAGGGCCGGCGCGTAGCGGCGGATCAGCTCGGCCGCGCAGTCGGCGTCCACCAGGTGGCAGACGCCGGACAGCACGACCAGGTCGTACTCGCCGGGGCCGGGCTGGGCGTCGAACAGGCCGCCGGGCAGGAAGTCGAACTGCCGGCAGCTGGTGCGGCGGTTGGCCGGCACGTCCAGCACGCTGACCCGGGCCTGCGGGTCGCGGGCCGCCAGCGTGGTGCCGCACGGCGCCCCGTCCACGCTGACGTCCAGGATGCGCTTGGCCGCCGGCAGTTCGGCGACGACATCGGTCCGCATGCCGTGCAGCAGAACCGTGATCACGTCACGCTCGGCCTCGCGGGCCGGTAATCCGGTACGGACCGTGTCGGTGACCTGGTCGCGCCAGGGCAGCATCGAATGCACCGAGGCCAGGCCGGCGGTCGCCGGCTCGTAGCGGCCGTCGGCCCGCAGCTGCACGAGGCCGCTGTCGGCCAGCGTCGCGAGCACCACTCGAACCCCGCGAACGCTTGCGCCGCAGGCCATCGCCAGCTCGTCGACGGTGGCCGGCGTGCGGTCGATGTGGTCGACCAGGCCCAGCTGGACCGCCGCCGAGTAGGCCGACAGCGTGGCCGCCGCCCGGTGCAGGCCCAGCAGTGCCCCCGTGTTCTGGGCGGCCGTCATCGGGCCAGCGCCCTGCGCATGATCGCCACGCTCTCCAGCGCCACCTGGTCGGCCCGGGCCAGTTCGCGCCGGGCCGACAGCAGCTGGGCCAGGTTGATCAGCGCCCACGACAGCTGCTGGCTGTGGTCGGCGTTGTCCGGCTCCCGGGCCGCGCGGTCCTTGAGCTCGGCCACCGCCTGCTCGGTGAGCGTGACGGCGTCCTCGTGGTGCTCGCCGTGGGGAATGCCCCAGCAGCTCTCCGCCCGTGCGATCACGTCCATGCCACTCATGGTGGGGTCGAACCTCGCCGCGACCGGTACGTAATCGGGTCCGGGCGGCGAAGTTACGTACCCGCCGTCCAGGCCGTGGCCTGCCGGCCGATGAGCTCGTCGAGGTCGCCGGCGGTGAGGTTGAAGTCCAGCGCGTGCAGGCCGTAGAAGTTGGACTGCGGCGGGCCGACCAGGTTGTCGCCGCCGGTGATGTCCAGCCAGGACACCGTGGTCTGGCCGTCCATGGCCTGCTTGCACTGGCCGGTCAGCGTGCCGTGGTAGCGGGCGAAGCCGGTCGGGTAGTTCGGCACCGTCAGCGACTGGCCGAGGCCGCTGATCCGGCCGTACTGGTTGAGGTCGTTGCCGCCGACCAGCTTGCGGGTGTAGATCACCGAGTCCAGTGGCGTGCTGGCGGAGCCGGTGAGCAGCGTCGCCGGGTTCACGCACAGCACCTGGTGCTGAGGGTCGTTCGGCACACGCGCGATGTCGGCGTCGGCCGGCACCTTGCCGCCAGGCTTGAAACTGGAGTACGCCACCACGCAGGCCGTCTGGGTCGCCGTCGCGCAGGCCGGGATGTGTTGGAACGTCGCCTTCGGGTCGGTGCCGCCCCCGTCCGGCTGGCCGGTCGGGACCACCACTCGGCCGCCGAGCAACACAGCCGAGACAAGGTATTTCCGCATCTCCGAGTTGTTGTCGAACTTGTGCTGGAGTAGGGCCTCCAGCACCGCCGCGCCCTGGGAGTGCCCCAGCAGCACCACGCCCCGGCGCTTGCCAGTGGTCGGGTCAATGTTGTCGTGGTCCCAGTAGCTCTGGAACGCCTGCTCCACGTCGCCGATGCCGACCGAGTAGTCCGGCGGGATCTTCGTGATCATCGACAGCGCCAGCTCCGGCAGCGTCTTCTGCCGGTACGTCGGCGCGAACATCCGGCACCGCGCGCCGAACATCCCCATCTGCGCGATCGACTGCGCGAACTCCTCGTCCGACGGCGCCGGCACCACGTTCGGCAGGTTGTCCACCGTCGGATAGACGTAGAAGCAGTCCACCTTCGGCGACTGCGTGGTGCCTGGTCCCCCGGTGACATCCGTGGTGTCGAGGGGTACTTGGTCGTGGCTTGCCGGGTACGTAGCCTGCGTCGGCCCGCACGTGTCGTGACACATCCACACCGGCGCCGGCAGGGCATCGGCCGGCGCGGCGAGGCCGGCCGTGAGCACCGCCGCAGCGGCAAGGGTTCCCCAGGTCATGAGGGCAAGTGAACCAGGCCCTCGGCCCACCGGACCCCACCTGGTCACCCGATCGAGGTAGCCGAACACCGGCCGTCGCGCATCTTGACGGTCGCCGCCAGACGGTCTATCTTCGGACCGTCCAGTTATGGACCGTCAATCCGAAGGGAAACCCTCCATGTCCGAGACCGCCGCACGCATGCCGGCGCCGGCCGAGGCCGCCGGCCCGGAACGGCTGATCTACTTCTCGGATGCGGTGATCGCCATCGCCATCACGCTGCTGGCCCTGGAGTTGCCGACGCCGAGCGGGGCGTGCACGGCAACGCGGGGGTGCTGGGGTTCCTGGGCGAGCACGCGGCCGAGTACGTGGCGTTCCTGATCAGCTTCGCGGCGGTGGCCATGCACTGGCTGATCCACCAACGGCTGTTCCGGTACGTCACCGGGCTGGACGGGCGGATGATCCGCTGGAACCTGCTGTGGCTGCTGATGATCGTGCTGATGCCGTTCACGACCAAGCTGCTGACCAGCGAGGTCGACGCGTTCCAGGTGCAGTTCACGGTGTACGCCGCCGATCAGGCGTTGGCCGGGCTGTTCCTGGTGCTGGCCCTGTCCGACCTGCGTCGGCACGGGTTGCTCAAGCCGAACACGCCGATCGAAGCGATCGACAACGGCACCGAGTTCGTGACAGCGGTGGTGGTGATGTTCACGCTGTCCATCCCGGTCGCCTTCGTGACGAACTGGGCGGCACTGTGCTGGCTGCTGCTTCCCTTGCTACGCAAGGGAGTGCAACTGGTCCGGCGCCTGGGTTGATCCGGGTGCGGCGGCCGCCACCACCGCACCCGGCCCACTGGCTACGCGCCGCCGCGCAGCCAGAGATCAATTACCGCGGACACTCCGGATGGTGTCGCGGTACCACAGAGCGCTTGCCTTCAACGTCCGCTGCTGGGTCTCGTAATCCACGCGCACGATGCCGAAACGCTTGGCGTAGCCGTAGGACCACTCGAAGTTGTCCATCAGCGACCAGGCGAAGTAGCCCCGCACGTCAACGCCGGCCTGACGGGCGGCGGCGACGGCCCCGATGTGCGACTGGAAGTAGGCGACCCGGTCGTCGTCCTGCACGTAGTCGTCGGCATCGGGCTGGTCGGCGTAGGCCGCGCCGTTCTCGGTGATCACCATCGGCAGCCCCGGGTAGTCACGACCCAGGCGCACCAACAGATCGGTGAAGCCGGACGGCACGATCTCCCAGCCCATGTCGGTCACCGGCAGACCACTGGTCACGGCCCGGGTCACCGGCACGCCGTCGGCGTCGCGGGACTCGCCGTTCTCGTCGACACCGGAATACCGGTGGCTGGAGTAGTAGTTCACGCCGAGCACGTCGATCGGGGCCGAGATGATCTCCAGATCCCCGTCCCGCACGGGAATCTCGACGCCGCGCTGCACCAGATCCGCGACGACGTCCTTGGGATAACGGCCGTAGCGCAACGGGTCGAGGTAGATCCGCGCGCCGAGGCCGTCGGCCCGACGGGCGGCCTCACGGTCGGCGGCGCTGTCGGTCGCCGGGTACGACGACCCCATGTTCAGCGTGATGCCGAGCTCCTTGGGCGACGACGCCGCCGCACGCATCCGTTGCGTGGCAAGGCCATGACCCAGCAGCAGGTGGTGCACGGCGGCGATGGCCGCCGGGAACTCCTGCCGGCCCGGCGCCTGCCGGCCCTCGGAGTAGCCGAGCATGGCGGTGCACCACGGCTCGTTCAACGTGGTCCAGATCCGCACCCGGTCCTGGAGCTTGTCGAACACCATCATCGCGTAGTCGGCGAACCGGTAGGCGGTGTCGCGCACCGGCCAGCCGCCGGCGTCCTCCAGCTCCTGCGGCAGGTCCCAGTGGTACAGCGTCACCCACGGGTCGATGCCCTGGCCCAGCAGCTCGTCGACGAGCCGGTCGTAGAAGGCCAGCCCCTTCTCGTTGACCGGACCCGTGCCACGCGGCTGCACCCGGGGCCACGCCACGGAGAACCGGTAGGTGTCCACGCCGAGTTCCTTGATCAGCGCGACGTCCTCGGGCATCCGGTGGTAGTGGTCGCAGGCCACGTCGCCGTTCTCGGCGTTGTGCACCATGCCGGGCACCCGGCAGTAGGTGTCCCAGATGGACGGTGTGCGACCGTCCTCGTCGACGGCCCCCTCGATCTGGTACGCGGAAGTGGCCACGCCCCAACGGAAGTCGGCCGGCAGGCTGGCGATGAGGTCGGCCTCGACCGCGGCGGCGGTGGTTTCCATCGTGTTCTCCTCCAGTGTCGGTACGGGGGTCAGCGGACGGGATGCAGCCAGCAGGCCACCTCCCTGTCCGAACCGCCGGTCACGTCGGGCACGCCGAGCACCGGAAGGTCCGTGGCGCAGGGCTCGAAGGATTTCGGGCACCGCGGGTGGAAAGCGCACCCGGTCGGCATCGCCCGCAGGTCCGGCGGCGACCCCGGAATGCCCGTCAGCTCCCGCTTGGGCCCGCGCAGCGCGGGGAAGGAGCCGAGCAGTCCGGCACTGTAGGGGTGGTACGAGTCGGTGTAGATCTCCTTGGCCGGCGCCTGTTCCACGATCCGGCCGCCGTACATGATGGCGATCCGGTCGGAGAACTCGACCAGCAGCGACAGGTCGTGGGTGATGAACAGCACCGAGAAGCCCAGTCGCTCCCGCAGCTGCACCAGCTCGCCCAGGATCTGCCGCTGCATCACCACGTCCAGCGCGGTGGTCGGCTCGTCCATGATGACGACCTTGGGCTCCAGCGCCAGCGCCATGCCGATCATCACGCGCTGCCGCATGCCGCCGGACAGCTGGTGCGGGTAGCTGTCCATCCGGTCGGACGGGATGCCGACCAGGGTGAGCAGCTCGCGGGCCCGGGCGGCCCTGGCCTGCTTGCTGCTGCGGGGATCGTGCGCCTTGATCACGTCGGTGAGCTGGCTGCCGATGCGGTGCACCGGGTTCAGCGAGTTCATCGCGCCCTGGAACACGATCGAGGTCTCGGCCCAGCGGAACTCACGCAGCTCGGTGTTGGTCAGCGACAGCACGTCGTACGGGCCGCGCTCGGGGTCGTGGTAGATCACCTCGCCGCCGGCGACGACACCGGGCGGCGGCAGCAGCCGGGTCATGCCGTAGGCCAGCGTGGACTTGCCGCTGCCGCTCTCGCCGGCCAGGCCCAGCACCTCGCCGCGGTTCAGGGTCAGCGTGACGTCGCTGACCGCGTGCACCGCCTCGTCGCCGAGACCGTAGTCGACGTTGAGGTTCTTGATCTCGATCAGCGGCTCGGCCATTACCGGTTCTCCTTGCCCAGCACCGGCGTGAAGCCGATCCGCATGCGCACCGACTTGCCTTTGATCCGGCCCGCGTTGCGCAGCCGGGGGTTGACGATCTCGTCGATGCCGAAGTTGATCAGGGACAGCGCCGTGCCCAGCACCGCGATGGCCAGGCCGGCCGGCACGAACCACCACCACGCGCCCTGGGCCAGCGCCTGCTCGCTCTGGGCCCAGAACAGGATGGTGCCCCAGTTCCAGTCGGTCGGGTCGGAGACGCCGATGAAGGCCAGCGTGATCTCCGAGAGCACGGCGAAGATCACCGTGCCGACGAAGCCTGAGGCGATGACCGCGGTCAGGTTGGGCAGCAGCTCGAAGAAGATGATCCGCCACGTCGACTCGCCGGTGGCCTTGGCCGCGTCCACGTAGTCCCGGCCCCGCAACGACAGTGTCTGCGCGCGCAGCACCCGGGCGCCCCAGGCCCACGAGGTGAACCCGATGACGAGGCCGATGACCGTGTTGCTGACCGAGGGCAGGATGGAGGCCACGATGATGATCAGCGGCAGCGCCGGGATCACCAGGAACACGTTGGACAGCGCGGACAGCGCCTCGCCGCCGGCGTTGGCCAGGTAGCCCGAGCTGACGCCGATGATCACGGCCAGCGCGGTGGCCACCAGGCCGGCCAGCAGGCCGACGTAGACCACGCCGCGGGCGCCGGACAGCACCTGGCTGAAGATGTCCTGGCCGAGGTGCGTGGTGCCGAACCAGTGCTGCGCCGTCGGCGGCGACAGCAGCACGTCGCCGCGGGCGTCCGGGTCGTACGGCGACAGGATCGGGCCGAAGATCGCCAGCAGCACGTAGAAGCCGAGGATGATCAGGCCGATCAGCGTCTTGGTGTTGGCGATGAACCGGAACTTCTGCCGCTTGGCCGGCCGCGGGGTCGGCGCGGCCTCGCCGGCGGCGGCCTGCAGGTCGACGGTGGAGATGGCCACGGCTCAGCCCTCCTTGCGGGTGCGCGGGTCGAGCACCAGGTAGGCCAGGTCGGCGATGAAGTTGGCGGCCAGCACGGACAGCGTGATGATCAGGAAGATGCCCTGCATCAGCGGGTAGTCCTTGGCCCCGACCGCCTGGAACAGCTGGAAGCCGACGCCCGGGTAGGAGAACACGATCTCCACCAGCAGCGTGCCGCCGACGATGAGGCCGAGCGACAGCGCGAAGCCGGACACGTTGGGCAGCAGCGCGTTGCGCGCGGCATAACCGAGCATCACTCGGCGATCGGTCAGTCCCTTGGCGTGCGCGACGGTGATGTAGTCCTCGGAGGACACCGTCACCATCATGTTGCGCATGCTCAGGATCCAGCCGCTCATCGACGAGATGAGGATGGTCAGCGCCGGCAGCAGGCTGTGCTGCACCGCGCTGCCGATGAAGTCGATGTCCCAGCCGGGCACGACACCGGGGTCGTAGCCGCCGGAGGACGGGAAGAAGCTGTTCGGCCCGGCCAGCAGCTCGATCATGATCAGACCGAACCAGAAGTACGGCACCGAGGAGATGAAGGTCGTCACCGGCAGCACCAGGTCGACCCAGCTGCCGCGGCGCCAGCCGGCCAGCACGCCGAGGCCGGTGCCGAGCAGGAAGCTGCACACCGTGGTCACGCCGACCAGGGCCAGCGTCCACGGCAGGCTGGTGCTGATCACCTCGGACACCGGCGACGGGAAGAAGGTGAACGACAGGCCGAGGTCGCCTCGCAGCAGCTGGCCGAGGTACTCGACGTACTGGTGCCACAGCGGATCCTGCTTGTCCAGTCCGAACAGGACGTACAGGGAGTGGATGGCGTCGGCGTTGAGCTGGCCGCGCTGCTTGGAGATCAGCGCCTGCACCGGGTCGCCGGGGATCAGCCGCGGCACGAAGAAGTTGATGGTGATCGCGGCCCACGCCGTGAGGACATAGAACGCGATACGCCGCAGGAGATAGCTCATCCGGCGACCTCCGCACTGCCGACGGCCGCCGGCTTCTCGACGTCGTCGGCGTAGAGCCAGCACGCGGCCCAGTGGCCGGGCTCGTCGCCGATCTCCAGCCGGGGCGGCAGTTCCGTCTTGCACCGCGCCATCACGTGCGGGCAGCGCGGGTTGAACCGGCAGCCCTGCGGCGGCCGGATCAGGCTGGGCGGCTCGCCCCCGACCTCGTCGGCCCTCGGGGGCCGGTCGGGGTCGGGGGCGGAGTCGATCAGCAGCTGCGTGTACGGGTGGGCCGGCTTCTGGGTGACGGTCTCGCTGTCGCCGCCCTCCACCATCCAGCCCGCGTACATGACCACCGTGTCGTCGGCGAAGTAGCGGGCCGACGCGATGTCGTGCGTGATGTACAGGATCGCCAGATTGAGGCGTTCCTTCAGGTCCCGCAACAGGTTCAGCACGCCGAGCCGGATGGAGACGTCCAGCATGGACACCGGCTCGTCGGCCAGCAGCGCCTCCGGGTTGGCGCCGAGCGCGCGGGCGATGGCCACGCGCTGGCGCTGCCCGCCGGACAGCTCGTGCGGGAACTTGTCGATGTAGCGCTCCGGCGGCGTGAGCTGCACCCGGGTCAGCAGCTCACGCAGCGCCTCCTCGAGATTCCCGTTGGCATTGCCGTGGATGCGCAGCGACCTGGTCAGGTGGTAGCGCACCGTGTGCACGGGGTTCAAGGAGCCGAAGGGGTCCTGGAAGATCATCTGCACCTGCCGGACGTACTCCCGGAACCGGCGCCCGCCTCTGACGTTGACCCGCTTGCCGTGCAAGCGGATCTCGCCCGAGGTGGGGTGGTGCAGCTGGGCCAGCAGTCTGGCCACGGTGGACTTGCCCGAACCGGACTCGCCCACCATCGCCGTCACGTGGCCGCGGCGCAGCGTGAAGCTGACGTCGTCGACCGCGTGCACACTGCGTGCCTTGCGGGTCAGCAGCTCCCGGCCCTTGCGGCGAACCGGGAAGTGCTTGCTGAGACCGTCTACTTCCAGGACGACCTCGCCGGTCTTGTCAGTCATGTCAGGCGGCCGGCTTCAGGTTCAGGATGACGTCGAGGGCGCCGGGCAGGGTCGGGTGGGCGTCGGCGTACGGGTTGTCGTTGGTCGGCCACCCGGTCCAGTTCTTGGTGCTGTACTCGCCGCCGAGGTTGGACGCGCTGGTCAGGGCGACCGGCATGTTGTCCACGAAGATCTTCTGCAACTTGTTCATGGCGGCGGTGCGGCCGGCGTCGTCGGCCGCGCTGGCGTAGGCCTTGAGCGCGGCGGTGGCGTCGGCGTTCTGGAAGCGGCCGTAGTTGCCGTTCACGCCCGGGGTCCCGACCGGCTTGTACAGGTCGCCGTCCATGATCGACTTGTACAGCTGGTACGGGGTGGCGCCGCCGTCGGTCCAGTGCAGCACGGCGTCGAAGTTGCCCGTGTCCACGTTCTTGGTCCACGCGTCCTGGTTGGCCTTGTCGACCGTGGCGGTGATGCCGATCTTGGACACGTTGTCCTTGATGATCTCCAGGTCGGTCTGGTAGTCGGACCAGCCGGCCGGGTCGCTCAGGGTCATCGTGACCGGCTTGCCGGTCGGGTCCTTCAGCGTGTTGCCGTCGAAGGTGAAGCCGGCCCCGGTCAGCTTGGCCTTGGCCCCGGCCACGTCGACCTTGACGTCCTGGCTCTTGTACTCCGGCGCCAGGAAGGAGTTGCCGGCCGGGGTGGGGATGCCGGTGATGTTGGTGATCGGCGGGTAGAAGTAGCCGGACTCACCCTGGTTGAAGATGTCGTCGCGGTTGATCACCATGTTGATCGCCTGGCGCAGCGCGGGGTTGTCGAACGGCGCCTTGGTGGTGTTGAACCACAGGCCGTGCCCGGCCAGGTCCGGCGGGAAGTACAGCTGGTTGTGCGCCGGGTCCTTGCTCACGAAGACCTGCTTGGCGTTCGGGATGAACGCGAAGGCCCACTCACACGCGCCGGTGGCCAGCGCGGTGGCCTGGGCGTTGTTGTCGGTGTAGGAGGTGTAGCGCAGCTCCTTGACCTTGGGCGCGTCCTTCCAGTAGTCGCTGCGCACGTCCAGCGTCACCGTCTGCGGCGTGAACGTCTTGAGCTTGAACGGGCCGGTGCCCACCGGGTCCTTGACCGGGTCCGTCGCCGGGTCCTTGAACGTGGACCACTGGTGCTTCGGCACGATCGGGGTGTCGGTGAGGATCTTGTACTCGTTGACGAACTGCGGGCTGGTGAACGTCGCGGTCACCGTGCTGCCCGACACCGTGGTGTCGCCGAACGGGATCGCGTTGTGGTTCAGGCCCGCCGTCGCCTTGAGCAGGTCGAAGGTGAACTTGACGTCGTCGGCCGAGAACGCCTGGCCGTCCGACCACTTGACGTTGTCCCGGACCGTCAACGTCAGGGTCTGGTAGTTGTTCGACCAGTCCCACTTGGTGGCCAGCCACGGCTTGGCGTCATCGGTCGGCTTGACCTTGTTGAACAGGGCCAGCGGCTCGAAGATCACGTTCTTGTAGCCGAGCGAGTTGGCCGCCGAGCTGGACAGGTACGGGTTGTTGTTGTCCGTCTGGGGGCCGTTGGGCATGCCGACGTTCAGCACGCCGTCCGCATTGCCCTTCGCGGTCGAACCGCCGCCACCGCACGCGGTGAGGGCGGTGGCCGCCATGAGACTGCCGGCTACGGCGAAGACCACTCTGCGACTGACGCGCATGGGTCCTCCTTGTCGTCTGCGAGGAGGGTGGGACCGTGTGCGCCGCCCGCGCGGCGCGTGTTGCGGCAGAGTCAACCTGCGTGTCACAGCTCACGTCAATAACGGAGCGGTCACAAAATTAACCCTAAATTTAAGCCTTGAACAAAACGGCAGGCTAGGACGGTCGCCGCCTGCGGCCGCGGCACTGACACGCGGCAGCCTAGTCGCACCGAGTGCGATGGTGTAGACACACAGAGTGCTGATTTTTCGGTCCGTTCGGTCACGTGAACCGCTGCGCCCGCGCCGACGAACGGCGTAAACGGCCGGATCGGCCGGATTCAAACGTCCACGGTTGTGAACGTCGGCTAACCTCTCGGGGCCGGGACACTTCAGGGTGATCCGCACCGACGCGTTGGGCCGCCAGGGTTTCTTACGGTGTTAAATTATGGCGCTAACTTAGTCGGTCCGGCATCCTGTCACGCAGACGTTCCCACCGTCGATGGGCACCCCATGGAACCAAAGCGCACCACGGTTCGCGATCTTCGCCGCCACAACAGGTCAACGCTGCTGTCGAAGCTGTTCTTCGACGGGCCGCTGAGCCGGCACGAGCTGAGCCAGCTCACCGGCCTGTCCGCGGCCACCGTCAGCAATGTGACCGCCGAGCTGGTCGAGGATCGGCTGATCGTGGAAGCGGGCCTGGTGGAGTCGGACGGCGGACGGCCCCGGGTGCTGCTGCGCGTCGACCCGAAGTACGCCCACGTCGTCGGCATCGACGTCGGCGAGACCGGCGTCAAGGTGGAGCTGTTCGACCTGGCCATGACCCGGCTGGCCGCGGCCGACCTGCCGCTGACCTCGATCGAGCCCGATCCGGCCGAGGTCGTCGCCCGCACCGCCGAGGGCCTGCGCCAGGTGATCGAGGCGGCCGACGTGACCGAGAGCAGCGTGCTCGGCGTCGGCATCGGCGTGCCCGGCACGGTGGAGAAGGGCACCAGGACCCTGGTGCACGCCCAGACCATCGGCTGGGACGCGGTTCCGCTGCCGTCCATGCTGCGCGACCAGGGCATCCGGCTGCCGCTGTTCCTGGACAACGGGGCCAAGACGCAGGGACAGGCCGAGATGTGGTTCGGCGCCGGCCGGGGCGCGCGGCACGCGGTGATCGTGCTCGTCGGGTCCGGGGTGGGCGCGGCGGTGATCACCGACGGCCAGACCTACGCCGGCTACAGCAGCAGCGCCGGCGAATGGGGGCACACCACCATCGTCTACGGCGGTCGGCAGTGCCGCTGCGGGGCGCGCGGCTGCCTTGAGGCGTACGTCGGCGCGGAGGGCATCCTCGACCGGTACCGCAAGGCGCGCGGCGGTCGCGGCACGGTCGACACCGACGAGCAGGCGGCGCTGGCCGCGCTGGTCGCCGCGGCCGACAGCTCCAAGATCGCGGCCAAGGTGCTGGACGACACCGCGGGCTACGTGGGCGCGGGCATCGCCAACCTGATCAACCTGTTCAACCCGGAGCGCATCGTGATGGGCGGCTGGGCCGGGCTGGCCATGGGCGATCAGTGGCTGGAGGGCGTGAAGAAGGCGACCGCCGAGCACGCGCTGCGGCACCCGTATGAGCAGACCTCGATCGAACTGTGCCGGTTGGGCCCGGACGCCGTCGCCGTCGGCGCCGCCACCCTGCCGGTGGCCGCGCTGCTCGACGCCGGCGGCGATCCCCGTGAGAGCACCCGCAGCGTTGCCTGATTATTGGGTCGACCGGGGCTGAGGCCTCTGGCACAGTGGCCGGCCATGGACCTCCTCACCGCGGCGGACGTCCGGCTGATGCAGGGCCTGGCCCAGCGCATCGTGGCCACCCGCCTCGACCTGGTGAACTCGGACGCCTCGGTCGGCGAGCTGGCCTGGAACTGGGGCCGCAACCACCGGCTGTACAACGCGACCTGGCCGCGGCGGCTGTGGTTCGCCGGTGACGACCTGGTGGCGTGGGGCTGGGCCCAGCTGCCGCGGCAGGTTCGGCTGCGGGACGGGTCGGCCAGGGAGGTCACCGACGCCGCGCTGACGCACCAGGTGCATCCCGATCACGCCGGTCTGGTCGACGAAGTGATCGACTGGTTCGAGGACGTGACGCCAGGTCTCGTGCGCACGATGATCCTCCAGGACGCCGACGAGTTCGCGCTCCAGCGGTGGACGGCCCGTGGCTACGTGGTCGAGTCCGCCTCGGACTCGTGGACCCAGCTCAACGTCCGAGAGTTACACGAGATCGATAAACCCTTGCTGCCACAGGGTTTCCGGTTCCGCAACGCGGACGAGGCCGGGACGGCGGCGGTGGTTCAGGCCCATGTGGACGCTTGGCCGGTGACGACGTACAACGCCGACGCCTACGCGGATCTGCGCGCGACGCCGCCGTATCGCGGCGATCTGCACGTACTCGTCGAGGCGCCGGACGGCACGATGGCGTGCTCGGCGGTGATGTGGCTGGACGAGGTCAACAAGACCGCCGAGTTCGAGCCGGTCGGCACGCATCCGGACTTCCGGCGGCGTGGCCTGGGCCGAGCGTTGCTACTGCACGGTATGCACGTGGCCCGTGACGCCGGAGCCACGCAGATGACCGTCGCCTGCCTCGGTGCCGCCGAACACCCCAACGCCCGCGGCCTGTACTACAGCGTCGGCTTCCGCTACTTCAGCCACGACATCGCCCTCCACCACCCCTAACCCCTGCGAGTCCCGCCCAGCGTCACACCGAAATGCGGTTTCGGGCAGAAGCAAGGTCCGAGGCTCAGTTCTGCACGAGACCGTGTTTCGCTGTGACGGAGAGCGGGACTCGCGGGGGTGGGGATTTGTCGCGCCTTACATCTAGCCGTGAAGTATGTCCGTTGCTACCGTGGAGCCCCCTGCACGACTCGTCGTGGGCCGCTCACATACGGTGAGCGCTGCCGCCTCCCGCGACGCGTCGTTGGTTCGACCTGGAGGCGACAATGACGTCACTTGCCCGTTCCCGCCGGGCCGCGGTCGCCGTCGCGGCCGCCGCCGCGGCGGTGTTGGCCTGCGTGACCCCGGGCTCCGCCGGCGCGCAGCCGCAGCTGACCGCGACGTTCACCGAGGACTTCAACGGGGCGGCCGGCAGCGCCGCCAACGGCAGCCGGTGGAACTACGAGACCGGCGACAACGTCAACAACCACGAGCGTGAGTGGTACACGTCCGGCGCGGCCAACGGGGCGCTGGACGGCAACGGCCACCTGGTCATCACGGCCAAGAAGGAGGGCGGCCACACCTGCTGGTACGGCCCGTGCCAGTACACCTCGGCCCGCCTGACCACGGCCAACAAGTTCAGCGCCCAGTACGGCCATGTCGAGGCGCGCATGCAGATCCCGCGCGGCCAGGGCATGTGGCCGGCGTTCTGGATGCTGGGCGCGAACATCGGGCAGTCCGGGGTCGGCTGGCCCAAGTGCGGCGAGATCGACATCATGGAGAACATCGGCAAGGAGCCGAACACCGTGCACGGCACCATCCACGGGCCCGGCTACTCCGGCTCCGGCGGCATCGGCGCGGCCTACAACGGCCCGGTCTTCGCCGACGGCTTCCACACCTACGCGGTGGACTGGTCGCCCAACAAGATCGTGTGGTCGGTCGACGGCCACGCGTACGAGACGCGCACCCCGGCCGATGTGCACGGCAACGCGTGGGCGTTCAACCACCCCTTCTACATCATTCTCAACCTGGCCGTCGGCGGCTACTGGCCGGGTGACCCCAACGGCAGCACGCCGTTCCCGGCCAAGCTCGTCGTCGACTATGTTCATGTCACTACTGCCTGACATGTAAGCGTTTCTCGGTTCCCGCCCGGAGCGCGAAGCACCGGGCGGGAACTGTCGCGCGTCCTAGTTGATCTTGACGTGGCGGGACTTGTTCCTAGTCTTGTATGAAGTGTCCGCGCAGGCATTGCCAAATGTGGTTCATACCTCTGATACTCGTCGCACCGACGGGTCACATCCCTGCGCCCGTTGGACTTCGACCCCTGCCGTAGACCGATTTCGCGACCCTGCAAGGAAAACCGCCGCACTCTGCCGAGATCCGCCCTCGGTCGGTGCCTCCTGCGGTGCGAACACAACGTTCCCCGAGAGGCGAAAGCTCATGCGCAGACACAGACATCTCCTGCTCGCCGCGGTGCTCGCGGCGACAACCGTCGTCCCGTTGGGACTGACCGCATCGGCGGCCCCCGCCGCGCCCGCGGCCACCACCACCTTCAGCGACGACTTCGACGGCCCGGCCGGCAGCCCGGCCGACGGCGGCAAGTGGTCCTACGAGACCGGCGACAACGTCAACAACCACGAACTCGAGTGGTACACGGCCGGGTCGAACAACGCCGCGCTGGACGGCCAGGGCCACCTGGTGATCACGGCCAAGCGCGAGAACCCGGGCAACAACAACTGCTGGTACGGCTACTGCCAGTACACCTCGGCCCGGCTCAACACCGCGCAGCGCTTCACCCAGGCCTACGGCCACTTCGAGACCCGCATGCAGATCCCGCGCGGCCAGGGCATGTGGCCGGCGTTCTGGATGCTGGGCGACAACATCGGCGACCCGAACGTGGGCTGGCCCAACAGCGGCGAGATCGACGTCATGGAGAACGTCGGCAACGAGCCCGGCACCGTGCACGGCACCATCCACGGCCCCGGCTACTCCGGCTCCGGCGGCGTCGGCGCCGGCTACTCGCTGCCCGGCGGGCAGGCCTTCGCCGACGGCTTCCACACCTTCGCGATCGACTGGTCGCCCAACCGGATCACCTGGTCCGTGGACGGAAACGCCTACGAGACAAGGACTCCGGCCGACATCAACGGCAACCGGTGGGTGTTCGACCACCCGTTCTTCATCATCATGAACCTGGCCGTCGGCGGCTACTGGCCGGGCAATCCCGATGGCAGCACGCCGTTCCCGGGCAAGCTGGTGGTGGACTACGTGCACGTGACCACCGGCGACAGCGGCCCGCCGCCGGGCGGCGGCGGCACGATCACCGGCATCGGCGGCAAGTGCATCGACGTGGCCGGGGCCAACTCCGCCAACGGAACCGCCGTCCAGCTCTACGACTGCAACGGCACCGCCGCGCAGCAGTGGTCCGTCGGCAACGGCCAGATCAAGGCGCTGGGCAAGTGCCTCGACGTCTCCGGCGGCGGCACCGCCAACGGAACCGTCGTGCAACTGTGGGACTGCAACGGATCCGGCGCGCAGAACTGGACCGTCAGCGGGGCCAACGACATCGTCAACATCCAGGCCAACAAGTGCCTCGACGCCTCGAACAACAGCTCCGCCAACGGGACCAGGTTGCAGATCTGGGACTGCTCCGGCAACGCCAACCAGAAGTGGACGGTGAACAGCTGATGCGCCGGCGAATCCTCACCCTCCTGGCCGGATTGCTGTTGGCCCTGCCCCTGTTCGGGCTCAGCTCGGCGCCGGCCATGGCGTCCGACCCCGGCGGCCCGTCGGCCAGCCAGCTGCTGGCCAAGGTGACCAACTGCCAGCAGATCTCGCACGGCAGCTACGCCACCGACGAGGGCCAGCCCGGCACGGTTCCGGTGTGCCAGGCCAATGGCGCGGTGTTCTTCAAGGCCGACATGGACGTCGACTGCGACGGCCAGCGCACCACGCAGTGCAACGAGCAGACCGACTGCTGCTTCTACCCGGACACCGCTTTCCACACCTCCAACGACCAGCCGCTCAACGCCGCTCAGCTGCCGTACATCGTGCTGCCGAGCCCGTCGGGCATCTGGGACTACCGCACGGCCGGCATCGACGGCGGCGCGGTGGTGGCGGTGATCTACAACAACCAGGTGACCTACGCGGTCGTCGGCGATACCGGACCCACCGGCATCATCGGCGAGTCCTCCTACGCCACCGCGCAGTCGCTGGGGATCAACCCTGACCCGAAGAACGGCGGCACCGACAGCGGCGTGACCTACATCGTGTTCCCGCACTCCAAGGTGAACCCGATCGAGAGCCACAGCAGCGCCGTCTCGCTGGGCCAGCAGCTGGCCACCACCTTCGTCGGTGGCGGCGGCAACCCGCCGCCGCCCACCGGCGGCACGATCACCGGCATCGGCGGCAAGTGCATCGACGTGGCCGGGGCCAACTCCGCCAACGGATCCGCCGTTCAGCTCTATGACTGCAACGGCACCGCCGCGCAGCAGTGGTCGGTGAGCAACGGCCAGATCAAGGCGCTGGGCAAGTGCCTTGACGTCTCCGGGGCCAACTCGGCCAACGGGACCGTGGTCCAGCTGTGGGACTGCAACGGCAGCGCCGCGCAGAACTGGTCCCGTCCGGGCGACGGCTCGATCCGGGCGTTGGGCAAGTGCCTCGACGCCTCCAACAACAGCTCCGCCAACGGAACCCGGTTGCAGATCTGGGACTGCGCCGGCTCCGCCAACCAGAAGTGGACGGTCGCATGATCAGGAAGTCCGTCACCCTGCTGGCCGGGGTGGCCGCGCTGGCGACCGTGCTGCTGCCGGGCACGGCGTCCGCGGCGACCGGCACGATCACCGGCATCGGCGGCAAGTGCGTCGACATCGCCGGGGCCAACTCCGCCAACGGAACCGCGGTCCAGCTCTACGACTGCAACGGCACCGGGGCCCAGCAGTGGACCACCGGCTCCGACGGCAGCATCCAGGCGCTGGGCAAGTGTCTCGACGTGGCCGGGGCCAACGCGGCCAACGGCACCAAGGTGCAGATCTGGGACTGCAACGGCACCGCCGCGCAGCAGTGGACCATCGGCTCCAACGGCGCGATCCAGGCGCTGGGCAAGTGCTTGGACGCCACCAACAACAGCTCGGCCAACGGGACCCTGCTCCAGATCTGGGACTGCGCCGGCTCGCCCAACCAGACCTGGACGGCGCCCGGCGGCGGCACCACTCCCCGCCGCCGCCCCCGCCGCCGAACGGGGCGATGGCCGTCGCGCCGTACTACTTCAACGGCTGGGGCAACCCGCCGGACCCGCGCACGGTCATGAGCGCCACCGGCGTCAAGTGGTTCACCATGGCGTTCGTGCTCAACAACGGGTACTGCACCCCGATGTGGGACGGCGGCCGGCCGCTGACCGGCGGCGTCGACCAGAACACCATCAACACGATTCGGTCGGCCGGCGGTGACGTGGTGCCGTCGTTCGGCGGGGCCAACGGCAACAAGCTGGAAGCCTCCTGCAACAACGCCAACGACCTGGCCGGGGCCTACCAGAAGGTGATCAACACCTACGGCCTCAAGGCCATCGACCTCGACTTCGAGGGCGACGTCTACGGCAACGGCACCATCCAGCAGCGGCTGGTCGACGCACTGAAGATCATCCGGGCCAACAACGCCGGGCTGGCCGTCTACGTCACCATCGGCAGCGGGCAGAACGGCCCGGGCAACGACCTGATCACCCGCGCGGCCAACTCCGGGCTGACCGTGGACGTGTGGACGATCATGCCGTTCGACTTCGGCGGCGCCGGCCAGGACATGGCCCGGCTGACCGCGCAGGCCACCGACGGCCTGGAGCGGGCGGTCCGCGACGCGTACCACTACACCGACGACGTCGCCTACCGGCACAGCGGCCTGTCGTCGATGAACGGCATCACCGACAACAACGAGCGGGTGACGGTGGCCAACGCCCAGACCATGGTGGGCTACGCCAACCAGCACCACCTCGGCCGGTTCACCTACTGGGCGACCAACCGGGACCGGCCGTGCCCCGGCGCCTACCCGAACGACGACACCTGCTCGGGTGTCGCCCAGAACGCGTGGGACTTCACCCGGACGTTCGCGCAATACAAGGGCTAAGGACCCTTGAAGTGACCTGACAGGACGGCGCGGGGCGACCCGCGCCGTCCGTATGCTCCGTGCGGTGCAGCGTATGGAGCACTGGCAGAGCAGGCTCGACGAACTGGCCCGGCGGCACGGTGTGCCGGGCGCCGTACTGGGGATCTCCACCCCCGGCTCGACCGGGGTCGCCGCGACCGGCGTGCTGAACGTGCGGACGGAGGCGCCGGTTCGGCCGGATTCCGTGTTCCACCTGGGATCCATCACCAAGGTCTTCGTCACCACGGCGGTCATGCGGCTGGTCCAGGACGGCCGGCTGGACCTCGACAAGCCGGTCTCGGCCGTGCTGCCCGAGCTCGACCTCGGCGACATAACCGATCGGGTGAGCCTTCGTCACCTGCTCACCCACACGAGTGGCATCGACGGCGATGTCATCGTCGACACCGGGCGCGGCGACGACTGCCTGACCCGCTATGTCGCCCAGTTGGCCGATGTGGCACAGAACTCGCCGCTCGGCGCGACCTGGTCGTACTGCAACTCCGGTTTCAGCCTGGCCGGCCGGGTCCTCGAGCAGGTCACCGGGAAGGTGTGGGACGACGCCATGCGGGAGCTGGTGTTCGAGCCACTGGGCCTTTCGGACACCGTCACCCTTCCGGAGGATGCGCTGCTGCGTTCGGCCGCCGTGGGGCACATGGTTGAGGATGACCGGACGATTCCCGTGCGGCAGTGGCAACTTCCGCGCGCCATCGGTCCCGCCGGCACCATCGCGTCGACGGTCTCCGACCTGCTGACGTTCGCTCGCCTCCACCTCGACGGCGGCCCGTTGCTGACCGCGTCGTCGCTGGCCCAGATGCAGGCTTTACAGGTTCGCGTCGAGGCCAAGTACTCGCTGGCCGAGACCTGGGGCCTGGGCTGGCAGCGTTTCGTGTGGGACGGTCAGCCGCTCATCGGACACGATGGTTCGACCATCGGGCAGCAGTCCCATCTCGTGCTGCTGCCGTCGCAGGGATTGGCCGTCGCGCTGCTGACCAACCGGCGTACTCCTCACTTGTACGAGGACCTGTTCCGGGAGATCTTCGCCAAACTGGCCGGCATCGAGATGGCCCACCAGCCCGTGCCGCCCGCTACGCCGCTGGGGCTGTTGCCGGTCGACTACGTCGGCACGTACGAGCGGGCCGGTCAGCGCATCGAGGTGCTGATCTCCGACGGCCGGCCCGTGCTCCGCGTGACCACCCTCGGCAAGCTCGCCGAGTACGTCGCCGATCCGGTGGAGGAACTCCCCATGGTCGCCTTGGAGCCCGACGTGTATCTGGTGCCTCTCACCGGCAGCGACCACTGGCTCCCGGTCAGCTTCTACTCGCTGGCCGACGGCTCCCCGTACCTCCACTTCTGCGGCCGGGCAAGCGCTCTCCGCCACTACTCCCACCCCCACGTCCAGTCAAGCCCTTGATGCTTGGAAGGGGGCATTCCAGCACTCGGAGTGGAGGAATTGCGCGTTGATCAAGGAGGGTGAGGCGGCGGCGGGGCAGACTCTGGGCCCATGGAGGTCATCACCGCCAAGACGTTGCGGCTGATCGTGCTGCTCGGCATTGCCGGTGGCTACCTGGACGCGTTCACCTTCGTGGCCCACGGTGGCGTGTTCGCCAACGCGCAGACGGGCAACGTGGTGCTGCTGGGCGTGGACGCGGCCCGGGGCGACGTGGCCGGGGCGCTGGCCCATGTGCCGCCGCTGATCGCCTTCGTGCTGGGCGTGGCGGCGGCGGAGACGCTGACCCATCCCCGTATCGCGCCGGTGGTGCGCCGGCCGGTGCGGGTGGTGCTGCTGATCGAGATCGCCGTCCTGCTGGTCGTGGGGGCGATCCCGACCTGGTTCGCCAGCAGCGCGGTGGTGCTGGCGGTGGCGTTCGTGGCGGCGCTGCAGAACGCCACCTTCGGCACGGTCCGGGAGTGGTCGGTGAACACGACCATGACCACCGGCAACCTGCGCACGGCGGCCCGGGCGACGTACCGGGCGGTGTTTCGGCGGGATCAGGACGCGGCCGTTCAGGCTCGGACGTTCGGCCTGGTGGTGCTGTGTTTCCTCCTCGGCGCGGCGGTGGGCGCACTGATCACGGAGCGCATCGGGAACATGGCTGTCTGGGGTGCGAATTTGTTGATCGTGACCGGATTGGCGCTTTTCTTCCTTGACGAGCGGGTGCCAGGTTAGGGTCCTGCCGCCACCGAGCAGGGGGAACCACATGAAAAAGTACCTGGTCACGGCCATGGCCGGCTTGCTGCTGCTGGCCCCGACGGCCTACGCCGACGCCACGTCGTCAGTCACGAAGATCTCGCAGGCCAGCCCCTTCCCGGCGGGCTGCGACCACAAGGACCCGGTCGGCACCAACTACCCGAACGCCGAGGTGCAGCCGGACATCGCGGTCGACCCGCACAACCCGGCGCACATGGTCAGCGCCTTCCAGACCGACCGCTGGTCGGGCGTCGGCGGCCACGGCCTGATCACGGCGGCGACCTTCGACGGCGGCCGCACCTGGACGTACGCGACGCCGCCCGCGGTGTCGACGTGCGCCGGCGGCGGCTTCGACCGGGCCACGGACACCCAGGTCAGCATCGGCAACAACGGCCAGGTGTTCCTGACGTCGCTGAGCATGAACACCACCACGCCGCACGGTGATCACGCGATCCTGGTGGTCAGGTCCGGCGACGGCGGCCGCAGCTGGGGCCCGCCGACCACGATCACCCGTGAGGGCACCGGCGACACGGACAACATCTGGAACGACCTGCCGACGGTCTACGCCAACGGCAAGGACGTCTACGTGGCGTGGGACCGGATCGACCTGAACGACGGCACCGCCCCGATCTACCTGGCCCACAGCGGCGACGGCGGCACCACGTGGGGCGAGGCCCGCAAGGTCGTCGGCTTCGACGCCACCAAGGGCGTCTCCGGCATCCGGCTGGCCGCGGTGCAGGGCAAGCTGGTCGCCTTCTTCGCCTACTACGAGCCGATTCCCGGCACCAGCGACTACGCGACGTCGTGGCGGTCGGCCACCTCGGCCGACCGCGGCGAGACCTGGTCGGCCCCGACGGTCATCGCCCCGGCGACGGCCGTCGGCACCAAGGAGCCGGGCGGCAAGAACGTCCGCGACGGGCACGCCATCTTCGGCCAGCTCGCGGCCGGACCGAACGGCGAGCTCCGGGCCGTGTGGCAGGGTTCGCAGTTCACCGGCGACCACGACGGCATCGTGCTGGCCACCTCCACCGACGCCGGGGCCACCTGGTCCGCGCCGGTGCCGGTGGGCTCGTCGCCGGCCAAGCAGTTCATGCCGGCCGTCGCGGTCAACTCGGACGGCGTCGTCGGCGTGACCTACTACCAGCTCGACAGCACCGGCACCACGTACTGGCAGGCCACCTCGGCCACCGGAACCTCGTGGCGGGCCAACAAGTTGGCCGGCCCGTTCGACATCACGTCGGCGCCGGTGGTGACCGACGGCTCGTACTACGTCGGCGACTACCACGGCATGGCCGCCGCCGGCGGGTGTTTCGTCTCCGTGTTCGCCAAGACCAACAGTGGGCAGCCCGACAACCGAACGGATGTCTTCGTCACCGTATCGTAGGACCATGATCCCACTGTCCGTACTGGACTTGTCGCCGATCGTGTCCGGCGGCAGCGCGGCCGAGTCGCTGCGCAACAGCGTCGACCTCGCCCGGCGGGCGGAGGAGCTGGGCTACCACCGTTTCTGGGTGGCCCAGCACCACCTCACGCCGGGCGTGGCCGCGGCGGCCCCGTCCGTGCTCGCCACCGCCATCGCCGAAGCCACGTCACGGATCCGCGTCGGCCCGGCCGCGGTGCTGATGGGCTACATCTCGCCGGTGGTCGCGGCCGAGCAGTTCGGCACTCTCGCGCACCTGCATCCCGACCGCGTCGACCTCGGCCTCGGTCGGTCCGGGACGACCAAGCTGGCCGAGGTGGTCGGCCAGGTTCCGGACGCGCAGCTGACGGTGTGGGAGCAGCTGAACCGGATCCTCATCCCGGTGGACGCCGGCTCGTATTTCGAGCAGGTGCAAGCGATCCTGGATTTCGTAGACGGCACGGGGCCGTATCACGCCGTCGCGGCGGAGCACGCGCGCTTGCAGGTGTGGATCCACGGCTCCACGCCGGGCGAGAGCGCCCGCGTCGCCGGGGCGCTGGGCCTGCCGTTCGGCGCGGCCTACCACTTCGCCCCGGACGCGGCGTTCGACGCGATTGCCGCCTACCGCGCGGCTTTCGTGCCGTCGCAGCGGCTGGCCGAGCCGTACGTGGCGGTGTCGGCCGACGTGGTCGTGGCCGAAACCACTGCGGCGGCAAGGGAACTGGCCAGCGGCTACGGCCAGTGGGTGCTCGGCGTGCGGTCCAGCACCGGCGCGCCGCCCTATCCCTCACCGGCCGAGGTGGCGGCATTCCCCTGGACCGAACGGCAGCGCGCCTCGGTGGCCGACCGGGTGGCCGCCCAGTTCGTCGGCGCACCCGAGGAAGTGGCCGCCGGCCTGGCGGAACTGCGGGACAAGGCCGGTGCGGACGAGGTCGTCGTCACCACGATCACCCACGACCACGACGCCCGCGTTCGCTCGTACGAGTTGTTGGCCGCAGCCTGGGGTACACCCGGATGATGTACTCCACGCGGGATGGCGCCGGGTTATGTTCGACCACGTGTGGGACAGTGCTGATTCATCCGGGCCTGATTCGGCCGGCGACGATGCCGACGAGTACATCCGCGCGGCCATGCGGTGGCACTTCGATCCCGCGACGGGATCGCCGTTCTGGCTCGCGCAGGCCGACTCGCTCGGCTTCGATCCGCGCGAGCGGGTCCGGTCGGTGGCCGACCTGCGGCTGTTCCCCAACGTGGTCGACCAACTCCGGGACGTGCGCCCGGAACAGCTGATCCCGCGTGGCTACGGCGATTCCGCCGAGATCGTCGGCGTGTACGACAGCGGCGGCACCACCGGCGCACCCAAGCGGGTGGTGTTCCTCAACGACTGGCTCCAGCGGATGATCACGCACATGCTGGAGCCGCTCGACCGGCTCGGCGTCCCGCTCGGCCTGAACTGGCTGGGCATCCTGCCGACCGGGCCGCACGCCGTCGGGCACTTCATCGGCCTGGTGGCGCGGGCCCGGCGCGGGTTCCTGTACACAGTGGACCTGGATCCGCGCTGGGTCCGCAAGCTCATGGCCTCCGGCCAGACCGCGCAGGCCGACGCGTACATCGAACACCTGGTCGAGCAGTCCTCGCATATCCTGCTCAGCCAAGACATCGGCGTGATCGTGACCACGCCGCCCCTGCTGGAACGCCTGGCCCGCCGCGAGGATCTGCTCGAGATCATCAACCGCGACGTGCGGCTGATCATGTGGGCCGGCGCGCACCTGGACGCCGACACGCACGACCTGTTCCGCACCGAGGTCTTCCCCGGCATCGCGCTGCACGGCGTGTACGGCAGCACCATGATCATGGGCGGCGCCAACCAGCGGCTCGGCGACACCGAGTTCCCGGTGTTCGACGGCTTCGGGCCGCACATCACCTTCCAGGTGGTGGATCCGGTGACGCTGGAACCCGTGCCCTACGGCCGGCGCGGCCAGGTCGTCACCAATCACGTGAGCCGATCCATGTTGCTGCCCAACAACCTTGAGCGTGACACCGCCATCCGCGTACCCGCTCTTCCCGGCCAGCCCGGCGATTCGCTGGCCGACCTCGCGCCCGTGCAGCTGTTCGGGGCCAAGCCGGTCATCGAGGGCGTGTACTAGCCGTGTTGGCGGTCGACGCCCTCGGCCCCGCCGGGCCTTACCGCGCACGTAAGCAGTTGCCGATCACCGACGTCACCGGCTCCCCAGTCGCTTCCGTCACCTTGGTACCGCGCCTTTTCGTCACGCGCACCATGGCTGCGTTGAACCGGTCGACGCCGCTGCCGCTGGCCGACCGACTCAAGGCCTTGACACTCGCCGGTTCCTTGTTCGCCAAGGACTCCGAGTCCTATGTGGACGTGGTCACCCGCGTTTCCGGGCTGCCCCGGGACGACATCCGCAGCGCCGTCGAGACCCTCGCCGAAGCCTGTTGCACGGCCTACACTGCCGCTCAGCAGGGCCGGCCCATCGGGGCTTCGGAGTCCCTTGTGGACGAAGGCGGCGTGTGGGTCCGCCGCGGCACCGTCTTCACCGTGTTGGCCGCCGGCAACCACCCCGCCGTGCATTCCCTGTGGCTGCAAGCACTTGCCCTCGGCTACCGCGTCGCCGTCCGCCCCTCCCGGCGGGAGCCTTTCACCCCGCACCGACTCATCTCCGCCCTCCGCGCCGCCGGCTTCCCACCCGATCACGTTGCCCTGCTTCCGTGCGAGCACGACGTCGCCGACGAGCTGCTCCGCTGCGCCGACCTCGGCCTGGTCTACGGCGGCGACGACGTCATCGCCAAGTACGCCGACAATCCCAAGGTCCTCCCCCAGGGCCCCGGCCGCAGCAAGATCCTGCTCACCGCCGAGTGGGCTCCCTCCCTCGACACCATCGTTTCCTCGATCGCCCACCACGGCGGCGTCGGCTGCATCAACGCGACCGGCATCCTCGTCGAAGGCGATCCCACTCCCCTGGCCACTGCCCTCGCCGCCAAACTGGCCGCCCTCCCGAATTCCGTGCTCCCGCGCTATCCCCTCGCCGCGGCCCTGACCCTGCGCGACCACCTCGCCCACCGCACCGCCGGCACTCACCCCTTGCTCGGTGTCGATCAACTCGTCACCGACCTCGGTGACGGATCCGCCGTGCTCCGCCCGGCCCTGCACCTCCTGCCGTCGGCCACTGCCCCGCAGCTAGGCGCCGAACTGCCCTTCCCGTGCGCCTGGATCGCCCCCTGGTCCCGCGCCGACGGCATGCAGCCCCTGCGCAACACCCTCGTCCTCACGGCCATGACCAACGACCAGTCCCTCATCGCCGAACTGCTGGCCGAACCGACCATCGCCAACCTCTACGTCGGCGACCGCCCGACCCACTACTTCCACCCGCATCTCCCCCACGACAGCTACCTCACCGACTTCCTCATGCGCACCAAGGCCGTAACCCAAACCCCCGCGAGTCCCGCCTAGCGGCACACCGAATGTAGGTTTCGAGCAGAAGGCTCCAGTCACATGCGGTCCGCACGTGCCTCTGGGAGGCAACAACGACGCGCATGTGACATCCGAGTGTGCGCGAAACCGCATTTCGGTGTGACGGAGAGCGGGACTCACGGAGGTCAGGGCGTGCGGGAAGTCATGCTCGGAATCGACGTCGGCACCACGGCGGCGAAGGTCGCGGCGTTCGGCCTCGACGGGGAACCCCTCGAAACCCGCACGGTCGGCTACCCGATCCACCGCCCGCGACTGGGCTGGGCCGAGCAGGACGCGAACGACTGGTGGCGGGCGGTCGACGAAGGCGTGACCGCGATGACGGCCCGCTACCGGATCCGCGCGGCCGGGATCGTCAGCCAGGTCAACACGCATCTACTGGTGGACGCCGACCTGAACCCGTTGACGACGGCGATCATCTGGCAGGACCAGCGCTGCGCGGCGATCGCCAAGGAGCTCGACGGCCGGTACACGGAAGCCGACAAACAGCGCATCTGGGGCGGGCCGATCGTGCTGGACGCCTCGTTCGTCGGCGCGCGGGCGGAGTGGTTCGCCCGCAACGAGCCCGAGGCCTGGCGCAAAGCCCGCTGGATCCTGAGCCCGAAGGACTTCATCGGCGCCAAGCTGACCGGCCGGGTGGCCACTGACCTGCTGTCCGGCGTCCGGATCGCCAACGCCGACGGCTATCTCGCCGAGGCCATGACCGACGGCCTCCAGGAACGGCTGCCGGAGATCCTCGCGCCGGAAACCATCCTCGGAAACGGCCTGGTCGTCGGCACGATGGACGCGTACGGAGCGGTCTTCGGCACGGCCACCACGGAACCCGGCCGGGGCATGATCTCGTGCGGAACGTCGCTGGTGGTGGCCGGCGCGTCGACGGAGAACGTCCCGACCGCCGGGATCGTCACCTTCCCGCCCCGCAACGGACTCTACGTGCACGCCGGCCCGACGCAGGCCGCCGGCGACGCCGTGCGATGGTGGAGCGAGACCAGCGGCCTGAGCATCCCCGAGGTGTTCGCCGACGCCGCCAACGGCAGGTCACAGGTGATCTTCACGCCCTATCTGTCCGGCGAACGGGCCCCGCTCTGGGATTCCTCGCTGCGGGCGAGCTTCCTGAACGTGAGCGCCGCGACCACACGAGCCGACCTGTCCCGAGCGGTGCTCGAAGGCGTCGCGATGTCGGCCCGGCACGTGCTCGACTTCGTCGAACAGGCCGCCGGCCGGCCGATGAAAGCGCTTGCCTTCGTCGGCGGCGGGGCGCGCAGCGACTTCTGGGCCCAGTTGCATGCGGACGTCCTGCAACGCCCGGTCCGGCAGCTCCGCGTGCACGACAGCGCGGCGCTGGGCGCGGCCCTGCTCGGCTCGGTCGGCGCCGGCCTGCATCCCGACGTCGAAACCGCAGGTGAGGCCGCTGTCGCCGTCCGGGCGACGGTCGAGCCGTCAGAATCCAACCACCTGTATGAGGTTTATGTGGGAATTCACCAAGCGCTGCATGACATCCATCACCGGTTGAATCCGTAGTTCTGGCGTTCGGAGGATTGAGATCAACCGGACCGGGTAATCCCAGTTCTTGATGGAGATCGGGAGGGAGGACCGATGAGCGAGCGCAAGGACGGCATGGTGCGCCTGCTGGTGCGCACCGCGGTGGACCGGATGCAGGCCTCGGACCCCGACGGGGCGCTGGACGCGTTGACGTCGCTGTACCGCGGCGCCGACCACAGCCCGAGAGAGGCCGCCGACGTGCTGGCCGACGCCTCGGCCGACATGCTGAAGTCTCTGTGTGTGCAGGTCGGGGATGGTGCACCGATCAAGATGCAGCTGGGCGACACCGAGGGCAACGAGATCCCGATCGACGACATCGACCCGCCGCTGCGGGCCAGCTTCCGCGCGGTGATGGCGCTGGTCAACGCCGACGAGCAGTCCGCGGACGTGCAGCTGGGCCTGGTCTTCGACCGGCACGATCCGGAAGAGGACACCGTCGCGCTGATGCACCTGCTGCTGTGGACCACCGACCTGCTGACGGCGTGTCGCGAGGGCGGCGCCCGGGCGCCGGACTGGCTGGTCGACTCCTCGGCCGGCTAGAACGACAAGGAAAGCACCCCACATGAACTCCTTCGAGGAGACGGTCGAGCTCGCGGTGCCCCTGCGCACCGCGTACGAGCAATGGGACAGCCACAGCTCCTCGCCGCGCCCCGTGACCGCGCACCGCCGGAACGAGCTCATCGCCTGGCCCGGCGGACGGGTCACTTTCGAGTACATCGACACCCACACCACCCGACTCGTGCTGCGCGCGGACCCGGACACCACGCCGGCCGGCATCCTGCTGCGCTTCAAGGAGTTCGTGGAGTCGGCCCCGGTGACCTCGCCGGCCACCCGGCAGTACTGGCGAGTGGAAAGAGCCTGATCGGGTTACCCCCGTGGGGGTAGTTTCACCCTCGGGCGGCGGCGGACCCTGGTAGGCAGGCATCAGCACCTGGGGAGGGAGTTTTGCTGATGTCGCCAGGCACTCCGATCTTCGACCAACTGGCCGCGGCCAGCGGCCTGCACTGGGTGACCCTGCCGGACGGCCGCATCAAGGTCGCGCTGGGCGAGCCGCGCAAGAAGGACACGGCAACCGAGCCGGCCAGACCCGGCCACCGCGCCCCCGTCTCCTGACGCCCCACCCGCCCAATGTCACATGCGCTCCTCACTTGACGCCCAGCGGCAAGTACGGAGCGCATGTGACATCCGAACCGCCATACCGCCCAATGCCACATGCGCTCCTCATGTGACGCCTGGAGGCAAGTGCGGAGCGCATGTGACGTTCAGGCCGGCGGGGCGAGCCAGGCGAGTGCGGCGGTGACGAGGGCGGTGACGCCGCCGTCGAGGGTGGGCTGGAGCAGGGGCGCGAACTTGGGCGAGTGGTTGGACGGGATGTCCCGCTCGAACGTGCCGCCGGTGTAGGCCGTCACGAAGCGCTCCTGGTCCTCGCCGCCGAACAGCCAGTAGCAGGTGGGCACGCCGGCGGCCGCGCCGAAGTGGCCGAAGTCCTCGCTGCCGGTCACCGGCCCGGGGTCGATGACCATGGGAAACACGGCGTCGAACGCGGCCTTGGTGCGGGCCATCGCGGCCTCGTCGTTGACCAGCACCGGAAAGGCGTTGGACCGGACGATCTCCGGCTCCTTGGGCGCGCCGGCGGCGGCCGCCTCGGCCCGCACGATGCGTTCGATTGCGGCCAAGACCCGGGTCCGCACCTGGTCGTCGAAGGTCCGCACGTTGACGCCCAGGTCGACGTGGTCGGGAATGATGTTGTCCTTGGTCCCCCCGTGAATGGTCCCGACGGTGACCACGGCCGAGTCCTTGGCCGCGACCTCGCGGGCGACGATGGTTTGCAGCCGCAGCACGACGGCGGCAGCGAGCACTACCGGGTCGACGGTGGTCTCCGGCCGCGAACCGTGCCCGCCCTTGCCGTGCAGCCGCACGTCGAGGGTGTCGGTGGCGGCGAACGCGGGCCCGGCGTGGCAGCCGACCCAGCCGGCCGGGATGGGCGCGAGGTGCTGGCCCAGCGTGACGTCCGGCCGGCCGAAGCGCTCGTAGAGATCATCGTCGACCATGGCCTCGGCCCCGGTGGCCAGCTCCTCGGCCGGCTGGAACACGGCGAGCACCGTCCCGGCCCACTGGTCACGGCCGCGGGCCAGCAGGTCGAGCGCCCCGAGCAGACACACGGTGTGCATGTCGTGCCCGCACGCGTGCATCACGCCGTCGACCGTCGACGAATACGGCAGGTCAGTCTGCTCCTGCACCGGCAGCGCGTCCATGTCGGCCCGCAGCAGCACGGTCGGCCCGTTTCCATTGCGCAGCACGGCAACCACGCCGGTTCGGCCGACTCCGGTGGCGACCTCGTAGCCGGCCGCCGCCGCCCGTCGCGCGACCTCGGCGGCGGTGCGATGCTCCTCGAAAGCCAGCTCCGGGTGGGCGTGCAGGTCCCGGTAGAGGTCTTCGAGGGCGACCCGGACATCGTCCAGGCCCGCCATCACGTGATCATGCGCCGAGGTCATGCCCCGACCCTACAGAGCGAGCCTGCGCTCATCCGCGGTGATCTTGAGGTCGTTGATGCTGGCGTAGCGCCGGGCCATCAGGCCGTTCTCGTCGAACTCCCACATCTCGTTGCCGTAGCTGCGCCACCACTGCCCGTCCACGTCGCGGCACTCGTACTCGAAGCGCACCGCGATGCGGTTGCCGGTGAAGGCCCAGAGTTCCTTGCGCAGCTTGTAGTCCAGCTCCCGGTCCCACTTGCCGCGCAGGAACTCGCGGATCTCGTCACGGCCCTTGACGAAGGTGTCCCGATTGCGCCACTCCGAGTCCTCGGTGTAGGCGAGCGCCACCCGAGCCGGGTCGCGCGTGTTCCACGCGTCCTCGGCCGCCTGCACTTTGGCGCGGGCGGTCTCCTCGGTGAACGGCGGCAGTGGTGGACGCTGGGGCGGACGCTGCTCGGACATGATCGGCTCCGATCGGTAGAGAACGAGCGTTCTCCGAGCTACCCTAGGAGAACGTTGGTTCTCCACGCAAGGGGCGGACATGATCGAGGAAGCCGAGGTGCTGGCCGCGGCCGAAGCGCTGTTCTACGAGCGCGGCGTGCAGCAGGTCGGCATGGACCAGGTGCGGGCGGCCGCCGGCGTGTCGCTCAAGCGGCTCTACCAGCTGTTTCCGTCCAAGGACCAGCTCGTGCTCGGTTACCTCGCCGCCCGCGACGAGCGCTGGCTGGCCTCCGTCCGTGCCTACGCCACCGACGTGCCGGCCGTGTTCGACTGGCTGGCCGCGTGGTTCGCCGAGCCCGACTTCCGCGGCTGCGCCTTCGTGAACTCCTTCGGCGAGCTCGGCGGGACCTCCACGGCCGTGGCCGACATCGCCCGCCGGCACAAGGAGGCGTTCCGCCGGCTCATCCGCGACCTGGCCGGCGACGACGAACTGGGCGACCAGCTCACGCTGCTGGCCGAGGGGGCCATCACCATGGCGGCCATCTGCGGCACCGTCGAGCCCGCCCACCAGGCCAAACGCGCGGCGCTAGCCCTGCTTGACCGTGCGCATCAACACCGCGGTCTCCAGTGACGTGATCTCCCGCAGCGCCCCGACCTTCTCGGTCAGATACCGGTACAGCCCACCGGAATCCCGACACGCCACGACCGCGACAAGGTTGGTCGGGCCGGTCGTCGCGGCGACGAACGACGTCGCGGCGTGCTCGGCGAGCCGGCGGCCGACGTCGGTCAACGCGTGCGGCGGCACGGTCATCCACAGCCGCGCCTGGATGCCGTAACCCAGCACCGAAGGCGGAACGTCCACTTGGTACGACACAACCCCGTTGTGCCGCAGGATATCCAGCCTCCGCCGAACGGTGGACTCGGACAGCGCGGCGCGCCCGGCCAGCTCCGCGTACGACATGCGGCCGTCGACCGCCAGCAGCTCCAGCAACGCCTCGTCGGTATCATCGACCTCGACCTGAGCAACACTCGGTTCGACAGGTCGCAGCCCTGAAACCTGTACGGGGTCGAGCCAGTGCAAGCCGGACCAGTCGGACGGCAACGTGAAGGCGGCCAACACGGAGTGCGCGCTGACGCCCAGAACCCGCCCGGCCCGCGGCAACTTCTCCAGCAGCAACGTCTCCTCGCCGGGCGGCAGCTGAGCGTGGCAGGAGATCTCCGCGCCACCGGACATCACGTGCACCCAAGACACATCGGGACGTTTCGCCAGCGCCCGGGCCAACGGCAGAGCCACATCGGGCGTACAGCGCAGGCGTAGCGTCCAGGCGCTCCGACCGAACAGCACGCCGTTGACCGCGCCGACCACCCGCAGCCCGGCGACCGACCGCAGCCGCTTGTACCGGCGCGCGACAGTCGTCTCCGCGACGCCGAGGACCTCGGCCACGCGGGCGAACGGAATCCGGCCATCGAGCTGCAAAGCGTGCAGGAGTCCGCGATCGACATCGTCCAACACGACAGATTCCGTCACATCGGGCAGCGTAGCGCCGGAATACGCCACCACGGTAGGCGAGCCCACCGGCGGCGTCGCAGACTGGGACCCATGAGCCACGACTTCGACGCCTTCTACCAGGGCGAACCGCTCGCCCCCGGCCTCAGGCACAACGGCATCCCCTGGGACATCGGCCGGCCGCAGCCGGTGCTGGCCGGCCTCGACTTCCACGGCGAGGTGCTCGACGTCGGCTGCGGGCTGGGCGACAACGCGGCGTTCGTGGCCGGCCAGGGGCACGAAGTGACCGCCATCGACAGCAGCCCGACCGTGATCGCCCAGGCCGCCCAACGCTTTCCGGACAACGGCGTGCATTTCGCCGTGGCCGACGCGACCGATCTCGCCGGTTACGCTGCCCGTTTCGACACCGTGCTGAGCTGTGCTCTCTTTCACTGTCTGGACGGCACCGACCGAATCCGCCATCTGCACGCACTGCGCCGCGCCACCAGACCGGGCGCGATCCTGCACCTGCTGACGTTCTCCGACCAGGTCCGCGACGGCCTGCCGGCGCCGTTCCCCCAGTCCGAACAGGATGTTCGGAAGCCGTTGTCCGACAACGGGTGGACCATCACCGACTTCACCGAGGGCACGTTGATCGCGAACGGCGCGACCATGGTTGCCTTCTTCGACGCGGTCGGCCGTTCTGCCACTCAGTGGCCGGAATTGCCGTGCTGGCTGGTGCGCGCGGCAAGGGAGTGACCTGGAATACCGAAACTTTCCGAATGGGTTCATGTCGAGATGCGACTGGCACCGGTCCTGATTCAACGGTGAAATGGACACTGTGAGCGATCTGAACATCCTGGCGATCTCCGGCAGCCTGCGCGCCGGCTCGTTCAACACGGCCCTGGTGCGCAACGCCCAGAAGCACGCGCCGGCCGGCCTCGACATCACCCTGTACGAGGGCATGAACGACCTGCCGCTGTACAACGGCGACCTGGACACCGACGAGAACCTGCCCGAGTCGGTCGCCCGGCTGCGGCTGGCCATCGCCGACGCGGACGGCCTGCTCATCGCCACCCCGGAGTACAACTACTCCATCCCCGGCGGGCTGAAGAACCTGCTGGACTGGGCCTCCCGCCCGGCGGCGAGCTCGGTGCTGCGGCACAAGCACATCGCCATCATGGGCGCGTCGCCGAGCCAGTTCGGCACGGTGCGCGCGCAGCTGGCGCTGCGCCAGGTGTTCCTGTGGACGCACTCACACGTGGTCGTGAAGCCGGAGCTGATGCTGTTCGGCGCGGCGCAGCGGTTCGACGACGGCGGCAACATCACCGACGAGATGACCATCAACCTGCTGCGCGAGCTGCTGACCGCGCTGCACGACCAGATCCGAGGCTGAGCCATGACGCGCGGTTTCGTGCACTCCCCCAGCCCCACCCGGGTCGTCTTCGGCGCCGGCACGGTGGCGCAGGCCGCCGAGGAGGTGCGGCGGCTGGGCGGTTCCCGGGTGCTGCTGCTGGCCCGGCCGCGGCACGGTGAGAAGGTCGCCGCGGCGCTGGGTGATCTGGTCGTCGCACGGTTCGACGGGGCGCGCATGCACACTCCCGTCGAGGTGACCGCGCAGGCGCTGGACGTGTTGACGTCGGCCGCCGCGGACTGCGTGGTCGCGGTCGGCGGCGGCTCGGCCACCGGGCTGGCCAAGGCCCTGGCGGCGCGAACCGGTGTGCCGCAGGTGATCCTGCCCACCACGTACTCCGGTTCCGAGGTGACGCCGATCCTGGGCGAGACCGAGAACGGCCAGAAGACCACCCGCCGTTCGCCGGACGTCCTGCCGGAGACCGTGATCTACGACGTGGACCTGACGCTGGACCTGCCGGTGCCGACCACGGTGACCAGCTCGATCAACGCCATGGCCCACGCGGTCGAGGCGCTGTACGCACCGGAGGCCAACCCGGTCGTCGATGCCATTGCCGTACAGGCGATCCGTGGCATCACACACTCGCTGCCCCTGATCGTGGCCGATCCGTCCGATGTGGACGCACGGGCCGAGCTGCTGGAATCGGCCTGGCTGGCCGGCAGCTGCCTGGCCTCGGTCAGCATGGGCCTGCACCACAAGCTGTGCCACCAGCTCGGCGGCCAGTTCGACCTGCCGCACGCCGAGACCCACACGGTGATGCTGCCGCAGGTCATGGCGTACAAGGAAAAGGAGTCGCCGGAGGCACTGGCGAAGGTTGCCGAGGCGCTGGATGTGCCGGACGCCGCGGCGGCCGTGTTCGACCTGGTGACCGAGCTCGGCGGCCCGACCTCGCTCCGCGAGCTGGGCCTGCCTGAGTCCTCTTTGGACGGTATTGAGCCGGCGTCGGTGCTGCACGCGGCGTGGGCCGGCACCCGGCCGGACGGCGCGCCCACTCTGAGCGCGCTGACCGCGCAGGTGTTGGCCAGCTTCGACAACACCCCCGACCCGCGGCTCAAGCAGCTGATCACCGACCTGGTCCAGCACCTGCACCACTTCGCCGTGCACAACGACCTGACCGAGGACGAGTGGCTGTTCGCCATCGACTTCCTCACCAGGACCGGGCAGATCAGCGATGACAAGCGCAAGGAGTTCGTGCTGCTGTCGGACACGCTCGGCGTGTCCAGCATCGTCGACGCGCTGACCAACTCGCGCAGCCCGCTGACCACGCCGTCCGCGGTGCTCGGACCGTTCTATGTGGAGGGTCCGCCGGCCATGGAGCACGGCGCCGACATCTCCGGCGGACTGGACGGCGAGCCGCTGTGGGTGTCCACCGAGATCATCGACACCGAGGGCAAGCCGGTGCCGGGCGCGGTGGTGGATGTGTGGCAGGCCAACAAGGACGGCTTCTACGACGTGCAACTGGCCGAAGTGGACGGTCCGGTGCTGCGGGCCCGGTTCGTCGCCGACGACGAGGGCAGGCTGACGTTCTGGACGACGCTGCCGCACGAGTACCCGGTGCCGGAGGACGGCCCGGTCGGGCAGATGCTGGGCGGCACCGCACGGCATCCCTACCGGGCCCCGCACGTGCACTTCATGATCATGGCCCCGCACTACCACACGCTGGTCACCCAGCTGTTCGTGAAGGGCGGCGCGTACATGGACTCCGACACGGTGTTCGGCGTCAAGAACGGGCTGATCGTGGACTTCCCGAAGGCCGAGGGCGAGCCGCCCGCCGGCCGTGAGGTGACGGCGGACGGCTGGCACCGGCTGGACTACACGTTCCGCATCGGCCGCTGACCGACGAGTTCGCTGTCCTCACGGGGATTGAGCGCGGAGGCGAACACCACGGTCAGCACGCACAGCACGATCGGCACGGCGAAGGCCACGTTGAGCGGCATGAACCGGGTCAGGCCGCCGATGACGGCCGGCCCGGCCAGCAGACCGACGTAGCCGAGGCCGACGACCCTGGCCATCAGGGCGCCGGCCGAGCGGTGGTCGAGGTTGCCGGCGGCGGTGAACAGCTGCGGCACGCCGCCGGCCAACCCGATGCCGAACAGCGCGTACCCCACCAGCGCCAACCAGATCCACGGCGACACCGTCACGATCGTCAGGCCGATCGCGGCGATTGCCGCGCCGTAGCGGACGATCCGGGTCGCGCCGATCTTCGCCGCGACCCGGTCGGTGGCGAACCGGCCGACGGTCATGGCCACCGCGAACGCGCCGTAGCCGAGCGGGGCCACGCCGGCCGAGGCGTTGAGGATGCCCTTGAGCTCCAGCGTCGCCCAGTCGTTGGCCACGCCCTCGGACAGCATCAGCGCCAGCGCCAGGAAACCGAGGATCCAGACCAGCCCCTTCGGGGCCGGCTTCGCCTCCGTGACAAAGCTTTCCTCGTGCTGTTGCTGGTGGTGGTCGGCGTCGATGGTGAACCGCCCGGCGACCAGGGACAGCGCGGCGACGAACAGGCCGACGGCGGTCAGCGTGATGCCGGTCGGCACGGCGGCGTTGAGCACGACCGAGCCGATCCCGGCCGCGAAAGCGCCGCCGATCGACCACATGGCGTGGAACGCGGCCATGATCGGTCGCGGGTAACCCCGTTCCACCACCACGGCATGGGCGTTCATGGCCACGTCGAGGCCGCCGTTGGCGAAACCCATCACGATCAGCATCAGGCCGAGCGACCACCACGAGGGCAGCCAGCCGACCACGGTCAGCGACAGGCCGAACGCCGCGGCGGCGGCCGGGGTCAGCCGGCGGGGACCGACCCTGTCCACCAACGGACCCAGGACCTGCATGCCGATCAGGGCGGAACCGCCCAGCACCAGCAGCAGCAGGCCCAGCACGCTGTGCGGGACGCCGATGTCCCGCTCGACGTTCGGCAGGTGCACCAGCCACATGCCGAGGCCGAAGCCGTTCAGGCCGAAGATCAGGAAGGTCGCGGCCCGGGCGGCCCTCGGGGGCGAGGTCATGCGTTCTCCTCGTCAATCAAAATCGGGGCTAACGTGCACCAGCACGCCGCGGTCAGCCAGCGCCTGGCGCTGGTCCTCGGGTGCGGTCGGGTCGGTGACGACGACGTCGGGGCGATCGGCGGCACAGACGTGGGCCAGTGCGGCGCGATCCCATTTCGCGCCGTCGACCAGCGCGAGCGTGCGCCCGGACACCGCGATGGCCTGCTGCTTGACCTCCGCGTCGTCCAGGTCGAACGCGGTGAGCCCGGAGTCGAGGCTGAACGCGCAGGGGCTCACCACGGCGACGTCGAATCGCAGCTGTTTCAACGAGTTCAGGGTCAGCGGACCGACCATGGCCAGCTCGCCCCGGCGCGGCTCTCCGCCCGGGATCAGCAGCCGAACCCTTGGGGCGTCAAGGAGTTCGGTCACGGCATGCAGCGAGAGCGGCAGCACCGTCACCGCCCGGTCGCGCAGCCGGCGGGCCACTTCCAGCGCCGTGGTGCCGCTGTCCAGCACGACCGTCTCGCCGTCGCGGATCAACTCCACCGTGGCCTCGGCGATCGCCTGCTTGGCCTGGATGGCCGACACCGCGCGCGCCGCGAACGGCGGCTCCACTCCGGACGGCGTCGCCGGCACCGCGCCGCCGTGCACCCGGCGCAGCACGCCGTGCGCCGCCAGGACGTCGAGGTCGCGCCGTACCGTCATCTCCGACGCGCCCGTCACCATGGCGAGCTCGGCCACCGTCACCTGAGCGGTGCTCTTCAGCCGCTCGACGATCACCCGCTGCCGCTCTGCTCCACGCACCCATAGGATGTTTCCACCTTGCCGTGCGTTCGCACAAGCGGTATGTTCGTTCTATCACGCCGCTTGTGCTTTTGCCGCTGCGGCATGATGGATTCATGCGCGCCGTCGACACCGGGGGCTACCTGAAGGGCCGGATCCGCCGGGAGGACATCATCTCGGCGGCGGCCGTCGTGTACGGCGAGGTCGGCTACCACGGGGCGTCGCTGCGGGAGATCGCCAAGCGCGTCGGCATCTCCCACGCCGGCCTGCTGTACTACTTCCCCACCAAGGAGGCCCTTTTGGCGGCCGTCCTCGAGCGCCGCGACGCCGAGGACGCCGAGCGTGAGCAGCTCGCCTCCCCGCCCGGCCTCGAGGTCCTGCGCCACTACCTGGCGCTGGCCTCGCACAACGTCCGCCACCCCGGCATCGTCGACCTCTACACGCGCCTGGCCGCCGAGGCCGTCGCCCCCGACCACCCGGCCCACAACTACTTCCGCAAGCACTACGACGAGGCCCGGGCCGGCGTGCGGGACTCCTTCCGGGTGTTGTCCGAGCGTGGCGACCTGCGAACCGGCGTCGACCCCGAGCAGGCCACCGTCGCCTTCATCGCCCTGATGGACGGCCTCCAGGTGCAGTGGCTCACCACCCCCGACCAGATCGACCTGGTCGGCTCCCTGCGGTTCTACCTCCAGTCGCTGCTCACGGTGCCGCTGGACTGAGCAATTCGACCGGCGGGTAGTCGACGCCGGCCCACACGGCGCGGCGGCCGACGGCCGGGCCGGGGTCGGTGATCAGGCGGTCGGTGCGGTCCCAGATCCGCACCGGCGTAGAAGCCGCGGTAACCGGCGGCCAGCCGGGGTCGCCGTTGGCGGCGAACGAGGCCCACGCGTCGACCATGCGGCCGGCCAGGGCCCAGTCCTCGGCGGTGGCGGTGCCGCCGATCAGCAGGTCCTGGAAGGGGCCGCCGGGCTTGAGGTCGCCGAAGGTGAACGGCAGGTCGGCGGCGTGGCACGCGCCCAGCGCGCCGCCGAAAGCCGGGCTGCGCCAGGCGAAGCGGGCCAGAAAGGCGCGGCCACCGGCGGCCTCGGCCAGGCGTATGGCGTACTCGCCGAAGAAGAAGTCGGTCAGCAGCATCGCGTGCAGGTCCGGGACGGACGCCCCGGGCGCGGTCGCCTTGAAGTGGGCGAGGTCGTTCGGGGTCAGTCCGACGTCGGCGGCGAGGGCGGCCAGCTCGGCGTCGGTGCTGACGGCCGGCACGCCGCCGGTCACGCTGAACAGCCGGAACTCGTCGATGGTGTGGCACAGCAACAGATCGACGTTGCCGACGGCGTCGAGCGGCGTCGTGGGCAGCATGTCACCGTCGACCACGGGGCTGAACAGGGTCGGGACCTGCCGGCGCAGACCGGGCTTGTCGCGGTAGCTGCCGAGCACGGCGTTGGCGGCGTCGATCATACGGGCGGGGTCGGTGTTGGCCAGGGCGTCGATGTCGTACGGGACGCCCGCGGCCTCGGCGACCTGGCGGCCGAAGACCTCGGCCATGCTCGGGGCGAAGTACTCGCTGGGCACGCTGTGGGCGATGCCGCGGCGGAACAGGCCGTCGGCGGCGGGCATCGCCGCCAGCGTGACGACCGAGCCGCCGCCCGAGGACTGCCCGGCGACCGTGACGTTGCCGGGATCGCCGCCGAACGCGGAGATGTTGTCCCGCACCCATTCCAGCGCGGCGATCTGGTCAAGCAGCCCGCGGTTGTCCGGCGCGCCGGGCACGTGGCCGAAGCCGTCGAAGCCGACGCGGTAGTTGAACGTCACGACGACCAGGCCAGCCCGGACCAGGGCGGCCGGGTCGTACATGTCGGCACAGCCGTTGGTGTAGCTGCCGCCGTAGATCCAGACCAGCACCGGCAGCCCGGTGTTCGGTTGCTCGGGCCTGGCCACGTCGACCGTGAGGATGTCGTCGCCGTCGCCCGGACGCCAGGTCGGGATGCCGGGAAACGGCGTGTCCGGCTGCGGCGGGATCGGCCCGAACGCCGTCGCGTCACGCACGCCGTCCCATGCTCGTGGCGGTTGTGGCGCTTGGAACCTACCGAGGCCGGTCGGGGCCAGGGCGTACGGGATGCCGCGGAACGAGAGGACACCGTCGGCCGTGCGCGCCCCGCCGACCTGGCCGCCGGCGACCGAAACCACGTGCTGGGTCATGCTTCGACCGTACTCGGCGACCGTCCACAGCAGACCGAACGGGCAGCGGACGCGGTCCGTCAGAACGTCGCGGCGTGCGGATCCCAGTCCTCGGGCAGGGCCGGCGGAATCTCCACCGTGCTGGCCACTTCGACGGCATGCCCGAGGGTGATCGACTCCTCGGCGGCGAGCAGCGCGTCGAGGACGTGATAGGCCAGCTCGCCCGAGGCCCGTTCCGGCACGCCGGCCCGGATCGCGCGGGCCAGCTCGAGCGCCCCCGTGCCGCGCTCGGCCGAATGTCCTTGCGCGGCAAGCTCTTGCGGCTCGTCCCCGAGATGGAGCGTGGTGCTGCCGACGAACGTGTTGGGATCGGGCAGCACCGCCGTGCCGCTGCTGCCGGTGATCTCCAGCTGCCCGCGGCGGACCAGCTGCGAATCGAAGCTGAACACCGCCTGGGCCGAGCCGCCGCGTTCGAACTCGATCAGCGTCGTCACGTTGGTCGGCACGCCGACCGGGAACTCCGTGCCCGCCTTGGGACCGCTGGCGATCACCCGCCGGTCGCGGGACCGGGTGCCGGCCGCCGTGACCCGGCGGATCGGGCCGAAGAGGTTGATCAACGTGGTCAGGTAGTACGGGCCCATGTCCAGCAGCGGGCCCGCGCCGGGCTGGTAGAGGAATTCCGGCGAGGGATGCCAGATCTCGGGTCCCGGCATCTGGAACAGGGCCAGCGCCGACAGCGGCGTGCCGATCATGCCCGCGTCGACCGCCCGGCGGGCCGTCTGCAGGCCGGCCCCGAGCACCGTGTCCGGCGCACTGGCCACCCGCAGACCGCGTTCGCGCGCCCGGTCGAGGAGCTTGCGGCCGGTCTGGCGGTCCATGGCCAGCGGCTTCTCGGCCCACACGTGCTTGCCGGACTCCAGCGCCGCCAGGCCGACGTCGACGTGCGCCGTGGGCACCGTCAGGTTGACGACCAGCTCGATCTCGGGGTCGGCCAGCAGTTCCGTGACCGTGCCCGAGCGCGGGACGTTGAACTTGCCGGCCTGGGCGGCGGCACGGGCCGTGTCGATGTCGGCGACGAACCGCACTTGCAGGTCGGGGAAGCTGGTGAGGTTGGTCAGGTAGGTGTCGCTGATGACGCCGGCCCCGATCAGGCCGACGCCCATCGGGCCCGTCACGGCTCCAGTCCGAGCACGAAGGCGCGGCTGGCCGTGATCCCCTCGTAGATGTCGCCGTCGTACTGGTCGAACTCCACCACCCTCAGCGCCTGCGGCGCCGCCGCCAGCACCTCCGCCACCGGCACCTCGCCTTGACCCGCCGGCACCTGGCCCGTCGCGTCGGTGTTGAGGCCGCCGTCCTTCACGTGGATCGCCCGCACGCGGTCGCCGAGCCTTTGCAGCAGGGCCGGCGCGTTCTCCCCGCCCGCCGTCGCCCAGTACGTGTCGACCTCCAGCACCAGCGCCGGGTCCAGCTGGTCCGCGAACACCTCGAACGCGCTGCGCCCGTCGATCCGGGATTCCAGCTCCCACCAGTGGTTGTGGTAGCCGACGCGGACCCCGTGCTCACCGGCCAGCTTCGCCGCCGCGTTCAACGCGTCGGCCGTCTTGGCGATGTCGTCGGCGTGCTGCCAGTGTTCGGCTCGCACCATCGGGTCGATCACCACGTCGATGGCGAGTTCGGCCGCCGCCGCGAACACCGCCGCCTGGTCCGCCCCGATCAGCCGGGCATGCGCCGTCGGCGCCGACAGGCCGTTCTCCGATAGACCATTACGCAACGTCTCGACGTTCTCCAACACCCCGTACGGCTCCACGTTGGTGAAACCGATCTGCGCCAGCCGCGCCAGCACCGCCGCCGGGTTCTCGGCGAACTTGTCCCGGACCGAGTACAGCTGCACGGAAAGCTCGCCCATCCCCAGCTCCTTCGCGTCGATGACCGTGCTTCGATTTCTACCAGGTGGTAGAAATCTGCGCCAGAGGGCAGCTGCCGCCGAAAACCCCTTGGCTCATTGCCTGCCGCGCGTGGCCCATGATCAGGTCTCTTGGTGAAACGATTCGACGGACGTCGCGTTCTGGTCACCGGCGGCGGCCGCGGCATCGGCCGCGCCGTGGCACTACGCCTGGCTTCCGAGGGCGCCCAGGTCGTCGCCGTCGACGTAGACCCCGACGGTCTGTCCGAGACCGCTCGCCTCGGCGACGTGCACACCCTCGTAGGCGACGTTTCCTCGGAATCCTCGGTGTCCGATTTCGTCAGCTCCGCCCTCGACCACCTCGGCGGGCTCGACGTGCTCGTCAACAACGCCGCCGTGCTCCACGCCGCCCACACCCATTCCACGCCTTTGGACCTTTGGGACCGGATCATCGCCGTCAACCTCACCGGCCTGTTCCTGGTCACCCGCGCCGCTCTGCCCTCGCTCGTCGAGACCGGCAACGGCGTCGTCGTCACCATCGGCTCCACCGCCGGTTCCTTCACCCACCCCTACTTGTCCGCTTACGCCGCCACCAAGGGCGGCGTGCAGGCTTTCACCCGCGCCGTCGCCGCCGAGTACGCCCACCAGGGCCTTCGCGCCGTCACCATCCAGCCCGCCGGCATCGACACCGGCATGCCGCCTCGCGTCGGGGAGACGTTGCCCGAGGGGGCCGACATCATGCTGTTGGCCCGCAACCTCTCCCTGCTGACCGGGGGCGCTCTGGTCCCCGCCGACCGGGTCGCCGGAGTGGTGGCCATGGTCGCTTCAGATGATGGCCGGCACATCACCGGAACCGAGATTCGCGTGGACGGCGGCGCACACGCATGACCAGACGGGTCAGGACAGGCCCAGAGTGACGGCCTCGTCGATGGAGAGGCGGGAACCGGCGGCGAAGGCGAGGTCGTAGCCGCGGTCGCCGAGGCCCTGGCGGGCGAGGTGCTCGCACTGCTCGTGCGGGGCGGCGAAATTCTGGGAGCCGAAGAGGGGAACGCCGACACGGGGCCAAATGGCGGCGACGGCGCCGAGGAGGCGGGCGGCGCGGTCGGGGTCGCCGGACATGGCGGCGAGGAGGGCGAGGAGCTCCACGGAGAGGGCGATGCCGAGGAGGTCGTTGAAGGTCTGCTTGATGCCCAGACAACGCTTGGCGTGGGCGACGGCCTGGCCGAAAGCGCCCTGGAGACAAGCGGCGAAGCCGAGAACGTAATGGGCGTAAGCGAGAGCCCACTGCTCGCCGTGCTGCTCGGCGACGGCATGAGCCTCCTGGGCGAGGGTGACGGTGGAAGGAAGGTCGCCGGCGAAAGCGACGGTCATGGCCAGGCCGACCTTGGTCATGATGACGTTGCTGTCGAGCTGACCGAGACCGGTGAGGAGGCGGTTGGCCTCGGCGAAGAGCGCCGTCGCGGAAGGGAGGTCGTCGTTGAAGATGGCCGCGGCGCCGCGGACATAGGTCGAATAGGCAAGGGCAACGAGGTCGTCGGACTGGGCGCGGCACTCGTCGAGCATGCCGATGGCGGCGACGGTATCGCCCTGGAGGGTGGCGACATAGCCGTTGACCCACAATGCCTTGTGTCGGGCAGGGCCGCGAAAAGGTAATCGCAGCAAAGCATCCAACCAACGCCGACCCTCGGTGGAAACGCCGCAGCCGATCCAGTAGAACCACAGGGTGCCGGCCAGCTGGAGACCGGCGCCGGGATCGGCGGCCAAGCCGAACTCGAGAGCGGAGCGGATGTTGGCGCGGTCGGCGTGGATACGGGCGAAGACGGAAGCCTGCGAAGGACCGAACCAAGCACGCTCGCCCCACGACGCCAGACGCTGACACCACGCGAGATGCCGGCGCCGCAAGGTTTCGGTGAAGCCGTCGGCCAACAACCGCTCGGCGCCGAACTGACGCAAGGTTTCCAGCAACCGGTACCGCACAACACCGCCGGCGGCGTGGGAAGACAGGACGGACTTGTCGACGAGGCGGGCGACCGAAGACAGAACGTCCTCGCCGCCGCACACCTCCTCGACGGCCTCCAGGTCGAAACTGCCGGCGAACACGGAAAGCTGGCTCCACAGAAGGCGTTCAGCGGGGGTGCAGAGCTCGAAACTCCACTCCACGGCGGCCCGAATGGTCTGGTGACGGGCCATCACGCCGCGGCGGGCACCGCTGAGCAGAGCGAAACGATCGTCCAAACGGGACAAGAGCTGGGCCGGCGACAGGGTCCGCAACACCAAGGTCGCCAACTCGATGGCCAACGGGATGCCGTCAAGGCGACGACACACGTTCTCCACCACGCGAACATTCTCGGCGGTCACCTCGAAATCGATGACCACGTCCCGAGCCCGTTCGGCGAACAAGCGCATGGCGGCGTGCTCGACGGGCATCGGAGGCACGATCAACACCTGCTCGCCCTCGACGCCCAACGGCTGACGGCTCGTCACCAACATCATCAGCCGGGGACAACCCCGCAACAGAGCCGTGGCGAAATCGGCGCACGCCTCCAACAGGTGCTCGCAATTGTCCAGCACCACCAACACATCCTGGTCCCGAAGCACGTCGATCAGCACGTCCAAGGGGGACCGGCCGGACTGGTCGCGAACGCCGAGCGCCTCGGCGACGGCGTGGGGCACAAGAGCCCGGTCACCCAAACCGGCGAGCTCGACCAGACGAACACCGCCCTGCACGGAAGCGGCGAGCTGGCCGGCGCAACGCAACGCCAACCGGCTCTTGCCCACGCCGCCGGTGCCGACGAGGGAAACCAGCCGACCGCCGGCGAACATGCCGCCGAGCTTGGCCAACTCCTCCTCACGGCCGACAAAACTCGTCAACTCGGCCGGCAGACCGACGCCCAAGGTCTGCACCGACACCGGCGGCTCCTGCACGGGCTCCTCGGCCAGAATGGCGCTCTCAAGCCGCCGCAACCGGGTCCCGGGCTCCACCCCCAACTGCTCGACCAAGGTCGACCGGGCCCGGCGGAACGTGGCCAACGCCTCGGCCTGCCGACCCGAACGATAGAGGGCCAGCATCAGCTGCTCCCACAAGCGTTCCCGGAACGGATGGGCGACCACCAGGCCAGCCAGCTCGCCGAGGACCTCGCCATGCCGGCCCAGCGCCAACTCGGCCCCGATCAAGTCCTCCTGGGCGTCCAGACGGGCATCGCCCAACCGGGCGGCCTCCTGCCGAACCCACTGGCCCTGACGGCAATCGCCCAACGCGTCCCCACGCCACAACGCCAGGGCGGCCTGAAGCTGGTCGGCGGCGGCCCGATGATCACCGGCCGACAGCGCCTGATGCCCGCGCCGGGCCAACGACTCGAAGCGCACGACGTCCACCGAGAACGGCGGAATGCGCAGCAGGTACCCGGGATCCCGAGTGACGATCATGTTGAGCACGTCGTTGGCCCGCAGGTCGCGGCGCATGTGCGCGACGTGGCTGCGCAGCGTCTTGGGCGCGGTCGGCGGGGCCTGGTCCCACAGCGCGTCGATCAGCGCGGACGAGGCGACCGGCTGGCCGGGGCGCAGCGCGAGCCGGGCCAGCAGGGTTCGGTGCCCCCTGCCCCGCAGCGTCACCGCGCCGTGCGGGCCGGCGATCTCGACGGGGCCGAGCACCCGGACTCTGATGTCGTCGGACACGAGTGCAGGGATCGACCGCGCAACGGCAGCACTCCATCGGCCGACCGGGTGTAATCACGACACGAGTCGGTGATTTAGCCCAGCCGGCCGATGGCCGTGGTCACTCCTTGTCGATCCAGATGGCCGACGACGGGCAGACGTTGACCGCCTGGCGGACGTTGTCCTGCTCCCCCGCCTCCGGGTCCATGGTCAACGGCGCCACCAGGCCGTCGTCGTCCTGGTCGAACACGGCGGGCGCGGCCAGCACGCACTGGCCGGCGCCGACGCACCGCTCCCTGTCCGCGGTGATGTGCATGTGTTGCCTCTTCCCTCAGAAATGCACCGGAACCCGGTAGATACCGTAGATGCCGGCGTCGTCCTTGTACGGCAGATCGGCCGCCGGCACGGCCAGCGCCAGCGTCGGGACCCGCCGGAACAACGTCTCGAAGACGATCTCGAGTTCCAGCCGGGCCAGGTTCTGCCCGAGGCACTGGTGCACGCCGTAGCCGAAGGCCACGTGGTGCCGCGCGCCGCGGTGGAAGTCCAGCTGCTCCGGGTTCTCGAACACGTCGGAGTCCCAGTCGGCGGCCAGGCCGGACACGATGACGCCCTGGTCCTTGCGGATGGTCACGCCGCCGAGCTCGATGTCGGCGGTGGCCACGCGGGCCGTCGCGCTCTCCACGATGGTGAAGTAGCGCAGCATCTCCTCGATCGCCGACGGCAGCAGCGACGAGTCGGCCACGACCTGCGCCTTCTGCTCCGGGTTCTCCAGCAGCGCCACGGTGCCGAGCGAGATCATGTTCGCGGTGGTCTCGTGACCGGCGATCAGCAGCAGGATGGCGGTGCCGACGATCTCGTCGTGCGTCATCACCGGGGTCTCGCGGTTGCGCGCGATGAGCCGGCCGATCACGTCGTCGGTCGGTTCGCCCTGCTCCTTCTGGGTGACCAGGTCGCCGAGGAAGTCGTTGAGCAGCTCGGCGGCCTCGCGGCGCTCGGCGCCGGAGGTGCTGCGGCTGATCAGCTTGCGGGTCCACTCGTGGAAGCCGTGCCGCTGCTCGTAGGGCACGCCGAGCAGTTCGCAGATCACGAGCGACGGCACCGCCAGCGAGAGGTGCTCGACCAGGTCGGCCGGCTGCTCGGCGGCCAGCATGTCGTCGATGCACTGGTCGACGATCTCCTGGATGCGCGGGCGCATCGAGGCGATGCGGCGCACGGAGAACTCGCTGATCAGCATCTTGCGGTGGGCGCCGTGCTCCGGCGCGTCCAGGCCGATCATGGACTTGCGGAAGTTGAGCCGGTTGTTGTCCTGGAACGCCTTGCGTTGCTCGGTGGTCAGCGCCAGCGGGAAGTTCGGGTGCAGCCGGTCGGAGCTGACCCTCGGGTCGGCCAGCAGCTGGCGGCTCAGCTCGTGGCCGGTGACCAGCCACGCGATCGTGCCGTCGGGCATCCGGACCCGGCTGACCGGCTCCTGCGCGCGGATCTCCCGGTACTCGGCCGGCGGGTGCATCGGGCACTCGCGGGCCATCGGGAAGGACGGCAGGTCTGTCTCAAGCATCTCGGTCATCGGACGCGCTCCCCAGGTCGTCACAGTTGCCTGTTACAACCAACGTACAGAAGCGGAGGGAAATCGTCCACATATATCGCTACAGCCAGTCCGCGCTCCGTGACCAGGTGAGAAGATTGTCCAGTTCCCCGTCGACCTCGTAGCGCGAGTCGGTGGCCGCGTAGGCCCCGCGATAGAACAGCAGCGGCTGGCCGTCGCGGCATTCGCCCAGCTCAGTGACCCGGCCGACGACCACGTGATGATCGCCGGCATCGTGCACGTCCTCGACCTTGCAGTCGATCCAGGTCAGCACGCCGTCCAGCACCGGGCAGCCGTTCGGCGACGGCCGCCAGCCGGTGCCGCTGAACCGGTCGGCGCCGCGCGTGCCGAACAGCCGCGACACCTCCCGCTGGTCCTCGGCCAGCACGTTCACGCAGAACAGGCCGGCCTCCCGGATCGCCGGCCAGGTGCCGGAACGCCGGTCGGGGCAGAACAGCACCAGCGGCGGATCCAGCGACAACGCCGCGAACGACTGGCAGGCGAAGCCCACCGGCACGCCGTCGGCGACGGTCGTCACGACCGTGACACCGGTGCAGAAGTGGCCGAGGACCGAGCGGAAGCGGTCCATCTAACGGCTGCCCACACCGAAGTCGTGGCCCCACAGGCTGACCGCGGTGCTCTCGCGGGCGATCCACGTCTCGTCCTCGACCTGCCGGCCCTCGGTGCCGAACTCGACGTCGAAGCCGCCCGGGGTCTTCATGTAGAAGCTCAGCATCAGGTCGTTGACGTGCCGGCCGAGCGTGGCCGACAGCGGCACCTTGCGGCGGGCCGCGCGGTCCATGGCCAGTCCGACGTCGTCGGCGTTGCCGACCTCGATCATCAGGTGCACGATGCCGCTCGGCGTCGGCATCGGCAGAAACGCCAGGCTGTGGTGCCGCGGGTTGCAGCCGAAGAACCGCAGCCACGCCGGCGCGCCGTCGGCCGGGCGGCCGACCAGCTGCGGGGGCAGCCGCATCGAGTCGCGGAGCTTGAAGCCGAGCACGTCCCGGTAGAAGCGCAGGGCTTCCTCGTCGTCACGGGTGCTGAGCACCACGTGGCCCAGACCCTGTTCGCCCGTCACGAAAGTGTGCCCGTACGGGCTGACGACGCGCCGGTGCTCCAGCGCCGCGCCGTGGAAGACCTCCAGCGTGTTGCCGGACGGGTCGTCGAAGCGGATCAGGCCGTTGACGCGGCGGTCCCTGAGGTCGTCATCGCTGGCCTTCTCCACGGCGACACCGGCGGCGTCCAGCGCGGCGGCGATCTCGGTCAGCTCGCCCTCGTTGGCCACCTCCCAGCCGGCCTGGGCCAGCCGGTCCCGCTCGCCGGGGAAGATCACCAGGCGGGCCGGGAAGTCGTCCATGCGCAGGTAGAGGGCCTCGGGATTGGCGCCCTTGCCCTCGATCATGCCCAGCACCTTGAGGCCGTACTCGCGCCACGCGGCCATGTCGGTGGCCTCGATGCGCAGGTAGCCCAGTGACCTGATGCCCATCTCAGTCCTCGCTCAGGAAGTCGATCGCGAGCCGGTTGAACTCGTCGAACTTCTCCAGCTGCGCCCAGTGCCCGCAGCCGCCGAACACGTGCAGCTGCGCGCGGCGGATCAGTTTCAGCGCCACCAGGGCCCCGTCCAGGGGATTGACCCGGTCCTCACGGCCCCACACGAGCAGAACCCGTTGGCGCAGGCGGTAAGCCTCGCGCCAGAGCATGCCTTCCTCGAAGGTGTCCGGACGGGAGAAGGACGCGCCCATGGCCGCCATGGCTTTCAGCGACTCCGGCTGGCTGGCGTACTCGAACCGCTCGTCGACCAGCTCGTCGGTGACGAGTTTCTGGTCGTACACCAGGGTTTTGAGGAAAGCCTTGAGCGCTTCCTTTGACGGCGCCATGCCGAAGGCCCCGAGCCGCTTCACGCCTTCGGTCGGATCCGGCGCGAATACGTTGAGGCCAAGGCCGCCTGGGGCCATGAGCACCAGCCGGCCGGCGCGGTCGGGGTACTTCAGCGCGAACCGCACGGCGGTGCCGCCGCCGAGGGAATTCCCCAGCAGGTCGGCCTTTTCCACGTCGAGCTCGTCCAGCAGCGCCTTGAGTGCGTCGGCGCTGTGCGTGAAGTACTGGCCGTGCTCGGTCGGCTTGTCCGACTGCCCGAAGCCCGGCTGGTCCGGTGCGATCACCCGGAAGTGCTTGGCGAACACCGGGATGTTGCGGCCGAAGTTGCTCAAGGCCGAGGCGCCGGGGCCGCCGCCGTGCAGCAGGACAAGGGGTTTGCCCTCACCGGCGTCGTGGAAGTGCAGCTTGATCGCGGCTTTTTCGGTGTACGTCATAGCATGGCGTCCTGTACCGGGATGCCGAACTCGCCGTTGCCGAACATGGCCAGCGCCCGCTCGGGGTCGTTGATCGCGTGCACCCGGCCGGCGTGCGCGTCCCGCCAGAAGCGCTGGATCGGCGTGCCGGTGCGCAGCGCGCGGCCGCCGGAGTTCTCGAACAGCAGGTCGATCGCCTCGATCGCGCGGCCGGTGCCGCGCACCTGGTCGCGGCGGATCCTCAGCCTGAGCGGCAACGGAATCCGCTCGCCGCGGTTGGCCAGGTCCATCAGCTCGGTCATGTTGTACTTGAGCTGCAACCAGGCCGCGTCGATCTCGCCGGCCGCGTGGGCGATGCGCACCTTGGCGAACGGGTCCTCGTTGGACCGTTCTCCCTTGTAGGACACGCGAACCCGGGCCGCCATGTGCTCGACGTGCGCGTTGTAGGCGCCGGTGGCCATGCCGATGATCGGCGTGGTGATGGCGTACGAGAACAGCGAGGCGAAGGGCAGCTTGTACAGCGGAGAGGTGTTCACTTCCTGGCCCGGGCACACGCATTTCGACGTGTCGGCGAAGCTCAGCGCCCGATGCCTGGGCACGTACACCTTCTCCACGATGACGTCGTTGCTGCCGGTGCCGCGCAGGCCGACCGTGTCCCACACGTCTTCGATGACGTAGTCCTTGCGCGGCAACAGGAACGTGCAGAAGTCGACCTGCTTGCCGTCTCCGTCGGTGACCACGCCGCCGAGGAACACCCAGGACGCGTGGTCGCAGCCGGAGGAGAAGCTCCAGCGGCCGGTCAGCTCGTAGCCGCCGTCGACCAGCTTCGCCCGGCCGGTCGGGGCGTAGGAGGAGGAGATGCGGCTGTCCGGGTCGTCGCCCCAGACCTCGCGCTGCGCCTCGTCCGGGAACAGGCCCAGCTGCCAGGGGTGGATGCCCACCACCGAGCTGACCCAGCCGGTCGAGCCACAGGCGCCGGCGATGGCCCTGATCGTCTCGTAGAACGTGATCGGATCGGCCTCGTGCCCGCCGTAGCGGGCCGGCTGTAGCAGCTTGAACACGCCGGCCAGCTGCAACGCCTTGATCGACTCGTCCGGCACCCGCCTGCGGTCCTCGGCCTCCTGGGCCCGCTCGCGCAGCGCCGGCAGGACCTCACGTACCGCCGCGGTCACCTGCTCGCTCATGGAGCCTAGACTAGAACGTGTTCTCGTTTGTGTCGACCGCTGGCGGTAGCCATCCGGGCCCGCAAAACTATAACCTGTTCCAGTAGTCGCCTCTGGAGGTGTGATGGGTACCGACGTCCGCACGATCGAGGCCGGCGCGCCGCCGTCCCGGTTCGCTCGGGGCTGGCACTGCCTGGGGCTGGTCAAGGACTTCGCCGACGGGCAGCCGCACGCCGTGTCGGCCTTCGGCACGAAACTGGTGGTGTTCCAGGGCTCGGACGGGTCGCTGAACGTGCTCGACGCCTACTGCCGGCACATGGGTGGCGACCTGACCCAGGGCACCGTCAAGGGGGCCGAGGTCGCCTGCCCGTTCCACGACTGGCGGTGGGGCGGCGACGGGCGCTGCAAGTCCATCCCGTACGCCAAGCGGGTGCCGCTGCGGGCCCGGACCCGGTCGTGGATCACGTGCCAGCAGAACCACCAGCTGTTCGTCTGGAACGACCCGCAGGGCAATCCGCCGCCGCCGGAGCTGGCCATTCCCCGCATCGAGGGCGCCTTCTCCGACGAGTGGAGCGACTGGACCTGGGACTCGGTGCTGATCGAGGGGGCCAACTGCCGCGAGATCGTCGACAACGTGGTCGACATGGCCCACTTCTTCTACGTGCACTTCGCGTTCCCCACGTTCTTCAAGAACGTGTTCGAGGGGCACACGGCCAGCCAGTACCTGAACTCCAAGGCGCGGCCGGACGTCAACGCCGGCTCGGCCTACTCCGGCAACGACATCGCCACCCGGTCCGAGGCCTCGTACTACGGCCCGTCGTACATGATCGACTACCTGTGGAACGACTTCCACGGCGCGACGGTCGAGACCGTGCTGATCAACTGCCACTATCCCGTGACGCCCAACTCGTTCGTGTTGCAGTGGGGCGCGATCGTCAAGAAGTTCCCCGGCATGGACGACGCCCAGGCCAACAAGATCGCCGGCAAGTTCGCCAAGAACACCGGCGTCGGTTTCCTTCAGGACGTGGAGATCTGGCGCAACAAGTCCCGTGTGGACAATCCGCTGCTGTGCGAGGAGGACGGTCCGGTGTACCAGCTTCGGCGCTGGTACGAGCAGTTCTATGTGGACGTAGAGGACGTGCAGGACGACATGGTGCGGCGGTTCGAGTTCGAGGTGGACACCACGCGGGCCAACGAGGTGTGGCAGCAGGAGGTCGCCGAGAACCTGGCCCGTCGTGGCGGCTGAGCCCGTGCGCGAGTCCGCCTGGTACCTCACCGACGGCCTTCGGCCGCATGTCTGCGACGGCTGCGGGACCACCGTGCTGGTCAAGAAGAACAGCCTCCAGCACACCAGCGTCCAGTGGCAGTCCACGACATGCTCCCGGCTGGGCCCCACGGTCGCCGGCTGCCCCGCGTTGCGGGACAGCATCGAGCGGGCCGTCCGGGACGGCACGATCGAGGTGGGTGGCGATGACTGAGCCGGTTCGCGTCGCCGAGGTGATCGAGGAGACGGCCGACGCCGTGTCGCTGGTGCTGGACGCCTCGTTCTCCTATGAGCCCGGGCAGTTCTTGACGTTCCGGCTGCCGAACGGGTTGGAGCGGTGCTACTCGCTGTCCAGTTCTCCCTACACCGGCGAGAAACCGACCGTCACCGTGAAGCGGATGGCCGGCGGCGCCTGCTCTTCGTGGATCTGCTCGGACGTGGTGGCCGGGACGGTGTTGGAGACCCGGCCGCCGGCCGGTGTCTTCACGCCGGCGTCGTTGGACGACGATCTGCTGCTTTTCGCCGGCGGCAGTGGGATAACGCCGGTGATGTCCATCGTCAAGTCGGTGTTGGCGTCGGGTTCGGGGCGAGTGGTTCTGTTCTACGCCAACCGTGATCCCGCCTCGGTGATCTTCGCCGGCGAGCTGCGGCGGCTGGCCGCCGAGCATCCGTCCCGGCTTCAGGTCGTGCACTGGCTGGAGTGCTTGCAGGGCCTGCCGTCCCGGGCTCAGCTGGCCGGCTGGGCCGCGCCTTTCGCCGGCTGGTCGGCCTTCGTGTGCGGTCCCGCGCCGTTCATGGACGCCGTGGTGTCGGTGCTGCCATCGGCCCGGGTCGAGCGCTTCGACGTCGTGCAGGAGGAGGTCGCCGACACCGGCGAGTCGTCCACTGTGGATGTGTTGCTGGACGGCGTAAGCAAAAGACTGACATGGCCGTCGCACAAGCGGCTGTTGGATGTGTTGCTGGACAACGGTTTGGACGCCCCGTACTCGTGCCGGCAGGGCCAGTGCAGCGCGTGCGCCTGCCGGATCGTGCGCGGCGAGGTCCGGTTGCTGCACAACGAGGTTCTCGACGCGGACGATCTGGCCGACGGCTATGCCCTGGCCTGCCAGGCGCTGCCCGTGACCGACGAGGTCGAGATCAGCTACACCGACTGACGGGCCTGGGCCAGCAGTTCCACCTGCTTGAACCAGTCCCCGCCGGCGAAGCTCACCACCAGTTCCTCGGCCCCGGCGGCGAAGTGCGTCGCCATCCGGTCCGCGGCCTCGCGGCCGACCCCGGTGATCGGGATGGACTCGGCCTGCTCCAACGGCATCTTGAAGCCGTTGGCCAGGCTGGAGACCAGCGCCTGCCGGCTCGACGCACCCTCGCCGAGCGACGCGACCACGCCGGTCGTGATGCCCGGCGGCGTGCGGCCACGCTGTTCCGCACCGTCATGGAGAATCTGGCGCACGGCGGCCACCGACGTCGGCGTCACCATGGACGGGAACCAGGCGTCGCCGAACTCCAGCGTGCGGCGGATCGCCACCCGCCCCGCGCCGCCGACGATCACCGGCGGCATCGGCGAACCCGGCGCCAGCGTGATCGTCGGGGTTCCGGGCAGATGGGCCAGTTTCGTCGGCTTGCCCGTGACCAGCCCCGGCAGCACCGCCAGCGCCGCGTCGGTCAGCCGCCCTCGGTCGTTCTGCGGCACGCCCACCGCCTGCCAGGAGGACACACCGTGCGGCGTGCCGCCCGAGCCCACGCCCAGCAGCACCCGGTTACCCGACAACTGTTGCAGCGCCGAGACCTGCTTCGCCACCGCCGCCACCGGCCGCAGCGGCAGGATCAGCACGCCGAACCCCACCCGCAGCCGCTCCGTGACCGCCGCTGCTGTCGTCAGCACGATCATCGCGTCCAGCATCGGCGTCCCCGACCCGACCACGATCTGATCACCGGCCCACACGGCATCAAGGCCGTGCTCCTCCGCGTGCCGCGCATACGCGACGACATCGCCCGGACTGCCACCCCGACCCACGGTCGGCAGGAACACACCGACCCGCACCGGAACAGTCTAACCGGCCGGATTCACGTCCAGTCGCAACGGGACAAAGCCGTCACTGGCCGGCCGGGGCGACTCCGGCCGGCGGCCGGCTCAGTACAGTCCCGCCATCCCTGCGGCCCGAGGAGACGATGTGGGCAAGATCTACGAGAGACAGCTGCTGAAGAAGGCCCGGCCCCTGATGGCCGAGGACGAGCAGGTGGAGGTGGTGGCCGCGGCCAAGGTCGGCTCGGTCCGCGCCAGCGCCGCGCGCAGCCTGGCGGTCGGCGTGGCCACGGCCATCGCGACCGGCGGCGCCGGCTACGGCATGCTCGTCCAGGCCGAGGCGTACTTCATCCTCACCGACCGCCAGGTGCTGGTGTTCCAGTCCGTACAGGGCAGCCCCGGCAAGCACCTCGCGACGATTCCCCGCCACCTGGCGCACCCCGTCGACGTTCGCGACGGCGCGCTGTTCCTCAAGTTCTTCCTCCAGGTCGACAGCTGGCAGGACATGTACAAGCTGACCGTGCCGCCGCTACCGCCGCGCCTGCGCAAGCGCGGCCGCCTGTTCATCCAGTCGCTGGGCGCAGTCGCGCGCTGACCGAGACCGTCACGTACGGCAGCGTGAAGCCCTCGCCGAGAGCCGGGGCGAGGCCCGTGAGGATCTCTGAACGCTGGTCGGCGGTCAGCGGCGTCATGCCGCCGTGGGTGGACAGCAGCTCCAGCCATTCGTCGCGGCTGTAGTGCCGTTCCCAGGCGTAGCGGCGGTCCTCGGACGGGTCGAAGCCGGCCTGGCGCATGCCGTCGGCGGTGCGGTCGAACTGGGCCTGGTAGAGGTCGATCATCGACTGGCCGGTGCTGAAGTCGAACGGGGCGTCGGGCACCACCCGCCGGTAGACGTCGGCGAAGGCGGCGGCGATGGGCTCGGGCAGGTCGAAGATGTGCCAGAACGTGGCGAGCCGGCCGCCGGGGTTGAGCACCCCGGCGGCTTTGGCCGCGCCGGCGACGGGGTCGACCCAGTGCCAGGCGGTGCCGGAGACGACGGTGTCGAAGCGACGGCCTTTCCCGTCCCAGGTCTCGAAGGTGGACACCTCGGTCTCGACGCCGCTCGCACGGGCGAAGTCGGCCATCCGGGCGTCCGGCTCGACGCCGAGCACGGTGCAGCCGGCAGCCTGGAACTGCCGGGCGGCGATCCCGGTGCCGCAGCCGACGTCGAGCAGGTTCCTGCCGGGGCTGTCGGCCACGATTCGCGTGATCAGGGCATCCGGATAGTGGGGGCGGTTGCGGTCATATCTGGCGGCGTCGATGCCGAAGGACTCCGCCACGGCACGCTGCTTGTCCGGAGTGGGCATGCGCCCACTCTAGTGGGCATCTGCCCACTTGGATAGAGTTCGCCGCGTGCCCACCGGGGTTCACATCCAGGACGCCCGCGCGCAGCTGTTCGACGCCGCCGAGCGGGTCCTGCTGCGCGAGGGCCCGCATGCCCTGACCAGCCGGGCCGTCACGACCGAGGCCGGCGTGGCCAAGGGGGTGCTGCACCGGCATTTCGCCGACTTCGACGGCTTTCTCACCGAGCTCGTGCTCGACCGCATCGCCCGGCTGCCCGACCTGCCGGCGATCGCCGGCCGCGGCGCCGTCGCCGACAATCTGACCGAGTTCCTGACCTCGGTGTTCTCCTCGGTCGCCGTTGGGATCGTCGCCCTGATCACCTTCCGTGACGACCTCCGCCGCCACCTGCGGGCCGCCCGTGGCCCCGGCATTCCCCTCGCCACCGAGGCCGCCGCCCTGGTCCGGGCCTACCTCGCCGCCGAACGCGACCTCGGCCGCCTCCCCGCCTCCGTCGACATCGACGCCCTGGGCCTCACCCTCATCGGCGGCTCCCACCTGCTGTTCGCCGACCGTCAGGCCGAGTCCTCCGCTGACGCCGTGCGGCGCATGGTCGTCACCGTGCTGCCCTGACCAGATCCGCCGCCCGGTCCAGATCGGCCAGTTCCCGAGCCGACATGGTCGGGTTGGCCCGGCGGTACTGAACTGCACGGTCCAGTTCAGTAGTCACGTCGAGGTGCGGGGCAAATGCCTTGAGCAGCTCGTCGGCCAGCACCGCCCGCCCCGACCCGCTGAGCGCCTCCTGCGCCAGGATCAGCGCCGACACCGCCGCGTCCAGCTCCGGCGGCCCGTCGGCGGCGTTCGTCCAGTCGATCAGGACCGGCCCGTCCGGCCCCATCAGCACGTTGTCCGGATGCAGATCCAGGTGCAGGACGTGGTGCTTCCGCAGGCGCTCATGCAGGTCCCGCATGACCGCCGCGGCTTCGGCGATGCCCTTGTCCCCGTTGCGAATCGCCGCCAGCAGGGTCGGCCCCGGCACCCGCTCCATGATCAGGTCGGCGCCGGCGGCCTCGAACACCTCCGGCACCGGGAATCCGCTTTCCCGCAGCCGGACCATCACCGCGGCCTCGGCCGCGACGTCGCCGTCGTGGCGAAACCGCCGCAGCACCCGGCCGTCCCCCAGATCGAACACGTCGGCATCCCGCCCATGGGCCAGCAGTCGCACGCTTTCCTCACCCAATTCGAAGCAGATCCAACACGTCCTTCAGCGGCAGGTCGGGGCGATCCTTGGCCGGGTCCCAGCGGCGCATGGTCTCAGCCGAGCCGCGGGCCAGGCCATCGGGCAGGCCGGCGGCGCGGAGGGCTTCAGCGGCTTCGAGCATCTCGGGGGCCCAGCGCCAGCCGCGGGCGGCCATGTCGGGGTAGGCGTCGACCTGGAGCAGCGGCCGGGCCTTGAGGCGTTCGGCCTCGGCCAGCAGCTCGTCGCCGACACCGTGAGCGGCGGCGAAGGCGTGGGAGACGGCGGCCAGCGCCCAGGTGGTCTTCTGGTACGCGGCGTAGGCGATCTTCAACGCCGAGGCGACGCCGACCTCGCCGGGCAGAACCACGACGTCGAGGGCGGTGCCGTCGAACAACTCCGGCACCCCGGTGGCATCGCCGGAGAGGTACAGCCTCGTCCCCGGACGCTGCGGCGGCCCGCCGATGATGCCGCCGTCCACGACCCGTGCACGAGGCAGCAAGGCCGCGATGCGCTGCGACCGCTCCGGCGCGATGGCGTTGGCCTCGACATAGACGCCGCTGAAGCCGGCGGCCTCCCGCGCGACGTCCTCGGCAAAGGCCGGCGGGCAGATCGAGAGCACGACATCGGACTCCGCCAGCGCCGAGCCGACATCGTGCCGCTCGACCAGCCCGGCCTCGGCCGCCCGGCGACGGGTGGCCTCGGAGCGGCCGGTGCCGACCCAGAGCACGGTCGCCCCGGCGGACACGGCCTGCCGGCCGACAGCGGCGCCCATCGCGCCCGGGTGCAGCAAGGTGACGACGGTCATGCCCCAGTCTTACCGGCCGGCACATCGAAGACCAGGTCGGGACGGGACCAGGTGACCTTGGGCGGTCGCGGCGGCACGGTGCCGACCTGACGAGCGCCGACGCGGCGGTAGAAGCCGACGGCGGGCGGATGGGAGACGACCCGTACCGAGGTGATGCCCCGGTCGGCGGCCTGGCCGAGCATATGGGTGACCAGCCGCGCGCCGATGCCGAGACCCTGCGCGGCATCGGCGACGAAGAGCATGTCCAGCTGGGCCGGTTCGGTGATCAGGCCGTAGAACCCCAGAATCTGCCCGTCGGACACGGCGACGAAGGTCGGATGTTGCTCCACATAGGACGCCGTGACCCGATATCCGTCCAGGATCGAGGCATACTCTCCCTGGTACGCCTCGGATCCGTGCATCAGGTCGGTGAGTGCGTCGGCATCTCGCGGCATCGCCTCGACGATGGTGATGGTCCCCATGCCGAGCAGCCTAGTCAGCGGCCCCGCAGCTCCAGGGCGATGTCGATGAGCTGGTCCTCCTGGCCGCCGACCAGACGGCGCTGGCCGGCGCGGACGAGGATCTCGGGGCCGGAGACGTCGTAGCGCTCGGCGGCGCGGTAGGCGTGGCGGAGGAAGCTGGAGTAGACGCCGGCGTAGCCCATGAGCAGGGCCATCCGGTCGAGCAGGCACTCCTGGTCCATGACCGGCGCGACGACGTCCTCGGCGGCGTCGAGGATCTTGAAGAAGTCGATGCCGGTGTCGATGCCGAGCTTGTCGCAGACGCCGACGAAGGCCTCGACCGGCGTGTTGCCGGCGCCGGCGCCGAAGCGGCGGGCGCTGCCGTCGATCTGACGGGCCCCGGCGCGATAGGCGATGACGGAGTTGGCGACGGCGAGGCCGAGGTTCTCGTGGCCGTGGAAGCCGACCTGGGCGTCGGTGCCGAGCTCGGCGACGAGGGCGGAGACCCGGTCACCGACCTGGTCCATGATCAGGGCACCGGCGGAGTCGACGACGTAGACGCACTGGCAGCCGGCATCGGCCATGATCCGGGCCTGCCGGGCCAACACCTCGGGCGGCTGGGAATGGGCCATCATCAGGAAACCGACGGTCTCCAAGCCCCGCTCCCGCGCCAAACCGAAGTGCTGCACGGAGATATCGGCCTCGGTGCAGTGGGTGGCGATCCGGCAGATCTGGGCGCCGTGGTCGGCGGAGACGAGAATGTCGTCCTTGACGCCGACGCCGGGCAGCATGAGGAAGGCGATGCGGGCCCGTTTCGCTGTGGCGACAGCGGTTTTGATGAGCTCCTGCTCGGGCGTGTGACTGAAGCCGTAGGTGAACGACGACCCGCCGAGCCCGTCGCCATGGGTCACCTCGATGACCGGCACGCCGGCATTGTCAAGCGCCCCAACGATGTTGCGCACATCGTCCACAGTGAACTGATGCCGCTTGGCGTGTGAGCCGTCGCGCAGCGAGGTGTCGGTGACACGGACGTCCATCGCTCAGCCCTTCGCCAGCTGTTCGCCGACGCGCGTCGCGGCGGCGGTCATGATGTCGAGATTCCCCGAGTACGAAGGCAGAAAGTCGCCGGCCCCCGCGACCTCGATGAACACGCAGACGCGGGCCATGCCGCCGGTGGCGGCGGACGGCGGGTCGAACTGGGGCTCGTCGAGCAGCCGGTAGCCGGGCACGTAGCCGGCGACCTCGGCGACCATGTCCCGAATGGACACTGCAACCAGCTCGGTGTCGGCGTCCTCGGGAATGGCACAGAAGATGGTGTCCCGCATGACCATCGGCGGCTCGGCCGGATTCAGCACGATGATCGCCTTGCCTTTGGCGGCTCCCCCGATCACCTCGATGCCGTGGCTGGTCGTACGGGTGAACTCGTCGATGTTGGCCCGCGTGCCCGGGCCGGCCGACCGTGACGACACGGTGGCGACGATTTCGGCGTAGCTGACCGGAACCGCGCGGGACACGGCCTTGACGATGGGGATCGTCGCCTGCCCGCCGCAGGTGATCAGGTTGACGTTCGGCGCGGTCAGGTGCTCGCCGAGGTTGACCGGCGGCACCACGTACGGCCCGATCGCCGCCGGGGTCAGGTCGATGGCCTTGATACCGGCTTCCTCGTACCGCGGCGCGTTGGCCCGGTGCACGGACGCCGACGTCGCCTCGAACACCAGGTCCGGCAATTCGGATTGGCTCAGCAGCCAGTCCACGCCCTCGACCGACGTCTGCAAGCCGTGCTTACGCGCCTGGGCAAGGCCTTCGCTCAGCGGGTCGATGCCGACCATCCACAGTGGATCGATCAGGTCGGAGCGGAGCAGCTTGTACATGAGGTCGGTGCCGATGTTGCCGGAGCCGACGATCGCGGCGGTCGCGGTCATGCCACTCCTTCCCCAGAGGGAGTCGATGCGAATTTCAGCGAAACCCGGCCAAGACCGGTGAAATCGGCCTGGAAACGATCACCCGGGTGGACGTCGAAGGCCCGGGTGCACGACCCCGGCAACACGATGTTGCCGGCGCGCAGCCGAACGCCGAAGTCGGCGACCTTACGCGCCAGCCAGGCCACGGCGGTGACGGGATTGCCCAGCACGGCGTCGGATCGGCCCTCGGCGACGACTTCCCCGTTACGGCGCAAGGTGGCCTCGATCTTGCGGATGTCCAGCGCCCCCGGCGGAACGCGGGCCGCGCCGAGCACGAAGCCGGCCGAGGAGGCGTTGTCGGCGATGGTGTCGGCCAACCCGATCTTCCAGTCGGCGATCCGGCTGTCGATCAGCTCGATCGCCGGGGCCAGCGCGGACGTGGCCCGCAGCACGTCGTCCTCGGTGCAGCCGGCGCCCGGAAGGTCTTCCCCCAGTACGAATCCGACCTCGACCTCGACCCGCGGCTGGCAGTACTTCAGCGGCACGGTCTGCCGCTCGTCGAGCGCCATGTCGTCGAGCAGGTGCCCGTAGTCGGGCTCGTCCACGCCCATCATCTGCTGCATGACCAGCGACGACAGCCCGACCTTGTGGCCGAGCACGGGCCGGGCGCGGCGGCCGATGTTGAGCAGCTGGATCTCGTACGCGTCGACGACGTCGATCTCCGGGAACAGCGAGGTCAGAGGCGGGATCGGCACGCGATCCCGTTCGGCGGCGGCCAGCCGGGCCGCCGCATCGGCACGCTGGTCAGCGCTGAGCACCGGACCTCCTCACCGCGGCGACGTGCCGGCCGGCCCGTCGACCCGAATACACGCAGTCGGCCAGGGACAGGCCGCTGACGTACGAGTTGGAGCAGATGCCGACGGCGTTGCGGCCGGCGGCGTACAGCCCGGCGATTGCCGTGCCGTCAACGGAAAGCACCTCGCCGGTGCGCTCGTCGACGACCAGCCCGCCGAGCGTCAGCATCGGACAGGGATACCCGACGCTGCGCTTGATCGAGACGTCGATGAGCGAGAACGGTGGCTGGCCGTCGAAATCCTTGATCGTGACGCCGGTTCGCCGGGAAAGCTCGTCGAGCGTGTCGGCGGTCGTTCGGGCCCGGCCGAACAGGTAGCGGGTCTGCAACCGCTGGAACCACGTGGTCTGCACCGGGATCTGCCGGCGGGCCTCGTCCAGCGTCGGCCCGTCGACCAGCAGCCACCCTTTGCCGTCATGCGACGTGATCATGGCGTGCCCGACGGCGGCCCCGTAGCGGTTGAGGTCGCAGATCTCGACGCCGTCCGAGTTGATCAGCTTGCCCTTCATCAGGGCGCTCGGTGGCGTGACGAACCGCCACGCCGACACGTGGTCGAGCTTTGCCGTGGCGGCACCGAGATCGGCGCCGAGCCGGATGCCGCTGCCGTCGTCGCCCAGCGTGCCGAGCGGGAGTCCACGCCGATAGGTCGGCGCATGTTCCTTCATCATCACGGGATTCGCCACGAACCCGCCGGCGCACAAGATCACGCCGTCCCGCGCGTCGATGGTGATCTCGACGCCGTGCCTGCTCTCGATACGCCGGATGGACCGGTGTAGCCGACGCCGCAACTGTGGCACGTACAGGCCGGGCTTGGCGGCGATACGTCCCAGGAACCGGTGCAGCCGCGCCGGAAACCCGGTCAGCTGCCGGCACACCACCCCGGTCACGCGGCCGTTCGGGTCGGTGATCAGCCGCTGCGCGGTGGTACGCCGCAGGATCCGCACACCGCGGTCGATCGCCGCCTGCTCCAATCGTTGGAACAGCAGCTTTCCCGACGTGCCGCGGCCGGCGGTGCGATGCCCGCGCGGGGCCGGGTTGTCGTACAGCGTCTCGCTGCCGGAGTAGTAGAGGTAGTGCCGGTCGGTCGGGTAGGACGTCTTGTACGGGCAGACGCTGGACGCGAACGGCACGCCGCGTTCCTCCAGCCAGGCCAGCATGGCCGGGCTGCCGTCACAGAAGGCGCGCAGGGTCCGGTCGCTGACGGCGTCGCCGACCTCGTGCGCGAGGTAGTCGTACATGGCGTCGGCGGTGTCGGCGATGCCGGCCTCGGTCTGCTGGGCCGTGCCGCCGCCGGCGTAGACCACGCCGCCGGACAGCGCGGTGGCCCCGCCGCCGTCGAACCGGTCCAGCACGAGCACGTCCGCCCCGGCTTCGGCGGCCTCGATCGCGGCGCACGCGCCGGCCGCCCCGAACCCGACCACCACGACCCCGGCGAGCACCCGACCTCCCGAGTAGAACGTGTTTCAGTTTCTACGCCTCCAACCATAGCGTTCCACGCGTCCTTGTCTATAACCTGTTCTACATGCCCGAGTTCGACACCGTTGTCGTCGGCAGCGGGGCCGCCGGCATGACGGCCGCGCTGACCGCCGCCCGCCGCGGCCTGAGCGCGGTCGTGCTGGAGAAGGCCGACACGTTCGGCGGCTCGACCGCCCGCTCCGGCGGCGGCATCTGGATCCCCAACAACGAGGTGCTGGTCCAGGCCGGCGTCCGCGACACCGCCGAGGACGCCCGGGCCTACCTGTCCGCGATCGTCGGCACGGACGTGTCGGCCGAGCGGCAGCGCGCCTTCCTCGACCACGGCCCGGCGATGTTGTCGTTCGTGCTGGCCAACAGCCCGCTGCGGCTGCGCTGGGTCGCCGGCTACAGCGACTACTACCCGGAGCAGCCGGGCGGCCGGCCGCGCGGCCGGTCCGTCGAGCCGCGCCCGTTCGACGCCAACCTGCTCGGCGAGGACCGCCCGCTGCTGGAGCAGCCGTACCTGCCGAGCCCGCTGCCGATCACCCAGGCCGACTACAAGTGGCTCACCCTGATCGCGCGCAACGTCCGGGGGCCGCTGCGCGCGGCCCGGGTCGGCGTCCGCGGGATGATCGGCCGGGTGCGCGGGCAACGGTTGCTGACCATGGGGCAAGCGCTTGCGGCCGGGTTGCGGGTGGGTCTTCGACGGGCCGGTGTCGAGGTGCGTCTCGGCACGCCGCTGGTCTCGCTGATCACCGAAGGTGATCGGGTCGTCGGCGTCGTCACGCCGAACGGCGAATACCGCGCCCGCTACGGCGTGCTGATCGCCTCCGGCGGCTTCGAGCGCAACGAGGCGATGCGGTCGAAGTGGCAGGACATCGGCACCGAGTGGACCGTCGGCGCGCCGGCCAACGAGGGCGACGGCATCCTGGCCGGGCAGGAGCTCGGCGCGGACGTGGCCATGATGGACGACGCGTGGTGGGGGCCGTCCATTCCGCTCAGCGGAGGCCCGTACTTCTGCCTGTCGGAACGGACTTTGCCCGGCTGCATCCTGGTCAACGGCGACGGCCGGCGCTTCGTCAACGAGGCCTCGCCGTACGTCGATGCCGTGCATGCCATGCGGGACACGGGAAGCGTGCCGGCCTGGCTGATCGCCGACCAGCGCTACCGGGACCGCTACATCTTCGCCGGCATCCCGCCGCGACGGCCGCTGCCCGGCCGGTGGCACAAGTGCGGGGCCGTGCACAAGGCGCAGACGTTGGCGGAGCTGGCGTCGGCCATCGGCGCACCGCCGGAAGCCTTGCAGGACACGGTGTCCACCTTCAATGGCTACGCGAGGACGGGCAAGGACCTGGACTTCGGTCGCGGCGACAGCGCGTACGACCACTACTACGGGGATCCGCGCGTCAAGCCCAATCCCAGCCTGGCCGAGCTGGTCAAGCCGCCGTTCTACGCGGTGCGGATCGTGCCCGGCGACCTCGGCACCAAGGGCGGCCTGTGCACCGACGTCGACGGCCGCGTGCTGCGGGCCGACGGCACGGTGATCGCCGGCCTGTACGCCGCCGGCAACGCCAGCGCGCCGGTGATGGGCCACACCTACGCCGGCCCGGGCGCGACCATCGGCCCGGCGATGACCTTCGGTTACCTTGCGGCGCAGGCCATGGCGGCGGTGAAGGAGCAGTCCGGTGTCCATTGATCCCGAGATCGCCGTCGGTGCGTCGCTCGGCGCCCGCGAGTTCGAGTGGTCGGCGTCCGACGTCATCCTCTACCACCTCGCCCTCGGGGCGACGGAGCTCAGGTACGCCTTCGAGCCGCAGCTCACCGTGCTGCCGACGTTCGGCATCGTCGCGCCGACCTTCCACGTGACCGAGCCGCCGGCCGTGGTCTTCCCGGGCATCGACATCGACCTGGCCGACACTTTGCACGGCTCGCAGCAGATCACCGTGCACGCGCCGCTGCCGACCAGCGGCAAGGCCCGGGCCACCGGCCGCATCGCCGACGTGTACGACAAGGGTTCGGCGGCTGTGATCGTCACCGAGAACGACGTCACCGACCTCGACGGAAACCCGCTCTACACCACGCGTTCCGAGATCTTCGCCCGTGGCCACGGCGGCTTCGGCGGCAACCGTGGCCCCTCAGCCAAGTCCGCCCTCCCCGACGGGCCGCCGGACGCCGTCCTGGTCACGCAAACGCTTCCGCAGCAGGCGTTGTGGTACCAGCTGTGTGGCGACCGCAACCCGCTGCACACGGACCCCGAGTTCGCCGCCCGCGCCGGCTTCCCCCGGCCCATCCTGCACGGCCTGTGCACGTATGGCATGGTGTACAAGTCCATTGTGGACCACGTCGGCACGCCGCTGCCTCGCTTCCAGGCCCGCTTCGCCGGCGTCGTCTTCCCCGGCGACACCCTGCGAACCCGCCTGTGGGGCAGCCAGTTCGCCACGTACGTAGACGACCGTGTGGTGCTCACCGGCACCCACACCCCCGCGAGTCCCGCTTAGCGACACACCGAAATGCGGTTTCGGACAGAACGGGGACTTGAGGCTCGGTTCTGCCTGAAACCGCATTTCGGTGTGACGGAGAGCGGGACTCGCGGGGGTCAGCGGTTGCGGGTGAGGACGAGACCGCTGGTCGGGACGCCGGTGCCGGCGGTGACGACGACGTTCTCCACGCCGCGGACCTGGTTGACCGAGGTCCCGCGGATCTGGCGGACAGCCTCGGCGATGCCGTTCATGCCGTGAATGTACGCCTCGCCGAGCTGGCCGCCATGGGGATTGAGCGGGAGCGTGCCGGTGAGGCCGATGCGGCCGTCGGCGATGAACTCCTTGGCCTCGCCGCGGCCGCAGAAGCCGAGCTCCTCCAACTGGATCAGGACGTACGGGGTGAAATGGTCGTAGAGCACGGCGACGTCGATCTCGTCGGGGCCGAAGCCGGCCTGGTGCCAGAGCTGCCGGCCGACCAGGCCCATCTCGGGCAGCTGGGCGATGTCGTCACGGTAGTAGCTGCTCATGACGTACTGGTCGGCGGAACTTCCTTGTGCGGCAGCGGAAATCAGCGCCAAAGGCTGCGCAAGGTCGCGGGCGCGGGCGGCCGAGGTGACGACGATGGCCACGGCGCCGTCGCTCTCCTGGCAGCAGTCGAGCAGGTGCAGCGGCTCGGTGATCCAGCGCGAAGCCTGGTGCTCCTGCAAGGTGATCGGCCGGCCGTGGAACCAGGCGTGCGGATTGGTGGCGGCGTGCTCGCGCATCGTCACGGCGACGCGGCCGAAATCCTCGCTGGTGGCCCCGAATTCGTGCATGTAGCGCCGGGCGACCATGGCCACGGTGGACGCGGGCGTGCCCAATCCCATGGGATACGACCAGCTGTTGTCCACACCGGACGACGTCGGCACGGTCGCCGCGGCCGTCGCGAACTGTCCGAACCGGTGCCCGGAGCGCTCGTTGAACGCCCGGTAGCACACGACAACCTCGGCCACGCCGGTGGCGACGGCCATCGCCGCGTGCTGCACGGTCGCGCAGGCCGCACCGCCGCCGTAGTTGATACGGCTGAAGAACGTCAGCTCGGGCACGCCGAGTTCGCGGGCCACGGCGATCTCGGCGTTGCTGTCCATGGTGAACGACACCAGTCCGTCCACATCGGACGGCTTGAGGCCGGCGTCGGCCAACGCCGCCGACACGGCCTCCACGGCCAGCCGAAGCTCACTGCGGCCGGAGTCCTTGGAGAACTCGGTCGCGCCGATGCCGGCGATCGCGGCGGTCATGGCAGCACCACCTTGACCGTGCCGGTGACGTGGTCGCCGAGGCTGTTGCGGCCGACGACCCGCACGGTCGCCTCCGCCCCGTCCTGCGCAGTCACCGAACCGCTGAAGGTCAGCGTCTCCCCGGCGTAACACGGCACGCCGAGCTTGATGGAGACGTTGCGCACGAAGGCATCCGGGCCGGCCCAGTCGGTGACGAACCGCTGCACCAGGCCGGTGGTGGTGAGGATGTTGAGGAAGATGTCCTTGGATCCCCGCTGCACGGCCTTGTCGCGGTCGTGGTGCACGTCCTGGAAATCCCGCGTGGCCAGCGCCGTGCTGATCACGAACGTCGGCGTGACATCGATGGTCAGTTCTGGCAGGTCGGTCATCGGACCTCCCACGCCGGCAGGACGAATTCGCCCGAAGGCACGTACCGCACCCGCACCGGCAGGCCGATCTTGACCTGCTCGGGGTCGATGTCGTGCAGCTCGCCGAGCATGCGCACGCCCTCCTCCAACTCCACCAGGGCAATCACGAACGGGGTGCGCTTGCCCGGCACCTGCGGATGGTGGTGCACCACATAGCTGTACACCTCGCCCAGTCCACTGGCGACGACATACGTCGGGTCAAGGGCGTTGCAGCGCGGGCACATCGGGCCCGGCGGATGCCGCAAAGCCCCGCAGGCCGAGCACTTCTGGATGCGCAGCTCGCCGGTCTTCGTCCCGTCCCAGAAGAAGGCGGTGTCCCGGCTGACCAGCGGCGGCACCGAAGCCGTGACAGCCGGCTTGGGCTTGAACTTCAGGACGCTCCACAGCATTTCGCCGACGACCTCGTCGCCGGACCGCCAGATGTTGTGGGTGGTGACGAACCAGCCCTCGCCCAGCGCGGTCCGCTTGGGGCCGACCACGTCGGCCAGCCGACTGGTCACGGCCAGCCGCTCCCCCGGCTTCACCAGCCGGTGGTAGGTCTGGTCGCTGTTGGTGGCGACGACGGAGGTGTAGCCGGCGGCGTCGAGCACCTCCATCATCCGGCCGAGCGGATCGTCGTCGGACCGCTGGGGATGCAGGCCGCCCATGGTCCACACCTGGATCATGGCCGGCGGTGCGACGGCGGGATAGGCGGAACTGTTGTCCCCCAACGCCTCCGTCCAGTTGTTGATCATCGGCTCGTTCACCGGGTCACGGGCGGTGCGCGGCGTGCACTCGCCCCGCGCGGCCAGTTCCCGCGCGGCGGCCAGGATCTGCTCGTCGGCGTTCATCGCGGCACCCTCGGCAGGCCAAGGCCGGCCGTCGCGATCAGTTCCCGCTGCACCTCGTCCACACCGCCGCCGAAGGTCAGCACCAGGTTGCGTTTGGCCTGGATGTCCAGCCAGCGCACCAGGTCCGCGGTGTCCCGGTCGGCCGGGTCGCCGTGCCGGCCGACGATCTCCTCCAGCTCGGCGGTGATCGTCTGGGTGCGACCGGAGGCGAAGACCTTGGTCGCGGAGGCGTCGGCGATCCGGTCCAGCCCGGTCGACTCGGAGCCGGCGACCTGCCAGTTCAGCAGCTCGTTGACCCGTACCACCGCGGCAACCCGCGCCAGCGTGGTGGCAACGTCCACATGGGACAGCAGGTCGTGCTTGGCCGCCCACTCGTGCACGCGGTCGTGCAGCGCCGCCATCCGCCCGGCCGGCCCGAGCATCACGCGCTCGTGGTTGAGCTGCGTGGTGATCAGCCGCCAGCCGGCGTGCTCGGTGCCGACCAGTCGGGTCACGGGCACGCGGACATCGTTGTAGTAGCTGGCGTTCACGTGGTGCGCGCCATCGCAGGTGATGATCGGCGTCCACGAGAAGCCGGGATCGGTGGTGTCGACGATCAGGATCGAGATGCCCTTGTGCTTGGGGGCAGCCGGATCCGTGCGGCAGGCCAGCCAGATGAAGTCGGCGTCGTGCGCGCCGGTGGTGAAGATCTTCTGCCCGTTGACCACGTAGTGATCGCCGTCGCGAACCGCCTTGGTACGCAAGGAGGCCAGGTCGGTGCCGGCGCCGGGTTCGGTGTAGCCGATGGCGAAGTGCAGGTCGCCGGACAGGATCCGCGGCAGGAAGTAGGACTTCTGCTCGTCGGTGCCGAAGGCTTGCAGCGTCGGACCGACGGTCTGGAGCGTCACGTACGGCAGCGGCACATCGGCCCGCGCCGCCTCGTTGACGAAGATCTGCTGCTCGATCTCGCCGAAGCCGCGGCCGCCGTACTCGACCGGCCAGCCGACACCGAGCCAGCCGTCCCGGCCCATACGTTTGACGACCTCGCGGTAGACGTCGCCGTGCCGGGCGGTCAGCATCACCTCACGCTCGGCCGGTGACAGCAGGCCGGCGAAGTAGGCGCGCAGCTCGTCGCGGAGTTTCCGTTGCTCGCCGGTCAGTTCGATGTGCACAGCGCCTCCAGCCGGTGCCGTGCGCCGCCGATCGAGCGCACCAGGTCCTTGGCGAGCGAGTAGTAGCGGTGCAGTGGGTACGTAATGTCAAGACCGAGGCCGCCGTGCAGGTGGTGGCAGGTTCTCATGGCCGGCAACAACTCCTCGGCCAGCCAGTGCGCGGCGATGTCCACATCGGACTCCGCGTCCAGCCCCTCGGCCAGCCGCCAGCACGCCGACCACGTGGCCAGGTGCAGGGTCCGCGAGGAGATGTAGACCTCGGCGATCTGCTGTGCGACGGCCTGGAAGGTGGCCAGCGGCCGGCCGAACTGCTCACGGGTCGCAACGTGCTTTCTGGTCAGCTCCAACGCCTCCGCCAATACGCCGTCGGCCGTCGCGCAGGCACCGGCGAGGGCAAAGAGGTGCAGGTCGGCCAGCCCGTCGAAGGTCCACTCGTACGGCACGTCGACCAGGTGCAGGCTGAACTCGGGCCGGCCACTGGAAGTGGGGGCGGGATTTAGCGTGACACCGGGCGTTTCCGGGTCGACGAGTGCGACGGCGGCACCCTCGTCGGTCGACACCGGCACGAGGATCCGGTGCGCTCCGACGGCGTCCGGCACCCCGATCTTCACCCCGTTGATCACGCCGCCGGCGGCCCTGGTGCGCGGCCGTGACGTCATGGGGTCGGACGGTTCGTGCAGCGCGGCGGTCACCCGGGCGCCCTCAGGCACCTCGATGCCGTGCTTGGCCAGCGGCAGCACACCGAGGGCGAGCGCGGGCAGCGGCGTCGCCGCCCGGCCGGCCTCGGTGAGCACGACCATGGCGCTGAGCACGTCCATGTCCGCTGTGACCAGCGTGCTCCAGGCGGCGGCAGGGGCGTCGCGGAACACATCGGCGGCCACCTCGCGGAGGGTCACCCGCGTGTCGTCGAGCGTGAAGTCCACCCGCACCCCTAACTGGAACGTGTTCTAGTTCTAGCGTACGGTCACGCCCTGGGCAAGCCCAGCAGCCGCTCGCCGGCCAGCGTGAGCAGCACCTGCTCGGTGCCGCCGGCGATGCTCAGGCAGCGGGTCATCAGGAACTCCCGGCTGCGTTCGCCGGTGACCGCGCCCAGCGGCCCGTCGAGATCCAGTGCCGTCTCGGCCACGTTCTGCCGGTGCCGCACCCCGACCAGCTTGCGCACGCTGGAGGCCGCGCCGGGGTCGAGGTCGGCGAGTTTCCGCAGCGTGGTGCGCAGGTCAAGCAGCGACATGGCCAGCCCGTCGGCAACCAGGCCGCCCAGCCGCTCGCTCGGCTCGGCCGTGGAAAGAACACGTTCCACTTCCTCGCCGAGCGACGAGCCGCGGCTCATCGCCACCCGCTCGTTGGCCAGGGTGGTCCGGGCCAGCTTCCAGCCGCCGTCGACCGCGCCGACCACGTGGTCGTCGGGCACGAACACGCCGTCCAGGAAGACCTCGTTGAACACCGCGTCGCCGGTGATCTCCCGCAGCGGCCGGATGTCGATGCCGGACGTGCGCATGTCGACCAGGAAGTACGTGATGCCACGGTGTTTGGGCACGTCAGGGTTGGTACGGGCGAGGCAGATGGCCCAGTCGGCCGTGCGGGCCAGCGAAGTCCAGACCTTCTGCCCGGTGAGCTTCCATCCGCCCTCGACCCGCTCCGCCTTCGTTCGCAGCGAGGCCAGGTCGGAGCCGGCGCCGGGCTCGCTGAACAGCTGGCACCAGGTGATCTCGCCGCGCAGGGTCGGGCCGGCGAACTGCTCGCGCTGCTGGTCCGTGCCGTGGGCCAGGATCGTCGGCACGGCCCACCAGCCGATGACCAGGTCGGGCCGCTGCACACCGGCCCGGTCCAGCTCCTCGTCGATGATCAGCTGCTCGGTCGGGCCGGCGTCCAGGCCGTACGGGCGGGGCCAGTGCGGGGCCAGGAAACCGCTGTCCGCCAGCTGTTTCCGCTGGTCATCGGCGCTGGCGATGACTTCGACGGCCTGACGGACCTGGGTGCGATCGGCGTCGATCGCGAGCGTGAGCGTGCGGCGGTGGCCGGCCTTGGCCAGCTCGGCCACGCGCCGACGCCAGCGGGCGGTGCCGCCGAGCAGCTGACGGGTGGAGATCGCGCGGCGCAGGTAGCGGTGGGCATCGTGCTCCCAGGTGAAGCCGATGCCGCCGAGCACCTGGATGCAGTCATTGGCGTTGTCCACGGCGGCATCCACGGCGATCGCGGCCGCGGTGGCTGCGGCCAGCGGGAATTCGGCCGGCTCCTGGTCGTACGCGCGGGCGGCGTCCCAGGCGACCGCGGCGGCCCGCTCGGACCGGCACAGCATCTCCACGCACAGGTGCTTGACCGCCTGGAAGGAGCCGATGGGCTGGCCGAACTGGGTGCGGATCTTGGCGTACTCCACGGCCGTGCGCAGGCACCAGTCGGCGATGCCGGCGGCCTCGGCGGCGGCCAGCGTGGCGAAGATGTCCGCCACCGGCAACGGTCCCAGCCGCTGATCGTCAGCAATCGGGTCCACCTGCGGAAATCCCAGTGGCCGCCCCAGGTCCACCGGGTCGGCCGGGTCGATCACGGCATCGGCCAGCGCCCAGTCGTCACCGTCCTTGACCAGCATGGGCCCGGATTCGCCCAGCGCAACGGGTCCACAGTGGACAGCCACGGCGACGCTGCCGTCGGCGATGCCGGGCAGCAGTTTGGCCGCGAGCGGGTGATCGGGAACTCTGGCCAGGGCGACCGCGGCGGTCAGCGTGGACAGGACGGGGCCCGGGGCGAGCAGCTCGGCCGCCGCCTCGACGGCCACGGCCAGGTCGGCGACCGGGTTGCCGAGGCCGCCGACCGCCTCGGGCAGGGCCAGGCCGAACAGGCCCAGCGCGGCGAGATCGGGCCAGGCCGGTCCGGCGGCCAGCACCGCCGCCCGCAGCTGGCGTCCGCCGTCATCGATGACCATCGACATCGGCCGATAATAGAACGTGTTCCAGTTGGGTGGACTGGGCCAGCTGGGCGACGGACGTCCGGGTGAGGCCCCGGGCCAGGCCGCCCCCGTCCCGACATGCGGATAACGTGAAAATGAAACACGTTCCGATCGTGTAAGTTGAGTCCGACGACAACCATGCAGGGGGCAGGGATGGCTGCGACGCCACGCCAGATCGCCGAGGAGGAACTCGGCTCGTCGGCCCAGCGGGACCGGCGGCGGCGGATCATCGACGCGACGATCGCGCTGGCCTCCAAGGGCGGCTTCGAGGCCGTCCAGATGCGGGCCGTGGCCGAGCGGGCCGATGTCGCGCTGGGGACGCTGTACCGGTACTTCCCGTCCAAGATCCACCTGTTGGTCTCGGGCCTGGGCGCTCAGCTCGACCGGGCGCTCGACCGCATGCAGCGCGCCCCCATCCCCGGCGACACGCGCGGCGAGCGCATGCTCTACGTGCTCAGCCGGATCACCCGCAACATGCAGCGCGACCCGCACCTGGCCGAGGCCATGACCCGCGCCTTCATGTTCGCCGACACCTCCGCCGCCGCCGAGGTCGACCTGGTCGCGCGGCAGCTGGAGGAGCTGTTCACGCTCGCCCTCGGCAAGGACGAGCCGTCCGAGGAGGACAAGGCCATCGCCCGCGTGATCGGCGACGTGTGGCTGTCCAACCTGGTCGCCTGGGTCACGCGGCGGGCCTCGGCCACCGACGTCACCAACCGCCTTGAGCTGACCGTCCGGCTGTTGATGCGGGACTAGTCTCGGCCGGGTGACGCCCACGCTGCTCCGCTCCGCTGCCTATCTGGATGTCGCTGCCGGCGAGATCGTGCACGACGACGTGCTGATCGACGGGGACGTCATCGGGTCGAGCGAGCTCGTGCCCGATGAGACGATCGACTGCCGGGGAACGTTGCTGCTGCCCGGTTTCATCGACTGCCACACGCACGTCGCCCTCACCGAGGCGCTCGGCGGCGGCTCGATCGACCTGCCCCGCTCCGTGCGATCCCTGTCCGCCGTGCCCGTGCTTCGCACGCTGCTGGGGCTGGGCATCACCACCGTGCGCGACGCGTGGGGCGCGGACGCCGGGCTGCGGCTGGCCCTGGAGCGGGGCTGGATCGAGGGTCCGCAGTTGCTGTCTCGTTGCGGCAGGTCTGCACCACCGGCGGCATCGGTGATCACTGGACGCCGGCCACCGGGCCGTACAACGGTTATGCCGACCCGTCCATGCCCGATCCCGTTTTCGACGGCCCCGACGGGGCGCGGGCCGCCGTCCGCCGCATGGTGCGCGCCGGGGCCGACTGGATCAAGGCCACCGTCACCGGCTCCATCGTCGCCGGCACCGGCGTGCATGACGTGCAGTTCACCCCGTCCGAGATGCAGGCCTTGGTTTCCGAAGCCGCCAGCCGACAGCGGCACGTCATGGTGCACGCCCACGGCGCTCGCGGCGCCGAGCTCGCCGCCCGCTGCGGTGCCCGCAGCATCGAGCACGGCGTCTACCTCGACGAGGCCGCCGTCGCCGCCATGGTCGAGAACGGCACCTATTACGTGCCAACGCTTTCCGCCCATGGCAGCCCCGAGCACCGGCACTCCGTGCAGCTCGCCCTCGCCGCCGGCGTGCCCATCGCCATGGGCACCGACAATCCCGTCACGCCGCATTCCCAGGCCCTCGACGAGATCTCCGCCCTCGCCCACGCCGGCCTCGGCGCCGTCGGCGCCCTCCGCGCCGCCACCCTCAACGCCGCCCAGCTCCTCCAGTTCTCCGACCGCGGCGAGATCGCCGTCGGCAAGCGCGCCGACCTCGTCCTCCTCGACGGCGACGACCTGGCCGTCGACAACCTCGCCACTCGCATCAAAGCCGTCTGGCACAACGGAAAGCGATTCCGCTGAGTCGACTAGAAATCGACTGTCACCGACGATCCCTTTGCTGCCGAGGAGCCGGCCGCCGGCTGTTGACTGACGACCGTGCTACCGTCGTTGGCCGGCAGCTTGAGTTGGTTGATCTGCAGCTTGAACGACGTAAGGCCAAGTGCTTTCGTGGCGTCAGCCTGGGTCTGGCCAGAAAGGTTCGGCACGGTTTCGGTGCCGAACGCGGCGTTGAGGATGTTCTGCTGGGCCTGCGTCGCGTTCTGCGACGCGAAATAGAAGGCCACCACCGAGCCCGCGCTGGCCGCGACGGCACCGATCAAGGTGCCTCGTACGCTCTGGTCATTGACGGCGAAGGCGAACGACGCCAGCGCGAGCAGCGCGATGATGAGACTGATCCCCATCCAGCCTCGCACCACGGACTTGTCGAGGCCGAGTGGTTGCGCCAGCGCTTTGTTGGATCTGGCCACAACCACGATCACGCCGGCGAGCAAGGCCGCGCCGACTGTGGTGCCCGCGATCCACACGACGTTTTCCCACGGCAACGTTGGTCCTGGCGTCGAGTTCTGTGCCAGCCAGGTTTCGCGAAAACCGGCATCGAAGTTCTCCTCCAGCGCCCCGATGGCCAGGAGTGAGACGCCGTGCGGGCGCTTACCGACAGAGCATCGCCCGCGCGCCGAGGGCGTTACCTCCATGCCGCTCAGGCCAAGACCTTGCGGGCCAGGCCGTGGACGGCGGCACGGAGTGACGGCAGGTCGTGGTGGACGAGGACGCCGTCGCGTTTGACGATGTGGCCGTCGACCAGGACGGTGTGGACGTCGGTGATGCCGGCGGCGGAGACGATGCCGCCGGGGAGCAACTCCTCAGGCAGGTGGCTGAAGCCGGAGAGCAGGACGATGTCGGCGCGCTGGCCGACTTCGAGGGAACCTACGGACGGGAGGCCGATGGCGCGGGCGCCGTCGATGGTCGCGGACCGCAACAAGGAGCCGGCGGACAGAGGGAAACCGCGGAGGCGTTCCAGCCACAGGGCGGCGCGCATCTGCTCGAACATGTCGGACGACGAGTTGATGACGACGTCCACGCCCAAAGCGGGTTTGCCACCGGCGGCGACGAAACGGCCGTAGACGGGGGAACCGTGGCCCATCATGGATTCGACGGGAGGCGTGACGGTGAGGCCGCAGCCGGCGGAGGCGAGCAGGCGCAGCTCGTCGTCGGTACAAGCGTTGCCGTGTACGAAATGCAGGTCGGGACCGAGTAGGTCGGCCAGGCGGGCGACGGAGCCGGGCTCGGTGACGTGCATGGTGGTCGAAAGCCCCAACGACCGGGCCACAGAGATGTCCCGAACGTTGTCCTCAAAGGACAGAGCGGGGCCGAAAGACGCAACGGCAGCGGAAACCAAGCCGGTACCAGCGAACCTGTCAACGTCGGAAGGAGAAGCGCCGTACACGGCACGGATGCCGGACTCCTGCAACGCCTCGACCTCGACGTCCATGGACCCGTGACCCCAGTCGAGGACGGTCGTCACGCCGGCGTTCAACGCCTCGACGGCCCCGAGCAGCACAGCGGCCCGAAGCTCATCCGAAGAGAGAACCAGCCGCGGCAACACATCGGACAGGAAAGCGCTGAGCGAGAGGTCGGCCCCGCTCCCCCGCATCGGCGCCTGCACGAGATGCCGATGGGTGTCCACGAACCCCGGCAGCACAACAAGCCCGTGCGCCGAGAGCTCCGACGAGCCCGAGAAAGAGCCGATCCCGGCGATGGCCCCGTCCGAGATCAGCACGTCGGCAACGCCGACACCCACCACATGCCCACCCTTGATCACCAACATCGAGCAATCCCCTCACTAGAAAGCTTTATGCAAAGCTATACCGAAAGCTTTCTACGGGCAAGCTAGCCTGAGGGGCATGCGGGACACGGTCGACGGCATCCTGGACGCCTGGCGCGGGCAGCTGCCGGAGATCGCCGGCATCGAGCTGGAGCTGTCCAAACGCGCCGGCCGCCTGCACACGCTGCTGTCCGACGCCACCAACGCCCAGCTCAGCCGGTTCGGCCTGACCAAGGCGGAGTACGACGTGCTGGCGGTGCTGCGCTCCAGCGGCGCCCCCTACCGGCTGCGCCCGACCGACCTCACGGCCCGCCTGCTGCTCTCCTCCGGCGGCACCAGCAACGTGCTCCGACGCCTGGTCACCGAAGGTCTCGTCACCAGAGAAGCCGATCCGGACGACGCCCGCAGCACCTGGGTCCAGCTCACCGACAAAGGCGTCGAGACCGCCGACGAAGCCGTGAAGGCCAGCACCGAGGCCCAGCGACGGCTGCTGACCGCCGTCCCGCCGGAAACCGCACGACACGCCGCCGACGTCTTGCGCGAGGTGCTGCTGGCCCTCGGCGACCGCCCCTGACACCCATCCGACCCCGACGACAGGGCACGATCACCCCATCATGACGCTCACCGACCAGCTGCCCGGCGACAACGACCCGGACGCCCTCTACGAAGCCTTCTCCGCCTGGGCCGACGGGCAGGGCCTGCCGCTCTACCCGCACCAGCAGGAGGCGCTGATCGAGGTCGTCTCCGGCTCGAACGTCATCCTCAGCACGCCGACCGGCTCGGGCAAGAGCCTGGTCGCGGCGGGGGCGCACTTCGCGGCGCTGGCCAACGGCGTCAGGACCTTCTACACCGCGCCGATCAAGGCGCTGGTGTCGGAGAAGTTCTTCGCGCTGTGCGAGACGTTCGGCGCGGACAAGGTGGGCATGCTCACCGGCGACGCCAGCGTGAACGAGCAGGCGCCGATCATCTGCTGCACGGCCGAGATCCTGGCCAACATCGCGCTGCGGGACGGCGCCGACGCCGACGTCGGCCAGGTCGTGATGGACGAGTTCCACTTCTACTCGGAGCCGGACCGCGGCTGGGCCTGGCAGGTGCCGCTGCTGGAGCTGCCCAAGGCGCAGTTCGTGCTGATGTCGGCCACGCTGGGCGACGTCACGAGGTTCGAGAAGGACCTGACCCGCCGCACCGGCCGCACGACCGCGGTGGTCAAGAACGCCGAACGCCCGGTCCCGCTGCACTTCAGCTACGTGCTGACGCCGTTGCAGGAGACCCTGGAGGAGCTGCTCCAGACCAAGCAGGCCCCGGTCTACGTCGTGCACTTCACGCAGGCGGCGGCGATCGAGCGGGCCCAGGCGCTGATGAGCATCAACGTCTCGACCAGGGCCGAGAAGGACGCGATCGCCGAGCTGATCGGCCGGTTCCGGTTCAGCTCGGGCTTCGGCAAGACGCTGTCCCGGCTGGTCCGGCACGGCATCGGCGTGCACCACGCCGGCATGCTGCCCAAGTACCGCCGCCTGGTGGAGCGGCTGGCCCAGGCCGGCCTGCTCAAGATCATCTGCGGCACGGACACCCTCGGCGTCGGCATCAACGTGCCGATCCGCACGGTCCTGTTCACCGCGCTGTCCAAGTACGACGGCGTCCGCACGCGTCACCTCAAGGCCCGCGAGTTCCACCAGATCGCCGGCCGCGCCGGCCGGGCCGGCTACGACACCGTCGGCATGGTCGTCGTGCAGGCCCCCGAGCACGTGGTGGAGAACGAGAAGGCGCTGGCCAAGGCGGGCGACGACCCGAAGAAGCGGCGCAAGGTGGTGCGCAAGAAGCCGCCGGAGGGCTTCGTGTCCTGGGGCGAGGCGACGTTCACCCGCCTGGTCGAGGCCGAGCCGGAGCCGCTGACCTCCAGCTTCCAGGTCAGCCACTCCATGCTGCTCAACGTGATCGGCCGGCCCGGCGACGCGTTCACGGCCATGCGGCACCTGCTCGAGGACAACCACGAGGACCGCAAGTCGCAGATCCGGCTGATCCGCCGGGCCATCGCGATGTACAAGGCGCTGCTGGCGGCCGGCGTGATCGAGAAGCTGGATGAGCCCGACGAGCAGGGCCGCAGCATCCGCATCACCGTCGACCTCCAGCTCGACTTCGCCCTCAACCAGCCGCTCTCGCCGCTGGCCCTGGCCTCGGTCGACCTGCTCGACCGCGACTCTCCGACGTACGCGCTGGACGTGGTGTCGATCATCGAGGCGACCCTGGACGACCCGCGCCAGGTGCTGTCGGCGCAGCAGTTCAAGGCCCGCGGCGATGCCGTCAACCAGATGAAGGCCGACGGCATCGAGTACGACGAGCGGATGGCGCTGCTCGAGGACGTGACGTACCCGAAGCCGCTGGAGGAGCTGCTCAACGCCGCGTACGACGCCTACCGGCGCGGCCACCCGTGGGTGCTCGACCACCACCTGTCGCCCAAGGCCGTGGTCCGCGACATGTTCGAACGGGCCATGACGTTCACCGAGTACGTCGGCTTCTACCAGCTGGCCCGCTCCGAGGGCCTGGTGCTGCGCTACCTGGCCGACGCGTTCAAGGCGCTGCGCCAGACCGTGCCGGCCGAGGCCAAGACCGAGGAGCTGACCGACCTGGTGGAGTGGCTGGGCGAGCTGGTCCGCCAGGTCGACTCCAGCCTGATCGACGAGTGGGAGAAGCTGGCCAACCCCGAGGACCAGCTGGAGCCGCAGCCGATCGACGAGCGGCCGCCGGCCGTCACGACCAACGAGCGGGCCTTCCGGGTGCTGGTCCGCAACGCCCTGTTCCGCCGGGTCGAGCTGGCCGCGCTGCGCCGCTACGACATCCTGGGCGAGCTCGACGCCGAGTACGGCTGGGACACGGTGGCCTGGCGGGACGCGATGGAGCCGTACTTCGACGAGTACGACCGGCTCGGCACCGGACCCAACGCCCGCGGCCCGCAGCTGCTCCAGATCGAGAAGGAGCCCGAGCGCTGGCTGGTCCGGCAGGTCTTCGACGACCCGGACGGCGACCACGACTGGGGCATCACCGCCGAGGTGGACCTGCTCGGCTCGGACGAGGCCGGCACGGCGGCGATCACGGTGACCGATGTCGGCCCTCTGACGACGGCCTGACCGCCGACCTCCGACATCGGCCCCCGCACATCGACGACCGTCTGACGCCCGGTCGTCCACCTGAAGGAGGCTCCGGCCCCCACCCGACGGGTCGGAACCTCCTTCAGGGCGCTCCTGCCCGGCCCTCCCCGGCCGGTCAGGAGATCGCGGCGTCGACCCGGCGCTCGATCAGCTCGAGCACCTGTTCCGGGTCGAGCCCCGGCTGGACGGCGGCCAATGCCTTGACCGCCTCCAGGGCGGCGGTGGCCATCGCCTCGGCCCGGCCGGCCCGCACGCTCGACCGGACGAGCCACTCCGGGAAGGAGTAGGTCTCCTGGCTGGTCGGGTCGCTCGGGTCGTGCTCCGGGTTGACCAGCCGCCAGCCGTTCAGCGCGCTGATCATCGTGGCCGGCAGGGCCTGCAGCGACTCATCGAGCCCCTTGACCGCGACCGCCACGTCCTGCGATGCCATCCGTCGCCCTTTCTCCCCTTTTGTGTGCCCAGTCCCCCCGGGCACCGCCATGGTGCTGCCTCACGAGCTGCCGCGACATCCGGGAAACCCCGTACATCCACAACTACGGATGTAGACTCAGTATTTGATACCCTGAATATGTGACACCCGAAACAGTCGAACCGGGCATGGCGCTGGCCCGGCTGGCCCGCGTGGCCGAGCGGGCGCTGATCCGCGTCGAGCTGACGCTGCCGCAGTACCGGATGCTGTCGGTGCTGGCCATGGCCAACTCGGCCACGCCGTCGCGGGTGGCCTGGCTGCTGGCGGTCAAGCCGGCCACCGTCACCGCGGTGATGGACGGCCTGGTCGCCGGCGGGTACGTCCGCCGCGAGCCGGACCAGAACGACCGACGCAAGGTGACGCACGTGGTCACCTACGACGGCCGCCGCATGCTGGACGTGGCCAATGCCGAGATCCGACGCGACCTGGGCAGGCTGGCCGAGTTCCTGGAGCCGGAACAGGCCGAGCTGGCCATGGCCGGACTGGTGCTGTGGACCGAGGCGCTGAATCGGGCAAGGCAAGCCGAATGGGCCGCCCGCGAGGGCGCGCAGAGGGGGAATGCAGGTGAGCAAGACCTATCCGCCACCGACGGCGGTGATCGATCCCGACCCGAGCCGGTCGTGGCTGCGCCGGGCCTGGCCGCTGGTCAAGGCGCACCGGCTGATGTTCGGCACGGCGCTGGCCTCGTCGGCGCTGAGCCTGCTGGTGTCGGTGCAGGTCCCGACGCTGATCCAGGACGCGCTGGACAACTCGATCACCAGCCACAAGGTGCCGCTGGCCGACTACATGTGGTGGCTGGTCGGGCTGACCGCGGTCATGCTGGTCGCCGGCTTCTTCGCCCGCCAGCTGCTGTTCCGCACCGCGTACAAGATCGAGTACGACCTGCGCAACCTGATGTACGAACACCTGACCGGCCTGTCCTTCCCGTTCTACGACCGGGTGCAGACCGGGCAGCTGATCTCACGGGCCAACTCCGACATCCGGTCGGTGCAGATGTACCTGGCGTTCGCGCCGTTCATGCTGGTGCAGTGCGGCATCGCCGTGGTCGCCTTCGGCTACATGCTGGCGATCAGCGTGCCGCTGGCCATCCTTTCCATGCTGCCGATGCCGCTGGTCTTCGTCACCTCGCGGCAGATGCAGCGCTCCATGTTCCCGGTGTCGTGGCTGATCCAGTCCCGGCTGGCCGACGTGGCCACCGTGGTCGACGAGAACGTCAACGGCGTGCGTGTGGTCAAGTCGTTCGCGGCCGAACGGCGTCAGCTGTCGCTGCTCCAGAAGGCCGCGGTCAAGGTGCGCTGGGCCTACGTGAAGGACACCGACCTGCGGGCCCGGTGGACGCCCGCGGCGCAGAACCTGCCGCGGGTCGGCATGGCGATCGTGTTGCTGTACGGCGGATACCTGGCCATCCAGGGCGGTCTCGGCGTCGGCGCGATCCTGGCCTTCAACTCGTACCTGCTGATGTTGCAGATCCCGTTCACCATGCTCGGGATGCTGATCATGATGGGGCAGCGGGCGTCGGCCTCGGCCAAGCGCCTGTACGAGGTGCTGGACGAGAAGCCGGAGATCGTCGACTCCGCCACGGCCGTCGACCTCGAGGACGTTCGCGGCGATGTCGAGTTCCACGGCGTCCGCTTCGGTTACGCCGACGGGCCCGATGTGCTGGACAACTTCTCGCTCCGTATGGACAGCGGCGAAACCGTTGCCCTGGTTGGGCGTACGGGCAGCGGAAAGTCCACAGTGGCCCGTCTGCTGCCGCGTTTCTACGACGTGCGCGAGGGTTCCGTGACCGTGGACGGGCATGACGTGCGCGATGTGACCCTGCACAGCCTGCGGGACACGGTCGGCATCGTGCTGGACGAGCCGTTCCTGTTCTCGGCCTCGGTGCGGGACAACATCGCTTACGGGCGGCCGGATGCCGACATCACCGACATCGAGCGGGTAGCCCGGCTGGCCGGCGCGCACGAGTTCATCATGGAGCTGTCCGAGGGCTACGACACCGTGATCGGCGAGCGCGGCTACACGCTGTCCGGCGGGCAGCGGCAGCGCATCGCCATCGCCCGAACCCTGCTGGTGAACCCGCCCGTGCTGGTCCTCGACGACGCCACCAGCGCCATCGACGTCCAGGTGGAGCAGGAGATCCACGCCGGGCTGCGCACGCTGTTCGCCGGCCGGACCACGCTGATCATCGCCCACCGGCTGTCCACGATCAGCCTGGCCGATCGGGTGGTGCTGCTGGACGGCGGGGAGATCGTCGCCGACGGCACCCACGCCGAGCTGTTGGAGAGCACGCCGTTGTACGCGGAAGTGTTGGCGCAGGCCAATGTCGAGGAGTTGGGGGTGTGGCGCGATGACGTTTCCCGGAGGTGGGGGCGGCGGACAGATGTTCGGCGCCGCGCGGGCCGGCGCGTCGGGGCTGCCGTTCGCCGGCGTGCCGTCGGAGATGCAGGCCGGCGTGGACAAACTGCTGCGCACCGAGCCCGAGCACCCGGAGCCCGAGGTCGTCTTCGACCACGGGCGGCCCGATCCCGACGGCTCCCGGCTGAGCCTGCGGCGGTTGGTCCGGCCGTACTGGGCCATGTCGCTGCTGGCGGGCGTGCTGGTTGTCGTTGAGGCGCTGACGTTGCAGGCCGGCCCCAAGCTGACCCAGCTCGGCATCGACAACGGCATCATCGCCAAGAACTACAGCGTGCTGGTGCTCGTCGCCGCGGTGTACCTGGCCAGCCTGCTGGTCACCGGCCTCGCGCAGGCCGCCCGGGTCAAGGTCACCGGGCGGATCGCGGCGTGGGTGATGAACGACCTGCGGGTGCGGGTTTTCACTCAGCTGCAACGGCTTTCGCTGGACTTCTACACCGGCGAGAAGGCCGGCGTGATCATGACCCGGATGACCAGCGACATCGAGAACCTGCAACAGCTGTTGCAGGACGGGCTGGTCCAGTTCGCCATCCAGGGCCTGACCATGGTCGTGGTCACGGCCGTGCTGTTCACGTTCGACGTGCGGCTGGCGCTGATCACCGTGGTGCTGGTGGTGCCGATCCTGACCGTGCTGTCGCTGTGGTTCCACCGGGCGTCGAGCAAGGGCTACGTGCGGGTGCGGGACAACATCGCCAACGTGCTGGCCGACCTTTCCGAGAGCCTGCAAGGTGTTCGCATCGTCACCGCGCACAACCGGCAGCGGCACAACACCGAGCACCACCGGCGGGTCACCGGGGAGTACTACGACACCAACGTGCAGACCGGGCGGATCAACTCGATCTACGGCCCCGGCACCCAGGTCGTCGGCGTGGCCGGGCAGCTGGCCCTGCTGGCCATCGGCGCCGGCATGGTGGCCGACGGCGAGTTGACCATCGGCGAGCTGGTGGCCTTCCTGCTCTACCTCGGCGCGTTCTTCCAGCCCATCCAGCAGCTGGTGCAGCTGTACAACATGTACCAGCAGGGGCAGTCGTCCATCGTCAAGCTCCGGTCGCTGCTGGGCACCAAGCCGGACGTGGTGGAGTCTTCCGATGCCGTTGATCTCCCGCCGGTCCAGGGCGAGATCACCTTCGACGACGTCACCTTCGGCTATCTCCCCGACCGTCCGGTGATTTCCGGTGTGTCCCTGGACATCCGGGCCGGCGAGACGGTGGCCTTCGTCGGTCCCACCGGCGCCGGCAAGTCCACCCTGGCCAAGCTGGTGACCCGGTTCTACGACCCGACGGCCGGCCGGGTGCTCATCGACGGGCACGATCTCCGCGACGTCCACATCGAGTCGCTGCGCCGGCAGCTCGGCGTCGTTCCCCAGGAGCCCTTCCTGTTCGCCGGGCCGTTGCGGGACAACATCCGCTTCGCCTCCCCCGACGCCACCGACGACGAGGTGTGGGCCGCGCTGCGGGCCGTCGGTCTCGTCGAGGTCGTCGAGCGGATGCCGCAGGGTCTGGACACCATCGTCCAGGAGCGGGGCCAGTCCCTGTCCTCCGGCGAGCGCCAGCTGGTCGCTCTGGCCCGGGCTTTCCTGGCCCAGCCCCGGGTTCTCGTGCTGGACGAGGCAACCTCCAATTTGGACCTCCAGTCCGAGACCAAGATCGAGGACGCCTTGGACGTCCTGCTGGAGCAGCGGACCGCCATCCTCATCGCGCACCGCCTGTCCACCGCGATGAAGGCCGACCGCATCGTCGTGGTCGACGAGGGCCGGATCATCGAGTCCGGCTCCCACGACCAGCTCGTCGCCGCCGGCGGCAAGTACACCCAGATGTACGCCACCTGGACCAGCCAGACGGCCGACGTGCACTGAGAACCCCCACATGCGCTTCCTATGTGGCTTCCAATGCCACATAGGAAGCGCATGTGGCAGTCGAACTTGCGCAAATCGCCCACAGGGCGGGTCCGCCGGCGCTTTACTGGTCCCCGGTGATCGAAGGGGGACGGGGTTGGACACGTACAAGGCTCAGGGCGCGGAAGTCACCTTCGACGGGGACGTCCTGGTGCTGACCAGAAAGCGGATCGGCAAGGACGACGTGCGCCGCATCCCGCTCGCCGCGGTGACGGACGTTCGGTTCAAGCCCGGCAGCACGTTCACCGCCGACCTGGTGCAGCTGGTGCTGAACGACGAGCCGCCGGCCGAGATGACGCTGCTCGAACCGAACACGCTGGCCTTCCCGAGAACGCCCAAGCACAAGGAGTCCTTGGCGGCACTGCAAGCACGGTTACAGGCGGCGGTCGAGCACAATCGCGCCACCGATGGCGGCCCCGTCGCCTACGACGCGCCGCGGCAGACCCTCAGCCAGCGCCTCGAGGACAGGACTCAGCGCACCAAGCAGAACCAGGCCGCCCTCCAGGATGGCGTGCAGGCGGCGCAAGCCAAGCTGCGGGACGAGTGGCAAGCCGGACAAGCCGCCATGCGGGAGGTCCGGCAGGCCGAACAGGACACCAAGCAGGCCAGGCAGGCCGCCCGGCAGGCCGAGCGAGACGCCAAGCGCGCCGAGCGGGAAGCCCAGCAGGCCGCTCAGCAGGCCGAGCGAGACGCCAAGCGCGCCGAGCGGGAGGCCCGGCAGGCCGAGGCCGATCGGGTCCGAGCCGAAGCCGACCGGCTCGCTGCCGAAGCCGACGAGCGGGCGCGGATCGACGGCATCCGCGCCAAGCTGGCCGACGCGGGGATCACCCGTGACGACGTGGTCGACGCGGCCGTGGCCTACGGCTCCGTCCCGCTGGCAATCGGCCCGATCGTCCGCCTCCTGGGGCCCGACGAGCACATGACCCGCTTGACCTGGGCAATCTTCGAGGAAGACGGCAACACGGTCGCGTTGACCGATTCCCGGCTGATCATCGCGGAAACGGGCCTGTTCACCGACCGGGTGAACGAGTTTCCGCTGACCTTCATCGCCACGGTCGGCGTGAGCCATGAATTCCTGTCCAACGAGCTGACCGTGCTGCTGCACGCCGGCCCGGCCGTGCGGCTGCGCCGGGTCGAGGACATCGAGGGCTTCGCCGACGCCCTGCGCGGCGCGGTGCGCCAGGCCAACACCCCGGCGGCCACCGCACCGCCGCCGGCCGCGCCCCAGCCGGACGTCATGGACCAGATCGCCAAGCTGGCCGACCTGCGCGCCGCCGGTGTGCTCACGGACGAGGAGTTCCAGACGAAGAAGACCGAGCTGCTGAACCGCCTGTGACCTCACATGCGCTTCCTATGTGGCATCTGATGCCACATAGGAAGCGCATGTGGCTTCTGATGCCGGCGATGTGCCGCGTTGGGCGTACCGTGTGCGGGCATGCCGGGTCCTCGACGTCGGTCCGTGCTCATCGCCCGGTTGGCCGGTGAGCACCGGGACAGCTCGCAGGCGGCGATCCTCGCCGAGCTGCGGCGCTGCCTGCTGGACGGCGGCGTGCCGCCGGGCACGCCCATCCCGCTGGACGAGGTGGCGACCGTGTTCGGCGTGAGCGTGATCCCGGTCCGGGAGTCGCTGAAGACACTGATCGGCGAGGGCCTGGTCGAACACCGGCCCAACCTCGGCTACACCGTCGCCAAGCTGACGCCGGCCGAGCTCCGCGAGATGTACCTCGTCCGCGAGGTGTTGGAGACCGCCGCCTTGACCGCCGCCCTTCGCCGCGCCGACGCCGCGGCCGACGAGGCCGTGCAGGCGGCCCATGCGGCGATGGAACTGGCCGTCCGCGACGGCGACGCGGCGGCCTACCACCGGGAGAGCCGGAGATTCCACCTGGCCCTGGTGCGGCCGTGCGGGATGCGCCGGCTGCTGAGCATGTTCGAGTCGGCCTGGAACATCACCGAGCCGCTCCAGTCCATGACCCACCTCGCCCCGGCCGAACGCGCTGCCCTGCAACGGGATCACGACCAGATCCTGGCCGCTTTCCTGGCCCGGGACGAGGAAACGCTGCTGACCGCCGCCCGCGCCCATCACGGCGGCCTGCGCACCGCGCTGGACTCGGTGCCCAGCGACACCGGTCTGTTCGCCTGAGAACATATATGGTTCCCGTCATCGGGCCGTAACACGGCGCTCCTAGCGTTGCGCAGCAGCCGATCGCTGGAGGAGCGCCCATGACCGACATCCTGGCCCGCAGCGAGAAAACCGCCGTGACCGAGCTCGATCCCCGACTGGCCAACGACGATCTGAAGCCGTTGGCGAAACAGAGTTGGGGCGCCTACAACATCTTCGCCTTCTGGATGTCGGACGTGCACAGCGTCGGCGGCTACGTCACCGCGGGCAGCCTGTTCATGCTGGGCCTGAGCAGCTGGCAGGTGCTGGTGGCGCTGCTGGTCGGCATCGGCATCGTGCAGGTGTTCTGCAACCTGGTGGCCAAACCGAGCCAGGCCGCCGCCGTGCCGTACCCGGTGGTGTGCCGCAGCGCGTTCGGCGTGCTGGGGGCCAACATCCCGGCGGTGATCCGCGGCCTGATCGCGGTGGCCTGGTACGGCATACAGACCTACCTGGCCTCGGCGGCGCTGGATGTGTTGCTGCTCAAGGTGTTTCCCGACCTGACACCCTTCGCGGACGTGCGGCAGCACGGATTTCTCGGGTTGTCGTTGCTGGGCTGGGGCTCGTTCATGCTGCTGTGGGTGTTGCAGGCGGCGGTGTTCTGGACCGGCATGAACACCATCCGCCGCTTCATCGACTTCTGCGGCCCGGCGGTGTACGTGGTGATGATCGCCCTCGCCGGCTACCTGGTGCACCGGGCCGGCTGGGGCGCCATCGACCTGAGCCTCGGCCAGGTGAAGTACCAGGGCCTGGACGTGATCCCGGTGATGCTGGGGGCGATCGCCCTCGTGGTGTCGTACTTCTCCGGCCCGATGCTGAACTTCGGCGACTTCTCCCGCTACGGCCGTTCGTTCAAGGCGGTCAGACGCGGCAACCTGCTGGGGCTGCCGGTGAACTTCCTGGCCTTCTCCGTGCTGGTGGTCGTGACGGCATCGCTGACCGTGCCGGTGTTCGGGCAGCTGATCACCGATCCGGTGCAGACCGTGGCCCGTATCGACAGCACCACGGCGATCGTGTTGGGGGCCTTGACGTTCACCACCGCCACCATCGGCATCAACATCGTGGCCAACTTCATCTCACCGGCCTTCGACTTCAGCAACCTGAGCCCGCAGCGGATCAGCTGGCGAGCCGGCGGCATGATCGCCGCGGTCGGCTCGGTGCTGATCACGCCGTGGAACCTGTACAGCAGCCCCGATGTCATCCACTACACGCTGGAGACACTGGGCGCGTTCATCGGCCCGCTGTTCGGCGTGCTGATCGCCGACTACTACCTGGTCCGCCGCCAGCGGCTCGACGTCGCCGCGCTGTTCAGTATGTCCAAGACCGGAACCTATTGGTACGCCAAGGGTTTCAACCCGAGGGCGATCATCGCCACCGCCGTCGGGGCGGCCGTCGCCGTGACGCCGGTGCTGTGGACGACCGGGCCCGGCATGGCCACCGCCGCGCAGTACAGCTGGTTCATCGGCATGGGCCTGAGCCTGCTGGTGTACCGGGTGGTGTCGCCGAAGTGCTGATCAAGGTGGTCAATCCCAACACCAGCCGCGAGATGACCGCCGTGATCGAGCACGCCGCGCTGACCGTCGCCGCGCACAGCACGACAATCGAAGCCGTGACGGCACGGATGGGGCCGGCGTCGATCGAGAGCCACTACGACGAGGCGCTGGCCGTGCCCGGCGTGCTGGCCGAGATCAGCGGCGCCGACGGCTACGTCATCGCCTGTTTCGGCGACCCCGGCCTTGACGCCGCCCGCGAGGTCGCCGACGGTCCCGTGGCCGGCATCGCCGAGGCCGCCATGCACGCCGCCGCCTTCCTCGGCCGGGGTTTCACCGTCGTCACCACCCTGGCCCGGACCGCCGGCCGGGCCTGGGACCTGGTCGACCGCTACGGCATGAGCCGGCTCTGCCGCCGGGTCCGGGCGTGCGAGGTGCCCGTGCTGGAGATCGCCCTGGCCGAGAAAGCCGTGACCGAGGAGTGCCGCGCGGCCGCCGCCAAGGACGGCTGCGACGCCATCGTGCTGGGCTGCGCCGGCATGGCCGACCTGGCCGCGCGCCTCACCGCCGAGCTGGGCCTGCCGGTGATCGACGGCGTTGCCGCCGCCACCCTCCAGGTGCAGTCCCTGGTGACCATGGGGCTGCGCACCGGCTCTCGGCACGAGTACGCCCCTCCCCCGCCCAAGCCGTACACCGGTCCGCTGGCCGAATTCGGCGCCTGACACCCCCGCCGATCAGGGCGGCTGCCCGAAGGGGCAATGACCAATGAACCTCGGTCCGGCCCGAGGGTGCGGAAAATGCCGCAGGTCGGGCAATTGCCGTCGCCTACACTGCGCCGCGTGTGTGCGGTGGTGTCCGGATGAGACAGATCGGCAATGGTCGCTATGCGCTGACGCGCGAGCTCGGCCGGGGCGGCATGGGCGTGGTGTGGCTGGCCGAGGACCGGGTGCTCGACCGGCAAGCCGCGGTCAAGGAGCTCACGCTGCCGGCGGAGGTGCCGGAGCAGCAGCGCGCGGTGTACCGGGAGCGCGTGGTGCGCGAGGCCCGTACGGCGAGCAAGCTGCGCGAGCCGTCGGTGGTCACGGTGTACGACCTGCTCACCGAGGACGGCCGCACGTACATCGTGATGGAGTACGTCGACGCGCCGACGCTGGCTGACCTGATCGACCGGGACGGCCCGATGCCGACGGAGCGGGTGGCCCGGCTGGGCGGCGAGCTGCTGTCGGCGCTGGAGGCGGCGCACGCGGCCGGCATCGTGCACCGGGATGTCAAGCCGGGCAACGTGATGGTGCCGGCCAAGGGCACCTCGAAGCTGACGGACTTCGGCATCGCGCAGTCGTTCACGGATCCGCGCCTGACGTCGACCGGGGCGCTGATCGGCACGCCGTCGTACATGTCGCCGGAGCGGCTGTCGGGCGGCGAGCCGTCGGCGGCCTGGGATCTGTGGGCCTTGGGGGCCACGCTGTTCTGCGCGGTCGAGGGCTATGACGCGTTCGGCCGTGAGACGGTCACGGCGACCATGCTGGCCGTGATGACCGAACGGGCCGAGCTCGCCCGGTGCACCGGCCCGCTGGCCGAGCTGATCATGGGCCTGCTCGAGCCGGATCCGGCGCGACGGCTGACCGCCACCGAGGCCCGGCCGCTGCTGGAGTGGGCGGTCAAGCCCAACGGCCCGAAGCCGACGCGGCTGCTGCCCGACCCGAAGCCGACCCTGGTCGATCCCGACGCCGACCACGGCCCGAATCCGACGGCCCACCATCCCGGACCCACGCCGACGATCGCCGACCAGCCGGGCCCGAGGCCGACGCGCATCGATCCGGACGCCGAGCAGCCCCGGCCGCGGACGGCCCCGTTCGTCGACCCGGCCGCGCCGCCGTTCTCGACCCCGCCCGGTCCTCAGCCGGGCGCGCCGTTCGGCCCCGGCCCGGATCCGTTCGCCAACCATCCGCACGCCGACCGGGTCCGCGCCCAGCAGGCCCAGGCCATGGCCCGCTACCAGTCGTTCCGCCGGCTGACCCGGATCGCCATGATCGCGGTGCCGATCATCATGGTGATCGCGTTCATCCCGCTGATCACGACCGTCTTCAGCACGATGAACACGCTCAACCAGCCGATCCTCACGCCCGGCGCGACCACGGGGACGACGGCCACCACCACCGAGACCACCACCACGACCACGAAGACCTCGACGCCGGATGTCATCGCGGCCATGCAGGCGCTCATGACCTACGGCTCGGACGGCGACATCCCCTCCCAGGAGGTCCCGTTCGAGAGCGACTCCTGCTTCGCGTGGCTGCCGACCAAGGGCCAGCCCGCCCCCAAGGCGTTCGACTACGTCGACTGCTCGAAGCCGCACAGCGTGCAGGCCTTCGGCTTCGGCATCATCACGCCGGACATCGAGGCCCCGTACCCGACGGCCGAGCAGCTGACCGAGCGGGCGACCGCGCAGTGCACCAAGCAGTTCCTGTCGACGCGGATCACGTTCAAGGACAAGGAGCACTCGCTGCGCTACTGGGTGCTTGTGCCGACAAAGACGGCGTGGAATCCGCCGCCCGGCCCGACCTTCGTCCCGGCGGCGCGGACGTACTGGTGTGTCGCCGGCCGCGCCGACGGCACGCAACTCACGGACACCATCGAATGAGCCTGCCCGTGAGCGGGGCTCGCTAGGGTGTCCGACGTGACGAACATGTCCCGTTGGTCGGACGAGAACGGCGGCCTGGACTTCGGGCTCCTGCTGCTGCGCCTGATGCTGGCGGTCGCGATGGGGGCGCACGGCCTGATGCAGGTGTTCGGCCTGTTCGGCGGCCCGGGCATGGCGGCGTTCGGCACGCTGCTGCACGGCTACGGCTACAGCCGCAACCTGGAGTTCCTGATCTGGCTGACCGGGATCACCGAGGTCGCCGCGTCGGTGCTGCTGGTGATCGGCCTGTTCACCCCGCTGGCCGCGGCCGCCCTGCTCGGCGTGGGCATCAGCGCGGTGCGGGCCAAGTGGACCGGCGGGTTCGCCGGCGGCGCCGGCTTCGAGCTGGAGATCACGCTGGCCGCGATCGCCCTCACCCTGCTGCTGACCGGCCCCGGCTGGTACGCGCTCGACCGGCACACGGCCTGGCGGCGCAAGCCGTTGGGCTTCGCGATCGGCGGCATCATCGTGGCGGTCGGCGGAGCCGTGGCGGTGGGCTCGCTGTTCTGACGCCAGAATGGTCCCCATGGATGATCAGCTGGTCGAGCTGGCCGATGCCCACGGGGTGGCCACCTGGTACGAGGGCAGCGAACGGCGTCGGGTCGACGTGCCGGCCGACGTGGTGGTGTCCGTGCTGGCCGAGCTCGGTGTCACCGCCGACACACCCGAGGCCATCCGCGCGGCGTTGGCCGAGCTCAGGCCGGATGACCTACCCCCAACCATCGTCCTGCGCGCCGGCCAGTCCCGCCCGCTGCCACCCCCTACCGATGCAGGGAAGGACGCCTTCACTGCATCCAACGCAGGTAAGGCGTCCTTCCCTGCATCCGGCGGGGCCACAATTCGGACCGAGGACGGGCGGGTCGTCGAGGTCGGGGACGAGATCCCCGGCGATCTGCCGCTGGGCTGGCACACGCTGACCGTTCAGGACCGGGACATCACGCTGGTCGTCGCGCCGGCCCGGCTGCCGGAGCCGCCGCGGACCTGGGGCTGGATGCTCCAGCTGTACTCGATGCATTCCCGCGAGTCCTGGGGCGTCGGCGACCTCAGGGACCTCACCGATTTCGTCACGTGGTCGAAGGACACCGGCGCCGGCGTGGTGCTGCTCAACCCGATGCACGCCGTGGCCCCAGTGCACCCCATCCAGCCCTCCCCCTACTCCCCCTCCAGCCGCCGCCACACCAACCCGGTCTACCTCCGCGTGACCGCGACGAATGAATACCTGGTGGCGTCTGACGCCACCAAAGCGGCGGTCGACGCGCTCCAACCGGACGACACCACCGACCTGATCAACTACGACCGGGTCTGGGACGCCAAGATCAAGGCGCTCGAGCTGCTGAAGCCGTCCGAGCTGACGGAAGGCGACGATTTCGCCGTCTACTGCGCCCTGGCCGAGGTCCACGGCGCGGACTACCGGGACTGGCCCGAGGAGCTGCGGCACCCGGACAACCCAGCGGTACGGGAACAAGCGGATCCGGCCCGGATCTCCTTCCACGCCTGGCTCCAGGAGTTGTGCGACCAGCAGCTGGAGCAGGCCCGCCAGGCGGCCGAGGGCATGGCCGTCGGCATCGTGCACGACCTGCCGGTCGGCGTCGACCCGGGCGGCGCGGACGCCTGGGCGCTCCAGGACGTGCTGGCCACGGGCGTCACGGTCGGCGCGCCGCCGGACGCCTTCAACCAGCAGGGCCAGAACTGGTCCCTGCCGCCATGGCACCCGCGGAAGCTGGCCGAGGCCGGCTACCAGCCGTACCGGGACCTGCTGCGGGCGGTTTTCCGGCACTCGCAGGGCCTGCGCATCGACCACATCGCCGGCCTGTGGCGGCTGTGGTGGATCCCCGGCGGCGACGCCCGCAAGGGCACGTACGTCCGCTACGACGCCGACGCGATGACCGGCATCCTCGCCCTGGAGGCCCATCGAGCCGGCGCCGCGGTCATCGGCGAAGACCTCGGCACCGTGGAGCACAAGGTCACGGAAACCTTGCACAGCAACAACATGCTGTCCTCGGCGGTGCTGTGGTTCGAGCGTGACGACCACGGGAACATGCTGCCGCACGAGAACTGGCCCGAACGCGCGGCGGCCAGCATCAGCACCCACGACCTGCCGACCGCGGCGGGATTCCTGCGCAGCGAGCACGTCCGGGTGCGGGCCGAGCTCAACGTGCTGGCCGGCGATGTGGACGCCGAGTACGCGCAGGCGGCCAGGGAACGCCGGGAACTGCTGGCCGTGCTGGGCGAGGACGAGTCGTCCGCCGAGGAGGACGTGATCATCGCGATGCACGCCCTGCTGGCCGACACGCCGTGCCGGATCGCGCTGGCCTCACCGTACGACGTGATCGGCGAGACCCGTCAGCCCAATCTGCCCGGCACGGTCGACGAATACCCCAACTGGCGGATTCCGTTCCCGATCCATCTCGCCGCGTTCATGGCCGACCCCCGAGTGTCACGGGCAGTGAGCACAATGCGCCGGCGATGACGGCCATTCTGCCCGAACACCCCTAGCGTTATTGCTTGTCGCCGGGCGATCTCCTTACGATCGGGGTTAACGCAAAGTAACGCCCCGGCGAAACGAGAGGGGCCAGCATGTCCGTCACCGACGACGCGGCGCGACGCCCGTCCCTGCACTGGTTCCTGACCGAGCCGGTCCGCGGCGCGATGACGTTCGGCACGCTGCCGTTCGCCGTCCCGCTGCTGTCCCGCGCGCCGCGCGGCGACGGGCACGGCGTGCTGCTGCTGCCCGGGCTGATGGCGGACGACATGAGCAACCAGGCGCTGCGGGCGTACCTCAGCATGCTGGGGTACGCCACGCGCGGCTGGGGTCTCGGCCGCAACATCGGGCCGACCGACGCGGTGCTGGACGGCATGCCGGTGCTGTTGCAGGACATGGCCGCGGCGACCGGCGGCCCGGTGTCGCTGGTCGGCTGGAGCCTGGGCGGCATCTACGCCCGTGAGCTGGCCCGCGACCATCCGCACCTGGTGCGTCAGGTGATCACGCTGGGCAGCCCGTTCGCGTTGGTCGATCCGCGGCAGAGCCGGGCCGAGCCGGCGTTCCGCCGCCGCTCCCGCCGGCACGCGCATCCGGACCGGGTCCCCGGCCGCGACACGCTGAGCCGGCCGATTCCCGTGCCGTCGACGGCGATCTACTCCAAATCGGACGGCATCGTGCACTGGCGGGCCTGCATGCAGGAGCCGGCGGCGGACCGGGAGAACATCGAGGTCACCTGCGCCCACCTCGGCTTCGGCGTCGATCCGGCCACGCTGTGGGCGGTCGCCGACCGGCTGGCCCAGAAGCGTGGCCGGTGGCAGCCGTTCCGCCCGGCCGGCTGGGCCCGCGCGTTCTACCCGGTGGCCCGATGACCCGGCCGGCGCCATGGACGTTCGCCGAGCGGTGGGGCGCCAAGGGGTGGATCACCGACATCGACGGCCCCGTGCACTGGATCGACTTCGGCGGTGAGGGTGACGGGCCGCCGATCGTGTTCGTGCACGGGCTGGGCGGCTCGCACCTGAACTGGGCGCTGGTCGGCTCGGCGCTGGCTCAGGGCCGCCGCGCGGTCGCGTTGGATCTGCGCGGCTTCGGGCTGACGCCAGGTTCGCCGCGCAGCACCACGATCCGGTCCAACGTGCGCCTGGTGGACGCGTTCATCCGGGAGATCGTCGGCGGGCCGGCCGTGCTCGTCGGCAACTCGATGGGCGGCGTGATCTCCGTGCTGCAAACCCACAACACCCCTTCCTCCGTAGCGGGACTGGTGCTCGTCGACCCGGCGCTGCCGCCGGTCTCCACCCGCCCGGACCTCCGCGTGGCCGGCATGTTCGCCACGTATCTGCTGCCCGGCCTCGGCGAGCTGTACATGCGCCTCGCCCAGTCGCGATTGCCGGCGCGGCAACAGGTTCGTCGCATGCACGGCCTGGTGTTCGCCGATCCCCGCCGCGTCGATCCGAAGCTGGAGGAGGCGTCGATCGCGCTCGTCGAGCAGCGCCGGTCCATCCGTGGCAAGGAGGAGTCGTTCCTCGGCGCCACCCGCTCGCTGATGCGCTTCCTGGCCCGGCCCGACCGCTACCGGGACATCATGGCCGGCATCTCCGCGCCGGTCCTGCTGATCAGCGGCGACGCCGACCGGCTGGTGCCGATCGCCGCGGCCCGTCGGGTCGCGGCGGCCAATCCCCAGTGGGACAGCGTGTTCATGACCGGCGTCGGCCACACGCCCCAACTGGAGACGCCGGCCGCGGTGATCGACGCCGTGACGACCTGGCTCGCCCGCACCACCACCATCGCCGGAAAGTGAAGGGTGCCATGCAGCAACTCACCGGACTGGACGCCGCGTTCCTCGCCCTGGAGACGACCAACTCCACCGGCCACGTCGGCGGTGTCTGCGTGCTCGATCCGAGCGAGGCGCCGCGGCCGCTGGACCTGGCGCTGCTCACCGAGGTGCTGGGGCAGCGGCTGCCGCTCGTGCCGGTGATGCGCCGCAAGCTGCTCGAGGTCCCGTTGGGCCTCGACCAGCCGTACTGGGTGGACGACGCCGATTTCGACATCGAGTACCACATCCGCGAGGTCGCCCTGCCCGGCCCGGGTTCGATGGCCCAGCTGACCGAGCAGCTGGCCCGGCTGCACGCCCGCCCGCTGGACCGGCGGCGGCCGCTGTGGGAGACGTACCTGATCACCGGCCTGGCCGACGGGCTGGTCGCCGTCTACACCAAGGTGCACCACGCGGCCATCGACGGCGTGTCCGGGGCCGAGCTGCTGACCGTGCTGCTCGATCTGAAGCCGGAGGGGCGGAAACTGCCGCCGGCCAAGGAGTTCGTGCCGGCCAAGCCGCCGAACCCGGTGACCCTGATGGCCCGGGTGGCGGCCCGGCTGGCCTGGCGGCCGGTGCAGACCGTGCAGCTGGCCGGCGAGTTCGTGCGCAAGGTGCCGACACTGGCGCCGCTGGTCAGCCCGCTGGTCGGGGAGATGTTGGGCCTCAACCGCGGCGACGGCAGCGTCATTCCGACCACGTTGGGCCTGGCGCCGAGCACCCCGTTCAACAAGAAGATCACCCCGCACCGGCGGGTGGCGTTCCGCAGCGTGAGTCTCGCGGACGTGAAGACGGTCAAGAACGCCTTCGGCACCTCGGTCAACGACGTGGTGATGGGCATGTGCGCCGGTGCGCTGCGCAAGTGGCTCACCGACCACGAAGCCCTGCCGTCCAGTCCGTTGAACGCGATGATCCCCGTGTCCGTCCGCGACGAGGCGGCCAAGGGCAAGATGGGCAACCGGGTGTCGGCGATGTTGGCCGTGCTGCCGACCAATCTGGACGATCCCGAGCAGCGGCTGTCGGTGGTGCACGAGGCCACGAAGGTGGCCAAGTCGCAGCAGGCCACCATTCCGCAGGGCCTGGTCGACGACATCTCCGACTTCGCGCCGCCGGCGCTGACCGCGCGGGTGGCCCGGGTCGCGTTCGCCACCGGCATGATGCATCGCCTGCCACCGTTCAACATCTGCATCTCCAACGTGCCCGGGCCGAACGTGCCGGTGTACCTGGCCGGGGCCCGGCTGCTGGCCCAGTACCCGATGTCGGTGATCCTGGACGGGCAGGGCCTGAACATCACGCTGGTCGGCTACCTCGGCGAGCTGCACTTCGGGCTGGTGGCCTGCCGGGAGCTGGTGCCGGACATCGAGAACCTGGCCACGTACCTGGTCGACGAGCTCAACCTGCTGCTCAAGGCGGCCGCCGCGCGCTGACGTTGCGTAGGCCACTTCGCAGGTGCTTGACGTACCACGCACCGCGTGGTTTCCTTGTGTCATCAGGTTGAGCGGCTCGAGGGAGGTCGGAGATGGCGGACCAGCACAGTGAGGCCCTCTCCGACCTCGGCAAGTACATCCGGGCGCAGCGCGAGGTCGCACGGCTCTCGCTGCGTCACCTCGCCCGGGTCACCAACGTGTCCGACTCGTATCTGAGCCAGGTCGAGCGGGGCCTGTACCGCCCGTCGGCCGAGGTGCTCAAGTCGATCGCCGCCGGTCTCGGCATTTCCGCCGACGACCTGTTCCGCCGGCTCGGCTGGCTCGACCAGGACGGCTCCGATGCCGCGTCCGAGCCCAGCGTGCTGGCCGCCATCGCCGCCGACGAGCGCCTGAGCCCCGCTCAGAAATCCGCGCTCGCCCAGACGTACCAGGCCATGGTCGGCGACAGCTGATCTTCGTTTCACCCTTCCACGGCACCGCCCTGCCCTTTTCACGCCCCTTTCCTTGAGGAGAAGACTGCCATGACCACGTACAGCGAGCTGACCCAGCAGTTCGGCGACCAGTACGTCGCCGCCGTCAAGCGCACCGGTGACGCCGTCGCCGACGGTGTCACCCGCCTGACCTCTTTGGTCGACCTGGACAAGGTCCCCTTCGTCGCCGACATCGCCAAGACCGTCACCGCCTTCGGCGCCACCCTGCCCCAGCCCGCCGACATCGTCGAGGCCAACTTCGCCCTGGCCGAGCGCGTCGTCGTCGCCCAGCGCGACTTCGCCACCCGCGTCCTCGGCAAGGTGGAGCCGAAGGCCGAGGACAAGTCCGCCGGCTGACCCCAGCCCCTTCCCCTTACCCCCACGTGAGTGGCTCATTTGGCCTCCACCCCCACCTAAGCCACTCACGTGCCTCCCGGCTCCCCACGTGAGTGGCTCATTTGGCTTCCAGACCCAACTGAGCCACTCAGGTAGAGCAACCCCCAGCGGCGGCCCCGGGCAGCTCTGTCCGGTTTTCCGAGGGCGCCGGTCAGCGCTCTCCGCATGCGGGTGGTCTTGGTTGACACCCCCGAACCTTGCTCCTAGCCTCCCCGTAGAAAGGCTTTTCTATGCGGGAGGTGGCGCGTGGCGCGGAGGACCGTCGGGGTGGCCATGAACGGGGTTACCGGGCGGATGGGCTACAACCAGCATCTGCTCCGCTCCGTGCTGGCCATCCGCGACCAAGGCGGCCTGGCCACGGCCGACGGCACGGTCATCTGGCCGGAACCGGTGCTCATCGGGCGCAACGAGGACCGCATCCGGGCGATCGCGGAGCAGCACGGTCTCGAGCGCTGGACGACGGATGTGGCCAAGGCCCTGGCCGAGCCGGACGTGGAGATCTACTTCGACGCCCAGGTGACCTCGGCCCGCAAAGAGGGCGTGCTGGCGGCGATCGACGCGGGCAAGCACATCTACTGCGAGAAGCCGACGGCCGAGTCCCTTGACGACGCGCTGGACCTGGCCAGGCAAGCCGCCGCGGCCGGGGTGAAAACCGGTGTGGTGCAGGACAAACTGTTCCTGCCGGGGTTACGCAAGCTCAAGCGGCTGGTCGACGGGGGCTTCTTCGGCCGGGTGCTGTCGGTCCGCGGCGAGTTCGGCTACTGGGTGTTCGAAGGCGACTGGCAGCCGGCGCAGCGCCCGTCCTGGAACTACCGGGCCGAGCAGGGCGGCGGCATCGTGCTCGACATGTTCTGCCACTGGCAGTACGTCTTACGCGACATCTTCGGCCCGGTCCGCAGCGTGCAAGCGCTTACCGCGACCCACATCCCCGAGCGGGTGGACGAGCGCGGCCTGCCCTACGCGGCAACGGCCGACGACGCGGCGTACGGGATTTTCCAGCTGGACAACGGAATCGTGGCCCAGATCAACTCGTCCTGGGCGACAAGGGTGAACCGCGACGAGCTCGTCGAGTTCCATGTGGACGGAACCGAGGGCAGCGCGGTCGCCGGACTGCGGCACTGCCGCGTGCAACACCGTTCCATCACGCCGAAAGCGGTGTGGAACCCCGATCTGCCGTCCCCGGTGGACTTTCGCGCGCAATGGCAGGAAGTCCCGGACAACACCGCGTTCGACAACGGCTTCAAGGAGCAGTGGGAACTGTTCCTCCGCCACGTGGTGCTGGACGAGCCGTGGCACTGGGACCTGCTCGCCGGCGCACGTGGTGTGCAACTGGCGGAGCTGGGCCTGAAGTCGGCGGCCGAGGGCCGTCGCATCGCCGTCCCGGAGCTAACGCTGTGAGTAGCCGGGTCGTTTTCGCCGCTGCGCATGTCGTCGCCGATCCGGACGACAGCACGCGGCTGGACTGGGACGCCACGATGGCGTTTCGCCGTCATCTCTGGCAGTTGGGCCTTGGTGTCGCCGAGGCGATGGACACCGCGCAGCGGGGCATGGGCCTGGACTGGTCGACGGCGGCCGAGCTGATCAAGCGCAGCGCCGCCGAGGCTGACGGCGGCCTGATCGCCTGCGGCGCCGGCACCGATCAGCTGGCGGGGCCGGCAACCGGTCTTGACGACGTGATCGCGGCCTACACCGAGCAGCTGTCGGTGGTGGAAAGCGCTGGGGCGCAACCCATCCTGATGGCCAGCCGGCAGCTGGCGGCGACCGCCCGTGACGCCGACGACTATCACGAGGTGTACGGCCGGCTGCTGAACCAGGTGTCGGACAAGGCGATCCTGCACTGGCTGGGCCCGATGTTCGACCCGGCGCTGACCGGCTACTGGGGCAGCGAGGATCTCGACCAGGCGACCGAGACGTTCCTGGCGGTGATCGAGGCCAACGCCGGGCGCGTCGACGGCGTGAAGATCTCGTTGCTGGACGCGGAACGCGAGATCCAGCTGCGACGCCGACTGCCGAAGGGCGTGCGCTGCTACACGGGCGACGACTTCAACTACCCGCGACTGATCGCCGGCGACGAGCAGGGGCACAGCGACGCCCTGCTGGGCATCTTCGACCCGCTGGCCGTCGTGGCCGCGCGGGCGCTGGCCCACCTGGACGACGGCGACACCGCGGGCTTTCTGTCCACATTGGAGCCAACGGTTCCGTTGGCCCGACACGTCTTCGAGCCGCCGACCCGGTTCTACAAGACGGGCGTGGTGTTCCTGGCCTGGCTCGCCGGTCACCAGGACCACTTCAGCATGATCGGCGGTCTGGAGACCGCACGCTCCCGTGAACACCTGCTGCGCTGCTACGAACTCGCGGCCGAGCTGAACCTGTTCCCCGATCCCGAGTTGGCCGCGAGCCGGGTGGCGCTGCTATGAGCAATCTCCAGCGGCTGAGCATCAACAGCGAGACGATCAAGCAGTGGTCGCTCGAAGAGCTGGTCGCCGGCTGTGTCGACGCGGGCGTGCCGGGCATCGCGCCCTGGCGGGAACCGGTCGCGACGTACGGGCTGGCCAAGGCGGCGCGGCTGATCCACAACGCCGGGCTCACGGTCACCAGCCTGTGCCGCGGCGGTTTCTACACGGCCAGAGAACCGGCCGAGCGCAAGCAGGCCCTGGACGACAATCGCCGGGCGATCGACGAGGCAGCTGAACTGAACAGTCCAGTACTGGTCCTCGTCTCCGGCGGGCTGGATGACCGCGACCTCAAGGGCGCCCGCGGCCGGGTGGCCGACGCGCTGGCCGAGCTCGCGCCGTACGCCGGCGAACGCCGCGTCACGCTGGCCATCGAGCCGCTGCACCCGATGTTCTGCTCCGACCGCTGCGTGGTCTCGACCCTGAAACAGGCCTTCGACCTGGCCGAACCGTTCCCGAAAGAGCAGGTCGGCGTGGTCGTCGACACCTATCACTGCTGGTGGGAACCCGATCTCGACGACCAGATCGCCCGGCTCGGCGCGGCCGGCCGGATCGCGCTGTTCCAGGTCGCGGACTGGATCACCCCGCTGCCCGAAGGCGTCCTGCTCGGCCGGGGCCAGCTCGGCGACGGCCACGTCCCGCTGCGGGACATACGCCACCAAGTCGACGCCAGTGGCTACCAAGGGCCCGTCGAGGTGGAGATATTCAACGCCGACCTGAGGAAACGCAACGGGGCCGAGGTGCTTGCCGAGGTCATTCGGCGCTACCGTGATCACCTGGTCTGAACGGGACGAATCCGGGGGTTCCACATGCCCGTCACGCTGGTCGAGGTGGCCGCTCGCGCCGGCGTGTCGCCGGCCACGGTGTCCCGTGTGCTCAACGGCAACTACCCGGTCGCGGAAAGCACGCGGCAGCGGGTCGAGGAGGCCGTGCGCGAGCTGGACTACGTGGTCAACGCCCACGCCCGAGCCCTGCTGCACGCGACCAGCGGCATCGTCGGCGTGGTGCTCAACGACGCGTCCGACCCGTTCTTCGCCGGCATCGCCCGTGGCATCCAGGGCGCGGCCGCCGAGACCAGCCGGCTGTCCGTGATCTGCAATTCCGAGGGCGACCCCGAGCAGGAGTTCGCCTTCCTCGACCTGCTGCGCGGGCACCGCGCCGACGCCGTGATCCTGGTCGGTGCGGCGCCGGAGGACGAGGAGTACCGCGCCGCGGCGATCGCGCGAGCCAAGGGCCTGCGCAGCAGCGGCACACGGCTCGTGCTGTGCGGCCGCCCCGCCCCTGGCGACGACGCGCCCGGCGATGTCGTGACGATCGACAACGAGGGCGGCTCCATCGCCATCACCCGGCACCTGGTCGAGCTGGGCCACCGGCGCATCGCCTACGTCACCGGTCCCGACGGCCGCAGCACCACCACCGCCCGGCTGGCCGGTTTCCGCGCCGCGCTGGCCGAGGCCGGCCTCGCCGTCGACGAGAACCTGGTCGTACACGGCGACTTCAGCCGCCAGGCCGGCCGCGAGGCAGTGGAGCGCCTGCTCGCCGCCGGCCACGACTTCACCGCCGTGCTGGCGGCCAACGATCTCGTGGCCGCCGGCGCCGTCAGCGCACTGCGCGCCGCCGGCAGGAGCATCCCCGACGACGTCTCGGTTGCCGGCTACGACAACCTGCCCACCGCCGTCGACGTGTGGCCCAACCTCACCACCGTGCACGTGCCGTTGGAGGAGATCGGGCGCAAGGCCGTCGAGCTGGCCTTCGGTCCCGGCAACGCCCAGGAGACGACCGTGGTCACAGTTCCGACGGAGCTGGTTGTTCGAGACTCGACGGCCGGCCCAGCGACAGGCTGAACACCACCAGCAGCACGACGACCAGGGCCGTGGCCGGCACTGCCCACGGCGTCAGCGGCGTGAGCAGGACCAACGCCGCCGCCAGCAGGTGCACGGCGTCCAGCACGTGTTCCTTCCGCGGCCGCACCTGCAACGCCCACGCGCTGAGCACGTACACCGCCACCGGCACGGCCACAGCCCAGCCGATGTGGTCGTGGGCCTCGACGGCCTCCTCCAGCCCCGCGCCGACGGCCGCCGCCGAGGCGAAGACGAGGTAGTGGCTGTAGCCCCAGATGATCGACGTACGCAGCGAGGTCAGCAGGTAGAACACGGGCCGGTCGAAGTACAGCCACCACATGCCGAACACGATCAGCAGCCCGCTCGCGGCCAGCGTGGCCAGGTCGCCGACGCCGGTGCCGGAGTCCAGCGCCGCCTGGGTGGCCGTGGTCGCGGCCAGCACCGACTCGCCCAACACGATCAACGTGAACAGGCTGTACCGCTCGGTGATGTGGTGCGGATGCCACGTGGTCGGCTCCGCGCTCTCGGCGAAGATCGGCACGGCCATTTCCAGCAGCACGAACACCCCGAACGCCCACAGCGGCAGCAGCGGCAGGCACACCCACAGCACCTGGGCGACGAAGATGCCGCCGGCGTAGCGCAGAGCGGTCCGGCGGCGGTCGGGGTCGGCCTTGGCCGCACGCAGCCACTGGCTGACCATGGCCAGCCGCATCACCACGTACCCCGCGATCACGATGCGGAAGTCGTCGTCGAACGCCCGCGGCACACCGGCCGCCATGATCAGCACACCGGTGATCTGCACCAGCGTGGTCGTCCGGTAGACGCCGTCGTCGGTGTCGTAGGCGGTGGCGAACCAGGTGAAGTTCATCCAGGCCCACCAGATACCGAAGAAGATCATCGCGTAGTGCAGCACCCCGTTGCCGGGGTGATCGCTGCCCAGCGCGTGGTGCAGCTGCGCCGCCGCCTGCGAGACGGCGACCACGAAACACAGGTCGAAGAACAGCTCCAGCGGGGTCGACACCCGGTGCACCTCGTGCATGCCCCGGGGACGCATCAACCGGTACCACGTAGTCACGCCGCATACTCTCACCCACCAGCGGCGATTCCCGCTCGGCGACCCACCGAACGGAGGTTTCCTGCCTCAGTTACCGGCTCGGTAGGCTCGCACCGCTACCGGACGACGTCGGGAGAGCGGGTTGGGCTGGCGAGCGGCGGACACGACCTCTTTCGTGGGACGGCAGGCCGAAATCGGGGCGGCGAGTTCGCTGCTGTCCCAGCATCGCCTGGTCACCATGATTGGCCCGGGCGGCGCCGGCAAGACACGGCTAGCCGTGCGCATCGCCACCCATTCGGCGGATTCTTTCGCCGACGGGGTCCATCTCGTCGCATTGGACTCGCTGGCCGATCCGGGGCTGCTGGCCGAGTTGGTCGCGGCCGAGATCGGCATGCGCGATGCACCGGCCGATTCCTTCCACCAGGTGGCCACGTTCCTCCAGGACAAGTCGCTGCTGCTCGTGCTGGACAACTGTGAGCACATGGTCGAGGCCTGCGGCATGCTGATCGGCAAGGTGCTGGCCGCCGCGCCTCACGTACGAATACTGGCGACCAGTCGGCATGTGCTGGGCATCGAGGGCGAGCACCTGCTGCACGTGCCGCCGCTGGAGGAAAGCGACGCGGTTCGGCTCTTTGTCGACCGGGCCTCGGCGGTGGTGCCGGGATTCGCGGTGAAACCGACGAACGGCGACACCATCGGCCGAATCTGCCGGCAGCTCGACGGGCTGCCGCTGGCCATTGAGCTGGCCGCCGCGTGGACGCGCGTGCTGTCGATGAACGAGTTGTTGGCGCAGCTCGACAATCGCTTCGATCTGCTGTCGCGGGGCGGCGCGTTCCGGCCGTCGCGGCAGCAGACGCTGGCCGCGACCGTGGACTGGAGCTACACCCTGTGCTCGCCCGAGGAGCAGCTGCTGTGGGCCCGGCTGTCGGTGTTCAAGGACGGCTTCTCGCTGACCTCGGCCGAATCGGTGTGCGCGGGCGGCCCGATCCGGCGTGGTGACGTGTTGATGGCCATCGCCGGCCTGGTCGACAAATCGGTGTTGGTGCGCGAGGGCTACAACGGCTCCGCCCGCTACTGGATGCTGGAGACGATTCGCCGGTACGGGCACGACCGGCTGGCCGAGTCCGGGCAGACCGAGGAGTTCCGGGCCCGGCACAACTCCCACTTTCTCGAGTTCGCCCGGGGCATTGCCGCCGACTGGTTCACCGGGCGGCAGCTGGAATACCTCGCGCTGACCCGGCGTGAACACGCCAATCTCCGCTCGGCGCTGGAATACGGTGTCGGCTCGGATGCGCTGACCGGGCCGTGGCTGGCCGTGTCGCTGCATTTCTTCTGGCTGAACTGTGGATTCGTCGGCGAGGGCCGGCGCTGGCTGACCCAGATCCTCGAACGGGACGATCTGCCCGCCGAGCTTCGTGTTCAGGCTTTGTGGGTCACCGCTTACGCGACGGCGGTGCTCGGCGGCCATGCGAAAGCGATGGAGATCGGGGCGGAAGCCGTCGCACTGGCCCGTTCCCTCGGCGATGACGAATTGCTGTCGCTGGCCTCGTACGGCGAAGGTGTCGCCGCGCTCATCGGGGCCGACTATCCCCGCGCGGACGCACGTCTCGAGGAAGCCATTGCCTGCTACCACCGCGTGGAGAATCCCGGCGGGCGGCTGTATCCGCCCTATGCCGCCCGCGCGATGATCGCGGCGTTGACCGGCGATCCGGAGCGCTCGATTGCCTTGGCCGACAAGGCGATCGAGTTCTCGGGACAACGGGGCGAACTGTGGGCGCGCGGCTATGCGCACTACGCGCTCACGATGGCCAAGTGGTTGCAGGGCGACCTGGATACCGCTTTCCGCAATGCGGCGGAATGCGTCCGGTGCTGCCTGAGCTTCAACGAGACCAGTCTGTTCACGGTGTTGGCGGAAACGTTGGCCGGTATCGCCCTTGGCGCGGGCGAGCACGCGCGGGCGGCGCGGATCCTCGGCATGGTCGAGCGCACGTCGCTGTTGGTCGGGGCCGAGTCGGCGCTGGGCGACAGCCCGGTCTGGCTGGGTGCTCACCACGCCGGCATCGCGGAACTGCGGCGGCGCATGGGCGACAAGCCGTTCGAGGCGGCATTCGAGGCCGGCCGGGCGATCGGGTCCTTGAGTGAGGCCGGGCCGTTCCTGCTGGAGGGGCTGACGCCCAGCCTGGGGCCGCTCACCCGGCGCGAGATGGACGTGGCCGTGCTGCTGGCCGACGGCTTGACCAACAAGCAGATCGGCGCCCGGCTGTCGATCTCGCCGCGCACCGTCGGCGCGCACGTCGACCACATCCTGAGCAAGCTCGGTTTCACCTCGCGCGTGCAGATCGGCGTGTGGATCACCTCGCGCGGCACATCGTAGCCCTGGCCGGTCCGGCTCGCAGCGCGTAAGGCAGTTCCGGGCAGATCTCCTTGGTCGGCCGGCGTTTTCGGTCCGGCAGCGGGTTAGCGTGCGGTGTATGTCGGTGCTGTGGGGAATCTCGTTCGACGCGACCCCGATCTCCGGACTCGTGGTCGAGTTCGTGAAGACGGCATCGGTGTTCCGCGACCGCGGCCACCGCGTGCACCTCGATCTGGGCTACGACATCAAGGCCGACAAGAACGCCTTCTTCCGGCCGTACCGGGAGGAATCCTCGGCGCTGCCGGACTGGGTGCGGCTCGACCGACCCTGCTTGGCGGGAATCGAGGGATACCAAGCGGAATTCGTCGCCGAGGTGCTGCGCGAGGTGGTCGGCGCGGGACGGGCGGACCTGCTGCCCCAGGTGGAGGCGCTGGCTTGCCTTGTCGCCGAACGGATCGTGGCCGCGTGGCGGCGGGCTCAGGTGACCTTCGTGGTGGTGGAGAACGGCACGCTGCCGGAGAACATCATCTACACCAAGGCGTTGTACCAGGCCATCGCGCTGTACGGGCGAGAGGCCGGGCTGGGGCGGTTCGTGTTGTGGCGGGACCACGACCTGATGTGGCAGAGCGAGCCGGGCAGCGGAAAGTACGGCCGCGAGCCGTATCCGCACGCCGTGCAACCCGTCGACTCGCCGCACATCCAGTACGTCGCACTGCACGACGAGGCGGCGCGGAAAACGCTCTCCTGGGCTCGTGACCTACACGACATCGCTGTGCTGCCCAACACCTTCGACCACTCCCCTCCCCGGCCTCTGCCGGGATTCCGGGCCCACTTCGGTATCCCTGAAGGGGTTCCGATCATCGCCCGCTGCACCAGGGTGATCCCGCAGAAGCGCATCGACCGGGACCTGCACCTGATCGCCCAACTGTCGGACGTGCACCTGTTCGTGGCCGGCGATCCGGCCGAGGATCCCGACGAATTCCTGCGTCTGCAACGGCTGGGCGCCGATCTGGGCGTGACCGAGCGGGTGGTGTTCGGCGGCCGGCTGGCCCCGCGCGAGGTGCGGACCGGGCGGGCCTACTCGATCCGGGACCTGCTGGCCGAGGCCACCCTGGCGTCTTTCCTCACCTCGTACGACTACGAGAGCTACGGCAACCCGATCGGCGAGGCCATCGCCTCCGGCGTGCCCTACCTGACCAGCGACTACGCGCTGTACCACACGGTGTACGGGCATCTCGGCTTCCGAGCCCCGGTCCTCACCGCCGACCTGCCCGATCAGTCCTTTGTGGACTCCGTGGCCGAACTGCTGCTGGACGAAGGGAAGCGTGCGCGCATGGCGGAACACAACCACCGGATCGGCCGGCAGCACTTCGACCGGGACCGGACCGAGCAGCTCGTCGACGACATGCTGGCCACCCGGACCCGGCTGTCGGTGGTGCTGCCGGTGTTCAACGAGGCCGCCAACCTGCCGGCCGTGCTGGCCAGCCTGCACGCCCAGGAGCTGGATCACGACCTGTACGACATCGTGTTGGTGGACAACAACTCCACCGATGACACGGTCGCCGTGGCCCGGGCCTTCGCGGCCGCGCACCCATCACTGACGATCCACCTGCTCGACGAGCCGGAGCAGGGCGTGGCCTGCGCCCGCAAGACCGGCATGGACTTCGCGGCTCGGCGGCTCGGCCGCGCCGCCGGCACCCGCTACTACCTGGTCTCGGCCGACGCCGACTGCCGCGTCGACTCGCGCTGGCTGCCGGAACTGTTCCGTACCATGGAATCCAACAAGGCCGCCATCGGCGTCTGCGACTACTACTACAACCCCGCGCACTTCACCGCCAGACCGCGCCTGTGGGACGCCATCCAGCGCACACTGCGCTGCCGCGCCGTGACATTCGCACTGTTCGGCGGCTTCCCCGACGGCAAGGGCTTCGCCGTGGACCGGGACGTGTACGAGAAGGTCGGCGGCATCGAGATCTTCTACCAGCTCCACAATGGACACTTCGTCAACCACCTGTCCGACGACTGGGACTTCGGCATCCGGGTGCGGGGTTCCGGCGAGGACATCGTGTACGCGCCGACCTCGCGGGTGGAGATCAATCCGCGCCGGGTGGACCACGCCATCGAGGAGGTGATCACCGGCCGGGCCTACGGCAACGACGGCATCATCGTGATGCGGGACATCCGCCCCGAGCGGCCCAGCACCCGCGACGTCGACCTGACCGAGGCGCAGGCCCAGCAGGCGTGGGAGTTCTCGATCAAGGACTTCACGCCCAAGAACACCATCCTGCCGCTGCTGCTCACACCATCCCTTGTGGACTCCGCGGACGTGATCGAGTTCTTCGGCGCCGCGCTGGTCCAGCGGCTGCGCGCCCGGATCGAGGAGATCGCCGACGAGATGCGGGTCGTCGACTTCACGCCGATCCACGTCTACAAGACGCCGTCGTACCGGCTGTACCTCGAGTTCGCCGACGAGATCTTCGCCCGGCTGCGGGCGACCGTCGGCGAGGACATCGGCTACCCGCCGCCGCTGCCGGCCTGCTTCTCCGAGGTGCCGCCGGCCCGCTTCCGCGAGTTCGTGCGGTACTACTGCGAAGACCGGGAATCCGGCGAGGCACACAACTACTTCGGCAACGGCGGTGTCTTCTGATGCTGGCAGCCTTGCGCGCACCGGAAAACGCTCACCTGCTGGAGTACGTGACCCAGGATCCGTTCGGGGCCCACGTGTTTCCCGGCGACACCCCGGACTACTCCCCCGCCGAGTTCTTGGCCGACCTGGACGTGCAGCTGCGGGACACCGCCCCGATCCATCTGTGGTCGTACATCCCGACCTGTGCCTATCGCTGCCGGTTCTGCCAGTACCCGGTCGTGCTGGTCAAGGGCGATCCCGGCAAGCTGACCCAGTGGGCCGACTGGAACATGCGGGAAGCCTTGCTGTGGCTGGAAAACGTGCCGTCCTTGAGTTCGGCCCCGATCGGCGAGTTCAACGTCTTCGGCGGCACCCCGTCGCTTCTTCCCGCGGCGGACATCGCCCGGCTGTTGGAGTTCTACCGCTCGCACTTCAACTTCGGCCCGGAGACCACGGTCCGGTTCGAGGGCGATCCCAGCACGTTCACCGTGGAGAAGCTGGAGTTGTTGGCGTCCTTGGGCTGCACCAAGCTGTCCTGCGGCGTGCAGAGCTTCGACGACCCGGTGTTGAAGCTGTGCGGGCGGGAGCACACGTCTCAGATGTGCGTGGACTTCATCCGTGCGGCGCAACGGGTTGGGTTCGAGCGAATCAGCATCGACCTGATGTACGGGCTGTTGGACCAGACCGTGGACAGCGTGCGCCGCGATCTCGATGTCGTGCTGGACACCGGCGTGAACTCTGTGGTGTGCACCAAGTTGCACCTCAAGTCGTACGCCGAAACGCGGACCGGCGTCGCCGGCGAGAAGCCCGCCGCGTGGCAGGTCGACAGCTACCGCTCCCGTCTTGAACGCGACGGCCACTTCTGGCCGACGCTGGACGAGCAGTACGAGATGCGGGCGGTGCTGACCGAGGGCCTGCGCGCCGCCGGGTACGTCGAGCATCCCACGATGTACTTCGCCGCCAACGGAATCGGGCCGGAGACGTGGAAGTCCATCATGGTCGACCAGGACCGGCAGGAGGCCGAGGTGGCCATCGGGCTCGGCGGCAGTTCCAGCTGCCGGCGGTCCGAGGCCATCACCGACGTCAACTGGCAGACCTACGCCGCTTCCGTCGAGGCCGGCCGCGTTCCGCTCGGCTCCGCGACGGCGTTTTCCCCTTCCGGCCAGGAGACCCGGGCCGTCAAGATGGCCTTGACCTCACTTCAGCCGCTGCAGGATTCCTTGCACCGCAGCCGCTTCGGCCGCTCCCTGTTCGACGAGCCGTGGGCCGGCCGGTTCCGTTCGTTGCAGGACCGCGGTTTCGCCGTGCTGTCCGATGACGCGGTGACCCTCACCCCGGCCGGGGAGACCTTGGTCGAGGCGATCATCAACACGGAGTTCTGAGCAGCGGCGCCTGGGCACGGGTGTGCGGCCTAAGCGGTGGCGGCGCGGACACCGAGGGCGACCAGGACGACGGCGGTGACGCGGCGGGCCCAGGCCCGGAAAGTGTCGGTGCGAGGGAGCCGACGGAGGACGAAAGCCCACAGGGACAGCCACACCAGGGCGAGGAGGGCGTGGGCGGTGACGAGGACGAAGATCTGCGCGGCCAAGCTCTCGGTGGGGGTCACGAACTGGGGAACGAGGGTGAGATAGATGGCGGCGGCCTTGGGATTGAGGACGTTGGCCAACACGGCCCGGATGTAGGTGGGCTCGGCACGGGGCTTGGGCCGGCGGGAACCGCCGAAGAACCAGGTCCACAGGCCGAGGCCGACGAGATAGACGGCGCCGGCGATGCGGACGACGGAAAACGCCTCGCTGGACTGCATGACGATGGCGGACAAGCCGAGGACGGCCAGCGAAGCGTGCACGTACAGGCCGGTGACGGTGCCGGCGATGACGGGCAACGCGCGGCGAGGGCCGGCCTGGATGAGCAGGGCGACGCTGGCGCCGGGAGTGGCGGTGATGGGAAAGACGGCGGCGAGGAAGCCGACGACCGCGTAGAAGTGGATCACACGGAGCGGAAGTGCGTCGTGATGCGGGTGCCCTCGACGACATGGAACGCGACGCCGGGCGGCTGGTCCCAGTTGTCGAAAGAACCGCCCTCCCAAGGCAGTCGCACGGCATAGGTGACAGCGGGAGAGACGATGATGGGACGACCGGCGAAAGAACTGGCGCAGGCGGTGTGGGCATGGCCGGTGAGCACGGCGATGACCTGCGGATGGGCCTCGACGATGGCGGAGAGGCGGTCGGGGTCGTGCAACAGGATGCGGTCGATCAACGGCTCGTGCACGGGGACCGGCGGATGGTGCAAGGCGATCAAGGTCGGGGTCTGGTCCCGCAGATGGTCGAGGATCCAGCCGACGGTCTCGTCATCGAGAAATCCGTGATCATGCGCCGGCACGATGCCGTCCACCATCAGGATGTTGACGCCGCCCACCTGGTGCAGGCGGTTGACGGGGCCGTCGGAAGGCTCCTCGTCGAGCAGGGCCTTGCGGAAAGGAGCACGGACATCGTGATTGCCGGGACAGGTCAGCACGGGGAACCCGGCCCCCGCCAGCAGGCGGGAGACCTCCTCGTACTCGGACTCGGTGCCGTGATCGGCGATGTCGCCGGTGACCAGCAGGGCGTCCACGGGCTGGGCGAGGCCGTTGAGATAGTCCATCACCCGCCGGGCCCGCGCCGTCGCCCGCTCGGAACCGTCCAGGTGCAGGTCGCTGATCTGCGCCAACAACACCATGTCATCCCCCTGACAGAGCCGTCCACGGCACCGTAGCAGGGGGCTCAGTTCGGGTCGCGGGATGCCAAAGTGCTCAGCGCGTCGTCGACGCTGACCCAACAGCTCTCGGTGCCGGGCAGCACGACGTCGTACGTCCGGTCCAGAAACTCGGCCAGGTCCTCGGCGAGGCCCTCGAACACGGCCAGGCCGGCCGGCGCGCTCAGGACCAGCACCACGAGCTCGACGGCGTCGGCGGCCGGGCCGATGCGGACATCGCCCACCCCGGACTCCTCGATCAGGCCGTCGGCCAGCAGGTCACGGGCGAAGCACCATTCGACGCAGCCGGACGGGCCGGCTCGGAAGGCGGCGGTGACCGCGTACGGATCACGGGTGTCGTATCGCAGGTCGACCTTGACGCCCACGGGCGGCGACTGCGGCACGAGCAGGTCCAACGTCACCGTCGACCGCAGCGTCCGATGGTTGTTTCGCACAATTCACCTCCCCTCGGCTGTGACCGAAGGACTATGCACCTCCGGCGACCGCGCGCACAGCCGCCGTTCCGGGATCCGGAACCTTTTGCGACCAACGGCGCGGGGACAGCGCCCAGCGTTCGCCGCTACGCTGCGCGCATGACCGCTTCCTCCCTGCCGGAGACGGATCCAGTCGCCGCGCGACGCCCCCAGTACCTCGCCGACATCGCGGCCGGGCTGGACCGCTTCTTCGAACCGCGCCGCGACGACTGCCCGTGGTGCGGGTCGGCCACGTTGACCACACGGCTGCGTACGGTGGACCTGTTGCAGCACAAGCCCGGACGGTTCGAGCTGTCCGAATGCGCGGACTGCCACCACATCTTCCAGAACCCACGGCTGAGCCTGGCCGGCCTGGAGTTCTACTACCGCGACTGCTACGACGGCCTCGGTGAGCAGCAGATGGCGGCCATGTTCGAGGGCAACACGACCGGGTTGAAGGACCGCGCGGCGCTGCTGACCAAGCACCACACGCCCAAGCGCTGGCTGGACGTGGGCACCGGGCACGGGCACTTCTGCAAGGCGGCGGCGGAAGTGTTGCCGGACACCGATTTCGACGGTCTCGACCTGAGCGCCGGCGTGGAACTGGCGCAGGACAAGGGGTGGATCACCAAGGCCTACCGGGGCAACTTCCCGGAGATGACGGCCGAGCTGGCCGGCAACTACGACGTGCTCAGCATGTTCCACTACCTGGAGCACACGCTGGATCCCCAGGTCGAACTGGCCGCCGCGGCGGACGTGCTGGCGCCCGGCGGGCACCTGGTGATCGAGCTGCCGGACCCGGAGAGCAAGTGGGGCCGGGTGCTCGGCAAGTACTGGATGCCGTGGCTGCAGCCGCAGCACCTGAACCTGATGCCGATCGGGAACCTCAAGCGAGCGGCCGAAGAGGTCGGCTTCACGGTGGTGGACGAGCAGCGGGCCGAGCCGCACGGCTCGATGGACATGATCGCGGCGACCCTGTTGTGGGCCAACTGGGTCGTCGGCGGCAACAACGTGCCGTGGCACCCGAAGCGGCCGAGCGCGCTGCACCGGTTCGCCCGCAAGGCCAGCATGGTGATCACGGTGCCGCTGATGATCCTGGCCCTCATCGGTGACAAGCTGCACGCGCCGTGGGGCCGCAAGCACGGCTGGTCCAACGCCTACCGCGTGCTGCTGGTGCGCACCTAGTTGTACTGCCTTGGGAGGTTGCGAACGGGCAGACACGTGAACCGATGATCTTGAAATGAGGGAAGGCCTCCAGGTTCGGTGTGGATTGCGACGTCTACACCGAGCTCCCGGAGGCCCTCATGCCCCACCGTAACGCACCCTTGACCGAGCTGGGCAGGCTGCGGCTGGCCCGCTGCGTCGTGGACGACGGTTGGCCACTGCGACCAGCGGCCGACCGGTTCCAGGTCTCGGTCAGCACCGCTCAACGCTGGGCGCGGCGCTACCGCCAACTCGGTGCCGCTGGCATGGTCGACCGGTCCTCCCGTCCTCACACCAGCCCTGGCCGTACCCCTACCCGCACCGAACGCCGCATCATCAAGGTCCGCGTACTACGCCGCTGGGGACCGGCCCGCATCGCCTACCTGCTCGGCCTGAACCCGGCTACGGTGCACCGGGTGCTGCGTCGCTACGGCCTGGCTCGCCTGACGCATCTGGACCGCGCCACCGCGCACCCCATCCGCCGCTACGAACGCGACGCTCCCGGCGACCTGATCCACGTCGACATCACAAAGCTGGGCAACATCCCCGACGGCGGCGGTCACCGGGTGCACGGCCGTCAGATCGGCGGCCGCAACAGCCAACGCACCGCCACCGCGACCCGCAGCGCCTACCGCAACCCCTCGCTGGGCTACGGATTCCCGCACAACGCGATCGATGATCACTCCCGTCTGGCCTACACCGAGATCCTGCCCGACGAGACCAAGGAAGCCGCCGCCGCGTTCTGGCAGAGGGCGCAGACCTTCTTCCACACCAACGGAATCACCGTCAAACGGGTACTCACTGACAACGGGTCCTGCTACCGCTCACGACTCTGGCGCGACACCCTGGCCGCCGCAGACATCACCCACAAACGCACCCGCCCCTACCGGCCCCAGACCAACGGCACAGTGGAACGGTTCAACCGCACCCTGCTCGACGAATGGGCCTACGCCCGCCCCTACCGGTCCGAGACCGAACGCCGCCAGGCCCTGCCGCAGTGGCTACACGCCTACAATCACCACCGCGGCCACACCGCACTCAAAGGCCTACCACCAGCCAGCCGCGTTCCCAACCTCACGGGTCAGAACACCTAGACCAGCAGTCCGGTGCGGACGGCGTGCAGGGCGGCCTGCGTCCGGTCCTGCACGCCGAGCTTGGCCAGAATGGCGCTGACGTGCGTCTTCACCGTCTTCTCGGACAGCACGAGCGACTTGGCGATCTCCCGGTTGGACCGGCCGCGGGCCAGCTCGGCCAGCACCTCGCGCTCACGGCCGGTGAGGTGCACGCCGTGCGGCTGGGCCTCGCCGGCGGCCAGCAGGCGCGCGACATCGGGATGCAGCAACACATGCCCGGCGTGCACGGCCCGAATGGCGGCGGCCAGCGCGGGCGGGTCGACGTCCTTGTAGACGTAGCCGGCGGCGCCGGCCCGCACGGCCGGCAACACGGCCACCGGATCGGTGAAGCTGGTGATCACCAGCACCCGCGCCGGGCTGCCGGCGGCGCGCAAGCCGTGCAGCGCCTCCACTCCCCCGCTGCCGGGCATCTTCAGGTCCAGCAGCACAACGTCGGGTCGCAGCGCCAGCGCGGCGTCCACACAGGACTGACCGTCGGCCGCCTCGCCGACGACGGTGAGGTCGTCCTGGAGGTCGAGGAAGGTCCGCAATCCTTGGCGCACAACGGGGTGGTCGTCCACGACGAGCACCTTGACCACATCAGCCACCGGTCGCCACCTCCACCCGCACCGTGGTGCCACCGCCGGGCGTCGAGGTCACGGTCAGCCGCCCGCCGACCGTTCGCGCCCGTTCCCGCATCGACGTGAGCCCCAGCTTGCGCGCCGCCTGCTCGGACCGCTCGGCGTCGAAACCCCGGCCGTCGTCCCGGACCTGAAGCACGACCTGCCCGTCACCGGTCGAGAGGTCGATCTCCACGTGCGCCGGATCGGCGTGCCGCAAAGCGTTGTGCAGGGCCTCCTGCGCGATCCGGTACAGGGCCTCGCGCCGCGCGGACGTCAGCTTCGGCACGGGACAGCCGACGAAGGCGACCTCGGCCTCGTGCACCCGGTTGAGCAGCTCGGCCTGCTTGCGCAGGGCGGCATCCAGGCCGTCACCGGACAGGTCGACCGGCAGCAGCCCGACGACCACCGCGCGCAGCTCGTCGCTGACCTCGGCGGCCAGCCGGCGCACGTTGTCGATCTCGGTGACCGCCCGGGCCTGGTCCCGGTCGACCAGCGCCGCGGCGGCGTCGGCGGTCAGGCGCAGGGAGAACAGCTTCTGTGTCACGGCGTCGTGCAGCTCGCGGGCGATCCGGTTGCGTTCGGCCACAATGGACAGTTCGCGGCTGCGCTCGTACAGCCGGGCGTTGACGATGGCGATGGCGGCGTGCCCGGCCAGCAGCCGCAGCAGCTCCTCGTCCTCGGCACGGAAGCCGCCGGGCGTGTTCTTGTTGGCCAGGAACAACTCGCCGAGGATCTCGTCCCCGTCGGTGATCGGCATGCCCAGGAAGTCGGTCAGCACCGGATGGGCCGACGGCCACCAGTCGAACTGCGGATGCTGGCGGATGTCGCTCAGCCGCACCGGATTCGGGTCGCGCAGCAGCACGCCGAGCAGCCCGTGCTGGCGCGGCACCGGTCCGATCGCCTTCCACTGCTCGTCGGTGATGCCGTCGGCCAGGAACTCGGCGAAGGAGCCGTTCTCGTCGGGCACGCCCAGGGCCGCGTAGCGGGCGTCGAGCAGCCGCCGGGCCGAGGTCAGGATGGTCTGTAGCACCTCGCGCACCGACCGCCGCGCGGTCACGGCGAGCACGGCCGCGCTCAGTTCGCGCAGCTCGTCCCGGTCGCAGGTGCCCATGACGCAACCGTACCCACTGAAACCGGCCGGCGGATCGGGCGGCGGTCCTAGGTCCAAGGTCGTAGGCCGCGCGGGCCCGTCGCCCGATGGCATGGCGTCCGCGGCTGCATAGCGTCGGTGACGAGCACAGACGACCACCCGAGGAGGTGACGGGGATGCCCGTCGCGATCATCACCGGCGCGTCCCGCGGTCTGGGGCTGGCACTGGCCAAGGGCCTGTCCGACGCCGGCTGGAGCCTGGTCCTCGACGCCAGGGGGCCGAGGACCTGCGCACCGCCGCCAGTGAACTGAACGGGACAGTACAGGCGATACCGGGCGACATCACCGACCCCGCACACCGGGCCGCCCTGGTCACGGCGGCCGACGAGCTCGGCGGCCTCGACCTGCTGGTCAACAACGCGGGTGTGCTGGGGCCGAGCCCGCTGCCGACGCTGGCCGAGTTCCCGCTGGACCGGCTGCGCGAGGTGTTCGAGGTGAACGTGCTGGCCCAGCTCGCGCTGACCCAGCAGGCGCTGCCGGCGCTGGTGGCGCGGGCCGGCTCGGTGGTGTTCGTGACGTCCGACGCCGCGGTCGAACCGTATCCCGGGTGGGGTGGATACGGCTCGGCCAAGGCGGCGCTGGAGCACATCGGCCGGGTGCTGGCCGTGGAGGCGCCCGAGCTGCGGGTTTGGGTCGTCGATCCGGGCGACCTGCGCACGCGGATGCATCAGGACGCGTTCCCCGGCGAGGACATCAGCGACCGGCAGCTGCCGGAGGCCGTGATACCGGCGTACGTGAAGTTGGTGACCGAGCGGCCGGAGTCGGGGCGGATCCGGCTGTGAATCCGGTCGCACTGTGGTTGCCGTACGAGGTCGAGGATCTCGTCGCGGCGACGGAGTTCTACACGGTCCGACTTGGACTGTCCGAAGTGGATCGATTCGACGGCGGGGTCGTGCTGCGGGCCGCCGACGGCGCTTACGTGGAGCTGGCCGCGGCCGGCTCGCCACGATCGGCGCCGGCGGCGTTCCAGCTGGCCACCGACGGCGAGGTGGACGCGGCGTTCCGCGCGCTGCGCCCCCGGTCCGACGAGCTGGTTCGCGGGCCGGGCCGCTATCCCCGAGGCCACTACGGCTTCGAGGTGCGCGGCCCGGCGGGGGCGACCGTGATGATCTGGAGTGAGCGATGACCGCAACCGTGGAGTTCACGCTGCCGGCCGAGTTGGAGGCGCACGAGCCGCCGGAGGCTCGTGGGCTGTCCCGCGACGCCGTCCGGCTGTTGGTCGGCCGGCGGGCCTCCGGGGAGATCAGCCACCACCGGTTCGACGAGCTGCCGACGCTGTTGACCCCGGGCGACGTGCTCGTGGTCAACACCTCGGCGACGCTGCCGGCGGCCGTGCCGGTGCTGGACTCGGACCTTATGCTGCACGTGTCGACCAGGCAGCCGGACAGCAGCTGGCTGATCGAGCTGCGCACCGCCGACGGGCCGTTCCGGGACGCCGTTGCCGGCCAACGGTATTCGCTGCCCGGCGACGCCACGGTGACGTTGCTGGAGCCGTACTCGCGGGGTCGCCTGTGGACAGCTGCGTTCGATGTTCCTTCCGTGCCACGGTATCTGCTCGACCATGGCGTGCCCATCCGCTACGGCTACGTGCCGCGGCAGTGGCCGTTGCCCTTCTACCAGACGGTTTTCGCCGAGCACCCGGGCAGCGCCGAGATGCCCAGCGCCGCCCGGCCGTTCACCGATCGGGTCGTCACGCGGCTGGTGTCGGCCGGCATCCAGTTCGCGCCGATCCTGCTGCACACCGGCGTCGCCTCGCCCGAGGCACACGAACGTCCTTATCCGGAGCGGTTTTCCGTGTCGGCGACGACCGCGCGCATCGTCAACCAGGCGCGGGCGGCCGGCAATCGGGTCATCGGCATCGGCACCACCGCCGTGCGGGCGCTGGAGAGCGCGGTCGAGGGCACCGAGGTCGTGCCGGCGCAGGGCTGGACCGACCTGGTGATCACGCCCGAGCGGGGCGTGCGGGTGGTGGACGGGCTGCTCACCGGCTTCCACGAGCCGATGGCCTCGCACCTGGACATGCTGGCCGCGATCGCCGACGAGCCGCTGCTCATGGCCTGCTACGCCGAGGCCGTGCGGGCCGGCTACCTGTGGCACGAGTTCGGCGACGTCAACCTGCTGTTGCCCTAAGCCGTCACGGTCGGTGACCACGTCATTCGGGTGAGCGACCGGCATGGTGAACTGAATCTCATCGAACACGTGTTTCAGCACCTCGACACGGACACGGCGCTGCGCCACGGGCTCGGACGCAAGTAGGGTTGCCCGGTGCATATCAGCAGCGAAGGAACGGAGACCGTGGTCCTCGCCGTGTCCGGCGAGGTTGACCTGGGCACCGCGCCGGGCCTCGAGGAGGCCGTCACCGCGGCCGTCTCGACCGCCGGCGCCCACGCCGTGAGAATCGACCTCGCCCAGGTCTCCTTCATGGATTCCACCGGACTGCGCGTGCTGCTGTCCGGCCGCCAGGCCGCCGAGCAGCGCGGCATCGCCTTCACCGTGGCCAACCCCCAGCCGCACCTGCTCAAGGTGATGCGGGTGACCGGCATCGACGGCCTGCTGGGCCTGTCCTGACCCGAACTGTCCTAATCGGACTGGTGTCGCCAGCAGATGCCATAGCTGAAGCCCTGTTCCGGACGCTCGAACCGGGCCGCCACCTCGTCGGCGCCGTCGAGGGCGAGCAGCGGGCCGTCCGGCGTGCCCCGGTGCGGCAGTGTGCCCGGTCCGGCCCGGTCGGTGCGCCACACGGCCAGCGGCCGTCGTTGCGCGCCGAATCGGACACGCGTCTCGAACAGGGCGCACGTGACCAGCGGGTTGAACACGTAGTGATCGGCGATGGGCTGCCCGTCACGGACCTGGAAGACGATGGCATACGTGTGCGTCTCGTTCCAGGCCAGCGGCCGGGGCAGCCTGAGCAGATAGCGGAAGTGGACGGCGTTCAGGCGGTGCGCCGCGACGATGCGGGCCCCGTGCTGGATCTCGGCCTGCACCTCGCGGTCGATGTCGGCGCCGTCGCGTCGGCGCGGCACGCTGAACCGGGCGACGATGTGGTCGAGGCCGTCCCGGGTGGCGACGATCGTGCGCTCCTCAATCACCTCCGGGCACGGCCGGTCCAGCCGCACCAGCACGCGCAGCCGGCGCACCGCCCAGCCCCGCTCCGGGTCTGACGGGTCGACCGTCCGGGCGATCAGCTGGGCCAGCTTCACGAACGCGTCGTCCACGCGACGCCGGGCCGTGCGCTCGGACAGCCGGCGGTCGGCCGCCAGCAGCTCGGTCCGCCGGGACAGCGTGGCCGCGTGCAGGTCGCGGTCGAGGCCGAGGGCCACCAGCACGGCCTTGCGGTCCTCCGCCGGCAGGTCGACGTCGGTGAGCAGGCCGATGGCCTGGCCGACCAGCCGACGGACCTCCGCGCCTCCGCAGTCCGGCGGGATGTCGGCCCAGCGCGCCACCTCCCGCCCGATGCGGTGGTGGACGTCGGCCCGGTGCAGGCCGCGACCCCGTCTCAGCGTCGTGAACTCGGCGATCAGGTCGGCCTCGGTCATCCCCCGCCCCCTTCGGCCACAACCGGCGCAACATGGCCAGGACCTGGCCAGTTCCGGCGCGGCGGCCACGCGACCATGCCAGCTTCGATGCTATGAGCGGCCGGCCCCGCGGGGTGCGGCGTTCACCCGGAAGGCGGTGGAGTCCGTGGCGCTGTTTCGGTCCCGGCGGGTGCGGGCGGTGCGGGTGTGCTGCGCGGCAGTGCTGCGGGTGTGGGAGGACGGCCGGATCGTGCTGGTGGAGTCCGGCGCCCGGCCCGGGGCGTTCACGCCGCCCGGCGGTGTGCTGCGGCTCTCGGAGCCGCTGGCGCACCTGGGTTTTGCCGCCGACGACGACCACCACCTGCGCGGATCCCTGTCGACGCGGTCGATCGAGGGATTCGTGCGGTGGTTCGAGAGCGGGACGGGCCGTGAGGACGGGGAGGAGTGCCTGCGGCGTGCGCTCGCCGGGGTTCTGGCCGAGTTCGGGGTGCCCGGCCAGAACCTGAGCTTTGCTCGGTTGGGGATCGAGGTCGAACGCTCGCCCGTGGAGCTGCGGGGATTCGAGTTCTTCGACCTGGCGCCGGGTCCGGCGCGGGACCGACTGCTGGCACTGGCCGCCGATTCCCGCGTGCACACGGTGTTGTCGGCAACGGCTGCGGAGGTCGCAGCCGGTCGGATCGGCAACGCCGTGATCGCGCCCCATGCCCGCTACCTGACCAGCGAGGTGGCGGAGAACGCTCGGTGACGCCGGCCGGTCCGGCCGGCGTCATGTCCGTCAGCTCCTGGCGATTCCGGCAATGAGCACGATGACGTGGCTTTCCATGTGAATTCCCCTCCGTCTGGCAACAACGCCAGAATGCGACGGGCGGGCATTTCACACAGTGCCGTGTGACACGCGCCGAATGTGCCATGTGGCTCACAGACGGGCTAGCGACCGCAATACGTCCGGCCGTCCCACGATGATCCGGCGGCGGCCGGTCACCAACACTCCCCGGGCTCGCAGCATCGCCATCGCCCGGGCCACCGCCCTTCTCGACGCGCCCAGTTGGTTGGCGATCTCCTCCTGCGTGAACGGCGTGTCGATCACGATGCCGTCCGCCGTCGGCCGTCCCCGCTCGGCCATCAGCCGGGCCAGGTGGCCGGCCAGCCGATGGCTGATGTCCAGCGCCACCGCCCCCACCCTGGCCCGTTCCGCCTCCCGCAGCCGGACGGCCAGCGACTTGATCACCCCGATCGCGATCTCCGGCCGTTTCCGCAGGCAGGCCTGGAACTGCTGCGCCGTCAGCTGCACCACCGTCGTCGGCTCCACACTCCGCACCGACGCCGTCCGCTCCCACCCGTGCAGCGCCGCCAGCTCCCCCAGCACGTCCCCGGGGCCGCGCAGCGCGTAGACCAGCTCCCGGCCGTCCGCCAGCAGCGTCGACACCCGCACCCAGCCGCTGACGATCACGTGCAGGAAGTCGGAGGGGTCGTCCTCCCTGATCAGCACCTCGTCGCCGCCGAAAACGCGTCTGATCCCGCCGGCGAGCAGGTGTTCGCGCTCGGCCTCGGGCAGGTAGGACAGCAGACTCCCCCGCGCCGGTTGCATCACGAAGCCCCCTCCCGGTTCGCACGACCACCGTAGAGCGTTCGTGGCGCAGGAGTTGCCCGCGCGACCACCGGTAGGTGCCGCAATCGTGAGCCGTGGCTACCGTGGCAGTGTCGACCACGTTCACTCGAAAGCATGACAACGGCGGCCGGTGGTAGTCCTTCGCGGCCTCCATCCGGAACTCTCCAGAAGGGCATCCGGTGGCCACCCCGACGGCCCCACACCCCGATTGGCTGCCCTTGACCAAGGAGCACACACCATGACCTCCGCCATCGCCGACATCGTGTCCGCGGATGCGCTCGACTTCGCCGCCGACGGCGGCTTCGACGTGGTCAACCCGGCCACCGGGGAGGTGTTCGCGCAGGCGCCGCAGATCGGCGACAAGGCACTGGACTCCGTCTTCGCCACCGCGCAGCAGGCGTTCCGGAGCTGGCGCAAGGACGAGGACGCGCGGCGGGCGGCCCTGCGGGCGGCGGCCGACGCCATCGAGAAGCGGGCCGGCGACCTGGTTCCCGTGCTCACGTCCGAGCAGGGCAAGCCGCTCAACGACGCCATGGGCGAGGTCTACGCGGCGGCGATGTGGCTGCGCTACTACGCCGACCTCGAGGTGCCGCGCGAGATCATCCAGGACGACTCGGTCGCGTACCAGGAGGTCGTGCGCAAGCCGCTCGGCGTGGTCGCCGGCATCACGCCGTGGAACTTCCCGCTGGCCCTGGCCACGTGGAAGATCGCGCCGGCCCTGCGTGCCGGAAACACATTGGTGCTCAAGCCTTCCCCGTACACGCCGCTGGCCACCCTGGCCATGGGTCAGGTGCTGCGCGATGTCCTGCCGGACGGTGTGCTCAGCGTCGTCACCGGCCGCGACCCGCTCGGCGCGGCCATGGTCGCGCATCCGGTGCCGCGCAAGGTCAGCTTCACCGGCTCCACCGCGACCGGCAAGAAGGTCGCCGCGTCCGCGGCCGACGACCTCAAGCGCGTGACCCTCGAGCTCGGCGGCAACGACCCGGCCATCGTGCTGGGCGACGTCGACGTGGACGCCATCGCGCAGGAGCTGTTCTGGAGCGCGTTCCGCAACAACGGCCAGGTCTGCCTTGCCGTGAAACGGGTCTACGCCCACGAGTCGATCCACGCCCAGCTCGTCGAGGCCCTCGCCGCCATCGCGTCGACGGTCAAGGTCGACGACGGCACCGTGGACGGCGCGCAGCTCGGGCCGATCAACAACCGGCCGCAGTTCAGCCGGGTCAGCGAGCTCGTCACCGACGCCCTCGGCCGTGGCGCCCGCGCCGTCACCGGCGGCGCCCCGCTGGACCGCCCCGGCTACTTCTTCGCCCCCACCATCCTCGACCAGGTCTCCGACGGCGTGCGCATCGTCGACGAGGAGCAGTTCGGGCCGGTGCTGCCGGTGCTCTCCTACCGTGACGAGGACGACGCCATCGCGCGGGCCAATCGCTCCAACTACGGCCTGACCGCCTCCGTCTGGTCCGGCGACGCCGAGCGCGCCCACGCCCTGGCCACCGAGATCGACAGCGGCCAGGTGACGATCAACAGCCACGGCGCCGGCGTGCGGCCCAACCTGCCGTTCGGCGGGCACAAGTGGAGCGGCCTCGGCGTGGAGAACGGCCCGTGGGGCCTCTACGGCTTCACCGAGATCCAGGTCGTCGCCGGTCCCCCGCGCCAGCAGTGAACCGGCCGAGCCGGCCGCCCCGACGGGGCGGCCGGCCCGGTGATCAGTTCGCCGAGGTGGAGATGATCTTCGCGTTGGGGCCGCTCCAGGTGCCGGAGGGGCTTTCCCAGCCCTGGTAGGAGAACAGCGGCGTGACGATGCCGGTCGGGCCGCCGTTGGCCACGTAGATCCGGGTCAGGCCCCACGGGTAGTCGTAGAAGGCGGCGATGTCGGTCTTGCCGTCACCGTTGAAGTCGCCGGCCACGAAGGTGGCCAGGTTGTTCTCCCAGTTGCCGGCGCCGCTGGACCACTTCTGGTCAAGGGTGAAACCGGTGCCGTTGGAGGAGAACGCCCAGTATCCGGTCTGGCCGCCGTCGTAGTAGTAGAAGCCGCCGATATCGGTCTTCCCGTCACCGTTGAAATCACCGGACACGTACTTCGCCCGGCCGCTGTCCCAGTTTCCGGGGCCGCTGTCCCACTTCAGGTCGAGCGTGAAACCGGTGCCGTTCGACGTGAACTGCCACAGTCCGGTCCGCGCGCCGCCGTAGTCGTAGAACGCGGCGATGTCGGCCTTGCCGTCGCCGTTGAAATCACCGGCCACGAACCGCGCCCGGTCGTTCTCCCAGTTGCCGGGCCCACTCAGCCAGCTGTCGCTGCGGGTGAAGCCGCCGCCGGTCGAGGTGAGCAGGACCAACTTGGTCTGGCCGCCGCCGTAGTAGTAGAACGCGCCGATATCGGTCTTGCCGTCGCCGTTGAAATCACCGGACACGTATTTCGCCTGGTTGCTGTCCCAGTTGCCGGGGCCGCTGTTCCACTTCAGGTCGATCGTGAAGCCGGTCGCGGTGGCGGTGAACACCCACAGCCCCGTCTGCCCGCCGCCGTAGTCGTAGAACGCGGCGACATCGCTGCGGCCGTCACCGTCGAAATCGCCGGTCACGAACCGGGCCCGGTAGTTCTCCCAGTTGCCGGGGCCGCTGTTCCACTGCGAGACCGGGTTGCCGCTGATGCCGTTCGGGGCGCCGCGCCAGCCGAACAGGGTCATGTTGGCGTTGGACTGGTCGTAGCCGACGACGATGTCGTCCCGCCCGTCGCCGTTGATGTCACTGCCGGTGGAGGCGTGCGGGACGGCCTTCTGCTTGATCCAGTCGGCGAGGTCGTCCACCCGGGTCTCGATCGCGCCGTTGCGGGTCTCGGTCTCCCCAAGACACCCGTGCTGCCAGGAGGTGCTGGAGATCGCGACGAGTTCGACCTTCCCGTTGGCCTCCCGCAACGCCGGTCCGCCCGCGTCACCCTTGCAGATCGCCGCGTCGCCCGTGGCACCCGTGATCGACACCGTCGAGGCCTGGACCGCTTGCACCGTAAAGGATCCGGCGTGCAGCTGGTCCGGCACCCATTCGGTTGCCGTACGGCCATATCCCGCCACGCGCAGCGTGTCACCGGCGACCGGCGCCGCCGTGCCGATCGCCACCGGCGCGATGTCCACCCTGGTCTGCAGCCGGGCCAGCACCAGGTTCCGGTTCTCGTGCGGCACCAGCTCCACGACGTTGGCCACCCGGCCCTTGTTGCCGGACAACAGCGTGCGCCCGATCGTCGCCGTCGTCGGCTGCTTCGGCGCACCCGCCGTCACCGTGCCGCCCGCCTCGGCGAAGCAGCTGCTGGCCGTCAGCACCCACTGCGGCGTGACCAGCACCCCCGTGCACGCCCGCCCCGCAGTCTCGATCTTCGCCACGAACGACAGCGAATCCTCCGCAACCGGCGGGCCGACAACGGCGCCGGCCGGCGCACCGGTGGATAGCATCACCGTCGCGACGAGCAGGCCGGAAATCCACGCCGCGCGCGGATGTCTGTGAGACACCTTGAACAATCCTCCTTGTTGACGCATGCCGAGGTCAGGGATTCGCGGTCAGCTGGAGCAGGGCGGTCGGCGCCGAGCCGGTGCCCTGGCCGACCGGCGTGCTGCTGTTCGGGTTGACGTCCACAGTGGACTGCGCGCCGGCGTCGGTGGTGAGCCGGGCCTTGACCTTGTGGCCGGCGCCGGGCGCGTAGCCGTCGCCGCGGATCTCGAACACGGACGGGATCTGCATCTGCACCGTGCCGGTGGTGGCCAGCACCTGGAAGCAGACGACGCCGTCGTGCTTCATGCCGATGGCCTGCGACGAGTGCACGACCAGCAGGCCGAGGTCACCGGTGCGCGGAGTCGCGCAGTCGGCGAACAGGATGTGCCCGTCCCCCGAGATCAACTTGACCCCCGTGTCGGCGAGGATCTTGTCCGCGCCGGGATAGCTGAAGTCCTCCACCGCGGACGGCGGCTGGTCGGTGCCACCGTCCGCGAAGGCCGTCGCCACACCGCCGGCCGCCGCCGCGGCCGCCAGCGCGGTGACGAGCAGCACCGATCTGAACGTGCGTTCCATTGCTTGTCCTCGTTTCGGTGAAATCAGTCCAGGAAGAACGCGTACGGCTCGTAGCGCTGGACGAGGCTCTTCAGTTGCGTGATCTGGTCGGCGTGCAGGCCGACGGTGTCGACGAGCACGTAGTTGGCGGTGCTGCCCTGGTGGGTGTTGATCGCCTTGAGGACCTGGTCGGCGATGGCCTGGGCGTTGAAGTTGTTCGGGTCGAACGGACCGAGCACGCTGTAGGTCATGCCGTCGGCGCCGACCCAAGCCGGCCCGGAGCGCAACGGCCAGCGGAACAGCTTGACCCCGAGCTTGTTCTGGATGGCCACGGCCAGATCCTGTTGGTGCTGCTGGAAAGCGCCGTTCAGGTTGGGGTCCATGCCGAGCCGCTTGACCCGGTCGGCGTCGCTCAGCCCGGCGAACAACTCGGCCTCGGTCTCCACCAGCGAGTCCTTCGTCTGCTCCAGGAGCACCTCACGCCACTGGTCCCAGCCCTCGCCCCAGAGCGCCACCGTCGGACCGTGCACCGCCAGCGTCACGCCGACCTCCTGCCAGGTGGTGGCGGCCAGTTCGGAGAGCTGCTCGGTGACGTAGCTCCACTGGGAGTACGCGGCATCCGCCGCGCCGCCGCAGAACTCCATGAGCGCGAGGCAGAACAGCGCGGCCTGGTAGACCAGCTCACCGTTGGCCACCGCGGTGATCATCTGGGTCATGGTGTTGGTCTGCACCAGGAACTGGTCGGTCATGAACGTCGGCTGCAGCGCGTCGGCGGCGCAGTTCTCCAGGTACTTCCCGGAATCGCCGTACATGTTCTGGCAGAAAAGGCCGCGGCCGTAGATGTGGCCGATGCGGTCCTCCGGGCTCTCGCCGGCGAACCGGAGGCAGTCCTCGTAGGCCTTCTGACCGCCGATGGTCCCCTGCGTCTCGCAGGCCCGGGACATCTGGTCGGCCTGGGCTGCCCGCGCGTCGTTGATCTTCTGTGTGGCCGCGTCCTGGGCCTTGCCGGCGGCGTCGATCGCCGCCAGCAGGTCCTTGCCGGCGGCGACCGCCGAGTCATAGGCGGCGTGCCAGGCGGCGACGGCCTGCGTGGCGTAGCCGTACGCGCGATTCGCGGACACGTTGGCCCGCACCGCGAACCACTGCGCCTGCTGGGCCGCCTGCTCGGCGCGGGTCGCGGCGTTGCGGGCGGTGTCGGCCGACGCCTGGGCGTCCTTGGCCGACTGCTCGGCCTTGACCGCGGAATCGTGCGCCTGCGCGGCGTACGTTCCGGCCAGGCCGGCCGCGGCCTTGGCCTGGTCGGCCCACTGCGCTGCCTGGTCGGCGGCGTTGCGGGCGACGGCGGCGACCTGCTGGGCGGTGTCGGCGTCCGCGGTTGCGGCGGCCGCGGCGCCGGCGGCCTGCTTGAGGTAGCCCTGCACCTGGGCTTCGTGGTTGGCCGCCTCCTGGTCGTGCCGGTTCGCGATGTACTGTCCTGTTTGGACGAACTGGTGCAGGTACCCCGCGGGGCCGTCCAGCATGGCCTGCGCCATGCCCTTGGTCTCCGGCCCGGAGTTCGGGTCGGCGATGAGCCGGTTGGCGACCAGCCGCTCGTCGTTGGCGGCCGCGGCGTACTGCCCGGCGGTCACGAAGGCGTGCAGCGTGTCGGCCGAGCCGTCGTCCAACGCCTTCTGACCTTCGGCCTTCACCGTCGGACCGCCGGCGGTGACGATCTGGTTGGTCTGGATCCGCTCGTCCATCGCGCGGCTCGGGTAGACCGGGTTCAGCAGGAAGCTGTGCACCCCGGAATCGGCGCCCTTGGTCACGGTGTCGATGGCGGCTCGGAGCCCGTCGGTGCCGTTGTCGCCGACCGTCTCCAACGTCTCCCTGTCGTCCTGTGCGGCCGCGACGTTGACGCCGTTGCGGACATAGGCGACCGCCTCGGCGTCGGTCGCGGCCAGGGTGGCCAGAGCCGCGGACCGGCCCCACGGGCCGCCGGACGAGGCCAGCGTCAAGGCGACCTTGCGCGCATCCGCGACGACCACCGCCTGCGCCGTCCCGGCCGCGTTGGCCTCCGCGATCAGCCGGTTTGTCTCGGCGTCCCGCCGGGCGTCCTGCGGCGCGTCCCACGCCCGGAAGCTCAGCCGGTCGGCGTCGGCCTTGGCCGCCAGCGCGGCGTCGTCGGCCTGGCCCACGTTCGTCGCGATGCGGGCGGCCTCGGCCTGCACCGCCGCGTCGTGGATCTGCTGGGCCTGGTTGGCCGCGTCGGTGGCCCGCGCGGCGGCGGCTGTGGCGGCGTTGGCGTGGTCGGTCGCTTCCTTGGCCGCGTCGGCCGCGTGCCCGGCGTGGTCGGCGGCGTCATCGGCGGCCTGTGCCGCCGCGACCGCATCGGCTGCCGCGCGTTGCGCCGCGTCCCTGGCCGCGAACGCCGCGTTGGCGGCGACCTGGGCAAAGGCCTGCGCGGCGTTGGCGGCGGTGTCGGCTCGCGCGGCCTGCGCCCGGGCTCGAGCGGCGGCGGCTTCGGCCGCGTGCGCGTCGGCGCCGGCCCGCTTCGCGAAGGTCACCGAGTCCGTGGCCGCCTTGGCCGCATCGTTGGCGTGGCCGCTGGCGTCGCGGGCGGCGGTCGCCGCGTTGTAGGCCTGCTGCGCTGCCTTGCCGGCCGCGTCGGCGGACACTGCCACCGCGTTGATCCCGGTCGCGATGTCACGCGCGGCTTGAGCGGCCTTGCGAGCGTCGCTGGCCTTGGTCGCATCGCCAGCCGCTGCGGCAGCAGCCTGCTGAGCCCGCGACGCCGCCCCACCGGCCAGCGCCGCCGCGTTGGCCGCACGGGCCGCCGCCGACGCCGCGCCTCGGGCGGCCGTGGTGGCCGCGTTGGCGGCACTGATCGCCACCTGGGCCGCGTCGGCGGCGTGGTTGGCGGCGTCGGCCGCTCGACCGGCCGCTGCTGCCGCGTCGGCGGCGTTGTGCTGAGCGGATTCCGTTGCCTGGGCAGCGGCTACAGCCGCCTGCCGGGCCATCTCCGCCTCGACGACCGCACGTTGGGCGGCGTCCTTGGCCGCCTGGGTCTGTTGGGCGGCTTCGTCACCCGCGTCCTTGGCCACCGTGGCCAACTGCGCGATGCTGGCCGTCTCCTGGTCCCGTGCCTGGGCGACGGCCAGTTCGGAGGTGAGGAACCGCGCGTAGGCATCGGCGGTGCCGGCGTCGAGGGCAACCTGTGCGGCCGCCTTGACGGCATTGCCGCCGCCGGACACCAGCTGGTTGATCCGGATCCGGGTGTCGGTCAGCCACGGGTTCACCCAACCGTCGTTGAGGAACTTGTGCAGCGCGTCGGTAGAGCCGTCGTCCAGCGCCTGCTGGCCCGCCGCGCGCTCGAGTGGACCGGCCGCGGCGATCAGCTGGTTGACCCGCAGCCGCTGGTCCTGTCCGGACGGCGTCTGCCAGCCGTTCTCCAGGAAGCCCGCCAGTGCGCCGGGATCGGTGGCGTCCAGTGCGGTCTGGGCGGCGGCCCCGACGGCCGGACCGCTCGTGGAGATGATCCGGTTCACGCTGATCCGGCGGTCGATCTGGGCCGCCGGATTCAGTCCGTGGGCCAGGAAGTCGGCCACATCGGCATCGCTGCCCACCAATGCGCGTTCGGCCCCCGCCCTGACCTGCGGGCCGCCCGTCTGCCACAGCATGAGCAGGGTGGCCCGCGGCGGCGCCGCTGCCGCCGGTGGTGGCGGATCCGCTTGTGCCGCCGGCACTTGAGTCAGCGTGGCCGCCAGGCCGACGCCGAGCGTGGCGGCCAGCAGCCGCCTTGTCGAGAACATCTCCAGCTCCCCCTTCGACCAGATCTCGGTCGCCCGATCAGGCGACCGCCGGGCGGCGCCAGCAGGGGTCAGGGGCGGGAGATCGGGCCGGCGGACGGATCCGTGGACACGTGGATCCCGTCGGCCGCCGGCAAAACACCAGATTCTCGCGACACCGCAGATGCCCCCCTCAAGGCGATGTGTGGGTAGTCAACCAGCTGACGTCCGGGCCGAGGCCGGCAACTTTTCGGCCGGGCTCGGGGGACGCCGTCCCACCGCGGGCCAATGGTGGTGTCGGGCCGGTACGGCGACCAGGCCACGGGACCGGCCATCTATGGCCGGTCGGCCGCGGCCGGGTGGTCGGCGGTGCTCGTCGGCGCGGGCGGGAAGGTGGTGCGGAATTTGGAGCAGGGGATAAAAGCCGAATTGCAGGGTTGCCTACGGCCGATCAGGCGACAATGACAATTGAGCGCCACGTGGACTGTTAGCATACCGGCATGCAGGCGACCCCCGCACTCAAACCATTGTTGATGAACGCTGAACCACTCGCCGAAATCCTTCGTGACAACCCGGAGAGATGGGCGGTATTGGCGGCCGAACTGGCGGCGGCGTATCCGCAGGGCGCGAAAGAGGACAAGGTGTACACCCTCGGCACGGTGTACTACGCGTTCAAGAAGGACCGGCTGATCGTGCCGTACCAGAAGGGCGTCAACGAGGGCCTTGTCACCAAGGTGGTGAATTTCCTCGAAGTGTTCATGACGGCCAACGGGTAGTGGACCTACATCAACCAGCAGCCCTGGTACACGAATCATGGGCACGTCATCGGTATCGACATCAACTTCTATCCGAACCGGGCCCAGGCGGCCTACAAGGTGACGCCGCAGTTCCACAAGGACACCGGCGGCAACAACATCTTCGTCAACCTAGTGTTCGACAACGCCAATCCCATCGAGGCCACCGAGTGGTTCGTCGACGTCGAGGAGCCGGGCGGACTGCGCGCGAAGTGGCAGGAGCGGCTGCTGCCGGCGGAGCACCGCAAGGAGCTGGCCGACCTGCGCGAGTACCTCCGACTCCACCGCGACGAGCAGCGAAGCCTGCTCGAGGTGCAGGGCGGCGTGCTCGAAGGCCGGCACATCTGCGTGTCCTGGGTGGACGACCTGGTCTGGCACGCGACGCCGACGGTGAACCAGCGCTACGAGTACCACGCCGCCGACGCCATCGCCGACTACGCCGCCAGCACCAGGGCAGCCACGTTCCTGGCCACCACTGTGCTGCCCGACCGCTCCGTGAGCAACTACTACGATTACAGCAGGCTCACCTACCGGAGCACCGGCAAGAATTACGACATCCATCTGGTCGAGCTCGTCGGCACGATCGCCGACGAACCTGGCACGGCACTGGTCACCTGGCTGACAACCGCGGGCAAACGGCAGCAGGACATCGACTGCGACCTCGCCGTCACTGCCTGGATGGCGCTCTACGCCAACGATCGGAAAACCTTCGAGAACGACGTGGCGTTGCGCGACAAAACGTCGTGGCGGCTGACCGGGGGCACGGCCGAGGCGATCGCCTACGACGACCGGCTGGCGAAGGACCCCTCCGTCGGCGAAGCGATCACCACCAACGAACAGCCGGTCGGCCTGGCCAAGATCCGCCGGGCCAACAGCGCCGGTTCCGAGGAGTTCAAGAAGCGGCTGGCCGATGTCGCCGCGGCCAATGCGAGCGTGCCTCGCCGATTCATCCGAACCTGGGTGCGAATTCTGCCGGCGACCAGCGCCGAGGTGCGGGACGCCGGTTTCCGGGTCCAGTGAGGCGTCCGGTCACCGTAAATCGCGTGGACAGGTGACCGACGAGAGGCCATGATCGCCCGAGCGTCACGCGGAGCGGTCACAGCCCTGTGCGACGTGGCGGAGGAAGACCCCTCCGCGGGGCCGGCCGGGTCGACGACCCGGCCGGCCCTTCACCTTTCGCCGGGCGTTCAGCCGGCCAGTGCCCAGCTCACGTGGCGCAGCGCGGGCGCGAAGCCGGCCTTCTCGTAGATGCCGAACGTCTCGACGGGATTCTCCTGGTCCACGCTCACGCGGACCTGATCGAAGCCCTGATCGGCGGCAGCCCGCAGCGCGTGCCCGATCAACGTCCCGGCGACACCCCGCCTCCGGTAGTCCCGGAGCGTGCCGATGAGCACGAAGCGCGCCTCGCGAACTCCGGTGACCACCGTGTCGCCCTCCCAGTACTTGGTCAGCAGCATGCCCGCCGCGGCACCGTTGGCCACGTCCCGGAGCAGGAAGCTGACGTCGGGCCGGAACGTGTGGTTGATCATCCTGTTCTGCCAGTTGTCCACGGGCATCTCCGCCAGCCCCGCGTCCTTGAACGCCTCGTTCCGGATCCGCCGGAACTCCTCGTCGTTCCGCTCCGACCACGGCTCGACCCGCAGCCCGTCGGGGACCGCCGAGTCGGGAATCGCGGCACCGAGCGGGTGCACCAGGTGCTGGGAGTAGAAGACCGGCGCGAAACCCCGGGAACGGAACAACTCGGCAGCGCCCGCGATGTGTTCGGCCTTCTGGGCGACGATCACGAGCTTCACCGTCGGGTGCTGCCGCGCGTGTTGTGCCTTCACCGCCGCCACCGCGGCATCCACGAGCACCGTGCCGATACCGCGGCGGCGGTAGTCGGGATGGACCCCGCCCTCGACGAGGACCCGGTGGACTTCTTCCGTGGCCGGCTTGTAGCTCGCCTTCATGAACCCGACCATCAGGTTGCCGTCGAAGGCCGCGAGGCTCGCACGCTGCCGGTCCAGGTAGGGGTCGACCAGCTCCTGGAGCGTGTCCTCGGCAAGGTAGAACTCGCCGAGCTGGTCGGCGGTCTCCATGGCGTTGAGGAGATCGGCCGACGTCTGCGCGTCCGCAGGGGTGAGCGGCCGCCACGTGAGCGAGCTGGAATCGCTGGTCATGCGGCCGACAGTATGGACTCCCGGCCAAGGCTGTCACCTCGGTTTCCGCTGGATCCACAGTCGGCCAGATCCGCCAGGTATCGGGACTCCTGGCGGATCTCGACGGCCGTCGAACCGTGTGCTACCACTTCGTGGGGCGCGCTCGTCTGGTACGGCGGCGGTGGCGGGCACGGCCACGTGGCCATCGCCACCAGCAACCACGACGTCATCGGGACCTCGGCGCCACGGGCGGTCGGCGAACGGTCCATCGACGCCCACTCGCAGTACCGCGGTTGGAGCACCGCTACGTTCCCGTTCGCGGGCTGAGCAGCCGCCCCGCGGCCGCCGCCCGAGCATCGGGCGGCGGCCGCGGGATCAGCACGGCGGCTCGTAGGCATCGTCGCCGAAGTGCTGTCGCCACTCCTCCGGCGAGATCCGCGCGCCCGCGAAGGCGCAGATCCGCCCGGCGACCGCCTCGACGTCGGTGTCCCAGACCCGGGTGAGGGTGTCGCCGACGGTGGCGAAGCGTCGGGAGTCCGCCGCGTAGGCCGGGATCAGCAGCTCGGGATCGGACACCACTGCCGTCAACTCCGGGTGCCGGCGATCGGCCAGCGACCAGACGCGGATCGTGTTGTCCAAGCCGGCCGTCAGCAAGGACTTCCCGTCCGGGCTGAACGACGCGCCCACGACAGCGTCGGTGTGCCCGACCAGGGTGACCGGATCGTCGAGCTTTCGGCCGGTGACGTCCCACAGACGCGCGGTCCAGTCGTAGCCGGCGCTGACGAGGATCTGCTGGTTCGGGCTGAAGCGGGCCACGACGACGGCCTCGGTGTGCGCTGTGGAATGGGAGAGCTCAAGCGGGTTGGCCGGGTCGGTGGTGTTCCAGAGCCATATGCCGTGGTTGGTATCGGCCGTGGCCATGAGGGCGCCGTTGTCGGCGAAGGCGATGCTGTTGACGTCGTCGAAGTCCTTGTCGATCGTCTTGAGCCATCGGGGATCCCGAGGTTTGCTCACGTCCCAGATCATGAGGTGGCCGGCGTTGTCGCCGGTGACCAGGATCCGTCCGCCGGGATGGAGCGCGGCGGCGCGAAGGTCGTCGATCGGCAGCTCGACCAGCCGCTCGGGATGCGTTGGGTCGCCGATGTCCCACAGTGTCACGGCTTTGTGCTTGGCCACGGTGACCTGCAAGCGCAGAGAGTGCTCGGCGGCACCGGGGCCTTCGACACCGACCAGCATGCGGCGGCCCGGATCGGTGACGTCCCACAGCTGCGTCGGCCGGTCGCCCAGCAGAGCGAGTTCGGGCCCGGGCGGCCCGACTGCGCGTGGACCACGGGTGGTGAGCAGGGACAGCGGGTCGTGCCAAACGTGGACGCTGCCGCCGACGCCGCCGGCGATCACGTCGCCGTCGCGGGTGAAAGCCGTGCTGAGCAGTCGGCTGGACAGCCCGAGGTGCGCGAGTTCCCTGCCGGTGGCGGCGTCGTACAGGGTGATCCGCTTGTCGTTGCCGCCGGTCGCCAGGATCGTGCCGTCAGGGCTGAACGCCAGCCCGAACAGCATGTCGCTGGTTGCCGGCCGCACGGGAGTGGAGAAGTGACGATCGGCGTCCACATGATAGATCCGCAGGTCGTAGCCGGAGCCGGACACGGCCAGCGTGCGGCCGTCCGGGCCGAACACGGCCGCGTCCAGCCCTTCGCCGGCGTTCATCGTGATCTGAGTCGGCGGCCGGTCGAGGTCGTGGGCGTCCCACAGCAGCACCGTCCCGTTCCCACCGGTGAGCAGGCTGGCGCCGTCCGGGCTGAACGCCACGAACTCGGCCACACCGTGTCCAGGCAGCACCGTCAGCGGCGTGACCGATCCCGACGGGCCGACGCGCCACAGGCGAACGACGTCCGAGTCACCGGTCGCGAGCACTTGGCCGTCCGGGCTGAACGCGCCGCCGCGAATCGCGCCGTCCAGCCGGGCCACTTCCGTCGGATGCTCGGATTTGGTGACGTCCCACAGCCGGCCTTGGCCTGTCTCGGCGGTGAAGAGGATTCGCGTCGCCGGACCGGGACGGAAGGCGACGGCGGAGATATGCCCTGAAGTGGGCAGCACACCGAGCGGCTGTTGCCGGTGCGGCTGCGTGACATCCCACAGCTGGGTGATGCCGTTGTTGGTGCCCATGGCCAACGTTCGCTGATCGGGAGCCACGGCGAGGGCCTGCACCCAGTCCCCGCCGCCGGCGTAGCGGGTGACGTAGGGGGCGATCGAGTCGAGCACCGCGCCGCGAGCTTCGACGGTCTGCGCCCGCCGGTACGCCGCCAGCGCCAGCTGCATCGCCAGCGCGGGATTGGTCTTGCGCAGCACGGCAACCTGCCCCGCGACCTTCTGCGAGACGGCGATGTCCTGCGCGCGGCGGGCCTCAGCCCGTTGCCACAACGCGGTTCCGGTGGCTGCGGCCGACAACAGCACGAGCACGCTGAGCACCGCGACCAGCCGTCGGAGTCGGCGGGTGCCACGCTGCTGCTCGCTCGTGCTCGCGTCGAGGAACTCCCGCTCCGCCGGGCCGAGCTCACCGGTGTGGTCGGCCGCCCACGCCGTCGCGATCACAAGAGGTGCACCCTGGTAGAGCAGGGCGCGACTTCGCAGCGGCCGCCATGCCTCGGCGGCTTCGGCCAGGCGCTGGTAGGCAGCCAAACCGGCGCGGTCGGCTTCGATCCACCCCGACAGCCGCGGCCACGCCGTCAGCAGCGCCTCGTGGGTGATCTCCACGGTCGCCGTGTCCGCGGTGAGCAGCCGGGCCCGGACGAACACCGCGAGCACATCGGCCAGCGCCGGATCGGGCACCTGGCGATACAGCTGCTCGACGGCGACGCGGCGGCGGGTCTGACCCGTATCGGCCCCCACCTGCACGAGCCTCAACAAGAGCCGCCGGGCGGCGTCCTTGCCCGACGCGTCGAGTGAGCCGAATGCGCGTTCGGCCGTTGTCGCCACCGCGGCGCGAATCCCCCCGGTCAGCTGGTAGCCGGCGACCGTGAGCAGCCGGCCCTGGCGGTTCTGCCAGGTGACCAGCAACGCGTGCGCCAGCAACGGCAACGCCCCTGGATCGGCGGCCGTACCCGGCGGAGTCAGGTCCCGCAGCAGCAGCTCGACCAACCCCGGCTCCAACCCGAGTCCGGCCTGCCGGGCCGGGCGCTCGATCGCGACGTGCAGTTCGTCGGCGGTCATCGGGCCCAGGGTCACCTGCCCGTCGGGCAGCGAGGCGGCGAGCGCGGGGTGAGCCAGCAGGTGCCCGTAGAAGTCGGCCCGCACGCCCAGGACCACCAGCGCCCGGGGCGCCTGCCCGTCCTGCGGGCTGGCCAGCGCGCAGAGGGTGTCCGAGGAACCGCTCGCGCTGCTGTTCGTCCTGGCACTGCGTGAAAAGCTCTTCGAGCTGGTCGACGACCAGCACCGCACGGCCGTTGTCCGGCAGTTCCGGCAGCGCCGCGAACGGGTCGTCGCCGGGCGTGAAGATCGTGACCGGCCAGTCGCGCGCGCCGTCCCGGGGCAGCACGCCGCGGGCCAGCGCCGGGATCAACCCGGCTCGCAATAGTGAGGACTTGCCCGCGCCCGACGGCGCCACGACCGTCACCGGCCCTGTGTCAAGGCTGGCGGTGACCCGCTCCAGCAGCTGCGCCAGGGCCCGTTCCCGGCCGTGGAACCACTGCGCCTCCCCCGTCGTGAACGCCGCCAGCCCGCGGTACGGACAGCTCTCGTCGTTCGCTGCCGACTGGACGGGAATCGGCGGCGGAGCCGGCACCAACGCGAGCAGCTCGCCGCCGGCGTCGAGCGCTTGGTCGCACAGCCGCGCCAGCGCCTCGGTGGCCGGCTTCTCGGCGTTCTCGATCTTGCTCAGGTAGCTCTTGCTGTAGTGCACCAGCGCCGCCAGCCCGGCCAGCGACAGCTCGCGCTTGGCCCGCCACCGTCGCAGCTCGGCCCCGAACACCGCGGATCTGTTCGGATCGGCGTCCTGGCCTGCTGTTTCCCGCTGTTGACTTCCCATCGGTGGACGGTCAACCCCTCGACTGCGCCGACGGGCACCCCGACGATCGAGGTGACAACCCGTGACCGAGAAGTTACGACAGGTTCCGGTCAGGTCCGTCGGCCGCGGGATGTCACCGCCCGAGGAATCCCCGATCGAATGACAGGAGTGGTTGACATGCGCACGACTCTTCGCCTGATCACGGCGGCCGCCGTGATCGCCATCGGCTGTGCCGGCACCGCGCAGGCCGGCGCGACCTCGTATCAGCAGACCGTCACCATCGTGGACGTGCAGGGGCAGAGTCCCCGCACTGTCGCCGGGTCGAAGGACGGGGTCTGCGACAACCAGGAGTTCTGCCTCTACACCGGCGCGAACCGCACGGGCAGCGTGGTGGACCAGTTGGTGTACGACAACAATCTCGACGACACCTACATCGGACACCAGGGCACCGGCTCCTGGTGGAACCGCAGCAGCCACGACTGGTACGTCTTCGACGGCCTGCACTGCAGCGGCCGCCAGGTTCGACTCGGAGCCAATTCGTGGAGCAACACCTCCTCGGCCTGGCGCGGCCACATCCGGTCGGCGGCCCGCGCGGACAGCCTGAGCACCTGTCAGAAGGGATGATCTACCACCAGCTCCCACGATAACGGGGGCATGATCGCCAGGCGGGCCGTCGAGGCTGTCGATCGGCGGCCCGCCTACTCGGGCTTTGCCGTGCTGTCGTCGATCTTGGCATCACTCGGTTGCGCTGACACCGCCGCACGTTTGGCGGCAAGGAATTTCACGATGATGAGCTTGGCTGCGCTCTGCTCCTCTTCCGGCATCGTGAGCACGATTCGCTCGGCCGCCAGCGCCCGTTCGACCTCAAGTGGGTGCGCGAAGAACGCCCCCAGTTCCTTGGACGAGCTCTCCGAGTTCCGCAGGACAGCCCGCGCGACGTATCCGGTCACGCCCGCGCTGACCGCCGTGAGCACCGCGGAGGAGATCGCGGACGACGTGCTGTCGACGAACAGGGAGAAGGCTCCGACGCCCAGCATCAACACGGCCGCGCCGACCAGGGTCAGCCGCGTCAGTTGCCGAGTCGACTCGGCGTACTTGAGCACCAGCCGGTGGTAGTGCCGAAGCTGCTGCTTGTTCGACACCCAGAGGTTCTCGAACTCGGTTGACGGCACCTTCTCCTGCTCGTCCTCGATCGCCTTGAGGGCGGCGGCTATTTCGGCACGCCGCTCCGCCTCAAGTCGCAGGTGCCGCTTGACCGGAAGGTAGAGCAAGCAGAGGGCCAACAGCACGCCAAGGCCGATATAGGCGGAGTTCGTGACCCGTGACGCGAAGGCGTTCGCGCCGTCGAGCCGCGCACTCGCGTCCGCGAGCGCCTGCTCGGCCTTGCTCATCTTCGCGGCGCTGCTCTGATATTCGCCTTGGGCGAACGTCACAGCATCCTTCAGCGCATCAATTTCGCTGGCCGGCGAGAGAAAGACCGGATCCGTCGCCGCGCTGAGCGAAGCGCGGGCCGCTCGCAACCGATCATCCGTGGCCGACGCGTCGCGGCTGGCCGACAGAGCCGCGTTCTGGGCGGCCACCTGGGCATGGCCTGCTTCTTCGATGGCGCCGCCAGCGACGACGAATCGAATGATCGCCCAGGTCACGGCCGAGACCACCACAACGGCGGCCATCGCCAGCCGGATGATCGACAGGTTGCGCGGCAGATGCCCGTCCGGGGCCTTGGGCACATCCGCCGTCGGTTCCGTTTCGGGTTCCGAGTTCGCGGTCTCCACCCGTTCTCCCTCAGCTCGTCCGGCCCAGGATGAGTCGTGGGAGCTCGGGCAGTCGTTACCGCGTGGGAAGCAGCGAGGCAAACCCGAACATCGAGCAGCTCGGCACGCCGGTCAGTACTGGTCCCGCTCGGCAGGCGCTCGCCCGCGCCGAACTGGCTCGCGTGCCACGGCAGAGCCTGCGGGGATTCGTCCACTGTGGCACCGACGGCGAACAGCCTGTCCAGCTCGGCGAGTTGGATCGGCGGTGTCCATTGCGGACACATGCCGGAGGCAGGCGGTCAGGTGCCGGTCAGGATGTCGTTGATCTCCTCTCGGAGTGCCGCGGAGCGCGGATCATCGAACTCGGTGAGGATGGCGGCGGCTTCGTGCCAACGAGGGCGAGCGCGGTCGATTCCTTCGGTCTCGTTGAGCGCTCGGGCAAGGTTGTTCAAGGCGGTCGCGAGCGACCATCGGTCGCCGGTCTCGCGAAAGGTGGCGGCGGCGCGGCGGTGGAACTTCGTCGCCTCGTCGGGTTGTCCGAGTTCCCGATAGGTCTCACCGGTGCCGTCCAGCGCCATGGCCTCACGGTTGCGGTCATTGATCTGTCGCTGTATCGCCGCGGAGGTCTGATAGGTGCTGAGAGCCTCGCCGGCATCGCCTCGCCGGCGCTGCAGGCGGGCGAGTTCCAGCAGCCAGAAGGCTTCCCAGGCGTGGTGACGTTCCTCGCGGGCGATGGTCAGCGCCGATTCGATCGAGGCCATGGCCCCGTCGAGGTCGCCGCGTTCGCGCTGGGTCCGGGCAAGGCAGAAGGAGGCGTTCCCCTCGTATGCGCGATCGCCGAGCTCACGGCACAACGCCACGGACTCGATCAGCGCGGCCTGCGCCGACTCGAGGTGGGCCAGTTCGTGCAGGCTCATCCCCAGATTGCTCAGCAGCACGGCCTCCCAGCGGCGGTTGCCGAGATCCCGGACAGCGGTTAGAGCTGACTCGAAGTGGGCGACGGCGTCCACGAGTCGGCGACGGCGCCAGTTCAACAGGCCCAAGGCATTGGTCGTGATCGCCTCACCGAGGCGGTCGCCGAGCTCCCGGCGAATGGCCAGCGCCGCGCGGTGATGCTCCTCGGCGAGATCGAGCTTCTGGCTCTGCAGGTAGGCTTTGCCGAGGCTGTCGAGAAGTTCGACCTCACCGGCGCGGTCCTGGACCCGACGAGCCGACTCCAGGCCGATCAGGCTGGTCTCGATCCACTCCTGGAAGAAGTTCTGCCGGGCGTAGATGGTGCGCAGCGTTGCCGGTATTCGCCACGCGGTCTCGTGCAGGCCGGCCTCGGCGGCCGACCTCACCGCCGCGACCAGATTGGCGCGTTCGTTCTCGTACCAGCGCATCGCCGCCGCGGTGTCGGTGAACGTCATCGGTGGCACGGCCGAATCGGCCGTCGGCAGTGCGATGTGCTCGTTGAGCGGCGCGATGGTCGTGACCGCGGCATGCGCGCTGTGCAGGTACCAGTTCAGCACCCGCTGCAGCGCGTCACGACGCCCCTCCGGAGTCTCCTGCTGCGCCGCCTGTTCGGTGGCGTAGATGCGCAACAGGTCGTGGAACTGATAGCGGCCGGCGACCTGGTGCTCCACGACATGGGCGCCGACGAGCACGTCGAGGAGGTTGCGGACCTTGGTCACGGTCACCCCGGCCAGAGCCGCGGCCGCCGAGATGCCGAATTCCGGACCGGGGTGCAGACCGAGCAGTCGGAACAACCGTGCCGCCGCCTCCGGCAGGGCGCGATAGGACCACGCGAAGACGGTACGCACCGCGTCGGCCTCCTCGTCGTCTTCCGCCGTGAGAGCGTCCCAGAGCGCGGACTCGTCGCGCAGGTCGGCGATGAGCTCGTCCAGGTGCATGAACGGGCGGCTGGAAGCGCGCTCCGCCGCGATCCGAAGTGCCAGCGGCAACCGCGCGCACAACGCCGCCAGCTCCCGCAGCATCGTCGGGTCGTCATGGGGCCGGTGGCCGCCGGTGATGACCCGGAGCAGGTTGACCGCCTCGGGCTCCGGAAGGACGTCCACGGTGAGCCGATGTGCGCCGTCGCGCGCGACCAGGCCCGACAGGCGGCTCCGGCTGGTGACGATGACGAGGCACTCGGCGTTTCCCGGCAGCAACGGCCGGACCTGTCGGACCGTGGCGGCATTGTCGAGCACGACGAGCACTTTCCGGTCCGCCAACAGTGACCGGTACAGCGCTGATTTGTCCTCCAGTTCCTGCGGAATCACCGACTGTTGAATGCCCAGCGCGCGCAGGAAGCGATCGAGCGCCTGGTCTGCCGACACCGCCGGCCCTGGATCATAGCCGCGTAGGTTCACATAGAGCTGCCCGTCAGGAAACTGGTGCCTCACTCGATGCGCCCAATGCAGCGCCAGCGATGTCTTCCCGACACCGGCCGTTCCGGTGACGACGAACACCCCGATGACAGCCGATTCTTGACGTTCCGCAGCAACGACCTCGTCAAGCCGGCCCAGCTCGTCATATCGGTTCACGAATCCGCCGACGTCACCGGGCAGCTGCCGCGGCGTCAGTTCAGCCACATAGTGGATACCGTGGAAATGAACTCCGCCGTGAACTTCCCCGGCCTGCACCACATCGGACGCGCCGCCCGACAACGTGGCTCGATGATCGTATCGGGACGCAGGCTCGCGATTATCCGATCCCCCGGTCGACATCGCTCACTCTCCGAACGAGTCCTTCAGTGAAGGCACCTCGCGCTCGCAGTACACGTCGATTTTCTCGCCAGCTTCGTAGAGGTCCTTGGTGATGTTCCGCCAGCGCTCGATCAGTTCGCGATCCGTGTATCGAACGCCACCCTGACCGACGCCGTCATCGTCGTAGAGGACCTCATACATGACGGCGTCGCCGAGTATCACGATCTCGGGCAGCTGTCCGTTTCGCTCCAGCTCCGCCACCTGCTTCGCATCGACGATGCGGGCCGCGCCGCCGAGCTCGTCGCGCAGTCGCAGCAGATGCAGTTCCCACCGCAGGTACGGGGAGATCGGCTGTTCGACGATCCGCGCCCGGCGGGTGTAGAACCCGTGCGCCGAGATCTTCTGGTAGTACTCGGCCAGCTCGGGACGACGCGCGTCGGTGAGCCGGCGCGCCTGCGCCAGATCACCGGCCGCGAAGGCTCGCCAGCTCTCGCTGCGGGGTTCCCGGAAGGTCTGCCGACGTTCCAGTTTCCAGAAGCCCGATTCACCGATATTCCAGAACGCCTTGTCGAAGTCCTCCGGATAGGCGTTTCCAGGCAACAGCTCACCCTGAACGCCGTCAAGAGTGTCACGCATCAGGAATATCCACCTTCGCCGCGATTATCATCCCACGCGGGATAATGACGAGTCTTTCATTCGAACCGACGGTAACGCCGCCGGGAAGTCGCTGCGCATACACATCGGTGAGATCGCGACCGATTACCGCGACATCACCGTTGTCGAGCTCCCAGATTTCCGGACAGTCATTGTCCTCACCACTGGCCTTTTCGTCGCCGAACCGCCCACTACCCGCCACATGCGGCGATATGCCGAGACGACGCGTGAATTCAGCGGTGGGATCAGCCTGCCACACTTTTCCGGCCATACCCGCCTCCCCAGGAAGGGTTCCCTCCAGAACAAATGACTATATCGAATAAATACCCATGACGCGAGAGCTGACACTGAGCCGATCGAGTGTTACATCACTCCTTCGAGTGGACTGCCGACTGGACACAGCACAGCCGACGCGCCACGTCCAGCGGACTTGCCAGAACCCGTCACGACCGCCGGGACAATATCGACTTCTACACGGAACTTGTCGAACAAACTGTTCACAAGCTGCGTGTATTCACGACCATCCCACGGACGCCACCAGAGGGCGCGGCACACCTGGTCTACGCCTTCTCTCCGTGTTGACGATCTTGACGGGGAGGTCATATCACGGCGCGCGGCGCCGAGGCCAGGGTCCAGCGGCGAGTCTGCCCACTACCTCGATTTCACCCTTCCGCACAGCCGTCCGTGTGCCGGCGGGCGGCTCGTGCACGTGCACGACCGCGACGTGCCGACCGAGCGGTCACCCATGGACGCCCAAGCACGGAAACACCGGCCGCGCGGCGACGCAGTATTCGTCAGGCCAAGCGAAACACGCCCAGCGACGGCGGCAACCACACGCGAACAAGCACAGCGCGACGCCCGTCTCGCTCGACGATGTCACGTGGAGCCATCGATCAGACCCCACCTCCGCACGGCCGAACCGAGCCGGACACTTGCATTGCGCAATGCGGCCTTCGCCGCCTCGGCGCCGTCTTCCGTGAGTTTGTAATAGCGACGCCGAGGACGCTGTTCGTCGTGCGGGTCGATCATTTCCCACCGGCCGTCGATCCAGCCCGCCTGCTGAAGCCGAAGCAGGATGGGATAGGTCGTGCCCGGCAGCAGGCCGGTCCGTTCGGCAATTTCGAGACCATACAGTTCCGCATTGGGGTCGGCGAGAAGCGCGTGCAGCACTGCCTGTGTTTGCACTGTCATCCGCGGCCGACTCACTCGACCGACCCTATCCCGCCCACAATCGGACCGGCGCGCGGATGTGCTGCGGACCACCAAGATCAACACCAACGGACCGCGCGGCTTCAAGCACGCGCGGGTGCGCGCCGCCCGAGCCACCTATATTGAATAAGATGTAGGGTACAGTGGACGCCGTGATCCCAGTGGCGACCCCACGGAGCGAGGCCGACCACCGACTGTTCCCGGTCCGCGGACACGCTTGCCGCCCCCGCGTCTGCGCTTGCCCCGCCACACACCGGGCCGAGCGACGAGTCCCTCCACACGAGACACTCCGACAACGGCGACGGACCGACCACCGGTTCCCCTCATTTGGGGGACAACAAAGGGTTTCACGACTCGATCGGGTGCGAGGCCGTCTGGCATGCGCATCACAGCACCCTCTAAAGCACACTTGTTACGTCCTACCGGACAGTCGAGAATCACACGTTCGCACCAGCAAGTTCACCCCTGATGCTGGCTAGCGACGCATAAGGTTCTTCCATCGCACACGGCTCACCCGTGACAGTCGGCCAGCCACACTGATCACGCGGCCGCCAAACATCGTGGAGTGGACAGTGACATCGCTCTGGAGTCGTTGTGATGTCAACATTGCGGCCGCGCACGCGAGCGGATCCGGTATCGCCGCGTCCCAGCTGGACGGGCCTTCGGCCGGCACCGTCCTCGCCGCCGGCGTAACGGCGCTCGGTCTGCTGGCCGGCAGCCGGCTGCGGGCTTTCTCCAGGTACCGCCGAAGTGGACGGCACGGCATGCTGGCCGCCGTGGCGGCGCTGATGCCAGCGCCCCTCGCCGTGTCATGGCTGGAAGAAATGCAGGCACAGCTGGAAATGCGCCCTGACGCTGGCCGGCTCCGACTCCTGCTCGACTTGGCGATGCGGTGTCCGTCGACGTGGTGCGCGAGTTGGGCCGTGTACTTCAGGCACGCCGAGCTGCTGCGCGTCCACGGCAAACGAACCACGCTCGCAACCCGGCTGCATGACGCCCTCGAACCGCGGACCGACCTGCACATCTCCGTAGCAGCGCTGGAGGTTCTCGGGTTGTCACGGTCCAGGGTCCTCCATCCGACCAGGACGGTGCCCGCGCTCGCCACCGCTCGAAGGCTTCTCACCCAACGCGGACCGGAGCTCCACACGATCAGGGAAGATGTGGAAAGACTGCTGCGCGCACGCGAACAAGCCCATACCATCGCTCGCGCACTTCGCAGGCACCAGTTGAGGGTCTGGCCCGGCGCACACGAGGATTCCCAAGCACACCAACGCAGTGAACTGACCAGGCTGCGCGTCGAGGTGGTCAGCCACGCTGCGTCGCTGCGCACCGCGCTGCACGACTACGTCACGAACCGCTCCACCCGCAAGCCCACAATGGACTGATCTCTCGACTTCCGCGAGCCGCACGCCGACATTCGGACGGGCATCGTGGGCGACACACCCCGCCAACGGCGGGCGATCCCGGCCGACAGCTGTCAACCCGAACAGGCCGATGCCTGTTCAGCCGGCCGGGAGCTCGAACAAACGAACCATTGTCAGGAGGGACTCAATGGCCAGTTCGGCCGAAGCTCGTGGCGAGCAGCACGAGGGACAGTCAGGTTCGGAACACGACAGGGGCGGGGAGGACTGGAACTGATCGATCTCCGGTGACGTGGCGCGCTGGCCGGTCCGGCTCGCGCGCTCGTCCCCTCGTTCCCCCGCGAGGCCGACAGCAACCGTGACGGGCATCGTCCGGAACGGCACCCTCGTCCCGGGGCTCACCGTCGCGGCCGCGTCACACCTCGCGCTCGACGCCATGACGGCGCCGGTCAGACGATGACGATCCGCTCGTAGGTGTCGCCGCGTCTGATCAGGACGTCGTCGCCGTCGAACTTGATCGCCTGGTAGATCACGTCGCCGTAGCCGACCAGGCGCCGCACCGCCTCGGTCACGGTGACCCCTTCTGTCGCTGCCAACCGGTGCAGCGCCGTCATGGTGGCCGGGTTCAAATTCGCGGTGAGCCGGGTGGACGCCGGCGCCGAGGCCGCCCGACCCGTGCGGCGGGCCGGCGTCTCACCTTCGTCGTCGGCTGCGGGGCTGCGCTTGGCGCGTCCGGTCATCGCCTCCCCTTCCGCGTTGTCGGTGCACTCTGCCGTGGTCGCACACGCTCATCACCGGAACCGTAAGTGATCATCGTTCCATCATGGCACAGTGCACGCGCAATATGCACGCGCATCTGCATGCGCGCTTTCACTCTCCGCAAGCGCAAGCGCTCACTCCCGTTAGCAACTCATGAAACACCTACTCGAATGGCCTCAACCTCCTCTGACTCCGCCCGCACAACCCGACCTGCGACCGCCTCACCGCCGGAGCCCCTGAAACTGCATCATGGCGGGAACAATTCGAACTGCCGATCCCACCACCGAGGCAATGGCCACACTCGCCGCTATCAGGCCGAACGCCGTCCATCCATCATCCAATGAGCGGAATCGAGAACCACCCGCGCGCCAAACCACGACACCATCCGAGTGAATTCGGGCAATCGAGCCTGATTTCACAGAATTACGCGATCCCGACTCGTGCTCGCATTTACGGCGGGCGTGACGCGTATGAATCTCACGGCGCAGCAGCCGTCGCCCGGGGCGGCAGGACGGATGACCGCGCCGTGCCACCCGAGCCGCCAACCAAGTCGTCCAGGCCGGCGAAGTGCCGGTGTGCTCATCCACGTCGAACAGCGGCACCAACCAGCCGGCGAGCTGGTCGGCGGCAGCGGCGATTCGGGCGGCGATGTGGCAGAGGATCGCGCCGCCGGACTTGGAGTCCGCCAGGGCCGGGCAGAGTCCGGCCGAGCGGCGCCCGATTGGCAGACGAAAGTGCCCGGACGCCGCAGCGTCAGGGCACCATCGCAATTACGAGGGTTGTTCAGCTTGCGGGGGTGAGGACCTTGTCGATGACGAACACGGTGGCGTTGCCGGTGGGGATGTTGCCGCACAGCACGTGCGCGTCGTTGACCATCATGCCGGCGCTCTTGTCACCGGAGATCTTGACGGTGCCGCCCTGCAGGGTCTTCTCCGAGCCGGCGGCGATCAGGCCGTCGGCGTCGAAACGCTGCGGGAGCACGTGGTACTGCAGGATCGGCGCCAGGGTGGCCGGGTCCTTGGCCAGCGCGGCGAACTTGTCCGCACCCAGCGCGTCGAACGCCGGGTCGTACGGCGCGAACACGGTGATCGCCTTCTGGGAATTGAGGGTGTCGACCAGGTTCGCGGCCTTGACCGCGGCCACCAGCTTGGTCAGCAACGGGTTGTTGCTCGCCGCGGTCGCGACCAGGTCGCTGGCCATGCCGTTGAGCGAACCCTTGCCATCGGCCGGGATCTTCCCGCACGCCGGACCGAAGGTGTCACTGGTCTTGGTGACACCGTCCGACGCCGCGCCGGACATCGTCGTGCTCGGCGCCATCGACGTCGTGGTGGTGCTGCTCGACCCGGACGACGAGTTGCTGCCGCCGCATGCGGCAAGCGTCAGGGCGCCGGCGGCGACCAGGGCCGCGGCGGCGATACGGTGGTAGTTGCGCACGAGGATCACTCCATTGGTTTAATAGCGAGGAATGCTCAACCTTGTGGTCGGCATCTCCGTTGTCTGACTTGGCGTTCGCTCGACCGCGAAGGTCGGTTCGACACCTCTGGTAACGCTTCGATCACACGCCGGCTCAGGTCGTGGTGAACAGGATCGTGTGCCAGCCCGTCGCACCGTCGGGGATGGGACTCACCCGGTCCTGCGTCTGGGTGTAGCCGGTGCTGTCGGTCGCGCGGCAGACCACCTGATGAGTACCCGGCTTGAGGTCGAAGGATTTCCGCCACATCCGCCACGTCTCGTCGTTCACGGTCACCGCGAGATCGGCCTCCTGCCAAGGACCGTTGTCCATCTGCAGCTCTACCTTGCGGATGCCCTTGGTCTGCGCCCAGGCGATGCCGGCGACGACGACCTTGCCACTCGGCAGGGCCTGGAGCCCCTGCGGAACGTCGATACGAGACTCGGTCTTGATCGGCGCCCGCGCGGAGTAACCCCGCGGCACCCAGTACTGCTGCTTGGCGGCGAACGTCGTCAACTCGATGTCGGTGACCCACTTGGTCGCCGAGGCATACCCGTAGACACCGGGAACGACCAATCGCGCCGGAAAGCCGTGCTCCGGCGGCAGCGCCTCGCCGTTCATCCCGATGGCCAGCATCGCGTTGCGCCCCGGGTCCATCACCGTCGCCAGCGGCGTTCCGGCGCTGTATCCGTCCACACTGGACGAGAGGACCTGGTCGACGCCCTGCTGGACACCGGCTTTGGCCAACAGCTCCCTGAGCAACACCCCGGTGAAGTCGGCCGTGGACACGTACGGGTCACCGACCTCGTTGGAGACGCACGTCATGGTGATCGTTCGGGTCACCAGGTCCATCGACTTCACGTCGTCGAAGGACAGGCGCAACTCGCGGTCGACCATGCCGTGGACACGGAGCGACCAGTCCTCGGCCCGCAGCTGCGGCACCGACAGCGCGGTGTCCACGCGGTAGAACTTCGCGTTGGGAGTAAGGAAGGTCTCCGTTCCCTGAACCGCGAAGTCGGCGCCGTCCGGGACCGACGTCCGGGTGAAGCGGCTCAGGAAGGCCGTGACCTTCGACCTCGAGCCCTGCACGTCCACTCGGCCGGTGAGCCACTGGCCGAGCCCGCCGGCGACGGCGACGCCGAGCACTGCCGCCGCTGAACCGAGCATGAACCGGCGGCGGCCCGCGGATTCCGGCTGGACCGCGTTGTGTTGGTCGCGCATGGCGAGGGCATGCAACCAGCGGAAGACCGCGACGCCGGCAACCAGGCTCGTCACCGGCGCCAGCACAGCCACCGGAGTCAGGTTCGGCCGCGCGAGCACGGCGGCGATCGCGAGCGCTCCCAGCAACACAGCGAGAACCGTTCCCGGGACTGCGGTCCGCCGAGAAAGACCGCCGGCGGTCGCCGCTACCAGCAACAGAAACACGCCCATGCCCGTCAGGAGCACGAGCTTGTCGTACGTCCCGAACGTGCGGACAGCGAAATCCTTCAGGGGCAACGGCGTCAGATCGATCGCGCTGTTGCCGACGGCGAGGAACGGCGAGGCAGCTGGATCGATGAACGCGGCCACCAGGTGTCCGGCCGCCAGCGCCGCCGCGACACCGACGATTCCGATCACCACCGCGATGATGACCGGCAGCCTGGGTGAGCGTTCTTCCATATCGGGACGTTCGCCCCGGCCGGCCACATCGGTTCGTCGCTACGAGGGGTGAATTGTTTCCGTCAGGCGGTCGTGGTGAAGCGGAACTCGACCGAAGCGGGCAGGATGTCCAGGTCGAGCGCCTCGCGCAGCCGAGGCAGGCCCTCGGTCTCGAGTCGCTGACGGATGTCGGTCACGTCGGCGTCCTGCCCGGCGATGACCACCACCATCATTCTCGGCGCAGCCATGGTGCCGGCAAGAACGGCGCGGGCGGCACGCACGCCGGGGTAGGCCTCGATTTCCCCGCAAAACGGCGTGGTCGCGACGTTCGACGCGAACCGCGAGACACCGTCGTCGCCTTCCAACCGCCACACACCGGCCTTGGGCGCACGTGAGAGCTGCGCGAACAACCACCGCAACGACAGCAGCCCGATGACCACAGCGACGCCGCCCGCAGCAAGAAGGACACCGGTTGCCGGCGTGTCCGCGGTGTACAAAACGCCGGCTTGCCGTTCGACGATGCGGAGTCGGCCGTAGTGGGCGGCGACGGCGAAACCCCCGGCGGCGAGCAGCACGAGCCCGATCAGCGCGAGCAGGAAGCGATTGAGACGAGCCGGACGGTTCATGCCGGTCATGAGGCACTCCTGCGAGCTCGGACCCTGACCGCCACCGCGGGCCGGGGCAACGGCGTGATCTGGTCGAGTCGTCGGTCCAGAGCGTCACGAACGCCCTGCTCCAATCCCGCCGGATTGGTTCGCTCGGTTCGAACCACCGCGACGACTCGGCGCCGGCTCAAGGCGACCTTGGCGCCGCTGACCCCGTCCACCGCCGACGCCACGGCTCGCAGGGTCATACGAAGGCTGTGACGCTCGGCGCCCGCAACGATGCCGCCGTCGTCGCCGTCCAAGGGCGACACCACGAGGCCTCCAGGTAGGAGCGCCACGAGCACGAGGATCGCCCCGACCACGCCCGCGGCACCACCCGCAATCGCCATAGCTCGGTCCTCCCAGCGGAGCGAGCGCAGGGTGTCCGTGACCGAGGCATAACTGACCCAGGGCTGCTGTCCGGCCAGGGTCTGCGCGGCGGAGACCGCGACGATGACGCAGACCGCGAGCAGCGCCAACGCGACCAGTGCAGCGGGGAGGACGCGGCGGGGCCTGAGTTTCATTGGATTCTCCTGACGGCCGTGACGCTTGAGGTCATCCCGGTCACGACGATGTCCACTCTGGACACCGAGCAAGCCGAGGTGAGTGGATGTCATGGTGGGCTCCCGTTCGGTTCGGACACCGGACGCGTCATTGCACGCGGACAGTCTCGGCATCGTCGATCTGCTCGTCGGTGGGCAGATGGATGTCGCTGACCGCGATGTTGACCTCGACCACCTCCAGCCCCGTCATCCGCTCGATCGCGGTGATCACATTGCGGCGAACCGCCCGGGCCAGGTCGGCGATGGACACGCCGTACTCGACGACCAGTTGGACGTCCACGGCCGTTTGCTTCTCGCCGACCTCGACCGACACGCCCTGGCCGACGCTGGCCGAGGCGCCCGGGATGCGGTCACGCAGCGCGCTGAACGCCCGCGCGGCGCCACCGCCGAGGCCGTGAACGCCGGACACCTCCCGCGTGGCCAGTCCCGCGATCTTCTGCACGACAGTGTCGGCGATGCTGGTCATTCCGTGGGTCGACATCAGTGCGTGGCTCTTCTCGATCTCGCCGCCGGTCGTGATCGAGTTCGGGTTCTTCGCGGTCGAGGTGGTCATGACGTCTCCTCATGTTGGTCGGTCGAGTCGGGCGCATCGGCCCACGACAGATAGATCCGCCGCGCGGCGCCGCGATCTCGTCGTACGAGCGACCGTGCACCTCCCGGAGCAACCAACAGGCCCGCTGCTCGGCCGTCAACTTCTGCAGAGCCGTCGTCAGAGCGGCCATCTGGGCATTGGTCTCCGCGACCCGATCCGGTCGGTCCCCGCGGCTGGCAAGCTCGTGCTCCGCCGGGTCGGCCTCCACCATCGGCTTGCGGTTGCGGATCACCTGCAGACAGCGGTTGGTGGCCGTGCGGTAGAGCCAGCCCACGAACGCTTCGGCGTGCTCCAGCTGGGCGAGCCTGCGCCACACGGTCAGGAACACCTCCTGCACAACGTCATCCGCGTCCGCCGTGCTGGACAGCATGCGCACCGCGAGCCGGTAGATCGGCGCCTGGTGACGCCGCACAAGCTGCTCGTAGGCGAGAAGGTCGCCATCACGCGCCCGGACGACCAGCGTGGCCTCGTCCAGCGCTCCTGGTTCGATCGCCGGTTCGGTGAGGCCGGACGGCACCGTCATCGGCCCCACCAGCGCATCGCGTGCATCTCATCCCCCTCCGCCGACTCTCGTGAGCGCCGACCACTGGTGGGATGCGTTCGCGGCCACGCTCGTCACGGTTCGAGTGCTCACTCGTTGGTGTGGCTGCGATCACCCCACGAGGGCCGTGACGTCCGCACGCGTGGCCGCGTCTTCACTGCGACACGCGCCAGTCCGGCGCTCCGAGGACGACCTCATGGAGGCCGCCGGGGGTCTGGTGAACAAGGTGAAGGAAGCCTTCTCAGAAAAGTGACCGGTCATCAGGCGGAGCCTTCAGAAGTGGATGTCGACGATTTCCTGCTCCCGTCCGCCAGCCCGTCCCGGCAACAGGAATCACGGATGGTCTTCCTCGTCCTCCGCACGCTGCTCGCGCAACAACCCGGTGCCTCACCACAGCTGCTGGCTGTCGTGCTCGCCTTCGTGACCGGCGCCGTGATGTCCGTCGGCTTTCTCCGGCTCTGGCGGCTGGAGGGCGGCGTTCGGTATTCGCTTCGCAGCCAGCGCAACAGCCCCGGCCATTCAGTACGGAAACTCTCCACAGGCTGACTCCGGCGCATCTGCTGCCCCACACGACGCGGCAGGTCGTCCTCGACAGACCGAACCGGATCGGTACCGGCGCACGAACACCGCGAAGGTCCGCGGTGGCGCAGCGCGAGGGGCCTGCGTCACCACGGACACCCAGGTACGGAGGACAACGATGGACGACAGTCTGGTGCTCGACATCGGCGGCGAGATCGGCGCCCTGGTCATCCGCGGCGGCGAGGTGACCGAGTACCGGTGGCTCGGTGAGCGCTGACCTCGACGACCACGCATGGTTGCTGCGGGCGGTCGCCCTGTCGCGGCCGACGACGTGCACACAGCTCGTGCTGGCGGCAGGCCTGCGTCGAGTGGTGTACGCCTACCGGGAGCCCACGTTGTTCGTGGCGAACTGTCAGGGGGTGGAGGTCCTCGCCGAGCACGGCGTGACCGTCGTCCAACTCCGGACCTTGGCGGCCGCGGCATGCCTGGTCAACCAACACTTGGATCTATAGCGGCTCGGTTCGGGAACGTCCTACGGGAACCGAACCGAACCGTCGGTCCCGACCGAACCACGGAGGTGACGACCTGTATGGACGCCGACCCGACCGCCGCGACGCAGGCCGCTGACGCGGAACTGGTCAAGGCTGTGGCGGCCGGCGACCATGAGGCCTTCGCGGCGCTGTACGACCGGTACGGTCGGCAGGCCTACTCGCTGGCCCGCCGGGTTTGCGTCGACCCGGAGTTCGCCGAGGAGGCCGTGCAGGAGGCCTTCCTCTCGGTGTGGAAGGACCCCAGTCGGTTCGACCCGGCCCGCGGTGCGTTCGCCAGCTGGCTGCTCACTCTGGTGCATCACCGTTCGGTGGACGTCGTGCGCCGGCAGGCAGTTCACCGCAGGCGCACCGTGTTCGGAGACGACGAGGCGCTCGATCAGGCCACGCCGTCGGAACACGGAGCTGATGAGAAGGCGATCAGCGGCATGATCGGGTCACTGGTGCGCGAGGCGTTGGGGCAGCTGACCTCGAACCAACGTGAGGTCATCGAGCTGGCATACCTCGGCGGCTACACCCAGAACGAGGTCTCCTCGATTACCGGGTTGCCGTTGGGCACGGTCAAATCCCGCACGTTCGCCGGGATCAAACGGCTGCGACAACTGTTGTCACCGCTGACCGCGGGACCCGACAACGACGAGGGAATGGAGGTGCAGTGATGGACGTGATCCGGGACGACGGGCACTGCCCACAGTTGGAGGACACGGTGGGTTGGGCGCTGTATGCACTCGAGCCTGAGGAGGAGGACGCCGTCCGCACGCATCTCCTGACCTGTCCGGTGTGTCGGGAGACGGTGCGCGCCACCGAGCAGGTCGGCGCACTGTTGGCTACGACGGTGCCGTATGACGAGCCGCCGCCGGGGTTGCGGAGCCGGTTGATCGCAGCGATCCAGGACGCGCCCCGGCTGTCGGTGGTTTCGCCGCCGGCGCCCATCCATGTGGTCCGTCGTCGGCGACACGGGCCGACTCGAGGTCTGCTGGCCGCCGCCGCTGCAGTGGTGGTGGCGCTGGGCGGTGCGACCGCGGTGCTGGGCGTGCAGGTCAGCAACCTCACCAGCGAGCAACAGGCGCAGGCCGCGGGCGATGCCGCGATCAGGTCCGTCGTCGGCGACCCCGCCGCCAAACGAGCCGTGCTGACCAACGCCGCCGGCAAACCCGCCGCCATGCTGATCACCAGTGCGGCCGGCGCGGTCGTCGTGCCGCTGGCGCTGTCCCCCAATGCCGCGAACCAGCGGTACGTGGCATGGGGGCTGGTGGACTCCGGTCCCGAGGCGCTTGCTGCCTTCGACGTGCCGGCCGGCGGCATCGGTCCGATGGTGATCAATTGGCCGTCCACGGCCGGTGCCCTCACTCGCTTCGCGATCTCGCTGGAGCCGGGCCGGACCATGCCGGCCAAGCCGTCCAACGTGATCGCCAGCGGCGCCGACGCCTGAGGCGTCGATGCGACTTACAGACCGGCTGATCGCCACCTTCATGCACGCCGCCGCAACGTGGACGGTGTGTTACGGGGACAACCTGCGATTCGCCGGTGACGACCTTCCCGCACCCCGGCGGGTCCGTGTGCCCTCGCGGCACGGTTCGGTGCCGGTGTGGGTCTATCAGCCGTCGTCGCCGGCCCGAACCGCGCACGTGCATTTCCACGGCGGGGCATGGCTCATGCGCTTTCCCGGTATGGACGACTGGTGGTGCCGCTACCTCGCGGCCACTGCCAAGGTCACCGTGCTCAACGTGGACTTCCGCACCGGCCCCTACGTCACGTACCCCGTGGCTCAGCACCAATGCCACGACGTCGCCGAGTGGGCGGCCAGCGGCGGCGGCGACCTCCACCTCGGCCCGATTTCCGTCGGAGGGTTCTCCTCCGGCGGCGGGCTCGCCGCCTCTGTCTGCCTGCAGGCCCGTGACGCCGGGCGGTGGCTGCCGACGTTGCAGGTATTGGGTGTGCCGGCGCTCGACCTCGCCACCGATCCCGTGGTCGAGGAGCGGGGCAGGTTGTCGGTGGAGCTACGCAGACTCGTGCGCCGCGTCTATTTTCCGGACCCGGCAACAAGAACACACCCCTACGCCTCCCCCGTGCTCGCACCGTCGCTCGCCGGACTTCCGCCCGCGATCGTGCTGACCGCCGAACACGACGTACTCCGCCACGACGGCCGCCGCTACGTCGCCCGGCTGCGCGAAGCCGGTGTGCCGGTGATCCACGACGAGACACCGGGCGTGGACCACTACTTCCTCACCGAGAACCCGGTCCGCGCCCGCGCGACGATGGCCATGGTCGCCGCGAAGATCGCCGAGACCGCCCGCTGACCGAAACCCCTTGCCAGCAAGGGAAACGATGGTCCGAGCATGGTGTGCCCGACCCGCCGTCATCGTTGCCGCACGGGCCCGACAAGCTCGGCGACAACGCCGGCCGACCCTGCGACTGAGCCGACGTGGAGTCACGTCTACATCACTGTAGTTGTTAGGTGAGGCTGCCCTGAGTTACGGTGTGCGCCGCTGTACCGCCCTCGACCTCGGGAGTTACCCATGTCGTCCGCGCAGATCGCCCTGCTCGGTGCCATCGCCGGCTTCACCATCTACCTCGGCCTGCCGCTCGGCCGGCTGCGGGCGCCGATGCCACGGCTCAAGGCCGGGTTGAACGCGGTCGCGATCGGCATCCTGGTGTTTCTGCTCTGGGACGTGCTCACGCACGCATGGGAGCCGGTCGACGAGGCGCTGGGCCACCAGGAGATCGGGGCCGCGCTGGGCAACGGTGTCGTGTTGGCGGTCTGCGTCGGCATCGGGCTGCTCAGCCTCGTGTACTTCGACCGCTGGTCGGCGCGGCGCGGCGGGCGGCCCGGTCCCGGAGCGGCCGCCGTCGGCGAGCTCGCCACCGGCACCTGGCGCAGCGCCTCCGGGCAGCTGGCGCTGATGATCGCCATCGGCATCGGGCTGCACAACTTCGCCGAGGGGCTGGCCATCGGCAACTCCGCCGCCAAGGGCGAACTCGCGCTGGCGGTGCTGCTGATCATCGGCTTCGGCCTGCACAACGCCACCGAAGGCTTCGGCATCGTCGCCCCGCTCACCGGCAGCCGTCCATCCTGGGGCTTCCTCGCGCTGCTCGGCCTCATCGGCGGCGGCCCCACCTTCGTCGGCACGCTGGTCGGGCAGAGCGTCGTCAACGACACCCTGTCGATCGCCTTCCTTGGCCTGGCCGCCGGATCCATCCTCTACGTCGTGATCGAACTGCTGGCCGTCGCCCGCAAGGCCGCGTTGAAGGAGATCACCACCTGGGGCGTGTTCATCGGGCTGGTGCTCGGTTTCGCCACCGACGCCGTCATCACCGCCGCCGGAGCGTGACGTCAGGATTCGGCGTCTTCTGCGGCTACGCGACCGTGGCGGTGATCCTCGGCGCGGTGCTGCTGCGCCGCCGCGACGCCTGACCCGGCCTATTTGCCGAGCCCGGCCACGAGGTTGATCATCGCGGCGATGATGACCGCGCCGAACAGGTAGGACAGCAGGGCGTGCCGTAGGGCGGCCCGCCGGATCTCCTTGGTCTTCAGTTCGGTGTCCGAGACCTGGAACGTCATGCCGATGGTGAAGGCCAGATAGGCGAAGTCGGTGTAGCACGGTGGCTCGTCCTCGTTGAAGTCCACCCCGCCGGGCGAGTCGCCGTAGTACAGGCGCGCGTACCTGGTCGTGAACACCGTGTGCACGGTGGCCCAGGAGACCCCCACCGCCCCGATGCTCACCAGCGCCTGCACGGTCTCCGCGCCGGCACCCCCGCCGTTGGCCGAAAGCAGGGCGCCGACGGCCGCCAAGCTCGCAACCGCCGCGACGAGCACCAGCGCGTCGGCCGACGCCCGGCCCGGGTCCTCCCGCACCGCGTGGGACGAGGTGCGCTCCCCCGACATCGGCCAGATGATCACCCACAGCCACGCCACGAACGTCCCCGCACCGACCAACCATCCGGCCAGCAGCCCGTAGCGCCACCCGGCCAGCATCGTGCAGATCACCCCGACGACAACGGCGAGCACGACCGACGTGAGTGTCCGCGCCCTCGCCGACACAGCACTCCCACGTGGACCAAGTCGCATCCGGCCAGGGTTCCCACCACAACCGCCAGCGAAACGACCGCCCCACGCGTTCCGCCGAACAACCAACAGGTCACGTGACCGCGTACCGGTGTTCTGGGCGTCCCGCGCGGCCGTACTCCAGGTGCAGATGAACGGCGCCACGGCGATGCAGCTCGCTCAGGTAGCGCTGCGCGGTGGGACGGCTCACGCCCAGCTGGTCCGCGAGGGTGCACGCGCCCACCGGCTCGACGGACAGCCGTACGGCGTCGAGGATCTTCCGCATCGTCGGCGGCATCATGGCGTCGGCCGACTGCGACGGGGTCGCGCCGCGCAGCAGCGTGTAGAGGGCGTCGACGGTGGCCTGGTCGGCTTCGCCGCCGCCGCTGGTCTGCGATCGCCACAGCCGGTATGCGTCAAGCTGGCGACGCAGCTGCGGCAGCCCGAACGGCTTGACCAGGTAGTAGATCGCGCCCATGTGCATCGCCGACCGGACGGTGGCCAGGTCGCGGGCGGCGGTGATGATGATGCAGTCGGGCGCGGGGCCGTCGGCGGCGGCCAGGTCGCGCAGCAGGGACAGCCCATCGCCGTCGGGCAGGTAGAAGTCGAGCAGCAGCAGGTCCGGTGCGGATTCGGCGATCGCCTGCCGGGCCTCGGACACGGTGTGGGCCTCGCCGACGCACGTGAAGCCGGGAACGCGCGCCACACTGGCGGCGTGGATGCGGGCCACCCGGTAGTCGTCGTCGACGACCAGCGTTCTGATCATCTGGCCACCTCCAACTCGGTGGTGTGCAACGGAAGCGTGATCTCGAACCGCGCGCCGGGGCCGGCGGCCACCTCGATCGAGCCGCCTGCGCGCACCACGAGCCGGCGGACCAGGGCCAGTCCCAGGCCGCGCCGCATCCCGTTGCGCGTGGACTTGGTCGAATAGCCGTCGAGGAAGATCTTCTCGACCTCCGTCGCCGGAATACCCGGCCCGGTGTCGCTGACGAGCACCCGAACCACGTCGGCGGTGTCGGTGATCCGCACGGTCACCTCGCGCGGCTGCGGGCCGCCGGCCACCGCGTCGACCGCGTTGTCGATGAGGTTGCCGAGCACGGTCAGCAGCGGCCCGGTCTCGGCGTACCCGCGATCGAGCCGCGAATCCGCGTCGATGATCAGACGGACACCCGACTCGGCGGCGGTGGTCACCTTCGCCACCAGCAACGCGGCGAGCTCGGCCGGCGCGATCCGGACCTGGATGTCGCCGGCCTGCGCGGCGCCGCCGCCGGCGACCTCGGCGAGGTAGCGCGCGGCTTCGTCGGTCTCCCCCAGCCCGAGCAGGCCGGCCAGCACGTGCAGACGGTTGGTGAACTCGTGTTCCTGGGCCCGCAGGGCATTGGTCAGCCCGGTCAGCGCGTGCAGCTCCCGCATCAGGCCCTCCAACTCGGTGCGGTCCCGCAGGGTCACCACGTGTCCGGCCGGCCGCCCGGCCAGCAGGACCGGCATTCTGTTCACCACCAACAGGAACTCGTCGGTCAGCACGATCTCGTCGTTGCCCAGCGGGCCGTCCACGAGCAGATCCCGCAGGCGCCCCGCCGGCACCAACTCCGCGACCGGGCTGCCGGTGCCGGCTCGGCGGATGCCCAGCAGCCGGCGGGCCTCGTCGTTGAGCACGCTCACCCGGCCCCTGGCGTCGATGCCCACGACGCCTTCCCTGATGCCGTGCAACATCGCCTCGCGTTCCTGGAGCAGCGCGGCGATCTCGGACAGCTCCAGTCCGAAGGTCACTCGTTTCAGGCCCCGGGCGAGCAGCCACGAGGCCAGCACGCCGATGCCCAGCGCCAGCAGCGAGTACAGCGCGATGTCACGTAACTGCAAGAAGATCTGGCTGCTGACCCGCTCCTCGGGGATGCCGACGGACACCTCGCCGATGATCGCGCCGTTCGACGCGCGCAGCGGCACCTTCGCGTTGGCGGAGTTGCCGAGGCTGCCGGGGTCGATGCCGGTGTGGACGTTTCCGTCCAGCGCGACAACGGGTTCTTCCAGGCGCTGGCCGATCAACGCCAGAGTGGGATGCGAGTACCGCACGCCGTTGCGGTCGGCCACCACGACGTAGCTGGCGCTGGTGTTCTTGCGCACCTGCTCGGCCAACGCCTGGATGCGGTGGTCGGGATCCTTGTGCGCCAGCGCATCGGCGACCTCGGGAAGCTGCGCGACGGTGTTGGCGATGTCCAGCGCGCGCTGCGTGTACTGGACGTCCAGGGTCTGGTCGGTCAGGTTCGCGTACAGCACGGCGCCGGCCGCGCTCGTCGCCAGCAGGATGGCCAGCACACAGAGCAGGATCTGGGTTGCCAGCGGGCGGGTACGCCACATGGCCACTCCGATCTGCCACGTCTCGTCGGGGCGTCGGCGAATGACATCACGCCGTCACACCGATGCCAAGCCGGCGGACCGTTTTGCCGGAATCGCGACTGAGCGGAACGAGCAGAACTCAGGGAAACGCACTCCTCGACGGGTATCGAGCGTTATCTGTCGGCCTGATCCCGTCCTGCCTACCGTCCTGCGGCAACGAGAACGAAACACGCCGGCAGTGACGGAGGGAATCCTACCGTGTGCGCAGAGAAATCACCGCCCGCGATCGAACTGCGACAGGTGACCAAACGGTTCACCACGGCCGGCGGCACCCCGTACACGGCGCTGCGCGACCTCGACCTCACCGTGGCCGAAGGAGAGTTCTGCGCGGTGGTCGGCCCGACCGGCTGCGGCAAGTCGACCACGCTGACGCTGGTGTCCGGGTTGGAACGGCCGTCGGTCGGTTCGGTGACCGTGCACGGCAAGCCGGTGGACGGCATCACTGCCGGCGTCGGCTTCATGTTCCAGACCGACGCGATCCTGCCGTGGAAATCCGTGCTGGACAACGTCTCCGCCGGTCCGCGGTTTCGCGGCGTGCCGAAGAAGCAGGCACTGGAGTCGGCCCGCGACTGGATCAGGAGGGTCGGCCTGGCCGGGTTCGAGGACCGCTTCCCGCACCAGCTCTCCGGCGGCATGCGCAAGCGGGTCGCGCTGGCCCAGAACCTGATCAACGAGCCGCGGGTGATCCTGATGGACGAGCCGTTCTCCGCGCTGGACGTGCAGACCAGGGCCAAGATGTCCGACGAGCTGCTGGCGCTGTGGGACCTGACCCGCCCGGCGGTCGTGTTCGTCACGCACGACCTGGAGGAGGCCATCGCGCTGGCCGACACCGTGGTGGTGCTGACCGCCGGCCCGGCTGCCACGGTCAAGGCCCGGTTCCGGGTGGACCTGCTCCGGCCCCGGGTCGTGCAGGAGATCCGGTTCGAGCCGCGCTTTCTGGACATCTACCACCAGATCTGGGAGGCGCTGCGCGCCGAGGTGGACATCGCCTACTCGCAGAGCACCCGGTTGGACAGGGCGTCGTGATGACCGCGCAGCAGGCACAGGTAGAGGTGGCGCCGGTCGAGTCACTGCACCGCCGGGCCGCCCGCCGGCACCGCGTGCTGGTGCACCTCACCCAGGTGGCGGTGCTGCTCGTGGTCGTCGGCGGCTGGCAGCTGACCGTCCAGGACAGCCCGCGCAGCGTGATCCTCTACGGCGTGCCGTCGGGCATCGTGGGCCGGTTGACGACCTGGATCACCGAGGGCACCGCGATCGGCTCGCTCGGCGACCAGATCGTCACCACGCTGGAAGAGGCGCTGATCGGGTTCGTGATCGGCACCGTGCTGGGCATCGTGTGCGGCGTCGCGCTGGGCCGGGTGCGGTTCCTGTCCGAGGTGTTCGGCCCGTTCATCAAGGTGCTCAACGCCATTCCGCGCATCGTGCTGGGCGCGGTGTTCGTGCTCGCCTTCGGCCTCGGCATCGAGTCGAAGGTGCTGCTGGTGATCGTGCTGGTGTTCTTCGGCGTGTTCTTCAACGCCTTCCAGGGCACCCGCGAGGTCGACCGCAACTTCATCGCCAACGCCAGCATCCTCGGGGCGTCGCGCTGGCAGGTGACCCGCCAGGTGGTGCTGCCGTCGGCGTTCACCTGGATCATCGCCAGCCTGCACGTGAGCTTCGGTTTCGCGCTGATCGGCGCGATCGTCGGCGAGTTCCTCGGCGGCACCTCGGGCCTGGGGGTCCTGATCAAGAACGCGCAGGGCACGTTCGACGCCAACGGCGTCTGGGCGGCGATGGTGATCATGGCCGTGGTCGCGCTGATCGCGGAATGGCTCATCACGCGCCTGGAGAACCGCCTGCTGCGGTGGCGCCCGGCCCAGTTGGCCGGCCCCGACCTGTGAATCCCCCGCTGTCAAAGGAGATCGTCGTGGTGAAGAAGTCGTGGATCGGTGTGGTGGCCGCCGCGCTGGTGTTGTCGGCCGGCTGCGCGAACAACGCGTCGCAGAGCGCGGGCAGCGGCTCGGGCGGGAGCTCGTCCGGCGGTTCGGGCGAGAAGGTGTCCATCATGGTCGGTGGCCTGAACAAGCAGATCTACCTGCCGTTCATGCTGGCCGAGCGGCTGGGCTACTACAAGGAGCAGGGCCTGAACGTCACGCTCCAGGACGAGGGTGCGGGCGTCGACGCCACCACGGACATGGTCGCCGGCAAGGTCGACGGCGTTGGCGGCTTCTACGACCACACGATCGCCATGCAGGGGCTCGGGCAGCAGCTGGAGTCGGTGGTGTCCATGCTCACCACGCCCGGCGAGGTCGAGCTGTGCCGCAACGAGGTCAAGGACCAGATCCACTCCCCCGCCGACTGGAAGGGCCACAATCTCGGCATCACCGACGTCGGCTCGTCCACCGACTTCCTCACCCAGTACCTGGCCCAGAAGAACGGCGTCGACCCGACCAGCACCCACCGCATCGGCGTGCAGTCCGGGGCCACCCTGATCGGCGCCATGCAGCACGGCAACGTGGACTGCGCGATGACCACCGAGCCGACGGTGTCCACCATGCTGGCCACCGGTGACGCCTACATCCTGCTGGACATGCGCACCGCCGCCGGCACCGCCAAGCAGCTCGGCGGCGAGTACCCGGCGACCTCGCTCTACATGACCGCCGACTACGTCGACAAGCACCCCGACATCGTGCAGAAGCTGGTCAACGCCTACGTCAAGACGCTGACGTGGATCCAGGGCCACAGCGGCGCCGACGTGGCCGCCCAGATGCCGGCCGACTACTACGCCGGCTCCGGCAAGGACGCCTACGTCAAGGCGTTCGACAGCGAGAAGGGCATCTACAACCCGACCGGCATCATGCCGCCCGACGGGCCGGCCACCGACCTGAAGGTGTTGCAGGCGTTCAACCCGGACGTGAAGGGCAAGTCGATCGACCTGGCCAAGACCTACACGGACAAGTTCGTGCTGGCGGCCAAGTAGCTCCCAGCCGCCGACCGCCGTCGGCGGTGAGAACTGCGGGATCAGCGGCGTCTCGTGTAGACCTGACGCAGCACGCCCGAACCGGCGTCCTCGCTCGACACCAGCGTGAGGTCGAGCGGTGCTGACGCGGCGTCGAAGATCCGGCGGCCCTTGCCGAGCACGGTCGGGAACACCAGCAGCCGGAACTCGTCCACCAGGTCCTGAGCGATCAGCTGGTCAACGACGCAACCGCTGCCGGTGACCACGACATCCTGGTGACGGACCCGGTCGCGCACCGTCGAGACCAGGTCTGTCTCGAGGGCGGTCGAGTTGGCCCAGCGCCCGACGTCGACACCCGAACGAGTCGCGACGATCTTGTCCATCGCGGTCAGCGCACGGGAGAAGTCGTCCTCACGGCTGGCGAAGAGCCCGGCGAACAGTTCCCACGTGGTCCGGCCGAGCAGGTTCACGCCGGTGCGGAGCAGCGCGCCCAGCGCGAACTTGTCGCCGGCGACGGGGCCGGGCCCGTAGCGGAAGGCCCAGCCTCCGTTCGGGGTGCCGGCCGAGCCGTCGGGGTCGTCCGTGACGCCGTCGAGCGAGACGAACTGCGCGACGATGACCTTCTGCATGATGCCCTCCTCGGGAAGTCGTTCATCGAGAGGACGAACGCAGGGGACGCCGTAGGACCCGATCGAAGGTGACCTGGATCACAGTCACTGTGGCCGGCCGACTGCTGCCCGGGTAGACGTCCAGCGACCCGACTTCGGGGCCAGCACCACACCACGTCGAAGCGGTCGTCCGGCCGGCGGCGCCGGGGTGACCTGGCCGAACGACGCGACAGCGGTCCCGCCGACGGCCAGGGCCGGACGGCGCTCCGCCAACCCGGTGGTCTACCGTGGCGTATGAACTACTACGTGCATGTAGTAGAAGGTCAGGAGGTGCCGGCATGGACGACGCGCTGATGCGGGCGATCAACTCCTTCGCCCGCGCGACGCCCTGGCTGCACAGCCTGATGTACGGCTACGCCACCTACGGCGTGGCGCTGTTCGCGGCGCTGCTCGTCGCCGGCTGGTGGATCGCCCGCCGCTCCGGCAACCCGGCCCGAGTCGCCGCCGCGGCCTGGGCCGCGCTCGGCACGCTCATTGCCGTAGGCATCAACCAGCCACTCGTGAACACCTTCCACGAGGCTCGCCCGTACACCACGGCGCCCGACCTGCTGGTGCTGGCCGACCACACCACCGACTTCTCCTTCCCCAGCGACCACGCCACCATGGCCGGCGCGGTGGCCGCCGGCCTGTTCCTGGTCCGCCACCGGCTGGTCGCATGGCTCGCAACCGCGGCGGCGCTGCTGATGGCCTTCTCGCGCGTCTACATCGCCGCCCACTACCCACACGATGTCGTCGCCGGCCTCCTGCTCGGCGCCGTCGTCGTGCTGGTCGGCTGGGCCCTGCTCCGCGGACTCCTCACCAGGCTGGTCTTCCTGGCTGCGCGAACCCCACTTCGACCGCTGGTCACGACCGGCGGCCTGCCATGACCATGCTCGCAGCGATGGTGACATCGCCGCCGCCCTCATCGGCGCGGCCGGCCGTCCTTGACGACGCCATCACCATCGCCGTGCCGAACTGACAGTCACAGTCGTCAAGCCCGCACGATCGGACGTGACGCTGCCCCCGGCCGAAATGACGGCCGGGGGCGGTCGCATTTTGTTGGATCACCACCAGTTGGTGCAGTTGAAGTAGACGGTCCCGTTGCTCGTGACTCCACCGCACGCCCGCATGGCCGTGCTGGCCAGGCTGGACGTCTGGAAGGCATGCGTCCAGGCCTGCCCGCTGACCGGCGAGCTGGTGCTGCCGCACGTGGCGTGGGTGGCCTGCGAGTCCCGGGTGATGTCGAGCCACATGCCGTCACCGGGACGGGCGTTGCCGATCCGGGTCCAGGCGTACTCCACGTTGTTGCCCCAGGTGAACCCGTGGCGCAGTTCCACCGTGACGGTGCGGCCGCCATGGGTGGCGGTGGTGGAACGCACCGTGGACACGTTCTGAAGCCCGGTCGGATCGCCGATGTCCTGGGTGCACGAGGAACTCGCCGGGGTCGCGACCGACGCCTGGGCCGGCGTCGCGAACGCGCCGCCGAGCAGCGCGCCGGTGCCGATCAGGATGGCGATGAGTTTCCGCATAGTCGCTCGGTCCTTTCCGAGGTCGTCACGGCCAGATGAGGTATTCGCCGTCGGCCCAGCCCGACACCCTGGTCGACCCGTTGTAGCCGTAACCGTCGACCCAGTAGATGCCGCCGACCGTGCGGCCGGAGGCGCTGTTGAAGCAGAAGCCCGAACCACCCGGGATCTGCCCCACGGCCGGCGTGTTCACGCCGGGCGAGGTGTGGATCCGCAGCCAGTCGATCGAACTGCGGACGTGGGTGTAGGACTGGCCGCAGGCGAACGCTGGTCCGGCCGCCGGGGACGCCGACGCGATCGGCGCGGTGACCACGACGGCGCCCAGCGCCGCCGCGGCTGCGGCGAGCACACGCTTTCCGTGCATTTCCTTGTCCTTTCAGGCGGAATAACCCTTCGGCGGAACGAGGCTGGCCAGTTTGCCCAGGGACAGCCAGTAGTGCTGCGGCACGGCGCCGAATCCCGGCAGGCCGGAGGCCGGGTCGACGATGTACACGTTGTCGGTGCCGGGCTCGTATCCGGCGACGGTGAAGTAGTGCAGGATCTCGTAATTGGGATAGCCGGGCGGGTGATTGCTCGCCGGCGCGTCGATGTTCACCACGAGCGCATAGCCGTGGTCGACGTCGTAGGTGATGTCCGACCACAGCAGGTTGACCTGGGCCCCGGTCGGCGGGTCGTTGCGCATCCATTTCGTCTCGTACCAGCTGGTGTGCAGGTCCCGGTTGAGCACGCCGGTCACCAGCCCGACGTTGTCCGTGCCGGCCGTGGTGGTGCCGAGTTGGCCCGCCAGCGTCGCCTGGCTGGGCAACCCGGAACCCATTCGCGCGGACAGCGCGATCCGGGTGGCCGCCGGCCCGCACCAGTAGTTGTACGATTCCCGCTGCCAGACCACGTTGAGGACTTTTCCGTTGCCGCCGCCCGGTGGTGTCGACGCGTTCGCGACACCGGTGGTCGCGAGACCGGCGCCCATGACACCGAGCAGCGCGACGACGGAAACGAGCACCCGTCGAAGCATGTGTTTCCCCTCCATTGCCGTTGCGCGCGGGGAAAGTCCGGATTGCCGGGCAATTCCGTCCCCGCTCGGGCAACAGTGCCGACCGGACCCACGGCAAACCCTTCAGGAACCTTGAACCGCCAGGCCGGGTCTGGTCTGCTTGACCGGGCGGAGGTCGCAGTGGGGGTGGCCGATGACGGTGCGGTTCCGGGTGTTGGGCCCGGTGTCGGCCCTGGCTGCCGGCCGGCCGATCGACCTCGGTCACGCCCGTCAGCGCGGCGTGCTCGCCGTCCTGCTGCTCGCGCCCAACCATCCGGTGTCCGCCGACCAGTTGATGGCCCGGGTCTGGGGAGACACCCCGCCCCAGCGGGGTCGCGAGGTGCTCTACAGCTACCTGTCACGCCTGCGGGTCGCGGTCGCCGGCCCGGCGGGAGTCGAGATCCAGCGAGGCCGGGGCGGCTACACGCTGGTGGTCGACCCGGCCGACGTCGACGTGCACCGCTTCCGGGAAATGAGCGCCCGGGCCCGCGCCGCCGGCCCGGCCGACCAGGCCCTGAAACTGTTCGACGAAGCCCTCGATCTCTGGCACGACAAGGCATTCGCCGATGTCGACAGCACGTGGTTGGACGCGATGCGGCAGTCGTTGGACGCCGAGCGGCGCGCCGTCGAACTCGACCGGACCGACGCCGCCCTGCGGTGCGGGCGGCACGCCGAACTGCTGGCCGATCTCGACCGGCAAACCGCGCGACACCCGCTGGACGAGCGCGTGGCCGGACAGTTGATGCTCGCGCTGTACCGCGCCGGTCGGCAGGCCGACGCACTGTCCACGTACCAACGCCTGCGCGAGGAATTGGCCGAACAGCTCGGCGCCGACCCCAACCCCGCCCTGCGGCAGCTGCACCAACAGATCCTGACTGCGGATCCGGCCCTGTCCGCCCCGGCCCGAGCCACCGGGACGTCGGCCCCGACGCCGCGCCATCTGCCGCTGGCGCCGGCGGGATTCACCGGGCGGGCGACCGAACTCGCGACCCTGACCGCAGCCGTCGAGACGGCGTCGGCGGACCCGACCACCGTGTTGATCACGGCGCTGGCCGGAGCCGGCGGCATCGGCAAGACCTCGCTGGCCCTGCACTGGGCCCACACCCACGCCGACCGGTTCCCCGACGGGCAGCTGTTCGTCGACCTGCGTGGCTTCAGCCCCGACAGCGAACCCCTCGATCCGCTCACCGCGGCCCGTGGTTTCCTCGACGCCCTCGGCGTCGACTCCGCACATGTCGGCGGCGGCCTGGACGAGCACACCGCCCGCTACCGCAGCCAGATCGCCGGCAAGCGGATGCTCGTCGTGCTCGACAACGCCGCGACCGCGGACCAGGTCACGCCGCTGCTGCCGGGCACCTCGACCTGCACCGTGCTCATCACCAGCCGCGCCGTGCTCACCCCGCTGCTGTCGCGGCACAACGCCCGCCATCTGAACCTGGACGTCCTCACCGGCGCGGAGGCACGGGCCCTGCTCGTTCAGCGCCTCGGCCAGCCCAGGGTGACAGCCGAACCGAACGTCGTGGCCGAGATGATCCAGCTGTGCGGCCGGTATCCGCTGGCGCTCACCATCATGGCCGGCCGCGCCCAGGCTCTCCCCGACCTGCCATTGACCGATTTTCTCGCCGAACTGCGCGGATCCGGCCTGGACGCGCTCGACGACGCCGATCCCACCGCCAGCCTGCCGGCCGTGCTGTCGTGGTCCCTGCGTGGCCTGACCGACCAGCAGCGCACCGCATTCGCCGTGCTGGGCATCGCCCCCGGTCCCGACATCGGCCTGCCCGCCGCCGCCAGCCTCATCGGGCAGGATCTACCTGAGACCCGAACGGTGTTGCGGACCCTGGTGGAGGCTTCGCTACTGCACCGCAAGCCCCACGACCGGTATGCGATGCACGATCTGATCCGTACCTACGCCACGACCACCGCCCACCACGACCTGAACGAGCAGCAGCAGGAAGCGGCGCTGCTGCGGGTGTGCGATTTCTACGCCCGCGCCGCCGACAGCGCTGCCCGCGTCCTCTCACCGCACCGCCGGCCACTCGAGCTCGGCGCGCCCCCGCCAGGCGTGCAGGACCACTCCCTGCCGGACGACAAGGCGGCGCTGGCCTGGTCGGACACCGAGCATGCCGCCTTGCTGGCCGCTCAACACATCGCGGCCGACCACGGGTGGCACCAGCTTGTGTGGCAATTGGCCTGGAACCTGGAGACCTACCACGACCGGCAGGGCCACCGTCACGATCGGCTGGCGGTGTGGCTGGCCGCGGCCGAAGCCACCGCACCCCTTCCCGACCCCACCGCCCACATCCTCGCCCAGCGGCGCCTCGGCGCCGCCCATGCCGAACTAGGCCAACGCGCGGAGGCGTTCGCATGCCTGGACCAAGCCATCGCGCTGGCCGAGCACCACCACGACACGAACCAGTTGGCCCACACCCACCATGCGCTCGCCCGAGCCTGCGAGCAGTGGGGCGAATCGCGACGCGCCCTTGGGCACGCCACCAGTGCCCTGCACCACTACCGCACGCTGGGACAGCCGGTGGGGGAAGCCAGCGCGTGCAACCTGGTGGGGTGGTTCGCCGCCCAACAGGGCGACTACGACAGCGCTCGCCAACACTGCCTGCTCGCTCTCGCCCTCCACCGACGCCATCAGAACCTCGCGGGCGAGGCGGAAACCCTCGACAGCCTCGGCTACATCGACCACCACACCGGACGTCACCGACAGGCCGTCGACCACTACAACCAGGCCCTGGCGCTAACCCGCGCCATCGGTTACCCGGCGCAGGGCGCACGCACCCTAGAACAGCTCGGGCACGTCCATACCGCTCTGGGCGAAGGGAAGCAGGCTCAGGCGGTGTGGCGGGAGGCGCTGGAGCTGTACCGGGAACAAGGCCGCGACTCCGACGCCGAACGCGTTCAACGGCAACTCGACCAACTCGACGACCCAGGTGTTGCCAGCGATGGTCCGGATGATTGCTGACCTGGCGGCCGTCGAGGACGAACATCCTGACCACCGAAGAGCACTACACCGTGGCCGCGCCAGCCGCGGCGAGGGCGGTCGGCACTGCCACCAACCGAGAGCAGGAGCTCCTGCACGGTGTCCAGCGCGAGCCTGACGGGGTCCTCCCGGTGCGTCACAACGGTCTCACCGCCCAGTCCGGGCCGGCCCGACGCTGCGCTGCTCTCGCACCGATACGGCGCTCAGCCAATCGCCCATGAACCAGCTCAATAAATTCCGCCGCGGAATTGCCTGAACGTCCGCGCCTCAAATGCGGAATAGCCTGAGCGTCGCAGCACAACAACACCGGCCATACATGGCCGGTCACATTGCCTGTTCCGCCCGGAGATGCGCAGCCAGGATCTGTCTCACCGAAGCACCGGGACAAACCGGAAACGGTCATCGAATTCCCGGCGACATCGCGCAGTAAATTCCCGAGGGGGACACGTGAAATTCCGCAGGTTGTTGGCCGGGGTGCCGGCCCTTGCTTTGCTTGCCGCGACCGTGACCACGGCGCTCGCGCCGGCCGGCGTCGCCGCGCCGAGCTCGACCGTGGCCGCCACGGCCGGTTCGGCCCAGGCCAACTCAACCCTGGGCGGGCAGATCACCCGGTCCGAGGTGATCGACCGGGCCCGGTACTGGCTCGAGAACTCACCCTCCTACAACCAGGGCGCCTTCTCGGTCGACAAGGACGGCGACGGCTGGTACCGCCACGACTGCTCCGGCTACGTCTCCATGGCCCTGCACATCGCCAGCAGCCGCAGCAACCCCAGCCCCAACACCGCCGGTCTGCCCGGATTCGCCCACAAGATCTCGCGGTCCGAGCTGAAGGCCGGCGACTTCCTCGACCGGTCGGCCGCCGACTATCCCGGCGACGGCCACACCTTCCTGTTCGAGAAGTGGGACGACAACAACGGCAACTTCTCCTACTACAACTTCGGCAGCACGCCGGTGAACCACGGCCACACCAACATCAACAACCCCAGCCTGGTCGGCCACCCGAACGCCAGCTACGTCGCCTACCGGTACAACAACATCGTCGACGACGCCCCGTCCGTGCCGCAGCGGCCGTCGCAGAAGGCGTTGGTGACCAAGGACGGCACCATCGCGTTGTTCCAGACCAACACCGACGGCAACGTCTGGAGCACCAAGCAGGATGCGGTCGGCGGCCCATTCCGGGCGTGGCAGCAGATCAGCTCAGGCGTGCAGTTCTCCGGTACACCGGAAGCCGTCCAGCTGCCCAACGGCACCATCGCGCTCTATGACCACACGGTCGACAACCACGTGTTCGGCACAAGCCAGCAACAGCCCGGTGGGGCGTTCGATCCGTGGTACCAGATCGCCAGCGGCGGCGTGGCCAGCGATCCCACCGCGGTCGTGCTCAACAACGGAGCCATCGCTGTCTACGCCGTGTCCACGGACGGCAATTTCGTCGGCACCAACCAATCCGCTCCCGGCACCGACTTCCCGGACTGGGTCCACATCGGCAACGGCGGCGGCTGGACGGGCAAGCCCGCCATCGTCAAGCTCGCCAACGGAGCCATGGCGCTCTACTCACGCACCACCAACAACACCATCGTCGGCACCAGCCAACCGGCACCCGGCACCGACTTCGACCCGTGGAGCCAGATCGGCAGCGGCGGCGTGGCCAGCGACCCCACCGCCGTGCTCCTGAACAACGGAGCCATCGCCCTCTACGCCGTCTCCACCGACGGCAACTTCGTCGGCACCAACCAGCCCGCCCCCGGCACCGACTTCCCGGACTGGGTCCACATCGGCAACGGCGGCGGCTGGACCGGCCGACCCGCCGTGATCAAACTCCCCAACGGCGCCATAGCGCTCTACTCCCGCACCACCAACAACACCATCGTCGGCACCAGCCAGCCCGCACCGGGCACCGACTTCGACCCGTGGAGCCAGATCGGCGGCGCGGGCGCGATCAGCGACCCCGCGGTCATTCTCAGCAGCACCAACACCATTGCGATCTACGTCGCGGCCGGCGCGGACTACGTGGCCGGGACCAGTCAGCAGACGCCCGGTGGGGACTTCCCCGAATGGACGCCGATTCGCTGACCGTGCCCGTTCACTTGCCAGCAAAGGAAAAACGATGAAGCACACCCCGATCAGGACGACAATCGCCGCGCTGCTCGTCGCCGCCGCGGGCCTGACCGCCACGGCCGTCACCGCGACCGCCGCCCCGCTCAACGCCATGGCCCTGCCGCAGCTCGCGTGCCAGCCCGGCGGCCCCAACAGCACCGACTCCGCGATCGCCGACCAGGTCAGCCGTCAGCTCGGCGCGACGTTCAACGCGTACCAGATGTCCTGCGGCCGGGCCATTGCCGGCGTGGTGCAGTCGAGAGGCTTACCCAAGCAGGCGCTGTACATCGCGCTCACGACGGCGCTGACCGAGACCACCCTGCACAACTACGGCGCGGGCGCCGGGCAGGATCATGACAGCCTCGGTCTGTTCCAGCAGCGGCCGAGCCAGGGCTGGGGCACGCCGGCGCAGCTCGAGGACCCGGTGTACGCCACCAACAAGTTCCTCGACGTGATGCTCACCAAGGACTGGCAGAACCAGGCCATCCACATCACCTGCCAGCAGGTGCAGCGGTCGGGCACCGCCGACGGCAGCAACTACCTGGCCTGGGTCGGCCGAGCCCAGGTGATCGCGGACGCGCTGTGGGGCCAACAGGTCACCCCGCGGCCGTCGCAGAAGGCATTGGTGACCAAGGACGGCACCATCGCGTTGTTCCAGACCAACACCGACGGCAACGTCTGGAGCACCAAACAGGACACTGTTGGCGGCCCATTCCGGGCGTGGCAGCAGATCAGCTCAGGCGTGCAGTTCTCCGGTACGCCGGAAGCCGTCCAGTTGCCCAACGGTGTGATCGCGCTCTATGACCACACGGTCGACAACCACGTCTTCGGCACAAGCCAGCAACAGCCCAGTGGAGCGTTCGATCCGTGGTACCAGATCGCCAGCGGCGGCGTCGCCGGCGACCCGACCGCGGTCGTGCTCAACAACGGGGCCATCGCGGTCTACGCCGTGTCCACCGACGGCAACTTCGTCGGCACCAACCAATCGGCCCCCGGCACCGACTTCCCGGACTGGGTGTTCATCAACTCCGACCACCAGTCCACCGGCAAGCCCGCAGTCGTCAAACTGGCCAACGGCGCCGTCGCCCTGTACGCCCACACGGTCAACAACACCATCGTCGGCAGCAGCCAACCGGCGCCGGGCACCGACTTCGATCCCTGGAGCCAGATCGGCAGCGGCGGCGTGGCCAGCGATCCCACCGCGGTCGTGCTCAACAACGGAGCCATCGCCGTCTACGCCGTGTCCACCGACGGCAACTTCGTCGGCACCAACCAATCCGCCCCCGGCACCGACTTCCCAGACTGGGTCCACATCGGCAACGGCGGCGGCTGGACCGGCCGACCCGCCGTGATCAAACTCCCCAACGGCGCCATGGCGCTCTACTCCCGCACCACCAACAACACCATCGTCGGCACCAGCCAACCGGCACCCGGCACGAACTTCGACCCGTGGAGCCAGATCGGCGGCGCAGGCGCGATCAGCGACCCCGCGGTGATCCTGACCAGCACCGGCACGATCGCGATCTACGTCGCGGCCGCCGCCGACTACGTCGCCGGCACCAGCCAGCAGACGCCAGGCGGAGACTTCCCCGAGTGGGTCCCGATCCGCTGACAGCGTGACCGAGCGGCCCGTCGACGACCAGCGCCGACGGGCCGTTCTGCTGTCAGGCCGGCTGCCGGCTGAAGATCACTGCACGTTGTCCCAGGCGCCGGCCGAGGCGACGATCATGGTTTGCCGCGACACCAGGGAGCTCGGACTCGGCGCGTTGACGACGCTTCCCTTGCGGTAGCCCCCGAACAGCAGGCCGAGCAACAGCACCGCGAGGACGGCCAGCAGCAACCACAGCCAGATCGATCTACGCACTGCGCCTCCCCGCGTTTCCCCTACGATGAATAGCCGTACGCCCGCTCATCAAACCGTCGACAGCACGGTACTGGCAGCGAGGGGAGTCACGTGCGCATGGGGATCTGGCGGAAACGTGCCATCGCCGCGGTTGTCGCCGTCGTCCTCCTATTGGCGGCACTATTGGTTGGATCGGCCGTACAACTGTTACCCCAGTTGCGCAATCCGTTCGCCGACACAACCCAGGAGCGGTCCGGGCCCGTTCTGCTCAAGTCTATCGTCCAGATGTCCCGGTACGAGGCTGCCAGCGGCACCTTCCAGGTCGTCGTGGACATCTCGTCGGGCAACTCGTTCCTGCCGAGCTTTCTGGAAGGCAGCGACACGATGTTCGTCGGTGTCGGCACCGTGAACGCCTACGTCGACTTCGCCCACCTCTCGGGCGACGCCGTGCATGTGTCCGACGACCGGCTGTCCGCCACGATCACCCTGGACCACGCCCAGTTGGCCGCCGCGGCGCTGGACGTCAAACAGTCCTACGTCTACGCGCAGCAGCAAGGGTTGTTCACCAGGATCAACGACTTCCTCAACGGCAACCCGAACTCCCAACAAGCGCTCTACGAGCTGGCGCAACGCAACATCCAAGACGCCGCTGGCAAAAGTGAGCTGACCGCCGACGCCGAACGCAACACCAAGGCCATGCTGGTCAACCTGCTGCAGTCACTGGGTTTCAAGGCCGTCACCGTCACCTTCGGCCACCCGAGCACGAACTGATTGGGGATGGTGGCAGCCGCGCGCCAACGCACTCTCGGGCCCTCGACAGGGAACCCACCGGGCGGCGTCATAGCAGGTCAGACGGCCCCTGGTGCACTCGCACCGGGGGCCATTCTTGTCCCCTGCCTGTCCCGTGGCCAGCGATGGACACCCACAGATGCTGACGGACAGTGACAGGCCCCGCCGTCCCGCACCCATCAGCGTTTACGCTGGTCAGAGGCGGAAAATGCCCTCAGCCGGCGGTGCCGTCGAGGTGCAGGGAGTTGCCGGCGAAGATGCCCAGCTCTTCCTGGTAGAACTCGAGGCCGACGCCGTTGGGGTCGCGGACGTAGAGGCTGTCGTCGGCGCCGCGGTCGGGGCCGAGGTAGTCGATGCCCTCGGCGTCGAGCTTGGCCTTGATGGCGGCGAAGTGCTCGGCGTCGACGGACAGGGCCAGGTGCTGCACGGCGCCGACGGTCTCGACGTAGTCCTGGTGGGGATGGCCGGGGAAGTCGAAGAAGCCCAGCAGGTTGCGGTTGCCGAGGTCGAAGAAGAAGTGGCTGGAGCCGGCGTAGTCGCGGTTCTCGACCAGCTCGACCAGGGGAAAGCCGAGGAACTCCTGGTAGAAGCGGATGGTGGCCTCGACATCCTTGGCGACCAGGGCGAGGTGGTGCACGCCCCGGACGGGGGTGGCGGGACGCTCCCCGACGGGTCGCAGGTACTTGTCCTTGAGCTCGGCGCGGCGGGCCCGCGCGGCCTCCAGCTCGGCGCCTTCCGGTTGCGGCATGGTGCTCTCCTCTCGGGTCGTCACCAGTATAGTTGAATGCTCAACAACTCGCCACCGCCTGGACGAAGGCGCGGATCCGGCCGTGATCCTTGACCCCTTTGGACGCCTCGACGCCGGAGCTGACGTCGACGGAGAGGGTCCGACAGAGCGGGCGCAGGGCGGCGATGCCGGCGGCGACGTTGTCGGGGGTGAGGCCGCCGGACAGGACCAGGTGCGACGAGGGTGCGGCCGGCAGCAGGGACCAGTCGAAGGTGCGACCGCCGCCGCCGTAGCCCGGAACGTGAGCATCCAACAGGATGGCCCGCGCTTGATCGAAACGCTTCGAGAAGCCGACCAGGTCGAACGGCGGCGCGTCGGGGTCCAGCGGGATGCGTGCGGCACGAAGGAAGGCGTAGCGCCCGAAACCCGAAGCCTCGTGACACTCCTCGGGCGTCTCGTCGCCGTGGAACTGCAACAACGCGCCGGGCACACCGGCGGCGGTGGCCAGCACCTCGGCCGGCGGGGTGTTCACGAACAGCAGCACCGGCGTGACGAAGGCCGGCAGCCGCGCGGCCAACTCGGCGGCTCGTTGCGGCGTCACATATCTCGGGCTCGGCGGGTAGAGCACGAAGCCGATCGCGCCGGCCCCCGCCCCGACCGCCGCATCCACGTCCTCGGGCCTGGTCAGGCCACAGATCTTCACGGGCGTCGCACTCCCCATGGGCCGCACCGTACACGTAGTCACGGGCTTCCCCCATTCGAGTTCACCACGCTAACGGGACCGTCTCCACGGCGAACTAACCGACATGACGCCATGCCCGACGTGCGGCCGGGAACTCGGTCCCCACGCGCGGTTCTGTGGATCGTGCGGAACGCCCGTCGCGCAGCAGCCGCAGCCGCAGCAGCCACTGCCGCCCGAGCCGCAGACGATCCCCCAGCCGACGCAGTACCCGCCGCCGGTCCAGTCCCGTCACAGCGCGCCGCGCAGCCTGCTGCTGCCGATCGTCGCCGGCGTCGCCGTGCTTGCGCTGGCAACAACCGGCGTCGTCGTGTTCCTGTTGCCCCGCTCCACAAGCGAGGCCCAGCCGCCGGCCACGACCAGCAGCGCGCCGACGACCACGACCACCTTCACCACCACGGTCACCACGACCACGGAGACGACAACCACGACCACGCCGAGGCCGCCGACCGAGTCCGACCTCCAGGAGCAGGCCCGCGCCGACCACGACACCGTGGAAACCCTTGTCGGACAGTGGGTTCCGCAGATCTCGTCGAAGAAGCCGGGCCTGGTGGTCAACGGTGTGCAGTTCGGCTATCCCGAGATCATGGCCGACTACCAGTCGCTGAAGGCCCGCTTCCCGCAGGCCGTGCTGCTGAACTCCAACGACTACACCAACTTCTCCGGCAAGGACTTCTGGGTCACGGTGCAGGCCACCACCTTCGGCACGGCCGACGAGGCCAACGCCTGGTGCGACCAGCAGGGCTTCGCCACCGACGACTGCTACGCCAGCCGCCTCATGCACACCGGCGGCCCGGCCGGGAACTCCAAGACCCGTTAGCCGACCCGGGCGGCCCACGTCGCCGGGTCGGCCAACTGCGCCAACAGCCGGGCCCGTCCGCCGGAATTGGTGCTCACGGCGACGGTGTTGTGGTAGTCCCGCGACCGCGTGATCTTCCCGTTCACGACCGTGGTCACGATGGCGTTGTGCACCCGGTAGGGCTCACCGGTCGCCCGCGCGAAGCCCCGATATTCCCACTCCGCCACGACTTCGTCCGGCCCGGTCTCATGGATCACGAGGTCGTGCACCTCGACGTTGCGCAGGTTCGACGGGTCACGCCCGGACATCGCGGCCAGCACGCCGGCGGAGCCGACGATGGTCAGCGGCCTCGGCAGCTCCAGCCGGACCTCCACCGGCGCGTCTTCCGTGTACAGCGAGGCAAAACGGGCGATATCGCCGGCGGCGGAGGCGTGGATCAGATCGGTGACGACCTCGGCCGGTGTCGGGTACTCAGCCATTCAGCGCCTCCAGCAACGGGTTCAGGCCACCGGTGATGAAGGCCCGCGTGACGTGGTCGAGGTAGGGCCGCTCGCTCACGATGCGACCGTCGCGGACCCGGACGATGAGCAGGTTGCCGGTCACGACGTCCTGGCCGGTATCGGGATTCCGGCCCACGTAGTCCCATTCGGCGATGGCCACCTCGGGGTCCGGCGTGGTCCGGATCGTGAGGTCACGCACCGGCAGCGCGGTGTGGCAGGCCTTGACCAGCGCACGGGCCTCGGCCCCGCCGAACAGCATCGGGCCGTCGGGGGCCAGCGGCGCGAACACGACGCAGTCGTCGGAGTAGAGCTCGGCCGCGTCGGCGAAGCGGCCGGTGGCGAAGCACTCGATCAGCTGACCGACCACTTCGGACGGTGTGTCTGCCATGACTTCACCATGGCAGAAGAAATGCCGGCGGCTGACCGGCGACGACCGGTCGGCCTCCCGTTCGTGTCCGTCCGGCGCACCGGACCGGAAATCCGGACCGCTCAGGCCAGAAACTTGGCGATCAGCTTGGTGACCTCCATGACCGGCTCGCTCAGCACACCGACCACGGCGGCGATGCGCTGCCAGCCGGTGCGCACGACTTCCTTGTCCGGCTTGCCACTTCGCAGCTGGGCCTCGATCTCGTCCAGCCGCGCCCGCACGTCGTCACGGCCGTCGGGCGGCGCGTCGCCGAGCAGATCCGTCCGCCGCGACAGCAGTGCCGTGAGCAAGGCATCCGATGCGGCCCCGTAGTTGTTGACGGTGGCGCGATTGCCGATGGCGCTGCCGCTGATGTGCGCGTTGCCGAGGTCGAACTTGTCGCCCATCGCCTAGCCCTTCTTGTTGTTCACCGAGCTGCCGGTGCCCACCGCGGAGTCGACGAGCGTGCTGCCCTGGAGGTTGTAGTTGTTGACCTGCGGATCGGCCAGCTTCATGAACTCGACCGCCGAATAACCCCGCTCCTGGAGGTACTCCCCCACCGCACGGAACAGCGTCGAGTCGAGGATGCGCACGTACCGCTCGACGTCCACGTCCTGGAAGTAGCTCTGCACGCGGTCGGCCTGGGCGTACTCGCGCAGGCTGCGGTCGGCCCCGTACTTGGCCGGCATCACCTCGTTCACGCCCTGCTTCAACGGCTTGAACCGGCGGAACACCGACACCGCCCGGCGCACGATCGTCGCCGGCAGCACAAGAATCTCCAGCAGCGACGACTTGATCGGCGCCAGCAGGGGATCCCGGTACTCGTCGATGGCCCGGAACCCGGGCATGATCGGCAGCAGCGCGAAGAACTGCCACTCCAGGAACAGCATCTTCTGGTCGGTGCCGGCGTGCACGTAGCAGGAGGTGGTGAGATCCCGGTCCCACGCCTCGACCCGGTAGCAGCTGTAGTAGCGCGCCCATTCCACGGCGGCGTCGGCCAGCGACCGGGCCTGCTCGGTGGTGATGCGCGAGCTCGGCGCGTGATCAAGCGTGGGCAGGATCTCCGGCACGGTCCGGTGGTCGATCACCAGCCGGTCGGCCGGGATCAGCACCTGCTCGCGCCGCACCAGTTCCTCCAGCCGACGGCCCGGCCCGAGGGTGGACGTGGACCGCAGCCGGTTGATCGCCGCGGTGATGTGGTCGTGCAAACCGGTGACGCTGATGGGTTCCGGCGCTTCGTCCTCATCGGACGGTTCGAGGGCCAGCGCGATGACCTGGTCGTGCACCGGCACGCCGGCCCCGATGAACGGTGAGAAACCCCGGTGCACCACCACATCGGCGTCGCCGGCCCGCTGACCGGACTGCTCGGTGGCGGCGACCCGGTTCAGCGGCAGCTGGAAGGTCGGCAGCCCGAGGCCGCGCAGCCGGGCCTCCCACTCGTGCCGGCTGGTTCGCCCGTCGGGCAGGAAGTCGTTGCGGCGGAAGCGGTTGAACACCAGGTAGTGCACGGCGAACTCGTCGACCACGATCACCGCAACGATGGCGATCAGCAGCAGCACCGTGATGATCAGGTCGAGGGTCAGGAAACCGCTGCCCGACGACGTGTCCACGCCACCGGAAGGGTAGCCGCCCGAGGGGTAGCCGCCGGGATAGCCATAGCTGCCCGAGGAGCTGCTGCTGCCCAGGGACGAGAAGATCGCGAACGCGGCGAAGCCCAGCGTGCCGAGAACAGCGGCGAGGACCGCGCCGATCACCACCACGACCACGGCGATGATCGCGCTGCGCCGGCTGATCACGAAGCGCCCCAGCAACATCGCCACCACCAGCGCGAACACCAACCACGGCACGAACAGCACGGGATTGGCGATCAGCAAGGCGGCCAACAGGATCAGCAGCACGCCGTCGCGGATCCGGCGGCGGGCCCGGGCGGCGACGGCCTCGCGCAGCACCGACGTGGTGTCGACGCCGGGCGCGGGCGGGATGGCCCGCAACGGTTCCACCAGGAACTCCCGGATCGCCGTGTTGGCGTAAACCTCGCTGAGCTGCGCGGCCGCACACAGATAGCGTGTCGTGTTGTCGCGCTGCACCAGCGAGGCCCCGCAGCCCTGGCAGAACTTGTCGCCGGCGGCATTCACCGTGGCACAGCGCCAACAGTGCTGGTTGCGTTCGGTGATGCCGGCAGCCATGGCCGCTCCCTCCGGGCGAGTTTCCCGCCCGGAGATCGCGTCCTACGCCAGTTGTCGTTAGCTCATGTCACTCGTTCGCGGCAATGCTGGCGTAGCCCACCTGGCTGCCGATCCAGTCCGCGACCACGTCGACGCGGGTGGTGGTCTCCGGGGTGTCGTGCGGGCAGTCCGGCCCGTCGCTCTCCACGGACACCAGCACGCCGGCCTTCACGCCGATCGGGCGGAAGTAGGGCGCGCCCGAGTCGTACAGGCAGGCGCTGGTGTCGGGCGCCGGGGAGACGCCGTGCACCAGCAGGTTGACGTCCTCGACCGTGGACACGGCCACGCCGCCGTACGTCATGTGCGTGCCCGGAGTCGGGTTGACCGAGTCCTTCGCGCCCCAGCCGGCGATGGTGAGCTGCTGGCCGACGGTCGGCTGCTGCCGGTTCACCAGCAGCGGCAGGATGCCGTACACCGGCTTGTCCAGCTTGCCCAGCGCGATGTCGCCCTTGGGGGCCTGCCGCACCTCGACCACGTTGGCGGTCTTGCCGCCGGCATCGGCCAGGTCGACCTTGCCCAGGGTGGCCGTGGTCGGGTACGGCACCGGGCCGCTGACCGGGTTGCGGTTGACGTCGTGGAAGCAGTGGCCGGCGGTGATCACCCACTGGGGCGCGATCAGCGCTCCGGAGCAGGCGCTCGACCGGGTGGTGCCGTCCGGGTTGGGGATGTTCGTCATGGTGAACTTCACCGAGAACGGGAACATCCCGGGGGTCGCGTCGTGGCCGTCGGCCACCGCGCCGGCCGGGGCGGCGAACGCCCCGGACAACGCGAGGGCAGCCGCCACCGCTACTGCGTAACGCTTGTGCGCCACGGAAACTGGTCCAATCTCTGGGGGTGTTTGTCGCCATCCGGCCGTATGGGCAGGCCCGGATGGACGTTTCGCACGCTAGGAACACAACACGTCGGTCACAAGGGACGCGTGCGGGTGACCAGCGATGCGTGCCCGGAGTGTCGCACACCTAAGATCGGCCGGAAGGCAATTGGCACGAAGGGGCACGACAGTTGCAGGTGCTGCTGGTCGAGGACGACGACGGCGACGCCGTGCTGGTCACCGCGCTGCTCGACGAGGTGGGCGCGACGGTCGACGTGACGCGCGCGCGGACCGTGCGGGACGCGGTGGGGCTGCTGCCCGGCTTCGACTGCGTGCTGCTCGACCTCGGTCTGCCCGACGCCAGCGGCCTCGACGGCCTGCGCCGCATCCTGGAGCAGGCGGGGCAGGCCGCGGTGCTGGTGCTGACCGGTCACGACGACGAGGAGCGCGGGATTCAGGCGCTGGCCGTCGGCGCGCAGGACTACCTGGTCAAGGGCCAGGTCGACGGCTCGCTGCTGCTGCGCGGCATCCGGTACGCGGTGGAGCGCCGCCGGGCCGAGGACACGCACCGCCAGCTGCGCGAGGAGCGGCTGCTGGCCCAGGAGACGGCCCGGCTGGAGCGGGGCCTGCTGCCGACGCCGCTGCTCACCGAGCAGTCACCGCGGCTGACGTCCCGCTACCGCCCCGGACAGCGGCGCATGCAGCTCGGCGGCGACTTCTTCGACGCCGTCACCGGCCCGGACGGCTCGCTGCACGTGGTGATCGGCGACGTCTGCGGGCACGGCCCGGACGAGGCTGCGCTGGGCGTGTGCCTGCGGATCGCGTGGCGGGCCCTGGTGCTGGCCGGGCAGGCCGACGACCAGGTGCTGAGCACGTTGCAGGAGCTGCTGATCCACGAGCGGCACCGTGAGGGCATCTTCACCACGCTGTGCATGGCCACCGTCGCCGCGGACCAGTCGTCGGCCGCCGTCTACCTGGCCGGGCACCCGTCGCCGATCCTGATCGACGACGCCGGGCCGCGGCCACTGCCCCGGGATCGCGCCGGGCTGCCGCTGGGCGTGCTGACCGAGGCCAAGTGGACGGCGTTGGAACTGGCGCTGGAGCCGGGGTGGTCGCTGCTGCTGTACACCGACGGCCTGATCGAGGGGCGGACCGGCGTCGGCCACGAGCGGCTGAACGTGGAGGGGCTGGTCGACCTGGTGGCCGTCTGCCACCGTGACGGCCTGGTCGGCGAGCTGCTGACGGCGGTGGAGCGGAACACCGTCGGCCAGCCGGACGACGACCTGGCCGTCGTCCTCCTCCAGGACAGCCGCTAGTTTCCTGCCACATGCGCTTCCCATGTGGCGTTCAGTGCCACATGGGAAGCGCATGTGCGTCTTCGGGCGGGTTGCGGCGGCATCACGGGGTCGGTTGCCAAGGTGCGGGATCATTTCCGACGGCCTGAGAGTCGATCGGGAGGGGATTCATGCGAGCGCGCAAGAATTGGCTCAGCACGGCAGTGGTCGCCACGGTGGTGGCGACCGGACTCGGCCTCGGCGGCGGTATCGCGTCCGCCGGCCAGGACTTCCAGCGGCCGACCGCCGGCAGCGACGGCGGCGGCGACAGCTACTACCCGCAGGACGGCAACGGCGGCTACGACGTCGCCGACTACAACCTCAAGGTCGGCTACGACCCGGCCACCCGCCAGCTCACCGGCCTGGAGCGGATCACCGCCTCCGCGACGCAGGCGCTGAGCTCGTTCGACCTGGACTTCCGCGGCCTGACCGTGGACTCGATCAAGGTCGACGGCCGCGCGGCGACGTTCACCCGCACCGGCGACCACGAGCTGGTGATCACGCCGAAGCTGCCGCTGTGGCGGTGGCAGCGGTTCTCGGTGGAGATCGCCTACCACGGCGTGCCGACGCCGATCGCCAACCCGCTGCTGGGCGACCTCGGCTGGCAGTACACCAACACCGGCGCGGCGTTCGTGGCCGGTGAGCCGCAGTCGGCGACCACCTGGTACCCGGTCAACGACACGCCGCGGGACAAGGCCACCTTCCACCTGGCGATCACCGTGCCGGACGAGTGGGGCGTGATCTCCAACGGCCGGGAGAAGGGCACGCACAAGGCACAGAACGGCACCACGCACGTGTGGGCCGAGGAGACGCCGATCGTGCCCTACATGACCACGGTGGCGATCGACAAGTGGACGTTCGACCGGCAGCAGCGGGCCGACGGGACGCCGATCGTCAGTGCGTTCTCCCCGGGCGTGCCGGACTCGGTCAAGCAGGCCGAGGCCCGGCTGCCGGAGATCCTCGACTTCCTCGAGTCGAAGTTCGGGCCGTACCCGATCGACGCGGCCGGCGGCATCTTCCTCAACGCGCCGATCGGCTTCTCGCTGGAGACGATGAGCCGGCCGATCTACACCAGCCTGGCCGGTTCGGTCGGCGTGATCGTGCACGAGAACGCCCACCAGTGGTACGGCGACTCGGTCGCGGTGACGTCCTGGAAGGACGTCTGCATGAACGAGTGCTTCGCCTCCTACGCGCAGTGGCTGTGGAGCGAGGCCAAGGACAATGTCGACCTCAACGCGCGCTACCTGACGGCCGTGAAGAACGCGTCGACCAACTTCTGGAACGCCAAGCTGTACGACATGGGCCCGGGCAACGAGTTCACCTATGTGTACTCGAAGGGCCCGGTCATGCTGCACGCGCTGCGCAACTACATCGGCCAGGAGGCGTTCGACCGCGTGCTGCGCACGTGGCCGTCGCTGCACCGCGCCGGCAACGGCACGATGCAGGGGTTCCAGCGGCTGACCGAGACGATCGCGCACCGCGACCTCTCGGGCTTCTTCAACGCCTGGGTCTACGGCACCGGCAAGCCGGCTGACGAGTTCCTCTACCCCGGCGGCCTCAAGCCCACCGCCTGACGGACAAAACCGCCACATGCGCTCCGCACTTGCCTTTGAACGCCAAGTACGGAGCGCATGTGGCACCAAAGCCGCCGGGACTGTCACATGAGCGTCATACTTGCCTCCCTGAGGCACATCCGGACCGCATGTGCCGAAAAAAGTGGGGGGTTGCGCTGCGCGGCGGGGCGGGCTGGCCGATGCTGTAGAGATCATGGACGAGCGGATGGGGCCGGGCTGGCCGTTGCAGCGCTGGTATCTGGCCGTGGTCGTGGTGATGGTGCTGGTGGTGGCGGCCGCCGTCGGCGTCGGGGCGTGGGCGCTGCACAGCCTCAACGGCGCCCGGTCGCTGGTGGTCGACCAGATCGACCCGGCGTCACGGCAGGCCCTGTCGCTGACGAACGCCCTGGTCGACGAGGAGACCGGCGTCCGCGGCTACGTGCTGACCGGCCGGCAGGACTTCCTCCAGCCCTACCAGGACGGTCAGCGGCAGGAAGCTCAGGCGGTCAGCGCCCTGCGCACGCTCCAGACGGGCGATCTGGCCTCGGCCGGCGCGGCCCTGGACGCGGTGCAGCAGGCGGCCGACCAGTGGCGTGACGAGTACGCCGTGCCGGCGATGGCCCAGGCCAACGCCGGCGACATCGAGCGGGGCAAGGCGTTGTTCGACCGGGTCCGCGCCGCGCTGAGCAGCCAGGATGCGCAGCTCACCGCGGCACGGGCCGGCGCTCGGGCGGCGTTGGCCGATGCCGCCGACAACCTGGTGACGGTCGGTGTCGTGGTGGCGGTCGCGCTGCTGGCGCTCATCGTGTTGCTGGCCCTGCTGGCGCACTACGGCATGGTGCGACCGGTGTCGAAGCTGGCCACCGAGGTGCGGCGGGTCGCCGACGGCCAGTTCCAGCGCAAGGTGGCCGGCAGCGGGCCGCGGGAGTTCGTCGGGCTGGCCGCGGACGTGGAGCAGATGCGGCTGCACATCGTCAACGAGCTGGACACGCTGCACCAGGTGCACGACGAGCTGGAGCGGTCCAACCGCGAGCTGGAGCAGTTCGCCTACGTCGCCTCGCACGACCTCCAGGAGCCGCTGCGCAAGGTGGCCAGCTTCTGCCAGCTGCTGGAGCGCCGCTACAAGGGGCAGCTGGACGAGCGGGCCGACCAGTACATCGGCTTCGCCGTTGACGGGGCCAAGCGCATGCAGGTGCTGATCAACGACCTGCTGGCGTTCTCCCGGGTCGGCCGGCTGACCCGGGAGAAGGTCATCGTCGATTGCGACGAGATCGCCGCCCAGGCGGTGGCCAACCTGGGCCCGGCGATGGAGGAGACCGGCGCCGAGATCGAGGTCGGGCCGCTGCCGTCGGTGCGGGGCGAGCCGGCGCTGCTGGCCGCGGTGTTCCAGAACCTGCTGGGCAACGCCGTGAAGTTCCACGGCGAGGATCCGCCCCGGGTGACCCTTTCCGCCTTGCGGGACAACGACTTCTGGACGTTCACCTGCGCCGACAACGGCATCGGGATCGAGCCGGAGTACGCTGAGCGGGTCTTCGTGATCTTCCAGCGGCTGCATCCGAAGGACGCCTATCCGGGCACCGGGATCGGGCTGGCGATGTGCCGCAAGATCATCGAGTACCACGGCGGTCGGATCTGGCTGGACACCGACGCCGACCGGGGCACCGTGTTCCGGTTCACCCTGCCGGTGGCCGACGAGGAGGCGCAGTGACGGAGTCGTTCATGGACGTCGTGGACGTGCTGCTGGTCGAGGACGACCCGGGCGACGTGCTGATGACCCGTGAGGCCTTCGAACACCACAAGCTGCGCAACAAGCTGCACGTGGTGGCCGACGGTGTCGCGGCGCTGTCGTTCCTCCGCCGCGAGGGCGAGCACGCCGACGCGCCCCGGCCGGGCCTGGTGCTGCTCGACCTGAACCTGCCGCGCAAGGACGGCCGCGAGGTGCTGGCCGAGATCAAGTCGGACGAGTCGCTGCGCAGCATCCCGGTGGTCGTGCTGACCACGTCGGAGGCGGAGGAGGACATCCTGCGCAGTTACGACCTGCACGCCAACGCCTACGTGACCAAGCCGGTGGACTTCGACCGGTTCATCGACGTCATCCGGCAGATCGACGACTTCTTCGTCACCGTGGTGAAGCTGCCGCGGTGAGCGCCTCGGCCAGCGACCGGGTGGCGCTGGCCATGCCCCGCTCGTTGGCCAGCTCGCGCCAGATGGCCAGCGCCTCCTCGAGGTAGCCGACGGCGTCGGCCGGCAGCCCGGCCCGCAGTAGGCTGGTGCCGGCGTGTTCCGAGGCGTAGCCGAGCATGTGCCGGTGCCGGGCCCCGGTCTGGCGGAGCAGCGCGGCACCGCGTTGGCCGTATTCGACGGCCCGCGCCGACTCGCCCCGTTCGGACAGCAGCTCGCACAGGTTGAACGCGGCGATGGCCTCCAGGAACAGCGCGCCCTGTTCACGAGCGTCGGCCAGGTCGCGTTCCAGCAGCTCGACCGAGCCTTTGTGCCGGGCGAGCCGGGTGTGCGCGACGGCCAGGTTGGCCGCCACCGCCGGGTCGGTCCGGTCCAGCCGCACCAGGATCTCGGCGGCGACCTCATGGCAGGCGACGGCCTGCTCCTGGTCGTCGAGGAAGTAGTGGTAGGCCACGCCGGCGTCGTTGCACAGCCGGGCGATGTTGAGTTGGTCGTCGGTGCGGCGGGCGGCGGCCAGGCCGATGTCGATCACCCGGAGCCACATCGCCCAGTGGCCGGTGCCGAAGCACAGCACCGCCAGCGTGGCCGCGAGCTGCGCGCACAGCCGGTCGTGTCCACGGTCGGCGGCCGCCTTGGCCAGCGCCGCCAGGGTCGGCAGGCGCTCGCCGGCCCAGGCCAGGGCCTCGTCGTAGCCGATCGGGTGCGGGTGCGGGCAGGTCACGCCGGGCACGATGTCGCCGAGGCCCGGCGTGAGGGCCGCCCGGGCGTCGTGGGCCGCGGCCAGGGCGCACTCCAGCAGCCGTTGCACGGCGGCGTCGGCCTCGGGCTCGGGCTGCTCGGCGGCGAAGATCCGTAGCAGGTCGTGCAGGCGGTAGGAGTCGGTGTGCGCCACCAGGTGCTGGCTCACGAGGCGGGTCATGATGTCGCGGGCCGCGTCGATATCGGTGTCGAGCAGGGCGGCGACATCGTGTAGGTCGATCTCCGCGCCGGGATGCCGGCCCAGCAGCCGAAAAGCGCGGGCCAATGTCGGTTCGAGGGACTTGTACGACAGGTGGAAGACCGCTCGCACATCGGACAGCTCGTCGTCGTCCGGCGTGAGGGCGTCGAGGCGGTCTTCCTCGCGCCGCAGCTCTTCCACCATGTCCACCAGGGCGTACGAGCTGGAGCCGATGCGCTCGGCCGCCACCCGCAGGGCCAGCGGCAGATGACCGCATTGCACGGCCAATTCGCCGGCCGAGTCGGGGTCCTCGCGCACCCGGTCGGCCCCGAGCACGCTGGCCAGCAGGGCCACGGATTCCGCCGGGGACAACGTGTCCAGGCCGAACCGCGGTCCGTCCAGGCTCAGCCGGTTGCGGCTGGTGACCACCGCGAGACAGCCCGGGGCGTCGGGCAGCAGCGGCCGGACCTGCTCGGCACTGACGGCATTGTCCAGTACCACAAGGACTTTGCGGTCGGCCAGCAGCGAGCGGTAGTGCGCGCCACGGTCGGCCTGCTGCTCATCGGCCCCGAGCGCGCGCAGCATCCGGTCCAGCGCCTCTTCGGCGGTGACCGGCTGCGCGATCGGGTCGAAACCGCGCAGGTCGATGAACAGCTGGCCGTCCGGGAAGCGCGGGGCCATCAGGTGCGCGAACTGCACGGCCAGCGTGGTCTTGCCGACGCCGGCTTGGCCGTCGATCACCGCTGTGGCGCCCGGTTTCGTGGCCTGTAGTTCGCGTAGCAGCCGCGCGCGGCCGGTGAAGTGCGCGACGCCGTGCGGCAGCTGGGCCGGCACCACGGTCGGCGTCAGCAGGGCGAAGGCTTCGCGCAGGCCCCGGCCCGGCTCGATGCCGAGTTCGTCGTCCAGGGCTTGGCGCGCACGGTCATAGGTCTGACGCGCCTCGGCCGCGCGGCCGGTGCGGTGCTGCGCGGTCATCAGCAGCTCGTGCAGCCGTTCGCGCAACGGGTTCGCCGTGGCCAGCCGGGACAGGTCGATGATCGCCTCGTCCGGGCGGCCGACCGCCAGCAGCGCGGAACAGCGCAGCTCCTGGACGTCCACCCAGAGCGCCTCGATCCGGTCACGCTCGTGCGCCACGAACGGCCCGACCGCACCGGCCAACGGCAGGCCATGCCATTCCTGGACCGCGCCTTCGCTGGCCGTCAGCGCGCCGACGAAGTCGCCGGCCGCCCAGTGCCCGCGGGCGTCACGGAAGCAGTTCTCGAATCTCCTCAGGTCGACCGCCGTCGGCAGCACGGCCAGCCGGTAGCCGACCCGGCTGCCGATCACGTTGTCGCCCAGGGCTTTCCGCAGCATCGAGACGTACGTGTACACAGTGGACCGTGCCGTCCGCGGCGGCTCGTCGCCCCACAACGCGTCCACCAGGTCGTCCGCCGACACCGTCTCGCCGGCGCTCAGCGCCAGCCGGGCGAACAGCGACCTCGGCCCCGGCGCGCCCAGGTTCAGCTCGACACCGTCCAGCACCGCGCCGACCTGGCCGAACAGCCGGACCGCCAGACCAGTCATGCTGCCATTCGAGCCAACCCCCGCCTCCCGCGCAAGTGATCGAGGGACCGATCCTGTCGTTCAACGTCAGGAAGGGCCCCTCACTGTCATTCAACGTCAGTAAGGGGCCCTTCCTGACACAAGGGGCTCAGCGCCAGCTGGGGAGCCAGAGTTCGGCCTGCCAGCGGGCGTTGGTGATCAGGTCGCCGTTGAGGATCGGCCACAGCCAGGCGAAGTTGGCCACGACCAGGCCGGTGTAGATGGCGACGACGAGCAGGCCGGTGCCGCGGCGTTCCGCGCCGGCGCGAGCGCGGCCGAGGATGTCGCCGCAGGCCAACACCAGGCCCAGCACCAGGAACGGCGCCATCGGCGTCACGTAGAAGAAGAACATCTGCCGGTCGATGTTGACGAACCACGGCAGCAGCCCCGCCATGTAGCCGACCATCACGGCGGCGTGGCGCCAGTCGAACTTGACGATGGCCCGCCACAGCGACCAGCCGATCATCGGGAAGGCCAGCCACCACATGGCCGGCGTGCCGACCAGCATCTCGGCCCGGATGCACTGCACCGCGCCGCAGCCGGTGGCGAACGGGTTGGGGCCCTGCTCGATGTAGTACAGCATCGGCCGCAGCCCCATCGGCCACGTCCACGGCTTGGATTCCCAGGTGTGGTGGTTCTTGCTGCTGAGCAGGTTCTCGTGGAACTTCAGCACGTCGGCCTCGTAGTAGAAGAACGAGCGCAGCGCCGTGTCGAAGGAGTGCCGGTCGATGCCGGTCTCGCTGCCGAACCATCCCCACCAAGTGGCGAAGTACACCAGCACGGGGATCGCCACGAGCGACCACAGCGCCGGCAGCACGTCACGGACGACCGCGCCGACCCACGGCCGCTCCACGCCGGCCGCGCGGCGGGCCGTCGCGTCCCAGATCACGGACAGCAGACCGAAAGCGACGATGTAATAGAGGCCGTTCCATTTCACGCCGCAGGCCAGGCCGAGCGAAATGCCGGCGGCGAATCGCCACCAACGGAAACCCAAGCGCGGACCCCAGCGGGAATCCTCCACCCAGCCCTCGGTTACCGCGACGGCCAGTCGATTTCGGACCTGATCCCGATCGGCCAGCAGACAGGCGAAGGCGATGACCACGAACAGCGCCACGAAAATGTCCAGCAACGCCGTCCGTGACTGCACGTGGCTGACGCCGTCGCAGATCAGCAGCACCCCGGCCAGCGCGCCGAGCATGGTCGACCTGGTCAGGCGACGGGCGATCCGAATGATCAGGAAAATGCACACCGCGCCGGCGATCGCCGAGGAGAAACGCCAGCCCCAGCCGTTGTAGCCGAACAGCCATTCGCCGGCCGCGATGAGATATTTACCCACCGGCGGATGCACGATGAACGCGTAGTCGAAGCCGATATCGTCCTCGAAGCCGCCGTTGCGCAGCATCTGCCACGCTTCCGGGGCGTAGTACTTCTCGTCGAAGATCGGCGTGCCGCGATCGGTCGGCCAGCCAAGATTCCAGAACCGGACCAGTGCGCCGATGGCCGTGACGGTCAGGGTGACGATCCAGCCGCGGGCCGTGTCCGCCGGCCGCCAGACCGCCAGCCGCTCCAGCGGCCCCGCAGTCGACGGTCGTGTTGTCGGCGGCAGTTCCCCGACGTCCACCACGCCGTCGATCGTCCCCATAGGTGACGATCATGCCTCATTCGGCGTGAACACGTGGTCAGGCGGGCAATGCCGGCCAGAAACGAGCCGCGCTCAGGACAGTGCGACTACGTACGCCGCCGGCCGACTACGTACGCCGGCCGCGTACTGCGTAGGTCGCGCCGGTCGCGGGAAGGTGCGTAGGTTCACCAATAGCTGGCGTCGTGTTCACGGGAGGAGGCTGTACCCGGAGTGTGGGTCACGAGCCGGAGGTGTGACGTGGACGATCAGCGGTTGCCACGATCGATCGGGAAAGCCCTGATGGTGTTCGCGGCGCTGCGTGAGGGCGGCACCCCGATGCGGCTGACCGAGCTGAGCGTGCGCACCGGGATCGCCAAGTCGACCACGCACCGCATGTTGTGCGCCCTGACCTCGGCCGGGCTGGTCGCCCGCGCCGGCACGCACTACCAGCCGGCCCGGCTCGACTCGCCGACCGGTCACCGCGACGGGCTGCGCCGGCTGGCCCCCTTCCTCGGCGACCTGTTGGTACGTACGGGAATGACGGCCAGCCTGGCGGTGCTCGACGGCGTCGAGGTCGAGTTCGTGCACCGGGTCTACGGCCACCGCCACATCTGGGGTCCCGACGACGCCGACCGGGCGCCCGCGCATGGGTCGGCCGCCGGCCGCCTGCTGCTGGCGTACGACGAATCCGCCGCCCGCACCGTGATCCGACTGGCCGAGCTCGGCACTCCCGAGGCGGCCGAGCTCGGCGGCGACCTGATGCGCATCCGCCAGCGCGGGTACGCCGAGCTCACCGGTTCGTACGGCAACACCATGCTGGCCGTGCCGCTGCGACTCCCCAAGCCGCCGGCCGTCGCCCTCGTCGTCGAAGGCAGCGGCGACCGGGACCGTGCCCTGCACTGGTTGCGCCGCGTCGCCGACGCCGCCCTGCGCGAGGTGTGCTGGGCGGCCTAGGTCGGCCTGCGGTCCACGACCCAGGCCGCGAGCTGCGCGCGAGAGGTGAACCCCAGCTTCTTGGTGATGTTGGCCAGATGCTTCTCGGCGGTACGGGTCGAGATCACCAGCCGGGCCGCGATCTCCTTGTTGGCCGCGCCGGCCGCGACCAGCTCGGCCACCTCCAGCTCCCGCCCGGTCAGGGTGATCGGGCCGGCCTCGCACGCCTGGGCGATCGTCGTGGACAGCTTGAGTAAATGATCGACGGCTTCGTCGAGATTGGCGCCGATGGAGGTGCCTCGGGCGTACGCGGTTCGGTAGCGCTCCACCCCCAGCGCCGCGCGCGTCACCGCCTCGCAGTTGCTGTGGGGCACGCGCCAGTTGTCGGACGTGGCCACGAGCTCGCTGCTCATGTGCCGCCACACCATGCTGGCCACGCCGAGCGCCTCGGCCGCCTGCTGCGCCGAACCGGCGGACGTGACGATCCAGGCGACCGTCTCGCCCAGCACGGCCAGCCCGAGCAGGTCGTTGAAATCGGCCTTGAGCTGGAGACTCTCCGTCGCGTGCCGGGCCGCCTCGGCGTACCGGCCGACCCGCCAGTTCGCGAGCGCGACCGCGTAGTGCGCGTACGAATTGGCCCAGCGCTCGCCGCGTTTCTCGGCGATCTCGATCGCGTCGGCCGCCCGGGCCTCGGCCAGCGCCAGGTCGCCGCCGGTCGCCGCGACCATGGCCATGGACGCGTAGGCCAGCACGATCCGACAGTCGATCACCTTGGCGGCGAGGTAGCACTCGGCCGACCGCTGATAGTGCCGGTCGCCTTCCGCCAGCTCGCCGTGGATGAAGGCGGAGCCGCCGGTGATCAGCCTGGCGTTGGCCTGTTGCAGCGGATCACCGGTGCGGTCGGCGATCTCGGTCGCCTGTTCGGCGAAACGCTTGCCGGCCGGTAGTTCGCCGAGCGCGGTCGCGGCGTACGAGTTGATCCACAACGCGTCCTGGCGGATGTCGTCCGGCAGCGCATCCAGGTCGAGCACGCGATCGAGCCAGCGCCGGGACTCGCCGAGGAATCCGCACAGCCAGTAGAAGTACATCGCGGTGGCCAGCCTCGCGCCGACGAACCGCTGCTCGGGGTCGCCGAGCCCGAAGTCCAGTGCGGCGCGGAGGTTGTTGTGCTCACGGCGCATCTGTGTCAGCAGCTCGACCTGGTCCGGGCCGCACCACTGTTGGCCGATGCGGTCCACCACGCTGTGGAAGTAATCCAGATGCCGGCGGCGGAACTGCCGCTCGTCGCCCGACTGTTCGAGTAGCCGCAAACCGTAGTGGCGGATCGTGTAGAGCATGCGCAGCCGGGTCACACCGTCGACCTCGTCCCGGATGAGCACGGACTTGTCGACCAGGCCGCCCAGCAGCCGTAGCAGCGCTGTCGGTGGAATGCGGTCGTCGGTGCAGACCGCGGCGGCCGCCTCGACCGTGAAACCGCCGGTGAACACCGAGGCCCGGGCCCACAGCGTCTGCTCGTCGGGGGCGCACAGCGCGAAACTCCAGTCCACGGCGGCGATCAGCGTCTGCTGTCTCGACGGCCGGGCCGCTGCTTCGGCCGTCAGCAGCGCGAACGTGTCGTCGAGCCGGGTGAGCACGTCGTGCGCCGACATCACGCGTAACCAGGGCACCACCAGCTCGATGGCCAGCGGGATGCCGTCGAGCCGGGAGCAGATGCCGAGCACGGTCTCGCAGTTGTCGTCGTTGACCGTGAAGTGCGGCAACGCGAACGTGGCGCGGTCGGCAAACAGCGCGACGGCGTCGTCGGCGCGGGCCGTGTAGCGGTCCGGCACCGACAGCGGGCGGATCGGCAGCAGCTGCTCGCCGCCGATGCCCAGCACGTGCCGGCTGGTGGCGAGGAATCGGACGTTCGGCGCGGTGTCCAGCACGGCCGTGACGAACTCGCGGCAGGCTTGGACCATGTGCTCGCAGTTGTCGAGCACGATGAGCAGGTTTTTGGTGCGCAGGAACGACAACAGCTGCGCCGTCGGGTCCAGCGGCACGTCGCGCAGGCCCAGCTCGACCGCCACCACCTGCGGCAACAGTTCCGGGTCGGTCAGCGCGTCCAGCTCGATCACCACCACGCCGTCGCCGTGGTCCTGGGCCAGGCGTTGCGCGATGCGGGTCTTGCCGACGCCGGCCGGGCCGACCAGGGTGAGCAGCCGGACCACATCGAGCAGGCGGCGGGCTTCCGCGAGTTCGGTGTCCCGACCAACAAAGGTGGTCAGCTGGCTGCTCACTGTGTGCTCCCGCGCGGGATCGGAGCACTCGAACGTAATACACGACGTGAGCAGCCACAATCCCCGGGAATCGCGTTCTTGGTGACCTGCAAAACTTGAGATTGTTCACCCGATTTGATGAATTACTCAGGTGCCTTTGGCCCGTCGGCCGGCGATCCAGGCGGCCAGTTGGGCCCGTGAGGTGAAGCCCAGCTTCTTCAGGATGTTGGCCAGGTGTTTCTCCGCGGTGCGGGTGGAGATCACCAGCCGGGCCGCGATCTCCTTGTTGGCCGCCCCGGCCGCGGCCAGTTCCGCCACTTCCAGCTCGCGACTGGTCAGGGCGTTCGACGTCGGCGGGTGGGCCGCCGCCAGGCTCGTCGCCACCTTCAGCGTGTGCGCCACCGCGTCGTCCACCGTGGTCGAGCCGGCCATGCCTTTGGCGTGGTTCGCCTCGTACCGCTCGTCGCCCAGCGCCGCCCTGGCCGCCTGTTCGCAGCGCTTGTGCGGCACTGCCCAGTTGTCCGAGGCCAGGAACACCTCGCCGCCGGTGTGGCGCCACAGCGCGCCGGCCACGCCCAGCACCTCCGCCGCTTTCGGCATCGCCCCGGCCGACGCCGCGATCCAGGCCACCAGTTCCACCAGCAGTGACAGGCCCAGCAGGTCGTTGAACTGGTCCTTGATCCGGATTCCGGTCATCGCGTGCCGGGCCGCCTCGGCCGGGCGGCCCGTCTGCCAGGTCGCCACCGCCATCGCGTAGTGCGCGTACGACCGCACCCAGCGTTCGCCGTGGGCGTCGGCCAGGTTGATGGCGCGTTCCGCCGCCGTCACCGCCCGGTCGAAGTTGCCGGCGAAGGCCGCGCACATGCCCAGCGCCGCGTAGGACAGGATCGTCTGGCAGTCGATCACGTTGGCCGCCGCGTACTGCTGCACCGCTTCCTCGTACAGCGTCTGGCCGAGTTCGAGTTCGCCGCCCACGAACGCCGCCCCGCCGTGGGCCAGCAGCGCGTTGCCCATCATGAACGGGTCGCCCGTCTGTCCCGCGATCTCCACCGCGTCGAGGCTGAGGATCCGCCCCGCCGGCACTTCACCGAGCGCGATCAGGCAGTAGGCGTTGATCCACAGCGCGTTCTGCCGGATGTCCGCGGGCAGGTCGATCTCCAGCACCCGGTCCAGCCAGCGCCGTCCTTCGCCGATGAAGCCGCAGTCCAGCCAGTAGTACTGCAACGCCGTCGCCAGCCGCGCGCCTTTGTGTTCGTCTTCGGTGAGCGCGAATTCCAGCGCCGATCTGATGTTGTTGTGTTCCGCCCTGGTGATCGCCGCCAGCGTCACCTGGTCCGGCCCCAGCCATTCCGCCGCGCATTTCTCCGCCAGCGCCAGCAGGTATTCGAGGTGCCGGTGCCGTGTGCGCCGTTCGTCCTGCGATTCCGCCAGCAGTTGCAGGCCGTACTGCCTGATCGTGTACAGCATGCGCAGCCGGGTCACCCCGCCGGTTTCGTCCCTGATCAGCACCGATTTGTCGACCAGTCCGCCCAGCAGCCGCAGCACCGCCGTCGGCGGTATGCGGTCGTCCGCGCAGACCTGCACGACCGCTTCGACCGTGAAGCCGCCGCTGAACACCGCCGCCCTGGCCCACAGCAGTTGTTCGTCCGGGGCACACAGCGCGTAGCTCCAGTCCACCGCCGCGATCAGCGTTTGCTGTCGGGATGGCCGGGCCGCCGCTTCCGCCGTGATCAGCGTGAACGTGTCGTCCAGCCGGCTCAGCACGTCTCGGGCCGACAGCACCCTGAGCCAGGGCACCACCAGCTCGATCGCCAGCGGTATCCCGTCGAGTCGGGAGCAGATGCCCAGCACCGTGTCCCAGTTGTCGTCGTTCAGCCGAAAGTTCGGCAGCGCATTCGTCGCCCGGTCCTTGAACAGCGTCACCGCGTCGTCTTCGGTGTCTTTCGCCTTGGCCGGCACCGCCAGCGGCCGCACCGGCAGCAGTTGTTCCCCGCTGGCCCCGAGCACGTGCCTGCTCGTCGCCAGCACCCGCACTTCCGGCGCCGCCACCAGCACTTCGTTGACGAATTCCCGGCAGGCTTGCGCCATGTGTTCGCAGTTGTCCAGCACCACCAGCAGGTTCTTGCCGCTCAGAAACGACAGCAGTTGCCGCGTGGTCTCCACCGCGACGTCCCTCAGCCCCAGTTCCGACGCCGCCACCTGCGGCAGCAGTCCCGGGTCCGTCACCGCTTCCAGTTCGACGAACACCACGCCGTCCTGGAACCTCCGCCGCGCCTGCCCCGCCACATGTTGCGCCAGCCGCGTCTTGCCCACCCCGCCCGGCCCGATCAGCGTGAGCAGCCGCGCCGTCTCCAGCAGCGTCGCTGCCTCCCGCAGGTCGTCGCCCCGGCCAACGAAGGTGGTCACCTCGCTGATCACTGCACGCTCCCGAGCCCTTGGCTGCGCCGAACGTAGTACAGCGTCCCAACCAGGCGCAATCCGCCCCATACCCCCCGTTCATCCCCGTATCTCCCCCGATCCGGGTGATCCCCTTTTCCCACCCTTCGCCCGTCCGTGACCCCCATCCCGCGGGCAGGAACCGGCTTTCCCGCGACCGCCCCGAGTTCGGGCATACCGAGGCCGGAACGTGTAGCCCCGCACCGTGAACTCGGCCGGGTCGCCAATCCCGTGGCACGGGCACCAAACCCCGCCACAATGCTGAGAACCCGTCCGGACGGGGATCGGCGGCAGCCCGTCCGGACGGGGCGGCGGGCCGGGCTGGGAGGGGCCTGGCGGGCCGCATGTCGCCACCGCGGAAAGGCAGCCGCGGCCGGGGTGAGGGGGTGCCCACCACCAGGCGATGCCGGGCGGCTGGGAATGGGTTACCAGCCAAGCCTTTCCACGGTGCGCCCGCTCGACCGCACAGAGTGTAGGAACGGCGGGGACGGGCGGCCAAAAGGCGTTCTGGGGTGCGGAACAAACCTACACGGGAGAGCCGATCGAACGGCCGAAGCGGACGGGGTCGGCTACGGGGCCGGTGGCGGCGCGGAGCTTGGCGGCCTCTTCGAGGCGGGAGAGCTGGTCGCCGCCGCCGATCTCGCCCAGCAGGATGCGGCCGCCCTCTACGCCGAGGACCTGGAATCGGGTGCCGGGGAGGAAGACGATGGGCTCGAGCTCGGGCTCGAAGTAGCCGGTGCGCCGCCCACTGTCGGACCAGATGACGAACTCGGCGTCGCCGGGGAGCGCCACCTCGGAAGAGGTGACGGCGTTCAAGAAGCTGACCTCGGTGAGGATGGCGCCGGCGCGATGGGTGCTGGGGTCCAAAGCGCCGCCGCAAAAAGCGACGCCCTCATAGACCGGCAAACGCTGTAGACCGGAGATTACGCAGCTCAAAAAAGGCAGGAGAGCGTCGACGTCGCCGGAAAGCAGGGCCTCGTCGGCCTTGCGTTCGCCGGCGGCCAGATAGACCAACACCGCGACCAGGTCGGTGACCACGGACTGGAGTTCGCCGTCGCGCAGGGATGGGTGCTGGACGAGCAGACGCAGAACCCGGCTGGCGTAAGAGTCGTACTGGTCGCCGAGGGTGCGGCGCATCCACGCGCGATGCTCGTCCAAAGCGGTCTCGGCGGCGACCAAGGTGTCGAGCATGGTGTCGACGTCGATACCGGGATCGACCAGAAAAGGCTCGACGCGGGCGGGCACGGGAGGCGGCTCGACGGGCCAGATGTCGAGCGACGCCGTGGCGGAGCCGGAAACGGGCTCGGCGACGGCGACAGCGACCGAAGCCGAAGCGGAGGCCGAGGCGGCGGAGATCTGGAGTTCCATCTGACGCCGCAACAACACCATGGTCGGCAGGTCGTCGCCGATGTCGTAGTTGATGTCGGCGTCCACCGCGGTCGGCACGGGCTCGGCGTCCTCGACGGGAACCTCGACGACGGCCTCGACCTCAGGCTCGGCGGCCTTGGGCGCTTCCCCGAAGACAAGACGCACCACGCGCTGCGTCTCGGCGTCCAAACCGGCGAACAGCTTGGCCCCGGCCACGCTGACCTCGTCGCCGACCTGCTCCCCGGGAACACCGACGGTCAACCGGGCCCACTCGGGGTCGACGGGCATGGAGCGGACGGAATCGCCGTCAACGGCAGCGGCGGCCCGAACCCACAGCCCGGACGCGACGGCCTCGACGACAACGCTCTCGGTGAGCTCCCAAAGCCCGGGCCGCAACGGCTTCAACCCGGAGACGGGCGGCCGGGCGGCAACGACCTCAGGCGCCTTCCCGGGCCGGTATCGGAGCTCGGTGGCGAAAGACCGCCAGGTCGGACGGCCGTCCGCGGACACGATGCCGACCTCGATGCCTCGCTCGGTCGACAGGGGCAATCCGTTATAGGCAATTACGGGGCGGCCGATGGTGTCGGCGGCGAACTGGCCGAGCTCGGCGCCGAAAGACGCGAACCGAACCCGGCGGCGGATCTCCTCGGGCAGCGCCTCCCACAACGCCCGCAGGTCGGAGGACGGCAGCCGGGCCTCCTCGGGCCCGCCCAGAACAACCGTCAACACGTCCATCCGCACGGGCACGCCGAAGGCCAGCACGGAATGCCGGCGCAAGGCAGCGGTTGGCGTGGCGTGCAGCCACAGCCCGGTCGGCACGGGCTCGGCGACGGACACGGGCCCGGCCCGCCACGGGGCGGTCGTCATGAACGACTCCCACTCGGGCGACGGGAACCGAGCGCCGAGGGCCTCGCTGGGCTTGTCGGGGTGGAAGCTGCGCCACGCCCCGGTGGCATGGGCGTTGGCGACGAACGTCGACCCGCCGGGCACGGGCACCAACGTCCCGTCGGGGGCGACGACCTCGGCCTGGAGCTGCTCGGCCAACCACTGGGCGGCGATGGCCCGGGTCGGCCCGCTGCCGGACGCGCTGCCGGCGCCGGACACGGCCAACCGCACGGGACCGCGACCCCGCAGCGCCTGCACGAGGGCGCTCCAATAGCCGCCGTTGTCACCGGACGGGAAGTCGACGACGACCATCGTGCGCCCGGGGTCGCCTGGCACGGACGCGGCCAACGCCATGGCGTGCCACCCGGGCCCGGGCGGCGCGGAGACGACGAGCGCGGCACCGACCTGGCGGGTCTGGAACTCGACGACGGGCGCCTGCGGCGCGGCCGGCGTCGGCGTCGCGGACTTCGACCGGCGCGACTTCAACCAGTTGATCATGGAGCCCCCACTACGGGCTCACCGAGGTCGAAGGACACGCGCACGCCCCCGATACTGCCAGGTCCCCCGGACACCTTCACCCGGCCGGGTGAACAGCGGCGTCGGCGATGGTGGACGCCAACAGCCGCGTCGACGTCGTCGCACCCGGGTTGACCAGGGCATCCACCTCGTGCTCGGCCAACATGCCGGCCAGCTCGGCCGCGTTCACGACCTGCCACGCCTCGGCCCGCACGCGGCCCCGGTGCGCCGGCGCGGTGGTCACCAGCAGCGACAGCACGTCGTCGGGCGCGGGGGCGATCAGCGGCCGCTGGTGCTCGTCCAGCGCCACCCCGAACTCGGACTCCCGGATCACGGCGAACAGGGCGTCGCTGTCCACCTCGCCGTCGGCGGCCATCCGCAGCGCGGCGTCAACGGGGTCGGTCGGCGACTCCGGCGTCAACGGCTCGTAGTCGGGGTTGGGCTCGAACCGCCCGACCACGCCGTCGGTCACCAGCCAGCCCCCGACCACCGACCCGGCCGGCGGGTTCTGCCCGTCCTCGGCCGCCTGCCAGGCCGGGTCGACCAGGAACAGCCACTGGTCACTGCTCATCGGTCCCACGCCCCTCACCGGCAGAGCTGACAGAGCCCGGAGGCGGCAACTCTATCCCTATCATCCGCATCTCCATCTGTGCGGCGGCCGCGGCCGCCGCATTGCCGCCCTGCGCCCACGCCCGCGCCATGCCGTGCAGCAGGTGCGACAGCATCAGCCCGGCGGTCACGGGATCGCCGGCCTTGCGCAGGTACGGGTTCAAGGCACCGTCCCGCTCCAGCATCTCCACGGCCCGCTGCAACCCGGTCCGGAACTTGCCGGCCGCGGCCTCGCCCTCGACGGCCTTGATCTCCTCGGCGGCCTCGTCGGTCGTCGACTTCACCAGGTCCACGGTCTCCGGCGCGGCCCCGCTCCCGGCCAGCCGCTCATCGACACCCTTGACAGCAACGGGCGTGTCAGGGATGGGCTCCAGCAGGTGCGCGCTCAGCGGCGCGGGCCGCCGGAGCCGGCTGAACGGCGTGGCCGACGTCCAGCGCTTGATCCGCGACAGCGGGCTGTCGTCGCTGAAGTGCTTGCCCAGCTCGACACCGGCCGACCGGACGGCCGCGTCGTGGAACCGCGCGGACGGCTCGGCGACGGTGTGCCGGGCCTGGTCGCCGTGATCGAGGTGGGTCGTGACGACGGCGTCGCGCCGGTGCGCGTCGTACGCGCCGACGGTGTCGGACTGCGGCACCAGCTGCTCGACGTCGAGCTCCCGCGTCCGCGGCGGGGCGTAGATGGTGAGCTGCCGCTGGATCTGGTTCATCAGGTACTCGCGCACGTCGTCGGCCCGCTGCCGGCCGGACACCTCGCCGGTGGCCCGGGAGTTGCCCAGCGGCGAGCCGCTGGAGTACCCGGTGATCTTGGCGACCGGCAGCGGCAGGTCGTCGGCCTGCCGTTCCAGGGCCAGCTTGGCGAACTTCTCGGCGAACGCGTCGAGTTCGGGCACGCGGCCGGCCGGCAGCTTGAACTTGCCCCGCTTGAACTGCACGTCGACCGGGTCGTGCCCGCCGGGCTCGCTCAGCGGCCCGTGCTCGCCCAACGCGTTGAGCCGCACCGGCCGGCTCACCTTGCCGTCGCCCTCGTGCCAGGTCGACTCGCCGGTGACGGTGAACCGCTCGCGGGCGGTGCCGACCGGCACCGGCACCCACTGGTCGCGCCGGTCGCGATACCGGTCGGTGATGGAGTGCACGGCCCCGCTGGTCGCCGGGTCGGAGGCGATGTGGGACAGCACGATCGCGGTGACGATGTCCGGCCGCTGGTGCTTGCCGGCCTTGCGGTGCACGTCGGCGAGGTCGAGGTGGCCGCCGTTGCCGGGCAGCTTGGCCACGGCGTCATCGGCGACGGCCTTGGCCAGCCGCAGCGTGTTGGCCCGGTCGGACAGGCCGATCTTGCCGTCGATGCGGGTCGGGCCGTCGGCGTACTTCCACCCCTTGCCCAGTGCGGTGGCGATCTCGGACACGATGGCGGCTTCGTGCTTGGGCAGGACCGGCCCGAAGATGTTGTAGTGGCCGCCGCTCTCCACCGCGGTGAGTCGGTCGCCGTGGCCCTCGCCGAACAACGTGATCTGGCTGGCGCCGATCACGCGGTCGGCCTTGTCCTTGGCGGCCAACGCCAACTGGAGGTCGTGGGCCAGTCCGCCCGGCCCGTCGACCGCGCCGGCCTTGCAGGCCAACAACATCGTGGTGCGGCGGCCGCCGTCGACGGCCTTGGCGAAGCCCTCGGTCCGTACGGCGATGTCGGCCAGCGTGCTGGCCTTCACCCGAACGTCGCCGAGGCCGCGCACATGCAGGCCGGCGCTGTACGGGTTGGCGTGCGCCATCAGCACCGCGGACTCGTCGGCCAGACCGGGCACGGTCGTGGCCAGGTCCTTGTCGTTGACGACGCGGCCGCGGCCGTCCTTGTCGTACTGGTAGACCCGGTCCGGGTTGGCGCCGCCGGCCCAGCGGCGGGCCAGCTTGCGGTCGGCCTCCTCGTGGAAGAAGGACGTGCCGAACACCTTGCCGGAGCTGTCCCGCAGGGCGGTGTGGGTGACGCCGGACATCGGGAACCGGCGCTCGCGGCCGGCGTCGTCGTGGCCGCTGAACCAGTCCTGCCTGGTGTCACCATGGGAATCGTTGTGCGGCAACGAGTCGACGCCGCGACGCGGGTCGTTCTGAAGCTGCTCGAGGTGGTGGCCGGTGAGCTTCTCGCCCACCTGGTGATCGGTCAGCCCGAGGTGGGTGCCGATCTTCTGCGCCAGCTGCGCCGGGCTGTCCTTGAGGCTCCAGACGGCGTGTCCCTCGGCCGGGCCGTCGGCGACCAGCTTGACCCGGGCGTGGGCGTCGAGCCGGTCCTCGACCTGCTGGAAGCGGACCCGGAACTGGTCGCCGCCGGGCAGCCGCTCCTGGTTGAACTGCTTCTCCGCGCCCAGGTCGAGGTTGCGCAGCACGTCGCGGGCCTGCCGCGGCGTGACGTCGCCGTCGAAGTGCACCTTGACGGTGGCCTCGCGGACCCACTCCCCCGGCTTGACCTCCATGCGGCGCATGTCGTAGCTGAACCGGCCGTGCTCGGTGGACGCACGGACGATGTTCAGCGGCGCGTCGTCACGGACAAGGTCGATGTCGGCCAGCTGCACGCGCTCATGTTGGGGCGCAACGACATCCGGCGCGGACCGCATCTCCGCGCGCTCGTGCACCGGCTGCGGGTACGCCGGGCCCTCGATGCCGGTCTTCGGCACCACCTGCCGCGGCGCGGGGCTGCTGTCGTTGAGCCGGGTGTGCGGCACGACGGCCTGGTCCTGCGTGACCCGCTCGACCTGCCAGAGGTCGCGGGGCCGCAGGGCGGCACCGGTGTCGTGGGCGTGCAGCACGCCGGCCTCGTCGCGCGGGCCGAGGTACTGGAGCACGGCGTGGGCCAGGGTTGCCGGGGAATCCTCGGTACGCCAACGGTCCTGGCGGGTTTCGGCGCCGCCGACCCGTACGGACGCGTGGGCGTCGTTGGCGTCCACCCGCTCGATCCGGACGTGGAACTGGTCGCCGGTCGGCAGGCGGTAACCCTTGTTCAGCACGTCCCGAACACCGTCGGAAGCCTTCTGCCAGGCGCGATCCACGTCCTCATGGGTGGCGCCGGAACCGGGCTCCATGTGCAGCTTGACGGTGTACTCCTGCACGAACCGGCCCTGCTCCACCTCGATGCGCCGCACGTCGTAGCGCACCATGCCGGTGTCGGAGCTGAGGATCCGGGCCGGGCCGGAGACGTCGCTGTGCCGGTCGTGCACGCCGGTGTTCTCGGTGTGCACGGAGTCCAGCAGGTCGTCGCGGCGCAGGTGCTCCCACTGGTCGGGCGTCATCGGCCGGTTCGGCTCGAACCACGGCGCGGTGTCGGCCGGGTTGTGCCGCCACTGCTCGTTGCCCAGCACCGGGTCATTGGCCGACCGGTGCGAGTCGTGCAGCGCCGAGGCGATCTGGTCCACGCTGTAGCCGCCGTTGAACAGCTCGCTCATCTCGGGCCGGATGGCCGGCTCGAAACCGTGCTGTAGCAACAGCTTCGGTAGCAGCGTGTACACGTTGAGGCGGCCGTTGGCGTCCTCGAACGGGTGCAGCACGTGCAGCGTGCGCACGACCCGGCCGATGGCCCGCAGCCGGTCGAAGTCGTCGTGGGCGCGGCCGATCTCGGCGTGGAACTGGGAGAACGCCGAGTCGATCAGCTGCGGGGCGTGCTCCTGCGAGTAGTTGGTGGTGATCGTGGTGTTCTTGCCGACCAGCGTGCTGGTGAACGTGGCCGGCGGCTGGTCGTGCTGGTCGTTGACCATCGAAGCCAGCGTGGCCACCAGGCGCCGGTCGCCCAGCCGCTCGGTCAGCATGTCGTGGGCCAGCGGACGGTCGCCGATCGGGAAGTGGGTGTTCTTGGTCTTGCCGCTGCTGCCGGTCGAGCCCGACCACTTGTAGGTCTTGCCGAGGTGCGCGGTGACGGCGTCGTGCATCTGCTTGTACTTGGCCGAGTCGTAGCGCTCGTTGGGGTCGATGGTGTTCAGGTAGCGCTCGTAGGCCGCTTCCATGCTCTGCTGGAAGCCCTTGGACTGCTCGTGGTCGTACATCGAGCCCGGGTCGTCGGGGAAGCGCTGCTGCGCCTCCTCGTGGTGCGCCGGGTCGATGTACAGCTTCCACCAGTCCTTCTTGGGCAGCACGGAATCCAGCTGCCGGGCCGGGCCGGCCGGGATCGGCTCGGGGTTCTCCTCCTGCGGCTCCGCCTCACGCCGGGCCGACGCCGCCTGTCCGCGCCGCAAAGCCTCCTGGGCCAGCTGCTCACGGTCGTGATCGGCGTTGCGCTCGCGCACCGGCGGCAGGTGCTCGGGCACGTCGTGTTCCGTGCGCGGCAACGTGTTCCAGTGCTGCGGGTTGGGCCCGTTCAGCCGGGTTTCGGGCACGTTGACCTGGTTGCGGGCGATCCGCTCGACCTGCCACAGGTCGCTGGGCCGCGGGCCGACCGCCGGCTCCGAGGTGATCGGCCGGCGCGGGTCGTCCCGCGGGCCGACGTACTGCATCACCGCGTGGGCCAGGGTTTCCGGCGAGTCGTGGCGGTCCCACTGGTTCTGCCGGGTCACACCGTGATCGCCGACCGACACCGTGGCGTGGGCGTCGGCCGCGGTGGCCGCCCGCTCCAGCCGCAGGTGGAATTGGTCGCCGGAGGGTAGGCGGAAACCCTTGTTCAGCAAGGAGTTCACGCCGGTCTCGGCCTTGTGCCAGACCGCGTCGGCGTCGGGGCCGTCCACGTGCAGCTTGACGGTGTACTCCTGCACGAAGCGATCCGGCGCGACCTCGATGCGCCGCAGGTCGTAGCGGACCATGTTGGCGTCCGAGGAGATCGACCGGGCGTCGCCCCGCTGGTGCACCGCCTTCACGTCGCTGACCTCGGTGTGCACGGTGGCCTTGAGGTCGTCACGACGCAGGTGGTCCCACTGGTCGACGGTCAGCCGCTGGCGCGGCTGCGACCACGGCGCGGTGTCGGCCTCGCTGTGCCGCCAGCGCTCGTCGGTCAGCACCGGGTTGCGCATGGCCAGGTGCTCTTCGTGGATGGCCGAGACGATCTGGTCCAGCGACCGGCCGCCCTGGAACAGCTCGTCCATGTCGGGCCGGATCACCGGGTCGAAACCGTGCTCCAGCAACAGCTTCGGCAGCAGCACGTGCACGTTGAGGCGGCGGTTGCCGTCCTCGAAGGGGTGGATGATGTGCAGCGTGCGGACGGCACGGGCGATGGCCCGCAGCCGGTCGAAGTCGTCGTGCGCGCGGCCGATCTCGTCGTAGAACTGGTCGAAGGTGGTGTTCACCATGTCCCGGGCCTCGCCCGGGTTGTAGTTGGTGGTGATCAGCCGGCGGCCGCCCTCGATGTGGGTGTAGGTCACCGGGTTCGTGCCGCGGGTGGACAGCGCCTTCATCACGTCGACGACCAGCGGGCGGTCGCCGACCTTGTCCAGGAAAACGTCCGGGTCGACCTCACGGCGTCGCACCGGGAAGTTCGTCGGCACGGTGACGCCGTTGTGGACCTGGCTGCCGGTCCACTCGAACTTCTTGTTCAGGTTGCTGGTCGCGGTCTCGTGCATCTCCTTGTAGATGTCGGCATCGAGCCGCTCGCCGCGCCGCGCGTCGAGGAACTTCTCGTAGGCGCCGACCATGCTGCGCTGGAAGCCCGGCGAGCGCTCGTTGTCGTACAGCGAGCCCGGGTCGTCCGGGAACTCCCGCGCGGCCTGCTCGTGGTGGCGCGGGTCGAGGTAGAGCCGCCACCAGTCGTTCTTGGGCAGCGCCTCGGACAGGGTGCGCGCGGGACGCGGCTCGTCCGGCAGCGCCCGCATCTCGGGCTCGTGTTCCTCGATCTCGGCGATGGACTCCAGCATGTGCCGACGGTTGTCGGCGAGCCGCTGGCCTTCGCTGTGGATCCGTTGCAGCGCAGCCATTCCCCGGCGCGTGCCGGGCAGGTCGCGGTCGTGCAGCGCCTGTCCGAAGCGTTCCCGCGCGGCGGCGGCGTTGGCCATGTGCACGGCGCTGTCCCGGGTGTTGCGCTTCAGCAGCGAACGGTGGTGCTGCAATTCGTCGCTGTGGTCGCGATCCGGTGGCGTGAACGGCATGTCGTCGTTGGAGGAGTGGGTTTCCTCGGGCACGGGCGGTCGGCCGGCCAGTGCGGCGTCGCGCTCGCGGCGGGCGGCCCACCACGCGTCCTCGGCGTCGCGGGCCTGACGGTAGGTGTCGACGGCGTGGTCGAACGCCTGCTGCCGGGCCTGGTCGGCCTGCCGGAACGAGTTCGTCAGCTCGTCCTGCTGGCGGGTGAGCTCGTCGGCGTGCTCGTGGGCCAGCGTGAGCTGCTGCTCGACCTGGTCGATACGGGGCCGGTCGTCGGCCGCGTAGGCGTTGTACAGCTCGCCGCGCAGCCGTCCGAGCTCGTCGTTGTTGGTCTCCTGGGCCCGGCGGTTGCGTTCCAGCTGCTCGCGCAGCGGCTCGGTCTGCTCCTTGGCGGCCAGGTAGGCGTCGTCGGCCACGTGCCGGGCCTTGACGACGTTGTTCTCGGCGGTCCGCCAGGCCTTCTCGGTGTCGCGGACCTTGTCCTGGGCCTGCCGGACCGGCTCGGGCAGCGTGCCGTCGTCGTAGGTCCGGATCCGGGACGAGTCGTCGAACTTGAGCGACACCGCCCGGTCGCCCTTGACCAGGCGGATCTCGGTGTCGTGCACCAGAACCTGGGTGCGACCGGGGTGGCTCGTGCTGCCGGCCGGGGCCGGGTGCACGGCGCCGCTGGTGCTGGAGCTCTGGCTGTGCGACATGCCGCCGCGGTCCAGGTACACGCCGGACTCGCCGGCGTTGAAGTCCCGGTGCTGCGGGGCGTGCGGGCCGTCGGTGACGTTGCCGCCGACGCCGCCGATGATCGCGTTGACCGAGCCCGAGACCGTCCGCGACACGGTCGTGTCGATCTTCGACGAGTGCGCGGTGCCGCCGCCCAGGTCGACGGAGTCGCTGACGGTGACCAGGCGCGGGTTGGTGAGCTTGGCGTACGCGGTCAGGCCGGCTTCGCGCAGGCCGGGCAGGTCGACCGGGCCGCGCAGCATCGCCGGCAGGTTGGCCTTGATCACCTCGGGGGTGAGCGTGGTGGTCAGCGCGTGCTCGGAGGTGCTGCTCAGGTCGCCGGCCAGCCGCCGGGCCTCGGTGCGCAGCAGGTTCACCGGGCCGGTGAAGTCGTCGACGTGCACCTCGTCCGGCAGCTTGGCGCCGTCACGCTGCCAGGCGGCGTGGTCGACCGGCCCGTCCTCCATCCGAGTAACGGTTGCACCGTTACGTACCGGCACGTCGGTGGTGGTGCTGACGTCGTCGGCCAGCTTGCGGACCACCAGGTCGTGCGGCTCGGGCTCGGAGAACTGGAGGTGCTCGCCCTTGTGCTTGATCTCCAGCCGGAAGTTCACCGGCAGCTTGAACCGGGCCTGCGGACCACTGGCCTCGCTGGTCTGCGTGACCTCGGTCGAGTCGGTCCTGGTGGTCTTGGTGCCGGTGGAGTGGGTGATGCTGGCCGAGGTGGCATTGTTGACGGTCATGCTGGCCGCCGGGTCCTTCAGCTGCGGCAGACCCGTGCCCAGGAACCGCCCGCCAACGCCGGAACTGGCCTCCTTGCCCTTGGTCTGGGCCTCGGACAGGGCGCCGGTGGCGTTGTGCGCCATCTTGCTGCCGTCGTGGGACACGCCGAGATAGGTCGGCCCGTCCTCGGTCGGCGTCGCGTGCAGCACGACCTCGTAGTTGTCGTGCGTGAAGGTGTTGGGCTTCGGCGTCATCAGCGACACGCCACCGTTGAGGGCACTGTCCACAAGGGAGCGAACACCGTCCTGTGAGGACTGCTCCTCAAGGCGGCGCAGGTTGCCCATGGCGTCGTCCAGCACGGACTGCGGCAGCAGCTCCTTGCCGAGGCCGCCCAGGTTCTCCCGCAGCGACGGCACCAGCTTGACCAGGTCGCCGGTCGGCTCGACGTGGCCGAAGCCGATCGACGGACGCTCGGTGCGCAGCGTGTTCGGCACCGGCAGGCCCGGCTTGGGCCCGATCGGCGTCGGATCGGTCGCCAGGTCGTGCTCGGGCAGCACGCCCATGGCCCGCGCCTGCTGCTCGGTGACGCGCACGAACACGCTGTCCGGCAGGTCGACCGTACGGCCGGCGGTGCGGACATCGGTGTCGTGCAACATGTTCGTCTGCCGCGACTCGGCCACGACGTGGACCTTGGCGTTCATCCGCAGCAGCACGGTCCGGCCGTCCGGCGAGGACACGCTGTGCTCGGCGGTGCCGCCCATCGACCGCGCGATTTTGGACGTCCAGGTCCAGTTGCGCAGGCTCGCAGTGGCGAAGATGCCGGCCCGGCCGTGCGGGTGCGCGGTGTCCGGCGTGAGGGTGAGGGCGTTGCGGGACGAGGACGTGCCGACGTTGATGCCGACGGAATGCTGCGTCTGCTTGGCCCCGCTGGCCGAGTAGCCGCCGGATTGCTGCTGCTTCAACGAGATCTCGTCGGAGACCGACACCAGCTTCGGCTCGGTCAGCTCCATGGTCATGCCGACCGCGCCGACCCGGTCCATCACGCGCCGGTTGTGCTGCAAGCCGTCCAGCTGCACGCCGTGCGAAACCAACTGCGGGTCGGCGGTCAGCGTCTCCGGGCTGAAGGCGTGGTGCAGCGCGTCGGCGCTGACCGTGCCCTGCAAGGCCAGCGCGCGGTCGCCGCCGCCGGCCTCGGCCAGGGCCTCCTCGGCGGCGCGGTGGATGTGCTCCGCGCCGACGATCGCCTCCACCCGCTGGAACTCCGGCTGCCGCTTGGCCCGGGCGGTGGCCCGCAGGTCGCTGATGTGCGGCGCGTCGGCCATCGGCGTGGTGACGTGGTTGTCCACGTGCTGGTGCGGCGGGGTCTTGCTGGTCAGGCTGTGCGGCACCAGCACGGTGACCTCGCCGGCCGGCGGCGTGCGGTGCGTGCCGTCGTTCGGGCCCACGTGCGGAGTCCGGTGCACGGTCGGCACATCGGTGCCGGGGGTGCCCGGGGTCAGCCGGCGGACCCAGGATCGGGACCGGCTGTGGTCGTCCACGGTGACGTCGTAGGCCACCTTGGCCTTGAAGCCGTGCACGTCCTCGCCGCCGCCGGTGGACAGCTTGTGCCCGGTCGACGGGCCGGCTTCGGTGTCGTGGGCCCGGTTGTAGCCGTACTGGACGCCGACCGAGGCGGTCGGCGCGCCCTTGACGTGGCCGCCGTCGAACGGCGTGGTGACGCGGCCGTCCGCGTACACCGTGACGCCCTTCTTCGACGAGCCGGAGATGCCCAGCTCGTGCGAGGTGCCGCCGGCCCCGGTCACGGTGTGGTCGGGGGCCTGGCCGAGGTGCTCGAACTCGGTCAGGCGGGCCTTGACCGTGACGGTGACGTAGCGGTTGAAGAACAGGCCCGGCTTCTTCAGGCGGATCTTCATGCCGTCGCCGAGCATGCTGTCCATGTTGGCCGCGAGGTGCTCGTCGGACAGCTTGGTGTCCAGCTCGCGGCGGTTGGCCGCGGCCAGCGCCTTGTCGCCACGGGAGGCGTCGGCGAACTTGGCGCTGCCGAAGTCCGGCGCCAGCTCCTTGAGCTTGTCGTTGCCCAGCAAGGTTTCCTCGACCCGCTGGCGCACGTCGTCGCCGCCGGACAGGCTGAGGATCTTGGCCAGGCCCATGGACTTGCCCGAGGACAGGTAGCTGGGCGCGTGCAGCGGCTCCGGCGTCGGCTCGAAGTCGGTCTTGGCGCCGTGCGGCGGCTCGATACCGGCCCGGTTGGCCTCGACACCGGACATCCGCACGTGCGCGGCGCCGTCACGGAACACCACCGGCTCGTGCCCGATGGCCTGCACGTGCAGCTTGAAGCCCATCTTGTACAGGCCGGTGACGCCCTCGGTCTCCAGCACCGACTGCCACTTGGCGGCGTCGCCGATCTTCGTGCCGAGGCTGTCGGTCTTGCTGAACGCGGCGGTCAGGCTGGCCCCGGCGGAGATGCTGTGCGTCGGGTCGGCGACGCCGGCGGCGCTGCCGCCCAGCCACAGTTCGCCGCCGGTGGTGGAGGTGTTGGACCGGCCGGCGCTGCCGGATCCGCCCAGCGTGGAACCGATCTTGTAGCCCTGGCCGCTGCCCTCCAGCGTGGCGTCGACCGGTTCGATCTTCATCCGGACCGCGCCGATCTTGCTGCCGTCGGCGCTGAGCAGGTCCGGCGAGTAGATCCAGTCCTTGCTCATGGCCGGCAGGTTGTCCTTGATGTTGCCGGCGGACAGGAAGTGCAGCAGCTGCTTGCGTCCGGGCGAGCCGATGGCGGTGACCTTGGGGTGCAGGTCCTTGGCCATCAGGTCGAACGCCCCGTGCACACCGCTGACCGACTCGGCGGCGAACACCGACAGGCCCTCGGTCCTTACGGCGTGCGGGACCGCGGCCGCCGGCTTGTCGCCGACGGCGTCGTGCGGCAGGGCGATCGAGGCGTCGTGCTCGAACCGGTCGATGCCCGCACCGGTGACGGCGCCGTCCTTGTCGGTCAGCCGGATCTCGATGTGCGCCTTGGCATCGACGACGTCCGAGCCCTCGTGGCTGATCGACACCGAGTGGCTGGCGCCGTGCGAGGACTCCAGCGTGACCACCGGCTTGGCGTGCAGCACCGAGGCGAACACCGAGCCGCCGCCGATGCCGTTGCCGGCGCTGACCGCGGCGGCCAGGTCGTGCTGCTTGGCCTTGGTCGTGCTCTCGGACGTGGACCGGTCGGTGCCGCCGGCGCGGTCGAGGCTGCGGTCCGGGTCGCTGACCCGCAGCGAGTCGGTGAAGTCCACCTTGGCCTTCACGGTGGCCTCGTACACCTTGTCGCCCACCCGGACCTCGAACTTGCGGCCCTGGCCGAGCAGCGAGTCGAAGTTCTCCGTCACGGCGTGGTGCACGTCGTCCAGGCCCCGCGCGGTGGCCCGCTCCTCGATGCCGTGCGGCAGCAGCTCGGTGATGCCCCGGCCGATGCGGTCGGCCAGCGCGTCACCGTCCATCAGCCGGCCGAGACCGAGGGATTCGTTGTCCCGCACGTAACTCGGCAGCTGCTCGTGGTCGAGGAACTCCTCCTCGTGGATGGCCGCCATGCCTCCAGGAGCGGGCCGGGACCGCGTCGGCACCGGCACGGTTTCGCCGCTGTGGTCACGGACCGGGACCGGGTGGTCGACGAAGTCGGTGGTGTGGAAGGCATGCGCCACCGCCGAGTTGGCCGCCTTGATGTGCTCGGCGGTCCAGCGGTCGCCGGACTCGATGCGGTCGGCGATGTCGTTCTGGACCTTTTGGTCCAGTCCGGGCAGGTGCCGCTCCGGGTCGGCACGGAGCTCGTCGGCCAGCCGCTGCCAGATGTCCCAGCTGTCGTGGGCCTTGCCCAGGTGCTGGTTGAGCCGGCTGGCGAAGGACCGGCCGACGCCGGTACCGCCGGGCGTCGGCTCGGCGGTGTCCTCAGCGGACTGGTCGATCTCCTTGGCGTGCAATCCTTCCGGCACGTCCCGCTCGCCGGTGAACATCTCGTGCGAGGTGTCCGGCAAGGCGGCGTGGTCGTCGGCCACGCGCTCGATGGTCGCGAGGTCGACGTCCTGGAAACGGGCGTCACGGTCGGCGATGCCCTCGCCCATCGGGCTGCTGCCGTCGTCGATCCGGTTCCGCGCCCCCACACCGGTATCGCTGTTGAACACCCGGACGGCGTCGTCCTTGCCGGCGATCCGGTTCGGGTTGGCCGGGTCCGGCGCGACGTCGTTGTAGCGGTCGGGCAGGCCGAGGAAGTGGCCGACCTCGTGTACGAACAGTCGTTCCGAGCCGTCGATCGGCCAGTGGTGCTGGTCGATCGGCCCGTCCTGGCCCACGTGCACGGTCTCGTGCGCGGCCGCCGGGTCGTCGTGGAACTCCACCCGCACGTGCAGCAGGTCGCCGGACTCCGGCAGCCGGTGCTGGTGGTTGTACAGCTCGTCGACGCCCTGGGCCACGCGGGCCTTCAGCACGTCGAGCTGCGCCGGGTGGATGTCGGCGTCGGCGGCCAGGTGCAGCTTGACGGTGTGCTCCCGGACCCAGTGCCCGGGCTGGACCTCCATGCGGCGCACGTCGTAGTGGATGCGGCCGTCGACCCGGTTCAGCTCGGCCGGGCGGCCGTCCTCGTGGGTGCGCGGAACCTGGCGCAGCACGTCCGGGTCGTCCAGCTCGACGGTCCGGTGCGGGGCCCGCTCGCGGCCCTCGTCGTACTGCCGGTTCCACTCGTCGGCGGTCAGCTCGGACGGCCGCGGCTCGGGGGCCGTGGTGTCCGGGTGCAGCGAAACCGGCTGGTCGGTGGCGGTGTGGTCCTGCCAGTGCGGCGCGGGGCGGCCGTCGTACAGCGGCCGGCGCGGCGTCGGGTTGAGCACCTGGTGCGCGCCGTCCCGCGGCACCAACAGGTTCCAGCCCTCACGGGTCAGGTGCAGGCCTTCACGGTCGCCGTGCACCAGGTTGGCCCCCGACAACGCTTCGAAGGCCCGCCGGAAAGCGCCCTTCGACATGCCGAACTGCTGCCGGACCTCCATCTCGTTGCCGACGTCGTCGAGCTTGCGGAAGCCCCGCTCGAACACCAGTACCTTGGCCACGGCAATGGCCTCGGGCGAAGCGTTGGGCAGCACCGACCGCAGGTCGCGCTCGACGTCCGGCGCGTGCAGGCCGGTCAGCTCGTCCACCGGCCGTTCCGGCGTGGACCGGCCCGAGTGGTACTCCGGCGACATGGACCGGTCGCCCTGCACGTTGCCGGCCTCGCGGATGTTCTTCGACGACTGCGGCGGGCCGTAGCTGGACCGGTCGTTCCACTGATCCATCCACGGCCGGACCGCGTTGGTCGCAGCCGGGTCGGTTTCCAAGCGGCTCAACGACTCCAGCTGCCGTTCGATCCGACGCCGGCGGCCCTTGGTGTAGTCCAGGTCCTGCTGGAGCCGGTGCGCCGCATAAGCAGCGTCCTGGTTGCCCCGCTTGGCATCGCGCTGGGCCAGGCGGAGCTGCTCCTCGATGCCGCGCTCGCGCTTGCGCACGATGTCGTGGAACGCCCGCTGGCGGTCGCCGTTCTGCACGTGCGCCCGGGCCGTCTCGACCAGGCGGGCCTTCATCAGGTCGTGCACCTGCTGGTCGGTGAAGTGGTGCAGGTTGGAGCCCTCGAGATTGCCGCTGCGGTAGTCCTCGATACGGTCGCGCAGCGCCTGGTCGGCGTGCCGGGCGACGCCGGCGTTGCGGTCCAGCAGGTCGGAGGCGTCCAGGAAGTCGATCAGGTCCTGGGCCACCTTCTTGACGCTGTCCTCGTTTCGCTTGGTGCGCTTGAGGATCGTCTTGGCCTTGTCGGCCCGCAGGTCCTCCAGCGACAGCACGTCGATCGGCCGGCCGCTGCCCGGATCCTTGCGCACGGTCCGCGGCCGGTGGCCGCCGACGGCCGAGAGGCTGACCTCGTGGCCGAACCAGTTGTGCGTGCCGATGGTCCGGCCGCCGCCCAGCTCGCCCAGCCGGTCCAGCTGGCCGCCCCGACCGGCCTGCCCGGCCTTGACGTCGACGTGATACTCGTTGATCTTGCCGGGGATGATCGTCTCGTTGATCGCCCGGAACAGGTCGGTTCCCCTTGCGCCGTCGGCGAAGTTGAGCACGCCGCTGTCGCCGGCGACCCGGAAGTCCAGGTCGCCGATCGGCCGCAGACCACCGTGGAAGCCCAGCGCGGCACCGCCGGACAGATACGGCTTGTAGCCCAGCTTCTCGACCGCCTCGGCGAACTCCGACGCGACCCGGCCCAGCGGCCGGACCACGGTCGGCTCGGTCTCCGGGGCCCGCGTGACCGTCTCGAACGGCCGCGGGTCGGGGCGATTGCCGGACAGCTTGTCGTCGCGCATCTCCTGCCGCGACAGGCGCCGGCCGCTGCCGCCCTGGTGCGCCGGCAGCTGGTGGTACGGCGAGTTCTGGTCGAACGGGGCCGGGGCCGGCCGGTGCTCGACGCCGTCGGCGTCGCGCTCGGACGTGGTCCACGGGTCCTCGGTGTCGCCGCGCTTGGCCGTCTCCGGCAGCGGGCCGCGGTCGACCAGCGGGTGGTCGTGCTGGACGGTGCCCGACTTGGACACGTCGTCGATCGTGCGCAGGTGGTCGTCGGTCAGCTCCGGGGCCTTGTCCAGCACGGACTTGCCCATCGGGCCTTCGACATCCGCGTCCTCGACCTTGGCCCGGAAGATCGCGTCGTCCTGGCGGTACTCGTCCTTGAGGCCCAGGTTGTGCAGGACCTCGTGCAGCAGCACGGGTCCGGTGGCCTTGGCCGACCACTTGGCCTGGTTGGTGTCGCCTCCATTGTGGACGGTGACGTCGCCGTGCTTCGGCCCCTCGCCGCCGAATTCGACCCGCAGGTGGAACTGGTCGCCGCCGGGCAGCCGGTACCGGCCGTTGATGTGGTCCTCGACCGTCTTGGTCAGCTTCTCCTGCGTGGCCCGGACATCGTCGTGACTGACACCTTCGCCGGCCTTGGTGTTGAGGCGGACCGTGAACTCACGGACCCACTTGCCCGGCTCGACCTCGATCCGCCGCGTCTCGTGGGCGATCCGGGTCTGCCAGCCGTCCAGCCGATCAGCCGTGCGATCGCCACGGGTGCTCGGGTCGAACCGCTCGGTGTCCACATGCGACACCGGCGCGTCGTCCCGGCGATGGGCCCACTTGTCCTGTGCGAACAGGGTTTCGTCCTTGGCCGACGGACCGTGCGGCTCGACACCGTCGCCCTTCGGCGCGTACGCCGGGTAGTGGCTGGCGTAGTCGTAGAGCGGCCGGCGCGGCGTCGGGTTGGGCACGCGGTGCGCGCCCTCCTGCGGCACCAGAAGCTTGTAGCCCTCGGTGGTGAGGTGGAAGCCCTCCTTGCCCGGCATGGCCAGCTTGGCCTTGGTCAGCTCCTTGTACGCCTTGGCGAACTCGTTCTTGGAGACGCCGAACTGGCGCTGCGTCTCCATCTCGTCGTTGGTGTTGCCCATCTTGCGGAAGCCGCGGGAGAAGGCCAGCGTCTTGGCCACCTTCACGGTCTCCGGCGCGGCGTTGGGGATCTTCGTCCGCAGGTTCTGCTCGACGTCCGGCGCGTGCAGCTCGTGCAGCTCGCGCACCGGCTGCTCGGGCGTGGAGGCGCCGGAGTGGTACTCCGGCGACATCGACCGGTCGCCCTGGATGTTGCCGGTGGCACGGATGTTGCGCGAGGTCGACGGCGGCCCGTAGTTGGCCGGGTCGTTCCACGTGTCCATCCACGGCCGGACGGCGCTGGTGGCGGTGGGCTCGGTGTGCAGGCGGCTCAACGACTCCAGCTGCTTCTCGATGGCCCGGCGGCGGTCCTTGACGTAGTGGTACTCGTCGTTGAGCCGGTCGACCACGGCCGGATCCATACGGCCGCGCTTGACCTCGTGGGCCGCGTACTTGATCTGGTCCTCGACGCTGCGCTCGCGCTTGCGGATGATGTCGTGGAACGCGTCGGCCCGCGCGCCGTTGCGCACGTGGTCCTTGGCCGTCTCCACCAGCCGCGCCTTCATCAGGTCGACGACCTGGCGGTTGGGCAGGTGGTGCAGGTTGGAGCCGTCGAGGTTGGCTCCCTTGTACTCGTAGACCCGGTCGTGCAGCGCGGCATCCACGTGCTGCCCGACGCCGGCCCGCTTGTCGATCAGCTGCGCGGCGTCCAGGAAGTCGATCAGGTCCTGCGCGACCTTCTTCACGCTGTCCTGGCCGTGCTTGGTACGGGTCAGGATCGTCTTCGCCTTGTCGGCGCGCAGATCCTCCAGCGACAGCACGTCGATCGGCCGGCCGAAGCCGCCCGGGTCCATCGTCACCGTGCGCGGCCGGTTGCCCGGCACCGCCGACAGGCTGACCTCGTGGCCCAGCCAGTTGTCGGTGCCGATGGTCAGCGAGGAGCCGATCGGGTGCAGCTGGTCGAGCTGGCCGCCGCGCTCGGCCCGGTTGGCGTTGGCGTCGTTGTGGTACTCGTTGACCACGCGCGGCAAGGTGTTGCCGTTCAACGTGGTCAGCACGGCCGAGCCCTTGCCGCCGTCGGCGAAGTGCACGATCTCGCTGTCGCCGGCCACCCGGAAGTCCAGGTCGCCGATCGGGCGCAGACCGCCGTGGAAGCCCAGCGCCCCACCGCCGGACAGGTACGGCCGCAGGCCCATCTTCTGCAACGCGTCGGAGAAGTCCGCGGCCACCCGCTCGCGCGGCCGGACGACCTTGGGCGGGGCCGTCGGCAGCGCCTGCGCCAGCGGCCGCAGCGACGGCAGCTCACGCTCTTCGTGCTGGGTGGAACGCTTGGCGTCGAACCATTCCTGCCGCGACGGCCGGCGGCCGCTGTTGCCCTGGTGCGCCGGCAACTGGTGGTAGACCGAGTCGCCGTAGTACGGCGACGGTGCCGGCCGGTGCCCGTCACCCTCGTGCTCGGTGGTGGTCCACGGGTCCTCGACGTCCCGGTGCTCGGCCGACGGCGGCAGCGGGCCGCGGTCGACCAGCGGCAGGTCGTGCTGCACCGCGCTGGCCTTCTGCACGTCGTCGATCGTGCGCAGGTGTTCGTCGGTCAGCTCCGGGGCACGGTCGAGGACATCCCGGCCCATCGGGCCGCGCACGTCCTTGTCCTCGACCTTGTCGCGGAAGACGGCGTTGTCCTGCTTGTACTCGTCCTTCAGGCCCAGGTTGTGCAGGACCTCGTGCAGCAGCACGGATCCGGTCGCGTCCTTCGACCAGCCGGCCTGATCGGTCTTGGTTCCATTGTGGACGGTCACGTTGCCGTGCTTCGGCCCCTCGCCACCGAATTCGACGCGCAGGTGGAACTGGTCGCCGCCGGGCAGCCGGTAGCGGCCGTTGATGTGGTCCTCGACCGACTTGACCAGGCGTTCCTGCGCCGACACCAGCTCGTGCTCGGAGACGCCCTCGCCGGCCTTGGCGTTGAGCCGAACGGTGAACTCGCGGACCCACTTGCCGTCGGTGATCTCCATCCGGCGCGACTCGTAGCCGATCCGGGTCTGCCAGCCGTCGATGCGGCCCTTGCCGTCGGCCCCGCGCTTGCTCGGGTCGAACCGCTCGGTGTCGACGTGCGCGGCCGGGGCCTGGTCCCGCAACGACTCCCACTGGTCGTGGTGGAACAGCTCCGGGTCCTTGGGCGACGGCTCGTGGTGCGAGACAACGGAATCGCCCTCGGGGGCCCAGGCCGGGCGGTGGCCGTACGGGTCGCCGTGCGAGGTGCTCGGCCGCGACAGCGAGACGCCGCGCAGCGCGTTGGTCACGTTGGTCAGGCTCAGCTTGCGACCGCGAACCTGGTCGCCGCCGGTGACGTCCTTGAGGTGCGCCTTGGCCTCCCGCAGCTGGTTCTGCACCTGCTGGAGGTGGTCGTGCGCGCCGTCGGCCACCCAGGTCTGGTAGTGCGCGCCCTGCTCGGTCTGGGCCAGCGCCTGGTTGGCCTCGCCGATCCGGCGGTGATCCGACGGCAGCTTGTTCTGGTACCACTTGAGATTCGCGTCGACATCGGCCCGGTACTTGGCCTGGATGTTGCGCTGTTCTTCCCAGTGCGCGCGGGTGTTGGCCAGCTTGGTCAGCCGCGAGCCGCTGACGCCGGCGTCCCGCGCGTCGCGGTGCGCCTTCTTGGCGTCGTCATAGGTCCGCTGCACGTCGGTCAGCGTCTTCTGGGCGGCGTCGAGCTGCTTGCGGTGCTCGGCGATCTGCCGCTCGGTCTCGGCCCGCTCCGACTCGGCCGCGGTCACCGCCTCGCGCGCCCGCTGCTCGGCCTCGGCCTGCTCGTGGGTGACCTTGGCCTTGCCCTTGTTGATCGTCTGGACCTGCTGCTTGGCCGCGCCGAGCTCCTTCTCCAGCCGCTCGACGTCGGCCCGGGCCTCGTCCACCCGGATCTTGTGCAGCTGCTGCCGGGCATCCCGCAGCGTGCCCTCGGCCTTCTCCACCGCGACGTGGGCATCGTCGCGCTGCTTGTACCACGGGGCCGCGTCGGCGCTGGCCTTCTCGTGCCACTGTGCGGCGGCATCGCGCTGGCCCAACGCCTCCCGCGTACCTTGCCGGTACGCGGACAGCTGCCGGTCGGCCTCCTTGGCCGCCAGTTTGGCGTCGTCGCGCTCCCTGATCGCCTGGTTCTCGAGCTCCTGGGCGTGCTGGGTGCGCAGCCGACGGCGGTCCTCCCGGGCCGTCTCCCGCGCACGCTGAGTCGTGTCGGCGTGGTCGTCGGCCTGGTCACGCTGCCGCCGCAGCTCCTCCTGGTGCCGTACCCGGGCCAGGTAGTGCTCGTCGGTGTCGCGGGCCGCCTTGGCCGCCTTGCGGGCCGTGTCGTCCAGGCTGCTCAGGTGCTTCTCGACGTCGGCCAGGTACTTCCGGTGGTCGGCCAGGTTCTTGTCGAGCTTGGCGATGTGCTCGACCTGCGCGTGCTCCATGGGCGACGGCACGTGCTGGGCCGCCGGCGCGGCCACGTCCCGGCGCGGGCCGACCGACTGGCTGCGGCCGTGGCCGGTCTGCCCCATGGAGAACGACTCGGCACGAGCACGGCCGCCGCCGATGTCGAAGACGTTGCGCCGCGGCTTGGGTGCGGCGCTGTACATGGCCAGCCGGACGTTGTGCGCGCCACGCGGCAGCTCGGCCAGGCCGTTGCGCTGCCCGTCGAGGAAGACCACGCCGTGCTCGGTGTTGAGCACGTTGACCACGTGGCTGCCGTTGCTGTGGTCGAACCAGACCAGGCCGCGGTTGAACCGGTCGCCCGAGATCCGGTCGATCACGTCGTCGAAGCCGTTGACGTGCTCGTACTCGGCGCCGACCCGCTTGAGCATGCGCCGGTCGGCCCGGTACGGCTCCAGCTGCGGCTTCGGGTGCACCGGCGCGACCGCGCGCTCGCCGTCGAGCACCTTGTCCACCGCGGCCACGGCCGAGGAGCAGTTGACACCGGCGTTCGGGTCCCGGCCGAAGCTCGGGTTGACGCCGCGCACGTCCGGGAACTGGTCCTTGACGAACTCGTTCTCCTGCCGGATGCGCTCGTGGTCGTACGACGGGGTGTGCGTGATGGCGGCCTTGGAGGTCACGCCGGGCACGGTGTGCTTGAGGTCGCTCCACGGCGTGTGCAGGTTGGACCAGCTGCTGCCGCTGCTACGGGCCGAGGCGTCGTGCTGGGGCTGCTGGTGGCGCAGCTGCTGGATCTCCGGCCGCGGGCCGGAAACGCTGCCGCGACGCAGGCCCTGCATGAACTTCTTCATGCCGCCGGGGCCGCCCTCGGTCCGGCGGGTGTCGAAGACGTCCCGCAGGGTCTCGGACAGCCGCTCGGCGCCGTCGAAGGGATGGCGGTTGTTGCGGTCCTCGTACAGGCGGTAGGCGACGGCGGTGTGGATGTCGTCGAGCAGCTTGGCGTGCGCCGTTTCCTCGGGCGTGAGGTCCTTGCGGAACAGCGGCGGGGCCTCGTGCCGGTCGGCCATCAGGTCGCCGGCCTCGGCCAGGTAGTGGTGCTGCTCGTCCTGGTCCAGCTCGGCGAACCAGGCCTTGCGCAGGTTCATGTCGTCGCGCCAGGCCTCCCGGCTGGAAGCGGGACTTTCCTCCTCGTGCGGGGCCGGGGCGGGGCGGTGGCCGGGCGTGTCCTCGTCGTGCCGGGTCAGGTTCCACGGGTTCTCGACGTCGCGGTCCTGCCGCGTCGGCGGCAGCGGGCCGCGGTCGACCAGTGGGTGGTCATGCTGGACCGCGCTGGCCTTCTGCACGTCGTCGATCGTGCGCAGGTGGTCCTCGGTCAGCTCCGGGGCCCGGTCGAGGACGTCCTTGCCCATGGGGCCACGGACATCCTTGTCGTCCACCTTGGCGCGGAAGATCGCGTCACCCTGGCGGTACTCGTCCTTGAGGCCCAGGTTGTGCAGGACCTCGTGCAGCAGCACCGGTCCGGTGGCGTCCTTGGACCAGCCGGCCTGATCGGTCTTCGGACCATTGTGGACGGTCACGTCGCCGTGCTTCGGCCCCTCGCCGCCGAATTCCACCCGCAGATGGAACTGATCGCCGCCGGGCAGCCGGTGACGGCCGTTGATGTGGTCGTCGATCGACCGGGTCAGCTTCTCCTGCGCGGCACGGACATCCGCCGGCGTGATGCCCTCGCCGGCCTTGGTGTCCATACGGACCGTGAACTCACGGACCCACTTGCCGTTCTCGACCTCGATCCGCCGTGACTCGTACCCGATCCGCGTCTGCCAGCCGTCCAGCAGCTTGGCCGTGCGGTCGCCACGGGTGCTCGGGTCGAACCGCTCGGTGTTGACCTGGGCCACCGGGGCGTCGTCCCGGCGATGAGCCCATTTGTCCTGCGAGAACAGGGTTTCGTCCTTGGCCGACGGCCCGTGCGGCTCCACGGCGTCGCCGTGCGGGGCGGATGCCGGGTAGTGGCCGTCGGTGTAGTCGTGCAGCGGGCGCCGCGGCGTCGGGTTCGGGACGCGGTACGGGCCCTCGTGCGGCACCAGCAGCCGGTAGCCCTCGGAGCTCAGGTGCAGGCCCTCACGGCCGTCCAGCACCAGCTTGGCCTTGCTGAGTTCCTTGAACGCCTTGGAGAACTCGTTCTTGGACAGCCCGAACTGCTCGCGGGTCTCGTTGCTGTCGGCGGCGTTGTGCAGCCGGCGGAAGCCGCCGGAGAAGGCCAGCGTCTTGGCCACCGCCATGGCTTCCGGCGATGCCTTGGGCAGCTTGGACAACAGCTTCTGCTCGACGTCCGGCGCGTGCAGGTCGGCGATGTCCCGTACCGGCAGCTCCGGCGTGGAAGCGCCCGAGTGGTACTCCGGCGACATCGAGCGGTCGCCCTGGATGTTGCCGGTGGCGTGCACGTTGCGGGACTCGCGCGGCGGCCCGTACGAGGACGGGTCGTTCCACTGGCGCATCCACGGCCGGACCGTGCTGGTGGCGGCCGGCTCGGTGTGCAGGTGGCTCAACGACTCCAGCTGCCGCTCGATGGTCCGGCGGCGCGACTTCACGTACTGGAGCTCGCGTTCCAGCGACTGCGCGTGCCGGGCCGCGTCCTCGCTGACGTGCGCGTACCGGGCGGCGTGGTTGAGCTGGCTCTGGACCTGGTTCTCGCGCTTGCGGACGATGTCGTGGAAGGCGTCGGCCCGGGCGCCGTTGCGCACGTGGGCCTTGGCCGTCTCGACCAGGCGGGCCTTCATCAGGTCGACGACCTGGTGGTTGGGCAGGTGGTGCAGGTTGGAGCCGTCGAGGTTGGCGCCCTTGTACTCGTTGACCCGGTCGCCCAGCGCCTCGTCCACGTGCTGCGAGATGCCGGACCGGCCGTTGCGCCGGCCGTCGATGAGGTCGGCCGCGTCGAGGAAGTCGATCAGGTCCTGCGCGACCTTCTTCACGCTCTCCTGGTCGCGCTTGGTCCGCGTGAGGATCGTCTTCGCCTTGTCGGCACGGAGATCTTCCAGCGACAGCACGTCGATCGGACGGTGCAGACCGCCCGGATCCATCCGGACCGTCCGGGGCCGGTTGCCCGGCACCGCGGACAGGCTGACCTCGTGGCCCAGCCAGTTGTCCGTGCCGATGGTCAGCGGCGAGCCGACCGGCCGCAGCTGGTCGAGCTGGCCGCCGCGCTCGGCCCGATTCGCGTTGGCATCGCCGTGGTACTCGTTGACCACGCGCGGCAATGTGTTGCTGTTGAGGGTATGCAGCACGCCGGAACCGCGGCCGCCGTCGTCGAAGGTGCGGATGCCGCTCTCGCCGGCGACCCGGAAGTCCAGGTCGCCGATCGGGCGCAGACCGCCGTGGAAGCCCAGCGCCGCGCCGCCGGACAGGTACGGCCGGAGACCCATCTGCTCCAACGACTCCGAGAAGTCGGCGGCCACGTGCTCGCGCGGGCGCACCACCTTCGGCGGGGCCGGCGGCAGTGCCTCCAACATCGGCCGCAGCGACGGCAGCTCACGATCGTCGTGCTGGCGCTGCTCCTTCCAGTCCCGCTCGTCCTGGCGCGACCCCCGCCGGGTCCGGTTGCGGTGCGCCGGCAGGTTCGAGTACGGGTCGTTCGGCGCGGGGGCCGGCCGGTGCCCGTCGTCGTCGTGCCTGGTGGTGGTCCACGGGTCCTCGACGTCCGGGCGGTGCTCGGGCGACTTCGGCAGCGGACCGCGGTCGACCAGCGGCAGATCATGCTGCACGGCACTGGCCTTCTGCACGTCGTCGATCGTGCGCAGATGGTCGCCGGTCAGCTCCGGCGCCTTGGACAGGACGTCCTTGCCCATCGGGCCACGGACATCCTTGTCGTCCACCTTGGCGCGGAAGATCGCGTCGCCCTGGCGGTACTCGTCCTTCAGACCCAGGTTGTGCAGCACCTCGTGCAGCAGCACCGGGCCCGTGGCGTCCTTGGACCACGACGCCTGGTCCGTCTTCGGACCATTGTGGACGGTGACTTCGCCGTGCTTCGGCCCGTCACCACCGAATTCCACCCGCAGGTGGAACTGGTCGCCGCCGGGCAGCCGGTAACGGCCGTTGATGTGGTCGTCGACCGTCTGCGTCAACTTCTCCTGCGCGGCACGGACATCGTCCGGACCGAGGCCCTCGCCGGCCTTGGCGTTCAGGCGGACCGTGAACTCACGGACCCACTTGCCGTTCTCGACCTCCATGCGCCGCGACTCGTACGCGATGCGGGTCTGCCAGCCGTCCAGCCGGTCGGCCGTGCGGTCGCCACGGGTGCTCGGGTCGAACCGCTCGGTGTTGACGTGCGCCACCGGCGCCTCGTCCCGGCGATCGGCCCACTTGTCCGGCGAGAACAGGGTTTCGTCCTTGGCCGACGGCTCGTGGTGCGCCACGCCCTCGCCCTCCGGCGCCCACGCCGGCCGGTGGTCCTGCGAGGTTCCCGGGCGGGACACCGACATCGAGCGGAGCCGGTTCGTGATGTTCTGCACGCCACCGGAGAAGCTGCCGGCCCGGGCGCGGCCGCCAGTCGGCCGGCCCCGGTTCTCCACCTCGGTCAGGTGGCTGCGGGCCGCCTCCAGGTTGCGGCGCGCGACATCGAGGTTGCGGGTCGCGCCGGCCACGTGCCAGTTGGGCGTGGTGCCGAGCTGCCGGTGCTGGCGCAGCCGCTGGTCGAGCGTGCGGACCTCGCTGCGCGCGGTTTCCAGTGCGGCACCGACCCGATTGGCCTCACGGCGCGCGTTGTCCCGCGCGGTGCGGGCATCGTCCCGCTCGTCGCGCAACGTGCGGCGGGTGTCGTCCAGCCGGCGCATGCGATCGCCGGACACGCCACGGTTGCGGGCGTTGTCGGCGGCCTGCTTCGCCTCGTCGTACTTGCGCTGCGCCTCGTTGTACTCGCCCTGACGCTCGTTGAGGTCCGTTTCCCTGGCGCGGAACGGGCCCTCGAGCTCGTTGCGGCGGGCAGTGGCCTGGCCCAGCTGGATCTCCAGCTGGCGGCCGCCGAAGTTCTGGGCCGGCGCGGCCTGCCGCCGGGCCGCCTCGGCATCGGCCAGTTCTTTCTGCGCCGCCTTGTGCTTGGCCTCCGCGTCCCGCACGTGTTCGCGGGCGTTGGCCAGCTCGGCCTCACGCAGCTGCGTGTGGGCCTGGGTCAGCTCGGCACGGGCACCGTTCACCTCGCTGCGGGCGTGGTTCTGTTCCAGCTCGACGTTGTGGTCGATGGTGCGGGCCTGCTCCTCGTGCCCGACGGCAGTGTCAAGATGCTGCCGCGCGGCCTGCACGTGCGGCTCGAAGTCGCGAACCGCCTGCGAGGCCCGGGAGTAGGTCTCGTCGGCCCGCGTCCGGGCCCGCCTCGCCTCCCGCTCCAGGTGCCGGTTCTCGGACGTGTTGTTCCGGTCCGTGATGGTGCGCATGCGCTCGCGGTAGGCCTGCGCCTCGCCCGCGGCCCGCCGGGCCACTTCCTCCTCGTGCCGCAGCTGACCGTGCTGCTGCTCGAGCTCGGTCAGCCGCCGCTCGGCGTCGCCGGCCAGTCCCTCGTAGCGACGGAGCTGGTCCTGCGTGGTCTGGCGCTGGGTGGTGAGCTCCTCCAGCCGGCCCTGCTTCTTCGGGATGTCGGTTTCCAGGTGCCGGATCCGCGACGACAGCTGGTTCTGCCGCTGCGACGGCAGCGGACCCTGCTGCACCCGGTCGTTCGGGCCTTGCGAGCTGCTGCGGCCGTGACCGCCGGAGATCGAGGTCGACCGACCGCGCTGGTCGCCGCCGAGGCTCAGGAAGTTGCGGCGGGGCGTCGGCGTGTCGACGTAGCGGGCGAACTGGATGTCCCGCGCGTTGTGCGGCAGGATGCCGAGGCCGTTGCGCTGGCCGTCGAGGAAGACGACGCCGTGGTCGGTGTTGACCACGTTGAACACGTGCGCCGTGCCGTCCGGATTCTGGAACCAGACCAGGCCGCGGTGGTCGGGGTTGCCCCGCATCTGCTGGACGACCTCGTCGAAGCCGCGCACCGGCCGGTAGTTGGCGTTGTTGCGCGCCAACAGGTCCAGGTCGCCGCGATAGGCGTCGTTGTGCGGGATCTCGTGCATGTTGGCGACCGCCGGCCGTCCACTGAGGACGGAGTCGACGGCGACCACGGCCGAGCTGCAGTTGACCTGGGCCCGGCGGTCGTTGGCGTAGTTCGGGTTGACGTTGGCCAGGTCCGGGAACAGGTCGCCGACGAACCGGCGCTCGTTGGCGAACATGTTGGGATCGCCGACAACGAAGCTGATCGCCCGCTCGGTGGTGACGCCGTGCACCGGCCGGTTCAGGTCGTCGAACGGGGCGTCGACGGCCGACCAGCTGCTGTGGGAACTGCCGTCGGAGGTCGGGCGCGGGCCACTCATCGACGGCCGCCGGCCGCCGTTGTTGCTGGTGGACGGGTGGTTGCTGGTGGAGGCGTGCTGCGGGCCGGAGCTGGTCGACGGCCGCAGGGCGTTGCTCAGGCGGCGCAACCGCTTCATGCCGCCGACGCCACCCTCGGTGCGGCGGGTGTCGAAGACGTCGCGCAGGTTCTCGGAGAGCCGATACGCGCTTTCCCTGGGGTTGCGGCTGTTGCGGTCCTCGTACAGGCGCTGGGCCACTGCGGTGTGGATGTCGTCCAGCGTCTTGGCCCTGGCCGCCTGCTCCGGCGTCATCTCACGGCGGTTGATCGGCGGGGACTCGTGCCGGCCGGCCATGATCTCGCCGGCCTCGCGCAGCCAGTGCCGCTGCTCGTGGGCGTCGAGCTCGCCGAACTGGGCCCGGCGGAAGTTGAAGTCCTCCCGCCACGCGTCCTGCGTGGCCCGCTTCTCCTCTTCCGGGGTCGGCACGTGGTCCTCGACGTGCTCGTCCGGGCGGGGCGGGGCTTCGGCCGGCTCGTGACGGCCGCCCTGGTGCACCTCGTGGGGCAGCGGAGGCTCATCCACGGCGACGTAACCGCGGTCCTCGCGCAGCTTCTGCGTGAAGTCCCGGAACTTCTCCAGGTGCTCGACCGGGTGTCCGCCCTGCCGCGCGTCATGGATCTGCTGCTGGACGTGCTCGTGCACGGACTCCAGGTCGGCCCGGCTCATGTCCCGCCAGCCGCGGCCGCCGGGGTCGTCGGGCAGCCGCAGCGCCTGCACGGTCAGCGCGGCGTCCCGGTCGTTGGTGAGCTTGGTCAGCCGGTCCTGCGCCGTCTGCACGCGTTGGTCGTTGGCGGCCTGCTCGCGCCGCATGGTGTCGTTCTTGAGCGCGTTGGGCACGACATCGGTGAGCCGCCAACGGTTTCGGCGGTTCTGGGCGTCGCGCAGGCCCTCGCGCGCGGTCTGGATCCGGTGGTCGTAGTCGCCGGCCCGGTTCAGGTCGACCATGCGCTTGATCGCGTCCGTGCGCGCCGGGTCGTGGGCGTAGCGCTGCTGGAGCTCTTCGAGTTCCGCGCGGTCGCGGCCGTACAGCGACGCCTCGAACGAGCGCAGGCCACCCTCGGCCACCGGGTGGATGCCGCCGGGCAGGTGCAGGTCGGCGTCGGGCGTGTGCTCGGATCGGGTGTCCGACCCCGACCGCATGAACGGCCGCGGCTCCGGCGTTGGCTCATGGTCGGCGACGGGCTCGCGCGCCGGCGGCGTCTCATGGCCGGCGTCATGGCTCGGAACGTGCGGCCGCGGCTGGGAATCCGCTGCCGGCAACGGAATCCGGTCCACCACCCGCATGTCGCGGGCCCGGTCGAACAGACGCTCCAGGTGCTCGGTCGGGTGGCCGCCCAGCTGCGCGTCGTGGATCAGATCGCTGACGTGGTCCTCGACCGCCAGCAAGTCGTTGGGCGTCAACCGGTCCCAGCCCGGCGCGTGCGGATCGTCGTTGAGCGACAACGCATGCGTGGTCATCGCGCCGTTGCGGTCGTGCCGCAGCCGCTCGATCTCGTTGTTGAGCCGCCACACGTGGTGCTTGAGCTCGGACTGCTGCCGCTCGCGGTCGGCCTGGTCGCGGCGGGTCAACTCGGACTTGAACGCGTCCGGCAGCAGGTCGGTGGCCTTGCTCAGCTCGCCGGCCCGGCGGCGGGTGTGCTCGGCCTCGCGCTCGAGGTCGCGCAGGTGCTGCTCGATGCCGCCCGGCTTCTGCGAGATCGCGTGGTTGTCGATCATCTGCTCGATGGCCCGGTGCCGGAACGGGTCGTCCCCGTGCACCTCGTCGAGCTCCCGCAGCTCCTCGACGCTCTTGCCGTACAGCGAGGCCTCGAACGCGCGGAACTCCTGCCGCGGCGTGAGATCCCGCGGCGGTGCGATGTTCGCCTCCCGCTCGGCGCGGGACAGCTGCTCGTCCAACTCGTGCTGCTGGCGCTCCAGCGCCGCGTCGAGCCGGTTGCGGTCGGCCTGCTCCTGGATCCGGTCCTGGTCGGCCTGCATCCGGTCCAGCTCGCGCTGGATCTCCTGCTGCTGGCGCTCGATCGCGCCGTGCTCGATGTCGTGCGCCAGCTGCTCGTCCAGCTGCCGCTGCTTGGCCTCGGCGTCGGCCAGCATCTCGGCGATCTCGGCCTGCTGGCGCTCGATCTCCTCCTGCCGGCGCTGCTCGACGAGGGCCATCATCGCCTGCTCGGCCCGGGCCTCCTGGCGTTCCTGGACGCCGCGCGAGCGGGCGTTGATGCCACGCAGCTTCTGCATGGTCCGGAAGTTGTCCTCGGCCCGTTCGAACCGCTCCCGATAATCGGGATGGTCGATCAGCTCCAGCTGGCGCCGGGACTCGTCGACACCGTGCTGGGCCTTCTGGAAGTCGGCCTCCAGCTCGTCGTCCTGCTGGCGGGTGCGCTCGTCGAACAGGCTGGAGAACATGTGCAGGAAGCCGCTGCGGGACTCCTTGCCCTCCGTGGTGTTGCGCAGCGCGACCTCGTAGTCCTCCTGGATCTTGCGCAGGCTCTCGACGCCGTCCTTGGAGACCTTGCTGTAGAGCGTCCGAACCTCCATCTCCTTGCTCACGCGGTCGTTGAGCGACTTGAGGTGGGAGGCGTCGAAGCCGGCCTTCTCGGCCGCCGAGACCTGCTTGGACAGGTGCTCGCCGAGGTTGACGATCTGGTGCCCGCCGAGGGTGGCGAGCCCGTCGGCGTTGCGGCCCTCGACGTGCTTGTCGACCAGGTTCATCAGGCCGAGCGTGTGCGACTCCGAGCGCAGCTGGGTGATCCGCTTGTTGCGGTCGTCCAGCAGCTGCCGCAGATCGTCGATCTGCTGCTGCCGGCGCTGCTCGGAGCGCTGGGTCTCCTTGCCCTGCATGAACTTGGGCAGGGCGCTGCCCTCGGACTCCAGCTTGCGGATCCGGTCCCGGAAACCGTTGGCCTCGGACGTGAGGTCGCGGACGAACTCGTTGGGGCCGCCCGGGTGCTCGACCGCGCGCTTGAGCGTCTGCATCCGCTGCACGGCATCGAAAACGCGCTTGTCCTGGCCGCCGTGCACGATGTCGGCCACGTGCTCGCCGATCTCGCGGGTGGTCTTGCCGGACAGCCACGCGTCAAGACCGGCCCGCATCTCGTCACGGTTGGGCTGGCCCAGCGCGGAGAACTGGCCGTCGCGCTGGCGGACCTCCACGTGCGGGGCGTTGTCCGGGCCGTGGTGGGTCTGCGTCTCGCCGTCGTGCACGACCACGTGCGCGCCGAGGCCGTGGGCCACGGCGTCGGGCAGGTGCTGGCCGACGTGCGACGAGTGCCAGGAGGGCGTTTCCAGGCCCTTGGTCAGCAGGTCGGCCGAGGTCGGCAGGTGGTGCTCGTTGACGACCGTATCGGTGACGTGGTTGAGGACTTCCTTGTCCCCGTGGGACATCGGCCCGTCATGCAGCGTGTCCCGGACCGACTGCCAGCGCTGCGCCGAGCCGCCTTCGAGGTCGTGCGTGAGGGCATCGCGCCACTGCCGCGTGTGGGCGTCATCGGTCAGACCTTCGCGGTTGGGCCGCAGGTCGGGTGCGACGCGCTCCAGGCCGTCCGGCCCGACGTGATCGGCCGCCCAGCGGGACAGGCCGCGGTTGCCCAGCCCCGGGAAGGCGAAGCGGTCCGGGTTCTGCCTGATGTTGGACAGCACGGTGTCGGTGGCGGACTTGACGTTCTCGCGGTTGGCGAACGGCGTCGCGCCGGGCACATCGGCGTGCTGGAAGGCCGAACTGCGCAGCACGGACTCCACGAGTCCGATGCCGTCCATGTTCGGCTGGTGCTCCTGGAACGGCTGCGGCTCCTGCTCGCGGGGATCACCCGGGACATGCTGCTCGAACGCGCCCGGCATGTCGCGGTCGTCGCGCGTGATCACCTCGGCCGGCGTGTGCCGCGTCGGGCGGTCGTTTTCCGTTGCCGGCGGGAGGGTGTCGCGGTCCAACTCCTCGCGCGGCGGCGGTGCGTCGTCGCCGAGGTGGTGGTCCCGAACGTTGGCCTGGTTGGAAATGTCCTCGATCTTGCCCAGGTTCTCGCGGGTGATCGTGTTGTCGGACCAGGCGTCCCGGCCCATCACGCCGGGCTCGTCGTCCCGGTTGAACAGCAGCTTGTCGTTCTTGTAGCCCTCGCCGAGACCGATGAAGTGCATGATCTCGTGGGTCAGGCCGGTGCGCGGATCGCGGACGTCCCAGTTGGTCTGGTTGGTCGGCGGGGCCTTGTCGACCCGGCTGTCGTGCACGTTCACCGGCACGCCGAGCAGGTCGTGCGTGCGCCAGTGCTGGTCCTTGTCGTTGCTGGACCGGGCATCCACGGTCACGTGCAGCTGGTCGCCGCTGCCCGGCAGGTTGTAGCGGTGGTTGACCGTCTCGTCGAGATGGCGCTGGAGGTCGGCGGCCATCGCGGCGCGGTCCTCGTGCGACACGGAGCCGCTCTGCGAGCGCAGGTCCAGCGGCACCGTGAACTCGCGGACCCACTTGCCCGGGCTGGACTCGAAACGCCGCACGTCGTAGCGGATGTGCTGCATCGCGCCGTCGAGCTCGCCGTCCTTGAGCCCGGACCGGTCGCCGCGGAACTGCTCGGCGATGGACTTGGCCGGGTCGAACCGCTCGGACACGAACCGGGTCGGGCGGGCGCTGTCGCTGCGGTCGCCCCACTGGTCACGGCCGGGCAGGTGACCGCCGTGATCGCTGCGGGTAGCCGTCGTGGTGGCCGGGCGGGGCGGCGCGGCGGCCGGCTCGGACCGGGCGGGCGGTGGCACGACGTCGTGCGGGCGGATGTGCGTCGGGTCGGGCACCTTGTGCGGGCCCGTGGTCGGCACCAGCTGGTCGAAGCCCTTGGGCGTCAGGTGCAGGCCGGCGTCGGACGGCTCGACCAGGCCGGCCTTGTGCAGCTCGTTGTAGGCCTTGCCGAACTGGGCCTTGGTGAGGTCGAACGACTCCAGCGTCTGCGCCTCCGACTTGCTGTCGGACAGCGACCGGAAACCCTTGGAGAAGGCCAACACCTTGGCCACCTTCTCGGCGTGCTCGGACGCCTTGGGCAGCACCTCGTGCAGCTTGTCCGACACGTCGGGCGCGTGCTTGTCGAGGATGTCGTGCACCGGTGTCTGCGGCCGCGAGTACGGCTCCGGCGACAGGTCGCGCGGGCCCTGCTCGTGGGCCGGGCCGTGCACGTTGCGGGAGCGCGACGGCGGCCCGAAGCTGGCCGGGTCGTTCCACTCCTTCATCCACGGCCGGATCGCCCTTGTCGCCGCCGGGTCGGTGTCCAAACGGGACAGTTTGACCAGCTGCTCCTCCAGGCTGGCCCGGCGTTCCTGGATCTCCGTGAGCTCGTGCGACAGCTCCGCCGCCGACTTGCCCTTGGGCGGCAGCCCCTCCTCCAAGGCCTTGTTGGCCTCGTTGAGGTCGTGCTCGATCTGCTGCTCGCGCTTGCGGATGATGTCGTGGAAGGCGTCGGCCCGCGGGCCGTTCTGCACGTGCGCCTTGGCCGTCTCGACCAGGCGGGCCTTCATCAGGTCCAGGACCTGCTTGTCCGGCAGGTGATGCAGGTTCGAGCCGTCGAGGTTGGCGCCCTTGTACTCGTTGACCCGGTCGCCCAGCGCGGTGTCCACGTGGTGGCCGATGTCGCCGCCGTTGTGGCCCGGCTTGGTGTTGATCAGGTGCGAGGCGTCCAGGAAGTCGATCAGGTCCTGGGCCACCTTCTTCACGCTGTCGTCGCCGTGCTTGGTGCGGGTCAGGATCGTCTTCGCCTTGTCGGCGCGCAGATCCTCCAGCGACAGCACGTCGATCGGCCGGCCGTGGCCGCCCGGGTCCATCGACTCGGTGTGCGGGCGGTTGCCCGGCACCGCCGACAGGCTGACCTCGTGGCCGAACCAGTTGTCGGTGCCGATGGTCAGCGGCGAGCCGACCGGCCGCAGCTGGTCCAGCTGGCCGCCGCGCTCGACGTTGCCCTTGTTCAGGTCGTTGCGGTACTCGTTGACCTTGCCGGGAATGGCCGTCTCGTTGATCGACTTGAGCACGCCGGCGCCGCGGCCGCCGTCGTCGAAGTTGCGGATCCCGCTGTCGCCGGCGACCCGGAAGTCCAGGTCGCCGATCGGCCGCAGCCCCCCGTGGAAGCCCAGCGCCGCGCCGCCGCTCAGGTACGGCTTGAGGCCCAGCTTCTGCACCGCCTCCGAGAAGTCCGCCGCGACGCGTTCCCGCGGCCGGACCACCTTCGGCTCCGGCCCCGACGACTTCTCGATCGGCTCCCTGACCGGCGGCGGCTCGGTGAACTCGTCGTTGTGCTTCCGGTCGAAGTCCGCCTGCCGGTCCCGGTGCCCCTGCTGCCCGCTGTGCGCCGGCAGATCCTCGAACCTCCGGCCGCCCTTCGGTTGCGGCGCTTCGGCCGGAGTGTGCCGGGACGGCTGCTCGTGGTCGACCGCCCGTCCCTTCCCCTTGTCGACCGGGGCGGATTCCTTGTCGTTGGGGACGTGCTCGCTGTCGTTCGGGGTGTGGCCCTTCGACCCGGGCGCGTGGTCCTTGTCGCTGGGCGCGTGGTCGTGCTGCTCGCTGTCCCGGCCGGCGGTGTCCTTGCCGCCCAAGCCCTTGTCGCCCAGGCCCTTGCTGCCCGGCTCGGTGTCCTTCGCGCCGGGCGCGTCGCGCTCGGTGGTGCCCTTGTCCCCCAACCCCTTGCTGCCGCTGCCGTGGTCACTGCCGGGCTCGTGCGGCGGGGGCGGCGGGGCGTCGTGGCCGGACTTGCCGCCGCCGGTCGCGTTGTGGTCGGCGTAGACCAGTTCCGGGCGCTCGCCGGGGAAGAAGCGGATCAGCGGCTCGGGCCGGGTGTGCGACTCGCTGTGCTTGTTGGCGATGTCGTCGAAGATCTTCTGCTGGAACTCGCCGTTCGGGCTCCAGTACATGTGCGCGCCGTGCTGCACGCCGGAGCCGCGGTTGGTCAGCATCCAGACGACGTTGTCGTAGTCCTCCTTGGGCAACGGCTTGCCGTCGTCGAGGAGGCGGATGTGGAACAGGTCGTGGTCGCCGGTGACCTTGCGGTAGCTGCCGTCCTGGGTGTGCGCCTCGACGACGCCGTCGGTGACCCGGAACTTGTTCTGCTCGGTGTACTTGTCCAGCTCGGGCTTCAAGTTCTTGTACTCGTTGGCCCGGTCGTCGAACCGCTGGTTGACGATGTCCTGGTCCTGCTTGGGCAGCTTGGCGAACTCGTCGGGCGAAGGCCGCTTGGGCTCGAACAGGCCGACCAGCCCGACGTGGTCGGGGTTGGCCCCGAGGTGCACGTCGTACTTGTTGATGGTCTTGGCCTTGATGTCGACCGGCTTGGGCACCGCGCCCTTTTCCAGCCAGCGCACCGAATCCGGGTTGCTCGGCCGGACGTCGAGCACCACGTTGAACCGGTCGGCGAAGTCGCGGAACCGCTTCTGGTTGTCCCGCGTGATGCCGAAGTCCTTCTCCATGCTCTCGTACGAGAGCGGGCCCTCCTCGTGCGGCTTGGGTGAGGACCACTCACCTTCGCGCAGGTCGTGCGGGCGCGGGGCCGGCGGCACCTGGTGCTGGATCGCGTCCATCAGGTTGGGCACGAAGTCGCCGATGCCCTCGAGCTTCAACGGCTTGAAGTCGCCGATCGGCGTGAACTTGTTGAGCGTCTCCTCGTCCAGCTTGGGCAGGCCGTGCTCGTCAAGCCCGTGCTCGACGGAGGACACGAACTTGTCGCCGGTCTCCGGTTCCGGCAACGGGTGGAAGTCCTCGACCGGCGTGTGCTCCGGCGGCCGGTTGGACGGGCCGGCGTCGTTCGACGAGCCGAACAGCTTCTTCCAGAAGTCCCGACCGCCGCCCGGGCCGCCTTCCTTCAGCCTGGTGTCGAAGACGTCGCGGGCATGCTCGGACAGTTGCCGCGCGTCGTGCGTCGGGTTGGCCCGGTTGCGGTCGACGTACAGCTCGTTGGCCACCGCGCTGCGGATGTCGTCCAGCAGCTTGGCGTGGGCCTGCTGGTCCGGGGTGAGATCGCGCCGGTTGATCGGCGGCGCCTCGTGCCGGCCGTTCATGATCTTCGACGCCTCGTCCAGGTAGTGCTTCCTGGTCTCGTTGTCGAGGGCGTTGAACTCGTCCTTGGCCCGCAGCACCCGCTGGTGCAGCTCTTCCCGCTCCTCATGCCGCTGCGGCGGAACCTCGTGCTGCTCCTCATGCTGCTGAGGCCGCTGCTCGTGATCCTGCGGCCGCTGCTCGTGGTCCTGGGAGTGCTGCTCCTGCTGGTGTTCCTGGCTCGACCCGTGTTCTTGGGTCGGGCCGTGTTCCTGGGTCGGGCCGTGTTCCTCGGTCTGCTCGTGGACCTGAGTCTGGTCGTGGGTCTGGGTCTGGTCGTGGACCTGAGTCTGGTCGTGGGTGTCGCCGGGAGTGCGGGCCGGGGCGTTGCTCTCGGTGGCGATCTTCGGAGCGTCCTTGGCCGTGGTGTCCGGCTTGCCCTTGCCCGTCTCCGACTTGACGTCGTCGGTCCTGGTCGCGACCGGCTTGTCCGTGCCACGGTTGCCGGTCGGCGTCTCGTGCTGGGTGCCCCGGGTCGGCGGCGGCGTCGACGTCTGCCGGTCGCCGCCCGTGCCCGTGTTGCGGTCGCCCCGGGTCGGGCCGTCGTGGTGGCCGCCCATCGGGACCGGCGGTGCGACGTTCTGATTCTGGTTCTGGTGCTGGGTGTTCTCGTGGTCGTCGCTCGCGGAGCGGACCTCACCGCCGTCGTGCGTGGGCGGCCGGACGCCGTGGTCGGTGAGGTTCTCCTGCGAGGTCGTGTCATGGGTCTGGACGTTGTCGTGCGGCGTGTCCGCGCGCTGCGGCACGTTCGATCCGCCGGTCTCCTGCCGCACCGGCGGCGGCGACTGCACGGACTCGTGCTGCCCGGCGTTGTTCTGCACGGTGTTGTCGTGCTGCACGGTGTTGTCGTGCTGCACGGTGTTGTCGTGCTGGACCGTGTTGTCGTGCTGGACCGTGTTGTCGTGCTGCACCGTCGGGCCGTCGTGCTCGACCGGCGGCGCGGTGTGCTGCACCGGCGGGGCATTGTGCTGGGCCGGCGGCTGCGCGGTCTCGTGCGGCGGGACGTTCTGGTTCTGCTGCGGCCCGTCCTGGTGCTGCGTCTCCTGATGCTGGGACGGCGGCACGTTCGAGGACCCACCGGTCTCGTTGCGCACCGGGGGCGGCTGGTTGACGGCCGGGCCATGACCGCCCGCGTTGCCCGGCGGCGGCTGGCTCACGGTGGTGTTGTGGTCACCGGTGTTGTTGCCACCACCGGTATTCGCCGGCGGCGGCTGATTCACCGTCGGGTTGTGACCACCAGTGTTGCTACCGCCCGTGTTCGCCGGCGGCGGCTGGTTGACCGTAGTGTTGTGGTCGCCGGTGTTGCTGCCGCCAGTGTTGGTCGGCGGCGGCTGATTCACCGTCGTGTTGTGGCCACCAGTGTTGCTACCGCCCGTGTTCGCCGGCGGCGGCTGGTTGACCGTGGCGTTGTGGTCACCGGTGTTGTTGCCACCGCCCGTGTTGGTCGGCGGCGGCTGATTCACCGTCGTGTTGTGGCCACCGGTGTTGCTACCGCCCGTGTTGGCCGGCGGCGGGGCGCCGACCTCGGTGTGGCTGCCAGAGTTGTTGCCACCGACGGAATTCCCACCACCAGCGCTGGTGTGGCTGCCGCCGACGCCGGACGGCGGACTCTCCAAACCGGACAGTCCACTGTGGTTGCCGTTGCCCTCGCCGAGGCCAAGGGATTCCTTGGGCGGCGGCACATCGAGGTTGAGATCATCCTTGATGTTGGGCATGTCGAAGTGCACGCCGTCGACGTTGCCGACGTGGATCTCGCCCATCTTGGGCACGCCGCCGTGCGCGCCGCGACCGCCACGGCCGCCGCCGATGGCACTGCCGATCGCCCCGGCCAGACCGGAGGTGACGCCGTAGCCGAGGTCCTCGGTGTCGTGCTCGGGATCCATGGCGACGTTGATGCCGGTGATGCCGAGACCGGTCAGACCGGCGTTGGTGAACAGACCGGCGACACTGTCGCCGAAGCCCCGCGACATGCCCTTGTTCAGACCGATGTGCAGGCCACCGCCGAGCAGACCGCCGAGGCCGCCCATCGCGGCGGCCATGCCGGTGTTCTGCAGGTTCCAGGAGAACTCACCCGGGTCCTTGGCCTTGAGCTTCTGGATGAGCTGGATGGCGACGTCCAGCGCGACCTGGGAGATGACGCCCATGGCGATGGCCATGGCCAACCGCCGCAGGATCATGCCGACGGTCAACCGGGTGGCGGCGATGAACACCGGCTCCATGGCCAGCGACCCGCCGAACGTCCACACCGCGTTGGCCACGGCCCAGGCCAGCTCGGCGGCCAGCAGCACCAGCTGGCCGATGATCATGTACTTGGAGTACTCGACCTGCTGCGCGGTCTTGTAGGACAGCTTGGTGATCTGCGCGCCCGCGTCGACCAGGGCCGGCAGCTGCTGGTGCATCTGCTTGACGAACTCGGCGAACTGCTGCCCGGCCGAGCCGGTCGCGTTGCCCGTGACCATCTGGAAGTACGGCTCGAAGTCCGCGGAGATGTCGTGCACGGACGTCGAGAACTCGGTCCACGCGCGCGCCAGCTCGCGCAGCTTGTCCTCGTCGCCCTTGGGCCAAGCCTGACCGGCCACGATCTTGAACAGCCAGTCGAGCTCGGACGGCATCTCCAGACTCATGGTCTGCCCTTCACTGTCCTACCGCAGTCAGGTCTACTTCTCCGGCTCGGCCGGGATCGCCGGCTCGGCGGGAAGGAATATCTCGGGCTCCAGCTCGGCGAAACCGACCGGCTCGGAGCGGTGCCTCGGCGACGTCGCCTCGCCCGGCGCGAACCGTGCCGTCGGATGCGGCGCGTTGACGTGCGACGGCGGCGTCGCGACACCGTCTGCACGGTGCAACGGCTCCCCCGGCACACCCTCGTGCCGGGGCAACGTCACCTCGCCCGGCGCAGGCTCCGTCACGAACCGCGAAGTCGCATGCGGCGCATGCACGTGGGAGGGCGGCGTCGCAATGCCGTCCGCGCGGTGCAGCGGCTCAGCCGGAATGCCCTTCTCCGCCGGCAAAAGCGCCTCGCCCTCACGTGGAAGCAGGTGCCCCATGGGCGTTCCCGGCTCGGCGGCGGACCACTTCGCGTCGGTCAACGGAACTCCCGGCGTCTGCGGGACGAACTCGCCCCGCTCGGCCGGAATCGCCGCCGCGAACCGGCCCTCGGCCGGCACGCCGGGAGTCGTGGGGATGAACTCCGCCGGCTCGGCCGGAACGGACTTCACGAACTTCCCCTTCTCGGCCGGAATCGACACGTCCTCGACCGGACGGGCCGGCACTTCCGCGGTACGCGGCAACAGGTCGTGGCGCTCGGTCGGCTCCAGCGGCACGCCGTCCCTCGACGTGGCCAGCACCGGCTTCGACGGGATCGCCGGCTTGAGCTCCTCACGCAGCGCCGGCCGCAACGGCTCCAAGGGCTCACCGTTCTCGCCGGTCGCCGGGATCCGTTCTGCCTCACGGCGCAGCGCGGGCTGCAACGGCTCGGCCGGCGTCTGCCTGGTCAGCTCACGGCGGGTCGCGCGCTCCAGCGGCACCTTCTTGTCGTCGCCGGTCACGCTGAGGTTCTTGGTGTTGCCGGGGCCATTGCCGCCCCCGCCACCGCCACCACCGCCGTAGCTGCCACCACCACCGCCGCCCCCACCGCCACCGCCGTCGCCGCCGCCCTCGCGGCGCAGCTGCATCTTGCGGGCCAGCTCCTGGTTGTGCTCTTCCACCTTCTCGTAGGCGTCGATCATCTGCCGCACGCCCTCGCCCACGCTGTGCACCACGTCGGCCATGTCGGTCACGCCGGTGAGCGTCTGGTCCCGGGCGGTGCCGTACTGCTTGAAGAAGGCGTGCCCGTTCTTGTCGTTGCCCCACGGCGTGCCGAGGCTGTCGAGGGTGTGCTCCAGCTTGGACGTGATCTGCACCAACCGGTCACCCAGGCTCTTGAAGCCGTCGACCGCGGGCGCCATGCCCTCGGTGTTGACGGACACCTTGTCGTCGGCCATGAGAAACCTCCTGTGTCGGGTGGCCGGTCAGAACTTCTCAGTCGTCGGAGACGCCGGGAATGCGCCCGTTGTCCACGTACTCGCGCAGCTCGTCGGACATGAACGGGTTGCGGGGCATGGCCTTGGTCAGGTCGGCGTCCGATCCGAACAGCGCGCTCACGTTCACGCCGGCCGGCGCGTTGGCCGCCATCAGCTCACGCTGCTGCTTGATCAGGTCGTCGCGAGCCGTGCTGAAGGTGTCGATGATCAGGTTCGACAGCTCGGTCGGCGCCATGTCCCGGTAGGAGTCGGTCAGGAACTTCAGCTCCATCAGCTGTCCCTGCGCGCCCACCGTCACCGACACCTGCTTGCGCTGCGACACACCGACCCCGGTGAGCTCCGACATCTTGCGCTGGTGCTCACCGAGCTTCTCCAGCTGCTGCTGGTAGTCGGCCATCAGCTTCTGGACGGCGTCGTCGTACTCCGACATCGTCAGCTCCTCTCCACCACGATCACGGTCATCCCAGCACTCCGGGCACATCGGAGCCGCGGCTGTCCCACTGGTCGGACCGCCGGTCGAGCAGGTCGGCCGAGGTCCGCTCGGGCTCTTCCTCGGGCTCCTCGCCCTCGGCGACGGCCGAGTCCGGCTCCGGCTCCGGTTCCGGCTCGGCGTTCGGGTCGGGCACGTGGAACGAGCTGCGCGCGCCGCTGACCTCGGGCTCCGGCTCGGCCGAGCCGGGGATGATCTTCCCAGGCCGCCAGGTTGCCAGCTTCGCCTGGTCGTCGGCCGGTGCGGGCACGCCGCGCAGGTCGCCCTGCACCCACTTGTCGTTGTCCTCCACCGGGGCGTCGGTGGCCAGGTCCTCCTGGCCGTCCTGTCCCTTGCGCCCGAACAGCCACGGCAGCACGGCGGCCGACGACGCGCCGCCGACCTCCCACGCCGTGAAGTCCTCGGCCCCGTCGTTCCCGTGCACCATGGCCACACGGTCGGGCGGCGTCGCCGGTTCAGCCGACGGCACGCCGATGTGCTCGGTGTTACCCGGGTGATGGCCGCCGTGGCCCTCGGCGAAGGCGCTCTCGCCGACCCCGCTGCCCGTCGCGAGCAGCTCCGACGCGTCCGACCGGTGACCGGCCGGCGTCGACGACGGCTGCCCCGGGGCCACGCCCGGCGTCATCATCGTCGGCATGCCGGGCGTCGGCTCGGCCGCGGTCTCCGTGACGTCGGCCGGCGTGGTGCCGTCGAGGCCGTAGAGCGTGCCGGAGCCGCCGGCCGCGCCGGTGCCGCCGGAGAGCAGCACCGACGGATCGCCGGCATAGTCGGCCATGCCGCCGCCGGGAAACGCGGTCGGATCGAGCAAGCCACTGGCATCGGACTTGGGCGGGGCCTGGTTCTGGTTGCCCATACCGCCGCCCATGCCACCCATACCCGGGCTCATCGGCATACCCGCGCCCGGTGCGCCAGGCGTACCGGCGGGGCCGCCGCCAGCCGGCAGCTGCTGGTTGTCGCCCGCGCCATCCTGGCCGAGATCGTGGACGCCGCCCGCGCCGGCCAGCGACGGGTCGTTGACGTCGGTGCTGCCGGGGAAACCACCGACCGGCGGCAGATCGGCACCGCCATCGGAGCCGGCCAGGTTGTCCAGACCGTCCAGCGAGCCGGAGCCGCCGGCCGCACCGGTGCCGCCCGAGAGCAGCACCGACGGATCGCCGGCATAGTCGGCCATGCCGCCGCCGGGGAACGCGGTCGGGTTGAGCAGGCCGCTGGCGTCCGACTTGGGCGGCGCCTGGTTCTGGTTGCCCATACCGCCGCCCATGCCACCCATACCCGGGCTCATCGGCATGCCCGAACCGGGCACGCCGGCGGGGCCGCCGCCGGCCTGCGCCAGCTGCTGCTCGTTGCCGCCGAGGCCGTCGCCGAAACCGTCCTGGCCAAGGCCATGGTCGCCGGTCAGCGACGGGTCGTTGACGTCGGTGCTGCCGGGGAAACCGCTCACCGGCGGCAGATCAGCGCTGCCGCCGCCGCCACCGCCGCCCGCGCTGGTCAGGTTGTCCAGACCCTCCAAGCCCTTCAGACCGTCCAAACCGGACAGTCCGCCACCGCCGCCGGACGCGCCGTCGCCGCCGTGCAGCAACGTGGACGGGTCGAACACGTCGCCGTCCAGCGAGCCCGGGAACTTGGTCGGGTTGAGCAGGCCGCTGGCGTCGGACTTGGGCGGCGGGTTGTTCTGCCCCATGCCGCCCATGCCACCGCCCATGCCACCCATCGGCGGCATGCCGCCGGCGCCGAGCTGGTTGTTGTTCGCACCGCCAAGACCGCCGCCGGTGCCGTCACCGAGGCCGGGGAACTGGTTGGGGGCGTTCTGCTCCAGGTTGTTGGCCAGGTTCTTGAGGTCGTCGAGGCCGCCGCCACCGGCGCCGCCCAGCTTGTCGTCGCCGAGGCCGCCCGCGCCACCACCACCGCTGCCACCGAGGCCGGTGTCGCCGGGGAAGCCGCTGACCGGCGGCGGGCTGAACTTGGTGTTGCCGAGGCCGCTGCCGTCCTGGCCGCTGGTGTCGTTGAACAGGTCGTTGTTCTTGCCCAGCCCGTCAAGGCCGCTGTTGCCGAGACCACTGTTGCCAAGGCCCGTGTTGCCAAGGCCGCCGCCACTGCCGCCGAGGCCACCGGGGAACTGGCTCACCGGAGGCGGCACGAAGTTGCTGCCCCCACCGCCACTTCCGCCGCCGGCGCCACCGCCGAGGCCGTCGCCACCGAGACCGTCGCCACCGCCCGGGAACTGGCTCGGGGGCGGGATCGCGGCCAGGTTGTTGCCGCCGAGGCCACCTCCGCCGCCACCACCGCCGCCGAGGCCGTCGCCGCCAAGACCATCGCCACCGCCGGGGAACGGGCTGATGGGCGGCGGCTTGAAGTCGCTGCCGCCACCGGTGCCGCCACCGCCACTGCCCCCACCGTCACCGCCACCGTTGAACGCGTTGACGGGTGGCGGCTTGAAGTCGCTCCCGCCGCCTCCGCCGCCACCGCCGCCGTCGCCGAAGGGGTTGTTGTTGCCGTCGCCGAACGGGTTGTTGTTGCCACCGCCGTCGCCGCCACCGGGCGGCGGCGGGATGTTGAAGTTGCTGCCGTCGTTCGGGCCCGGCAGGTCGTCGGGGCTCGGCGCCGTGAAACCGTCGTTGGTGACCGCGTAGTGGCCGGACAGGTTGGTGATGACCTTGCGCATGTCATTGGTCATCATGTCCACGATGACCTGGTCCTCGTGGACCATGACGTAGCCGTTCTTGTCCTTGCTGGCCCCGCGGGCCAGGGCCTGGTCGGCGTACCACTGGTCGATGGCGTGGATGGTCTGGATCGCGGTGTCCAGCCGGACGCCGTTCTGGAAGACCTGGTTGGGGATGTTGTCCGCGGCGATGTCGCCGCCAAGCACCTGCGCGTTGGCCTTGATGTTCTGGCTGAGCTGGTACATCTTCGTGTTGAAGGCGGAGGCCGCCTCGCCCTTCCACGGCGCGTCGTCGCCGTAGGACAGGGCGTCGGCCTGGTCGCGGATGCTCTGGCCGACCATCTCCAGCGCGCCCTTGACGTAGTTGAGCGCGTTGGCCGCGTCCTTGAGCGACTGCGGGTTGGACAGGCCCGAGTTCGACGCGCTGCCGTAGTAGCCGACGATGGCCGTCATGATCTTGTGCCAGTCCCAGGTGCTGAAGTCGTCGGGCGTGCCCTCGCCAGGGTTGTTGTTCGTCTCGCTCGGGTCAGCCATTTCCGCTCCAGCTCCTTGAACCGACTACACACCGGCCGGCCGGCCACCCGTCCATTGTGGACGGGCGACCGGCCATCAGCCGGTCAGGACCCGCTACTTACCCTTGCCGAACGCCGAACCGGCGTCGCCGACGGCGCCGATGTCGGTGCTGACCCAGCTGTCGTTCAGAGCCCGATTCAGCTGCTGGCCGGTCATCTTGTTCAGGTCGTCGACGTTGTCGTAGTCCTTGGCCATCTTGACCACGGCCTCGTGCACGTCGGTGACCGTCTTGATGGTCTTCTTCAGCACCGTCTCGAAACCGGCCTGCATCATGCCGGTGCCGTCGTTGGCGGTGAGCATGGTCTTCATGACGTGACCGGTGTTGAAGTCACCGGCCTCGACCGGCTTGAGGTCCTGGAGCTTGGTCAACGCGTTGTTGAGCGGCTCCTTGAGCTTGTCGATGTTGTCGGCGAACACCTTCAGCGTCGCCGTGTGGACCTCGGTCTTGCCGCCCTTGCCGTCGCCCTTGGTGCCGGGCACGTCCGGCGGGGTGAAGCTCGGGTTGTCCGGCGTGCCGGTCGCCGTGGTGAAGCCGGGGATGTTGTTGGTGTCGAACGGCTTCGCGTCGGGCTTGGGCGGCGGGGGTGGCGGCGGGATCGTGCTGCCGTCGAGTGTGCCGTACGTCATGACGAACCTCCTTCGGTCACACGCCCCACTTGGAGGAGCCGACCCGCTCCGCCTCGAGGATGTGGTTGCGGATGTCTTCCAGGTCGCGCTGGGCCAGCGCGAGGTCGCTGGTCATGGTCTCGTGGGCCTGCTCGTACTGGGCCTCGACCGTGACGAACGCGTTCTTGGTGTCACCCTCGAACTCGTTGGTGTGCTGCTTGACCTGCTGCGACAGCGTCTCGCCGACCTGGTTGAGGTGGTTGGCCACGGCCTGGATGGACTGCGAGATGTCCTCGACGACGTGGAGTTCCATGGAGTAGTCGGACATTGTCTCCTCTTTCGTACGGGTCTACAGGGGGAACGGAAGGTGAGGGAGGCTCAGATGCCCAGGCCGCTGGTGTGGCTGCGGGCCTTGCCGGCGACCGAGATGATGTTGTCGTTGGTCGCGCCGTACAGCTTGGCCGTGTCCAGCATCGTCTGCTGCATCTCCTTCAGCTTCGCCACCACCTGCTTGGCGCCGTCCTGGAAGGAGTTCATGGCCTCGTGGTAGGTCGAGGCGGCCTGCCCGGTCCACACGCTGGCCAGCGTGTCGCAGTGCTGCTGAAGGTTCTGCAGCTCCTTGTCCGCGCCCTGGATGGCGTCGTCCTGGCTGGTCGCGGTGTTGTACAGCTCCTGCACAGTCACCTTGGAAACGGAAGCCATGCGGTTTCACTCCTCGAACTCGGTGGTGCGCTCGGTCACCACGTGGGGTTGTCTCGGTCGTCCGTGCCGCTTCAGGCCGGCACGGGAACCGCCTTTCGCTCCTCGGTCGACGGCATGGCGCCGTCGAGGTCGGCCGTGGTGACCGTCCTTGAGGTGGCGTTCGCGGCGACTGCCGCCGCGAACCGGTGCGCCTCGCGCACGCCGCCGGCCGTTGCCCCGGCCGACAGCGCCGCCATGACGCCTTCCCCCGCCTGCCAACCGTTCTCGGTCCACCAGCGGAGGACGAGTTCGGCCTTCTCGGCCGGCGAGTAGTCGGTGAAGCGCAGGTGCTCGGCGAAACGGCCGGCCAGCTCCGACCGGCCGCCGAGCAGTGCGCTGATCAGCTGCTGCTGCCCGGACAGCAGCAGCACGGTGTCGGACGCGGCCCCGAGCACCTCGTGCACGGCCGCGACCACACGGTTCTTCTCCTCGTCGGACCGACGCAGGAACGCCGGATCGATGTCGACGAGCAGCGCGCCGCCGGCCGCCGCGTCCAGCGCCGCCCGCACCCGGATCGCGGCCTGGCCGTCGTACCGGCCGGGCACCGCGGACAGCGGAAGTTCCGTGACCACACCGGAAGCCAGCAGCCCCAGCTCGGACAGCGAGCGCGTGAACAGCCGGGCCACCGTGCGGCGGCCGGTGCCCAGCGGGCCGTCCAGCACCAGGTTGGCCAGTCCGCCCAACGGCTGCCGACGCCGGCTCAGCGCCAGCAGACCGGTCAGCCGGGCCAGCAGAGCCTCCTTGACCGCGGCCTGACCGACCAAAGTGGACAGTCGGCGGGCGCTGGCCCCGGGCGGCAGGTTGTCCTCGGGCGTGTCGGTGCCGTCGTCGCCCTCGGCCAGCGGCACATCGCTGATCGCGAAACGGGACAGCTCGTTGTCCGCGCCGCCGGTCATGGCCAGCCGGGAGGCCTGGGTGGAGATCATCGACTCGAACAGCTGGCGCGCGACACGGCCGTTGCCGAAGGTCTTGCCCTTCGGCGTCTTGTCGAAGAACCGGTGCAGCGCGTTGAGCACGTCGTCGTCGAGCTCGTAGTAGTGCTTGGCCGCCATCCCCCGCACGATGGTGACCAGCTCGTCCACCGTGTAGTTGGGGAATTCCACGGTCTTGGTGAAGCGGGAGGCCATACCGGGGTTGGAGGCGAGGAACTGCTCCATCTGGTCGGTGTAGCCGGCCACGATGACCACGATGTCGGACCGGTGGTCCTCCATCAGCTTCATCACCGTGTCCACGGCCTCCTGGCCGAAGTCCGGGCCGGAGCCGCCGGACTGCGAGGTCAGGGTGTAGGCCTCGTCGATGAACAGCACGCCGCCCAGTGCCTTCTCGAACACCTCGGTGGTCTTGATCGCGGTGGCGCCGATGTACTGCGCGACGAGGTCGGCCCGGGCCACCTCGATCATGTGGCCTTCACGGAGGATGCCCAGCTCGGCCAGGACCGAGCCGTACAGGCGGGCGACCGTGGTCTTACCGGTGCCGGGCGGGCCGGCGAAGACCAGGTGCCGGCTCACCGACGGCATCGGCAGACCCAGCTGCTCACGTCGCTGGGCCATCCGGTTCAGGTTGATCAGACCGGTGACCTCGGCCTTCACCGAGTCAAGGCCGACAAGGCTGTGCAGGTCGGCCAGCGGGCCGTCGCCGCGGTGCTGGGCCTCCTCGGCCTGCGGCAGCGGCGGCTGCTCCGGCTTCGCGGCCGGGGCGGCCGGCTGCACGACCGAGGCCGGCGCGGGAGCCACGGGAGCGGGGGCCGGCGGGGCTGCGGCCTCGTTGTCGAAGATCTCGCAGCTGTCCAGTTCGGACACTCCGCTGCCCCGGACATCGATACCGGGCCCCGAATTGTGGTGCACACGGCAGCGGGTGGCCCGCAGCGTGCCGCCGTCGGCGACGACGATGCCGGCCCCGTTGACCTCCGAGACCTCGCTGGCCTCCAGCGTCAGCAGGCAGCCGGAGCCGATCTCGATCGGGCAGCCCTTGGCCGCCGCCGACGTCACGGAAGCGTTGGCATTGCCCGTGAGCAGCAGGCCCGCGCCGGATCCCGTACGCACGCTGAGCTCGTCGACACGGCCGGTGGAGGAGCCCTCCAGCGCGACACCGACGCCGCTGTCCAGCTCGACCAGCGCCCGGCGCAGGTCGATCCGGGAGTCCACGACCCGGACGCCGCCGGTCACCGAAAGCCCGTCGATACGGGGCTTTCCACCGCCGCTGACCAGAACCGAGGACTGCTCGGCCTTGGTCACGGTCAGCATTCGCACGCTCGGGTCGGCGTTGGCGTCGACCAGCAGGCCGATCGGGCTCTCCGTGATGGTGCAGCCCTCGATCACCGGCGACGCGCCGCCGGTCACGTGCACGCCCTGGCGGGCGGCGGCGGTGAACGTGCAGTCCCGCAGCACCGGCTTGGCGCCGTTGGCGATGTGCACGGACTGGCCGCCGGAGCCGGTGAACTCGCACTCGGTCAGCGTCACCGCGCCGGCGCTGGTCAGGTACGCGTCCAGGCTGGCGCTGCCGGTGATGGACACCCGGGTCAGGTCGGCCCGGCCGTCCTGCTCGATCACCACGGCCGGCTTGCCGGCGCCGACGATCCTGGTGTCCTCGACCTGGCCGACGCCGTTCCCGTTGACGCACAGGCCGTTTCCCTTGACCCGGTCGAACACGCAGCCGCGGACCTGCACCCGGCCCTGCTCGGCAACGACCATCGCCGACGAGCCGACCTCGACGATCACGGTCTCCTCGACCGAGCTGTTGCCGACGGAGGTGACCACGATGCCGGCACCGGTCGGGTTCTGCACCCGGCACTGCCGCATCGCCAGCACACCGGTCTGCCGGGCCAGCACCGCCGTCCACGCCGCGCCGCCGACCCGGCAGTTGTCCAAGGCCGCCTCGCCGTGCCGGACGTCCAGCACCGGCAGCTCGGCGTCGTCGCCCGTGATGTCCAGACCGGACAGCTGCACCGCGCCACCCGCGACCACGACGGTGCTGCCGGTGGCCGAGTGCAGCCGGACCGTGCCGGGGCCGTCCTCGGCGTTGATCGTGACGACGCCGGTGATGGCCAGCGACTCCTCGTAGCGGCCGGCGGCGACATTGATCACCGAGCCGTTGGTCGCTCTGGTCAGTGCCTCCGCGATGGTCCGGAACGCGCCCGGGACCTGAAGGACCTGGCGGGTCATGCGCTCGTCCTCTCCAGCGTGGTGGACAGCAGCCCGGGCGGGGCGCTCGCGGTCGGCCGCGCCGTGTCCTTGGCCGGCTGGGCCCACGCCTCGGCCGCCTGGTCGAGGCCGTTGAGGGCCAGGTCGTCGAACATGCTGCGGCCGGTGTTGACCTGGCCGTCCTCGCCGATCTCGGCGGTGGACAGCTCACGCAGCAGCACCACCGGGGTGGGCTCGGTCCGCACGTCCAGCACCTTGAAGTTGGTGCCGGGCAGGAACAACACCTGGTCGGCCACGGACGGGTCGATCAGCTGGGTGCGGCGGGCGGTCATCGACCACACCCGGAACTCCACCTCGCCGGCCGCGGCCGGCCGGCCGTTGATGGTGGCGGTCAGGAAGGCCCATTCGCTGACCAGCAAACGGTTCCGGTACCAGTCCAGTTCGGACGGTCCGGCGGCGGCCCACAGCTGGGTCGCGCCACGGTAGGACGGCAGCCGCTTCAGGCCGGAGCTGACCACCCGGGCCAGCGGCACGTGCGGTCCGGGGGCGGCCGCGCGGATCGCCTCGTCAACGCCGGCGGCATCGCCGGTCAGGTACAGCCGCACGCCGACCAGGTCGGCCAGCACCTCGTCGGCGTCCACACCGACGCGCAGGCCCGGCACCTGGGACAGCATCCGGCCGACCGTGCTGGCGGCCACGTCGTACTGGGAGCTCAGGGTCTTGCGCAGCCAGGCCCGTTCCTCGGTCAGGGCCCGGCCCGGCGGCACCGCGCAGGCGTTGGCCGCCGGCACCGGCTGCACGGCCACCCGCTTGGCCGTGGCGGCCACTGGTTTCGGCGCCTCGGTGGCCACGGGAGTCTCGGCCACGACGACCGGTTCCGGCTGCGGGACCGGCTCGGGCTCCAGGATCTCCTGCGGCGACGGGGTTTGCGGTGCGGCGGGGGCCGGGGCGGCTGCCACCGGGGCCGGCACCGCGATGGCCGCGAAGTCGATGCCGAAGTCCGGCACCGAGGACTCCAGCCGCAGCCCGGACGGCATCGCCGCCGGCGGCGCGTCCACGGCAGCGGTCATGATCGGCTTGGGGGCGGCGTCGGTCGGCGACTCGATCACCGGCCCGGCGACCGCGACCGCCGGCTCGACGACGTCGGGCTCGACCACCGGGGCCTCGACCACCGGAGCCTCGGCGACCAGAACCTGCACACCCGGCGCTGCAACGGTTTCGGGCACAACCACCGGAGCCTCGACGGTCTCGATCACCGGAGCCTCGGTCACCAGGACCTCGGTCACCGGCGCCTCGACCACCGGCTCGTCTTCGACGATGTCCTCGGTGTGCCCGATGACCGCCGACTCCAGCACGATCTCCGTGCCGGTCTCCACCGCGATCGGCTTGGCCGGAACCCGCTTCGCCGCAACGGTTTCCGCCGGCTCGACCTGGGCGGTGAACGGGACGTGCACGGTCGGCGCGTCCAGCTCCTCGCCCTCGACGACGTCGGCGTCCCCGATCAGCTCGACCGACACGATCTGCGTGGCCTCGACCGGGGCGTCCACCGGCGCCGAGGGCAAAGCCGGCAGCGACAGCTGCGGGGCCATCTGCTCAACGCCGGTGTCGGCCGGCAGCTGCACCGTCGAGCCGGCGGTCCAACGGCCGGGCACGCTCTCCACGATCATGCCGCGCGCGGCCGGCAGCGTCGGCACGTGCGACGAGAAGGCCGAGGCCGGCAGCACGCGGAACATACGGCGCATGGCCGGGTCCAGCGTGCCCATCAGGTCGCCGGCCAGCTTCTGCATACGCTCGGACAGGTGCCGCGTGGTCGTGTCGAACACCACGGCGGCGTGGCGGGGGTCGATCGGGGCGGTACGCACGAAGTCGGCGTTGACCGGGGCCACCGGCGGCCGCAGCCACAGTCCACTCTGGACGATCTCGACCACGGCATCGTTGGCGTACCAGTAAACCCCGGGAGAAAGCTCAGTCGCGCCGTCGATCGGGCTGTCGTGGGACAGCAGCTGCGGCGGCAGGATCCGGCCGGCGGCCGCGGCACGCGGCTGGTACCGCAGCTCACGGGCGAACGAGCGCCAGCCCAGCTGCCCGTCCGGGGACACCACGTGCAGCGTGCCGGCGGTGGACGGCATGCCCGCATGGAAGGTCACCGGCGCGCCCAGCTGGTCCGCAAGCGCTTGCCCCACCGAGGAACGCAGCGTCTCGACCGGTCCGTACTGGATGAACCGCAGTCGGTCGCGGCTCTCCGGCGGCACCGAGTGGCAGAACCGGGCGATCTCGCTCATCGGCACCGGGCGGGACTTGGGCGAGCCCAGCACCACGGTCATCAGGTCCAGCCGCGGCACCAGGCCGGAGATCAGCAGCGCCCGCTGGTCGTCGGCCGACTCCAGCGGCCGGATCCACACGCCGGACGGCAGCGGCTCGACCACGCTGACCGGACCCGGCTGCCAGATCTGCTCGGTGCCCGGGTACGTCCACTCCGGAATGGGAAAGCGGCGCGAGTCGTGCTGCGGCGCGCGGCCGCGCTTGAACAGCACCCAGCCGACGCCCTTGAGCGCGGAGCTGAACAGCGCGCCGCCGGGCGCCATCACGACATCACCGTCCGGCACCAGCACCGGCACGTTGAGCCGCTCGGCCAGCCACTGGCCGGTCATCACGGCGGCGTCCCGGGAGTGCTTGCCCAGCACGAGGCGGTACCCGCCGCGACGACGGCCCAGCAGCGCCGCGACGGCGTGCCACAGCTCGATCGGCCCGTCCGGCGGCACGTCCACCACGACCACGGTGTGGTCGGGGTCCTTGGCGATCATGCGGGCGAACGCCAGCGCGCGCTGGTTGAGGTGTCCCTCAAGGTGCAGCAGCATCGCGTGACCCGCGTCGACAGCGACCACCTGTGGCAGTGCCGTGTTCTGGGAAGTGGTGCCCACGGCCCAGGTGCGCAGCCTCGTGCCCAGCATCATGTCACTGCCCTCCTCCGCGATTCGCCGTCAACACGGCCTTGCCCATCACCAGGTCGGGACCGGACGGCATGGCGTCCAGCACCTCCTTGGGCACGCCGACCGGCGCGTTGCCGAGCCCGAGCGGTCCGAAGGCCTGCTGCGCCACCCGGAACTTCTCGCCCTGGTCGGTGATCAGGTAGTAGGTCCGGTTGTTGGCCTGCGACGGCGCCGGCTCGGCCACCGCGAGCATTCCCTTGCCCGGCGGCACGTTCATCAGGGTCCGCCCGGCGTACACCGGCAGCGGCTCGATCACCAGCTCCCCCTTGCCGACCACGTCGCCGCGCGAGTGCTGGAGCACGCACATCGCCTGGTCGGCGATGAAGTTGCGGGCGGAAACCAGGTTCGGCGTGCCCTGCAACAGCGTGTGGTCGGCCGACTCGGGCAGGGTGGCCAGTTCGGCCGTGCTGATCTGCTTGGGCTGCGCGGCGCCCGGCTGGCCGAGCAACAGGGCCAGCGCGGTCGGGTTGACCGGGGCGACGCCGTCCTTGCGCACGACGAAGGTCTGCTGCTCGCCACCCGCGTCGGCCCGCACGAGGTCGCCGACCTTGAGCCCGGCCTGGAAGTTCGTCCCGGCGTCGGGGATCTTCGGCACGTCCAGGGTCGGGCCCTGGTCGAGCTGGTGGATCCACACGGTCGGCACCTTGGTCGGCGGCACGTCGCCGAAGCCCAGCGCGACCAGCGCGGTGTGCGAGGCGATCGGGAAGATGCGGCTGCGCCAGACCGCGTAGTTGACCTGGTCCGGTCCCTGCACCAGGTAGCGGGCGTTGTCGTCGAGCCCGGTGGTCCTGGTGTTCGGGTCGATGTCGATCACCAGGGACGGCGCGGTCGCGCCGGGGGCCGCGCACAGCGACCACTCGGGCCCGACCATGTCCTTGGCCTGCGGCACGGAATCCGGCGCGCCGGGGATGCCGACCGCCGCGCCGTGCGGCACGCCGACCAGCGAGTTGCGGGAGACCGGGGTGAACTGCCCGGTCTGGTTGCTGCCGGCGTAGAACAGCATGGCCGAGGCGGTGTTCAGCGTCGGGTACAGCGCGCCCTCGAGGTAGAGGTACCGGTTGCCGGTCTCCTTCTCCACCACGATCGCGCCGGCCTTCTTGTAGTCGGTGTTGCCGCCCGGCACGATCAGGCCGTACACCGCGAAGCCCAGGCACAGCAGCACGGCGACCAGCACGCCCCACATCAGGCCGAGCGATGACCGGCGCAGCGGCGGCTCGCCGCGGCCGGGGTCGCCGGTGGTCAGGGCGCTGGCCAGGCGGGAGGTGACGAACTGGTAGGCCTGGACGTGATCGCGTCGACTCTGCATGCCTCAGCCCGCCAGCGCCCGGAACCAGTGGTACGCGTCCAGCACGACCAGCAGCAGCGGCACCAGCGCGATCGCGGTCCACAGCTCGGCGATGTCGCCGACCTGGCCCCAGATCGGCAGCAGCCGGGTCTGCGGCAGCCGCCACGCGCCGATCACCAGCGCCACCACGACCAGCAGCACGCCGACGAGCAGGCCGATGCGGCCGGTCGGGGACAGCGAGAAGGCGTAGTTCAGCACCACCGAGGTGATGATCAGGGCGCCGGCCCACACCGTGGATCCGCGCTGCCACACCGACAGCAGCGACTTGGCCCGCAGCAGCGCGGCCAGCCCGAACACCAGCGGCAGCACCCAGCCGATCCAGCCCTCGACCATCCGCACCAGCACCAGGCAGTCCACAATGGACACGATGGATGCGGCCACGATGACCGCGGTCAGGTAGCCGTCGGCGATGGCCGCCTTGGCCGCCACCTGGTTGGCCGGCGCCGGGTCGATGTCGGTCTGCAGCTCCTCGGTGGTGCGCGGCAGGTTCGGCACCCTCAGCCGGGCCAGCCGGGCCGCGATGCGCGCGCCGAACGTGGCGAACAGGAACAGGAAGACGGCGACGATGCTGACCGCGCCGGGCACGTCGGCCGAGGTGCCGGTGAGCAGCACCGAGCCGAGGATGCCGCAGAGGCCGAGCAGCCCGGCCGCGCCGTAGACGGCGATGCCGCCCCTGGTCGCGGCGGCCAGCGCCGCCGCGACCAGCACCACGCAGATGCCCGACAGCAGAACCCCGGACGGCTGTGGGGCAAGCACATCGGCCACGTCCTGCTGGCCGATCAGGCCGGCGGCCGCGGCGAACACGCAGGCGGCGACGCCGCCGACGTAGGAAAGCGGGCGGTCCTGGGTGATCTCGTGGATGGCGACCGCGCCACCGCCGAGGGCCAACGTGATCACGCCGCAGTAGATCGCCAGCAGGCCACCGGGTCCGCCGGCGAACAGCACGGCGACGCCGAGCACGACCACGGTCAGCGTGGCCAGGCCCAGGAAGATCCGCCGGGTCGACTCGGGCCGCCAGCGGTCCGGCCGGGCGGCGATGGCCTCGCCGACGCCGTCGGCCAGGTCGTCGTAGGTCAGCTCGGGCATCGGGGCCACGGCCGCGCGGAGGTAGAGCACGTCGCCGTCGTGCAGGTCGGCCTGCTCCGGCGTGGCGTCCAGGTCAAGCGGGGGCTCGCCCAGCCGCTGCAACACCCAGTCCTTGCCCTCGTCCTGGCCCCGGTTGACGTGCCGGGCCAGCACGGGCAGCAGCAGCCCGAACGTGGCCGCGGCCGGGATGGCCAGGTCGGCCCGGCCGTCCGGGCCGTGCACGGTGATCCGGCACAGGTCCGCGCCGCCGGCGCCACCGGCCAGCGCCACCTGCTCGACCGGGGCGTCCTGGACGGCCACCATGGTCCCGCGCGGCGTGGCCGGGAACGACGCGTCCGCGCCGATCGCGTCCGTGGGCCTCATTCTTGTGCTCCTGTCCAGGATCCGTGCCGGGAGTGAGACGTGCTCAGGTTCTGGGTATGACGCGAGGTGGCGATCATCACGCGGCCCCGCTCTGGAACAGGCGGATGGACCGGCGGGTGACCAGCTGGGCCCGGCCCGGCGGCAGCGTGCGCGGCTTGGCCTCGCCGAGGAACTTGCCCTCTTCCTTGGGGTAGCTCAGCAGCACGCCCGGGTTGCCCAGCTCCCACATGCGGCGCAGCAGCGGGTCCATCATCGCCCGCATCGCGCCGGAGGTGCTGCGCGAGATCACCACGTGCATGCCGATGGTGGCGCCGTGGGCCAGCAGCGGGATCAGCGGCTGCGTCGGCGAGGCCATGCTGCCGCCGCTGACCAGCAGGTCGTAGTCGTCGACCAGGATGAACAGCTTCGGACCCGAGTACCAGTCCCGCTTGGCCAGCTGCTCCGGCGTGATGTCCTTGCCGGGCATGCGTTTGGTCATCGAGACGCCGGCGTTGGCGATCAGGTCGGTCAGCGCGTCGGCGTCGACCGCGTAGCCGATCCGGTACGGCTCGGGCACGTCGTCGTGCAGCTGCCGGCGGGTGTCGCCGAGCAGGATGCGCGCCTCCTGCGGGCTGTAGCGGCCGATCACGTTGCGGATGATCAGCTTGAGCATGTTGGTCTTGCCGACCTCGGTGTCGCCGAACACCGACAGGTGCGGCGTCTGCTCGAGGTCGTGCCACACCGGCGCGAGCCGCTGCTCGTCGATGCCGATGCAGAACCGGCTGCCCTCGGGGGCCGGCAGGTCGCCCATCGGCAGGCGGGTCGGCAGCATCCGCACCTCGGGCGCGCGCTGCCCGCCCCAGAACGTCGCGATCTCCTCGCACGCCGCCTTGGTCGCCGTGGTCAGGTCGTCGGTGGCCGAGGAGCTGTCGATCCGGGGCAGGCCGGCCAGGAAGTGGAACTTGGTGTGGGTCAGGCCGCGGCCGGGCTGCTCCGGCACCCGGGCCGCCACGCGGGCCCCCAGCTCGGACTCGACCGGGTCGCCCAGCCGCAGCTCCAGCTTGGTGCCCAACGGATCCCGGGTCGCCGGGCGGATCTCCGACCAGCGGTTGGACGCGATCACCACGTGCACGCCGAAGGCCAGGCCGCGGGAGGCCAGCTCGTTGACCCGCGGCTCCAGGTCGGGGAAGTCGTTGCGCAGCGTGCTCCAGCCGTCGACGATCAGGAACACGTCGCCGTTGGGGTCCTGGATGCGGCCGGTGGTGCGGCCCTGCCGGTAGGCGACCATGGAGTCGATGCCGGCCTGCGCGAACACCTGCTCGCGGCGTTCCAGCACCTGCGAGATCTCCTCGATGGTCCGCAGCACCCGGTCGCGCTCGAGGCGGGTGGCCACCGAGCCGACGTGCGGCAGGCCGGCCGTGGAGACCAGGCCGCCGCCGGCCAGGTCGAGACAGTAGAACTGGATCTCGTCCGGCGTGTGGGTCAGCGCCAGCGACAGGATCAGCGTGCGCAGCAGGGTGGACTTGCCGGACTGCGGCGCGCCGACCAGGCCGACGTGGCCGTTGGCCCCGGACAGGTCGGCCACCAGCAGCTCGCGGATCTGCTCGTACGGGCGGTCGACGATGCCCAGCGGCACACGCAGCGAGCGGGTGGCCGGGTGGTCCAGCGCGGTCATGCCGCGGACCGGGTCCGGCACGATGCCGGGCAGCAGCTCGTCGAGGCTGGGCGAGGCGGCCAGCGGCGGCAGCCACACCTGGCGGGCCGGCGGGCCCTGGTCGACCAGCCGGTCGATCAGGACCTCCATCAGGCTGTCCTCGTCGTCGTTGGCCGACTCGAGCCGCTCCTCGCGCACCTGCTCCGGCTCGTCGTCCTCGGGACGGCGGATGCGGCCGGGCAGCAGCGCGAACGGGGCGACCTCGCCGACGGCCCGGTTCTGCGCGGCGGCGGACTCGCCGGGGCCGTCCGGGCACGGCCCGGAGACGTAGGCCGCCTTGAACCGCACCAGGTTGGTCGTGTCGATCTTGAGGAAGCCGTGGCCGGGGGCCGAGGGCAGCTCGTACGCGCTGGGCACGCCGATGACGCTGCGGGACTCCATGGCCGAGAAGGTGCGCAGCGCGATCCGGTAGGACAGGTGGCCCTCGACCCGGTGGATGCGGCCCTCGTCCAGACGCTGCGAAGCCAGCAGCAGGTGCACGCCCAGCGACCGGCCCAACCGGCCGATCTGGACGAAAAGGTCCATGAACTCCGGCTTGGACGACAGCAGCTCGGAGAACTCGTCGACCACCACGAACAGCACCGGGAACGGGGCCAGCTGCGCGCCGCCGGCGCGGGCCTTCTCGTAGTCGTACAGCGAGGAGTAGCCGTGCTGGCGCAGGAACTCCTGGCGGCGGTTCATCTCGCCGCTGATCGAGTCCTGCATGCGGTCGACCAGCGGCAGCTCGTCCTGGAGGTTGGTGATCACGGCGCTGGTGTGCGGCAGCTTGTCCATGCCCATGAACGTGGCGCCGCCCTTGAAGTCGACCAGCACCATGTTCAGCACCTCGGACGAGTGCGTCGAGGCCAGGCCGATCACCAGCGTGCGCAGGAACTCCGACTTGCCCGAGCCGGTGGCGCCGATGAGCACGCCGTGCGGGCCCATGCCGCCCTGCGCCGACTCCTTGATGTCCAGCTCGACGACCTCGCCGCTCTCGGTGACGCCGACCGGCACGGTCAGCCGCGCCTTCTGGTTGCGCCGCGGCCGCCACTGGTTCTGCACGTCGAAGTTGCGGGCGTCGCGGATGCCCAGCAGCGCCGTCAGGTCGAAGTTGCTCTCCAGCGGCTGCTCGATCAGGTCCACGGTGCCGCTGGTGCGCATCGGGGCCAGCTGCCGGGCCACGTTCTCGGCGGCGGTGACGCTGACCGTGTCGACCACGGCCTTGCCGGTGTTCTCGCCGGCCGGGAACTCCACCTCGGCGCCGGACACGGTCAGCCGCAGCACGTCCGGGCCGCCGTGCATGGCGCCGGTGACGTCCAGCAGCACCACGTTGCGCAGGCCGGTGTCCAGCAGCCGGGAGTGCTCGGGGATCTGCACCCGGTGCGCCACCACGACGTGGAACGGCTCGTTCGGGCCGGGCGGCACGGTGCGGTCGAAGTCGGGGCGGTCGGTGACGGCCGCGCCGAGCAGGTCCATCAGCGTGTCGTGGTCGTCGGAGACCAGCCGCAGCGGGCCGGCGCCGTCACGCATGGCGGCGTGCGTGACGTGCGGCAGCCACTTGCACCAGTCCCACTCGGCGCTGCCCGGCTCGTCGGTCAGGATGGCGATCTTCAGGTCGTCCGGCGAGTGCAGCACGGCCAGTTGCAGCAGCATGGCGCGGACCAGGGCCAGCACCGGGCCGGCCTCGCCGGCGAACTCGACGCTGGTGAAGCTGCGCAGGCCGACCGCGATGGGCAGGTCGCCGACGGTGCGGAAGGCGCGGATGAAGCGACGCAGCGCGATCGCCGTCAGCGGTTCGAGGTCCTCGATCGGGCGAGTGCGCGGCGGGATGAACTCCAGCGCGGCACGCTGCGCGCCAAGGCCGATGCGGACCCGGCCGAAGTCCTCGTGGCTGGCCCGGCGCTCCCACAGCCGCGGACCCGAGACCAGCGACCAAAGCGAGGAAGGCTCGGGATTGTCCCAACGGGAGGCGGCGCGCTGCTCATCGGCCGCGGCGCGGGCCTGGCCGCGCAGCTGGGCCAGGTAACGCAGGTAGTCGCGGCGCTCGGCGCGCATCTTGCGCTTGCGCTCCATGCCCTGGCGCCCGATCTGGGTGACGCTCATGGACACCATGGAGACGCCCATCATGCCGGACATCATGTAGACGGTCGGCGAGCTGCCGGCGATGGAGAACATCATGACCATCGCGGCGCTGCCGAGACCCATCGGCAGGTAGACCATGGCCGAGCTGAAGTCGAGACCGGCGGGCTCGCCGAGCACGGGCGGCTCGGCCAGCTCCACCTCCCCGGTCGGCAGGGCCGGGCCGGCGACGCGCTGCGATCGTTTGACGATCACGATGCTCATCAGTCTGACTCCATGGTCGCGGCGGCACGCTCATCAAAGGCTATGTGAGGCGATGAGTCGCTGTTGTACTACAGGGGATCAATGGCAAGCGATGAGTGCCCTAAGGTCCCTCACCAGGCTTGTCCAGCGGTGGCCCCACCGGTTCAAACTTCCCAGGTCGGGATGCATGAGCCGACGGACGTGAAAAAGCTACAGGAACGTTATTCGACGTTTGCACCAGGCCATGCGGGAACTACATCACAACAATGTCGTACCGTTTGTCTTGCGTCGAGGTTCCGTTCCGCTTCCCGGCACACGCTTCACACGGACGAGCGACAAAACCGGTTCGGGCCTGTGACCTGCTTCACACTCGGCCGGGTGGCGGGCATGTGCGCTGGTCACCGGCGCGCGGTAACCAACGTGCTGTCACGGCCGGCCTCCTCGACTGCCTGAGCAGGTCCATAGTGGACGGAAGCCGGATGGCGCGCCAGTCCCTCGACGCCCACGCGAACGTCCTATGGGACACCGCCCCGGCGGCGCGACGGCACCTGACCGAACGTGCCCCTGAGCACGAGCGACGCTGCACGATCATTCACCCGCTCGGTGGGAGCGCTCTCTCCACCCCACCGATCCACCTCCCATCGATCTCCACCCTGCCCTGTCCAGATCCACAGCCAATCAATGCCGTCTCCACACCTTCTCCACGGATACTTTCAGGGACAACAGATCCCGAGGTGGGAAGCCTTTTTTCGGATCCGTCACGACTGCTTGACCCGACCTTCGTAGGGTGTCGGAAGTGAGCCGGGACACCCGTCCACATCTGTCGTCTCCAGGACGTGGAGAGCGGTCGACCCGCTACGGGCACCCCGGCCGAGCCACGGCCGCCGACGCCCCGTACATTCGCCGGTTGTCTTGCGCCGCCCCGGAAGTCGATCGTGTCGAATCACCGGAAGGGGTGACACCGGTTCCGCGCTCGCCTCTGCCCGTTCGGGAGGCGCCCCGGCCGCTACCGTCGGGGCCATGGCGGAATCCGACGAACAGTACGACGCGCTCGGCCAGACCTACGAGCGGGCCAAGCACATCCCCACCGGCCGCGCCGAGCAGGCCACCTTCCTGTCGGCGCTGCCCGACCTGGCCGGCCGGTCCGTGCTGGACGTGGCCTGTGGAACGGGTTTCTATCCCCGCAGGTTCGTCGACCTCGGGGCCGCGAGGGTGGTCGGCGTCGACTCCGCGGCCGAGATGCTGGCGTACGCGAACCACGTGGAGCGCAAGGAGCCGCGCGGTATCGAATACCACCAGGCCGACGCCGCCGCGCTGCCCGACCTGGGGCGGTTCGACGTCGTGACGGCGGTGTGGCTGCTGGGCTACGCCGACAACCCCGACAGCCTCGACCAGATGGCGGCCAACCTCGCGGCGCACCTGGTGCCGGGCGGCACGCTCGTGGTGCTGGTCCCCAATCCCGACGCCGACTTCGACATCCTCGCCGGCCCCTACGGCCGCTACGGCTACGACGTGATCAGGACCGGCGAGGCGACCTTCCGGCAGCCGGTCTCGGTCCGGGTGCTGGACGACCCGGCCTTCGCCTTCGACTCCTTCTTCTGGCCGCCGGGCGCGTTCGAGACGGCCCTGTCGCGGGCCGGCCTGGTCGACGTGCGCCGCGCGCCCACCGTCATCCCCGACGACGACCTCGGCGAGGAGTTCTGGGCCGACCTCCGCCGCAGCCCGAGCTTCGCGGTGTTCACCGCCCGTTCGAACTAGGCCAGTCGAAATAATCGAATTCGCGGCCGGGGAACAGCGTTCCCCGGCCGCGATTCGGCTAGCCCCTGGTGTACGTCATGCAGTTGCTGGCGTGCCCGCCCTCCCCCGGCGCGACCCGCACGCCGCCGGCCGCCGTGCACTCCAGGTCCTGGTTGTGCAGGCAATCACTGCGGGAGCAGGCCCCGACCTGGGCCATCACCCTTGGCAGGCCGCCCTTGCGGGCCAGCGGGATGAACGTCGCGCAGTCGGCGCTGCCGTTCTCGCCGCTCACCGTGATCGCGAACGCGTGGCACCCGTCGTGGTTGTAGGAACAGCCGGTCACCGTGCACTCGCTGACGACCGGCATTTCCGTGGTGGTCATGAGCTCTCCTCATGGCGTCGTGTTCGGCCGATCCGACGCTGCCAGCGAACCCCCATGATCGCAACGTGAAATCAATAAGGTAAGGCTCAGCTGAACGTCCACAAGAAACGCTCGTATTCGGCAGTCCGGCGGGGATTTTCGGTCAGCGCCGGACGTGCGGACCACGGTCGCGCGGGTAGCGTACCGAGACATGGGCCAGCAGATCGATGTCGACGCCGCCGTGAACGCCTTCTACGACACGCTTCGCCGGTTCACCGAGTTGTGCCCCGGCATGCTGACGCGGGAAGGCGCGGCCGGCACGAGGCTGCTGTACACCGGTCTGCCGGTGTCCACATTGAACTGTGTGGCCGTCGCACCCGACCCCGATCTGGCCGAGGTCGACGCGTTCGCCAAGGAAATAGCGGCAATGGGCGTGCCGTGGAGCATTCAGACCCGCGGTGAGCCCGAGGCCGGCGTGCGCGACATCGCCGCCCGGCACGGCCGTACCAACGTCAGCACGCTCCCCCTGCTGGCCGCCGACATCTCGCAGCCGCCGCTGACCGCCGTCCCGGCCGGCGCCACCGTCCGCGGGATCACCGGCCAGGACGGCGCCGTGTACGCCGCCGTGCTGGCCGAGGGGTTCGAGATGCCGCAGGAGATGGCGGACGTCTTCACCGAGCCCGCGCTGCTCGACGCCCCCGGCTGCACCGCCTTCGTGCTCGAGGTGGACGGCGAGGCCGTCGCCGCCGGCTTCAACGTGGTCATCGGCGAGTACGTGGCGCTGTACAACGGCACCGTGCCGGCCCGCCACCGCCGGCACGGCTACTACCGCGCCCTGGTCGCCGCCCGCCTCCGGCACGCCGTCGCCGCCGGCGCGCGCTACGGGATCACCCAGAACAGCACCATGTCCCGGCCGCTCTACGAATCCCTAGGCTTCGCCCTCTCCGAGGACTGGCGCTACCTCAGCGGCTGACACCACATGCGCTTCCTATGTGGCATCTGATGCCACATAGGAAGCGCATGTGGCACTCAGAGCTCGATGCCCAGCAGGGCGTCGACGGCGGTGCGGATCAGCGCCGGCGCTTGCTCGTCCGAGCCGCCGTGGGTCAGCGCCTGCTCGGCCCAGGCGTCAAGCGCGGCAAGGGCTTTCGGCGTGTCCAGGTCGTCGGACAGGTGGTCACGCAGCCGGGCGACGGTGTCGGTGGCGTCCTGCGCCGACGACAGCGCAACGGCCTCCCGCCAGCGGGCCAGGCGGGCCTTGGCCTCGGTCAGCAGGCCGTCGGTCCAGGCCCGGTCCTGACGGTAGTGCCCGGCGAACAGGGCCAGCCGGATCGCGCCCGGGTCGATGTTGTCGGCCCGCAGCCGGGACACGAACACCAGGTTGCCGCGGGACTTGGACATCTTCTCGCCGTCCAGCCCGATCATGCCGGCGTGCGCGTAGTGCCGGGCGAACGGGTGCCGGCCGGTCAGCGCCTCGGCGTGCGCCGCGCTGAACTCGTGGTGCGGGAAGACCAGGTCGGAGCCGCCGCCCTGGACGTCGAAGCCGTCGCCCAGCCGGTTCAGGGCGATCGCGCTGCACTCGATGTGCCAGCCCGGACGGCCCGCGCCCAGCTCCGACTCCCACGACGGCTCGCCCGGCCGGGCCATCCGCCACAGCAGCGCGTCCAGCGGGTCCCGCTTGCCGACCCGGTCCGGGTCGCCGCCGCGCTCGGCGAAGAACTCGGTCATGGTCGGGATGTCGTAGTTGGACTCGTAGCCGAAGTGGCCGGAGGCGTTGCGGTCGAAGTAGACGTCCGGGAACTCCGGGTCGTCGGCCCGGTAGGCCGCGCCGCTGGCCAGCAGCTTGGCGATGGACTCGACGATCTCCGGGATGGCCTCCACCGCGCCGACGAACTCACGCGGCGGCAGCACCCGCAGCGCCACCATGTCCTCGCGGAACAGCGCCGTCTCCCGCATGCCCAGCACGACCCAGTCGTCCTGGTCGCGCTCGGCCCGCTCCAGCAGCGGGTCGTCGATGTCGGTCACGTTCTGCACGTAGTGGACCTGGTGCCCGTTGTCCAGCCACTGCCGCTGCACCAGGTCGAAGGCCAGGTACGTGGCGGCGTGGCCGAGGTGGGTCGCGTCGTACGGGGTGATCCCGCAGACGTAGATGGTCGCCGTCTCGCCGGGGGCGGTCGGCCGGACCTGCGCGGTCGAGGTGTCGAACAGCCGCAGGGGTCGGGGCGTGCCGGGGACCCGGGGTACCGGGACTGAGGACCAGGTCTGCATGACACCGACACTAACTTGGGGGCCGACGTGGGACAGCACACCCCGACCGACCGGCCGAATCAGCCGTCCACGATCTGGGACGACACCGCGTACACGGCGGTCTGGGAATTCCGCCACACCGGTGTCAGGCTCCGGACCTGGTCAAGTCCCTTCAGGCCGGGGATGGGGGACGGCTTGGCCCCGACGATCTGCCCCTGCGACACGAAGACGTAGCGGATGTTCAGGTCGCGCACGGCCGCCTGCACCGCGCGGTCGGTGTCCAGCATGTTGAACCGGTTGAACAGCAGCATGCGCTGCGGGCCGGCCGGGACCGCGTCGCCGGGCAGGATCAGGGCGTGGCCGAACACGGGGTGCGCGCCGGCCAGCGACCACATCCACGGCGAGCCGTCGAACGGGTCGTTCATCACCAGCGAGCCGGCCGGGGCCAGCCGGGCCAACTCCTCCATGCCGGCCTCCATTGTGTGGGAGACGACCGGGCCGTCCGAGAACGCCTGGGCCAGGCGTTCGGTGTTGCGGTTCACGTACAGGCCCCTGGTGGCGATGATCACCAGCAGCGCCACCAGGCCGACCGCCGCCACTGAGGTCAGGCGGGGTGTGACGCGACTGAGCAGGCGGCCGATCGTGACCAGGCCGACCGCGGCCAGCACCACCGAGCCCATCGCGCCGATCGCGTCCAGCCGCCAGGAGTCGTTCCACCACGGCTGCGTGACCGCCCGTACCCATGGAGCCTCGGAGGACGAGTCCAGCACGAACAGCACCGCGAACACCGCGCCGCCGACCAGCCACCACAGCAGCGGCCGGGTGCTGCGCAGCAGGAACAGGCCGATCACGCCGACCGCGCACAGGCCGGCCAGCCAGACCTCCGGCAGGCCGATCGAGCGGCTGCCCGTGGTGAACTCCTCGACCGCTTGCCAGGCCGTCCAGTCCGCCTTCCAGGCCGATCCCCCGCCGCCGGCCGCGCTGAGCGTGCCCAGCACCTGGAAGACGCCGGTGAGGCCGCCGACCACGGCGATGAGCAGCAGGGTTCGCAGGTCGGCCAGCGGGACCCTGCGGCGCGTGATCCAGCGTTGGGCCAGGAAGAACGCCGCCGGGATGACCGCCGCGACCGTCACGCTCGGGTGCACCGCCGTCAGGCCGACGCCGGCGATCGCCGTGGTGAGGACCGTGCCCGGGCTCGGTGCGTCCATGGCCCGGCCGAGCAGCGCCAGCAGGGCCGGGATGAGGGCCACGCCGGCCGTGAACGGGAACAGCGGGCCCCAGGTGAGCGTGTCATAGGGGAATTGGGTGAATGCGCAGGCCAGAATGGCCGACGCCGCCGCCAGTGCCGGCATTCTCGTTGTCCGGGCAACCATGACCGCAATCGACAGGCTGAACAGACCGGCCTGAAAACCATTGCTCACGTCCATGACCTGCGGAATCGGCCAGCCGCCGAGCTGCTGTACCGTGGCATCCAGCACGTGATACGCGTTCGGGTAGAAGAAGTTATTACTCGCCGTCGCATTGACGGCTTTCAGCGCCGCCGGCGACGAGTTGCCCGAGTCGGCGATGAACCGGATCGCGTTGGCGTGGAACGAGGCATCCCACCATTGTGGGATCGCCGTGAAGCCACTCGCGCGACCCATAGCCAGCAGGCCCACACCGGTCGCCACCAGCACCGCCCCGGCCAGCATCCAGTGCCTTGACCTGGGCCAATCCAGGCTCTGCGGCCTCCGTTCAGTCCTTGTCAGCCGCCCGAGGCCGTAGGCGATCGCCGCCGACAGCACACTCACCGCCAGCAGCGTAAGCACATTCCACCGCAGTCCGATCAGCGGCACCAATGGCCCGTAGATACCAATTACACCATACGTCAATGGTGCCGCCGCAGCCGCCAACAACCAGCCACGAATTCCTGACGCATACCCGACAAGCAGCCCCGGCGCAATGACGACCAGCAGATAAACGGCAGCCGTCATCGCGACGGCCAGCGCCGCCCCGTTCATGTGGTTCCCCCCACAGTTCAGTGCATTCGGCGATCGTCGACGCGCGACGATCACCCCCATTGTGCCGTACAGGGAGTAGACGGATCCTCTGAATTAACGTTGCCCCGTGACCACGGTCGTTATCGACCTGAGACCGTCGAGCTGGTAGAACCGCACCTCGTGACGACTCGTGTGGACAGCGTCGGCGACTTCGACCTGCCGGTATGGCTGCCGGCCGGCGGGCAGGGGCCCGCCATCGTGTTGGTCCAGGAGATCTTCGGTCTGGACGACTACCTGCGTTCCGTCGCCGCCGAGCTGGCCGCCGCCGGCTTCGTCGTCGGCGTGCCGGACCTCTTCTGGCGTACCGACCCCGGTTGGTCTTCCGGCCACGACGAGGCCGGCCTCTCCGCCTCCATGGCCGTAGCCGGCGAGTTCGACCCCGCGTCCGGCGTTTCCGACGTCGCCGCCGCCCTAGCCCACCTTCGTTCCCTCCCCGAGGTCACCGGCAAGGCCGGCGCCCTCGGCTTCTGCCTCGGCGGCTCCCTCGCCTACACCCTCGCCGCCGTGGCTTCCCCCGACGCCGTCGTCTCCTTCTACGGCTCCACGGTGCCTTCCCAGCTCTCCCTCTTGGACCAGATCACCTGCCCCCTCCAGTTCCACTTCGGCGGCCAGGACCCCTACATCCCCCGCTCCGCCGTCGCCCAGGTCGAGGCCGCCGTCGCCGGCCGGCCCGGCGTCGAGATCCACGTCCAGGAGCAGGCCGGGCACGCCTTCCACAACCACGCCGCCCCCATGTTCCACCACCCCGAAGCCGCCGCCGCCGCATGGAAGCTGGCCACCGCTTTCTTGAACACCCACCTGGCGCCGTCCTGATGTCAGGAAGGGCCCCTTACTGACGTTGAACGTCAGTATCGGTCCCTTGATCTTGCGGTGGCGTCAGGAAGGGGTCCTTCCTGACGTTCAACGAGAGGATTCGTCCCTTGATCTTGGGCCGGGGGTGTCGGCCGCGGGGTCGAGTCCGGTGCCCGCAATGGACGGATGTCGAGCCGAGGATGTTCGGGCAACGGCGGGGGTACAACCGGGACGTCTTGACGGAGCAGCCGACGGCTGGTGTCGGGACGCGAATCGAGGGCGGCGGACGAGAACTATGACGGGAGGCGCTCGAAGCGGCGGAGTGCCGGCCGGCGGGCACGATGGTGCAGGTGGGGGCACTGACCGACCCCGGGATGCCGCTGGTGGCGGTGCGGTGAGCTGGGAAAACCGATTGCCACCGTCAGGCATGATCGGGCCGTGGAACCTCTCGACGAAGCAACCATCCGCGCCTCCTTCGTGAACTGCTCGAAGGGGAAGCCCGCCGGCTGAGCCTGCCGGGGCGGCTGGCCGACGTCGACTGGGCCGACCTGGACTTTCTCGGCTGGCGCGACCCGAAGGCGCCGGCCAACGCGTACCTGGTGCTGCCCCGCGACGGCAAGGTGGTCGGCCTGGCGATGCGCGCGGCGGCGCCGCATCTGAGCCAGCTCAAGCGGTCGGTCTGCGCGCTGTGCATGACGACGCACACGGCGGCCGACGTGTCGCTGTTCGCGGCCCGCCGGATCGGCAACGCCGGCAAGCTGGGCAACACGGTCGGCACCTACATCTGCGCCGACCTGGCCTGCAGCCTCTACCTGCGCGGCAAGCGCAAGCCGAGCACGCCGAGCCTCAAGCCGACGTCCACTGTGGACGAAGACGTGGCCAGGACGGTGGCCAGCCTCAACAAGTTCGTCGACGAGGTGCTGACCGACAACGCCTGACGCCCTTGCGGCAAGTGGATCAAGGGCTACCGGCCCCGGTCAGGCGTGACGGTTATGGTCCCGCGCGTGGAGACGATCGACGACTTCGGCGCGGTGCTGAGCAAGCACCCCGTGAACAACAAGCGCCGCCTGGTGACGGGCTTCTGGGCACTGGCCATCGGCGCGGTCGGCACCGTGCTGGGTGGCTACCTGTTCGTCACCGTGGACGACACGGTCAGCTACGCGCTCAACCGCAACGTCGGCGTCACGCTGGGCATCGGCCTGGTCGGCCTGTGGATCGCGGCGATCTCGCTGGGCCGGGCGCTGCGCGGCGGCTCCGACGAGTACTTCGAGGTCCGCCAACACGGCCTGGTGCACGCCACGGCCCGCCAGGTCCGCGGCTGGACCTGGGACAGCATCGACGACCTGGTGATCAGCCGCTCACTGAAGGAAACCGCGCTGTCCCAGCGGCTGGGCGGCGGCCGGGTCCTGGTCTCGTTCGACAACGGCCAGAAGGCCCGGTTCGACAACACGACCGCCGACCGCTACGCGCTGGAAGACGCGATCAGGAGCCGCTACCCCGGCGTGGTCCGCGCCGAGCGGATGGACTGGGCGCGCAAGGTCGGCTCGTGGTGGCTGGCCTTCGCGGCGGTGTTCCTGGCGGCCGGCATCTGGATGGTGGTCACGATCGCCAACTCGAAGTCCGAGCAGATCGTGGACACCGGCAGTGGCACCACGGCGATCGAGATCACCACGGTCAGCGACGCCGGTTACGTCTGGCTCGCGGTCGGCCTGGTGGTGTGCGCGCTCGGCCTGATCACCAGCGCCAGCTTCTACTTCACGTACCGACGCTGAGAAACCGCCTGGCGTCCCGAGAAAGGGGACGCCAGGCGGTCGGACGTCAGCTCCGGCGGCGGTTGCGCAGGTAGTCGCCGACGACGGCGGCGCCGAGGCCGTCGAGGTCGGGGGCGATCACGCGACCGCCGCTGCGACGGGCGATGACGTCGACGAAGCGGGCCAGCCGCGGCTCGTCGCCGAGGCGGAACACGCTGATGGACGCGCCGAGCTTGGCCAGCGAATCCACTTCCACCAACGTCTTGCCCAACGTGCGTTCCAGCGGCGGATAGTTGAACACGGCCTCGCCGTCGGACTCCAGGTGCGCGGTGGGCTCGCCGTCGGTGACGACAAGAACCACGGGCTGCGCATCGGGATGCCGACGAACATGCCGGCCGGCCAGCAACAACGCGTGGTGTAGGTTGGTGCCCTGCTCCCACGCGCCCTCCAGCGCGGTCAGCTCGCCAATGTCCACAGTGGTCGCATGCCGCCCGAACGTGATGAGCTGCAACGCATCCGTACGGAATCGGGTGCTGATCAACTGGTGCAGGGCCAACGCGGTGCGCTTCATCGGCAGCCACCGCCCGTCCTGCACCATGGACCACGAGGTGTCCACGCACAGCGCGACCGCGGCCCGGGCCCGCTGCTCGGTCTCGGTGATCTCGACGTCCTCGACGGCCAGCCGAACCTTGCCGCCGCCGGAGGAAACGGTGCGCAGCACGGCATTGCGCACGGTCCGCGACACGTCCCACGGCTCGGTGTCGCCGAACTCCCACGCCCGCGTGGAACCCGTCGGCTCACCGGCCGCGCCGGCCTTGTCGCTGTCCCGCTCGCCGCGACCCCGCAGCTGGTCGACGACCTGACGCAGCGCCGTCTCGCCGAGGCGGCGCAAAGCCTTGGGCGTCAACCGAAGGCTGCCGTCGGCCGCCCGCTCCAGCAGACCCTGCTGCCGCAGCGCACGCTCCATTTCGGACAGTCGACGGGCGTCGACGCCGGCCTCCTGCCCGAGCTGGCGGACCAACGACTCGACGTCGATGTCCTCCAGCGAAGCGCCCGGATACGACTGGGCCAGCTGCTCGGCCAACGCGTCCAGCTCGGCCAGATCCTGCATGGCCTGGGCGCCCTCGCCCAGTCCCATCGGGTTCTTGCCACGGAACCGGGCCGAGCCGTTCCAGTCCTCCCCCGGCCGCAGCTGCTGGAGGTGCGCGTCGAGCAGGTCGAGCTGCGCCCCGAGGCTCGGGTCGCCGAACGCCTGCTGGCCCAGCTGGGCCAACTCCGCCCGCTGCTCGTCGGTCATCGAGTTCAACATCCGTTGTGCCGCAGCGGAACGCTGCGCCAGCAGATCGGCCAGCTCGTCGGTGTTGCGCGGGTTCTCCGGGAAGAACTCGCCGTGCTTGGCCATGAACTCCTGGAACTGCTCGGTGGTGTCCTCGCCCGCCGAGTGCGCCGACAGCAACGAGTTCAGATCGGACAGCATGTCCTTAATCCGCTCCACGTCCTGCGGCGTGGCGTTCTGCATGGCCTGCTTCATGCCCTGGAACCGCTGTTCCAGCATCTCCCGGCCGAGCAGGTCCTGGATCTGCCGGTACGACTCGCGGGCGTCCGAGGACTGCCAGTCGTAGTTGGACAGCTCGGTGACGGCGGCCGCGGTGCCGGGCGGCAGCGCGTCCAGCTGCGCTTCCCGGAACCGCGCGTCGTCGGACGGGTTGGGGAACAGCTCCCGCCGCTCGGCCGTGAGGGCGTCGTTGAGCAGGCGCTGCACCTCCCGCATGGTGCCGTCCAGGTTGTTGCGGCGCTGGATCTGCGAGCGCCGCTCCCACACCCGGCGGGTCAGGTCGTCGAGACCCTGCGTGCCCTGCACGCCCCGACGCATCAGCTCGCGCAGCGCGGCCTGCGGCGACGAGCCCTCCATCACCTCGCGCCCCAGCTCGTCCAGCGCCGCCCGCAGATCCGGCGGCGGGGCGAGCGGATCATCGCCACCCAGCCATTCGTGGTAGCGGTAACGCCGTGCCGGGGTGGCCATCAGCCGTAGACCGTCATCTCGTCGTCGGCGTCCTTGCCCAGCTGGCGGCTCAGGTACAGGTACTCGAGCGCGAACTCGACGGCCGAGGCGATCCAGCCGGCCGGCTGGTCCGGCTTGATGTCGAGGCGCGCCGCGACCTCGTGCAGCACCGGCAGTTCCGGCAGCGCCGCCAGCACCTCGGACGCCGGCACGCGCTCGCCGGTGGCCACCGGGTGGCCGTCGGTCACGGCCTCGGCCAGCGACCGCAGGTTGAGCCCGGCCAGCTTGCCGCGGGCGGTGTCGGCCACCGACCGGCGCAGCAGGTGTTCCAGGATCTCGTGCTCACGGCCCTCTTCGCCGGATTCGAACTCCAGCTTGCCGCGCAGCACCGACGGCACGGCCTCCAGGTCGACCGGACGGGCCACGGCCTCGGGCTCACCGGTCAGCGCGGCCCGGCGCAGCGCCGCGGCGGCGACCGTCTCGGCCGCCGCGATGGCGAACCGGGCGGACACGCCGGAACGCTGGTCGACCGACGCCGACTCGCGCAGGTGCCGCACGAAGCGTGCGACCACCTCGACCAGGTGGTCGCCGACCTCGGCGACGAGCTGGGCCTCCTGGCGGATCAGGTCGATCTCGCCGGCCACCTCGAGCGGGTAGTGCGTGCGCACCTCCGCGCCGAAGCGGTCCTTGAGCGGCGTGATGATCCGGCCGCGGTTGGTGTAGTCCTCGGGGTTGGCCGTGGCCACCAGCAGCACGTCCAGCGGCAGCCGCAGCGTGTAGCCGCGGATCTGGATGTCGCGCTCCTCCATCACGTTGAGCAGCGACACCTGGATGCGCTCGGCCAGGTCGGGCAGCTCGTTGATGGCCACGATGCCGCGGTGGGCCCGCGGCACCAGTCCGAAGTGGATGGTCTCGGGGTCGCCGAGGCTGCGGCCCTCGGCCACCTTGGTCGGGTCGACGTCGCCGATGAGGTCGCCGACCGAGGTGTCGGGGGTGGCCAGCTTCTCGGTGTAGCGCTGGGAACGGTGCAGCCAGGCCACCGGCAGCTCGTCGCCGAGTTCGGCGGCGCGGCGGCGGGCGGCGGGGCTGATCGGGTCGAGCGGGTGCTCGGCGAGCTCGGCGCCGTCGATCACCGGCGTCCACTCGTCGAGCAGGCCGGCGAGGGTGCGCAGCAGGCGGGTCTTGCCCTGGCCGCGCTCGCCGAGCAGCACGACGTCGTGGCCGGCGATGATCGCGCGCTCCAGCTGCGGCAGGACCGTGCGGTCGAAACCGACGATGCCCGGCCACGGGTCGCGCCCGGCGCGCAGCGCGTCGAGCAGGTTGTCCCGCAGCTCGGCCTTCACGGAGCGGGGCTCGTGCCCCGCGGCGCGCAACTGGCCCACGGTCGTCGGCAGCGAGTGGGATGGGGTCGGAACAACTGTCACCCCCATGAAGCTAATAGCCCCAGGCAAGCGGGTCGACGTGGAGCAACTCCACCGGCCCACTTCGTCACGTCACGGTGGCCGTTCTGCCGGCATCAGGCGGTCGGGCAGGGTAAAATGCGGTGGTACGTCGGTTCGGGATCGGGCAGGCTACGCCCTGTGACCGATCTGTTTCCCCTGGCCAACCGTATTGCCGACGTGGCCGGAGTAGTGGGTGTCGTGCTCGGCGGGTCGAGGGCCCGTGGCACCGCCGATGCCCATTCCGACACCGATATCGGCGTCTACCGCCGGGGTGAGATGGACTTGTCCGCTCTCCGCGAAATCGCCGCCGAGTACCCCGGATCGTCCGTGGCCGCGCCCGGCGAATGGGGTCCGTGGGTCGACGGCGGCGCGTGGCTGCGGACGCCCGGTTCCAAGACCGACCTGCTCTGGCGGGACCTCGACCGGGTCGACGCCGTCCTCGCCGAAATCCAGCAAGGCGTCGTCCGCTGCGAACAGCAGGTCGGCCATCCCCTGGGTTTCTTCTCTTACGCGTACTTGGCCGAGCTCGCGACCTGTCAGGTCCTCGTCGACCGCGCCGGGGCGCTGGCCGAGGTGCTGGCGGCCCTCGATCCGTATCCCCCAACGCTGGCCGCCGCGATCGAGCGGACCTACGGCTTCGAGGCCCGGTTCAGCGTCGACAACGCCGTGGTGCCGGCAGCGCGCGGAGATCGCTTCTCCGCCAACGGTTTCCTGTTCCGGGGCATCGGCTGTCTGGTGCACGTCCTGCACGCCCGGGCCGGCGCCTGGCTGGCGACGGAGAAGAACGCCGTCGCCTCCGCCGCCAAGTTGCCTTGCGCACCAACGGATTTCGCCGTCCGCGTCGAGCACGTCCTGGCCGCCGCGGATGTCGCGGCGGCACAGGACCTGCTCACGGAATGCCGGTTGTGACCTCAGGCGTCCAGGAAGGGCCGGGCGTTATGCGACGTGCCACTCCTTGAGCAGGTCCGCCTGGGGGATTCCGCTGTCGCGGCATACCAGTGCGGGTAGGTCACGTACACCATCTCCGTGTCCTCGTCGGCAACGTAGTCGACCTGGGTCCCGGCGCGCAGGTAGAGCAGCTCGCCGACGCCGGCCGACACGGGACCGCCCGGCCCGTTGACGGTGAACCGGCCCTTGGTGATGACCAGGACCTCGTCGTAGTTCACCTGCCACGGGTTGGTCTCGCCCTTGCCGTACCGGCCGTAGCCGACGCTCATCTGTGCGCCGTGTTCCTGGTTGAGCACGTCGGCCAGGAAGATCTGCTGGTCCAGCCGCTGAAACCAGGACGTCGGGGTGTCGACGCCAAACCGTTGCACCGTCATCATCGCCTCCGGAGCTAAGTGGAATTTCTTCCACTTATAGAAGTGGAGAAAGTTCCACTTGTCAACCGGCTAGGCTGCCGCGGTGCTTCCGATCTCCGGGTCCGGCCCCACGGAGCGAGCCGACGCGGCGCGCAACCGGCAGAAGATCCTGCGGGCCGCGGCCAAGCTGGTCGCCACGCGCGGGGTGGAGAGCCTCGCCCTGGACGAGGTGGCCGCGGCAGCCGGAGTCGGCGTCGGCACGGTCTACCGGCGGTACCCCGATCGCGGCGCGCTGGCGCACGCATTGCTCGAGGAGAACGAACGCGAGTTCCAGGCGGCGTTCATCGGCGGCCCACCGCCGCTGGGACCGGGCGCGCCCGCGAGCGAGCGGATCCGCGCGTTCGTGCACGCATTCGTGGATCGCTTGGAAGACCAGGGAAAGCTGCTGATGGTCGCGGAGACCGAGACGCCGATGGCGCGCTTCGTCACCGGCGCCTACCGGTTGCACCACAACCACCTGGCGATGCTCATCGCCGAGGTCGAACCGGACGTCGACGCGGACTTCCGGGCGGACGCGCTGATGGCGCCGCTGGCCGCGGCGCAGTACGTCCATCAGCGCGAGAACGGCATGAGCGTGGACCGCATCAAGGCCGGCTTCGACCAGCTGCTGAGCTGATCGCCGCCGGCCTCGAGCGGGATTTCAGTGCGTGGGCTTGGGGACGTTCGTCGGGGCAAAGGTTGCTGCCGGCGGAGTTGTCGGCCATTCCGCCGCGCAGTGGGTGCCGCGGGCCGGCAGCGTGAGATCGAGCAGGTAGGCGTTGATGGCGTCACGGGCGCAGAGGCTGTTGCCGTAGTCGCCGTGGCCGGTGCCGTCGTAGGTGAGCAGCCGCGCGGTGGGGATCTGCGTGACGACGTTCTGGGCCCACTCGTACGGGGTCGCGACGTCGTGGATGCCGTTGGTCATCAGCACCGGTGGGGCGTTGCGGACGTGCAACGCGTGCTGGGGATTGTTCAGCGGCCCGGTCCAGCCGAGGCAGTTGGTGACGTCGGAGAAGAAGTCGGAGAAGTGGGTGTGCGGGGCGACGGCCTCGGAGGTGGCGCGCAGGGCGCTCAGCGACGAGAAGTTGTCGATGTTGGGCCAGGTCCAGTCGGAGCACCAGATGGCCTGGTAGCTGTTGTCCTCGGTGTCGGACGGCGGCGCGAGGTGGACGGTGCCGGCGGCCAGCTGCTTGAGGGCGTCGGCGAGGGCGAACCAGTCGCGGGCCGGGTGGTACATGGCGCTGAACGCGCGGTCGCGAAGGCCGGCCGGTGTGATGTCTCCCAGAGTGCCGGCCGACGCCTTGGCGTAGAGATTGTCCCACAGTGCCAACACATCCTGGTCGTGTAGCGAGCACGACGGCGTGCGGTCGCACCAGGAAGCGAAGTCCTTGAACGAGTTCTCGAACGCCAGCGCGGCCGTGGCCTCGTAGCGGAAGGCACCGATGCTGTGGTCCATGTTGGAGTCGAGCACGATGGCCCGCAGATTCCGGCCGTACCGCTCCAGATACTGCTGGCCGATCTGCGTGCCGTACGAGACGCCGTAATAGCTGATCTTGGATTCGCCGAGCTGCTCGCGCAGGAAGTCCATGTCCCGCACCACACTCACGGTGTCCACGTGATCGAACAGCGGCCCGTTCAGCTGCCGGCAGTTCTTGGCCACCCGGTCGTTGTGCGCCAACAGGTTCCGGTACTGGTCACGGGTCGTCGGCACCAACTCGACCGGCTCTTCCAGAACCTTGCTGTCACACCGGATATCCGCGCTGGCCCCGACGCCGCGCGGGTCGAAGCCGACGATGTCGAACGAGTCGGCCAGCGCCTGGTAGCGGGCGCTGTGGGCGATGGCCTCCACGTAGCTGACGCCGGAACCGCCCGGACCGCCGGGGTTGACCATCAGCACACCCTTGCGCTGCGCCGGTTTCGCCGCCTTCAGCCGGGCGACGGCCATCGGTGTGGTCGGCCCGTGCGGACGGGTCCAGTCCACGGGAACGGGCACCGTGGCGCAGTCCACCGCCGGCTGGCCGTCACACGGATGCCAGTCGACAGTGGCCGCGGAAGCGGTTGCGGGGGCGAGGGTCGACAGCAGGGTGGCAACGCCCAGGCAGGCAAGGAGTCGGCGCATGGACCCACCCTCGCGGACGGCGAGAACCGGCCACAACGGTCACGTTTTCACTGTGAATCAGGTCGGTCAGCGACCGGCCCGCCGCACCCCGGCCGCCGCGTCGATTGCCGCCAAACGGCGGCGCACCTGCTCCACCCGATGGTCGCCGACCTGCTCGAGAATGGCCAGCGACTGCTCCCAGGACTCCTTGGCCTCGGCCAGCTTCCCGTCCTCGTGCAGCACGCTGGCCAGCTCGTGCAGCGACCACGCCTCACCCGGCCGGCCGCCGGACTCCCGGAACAGCCGCACCGCCCCACGGAAGCAGTCGGCGGCCCGGTCGAGCTTGCCGAAATGCCGGTGCGCCTCGCCCAGTTCGCGATACACCTTGATCGCCCCGGCCCGGTCGTCCATCTCCACGAACAGCCGCAGCGCCCGGTCGAAGTTGGCCACGGATTCCTGGTACCGCCCCAGAACCCGGCAGTACGAGCCGAGGTGGCTCAACGCCCAGGCCTCGCTCCACCGGTCGCCGTTCTCCCGGCTCACCGCCAACGCGCGGTTGGTCAGCTCGAACGCCTCGTCGACCCGCCCGGCCCAGAAGTACGCCGACCCCAGCGCCCCGCCGACCACGTGGTCCAGCGGCCCGCCGGACAGCGGCTCGTAGACGATCCGCGCCCGCTCCATGCACTCCAACACCTGCATGTGGCGGCGCAATTCGTTGTAGCAGTAGCCGAGTCCGATCAGCAGCCGCACCTCGCCGTACCGGTCGCCGGCAGCCACCGCAGCGCCGATACCGGTCTGGTGACTGCTGATCCACTCCGGCCACGGCGTCCGCAGCGCGAAGAACGCCCACATGGCCCCGGGAATCCCGGTGGCGTGGTAGGTGTCGCCGAGCTCGGCGGCCTGCGCGGTCGCGGCGACGAGGTTGGACAACTCCGTCTCGCACCATGCCAACGCGGCGCTGCCGTCGGTGAACGTCGCCGGCTGCCCACCGGGCACGGGCGGCGGCAGTTCGGAACGCCGCCGGAACGGGGCCAGCATCTCGTCGACCGTGTTGGCGGTGTGCAGATAGAAGTCCAGCAGCCGGCTGACCGCGCCAATCCGCTCGGCCCGGCTGTCGTGCTCGGCGGCGCACTCGGCCGAGTAGACGCGCAGCAGGTCGTGGAAGCGATAACGGTCGCGGCCAACGCCTTCCAGCAGGTGCCCACTGGCCACGACGTCAAGCAGCCGCCGCGCCCGCACCACCGGCACGTTGGCCAGGGCCGCTGCGGCGGCGACGCTGATCTCCGTGCCAGCGTGCAGCCCGAGCATGCGGAACATGCGGGCCGGCTCCGGCTTCAAGGCGTGGTACGACCACGAGAACACGGCCCGGACGGCAGTGCTCTCGTCGTCAACGGCCAGCACGTCCAGCCGAGCCCGCTCATCGGCCAGCTCCTGGCACAGATCGTCCAGGTCGAGATGCGGACGGTCGTTGAGCTGCGCGGCGGCGATCCGCAGCGCCAGCGGCAGATGCCCGCACAGCCGAGCCAGCTCGGCGGCGGCCTCCGGCTGCGCCTCGATCTGTGCCTTGCCGACGCCGGCCGCCAGCATCTCCACGGATTCCGGCTCGGCCAGCACGTCCAACGTCACGCGATGGGCCCCGTCCCGGGCCACCAGCCCGCCCAGCCGGCTGCGGCTGGTGACGATCACCGAGCAGCTCGGGCTGCCCGGCAACAGCGGCCGGACCTGGTCGGTGCTGGCCGCGTTGTCCAGCAACACAAGCATGCGCTTACCGGCGATCAGGCTCCGGTACAGGCCGGCCTGCTCGTCGGTCTCGGCCGGGATCGCCGACGCCTCCACGCCCAGGCCGCGCAACAGCTGCCCCAGCGCGGCGGCCGGTTGCAGCGGCGGCTGCTGCGGGTCGAAACCGCGCAGGTTGACGTAGAGCTGCCCGTCGGGGAACTGCTCGGCCACCCGGTGCGCGACGTGCACGGCCAGCGCGGTCTTGCCGATGCCGCCGCTGCCGTCGATCGCCGAGATCACGGCCACCGTGCGGTCGCCGCCGACCAGCACGTCCTCCAACTGGGCCAATTCCTGCACCCGTCCGGTGAAACCGGGCACGTCGTGCGGCAGCTGGGCCGGCTTGGGCGTGGTGATGGCGCCGGTGCTGATCGGCGCGGCAGTCGGCGCCGGCGCGGCCGGCTTGTCGGCGATCAGGTCGCGGTGCAGGTCCCGCAGCTCGGGGCCGGGCTCGATGCCCAGCTCGTCGACCAGCACGCGACGAGCGTCCTCGAACACCTCCAGCGCGTCGGCCTTGCGGCCGGCGCCGTAGAGGGCGGTCATCAGCAGCGCCCGCGGCCGTTCGCGCAGCGGCTGCTGGCGCACGACCGGCGACAGCTCGGCCACGGCGTCGTCGTTGCGGCCGAGCGCGATCAGCGCGTCGGCCAGCGACTCCACGGTGGCCAGCCGCAGCTCGTCCACCCGGGCCCGTTCGCCCGCGACGAACGGGCAGGAGATGCCGTCGAACGGCAGCCCCCGCCACAGCCGCAGCGCCGACTGGAGCTGGACCACCGCGCCGTGAAGATCGCCCGAGCTTCGCGCGATTCTTGCCCGTTCGCGCAGCTGCTCGGCCCGGTCGCAGTCGAGCGCGCCCGGTTCGAGCCGGAGCAGGTAACCGGAATTGGCGCCGGCCGAGACCAGAAGCGCACTGGGCGCACGACTGGGCCGATCGGGTTCGAGGGCGCGGCGCAGGGCCGAGAGGTACGTGGAGACGCTGCCGCCGGCCGTGGTCGGCGGGTCGTCGCCCCACAGGGCATCGACCAGCTCCGTGCGTCCGACGGCGCGATTCGCGCGCAGCGCCAGCAAAGCCAGCAGGGCGCGTTGCATCGGGGGACCCAGTGCGATCTCGCGATCCCCGAGAAGCGCCCGCACCGGTCCCAGCACCTCGACCCGCAGCGGAACCCCGTTCGCCGCGTGCACCTTTCCACCACCTGCCCCAGCAGAGCCGCGCCGGGAGCATACAGCGCGAACGAGAATGCGAACCGTTGTCAGTTCTATTACGGACAGTGTGATGTGATGACGCTCGGCGAACCTGGACAACCGCCCGGCGCGCCGAAGTGGCAATCGATCACTCTTCCGGAGCAGACTGTCGCATCCGCAGTGTGACGTAGATAACGGAGGCGCCCGTGCGCGTCGAGTTCTCCTGGGAGCCGGAAGCGGCCGATCGCCGCGATGCCCTGCGGGCCGTCGCGCCCGCGGTCCGGTGGGCTCCCGCGTTCGCGGTCTGCCTGGTGATCCTGGCGGCCTTCCTGCTGCTCGCCGACAACACCTCGGCCGCGGTGTTGACCCTGGTGGCGGCGGCCGCGGTGGCCGTCGGCGTGCCGTGGCAGGCCAGCCTGCTCTACCGCGACACCCTGTCGGCGAACCAGCGCGTGCGGGCCACCGCCGACGAGTTCGCGCTGCGCATGCACGGCATGGGCCTGCCCGACGAGCTGGCCTGGTCCTCGCTGCAGAGCTGGCAGGAGACCGAGCACGGCATCGTGCTGCGGCTCGGCGCGCGGGCCCACGGCCCGGTGTACGCGGTGCCGCACCGCGCTTTCGCGCTCCCGTCCGATGAGCACATGTTCCGCGAACTGCTGATCCGGCGGGTGGGTCCGACCGGCTGACCGTCTTCGCCTCTGTAATGTCGGTAGGCGTGTCTTGTCCGAGTGCGACGCTGGTCGTCTGGACCTCTGCCTGGCTGCACGGCGCGGCCGCGGCCGACGATGTCCTTGACGCCCTCCAGATCTGGGCCGAGCTGCACGAGGTGGTCGCCGACGACGACGGCACCGCCACCGCGCTCGACCTGCCCGGCCCCGATGAGATGCCGGCCGCCCCGGCCATGCTGCTGGCGGCGCTGCGGCGCACCCAGGCCGGCGACGGCCGACTGGTGCTGCCCGTGCCCGGCGACACCCGTGGACTCGGCGGCAACGGTCCCCTGAGCGCCACCGCCGTGCGCGCCGGGCAGGCCATGGTGCTGCCGGAGGCCGGACTGGGCATCGTGCCGCGACTGGTGGCCGATCAGGTGATCCGCTGGACGGTGTTCGACCACCCGGAGATCACCCCGCCGGAGCACATCCCGCTGGGTGAAGCCGAGCACGCGCTGGCCGGCGCGATGCGCGAGGCCGCCAGCACGCTCGTGGACCTGGACGTGGCCCGGGAACGGCCCAACGTCCGCAAGGACATCGAGTCGGTGATGGCCGCCCAGCCCACGCCGTTGTGGCCGGCCGGCATGCCGGCGCGGTCGCTGCGGGTGCTCCAGCGGGCGGCCGAGGTCGCCGCGATCCTGGAGGTCGCGGCGGGCGACTCCCCCGGCGGCGCCATGTCGGCCTCGGCCACACGGGGCCGAGAAGAAGCCTTGCGGCCGCTTCTCGACGCCGTGCGCCGGGCCCGGTGTGCCGCCGTGGACGAGGCCGTCCGGGTGCTCGGCGAGCACGCCAACAAGAGCCGCTAGCTGAACTTCACGTTCATCGGCAGGTTGATGAAGTCCGGCGTCGGGTTCGGACCGCTGAAGCAGACCACCGCGTTCAGCGGGCTGCCCGGCGAGAACGGCGGCGTCGACGAGCCGAAGATGTCGGTCATCTGGGTCGGCGTCGTTGTCGCGCCCTCCGGCAGCGCCACCACGGCGTTCGGGTCGCCGCACTCGGACGTCGAGTGGTGCAGCTTCACGAACAGCAGCGTCGTGTCACGGAAGCCCGAGGCCGGGAAGGTGATCGAGCTGGCCGTGCCGGGCCGGGTCACGCCGAACGGCGGGTAGGCGCCCCTGAACGGGATGAAACCGCCGACGGTCGGCTGCCGGTTCAGCGTCAGCGTCACCTGGGCCGGGCCGGGCGGCGTCGCGCCGGGCGCCAGGGCGACGATGGCCGGGTTGGTGCCGGTGGCCACGAGCTGGCCGGTGTCCCGCTTGGTCGACGCCGAGTCGAACGTGATCAGGTGGTGGTCGCCGCTGTGGTGGAAAGCGATTTCCCAGTTGCTGTTGGCGTCGACGGCGATGGCCGGGCTGGTGCCGGGTTCGGCGGTCAGGCCGCTCTCCAGCCGGTGGCCGTTGCCGTTGATGTCCACCCAGACGGTGTCGTCGCCGGCCGTGAAGGCCATGTCGAAGGTGCCGTCGGGCAGCACCGCGAGGCTGGGGCTGGTGTTGGCGGCCAGCACCGACGGCGTCTGGTCGGTGGCGCCCGGGAAGATGCCGAGCTTGGCCGTGACGGTCGTCAGCCGGTTCTTGCTGTCGTGGTAGGCCACCCGAACCTGGCCGGCGGCGTTGACCGCGATGGCCGGGCTGGTGCCGGGCGCGGCCGGGAAACCCTGGCCGGCGATGTGCGCCGCCTGGTTGGGCTCGCTGAACCGGACCAGGCCGTCCTTGCCCACCCAGGCCGAGACGAAGCCGCCGCCGAGCGGCCCGGGCACCGGGGCCACCACGGGACTGGTGCCGTCGGCGATGTCGCCGTGCGAGAAGCTGCACACTCCATTGTGGATCGGGATGTTGAGGCCGTTCTCCTCGCCGCCTTCGGAGAACTCGATCTCCACGGCGTTGGTCGAGCTGATCGTCACGCTGGGGCTGGTGCCGGGCGTCACCGGGAAGGGTGCCGGGCTACAGGCCGTCTGCTTCACCTGGCTGCCGCCGGACACGCTGTTGGCCAGCCACAACGTCCGGTCCGACGCGGCGAACGCCTCGTCGAAGCTGCCATCGGGCAACGCGGCCAGCGACACGCTGGACTGCGCGGCCATCACCGAGGCAGTGGTGGTCACCTGGCCGGCCGGGTTGATCTCGGTCAGGCGGGCCGACGGGGCCTGGAAGGCGATCTCGAAACCGCCGGCCGTGGCGGCGTCAGCCGTCGATGGGAGGAGCACGATGGCGGCGGCCGCCGCCAGTGCGCTGGCCATTGTCTTCGTCAATTGCTGCACGTCACCGAGATAGCGGTCAGAGTTACGATCAGTGCCGCGCGCACCCGGCGTAACCCCTCGGCCTATCAAGAGGTGATGGGGCGGGGCACCTCCGGAAGAACACGGGGCGGTAGCGCATGGGGCGGCTACGGAAGATGGCAGGCGACGGTGAAGCGGGTGACGGCGGTCCGCAACGGCCCGTGGACAGCGGAGCGCCCGAGGCCAAGCCCGTCCAGCTGCCGACCGCGGTCTACCCCAGCTGGGACGCCATCTACGACGACAACGTCACCCGGCTCTACCGGCTGATGCACAGCAAGGTCGGCAACCGGCCGGACGCCGAGGACCTCACCTCCCAGGTGTTCGTGGCCGCGCTGAAGTCACTGCGGCCGTCGGCCACGATCGGCGAGGTGCGGGCCTACCTGCTGGCCACGGCCCGTACGGTGCTGGCCGGGCACTGGCAGCGCACGCTCGGCCGCCAGGTCACCCTGATCGACGTGGACGCCACCGATCTGGACGCGTTCGCCCAGCCCGCGTCGAGCCAGTCCTCGAACAAGGCCATCGACCACGCCACCCGCATCCTGGCCGCCCTGCCAGAACGGCACCGGCGCATTCTCGTGCTGCGCTTTCTGCACGGCTACTCCATCCGCGAGGCAGCGGCGGAAATGGACATCACCGTCACGAATGCGAAGGTGTTGCAGCATCGGGCGCTGCGCAAAGCCGCCGGACTCGACCCGGAATGGTCGGAACTCAGACCGGCGGATTCGGAATGAGACGCCCGGTCGACCGGTACGTGAACCGTCTGCTCGACGACCGTCGGCCGCGTGCGTTCGCGGCGTCGGCGGATGATGCCTGCTGTTTGCGGGCGGCCATCGAGTTGATCGGCTGTCGTGGTGTGACACCGAGCGATGCCTTCCGCAGCCGTCTTCGGCGGTCTCTTTCCCGGGTGTAACTCGGTGGCGTATTCATGGGCATGCCAATCATCTCGAAACGAAAAGTCGCCGCTATGGCGCTCGTCGGGACCGTGGGACTGATTTCCGCGTGCGGCGCGCCTGGGCCCGCCTTGACGTCACCGAACAGCAGCCTCGCCGGTATGCCGGGCGCTTCCGGTTCGACGTCGATGCCCGGAATGGACATGCCGTCGTCCTCGGCCGCGGCGTCGGCGCCGGCCGCGCCGGTGTCCGGCACGACGGTCGCCATCACGAACTTCGCCTTCTCACCGGCCTCGCTCACCGTGAAGGTCGGCACCAAGGTCACGTGGACGAACAAGGACGGCGACGCGCACACGGTCACCAGCACCGGCTCGGGTGGGCCGCTGAACTCGCCGGCCATGGCCACCAACGACACGTTCAGCTTCACGTTCACCACGCCGGGCACCTTCAACTACCTGTGCACGATCCACCCCTTCATGACGGCCGTCGTGACGGTGACGCCGTGAGGGAGCCCATCGAGGAGCAGGAGGCCGGGCCCGAGGGCATGACCCGGCGGCAGCTGATGCGGCACGCCGGCTGGTTCGGCGGCGCGGTGCTGCTCAGCGTCGTCGGCGGCGAGGTCATCAGCAGCCTCGCCACCGACGCCACGGCCGCGTCCGATCCGAACACGTTGAGGTTCGTACAGGTGTCCGACAGCCACATCGGCTTCACCGGGCCGGCGAACACCGACGTCACGGCGTCGTTCGAACACGCGCTGGATCGCATCAACTCGCTCGGGTTTCGCCCGGACTTCGTCATGCACACCGGCGATCTCACGCATTTGTCGACGCCGGCGCAGTTCGACCAGGTCAAGCAGATGCTGTCGACGGCCCGTACGGACCGGGTTTTCGTCGTCCCCGGCGAGCACGATTCCGTCGGTGACGGTGGCAAGGCGTATCGACAGGCGTTCGGGGCCAACACGATCGGCGACGGCTGGTACAGCTTCGACACGCACGGCGTGCATTTCCTGGCGCTGGTGAACACTTTGGCCCTTGAGAAATTCGGCCACCTCGGCAATGATCAGCTGGATTTCGTGCGCAAGGACCTGGCCGGGGTGAAATCGGACACGCCGGTCGTGGTGTTCAGCCACATTCCGCTGTTCGCGATGTATCCGCAGTGGGGCTGGACCACCGACGACTCGCTTCAGGTCATCAACCTGCTGCGGCGTTTCTCGTCGGTGACCTGTCTCAACGGGCACGTGCACCAGTTGTTCACCAAGACCGAGGGCAACATCACCTTCCATTCCGCGACCACGACGGCGTATCCGCTGCCCAAGCCGGGAACCGCGCCGCAGCCGACGCCGCAGGTCCTGCCGGCGCGGCAGCTCCAGGACGCGTTGGGCATTCGCAGCGTCAGCTATCGCACGGGCGACCAGGCGCTGGCCTTGAAGGAGGAGCGGCTCACGTGAGCGTGTTGATTCGACTGGCCATCGTCGCCACCCTGGCCGAGACCGGGTTCGTGCACGCCAAGCTGTACCTGGGCGGCTACCGCGTCATCCCGTACATCGGCCCCATGTTCCTGCTCCAGGCCGCCGTGTCGTTCGCCGTCGCCGCGCTGCTGCTCTTCGCCGCGCCCGTGGTCCTGCGGCTGCTCGCCGCCGGCGCGGCGGCCGGTGCGCTGTTCGGCTTCGTTCTGTCACGAACGGTTGGCGTGTTCGGCTTCACCGAGCGCGGCTTCGACCCCGCGCCCGACGCCCTGCTCAGCGTGCTGGCCGAAGTCCTGTGCCTGCTGTTGATCGGCGTGCTGTGGGTCCGTGAAATCCGGCGTCGGCGCCCAGCGTTGTAACCTGCCGTGCTATTCCATCCCGAGGAAGGGATGACCTGATGAAACGTGATGCCCGGCGGTTTGTCGACGATCTCCTCGGGCAGCGCCGGCCGCGTCCGTTCCAGGCCGATGAGGAGGACGAGGCCGTGGTGCGGACCGCCGTCGAGCTGGCGGCTGCCCGTCCCGGGGCCGACGAGCCCAGTCCCGAGTTCGTCAGCCAGCTGCGGGACCGCGTCACCGGCGACTCCCAGCCTCGTGCTCACACGAGCCGTCGCCGCCGGGTCTTGCAGGTAGCGGCCGCCGCCGCCGGGGCTTTCACCGTGGGCATCGTCGCCGACCGGGCCGTCGCGTCCGGCGGCGACACCACGCCCGTCGTCGCCGCCCCCGAGACCGAGATCATGCCCACCCACGGCACGTGGGCCACCGTCGCCGCCAGCACCGACCTCGTCGAGGGCGCCGTCCGCGAGTTCGACCTCGGTGCCGTGGTTGGCGTCGTTCAGCGCACGTCGGGCCGGCTCCGGGCTGTGTCGTCGGTGTGTACCCACATGGCGTGCCGGCTGGGGCTCAACGACAAGCGCGACACCCTGGTCTGCCCTTGCCACGGCGCCACGTTCAGCGTCGCCGGCCAGCCCGTGCGCAACCTACGGTCGGCCGACCCGCTGCCCGCGTTGCCCCGGCTGGCCGTACGGGAGTTCGAGGGTTCGATCCAGATCTATTGCCCGGTCCGGGGCTAGAGACTCCCTGACGTCCTCGAGCCGCGCCACCCCGACATCTCGACCACCCGCCCCATCCCTCGCACCCCAGCCGCATAGCCGCCCGCTGCATCTCTCGCACCGCAGCCACCCACGCCACCCCTGACACCTCGGTCGCCCGCTCCATCCCTCGCACCCCAGCCGCCTGCGCCATCCCTCGCACCCTAGCCGCCTGCGCCATCCCTCGCACCAGCCGCCTGCGCCATCCCTCGCACCGCAGCCGCCATAGCCGACTGCCTCCCAGGCATCTCGACCGCCCTCGCCGCCTGTTGCACCCGGACACCTCGGCCGCCCTCGCCGCCGCTCCGCCCTTGACACCGCAGCCGCCCGCGCGGCCTTCCGCCTGTTGCACCGTGACCACCTTCCCCGCCACTTCCCGAACCCCTGTCACTCGGGCGACCCTTGCAACCAGGGCGACCTTCCCGGCACGGTCCGCCATGACTGCCTTCGCCGGCTATCCCGCTCCAGCCGTGCCCTTCGGCCACTGCCCCCAGCCGCGAAGCCGTACCCAGCCACCTGCTCGACACCGACCATCGCCTCTTGTCTCACGGCTCCTGTTGTCCCGCCACGACATTCGCCCTGCGCCACAAGACCTTTCGCCACGCCGCCAAGGTGGTCGCGCACCCCCATTCGCTTCCCCTGCATGCACAATGCCCTTCGCCCTCCGCGACAACCCCTCACCGACAGCGCCATCCCGCAACTCTCTTTCCTTGCACCGCAACACTCACAGCTTTCGTGACCGAAAGTCATTGCCTGCCAACGGTTTCTCACTCTATCGAGCGATACTCACACATCGAGTCGATCTTTGCGCGGGCGTAGAATTGCTGGTATGGACAGGAAAGTCGCTCGTATCATCGAGATCGAGCACCAGAAACGAGCACTCGCCGCCGAGCAACTCCGCCTCACCGCCGAGATCGCCACCGACGAATACGTCGCCACCGACCTCGCCATGGCCTTACAGCTCTCGCCCTCCAACGCCGAGGACTACGTCGACTGGGCCACCCGCGTCGAGACCTACTTCCCCGACGTCATCGACGCCATGGCCGCCGGCATCATCAGCGAACGCTCCGCCCACGCCATCGTCGACCCGACCCGCTTCTACCCCGAAGAGCTCGCCCAACGGGTGGTGAGCGCCACCCTCGCGACCGCCGCCGGCCGCACGCCGCAACAACTCCGCCGCTCGTCGCTGGGCCGGCTGCAACGGGCCGATCCCGCCTTGCACTTCCTCAAGCGGGAAGAAGCCCGCCGCAACCGCAAAGTCGTCATCTACGACGAAGAAGACAGCATGGCCACCCTGGCCTGCCAACAACCCGCCGAGATCACCCAGGCCATGTACACCAAGATCGATCGGATCGCCCAACAGGAAACGAAAAACGGGCGCACGATCGATGAGGTTCGTGCGGATGTGATGGCGGGGTTGATCCTTGAGGACCCGAAGACTGCTGGTTTGAAGCCGTTGATTCAGGTGACTGTGCCGATCACCGCCTTGCTCGGTGTGGATGAGCGGCCGGGCCAGTTGGACGCCGGTCAGTTGATCCCGGCGCCGGTTGTTCGGGAGCTGATGTCCCACCCGGGCACCGTGTTTCACCGGCTGCTGACCGACGAGGCCGGGCAGCTGCTGGAGTACAGCCCGGAGATCTACCGGCCGAAGGCCGATGTGGACCGGTTCATCCGGACCCGGCACAGGACGTGTGTGATGCCGTGCTGCTCGCATCCCTCGCGGTCCTGCGACATCGATCACGCCGTCGCTTGGCCGGAGGGGAAGTCGACCGGGACGAATCTGGGGCCGTTGGATCGAAAGCATCATCGGTACAAGCACGCGACCAAGGCGAAGGTGACCATCGCGGACGATGGCACGACGACGCTGGAGACGCGGTGGGGGCTGACCTACACGACTAAGCCGGAGCCTGTTGAGGAACCGCCGTTCTAGGGAGCTCTCCAAGCTTTCGAGCACCAGGTGTCGGTCAGCGAGGGCCACGGGCCTGGCGGCGCCGCTGCCGCGGCCACGACGGCTAGACCACGGGTGGACAGACTACGGGGCCGTCGCGGCCTTGCCCCTTGGCACCGTGGGCGCGTCGACTGGTGGGTTTGAGTCGGGTGGTTGCTTTCGTTGGGGCGCTTGCGTTGGGTGGGGGGTCCTGCTTCCTGATGGGCATGTGGGGGTTGCTGCTACGCGGTTTGCCTGCCATTTGTGGGGTGGCTATGAAAAAGCCGGGGGCGATGGAAGCTGCCCCCGGCGTGATCAGTGGATCGCTACTTCTTGACGCCTACGGCGGCGTAGTCGTACATGCCGTAGCCGTCGGAGACGAAGAGGTTGGTGCCCCTGGCGGGTCGGTAAAGGAGGGACTTGGCCACCAGGCCGGGGAGGATGTAGGCGTCGTCCATGACCTTCTGGTCCACCTGGCTCCAGATCTGCTGGCGGGCGGTGGAGTCCTCGGTGATGGCGGCCTTGTCGACCAGCTGGTCGACCTCGGGGTCCTTGACGCCGAGGTTGCTGTTGCCGCCGGAGGCGCGGATGACGCGGCTGTCGACGATCTGGCTGAAGTAGCCGAAGCCCTCGGGCCAGTCGGCCTGCCAACCGAAGATCATCAGGCCCAGGGAGTTGTTCTTGGCGTAGTCGGGCTTGCCGGCGTAGAGCTTGCCGTAGTCGCCCTGGGGGAAGGGCTTGATGGTGAGCTTGATGCCGACCTTCGCCAGGGACTGCTGGAGGGACTCGGCGGTGGCCTTCTCGCGGGGGCGCTCGGCGCGGTACGAGATGTTGGTGCTGAAACCGGTGGGCTGGCCGCAGGCCTCGAGCTCCTGCTTGGCCCTGGCCTCGTCGCCGGCGTTGTTGGGGGTGGGGTACGGGTCGAACTTCTGCGCACCGGGGATGACGGGGGGCTGCAGGTTGGTGGCGATGTCGCCGCCGATGCTGCCGCCGTACGCGGCCTGGTAGGACGTCTTGTCGGTGGCGTACTCCACGGCCCGCCGACAGTGCACGTTGTCCAGCGGCGCGACGTCACCGTTGATCGCGGTGTACCAGAGGCGGGCGCTGGCGGGGTTGTCGGTGTTGGCCTTCTGCTTCTGGTCGGCCAAGAGCTTGCCCTGGGCGGCGGCCTGCACACCCACACCGCTGACCTCGAAGTCCAGGTCGCCGGCGATCAGGCGCTGGTCGATGTCGTCGGCGTTGGTGTTGAGGGCCACCTCGAACTTGTCGGGCAGCGCCTTGCGCAGTGGATCGGTCTGCTGGTCCCAGTGCGGGTTGCGGACCAGGGTGAAGCTCTTGCCCAGGTTGTTGTCGCCGAACATGTACGGCCCGCTGGACACCACGTGCTTCTTGTACTCGCTGCCGGTGTCCTTGGCCGCCGGCACCGGAATGGTCGACGGCAGCATGGCGAAGTAGTCGAACGCGGCGAACGCCGACTTCAGGTGGAAGACGATCGTGGTGTCATCGGGCGTCTCGATGGCCTTCAGACCCAGCTTGTCCTTGGACGTGTCCTTGTAGGCCGAGGTGTAGCCCTGCAGATCCAGGTAGTCGTTGAAGTACGTCGGCCCGTCCGGGAACACGGTCTTGTCCAACGACCGCTCCACCGCGTACTTCACGTCCTTGGACGTCACGGTCGAGCCGTCCTCGAACTTCACGCCGGTCCGGATGTGATAGGTCCACGTCTTGTCATCGTCACTGGACTTGCCCAGGTCGGTGGCCAGATCCGGGACCAGCTTGGCGCCGGCCGGGCCGGGCTGCGGGGCGAACGTGAGCAGGCTGCGGCCGAACAGCCGGGAGAAGTCCCACTCGTAGCTGTAGTACGAATCGGCCGGGTCCAGGGAGTCCCAGTCGCCGGGGTTGGCCATCCGAATGGTGCCGCCCTTGGCGTCGGACGCGTTGAACACCTTGCTGACGGCCGCGTTGAACTGCGCGCCGCCGCCCGAACCGTCGCTGCCGGAGCCGCCGCTGCAAGCGGTCACACCCGTGGCGAGCATGGCGACGGCACCGACCGCCGCCATGATCCGCTTTCTCCCCATGTGAGCTCCCATCTCCGTGCAGGGTTGCCGAAGTTCACCAGAAGCCGGCGCCCGGGGTCGAGGCGGCCTCGGCAAATTCGGCGATTTCTGGCCCTAAGTGCCGTGCCCGATCAGGCATTACCGAGGACGGCGGGCCGGTGGTTCACAGCACGCGACGGCGCAGAACTCGCCGTTCACAGTGCAGCCAAGTGTCGAAAACGTCGAAAGCTTGCGGGGTTCGACGCCGTCGACGTGCTCACGCACCAGCTCCACGACCATGTCGGCGAAGCGCTGGTCGGGGCCGGGGGTGGCGGCGCGGGCGAAGCCCATGCCGTACGACTCGGCCCGCTCACGGGCCTCGGTGTCCAGGTCCCACACGACCTCGAGGTGGTCGCTGACGAAACCGACGGGACACACCACCAGGTTGGCCACGCCCTTGGCGTGCAGGGCATCCACGTGGTCGACGATGTCCGGCTCCAGCCACGGCACCTGCGGCGGCCCGGAGCGGGACTGCCACACGACGTCGTACTCCGTGACGCCGAGCTCCGCGGCGACCAGCCGGGCGGCCTCGGCGACCTGCTGCGAGTACAGGTGCCCGGACGGCCCGCCGGTGGCGTCGAAGGCGTTGGGGATGGAGTGCGCGGTGAACACGAGCCGGAAGTCGTCGAAGCCGGCGGCGGCCGTACGCACGGCGTCGGCGAACGGCAGCACGAAGCCGGGATGGTCGAAGTACTGGCGCAACTTCACCAGCTCGGGCGGGTCGGCGACGGCGGCCCGGGCCCGCAGGATGTCCTCGTCGTACTGGCGGCAGGCCGAGTAGCCGCCGTAGGCGCTGGTCGGGAAGACCAGCGCACGACGAACACCGTCGGCGATCATCTCGCCGACGGTGTCCTCGAGCATCGGATGCCAGTTGCGGTTGCCGAAGTAGACCGGCAGGTCGACGCCGGCGGCCGCGAGGGCCGCGCGGATCCCCTCGATCAGGTCCCGGTTGAGCCCGTTGATCGGGGAGACGCCGCCGAAGTGCAGGTAGTGCTGGGCGACCTCGTCGAGCCGCTCGGGCGGCACGCCCCGACCCCTGGTCACGTTCTCCAGGAACGGCCGGACGTCGTCCGGTCCCTCCGGACCACCGAAGGACAGCAGCAGCAGGGCGTCGACACTCACGCCTGACAATCTAAGCGCTGTCACTCCGGGATCGCGGACCCGGCCCTCCGCTTGCCGCCGTTGTTGCGCCGCATGATCGGGATCAGGATCGCGCCGCCGGCCATCAGCGCCGCGATGACGAACACCCCGATGCTGCTGTTGTTGTTGGACGTGATCTGCGCCGCGGTGGTCACCGGGGTGATCGGCGGCGCGGTCGGCGAGGCCAGCGCGCTGTAGTTGACCAGGCCGGTCTGCTCCAGCACGGTGATGTGGTCGAGCACGGTGGTCATGCACTGGTTGGCGAAGTCGCGGATCAGCGAGTTCCGGGTGCCGGCCCGCACCTGCGACAGCAGCTGGTAGACCGAGCCGTGCTGGTCGCGCAGCGGCCCGACGAAGGCCCGGTCGAAGTCGATGCCCGGCTGGGCGTTCTGCATGTTGGTCAGGAAGCCCTGCTGCTCGGGCAGCGGCTTCGTCGGAATCGTCACCCCGAGCTGCTGGGCGATCTGCACGTTCATCTTGTTGAGCAGGGTGTGGCCCTGGATGAGGTGCTGCCCCGCGGTGCGGACCGAGGGGTTGTTGGTCATGGTCTGCGCCATCTCGCCGCTGGGCAGCTCCCACGAGCCGGCCAGCGCGACCTTCACCAGCATCAGCCGGTCGGCCGGGCCGACCGGGCCCCACTGGCTCTGCGTGACCTGGGTGCCGACGTCCAACGGGTTGTTCGGGTCCACCTGGCCGGGCGGCGTAGCCGCCTGCGACTGGCCGATGGCGCAGCCGGACAGCGGCAGCACGGCGCTGATCCCGATAACGACGAGGACGGCGGCCTTGCGCACCGCGCGAGAGATCACCGGTCCGACCACCTTTCCTGGATACGAATAGCTATCCGGCATTACGGGGTGGACCGGTGACCCGATCACTGCGGCGACTCGCCGTTACCTTATCGTGATCTGAATCGCTTCAGCGAGGACGTCAAGGCCGTCGTTCAGGACATCCGTCGGGATCACGAGCGGCGGCAGCAGGCGCAGCACGTTGCCGTACGTTCCGGCGGTCAGCACCACGACTCCCCTTGCGTGGCAAGCCTTCGCGATCCGCCCGGTCAGCTCGGCGTCCGGTTCGGACGTGCCCGGCTTGACCAGCTCGACGGCCAGCATCGCGCCCCGGCCCCGCACGTCGCCGATCGCCGGGATGCCGGCGGCCAGCTCGCGCAGCCGCGGCAGCGTGATCTCCTCGATGGCCTTGGCCCGCGCGTTCAGGTCCTCGTCCCGCATGATCCCGATCGACGCCAGCGCGGCGGCGCAGGCCACCGGGTTGCCACCGTAGGTGCCGCCGAGACCGCCGCCGTGCACGGCGTCCATAACCTCGGCCCGGCCGGTGACGGCGGCCAGCGGCAGGCCGCCGGCGATGCCCTTGGCCGTGGTGACGAGATCGGGCACCACGCCCTCGTGCTCGCTGGCGAACCACGCGCCGGTACGGCAGAAGCCGGTCTGGATCTCGTCGGCGACGAACAGGACGCCCTTGGCCCGGCACCAGTCCGCGACGGCCTTGAGGAAGCCCGGCGCCGGCACCACGAAGCCGCCCTCGCCCTGGATCGGCTCGATCAGCACGCAGGCCACGTTGTCCGCGCCGACCTGCTTCTCCAGCTGGTCCAACGCGCGGGCGGCGGCCTGCTCGCCGGTCAGGCCGGCCGGGTCGCGGAACGGGTAGGACATCGGCAGCCGGTACACCTCGGGCGCGAACGGCCCGAACCGGTGCTTGTACGGCATGTTCTTGGCGGTCAACGCCATCGTGAGGTTGGTGCGGCCGTGGTAGGCGTGGTCGAAGACCACGACCGCCTGCCGCCCGGTGGCGTGCCGGGCGATCTTGACGGCGTTCTCCACCGCCTCGGCCCCGGAGTTGAACAGGGCCGACCGCTTCTCGTGCGAGCCCGGCGTCAGCTCGGCCAGCTGCTCGCACACGTCCACGTAGGCGTCGTACGGCGTGACCATGAAGCAGGTGTGGGTGAACTTGGCGACCTGTTCCTGCACAGCCGCCACCACCGCCGGCGCGGCGTTGCCCACGCTGGTCACGGCGATGCCGGAACCCAGGTCCACCAACGTGTTGCCGTCCACGTCGTGCAGCAGCCCGGCACCGGCCGACTCGACGAACACCGGCAGCCCGCTGCTGACGCCGGCGGCCACGGTCCGCAACCGGCGCTGCTGGGCGGCCTGCGACTGGGGGCCCGGGATCTCGGTGACGAGGTGCCGGGCGAGAGTGGGGGTAGCCACTGGGATTCCCTTCCTATACGGACACGCGGGCGCGGTGCCGGACGAAGCTGACGACCAGCACCAGCGCGCCGACGAGCAGGCTGAGCAGCAGTTGCGAGCGGGCGTCGGCGTCGAAGGCCATGCCGGCGAGCAGCACGATCATCGCCACGATCGACACCCACGTCAGGTACGGGTAGCCCCACATGCGCAGGGTCAACCGCTCCGGGTCGTCCCGTTCCAGCTGACGCCGCATGCGCAGCTGGGACACGGCGATCACCAGCCACACGAACACCGCGATCGCGCCGGAGGAGTTGGTGAGGAACAGGAACACCTTGTCCGGCGAGACGTAGTTGAAGACCACGGTGATGAAACCGACCACAGTGGACACCAGAACGGCCGCCGTCGGCACGCCGGTCCTTCCGATGCGGCCGAGGAACTGCGGGGCGTCACGCCGGTTGGACAGCGAGAACATCATCCGGGAAGCGGTGTACAGACCGGAGTTGAGGCAGGACAGCACCGAGGTCAGCACGATCACGTCCATCACGACACCGGCCGCCGGCAGCCCGATCCGGTCCAGCACCGCGACGTACGGGCTCTTGGCCACGCCCGCGTCGTCCCACGGCAGCAGGGTCACCACGATGGCGATGGACCCCAGGTAGAACACGATGATCCGCCACACCACCGAGCGCACCGCCGACCGCACGGCGTGCCCCGGGTCCTCGGACTCGCCGGCGGCGACGGTGGCGATCTCCGCGCCGAAGAAGGAGAACACCACCACCAGCATGGCCGCGAACACCGGCGACGCGCCGTTGGGCAGGAAGCCGCCGTGCCCGGTCAGGTTGGACAGGCCGGGCGACGGGAAGCCCGGCAGCAGCCCCAGGATGGCCACGATGCCGACCAGCAGGAACACCGCGATGGCGGCGACCTTGATGGAGGCGAACCAGAACTCGAACTCGCCGTACGAGCGGACCGAGAACAGGTTGGTCACGGTGAGCAGGGCCATCAGGATCAGCGCGCACGTCCACTGCGGCACCTCGGGGAGCCAGCGGTGCACGATGGTCGCGCCGGCCGTCGCCTCGACGCCGAGCACGACGACCCAGAAGAACCAGTACAGCCAGCCGATGGTGAAGCCGGCCCACGGCCCGATGACGCGGTCGGCATAGGCCGAGAAGGAGCCGGTCTCCGGGTTGGCGGCCGACATCTCGCCGAGCATGCGCATCACCAGCACCACCAGCAGGCCGCACACCGCGTAGGCGAGCAGCGCGCCCGGACCGGCCTGTTTGATCGCGGCACCGCTGCCGACGAACAGGCCGGCGCCGATCACACCGGCGATGGCGATCATGGACAGGTGGCGGCGTTGCAGGGTGGACGCCAGCTTGCGCGGCGGTTGATCGAGGTCGGACGTGCTCACGGGCGGCTCCGGTTTCCTCAGGGCGGATGGTTCACGGTGGTCTGGCGGGACCGCCGCGGCCAAGTAGCCTGTTTGGACAAGTCAGTCCGAATTGTTCGCCGAACTGTCGAGGACCGCCGAGTGACGCCCACTCTCGCCGCGCTGGTCGACCGGCCCGAACTGGGCCTGGTCGTGCGCGCCGGGGCCGAGCACCTCAACCGGCCGGTGCAGTGGGTGCACACCAGCGAACTGGCCGATCCGACGGCGTTCCTCGAGGGCGGCGAACTGCTGCTGACCACGGGTTTGTGGGTGCGCTCCGGGGCCGCGGCCTACATCGGGCGGCTGCACGAGGCCGGGGTCGCCGGGCTGGGCTTCGGTACCGGGCTGACCCACGCATCGGTACCCGCCGCGGTGATCAAGGCGGCGGCCGCGGTCGGCCTGCCGGTGATCGAAGTGCCGCGGCCGGTGCCGTTCATCGCGATCAGCAAAGCCGTGGCCAAGGCCGTCGCGGCCGCCGAGTACGCCGCCGTGACCAGGGCGTATCAGGCGCAGCGGGCGCTCACTTCGGCGGCTGTAAGACCCAATGGCGTTACGGGTGTTACCCGGCAGCTGAGTCGTCGCCTCGACGCGTGGGCGGTCCTGCTCGATCCGCGCGGGCAGGTGCTGGCCGGCGACAGTGCGGTGCTCGACAAGCTCCGCGCCGAACTCCCCCGGTTCCATGCCGGGCCGGCCAGCCTCACCTACGAGTTGGACGGCGACGAGATCACCGTGCAGACCCTGGGGGCCGGCGAGCGGATCCGCGGCTTTCTCGCGGTCGGCCGGGCCACTCGACTGACGCCGGCCGACCAGCAGGTGCTGACCACCGCGGCCTCGCTGTTGACGGTCAGCTTCGAGCGGCCGCACGCCGTGGAGGCGGCCACCCGGAGGTTGCGCGGCGGGCTGCTGCGGCTGCTGCTGGCCGGGGAGACGGAGCTGGTGGCCGAGATCGCCGCCGATCTGTGGGGCGAGCTGCCGGCGGCCCCGGTGCGGGTGCTGCTGGCGGCGGGGCCGGCGCGGGCTCGGCAGGCGGCGGTCGACCGGGCCGAGGACAGCGACGCCTTCCATGCGCCGTACAGGGATTCGCTGCTGCTGATCGTCGCGGACGAGGTGGCGTTGCCCGGGCTGAACGTCGGCGTCTCCGATCCGGCCGAGTACGGCGGTCTCGATCGGGCATTGCGGCAGGCCGAGCGGGCGTTGGCCGCGGCGGTGCGGGCCGACGTGCCGGTCGTGCGGTTCGCCGAGCTGGCCGACGACGGCGTGCTCACGTTGGTGGATCCACAAGTCGCGGGCGTGTTCGCGGACCGGTTGCTCGCCCCGCTCGTTGAACACGATGCGACCGGCCGTGGCGAGCTGATCGCCTCGCTGCGGGCCTGGCTGGCGCACAACGGCCAGTGGGACCCGGCCGCGGCGGCGCTCGGCGTGCACCGGCACACGCTGCGGCACCGGCTCGCCAAGGTCGGGCAGCTGCTCGGCCGGGACCTGGACTCCGCCGACACACGCGCGGAGTTGTGGCTGGCTTTGCGCCTGCGGGCCTGAGGAACAGTAGGACTGAGATGGACGAGAGCGCGGCGCAAGCGCTGGCGGCGGGTGTGGCGGAGCGGGTGCCGGCGCTGGCCGACCAGCTGGTGCTGGTCATCGCCGAGCAGAACCCGGGCTACCGCCGGGTCGGCGTGGTCTCCGACGACGACCTGCGGCGGTCCTGCCACGACAACATGTCCAGCGTGCTCCGGCTGATCGGCCGGGACGAGGACGCCGAGGAGTTCTACGCCGCGGCCCGCTGCACCGGCCGTCGCCGGGCCGAGCAGCGCATGCCGCTGGACGACGTGCTGCGCTCGTTCCGGCTCGGCGGCCGGCTGCTGTGGCAGGCGCTGGTCGACCAGGCCCGGTCCGACGGCAGCGTGGATGCCGAGGGGCTGCTGGAGATCGCGACCTGGCTGTGGGAGGTCGTCGACTCCACGTCCGCGCACGTGGCCGCCGCCTATCACGCCGCCGAGCGGCAGCTGGTGCGCGTCGACGAGCAGCGGCGGGCGACGCTGTGGGAGGGCCTGCTTCGCGGACGCGCCAAGGATCTCGCCTTCGCCCATGAGGCCGCTCGCATCATCGGCGTGCCGGTCGACGGTCCGTACGCCGTCGTCGTCGCCGATGCCTCGACCGCCGTCGGCCAGGTGCTGGCCGAGCACGGCATCCACTCCGCGTGGCAGCTCCGGGCCCACACGCTCGTCGGCCTACTCTCCTTGGATTCACCCGAATTGGGCATTGTGCTGAAGGTGCTGCGCGATGCGCTGACCACGCCGGCCGGGGTGTCGCTGGTGGTGCACGGCTTGGCCGACGTGGACGTCGCCTACCGGCAGGCGACGCTGGCCCGTCGCTCCATCCAGCCCGGCCGGGTCGAGGTCGCCGCGCTGGCCGACCGGCTGCCCGAGGCCCTCGTGCTCAGCTCGCCCGAACTGGCCGAGGAGCTCATCCGGCTGCGGCTCGGGCCGCTGCTCAAGATCCCGGTCGGCGAGCGCCGGATCCTGTTGGACACCTTGGCCGCCTGGGTCGCCACCGCCGGCTCGGTCAGCCGCACCGCCGAGCTCGCGCACTGCCACCGCAACACGGTGATCAACCGCCTGGCCCGTATCGAGGCTGTCACCGGCAACGACCTGTCCGACGTGCCGCACCTGGAGCTCTCCCTGGCGCTCAAGGCCTCCTGGCTGCTGCCGCCGGGGCCGCTGGCCTGACCGCAGGTGCGGGCGCCAACCCGGGCAGCGAGCCGCGCCTGCGGCGCTTGTGCATCGTGCACAGTCTGACTACGCCAGAAGTAGGCACGTCGGTCATGGCGACCCCCTGTGATGGGTGACACACTCCGCGCCATGGCCGAAGACCTCCGTCGCCGTAGGTTCCTCGCGTATCTCCTTGCCGCACCGACGCTTGCCGTCGCGGTGCAGTGGATCGATCCGCAGCGGGCCGACGCCGCCGTCCCCACCCTGCCGCAGCCCGAGGAGATCTTCGACCTCGGCGATCTGCAGAACCTCGCCGCCGCGCCGACGGCCAATCTCGTGTCCGTGCAAGTGAATCGGGACGGCAGCGCCACCTTCGCCGTGCCACGGGCCGAGGTCGGCCAGGGCATCACCACCGCCGTGGCGATGATGGTGGCCGAGGAGATGGACCTGCCGCTGGACAAGGTCACCGTGACGCTGGCCGACGCCCGGCCGGAGCTGCTGATGAACCAGCTCACCGGCGGCTCCAACTCGGTCCGCAGCATCTACACCCCGGTCCGCACGGCCGCCGCGGTGGCCCGGCAGCGGCTGGTCGAGACCGCCGCGAAGCAGTGGGGCACAACGGCGTCCTCGCTGACCACACGGGACGGCGTGATCAGCGACGCCACCGGCCGGACCGCGACCTACGCCTCGCTGGCCGTGGCGGCGGCGAGTTCCAAGATCGAGGCCGCCACCGTGCAGCTGAAGTCCACTTCGGACTTCAAGGTGCTGGGCACGCCCCAGAACCGGATCGACGCACGCGACGCGGTCATGGGGCGCAAGACGTTCGGCATGGACATGCAGGTGCCCAACGCCAAGCCGACCATGGTCCGCCGGCCGCCGACGATCAACGGCACGGTCCGCTCGGTCAACAACAAGGCGGCGGTGCTGGCCATGCCCGGCGTCACCGACGTCGCCGCGGTGACCAACGGCGTCGCCGTGCGGGCCGACACGTTCGGCCAGTGCATCGACGGCCTGCGCGCGCTGGACGTGAGCTGGGGACCAGGCACAGTGGACGGTCACTCGGACGCGACTGTGTTGGCAGCGCTGAAGAAGGCCCAGCTGCCGATGCTGGTGCCGGGCCTGCTGACCGAGGTGCTGGACGCCGAGTTCACCTTCGCGTTCGCCAGCAACAGCCCGCTCGAGCCGGACAACGCCATCGCCGACGTGCGTTCGGACTCGGCCGAGATCTGGTCCAGTCTGAAGGTGCCGATCGTGGCCCAGGAGGACATCGCCGCCCAGCTGGGCCTGCCGGTCGGCGCGGTGAAGGTGCACGTGGCCCAGGGCGGCGGCTCGTTCGGCCGGCACCTGTTCCACAATGTGGCCGCCGAGGCCGCGGAGATCTCGCAGAAGATGGGCAAGCCGGTCAAGCTGATGTGGTCGCGCACCGACGACTTCCGGCAGGGCCGCACCCACCCGATGTGCACGTCCCGGGTGCGCATGACCTACACGCTCGGCAACGTGGTGAGCTACGAGCAGCGGCACACCAGCGTGCAGACCGAGTTCAGCCACGGCCTCGGCGAGATGCTGACCTCGTTCGCGGCCAAGCTGCCGATCGCCGGCAACCTCAGCTTCGCCGAGTCGATCTTCCTGCTGACCCAGTCCTCGCCGTACAACTTCGGCGTCACCACCCAGCTGCTCAACGAGATCCCGCTCAAGTTCAACACCGGCAGCATGCGCAACATCTACTCGCCCAACGTGGTCACCGCGCAGGAGCTGGTGGTCGACCAGCTGGGCAAGAAGATGGGCAAGGACCCGGTGGCGATCCGGCGGGCCTTCCTGAGGGACAACCGGCTGAAGGCCGTCTTCGAGAAGGCCGTCCAAGTTGGACAGTGGGGCAGGGCCTTGCCGCAGGGCGTGGCGCAGGGCATCGCCGTGCACTCCGAGTACCAGGCCGCGGTGTGCTGCCTGGTGGAGATCGACTGCCGGCCGGAGACGGTCAACCGACCGGTCACCGACGGCGTCACCGGGCCGCGGGTGACCAAGGCGCTGATCGTCGTGGATCCCGGCTTCGCGGTGAACCCGCGCGGGCTGGAGGCACAGATGATCGGCGGCATGAACGACGGCATCGCCATGGCGCTGACGTCCAGCCTGCACATCAAGGACGGCATCCCCCTGGAAGGCAGCTGGGACAACTACTTCTACACCCGGCAGTGGAACACGCCGCTGGACATGCAGGTGGTGATCGCGCCCAGCGGCGGCAACCCCAGCGGCGCCGGCGAGCTCGCGGTCGCGCCGTCGATGGCCGCCGTGGCCTGCGCCTACGCCCGGGCGGTCGGCCAGATGCCCACGTACTTCCCGATCAACCACGGCACGCTCGGCTTCGAGCCCTACCCCACCGAGCCGTCAACGCCGCCCTCGCCGACCAACGGCCTCGACTCCTGAGGAGACCCGCCGCATGTCCAGTCACACCTTCGTGCTCAACGGCGAGCGGGTCACCGTCGAGGTCGCCGACGACGTCCGGCTGCTGTGGGTGCTGCGCGACCTGCTCGGCGTCACCGGCCCCAAGTACGGCTGCGGGCTCAACGTCTGCAAGTCCTGCACCTCGCACATCAACGGCAAGGCGTTCAACCCGTGCTCGGTGCCGGTGTCGGCGATCAAGGCCGACGACGAGATCACCACCATCGAGGGCCTGCCGGCGACCGTCGGCGCGGAGCTGCATCCCATGCAGGAGGCCTGGCTCGAGCAGGACGTCGCCCAGTGCGGCTACTGCCAGCCGGGGCAGATCATGACCGCGGTCGCCCTGGTGCACAGGGTCAGGGCCGAGGGCCGGGCCATCACCGACGACGACCTGGACCAGATCCGCAACATCTGCCGCTGCGGCACGTACTCCCGCATCCGCACCGCCATCAAGTCCGGCGCGGCCAAGATGTAAGCCCTATTTTTTGTCACATGCGGTCCGGATGTGCCGAATAGAGGCAAGTATGACGCGCATGTGACGTCAGGGCCGGCGATAGGCGCCGTGCCACCAGATGAGCGCCAGCTCACGCGCGAAGGCCTCGTCCTGGTCGGGATCCCCGGCCAGGACGTGGTCGACGATGGCCTTCTCGCCGCCCATCACGATCACCCGCGTCGCGTTGACGACGTCGACACTCGACGGCGTCCGGCCGGCGGCCTGCTCCTGTTCGAGGACCTGGACCGTCCGCGCGCTGAACGGGGCGATCAGCCCGGACCAGAAGTCCCGCACGGTCGCGTCGTAGGCCGAGACCTCCGCGACCGCCAAGACCATGGTGATGTTGTCCCGGTAGATCGCCACCACCTGCTGGAAGGCCTCGGTGAGGCCGGCGACGCCGCTGTCCGGCTCCCACGCCGACGCGACGCCGAACGACGTCTCCACCATGTCGCCGGCCAGCCGCAGCAGCAGGGCCGTCTTGTCCTTGAAGTGGGCGTAGAAGGTCGAGCGGGCCACGCCGGCCTCGGCCGAGATGTGCTGCACGCCCAGCTCGGTGAACGTCGCGCCGCCGTCGAGCAGCCGCCGCGTCGCGGCCAGTATCTCCGCGTCGGCCGAGGCCCGGCGCTCGGGGTTCGGCGCGCGGCGGGTGATCGAAGGCATGGGCAGAACCTAGTGCACGTCCGCGCGGCCGGACACTACACAGTGTCCGGACACTGTGTAGTGTCGAACGGGACGTCACTCGAAAGGACCAGTCCCGTGAAATATCGCCAGCTCGGCCGCACCGGCGTGTGGGTCTCCGAGATCTCCCTCGGCACCATGACCTTCGGCGGCAAGGACCACCCGGTGTTCAGCAACATCGGCGCCCTCGGCCAGCCGGAGGTGGACCGGGTCGTCGGCACGGCACTGGACGCCGGCGTCAACTTCATCGACACCGCCGACGTCTACGCCGAAGGCGAGTCCGAGGAGCTGCTGGGCCGGGCCATCGGCAAGCGCCGGCGCGAGGTCGTGCTGGGCACCAAGCTGCTCGCCGCGGTCGGCCCCGGCCCCAACGACCAGGGCCTGACCCGGCTGCACATCATGCGCGCGCTGGAGGACAGCCTGCGCCGGCTCGGCACCGACTACGTGGACCTGTACCAGATCCACAACTTCGACCCGATCACGCCGCTGGAGGAGACGCTGGCCGCGCTGGACGACGCCGTGCGGCAGGGCAAGGTCCGCTACCTCGGCTGCTCCAACCTGGCCGCGTGGCAGGTCAGCAAGGCGCTGGGCATCTCGGCCCGTGACGGCCGGGCCCGGTTCGTGGCCAACCAGGTGCACTACTCGCTGGTCTCTCGTGACGTGGAGCGCGACCTGGCCCCGCAGTCGCTGGACGAGGGCGTCAGCCTGACCGTGTGGAGCCCGCTGGCCGGCGGCTTCCTGGCCGGCAAGGTCGACCGCGGCGGTGTGGCCACCGACCAGGAGAGCCGCCGGGCCAAGGTCGGCGGCGACTTCGTCCAGTTCGACGTGGAGCGCGGCGTGAAGATCGTCGAGGTGCTGCGGGCCGTGGCCGGGCGGCACGAGGTGAGCCCTGCTCGGGTCGCCATCGCCTGGCTGCTGGCCCAGCCGGCCGTCACCAGCGTCGTCGTCGGGGCCCGCCGCCTCGACCAGCTCACCGACACCATCGCCGCCAGCGACCTCACCCTGACCGACCAGGACCTCGCCGATCTGGACGAGGTCAGCCGGCCGCCGACGGCCTACCCGAACTGGATCCAGGAGGCGTTCAACCCGAGCCGCATCCCGGCGGCCAACCAGTCATGACCGGCCAACCCGCATAGGTCACCGTGACATAGGTCCTCCCCTAGGTTACGGTGACCTATGTGTGGGTGGAGATAGCACTGCTCTCGAACCTGGCCGGCCGCCCGGCCCACGGCTACGAGCTCCGGCACCGGGTCGAGCAGGGCCTGGGGATCTCGCTGTCCAACAACTCGCTGTATCCGACGCTGCGCCGCTTCACCGAAGCCGGCGCGGTCACCAGAACGCCGCAGGCCCAGCAGGGCCGACCGACCCGGCACGTCTACGAGATCACCGAGGTCGGCGTCGAGATGCTGCACGACATGTTGGCCGAGCTGCCCTCCGAGCTGGCCGCCGACCAGACCGAGTTCTCGGTCCGGCTGGCCCAGTTCGACCGGCTGACCATCGCCGAGCGCCTGGCCGTGCTGGACGCGCGGACCCGAGCCCTGCTCGACAAGTCCGCGCGGCTGGACGAGATGGCCGGGACGGTCGACGCCGACGGCTGGGCCCGGCTCGTGCTGGACGAGGGACTGCGCCGCTCACACGCCGAACTGCGCTGGCTCGAGACCCTGCGCGTCCGCGCCGCGTCACCACTGGGAGGACCGTCATGACCACCACCGAGGCACGTCCGCAGCTGCCCTTCGAGCGGCCGAACGTCATGGACATCGCGCCGCTCTACACCGTGCTCAACCGGCAGGACGCTCCCGTCCAGGTGACCACTCCGGCCGGCGACCCGGCCTGGATGATCACGCGGTTCGAGCAGGCCCGGCAGCTGCTCGGCGACACCCGTCTGGGCCGGTCCCACCCGGCGCCGGAGCAGGCCTCGCGGGTCTCCGACGCCGTCACCCTCGGCGGGCCGTCCGGCGAGCAGGACAAGGAGGCGGCCAACCACACCCGGATGCGCAAGCTGCTCGTGCCGGCCTTCTCCGCCGGCCGCATGCGCCGGCTGTCCGACCACGTCCAGACGCTGGTCGACGGCTACCTGGACGAGATGGCCGCCCAGCACGAGTTCGGCCCGGTCGACCTGCACGCGATCCTGTCCTTTCCGCTGCCCGTTCGGGTCCTCTGCGAGCTGCTGGGCGTGCCGGTCGAGGACCGCGAGTACTTCCACGACCTGTCCACCCGCTTCAGCCGGATGGATCTCGGCGTCGAGGCGGCGAGAGGCGCATGGGACGAGCTCACCGAGTACTTCCTGCGCCTGGTCAGGGCCAAGCTGGCCGACCCGCGGCCCGACGTGATCAGCGACCTGGCGCTGGCCCAGGCCGAGGACCCCACCTTCAGTGACGAGGAACTGGCCGCGGTCGGCGGCGGTGTGCTGTTCGCCGGGCACGAGACCACCATGACCCGTATCGACATGGGCGTGGTGTTCCTGACCGCCGACCTCGACCGCCGGGACCGCTTCGCCGCCGACCCCGACGGGCAGGTCCAGGCCACCGTCGAGGAGGTGCTGCGGATCACCGCCCCCGGCGCGCTCGGGCAGCTTCGCTATGCCCACGAGGACATCGAGGTCGACGGCGTCACCATCCGCCGCGGCGACTGCGTGCTGATCAACACCGGCGTGGCCAACCGCGACCCCGCCGTCTTCAGCGAGCCGGACACGTTCGACCCCGGCCGCAACCCCAACATCCACCTCGGTTTCGGCCACGGCATCCACTTCTGCGTCGGCGCCAGCCTGGCCCGCACCGAGCTGCGCATCGCACTGTCCACACTGTTCCGCCGGTTCCCCATGCTGCGCATGGCCATCGCGCCGGAGGACCTCCAGCCCCGTCCCGGCTCCGTGGCCGGCGGCCTGGTCTCCCTCCCCGTCACCTGGTGACGCTCCGGCGAGTCCCGCCCCGGCGGGACTCGCCGGGTACGGTCGGCGCCATGTCTTCAACGCAGCGCAGCGTGCGCGCGATCTGCGACCGGTACGTCGACGACTACGCGGCGTTGGATCCGGTGTCGGCCACCGAGTTCGGCATCATGGGCCACGAGTCCGAGCTGCCCGACTACTCGCCGGCCGGCTACGCGGCCCGGGCCGAGCTGGCCCGGCGGGCGCTGGCCGAGATGGCCGCGGCCGAGCCGGTGGACGAGGCCGAGCGGGTGGCCAAGGCCGTGTTCACCGAGCGGGTGTCGCTGGACGTCGAGCTGTACACGGCCGGCCTGACCTCGACCATGCTGAACGTGATGATCGACCCGCTGCACAGCCTGCGCGTCGTGTTCGACCTGATGCCGACGGAGACACCCGAGCACTGGGCGGCCATCGAGTCCCGCCTGCGCCAGGTGCCGGCAGCGCTGGCCGGCATGCGCGTGTCGCTGCTGGCCGGGGCCGACAACGGCCGGGTGTCGGCGCTGCGGCAGGTCAGCAAGGTCGCCGACCAGTGCGAGACGTGGGCCGGACTCGGGGCCACACCAGGGTTTTTCACCACTCTCGTGGCCGACGGCCCGGACGGCCTTGCCCCGCTCGCCCACGCCGCCGAGGAGGCGTTCGCCGAGTTCGCCGGCTTCCTGCGGGCCGAACTCGCGCCGCTGGCCCCGACCAAGGACGCCGTCGGCGAGGACGTCTACCGGCTGTGGTCCCGTTTCTTCCTCGGCGCCGACCTCGACCTGCACGAGGCGTACGCCTGGGGCTGGGCCGAGTTCGCCCGCATCGAGACCGAGATGCGCGCGGTGGCCGACCGGATCAAGCCCGGCGCGACCGTGGCCGAGGCCGCCGCCCAGCTGGACGACGACCCGCGCTACCAGGTCAGCGGCCGCGACGAGTTCCTCAAGCGCATGCAGGCCGTCGCCGACGACGCACTGAACACGTTGCGGGACAAGCACTTCGACATCCCCGACCGGCTGATGACGGTCGAGGCGCGGATCGCCCCGTCCGGCGGCAACGCCAGCATGTACTACACCGCGCCGACCGAGGACTTCAGCCGGCCCGGCCGGATGTGGTGGTCGCTGCCGGCCGACAAGAACGAGTTCACCACGTGGCGCGAGGTGTCCATCGTGTACCACGAGGGCGCGCCCGGGCATCACCTCCAGATCGGCACCGCCGTCAACCAGGCCGGGACGCTGACCCGGTACCAGCGGCTGATGGTGATCGTCTCCGGCCACTGCGAGGGCTGGGCCCTCTACGCCGAGCTGCTGATGGGCGAGCTGGGCTATCTGTCCGACGACGGCTACCGGCTGGGCATGCTGGCCGGCCAGCTGTTCCGCGCCGCCCGGGTGATCGTCGACCTCGGTATGCACCTGGAGCTGGAGATCCCGGCCGGCACCGGCTTCCACGAGGGCGAGCGCTGGACGCCCGAGCTGGGCCTGGAGTTCCTGCTCACCCGCACGGTCGCCGAGCCGTCCATGTCGCACGCCGAGATCGACCGCTACCTGGGCTGGCCCGGGCAGGCGCCGTCGTACAAGCTCGGCGAGCGCCTCTGGCTGGCCGCCCGCGACGACGTCCGCGCCCGGCAGGGCGATGCCTTCGACATCAAGGCGTTCCACAAGCAGGCGCTGGAGATGGGTGGCATGGGCCTGGACACGCTGCGGGAGCAGCTGGCCCGGCTCGGCTAGAGCGGCGGGAACGCGCCCGGCGACGAGGTCACGTGCAGCGCGAGCTGGGTCCGGTCCCGCAGGCCCAGCTTGCGCAGCGTGCTGGAGACGTGGTTCTTCACCGTGCCCTCGGTGATGAACAGCTCGGCGGCGATCTCCCGGTTGGACGCGCCCGCGCCGACCAGTCGGGCCACCTCGGCCTCCCGGCTGGACAACACCGGTTGGGCCGGTGCTTCCCCGCGCAGCTGGGCCACCACCCGGCCGGCGACCTGGTCACTCAGCACGGTGCCACCGGCCGCCGCCCGGTGAATGGCCGCGACCAGCTCCTCCGGCGAGGCGTCCTTGAGCAGGAAGCCCCGCGCGCCGGCCTTCAACGCCCCGAACAGGTACTCGTCCTCGTCGAACGTGGTCAGCACGATGCTGGCGATCTCGGGATGCCGGCGGGTCAGCTCGGTGATCAGCTCGATGCCGTCCATGCCCGGCATCCGGGCGTCGACCAGGGCCACGTCCGGAAAGCAGGCCGGCACCACGGCCAGCGCGTCCGGCCCGCTGCCCACGTCGGCCACGATCTCGATGCCGTCCTCGATCTCCAGCAGCTTGCGCAGCCCGCTGCGCATCAGGATCTGGTCGTCGACCAGCAGCACCCGCACGCTCATCGGCGCCGCACCGGCAGGTCGGCGACCAGCTCGAAGCCGCCGGCCGGGGCGTTGCCGGCGACCAGCACACCACCGGCCGCCTCGGCCCGCTGTCCCAGCGACGACAGCCCGAAACCCCTGGTCAGCTCGCCGACGCCCTGCCCGTCGTCGCCGATGCGCAGGCTCACCCGCTCGTCACGGAACGACAGCACCGCCTCGGCCCGCGTCGCCCCGGCATGCCGCAGCACGTTGGTCAGCCCCTCCTGAAGCACCCGGTACAGCACCACCTCAGTGTCGCCCAACAGCGGCTGCTCACAACCGTGAACCTGGAACCGGACCTCGATGCCGGTGCCGTCGAAGGTCCGGGCCAGCTCGGCCAACGCCTGGCTGCCGCTCCGCCCCTCCATGGCCAGCGGCCGCATCGCCCGCACCCAGCGCCGGGTGTCGGCCAGCGCCTCCCTGGTCAGCTCCTTGGCCTGCGCCACCTCGTCCCACGCCTGGTCGGGCCGCTTGTCCCGGAACCGCTCGGCGTTGGTCAGGCCGACCTGGATGACCGTCAGGTAGTGGCCGACGGAGTCGTGCATCTCCCGGGCCATCCGGGCCCGCTCCTCGGCCACCGACAGCTCCCGCACCTGGTCGGCGTAGGCCCGCAGCTCCTGGTGCGCCTCGGCCAACTCGCCGAGCAGCTGCTGCGACTCGGTCCGCCGCCGCCATGCCTCGGTCACCGCGGAGGCCAGTCCGGTGACCAACACCGTCAACACCACCACGACCACGCTCTGGATGCACGCAGCGAGCACCGTGTAGCCGGGATCGGTCAGTGTGTAGGCGAAGGCGAACGCGACGACGCACGCGGCGGTGATCACGGCCCCACGCACGCCGAACAGGAAGGTGCAGTTGGTCAGGACCAGCAGCAGCCAGATGTCGGTGGCGTTGTACGAGGACAGCAGGGTCAGCGCGACCATGCCGGCGAGGAACAGGACCAAGGCCAGCCTGCGGACCAGTGGCGCGGCCGGGTCCCACGGCATCGCCAGCCACGCCAGCGTCATGACGCCGAGGCAGGCCAGCGGCCACAGCCCGTACGGCTGCGGCTGTTGGGCGTAGTTGGTGACCTCGGCCGCGGCGACGACCACCACCGTCACCCAGAACACGGCCCCGTACAGGGCCGGACGGCCAGCGGCCCGGTCGGGGGGCCACCCTACCCGACCGGGCCGTCGAGACTCCTGCGCCGTTGTCGTCGTCTGTTCGGAGCCCACGCTGGACAACGGTAGCCAGACGGAGCCCCGGAAGCATCGCCCCGGCGGCATGGTGGCGTCCCATGACCAAAGTCATGGCCAACAGGGACCTTTGGCGCGCGGGACCTTCGGCGCTACATGCCGACCGCGTGCACCCCGCCGTCGACCCACACCATGGAGCCGGTGGTCGCGGGCAGCCAGTCGGACAGCAGCGCGCACACCGACTTGGCCACCGGCTCCGGGTCGGTCGGGTCCCAGCCCAGCGGGGCCCGCTCGGTCCACGACTTGTCCAGCTCCACGAAGCCCGGGATGGACTTGGCGGCCATGGTGCGGACCGGGCCGGCGGCCACCACGTTCACCCGGATCTTGCGCGGGCCCAGGTCACGGGCCAGGTAGCGGGTCACCGACTCCAGCGACGCCTTGGCCACGCCCATCCAGTTGTAGGCCGGCCAGGCGACGCGGGCGTCGAAGTCCATGCCGACCACCGAGCTGCCCTCGGTCATCAGCGGCAGCAGGGCCTTGACCAGGTCCTTCAGCGAGTACGCCGACACCTGCACGGCCGTGGCGACGTCCTCCCACGGGGCCTCGAGGAAGTCAGAGCCCAGCGTGGACGGCGGGCCGTAGGCGATCGAGTGCAGCACGCCGTCGACGCCGTCCAGGTGCTCGCGCACCTTGTCCGGCAGCGCCGCCAGGTGCTCGGCGTCGGTGACGTCGAGCTCGATCACCGGCGCCTCCTGGGGCAGCCGCTTGGCGATCCGCTCCACCAGGCTCATCCGGCCGAAACCGGTCAGCACCACCTTGGCGCCCTGCTCCTGCGCCACCCGTGCCACGTGGAAGCCGAGTGAGGCGTCGGTGATCACCCCGGTGATCACCAGGCGCTTGCCGTCGAGCAGTCCGGTCACGTGCTTTCCTCTCCGAGATTTCTGCGGTTGATCAGTGGCCCATGCCGAGGCCGCCGTCGACCGGCAGCACCGCGCCGTTGACGTAGGCGGCCGCGTCCGAGGCCAGGAAGGTGACGGCCGCGGCGATCTCCTGCGTAGCGCCGAAGCGGCCGGCCGGGATCTGCGCGAACGCCTTGTCCTTGACGTCCTGCGACAGCACCGCGGTCATGTCGGTCTCGATGAAGCCGGGCGTGATCACGTTGGCCGTGATGTGCCGCGAGCCCAGCTCACGGGTGATGGAGCGGGCCATGCCGATCAGGCCGGCCTTGCTGGCCGCGTAGTTCACCTGGCCGGGGCCGCCGTTCATGGCCACCACCGACGAGATGTAGATGATCCGCCCCCAGCGGGCCCGCAGCATCGCGCGGGTGGCCCGCTTGGTCACCCGGAACGCGCCGGTCAGGTTGGCGTCCAGCACCCGGGTGAACTGCTCCTCGGACATCCGCATGAGCAGCGTGTCGTCGGTGATGCCGGCGTTGGACACCAGCACCTCGACCGGGCCCTGGTGGGCCTCGACCTCGGTGAACGCCTGGTCGACCTGCTCGGCGTCGGTGATGTCGCACTTCACCCCGAACAGGCCCTCCGGCACCGCGGAGCCACGGTGCGTGATGGCGACCTTGTCGCCCTGCGCGGCGAACGCCTGCGCGATGGCCAGGCCGATGCCGCGGTTGCCCCCGGTGACCAGTACGGACCGTGCCACTGCTGCTCCTCGTCTCGCGGGTGTCGCGTTGGAGGCTATCTGTTACCGGCCGGTCGGCTCGCATCGGTGTTAAGTGACGCCTATGACGTCGAGGCTGGTGGAGCGGCTGCGGGCCGAGGTGGACGGCGACGTGCTGGCCGATGCCGGGACACGGGCGATGTACGCGGCGGACGCGTCCAACTACCGGCACGTGCCGCTGGTGGTGGTCCGGCCGCGCACGGTCGACGCGGCGGTGGCGGCGGTCGGCGTGGCCGCTGAGCTGGGCGTGTCGATCACCGGGCGGGGCGCGGGCACGAGCATCGCCGGCAATGCCTGTGGCGAGGGCATGGTGCTCGACTTCGCCCGTCACCTGAATCAGGTGCTGGAGGTCGACGCGGGTTCGCGGACGGCACGGGTGCAGCCGGGAGTGGTGCCGGACGTGCTCAACCGCGCGGCGGGGCAGCACGGCCTGCACTTCGCGCCCGATCCGTCGACCCACAGCCGCTGCACGATCGGCGGGATGATCGGCAACAACGCCTGCGGGGCGCACTCGGTGGCGTGGGGGAAAACCGTGGACAACGTCGAGTCGCTGGACGTGCTGCTGCCGGACGGGCGGCGTTTCGAGGCGGGGACCGGCGAGAGTCCCGTGCACGGCGAGCTGCGGGCGTTGCGGGATGACGTCATGGCGGCGGTGCGGACGGGGTTCCCGAGGATTCCGCGGCGGGTGTCGGGCTACAACCTCGACCAGCTGTTGCCGGAGAACGGCTTTCACGTGGGACGGGCGCTGGTCGGCAGCGAGGGCACCTGCGTGACGGTGCTCGGGGCGACGGTTCGCCTGGTTCCCCTGCCCTCGTCGCGGTCGTTGGTGGTGCTGGGTTTCTCGGACACCTATGCGGCGGCCGATCAGGTGGTGGCGCTGCTGTCGCTGGACGTGCTGGCGATCGAGGGCGTCAACGAGGACATCGTGTCGATCCTGCGGCAGCGCAAGCCGGGGACGCCGGGCCTTCGGGCGCTGCCGGCCGGGCGGAGCTGGCTGTTCGTGGAGACGGTCGATCCGGCCGCGGTCGTGAAGGCGATGCCGGGTGCGGTGGGATCCGTAGTCGTGACGGATCCGGCGCGGACGCGGGAGCTGTGGCGGATCCGGGAGGACGGGGCGGGGTTGTTGACCCGGACGGCCGATGGCGCCGAGGCGTGGTCGGGGTGGGAGGACGCCGCCGTGCCGCCTTCCCGGCTGGGCGCGTACCTGCGGGACTTCGACCAGCTGCTGGGGCGGCATGGCCGGCGGGGGCCGACGTATGGGCATTACGGGGATGGCTGCCTGCACGTGCGGATCGATTTCGACCTTGCCGGGCCGGGGTATCGGTCCTTCATGGAGGAAGCCGCCGATCTCGTTGTGTCGCACGGGGGATCGCTGTCCGGCGAGCACGGTGACGGGCAGGCACGGTCGGAGTTGTTGCCGCGCATGTACTCCCCCGAGATCATGGCCGCCTTCAGCCGGTTCAAGTCGATCTTCGATCCGCGCGGGCTGATGAATCCGGGGCGGATCGTGGATCCGCTGCCGTTGGACGCCGATCTTCGTGTTGTTGTTGCCCCGGCTCGGATTCCGGTGCGAACTTCGTTGGCGTTGCATGCCGATCAGGGAGACTTGGCGGCGGCTTCGCGGCGATGCGTTGGTGTCGGCAAGTGTTTGACGACGTCCGGTGGCGTGATGTGCCCGAGTTATCGGGCCACCCGGGAGGAGAAGCATTCCACCCGCGGCCGGGCACGTCTCCTGTTCGACATGCTCAACGGTTCCGTTGTGCGGGACGGTTGGCGGTCGGCCGAGGTTCGCGAGGCGCTGGACTTGTGCTTGTCCTGCAAGGGATGCAAGCGGGACTGTCCGGTCGACGTGGACATGGCCACCTACAAGGCCGAGTTCCTGCACCAGCACTATCGTGGCCGTCTGCGGCCGATGTCCCACTACTCCATGGGTTTTCTCCCACTCTGGTTGGCCCTGGCTCCCGGCCTTGTCCGGGCTTTGGGCGACCGCCGAGTGGTGAAACGCTTGGGCGGCATCGATCCTCGGCGCTCGATGCCTTCCGTTGCCGCCGGGTCGTTCCGCTCGCAGTTCAAGGGTTCCGGCGTCGGCGAGCCCGTCGTGCTGTTCACCGACACCTTCACCGACCATTTCGACCCCCAGGTCGGCCTCGACGCCGTGACCGTGCTGGAACACCTGGGGTTCAGCGTCTCCTTGCCCCGCAAGCGAGTCTGTTGTGGACTGACGTGGATGTCCACCGGCCAGCTCGGGGTCGCCCGGCGGGTCCTCCGCCGCACGGCTCGTGTGCTGGACGGCTCCACGACCCCGGTCGTCGGCCTCGAACCCAGCTGCACCGCTTTCCTGCGCAATGACGCCCTGGAGCTGACGTCCGATCCGGCAGTTGGCCGCCTCGCTGAACGTGTCCGCACCTTCGCCGAACAGATCGCCCCGGTGGTCGGGCCTTTGGGCGCGACCAAGGCGGTCATGCAGCCCCACTGCCACCAGTACGCCGAACTCGGCCTCGACGCCGACCGTTCCGTCATGCAGACCGCTGGTGTCGACGCCACGGTCCTCGACGCCGGCTGCTGCGGTCTCGCCGGCAACTTCGGCTTCGAGGCCGGCCACTACGACGTCTCCGTGGCCGTGGCCGAACAGGCGCTGCTGCCGGCCGTGCGCGCCACCTCCGACCCGATCCTGGCCGACGGCTTCAGCTGCCGCACCCAACTCCGTCAGCTCACCGACCGCGACCCCGTCCACCTGGCTACTCTGCTGGCTTCGATGATCGATCGGCCGCACCACCCTAAGCGGATGTAAAGCGTTGGCCGCCGGCCTTGTCGCGGAGTGCTTTCGACCCGACATTGGCCCACATGACTGTGAACGTCAACGAGGACGTGCGGCCGCGGCGAGGCGTGATCGGCAACGTGCTGCGCGGGTCCATCGGCAATCTGATCGAATGGTACGACTGGTACGCGTACACCGCGTTCAGCCTGTACTTCGCCAAGGTGTTCTTCCCGGCGGGCGACTCCACCGCCCAGCTGCTCAACACCGCGGGCGTGTTCGCGGTCGGCTTCCTGATGCGGCCCATCGGCGGCTGGATCATGGGCCGCTACGCCGACCGGCACGGCCGCCGGGCGGCCCTGACGTTATCGGTGGCGATGATGGCGCTCGGGTCGCTGGTCATCGCCTGTACCCCCGGGTACGCCTCCATCGGGGTGGCCGCCCCCTTGCTGCTGGTGGTCGCACGGCTGACCCAGGGCATCTCGGTCGGCGGCGAGTACGCGACCTCGGCCACGTACCTGTCCGAGGTGGCGACGCCGGGCAAACGGGGCTACTACTCGAGTTTCCAGTACGTCACGCTGACCGCCGGGCAGCTGGTGGCGCTGGGCGTGCAGATCATCCTGCAGAACACGTTGTCGTCGGCCGAGATGGCGTCGTGGGGCTGGCGGATCGCCTTTGTCATCGGAGCTTTCGGCGCGGTCATCGTGATGTACCTGCGGGCGACCATGGACGAGTCGGAGGCGTACCTCAGCCAGTCGTCGGGCGAGCGGGGCAGCCTGCGGGTGCTGCTCCAGCACCCCAAGGAGTGCCTGCTGGTGTGCGGGCTGACCCTGGGCGGCACGGTCGCGTTCTACACCTACACGACGTACCTCCAGAAGTTCATGGTCAACACCAGCAAGATCGACATCAACACGGTGACCTGGGTGAACTTCCTGGCACTGCTGGCTTTCGTGGTGATCCAGCCGCTGGCCGGCGCGCTGTCCGACCGGATCGGCCGCCGCCCGCTGCTGCTGTTCTTCGGCATCGCCGGCACTCTGCTCACCGTGCCGCTGCTGTCGGTGCTGGCCGGCACCCGCACCCCGGCGCTGGCCTTCCTGATCATGCTCGGCTCGCTGGTGATCGTCACCGGGTACACGTCGATCAACGCCATCGTCAAGGCCGAGCTGTTCCCGACCAACGTGCGGGCCATGGGCGTCGGGCTGCCGTACGCGCTGACCGTGGCGATCTTCGGCGGCACCGCCGAGTACGTCGCGCTCTGGCTCAAGCAGGCCGGCCACGAGACGGTCTTCTACTACTACGTCGCCGGGTGCATTCTGGTGTCCCTGATCGTGTATGCGGTGATGCGGGAAACCACCAAGGAATCCACGCTGGATGGTTAGGTGGAGACCGTGCGTGTGCTACTGGTCGAGGACGACGACGGCGTCGGCGACGCCCTGGTCGAGGCGCTGTCGGCGGCCGGCCACCGGCCGACCCGGGCCCGGCGCGGCGCCGACGCGCTGACCGGGCACCACCAGGCCGACCTGGTGCTGCTCGACCTCGGCCTGCCCGACCTGCACGGCCTTGACGTGCTGCGCAAGCTGCGGAAGGTCACCGACCTGCCGGTGCTGGTGCTGACCGCGCACGGCGACGAGCGTTCCGTCGTGCGCGGCCTGCGCCTCGGGGCCGACGACTACCTGGTCAAGCCCGTCCGGCTGGCCGAGCTGCTGGCCCGGATGGAGGCCGTGTCCCGGCGGGCGGCGGCTCGGGCCACGCCGCCGCCGTCCGTCGTGGAGATCGGCGACGTGCGGATCGACCTTCACGCGCGTCAGGTGTATGTCGCCGGTGCCCTGGTTCCGTTGACCTCCAAGGAGTTCGACGTGCTGGCTGTGTTGGCCGTGCGGCACGGGGCCGCCGTCAGCCGGCAGCTGCTGATGGACGAGGTGTGGGGCGACGCGTACCTGGCGATCTCGCGGTCGCTGGACGTGCACGTCGCTCAGCTGCGGGCCAAGCTTCGGCGGCCGGGCCTGCTGACCACCATCCGTAACTTCGGCTACCGGCTCGGTTGACATGCGCACCCGGTTGTTGGTCGTGCTGCTGGCCTTCTCCGTCACGGCCGTGGCCGCCTTCGCCTGGCCGCTACTGTTGGTGACCGCCCGGGAGCGGACCCAGCAGCTGTCCATCGGGCGGACCGCCGACCTGGCCCGGTTCGCCGGGCTGGCCCAGCAGGACGACTCCGCGCAGCTGGTCAGCGAGGTCGACCGGTACAGCGCTCTCTACGGCGAGCCGGTCATCGTCGTCAACGCTTCGCGGCAGGTGGTCGTCGCCGCCGGGCTGTCCGTCGACGATGTCGCGCCCGTGATCGACGCCGCCTTGCGCAACCAGCCGTTGCCCGCCTTGGACACCGTGTTGCCCTGGTCCACTTCGGACGTTCTCGTCGCCCGTCCCATCGGCACCGGCTCCCGGGTCATCGGCGCTGTCGTCATGCGGGCCTCGGTGCGTGCCGCCGCTGCCGACGTCCTTCGCGGTTGGGCGTGGATCCTCTCCGGCGCTTTCGCCGCCCTGGTCGGCTGTGTGCTGTTGGCCCTCGTCGTCGCCCGTTGGGTCCTTCGGCCGTTGGCCGAGCTCTCCCTCGGCCTCCGCGCCGTCGCCGCCGGCCAGCCCCATGCCCACGTTCGTGGCCGTCTCGGCCCTCGTGAACTCCGTGAGCTGGCATCGTCGTTCAACCGCATGTCCGACGCCGTCAGCGAGGCCGCCGAGCAGCAGCGCCGCCTCATTTCCGACGCTTCCCACCAGCTCCGCAACCCTTTGGCCGCACTGCGTCTGCGCGTCGACTCCCTCGCCCCCCGCGTCGTCCCCGCCGGCCAGTCCTCCTACCGCTCCGCCGTTTCCGAGGTGGAGCGTTTGGAGTCCCTTTTGGACAGTCTGTTGGCCATGGCCCACGCCGAGCACACCGCCACCCGCCTCGCCGCCTCCCCCGACCCTGCCGTCTGCGTGCCGGCCGTAGTCGTCCTCGAACGCCTTGACGCCTGGTCCATCTCCGCTTCTTCCGCCGGCGTCTCCTTGCTCCCCGGCGACATCGACACCTCTTTCGAGGTCCACTGCCCCGAGCACGACCTCAGCCAGGTCCTCGACGTCGTCCTCGACAACGCCATCAAGTACGGCGGCACTTCGGTGACCGTGTCGTGCACGCCGTCCGCCATCACCGTCGTCGACGACGGTCCCGGTTTGTCCGCGGCGGAGATCCCCCTCGCCACCACCCGCTTCTGGCGCTCCCGCCGCGCCGACCACCCCGGAGGCAGCGGCCTTGGCCTCCCCATCGCCGACCGCCTGATCACCGCGTGGGGCGGCCGTTTGTTGTTGCAGGTCAGCGAACCCTCCGGCCTGGCCGTGATCATCGAGCTGCCGTCATGAAGCGCCGCGCCTTCCTTGCCGCCTTGGCCGGCGCTCTCGCCGCCGGCTGCACCGCCACGGGGCCCACCCGGTCGCTGACCATCGCCGCCGGCGAGCCCCAGGGCTTCTATCTCGCCTTCGGCCGTCTGCTGGCCGCCCAGATCAACTCGGCCGAGCCCTGGCTTCAGTGCACCGCCGTGGAGACCACCGCCAGCCTGGCCAACATCGACCTGCTCCGCACCGGCAAGGCCGACCTCGCCCTCGTGCTCGCCGACGCCGCCCGCGCCGCCGACTCGGCCCAGCCGCCTTTCACCACGTCCGTCGACCTGCGAGCCCTCGGCCGCGTGTACGAGAACTATCTACAACTGGTCGTCCTCAACGACTCCCCGTACACCAAACTGTCCGATTTGGACGGTCACAGCATCTCACTCGGCGCCACCGGCTCCGGCGCATCCCTCACCGGCGACCGCATCATCGCCGCCGCCGGCATCAGTCCCCGTGTGCAGCATCTTCCTTTGGCCGACGCCGTTTCCGCTCTCTCCGCCCGCGCCATCGACGCCCTGCTCTGGTCCGGCGGCGTCCCCACCCCCGCCCTCGCCACCCTCGACTCCGCCGTCGGCATCCGCCTACTCCCCCTCGACGGCGTCCTCCCCGCCCTGCGCTCTCGTCACGGTCTGCTGTACGAGCAGCTCCCCGTCCCCTCCGGCGGTTACCGCTACGTCCACCAGGTCCCCACCATCGGCGTCGCCAACCTCCTCGTCAGCCTCCCCACCCTCCCCGACAACGTCGCCGCCGCCATCGTCGACGTCCTCATCGACCGCGCCGGCCAACTCGTCCCCCAGGAAGCCATCGGCACGCAGTTCCTCGACATCCAAACCCTCATCGGCACCGCCGACCTGCCCCTGCACCCCGGGGCGGCCGCCGCGTACCGACGGCATCACGGCTAGGACGTCACGTCGTCGAGCGGCGCATGCCTGCGCCGCTCGACGACGTGGAGGCCGAGCTCAGCCGGCTACCGACGGGCTGTACTCACCCACCAGCGTGACGTCGGTGAACTCCGGCGACTCGACGGCACGGCTGGCGAAGTCCTGCTGGAACTCCTTGAACGCGGCCGACCGCTGCAAGGGGTTGTCGTCCTCGCTGTCGTACGCCACGAGGTGCACGAACGTGACGCCGTCGGCCAGGCGGAACGTGGCGTAGCGGAAGCCGCCGGGGTCGTCGGCGTTGAGCTCCCGGTACACCGCCTCGACCAGGCGCTGGTTCTCCTCGGCCGCCTCCGGCGTGGTGCGGTAGCGGACCATCATCGACTTGGGCACTGGAACCTCCCGGATCGTGGATTTCACCAGTACCTACCCGCGACACGAACCGGACTCATCGCGATGAGTTCCGGCGGGACGGCGAGTATGTACGGCGTGACGTTCGACCTTGATGCGCATCGGCGGGAGCTGCTGGCGCACTGCTACCGCATGACCGGCTCGGTCACCGACGCCGAGGACCTGGTCCAGGAGACGATGCTGCGGGCATGGCGGGCCCGTGACGACTTCGACCCCGGACGGGCGTCGCTGCGGACCTGGCTGTACCGGATCGCCACCAACGTGTGCCTGACGGCCCTCGAACGCCGCGTGCGACGACCCCTGCCGTCCGGGCTCGCCGGCGCCACGTTCGACCCCGACACCACGCTGGTGCGCAGCCCGGAAGTGCCGTGGCTGCAACCCATACCCGACGCCATGATCACCGACCCGGCGTCCATCGTGGCATCGAGAGGCAGCGTCCGGCTGGCGCTCGTCGCCGCCCTGCAACACCTCTCCGCCCGACAACGGGCCGTGCTGCTCCTCCGTGACGTCCTCGCCTGGCCCGCCGCCGAGGTCGCGTCCCTGCTCGGCACGTCGGTCGCGGCCGTCAACAGCCTGCTCCAGCGGGCCCGGACGCAGGTCGCCGACGTCTCCGAGGACACCATCGCCGAGACGCCGGAGCAGCGCGGCGTCCTCGACCGCTTCGCCGCCGCCTTCGAAAACTCCGACGCCGCCCTGCTCAGCCGCCTGCTGGCCGAAGAGGTCACGCTGGAGATGCCGCCGCACAGCACCTGGTTCGCCGGCCACCACGCCGTCTCGACCTTCCTCGGACGAGTGGTCCGGACCGGCTCCTGGCGGCTGCTGCCCACCCGCGCCAACGGCCAGCCGGCCTTCGCCAGCTATCTCGACGGCCACGAGCACGGCATCACCGTGATTTCGCTGACCGAAGCCCGAATTGACCGTGTTGTGGCGTTCCAGGACCCGGACCTGTTCCGCCGGTTCGACTTCGGTCCTCACTGAAGCCACAGCGCATCCTGTACCTGTTACGTTCCCGGCATGCACCGCTGGCTGAAGGTCGTCGCACATGTAGTTGAGCCCTCACATAACGCCGCTGGCGCTGTGCACGGCACGGCCATCTCCGCGGCGCTCATCGCGGTGGTCGAGGACCACAACGGACTGATCGACTCGATCGTGGCGGTGCCGGCAACGCTGCTCGTGTACTGGATTGCCTTCTCCTACGCCCATTTCCTCCAGGAAGGCATCGCCGGCGGCTCGCCGAAGTGGCTGCGCGGCCTGCGCCACTCGCTGGCCGAGGAGTTCTCGATCGTCGAGAACGCCCTGCTGCCGCTGCTCGTGCTGCTGCTCCTGGCCGCGGCGGGCGTGCCGATCGACACGGCGGTGTGGATCGCGCTCGGCTCGGCGGTGGCGCTGATGTTCGGCTGGGGCATCCTCGCCGCCGGCCGCAGCGGGCACTCCGGCCGGGCCAGCATCGGCATCGGCCTGACCAGCGCGCTCGTGGGGGCACTGGTCATCGTCCTGAAGGTCGCGGTGAAAGCCCTGTCCTGACCGGATCTGGCAGGGTGGACGGCATGGAGCCGACCGACCTGTCCGCCCGGATCTTCCAGCACGCCGTGGGCGCACTGGAGCTGTACACGATGTATCTCGGCGAGCGCCTCGGCTACTACCGGGCGCTCGCCGACGGCCCGCTGACGTCGGCGGAGCTGGCCGCGCGGACCGGCACGGCCGAGCGGTACGCCCGCGAGTGGCTGGAGCACCACGCCGCCGCCGGCCTGGTCGAGGTGGTCGAGCCGGGCCGGTACCTGCTGCCCGAGGGGCATGTTCCGGTGCTCGCCGACCCGTCGAGCCTGATGTTCGCCACCTCGATGAGCATCGAGCTCGTCCGGGCGTCACGACGGCTCGGCGACGTGGTCGACGCGTTCCGGACCGGCGGCGCGCCGACGCCGATGAGCTGGGAGCCGGAGGGCCGCTGGCCGTCCAACAAGCCGGTGTTCATGAACCTGCTCGGCCAGGAATGGCTGCCGTCCATTCCGGACGTCCACAAGCGACTGTCCACTTCGGCCCGTGTCGCCGATATCGCCTGTGGTCTCGGCTGGTCGAGCATCGCGATGGCGCTGGCCTACCCGGAGATCACCGTGCACGGTCTCGACTTCGACGCGCAGGCGATCGAGTCGGCCGCCCGCAGCGCCGAGGAGTCCGGCGTCGCCGACCGGGTGCGGTTCTCCGCCGCCGACGCGGCCGGCCTCGACGGCCACTACGACCTGGTCACGATCATCGAGGCACTGCACGACATGTCACACCCGGTAGCCGTGCTCAGCGCCGCCAGAAAGTCGTTGGCCGACGGCGGTTTCGTGCTCGTAATCGATGAGCGGACCGATCCGGAGCCGACCACCCCGGCCTCCCAGCGCGAGCAGTACCTGTACGGCTGGAGCGTGATCTCCTGCCTGCCCGACGCCATGGACGCGCCCGATTCCGCCGCCACCGGCACCGTGATGCGGCCGGAGACCGTGCGCCGGTACGCGGCCGAGGCCGGTTTCGCCACCGTCGAGCTGCTGCCCATCGGCGCCGACAAGTGGTCGTTCTACCTGCTGTCCGACTGAAAGTTCCGCCGTACGTGCAGTGGCCGCAGGCCGGCCCTGGTCAGGTTGCCGAACGACGGGTTCGGCCGACCGGGAGCCGGCTGTCCGGTTTCGGCGACCAGGCGTTGACACCCAGCCGCCGCGGCTTCCTTGACGCGGCGGCTGATCAGCGCCGACTGGATGCCACGGCCGCGGTGTGACGCCACGGTGGCCGTTGTGGTCAGGTAACCTAGTTCTCCTTGCTGGTAAAGGCATGCCGCACCAACGGCCTGCGCTCCATCCCAGGCGATGAAGTGCCGTGCGCCCGGTTTTCCCACCGACGCCGCCAAAGTTGGCCGGAGATGCGGGCCGAGGCCGAACCCGCCGGCGATGACGCCGGCCCACTCGTCGGCCTGGATCGCGCCGATCTCGGTGATCGGGAACGCACTGTCGTCGCATCGGGCTTGGCCGATGTCGCAGGCCACCTTCACCCACGGGTCCGCCTCGATCAGGCCGTGAGACCGGCGGATCCGCTCCCATCCCGGCGGAAAGGCCCAGGGCGCCAACTGAAGTTCGCCCGCGCCCTGGTGGAAATCCAGGATCGACAGCATCTCCTCGTCCGTGAGCGGCCGGTCGAAGGCGAACGCCCGTGTCCAGAAATGCCCCGGGTCCGGCGTCGCCTTGGCCACCACCCCGCCGCCGACCCGATACGTCACAATGCCTTCGGACAGGCACTCCGTCACGAAGGCCGCTTCCACCCGCTCGGCTTCCCGGTGCACAGCACCGACGTTAACCGAGATCCGCTCAGGTCGTCAGCAGGATCTTGCCCACGAACCGGCGGGCCTCGATGTCGGCGTGCGCCGCCGCGGCCTCGGCCAGCGGGTAGGTCCGGCCGATGATCGGCGTCAGCCGACCGGCCGCGGCCTCGGTCAGCACGTGCTGCACCCGTCGCGGCGTGTCGGCCCAGAACTCCGGCAGCTGCGCCATACCCACTGTCGCCTTGAGACGACTGCGGTCGGTCTCGCCGACCACCGTCTCGCCGCCGGCGACCATGCCGTAGGCCGAGAACCGGCCACCGTTGACCAGCAGTGCCAACGCCGCGGACCCCACGTCGCCACCGATGCCGTCAAAGACCACGTCGACGCCGGCCGGGAGACGACCCGGCCAGCCCGGCTCCGAGTAGTCAACTGGCTGGGCGCCCAGCTTCTCCGCGATAGCCGCCTTCTCGCCGCCGCGCACCCCGGCGATCACCGTGGCGCCGGCCTGGACCAGGAGCTGCACCAACAGGCTGCCGAGGCCACCCACACCCGGCGCGATCAGCACCTTTTCCCCCGCGTGGACCGGAGTTCGCTCCAGCAGCGCGACCGCCGTGCTGCCGTCGTCCAGCACCGCCAGGGCGTCGGCCAGGTCCAGACCCGGCGGCACCAGGTAGCACTCTTCCGGCCGTGACACCGCCGCCTCCACGTAGCCACCGGCCGGCGCTCGCGTGATCACGCGGGCGTGCAACCAGCCGATGTCCACCCCCTCACCGACCGCCGACACCCGGCCCGCCACCGCGCCACCCGGCACGTACGGCGGCGTCACCGGGAACGCCGCCGGCCCGTGGCCCGACCTGATCAGCGTGTCCAGCCAGCCCACCCCGGCCAGTTCCACGTCCACCAGCAGCTCGCCGGCCGCCGGTTCCGGCGTGGGCAGGTCGGTCGGCACGAGCACGTCCGGCCGACCGAACCGCCTCGCCATGATCGCTCTCATGGCTCCAGTGTCGAACCTCCACCAAACCTGAGGTCAAGCGTGCTGCCCGCACGGGCACACCATGCGGGCAGCACGATTACCCCGCCCCATTTGCGGCGAGAGCGCTCCCACGCGTCAGCCCAGGTCACGGACCGCCTCGTCGATCAGATCCACGATCGGCAGCGGCTGCGAGGCCAGCGAGGCGTGTGCCGCGTCCAGCTCGATCACCTTGCGCGCGTTCATCCGTGCCGCCATCCGGCGCTGGTTGTCCGGGGCGATCATTCGGTCCTGAGTGGACACCTGGTACCACGTCGGCTTGTTGCGCCAGGCCGGCTCGCCCGCCGGGGCCACGTAGGCCGCGCCTTGCGGCGCCTTCTGGGTGACCGCCATGACCAGCGCCTCCTCCTCGGGCAGGTCCTGGCAGAAGCTCTCGTGGAACTTGTCCTGCCGGATCCAGAGATAGCCGTCCGAGTCCGGCGCGATGTTCGCGCCGCCCGGGGCCGGCGCCACCTCGCCGATCGCGGCCAGGCTCTCCCCCTTGTCCGGCGCGAAAGCCGCCACGTAGACCAGGCCGACCACGTTCGGCAGGTCGCCCGCCTCCGTGATCACCGCGCCGCCGTAGGAGTGGCCGACCAGCAGGACGGGCCCGTCGATCTGCTTGATCATCTGCTGGGTGCGGGCCGCGTCGTCGGCCAGCGAGGTCAGCGGGTTCTCCACCGCGTGCAGGGTGTCGTAGCCGCGGCGGCGCAGCTGCGGGATCACCTTCGCCCAGTGCGCCGCCCCGCCCCAGAAACCGTGCACCATCAAGATCGCCGGCCTGGACATGTCCGGTTGCCTCCTCGGCTCGTATCGGGTGGACTCGACCACGCTACGAGGACGATGGGACAAGAAACATGCCTCAGAAGCCGGACATCTTTGCCGTTCCTCCAGCCGATGCGCTGTCGGACCTGCTCCAGGCCGTCCACCTGCACGGCGGGGAGATCGTCCGCACCGCCGCCGGCCACCCCCACCGGGACCACCATCCCGTCGGTTCCCGCATGCTGCACCTGGTCGAGCACGGCTCCCTCCGACTCGAATTCCGGTCCTCCCCCGCCGTCCGGCTCGGCCCCGGCGACATGGCCCTGCTCGCCCGTGGCGACGCCCATGTCGTTCGGACCTCCGACGCCGGCTGGTTCACCGGCCACTTCCACGTCGACCGCGTCGTCGCCGATCCCTTGCTCGCCGTGCTCCCCGCCGCCATCGTCGTCCGCGGCGACTCCGGGGATGTGTCCTGGCTGTCGCTGGGCCGTCAGCTCATGCTCTCCGAGCTCACCGACCCCCAGCCCGGCTCCCGCGTCATGGTCGCCCGCCTACTCGACCTGCTCTTCATCCGCGCCCTACGCCTGTGGGCCGCTTCCGCCACCGGGGCTCATCCCGGTTGGCTCACCGCCGCCATGGACCCCGTCATCGGCCCCGTGCTCTCCGCTATCCACCGCGACCCCGCCCGTGACTGGTCCGTCCCCCACCTCGCCGCGTTGGCTTCCCTCTCCCGCTCCGCCTTCGCCAGCCGGTTCACCGCGCTCGTCGGCCAGCCACCGGCCGCCTACGTAGCCCGCCAACGCCTCGACCGCGCCGCCCACCTGCTCAGCTCCACCCCCGAGCCCATCGGCCGCATCGCCACCTTGGTCGGCTACACCTCCGAGGCCGCGTTCAGTCGAGCCTTCAGCCGCGTCTACGGAATATCCCCGCGTATCTGGCGGAAAGCACCTTCGCCCTGACTCAGGCCGCCGCGGGTCCCCGGTGCCCCGCGGCGGGCTGGAATCAGGCTTGCAGCGGCTGGGAGGCCGCGGCCGGAATGCTGTATCCGGTGCCCCAGCAGAAGGCCGCCGACTCGATCCCCAAGAGAAGGGCGAGCGCGAGCACACCTGCTGCGATTTGTTTGAACACTGAAGGGGCTCCTCGTGGTGCGTGGTGGTAATCGGGGGCCGCCCGGTCGCACTACCGAGACGGTCAGTTGATCATACCCCGAATCACTCGGACGATACCTCCAGGGTGCGTAACGGTGACCGCGCCACACTGAGTGACGCAAGCACGCAAAAACTATATGAACGGTTAGTTGGTCCAGACAACACAGACCTGCACGAACTCAATCGTCACTCGTTCGAGTGACACCAAGTCGGGCGATGCGGCCCGCATTCACCGATTGAGGTCGTCGGCTTGAACTACCCGCCCGTCACGCTCTCTCGGCTCGGGCATCGCCGTTTTGTTGACCGCGAGTTCGGCCAGGCAGGCTTCGACGACCTGGCCACGACTGTCATTCCGCTCGGCATAGATGGCCGCGGCGGCACTCCATGCCGAGGCCGCGGCATCGCGCTCGCCGCCCAGCAGCCGGAGTCGCGCCAACATGTCGAGCGCGGCCGCCTCGGAGTCACGATTCCAGGTCAGCCGCGACAGCTCGACTGCACGAATCGCGTGCTCGGCCGCCGTCCGGTCACTCACGGTGACACCGATGCGAGCCAGCTCCAGCCGGGCCGCTCGTTCGCCGGCCAGATCCCGGATGCCAGCAAGCAGATCGACCGCGGACATGCAGTGCGACAACGCGCTCGCATGGTCGCCCAACTCCGCCAGCACGGCGCCGAGCTCAGTCAACACCAGACCCTCGCCGTGGACGTCCTTCGCCTTCTGCCGCAACCAGAGCTCGTGGTGCAGCACCTTGTTGGCCTCGTCGAGACGACCGCACAATCGGTGAAGCCGCCCCAGACCGTGCATGGCATCGGCCTCGACCTGCCGTATGTCACATCGGGTGGCCACGTCCAGCGCACGCTCGAACAACTCGCGAGCAACCGCGTGCCGCGAATTCCCAGCTTCCGACTTTCCGCTCTCAACGCAGGCAAGCTCGACGCAGGCCAGATTGTGCAGCGCGACGGCGATGCCGAATTCGTTCGCGATCCGTTCCGCGAACCTGAGCCCGATCTCGAACCACGGCTGCGCGGCGACATGGTCGCCGAGATGCAGGTGGTACGTACCCAGATTGTTCAGCGACGCACCTTCACCGTACTCGTCGCCGTCAAGCCGGGCACTGGCGACCGCCAACTCCCATGCTTCCTTCGCGCCGCCGATACCATAACGAACGAAAGCGGGGGCCACCACTTGCGGAATCCGCCAGCCGTAATCGTGCCGTTCGATGTCGGCGGCCATCCTCATCACCGTTGACAGGCACGCCCTCTCGGCCTCGAACCAACGAATCGCGTCGTCAGCATTACGGAAGTCCAGAGGAAAAACACCGTCCTCCAACGCGATCAGGGGAACTTCACCACGGGTCGGGAAAACCTGACGGTTCGCATTGAACGCACTATGCAGATAGAAGGACAACAATCGGCGAATCGCCGCGTTCCGTTCGGCGGTGAAATCATCCTGCCCGGCGAGCACTGCGGCGTAACCGCGCAGGAGGTCGTGGAAGTGGAACCGATCGAGGTCCTCGCGCAGGTCCAGCAGATGCGCGTCGACGAGACCGTCGAGCGCGTGCTCCACATCGGCCCCGGCGATCGCGTTCGCTGCGGCCAGGCTGAACTCCAGCCCAGGATGCAGTCCGAGCAGACGGAACAGCCGCCGCGCGGTGTCGTCGAGCGCCAGGTAGGACAGTTCGAAGACGGCTTCCAGGTTTGTCGACCCCGCGTCGCCGTGGCTGCCGAGGGTGAGCAGACGAGGCCCCCGTAATCGGGCCAGGAAACTGGACAGCGGAATGGACCGGCGCGCCGAAATATGGTCGCCGACGAGGTTGAGGGCGAGCGGAAAACCCTCGCACTGGGCCGCGAGCCGAGCCAATGCGTCCGGATCGTTCTCCCGGCTTCCGATCCGGGTTCGCAGCAGCTCGACGCTGTGCTCGTCGACCAGTGGCCCGACCGTGACGACCCGGGCGCCGTCGGCCACGACCAGACCGACAAGTCGCCACCTGCTCGTCACCAACACGACCGCGCCGCCGAACAGCGGCAGCAGTGGGAGCACCTGGCCCGAGTCGGCCACGTTGTCGAGCAGAACCACCATGCGGTCGCTCATCAGCTCCCGGAGCTTCGCGGCCCGGACCTCGGGTGTCGGGAGCCGGTCCGCCGGCACGCCGAAGGCACTGAGGAATCCGTCCACGACGTCGGAGGCGGTGGCCTTCGGTCCGCGGCTGAAACCGTTGAGGTTGGCGTAGAGCCGGCCGTCCGTGAACTCTGGTCGCCTGCGGGCCCATTGCACCGCGAGAGCCGTCTTGCCGATGCCTCCGGCTCCGCCGAGCACCAGCACACGTCCGCCGGCTGTCAGCGCGGTGTCGAGGTCGGCCAGCAGATCGGCGCGCCCGGTGAAGTCCGAGACCGCGTCCGGCAGCTGATCGAGCGGCGGTCGGGCCACGACGCGCTCACGCTTGCCGCCGTGTGCGCGGGCTAGTTCCTCGTGATAGCGGTGGATCTCGTCAGCCGCGTCGTCCTCGTAGTTGTCGCGCAGGTGCCGGCGGATCTGGGCCCGGTACTCGTGGGCCGCTTGGACGCGCCCCTGGCGGTAGTACGCGTACAGCCGGAGCTTGGCCAGCGCGAGGTGCGGACCATGCTCGCGCTCCAGCTCGTTCAAGGCGGCGACGGCCTCGGTCAGCTGCCCCCGGCCGATCAGCGAGTCGATCAGTGAAGCGTTGCCCGGCAGCCACTCGTTCTCGAACACCCGGAGCCTGAAGTTGCGCGCCCTGGCCCCCTCAGCCTCCTGCAGGGCCGTGCCGCGCCACAGCTGCAGCGCCCGTCGGGCGTACGCGCACGCCTGGTCGTGGTTGCCCTGCTTGCCGACGGAACGAGCGTGGCCGAGTTGGTCAAGGAAGACGAAATAGTCGATCAGCGCGCGGTCGACGACCAACTTGTAGGCGTGGTGCTCGCTCAGAATTTCGATCGGCGCTTCCACCTTTTTAAGGAGTTCCGGATGCGCCCCACGTGCGTGTGCAGGGTGGACACCAGATTCGCCGGCTCCTCCCCGTCGGGCCAGACCCAGTCGCTCAGGGTGTCGATGGACATGGATTTACCTGGCATTGTCGCGAGCGCAGCCAGCACGGCTCGCTCCTTCGGCCGGCCCCATTCCGCACCGAAGCTGCCGTCGATCAGCAGTGCGGTCTCGCCCAGAATCCCCAGCACGATGTCCATTTGCACACCCCCTGCGCCGGCCCATTCCGAGTGTGCCCGGACTAGGAACACCAATCCAGACACCGAATCCATATCGTTCTCATCCCGATCCGCCGGTGCACGTGCACGTGACAGCGATCTGACAGTGAATCGGCTCTCGATCAACGCCCGGCCGACCGAATTCACGTGGGCGAACCGAACACAGAGCGGACATCGCGCGTGTCAGCTGCCGCTTTCCCGGCGGACTGGATCCTGTTGGCGATCTGACAACTCGGCGTCCCACGCTGCTGCCACGGGGTTTCCACGAGGGGAGAAGGGCGATGGACGGGCAGACGTGGGTGCGGGCGCCGATCGGGATGGGGGCGGCCGAGCGGGTGACGGTGGCGGGGTGCCGGCCGGTGCTGGTGATGGTGCCGACGATGACGGCGGGCACGAGGCTGGCGGAGGTGGTGCCGCTGGTGGAGGCGGACCACCGGATCCAGCCGGTGTACACGGTGCCGGGGTCGACGGAGCGGTGGCACGGCCTGGAGGAGTACGTGCGGAGCCTGGGGGCGATGGTGCTGCCCTGGGAGCAGGCGAAGAGGGAGAGCTACGACCTGGTGCTGACGGCGAGCCACCGTGAGATCGAACAGGTGCGGGGCAAGGTGATGGTCCTGTCGCACGGTGTGGGCAACGCGAAGAGCAGGCGCTACAGCCGGAAAGCGGGCGGGGCGACGAGGGGAACGACGGGGCTGGACCGGGAAGTGCTGACGTACCGGGGAAGGGTGATCCCGGCAGCGCTGATGTTGAGCCACGACAAGGAGTTGGCGCTGCTGCGGAAGAGGTGCCCGGAGGCGCACGGCGCGGCGGTGGTGGCGGGGGACATCTGCCTGGACCGGATGGTGGCCAGCCGGCGGTATCGGGAGGGCTACCGGATGGCGCTGGGGGTGAGCGAGGACGAGTGCCTGGTGACGATCAGCTCGACCTGGGGCCCGGAGTCGACGTTCGGGCAGCATCTGGAGCTGTACCAACGGTTGTCGGCGCAAGGCTGCCGGGTGGTGGCGCAGCTGCACCCGAACATCGTGGCAGCGCACGGAAGCGGGGCGGTGCTGGGCTGGCTGGGCGACAGCATCCGGGCGGGGCTGCGGGTGCTGCCGCCGGATCGGGGGTGGCAGGCGGCGGTGATCGCCAGCGACGTGGTGATCGGCGATCACGGCTCGTGCACGATGTACGCCGCGGCGAGCGGGACACCTACGGTGGTGGCGACGGAGCCGCCGGCGCTGTGGCCGGGAAGCCCGGCGGATGTGTTGGTACGCAACGCACCGCGGCTAGATCACGGGCGGGAGTTGTGGTCGCAGCTGCGGAAGGTGATGGCGGAGCACGAGGGACCGGACGTCGAGCTGGCGACCGCGATCACCGCCCGGCCGGGACAGGCGGCGGCGATCACCAGGTCGACGATGTACCGGCTGCTCGGGTTGCCGGAGCCGGCCAGGGCGTTGCCGGCGAACGTGGTGCCGGTGCCATGGACTTCCTGATGGCGCCGGCCGACGACCAACACTGGCGGTCGTTCGCGGATGTGGTCATCCACCCCGAGGCGGCGGAGCCGGCGAGCGTGGCGGCACGGACGTTGGCGGAGTTACCGGGGTGTGTGCTGGTAATTGTGTCGATGGGAGCCGGCAGCTGGATGGTGGTGGCCCGCGGGCGGAAACCGGTGATGGTGGCGGGGGACGTCGAGAAGGTGGCGGTGGAGGGTTACTGGAGGCTGGTGAGTTTGGCGCGGACGAGGGCGGCTTTGGGGTCGGAGAGCTGGTCGTAGAGGGAAACGGCGTCGGTGTAGGCCTGCCGCGCGGACGAGAGGTCGCGGGTCCGCGCGGCGAGGTCGCCGAGGGCGGTGAGGATCTCGGCCGAGAAGTAGGTGGACCCCAGCTCCCGCATGAGGGTGAGGGCGGTGGTGAGGGGGGCGGTGGCGGAAGCGGGGTCGGCGGAGTCCAGGGCGGCGAGGCCGAGGAACATCAACGCGCGGGAATGCTGGGTGCGGTCGCCGAGGGACTCGAAAGCGCTGGCTGCGGCCTGGAGCTCGGAGACGGCCTCGTCGTGGCGGCCGAGCTGGGAGAGGACCTGGCCGATGCGCCGGCGGCACAGGGCGACGTCACGGGCGGAACCGATGGCGTACTGCATGTCCCGGGCCCGAGAGTAGTGCGCGATGGCCTCGGTGAGCCGACCGGAGTCACGGGCGGAGCGGCCGAGCCGGGAGTGGGCGGTGGCGAGGATGCGCTGGTCGCCTGCGGCCTCGGCGAGCTGCATGGCCTGGGTGTTCTGCTCGACGGCGGCGTGCTGATCGCCGATCTTGGCGTGGGCGTAGCCGAGTTGCAGGCGAAGGCGGGCCTCGGCGAGGGGATCGGCGAGCCGGTGAGCGGCCAGCACGCCGGCGCGGAACATGTCGATGGCGGCCTGGTAGTGCCGGCTGTGCAAGAAAAATCCCCAATACGCCTCGCAGTACTGCCAGACGAGGTCGTCCCAGCCGCGCTCGACGGCCTCGGCGAACGTGGCCCGCACAGTGACACGGTGGGCGGTGAGCCAGGCGAGGGCCTCGATGTCGTTGTGGAACAAGGCAAGCGGCCGCTCGTAACGCGGACCGGTGCGGCGGCGCAACGGATGCAGCGCGAGGTCGGCTGAGACGAGAACGTCGAGGTACCACTCGACGACGCGACGGAGCGCGGCGGCGTGCTCGGTGGCGCTGAGCTGGTCACGGGCATGAACACGGACGAGGTCGTGGTAACCGAACGTGCGGTCGTCGACCTCGCGGAGCAGGTTGGCGTCGAGGAGGACGTCGAGGAGATTCTCGGTGTCGGGCAACGGAAGTCCGGCGCAGGCGGCCGCCGCGGGGAGGTCGAAGTCGCCGACCGGATGAACGGCGCAGAGGCGGTAGAGACGGGCGGCGGCGGGCGGCAGGTCACGGTAGGAAAGGTCGAAAAGGGTCTGCACGGAAGGCTCCCCGTCAACGGTGAGGGCGGCGATGCGCTGCTCGCGCAAGGTGGCGGCCTCGCGGGCGAGCGAGCGGCGAGGACGGGAGGAAAGCCGGGCGCCGACAACGGAGATGGCGATGGGCAGCCCGCCGCAGAGACGGGCGAGTTCTTGCGCGGCAACGGGTTCAGCCGACGTACGGTCGTCGTCGACGACCTTGGCCAGCAGTTCGACCGAAGCGGGCAGGTCCATCGGATCGACCTCGACGAAGCGGGCGCCGTCCATGGCCAGCCCGGCGAGGCGCTGCCGGCTGGTGACAACGGCGATGCTGCTGCCACCCGGCAGCAACGGCCGGACCTGCGCGGCGGAAAGGGCATTGTCGATCAGCACGGCCAAGGACTTGCCGGCGACCAGTGACCGGTACAGGCCGGTTCTGGCGGCCAACTCCACCGGCATGGAATCGGGCCGGACACCCAAGGCGGTCAACAGCCATTCGAGTGCGTCGTCGGCGCTCACGGGCCCGTCGACGGAAAAGGCACGGAGATCGGCGAACAGCGTGCCGTCCGGGAATTCGCCGGCCAGGCCCTGGAGGAAGCGCACCGCGAGGGTCGTTTTGCCCACGCCGCCCACGCCGTGCAGCACCACCACCGGAGACTCGGACCGCCAGCGCGCCAGCCGGTCGAGTTCCCGTTGCCGGCTGGTGAAACTGCGCGGCACGGGCGGCAGCTGGGCCGGCACGACGGGCGAGTCGCCGCGGTCGAACACCTGGACTATTTGCCGCACATCACGAGCCTGAACCACACTTCCGTGCACAGAACCGGAATAGGCATTGTCGTGCTCCGCGCCCCGCATCGCGTTCCCCGTCCCCGAGTCGGATCTTCCAGTACAGCCCATGACGGGCGGCACCGGGACCGCGGTGCGAGTTTTCTCACCCGGGAACGGGATTCGAGATGTCCTGGTCAGTGGAGCGGACTCCGACTGGTGCGATCAGCCTAGCAATACAGGGGCGTAAACGAGCTTGCGCTGGAGCGCACTCCAGGTGATGGGATGAAACCCATGACGAGGAACGGGCGGGTGGCGCTGGTGACGGGCGCCAACAAGGGGATCGGACGGGAGATCGCCCGGGGGCTGGGGCAGCGGGGGTTCACGGTGCTGGCTTCGGCGCGGGACCGGCAGCGCGGCGCGCAGACGGTGGCGGAGCTGGCCGACGACGGCCTGGACGTGCGGTTTCAGCAGCTGGACGTGACCGATGAGATGTCGATCGACGCGGCGGCGGACCAGGTGGCGGCCGAGTACGGCTGCCTCGATGTGCTGGTGAACAACGCCGCGGTGGCCAACGAATTGGAGGTGCCGCCGAGTCTGACGCTGCTGGACGACATGCGGCGGGTGTACGAGACGAACGTGTTCGGCGTGGTGGCGATGACCAACGCGATGCTGCCGCTGCTGCGGAAATCCGACGCGGCGCGCATCGTGAACGTGTCGAGCCGGCTGGGGTCGATCTCGCAGCTCGCCGCGCCGAACAGCCGGCTGGGCCTGTCCATGGCCTACGGCAGCTCGAAGTCGGCGCTGAACGCGATCACCGTGCAGTACGCGCGGGAGCTGGCCGACACCCAGATCAAGGTGAACGCCTGCACGCCGGGCTACGTCGCCACGGACCTGAACGGGCACAAGGGAACCCGTACGCCGGCCCAGGGTGCGAAGATCGCCGTCGAGCTGGCCATGCTGCCCTCGGACGGTCCGACCGGCGGTTTCTTCGACGAGCACGGCCCGGTCAGCTGGTAGGCACAACGTCCTTGCGCACCAAGCGATCCCCGCAGGAGGAGCAGTCCAGCGCCGCCTCGAAGCCGGCGCCGCACGGGAGGTGCCGGTAGCTCAGCGCCGGCCCCTCGGCCGCGCGGTACCAGCGCTGGGCCCAGCCGACCAGGCACATGACGACCGGGAAGAACGCGAGCCCCTTGGCCGTGAGGCGGTAGTCGTCGCCGAGCACGCCGAGGGCGCACAGGGTGCGGATCCGGTCGGCGACCATGGTCGGCGAGGTGTTCAGGCAGCGCTGGAAATCGCTGAACCGGTGCACGCCTTGGAAAGCCGCGCCGACCAGCGCCGCCGACCAGCGGTTGCCGATCAGGGCCGTGGTCTCGGGGAACAGGCCCGCGTCGCCGGCCGACCGCCGCCTCGTCGTCGCCTCCGGCACCGAGCGTTCCCACGAGCCGCTGGGGCCGAAGCCGCCTTCGAGGGTGTGGTCAGTCGCCAGCACTGCCGTGTCGCACGCCGAGCAGACCAGCACGGGGTCGAACGGCTTGCCGCACAGGCGATGCACGCGGTCCGGGAGCCGCTCGGGGTGGCTGGGGACCCAGCGGTCCTCCCAGGCCCAGATGCTCAGCAGCACCGACCAGCTGTCAGCGCCCCGTTCGGTCAGCCGATATCCGTTGCCGCGCAAGAAAAGCCCGGCCTCGGTCAGCCGCTGCAGGCGGGCCGCCAGCACGGCGTTGGAGATCGGGAGCCGGGCCCGCCAGTCGACGAACCGAGTCGCGCCGAGCAGCGCCTCGCGCAGGATCAGCAGCGACCACTCGTCACCCAGCAGGCCGAGCGTAACGCCAATGGCGTTACGCTGGCCGGCCGGCAGTGCGGTGTGCTCAGTCACGCCAGCCCGGTAGGGAGGAGCCGGGGGCCCACGTCGAGTGGGTGCCGCTGGACACGCGTTCGGGCAGGCGAATCCGCGCTATCGGGCCGTCCGAGACGCGCTGGGCGTCGAAGACCAGGCACTCGGAGCGGTCGTCGGCCATGTCGGTGGTGAGGGTGACGAGATAGGCGTCGTCCTCCCCGTCGAGCCGATCCGGGGTGCGACGGCGGTTTCGCTGCCGTAGACGCCGTCGCCGAAGGAGAAGCGTTCCTCGCCGCCGGTGAGCAGGTCGTGCTTGACGAGACCGTCGAAGAGGAACCAGCCGGGCTTGCCCGTGGCGGCGTAGGTGTAGCGGTGACGACGGCCGCCGACCCCGGAGTTGATCATGCCGAACTCGGTGACGGAGTCGGTGAGCTGCTCCTCCTTGCACGCGCCGGTGGCGAGGTTGAGCCGCCAGCGGTGCAGCCGGGTCTGGAGGCGATCCAAGGCCAGGAAGCGGAAGATCCGCTGGATCGAGCCGGGCTGGCCGTTGTCGGCCGGCATCGGATCGTGCTGGAAGAAGCCGTCGAGCACGATCTCGTCGCCTTCTTCATACGCGTTGACCCAGTGCAGCACGTAGGTCGGCTCGGCCTCGAACCACAGCACCTCGTCGCTGCCGCCCCGACGCGGAACGACGCCGAGTCGCAACGGCATGTCGCGGTGGAAACGCGGCACGTGCACGCCCTTGGCCATCAGGTCGGCGTCCCAGAACATGGGGCAGTCGTTGAGGATCGCGTAGTTCTCGGTGAACGCCATGTCGTGCGGCAGCCGAGGCCCGGGCAGCGGCACGTCGATGTAGTGCACCAGCTGATCAGCCGCATCCACGACGCCGTAATGGAGATAGGGCGCGTCGGTGCTGTAGTTGAAGAACAGCAACTCGCCGGTGTGGTCGTCGACCTTGGTGTGCGCGGAGACGCCGCATTCGGGCACCCACGAGGACTTGCCCAATGTCTCAAGGGACAACGGGTCGAGCCGGTACAGATCTCCACATTGGTAGAAGCTGCTCAGCGCGATGCCGTTGTGCACCACGATGTCGGTGCTGGACGAGTCTTTCATCCGGCCCCGCGCACCCCAACCGTCCCGTGTGGACTGACCGGCCCGCTCGGCGATACCCGCCCACAGCGGCCCGCCGGCCTCGTTCTCGGCCAGCAGCCCGTCGGTGCGCACGAACCGGTTGCGGTAGAACGCCCTGCCGTCCCGGAAGCCGACCATGTGGATCATGGCGTCGCCGTCGAACGGGTGGTAGCGCTCGATCGCCGGATGCACCGGGTTCTCGGTGTTGCGCAGGTACACACCGTCCAGATCGGACGGCAGCTCACCGATCACCTCGAGGTCGTCGGCCCGCCACTCGGTGTGCTGCGGCCGCCACGGGCCGGTCCGATAGGGATGGTCGTCCTCCGCCGGTAACGTCGACAGCATCCGCCCGACGATCTCAACGTCCATCTGCACTCCCCACCACGAAAGTCACGGTTGTCGTCGTGCTGCCGCCGATGTTGAGCGTGCCGATCCGCCGCGCGCCCTCGATCTGGCACGCACCGGCCCGCCCGGTCACCTGCCGACTGGCGTCGAGCAGCATGCGCACGCCGGTCGCGCCGACCGGATGGCCGCCGCCGATCAGGCCGCCGCTCGCGTTCACCGGAATTCGCCCGCCGCGCTCCAGCTCGCCGTTCTCGACGGCTTTCCAGCTCTCCCCCGGCCCGGTCAGGCCGAAATGGTCGATGGCCATGTATTCCGACATGGCAAAGCAGTCGTGTGTCTCGATGCCGTCGACGGAATCGACGCCGGCCCGGCCATAGGCGTCGAGAACGGCCTGCCGGACGTGCGGCAGCACATAGCGCTCGTCCCGGCTGCGGTCGAACTTGGCCTTGAGCGGCAGGCCGACGGTCCGGTGGCCCCAGCCCTCGATCCGGGCCGTGCCCGGCGAGCCGGCCCGGGCGTGCCGGTCCGAGACCAGCACGACGCCGACGCCACCATCGGTGACCTGGCTGCACTGCTGGCGCCGAACACGGCCTTCGATGCGCGGATTGGCCAGGTCGTCGCCGGTGAAGCCGGCCGGTCCGAATTCCCAGGCCCGGGTCTGGGCCAGCGGGTTGGACCGGGCGTTGCGGAAGTTGAGCTCGGCGATGGCGTTGAGGTGGGCGTCGTCGAGGCCGTAGCGGCGGTCGTACTCGTCGGCGAGCAGGCTGAACATGTGCGGCCACATGAACTTGGCCTGCTGGCCCTCGTGACCGACCCAGGCGGCGGCGCCGAGATACTGGGCGCCGAGGTCGCCGGGGACCGTCTTCTCCAGCTCGACGCCGAGCACCAGCGCGCAGTCGTAGCGGCCGGACTCCAGATCGGCCATCGCCGACAGGATGGCCACGCCGCCGGACGCGCAGGCGGCCTCGTGCCGCGAGGCCGGCACGCCCCAGAGCCGGTCGTCGACCGTGGCCGGCATGCCGCCGAGCTGGCCCTGGCCGGTGAACAGCTGGCCGAAGGCGTTGCCGACGTGGATCACGCCGATGGCCGCCGGGTCGACCCTGGCGTCCACCAGGGTCTCCTGCACGACCTCGGCGACCAGGTCGGAGACCTCGAGGCCGGCCCGTGGCCAGTTGCGCGCGAAGTCCGTCTGGTATCCGCCGAGCACCCACACCATGCCCGCGATGCTACAACTAACAGAGTGACGTGGGTTACCCCCGAATCGGTGGCGTGAGCCGTCCGACCCGCGTCGGCGTGTGCCGGGCGAGCGTCACCGCACCGACCGCGACCAGGGCGGCCGCCCCCAGCACCAGTGCGGCCAGCGCCGTCCGGCCGTCCAGCGTGAGCTGCCCGAGCTGGTCGACGACGAAGCCGCTGTACAGGCCCCAGCTGACGGCGGCCGTGCCCAGCGCGGCAGGCAGGGTGGTGGTCGCCGATACGACGAACGTGACCACGGCCAGCGTGACCAGCACGGCGACGGGATGCGCGAAGGCGCCGACCGCGGCCGCCCCCAGGACGACCACGGTCGATGCGGCGAAGCCGAGCGGGAACCCGAACCCGCCGGCCAGCAGGTGCTTGTCCGACATGCTTGCCAGTGCAGTCCCGATTGCGCCGAAAGGACCGGTCCCTGACCTGGTCCGTACGCTTTCGACCTGGACTTTGACGGGTTCCTGACACGAGTTGACGCAGTGTCCGTAGGCTGTCCGGGTGACAACGCCAGGGGAGCACCAGCAGAACGGGCGGCATGCCGCGGCCGAGGGGGCCGAGCGGCATCCGCTGATCGACATGGACCGGGACCCGACTCCCGGCAAGGCCGACCACGCCCGTCCGGGCGAGGACGACGAGTAACCAGTGACGGCCGGGCAGCAAGCCCGGGCGAGAGAGATCGACCAGTCACGGCCGGGCCACGTGCCCGGCCGTTGCGCATTCCGGCCGTTCGGCACATGCGGTCCGGATGTGCCGCAGGGAGGCAAGTCCGGCGCGCATGTGACATTTGCCTTCGCGAAAGAAGGCGGTCAGGAGCGGGCGGCCAGGCGGACGCGCTGGCCGTCGACCGCCACCACGTCGCCGTCGACCAGCTGGCGGCCGCGGCGGGCCTCGGGGCGGCCGTTGACCTCGACCTCGCCGTCCTCGAGCAGCTCGCGGGCGTGGGTGCCGTCCTCGGCGAGGTCGGCGAGCTTGAGGAACTGGCCGAGGCGAATGGTGTCGTCGCTGATCTCGACGGTCCGGATGGGTGACGTGGGCATGGCGACATGATCTCGCACCCCGAGCGGCGCTAGGCTCGGCACGTGGCACAGGAGCATGTGGTCCTCCTGGACGAGGACGGTTACAACGTCGGCACCACTCCCAAGGCAACGGTGCACCACGGCGCGACGCCGCTGCACCTGGCCTTCTCGAGCTACCTGGTCAACGACGACGGGCAGGTGCTGCTGACCCGGCGGGCGCTGTCCAAGGCGACGTTCCCGGGGGTCTGGACGAACAGCTGCTGCGGCCACCCGGCCGACGGCGAGTCGATGTCGGACGCGGTGCGCCGCCGGGTGAAGGACGAGCTGGGCCTGGACGTGGGCCGGGTGGACCTGATCCTGCCGAGGTTCCGCTACGTCGCCGAGCAGGACGGCATCGTCGAGAACGAGATGTGCCCGGTGTTCCGGGCCCGCGCGTACGGCGAAGTGGCGCGCGACCCGGCGGAGGTGGAAGACGCCCGCTGGGTGGACTGGCCGGAGCTGCTGGGCATGCTGGACGACCCGCGGCTGTCGACGTGGTGCCGGCTCCAGCTGACGCAGCTGCGTGAGCTGGGAGAACACCCGGACCAGTGGCCGACCGGCGACCCGGCGCAACTGCCGCCGGCCGCTACGCCCTGACCAAAGACCGCAGCCGGGCCATGGCGGCGGCCCCGAGCAGGGGGCCGATCGCCAGCAGCGGCACGGCCAGCCGCCAGCCGACGAGGTCGGCCAACACCGGCAGCGCCTGGATGGTCACGACGCTGACCAGGAAGCCGATGGCCGTCTGAGCGGTCAGCGCGGTGCCGACGTAGCGCTGGTCGGCGACCTCGGTGAGGGCGGCGGAGAACTGGGCGGAGTCGGCGATGACGGTCGCGCCCCAGACAGCCAGCACGATCAGGAACAGCCACGGCACGTCGAACACGGCGACCGACAGCAGGCCGCTGGCCGCGCTGAACAGCATGGCCAGCATCGCCACGTAGGCCCGGCCGTGCCGGTCGGCCCAGTAGCCGGCGGCGAGGCAGCCGACCAGGCCGCACCCGCCGGCGATCAAGAACGCCGCCACGCCGATGCCGGCCCGGCCTTGCACGGCAGACGACGCGGCGAGGTAGGTCGGCAGCCAGGACCACAGGGCGTACAGCTCCCACATGTGGCCGAAGTAGCCGAGGTTGACCAGCCGCTGCTTGCGGTCGGCGAACATCGTCAGCACATAGCGGGGATCGGGAACGCGAGTCGGCCTCATCGCCGGGCCCGAACGCATGAACGCCAACGAGAGCGCCGCGCCGGCCAGGGCCAGCACCGCCGCCGCCAGCAGCACGCCGCGCCACGGCAGCGTGGTCAGGCCGTTGATCAGCTGCGGCGCGGCCGAGCCGACCGACAGCGCGCCGACGACCAGGCCCAGGGCCAGGCCGCGGGCGTTGGGCAGCCAGGAGACGACGATCTTCATGCCCGGCGGGTAGACGCCGGCCAGGCACACGCCGGTGAGCAGCCGCAGCGCCAGCACCGTCCACGTGTCGTGCGCGGCCAGGGCCAGCGCCGCCGTGGCCGCCGCGCCCAGGACCGCGCTGAGCGCGATCAACACGTTCGGACGGATCCGGTCGGCCAGGTTGGCCAGCGCCGACCCGACCGCGCCGATGGCGAAGCCGACCTGCACGGTCGCGGTCAGCCACACCGACTGGGTGCCGGTCAGCGTGAAATCGGTCCGCAGCGCCGGGGCGACCGCGGAGGCGGAGAACCACAGCGCCAGCACGAGGACCTGGACCAGGGCGACCAGGGCCAGCTGGAACCGTGGAGTGTGGACCATTCGGGCGACGCTAGTGCAAACGACTGCTCAAAGCTTGGAAGGGGGCCTTCCTCCACTCGGAGTGGAGGAAGGCCCCTTCCAAGCGTCTGGGGTCAGGCGCCGGGGGCCTGGAAGAGGACGGGGGGTACGGCGGGAGGGGCGGTGCGGGGCTTTTCGACGGGCTCGGGGGTGAAGGTGATTTCGGCCACCGGTTCCTTGCGGACGGCGGCGACCGGCTCCTTCTCGACCGGCGCGGGCTTCTCGACGGCCTTGACCGGGGTGGGCTTCTCCACGGGCTTGACCGGCGCGGGCTGCTCCGGAGCCGGCTCGGCACCAGCGGCGGCCGGCTTGTCGGCGGCGGCCGGCTTGTCAGCAGCGGCGGCCGGCTTGTCAGCAGCGGCGGCCGGCTTGTCCGTGGCGTCGAGCACGGCTCGGGCCTGGTCGATCCACATCGTCCACATGACCTCGTCGCGGGTGCCCTTGACCTCCGCCCTCAGCGCCGACAACGCGCCGCGGACCTGGGCGGCCAGCACGGAATGGGCCCGCACCTGCGTCCAGATCTGCTTGGCTTCGGCGTCCCGGCGCTTGACCACCTGGCGGACCTTGTCCTGCAACACCGTCCGCGGCAGGCTCTGCCACTGCTCGACGACGGAGGCGGGAGTCGGGGGCATACGACGGCCATCCTTACAACTCGAGAAAACAACCTTCGGGCTGGACAAATGGCGCCGCCCCGCCCTGCCGCGATTCTAGCCGGTGGCAGCGGAGCGTGACTCCACGCTGGGCCGAATCGGTGAGGAACTTGCGTGAAGACTACCCGGTGGGCAAATTATCAACCTCATGAGGCCGGCTTCGCTGTCCGCACTCGCCGCGTTCCTGGTCGTCATCTCGCTGACGACGCCACCGTCCGCCACCGCGGAACCGACGACCCCGCCACCGGTCCAGGTGGACGGCACCAGCAAGCCGATCGGGCCGGGCACCACCCTGTCCACGTTCAGCCGGGTCGACCCCGACGGCTGGCTGAGCGGCACCGTACTGACCGCGGACCTGAGCAATCCACGGCTCACGGTCGGCCTGCTGACGCCGCCGCACGTGGGCCAGGTCCAGACCGTGACCACGATGGCCACCGCCCAGCACGCCTTCGCCGGCGTGAACGGGGACTTCTTCGACATCAACAACACCGGCGCGCCGCGCGGTGTCGAAGTGTCGAACGGGCAGCTGGTCAAGGGCCCGTGGACCGATCCGACCCCGTGGCGGCCGTCGGTCGGTGTTGACGTCAACGACATCGGGCGGATCGTGAACGCCTATCTGGACGGCAAGGTCACGCTGCCGTCCGGGCCGTTGCCGTTGGACGGCCTGAACCAGGAGCAGGCCCCGCCGAACGGTCTCGCGGCGTTCACGCCGGCGTGGGGCACCGCCTCCCGCGCCTTCTACAACGTGACCAAGGTTCACGAAGTGGCCGTGGTCAACGGGGTTGTGGCGGGACACGATCCGGGACCGATTCCGGACAACGGATTCGTGCTCGCCGGCACCGGTTCCGATGCGGATCTGCTGGCGGCACTGCACATCGGCGATCCGGTGTCGGTCACGTACGGGCCGCGGACGGAGCCGGCGAACACCTTCCGGACGCTGATGGGCGTACGGGACGTGGCCGTGCGGGACGGGCAGGTGCAGACCCTGGACGATACGGCGATCAACCCGGAGACGGCGATCGGGTTCTCCCAGGACGGCAAGAAGATGCAGCTGGTCGTGATCGACGGCCGGACGCCGGCCAGCCGGGGCGTGACCGAGCAGCAGCTGGCATACATCATGCGGCAGCGCGGGGCCTACAACGCCGTGATCATCGACGGCGGCGGCTCTTCCACACTGGTCAGCCGCGACGCCGGCACGCCCGATGTGTGGCAGCGCAATGTGCCGTCGGACGGCGTGGAACGCGAGGTGGGCAACGGAATCGGGCTGTTCGCCGCGCCCGGCAGCGGCCGGCTGACAGGCATCGATCTCACCACCGGTGACAAGGTGTTCACCGGCCTGCACCGACAGCTCAAGGCGACCGGCTACGACGAGGAGTACGGCCCGGCCGATCTCGGGACGCCGCACTGGTTCGGGGCGGACCGCAACGGCCTGGTCACCGGGCGTCAACCCGGCACGGCCCAGGTCGCGGTGGCAGCCAAGGGAATCAGCCAGCCGGGCAAGATCCAGGTGCTGCCGGCGTTGGCCCGGATCACCGCCACACCGAAGACGGTGTCGCTGCTGGCCGGCCAGACCGCACGCGTGCAGGTCACCGGCTACGACGCGATCGGCGAGTCGGCGGCCATCGATCCCGTCGACATGACCCTGGACTACGACCACTCGCTGGTCGGCATCGCCCCGAATCCCGACGGCACGCTGGCGCTCACGCCGAAAACGCCTCAGGGCACCGGCGTGGTCACCGTGCGCGTCGGCGGCCACGTGTCCAAGTTCGGCGTGACCATCGGGCTGAAGTCCGAGCCGGTGACCGGTTTCGACGACGTGACCGGCTGGAAGTTCAGCTCGGCCCGCGGTTCCGGGGCGATCAGCCAGGCCGGCGGCGCACTGCGGCTGAATTTCGACTTCACCAAGTCGACCGAGATCAGGACGGCGGTGGCGACGGCCCCGACGCCGATCCCGGTCGACGGCGCCACGCGGCAGTTCCAGCTGTCGGTCAACGGGGACGGCAAGGGCGAGTGGCTGGCCGCGCTGATCACCGACGCGTCCGGGGCCAACAGCTCGGTCTACGGCGAGCACGTCACGTGGAACGGTTGGCAGCGAACGACTTTCACCGTGCCGACGACGGTGAAGCAGCCGATCACCGTGCGCGGCGTGGAGGCGATCGAGGCAACCAGGGCCCGGTACAGCGGGCAGCTGGACTTCGACGACCTGACCGCCGGGGTGGCGCTGCCGGTCACCGTGCCGCCGGAACCACCGGTGCTCGACCCGCTGGTCCGCGAACAGTCCACTTCGGACGGTGGCATGGCCGTGCTGTCCACCGTGACCGACCGGACGCTGGCCGAGGCCGTCGCATCGCACCCGAAGTTCCTCGTGGTCGACGGCACCACGCCCGACACGAAGGCCAAGGTCGACGCGGCGGTGCAGGGCCGGTTCCCGGTGTACTACTCCCCCGGCCGGGACTACGGGCCCGACTGGACGAGCGTGTTCGGGCCGGACCACCAGTCGTTCGTACGGGACGGTATCCGCTATGTGCTGCTGAACTCGGCCACCGGTGCACTTCGCACGTCTGACTACGCACAACTGGCCGACCTCAGGGGCCAGTTGACGGGCCGGGTGGTCGTCGTCACCTACGGGATCAGCGACCCCAATGAGCGGCGAATGCTCGACCATTGGCTGCCGCACGGCGCCGAGGTGATCGAGGCCACCGGCCCAACCGGCGTCGAACGGGACGACGGCCTGCCCTGGATTCACGTGCCGACATCGGACCTCGGCTGGACGACCGTCACCGACCAGGTCGAATTCCGACCCGTACTGGACGGAATCACCGTCGCCGTCGACCCCGACAAGATCACCGCGACGAGCACGACGGGCCTCCCGCTGCGCTACCCGATGAGCGTGACGTGGACCGGCAGCCGCGGCGTGCACATCGGCGACATCCGGTGCGGCTGGGGCGACATCCTGGCCTTCGACCCGTCGACCGGCGACTACAAACGCTGCCGGCCGGGGCCGGCCGCCCTGACCATCACGACCAACCACGTCAGCCAGACAGTCACGCTATGACAAGGAAAAGCGGCCCCCGGCAGAGCCGGGGGCCGCTTTGTCACGCCTCTGCCGTTACGCGTTTCGGCACGAACAGCGAGCCGGCCGCGCCGACCACGCCGAGCACACCGGCCACGATGAACGCGGCCCGCAGCCCGGTGGCGTCCGGCGAGGTGCCCGAGACCGTGGCCAGCGTGGCCACCGCGACGAACAGCGTCGTACCGAACGCGCCCATGACCTGCTGCAACGTCGCCATGATCGCGCTGCCGTGGGAGTACAGGTTCTCCGGCAGGTCGTTCAGGCCGGCGGTGAACAGCGGCGTCATCATCAGGCCGAGGCCGGCCATCAGCAGCACGTGGATGCCGATCACCGCGATCAGCGGCGAGTCCGGCCCGAGCACGGCGAACAGCCACAACGCCACCGCCATGGCGATCGCGCCCGGGATGACCAGCGGCCGCGCGCCGATCCGGTCGAACAGCGCGCCGACCGGACGGCCGAGCAGGCCCAGCACCAGACCGCCGGGCAGCACGGCCAGGCCGGTCACGAAAGTGGTCTGGTGCAACACGGTCTGGAGGTACAGCGGCAGCAGGATCGCGCCCGCGCCGATGAGGCACATGAACAGCACGCTCGTCAGCACGACGGCGACCAAGAAGCTGCGATAGGTGAACGGCCGCAGGTCGAGCAGCGCCCGGTCCTCACGCTGAAGCCGCAGCTGGCGCCAGGTGAACGCGACCAGCGCGATCGCGCCGACCACCACCGACACCCACGGCGGCACCGGCTGCGACGACGGGTCGCTGCTGCCGGACAGGCCGAACAGCACGCCGCCGAAACCCAGCGCCGACATGATCACCGACGGGATGTCCAGCGGCACCGAGCGGGTCTCGCTGTCCAGCTTGAGCAGGATGGAGCCGGCGATCAACGCGGCAACGGCCAGCGGCAGCACGATGCCGAACATCCAGCGCCAGCCCAGCGAGGACAGCACCGCGCCGCCGATCGTCGGGCCGATGGCCGGGGCCACCGCGATGACGATGGTGATCGTGCCCATGGTCTGGCCGCGGCGTTCCGGCGGCACCAGCTTCATCACCGTGGTCATCAACAGCGGCAGCATCACCGCGGTGCCGCAGGCCTGCACGATGCGGCCGACCAGCAGCATCGGGAAGCCGGCGGCCACCGCGCACAGCAGCGTGCCGAGGCTGAACGCGGTCAGCGACACGAGGAACACCTGGCGCGGCGTGAGCCGTTCCAGCATGAAGCCGGTGGTCGGGATGACCACCGCCATGGTCAGCAGGAAGCCGCTGGTCAGCCACTGCGCGGTGGTGGTCGGGATGCTCAGGTCGACCGTGAGGTCCCGCAGCGCCACGCTCAGGATGGTCTCGTTGAGGATCATCACGAACGCGGACAGCACCAGGATCCCGATCAGGAGCCAGGATCGTGACGGCGCGCGACTCTCGGCTGCGTGCGTCATCTGGACGGTGTGTGTCATGAGTGGGATCCCCCGAGTGGACAGGCGCCACCATCATGACACGTAGGACGTTCGGCAGGACCCCGATTATTCCGTCGGCACGGCACGTCAACGGCCCATCACCGCTGGTCAGCGGTAATGGGCCGATGGCGTGAACTATGTTATGTCCGACCTTTACTTCTGGGCGAAGTCCTTGCGGCTGAGCATGTTGCTGATCTGGCCGGCGTCCAGCGCCTTGGGCTCGGCCACGTGCACCATGGACACGACCTCGCGGCCGAGCAGGCCGGCGCCGATCCAGCCGAACAGGATGCGCACCTTGCGGTTGAAGGTCGGCATCTTGGCCACGTGGTAGGCGCGGTGCGCGGCCCACGCGGTCCAGCCCTTGCCCTTGGTGTTGTAGACGTCCGCGACACCCTTGTGCAGGCCCAGGCTGGCGACCGCGCCCACGTTCTTGTGGAAGTAGTCGGTGACCTTCTTCTCCCGCAGTGAAGCCAGGATGTTGTCGGCCAGCACCTTGGCCTGGCGCACGGCGTGCTGCGCGTTGGGCGGGCAGGTGGCCTCGGGGTCGGCGTCGCGCTTGGACAGGTCCGGCACGCTGGCGCAGTCGCCGGCCGCCCAGATCACGCCCTCGTGGCCCTGCACCTGCATGGCGGCGTTGGCCACCACGCGCTTGCGCTGGTCGAGCGGCAGACCGGCCTCGGCCAGCACCGGGTTGGCGGTGACGCCGGCGGTCCAGATGATCGTGTCGCTGTCGTACTCGGTGCCGTCGGACAGCTGCACGTGGCCGTTCTCCACGCTCTGCGCGAAGGTCTTGAGGTAGACCTCGATGCCGCGCTGGCGGAGCTTGTCCACGGTGTAGACGCCGAGGCTCTCGCGGACCTCGGGCAGGATGCGCGGCGCGGCCTCGACCAGCACCCAGCGCATGTCGTTGGCCTCGATCGTGGAGTAGTACTTCAGCGCCGAGCGGGCCATGTCCTCGAGCTCGCCCAGGGCCTCCACGCCGGCGAAGCCGCCGCCGATGACGGTGAAGGTGAGCAGCTTCTTGCGGGTGGCGGCGTCGGTGGTGCTGGCCGCCAGGTCCAGCCGCGACAGCACGTGGTTGCGCAGGTAGACGGCCTCGCCGATGGTCTTGAGGCCGATGCCGTGCTCGGCCAGGCCCGGGATCGGCAGCAGGCGGGTGACCGCGCCGAGGGCGACGACGAGGGTGTCGTACGGGATCTCGTCGACCGAGCCGCTCTCGGTCTTGACGGTGACGACCTTGCGGTCGGGGTCGACGGCGGTGACGCGCGCGGTGCGCACGTGGCAGCGGTCGAGGGTCCGGCGCAGCGGGACGGTGACGTGGCGCGGCTCGATGGAGCCGGCGGCCGCCTCGGGGAGGAACGGCTGGTACGTCATGTGCGGCTGCGGGTCGATCACCGTCACGGACGCCTCGTTGGAGCGCAGCTTCTTCTGGAGGCGCAGCGCGGTGTAGAGGCCGACGTAGCCTCCACCGAGCACGACGATCCGAGCGGGCTGCTTGCTGCTGGCCACGGCCAATCCCCTCCGGGTTTGATACACCAATGCACTGAATGCACCGACGTACTGAGTGTAGAGCTGTATCGTGTCAGCCATGGGGCTTTCTGACAGTGACGTCAGCCACGCATCGGAGTCGGCGCCGCGCAAACGGGTGCACACGAAAGCGCGACTACTCCGTGCGGCGGTGGAGGTCCTCGCGGAGCGTGGCTACCACGCGTCGTCGATCGACGAGATCTGCGCCCGGGCGGGCTACACCCGAGGTGCTTTCTACTCCAACTACACCAGCAAGGACGAGCTGGTGGTCGAGGTGTTCGACCAGTACGCGACCCAGCGCCGAGAGCGGCTGGCCGTGCTGGCGGCCAGCGATGTGACGGCGGACATGCTGGCCAGGGAGCTGCTGGAGCTCAACGAGCAGGACAGCGCGCTGAGCACGGTGATCCTCGAGTTCCGCATCCACGCGGTGCGCAATCCGGACCTCGTCGCCCGGTTGGACCAACACGACGACGAGGCGTCGACGGCGTTCGGTGAACTCTTGGCGAAGGTCCTGCCGGCCGACTCGGCGCTCGCGGCGGTGCCGCCGAAGCAGCTCGCCACCTTCCTGCTGGCGCTGCGCGCCGGCACGCTCACCCGGATCCTGCACGGCGGCACCAGCGCCACTCAGGCCAGCGACGCATTCCACACCGTGCTCAGCACGCTCATTTCGATCAGGTGATCGACGATATGACGTTGACTACCCTCTGTGGAAACACCTGCCCTGGTAAGAGGTAGGATGGGGGACGCTCCGCGGCTGCCGTCAGCCGGCTCGCGGGTATTGGCCCGTCTGGCACACTGTTTGAGTGGAAACCCACTCGGGGGTACGCCTCACATGATCAAACAGCAGAACACTGCTTGCCCTGCCACCGACGAGTTCCTCGCCGCGGTGGATATCGGTGCTGGTCAGCGCGTATTGCAGGTCGCGGTCGGCGATCGTCTGTTCGATCCGGACGACGTCACCACCGTCACCGGCGACGCCGCTTACCTCGGCGACCCCCTCGGGGGACCGTACGACCGCATCGTGGTCACCGCGGGGGTGGCCGGCATCTCGCCGCACTGGTTGGATCAGCTGGCCCCGGGCGGCGTGATCTACGCCCCGGTGGCCCACGGCGGTATGCACCCGGTGCTCGCCGTCACCAAGCGCGCCGCCGGCCCGCACGCCCGCCCGGTGCTGTGGGGCGACTTCCCGCCCGCCACCGGCCCGCTGCGCCCCGACGCGCTGTTCCACGACCCGGACCGCGTGCTGCGCGGCCCCGCCACGTACCGGTTGCCCGGCGGCCACCTGGCCCTGTCCGAGGACAACTACCAGGACCTGTGGTTCTTCCTGGCCGCGCGGGACGCCCGGATCACCAGGGCCGAGCTGGACGACCCGGACTTCGACCCGGACCGCGGCCGGCTGGCCAAGCACGAGCCGGCGCACGGCACGGCGTGGATCCAGACCGACGGCTCCATCACCGCGGTCGGCGAGGGCAGCACCACCGTGCTCAACCTGCTGCTGGCCCAGGCCACCCAGTGGGACAAGACGCTGGACCGGCCGCGCTTCACCCAGTGGCAGTGCGGTTTCCAGCTCGACGACCTGGTCAGCCACCCGCTGTGGCTGCCGCACCGCTGGCAGCTGTCGACGCCGGCCACGACCCGGTTCAGCCCCGTCGAACCGCGAGCGCGTCGCTGGCCGTCAGAGACGCGGCCAGCGGCAACGTCGCCGCGCCGACCGCGACCAGTTGCGGCCCCCAGCCGCTGAGCATCGCCTCGACGCCCGTGCCGAGCAGGGCCCGGCCTACCCCCGCCAGGTAAGCCGGGGCCGCCCGCCCGGCCAGTACGACGCGGTCCAGGTCCAACAGGTTCACCAGGTCCATCACGGCCACGCCGAGCAGGTCGCCGGCCCAGGCGACCTCGGCGTCATCGAGCTGCGCAAACCGCGTGAGCACCAGGGATTCCGGCACGGGCGCATCCGCCGCCCTGGCCACCACCGCCACCGGCCCGCACAGCGCCTCCACGCAGCCGCGCCGCCCGCACACGCACTGCGGCCCGTCCAGGCTCAGCACCTGGTGCCCGAACTCGCCGGCGTTGGTCTTCCCGCCGCGATAGACGCGGCCGTCCAGCACGAGGCCGGCGCCGATACCGGTGCCGACGTAGATCATCGCCGTCTGCCGGGGCAGGTCGGTGGTCCACAGCTCGGCCAGCACCGCCGCGTTGGTGTCCTTGTCGACGATCACCGGCAGCTCCAGCGCGTCCGTCAACATCGGACCGAGCGCGGCGTTTTCCCACCCGGGCAAGCGATTCGCGTGATGCAGCACGCCGGTGCGGTGGTCGAGCGGGCCCGGGCAGCCGACGCCGACCCCGGCCAGCGTCGCCGGGTCCACAGTGGACGCGAGCCGGCGGATCGGCGCGGCCAGCTCGGCGATCGAGCCGACCAGCCCGGGGTGGTGCTCGGCCCGGACGACCCGGCCGGCCAGATCGATCAGCACCAGCCGGAGCTCGTCCCGGTCGAGGTGGACGCCGATGGCGTGCCGGGCCGGCGGCACCAGCCGCAGCAGCGTCGTCGGGCGGCCGACCGTTTGGGCAGCCTGACCCGCCTCCGCGACCAGTCCGGCCTCGATGAGCCTGGTCACGATCTTCGACACGGCCTGGGCGGTCAGTCCGGTGAAGGCGGCCAGGTCGGCGCGGCTGGTACCGTCGCGGCGACGGATCAGGTCCAGCACCACGCCGGCGTTGTGGTCGCGGAGGGCGCCGAGATTCGCGCCAGGTTTGCTTTGCATTTACGCAACAGTGTTGATTAACTCGGGCCATGCACGCAAGCACCGATCTGCGGGTGGGACTGCTCGGCTACGGCATCGCGGGCGCCGTCTTCCACGCCCCGCTGATCGCGGCCACCCCCGGCCTGCGGCTGTCCGCCGTCGTGACGGCCAACCCCGAGCGCAAGGCCCAGGTCGCCGCCGACCATCCGGAGACCGTGGTCCTCGACCGGGCAGAGCAGCTCTGGTCCGAGGAGCTGGACCTGGTCGTCGTGGCCACGCCCAACCGCACCCACGTGCCGCTGGCCACCGAGGCGCTCGACCACGGCTTCGCCGTGGTCGTGGACAAGCCGTTCGCGCCGACCGCCGAGGAGGCGCGCAAGCTCACCGCGCACGCCCGTGAGCTCGGCCTGCCGCTGGCCGTGTTCCACAACCGCCGGTGGGACAACGACTTCCGGACCGTGCGGCAGCTCATCGAGGCCGGCGAGCTCGGCACCGTGCACCGCTTCGAGTCCCGGTTCGAACGCTGGCGGCCCACCCCGAAGGGCGGCTGGCGCGAGCTCGGCGACCCGGCCGAGGCCGGCGGCGCGCTGTACGACCTCGGTTCGCACCTGATCGACCAGGCCCTCCAGCTGTTCGGGCCGGTTCGCTCCGTGTACGCCGAACTTGACCGCCGCCGGGCCGGTGTGCAGGTCGACGACGACTCCTTCGTGGCCCTCACACACAAGAGCGGCGTCCGGTCGCACCTGTGGATGGGGGCGCTGACCCCGCAGCTCGGGCCGCGGATGCGGGTGCTCGGCGACAAGGCCGGGTACGTCAAGTTCGGTTTGGACGGTCAGGAGGACGCCCTGCGGGCCGGCAACCGCCCCGGCGGTCCGGAGTGGGGTGTCGAGCCCAGCTCGCTGTCCGGGCAGGTCGGCGTGGACGGCTCGGTGCGGCGCGTGACCTCCGTTCCCGGCGCGTACCAGGACTTCTATGCCCTGATGCGTGACGCCGTGCGCGGCGAGGGGCTCGTGCCGGTCACGCCCGAGGAGGCCATCGCCGTGCTCGAGGTCATCGAGCAGGCCCGCGCGGTGGCGTGAGAGTCTGTCGGCTGATCCTTTCGGCGGCAGGAGAGCTCATGGCACGGCGGCTGTTTCCCGACACCAAGCGCACCATCGGCGCCGGGACCCTGGCTGTGCTCATCGTCATCGCCGTGGAGCTGTTCGGCGGGCTCGGCCCCGGGGCCATGCTGTGGGAGAAGGCGGTGTCCCTGGTCGGGGCGTTCGCCTTCCTCGGTGTCATGGTGGTGGCCATCCGCAACCTGGGCAACGTCGTCGTGCGGCAGACCCAGTCGCACATCGGCATCAGCCACGCCGGCATCATCCGGCTGGGCATCTCGCTGATCGGCTACCAGGTCGCCGTGGTCACCGCGTTGGGGCTGCTCAACGTCAGCCTCGGGCAGCTGCTCGTCGGCGGCGCCCTGACCGGCGTCGTGGTCGGCATCGCCTGCCAGCAGTCCCTCGGCAACCTGTTCGCCGGGCTGGTGTTACTGGTGTCGCGGCCGTTCAACATCGGCGACCAGATCGTGATCCACTCCGGCTCGCTCGGCGGGCCGCACCTGGGGCAGGTGGTGGAGATGGGGCTGGTGTACGTGGTGCTGGAGACCGACGACGGCGTGATCCGGCTGCCCAACAGCGCCGTGCTGGCCGCCGGCGTCGGCCCACGCCCGGTCACCGACCCCGAGCCCGCGGCGCTCGACGCCCCCGACCCGGTTCCCGGGGTGTCCGCCGACCCGTCGGCCTCCCCCGCCCCGGCAGCCGCCGCCGCTGCCGCCACTCCCGCCGACTCCCCCAGGCCCCCCGCCACCTGAGTGGCTCACTTGAACACCCCCAGCCCCACCTGAGTGGCTCACTTGGCCCCCAGCCCACGTGAGTGGCTCACTTGACCGTCTCCGCCCCACGTGAGTGGCTCACTTGGCGCTGGAAGCCAAATGAGCCACTCACGTGGCCGAAAAATGCCAAATGAGCCACTCAGGTGGCCGGATCACGAAGGGCCGGCATGAAGGTTCGCCCTGTCTCCTTCGACGTGCTCGTCGCCGAGCTGGCCGATCGGATCGCCGACCTGGGGTCTTCCCGGCTCCGAGTCCTGATTGACGCCGCCCCGGCGGCCAACCCCGCGGCGCTGGCCGATGCCCTGGTCGATCCGTTACGGCTGCGCGGCCGGGCCGTGGTTCGCGTGTCGGCCAAGGACTTCCTGCGGCCGGCGTCACTGCGTTTCGAGCACGGGCGCACCGATCCCGACTCGTACTTCGAGGACTGGCTCGACGTCAACGGCCTGGCCCGCGAGGTCCTCGACCCGGTCGAGCCCGGTGGCACCGGCCGCGTGCTGCCGTCCCTCTGGAACGCCGAGACCGACCGGGCCAGCCGAGCGTCCTATGTGGACGTTCCCGAGAGCGGGATCGTCTTACTGGACGGGGGTTTGCTGCTCGGCCGATGGCTGCCGTTCGAGCTCACCGTCCACTTGGACATGTCCCCCGCCGCGCTGCGCCGCCGCACCCCGGCCGACGACCACTGGACCCTGCCCGCCTTCGACCGCTACCGCGCCGAGGCCGAGCCGGCGACCGTCGCCGACGTCGTGGTGAAGATGGACGATCCGCATCACCCGGCCCTCATCGAACCCTAGACTCGCGGCCATGACCTGGTCCTTCGCCACCGCACGGGTGCCGGCCACGTTCGCCGCCGCCATCGACGAGCAGGCGAACATCGAGCACGCCGCCGGCGACGGGCAGACGCTGTGCGGCCTCGACCTGGCCCGCATGGAGATCTACCGGCACCTCTTCGGCGGCCGCAGCACGCCGAACTGCCCCGACTGCGCCGCCGCCGTGGCCGCCGCGCCCACCGAGCCCTCGTACCAGGAACGCCTGCACGATCGCGTTCTCGCTGCCGAGCCGAGTCGGCTGCGCGACGACCTCCTCGCGGCCCTTCGCGGCGGTGCCGAACTGCGGCTCGGGATCAACGGCCCCGCCGCGGGCATCACCCGGCATTACGCCCAGCTCGACCGGCTCGCCGAGGGCCGCGAAACCCTCGCTGCGGCGTTGTCCACCGCCACGCGTGTGATCATCAACGAGGTGGTCGACGGCGGCGGGGACTTCGTGGTCGTGCAGGCCGACGGCGCTCCCCCGGTGCTCGGCCGACGGTCCGCCTGACGTCACAAACCCGGGCCCTGCCCTGTCTTAGCGGCATGAGCCAAGCACTGGAGTCCAAGACCGGCGTCGACGGGCCGGTCACCGTGATCAAGAACTACGCCGTGCCGGCGGCCGAGGCCGACTACTTCGTCGAGGTGTACCGGGAAAACGCCCGGATGCTGACGACCCACCCGGGCTTCATCCGGTCCCGCCTGCACCGGGCACTGGCCGACGGGCCGGAGGAGGCCCGGTTCGTGCACATCGCCGACTGGAGCTCGGGCACGGCGTTGGACAAGGCGACGGCCGATCCGGCGTGGCGGGCATCGCTGCACCAGATGTTCACCGATCCCGGTCTGCACATCACGTCCGAACCGGCGGCCTACCGCATCGCGGTGGAGCTCAATCCCTCGTGAGGTCAGGCCGCCATGCCGAGTGGGACGCGCGTGCTGACGCGGCGGATCAGCCGGGCGTACGACGCGATCATCCGGCGGCGGCCGAACTCGGCCCGGGCGGCGCGGAGGGCGGGGGCGAATTCGGGGCGGCGGGCCAGCGCCTCGCACCAGGCGTCGGCAATGGCCAAGGGGTCCGAACCGGTGAGCAGGCCGCGGCCGGCGACGATGGCCGGGCAGTCACCGACGGCGGTGGCCACGGGAACGGCGCCGCACATCATGCCCTCGATCAAGCACAGCGGAGCGGCCTCGCCGAAGGCGGAGGTCAGCGCCACGACGTCCGCGGCGGCGAAGAGCACCTGGGGATCGTCGCGGACGCCGAGGCGGTGCAGGCGCGCGGACGTCTCCAGGCCGACGGCGGCGAGATCGTCGGCCAGCAACGGGTTCGCCGCGGTCATGCCCGCCCCGCACAACACGACGTGGGCGTCGGGCCGAGCGGCGAGGAAAGCGCTTGCGGCGGCCAGGAACAGTGGCACGTTCTTCATCTCGTCGTAGCGAGCGGCGAAGACGATCACCGGGGCGGCGGCGCCGATGCCCACCGACCGACGAAAGCGGGCGCGGGCCACCCGGTCGGGCCGGAAGCGGCGCAGGTCGACGCCGTTGGGAATGACCTCGAGCAGGGAGTCGGGAATCCCGGCGGCGCGATAGGCGTCCCGGGTCGACTCGGCGCAGCACACCAGCGCGGCGACGACCCCGGTCGCCACGGCCACCCGCAGCGAATCCAGCGCCGCGCCCTGGTTCTCCGGATCGGACCGGTGCAGGCAGGTGATCACCGGCTTGCGCACGTCGGCCTGGTTGACCAGACGCAGCGGCTGCTCCTTGAGCGTCAGCACGACGTCCACATCGGACACCGCCCGCTCGAACGCGGCCAGCTCCAGCGAGTCGAACGCCGCAGGACCCGTGCTGCCGGAACGCAACGCGGACACGGCAAGCCCGGCCGCCACCAGCTTGCGGTAGCAGGCGTCGTCCTCCATCCGCTGCACGGTGGCCTCGCGACGGGCCTGCCCGTGCAGGCTCAGCACGCGATGGGACTGCCCGCGGCCGTGCAGGCCGGCCAGCACGTCGCTGTGCAGAATGCGCGCGCCACCGCTGAAGAACCCCTCGTAGAGGGACAGCGCCCTGATCTCTCCGCCCACCCGCACATGGTGTGGCACATCGTGTTACGCGCCTCTAGCACGGCGAAAACGTCGTGTGAATTCAACGCCCCGCGCAGCTGAAACCCTCACCAGGGCGAAGGGGCGTAGTCCTTCAGGAAGCAGCCGTGCAGGTCCTCGCCGGCCTCGCCGCGCACGATGGGGTCGTAGACGCGGGCGGCGCCGTCGACCAGGTCGAGCGGGGCGTGGAAACCCTCGTCGGCCAGGCGGAGCTTGGTGGGATGCGGCCGCTCGTCGGTGATCCAGCCGGTGTCGACGGCGGTCATCAGGATGCCGTCGTCGAGCATCTCGCCGGCGCTGGTGCGGGTGAGCATGTTCAACGCGGCCTTGGACATGTTGGTGTGCGGATGGCCGGGGCCCTTGTAGGCGCGGCCGAACTGGCCCTCCATGGCCGACACGTTGACCACGTACTTGCGGCGGGCCTGGGCAGCAACCATGGCGGGGCGCAGCCGGCTGATGAGGATGAACGGGGCGGTCTGGTTGCAGAGCTGGACCTCGAGCAGCTCGATGGGGTCGACCTGGTCCACGGTCTGGGTCCAGCTGTTGATCGACGCCGTGTCCGGCATGAGGCCGGCGGCGTCGATGGCGGTGCCGGCGGCGTAGTGGGCCAGCGAGGCGGAGCCGGCGGTCAGGGCCAGCGCCGTCACGTCGACCGACAATGCCTTGAGCTCGGCACCGACCAGGGCCAGCGGGTGGGCGTCGTGCGGACTGCCGAGGGTGATCATCTCGGGCATGGGGCCGGCGGGCAGCGGGTCGGATTCGGCCTCGACGAGCAGCGAGTACGAGCCGGGCGAGCGCCGTACCGTCTGGGCGGCGTTGTTGATCAGGATGTCCAGCGGCCCGGCCGCGGCCACGGTGTCGGCCAGCGCCACGACCTGGGCCGGGTCGCGCAGGTCGACGCCGATGACACGGAGCCGGTGCAGCCAGTCGGCGCTGTCCGGCATGGCGGCGAACCGGCGCACGGCGTCGCCGGGGAACCGGGTGGTGATCGTGGTGTGCGCGCCGTCGCGCAGCAGCCGCAACGCGATGTACATGCCGATCTTGGCCCGGCCGCCGGTGAGCAGCGCGGTCCGGCCGGTCAGGTCGGTACGGGCGTCGCGCTTGGCCCGGTTGAACGCCGCGCACGAGGGGCACAGCTGGTGGTAGAAGGCGTCCACCTCGACGTACCGCTGCTTGCAGACGTAGCAGGACCGCGGCCGCAGCAGGGTGCCGGCGGTCGCGCCGACCGCGCTGGACACCAGCGGGATGCCCTGGGTCTCGTCGTCGATCCGCACCGCGGAGCCGGTCGCGGTCTGCGCCGTCACCAGCCGGTCGGCTTCGGTCACGGCCTTGCGGGCCTGGCTGCGGCGGTCCTGGCGGGCCAGCTTCGCGATCTTGGAGGAGGCCCGGCGCAGCTGGACCGCGGTGGGGTGCTCCGGGGGCAGCGCGCTCACCTCGGCCAGCACCCGCAGGCACGTCTCCAGGTCGGCGGGGTCGATCTCGGACATGACCGGCACTCTAACCTCGACCCGGTGATGAGTTTGCATGGCAAGGCGGCTCTCGTGACCGGGGCCACTGGCGGCATCGGGGCCGGCATCGCCGCCCGGCTGGCCGCCCAGGGCGCGCGGGTGCTGGCGCACTACCGCACCCGTCCGCCGGATGATCCGGAAACCCTTGCGGTGCAAGCGGATCTCCGCGAACCGGCCGAGGTGCAGCGGCTGCTCGACGCGGCCGTGGAGCGACTCGGCGGGCTCGACATCGTGGTCAACAACGCCGGTGTGCAACCGGTGCGGCCGCTGTCGGAGCTGACACTGGCCGACTGGCGGGAGGTGTTCGCCGGCACCCTCGACACGGCCTTTCTCGTCACGAAAGCGGCGGCAGAACTGCTGGGCCCGGGCGGTTCGATCATCAACATCGGCTCCATCGAGGGCACGCTGCCGGCCGTCGGCCACGCGCACTACGCCTCGGCCAAGGCGGCGCTGCTCATGCACACCAAGGCCGCCGCGCTGGAGTACGGGCCGCGCGGCCTCCGCGTCAACGCCGTCTCCCCCGGTCTGATCTCCCGGCCCGGCCTCGACGAGGCGTGGCCGGAAGGAGTGGCCAGTTGGCGTGAGCACGCGCCGCTGGGCCGGCTCGGCACGCCCGAGGACGTCGGCGACGCGTGTGCGTTCCTCGCATCGGATCTGGCCCGGTGGATCACCGGCCAGAACCTCGTCGTCGACGGCGGCATGTCGGTGGTGCCGGCATGGTAGACATCGTTGCGGCGCTTGGCCTTCAGCCGTTGCCGGTGGAGGGCGGGCACTGGGCCCAGACCTGGCGTGACGCCAACTCCACCGGCATCTACTACCTGCTGCGGTCGCCGGAGTTCTCGGCCCTGCACCGGCTCACGCACCCGGAGATCTTCAGCTTCCACGCCGGGGCGCCGGCCCGGATGCTGTTGCTGCATCCCGACGGCACGGTGACCCGACCGGTGCTCGGCATCGACTTCGCCGCCGGGCAGCGGCCCCAGGTCGCCGTGCCGGCCGGCGTCTGGCAGGCCACGGAAACCTTGGGCGAGTGGAGTCTGCTCGGCACGTTCATGGCCCCGCCCTACACCGACGACTGCATCACCTTCGCCGACGAGACGCTGGCCGCCGCCTACCCGGAGGCAGCCGCCGACATCCGCCGCCTGACGGCCCCATGATCAAGGGACCGATCCTCTCGTTGAACGTCAGGAAGGGCCCCTTCCTGACGCCGCCGGCAAGATCAAGGGACCGATACTGGCGTTCAACGTCAGTAAGGGGCCCTTCCTGACACAAGCCGAGGGGCGTTAGCGGGCGGGGGCGGTTGAGCCGCGGACTACGAGCTCGGGTTCGAAGAGGAGCTCCTCGGTGGAGACCGCGGCGCCCTCGATCTGGTTGACCAGCAGTTCGACCGCGGCCCGGCCCATGGCCTCGATGGGCTGGCGGACGGTGGTCAGCGGCGGGTCGATGCAGTTCATGAAGGCCGAGTCGTCGTAGCCGACCACGGAGACGTCGCCGGGCACGGTCAGGCCCTTGCGCCGCACGGCCCGGATGGCGCCGAGGGCCTGCGGGTCGCTGGCGCAGACGATGCCGGTGATGTCCTGGTTGAGCAGCTTGGACGTGGCCGCGTGGCCGCCTTCCAGCGAGAACATGGTGTGCTGGATGGCGCCGTCGATGATTTCCACGCCGGCGCGGGCGGCATGCGCCATGAAGGCCGCTTCCTTGCGGCGTGACGGCACGTGGTCGGGCGGCCCGAGCACCATGCCGACGCGGGTGTGGCCGAGCGACAGCAGGTGCCCGAGGGCCTGCTCGGCGGCCACCGCGTCGTCGCAGGCGACCTTGGGGAAGGCCAGGTCGTCGACGGCCGCGTTGACCAGCACGGCCGGCAGCTTCCGGTTGGTCAGCCGCAGGTAGTGCTCGTGCGAGGCGTCGGCCTGGGCGAACAGCCCGCCGGCGAACACCACGCCGGACACGTGCTGCTGGAGCAGCAGTTCCACGTACTCGGCCTCGGAGACGCCGCCGGCCGTGCGGGTGCACAGCACGGGGGTGAAACCCTGCTGGGCCAGCGCGTTCCCGACCACGTCGGCGAACGCCGGGAAGATGGGGTTCTGCAGCTCGGGCAGCACGAGGCCGACCAGCCGGGCCCGCTCGCCGCGCAGCTGCGTCGGTCGCTCGTAGCCGAGCACGTCCAGGGCGGTGAGCACGGCCGCGCGGGTGGCCTCGGAGACACCGGGCTTGCCGTTGAGCACGCGGCTGACGGTCGCCTCGCTGACTCCGACCTTCTGCGCGACCTCCGCAAGGCGTCTTGTCATGTCGCAACTATACGACAGGTGGCGCAAGAGGCTTGCACTCACTTGCGGCGAGCCGACGACCCCCAACGCCATTCAGGGGAATCACGTCACGATCTTGCGTATCCGTGTCAACATCTTGCGGCCACGTGTCCAGAAGATCTATGGTGTGCGCCACACTCCACCGCGTCAGGGGAGACACCTGATGAGAACTGACAGCTTTCGCACCGCCGCCGCGTTAGTGCTGGCCACCGGCCTCACCGTCGGCTTGACGGCCGCGTGCAGCGGCGGCGCCGACCAGCAGGCCGGCGGCCCGGTGACGATCACCATCGACGGCCAGCCGCCGCAGACCCAGCCGTTCGACCGCAAGATCTTCGACGCCGACGTGGCCGCGTTCGAGAAGGCCCACCCGGACATCAAGGTCCAGGCGCACGAAGGCTTCATGGACCCGAAGACGTTCTCGGCCAAGCTGGCCGGCGGCCAGCTCGAGGACGTCTTCTACGTCTACTTCACCGACCCGGCCAACCTGATCGCGCGCCACCAGGCGGCCGACATCACCGACTACGTCAAGGACGTGCCGCACGTCGGCGACATCCAGCCCGCCCTGGTGGACGTCTTCAAGGACGCGCAGGGCCACGTCTACGGCCTTCCGACGGCCAACTACTCGATGGGCCTGCTCTACAACCGGGCCCTGTTCACCAAGGCCGGCCTCGACCCGGACAAGCCGCCGACCACCTGGGACGAGGTCCGCGCGGACGCCAAGAAGATCACCGCGCTCGGCAACAACACCATCGGCTTCGCCGACTACTCGGCCAGCGGCCAGGGCGGCTGGCACTTCACCACCGAGATGTACGCCAACGGTGGCGACATCGCCAAGAAGGACGGCAGCACCTGGAAGGCCGACTTCGACAACGCCACCGGCAAGCAGGTCCTCCAGAACCTGCACGACATGCGCTGGACCGACAACACCATGGGCAGCAAGCAGCTGCTCCAGATCGCCGACGTGCAGGGCATGATGGGCGCCGGCCAGCTGGGCATGTACCTGGCCGCGGCCGACAACATCCCGACGCTGGTCAACCAGTTCAAGGGCAACTACGCCGACTACGGCCTCGGCGCGATGCCCGGCGGCAAGGGCACGCTGATCGGCGGCGAGGGGTACATGATCAACCCCAAGGCCACGCCCGCGCAGATCAAGGCCGGCCTGACCTGGATCCAGTGGAAGTACCTCAACCCGGAGCGGGTCGAGTCCGAGGTGCTCAGCACGTACAAGGCGCAGGGCCAGCCGGTCGGCCTGCCGGTGCCGCCGGTGCCGGACCTGTGGACCGGGGCCGTGCGTGACCAGCTGGAGCAGGCCAAGGCGAAGTTCGCCACCGTGCCGGTGTCCAACTACAAGCCGTACCTGGACGGCGGGCAGTCGCTCAAGGGCAGCCTCGAGCCGCCGAACGCCCAGCAGCTCTACACGATTCTCGACACCCTGATGTCGACCGTGCTGACGCAGCAGGACGCCAACATCGACCAGCTCCTCTCCGACGCGAGCCAGAAGGCGAACACCGTGCTCGCGCAGGTGAAGTGAGCACCGCCGTCCGGTTGCCGTCGGCCGCGCTAGGGGTGCGGCCGGCGGCGCGGCTGCGCCGCCGGATCAGGGAGAACGTCACCGCCTACGGCCTGCTGTGCGCGGCCCTGCTGGTCTTCGCCGGCTTTTCCTGGTACCCGATCGTGCGGGGCATCCTGCTCAGCTTCCAGCAGGTCAACTTCGTCACCGCGCCGACCTGGGTCGGCCTGGAGAACTTCCAGAAGCTGTTCGCCGACCCGCAGTTCTGGGAAGCCTGGGTGAACACGCTGCTGTTCACCGGGCTGGCCCTGGTGTTCGGCTTCGCGGTGCCGTTCGCGATCGCCGTGCTGCTCAACGAACTCCGGCACGGCAAGGCGTACTTCCGGCTCGTGGTCTACCTTCCCGTGATGCTGCCGCCGGTGGTGGTGGCGCTGCTGTGGAAGTGGTTCTACGACCCGGGTCCCGGCCTGTTCAACTCGGCGCTGCACGCGGTCGGCCTGCCCGGTCTGAGCTGGCTGGACTCCCCCACCACCGCGATGCTGTCGCTGGTGCTGGTGTCCACATGGGCCAACATGGGCTCGGCGACGCTGATCTACCTGGCGGCGCTGCAAACCATCTCCGGCGACCTGTACGAGGCGGCGGAACTGGACGGCGCCGGCCTGTGGCGGCGGCTGTGGCACGTGACCATCCCGCAGACCCGGTTCGCGCTGCTGGTGATGCTGTTGCTGCAACTCGTGGCCACCATGCAGGTGTTCACCGAGCCGTACATCATGACCGGCGGCGGGCCCGGTGACTCGACCGTCACGGTGTTGCTGCTGCTGTACAAGTACGCCTTCTTCTACAACGACTTCGGCACGGCCAGCGCGCTGAGCCTGCTGCTGTTCGTGGTGCTGGGCGTGTTCGGCCTGTTCTACGTCCGCCTGACCAGGAGGGCAGACTGATGCGAACCCTGGTCTCCGAGTCACAGCTGCGCAGCGGGCGCGGAAAGACCGTGTACTGGACGGTTTTCGTGATCGTCGCGGTCACGTTCACCACGGCGTTCGTGTTCCCCCTGATCTGGATGGTGTTGGGGGCCATGAAAACCGCGCCGGAACTGGCCCGCGTGCCACCGACTTTGCTGCCACAGCAAGCGAATGTCGGCGCGTACGTCGAGGCGTGGAACTTCATGAGCCTCGCGCACTTCTTCCTCAACACGATCATCGTGGTGCTCGGGGCCTGGCTGGTGCAGCTGGCGGTGGACGTGCCGGCGGCGTACGCGCTGTCCAAGCTGAAACCCAAGCTGGGCAACGTGGTTCTCGGCATGATGCTGGGTACGCTGATGCTGCCGGCGTCCGCGCTGCTGGTGCCGACCTACCTGACCATCACCGACGTGCCGCTGCTCGGCGTGAACCTGGTCAACTCGCCGCTGGCGATCTGGCTGCCGGGCGCGGCCAACGCGTTCAACATCTATCTGCTCAAACGGTTCTTCGACCAGATCCCGGGCGAGCTGATCGAAGCGTCCACACTGGACGGAGCCGGCCCGCTGGGGACCATGTGGCGGGTTGTGCTGCCGCTGTCGCGGCCGGTGCTGGGCGTGGTGTCCATCCTGTCCATAGTGACGGCGTGGAAGGACTTCATCTGGCCGCTGCTGGTGTTCTCCGACCCGCAGGCCCAGACGCTGTCCGTCGCCCTGCAGCGGTTCGCCCCGGACACGCCGGTCAATCTGCTGCTGGCCGGCCTGGTGCTGGCCAGCGTGCCGACCATCGTGGTCTTCCTGATCTTCCAACGGAACATCCTTGCTGGCCTCACCGCGGGCAGCGTCAAGGGCTGAAGGAGTCAATGTGACGGACAGTGGATCTGCGTGGTGGCGTGGTGCGGCCATCTACCAGGTGTACGTGCGCAGCTTCGCCGACGGCAACGGAGACGGCACCGGCGACCTGACCGGGCTGCGCCAGCACCTGCCGCACATCGCCACCCTGGGGGTCGACGCGATCTGGCTGTGTCCCTGGTACCCGTCGCCGAACGCCGACTCCGGCTACGACGTGTCGGACTACCGTGACATCGAGCCGTCGTTCGGCACGCTGGCCGAGGCCGAGAAGTTCATCGAGGAGGCGCACTCCCTCGGCCTGAAGGTGATCATCGACATCGTGCCCAACCACTGCTCGGACCAGCACCGCTGGTTCAAGGAGGCGGTGGCGGCCGGGCCGGGCTCGCCGCAGCGGGAGATGTTCTGGTTCCGGCCGGCCAGCGAGGAGCCGCCCAACGACTGGCAGTCCCGGTTCGGCGGCTCGGCCTGGAGCCGGGTGCCCGACGGCGAGTGGTACCTGCACCTGTACGCCCCCGAGCAGCCGGACCTGAACTGGCGCAATCCGGTGGTGCATCAGGAGTTCCGCGAGGTGCTGCGGTTCTGGTTCGACCGCGGGGTCGACGGTTTCCGGATCGACGTGGCCGACGGGCTGGTCAAGGATTCGGCCTTACCGAACGTCAACGGGCGCACCGAGGGCCAGTTGCCGTTCTCGGACATGGACGGCGTGCACGAGATCTACCGGGAGTGGCGGCGCATCGCCGACTCGTACCCGGACCCGCGGGTGTTCGTGGGCGAGATGTGGCTGCCCGACCAGGAGCGGTTCGCCCGCTACCTGCGGCCGGACGAGCTGCATTCGGCGTTCAACTTCGACTTCCTGTCCTGCCCGCTGGAGGCCGACCGGCTGCGGGCCGTGATCGACTCGACGTTGCAGGCACACGCGCTGGTCGGCGCGCCGGCCACGTGGGTGCTGTCCAACCACGACACCACCCGGCACGTGACGCGGTACGGGCGCGCGGACACGTCGTTCAGCTTCGCCGACCGTCAGCAGGGCGCGCCGTCAGACCTGGCGTTGGGTACGCGGCGGGCCCGGGCGGCGGCGTTGCTGAGCATGTCGCTGCCCGGCGGCGTGTACGTCTACCAGGGCGAAGAGCTGGGGCTGCCCGAGGTGGAGGACCTGCCGGACGAGGTGCGGCAGGACCCGGTGTTCAGCCGGACCAACGGGGCCGACCCGGGCCGCGACGGCTGCCGGGTGCCGCTGCCGTGGGACGGCGACGCGCAGCCGTACGGGTTCGGCGGCGACGAGACATGGCTGCCGCAGCCGGACGGTTGGGGGCAGTACACGGTGACGGCCGAGGCAACGGACGAGGGGTCGATGCTGCGGCTGTACCAGCGGGCGTTGACGCTGCGGCGGCAGCTGCCCGAGCTCGGTGACGGCCCGATGACCTGGTGCCCGTCGCCCGAGGGGGTGCTGTCGTTCGCTCGGGACGACCACTTCCTGTGTGTGGTGAATCTGTCCTCCGATGCGGTCGACCTGCCCGAGCACAACGAGGTGTTGTTGACCAGCGACGACCTCGTTGACGGTCGGCTGCCGGCGAACACGGCGGTGTGGCTGAATCGGTAAACCCACCCCCGCGAGTCCCGCTTGGCGTCACACCGAAAGCGTGAAACCGATTCGTGCTTTCGGTGTGACGCTGGGCGGGACTCACCGGGGTTGGCCGGTGAGCGAGGAGGCTCACAAGCTACGGCCCGGTAACTTCCCCTACCATCGGGACGCATGACGACGCCGTCAACGACGGGACCGGCGGAGCTGCCGCTCGCCGCCGAGTTCCCACAGGCCGATCGCGCGCAGTGGCGCCGGTCGGTGGAGTCGGTGCTGCGCAAGTCCGGCGTTCTCGGCGAGGGCCAGCAGCACGACTCCGCCGAGGACCTGCTCGCCACCACCACCTATGACGGCATCACGATCAGCCCGCTCTACACGGCTTCCGACACCGCGCCTTCCGGTGGCTTCCCGGGGCTTGCGCCTTATGTCCGCGGTGGTCGGCCGGCGGGTCAGGGTTGGGACGTGCGGCAGCGGCACGCCGACCCCGATTCGGCGGTGACCAACCGCGAGGTGCTGGCCGACCTGGAGAACGGGGCCGGCTCGGTGTGGCTGATGGTCGGTGACGGCGGCGTGCCGATCGCCGACCTTGGCGACGCCCTGAACGGCGTCTACCTGGATCTGGCTTCGGTGGTGTTGGACGCCGGGGCGGAGTTCTCGGCGGCGGCCGAGGCGTACTTCTCGGTGCTGGACGTGCCGGCCAGCGCTGCGATCGGCAATCTCGGCATCGATCCGCTGGGCGTGCATGCTCGTACCGGTGCCGCGCCGGATCTGGACGCGGCTGTCTCGCTTGCCGTCCGGACGTCTCGGGCTTACCCGAAGCTGCGGGCGATCGTCGTCGATGCCTTGCCGTATCACGATGCCGGCGGCAGCGACGCCGAGGAGCTGGGCTGCTCGATCGCGGCCGGCGTGACCTACCTGCGGGCGCTGACCGCCGCCGGTCTTGACGTCGCGGCGGCGGCGCAGTTGCTGGAATTCCGTTATGCCGCAACGGCTGATCAGTTCATGACCATCGCCAAGCTCCGCGCCGCCCGCCGGCTGTGGACCCGGGTGACCGAGGTCAGCGGCGCGGCGTCGGCCCAGGTGCAGCACGCCGTGACGTCGTCGGCAATGCTGACGCAGCGGGACCCGTGGGTGAACATGCTGCGCACCACGCTGGCCTGTTTCGCCGCCGGCACCGGCGGCGCGGATGCCGTGACCGTACAGACGTTCGACGCCGCGATCGGCTTGCCCGATCCGTTCTCGCGGCGTATCGCCCGCAACACGCAGGCGCTGCTGCTGGAGGAGTCGCACCTCGGGCAGGTGATCGACCCGGCCGGCGGCTCGTGGTACGTGGAGCGGCTGACCGACGACCTCGCCCGCGCCGGCTGGGCCTGGTTCCAGGAGATCGAGCGCGCCGGCGGCCTGGTTTCCGCGAATTCCCTTGTGCAGGAACGACTTGCGGCGACGTGGGCGCGGCGGGGCGAGAACATCGCGCACCGCAAGGACGCACTGACCGGCGTGTCGGAGTTCCCCAACCTGGCTGAGAAGCCGGTGCGGCGCAAGCCCTTGCCGGCGGTTCAGACCGGCGGGCTGCCTCGAGTCCGCTACGCGCAGGCATTCGAGGAGCTGCGGGACCGCTCCGACGCTCTGTTGGCGGAAACCGGTGCGCGGCCCCAGGTCTTCCTGGCGACGCTGGGCCCGGTGGCCGTCCACACGGGACGGTCGACGTTCGCGGCCAACCTGTTCAACGCCGGCGGCATCGAGACGCCGGCCGGTTCCGTCGCGGAGTTCGAAGGCGGCGTCGCCTGCGTCTGCTCGTCGGACAAACTGTACGCGGAGGAAGCCGCCGCGGCGGTCGCCGCGTTGAAGGCAGCCGGCGCCACCCACGTGTTTTTGGCCGGCAGCCCCAAGAAGTGGGCCGAGACCGGGGCCGACGCGTTCGTCTTCGCCGGCTGCGACGCGCTGTCCGTGCTGCACGCCACCTATCGATTTCTTTCTGGTCGCCAGCTGGAGGGGACCCGATGATCCCGAACTTCGCGGACGTGCCGCTGGGTGACCCCGAGGTCGCCGGCGGGGCCGACGACTGGCGCAAGGCGCTGCACGCGGCGACCGGCAAGGACACCGACGCCCTGGTCTGGGAATCCCCCGAGGGCATCGGCATCCGGCCGCTGTACACCGCGGAAGACCTTGCCGGACTTGACTTCCTGGACACGTACCCCGGTATCGCCCCGTACCTGCGCGGGCCCTACCCGACGATGTACGTCAACCAGCCGTGGACCATCCGGCAGTACGCCGGTTTCTCCACCGCCGAGGAGTCCAACGCCTTCTACCGCCGCAATCTGGCCGCCGGGCAGAAGGGCCTGTCGGTGGCCTTCGACCTGGCCACCCACCGCGGCTACGACAGCGACCACCCCCGCGTGGCCGGCGACGTTGGCATGGCCGGCGTGGCCATCGACTCGATCTACGACATGCGACAGCTGTTCGACGGCATCCCGTTGGACCGCATGAGCGTGTCGATGACCATGAACGGCGCGGTGCTTCCCGTGCTGGCGCTGTACATCGTAGCCGCCGAGGAGCAGGGGGTGGCACCCGAGCAGCTGGCCGGGACCATCCAGAACGACATCCTCAAAGAGTTCATGGTCCGCAACACCTACATCTACCCGCCGCAGCCGTCGATGCGGATCATCTCGGACATCTTCGCCTTCACCTCGCAGCGGATGCCCAAGTACAACTCCATTTCCATCTCCGGCTACCACATCCAGGAAGCCGGCGCGACGGCCGACCTGGAGCTGGCCTACACGCTGGCCGACGGCGTCGAGTACCTGCGGGCCGGTGTGGCCGCCGGGCTGGACATCGACGTCTTCGCGCCGCGACTGTCGTTCTTCTGGGCCATCGGCATGAACTTCTTCATGGAGGTGGCCAAGCTCCGGGCCGCCCGGCTGCTGTGGGCCAAGCTGGTCAAGGGATTCGACCCTCGCAACCCCAAGTCGTTGTCGCTGCGCACGCATTCGCAGACCTCCGGCTGGTCGCTGACCGCACAGGACGTCTACAACAACGTGGCCCGTACCTGCGTCGAGGCGATGGCCGCGACACAGGGACACACACAGTCCTTGCACACCAACGCTTTGGACGAGGCGTTGGCGCTGCCCACCGACTTCTCGGCCCGTATCGCCCGCAACACCCAGCTGTTGCTGCAACAGGAATCCGGCACCACGCGGGTGATCGACCCGTGGGGCGGCAGCGCGTTCGTCGAGCGGCTGACCTACGACCTGGCCCGGCAGGCCTGGGCGCACATCGCCGAGGTCGAGGCGGCCGGCGGCATGGCCAAGGCGATCGACGCCGGCATTCCCAAGCTGCGCGTGGAGGAGGCGGCGGCCCGCACCCAGGCCCGTATCGACTCCGGCCGGCAGCCGGTGATCGGCGTGAACAAGTACCGGGTGGAGGCCGACGAGGAGATCGAGGTCCTCAAGGTCGACAACCACGGCGTGCGGGCCCAGCAGATCGAGAAGCTCCGCCGGCTGCGGGAAGAACGTGACGAACAGTCCACTCAGGACGCCCTGGCCGCGCTGACCCGGGCCGCCGGCGGCGAGGGAAACCTGTTGGAGCTGGCCGTGAACGCGGCTCGGGCCAAGGCCACCGTCGGCGAGATCTCCGACGCGCTGGAGAAGGTGTACGGGCGGCATGCCGGCCAGATCCGTACCATCTCCGGTGTGTACCGCGACGAGGCCGGCAGCGCCGGGAACGTGGCCGCCGTGTTGGAGCGGGTGGCCGAGTTCGAGCGCGAGGAGGGGCGGCGGCCGCGGATCCTGGTGGCCAAGATGGGTCAGGACGGACATGACCGTGGCCAGAAGGTGATCGCCACCGCGTTCGCCGACCTCGGCTTCGACGTGGACGTGGGCCCGTTGTTCCAGACGCCGGGCGAGGTCGCGCGGCAGGCCGTCGAGGCCGACGTGCACGTCGTCGGGGTGTCTTCGCTGGCCGCCGGGCACCTGACCCTGGTGCCCGCACTGCGCGAGGAACTGGCCGCGCTGGACCGGGCGGACATCATGATCGTCGTCGGCGGCGTCATCCCGCCCGCCGACTTCCCCGCCCTGTACGAGGCCGGCGCCGTCGCGATCTTCCCGCCCGGCACCGTGATCGCCGACGCCGCGCTCGGTCTGATCGACCGGTTGGCCGCGCAGCTGGACCACGATGGCGCGTAAGCCCATCGACGTCCGCGAGTACGCCAAGGGCGTGCTCGACGGGTCGCGGACGACGTTGGCCCGGGCCATCACGCTGGTGGAGTCGACCAAGCCCACGCACCGTGAGCTGGCGCAGCAGCTTCTCGTGGAGCTGCTGCCCCATGCCGGTGGGGCGCACCGGGTCGGCATCACCGGCGTGCCCGGGGCCGGCAAGTCCACGTTCATCGAGTCGTTGGGCACCATGTTGACCGCCGCCGGCCACCGTGTGGCGGTCCTCGCGGTCGACCCGTCGTCCAGCCGTACCGGCGGCAGCATCCTCGGCGACAAGACCCGGATGGCGCGGCTTGCCGTGGACGACAGCGCTTTCGTCCGGCCGTCGCCCACCTCGGGGACGCTGGGTGGCGTGGCTCGGGCCACCCGCGAGTCCATCGTGCTGGTCGAGGCCGCCGGCTACGACGTGGTCCTCGTCGAGACCGTCGGCGTGGGCCAGTCCGAGATCGCCGTCGCCAACATGGTCGACTGTTTCCTCCTGCTGGCCCTCGCCCGCACCGGCGATCAGTTGCAGGGCATCAAAAAGGGCGTTCTGGAGCTCGCCGACGTCGTCGCCGTCAACAAGGCCGACGGTCCCCACGAGGCCGACGCCCGCAAGGCCGCCCGCGAGCTCACCGGCGCCATGCGCCTGCTCCGCGGCCCCACCGCTGCGCCGAAGGTGTTGACCTGTAGCGGTTTGACCGGCTCCGGCCTCGACGTCGTCTGGGACACCGTCCGCGCCCATCGCTCCCTTTTGGACAGTGACGGCTCGTTGGCCGCCCGCCGCCGTCAGCAGCAGGTCGACTGGACCTGGTCCATGGTCCACGACCAGCTCTTGGCTTCCCTGCACGGAAGTCCCGCCGTCCGTTCGCTGGTGCCGGAGTTGGAACGCCAGGTCCGCGACGGCGAGCTCACCGCCACCCTCGTCGCCGAGCACATCCTGCGCGCCTTCCGCGAGTCCCAGTAGGCGTAGCTGCGGTCCGGGGTCGGGCCGGGTGGTGCTTGGCGCGCGGTGCGGGCACCAGGAAGCAGGGGGAAGACACCATGATCGAACCGGACCCGCGGTTCCTGCCGGACTTCGAACGACTGGTCGCCGAGGAGGAACTGGACAAAGTAGCGGGGTTCCGGCGGCCGATCGAATCGGTGGACGAGGTGCCGCTGTACTCACGGGTGAGCCAGGTGGCGTTCCTGGACGGCCTCGCGCCGCGGGCCCGGGCGGGGCAGCTGATCGCAGCCGGGGCGTGGATGCTGGGCCAGATCCGAGCGGAGCTCACAGAGATGGGGCCGGGCTTCCAGTGCCTGCTGGTGATCCTGGACGGCGAACAGTTGGACGACGACGGCCTGGTCACGCCGGCGATCTGGTACACGCACCGCGAGATCGATCTGCCGCTGGTCCCGCCCAGCAGCGGGTTGGCACGGTTCGCGGTGGAGGTGCTGGGGCGGCAGGCGAAGGTGTACGACTACGGCATGGGGCGGGTGTACGTCGACCTATGACGTGGCGGCCGACAGGTCCCACAGGCGGGTGGCACTGTCGGGATCGAGGGCGTACCAGGCGACGCCGCGGGGGTGGGAAGGGATGTCTCCGTCGTCGGGACCGATCACCGCAGAACGTTGGCAGTCCTCGAAATACGCACCGGTGACGGTGGCAAGGTCGGGCGAGGTGGCGACAACGATCGTGGTGGCGGCGCCCTGGCCGACGGACTTGAGCGTCTGCTGGCTGGAGGCCTTGGTGGCCTCGAGGTAGGCGGGCGGCATGTGGCGGGAGAGGTTGGTGTCGAGAATGCCGCCGGGGTGCACGGCGTTGGCGGTGATGCCGTCGGCGGCCCAGCGCCGGCCGGCCTCGACGGCGAAGAGGATGTCGGCGGTCTTGGACTGGCCGTAAGCGATGAGGGGATCGTAAGGCCGGACGGCGAAGTTGATGTCGGTGAAGTCGACGGGGGCGCGCAGATGGCCGCGAGAGGTCAACGAGACGATGCGCGCGCCCTCGGCGGCCAAGGCGTGGTGCAGCCCGGTGGCCAGGGCGAAGTGGCCGAGGTGGTTGACGGCGAAGTGCATCTCCCAGCCGGCGGAGGTGAGCTGACGGGTGGGCAAGGCCATCACGCCGGCGTTGTTGATCAGCAGGTGTAGCGGGCCGGTCCACGCCCTGGTGAAGGCGGTGACCGAAGCAAGGTCGGCGAGGTCGAGGACGGCAACCTTAGCCCCGGGGATCTGGGCGGCGGCCCGGTTGCCGGCGTCGATATCGCGCACGGCCAGCGTCACCTCGGCGCCGGCGGCGGCCAGCACCCGGGCGGTCTCGAAGCCGATACCGGACGAAGCGCCGGTGACGACGGCCCGCTTGCCGTCCAGCCGGATACCGGAAATGGCCTGGTCGGCGGTGGTCTCCCAACCGAAAGTCATGATCTTCTCCGTTCTAACCTGAGGCACCTCCGAATAATAACCTGAGGGGCCTCCGCCTGTAACATGAGGGGGCTCACATTGGCTGGTCCGGGAGTACGAGAGATGACGGAACGACCGCTGCGCGCCGACGCGCAGCGCAACCGCGACGCGCTGCTGGCGGCGGCCGCGCCGGCCTTCGCGGCCAAAGGCGCGGACGCGTCGCTGGAGGAGATCGCCCGGCAGGCCGGGGTGGCGATCGGCACCCTCTACCGGCACTTCCCGTCACGGGAAGCGCTTTTCGTGGCGGTGCACCGGGCCGAGATGATCAACGTGGCCGAGCACGCCGACGCGCTGCTGATCACCTACGAGCCGCTGATCGCGCTCAGGCTGTGGTTGGGGCGATTCACCGAGTTCATGACGGCCAAACACGGCATGGCCGACGCATTCCGCATGGTCCTCGCCTCCGGCGAGAACCCGTTCGTGCCGATGCGGGCCATCGTGCTCGACGCCCTCAGCAAGCTCATCCTGGCCTGCGGCTACGAGCTGCGGTCCGACATCGACGGGCTCGACATCCTGACCGTGCTCAACGGGATCTCGCTGGCCACCGACGACGTCGAGCAGACCGCCAGGCTCATCGACCTCGTGCTGGACGGGCTGCGAGCACCGAGATGATCTCCGCGCTGTCGGTCTCGAAGGGCTTGCGGTCCCAGGTTCCGTACTGGTCGACGACGTCGAGGCCGGCCTCGGCGGCGAGCGAGGCCAGCCGCTCGGCCGAGAGGAAGCGCAGCCGGCCGGCGTCGGCCCGCTGCCAACCAGCGGCGACGATGTTCTCCACGAGGTCGACGACATCACCGACGATCGGCTGCACCTCGTAGAAGACGCGGACCTGCTCGCCCTCCCACGGGAACTCGAAGCCGCCGAGCGGCCACTGCTCCCACTCGCGAGCCACCGGATTACGCGTCTCGAAAACAAACCGGCCGCCTGGTTTCAAGGCGGCGCGGACGCCGCGCAAGGTGGTCAGCACGTCGGCATCCGTGAGCAGGCACTGGAAAGCGTGCCCGGTCATCACGGCCAGGTCGAACTCGTTGTCCCAGTGCAGGGTGGACAGGTCCCCGTGCACCAGATCGAGGCCGGCGGGCGCCTGCGCCAGCATCGAGGCGTCGGGGTCGAAACCGACGAGCCGCCCGGTATGCCCGGCCTCGCGGGCCTTGGCCAGCAACGTCCCCGTACCACAGCCGACATCGAGCACGGATTCCGCGCCCAGCACCAGATCCAGGTAGAACCGGTCGTCGGCCCGGCCGGACCACGGGTTCATCGCGTTGTACAGCTCGGCAGCCTCAGGCACTTCCCGAGGCTAACCGGGCTGTACACCGAATTTCACGACAGCGGCTTGTCCAGCACGGCCTTGAGGTGGCTGAACGTGTCGATGGAGTACTTGCCGTGGTAGCGGCCCATGCCGCTCTCCCCCACGCCGCCGAACGGCAGGCTCGGCACGCCGAGGTGCATCACCGGCAACCCGAAACCGACCGCACCGGACGAGGTCTCGGCCAGGATGCGTTCCTTGGTCGATTCCGAGTCGGTGAAGGCGTAGAGCGCCAACGGCTTGTCCCGCGAGGTGATGAATTCGATGGCCGCGTCGAGCGAGGGCACGGAGATGATCGGCAGGATGGGGCCGAAGATCTCCTCGCCCATCACCGGCGATGCAGGGTCGACGTCGGCCAGCACGGTCGGCGCGATGTACTTGTGCTCGCGGTCGGTCTGACCGCCGACGACCACGCGGCCGCTGGCCAAAAGGTTGCTGAGCCGGTCGAAGTGCCGGTGGTTGACGATCCGGCCGTACACCGGGCTCTGCGCGGGGTCGTCGCCGAACTTGGCCTGCACGGCGTCGGCCAGCGCGGCCTCGAGCTTCGCGCCGGCGCCGATGGCCAGCACGTAGTCGGGGGCGACGCAGGTCTGGCCGGCGTTGAGGAACTTGGTCTCGACCAGCCGCTGCGCGGTGACGACCGGGTCGACCTCGGCGTCCACCACGACCGGGCTCTTCCCGCCGAGCTCCAGCGCGACCGGCGTGAGGTGCTTGGCCGCGGCCGTCATGACGATCCGGCCGACGACGCCGTTGCCGGTGTAGAAGATGTGGTCGAACTGCTGTTCCAGCAGCGCGGTGGTCTCCGGGATCGCGCCCTCGACGACGGCGACGGCCTCCTGGTCGAGGTACTGCGGCACGAACCGGGCGATGGCCGCGGTGGTGGCCGGCGCGAGCTCGCTCGGCTTGATCACGGCGGCGTTGCCGGCGGCCAGTGCGCCGACCAGCGGGGCCAGCACGAGTTGCAGCGGGTAGTTCCACGGCCCGATGACCAGCACCACGCCCAGCGGCTCGCGCACGACCGTGCCGCGACCGGGCAGCAGCCGCTCGGGCAGCTCGGCGTCCTCAGGCGCGAGCCAGGCGTCCAGGTTGGCCAGCGTGTGGTCGATCTCCCGGACCGTGAAGTGGATCTCGGTCCGGTTGGCCTCGTCGGCGTTCTTGGCCAGGTCGGCGAACAGCGCCGCGCCGAACGCGTCCTGCTGCTCGGTCAGCATGGCCCGCAGCGCGCCGAGCTGCTCACGCCGCCAGGACACTGGCTTGGTCCGGCCGGACCGGAACGCGGCCCGCAGCCGGTGGACGACAGCCGGGATCTCCTGGAGCACATCGGTCATGTCGTGAGCCTAGCTCGATCGGCGGCTTCGGCCGAGTCGATGCCCCTGCGACCGGCCGGTACGCTCCTTTTCGGTCAGAGCCAGACCGGCTTGGACGAGCCGCGGGGCACCAGCGGCACGGCGTAGCGGCCGGGCGTCGCCGACATCCGCACCTGCTCGGTCACGCCCTGGTACTCGCCCAGCGGAGTGTCCACAGTGAACGTCTCCGGATCCAGATACCGGTGCTGCTCAACGCTTCCCGCGACCTCGGCCGCGTAGCCCTGGTCGAAGACGCCCATGCTCAAGATCCACAGGGCCGCCCGGGTCAGCGAGACGTGCACCCGGTAGCTGCCGCCGTCGACGGCCCGGCGGGCCAGCGCCTCGGCCGCGCCGGTGGCCATCAGCCAGGACACGATGTAGTCGTTGACCACGAGGATCGGCGGCAGCTTGGGGGCGTCGCCGGAGCCTTCGAGGTTCATCATGCCGACCAGGCTGCCGGCGGTCTGGTCGAAGCCGACCCGGCCGGCCCACGGGCCGTGGTCGCCGTTGAGCGAGGCCGTGACGTGCACGATGCCCGGCCGGACCTGCGCCGCTTCCTCGGCCGAGAAGCCGATCTGGGCCAGGTAGCCCGGACGGCGGTTGGCATAGAAGATGTCCGCCCCGGCCAGCAGATTGGTGATCAACTCGCGGTCGGCACGCGGATCGATCGTCGCCGACCGGGTGCCGACGTTGGCCGTGATGTACGTGACATCGTGCTCCAACTCGTTGACCCGCCACAGGTTCAACACGTCCGCGCCGTGCAGGGCCAGCGCCCGGCCGGCGCCGGCGCCGGCGATCACGTGCCCCATGCCCAGCGCGCGAATCCCGGCCAGCGGCTGATCGATCTGCGGCAGCTCGACGCCGCCGGGCAGCGGCTCCGGGTCGGAGTCGCCGATCCGCGTGATCTCGATCAGCGGCAGGTCCTCGATGCCCGTGTGCTCGGCCAGGAATTCCCCGGTGGAGCGCAACATCGGCAGCACGACGCCGGCCTCGACAGCCGCCGCCTCCAGGTCGCGAGCGTCCCATTTGGACACTGCCTGGGCCACCCGCTCGGCGTCGTCCGGCACGTCCAACAACTTCTGGGCGGCGACCTTGATCTTCGGGTACGGGTTGAGCGGCATCACCCAGCGGTCGTCGGCGGTGCGGTAGAAGCCGAAACCGAAGGCGTTGGTGGGATTGGCCGCCGACACCGGCACGTGGCCGTTGAGCTTCTCCCACTTGCGGTCGTAGAACGGGCAGAGCCGGTGCGGGGTGACGCGCAGATCGACCGAGATGTCCTGGCCGTCGCCGCCGCGCAGCCGCCACAGCTTGGCCATCGCCGCCGACTTGGCCACCAGCGCGATCGCCGCCGCGCCGCCCAGCCGCAGCGTGCTCGGCACCACCGGGTCGGCGCCGACAAAGGGTGATCTCGCCGCCGGTGTCGGCCGGGCTCATGCCGATGCCGGCCAGCACCTCGGCCAGCTCCGCGTGCGGATCGAACGCGTCCGTGGTCAACGGGTTGGCCACCGCGGCGGCCACCCGGTCAGTCAGCGACATCCCCAGTCTCCTTCAGCAGCTTCTGCACCTCCTCGATGGTAGGCGCAGCAGCCGGGCCACGTCGGGTGACGGCGAGCGCGGCCGCGGCATTTGCCCGCCGCGCCGCCTGGATCGGTGACAAGCGGTCAGCCAGGCCGGCGATGAACGCCCCGGTGTGCGCGTCGCCGGCGCCGTTGGTGTCCACGACTTCGACCGGAAAGCTCGGCACCGTAACCACTTCCTCGGCCGTGGCGACGATACAGCCGCCGGCCCCGGTGCGAACGATGGCGTTGCGGCGCCGGAGCTCGGTGACGGCCTTGATCGGATCGTCCTCGCCGGTCAGCAGCCGGGCCTCGCGCTCGTTGCAGCTGATCCAGTCGGCCCGGTCCAGCACGGGTTTCAGCACGGCCTCCGGGATCTCCGCGGCCAGCGGCCCCGGGTCGAGCACGACGGTGTTCCGTGAGTCCACTGTGGATAGCCAGGAGCACACCGCCGGGCCGTTGACCGGCAGCGCAAGGCCGTAGCCCGAGACGTACACGATGTCGTCCGGGAAGACTCGGATCCGCCGCAGGTCGTTGATCCGCAGCTGGCCCTCCGCACCGAAGGTGGTGGCGAACGTCCGCTCGCCGTCGGCGTCGATCAGTGCCACCGTGAAGCCCGTGTCCATTGTGGACAGCTTCGGTTGCAGGACGTCGACGTGCTCCTGCGCCAAACGTTTGCGGGCCAGGTCGCCCAGCGGTCCGGTGCCGTGCATGCCGCCGTACGCGGCGGTCAGCCCCTGGCGCACGGCGGCGGTGAGCACGTTGAAGCCGCCGCCGACCTCGGTGCCACCGCTGGACGCCAGCACGTCGCCGCCGCGTTCAGGCAGGTGCGGCACGTACATCACGATGTCGACGATCACCTGGCCCACGTGCACCAGGCGGCTCATCCGCGCAGCGCCAGCAGTTCCGCGGTCAGGCCGGCCAGCGGGAGGTCGTTGACCGCGTGGATGGTGCGGACCGCCTCGTCCGGGAACGCGTCGTCGCCGTGACACGCCCCGGCGATCGCGCCGACGATGGCGGCGATGGTGTCGGTGTCGCCGCCGAGCGACGCCGCCAGCAGGCAAGCCCGCCAGGGATCGTCCGGATGCACGGCCAGCACGGCAAAAGCCGCCGGCACCGACTCCTGGGTGGCCACGCTCGTGCCGACCAAACGGTAGATCGTCTCGGCGGCCTCACCCGGCGGCAAGCCCTCGACCAGCTCGGCCGCCCAGGCCAGCCTGGTGCCGACATCGCCTGCGGCGATCCAGTTTCCGCGCGTCGACGCCAACCGGGCCGCCTCCGACGCGATCTTCGTCGCCTCGGCGACGTCCGCGCCGGCAATCCCGGCGCTCACCGCCGCGGCGACCGCCGCCGCGCCGGACAGCGCCACACCGGTGTTGTGCGTCACCCAGCTCGCCTCGACGACACTGTCCACAAGGGACGGCAAATCGCCGACGTCACAAGCGATACCGACCGGGGTGATGCGCATCGCGGCACCGTTGGTCGTGCCGAACCGGCCGGCCTTCTCCAGGCTCTCGCCGGCCGCGACCGCGCCGACCGCGGCCTTTGTGGACGGTCCGAGCAGGTCGAGCGACCCGCGACGGCGCATGTCTTCTTCCCACGCCAACAGATCCGCGGCCAACTGGTGCGCGTCGACATGACCGTCACCGGCGACCACCAGCCGGGCCAACAACACTGCCTGCTCGGTGTCGTCGGTGATCGAGCCGGCGGCCATGCCCGGCGCGATCGGCTGGTCGTCCGGGCCCGGCTCAAAGCCGGTGAGCACGCCGTAGCGGGCCTGGATCGCCTCCCGCGGCATCGACTGCGTCGGCATGCCCAGCGCGTCGCCGATGGCCAGTCCGGTGAAGGCGGCCAGCGCGCGGCTCACTCCACGCCACCGAACTTGAGGTGCAGCCGGAACCGGTCCGGGTCCAGCAGACTCTCCGTGTGCTCCACGAAAACACCGTTGCCGTCCCGGCACAGCCGGCGCGCCCGCAGGAAGCGCTCTCCCGGCGTGCGGCCGAGCACAGCCGCCTCCACCTCGCTGATCCGCCCCAACTCGACCCACTCCTCCCCCTGTTCGGGCACCAGCCCCTCTTCGCGCAGCACGTCGTAGATCGAACCGTCCACACCGGACTCGGGCAGGCCGCGCATCCGCCCGGTGGCCGCCACCCGCATGCACTCGAAGGAGATCGCCGGACCGCCGGCGATGGAGCGGACCCGGTCCAGTGCCACGAATTCCGCGGTGTCCAGGCCGAACCGGTCGGCCATGTCCCTGTCGGTGACCAATTCCAGCCGGATCACCTCGATCGTGGTGTGCACGCCCTGGTCGGCCAGCGCCTTGGTCCAGCCGGCCCGGTCGTCCAGCGGGCGGTCGTCGAAGGTGACGAACGAGCCCTTGCCGGAGTGGGTGGCGATCAGGCCGCGGCTGCCCAGCTCGGCCAGCGCCTGCCGGATCGTGTTGCGGCTGACGGAAAAGCGGCTGGCCAGCACGTGCTCGCCGGGCAGCCGCGCGCCGCGCGGTAACCGGCCGTGCTGGATGTCCCGGGCCAGCTGGTCGGCGATCTGCTCGTACTTCAGGCGCAGCACGCGAGCACCTCGTCCAACTGCTTGACCTCGATGTGCGGGCTGTAGCCGCGAGCGATGTCCAACGCCCGCTCGTGCGCCGCGTCGTCCATGCCCGCGCAGGCGTCGGCTACGACCCAAGTCACCTGGCCCGCGTCCGCGGCGGCCAGCGCCGTGGACAGCACGCAGCAGTCCGTGGCGACGCCGGCCAGCACCAACACATCCGCGTCACCGACCCGGTCGGCCAGCGCCGGACCCCACTTGCCGAAGGTGATCTCGTCCACTGTGGACCCGTCAAAGCCGTCGACCAGTTGGTAGATCTCGGCATTCGGCGGCTGCAAGGCGAACGGCCAGCGCGCGTAGTACAGCTTCCACGCGCCGATCGGCCGGGCCGGCGCGACGAACCGGGTGAACGTGACGTCCGGGAAAGCGGCCACCAGCTTGTGGATCGGGGCCATCACGCCCTCGAAACCCGGCGTGAACCACTGGCTGCGCGGATCGGCGAACACGTACTGCATGTCGATCACCGCCAGGTGCGCCTTCATACGGCCACCAGCTCCTGCTCACGCACCTTCGACCGCTGGGTCGCCCACGTGACCACGAACCCGATCACCAACGCCGCCAGCACGCCGAGGTTGGCCGCGGCCCACGCCCCGTCCCGGCCGCCCAGGCCCAGCGGGCCGAGCAGATATCCCTGCCAGGACAGCCACTCCGCGTACGTGTTGGTGACAAGACCCCAACCGACCACAGTGGACACCAGCACGGTGCCGACGGCCACCCAGCGCACGCTGCCGTAGCGGCCCCTCGGGTCGTACAGGTCGGCCTCGGCGTAGCCGTTGCGGCGGGAGGCGATGTCGGCCAGCATCACGCCGCACCAGGCGGCGATCGGCGTGCCCAGCGTGATCAGGAAGCCCTGGAACGGGCCGAGGAAGTCGTCGGCGAAGAAGGCGACGTAGATCGTGCCCAGGATGATGATCACGCCGTCGATCAGCGCCGCCGCGAACCGCGGCGCCTTCAGGCCGGCGGCCAGCAGGGCCAGGCCGGAGGAGTAGATGTTCAGCACCGCGCCGCCGACCAGGCCGAGCACCGCGACGATCACGAACGGCACCAGGTACCAGGTGGGCAGCACGCTGGCCAGCGCGCCGATCGGGTCGGCGGCGATGGCCTTGTTCAGGTCGGGCGAGGATGCGGCCAGCAGCAGGCCCATCACCAGCAGCACCACCGGGGCCAGCGCCGAGCCGAACGTGGTCCAGCCGATCACCGCGCGGCTGGACGTGGTCCGCGGCAGGTAGCGGGAGTAGTCCGCGGCCGCGTTCACCCAGCCGAGGCCGAACCCGGTCATCAGGAACACCAGCGCGCCGACCACGCTGCCGGTCGAGCCGGCCGGCACGGCCGAGACCTTGGCCCAGTCGATGTGCGGGATCACGAAGGCGATGAAGATCAGCGTCAGCACGGCCGTGACGATCGTGATCACGGTCTGCATGCGCATGATCAGGTCGAAGCCCATCACGCCGCCGCCGATGGTCAGCACCGCGACCACCAGCAGGGCCAGGATCTTCACCACCGGGCCGCCGCCCCAACCGAGCTGGGTGAACACGGTCGCCGTGGCCAGCGTGGCCAGGACCGTCAGCACGGTCTCCCAGCCGACCGTCAGCACCCAGGAGATCGCCGTGGCGACCCAGTTGCCGCGCACGCCGAACGCCGCCCGGCTCAGGATCATCGTCGGCGCCGAGCCGCGTTTGCCGGCCACCGCGACGAAGCCGCACAGCAGGAAGGAGAAGACGATGCCGACAAGGCCGGCGATCACGGCCTGCCAGAACGAGATGCCGAAGCCCAGCGTGAACGAGCCATAGCTCAGGCCGAGCACCGAGACGTTCGCGCCGAACCACGGCCAGAACAGCTGTCTGGCGGTGCCCTTGCGCTCGTCGTCGCCGATCACGTTGATGCCGTTGGCCTCCACCTGGAGGGGGCCGAGTCCGCACCGGGGGCCATCGAGGGCTCCTCTGATCCTGTCCAGACCTGTTCAGTTGGCCGGACCATACGCCCGCCCACCCCACCCGGCAACACGCCCCCGGTGCCCGCCCCGAGGATCTTTCCCCTTCACCCCCTGAAACCGGTTGCGGAAGTGTGGAAGGGGGCCTTCCTCCACTCGGAGTGCAGGAAGGCCCCTTCCAAGCCGAAAGTCAGCTCAGGCCGCGGCGGATGGCGTCGAGGCGCTCGGCGGCCATGCGCTTGGTGATCTCGGCCGCGCGGACCATCTCGGAACCGTGGAAGGTGCCGGGGAAGTGGTGCAGCTCGACCGGGACGCCGGCCTGGAGCAGCCGCAGGGCGTAGATGATGCCCTCGTCGCGCAGCGGGTCGAACTCGCACACGTTGACGTAAGCCGGCGGCAGGCCGGACAGGTCCTCGGCGCGGGCCGGGGCGGCGTACTGGTCGGCCGGCTTGCCGCCGAGGTAGTACTTCCAGCTCAGGATGGCGTTGGGGCGGTGCCACAGCGGCGTGTCGACGAACTTGGTCATGGACGGCGTGTCCAGCCGGTCGTCGAGCTCGGGGATGCCGAGCAGCTGGAACTTGACCGCGGGGCCGCCGCGGTCGCGGGCCAGCAGGGCCAGGCCGGCGCTGAGGCCGCCGCCGGCGCTCATGCCGCCGATGCCGATGCGCTCGGGGTCAATGCCGAGCTCGGAGGCCTTGGCCGCGGTCCACTCCAGCGCCGCGTAGCAGTCCTCGAGCCCGGCCGGGTACGGGTTCTCCGGCGCGAGCCGGTAGTCGACCGACACCACGACCGCACCGATCTTGTCGGCGATCTCCGTGCTGATCGGGGCGTCCTGGTCCAGGTCGCCGATGGCGAAGCCGCCGCCGTGGATGGAGACGAAGCCGGGCCTCGGCGCCGGCGCCGAGGTCGGCGTGTAGACGCGCACCCGCACCTCGGGGGCGCCGGCCGGGCCGGGGATCAGCTTCTCCTCGACGGTGACCGGGTTGGCCGGCTCGTACGTCGGCATCTGCTCGCGCATCGACGCCATGCGGGCCCGGCTGGCCTGGACGTCCTCGAAGCCGACGCCGTCGGGCATCATCGCCAGCCACGGGAGCAGTTCCGGATCGATCGCGTATGTCATGCCACCAGCCTGCCGCTCGGGCCGGCGCCGGCGCACCCGACAACTGGCGCGGGTTGGCCGGTTCCGCCCCGCCAACTGGCTGCGTCCGGACAGCCGAGTCCGGTAATCGAGTGCCCGAAAATCGAACGTGAACCGCAATGCTGCACCGACGGTCCGCGAACCTTGTCGCCACCGAAAAGCCGCCGATAGCGTGAAGTCGAGACCTCGTCACATACCTGGAGGGGAATTCAGTGCGAAGAATACGGCGCGCCCTGACAACGGCCGTCGCGGCCATCGCCGTCACGCTACTCGTGGCCACGACCGCCTCGGCCAACGAGGGCTTCAACTGGGAGCAGCAGAAACCGAACAACATGATTTCCAACGATGCCGTCGGCTCGGCGTCGTTCGACGAGGAGAACGGCCCGGTGTTCCGGGTGTGGCACGGCGACGGCACCGGTCTCCGGCCCATGTACTACGAGATCAACGGCAGCGCGCCACGGGAGATCCCCGGCGGAGGGCGCACCGAGTTCGCACCGACGGCGATTTTCTTCAACGGCCGGATGGTCGTTTTCCACGTCGGTTTCGACCAGCAGATCTACTGGGCGGCGCGGATCAACGACAGCACGTGGACGCCGTGGGTGGCCATTCCCGGCCAGCGGGCCCTCGGCAGCGTGTCGGTGGCCCTCTACCAGCAGGAAACCCGGCTCATGCTGGCCTATCGGGGCACCGACAGCCACATGTACATGGGCCAGTTCGACCAGATCATGTCCTGGACCGGGCTGGGCGAGATCGCCGGCAACGGGGCGACGTCGAGCACGCCGGCCATCACGGAGCTCGGCACGCATTCATCGGTCGAGGACTACATCGTGGCGGTGCACAGGGGCATCGACAATCAGGTCTATCTCACGTTCGGCCGCATGAACAACGGACGAATGATCTGGACCGGCAACTGGCGTCAGCTACCGGGCGTCCTCATCAGCGGCGCACCGTCCATCGCCACCGCGGGCTCGGTCAACGGCTACGGCCAGATCGCCGTCCGCAATCAGGACGGCCATTTGGCGACCTACGACTTCTCGATGGACGCCAATGGCAACATCGCCCTCGGTCTGTGGCGCACCGACTCCACCAATACCTATCTCGCCGCGGCGCCCACACTGTATCGGTGGGGCTGGTACATCCTGGTCGCCATCGTCGGCTGGAACCATCTCGTCTACGAAAAGCGATCTCGCTAGCGGATAAGCCGGGCCAGCGGCTAGCCTCGATGCATGAGGGCTTGCTGCTGCGCCTGTCCGCGCTGGACTCCGACGCGGCGAGCGCGGTGCGGGTGATCAGCTTCTTCGACGCGCTGGTGGCCCAGCACGCCGGTCTCGAGCGGCTGGTGGCCAGCACCGCGCAGCTGGCGGAGTGCCCGGCCGGCCTGGCCGTGCCGGAGACCGGCGTGTGGCTGCGGGTGGACGCCGAGGGCGCGTCGCTGGCTGCCGCCCCGCCGCCGTCGGTGAGCCGCGAGCTGGACGGCGGCGGCCGGGTCTGGCTGGAGCGGGACGGCGGGCCGCTGCCGCTGGACGAGATCGTGCTGGAACGGTTCGCCATCGCGGCGGCCGTGCTGCTCGGCGAGACCAGGTCCCGACTGTCCGGTTTGGACGATCCGGCCCTTGTCGAACTGATCGTGTCGGCCTCGGCCGGCGACGCCGAGCGGTCACGGGCCCTGCACCTGCTGGGTTTCTCGCCGCTGACGCCGATCCGCGTACTGGCCGTCGGCAGCGGCCCGCTGCCGGAGCCGCCCGGCCCGCAGGCGGCGATCGGCCGTCAGCACGCGGTCCTGGTGCCGGCGGAAACGATCGTCCCGATCGGACACACGATCGGCATCGGCCCGGTGCTGCCGGCGATGCGAGCCCCGGAGTCGTGGCGGGCGGCCACGGTCGCGGTGCGGTTCGCCGCGCCGGGCGTGGTCGACGCCATGCGCTGGGACGATCTCGGCGCCCTCGGGCCGATCGCCCAGCAGATCAAGGTGGCCGAGATCGGCGACATCCCGGACGTGCAGGCGCTGGACCGGCTGGCCGCCGAGGCCGGCGGGCCGGACACGCTGGACGTGCTGACCGCCGTGGCCGCGACCGACTCCGTGCGCAAGGCCGCGACGCTCGTGCACCGGCACCACAGCTCGGTCGCCGCCCGGCTGGCCCGGGCCGAGACGAGCATCGGCTACGCCGTCGACTCGCCGGCCGGCCGGTTCCGGCTGACCCTCGCGCTGGCGCTGCGCCGGCTGCGTGACTCGGCCTGAGTCACGCGTTCGGGGGTACACAAGGGCAACTTCACTGCCCGGAGTGATCAACTTTGGGCTCTTCGGGTTAAGTGCCTTGCGCCTGCCGACGGGTCGGTCCTCACGCTGCGTGTAGTAGCTTTCCCAACACTGTGGGCACTGGGAGAGGGCGCGCTGGTGGCTGACACGACAGATCACGACTACTCGACCGGCGCGGCCGGCATCGTGCCGGCCGACGAGCGCCGGTCCCGCTACCACTTCGTCGCCCTGTGGGTGACGCTGGCCGCCGGCTTCACCTACCTGTTCCTGGGTTTCCAGTACCACGACGCGGGTTACTCGCTGCTGCAGGCGGTCGGCGCCGGCGCGATCGGGGCCGTGGCGTACTTCCTCTACGCGCTGCCCGCCGCCTACCTCGGCTCCACCACCGGCCAGACGCACGCGCTGCTCACCCGCTCCATCCTCGGCAAGGTCGGCTCGGCCCTGGTCAGCCTGCTGCTGGTCGGCGTGGCCGCCGGCTGGACCGCGTTCGCCTTCAACCTGCTGGCCACCCTGTTCGACGGCCTGTACGGCTGGGGTCACGTCGTGGTGGTCAGCGTGGTGCTGGCGGTGCTCGGCATCGCCAACAACCTGTTCGGCTTCAAGGGAATCGCCGCCTTCGCCCGCTGGGTCGCGGCGCCGCTGATGATCGTGTGGGTGCTGTACCTGGTGGTGAAGGGCATCGGCACCATGCCGGACGACGCACTGTCGGCCAAGCCCCAGCCCAGCGCCGAGCTGCCCTTCCTGACCGGTGTCGGGGTGGCCATCGGCTCCGTGATGTGGGGCAACGAGCCCGACACCTGGCGCTACGGCAAGCCGAAGTTCCTGTGGCCCGCGCCGGCCTTCGGCATCGCGTTCGCCGTCGGGCTGGTGCTGTTCGTGGCCGGCGGCTGGATGATGGCCGAGCTGTCCGGGGCCAGCCAGTTCGACTTCGGGCCGGCCTTCCGCTACACCGTCGAGTACTCGCTGTTCGGGGCGCTGTGGCTGGGCGGCGTGGTGGCGGCGGTGCTGATCGTGGCGATCAACGACGGCAACTACTACGAGATGATCAACGGCGGGCAGAACGTGCTCGGCACCATTCCCGGCTGGAAGCGGTGGCACACCTGCCTGCTGATGGCCGTGATCGCCGCCGTGTTCACGTGGCAGTTCCCGGACGTGCAGGACGGCTTCTACACGGTCGCCAGCTGGTCGTCGATCGCGTTGCCCAGCACCACGGTCGTGATGTGCGTCGACCAGTTCTGGCTGCGGCGCCGCCGGGTCGACGCGGTGCCGACCTGGCGCGAGGCCGCCTTCGCCAACTGGCCCGGACTGGTCGCCGTGATCATCGCGGTGGCCTTCGGGGCCTGGGGGCTCGGGCTCCTGCCCGGTCAGGACGCCGCGCCCGGTATCGGCATCGTGCCGGTCGAGACCTGGGTGCTGGCCGGGTTGATCTACGCTGCACTGGCCGCCGCCGTCGCCGGGACACCGAACGCCGCGGTCGTGCTCGGCTTCAGCCGGCGGCTCCGTGAGTCGACCACTGTGCTGATCAACGAGGGGGACACGTCGCGATGACCGCTTCGGCCCGCGAACTGTTGGAGACCGCCCGGAAGGACCTGGCGCCGGGCGAGCACGAGAACCGCCTGGTGCCGCTGATCGCCGCCGGCACCGCCTCGCGGAAAGCGCTCGCCGCGCTGGCCGCCGAGCAGCACCGCATCATCGTCAGCGACTGGCGCAGCTTCCTCGTGCTGGCGTCGCGCTGCGAGAACCCCGCCGCCGGCGCCTTCTTCTCCGGCCTCGCCGCCGGCGAGGGCCTGGCGTTGGACAACCTCGGCAAGTTCGCCACCGCCGCCGGGTTGGATGCCGCCGCACTGTCGGAGTACAGGCCGTTGGCCGGCTGCCAGGCCTATCCGTCCTATTTGGCCTGGTTGGCGTTGAACGGCGAGCCCACCGACGTCACGTTGGCCGTCGTGGCCAACTTCGCCGCCTGGGGCAACTACTGCGCCGCCGTCGCCACCGGTTTGCGTACCCACTACGGCTTCGACGACGAGGGCTGCTCGTTCTTCGACTTCTTCGCCGCCCCCGCGCCCGACGGCGACGAGGCCGCCATCGCCATCGTGCAGGCCGGCCTCGACGCCGGCCGTGGCACCGACGCCGCCTTCGAGTACGGCCGCCTGATCCAGAGCTACGAGCTCATGTTCTGGAACACCCTGGCCGACCTGGCCTGACCGCCCGCCCGCCCGAACGGGCGATGATCCACCACACGCCCCCGGCACCGGTGCCGGGGGCGTTACGGTCGCCCGTCGTCGATGGATGGGGGCCATGTGCAGAACTACGTCGCGGCCGTGCTGGCCGGCATCGGGACCGACCCGGAGCGTGTGGTCGTGCACCAGCCCGACGGCGGCACGATCACCGCCGCCGGGCTGACCGACCTCATTCACCGCTACGCCCACGCGTTGCGCGAGCGGGGCGTCGGTCGGGGCTCCACCGTGTCGATCATGTCGGACAACCGGGCCGAGGTGCAGGCCGCGCGCTACGCCACCAACCTGCTCGGGGCGCGGGTCGTCTCGCTGTACGAGGGCATGGCCGTCGACACGCTCGCCGTGATCGCCGCCGACGTCGAGACCGACGTGCTCGTCACCGACACGGCCCATGCCGCCGACGGGGCGCGCATCGCCGAGCAGGCCACCATCAAGCACGTCCTGTCGTTCTCGGAGATGACCGGGCCGAGCACGCCGATCGAGCCGGTTCCGGTGCACGCCGACGACATCTACTGCGTGCGCCATACCGGCGGGACTACCGGGCATCCCAAGGGGATCCTGCTGCCGTTCGGTCCGCACACCGCCCAGCTCACCGATCCGCGGCGGCCACGGCAGCCAGACGTGATGCTGGTGTGCAGCACCCTGGCCCACCTCGCCGGCATGATGGTCGACGGTGTGCTGTTGGCCGGCGGCAGCGTGGTCATCCAGACCCGTTTCGACCCGGCCTCGGTGCTGGACGCCATCGAGCGGCATCGGGTGCAGGTCACGTGGCTGCTGCCGGCTTTGCTCTACCAGCTGACCGAGCAGCAGCGCCGTTCGCCCGTGGACATCTCCAGCCTGCGGGTGATCCTCTACGGCGGGGCCTCGTCGTCACCGTCGCGGATGGCCGAGGCCGTCGAGGTGTTCGGGCCGATCTTCCTCCAGATGTACGCCCAGACCGAGGCCGGCGGCATCAGCGTCCTCATGCCGGCCGAGCACGCCCGGCCCGAGCTGCTCGGCACCGCCGGCCGGCCGTTCCCCGGCGTCGAGATCCGCATCGTCGACGACGCCGGCGACGACGCGCCGACCGGCGAGATCATCAAGCGGGCCGACGGCCAGTCCCGGGGCTACCTCAACAACCCCGAGCTGACCGCCCAGGTGTGGCGGGACGGCTGGGTGCACACCGGCGACGTCGGCTTCTTCGACGCTTCCGGCTACCTGCACGTCACCGACCGGCTCAAGGACATGATCATCGTCGTCGGCGGGCACGTGTACCCCACCGAGGTCGAGGAGGCGCTGCTCCGTCACCCCGCCATCGCCGCCACCGCTGTGTTTGGCGTGCGGGATTCCGACGGCATCGAGCAGGTGCACGCCGCTTTGGTCCTGCGGTCGGAGCTCGACCTGGACGCCGTGCGGGCCCACGTGACCGAGCAGATGGGCCGTCAGTACGCGCCGGCCGCGATCACCGTGCTGGACGCGATTCCCCTGACCCCCGCCGGAAAACCCGACAAGAAGCTGCTCAGGGCTGCTGCTCGGGAGTGAGTTCGGTGGGACGCTTGAGGTCGCCGACCTGGCCCCGGGCCAGCAGGTCGAGGAACAGGTCGACGACGTCGGGGTCGAACTGGGTGCCGCGGCCCTGACGGAGCTGCTCGGCGGCGGCGTCGACGGACAGCGCCGGCTGGTAGGGGCGGTCGACGAGCATGGCGGCCCACGAGTCGCAGATGGCGAGGACCCGGGCCTCCACGCGGATGCCGTTGCCCACGAGACGGGAGGGATAGCCGTTGCCGTCGTAACGCTCATGGTGCTGGCGGATGATGTCGGCCACGACACCGAAGCCGGGGACCATCCGGGCCAAGCGGTAGCCGTACTCGGGGTGCTGGCGGACGAGGCGCCACTCGTCCTCGGTCAGGGCGGTGGGCTTGGTCAGGACGGCCTCGGGAATGACGATCTTGCCGATGTCGTGCAGCCGACCCGCGAGCTCGGCGTTGCGGGCGGTGGCCTCGTCCTGCCCGAGGGCGGTGACCAAGGTGTGCACCCAACGGCTGATGGCCAGGCTGTGTTCCTGGGCGTGCAGCAGGGCATCGACCTCGTCGGCGACATGACTGAGGTAGTCGATCATCGCGGTGTGGTCGGTGACGGTGGCGGTGCTCGTCGCGGCGGCCTCGCCGATGACGACCCGGTCCCGGCCGCGGGCCTTGGCGACGTACAGGGCGCGGTCGGCGGTGGCGACGAGCTCGTTGGGACTGTCGCCGTGCAACGGGAAGCACGCGGCGCCGACGGAAACGGTGACGGCGATCCAGGTGTCCTCGGACAACGCGACGGGACTACTGGCGACGCGCAGGCGCAGCCGCTCGGCGATGGTGGCCAGCTCGCTCAACGACGCCTCGGGCACCAGCAGCGCGAACTCCTCGCCGCCGTACCGAGCCAGCACGTCCCCGCCCCGAGCGGCCCCACGCAGCCGGGCGGCGATCTCGATCAGGGCCTGGTCGCCGGCCGGGTGCCCGTAGTGGTCGTTGATCGACTTGAAGTGGTCGACGTCCACGATGAACACGGCCAGCGAGCCGCCGGCCCGCCGCGCCCGCGCGACCTCGATGGGCAGCTGGGCCTCGAAGAACCGCCGGGTGTGCAGTCCGGTCAACGCGTCGGTGATGGCCAGCCGCCGCTGGTCGGACACCAGACCGGCCAACCGAGCGATCGTCAGACCGAACAGCAGCGCGCAGGCCAACGCGATCACGGGGATGTCCCGAAGGTCGCCACGCGCGCTCTGGATGTACAGCGTCACCGGGGCGATCAGCGCGGCCCCGCACAGCGCGGCGATACGCGCCGGCCCGATGCTCGCGTCCCGCACGGGCGAGGGATCGGTGAGTCGAGCCATCGTCGGATGCAGCGCGGCCGCGCCCAGCGCGAGGTTGCCGGCCAGCCAGATGGCGTCGAGGTAGTTGCCGGTGACGTAGGTGCCGTCCAACTGCTGCGACACGTACATCGTGTCGGCGGCGACGAACGCGAGCATGTTGAACGTGAGCAGGTAGAACGAAGCCGGCCGCCGGCCGCCGCCGAGGATCAGTCGCAATGCCACGGTCAGCATGAGCAGGTCGAGCACCGGGTACGCGAGGGAGAAGGCCTTCACGACGACCGGGGCGTCCAGCCGCGCGTTGGGGGCGATCAGGAACAGCCAGGACAGCATGGCCGCGCCGACGCCGATCACGGCGGCGTCCAGCACGCCCGGCAGATCGCGCCCGGGCGTGCGGCGGCGGATCAGCAGCATCAGGCCGGCGACGACGAGCGGGTAGTGCGCCACGTACAGCGGGTCGGCGGCGCCGGGGTAGTCGAGGACGCCGAGCGCGTAGTGGGAGATGTAGAAGGTGGCGTCGGCGGCTGCGTAGACGACCTGGCTCAGCGCCAGCAGCAGCCACGGCAGCCGGGGCCGCGGCCGGTGGCGCACCAGACCGAAGATCACCATGACGGCGGCGGAAGCGCTGTCGAGGCAGTACAGCGTGATTCTGACGCCGGCCCCGGCCCCTTCGGTCGGCACGAGGTAGTAGGCGAGCATCACGAGTGCGCCGACCGACAGGTAGCCGATCCACAACCGGTCGTTGTCGGAACGCGGACCCCTCGCGCCCATGCAAGCACCCTCTCATCCGGAATTGGCCGACGGATCTGCGCACCGCCGCCATCCCCGATCGCGTAGCGCTCAGGATAGGGGATAACGCCGGTACGGCCGTGCCAAAGAGGGGGACGAAAGAGCAGCTCGCATTTTCGGGCCGATTTACAACGTGCCAGGTGAAGGGCCGGTGTGGGTTGACTAAGCCGCCGCGCATGTCAACCCACACCGGGGTTCGTGCTGCTCCCTCGGGGTAGCCCCGGGTTGCTGAAACACACAGTAAACGTTTTCAATGACGGTGTCCAGAGCGAACGAGGAGGCAGCGGATGTTGCGCAGTCAACGGTGGTACGAGGGCGACGGCCTGCGCGCGTTCAGCCACCGGACCAGGACCCGCCAGCTCGGCATCGGCGGCCGCGAGCACCTCGGCAAGCCGGTGATCGCCATCGTCAACACGTGGACCGAGCTCAACCCCTGCCACAGCCACCTGCGGGAACGGGCCGAGGCGGTCAAGCGCGGCGTCTGGCAGGCCGGCGGCTACCCGGTCGAGCTGCCGGCCGGCTCGATGGGCGGCGAGACGTTCCAGAAGCCGACGGCCATGCTCTACCGCAACCTGCTGGCCATGGAGACCGAGGAGCTGCTGCGCTCCTACCCGGTCGACGGCGCGGTGCTGATGGGCGGCTGCGACAAGACCACGCCGGCGCTGCTGATGGGCGCGGCCAGCATGGACCTGCCGGCGATCTTCGTGCCGGCCGGCCCGATGCTGCGCGGCAACTGGCGCGGCGAGGTGCTGGGCAGCGGCAGCGACATGTGGAAGTACTGGGACGAGCGGCGCGCCGGCCTGGTCGACGACCGGCAGTGGGGCGAGCTCGAGGAGGGCCTGGCCCGCTCCCCGGCCACTGCATGACCATGGGCACCGCCTCCACCATGACCTCCGTCGCCGAGGTCCTGGGCATGACATTGCCGGGCGCGGCCTCGATCCCGGCCGTCGACTCCGGCCACGAGCGGATGGCCGCGGCCTCCGGCATGCGCATCGTGGAGATGGTCCGCGAGGACCTGCGGCCGTCGCTGCTGCTGGACGAGCCGGCCTACCGCGACGCGATCACCACCGTGCTGGCGCTGGGCGGCTCCACCAACGCGGTGATCCACCTGGTCGCGATGGCCAACCGCACCGGCGTGAAGATCACCCCGGATGACTTCGACGAGGCCTCCCGCACCGTCCCCGTGTTGGCCGATCTGCGGCCCGGCGGCCGGTTCCTGATGGAGGACTTCTACTACGCCGGCGGGTTACGCGGCCTGCTGACGCGCCTGCGCGACCGGCTGCACCTGGAGCGTCTGACGGTCAGCGGCAGGACGTTCGGCGAAACCCTTGCCGGCGCGGAGGTCTTCCACGACGAGGTCATCCGTCCACTGGACAACCCGGTGGCCGCCGACGGTGGATTGGCCGTGCTGCGGGGAAATCTCGCGCCGGACGGGGCCGTGATCAAGCCCGTCGCGGCCCGCGCCGAGCTGCTCAGCCACACCGGCCCGGCGATCGTCTTCGACGGCTACGGCGATCTCCAGCGCCGCATCGACGACGAGGATCTGCCGGTCACCGCCGACTCCGTGCTGGTGCTGCGCGGCGCCGGCCCGCTGGGCGGTCCGGGTATGCCGGAACACGGAATGCTGCCGATCCCGAAAAAGCTGCTGCGGGAAGGCGTGCGCGATGTGGTAAGGATTTCCGACGCGCGAATGAGCGGGACCAGTTACGGTACTTGCGTATTGCATGTTGCACCCGAGTCGCATGCCGGCGGTCCGCTGGCATTGCTCCGAACCGGTGACCTGATCACGCTGGACGTCGCGAAACGGCTTTTGCACATGCATGTGGACGATGCGGAACTGGCCACTCGCCGGGCTTCCTGGACACCGCCGCAACCGCGTTACCACCGGGGTTACGGCGCCCTGTTCAGCGAACACATCATGCAGGCCGATCAGGGGTGCGACTTCGACTTCCTGGCCCGGCAAGGTCGCACGCCCGAACCTGACGCGACCTGAGGCGAAGATCCCGTACAGTTCCGGTTGCTCCAGGAAGGCAGGTGGATGTCGGTGGCAGTGACCATTCGCGACGTGGCGCGGCAGGCGCAGGTGTCGGTGGCCACGGTGTCGCGCGCGCTCACCTCACCCGACCTGGTGCGGGCGACGACGAGGAACGCGTGCTCGCGGTCGCGGCCGACCTCGGCTACCAGCCCAATCTGGCCGCACGTGGCCTGATCACCGGCAAGACCGGCAACATCGGCATCGTGGTGCCCGACCTGAACAACCCGTTCTTCACCGGGGTGCTCAAGGGCGTGCAGAACCAGGCCCGGATGGCCAGCCACGCGGTGTTCGTCGCGGACAGCGACGAGGACCCGGCGGCCGAGGAGCAGCTGGTGCGGGCCATGGCCAAGCAGGTCGACGGCGTCATCCTGTGCTCGCCCGGCATCGACGAGCAGCAGGTGCGGGAGCTGGCCGACAGCACGACACTGGTGCTGCTGAACCGCCGCATGCGGGGCGTGCCGGCGGCGCTGATGAACTCCGGCTCGGGCATGCGCCAGGTCATCGACCACCTGGTGGCGCTGGGCCACCACCGGATCGCCTTCCTCAACGGGCCGCGCACCTCGTGGTCGAACAAGGAACGTCGCCGCGGGCTGCGCGTCGCCGTGCAGCGCCACGATGTCGACCTGGTCGACATGGGGCCGTTCCCGCCGCGCTACGAGGGCGGTCTACAGGCGGCCGACCTGGCGATGGCCGAGAAGGTGACGGCCATCGTGGCGTACAACGACATCATGGCCCTCGGTGTGCTGGCCCGACTGCGCGACCGCGGCGTGCGGGTGCCGGAGGACGTGTCGCTGACCGGCTTCGACGACCTGATGTTCGGGGCGCTGTGCCAGCCGCCGCTGACCACGGTGGCGATGCCGGTCGTGCCGGCCGGGCGGCTGGCCGTGGACCTGCTGTTGGACCGGTTGGCCAACCGGGACGCCGAGGTGCGGCAGGAGGAGCTGGACACCCAGCTCATCGTGCGCGCGACCACGGCGCCGCCGGCGTAAGACCCATTACCGGGTTTACCTCTTACGGCTTGGGGAGGGCACAGCCGGCCTTGGTCAGATCGACCGCGCTGCCGGTCATGCAGCCGGCGAGCAGGTAGGTCTCCTCGCCGTAGTTCGTTCCCTCGTGGACGGTGACGTTGCCGGACTGGTCGACCTCACACGGGTTGTCGACGGTGCAGCGCTCGCCGTTCTCGTTGCCGGTGTTGTTGATGCCGATCAGCTTGCCGCTGGGGTCCTCGATCGGGGAGCCCGAGGTGCCGCCGATGGTGTTGCAGGTGGACGTGTAGCGGATCGAGTCCTTCCAGGTCCAGTCGCCTTCCTTGAGGCGGTAGACGAAGCCGTCGATGTTGCAGCTGTAGATCCGCTTCCAGTAGCCCGAGACCACCTTGATCGCGGTGCCGGCGGTCGGGTGCACCGTGGAGATCTCCAGCGGGCTGATGCCGTACCGGGACTTGATCGCGTCGTAGGTGGTGTTCAGCTGGTAGAGCGTGATGTCCGTGTCGGTCATGGTGGCGTAGGCGACCTTGGACGCGCGCAGCGTGCCCAGGTTGCCGCCGGTCGGGGAGAGCAGCGTGAACGACCGGCTGGACGACCGGTTGACCAGGACCTCGCCCGGGTCGAGGAAGCCGCCCTCGTAGCAGTGGCCGTTGGTCAGGACCAGGGCCGGGCCGGAGGTCGGGGCGCTGCCCAGCTTGACCAGGGAGCCGGAGCAGTTGTTCAGGGCGACCGTGCCGGAGAAGTCGATGGCCGCGACAGCAGGGAGTGTGGACTGCGCGGCGGTGGCCGTGGGGACGGCGACTGCTGAGGTGGCGAGCAGGGCGCCGAAGAGGGCGCCGAGCAGGGCGCGCTTGCGCATGGCAGGGATCCTTCCGTGACTCCAGGGCGTGACACGGTGTAGCAGTGTCGGACCAGTTGACCGGCTAGGCGCACCGGTCGGTACCCGCCGGAAGTCGGACGTTTCACCCACGTGAGCGACCGGGGGGACGCTACGTGAGTGGCTCATTTGCGCTCCAGGGCCACCTGAGCCACTCAGGTGCGGGCCACCACCGTCCGTAGTAGCGTCTTGTAGGATTGTTGAACAACCCTTACCCTCCTGGGAACCCCATCCCGTGAAGGAGGTCACATGATCGTCCTCATCGGCGTCGCCCTTGTGGTGATCGGCTTCGCGCTGCGGCTCAATCCGATGCTGGTCGTCACCGTCTCCGGCATCGTCACGGCCCTGCTCGGCGGCCTCAACCCGGTCGCCATCCTGGACACCTTCGGCACCGGCTTCGCCGGCAACCGCTCGGTCACCATCTACGTGATCACCCTCCCGGCGATCGGCCTGCTCGAACGGTACGGCCTGCAACAGCAGGCCGCGCGTCTGATCGGCAAGCTGCGCGCGCTGACCACCGGCCGCCTGCTCGCGGCGTACATGCTGATCCGGCAGGGCACCTCGGCGCTCGGGCTGACCGGCATGTGCGGGCCGGCCCAGACCGTCCGGCCGCTGATCTCCCCCATGGCGCTGGCCGCCGCGCTGCGCCGGCACGGCGAGCTGTCCGACCGGCAGATCGAACGCGTGAAAGCCTTCTCCGCCAGCTCGGACACCGTCGGACTGTTCTTCGGCGAGGACATCTTCCTTGCCGTCGGGTCGATCCTGCTGATCACGAGCTTCGTGGACAGCACGTACCACCTGAAGCTGGACGCGCTCCAGATCGCGGTCTGGGCCATTCCGACCGCCGTCTGCGCGTACCTCATCCACGGCGCCCGGCTGCTGTGGCTCGACCGGAGCCTGGCCAAGACCTCCACCAAGCAGGAGGTGGCAGCGCAATGATCGACGCCGAGTGGCTGTACTGGGCGTGTGGCCTGTTCTTCCTGATCGGCGCGGGTTTCAGCTATCGCCGCGCGCAGTACGGCGGCGCCGCGTTCTGGGCGCTGCTGGGACTTTCCTTCTGCTACTCCACGTTCGTCGTCAACAAGACCGCGCCGCCGTGGCCGCTGGGGCTGGCCGTGCTGGTCATCGCCGGGTTGGCCGGCTTCGGGGCCCTGGGCCGGACGACCATTGCCACCACCGGTCAGGCCGACCGCATCTCCGCGGCCAACACGTTGCGCAGCAAGCTGTTCATCCCCGCGCTGATGATTCCCCTGGTGGCGCTGATCTTCGGCACGATGATCGTGTCCATCAAGGTCGGCGGGAAGCCGTTGCTGGCCACCGGCACCGCGACCCTGACCGGTCTCGGCGTCGGCGCGATCGTCGCCACCGCGGTCGGGCTCGTGCTGCTGCGGCCGGCCGGTGGCGTGAAGCTGACGCTGCCGCTCGTCGAGGGCACCCGGCTGTTGCAGTCCATCGGCTGGGCCGTCGTGCTGCCGCAGATGCTGGCCGTGCTGGGCCTGGTGTTCGCCAACTCCGGCGTCGGGACCGCCGTCGGCACCATCGTGTCGGCGATCCTGCCCAAGGGATCGCTGCTCATCGCCGTGATCCTGTACTGCGTCGGCATGGCGCTGTTCACCATCGTCATGGGCAACGCGTTCGCCGCTTTTCCCGTGATGACCGCCGCGATCGGCTGGCCCGTGCTGATCCAGGGCTTCCACGGCAACCCGGCGATCGTGTTCGCCGTGGGCATGCTGGCCGGGTTCTGTGGCACGCTGTGCACGCCGATGGCGGCCAACTTCAACATCGTGCCGGCCGTGCTGCTGGAGATGAAGGACCGCTACGGGCCGATCAAGGCGCAGCTGCCGACCGCCGGGCCGCTGCTGGTGTGCAACATCGCGATCATGTACCTGATGGGATTCTGAGCCATGAGCACCGTGCTGCTGACCGGTTTCGAGCCGTTCGCCGGGGACGCCGTCAACCCTTCCTGGGACGCCGTCGGCCTCGTCGACCTGCCCGGTGTCTCCGTGGTCAAGCAGCTGCTGCCGTGCGTGTTCGACGAGTCCCTCGTCGTGTTGCGGCAGGCGGTGCTCGCGCACAACCCTTCCGTCGTCATCGCCGTCGGCCTCGCCGGCGGTCGCGACGTCATCACTCCCGAGCGGGTGGCGATCAACCTCAGCGACGCCCGGATTCCCGACAACAGCGGTCGGTCGCCGATCGACGAGCCCATCGTCGACGGCGGCCCCGCCGCCTACTTCACCGGTCTGCCCATCAAGGCCGCCGTCGCCGCCATGCGCACCGCCGGCATCCCCGCCGCCGTCTCGTACTCCGCCGGCACCTTCGTCTGCAACCACGTCTTCTACGGCCTCATGCACCTGATCGCCACCACCGCGCCCCATATCCGTGGCGGCTTCGTTCACGTCCCGTACAGCGCCGAGATGACCGCCTCCGCCGGCGCTTCCCGCCCTTCCCTCCCCCTTCACACCATCGCCGACGGCCTCGCCGCCTTCACCCTCGCCTGCCTCCAGACCTCCGATGACCTGGCCGTCGCCGAGGGCACGCTGCACTGACCGTGACCTGGCCACTGTCAAGTGGTCTTTCGATACCTTGCGGCCTTGGGTGACTCCTTGTGTGATGGGCTCACCGCCCTTGTCGACGAGGAGGTCCGATGTCTGTCCGGTTACGGCTGGCGGCGATCGGGGTCGCGGCGGTCACTGCGGCGGCGGGGCTGGCGCTGGTCGCCGCGCCGGCCGCGGTGGCCCTGGACAACGGTCTGGCCCGCACCCCGCAGATGGGGTTCAACAACTGGAACGCGACGCACTGCAGCGGCGACTTCAACGAGACGATGGTGAAGGGCATCGCCGACCTGTTCGTCTCGTCGGGACTGAAGGATGCCGGCTACCAGTACGTCAACCTGGACGACTGCTGGGCGCTGCCGCAGCGGGACGCGAGCGGCGACCTGGTGGCGGATCCGGTGCGGTTTCCCGACGGCATCAAGGCGGTCGCCGACTACGTGCACTCGAAAGGCCTGAAGTTCGGGCTGTATTCCAGTGCCGGCACCAAAACCTGCAACACGGCGGGCTTTCCCGGCGGACTGGGGCACGAGAGGCAGGACGCGGCGCTGTGGGCGTCGTGGGGCGTGGACTACCTGAAGTACGACAACTGCAACAACGCCGGCAGCACGACAACGCAGCAGTACATCGACCGGTACAGCGCGATGCGCGACGCACTCGCCGCGACCGGGCGGCCGATTCTGTACAGCCTCTGCGAATGGGGCGTCAACGACCCGTGGACGTGGGGCCCGGCGGTCGGCAACTCCTGGCGCACCACCGGCGACATCAGCGACAAGTACAGCTCGATGCTGTCCATCTTCAAGAAGAACGTCGTGCTCGCGCCGTACGCCGGGCCGGGGCACTGGAACGACCCGGACATGCTGGAGGTCGGCAACGGCGGCATGACCGACACGGAGTACCGCAGCCACTTCAGCCTCTGGTCGGTCATGGCGGCGCCGCTGCTGATCGGGTCGGACATCCGCAAGGCGACGCCGGCCACGATGGGCATCCTGACCAACCGGGACGTCATCGCCGTCGACCAGGATCCGTTGGGAGTTCAGGGAACTGAACTGTCCAATGCGAACGGTCTGCACGTGGTCGCCAAGCCGCTGGCCAACGGCGACCGGGCGGTGGCGCTGTTCAACGAGAACAACTCGCCGGCGACGATCAGCACCACCGCGGCGGCGGTCGGCCTGCCCAAGGCGTTCGGGTACCAGCTGAACGACCTCTGGTCGCACAAGACGTTCGAGACGGCCGGCAAGATCAGCGCCACCGTGCCGGCGCACGGCACGGCGATGTTCCGGGTGCACGCGGGCGGCAACTGGTGGTCGAACCCGCCGGCTGTGCACACCAACGCCGAGCTGCCGGTCCCCTATCCCGGCGCGCCTGCGCTCGTGCAGCCCGGCACCACGACCACCGTGACCACCACGACCAGCAATGACGGTGTCCTGCCTGGACTTTTCGCTGCCGTGAAAATCACCGGTCCCGCCGGCTGGACGGTCAGCGCCGCGACACCGACCTTCTACCCCGTCCTGTCGCCCGGCCATGATCTCCAGACCAAGTGGTCCGTCACCACGCCCGCCGGTACGCCACCAGGCAGCTATCCCTTGCACGTCAACACGACCTACGAACCCGGCAAGTCCACTATGGACTACGATCTCGCGGTCTCCGTCGCCACGCCACTGCCGTCCGGGGCCACGCAACTCGGCGACGATCCGTGGCTGTCGGCCGACAACGGCTACGGACCGGTCGAGCGCAACACCAGCAACGGCGAGTCCAAGGCCGGCGACGGGCATCCGATCAAGCTCGGCGGCGTGACCTACGCCAAGGGCTTGGGCACCAACGCCCCCAGCACCGTCACCTACTACCTCGCCGGACGATGCTCCGCCGTCGACACCGTCGTCGGACTCGACGACGAGAAGACCGGCGCCGGCTCGGTCAGCTTCGAGATCTGGGCCGACGGGAAGAAGGTCGCCGACTCCGGCCTGATCAAACGCGGTGACCCCGCCCAGACCCTGCACGCCGACGTCACCGGGGCGAGCCTGCTGCGGCTGATCGTCACCGACGGCGGCGACGGCAACACCAACGACCACGCCGACTGGGCCGGCCCGCAGGCCACCTGCACCTGACAACACGCCTGACCGGCCGGAAGGCCGGTCAGGCGCGGTCGTGCAGGGTGATCCGGTAGCCGTCGGGGTCGGCGAAGGTGAAGGTCCGGCCGAAGGGGCCGTCGATCGGTGCGGAGACGATGGCGTGGCCGTCGGCGACCAGTGCGTCGTGAATGGCTTGCACATCGGTGGCGTGCAGCCAGATCGCGGCGCCGATGCCGGGCTGGACCGATGCGAGATCAGTGCCGGGGACGAGGTCGCGGAGGGCGAACGCGATCGGCTTCGTCTCGAAGACGACGGCGTGCGGGGGCCCGGCCGGCGAGCGGACGAGGCCGAGGTAGTGCTCGTAGAACGCCTGCGAAGCGGCGAGGTCGCTCGCCTGTAGCGAGACGAAGTCGGGACCGGTGACGGGCATGACGACACTCCTTCTCTCATGTCAGCTTTCTGACACGAGTCAACGTATGTCAGAATGCTGACATGAGTCAAGACGGTGTCGACCTGCGGACGTCACTGGGCTACCTGCTCAAGGAGGCGTCCAGTGCGCTGCGCTCGGCCATGGACGACGTGCTGCGGCCGCTCGGGATGAGCGTGACGCACTACTCCTGCCTCGAACTGCTGGCGCAACGACCGGGTCTGTCGAACTCCGAACTAGCGCGGGGCGCGTTCGTGACCCGGCAGACGATGAACGTGCTGCTCCAGGCCCTGGAACGCGACGGCTACGTCACCAGGGCCACAGCGGCGCCGGTCGGCAAGGCCCTACCCACGCGGCTCACGCCCCGCGGCCGGCGCAGCCTCGAGAAGGCGACCGTGGCGGTCCGGTCCGTCGAGGTCAGAATGCTGGCCGGCCTGACCGAGGCCGAGCAGGCCGACGCACTCCACATCCTGCGCAGGATGATCCATTCCTTGCGCACCGACGCCTAGCCCGGGCCCACTGCCACCTTCGCCGAGGTGAAACCCGTCAGTGCCAAGGAAACGGCAACCGCCTGATTTATCCCACCGGAACCTGTCACGCACCGCGACCTGTCTTTCACAGGCAGGAGTACACGGCCTCGATGAGCTCCATCTTGCGCGGGTCGTCGGCGATGACGTTGCCCATCAGGTTCATGGTGTGCCCGATGGCCAGCCCGGCCTCGGGATCGGCCAGCCCGAACGAGCCGCCGAAGCCGTCATGTCCGACCGCGCGGGGGTTGGGTCCGTAGTGGCCGTCCGGGCCGGACAACCACAGGCCCAACGCCAACTCGGACTCCCGCCCGCCCAGCCCGGCGGCGCCGATGACCAGGTCGACACTGGCCCCTTGACCCTCGCGGGCCCGCTCCGCCTGGCCGGCGCTGAGCAGACGTTGTCCACCGGCGACACCGCCGAACGCGAAGGCCCCGTACAGCGCGGCCACCCCGCGGGCCGTGCCGTGCCCGTTGGCAGCGGGAATCTCCGCCGCCCGCCAGAACTCGGCGTTGCCCTCGGCCGGGCCGACTATCGGATTTGTCAGCACCGCCAGCGCCACGGGATTGAGCTGCGCGAACATCGCCTGGAACGCCGCCGGGTCCGGGGGCGGCGGCTGCACCAGGGTCGCCACCCGGTGGTTGTCCGCCGGGGACAGTCCGATCCGGAAGTCGGCCCCTGCCCGATCGGCCACCTCACGGTGGAGGAATTCCCGCACGGTCCCGCCGGTGACCCGCCGGATCAGTTCACCGACAAGGAAACCGTAGGTGAGCGCGTGGTAGCCGGACGCGGTCCCCGGCTCCCACCACGGCTGGGTGTCCGCCAGCCGAGTGATCATCAACTTCCAGTCGGCCAGCTCGTCGGCCGTGGTCGGCTCGCGGAACGCGGCCAGTCCGGCCCGGTGCGACAGCAGGTGCCGCACCAGCACCGCGTCGTTCGTGAACTCCGGCCAGTACATACGGACGGGCCGGTCGGGGTCGAGCAGACCACGGTCGACCAGCATGTGGAACGCCAGCGCGACGACGCCCTTGGTGGTCGACCAGACGTTGACCACGGTGTCTGGCGCCCAGGGTCTTGACCGGTCTGAATCGGCATGGCCGCCCCAGAGGTCGACCACTTCTCGATCATTGACGCGGACCGCGACGGCGGCCCCGATCTGCCGGCCATCGGCCAGCTGAGCTGCCAAAACGTCTCGTACGCGAACGAAAGCCGGGTCGCAGGTGCCATCGACAGTGGTGGCGGCCATGTCAACCACATCCTCGTCTGATCGGATACGGCTGTTGCTGCGGCAAGAACATACCGACTGGTTGGTCTGGACTCAAGAGGGTGGCCCGACTCAGCGCGGGGCAGGTGCGGCACGACGCGGCCGACGGCGTGATCGATGGCCCGAAAAGGTCTCATGGTGTTGATTCAGGTTGCGAAGATCTCCTGTGTGGATCACCGTATGGGGACACCGGCCGTCGGCGGGCCCACCGGGGTCACCGGAAATCGGCGCACCACGACCGGCGCTCGACACTGCTACTCCGCAAGCACCACCGGAGGACCCCGTGGTCGACACGCCTGCGCGGCCGAGTTGGACTACACCCCTGCCACCGCAGCCCACCCCTGCCGGCCACGACGTGGTGGCCATACACCGGAAGGCCGGCACCGAGAACTTCACGGTCGCCTCGCTCCTGCTGCCGCCACGGATCCGCCGGCGGCTGCTGTCCATCTACGCCTTCGCCCGGCTGGTCGACGACATCGGCGACGAGGCCACCGGTGACCGCAACGCCCTGCTGGACAAGGTCGACCGGGACATCGACCGCATCTACGCCGGCTACGTCGCGACCGACCCGCTGTGGGCCGATCTGACCGTCACCGTGCACGAGTGCGGCATCCCGCGTACCCCCTCGACCGTTTGGTGCAGGCCAACCGCCGCGACCAACAGGTCAAGCGCTATCGCGACTTCACCGACCTGCTCGGCTACTGCGAGCTGTCGGCCAATCCGGTGGGACACCTGGTGCTGCACGTGTTCGACGCGATGACGCCGGAACGGGCCGCGTTGTCGGACAAGGTGTGTTCGGCCCTCCAGGTGCTGGAGCACCTCCAGGATGTGGCCGAGGACCACCGCGCCGGGCGGATCTACCTGCCGGCCGAAGACCTGGAGCGATTCGGCGTCAAGGAAGCGGATCTGGCCGCCACCAAGGCGAATCGGGAGGTGCGGGCGCTGATCGCGTTCGAGACGCAGCGCACGTTGCGGCTGCTGGACGAGGGGGCGGCGATCGTGGGCACGCTGAGCGGACTGGCCCGGCTGGCCGTCGCCGGTTACGTCGCGGGCGGGCGGGCCACCGCCGCCGCCATCGTCAACGCCGGTTTCGACGTGCTGACAACCACACCACGACCACGTAAATCCCGCACGGCGGCCGAACTGGTGCGCTCGCTCGGCGGTGGCCGGTGACCCAGGTGCGGCTGACCGTCGACGCGGCCTACGACTACTGCGAGCGCGTCACGGGCGAGCAGGCCAAGAACTTCTCCTACGGGATCCGGTTGCTGCCGCCGGTCAAACGGCGCGCGCTCAGTGCGGTGTACGCGTTCGCCCGGCTCGTGGACGACATCGGCGACGGTGACGCGCCGGCCGCGGAGCGGTTGGCCGGGCTGAACGAAGTTCGTGAAAGGTTGCACAATCTCGCCGACCGCAAGGACGATCTGGTTGCCGTCGCGCTCAACGACGCCACCCTGCGGTTCGGTCTGCCGCTGGGCGCGTTCGACGAGCTGATCGACGGCTGCCAGGCCGACGTGCTCGGCACGGAGTACGAGACGTTCGAGGACCTTCGGCACTACTGTCGTTGTGTCGCAGGCTCGATCGGCCGGTTGTCGCTGGCCGTGTTCGGCAGCCCCGACCAGGCGCGGGACGCCCAGCTGGCCGACGCGCTCGGCGTTGCCCTGCAGCTCACCAACATTCTTCGCGACGTGTTGGAAGACCGCCGCAACGGCCGGATCTACCTGCCGGCCGAGGACCTGCGCCGCTTCGGCTGCACGCTGGACCTCGACGCGGACGGCAACCTGGTGGACGACGAGGATGCGCTGTCGGCGCTGCTGTCCTACCAGGGCGCGCGGGCCGAGGAGTGGTACGGCGTCGGTCTGCGGCTGCTGCCCCGCCTCGACGGTCGCAGCCGGGCCTGCTGCGCCGCCATGGCCGGCATCTACCACCGGCTGCTGGCCCGCATGATGACCCGACCGTGGCTGGTCCGAAGCTCACGAACATCCTTGCCGGACTGGGAGAAAGTCCTGGTCGCGGCGCGATCGCTGGCCGGGTCGCGGCCGTGACCGCGCGGGTGGTTGTCGTGGGCGGCGGCTTGGCCGGCCTCACCGCCGCCTGCGAACTGGCCGACCGGGGCCTGGCTGTGACGTTGCTGGAGGCCCGCGCCCGTCTCGGCGGTGTGACGTTCTCCTTCAACCGCGGCGATCTCGTCGTCGACAACGGGCAGCACGTGCTGCTGCGCTGCTACACCGCTTACCTCGACTTCCTGCGGAAGATCGGCGTTGCTCACCACATCGACATGCAGCCACGGATGCACATCCCGGTGCAGGGCGTCGACGGCACGCCGGGTTCCCTGTCCCGCACGGCTTTGCCGGCGCCGCTGCACCTGCTCGGCTCGCTGGCCACGTACAAGCTGCTGTCCCCGGCCGACCGGCTGCGGGCGGCGCGGGCGGTGCCCGCCATGCGGCGGCTGAATCCGGCCGATCCGCGTCTTGACGAGCAGAGTCTCGGCGACTGGCTGCGCGCGCACGGGCAGAACGACGCCACGATTGCCGCCTTGTGGAACCTGATCACCGTGGCCGCCTTGAACTGTGACGCCGACGAGGCGTCGTTGGCCTTGGCGGCCAAGGTGTTCCGCACCGGCCTGCTGGACCGCAGCGAGAACTGCGACATCGGCGTGCCGGCGGTGCCGCTGTCCGAGCTGCACGGCGAGCCGGCCATGGCGTATCTCCAGGCCCACGGGGCCCAGGTCCGCCTGCACGCCCCGGTGCAGGAGATTCGCCGTGACGACAACGGTTTCGAGGTCGTGACCGGCGAGGACACCATCGTCGCCGACGCGGTCGTGGTGGCCACCGCCGCCGACGCCGCGGCCCGGCTGCTGCCCGACGTCGTCACCGACGACCTCGGCCACTCGCCGATCTTCAACGTGCACGTGGTCTTCCCGCGCCGCGTCACCGACCTGCCGTTCGTGGCGGTGGTCGGCTCGCCGGTGCAGTGGGCGTTCGACCGGACCGCGGTGTCGGGGCTGACCGAGGGCCAGTACCTGGCCGTGTCGGTGTCGGCCGCGGGCGACTGGATCGACCTGCCCGTGCCGCGGCTGCGGGAGCTGTTCCTGCCGGAGATCAGCCGGGTCCTGCCGGGCGCCGCCGGGCAGCACCCCACCGATTTTTTCGTCACCAGGGAGCGGACGGCCACCTTCCGGCAGCAGCCGGGCAGTGGTCGCAGGCGCGCCGCCCAGCGGACCGGCACGCCCGGTCTGGTGCTGGCTGGGGCGTGGACCGCGACGGGGTGGCCAGACACAATGGAGGGTGCCGTGCGCAGCGGACAGAACGCGGCCAGGTTGTTGTCGGAGCAGCTCCCCGCCCCGGTGAGCGAGGTGGCCCGATGACCTCGACGCTGCCCCGCCCCGTCACCACCGCCGCCGACCTGGTGCAGCCGGCCATGCGGCGCGCCGTCGACACCCTCAACCCGTCCGTGCGGCACGTGGTGAGCTACCACCTCGGCTGGCTCGACCCGGACGGCAAACCGGTGAACGGCAGCGGCGGCAAGGCTTTGCGGCCCGCGCTGGCCCTGCTGTCGGCCCAGGCCGCCGGCGGCACGATCGAGCAGGGCGTGCCCGGCGCGGTGGCCGTGCAGTTCGTGCACGACTTCTCGCTGCTGCACGACGACGTCATGGACGGTGACATCGAGCGACGCCACCGGCCGACGGCGTGGAAGCTTTTCGGTGTGCCGGCGGCCATTCTGGCCGGCGACGCGCTGCTGACGCTGGCCGTCGAGGTGCTCCAGCCGGCGGCGTCTCCGGCCGCCATCGACAGTGTGACGCTGGCCGTGCAGGACCTGATCGCCGGGCAGAGCGCCGACCTGGAGTTCGAGCGCCGCCGCGACGTGACGCTGGTCGAGTGCATCGAGATGGCCAACGGCAAGACCAGCGCGCTGATGCGCTGCGCCGCGTCGATCGGCGCCATCCTGGCCGGCGCGCCGCCCGAGCGCGTAGACCTGTTGGCGCGCTTCGGCATGCACCTCGGGCTGGCCTTCCAGCTGGTCGACGACCTGCTGGGGATCTGGGGCGCGCCCGAGGTCACCGGCAAGGCGGTGCTCGCGGATCTCAAGGTACGCAAGAAGTCCCTGCCGGTCGTCGCCGCCTTGACGTCCGGCACCGCGGCCGGCGACGAGCTCGCGGCGCGCTATCTCGTCGAGGGCACCCCGGCCGACGAGGAGCTGCCCGAGTTCGCCCGGCTCATCGAGCAGGCCGGCGGCCTGGCCTGGGCCGAGGCCGAGGCCGACCGGCAGGTCCGCGCGGCCGGCGAGAACCTGGACGCGGTCGGCGCCCCTGCTGATGTTCGGGAGGCTCTGTGGCAGATCACGCACTTCGTGACGGAGCGCGATCGGTGAGTGATGTCGATCTGGCGCGGCGCAAGGCCATCGACCACCTGGTGTCCTTGCAGGACAGCGACGGCTGGTGGAAGGGCGAACTCGAGACCAACGTCACGATGGACGCCGAGGATCTGCTCATGCGGCAGTTCCTCGGCATTCGGGAACCGGTCGGCACGGCCGAGACGGCCGCGTGGATCCGTTCCCAGCAAAGGGAAGACGGCACCTGGGCCACCTTCTACGGCGGTCCCGGCGAGCTGTCGACGACCGTCGAGGCGTACACCGCGCTGAAGCTGGCCGGCGACCCGGCCGACGCCGAGCACATGGTGCGGGCCCGGCAGTGGGTGCTGGACCACGGCGGCATCGAGAAGACCCGGGTGTTCACCCGGATCTGGCTGGCCCTGTTCGGGGAATGGTCCTGGGACCGGCTGCCGGTGCTGCCGCCGGAGATGATCCTGCTGCCCAAGTGGTTCCCGCTCAACATCTACGACTGGGGCTGCTGGGCCCGGCAGACCGTGGTGCCGCTGACCATCGTCGGCTCGATGCGGCCGGTGCGGCCGCTGGGGATCTCGGTCGCCGAGCTGAAGACCGGCCAGCCGGCCGCGCCGCTGGCGCCGGCGCTGAGCTGGGCCGGCTTCTTCCAGCGCCTGGACAAGGTGCTGCACCTGCACTCTCGGTTGCCGGTGAAACCGTTGCGGGAGTTCGCCATCCGCAAGGGCCTGAAGTGGATTCTGGCCCGACAGGAGGCCGACGGTGGGTGGGGCGGCATCCAGCCGCCGTGGGTGTACTCCATCCTGGCGCTGCACCTGCGCGGCTATCCGCTGGATCATCCGGTGTTGAAGAAGGCTTTTGCCGGCCTGGAGTCGTTCACCATCAAGGAGGACGGGGTCCGCCGGCTGGAGGCGTGCCAGTCCCCGGTGTGGGACACGGCGTTGGCGGTCACGGCGTTGTTGGACGCCGGCATGCCGCCGGACGATCCCGTGCTGAAGGAAGCCGGGACCTGGCTGCTGGACGAGGAAGTCACCGTGCGCGGCGACTGGGCCGTGCGCCGGCCGTCGCTGCCGCCGGGCGGGTGGGCGTTCGAGTTCGAGAACGACAACTACCCGGACGTCGACGACACCGCCGAGATCGTGTTGGCGCTGCGGCGAATGCTGCCGTCCGACGAGCCCGCGGTGCGGCGGGCCGTCGAGTGGACCATCGGCATGCAGTCGCGTGACGGCGGCTGGGCCGCGTTCGACGCCGACAACACCCGGCGGCTGGCCGAGAAGCTGCCGTTCTGCGACTTCGGGGCCGTCATCGACCCGCCGTCGGCCGACGTCACCGCGCACGTGGTGGAAATGCTGGCGCACGAGGGGCTTTCCGGGTTGCAGCCGGCGCGGCGGGGCATCAAGTGGTTGCTGGACAACCAGGAGGCCGACGGTTCGTGGTTCGGCCGCTGGGGAGCGAACCACGTGTACGGCACCGGGGCCGTGGTGCCGGCGCTGATCGCCGCCGGCCTGCCGACCGTGCACCCGGCGATCCGCCGGTCGGTGAAGTGGTTGGAGCAGCACCAGAACGCCGACGGCGGCTGGGGCGAGGACCTTCGGTCCTATCGGGACAAGTCGTGGGTCGGCCGTGGTGATTCCACGGCGTCGCAGACCGCGTGGGCGCTGCTCGCGCTGCTGGCCGCCGGCGAACGCGGCACCGCCACCGAGCGCGGGATCCGTTGGCTCGTCGCGACCCAGCGTGATGACGGCACGTGGGACGAGCCGCAGTTCACCGGCACCGGCTTCCCCGGCGACTTCTACATCAACTATCACCTGTATCGGCTGGTTTTTCCGTTGACCGCGCTGGGTCGGTATCTCGATGGGTGATCTCGTCGTCGTCACCGCGCTGCGGATCGAGCGGTTCGCGCTGCGGCGCGGACTGGGCGACGTGCCGGTGATCGCGGTCGGGCTGGGTGTTCGGCACCCGTCCCGGCTCTCGCTGCCGCCCGGCGCCTGTCTTGTCGTCGCCGGGGTCGGCGGCGCGCTGGTCGACGGGATCGCCCCCGGCGACCTGGTCGTCGATGATCTCTCGCTGGCCATGTCGTTGCGGGCCAACGGCTTCCCCGTGCACCACGGGGAGGTCGCGCTGAGCGACCACCTGGTCGGCCCGTCGGAACGCTCGGAACTCGCACTGCACACCGGCGCGCTGGCCGTGGACATGGAGTCCGCCCGCGTGCTCGCACTCGCCGGCGACCGCCCGCACGCCGTGGTGCGCGCGATCGTCGACACGCCGTCCCGGGCACTGCTCGGGCCGGCGACCCTCGGCGGTGGCGTCGCTGCGCTGCGCCGCCTCGCCGCAATCGGCCCGGTGTTGCGACACTGGGCGGAATCGCAAGTGAAAGAGGTCCAACAGTGAACATGCCGTTGCACCAGAGCCTGCGGATCGCCGGCTATCTGCTCGGGCAGAAGCTGCGCCGGCGCGAGAAGTTCCCGCTCATCGTGGAGCTGGAGCCGCTGTTCGCCTGCAACCTCAAATGCGCCGGCTGCGGCAAGATCCAGCAACCGCACGACCTGCTGCGCCAGCGCATGCCGGTCGAACGCGCGGTCAACGCCATCGAGGAGTGCGGCGCCCCGATGGTCTCCATCGCCGGCGGCGAGCCGCTGATGCACCCGCAGATCGACGAGATCGTCAACGAGCTGGTGCGGCGCAAGAAGTACGTCTTCCTGTGCACCAACGCCGTGCTGCTGCGCAAGCGGATCGACAAGTTCGACTTCAAGCCGTCCAAGTACTTCGCCTTCGCCGTGCACATCGACGGGTTGAAGGAACGCCACGACCTGTCCGTCGACAAGGACGGCGTGTTCGACGAGGCCGTTGAGGCCGTGAAGGAGCTCCAGAAGCGCGGGTTCCGGGTCACCACCAACACCACGTTCTTCAACACCGACACGCCGCAGACCGTCATCGAGGTGCTCGACTACCTCAACGACGACCTCAAGGTCAGCGAGATGATGATCTCACCGGCCTACGCCTACGAGAAGGCGCCCGACCAGGAGCACTTCCTCGGCGTGCAGGAGACGCGGGAGCTGTTCCGCAAGGCCTTCGCCGACGGCCGGCGCAAGCGGTGGCGTCTCAACCACTCCCCGCTGTTCCTCGACTTCCTCGAGGGCAAGATCGACTTCTCGTGCACCGCGTGGGGCATTCCGTCGTATTCGCTGTTGGGGTGGCAGAAGCCGTGCTACCTGATGTCCGACGGGTACGCCAAGACGTACCGGGAGCTCATCGACGAGACCGATTGGGACGCCTACGGCCGGGGCAAGGATCCGCGCTGCGCCAACTGCATGGCGCACTGCGGCTACGAGCCCACCGCCGTGTTGGCCACGCTCGGTTCGCTCAAGCAGTCCTTGCGCGCCGCAGTCGGTCGGTGACGAAGTAGGCCACGGTCGCCAGGATGCCGGCGGTGAGGAGGTAGACCGGCATCCAGGCGGCCGTGAGGGCCGCCGCGATGAAGACCATTGTGGACAGTACCGTCGGGGTGTAGCGGCGGTCGTTGCGGATCAGGCCGCGCAGGTGGGCGCGGACCGGTTTGGCCAGGCGGGTGACCAGTCTGATCACCATCACCAGCCAGAGGATGGAAAGCAGGGCCGCTATCGCCTCCGGGAAGGCGTGGCCCCCTTCGGAAGTCACCGTCACGAAGCCGACGCCGATGAACACCGTCTGCGACGCCAGCCTCGCGCCCCTCAGGACTCTTCGGCAGACCAGGTCGATGTTGTCACGGGCCACCTGGAGCCTCGGGTTCTCCGCCAGCGCCGCCGCGAAGCCCGCCGTCGCCGCTTCGAGGTTGTTGCCCCTCAGCTCGATCGTCGCCAGGTTGTTGCGGGCGGCGGCGTTCTCCGGGTCCAGCCTCAGCGCCTCGCGGTAGTTCCTTTCCGCCTCAGGCAGATTCCCTTTCGCTCCATTGAGGACACCCCGGGTCAGGTGCGCCTCCGCTTGCAGCGGCGCCAGCTCCACCGCGCGGTCCGCCGCCTCCGTCGCTTCCGTATAGTACTTGTCCAGCAACGGGATCAGCGTTGTCACCAGGACCACGTACTGCTGCCACTGGTGTGGCGCCAGCCTGGTTGCCTCCCTGGCCGAGGCGATCGCCTCTTCGTGCCGCTTCAGCTTGTGCAGCGCCAGCGCTTGCAGCCGGTGCGCCCATTCACTGTCCGGATTGGACGCCAGCGCCTGACTCGCCGCATACCGCATCGCCTGGACGTCGCCCGTCTTCTGCTCGCACTGCGCCAGCAGGCACCAGGCCTCCACCGATGCCGGGTCTTCCGCCAGGGCCTTGGCCAGTTCTTCCCTGGCTTGCTCGTGGCGGCCCAGATCGATCAGCGTGCGGGCCCGGCCGATGCTGTCCATGTCAGGCCAGCCGGTGCTTCTTCAGGTAGGCCAGCAGGTCGTCGTACATGCCGCCTTCGTTGGCGAACATCGCCACGTTCCTGGCCGCCGCAAACCATGGCCCCGTAGACGGTCTGACCTCCCTCAGCGCTTCTTCCAGATCCTTCGCGCCGATCATCCTCGTCCGCCCGGTCTTCACGGAGTCCAGCAGCGCCTTCTCCGCCGCCACATCGCAGGCGTGCGCCAGATCCGCCCCCGAGTACCCGTCCGTCTTCTTCGCCAGCTTCGCGATGTCGATCCCTCGCGCGTGCCTGTCCTTCAGGTGGTATTCCAGAATCGCTTGCCTGGCTTCGCCATCCGGCGGCAGCACCAGCAGCGTCCGATCGAACCTGCCCGGCCTCTTCAGCGCCGTGTCCACGTCCCAGGGGTGATTCGTCGCCGCCAGCACGAAGACCCCTTCGTTGCTGTCCCTGACGTCGTCCAGCTCCACCAGCAGCTGGTTCACCGTCCCCCGCATGGCGGACGACCTCAGCTGACTCCGCTTCTGCCCCAGCGCGTCCACTTCATCCAGGAACAGCACGCAGGGCGCATTCCTCCTGGCCAGCTCGAACACTTCGTGCAGGTTCCGCTCCGACTGCCCGATGTACATGTCCAGCACATCCGACAACGTCACCGCGATGAACTTCGCCCCCAGCTCCCCCGCCACCGCCTTCGCGATGAACGTCTTCCCACACCCCGGCGGCCCGTACAGCATCAGGCCGCCTTTCATGCCCTTCCCGTACAGCCTCCGCAGCTCCGGATTCCGCATAGGTGCCAGAAAGGCCGCTTCCAGCCTCTCTTTCACCGCTTTCAGGCCACCCACGTCTTTCAACGTGATCCGGCCTTCTTCAACGTCCAGAAACCCCAGCTGCTCTTCGGCCGCCGCCCAGTCGAACACCACTTCCCCCACACGTTCCGCGTTCGCGGGGTCGTGCTCTTCCCTCGGCTCCACCGCCTTCGGCTCCGGCTCCGCATTCGCCACGGACGGCTCCGCCTCTCGGGTCGGCTCCGCGTCCGACTTCAGCTCCGCCGCGCGCTCCGGCTCCGCCTCCGCTCGCAGCTCCGCTTTCGTCGGCTCGCTCCGCACCCCCGGCGTCCCCAGCGCCCGCCCCAGCACATCCCTGGCCGCTCCCGACGTCGGCTCGTACCCCAGCGCCTCCGCCGCCTGCTCCGCCGCCCCTTCGGTGTCCCCCACCACCAGCAGCAGCTCCGCCAGATGCAGCCGCAGCGTCACATCTCCCGGCACCGCCGCCACCGCCGCACGCAGACTCCGGATCAACGGCGTGTCCGACACTCGGGCCCTCCCCTACACCAGGATCCCGCTAGTCTATCCCGCCGATCACCGCAAGGGGCCTCCCCCGATTGCGACGCAAGGCCGAAAACCCCCAATTCGCCACTCAGGCTCGGCCGAAGCAGACACAGGGCGATTCTTCGTTCGTCCACCGCGCACACGCGAGACTGTCGACCATCCCACGGTCGAACTTGATGCGCGCCCCGTCCGGCAAGTCCGACAATTCGTTCGCAAGCCTGCCCATGTACCTCATAGCCACCGCCGCCTCCACCGACACCATGTTGTCGGCCACGAACTCACCGCCCAGCACAAACGGGATACGCGGAACAAGTCGGTGACCGACAGGAAGCGCGCCATGAGCCTGCTGCCACGCATGAGCAACCGAGTATCCGGTGACAAAGTCGTATTGATCAAGAACCTCAGCCGCCCAGCCTCCCACGCCCTCAGCAAAGGGTGACAGTTCCGCGGTCTCAGGATTGAAGGTGTAGACCGTGGACCCGACGAGCACGAACTGGCCACCAAAGACGTCTTCCGCAAAGAAACGACCATCGGTCACCAGGCCACCGTAGGCCCGCTTCCACAGACCGCCGTCGTTCCACTCCTCGATCGAACGCCCCGGAGCCGAACTGTCCCCGGACGCATAAACGTGCAACGCGGACTCAAACGCATAGAACCCGTTCTTGCGCAGGAGCAGTCCGTCGAGCGACCAAGCACCACTGTCGCCCGCCGCTGGCCCTGGCGGCTCGACGGACGACAGCGCGTCACCACCGATCGACAGCAGCTTCTCCACGGCATCCGAATACGGCAAGTCACCCCACCTTCGATGACATGAACTACTCCACCGGCCCGGGTGGTCAGGTGGGCTGCCGGCTAAGCCGACTCGAGGCCCAGGGCCAGGCGGATCAGGGGCAGGTCGATTTTCGGCACGGTCAGCTCGTAGTCGTTCTCGCCGGCGGAAAGCAGGCATTTGGCGAAGCTGGCGCCGAAGGGGAGCTTGCCGCCGGTCTCGTTGAGCTCGAAGGGCCCGGTCAAGACCTGCACTCCGGCCCGGCCTTTCCAGGTGATCGGCTCGCCGGGAACCAGGTTCAGGAGTCCACGGGTGAGGGTCAGCGGAGTGCCGACGGCCTCGACGGGACGCAAGAAGCTGATCACCTTGAATCCGGCCCCGTTGCGGTACTCGTCGAGGTCGAGTTCCGACTTCGACTTCCGCAGCACGAATCGGGCCACGGGGGTGTAGGTACCGGTCGAACGACGAACGCGCGCAGTCACGAACTCAACTCCACTTTCGAGAGATCCCCCCTTGCGCGCGGACACGGCGCAAGCCAGGGGTGAGGCTGCCGGAGGGGAGTGACCGGAGGAAAGAGGCCGAAAGGCGCAATCTGGCGAACCAATCGGGCAATCGGGATGGATCAGCCGAAACGGCGTTGGAAGACGCGGACGACGGAGGGGAGGAAGCCGTTGAGGCGGGCGGGGAAGCGGAGCCAGGAGGGGACGAAGATCTCGGGGCGGTTGTGCTCGATGGCGGAGACGAGGGCCTCGGCGACGGTGACGGGAGGGAGGGGGCGGGGGCGGCGGCGGGTGTAAGGGGTGCCGCGGCGGTCGAAGAAGGGGGTGTCGATGACGCCGGGGTGGACGACGGTGACGCCCATGGCGGGGACCTCCAGGCGGAGGGCGTCGGCGAAAGTGCGGAGGGCGGCCTTGGTGGCGGAATAGACGGCCTCGTCGGCTACGCCCATGGCGCCGGCGATGGAGGAGACGAGGACGATGTGCCCGCGGCGGCGGGAAATCATGCCGGGGAGGAGGGCGCGGGCGAGCTCGAGCTGGGACACGACGTTGACGGTGAAGAGCTCCGCGATACGGCCGGGGGGCATGGCGGCGAAAGGGCCGGCGTGGCCGAGGCCGGCGTTGAGGACCAGGAGGTCGACGTCGCCGGCCCAAGAGGCCAAGGCGGAAACGTCGATGGCGAGGTCGCAGGCGAAGGAGGAAGGGCCGGTGATGGTGCGGGCGGTGCGGAGAACGGTGGCGCCCTTGGCGGCGAGGACGTCGGAGGTGGCGGCGCCGATGCCGGAAGAAGCGCCGGTGACGAGGGCACGCAGGCCGGTCACGGAAGGCATGCGGCCTCCGAGCGAAGCATGAAGGTCTCCTCGGCAGGGTGGGCGGGAATCCCGGTCACCGCTGGCATTCGGGCTCCTTGGCGGCGGTCATGGGGGCACGGCGGCTGAGGACGAAGACGCCGCCGGACAAGGCCGCAAGAGCGAGAACCTGGCCGATGACGGGGCCGACGCCGGAGCGGAGGGACTCGTCGAGCCAGAGGATGCCGATGCCGATGCCCACCAGGGGGTCGAGGATGGTGATGACGGCGAGGGCGGGGGCAAGGGCGCGCTCGGCCTGGAAGGCGTTCTGGCTCAAGAGGAAACCGACGGGGCCGCAGACGGCGACCGCATAGATGGGCCAATGGGTGAGCATGACGAGAATGCCCTGGGACAGCTCCTCGGCGGCGAGCTTGGCGAGACCGGCGCTGACGCCGTAGAGAACGCCGGCGGCGACGGCGAGGGCGAGGGCACGGGTGTTGCCGGGGCGGCGGGCGGCGACGACGAGGCAGATGGCCAACAGGGCGAAAAGGCCGATGGCCAAAGGCAGAACGGCGCCGAGGGTCATCTCCTGGCTGTCGCCGGTGGGCTGGGCGACCAAAAGGAACGCGGCCAGGCCGAAAACGCAGAGGCCGGCGCCGAGCAGGACTATGCGGTCGAAAGAGCCGGAGAACAGGACGCCGAACAGCAAACCGGTGACGAGCAGGGGCTGGACCAGAACCAACGGGCCGGTGGTGAGGGCGACCCACTGGAGGATCACGCCGAAAGCGTTGGCGACCAAGGAAAGCAGCCACACGCGCTGCTGAGCGAGGTCGACGAGCAGCCCGGGCTGCAACGCCTCCCGCCGCCGCACCTGCTGGGTCGCCCGGTGCTGGAGGGCACTGGTCAGCCCGAAGAAGGCGGCGCCACCGACAGCGGCGGGCACGGCGACGAGGAGATTCATGGTGTCCTGCCTGAGAACTCCCTCAGCGCGTCGACCATCCGGGCGGCGAGCGGCTGGCCGTCGGCCGCCCCGCCACCGGTGACGCACACCGTCACATACCGTCCCCAGGTCAACGCGCCCCACGCGACGGGGACACCCTCGGCGAGCGGAAGCACCGCGTAAGCGGCCTCGATCTCCGAGCCGCCCAGCGAGACCTTCCACCGCGGCCCGGGGATCACGGAAGCGATGGCGCCGAACCACCGCGACTGGTACACGAGCCGAGCCAACAATCGATGCACGGGTGGCGGCAGCAAACCGATAAGGCGCACAACGAAGTTCGCGGCCTCGGGGGCACCGGACTCGACACCCGACCTCAGGGCGTCCTGAACCAATTTCAAGCAGCGCAACGGATCTGTCTCCTGCACGGGCAGGTCGACGGACACGGCCCCGGTCCAGTTGCCGGCGGCGCGCAGGGTGTCGGTGCCACGCAACGACCACGGGACCATCACGCGAAGCTGATCCCCTTGGTAGGCCAGGGCAAACATGGCGAGGAGCAGCTCGGTCGGCGTCGCACCAAGAGCACGGGCCGTGGCGCGCACCTCGGCGCCGGGCAGCTTGGCCAGACCAAAGCGCCGGGTGGCGCCGAATTTCGACCCACGCGGCACGGAACCGGCGCGGGCCAACGCCTTCAGGCCACTGAACCGCAGCCGCGGCAGCTTGTGGCTGACCTGATGCCCTACGGGACTGGTCCACGCACGACCTTTGCCGTCGGTGCCACTCAACAGCCCGCGCAGCACGGCAACGCCATCACCTAGAGCGTGGTCGAGCTTGAACAGAATGGCCGGAGTAGCACCATGAACGATCAACGCCGCGGCGGTCGCGCCGATGGGCAACGGCTCGGCGTAGAAGGTGTCCACGGCGTGCTGCAACGGCATACCGTCCACTTCGGACACCAATGCCTTGGTGTCGAGGGACTCGTCCTGCGCCCAGCGCGGCCGCCGCCACCACGACCCAGGATCCACGTGCCCGCGGACGCCGTGCATGGTGTCCAACATCCCGGCGACGTCGGAAACGTCGACCTCACGGGACATCTCCAGAATTGCGCCGACGTGCTGCGGCACGCGCGGCGACGCGATGTGCACGAACAGCGCGTCCTCGGCCGACAACACCCGCTCGAGTCGCTCCGGCCGAACCGAGTTCAGGGCCTGCAAACCCTCCTCGACCAGCCGCTCGTCGGCCTGCTTCAACGCCAGCCGCTCCATCTGCGCCAGTCGCGGCAGGTCCCGCACGGCCGCGGCCAGCTCGCCCTCCCGCTGGCACACCACAGCAATCCCGGCGTCCTCCATCAGCTTCGCGTTGGCCCGCCCGTGAGCCGCGATCGGACGGTGCATGAGCACCGGACGGCCGACCGCGAGCGCCTCCAACGAGGTTGCCCCGCCGGCATTGGTCACCACGACATCGCACGCCACCATCAGCGACGCCATCCGGTCGGTCCAGCCGAGCACCCGGACCCGCGGATCGTCGCCGACGGCGGCGCGGATCCTGGCCCGCAGCCGCTCGTTGCGACCGCAGACCACCACCACAACGCCGTCCGGAGTGCCCTCGAGCAGTTCATGCACGGTGTCCTCGGACCGTCCGAAACCAAGGGAACCGCAGGCCACCAACGAGATGAACTTGTCATGGGGCAGGTCCAGCTCGGCCCGCGCGGCGCCGCGATCACCCGGTTGGAAGACCTCGTCGGCGGTCGGCGCGGAGATCGCCACCGTGGCGCCGGGCGCGCTGCGCGCGGCCACCGGCACGGCGACCTCGTGCATCACCAGGTTGAGGTCGATGCCCTGGTACACCCAGAACGGATGCGGCGCGAAGTCCGACACCCAGGCGCCGATCGGCGTCTCCAGGCCGCGATGCCGGCGCAGCCAGTCAAGGCCGGCCGTGCCCAGTGGATACGTGGACAGGATCAGGTCGGGCTGGATCTGGTCGATCCTGGCGGCCAGCCGCCGACCGGCCCATTCGCCGACGAACCGCTTCGACGCCCGGGCGAACCACCGGTAGCGCCACACCGAGTCGTAGAAGAACTCGTACAGCCAGGGCGTTTTCTCCACGTTGGTGACGTAGATCCGCCGGAAGGCGGGCCCGACCCCGCGGCCCATCACGTCCAGGGTGTCCAGCCAGTGCGTCGAGGCGTCGGGCCACAGCCGCCCGGCGGCCGCGCGCAGCGCACGGCCGGTGGCGTTGTGGCCCTCGCCCATGTCGGCGGACAGGATCAGGATCCGTCGCGGCGTCGCCGAGTCCAGCACGGTGATCAGCTTGGCTCACCGAGGCCGACCGCGCCACACGACTTACCGAATGAACTCCTCCCCTGGACCGCGCATCCCGGTGACAGAAGGTAGTCAGCGCAGCACAAGCCGGGGTTAGACTGCCGATCATGGCGACGGTGCGGCAAGTGACCAGGGATCTGCTGCGAAGCTGGGGCTGCACAACGGTGTTCGGCAATCCCGGCTCGACCGAGCTGCCGTTCCTGGCCGACTGGCCGGACGACTTCCGGTACGTGCTCGGCCTGCACGAGTCGTCGGTGGTCGCGATGGCCGACGGTTACGCCCAGTTCAGCGGCCGCCCGGCGGTGGTCAACCTGCACTCCTCCGGCGGCGTCGGTCACGGCTTGGGCAGCCTGGTCACGGCGTTCCGCAACCGGTCGCCGCTGCTGGTCATCGCCGGTCAGCAGGCGCGGTCGCTGCTCAACGGGGAGCCGTTCCTCGGCGCCGTCGACGCGCCGGAGTTCCCGCGCCCGTACGTGAAGTGGAGCGCGCAGCCGGCGCGGGCGGCCGACGTGCCGGCGGCGCTGGCACGAGGTCTTCTTTTGTGCACTCAGCCGCCACAAGGTCCGGTGTTCGTGTCAGTCCCGGTGGACGACTGGAACCAGCCAGGAGTTGACGTTCCGTCACGTCCGCCGGTCGCCGGCTTCGGACCGGACGCGGCGGCCATCCGGGTGATCGCGTCGGCATTGGACACGGCTGAGCGGCCGGCGATTGTCGTCGGGGCGTCGGTGGACGCGGACGACGCCGTCGAGGACGCCGTGGCCCTGGCCGAGCGCACCCGGGCGGCGGTGTGGGCGGCGCCGATGTCGTCCCGCTGCTCGTTTCCCGAGGACCATCCGCTGTTCGCGGGCTTCCTGCCGCCGGCCGATCGGCAGCTCCGGCACACGTTGCAGCCGTACGACTGTGTGCTGGTGATCGGGGCGCCCGCGTTCGTCTATCACGTGGAAACCCCGGCCGACGGCCCGGAACTGCCGCCGCTGCACCTCGTCCACGACGATCCGACGGTCCTGTCGTGGGCACCGGCCGGCAGCGCGCTGTTGTCGACGCCCCGGCGGGCCATTCAGGCGCTGACCGAGCTGGTCGGGCCGTCGTCACGGCCGGCGCCTACCGTCCGTGCACGGGCTGCGGAGCCGACACCGACCATCCCGATGACCGGGGCATTTGTGCTGTCGGAGATCCGGCGGCTGCTGCCGGCCGACGCCGTCGTCGTCGAAGAGGCCCCGAGCCACCGCAACGACCTGCACGAACACCTGCCGATCACGGCCCGTGGCCGCGGCTTCTTCACCATCGCCAGCGGCGTGCTCGGCTACGGCCTGCCCGGCGCGGTCGGGGTGTCGCTGGCCGCGCCGGACCGCCCGGTCGTCGCGGTCGTCGGCGACGGCTCGGCGATGTACGGCATCCAGGCGCTGTGGACCGCGGCCAAAGAGCACGCCTCGGTCACGTTTGTCGTGCTGGACAACGCGCAGTACGCGGCGCTGCGGTCGATGGCGGAGAGCGCGGGCGTGGCCAAGGCGCCCGGGGTGGAGCTCGGCGGACTGGATTTCTGCGCGCTCGCCGAGGGTATGGGCTGCCGGTCGCGGCTGGTGGAACGTCCGGACGAGCTCGAGGAGGCCTTGACCTCCGCCGTACGGGCGAGCGGGCCGACGGTGCTGCATGTGCGGGTCGATCCGGGGTACTCACCGCTGTACTGACGGCCCGTGTTACCTTGGACGGTATCCCCGAACTGGCTGGTCAAGCGCCCGATCGTGGGCATTTCACGAAGGAGCGCAGTGTCGGACGCCAAGACCACCCGTGGGTTCTGGACCCGGGTCGCCGACTCTTTCCTGCCCGGCGTCACCGATGGCGCGCCGACCCTGAACGTGCCGACATGGATCCGGCGGGCAACACCGTGGGCGATCCTGGCCGTGCTGGCGTGGTTCGTGGTGTGCACGATCATCTGGCCGGTCGGCATGTGGTTCCAGATCGACCTTGAGGTCTACCGGGCCGGCGGGCTGACCGTGCTGGACGGTCGGTCGCTGTACGACCACCCGCTGGTGGCCAGCCTGATGTTCACCTACACGCCGTTCGCCGCGGTCATCTTCGCCCCGCTGGCGCTGCTGCCGCTGGGCGCGGCCGACATCGTCTACACCGTCGTGACCGTGCTGCTGCTGGTGTTCGCGGTGGCGCGGTGCTGGCGGTGGATGGGGTATCGGCGGGACCGCAACGTCATCGTCGTGGTGGCGCTGACCGCCGGGCTGGCGCTGATGTTCGAGCCGGTGCGGACCACGTTGTACCTGGGGCAGATCAACGTCCTGCTGCTGGCCATCGTCGTCGCCGACCTGCTGCGCATCCGCAGGTCCAACTGGATGGGCGTCGGTGTCGGCATCGCCGCCGGCATCAAGCTGACGCCGCTGATCTTCATCCCGTACCTGTTGTTGACCAGGCAGTTCAAGGCGGCCGGGGTGGCCGTCGCGAGCTTCGTCGGCACCATCGCGCTCGGCTTCGTGTTCAAGCCGAGGGACGCCTACAACTACTGGTTCGGGCAGAAGTTCGGCGAGGTCGCCCGAGTGGGTGACGTCTGGTCGACCGGCAACCAGTCGCTGCGGGGCTTCCTGGCCCGGCTCGTGTCGCCGCCCGAGGCCACCCAGACCGCGTGGATCGTGCTGGCGGCGCTGATCGGCGGGCTCGGCATCTGGGCCGCCGTCGTGGCGCACAGGCGGGGCGAGGACCTGCTCGCCGTCGCCCTCGTCGGCATGTGCTCCACGGCTGTGTCGCCGTACTCGTGGTCGCACCACTGGGTGTGGTTCGTGCCGCTCGCCGTGTTCGCCCTGCACCGGGCCCTGGCCACCCGGCTGGCGTCCATGTGGGTGCTGACCGCGTACGTCTACATCAGCGTGTTCGCCTGGCCCGTCGGCTTCCCCGTGCACGACCCGGGCGCGCGGGCCCCCGCCGGCATCTGGATGATCAACTGGCCCGGCGAGATCGTGACCCGCAACTGGTACCTGATCGCCTACCTGGTCACCGCCGTGTTCACGCTCGTGCACCTACGCCGTTCGAAGGTTGTCACGTCAACCGACGGGGTGATCGACAACCGGGATCGGGTGCCCAGCCGCTAGGGTTGGCGCCAAGCCCGTCTCCGGGCGGCGTGGCCGCGGCCCGCGAAGGGTTCGAATAGCCCATGGCATTCGAACCCTTGGGGCACCACGATGTTCTCTCCCGTTTCCGTTCCGTGCCGGCTTGTCGACGGCACTCCCACCGTGACTGTCGTGCGGCACGACCGCCGGGTCCGGCAGGCCGTCATCCGGCTCACCCGTGCCGCGCAGTTCACCGTCACCGTGCGGGATCAGCACCTCGCTGAGCTCGCCGAGGCCCTCCGCGAGGGCGACAGCCTCGGCGTCCCCTGCCGGCACGCGACGTACGGCGATTGGCTGCTCGGCGTGCACCCCCACCAGTGGTGGGTGAACCCCGCCGCGCCGCGGCTGCCCATGGAGCTCTACCTGCTGCTGCCCGAGGACCAGCAGGCCGTCGTCGTCTTCACCGCGGATGAAGTGGTCGAGCTGACGGAGACGCTCGAGGTCGAGGAACTGTGCGGGGCCGAGCAGTGACGTTGAAGGTGGGCGAGATCATCAAGCTGATCGAGGCGGACGGATGGCGGCTACATCGAACGACCGGGAGTCATCGGCACTACGTGCACCCGACCAAGCCAGGTGTGGTGACCGTGCCGGGCAAGCCGAGCCGAGACTTGCCGGTCGGCACCGAGCGAAGCATCCTGAAGCAGGCAGGACTTGGCAGGAGGCCCCAGTGATGAGCACGTACGCGATCATCGTCGAACGCGCCGAGGACGGTGGTTACGGCGCCTGGTCTCCCGACCTGCCCGGCTGCGTGGCCCTTGGCGACACGCCTGAGCAGACGCTCCAGGAGATGCGGGTGGCTGTCCAGGGGCATCTCGACGTGATGCGCGAGCTCGGCGAGCCGATGCCGCGGCCGAACACCGTGATCGCGACGACGGTCGAAGCCGCCTGAGTCACTGGTCGGGGCCGACGAGGTCGATGAACGGGAGTGCGGCGAGGTTGGCGGGCGGTAAGGCCCGGGCGGCGGTGAGGACGCGCTGCTGCTGGTCGTTGATGCGCTGGTCGACGAGGCGGGTCAGCTCGTAGGCGAGGGCGCCGGTCTGGCGGACGGTGACGTCGTCGAGGACGGCCTGGTCGACGGAGGTGATGGCGATGCCGCCGACCAGGCCGTCGGCGGCCTCGGCGGCGCCGACCTCGAAGCGGGCGCGGGGATTGAGGGTCTCGGAGGCATAGTGCTCACGCAGCTGGCGGAGCAGCTTGTGCCATTCGAGGACCTCGCCCTTGAGCGGCAGGGTGCTGACGTCGTCGTCGGTGAGGCGGTCGTCGGCGAAACAGCGGGCGTAGGACAACACGGCGGTGGTCCAGACCCCCTCGATCACGACGGCGTCGGCCTCCTCGTCGACGAGCTCGGCCACCAGGCGCTCGCAGCAGCGCAGCACGGTCTGCAGGTCGTCGAAGACGCCGACCAGGTCGGCGAGCGTCCGCGCGGCCGGGCTGTCGATCCGGCGCACGGTGGTCGGGTGGCTCGACTCGGTGCTCATGCGGCGCTCCTCCTCCGGGCTCGGGCGTCTAGCCTAGGACCGGCCGGCGCGACCGGACGTCGCATCTTGAGACACCGTCCACTTCGGACAGGAGGATGGTCGTGACCAGCGAGAACACCGCCAAGCTGGCCGTGCTCATCGACGCGGACAACGCGCAGCCCTCGATCACCGAGGCGCTGCTGGCCGAGGTGGCCAAGTACGGCACCGCGCACGTCAAACGGGCCTACGGCGACTGGACCGGCACCAACCTGAAGGGCTGGAAGGACCACCTGCTGGCCCAGTCGATCCAGCCGATCCAGCAGTTCGCGTACACCACGGGCAAGAACGCCACCGACGCCGCCATGGTCATCGACGCCATGGACCTGCTGTACTCCGACCGTTTCGACGGGTTCTGCATCGTCTCGAGCGACTCCGACTTCACCCGGCTGGCCGCCCGGCTGCGGGAATCCGGGCTGACGGTCTACGGCTTCGGCGAGCGCAAGACGCCCAAGCCCTTCGTCGCGGCGTGCGACAAGTTCATCTACGTCGAGAACCTCGCCTACACCGAGGAGACCGCCGCCCCGGCCGCGTCCGCCGCGCCGCGCAAGCCCGCCGCCCAGCTCAAGGCCGATTCCGCCCTCGTCTCCCTGCTGCGTGGGGCCGTCGAGGCCGCTTCCGACGACGACGGCTGGGCCTCGCTGTCCGGCGTCGGCAACATCGTCACCAAGCAGCGGCCCGACTTCGACTCCCGCACCTACGGCTATTCCAAGCTCAGCGACCTGGTCACCGCGACCACGTTGTTCGAGGTCAATCGCCGCAGCTCCGGCGAGGGCAAGTCGTCGACCGTGTACGTACGGGACAAGCGCCGCAGCTGAGGGTTTTCCCCAAGATCCCCTGCCCGCGCCCGATCGTCGCGCTCGGTCGCGAGTACCGCTCCTATTGTCGCTGGCGTTCTTCGACCAACGATCTTGAGGAGAAACGCATGCGCGCATCCGTGGCCGCGGCGGCAATTGCCGCGCTGGGACTGACCGTTGTCGCCCCGGCGGTGTCGTCCGCCGCACCGGCCGGCGGCGGTGCGCAGCTGTGCGTCGACCGGCTCGCCGACTACAGCGCTTCCTTGCAGTGGCCCAGCCGCGGCGGCCAGGAGACGTTCGTGATCCGTCCCGGCCAGTGCAGCAACTGGGGTCCCGGCGATGCCGGCGAGCTCATCGTCGTGTTGGCCTCCTACAACGGCGCGACCGTCAACATCGGCCACTTCTACGCCACCGGTCGCGGCGACCAGGTCGAAGCCGTCGGCCGTTTCAGCAACGGCACCGAAGGCATCAACCTCGGCGTCTGAGCGCCGTCGGTCACTTCACAGGGCGAGCAGTTCCTCGATTGCCGCCGCCGGGCCGTTGTAGGTGAGGTGGGCGATGGCGGTCATCGGTGCAGTGGCCTGGGCCCAGGCGTGGAGCCGATCGCCGTCGAGACCGCAGGCGGTGGCGACCCGATGGCAGCGGGCGGCGATGCCTTCCTTGCCGGCGCCGTCCAGGACGTAGTCGACGGCGTCGAAGCAGGGATCGCCGAGGCAGGCCTTGGGGTCGATGGCGATGAGGCCGCGCGACGGCCCGCCGTCGAGGGCGTTGCCGAGGTGCAGGTCGCCGTGGAGGAGAACGACCGGGGACTGGGTGTCGAGCAGGAACGCGCAGCGGTCCATGGCCCGTTGCCAAGTGGCGCAGTCGATTCGGGCGGCGATGGTGGGGTCGGAGAGGCGGCGGCCGATGCGGGCGAAGGCTTCGTCGAGGCGGCCGCGGAGGTGCAGCGGCCAGTGCGCGGGCGGGGCGACGGAGTGCAGGGCGGCGAGTAGTTCGCCCCACTGTTGTGGCAGGGAATCCGGCGGGAGGTTCTCGGCTTCGGTGCCGGGGAGGATTTCCTCCAACGCCATGGCGCCGGTTTCCACGTCGGCCGCCAACACTGCCGGCACCCGACCGGTGGGCTCGAAGAGGCGGAGCATCTCGGCCTGTTTGGCCAGCAATGGCTGATCGGGGCTGAGTTTGAGCACGGCCGGCGTGCCGTCCGGCCACTGGCACCGCATGATCACGGACGAGGCCCCGCTCTCGAACAGTTCGCCAGGCGTGAATCCCCATGCGGAGGCCAGCCGCGCCGTGACGGCCGGGATCGCAGCCAGCCAATCCACGGCCTCGGGGCCGAAACGGCTGGTCAGACGGGCGGCGACGTCTTCCATGTCCACTGGGACAGCTTGCACGTCGTGCCAATCGCTTTTCGGGATGGCGGGGAAGCTAAACGCCGTCCACCGGGAGGCGGCCGCGCAGTTCCATTGCGGTGCGGACGCGGGACTCGGCTAGGGAACGGGCGGCCTGGTGGGGGGTGGTGCCGGCGGAGGAAGAGGCGGAGATAACGGTCTGGGCGTTAGCTCGGAGCTTGGTGGAGATGGTGGCGTAGATGGCGGCGGGGTCGGGGCGGAACGGGGAAAGGCGGGCGTCCATGGCGTACGCGGCGGCGACGACGCCGCCGGCGTTGGCGATGAAGTCGGGGAGGACGGGGATGCCGCGGGCGGCCAAGACCTGCTGGGCCTCGACCGAAGTGGGCATGTTGGCGCCCTCGACGACGAAAGAGCACGAGAGGCGCGCGGCCAGCGAAGCGTCGATGACGTCCTGGAGGGCGCAAGGGGCCACCACGTCGGTGGGGATGAGCAGCTCGGAGCCGAGGGGAAGGTGCTCCCCGCCGGCGTAGGCGGGGACGGCGGAGTCGTCGGGAACGGCAAGAAGACGGTCGATGTCGAGACCGGAAGGGTCGTGGACGGCCCCGAGGGAGGTGGAAGCGGCGATGACGGAGGCGCCGAGCTCGACGAAACGACGGGCGGCGGCGCGGCCGACGGCGCCGAGGCCCTGGATGACGACGCGGCGGCCGGCCAGGGGGAAGACGGCGTCGGTGGCCTCGGCGACGCCGAAGCCGGTGACGCCGAGCTGGTCATAAGGCACGCCACCGAGCTCAGCAGGGGTGCCGACGGCGGCCCCACGAGAGCGGAGCTCGTCCTGGACGATGGCGGCGTCGCGCTCGGTGAGACCCATGTCGAGACCGACGACGTACTCGGACGGGATCTCGTTGGACAGCAGGCGGACGAAGGCCCGGAGGGCGGCTTCCTTGTCCACGGACGCCGGGTCGAAGCGGATACCGGCCTTGGCGCCGCCGAAGAACAGGTCGACGCCGGCCCACTTCCAGGTCATGACCCGAGCCAGCCGGGCGACCTCGGCGACCGACAGCGAAGGGCTCATCCGCGTCCCGCCCTTGCCCATCCCCCGGGCGGTGTTGTCGATGACCAGCACTCCCCGCATGCCGGTCCGCGAATCGGACACGCAGACGACCTTCTCGGGACCCCACTCGTCCATCAGCTCGAACATGCGCCTCACGCTAGCGACATGCAGGAGGAACAGGGCTTTGGGATCCAAGAGTAAGCACTGCTGGAGCTAGAACCAATCAGCCCGAGTCCTCACGGAGTTGGCGAAGCGACGCGCGGTTGGCCAAGGTAGAGGCCATGCAGCACAAGTGCGCCTCCGTCGTCGCCGGCAACCCGCAGGCCGACGGCACCGTCCTCCTCTCCCGCAACCCGGCGAACCTCGACGACGTGGTGGCGGAGGTGACGCTGGCCGGGCCCGACACCTTCGTTCGAGCGGCCGAAGCGGCGAAGAACGCCCAGCCGGAGTGGGCCAAGATCCCGGCGCCGGTCCGCGGCCAGGTGATCGCCCGCCTCGGCCGGCTGGTCGAGGCGAACAAGGCGGCGCTGGCCCGGCTGATCACCCGCGAGATCGGCAAGCCGCTGGCCGAGTCGCTGGGCGAGGTGCAGGAGATCGTCGACACCTGCGACTTCTTCCTCGGCGAGGGCCGCCGCCTGTACGGCCAGACGGTGCCGAGCGAGATGCCGGACAAGCAGCTGTTCACCTTCCGCGTCCCGGTCGGCGTGACGGCGATCATCACGGCGGCGAACTTCCCGGCCGCGGTGCCGTCCTGGTACCTGGTGCCGGCGCTGCTGTGCGGCAACACGGTGGTCTGGAAGCCGGCGGAGCTGTCGGCGGCGGTCGGCCAGGCGCTGGCCGAGCTGGCCTGGCGCGCGGGGGTGCCGCGCACCGTGCTGAACCTCGTTCAGGCAGACGGCAAGGCGACGTTCGAGGGGCTGGACAAGGCCCTCCAGGACGGGCTGATCGACAAGGTGGGCTTCACCGGCTCGACCGAGGTGGGCCGGCGGATCAGCGAGCTGTGCGGCCGGCACCTCCAGTCGCCGTGCCTGGAGCTGGGCGGCAAGAACCCGCTGGTGGTGATGGCCGACGCGAACCTGGACCTGGCGGTGGAGGGTGCCCTGTTCAGCGGTTTCGGCTCGGCCGGGCAGCGTTGCACGTCGCTGGGCACGGTCTTCGTGCAGCGCGAGGTGCACGACGAGTTCCTGAGCCGGTTCACCAAGGCCGTGGAAGAAGCGATTGTCGGCGACCCGAGCCAGGGCGTCCTCTACGGACCGCTGATCGACACCCGTTACGCGGAGCGCTTCGAGGAGTACCTGACGCTGGTCCAGCCGCATCACACGGTGCACGGCTCGACCGGCACCGGCCGCATCACGGATGCCAACCCTCGCAAGGGTTTCATCGGCAACGCCGAAGACGGCATCTTCGTGCATCCGACCATTGTGGACGGTATCACCAAGGAAGACGCCCTGTACCGCAACGAGACCTTCGGCCCGCTGGTCGGCGTCGGCACGTTCGACACCTTCGACGAGGCGGTCGAACTGGCCAACGGCCACGGATACGGCCTGTCGGCGGCGATCTACACCACCAACGCCAGCAACGCGTTCCGGTTCCGCGAGCGCTGCCGGGCCGGCATGGTCAGCGTGAACAACTCGACCTCGGGCGCGGAGGCGCACCTGCCGTTCGGCGGCAACGGCCTGTCGGGCAACGGCAGTCGCCAGTCGGGCGTGTGGGTGCTGGACCAGTTCACCCGCTGGCAGTCGATGAACTGGGACTACGCCGGCAAGCTACAGAAGGCGCAGATGGACATGGTCGAGCTGCCCGAGGCCGACCTCGCCTACCGGCTGGAGGGCTGAATGGATCCCCTTGACCTGCTGGGTGTCGCCGACGGCTTCTCCGACGAGGAACGCCTGATCCGGGACACGGTGAGGCAGTTCGTGGACGCGAAGGTCCGGCCGAACGTGGGACGCTGGTTCGCCGACGGCACGTTCCCCCGCGAGCTGGCGCCAGAACTGGGCGAGCTGGGCCTGTTCGGCATGCACCTCAACGGTTACGGCTGCGCCGGGGCCAGCGCGACGGCGTACGGCATCGCCTGCATGGAGCTGGAAGCCGTCGACAGCGGCCTGCGCAGCTTCGTGAGCGTGCAGGGATCCCTGGCCATGACGGCGATCCACAAGTACGGCTCGGAGGAGCAGAAGCAGGCCTGGCTACCGAAGATGGCCAAGGGCGAGCTGATCGGCTGCTTCGGCTTGACCGAGCCGGACTTCGGCAGCAACCCGGCCGGCATGCGGACCACGGCGAAGCTGTCCGACGGCGAGTGGATCCTCAACGGCAGCAAGCTGTGGATCACCAACGGCGGCATCGCGGACGTCGCGGTCGTCTGGGCCCGGGCCGACGAGGGCGTCAGGGGCTTCATCGTTCCCCGTGGCACCAAGGGTTTCACCACCCGAGACATCAAGGACAAGCTGTCGCTGCGGGCCTCAGTGACCTCGGAGCTGGTCCTGGACAACGTGGCGCTGCCGGCGGACGCGGTGCTGCCGGAGAGCCGCGGCCTCAAGGCCCCACTGTCCTGTTTGAACGAAGCCAGGTTCGGCATCCTCTGGGGCGCAGTGGGTGCGGCCCGCGACTGCTACGCCACGGCCCTGGACTACGCCAAGACCCGGGTGCAGTTCGACCGCCCCATCGCCGGTTTCCAGCTGACCCAGCAGAAGCTGGTGGAAATGGCGCTGGAGTTGGAAAAGGCGTTCCTCACGGCCGTCCACATCGGACGACTCAAGGACGCCGGCAAAGCCGAGACGGCACATGTCAGCTTCGGCAAGCTGAACAACGTCCGGGCGGCACTGGAGATCGCGCGATCGGCGCGCACGATCCTGGCGGCCAGCGGCATCACCACCGAGTACTCGGTGCTGCGGCACGCCAACAACCTCGAGTCGGTGCTGACCTACGAGGGCACCAGCGAGATCCACACGCTGGTGCTGGGCGAGGCGATCACCGGGATCGGCGCCTACCGTTGACGGAACAGGTCGACGAGCACTTCATCGAAGCGGTGCAGGCGTTGTCGCCGGGTCGACGCCCGGCGACGAAGCTCGGGCCGGAGCTGCTGGAGCTGTTCGACGCCCAGCTGGGCAGCCGGCACATCGACCTGGCCGCGCGCGAGTTCCGGGCGCGCGGCCTGGGCTACTACACGATCGGCTCGTCCGGGCACGAGGGCAACGCGGCGGTGGCGGCGGCGCTGCGGCCGACGGATCCGGCGCTGCTGCACTACCGTTCGGGCGCGTTCTACCTGGCGCGCATGGCCCAGCTCGGCCGCAGCGGGCTGCTGGACGTGCTGCTGGGCATGATGGCCGCCACCGATGAGCCGATCGCCGGCGGCCGACACAAGGTGTTCGGCCACCACGACGCGGCGATCATCCCGCAGACCTCGACGATCGCCTCGCACCTGCCGCGCGCGCTGGGCGTGGCGTTCGCGATCGAGCGGGCGCGCAAGCTCGGGGTGCCCTCCGCGTGGCCGGACGACGCGATCACGGTGTGCAGCTTCGGCGACGCCTCGGCCAACCACTCGACGGCCGCCGGGGCGATCAACGCGGCCGTCTACACGGCATACCAGGGCCTGCCGGTGCCGCTGCTGTTCGTCTGCGAGGACAACGGGATCGGCATCAGCGTGCCGACGCCACGCGGTTGGATCGCCAGCGCCTACGGCTCACGCGAAGGCCTGCGGTACTTCCACGCCAGCGGTTTCGACCTCGTGCAGACACGCGAGGTCGCCGTGGAGGCGGCGGAATACGTGCGCCGACACCGGAAGCCGGCGTTCCTGCACCTGTCGACCGTGCGGCTGATGGGCCACGCCGGCTCGGACGCCGAGGTCGCGTACCGCAGCGGCACGGACATCGCCGCCGGGCTGGCCAGGGATCCCCTGCTGGGCACCGCAGAAACCCTGGTCGCGGCCGGGGTTCTGACGCCGGCCGAGGTCCTCGACCGGTACGAGGCCAAACGCGCCGAGGTCCACCGGCTGGCCACCGACGCGTCCGAACGGCCGCAGCTGGACAGCGCCAAGGCGGTCATGGCCCCGCTCGCGCCCCGACGGCCGGCGCAGGTCGAAGCACGCATCGACCGGCTCACGTGGACCGAGCCGTCGACGTTCGCGCAATCGGTCAACCGGACGCTGGCCCAACTGCTCGGCCAGTACCCGAACCTGTGCGTGTTCGGCGAGGACGTGGCCCGCAAGGGCGGCGTCTACGGCGTGACGCGCGGCCTGCAGAAGCTGGCCGGCGCCGGCCGGGTGTTCGACACGCTGCTGGACGAGCAGTCCGTTCTGGGGCTGGGCCTCGGCCTCGGTGTGTCCGGGCTGCTGCCGATCCCGGAGATCCAGTACCTGGCGTACCTGCACAACGCGGCCGACCAGCTCCGCGGCGAGGGCGCGACCCTGCCGTTCTTCTCCAACGGCCAGTACCGCAACCCGATGGTCGTGCGGATCGCCGGCTACGCCTACCAGAAGGGCTTCGGCGGCCATTTCCACAACGACAACGCGATCGCCGCGCTGCGGGACATCCCCGGGCTGGTGATCGCCTCACCGTCCCGGCCGGACGACGCGGCGGCCATGCTGCGCACCTGCGTCGCGGCGGCCGATGTCGACGGCACGCTGTCGGCCTTCCTGGAACCCATTGCGCTGTACCACACCCGCGACCTCCACGAGGACGGCGACGGCGGCTGGCTGGCCCCCGCGCCGACGGAGCATGTGCCGATCGGCCGAGCCCGAACGTATGGCGACGGCACGGATCTGACCATGGTCACGTTCGGCAACGGCGTCCGCATGAGCCTGCGGGTGGCCCGCCGGCTGGCCGCCGACGGCGTCTGCGCCCGGGTGCTGGACCTGCGCTGGCTCGCTCCACTGCCGACCGACGACCTGCTGCGCGAGGCCGCCGCCACCGGCCGTGTGCTCGTGGTCGACGAGACCCGCCGAACGGGGGGTGTCTCGGAGACAGTTGTCACCGCGCTGAGTGATCGCGGCTTCACCGGACTCGTCCGAAGGGTGGCCAGCGAGGACAGCTTCATCCCGCTCGGCGATGCGGCGCGCACCGTCCTGCTGTCCGAGGACACCATCCACGACGCCGCGATTTCCCTTGCGGCACAACCACTGCACAGCTGACGTTCACCGTTACCACTGCCCGTGTGAGTGTCGCCACTCCGGTCCGATTGCCCCAACAGGGGGTGATGGTCGCCAACGGGGCCGTTGAGGCCTTACCATGACTCGCCGCGATGCGCAGCGCATCGTGACCACCCAAGCGGCGAGCGGGTCGACGCACACACTGACCCGAGAATTGGTAGGTACGTAGCGGAATGGGACAGAGCCTCGCCGTCATGGCGCCGCAGCCGACAGCATCGGTCGACACGGCGACACCTCCGCCGACAGCGGTGGAGCTGACCGGGGCGATAGCCCGTATCCGCGAGTACCTCGAGCGGGAAAAGCCCGCGACCCCGTGCCTGGTCATCGATCTCCAGACCGTGCGTGAGCGCTACACGGAGCTGTTCGAGGCTTTCGACGGCGCGAAGCTCTACTACGCCGTCAAGGCGAATCCGGCTCGCGAGGTGGTGCGCCTGCTGGTCGAGCTGGGCGCGCACTTCGACGTGGCCAGCCCGCCGGAGATCGACCTGTGCCTGGCCGAAGGGGCCCGTCCGGAGCAGATCTCCTACGGCAACACGATCAAGAAGCGAGCCGACATCGGCTACGCCTACGAGCGCGGCGTGCGGCTGTTCACCACGGACAGCGAGGCCGATCTCGAGGCCATCGCCGAGATGGCCCCGGGCGCGGCGGTGTTCTGCCGGATCGTGCTGGCCGACACCGGTTCGCTGACGCCGTTCGGCCACAAGTTCGGCTGTGCCCCGGAAATGGCCACCCGGCTGCTGGCCAAGGCCCCCGAGCTGGGGCTGACGCCGGCCGGGGTGTCGTTCCACGTGGGTTCGCAGCAGCTGGATCCGCGAGCCTGGGACGCGGCCGTCGAGCAGGCCGGGGAGATCACCGCCAAGCTCGCGGCCGAGGGCATCGAGCTGCGGATGCTCAACATCGGCGGTGGCCTGCCCGGCCGGTACAGCCGTCCCGCGCCGCCGCTGGCCGACTTCGCCGCGGCGATCAACGCCTCGGTGACCGAGCATTTCCCGAGCCGGCCGCAACTGGTGCTGGAACCGGGACGGTTCCTGGTCTCCGACGCCGGCCTGCTGCGCTGCGAGGTCGTGCTGGTCGCCCGCAAGTCCACTGTGGACGATAGGCGCTGGGTCTATCTCGACGTCGGCCGGTACAACGGACTGGCCGAGACCGAGAACGAATACATCACGTACCTGCTGGCAACCCCGGGTCGTGACGGCGACACGGGACCGGTCTACCTCGCGGGGCCCACCTGCGACGGTGATGACGTGCTGTACCAGCACAACATCTACCGGCTGCCGATGGGGCTGCGCGCGGGCGACCAGCTGGACTTCCTCAATACCGGGGCCTACACGGCCAGCTACTCGTCCATAGCGTTCAACGGTTTCGCGCCGCTGCCCACGCACTGCCTCTGAACAGGCAAACCCCCGATTTTGTGTGCAGGCCTCGCCGGAGGTCTGTCTTCACCTGGAACAGTAGGGAGTGATAGATGACCGGAGTACTGGGCTCGGTGCAGGAGACCGTCGGGTCGTTCACCGGACAGCACGTCCTCGCGGAGATGGAGGGCATCGACGCCGATCTGCTCAACGACGAGGCGTTGCTGCGCGACATCCTGACCAGGGTGCTCGACCAGGCCGGTGCGACCGTCTTGGACGTGACCTCCAAGCGGTTCGAGCCGCAGGGCGTCACCGTGCTGGCGCTGCTGTCGGAGTCGCACGCCTCGCTGCACACCTACCCAGAGATCGGGTCGGTCTTCGTCGACGTCTTCACCTGCGGCCACCGGGCCAAACCCGAGCTGGCGGTGCAGCTGCTGGCCGAGGAGCTGCGCACCGGGTACGTGCACGCGAAGACCATCCGCCGCGGCAAGGACGACTGACTTTCCCTTGCCTGACATGAAGATTGTGAGAAGTTGACGTGACAACACTGGAACGAACCAGCCAGATCCACGAGCCGGTCGGCCACGGCCTGACCCGGGTGTGGGACCTGGACGAGGTGCTCTTCGAGGGCGACACCGCCTTCCAGCACGTCGTGATCGCCCGTACCGAGCAGGGCGTGTCGCTCTTCTGCGACAACGACCGGCAGAGCACCGAGTTCAGCCAGCTGACCTACCACGAGGCGCTGATGGTGCCGGCACTGCTGCTGGCCGACAAGATCGAGTCGGTGCTCGTCGTCGGCTCCAGCGAGGGCGTCGTGTGCCAGATGGCCGTGGCCTCGGGCGCGACCCGCGTCGACCACGTGGACATCGACACGCAGGCCGTGCAGCTGTGCGCCGAGCACCTGCCCTACGGCTACACCCCCGAGGAGCTGGCCCGCGCCGAGCGCGGCGACGGTCCCGTGCAGGTGCACTACGCCGACGGCTGGCAGTACCTCGTGGACGCCGCCAACGGCGACACCCGGTACGACATCGTGCTGGTCGACCTCCCCGACGAGCGGGAGGAGGAGGCGCAGCACAACCGCCTCTACGGCGTCGAGTTCCTGACCATGTGCAAGGCCGTGCTCGCGCCGGGCGGCGTGGTCGTCACCCAGGCCGGTTGCCAGACCATGTGGCGCAACCAGACTTTGCTCACCTCGTGGCGCCGGTTCACCGAGGTCTTCGGCACCACCGCGTACTACGGCTCGGACGAGCACGAGTGGGCCTACCTGTTCGGCCGCGCCGACGAGGTCGCCGACCCGACCGCGCTGATGCAGTCCCGGCTGCCCGGGCTGGGCTACCGCCCGGAGTCCATCGACGCCGAGGCGCTGGTGGGCAACTCCGTGCCCCCGTACCGGGTTCGCCACCAGGGCTGACCCGTCGCCATACATGGGCCTGGTGTCCGCACCAGGCCCATGTAACGGTGCGCACGCGGCCGGCGACTGCTTGAGTTGTGGTGGGCCTGCTGATCGTCGTCGCACTCGGCGCGGCCGTCGGTGTGCTGCTCGCGTATCTCTTGTACCGCAAGCAGTACCAGCTCGCCGGCGCGGTCGTGGCCTTGGTGGCGGTGGTGCTCGTGCTCACCGGATTGCCGCTGGACTCCAACCCGATCGGGGCACCGCCGACCACGTCGCCGCCCGCCACTGCCGGCAGCAACCCCGACGACAGCACCCAGCACATCTTCCAGACCACGGTCGTCGGCGACCAGCAGTATCTGATCGACGGCTACGTGAGCTATCCCGACAAGGTCACCACGGACGTGGACCAGGCGGTGATCTTCTCGGCCTCGGTGTGCGGCAGCGCCAGCAGGCGCTGTGGCGGCGCACCGGCTCCGCTGCCGGCCACGCCGAGCACATCGACGACCGCCCAGGCCCCGACCAAGATCGGTGCTCGCATCCGCGGACACCTGACGTCTGATGCGCCGGCGCAGATCGACCTGGACTCGACGGAGATCCAGCCGGTGCTGCGCGACACCGACCGTGCGGTCTGGTCGTGGACGGTGAAGCCGAGTGCCAGCGGCAGCTACACGCTGACCGCCACCTTCACGCCGTTGCGGGCGGACACTGCCGAACCGCTGGCGGCGGACACGCAGGTGAGCGCCGTCTTCGAGGTGCGCCAGACCACCGGCCACGCGGTCGGCAGCGTGTGGACGGTGCTCAGCAGCGGCCTCACCGCGATCATCGCCTCGCTCAGCGCGCTGGGGATCACCGGGGTGGCGGTGTGGACCTGGTTGCGGCGCAAGAAGACCAAGGCCGCAGAACCAGCCAAGCCGGCCAAGCCGGGCCGCAAGCGCCGGCGTTGAGTTCTGCACGAAACCGACATTCGGTGTGACGCTAAGCGGGACTCGCGGGGGTCAGGGCGGGTTCGGGGAGCGGGGCTTTGCGGCTCGCCAGCATGAGCAGGGACAGGACCGCGGCGAAGCAGCTGAGCAGGCCGGCGACGTACCAGGCCACGTCGTAGTTGCCGAGCTGGTCGCGGACGATGCCGGCGGCGACCGCGGCGAAGGCGGCGCCGACCTGGTGGGAGGCGAAGACCCAGCCGAAGACGATGGGCCCGGCGGTGCCGTAGTAGCGGCGGCACAGGGCGACGGTCGGCGGCACGGTGGCGACCCAGTCCAGACCGTAGAAGACGATGAACACCAACATGCTGGGATGCGTGCTGCCGGCGAAGAGGCTGGGCAGTGCGAAGAGGGACAGCCCGCGCAGACCGTAGTACGCGCCGAGCAGCACGCGGGAGTCGAGGCGGTCGGTGAGCCAGCCGGAGAAGATCGTGCCGACGATGTCGAAGACACCGACCAGGGCCAGCAGGGACGCGGCGGCGGTCTCCCCATGCCGTGATCCATGGCGGCGGGGATGAAGTGCGTGCCGACGAGGCCGTTGGTGGTGGCCCCGCAAATGGCGAAACCGGCGGCCAGCAGCCAGAAGTTGCGGGTCCTGGACGCGCCGGCCAACACCTGGATGGCCCGCCGGCCGGCGCCGACGGTGATTTCCGGGCGAGGCTGGGGCTTCGTCGCCCCGTACGCGAGCAGGCCGATCTCCTCGGGACGGTCCCGCAGCAACCACGCGACCAGCGGCACCACGATCAACGCCGCGGCGGCGACCGTCAAGGCGGCGATGCGCCAGCCGACGGAGCCGGCGATCGAAGCCAGCAGCGGCAGGAAGACCAGCTGCCCGGCCGCGCTGCCGGCGGTGAGCACGCCGGTGACGATGCCTCGGTGCTTGACGAACCAGGCGCTCGTCACGGTGGCGACGAAGGCCAGCGCCATGGAGCCCGTGCCCAGGCCGACCAGCACCCCCCAGCACAGGATGAGCTGCCAGCTGGCGGTCATGAACACCGTCAGACCGCTGCCGACGGCGACCACGAACAGGGCCACCGACACCACCCGGCGGATGCCGAAGCGCTCCATCAGCGCGGCGGCGAACGGCGAGGTCAGGCCGTACAGGGCCAGGTTGACCGAGACGGCGGCCGAGATCGTGCCCATGGACCAGCCGAACTCGGCGTGCAGGGGATTCATCAGGACCCCGGGCGTCGCCCGGAACCCGGCCGCGCCGACCAGCGCGACGAATGTGACGGCGGCCACCCACCAGGCCCGATGCAGCTTCAACACGCCGGAAATCCTGACAAGGATGGCCGGCCGGAACGAGTGGCCCGAAGGCCACTATGTGCAAGAATCAGGCCATGACCCATCGCGTGGTGGTGCTGGCCCTGGAAGGCGTGGTGGCGTTCGACCTGAGCATCGCGTCGCGGGTGTTCACGTCGGCGTCGCTGTCCTCGGGCCGGCCGCTGTACGAGACGCTGACCTGCACGCTGGACGGCGGACCGGTGCGGACGACGGCGGGCTTCCGGCTGATGCCGGACCACGGACCGGAGATCCTGGCGACGGCGGACACGGTGGTCATCCCGGGCCCGTACGAAGGGCCGCTGATGGAGTCCAAGGAGCTGTCGCCGGAGCTGGCAGCGGCGCTGAAGACCGTGCCGGAGAAGGCGCGCTGGGTGTCGATCTGCACGGGGGCGTTCGTGCTGGCGGCGGCGGGCATGCTGGACGGGCGCGAGGCGACGACGCACTGGTTCCACGCCGACGAGCTGGCGGAGCTGCATCCCCAGGTCCACGTCACGCCGGACGTGCTGTTCGTGGACGACGGCCAGGTGCTGACCTCGGCCGGCGCCGCGGCGGGCATCGATCTGTGCCTGCACATCGTGCGTACGGATCACGGCAGCGAGATCGCCAACCACACGGCCCGGCGCATCGTCGTGCCGGCCTGGCGTGAGGGCGGCCAGCGGCAGTTCATCGAGCGGCCGGTGCCGGAGGTCGCCGACGCCGGCACGTCGGCGACCCGGCAGTGGATGTCCGAGCACCTGGACCAGCCGGTCGACCTGCGCCGGCTGGCCGCGCACGCCCGGATGAGCGTGCGCACGTTCACCCGCCGGTTCCGCGAGGAGACCGGCCTCAGCCCGGGCCGGTGGCTGCTGCGGGAACGGGTGGAACGGGCCCGGCACCTGCTCGAGTCGACCGACCTGTCGGTGGAGCGGATCGCCCGCGACGCCGGCTTCGGCACGACCGCCGGCCTGCGGCAGCACCTGAACGCGGCGGTCGGCGTCGCCCCGCTGGCCTACCGGCGCAACTTCACTTGTAAGGATCCTGGCCGACCGGCCTGATCACGATCTCGTTCACGTCCACAGTGGACGGCTGGGCCAGCGCGTAGAGCACCGCCCTGGCCACGTCGTCCGGCGCCAGCTTGGGGTCGTCGCGGCGGTCGGACGGGATGGCGTCGGTGTCGGTCAGGCCCGGCTGGATGATCGTCACACGCACGCCGGTGCCGACACATTCGGCCCGGATGGCCTGCGCCATACCGCTGACGGCCCACTTCGTCGCGGAGTAGAGGCTGCCGGGACGCACGCCGCGACCGGACGCCGAGCCGGTGAGCACCAGGTGCCCCTGGAAACGGGTCAGCACCGGCAGGGCGGCGCGGGCGGTGTAGGCCGGCCCGCACACATTCGTGACGACCATGTCCCGCCACAGCTCGGGATCGTCGCCGCCGCGGCCGAGGAACGAGGTGCCGACGCTGCTGCCGGCGTTGGCGAACACCGCGTCCAGGCGCCCGAAGTGGGCCTCGGCCTGCTCGACGACGCCGCTGATCTGCTGCCAGTCGCCGACATCGCACGGCAGCGTGAGCACCGGGGTGTCGAAGCTCCCGGCGAACGCCGTGAGCCGGTCGGCGTGGCGGGCGGTCAGGACGAGGCGGTAGCCCGCCCGCGCGGCCATCCGGGCAGTGGCGGCGCCGAGCCCGCTGGAGCCGCCGGTGATCAGCAGCACTGGATCGGTCATGAACCTCACCCTAGGGGTCGACGGACTGGCGGAATTACCCCCAGGGGGTATGCTCCGGACATGTTCATCGTGGATGCGTTGGCCATGGCCGGATCGATGACCTGGGAGATCCTCTGGGCGCTGATCCTGGGTTTCGCCCTGTCGGCGGTGGTGCAGGCGGTGGTGCGACGGTCCACTGTGGTCAGATTGATCGGCACCGACTCGCCGCGCTCACTGGCCATCGCGGCCGGCCTCGGCGCGGCGTCCTCCTCGTGCTCGTACGCGGCGGTGGCGCTGGCTCGGGCCCTGTTCCGCAAGGGCGCGAACTTCACCGCGGCGATGGCCTTCGAGATCGCCTCCACCAACCTGGTCGTCGAGCTGGGCGTGATCCTGGCCCTGCTGCTGGGCTGGCAGTTCACCGTGGCCGAGTTCGTCGGCGGGCCGATCATGATCGTGCTGCTGGCCCTGCTGTTCCGGCTGTTCCTGCGCTCACGGCTGGTGGCCGCGGCGCGAACGCAGGCCGACAAGGGCATCGCCGGCTCGATGGAAGGCCACGCGGCCATGGACATGTCGCTCAACGGCCAGAAGCTGTTGTCCCGCCAGGGTTTCACCGCGGTGTCGCACGTGTTCGTGATGGAGTGGGCGGCCATCCTGCGTGACCTGGTGATCGGCCTGCTGATCGCCGGCGCGGTCGCCGCCTGGGTGCCGGACTCGTTCTGGCAGGGCTTCTTCCTGGCCGACCACCCCGTGCTCGGCGCGATCTGGGGGCCGATCGTCGGCCCGATCGTGGCGATCCTCAGCTTCGTCTGCTCCATCGGCAACGTGCCGCTGGCCGCCGTGCTGTGGTCCGGCGGCATCAGCTTCGGCGGCGTGGTCGCGTTCGTCTTCGCCGACCTGATGATCCTGCCGATCCTGAACATCTACCGGAAGTACTACGGCACCCGGATGGCGCTGTTCGTGTTCGGCACCTTCTTCGCCGCGACCGTCGGCGCCGGCTACCTGGTCGAGCTGCTGTTCGGCGTGACCGGCCTGACCCCGACCGACCGCTCGGCCCGGATCGTCGAGGCCGGCATCAGCTGGAACTACACGACCTGGCTCAACATCGTGTTCACCCTGCTCGGCCTGGCCCTGGTGCTGCGGTTCTTCCGGTCCGGCGGCCGGGACATGCTGAAGATGATGGGCGGCGCGCCGGACGCCGGCGAGCACGACCACCACCACATGTGACGTGGCTCTACCGTGGGACTAACCCACGACGGCACGGCGTTGACGTCAAACGTGACCGAAGCCAGTGGTGTGCCCCTGTCCGTACTCGACCTCGCCCCGGTGTCGCAGGGTTCGACCAGCGCGCAGGCGCTGCGCAACACCCTCGACCTGGCCCGGCACGTCGAGCGGCTGGGCTATCACCGGTACTGGCTGGCCGAGCACCACAACATGCCGGGCGTCGCCAGCTCGGCCCCGGCGGTGCTGATCGGGCAGGTGGCGGCGGCGACCGAGACGATCCGGGTCGGGTCGGGCGGCGTGATGCTGCCCAACCACCCGCCGCTGGTGGTCGCCGAGCAGTTCGGCACGCTGGAGGCGTTCCACCCGGGCCGGATCGACCTGGGCATCGGACGCGCGCCGGGCACCGACGGAGTAACGGCACAGGCGTTACGGCGCAGCACCGGGCCGCTGTCGGCCGACGACTTCCCGCAGCAGCTGGCCGAGCTGCTGCGCTACTTCGAGGAGCCGGCGCCGGACCAGAAGGTGGTCGCGGTCAACGCGCCCGGCAACAAGCCGCCGCTGTGGCTGCTCGGCTCCTCCGGCTACAGCGCCCAGGTGGCCGGCCTGATGGGCATCCCGTTCGCCTTCGCGCACCACTTCAGCGCCGAGAACACGTTGCCGGCCTTGGCTTTGTACCGCGAGGCGTTCCGGCCGTCGGCCGTGCTGGACCAGCCGTACGCGATGGTCGCGGCCGCGGTGGTGGCCGCCGATGACGACGAGCACGCCCGCTATCTGGCCGGCCCGAGCGGGCTGTCGTTCCTGCGGCTGCGCAGCGGGCGGCCGGGGCTGTTCCCGTCGCCGGAGGAGGCCGCGGCCTACCCGTACACGGACCTGGAGCGGCTGTTCATCGAGGACCGGGCCCGGTCGATGATCATCGGCGGGCCGGAGACGGTGGCGTCCCGCGTCGCCGAGCTGCTGGAGTCGACGCAGGCCGACGAGCTGATGGTCACCACCATGGTGCACGACCACAATGACCGGCTGCGTTCTTACGAATTGCTGACCAAGGCCGTTCGCGGTTCGTAAGCACCTATTGTCTTGTGAGCGCCACCGATGGCGCGGTGGAATCGTTCCATGGTGATATCGGTGGCGCATGAGGTGCAGACCTCGACCCGGCTCACCCGCTGGCTGATCACGGCCGTGCGGGTGATCACCGGAATGCTGTGGGTGCAGAACGTGTCCTGGAAGTCGCCGCAGCCGCCGAACTACGGCGGATTGCGGATGTGGACCCAGGACGCCGTCGACCATCCCGTTCTCCCGCCCTTCTCCTGGCTGGTCCAGCACGTCGTGCTGCCCGGTTTCCCGCTGTTCGGGGCGCTCGCGCTGGCCGTGGAGATCCTGCTCGGCGCATTCCTCGTCGTCGGCTTCGCCACGCGATTCTGGGCCGTAGTCGGTATCGGTCAGACGCTGGTCATCACCCTGTCGGCCCTTTATGTGCCCGGCGAGTGGTTCTGGTCCTATGCGCTGATGTTCGTCGCCCATTTCGCCGTGTTGGCCACCGCTGCCGGCCGATTCGGCGGTGTCGACGCCGTGCTGCGTCCCCGCTGGCAGGCCAACGGCAACAAGTGGCTGCTGCTCGCATCCTGAACTGAACGACTCCGTCGCGCGTAAATCAAGGAGTGGGCATGAAACTCGCCGTCGGAATCGGCGTCGGCCTCGCACTGGCCACGCTGCTGGCGATCCCGCGGGGCCTGCCGTGGCACATGATCGGCCTCGGCGTCCCCGGCTATCTCGTCGTGCTGGCCCTGGCCGCGGCGGCGGTCACCGGCGGCTGGCACGAGCGCCGGTCGCTGGTGCTGATCGCCGGCGTCGGCCTGCTGATCGCGGGCCTGTTCCAGCTGGTCGAGCTGGTCATCGGCGGTCAGAACACCCTGGGCGGCGACCTGTCCACGGTGTCGCTGCTACTGGGTGGGGGTATCGGTCTGACGGCCATCGGCTGGGTGGAGAAGACCGCCTGATGGAGCAGCTGGGATGGGGTGCGGTCGCCGGGCTGGCGGCCGCGCTGCCGGTCGGGGTGCTGATGGCGACCCAGCACATGGTCACCGCGTTCCCGGGCTGGTTGGCGTTCGCGGCGTATGCGCTGGTCATCGGCCTGGTGCTGAGCGCGGTGGCCCGTGGTTCGCGGCAGGGTCTGGCCATGACGGCGTCGGCCGGCGTGCTGCTGGGAACGCTGGGCTGGCTGGTGTTCTCGCTGACGTTGGAGCCGTTGTTCCACGGCGAGCTGCCGACCTGGTCGGCCGCGGCGGCGGCGAAGACGTATCCGGAACTGGTCGGCAATGTGCTGCACGGCGCACTTACGGGGCTGCTGCTGCATTTTGTCGCCGGGGTGTGGAGTCTCAAGGCGCGCGAGCGGCGCGATTCGGTCGAGCGGGCGCGAATTGTCGTGGTGGGCGGCGGATTCGCCGGTGTTGCCGCGGCGCAGCGGTTCGAGCGTCTGGTGCTGCGCGGTGCGAAGCTCGATGTCACGCTGGTCAGCGATTCGAACTTCCTGCTGTTCACGCCGATGCTGGCCGAGGTCGCTTCCGGGGCCCTGGAACCGGCGCACATCAGCGCCCCGATCCGGTCCGCCGCCGCGCACACCACGTTTCACCACGGCCGGGTCGACCGCGTCGATCCGGTTGGCCGGGAAGTCGTGCTGGAATCGGGAGAAGTCCTTTCGTACGACCATCTCGTGCTGGCCGTCGGTTCGGTGCCGCACACGTTCGACCTGCCTGGCGTGGCCGAGCATTCGTTCCCGCTGAAGAACCTCGCCGACGCCGTCGCCCTGCGCAACCACGTGCTGCGGCTGCTGGAGGCCGCCGACCGCGAGACCGATCCGCGGACCCGGCGCGAGCTGCTGACGTTTGTCGTGGCCGGGGCCGGCTTCGCCGGCACTGAGATGATCGCCGAGCTGTTCGACCTCGTACACGGCGTGTCGCACTACTACCCCGGCATCCAGCCGTCGGAACCCCGTTTCGTGCTGGTGCACGCCGGCGGCCGCATCCTGCCCGAGCTCGGGCCCGAGCTGGCGGCGTACGCCATGGAACGCCTTGCGGCGCGGGGCATCGAGCATCGGCTGAACCTGCGCGTCACCGAGGCCGCCGAGGATCTGGTCCGGTTGGAGAACGACGAGCTCATCCCGACCCGCACGTTCGTCTGGACCGCCGGCAACAAGCCCACTCCCTGCTCGGCTCGCTGACCACCGACACGTCGCTGCGGGTCGAGGGCTTCGAGCACGTCTGGGCCGTCGGCGACTGCGCTCGGATTCCCACTGTGGACGGGGGTTTCCATCCGCCCACCGCCCAGCACGCCCTCCGCCAGGGCGTCACGGTCGCCGACAATGTCGCCGCCTTCGTGGCCGGCCGAGCGCCGGTCGAGTTCCGGTTCCGGACCATCGGCGTGCTGGTGGCGTTGGGACACCGGACGGCCGCGGCGGAGATTCGCGGTCGGCGCTTCGCGGGGCTGGTGGCGTGGCTGCTGTGGCGGGGGATCTACCTGTCGAAGCTGCCGGGTGTGGAGAAGAAGCTCCGGGTGTTGTTCGACTGGACGCTGGATCTGGTGTTCCCACGGGACATCGTGGTGACGGCCGCCGCGCCGCGCCGCTCGAAGGTGAGGGCGCAATGAAGGGCACCGGCGAGGTTGGCCGGGCGCAGGCCGCCGAAGGCACGAGCATCGGCCGCGCGCAGGCCGCCGCAGGCACGAGCCAGCTCGGCCGGGCGATGAAAGCCCGTGATGCCGCCATCTCTGGCGCGCTGGCCGGGCTGGCCGGCGGGGCCGCTTTCGCCGGCACCATGGCGATCCAGGGGCAGCTGGCCACCGTGGCCTCCATCGTGCACACCGACAACGTGGTCGCCGGACTGGCCGTGCACATGGTGATCGCCACGATCCTCGGCGTCGGCTTCGGGTTGCTGATCTCGCGACAGCGGGCCCGAGCCGGTGAGACCGTGTTCTGGGGCCTGATCTACGGGGCTTTCTGGTGGTTCCTGGGGCCGCAGACGTTGCTGCCTTTGTTCCTGGGCAAGCCGGTGGCGTGGGACCTGGCCGGGGCGCAGGCCTTGTTGCCCAGCCTGATGGGGCATCTGCTCTACGGGGCCGTCAGCGGCATCGCCTTCGTCGTCCTGCAACAGGACACGGATCCGTTCTGGCGCAAGCCTTCGCGCGGCATGGTCCTCCGTGGACTGATCACCGGCCTGGCCGTCGGCCTGGTGCTGGGATTGCCGTGGGAGGGACTGTTGGCCGGCGCCGGTTACGCCCTCATCGCGTCGCCGGAGAGCACGGGGCCGGCCTTGGTCCGGGGCACGGTGTACGGCTTCGCCTGGTGGGTGTTCGCCGCGCTAACGGTTGAACCGTTACTTTTCACCGTCACCCTGGACTGGTCGCAGCAGGCCGCCGCTCGCGACGCCCACCTGATGCCGGCCTACGTCCTGCTGGGCGCGGGGATCGCCGTCGGGTACACCTGGCTCGGGCTGTTGGCCAAAGTCCTGTTCACGGACGACATCCGGCTGGTACGAACCGAGGCCGCCGGCAAGCAGGGCCTGCGGGCGCTGGGCTACGGGGCGCTGTCGGGCATCGCCGGCGGCCTGGTGTTCACCGTGGTGATGCTGGCCGTCGGGGAATTCCCTCTGGTGGCACAGATGATCGGCTCCCGTTCGGCGGTGGCCGGCTTCGTCGTGCACATGGTGATCGCCCAGATCCTCGGCATCTCGTACGCGATCCTGTTCCGGCGGCGCAGTTTCGACCTGACCTCGGGCATCGGCTGGGGCCTGTCGTACGGCTTCTTCTGGTGGACGCTGGGCAATCTCACCCTGCTGCCGCTGTTCACCGGCACCCCCGTCGACTGGAGCGCCGCCGGCATCGCCGCCGGATTCCCTTCCCTGGTCGGACATCTGGCCTACGGCGCGGCGCTCGGCGCCGTCTACCACCGGCTCGAGCGGCGGGCCAATCCCTGGTGGCAGACCCGCAGTAAGGTGGTCGCCGAGCAGACCGTCGCGCGCCGCGACCAGATCCGCGGCGCCGCCCCCGCGATGTGGGTGTTCACCGTCCTCATCGCCCTCATCATCCCCATCCTCGTCGGCACCGGCCCCTGATGGCACATGCGGTCCGGATGTGCCTCAGGGAGGCAAGTATGACGCGCATGTGACGTTTGCTAGCGCAAAGTGCGGGGGCGGACGGCGTTGGCGCGGTCGACCAAGGCCACCCGCTCGGTGACGGAGCTGGCCAGGCGGGCCAGGGTGCGGTAGCACTCCTCCAACCCGAAGCGCAGGCCCCGCTCGGTGAGCTCGGCCCCCAGCACGGTGGTCACGCCGTTGTCGCCGCCGGGTTTGCCGGCCAGCACCCAGTCGAACGCGGCCCCGAGCACGTCGGCGATGAGCTTGGTGCGTTTCTGCACGTCCAGCAGGAGGTGGTCGAGCCGGTTGCCGGCCTCCAGCAGGTCGGCCACGGTCAGCTCGGCCGGCCGCCGGTCCCGTATCCGCACCTTCAGGGCCCCGATCTGCGCGGACAGGTACTGGCTGGAGCTGTCCGGCACGGTGTCGAGGATCTCCACGGCCCACGACCGGTGCCCCTGCTCCAGCCGGGTCCGGGCCAGCCCGAAGGCGGCGCTGACGTACCCGTGGTCGGTGCGCCACACCAGCTCGTAATACCTTGCGGCTGCGCCATGATCGCCGCACAGCTCGGCGCTGACCGCCAGCGCCAGCTTGACGGCGGGCTCGCCGGGCAGCCGGTCGAAGACCTGGTTGAAGGCGACCTTGGCCTCCTTCGGCTTCGACTGCGCGATGGCCACCAGCCCGCGGTACCAGCTGACCCGCCAGTCCCCCGGCACGTCCTCAGAGGCCTCGTCCAGCGCGCCGATGGCCGACGGCAGGTCCTCCAGATCGATGTACGCGCGAGCCCGACGCAGCAACACCTCGGGCGTGACCATGGGGGCGTTGTCCAGGCTCTGCAACATGGCCTTCGGATTGACGCCGGTCACCGTCGCCAGGAAACCGGCGGCCGGATCGCCGGCGTCGACCTGCGGCACCGGCAAAGCGACCGCGACCTCGTGTGGCTCGGGGGCCAGCAGCTCGTCGCGCGGCCCGAAAGGACGGCGCTCGGTGCTGAACAGGTGCGACAGTCGCGGCGGCGGCTGCTCGCCGCCAATGGCCACGACCTCCCGCAGCACGCCGACCAGCTGCTCGGCCATGTCCTCGGCCGAGTGGAACCGCTGCTCCGGCTTCTCGTGCGTGGCCCGCAGCAGAAACCGGTGGTACGACTCGAAGATCTCGAACAGCGGCACCTCGTCCGGGCCGGGCAGGCTGTGCTTGCGGGCGCCGCGGTACTCCGGGAACTCGAAGCTCAGCACGGCCATCATGCGGCCGACCGTGTACAGGTCGGACGCCACCGACGGCCCGCGCCGGCCCAGCTCGGGCGCGCTGTAGCCGGCGGTGAAGAACAGCGGGCTCTCGAAGTCGTCCATCCGCCGCACAGCCCCGAGATCCAGCAGCTTGAGCTGCTCGTCGGTCTGGATCACGTTGTCCGGCTTGAGATCGCAGTACAGCAGGCCGACGCCGTGCAGATAACCCAGCGCCGGCAGGATCTCCAGCCCGTACGCGATCACCTGCGGCAGCGGCATCGGCTCGATGCGCCGGTCCGGGCGGCGGCGCTTGTAGGCCAGCTCCCGCAAGGAATCGCCGCCGACGTACTCCATCACGATGTAGCCGACCATGGTGCCGGTGTCGGGATCGGGGTGCTGCACGAAGTTGTAGATCTTGACGATGTTTGGGTGCTCGACCTCGGCCAGGAACCGCCGTTCGGCCACCGCCGCGGCCATCGCCGCCGGGTCACCGGTGTCGATCAGGCCCTTGAGCACGACCCAGCGGTCGTTGACGTTGTGGTCGCGGGCCAGGTAGATCCAGCCGAGGCCGCCGTAGGCGAGACAGCCCAGCACCTCGTACTGGCCGCCGAGCACCTCGCCCGGCGTCAGCTTCGGCACGAAGGAAAACGGTGTGCCGCAACGGGGACACACGCCGACGGTCAGCCCCGGCACGCCGTCGTCGCTGCGGCCGACGCGGGACGCGCAGTGCGAGCAGAACCGCTTGTTCTCGGCCACGACCGGGTCGTCCAGCACGGCCGTCGACGGGTCCCGGTAGGGCACGCGCGGCACCTCGACCAGGCCGGCGCCCAGGCCACCACGGCCAAGCGACGGCCCGGTCAGCGGTCTGGAGCCCTGGCTGGACGGCCGCCAGTGCGAGTCGGTGTGACCGGTCGGCGCGAGGCCGGTCGCGGTCGGGTCCCACTGCTCGGTCGGCATGTCCTCAGTCCAGGTATCGCGGGGTCGGCGGGGCGGGCACCGGCCCGAGCCGGTCGCCCAGCCAGTGCTTGTAGTCGGCGGTCCAGGTGCCGTCGGCGCGGATCTTCTCCAGCACCGCGTTGATGAAGCGGACGAAGTCGGTGTCGGTCTTGGGCACCGCCAGCCCGTACGGCTCGTCGGCGAAGCGGGGCCCGACCACCTTGGTGTACGGGTCCTGCGCGGCCAGGCCGGCCAGGATCGTGTCGTCGGTGGAGGTGGCGTCGACCTGGCCCTGCTGCATCAGCACCAGGCAGTCGGTCCAGTTGTCCACCGACACCAGCAGCGGCTTGGAGGCGACCTTGGTCAGCGCGTCCAGCGAGGTGGATCCCTTGGTGGCGCACACTTTCTTGCCACCCATGCCGCCGATGTCCTGCACCGTCGAGTTGGCGTCGACCAGCACCCGCTGCCCGGCCGAGAAGTAGACCGAGGAGAAGCCGACCTGGGCGGCCCGGGCGCAGTCGATGGTGAAGGTGCGGGCCACGATGTCGACCTGACCCTGTTGCAGCACCGGAATCCGGTCGGCCGAGGTGATGGCCTTGAACTGGATCCGGTCCGGGTCGCCGAACAGCGCCTGCGACACGGCGTGCAGCATGTCCACGTCGAAGCCCTCGACCTGGCCGGTGACCGGGTTGCGGAAGCCCATCGGGAACGTGTTCTGGTCGACGCCGGCGATCAGCCGGCCGCGCTGCACGATGTCGGCCATGGTGGAGCCCTCGGGCATCTGCCCGGGCGGCGGCAGCGGGCCGCTGGGCCGCAGGCTGGCCGTGGCGTCGCAGGTGTCGCCCGGGGCTTTGCTGCCGGTGGTCGGCGCGGGCGAGCCGCCCAGGCCCGGCGGCTCCGGCACGGTGACGGTGGACGAGCTGTCGACCGGCTGCGCGGGCAGCGTGGAGCCGCACCCCGCCAGCACCAACGCCAGCGCGGTCATCGCAACCGCCGCCCTCACCAGTACTCCCTGAACCGCTGCCAGATTCCCCACCCCGAGGCTACGCCGATCACGACCGCGATGACGATCAGTCCGGGCCGCAGCAGCGTGAGCGCCGCGTCGGCGGCCGAGGCCTGGCTGTTGAAGGCCGTGCGCGCGGTGTCCAATGCGGACACGAGGTTCTTGTCCAAGTCGGCGAACAGCGTGCCGCTGCTGCCGGCGCTGGCGCCGATGCTGGACTGCACGGCCTGGTTGTACTGGCCGGCGTCGTCGGCCTCGCGGATCCGGCGGTGCACCGACATCCAGGCCTGCTGCGCCTTGATCGCGTTGTCCAGCGAGGTCCGGACGGTCGGGTCGGTGGCCAGCTGCCGGGCCTGCCCGAGCAGCCCCTCCGAGCCGTCACGTCCGCCGAGCCGGTTGGCGGCGGTCAGGTAGTCGGTCTGGTAGCTCTGGCCGTTGCCCCGCACCACCAGCGTCAGCGTCTCGTCGGCCCGTGCCTGCACCGCCGCGAACCGGGCCTGCACCAGCACGGCGACCTGGTCCGAACCGTCCCTTCTGGCACTGTCCAGATGCAACGTCACGGCGGTCATGGCCGCGGCCGTCCACAGCAGCCCGATCACCGCCGCGACCGTTCCGACCAGCAGGCCGGTGTTGACCAGGCGGTTGGTCGCGCCGAGCAGGTACCACTGGGCCGCGAACAGCAGGCCGACCGTGATCAGCAGCAGCACGATCTGGCCGAGCGGGAACGAGGTCGCCGCGTCCTGTTCCTGCGTGAGACGGGCATTCTCGGCCTTGTACAGCTGTTCGGCCGCCGGCAGCAGCTTGGCCCGCATCAGGCTCGACGCCTCGCGCAGGTAAGCCGCGCCGACCGGGAAACCCTGCCGGTTGTTGGCCCTCGCCGTCTCGACCAGTCCGGTGTAGATCGGCAGCTGGCTGGACAGCGTCTCGAGGGCGCCCGGGGCGATCTCCGTGCCGGCTTGCAGCGTCAGCGCCGAGGTCGCCTGCGCGATGTCGGCCAGGTACTGCTGGCGGGTCGCCGCCGGCTCGATGCCGCCGGCCAGGAAGGCGCTCGACGCCGTCGCGTCGGCGTCCTGGAGGGCCCGGTAGATGTCCTGCGCCGCCACGCTCAGCGGTTCCGCGCTGGTGGCCAGGTCCCGCACGTCGTCGCCCTTGGCCTGCACGCCGTTGGAGGTCACGATGCCCACGACGATGGCCAGCACGACCAGGCCGGCCGCGATGCCGACCAGCCGTCCCGGCGTGGACCGGACCAGCTTGCGGGCCACCCGCCAGAGGCGGATCGGGGCACGCGGCAGGGCCGCGGCCCGGGTGATCACACCGGCCACCGGCGATCACCCCTCTCCCACTGGCGTCCTCCCATGTCGACTATCGATCGTGTGGTCGCGTAGCGCTACCCGAATCGAAGAGCGGGCACCACATGTCTGCCCCTGGGTGTGGTTCTCCTCACCTGGTTGGCGCAGGATGACGGGGTATTAACGGACCCGATTGGTCTAGATAAGAGACAATGACCGGCATGACCAGTGACGTGCTGCGCTACGCGGCGTTCACCACCACGCCCGATGGCGGCAATCCCGCCGGCGTGGTGCTGGACGCCACCGGGCTGGACGACGCCGACCAGCAGAAGATCGCCGCCGACGTGGGCTATTCGGAGACCGCCTTCGTCACGCGGGCTCCTTCCGGCTACCGGGTGCGCTACTTCAGCCCGTTGGCCGAGGTCGCTTTCTGCGGGCACGCCACCATCGCCGCCGCCGTCGCTCTGGCCGAACGGGACGGTCACGGACAGTTGCTGTTCCACACCGTGGCCGGCGACATCCCCGTCACCACCACCCTCGGTGACGACGGTCTCGTGCGGGCCAGCCTGACCAGCGTGCCCACCTCGTCCCGGGAGGCCACCCCCGAGGAGATCGCTGACACCTTGGTCGCGTTCGGCTGGTCCACCGCCGACCTGTCCGGCCAGCACGTTCCCCATGTCGCCTTCGCCGGCAACCACCACCTCGTTCTCGTGCTCTCCTCCCGTTCGCGGCTCGCGTCCCTGAGCTACGACTTCGACCGCCTGGCCACGATCATGACCCGGTTCGGTTGGACCACCGTCCAGCTGGTCTGGCCGGAGTCCGACACCGTGTGGCACTCCCGCAACCCGTTCCCCGTCGGCGGCGTCGTCGAGGACCCCGCCACCGGCGCGGCCGCCGCCGCTTTCGGCGGTTACCTGCTCGCCACCGGCCGCGTGTCGGAACCGGTGCGGCTGACAATCCGGCAGGGCGAGGACATGGGCCGGCCCAGCCTGCTCACCGTCGACCTCGACCCGGCCGACCCGCGCGTGACCGTCAGCGGCACCGCGACTCGGATTGTTTAGCCGAGGGTCTTCGACAGGAAGACCCGGCTGATTCCGTTGTCGGTCGGCACCTCCCCGAAGACCTGCCAGCCCTGTTTCACGTAGAAGTCGGGGGCTTGGAAGCTGATCGTGTAGAGGACGCCGGTGCGGCAACCTCGGTTGACGGCTTCCCGCTCGGCAGCGGCGAGGAGCTGCGCGCCGAGGCCCGTGCCGCGGTATTCGGCCGGCAGGTAGAGCAGCTCGACGAACAGCAGGCCGAGGCTGGTCCGCCCGATCAGGCCGCCGACGACTTCGCCGGTGTCCGGGGCCCGGGCCAGGACCGCCAGCTTGCGATGGTCGACGACGCCGGCCTGGGCGAGGTTGTACTCGTCCAGACCGGCGTCGATCAGCTCGATGTGCTCACGTTCGGGGCTGTCGGTGACGAAAATGTCCATGCCCCGAACGTAACGATGAGGTCTGACAGTGTCATGGCGCCGCCTCCGGCGTCGCGGCTCGGCCCCCGGGTAGCCGACGCCTCGCCCTTGCCGAATTTAGCCCGCCGCATCGGCTTGGTGAGTGGGCGCGTCGGGTGGCGGCGGGCGAAATCCGCCAACCGGGCGAAACGTCGGCGGGGCCTCGCTTCTAGATACCTTGCCAGGACGGCTTGGTGGCGTAGGTCGAGCGGTAGTAGTCGGCGAGCTTCAACTGGCTGGCGGCGGCCTCGTCCAAAATGACCGTGGCATGCGGGTGCAACTGGAGGACCGACGCGGGCACGATGGCGGCGAGGGGGCCCTCGACGGCCAGTGCCACGGCCTCGGCCTTGGACTCGCCGGTGGCCAGCAGGATGAGGTGCCGGGCCTCCATGATGGTGCCGATGCCCTGGGTTAGCACGTGCTGCGGCACCTCGTCGAGGCTGGCGAAGAAGCGGGCGTTGTCGACCCGGGTCTGCCGCGTGAGGGTCTTGACGCGGGTCCGCGAACCGAAGGATGAGATGGGCTCGTTGAAGCCGATGTGACCGTCGGTGCCGATGCCGAGCAGCTGGAGGTCGACGCCGCCGGCCGCGGCGAGGGTCCGCTCGTAGTCGGCGCACGCCTGCACGACATCGGCGGCGGAGCCGTCGGGGCCCATGAAACGGTCGTCGCCGATGCCGAGGCGGTCGAGCACCTCGCGGCGGACGACCTCGCGGTAGGACTCGGGGTGCCCGGCGGGCAGCCCGACGTACTCGTCGAGCTGGCAGATCCGCGCCCGGTCCAGGCTCAACCCCTGCTCACGACGTCGCTGCAACGCCTGGTAGACGGGCAGCGGCGTGGAGCCGGTGGCCACCCCGATCACCGCGTCGGGCTTGCGCGCGACCAGGTCGGCGATGGCCGCCGCGGCCAGCTCGCCCTGTGCCGGCGCGTCCGGCACGATCACGATCTCCATCTGTGGCCCCCGACGACTCGATCCAATGGTTCAGACCAATCGTAACGGTGACCGGCCAGTAGGAGAACGTGCGCGGGGACACGTTCATCCCCGCAGGTACCCGGTCTCCGCGAAGACGGCGGCGGCCGCGTCGTCGCGGGCGGCGGCCAGGGCCATGCCCTCCAAGAGGCGGTAGCCGGCGGCGCGAGCCATGTCACGGGCCTGCACGGCCTCGGCCACGGCCCGGTCGTGTTCCCCCAGGTCATGACGGGTTTCGGCGCTGCCGATGAGCGCCGTGCAGGTGAGGTACGCGGCGTCGACGACGTCGGCCATGACCAGGGCACGGTCGAACTCGGCGGCGGCCTCCTCGACAGCGCCGGCACCACGCAGGGCGTTGGCCAGGGCGACGTGACCGCCGCACTCGGTGTGCTGGTCGCCGGTCCGGCGGGCCAGCTCGATCGCGCCACGGGCGTCGGCCGCGGCCTCGGCATGCCGGCCGGCCTCGCACCGAATCCGGGCCAGCAGGGCCAGCGACTCGGCCTCGTCCTGAATCCGACCGATCTCCCGGTAATACGCCAGCACGGCCGTCACCTGGGCCTCGGCGTCGTCGAACCGGCCGCGCAGCCCGGCCACCGCGCCGAGATAGTACCGCGCGTCGGCCTCGCCCTGACGGGAGCCGAGCTCGCGGTTGATCTCCAATGCGGCGAACAGGCTGCGCTCGGCGTCGATCAACCGGCCCAGTTGAGCGTGCACGGCACCGAGGTTGACCAGCGTCGCCGCCTCCAGCTGACGCGCGCCGGCCCGGCTGCTCCGCTCCCGGCCTTGCGTGTAGCGCTCAGCGGCCTGTCTCAGGTCGCCACGGACCTCGTCGATCAGCCCCAGGTTGATGAAAGCCGACGCCTCGCCCGCACCCCAGCCGGCAGCCTCGGACAGCCGCAGGGAGGAAAGATAGTGCTCGGTCGCCGGCTGGTAGTCGTTGCGGGCCTGGTTGGCCAGCGCGAGGCTGAAGTTCATCGCCGCCTGCCCACGAAGATCACCGTCCTCAGTGGACGCCACAAGTCCTGCCCCAGCAACGGAGAACCAGTCGGTGAACTCTCGGGTCTGGTAGAAGTAGCCGCGCAGTGCGTCGGCGAGCAGCCAGCTGGTCGGCCGCGGGCCGTGCACTGCGGCCGCGACCAGATTGGCCCGCTCCGCGTTCAGCCAAGCCTGCGCCTTGGCCCACTCGGTGAACCGTGACGGCTGCTGTGAATCCCTTGGCAGCCGGAGCATGTAGGGATAGAGCAGCTCGACAGCGTCGGACACTGTCTGTAGGTAGAACCGGGTGAGGCGGTCCACCGCCGCGGCGCGCTCATCGGGGCTTTCCTCGGCGACGCTGCGTTCTCTGGCGTAGCGGGACAGCAGGTCGTGCAGGAAATACCGGCGGCCTTGCACGTGCTGCGTGAGCAGATGTGCGGCGGCGAGCTGGTCCAGCAGACGGGCCGCCTCGGGTGCATCACAATCGGCCAACACGGCGGCCGCCTCGGCCGTCACGTCCGGCCCCGGAAGCAGACCCAGCAAGCGAAACAGGCGCTGATACTGAGGTTTGAGGGCGCCATAGGACAGATCGAAGGCCGTCCGGACCGCACCCTCGATACCGTCGGCGGACCGCAGCTCCGCGATGTAGGCGTCGACCGTCTTCTGTGGATTGTAGACAAGATGCGCTGCCGCCATGCGCAACGCCAGCGGCAGATGCGCGCAGGCCAGCGCCAGCGCCGGATCGGCCCGATTGCCCAATGCCTTGCGTAGCAGGGCATCTGACTCATCGGCGGTCAGCACGTCCAGCGGCACGCGGATCGCGCCGTCCCGGGCGACCAGCCCGTCCAGGCGCTCACGGCTGGTCACGACCACCACGCAACCCGGGTCGTTGGGGATCAGCGGCCGCACCTGGTCCACGCCGGCGACGTTGTCCAGCACGACGAGAATTCGCTTGCCGGTCAACCGGGTTCGGAACATCCCGGTCGCGTCGGTCAGGTCCGTCGGCAGCTCGGTCGGCGGCACGCCCAGCACGCGCAGGAACCGCAGCAGCGCCTGCTCCGCGCTCAGCGGCGGATCGGAGGAGTAGCCACGCATGTCCAGGTAGAGCTGCCCGTCGGGGAAACGGTCGCGGCGCAGGTGGGCCCAGTGCGAGGCCAGGGCCGTCTTGCCGACGCCGGCCGTGCCGACGATCGCGCCGATCCGCACGGCCAGGCCATCGCCGCCGGTCGCCGCGTCCAGTTTGGCGATGTCCTTGTCCCGTCCGGAAAATCCGGTCACGGGCGGCAGCATCGACGGCAGCCGCAGCTCGGCCTCCAACTGCCGGAACTCCGTGCCAGGATCCATCCCCAGCTCATCGGCCAGCCAGTTCCTGGTTCGCCGCAACACTTCCTGCGCCTCGCCGGCCTGTCCCCCGTCAGCAAGAGCCCGGGCCAAGCAGCCGACCAGCCGTTCCCGCGCCGGGTGTTCGGCGGCCAGCTCGGTCAGCTCGTCGATCACGTCTTCGTGCCGGCCCAGGCGCAGCAACGCCGCGGCGCGGTCCTCGATCGCCACCAGGCGCGTCTCCTCCGCGCCGGCGCACAGTCGTTGCCGCGTCGCGTCTTCCGCCGTGTCGGCCAGCGCTGGACCCCGCCACAAGCGCAGCGCCTCGCCCAGCAGGCCCACCCGCTCTTCGTCGTCGGCCAAGCCGGCCTTGGCCACCAGGGCCGTGAAGCGGTGCACGTCGACCAGCAGCGGGTCGGCCCGCAGCAGGTAGCCCGCGCCGTGCGTCTCCAGCTCCACGCCCAGGCCGGCCAGCCGCGTCCGCAGGTCCGAAACCCCCACCTGGATCGCGTGCGCCGCCCGCCTCGGCGGCGAGTCCGGCCACACCAGCTCCTCGATGCGGGCCAGCGGCACGACCTGGTTGACCTGCCAGGCCAGCACCGCGAACATCAGCCGCCGCTGGCGCGGTCCCAGCGGCACGTCCCGGCCGCCCACCGTCACCCGGACCTCGCCGAGCAGCGCGATCTGCACGTGCCCTCCAGTCCGCAGGATGCTGCCTCCTGCGTACTGTATGCGATCTGCGGCGCTAGTCGAAGCGCACGAAAGCGCGCAGTGTGCCCGGGCCGAAGTCGCGGATCTCGGCGTAGCCGAGGGCCTCGTAGAAGGCGCGCTGCGCGGGCTCGTCGTCGGTCAGCAGCACCTTCTGGCGGACCGCGGCGTAACGCTCGATCACGGCGTTGACCAGGGCGCGGCCGATGTTGCGGCGCTGCGCTTCCGGGTGCACGAGTACGTCCTGGAGGTAGCAGATGGTGGCGTCGTCCGAGATGGCCCGGGCCAGGCCGACCAGGCGGCCGGCCAGCCGGGCGGTGACCACATAGGACGAACCGGCGACGGCCGCGCGCAGCAGATCGGGGTCGGCGGTGTACGCGGTCCAGCCGACGGCCTGGTACAGCGGCAACAGCTCGTCCAGCGACTTTTCCTCGGCGATCACGGGCTCGTCCATGCCCCGCACTCTAGGGTCCGACGAGCCGCGCCACATCGAGTTTCGACTTGAGCTGTCCGTACGTCAACATCAGGTCGGCGACCCGCTGCAGCCGGTCCCGGGACACCGAGGTCGGGAACACGGGGATGGCCACCTCGCGGGCAATGTCGGCCGTGACACCGCCGACGAAGGTCGGCAGGATCTGTTGCACGGCACCAACATCGCGGGCGTCGGCGGCACCGTGTTCGATCGCGCGGCGGAAGGCCGCGACGGCGGCGGGATTCTGCTGGGCGAACGTGGACAGGGCGAAGTAGCCGGCGATGGGCAGGTCGTGCGCGGGACCCGGGCCGTAGAGGTCGACGACGGGAACGATGCCGCTCTGCCGGCGGGCGATGGTGATGAACGGCTCCAGCTGCAACGCGGCGTCGACTTCCTTGCCGGCCAAGGCCGCCGGGGTGTCGGCGTGGTGCACGATGGGCGTCTTGACGCTGCCGGGGTCGACGCCGTCGGCCTGGAGGATGGCCTTGAGCGCGAGCAGCGGGATGTCGTTGGGGGCGTTGCTGCTCACGGTCCGACCGGCCAGGTCCTTGGCCGAGTGGATGCCGGAATCGGGCCGCGTGGCCACGATCTGCACGTGCGGGCCGCCCTGCGAGCCGTCGGCCAGCACGCGGTAGTCGCCGGTGCCGTTGGCCTGCGCCTGGAACAGCGTGGCCCAGTTGCCGAAGCCGATGTCGATGTGGTCGCCGGCCAGCAGCGGCAGGCTGTCGGTGCCGCTCTTGGTCGGCGTGATCTTGATGGTCAGACCCTCGTCGCGGAAGTAGCCCTTGCTCAGGGCCAGGTAGAACGGGGCGGTGTCGATCACCTGCATCACGCCGACACGGATCACCGTCTCACCGTTGCCGTGCTGTTCCTGGGTTCCGTTGAGCACACTGCACCCGGTGACGGCGACCAGCACCGCCGCCAGCGCTATCCGGCGCATGCCTCACGCTCCTTTGTGGACGGTGCGCCAGCAGACCGTGGTGAAGGGGACATCGATCGGATCCGAGGGCACCAGTGAACGTTGTCGATCGAGGAATTCCTTTCGTGCCAATGGCTCCAGGGCGAGGACGTGACTGTAGGTGCCGAGCAGGGCCACCAGGTCGTCCACGTGCCGACGCCAGGTCCAGCGCAGCACGCGGTACTGCGGCGTGGCGAACGGCGCGTCGGCCGCCAGGATCAGCCGGCCGGGGCGGCGGGTCTCGTCGTGGGCCGAGGTCACCGGCCACCAGAACTTCGCGGTCCAGTCATCCACGATCTCGGGCAGATTCCACGCCGTGGCAAGAACTCCACCGGGCCTGAGCACCCTGGCCGCCTCGTGCGTGGCCCGCGGCTGGGCGAACCAGTGCCACGACTCGAAGGCCACCACCAGGTCCGCGCCGCCGCCCTCGACCGGGATGTTCTCGGCCGTGCCGGCCAGCAGGGTCGCCCCGTCCACCGCGAAGGCCGCCCGCATGCCCGGATCCGGTTCGACCGCCAGGGTTTCCTGAGCGAACCGAGCCAGCCGGCGAGTCTGAATGCCCGTGCCCGCCCCGAGTTCCACCGCCCGCCGACACGGCTGCGGCACCAGCCAGTCGAAGGCGGCGTACGGGATCTCGGACCGCGACCGGTGGTACGCCTCGGCCACGGCTCCGAACGGGCGGGACACACCGGCAGCATGGCGACCCGAGCCGTCGATCCGCCGCCTTTCGCTGACACGTCACCGGATCGGCGCACGCGAGCGGCAAGTTGCGGTGCGATTGCGATACCACCGCGGCACCGGGGTCAGGCGGTACCGTCCGGGTGATCGAGCGGAGAGCCCATGAGCGACTGGCCCACCGACCTGGTGACCGCGTTGCGGCTCGGCCAGCGGCTGGTCGCCGAGGTGCCGTCCGCCGGGCCCAACCGGCGGGCGTTCGTCGACATCACGCCGCACGCCACCGCGGCCGACGCCGAGGCCCGCGTCAACGGCTGGACGCGGTCCGACCACGAGCGCACCTTCACGCTGCGGCACTGGGACTACGACGCCGGCCGCCTGGACGGGTACGACTACGAGATCTGCGCGTACCTGATCCGGTCCACGACCGTCGTCGGCGAGCCGGACCTGGCCGCCGCTGTGCGCGCCTGGCGGCTGCATCCCGCGCAGTTCCAGTACCCCTGGCACACCGACGATCCCCGGTGAGCCGGCCCCGTTGTCACATGCGGACCGGATGTGCCTCAGGGAGGCAAGTATGACGCGCATGTGACATTCGACTGCGCGGGGTCAGAGCCTGGCGGCGATGTCGGCGATGTCGGCCGGGCCCAGTTGGCAGCAGCCGCCGACGATCGTGGCGCCGTCGCGCAGCCAGTTGCGCACGGCCGAGGGGTCGAAGGTGCGGCGGCCGTCCCAGGATCGGGCGACGGGATCCCAGCCCTCACCGCTGTTCGGGTACACGACAACGGGTTTGCCGCTGACCGCGGCGGCCAGCGGGACGGCGGCGGTGGCGTCGAGGGGATCGCAGCAGTTGACGCCGACGGCGACGATCTCCGGCACGGCGCGGACCAACTCGAACGCCTCGGCCAGCGGCTGGCCGGCGCGCGTGCACGGGCCGTCGATGCTGAACGAGAGCCAGGCCGGGATGCCGGTGCCGGCGATGATCGAGACCAGCGCCTCGGCCTCGTCAAGGTCGGGAATCGTTTCCAGGGCAAGCACATCGGGGCCGGCGGCGGCCAGCAGCTCGATCCGCGGGGCGTGGAAGTCGATCAGCTCATGGCGTGAAAGTCCGTAGCGGCCATGGTATTCGGAGCCGTCGGCCAGCACGGCGCCGTAGGGGCCGACGCTCGCGGCGACCCACAGCCGCCGGTCGTCGACCTCGGCCTGGTACGAGGCCTGCCGGGCCAGCCGGACGCTGAGCCGCAGCAGCTCGGGGGTCTCGTCGCCGAAGCCCTGGAACGAGGCCTGGTAGCTGGCGGTGGTGGCGATGTCCGCGCCGGCCTCGTAGTACGCCCGGTGCGCGGCGATGATCGCCGAGGGATCGTCACGGAGCAGCCGGGCCGACCACAGGTGGTCGGACAGGTCGTGGCCGGCCGCGGCCAGCTGGTTGGACAGTCCGCCGTCCAGGACGAGCGGCGTGTCCGTGCGGAAGGCCATGGTTACTGCGCCGGCCCCTTCGCGAGTTGCACGTTCACAGTCTGGTCCCCGTCGGCCGTCAGCAGACCGACCGACACCCGGTCGCCTGGGTGGAACTGGGTCAGCAGGTTGGTCAGCGTGTTGGCCGAGTCCACCGTGCGGCCGTTGATGGCCGTCACGACGTCGCCCTGTTGGATGCCGGCCGCCTGGGCCGGGGAGCCCGACAGCACGCCCGCAACAAGAGCACCGTTGGTGGCCTGCGCCCGCCGGCCGCGGCCGGTCTGCGGGTCCACCTGGACGCCCAGCAACGCCGAGTCGCCGATATGCACGGTCGCGCTGGACTGGTGCTGGGTGATCTGCTTTTCGATGGACATCGCCTGGTCGATGGGGATGGCGAAGCCCTGGCCGCCGCCGGTCGGCTGACCGCCGCGGTTCATCTGGAAGCCCTGCGAGGCCGCCGTGTCCACGCCGATGACCTGTCCTTGCGAGTTCACCAACGGGCCGCCCGAGTCGCCCGGCTGCACGTTCGCCGCGACCTGGATCAGGCCCGTGAGCTGCTCGGATGTGCCGTCCTCGCTGGACGCCGTGATCGACTGACTCAGGCCCGTGACGCTACCAGCGGCCACACTGGGTGCGCCGCCGACGCCGCCCGCGTTGCCGATGGCCAGGATCTGGTCGCCCTGGGCGACGTTGGCCGAGGTGCCGATCGGGGCCGTCGTCAGGCCGCTGGCGTTCTGCAGCTGGATGACCGCGATGTCGTGCGACCGGTCGTAGCCCACCACGCTGGCCTGGTACGTCTTGCCGTTGCCGATGTCCACCCCGCTGATGCTCGTCGCACCGTTGATCACGTGGTTGTTGGTCAGCACCAGGCCGTCGGCCGTCAGCACGATGCCCGTGCCCGCCGCCTGGGCCTGCTGGAAGCCCAGCGTCGTGTTGATGTCGACCAGCGCCGGGTCGATCTTCGCCGCGATGCCGTCGCTGTCCGCGGGCGTCTGCTGCTCCGTGTGGCTCGGCTGGCCCGGCAGGTTGTACTGCTCCGTCGGCCCGCTCGACGCCTGACCGTGCAGCAGCGTCGGGATGTAGTTACCCGCCGCCGCGCCCAGCGCCACCCCGGCGGCGACCGCCAGCACCACCGTCAGCACCGTTCTCCCCGTCCGGCGCGGTGGCGGCGGGGGTGGAGGCGGCGGCGGGTAGCCGAAGTAACCGCCCTGGTCCGGCTGCTGCGGGTAGCCGTACGGCTGGGTCATCGCCCTCTCCTCAGTCATCCCTGCCTACCACTACACCTCGCGTTCCTGAGACCAGCCTGAGTGCAGGCTGTCAAGGGAGGGGTAAGAATGGGCGCATGGACGACGGCGATGTGCTCGGACGGGTCAAGGCGCTGGTGGACGAGGAGCACAAGCTCCGGGGACACCACGAGCCCGACGCCGACCGGTTGGCGCAGGTGGAGGCGGAACTCGACCAGTGCTGGGACCTGCTGCGGCAGCGACGGGCCAAGGAGGAGTTCGGCCAGAACCCCGACGACGCCGCGGCCCGCCCGGCCCGCGAGGTCGAGAACTACCGGCAGTAGTGCCGAGGTGGGGGCCGGCGCGGTGGGCGTCGGTCCCCAGCAAGGCACACGGCCGGTGGTCACGCCCGGGCGTCGGGGCCGGTGCAGGTGTAGCGGCGGTGCAGGATGCGACGCCCGAGGGAATCGGTGACGCGGGGGCAGCGGCAGGCGCCGATGTCGAGGCCGTCCTCGACGGGGCGGGTGCGGTAGGTCGGCCGGCGCACGCGCTGGTGCAGGGTGGTCATGGCGGTGCCTCCTGGGTTCCGGTGGGGTACAGCTGGCGTACCCGCACCGAACCGCAGGTCAAACGCGAGGTGAACAGGGTTACCGGAATGGCCGCCGAGGTGACGGAGGGTGGCGGGGGCTGCGCCGAGCGTGGGAATCCGGTGCGGCTGCGCGTCCTCAGGAAGACATCACTACTCTCACGGTGTGATCGTCACTCATTCCACCGCCGGAGCGGTCCATGGCCGGTAACCGGTTCGGGCCGCTGGACCCGTTCTGCTTCCTGGCGGTCGTGCCGCTGGTGATCGTGGCGGTCGTGCTGGTCATCAGCGACCTCCTGGTGTTCGCGTTCGTGCCGCTGGTGCTGGCCGGACTGATCCTGCTGGGCGACAGCTGGGCCAACCGCCGACCGTCCTAGGCGTCACGGCGGCGCAGGAGATAGCCGCCGAGCACGAGGGCGAGCAGGGCGTAGCCGCAGAAAACCGCGAAACCGGCCCACGGGCCGAGCGTGGCCCCGGCATCGGGGTGCACGACCAGGACCTGCTGACCGGCGTTGCTCGGCAGGTAAGGGTTGATCTTCTCGGCCCAGTCGGACGGCAGGGCCTCGCCAAGGGCGGGCAGCACGAGCAGCAGTCCGAAGACGGTCGCGACGGAGCCGGCGGTGCTGCGCAGGACGAAGCCGACGCCGGTGCCGAGCAGGCCGACGACGGTCAGGTACAGCCCGGTGCCGATGACGGCCCGCACCACACCGTCCGCACCGAGGCCGACGTCGAGGTGCTGCCCAGCCAGGAACGCCTGCCCGACGAAGAACGCGGCGAACGAGGCGATCTCGGTGACGATCAGGGTGATGACGGCGAACACGACCGCCTTGCCGACGAGCACGGGCCAACGCCGAGGCGCGGCGGCGATGCTGGAGCGGATCATGCCGGTGCCGTACTCGCCGGTGACGACGAGCACCCCGAGCACGCCGATGACCAGCTGGGCGATGGCGTAGCCGCGCAGGCTGACCTGGGCCGGATCCAGCAGCAACTGCTGGGCGTGCGGCATCTTCGGGTACTGGTTGGCGGTCACGGCGGAGAACAGCGCGCCGAAGCCGACCATGGCCAGCACCATGCCGCCGAGCGCGAAGTACGACGATCGCAGCGACCAGAACTTGGACCACTCGGAGCGCAGCACGCGCGGCAGGGTGACGCGAACGTCGGCGGGCAGCGCGGTCCGCGAGACGACGGGCTTCGAGGCCACGGCAGTCATGACGCCTCCCGGTATTCGACGGCGTCCTTGGTCATGTCCATGAACGCCTCTTCCAACGACGCGGTGACTGGCGTGAGCTCGTCGAGGGCAATGGCGTGCCGGCACGCGACGAGCCCGATGGCGGAGCTGTCCATGCCGTGCACCTGCAACACATCCGGCTCGAGAAGGTCGACGGTCACGCCCGGACCGACCAGCCGCGCCCGCAGCTCCTCGGCCTCACGGGCCCGGACCCGCACGCTCTCGCCCATCATGGCGGTGAACTCGGCCATCGAGGTGTTGGCGATCAGCTTGCCCCGGCCGACGACGATCAGGTGGTCGGCGGTCAACGCCATCTCGCTCATCAGGTGCGAGGAGACGAAAACGGTCCGCCCCTCGGCGGCCAGCGCCCGCAGCAGGTGCCGGATCCAGCGCACGCCCTCGGGGTCGAGCCCGTTGACCGGCTCGTCCAGGATCAGCGTGGCCGGATCGCCGAGCAGCGCGGCGGCGACCCCGAGCCGCTGCCCCATGCCCAACGAGAAGCCGCCGACCCGCTTGCGGGCCACCTCGCGCAGCCCGACCAGGTCGATCACCTCGTCGACCCGGCTGCGCGGAATGCCGTGGGTGAGCGCCATGGCCAGCAGATGGTGGTACGCGGACCGTCCGGTGTGGACGGCCTTGGCCTCGAGCAGCGCGCCGACCTCCCGCAGCGGCGCGGCGTGCTCGGCATAGTGCCGGCCGTTGACCAGCACGTCGCCGGACGTCGGCCGGTCAAGACCCAGGATCATGCGCATGGTGGTGGACTTGCCGGCCCCGTTCGGGCCGAGGAAGCCGGTCACCGCCCCCGGACGCACGGTGAACGACAGGTCGTCGACCGCGACCCGCTCGCCATATCGTTTGGTCACACCGTTGACTTCAATCACGACCGTAGGGTGCTACGACCGTCCTGAGAGGGCTGTCAGAAACCCTGGGTCCAGGCGGCGGCGACGGCGGCCCGCGTCTTCACGCCGAGCTTCTGGAAGATCCGCGACAGGTGCGCCTCGACGGTCTTCGGGCTCATGAACAGCTGCTCGGCGATCTGCCGGTTGGTGTGCCCGGCGGCGACCAGCTCGGCGATCTGCCGCTCGCGGTCGCTGAGCTGCACGGGGGCGTCGGCGGCCGGCTTGCGGGTGCGCCCGCCGACCCGGCGCTGGTGGATCTCGGCCTGCCGGAACAGCGGTTCGGCCCCGCAGGCGGCGAACAATGCCTTGGCCCGCCCGAATTCCTCCATGGCGGCGGTGCGATCTTCCAACACGGAACCGGCGAACATATGGGCCTGTGCTTGGTAAAGACGCATGCCGGCGCCCTCGAATGCCGACGCCGAGGCGGCTGCGGCGGTCGCCGCACCGGCCTGATCTCCCTGCGCCAGCAGGATTGTCGCACGGGCCAAGCAGGCGTGGCCGCGATGACCGTTGAGGCCGCTGACCGAAGCCGTCATCTCGGCCCGCTGCGTGGAAAGCTCGGCCGCGGCGAGATCGCCGAGTGCCAGCTCGGCGTGCACGAGCGTGCGGAGCCAGGCCGCGCGGGTCGGGAATTCCAGCTGTGGCAAGGTTTCCCCGCCACCGATCTCCAACAGCGTGCTGCGCGCACCCGGGGCGTCGCCGGTGATCAGCTTGGCCTGGGCCAGCATGCCGGCGGCGATGGTCGGCCCGCGCCCGGCGGCACTGCCCATTTCGGACACTGTCTTTTCCGCTTCCCGCAAGGCGATCGCCGGCTCGCCGGTCCACAGCTGCACGGCCACGACGACACCGGCGGCCATGGTGCGCAGCTCGTCGCTGCCGACCAGCACGGCCGCCTCGAACGCCTCGTCGGCGTGCCGGGCGGCCTCGTCCAGCCGGCCGGTCCACAGGCAGGCGTAGGCCAGGCCGACGAGGATGTCGGCCAGCAGGTAACTGCGGCCGCTGGCCCGGGCCAGCTCGAGGCCACGGCCGAGGTGCCGCACGGCATCGTCGTGCCGTTCCAGGAAAACCTCGGTCCACCCGGCCCGCAGGATGGACTCCAGCTGCCCCATCAGCATCTTGTCCTGAGCCCGGTCGATCATGCGCACGGCGTTGTCGAGATGGGCCGCCGCCTCGGCGGTCGAGCCGTAGAAAGTGTGCGCCAGGGCCAAAAGGGCGGTGATGGTGGAGATCAGCTCGTGCTCGTTCTCGGCCGTCGCCGACTCCAGGGCGCGCTCACCCCAGCTGACGGCCGTAGCGAAGTGGCTGCCCCGCATCGCGCCGGCGGCGACCTCCAACTCCAGCGCGGCCTTGCCCTTGCCGGTGCCGAGTTCGCTGAGCAGCAAGCGTTTCACACCGGTCGGACTGCCCAACAGCCGCTCGACCATGGCCAGCGTGGTGACGGCCTCCAGCCGCTGCTCGCTCGGCCCGGCGGGTAGTCGGCCCAGCACCTCGTGCAGGATCTCACGGCTTTCGTTGAGCTGGCCGGCGACCGCCAGCGTATGGGCCAGCCGCATGGACAGCGCGGGCTGCTCCACAGCCCGATCTCCCAGTAGCCGCAACGCTTCCCGTAGCCAGTGCGCGGCACGGGCCGGGGCCAGCGAGGTGGCCTGGTCGGCCGCCTTCACGAGCACCTCGACGGCCCGCGTGTCGCCGATGGTCGCCGAGCGTTCCAGGTGAGTTGCTTGCACGGCAAGGGAAGCGCCACGTTCGGCCAGCAGGGCCGCGGCCCGCCCGTGCGCACCGATCCGCCAGCCGGCGCCGGCGCTGCTGTACACGACCGAGCGCAGCAGCGGATGTCGGAACTGGAAACGTTGCCCGGCAACGGATTGCCGAATCAGGTCGCGGGCGATCAGCTCGTCGAGCGCGTCCAGGGTGACGATGACATCGGTCTGCGCGACGGCCCCGATCAGCCCGGCCTCGAACTCCTCGCCCAGCACGGCGGCGGCCTGCGCGACCAGCCGCACCGACGACGCGAGATAGGCGAGTTCGCCGATGAGCACGGCCCGTACCGTGTCCGGCAGCTCGTCGCTGTCCCCGGGATCCAGTCGTAGCAAGGCATCCAGGTAGAACGGATTGCCGCCGCTGGCCAGGAAGAGCTCGGACCGACGCGCCGCCGGCACGGATTCCCCGCACATCAGCGCGGCTTCCATCGGCGTCAAGGGGCCGACCTCGATACGCCGCCACCACTCCTCCCGCCCCAGCGTGGAAAACGCCGTGGCCAGGCGGTCCGGCAGCTGCCGCGGGCGATAGGCCATCGCCAGCACGGCGGGGCCTTCGGGCGGGTGCCGCAACAGGTGCTCGATCAGCTCCACGCTGGCCTCGTCGGCCCAGTGCACGTCGTCCAGCACCACCACCGTGCCGGGCAGCAGCGACCGCGCCGACCGGTACAGCGCGGCCCGGCCGTCCGGGGTGTCCACGCTGGTCAGCAGGTCGATCCAGGCGTCGCCGAAGGCGTCGGAGAACATCGCGAACGGCAGCCGCTCGAACTCGGTCGCCTTGCCGCCGGCGACCCGCACCCGGCGGTCGGCAGCGCCCGCCCGCAGCTCGGCCAGCAGGGCCGTCTTGCCCATGCCGGGCTCGCCCACCAGTTCCACGACCCGGAAACCGCCGGCGTCGAGGGCGCGCGTCAGCTCCCCGAGCTGCGCTTCTCGTCCGACTACGCCGAATGCCACGCGCTGTCCTCCAGCCGAACCCCATGACCCCACGTATAGGGAAATGCCGGATGTTAGCGGAAAGGACGGATCGGCGAGGGTCTTCGGTGTCGCGGTCGAGCATGCCCGCCGATCGCGTAAAGAGAGGAATACGACCTTGAGTACGTCCCAGGCCATGCTGCCGGCGGTTCGGCGACCCGGCACGATCATGGCCGCGCTGATCGCCACCCTCGTCTCGGTGGTGGCCGGCGTCGCCGCCGCGGTCACGGTGTTCAGCGGCGGCACGAACATGGTGAAGTCGCTGCTGGAGGACCCGGACGTGCAGGCTCGACTCGGCCTGTCCGACGACCTGATCCAGACGGCGAAGCAGCTCGGCGACGACCTGTTCCAGCAGGTCCTCGACCAGGCGTACAGCACGCTGGCGGCCCGGGCGGCGTTCGCCGTCGTGCTGGCCGGCCTGCTGCTGGTGTTCGCCCTGCTGGCGCGGGGCGGTGCGCTGTGGGCCCGCATCGTGATCACGGTGCTCGGCGTGGTCGCGATCAGCCTGCAACTGCTGGTGGTGACCGATGTGGCCACCAGCGCGATGAAGCTGCTCGGCCTGCTCGTCGTGGCCAGCACGCTGGTCGCGGTGGTGCTGTGGTGGCTGCCGGCCAACGGCCGCTATGCCAAGGCGCGCAAGGCGCAGCACTGATTCAGGGGGTTGAACGTGCAGAGGCGGGGCCGACGTCCGCGGCCCCGCCTCCACGCGTGCTCAGTTCTTGCTGACGAACGTGGACGCCACCTGGCGGCCCTTGGTCACGGTCGCGGCGTGGTCCTCGATCTTGCCCGACTTGGAGCCCGGGAAGACGATGTAGGTCACCGGGTCGGCGGTGCCACCGTTCTTCGGGTCCGGGTTGATGCCCAGCGCCTGCGCGGTCGCGTAGGACGCCTCGCCGATGATGCTGTTCGGGCCCTCGTCACCGAAGACCGCGTACTCCACCTGTCCCTTGTAGACCACGGCCAGGATGTCGCCGCCCTTGATGCCGTTGGCTCCGTAGTTGAACCGGCTGCTGGGCAGCGGAATCACCACGTACGGCGTCTTGGCCGCGTTCATCGGCTTGCCGTCGGACTGGTGGAACGAGGTGTCGTTCTGGTAGCAGCAGTCGGTGTTCTCGTTGCACTGGGTGGTGCGCTGGCCGTCGCAGTCGATGTTCATGCCGGACGTCCAGAAGAAGGCGCCGGTGGCGCCACAGATGTTGACCTTCTTGTTGGCCTGGGTGTTCGTGTACGTGCCCTTGCTGACGACCTTGCAGTTGGCGGTCTTCGCCAGCAGCTGGGCCGCGGTCGGGCTGCCTCCGTCGGCGTGCGGCGCCGCCTGCACGGCGGCCGGCGCCTGCGGTGCGGCCTGGGCGGTCAGCTGAGCAGGGACGAGCACCGCGGCGGCCGCGAGCAGGGTGGCCAACGCGTACTTCAACTTCGCCATGCGATTCCTTCCGCAAGATGGCTTCACGAACCACGTTGCGGCGGCGGATGGACATCGTTGTACGGCATTCGAAGCTGAGCCGTCAACGGCTCTCAGCCCGGCAGCCGGTCCAGGAACGGGCGCTGGCCCTTGACCAACTTGACGCGGGCGTCGTCCACCGCGAACCAGGCCACCCGGTCGACCTCAGGAAACTCCCTGGTCTTCCCGGACTTCGGCGGCCACTCGAGCTCGAAGGTGCCGGGCACGACGTCGTCGGGATCGAGATCTCCCTCGACGGCCCACAGGGCCACGGTCTTGCCGGACTGCTTGACCTCGCCCAGCGGCACCAGCTCCCCGTCCGGCGCGGGCAGGCCCAGCTCTTCCTGGAACTCACGGCGGGCCGCGGCCAGCGGGTCTTCGCCGTCCTCGATCAGACCCTTCGGCACGGACCATGCCCCGTCGTCCTTCCGCGCCCAGAACGGACCGCCCATGTGCGCGATCAACACCTCCGTCCGGCCGTCGACCCTTCGCCACACCAGGATCCCCGCGCTGCGCATACGGACCAGTATGTCGTGACGGACCGGTGACGACCCGCCGATACCCTCCAGGTCACCAACTGGGAGGGAAGCACCATGTCACGACGGCCCGTCCTCGCCGTGCTGGCGGTCATCGCCGCGACCGTCGGCCTCGCGCCGGAAGCCGCCGCGGCTACCGCCGGCCCGCAGCACCACCGGCCGACCGCCGAGATCTTCGCGACGAACAACACCGCCACCATCACGGACCCGAACGACCCTCGGCTGAAGGACCGCCTGGTCAAGTTCGGCGTGCAGGTGCAGGGCATCATCGCCACCAACGGCGCGTGGCCCGGCTGCAGCACGCTGCTCAACGGCGTGTTCTGGTCCGACGACCTCAAGACCGCCACCTACGAGCGGTCCCGCGAGTTCGATGTGGACCACGTCAGCGCGGCCGGCCTGCACCACATCGCGTCCGTGATCCGCAAGCAGTACCAGCAGGAATCGGTGCTCACGTTCCAGTACCTGCCGCCGGCCGGGGCCGACTCGGTCGAGGTCGAGGTGCCGGGCGTGACCGTGCAGCAGCTGTTCAACGGCCTGGCCGCGGACCCGGTGCTGCGCGAGGAGCTCGGCGGCGGGTCGGTGACGGCCGACGGCGACCGGCTGGCCCTGATCGCCGACAAGTCCGAGCTGACCTCGATCCAGAAGTTCGTCGGCGTGCTCGGCGCGTCGTGGTCGAAGGCCACGGTGGCCTACGGGCACCTGGAGTTCGTCTCCGACTGACCTCCGCCCTGCCCCGCCCCCGAATGTCACATGCGCGTCGTACTTGCCTCCCAGAGGCACATCCGGACCGCATGTGACACGGGGGCGGAGGCGCGGGGGTTAGCGCTGTGACGTGCGGAAACGGGCCCGGTAGGCGGTGGGCGTGATCGAAACCGTACGCAGGAACAGCCGGCGCAGCGTCTCGGCCGAGCCGAGGCCGACCCGCCGGGCGATCAGGTCGACCGGGTCGGTGCCGCCTTCCAGCAGCGCGCGGGCCGCCTCCACGCGCACGGTGTCGACGTACTCGGCGGGCGTGCGGCCGATCTCGGCCGTGAACAGCCGGGCCAGGTGCCGGCCGCTCATGTTGACCCGGGCGCCCAGCTCGGGCAGCTTGTGCGGGCCGGCCGGGTCGGCGACGATCGCGTCCATCACGTGCCGGACGACCTCGCTGTGCGGGTTGCGCGGGCCGAGGCGGGCGCTGAACTGGGACTGCCCGCCGGGCCGGGCCATGAACACCACCAGCTGCCGGGCGACGGCCCGGGCCAGGTCGGCGCCGTGGTCGTCCTCGACCAGGGCGACCGTCAGATCGATGCCGGCGGTGACACCGGCCGACGAGATGATGTTGCCGTCCCGGACGAACAGCGGATCCGGCTCCACGGTGACCTGCGGATAGCGGCGGCTCAGGTCGTCGGCCAGCTGCCAGTGGGTGGCGGCGCGACGGCCGTCCAGCAGCCCCGACTCGGCCAGCGGGAAGGCCCCGGCGCACACGCTGGCCACCCGCTGCGACCGCTGGGCCATCGTCCGCACGGCCTCGACCAGCGGCTCGTCGGTCACGGCCCGCTGCCAGTCCGGGCGACCCGGCACCAGCGTGGTGCCGATGCGCTCCGGCACGCCGGCGAACGTGGTGTCGGCGGCGATCCGCACACCGGCCGAGGTGGTGACGGGCTCGCCGCCGGCCGAGGCGATGATCACCCGGTAGTCGGCGCCGTGCTCGTTCGCGCTGGTCAGCACGTCGACCGGGCCGGCGACATCCAGCAGTTGCACGCCGTCGAAGGCCAGCACGACCACCAGGTGCGGGCTCACTCCGGCCACTGCGAGTTGAGGATCGTCTCGACGAAGTCGCCGCGCTGGAAACCGGGCATGTAGTGCTGGAGCACGTCCGCCTTGACGTTGCCGAAGGTGGTGTCCGGCTTGGGTGCGATGCCGTCCGTGAAGGCCTTGAGGATGCGGCGCTTGAAGTCGGGGCGGGGATGCGCCGTGACGACCTCGGTCCGGTCCTGGGGGCTGATGTCGTGATAGCCGATGCCCAGCACGTCGTACTCGACGCCGGCGGTCAGCAGCGCGATCTCCGGCTCCATGAACTCGGGGATGCCGGGAGTGGTGTGCAGGGCGATGGCTGTCCACACGCGACGGACGCTGTCGTCGGGAACGCCGTGGTCCTTCAGGAAATCCCGTGCCACCTCGGCGCCGTCCACCTCGAACCGGCGGCCGCTGCCGTGGTGCCGCTCGGCCAGGCCCACGTCGTGGAACAGGGCGGCGAAGTACAGCAGCTCCGGATCCCAGCTCAGGTCCCGGTTGCGGCCCTGAAGGCTGCCCCAGTGGTAGACCCGGAGCGAGTGCTCGAACACCAGGTCGGTGGTCTGGCCGCGGACGAACTCGGTGGCCGCCGAGGCCAGTTTCGTGCCGGGGATCTGGATCGTGGTCATGACTACGATCCTGACCCGCCGTGGCGTTGTCGGGCCGTGTCCATCGGGACACGAACCCCACGGATCAGGACATCCGTCGCTGCCACCAGCGGCGCTTGCGCTCGGCCACGACCGGTTGCGGCGTCACGGGCTTCGGACGGGATTTCCGCCACTGCGCGACGATCTCGTCCGCGTCGACCGGCCCCACCTTGACATGCGGGCCGGTCGGCGACCGCAGCCAGGCCACGATCCGTTTGTTCAGCTCCGACACATGCTCACGCACCAGCCGTTCGGCCGGCAGGTCGTTGACGACTTCAGACAGGCGCTCGATTTCCTTGCGCAGCTGCAACGACTCCGGCAACAATGCGCCACCGGTGCCGCCTTCGCGTGCGACAAAGCTGCGCGCCCACCAGTCCGGGTCGCGCAGCTCGCCACGATCGGGCAGCGGTTTCCCCTTGCCCGGCAGGTCGTCGAACTCCCCGCTGTTCCCCCTCACGGATCTGCTTGTCCAGCCACGACTCGTAACTCGTGCCGGCCGGTCGGCGTTCCGTCATGGTCGCCAGTTTACTGGATCTTCCCGGAGAACGAGGCGGAGCTGCGGCAGGTGCCCGAGGTCGCCGACTGGCAGTTCACCGTGATCACCAGGTGCTGGCCGGGCAGGATCCGCCAGGTCTGGCCGACGTGGTAGTCGAAGGCACGGAAGTTGCCGAGGCCGAACTCGGCCAGCACCTGGTTGTCCCGCTGGATGCGGATGATGCCGGTGTCGCCGTACGGGTTCTGCAGCAGGAAGTCCGTGACGACAAGGGTCTTGTCCGCCGGCGGCGGCACGTCCATGCCGAACTTCTTGAAGTTGTTGGCATCCGCGGTCACCGCGGCGTTGGCCACGATACGGAAGTCGGTCGCCGTGCCCGGGACGTCGGTGACGCCGCCCGTGCCAGTGCCCGTGCCGGTGCCCGGCTTCGGGGCGCCGCCGGCCGCCGCCTGCTGCGCCGCCGCGGCCTGCTGCTGCGCGGACTCCGCCTTCTGGTCGGCACGGTCGGCGATGGAGATGACCGGGGTCACCTGCTCCTGCGCCGCCTGCTTCGCCGTGGACTGCACCTCCGGCTTGACGATCGTGAACCACAGCACGATGGCCAGGATCAGCAGCGCCAGCAGCGCGGCCAGCGCCGGCAGCAGCCACTTGGGCAGCAGCTGGTTCTGGATGAACGTGCCGTCGGCCGAGACCGGGTCGCCGCCGGTGGTCAGCACCGTCGCCTGGAACTGGTGCTTGTGCTCGACACCGCGCAGGTAGCGCTTGTGCGGACGGGCCGTGAACGGCACGAACGCGGCGGTGCCGGGCTCGACCGTCAGCGTCGGCTGCCGGAAGCGGAACGACAGCCGTTCCTCGGTGTCGGTGGCGATCAGCTCGACCTCGGCCGGGCTGTTGCCCAGGTTGTCGATGACCAGCTCGTGCCGGCCGTTCATGCGGCCGTGCGAGGTGCGCGGCGTGACCTCGGCCCGCAGCTCCATGAACGGGGCGACGGTGATGACACCCTCGTCGACGACCGAGCCCTCCGGGTCCTCCCGGGACTTCACGCGCACGCCGAACGGCGTCTGCCCGGCGCGCACCTCGGCGCTGCGCGGCGGGGCGAAGGTCAGCGCCACGGTGCCAACGTCGCCGGGCATCAGGTTCACGACGCGAGGCTCGGCGGTCGCCCACTTCTGCGCGTCGCCGATGACGTCCACGGCGAACTGGTCCACGATGCTGCCGGTGTTGCGGATCTGCACGACACAGTGGGCCTGCTCGCCGGGAGTGACGGCCAGGCTCGGCTGTTCGAGCGACGTGATGGCACCCATGGCGAAAAGTGTCGTGCGCTGGCACGATCGAAGGCAGCGACGTTCGGGAGCCGCAGGGGGCGGCCCGGCTCGCACCAAAGGGCGAGCATCGGCGGCCGGAAGGACGCCTGTTCAACGGGCGCGGCCGCGGTCGGTGTTGCCCTAGCTTCGGGCCCATGAGCTTGCATGTCCGCGGGCCCCTGCTCGCCCTCTTGGCGGCGGTCGGCCTCCTCGTGGCGACGACCGTCCTGCTGGTGATCGGCCAGGGTTCTGCCGCGGTCGCCGCCGTGTCGCCGGGAACCACCGTCCGCGCCTCCGTGCTGAACAACGGCTCCCAGGCGCCGAGGGGCGGCGCGCAGACGGCCATGTCGGCCGACGGCCGCTACGTGGCGTTCACCAGCCATGGCCTTGACCCGGTGGACGCGGACGGCAAGGTTCAGGACGTGTACGTGCGCGATCTGGTCGCCGGCACCACCACGTTGATCAGCACCGGCATCCCGGTGATCATCCACGCCGCCCCGGAGGCCGCGGCGGCGACCGGCGTGGTCGAGGCCAACGGCGACAGCAATGAGCCGTCCATCTCGGGCAACGGCCGGTACATCGCGTTCAGCACGCGGGCGTCCAACATCTCCGGCGCGGCCGGCGGCGGCGACCAGGCGATCGTGGTGTGCGACCGGGATCCGCTGGGCACCGGCACGTTCCAGAGCCCGTGCGCCTACACCACCGTGAGCGTGCTGCCGCCCGAGACCGGGACGCACGGCGAGGGATTCTTCGCGAACTCGCCGCGGTTGTCCGCGGACGCCAGCCGCATCGCGTGGCTCGAGGGCTTCAGTTGCTTCAACTTCCAGGACAACCAGGCTTCCCTGGTCACCACCACGCTGCACAAGTCGGCCACCGGAGCACTGTCCGCGCCGGCCCGCACCGACTCCGTCGCGCAGACCATGCCGCTGCCCGAATCCCGCACGCTGGGCTTCTGCGACCCGTCACTGTCGGCCGACGGCAACAACCTCGTCGTGTCCGGGCGGTACTTCTCGACCCAGACCGATGGCAACTTCTACGCGATCGTCAGTCTCGACCTGCGTAGCAACAAGCTCACCCGGCTGGACGTGGACACCTCGGGCCAGCCGCTGAACTCGCGGGCCCAGTACTTCGAGACCACCGTCACCGCCGACGGCCGGCACGTCGCCTTCACCAGCCTCACCGACGGCGACACCTCGGCCCGCGTGCACGTCGTCGACCGGGCCGATGGTCCCGGCGCCGTGACCAAGACTTCCGTGGTGTCCAAGGACTTCGCCGGCAACGAGCACGACGGCAAGTACCCGGCGCTGTCGGCCGACGGGCACTACCTGGCCTTCGTCACCGACGCCCCGGAGATCACCGAGAGCACCGGGGCGTCCGTCCTCAACAACTGCTTCCACCCCTCCGAGGTGGGACTGCGCAAGAACGCCGTCATCCAGTCCTCCCCGTCCGGGCCGACTCTCCAGGCGTGCCAGGTGGTCGTGCTCAACCTGCTCACCACGCAGCACCCGGAGTTGGCTTCCGCCAACACGAAGTCCGCGCCGGGCGACCTGGACAGCCTGTTCCCGGTGATGTCGGGCGACGGCGGCTCGGTGGCGTTCGACTCCGATGCCCGGGACCTGGTCGCCGGTGACACCAACAACAACACCGATTCCATGGTCCGCACCTTCCAGCCGGCCATCCTGGCCGACCCGGTCGACTTCGGGCAGGTGACCGTCGGGCAGACCGGTGAGCGCACGGCGACCATCCACCACACCGGTTTCGGGCCGCTGGTCTTCGATCAGGTGACGACGTCCGGCGGTGTGTTCGCCCTCGGCGGGCAGACCTGTACGAACGCCCCGTTGAACGGCGTCGACACCTGCTTGGTGACCGTCAAGTTCACGCCGACCGACACGACCGCGCGTACCGGCACCGTTACCTTGCGGGCCAAGGGTTCCGGCAAGACGTTCACCGTCGACCTGAAGGGCGTCGGCACCCAGGTCGTGCTCAAGCCGCCGCAGTTCGCCGCCGGGCCGGATCCGCTGGACTTCGGGCAGCAGCTGCCGTTGGCCAAGAACGTGACCAAGAACGTGACCGTGACCAACAACGGGCAGTCGCCGCTGACCGTGACCGGGGTGTCGATCACCGCCGGGCAGCAGGCCGGTGACTTCTCCGTGGCCACCAACGGATGCACGACCGTCCAGGCCGGACAGACGTGCGTGGTCACCGTCAAGTACAGCCCCACCGGTCGGGCCGCCTTCGCCACCACTCCCGATCAGCGGACCGCCGTGCTTCGCTTCGACGACAACGCCGCCGGTTCGCCGCACCTCGTCGCGCTGAGCGGGTCCGTGACCATTCCCACCATCAAGCTCGGGCCGACCGTCGGCTCGCCGGGTTCGGTGATCACCGTGACCGGCACCGGGTTCGCCGCCTCCAGTCCGATCGCCATCCACTACCTGAACGGCTTCCCCGAGACAGCCACCGTCAACTCTGACGCCAACGGCGGCTTCACCACGCCACTGCTCGTGTTCCCGTTGAGCGAGCTCGGTCCTCGGACCGTACAGGCCTCGGTGACCGGTTCCACGCCGGCCGTGGCGGCCAACGCCGACCTGCTGGTGACGCCCGGAAGCCTGGTCGCACCGGAGTACGACTCCCGGCACTGAGGTTTCGCCGGGCCTGAAGGGCCTCCGCGAGGGTGGTACCACCTTCGCGAAGGCCCTTTCTGGCTGTTGATGGAGCGCGCGTGTCCCGTTCTCGGCCCCCGCGTGTCACGCTCTCGGGCTGGAGAGTTCCGTCCTCGGGCCCACCCACTTACGCAACCACGCTGGCAGTGGCCCGAGGGCGGAACTCGCCAAGGTGCCCGAGAGCGTGACACGCGGGGGTTCCCCGCCAACCCCGGGGTTCCCCGCCAACCCTCAGCAGCCGTGTGCCTGAAACTGCATTTCGGTATGCCCGAGAGCGTGACTCGCGGAAACACAAACCGCCCCGGACCCTTCGGGTCCGGGGCGGTTTGTGTGGCGTCAGCTGCGCTGGAAGAGCTCGATCTCGCTGATCGCCAGGTCGGTGCCGTGCAGGGACTGGTAGGTCGCCATCACGTGCATCTCGACGCTGGTGATGTTGTGGGCGTTCTGGAGGGTCAGCTCCTGCGGATCGGGTTGGTCCTTGAGCTGGAGGTCCTCGGTCTTTCCGTTGGAGTAGACCAGGTGCAGCCGCTCAACGCGGAAGGTCTGGTCGAACTTGTCGTTGTCGCCGTTCTGGATGATGGCCTTGTCGAGGCTCACGGCCCGGTCGAAGGTGAACACCAGCGTGGCCTCGCCCTTGGTGGTGGGTGCGGCCCAGAAGGTGTTGCTGATGCTGTCGGCGACCAGGTCGGCGGGGTGGGTGGGCTCCTGGAGGGTGGCGGTGACCTTGGTCGGGTGCACGGGGGCGTACGTCATGTCCAGGGCGGACTGGGCATCCTGCTGCCACGAGGCGACCTGGTTGTTGACCCACGTGCGCACGGCCGGCAGAGAGCCGTAGGCAATGCCGCCGAGCACCAGCACGACGGCGACCAAGGCCCGGACAGTCTTGAAGATGGCCCGGAACGCCGTGCTGGAGGCGGTGCGCTTGGCCTTGCGGTCCTTGGCGGTCCGCTCCAGGGCCTTGCGGACCTTGGTGCGGCGCTTGGGCAGGATCTTGCGCCACCACGGCGTCTTGACGACCTCGGCGGTGAGCAGGCTGTGGCCACAACGGCTACAGAACTTCCGCGTGTCGGGATTGCCCTCGCCGCAGTCGCCACAGATGAGATCACCGGGCTGAAGACGCCGCGTCGGCGGCTTCTTGACCACGGCCGTGACCCGCTTCTGCTCACGTTCAGGGAGAACGGACAGCGTTTCGGGCTTGGGCGGCGTGGCGGTGGTGGATTGCAGCGGTGCGACGAGTGCTGCCTCCACAGGCGGTTGGGACGTGTGGGCTTGCGGGGCCGGCAGTTCGAGGGACGCCTCGCCCGCACCAGCGGCCGGCGGGACGGAACCCGACGGGCCGACGGGCGTGAAGGCACCCGAGGGCGGCCCGGTCGGTGGACCGACAGGTGCGGGCGGACCGACGGATCCAGCCGGCGGACCCACCGCCCCAGCAGATGGTCCGGTCGGCGGACCGACAGGCGAGCCGATGGCCCCGGCAGGCGGACCGACAGGAGCCGCCTGCCCGACAGTGCCCGCGGGCGAACCGGGAGGACCGACCGGCGGCGCACCGACGGCAGCGGCGAAAGGACCCCCGGAGGGACCCGCCGGCACACCGGCAACTCCGGTCGGCGGACCAACCGGCGCGGCGACAGCGCCAGCCGGCGGTCCGGTGGGAGGACCCGAAGGCCGTCCAGGCGAACCGGCCGGCGGTCCAGGAGGACCAGCAGGTGGACCGGCCGGAGGGCCAGGAGGCGGTCCGGGAGGACCGGCGGGGCGCGGCGGACCGACAGCGCCGGCGGGAGGACCAGCCGGAGGCCCCGGAGGGCCGGGCGGACCAACAGCGCCGGCGGGAGGACCGGTGGGCGGGCCGGGAGGACCGGCCGGTGGCCCAGGAGGGCCTGCCGGCGGCCCAGGTGGGCCTGCCGGCGGCCCAGGTGGGCCTGCCGGCGGACCGGGAGGACCGGGTGGGCGGGGAGGGCCGCCTACGCCGGGGGGACCGGGAGGGCCCGGCGGGCGAGGAGGGCCGCCCATGCCGGGAGGGCCGGGCGGCCGGGGCGGACCGCCCATCGGGCCGCTCTGGGCGGGGAGCGGATCACGCTCGCCGACGTCCATGTACACGAGCGACTGGATGCGCTCCAGCAGCGACCGCTTGGCGGGGGCGGGCTCCTCGGGCTCGGGCTCGACCACGGGCGGGGGCTTCGGCGTTATCTTCTCGCCGGTCCACTCCAGGAACTCGCCGCAGGACCCGCAGAATGAGTCGGCATCCTTGTTGTGGAAACCGCAGCTCCGGCAGACGATCACGACGCAATCACCTCCACCCTGTGCACGACGTGCGCCGGCTTGGCGGCGGACACGACGGCGTCGACGGCACTGACGGAAACGGAAGACGGGTCGGCGACGGACACCCGCACGGCCAACCGGGGCTGGTCCTGGCCGGGGAAGTCGGCGCCGGGGGTCTGCGAGACGGCGACGCCGCCGGAGTCGGCGACGCGAACCCGGCCGCCGGTGAGGACCTCGAGGTTGTCGCGAAGCCCGGAAACGGTGCCACGCATGCGATACATGTGCGCGGCCTGGGCGATGGCGGCGCGCTGGCGCTCGACCGGCCACGACTCGTCGAGTTCGAGCCCGACCCAGCCGGCCAGCCAGGCGAGGAAGTCCTCGGGGGCCAATGACGGGTCGAGATAGGCGGTCAGATTGTCCAAAGTGGACAGGATGGGCGCCAGCACGTCGTCGAAGCCGGACACGAAGCGAACGGTGAACGGGTCTTCCTGGAAGATGCCGGGCAGCATGGCCGACAGCGGAACGGCGGTCGGCAGCCCGGGCACGGTGCCACGCATCAGTGCTGCTCCACTCTCACCTGGTGCTCATAGGAAAAGACGAGGCTGCACGGGTCGAGCTCGATCCGCTGGCTCTCCCCCTCGCGCACGCCGGTGACCGGATTGGCCCCGAACAGGCGCACGTCCTCGACCATGTCGACGCCACGAACCCGTTGCAGCAGACCGAAGATCTCGCCGGACGCGACGGGACGGCCGAAGGGCCAGCCGGTGCCGTCGGGACCGCCGCTGATCGGATTCAGGTACGCGTACAACGCGGCCAAGGCGTCGGTGCGGATGCGAGTGGTGTCGACGCGAGGACGGGCGACCAAGCGCGTGACGACGGTGATGCCCCGGTAGCGCGGCGGCTCGACGAGCACCCGCGTCCCGATGAGACGAACCTCGTCGAGGTGCTCGGCGATCCGCTGGAGCATACCCTCCTCGGGTACCAGCTCCCCCAGCTTGATCCCGCCCTCCTCGGACGCCGCCGGCACGACGAGCACCCGGACCGCCCCGGCCTGCACGTCGTCCTCGCCGGCGGTGACGCACCGGACCCGGGCCAGTTCGGGCGCGATCTCCCGCACGATGGCCTCGTAGTCCTCGGCCGTCACGGCCCGGCTGCGCGTGCGCAGCAGGATCGGTCCGCGGGCCTTGGCCTCGTCGATGGTCTCGGCGTCCACGCCGCCCTTGGCGAAGTCCAGGTTCTCCACCCGGTCCACGAACGGGATCGACGACTTCAGGGTGCGAATGGTGCCGCGCCCCACGTTGCCGTGCCGGCCGCCGCCGGTGGCGTAGCGCCGAATCCGCACGGTCTCGCCGGCGGCCGGCACGGCGCCGTGCTGGCGGACGCTGCCGTCGACGTCACGGACGGCCGGCCCGAATGACACCGTGCCGGCGACCTCGTCGAGCAGGTAGTGCCGGTCGGTGGGCCCGCTCCACGCGAAACCACTGACCGGACGCCACTCCTGCCACCCGTCATCCGAACTGACCTCGACGACCGGCGTGGCCACGCCTCCCAGCAGCGGGGCCCGGGAGGTGTGGAACTGCTGTCCGGCAACGCCTTCGGTCATGCCGAGCAGCTCGACGTCGACGATCTCGGCGTGGATGGCCTCCACGGTGCCGCCGACGGTCGATGCCGACAGGCCCATGATCACGGGCGAGTCACTGTAGGTCGGGAACTCGGCCGGCACGGCGATCACCCTGGCGCGCAACCAGCCCGCCCGCTGTCCAACCAGGACAGACGCCTCGTGGTCGTCCGGCACGTGCACCAGCACACCGCCGGCCTTGTTCAGCGCGGCGGTGCCGTCGCTGCTGACCAGGCACTCGGTCCAGCCGTTGCCGGTCCACGCCTCCCACACCAGCGGCGGCTGCTCGGGATGCACGCCGACACCTTCGACGTGGCAGTCGAAGTCCAGCCGCACCACGCACGACGGCACCGGATCGGTCAGCCCGACCAGCAGCACGTCGTCCACCTGCGGCGCGGGACTGAAAGCACCGAAGTGCCTCCCCAGCTTGAGTTCCTCGGTCCGCTCGACCGGCGCATCGTCCGAAGTGGACTGTGTCGCCACCTGGCTCAGAGCACACGGCACGATCTGGAGATCGCGGCGCGTGCTGAACAGGATCGAGTCCTCAAGGTCGGTACGCGGCGTGGCGACACTGGTTCCCATGGCCACGCCGACCGAGGTGATCGCCGGCGCGGACAGCCAGAAGGTCACCGGCACCTCGGCCGGTGTGGCCGGGATCAGCCGCAGGCCGATCATGTCGAGGAACTTGACGTACAGCCGGTCCGGCACCTGGTTGAGGCGGAACAGCAGCTGGTCGGTCATGTACGCGAAGGTCTCGATCAGCGTCACGCCCGGGTCGGACACGTTGTGGTCCGTCCACTCCGGACAGCGGCGCATCACCATGCGCTTGGCGTCGTCCACCAGGTCCTGGAACCGGCGGTCGTCGAGGTTGGGCACCGGCAGCGCCATCAGTAGTCACTCCCGTCCTCGGGGATGGTGTAGAACGGGAACACCAGGTTGCGGCGGTCGTTGGTGTGCTTGATCCGGTAGCTGATGTCGATGTACAGCACGCTGCGGTCGTCCCGGTCCGGCCGCACGTCGACCAGCTCGATGTCGACCCGCGCCTCCCAGCGCAGCAGCGCGTTGCGGACCTCCTCGGCCAGCTCGGCCGCGGTGGCGGCGTCGGCCGGCCGGAACACGAAGTCCCGCAGCCGGCTGCCGAACGCCGGCCGCATCGGCCGCTCGCCGGGATAGGTGGCCAGGATCAGCCGCATGGCCTGCTCCAGCTCCACCTCGCGGCGGACCAGCTCGATGCCGCCGCGCGGCGACACGTTCAGCGGGAACGCCCACCCGGCGCCGACGAAGTCCTGTGACACCACTGCCTCTTCTCAGTTCAGCTTGATCATCTGGCCCGACACCTCGACCAGGGCCGGGCTGGAGATCTTCACGCCGGCCTGGCCGGACAGCTCCAGCTGGCCGTCGCTGGTCAGCTTGAGCCCGCCGGCGCCGGCCTTGATCTCGATCTTTCCCGCGCCGGAGCAGTCGATGGTCAGCGTGCCGGCCGGGGTGCGGCTGGCCGGCGGGGCCGGTTTGCACGTCAGCGTGACCGTGCCGCCGACCTGGTCGATGGCCAGCCCGAGGTTGCCGTCGCCGGTGCCGAGCGTGATCGACGACGTGGTCGGCGGCGCGGCCCCCGGCGGTCCCGGCGGCAGCTCGTCCTGGAACTGCAGGGTGTTGCCGGCCGGCGAGGTGATGGCGCGCTTGACCACCGCGCCGGAGCCGTTGACCGCCGAGCTCAGCGGCTCGAAGGACGTGTTGTCGTTGATCAGCCCGCCGATCACGTACGGCCGCCGCGGGTCGCCGAACTCGAAGCCCAGCAACACTTCGTCGCCGACCTCGGGCACGAACACCAGCCCGCTGCGGCGGCCGGCGCCGAGCTGCACGACCCGGGCCCAGTCGGACTCGTAGTTGGGCGACAGCCACGGCAGCGCGACCTTGACCTTGCCCTTGTTGTCCTGGTCGTTGGCGTTGGTGACCACCCCGCAGACCAGCCCGGACAGGCCCGGATGTTGTTGCCCGGAGCCGGAAGCGAGCTTGAACAGCGACCGGTCCTGCCGTCCGGAGACGTAGAACTTCGTGTGGTAGCCGCCCTCGGCCGGGTCGAAGACGTGCTTGGCGTTGGTGACGGTCCAGCTGCCGGCGAACTGCTTGGGCACGGCGGCCACGGTCACCTTGACACCGGCCTGGATGCGGGGATCGCCGACGGCGGTGCCCTCGGCTTCGGCGAAAGTGCTGGAGATGTGGTCCGCCAAGCCTTTCGCCGCTTCCTCGGCCGCCGAGTCGGCGTCCGATCCGGTCGCGAGTGGACGGTCGACGACCACGTAAGCCGTGTTGCTGGGCGAGGAACCGAAGTCGATGCGCGGCAGGCCGGGGATCGGCGGCAGGGCCGGCAGGTGCGGCAGCGGCGGCAGCAGGCCGTCGGTGAAGGAGTTGGCCAGCTGCGCCGGCTCCTCGCCGTCGATCTGCGCGGTGCCGGTGGACGCCGACGCGGAGCCGACGGCCACCCGCGCGGACTTGGCGTCCCACACCCGGACCTCCACGTCCGGCGTGATGTTGGCGGCCGAGATCCGGGGCAGGAAGGTGGTCAGGTTGTCCTTGAACGTCAAGGTCGGTCCGGCGCCGATACCGACGGCGGAGGCCAGCGTGTCGAGCAGCCCGCCGCCGCTGGGCTGGCCCGACGCCTTGCGGAAGAAGAACTCCCCGCCGACAACGCCGGTCTCGTAGCCGATCTCCCTTGCCCGCGCGACCAGGAACTCCCAATCGGTCTGGGCGACCTGGGCGATGTGCGTGTGGGTGGTGCCGGACTCCTCGATCGTGCCCGGTTCGAGCCCGGCGTGGCTGGCCACCTGCCGGGCGATGTCGGAGTCCTTCATGTTGAGGAACGTCCGGGTGCGGCGGGCCCGCTGCAACCGGTGCGCCTTCTCGTAGCCGCGGATCACGGTGTAGATCACGGCATCGGCGCAGATGGCCTCGATCGCCGTGACCTCGCCCTTGATCAACGACGTGGTCGTGGTGGACGTGGCGTCGCCGGCCAGGATCTCCACGGCGGTGCCGATGGACAGCCCGGCGTCGTCGGTGACCGTGCCGGACTCGTCGATGAAGGTCAGCTCGAACATGTCCGGCAGGTGCAGGTGGGTGTCGACGAGTGCCCGCACGAGCTTGCTCTGCACCAGCGGGGACAACGGCATCCCCATGATCGCGCCGATCTTGACGGTCGGCCACACCATGGCGGTGGCCTGCCCGAGCAGGCCGCCGGGCATCATCGCCGGCCCCCGGACGTCAGCTCGTCGCCGTTGGGCAGGTAGACGGTGGTGCCGGGGCGCAGCCGCGTCGGGTCGTCGATGCCGTTGACCTCGGCGATCCGTCGCCACAGCGCGGGCGTGCCGTAGTTGGCAGTGGCGATGGACTGCAGGGTCTCGCCGGCGCCGACGGTGTGCGTGCGCCGGCCGGGCTGGCCGCCGGAGGTCGGGTTCATCGGCAGGCTGCCGAGCAGGCTCGGCACCTCCTGCATGGTCAGGTTCAGCGTCGCCCGGATGGGGATGCCGGCCGAGGTGAACCGCTCGTAGACGACCTTGCAGCTGGTCAGCCGCACGCTGTACATGAAGCCGACCATCGGCGGACCCCACTGGAAGGTCAGCACCGGCGGCTCGGTGGTCAGGTTGACGCCGGCCAGCGCGGCGACCATGCCGACCAGGTTGAGCGCGCTGCCCGGGGCCATCCAGCCCAGCAGGGTGTCGCAGCGCATCTTGGTGGTCATGCCCTCGAACTTGATGTCGGACACGACGATCTGGGCGTTGCGGACGTTGTTGGCGGACGAGGCGTTGCTGCTGCCGTTGGTCGCGGTCGGCGTCGAGCGGTTGCTGTACGTGCTCTGCCGGGACATCTCGATCTTCTTGGGATTGAAGTCGAACGACACCAGGCCGAAGTTGGCCGGGTCGGTGCAGCGCAGCTGCGCCGGCACGCGCGCGCCGGCCAGCATGGCGGCGCCGATGGCCGCGCCGGCGGCGATGTCGGCCGCGGCGGCGACCGCACCCAGTGCTCCGGTCATAGGAACCCCTCATGCACGAGTTGCAGGCTTTCGATGGCCACGCCGAGCGTGCGGGCGTCCAGCTCGGGACCGTCCCACTTGCTCGGGTAGACGTTGCGCAGCGACCAGCTGGCCACCTTGATCGCCTGGGAGTCGTACAGCGTGATCTGCGCGGTGCCCCCGCCGCCGCTGGAGTTGGCGTTCACCCAGCTGTGCGCCTTGCCGCTGAGCCAGGCCTGCACGCGGGGCGTGTCCTGCGAGTTCATCGCCCGCTGCAAGGTGATCGGCTGGTACTCGATCTGCCCCGGCAGGTAGGTGACGTGCTGGTAGTTGCCGCCCTCCAGCCAGGGCTCCGGCTTGAAGTCCACGCTCAGGCCCGAGCAGCGGGCCCAGCCGCCGAGGTCGACGCCGTCGACGGTGACGTGGAAACGGGTGACGAGGCCGAGCATCGCGGCCGTGCTCATCGCCATGGCTCAGCCCTGGTACGTGACGTCGTCGTCGAGGAAGCCCTCGTGCACCAGCTCCAGCGTCTCGATGGCCACGTTGCTGCCGCCGGCCTCGAAGTTGGCGATGGACCACTTGGCCGGCATCGCGTTCTTCAGGTGCCAGTCCAGCACCTTCTTGGTCGACGAGTCGTACAGCGTGACCTGGATCTCCTGGTTGGCCTGGTTGTGGAAGGAGGTCTTGCTCAGCCAGTCCTTGACCTTCTTGGAGTCGCCCTCGGACGCGGCCCGTGACAGCCGGACGTGGCTGTACTTGGTGTTGCCCGGGAAGAACCAGCGCTGGTTGCCGCCGTCGCCGGCCCGGTAGTCGGCGATGTCCCAGGTCACGTCCAGGCCCTCGGCCTTGGTCCAGCTGCCGAGGTCGTGGTCGCCCGGCGTCACCTTGACGGTGAACCGGTTCGCGAGGCCGATCACCGACTGGTCGTTGAGTGGCATGACTTCTCCCCTATCGGTAATCGCTCAGCTGGCCGGACCGTTCCCGGTCGACCAGCAGCTCCATGCGCAGCCGGCTGCGCAGGCGGCTGTAGAGCCGGGCGGACAGCTCCTCCAGGTCGAGATCGTTGATGTCGACGTGGTGGTGGGCCGGCGCGGCGCCAGTGGTCTCGGCGTGGTCGGCGCTGTGCGTCCCGGTGGTCTGGGACTGCGGCCGTTGGCTCTGTGCCTGGGTTTGCGTGCCCTGGCCCTGCTGCGTCTGGTCGTGGTGCTGCTCGGTGGTGCGGTGCAGGTGCTGGCCGTGCCGGGTCAGCCGGCCGAGCACCGCGGCCTCCAGGTAGCCGGCGGTGGGATCCGGCTCGGGCTCCTGGTCCTGTTGCTGCTGCGGGGTTCCGGTGCCCGGTGTTCCGGTACCCTGCGCCGTGCCCTGGGTCGACTGCGGCTGAACCGCTGTCGCGGTGGTCTGCGACAACGGTCCCTGCTGCGTCTGGGTTGTCTGGTGGCTGCCCGGCGGCGCCACTGGCGCATGTCGGGCGTGCGATGGTCGCAACCGCGACAACACCGCCGCTTCGAGATAGCCGGCGGTCGGATCGGACTGATCTTGTTGTTGCTGTTGGTCCTGCTGTTGCTGTTGTTGGGTCTGCCCTTGCGCCGGCAATCCGAGGGCGCGGCGTTGTTGCGCGGTGAGCGACGGGTTCGACCATTCCTGTTGCACGACGCGACGGGCGGTGTCGGTGGCCACCCGGTCGACCTCCTCGCGCACCCGGGCGTCGATCACCTGCTGGTGCTCGGACGAGGACGGAGCCGTCGTCGTCGCGGGGGTCGAGATGGGGTCGAGCTGCGTGTAAGACCCTAACCCGGGCATGGGTGTTACCCGCGGCGAGTGAATCAACGGCTGCGGGGCCGGCGCGGACGACTCGCCGGCGTAGAAGCGTTCCACGGCAACGGCTTCCGCCTCCAGGGCCTGGCCGTGCTCGGACGACGGCGACGGCAGCGACAGCCCGAGGGTGCGCTGCTGCACGGCGTGCACGAGCTCGTGGGCGATGAGGCCACGGGCCTTGGGCGAGGTGACCGGGCCGGCCTCGTCGGGCAGGTGGACCTTGCCGTCACGGGTGAACGCGCGGGCGCCGTGCGAGCGGGCCTCGGCCGACACGGCCTTTCCGCGCACCACCGGCACATCGGCGACATCCACGTTGTGGGTCTGCCGCAGCGAGGCGGCGAGCTCGGTCGGCACCGACTCGTGGATCAGCGGCGGCGGCTCGTCGGCAACGGGGTCGGCAACCGGGGCCGCGATCGGGGAAACGACCGGCAGGACAACGGGTTCGACGACCGCGGGACCGGCGGTGGCCGGAGCCGGGACAGGAGCTGGGATCAGAGCCGGGGCTGGGGCAGGCTCCTCAGGAGCCGGCTCCTCCTCGACGGAAGCCTGGTGCTGCGCCGGGGAGATCGGCGCGCCCAGCCCGAGCCGTCGACTCTGGGCCAGGTTGGCCCGGCGCTCCGGCTTCGGGCGCACCACCGGGGCGGGCGGCGGCGGGGGCGTCTCCATGATGGGCAATAGCAGAGGCAACGGCTGGGGCAGGTCCGGGATGCCCGGCTCGTCGTTCTGCGGCATGGCCCATGGCGGCGGGCTGTAGCGCAGCCAGGCCGGGGCCCGGTGCGGCACCCTTGGCTCGCGGGGCTCTTCGACGCGCTGTTCGTCCACATAGGTCAGTGGCTCGGGCTCCGGCGGCTGCGGCAGCACGACCGCCCGGCGGGTCAGCGGCCGGTGCACGACCTCCGCGGCGGCCCGGTCGAACTGCACCGGCTTGATCACGGAGGCGATGCCCTGCACCGAACCACGCAGTGGCGCGTCGCTGGCCGGCAACGGCTCGCGCCGTCCGGGCAGCGGCGGCAGCACCGGGGCCGGCCCGATCACCACCGGGGCCTTGCTGGAAAACGTGCCGGGCAGGGGGGACAGCGCCGTCCACTCGCGCGCCTGCGGCCGCTCGGCCGCCACCGGCTCGGCGGCGGCCGAAGCCACCGCCGGGTCGGTGTCGGCAGTCCGCTTGCGGAACGGCCAGCGCATATCGCCCCTCCCCTTCGTCACATCTCGTTACTGCCTTGCCGTTCGGAACGGACCATTCCACAACTCGGAGTTGTGGAACGGTCCGTTCACAGCTTGCCCATCCGGCGGGATGTGACTGTGGGTCACATCTCGGACTGGTCGGCCAGCTGGGTGTGGATCTTGCCGATCTCGGTGATCATGCGTTCCCGCACCGGGTGCTCGAGGTCGAGAATCGAGTCGAAGGTCCAGTGCAGGTAGTAGGCCACGTACGCGACTTCCTCCCAGATCCGGTCAGCCGCGCACGTCAGGATCCCCCGGCGCATCACCGGCGATGTCGACCCCGAAGTCCTTGCCGCAGTGCGGGCAGCTGACGGCGACCTCGGTGTGGCCGTCCTGGTTGATGCGCCGGTACAGGTCCTGGAGGAAAGCCAGGTCCGAGGCGAACAGGTTCTCGATGACGAACGTGTCCACAGCGGACAGATCGCCGAGCTCGGTGACCGTGCGCTCCAGCAGAAGCACCGTGAGGTACGCGGGGTTCTGCTTGGAGCGCTGGTCGGCCTGCGTGGTGATCTCGTCGCGGGCCGTGGCCAGCCGCATGATCCCGTTGCGGTGCACCCGGCCGTTCTCGTCCACGTAGCCGCGGGGCAGCGTGAACGGGTACTCCGTGCGCAAGGTCTCCTGCACTGCGGTCATGGGGCCACTCGCTGGATGTGCTCGCAGACCAACGTCACCGTCTCCATCAGCACCTCGCTGGCGCCGGCCTTCAACGCGCCGATCTCCAGCTTGGCCGGCCACGCGTGCTCAAGGTGGTAGCGGGCCACCGGCTTGCCGTCGGTGGAGTACATCACCAGCGAGCAGCTCTTGCGGGCGGCCACGATGTCGCCGTTGAGCACGGCCTCGTGCCAGGCCCACAGCTCCATGCTGGAGTTCTTGCCCCGCTTGAGCACCAGGGTCGGCGGCTTGACCTTGCCGGGCAGCTTCTTGAGCACCACCGACTTGTCGGTGGACTCCATCAGCTCGACCGCCTCGACCTCGGTGGTGATGCCGAGCAGCTCCGCGAAGGAGGCGATCTCGTAGCCGTCGATGGTGATGGAGAAGCGGGCCGCGGTGAGCGCGTCGCTCGGTTGGTTGGGGCCGATTCCGCCAGGCATCTTCGTGTCTCCTCAGCGTGGGATTCCTTGGGGGACGGTCGGGTTTACTCTTCGAGCGAAGCGCCGTCGGAGAACTGGGAGATGCGGAACACCACGAACTCGGCCGGCTTGACCGGCGCGATGCCCAGCTCCACGGTGAGGATGCCGGCGTCGCGGTTCTCCGGCGGGTTGTTCTCCTCGTCGCACTTGACGAAGAACGCCTCGGCCGGCGTGCGGCCGAACAGCGCCCCGTCCCGCCACACCCGGCGCAGGAACATGGTGATGGTGCGCTTGACCGAGTCCCACAGCTTCGGGTCGTTGGGCTCGAACACGACCCAGTTGGTGCCCTGGAGAATGGACTTCTCCACGTAGTTGAACAGCCGCCGCACGTTGAGGTAGCGCCACTCCGGGTCGCTGGACAGCGTGCGCGCGCCCCACACCCGGATGCCCTGGCCCGGGAACGAGCGGATGCAGTTGACCGCGACCGGGTTGAGCGTGTCGTGCTCGCCCTTGGTGATGTTGAGCTCCAGCGTCACCGCACCGCGCACGACCTCGTTGGCCGGGGCCTTGTGCACGCCGCGGGTGCTGTCGTTGCGGGCCCAGATGCCGGCCATGTGCCCGCTCGGCGGCACGAAGACCTGCTTGCCGGCCACCGGGTCGGCGACCTTGACCCACGGCCAGTACATGGCCGCGTACTTGGAGTCGTAGCCGGTGAAGTCCATCCGCCATTCCTTGACGCGCTGGGCGTTCAGGCCGGGCGGGGTGTCCAGGATGGCCACGCGGTCGGACATCAGCTCGCAGTGCGCGATCATGGCCAGCTGCACGGCCTTGACGTCGTCCAGCGAGATCTTGCCGTGCTGGTAGGCGGCCATCAGGTCGGGCACGCACAGCATGGTCACGTTGTCGATGGCCTCGAGGCCGCCGAAACCGGTGCGGTCGGCCGAGTTGCCGACGTAGTCGCCGGCCGACACCACCTCGGCGCCGCCCGCGGGCAGCGCGACCTCGCCGACCTGCGGCGCGGCGACCACGCGGCCGCCCTTGGTGTCCTCGACGGTGATCAGCTGGGACTGGGTCCGCACCACGGTGACGACGTTGTTGGCGCCGCGCTTGGTGGTGACGTTGTCGAAGGTCTCGACCGGCTGGCCGCCGCGCTTGACGACGAGCTTGAACGTGTCGTCGGCCGGCTCACCGGCCGGCTGCACCTCGACGCTGATGCCGGGCTCGGCGTTCTTGGCCGACACGGTCAGCGCGGCCCGGCCGTCCACCGAGGACGGCAGCTCGGCCACCGGCGCGGCGGTCTCGCCGCCGGCGGCCCCGCCGACGCGGACCACGTACGCGGTGCCGCCGCCGTTGAGGAAGTAGCCGTACACGGCGTGCGCGAGGTAGTAGCCCTCGACGAAGTCGCCGAACGAGCGCTTGAACTGGGTCCAGCTGGTGACCAGGACCGGCTCGTCGACCGGCCCCTTCTCGGCGAATCCGACGAAGGCGGCGACCGCGGTCCCGACGGCCTCGATCGGCCGCGAGCCCGATGAGACTTCCTCCATGTACACGCCGGGCGCGAGGTAGCTGCTTGGCATCGGGCCCTCCCTGACAGACACTTGCGACCACGACATCGTGACCAATCAAGGGCACAAGAGCCCAGTCACGGCGGGGCGGGACGAAGGGCGGCCGGGTCTGCCCCTAAGGGCGAATCGGCCGGGTCCGAAAGGACGCCTGTCCGCCACTGCGATCGCCGGCGTCCGACACGGACACTCGATCCCGTGATCCCAGGAGTCGACCAGGCGCTGCGCGACCTGCTGCGGAAACGGCTGCCCGACGGTACCGCCGTCCTGCTCGCGGCGCAGACGGATTTGGGCGCAGACGACAAGCAGACCGCAGTCTCGCTGACCCTGTTCGGTCTGCGGGACGACGCGCAGGGCCGGTCGGCCGGCCGTGACGACGTGCGGGGCGCGGACGGCCGGCTGCTCGGCCGGCAGGCGCCGACCCGTCGCTACGAACTGTCCTATGTGGTGCAGGCGCACGCCGCCGACCCGGAGACCGAGCACGAGCTGCTCGGGCAGGCGCTGATCGCGCTGACCGACGAGGACACCGGCCTCGACGTGAAACTGGGCGCGTCGATGCCGTGCGAGCTGGGTTTCCCGCCGCGGGCGTCGTTCGTCGTGACGGTCAACGCGGCCTACACGCCGCCGCTGGACACCGAGCTGGCGCCGCCGGCCGACGGCGTGCACCTGGGTGTGGCCAACACCGTGCGGCCCATGGTCGCGCCGACGAGCGGTCAGAAGAAGCAGTGGCCGCGCCGGCGGATCGAGGAGACGTCATGAGTTTCGGGGCCAAGCAAGGCGACCAGGTCGTCGGCACGGACACGCACATCGTGATGATCCCGTCGCCCGGCGGCCCGGTGCCGACGCCGCTGCCGCACCCGTTCGCCGGCAAGATCACCGGCGGGTGCAGCACCAACGTGATGATCGGCGGCATGCCGGCGGCCACCGTGGGCAGCACGGCGACCAACGCGCCGCCGCACATCCCGCAGGGCGGCCCGTTCCAGGTGCCGCCGACCAACCAGGGCACCGTCACCCAGGGCAGCTCGTCGGTGCTGATCAACAACAAGCCGGCCGCCCGCATCGGGGATCCGGTGACCACCTGCAACGACCCAGCGCCGGCGCCGACCAGCTCCATCGTCGGCGCGGGCACCGTGATGATCGGCGGTTAGGCACATGACAGAACCGTGGGAACCGTTCAGCCACAGCGAGACCGTCGGCATGGTGTACCAGCACGACAACACCAGCTGCTGGGCCGCCGGCATCGCCATGCTGGCCGGCAGCGACCTGGACACCGTGCTCGGCGAGTACCGGGACGTGGCCATGACCTGGGAGCGGATCGAGCCGATCGCCCAGCAGTGGGGCGTGCACGAGGTCTACCCGGCCTGCGGCTGGCCGTCCTACTGGGTCACCGAGCTGTCCGACCACGGTCCACTGTGGATCGTGATCAAGCAGGGCGGCGGCCACGTCAGCCATGCCGTCGTGCTGTACGGCATCTATTCCGACGGGACGACCGCCGGCACCTGGATGTACTACAACGACCCGATCCACGGCCCGCAGCAGCTGGACTACACGACGTTCGAGAGCTCGTTCGAGCTGGGCGCCAACTCGCGCGCCAACATCTTCGCCACCCGCTAGGAGAAATCCGATGACCGACACCACACCCCAGGTCAGCCAGAGCGACTTCGAGCAGGCGCTGCAGGCCGACGAGTCCAACTTCGCCGTCTACAACGCGTCCGACCAGCTGGCCGGCACCGGCCCCGGCGAGGAGACGATCGGCGGCGACAGCCCCGTCGACACCATCGTCAACGTGGGCAAGACCGTGATCGACCTGCTGCACAACTCGGCCAGCATCAACGCGACCGAGTACGCCAACGCGGTGCCGGCCGGCGTCGACCCGATGACGCTGACCGGCTGGGCGTCGGAGCCGGGCAACATCTCCCGGCACTACAAGGCCTCCAGCGAGTGGTGGCGGGTGTGGCAGGCCGACTACGACTTCCAGGTCGGCATCTCCTACTACTACGGCGCCAGCCACAACGGCGTCGGGCGCTACCTCGACTACGTGGCCCCGTGGATCGCCGTCAACTACCTGCCGCCGGACTTCTCCGTCGACGTGCACGTGATCGTGCCGAACCACGCGATGAACCGCGGCGACGCCAACTCGGGGCCGATCGCGGCGCTGCCGATCCAGCTCAGCGTGACGCTGAACGGCTTCTTCTCGCACCTGGTCAGCTGGAGCCGGCACTACAACGCCGAGGTCGTGGGGACGGGCGCCGGGTACTGGCACTGAACCCGGACAGTGTTCGAGGGGGCGGCCGTCCGCGCCGCCCCCTCGAACACCGGCAGAACTACTTGTCAGATAAGGCCTTCACGCAGCGCGTAGGCCACGGCGTGCGGGCGGTTGCGCAGGTGGAAGCGGTTGGTGATGTCGTGCATGATCGCCTTCACGGTGCGCTGCGAGTAGCAGAGCTGCTCGGCGATCTCCTTGGTGGAGAAGCCTTCCGCCACCAGCCGCAGCACTTCGGTCTCCCGCGCGGAGGTGCCGCCCAGGTGCAGCCCCCGCGGTTCGAGCACGTTGCGCTGGAGCCGGGCGACCCGGTCCAGCAGCCGGCCGAGCAGGTCGGGCGGCAGCGCCCCCTCGCCGGTGTTCACGGCCTGAGCCAGGCGCACCAGCGCGTCGGCGCTGACCTCCGAGCGCCGGGCCACCGCGCAGACCCCGTTCTCCACCGCGGTGAGGATCTCGTTGTCGTCGATCTGCCCGGCGATCAGCGCCACCTTGGTGTGGCCGCCGCACTGCAGCGTGCGCAGCAGCTTCACGGCGTGGTCGTCGAGCCGGTCGGCGACCACGAAGACCACCGCCGATCTCGCCTCCGCGTGGTCCTCGTCGACCAGGCGGACCTCCGGCCTGGTGCGCAGCGTGACGGCAACCCCTCCCTGGAGGATCGGATCCGTGGCCCGCACCAACACCGGGACCCGGGTCAGCGTGGTTGCCGCCGTGTCAAGTTCCATCTCGCCTGTCTCCTTCGGCTGTGGAGTGCGGACGCTCACAGGAGTGAGCACCCGAAGCTGGGAGACCTGGGAGGATCGAGGAACAACAACTTTTTCCGGGAAAATTTCTGCGACTTCTCTGCGTCACGAGATGACGGTCCATCGTGCACTCACGGTAACGGTCTGGCCGCCGGTGGCGGTGAAGGTCAGCGTGGCCCCGCCGGAGCTGTCGAACGTGGTCAGCACCACGGAGACCGTCACCGACCCGTTCGCCGCCAGCGACCCACTGCCGGGCGAGACCGTGACATGCGGGTTGGAGCTGCTGACGCTCCAGCTGAGCGGTCCCCCCTTCGAGGTGATCGTGACGGCGGCCTTGCCCGGGTCGAGGTTGATCTCACGCGGCGTGACGTTGAGCGCGCCCCGGGGGACGCTGCTCGACGACGGCGGGGTGGTCGTGGTGGTCGTCGTGCTGGTGGTCGTAGTCGTCGTCCTGGTTGTTGTCGTCGTCGTGACGCCCCCGGTCGTCCGCGGCGGTGCGACGACGTTCGACGTGGTGGTCGAGGTGGTGGTCGTCGGCCCGTCCGTGGTGGTGACGGTGGTGGTCGTCTCCCCGGTCGTGGTGAAAGGTGGTGGCAGGGACGGCGTCGGCGTGAACTCCGACGGTGGCAGGGCCTCGCGCTGGTCGGCCTGGATCGGCGCCAGGAAGGTGTACGCGCCGAGCACGACGATGCCGGCGCTGACCGCGGCGATCGTCACCCACGGCGGCCGGCGCCACAGCTCGTTGCCGTTCGGGAAGCCGTTGCGCCGGAACTTCCCGGCCCGGTCGGCCAGGTCGCGCCGATAGGCGACCAGCTCGGGGTTCTCGATCTCGCCGCTGGTCCGGTCGAGCAGCTCGCCGGCCACCGCGAACAGCGGCAGCAGGGCCAGCAGCGCCTTGGCGTTGACCCGGCGGCGCTTGTTCTCGCCGCAGGTCTCGCAGTTCTCGATGTGCCGGGCGATCCGCTTGCGCAGCAACGGAGTCAGCACGCCGTCCCAGCCGTGCAGCAGGTCGTCGAGCACCGCGCAGGCCTCGCGGCCGGTGCGGGCGATGATCAGCGCGGCCAGCGACTTCTCGAACTGCTGGCGGGCCCGCGACAGCAGCGCGTTGGCGTGGTTGGCCGTGACGCCCAGCGCCAGGGCCAGGTCCGGGCCGTTCAGGCCGTGCGTGCCGGCGAGCTGGAGGATCTCCCGCTCGCTCGGGTTGAGGCCCTCGACGGTGTCGCGGACCAGCCGGCGCATCTCGTCCAGGCGCAGCCCGGTGTCCACGTCCTCGCCGGCCGCCGGCAGGTCGCCGGCCTCCTCCAGCGCGACCAGCCGGCGGTGGCTGCGCCGGCGCCGGTGGCACTCGTTGCGGGCGATCGCGTACAGCCAGGGGCGCAGCCGTTCCGGGTCGCGCAGCTGGGACACGCGTTCGGCCGCGACGATGAGGGTGTCGTGCAGGACGTCGGCGGCCGCCTCACGGTCCTGCAACTGGGAAACACAATAGGTGTAGAGGGGGTCGGCGTACCGCTGGTAGAGCTCGGCCCACCCCTGTCGGTCGCCTTCGACAATGGCGCCGACCAGCTGCGCGTCCTGCACAATGTAGAACCGTAGGGGCGAAACGCGGGATTGACGATCAGCCGGGCGGCCCCATCGAATGCGGCCGAATCGCCGTTAGGGAAATCCCTATACAACTGTCTAAGGGTCTCCTCAGAGCGACACGCCCGTTGCCAAAACGTTGTTCAACGTCTACGCGGTCACCAGACCGGTGCGCCAGGCCCATGCGGCAATCTCCACCCGATTTCGGGCACCGATCTTCTGCTGAACCGAGGCCAGATGTGTCTTGACCGTGGACAGCGACAGGAACAGGGCCGCGGCGATCTCGGTGTTGGTCAGGCCGCGGGCCACCTCGCGGACCACGTCCTGCTCCCGTTGGGTCAACAGGTCCAGCTCGACGCCGGGCCCGGTTTCCGCCGTTGGACGGGTGAAGTGCGCCAGCATCCGGAGGGTGATCTGCGGCGAGATCAGCGCGTTGCCGGCGGCCGCCGCGCGGACGGCCTCGACCAGCAGCGCCGGCCCGGCGTCCTTGAGCAGGAAACCGCAGGCCCCGTTCTCCAGGGCCGCGTAGACGTACTCGTCGAGGTCGAATGTTGTCACCACAACTACTTTCACCGGATCGGCGACACCGCGCCCGGCGAGCTGCCTGGTCACCTCGAGACCGTCGATCCCGGGCATGCGGATGTCGACCAGGCACACGTCCGGCCGCAGCTCGCGCGCCCTGGCCACGGCCGTGACACCGTCCGGCACGTCGGCCACCACCTCGATGTCCGGCTGGTTCTCCAGGATCATCCGGAACCCGACCCGGACCATCTCCTGGTCGTCGGCGATCAACACCCGGACCGTCACGCCTCGATCCCTCCCCATGGCAGCTCGGCCAGCACCTGCCAGCCGCCGCCCACCTCGCCCGCCGAGAACAGGCCGCCGAGCAGCTCCACCCGTTCTCTCATACCGACCAGACCGTAGCCACCCGACCCGCCGATCGGCACGACCCGGCCGCCCTTGCCGTCGTCCTTCACCCGCAGCCGCAGTGTCTCCGGCGTGCTGGTCAGCTCCACGGACACGTCGGTCGGGTCGTTGGCGTGCTTGTGCACGTTGGTCAGCGACTCCTGGACCAGCCGCAGCACCGTCCGCCCGACCTCCTGCGGCACCGAGTCGGGCAGCTGCATCAGCAGCCGGGCCGGGATGCCGGCCTGCTGGGCCCGGTCGACGGCGGCCCGCACGTCGGCGTGCAGATCGGTGGTGGCGGTGTAGAGCGGCTCGCTTTCCCGCAGCGTGCCGACCAGCCGGCGCATGGCGGCCAGCGCGTCGGTGCCGGAGTTGACGATGCCGGGGAGCAGCCGGTGCGCGGCCATCGGGTCGTTGTCCGAGACGACCATCGCCGCCTGGGCCTGCACGACCATGCCGGTCACGTGGTGGGCGACGACGTCGTGCAGCTCGCGGGCCAGTTCCACCCGCTCGGCCCGCTGCGCGTCGGTGATGGCGGCGGTCAGCTCGCGCCGCCGCATGCCGGCCCGGGCCCGGAAGTAGATCGCCACCATGACCGCGACGCCGACCACCGCAACGCACAGCGCGAAGTTGAGCCGCAGCTCCGAGGAGTACAGGTTGACGGCGTCCCGGTAGACCAGGGCGAACGTGGCCGAGATGCACAGCAGGGCCACCTCGAACGCGGCGGCGCCGGGCTCGCTGTCGTACACCACCCACATGATGATGATCAGGAACGCCACGGTCTCGGCCGGCGTGAGCGGGCTCAGGAACGTCGGCTCGGAGACGTGGTAGGCCCGGGCGTACACCGTGCCGCAGCCGGCCGCGATGGTGGCCAGCACCACCGCCGCCACTGGGCGCTTGACGCAGATCACCGCGGCCACGCAGGTCAGCAGGATGAACGGCTGCATGCCCACCGTGGTCAGCCGCGCGAAGCGGTAGTACAGCGGCAGGGTCTGGAACAGCCACAACGCGGCCAGGCCGAGCGCGATGAACAGGGGCGCGCGCAGCGCGGTCAGCATCCGGTCCACGAAGGACACAGTACGGCCGGTCGACCGGCTCCGACCTCGGCCGACCGGCTCGGCGCGGCATCGGTCATTCGGCCGATGGACGGCCGAGGTTGCGTGCCGCGCGGCCGAGGTGGCCGGCGGTCGATCTCCGGCACCGTCTCACCCCGACAGCTGAGGATCTTTCAGGAGGCGACGGTGACACCGGTGCTCGCGGGGCGGGGACTGACCAAACACTACGGCGGTGTGCACGCGCTGGACGGCGTGGACATCGGCATCGAGCCCGGCGAGGTGATCGCCGTGATCGGGCCGTCCGGCTCGGGCAAGACCAGCCTGCTGCACGTGCTGTCCGGGATCCTGCGGCCGGACGGCGGCGACGTGTTCCTGGACGGCCGATCGGTCGGCACGCTGTCCGAGACGGCCCGCAGCGAGCTGCGGCGGACCGCGTTCGGCTTCGTGTTCCAGTCCGGCATGCTGGTGGCCGAGCTGACTGCCGAGGAGAACGCCGCGCTGCCGCTGCTGCTGGCCGGTATGCCGCGTCAGCAGGCCGTGGCCAACGCCCGCGACTGGCTGCACAAGCTGGGGCTGGACGGGTTGGCCGGGCGGCGGCCGGGCGAGATGTCCGGCGGACAGGCGCAGCGGGTGGCCATCGCCCGGGCGTTGGCCCACCGGCCGCGGGTGATCTTCGCCGACGAGCCGACCGGTGCCCTGGACACCCGTACCGGCCAGGACATGATGTCCGCCCTGCTGGCCTCCGCCGAGGAGACCGGGGCCGCCGTGGTCGTCGTGACGCATGACGCCGCCATTGCCGCCCGGGCCAAGCGCCGGGTGGAGCTGAGCGATGGTCGCATTGCTCAGGAGGTGTACGTATGAGCGTCTTCCGTATCGCGTTTGCCGTGCTGCGCAACGACTCCCGTAGCCGGATCAGCACGGCGCTGGTGACGGTCGGCGTGGCCTTGGGCGTGTCCCTGGTGCTGTGGCTGGCTTCCGCGCCGCACGCGTTGCAGGAGCGGGCCGACCGGACTGCCTGGAGCAACGGCGACAACACGGTCAGCCAGACCGACAACCGGGCCCAGGTGGTGATGGCGACCAACCAGGACCAGTTCGACGGCAAGCTGATCCACCGGTACGACATCACCCGCGCGCACGTCGGCGGTTACGTCTCACTGCCGCCGGGAATCCGGGAATTCCCCGAGCCGGGCCAGGTTCTGCTGTCGCCGGCACTGGCCGCGCTGGTCAAGGCCAACCCGCCGGAGAAGCTCGGCGACCGGTTCCCCGGGCAGCTGGTCGACGAGATCGGCCCGCAGGCGCTGGAGTACCCGGACGAGCTGGTCGCGATCATCGGCCACGACGTGGGCACGGTCGACGGCTGGGCGCTGACCGGCCTCGGCGGCAAGGTCGGCTACGCCGCCGACAACGCCGACATGCTGTACCTGCTGACCCGCATCGGCATGGTGGTGCTGATCGTGCCATGCCTGGTGCTGGTGGCCTCGGCCGCGCGGCTGACCGCGACCCGCCGGGAGCGGCGGCTGGCGGCCCTGCGGTTGGCCGGCGCGTCCCCGACGCAGGTGATCGCCATGGCGGCGATCGAGACGGTGGTCGGGGCGGTGCTGGGCAGCGTGATCGCCGTACTGGCGGCCGAGCCGCTGAGCCATCTCACCGCGCAGATCCCGTGGGGCGGCGGGACTTGGCAGCCCGGCGACTTCACGTCCGGGCCGCTGTTCACCGCCTTCATCGCCGTGCTGGCGCCGGTGCTCGTGGTCGCCGCGGCGGTGCTGGGGCTGCGCCGCGTCGTCGCCAAGCCGCTGGGCGCGGCCACGGAGCAGACCCGGCGCAAGATCAGCCCGGCCCGGCTGCTCGGGCTGATCGTCGCCGGCGGCGTGTTCCTGCTGGGGACGACCATCGCGACCGGCCAGGTCGGTGGACGGGACCGGTTCACCGTGGTGCTGGTCGGGCTCGGGGCGGTCGGGATGGCGCTGGTGCTGGCCGGCCCGGTCGTGACGGCCTTGGTCGGACGGTATTTCGTGGCGCGGTGGCGTAAACCGTCCACGCTGCTGGCCGGGCGGCGGCTGCTGGGCGACCCGGTGGCGTCGTTCCGGGCCGCGGCCGGTGTCGTGGTGGCGGTGTTCGCCGGCTCGCTGGCCCTGACCATGCTGCCGGGGATCGAGGACCAGGTGCGGGTGTTCACCGGGCCGTGGAAGGACTCGGCCATCGTGGCCGACTCCGTCGGCCGGAACACCGACGTCATCGGGCAGCTGCGGGCCCGGCTGGCCGAGCACAAGCTGGACGCCGAGGTCGTCCCCCTGGTGGGTGGTTATCTGAAGTCCACTTCGGACGATTACCAGCCGAGCTACAAAGCCGTGATCGCGCCGTGCAAGGATGTCGCGAAAGTCCTGTCGGGACTGTCGGCAAGCGATTGCGTCGAAGGGCCGGCCGTGTACATGCCGCTGGGCTACCAGAGCTCCATGCACGACCTGGAGTTCGCGAAGGGCAATCGGAGTCCCAACGGTGACGTGCCGGCGCCCGTGCGGCTGCCCGAGGACACTCCGCTGCACGCCATCGCCGGCGACGCCCAGATCATGGTCATCGACCCGGCCGTGTTCCCCGACCTGGCCGCGCAGCCGACCGGTGCCGCCACCACGACGACACCGTCCAATCGGGACGCCGTGTACACCGCGGTGGTGCGGCTGCTGCCGGATGTGCCGGTGGCGGACAACATCCGGGACTCCAGCCACAGCGCCACGCTGATGGACGACCTGCGCCGGGCCACGGCCATCGGACTGGCACTGATGGCGTTGCTCAGCGGGGCCAGCGCGGCGGTGGCCGCGGCCGGCTCGGTGATCGACCGGCGACGGACGTTCGGCGCGTTGATCGCCGCCGGCACGCCCGTACGGGTGTTGGGGCGGGCGCTGCGGCGCGAGGTCGTGCTGCCGGTGCTGGTGGCCACACTGGGCGCCAGTCTGGCCGGAATGTTGGTCGGCCTCGGGTTGCTTTCTGTGACGCACAGCATCTCCGGGCGCGGTGAGGCTTTGCTCAACTTCTGGATTCTCGCGCCGGCCGCCGCCGGATTCGTCGTCGCGTTGGCCGCGGCGATGGCGTGTGGACCTGTGCTTCGCACATTCAGCGCCAGAGACTACTCGTACGAGTGACCGGCGTCACACCCAATCGTCGCAACATGACCCCGTGCTCGCGCATCAAGTGGACGTGGGGATCGCTCGGGGGAAGGAAACCGAATGCTGCTCAGGATCGACCCGGTCCAACGCTGGCTGGCGGCCAACGCGCGCACGATCTTCGCCGTCGGCCTCGGGGCCGCCCTGCTGATGGGCGCGCTGTGGCCGGGTGGCGGCCTGATCGACATGCAGGTCTACCAGGCCGGCGCCCAGACCTGGCTGCACGGCGGCCCGCTGTACTCGCACCCGGTCCTCGGCCCGATGGAGTTCACGTATCCGCCCATCGCGGCCGTGCTGTTCCTGCCGCTGGCCGTGCTGCCGCTGCCGGTCCTCGGCGTGTTGTGGGTGGCCGGCAACCTCGGCCTGCTGTGGCTGATCATCCGGCGCTGCCAGGAGCGCGTCGGCCTGCCGCCGGAGCTGGCCCTGGTGTTCGCGGTGGCGGCCCTGTGGCTGGAGCCGGTGCGCACCACCCTGCTGCTCGGGCAGATCAACCTTGTGCTGCTTGCCCTTGTGGTGTTCGACCTGTGCCGCAACAAGCGTTCCAAGTGGGCCGGAGTCGGCGTCGGCCTGGCCGCCGCGGTGAAGCTCACGCCGCTGCTTTTCGTGGTGTACCTGGTGTTCGCGCGCCGCTTCCGTGAGGCGGCGGTGGCCATGGCGACGTTCGTGGCGACTGTCGTGATTGGACTGCTGATCGTGCCGGAAGCCGCGCATTACTGGCTGGGCGGCGTGTTCGGCGACTCCACGCGGGTCGGCCCGGTGCTGAACTGGTCCAACCAGTCGCTGCACGGCATGCTGGCCCGGGTGCTCGGCGAGCCGCAGTCCAAGCTGCCCTGGCTGGCGGTCGCCGGCGTGGTCGCGCTGGCCGGCACGTTCCTGGCCGGACTGGCCGACCGGCGCGGCGACCGGGTGCTGGCCATCGGCCTGGCCGGCCTGACCGCGTGCGCGGTGTCGCCGTTCTCGTGGGAGCACCACTGGGTGTGGTTCCTCCCCGTGATCATCGGGTTGGCCGGCAAGCGGATCGGCTGGTGGGCGCCCGGCCTGGTGTTCCTGGCCGCCTTGGCCATGCCGACCGAGCTGGTGCCGGTCGACTTCATCCACGGCATGCCAACGGGCTTCATCTCCTGGGACCGGCTGTCCGGCCCGATCGAGTTCTTCGTGCGCAACATGTATCCGACAGTGCTGGTGGCGCTGCTCATCGGCATCGGGATGCGCTATGGTCGACAGCGGCTCGCAGGGAGCCGCCGGTCCGCGGAAAGGGTTCAACCCGCCTGAGCGGTTCCCTGGTTGTGTGCCGGTACCTCCTTTCAGCCTGGCTACGCGGACAGCAGGCGCGTGAAAGGAGGTCGCCGTGCCTTCGCTGCCGGACGACCCCAGTTTCGACCACCTCCGCCGTCAGGCGCGGGCGCTGCACCGCGCCGTTGTCGCCGGGGACGCTGACGCCCTGGCCCGCGTGCGGCGGTCCTACGGGACTTTCTCGCGATTCCCGCTGGCCACGGCCCAGCTGGTGGTGGCCCGTGAGTACGGGTTCGCCAGCTGGGCCCGGCTCAAGGAGCACGTGGCGGTCATCGACCGCTACCGCTGGCCGCGACGTAACGGCATGCCCGTTACGTCATCACCGTCGGACGAGTTCTGCCGGCTGGCCTGCCTGAACTACACCAACGACGACCCGGCATCCCGGGCCCGGGCGGTCCTGCCGGACGAGCCGCACATCTGGGCCGCCGCAGCGGCCGGCAACACCGCGCGCGTCGCCTCACTGTTGGCCGCCGACCCTTCGCTGGCGCGGCGTGAGGGCGGGCCGCACCTGTGGGAACCGTTGGCCTACCTGGCCTACTCCCGGGTCAGCCCCGGCGTGCCGCTGCTGACCGCGCGGCTCTTGCTGGACTACGGGGCGGATCCCAACACCGGGTACCTGTGGGGCGGGCTGCCGTCTCCGTTCACGCTGCTGACCGGGGTCTTCGGCGAGGGCGAGCAGGGTGCCGACCGGCAGCCCCGGCACCCACAGTCGTTGGCGCTGGCCGAGATGCTGTTGCGGGCCGGGGCCGATCCCAATGACAGCCAGACGTTGTACAACCGCCAGTTCAACGCCGACGACTCCCATTTGACGCTGTTGTTCCGCTACGGGCTCGGGCGGGGCGACGGCGGTCCCTGGCGGGCGCGGCTGTCGTTGCCGTCGCCGCCGGAACTGATGGCCACGCAGCTGCGGTGGGCCGTGACGCATGATCAGCGGGATCGGGTGCGGCTCATGGTGTCCGAGGGCGTCGAGTTCCGTACCGGTTTCGTGGAACTGGCCCTGGTCAACGGAAACACCTCGGTGGCCGAGTTTCTGCGATCGGCCGGAGCTGTGGAACCGGTGCTGGATCCGGTGTCCTCGTTCGTGGCCGCCGTCCTCAGCGGCGGCTCGTTCGATCCCGCCGTCGTGTCTTCGGCACTGGCCGCCCGGCCCGGCCTGGTGGTGTGGGCCGCCGCCAACGACCGGCTCGAAGCCGTGCGATTGTTGGTGTCACTGGGTTTCGACGTCAACACCCTCGGCCGCGGCGATGTGCCGCTGGAGCAGCCGTGGCAGACCGCGCTGCACACGGCCGCCGGCCGCGGCAACCTGGCCATGGCCGAGCTGTTGCTATCCCTGGGCGCGGACCCGTCGATCCGTGACGCGCGGTTCGACGCCACTCCCCTCGGCTGGGCCGAGCACGAGGGACATGCCGAGCTCATCGCACTGCTGACTCCGTAGTCGCCCGGTCGGCGAGGCCCTGCACGAACTGTTCGGTGATTCGTTGCAGGGCCCGCCGGTACAGCCAGCCCATGCCCGGCACCTTGGCCCGGAACGTGGTGTGCCAGTGGATGTCCGTGCCGTCGCCGGCCGGCGTGAGGTCGATGTCGGCGCGGTAGTCGCGCAGGGCAAGGCCGGCCAGCAGGGCGTAGCTGAAGCGGCGCTCCGGCACGATCTCGACGATCTCCTCGCGCATCAGGTAGCGCCCGGTGCGGAAGTTCCGGATCGCGCCGACGCTCTCGCCGCCGTCCGGTCCAGGTCGTTCCAATGTGAAGCTTTCCACCGTGCCCCACTCGGGCCAGGTCGAGCCGTCCCGCAGCAGGGCATGCACGGTCGCCGGGCTCGCCGCGGCGTGCGCTCTCGCCTCGATCCGCTTGGTCATGTACCAAACGGTACACGTACCATCTGGTACATGAAAGACCCCAAGCGCGACCTGCTCCTACGGGCCGTCGACTACCTCTCCGCGCACGGCGTCATCGCGCGCAGCCTGCGGCAGCTGGCCGCCGAGCTGGGCACCAGCCACCGGATGCTGATCTACCACTTCGGCTCCATGGAAGGCCTGCTGGTCGAGGTGGTGCGCGAGGTCGAGGCCCGGCAGCGGGCCGTGCTGGCCGATCTCGACCCCAGCGGCTCCCCCGCCGAGCTGGCCAAGGCCTTCTGGCGGCGGTTCACCGACCCGGCGCTGTATCCCAACGAGCGGCTGTTCTTCGAGCTGTACGGGCAGGCCTTGCAGGGGCGTCCCGGCACCGAGGCGCTGCTGCCCGAGGTCGTCACCGCGTGGCTCGCGCCGCTCACCGAATTGGCGAAGAGTCACGGTCTTTCCGCGCAGGATGCGCTCGTGAGTGCGAGGCTGGGACTGGCCGTCACCCGCGGACTGCTGCTCGACCTGCTCGCCACCGGCGATCTGGCGGCCGTCAACGCCGCCATGGACCGTTTCGTGGACGCCTACGTGGCCGGGCTGCCGTGACGATGTCTCGGTTTACCCACGCCGTATGGGTATGTTCACCCATTTTGTGAACAACCTCTGGCGCGGTCCTCCGTGGTCACGCCAAGCTCCCGAGCATGGGGAGCATTTCGGTCGTTCTCGCCGACGTCAACGACGTGGTGCGCAGCGGTCTTCGGGTGCTGCTCGCGCACGACCCCGAGATCCGGATCGTCGCCGAGGCCTGCGACGCCGGGCAGGCCGTGCGCGAGGTGCAGCGGCACCAGCCCGACCTCGTCGTCATGGACCTCCTCGCCGTTCGCGACGTCATCCAGGCCCGGGCCGGCGTCCGGGTGCTGGTCTTCACCCACGCCGACGACGATGAAAGCGTTTACCAGGCCATCCGCGCCGGGGCCCGCGGCTACCTGCTCAAGTCCGCCCAGCAGGCCGAGATCACCCGCGCCGTCCGCGGCGTGGCCGCCGGCGAGGCCATCTTCGGCGACGGCGTCGCCCACCGCGTCGCCGACCTGCTCACCGCGCCGGCCCAGCGCACCGAGGACGTCTTCCCCGAGCTCACCCGGCGGGAGCGCCAGGTGCTCGACCTCATCGCCGACGGTCGTTCCAACTCCACCATCGCCCGCCAGCTCCACCTGGCCCCCAAGACCGTCAGCAACCACATCTCGGCGATCTTCACCAAGCTCCGCGCCGCCGACCGCGCCGAGGCCATCGCCCGGGCCCGCGACGCCGGCATCGGCGCCCGCCCCCGTCACCTCACCTCAGTCACCGCCTGACCCCCGCGAGTCCCGCTCTCCGTCACACCGAAACACGTTCCCAGGCACACGCGTCGTGCCACGTGCGCTTCCTATGTGGCACCAGCGGTCAAGTGGGAAGCGCATGTGGCAGGGGCCAGCAGCTCGTCGGCGTCACGGGCGGTGGTGCGGAAGTGCCGGTGGCGTGGCGCGGTGGAAACCGCTTACCAGTCGGATCCGTAGGTCGTCATCAAGGCGACATGGCCGGCGGCCAACGAACCAAGCTCCACCACGCCGACGCCGGTGGTGACGCGGGCAGCGCCGAACCACACGGCGGAATCCCGCACCACAGCAGTGATCCGCGGCGTGCAGATGGGCGGATCGGGCTCGTGGCGAAGACCGTCCAGCGCAACGGAAGGCGGCTGACCGGCGGACAAGCGGTCGAAGACGGTGGCAACCTGCTCGCCGTTGCGGGGCTGCGGCCGGTGAGGGCGTAGCCGCCGAGCAGGGAACGGCCGATCCGGGCCAGGAGCACTACCCGACCCGGATACGGCGTCAAGGCGAAGCTCACGAGCTGAAGGCGGAGTCGAAAGAGGCCTCGGGGGGCTCGATGCGGGTCATGGAACGGACGAAGGCCAAGGCGTCGGGGGCGCCGGTGAGGCGGTCCATGCCGGCGTCTTCCCATTCGACGGAAATGGGGCCGTCGTAGCCGATGCTGTTCAGCATCCGGAAACAGGCCTCCCACGGCACATCGCCGTGGCCGGTGGAGACGAAATCCCAACCGCGCCGGGGATCGCCCCACGGCAGGTGGGAGCCGAGCCGCCCGTTGCGGCCGTTGAAGCGCTTGACGGATTCCTTGCAGTCGACGTGATAGATGCGGTCACGGAAGTCGTAGAGGAAGCCGACGGGATCGAGGTCCTGCCAGACGAAATGGCTGGGATCGAAGTTGAGGCCGAAAGCGGGGCGGTGGCCGATGGCCTCCAGGGTGCGCACGGTGGTCCAGTAGTCGTAGGCGATCTCGCCGGGATGCACCTCGTGCGCATAGCGCACGCCGACCTCGTCGAAGACGTCGAGGATGGGGTTCCACCGGTCGGCGAAGTCCTGGTAACCGCGCTCGATCATCGAATCGGGCACGGGCGGGAACATGGCCAAGGTGTGCCAGATGGACGAGCCGGTGAAACCGACGACGGTGCTGATGCCGAGCTTGGCGGCTGACCGGGCGGTGTCGGCGATCTCGGCGGCGGCCCGCTGCCGGACGCCCTCGGGATCGCCGTCGCCCCACACCCGAGGATGCAGGATGTTCTGGTGCCGCTCGTCGATGGGATGATCGCAGACGGCCTGACTGGTCAGGTGGCACGACAGCGTCCAGCACTGAAGGTTGTGCCGGGCAAGGGTTTCCTTGAACTTCGGAATGTAAGCGTCGTCGGCCAAAGCCTCTTGCACGTCGAAGTGGTCGCCCCACGTGCAGACCTCGAGACCGTCGTAGCCCCAACCGGAAGCGAGCCGGCACACCTCCTCGAACGGCAGATCGGCCCACTGCCCGGTGAACAGCGTCACGGGACGAACCATCACACGCTCCTCAGTGAGACGCCCTGTTGCACGGCGGCCAGCACCCGCTGCACCTGCAACCCCTCCTCGAACGACGGCGAAAGCTCGGTGCCGTCGACCACGCCGGTCACGAAATCCCGCACCTGGTGGATGAAAGTGTGCTCGTAGCCGATGATGTGCCCGGGCGGCCACCAGGCATCCATGTACGGATGCGTGGCCTCGGTGACCAGGATCCGCCGGAACCCGGCGGTGCGGGCATCCTCGGTGCCGTCGTAGAACCGCAGCTCGTTCATGGATTCCTGGTCGTACGACAGGGTGCCGAGCGAGCCGCTGACCTCGATGCGCATGGCGTTCTTACGCCCGGTGGCGAACCTGGTCGCCTCGAAAACGCCGATCGCGCCGCCGTCGAAACGGGCGGTGAACAGCGCGGCGTCGTCGACCGTGACGGGCCCGCGGCCGGAGCCGTCGAGCCGGGGCCGGGAGTCCACAAAGGTCTCCAGCACGCCGCCGACGGCGGAAATCCGTTGCCCGGTCAGGAACTGGGCGGCGTCGATGCTGTGCGCGCCGAGATCGCCGAGCGCCCCGGAGCCGGCGCTGGCGGCGTCGAGCCGCCAGGTCAGCGGGAAATCGGGGTCCACCAACCAGTCCTGGAGGTACTGGGCCCGAACCTGGTGCACGGTGCCGATCCGGCCGTCGGCGATCAGCTGCCGGGCCAGGGCCAGCGCCGGCACGCGGCGGTAGTTGAACATCACCATCGACCGGGCGCTGGACGACTTGGCCGCCTCGGCCATGCGAGCGGCCTCTTCGACGCTGTTGGCCAGCGGTTTCTCGCACAGCACGTGCTTGCCGGCCTCGAGTGCGGCGATGGCGATCTCGGCGTGGCTGTCGCCGGGCGTGCAGATGTCGATCACGTCGATGTCCGGCCGGTCGACCACCGCCCGCCAGTCGGTCGCCGACTCGGCCCAACCGAACTTGGCCGCCGCGGCGGCGACCTTGTCGGCCGAACGGCCGCAGATCACCGCCATCTCGGGCGTCGCCGGCAGGTCGAAGAACCGCCCCGCGGTCCGCCACGCATGGGAGTGCGCCGCCCCCATGAAGGCGTAGCCGATCATGCCGATCTTCATGCCGTCACCGCCGCCGGTCGCTCGCAGGTGCTGCCGATCACCACGGACGTGCCGGTCTCGGCCGCCCGCAGCAGGCATTCCATCACGTCGAGCACGTGATACGCCAGGGCCCCGTCGGTCCGGTGCGGCGTTCCGTCCACTATGGACCGTGCCATGTCCGACACGCCGAAGCCGCGCCCCGCATCCGGGTAGCCACCCAGTACCGGCAGGTCGACCCAGTCGTCGCGGAAGATGCGCACGGTGCCGTCGAAGTTGTTCGGGTCCGGCACGGACAGGCTGCCCTCGGTGCCGTACACCTCGATCCGCGGCAGCTGCGCGCCCCAGATGTCGAAGCTCATCATCAACGTCGACAGCTCGCCACCGACGTGTTCCAGCACACCGGTCACGTGTGTCGCCACGCGTACCGGAAACGTCGTGCCCTCACGAGGTCCGCTGCCGATCACCCGCGTTGCCCTTGGCGCGGAGGACATACCGACCACACGCCGGACCGGCCCCAGCAACGTCACCAACGCCGTCAGGTAGTACGGCCCCATGTCCAGCAACGGACCGCCGCCGGGCTCGTAGTAGAACTCCGGCGACGGATGCCAACGCTCATGCCCGGGCGTCGTCATGAACGCCGTCGCCGCAACCGGAACGCCGATGTCCCCAGCGTCCAAACTGGACCGTGCCGTCTGCACACCGGTTCCCAGCACGGTATCCGGCGCACAGCCGACGGCAACCCCCGCTGCCGCAGCCGCATCCAGCACGGACTTCGCCGCAACCGTGTCGGCCGCCAGCGGCTTCTCGCCGTACACGTGCTTGCCGGCGGCAATCGCCGCCAGGGCGACTTCCGCGTGCGCCAACGGGATCGTCAGGTTGAGGACGATGTCCACATCGGACGCCGTATACACCTCATCGGGCGCGCACGCTGGCACACCCGCCTGCGAGGCCAACGCGATAGCCTTCGAGGCGTCGAGATCAGCGATCCGGGTGATCACGACATTGTCCAGACGCGGCAACGTCTTCACGTACTGGCCACTGATGTTGCCGGCCCCGATGATCCCGATTCTCAACGTGTCGCCCACTGCAACCCCTCGATGATCATCCGATCCACCTCCGGCACGTCGAAGTCGTCCAGCTTGTGGCCGATCGTGGTGACGAAAACCCGGCCGGAACCCCACTTCCGGGTCCATGTCACGGGTAGCGTGGTGCCGTCCTCGACGAAGTCGGTCACCGCCAACACCTCGTTGGCCGGATCGGTGTGCACGTAGTACTGCTCGGTGTGCACGGTGAACTTCGAGCCGCCGGTGCGCACGGTGTACTCGACGAACTCGGCCGGATGGTAGACGAACTGCCCACCGGTCATCTGCTGGTACCGCGTCTCGTCCCGGAAGGAGTCGACGATGCCGCCGTGCCAGCCGGCGAAGCCGGTCCCGGCCCGTACGGCCGCGGTCAGGCCTTCCACCTGGGCCGCGGAAATGGACCCCATGGTCCAACACTGCACGACGAGGTCGGTGCGGGCCAACAACTCGGCGTCCAGATAGCTGTCCAGGCTGTCCGACACGGTGACCTCGTAACCGAGGGAACGGAGCTCCCCGGCGTAGCGGTCGCTGGCCTCCACGGGCAGGTGCCCATCCCAGCCACCGCGAACCACGAGCGCGGTCTTCATGCGCTGCCCCCAATCGTCGGCCGCCACCGGTGCTCGGCGGTGAAGCCCAACAGCGTTCGGCTCAGCTCCAGGGAGAACGGTACGGCGTAGCGCCCCAGCGGGCCATCCATCCGTGTCGCGGGATGAAACATTCGCATCAGCTCGGCCGTCGGGATCAGCGAGGTGGTGTCCGGCGCGGCCACGTTGACCAGCGCGTACCCGTCGACCCGCGCGGTCAGCGCGGCGATCACCGCCCGAGCGGCGTCGTGCGTGTCGATCCAGCTCCACAGCGAGGCACGGTCGGCCCCAGGATCCCGCCGCACGTGGTCGAGGTGGTGCTGAAGCCGTTCCCCGCTGCCGATGAACGGGAATCGCAGGCTGATCACCTCGCAGCCCCACCGCCGGCTCACCGTCTCGGCGACGAGCTCGCCCACCAGCTTGGACAGCCCGTACACGTCGTCGCCGACGTACGGATGGGCCTCGGTCACCGGCGCGAACAGCGGCGACACCGGCCGGGACGACCAGGCCAGGCCGAGCGCGGAAAGGCTTGACACGTACACGATCCGCTTCACGCCGGCCCGGCCGGCGGCGTCCAGCAGATGGAACGCGGCGTCCACGTTGTTGCCGAACACCTCCGGCTCGGCCGCGCTCAGCGGCGACGGCAGCGCCGCAGAGTGGACCACAGAGTCCACTCCGGCCAGCAATGGCTCGACCTGCCGCCGGTCCCGCAGGTCCCCGACATTTCGGTCGTGGGCCAGCACATCATGATCAGCGTCGAGCGCGGCGACGATCTCCGCGCCGAGCATGCCGCCGGCCCCGGTCACCAGTACCCGCATCAGCCCTTCACCGCGCCCTGCAGGCCGTTCACGAAATACCGTTGCAGCAGCACGAAAAGGATGATCACCGGAATGACGATGATCAGCGAAGCGGCCATCAGCACGTTCTCCTGCGGTGCGGTGGACGAGTTGAGGTTCTGCAACGCCAGCGGCAGCGTGTACCGCGACGCGTCGCTCAGGGAGACCCGGGTCAGCACGTACTCGTTCCAGGTCGGCACCGCCGTGAGCAGCGCGATGGTGATCAGCGCCGGCCGCCCGATCGGCAGGTAGATCGACCAGAAGGTGCGCAGCTCGCCGGCCCCGTCGCAGCGGGCCGACTCCTTCAGCTCGGCCGGCACCGTGCGGAAGCTGTTGGTGAGCAACATGATGGACAGCGGGGCGGTGCCGTTGACGAACGGCAGGATGATGCCGGGAAAGGTGCCGATCAGCCCCAGCTTCTGCTGGAGGATCACCACCGGCAGCAGCATCGTGATGCCGGGCACGAACAGCAGCGCCAGAAACATGCCGTAGAGCAGCCGCCGGCCCGGGAACCGCAGTACGGCGAAGGCGTAGCCGGCCAACGAGTAGACGATCAGCACGCCGACCGTGGTCAACCCGGTGACGAGCAGGCTGTTCCCGAAGTAGGTGAAGAAATGCAGCTCGTTCCACGTGTGGGCCAGCGTCGCCAGCGTCGGGTTGGACGGGATCAAATGACCGTCCAACCGCACCTCGGCCGCGTCCTTCAACGCCCCGGACACCATGAGCGCGAACGGATACAGGCTGATCACCGCATACGCGATCAGCACCGCGTACACGAACACCCGGGCCTTCACGCGCGGCTCCGCAGCACTCGAAGGTTGATACCGGCCAACAGCAACGCCACCACGAACAGCGTCCAGCCGAGCGCGCTGGACAGGCCGAGCGTCGGCTTGAACCCGCTGACGAAGGCCAGGTTGTACGACTCCAGCCCCAGCACCAGCGTGTGCCCGCCGGGGCCGCCGTTGGTCATCAGCAGGAAGGTCTGGAAGTCCTGCAACGCATAGCGGAGGTTGAGCATGACCACGGCCCCGGTGATCGGCAGCAGCAGCGGCCAGATGATCGCGGTCATGGTTCGCAGCCCACTGGCGCCGTCGACCCTGGCCGCGTCCACAACGGACTGATCAATGGACTGCAACCCGGTCAGGTACAACAACATCGCCACCGGCACCGAGCCGAGCACCATCACCACGATCAACGTCGGCAGTGCGGTCGACGGGTTGCCCAGCCAGCCCTGGGGCTGGGCGATCGAGCCCAGCCCCAGGTGCCGCAGGATGTAGTTGAGCGAGCCGTCGGGCTGAAGCGCATACGTCCAGGCATAGAACAGCGCGATGCCGGCCGTGACCTGGGGCAGGAAGAACACCGTGCGAAACGCCGCGCGCAGCCGCGTGATGTGGTTCAACGCCACCGCGAGCGGGAAGCCGACCAGCACGGTCAGCACCGGCACCGCGATCATCACGACCAGCGTCCGCAGCGCCGCGCCCTGCACGACCGGCGCGATGGCCGGGTCGCGGTAGATCAGGTCGAGGTAGTTGCCGAACCCGACCCAGGTCCATTGTGGAGTGAAGCCGTTCCACTGGGCGAAACTCAGGGCCAGGCCGTAGCCGACGGTGTAGAGGCCCATCACCGCGAACAGGCCCACCGCCGGCAGCACGAACACATAGCCGGTCCATGCCTCCCGGCTGCGAAAACGCGACGCCACCGGCTACTGCCCGCTGTGCACGCTGGTGTTGTAGACCGCGAGCTGCTGGTTGGTCGCGGCCGGGTCGAGCTCCTTGAGCGGCGACATCTTCACCAGAATGTCGCCGGCCACCTGGATGTCCCAGTTCGAGCCCTTGAACGTGCTGTCGCCCGGATTCCACGCGTGGTCGCCGGTGCCGAACGCCGCCTCCATCGAGCTCAGGTACGGCCCGACCAGCTTCTCCGCGTTGGCCCCGAGATCGGTGCCCGGAAGGTCAAGCGCCGCTTGGGCGAACGCGCCGGCCTGCTCCGGCTGGGTGAGGAAGTCCAACCACTGCAAGGCCGCGGCCCGGTTGGCCGTCTGCGACGACACGGCCAAGCCGGTCAGCGCGAACGGTGCGAGCTTGAAGTCCTTGGCCACGGCGGTTTCCGGCGCCGGGATCGGGAAGGCGAGGATCTTGGCCGGGTCCATGCCGTTCTGCTGGATGGCCGAGATGGTGAACGTGCCGCCGATGTCGAAGGCCGCCTTGCCCTGCGCGAACGCCCGGTCGGCGTCGTCGATGCCGAGGGTCTGCGTGCCCGGCGTCCAGTACGGTGTCAGCTGGTTGTACAGCTCCAACACCTGCTGCCCGTTGGCGCTGCCCCACGCCTTGGACTTGTCGGTGCCGTAAAGGTCATGGAAGGCCTGCGGGCCAAGCAAAGCGAAGGCCAGCGGCTCCATCGCCCAGTCCAGGCCGGTCGACGAGCTCTTCAGGCCGAGGGTGATGCCGCCGTTCTGCGCGTCCTTGCCGTGCGTGGCCGTGAGCCAGGAGATCAGCTCCTGCCAGCTGGCCGGGGCATTGCTCGCGTCGATGCCGGCCGCGGTGAGTTTGTCCTTGTTGGCGTAGACCACGCCGAAGGTGCCGGCGGTGAACGGGATGCTGAGCAGCTGGCCCGTCTTGACGCCGGGATCGGTCGCCTTGGGCTTCAACGAGTCCTGGTACACCTGGTCGGTGATCAGGCCGGTGTCGGCCGTGCCCTTGAGGAAACGGCTCTTGTACTGGGCATTGATGTCGCCGGCCAGGTCGGTGGTGATGCCGGCGCCGCCGAGCACCCGGTCCTCGCCGGCCGCGTGCACCTCGAGCACGTCGGCCACGTTGTGGCTGGCCGCGGCGCTCTGGACCTTGCTGGTGAAGGTGTCGTCCGGCGTGTAGGCGCTGATCTCCACCGTGATGCCGGTCTTGCTCTTGAAGGTCGCCGCGGCCGCCTGTAACGCCTTGACGTGGGTCTGTTTGAAGGTCCACATCGTCAGCGTGGATCCGTCGCCGGCGCCGCTGCCGCCACCGCACGCGGTGGTGACCACGGCCAGTGCCGCCACGACTGCCAGAACTCTTCCGCCGCACCACTTTGTGCCCATGCCGTCCTCCGCCAAGTCGGCTGCCGGGTCGAGTGAGCCAGACCATAGGCGCGGTCGTTTAATAGGTCAATAGGCCAAACTATGTCGGTCCGGTCCCGGTCAGAGCTGGTCTTCGCCGGGGTTGAACATGCTAAAGTGGCCCGGTTCCAGCCACCTGTCTCGAAGGGCATACCGGGATGGCAGCGGCGACCGGCGGCGACAAGCCCCCGCTCTACCAGCAGGTCAAGCACGAGCTGCTGGCCGCGATCGCCGCCGGCGAGTACGCGCCGGGCCGGCCGTTCGTCACCCAGCGGGAGATCTGCGAGCGGTTCAACGTCAGCCACGCGACGGCCGTGCGGGCGCTCAACGACCTGGCCACCGAGGGCTACGTGGTGCGCCGCCGCGGCCAGGGCACGTTCGTCGCCGACCGGCCGCCGGCCGCGTCGTCGCCGCCGGATAAGACCATCGCCTGTGTGCTGCAGAACCAGGGCCCGCACGTCGGCCAGATCCTCACCGGCATCGAGGAGGTCTGCGCCGACCTGGGCTACCGGCTGTTCCTCAACCACTGCGAGAACGACCCCGCGCGCGAGGAAAAGGTGCTGTGGGGCGCGCTGGAACACCAGGTCAGCGGCATCATCGTGTACCCGGCCGAGGGTTCCCTCACGGTCGCGCCGTACGCGGAGGCGCGGCGGCGGGGCGTGCCGCTGGTGATGGTCGACCGGTATCGGCCGGACCTGGCCACCGATGCCGTGGTGGCCGACAACATGGCCGTCGGCCGCGAGCTGACCGCCGAATTGATCGAGTCCGGGCACCGCACGATCGCCACCCTGTGGGACGAGATCGACGTGACCAGCATCCGGGACCGGCTCGCCGGTCACGTACAGGCGTTGCGAGAAAACGACATTCCCGTCCGGCCGGATCTGACTGTGCTGCGCCGCTACCGCGAGCAGCCGACCGAGGCGCGGCGGGCCATGCTCAACGAACTGCTCCACGGCAGCCACCCGCCGTCGGTGTTGTTGTGCTCCAACGGTTACGCGCTGGCCACGGTCGCGCAGGACCTGGTGGCGCTGGGCCTTGAGGTGCCCGGCGACATCGACCTGGCCTGCATGGACGACGCCGGCCCGTTCGACGTGCTGCCGCTGACCGCCGCCGCGATCTCGTTGCCGGCGCGGGACATGGGCCGGCGGGCGATGACGCTGCTGCACGACCGGGTCAGCGGCAAGCCGTCCGAGACGCAGCTGATCGTGCTGCCGGTGACCATCCAGACGAGACAGTCGTCGGCCGGCTACATGCGGATTTCCCGGCTGGAAAAGGGGGCGTCGTGACCGGGTTGCCGGAGGTTCTGCCGCCATGGGAACCGCGTGACTCCGTGCGGGTCACCGCTGTGCGGGCAATTGTCACAGCGCCGGAAGGGATTCCGCTCGTCGTCGTCCGCGTGGACACGTCCGAGCCTGGTCTGTACGGCCTCGGCTGCGCCACCTTCACCCAGCGGTTCGCCGCCGTCGCGGCGGCGGTGGACGAGCACATGGGGCCGTTGGTGGTCGGCCGCAGCCCGGCCGACATCGAGGACATCACCCGGCTGATCCACTACTCGGCCTACTGGCGCAACGGACCCGTGCTGAACAATGCGCTGTCCGGGATCGACCAGGCGCTGTGGGACATCATGGGCAAGCGGGCCGGGATGCCGGTCTACGAACTGCTCGGCGGGCGCGGCCGGTCGGCGATCGAGGTCTACTCCCACGCCGCCGGCGCGACGATCGACGAAACCCTTGACGGCGCGGAAGGCTTGCTGGAACAGGGATATCGGCACGTCCGTCTCCAGGTCGGCGGTCCCGGTCTCGGCACGTACGGCGCACCGGGTACCCTAGGTGGGTATCCGCGGTCGCCGCATCCGGACGGCTGGGACGTGCGGCAGTATCTCCGTGATGTGCCGCGGTTGTTCGCCGCTGCAAGGGAACGGCTCGGCGACGTCAGCCTGATGCACGACGTGCACAGCCGACTGACGCCGAAGCAGGCGATCGTGCTGGCCCGTGCGCTGGAGCCGTACGATCTGTCCTTTTTGGAGGACGTGATCCCGCCGGAGCACTACGACCAGCTGCCGGCCGTGCGGGCCGCTTCGCCGGTGCCGATCGCGGTCGGCGAGCAGGTCGGCTCGGTCATCGATGCCGCCCGGCTGATCAAGGACGGCGGCGTGGACCTGTTGCGCCTGCACACTTCCGCCATCGGCGGCCTGACACCGACGCGAAAGCTGGTGGCCCTGGCCGAGCTGCTGGGCGTACGCACCGCGTTCCACTCCCCCGGCGACATCTCACCGGTCGGGGTGGCGGCCAACCTGGCCGTGGACGTGTCCACGCCGGCCTTCGGCTATCAGGAATCCCACACCTACAACGATGCCACGCATGAGGTTTTCCCTGGCACGCCAGTGGTTCACGACGGTCACCTGACACCGTCGCCGGAACCGGGCTGGGGCGTCGACCTCGACGAGGCCGCGGCGGCCAAGTACCCGCCGACGAAGTTCCTGCACGAACGCTGGTCGGCGCGGGTGCGCCGGCCGGACGGAGGTCTCGAAGCGCCCTGACCCCTGAGGGGACCGCATGCACGACGACCGCAAGGCCGCCGAGGACCGCGTCGCGCGGTTTCTCGCCGAACGGGTCCGTCCGGCCGTGTACTCGGAGCGGATCGCGATGGACGTGTCGCCGCTCCACATCGGCGACAGCTGGGGAATTCCCTGGTCCACCACGAGGTTCTCCGCGGTTGGCCGGATTCCCGCCGGGTGGACCGGCCGTGTGGAGGCCGTCTTCGACCTGGGGTTCGACCTTACTCGAGGTCCTGGCGGCCAGGCCGAGGCGCTTGTCCTTGACGTCGACGGCAATCCGCTCCAGGGCCTGCATCCGTACCATCGAAGCGTGCCGGTCACCGGTCCCGGGGTCCGGCTGGTCGTCGAGGCCGCCGCCAACCCGCCGATCGTCGCCAGCGCCGGCCGGGGCACCCACTACGGCTCGGTGGAGACTGCCGGCTCAGAACACCTTTACGTGCTCCGGCAAGCCGATCTTGCCCTGCGTGACGAGGATGCGTGGCACCTCATGCTCGACGTCGAGGTGCTGTCCTCGTTGATGCACACGTTGCCGTTGGAATCCGCTCGTAGACACCAGATTCTGCGGGGATTGGACGGCTGCATCGATCTTTCCTTCGCCGAAGCGCGCTCGGTGACGTCGAACTTGTTGTCCAGCAGGGCCCACGAGTCCGAGCACACGCTGGTCGCGGTCGGGCACGCGCACATCGACTCGGCTTGGCTGTGGCCGATCCGGGAGACGATCCGGAAGTGCACGCGGACCTTCAGCAACGTGCTGGCGCTGGCCGAGGAGTACCCCGAGCTGGTGTTCGCCTGCTCGTCGGCCCAGCAGTACGCGTGGATCAAGGAGCACCAGCCCGCTGTGTACGAACGGATCCGGCAGGCGGTCAAGGCCGGCAACTGGGTCCCGGTCGGTGGCATGTGGGTGGAGGCCGACGCCAACCTGCCCGGCGGCGAGTCGCTGGCCCGCCAGCTCGTGCACGGCGCCCGGTTCTTCCTCGACGAGTTCGGAGTTGGTCCTGATGGCGTCTGGTTACCGGACTCTTTCGGTTACACCGCAGCCTATCCGCAGCTGGCCCGGCTGGCCGGGGCCGAGTGGTTCCTGACCCAGAAGCTGTCCTGGAACGAGACGAACCGTCTGCCGCACCACACGTTCTGGTGGGAGGGCATCGACGGCACCCGGATCTTCACCCACTTCCCACCGGTCGACACCTACAACTGCGAGCTGACCGGGGCCGAGCTGGCGCACGCGGCGACAACCTACGCGGAGAAGGGTCTCGGCACCACATCGCTGGTGCCGTTCGGTTTCGGTGACGGCGGTGGCGGGCCGACTCGCGAGATGCTGGAGAAAGCCCGGCGGCTGCGGGACCTGGAGGGATCACCGAAGGTGCGGCTCGGTTCGCCGGCCGAGTTCTTCCGGGCGGCCCGGGCCGAATACCCGGACGCCCCGGTGTGGCGCGGCGAGCTGTACCTGGAGACGCATCGCGGCACGTACACCAGCCAGGCCCGGACCAAGCGCGGCAATCGGCGCAGCGAAACGCTGCTCCGGCACGCCGAACTCTGGGCGGCGTCGGCCGCTGTCCGGCTCGGCACGCCCTATCCCTACGACGAGCTGGACGCACTGTGGAAACGCGTGCTACTGCACCAGTTCCACGACATCCTGCCCGGCTCGTCGATCGCTTGGGTGCATCGCGAGGCCGAGCAGGCGTACACGGGGATCCACAGTGGACTGCACGAGCTGATCTCCATCAGCGCCGGCGACGGGGAGTCGCTGCTCAACGCCGCCCCGGTCGAGCGGCGCGAGGTGGTGATCGTCACCGAGCCGCCGCCGGTGGCCGGGCAACGCCTGTCCGACGGCCGTCACGCGGCGTTCGGGCGGGCGCCCGCTCTTGGCGTTGGCGGGTTCCTGCAGTTCAACGCCCATCCGGTGCGCGCCACCGGAACATTCGTGCTGGACAACGGCCTGATCTCGGTGCACATCGACCCAGCCGGGCTGGTCCGGTCGGTCCGTGATCACGCCACCGGCCGCGAGGCGATCGCCCCTGGTGCAGCCGGCAATCTGCTTCAACTGCACCCGGACGACCCGGTGAAGTGGAGCGCCTGGAACCTGGACGTGACCTATCGCCGCAACCGCCGCGATCTCGACGACGCCGTGTCGGTCGAGCTCGTCGACGACGGCCCGCTGCTCGCGGCCGTCCGCGTCGAGCGCCGGACCGAGCGATCCGTTATCGTGCAACATCTTCGGCTGGCCGCGGGTTCGCGGTTGCTGGAGGTCGAGACCGACATCGACTGGCAGGAAAGGGACACGGTGCTCAAGGCGGCCTGGCCGCTGGACGTGCTCGCGCCGGAGATCACCGCCGAGATCCAGTACGGACACGTCAAACGGCCGACGCACGAGAACACGAGCTGGGACGCGGCCCGGTTCGAGGCGTGGGCCCACCGCTTCGTACACGTCGGCGAGCACGGCTGGGGCGTGGCCCTGGTCACCGACTCCACCTACGGCTACGACGTGAGCAGCGACGGCCGGTCCACCACCGTGCGGCTGTCGCTGCTGCGCGCCCCGCACAGCCCCGACCCGTTGGCCGACCAGGGCCGACACAGGTTCCGCTACGGCCTGCGGCCGGCCGCCGATCTCGGCGATGCCATCATGGCCGGCTACACGTTCTCGCTTCCGCTGCGGACGGCGTCGGATCGGTTGCGCGGCAAGCCTTTGGTGTCGGTGGACAACCCGGCCGTGATCGTCGAGGCGGTCAAGCTGGCCGACGACCGGTCGGGCGCGGTGATCGTCCGGCTGTACGAGTCCCGCGGCGGCCGGGCCCGGGCGTTGGTGTCCGCCGACTTCGCCGTGACCACGGCTTTCGAAGCCGACCTGCTCGAACGGCCGTTGCGGCCCATGGCTTCGAGGGGCAGCGCGGTGCCGTTGTCGTTGCGCCCCTTCCAGATCGTCACGCTGCGTTTGGAGAGGTGATCGTGCATCCTGCCCCGTCCCGTGCCGAGTGGGAACGCCTGGCCGACTCGATGCTGTTGGCCGTGCGCCCCTGGGCCACCGACACGCACGCACTGATCCACCTGCCCGGGCCGGTCAGCGTGAGCGGTCGCTGGAGCGACGGGTTGGAAGGCTACGCGCGCACGTTCCTGCTGGCGGCGTTTCGGCTGGCCGGGGCGGCCGGTGACGATCCACACAGGATCGCCGAGTGGTACGCGCAGGGGCTGGCGGCCGGCGTCGACCCGACCAATCCCGACCGCTGGCCCCGGTTCGGCGAGTGCGGGCAGGCCAAGGTCGAGGCGGCGTCGATCGCCCTCGGGCTGCACCTGACCCGGCCGTGGCTGTGGGACCGGCTCAGCACGCGTACCCAGCAGGGGCTGCTGGACTGGCTGGCGCCGATGGTCGGCGACGCCATGCCGCAGAACAACTGGCTGTGGTTCCAGGCGGTCACCGGTGCGTTCGCCCGCAGCGTCGGCGGGGCGTGGAGCCAGGCCGACTTCGATCACGCGATCGAGTCCACGGATCGTTGGCAGGCGGGCGAAGGCTGGTACTCCGACGGCCTGTCCGGCGGCGCGCACCGCAACTTCGACCACTACAGCGGCTGGGCCATGCACTTCTACCCACTGCTGTTCTGCGACATCACCGGCGACGAGGAGCTGGCCCTCCGGTACCGCAATCGCTTGCGGCTCTACCTTTCCGACTACGCGCGGCTGATCGGCGGCAACGGCTCGCCGCTGATCCAGGGCCGGTCGCTGACCTACCGTTTCGCCGCGCTCGCTCCACTGTGGATCGGCGCCCGCTACGACGCCACGCCGCTGGAGCCGGGGCTGACCCGGCGTATCGGCGGACTGATGCTGGACCACTTCCTCAACGCGGGTGCGCTGGATCACGACGGACTGCTGACCTTGGGCTGGCACGGCCGGTTCCCGGCCATCCGGCAGGTGTATTCCGGCCCCGCGTCGCCGTACTGGGCCAGCAAGGGTTTCGCCGGCCTGCTGCTGCCGGCATCGCATGAAGTCTGGACCGCGCCTGAGGTTCCGCTACCGGTCGAGGAGGAGGACTTCGAGTTCTCCCTGCCGGCACCGGGCTGGACCGTTTCCGGCACCCGCGCGGACGGCGTGGTGCGGGTACTCAATCACGGCAGCGACCATATCGACCTCACGGAACTCGCGACCGACGATCCGGCTTACGCACGGATCGCCTACAGCACCCATGCCGCGCCGGAAATGACGCCACCGCTGGACTCCTCGGCGACGCTCGTCGATGCCGACGGTCGGGCCGCGCATCGCCGGCCGCTGACGGCATTGACGCCCGGAGTGTCGCGCAGCCGGGCGCATTGGCCCGCAGATGAGAGCTGGAATCCCTTCCACAGCCCCGAAACCACGTATAGGCTGGGCCCGTGGATCACCGTAGCGTCGGTGATCCACGGTGCCACCGAGGTCCGGCTGGTCCGGGTCGACGAGGCTGCCGAGTGCACCCATCCCGGGCCGTGGCGGCTGCGGATCGGCGGCTGGGCCACGGTTCCCGGTAGTGGGCTGCACTCGTGCCTGGTCGATCTCGCCGGGCTCACCGTCGCCGAAACGGTGGTGGGCAAGGACACCAATCCACTGGGGCCGGTGTCCGAGGTCCCCGTGCTGTTCTCCGCCGACGAGGTCGAGGTCGGCCGGATCTACGCCGCCGCCGTGCATCTCGGCGGCTCCCCGCTGGAAGCGTTGCCGGAACTGGACATCACCGCCGCCGCTGTGGAGGTGCGGTGGCCGGACGGCCGTGTCGACCGGGTGGCGATGCCGCCCGGGTAACTTTACTGGGAGGTCAATGATGACCCGCCGCTTATGGGTCCTGTTAGGACTGTTGGTCGCGCTGGTCGCCGCGCTGGCCGTGCCGGCCGGCGCGGCCCCCGTGCTGTATCCCAACGGTGTCGGCGCCGATCTCGGGCCGAACCCGCTGACCCTCGGCGTCACCGCGAGCGCCGGCGACAACGCCGCGGGCCTGCGCACCGGCAGCGTCGATGGCCACAGTTACTGGCAGACCGACGGTTCCGCCGGCACGTCGTACCTGAACTTCGCGCCGGATCCCGACTACACCGTCGCCGGGCCGGTCGTCGCCCTGGTGACGTACTACGACAGCGGCGTCGGCACGCTGACCCTCAATGGCGGCGCGGTGGCCACACTGGCCGGCAGCAACACGTGGAAGCACGCCGCGACCACCTTGCCCGCGCTGACTTCCGTCCGACTGAGCGGTTCGGTGGACATCACCGTCGCGCAGCTGCGGCTCACCGCCGCCGGGCCTTCGGCCACGCTCGGCGCGACCCCGTCGAACACCGGCATCAGCCCCAATCCCGGTGACAACCCGTCCGGGCTGATCACCGGCACCGCGGCCGGACGCGGCTACTGGCAGACCAATGCGGCCTCGCCCGCGCCGTCGACCAACTACTTGTACATGAACGTCGCCGACTCGTACGCGTACAACACCAAGGACGTCGTGCTGGTCAGCATCGACTATCTGGACGCCGGCAACGGCACGCTGGACCTCCAGTACGACTCGCCCGGCCAGGACCTGCCGGACAAGTTCAAGCCGTCGGAGATCGTGCACTACGGCGACACGGGCAGCTGGCAGACGCACGACTTCGTGCTGGACGACTCGATCCTCACCAACCGCACCAACGGTTCCGACTTCCGCATCGCCCATGACGGGTCCACTGTGGAGATCAAGGTCGCCGCCGTGCGGGTGACGGTGATTCCGTCCACTCTGGACGTCAAGGCCGGGCTGCGCAACCTGGTGTCCCAGGCCGGTTTGACCGTGTATGCGGCGCGCGAGGGCACCCGGGACGGTCAGTATCCGGCCGGGGCCAAGGCCGCGTTCAGCACGCAGATCGCCAAGGCGCAGGCCGTGATCGACGACCAGAACGCCACTCCGGCCCAGGTCAAGGCCGCCCTGCAAGCGCTGTACGACAGCTATCAGGCGTTCAAGGCATCGGCTGTGAACCTCAATGTCGCTGCTGGTAAAGCGCTTTCCACCGGCCCCGGTTGGACTCAGGTCGATCTCGGCCGGTCGCAGCCGGTCGACGACGTGTTCGTGCAGTGGGGCGCGGCCTTCTCATCGGACTACAAGGTGCAGACCTCGCTCGACGGCACGACCTTCACCACGGTCGGCGAATCCGGGGCCACCGAAGCCAATCGTTCGTCTCGTACCGGCTTCCCCTTGACCAACGCGCGGTACGTGCGGCTGGCCTACGACGGCACCGCGATCGTCGCCGATTTCCAGGTCCGCAACCAGCGGGTCGTCACACCCAAGCCGCAGCTGATCAGGACCAAGTACCCGACCGCCGACCCGGTGATCGCCGACTTCGTTGTGACCGGCGCGGATCCCAGCGGTGTCAGGGATTCCACCAAGGCGGTGCAGGCCGCGCTGTGGGACTGCTACGACGCCGGCGGCGGCACCGTGTGGCTGTCCGACGGCACCTACCGCGTCACCGACACCATTGAGGTGCCGGCATTCTGCTCGCTGCGCGGCGACCGGCGCGATGCCGATCACGGCGGCGGCAGCTACGGCACGGTGATCAGCGCCGACCTGCCGTCCGGTGACAACGGTCCGGTGCTGTTCCGGATCGGCGGCAGTGCCGGGGTGCTCGGGCTGACCACCTACTACCCGCACCAGAACGCCGCCGCGCCGGTGCCGTACAGCTATACGTTCGAGATCACCGGCAGCGCGTGGGCCAGCGACGAGAACTACATGATGGGCACGGTTTCCGACGTCACCATGCTCAACTCGTACCGGGGCATCGGCATCAGCACCATGCCTGACGAGCGTGGACGGCCGCCGGCCGTCGGGCAGACCCACGAGTCCGCCACCGTGCGCAACGTGCGCGGCACGGCGCTGTTCGAGGGTGTCGAGGCGTACAACGGGGCCGATGTCGGCACGTGGGAGAACGTCGTCTTCTCCAACTCGTACTGGGCTTCCGCCCCGCACCAGTTCAACCCGCCTCGTCGGTCCACTGTGGATGCATGGACCCGAGTTCACGGCACCGGCTTCGTGCTCGGTGACCTGGAGTGGGACCAGTTCAACGAGATCGCCGCGTCCGACTACCACGTCGGCATCCACGTCGTGGCCGGTCAGCGCGTCGACTTCGCCGGTGCTTTCCAGGGCGTGCAGATCAAGCACACCGACACCGCGCTGCTCGTCGACCAGTTCGACTCGCGCTGGGGTCTGATGATCGCCCGCGGCACGCTCGACGGGGCCGTCACCAACAACTCCGCCGGCTTCGTCAAGCTCACCGACGTCAAAGTCACCGGCGTTCGCACCGGCATCGTCTACCAGATGTCCGGCCAGGCCCCGGCCTACGACTCGTCCCAGCCGGCCGCACGCCCGTCACGTAACGCCCTATACGTTACTGACGCCCCGCACGGTGTCGGCTATATCCCCGCTCTTGACGCAACCGCCAGCATCCAGCGCACCCTCGACCGCGCCGGCCGTGACGGCGGCGGTGTCGTCTACCTGCCCGCCGGTTGGTACCGCGTCGAATCCCGGCTCGTCGTTCCCGCCGGTGTCGAGCTTCGCGGCGCTTCTGCCGTGCCCAACCGTGACGAGGACGGCCGCAGTGGCGGCACCGTGCTCATGTCGTACGCCGGGCGGGCCACCGCCACCCCTGACACCGATGCCGCTTTCATCACGCTGAACGCCAGCAACTCCGGCGTTCGTGGCCTCAGGGTCTTCTACCCCGGCCAGAACCCCGCCGCCCCCGACGGCCTCGTCGCCTATCCGTACGCCATCCGGGCTCACGGCTCCGGCACCTATGTCGTCAATGTCGGCATGTCCAATGCCTACAACGGCATCGACCTCGCCACCTTCCGCAACGACCACTTCTTCGTCGGCAAGCTCGCCGGCACTTTCGTCCGGCACGGCATCACCGTCGGCAATTCCGAGGACGGCGTCATCAACGGCGTGCTCACCAACGGCAACACTTTCGTACGCCTCGGCTTCTACCTTCCTGACTGGGCTTCCGGCGCCAACCTCTTCCCCCAGGTGATCGACGGTTTCACCCGCAAGTCGTCCGACCTCATCACCGTCACCGGCGCCCGCAACCTCACCATCACCGACGCTTTCGGCTACGGTCTGCACAACGGTCTCATCGTCAATTCCGGTTCCGTGCACGTCTTCAACCTCGGCACCGACAACCTCGGCACCGACGGCTTCACCGTGCGGGCTTCCTCGCCCGGCACCACCGTGCTCAACCTCTTGCGCTACAACGGCACCACCAGCTCCGGCCCTGTCCACCTGGTCAACGTCATGGCCATCAACCTGGTCCAGTTCGCCGTCACCACAACCGCCTCCCCCGGCGGTACCGCCCGCCTCACCGGCACCGAAACCACCCCCGGCAAATACGAATCCGGCAGCTCCGTCACCGCCACCGCCAAGCCTTCCCCCGGCTACCACTTCGTCTCGTGGACCGTCGGCGGCACCGTGGTTTCCACTTCCCCCGCCTACACCTTCCCCGTTACCGCCGACACCGCGTTGACAGCCACCTTCGCCGGTTGATCCGATCGAATGGCGTTTCCCGCGTACGCGGGAAACGCCATTCGGCCGGTTGTAACGCGAGCGGGCAACAGGACGACGGACCTCCCGTGGTTGTGGGTCGGGAGGGGCACGCGATGACGTACCGGTTCAATCCGCCGCCGAACTGGCCGGAGCCGCCCATGGGCTGGGTGGCGCCCCAGGGCTGGCAGCCGCCGGCCGACTGGCCGCAGCCCCCGCCCGGCTGGCAACTGTGGGTGCCGGTGCCCGATTTCGTGCCGCCCACCCCTGCCGCAGGACCGCCCGCGCCGCCCGCCCCGACATCCGCCTCAGCGCCGACCGCACCCCTCTTGCCACCACCCGCCTCAATGCCGCCCGCCATTCCGGCATCGGCCCCCGCCCCGCTCTCGCCAACACCCGCTCCAGCACCACCCACCATCCCGGCGCCGACCCCCACCTCAGGACCAGCCGCTCCGCTCTTGCCAATCCCCGCTCCAGCACCACCCGCCATCCCGGCACCGACCCTCACCGCAGCACCGGCCACTCCCCTCTCGCCAACGCCCGCCCCAGCGGCACCCGCCATCCCCCTGACCACCACCCCACCACCACACGCCGCGGCGCCGGAGGCCGACAGGCGCGTGGGGATGTTCGGTGCCCGCAAGCGACTGCAGGAGCTGGAAGCCGAGCTCCACCTGGCCCGTGATCAAGAGCAGCGGCTCAAGGCGCAGCTCGCCGAGGCGGCGGCCCGATACGACGAGCTGCGAGGCAAGGACGCAATCGCCGTGGAGAACGAGATCGCGGCAGCCCGCCGAAGACTCAAAGACTTGGTGGCCGAGGCCGAGGCGCAGGCGGCGGAGAACACGCAGTGGCGGGGCGAGGCCACGAAGGCGTGGACGGAGATGCAGCAGCGGATCGGATCGGCGCAGTCGGAGTTGCAGGGCATTCGCGCGCAGATCGTCGAGACGCAGGAAACCGCCCTGCTCCAAGAGGCCGGCATCTACGAGTACCGCCACCGCCTGGCGGACTCCGTGGCCTACAAGGCATCCCTCGAGCGGCTCAAGGACTCGATCAAGGTTGCCGCCAAGAACAACCACGCGATCACGGCGACGACGAACTGGACGGTCAACAACTCGGCCGTCGAAGGACAGCGGATGGTGCGGGACTTCTCGAAGCTGATGCTGCGCGCGTACAACACCGAGGCCGACAACTGCGTCCGGTCGATGCGCCCGTACCGGCTCGAGTCCGCGAAGGACCGCCTGACGAAGGTCCGTGACATCATCTCGCGGCTCGGCAAGACCATGCACATCAACATCGCGGCCGGCTACCACCGACTCCGCCTTGAGGAGCTCGAGCTCACCGCCGACTATCTGGCCAAGGTCGAGGAGGAGAAGGAGCGCGTGCGGGCGGAGCGCGAGCGTCAGCGGGACGAGGCGCAGGCGCAACGCGAGTTCGAGCGCGAGAAGGCCAGGCTGGCCAAGGAGCAGTCGCACTGGCGCACCGCCATGGAGAAGTGGACGAGTGCGGGCGACGCCGCCAAGGTGGCTGAGGCGGAGTCCAAGCTGGCCGAGCTCGGTGAGGCGATGCAGAGTGTGGCGGAGCGGGAGGCCAACATCCGCACCGGATGGGTCTACGTGATCTCCAACGTCGGCTCGTTCGGACCGGACGTGGTGAAGATCGGGCTGACCCGGCGGTTGGATCCCACGGAGCGAGTGCGGGAACTCGGCGACGCGTCGGTGCCGTTCAAGTTCGACGTGCACGCCCTCATCTTCGACGCCGACGCCGTGAGCCTCGAAACCCGCCTGCACCAACATCTTGCCGCCCGGCGGGTGAACCGCGTGAACCTGCGGCGGGAGTTCTTCCATGTCACACCGGCCGAGGTGTTGAGCATCCTTCACACCCTGGGTCTTCAGGACAACCTCGTCGATTACGTCGAGGAGCCCGAAGCCGAGGAATGGCGGTCGAGCCAACGCATGTCCGAACCCGAGTCCGGCGCCGCGGTCGCATGACGCACCATCGGGCAGGATGGCGCCGAGCCGGTGCCACCCTGCCCCGGAGCGTGGGAGAACACGACATTCAAGGTCACCGCTGGGGAGGAACGGTTTCTGCTGCGGGTGCATCGGCCGATGCGGCACGGCCGGTTCGTCGACTCGGGGGCGGCGATCGCGTCGGAGCTGCGGTGGCTGACGGCGCTGAGGGAGCAGACCGATCTCGCGGTACCGGAACCGGTGCCCACCAAGGATGGTGAGCTGACGACGGTCCGGTCGGAGCGAATCTGTTCGGTGCTGCGCTGGATGGACGGTCGGCGGCACGCGAAGTCGCCCCGGCCGGGGCATCTGCGGCAGCTGGGCGATGCGATGGCCCGATTGCACGATCACGCCGAAAAGTGGTTGCCGCCCAAGGACTTCGTTCGTATCCGATGGGACTGGGAGACGTTCTTCGGCGACACCATGGAGTACGGCGGCCTCACCGCGGCCAAGGTCTGGGACCTGCTGCCGGCAAGCCTGCGCAGGGACTTCGAGCACGTCGCCGGCACGGCCCGGAACATGATGGCGGAGTTGGACGACTTCGGGCTCATCCACGCCGATCTGCACCTGGACAACGCCCTCTTCGCCGGCGGCGAGGTCAAGTTGATCGACTTCGATGACAGCGGCGCAGGACACCGGATCTACGATATCGCCGTGGCGCTCTGGGAACTGCGCAACCGCGACGATTACGAACAGTTCCGCACGGCGCTGCTCGACGGCTACACGGCCCATCGACCACTGGCCGCCGACCATCTGGACACGTTCATCGCGATCCGCGAAGTGGAGTTCGGGCTGTGGTTTGCCGGTACAGCCCAGGTGAACCCGGTCTTCAGTGACGCACTCGACCGTGAGCTTACAGCCGTTCAGCGTCGTCTGGCCGCCCTGCTCTAACGGATCATCGCGGCGTAGCCCGGCTGGCCTTCCTGGCCGATGTCGGGGACGCGCAGGATGCTGACGGCGCCGGCGGCGGCGAGCACGGCGAGACCGCCGAACAGGGTGGCGAATCCGCCGACCGACAGCAGTGCCGGGGCGGCGAACGGGACCACGGCGATAGGCAGGATGGCGGCGATGTTGAGCACCGCGAAGTCCTTGCCGGCCGATTCCGGGTCCGGCAGCATTCTTAGGCACAGCGCGAAATCCGTGGCCAGGAAGGCGCCATACCCGAGCGACATGACCGCGGCCCCGAGGAACACGGCCGGGATACCGGGCGCGAGAGCCACCACGACCAGTCCGACCGCCAGCACGAGGCCGCCGACGAACACGAACGGCTTCTGCCGCCGGATTCGGTCGGAGAGCCATCCGGTCAGCCACGCGGTGACAGCAACACAGGCGATGCCGATCAAGGTGATGAGAAAGATCATGCCCGGCACCGCCTCGGCCGCGACGGCAAAGCGTTGCGTGAACAGGAAGGCCAGGTAGCTGTTGCACGCCCAGGCGGCGGTGATCATGAAGCGCACCGCCCAGGCCCAGGCAAACGCCGGATGCCGGCGCGGGCTCACCCAGTACGACCGCAGCATGATCGCCAGGCTCAGCCGCGGTTCGTCGATCGGCGGCCGGTGCTGGGGATCGCGGACGAGCAGCACCGTCATGATCACGCCAGCCGCGCCCAGCGCCGCAACCATCGCCCATTGCAGCAATGGTGCCGTCGGCACCGCACTGACCAGCGCGAACCCGACCACGGGACCGGCAAGGGCGACAAAGGCCACCACGCCCGACGCCGTCCCGCGCCGCTCCGGGGCCACCTGGTCGGCGGCCAGCCCGGCGTTGGCGGCCTGCTGGGCACCGATCAGCACCATGATCACGGCCCAGCCCACGACCACCTGCCACACGGCGGTGGTCCAACCCATGGCCATCAGCAGCACGGCCGCCCCGAGGCCGGTACCGAGAATCCAGCTGCGGCGTCGACCGAATCGGACCGTGGTGCGGTCGCTGAGCCGCCCGCCGAGCGGATTCGCCAGCAGGCCGGCCACGCCGCCGATCCCGGCCACGAGACTGAACACGGACGTCGCCTCAACCCCGGCGATCGCCGTGAGGTGGGTGACCAGCAGCAGGTTCAACGGCACGGCCGCGCCGAGGTAGGCCGCCGCGTTCGTGCCGATCAGCCCGGCGATGAGCCGCCGCTGGCCGGTGACCGGGGCAACCGGTAACCGGTGAACCGTCATGGCGTCACCGCCACGGCATCGATGATCTCGAGGACGGCATCGCGTACGACTGCGGGATTCTCTTGCGGGATAAGGTGTCCGGCCTCCGGCACGACGACGAACCGCCCGTGTGGGACGGCGGCCATGAGGTCGGCGGCGACCTGGTTGAACAGGGGGCGGGCGGTTTTCATGCCACGGTCGATTCGACCGGCCTGCAAACAGATCGTGGGCACGCTCGGGGTGCCAGCGGCCTGGAGTCGTTGCATGGTCGGCAAAGCGGCGACGATCTGGGTGGCTTCCCGGCGGCTGGTCCGCATGCCGCTGACGCAAGCGTAGTCGCGCAGGATAATGTCCATATCGGACGGTGCGATGTCGGGTGACACGTGCGGCACGGTGAGTTTCATGACCAGGCGGCGGCCGCCAAGGCGAGCGAGTAGCGCAAGTATGGCGAACGCGCGCGAAGCGGTACGGGCGGTACGGTCGCTCATGATCTCGGCGACGGTGGCGTCGACAAAGACCAAGCCGGCGACCCGCCGCGGGTGGCGTTCGGCGAACAAACGGATGATGGGACCGCCCCAACTGTGCCCGACCAGCACGACCGGTCGCGTCTCGCCGATGGCGTCGAGCAGGCCGGTGAGGTCGTCGGCGATCCGTTCGAGCGTCCGATCCCGCGGATCCGGGTCGCTGCCGCCGTAGCCGGCTCGGTCGTAGGACAACGTGCGGGTCCGCGCGCCGACCTGCCGCTGGGTGTGCACCCACGACGCGGCCGGCGCGCTCATACCGGCCTCGAACACGACGAGCGGCCCATCCCCCTCGCCGGCCGTCACGGCCCGCAGCCGTCGCCCGTCCGGCAACACGACGAACTTCTCGGTCAACCCCCGACCGGGGTCCAGGTGCACGCTGGTCATTCGACGTGGCCTCTCACTGATACCAACAGGGCGGATGGACGTCCTTCCACAGATCTGCGTGTTCGAGCTGTGCGGCCAGGGCGAACAACGCGGCGTCGCCGCGACGGCGGCCGACGATCTGCACGCCGTGCGGCAGACCATCACGGTCCACATGGGACGGTAGGGCGATCGCGGGCTGGCCGGTCAGGTTCGCCCATGGCGTATAGGCCGACCAGGCCAGCATCGCGTCGGCGATCGCCGCGAACCCTTCGGCCTGGAAATGCCCGAGCGGTACGGGCGGACCGGTCGTCACCGGGGTCAGCGCGACGTCGAAACCGTCGAGAGCCGCGAGGAAAGCGCTTGCGTACCCGGCCAGCACCCCTTGCGCCGCGACCAGGTCCCGCCCGGAAAGCGCTTCACCTTCCTCCGTAAGGTAACGGGTGTAAGGTAACAGCTGTCCTTCACGATCGGCCGGCACCAGCGACGACGCCACCGCGTTGACGGAGGCGGCAAACAGCGTCCGCAAGGCCGAGCTCACCGGATCGTCACAGCGTGCAGGGATCGGCACCTCCCGCACGTCATGCCCCAACTCCTGGAGCAGCGCCGCTGTCCATTCGACGGCATGGACGGCCTCGGGATGCGGACTGCGTCCAGCCAGACCGACCTCGGTCCAGAACGCGATGCGCAGCGGCCGCGTCGACCACTGCTTGATCGCGTCGACGAACCGAACCTCCGGCCGCCAGCCGTCCAGGTCGCCAGGCTGGGGCTGCGCCATGACGTCCAACAGCAGCGCGGCATCCTCGACCATACGGGCGATGGGTCCTTCGACCGTGGTGCTGACGAACGACGTCGCCTGCGCACTGACCAGGCCGCGACTTGGCTTCACGCCAACGAGATGACAGGTCGCCGCCGGAGTTCGAGTCGACCCGGCCCCGTCACCGGCGTGCGCCAGCGGCAACAGCCCCGCCGCCACGGCAGCGGCGGCACCGCCACTGGAGCCGCTCGCATACCGCATACAGTCGTACGGCGTGACGGTCGGCCGCCCGGTCACGTCGTTCTCGGTGTAGCAAGTCGCACCGAACTCAGCGGTGTTGGTCTTGCCGATCAGCACGGCACCAGCCCGCCGAAGCAGTCCAACGGTCCAGGCGTCGGCCGTCGGGGTGAACTCCGCCAACGCGGCACAGCCGAACGTCGTCCGCGCCCCAGCGGTCGAGTAAAGGTCCTTGATACCCAAGGGAAGTCCGAGCAGCGGTGACCATTCGCCCTGAGCCAGGCGGCGGTCGGCGCGATCGGCCTCGTCAAGGGCGAGCTCCGATGTGACCGTGGCAAAAGCGCCGAGCTCGCCATCGAGCTTCTCGATACGTTCCAGGTAATGCACGGTCAGCTCGCGGGAACTCACCTCGCCCAAACGCAGGGCAGTCAGCTGAGTAGCAGCGGAGAGCTCGTGCAGGTCGCCACTCATCGCGACACCGTGGCCCCAGTTAGCACACTGTAGACAACATTCACAATGGCGTTCAGGTACTCCGGTGTCAGCGGCTGACGGCCCAGCATCCGGCGGTGCATCATCGGACCCTCGATCAGGTCGCCCATGAGCGAGAGGTCGGGCGGCTCCCCGATCTCTCCCCGCTCCGTCGCCCGGACGATGGCCTGACGCAGCGGCTCACCACGACCCAAGGCCATGGTCCGGAAGGCCAGCTCGGCGTCCGGGTCGTGATGCAGATCGGCGGTCAGCCCCATCAGCCCGTCGACCCAGGACGACGACCAGGACTCGGCCAGGCCGTGCACGACGGCGGCGAGGTCGCCGCGCAGCGTCCCGGTGTCCCGGTCCGAGATCGGCGGCAGATGCTCGGCCAGCACGTCGACCACCAGCTGCGCCTTGCTGGACCAGCGCCGGTAGACGTCGGTGCGATGGGCTTGAGCCTCCGCCGCGACCTTGGTCAGCGTCAGGGCGTCGTAGCCCCGGCTCCGCAGCAGCGACCAGGCCGCGGCCAGCAGCCGATGTTCGAGATCGGGATCTCGGGGACGCCCAGGCACGTCGCCTCCTTACGCTACAGGTTGTAGCGCAAGAGGGTAGGTCGGCCCGCTGACCTGCGCAAGCCCCTCAGTAAACGTCGCGCAGGTACCGGCGGTCGGCGGCGAGCTGCTTGAGGTAGGCAGTGGCCTGGTCGGCGGTCATACCGCCGTGGTTGACGACGATCTCGCGCAGGGCGCGGTCGACGTCCTTGGCCATCCGGGTGGCGTCGCCGCAGACGTAGAGGTGGGCGCCGTCCTTGAGCCAGCGCCAGAGATGCGCGCCGTGCTCGCGCATCCGGTCCTGCACATAGACCTTGGCCCGCTGGTCGCGGGAGAAGGCCAGGTCGAGACGGGACAGCAGGCCGTCGGAGCGGAACTGCGAAAGCTCGTCACGGTAGTAGAAGTCGGTGGCCCGGCGTTGTTCGCCGAAGAAGAGCCAGTTGGGACCGCCGGCCCCGAGCGCGGCCCGTTCCTCAAGGAAGCCGAGGAAAGGTGCGACGCCGGTGCCGGGGCCGACCATGATCATCGGGGCCGACGGGTTGGCCGGCGGCCGAAAATGGGGCGAGCGCTGGACGAACGCCTTCACCGGCGCGCCGGCGGCGCGGTCGGCCAGGTACGTGGAACATACGCCGCCGTGGGATCCGTACCGCACAACGGAAACCGTGAGCCGGATCCGGGACGGGCTGACCAGCGGGCTGGACGAGATCGAGTACTGCCGCGGTTGCAGCCGCTTGAGCACCTCGGCCCACGCCTGCGCATCGGCGCGAACGGGATAGGACCGCAGCACATCGACGGCGTGGCGGCCCCAGGTCCACTTGGCCAGCTCGCCCTTGTTGTCCGGGCGGATCAGGTGCCGCAGCTCGCGGTCTCCGTTGTGCTCGGCCACGAAGTGCAGCAGCGAAGGCGTGATCCGCGCGATCTCCAGCTCGTCACGAAGGGCGTCGCCGAGGGAGAAGTCGTTGCCGTCAAGGGAAATCGAGGCGGAGCCGTCGAGTCCGGTGGCGTTGAGCCACTCGTCGACCAGCACGGGACTGTTGACCGGCAACACGCTCAGGGCGTCGCCGGTCTCGTAGGCGAGGTCGGCGGCGTCGAAGGTGAACTCCCGCACCTCCTTGCCGGCGCCGGGCAGGCTGAGCAGCCGGTTGCCGACGAGCTCGATCTCACGGTGCCGGGCCGGCGCGGTATTCAGCGCGACGATCACCTGGTCGAGCCAGCGCCGCGCGGTCGCCTGGTAGTCCGGTTCACAGTCGGTCCGCGGCACGAGGTGGGTGGCGCCCAGCTCCCGCATCCGCTGGTCGATCCGCTTGCCGTGGCCGCAGAAGTTGTCGTAGTTGGAGTCGCCGAGGGCCAGCACCGAGTACTGCAGCCCGTCCAGTGTGTCCTGTGTGGACAGATGGTCCCAGAAGCTGACGCCGTTGTCCGGGGCGTCACCGTCGCCGAACGTGCTGGTGATCATCAGCACCGGCGTGCCGGCCCGCAGCGTGTCCGCGGACGCCTCGGCCATGCTCACCAGCACCGGCTGCCAGCCGTTCTCGGCCAGTCGCCGCGCCGCCTCGGTCGCGAACTGCTCGGCGTTGCCGGTCTGCGACGCCCACAGCACCGCGACCTCCTTGCCGGGTAACGGTGCAGCCGTTACATCGCCGCGTGAGAACATGCCGGCCAGCAGGCCGTCAACCCACGCGGCCCGGGTCGGCTCGATCGGCGCGTGCGGCGGCAACACCGGCACACCGACGTTGCCGGCGCTCACCCCGGAGGCGAAGCCGGCGAGGTACTGCCGCTCGGCCGCGGTGAAGTCCGGCATCGGCACGTCTTCAACGCCGAGCATCGCCGCCAGGAACAATGCCGGCTCCGGCACAGCGACGGGCGCGACCGCCACCTTGGCCAGGGACACCGCGCACGCCTTGAACTCGGGCTGGAACGAGATCGGGTCGACGGCGTCGTTGGTCACGGCGTTCACGCTGAGGTACTCGCCGAACAGGTCGTTCCAGTGGAACGGGGCGAAGCAGCAGCCGGGCCGGACGCGATCGGTCACCACGGCGGTGAGCACGGCCCGGCCGCGCCGCGAGGCGATCTCCACCTGATCCTCGTCCACAATGGACAACGCGGCGGCGTCCTCCGGGTGGATCTCCACGAACGGGCCGGGGTTGAGCTTGTTCAGCTTGGCGACCTTGCCGGTCTTGGTGAGGGTGTGCCACTGGTGCTGCACGCGCCCGGTGTTCAGCACGAACGGGAACTCGTCGTCGGGCAGCTCGGCCGGCGGCAGGTGCGGCCGGGCGAAGAACGACGCTTTCCCCGACGCGGTGGGGAAAACCACCTTGTCGTCGGTCACGTAGCGAATGGGATTGCGGTCGGGGCCGTCCGGGGCGCTGGGCCACTGGACCGGTGACTCGCGCAGGCGCTCGTAGCTGATGCCCCGTAAGTCGTAGCCGGTGAAGGGATTGCTGGCCCGCTTGATCTCCTCGAAGATCTGCTCGGCGCTGTCGTAGTGGAACGGAAAACCCATCTCGACGGCGACGCGGGCGATGAGCTGCCAGTCGGGCAGCGCCTGGCCGGCCGGCGCGACGGCCTGCGGCGCGAGCGTGACGTTGCGCTCGGAGTTGACCATCACACCTTCGGTCTCCGACCAGATCGCGCCGGGCAGCACGATATCGGCGTAGCCGTTGGTTTCCGTGTCGGCGAAGGCGTCCTGCGTGATCACCAGCTCGGCGGCCTCGAGCCCTTCGATCACCGTGCGCCGATTCGCCACGGAGGCAACAGGATTCGTGCAGATGATCCAGCACGCCTTGATGTCGCCGGCGGCCATCCGCTCGAACATCTCGACGGTGCCGCGGCCGACGTCGGTGCGGATGCTCCCGGCGGGAATGTCCCAGAGCTCTTCGACGAACGTGCGGTCCTCTGTGGACAGCACCGACCGTTGCCCCGGCAGGCCCGGTCCCATGTAACCCATTTCCCGGCCGCCCATGGCATTCGGCTGCCCGGTCAGCGAGAACGGGCCGCTGCCCGGCCGGCAGATCGCGCCGGTCGCGAGGTGCAGGTTGCACAGGGCGTTGGTGTTCCACGTGCCATGCGTGCTCTGGTTGAGCCCCATCGTCCAGCAGCTCATCCAGTTGCCCGCGGCGCCGATCCACTTGGCCGCGGTGCGCAGGTCGCCCTCGGAGATGCCGGTGATGTCGGCGACCACGTCCGGCGGGTAGTCGGCCAGGAACTCCGGCATTCCCTCCCAGCCCTCGGTGTGCGCGGCGACGAATTCCTCGTCGACAAGGCCGTCCGCGTGGATCAGGTGCAGCAAACCGTTGAGCAGCGCCAGATCCGTGCCGGGTTTCACCTGGAGGAACAGATCCGCCTTGGCCGCGGTCGCCGTGCGCCGCGGGTCGACGACGATCAGCTTGGCGCCCTGCTTGACCCGTTCCATCATGCGCAGGAACAGGATCGGGTGGCAGTCGGCCATGTTGGAACCGATCACCAGGAACACGTCCGCGTGCTCGAAATCCTGGTACGAGCCGGGCGGGCCGTCCGCGCCGAGGGACAGCTTGTAGCCGCTGCCCGCGCTGGCCATGCACAGCCGGGAGTTGGACTCGATCTGGTTGGTGCGGACGAACCCCTTGGCCAGCTTGGTGATCAGGTACTGGGCCTCCATGGTGAGCTGGCCGGAGACGTAGAACGACAGCGCGTCCGGTCCGTGCTCGTCGAGGATGTCCCGCAGCCTCGTCGCCGCGAGGGTGATCGCCCGGTCCACATCGGTCGGTTCCGCCGGCGCCTCGCGGACAGCCCTGACCAGCCCTGTCGTCAGCCGTCCCGACGCCGCCAGCATCTCGTGGCTGGTCGCCCCCTTGGTGCACAACCGACCGAAGTTGGCCGGATGCTCCTTGTCACCGGCGACCGACACCACGCTGCCGTCCCGGACCGTGAGCACGATGCCGCAGCCCACGCCGCAGTACGAGCACACGGTCCTGACCGTCGAATCGGGCACGGGCGGGAACTCTAGGAACGGGCTGTTGCGCACCCGTTGCACGGTCCGCTGCCGCCGTTACATCTACTGCACAATCACGTTTCGACTGCGGTGAGCCGCTGTGGCATGGGCATTGCCGGCGGCGGCGTGTCCGGGATCACGCACGCACAGGTCGGCCGGGATGCCTGGCGCGCCGCCGATGTGGCCGGGGTCAGGCCTTCTTGACCTTGGCCAGTTCCTCCTGGGCCCACACGGCCCACTCCCGCTGCATCTCGGTGAGCCGCAGCCCCCACTCCAGCGCGATGCGGCCGTAGACCGCCAGATCCATGGTCTCGGGGGCGATCTGCTCCTGGGTGGCGCGCAGGCTGGCGTGGTACTCGATGGCCTCGGCCTCCCGCCCCCGCAGGTACTCCTCGGCCTGGGCGAGGTCGATGACGTTGAGGAAGAAGACCCGCAGCAGCATGTCGCTGCGCCGGGGCATGCTGGGCTCGACGTCGACGAGCCAGTGCTTGAGCTCGGCTAGGCCGTCGGCGGTGAGTGTGTACTCCTTGCGCCGGCGGGCGCCCTCCTCGGTGACGGTCACCAGCCCGGCCTCGGCCAGCTTGCCCAGCTCGCCGTACAGCTGGCTCTGGGTCGCGGGCCAGACGTTGGCCAGCGAGCCATGGAACGTCTGGAGCAGGTCGTACCCGCTGGCCGGACCGAAGGTGAGCAGCCCGAGGGCCGCGTGGCGGAGGCTCATGCCGCCATCATACTCCACTCTTGACATGTCCGCGCCGCACCTTCTAGCTTCGACATGTCACAACTGACATGAGGAGTAACGATGAGCTACCTGCGCGGATTCGTCCCCTGGATCGCCTTCGCGGTGCTGTCCGGCCTGGGCTGGCAGTGGGGCGCGCTGGCCGGCCTGGTCCTGGCGGTGGCGCTGTTCGCCGACGGACGCCGCAAGGGCACGCCGCTGGACACGCAGGTGCTGGAGATCAGCACGATGGCCTACTTCGGCGTGCTAACGGTCTATGCGTTACTTGTCCCGACCTCGCCGGTGCAGCACTTCGTCGGCGCGATCTCGATGGCCTGGCTGGCCCTGACGGCCTGGGGCGGCCTCGCCGTAAAGCAGCCGTTCACGCTGGGTATCGCCAAGCAGCAGACGCCCAAGGAGTTCTGGGGCCACCCGCTGTTCCGGCGGATCAACGTGGTGATCACCACGGCCTGGGCCACCGCGTTCACCTTGACGGCCATCGTGCTCACCGGCCTCGACCTGGTGAACGCCGGCACCGTGGCGGCGATCCTGGTGCAGGTGGCCGGCTTCGCCATCCCGGCGATCTTCACGGTTCGCTACCCGGAGCACGCTCGCGCCCGGCAGGATTCGTGACATGACGGCACTGCCACACGACTCGGTACGGGCGGCATGGACGGCGCTGCGCACAGCCACCCCGATGCTGCACCTGGACACGGCCGCCTGCGGCCGCACCAGCATCGCCACCCGGGCCGCCATCACCGCGCACCTGGAGCTCGAGGCCGAGCTCGGCGGTTACGTCGCCGAGGCGCAGGCCGACGCCGAGACCACGACGGCCCGTCGACTGCTGGGAGAACTGCTCCACTTCGCCACCGACGAGGTGGCGCTGCTGGACAGCGGGTCGGCGGCCGGCGCGCAGCTACTGGCAGCGTGGCCGTGCGAGCCCGGCGACCGGGTGTGGATCGCGCCGAGCGAGTGGGGCAACAACATCGCGGCGTTCGCCGATCGCGGCCTGGAAATCTCGGTCATGGACGTGGACGACCACGATCACGTCGACTTTGAAGCCCTGCAACGGCGACTGCGCACCGAGCGGCCGAACATGGTCCACCTGAACGCCTTCAACTCGCACCGGGCCCTCGCCCAGCCGTCGCGGGAGATCATCGAGATCTGCGCCGCGGCCGACGTGCCCGTAGTGATCGACACCGCGCAGGCGTTGGGACACATCGAAGTTCCGGCCGGCGCGGCCGCGGTGTACGGCACCGGCCGCAAGTACATGTGCGGTCCGCGCGGCGTCGGCTACGTGGCAGTGCGCGAGCCGTGGCAGCAACAGCTCACGCCCCGCGCCCCGGCCGTCAATCTCGGCGGGCAGGCGGTGCGCAACCTGGAGAGCCGCGAGGCCTACGTCGCCGGCCGGGTCGGGCTGGCCACGGCGCTCCGGCAGCACGTCGAGATCGGCCCGGCGCAGATCCGCGAGCGCCTGGGCGCGATCGGGCGTGCGCTCCGAGAGGGCTTGGCCGACCTGCCCGGCTGGTCCCTGGTCGACCCGGTCGACGCCCCCGGCTCGATCGTGGCCCTCCTGCCGCACGAGGACATCGACCTGTACCAACTGCGCGCCGACCTGGTGGCCCGCAAGGTGGTCACGACCGTGTCGGCGAAGGAGCGGGCGCCGCTGGACATCGTGCGGCCGATGCTGCGGCTGAGCCCGCACGTCGACTTCGAGCTGTCCTGGATCCCGCAGATCCGGGACCTGCTGACCGCTCGCCACCGTTGAGCTGTGCCAACGGCCGCAATCATCGACGATCCACAGTCGACGGTCCCGATCCTGGGCGCGCCGCGACCCGTTGGCTGACAACCGAGACGCTCCCCGTTGTCCGCCACGCACTGCGCGGCCGAGCCGATGCGAACGTTCGCGGTGGCGCGGAGCTGCCGTTCGAATTCACCCTGACGAACGAAGGAAACGCCGCCGTACGGCTGGCCGCCGACCAGGTGGTGCACCACCGAAACGCGCACCACGAAGGCGGCCACCCGAACCCTGGCCGCGGGCGAATCCGTGACAATTAACCGTCGCCACTCGCGCCGCCCGATCAGCTCGAGGGTCTACCACCCGGGCGAGCACGTCGTGGAACTTCAGGTCAACGGCCGCACTTTCGGGCGAACCTCCTTCACACCGCGTCCCCAGAGCTAGACGCAGGGGTGGTGTGACGCCATCGTCGTGTAGATAATCGCCGGTACAGCCACCCGTGCCGTCACCCGGTGGGAGCAACGCGGCCGGGCGACCGGGCGTAGCACAGCGGCCCGACTACGACGGTCAGGTGACCCGAGGTTCGCGGTCACCGGCCGGTGCGTGGCAGAGTAGAGCATTCACGGCGGTCACTGAGGACGGTTCAGATGGGTTCTGGTGCAACCGGGTCGGGCCGTGGCGCCCGCCCGACGGTCACCCGGCGCAGGGAGGTCAGCGACGCCAGCGCGCGCTCGCTGCTGACCACGGTGCTCGGCGAGTACGTGCTGCCGCAGGGAGAACCGGTCTGGACACAGACGATCGTCGACGTGCTCGGGCGCTTCGAGATCGAGGAGAAGTCGGCCCGGCAGGCACTGGCCCGCGTGGCCGCCGAGGGCTGGCTGAGCTCCGAGCGGGTCGGCCGCCGTGTGCGCTGGGCGCTGACCCCGCCCGGCCGGCGGCTGCTGGTCGAGGGGGCCGAGCGCATCTACGGCTTCGGCAGCGGCAACCAGCAGTGGGACGGCCGCTGGCTGGTGGTCATGGTTTCCGTGCCGGAGACCAAGCGCGAGCTGCGGCACCGGCTGCGGACCCGGTTGAGCTGGGCCGGTTTCGGCTCGCCCGAGCCCGGTGTCTGGGTGTCGCCGCACGTCGGCGCCGAGGTCGAGGCCAAGTCCATTCTGGAGGACCTGGCGCTGACCAGCGAGGTCATGTCGTTCATCGCCACCTACGGCGCGCTCGGCGACGTGCAGCGCATGGTCGCCGCCGCCTGGGACCTGCAGGAGGTGGCCGAGAAGTACGAGAGCTTCATCGACCAGTTCAGCGGGCTGGACGCGCGCACGCCGGAGAACGCCCTGCTGGCGCAGACCCGCATGGTGCACGAGTGGCGGCGCTTCCCGTTCCTCGACCCGCAGCTGCCGGGCGAGCTGCTGCCGGCCAAGTGGAGCGGCTCGCGGGCCACCCAGCTGTTCAACGACAACCACGCGGCCTGGCGGGAGCCGGCGCAGCGCGGCTGGCGCGACCTGATCGCCCAGCAGGCCTGAAGATCAAGGGACCAATCCTGACGTTCAACGTCAGGAAGGGCCCCTTACTGACGTTGAACGGGCGGATTCCAGGGGTCGTTGCAACACTGGTGATCAACTGGTGTTGGCCAGGAGCATAGTCAGACGCTCGGCTGGGGTGTCCCAGCCGAGCGTTTTGCGTGGTCGGCCGTTGAGTTGGGCGGCGACCGCGGCCAGGTCGGCGGGGGTGTGGACGGACAGGTCGGTGCCTTTGGGGAAGTACTGGCGTAGCAGGCCGTTGGTGTTCTCGTTGGAGCCGCGTTGCCAGGGAGAGTGCGGGTCGCAGAAGTAGACCTGGATGCCGGTGGCCGCGCTGAACTCGTGGTGGCGGGCCATCTCCACGCCCTGGTCCCAGGTCAGCGACCGTGTGAGGTGGGCGGGTAGGGCGGTGATGGTGGTGATCAGGCCGTCGCGGACGGTCTCGGCGTCGTGGCGGCCGGGTAGGTGGACCAGCATCACGTAGCGGGTGCTGCGTTCGACCAGGGTGCCGATCGCGGAGGCGTTGCCCAGGCCCATGATCAGGTCGCCTTCCCAGTTCCCGGGGTAGGCGCGGTCTTCCACCTCGGCCGGGCGGTCGCTGATCATGACCATCGGTTCGGTGAACCGGGGGCGGCGTTGGTCGGGCCGGCGTCGGGGTGTGCGGGCGGTGCGTCCGGTGCGCAGGGCGCCGGTCAGCTCGCGGCGCAGCGCGCCGCGTGTTTGGACGTAGAGGGCCTGGTAGATGGTCTCGTGGGTCACGTGCAGCTCCGGCCGGTCGGGGTGGTCACGGCGTAGCCGACAGGCGATCTGCTCGGGGCTGTGCCGATCGTCGAGCATGCCCTGCACCAGATCGCGCAGTTCGGGGCGGGCGGCGATCTTGCCGGTTTTCGGGCGTGGTCGGCGGGCCTCGGCCCGGGCCTGGGCGGCGTGGGGCCGGTAGTCGCCGCTGGCGGGGTGGCGGTTGCGGGCCAGTTCCCGGCTGATCGTGGACGGGGTGCGTCCCAGTGCGGTCGCGATGGCCCGTACGCCGGTCCCGGCCCGGTGCAGGTCGGCGATCGCGATCCGTTCCTCGACGGACAGGAACCGGGACGAGATCGCCGGCCGCGCGGCCGGCAGACACGCGGGCGGGGCGGACGACTGGCTGGTCGTCCGCCCCGGGCTGGGTGCTCGTCCGTGCCGCCACCGGTGGCCGGTGCGGCGGTTGATCCCCACGATCCGACATGCTTCGGTCGTGCCCACGCCCTGCTTCACAAGATCAAGATAGTGCTGGCGTTCAGCGTGGAGTTTCTTACGGCCCTGTGGTGAGCGGTCTTTGCGGATCTCGAACACGGCAACCCCTGAACGGGTCAGGTGTTGCAACCACCACTAGAACCCAAGACGTCAGTAAGGGGCCCTTCCTGACATCACACGTTCAGTGCCGGAAAGATCTTGGCGGCGTTGCCGCTGAGTATGCCGGCCAGCAGCTCCTCCCCCAGGCCCAGCTCCCGCAGCGCAGCCACGTTGCGGGCAGCACCCGGCACGCCGGGCCAGTCGGTGCCGAAGATCCAGCGGGCGGCCAGTCGGCGCAGGTCGAAGCGGGCGTAGTACTCGGGCAGCTTGCGCGGCGGCAGACCGGCCAGGTCGAGCCACACGTTGGGCTTGGCCAGGGCCAGGAACGCGGCGGTGTCGTACCACCAGCCCCGCCCGCCGTGGGCGAACACGAACTGCACGGCCGGGAAGTCCTCGACCACGTCGACCAGCAGCGCCGGATCACCGTAGCTGGAACGGGATCCGGGGAAGCTGGACACGCCGGAGTGGAAGATCACCGGCACGCCGCGCTCCTCGCACACCCGGTACACGGCGTAGACCTCGCGGTCGCCGGGCGAGAAGCAGCCGTGCACGGGATGCAGCTTCACCGCCACCGCGCCGAGGTCGAGCTGACGCTCCACTTCGGACGCCAGCGGATGGTGCAGGTGCGGATTCACGTTGGCCACCAGGCGGAACCGCACCGGATTGTGCCGCACGATGGGCAGCAGGTCCTCGATCGGCTGAATTCCGGTTGCCCGCGGACTGTACTCGCAGAACAGCAGCGCCCGGTCGACCCCCTGGCCGGCCAGCAGATCGTCCACTTTGGACGGTATCGGATCGCCGTCGTCGGAGTACACCGACCGCCACGGGTGGTCGCCGCTGAACTGGTCGGCCCACTCCAGCCACGCCGGCTTCAGCGTGGACAGCCGCGGCACGTGCACGTGGGCGTCAACGATCATCGGCCGGGCCAGAGGGAATCAGCACGTCCTTGACCATGTCCCGCAACACATTCCGGCGGACCTTGCCGGTGGCGGTCTTCGGCATCTCGGCCACCTCGACCACGGCCCGCGGCCGCTTGTACGAGGCGAGCCCGTCACGGCACCAGGAGATCAGGGCGTCCTCGTCGACCTTGTGCCCGTGCACCGGCACCACGCAGGCCACCGGCTTCTGCAAGCCGGACTCGTCGGTCGCCGACACCACGGCGACCTCCTCGACGTCCGGATGGGCCAGCAGCCGGCTCTCCACCTCGAACGGCGACACCCACACGCCGCCGGCCTTGAGCATGTCGTTGCTGCGCCCCAGATACGTGTAGGTGCCGTCCTCGTTGCGACGGTAGGTGTCGCCGGTGCGCAGCCATCGGCCCTGGAACACCTCGCGCGTGATGTCGTTGCGGCACCAGTACCCGGTCGCGGTCGACGGGCCCTGCACGAACAGATCCCCGGTGTCGGAAGGGTTTCCGGCCTCGTCGCGGATCTCGACCTCGTAGCCCGGCACCGGCACGCCACTGGTGCCGCCGATGGCCTCGCCGGGCCGGTTGGACAGGAAGATGTGCAGCGCCTCGGTGGATCCGATGCCGTCCAACACTTCCACGCCGAAGCGTGAGCGAAACTTGTCGAACAACACCGCCGGCAGCGCCTCACCGGCCGAAACCCCTTGCCGCACGGTGGAAAACGCGTCGTCGGGCACGCCGCTGGCCAAGGTGGCCGCGAAGAATGTCGGCACCCCGAACAAGACCGTGGCCCGGTCGGCGGCGGCGCGCGTGGCGATCAGCTCCGGCGTGGACCGCGATCTTTCCAACAGCGCCACCGCCCCTGCCGCCAATGGCATGAAGCACGAATTGCCCAGCCCGTAGGCGAAAAACAATTTCGACACCGAGAGGCAACGGTCCTCAGGACCGAGACCCAGCACCCCGTTTCCGTAGTACGTGCCGACCGCGCGGATGCTCTCGTGCCGGTGCATCGCGGCCTTGGGCTGCCCGGTGGTGCCCGAGGTGTACAGCCACAGCGCCGGCGAGTCGACCCAGGTCGAGTACGGCGTCTCCAGCGTGCCGACGGCCATCAGGTCGTCCCACGAGTGCACCGTCACGCCCGCGCGCGGCGAGAAATCAACTGAACCGTCCAGTACAACTGTGTCGATCTCCGGCGCCAGCTCCACGGCGGCCTGAACGGCCGCCGCGAACTCGACCGAGGCCAGCAGCACCCGGCTGCGCGAGTCGACCAGCAGCGTGGCCAGCTCGACCGGCGTCAGCATGGTCGACACCGGCACGGGCACCGCGCCCAGGTACATCGCGCCCAGCACGGCGCCGAGCATCTCCACGTCGTCGGCCATGCTCAGCACGACCCGCTCCTCGGGCCGAACCCCCAGTTCCCGCAGGCCAGCCGCGGTCCGGTGCGCCTGCTCGGCCAACTCCGCGTACGACAGCGTGCGCCGGCTGGTCACCACGGCGGTGTGCCCGCACTCGACGTGCCGGTCGACCAGGTACTCAGCGGCGTTGAACCGGTCCGGCATCGTCGCTCCTCAGGGCAGGTGGACGTACTCGTACTCGAACGGCTTGCCGTTGATGCCGTTGGTCGGCGGCGCGACCCAGGAAGCGATCTTGCCTCGTTCGTGTACCGGGCGCATCAACGACTGCACGAACGCCAGGTCCTGGCCGGTCGGCAGCCATTTGTCGCGGGCCCTGGTCCACGTCGCCTCGTCCAGGATCTCCCCGTCGGGCGAGATGTGGAAGGCCGAGTTCACGCCGACGCCGCGGTTGAAGCCCGGGTGCGGCAGCTTCAGCCTGCGGTCGATCCCGGCCTCGGCCAGGATCCGGTTCCACCGCGTGACACCGTGCTCGCAGTCGGCGATGTATTCGTTGCGCAGGTCCACGTTCAGCATCAGGATCGTGGACAGCTCGTCGCCGCCCCAGGTCCCGTCGGCCCGCGGCGTCTCCAGCATCGAGCCGGTGTCGGTGAGCTTGTGGTCGTCCTTGCGCCGGCCCTCCTGCCAGCGGCCCTTGAGCCCGGCGGTGTAGTAGTTGGCCGCGTTGGTCGACGTTTCACTGCCGAACAGGTCCAGCGACACGGTGTAGTGGAAGTTGATGTACTTCTGGATGATCTCCAGCGGGATGCCGCCGTGCGGCGCGATGTCGAACGTGTCGTGCTCGCGGATCAGCTCGGCGGTTCGGGCCACCACCCGGTCGACACCGGTGGTGCCGACGAACATGTGGTGCGCCTCTTCCTTGAGCATGAACTCGCACGTCCGCGACAGCGGGTCGAAAGCGCTTTCCTTGAGCGTGCCGAGCTGGTACTTGCCGTCCCGGTCGGTGAAGTAGGTGAACATGTAGAAGGCCAGCCAGTCGGCGGTCTCCTCGTTGAACGCGCCGAGGATGCGGGGCGAGTCCGGGCTGCCGGAGTTGCGCAGCAACAGGTCCTCGGCCTGCTCGCGGCCCTCACGGCCGAAGTAGGCGTGCAGCAGGTAGACCATGGCCCACAGGTGCCGGCCCTCTTCGACGTTGACCTGGAACAGGTTGCGCAGGTCGTAGAGGCTGGGCGCAGTCAGCCCGAGAAGTCGTTGCTGCTCAACGGAAGCGGGTTCGGTGTCGCCCTGGATGACGATCAGCCGCTGGAGGTCGGCCCGGTACTCGCCGGGAACCTGCTGCCACACCGGCTCGCCGCGGTGCTCACCGAAGCCGATGGTGCGGGCCTGCTCGCGCTCGGCCAGGAAGATGCCCCACCGGTACTCGTCCAGCTTGACGTGGTCGAAGTGGGCCCAGCCGGCGCGGCCGACGCTGACCGCGGTGCGCAGGTAGACGTCGTGCGTCTCCAGCGTCGGCCCCATTTCCGACCACCAGTTCATGAACTTGGGCTGCCAGCCCTCGAGGGCGCGCTGGAGCCGCCGGTCCGAGGACAGGTCGACGTTGTTGGGGATCTTCTCGTCATAGTTGATGGGACTGGCCATTGTTCACACCCGCTTCCGGTCGAAGACCGCCTTCTGACCGGTGCCGTAACGCCGGAGAGCGCCTTCTGGTCCCGATGCTCCTGGTCGGTTGAAGATCCAGTTCTGCCAGGCGGTGAGCCGGGCGAAGATCTTGGTTTCCAGGGTTTCCGGGCCGACGAACCGGTGGTTGGCCTCCATGCCGGTCAGGGCGTCCGGGCTCAGCGAGGCCCGGCCCTCCAGCACGATGCGGATCTCGTCGACCCAGTCGATGTCGTCGAATGCCTCGGTCACCAGGCCGAGATCGGCCGCTTCGACGGCGTCGACCGGCTTGTCCAATTCGGACAGTCGCGTGACATCCTCGCCGTAGAAACGGGATTGCAGGCGGGTGATGCCGTTGCCCATGGGGAACGGGCCGAAGTTGGCCGGGGTCAGCTGGATCGCCGCCCGCTCGTCACTGTCCTCGTCGTCGATCGGCGGACCGTCCAATATGTACTGACGGTCGCAGGCGAAGGCCAGTTCCAGCAGCATGCCGACGAAACAGGAGCCGGGCTCGATGAGCGCGATCAGGCTGCGGCTGGTGACGTCGAGTCGCTTGAGGACGCGCTTGTAGAAGTGCCGGATCTCGTTGCCCAGCCAGGAATCGTCGGTCAGCAGCCGATGTTCCTGGGCCAGCACGGCTTCCGGGTCGCCGGCGGTGGTGAACACCCAGGTGCCGAGCTCGGTCTCGTTGGTGCGCAAGCGCAAGATGAGATCGTCGAGCTCGCGGGTGACGGTCAGCGGCCAGTTCTCGTCGGTCGACGCGTGCACGGTGATCTTGACCAGGCCGAGCTCGCGGTCGTACTTCGCTTGCACGTACCGGTAACGGACGCCGTCGTCGTCCGTCTCGCGCTCCAGCGGCGTCAGCTCGATGCCCTGGGCGTCTTGCGGCCGGGTCGAGTTCCGTGCCGCCTCCAGCGCCCGCTCCCGGACCACCTCGTCAAACCGCCGTGGCGGCACGACTTCGTCGACCAGTCCCCATTGGACGGCCGCTTTGCCACGCATGCCGTCACTTCGGGTGGCGAACACGTCGGCGCGGTCCTTGCGGACGCGGCGTTTGTCCACCAAGCGGGTCAGACCGCCGGTGCCGGGCAGCACGCCCAGCAGCGGCACCTCGGGCAGCGACACCGCCGAGGAGTTGTCGTCGACCAGCACGATGTGGTCGCAGGCCAGGGCCAGCTCGTAGCCGCCGCCGGCGCAGGACCCGTTGACCGCGGCCAGATAGGTCTGGCCGGAGTGCTCGGTGGCGTCCTCCATGCCGTTGCGGGTCTCGTTGGTGAACTTGCAGAAGTTCACCTTCCACTCGTGGCTGGACGCGGCGAGCATGCGGATGTTGGCGCCGGCGCAGAACACACGGTCCTTGCCCGAGGTGACGACGACCGTGCGGACCCGCGGATGCTCGAAGCGCAGCCGCTGGGTGGCGTCGTAGAGCTCGATGTCCACGCCGAGGTCGTAGGAGTTCAGCTTGAGCTCGTAGCCGGGCACGATGCCGGCCGTCTCGTCGACGTCCAGCACCAGCCAGGCCAGCTCCCCCTCGACGCGCAGCTTCCAGTGCCGGTAGCTGTCCGGGTGCGCGTCGAAGGACACCTGCACGGTCCGCCTCCTCGATGGTGGGCGTCTATTTTCTACAGCTTAGCCGCGCCCCGTCAACTTTTCTGTAGATATTCACCCAGAACGCCGCCGATCTTGTCCACGATCTCGTCCAGGTGCTCGCGCTCGCACACCAGGGGTGGCGCGATCTGCACGACCGGCTTGCCCCGGCTGTCCGTGCGGGCAATCAGGCCGGCTTCCAGCAGGCCGGCGGTGATCGGCCCGAGGTCGTCCGTGGCCAGCTCAGCGGCGTAGAAGAAGCCGTCGCCGCGGACGTCGACGACCCCCGGCAGCTCCCGCAGCTCCTGCATGCGGCTGCGCAGGTGCGGGGTCAGCTCCCGGACGCCGTCGAGGATCTTGTCCCGTTCGAAGATCTCCAGGTTGCGCAGGGCGATCGCCGCGGCCAGCGGGTGGCCGCCGAAGGTCAGGCCGTGCGAGAGTGCTTGGCCCGGGCGGAAGAACGGCTCCGCCACCCGGTCGTGCACCAGCACCGCGCCCATCGGCGCGTAAGCCGAGGTCAGACCCTTGGCGACGGTGATCATGTCCGGCACCACCTCCGGCACCGCCACGTACTCGCCGATCCGGCCGAAGCCGGTGATCACTTCGTCGGCCACCAGCAGGATGCCGTAGCGGTCGGCCATCGCGCGCAGGCCGGTCCAGTAGCCGACCGGCGGCACGAAGCAGCCGCCCGCGTTCTGCACCGGCTCCGCGATGATCATGCCCACCGTCCCCGGATCGGCGGCGATGATCGCGTCTTCCGTTTCCCTGAGCAGGAATTCGAGGTCGCCCTCGCCCGTGTTGGGCACCCGGACCACGTCGATCGCCGGCCGGCCGAACGGCTCCTTCAGCGCGTCGACTCCCGTCAGCGCCAGCGCGCCGAGCGTCTGGCCGTGGTAGGCCGTGCGGCGGGCAACCGCTTTCACGCGCTCCGGCTGGCCGTTGGCCACGTGGTACTGGCGGGCCAGTTTCCACGCCGACTCAACCGATTCCGAGCCGCCCGAGGTGAAGAACGCCCGGTTGATCCCCTCCGGCGCCAGCTCCGCCAGCCGCTCCGCCAGCTCGATGGCCGGCGGGTGGGCCGTGTTCCAGTTCGTGTTGAACGGCAGCCGCTTGAGCTGGGCCGTCGCCGCCTCCGCGAACTCCTCGCCGTAGCCGTAGCCCAGCTGCGCACAGAACAGGCAGGACAGCGCGTCCAGATACCGCCGGCCGTCCGTGTCGATCACGTGCACGCCTTCGCCACGCTCGATGACCAGCGGAAACTGGCCGTCACGCAGCTTGGAGTGCTGGCCGAAGTGCAGCAGCAGATGGTCGCGCAGGCCCGCTTTCACGCTGTCCGTCATGCCTCGATCCTGGCCCCACCACGCCACCCCCACCAGCCCCCTACCCCCTGCGCCCCACCCACGCCTCCCCGTGGCACATGCGGTCCGGATGTGCCGCAGGGAGGCAAGTACGACGCGCATGTGACATTCGAAAGTGTGTGAGGAGGCGGGTCAGGGCAGGTACTTGGGCGCGAAGTCCTTGATCAGGGCCGCGATGACCGGGGCCTGCGACACCAGGGCGAAGTGGCCGGCGTCGAGCAGGTGGATCTGGGCGTCGGGCACGTCCCGGGCGAAGGCGCGAGCGCCGTCGGGGCCGAAGATCTGGTCGTTGCGGCCCCACACGGCCAACACGCCGGGGTGGCGCTCACGCAAAAATGCCTGCCAAGCGGGGTAGAGCGGCGGATTGGTGCGGTAGTCGTGAAACAACCGGAGCTGCACTTCGCGGGCACCGGGGCGGGCCAAGAGTGCGTTGTCGAGGGCGATGGCGTCGGGACTGACGAGTTCGGGGTCGGGCTCGCCGTGCAGGTACTGCCAGACGGTGACCTCGGGGGCCAAAGCGGCGGCAACGGGAGCCTCGGTGGTGGGGTTCCAGTCAGCCCAGAACTCCCGCAGCGGGGCCCAGAACTCGGGGACCAGGCCCTCGTCGTAGGCATTGCCGTTCTGGGTGATGATCGCCCGTACCTGGTCGGGGCGCTTGAGCGCGAGCCGGAAGCCGACTGGCGAGCCGTAGTCCTGCACGTAGATGCCGAAGGTGCCGAGTCCGAGCTGGTCGACGAACTTGTCGATCACCTCGGCCAGGTGGTCGAAGCTGTAGTCGAACTCCTCGACGGTGGGCATGTCGGACTGGCCGAAGCCGGGCAGGTCGGGGGCGATCAGGTGGAACTCGTCGGCCAGCGCCGGGATCAGGTCGCGGAACATCACCGACGAGGTCGGGAAGCCGTGCAGGAGCAGCAGCGTGGGCCGGTCCGGGTCGCCGGCCTCCCGGTAGAACACCGACAGCCCGTCGACGGTCGCCCTGCGGTACCGGATCGCCATGACATCCTCCGAAGTCGAAATAACGCCCTGTGCGTTACTTTGGCGACCGTAGCACAGGTAACGCCTTATGCGTTACTCTCTCCGACGTGACGACGTTTCCACTGGTCGGCGAGCCGCTGGCGGTCGACCTGGCCAACACGGCGGTCCGGCTCCGCGGCCGCGAGGTCGACCTGATCGCCGACGATGAGGGGCTGGCGGCCTGGCTCGAGCTGCACCCGGGCATCGGCAAGGTCGACGGTGACGAGGTCCGGGCGCTGCGCGACGACATCCGCGAGGTCTTCCGCGCGGCCATCGAGACCCGGTCCGCCGCCCACGAGGCCGTCCAGAACATCAACCGGGCCGCCTTCCGCTGTCAGACCACCCTCACGTCCACTCCGGACGGCCCGGTGGTCGAGTGGGGCGGCGGCGGTCTCTCCGTGATCGCCCGCTCCGCGGTCGAGGTCGTGGCGGCGGCCCACGTGCGGGGCTGCGCCAACCACGACTGCGTGCTGGTCTTCGCCCAGGGCGACGAACGGCGCCGGTTCTGTGACACCAAGACCTGCGCCAACCGCGCCCGCCAGGCCCGCCATCGCGAACGGCAACACGTCCAGGCATGACAAAACCCCCGGGCCGGCAAGCCTGGGGGTTTTGCCGCTGCTGTAGGGGGTCAGCAGCGCTTGCTGGTCTCCGCGCCGCCATAGTCCTTGCCGGCGCTGTAGATCAGGCCGTCCGCACGCGTGCACACGCTCAGCGTGTTCGTGCCGTACGACCAGTTCTCACGGGCGCCCTTGGCGCTCACCGTGTAGCCCAACGGATCCGTGCCCGCGTCGATCGAGCTGGCCACGTAGTAGTCCGAGTGGTTGGCCCGGAACTGGTCCCACACGTAGGTGTACGCCCAGTTCTGGTTGCAGCCCTTGAACTGCTTCACCGACGCGATCGTCTGACCGCCGTACGTGATGTACGCCGTCGACCCGATCTGCACCGTGCTCGAGCATCCCGGCGGCGTCTCGGCCTGCGCCACACCAGAACCCAGACCGGCGACGGTCAACGCGGCCGCCACGGCCGCGACTCCGAGGAACTTCACAACTCTCCTTCTCAGCAACGCTTGCTGGTCTCAGCGCCGCCAAGCAGGTTGCCGCCGACGATCCAGATCGCCCCGGCCGCCTGCGTGCAGACGCTCAGCGTGTTCGTGCCCTGCGACCACAGCTCGTGCGCGCCCCGCCCGCTCACCTGGTATCCGAGCGGGTCGCTGCCCGCGTCGATGTAGGTGTCGATGGTGTAGTCCGTGCGCTTCGACCGGAACTGGTCCCACACATACGTGTAGGCCCAGTTCTGGTTGCAGCCCTTGAACTGCTTCACCGACGCGATCGTCTGACCGCCGTACGTGATGTACGCCGTCGACCCGATCTGCACCGTGCTCGAACAACCAGGCGCCGACTCCGCCTGCGCCACACCAGAACCCAGACCGGCGACGGTCAACGCGGCCGCCACGGCCGCGACTCCGAGGAACTTCACAACTCTCCTTCTCAGCAACGCGTGTCCGTCATGGCCGAGTAGTGGTCGTACCCGATGATCGAGATCAGGCCGTAACCGGCGGTGCACTCCGACAACGTGTCGGTGCCCGTCGACCACAACTCGGTCGCACTGTCGAGGTCGGTCGTGTCGCCCTGGAACGCGTTGCGCGGGCCGGGGTTGACGTTCACCGCCGCGAGGAGGTACCAGTGCAGACCGCGCTGACGGAAGCTGTCCCAGACGTAGATGTAGCCCCAGTTCTTGTTGCAGCCCTTGAACTGCTTCACCGAGGCGATGGTCTTCCCCTGGAACGTGACGTACGCCGTCGAGCCGATCTGCACCGTGCTCGAACAACTCGGCGCCGACTCCGCCTGCGCCACACCCGCCCCGAGACCGCCGATCACCAGCGCGACCGCGGCGGCCGCCACAGTGAGGGCCTCAGCATCGCTTGTCCGTCTGGGCCACGTAGTTGTCGAACTGGTAAAGGGAGATCACGCCGTAGCCGGCGGTGCAGTCCGACAGCGTGTCGGTGCCACCGGACCACAGCTCGACCGGGTCGTCCCCCTTGTCCGTGCCACCCTTGTACGTGGCGTTCGGACCGGGATTCACCGCGACGGCGGCGGTGAGCCGGTAGTGCAGGCCCCGCTGACGGAAGCTCTCCCACACGTAGATGTAGCCCCAGTTCTTGCCGCAGCCCTTGAACTGCTTCACCGAGGCGATGCTCTTGCCCTGGAACGTGGCGTACGCGGTCGATCCGATTTGGACGGTGCTCGAGCACCCGGGCGCGGACTCCGCCTGTGCCACGCCCGCCCCGAGACCACCCGCCACCAGCGCCAACGACGCCGCGGCGGCCAACAGGAACTTCACGCTTTCCCCTCTCAGCAACGCCATCCGGTCTTCGCGTCGACGGAACCGCTGGTGCCGAACTGGATGTAGCCCGCCGCCGCCGTGCACGCGTCCAGCGTGTTCGTGCCCTCCGACCACACCTCGACCGGGCTGCCGGTCTTGTCCACGTCGCCCCACGACATACCGCCGTCGAACTGCACGTAGACCGAGGCGTGGGCCCGATAGGCGATGTGCCGGTCGCGGAAGCTCTCCCACACGTAGGTGTAGGCCCAGTTCTTGCCGCAGCCCTTGAACTGCTTCACCGAGATGACGTTCTGACCCTGGTACTGGCCATAGGCGGTCGATCCGATTTGGACAGTGCTCGAACAGCCGGGTGCCTGCTCGGCCTGCGCCACACCGGAACCGAGTCCGGTCACCACCAAGGCCGCCGCCGTGACGGCGGCCAACGCGAGCTTCATTGCTTCCCCTCTCAGCAACGCCAGCCCGTCGAGGCCTGGACGACGTTCTCGTTGCCGAACGCCAGCATTCCCTCGGCCTGGGTGCACACGGTCAGCGTGTCCGTGCCCTTCGACCACAGCTCCACCGGGCTCCCGGACTTGTCGACCTCGCCCTGGACCAACTCGGCGTCGTCGTACTGCGCGTTGACGAAAGCGCTCGCCGAGTAAGCGATGTGCTTGTCCCGGAAGCTCTGCCACACGTAGATGTACGACCAGTTCTTGCCGCAGCCCTTGAACTGCTTCACCGAGATGACGTTCTGGCCCTGGTACTGACCATAGGCGGTCGCTCCGATTTGGACAGTGCTGGCACAGCCCGGGGCGGTCTCGGCCTGCGCCGTGCCCGCACCGACCGTCGCCAACGCCAGGACTCCCATGGCGCACAACAGTTTCCGCATCACGGTCAGCACCTGATCGATGTGTGGTTGTCGGGGGTGTGATCGGCGCCGTCGATGACGACAGCGCCGAACGCGGCCGTGCAGGTGTCGAGCGTGTCCGTGCCGGTCGACCACAGCTCGCGCTGGTTGTGGTGGCCGATCGTGAGCCCCAGGTAGCGGTCGGCCTCCTGCTGGCTGGCGCTGCCGAACGCGCCGATCGCCGTGCGCAGGGTGAAGCCCTTGCCGCTGTCCACGAAACCCTGCCAGGCGTACACGTACGCCCAGTTCTTGCCACAGCCCTTGAACTGCTTGACCGAGGCGATGTGCTGGCCGCCGTAGTCGACGTACGCCGTCGAGCCGATCTCCACCGTGCCCGAGCAGCCGGGCGCGGACTCGGCCTGTGCGGTGCCCGTGGTGGCCAGCAGCGCCGCGAACGCCGCCAGCACGACCGCGATCATTCCAGTCTTCATGCGGATCACCCTTCGACGCGCGCTCAGCCGCAGTGTTCCCAGCCGCTCAACCAGATGTCGTCACGGGACATGCCGCCCCACTTCACGCAGTGCCCCCTGGCCGGGCCGGCGCCGGAGGCGTAGTACTCGTACTTGCCCGGGTCGTCGTAGGAGCCGGGCGGGTTGGTCTGGGTCTCGAGCATGGCCGAGATGTCGGTCCTGGTGCCGACGTCAGACGTCTTGATCGTGACGACGCAGTTCCAGGAACCGTTGTACATCAGGTAAACCGTCGCGCCGGAGAGGGCGTGCTGGTCGATGACGTGGTAGCTCGACCCGCAGACGCCGGTCGGCGTGTACGGGTTGGTCGCGGCGCTCGCCGGCGCGGCGAAGGCGACCGTGGAGGCCAGCGCCGCGGCGATGCCCGCGGTGGCGATCAGCTTGTTCATTTTCTTTCCCCTCAAACAATCTCAGCCGCAGTGGCCCCAGGCCGACGTCTCCCAGATGGAGTTGCCCTCCATGCCGCCCCACTTGATGCAGACGCCGGGCGCACGCACCCTGGACGCCGCGTAGTAGGCGTAGTAGCCCTCGTCATCGGCGACCTGCACCGGATTCGAGGCCACCTCGAGGATCGACTCGGTGTCGGTCTTGGTGCCGATGGCGGCGGTCTTGATGGTCACGACGCAGTCCGTGGCGCCGTCGTACATCAGGTAGACCGTGGCGCCGGTCAGCGCGTGGTGGTCCAGCTCGTGGTAGCCCGAACCGCAGACGCTGCCCGGCGTGTACGGATTCGTGGCCGCGCTCGCCGGTGCGGCGAAGGCGATTCCCGCCGCCAGCGTCGCGGCGATGGCCATCGCTCCGGTCAGCTTGTTCATGTCCCCATCCCCTCTACCGGGAAGAAAGACTGGTCGCCGGCGCTGACTCCGCCCTGACCGGTCGGCGGCGGGGACGTCAGCGACCGTGACTCAGGTCACCGTGACCCGGTCACGGTCACGGGGGCGTGACTTCACCGCACCCGAGCGTGATTCGGCTGCTGGCGGTGCCCGGCACGGAACGCTGACTTTTCGCTGACGCCCCGGGGTACAGTCGCGTTTGTTCGAACCCGTTCGAGTTGTGCGCAGTGGGGGCCATGTCCGGAATCGGCTGGGAGTTCGGCGTGCTCGGGCCGCTGATGGCGCGACGCGACGGCCGAACGGTGCAGTTGCGTTCGGCCAAACAGCAGCTGCTGCTGGCGGTGTTGTTGTTGCGCGCCAACGAACCCGTCTCCGTTGACGACCTGGTCGACCGGCTGTGGGGCGAGGATCCGCCGGACGGCGCCCGCGCCACGGTGCAGACGCACGTGATGCGCCTGCGCAACAGCCTCGGCGACAGTTCGCTGGTGCGCACGGTTCCCGGCGGCTATTCGATCCGGATCGAGCCGGACGCGCTGGACCTGACCCGGTTCGAACGGCTGCGATCGCAGGCCCGGCAGGCGGAACGCGGCGGGGACACCGCCGAGGAGTCACGGCTGCTGAGCGAGGCGCTGGCGCTGTGGCGCGGGCCGGCGTTCACCGGACATCCGACCGAGTCGCTACGCCTGGACGAGCGCCGCTGGGACGCGGTGGAGCGGCGCAACGAGGTCGAGCTACGGCTCGGCCGGCACGACGCGCTCGTCGACGAGCTGCGCTCACTAGTAACGCAACAACCGTTACGTGAGCGGTTCTGGGCCCAGCTCATCCTCGCGCTGCACCGCGGCGGCCAGCAGGCCCAGGCCCTGGACGCGTACCGGCGCTGCTGCGAAGTGCTGGCCGACGAGCTCGGTATCGACCCGAACGCCGAGCTCAGGGCGTTGCACCAGGCTGTGTTGGGCGACTCGGCCGCGCCGGCCGACATCCCACAGCGGCCGGAGCCGGCCTGGGCGCCGCGCTGCGAGCTGCCGCCGGCCGTGGCCACGCTGGCAGGCCGCACCGAGGACATCGTCCGGATGACCCACAGCCTGCGGGCCGAGCGGGATGCCCACCGGGTGTGGGTGATCACCGGCCCCGGCGGCGTCGGCAAGACCAGCCTCGCCGTGCACGTCGCGCACCTGGTGCGCAGCTGCTACCCGGACGGCCAGCTGTACCTCGACCTGCGCGCGCAGGATTGTCCGGTGGAGCCGGCGGAGGCGTTGGACCGGCTGCTGCGCGGCCTCGGCACGCCCGGCGCCGCGATCCCGGCAACGCTGGACCAGCGGGTCGCGCTGTACCGGGACCGGCTGGCCGACCGGCGGATCCTGGTCGTGCTGGACAACGCCGCGACCGAGGCCCAGGTCCGCCCCCTGCTGCCGGGCACGACCACGTCCGCGGCCCTCGTGACGAGCCGCGCCGCGCTGGCCAGCCTGGAGGCCCAGGTCCTGCCGTTGGAGGTGCTGACGCCCGGCGACGCCGTGCGCATGCTGACCGAGGCGCTGGGCGAGGCCCGGGTGAACGCGGAGCCGGAAGCCGCCGAGCAGCTTGCCGACTACTGTGGGCGACTGCCGCTGGCGCTGCGCGTGGCGGCGGCACGGCTGGTCGCACGGCCGCACTGGCGGCTGACGCAGCTGGTCACACGCCTGTCGGACGAGCGCCGTCGGCTGGACGAGCTGCGGTTCGGCGACCTGGATGTACGGGCCAGTCTCACGCTGAGTTACCGGGAGCTGGCCGAGCCGCAGCAGCGGGCGTTCCGGCTGCTGGCCCGGCTGGACACGCCGGACTTCCCGGCCTGGGTGGCCGGGCCGCTGCTCGGTGTCGACCCGGACACGGCCGAGGACCACGTGGAGGCGCTGGTCGACGCCCGGTTGGTGGAGACCGTCGGCTGGGACGCGCTCGGGCAGACCCGGTACCGCCTGCACGACCTGCTCCGGGTGTTCGGCCGCGACCTCGGCGACGTCGACGACGCGCCGCTGGTCGCACTGATGGACCAGTGGGTGGCGCTGGTCGAGTGCGCCGACCACAAGATCGCGCAGCGCGGCCCGCGCCTGCCCGGCGGCGACGCCGGCGTGCTGGGTGAGCGGCTGCTTTCCGACCCGACCGGCTGGTTCGACGCCGAGTGGACGACGCTCGGCGGCGTGATCACGCAGTGTGTCGCGCTGGGGCTGGCCGAGCAGACGACCCGGCTGGCCGTCGCCGGCGCCGCCGTCTGCGACCTGCGGGCCCGGTTCGACGACTGGGAGCACGACAACGGGCTCGGCCTGGACGCCGCGGTCGGGGCGACGCCGGCCGAGGCGATTCTCGTGCAGCAGCGCGGACTGCTGCACAGCCGGCGGCACCGGTTCGCCGAGGCCCAGCGCGACTTCACCCGGTCGAAGGACGTCTTCGAGTACCTGGAGGACGCCGACGGCGCCGGCTACGCCTGGCACGGCATCGGCTGGATGCACGAGTGGCTTGGGCGGCAGGCCGAGGCCAAGACGTGCCACGAGATGGCGATGCGGCGCTTCGAGACCGCCGGCAACCGGCACGGGCAGGTCGACGTGCTGTGCTCACTGGGCGCGATCGAGCGGCGGGCGGGTCGGTCGTCCGAGGCTGAGGCGTATCTGAGGCAGGCTCGTGAAACCGCCGCCGAGCTGGGTGACCGGATGGGCATGCTGTCCGCGGCGCTGGAGCTGGGCCGGGTGTTGCAGGCGCGCGGCGAGCTGTCCGGGGCCGTTGAGCACATCCACGCCAGCCTGACCGACGCGCACCGGCTCGGTGACCCCGATCTGGTGGCCAATCTGCGGCTGACGTTGGCCGAGACGTACCTGCGGATGGGCGCGAAGGACACCGCGCGCACCGAGGTGCAGCAGGCGCTGGTGTTCTTCGACGAGCACGACGACGTGGCCGGCAAGGCGTGGGCGTGGCGGCTGCTGAGCTGGGTCGGGCTGCTGACCAACTCGCCGGAATCGGCGCTGGCGCTGGCCGAGCGGGCCGTCGCGACGGCCGAAGGCCTTGGCCTGCCGCAGGAACACGCCCGGGCGCTGCGGCAGCTCGGGATGGTGCTGCACGAGGCGGGCAAGCTGGAGGACGCCGCTTTGTGTTGGCGGCAGGCCGAAATCTTGCTCGACAACGCCGGTTTCCACGCCGAGGCCGCCGAGATCCGTGCTCACTCCGGCACGGCCGCCGAGGGTTCCAACGTGTAGATGCGGTACGCGGCCTGGATCACCGGCTGGGCAACGTTGCGGACGCGCACGCCGCCGGCGGTGGTGCCGGCCTCGCTGCCGTAGTGCGCGTGCCCGTGCACGGCCAGATCGGTTGCGCTGTCGTCGATCGCCTCGGCCAGCAGGTACGAGCCGAGGAACGGGAAGATCTCCGGCGGCTCGCCGCGCAGCGTGTCGGCCGACGGCGAGTAGTGCGTCAGCGCGATCCGCACGTCGGCGGTCAGGCCCAGCAGCGCGGTGCGCAGCTGTTCGGCGATGTCCTCGCTGTGGTGGATGAACGCCTTCATCTCACGCTCGCCGAAGGCATGCCCGCACTTGCCGGCAAAACCGCCGCCGAAGCCCTTGGCGCCGGCGATCCCGACCCGGACATCGTTGACCTGCACCACGGTTCCGCTGCCTTCGAGCACGGTGATGCCGCGGTCGGCCAGCAGCGCGGCGATCTTGTCCTCGGCGTCGGACTGGTGATCGTGGTTGCCCAGCACCGCGACGACCGGCACGTCCAGGCCGGCGAACTCGTCGGCCACCACCTCGCCTTCGGCGACCGTGCCGAGGCGGGTCAGATCACCGGCCAGCAGCAGCAGATCCGCTTGCTCGGCAATGTTTTCGTAGGCCGGGCGCAGGGTTCCCCTGGTGTCGACGCCGAGATGCACGTCGCCGACCGCGGCGACCCGGATCATCGCAGGTCCTCCTGTTCGGTCGGCGGTTGTGCCCCGACGATGTGCACCTCGTTGTGCAGCACCAAACCGTCCGCGTGCTCGGCGGCCACCTCGGCCACCGCCGCGCGACGCTGCTCACACGCCACGTCGCCGGACAGGAACAGCTGATCGCCGCGGATCCGCACGTGGACGCCCAGTTCGGCGGTCCGCGGGTCCTCGGCGAGCGCGCGGCACAACGCCGCCACGTCGTACTGCGGCACGTTCACGGCACGACCTCCTCGATGTCCAATCGCTTGAGCAGCAACAGAAACGCTTCCGCATAGGGTGATTCGACGGTGCGGTCCCACACCTGCTTCCAGTCCACCTGCTCGCGCAGCGCCCGCGCGATCGGCAGCAGCTCGGTGAAATCGCAGCGGTGTGGCCCGAACACCTTGAGCTTGTCCACCATCAGGTCCGTGGCGGTGGCGACCGGCATCTCCGCCGGCCCCACCCGCATGTGCTCGGCCCGCTTCAGCACGTCGTCCGTAACGGGTTCACCGTTAGGATGGTGCAGCAGGTCGACCAGCCGGTCGCCGTCGTACACCTTGGCCAGCCAGTCCAGCGGCGTTTCGGCGGCGCGCAGGCCGGACGCCACCAGGGCGCTCACCGCCCGCGACACGTCCCGTTCGCGGACCAGCACGTCCACGTCGTGTGTGGTCGGCGGGCCGCCCCTGGCGTACACGGCGCAGCCGCCGGTCAGTGCGAACGGCACCTCCGTGGCCGTCAGCGTGTTCGCGACCTTGGCCAGCGACCGCAGCAGCTCCTTCTGCTCCACTTTCGGTGGCTACCCGGCTGCCCGCGCGGCTAATCCGGGCAGCGCACCTCTTCCGGCCGGCGATCCGGTCGCAGGCCGCGCCACGAGGAATGCCGCAGTACACCGTCCACAGTGAACTTTCGGTACTCCACTTCGCCGACCTTCTCCGGCCGCAGCCAGTGCACCCGGCGGGCGCGATCCTCGGCACCGCGTTGACGAACGGCGGATCCTTGCACGCCAACGGTTCCAGCTCTTGGTGCAGGTCTCGCAGCGCCTGATCGGTGAAGCCCGTGCCCACATCCCCGATGTACTTCAGGCCGCTGTCGTCGTACGCGCCGAGCAGCAGCGCCCCGATCGTGCCGTCCCGGCGGCCCTGGCCCGGCCGCCAGCCGCCCAGCACCACCTCCTGGGTGTGGATGAACGGGTGCTTCAGCCATTCCTGGCTGCGTCGGCCCGGGTGGTAGCGGGAGTTCGTGACCTTGGCGATCAGGCCTTCCAGCCGCGACGCCTCCGCGATCCGCAGCAGCTCGGTCGGGTCGACGTCCGCGTGGTCGTAGTACGGCGTCACCGAGAACCTGGGACTGCTCGCGGTCAGCTCCGCCAGCAGCTCACGGCGTCGGCGGTACGGCTCGTCCGTGAGGTCCCGGTCGCCGAGCCGCAGCAGGTCGAAGGCGAAGTACTGCACCTTGACCGCCTTGTTCTGCAGCAGGTTGAAGTCCGGGACCCCGTCCCGGTCCAACGCCACTACCTCCCCATCCACTACCGCCGCCGTCCCCAGCCCCGGCTCGGTCAGCTCGACGTACCTGTCGGTTAAATCGTTGAGGTTCCGGCTGTTCAGCCGCGTCGTGCCGTCCTCGGCGACGCGCATCACCGCCCGGTAGCCGTCCCACTTGAACTCGTAGGACCACTCCCCCGTGTCCGGCAGCGTTCCCCCGTCGGAGCCGGCCAGCATCGGCTCCACCGGGTCCGGCACCGCCGACCGTCGCGCCACCGGCTCACCGTAACCCGGACGGAGTAGTCAGGCCACCGGGACGATCTCGGCCTTGAGCAGCTGCCCTTCGGCCACCGTGAGCAGGCCGAGCGTGCCGTGCGGCTGCCGGCGGCGGTCGGTCGGCGAGCCCGGGTTGAAGATCCGCACGCCGGCCTCGGTGAGGTCCATCGGGATGTGCGAGTGGCCGAACACGACCAGGTCGGCGCCAGGAAAGCGACGTTGCATGCGCGCCGCCCGGCCGGCCTTGGGGCCGCTGTCGTGGATCATCGCGATCTGGAGACCGTCGATGTCCAGCTCCAACGTCTCCGGTGCACCCCAGGCTGCGATGTCAGGGCCGTCGTTGTTGCCGAGGACCACCTGTACTGGCGCGTACACCGCCAGCTCGTCCAGCACGGACGGCACGCACACGTCCCCGGCGTGCAGGATCAGGTCCGCGCCCCGCAGGTGCGCGGCCACCCGCGGCGGGCACGCCTTCCAGAAACGCGGCGCATGTGTGTCGGACAGAACCACCACTCGCACCGCACCAGCATGCCTGCTCGGCGGAACGGGCGCCGTTCCGCCGAGCAGGGCCGGGCTGGGCTCACCAGCCGACGGCGACCTCCAGCCACTGGGGGTTGCCGTGCGAGATGAACGAGGACTGGCCGGCGACGTCGTCGTACGGGAAGCCATAAGCCAGGTGGTTGATGGCGTGGTCGTGCCAGAACTTGGCGTAGTAGTTGCCGGGCGCGGACAGGTAGAACTGCGACGGGTCCTGCTGCTGGGACGACGGCAGCTGGGCGGTGTGGCGGTTCAGCGCGGCGCACATGTTCGGGTTGGACGCCATGGAGTTGGCGCAGCCGAAGATGTACTGCGTGGTTTCGTTCACGCCGACGGACTGGGCGTAGGCGGTGAAGTAGTTGGCGTACTGGCCACCGGGCTGGAAGGCGGCGGCGCTGCCGGGCGCCGGGATCCGGTACGGCGACTGGATCTGGGCCAGCTGCTTGAACTCGGTCGGCACCTCGTTGGTGAACTTCTGGAAGGTGGTCGCCCGATCCTCCTGGAAGGTCTGGTAGTCCTCGCCGACCTGGACGTCATAGCCGTCGTGTGCGTGCAGGCGCATGGCCAGCTTGAGCCCGAACGCGTCGACGCGGGTGGTGTTGCCGTTGAAGACCGAGGCCCCGACCGTGAACTCGATGAAGTCGTAGTACTGGCTGTTGGGCGCGCCGAGGTAGAAGTACATGCGTCCGGCGGAGTTCGCGGGCATGTCGAGGTAGGGCTGCTCGGCGATGGAGTGGGTCTGCCCGTTGAAGCTCCAGTACACCTGACTGTCCGGGTACTTGCCGTTGGTGCGGTTGAGGATCTTCACCTCGACCACGTTGTGCGCGGCCGGAATCGTGCTGGTGTCGCCCCAGAACGAGTCGGGCGGCGCGCCGGTCCCGCCGCCGGGGTTGGACCCGCCGCCGGTGCCGTAGACCTGGAACTCCCACAGCGAGTAGCCGTACGGGGTGGCGCGTTGCGTGCCGAGCATGCGCACGTAGCGGCCGGAACCCGCCATGTTGAGCGTCTGCACGCCACCGGTGCCGGTGGTGGTGCTGTAGATGGTGGTCCAGTTGGCGTTGTCGCTGGACGTCTGGATCTGGAACGCCTTGGCGTAGGCGGCTTCCCAGTTCAGCACGACCTGGCTGACGGTGGCCGCGCCACCGAGGTCGACCTCCAGCCACTGCGGGTCGCTGAAGGCGGACGACCAGCGGGTGCCAGTGTTGCCGTCAACCGCGTTCGCAGCGCCGAAACCGGCGTTCTCCGTGGACGACGAGGTGGCGGGCTTGCCTTGCGAGATCAGGGTTCCCGCAGCGTGTGCGGGTGCGATGCCGAGAAACGTGGCCGTGACGGCGACGGTGGCCAGCAGGGCGGCGCGAAGCCGCCGCCGCGGCGGTGCGGTGGTGGACATGGTCCCTCTCCAGAGCCGGCAGGGGCAGGGGGAGAGCGCTCTCAAGGGGCAGGCTCATATGATTTCCGGCAGATGTCAAGGATGTTGACGCATCTGGCGGCACACCCCTTGACGTCAACGGAATCGAGGGAGATGCTTCCGGTGAGAGCGCTCTCGCAATCTCCCTGTTACCTGCCTAGGTGACGCCTCCCGCCAGATGCGGTCGCCCTGCCCGCCCGCAAGGAGTGCCCATGTCGATCAGGGACAAGTGCGCGCGCCTGGTCCGCTCGCCCGGACGGCTCGCCACCGGCCTGCTCGCGTTGACCCTGACAGCAGCCGGCGCGATCGGAATGACCGCGCCCACCACCGTGGCGGCCGCCGTCGCGCAGCCCGCCGCGGTGCCCGCGCCACCCGCGGGATTCACCACCACCTGGAGCGACGACTTCACCGGCGCCGCGAACACCGGCCTGGACACCGGAACCTGGCGCTACGACGCCGGTCCCGGCTCCAGCTTCGGCACCGGCGAGATCGAGACGACCACCACCAGCACCGACAACGTCTACCACGACGGCGCCGGCCACCTCGTGCTCAAGGCGCTGCACTCGGGCAGCGATCCCAACGCCGGCTGGACATCCGGCCGGGTCGAGACCCAGGCCGACGGCTTCGGCGCGCAGCCCGGCGGCGTCGTGCGGATCCAGGCGTCCATCCAGCAGCCCAACCTGTCCACCGCCAACGGCGCCGGTTACTGGCCGGCATTCTGGATGTTGGGCGCGCCGCTGCGGATCGGCCAGGTGTGGCCCGGTTCCGGCGAGGTCGACATCCTCGAGGACATCAACGGCCGCAGCTCGCTGTTCGGCACGCTGCACTGCGGCGTGAGCCCGGGCGGCCCGTGCAACGAGGGCACCGGCATCGGCAGCGGCGAACGCGCCTGCGGCGGCTGCCAGACCGGGTACCACACCTACGCCGTCGAGCTCGACCGCTCCACCTCGCCCGAGCAGATCCGGTGGTACCTCGACGGAACGCAGTACTTCTCGTTGAACTCGACCCAGGTCGACGCCACCACCTGGGCCAATGCCGTCGACCACAGCTTCTTCATCATCTTCGACCTGGCCATCGGCGGCGCCTTCCCGGCCGCGTTCGGCGGCGGCCCCAACGCCGCCACCGCCTCCGGCGGGTCGCTGAACGTCGACTACGTGGCCGTGTACAACAAGAATCCCGACTACGGCACGAACATCGCCCAGGGCAAGCCCACCACCGCGTCGTCGACCGAGAGCGCGCAGTTCCCGGCCTCCAACGCCACCGACGGCGACATCACCACCCGGTGGTCGTCCGCGTTCAGCGACCCCCAGTCGATCCAGGTCGACCTCGGGCAGAACTACAACCTCACCCACGCCACCCTGACCTGGGAGGCCGCCGCCGCGTCGGCGTACCAGCTACAGACGTCGACCGACGGCAACAACTGGTCGACCGTATACACCAACAACAACTCCCCACAGGACATCCAGTCGACAGCGCTGTCGGCCACCGCCCGCTACGTCAAGGTCGTCGCCACCAGCCGGGCTTCCCAGTGGGGCGATTCCCTTTACGAGCTGGCACTGTACGGCTCGCCGACCTCCGGCGGCGGCACCGCGACCCTGCTGTCGCAGGAAAACCCGCCACCGCGTCGTCCACCGAGAACGCCAGTTTCGGCGCCGGCAACGCCGTTGACGGCAATCCCGGCACCCGCTGGTCGTCCGCCTTCAGCGATCCCCAGTCGCTCCAGGTGGATCTCGGCGCCACCCACACCATCAGCCGGGTCGACCTGAACTGGGAAGCGGCCTACGCCACGGGCTTCCAGATCCAGACGTCGAACGACAACGTCAACTGGTCGACCATCTACAGCACCACCACCGGCACCGGCGGCAACCAGTCGCTGGCCGTCACCGGCACCGGCCGCTACGTGCGCATGAACGGCACCCAGCGCGCCACCCAGTACGGCTATTCGCTGTGGGAGTTCCAGGTCTACGGCAACTGAACCGACCGGTTCACGTCAGCGGGTGGTGTGCGCACCCCCGTTGACGTGAACCGTCTGCCCGGTGACCTGCCGGGCGCCCGGCGAGGCCAGGAACTCCACCATCGCCGCGACATCGTCGGGCACGCCGGCCCGACCCGTGTGGGTCCGGCCGATCAGGGTCTCGCGGCGTCGCTCGGTGAGGCGGCCCTGGAAGAACTCGGTGGCCTCGATGTAACCCGGCGACACCACGTTCGCGGTCAGGCCCCGCGGGCCGATCTCCGCCGACAGCCCGGCCGTCCAGGCCTGCAACGCCGCTTTCGCCGCGCCATAGCCACCGCCCGCGTACTCCGCCCCGATCGAGCCCACGTTGATCACCGTGCCGCCCGGGCGCAGCTTGTCCAGCACCGCCGTGGTCGTGATCACCGCACCGACCAGGTTGGCGTCCAGATTCGCCCGCCATGACGCCGCCACGTCGTCCAGGCTCGCCGCCGCCGGCCGACCGAAGTCCGTGTTGCCGCCGGCCATGTTGACCACGACGTCCAGTTCCGGCCCGATCGCGTCGGCCAGCGCCTGCACCTGCCCCGGATCCACGCCGTCACACACGATCGGCACGGCGGCGATCTCCTTCGCCGTCATGGCCAGCCGCTCCGTGTCCCGGCCGGTGATCACCACCGTGTCCCCGGCCGCGCGGAACCTCGCCGCGACCGCCTTGCCGATACCGCTGCTACCACCCGTGACCAGCACCTTGCGCGCCATCATCCACCCCCGAGTCTGCTACGTTAAGCGCTAAACGTAGCCAGTGGAGGTGCCGGTGTCCAACTATCCGCTCGACGATCCGCGGTCGACATGGCCGGTGGCGGACATCGCGGAGGCGTGGCGGCGGGAGTTGCCGGGCGCGGACACCGACTCGATCGCGGTGATCACGCCGCTGTGGCGAACGGCCAAGGCGCTGGCCGATGATCGACGGCGGACGCTGGCGGTCATCGGCATCGATCCGGCGACGTTGGATCTGCTGAGCGTGATCCGGCGCGCGGGCCCGCCGTACGAGTTGACGACGCGGGAGATCACCGAACGCACGCTCGTGACGGCGGGGGCCATCTCGCAGCGCATTGCCCGGGCGGAGGAGGCCGGGCTGGTGGAGCGAGCGCCGTCGAATGCCTCGCGGCGGGCGGTGGCGGTGCGGCTCACCGACGCCGGTCACCGTCTGATCGAAGACGCCGTCCAGCGGCTGCTGGCCCACGAGTCCAGGGTGGTGGCCGCGCTGACCGACCAGGAGCAAAGCGTGCTCGCGACGTGCCTGGCCAAGATAGATGCCGCCCTGGCGTGACGGGTGCGCTATACATGGGGCTGTCCGAATTCTGAGGGGAATCGATGGACGGCCTGTCGGCGCTGGACTATGAACGCATGCTGGACCTGGCGGCCGCGGTGATGGACACGACGGCGCCGGAGTCGCCATGGCCGCTGGTGGCGGACGAACTGGCACGGGCGCTGGGCGGCACGATGGTGCTGCTGACGGACGTGCGCGGACCGACGGCGAAGGTGGAGGCCTGGGCGCCGGAGTGGATCGGCTCGCTGCCACTGAACACGTTGCTGCGTAAAGGACTTGACGGCGGCCACCCGCTGCCGGAGCACTACGCGCGCACGGGCGATCAACGCCCGCTGGCGGTGACGGACGTGGCGGAGATGAGCGTGTGGCGGCGAACCGAGGCGTACGCGACGCTGCGCGAGACGGTCGGCGTCACCAGGCACATCGCGATTCCTTTGCCGGCAAGGGAAAGCGGCCGGTTCCGGACGTTCGTGGTGCACCGGGACGGCGGCGAGTTCGACGACCGGGAGCGCAGCTACGTGCAACGGCTGCAACCGCTGCTGGTGAGCGTGGACCGGTTCGTCAGACAGTTGGCGGAGTGGACGGAATCGGTGCGGGAGGAGGAAAAGCCGCAAGAATCGGCGGCGGAGGCAGGTCTGACGCCGCGGGAGATCTCGGTGCTGAGCCTGCTGGCCGACGGCATGACGGCGGAGGCGATCGGCCGCCGGCTGGGCATCTCCAACCGGACCGTGCACAAGCACACCGAGAACCTGTACCGAAAGCTGTCCGCGACCGACCGCCTCACGGCCGTCCTGCGGGCCCAGTCGCTGGGCCTGCTGAGCGCTACGACCGGCCCGGCGAGGTGATCCGGTCGGTACGGTCCCGGTCGGCGGCGAAGGCGACGCCGCGAGCCCGGGGCACGGTCGGCACGCCGCCGATCGGGTAGTCGAGGGCCCGCAGCACGTCGTCGGGCAGCGACTCGGCCGGCACGCCAACGCGCAGCAGCAGCTCGCGCACCTGGATCGGGCGGGAGCGCGTGAGAATGTCGAAGACGCCGGCCCGCAGCAGGGTCAGCCGCCGCATGAAACGCTGGATGTCGACCGGCCGGCCGCCACGCAGGTCACGCCATTCGGCCTGGTGCTTGCGGGCCATCTCGGTCAGCCGCACGTAGTCGAGCAGGCTGCTGCCGGAGCCGGAACGGGCCACGTCGGTGAACTCGGAGCCGTCGATCACCGGCTGCGGCCACTGGCGGTGGTAGTCGGCCGCCGACGGGGCCGGATAGGCCCACAGGAATACTCCGTCGCCGTCCGTTGTTTGCACGATCAGCGAGGTCGGCGGCAGCCCGTAGGCCTCCGCAATCCGGCCGGCCGCGGCCATCCCGAGCTGCGATGACGTTCCGCTGACCTGTCCGCACCACCCGTGCGGCGTCGGCAGCGCGTCGAGCGTGCTTCCCGGCAGCGGCCCCGTCTCGGACGCGATCTCCCGCGCCCACACCGCGACGATCTCCCCACGCTCCATGGCGCAACGATAGCGCCCCGGAACAACAGGGCTTGCGCGGCCGACGGGCAGTGCCCTACCATCCGGATTGTCTACCTCATGTGGGTGCGGAGCTCTCCCCCACCAGAGGAACTCACCACCGAGATCCACGAGCGATCTCTGTCCGCGGCGTGTCCGCCGCATCCATCGAAGCAAGGAAACACCCATGAACACCACCGAAAACACCGCGTTCGAGGATGTCGGCGGCATCCTCGACATCGTCGGAAACCGAGCACAGCTCAGGATCGACGGCTATCTGCCGGGTCCGAACGACGTGCAGGTGAGCCCGGCGCAGATCCGTGAGCACGGGCTGCGCCGCGGCGACACCGTGCACGGAAAGGCCACCGCCGAAGGGAAACTGACCCAGGTCGACTCGGTCAACGGGCAGCGGCCGGGGCACGCCAGGCCCCGGTTCGAGGACCTGACCCCGTTGTACCCCAACGAAAGGCTCCATCTGGAGACCGAGCCGCACCTGCTCACGACCCGGGTCGCCGACCTGGTGACGCCGGTCGGCAAGGGCCAGCGCGCCCTCATCGTCGCCCCGCCGAAGGCGGGCAAAACCTCGGTGCTGCAAGCGATCGCGCACGGCATCAGCAAGAACCACCCCGAGTGCCACCTGATGCTGGTGCTGGTCGGCGAACGGCCGGAGGAGGTCACGGACCTGGCCCGGTCGGTGCCGGGCGAGGTGATCGCGGCGACCTTCGACCAGCCGCCGAAGGAGCACACGGCCATCGCCGAGCTGGCCATCGAGCGGGCCAAGCGCCTGGTCGAGATGGGCCGGGACGTGGTGGTGCTGCTGGATTCCCTGACCCGGCTGGGCCGCGCCTACAACCTGGCCGCGCCGAACTCGGGCCGCATCCTGTCCGGCGGCATCGACGCCGGCGCGCTGGCGCCGCCCAAGCGGTTCCTGGCCGCGGCCCGCAATATCGAGGACGGCGGCTCGCTGACCATCTTCGCCACCTCGCTGGTCGACACCGGCTCGCTCGGCGACAACCTGATCTTCGAGGAGTTCAAGGCCACCGGCAACGCCGAGCTGCGGCTGGACCGCAAGGTCGCGGCCAAGCGGGTGTTCCCGGCGGTGGACGTGACCGGCTCCGGCACCCGCCACGAGGAGCTGCTGATGACTCCCGCCGAGCTGGCCGCCACCCGCCGCATGCGCCGCGCGCTGGACGGCCGGGAGGTGGACGTGCTGCTCGACGGCCTGCGCAAGACCAGCACGAACGCGGAGTTCCTGACGCAGATCATGCAGACGACACCGCCGGCGCGCTGAACGTAAACTCGGAATTGTGCGGACTCGACCGACCCTGACCTGGACAGATCCCGGTGTGGAGCTGCCACGCACCACCAGTCTGGCCGAGGTCGTCGACGTGGTCGGGCGCGGCCGGGTCGCCGTGCTCAGCGGCGCCGGCATCTCCACCGAGTCGGGCATCCCCGACTACCGCGGCGACGGCGGCAGCCTGCGCCGGCACACCCCCATGACCTACGACGACTTCGTGGCCAGCGAGCACGGCCGGCGGCGGTACTGGGCCCGCAGCCACGTCGGCTGGCGCACCATCGCCCGCGCCGCCCCCAACGACGGCCACCGCGCCGTGGCCGAGCTGCAGAAGCGCGGCCTGCTGACCGGTGTCATCACGCAGAACGTGGACGGCCTGCACCAGGCCGGCGGGGCCAGCGACGTGATCGAGCTGCACGGCAGCCTGGACCGGGTGATCTGCCTCGGCTGCCGGGAGACCTCGGCCCGGGCCGAGCTGGACCGGCGGTTGCACGCCGCCAACCCCGACTTTGGTGGCGTCGCCACCCGGATCAACCCGGACGGCGACGTCGAGCTGGACGAGCAGCTGGTCGCCGGCTTCGCACTGGTCGACTGCACCGGCTGCGACCGGGGCGTGCTCAAGCCGGACGTCGTGTTCTTCGGCGAGAACGTGCCACGGCCCCGCGTCGAGCAGTGCTACCAGCTGGTCGAGGATTCCGACGCCTTGCTGGTGCTGGGCTCTTCGCTGACGGTCATGTCCGGGCTGCGGTTCGTCCGCCGCGCGGCGCAGGCCGGCAAGCCGGTGCTGATCATCAACAAGGGCCGGACGCGCGGCGACAAGGAGGCCGCGGTCCGGGTCGACCGGCCGCTCGGCCAGGCCCTGACTGAACTCGTCAGTTCAGTCTGAGCCGGAACCACTCGGTCAGGCCACGATCGACCACGGCCGCCCCCGCCGACTGCGGCGCGGGCTCGATACCGGGTCGCTCGGCCAGCGCGTGTTCCAGTCCTGGCACGGACAACAGCTCGTTGCCGGGCTCGGACGCCAGCTTCAGGGCGTCAGCACGGAAATCGGCGTGGTCGAGTTCACCGCTGACCACCAGCAGTGGCGCCCGGATCGCCGTCGCCCTGGCCACGAAGTCCAGGCTGTCGACGATCGCGGTGGTCTCCTCGTCGTACGGATAGTCGGGCCGGATCAGCCCGACCACCGGGCGCATGGTGATGGCGGCGTTGACGACGGCGCCGGCGAACACGGGAATGCTGGTGTCGGCCAGCACACGCAGGGCGACCGCGCCGCCGAGGGAGCCACCAACCACTCCGATGGGGCCGTCCCCGATCGGGAACTGCTCGCGCAGCGACGCCAAGGCGGTCGGGAACTCCGTGACGGCCTGCGTTACGAAAGCGTGCAGGTAGTCCAGCAGCGGATCCTGCTGCGCCAAAGCCATGATCGCGTTCATGCCGCCGTCGACCATCCGCGCCCCGCACATGGGCATGCCCAGATGGATCCGCCAGGCCGGGACGTCGAGCATCGGCAGCGCCGCGGCGAACGCGGCGTTGCTGGCCGGGGCGTCGATCATGTGCCACGTGACGATCAGTGGTGCTGGACCGCCGTTGACCGGGGGCAGGGCGGTGAAGGGCACGCCGGCGGCGGTACCGGTGATCGCGGAATCCATGGCGCCAACCGTAGATCCCGCCGTCGGCGGCCAGAGCTGTTTCGCCCCAAGGGGCAGCAGGCCGTCAGGGCGGCCTTGGTGCGGCAGGAACGGGGTCAGTGCGCGGTGATGGCCGGCGGCGCCGGCAGTTCGTAGCCGGAAGCGCCGAGATTGGCCTGCGCGGCCGCCCTCCACGCTCCGGTGCTGATCATCTTCTGCAGGGCGGCGTCGACCTTGGCCATGCCGTCCGGGTCGCCCTTGCGCAGGCCGATGCCGTACGCGTCGTTGGTGAACGGCTTGCCCACGATGCGCAGCAGCTCAGGGTTCTGCGCGGCGTAGCCGGCCAGGATGACGTCGCCGGTGGTGACCGCGTCGACGAGGCCGGCCAGCAGCGCCGTGATGCAGTCGGTGTACCGCGGGTACTCGACCAGCTTCACCTCGTGCGCGAACTTGTCCTTCACGGCCTGCGCCGAGGTGGTGTTGACCACCGTGCACAACCGCTTGCCGTTCAGCGACTCCGGCCCGACGATCGACTTGTCGTCCTGCCGGATGAGCAGGTCCTGGCCGAGCGTGAAGTACGGGCCGGCGAAGTCGACGAGCTTCTTGCGCTCGTCGCTGATGGTGTAGGCGGCCACCACCATGTCGACCTTGGCGCCGGTCAGCAACTTCTCCCGATCGGCCGGCTGGGCCTCCTTCCAGGTGATGTTGTCCGGGCTGACGCCCAGCTCGTTGGCCACGTACTTGGCCACCTCGACGTCGAAGCCCTTGAACTCGCCGTTGAGCGTGCGCTCGCCGAGCCCGGGCTGGTCGAACCGGATGCCGATGGTCAGGTGGCCCTGGGCGGCGTCGGCGCTGAGCGAGCCGGCGGCCCCGCGTGAGCCGCACGCGGCAATCAATGCCAGCGTCGCGAACACGGCCACTATTCGTAATCTTCCCTGGCGGCGCATGGGTCCTGGCGTCTCCTCAAGTTCGAATTGCACGGCAAAACAAACCTCAGGCAGGCAGACCTGAACTTTCATCGCACCTTAACTTATGACCCACATCACACACCACTGTGCGTAATCGGACACCGGTGTCCACAATCTCGCCGAACCGCAGGTGGACGCCATCCTTCGCGCGCCGCATCCACAACGCGACGGTATGTGTTGACGGATGCCCAGGAATTCAGGCCGGCGAAATACGGCAAGAAATACGGAACACAAAGCCTATTCAGACTTCGCCCCCCGACGACCGCCGCCTACGAGCGCGGCAGGCGGCCCGGGTTCTTGTGCAGGTCGGCCAGCAGATCGCCGTGCTTGTCCAGGCGGGCCAGCACGTCCGGGGCCGTGAACATCAGGTCCGCCGGCTCACGACAACGCTCGACCTCGCGCCACGTGACCGGAGTGGACACCGTGGGCAGCTCGCGGGCCCGCAGCGAGTAGGGCGCGACGGTCGTCTTGGCCGGGTTGTTCTGGCTCCAGTCGACGAAAACCCGGCCGGTGCGGCGGGCCTTGGCCATGACGGCGACGTAGCGGTCGGGATCGGCCGAGGCGAGCCGCTGGGCCACCGCCTTGGCGTACTCGGAGGTGCGCTCCGGATCCCGCACCTGAACCGGCACGTACAGTTGCAGGCCCTTGGACCCGCTCGTCTTGGGGTAGCCGACCAGGTCGTCCTCGGACAGGATCGACCGGATCATCAGGGCCGCCGCACAGCACTCGACCACGGTCGTGTCCGGTCCCGGATCGAGGTCGAAGACGAGCAGGTCCGGCGGCCGCACGCCGCCACGGGGACCGACCGTCCACTGTGGAACGTGCAACTCCAGCGCGGCCAGATTGGCCGCCCATACCAGGCCGGGCAGGTCGTCGAGCATGGCGAAGTCCAGCGTCTCGGCCCCGCGCGAGCTGCCGGGCGTCGGCAAGGTCATGGTGCGCAACCATTCCGGCGCGTGCCGGGAGACGTTCTTCTCGAAGAAGGACTGCGAGTCGACGCCGTCGGGAAAGCGCTTCAACGTGACCGGCCGCTCGGCCAGGTGGGCCAACAACACCGGCGCGACCTGCCGGTAGTAGTCGATGACGTGCGCCTTGGTGAAGCCGTCCGACGGGTAGAGGATCTTCTCCAGGTTGGTCAGCTTGAGCCGGCGGCCGTCGACCTCGACCGTGGTCGAGGTGTTGACCTGCTTGCCGCGCTTGCGGACCAGCCAGTCCTTGTCCTCCTTGTGGATGAAGACGTAGCGGCCGTCCAGCTTGTCGCCGTGGAACGTCACGTCGATCTCGTGGTCGGTCCACTTGTGCGTCTCGTAGGTGCCACGGTCCCAAATGGACACATGGCCGCCGCCGTACTCCCTGCGCGGGATGTCGCCCTCGAACGAGGCGTACTCCATGGGATGGTCCTCGGTGTGCACGGCCAGCCGCACCGAGCCGGGATTCATCAGCAGCCCCTTGGGCACGGCCCACGACACCAGCACGCCGGCCCGCTCGAACCGCACGTCGTAGTGCAGCCGGGTGGCGTGATGCTCCTGCACCACAAAGACGTCGTCGTCGCCGACCGGCAGCGGGCCGTCCGCGGGCACCGGCTCCGGGGTGCGCCGGGCATCCCGTTTGCGCCGGTACTCGCGTAGATCGGCCATGCGGCCAGGCTACCGCCGATCGTGCGCGTGCACCGATCGCTCGACGTCCGGCCCGATGTAGGTGCCGAGCCGTTCGCCCTGGCAGATCGCGGCCATCACGCCGGTGCGCTCGATGTCGAACACGTGCATCGGCAGCTTGTGGTCGCGGGCCAGGATGAACGCGGACTGGTCCATCACGCCGAGTTCCCGCTCCAGCACGTGGGCGTAGGTCAGCTTGGCGAAACGCAGCGCCTCGGGGTGTTCGCGCGGATCGCTGTCGTAGACGCCGTCGACGCCGTGTTTGGCCACCAGCAAAGCGTCGGCGCCGATCTCGACGGCCCGCTGCACGCTGGGATAGTCGGTGGTCAGGAACGGCTGGCCGATCCCGCCGGCCAGAATGACCACGGACCCCTTCTCCAGATGGTGCACCGCCCGCAGCCGGATGTACGGCTCGGCGACGGCGTCGATCGGCACCGCGGTCATCACCCGCACGTCGTGCTCGCCGAGCGCGGTCAGCCGGCCCCGCAGCAGCAGGCTGTTGATCACCGTGCCGAGCATGCCGATGTTGTCCGCTTCGACCCGGTCGATGCCCCAGGACTCGGATCTGTTGCCCCGAAAGACATTGCCGCCGCCGACCACCACGGCCACCTGGATGCCCAGCCGGCGAACCGAGACCACTTCGGACGCCAGGTGGTCCAGCGCGCCCGCGCTGAACCCGTACTCGTCGGGCCCGGCGATGGCCCGGCCGCTCAGCTTCACCACGATGCGACGCACGACACGGAGCCTAGATCCCGGCAACGCCGGGGCGCGATGCGACGATGTACCGGCTATGGAGCAGCCGGTCGCCACCACCTGGCGTCGCAAGCTGGCCGTGGTCGTCGTGCTGGTGCTGGTGGTGTTCGGCGTGGCGACGGTCCGCCTGTTCGTGCTGCCCGACCTCGCCCCGCTGCCGGCGCACGCCGACGCGATCATCGAGCTGGCCGGTCCGGGCAATCGGGACGCCACCACCATGGAGTTGGTGCGCGCCGGCAAAGCGCCGGTGGTGGCGCAGTCGACCGTGCCGGTCGAGGCCGGCACGCACAAATGCCTGCCGCCGGTCGACGGCGTCGAGGTGCTGTGTTTCAACCCCGATCCCGGCACCACCCTCGGCGAGGCCCGCTACATCGGCCAGATGGCGGCGCAGCGGCACTGGCAGTCGGTCATCATCGTGACCACCCCTGACCACGCCCTGCGGGCGCAGCTGCGGGTCAGCCGCTGCTTCCCCGGCACGGTCTACGTGGCGACCTCGACGCTGCCGTGGTGGGACTGGTTCAAGCAGATCCCGTACCAGTGGGCGGCCAGCGGCAAGGCCCTGCTGTTCCAGACCGACTGTTAGGCGTTGCGAGGCGCGGCCCGGACGTGCATGCGCTCGCCCTGCGGGCCGAACAGGCTGAGGAACTCCACCGGGCGGTCGTCGCCGTTGCCGAACCAGTGCGGCACGTGCGTGTCGAACTCGGCCACCTCCCCCGCCTTCAGCACCACGTCGTGCTCGCCCAGCACCAGCCGCAGCCGGCCGGTCAGCACGTACAGCCACTCGTAGCCCTCGTGCGTGCGAGGTTCCGGCTTGAGGCGGACCCCGGCCGGCAGGATGTGCTTGAACGCCCGCAGGCCGCCGGGCTGGCGGTTGAGCGGGATCATCGTCTCGTCGCCCCGGTGGATCGGTTGCAGGTGCACCCTCGGGTCCCCCGTCGGCGGCGCGCCGACCAGCTCGTCCAGCGGCACCTGATGGGCCTTGGCCAGCGGGAGCAGCAGTTCAAGGCTGGGCCGCCGGCCGCCGGACTCCAGCCGGGACAGCGTGCTCACCGAGATGCCGGTGGCCTTGGACAGCGCCGCCAGCGTGATGTTGCGGCGCTCCCGCAGAGCCCTCAGCCGCGGCCCCACCTCGGTCAGCACCTGCTCCAGCTCGTCACCCATCCCCCCATTGCAGTTTCAGCAACCCAATTTGTCAATTCAGCACACTCGGAACGGACCATTCCTCAACTCGGAGTAGAGGAATGGTCCGTTCCTAACTTCACGACGTGGATGAAGGGGTCAGGCCGAGGCGAGGGTGAGGGCGTCGAGGTGGGACTGGGTGAGCTTGAGGGAGGACGCGGCCAGCAAGGCCGGGAGCTGGGAGAGTTTGCGGGCGCTGGCGATGGGGGCGGCGACCTGCTTGCGCGAGCTGAGCCAGGCCAGGGCGATGGAGGCCGGCTCGGCGCCGGTCTGGGCGGCGACGGCGTCCAGGGCGGCGAGGACCTTGTTGCCGCGCTCGGTGCCGACGTACTGGGCGACGCCGCCGCCGCGCACCGAGTCGACCTCGACGCCGGGGCGGTGCTTGCCGGTGAGGAAGCCCATGGCCAGGGAGAAGTACGGGAACACGGCGAGGTCGAACTTCTCGGCGACGGCGGCGAGCGGCCCCTCGTAGCTGTCCCGCGACATCAGGCTGTAGTGCGGCTGCAACGCCACATAGGCGGCCTTGCCCTCGGTGGCGGAGTACTCCAACGATTCGGTCAGTCGCTCGGGCGACACGTTGGATGCGGCGATCTCGCGCACCTTGCCCGCCCGGACCAGGTCGTCCAGGGTGTCGATGATCTGCGGAACGGTCACCGACGCGTCGTCGTGGTGGGTGTAGAGGAGGTCGATCCGGTCGGTGCGCAGCCGCTGGAGGCAGCCGTCGACCGAGGCCCGGACGGTCTCCGGCTTGAGCCCCGGGTGCGTCGGGTCGTCCGGCCAGCCGATCTTGGTGGCGATCACCACGCCGTCGCGCTTGCCCCACTGCCCGATGTAGGTCTCGGACAGGTGGCCGCCGTACAGGGCGGCGGTGTCCACATGGTCGCCGCCGCCGTCGACGAAGGCGTCCAGGATGCGGGCCGCGCCCGCGGCGTCCACCGAGCGACCGAAGACGTTGGTGCCGAGGCAGTGCGGGCCGACGGTCAGAGAGCCGATCGTTGTGGTCATACAACCAACCCTAGGCCGTGAAGGTCACCGGCGCTCGCGGGGTGTCGTCCACGGTCAGGTGGAAGATGTCGAAACGGTTGTAGTGCCCGATGATGTCGTGCATCTGCTTGGGCTGGATGCACCGGGCCAGGTCGATCTCGGCGTAGACGATGCCGTCGGCGTCGACCAGCGGGTCGACCAGCGGCCGCCCGTCGGGGCCGAAGATGCCGGACAGGGCGCTGCGCTTGCGGCGCATCCGCTCGGCGATCACGGCGTTGTCGCCGGCGGCGATCTCGATCATCTCCTCGGTGATGGTCGAGCAGGCGACGATGGAGAACAGCTTGCCCTCGAAGCAGTGCGCGGCGGTGCGGATGGCGATCGCCTCGGACATGTCGTAGTCGGCCGGCGCGACCGGCAGCGAGATGTAGCTGGCCACGTGCACGAGCTCGCCCTGGGCCAGCAGGGTGAAGCGGGCCAGCGTGTTGGTGTTCTCGCCGCAGGCCAGCGCGCCGAGCGGGCCGATCGGGGTCTGGTGCACCTTCAGCGAGCTGGCGTCGCCGTTGGTCCACGTCAGCTTCTCGGCCCAGGTGGGCACGAGTTTCCGGTGCACGCCAAGGAGAACGCCGTCGGGGCCGATGGTAAGGATGGTGTTGTAGAGCACGCCGAGGCTGTGCGGACCGCGTTCGTTGACGCCGATGACGACCGTGCAGTTGGCGGCTTTGGCCGCCGCGCACAGGGTTTCCACGTGCGGCCCGGGCACGTCGATCGACGAGCGGTAAAGCCTTTCGTACCAGGGGGAACCGTCGACCGGGTTCATGGTCCAGTTCCAGTACGGATACCCCGGCACGAAAACCTCGGGGAACGCCACCAGGGACGCGCCGTTGGCGGCGGCTTCGTGGATCAGCGACACCACCTTGTCCACGGTCGCGGCGGCATCCAGGTAGACCGGAGCGGCCTGCACCGCGGCGGCGGTGAACCGCGGGAACTCATCCATGGGCCCTCCAGCGTCGATGCACGAGATCCTCGGTGGGGCGCAGGGAAAGCTGCGGGCGCAGGCGGCCGGCGGACAGGGGTCGCCGACTGCCGGCCCGGTGCATGGCCGGCCAATACGCGCCCTCGCCGGCGTAATCCAGAGCGGCGGCGGCGTGCAGCGGCCACGACGGGTCGTGCAGCTGGGCCTGGCCGATGGCCACCAGGTCGGCCCGGCCGGCCAGCACGATGGAATTGGCGTCGTCGTGGGAGGAAATGCCGCCGACGGCAATGGTCGGCGCACCGACGTCGGCCCGAATCCTTTCGGCGAACGGGGTTTGATAGCTGCGGCCGTAGGCCGGCTTCTCGTCCGGCACGACTTCACCGCTGGAGACGTCGATCGCCACCGCGCCGACGGCCATGAACGCGGCGGCGGTCTCCACGGCGTCCTCGATGGTGGTGCCGCCGGGGGCCCAGTCGACGGCCGAGATCCGGACGATCACCGGCAGCTCGCCGAGCATGCTTTCCAGCACCCTGACGGCGAATTCCCGGTTGATCCGCGGGCTGGTCAGCGGCGACAGGTGCACCGACAGCAGATTCCCGTGCCCGGCCTGGAGTTCGATGACGTCGAAGCCGGCGGCGGCGGCATTGCGGGCGGCCCGGGCGAAGTCGGCGGCGACCTCCTCCACCGGCAGCGTCACATCCCGCGACGCATGGCTGAGCTGCACGCCGATCCGCGCCCCCGTGTGCTCGTGCACGAAGTCGGTGATGCGCCGCCACCCAGCGACCTGTTCCGGCGTGTAAGACCCAGTGCAGTTCAGGGTCTTACGACCGGCAGCACTGACCGCGGTCCGGCCGGTGAGCACGAGGGCGGAGCCGCCGAGCGCCTTGCCGGCCAGGTGGGCGAACTCGGCGTCGCCGGGCACGCCGTCGACCGCCGCGTCGATGGTGATCGGTGCGCTGACGATCCGGTTGCGCAGCCGGACATCGCCCAGCGCGAAGGGCTGGAACAGCGGTGGATTGCCGTCGCCGAACCAGGAATCGAGCCTGGCCACGTACTCCGGGTCGCGCTGCCGGAGGTTGTCGTAGGTGACGCGGCGGCTGCGGGTGAGCAGGTTGAACGCGAACTGCTCCGGGTCCTTGCCGACCGCGTGCTCGATCGTCTCGAACCACTCCAGGCTGGCCTGCGCCGCCCGCTGCGTTGACTGCACCACCGGCCGCCGGTCGGCCTCGTACCGTTCCAATGCGACGGGAATGTCCTTGTGGCGCTGGATGTTCGCCGCCAGCGCCAGCGCGTCCTCCATGGCCAGCTTGGTGCCGGAGCCGATGGAGAAGTGCGCCGTGTGCGCGGCGTCGCCGAGCAGCACGATGTTGCCGTGCCGCCAGGTCTTGTTGTGCACGGTGGTGAAACGCAGCCACTTGGAGTTGTTGGTGATCAGCTTGTGGCCGCCGAGGTGGTCGCCCAGCAGCTCGGCCAGCCGCATCGGCCCGCACTCGTCGGTCAGGTGGGCGGCCTGCCAGGTGCGTTCGGTCATCTCCACGATGAACGTGCTGCGGTCGCCGCTGAACGGGTAGGCGTGCACCTGCATCGGCCCGTGTTCGGTCTCGGCGATGATGAACGTGAACGCCTCGAACACCCGGTCGGTGCCCAGCCACATGTACCGGCAGTTGCGAACATCGAGCGAGGGCTGGAAAACCTCCGCGTGGGCGGCCCGGGTCAGCGAGTTGACGCCGTCCGCCGCCACCACCAGGTCGTAGTCGGCCGCCAGCTCGGCGGCGGTCGGCGCCACCGACTGGAACCGGACGTCGACACCGAGGTCGAGGCAGCGGCGCTGCAAGATCTGGAGCAGTCGCATCCGTGCTATGGCAGCGAATCCGTGGCCGCCGGAGGTCTCGACCCGGCCGCGGTAGTGGATGTCGATGTCGCTCCAGCGGGCGAACTCCGACTCCATCGCGGCGAAGATCACCGGGTCGGCGGCGGCGATGCCGTCCAGCGTCTCGTCGGAGAACACCACGCCGAAGCCGAAGGTGTCGTCGGGGGCGTTGCGCTCCCACACGGTGATCTCGCGCGTCGGGTCGAGACTCTTGGCCAGTGCGGCGAAGTACAGCCCGGCCGGGCCGCCGCCGATCACCGCGTGCCTGCTCACGAGTCGCCTCCCGTATTGGACGAACCGAGGGCCTGCACGACCTCGTCCGGCCACGGTGTCGCCTTCTCCTGATCGGGTTCGGCGTGCACGACCACAACCGTTCCGGTGGCCGCGAGGCCGCTCGATCCGTGCACCTCGAACGCGAAGGTCAGCGAGGTCCGGCCCATGCTCTGCACCCAGAACCGGGTCTTGCCCAGCTCGCCGAACCACAGCCGGGACCGGTAGCTGACCTCGTGGCGGACGCGGGGTGTGCGGCCGAACAGCCAGGCCACGCCGTGCCGGCGCAGCAGCTCCGCCTCGGCCGCCTCGGCCCACCGCAGGATCACCGAATGGTGCTGGTGGCCGGCGGCGTCGGTGTCGTACCACTCGACGGCGCGCTCGATCGTCACCTCGGGCACGGGTGCACCTCCTTGACACCTCCACGGTATAGCGCGACGATGACGACCGTCAAGATAAGGAGATAACGGCATGACCCTCAGCGATGACGTGCTCGGCCGCGCGCGGGTGGTCGACACGGACGATCTCAAGGCGTACTACGCGAAACTCGGCCAGTTCCAGGCCGGTGCACTGTGGACGGTCGCGAACGACATCGAACCCTGGCACCCCCAGCCGAAATCGGTGCCCACGCTGTGGTCGTACCGGGAGCTGCGGCCGCTGGTGCTCGAGGCGCTCGGCCTGGTCACCGGCGACGACGCCGGCCGCCGCGTGGTGATGCTGGTCAATCCGGGCCGCAAGGACATCTCCGCCTCCGTCGGCCTGCTCTACAGCGGGCTCCAGGTGATGGGCCCCGGCGAATCCATGACCGCGCACCGGCACCAGGCCGCCGCGCTGCGGTTCGTGCTGGAGGGCCAGGGCGCGTGGACCGTGGTCGACGGGCAGAAGCTCAAGGTCGGGCCGCGCGACTTCGCCATCACCCCCAACTGGACCTGGCACGAGCACGGCAACGAGGGCTCCGACGAGCCGGTGATCTGGCAGGACGGGCTGGACATCCCGCTGGTCAACGCGCACGACGCCGGCTTCTACGAGGTGCATCCCGACCTGTACCAGAAGCAGGGCGAGGTGGTGAACTCCTCGCTGCTGACCTACGGCCACGGGCAGCTGCGCCCGTACGGCTACGAGGCCTGGGACAGGCGCTACTCGCCGCTGTTCGCCTATCCGTGGGAGCAGACTTATCAAGCGCTGCTTGACGTTGCCGCGGCCAGCGACGGATCTCCTTACGACGGCATCATCCTGGAGTACAGCAACCCGCTGACCGGCGGCTCGGTGATGCCGACGATGAGCGCGCACCTTCAGCTGCTGCGGCCGGGCGAGGCCACCAAGGCCCACCGCCACACCGGTTCCGTGATGTACACCGTGGCCAAGGGCAGCGGGCACTCGGTGATCGCCGGGAAGCGCTTCGACTGGCACGAGGGCGACGTGTTCTGCGTGCCGTCGTGGGCCTGGCACGAGCACGCCAACGGCAGCGTGACCGATGACGCGGTGTTGTTCTCGTACAACGATTTCCCGGTGATGCGGTCGCTCGCGTTCTGGCGCGAGGAGGCCTACCCGGACGACAACGGCCACCAGACCGTCGAACAGGGGCTGTGAGATGCTGCTGGTCACGTACTCGATCGGCGACGGGCCGCATCGGGTCGGTTCCCTGCGGGACAACGAAATCGTGGAGACCACCGCCGAGTCGATGGCCGACGTCATCCACAATGGACTGATCGAGACCGGGCCGCGACACCCGCTGGCCGCGGTCACGCTGCACGCGCCGCTGCGGCCGGGCAAGATCGTCGGCATCGGCCTGAACTACACCGAGCACGTGGCCGAGTCGGCCAGGACGCTGGACACCGACAAGGAGTTGCCGCAGCGGCCGGTGCTGTTCTCCAAGCCGGCCACCGCGGTCGTCGGGCCGGAGGAACCCATTCAGCACAACGGGAACCTGACCCAGCAGCTGGACTGGGAGTGCGAGCTGGCCGTGATCATCGGGCGGACGGCTCGACGCGTCCGGCCCGAGGACGCGCTGTCGCACGTGTTCGGGTACAGCATCATGAACGACATCAGCGCCCGTGACCAGCGCCGCTCCGGGCAGTGGTTCTTCTCCAAGGGCCAGGACTCCTACGCCCCGTTCGGGCCGGCGATCCTCACCGCCGACGAGGTGGCCGACCCGCACGACCTCGACCTGTCGCTGCGGGTCAACGGCGAGGTGAAGCAGAAGTCCAACACCCGCTACATGTTGTTCCGCATTCCGGAGCTGATCGCCGACATCAGCTCGGGCATGACGCTCGAGCCGGGCGACGTGATCTCCACCGGCTCGCCGGCCGGCGTCGGCGCGAGCTTCACGCCGCAGCAGTTCCTGCGGCCGGGCGACGTCGTCGAGGCGACAATTGAACGCATCGGTACACTTCGCAATCCCGTTGTCGACGCGCGCTGAGACCGGTCAAGTTAGAGTGCCGACATGGCGATCACTGCGGCCGGGGAGGCCTTCGCGGACGGTGATGCTGGCGCGCGTTCCGCTCAGCCGCGCCAGTTCATCGTCACCGTGTACGGCCTGTACGCGCGCGCCGACGGCGGGTGGCTGTCGGTGGCGTCGCTCATCGCGCTGCTCGCCGACCTGGACATCGACGAGCCGGCGGTGCGGTCGTCGATCTCGCGCCTGAAGCGACGCGGCATCCTCGTCGCCGAGCGGCGCGGCGGCGCCGCCGGCTACGCGCTGTCCGACGAGGGCCTGGCCGTGCTGCGTGAGGGCGATGAGCGGATCTTCCGACGGGAGCGCTCCACGCTGGCCGAAGGCTGGCTGCTGGCCGTGTTCTCGGTGCCGGAGTCCGAGCGCAACAAGCGGCACGTGCTGCGGTCCCAGCTGACCCGGCTGGGCTTCGGCACGGCCGCGCCCGGCGTGTGGATCGCGCCCGCGCACCTGCACGAGGCGACCGCGGCCATGCTGCGCCAACAGGATCTGGACGGTTACGCCGACCTGTTCCGCGCCGACCACGTGGCCTTCGGCGACGTGGCCAGGAAGATGCGGCAGTGGTGGGATCTGGACGAGCTGGAGCGCCAGTACACCGCGTTCCTGGACGACCACGAACCCGTCGGGAAGCGCTGGCGGGGGCCCGGCGAGGGCCGCGAGGCGTTCGTCGACTACGTGCGCGTGCTGACGTCGTGGCGGCGGCTGCCGTACCTGGATCCCGGTCTGCCGGTGGAACTGCTGCCGGCCGACTGGGTCGGAACCCGCGCCGCGGACCTGTTCTTTGCCTTGCGCGAACGGTTGGAAGCGGGCGCGCGGGCCTACGTCTCCTGAGCTTTATCGCGTTCTCTTGACTGTCGTCAGGACCGATGCATACTGGTGGCAACCCCTCAGCAAAGAGGTGCTGTCGATGCCGGTTGTCAGATCAGCGCACGTGGACACCTTCTGCCGGGACCACCTCCCGCCCGCCGACGCCTGGCCGGACCTGGTCTTCGACCTCCCGGAACTGCACTACCCCGACTGGTTGAACTGCGCCGACTCACTGCTGGACGACACCGTGCGGCGGCTCGGGCCGGACCGGCCGTGCCTGCGCACCGAGACCGGCACGTGGACCTACGGCGAGCTGCTCAGCGCGGCCAACCGGGCCGCGCACGTGCTCACCGAGCACTTCGGACTCCAGCCCGGCAACCGCGTTCTGTTGCGGGGCCCCAACAATCCGTGGCTGGTGGCCACCTGGTTCGCCGTGCTCAAGGCCGGCGGCGTCGCCGTCACGACCATGCCGCTGCTGCGGGCCCGCGAGGTCGCCGACCTGGTCTCGTTGACGCAGCCCGATCTGGCCGTGTGTGATCACCGGTTCTTGGAGGAGTTGCAACTAGGTGCACATTCGTTGCGTACCGTCGCCTACGGCGGCCCGGGGCCGGAGGACCTGACCGCCCTGGCGGCCTCCGCGAGCGACACGTTCACCAGCGTCGCCACCGCCGCCGACGACGTCGCCATTCTCGCGCCGACCTCGGGCACCACCGGCAAACCCAAGGCCACCATGCACTTCCACCGAGATCTGCTGATCTGCGCCGACACCTTCTCCCGCAACATCGTGCGGCCCACCCAGGACGACGTCTTCGCCGGCTCACCGCCGATCGGCTTCACCTTCGGTCTCGGCGGCCTGGTGCTGTTTCCGTTGCGGGCCGGCGCTTCCACGCTGCTGCTGGAGCGGGCCACGCCGGTCGAGCTGGCCGATGCCGTGGCCAAGCACCGTGTCACCGTGCTGTTCACCGCCCCGACGGCGTATCGTGCGATGTTGGCCGGCGGCAAGGCATCCGCGCTGACCGGCCTGCGCCGCTGCGTGTCGGCCGGCGAGCACCTGCCCCCCGCGACCTGGCGGGATTTCCTGGCACAGACCGGGATCCGCATCATCAACGGCATCGGCGGCACCGAGATGCTGCACATCTACATCGCCGCCGCCGACGAGGAGATCCGCCCCGGCGCCACCGGGCGCGTGGTGCCCGGCTTCCACGCCGTGATCCTCGACGATGACGGCAATCCCGTGCCGGACGGCGTTTCCGGGCGGCTGGCCGTCAAGGGACCGACCGGCTGCCGGTACCTGGGCGACGAGCGTCAGCGCACCACCGTCCACAATGGCTGGACGCTGACCGGCGACAGCTACCACCGTGACGCCGACGGCTACTACTGGTTCGAGGCCCGCAACGACGACATGATCGTCTCCTCCGGCTACAACATCGCCGGGCCCGAGGTCGAGGCCGCGCTGTTGGACCACCCCGACGTGCTGGAGGCCGCCGTGATCGGCGCGCCCGACGCCGAGCGCGGTGCCGTGGTCAAGGCGTTCGTCGTGCCGCGACCGGGAAGCTCGGTCACCGCCGCCGAGTTGCAGGATTTCGTCAAGCAGGGTCTTGCACCGTACAAATACCCGCGCGAGGTCGTGTTCCTGGACAGCCTGCCCCGGACCGCGACCGGCAAGGTGCAGCGCTATCGGCTGCGGTCCATGCCCCCATCCGGTCGACTTTGACCGGTTCCGGCCAGGCCGGCGGTAGGCTCCGGGCGGATCTCGTATCGAGGGGGAACCGGTGACCGTCAACCAGGCCGCGTGGGTGCCGAAGGACGTCAACGTCGATCTGCCCAGCGCCGCCCGGGTGTACGACTACCTGCTCGGCGGGGCGCACAACTTCGCCGCCGACCGGGCCGTCGGCGAACGGGTGCTCCAGGTGCTGCCCGATGGGCGGCAGGTCGCCATCTCCAACCGCTCGTTCCTGCGGCGGGCCGTGCGGTACCTGGTCGAGCAGGGCATCACCCAGTTCCTCGACCTGGGTTCCGGCATTCCCACCTCGGGCAACGTGCACGAGATCGCCCCGACGGCCCGGGTGCTGTACGTCGACCACGACGAGGTCGCCGTCGCGCACAGCGACCTGCTGCTCGCCGGCAACCCCAACGCCACCATGCTCGCCGCCGACCTCACCACCCCGTCCGTCGTGCTCGACGCCCCGATCACCCGGGAGTTCCTCGACTTCAGCCGCCCCATCGGGCTGCTCATGGTCGCCGTTCTCCACTTCGTGCCCGATGCTTCCGACCCCGCCGCCATCGTCGCCGCCTATCGCGACGCCCTCCCCGCCGGCAGCTACGTCGCCCTGTCCCACCTCACCGCCGACCACCAGCCCGAGGCCATGGCCGGCGTCGTCGAGGCCATGCGCAACAGCCGGGACCCCATGTACTTCCGTACCTATGACGACGTCGTGCCCCTGTTCTCCGGGCTCTCCCTCGTCTCCCCCGGCCTCGTCAGCGCCCCGTCGTGGCGGCCCGACGCCGGTCTCCGCGACCCCGGTCCCGACGGCGTCTACGCCGGCCTCGGCCAACTCAGCTGAACCACACGTCCTCGTGGTCCGGGGCCACCAGGAACCGCCAGCCCACCGGCAGGCTCAGATAGCGCGCCACTTCCGGCCGCGCCTTCAACAGATGTTCGACATGCATGGGGACGAAGAAGTCGTCATCGTCCGACATCTCCCCGCCCGACCAGACGTACCAGCCACACGTCCCGCCCTCCGCCGCGAGCCGGACGCCGTTGAGCGGCCACTCGCCGGACAACGCCTCCCGTGACACGCCGAGCTTGTCGCGAGCCGTGACGGGTTGGGGCGTCGCACCGACCCGGCGGCAGACGTCCACCTGGTCATCTCCTCATCGGTGTCACCCGGCCGCCGGTACTGGATCGGCCGCCAACCTCGTAGATCTTGTTCTGCGGCCATCCTCGCACGGTTTTGGAGACGCGCCTGTCTCGGTAATCTGATTACGGATGTAGTCGGATTACCACAGCGGAGGTGGCCCGTGATCCCGACCGTCGACCAGGTGGTCTCCGAGGTCGAGAAGCTGGCCGCCGACCGGCCGGAGGTGTGCCGCACGCGGCGGATCGGCACGTCCAGGCTGGGTGAGCCGCTGCGGATGCTGTCGGTGGGGCACGGACGGCGCAACGCGCTGGTGGTGGGCTGCCCGCACCCGAACGAGCCGATCGGCCTGCGCACGGTGCTCGACCTGGCCAAGCGGGTGGCCACCACGCCGGAACTGCGGGAGGGGATGGACTTCAGCTGGCATTTCGTGCCGTGCATCGACCCGGACGGCACCCGGCTGAACGAGGGCTGGTTCGACGGCCCGCTGACGATCCGCGGCTACCACGAGAACTTCTACCGGCCGGCCTTCGAGGATCAGCCGGAATGGACCTTCCCGGTGCTGGACGAGCGGGCCTTCTTCGACCGCACGCTGCCGGAGACGCAGGCACTGGCCAGGGTGATCGACGAGCTGCGGCCGAAGTTCCAGTACTCCTTGCACAACGCGAACTTCGGCGGTGTCTTCTTCATCCTCAACGGCGGTTTACCGGGCATGGGCGAGGATCTGGGCCAGGTGGCGGCGGAGCAGGGTGTGCCGCTGTCGCTGGGGCCGGTGGACACGCTGGGCTGGGAGACGGCGGCGCCGGCGGTGTACCTGATGCCGCCGGCCTCGAAATTGATCGAGTCGGCGGCCCGGGGCACACGGAACTCGGTGCGGCACGGGGGATCCAGCGCGCACTACGCCGAGCGGTACGGCACGACGACGCTGATCACCGAGGTGCCGTTCTGGCACGACGCCCGCGCCGACGACCTGTCCGACGCGGGCCGGTCCTACGCGGACACTCTCCGACACGCGGCGGTCGAACTGCGGGACGATAGGTCGGTGCTGTCCGACTTGTACGAGCAGATGCAGCCGCGGCTCGTGGTGCCGACGCCGATGCGACGGTCCATCGCCGACACGCTGGCCACCGCCTCATCGGCGGCCGCGGCCAACGACGCGGTGGCCGACCACGCGCCGGACCGGCCGGCCACGGTGGCCGAGGCGTTCGCGGCGTCGACCCTTGTGCACATGCTGCGGCTGCGGGCCAGCGGCATGATGCGCCGGCAGCTGGCCGTCGAGCACGCCGCCGGCAACCAGCCGCCCGAGTCCCGCCGGCTCAAGCGCCGTCTCGACGAGCTGTTCGACACCTGGTGCGCCGCCGCCGAAACCGAGCTGTCGCAGGACACCTTTCCGGTGCGGCAACTCGTTTCCGTGCAGTCCGAGGCGGCGCTGGCGGTGGTCAGAAGGCTGGCGTCATGCGATTGACCCGTTCCCAGTCGCGGCAGCGCAACCGGGACGCGCTGATCGACGCCGCGCTGGTGGAGATGGCCGAGCGCGGCTACCAGCAGGCCCGCCTCGACGACATCGCCGAGCGGGCCGAGCTCACCACCGGCGCGGTGTACTCGATCTTCGGCAGCAAGCGGAACCTGCTGCTGGCCGTGGTCGCCCGCTACGCCGACGAGCTCGACGGCCTGCTGGCCGAGCTGTCCGATCCGCGGCTGTCCCTGTCCGAGGTGCTCACCGGCTGCGCCGACGCCTTCCACCTCGTCGCCACCGCCTCCGACGCCCGCCGCCGCGTCGCCTTCGAGCTCGAACTCGCCGGTCTCATGCTGCGCGACCCCACTGTGCTGTCCCTGACCACCACCAGCCGCCTCGCCGCCCTGTTCGTCGACCGGTCGTTCACCGGCGGCGAGGTCACCGCCGAGCAGGCCGAGCAGCTGGCCCCCGCCCTCGGCGCACTGCTCGGCGGTCTGGTCCGCCGTGCCGTGCTCGAACCGGGCACGGTTGACCAGGAGTACTTCCGCCGCTCGGCACTGGCCCTGACCTGCCTGCTCAGAACGTGAGGACGAGCCGACGACGATGTCGATCAGATCACGGCCGTAATGCCCTTCATCCGGATCGCGATGTGAGCGAGGTCAGCCGGCGGAGGTACCGCGGCACGGGTGACCAAGGGGGCGTCCACACAGGTGTCCGGTCTGATCGGCCTTCTGCTACTGGCGGGGGTCATCTGGTATCTGGTCCGCCGACACCGTCGTCGTGCGGCACGCAACCGAACGAACCCGATCGCGGCAGGGCCGGCGCGACCCGCGATGCAGCCGATCCAACCGATGCCGAGAAGCACCGGAATGCCATTCGTACCGGTGATGCAACCACCGCCTGCGATGCCACCGCCTCCCGCTCCGGCACCGTGGCCCGCCGTGGCACCGCCGGCGCCGATACCGCCGCCGACCATCACGCACACGGTGATCGCACAGCCGGCACCGCCCGTCCCGAAAAGACCGCAACGCCGTCCGGGCCGGAGCATTCCCGGCGCGTTGTGGCTGCCCGCCGGGACCAGGTTCGACGTGTCAGGGCTGTCGATTCCGGGCGGAATGGTCTATCTCGGCTCGCATCTGCCCGCCGAGAACGGTCACGGCGAAGAACCCGCGCTGATCGTGCCGAATCTACCGGTCGATCTCCGACGACCCGATGTCCGAGGCGAGTCGATGGGCTACTGGCCGTCCTACTCTCGGATCACGCCGGCCGCACGTGGGGCCTACCTCCGCTGGCTCGCCGGCGGACGCGTGGATCCCAACGCCTACATCGGCTATGTCTTCCTCTACTTCTACGGGCTCGAGCGGCGGCTGTTCGTGGACGGCTTGAACACACCACTGACCACCACGGAGCAAACCGCCCTGCTCGACGAGGTCCGCCGACTGCTGTCGATCTACCAGCACAATGGCTCGTTCCGTGGCTACGCGCAGAACCTGTTGAACGCCATGGCCGTGCTCTCACCGCCCCCTCGACCCGAACACCCACCGACAGCACCGGGCGGCTGGTCCGAACAGCTGCCGCTCGAACTCCGTGTCGGGCTTTCCCAGCTGTGTGCGGAAGGAACGCCGGTTCCCGTGGATTGGGCCCTCGCCTGGATCACGCAACTGCCGGACACCTATCTCCGCACGCCGGCCACGCGCTGTTCGACACAGTTCGAACAACTCTTCGCGCTGCGCTACCGCGAGTCGTACGGTTCGGGCGTGGTCCTGAGGGCAGGACCGCGAAAGCTGTCCGTCTACCACCACTTGGCCAGCGGCGGTATTTCCAACCGCGCCGCATTCCAGAACCCTCGGCTGAGCGAGGTCAGCGACGACGGGCGAACGATCTCCGCACTACGCCAGATCGTCGAACGCGCGACGACCGAGCTCGACTCCTACAGCCGCTACCTGGGGCGACACCCGGAGGGGGCGGACGACTCCGCCGCCCTTGCCCTGCTGCCGCCCGCATTGGTTGTCGAGCCGCCCCCTTCCGTCCGCGCCCTGTGGTCATGGGCCGACGAGGAGTTGGGATCCGCCCAGCGGACAGTGACGTCAACCGAGAACATGCTCGCGCACTGGCCCGACGCCCCGGCAAGCGGCAAGCTGGTCAAGGCGGACATGGTCGTGCTCGCACAACTGCTGGACCGCAGGGGCATCGGCATCGAACCAGATGTTCGGTTCGGGGGCAGCCCGGCCCAAGCCGGCAAGCCGCTGGTGCTTTTCCGCCGTGCGGACCACCAGGTGACGGCGCCGACCCCGGAATACCCGATCGGTCTCGCCGCGGTCAATCTCGGCATGCTCGTCGCCGTCGCGGACGGCGTCGTGAGCGACCAGGAAACGAAGACGCTGCGGGAGATGGCGGTCGATCCGCTCGATCTGTCCCCGGACGAACGTCGTCGGCTGGAGGCGCATGAGGCACTCGTCGCGGCGAATCCTCCGACACCGGCGGTGCTGAGACGACGAATCGGCGTCCTGTCCGAGGATCGCAAGACAGCTGCGGGACACCTCCTGATCAGCATCGCGGCCGTCGACGGTGAGATCACCAGTGACGAGGTCCGCAAGCTCGAGTCATTGTTCCAGGGCCTCGGCCTCGACCCGAAACTGATCTACTCCGCCCTGCACGAGGCCGCCACCACCAGCATCACGGACGACGAACCCGTCGTTATGAGCACGACGGGCACCGCAGCGCCACGCGTGCCGGTGCCTCGCCCGACCCGCACGTCGGCGGCTCGCACCGGGCTGGTGCTCGACCCGGCGTTACTCGCGGCGAAACGGGCCGAGTCCGCCCGTGCCGCAGCCCAGTTGGCCGAGATATTTGCCGCCGACGACGAACCGGCCACCGCCGCGACCGCGGTCGCGGAAGACGTGGACGTGGTATCCGGTCTCGACCAGGCGCATTCCAGCCTTTTCCGGCAGCTCGTGACGCGAGAGCAATGGGCTCGGGTCGAGGTGGAGCGAATGGCGGCCGATCTCGGGCTGCTGCCCGACGGAGCGCTCGACCTGCTCAACGAGACCGCGTTCGACCACACGGACGGCCCACTGTGGGAGGGCGACGACCCGATCACGATCGATCCCGACACCGCGAAGGACATGCACGGATGAGCTCCCCCGCACCAAAACCCGCCCGGCTTCGGTCGAAGGACCGCGACACGATCATCAATGCCCTGCGCTCCGGTGTGGTGCCGAGAGTGGGCTTTCAGCACATCCAGGTCGGACGCGCCGACGAGATCACGGCGTTCACCGATGACGTCCGGCGCATCGCCGACGGCGGCGCCGCCGTGCGGTTCGTCATCGGCGAGTACGGCGCCGGCAAGACGTTCTTCCTCAACCTGATGCGCTCGGTGGCGGCCGAGCACAAGCTGGTCACCACCGCGGCCGACCTGACGCCGGACCGGCGCCTGCAGGCGAGCGGCGGCCAGGCTCGTGCCCTGTACAGCGAGCTCATGCGCAACATCTCCACCAGGTCCGCACCGGACGGTGGGGCGCTGCCCGGTGTGGTCGAGCGATTCGTCACCTCCGCCGTGCAGGAGGCCACGGCGGCGGGCACGGCCCCGGACACGGTGATCGCGCGCCGGCTCGACGCACTGTCCGAGAACGTCGGCGGTTACGACTTCGCGCAAGTCATCGCCGCGTACTGGCGTGGCCACGACACCGGCAACGAGCAGCTGAAGTCGGACGCGATTCGTTGGCTCCGCGGCGAGTTCAGCACACGCACCGACGCCAGGGCCGCGTTGGGCGTGCGAACCATCGTGGACGACAACAACTTCTACGACCAGCTCAAGTTGCTCGCGCAGTTCGTACGGCTGGCCGGTTTCGGCGGCCTCATGGTCTGCCTGGACGAGATGGTCAATCTGTACAAACTTGGGCACGCCGGTGCCCGCAAGTCCAACTACGAGCAGGTGCTGCGCATCGTCAATGACGGTCTCCAGGGCACTGTGACGGGACTGGGTGTCTATTTCGGCGGTACTCCTGAGCTGCTGATGGACACCCGCCGCGGCCTCTACAGCTACGAGGCCCTGCGCAGTCGGCTGGCGGAGAACGCGTTCGCGGTCGGCGGCCTGGTGGACCACACAGGCCCGGTGCTGCGCCTGGCCAGCCTCACCCCGGAGGACATGTACCTGCTGCTGGAGAAGCTGCGTCATGTCTACGCCGGCGGCGACCCGGACCAGTACCTCGTGCCGGACGAGGCCCTCGGCGCGTTCATGGGTCACTGCTCGGACAAGGTGGGGGACGCCTACTTCCGCACCCCACGCAACACGATCAAGGAGTTCGTCAACCTGCTGGCCGTCCTGGCGCAGAACCCGGGTGTGCGTTGGGAGGACACGCTCTCGCAAGTGAGTGTCGCTGCCGAGAGCAATCCCGATCTCGTGCCGTTCGAGGATGACGCGGACGGGCTCGGCGGCATCGACGAGGCTGGCGACGATGAGCTCAGCTCGCTCCGGATCTGAGCCGGCGGCGTCCGGGTTCGACCTGCTGCACCGGGATGTCCAGCGGTGGGTGTGGCAACGTGGCTGGTCCGACCTGCACGACGTGCAGGATCGCGCCGTTCAGCCGATTCTGGGCCGGGAACGGGACGTCCTCATCGGCGCCGCCACCGCCGCCGGCAAGACCGAGGCTGCGTTCCTGCCGATCTGCTCCGACCTGGTGTCGGCCGGGTCGGCGGGCGCCGGTGTGCAGGTGCTCTACCTCAGCCCGCTCAAGGCCTTGATCAACGATCAGTTCCGGCGCGTCGACGACCTGTGTGAGGGCCTTGGCATCCCGACCCACCGCTGGCACGGCGACGTCGCGCAGTCGAAGAAGACCGCGCTGGTCAAGGATCCAGGCGGCATCCTGCTCACCACCCCCGAGTCGCTGGAGGCGATGTTCGTCCGTCGCGGCCCGCAGCTCAGAACGCTGTTCGCCGGCCTGCGCTACGTCGTCGTGGACGAGCTGCACTCCTTCCTGGGCGTTGAACGGGGCACCCAGCTGATCTCGCTGCTGCACCGCCTGGAGACCGCGCTCCGTGACCGCGTGCCGCGAATCGGCCTTTCGGCGACGCTGGGCGACATGTCGATCGCCGCCGAGCAGCTTCGGCCTGGCGGGGGCACGCAGGTGACTGTGATCGATTCGCCATCGGGCGGGCAGGACGTCCGTCTTCAGATCCGGGCGTTCGTGGACCGACCGCCACCACGGGAGAATCCGGCCGCCTCGGATCCGGACATGACGAGCGGGCCGGCGGTGGACCAGGTGGCAGCGCACCTGTTTCGCGTATTGCGGGGTTCCACGAACCTGGCGTTCGCCAACTCACGAAACATGGTCGAGGCGCTCGCCAGCAGGCTCGCCGACCTGTCGCAGCAGACGCACGTGAGCAACGAGTTCCATCCGCACCACGGCAGCCTGGCCAAAGAGCTGCGCGAGGACGTGGAGGCAAGCCTGCGGGACCCGAGTCGCCCCAGCACCGCCGTGTGCACCAGCACGTTGGAGATGGGGATCGACATCGGTGACATCGCACAGGTGGCTCAGATCGGTGCACCACCGTCCGTTGCCGCATTGCGCCAGCGGATCGGCCGTTCCGGCCGCCGTGGAACGCCGGCAGTGCTGCGTGGCTACGTGACCACCTCGGAGCCGGACGCGCACAGCACTGTGCTCGACCGCCTGCACCCGCACGTCGTTCAGCTGGTTGCCGACGTCGAACTGTTGCGGGAGCACTGGTGTGAACCTCCGCGACCGGCTCGCCAGGATCTGTCCACATTGGTGCAACAGCTGCTCTCGCTGATCGTCCAGCACGGCGGAGCGCGGCCGGAGGAGGCGTACCGGGTGTTGTGCGGCCGTGGTGGGCCGTTCACCTCGGTGAGCCAGCGGCATTTCGGGATGTTGCTCCGCGATCTGGCGACGCACGAGGTGCTGACGCAGTCCGACGACCGCACTCTGCTCGCCGGCCCCAAGGGCGACCTCGAGGTGAATCACTACAGCTTCTACGCCGCGTTTCACACCGCCGAGGAGTATCGCCTGGTCCATGGCGACGCCACGCTCGGCACGCTGCCGGTCGACCAAGCCCTCCACGAAGAGCAACTGATCATCTTCGCCGGCCGGCGCTGGCGTGTGGTGGCCGTCCATGACGAGGACAAGATCATCCAGCTGATGCCGGCGCCTGGCGGCAAAGCGTCGATCTTCGGGCTGTCATCTGGCCGGGTGCACGCGACTGTACGGGCCCGGATGCGGTCGATCCTCGCCGGTGGTGGCTCCTTTCCGTATCTGGACAGCGTGGCACGGCAGATCCTCGAGCAGGGTCGGCGTGCGTTTGCCGAACTCCGCCTCGACGAACGCGGGTTCGTCCGCGAGGGGCGGGACGTGCTCGTGCTGCCCTGGACCGGCGATCTCGAACTGGACACACTGGCCCAATTGCTGATCTTGCAAGACCTGGATGTCGCAGCGACGAACGTGGCTCTGGTCGTCTCGGGCGCCGATGTCGACGAGGTGCGGGCCGCTGTCAAGACCGTCTCTGAGACGCCGCCGCCCGCCGAGATCGAGCTCGCCAGGACCGTGCTGAACAAGATGTCCGCCAAATACGACAAATGGCTCGGCGACGAGCTGTTGGCCGTGCAGTACGCGAGCATGAATCTTGATTGCCCGGCCGCCGTGCAGGTCGCCAAGGCCCTCGCCGCCGTGGAGCAGCTCAGAACGTGAGGACGAGTTTGCCGCGGACGCCGGCGTCGGCGCGGCGGTGGGCCTCGACGGCATCCGAGGCGGGGACGGCGTCGGCGAGGCGGGACTGGAGCCGGCCGGCGGCGTAGGCGGCGATGAGGGTGTCGAGGGTGTCGCGGTCGGGCTTGACCTGGACCTGGTCGACGCGGATGTCACGGTCGGGCGTGGGCTTGGCGGCGGCGTTGACGGCGACGAAGACGCCGCCGGCACGGACGGCGGTGATCAGCCCGGGACCGGCGATGCCGGCGTCGAGTACGGCGTCGAACTGGCCGTCGACCTCGCCGCGGCCGATGACGGACTTGGCGCCGAGGGAAGAGACGTACTCGGCGTCGGAGGCCATGGCGGTGACGTGCACGCCGGCGGCGGAGGCGAGCTGCACGGCGAAGCCGCCGACGGCCCCGCCGGCACCGGTGATCAACAGCGACTGCCCGGGCTGCACGCCGAGCAGGTCGAGGGCCTGCTTCGCGGTCTGCCCTGACAGCGGCACGGTGGCGGCGGCGACGGGGTCGACGCCCTCGGGCAGCGGCACGAACCACTCGGGCCGGACCGCCACCAACTCCGCATTGGTACCGCGTCGCGCCACGAACCACGGAACCATGCCAACGACCGGACGGCCGTCGACGGTGCCGGCGAAGTCCCAGCCCAGCACCACCGGCGCGGCCAGGTTGGGGATGCGCCCGGCCCGGACGGCCCGGTCGACCGGGTTGACGGTGCTGGCCCGCACCCTGACCAGGACCTCGTTCTCGGCCACGACCGGCTCCGGCCGGTCGACCAGGGTCAGGACCTCGGGACCGCCGAACCGCGGCACCTCGATAACTCGCATGACTGCCTCCTTGGTGGATGTGCTGCCACCATTCGGGGCCATGGGTACTGTTGGTAAGTAGGTACCGAAAAGTGCCCAAGGGAGTCAGGAGGAGGCTGGAGATGGCGCGGACGGCTGAGCAGCGGCGATCCGAGGAGAAGGTGGTCTACAACGCCTTCATGGCCACGTGTCCGACGCGCCAGGTGCTGGCCACCATCGCCGAGAAGTGGGCCGCGCTGGTCGTGTCCGCCCTCGCCGACGGCCCGCGCCGGCACGGCGAGCTGATGCAGACCATCCGCGGCGCCAGCCAGAAGATGCTCACCCAGACCCTGCGCAAACTCGAGCGCGACGGCCTGCTCACCCGCACCGTCACCCCCACCGTCCCGGTGCGCGTCGACTACGAGCTCACCGACCTCGGCCGCACCCTCGTGCCGGTGCTACTCGCCGTCAAAACCTGGTCGGAGACGCACATCGAGGCAGTCATGGCCGCCCGCGACGCCTTCGAAGCGCAGCGCTAGGCGGGAGAGCCCTCGCGGGAGAAGCTGCGCGCGATGATGCCCAGTGCCTCGACGATGTCGTCACCGTTCAACGCGGTGGCGGGGTCGATCAGCCACTGGGCCATGATCCCGGTCAGCAGCGCCTGGTTGAACGCGCCGAGCAGCGCCGCCCGCCGCTCGTCCGCCTCGGGGTCGACGTTGTTGAAGAGCAGGCCGAGACCGGGCTGGGCATCGGCATTGTCGGCGGTCAGCACCTGGCGGACGTCCTCGGCGTGCTCGACCTGCGCCAGCACCTCGAACTGCGCGGTCAACAGCGGTTGGTCGGCACCGAACAGCTCGACGACGCGTCCCCAGATCGCCGCGTACCGCTCGCGCGGGCCCAGGTGGTCGACCTCGGCCTCGGCCAGCGTCTTCGCCAGCTGGTCGCCCCACACCCGAGCCGACTGGATCAGGGCCTGGTTCAGCAGGGCCTCCTTGGACCCGTAGTGGTAGCCGATGGACGCCAGATTGGCGCCGGAGGCGGCCACGATGTCCCGCGCGGTCGTCCTGGCGTATCCCTTTTCGACGAGGCAGCGCTTGGCGCCGGCGAGCAGGTCTTCCCGATGTCCCATGGCGCGATTCTAGCGCCTTTCTATACATATGTCATAGACAAATTTCAGGACGACCGAAGGGCTTTATTCGCACCGCGTGACCACCATTTCAGAATCGCCGTCCCGGCGTCACGGAATAGTCACGAACCGGGATTTGAACGGGATATGAACGCCTTGCCCTAGCGTCAACGCCAGCTGAGGACCTTGGGGGTCAGGACGATGGCGATGAGCAACGTGGCGGCCGCGGGGGCCGTCCTCACGCTGCCGGCGCGGCGGGCGGTCACCGATGCGGTGTCGGTCGTCGTGGCCAGCGGCGAACCGGTGGTGAGACTCGGCCTACGGGTGCTGTGCGGGGACTTCGACGTGGTCGGCGAGGCCTCGTGCGCGCGCGACGCCGTGCGGGAGGTGCTGCTGCACCGGCCGGACGTGCTGGTGCTCGACCTGGCCGACAGCGACGCCGTGCTGACCGAGCTGCGGCGGTCGGCGCGGCACGTGGCCGTGCTGGCGCTGACGTCGTCGGACGACGACGACTCGCTGCGGGCGGCGCTGCGCTCCGGGGTGCGCGGCTACCTGCACAAGGACGCGGGACGCGACGAGATCGTGCGGGCGATCGCGGGCGTCGCGGCCGGCGAGATGATCTTCGGACGGGCGGCCGCCGACCGGCTGCTCGGGCTGGTCGGGCGGCCGCTGAGCGTGGCGACGACGCCGTTCCCGGGGCTGACCGGGCGCGAGCGGGAAGTGCTCAACCTGGTCGCGGCGGGGCTGTCCAACCAGCTGATCGCGCGGCAACTGCGGCTGTCGCCGAAGACCGTCAGCAACCACCTGTCGGCGATCTTCGCCAAGCTGCGGACCGGGTCGCGGGCCGAGGCGATCGTGCTGGCCCGCGAGGCCGGGCTGGGCACAATGCAGGCGTGATTCGATCGCGTGAGCCGGGCGATCCGCCGTCGCGGCGACGCCCGGCACTCGCCTGTTCGGCGAATTGGCCGACACGGGTGAGTCAACCTGATCCGCGCCTTATGAATCCTTCGACACAATCCAGCTTTTCGCGCAAGGCCTTTGAACTGGCCGATCAGACCGCTGTCCGCAGTATCAGCCGACCCGCCGCCGGGCGAAGCTGTCGAGGACGGACCGGGGCGCGCCAACGGCCTTCTCGACCTCGGCCGGGTCCAACGCGCCGCAGTCGAGGCCGCGGACGAGGGCGGCGCTCATGGCCTGGGCGGTGGCGGGCTCGTCGAGGAACGTGCCGGAGGTCTTGGACAGGTACGCCTTGAGCCGGGCGGCGGCCTGAGGGAAAGCGTTGCGGTAGAAGGAGAAGGTGGCCAGGTAACGGGTGGGGAGCTGATGCGGGTGCAGGTCCCAGCCCTGGTAGAGGGCATGCTCAAGGGACCGAGTGACGAGACGGGTGTGCAAGCGCCAACCGGCGTGGACGGCGTCGGAGTCGCCGACGGGCAAGATGTTGGTGGAGCCGTCGGAAACGGTGACGCCGGTGCCGGCGGCGGCCAACAGCATGACGTTCTTGGCGTAGTCGGCGACGGGATGGGCCATGGACTGGTGCGCGGCCGTGACACCGCAGGCGGCGCTGTAGTCGTAGGTGCCGTAGTGCAACGACGTGCAGCGGCCCTCGGAGGCGTGGATCATGCGCGCGACGGTGGCGGCGCCGTCGGGACCGAGCACGGCCTGGGTGGTCTCGATCTGGAGCTCGAAGCGGAGCTCCCCGGGAAACCGCTCCAGCTGCGTGCAGAGCCACACCATGGACTCGACCTGCTCGACGGACGTGACCTTGGGCAGGGTGACGACGAAGTTGGGCGGCAAGGGATTCAGCGCCTCGAGCAACAGTGCGAGGGTCCGAACGCCGCGACGACGGCCGGCAGGCTCGAAGCCCTTGATGCGGACGCCACAGAACGGAGACTGAGCAGCGCGAAGGACTTCGGCCGCGGCGAGCACGTGCCGGTCCTCGGTGGCATCGTCGGGAAAGCCGTAGCCGTCCTCGAAATCGATGCGCAGATCCTCGATCGGCTCACGGGAAAGCTTGTCCCGCAACCGATCGTAGACACCGACGGCGTCGAAGCCGGTGGCATCGGTCAGCGCGCCGGCGTTGGGGGCGAAGGTGTCGAGGGCGGCCAGGGCCCGGCCGCCCCACGTGCCGACCAGGTCGGGCCCGACCTGGTCCGCCGGCACGTACACGGTGTGCACGGGCTGGCGGACGCCGGTCGAACCCGGGAACAGCTTGTCCCGCAGGGCATCCACATCGGACAGTTGGCTGTCCAGTTCGGACACCAGCTTGTCGACGTCCATCAGTCGATCTTGGCGTAGGCCGGCAGCGTCAGGAAGTCCACGAAGTCGTCGTCCAGGGCGACCTGCTCGAACAGCTCCGCCGCCTCCTCCAGGTGGTCGCCGGACAGCGAACCCTTGACCTCGGCCAGCACCTGGCGGACCAGGTCGGCGGTGACGACCTGCCCCTCGGACAGCACGGTGCCGTTGTGCACCCACTGCCACAGCTGGGAACGCGAGATCTCGGCGGTGGCGGCGTCCTCCATCAGGTTGTGGATGGCGGCCGCGCCGTTGCCGGAAAGCCAGGACTGGATGTACCGCACGCCAACGTCCACAGCGGACCGAACGCCGGCGAAGGTGGCCTCGCCGGGCGTGGACTTGACGTCCAGCAGCTGGTCGGCGGTGACCTTGACCTCGGGCCGCAGCTTGTCCAACTGGTTGGGCCTGCTGCCCAACACCTCGTCGAACACCTCCTGGCACACGGAAACCAGGCCCGGGTGCGCCACCCACGAACCGTCGAAGCCGTCGTTGGCCTCGCGCGTCTTGTCGGCGCGGACCTTCTCCAGCGCGGCCGCGGTGACCTCGGGGTCACGACGGTTGGGGATGAACGCGGCCATGCCGCCCATGGCGAAAGCGCCGCGCTTGTGGCACGTGCGAACAAGAAGCTCGGTGTAGGCACGCATGAACGGGGCGGTCATGGTGACGGTGTTGCGGTCCGGCAGCACGAACTCCTCGCCGGCGTCACGGAAGGTCTTGATCAGGCTGAACAGGTAGTCCCAGCGGCCGGCGTTCAGCCCGGAGGCGTGGTCGCGCAGCTCGTAGAGGATCTCCTCCATCTCGAACGCCGCCGGCACGGTCTCGATCAGCACGGTGGCGCGGATGGTGCCGTGCGGGATGGTCAGCTTCTCCTGCGCGTAGGTGAAGACGTCGTTCCAGAGCCGGGCCTCGAGGTGGCTCTCCATCTTCGGCAGGTAGAAGTACGGGCCGCTGCCGCGGGCCAGCAGCTCGCGGACGTTGTGGAAGAAGTACAGCCCGAAGTCGACCAGCGCGCCGACCGCGGGCCGGCCGTCCACGTCGATGTGCCGCTCGTCGAGGTGCCAGCCCCGGGGGCGCATCACGATGGTCGCCGGGCGGACGTCGGAGCGCAGCGCGTAGTGCTTGCCCTCGGGCGAGGTGTGCACGATCGTGCCGCGCACCGCGTCGTACAGGTTCTCCTGGCCGGAGACGACGTTGTGCCAGTGCGGGGTGTTGGCGTCCTCGAGGTCGGCCAGCCACACCTTGGCCCCGGAGTTCAGCGCGTTGATCGCCATCTTGCGCTCGGTCGGCCCGGTGATCTCCACCCGCCGGTCCCGCAGCGCCGGCGGCGCCTCCGCCACCTGCCACTGCGCGTCACGGATGTGCGCGGTCTCGGGCAGGAAGTCGAGCTTCCGGCCCATAGCCACATCAGACCGCTTGGCAGCACGGGCGGCGATGAGCTCGTCGCGGCGCGGGGCGAACGTCCGGTTGAGGTCGGTGATGAAATCCACCGCCTCCGGGGTCAGGATCTCAGGCACTGTTTTCCTCATCGTGGAGTTTTTCTTCCAGAACCGTCGGCAGCCACGCTACCCTTGGGGTCCAGCCAAGTACAGGGAGACCCTGATCGCATGACGAACAACGGTGGGGTGCAGTCGGTCGAGCGCACCTTCGAGCTGCTGGAGCTGATGGCCGAGGCCGGCGGCGAGGTCGCGCTCAGCCAGCTCGCGGCCAGCTCGGGGCTGCCGCTGCCGACGATCCACCGGATCATGCGCACCCTGGTCGGCGGCGGCTACGTGCGGCAGCAGCCGTCCCGCCGCTACGCCCTCGGCCCGCGGCTCATCCGGCTGGGCGAGACCGCCAGCCGCACCCTCGGCGCGTGGGCCCGGCCCTATCTGGCCGAGCTGACCGAGGTCACCGGTGAGACCTCCAACATGGCCGTGCTGGACGGCGACCAGGTGGTCTATGTGGCGCAGGCGCCGTCGCGGCACTCCATGCGCATGTTCACCGAGGTCGGGCGGCGGGTCGACGTGCACTGCACCGCCGTGGGCAAGGCCATTCTGGCCCAGCTGCCGGACGAGACCATCGAGCAGGTGCTGGCGCGGGCGACCATGAAGCCGCAGACCGAGCGGTCGATCACCACCGTGGACGCCATGCGCACCGAGCTGACCGTCATCCGCGAGCAGGGCTACGCCGTAGACGACGGCGAGCAGGAGATCGGCGTGCGCTGCCTGGCCGTGGCCGTGCCCGGCTCACCGTCCAACGCGGCGATCTCCATCAGCGGGCCGGAAACGCGGATGGGCCTGATCGCCGTGGACGAGGTGGTGCCGCTGCTGACCAAGGCGGCCAAGGTGCTGTCCCGGGAAATGGACGCTGTCAAGGGATAATGGGCCCTGTGCCCCAACCCGGTCAGTCTGCCCTGATCATTCCCGTGCCCACCGCCGCGCCGCTGCTCGCCCGTGTGCGGGCGGCGTTTCCGGACGTGGTGCGGGAGGGCGACACCGGGCACGTCACGATGCTCTATCCGTTCACCACCGTCAGCCCCTCGCAGCTGGAGGACGTCGCCGCGTCGCTGACGCCGGTCGACGTTGTACTCGACCGTACAGTTCGGGAACCGGGATTTGTGGCGCTGACCTCGACGGCACTGGCGCCGCTGACCGAGCAGGTGCGGCGGAATTGGCCTGAGGTCGTGCCTTATGGCGGCCGTTTCGGGCCGTCGCCGGAGGCTCATCTGACGTTGGCGATGGGCGTGTCCGATGCGGACGCCGCCACCATCGCCGCTTTGGTTGCGCCGGTGCCGGCGAGGCTTGATCAGCTGTGGCTGCTCAGCTTCGCCGGCACGTGGCAGGTCACCGGGCGCTACGCGTTTCGGGGCGGTCGATGACGCGCAGCCAGGAGCCGTCGGCCTGCTTGCGGACCAGCTGAACCCGGCCGCCGGTGTTGTCCGAGGGGATCGTGGAGGTCAGGGCCAGGTCGTCGCCCTGGTAGACGGTGGGCAGGGCCGGCTCGACGGTGAACGTGCCGCCACGGGCGACGAGCTGCGCCATCAGCTCACGGATGGCGGCGCGGCCGACGGTCTGGGAGCCGGGCGGGAAGGCGAGCACGGCGTCGGGCTCGTACAGGTTGGCCATGCCGTCGGCGTCGCCGGCGTTGGCCCGCTCGACGAACAGGCGGGACAGGTCTTCCGGAGTCATCGCTGCGGTTGTCATGGCTCAAGCCTGCGCGGAGTGAAGCCAGAAGTCCAAGAACTAGTCGCGCTTGCTACTAGAATCCGTGGTTATGGAACTTCGCCAGCTGGAGTACTTCGTCGCGGTGGCCGAGGACGCCAACTTCACCCGTGCGGCGGAACGCCTGCACGTGGCGCAGCCGGGCGTGAGCGCGCAGATCAAGCAGCTGGAACGGGAGCTGGGCCTGCCGCTGCTGGACCGCACCGGCCGCACGGTGACGCTGACCGAGGCGGGTGCGGCGGTGCTGCCGTTCGCCCGGGCCGCGCTGGGCGCTGTCGCGGGGTCGAAGCAGGCCGTAGATGAACTGACCGGTATGGTTCGCGGCCGGGTGGCGATCGGCACCATCACGTCCTGCCCGGCGGTGGCCATCGCCGACCTGATCGACGGCTTCCACCGCACGTACCCGGGCATCGAGATCACGTTGTCACAGGACAACTCCGACCGGCTGGTGGACTCGGTCCGGGCCGGTGCCCTCGACCTGGCGGTGATCGCGCTGAGCTCGTCGACCAGCTACCCGGGCGTGGCGCTGAAGATCTTCGTGGACGAGCCGATGGTCGCCGCGGTCGGCGACGGCGACCCGTTCGCCGGCAGGGAATCGTTGCCCATCAAGGCGTTCCGCGACCGCGACCTGATCAGCATGCCGGTCGGCACCGGCATCCGGTCCTGTGTGGACGAAGCGTGCGCGCTGGCCGGCTTCACGCCGCGGATCGCCTTCGAGGCCAACGATCCGAACATGGTGATGCAGCTGGCACGACGCGGCCTCGGCGTCGCGTTCCTCCCGACGTCGATGGCCGCCGGGCCCGGACTCCACCCGATCGCCGTGGCCAGCCCGGCCCTACGGGGCCAGTTGGCGTTGGCGTGGCGGGCAGATGGTCCGATCAGCCCGGCGGCCACCGCGTTGATCGATCACGGCATCGCCGCACTCGTTTCCTAGCAGCTGACCAGAAGCGAGGTCAGCGCCGAGCACGTGACGGTGGAGCTGTCGTTGGCGGCGTTGCCGTCGGTCGGCGTGCTCGCGGTCCGCGTCGCGGTCACCGGCATCGAGCCGGAGATCGTCAGCAGACCCACGGTCAGCCGCAGCGACTTGCTGGCCGACGCCCCGTTGGCGATGGCGCCGAAGTCACAGGTCGCGGTGCGGGCACCGGCGTTGATGGTGCAGCCCGGCGCGTACGGCGAGACGAAACCGTTGGCGTAGCTGAACTTCACCGTGGAACTGGTCGAGATACCCGGGCCGTTGTTCTTCACCGTCGCGGTGAACGTGACCTCGTGCACCAGCAGGCCGGCCGGGTTGGCCGTCAGCTTCACCGACAGGTCGGCGCTGCGTGCGCCGATCGCGACCTCGTACGGCTGGCTGCTGTCCGGCGTCGGGATCACCGTGCTGACGGTGTTGCTGGCCGTGCTCAGCACGCTCACGCCGTTGCCGAAGTAGTTGCCCACGTACAGCGAAGCGCCGTCCGGGGTGGCCGCGATGCCGCCGAGCACGTTGGTGCGCACCGGGATCGTGGCCGTGACAGCGCCGTTGTTGAGCACCGAGACGGTGCCGTCGGCGGCGGTGACGTACAGCAGTCCCTGCGTGTAGGCCAGTTCCTGCGGGCTGCCGGCGATCGGGGTGCTGCCCGTCTGCGCGCCGGTGGCCGTGGCGAAGCGGGTCACGGTGTTGCCGACCGCATCGACCACCGCCAGCTCGCTGCCGTCCGGCGAGACCGCCAGCGCGCTCGGGTGTGAGGTGGCGATCGTCGACGTGACGGTGTTCGTGGCGGTGTCGATCTTGTACACGGTGCCGGCATTGGTGCTGGCCACGTACACGGCCTTGCCCTCCGGCGTGATCACCGCGACGCCCGCCGCCACCGAGCCGACCTGAATCGTGGCCGTCACGGTGTTGGTGGCCGTGTCGATCACGTTCAGCGAGTTCGTGCCGTCATTGCTGACGTACACGTGCTTGCCGTCCGGGGCGCTCGTCACATAGTTCGGGGCCCCGGTGACCGGGATGGTCGCGCTGACCGTGCTGGTGGCGGAGTCGATCACCGAGACCTGGGCGCTGCCGTGGTCGGCCACGTAGACCCGACTGCCGTCAGGAAGAACGGCCAGGCCATGGGGATTGACCCCGACCGGCACCGTCGCGGTGATCGCGTTGGTGGCCGTGTCGATCACGTACACCTGGTTCTGCCGGCTGTCGGTGACAAAGGCGTTGAAGCCGCCACCGGTGGCGGCCGAGGCCGGTGCGGCCAGGCCGAGTCCCGCGAGAACCACCGCGGTTCCCGCCACGACGAGTCTTCGGATCCCCTTGCCCGCACCACTCATAGCTCACTCCCGTCGACGTCCACCGCCGACAGGGCTCCGCCGGCGCATCGGGATTAGCGCGGTTGAGCCCAAAAGGGTTACACGTCACGTTCCGTGGGTGTCGTGCGATAGGACCACTGTTGCGCACCCCACCCAGGAGCTGCCGATGCCGAAGCCGGGAGTCGCCGTGCAGGTCGTGACGGCGATCGAGACCGTGTACGGCCTGCGGTTTCCGATCGGGATGCGCGCGTGGGACGGCAGCCGCGCCGGCGCCCCCGACGGGCCCGTCGCCGTGCTGCGGTCCCCGCGCGCCGTTCGGCAGCTGCTGCTTCGACCCGGGCGGTCCGGGCTGGTCAAGGCGTACGTGACCGGCCACCTCGACATCGACGGCGACTTCGCGGTGGGGCTGCGGCACTGTCGTGAGCTCGTCGCCCATGTGCACGCCCAGGGTCCGCCCGGCCCCGCGCACTGGCCGCGGCTCATCGGGCTGATCGCTCGTACCGGCATCGGTGGCCGGCGCGTGCCAGTCGACACCGAGCGGTCCACTGTGGACTTTCCACCGTCCATTCTGGACGACACCCTGGCCCGGTCGTGCGGGTATTGGACGTCTGACGGGCCCGAGTACCACCTGTCGGACGCGCAGCACGACAAGCTCGACCTGGTGTGCCGGAAATTGGGGCTGGGACCGGGGATGCGGCTGTTGGACGTCGGGTGCGGGTGGGGTTCGCTGGTGCTGCACGCCGCCCAGCACTACGGGGTCGTGGCCACCGGGATCACCGTGTCGGCCGAGCAGCGCGAATTCGTTCGCGCGCGGGCGGTTGAGCACGGGTTGTCGGAGTCGGTGCGGGTGTTGCGGGTCGCTCCTCGGGATATCGCGGACGGTTCGTTCGACGCCGTCGCGTCGATCGAGACCGGTGAGCACGTCAGCGCTCGGGACTATCCCGCTTACTGCCAGACCTTGCGGCAGTTGCTGCGGCCGGGCGGGCAGTTGTTGATGCAGCAGACTTCTGGTGGCGGGATGTTCACCGCGTCGTACATGACGCCGGCCATGGCCACGCGGCCGGTCGAGCACACCTTGGGACAGCTGCGGGATGCCGGGCTGGAGATCAAGGACGTCATGTCGATGCGGGAGCACTACGTTCGGACGATTGACGCTTGGCGGCACGCGTTGGACTTCAACTGGGAGGACGTGGTCGGCCGGGTCGGGTCGTCACGGGCCCGGATCTGGCGGTTGCAGTTGGCGGACAACGCGTTGGCCTTCGCCGACGAGAAGATGAGCGTGCATCAGATACTGGCGGTTCGGCCGTAAGCCGATCACACCGCCCCCACGAGATGCTCCAGCGCGAGCTGCGACAGGCGCACGAAGCCGTACCCCTGGCCCCGACCGCGTCCGGATCGAACTCGGTGTCGGCGGCGCGGAGATCGGCCACGGTCTCGCGGCGGGACAGCGTGGGCAGCAGGATCTCGTCAACCTTGGCCGCCCGCAACGCTTCCTGCACATCCGGGTCAGCGCGGAAAGCGGCCGCGCGTTCCTTGAGCAGCAGGTAGGTCCGCATGTTCGCGGCCGCGCTCGCCCACACGCCGTCGATGTCCTCGGTGCGCAGCGGCTTGTAGTCGAAGTGCCGCGGGCCTTCGTATCCGGCCTGCTCCAACAGGTCCACCAGGAAGAAGGCGGACAGCAGGTCGCCGTGGCCGAAGATCAGGTCCTGGTCGTAGCGGGGGCCGCGCTGGCCGTTGAGGTCGATGTGGAACAGCTTGTCCTGCCACAGGGCCTGCGAGATGCCGTGCACGAAGTTGAGCCCGGCCATCTGCTCGTGCCCGACCTCCGGGTTCACGCCGACGAGGTCGGTGTGCTCCAGCGTGGAGATGAAGCCGAGGGCGTGGCCGATGGTCGGCAGCAGGATGTCGCCGCGCGGCTCGTTCGGCTTGGGCTCGATGGCGAACCGCAGGGTGTAGCCCTGGTCGACGACGTACTGGGTGAGCACGTTCATCGCCTCGCGGTAGCGGTCCAGGGCCGCCCGGACGTCCTTGGCCGCGTCGGTCTCCGAGCCTTCCCGGCCGCCCCACAACACGTACGTGCCGGCGCCGAGCTCCGCCGCCAGATCCACATTGCGCAACACCTTGCGCAGCGCGAAGCGCCGCACCGAGCGGTCGTTGCTGGTGAAGCCGCCGTCCTTGAAAACCGGATGGGTGAACAGGTTCGTGGTGGCCATCGGCACGACCATGCCGGCATCGTCGACCGCCTTGCGGAAACGCTTCACCCGCTCCTCGCGCACGGCGTCGTCGGCGCCGAACGGGATCAGGTCGTCGTCGTGGAAGGACACACCCCACGCGCCGAGCTCGCCGAGGCGGTGAACCGATTCGACGGGGTCGAGCGCCGGCCGGGTCGGCTCGCCGAACGGGTCGTTGGCGCGCCAGCCCACGGTCCACAGGCCGAAGCTGAATCTGTCCGCCGGTGTCGGGTCCGCGGCCACGTCGACCTCCATCTGGCTTAGTTAGTTCGCCGAACTTACGCATCGGCAAGTCGGGCAGTCAATGACAGCCCGATTGCCCGTGGGCGAACGCGGGTACCTGGTCAGGGTGAGTCCTAGCGAAGCTTCGCCGCCGACGCCAGTGGCCGGAAGATACGCACTGGTCAGGACGCTGGGCGCGGGCGGAATGGGCGTCGTGTGGCTGGCCAGGGACCTGCTGCTCGGCCGCGAGGTCGCGGTCAAGGAGGTCACCGGTCAGGGTGAACGGGTGCTGCGGGAGGCCCGCACCGCGGCCCGGATCGTGCACCCGAACGTCGTCACCGTCTACGACGTGGTCGAGCACGACGACCGGCAGTGGATCGTCATGCAGCACGTGGAGTCGCGGACCCTGGCCGACGTGATCGCCGAGGAGGGTCCGCTGTCCCCCGACCGGACCGCGGAGATCGGCCTCGACCTGCTGGCCGCGCTGCGGGCGGCGCACGACAGCGGCGTGCTGCACCGTGACGTCAAGCCGGGCAACGTGTTGCTGGACCCCGCCGGGCGGGCGTACCTGGCCGATTTCGGCATCGCCAGCGCCGACGGCGACGCCAGCCTGACCGCGGCCGGCACGTTGGTCGGCGCACCGGCCTACATGGCGCCGGAGCGGCTGCGCGGGCTGGCCTGCGGGCCGGCGTCGGACTACTGGTCCCTCGGCGTGACGCTCTACGCCGCCGTGGAAGGGATCGTGCCGTTCGACCGCACGGATCCGTTGGCCACCATGACCTCCACGCTGACCGACCCGCTGCCGCCGCCGGTACGGGCCGAGTTCCTGGCCCCGCTGCTGATCCGGCTGCTGGACAAGGACCCGGATGGCCGCCCCGAGCCGGCGGAGATCTTCACGGCGCTGAGCGGCTCCGCACTCGTGCAGGCCACCGTGCCGATGCAGCCCGGTCCCCCGCACCGGCGGCGGGCCCCGATGGCCGTCGGCGCGTTCGTGCTGGCCGCCGTGGTCGGCGTGATGTTCCTGCTGCTCAGGACCGCTCCCCCGGGGCACCAGCCCGGCCACGACCCGGCCGCTCCCCCGTCGGCGACCACGACTTCCCAGCAGCCGGACCGCATCGCACCGGTGGTCGCCACCAACCCTTCGACCAGTAGCACTGGTTCGACCACCGAGTCGACCTCGGCCACGACGACCACGACCGGCGAGCCGACCACGACCGAGCCGCCCACCACGACGCCGCCGACCACCACCGAGCCGCCCACGACGACGGCGCAGCCGACAACGACACCCGAGAGCACCAGCACCCAGATCGAGGAAGAGACTTCCGTTTCGCCCACAGGTTGATGTTGGGAGGACGAGGGTGAAGTGGTACGCGGACCGGCCAGGCCGGTTCCTGCGGCAGGTGCTCGCCGATGTCGTCGCGCTCGCGTGGATCGGTGGCTGGATCTGGCTCGGTGTCCAGGTCCATGACACCGTGCAGCGATTACGGGGCCCGGGTGACGGGCTCGTCAACGCCGGCGGCGGGCTGCGGGACACCTTCCGCGACGCCGCGGCCAGCGCCGGCAAGGTGCCGTTCGTCGGCGAGCAGCTGGCCAACGCGCTCGGGGCCGGCACCCATGCCGGGTCGAGGCTGGTCGACGCCGGCAACGGGGAGATCGACATCGCCGAAAGCCTGGCGTTCTGGGTGCCGGTGGCGCTCGTGCTCGCGCCGGTGCTGTTCGCGTTGCTGCTCTGGTTGCCGCTGCGTGTCCGCTACGCGCGGTCGGCCGCGGCCGTGCGTCGGATCGGCGCTCTGGACGGCGGCGACGACCTGCTCGCGCTGCGGGCGCTGACCCGGCTGCCGCTGCGGACGCTGGCCCGGGTCAGCGACGATCCGGCCGGGGACTGGCGCAAGGGCCGCCGCCGGGTGATCGGCGAGCTGGCCGCCATGGAACAAAACTCGCTCGGATTGCGTCGCTCTACGTAGAGAAAGTCCGAGCTTGAGGAGTTGTGGTGCGCGTCGACGTCTGGTCCGACATCATCTGCCCGTGGTGCTATCTGGGCCGCGCGCGGTTCGAGCAGGCGCTGGCCGGGTTCGAGCACCGGGACCAGATCGAGGTCGTGCACCACTCCTTCCAGCTCGACCCGTCCTACCCGGCCGGGCACACCGAGCTCTCCACGGAGATGCTGTCCCGCAAGTACGGCATGGACGTCGCCGAGGCCGCCGCGATGGAGGCCAAGATGGAGCAGACCGCCGCGGCCGAGGGCCTCGAGTACCACATGGACGGCCTGCACATCGGCAACACCTCCGACGCCCACCGCCTCGTGCACCTGGCGGCTGACCACGGCCTCCAGGACGCCATGGTCGAGCGCCTGTTCCGGGCCCACTTCACCGAGCGGCGCTCCGTGTTCTCCCGGGAATCCCTGGTCACGCTGGCCGTCGAGGTCGGGTTGGACGCCGCCGAGGCACGCTCCGTGCTGGAGTCCGACCGCTACACCGACGCCGTCGCCGAGGACGCCGCCACGGCCGCCCGGCTCGGCGCCAACGGCGTGCCGTTCTTCGTCATCGACATGCGCTACGGCGTCTCCGGCGCGCAGCCCACCGAACTGTTCACCCAGGCCCTCACCGAGGCCTGGTCAACCTCCGCCCGAAGTTGAGTCGTGCTATGCGCATCCCCAATCGCCCCAGCTCACAGCGTCCCCCCGCCGGCCGGCCGTGGCCTCGCCGCCCCGAGGCCCGCACCGTCACCACTCGCTGAACCCGGGCCTGCCAGGTTCGCCGAGTAGAATTGAATCTTGGGGGATCCCAGGAGAAGTTGATCTTCGGGTCGGGAGTTGCCGGTCGGGTCGGGAGTTGCCGGTCGGCTCGGCTAGGCCGTCGGCAGGTCGGCCCGTCGCGGCACCCAGCCGCTGGCCGCCTCCAACTGGGCGCTGAGCGAGATCAGCGTCGCCTCGTCGCCCGGACGGCCGGCCAGCATCGCGCCGATCGGCAGGCCGTCGGCCGTCCAGTGCACGGGCAGTGACACCGCCGGCTGGCCGGTGGCGTTCTGGAGCGGCGTGAAGGCCACGAACTGCATGGTCCGCTCGAACTCGGCCGCCGGGTCGTCGCCGTCGGTGAACCAGCCGGCCGGCCGGGGCGGCATCGACAAGGTCGGGCAGAGCACGACGTCGTAGTCGGCGGTCCGGTCGATCACGAGCCGGGCCGCGCCCTGGAGAGCGGCCAGGATGGTCATCGCCTCGGCGCCGCCGATGCCGGCCCCGAGCTCCCGCAGCATCCGCGTCACGGGCCGGAGCAGCGACTCCTTGCCGGCCGGCACGGGCGCGCCGGCGGCCTTGAGCGCCCAGACCTTCGTGAACAGGTCGGCGAACTCCGGCCCGGCCGGCGGCTTGATCTCCTCCACCTCGTGCCCGGCGCCGGTCAGCAGCTCCGTGGCGACGTCGACGGCCCGCACGCACTCCGGATCCACGTCGACCCCGTTCGGCGCGACGGTGAACCGGCCGATGCGCAGCCGCCCCGGATCCCGGTCGGCCTGGGCCAGGTACGTCCCGTCCGGCCGAGGCAGCGGCACCAACCCGCCCGACCGGTACGCGACGAGGGCGTCCAGGCCGGCGGCGGAATCCCGCACGGTCCGGGTCAGCACGCCCCGTACGGCCAGCTGAGCGGGGTCGGGTGGCGTGGGGCCGCCGGACTCACGCCCGAACGACGGCTTGAGCCCGACCAGCCCGCACACGCTGGCCGGGATGCGGATCGACCCGCCGGCATCGCTGCCCTGGGCGATCGGCACCAGCCCGGCGGCCACCGCGGCCCCGGCCCCGCCGCTGGAGCCGCCGGCGGAGTGACCGAGATCCCACGGTGTCCGGGGCTCCTCGCCGAACTCGGTGCGTGAATGCGCGGTCAGCCCGAACTCCGGCGTCGCGGTCTTGCCCAGGCTGATCAGCCCGGCCCGCCGCAGCCCCGTCACGACGTGGGCGTCCAGGGGCGACTGGAAGCCGACCAGCGCCCGCGAGCCGAACGCCGTCGGGGCGTCTTTGGTGACCGACAGGTCCTTGATCGCCGTCGGCACGCCGTGCAGCGGCGGCAGCTCAGCGGCCGGCGTGCTGACTACCGCCTGCTCGGCTTCCTTGGCCTGCTCAAGCGCCAGCTCCGGGGTCGTCGTGACGAAGGCGTGCAGCAGGCCGTCCAGCCGGGCGATGCGGTCCAGGTGGTGCTCGACCAGCTCCACCGGGCTCACCGTCCGCGACCGGACAGCCGCGGCCTGCTCCAGCGCCGACAGCTCGTGCAACTCGGCCATGCCGATCCCCGTCTAGGCTTGATCCATGAGCATCCTGGATCTTCAGCTGACCACACTCGGCGGCGAGCCGACCACCCTGAGTGCGCTCGGTGACAAAGCACTACTGCTGGTGAACGTGGCCTCCCGCTGCGGCCTGACCCCGCAGTACGCCGGCCTCGAGCGGCTGCACGAGCGCTACGCCGACCGCGGCTTCACCGTGGTCGGGCTGCCGTGCAACCAGTTCATGGGCCAGGAGCCCGGCAGCAACGAGGAGATCCAGAGCTTCTGCTCGACCACGTACGGCGTGACCTTCCCGATGATGTCCAAGATCGAGGTCAACGGGGACGGGCGGCACCCGCTCTACACCGAGCTGACCCAGACCGCCGACGCCGACGGCGAGGCCGGCGACGTGCAGTGGAACTTCGAGAAGTTCCTGGTCGCGCCGGGCGGCAAGGTGGTCGGCCGGTTCCGCCCCCGCACCGAGCCCGAGGACGCCGGCCTGGTCGCCGCGGTCGAGGCCGTGCTGCCGGCCTGACGCCGATGCTGGGAAGGGGGCCTTCCTGCACTCGGAGTGTAGGAAGGCCCCTTCCCAGCATCAGGGGTCAGCTCTCCGGCTTCGCCGCGCCGATCTTGTCGATCTTCTGGATGTAGAGCTGGGTGTTCTCCCACTTCAGCCCGACGCCGATCTGCTGCACCGACTTGACGCCGTCCTTGGTGACGATGTGCTCGGTGGCGCGGATGTAGTAGTTGCCGGGCTGGACGTCGCTCAGCGTCACCGTCTTGGCCTTGCTCATCTCGGCCAGGAAGGCATCCGCGCCGCCCTGGAACCCGGGGAGCAGGTAGGCGGTGGCGGCGTTCTGCGCATTGCTCGGCAGCTGCGCGAAGAAGTCGGTGACCGTCTTCATCTGCACGTCCGGGCCGGGGTCGCCGTCGCCGGACAGCGGCTGCCGGTTGATGACCGTCGCGGCCGGCGTGGTCGACGCGGAGGTCGTGCTGCCGCCGCCACCGGTCGAGCCGCCGGTGCCGTCCGAGCCGCCGGCGTTGTTGTTGCCGCCGTGGTTGATCACCACGATCACGCCGACTATCACCGCGATGACAACCGCCGTGACAATCCCGATCAGCGGCCCACGCTTCATGCCGCCCGACTGCTGCGGCCCCTTCGGCCGAACGGGCGGCATTGCGGTGGTCGAGGTGGCTCGCGGGGCACCGCCGACCGGCGGACGCTGGTCGAGCCGGGTCGCCATCGGCATCGGGCGCTGCGCGGCCGTCGCCACGGTCGGCATGTGGGCCTGCTGCGGCACCGGCATCGGCGGCGCGGGCTGGCCCGCGGCCACCGCACCCAGCGCGTCCCGGCAGCGGACCATCGTCACGCGCTCGGTCGGCTCGGCCGACAGCAGCGACAGCAGCGGCTGCGTGAGCGGTCCCGCCTGGCGCGGCGGGTCGATCTGCCCGGACGCCACCTTGTGCAGCAGCGCCAACGGGTTGTCGCTGAGGCCGAACGGCGGAATGCCTTCCACCGCGGCGTAAATCGTTGCCCCGAGGGAGAAAACGTCGGACGACGGGGTCGGGTCATGGCCCTTGGCGATCTCCGGCGCGAGATAGGCCGGCGTGCCGGCGAGCATGCCGGTGGCGGTCACCGTCGAGTCGCCCTGAGCGCGGGAGATGCCGAAGTCGGTGATCTTCACGGTGCCGTCGTCGCCGAGCAACACGTTGCCGGGCTTGACATCCCGGTGCACGATGCCGGCGGCGTGCGCGGCGGCCAGCGCGTTGGCCACGTGCATGCCGATGCGCGCGGCCTCCTGCGGCGCCAGGGTCCCCTGCTCTTCCAACAGCTGGGACAGGCTGCGCGACGGCACGTACTCCATCACCAGCCACGGCATGCCGTCGCCCTCGTCAACGACGTCGAACACCGCGACCGCGTTGGGATGCTGCAGGCGCGCGGCGATCCGGCCCTCACGCATGGCGCGGCGACGCGCCTCCTCGGCGTCGGCCTCGCTCTGGCCCGGCTGCAGCAACAGCTGCTTCACCGCGACGGTGCGGTACAGCAGTTCGTCGTGCGCCTGCCATACGACGCCCATCGCGCCGCTGCCGATCCGTCGGCCCAAGCGGTAACGGCCCGCGACTACCCGGCCATCGACGGTCACGCCATCTCCTCGTTCATGGGTTCGCGCTGCTGCGCATGCGCCCGCCGAACCATGTCACCAGCCACGCGCGCCACGCTGCTGGCAGCCAACAACGGCAGACCGCCGTAGACAATACCCAGCCCCGCGCGAATGGAGGCATTGACACGGTGTCAAACCGTCTTCACTGTCGTCCCCACGCAACTGGGGTCCCGGCGGGGGGATGATCATATGAGACGGGTGCGCGGCTTCGGTGTGACGGTCATGGCGCTGGCGCTGCTGGCCGCCGGGTGCGCCGCGACGCCGGCCGCGCCGTCCGGGCCGACCACCACGCTCACCGTGTGGTTGATGAAGGAAAGCGCGCCGGACAACGTCATCTCCGAGCTCGACCAGCAGTTCCACACGCTGCACCCGGACGTCGAGGTGAAGCTGACCACCCTGGAATGGCCGGGACGGGACGCGCGCTGGCAGGCCGGCATGGCCGGCGCGACGCCGCCGGACGTGATGGAGATGGGCAACAGCGACGTGCTGGCCTACGCCAGCGCCGGCAAGCTGGCCGATCTCAGCAAGCAGGACTTCGAGAACTCCGACACCTGGCTGACCGGCCTGCGCGACGCCGGCAGCTACCAGGGCCGGCTCTACGGCGTGCCCTACTACGGCGGCGACCGGGTCGTCATCTACCGCAAGGACCTCTGGCAGCAGGCCGGCCTCGGCGATCCGCCGACCACGCTGGCCCAGTTGCAGGCCGACGCGCTGAAGTTGATGAACGCCAACAAGGCCACCGATTTCTCGGCGCTGTACTTCCCCGGTCGCTATCAGTACGCCGCCCTGCCCTTCGTGCTCGACGCCGGCGGGGCCATCGCCACGCAGCAGGACGGGAAATGGGCCGGTGCCCTGTCGTCGTCCAAGTCTCGGGCCGGGTTGCACGCCTGGGCCGACTTCGTGGCGAAGGTCTCCCGCGCGCCGGCCGACAAGGACGAGACCAGCGACGTGGACGCGCTGGGCAGCGGCCGGGCCGCGATGATCATCGACCAGGGCGTGACGGCCGGCGCCGTGGCCAAGAAGTACCCCACCCTCGGCGAGCAGCTGGGCGTGTTCCCGATGCCCGGGGCCACCGGGCCGATGCCGGTGTTCCTCGGCGGCTCCAACCTGGTCGTGCCTACCGCCGGTCACCACGCCGATCTGGCCGCGCAGTGGATCCGGCTGCTGACCGGCACCCAGTACGAGGGACTGCTCGGCCAGAGCGGGCTGGTGCCGAACAGCACCGGCCTGTCCACTTTTGTCAGCGGCATCACCGCGGTGGAGCTGACCGCCGCCGGCAAGTCCTGGTTCACGCCGCTGTCCACGCGGTGGTCGGCGGTGGACAACGCGAACGTGATCCAGGACATGCTCGAGTCGATCTACAACGGCCGGGCCACCGTCACCGAGGCGACGACGGCGGCCGATGCCAAGATTGGGCAGTTACTCAACGCGCCGGGCTGATTGCTCCGATGAATACCGGCTCTCGGGCCAAAAATCCCGCTCGGATCGTGTTGAGATCCGATGTCTGTGGGTATTGTCACCCCACCCGCCACAGTGACGTGCCGAGTGGAGCAGCCCGTGATGAGAAGACCCTTGCTGGTGGCCCTGGTGGCCGCGACGACGCTGACCGCCGGCGCGCTCCCGGCGTCCGGCGCGGCCGCCCAGCGGCTGGCCGCCTGGGCCCCGAGCATGACCATCGGTGGCCCGAACTTCAACGACCAGACCATTCGCATGGTGGTGCACAGCAGCATCGCCGGCACCTCGCCGCGCATCACCCTGTCCAACCTGCGCAGCACCACGCCGTTGGCCGTCGGGGCCGTTGACGTGGCCGTGCAGGGCAGCATGGCCACCGCGGTGGCCGGCACCCACCACACCGTCACCTTCGCCCGGTCGAAGACGCCGACCATCGCCGCCGGCGCCGAGGCGGTCAGCGACCCGATCCCGATGACCGTCGGCGCCGGGCAGAACCTGCTGGTCAGTGTGTTCCTGCCGAAGGCGACCAGCTCGGCCACCTGGCACTCGGACGCCTTCGACACCACGTTCCTGTCCCGCACCGGCGACCACACGCGGGACGACGCCGACGGAAACTACGTCGCGGCAAGGACTTCCTGGTTCTATCTGTCCGGTTTGGACGTCGTGCCGAGCACGGCCCGCAGCACCGTGGTCGCGTTCGGCGACTCCATCACCGACGGCTACAACACGCCGACCGGCGCGTACCAGCGCTGGCCCGACGACCTGGCCCGCCGCCTGGCCGCCGCCGGAACTCCCCGCGGCGTCGTCGATGCCGGGATCGGCGGCAACCGCGTGCTGACCGACGTGCCCAACATCTGGCAGGGCATCAGTGCCCTCAAGCGTTTCCAGCACGACGCCCTCACCATCGCGGGCGTGAAGACCGTGATCCTGTTGGAGGGCATCAATGATCTACACGCCGGCGTGAACACCGCCGGCGGCCCGCTGACCGCTCAAGACCTGATCAACGGCTACCAGCAGCTCATTGCCCAGGCGCACAAGGCAGGCGTGCGGATCATCGGCGGCACCATCATGCCGGACAACGAACCGGCCGACCGCGAGGCCATGCGCCAGACCGTCAACGACTGGGTCCGCACCAGCGGCGCCTTCGACGGCTTCGTGGACTTCGACCACGCGATGGCCGACCCGGCCAATCCGCACAGCCTCAACCCGCCGTACAACTCCGGCGACGGCCTGCACCCCAACGCGACCGGCATGCAGGCCATGGCCGACGCCGTGAACCTGACGCTGATCAGCTAGGAATGCAGGGAAGGACGCCTTACCTGCGTTGGACGCAGGTAAGGCGTCCTTCCCTGCATAACATAACGGTCAGACCGTTATCTGGAAGCCGTCGACGAGGAAGTACGTGCCGTCGACCTTGCTCACGGTCAGCGTGTGCTGGCCGGCCGGCAATCCCGTGACGGTGAACACCTTCTGCTGCACGCCGCGCTGCGCCGTGTTGGCGGTGACGTTCGGCTTGGCCACGCCGTCGAGCGTCACGCCGATCGTGCCCTCGTCGGAGTTGGTCTCGGTGATGAACGAGATTCCGGTGCCGGTGAAGGTGATCGTCGCCGACGCGCCGTCCTGCTGGCTGTAGTGGACGTTGCCGTTGAGGTCGCCGAAGCTGCGCCCGCCCTGGAACGACCAGCTGCCACGGTAGGCGATCCGCAGATCGTCGTCGTCGACCAGGGTGGACTTCGGCGTGTCCGGTCCGGCCGCGGCGAGGATGGCCAGTGCCGCCGGCGGCCAGTTCTGGTCACCGACCACAGTGGACGGTTGGAACGTGATGTTGGTGCCGTTGTTGTTGTAGTTGCCGGTGTCGGTGTAGTTGTCCACGATCTTGTCGTCGTGGATGGTCGGCGTCCACAGGTTCAGCCACAGCGAGCCGCCGATCGACTTCACCACGTTGTCGTGCGTGTACCACAGCGAGCTGCCCTCGTCGTGGTAGATGGCGTTGCAGCCGTTGACGCACTCGCCGAGCACGTTGCCGGTGAACTCGGACTGCGACGCCTGCCCGCCGAGGGTGTAGATCGGACCGCCGTCGTTGAGCTCGCCCATCACGCTGTGCACGTGGTTGCCGACGACGTGGTTGCCGCCGGTGTAGGTGGTGCCGTGCGCGCAGGGCTGCGGAAGTCCTTGCTTGGCCTGGAGATCGCAGCTCGACGCCCAGCCCCAGCCCCAGCCGATGGAGACGCCGGAGTACGGCGTGTAGCCGATGTCGTTGTGCGACAGCGTGGTGTTACGGCTGTGCCCGACGAGAATGCCGACGGAGTCGGCGAACTCCTGGCCGACGTACTGGATCGTGTTGTCGGACACCGAGTTGCCGCTGGTCATCAGCGCGGTCTGGGTCTGGTAGTAGTCGTCGACCTCGCCGACCGCGACGCCGATGCCGGACGTGTCGGTGACGGTCGAGCGGTAGACCGTGGAGTCCTGGGTCTGGTCGGCGAGATCGATGCCGCTGGTGCCCAGGTTGCGCACGGTGTCGTCGGAGAAGGTGATGCGCTGGCCGCGGTGCACCTGCACGGCGGCGGGAATGCGGATCGGGGAGCGGGTGGTCGGGTCCCACAGCACGCCCGCCTGGTTGTCGACGTACCCCTCGGCGGTGGGTGCGTTCCAGGTCGTGTAGGCGAACGTGATGCCGGAGAAGGTGATGTCGTGCACGGTGTTCACGACGTCGGGGATGACCGTGATGCCGTCGACCAGCATGTACTGCCCGCCGGTCTTCACCAGCTTGACCGTGTGCGGCCCCTTGGCCAGGCCGGTGACGCTCACGATCGCCTGCTGGGCAAGGCGTTCCGGTGAACTGGCGTTGACGGTCTGGGTCTTGGCGCCGTCCACGTAGACGTCGATCGTGCCCTCGTCGGAGTTGAGCTCCGAGAGCACCTGGACGCCGGTGCCGGTGAAGGCGTAGCTGAAGGAGTCGCCGTCGGTGCTGGTGTAGTGCACGTCCGCGCCGAGGTCACCGGTCGGCCGGCCGCCCGAGTAGCCCCAGCTGCCGGTGTAGGTGGCGCGCCAGTCGCTGTCGTTGAGCGGCGCGAGGTGGCCCGGCGTGCCGCTGATGTCCAGGAGTTGTTGCGCCGTCGGCAGTTCCACGTCGGCCTTGGCCAGGTTCTCGCCGGGTCGCGGCACGTAGTACAGGTAGCCGGCCGCGCCGTCGAGGTAGAACTGGCCCGGCGTGCCGAGCAGCTGGTAGGCGTTCTCCAGCCAGCTGATGCCGCCCAGCGAGGGCAATCCCGCGCCGTTGAACGGAAAGCCCGGGTTGGGCACGTTGTTGTGGTTGTTGTTCCAGCAGCCCGGATCGACCGTGAGGTCCGAGCCGCCGGCCGCGTTGTGCGTGATCGAGGCCAGCGGGCAGCGCATCTGCTTCCATGCGTTGTCGTTGACCACCTCCACCTGGCTCTGGTTGGTCCAGTTCGCGTACGAGCCGTCGGCCGTGGTGAATCCCGTTGCCGTGGCGGAGAAGCCGCCCGGGTTGGCCGCGCTGCGGGCTCTGAGCGCCCGTTTGCCGTCCACGAACAGATCCCGGCTCTCGGTTCCCTTCGGCACCGTGGCCCGGTAGATGTTCTTGGCCGCGTCGACCTTCGTGAATCCGTGCACCTGGCTCGCACCGCTGAACACCGGCCGCTGCCCCGCCGCCGCCCGGTAGACGACCGCGTGCCCCGATCGGCCAGAATCCTGCGGGCCTAAGGCGAACGGGCTGGTCAGCCGGTACGTGCCGCCGTTCAGCTCGACGACCACGTCACCCTGCTTCTGCCGGGCCTGGTCCCGCGCCGTGGTCAGGCTGCACGGCGCCTCGGCCCGGCACTGCGTGCCGCGCCCATCAGGCGAAACGTGCAGAACGTCCGAGGTATAGCTGGCCACACCCGCAGTGGTAGCGGCTGCTACCAGGTGTGCGGCGACAACAATGGCGAACCGCATCGGACCTCCATCGGACAGACGTCCGATGAATATAGACAGTCCCCCACCCCACGGCGAGAGCCAACTTTCGGTACCCGACCCGAACACCCTCCGCCACACCTCGTGTCACATGCGGTCCGGAGGTGCCGCAGGGAGGCAACAACGACGCTCATGTGACATTTGGGCGAGCTTGCGGGGTCAGGCCGAGGGGAGCAGGCGGGCGCTGGGGCCGGGGGTCGCCGTGACGTCGCGGGGGGCGAGCTGGCCGTGGCCGGCGTCGCAGCGGAGCTCGGCGTGCACGGGGGCGCCGCAGTCGCGGTGCTGGAGCAGCAGGGCGGGGCCCTCGGGGTCGGCGACGTGGCGGTCGCCCCAGTCGAGCAGGGCGACCAGGATGGGGTACAGCTCCTTGCCCTTGGCGGTGAGCCGGTACTCGTGCCGCGACCGCTGCCCGGGTTCCTGGTAACTCTGACGGTCGAGGATGCCGTGCTCGACCAGGGTGGCCAGCCGGGTGGCGAGCAGGTTGCGGGCGATGCCGATGCGCCGCTGGAACTGCTCGAACCGGCGGTTGCCGTAGAACGCCTCACGCAGGATCAACAGCGACCACCGCTCGCCCACGATCTGGAGCGTGCGGGCGATGGAGCAGTTCTCGGCGCTGTACGTGGTGCTGTCGGTCACGCGGGCCAGTGTACTCTGGGTCCCAATCTGATACTCAGACGGAGGATCGGGCGCGATGAAGCTGGCCGGCAAGACCGCTTTCGTTGCACCAGACGCAACCAACGCCGCAGTGGTGGCGGTGCTGCGGCGTGAGGGCGCACGGGTGGAGACCGAGGGGACGCTGGCGGCCGCGGCCGAGAAGTTCGGGGGCATCGACATCGTCTTCACCGGGGCCGGGCCCGACGCTCTCCCCCACCTGCGCGACAACGGCACCGTCATCGTCTACGGCCGCGCCCTCGCCCATCCGCCGGCTGCGCTGCTCGAACCCCGCCGGCTCCGGGTCAACTACGTGGTCGCGGACGCCAGGACCCCGCATCACGAGATCGCCGAGGCGGTGCTGTACCTCGCCTCCGACGACGCCTTCACGACGCAGGGCGAGGAGGTCGTGCTGACCCGCCTCGCCCTGGCGTCGTAACGGTTCAGGCGTTAGCTGCCACCCGCGCCGCAGCTCGCAGGGCCCGCAGCGTCCGGGAGTCGGAGAAGCCGACGGCCCGCGCCGCCCCCTCCACGGTCGTCCCGCTGGTGATCAGGTGCTCGGCCCGCTCCAGCCGCAGCGCCTGCTGGTAGCGCAGCGGCGTGAGCCCGGTGGCGTCCCGGAACCGCCGCGTGATGGTCCGCTCGCTGCAACCGAACTTGCGGCTGAGCTCAGCCAGCCGCAGCGGCTCGGTGTAGCGCTCGTCGATCACGTCCTGCAACCGGTGGACCAGGTCGGACAGGTGGCTGCGGTGCCGCAGCAGCGCGCTGACCTGCTCGTCGGTGCCGTTGCGGCGGGCGTACACGACCAGCGCCCGCGCGATCCGGCCGGCCATGGTCGGCCCGTGCCAGGTGGCCACCAGGTGCAGGCACAGGTCGATACCGCTGGCGATCCCGGCGGACGTGGCCAGATTTCCGTCCACTGTGTACAGAACGTCCCGCACGACCTCGGCCGCCGGGTAGCGTGCGGCCAGCTCGTCCTGGAGCTGGTGATGGGTCGCGCAGCGCCGCCCGTCGAGCAGCCCGGCCCGGCCGAGCGCCTCGGTGGCGGCGCAGACGCTGACCACCATGCCGCCCTGGCGGTGGTGCGAGCGCAGCATGGACAGCGCCCGCTCGCTCGGCGCGATGTCCTCAAGGGTCGCGCACTGTCGCCCCGGGACGATGATGATGTCGTTGGGAGACAACGTGGGCCACGTCGTCGAGGTCCGGACCGGCAGCAGCTCGGCGGTGATCACCTCGGGCTCGTCGGCCACATAGGACAGTTCGTAGGGCAGGCCGTAGTCACGCGCGGTGTGGAACACCTCGGCGGGACCTGCCAGGTCGAGCAGGTACACCTGCGGCTGAACCAGGAACACCACGCGGCGCATCGGACGCCTCCTCAGCTGACACCGGCCGGACTGTCCGGCGATGCTAGCGATGGTGTGGTTTCCGAGCCGTCATGTCGACCGGATGCATCCGCTTTCTGACTGGAAAACCGGGACTGCTTGCCCACGCGGGCAGCCGTTGGCCAGCCTGATGCCGCTGAAGCCCAGCGAGCTGACCGTCACCCGGTCCCAGAACGGCCACAGGTTCGGCAGCACGCGGAGCTGGATGCCGGCCGAGGCGTGCAGGTCGAACAGGTTGCCGACCCGCTCGGCCGGGCCGAGCGGGTGGACGGTGCGCGTCGACACGTGACAGTAGTCACGGAAGGGCTCGAACTCGTCCGCCGGCAGCCGGTAGGCATACAGCTCGACGGTCCGCATGGCCTCCAGCCAGCCGTACTCGACGGCGTGTATCCGCTGCTCATCGCCGATGATCCTCAGGCGGTCGTCCTCGGTGGTGTACTCCTCGGTCCAGGCCATGGCCCGCGGGCACAGCCGCGGGAACCAGTAGTCCGGCGCGCGATCGTGGTCCACGGCCCAGACGTAGGGTTCGGCCTGCTTGGCCGTCGCCGCGACGTGCGGCTCGAAGACGGTGATCGTGGGATCCTCGGAGAAGTGCAGTACCTGCCCAGGTTCAGGTCGCATCCGTCCAGGCTATTGGCCCCGCACAAGTCCGTTCAGGTGCGCGTAGACGACGGCGTGCACGCGGTCGCGCAGGCCCAGCTTGGCCAGGATCCGCGACACGTGGGTCTTCACCGTCTCCTCGCCGACGTGCAGCTTGGCCGCGATCTCGGCGTTGCTGTCGGCCGCCGCGACCAGCTGCAACACCTCGCGTTCACGGGGCGTGAGCTGGGCAAGCGCCGGCGGCTCCGACGGCGGCGCGACGGCCGTGGCGAAGCGGGTGATCAGCCGCTGCGTCACCGACGGGTCGATCAACGCGTCGCCACGGGCGGCCACCCGCACCGCGGTGATCAGCTCCTCCGGCGGCAGGCTCTTGAGCAGGAAACCGCTGGCCCCGGCCCGCAGCGCCCGGTACACGTACTCGTCGTGGTCGTAGGTGGTCAGCACGATGATCTTGGTGCGGTTGCCCGGCGCGGCCAGGATCGCCTCGGTCGCGGCCAGCCCGTCCATCTTCGGCATCCGCACGTCGAGCACGGCCACGTCCGGCCGCAGCCGCACCGTCTCGGCGACCGCCGCACTGCCGTCGCCGACCTCGGCCACACAGCGGAACTCGGCCTGGGTGTCGAGGATCGCGCGCATGCCGGAGCGGAACATCGCGTGGTCGTCGGCCAGCAACACGTCAACACTCACAGCGGGAACACCACCGACGTGCGCCACATACCGTCCTGGGGACCGCTGTCGGCAACGCCGCCGAACATGCCCGCCCGGTTGGCGATGCCGGCCAGGCCCCGGTGCGGGCCGTCGGACCCGCGGGTCTGCGCCGGCAGCGGGTTGGTCGTGGACAGCATGAGCGAGGTCTCGCCGTAGTCGATACGCATGGCGACGGACCTTCCGTCGCCGTGCCGCAGCGCGTTGGTGAGCATCTCCTGCGCGATCCGGTACAGCGCGATGTCCAGGGAATTCGGCAGGTCACGACGCCGGCCGGTGATCTTCAGCTCGGCCTGGAGACCGGCGTTGCGCACCCCGTCGAACAGCTCGTCGATGTTGTCAAGACCGGGCTGGCGGGTGCTGGCCCCGCTGTCGCCGTGCAGCAGGTCCAGCAGGTGCCGCAGCTCGACCATGGCCGAGCGGGCGGCGCTCTCCACCGCCGTCACGGACTTGCCGAGCTGCGGATTGCCCTGGTCGCCGGCCATGATCAGGCGCGCCGCGCCGGCGTGCACGTTGATCGCGCTGACGTGGTGCGCGATGACGTCGTGCAGGTCGCGGGCGATGGACGCGCGCTCCTCGCCGACCGCCTTGGCCACGGCTTCATTGGCGTCACGGCGTTCCTGCTCGGCCCGCAGCTCCAGCTCGGCCAGGTAGGCGCGGCGGGTCGTGGTGTAGCGGCCGACCAGCCACGGCAGCAGCCCGAACTCGACCATCATCAGCGGGATGAGCGGCCAGTTGTGCAGGCCGTTGGCCAGCAACCGGGCCAGGCCGACGCACGCCGTGGTGGCGACCAGGCTCAGCCGGGCCGGCCAGCCACGCAGCCAGGCGCCGGCCCGGTAGCCGGCGATCATGATGCCGGCGGTGTTGCCGCCGGCGCTCGGCGCGATCGCCAGCACGGCCAGGATCCGGACCAGCCCGTGCGCGACGGCGACGTAGCCCGACAGCCGCGCCGGGCCGGCCAGCCACAGGTCGACGCCGATGATGGCCAGCAACGCCACCACCTGCACGATGGTGGCGGGAAAGCAGTCGGCATAGAACACGTAGCCCACGTCCACGACCACGCACAGGGCGCTGACCAGCAACGACTGGCGCGCCAGCGTGCCGCGCACGGTCATGTGCATACGTTCCTCCCCTGGTCCCGGCCCTGATCATGCGTGAGTCACCCCTGAGACCGGATCCCTCCCGCGGGGGACAATGATCCCCGCCGACGTGGTGACCGCGGGGGTTTCGGTTCCCTAGCGTTGCCGACGATGAAAGCCACCGTTCTCGCCCTGCTGCTCGGGTTGCTGCTCGCCGTCCCGGCGTACGCGGATTCCGCGTCCGGCGGCGGGGACGTGCATGTCGCGCAGACACTCGGCGACCGCGAGCTCACCGTCACGCTGCGGCGGATCACCGGAGTGCCAGGACCCCTGCACGTCGACGTGCTCACGCATGCGGGATCGCCGGCGGGCACGCTGCGGCTGTCGATCACCGGTCCGGGGACCGCCGAGGGGACCGCCGTCGCCCTCGGCTCGCGGCCCGGGTCGTACGGCGGTGATCTTTCCGTCGACGCGGCCGGGCGGTGGGAGCTGGCCATCGACGACGGGCAGGAGGTCGCCCGGATCCCGTTCGTGGTGGCGGCGCAGCCGATCAGCCCGCCGGAGATGGCCGTGTACCTGGGGTTTCTCTTCGCCGGGGGCTGTCTGCTGGCGACGTTGGTGGTGGCGACCCGGGCGCGGCGCGGGTGGTGGGCCTTCGTGCCGGTCGGCGGGGCGGTGGCCGGGGTCGCGGTGGCGTTGACCGGCGCCGTGTTGTCGACTTCGCTGCCGTTGCCGCCTTTACCTGGTGTGCAGGTGGATGCGGATGGTGTGAACACCACTTCGCCGTATCAGCTGGCGCAGCCGTTGACTGCGGACTACTCGCGGCAGCCGGTGAATCTGTCGCTGTCGGCCAGTTCCGTGGTCACTGGGCAGAAGTCGTTGCTGTCGTTGGCTTTGAGCGACGGTGCGACCGGGCGTCCGGTCGATGACCTGATGGTGCACGACAGCGCCTTGATGCACCTGATCATCATCGGACCGTCGGGGCAGCTGTGGCACCTACACCCGATTCGGGTTGCGCCGGGGAAGTTCCAGGTGCCGTTGACGTTCCCGGTCGCCGGGCACTACGCCGTGGCGGCGGAGCTGGCCCGCATCGGTGGCGGGGTGCAGTTGGTGCGGTCGGCCACCGGGGTCGACGTCAGCGGTGATTCCGTTGCGGTTTCTGGTGATCCGTCGGGTGCGCAGGTAACCGTGCCGGACTTTGTCGCCGGACAGCCGGGCACCGTTGTCGCCCATGTCGGGTCGGACCTCCAGCCGTGGCTGGGAATGCTCGGGCACCTGATCGCCGTCGGGCCGCTGGGGCCGGGTGGTGCGCAGGCCGCGCCGGTGTGGGTGCACGCGCACTCGATGGGCGGCGACATGACCGGCATGGCGATGGCCGCCGGGTCGATGGGCGGGCTGATGCCGGTGAACGGGGACAGCGCGCCGGACGAAACCGTTGCCGCGTATGGACCGAACGTGGCCTTCACGTACACGTTCCCGCTGGCCGGTGATTACCGGGCGTGGATACAGGTGGAGCGGAACTACCACATCGAGACGATCCCGCTGACCATTCACGTGGCGGCTGCACCCGTTGTCGGGCAAGGGAAGCATTCAGTGCAGGCCCGGCTGGTGGACACCGGGACCGTGGAGCTGGACGTGACGCCGTCGGCCGGCGCGAACGTGAGCGTGCAGGCCGTGCAGCCGACGACCGGGTACTCATCGGGCGTTGTACAGGCCGTGGCAACGGATGTCGGGAAGTTCCGCGTCACCGGGCTGCCGCTGATGACGCCCGGGCAATGGGAGATCGTCACCACCGTACGAGATCAGTCCGGAGTGGACGAACACGTGTCGCCGGTGACGGTGACCGGATGAGGGGAAGGCAATGAGGCCGATAGGGGCCGGATTCGTGTTACTGGGCACGGGAATATCGTTGATCGGGACCTCGTGGGACGTGCAGTGGCACATCGACGTGGGGCCGGACACCTTCTTCACGTTGCCGCACCTGTTCATCTACGCCGGCAGCGCCATCGCCGGCATCGCCGCACTGTCGGTCGTGCTCGCCGTGACGGCCGCGCAGCGCCGCGGCGAGACGCCCGATCCCCGTGACGGCGGCGTGCCGATCCGGGTGTTCGGCGGCGCGTTCACCGCGCCGCTGGGCTATCTGGTCACCGGCGTCGGCGCTGCGGCATTCCTGTTGTACGGGCTCACCGATCTGTGGTGGCATACTGTATACGGCTTCGACGCAGTGCTGAATTCGCCGCCGCACGTCGCCCTGTTCACCACCATCTCCATCACCATGATCGGTGCCGTGATCGTGGCCGCGTCGGCCCGCGAGCTGTTGTGGGGCCGGATCGCCATGGCCATCAGCGTTCCCGTGCTGATGACGTTCTTTCCCATCACCGCCAACGCCTTCCAGGGCTTGCCGGTGCCGTTCGACAGCATCGTCGTGGCCACCGCGCTGATCATCGTGCTCTTGCTGGTGCTCACCCGTGTTGCCATCGGCCGGCCCGGCACGGCATTGGCCACCGCCGCCGCTTTGCTGGTGATGCAAGGGATTCTGTGGGTGTTCACACCGTGGGCCACCTCGCTGTACGCCGACTCCGTCGGGTTGCCGATGCGGGACGGCATGGGCGGTGAGCCGTCGCTCATCCCGTCCGGGATTCCGTTGGCCGGCATCGTCGCCGCCCTGGTGATCGAGCTGCTGTTCCGCCGCGGGGCACTGATCAGCGGCGGGGTCGCCGGCCTGATCCTCGGGTTCACCTTTGTCCTGCAACGGCCTTGGCTCGGCTATGCGGCCCCGGTGACCACCGTGGAGCTGATCGCCACGACCATCGCCGGCTGTGCTTTCGGCGTGGTGGGCGCGTTTCTCGGCCTGCGCTTCGGTGCCACGCTCCGGCTTCGGGAGAAGGTGACCGCGTGATCAAGCGTCTGTTCGCGCTGTTGGCCGCGATCGTGTTCGTGCCGATCGCCACTGCCGCACCGGCGATGGCCTACGAGCCGGTGAACATCGTCCACACCGAGCACGTCCAGGTCGGGCCGTACGGTTTGACCGTCGGCTTCTCGACGTGGCCGCTACGGGCCATGCAGTCGTTGGACTTCACCTTCGCACCCGACGGTGGCCTGGACGGCAAGACCGGGACCTTCATGCGCACCGGGCCTTCCGGCTCCCACACCCGGCCCGCATCAATGGTGAGGCATCCTCGAAAACGGGACGTCTGGGGCTTGGACGTGTTCGCCTTGCCGGTCGAGGGCCCGTGGAAGTTCGACTTCACGATCGACGGTCCGCAGGGCCACGGCACCGGCACCCTCTCCGGGCTCCAGGTGCTCCCCCAGCCCGGCCCGCCGCTCACGTTGAGCTGGATCGTGTGCGCACTGCCGTTCGTCGCGTTGATCGGCTTCTTGGTCGTGGTCTGGCGGCGCGGAAACCCGGGGCGGATTCGGGCATCGGGCGTGCCGACTGGCGTTGCCGCTGGTTGAGGCATGCGTGAGGGCCGGTAGCGGGAAGCTTCCGCTACCGGCTTTTCCTTGCGGTTGTACGGTTTGGTGCCCGCCCGCTGGTGGCGAGCTACCACCACCGCGCGGGCACCGCCGGCCACCGCAACGTCATCAGCCCGGCCTTCGGCATCGCCGGCCCGCCAGAGCAGTGCGTCGAGCGGGTCAAGGAGCTGGCGGCGCTCGGCCTGGACCGGATCGTCGTGCTCCCGGCGCTGAGCCAGGAGCCCACCGACCGCGACGACGTCGCCATCAGCCGGCGACGATGGAGCACGAGATCGTGTCCGCGTTGCGGGACTAGGTGTTCTGCACGTGCTGCCAGCCGAAACGGCCCTTGATGCAGAGGTTGCCGTGGGTCACCGAGCTGTCGTGCGGCGAGGTGACCTTGACGATCTCGTTGTCCTGCACGTGAAGCGTGAGGTTGCAGCCGACACCGCAGAACGTGCAGACGGTCGTGGTGGCGGTCTGGGCCGACTCGTCCCAGGTGCCGTCGGCCCGTTTGTCGAACTCACGGCGGAAGCTGAGGGCACCGGTCGGGCAGACCTCGATGCAGTTGCCGCAGTACACACAGGCGGAGTCGGGCAGCGGGGCGGAGAACTCGGTGGAGATGTGCGAGTCGAAGCCCCGCCCGGCGACGGCGATGGCGAACGTGTTCTGCCACTGGTCACCGCAGGCGTCGACGCACTTGTAGCACATGATGCACTTCGAGTAGTCGCGCACGTAGAGGGAATTGTCCACCAGTGCGGGCTGGGCGACGGTGGCGGCGTCGGGGCCGAAGCGCGCGGGATCGGCGCCGACGTCGGCCATCCAGTCGGCCACCTGGGGCGTGGTGGACAAATCCGTTGCCGAGCCAAGAAGTTCGAGCACCAGCCGACGGCTGTGGCGGGTGCGTTCGGTGTCCGTGTGCACGACCATGCCGGGCTCGACCTTGCGGGAACAGGACGGCACCAGCGTTCGCGAGCCCTCGACCTCGACCATGCACACCCGGCAGGCGTTGGCCGGCTCCAAGGTGTCGCCGTAGCACAGCGTGGGCATGTCCTTGCACGCGCTGAGAATGGTCGAGCCCTCCGGCACCGTGACGGGTGAACCGTCCAAAGTGAACTCGACCAGACGGCGCGGCAGTCCGATGTCGACAACAGTCACAGCCCCACCTCGCTGACGCTCGGCCGGTCTGCGACCGTGGTCTCTGTGCTCATTGGTTCCCTCGCAAGCTCGGTCACAGCTGCACCCCGAGACGGTCGATGGCGGATTCGATGGCGTTCCAAGCGGTCTGGCCCAGGCCGCAGATGGACGAGTCGCGCATGACCTGACCGACATCCCGTAGCAGCACGAGATCCTGGGCATCACCTTTGCGCTGCACGATGCGGTGCAAGGCTTCCTCCTGACGGACAGTACCGATCCGGCACGGCACACACTGCCCGCACGACTCGTCACGGAAGAACTCGGCTATACGCAAGAGGAAACCGCCGACATCAACCGTGCCGTCCAGGACAAGAACGACGCCGGAGCCGAGGGTGGTGCCGGCGGTGCGGGCATCCTCCATGGTCAGCGGCAGATCGATCTCGTCGGGGCGTAGGAACCCGCCGGCCGCGCCGCCCAACAGCACGGCCCGAAGATCGTCGACACCGCCGGCCAACTCCAGGAGCTCACGAAGTGTCGCGCCGAACGGCACCTCGTACACCCCGGGCTTCGGCACGGTGCCGGAGACGCAGAAGAGCTTGGACCCGGTGGAGCCAGCAGTGCCAACCTGTTGGAACGCCTCGCATCCCTCGGTCAGGATGAGCAGCACGTTGGCCAGCGTCTCCACGTTGTTGACCACGGTCGGCCGGCCGAACAGGCCCTTCTCCACCGGGAACGGCGGCTTGCTGCGCGGCTCGCCGCGGAAGCCCTCGATGGAGTTGAAGATCGCGGTCTCCTCGCCGCAGATGTACGCCCCGGCGCCCCGGCGGATCTCGATGTCGAAGTCGAAGCCCGGCTGGCCCATGACCGACGGGCCCAGGAAGCCGCGCTCCCGGCAGACGGCGATGGCGTTGCGCAGCAAGGAGAAGGCCCGTGGGTACTCACCCCTGATGTACAAGTACCCACGGGTGCACCCGGTCGCGTAGGCGGCGACGGTCATCGCCTCGATCACGCCGAACGGGTCGCCCTCCATCAACACCCGGTCCTTGAACGTGCCGGGTTCGCTCTCGTCGGCGTTGCACACCAGGTAATGCGGCCGCACGGGCTGCCCGGCGGTCGCGGCCCACTTGCGGCCCGTGGGGAACGCCGCCCCGCCCCGACCCATCAGCTTGGCGTCGGTCACCTCGCGGATCACGCCCTGCGGCCCGAGCAGGAAAGCGTTGCGCAGTGCCGCATACCCGCCGGCGGCGCGGTAGTCGTCGAGGCTGGCGGGGTCGACCGTGCCGACCCGGCGCAGCAGCCGTAAACCAGGATCCCCTGCTGCGGCAACGGAAGCTCCGGCATCAGGTACTCGGACCCCGCTCCGGCCTCGACGGCCAGCGCCGCCGGCGCGCGTTCGCAGACCCCCAGGCACGGGCTGCGAACGACGTAATCGGTCTGCGCGGCGGCCAGCGCCTCGGCGCCGTTGACCTTGCAGGCCAGGTCCACGCAGACGTGCACCACCTTGCGCGGCCGCTCCTCCATCGCGAACAGCGAGTAGAAGGTGGCCACGCCGTACGCCTCGGCCGGCGGCACGGACAGCCGACGGCAGATGTGGTTCAGCGCGCCTTCGCTGATCCACCCGACGGCGTCGTTGGCCGCGTGCAAAGCCGGCAGCAGCTGGTCACGTCCACAATCGGTGCCCTCCAACGCGGCATCGACGGCGTTCTGCTCCACTGTGGACGGAGCTGCCTCCAGGAAGCGCAGGTCCATCAGTGGTTCACCAGCTTGTCCACACGCACCGCGGCCGCCTTGTACTCGGCGGTGCCGGCGACCGGGTCGGTGGCCTCGATGGTGATCACGTTGGTGTTGATCTCGTCCGGGAAGTGGAAGGTCATGAACACCAGCCCCGGGCTGAGACCCTCGTCGATCCGCACCGGCGCGACGATGGCTCCGCGCCGCGACGAGACCTGCACCATCTCGTCCGCCACGACGCCGAGGTCCAGGGCGTCCTGGGGACACAGGTCCAGGGTCTCGCCGCGCCGCAGCGGGGACTCGAACCCGCCCGACTGCACGCCGGTGTTGTAGGAGTCCAGCCGCCGCCCGGTGGTCAGCCGCAGCGGGAACTCCGCGCTGAGCTCGTCCACCGGCGGGCTGTGCCGCAGCACCGAGAACGGCGCCGGGCGACCCCGCTTGACCGGGTCGGTCTCCCACAACCGGGCGTGCAGGAACGACGGTTCGAGGCTGTCCTCGTCCGGGCAGGGCCACTGGATGCCCCCGAGGTCGGCCAGCCGCGCGTAGCTCATTCCCCGGTGCATCGGGGAAAGCGCCCGCATCTCGTCCCACACCTGCTCCGCGCCGTCGTAGTGCCAGTCGTGACCCAGGCGCCGCGCCAGCTCGCAGAGCAGCTCGATATCGTCTCGCGCGCCATCGGGCGCGTCGACCGCCTTGCGCACCCGCTGCACCCGGCGCTCGCTGTTGGTGAAAGTGCCGTCCGTCTCGCACCAGGCGGCCGATGCCGGCAGCACGACATGGGCCAGCTGCGCGGTCTTGGTGAGGAAGATGTCCTGCACCACCACGTGGTCCAAATTGGACAGACGCTTGACCGTGTGCTCGCAGTCGGCCTCGGACTGCACGGGATTCTCGCCGATGATGTACACGGTGGTCATGTCGCCGCGTTCCATCGCCTCCAGCATCTGCGTGAGGTTCCAGCCCTTGCGGGGCTGGAGCTGCGAGCCCCACGCGGCGTCGAAGGACGCCCGCACGGCCGCGTCCTCGATGTCCTGGAAACCGGGCAGTCGGTCCGGGATCGCGCCCATGTCCCCGCCGCCCTGCACGTTGTTCTGGCCGCGCAACGGGTTCAGGCCGGCCCCGTAGCGGCCGACCTGCCCGGCCAGCAGCGACAGGTTGATCAGCGACAGCACGTTGTCGGTGCCGTTGTGATGCTCGGTGATGCCGAGCGTCCACGACATCTGGGCCCGGTCGGCCCGTGCGTAGGCGTGCGCCAGCTCGCGGATCAGCTCGGCCGGCACGCCGGTCTCCAGCTCCGCCACCGGCAGCGTCCACTCCTCCACCGACGCGGCGAACTCCTCGAAGCCCTCGGTGCCGCGCTCGATGAACGACTTGTTGGCCAGCCCCGAGTGGATGATCTCCCGGGCGATCGCGTTGGCCAGCGGGATGTCCGTGCCCACGTTGAGCCGCAGCCACTTGTGCGCCCACTTCGCCGTGCTGGTCAGCCGGGGGTCGACCACGTACAGCTTCGCGCCCTTGTTCACCGCTTTCAGCACGTGCTGGAAGAAGATCGGGTGCGCCTCGCGGGCGTTGGAGCCCCACAGCACGATCAGGTCCGCGTCCTCGATCTCCTGGTACGAGGACGTGCCGCCGCCGCTGTCGAACACCTTGGCCAGGCCCGCGACGCTGGGGGCGTGGCAGGTGCGGTTGCAGGAGTCGACGTTGTTGGTGCCGATGACCGCGCGGGTGAACTTCTGGGCCACGTAGTTCATCTCGTTGGTGGCCCGCGCGCAGGAGAACATGCCGAACGCGTTGGGCCCACCGGCCTCGATGTTGCGCCGGAACCCCTCCGCGGCTCGATCCAGCGCCTCGTCCCAACTCGCCGGCCGCAACACGCCCGCGTCGCGGACCAGCGGCTGGGTGAGTCGGACGTAGGGTTCCCGCTTCCTCCGGCCCATCACGCCTCCCGTTTCTGGGACCATCGCCTCGACCGGCCAACCCGGTCCGTTCTCCACACGCCGGCCGCCGCACCGGCCTTCCGGTCCAGCCCGACCACCGCAACCGGCCCGACCAACTCAGCCGACCCGACCCGTTCCGCAGCCACCGCCTGCCGACCATCTCCATCGGCCCAGCCCAGCCGCCGCAACCGGCCCGGCCAACTCAGCCGACCCGGCCCGTTCCGCAGCCACCGCCTGCCGACCATCTCCATCGGCCCAGCCCAGCCGCCGCAACCGGCCCGACCAACCCGGTCGACCCGACCCGTTCCACAGCCACCGCCGACCGACCATTTCCGACGGTCCAACCCGGCCACCGGAGCCGATCCGGCCAACCGGTCTCCCGGCCATCAACGGCTTCCCCGCGGCCCACCTGCCCGGCCACTTCCTCTTCCACCAGCCCGTTCACCAGGCCGTTTCTCTCGGCCCACCGGTCCGGCCGCCTTCACCCATCTCCTCGCGAAGACTGTATGCAATCTACGATATTCGCCTAGCCCGGTTCAGGGCAAGCAGGTCGACCGCGGCGTAGACATTGCGCAGGGTCGGGGCGGGGACGCCGGTCAACTCGGCCAGCTCGACGACGGCGCCGATGATGGCGTCGGTCTCCAGGGCCTTGCCGGCCTCGAGGTCCTGGAGCATCGAGGTCTTGTGGTTGCCGACCCGCCGCGCCCCGTCGATGCGCTTCTCGATGGACACCGACGGCTGCGCGCCGGCGGCCCGGGCGATGGCCACGGTCTCGGCCATCATCGACGCGACGACGGCTCGCGTGTCGTCGTGCTCGCAGATCTCGGCCATGGTCGCGCCGGTCAACGCGCTCAGCGGGTTGAAGGCGACGTTGCCCATCAGCTTGATCCAGATGTCGTCACGCAGCCGCGCCTCGACCGGACACTTGAGACCGCCGGCGATCATCGCGGCGGACAGGTCCTGGCAGCGCCGGGAGATCGAGCCGTCGGGCTCGCCGATGGAGAACCGGGTGCCCTCGAGATGCCGGATCACGCCCGGCTCCTCGATCTCGGTCGAGCAGTAGACGACGCAGCCGATGGCCCGGCGCACGTCGAGCACCTCGCTGACCGCGCCGCCCGGGTCGACGGCCTCGATCCGTTGCCCCTCAAGGGGATGACCGGCCAGCCCGTGGAAGTACCACCACGGGATGCCGTTCTGCGCGGCCACCACGGCGGTGTCCGGGCCGAGCAGCGGCGCCAGCAACTTGCCGCACGACGCGTAGGAGTTGGCCTTCAGGCCGAGGAAGACGAAGTCGGCCTGGCCGACCTCGCCGGGATCGTCGGTGACCGGCGGCCGCGCGGTGAAATCGCCGCGTGGGCTGAGCACCCGCACGCCGTCGCGGCGCATGGCCGCCAGGTGCGCGCCGCGCGCGATCAGATGGACGTCGACACCGGCCCTGTGCAGGGCCGCCCCCACATAGGCGCCGATGGCCCCGGCGCCGAGAACAGCGACTTTCATGGCTCACCTCAGTGTCGGCGGAGATTGAATACAGTATGCGATCTGGCGACGTTCGACGGTAGACCCCCGTGAGTGTTACGTCCGGTAGTAGTTCGATTGCACTGTGTGCACGATTTGCGCTAGCATGACCACGCGAGGTGACCCGTCCCACGGGGAGTGTCTTTTGCATACGAAATTCTGTAACCTTTAAGCACCGATCCCACGCTGTGCCCTAGGAGGCCCTGGTGAGCGAGCCCGCGACACCGTTCCCCGGCGGAGCGGTCAACCGGCGCCGGGCGACCCGCGGCACGCTCGGCGACTCGGCCGCCCGCAAGGTTGAGCGCCCGGCCCCGCTGCGGCAGGCCGTCTACGAGGCCCTGATCGAACTGATCGTGAACCGCACGCTCCAACCGGGACAGCACCTCGTCGAGATCGAGCTCGCGGAGTACCTGGGGGTCAGCCGCCAGCCCGTTCGTGAGGCGCTGCAACGACTTCAGACCGAAGGCTGGGTGGATCTACGCCCGGCCCAGGGTGCGTTCGTGCACACGCCGACCGAGGAAGAGGCCGACCAGCTGCTGAGCGTGCGCAGCGTGCTGGAGACCCACTCGGCCAAGCTGGCCGCCGAGAACGCCAACCCGAGCGACGTCCTCGTGCTGGAACATCTCCAGCTGGAGGGGGTCGACGCCCTGGAAAACCTGGATGTCGACCGGATGGTGGCGGCCAACGCGGCCTTGCACGCGTTCATCACCAAGCTGTCCGGCAACGCGGTGCTGGCTGAGCTCATCGGCCTGGTCGACCGCCGCGTGCGCTGGTACTACACGCCCATCGCCAGGCCTCGGGGCGAGGACGCGTGGGCCGAGCACGACCAGCTCATCCAAGCCATCGCCGCCGGCGACGCCGAGCAGGCCAGCCGGATCATGACCGCGCATACGGAACGGACCCGACTGGCCTACCACGAGGAACGTCAAGCTCAGGCGAACAGCTAAGCGGTGGTTGGGGCGCCGAAGCCCGAGGCCGCGGCCGACACCGTGGTCTTGGTCTTCGGACGTCCCGGTTGGTGTAGGAACAGCGTGATACCGGCGGCCAGCAGAGCAATGCAGCCGGCGAGGATGTACGCGCCGGTGTAGCCCCACGCGGTGACCACCATGGCGCCGAGACCGCCGCCACCGACACCGCCCACGAGCTTGGCGCTGTACACCAGGCCGTAGTTGGTGGCGTTGTAGTTCTCACCGAAGTAGTCCGGCACCAGTGCGGCGAACAGCGGGTAGAACGCGCCGCCGCCGAAGCCGACCAGAAACGCGAACACCATGAACAGCGCGATGTTCTCGGTGTTGCCCGCGTAGACCAACCCGAACTGCGCGATGCCGGCGATCACCAGCACCAGGGTCAGCGTCTGCCGCCGTCCGATGTGGTCGGACAGCCAGCCGACGAGCGCCCGGCCGGTACCGTTCACAATGGACAGGACGCCGGCCGAGGACGCCGCCACGAACGGCCCGAAGTGGCTGGCCGTCGCGAACTGCACCTGGAAGTTGATGCCGAACAGCGACACACCGCCGATGATGACCAGCGAGATCCACATCAGCGGCAGCATGCCGCTGCGAATGGCCTCGCCCGGGGTGAACTGCTTCACCGCGGGCGGGTTCTTGGCCAGGCTCTTGTTGGTCTTGGTGTTGCGCACCCACTCCTTGGGGTCGATGTGCTCGGGCCACCAGTTCTTCGGCGGATCCCGGAACATCAGTCCACACACGACCACCACGACCAGCATGTACAAGCCGATCAAGGACAGGATCAGGGTCGTGCTGCTCGGCGTGAGCACCGCGCTGAAGATGTAGATGAACGGCACCGCACCGTAGGCGAAGCCGCCGTTGACGAATCCGGTCCGCGCACCGCGTTTTTCCGGATACCACTTGCCGACCATGTTGATGCACGTGGCGTACACCAGGCCGGCGCCGATGCCGCCGCAGACCGAGTAGCCGAGGAAGGCCAGCCCGAGGCTGCCGCTGTACGCGATCGTGAAGTAGCCGATGCCCGACAATGCCGCGCCCAACAACATTGCCGAACGAGCGGAAACCACGTTCTTCTCGCGTAAGCGCCCCGCGGGGAAGGCGATGGCGGCCTGGAAGACCGCCCACACCGTGGCCAACCAGAACACCTCGGTCAGCGTCCAGCCGTTCTTCGCTTCTAGCGTCTTCACGACGGCACCCCAGCCGTATTCGTAGACGCTGACCGCGATCATCGCGATCCATGGCAGCCAGACCATCCAGGCTCGGGAACGTCCCATGATGTCCTGAGGACTCTCGCCGATCCGGTAGACCCTGCCGTTGTCGTCAGTCAACTCCCTGTAACTGGTGGAACTTGTGGTCATCGGAGCCCTTTCGCGTCATTGCGAGTCCCCAGTTCCCCTGTGTGTCCCTCCGAAGGCGTGTCATCGAGCCGCGAGTGAATCGCTAAGTCTGGACCGGCATCATGCCTCCAATCCGGCTGCTTGTCAGCCCTCCAACAGTCCTGCTTCCCTGGCCCAGCGGTACTTCGCGCCGAGGACGGCGACCGGCTTCTCCGTGGTGTACGGGTAGGCCACGATCCCGTGGCGGTACAGGAACTCGGCCGCCTGCTCGACCTCGACGTCGCCCGACAGCGACGCCACGACCGGCTTGTGGATGCCGTGTTCCCGGTACTGCTCGACCACGTCGACGACGAGCTCGGCGAAGACCATGGGCGGCGTGACGATGGTGTGCCAGTAGCCCAGGATCAGCGCGTGCACCCGCTCGTCGGCCAGGCCGAGCGCGATGGTGTTGCGGTACGTCGACGGCGGCTCGCCGCCGGTGATGTCCACCGGGTTGCCGGCCGCGCCGAACGGCGGGATGTATTCCCGGAAGGACCTGTCCAGATCCTCCGGAATGGACATCAGCGTGAGGCCGTTGTCCACGCAGGCGTCCGACAGCAGCACACCCGAGCCGCCGGCGCCGGTGATGATCACGACGTTCTCACCCTTGGGGGTCGGCAGCAGCGGCACGCCGCGGGCGTACTCCAGCATGTCGTTGAGGCCCGGCGCCCGGATCACGCCGCTCTGCCGCAGGATGTCGTCGTAGACCTTGTCGTTGCCGGCCAACGCACCCGTGTGCGAGCTGGCCGCCTTGGCGCCCTGCGCGGTGCGCCCGGCCTTGAGCACCACCACCGGCTTGGACTTCGAGACCCGCTTGGCCGTCTCCGCGAAGGAGCGGCCGTCCTTGAGGTCCTCGAGGTGCATGGCGATCAGCTTGGTGTTGTCGTCGTGCTCGAAGAACGTCAGCAGGTCGTCCTCGTCGATGTCGGCCTTGTTGCCGACGCCGACGATCGCCGACACACCCATCTGCGCCGACCGGCTGAAGCCGAGGATGGCCATGCCGATGCCGCCGCTCTGCGAGGACAGCGCGACTCCACCCTGCACGTCGTACGGGGTGCAGAAGGTAGCAGACAGATGCTCAGGTGTGTAGTAGTAGCCGTAGATGTTGGGGCCGAGGATGCGCACCTGGTGCTCACGAGCGATCCTCACGATCTCGTCCTGGAGTTCGTGGTTGCCGGTCTCGCCGAAGCCGGACGGGATCAGGATCGCGCCGGCCACGCCCTTCTCGCCGACCTCCTTGAGCGCCTGCGGCACGAACTTGGCCGGGATGGCGAACACGGCCACGTCCACGTCGCCGGGCACGTCGCCGATGCGGGCGAAGGCCTTGCGGTCCAGTATCTCGGTGGCCTTGGGGTTGATCGGGTAGATCTCCCCCCGGTAGCCGCCGCTGACCAGGTTCTTCATCACCGAGTTGCCGATCTTGCCGTCCTCGGCCGACGCCCCGATCACGGCCACCGCGGCCGGCTTCATGATCCGGTTCATCGCGGCCAGGATCTCCTGCTGGGAGAACCGGTACGGCTCGGTGGCGGCCTCGGCGTCGACCAGGATGCGCACGTCGACCGCGGTCGCACCGGTCGGCGTGGCCAGCACCGGGTTGAGGTCCACTTCGGACAGTTGCGGGAAGTCGCCGACCAGGTCGGAAACCCGCGTGATCAGGTCGGCGATGGCGTCCCGGTCGGCCGGCTCGGCGCCGCGCACGCCGCGCAGGATCTCGGCCGCGGCGATGCCGTCGATCATCGACAGCGCCTGCTCGCGATCCGTTGGCGCCAACCGGAAAGTGACGTCCTTGAGCACCTCGACCAGCACGCCGCCGAGGCCGAACGCGACGATCTTGCCGAAGGTCTGGTCGGTGGTCGCCCCGACGATGACCTCCTGCCCGGCCGGCAGCATCTGCTGCACCTGGATGCCGACGATCTTCGCGTTCGGGTTGTAGATCTTGGCATTCGCCGTGATGGTACGGAATCCGTGCGCCACCTGGGCGGCGTCCTTGATCCCGACCAGCACGCCGCCGGCCTCGGTCTTGTGCAGGATGTCCGGCGACACGATCTTCAGCACCACCGGGAAGCCCATCCGCTCGGCCAGCTCGACCGCCTGCTCGGAGTCGGTGGCCAGGCCCTCGTCGGGTGTGCTGATGCCGTACGCGTCGCAGACGATCTTGCCCTCGGGCGCGGTCAGCGAGTCGCGGCCGTCCGCCGCGACCTGCGCGAGCACCCGCTGGACCGCCTCGCGGTCGTAGTTGACCATCGTTGTCCCCTCAGATCACGCCGGCGGCGCGCAGCCGCTCCAGCTGGTCGGGGCCGTACCCCAGTTCGCCGAGCACCTCGACGTTGTGCTCGCCCAGCAGCGGCGAGCGGGTGATCTCCACCGACGAGTCGGAGAGCTTGAGCGGGTTGCCGACCGTCTTGTACGCGCCCCGGCCCGGGTGCGCCACCTCGACCACGGAACCCAGTTCGGCCAGCGTCTCGTCCTCGATCAGCTCCTTGGTCGACAGGATCGGCCCGCACGGCACGTTGACCGCGTTGAGCTGCTCCATGACGTCCCACTTGGTCAGGTTGCTGGTCCAGTCCTCGACCATGGCGAACACCTTGTCCAACTTGGACAGTCGGGCCTCCGGCGTCGCCCACTGCGGGTCGTCGGCCAGCTCCGGCTTGCCGATCAGCTCGGTGATCGGCCGCCAGCCCGGCGGCTGGATGATCACGTAGATGTAGTCGTTGGGCCCGCCCGGCGCGCAGCGCACCGCCCATCCCGGCTGACCGCCGCCGGAAGCGTTGCCGGAACGGGGAACCTCGTCGCCGAAGCTCTCGTTCGGGTACTCGCCGAGTGGTCCGTGGGTCAGCCGCTGCTGGTCGCGCAGCTTCACCCGGCACAGGTTCAGCACCGCGTCCTGCATGGCCACCTGCACCCGCTGCCCGCGGCCGGAGTTCGTACGCTGGTAGAGCGCGGCCAGGATCGCGGCCACCAAATGGATGCCGGTGCCCGAGTCGCCGATCTGGGCGCCGGTCGCGGTGGGCGGGCCCTCCTCGAAGCCGGTGGTGCTCATCGAGCCGCCCATGGCCTGCGCGATCACCTCGTACGCCTTGAAGTCGGCGTACCGGCCGGGGCCGAAACCCTTGATGGAGGCGTAGATCAGGCGCGGGTTGAGCTCGCTCAGCTTCTCCCACGAAAAGCCGAAGCGGTCGATCACGCCCGGCCCGAAGTTCTCCACCAGAATGTCCACTTCGGACACCAGCTTGGCGAAGATCTTGGCGCCGTCCTCGCTCTTCATGTTCAGCGTGATGCTGCGCTTGTTGGAGTTCAGCATGGTGAAGTAGAGGCTGTCCTCGCCCGGGATGTCCCGCAGCTGGCCGCGGGTGATGTCACCGCGGCCCGGCGTCTCCAGCTTGATCACGTCCGCGCCCAGCCAGGCCAGCAGCTGGGTCGACGACGGACCGGACTGCACGTGGGTCATGTCGAGGACGCGCACGCCCTCCAGCGCCTTTCCCATCACGGCCTCCAGCTCACTTGTACATGGTCTGGTTCATGGTTCCGGGGGCGTACGCGTCCGGGTCGACCCAGACGTTGATCAGCGACGGCAGCCCGGACTCGCGGGCCCGCAGCAGCGCCGGCCCGATGTCGGCCGGGTCGCGCACCTCCTCGCCGTGGCCGCCGAGCATCCGGGCGAACTCGCCGTAGCGCACGTCGCCCAGCGTGTTGCCGACGCGTTCCCTTGCCAGGCCGTACTTCTGGGCCTGGCCGTAGCGGATCTGGTTCATCGACGAGTTGTTGCCGATGATGCCGACGAACGGCAGGTTGAACCGGACCAGGGTCTCGAAGTCCCAGCCGGTCATGGAGAACGCGCCGTCGCCGAACAGCGCGACGACCTCCTTGTCGGGGCGGGCCAGTTTGGCCGCCATCACGAAGGAGATGCCGACGCCGAGCGTGCCCAGCGGCCCCGGGTCCATCCAGTGGCCGGGCGAGCGGGGTTGCAGCACCTGGCCGGAGAAGGTGACGATGTCGCCGCCGTCGCCGACGTAGATGGAGTCCTCGGTGATGAACTGGTTGATCTCGTGCATCAGCCGGTACGGGTGGATCGGGTTGGCGTCGGAAAGCAGCTGCGGCAACCGCTTCTGCCTGGCCTGCTCCTCCACCTTGTGCAGCTCCTCCAGCCACGGTTTGCGGCCGGTGGCCCCGTTGTCGACGCGACCGGAGGCGGCGGCGGTGACCGAGGAGAGGATCAGGCCGGGGTCGCCGACGATGCCGAGGTCGATGTCCCGGTTCTTGCCGACGGTGCGGTAGTCCAGGTCGATCTGCACCACCGTCGCCTTGGCGGAAAGCCTTCGCCCGTAACCCATCCGGAAGTCGAACGGGGTGCCGACGATGACGATCACGTCGGCGTTGTCGAAGGCGTAGCGGCGCGAGAGCTGGAGGTGGTGCGGGTCGCCGGGCGGCAGCGTGCCGCGGCCGGCGCCGTTCATGTAGGCCGGGATGTTCAGCGTGCGCACCAGTTCGACGGCCGAGTCGGTGCCGCGCGTCGTCCAGACCTGGCTGCCCAGCAGGATCGCCGGCTTCTTGGCGTGCACCAACAGGTCCGCGAGCTTCTCCACGGCGGCCGGGTCGCCGGCCTGCCGGGTCGAGGCCCGGTAGCGGCCGGCCTGCGGGATGCGGGCCTTGTCCACCGGCACCTTGTTGTCCAGGACATCGCGCGGGATCTCCAGGTACGACGGGCCGGGCGCGCCGTTGAGCGACTCGCGGAAGGCCATCGACACCATGTCGGCCGCGCGGGCGGTGTCCGGCACGGTGGCGGCGAACTTGGTGATCGGGTTCATCATGTCGACGTGCGGCAGGTCCTGCAGCGAGCCCATCTTGTGCTGGGTCAACGCGCCCTGGCCGCCGATCAGCAGCATCGGGCTCTCCGCGCGGAAGGCGTTGGCCACGCCGGTGACCGCGTTCGTGGTGCCCGGGCCCGCGGTGACCACCGCGCAGCCGGGCGTGCCGGTGATGCGGGCGTACCCGTCGGCGGCGTGCGCGGCGACCTGCTCGTGGCGGACGTCGACGACCTTGATGCCCTCGTCGACGCAGCCGTCGTAGATGTCGATGATGTGCCCGCCGCACAGCGTGAATATGGTGTCGACGCCCTCGGCCTTGAGCGCTTTCGCGACGAGATGGCCACCTGAGATCAACTGGGGCGCGGGGGCGGATCCGTTCGCCGTCTGGCTGTCTACCACGGGTTCTGTTCCCACCATGCTGGTCAACTCCTCGCCGGCTCCGCTGCACTGTAGATTGCATACGATATGGAGTAGGCATATGCTTACGCCTGTTCCGGCCCGGTGTCCAGAGCAACGCGACAACATTTCGCGACCTTGGCGCCCAGTGGGAGAACCCGAACTCCGGTAGGCGGAAAACCCGGCAGCCAACAGTCAGAGGAGGGCCGCACGTGGATCTGTTCGAGCACGAGGCCAGGGACCTGTTCGCCCGGCACGGCGTCCCCGTGCCACCCGGCGAGGTCACCACGACACCGGCGGGCGCGTTCGCCGCCGCGGTGGACATCGGCGGGCCGGTAGTGGTCAAGGCCCAGGTGAAGACCGGCGGCCGCGGCAAGGCCGGCGGCGTCAAGCTGGCGACCACGCCGCAGGAGGCGCAGGCCGCGGCCGAGGCCATCCTCGGGATGGACATCAAGGGGCACACCGTGCACAAGGTGCTGGTGACCGCCGCGTCCAAGATCGCCGACGAGTACTACTTCTCCTTTCTGTTGGACCGGGCCAACCGGACCTGGCTGGCGATGGCCTCGGCCGAGGGCGGCATGGACATCGAGGAGGTCGCGGCGACGCGGCCGGAGGCCCTGGTCCGCGAGCCCCTGGTCGACATGGACCTGGGCCGGGCCGCCGATCTCGCGCTGGCCGCCGGGCTGCCGGTCGAAGCGGCGGACGTGATCGTCAAGCTGTGGGAGGTGTTCGTCGCGGAGGACTGCACCCTGGTCGAGGTGAACCCGCTGGTGCGCACCGAGTCCGGCGAGATCATCGCGCTGGACGGCAAGATCACCCTGGACGACAACGCCACCTTCCGGCACTCGCTGCGGCCGTTCGGGGTCGAGGTCGCCGACCCGCTGGAGCGGGCGGCGCACGAGAAGGGGCTCAACTACGTCAAGCTGACCGGGGACGTCGGCGTGATCGGCAACGGCGCCGGGCTGGTGATGTCCACTTTGGACGTCGTCGCGCAGGCCGGCGGGGCCGGGCCGGCCAACTTCCTGGACATCGGCGGCGGCGCGTCGGCGCAGGTGATGGCCGACGGGCTGGAGATCATCCTCGGCGACGCCGACGTGCGCAGCGTGTTCGTGAACGTGTTCGGCGGTATCACCGCGTGCGATGCCGTCGCCGACGGCATCCTCCAGGCGCTGGGCATGCTGGGCTCGCGCGCGACCAAGCCGCTGGTGGTGCGGCTGGATGGCAACAACGTCAAGCGGGGACGGGAAATCCTGATCGAGGCCGGGCATCCGCTGGTGACCATGGTGGAGACGATGGACGACGCCGCGCGCACTGCCGCCCGGCTCGCGGCGCAGGGAGCGTGACATGGCGATCTTCATCGACGAGGGCAGCCGGGTCGTCGTGCAGGGCATGACCGGCGCGGAAGGCAGCAAGCACACCGCGCGCATGCTGCGGTCCGGCACCAACATCGTCGGCGGCGTCAACGCCCGCAAGGCCGGGCAGTCCTTGGCCGTGGAAGGCAAGTCGCTGCCGGTGTTCGGCGGCGTGGCCGAGGCGATGGCCGCGACCGGCGCCGATGTGTCCGTCCTTTTTGTACCGCCGCCGTTCGTCCGCGCCGCGGTGATCGAGGCCGTAGACGCCGGCATCGGGCTGGCGGTCGTGATCACCGAGGGCGTGCCGGTGCACGACACCGCCGCGTTCTGGGCCCATTCCGCCGGCAGCAAGACGCGGATCATCGGGCCCAACTGCCCCGGCGTGATCAGCCCGGGCAAGTGCAACGCCGGCATCATCCCGGCCGACATCACCAAGCCCGGCCGGGTCGGCGTGGTCTCCAAGTCGGGCACGCTGACCTACCAGCTCATGCACGAGCTGCGCGACTTCGGCTGCTCGACCGCCATCGGCATCGGCGGCGACCCGATCATCGGCACCACGCACATCGACGCGCTGCGGGCCTTCCAGGACGACCCCGAGACCGAGCTGATCGTCATGATCGGCGAGATCGGCGGCGACGCCGAGGAGCGGGCCGCCGCTTTCGTGCAGGCCAACGTGACCAAGCCGGTCGTCGGCTACGTCGCCGGTTTCACCGCGCCCGAGGGCAAAACCATGGGCCACGCCGGCGCCATCGTCTCCGGTTCGTCGGGCACCGCCGAGGCGAAGAAGGTGGCGCTGGAGGCCGCCGGCATCGCCGTCGGTCGCACTCCGGGCGAAACCGCTTTGCTGGCAAGGGAACTGCTCACGGCGTGACCCGAGCGCCGAGCGGCGATCCGGTGTCGACCCCGGATCGCCGCTCGGATTCAAGTTGTCAGACCGGGATGTCGCCGGCCGTGCCCCACTGCTGGGTGGCGATGTTGAGCGCGTACCAGACGCCGTTCGACGGCCGCCACACCACGAAGTCGGTGCGGTGGTCGCCGGTGAAGTCGCCCGCCACCGGAACGTCGCCGGCGGTGCCCCACTGCTGGGTGCCGCCGTTGAAGCGGTACCAGACGCCGTTGCTCGGCCGCCACACGGTGAAGTCGGCCCGGCCGTCGCCGCTGAAGTCGCCGATGACCGGGACGTCGCCCGCGGTGCCCCACTGCTGGCTGTAGGCCCCGCCGGTGCTGCTGTCGATCACGTACCAGGTGCCGTTGCCCGGCCGCCAGACGGCGTAGTCGCTGCGGCCGTCGCCATCGTAGTCCGCGGTGACCGGGACGTCGCCGCTCGTACCCCATTGCTGTGTAACGACTTGACCGTTACTCGAGCGGATCACGTACCAGACGCCGTTGCTGGGCCGCCAGACCGCGAAGTCCGTCCGGTGGTCGCCGTCGAAGTCGCCGGTGACCGGGACGTCGCCGGCCGTGCCCCATTGCTGGGTAACGACCTGACCGTTACTGGACTTGATCACGTACCAGACGCCGTTACTGGGCCGCCAGACGGCGAAATCCGCCTTGCCATCGCCGTCGAAGTCACCGGCCACCGGGACATCGCCGCTCGTACCCCACTGCTGGGTAACGACCTGACCGTTACTGGACTTGATCACATACCAGACGCCGTTACTCGGGCGCCAGACCGCGAAATCCGCCTTGCCGTCACCGTCGAAGTCGCCCGCGATCTTCTGCGACGACGGCTCGAACTGCGCCGGCGCCGCGTGTGCCGCCAGCGGCAGCATCGTGGTGGCCGCGATCAGGACGGCGAGCGCCGAACCGAGCTTTGTGCCGATTCGCATTGCTGTTGACCTCCCCTTGGTCGTTGCGAGGAAGACTCTCCCAGTGCCCGGTCACGCCCGTCAGAGCCGTTCACCTCAAGGGTGTCGGGATAATTTCCCGGCCAAACCCCGTAACGCTTGACCTTGTCGCAGCGTGCAGGTGTTTGCTTAGACCATGCGGATCGGGGAGCTAGCCGGGCTGGCCGGAGTGTCGACGAGGACCGTTCGGCACTATCACCGAATCGGTCTCTTGCCCGAGCCTTCGCGACGGGAGAACGGGTATCGGACCTATGAGCTGCGGGACCTCGTGCTGCTGCTGCGAACCCGACGACTCGTCGAACTCGGGCTGTCGCTCGAGGAGGTCGCCGACGCGCTGTCCGACGACCGCGGCCGGGATCTGGTGGAGATCATCCGGGAAATCGACGCTTCCTTGGCTTCGCAGCAGGAGCAGATCGCCCGGCAGCGCGCCGCCATCGCCGACCTGCTGGCCGCCGACGGTGATCTGCGTTCTCCCGCCCTGGTCGACGTGCTGTCCTCGTTGGGCGATCATCCCGCTCGGGAGCGGGAAAGCCTGGTCGCCGAGCTCATCGAGTCCCTGACCGGGAACCTCGACCTGTACGAGTCCGTCGCCGCCGATCCCTCGTTGCGGTCCCAGATCCTGGCCGTCGAGACCGAGTTCGCCGCCCTGGTCGACGTTTCCCCGACCTCCCCCGTCGTCGAGGAGCTTGCCTCCCGGGCCCGGTCGTTCGGCCCTGCCGTCGCCGCCCTGCTGCCGACGGACGCCAGTGTGGACGCCGACGCCGAGACCCTGTTGTCCGCCGTCACCTCCGGCATGTCGCCCGCCCAGGTTCGCTGCCTGCGCCTCATGTTCTCGTACTGGCAGGAGGAGATGACGTGATCCGCTGCTTGGTGGAGTGGTTGTTTCGCCGCCGTTCCCTCGGGTTCCACTATGGACGATCGTTCCGCCCGATCATCTTGGTGTTGCTCGTCCTGACCATTGTGGAGGGTGTGATCGCCGAGCTCGTCCTGGGCTACCTGCTCGCCGGCACCTTCTGGCCTTGGCTCACGCTCGCCCTGCACGTGTACGGGCTCTTGTGGGTGCTCGGCGTGCTGGCTTCGCTCGAAGTCCGGCCGCATGTCATCGAGGACGACGCACTCGTGTTGCGCGACAGCGCTTTCAGCCAGCTGTCGATTCCCCTGTCGGCTGTGCGTTCGTTCTCGAAGATCTCCCGCGCGGGGGTGCTTCGCTCGGGCCTCAAGGTCCAGGGCGATGTGGCGATGTTCGCCTACGGGGACGCCAACATCACCGTGCACATCGAGCCCGTGGACGACCCGCGCTTGGCCGGCGTTCGGCAGATCCAGTTCACAGTGGACGATCGGGAGAGTTTCCTCGCCGCCGTCGAGGGCGTCCGGGCGGCGTGAGGTTCCTGCTCGTCCTCCCCGAAGCCGAGCAGGAACCGCACGGGCGGCCGAGTCGGACCTCTCCCCTGGTCCGCACGCCCGCCCCTCGTCAGGCGCGTGGGCCATTCGACTCAACCAATCCACCCCTCGGACGGCCACCGGTGGTAACACCAGTTGACCGCCGCCGGACCAGTCTATGGCAGCGACCGGGGGTGTCAACTACTCTTGGGTCGGCCGGCCCCTGGGGTCGACATCAGTTGAGCGGAGTGGGGGACGCCATGCTGAGCTTCCGGGACAAACTCAACGCGGCATTCGACGCGGTGCGGCCCAACGGGCCCGACGGACCGGAGTACCGCAACACCGAGGTGGCGGCGGCGCTGGGCGAGCTGGGCGTCAAGGTCACGGGCTCCTACCTCGGCATGCTGCGCGGCGGCGAGCGGGACAACCCGACGGTGAACGTGGTGCAGGGACTGGCCACGTTCTTCGACCTGGACCCCGTGTACTTCCTCACGCCGACGACGCCGCAGGCGGCCGAGAAGGTGGCGGGCATCCACGGCGACCTGATGCGGCTGGCGGAATGGCGGGACAAGGGAGTCCTGGCCTTCGCGCTGCGGGCGATGCTGCTGGAGCAGGACAGCGGCCAGCTCGCGGAGGCGGCGAAGGTGCTGCTGGAGCAGGTGATGGAATTACGACGAACGGACCGCGGCGAGCCGGGTCAGCCATGACCGGCCCAACGCGGGCACGGCGACAGCGAGCTGCCGCGCGGTTCCGACGCTGACCCGCTGGGAAAGCACGTCGTAGTCGGCGCGTTCGATGGCGCCGAGAATGCCGCCGTACAGGTCCATCCCGGCCAGGGCGGTCTGACGGCCGACGGGCTCCAACAGCGGCACGCCGGCACGGGCCTGGCGGTAGAGCTCGCGGGCCCGGGCGATCTCGAACTTGATCAGGGAACGGAACTCGGGGCTCAGGCCGATCTCGGTCACGGTGAAGCGGCGAAGATCCTCGGCCGGCAGGTAGACGCGGCCGCGGCGCAGGTCGTCGCCGACGTCACGCAGGATGTTGGTGAGCTGGAAGGCGATGCCCATCAGGCGCATGGCCTCGGCGGCTTCGGCCGAACGACCGCCGAGCACGGGCACCAGCTGCAAGGCCATGGTGCCGGCGGCGCCGTGCATGTAGACCTCGAGGTCGCTGTAGGTCTCGTACGACGTGACGACCAGGTCCGAAGCCATGGCGTCGAGAAAGGTCTCGACGAGGTGCACGGGAATGTCCCAGGTCTGCAAGGTGTGCAGCAGCGCGCGGCCGAACTCGTCGGCGGTGTCGCCGGCCTTCAGATCGGCGAGGATCTGGTCACGCCAAGGCGCGAACGAAGCGGTGTCGGAGCCGTCGACCATCTCGTCGGCGTGCCGGGCGAAGCCGTAGATGGCCTGCACGAACGGCCGCCGGGCCGGCGGCAGCAACAGCGAAGCCAGGTAGTAGGACTTGTCGTGCGCGGCCAGCAACTCCTTGCACCGCAGGTAGCACGCACGCAGCTGGGGATCGCGGATGCCGGCGGCATCGAGCTCAGAGGTCACGGCTGTCCTTGGTAGGCGGCCAACACGTCGTCGAGCGGACGGGACCGCGCGGCCCGCGCGATCCCGAGCCACCAGTCTATGTCCCCGGCCAGATCGGGCCCGTCCAGCCCGGTCTCGCCGGACATGGTGGGGTGCAAGGCAAGCAGCCCGTCCCACAGCTCGATCACCCGCCGGTACACCAGGGCGTGCTGCTGCCCGGGCCGCAGCCGCAGCCGGTCGTGCCACTCGGACCGCGGCGGATCGAGCGTGACCGTGGCGCCGGTCAGCAGGCGCCACAACGGATATAGCCGCCGACGGTGGCGATAATGCCTGGTAGCGCGGGCAAACGCCTCGATCCGCGGCCCCCAGGCCGGCGCGGTCACGCCGACGAACGCAGTCACCAGACTCACCGCGACCAAGGCGCCCTCGGCCTGGAGCTGCACCCACGGCGGCGTGATCCCGAACGCCTCGGCCAGCTGGTATCCCACCACGTGCACACAGAACAACAGCCCGAATACGCAGCCGATGGTGTGAAGCCGCAGCCCACGCCGCAGCCACGGCAGGTCGGCCTTGGCCGCCCAGCGCCACGACGCCGAGGTGAAACTCGCGATGGTGTAAGCGAAGTAGCTGACGATCACGACGTAACTCAGGGCAGCCACGGGATGCACCGGGCCGGGGGTGACCATCCGACCGGCCGGTCCGCGCAGGAAGTCGACGTCACGGGGCATGGTCGCGAACAGGATCAGCCCGACCGCCAGCGCCGAAACGCCGATCACCGCCGAACGCCGCACCAGCGAGGCAACTTTGGTGCGCTGCAAGGGATCCGCAGTGGCCAGCCAGAAGAAGGTCTGCGTGAAGAAGCCGCCGGCGCAGGCGATCACGTGCAGCAGCGGCCAGGCCAACGCCCAGCCGGCCCAGCGGTCCACGCCCACCGCGAACGACTCGATCTCCAATGGCACGGCCAAGAACCACGCGGCGAAGCCGAGTGCCAGCACGTGCCCGGGTCGCCGGTCGACGGTGACGCGCACGAGCATGCGCAGCCGGAGCATCAGCGCGGCGGCGGCGACCACGACCGTGGCCACCAGGGCGACGGTCAGCACAGTTCGCGGGCCAGGGCGTCCACGATCTGCGCCTCGGCCTCGGTGAGGTTGCGGTGTCCGGCAGTCGGCGCGAGCTCGCCCAGCGCCCGCACGGCGGCGCCGGCGAACACCTCGGCCTCGACCTCCTGATCGTCGGTGAAGCCGCCGCGGCCAAGAATCCGCGACAGCAGCGCCGGGCTGAGATTCGGTACGAGCGCGTTCAGCACTTTCATCAGGACGTCCCGCGTGGCTGGGTCGACGTCGCAGGTCCTCGCGTGCCCGGGCAGCAGCATGTGCCCGATCTCGTGCCAGATGACGTGGATCTGGTACAGCGCGCTGGATCCCACCGATTGGTAGACGATGTAGTCGGCGTCGGCCATGCCCAGCCAGGCCCCGCTGATCGATGTCCGCAGCGGCAACGGGATCAGGTGCAGCGGCCGATCCCGGTCCCGCGACAGCCGTTGGCACACAACGCGAACGTCCGGATGCAGGAAGTCACGACGTCGGAGTTCGCCCAGCACGTGATCGACCGTGGCGCGCCGCCTACCCATGTGGAGGGCACTCCCCTCGGATCCGTGCGTGGTAGACCATTCTAGCGCGCGTGGCGCAAGCGGTTGGCGTCGGCGATGATGGCTGCCCCAAGGGCCCTGGCCGTCTCGGTGCGCACACGGGGCGGCGGCGACAGTACGAACTCGACCTCGCCAAGGGCCGGAAGTCCCTGCTGGGGGCCGAGTTCGACCAGATCGTGCGGGATGAGGCTACGGGTGTGAGCGGTCACGCCGAGTCCGGCCAGCACGGCCGCGCGCAGCCCGCTCAGGCTGGTGCTCGTGCAGGCGATGCGAAACCCTCGGCCATGCCACTGCAGGGTTTCCAACGCTTGCGCACGGCTGACGCTCGGCTCCGGGTACAGGATCAGCGGGACATCGGCGGCGGGATCGATCCGGGTGGTCTCGGTGCCGACCCAGACCAGCCGGTCCCGCCACACCAGCTGCCCGTGGGCCGCGCCCAGTTGCCGTTTGCCGAAAACAAGATCCAGTTGGCGAGCTTCCAACTTGCGGTGCAGTTCGCCGCTGAGCCCCACGGTCAGCTCCAGCTCCACGCCGGGATGGCGCCGCCGGAAGTCCCGCAGCACGTCGGTCAGGTACGTGGCGACGAAATCCTCCGAGGCCCCGAACCGCAGCCGTCCGCGCAGCTGAGGTCCGGCGAAGAAGCTCACCGCCTCCCGGCCGGTGTCGAGGATGGTGCGGGCGAAGCCGACCATGGCCTCGCCGTCCGGCGTCAGCTCGACGGTGTGCGTGTCGCGCAGGAACATCTGCTTGCCGAGGGTCGCCTCCAGCTGCCGCACGTGCTGGCTGATCGTCGACTGCCGGACGCCGAGCTGGTCGGCGGCCTGGGTGAAGCTGAGCGTCTGAGCGACGGCCAGGAAGCTCTCCAGCTGTGCCGGCTTGAACATGGGGCCAGCGTAATCAGAGTCCCAGTCGTCGGCTGCCGGTATAGACGTTCATGGACGTGCCGCGCAGGAAGCCGATCAGCGTCAGCCCCATCTCCGCGGCCAGCTCGACGGCCAGCGAGGACGGCGCCGACACCGCGGCCAGCACCGGGATGCCGGCCATCACCGCCTTCTGCACCAACTCGAAGGATGCTCGGCCGCTGACCATGAGCACGGTTCCGCTCAACGGCAGGCGGTCCTCCCGCAGCGCCCAGCCGATCACCTTGTCCACGGCATTGTGTCGGCCGACGTCCTCGCGCAGGCACAGCAGCCGACCGTCCCGGGTGAACAGTCCCGCGGCGTGCAGGCCACCCGTTCGATCGAACACCAGCTGGGCCGTGCGCAGGGTGTCCGGCATCGTGGTGACGGTGTCGATGTCGACCTGGAGCTCGTCGTACTCGACGGTCCAGCGGCTGGTCGCCCGCACCGCGTCCAGGCTGGCCTTGCCGCACAGGCCGCACGAGGAGGTGGTGTAGAAGTTGCGCTCCACCGACGGATCCGGCGGCGGCACCCCGGCGGCCAAAGTAACGTCCAGGACGTTATATGTGTTGCCGCCGTCGACGGTCGCGCCGGCGCAGTACCGGATCGCGTTCAGCTCGCCGGCCTTGCCGATCACGCCCTCGGAGACCAGAAAGCCCGCCGCCAGGTCGAAATCATGGCCGGGCGTGCGCATCGTGACCGACAGCGGCTGACCGCCGACCCGGATCTCCAGCGGCTCCTCGGCGGCCAGGGTGTCCGGCCGGGCGCTCACCCGGCCGTCCACCACCCGGACGACACGTCGCCGTGCCGTGACGCGGCCCATCAGGCCGGCACCAGCAGTCGCGGGACGCCGGGTTGACGCAACATGGCGGCGGCGACGGCGCCGAGGACGCCCAGGCCCGCCGCGAGCAGGAAGCCCGCCGCGAAGCCGTACATCGCGACCATGGTGGTCGCGAGGCCGATGCCGACGATGCCGCCGACCGCCTTGGCGCTGTAGACCAGGCCGAAGTTCAGCAGGCCCGCCTGGTCGCCGAAGTGGGCTTCGACCAGGGCCGGCAGTAGGGCGTAGCAGCAGCCGGCGGTGGTGCCGACCAGCAGTGCCGCGAACACCATGAGGACGCCCGACTGGTGTTGACCCGCGACGATCATCAGGAGTTGCCCGAGGGCGCCAAGGGCCAGCGCCGCGCGGACCACCCGTCCGACGCCGAACTGCTCGCCCGCCCAGCCCGTCGCCCAGCGGGCCACGCCGCTGGCCAGCGTCAGCACGCAGACCGTGACCGCCGCGAACGCGTAGCCCCATCCGCTGGACGCCACGAACGCCGCTGTGTAGGCAACGTCGAACAGCCACGCCGCCGCCGCGCAGGCGACCAGCACGTACATCACCGCCGAGGTCGGGCAACGCAGCAGTTGGCCCGGCGTGTAGTTGCGGATCGCCGGGCGGCTGTGCCGCAGGCTGAGGTTCACAGTCTTGTCCAGCGCCCACTTCCGCGGGTCCGGCTTCGCCGGCCACCAGTCCGCCGGCGGCTCCCTCAGCACGATGCCGGCCGCCGTGATCACCACCAGTGCGATGATCGGCAGCGGCGTCGCGAACAACACCGCACCCGCCGCGAACGACCCGCTCACCAGGCCCAGATACGTTCGCCTTTCCGGGAACCACTTCGCCACCACGCCGAAGCACGTGCCGTACACCACCGCCGCCCCGAGGCCGCCCAGCACCGCCGTGGCCGGTCCTTGGAACAGGTCTCCCGCCGCCGTCAGGACTGCCCCCGCCGGCATCGCCAGCATCGGCTTCACGTGCAGTCGTTCCCTCAGCCAGGCCATCGGGAACACCGCAACCGCTTGCGTGGCCACCCAGATCGCCAGCAGCCAGTAGTCCCCGCCCACGATCAGGCCGAAGCCGTACTGCCCTGCCCCCGCGACCAGCATCGCCACACAGGCCGCTGCCAGCACCCAGTTCCTGGAGTGCCCCAGCAGCTCACGATCGCTCTCCCCGACCCGGTACCGCCGGCCGTAGAAGTCGGTCACTTCGGTTGCCATCGGTCTCACCTACCCGCAGTCGTCGATGCCGCTCGCCGGCCTTGTTCCCTCGTGCCCGTTCACCGAGCCCGCCGATCCACTCGCCCTGCCACGCCGTCCGGCCAACCGAACCGGCCGGCCACCAGCCCGCCCGTCCCCGCGCTTCGATCACCCGGCCATTGGCCCGTCGACCCTCCGAGCCGGCCTCCTCCACTCGTTCGCCTCACACCAGATTGCATACAGTATGTGATAAGTTGTATAGCATGACCACGGGCTGGACGGAAGCCAGGCAGGTCGCGCGGGACGCGGCCGAGCCGCTGGAGGCGATCACGGTCGATCTGGGCGGGGCGCTGGGGCTGGCGCTGGCCGAGCACCTGCCGGCCCTGGTGTCACTGCCGCTGTGCGACACGTCGGCGATGGACGGCTACGCGGTGCGGGGCACGGGCCCGTGGCAGGTGATCGGCCGCCGCCTGGCCGGAGCGTGCACGTCAGGCGCGGCATTGGAACCGGGTCAGGCGTTGGAGATCGCCACCGGCGCGCCGATTCCCCTTGGCACCTGGGCAGTCCTACCGGTCGAACTGTCCGCACTGGAGGGTTCGACCGTCGCCGGTGAGCTGCCGGGCAAGCACCACATCCGCCGCCGCGGCGAGGACATTCCCCGCGGCCGCCGGGTGTTGCAGGCCGGCAGTGTCGTCACGCCGGCGGCGCTCGGACTCGCGGCGAGCGTGGGCTACGACGTCCTTCGCGTGCACCGCAGGCCCCGAGTTCGCGTCGTGGTGAGCGGCGACGAGCTGCTCACGACTGGCCTGCCCACTCACGGCCAGGTCCGCGACGCCATCGGCCCGCTGCTGCCTGGCCTGATCACTGCGGCCGGCGGCGAGCTGCTCGACACCCAGTTCGTCGCCGACCGCGCCGGCGCGCTGTCCGAATCCCTGGCCTGCGACGACGTGGATGTGGTCGCCGTCTGCGGCTCCACCTCTGTCGGACCCGCCGACCACCTGCGTCCCGTACTCGGCGCGCTGAAGGCTGACGTTCTGGTCGACGGCGTCGCCTGCCGCCCCGGCCATCCGCAACTACTGGCCGCTCTACCCGACGGCCGGCACGTCGTCGGCCTGCCCGGCAACCCTTTCGCCGCCCTCGCCGCCGGCCACACCCTGCTCGCCCCGCTCCTGCACGGTCTCGCCGGCCACTCCCCCAAGGCCCCACTCACCGGCCGTCTCCGCGGTGCCGTCACTGCCCGTGCCACCGAAACACGCCTCGTACCCGCCGTTCGCACCGACGACGCCCTCGTCCCCGTCGGCCGCGACCGCGCCGGCAACCTCTGGGGCGCTGCCATGGCCGACGTGCTGGCCGTCGTCCCTCCACAGTGGACCGGTCCCGAGGTCGAGGTCCTCCCCTCTGAAACCCCCTCCGGCGCCCTCTTCGCGCTGCCAGAATGACTGCGTGAAGTCCCCCGACCCGGACCCCACCTATCGCGTGCTCTCCGTGCGCACCATCGCCCTGGCTGCCGCCGCCTTGGTGCTCATCGGCGTCGGCGTAGCCATCTGGCTGCTCTTTTCCTACGGCGACGGCTCCCCCGAGTCCACCAACCGTCTCGACGCCATCAAGACCGCCGGCACCATAGTCGTCGGCACCGGCGGCGCCGGCGCCCTCTGGTTGGCCGCCCGCCGCCAGCGCACCAGCGAAATCGCCTTGCGCCAAAAGGACCTCGACCACGAAAAGGTCGACCGCGCCTTCGCCCTCCAGGAACGCACCGCCGCCGCCACAGAGGCCGATGCCCTGGAACGCCGAGTAACCGACCTCTACATCAAGGCCGCCGAGCAGCTGGGTTCGGAGAAGGCACCGGTCCGGCTCGCTGGCATGTACGCCCTGGAGCGGTTGGCCCAGTCCAACCCCGACCAACGCCAGACCGTGGTCAATGTCCTGTGCGCCTACCTCCGCATGCCCTTCGAGGAGGACGGCCCCCGCGACGAGCGGGAGGTCCGCCTGACGGCCCAGCGAATCCTGGGTACGCACGTGGCGAAGGGCGATGCTCACTGGCCGGACCTGGACCTCGATCTGACCGGCGCGACCCTGTTCGAGCCGAACATCAAGGGCGCGGCCATTCGCAAGCTGAACTGTACGAGCGCCCGACTGTACGGCAAGACAAAACTCAGCACGACCACTATCGGCCAGGCATCGTTCGATTCCGCCGAGTTCCGGGGAGTCTTGACCTTCACCGATACGACCTTCACCGGGACAGTCGGGTTCACGAACGCCCGGTTCTGTAGGTACGCCGACTTCGAGAGCATTCGGTTCGAGGACGATGCACTGTTCGCCGGAGCCGAGTTTCCAGCCGGGGTGACCTTCCACGAGACGGCGTTCGGTTCAGTAGCGGGGTTCAACCGCGCCACATTCGCCGATGACGCCCGGTTCGACCGCACTCGATTCATGGGTTGGACAACCTTCGCCGGCGCGAAGCCCAGCGGCGCGATGCGTTTCACCGAGGTGGAATTCGCCGGGGAGATCCGGTTCGATCGGGTCGAGTTCCCCGGGCTCACCGACTTCATCGACATCGCGTTCGGCGGCTATGTCGAATTCAGCCAAGCCCGGTTCCACGGCCACACTCGGTTCAGGAACGTGTATTTCGGTGACTGCGCGCGCTTCAAGACGGCCCAGTTCGCTGGTGACACCCGGTTCGACCGCGCCTGGGTGCGGCTGGACGTGCCGGACGCCGTCACACGGGTCTGGCCGACGGTCCAGCGACCGTATCCCGGCACGTTCCAGGTCGTGCCCGAGGCGGGCGGTCCCGCCCGCGATGGCGAGTGGGGGCTGCTGAGGTACATCGGAACGCTGTCAACTCCACAGCGCGGCGTGGGCGAAGGTGGCGATCTCCGGGCGTCCGCGGAGGTCGGGGACCTGGGTCAGGGCGTTGATGATGCCGATGGCGCCGAGGACGCGGGTGCCGGCGAGGTCAACCGACAGCTCGGGGCGGGCGCGCTGGAGGAGGGCGGAGAGCTCGAGGGTGTACTCGCGGCGGGAGCGGTCGAGGGTGTCGGCGGTGAGGACCTCGGCGAGGAGGAGGCGGACCAGGTCGGGATTGGCGGTGGCGAAAGAGAAGTAGGCGTCGAGGGCCCGGGTCAAAGCTGACGAAGGACCGGAAGCGGTGCGGAGGACGTGGTGCAGGGAAAGCCACATGGACTCGGTGCCGCGGGAGAGGGCAGCGACCAGAAGCTCCTGCTTGCTGGCGAAGTGGTTGTAGACGGTGGGGGCGGCGATGCCGGCGGCCTCGCCGATGTCGGCGATGCTGACGGCGGACGAGCCATGGGCGGCGAAAAGGCGGGACGCGGCGACGAGGACGGCCTCGCGGCGGGAAACGACGGGCTGGGGATCGGAACCGTCCAAAGGGGACGGTTCACGGTCAAGCGGCAGGGGGACGGCGATCAAAGCCGAAGCGATGTCGGAGAGCTCGGCAGCGGTGACGTCGTAGCGGTGGTAGGAAACGCTGGCCATCAACGCGGTGATGGCCCGGGCCCGGAGCAAACCCTGATCGGGCAAGGGAAGGGCGACGCGCTCTACGCCGAGACGCAGGCGTCGGCGGACGGCGCGGCGTTGCTCCACGGACAGGTGCCAACCCTCGCGGTCCCACAACACCCCGAACTCCCGACGAGCCAGGACAACCGAGGAAACGGCGAGCAAGGTGCCGGAAACGTCCAACGGGGCGGCGGCGAGAACGGCCTCGAGACGGTCGAGGCTCTCGTCGACGACGGCGGCGAGCAGGTCGTCCTTGCCCCGAAAGTGCCGGTACAGCGCACTGGCCCCGATCCCGACCTCGGCGGCGATGTCGCTCATGCCGACCCGGTGGAAGCCGTGCTGCCAGAACAGGCCGGCAGCGGCGGCCAGCACCTGCTGCCGACGGTCGCGGGGACGGATGACCATGGTCGATAGTGAACCACGCGTCGGTCCATCGGGCTGAGAACATGGCGATCGACGTGCGGTATCGGCTACAAAGTGAATGCCGATACGGAGGGAGCGGGCCATGGAGCTGACCCAGTGCGTGCACCGCGCGGTCCGGCAGACGCCGGACCGGCCCGCGACGATCTTCGGCGACCGGGTCCGGACCTGGGCGCAGAGCGCGGACCGGATCGCCCGGCTGGCCGCCGCGCTCCAAGACCTCAAGGTCGCGCCGGGCGACCGGGTCGGGCTGCTGGCGCTGAACTCGGACATCTACCACGAGCTGCTGCTCGCCGTGCCGTGGGCCGACGCGGTGGTCACGCCGGTCAACACCCGGTGGTCGGTGAGCGAGATCGCCTTCTCGCTCACCGACTCCGACACCAAGGTGCTGTACGTGGACGAGACGTTCGCCCCGATGGTGCCGCAACTGCGCGAGCAGGCCCCGTGCCTGACCACGGTCATCGGCGGCGCGGAGGTCGTGGACTACCTGATCGACACCCACGAGCCCATCCCGGACGCGCGCCGCGGCGGCCAGACGCTGGCCGGCATCTTCTACACGGGCGGCACGACCGGCCATCCCAAGGGCGTGATGCTCAGCCACGCCAACATGATCGTCTCGGCGCTGGGCAGCGCCGCCGCCGGCACGTTCGTCGAGCCGGGCGGCCGCTCGCTGCACACGGCGCCGATGTTCCACCTCGCCGACATCGCCGCCTGGACGGCGCGCAACCTCGTCGGCGGCACGCACGTGATGGTGCCCTCCTTCACGCCCCAGGGCGTGGCCGCGGCGATCGAGCGCCACGAGGTGACCGACGTGCTCCTCGTGCCGACGATGATCCAGCTGCTCGTCGACTCCGGAGAGGCGGCCGCGTATGACCTGTCGAGCCTGCGCCACCTGGTCTACGGCGCGTCCCCGATCTCCGATGCCGTACTGGACCGCGCGGCGAACCGCTTGCCCGGCACGGAGTTCATGCAGGCGTACGGCATGACCGAGCTCGCGCCGGTGGCGACGCTGCTCAGCCCCGAGGCGCACCACAACGCCCGCCTGTGCCGCTCGGCCGGCCGGGCCGCGCCGCACGCCGAGGTGATGGTGGTCGACGAGCAGGACCACGAGGTGCCGCGCGGCACGGTCGGCGAGATCGTGGTGCGCGGCGGCAACGTGATGCTGGGCTACTGGAATCGGCCCGAGGAAACGGAAACCGCGCTGCGCGGCGGGTGGATGCACACCGGCGACGGCGGCTACATGGACGAGAACGGTTACGTGTACATCGTCGACCGGCTCAAGGACATGATCGTCTCGGGCGGCGAGAACGTGTACTCGGCCGAGGTGGAGAACGCGCTGGCCAAGCACCCGGCCGTCGCGTCGTGCGCGGTGATCGGCGTGCCGGACGAGCAGTGGGGTGAGCGTGTGCACGCCGTTGTCGTCCTGGTGGACGGGCACGAACCGAGCGCCGAGGAGCTGCGCGCGCACTGCAAGGAGCACATCGCGAGCTACAAGGCGCCCCGGTCGGTGGAGTTCGTGGCGGAGTTGCCGGTGTCAGGGGCCGGCAAGATCCTCAAGCGGGTGCTGCGGTCCCGGCACTGGGAGGGCCGGGACCGCGGAGTCCAATAAATTGAACACTGCTTAGTTCACAAGGAGATCCGCGGCGATCTCGACGCCGTCACGGACCATCTCCGCCGCCACACCCTTGGCCGCCGACGCAACTTCGGGTCGCAGCGCGCGATCGACGGCCGCGGTCAACGACTCCACGGTCGGCTCGGTGCCGTCGTGCCGAACGCCGATGCCCAGCGCCGCAACACGATCCGCCCAGTAGAACTGATCGTAGCGATGCGGCACGATCACGTGCGGCGTGCCGGAGATCGAGGTGACGGTGGTGGTGCCGGAGCCGCCGTGGTGCACCGCCGCGGCCACCCGCGGGAACAGCGCCTGGAAGTTGGCCTCGCCGATGAGTAGCACGTCGTCGGCCGCGGCGGCCAGCTCCAGATCGGCCCAGCCACTGGAGATCACGGCCCGACGACCGCAGGCCCGCGCCGCCGCGACCATCGTGGCCACGACCTCGGACCGGGTGTCGCCGGTGCTGCCGAAGCCGAAGAACACCGGCGGTTCGCCGTCGTCCAGGAACCGCGCGAGATCGGCCGGCAGCGGCCGGGTGTCCCGCATCAGCCACGCCCCGGTCTGCACCACGTCAAGATCGCCGGGCCACGGCCCGAGCACCGGATCGGCCGCCAGCCACGGGCGTGGCGAGTTCATCTGGCTCAGCACGTCCTCGATCGGCTCAAGCCCGATCGACGCCCGGTTGGAATTGACCGCCGGCCGCCACTGCTCGTTCCACACCTGCGATTCCAGCGCCCACAGCGCATGATTGTCGGCGTCAGCCGGATATACCCGTCCGGGCAGCGGCGCCGGCGGGAGTTGCCCGGAAGGGAGTTGATTCGGGCTGAATGTGGCGTAGACGTGGCGAATACCGAGTTTTTCCGCTATCGAGGGCGCCGCGATCTGCAACGCCGACCAGCCCAGGATCACCTCGCAGCCATCGGCCGCCGGCAGCAAGGTCTCGAACTGCGTGGCCACGGTGCCGTTCATCAGCTGCTGACGGCCCTCAGGCGTCGCGCCGAGCCGCCTGACCTCGGAGTCCGGCTTCGTGCCCGGCCGCACCTCTGGTCCGAGCGGCACGAAGTCGATGCCCAGCCCTTCGATCCATTCCCGGAAATCCGGCGGCGCGCACAACCGCGCCTCGTGCCCGATTTCCCGTAGCCGAAGAGCCAACGCGACCACTGGCTGGACGTCACCGCGCGACCCGATGGTCGACAGCAACACGCGCATGGGAAATACCCCCGTCACTCATCGCTTTACGGAGGCAATTGTGCGCCGATGCGGGGGCCTTGCGGCAAGTCCCCCCATCGGTTATAAGGTGAAGTGGGAGAAAATCACTCCTCCGGGCGCGGCCGCAGCTCGACGCAGCAGCCGCCGGCGCCGCCCGGCGCGAGCACCGCCTCCACGGTCCGGGCCTCCAGCCCGTCGATCACGCCCTCCAGGAACGCCCGGTTGATGCCGCACACCAGGTCGCGGGCCTTGGACGCGAGCGGGTGGAACGGGCAGTCGCGCATGCGGACGGTCGTCGGGGTGTCCCGCAGCGGCTCGAAGCCGTGCCGCGCGAGCAGCCGGCAGGTCATGGTCAGCGCGCGCTCGGTGCCCAGCCGCCCGGGCCGCTCCCCCTCACGCTCGGCCGTCCCGACCTCGCGGCCGCGTTCGGTGGCGATGGGTTCGGCCGAGCCGCGCGGATCCTCCGACAGCACGGCGTCGATGAGGATGTCGGCCAGCAGGTCGTACTGCCGGGCCGGGATGCTGACCTGCACGTCCACGTCCGACGGCTCGTACACCTTGGGGGCACGGCCGACGCGGCCGACGCCCTCGTAGTGGGCCCGCAGCAGGCCGGCGTCGACCAGTTTGTCCAGGTGGAACGCGGCGAGCTTGCGGGAGATGCCCACGGCGGCGGCCGCCTCGTCCCTGGTCACGGGGTGTCGGGCGGCGCGGATGAAGTCGAACATGCCGCGGCGCAGGCCGTCGTCGAGGGCGGCAACGGCGCTGATCGCCCGATCGGTGCTCACCCTACCCAGAATATCGCCTACGACCGTGTCCGCAACCACACTTCTTGACCTGCGACGGTAATAAGACCAACATCTATTGGCGAAACTAGGGCGAAGGAGGGCGCATGCAGGCGTTACGGGTGGTTCACGAGCCCGAGACCGGGGTCGATCTGGCCGCCGCCGAGCGCGCCGCCGGCGACCTGCTGCGCGCACTCGGCGTGGACACCGACAGCGAGAGCCTGCGGGCCACGCCGGGACGGATGGCGCGGGCCTACGCCGAGCTGTTCACGCCGCGCCCGTTCGATCTCACCACGTTCCCCAACGACGAGGGCTACGACGAGCTGGTGCTGGCCCGCAGCATCCCGGTGCGGTCGGTGTGCGAGCACCACCTGCTGCCGTTCGTCGGCGTCGCGCACGTCGGCTACCTGCCGGACAGCCGGATCCTCGGACTGTCCAAACTGGCCCGTGTGGTCGAGCATTTCGCCAGCCGGCCGCAGGTCCAGGAGCGGCTGACCAAGCAGGTCGCGGACTGGCTGAGCACGCAGCTGGCGCCCAAGGGCGTCGGCGTGGTGATCGAGGCCGAACACACGTGCATGACGCTGCGCGGCGTGCGGGCCTCCGGGTCGAACACCGTCACCTCGACGATGCTCGGCATCCTGCGGTCCGACGCGCGGTCGCGCCAGGAGTTCTTCGCGCTGGCCGGGGTCAAATAAGCTAGGCCGGGTGTCGAACCGTCCCGAACTGGTCGCCCTGCGGTCGTTCCTGAGCGTGTACCGGACGGGCGGGGTCGCCCGGGCGGCCGAGGCGCTGCGGCTGTCGCAGCCCGCCGTGTCGCACCACATCAAGGCCATCGAGGAGTCGGTCGGCCGGCCGCTGTTCCGGCGGTCCGGCCGCGGCATCGCGCCGACCGAGGCCGGGCACAGCCTGGCCGCCGAGGTCGCCGAGCACATCGACGCCCTGGAAGGGGCGCTGGACGGACTGCGCTCCGCCACCCTGTCCGGGGCCGGCCCGGTGTTCGTCGGCGCCCCCGTCGACCTGCTGGAACGCTATGTCGTCACCCGGATGACGCCGCTGCTGGCCGAGGGGCTGACCGTGCGGTGCCGGGTCGGGCTGTCGCCCGATCTCGTGCAGGCGGTGCTGCGGGACGAGATCGACGTGGCGCTGCTGACCAAGATCGAGGGCGTTCCGACCCGGCGGATGTACCTCGTGCAGCTGCTGGAGGAACGGTTCATGCTGGTCGGGCCGGCCGGCGACGAGCCGTACGAGCCCGGGCAGGAGCGGCGGTTCGTCGGCTACTCCGAGGAGATGCCGATGGCGCGACGCTATTTCCGGGAGTGTTGGGCCATTCGGCCGCCGGCGCCGGCCCTGATCGTCAATGATTTTCGGGCCGTGGTCGCCGCCGTGCTGGCCGGGGCCGGGCTGACCATCGCGCCGCACTACCTGGTCGAGGAGCACCTCGCTGCCGGCCAACTTTCCGTGCTGCACAAGCCTTCCCAGCCCGTCGTCAACACCGTCCACATCGGAACGCGACGGGGCCGGGAGCACCTGCCGCGGATCCGGGCGGTGTTCGGCGCACTGTCCTCTGTGGACTAACCCGATATACCGATTGACGGCCACCTGCCCCGCGCACAAGATTGTCAGCGTGAGAGGAGGTGCTGGTCATGGGCGTATTAGTGCTGAACGCGAGCTTGGAGCCGCTGCATACCGTGTCGGTGCCGCACGCCGTCCGAATGCTGATACGTGAGGTCGCCGAGATCCACGAGGCCGACGCCGGCACGAAGTTCGGCCACTACCCGCTGCCGCGGGTCGTGCGGCTCGTGCGGTACGTGGTGATGAAGTGGCGCTACAGCCGTCCGCCGAGCTGGACCCGGCGCGCCGTGCTGAAGCGTGACAACCACCGCTGTGCCTATTGCGGCGGCCCCGCCGACACCATCGACCACGTCGTCCCGCTGTCGCGCGGCGGCGCCCGGACCAGTTGGCTCAACACCGTCGCCTGCTGCGGCGGCAGCGCCCGCAGCTGCAACGCCCGCAAGGGCAACCGCCTGCTGTCCGAAGCCGGCATGCGGCTGCTCGTGACGCCGCACGTGCCGACCTGGGCCGAGCTCTGCTCCTGACCGTCCACTGTGGAACCGCCGGCTGTTGTCACAGCCGGCGGTGCAGGAATTCCGCCGCGGCGTCGGCCGCTTGGCTCACGTACGGTTCCACGTCGTAGAGATCGATGTGCTGCTCCGCGTCCAGCCAGCGGATTTCCTTCGGGCCGGCGGCATCCTCGTACGCCGCGGCCGCCAGCTCCGGAGAGCAGTAGTCGTCCTTGCGGCCGTGCACGATCAGCAGCGGCGTCTCGGTCAGCAGCGGCGCCGCGCCGAGGGCGTCGAAGGTCATCAGCGAGTGCAGGGAGCCGTAGGTGACGCGGTTCTCCCAGTGCTCCGCCTTGGCACGGTCCGTGCCGTAATAGGCATACGGCTCATCGCCGGCCATCGCCGCGAGGCCGTTGGCCGGGGCCACCGCCGGGAGTTCGTCGTCGTAGCGGTCGATGAAGGTGCGGATCGCCTCGCGGTAGCCGCTGAAACGGACGGGGCTGTTGTACGCGCCGGCAATGCCCACCACGGCCTTGAGACGCGGATCCGTCGCCGCCGCCTTCACCGCGTAACCGCCGCCCAGGCACACCCCGACCACGCCGATCCGGTCCGTGTGCTCCGCCAGCACACTCACCGCCGCTCGTAGATCCGCCAGCTTTCCCTGACTGTCTTCGTGCACCCGCCGGCCGCCGCTTTCCCCGAAGCCCCGGTGGTCGAAGGCCAGCGTCGTGATGCCCCGCTCGTGCAGCAGGCCGGCGTATGTGCCCACCACCTGCTCCTTCACCCCCGTGAACGGCCCCGTCAGCACCACCGCCGGCGCATTCGTTGCCCTGTCGAGGTTTCCGACCAGCTCGATGCCGTCGGCCCGGAACGTCACGCGTGTCATGGCCCCGACCCTAGATTTCCGTTTTCCCCACGGCCAGAAGGCACTTCGCGGTAACCTTGCCCCGTGTTCGTGCCGGACGTGCTGTTGGAGAGCTGCGCCACTCGGCAGGCGTTGGAACGACTCGCCTCCAAGTGGCGGGTGCTCGTCGTCTACGTCCTGCTCGCCGGGCCGCAGCGCCATGCCGAGCTCCGGCGGCGGCTTCCCGGCATCAGCGCCAAGGTCCTCACCGAGACCCTGCGCGACATGGAGTCCGACGGCCTCGTCTCCCGGCACGTCCTCAAATCCTCGCCGCCGCAACACGTCGAGTACGCCCTCACCGAACTCGGCAAGACCCTCGAACAGCCCCTCGCCGCCATCTGCGAATGGGCCTTGACCAGCTCTCGGTGAGTGAGGGACCGGCCAGGTCAGTCGGCGAAGTCGGCGAAGTCCATGTTGCCGATGCTGAGGTTCGCGGACATGTCGGCGAACCGGTCCACGGGCAGCCGGAACGTCCGTCCGGGCTCGTCGGCCAGGTCGACGGCCAGCAGGCCCTCCCCACCATCGGCCAGGAACAGGTAGAAGATGCGGTCCTCCTCGGCCGCGGCGGCATCGGCGGCGACAAGGGAATGCACGGTGGTACCGGCGAAGGCGGGGTCACTGACACAGGTCGCATGGTTCGCCGAGCCCCGATCGCAGTGTCTCCCACCCGGCGTCGTCGGTGAAATCGGTGCGGAGCACCAAGGAGGTCAGGTCGTCCGGCTGGGGCAGGCTCATGGACGAAGGCTTAGCGGTCAGTCCTCGACGAGTTCGCCTTCGAGCAGGCTCATGATGATGAGGTCGTACCACTTGCCGTCGCGGCGGAAGCGTTCGCGTTCGCGGCCGTCCTCGACGAAGCCCAGTTTCTTGTAGACGTGGCGAGCGGGCTCGTTCTCGGGGACGACCCAGAGGGAGATGCCGTGCAGGCGCATCTGGTCGAAGCCGTAGCGGCACAGCACCCGGATGGCGTCGGTGCCGTAGCCGCCGTTGCGGTAGGCAGCCTCGCCGATGTAGACGTCGAGCTCGGCACGGGCGTTCTCGGGTTCGGCGCCGGTGAGGGCGATGGCGCCGATGGGAGTCCGGTCGGCGAGGGTCTCGACGCACAGGATGAGCTTGTCGTAGGTGTTGGCGGGACGGTCCTCGCCGAGGCGCTTGGTGAGCTGGGCGAGTGACTCGGGATAGGCGTTGACCATCCACTGGAGCACCTCGGGATCGGAGTTCCAGCGGTAGAGGGCCTCGGCGTCGGAGGGTTCCAGGGCGCGCAGCCGCACAAGCTTCCCGGTCAGCATGAGCCGAACGTAACAGCGGCGGGCAATCGATTTAGCTCGACTTCCCGTGGCCTGAACGTCTTCCGATAATCCTGCGGACTGACACCGACGATGCGCCGGAAAGACGGCCGCAACGACACGCCGGCGGTGAAGCCGACCCGCCGGGCGATGACGTCGACCGGCAGGTCGGTCTGCTCCAACATCCGCTGCGCCTGGAGAATCCGTTGGTGCAGCAGCCATTGCAGCGGTGAGATGCCGACGACGGCCCGGAACTGACGGTCGAAGGTGCGACGCGACAGGTGCGCACGGGCAGCCAACACATCCACTTCCAAGGCCTCGTCGAGGTGCTCAAGGGCGAAGGTCATGGCCTGCGCCAACTGATCGCCGTCGGGCATCTCCAGAATGGGGTGGTCGATGTACTGCGCCTGCCCGCCACTACGTTGTGGCGCAACGATCATCCGCCGCGCGATGGCCGTCGCCGCTGACGCGCCCCACAGTCGCCGCACCACGTGCAGGCACGCATCGATGCCGGCGGCGGAGCCACCGCTGGTGATCACGTCGCCGTCGTCGCAGTACAGGACGTCCGCATCCACTGTTACCAAAGGATAAGACGCGGCCAGCACTGGGGCGTGGAACCAGTGCGTGGCCGCGCGCCGGCCGTCGAGCAGCCCGGCGGCGGCCAACACGAAAGCGCCCATGCACTGGCCGATGACCAACGCGCCGTCCTCGTACGCGGCACGAAGGGCCCGCAGCGCCGGCTCCGGCGGCCGCTCGGCGGTGTTGCGCCACGACGGCGCGACGATGATGCCGGCGCCGTCCAACGCGTCCAATCCATACGGCGGCACGACCTGGACGCCGCCGGTGGTGGTCAGCGGCCCGGGCTCGCCGGCGACCGGCCGCAGCGTGAAGTCCGGTGCGCCACTGGAGGTCCGGTCCACGCCGAACACGCTGATCGGCACCGACGTCTCGAACATCGGTGCGCGGTCGAACATCAGCACCGCGACGGTGGCCTTGTCCCGGCTCATGCGCCCAGTATCACCACCTCGCCGGCCGGGGGCATGACCAGCCGGTCGGACAGGCCACGCTTGGCGAACGCCGCCGGAACGGCCGACCGGTCCTCGGTGAAGTGGCCCCAGCCGTCGATGTGGATCGGCACCACGGTCTTGGCCTGAAGGATCTCCGCCGCCCTGGCCATCTCGTCGGCCCCGAGCGTCAGGTAGGCGTCCATCAGCGTGCTGCGGCCGCGCCCGCCGAACAGCACGGCGATGTCGATCGGCCCGAGGTTGTCGGCGATCTCCTGCACGATCCCCAGCGACGCGTTGTCCCCGCTGACGTAGACGCTCGGCAGGTCGGGACCGGTCAGCACGAAGCCGCGCACCTCGCCGGTCAGGTACTCGCTGCCCATCGGCCCGTGCCGCGCCGGCACGCCGGTGACTCGCACGCCGCCCACGTCGATGCCCTGCCAGAGCGGAAGTTCCCGTGCTGGACCGCCGATCCGCTCGGCCGTGCCAGCGGTGCCGAGCACGAGCGGCACCCGCTGGAGGTATTCACGGCCGAGGTCGTCGAGGTTGTCCGGGTGCTGGTCGTGGGACAGCAGGACGGCGTCCACCGGTCCGAGCTCGTCCGGACCGACTGCCGGCCCGATGAGCTTGACCTGGACCCGGGTGCCGATCGGGTGGTCGCCCGGCGGGTCGAAGGTCGGGTCGGTCAAGAAGCGCACGCCACCGAGCTCGAGCAGGGCGGTCGGACCACCGATGAACTGCACCGTTGTCGTCATGAGCAGATCTTGACCGGCCACGCGGCGGGGCCGTGAGTGGCTTGTCGGCTGACCACCGATCGATTCCAGCCACGACAGGTAGTTGTGAGTTCAACTAACACGGCGTAGGCTGGCGACCGTGCGCGAACTCGGCCTTCGTGACACCAACGGCATTCTGAGCCAGCCGTGGGTGCGGCCGAGGCGGTCCAGCGCCGGACTGGGCTGGGACCGTATCTTCGTCTCCACCCAGGCCGAGCGGGCCTACCGGGCCAGCTTCGACGCCGCGCACACCAGCATGGTCATCCTCCATCTGGACGGACCGGTACAGGTGAGCCGCGGCCGCAGCCGCCCGTGCACGGTGCCGGCCGGCGGCCTGTTCGTGCACCCGGCCGGGCACGATCTGACCGTGGAATTGGGCGGCAGCCTGAACACCGTGCACGTCTACCTGACCGACGACGCCTTCGGCGGGCCCGTCCAACTGGCCGAGGAAGTCGGCGCCGTCGACCCACTGGTCGAGCAACTAATGTTGGCGTTGGATGCGGTGCTGCGCGACTGGGAGCCGTCGGCCCGCACCTACGTGGACCATCTGACCGCGCTGCTGGCCAGTCACCTGGCCCGCCGTCGCGAACCGCCACCGGCCGTCGGACTGACCGAACGCCAGCTCGCGGCCGTCCGCGACCTGATCGAGGCCCGCATCGCCGAGCCGTTGCCACTGGCCGATCTGGCCGATGCGGCGGCGCTGAGCATCAGTCAGTTCGTCCGCCAGTTCAAGGTCAGCACCGGCGACACGCCCCACCGCTACCTGGTCGGCCTCCGACTCAAACACGCCCAACGTATGTTGCATACAAGCAGCCTGCCCATTGCCGACATCGCCGTCCGATGTGGATTCAGCCACCAGGAACACCTGACCCGGGTGATGCGGTCACGGCTGGGCGCGACTCCGGGCGCGTTGCGTGCACGTGCACAAAACGTGCAGCCCGGCGCGCATTCCGTGCAGGCGAAGCGGGGTTGACCCGGACATACTCGGCCGATGACCCACGACACGGATGTCCTGGTCGTCGGCAGCGGGCCGGCCGGCGGGTCGGCCGCGCTGCTGCTGGCCACCTACGGCGTCAGGACCACGCTCATCACGAAGTACGGCTGGGTGGCGAACACGCCGCGGGCGCACATCACCAACCAGCGCACCATGGAGGTCCTGCGCGACCTCGGGATCCAGGCCGAGGCCGAGGCCCAGGGCACGCCGCAGCACCTGATGGGCGACACCGTCATGTGCACCTCGCTGGCCGGCGAGGAGATCGGGCGCATCCGCACGTGGGGCACCGGCGACGCGTCCGCGACCGAGTACGGCGCGGCCAGCCCGTGCGGCATGATCGACCTGCCGCAGACCTACCTGGAGCCGATCCTGGTGTCGCGGGCCGCCGAGCGCGGCGCGAAGGTCCGGTTCGACACGGAATTCCTTTCCCTGCACCAGGATGACGACGGCGTCACGGCGACCGTGCTGGACCGGGTGCGCGGCGAGACGCAGACCATCCGGGCCCGCTACCTGATCGGCGCCGACGGCGGCCGCAGCCTGGTGGCCGAGCAGCTCGGCCTGCCGGTCGCCGGCCGCACCGGCAAGGCCGGCAGCATGAACATCGTCTTCGAGGCCGACCTGAACCGGTACGTACAGCACCGGCCGAGCATCCTGTACTGGGTGATGCGGCCGGGCGCCGAGACCGGCGGCATCGGCATGGGACTGGTGCGCTGCGTGCGTCCGTGGCACAAGTGGCTGCTCACCTGGGGCTACGACATCGACCAGGCGCCGCCGGAGGTCGACGACGCGGCAGCCACGGCGATCGTGCGGGACCTGGTCGGCGACGCCGAGCTGGACGTGGCCATCGAGTCGACGTCGCTGTGGACGGTCAACCACAGCTATGCCACGGAATACTCGTCGGGCCGGGTGTTCTGCGCCGGCGACGCCGTGCACCGGCACCCGCCGTCGAACGGCTTGGGCTCCAACACGTCCATTCAGGACTCGTACAACCTGGCCTGGAAGCTGGCCATGGTGTTGCGCGGCGAGGCCGATCCGGCGCTGTTGGACACCTACACCGCCGAACGCGCCCCGGTCGGCCGGCAGATCGTGGACCGGGCCAACCTCAGCCGCGACCAGTTCCTGCCGATCTTCGAGACTTTGGGCATCGCCGGCGGCGGTGACGACGAGGCGATCACGTTGGGGATGAAGGCCTTGGACGCGCCGGACGCGGACGGGGCGGCGCGGCGGGCCCGGATGGCCGAGGCCATCGAGCTGAAGAACTTCGAGTTCAACGCGCACGGCGTGGAGATGAACCAGCGTTACGAGTCGACCGCGGTGATCCCGGACGGTTCGCCGGAAGAGGTGTTCCGCCAGGACAAGGAGCTCTACGTCCAGGCCACCACCCGCCCCGGCGCGCGGCTGCCGCACGTGTGGCTGGTCGGCGCGGGCGGCCATCGACTGTCCACACTGGACCTTGTCGGCCAGGGCCGTTTCACGCTGCTCACCGGCATTTCCGGCGCGGCCTGGATCGACGCCGCCGCGTCACTCCCGCTGACCGTGATCAGGATCGGGGTCGACGGACTGCGCGACGCTTACGGGGATTGGTTGCGGGCCAGGGAAATCGAGGAGGACGGCGCCCTTCTGGTCCGTCCGGACGGCTACATCGCCTGGCGCGCCGCGCGGCTGCCGGAGGATCCGACCGCCGCGCTGGCGCGGGCGTACACCTCGGTGGTCAGGCCGACTTCGGACCCGCGCTGAGCACGACCTCGAACTCCAGCACGCTGGCGCCGGTCCCGACGGGCCGGCCGCCACCGTGGTTGCCGAAGGCCTTGGCCGCCCACGCCTGATAGGCCTCGTCGGACTCCCAGCGGGTGTAGACGAAGTAGCGGGTCTCGCCGGCCACCGGGCGCAGCAGCTCGAAGCCCAGGAAACCGGGCTCGGAGTCGACCGCGCCGGCCCGCGCGGCGAACCGCTTCTCCAGCTCGTCGCCCTGGCCTTCGGGGACCTCGACCGCGTTGATCTTCACGACTGCCATGGCCGCCAGCCTACGCCCGGCGCGGCTGTGGCCCAGCGCACACGGCCGGCCGGCACGAGGCACCTTTGCACGGGCAAGTCGGCCCGAACGTCCGCTGAACCGATCCTCTCCGCTGGCTAGCATCGAAGAACCGCCATGGGGAGGGAAGAGGCATCGCCGTGCACGTCGTCACCGGAGCTACCGGCCTGGTCGGTGCCGCGCTCGTGCTGGAACTGCTGCGCCGCACCGACGCGGACGTGACGTGCCTGGTGCGCCCCGGCCGCAGCGACGCCTCGACCCGGCTCACCGCCGCGCTGACTCATGCCGCACGGGCCTTCGGCCATGGCGAATCGTTCGCGGCCGATATCCGGCACCGCTGTGCGGCGGTGGCCGCCGACGTCGATCTTCCGCTGTGCGGCGTCGATCCGTCACGATTGCGTGGTACGGAGTTCTGGCACTGCGCGGCCGACCAGCGCTACGAGGAGCGGCACTGGGAAGGTTTGCAGCGCACCAATGTGCTGGGCACCCGGCACGCCGTCGATCTCGCGACCGAGCTGGGTTGCCGGTCCTTCAACCATTTCAGCACCGCCTACGTCGCCGGCCGTCGCAATGGGACAGTCCGTGAGCGCGCCGTCACGGATCCGTTGCACAACAACCGGTACGAGGAAAGCAAGATCGCCGCCGAGTGGGTCGTGCTGGCCGCCGACGGGCTGGTGAAGCGGATCCTGCGGCCCGGCATCGTGATCGGGCACAGCGTCACCCGTGCCGTGGTCGGCGGCCATTCCGGCATGTACGGCATACATCGTCAACTCGTGCAGCTGGAGCGCATGCTCTCGATGCTCGGCGATCCGGCGGTGCGCACCCGTCCGCTGCGCCTTCGGGCCGACCGGGCCACGCCCGTCGACCTCGCCCCGGTCGACCTCGTCGCCGCCGACGCGGTGTCGCTCAGCCGCTCCGGGCAGGCCGGCGTGTTCCACCTGACCCACCCCACCGGCATCCGCCTCGGTGACGGCCTCGACCTCATGTTCGACGTTGCCGGGCTGCCGCGGCCGCACTACACGTACTCCGACACCGCCTTCACCGCCGCCGACCGGGAGTTCGACCGCAAGATCGACTTCTTCCGGTCGTACCTCACCGGCCACAAGACCTTCGACCGCAGCCGGCTGCTGGCCGCCGTGCCCGCGCCGGCCGTGTCGGGCTGGCAGCTGGACCGGGCCGTGCTGCGCGAGTTCCAGCTCTGGTACCAGTGCCACGCCACCTCGCGACAGTCGGTGCCGTCGCTGAGCCGCTAGTCGCTGAGCCGCTAGCCCCGCCCGCTCCCCGCTGCTGTCACATGCGGTCCGGATGTGCCTCTGGGAGGCAAGTATGACGCGCATGTGACATTCGAATGTGCGCGAAAGCGGCATTCGGTGTGACTGAGAGCGGGACTCGCGAGGGAATGGGGTTGCGTGGCGCCGCCGCGTGCGGTTCTATGCTCGGCCTCATGGGGGACTTCGCCGGCGCGCTGTGGCGCGCCCATCGCGGGCTGGCCACGGCCTGGTGGATTCTGGTGCTGGCGCAGGCAATGCTGCCGGCGGCCTTCGCGTACGAGGTGGGCTCACTGATCGCCGCGGCGGACAAGACGGGGCCGCTGATCGGCCTCGGCACGGTGTTCCTGCTGATGCAGATCCTGGCCCCGCTGCACGGCCAGGTCAGCACGAACCTCGGCGCCCACCTGTCGTCCCGGCTCCAAGACCGGCTGATCACGGCGGCGACCGGCCCGCCGGGCATCGCCCACCTGGAATCGGCCGCCCTGACCGGTGAACTGGCCGTGGCCCGCGACTTCGACCTGGGCATTTCGGGCCCGCCGCTGGCGCTGTCGATGGGCCTGATCGCCGGCAGCCTGGTCGAGGCGCTGGCCGGCGCCGGCCAGGCGATCCTGCTGGCGACGTGGCACTGGTGGGCCGGCGCGCTGCTGGGCACGGCCTGGCTGGCCACGCACTGGCTGCTGCGGGACGCGGCGCGGTGGAGCCGGGACACGCCTGAGGTGCGGTACGCCCAGCGGCGCGCCGAGTACACGTACCGGCTGGCGGTGGATCCCCCGGCGGGCAAGGAAATCCGGCTGTTCGGCCTGAGCGACTGGACGGTCCGCCAGTTCGTCCACAACAGACAGAAGCTGGTCGATCTGCGCTGGCAGGCCACGAAACTGCGGCAGCGCGGGCTCGGCGTCACGCTGGCCGTGCTGACCGTGGCGAACGGCCTGGTCTTCTGGACGCTGGCGACCGATGCCACGGCGCTGGGCGTGAAGGCGACCTTCGCCCAGGCGGCGATCGGCACGGCGGCGCTGGCCTTCGGCGGCCTGAACTGGGCGTTGCCGCCGGCAATCGAGGCCGTCAAGGCGGCCGATCGGCTGGACCGAAGCATGGCCGAGGTCGGTGCACTGCCATGCGGATCACGCATACCTTCCGGCACGGCCCTGCGGTTTCGGCATGTCCGTTTCAGCTACCCGAACGCCGACAAGCCGGTGCTCGACGGCCTTGATCTGGACATCCCGGCCGGGACCTCGCTGGCCGTCGTCGGGGTCAACGGCGCCGGCAAGACCACGCTGGTCAAGCTGATCTGCCGGCTTTACGACCCGACCGCCGGCACGGTCGAGGCCGACGGTGTCGACTTGAAGACCCTGGACCTGACCAGCTGGCGCGGCAACGTCACCGCGGTGTTCCAGGACTTCATCCGCTACCAGTTGCCGCTCAAGGACAACGTCGCCCCGACCGGAGCATCCGAAGAGGACATTCGCGCCGCGCTGGCGGCCACCGACGCCGAATTCGCCGACCTGGACACCGTGCTGTCCAAGGGATACGACGGCGGCACGGATCTATCCGGCGGCCAGTGGCAGCGGGTCGCGCTGGCCCGCGCGCTGGCCGCGGTGAAACAGGGCGCCGGCATCGTCGTCCTGGACGAGCCGACCGCGCAGCTGGACATCAAGGGCGAGACCGAGGCGTTCACGCGGTTTCTCCAGCACACCAAGGGCTGCACGACCATCCTCGTCTCGCACCGCTTCGGCACGGTGCGCCAGGCCGACCGGATCTGCGTGCTGGACAACGGAAAGGTGGCGGAGTTGGGCAGCCACGACGAGCTGATGGCGGCAAACGGCAAGTACCGCACCATGTTCGACCTCCAGGCGGCGAGGTTCCAGCATGACTGAGCTGCCGGGCTGGCTGCCCTCCCTGCTCCGTTCGCTCCGGCTCGGCTACCGCGCCAGCCCGCCCCTGATCGTGGTGGCCTTCGTGACCACGGTCGCCGCCGCCGTGCCCGATGCCTTGCTGGCACTGGCTTTCTCCCTCCTGGCCACGAACATCGCCCTGTCGGCAACGTTGTTGGCCGTGCTGTCCATCGGCAGCTGGTTGCTGGCCACGGTCAGCGCCCGGGCCAACCGGCGCTTCGCCGACCGCGCGGCGATCGTCATGGAGGAGCACGTCGCGCGCCTCCAGTCGACCGTCACGACCATGGAGCACCACGAACGGCCCGAGATCATGGACCGGATCTCGGTGCTCCGCGATCACGCCGACGCGCTGAGCGAGCTGTACCAGGAACTTTTCGCGGCCCTGGGCGCGCTGGCCCGGCTGGCGATCACCGTGGGCCTGCTGATGGCTGCGAACCCGTGGTTCGGGTTGCTCGGCGTCGTCGCCGTCCCCGCGGTGCTGGTGTCGACCTTGCGGGCCAACGCCGAGCGGCGGGCCGAGGAAGCCGGAGCGCAGCACGACCGGCTGGCCAAGCACCTGTTCGAGCTGGGCACGACGCCCGGCCCGGCCAAGGAGATCCGCGTCTTCGGCGTGCAGAACAAGATCGTCACCCTGAGGCGCGAGGCCTGGCGCAAGCGGCACCGGCCGCTCGCCCGGGCCCGCTGGCAGACGGCCGGTTGGCAGGCCGCCGCGCACGCCCTGTTCGGCCTGGCCTTCCTCGCGGCGATCGCCTCGACCGTGCACGAGCCGCCGACGTTGCTGCTCGTGCTCGCCGCCGGCGGCCGGCTCGCCCAGTACGTCGCCAACACCGTGCAGCAGACGCACTTCTTCCGCACGATCTGGCTCGACGTCTCGCGCCGGCTGGCCTGGCTGGAGGACTACGCCGCCGCCCAGACGCGCAACGCGGACCGCGAACCGCCGGGCCGGCTCGAGCACGGCATCCGCCTGGAGCACGTCACGTTCCGCTACCCCGGCACCGATCGCAAGGTGCTCGACGATGTCAGCATCACCCTGGACGCCGGCACGACCGTCGCCGTCGTGGGCGAGAACGGCGCCGGCAAGTCGACGCTGGTCAAGCTGTTGTGCCGGCTCTACGAGCCGACCGGTGGCCGCATCCTGGTCGACGGCGTCGACCTGGCCACGATCGACCCGGCGCGGTGGCGGGAACGGGTGTCCGGGGCGTTCCAGGACTTCTTCCCGTTCGAGTACACCGCCGGTGAATCCATCGGCATCGGCGACCTGCCGCGCATCGATGATCCTGTCGCACTTCGCACCGCCGTCACCCGCGCCGGCGCCGGCGACGCCGTGCCGGATCTGGCCCGTCAGCTGGGCGTGACCTGGGCGAACGGGGTCGATCTCTCGCACGGCCAGTGGCAGAAGGTGGCGCTGGCCCGCGGCTTCATGCGCCCCGATCCGCTGCTGCTCGTGCTGGACGAACCCACCTCGGCGCTCGACGCCGCCACCGAGGACGCGCTGTTCGAGCGCTACGCCGACGCCGGCGGCCACGGGGTGACGGTGCTGGTCTCGCATCGGCTGGCCACGGTGCGGATGGCCGACCTGATCCTCGTGCTGGACGGCAGCCACCTGGTCGAGCGGGGTTCGCACGCCGAACTGATGGCCGCCGACGGCCGCTACGCGCGGCTGTACCGGATCCAGGCCCGCGCGTACGGCCGAACGGGCAGTTGATCCAGGTCGTGGCCGATCCCGGTTTGGCCACCCCCGGTTAGACGACGATAACCTGACGGTCATGGACGAGTTTGTGGACACCGACGCCGTGTTGCCCGGCGTGACCTGATGCGGCTGCGGGTCTCCGCGTGCGGCGGGGTGTTCATCACCGATGGCCAGGTGGTCTGGGACGACTACCTGGAGCACCGGCAGTTCGTGCTCGGCACCGACACCGACGAGGTGATGCGGTGGTTCCTGCGCTGGCGGGACCGCGACTCGGTGCCGGAGCGGCTGCGGCCGGCCCGGGACGGGCTGCTGGCCAACGCCGTCCTGGTCGCCGAGGGCTCCCAGCGTGACGCCCAGGAGCAGGCCGTGCTGCACGCCTGGGATCGGTGGGGTCCGGTCACGCGGGCGTATCACTACTCGACCCGGACCACCCGCGACACCCCCTTCCTGGACGCGGGCGTGCCGGTCGACCGGCTCCGGTCGGTCGACACCTTCCGTGATGCGGAACGGGTTCCGTTGCCCTCGGTCGAGCAAGCCCAGTGGCGGCACCGAGATCTGCTCGACGTGCTCCGGCTTCGCCACGACAGCCGGGATTTCGGCCGCGGGCCGCTGCCGCTGGCCTCGCTCGGCGCGCTGCTCCAGGCCAGCGCGGTCAACTCGACCGAACTGTACGCGGCAGTACGGGACGTCGAGGGGCTCGAGCCCGGCGTCTACCACTACGACTGCCGCCCGCACGAGCTCGCCCTGGTCGGTGACGCCGTGCCCGACGCCGACCTGGTCGCGGCCTGCGGCGACCAGTCGTGGGTCGCCGGCGCCGCCCTGGCCGTCTTCTACACCAGCATCGTCCGTGATCACGACACGCCGCGGGCCTATCGCGTGCTGCAACTGGACGCCGGGCACATGAACCAGACGCTGTCGCTCACCGCGACCGCGCTGGGCCTGCGCAGCACGTTCACCGCCGCGATCCGGGACGAGCTGGTCGAGGAGCTCATCGGCTGCGACCCGGCCACCGAGTTCGCCATCGGCTGCGCACTCGTCGGCCCCGCCTGAGTTCGATCACGCGAACGCCTCCTGGGCCAACGCCGCGAACTCCTGGATGAGCCGGCTGCGGCGGCCCGCCTCCCAGGCCAGGCACACCTGGTTGGGCGGGATGTCGCGCACCGGCACGTGCACGATGTCCGGCCGGGTGTAGAACGTCGCCGTAGATAACGGCAACACCGTTACTCCGCGCCCGGTGGCCACGTGCTCCAGCTTCTCCTCCACCGCGGCGAAGTGCCCCACCGGCATGCGGGTGCCTTCCCGCAACTCGGTGGCGATGTCACGCCACTCCGGCACCGCGTCCGGGTGCTGGAGCAGGTGCTCGTCAGCCAGATCGGCGATGGCGATCGTCTCCTTGCCGGCCAGCCGGTGATCGGCCGGCAGCACGGCCACCCGCGGCTCGGTCAGCAACGGCCGCACGGTCAGGCCCGACTGGTCCACCGGCAGCCGGATGAGGGAGACGTCCACGCGGCCGTCGTGCACCACCTCGACCTGGTCGTCCCAATTCGTACGGACCACGTTGACCGTCAGCCCCTCGTGCCGCTCGGACAGCGCCCGCACGGCGGCCGTGACGATCAGGCCCGGCATGAAACCCACCGTGAAGGCATTCTTGCCCCTTGCGGCCTGACCCACCCGCAGCCTCAACGCATTCGCACTGGCCAGTAGCGGCCGCGCGTCGGTCAGCAGCTGTTCCCCCGCCGCCGTCAATTCGGTGCGCCGACGGTCCCGGACGAACAGCTGCGCCTTGAGCTCGTCCTCCAGCGCCCGGATCTGCCGGGACAGCACCGGCTGCGCGATGTGCAGTCGCTCCGCCGCTCGCCCGAAGTGCAGCTCCTCGGCAACGGCGACGAATTTTCTCAAGCGCTCCAGATTCAGCGCCGGCCTGCTGTAATCCGTCACAGCCCCTCCTCGACCCGTCGCGGCCAGCCGACGCCCGCGCACGTGTGGGCTGTTGCTCCGCCACTCCATCCTGCCGCGCGACGCCGGCTCCGGCACGTTCGCCCATCGAACCGCGCCGGTCCGTACCGCCGAAATGGCAGACCTTCCCGTAGTTGCTCGATATTCCCCGCGGATTGCCGATAGTGGGTAAATTGGTTGGAAGATCTGTCAATTCCTGCTCGAAGCACCCCCGACGTAAATCGGGCATCGATCCTTGCTCAGCAGGCGCAATGCCGTTGATGCGACGACAAGATCTCCTTACGGTGGTCATCACCGACGAAACCGAGGAGAGTTCGGATGAAGCGAGTACTCATTGCTGTTGCCGCCACGGGAATCTGCCTCACGGCGGCGATCGGAATGACACCCGTTGCGAGTGCCGCGCCAGCATCCAGCCTCACTGTGACGGGCAATCAGTGCACGGCCGGCGGCGGCACGGTCAAAAAGTTCGAAGTTCTTGGACACGTGCGGCTCGTCTGCTCCGGCGGCAGGTACGACCGCCAGTGGATCAAGGGCTGAGAGCCTGGTCCGTAGTGCAACCGCCGATCACCGTACGTGCGGTGATCGGCGGATACGGGGCCACCGCTACAGGGCCAGCTCGGCGACGGCGTCGGTGTGCCGGGGCTGCCAGCCGAGCTCGCGCCGGGCCTTGGCCGCCGTCAGCTGCTGGTCGAGGGCGAACGCCTCGGCGATCGGCCCCATCCGCCGGGTGGCTTCGGCCGTATCGACGGTCTTGATCTGCGCGCCGGTTGCGTGGGCCAGCGAGCGGCTGACGTCGGCGATGGTCGGGTTCTGGTCGTCGACGCCGGCGAAAACGCTGCGGGGCTTGGCGTTCAGCGCCCGCACGTACAGGTCGGCCAGGTCCTCGACGTGCACAAGGGCCCAGTGCGTGTGGCCGTCGCCGATCTGGATCAGCTCGCCGGACTCACGGGCCGGGGCGAGGTAGAACGCCTCGATCAGGCCGCCGTTGTTGCCGTAGACCAGACCGGGCATGACGATCACCGGTCGGCCGCCGTTGGCCAGCACCTGCTTCTCGTTGTCCAGCCGCCACGACGTGAGCGCCGGCGGGGCCATCGGGTGCCGCTCGTCGGCGATCCCGTTGGTGTTGCCGAAAACCCAGGTGCCGCCGGTGTGCACATAGGTGCCGCGGTCGGCCAGCCCGTCCTGCATGGCCAGCGCGGCGGCGAGGTCGACCTCGGCCGTCCGCTCGTCGGCCATGCCGAGGTGGATCACCGCGTCGGCGTGGGAAGCCTGGCCCCGCAACACATCCGTGTCGGTCAGCCCGCCACGGACGGCGGTCGCACCGGCGCTTTCCACGACGGCGACGGACTTGTCGGTACGGGCCAGTGCGGCGACCTCGTGGCCGTGCCGCACCAGCGCCCGGATCGCCGGGCCGCCCACATAGCCCGAGCCGCCGGTGACGAAGACCTTCATGACCTGGATCCTTTCGTTGCCTGACAAGAGCTTCGCCCCGGTCAGGCCACGATGTCCAAGACCCTTTGCCGCGCCTGTGATGCCGTATGGGTATCAGTACTTGCTGGTGCAGATGGCCGGCCCGGTCGAGGTGAACCCGTCCCGGAAGGCCTGCACCCGGGCGAAGCCGGACGGCACGGCCGCGCCGTTCACGTCGGCGGCGATCAGGCTGGATCCCATGAGCATCTCGGCCACGGCCTCGTCCAGGTCACCGGGTGACAGTTGCAGCGCCCCCTGGTGGCCGGGCGTGATCGTGCCGGCCCACATGCCGGTCAGGCACGCCGTGAGCTGGCCGGTCGCCGGACCGTCGACGGGGTGCCCGGTCGCGTGTTCGACGGCGAGTGCGAACCGCGACGCGATCTCGGCGAAAGCGGCGAAGTCACCGATGCCTCCTTTGGCGCCCTGCCGCGGCGACGTGCCGATCCGCGTCAGGTTGGGCAGGTCGAGCGTGATCTGGTCGGTGGTGGGGCAGTAGGCGGCCGGCGAGGTCGCCTTGGCGTCCGAACAGGACGGTGCGCCGGTCACCAGCTGCGCCTTGGCGTCCGGGAAGGCGGCCTTGAGCGTGGTCTGCAGGTCGCGCAGTGCACTGGGGTCGCTGACCCGGAGATTTCCCTTGCCCAGGCCCTGATCCTGGTCCTTGGGGTCGAACTGCTGCTCGGTGATCCGGCCCTGCACCTCGCGTACGTCGATCTGCGCGCAGCGCTTGGCGCCGTCGGAGAAGCCGAGCTGGAACGCGGTCACCCGGTCGAAAGCGTTGCCGTGCGCGCCATCCGCGGCGGCACTGGAGCCGGCGGTGTCGCGGATGAAGAACAGCGTGGCCATGATCGAGTTCAGGCCGGGGCCGGTGGAGAGCTGGAAGTGCGGCGCCTTGTTCTCCGCCACCGCGCGGAAGAACGTGCCGGCGTAGCAGTCGGCCTGCTGCTCCTTGACGATCGTCGGCGTGGCCTGGTTGACGTTGCCGAGCCGGAACTGCACGGCGTGGCCGAGCTCGTGGGCCAGCACCGCGACCACGGACATCGGGCCGAAGGAGTCGTTGAGCCGTGGCAGCAGCTCGGCGCGGTCCCAGGACACGGTGTCGTCCCTCTGGCAGTAGAAGGCGTTGACCAGCCCGGCGGTGCTGGAGTTGCACACCTTCAGCGCCGGCCCGTCCGACCGGTACGAGAGCAAACCCTTGACCGGCTTGAACTCCTTGCCGAAGTCGGCCGGCAACTCCTGCTGCCAGAACGACTGCACGTCGGCGACGGCGTTCGCGGCCAGCCGGTCCACCGCGCTGCCGTCGGTGTTGGCCACCGGCAGCCCGGCATCGGCCACGCCGGGCCGCGGGCCGCTGTCGCCGCTGGTCACGGCCAATCCGGCGACCTGGTTCGGGTCGGGGCGTTCGACCGCGCCGGTGCCGGCCACGACCCGGGCGCACCCGGTCGTCAGCACGGCGAGCGCGGCCAGCACGACGACGGCCTTGCGGATCATCGGGATTCTCCAGCGGGACAAGCGGTTCCGGCGGGTCCGGAGGCCGTTCGCGAGGTACACGGACGGCTCCCGGCACCGGTTCACGCCGGACGCCGGATGTTGCCCGTTTGCTCAGATGGCGTACTTCCAGCCGGTCAGCGCGTAGGCCCCGATCCACCCGCTGAGCAGCGCCGACGCCACGAGTACGGCCAGCACGGTGCCGCTGCGGCGGCGGGCGAGTCCGATGGCCACCGGGATCAGCAACGTGAACGCCGGCACGAGCAGCCGCATCTTGGAGTAGGTCACGCCGCTGGAGCCCGCGGTCATCACCACCAGCCCGATGCCGTACGCGATCAGCGGCCACGGCAGTTTGCGCACCACCCCGACCACGCACAACACGATCGCGCCCAGCACGACCAGCATGTTGGCCGTCTCCATCACCGACGAGTCCGTGGTCAGCACGGTCCGTACGAACTGCCAGGTGTTGGCGCCGAAGTCGAAGGCCGTGCCCCAGCCGGCCTTCTGCACCTCGAACCAGCCGGTCAGACTGCCGGTGCGGTTGGCGACCCAGCCCAGCCACGCGACCAGCCCAAGTGGACAGACCGCCGCGGCCAGCCAGGCTTTCGTCGTCTGGCCGTACACGATCACGGCCACGAACACGATCAGGATCAGCACGCCCGCGCTCGGCCGGACCAGACCCGCCGCCGCGCAACAGGAAGCGGCCAGCCACCAGCGGCGTTCCATCACGCCGACCAGCGTCCACGCGGCCAGCGCGCTGAACAGCGCCTCCGAGTACACCATGGACAATGTGACCGCCATCGGCGTCGAGGCGAACAGGGCCACGGTGATGAGCCCCACTCCGCGGTCTTTGGGCAGCCGCACGATGCCGTAGGCCGCGAACAGCCCGGCGATCAGGCTGGCCACCACGCCGACCAGCGGTAGCGCTGTGTCCGTCAGCCGGCCCAGCATGCCGACGACCAGCGGATATCCCGGGAAGAAGGCCAGCGTGGTGTCCGCGTCGAAGTGTCCGGCCGCGTCCACCTTGCCGGTGAAGTTGACCGCGTAGCCGTCGCGGGCGATCGACAGGTACCAGTCGCCGTCCCAGGCTTTCAGCACGTCCAGAACGTTTCGGTCGTGCACCGCGGCCAGCACGGCCAGTATCGCCACGCCGAGCAGGCGCACCGCCAGGTAGACGCCGGCCGGGGCCAGCACGTGCCGGGCCATGCGGTGCAGCCTGTTCTCGGCCGGCACGGCCAGGTCGGGCGCGAGGAGTTCGGTAGTCAAGTGTCGTCCGGAGGGCAGGCGGACGCCGCCGGTCGGCGCCCCGTTCATGGCTACCTATGCCGCGTGGTGGCCGGCGGGTTGCACGCGATTTTCGATGGCATACTCGGTTCCGGTGGACGACGACTTCAGCGAGTACTTCGCCGCGCGGGCGCATGCCCTGCGGGCGACCGCGTACCTGCTGTGCGGCGACTGGCACCGGGCCGAGGACATCACGCAGGTGGCGATGACCAAGCTCTATCTGGCGTGGCCCCGGCTGCGGGCCGTCGGGCTCGACGCCTACGCGCGCAAGGTGGTGGTGCGGACGTTCCTCGCCGAGAACCGTCGGCTGTGGCGCAAGCGCGAGCACCTGACCCATGAGCCGCCCGAGCTGCCCGTCGGTGCCGGCGACACCGAGGACCGCCTCATGGTGCAGGCCGCCCTCGCGGCAGTGCCGCCGCGCCAGCGCGCTGTGCTCGTGCTGCGTTACTGGAACGACCTGTCGGTCGAGGAGACCGCCGAGGCCCTCGGCTGTTCGACCGGCACCGTGAAGAGCCAGGCCGCCCGGGGCGTCGCCGCGCTGCGTCGGCGGCTCGGCCCCCATTTCGACGTGCTGTCACCGGACGGGAGGTGAGCCGTGGACCCCGATCTCGATGCCGAGAAGGTGCGGGCCCTGCTGGCCCGGGCCGGTGACCAGCCCGGTCCGCCGCTGGGCTTCACCCCGGCGACCATCGCCCGCCGAGGCCGCCGCATCCGCCTGCTGCGCTGGGGCGGCGCCGCCGCCGGGGCGTTGGTCGTGCTCGCCGGCGCCACCCTGTCCGTGCTGCTGCTCGCCACCCGCCCGGCCGAGCCCGCCGCACCTCCCCCGCCGCCCGCCACAGTGCCCGCCGCGACCACCACCGTCACCACGACCACGAGCGGCACCAGGACCACCACCGGCACCGGTGCTCCCGACGACACCGCGGCCGGGACCGGCGCCGCCGACCTGACCACGACCACGTCCCGCCAGCTCACGGCGACAACCACCACGACCTGGCTACCCGGCGACCCGACACCGACGTGAGGTCTTCGGCCGATGTAAGACCCAAGCCGCTTTGAGGTCTTACGCCGGCGCGGCCGCCGTCGACCACGGCCACCGACGCGAGGCCCTCACGCCGATGTAAGACCCATAACCGGTTACAGGTCTTACGCCGGCGGGATATCGGCACTGACCACCGTCGCGCCACGGTCGTCGACCACCGCGACCGAGGCCAGGTCCGAGGGGTCGAGCGTGACCGCGCCGTAGATGGGGAAGGGCGGCTGGTCGCTCTGGACCCAGCCGCCGGCCTCGTAGGCCTTGCCGGCATGGTCGTAGGCGAACAGCCGGCAGCGGGTGCCGCGTGGCACGGTGGCGTCTTCGATCTCGATGCCCAGCCAGCCGTTGGCCGGCGACACCGCCACGCGCAGGGTCGCATTTCCGCTGCGGCCGGTCACCTCGCGGGTGCCGGGCGCGGGCGGGCCGTCGTCGGTGTCGTTGTCGGCGTGGGCCAGCGTGAGCGGCGGCCGGGGCGCGGTGGCACGGCCGATCACGACCCCGGTCGTGACCAGGGCAGCGATCACCGCCACGGCGACAACGGTCCGCACCCACATGACCGGCCACCCTAGTCTTGGCCCCATGTTCGCGAAACTGGCCGAGGACCTGGCCGACCTGCCCGAGCTGCTGACGCAGACCCGCGACTACGCGACCCGCATCCTCGCCGGCCTCGACAACCGCCCGGCCGCGGTCATGGCCGGCTCGGACGACCTCCCGGTCTCGGTCGTGGGTGCGGAACCGGGAGCGGTGGGGCTGCCGGAGTCGGGGGCGGGGCTGCGGGCGGCGATGGAGGCGTTCGCCGACCGGTGGGAGCCGGGGTTCGCGAGCAGTGCGGGCCCACGCTACCTGGGCTTCGTGACCGGGGGCTCGACGCCGGCGGCGCTGGCCGGGGACTGGCTGACGTCGACCCTCGACCAGAATGCGCACGGGTCGGTCGGGTCGTCGGCGGTGGCGCTGGAGCGCGAAGCGGTGGCGTGGCTGGGATCGCTGTTCGGACTGGATCTGCCGGGTGCGTTCGTGACCGGGGCGACGATGTCGAACCTGGTCGGGCTGGCCATCGGCCGCGAATGGCTGGGCACGCTGCGCGGGGTCTCGGTGACCGATGAGGGGCTGGCCGAACCGGTGCGGGTGCTGTCCGGCACGCCGCATTCGAGCATCGGGAAGTCGTTGTCGATACTGGGAATCGGGCGCAAGCGACTGATCTCCGTGCCTACACTGCCGGATCGCGAAGCGGTCGATGTCGGCGCACTGGAACGGGAACTGGCCGAAGGGCCGGCGATCGTGGTGGCCAATGCCGGCACGGTCAACACGGTGGACTTCGACGACATCCGGGCCATCGCGGACCTGAAGGCCCGCTATCAGTTCTGGCTGCACGTGGATGCCGCGTTCGGTGGCTTCGCGGCGGTGTCACCGACGTATGCGGGGCTGCTGGACGGCTGGGAGAGGGCCGATTCCGTGTGTGTCGACCTGCACAAATGGTTGAACGTGCCGTACGACTCGGCGGTGCAGTTCACCCGCCGGCAGGATCTCCAGGTGCGGGTGTTCGAGAACCAGTCGCCCTATCTCGGCACGCCCGGGGCCGTGCCCGACCCGATGCACCTCACGCCGGAGACGTCCCGCCGTCTGCGGGCACTGCCGGCGTGGTTCGCGCTCTTCGCGTACGGCCGCAAGGGTTATCGGGAGATCGTCGAGCGCAACATCGCCTGTGCTCAGGAGATGGGCACTCGACTCGCCGCCAGCGAGGATTGGCGGCTGCTGGCCCCGGTACGGCTCAACGTGGTCTGCTTCGCGCCCGTGGGTCGTGGGATCCCTGAGGTACTGGATGCCTTGTCCCGCAGCGGCGAGGCGTTCCTGACGCCGACCGTCTACAAGGGAGTCCCGGCCATTCGCGCCGCCTTCAGCAACTGGCGCACCACCTCGGCCGACGTCGACCGGGTGTGCCGGGCCTTGGGGGTGTGACGGGGCGCAGGCCGCAGGCCGCCTCCGCCCCGCCTTGATCAACCGTGCTGAGCAGGCCCCCGATTCCAGTGTAGACCTCGAACCTGGCAGCCCGCTCACTCGAAGATCGACTTCGTCAGGGATCCCCCGAAATTCAATTATACTCGGTGAACCTGGCAGTCGAGGGCGGCCGGATCAGCTCGGGCTGGTCGGTCGGGCGGGGGTCAGGGCGATCTGCTTCTTGAGCATGCGGCCGCCGTCGGCGGTGAGGCGCAGGTAGTAGTCCGACGAGCACCAGGTGCCGTCCTCGTCCAGGCCCAGCAGGCCGGAGCCGGCCGGCACCCACGACGAATCCGGGGCGGTCTTGGCGATCTGGTTGCCCTCGGTGAACTCGTCGAACATCGATATGTAGATGCCCTGCGCGCCAACACGAACCATGTTGTAGAACTGCCGCCACATGAAATCGCCGTGCCGGCGCTGACGGGCCGACACGTCGCCGGGGAGGACGCACGGCTGGTAGTCGATGCCGTGGCTGGTGCAATCGGCCTGATCACCGACGTTGATGGTGTTGTAGACGTTGTCGGAACCGGCGGCATCGCTGATGGCGCCGACCATCCACGGGGAGATCATGTTGAAAGCGTGGTAGGTGTCGAGGAAACCGGTGCGGGTGCCGGCGCCGCCGACGCGCCATTCCCGTGGCACGCCGCCCACGACGTAACAGCCCTGCCCCTTGAACCAGTTGATCACGTCGAGGCAGGTGCCGGCGTCCCACGGGTGATTCCCGTCGCTGAAGCCGAAGCCCCAGATGCCGACGACCGGCTTGCCGTTCTGGCGCGCATACGCCGACGATGAGGTGTAGGCGCGCATCTTGTTGGTCCAGTCGGCTTTCATCTCCGACTGCATGCTCGTCCAACCGCTGGCGTCGTACATGATGTAGAACTTCACGCCATGGGTCTCGGCCGCCGACCGCACCTTGGCGGTGATGGCGTCGCGGGTCGGACCCTCGCTGCCGTTGGGGTTGAAGCGTTGCAGGGCCGCGGTGTCGCACCCGTAGGCGCTCATCCACCCGAAGTGCATGTCCACGGTTTGCTGGTCGTACGAAGAGAACAGGGTGGCTGGATTGCCGTTGTTGAGGTTGCCGTACCCGGTCTGGTAGCCCCTAGTGAACTCCCGCATGTCCGGCCACGCCTTGATGGTGTTGTTGTTCGAAGGCGACGGGGCCTGGCCGCCGTTCTGGCTCCAGTGCCACCACGTGTTGATCGGGGCACCGTCGCCGATGCAGGCGTACCAACCCTGGTAGCCCACGGTTATCCTGCCCACGACGTCACCGACCGGACTCGCGGACGCGCTGGGTAAGTAGGCCGTGCCCGCGGCGGCAGCGGCCGCCGCGGCGAGAAAGGCCCGTCGAGACAATCCCATGTCGAATACTCCTTGTCATCGTTGACAAGAAGACCCTTGTGGCGGCAAGGACCTCGCCAGTGGGGCGAGACTAGGCCGAAAGTGGCTGGGGCGCAACGGGTCTGTTATGGACGGTCGAGCACCAGTTCGCGGGCATACGTGTAGCGCTCACGCACGGAAGGCACCGGAAGCGCCTCGTAGCAGCGGGAAGTGAGCGCGCTCCACTGTGGAGGGTCGATCGCCCCGCTCAACGCCCAAGCGGCCTGTCTGGCGGCGCCGTCGGCGACGAATTCGCTCGGCTCGGGAACCACGACGGGGCAACCGAAAACCGTGGGCGCGATCCGACGGACCGCCTCGGATCTGGCGCCGCCGCCGACGATCACCACGCGGGACGCCGGAATGCCCAGCTCCACCAAGGCATCCACGGCGTCGGCGAGACTGCACAGCAGGCCCTCGACGGCAGCCCGGGCCAGGTGTGCGGGCGTGGCGGTGTCCAGCCGAAGCCCGTGCAACGTTCCGGAGGCATCGGGCCGGTTGGGGGTGCGCTCGCCCTCCAGGTACGGCACCAGCACGAGACCGCCGGCACCGGGCGGGGCCGACAGGGCCAACGACGACAGCTCGTCCACGCCGATACGCAGCATTCGGGCCGTGGCGTCGAGCACCCGGGCGGCGTTCAACGTGCACACCAACGGCAGGAAACGGCCTTGCGCGTCGGCAAAGCCGTTCACGACCAGACTGCCGGCCGGCTTGACGCTGGACGCGAAGGCCGTGCCGGAGGTGCCGATGGACACCACGACATCGCCCGGTTCCGCCTGCACGCCAAGGGCTGCCGCCGCATTGTCGCCGGCGCCGGCGGCCACCAGGGCACCGGAAGCCGTGTGGCCGGCGGCGGCCGAGGGCTCGAGCACGCGCGGTAGCTCGAGGGTGCGGCCGAAGGCCTGGGCGAGCAGATCCTCGCGGTACGAACCGGAAGACGGCGACCAGTAGCCGGTTCCGCTGGCATCACTGCGATCCGTGTGCCGATCGCCGCCGGTCAGCCGCTGCGTCAACCAGTCGTGCGGCAGACACACCGCGGTGGTACGGGCGGCGTTGGCCGGCTCGTGCTCGGCCAGCCAGCGCAGCTTGGTGATGGTGAACGACGCCACCGGCACGCTGCCGACGGCGTCGACCCACGCCTCCGGCCCGCCGAGCTCCGACACCAGGTCGGCCGCGGCGGCTGCCGACCTGGTGTCGTTCCACAGCAATGCCGGCCGGACGACGTCGCCGGACTCGTCCAGGCACACCATGCCGTGCTGTTGGGCGCCGACGGCGAGCGCGGCGACGTCGTCAAGCCCGCCGGCGTCCGCGATGGCCGTGTCCAGCGCCTGCTGCCACGCCGCCGGATCGACCTCCGTGCCGACCGGATGGACGGCCCGGCCCGAGCGGACCAGGGCCCCGGTGTCGGCGTCCCGCACGACCACCTTGCAGGACTGGGTGGACGAGTCGATCCCGGCGACGAGCGTCATGTCAGCGGGCTCCCAACGCGTGCTCGACGGCCAGCTGCGACAGCTCGACGAAGCCGTAACCGCGGGCGCCCACGGCATCCGGGTCGAAGTCGGCGTCGGCGGCCCGGAGGTCGGCCACGGTCTCGCCGGGAGCCAGCGTGGGCTCGGCCAGCTCGGCAACCTTGGCCTGCGCCAAGGCTTCCTGCACCGCCGGGTCGGCACGGAACGCCGCGGCCCGCTCCTTGAGCAACAGGTAGGTCCGCATATTGGCGGCCGCGCTGGCCCACACGCCGTCGACGTCCTCGGTACGCAGCGGCTTGTAGTCGAAGTGCCGTGGCCCGTCGTAACCGCCGTTCTCCAGCAGGTCGACGAGGAAGAAGGCGGACAGCAGGTCGCCGTGGCCGAAGATCAGGTCCTGGTCGAACCGCGGCCCCTTCTGCCCGTTCAGGTCGATGTGGAACAGCTTGCCCTGCCACAGCGCCTGCGAGATGCCGTGCACGAAGTTCAACCCGGCCATCTGCTCGTGCCCGACCTCGGGGTTGAGACCGACGAGGTCGGAGTGCGCCAGGGTGGAGATGAAGCCGAGGGCGTGGCCGATCGTCGGCAGCAGGATGTCGCCGCGGGGCTCGTTCGGCTTGGGCTCCAACGCGAACCGGATGTCGTACCCCTGGTCGACCACGTACTGCGTGAGCACGTTCATCGCCTCGCGGTAGCGGTCCAGCGCGGCCCGCACGTCCTTGCCCGCATCGGTCTCGGAGCCCTCACGCCCGCCCCACAGCACATACGTGCTCGCGCCCAGCTCGGCGGCGAGGTCGATGTTGCGCAACACCTTGCGCAGCGCGAAACGCCGCACCGAGCGGTCGTTGCTGGTGAAGCCGCCGTCCTTGAACACGGGGTGTTTGAACAGGTTCGTGGTGGCCATCGGCACCACGATGCCCGTCTCGTCCAACGCCTTGCGGAACCGGGCGATCCGGTCCTCGCGCACGGCGTCGTCGGCGCCGAACGGGATCAGGTCGTCGTCGTGGAAGGAGACGCCCCATGCGCCGAGCTCGGCCAGCCGGTGCACGGACTCGACCGGGTCGAGGGCCGGCCGGGTCGCGTCGCCGAACGGGTCGTTGGCGGGCCAGCCGACCGTCCACAGACCGAAGCTGAACCTGTCTTCCCGCGTGGGCTGCACAGCGCCTCCTTAGTTAGTTCAGTGCCCATACTAAGTGTCTGCCGGCCGGTGTCAACCGCCGCGTGTTGCCCACGCGCGCGGCCAGGTAACGTGAGCTCATGCGGGTCACGATCGCCGAGGTCGCCCGGCGGGCACGGGTGAGCAAGACGACCGTGTCGCGGGTGCTGAACAACAAGTCGGATGTGGACGCGGCGACCGCGATCCGGGTCCGCGAGGTGATCGCCGCCACCGGCTACATCCCCAGCGCGGGCGCGGTCGGGCTGGCCAAGGGGCGCACCAACACCGTCGGCATGCTGGTCCCCGGGCTGACCTGGCCCTGGATGGGCGACGTGCTCCAGGGCGTGGCCGACGTGCTGGAGGCCAAGGGCTACGGGCTGCTGCTGAACACCGTCAACCGCGGCGCCGACTCCATGACCCAGTTCTCCCGGCACGTGTCGGCCAAGGCGTTCGACGGGCTGCTGCTGGTCGAGCCGCCGGACACGCTCAGCTACATCCAGACCCTGCACGAGTCCGGGCTGCCGGTCGTGATGATCGACGACCGCGGGCACCACCCCGGTTTTCCCTCCGTCTCCACCAGCAACCGCGCCGGCGCCGCGTCGGCCGCCCGGCACCTCGTGTCCAGGGGTCGCCGCCGAGTCGCGATGATCACCGGGCCGGCCGGGTTCGGCTGCACGGTGGAGCGGGTGCAGGGCTTTCGTGACGTCATGGCCGAAGTCGCGCTCGTCGAGGGCGACTTCACGCCCGAGGGCGGCCTGGCCGCCATCCGCGAGATTCTCGCCTCCGGTGTCGAGTTCGACGGCGTCTTCGCGCAGAACGACATGATGGCCGTCGGCGCGCTGGACGGCCTGCGCGAGGCCGGCCGCTCGGTGCCGGGCGACGTCGCCGTGATCGGCTTCGACGACATCGCCCTGGCGACCCATTCCGTGCCGGCGCTGACCACCGTCCGCCAGCCTTCGCGTGAGATGGGCGAGGCGGCGGCCAGCCTGCTGCTGGACAACCTGCTCAACGGCACTCCCCTGCCGGACGAGCCGCACGTGGTGCCGACCTCCCTGGTAGTCAGAGACTCCGCCTGACCCCCGCGAGTCCCGCTTAGCGTCACACCGAATGCGTGAAACAGATTCATGCATTTCGGTGTGACTGTGGGCGGGACTCGCGGGGGTTGGGGCTTCGGGGTCAGGTGGCCGTGGTCACGGTGATGGTCCCGGTCAGCGGCAGGTTGCGCGACGAGTCGCCGACGAAAACACCGTAGGAACCGGTGTTCGTCGACCATGTTCCGTTCCAGTGGGCGAGATCCCGTGGCGTCAGGGTGAAGGTGACGACCTGGCTCTGCCCCGGGCTCAGGGTGACCTTCTGGTATCCCTTCAGCTGGTGCGGCGGCTCGCCGTTGGCGGCGGGCTGGCCGACGTAGAGCTGGGCCACCTCGGCGCCGGCTCGCGTCCCGGTGTTGGTCACGGTCGCCCGCACGGTGGCGGAACCGTTGGCCTGCGCGGAAACCGTCAGGCCCGAGAAGCCGAACGTGGTGTACGACAGCCCGAATCCGAAGGGGAACAACGGCGTGATGTTGCGGGAGTCGTACCAGCGGTAGCCGACGTTCATGCCCTCCGAGTACTCGATCCGGTCGTTGGCCCCGGGGAACTGCTGCGTGGACGCGGTCGGCATGTCGACGATGCTGCGCGGGAACGTGACCGGCAGCTTGCCGGACGGGTTGACGTCGCCGTACAGCAGCGCGGCGATGGCGTTGCCGTTCTCCTGCCCGGGATACCAGCCCTCGATCACCCCGGCCACGCTGTTCAGCCACGGCATCGTCACGGCCGAACCGGTGTTGAGCACGACGATGGTCCGCGGATTGGCCGCCGCGACCGCGCTGATCAGGTCGTTCTGCGAGAACTGGAGGTCGATCGAACTCAGGTCGTCGGTCTCGCTCTCCCCGTACGAGGCGAAGACGACCGCCACGTCCGACTTCTGCGCCAGCGCCACGGCGGCCGGAATGTCCGGCGTCTGCACGTGTTCGCCGGCGCCGGCCACCCACTGCACACTCACACCGGCACCCGCGCGCTTAGTGATTCCGTTGATCGGATTGACCGCGGCGGGTGAAGGATTGACCTTGGCGCTGCCGCCGCCGATGTTCTGCGGGTCGATGGCATCCCCGCCGAGCAGCGCGATCGACTTCACCGACGACGCCAGCGGCAGCACGCCGTTGTTCTTCAGCAGCACCGATCCCTGCGCGGCCACGTCCTGCGCCACCTGGGTGTGCGCGGCGCTGGTCACCACCGCGCCGGTGTTGCCGGTGGGTCCGTGGTCGAACAGCCCGAACCGGAACATCTGGGTCAGCACCCGCCGGGTCATGTCGTCCACAGTGGACTGTGACACCCGGCCCTGGTTCACGGCGTCGATCAGCGCCTGCCCGAAGAACGCACCGCCGGGCATCTCCATGTCCAGCCCGCCGTTGGCCAGCTGCGGCGCGCCGCCGGTGGCCGAACCCCAGTCGGAGCCGATGAATCCGCCCCATCCGGTGTCCTGCTTCAGGGCGGTGTTCATGACGGCCGAGTCCTGGCAGGCCGGGGTGCCGTTGATCTGGTTGTAGGCGCACATCACCGACGCGGCCTGCCCCTGCGTCAACGCGGCCTGAAAGGCCGGCAGGTAGATCTCGTGCATCGTGCGGTCATCGATGATCACGTTGTCCGACGGGGTTCCCCGTGACGCGCCGCCCTCGACGTTGTAGGCGGCGGCGTGCTTGACCTGCGCCATCACGCCCTGGCCCTGGATGCCCTGCACGGTGCCGACGGCGGTCTGCCCGGCGTGGTAGGGATCCTCGCTGTAGGTCTCGAAATCCCGGCCCCAGCGCGGATCCCGGACGATGTTGATCGTCGGCCCGAGCACCACGTTCGCGCCCTTGCCGGCGAACTCCTGTCCCATCACGGTGCCGTACTGCTTGGCCGCGTTGACGTCCCAGGTCGCGGCGACCGCGGTCGGGTCGGGCAGCTCGGTCACGCCGTCGAGGCTGTCGCCGACGCCGGCCGGCCCGTCCTGCAACCCCATCGCCGGCACGCACAGCGCCGGGATCGGGTCGGTGTTGCCGATGTACGGCCCGGTGGCCCCATTTCCGTGCAGCACGACGACCTTCTGCGCGTTGGTCATGGCGGCCATCAGCTGGTTCACCCGGTCGGCGACCGGCGCGGTCGAGTTCGACCACGGGCAGTTGCCCGGTGGCTGGGTTGTCGTGGTCGGCGGCGCGCCGACGGTGTGGATGATGAACTCCCACAACGAATAGCCCCACTGGGTGGCCCGCGCGGTGCCGAGCATCCGCACGTAGCGGCCGGATCCGTTGACGGTCAGGACCTGGTTGCCGGCCACGCCGGCCATCGGCTGGGTCAGATTGCTCCAACTGTTGCCGTCATTGGAGATCTGCACCTGGAACGACGACGCGTAGGCCGCCTCCCAGTCCAGCTCGACACCGCAGACCTGGCGCACGCTGCCCAGGTCGACGCGAAGCGACTGCGGATCGGAGGCGGCGCTGGACCACCGGGTGCCCGAATTTCCGTCTACGGCGGCGGTTGCCGGGAACGCGCCGGCGTCCTGTGTGGACGATGCCAGCACCGGCTGGTTCAGGGCCGAGTTCACGCCGGTGTTGCAGGCCGCGGCGACATCGTCGCCGTAGACCTGGAACTCCCACAGCGAATACCCCCACTGGGTAGCGCGCTGGGTGCCGTACATCCGCACGTAGCGGCCGGTGCCGGACACCGACAGCGTCTGCACGCCGACGACACCCGCGGTCACCGGGGTCAGGTTGGTCCAGTTGACGTTGTCCGAGGACACCTGGAGCTGGAACGCCTTGGCGTAGGCGGTTTCCCAGTTCAGCACAACCTGGGTCAGCGTGTGCGGGCCGCCGAGGTCGACGGCCAGCCACTGCGGGTCGGCGGCCTGGCTCGACCAGCGGGTGCCGGGGTCGCCGTCCACGGCCGCCGAGGCCGGGAAGGCGGCGTTCTCGGTGGTCAAGGCGGTGGCGGTGTGCCCCTGGGAGAGCAGGGTGGGCGCGGCGTGGCCGACGCCGGGCACGGTGAGCAGGGCGGTCACGATGACGGCCGCGAGCGCGGCCACGAGCAGATGGATGGATCTCACGGGGCCAGATCTCATGGGGCGGCGAACCCTTCGCACGGTGGGCAGGGACGTGCGGCTCGCGGATCGCCCGGCCGGGAGGTGGGCCCGGCCGTGGGAACGCTCTCACCCTCAGGCTACGAACGCTGTCAACCGTCGCTCTTGACGTGGGCGTCACACCGTTGTTAACTGCACCACACACCTTCGGAACCGGTTCCGGAGCCTGCCCGATCCGTCGGCCCCGCTCTCGGCTCGCGGGGGTCGGCGGGATGAAGCTCCTGCTCAGACCCCGTACCGCGGGCAGTGGGGCCCGCGCCGGGACACACGGACAGGCCGGGTCGCCGTGGCGGCGGCGACCCGGCCCCCAAAAACCGTCAACAGGCGCCGCGCACCATGTCCGCCAGCAACAGCGGGTCGTCCGGCAGCTGCCGGCCGCGCCAGGCGACGTGATCGTCCGGGCGGACCAGCACGTACGGCTGCCGGTACAGCTCGGCGACCGCCGGATCGGCGCACTTGAGGATCTGCAGCGGCACGCCGCGCCGCGCGAAGGCCCGCACCACGGCGTCGAGCCGCTCGTTCGGCGCGAAGCACAGCAACACGAAGCCGTCCCCGAAAACGTCCAAAGTGGACACTCCGGGCCGCAGCCAGGCATGGGCGGCCCGGAACCCCGGATCGCTGCTCGGCCGCCACGGCGCGACCATCTTCACCTCGTCGCCGATGACCAGCGACGAGGTGTAGCCGTGTCCGAAGTGGACCTCCGGCGCGTCCACGTCCCAGTGGGCGACGCTCTCGGCCAGCTGCAATCCCAGCTCGGTACGGGCCAGCACGCCGTCCGAGTCGTCGTCCCGCAGCCGGCTCGACAGGTCGTCGGAACCGCGGGTGCGCAGGGCGATGCCCGCCGCCTCAAGGCCTTCGAGCGCGACCGGCCGCCGCTCGGCGTCATAGCTGTCGAGCAGCCCGGCGCCGGCCCAGCCGTCGTGCTCCGCGGCCAGCTTCCAGCCCAGGTCGGCCGCGTCGGCGATGGCGATGGTGCGGCCGAAGCCGCCGGGCGCGGACAACGTGTGAGCCGCGTTGCCGACCAGGAACACCCGCCCGGACCGGTAGCGGTCGGCCACCATGTGCGGCACGTGGCTCTGCTCGTCGGACAGCACCTCGGTCGGCGTGTCGAAGGCGATCGCGTCGCGCACCAGCGTCGCCGCGTCGACCGCGCCGACCTCACTGCCCGCGATCAGCTTGAACGTGCCGCAGTTGTCCATGGCCTGCAACGGAAAGCGTGAGCCGCCGGACTGGAGCAGGAAGTACGTCAGCGCCGGCCGGTGGCCGCGGGCGGCCAGTCCCTCGGCCAGCCGCGGCGCGCGGAACACGATGCTGCGCAGCAGTTGCGGCTCGAACCGCGGCGTGGACTGGATCCCGCAGGCGCTGCGGACCAGCGAACACGGCCCTTCGGTGCTGACGAGATAGTCGGCGCGGATGGTGGTCGTGTCGCCCTCGCCCAGCCGGCTGACCCGGGCGGTGACGCCGGCGCCGTCCTGGGTGAAGCCGTCGAGCCGGTGCCGGAACAGGATCGCGCCGCCCGGATGGGTGCCGACGGCGGTCTGGAGCACCGGCAGCAGCCAGTCCTCCGGGCAGATCTGCTCGGGCTCGGGCGTGTGCGTGTCGTGCGTGAACCGCTCGAACCGGTGGATCTCGTGTCCGCCGACCTGCGTGACCCAGGCGATGTCGGCCGGCCGCCGGCCGGGGAACTCGGCGCAGCGGATCTTCTCGGCCACCCCCCAGCGCCGGAACAGCTCCATCGAACGCGGTCCGATCGGGCTGACCTCGGGTGTCTCCACCCGGCCGTCGCCCGTTTCCAGCACGAGGCAGCGCACCCCGCGCCGCTCGAGGTCGAGCGCGAGCGCGAGGCCGGCCGGGGTGGCCCCGGCGATCAGCACATCGGTCTCGTCCACGTCGTCCCACCGCTTCCGCGTCCCGGACATCTCGTTCACACCGCCGCCACGCGCGCACCGCCGACACGGAACGGTGGATCGAATTCCCGCACTGCCAACCCCCCATCGCGACGTGTGCCGCATTCACGTCAATTCTGCGCACGGCCCCGTCGAACCGGTCAAGTCCGCGTGCCCGATCGGCCTTGCGTTCGATGCCCGAATTGATGCGGTGGCGAAAGCGGTCAGCGGTCCGGAATTGTATACATTGACGCGGTCATGAATTAATGTAACGGGCCCGCAGTCGGAAAACCTTTGCCAGACACCGACTTCACCAGGGCATTCTCCTGGATTCGCACACGCGTGCGGTTCGTCATGCCGTCATACATTGTGCCGCCGATCCAAAACCGGATCGGCGGCCGAGATCGTCCGCGGACGGGCCGGCCGCCGGCAGCGGCCGGACGGGAACCGGTTCGATGCCGGAGCAGCTGGCCCGGCCCGGGTGCGCTGTGGGCGACGTCACTGCCCGGGCTCGGCCGCGTCCTTGAGCAGCTGCGTGGTCAGCGAGATGTGCTCACCCAGCAGCCGCACCGCCAGGTCGGTGTCACGGGAGATCACGGCGTCGAGGATCGCGCGGTGTTCGGCAGCGACGTCGCGCCCCTTGGCCTGGGCCGGCGTAATGGACCACTGTCGGTAGAGTTCGGCCTCATCGCGCAGACCATTGGCCACGTCACGAAGTCGGCGATTGCCGCAGCCGGCCAGCAGCGCCTCATGGAAGGCGGTGTGGGCGGCCGACCATTCGGCCGTTGATCTGGCCGGATTGTCGGGGTCGAGGTAGGGCGCGCGTTCCAGCAGGTGGTGCGCGGCAATGGCATCGGCCTCCCAGCGCACGTCGCCCTCGGCGATGGCCATGCGCAGCACCAGGCATTCCACCTCGACGCGGGCGATGGTCAGCTCGGACAGGTCCTCGACCGACAGCGGCGTCACGACGTAGCCCTGATGGGCCTGGCTGCGGACCAATCCGGCGGACGCGAGCCTGGTCAGCGCCTCGCGCGCGGCCCCGACCGAGGTGTCGTAGCGCCGGCACAGCTCGGGGAACTTCAGCCGCTGCCCGGGCGGCAGCACGCCGCCGAGGATGTCCTCGCGCAGTCGCGCGTGCACGCCGTCGGTGCGGGTGGCCCCGGTGCCGGTGGTCGCCATGCACAGAAACTACCTCAGTGCGAACGTTGACTCAACTTTCGAAAGTTGCTTCAATCAGGTGACGACCCGAGGGAGGCACCACCATGAGGCTGGCCGACATCAACGGCCGCGCGGCCGTCCTGACCGCGCCCGACCGCGCCGTGGACCTGGCCGACGCCAGCGGCGGCCGGTTCTCGCCGGACATCCAGCTCGCCTACGAGCAGTGGGACGAGGTGACGGCGTTCGCCGCGACGCTGGACGACAGCTCGGCGGTCGCGGTGTCGCCCGCGGACTACGGCAACCCGGTCCCCCGGCCCCGGCAGATCTACGCCATCGGCCTGAACTACACCGAGCACGCCAAGGAGTCGGGCTTCGCCGTGCCCGACTCGCCGACCGTGTTCACCAAGTTCGTCACCTGCCTGACCGGCCCGACCGGCGAGATCGCGCTGCCGCCGGGCAGCGTGGACTGGGAGGTCGAGCTGGTCGCGATCATCGGCAGGGCCGCCGACCACGTGGCCGTCGCCGACGCCTGGGACCACGTCGCCGGCCTGACCGTCGGCCAGGACCTGTCCGAGCGCGAGCTCCAGCGGACCGGCCCGGCGCCGCAGTTCAGCATGGCCAAGTCCTACCCCGGTTTCGGGCCGCTGGGCCCGGTCGTGGTCACGCCGGACGAGCTGCCCGACCGTGACGACCTGGAGCTGGGCTGCCTGATCGACGGCGAGCAGGTGCAGAAGGGCCGCACCGACGACCTGGTGTTCTCGGTGGCCGAGCTGGTGTCCTGGCTGTCGGCCATCACGCCGCTGCTGCCCGGCGACATCATCTTCACCGGCACCCCGTCCGGCGTGGGCATGGGCCGCAAGCCGCAGCGTTTCCTCAAGCCGGGTGAGGAACTCGTGACCTACATCGAGGGCATCGGCACCATGCGCCACACGTTCAGCGGCGGTGCGTGATGGCTCTGCACGGTCTGGCGGCCATCACCATCGGCGTCCCGGACGTGGCCGCGACCACCGCCTACTACACGGAATTCGGCCTCACGCCGTCGGATGACGGCTGGCTGTCCACTGTGGACGGCGGTCGCCAGCTGCGGATCGTGCCGGCGCCGACGCGGCGGCTGGTCGAGGTCGCCGTACGGGCCGATGACGCCGACGACCTCGGTGCCGTGGCCTCACGGCTGGCCGGCATCGACATCTCCGTGGACAAGAACGTCGAGAGCGTGACGGCGGTGGAGCCGGCGACCGGCGTGCGCGCCGTGGTCCGGATCGCGCCGCGTATCGCGCAGGAGCCGACCATCCCGCCGCCGTTCAACGCCCCCGGCCACGTGGTCCGCGTGGGCGCACGCACGCCGGGCATCTTGCGTACCAACAAGGTCAAGCCGCGCAAGCTCGGGCACGTCGTGATCGGCTCCACCGACTACGGCGCCACCCGCCGGTTCTTCACCGACGGCCTCGGCTTCAAGCTGAGCGACGAGATGAAGCACGAGGGCGCGTTCCTGCGCTGCTCCACCGATCACCACAACGTGTTGGTGCTCAAGGCACCCGTCACCTACATGCACCACAGTTCCTGGCAGGTCGACGACATCGACGAGGTCGGCCGCGGCGCGTCGGCCATGCTGGAGGAGCACCCCGAGCGGCACGTCTGGGGCCTCGGCCGGCACCACGCCGGCTCGAACTTCTTCTGGTACCTCAAGGATCCGGCCGGCAACTTCTCGGAGTACTACTCCGACATGGACTGCATCGTCGAGGACGCGGTGTGGAAGCCGGAAGTCCTTGAGGGGGCCAAGGGTCTGTTCAACTGGGGGCCGAAGCCGCCGCCGTCGTTCATCAAGCCCGAGGACCTGGCCGAGCTGATGACCGGCTCGCACCAGCCCGGCTGAGGTCTACGCCGGGGCGATCCTCGGGTTGCGGATGTGCTCGTACACCACGCTGGTCCGCACGTCCGCGACCTCGGGGCGCTCGGTCAACCGGTCGATGACGAAGCTGTACAGGCTGTTGTTGTCCGGCACGGCCACGTGAATGAGGAAGTCCTCGCTGCCGGAGACCACAAAAACGCCAATGGTCTCGGGCAGCCGGGCGGCCCACTGCCGGAACGCCTCGATGTGGCGGCGGGACGGCGGCCGGATGCGCACCGCGATCAGCGCCTGCACGCCGCGGCCGATGGCCGGCAGGTCGACGTCCACCAGGTAGCCCTTGATCACGCCGCGTTCGCGCAGCCCCCGCACTCGCTCCAGCGAGGTGGACGGCGAGACACCGGTCGCGGCGGCCAGGTCGCGGTTGGTCTGCCGTGCATCGTGCTGCAGGGCCAGCAGCAGCGCCTCATCAAGTTCGTCCAACATCCGTATTTCCGCTCCAGTGCCGAACGAAGTTCGGCACTCATGGTAAGTGCTAGTGACTCCGCCTAGCATCTCGGCCATCCACCGCACGTCATGAGGAGCTTGGCCATGCTGCCCGCGTTCGCCCCCGACGAGATCCGCATCGACCAGCCCACCCGGCAGGCCCGGCTGAAGTGGGTGATGGTCGTGGACCGCGACCTCAACCCCGGCCTGATCGCCAACGCCGTCGGCTGCCTGGCCGCCGCGGTCGGGCACGCCGTGCCCACGCTGCTCGGCCCCGGCGGCGCGGACGCCGTCGGCCAGCACCACCCGGGCCTGCCCTGGACCGGCTGCTCGATCCTGGCCGCCGACCGGGCCAAGGTCGCCGCGGTGCGGGCCAAGGCCATCGGCAAGATCGGCGTGCACGTGGTCGACATGCCGGAACCGGCGCAGACCAGCCGGGTGTACCAGGAGTACCTGGACACCCTGGCTTTGTCCGACGACCTCCGTTACTACGCGATCAGCCTGGTCGGGCCGCGCAACGTGGTCGACAAGCTGGTCGGCGGGCTACGCCTGCTGGGCTGATGCGTGCCACCGGCGGCGCATCAGGAAGATCACCAGCAGGCCGGCGGCGATGATGCCGAGGCCGATCGGGTTGGACACGGCCAGGAACACCGGGGTCGGCAGCAGCAGCGCGAGGGCAACGGCGACCACGGCGTGCAGGGTGAACATGCCGCCGAACACGAGGGTCAGCGCCAGCGCCCGGCCCTTGGTCGGCACCCGCATGCCGGGGTTGCGGCGGGACAGGAACTGGAAGATCACGCCGACCAGCGGCCGGCCGATCAACGCCGACAGCAGGAACAACACCCCGATCGGGCCGGTGATGATCACGCCCTGGACCTTCACGATCAGCCCGTCGCCACCGGTCAGCAGCTGCGCGGCCACGGCGACCACGAAGCCGACCACCGAGATCGCGCCGACGATGTCCAGCTTGCGGCGCACCAGGAAGCCGACAAGGGTGACGGCCAGCGGGATCGCGCCGGCGATGATCAGCGCGGTGACGTCGTCGGCGAAATACGGCCGCACCAGCGTGTACACCACCAGCGGCACCACCGCGTTGAGCACGATGCTCGGCAGGAACCGGCGTAGCTGGACGGGTTGCGGCGTGGTCATTGCTCTTCCTCCCCAGGTCGGGTTTCGACGCCGTTCAGCGTCCCGCCGACCGGGGTGGGGGTGCGTCGGCTCCGGGATGGAAGCCGGGTGGAGGTTCGTCTCCACCCTGGGGTCGACGCCTCAGCAGGCGAACTTCGCCCCGTCCCGGCTGACCAGGCCGCCGTCGAAGTGCGTCGGCAGCACCCGGGCCCCGCGATCGGCGGCCCAGCCGAGGATCTGTCGCCTCGACCGCCGCGCCCGCGCCCCGTCCAGGCAGAACATGCTGTCGGCGTCGGGCTCCAGGATCTGCGCCGGGTTGTGCAGCAGATCCCCGACGAACACGGCCTCGTCCCGCAGCTTGAGCACGCTCGACCCGGGCGTGTGGCCGGGCGCCGCCTCCAGCAGCAGCCCGTCGGCCACGCGGTGCGAGTCCCGCCACAGCACCGCCTGCCCGGCCTCGACCACCGGGCGCACGCTGTCGGCGACCACCTGGTCGTCGGCGAAATGCGCGTAGTCGGCCGCCGGGATGAGATAGGTGGCGTTGGGGAAGGTCGGCACCCAGCAGTCGTCGACCAGCCGCGTGTTCCAGCCGACGTGATCGGCGTGCAGGTGGGTGTTCACCACCACGTCCACCATGGCCGGCACCACCCCGACCGCGGCCAGCGCGATCAGGAAATCGGTCTCCAGCTGGTGGAACGACGGCATGTCCGGCCGGTCCTTGTGGTTGCCGATACCGGTGTCGACCAGCACGACCCGACCGCGGTCGCGGATCACCCAGGTCAGGGAGCTGCTGACCAGCCGGCCGTCGGCGGCGTCCCACAGGTCCGGGCGGTCGTCCCAGAACCGCTGCGGCAGGTCGGCGAACACCGCGGTCGGCGGGCGGGTCGGCCACGCCTTCTCCAGCACTCGGTCAATCTCGGCCATCCGCCGATGCTGACCGCTCGGGGCCGCCGGCGAATCAGTCATGTGACTGCCCCGGTGTCTGCCTACCGTACGGTTCCGGTCTCCCACGCCCAGATCGCCACTTCGGTGCGGTTGCGCGCGGCCAGTTTCCGTTGCACCGCGCCGAGGTGCGTCTTCACCGTGGACAGCGAGATGACCAGCTCGGCCGCGATCTCGGCGTTGGTGCGGCCGCGGGCCACCAGCCGGATGACGTCGAACTCGCGCTCGGTCAACGGCTCCAGCGGCTTGCGCTCGACCCGCGCCTCGGCGAAGTGGGCCAGCAGCCGGGTGGTGATCGACGGCGACACCAGCGCCTCGCCGTTGGCCGCCGCGTGCACGGCCTCGATCAGCAGGCCCGGCCCGGCGTCCTTGAGCAGGAAGCCGCAGGCCCCGGCGCGCAGCGCCGCGTGCACGTTCTCGTCCAGGTCGAAGGTGGTGACCACGACGACCCGCAGCGGATCCCGCACGTCGGGGCCGGCCAGCAGGCGAGTGGCCTGGAGGCCGTCCACCACCGGCATCTTGATGTCCATCAGGGTCACGTCGGGCCGCAGCTGCCGGGCCAGCGCCACGGCCTCCCGGCCGTCCGCGGCCTCGCCGACCACCTCGATGTCCGGTTCGCCGGTGAGGATCAGCCGGAACCCGGTCCGCACCATGGCCTGATCGTCGGCGACCAGGACCCGCAGGCTCACACGGTCCTCCCCAGTGGCAGTCGCGCGCACACCCGCCAGCGCTGTCCCGGCGCCGCGCCGGCCAGCAGACTACCGCCGAGCGCCTCGACCCGCTCCGCCATGCCGACCAGGCCGTACCCGCGATCGCCGGTCGGGGCGGACCGCACGCCGTCGTTGACGATCTCGACCACCAGCCGGTCGGCGTCGATGTGCACGTCCACCGCCAGTTCCCGGGCCTGCGGGGCATGCCGGTGGGCGTTGGTCACCGACTCCATGATCACGCGATGCACGGTCGTCGCGGCCTCGGGCGTCACCGCCAGCACGTCCAGTCCATCTTGGACGGTCAGCGTCACACCCGGCGGCACGGCTTGTTTCACGGCGTCGAGCAGATCGTTCGGCGTGGCCCCGAGATCGTTTGCGGTGCGGAGCATGCCGACCAGCCGGCGCATCGCCGCCAGCGCCTCGGCGCCGGCCTGCTCGATCTCGCCGAACACCTCGTCCCGTTCGGGCGCGACCCGGCGGCCGGCCTGCGCCAGCACGACCACGCCGGTGATGTGGTGCGCCACCAGGTCATGCAGCTCGCGGGCCAGCAGCAGCCGTTCGCCCGTGCGGACTTCGGTCAACGCGCTGCGGCGTCGGGAATCCGCGTCCCTGAGCACCAGGCCGACGGCCACCGCGCCGCCCCACAGCACGGCGACCGGCACCGCGAGCAGGCCGCCGAGGCCGTAACGGAACAGCGCCTGGACGATCATCGCCACCGCCCCGGCGGTCACCACGATCGCCGCCGGTACCGGGTTCAGCCGCCGGCTGGCCGAGCCGATGAGCAGCGCCAACGCCATCAGCGCGGTGACGTCGAGTTCCACCGGCAGCGGCTGGCCCAACTCGGCCGTGATCAGCAGGGCTCCCGTGCCGACAAGGGAAAGCGCCGCGACCACGCAGCCGAGCAACAGCACCCGGTTCGGAAACCGCCGGCGCAGCAAGGCCAACACCGCCACCGCCAGCGCCTGCCCGGGCACGAGCTCGAACGCCAGCGAGCTCGGCAGCTGCGTCGGCACGCCCGCGCGCACGGCCCAGCCGAAGTCCACGGCCAGCAGTAGGCCGAGCACCACGCACTCGGCCACGAGCGGACCCCGTCGGCCCGTCCAGCCGTGACTCATAGCGATGATCCTGCCGCCGATCGCCTGCCGCCGCCTCGACCGAAAGTCTGATTGCCAGTCACCACAACGGGGAATGCGGGGCGGCGGTGACCTGCCGGGACCGGTGGGCCCGCACGTTGGCGGCGTTGCCGCAGGTGGCGACGTCGCACCAGACCCGGCTGCCGTTGCGGGAAGAGTCGTAGAAGGCGATGGCGCAGCCCTCGTTGCGGCACACCTTGAGGCGAGGCCAGGTGCCGGTTGCCCGGGCCAGCAGGCATTCCGCGGCGACCGCGGCCTGGAACCACGACGCGCCGGCCGGCACGGCCACGGCGGACTCGGCGTCGATCCTGATCTCGACGGCGCCGACCAACGTCGCCGGCTCGCCCTTTACCAGGCGCCGCAAGGAATCACGGAGTTCCAGGAGGTCGAAGAGGTCCTCGTAGGTCAGTTCCGGCGCGCCCGGGATGCCGGCGAACCACGCCCGCGCGGTGTCCATGCCGGACAGCAGGTCCCAGTCCGGATACTTATGTGTGCCAACGGTGTTGAGCAGTTCCTGGGTGAGCCGGAGCTCGGCCGGGGCCGCGGCCAGGCCGTACCGGTCGGTGGCGGTCATCGGGTGCTCTCGTACACCCGCATGCTGATGGTGGCCAACTCCAGCAGCGGCGTCGGCACGTCGAGCTCGCGGGCCCGCTCCAGCAGGTCGCCGAGCAGATGCTCGGCCTCGGTGGGATAGCCGCTGCTCAGGTCGCGGAACATCGACGTGGCCGCCGGCGAAGCCGGATCGCCCACACCGGCCCGCAGCCGCTGATGGGCGGCCTCGGCCATCGGATAGCCGGCGGCCGTGGCGACGGCGGCGCACTCGTCGATCAGCGCAGCGGAGAACTGCGCGCCCCCGGCGGCGGCGATCTGGCCGATGGTGCCGCGCATCAAGCACGTCGCCCCGCCGTACGAGGCGATGAGCACCCACTTCGCCCACATGTCGGCGTCGATGTGCTCGGACAGCTCGGCCGGGAAACCGGCGCCGCCGAGCGTCGCGTGCAGCTCGGCCAGCCGCCCCGGCGAGGTGCCGACCCGCGCCCCGTAGGACATGTCCTCCAAGGGCCCGACCCGCAGGATGTTGCCGTCATCGTCCACAGTGGTCTGCACGCGAACCACGCCACCCAGCACCCGGTCCGCCCCGAACCGCTTGTCCAGCACGGCCAGGTGCCGCATCCCGTTCAGGAACGGCATGATCAGCGTGTCCGGGCCGACCGCGGGCGCGAAGTCCTCGATCGCCTGCTCGAGACCGGCCGCCTTGACCGACACCAGGATCACGTCGAACGTCTCGGCGATCTCACCGGTGACCAGCACCTTCGGCGTGATCACGAAGTCCTGCCCGGCGCCGTGCACCCGCAGCCCCCGCTCGCGCAGCAGCTCGGCCCGCCGCGGCCGGACCAGGAAGGTCACGTCCCGGCCGGCCGTGGCCAGCCTCGCGCCGAACAGCCCGCCGGTCGCCCCCGCGCCGATGACCAGGATGCGCACCCGTTTCCCCTCTCGTAAGACCCGTTCCCGTTTGACATCTTACGCGTCGCTGACCAGCAGGTACCGCTCGTCGTCGATCGGGCCGCCCCACAGCGCCGGATCGGTCAGCATCCGCACGTCGACGTGCCGGCGATGGCTCAGGACCAGCCGCCGGCACTGGTCGGCGGTGAGCCCGGCGCCGGTCGACCACCGACCTTCGACCAGCAGCAACCGGCCGCCCGGTCGGAGCAGCGCGACCCATTTCCGGACGGCCGCCGGCGGCAGCGTCCACAGCACGTGCCGGGCGAAGACCAGGTCGTAGGAGCAGGGTTCGAGCGGCGGATCGGCGGCGTCGCCGAGCAGCAGGGTCACGGAACCGGCGGCGGCGTCACCGGCCCGCAGCCTCACCGAATCGATGGTGTCGGCGCACTTGGTGCGGGCGATCTCCAGCATGCGGGGCGACTGGTCGACGCCGTGCACGTCGTGTCCGGCCTGCGCGAACAGCGCCGAGACGCTGCCGGTGCCGCAGCCCAGATCGGCGATCCGGGCGTGCGGGGAAGGCACCATCGGTGCCAACAGGGCGACCCAGGCCGCTTTCACCGCGGGGTCGCGCAGCCCGTGGTCCGGTTCGTCGTCGAAATTCGCCGCCGCCTCATCCCATGACATGGGCCCATCCTGGCGCTTGAATGGCGTGATGATCGTGCGAACGGCCACGCCGGCCGAACTGGCCGAGGTCGGCGAGCTGCGGGTGGCGGCCTATCACGCCGGGCACTTCCTCGACGCCATCCCGACCTACGCGGATCGCCTGCGCGCGCTGGGCGAGCACGGCGTGGTCCTGGTCGCCGTGGACGACAAAGAACTTCTCGGCACGATCATGCTGGAGCGCTGGCACGAGGACAGCGACATGGCCACCGGGCCCGAGGAGGCCGAGGTCCGGGCCCTGGCCGTCGCCCCGTCGGCGCAGGGCCGCGGCGTCGGGCGGGCGCTGGTGCGGGCCGTGGTCGACCTCGGTGTGGAGTGGCAGCTGCAACGGCTGGTGCTGTTCTCGCAGCCGGCGATGGTGGCCGCCCATCGCCTGTACGAGAAGGCCGGCTTCGTGCGGACCCCGGACCGCGACCATCTCAGTCCGACCTTCTCGTTGCTGGCCTACGGCCTGGAGCTGTAGCCGAGCCAGCCGAGCTTGTCGACGATCTCCCTGGCCGCGTCCTCCTCCGACCTTTCGTGCGTGGAGACGAGGAAGTCCCGGATCCGGTGCCGATCGTCGCGCGCGTGGAAGACGTCGACCCAGCGCCGCAGACCCTCCCGCCAGAACTCGTTCGGCTCGCGCGCCGTCACCCGCTCCTTGAGGACCGCTTCCGGCGCCGTCAGCTCGCACACCGTCAGGTTCGCGCCCGGGAGGGCGGCGCGCAGGAGCACCAGCTCCTGCTCGTCCGCGAGGACGGTCGGCAGCAGCAGCCGCAGGCCGGGAACCGCGGCATAGCGGGGCCAGATGGCCGTGAGGTTCTCGCGCGCGAAGGAACGGCCCGGACTGGGATGCACGATGGAGATCTCATCCATGTCGATCACCCCGTAGGCCAGGTCGGCCTCCCGCAGGATCTCGGAGATGACCCGCGCCAGCGTCGTCTTCCCGGCGCCCGGCGATCCGTGCAGCACGAGCACGTCCACGTTGTCCACCGGCCGAACCTAGCGTCGGCAGCCGGAACCGCTCAATCGCGTTTCGGTCTAGTGCGGCAGGCTGCGACGCGGCCGGCGGATCACCAAGTCCCGGTAGTCCTCGATGGCGTAGGCGATCTCGGTCATGGTGCGGGTTCGTTCCAGCTGGTCGAGGTATTTCACCGTGCGGGCCAGGCACATCAGGTCGACCGTGAAGTAGACGGCCATGAGCGGGTTGACAAAGAGCTCGCTGTCGCCGGTTCGGGTCGTCACGTGCACGTTGCCGAACTCACCCCGCACCGCCGCCGCGATCTGGCCGTTGACGATGCTCGGCCGCAGCGGCGTGGACGCCTGCGCGTGCGCCACGGCGTCGAGATAGGCCAGCGCCTCCGGCGAGTCCGGCGGGATCGACAGGGCGCCAAGGTAGCCGCCTTCCCGTTGCAGGGCAGCGAGATTCTCCAGCACGTCGGCGTGACTGACACCGTGGAAGGCGTCGATCCCGAAGCCGAGGCTGACCACCACACGGTCGACTCCGGACAGTCCCGCCACCGCCGCCAGGCTGGCCATGTCCTCCTCCGGCGTACCGACGCCGGCTTCGTCGCCTCGCATCAGGATGTCCGTGCCGCCATCGACCAGCACGATCGCGTCCAGCTCGTGCCGCCGCACCAGCGTCTGATACGCCGCTCGCAACGGTTGCACCCCGATACGCGGGAACGCATACACGGTCGACGGAATCCCTTGCGCCGCAAGCCAACGCGCCAACGTTCGCTCCGGGAAATAGCCCTCCCCGCCAGGGCTGTCCGGCGTCACCGCAGCCAGGCTCGGCTCGATCCAGTCGTCGATGTCCAGGCCGTCCAGGTCGCTGAAGGACAGGTTGGCCAGGTGCACCTCTTTTCCCATACCTCGCAACGCCATCGCCAGTGGTAGGCCGGCATACACGTCGAACCCGCCGCCCGCGCCGGCCAGCAGCACACGCTCCGCCCCAGCCAACCGCGCGAACAGCGGCGGCACCACCAACGAGCTCACAGCCAACACCTCTCCAACCGATCCACCCCGCGCCCGACCACCTCTTCAACACCGCCGTCCGCGAGGAGAATGCCTTGCCGATACGGGACCTTCCCCATCAGCGCGGCCTGCGAGTCGTAGCGGAACAGCACCTCGGGGCATCGGTTGCAGGCCAGCCAGGCGACATCGACCGGACTCGGCAGGCGCTCCCCGATCTCCAGGCCCTCCATGGTGTCCTCGACCTTGCGCCACCGCGGCCGGTCGACGTCCGGGCAGTACGGCAGGCTGTCCAAGACCCGCTTGCTGGACGCGGCCGCCTCGGCGATGCGGCCGCGCAGGGCGGCACTGATCGGCACGGACTCCTCGGACAGGTGATCGACGGCGGTCTCGAAGGCCAACGCGGACTCGTTGTGGTCCAGGTAATCCCGCGCATCGGCGGCCTGCTCGGCGGGCAGCAGCGCGCACAGCTCGTCGAACACCGTCTCGTCCCACGGCTGCATCAGATCGGCCGAAAGTCTGAGGCGGAACCACTCGCCGGGCCGAGGTGGCGGGCGGCGAGGGAGCCGAGGATCGGTGTCATGACCAAGGAGCTTCGCACCTCGTGGCTGCGCACCGCCAGCGGATTGGTGATCGCCGGGCTGACCGCCGTCGGATACACGCAAGGCTGGTACGGCACCGGCACGGAACAACTCGTCATCCAGGGCATTGTCTTCCTCTGTGGCATCGCCATGATCGTGCAGGGCGTGGCCGGTCTCGTCACGCAGCGGCGGCAGTAACACGGACCACCAGTGTGCGGGCGACGAGGTCGCCGACGCGCTGGTGGCGCGGGCTGAGCAGCATCACGATCAGCCCGGCCAGGCCGAACGCGAAGCCGTCGACCACCATGAGCAGCCACCGGAACGCGTACATGCGCAGTGTCGGCCTACCGCCCCACTCGGTGACGATCCGCAGGCCGAGCAGCCGCATCGCCGGCGTCCGGCCGCCGGTGCGGTTCGGCACCCACACGTCGACCACCAGACCTCCGATCAGCAGTGCGACAAGGAAAACCGTGGGCGGCAGGAACAGCAGGGACTGGTTGCCGTACACCACGAACACCAGCACGACGAGCAGCACGGCTGACGGCACGAACACGAGCAGCCGGTCGAGCAGCCACTGCGCGCAACGCCTCGACACCACACGTGTCTGGTCGTAGGTCTCAGCAGACGGCATAGCTGGCACCGAATCCCTCGGCCCGCCGGACGATCCGCCCGCCCCGCACCCGGATCCCGACCTCGGTTCCGTCCACTGTGGCCGGTACGCCGGCCGCGGCGGCCAGCTCGCCCGCGTCGTCGACGACAATCTGCACACGCGGCCAGGCCGGGACGGGAAACGCCTGGCGCAGATGCCAGCGGAAGTCCGCCAGCACCAGCCGGGCCAGCGCCGACAGCTCGGCCGGCTCGCCCGTGACGATCGCGATCGTCACGTCGTCCGACGGCGACGCCGCGCGGATCATCTCCTCCGCCGCCGACAACCGGTGCAGGCCAAGGACCGCCACCACGCCCTTGGCCGCCCGGATCGGCTCCCCGGTCAACAGGTCCACCGCCGCCGGCGGGCTCCAGGGTTCGTCCACGCCCCGAACCTGGGCCACGATCGGCGGCCGCGGCGGCCAGCTGTCGTTGAGCGCCAGATCGGCGAAGGACTCGCACGCCGCGATCACGTTGAACGGCTCAACGAAACCCGGCGCCGCCACCGCCAGCTGGCTCGCCCCGTGCAGCATGGTCAGCGCCGACTCCGCCACCCGCACCAGCCGGCCGCTCAGCGGGCTCAGGCTTTCGAGGGCCAGGCCGAGCAGGCTCGCCGTGAACCGGCTGAGTTGGGCATAGGGACGGCTCGTCTGCTCCGACGCCAGGACTTCCGGCATCAGATCCAGTCCCAGCCGCGCCGCTTCTCGGTCGTTGACCAGCGGCAGCCGCGTCACCCAGGCCCGGGCGAACGCCGCCAGCGCTTCCCGCGGCGTCAGCCCCACCTCGAAGTCACCCGGCAGCTCCGCGTTCTCGGCGTCCTCGGCCAGCACCGCGAAGTACAGCGCCCGCTTGCCCGGGAAGTTCGAGTACACCGCCCCTCGGGTCAGCTCCGCCCGCTCGGCAATGGCGTCGATCTTCGTCTCACGGAAGCCCCGTTCCGCGAACTCCGCCCTGGCCGCCGCCAGCACCCTGCCCCGGTTGCGCTCCTGCGCCTCCGCCCTGGTCAGCCGAGCCATGCCTCTCCTCGCTCACGCGGCACCGCCACCTGCGACCCGCCCCTCGCCGAGCCCGCCACCTTGTCACTGCTCCCCGCCGCCGGAACCGCCGCCGATCATGCCGCCGCGCCGCCAGGCCACTGAGCCGCTTGCCACCCGTCCCGCAACCACGCCGCTGCCGGCACCACGCCAGCCTTCTCCACCCACTCGCCGTCAGGCCCGCTTGCCGCGGCGACCAGCTCATGGTTGCACCGCTGCCTGTCGCGAAGATACCGTCATCACTCAGATGGTAGAAACATATGATCTCATCATCTGAATGGAGTGATCATGCGGATTGACCCGACCGACCCCGCTGCCCTGCTCGACCCGGTGGCCACCTATGCCCAGGCCCGGAAGGAGTCGGCGGTGGCGACGATGGAGGTGCCGGGGCTGGGCACGTTATGGATCGTGACCAGGCACGACGAGGCCCGGCAGGTGCTCACGGATCCCCGGTTCCGGCTGGCCCGGGAGAGCTACGCGATGCGGCCGGAAGGCCTGCCGGAGACGCCGAACCTGGGCGAGCTCGAAGGCCAGGACCACGCCCGGCTCCGACGGCTGGCGGCGCCGGCGTTCACGGCGCGCCGGATCGCCGAGTTTCGGCCACACATCGAACAAACGGTGGAGAGCCTGCTCAGGGACCAGCCGGACGTCTTCGATCTGCTCACGGACTTCGCCCACCCGATGCCGATCGAGGTGATCTGCGACCTGGTGGGCATCGCCGACGAGGAACGGCCGATGTGGCGCAAGGTCGGCATCGCGGTGGCCGGCGGTCAGGGGCAGGCGTTCCAGGAGGCGATCCCCGACGTGATCGCCGGCGCGAAGGCGGCGGTGGCACGGGCCAGGGCCAAGGCGGGCCAGGGCGTGCTCGCGGATCTGGTGCAGACCGAGGCCACGGACGACGAGCTGGTGGTCTTGGTGTGGCATCTGGTGCTGGCCGGGCAGGTCCCGGGCAACCTGATCGCCAACGCCGTGGCGGCGTTGCTCGACAACCCCAACCAAATCCCACTGCTGCAAGAAGATCCGGCGCGAGCGGTGGAGGAGCTGCTGCGCTGGTGCACGCCGCAGCTGCTGACGGTCCCCCGCTTCACCACGGAGGACGTGGAGATCGGCGGCGTACGCATTCCGAAGGGCGAGCGCGTCACGGTGTCGATGCTGTCGGCCAACCGCGACCCGGCGGTCTTCCCCGACCCCGATCGCCTGGACGTCACCCGCACCCCGGGACCACACCTGGCTTTCGCCCACGGCGCGCACTTCTGCCTCGGCGCAGCACTGGCCCGGCTGGAGACCGAAGTCGCCCTGACGACGTTGTTCGCACGCTTCCCCGACCTGCGCCTGGCCGCCGATCCGGTGCGCGTGCCCGACCCCGGCAACTGGCGGCTCGCCACCCTGCCGGTCCGGACGGCCTAATGTGGTGATCATGTTGCCACCACGGGCGCAGGACCTCGTCGACCGCTACACGCAGCGCATGGACCAGCGGAGCCCGGGCTCCCTGCAAGGCCTCTACCTGGTCGGGTCCCTTGCCCTGGACGACTTCCACGACGAGGTCTCGGACGTCGACTTCATCGCGGTCGTCGACGACCCCGACCCGGAGCTGCTGCGAGAAGTCCACCAGGGCCTGGACAAGCTCGACGGCCAGTACGTGACGTTCGACGATCTCCGCACCAGCCCGGCAAAACTGAGCGGCGGCTACTACCAGCTCGACGGCCGACTCAGCCTCGGCAACGAGGGCCGGTCGCCGGTGGAGTGGACCACGCTGGCCAAGTACGGCGTGACCCTGAGGGGCCCGCGGCCGGCGGAGCTGAACGTGCACGCGGATCCTGACGAGCTGCGGGAATGGGTGCGCGGCAACGCGAACACGTACTGGCGACAGCACCTCGACGACCCGGCCGACCTGGCCTACGCGGTCGGCATCGCCTGGGTCGTGCTGGGCATCAGCCGGCTGCACTACTCGATGGTCACGGGCGACATCACCTCCAAGTCGGGCGCCGCGAAACACGCCGTCCAGGCCTTCCCCGAACACCGGGCGATCATCGAGGAAGCGTTGCGGCACCGGACAACCCGGCTGGGCGAAGGCGGACCGCCGGACCCCGACCGGCAGGCCGCCGGCTTCGCCTACCTGCAAGCGGCGATCACAAGTTGCTGTTGACGCCAGGCCGCGCCTGAGCATCACTGGATGCCATGTTCGGACAAATCGTGCTCGTCCTCGCGACCGTGGCGACCGGCCTGGGCGCGGGCTTGTTCTACACCTTCAGCGTCGCGGTCATGCCGGGGCTGCGGCGCACCGACGACGCGGTCCGCGTGCGGACCATGCAGGGGATCAACGTCGCGATCCTGAACGGCTGGTTCGCCCTGAGCTTCGTCGGCGCACCGCTGCTCACGGCCGTGTCGATCGTCGTGGACGGGCTCGCCGGCAACTGGCCGAAAGCGCTCGGCGAGGCGGCCGGCCTTGTCCTGTTCGGCACGGCGCTGATCATCACCTTCCGCATCAACATCCCGCTCAACAACGCCATCGACAAGGCCGACCCGGCCGATCCCGGCACGGCGTGGCGCGAGTTCGAGCCGCGCTGGGTGCGCTGGAACAACGCGCGCACGCTGACCAGCACCGCCGGCCTGGTCGCATTGGTGGTCACGCTCGCGCTGAACTGAAACAAAGAAACACGACAATTCCCACCCCCTGAGTGCCGGTAAGGCACCCAGGGGGTTCTTTTCCCGATCGGCGCATGAGTCCATCCGGGGCCAAAAGGCGCAATGACCGTGACCGCCGCGCCGAACGTCGACCCTCCCCTAATTAGAGTCTTGAACTAAGTGGTGGATTTATGCTTCCTTGACTGCACGTCGCTCCGCAGACCGCCAGCTCGGACGGCCCCTACCCGTCGCCCTGAACGGAAAGGGTCCCAGTGAAATCGAGACTCGCGCGCGCGGTCGTCGCCGCGCTGTCCCTGGTGTTGCTGTTGTCCACGGCAGCCAACACCCCCGCCGCGCCGCAGGCGCCGCAGTTCAAGGTCATCGCCTTCTACAGCGGCACGTACGACGACGCGCACATCGCATTCGAAAAGGAGGCAGCGGTCTGGTTCCCCCAGGTCGCGGCGCAGTACAACTTCTCGTACACCCAGACCAACAACTGGTCGATGCTCACCAGCCTCACCACCGCGCAGGCCAATGTCGTCATGTTCCTCGACGATGTGCCGACGGATTCCGGCCAGCGCGCCGGGTTCCAGCACTATATGCAGAACGGTGGCGCCTACTTCGGTTGGCACGTGTCGGCCTACAATGATTCCGGCACCGGCTGGTCGTGGTTCAACAACACGCTGATGGGCACCGGAACCTTCAACAACAACACATGGTTCCCGACCACCGCCATTCTGCACACGGATTCGTCCCACCCGGCGACGCGGCGACTGCCGACGACCTGGATGGCCGGCGTGAGCGAATGGTACAGCTGGCACAACGACCTGCGACAGAACCCGAACATCCAGGTCCTGGCCTCGGTCGACGCGTCGAGCTTCCCGGTCGGCACCGACCCCAACCAGTCCTGGTACAGCGGCTACTACCCGATTCTGTGGACGAACAAGCAGTACAAGATGCTGTACGCCAATTTCGGCCACGACGCGATGAACTACCAGACGAAGACGCCACTGTCGTCCACTTTCGCGGATCCGACCCAGGACAAGTTCATCATCGACGGGCTGCTCTGGCTCGGCGGCGGCGCCACCACGGACGCCCCCACTGACCAGATCAATCCGGGCGGCTACTTCAGCCTGGTCAACAAGGGCAACAACAAGTGCGTCGACGCCCGCGGCGCCGGCACCACCAACGGCACCGCGATCCAGCAATACGCGTGCAACAACAGCAACGCCCAGCAGTTCCAGTTCCAGGGCACGAACGGCCCGTGGCTACGGGTGAACAACCGGGCCAACACCGCGGAATCGCTGGACGTGTCCGGCCGCTCCACCGCCGACGGCGCCGGCATCCAGCTGTGGGCCTACGGCGGCGGCACGAACCAGCAGTGGCAGGCGGTCCAGGAGCCCGGCGGCTACTGGCACTTCACCAGCATGGCCACCCAGAAGTGCCTGACCACCTCGGGTTCCGGGGACGGCACGCAGCTGACCCAGGCCACCTGCACCGGGGTCGCGTCGCAGTCGTTCCGCTTGCAGCAGCAGCCGTAGCAACGCAGGGAAGGACGCCTTACCTGCATTCAACGCAGGTAAGGCGTCCTTCCCTGCACCACTGTCACGCCGCGCTGGCGGCCGTCGCGAGCAGCCGGGGCGCGTTGGACAGCACGATCCCCGCGGCACCGCGTACCTCGGCCCGATCTCCCAGCTCCCCCGCCACCACGGACACCTGCTGCCCGCCCAGCGACAGCGCGTGCTTGCGGATGTTCCACCGGATCGGGGCCAGCACCAGCTCACCGGCCGAGGCCAGATCCCCGCCCACCACAACGAGTTCCGGGTCGACGAGGGTGACGACCGACGCCAGCACCCGGCCGACGGCCTCGCCGGCGTCCTCGATCGCCCGGCAGGCCCCGGGATTGCCCTCGGCGACCAGCCGCGGCAGGTCCAGCGGCGTCACCGGCTCGCCCCAGCTGCGGGCCAGCAGCTCGGCCACCGCGACCGGGCTGGCCACCGTCTCCAGGCAGCCCCGGTTGCCGCAGCGGCAGATCCGCCCGCCCGGCTCGGCCAGCAGGTGCCCGACCTCGCCGGCCAGGCCGCGGGCGCCCAGCATCAGTTGTCCGTCAACGACAATGCCCGCGCCGATACCGGCCGACAGCCGCACGTACACCATGTCCCCGGTGTCGCGGGCGACCCCGTAGAGCCGTTCGGCCAGTGCGCCGGCGTTGGCGTCGTTGGTGACCAGGCCGGCAAGACCGGTGCGCCGCTCCAGCTCCCACGCCGGTCGCAGGCCGGCCCAGGCCGACATGATCATCGAGTGGCCGAGCTCGCCGCTGCGCTCGACCGGAGACGCGATGCCGGCGCCGATGCCGAGCACCCGCTGCACCGGGATGTCGTTGTCCTGCAAGGCCTGCGCCACGAGATCGGCGACCAGGTCCAGGGTCTGGGACGGCTCACGGTCGACCTCCTTGACCACGAACCGGTCCCACAGCGGCGTGCCGAGCAGGTCACACAGCACCACCCGGACGTGCTGGTGGCCGATGTCCGCGCCGAGCGCGTACGCCGCGGTCGGCACCAGCGACAGCCCCTGGGCCGGCCGCCCGGTGCGGCGGGTCTCGCCCGTCGGCTCGTCGTCCTCGCGCACCAGCCCGCCCGCCATCAGGTCCGCGACGAGTGTGGACACCGTGGCCTTGGACAGCCCGGTCTGCCGGACCAGCTCCACCCGGCTGCTGTGGCCGGTGCGGTGCAGGGCCTGAAGGACCCGCAACCGGCCTTCTTCCCTGAGGTTGAGCGGAGCCTGCGCCATGCGGTCACGGTAACACCTTGACTTAGGTTCACTACCGGACAATCCTAAGCTTGTAGTCCTGCCGGGGCGTCACTTTTGGGCTAAAACCAGCCTTAGTGGCCTTGCCGCCAGCCCCGCACTCGAGCTTCTCCAACGACGGAGGCAGCCAAAGTCATGCGGATAACGGCGACTGTGGCCTCGGCGTGCGCGGTGGTCTGCGCCCTGGCCCTCACCAGCGGCAGCGCGGCTGCCACCGATCCCGCCCCCATCTACAAGGACACGCACTACTCCTTCGCCGAGCGCGCCGCCGACCTCGTGTCACGGATGACGCTGGAGGAGAAGGTACGCCAGCTGTCCACCAACAGCGGGCCGGCGATCCCCAGACTCGGTGTGCAGCAGTACACCTACTGGAACGAGGGCCAGCACGGCATCAACCGGCTCGGCGCGTCGACCAACCCCAACACCCCGCCGGAGCAGGTGCACGCCACCAGCTTCCCGACCAACTTCGCGTCCAGCATGGCCTGGGACCCCGACCTGGTGTACCAGGAGACGACGGCGGTGTCCGACGAGGTCCGCGGCTTCCTGGACAAGTCGCTGTGGGGCGTGAGCGCCAACAACATCGGGCCGGACGTGAACAACTACGGCTCGCTGACCTACTGGGCCCCGACCGTCAACATGGACCGCGACCCGCGCTGGGGCCGCACCGACGAGGCGTTCGGTGAGGACCCTTATCTGGTCGGTCAGATCGCCGGCGCGTTCGTCAACGGCTACCAGGGCAACAAGGCCGACGGCACGCCGGACAAGTACCTCAAGGTCGCGGCGACGGCCAAGCACTACGCCCTCAACGACGTCGAGCTCAACCGCACCGGCATCAGCTCGGACGCCAGCGACACCGACATCCGCGACTACTACACGGCGCAGTTCCGCGACCTGATCGAGAACGCGCACGTCGCCGGGCTCATGACCTCGTACAACGCGATCAACGGCACCCCGTCGGTTGCCGACACGTACACCACGAATGCCTTGGCGCAGCGGACTTACGGCTTCGGCGGCTACATCACGTCGGACTGCGGCGCGGTCGGCACCACCTACCGGCAGCCCAACGGCGGCCACAACTGGGCGCCGCCCGGCTGGACCACCGACGGCAAGGACGTCGGCGCGACGTGGACGAACACCGCCAGTGGCACCAAGGTTTCCGGCCCGGCCGGCGGTCAGGCGTACGCGCTGCGGGCCGGCACCGCGCTGAACTGCCCGGGCGAGGAGAACACCCTGCCCAACATCCAGGAGGCGATCAACGCCGGCGTGCTCAGCGAGGGCGTGCTGGATGCCGCGCTGGTGCCGGTGTTCACCATCCGGATGCGGACCGGCGAGTTCGACCCGGTCGGCAGCGTGCCGTACACGAACATCACCAAGGACACCATCCAGAGCCCGGCGCATCAGGCGCTGGCCCAGAAGGTGGCTGACAACTCGTTGGTGCTGCTGAAGAACGACCACAACGTGCTGCCGGTGACGCCGTCGAAGGTGCACAAGGTGGTGGTGCTGGGCGACATGGCCAACAAGGTCACCCTGGGCAACTACTCGGGCTCGCCGAACGTGCAGGTCGGGGCGGTCGGCGGCATCAAGGCCGCGCTGCCCGGGGCACAGGTGATCTTCGACGCCGCCGGCACGTCCACCGGATCCACCGGCCCCGCGGTGCTGTCGGCGCAGACCCAGGCCGACATCAAGAGCGCCGACCTGGTGGTGGAATTCGTTGGCACGGACGGAAGTGTGGCCAATGAGGGCCACGACCGCAGCACGCTGGCCATCCCGGGCAACTACCACTCGCTGATCACGCAGGTCGCGGCGCTGGGCAACCCCAACACCGCGCTGGTCGTGCAGTCCGACGGGCCGGTCGTGCTCGACGATGTGCAGGGTTCCGTGCCGGCGATCGTGTTCTCCGGCTACAACGGCCAGGCTCAGGGCGCGGCGCTGGCCGATGTGCTGACCGGCAAGCAGAATCCGAGCGGCCACCTCAACTTCACGTGGTACAAGGACGATTCGCAGCTGCCGCCGATGAACTCCTACGGGCTGACTCCTGGTGACACCGGCGGTCTGGGGCGGACCTACCAGTACTTCACCGGCACGCCGAGCTATCCGTTCGGCTACGGCCTGAGCTATTCGACTTATCGCTACTCGCCGGCGTCCATCGACAAGTCCACGGTCAACGCCGACGGCACCGTGAACGTCTCGTTCACCGTGACCAACACCGGTAGCGTCGCCGGTGCCACGGTCGCGCAGCTCTACGCGGCGCAGAAGTTCACCGTGCCGAACGTGCAGCTGCCGGTGAAGCGGTTGGCCGGCTTCAAGAAGACCGACGTGCTCAAGCCGGGGCAGTCGCAGAGGATCACCATTCCGGTGCGCCTTGCCGATCTGTCCCAGTGGGACGGTGCCAAGCAGGCCGTGTACGACGGCGTGTACCAGTTCCAGGTGGCGTCGAACTCCCGTGACGTCGCCAGTAGCGTGCAGACCACGGTGACGGGGGCGATCACGCCGAAGATCTCCTACGTCACCGTGCAGCCCGGGGCCGTGGTGTACCGGGCCGGCGACACGATCGACCTGACCGGCAGGAACAAGTGGATCGCCGACGACACCGGTCAGCAGCACGCCGCGGCCGACAACATCGTGCTGGCCGTGAACAACGACCAGTCCTTTGTGGACCTGTCCAAGGCCAAGGTGACCTACGCGTCGAGCAACACCGCCGTGGCCACCGTCGACGCCAAGGGCCTTGTCCGCGCGGCGGGCGACGGCG